>NZ_CP099965.1:0-4892265 GCF_024137905.1 Halomonas sp. DN3 | reverse complement strand
TGGCGAACTAGCCCCTGTGGACAATCTCATCATTGATCCACCGGAACCACACCGTTCCTCCCCGCGGTCTCAACGTTTTCTCCACACTTTTATATGCAACGCAACATGTTGAAATTTCATACGAGAACACGCTTATCCACAAAAACTATCCCCAGTAGTAATAACAACATCAGTCAAGAACTTCTCTTTATTGTTATGTAGGCAGTGGGTCATGTCGCGAGGCCGGTCCCGGGTGGCTTGTTCACCCGCCGGTTCGGCTCGAGCAAGAGTTATCCCCAGCCGTCTGGGCCGGACTGGCAGGGGCGAACACCCTGAAACCTGCTTTCTGGCCCGCGAAAAGATTGCACCCAAGGCTTGAAATCACTAAAATATCCGGTCTTGAGCCGAATACCCCCGGGGGCCCGAGCGGATTCCGGGAGCCTCTGGATGTCTATCCGTTCCAAAAAACCACTGTGGGATTAACGAGTTATGAAGCGCACATTCCAACCGAGCGTTCTCAAGCGCAAGCGCGCGCACGGCTTCCGTGCTCGCATGGCCACCAAAAACGGCCGCGCCGTTCTGGCACGTCGCCGTGCCAAGGGCCGCAAGCGCCTGAGCGCCTAAGCGCAGGTCCTTCGTGGCCTGTCTGACCTTTCCCCGGCAATGCCGCTTGCTGACTGCCGGGGACTACCGCCAGGTGTTCGATGGGGCGGTCTACAAGGTTCACGGCAAGGGCCTGATGGCGTTGGCGATTCCCAATGACTTGGGACACCCTCGCCTGGGCCTGGTCTTCAGCAAGAAGAACGTACGCCGGGCCGTCGATCGCAATCGACTGAAACGACTGGCTCGTGAGTCCGTTCGGCATGCACAGCATCGACTTCCCGCCGTGGATATCGTCTTGCTGGCCAGGCGTGGCGTCAACGAGGTCGACAACGACACCGTGCTGCGCCAGCTGTTCGGCATGTGGCGTCGTCTCGAGCGCGAGGCCGAGAAGTCGACTCGTCCCTCGCGGACATCGACGACACCTCGCCACGCGAGTGACACCCGGGGTGACACTCGGTCACAGCCGAAGCAAAGCCGTAACTAGCAGCAAGAGGCTCTTCAATGCCGAACACACTTCGTCCGAGCATGAACGAGTCCCTCTTCCGGCCCCTTGACGTCACCTCTCGCGACGCGGAACGTTTCCGTACGAATACTGGCCTGCCTCCGGCAGGCTTTCGTGTATCTCATGTAGGCGTCTCGCGTGGCGCCATCGGCATGTTCACTTCCCTTCGGGCAGACCCTTCATGGACGTAAAACGACTACTCCTGCTGATCCCCCTGGCGGTGCTCGCCTACCTGATCATGGTGCAGTGGAACCAGGACTACGGTCAGCCGCCCAGCACCCCGGATGCTCCGGCGATCACCAGCAACGCGACCTCAAACGGTGCCGACGCCTCCACGTCGGAAGGCCTGGCGGCACCCAGCTCGGCCAATGATGTCGGCAGCGAGCTGCCCGGCAGCAGCGAGCCCGCTGCCAACAGTCGAGATCTCATTGCGGTCATCACCGACGTCCTCGACGTGCGTATCGACCCCCAGGGTGGCGACATCGTCTACGCCGCCCTCCCCCAGCACCTGATGAGCCAGGATGGGGATCGGCCCTACGTGCTGCTGTCCAACAACAGCACCCTGAGCTACGTCGCTCGCTCTGGACTGCAGCTTGACGGCAACAGCGGACGTATCGCCTTCTCGCCCGAGAAGACCGAGTACCGCCTGGCCGACGGCCAGGACAGCCTGCAGGTGGACATGACCGCCACCGTCAATGGCATCGATATCGTCAAGCGTTTCACCTTCAGTCGTGACGACTACGCAGTCGACGTCAGCTACCTGCTTGCCAACGCTGGCGAGGAGCCGGTCAGCGCACGCTTCATCGGCCAACTGGCCCGCGACAACAACCCGGATCCGTCCACTGGCCCCAAGATGGGCATGCGCTCCTTCCTCGGCGCGGCGTACTCCTCACCGGAGAACCGCTACGAGAAGATCGACTTCGAGGACATCCAGGCAGGCAACTTCCAGAACCGCGAGGTCGAGGGCGGCTGGGTCGCGATCATCCAGCACTACTTCACCTCCGCCTGGGTACCGCCGCAGCAGCAGGACAACCTGTTCTACGCCGCCACCGACAGTCAGGACCGCAACGTCGCCGCCTTCGCCGGCCAGGCCCAGACCCTGGCGCCGGGAGCCGACGCCACCCTGGGTGCCACCCTCTACATGGGCCCCAAGGTGCAGGAGCGGCTTGAGGCCGTGGCACCGAACCTGGAGCTGACCGTCGACTTCGGCTGGCTGTGGTTCATCGCCAATCCGCTGTTCTGGCTGCTCGATCACATCCACGATCTGATCGGCAACTGGGGCTGGTCCATCGTCATCCTGACCATCATGGTCAAGGCTGCCCTGTGGCCGCTGTCTGCCAAGGCCTACAAGTCCATGGCACGTATGCGCAAGCTGGGCCCGGAAATGCAGCGTCTCAAGGAACGCTTCGGCGACGACCGCCAGAAGATGTCCCAGGAGATGATGAAGTTCTACCAGAAGGAAAAGATCAATCCGCTGGGCGGCTGTCTGCCGATCCTGATACAGATGCCGGTGTTCATCGCGCTGTACTGGATGCTGCTGGAGTCCGTGGAACTGCGTCACGCTCCCTTCATGCTGTGGATCCAGGACCTGTCGGTGAAGGACCCCTACTTCGTCCTGCCGATCCTGATGGGCGCCTCCATGTTCGTTCAGCAGATGCTCAACCCGACGCCTCCGGACCCGATGCAGGCGAAGATCATGAAGATGCTGCCGATCGTCTTCACCTTCTTCTTCCTGTGGTTCCCGGCCGGTCTGGTCATCTACTGGGTGTGCAACAACTGCATCTCGATCATTCAGCAGTACGTGATCACCCGCAAGATCGAGGAAGACCCCAGCGTCGGCAAGGGCATGAACACCAAGTAAGTCCTCATGCATGACGCTTCCAGACCCCCGCTTCGGCGGGGGTCTGGCGTTTCAGGGCCCGCACCTCTGGCCACAGCCGTTGGTCACACCAGCCGGACTGGCAAAGCCAGGCGCTGCGCCTGACAATACGCCCGATCATCAAGGAGTCTGACCATGACCACGCCTCTCTACACCCAGGACAGCATCTGCGCCCTCGCCACGCCGCCGGGTCGGGGCGGCGTCGGCATCATACGCGTCTCGGGGCCCGCCTGTGGCGCGATTGCCAGCGCCATGCTGGGCCAGGTACCGGAAGCGCGCCAGGCCTTCTACGGACCGTTCAGGGGCGATAACGGGGTAATCGATGAAGGCATCGCGCTGTTTTTCGAAGGGCCACACTCCTTCACCGGCGAAGACGTGCTGGAACTTCAGGGTCACGGCGGCCCGGTGATCATGGACATGCTGCTCGAGCGCTGTGTGGCGCTGGGGGCACGGCTGGCCCGCCCGGGTGAGTTCTCCGAGCGCGCCTTTCTCAATGACAAGCTCGACCTGGCCCAGGCCGAGGCCATCGCCGATCTGATCGACGCCAGCTCCCGTGGCGCCGCCGAAAATGCCTTGCGCTCCTTGCAGGGCGAGTTCTCCACCCGCGTGCAGTCGCTGGTCCAGGGCCTGATCGAGCTGCGCATGTACGTCGAGGCGGCCATCGACTTCCCCGAGGAGGAGATCGACTTCCTCGCCGATGGCCATGTCGCGGCCAAGCTTGGCGCGCTCATGACGGAGCTCGCCGAGGTGCGTCGCAGTGCCGGCCAGGGCGCGCTGATGCGCGAAGGCATGAGCGTGGTCATCGCCGGACGGCCCAATGCCGGCAAGTCGAGCCTGCTCAATGCGCTGACCGAACAGGACACCGCCATCGTCACCGATATCGAGGGCACCACCCGGGACGTGTTGCGAGAACATATCCATCTGGACGGCATGCCGCTGCACATCATCGACACCGCCGGCCTGCGCGATACCCCCGACGCGGTGGAAAAGATCGGCGTGGCCCGCGCCTGGAGCGAAATCGAGAAGGCCGACCGGGTCCTGCTGCTGGTGGACGCCACCACCACCGAGGCCACCGACCCCATGGCCATCTGGCCGGAATTCGTCGAGCGCCTGCCGGACGCCTCACGCTTGACCCTGGTGCGCAACAAGGTGGACCAGAGCGGTGAAGCACCGGGACTCGATTTATCCACAACACCTCCTACGCTGCGGCTCTCCGCCAGATCACGTCAGGGTGTGGATAACCTCAAGTCTCACCTCAAGGAGATCATGGGCTTTCAGTCCACCACCGAAGGCCGCTTCTCGGCTCGGCGTCGTCACCTGGACGCGCTCGACCGCGCTCGCGAGGCCCTCGACAACGGCCATGCACAACTCGAAGGCTATGGCGCGGGCGAGCTGCTGGCCGAGGACCTGCGTGATGCCCAGCAGGCGCTGGGGGAGATCACCGGCGAGTTCAGCGCCGACGATCTGTTGGGTGAGATCTTCGGCAGCTTCTGTATCGGCAAGTGAATGCCTGAAAATGCATAAAAGCCTTTAAAGCAGACGCTCTACCGATAGCGAGCACTTACCCACGTTCATGCGCCAGCGATCGCCTCGCCATCCCTTCGGTGACGGCGAAGCCACGCCTGGCGCCGACATGGGGCGCCTTAGGCGTCCGCCATCACTGGTGCCAGGCATCCGCCCCCCGGCCGGCCGCACCGAGGGCTCGTCCAGGGCATCTGTCATACCCGCTACACTGTGGGCAATGCCCCCTTGCCCACAGGAGTCCCCATGAAAGTCCTTCCCCTGGTTGTCGCAATGGCGCTAGGCAGCGTCTCGCTTTCCGCCCTGGCGGACTGGCAGCTGTCCGGTGACGATTCACGCCTGTGGTTCGGCTCGGTGAAAAACCAGAGCATAGGTGAGACCCACCACCTGGACGGTCTGTCCGGCGGTATCGACGATAACGGCAAGGTCACCATCGAGGTGGCCACCGAATCGCTGGACACGGGCATCGATATCCGTGATGAACGGATGCTCGAGCACCTGCTGGCCGCGGCCAGCTTCGCGATCTCGGCCCAGGTCGATACCTCCAGCTTCGATTCACTTGGCGTAGGCGAGACCCTGGCGACCAGTATCCCGGTCGATATCAGTCTCGGCTCGGCGTCGACCGAGCAGGAGGCCCAGGTACTGGTGGCAAGACTCGCCGACACACGCTGGCTGGTGGTATCGGATCAGCCGGTATGGCTAAGCGCAGAATCGCTGGGCTTCGAGGACGGCATCGCCGCCTTGCAGGAAATCGCCGGCCTCTCATCCATCGACCGAACCTCACCGGTGGGCTTTCGCTTGATGTTCGAGGCACCATGACCCGATTGGCGTCTGGCCAGATCACCGACGACCAGGCGCTACTCCTCGACCCACCAGCGCTGGTCGTGGCGCGCTGCGTCACCGAGCAGCGGCAGCCAGTCAGCGATGGCGGCCTGCATGCTGTCGCTGACACCCCAGGGCGGGTTGGCCACCAGCATCCCGCTGCCGTACATGCCGTGACTCGCCCCACCCGGGGGGTGCAGCATGACCTCGCTGCGCCATAGCTTGCGCACACCGCTGGCTCGCAGCCTGTCCAACAGCTCCTGGTGGCGCCCGGCAGGCAGCAGTGGATACCACAGCAGCAGCACCGCGTGTCGGACCTTGCCGAGGGCATGAATCATGGTTTCGGCGACCTCCTGGTACTCCGACTTGCGCTCGAAACTCGGGTCGACCAGCACGCACAGCCGCGGTGTCTTTACCGGGAGCAGTGACCTGAGCCCGGCCAGGCCATCGCCATGCACGCGTCGAATATTCGCCTGCTGCCCTTCGCCTGCCAGTGACTGCCGGGCCAGGTGGCCGTGCTCACCCGGGTGCAACTCGAACAGGGTCAATCGGTCCTGATCACGCAGCCGATGACCCAGCCACCAGGGCGAGCCCGGGTAGTGGGTCAATTGCTGTGGGCGCGGCTGGACGGAGTCGATCGCCTCAAGCCAGGTCGTCAGCAGTGGATTCTGCGCGCCCGCCTTGCCCGTCTCGGTGCGGCTGTCCCACAAGCGCTTGACGCCCGTCTGGTACTCCTTGAGCCGCGCGGTTTCTTCAGCCGCCAACGGATAGCTTCCTCGCCCGGCGTGAGTATCTATAAACGTAATGGCACTATTTTTACGTAATAGATGATCGATCGTGGCGTAAAGCCACAAGTGTTTATGAACGTCGGCGAAATTGCCGGCATGATAGGCGTGCTGATAGGAAAGCATGGATGGTAGGACCTGGTCGTGGGGCGAAAATCGTTCGCCGAGTCGATGGCGTTACGATAACAGCAAGTAGGGGTCTGCGTGCAGACGTATGGACTCATGACAGACATTGGGCTTTGTCCGAGTAGGTACGCTGTACCCCCACGAACCCGAGCCGTTGAACATCATGGAGCCATCGCCAGTTATCGCTGTGACCAAGGTTGAGGCAGCAGCAGGGCTTGGGCGAGACCAGGCCAGACCAGGAGAAATCTAGCGAGTCCTGGAGAGATCTAGGCGCTGTCCGAAAAGTCGACGAGCGAAGGTTAGACAAGGCAAAAATCGGTGAGAAAGCGCAGTTTACGGGGTGTAAATGAGCATTTTGATCCGATTTTTAACGCCGTATTACCGAGCGCAGGCACTTTTCAGACAAGCCCTAGCGGGTCCTGGAGAGACCGGGCAGGAATGAAGAGAAAGGCAGGTATCGAAAAGGCCCGCGCCTCTGTCGAGAGGTGCGGGCCTTGCCGTTGCAGTCGCTGCAACGTCGCGACTTCAGCTACGGGCTATCGACGCAAGCGAGAGAACCCCATCGAGGTGGGCCTCCCTCATACAGGTCAGGCAGCCGAGTCGCCTTACCCCTGCTGGCCGGTCGGCGTCAGGGTAATCTCGACGCGACGGTTCTGGGCACGACCTTCTTCGGTGTTGTTGCTGGCGATCGGCTGGTTTTCACCGTAGCCGCTCACATACAGACGACCGGAGGCGACACCCTGCCCCTGGAGAATAGAGAAGCCCACCGAGGGGCAGGCCTCCCTCTTACAGGTCAGGCAGCCGAGTCGCCTTACCCCTGCTGGCCGGTCGGCGTCAGAGTAATCTCGACGCGACGATTCTGGGCGCGACCTTCTTCGGTGTTGTTGCTGGCGATCGGCTGGTTTTCACCGTAGCCGCTCACGTACAGACGTCGGGAGGCGACACCCTGCCCCTGGAGAATAGAGAAGCCCGCCGAGGGGCAGGCCTCCCTCATACAGGTCAGGCAGCCGAGTCGACTTACCCCTGCTGGCCGGTCGGCGTCAGGGTAATCTCGACGCGACGGTTCTGGGCACGACCTTCTTCGGTGTTGTTGCTGGCGATCGGCTGGTTTTCACCGTAGCCGCTCACGTACAGACGGCCGGAGGCGACACCCTGCCCCTGGAGGTAGCTACCCACTGACTGAGCACGACGCTCGGACAGACGCTGATTGTAGCTGGCGTCGCCGGTAGAGTCGGTGTGGCCGGCGATATTGACGCGGGTTTCCGGATACTGGGTCAGCACGTTGGCCACGTCGTTGAGGGCGCTGGTGGCGCCGCCGGTCAGGTCGGCGGAGTCGAAGCCGAAGGTCACGCTACTCGGCATGTTGAGCACGATGTTGTCACCCTGGCGCTCCACGTCGATCCCGGTACCCTGCATGCTCTGACGCAGCTGTTCTTCCTGGCGATCCATATAGACACCGATGCCACCGCCCACGGCGGCGCCCGCAGCGGCACCAATCAAGGCACGGTCACGTTTGCTGGTGCTGCCGTCGCCACTGATGGCGCCGGCTGCGGCACCGACGGCGGCACCCACAGCGGCGCCAATGCCGGTGTTGTTGCGATCGGTCTGGCCAGTATTAGGATCCGTTGTGGAGCAGCCAGCCAGAATCACGGCGGCTGCCAGCGGGGCGATCAGTCGAGTCTTGCTGCTCATGGCGTCAACGTCTCCTTCCATGTGGTACATCATCCCTTTCAGTCTTCGCTGAACAGGGTCAAAAGGTCGTTCAAGAATAATAGACCTTGCGCAGAAGCTTGAACCCTGGCGGCGTCTTGCACAATAAGTCCCTTTTCACGCGCCTTGTCGATCTTTGGCGACAACTCTGCCACAGAGCGTCCTGTGTGTGCACACCAGGTATCCAGCGATACCCCGTCGACCAGTCTCAGTGCGTTCATCGCGAATTCCAGCGCCACCTCGTCGGGCTTCACCCGCCGATGACCGGCCACGAAACCCCGTGGGTCCCGATGTC
Organism: Halomonas sp. DN3; assembly: GCF_024137905.1. Lineage (NCBI taxonomy): Bacteria > Pseudomonadati > Pseudomonadota > Gammaproteobacteria > Oceanospirillales > Halomonadaceae > Halomonas > Halomonas sp. DN3. Next base: position 4,884,043 of record NZ_CP099965.1, on the reverse strand, counting down.
GCCGCAGGTAAGCCTCGGGCTGGCGAGTCTTCCAGCGACGCTCGATGTGGAAGCCCGACTCGCCCGGCTGGCTGATCTTGCCGTGGGCACCGGCGCCGATCCCCAGATAGTCGCCGAAGCGCCAGTAGTTGAGGTTGTGACGCGCCCGACGCCCGGGCTTCGAGTAGGCCGAGATCTCATAGCGTTGAAACCCTGCCGCCTCGAGACGCTCGTGGCCCAGGTCCTGGATATCCCACAGCACCTCTTCTTCCGGTAGCCGCGGTGGCTTGGCATGAAACTCGGTATTGGGCTCCAGCGTCAGCTGATACCAGGACAGGTGTTCCGGCGCCAGCGTGATGGCCCGCTCCAGGTCGGCAAGCGCGAGCTCCGGGGTCTGCCCCGGCAAGCCATGCATCAAGTCCAGATTGAGATTGTCGAATCCGGCTCGGCGAGCCTCATCGAAGGCGCGCTCGGCGTCCTCGCCGCCATGGATACGACCCAGCGCCGAAAGCTGTTCGTCGTGAAAACTCTGGACGCCAAGCGACAGCCGGTTGATGCCGGCACGGCGATAGTCGGCAAAGCGGCCACGCTCCAGCGTCCCCGGGTTGGCTTCCAGCGTAATTTCGATATCCGAGGCGAAAGGCACCAGCTGGCTCGCCGTATCCAGCAATCGGCGATAGAAATCTCCAGACATCAGACTCGGCGTGCCGCCGCCGATGAAGATGCTGACCAGCTCGCGTCCGTCGGCAAGCCTGGCATCGCTGCGCAGGTCGTCGATCAAAGCCGCCAGATAGGCCTGTTCGGGGAGTTCGGCGCCACGCCCGACACCGTGGGAATTGAAGTCACAGTAGGGACACTTGCGCACGCACCAGGGCACATGGACATAGAGCGCCAGCGGCGGAAGACGAGACACCATCACGAACTCGACCGACGCTCGAGTTCGAGCAGCAGCGCCGAGAGGGCGCGACCGCGATGACTCAGTCGGTTCTTCTCCGCCGCGCCGAGTTCAGCGGCGCTGGCGCCCTGATCCGGCAGCCAGAACAGTGGGTCATAGCCAAAGCCGCCCTCACCGCGCGGATGGGCCAGGATCTCGCCACGCCAGTCGGCCTGGACGATCAGTGGGACTGGATCCTCGGGATGCTCGAGCAGCACCAGCACGCACCAGTAGCTGGCACCACGACTCCCCTCGGGCACCTCGGCCATGGCCTCGAGCAACTTGTCGTTATTGCGACCGTCGTCCTTGGGTTCACCGGCAAAGCGGGCGGAATAGATACCGGGGCGACCATCGAGTGCATCCACGGCGAGCCCGGAGTCGTCGGCCAGCGCCGGCAGGCCGCTGATACGGCTGGCTTCCCTCGCCTTGAGCAGTGCATTTTCGACAAAGGTCAGTCCCGTTTCCTCGACCTCGGGAACGGCAAACTCCGACTGGGCGTGAACCTTGATGCCCAGTGGCGCCAGCAGCGCGCCCAGTTCCTTGAGCTTGCCGGCGTTTCCACTGGCCAGCACCAGTTCGGTAAGTTGACTCATGGCGTCGCTCTTGATGGGTAGTTCGATAGATGACACGTCGGCACTATGCCGGCATGTTTGCCTATACTCTATCATGCGCGGTTTGAATGCCGTTTAAGCACAAAGTTGGAAAAAAGATTCAAAAAATACCGGGAAACTGTCCGAAAATTCGCTATTTTCTAGGACCAAGGTATGAAATATTTCGGTACAACCGTGTATTAAGCCTAACTTTACTGTGCAGTAGTTACAGAACCTTACAAAATGAATGAAATAGGCCCATAATGGTCACCACTTACTAGTCATACCCATCCCTGTCAGCAGGCGTCTGCGGGTGCACGGAGACACGACGATGAGCAACAACACAGGACAGATAGTGCTGGTGACTGACCACAACCCTCAGTCACTGCTCTTCATCAACTATATCAAGGACCAATTCCACTGCCCTGTCTCCATCGCCGCCCCCGCCGACACCATCGAAATCGATGACAGTCAGCAGGTGCTGGTATTGATGGACGCCGACCACGTCGACGACGCCGCCATGCAGCATTGGCAGGACGTCAGCGCACGCCACAGCGGCCTGTTGCTCACCGCCTTCAACCTGCGTGACGAAGAACATGCGCTGGAGGTGCTGTCCTTCATGCACCTGCGAGGAGTTTTCTATCGTCAGGACAGCCTCGACAGTATCTGCAAGGGCATCGCCAAGCTGTTCGAGACCGACGATCTGTGGATGTCGCGCTCGCTGATGACTCGCCTGATCGAGTTCTCCCGCCGCCAGCAGCTCAATGCCTATCGACCGGCCTGTGGCCTGACCCAGCGCGAGATGGAGATCATCGGCCTGCTGGGCTCCGGCGCCTCCAACATGGAAATTGCCGAACGCCTGTGCGTCAGCGAACACACCGTAAAGTCTCACCTGTACAACGTGTTCAAGAAGATTCGCGTCAGCAATCGCCTGCAGGCGGTCAACTGGGCACGCCAGAATCTCGGCGCGCCGCCACCTCGACGCTCCACCGCGACACGCTAAGGCTCGACGACCGAGCCCTGGAACTACGGGGGCACAGACGCCTTTCGGCCGAGATCGAGCAATGGAATGAAGCAACTGCATCGACAACACACATGCAGCCAACAAGGACGCCGGCATCGCCGGCGTCCTTGTTGGTGGAGAAAGATACCTGGCTGGTCTCTTACAGCACGCGAATGTGCTCTTCGATCAGGCTGGCCAACGTCTCCGCCGCGTTGTCGGCCGTGCTGTCCAGCCGCACCAGGTGCAGGCGTTCCTCGTCGGTGAAGTCTTCGAAGGCGTCCTGCTGTGCCGCCAGCACCGCCAGGCTCAACGATTCGTCCCGCTCATTGCGCACCGCGCGTTTGCTGATGCGACGTCTTAGCGTCTCGTCGTCGGCCTCGAAGCTTACCAGCAGCACCGGCAGTCCCCTCGCCTCGGCCTGCCAGCGCAGCAGCTCGCGCTGCTTGCGCTCGAGGAAGGTTCCGTCGACACAGACCATGTAACCGGCGTCCAGCAGGATCCCGGCGCAGGCGGCCAGGCGCTGGTAGGTCTTGTCGGTGGCCTCGCGGGTATAGATATCCACAGGCAGATCGTCACTACCCTGTTGTGGATTGAATCCATGCAGCACCAGGCGCTGAACATCTGAGCTCAGTCGCACCGCACCCTGGCGTCCCACCAGGGTACGGGTGAAGCGGCTCTTGCCGCTGCCCGACACCCCGACGCCGATCACCAGCGGCGGAAAGCGGAACTCCGCGTGGCGCTCCGCCAGGGTCAGGTAGCGGCGGAAACTGTTCATGGTCTCGGCCATCAGCGACGGACGCTCCTGGCCGCTCACCTGGCGACGCTGCAGCGCACGGCGCATGCCCGCCATGGACTCGATGACCTGCAACAGTGACAGGATCCGTGCCAGCTCGTAGTCGCCACTGCGACGTAGATAGCCATCCAGAGCCTGATGGGAGAGCGTCATCTCGCCACGCAGTTCGAGTTCCACCCTGAGACTCGCCAGGTCATGGCCGGGATCTGCCATCTCGGGATAGTCGAAGGGCTTGGGATCCTGGGCGGCACTCTGGGCGACTACCAGACGCCCGTTGTCACACAGACGTACATCGGAGTACTCCATGTACCAACGGCTGGGACGCAGGCGATCCTTGCGCACCTCGATGATCGGAGCGAGACGATCGAATTCCTGATCCAGCCACACCTTGAGGGCATCCAGGCGCTCGACGTCCTCGTCCCCGGTCAGCAGTGATCGACAGGCCGAGAACTCGGCCTCGCTGCGGTGCTTGAGCACCGTCAGCGGTTCCGGCAAATCGCTCTCCGGCGGCAACGGCTCGGCGTGAAACTCGGCCAGCGCGTCCAGCAGTTCTTCCAGGGTAAATGGCTCCAGCGCGGTGTCCGGCGAAGCGGCGTCATTGCCAGTCATGGTCGGCTCCTGTCAGGCCTGGGTCGTCATCTGGGCGAAGGCTTTCTCGGCAGCGTCCAGGGTCACCTGGATATCCTCCGGCGTGTGTGCACTGGACATGAAGCCAGCCTCGTAGGCTGACGGCGCCAGGTAGACTCCCTGCTCGAGCATGGCGGTGAAGAAACGGCGGAAGGCATCGGCGTCACAGGCGGTGGCCTGGGCAAAGTTCTCGACGCTGCTCTGGGCGGTGAAGAATACCCCGAACATCCCTCCCACGCGCTGGGTGATCATGTCGATACCAGCCTCGCGTGCCCGGCTTTCAAGCCCGTTGCACAGGGTCTCGACACGCTGCGCCAGGGCCTTGTGAAAGCCCGGCTCTTTCAGCTTGGTCAGCAGTGCCACCCCCGCCGCCATGGCCAGCGGATTACCGGCCAGGGTGCCGGCCTGGTACACCGGCCCCAGCGGCGATAGTTCGCTCATGATCTCGCGGCTGCCACCGAAGGCACCCACCGGCATGCCGCCACCGACGATCTTGCCGAGACAGGTCAGATCTGGGGTCACGCCAAAGTGTGCCTGGGCGCCGCCCAGGGCGACACGGAAACCGGTCATCACCTCGTCGAAGATCAGCACGCTCTGGTGGCGGTCACAGACCTGACGCAGGGTCTTGAGGAAGTCGGCACTCGGCGGGATGCAGTTCATGTTGCCGGCCACCGGCTCGACGATGATGCAGGCGATCTGACTGCCGATCTCCTCGAAACAGCGCTCCACCTCGTCGATGTCATTGTAGGACAGCGTGATGGTATGTTCGGCCAGAGCGGCAGGCACCCCGGGAGAACTGGGCTCACCGTGAGTCAGCGCGCCGGACCCCGCCTTGACCAGCAGCGAATCGCTGTGGCCATGGTAGTTGCCCTCGAACTTGACGATCTTGTCCCGCCCGGTGTAGCCACGGGCCAGGCGAATCGCCGACATGGTCGCCTCGGTGCCCGAGTTGGTCATGCGCACCATCTCGATGCTCGGAATGATCTCGCAGATCAGCTCCGCCATGGTGGTCTCGACCGCGGTCGGGGTACCGAAGGACAGGCCCTTGTCGAGGCGCTCGCGCACCGCGCCCAGAACGTCGGGATCGGCATGGCCGGTGATCATCGGTCCCCAGGAGCCCACGTAGTCGACGTAGCGCTTGCCTTCGACATCGAAAAGGTAGGCGCCCTTTGCGCTCTCCATGAACACCGGCGGACGATGCAGCCCCTTGAACGCGCGCACCGGTGAGTTGACGCCACCGGGAATATGCCGACAGGCCTGTTCGAAGAGCTCAGCGGATGTGGTCATGGCAACCTCTTTGCCCAAAAGTGAAATTCAATCATCGATGCCACAGACATCGATTCAGCGCGACACCGCCTGTGGATAACCCTGTGGAGGGCATGGGATAACCCGGTGAATTGGGCGCCAATACCTTCCAACAGGGGCTGATCGGGGTCTCTCATGCCGACTGCCGTGTCGCCATCATACCTTGACCTCGTCCGGCGAAAAGCGCGGCGTCGGCATTTTCCACAGCCGGCGAGGCAACGACTGCCCCTGGCCGGGCGTCCAGCCATGGGCCAGCGCCTGCCAGGCAAACACCTGAGCCTGCTCACAAGCCTGCACCAGACTTTCTCCCGCCGCCAGTCGCGTAGCCACGGCAGCGGCCAGGGTACAACCGGAACCATGAAAGGTCGCCGGCAAGCGGGGCCAGGTCCACTGACGATCGCTGTCCGGAGTATGCAGGGTATGGGCGACGCGCCCCTTGGCCGTCTGGCCCTGGGGATCATCGGTGCCGGTCACCAGCACCGCCTGGCAGCCCTGGTGCATCAGACTGACACAGCGCTCGGTATCATCCTGGTAGTCGAGCCCGGCCAGGCGTGCCAGTTCGCCGCGATTGGGGGTCAGGATATCGACCCTCGGCAGCAGACGCTCGAAGTAGGCGTCGATCAGCTCCTGGGTCGCAAGCGGTGATCCGCCCCCCGCCTTGAGCACCGGATCGGCAACCACCGGCACACCGGGCCGGCGGCGCACCACATCGACCACCGCGTCCAGCGCCTCGAGGTCGGCGATCAAACCGATCTTGATCGCCGCGATCGGCAGGCTCTCCAGCGCTGCGGCCGCCTGGCGAATGGTCGAGGCCGGCACCGGGTGAACCGCCTGGACGTCGACGAGGTCCTGTACCGTCAGTGCGGTAGGCACGGTCAGCGCCCAGCCTCCGCAGGCGGCCACGCTCTCGGCGTCGGCCACCAGGCCGGCACCGCCGGTCGGGTCATGCCCGGCCAGCACCAGCACCATCGGCAGGTGGGGCGAAGTCGAAGGACTCAGGCTATTCAAAAGGGTTTCACCACGGCCAGGATCACGATAGCCACCAGTGCCAGCACCGGCAGTTCATTGAACACACGAAAGAAGGTGGCACTGCGACGGCAACGATCCTCGGCCAGCTGCTTCAGGTAGATCAGGCAGACATGGTGATAGGCCACCAGCGCCACCACCAGCGCCAGCTTGGCGTGCAGCCAGCCCTGGCTCATCAGGGCCGGGTTCAACCACACCAGCAGGGCCCCCAGCAGCAATACCGCCACCATCGAAGGTGTCATGATGCCGCGATAGAGCTTGCGTTCCATCACCATGAAGGTATCCATGCTGGCGTACTCGCCCTTGTCCCGGGCCATGGCGTGGTACACGTAGAGCCGTGGCAGATAGAACATGGCGGCGAACCAGGTCACGATCGACATCAGGTGAAAGGCTTTTATCCACAGATACATGGCGACTCCTCAGGCTGTGGATGGATCAGACAGGCGGTAGTACCGCTCAATGGCATCCCGGGTGATGATACCGGAAATTCGCTTCTGCTTCGGTCGATAGCCGTGTTCCACGTAGAGTCCATCCACCTTGCTTTCGTTCAGCACGTTCAGCGCCTCGGTCAGGGTCGCCTGCAGGTGGATGGCCACCAGGTCCAGTCGCTGGCCGGGGATTTCCAGCAGGTCCAGCAACGCCTCCTTGTCTTCATCGGGGCTGGACGCCGCTGGTGACACCGGCGGTGGCGAGCGATCGACGTTCTTGCCCGCGATGACATCCGCCTGGCCACCGGGGGCGCCCCCCTTGTCCATCAACACGTCCATGGCAGCATTGTCGTCGCTGGCTTCGCGCTGATCTTCCGGCGCCGCCTGCGCCGCCTTGTGTTCCTGTTTCTCCCGCTGTTCCTGCTGTTGCTCCTGCTGCTCGAGCAGATAGCGCGCCAGGTCGGCCGCCTTCAGCGCCAGGGTCGGCTTGTCGTCGGTGGAACGTTCGATGATGATCCACACCGGTTTGGCCTCGAGCAATGCGCGAGCCTGGGTCTCCGAGATCCGTCGCCTGGTGCGCACCAGGCTGCGCTCCATCACCGCCGGCACCGACACCCGCGACAACGCCTGCATCAACGGTTGCTGGAGGGGGTGCAAGCCATGGCGCTTGACGCTGATAAAGAAGCCGTCACAGCGACACAGCTGGCGCGCGGTCAGGCAGGACACCACCACCGCCAGCATGCCCGGCAACAGAATATGCGGCATATGGGTCAGTTCGAGCAGCGCCATCAGCGCCGCCAGCGGCGCCTGCAATACCGCCCCCATCATCGCCGCCATGCCGATCATCGCGAATAGCCCAGGGTCTGCGGCCTTGTCCGGCCACATCCAGCCCCCGGCAATGCCGAACAGCGCCCCGGCGGCCGCGCCCACCACCAGCACCGGGCCGATGATGCTCACCGGCACCCCGCAGCCTACCGCGAAGGCAGTCAGCAGCAGCTTGCCCAGCACCAGCGCCATCAGAATATCCAGCGTCAAACGATTGAACAGCGCATCGGACAGGCTGTCGTAGCCGATGCCCTGGACCTGGGGGTAGCACCAGGCCAATAGCGCCGCCAGGGCACCGACCAGTGCCAGGCGCCACCACAGCGGCAGGCTGGCGATGCGCTCCGAGCGCGAGACATGGATGAACAGACCCGCCAGCAGACCGATACCGAAGGCCATGGCGGCGATCCAGTAGATATTGAACAGCGAGCCCATGGACAGATCGGGAACCGCGAAGGCTGGGTCGGCGCCATAGACCAGCTGGGAGACCAGGGCTCCCATGCAGGCCGCCAGGATGACCGGCATGAAGCCAACGATGGTGTATTCCATCATCACCACCTCCATGGCGAAGATGACCCCGGCGATGGGCGTATTGAAGGAGGCGGCGATACCTGCCGCGGTGCCGCAGGCCACCAGCACCCGCAGGCTGTTGTGGGGCAGGCGCAGCAGTTGGCCGAGGCCACTGGAGGCGGCGGCGCCCAGGTGGATCGCCGGGCCTTCGCGCCCGGCGGACAGCCCCCCGACCACCGACACCACCCCCACCCACCACTGGTTCAACCAGTTGCGCAGCGGAAAGCGGCCCTGGTGATAGGTCAGGCGTTCGATCACATGGCTGACGCCGATCTTGCGGGCGGCCAGTGGCTGACGCCACAGCAGCACACCAATCACCGTCACCGCGATGATCGGCAGCACCATGCGCAGGCCGGTAGACAACTGCTCGAAGGCTTCGGGATCGTCGTAGGGCATCACCAGCATGGCGCCGACCATCAACGCCAGCCGGAAGACCACCATCAGACTGCCGGTGATCAGCCCCGTCACCACCCCCAGCACGCACAGTTGCGGCAGGGCGTCGACGCTCGCCAGCTGGCGACGGAAGGCATCAAGACTGAGATCGGGCAGGCGCATGGAGGTGTGGGTCGCTTCCTTGAGAGCGAAGGGTCGAGTCCCTGACGCAAGATGAAAGGCAGGCTTACCTTAGGTGACTATCTCTTGTGTATCATAGAACGTGACTTGGCACCCAGGCCGCCGTCATCGTCGTCTCTCGGAACCCCCATCGCCTGGCCCGAGAATCTCCAGGCAGGCCTGTGGCCAGGCCATTCGGCTCGCCTTGCGGGCGGCCACATTTCCATGGCAATGCGCTGAAACAGCAAAGTGCAAAGGAGCGTTACGTGATCAAGGTTGGAATCGTCGGCGGCACCGGCTACACCGGCGTCGAACTGCTCAGGCTGCTGGCGCGCCACCCCGAGGTGGAGGTGGACGCGATCACCTCACGAAGCGAAGCCGGCCTCGGCGTGGCCGAACTCTATCCCAACCTGCGAGGTCACTACGACGAGCTGCGCTTTTCCGAGCCTGACCCGGAGCGCCTGGCGCGCTGCGATGCGGTGTTCTTCGCCACGCCCCACGGCGTCGCCCACGCGCTGGCCGGCGATCTGCTGGAGCGAGGCACCCGGGTGATCGATCTGTCAGCCGACTTCCGCCTGCGCGACGCCGGCGTCTGGGCCGACTGGTACGGCCAGCCTCACGGCGCCCCGGGTCTGCTCGAGGAAGCCGTCTACGGCCTGCCCGAGGTCAGCCGCGATCAGATTCGCCAGGCCCGCCTGATCGCCGTCCCCGGCTGCTATCCCACCGCGGTGCAGCTTGGCTTTCTGCCGCTGCTGGAAGCCGGGCTGATCGACGCCGACCACCTGATCGCCGACTGCAAGTCCGGCGTCACCGGTGCCGGCCGTGGCGCCAAGGTGCCCTCGCTGCTGGCCGAGGCCAGTGAATCGATGAAGGCCTACGGCGCCTCCGGCCATCGTCATCTGCCGGAAATTCGCCAGGGGCTCGGCGACGCCGCAGGGGGTGAGGTCGGGCTGACCTTCGTGCCCCACCTGACGCCGATGATCCGCGGCATCCATGCCACCCTGTACGGGCGCCTGACCGGCGACCCCGGTGATCTCCAGCGCCTGTTCGAAGACCGCTTCGCCAACGAGCCCTTCGTCGACGTGATGCCCGCCGGTAGCCATCCCGAGACCCGTAGCGTCAAGGGCGCCAACCTTTGCCGCATCGCCGTACATCGCCCCGGCAACAGCGACACCGTGGTGGTGCTGGCCGTCATCGACAACCTGGTCAAGGGCGCCTCCGGCCAGGCCATCCACGCCCTCAATCTGATGTTCGACTTCGACGAGACCGCCGGTCTCGACGCCCCAGCGATGATGCCCTGAGGCCCATCCCCCCGCTTGCTGCGGGGGAATGTCGACGTAACAGGCACCTTACCTCCGAGGAAAAGTTGACCCTTTTACTCTGGCTTGGGGATAATGACCGATGCGGTCGACGTCGGCTGATCCGCGACATCGACCGCTTTGACCCTGTTTCTCGACCCCGGGAGCTCTCATGAGCGGTGCCGAATCCTTTGTCCCCACCCCGCTACTGCTGTCCGACAACGCCCAGCGCCGACTCAAGGCATTGATGGCCGAAGACGGCGCCAGCAACATCGCCCTGCGCGTCTATGTCACGGGAGGCGGCTGCTCGGGATTTCAGTACGGCTTCGACGTGGCCGACGGCGTCAACGACGACGACACCGAGATTCCCTTCGGCGATGTCGCGTTGGTGGTCGACCCGCTGTCCTACCAGTACCTGGTCGGCTCCACCATCGACTATGAAGAAGGCCTGGCCGGCGCGCGCTTTCTGGTGCAGAACCCCAACGCCACCACCACCTGTGGTTGCGGCGCCTCCTTTATGGTGTAGCGACCTTGCTGCGCGTCAGCCGACGCGACAGCAACACGCCTCTCCAGACAGCGCTTGATGCAGCCCTTGATGTCACCCTCGACGCAGCCTCCCGGCTGCGTCTTGCGTTGTGTCGTGGCGCCACCAGCGTTGGCCCAGCGGATTCTCCCCCAACTTGACCCCTTCCCCGCAACTCGCCATGGTAGTTGAGGATTTCACAATAACGTCAACTGGGGAAAATCATGAAAACCGCCCTTACTTCTGCCGCTCTTACCTCCGCCCTGCTCGCCTTCGGTGTCATCGGCAGCGCCCAGGCCGAGACCCTGAACGTGGCCACCGACCCGAGCTTCGTGCCGTTCGAGATGATGGACCAGGAATCCGGCGAAATGGTCGGCTTCGACATGGACATCATTGCCGAGCTGGCCGAACGTGCCGGTTTCGAATACGAACTGCGCACCATGGACTTCAACGGCATCATTCCCGCCGTCCAGACCGGTAACGTCGACATCGCCATCGCCGGTATCACCATCACCGACGAACGTGCCGAGATCGTCGACTTCTCCGACCCATACTACGACAGCGGTCTGAAGATCCTGGTCAACGCCGACGAAGAAGGCGTCAGCGAGATCGATGACCTGTCCGGTATGCGTATCGGCACCAAGATCGGCTCCACCAGCTATGACTTCCTCCAGGAAAACCTGGGCGAGGACGCCGAGATCACCCCCTATCCGGGCACCAGCGACATGTACATGGCCCTGCTCGGCGGCAGCGTCGATGCCGCCTTCTACGACGCCCCCAACGTCGGCTACTTCTCCCAGACCCGTGGCGAAGGCAAGGTCAAGGTCGTTGGTCCGCTGTACGAAGGCCAGCAGTACGGCATCGTCTTCGTCAAGGGCAGCGAGTGGGTAGAGCCGGTCAACGAGGCCCTGGCGGCGATGAAGGAAGACGGCACCTACGACGAGATCCACGCCAAGTGGTTTGGTTCCACCAGCGAGTGATCGCAGTCCATAGCGACCTGGGCAACCGACCTGGGATTCATGGGGGCCGGTACACGACCGGCCCCCTTGGTGTTACCCGGACGTCACCCCGAGGCACTGTCTCGACCCCGGCATCAAGGCCTCTCGCCTTGTCCTGATTTCACGTGCATGACGGAGACCCACTCGTGGACGTCAACTTCCAATTCGACTGGTCGGCGGCGCTGTCCTCCATCCCCCAGCTGCTGACCGGCATCCCCTATACCCTGCTGATTTCCTTCGGCGGTCTGGCCATCGGCTTTGTCATCGGCATCATCTTCGGCCTGTTGCGCATTTCCCCGAGCGCCTGGCTGCGTGTTCCCGCCGTGGCCTACATCGAAATCTTCCGCGGCACCCCGGTACTGGTGCAGGTGCTGTTCATCTTCTATGGCCTGCCGAGCATCCTTGGTGGCCCCATCGACGCGGTCACCGCAGGTATCGCTGCCATCGCCGTCAACTCCGGCGCCTACATCTCGGAGATCGTGCGCGGTGGTGTGCAGTCCATCGAGCGCGGCCAGCGCGAGGCCGGCCTGTCGCTGGGCCTGTCCCGCCGCCAGACCTTCCGCTACATCATCTGGCCCCAGTCCTTCCGCCGTATGATCCCGGCGCTGGGCAACCAGGCCATCATCAGCATCAAGGACACCTCGCTGTTCGCCGTCATCGGCGTGGGCGAGCTGGTGCGCCAGGGCCAGATCTACATCGCCACCACCTTCACCGCCCTGGAGGTCTATCTGATGGTGGCGCTGCTCTATCTTGCCATCACCCTTTCCTTGTCCTTCGCCCTGCGCATGCTCGAGCGCAAGGGCCTGGTGGGCCAGTGAGGTGCAACATTCCATGGAAAATTCCGACATGAACCCAGCCTCTCACGCCCAGGGCGAGCCCATCGTCCGTATCGATAAACTCAACAAGCACTTCGGCTCGCTCCACGTGCTCAAGAACATCGACCTTGAGGTGGCCCAGGGCGAAGTGGTGGTCGTCATCGGCGCCAGTGGCTCCGGCAAGTCGACCCTGATCCGCTGCGTCAATGGCCTGGAAGAATTCCAGCAGGGCGCCCTCAGGGTCGACGGCAACGACCTCAAGCCCGACGGCAAGGCCAGCCAGGCGCTGCAGACCATCCGCACCGAGGTCGGCATGGTGTTCCAGCAGTTCAACCTGTTCCCTCACCTCAGCGTGCGTGACAACGTCACCCTGGCCCCGATGAAGGTGCGCGGCGAAAGCCGTGACAAGGCCGAGGCCACCGCGGAACGGCTGCTCGATCGGGTCGGCATCAAGGACCAGGCCGACAAGTACCCGACCCAGCTCTCCGGCGGTCAGCAGCAACGCGTGGCGCTGGCCCGCGCACTGGCCATGGAACCCCGTCTGATGCTGTTCGACGAGCCCACCTCGGCGCTGGACCCGGAGATGATCGGTGAGGTGCTCGACGCCATGCGTGAGCTCGCCAGAGAAGGCATGACGATGATGATCGTGACCCACGAGATGGGCTTCGCCCGGGAGGTCGCCGACCGCGTGATCTACATCCACAAGGGTGAGATCGTCGAGCAGGGCAAGCCCGAAGACGTCTTCGACAATCCGCAGAATGAACGTACCCAGAGCTTCCTGGCGCGGGTGCTCAAGCACTGAAAAACCGCCCGTTCGAGCCTCTGAAACGCCCTGTCGAGTGATCGACAGGGCGTTTTTTTGGCTTTTTGGGGCTGTGGACAAGATTTTTCACATTTGGCTGCGAAGCCCACTGCCACGGGGGCTGTGGGCAAGTCGGCGAGTTGTTCACCGTCGCGGTGACAACTGCCCCCGAGCTCGGTGGATAACTGGTGGAAGCCGAGCCTTGTGGGCAAGTCATGATTGTGTCCACAGGCAGATAACACGCCATCAAACGTTGGTACGTCCCTTGTCCAACAAAGGATCAACATTGTATCTATTTGTTTTTTGTAGATTTAAATGGTTTTTCCACAGAAAGTGTCCACACCAGTAGTTACAACCACTACAGAACTTCCTTTCTTATTCTTTTATTTTTTTATAGGTAGGTAAGTGAAGCTCCTGCCTGACGGACGGGGTGTGGAAAACCCTGACGTTTACCCACAGGAGGGTTTATACTGGCCGGCTATTTTTCGTACGAACCCAATATCCAGACCGCTGGCGCGCTGCGCCGAACGAGGTGAACCTTGGAGTATCCCGACCGCTTTGACGTCATCGTCATCGGCGGTGGCCATGCTGGAACGGAAGCTGCCCTGGCCTCTGCCCGCATGGGTTGCCAGACCCTGCTGTTGACCCACAACATCGAGACCCTGGGCCAGATGTCCTGCAATCCCGCCATCGGCGGGATCGGCAAGAGTCATCTGGTCAAGGAAATCGACGCCCTCGGCGGCGCCATGGGATTGGCGACGGACCTGGGCGGGATCCAGTTTCGCGTGCTCAACGCCCGCAAGGGCCCCGCGGTACGGGCGACCCGTGCCCAGGCCGATCGTGTGCGCTACAAGGCCGCGATTCGTGGCATGCTGGAAAACCAGCCGAACCTGACGCTGTTCCAGCAGGCCGCCGGCGACCTGATCGTCGACCAGGACACCGTGCGCGGCGTGGTCACCGAGACCGGACTGCGATTCCTGGCCGAAACCGTGGTGCTGTGCACCGGCACCTTCCTCGGCGGGGTGATCCACATCGGGCTGGACAACAGCCGTGGTGGTCGTGCCGGGGATCCGCCCTCCAACGCCCTGGCCGAGCGTCTGCGCGCCTTGCCGTTTCGGGTCGATCGCCTGAAGACCGGCACCCCGCCGCGCATCGATGCCAAGAGCGTCGACTTCTCGCGCCTCGAGGAGCAGCCGGGCGACAGTCCGACTCCGGTGATGTCCTACCTGGGATCGCGGGACATGCATCCGCGCCAGGTCAGCTGCCATATCGCCCATACCAACGAGCGCACCCACGAGATCATCTTCGACAATCTCGATCGCTCGCCGATGTTCTCCGGGGTGATCGAAGGGGTCGGGCCGCGCTACTGCCCGTCCATCGAGGACAAGGTCCACCGCTTCGCCGACAAGACCAGCCACCAGGTGTTCGTCGAGCCGGAGGGTCTGGATACCCATGAGCTATACCCAAATGGTATTTCGACCTCCTTGCCCTTCGACGTGCAGCTCAAGGTGGTGCGCTCCATCGAAGGTCTCGAGCGGGCCCATATCACCCGTCCGGGCTACGCCATCGAGTACGACTTCTTCGATCCGCGGGACCTGAAGCACTCGCTGGAAACCAAATTTATCCACAACCTGTTTTTCGCCGGCCAGATCAACGGCACCACCGGCTACGAGGAAGCGGGGGCCCAGGGCCTGCTCGCCGGGCTCAACGCCGCGCGTCGCGCCAAGGCGCTCGACGCCTGGTGTCCGCGCCGCGACGAGGCCTACCTCGGGGTGCTGGTGGATGACCTGATCACCCTGGGCACCAAGGAGCCCTACCGGATGTTCACCTCCCGCGCTGAGTACCGGCTGTTGCTGCGTGAGGACAACGCCGACATGCGCCTGACCGAACACGGTCGCGCACTGGGGCTGGTGGACGATGAGCGCTGGGCACGGTTCAGCGACAAGCGTGAAGCGGTGGAGCGCGAGAGCGCCCGGCTCAAGGCGACCTGGGTGCAGCCCGGGACCGATGCCGCCGCCGACATCGAGCGAATCACCGGCAAGCCGCTGGCCCGCGAGTACAGCCTGATGGACCTGCTCAAGCGCCCGGAACTCGGCTATGCCGACGTGGCTGCGGCCAAGGGTGAGCCGGTGAGCGACGAGACGGTCGCCGAACAGGTCCAGATCCAGGCCAAGTACCAGGGCTACATCGATCGTCAGCAGGACGAGATCGACAAGCTCAAGCGTCACGAGTCCATGGCCCTGCCGACCGATCTCGACTACAGCCGAGTCGAGGGGCTGTCCCACGAGATTCGCCAGAAGCTCGCCGAGGCGCGCCCGGAGACCCTGGCCCAGGCCGGGCGGATCAGCGGGGTGACCCCGGCGGCAGTATCGATCCTGCTGATTCACCTCAAGAAACGCCGGTTGCTCGATGATCGCGAGGTAGCCAGCGGATGAGTCAGGCGATGTCCCCGGCCCTGCAGCAGCGACTGCACGAGCGCTTGAGCGAGGGCCTTGCCGCCCTCGAGATCACGGCCACCGCCGCCCAGCTTGACCAGCTTCTGGCCCTGGTGGGTCTGTTGCACAAGTGGAACCGGGCCTATAACCTCACGGCGGTACGCGATCCGCTGGACATGGTCTCTCGCCACGTGCTCGACAGCGCCGCGGTGCTGCCCTGGGTCAAGGGCCCACGGGTGCTCGACGTGGGTGCGGGGCCTGGCCTGCCCGGCCTGGTGCTGGCGATCCTCAACCCCGAGCTCGACGTCAGTCTGCTCGACAGCAACGGCAAGAAGGTACGCTTTCAGCGTCAGGCGGTGATGGAGCTTGGGCTTGCCCGGGTGACCCCGATCCAGGCGCGAGTGGAAGCCTATACCCCGGCCGAAGGCGGGTTCGATCAACTGATCTCGCGGGCCTTTGCCAGCCTCGAGGACTTCGTCGAGCTGACCCGGCCGCTGCTGGCGCCCCACGGCCAGTGGCTGGCGATGAAGGGGCCGGCGGTGGACGGCGAGCTCGAACGCCTGGAGGACGACGTGCGCTGTGTCTCGCGCCATGCGTTGAGGGTGCCGTACGAGTCAGCGGGTCGAGAACTGGTTATGCTGGAACCCGAGGCCGGGGGCCGCTAGGCTCGGGCTTGGGGTTCGGTTTCACGATTTTGCCGCCACCAGCCACCCGAGAATTTCCACGCAAGGATGACGTCGTGACCAAAATCATCGCCTTGACCAACCAGAAGGGTGGGGTCGGCAAGACCACCTCTGCCGTCAACCTGGCCGCCAGTTTGGCGTCGCTGGATCGCCGCGTACTGCTGGTCGATCTCGATCCCCAGGGCCACGCCACCATGGGCAGTGGTGTCGACAAGCACAGCCTCGAGGGCAGCGTGCTCGACGTCATCCTGGGCGACAAGCGCCCGGTGGAGGTCATCCTCGACTGCCCCGAGGCGGGCTACGCCCTGCTGCCCGGCAATGGCGACCTGACCGCCGCCGAGGTCGAGCTGCTCGATCGTGGTGAAGGCCGCGAGCGGGCGCTGGCCAAGGCGCTGGACGAAGTCGCCGGCGAGTACGACGTGGTGATGATCGACTGCCCACCGTCGCTGAACATGCTCACCGTCAATGCGCTGACCGCCGCCGATGGGGTACTGATACCGCTGCAGTGCGAGTTCTATGCCCTGGAAGGCCTGTCGGCGCTGCTCGACACCGTCGAGCAGATCAAGGACAGCGTGAACCCGGGCCTCGAGATCTTCGGGATCCTGCGCACCATGTTCGACGCCCGCAACAGCCTGACCCGGGACGTCAGCAAGCAGCTGCGGGACTACTTCGGCGATGCCCTGCTCAAGACCACCATTCCACGCAACGTGCGGGTTGCCGAGGCGCCGAGTCACGGCCTGCCGGTCACCAAGTACGCACGCTTCTCGCGGGGGAGCCAGGCCCACCGGGTGCTGGCCAAGGAACTGATTCGTCGGCTGTCGCTGTAGCCCCGGCCAGGGTGGCAAGGGCCAGCAGTGTCGAATTTTTGAGCGTGCTGTGATGAGGATGAATCGATGACGCGCAAACGCGCCCTGGGACGAGGACTGGATGCGCTGATCGGGGCCGGTGCCCGCCGCCGCGAGAGCCTCGATCTGCCCGAGGTGGATGCCGAGCTGACGACCGACGGCGACGAAGACGCCACGGTGGTGCCGCCTCCCGCGCCGGAGGAACGTCTGGAGCGCCTGCCGCTGGGCCAGCTCAGCCGTGGACGCTACCAGCCAAGGCGCGATATCCAGCCCGAAGCGCTGGAGGAGCTGGCCGACTCGATCCGCGCCCAGGGCGTGATGCAGCCCATCGTGGTGCGTCCGATCGGTCCCGACCGCTATGAGATCATCGCCGGTGAACGCCGCTGGCGGGCCTCCCAGCTGGCCGAACTGGACGTCATCCCGGCGGTGATCCGCGAGGTGACCGACGAGGTGGCCCTGGCGCTGGCACTGATCGAGAACATCCAGCGTGAGAACCTCAACCCGGTGGAGGAGGCGCTGGCGCTCAAGCGTCTGCTCGACGAATTCGAACTGACCCAGCAGCAGGTCGCCGACGCCGTGGGCCGTTCGCGTACCCAGGTGACCAACCTGCTGCGCCTGCTGGCGCTGGACCCCGAGGTGCAGACGCTGCTCGAACGCGGTGACCTGGACATGGGCCATGCCCGCGCCCTGTTGACCCTGCCGGCGGCCAAGCAGCGCAAGGCGGCCCATGAGGTGGTCAACAAGGACCTGACCGTGCGCGCCACCGAGGCACTGGTCAAGCAACTGGCCAATGGCAAGCCAAAGGCCGCCAAGACTGCGCCGAATCAGGACGTGGCCCGGCTGGAGACCCGTCTGGCAGATCTGCTCGGCGCCCCGGTCAAGATCAGCCACGGCAAGGCTGGCAAGGGCAAGGTCACCATCCAGTACTCGAGCCTCGATGAGCTCGACGGCATCCTGGGCCACATCCGCTGAGTGGCGACGACCAGAGACAGCGACCAGGTTGCGCGTATCAGCGCAGTAAACCACTTAGGTCGCTAATCACTTTAGCGGCCTTTTCTCCGCATTTGGTCGTAAGCCAGCGCGAAGTGACGACAAATCGTCACGTCTTTGGTTGAAGCCGTTAGGGGGCTTCCCTATAATCGCGCCGGAGTCTGCCGGTGGTCTGTCGCCGGCGATCACGATGGATGACGAGTTCGCGCCAAGAGGCGCGTCGGGAGAGACACTTGGCGGCCAGGATCCAACGACCCCAGGTGCAGCGCCTGCTGATGGCACAGCTCGCTGTGCTGGCGCTGACCAGCGTTGCGGCGGCTGGCATCGACGGTATCTCCGGCGCTTCCTCGGCGGCCCTGGGCGGGCTGGTGGCCTTTTTGCCCAATGTGTTCTTTGCCTGGTGTGTGTTCCGGGCGCAGGGCGCGCGCTACTCCAAGGCCATCGTCAACAATTTCTATCGTGCGGAAGCCGGCAAGTTCGGTTTGACGGCGGCGCTGTTCACCCTGGTGTTCATCGCAGTGCCTCCCTCAAACCCGACTTTTTTCTTTGGCGCTTATGTGGTGACGCTGTTCGTTCATTGGCTGGGGCCCTGGCTGGTGAAACGACCGTCGCACACCTGACAACGAGGCAGACATGGCAGGCACGAATCCGACTCCGACGGAATATATCCAGCACCACCTGCAGAACCTGACCTTCGGGCTGCACCCGGACAATGGCTGGTCGATCGCCCATTCCGCCCAGGAAGCTTCCGACATGGGCTTCTGGGCAGTTCACCTCGATACCCTCGGCTGGTCCGTCGGTCTCGGTCTGATCTTCCTGTGGCTGTTCAAGAAGGCGGCCAACACCGCTACCACCGGCGTGCCTGGTGCGCTGCAGAACTTTGTCGAGCTGATGGTCGAGTTCGTCGACAACTCGGTCAAGGACACCTTCCACGGCAAGAGCAAGCTGATCGCGCCGCTGGCGCTGACCATCTTCTGCTGGGTCTTCCTGATGAACCTGATGGACCTGGTGCCGGTGGACTTCCTGCCGCTGCTGGCGGCCAAGATCGGCGCCCTGTTCGGCGCGGACCCGGCCCACGTCTACTTCAAGGTGGTACCGACCACCGACGTCAATGCCACCCTCGGCATGGCGCTGTCCGTGTTCGGCCTGATCATCTTCTACACCATTCGTGCCAAGGGCTTCTCCGGCTTCATCGGTGAGCTGACCCTGCACCCGTTCAACTCACCCAACAAGCTGGTCCAGGCGCTGTTCATCCCGGTCAACTTCCTGCTCGAGACCGTGACCCTGATCGCCAAGCCGATCTCCCTGGCCCTGCGACTGTTCGGCAACCTCTACGCCGGTGAGCTGATCTTCATCCTGATCGCGATGATCGGCCTGTGGCAGCTGCCGCTGCACTTCACCTGGGCGGTGTTCCATATCCTGGTCATCACCCTGCAGGCCTTCATCTTCATGATGCTGACCATCGTCTACATGAGCATGGCGGTGGAGAAGCACTGACGGTTTCGCTTCAACCCTAAACCCTTAACCCTAACCCACTGATAAACCTTAGTTTCAACTAAAAACTGGAGAGACCACCATGGAAGCACAAGTTCTGGGTATGACCGCCATCGCCGTGTCCCTGCTGATCGGCCTGGGTGCACTCGGCACCGCCATCGGCTTCGGTATCCTCGGAGGCAAGTTCCTGGAAGGCGCTGCACGTCAGCCGGAAATGGTTCCGATGCTGCAGGTCAAGATGTTCATCGTCGCCGGCCTGCTGGACGCCGTGACCATGATCGGTGTTGGTATCGCGCTGTTCTTCACCTTCGCTAACCCGTTTGTCGGTTAATGTCCGACCGCTCGTCCCGAGCCGTCGATCCGTTAACCCCAAACCCGTAACGCGAGAGGTGCTGGCGTGAACCTGAACCTTACCCTAGTCGGCCAGGCTATCGCCTTTGCGTTCTTCGTCTGGTTCTGCATGAAGTTTATATGGCCGCCGGTCATGCAAGCTCTGCAGGAACGCCAGAAGAAGATCGCCGATGGTCTGGATGCTGCCAGCCGTGCGGCGCGTGATCTCGAGGTGGCCGAGAAAGAGGCCGACGAGACCCTGCGCAAGAGCAAGCAAGAGGCGGCCGAGATCCTGGAACAGGCCCAGAAACAGGCCAACCAGAAGCTCGAGCAGGCACGCGAAGACGCCCGCCTTGAAGGCGAGCGCATGATTGCCAAGGCCAAGTCCGAGATCGAGCAGGAAGTGGCACGCGCGAAGGAAGACCTGCGCGCACAGGTGTCCCGTCTGGCGGTCCTGGGCGCTGAGCGAATCCTGGAGTCCTCCATCGACGAGAAGCAGCACGCTGCCATCGTCGACAAACTCGCCAAAGAGCTCTGAGGAGGTGCCCCATGGCGGAAACGTCAACTATCGCTCGCCCGTACGCCAAGGCTGCCTTTGAGCACGCCGTGGCCAAGGACGCGCTCGACGAATGGTCCGGCATGCTGGCCAGGGTCGCGCAGGTCGTCGGCGACGACGACATGCGCGCCCGGGTGCTCGGCAATCCCAAGCTGTCCAGCGCACAGAAGGCTGATGTTGTCGTCGACGTCTGTGGTGACGCCGTCAATGACGACCTCAAGAACTTCGTTCGCCTGGTCGGCCAGAAGGGTCGCCTGGCGGCGCTCGGCGCCATCGCCGAGCAGTTCGAGGTGCTCAAGGCCCAGCAGGAAAAGCGGGTAGAGGTGGAAATCGTTTCCGCCTTCCCGCTGGCCGAAGCCCAGGAACAATCGCTCGCGAGTGCACTGGCCAAGCGTCTGAACCGCGAAATCTCCATTACCACTCAGGTGGACAAGACGCTCCTGGGCGGCGTGATCCTGCGTGCCGGCGACACCGTCATCGACGGTTCGGTACGTGGTCGATTGAACCGCCTCCAGGAAGCCCTTTCCGCCTGAGTCTGAGGGACATGGCATGCAGCAACTGAATCCTTCCGAGATCAGCGACATCATCAAGCAGCGTATCGAGAAGCTTGACGTCGCATCCGAAGCCCGTAATCAGGGCACGATCGTCAGCGTATCTGACGGTATCGTGCAGATTCACGGCCTCGCCGACGCAATGTTCGGTGAGATGATCGAATTCCCCGGCGGCATCTTCGGGATGACCCTGAACCTCGAGCGCGACAACGTCGGTGCCGTGGTTCTGGGTGATTACCTGCAGCTGGAAGAGGGCATGACTGCCCAGTGTACCGGTCGCATCCTCGAGGTGCCGGTGGGTCCCGAACTGCGCGGCCGCGTGGTCGACGCCCTCGGTAACCCCATCGACGGCAAGGGCGACCTGGGCACCAAGGAAACCGACGCGGTCGAGAAGGTCGCACCTGGCGTCATCACTCGTCAGTCCGTCGACGAGCCGATCCAGACCGGTTTCAAGTCCATCGATGCCATGGTGCCGATCGGCCGCGGTCAGCGTGAGCTGATCATCGGCGACCGTCAGATCGGTAAGTCGGCGATCGCCATCGACGCGATCATCAACCAGAAGGGCACCGGCGTCACCTGTGTCTACGTGGCCATCGGTCAGAAGCAGTCGACCATCGCCAACGTGGTGCGCAAGCTCGAAGAGCACGGCGCCATGGAGCACACCATCGTGGTCGCCGCCGGCGCCGCCGATCCGGCCCCGATGCAGTTCCTCGCCGCCTACTCCGGCTGCACCATGGGCGAGTACTTCCGCGACCGCGGTGAAGACGCGCTGATCGTCTATGACGATCTGTCCAAGCAGGCCGTGGCCTACCGCCAGGTGTCCCTGCTGCTGCGTCGTCCGCCGGGCCGTGAAGCCTTCCCTGGCGACGTCTTCTACCTCCACTCCCGTCTGCTCGAGCGTGCCGCGCGTGTCAACGCCGACTACGTCGAGAAGTTCACCAACGGTGAAGTGAAGGGCAAGACCGGCTCGCTGACCGCACTGCCGATCATCGAGACCCAGGCCGGCGACGTGTCTGCCTTCGTTCCGACCAACGTGATCTCGATCACCGACGGTCAGATCTTCCTCGAAACCGACCTGTTCAACTCAGGCATCCGCCCGGCCATCAACGCCGGTCTGTCGGTGTCTCGTGTGGGTGGCTCGGCACAGACCAAGATCATCAAGAAGCTCGGCGGCAGCGTGCGTCTGGCTCTGGCCCAGTACCGCGAGCTCGCGGCCTTCTCCCAGTTCGCTTCCGACCTGGACGAAGCCACCCGCAAGCAGCTCGAGCACGGTCAGCGCGTCACCGAGCTGATGAAGCAGAAGCAGTACTCGCCGATGTCGGTTGCCGAGATGGCGATCTCCCTGTTTGCCGCCAACGAAGGCTTCCTGGACGACGTCGACGTCAACAAGGTGCTGGACTTTGAACATGCACTCCACGAGTACATGAAGTCCGAGCACGGCGAGTTGCTCGACAAGATCAACGAGTCTGGCGACTACAACGACGAGATCAAGGACGGCCTGAAGCAGGGTCTCGAGAAGTTCAAGTCCTCTCAGAGCTGGTAAGCGTCCACTGGCCCGCCGCAAGGCGGGCCAGGTGGTCGAACAGGATTCTGAGGGTCACCGAACAAGGGTAGATCGCCATGGCAGTCGGAAAAGAGATTCGCACGCAGATTGCGAGCATCAAGAACACGCAGAAGATCACCAATGCGATGCAGATGGTGGCGGCGTCGAAGATGCGCAAGACCCAGGAACGGATGTCGGCGAGCAAGCCTTACGCCGAACAGATCCGTCACGTGGTGGGTCATCTCGCCCAGGCCAACCCGGAATACAAGCATCCGTGGATGGAAGAGCGTGAGGCCAAGCGCGTCGGTTACATCGTCGTCTCCAGCGATCGTGGTCTCTGTGGCGGCTTGAACGTCAACCTGTTCAAGGCGACGGTCAAGGACGCTCAGGCGTGGCACGAGAAGGGCGCCGAGCTCGACTTCTGTGCCCTCGGCAGCAAGGCCAGCAGCTTCTTCCGCAAGTATGGGGGAAGCCTGGTCGCCGCCAAGAGTGGCCTGGGGGAAACGCCGAGTCTTGATGATCTGATCGGCAGCGTGAAGGTGATGCTGGATGCCTACGATGAAGGCAAGCTGGATCGTCTTTACGTGGTGCACAACGAATTCGTCAATACCATGACCCAGAAGCCGGTCGTCCGTCAGCTGCTACCGCTGACCGAGGACACCGCAAAGGTCGAGGAAGACGACGAGAACAAGCGTCCCAGCAGCTGGGACTACCTGTATGAGCCGGATGCCAAGGCGCTGCTCGACAGCCTGCTCGTGCGCTACGTTGAAGCGCAGGTGTATCAGGCGGTGGTCGAGAACACAGCGTGCGAGCAGGCGGCACGCATGGTTGCCATGAAGAGCGCGACCGACAACGCGGGCAATCTGATCGACGATCTGGAGCTGGTGTACAACAAGGCCCGTCAGGCGGCCATTACCCAGGAAATCTCCGAGATCGTTGGCGGTGCCGCCGCTGTTTAAGGCATGCAGGTTTCATTTGCAGGTATTAGAGAGGAACCAAGATGAGCGGACGTATCGTACAAATCATCGGCGCGGTGATTGACGTAGAGTTTCCGCGGGACGATGTTCCCAAGGTCTACGACGCGCTGAAGGTCACCGAAAAGGAGACCATCCTCGAAGTCCAGCAGCAGCTGGGCGACGGCGTGGTGCGCTGCATCGCCATGGGCTCGACCGAAGGGCTCAAGCGCGGCATGAACACCGATAACACCGGCGCGGCCATCTCCGTCCCGGTCGGCCAGGAAACCCTGGGCCGCATCATGAACGTGCTCGGCGAGCCGATCGATGAGGCCGGTGAGATCGGCGAGCAGGAGCGCATGCCGATCCACCGCGAGGCTCCGGGCTATGCCGACCAGGCGGCCACCAACGAGCTGCTCGAGACCGGCATCAAGGTCATCGACCTGGTGTGCCCGTTCGCCAAGGGCGGCAAGGTTGGTCTGTTCGGCGGTGCCGGTGTCGGCAAGACCGTCAACATGATGGAGCTGATCCGTAACATCGCCACCGAGCACAGCGGTTACTCCGTGTTCGCCGGTGTCGGCGAGCGTACTCGTGAAGGTAACGACTTCTACCACGAGATGCAGGAGTCCAACGTTCTCGACAAGGTGGCACTGGTCTACGGCCAGATGAACGAGCCGCCCGGGAACCGTCTGCGTGTGGCCCTGACCGGTCTGACCATCGCCGAGAAGTTCCGTGACGAAGGTCGTGACGTACTGTTGTTCGTCGACAACATCTACCGTTACACCCTGGCCGGTACCGAGGTGTCCGCACTGCTGGGCCGTATGCCGTCCGCGGTGGGTTACCAGCCGACCCTGGCCGAGGAGATGGGCGTTCTGCAGGAGCGTATCACCTCCACCAAGACCGGCTCGATCACCTCCGTGCAGGCCGTCTACGTGCCCGCGGATGACTTGACCGACCCGTCTCCGGCGACCACCTTCTCGCACCTGGACGCCACCGTGGTACTGGCGCGTTCCATCGCCGAGCTGGGTATCTATCCGGCCATCGACCCGCTGGACTCCACCTCTCGCCAGCTCGATCCGCTGGTGGTGGGCGACGAGCACTACAACGTCGCGCGCGGTGTTCAGGGCGTGCTCCAGCGCTACAAGGAGCTCAAGGACATCATCGCCATCCTGGGTATGGACGAGCTGTCCGACGAAGACAAGCAGATCGTGGCACGTGCGCGTAAGATCCAGCGCTTCCTGTCACAGCCGTTCTTCGTTGCCGAGGTGTTCACCGGCTCTCCCGGCAAGTACGTGTCGCTGAAGGAGACCATCCGTGGTTTCCAGGGCATCCTGGACGGCGAGTACGACGAGCTGCCCGAGCAGGCCTTCTACATGGTCGGCACCATCGACGAGGCCGTCGAGAAAGCCAACCAGATGAAGTAATCCCTCTAACCGGGAGACGTCATCATGACGAAAACCATCCAATGCGAGATCGTCAGTGCCGAAGCCTCGGTCTACTCCGGTAGTGCCGAGCAGGTGGTGGCGGCTGGCATCCTGGGGGATCTTGGCATCCTGGCCGGCCACACGCCGCTGCTGACCGAGCTGGCTCCGGGCCCTGTGCGGGTGCTCAACGAAGGCAGCGAGGAGCACTTCTACGTCTCCGGCGGCTTTATCGAAGTGCAGCCCGAGAAGGTGATCGTGCTGGCCGACACGGCGGTTCGCGCATCCGATCTGGATGAAGCGGCCGCCGAAGAGGCCCGCAAGCAGGCCATCAAGGCCATGGAGGACAAGTCGGCGGAGCTGGATTACACCCGCGCCGCGGCGGAACTCTCCGAGGCCCTGGCCCAGCTGCGTACCATCCAGCAGCTGCGCAGGAAGGCCGGCAAGGGCTAAGTTCCCTGGCGCCGATGCCCCACGCCCCCCGAATGGCTGACATTCGGGGGGCGTTTTCGTTGGTGATGGCCACAGCGAACCGCGACTGACGCTTCTTCGATGCTTGCCTTGTGTCTAATGTTCATCCAGACATGGCATCATGTCGCCTTTTCGAGCAGCCCCGATAGGTCGTCTCTTGGGGACACTGCGCCTCAGCGATTTGCGGCAAGGACGCCGGCCATGAGGAGACGCCCATGAATCTGACCCCCAGCCTGGATGCGCACAAGCAGGTGCTGCTGCGTGCCCTCGATCCCCGCGACAGCAAGACGCTGGAAGCCCGCCTGCCCGAGATTCGCTCGGCGGATCTGGCCGAGATCCTCGAGCGACTGATCGAGGATGAGGACCGCCTGGACAGCGCCGTGGCGCTGTTGGCCTGCCTGCCGGTGGGGCGCCAGGCCAGCGTGTTTGGTCACCTGCCGTTCGAGGCCCAGGATGAGATGGCGTCTCGCATCGAGGACGCCTGGCTGTCGCGGATCCTCGACAAGATGGGCTCGGACGAACGTGCCGACCTGTTCAAGGTGCTGGGAGATGATCGCAAGGAGGCGCTGTTACGGCGCATGGCGCGGCGCGAGCGCGAGGCGCTCAAGCGCTTGGCCAGCTACGAGGAGGGCACCGCCGGCGCCCTGATGACCGCCGACTATGTGGCGATCCCGATGGGGCTTACCGTGTCCCGGGCGATGATGCGGGTGCGCCAGACCGCTCCCGACGCCGAGACCGTCTACCAGCTGTACGTGGTGGACGAGTACGGCCGCCTGGCCGGGACCATGTCACTGAGACAGCTGATGGTGGCACGGCCCCAGGCGATCATCGACGAGTTGATGATCCACGACGTCATCAGCATCGGTGTGGACGCCGAGCAGGAAGAGGTCGCCCGGGTGGTGGCACGCTACGACCTGCTGGCGTTGCCGGTGACGGACACCGACGAGCGACTGGTCGGCATCGTCACCCACGACGACGCCATGGACGTGGTCGAATCCGAGGCCACCGAGGACATCCACAAGGGCATGTCGATCGGCCAGCTGGAAGGCGGCGTGTCCCGGGTGCCGCTGTGGAGCCTGTATCGCAAGCGAGTGATCTGGCTGGTATTACTGGTGTTCGGCAACCTCTTCTCGGGAGCCGGCATCGCCCACTTCGAGGACACCATCGCCGCCCAGGTGACCCTGGTGTTCTTTCTGCCGCTGTTGATCGGCAGCGGTGGCAACGCCGGCGCCCAGGCCGCCACCCTGATGGTGCGAGGCATGGCCACCGGTGACGTCGGCATCAAGGACTGGAGCAAGCTGCTCGGCCGAGAACTGCTGGTGGCAGGCTCGCTGGGACTGACCATGGCCCTGGCGGTTGCCCCCATCGGGGTCATTCGAGGCGGTGAGGCGGTGGCCTTGGTGGTGGCCATCAGCATGATCTGCATCGTCTTGTTCGGCAGCCTGCTCGGCATGTGCCTGCCGTTCGTGCTCGATCGGCTGGGCTGGGATCCGGCCACCGCCTCGGCACCGCTGGTCACCACCCTGATCGACGCCTCCGGGGTGGTCATCTACTTTTCCATCGCCACACTGGTACTGATGGGAAATTGATCGACCGCAGCGGGTGCAGCCAGGGAGCCCCCCGGACAGCGGACAGGAACGGCTGTGGAGTGTATGCTCTTGCGGGCGTTTTGCCTGTTACCCCCCTCGCTTACGGGTCACTCCATGGATTGGCTACAGATTGTCGTTCTCTCCTTGATTCAGGGGATCACCGAATTTCTTCCGGTATCGAGCTCCGCCCACCTGATACTGGTGCCGGTGTTCAGCGACTGGTCGGATCAGGGGCTGGCCTTCGACGTGGCGCTGCACCTGGGTAGCCTTGGCGCGGTGGTCATCTATTTCCGCGACGAGATCCTGCGCATGCTGACGAGCTGGTGTGCCAGCGTCGCCGGTCGCGGCACCGATCAGGACGCTCGGCTGGCCTGGTGGGTGATCCTCGCCACCGTTCCGGTGGGGCTGGCCGGACTGCTGTTCAAGGACGTCATCGAGCAGTATGCCCGCTCGCCCATGGTGCTGGCCTTCGGTCTGATCTTCTTCGGCCTGCTGCTGGGGCTGGCCGACTGGCGCTTCAGGGGTTCGCGCAGCGAGTATCAGCTGCGCTGGAGCGATGCCCTGTGGATCGGCATTGGCCAGGCGCTGGCGCTGATTCCCGGCACTTCGCGCTCCGGCATCACCATCACCGTGGCACTGATGCTGGGCATGGGGCGCGAAGCCGCAGCCCGCTTCTCGTTTCTGCTGTCGATTCCGGTGATCGTGCTGGCGGGGGGGCTCGAGGCCTGCGAGCTGATTCAGACGGGTGTCGATGTGCACTGGGGTGACATGGCGCTCGGCACATTGCTGTCCGGCGTCAGCGCCTACCTGTGCATCCATTTCTTCCTGTCGTTCATCAAGCGCATCGGCATGCAGCCCTTCGTCGTCTATCGCCTGCTGCTCGGTATCGCCCTGATCTGGCTGTTTGGTTGAAACATTCGAAGAGAATTTTCCATGACTGGATTCAAAGTTGTACGTCTCACCTGCCTGCACAGGTGGCTGGCGCCCCTTCTGATGGCACTGATGGTGTCCGGTTGCAGCGAAGAGACCACTACCCGTTCGCCGATCACCCTGGAAGGCGACATATTCGGTACCTTCTACCAGATCACCCTGGCCGACCCGCTGACGCAAGAGCAGGTCGAGGAGATCGAGCAGGGCGTGCTCGACGAGATGCACGCGGTCGACGCCTCCATGTCGACCTGGCGCGAGGATTCGGAGCTGTCTGCCTTCAATCAGTCGCCGCTGGGGGAGTGGCAGCCGATCTCCGACGAATTCATGGAAGTGCTGGCCATCAGCCAGTCGGTCAACCAGCAGAGCCACGGCGCCTTCGACGTCACCGTCGGTAGCCTGGTCAATCTGTGGAGCTTTGGCCCCGAGGCCCGTCCCCGGGAAATTCCCGATGAAGCCGTACTCGAGCAGCGCTTGTCTCAGGTCGGCATGGACGCGCTCGAGATCGATACCGCCGAGGCCCAGGCCCGTCGCCTGCGTGACGTCTACGTCGATCTGTCCGGGGTGGCCAAGGGCTTTGCCACCGACGAGGTGGCGGCTTACCTGGATCGCCAGGGAATCGCCAATTACCTGGTCAACCTCGGCGGGGAGGTCAAGGTCAAGGGGCGGCGTGACGGCGGCAAGGGCCTGTGGCGCATCGGTATCGAGGTGCCCGAGAACGGCACCCCCAAGGCTCAGCACGTGGTTGGCCTCGATGACGTCTCGGTGGCGACTTCTGGTGACTACCGTCACTACTTCGAGGCCGACGGCAAGCGATACTCGCATACCATCGATCCTCGAAACGGGCGACCGATCACCCATCGCCTGGCCTCTGTCACGGTGGTGCATCCGTCCAATGCCTGGGCCGACGCCTGGGCCACCGCGCTGAGCGTGATGGGCGAAGATGAAGGCATGCAGGCCGCCATCGACCAGGAGTTGCCGGTGGTGATGCTGGTGCGTCAGGGTGAGGGGTGGGAAAGTCGGGTCAGCCCCGCCTTTGTGACCCGTTTCGGGCAGGAGATGGTCGATACGCTGGGGCTGACGGTGGTGACGGATGACGACACCCCGCTAGAATAGAAGCGCTGTTCTCATGCAATCGGTCCCTGGCGCCGTTTGGCGGTTCAGCTTCGATACTGTAGCGATATTCGCTTCGATCTTTTGTTTTTGACAAGGAGTCACGATGAGCCTCGATGTGGTGATTCTCGCCGCCGGACAGGGCACCCGCATGCGCTCGAGCCTGCCCAAGGTGCTGCATACCCTGGCGGGCAAGCCGATGGTCCGTCATGTGGTCGATACCGCCCAGGGTCTCGACGCGGACCGCACCCACGTGGTCATCGGGCACGGTGGCGAGCGGGTGCGCGATGCCCTGGCCGACACCGAGGTTCGCTTTGCCCACCAGGCCGAGCAGAAGGGTACCGGTCACGCCGTCGCCCAGGCGCTGGGCCAGCTCGGCGATGGCAAGGTGCTGGTGCTCTACGGCGATGTGCCGTTGATCCGTCGGCAAACGCTGGCGGCCTTGCTGGAGCAGGTAGACGAGCGCCATATGGGGCTTCTGACCGTGACCCTGGACGACCCGGCGGGTTACGGTCGCATCGTGCGTGACGACCAAGGCGAGGTGGTGGCTATCGTCGAGCAGAAGGATGCCTCTGAAAGCGAGCTTGCGATCACCGAGTGCAACACCGGCATCATGGCCATGACCAGCGCCCAGCTGAAGCGCTGGCTGCCGGAGCTTTCGTCGGACAACGCCCAGGGCGAGTACTACCTGACCGATGTGATCGCCATGGCCGCCGCCGAGGGTATCGCCGTGGCTACCGCCCAGCCGTCGCGGCCGATGGAGGTGGAAGGCGTCAACAATCGCGCGCAGATGGCGAGGCTTGAACGCGCTCACCAGCGTGATATCGCCGACGCACTGATGGAAAAGGGCGTGGCCCTGGCTGATCCTGAGCGTCTGGATGTGCGTGGCAAGCTGAGCTGCGGGCACGACGTCTTCATCGACGTCGGCTGCGTGTTCGAGGGTGAGGTGGAACTCGGCGAAGGCGTGCGCATCGGCCCCTACACGGTGATACGCAATAGCCATGTCGGTGCCGAAAGCGTCATCGAGGCCCACAGCATCGTCGACGGTGCAGTATTGGCCGGGCTGAACCAGATCGGTCCCTTCGCCCGCCTGCGCCCCGGTTCCCGCCTGGCGGTCAAGGCCAAGGTCGGCAACTTCGTCGAGACCAAGAACGCCGAAGTGGGCGAGGGCAGCAAGATCAACCACCTGAGCTACGTGGGTGACGCCCGCCTGGGACGTGAGGTCAACATCGGCGCCGGTACCATCACCTGCAACTATGACGGTGCCAACAAGCACCGCACCGAGATCGGTGATGCCGCCTTCATCGGCTCCAATTCGGCGCTGGTAGCCCCGGTCAGTGTCGGCGAGGGCGCCACCGTCGGCGCCGGTTCCACCATCAGCCGCGACGTCGCCGATCATAGCCTGGCGGTGACGAGGTCTCGTCAGATCGCCAAGGCCAACTGGCCGAGGCCGACCAAGGACGAGAACTGAGGGACATTCGCTGTCCCTTTCAGCTTGGCGTCAATCTGGCGGGCCGTCCCCGCCAGATGGCCAAGGCCAAGGGCTCAAGGACGACTGATGGCGGAGATATGGCCGCCGATCCGGGCTAGACAGCCAGCCGATCGCCGGCGAGCCCGGTTTTATCGCTGCGGTGTCCCTGTTTCGCCGTTCAGTGGTAGCCAATAACGATACTTTCAAGGAGTGACGCCTATGTGTGGCATCGTCGCCGCGGTGGCCCAGCGCAACGTACAGAACATTCTGCTCGAAGGCCTCAAGCGCCTCGAGTACCGCGGCTATGACAGTGCCGGCATGGCGGTACGCAGCTCCAGGGGGACTCTGGAGCGACAGCGCGCGGTGGGCAAGGTGGCCGCGCTCGAGGAGCGACTGGAAGAGTGTGCACTGCTGGGACTCAGTGGCATTGCCCACACCCGCTGGGCGACTCATGGCCGTCCCAGCGAGCCCAACGCCCATCCTCACCAGTCACGGGACCGCCTGGCGGTCGTGCATAACGGCATCATCGAAAATCACGAGCAGCTGCGTCGGGAACTCACCGATCAGGGCTATGTGTTCGAGTCCGAGACCGATACCGAGGTGATCGCCCACCTGCTGGAGCGAGAGTCTCGCCGCGACGGTGATCTGCTCAGCGCCTTCCAGCGGGTCGTCGCTGGCCTCGACGGCGCCTACGCCCTGGGCGTCTTGGCGGTGGACGAGCCCGATGTGGTGGTCGGCGCGCGCAAGGGCAGCCCGCTGGTGGTCGGCGTCGGCATCGGTGAGGCCTTCCTGGCGTCCGACCCGCTGGCGCTGCTGCCGGTGACCGATCGTTTCATCTATCTGCGTGAAGGCGACGTGGTTCGGCTGTCCGCCAATGGTCGCATCGAGATCTTCGATTCCGAGGGGACCGCGGTCGAGCGTGAGGTCCAGACCTTCGAGCATGGTGACGGCGCCGCCAGCAAGGGCGAGTACCGCCACTTCATGCTCAAGGAAATCCACGAACAGCCGGCGGTGATCGCTGCGGCGCTGGAAGGCCGCCTGGGCGACCGCTCGGTGCTGGTGGAAAGCTTCGGTCCCGACGCCGAGCGCCTGTTCCAGCAGGTCCGCCAGATCCATATCGTGGCCTGCGGCACCAGCTATCACGCCGGCATGGTGGCGCGCTACTGGCTCGAGCGCTATACCGGCATCCCGGTGCAGGTGGAGGTCGCCTCCGAGTATCGCTACCGCAAGGTGGTGGTGCCCCAGGGCACCCTGTTCGTGACCCTGTCCCAGTCCGGCGAGACCGCTGACACCCTGGCTGCGCTGCGTTTTGCCATGGAGCAGGACAACTACCTGGGCAGCCTGGGTATCTGCAACGTACCGGGCAGCTCGCTGGTGCGCGAAGCCGACCTCACTTTGATGACCCAGGCCGGCCCCGAGATCGGTGTGGCCTCCACCAAGGCCTTCACCACCCAGTTGACCGCGCTGATGCTGTTCGCCCTGGCGCTCGGCCGAGTGCGAGGCATGGATGAGGACGAGCAGGCGGATATTGTCGCCGCACTGCGGACCCTGCCGGCGCTGTGCAGCCAGGTGCTGGGGCTGGACGAGGCCATCGAGCGTCTGTCCACGGCCTTCGCCGAGAAGCACCATGCACTGTTTCTGGGACGTGGCGCCCACTTCCCCATCGCCCAGGAAGGCGCCTTGAAGCTCAAGGAGATTTCCTACATTCACGCCGAGGCCTACCCGGCGGGCGAGCTCAAGCACGGCCCCCTGGCGCTGGTGGACAGCGAGATGCCGGTGATCTCGGTGGCGCCCAACGACGAACTGCTGGACAAGCTCAAGTCCAACCTGCAGGAGGTCAGGGCTCGAGGCGGCGAGCTGTACGTGTTCGCCGACGAGAACGTCGGCCTGAACGCCAGCGAGGGTATCCAGGTGCTGCATCTGCCCCACGTCCACGAGGCACTGGCGCCGATCCTCTACACCCTGCCGCTGCAGCTATTGTCGTACCACGTGGCGGTGCTCAAGGGGACCGACGTCGATCAGCCGCGCAACCTGGCCAAGTCGGTGACGGTGGAGTAGACATACCGTCTAGAGATAGTATGGCAGCGGTCGCAGCCTCGGCCTGACGGAAGGGAAGTCTTCCCATCAACTCCAGAGAAGGTGTTGATGCAGTCCGTTCTTGTTCTTGGAGGCTAAAGAGAGTGCGGTGACACCCTGGTGTCCCGCGCTCTTTTTTTGCCTGGGAATGGGGTCCACTTCAGTTCAGGGATGGAGAGCAAGTCACCGATCAATCAGGCAGGACTGCCGCCAAATAGCCCGGCACCGGATTTGACGATATCTCGTTGCGTTCTCGGTGGTGATGATTCTGATGTGCTATACAGTCATCAAGGCGCTGAACTGAAAGCGGCGTCGCTTTCGTTGATATTTCCACGCGTTATTTGCGGTCCCCCCTGTTGTGCTGACCTACACGGGGTAGAGGGTTTCAGGGGAGGGCTGCTGTTTCCGGTACACATAGTGACGCCGAGAGCTCAATCTTTCCGCTACTGGTAAGGGAGCCTCAGCTCTCATCGCTTGTCCTGTCACACGCAACAGCTGACGTGTGCGAGACTCACTCGGCCAGTGTGTTTCCATCCACAGGAGCATCATTCATGAGTACTCAAAGCGAGCAGGCTCCAACCCCGGTTTCGGACGACATGCAGACGGACTATACCGTCGGGCAGGACAACTTCGAGGGCAGCCTGGGGCCTATCGGCTTCGATATACACAACCGGGTCTTCGCCATTTCGGCGCTGGCCTCGATTGTCTTCATCGTGCTGACGCTGCTGTTCCCCGAGCGAGCCGGTAATCTCTTTCAGTCCATTGTCAGCTTCTCCACCGGCACCCTCGACAGCTACTTCATGATCGTGGTGGACGGCTTCATCCTGTTCTGTCTGGCACTGGTCGTGCTGCCATACGGCAAGGTCCGCCTGGGCGGCCCCGACGCCACGCCGGAGTATGGCTACCTGTCCTGGTTTGCGATGCTGTTCGCGGCCGGCATTGGCATCGGCCTGCTGTTCTTCGGCGTGCTGGAACCGGTCTATCACGCCAACGTCTCCTCGCCGCTAGGCACGCCCTCGCCCTTCGGTAGCGACGGGGAACTGAACGCTGAGGCCATCGCCGACGCCACCGCCATGGGGCTGGCCGGCACCTATCTGCACTGGGGCATCCACGGCTGGGCCGTCTACGTGGTGATGGCGCTGGCGCTGTCCATCTTTACCTACAACAAGGGCCTGCCCTTCTCCATCCGTTCGGCGTTCTTCCCGCTGCTGGGTGACCGCGTCTGGGGCTGGTGGGGCCACGTCATCGACATCCTGGCGGTATTCTCGACCCTGTTTGGCCTGGCCACCTCGCTCGGCCTCGGCGCCCAGCAGGCCAACGCCGGCATGAACTTCGTCTTCGGCCTGGAGGTCAGCATCACCACTCAGGTGGTCGTGATCGCAGCCGTCACCGCTGTGGCGCTGGTCTCGGTGTGGCGCGGTCTGGAAGGTGGCGTGAAGCGGCTTTCCGAGATCAACATGGGAATGGCCGTGCTGTTCTTCTTCTTCGTGCTGTTCGCCGGCCCGACCCTGGCAGCGCTCGCCGGCTTCTGGGCCGGCCTTGAGACCTACGTGACGAAGTTCATCCCGTTGTCGGCCCCCTTCGGCCGCGAGGACGACGCCTATCGCCAATCCTGGACTATCTTCTACTGGGCCTGGTGGATCAGCTGGGCGCCTTTCGTCGGCATGTTTATCGCCCGCGTCTCCCGGGGGCGCACGGTGCGTGAATTCGTGATCTGTGTGCTGGTGATCCCGAGTCTGTTCATCTTCATCTGGATGGGCGTGTTCGGCGCCACCGCCCTCGACCAGCTATATGCCAATCCGGCCGGCAGCCTGGTCAAGGAGTACGTGATCGACAGCTACAGTCCCGAGCTGTCGCTGTTCGGCATGCTCAACGAGCTGCCGCTGTCGGGCCTGATGTCGACCCTGGGCATCATCCTGGCGCTGATCTTCTTCGTCACCTCGTCGGATTCCGGCTCGCTGGTGATCGATACCATCACCGCCGGTGGCAAGATCGATGCACCGCGCCCTCAGCGCATGTTCTGGGCCACGGTGGAAGGTTTGATTGCCATCGTACTGCTGATCGGCGGCGGGCTTTCGGCGCTCCAGGCCGGAGTCACGGCCACCGCGATCCCCTTCTCGGTGGTGATGATTGTGATGTGCTACACCATCATCAAGGCGCTGAACGGCGAGCTTCGTCAGTTACGCCGCCGGGGTGGCTGAGTCCTCTCATCATGCGAAATCTGTCGGCTTTCTTTGGTTGTAAATACTCTATCTGCTGTCACAACAACGTCGACTAATCCCGTTTTGCTGCATCCAACTTTGCCCGGCCTCACGAGGTCGGGCTTGTTCCCTTCCTGTTGTGTAGTGCTGAGGGAAGCGTAGGCTCAAGTGTCGCCGCAGATTCAGGAGGTGCGGTCGAGTACAACGCGATATTCCGTCTACCGGGGTATGGCTCCCCTTAGCTCGATAGATCAATGTTCAAGTCATTGATGGTAATTAACTCAGTTTTTCTAGGCGCTGTCCGAAAAGTCGACGAGCGAAGGTTAGACAAGGCAAAAATCGGTGAGAAAGCGCAGTTTACGGGGTGTAAATGAGCATTTTGATCCGATTTTTAACGCCGTATTACCGAGCGCAGGCACTTTTCAGACAAGCCCTAGATAGGCGCTTGGAGCGTGACGCGCTCGGTTCCGGCAGCCCAAATCCACATGAAGTGACGAAGAGCTCTTTCCAGAGTGACGTCGGCCGCGAGGTATCGCCGACGGCGCGACGAGTCAGCGTCATAGCTGCGAGGCCAAAGGTATCCTGGCGCAGCGCCGGGAGGTCTTGAGGCGACAAAGCAGCTTTATCCGGAGTGTTGGTCCTGGGACATCGGAAACCTCGGCCTGCCAGAGGTAGCGCACCTGAATTCCGAGAGGAATGCGGCGCCCCTGGCGGCAGGGTGTTAAAGAGTCAGAATGATTTCATGTGTCATCTGTGTTGACAGGCTCCGCACTGCCGGTCCGAGAACCTGGGCGCAGCTTCTACTGCCTATCGATATATGCAGTACCGGTACTTGATAAAGAAGAAAGCTCGGAATTTTCCATATTTTCCGGTTCTAGCATTATGAATTTGTAAGATATATTTATATTGTTTTGCTAATTCGGACACTTCTTTTTCGTGCTTCATTAGGCACAATATCAAACGCCGTTCTCGAACCTTCGTTTCTATAGTCGTTAGTTAAGCGCTTGGTTATACGTGGTCGCCATTCCTGCGAGTGGTTTGCCGGTCATGCCTGGGTCTCCGAGCGTGCAGGCGTCGGTGATTCAGTTCAGCGACAGCCGCCATGACGACCGCCACGACAACGATAATGAAGGGAGACGGCGATGAGCGGATTGCGATCCACAAGCGCCTTGCTGACGGGAACCGGCCTTTGTGTGCTGATGCCGATCGCGGCCGAGGCGCAGACGTCGATGCAGGAACTCAATGACCTGAAGGCCCAGATCGAACAGCTCAAGGCCCAACAGCAGGCGGCCATGCAACTGGTTGAACAGCAGCAGGCCCAGATCGATAACCTGATCAACCAGCAGGCCAGCATGCAGGAGGACGTCGCCGACGTCAGCGAGAACGTGGTCAAGCGCACCGACAGTGGCGACTTCCTGGTGGGGGATACCACGGTGTCCTTTGGCGGCTACATCAAGGCTCAGGCGGCGTTCTCCGACAATGGGCTGAGCGACGGCAAGGCCAACGAGACGGTGACGGCGGGGCTGTTGCGCGCCACCGACGACGACGCCGACAATCGCGTCAGTTTCAGTGCGCGGGAAACGCGTCTGAGCTTCGGTACCAGTACACCGCTCGGTGGCGATACCATGAAGACCTATATCGAGACGGATTTCTATGGCGCCGACGACGAAGCCAACGAATTTGTTTCTCACTCCTACGCGCCGCGGCTGCGCCACGCCTACCTGAGCTGGGGCAACTGGCTGGCCGGGCAGTACTGGTCAACCTTCATGGATCTCAAGGGGCTTGGCGAGATCGACGCCTTCAGTACCCATACCGGCTCGATCTTCGTGCGCCAGCCACAGCTTCGCTATACCTACCCGCTGGATTGGGGCAGCCTGCAGTTCGCGGTGGAGAATCCCGAGGACGGCGACGATGACCAGGACACCCCGGACATGGTGGCCCGGGTCAATGTGGATCAGGAGTGGGGGCATGTTTCAGCGGCCACCGTGGTCAGGCGCTTCAGCCTGGATGACGCCGAGGACGACGACAGTCGCTGGGGGGCCGGTTACAGCCTGACCGGTCGATTCCCGGTGTTCGAAAAAGACGACCTCATGCTGCAGGCCAACTACGGCAACCTGGGGCGTTACATGGCGCTGGGCGCCTACCCCAACGCCAAGGTGGAGGACGGTCAGATCAAGATGGTGGAGTCCTGGGGCGCTTCGGCCATCTATCGTCACTACTGGACCGACACGCTGCGCTCGAGCATCGCCTACTCGGCGACTGAACTCGACAGCAACGGTAACGGCGACGACACCGACAGCTACGACAGCTTCTTTCTCAACCTGATGTGGTCGCCCTTTGCCAACACCACGCTGTCGGCGGAGTACCAGCGCTACGACCTGGATGAGGTGGACGGCGATACCTTCGACCTGGATAGGATTCAGTTCTCCGCCAAGTACGACTTCTAGAAGGCTGAAAAGCCCCTGTACCCGTCGGCTTTTCGGACAGAGTCCCGGCTGAGGGCGAGAAGCTCCGGCGCTCGGTGCCGCTTGTCAGCATCGCCCCGTTCGGCAACACCGGGCGGGGCGATGCTATGCTGGCGCCCCTGAAACCGTCGAGTCTGCCTTCTTGAACGATCGATCAGCGCAACCGCCCATGTACATTGGTTTGCCGATGTGGGCCAATC
Source organism: Halomonas sp. DN3 (assembly GCF_024137905.1). NCBI lineage: Bacteria > Pseudomonadati > Pseudomonadota > Gammaproteobacteria > Oceanospirillales > Halomonadaceae > Halomonas > Halomonas sp. DN3. The sequence goes on along the minus strand of NZ_CP099965.1, from coordinate 4,846,664 downwards.
CCGACTGGCGTGGTGGTCTCTACCCACCCCACGCTGGGCGCGAGGGTTGGCTCGACGACTACGCCGCCGTATTCAACGCCGTCGAGGGAAATACCACCTTCTACAGCGGGGCGCCCAGGCCACGGACGGTGGAAGGCTGGTCTCGCCAGGCGCCACCGGGCTTTCGCTTCTGCTTCAAGCTGCCCCAGGCGCTGACACATGCAAAACGATTGTGCCAGGTCGAGACCGATGTGGGGGACTTCGTCGAGGCGCTGTGGCCGCTGAAGGACCGCCTCGGGCCGGTCATGATTCAGCTACCCAGGGACTTTGGTCCTGAGGAGGTGCCTGCTCTGGAGAAGGTTCTACGAGATTGGCCACAAGACGTACCCTGCGCAGTAGAACTGCGCCACAGTGAATTTTTCCACAAGGGGAGCGCCGAGAGGGATATCAACGCCCTGTTGATAAGTCATGGCGCCAATCGTGTGATGCTGGATGTCAGGCCGTTGTTTTCCGGACCGCCCGAGGCCCATTCGGGATTGATCCAGGCTCGCGCGGAAAAGCCAAGACGCCCACTACACGTGATCTCTACAGCAAAATTTCCTGTGATTCGTTTCATTGGGCATCTTGACAGGGCCATCAACGAGCACTATTTCACCCCCTGGATAAACCAGCTCTGCTTGTGGATAAAACAGGGGAAAACCCCTTTTCTTTTTGTGCATACGGCGGATAATCGCCAGGCTCCGGAACTGGCCAGAAACCTGTACGCCAGAGTCGCCGATAGAATGGGGTGGCAGGCATTGCCCGGGTTTCCGGGAGATCGACAGAATCAGCTGCTTTGACCAATGTTGGCTGGCGTTTGTTATTGTCATACGCTAGTTTTGTCGGCTGTTCGTCACTTGCCACGGGCCAGAGACGGTCGCCTCCTTATCCTTGGCTGGTGACTCGCCTGGACCCACCGGTCTCGACCAGCGCGAACCCTGCGCTGGGGAAGAGTGTTGTGCCGGCAGTGATCCTGCTGACATCCGTCAGACCCCTTGTACATCGGTGGATCCGTGACCCGGACCATCGAGGACGTGGCGACTACAAACACAACGCCGTCATTGCATCCGATCGATCGATGACGACACGTATCCGAAGGGTGATTTATGTCCAAAACGACACACGCGCAGTGGTCATCGCGCTTTTCCTTTATCCTCGCCGCCACAGGTTCCGCTGTCGGGCTTGGTAATATCTGGAAGTTTCCCTACATGGTGGGCGAGAGCGGTGGTGCCGCCTTCGTGCTCGTCTACCTGCTGTGCATCGGCCTGATCGGCCTGCCGATTCTGGTCACCGAGTGGATGATCGGTCGGCGTGGGCAAAGCAACCCGGTCAATGCCATGGCCAGCGTCGCGGCCAAGGCCGGGCAGCCCAGGGTCTGGGCCCTGGTCGGCGTCGCCGGAGTCATCGGTGCCTTCCTGATCCTGTCGTTCTACAGCGTGATCGGTGGCTGGTCGCTGTACTACACCCTCGGCAGCGTGACCGGTGACTTCAGCGGCCAGGACGCGGACGGTATCGGCGCCTTGTTCAGCGGCATGCTGGCAAGCCCCGGTCTGCTTCTGCTGTGGCACTCCATCTTCATGCTGCTGGTCATCGGTATCGTTGCTCGTGGCGTGACCAAGGGCCTGGAAGGCGCGGTCAACGTGTTGATGCCGGCCCTGGCGCTGCTTCTGGTGGTGCTGGTGGGCTACGGCATGACCACCGGCCACTTCGGTGAGGCGTTGAACTATCTGTTCAACCCGGACTGGTCGGCGCTCAACGGTGAGGTGGTACTGGCAGCGCTGGGACACGCCTTCTTCACCCTGTCACTGGGCATGGGCATCATGATCGCCTACGGCTCCTACCTCGGCGAGAAGGTCGACCTGATCAAGACAGCGCGCACCGTGGTGATCATGGATACCGTGATCGCACTTGGCGCGGGCCTGGCGATCTTCCCGATCGTGTTTGCCAACCAGCTCGACCTGGCCTCCGGCCCGAGCCTGATCTTCGTCACCCTGCCGTTGGCCTTCGGTAATATGGGCGGTGGCCTGATCCTGGGCCTGATGTTCTTCCTGCTGCTGACCTTCGCCGCCCTGACCTCGGCCATCTCGCTGCTCGAGCCGGTGGTCGAGTTTGTCGAAGAGCGCACGCCGCTGTCGCGTTCCGCCTCGGCGGTGGTCTCCGGCATCGGCGCCTGGGCGCTGGGTATCGCCGCTCTGCTGTCCTTCAACGTGTGGAGTGACCCGGTACTGTTTGGCCTCGGGGTGTTCGACCTGCTGGACAAGCTGACCAGCAAGTTCATGCTGCCGTTGACCGGCCTGGGTGCCATCCTGTTCGCGGGCTGGTTCCTCAACCGCAAAGGCGTGGCCGAAGACCTCGGTCTTTCCGGTGGCAAGGAAGCCCTGTGGGTCGCCTTGACCCGCTTCGTGGCGCCCATCGGTGTGGCGGTGGTATTCATCTCCAGCCTGTAACGGGCGGTATTGCTGCACGCCAGACCAGAGACCCGGCCTTGTGCCGGGTCTCTGCGTTTACAGGCAATGCCAGTCGATCCAGCGGAACCGGGCGGCAGGGCAAGACTGCCCGTACAGAGTGACCAAAGGGGGACGTCAACGAGGTGGCAGTGGGACCTCAATGGGAGCCCAACGAGACGTCAGTGCTTGTCATTGATGCCTGCAGCCAAAGACATGTATTTGGGAGAGCATGCCAGGAGGGACGCTTGGCGGTGCCTTTGACGCGCCTGGGGCTTTCAGGCGACAGACACCCGGTGGCGAGTCTCGTCGGTGCGATTCTCGCAAGGGATGGGCCGACCGTCGCTCGAGCCAGCGGCCAGGCCCCGAATATGGTACAGACCCGCGTTGTTGGCGGTCTGGCGCACGTCGGGCCGGTGGCCACGCGTGCTGGTTCAGTCTACCGGGTCAGTGCATTTCGTCGTCGTTGCCGTCTTCCGGCAGTTCGGCGATGTCTTCGGATAGACGCTTGAATTCCCGATGAAGCTCGATGCCGCGGCGGGCTCGCAGGTTGCGTTGGGCCGCGGTGCGGGAGCGCCTTTCGTGTTCGGCGACTTCCATGCTCATGAAGATGTCGAGGAGTTCACTCTTGACGGAGGATAACCTTTCGACATTACGCATGATCGATTCTCCTATGCAGTGAATGTGCCGGCATCCAGGACGCTGCGCGACACTGCCCTTTTACTATACCCCAGTTGACAAAAAGATGACGGTGTGGAACTTGATCCTGCAACGTTCTGCCAACGCTAGAAAAAAATCCATCCGGTTGCGCAGGTGTGGCCTGGACGCTCGATGCATGACTCAGCACAGGGCGCATTTGGCGCCGTCATGGGGCATACTGGAACCGGACCGGATCGATAGCGACGGGCGTTGCGCCCTGCCAGCTCCGGGTTCTCCCAGCCAGTCAAAGGAGTAGAGGGTGAGTCGCGCGCTGTTTGATGAAATGCGACGTCGCATGGAGCACTTCCGTCGGTCGGAGCAGAAGGTCGCACGCTTCGTATTGCGCAACCCCGACGAAGTTATCCACATGCGTATCGTCGATCTGGCCACCGAGGCCAAGGTCAGCGAGCCCACGGTGGTACGCTTCTGCCGGGCCCTGGGCTGCAACGGCTTTCAGGACTTCAAGTTGAAGCTGGCGCAGATGCTGGCGTCGGGCAGTCAGTTCGCGCAGTTCTCGATGAACGACAGCGACTCCGTGGCCGAGTTTTCCCACAGCATCTTCGATTCCACGGTGGGGACCCTGCTGTCGATCAGGGACCGGCTCGACAACGAGGCGTTGAACAAGACCATCAACGCCCTGGCCATGGCCAATCGCGTCGAGTTCTACGGCTACGGAGCCTCCGGTGCGGTGGCCTTTGACGCCCAGCACAAGTTTTTCAGGCTGCAGATTTCCACCGCCGCCTACGCCGATCCGCACATGCAGAACATGTCGGCGGTGACCCTCAAGGAAGGCGACGTGGTGGTGGCAATCTCGCAGACCGGTCGTACCCGGGCGCTGGTGGCCAGCGTCAAGCTGGCACGGGAGGCGGGCGCCACCGTGGTCGGTCTCTGTCCCAGCGGCTCCCCGCTGGCGGACGAGGTCGACCTGCCGCTGTACATCGATGTGCCCGAAGACACCGAGATCTACACGCCCATGAGTTCCCGCATTGCTCACCTGGTACTGGTCGACGTGCTGGCGGTGGGAGTGGCGAAGACCCGGGGCCCCAAGCTCGCCGAGCAGCTCAAGGCGGTAAAGCGCAGCCTCAACCCGCTTCGCTATCCGGAGTCCGATCCGTCCTGACCGAGGGCGCCCTGCCTGTCCATTTATCCAGCATCGCTGTGGTAGACTGGGCGCCCATTTTCGATCTCGAGCGGTGCCTTCTCCATGGACGACGTCACGGCGATCATCGACGGCCTCAATGCGGCGCAGCATGAGGCGGTCTGCGCTCCCCAGGGCAATATGCTGGTGCTCGCCGGCGCCGGTTCCGGCAAGACCCGCGTGCTGGTCCATCGCATCGCCTGGCTGATGCAGGCAGAAGGCCTCTCGCCCTACGCGGTGCTGGCGGTGACCTTCACCAACAAGGCCGCCAGGGAGATGCGCACTCGCCTGGAGGCGTTGCTGGGAATCTCGCTGCGCCACGTCTGGGTGGGTACCTTTCACTCCATCGCCCACCGCCTGCTGCGTACCCACTGGCAGGACGCTCGTCTGCCCCAGCACTTCCAGATCATCGACTCCGATGATCAGCTACGTCTGATCAAGCGCCTGTTGAAGGACAACAAGATCGATGACGAGCGTTTTCCGCCCCGTCAGGTGCAGTCGTTTATCAGCGGCTGCAAAGAGGAGGGATTGCGTCCTCACCAGGTCCGGATCAACGGTGACGCCTACGTGGAGCAGATGGTGGCGCTGTATGACGTCTACCAGCTGACCTGCGAACGTGGCGGCCTGGTCGACTTTGGCGAGCTGCTGCTCAGGAGCCTCGAGCTGCTGCGCGACAATCCTGCTCTGCTGGCCCACTATCAGGAGCGCTTCGCCCACGTACTGGTCGACGAGTTCCAGGATACCAACACCCTGCAGTATGCCTGGCTGAAGCTGTTGACCGGACAGCGCACGCCGATGACGGTAGTCGGCGATGACGACCAGTCGATCTACGGCTGGCGCGGTGCGCGGGTGGAGAACATTCGTCGCTTCGAGCAGGAGTTCAGCGACACCAAAACGGTGCGCCTGGAGCAGAATTATCGCTCCACCAGCGCCATCCTCGACGCCGCCAACGCCCTGATCAAGCAGAACTCGGATCGCATGGGCAAGGAGCTGTGGACCGCCGGCAGTCGTGGCGAACCGATCTCGGTCTACGCCGGTTTCAACGACATGGAGGAGGCACGCTTCATCGTCGACACCATCAAGGAAAAGGTCGACGAGGGGTTCAAGCGCCAGGAGGTGGCCATCCTCTATCGCTCCAACGCCCAGTCCCGCGTCATCGAGGAGACCCTGATTCGCCAGGGCATGCCCTACCGCATCTACGGGGGCCAGCGCTTCTACGAGCGCCTCGAGATCAAGAACGCCCTGGCCTACCTGCGGCTTCTGCTCAACCGCGACGACGATGCCTCGCTGGAGCGGGTGATCAATGTCCCTGCCCGCGGTATCGGTACCCGCACCGTGGAAGGGCTGCGCGATCGCGCCCGTCGTACCGAAGTGTCGCTGTGGCAGGCGATCCACGACACCCTGACCGACGGCTCGCTCAAGGGGCGTGCGGCCAACGCCGTGGGTGCCTTTGCCAATCTGATCGAAGGCCTCGACAACGACACCTCGGGGATGGCGCTTCACGAGATCATCGCCCACGTGAATCAGCGCAGTGGACTGATTGACCATCATCTGAGCGAGAAGGGTGAAAAGGGACAGGCTCGGGTCGAGAACCTGGAAGAGCTGATCAACGCCGCCCGTGCCTTCACCCAGGGTGAGACGCTGGACAACGTCGAAGCCGGGGAGGGCATGGCCGCGCTGGAAGCCTTTCTGGCCGAAGCTGCCCTTAACGCTGGCGAGCACGAGGCCGACGAATTCGAGGACAGCGTCCAGTTGATGACGCTGCACTCGGCCAAGGGACTCGAATTTCCCGTTGTGTTCGTGGCCGGGGTCGAGGAAGGTCTGTTTCCCCACCGCATGTCGCTGGAAGAACCCGGGCGCCTGGAGGAGGAGCGCAGGCTCTGCTACGTCGGGGTGACGCGCGCCATGCAGAAGCTCTACCTCACCCACGCCGAGATCCGGCGCATGCACGGCAAGGAGACCTTTCAGCGCCCGTCACGCTTTCTGCGTGAATTGCCGGAGTCACTGCTCGAGGAGGTGCGTCTGCGTGGCCAGGTGTCACGTCCGGTCAGCGCCCGGCCAGCGCCGTCGCGCTTCGCCCAGACGACCGTGGAGGCGAGCGGCGATCTGCCTGCCTTGTCGTTGGGCCAGCGGGTGCGCCATCCGGTATTCGGGGAGGGGGTCATCCTCAACGCCGAAGGAGAGGGCGAGCGGGCCCGTGTCCAGGTCAGTTTCGAAGGCCACGGCGACAAGTGGCTGGTGCTGGGCTTCGCCAAGCTGGAAGCGCTGTAACGGGGTTCTCGCCCCGTCGGCGAGGCACCGGCGTTCGCCGCTGCCCCTCAGGCAATGTTGGAGGAGGGCTGATCGCAGTCCTCTGGCCTGATCAACCTATCAACAGATGGATGCCTCGGTCAGGCCATGCGGGCCGGCTCGTGTGGCTCGAGGTCTTTTATTTATTCGTCGTAAAGGTTGTGAAGATAGTAGCGGGCGCCCTTGGCGGAACTATTGCCATTCAGGAGTAGTAGTTTGCCGTAACTCTTATGAAAGACTAATAAGCCTATCAAAGGTGCCATTGCTGGTTCGTTCGATGGCGATGCATCACTTATTTGCCAAAACTCCGAGGTTACTGAAGGTAAACGAAGTCTCAGCGAAGTGGTGGCGAATATATTTCGCTTTTTCAGTTATATTATTGATTTTGTTTGCCGATTTGGTTTTCTTGAGTGAGGTGGTAAAGCGAATCGAATCGGCAGTAAAGGGATTATTCTTTCCCCAAACGGAGTTTTTTATAGAAAATGATTGTACCAAGGTAATATTTTTTGCCGATGCCGGACTCCGCCATTCGAGGTAATTGTTTTTCCAACGCGAAGTTATTTAACTCTGCTTTCACCATTCATTGCTTGCTCAAGGTCGTCGGCCGACGAAATCAGGACAGCGTCGCGCCGCTGTGACAGGCAAACTCGCCCCGGCTCCCTATCGTCTGCGACGAATGGCATGGGCCGGGCAAGGTTGCGAGAGCTGGCGCTCGCATTGAAGAAGGAGAAGCAGGCATGAACAAGTTGGGAGCGGAGTTTTTCGGGACCTTCTGGCTGGTACTGGGAGGGTGCGGGAGTGCGGTACTGGCGGCGGCCTTCCCCGACGTCGGTATCGGCCTGCTCGGGGTCTCCCTGGCCTTTGGCCTGACCGTGCTGACCATGGCCTTTGCCATCGGCCACATTTCTGGTTGTCACCTCAATCCTGCGGTGTCACTGGGGCTCTGCGCTGCGGGACGCTTTCCCGTGTCTCAGCTGCCAGGCTACGTGATCGCGCAGGTGGCCGGCGGCGTGGCGGCGGCAGGGGTGCTCTACCTGGTGGCCTCCGGCCAGGCCGGATTCGACCTGTCCGGCGGCTTTGCCGCCAACGGCTTCGGTGAGCATTCTCCCGGCGGTTACAGCTTGTCCGCGGCACTGATCACCGAGGTGGTGATGACGGCGATGTTTCTGGTGGTGATCCTCGGTGCCACCGATTCGCGGTCGGCCGCCACGCTGGCACCGATCGCGATAGGCCTGTGTCTGACACTGATCCATCTGATCAGCATCCCGGTGACCAACACCTCGGTCAATCCGGCGCGCAGCACGGCGGTGGCGGTGTTCGTGGGTGACTGGGCGCTGGCGCAGCTGTGGTTATTCTGGGTGGCGCCGCTGATCGGTGGTGTGCTGGGTGCGCTTGTCTACCGCCTGATCGGAAGCGCTCGACCGGTGGACGAGCAGGCGACCTGAGGTGACTTGAGCAAGACGCAGGAAACCGGCCCGGCCATCGCCGGGCCGACCTGCGTGGTGGTGGCTTGCAGGCGAATTTCTCTTTGCCGCATACTGCTTGGCGGACACCACGCCGAGCGCGGGGAATGGCGCTTCAGCGCGGCTTCCTGCGCTCCCGGCGTCGACACTACAAGCTTCAGGAGCTCGCCCCATGGAACGTCGTTCCTTCCTCAGGACAGCCGGCCTCGGCGCCGCCGGCGTGGCCGCCGCCCCCTTCGTCAATACCGCCAGCGCACAGGAAACCATCACCTGGAACATGGTGACGTCCTGGCCGAAGAACTTTCCGGCCCTCGGCACCGGAGCCAACGATCTGGCAGAGCGCATCGAGCGGATGTCCGGCGGACGCATGAAGGTCAGGGTCCATGGTGCCGGCGAGATGGTACCGCCGATGGAGGTCTTTGACGCCGTGTCCCAGGGAACCGCCGAGATGGGCCACTCCGCTTCCTACTACTGGCGGGGCAAGGTCGCGGCTTCTCAGTTCTTTACCGCCGTGCCCTTCGGCATGACCACCACCGAGACCAACGCCTGGCTGTACTACGGCGGCGGCCAGGAGCTGTGGGACGAGCTCTACGCCGATCACAACCTCAAGCCTTTCGCGGTGGGTAACACCGGCACCCAGATGGCTGGCTGGTTCAAGAAGGAAATCAACTCGCTCGAGGATATGCAGGGCCTCAAGCTGCGTCTGCCAGGGCTCGCCGGCGAGGCGATGGCCGGGATCGGCGTGACCACCCTGACCATTCCGGGTAGCGAGATCTTCACCTCCCTGCAGACCGGCGTGCTCGATGCCGCCGACTGGGTGGGGCCCTACAATGATCTGGCCTTTGGTCTGCATCAGGTGGCGGACTACTACTACACCTCGGCCTGGAATGAACCCAGCGCGGTGCTGGAGGGCACGGTCAACCTGGATGCCTGGAATGCGCTGCCCGATGACCTCAAGGCGGTGGTCAACGAAGCCGCCAAGGCCTCCAACCTGGCCATGATCAGCGAATTTGCCTTCCGCAACGCCGAGGCCCTGGACGCCCTGGTCAACGAGCATGGCGTCAAGCTGCGCTCGTTTCCGGAGGAAGTACTGGCGGCCCTGCATGACTCCTCGCAGCAGGTACTGCAGAAGCAGGTCGACAACGACGAGGCGTCGGCGCGTATCTACGAGTCCTATCGCAATTTCCAGAGCCAGGTACGCAAGTTCTCTGATGTCGGTGAATTCGCCTACCTGAAGGCCCGCGATAGCGTGCTTGGCCAAGGCGAGTCCTGACGCCAGATAGGGTTTGAACGTGATGGCTCTGGCCCAGCGTCGGCGGGCCTGGCGAGGTGATGAAGGCTAGCGACGGAAAACCAGGCGCGCCGCGGGCGCGCCTCTCTTTCACTGGTCTCTCTCGAAGGCCTCGGTCAGGTATCGGATCGGACGCCGCGTATGCGACCGTTGTCATCCAGTGCCACCATCACATGGCGCGCCTCGGTGACCTTGTGCAGGTCGGCGTCTTCGGCGTCCTGGAGGGACCGGATCCAGACCTCCACGTCGATCTTGATGGAACTGTGGCCGATATCGCGCACCTCGGTGTAGACGCAGACCAGCGAGCCGACACGCACCGGGCACAGAAAGTCCATGCCTTCGATGGCGACGGTGGCGGTACGTCCCATCGCCTCGCGGCTGGCGGTCCATTCCGCGGCCTGATCCATCAGGCCCACCAGCCAACCTGCCGGGATATCGCCGTGGGCATTGGTATGCTGTCGTGTCGCGGCCAGCTGGAGCGTCAGCTGTCCCTTTGGCACGGGAACGTCATCGAGTTCTGTCATCATGGTGGGCGGCGCCTGGTCGTGGATGTTGTTGTGTCGTCATGGTACCCACCCGGGTCAGTCTTTCTCTACCGTTGGTGTCATGAAACGCCCAGGGGAGCGCATGTCTAGGTTGTCGCGTTGCATAGGTGCGCTCAAGCGCACGCTGTTGGCTCCCAGCCGGGGGCCGAGAACGCTGTCGATAGCGGTGTCGGGCGAAGCGCCGGCAGCGGTGTCGAGTGTGGCGCCGAGAGTGGCGTCAAGAGTGGCGTCGAGGCTGGTCTCGGGCCTGGTGCTTTCCGCCATGCTGGTGTCGGCGAAGGTTGCCGCCCATGACGTGGCCGGCTCTCTCGATGCGATTGGCTCGGATACCATGGCGGAGTTGATGCTGCGATGGGGCGAGCAGTTCGAAGAACAGCGACCGGGGGTCAGGCTGCAGCTTCAGGTGGCTGGTTCGGCCAGTGCACCGCCTGCCCTGATCGCCGGCACCACCCTGCTGGGCCCCATGTCCAGACCCATGCAGGAGGACGAGTCCGCGGCCTTTATCGAGCGCCATGGCTACGCGCCAACGCCGGTGGTGGTCGGCAAGGATGCCCTGGTGGTGGTGGTCAATCGCCACAACCCCTTGTCTCGACTGTCTCGAGCAGAGCTCGATGCGATCTTTTCCGACACCCTCGCGTGCGGTGCCAGCGAGAGCATCGAGCGCTGGCAGCAGCTGGGGCTCGAGCACCCGGGGGGCACCATCCACCTGTATGGCCGCAACGCGGTCTCCGGCACCCATGGATTGTTTCGTCGCCGCGCCCTGTGTGACGGCGAATTCAAGGTATCGGTCATGGTGTCGGCGGGCTCTGCCGCCGTGGTGGCCGCCGTGGGGGACGATCCCGCAGGCATCGGTTACGCCGGCCTGAATCACTTGAATGCGGACGTCAAGGCGGTAGCGATCGGCAACGCCGAAGACGGGATTCTTCCGCGCCGACAATCGCTGCGAAGCGGCGGCTATCCGTTGTCACGGGACCTGTTGATCTACGTCAATCGCCCCCCCGAGGGCGAGCTTCCCGACGTCGAACGGGCCTTTCTCGACATGGTGTTGTCACCCTCGGGCCAACGGGTGGTCAAGGAGCTTGGTTTCGTGGCGCTGCCGCCGTCTGTGCTGGCCGCTCAGCGACATGCCCTGGGGCTGGCTGAACTGCCACGGGACGGGCCTTGAGAGATGCCAGGCCCCGGTCGGGTTGTCATCTGGGTGTCATGAAGTTGTCGTAATCTTTCGCTATATACCGATGGCCCAAGATCAATGTCTGACCCTTCTCCGATAACCTCACTGCACCAGACGAGACAGCGACGTGACCGCCTGGCGACCATGCTGATCACGGCCGGAGGGGTTGGCGTGCTGTTGGCGGTGGTCGCCATTGCGGTATTTCTGCTGGTCGAGGTGCTGCCGCTGTTCTGGCCGGATGGCGCAAGCTTTCCGCTGGAGGCGCTGTGGTCTTCGCCAGACGTGAGCGGCGAGCCCGAATATCGCTGGCTGCCCCATCGGCTGGATGACGCCGCGGTGCCCCAGGCGAGCCTGGCCCCGCTGTTGTGGGGCACCCTGGAAGCGGCCGCCTGGGCGTTGGTGGTGGCGATTCCCCTGGCCCTGGGTGCTGCGGCGCACTCCAGCCTGTACATGTCTCCCGGCCTGCGCGCACGGCTCAAGCCGACGCTGGAGCTGATGGAGGCGATGCCCAGCGTGGTGCTGGGGTTTATCGCCGGTCTGGCGCTGGGGCCCTGGGTCGAACGTCACCTGGCGCAGTCGCTGTCGATTGTGGTGGTGCTGCCCGCGGCGGTGGTGCTGCTGGCGTTGGGCTACCGGTGGCTGCCCGATCGGCTGAAGACTGCCCTGACGTTACGCTGGGCGGCCCTGTGGTTGATACCCTGCCTGTTGCTGCTGGTGTGGCTGGCGATGAGCGTGGCGCCGATGTGGGAAGGATGGTGGTTCGATGGCGACCTGCGCCTGTGGGTCGAGGAGTCCTGGGGACTCGACGTGCAGGCACGCAACGCCTTGATCGTCGGGCTGGCCATGGGCTTTGCCGTGATTCCCGGCATCTACGCGCTTGCCGAGGATGCGCTGAGCGATGTGCCTCGGGAGTTGGCCGAAGGCGCCCAGGCCATGGGCGCGACCCGCTGGCAGACGCTCACCCGGGTGATGCTGCCGGTGGCGCTGCCCGGTGTCTTTTCGGCGATCATGATCGGCGCCGGGCGCGCCGTGGGCGAGACCATGATCGTGCTGATGGCCAGCGGCAACAGCGCGCTGATGACGGCGAGCCCGCTGGATGGCTTGAGGTCGCTGGCCTCGAGCATCGCCATCGAACTGCCGGAAGCGGCACCCGGGGGCAGTCACTATCGGCTGCTGCTGCTGGCGGCGCTGGCCCTGTTTGCCTTCACCTTTCTGGTCAACACCCTGGCCGAGGTGGTGCGCGCCCGCCTGAAGCGTCGTTTTACCCGGCGTAAGGGGGACGCATGAAGATTCCCGGCCACACCGCGGTGGGCATGCCCGGCAAGCGGCGCACCCGAGAGGGCCCCTGGGCCTGGTTGGCAGCGGCCTCGGTGGCGCTGTCGCTGATCATGCTGGGGGCCTTGCTGGTGCTCTTGAGCGTCAAGGGCCTGGCCAATTTCTGGCCAGCGACGGTCCACCAGTTGACCCTGAAGAGCGGTGAGATGGTGATAGGGGTTCCCCTGGAGACCCGCGAACTGCCCTCCGGGCAGGGGCTGGAGCGGCGCTATCTGACCGCCAATCGTGATGACGGCGGTGGCATCTGGCGGTGGCTCGCCAATGACCAGATCACCGAAGACACCACGCCGGAGGATCTGGTGGTGCTGGAGCGGCGCCACTGGGGCACCTTTCTGGGGCGTCTGGTGGCCTTGCAGTCGGGTGATCAGCGCTTGACCGGTCCGGATGCCTGGACGGTGCTCGAGTCTCGGCTGGAGGAGATCAATGCCCTGCGCGACGAACGTCGGCGTCTGACCCACGACGAGATATTACCGCTGATCCGCAGCATGGAAGACCAGGATGGCCACCGCTCGGAGGATCGACGTCTGGCCGACCTGCAGCGCCGGGCCAGTGAGCTTCAGCAGCGCATGCAGGGTGACCTGGTGGTGCTCGAGAATGGTCAGGGGCGCCGTCAGGAACAAGCCCTTGCCGAGATACTCGAGGCCTGGCGCCCCAACGCCATGGCCTGGCATGAAAAACTCGGCCACTGGGTGCGGGAGCTGTGGCAGTTTCTGTCCCAGGGGCCACGCGACGCCAATACCGCTGGTGGCGTCTGGCCGGCGATCTTCGGCACCATCCTGATGGTGCTGTTGATGTCGATTCTGGTCACGCCCTTCGGGGTGTTGGCGGCGGTCTATCTCAATGAGGTCGCCCACCAGGGTCGATTGACCCGACTGGTCCGGATCGGCGTGCGCAATCTGGCCGGGGTGCCGTCCATCGTCTACGGCGTGTTCGGACTTGGGGTCTTCGTCTATGGCATCGGCGGCAGCATCGATCGCTGGTTCTTTGAATCGACGCTGCCCTCGCCGACCTTCGGCACCGGCGGACTGCTGTGGGCCTCGCTGACCCTGGCGCTGTTGACCTTGCCGGTGGTGATCGTGGCCACCGAAGAAGGTCTGTCGCGGATCCCGCTGCACCAGCGTGAAGGCGCCCTGGCGCTTGGGGCCACGCGCTTCGAGACCTTGACGCGGGTGGTGCTGCCGATGGCCACGCCGGCGATGCTGACCGGCCTGATCCTGGCGGTGGCCCGGGCCGCCGGTGAGGTGGCGCCGCTGATGCTGGTCGGGGTCGCCAAGCTGGCGCCACAGGTGCCGCTGGACGGGGAGTTCCCCTTCCTCCACCTTGAAAGGAAGTTCATGCACCTGGGGTATCACATCTATGACGCGGCCTTTCACTCCAGCGATGTCCAGGCGGCGATGCCGCTGGTGTATGCCACAGCGCTACTGCTGGTCACGGTGATTCTGGTGCTTAACCTGACTGCAATATTCATGCGTCACTATTTGCGTAAGCGTCATGGTGCCCCGGTGCGCCGATGATGCAGGGAGAGGCAATGTCCATCGATGGCGAGCTGCCCAAGCGTCAGCTGGCCCAGGCAAGACTGGGAAATCGACGCGGGGCGGTCATGGAGTTTTCCGCGGCCGATACCTGCCTGGATATCCAGGGTTTGACCCTGGCCTATGGCGGCAAGACGGCGCTCAAGGATCTGACCCTGCGCATTCCACGCCATCGGGTCACGGCCTTTATCGGGCCGTCGGGCTGCGGCAAGTCGACGCTGTTGCGCGCCTTGAATCGCCTGCACGACCTCAATGAGGACGTCAGTCGTCACGGCCAGATTCATCTGGACGGCCACGATATCCATGACCCCAGGGTGGCGGTGGCCGAGCTCAGGCGTCGGGTGGGCATGGTGTTTCAGGCACCGAACCCCTTCCCCATGTCGATCTACGACAACGTCGCCTTTGGCCTGCGTCTGCAGGGAGGCTTGAGCAAGCGCCGCATCGACGATGTGGTCGAATGGGCACTGAAGTCGGCGGCGCTGTGGGACGAGGTCAAGGGGCGTCTACGGGCATCGGCCTGGTCGCTCTCGGGAGGCCAGCAGCAGCGTCTGGTCATCGCCCGGACCCTGGCGGTGGAACCTGAGGTGCTGTTGCTCGACGAGCCGGCCTCGGCCCTGGATCCGATCTCGACGCTGAAGATCGAGGAGCTGATTCGCACACTCAAGCCGCATCTGACCCTGGTGCTGGTGACCCACAACATGCAGCAGGCGGCGCGGGTGTCGGACTATACGGCGTTTTTGCACAACGGTGAGCTGGTGGAGTACGGCCCGACCGACACCCTGTTCACGCATCCGCGCCTGAGGCGCACCGAAAACTACATCACTGGACGCATGGTGGGCTAGCGTCCCGTTCCATGCTTCTTCAGGAGACCTTCATGGATATCACCAGCGATACCCACAGCCAGCACATCTCGAGGCAGTTCAATCATGAGCTCGAGGAACTCAAGACCCACCTGATGGCCATGGGTGGCCTGGTGGAAAAGCAGGTGCAGGATGCCGTCAGTTCGTTGCTCGACGCCGACTCTGCACTGGCCTCTCGTGTGGTCGACAACGACCGCGCGGTCAATGACATGCAGGTCAAGATCGACGACGAGTGCACCCGCGTGCTGGCACGCCGTCAGCCGGCGGCCTCTGACCTGCGACTGGTACTGGCGGTGATTCGTGCGGCGTCGGATCTCGAGCGCATCGGTGACGAAGCCAGCAAGATCGCGCGCAACGCCATCGAACTGGTCGACGGCAACAACGGCACCCGCGGCTTCGTCGAGGTGCGCAATATCAGCGAGCACGTGCGTCACATGATGCGTGACGCCCTGACCTCCTTCGCGCGTTTCGACACCGAACTGGCGATGCAGGTGGTGCAGGAAGACGAGCGGGTCGACAGCGAGTATCAGAGCGCCATGCGCTCGCTGATGACCTTCATGATGGAGGATGCGCGTTCGATCTCTCCGGTACTGGGCATCATGTGGATCCTGCGCGCGCTGGAGCGTGTCGGCGATCACGCCAACAACCTGGCCGAGTACGTCATCTATCTGGTCAAGGGCCTGGATATCCGTCACATCGACCCTGACGACCTCAACCAGGAACTGCTCGACGACAGCAGCACGTCTTGACCTCGACGCCCTGAGCGGCGTCAATAGGCCGGCCCCGTCAGGGTCGTTGCCTGCACTCTGAGCATCGGGCCATCGTCGAGACGATGGCCCGATGTCGTTGGGGCACTGTCATCTTCAGCCACTGCCAAGGATCGATGTCATGCTGAATGCCCTCGAGGCGGTCCGCCGCGGAACCCGCCTGGTCTATAGCCAGGGCCTGCGTCGTTATGTGTTTCTTCCCATTCTGGTCAACCTGCTGGTCTACGCCGGCATGCTCAGCTACGTGCTCGGTGAGTTCGGTGGCTGGCTCGATAGCTGGATGGCCATGGTGCCGAGCTGGCTGGAATGGCTCGACTGGCTGATCTGGCCGTTGTTCGTGGTCAGCCTCGTGCTGATCGTGTTCTTCAGCTTTACCCTGGTCACCCACCTGATCGCCGCCCCCTTCTACGGCTTCCTGGCGGCCCGGGCCGAGGTCGAGCTGACCGGCCGCGAGCCCATCGATGATCGTGGCTGGCTCAAGACCGGTCTCGACGCCCTGGGCAGGGAGCTGTTGAAGCTGGCCTATATCCTGCCGCGCATGATCGGGCTGTTTATCCTGAGCTGGATTCCGGTGGTCAACCTGATCGCGCCGCTGTTATGGGCGGCCTTCAGCGCCTGGGTCATGGCGATCACCTACCTCGACTACCCGATGGACAACAACAAGGTCAGCTTCGCCGATATGCGCAAGCGCCTGTCGGCGCGCTGGTGGCCGAGTCTCAGCTTCGGTGGCCTGGTGACCTTGATCACCTGGATCCCGCTGGCCAACCTGTTTCTGATCCCCGGAGCCGTGGCCGGTGCGGTGCTGATGTGGGATCAGCACTATCGGCAGTTGCCGGTGGTTCGGCGTTGAGAGGCACTGTCGGCGCTGTTGTTGGTTGTAAGGCGTTGAGCAGCAGTTTGAGCACCGCTATTGGCGCTGTTGTTGGTTGTAAGGCGTTGAGCAGCAGTTTGAGCACTGCTATCGGCGCTGTTGTTGGTTGTAAGGCGTTGAGAAGCACTGTCGGCGCTGTCGATGAACGTACGGCGTCAAAAGGGGATAGCAGGGAGTGGCCATGACGGCGCTGTTGCCAAGTCTTTTGCTCTATATCGCGGCGGCGCTGGCCGAGATCGCCGGTTGCTTTGCGGTGTGGCGCTGGTGGCGAGATGACGCCTCGGCATGGTGGCTGCTGCCCGCGGTGGCGAGTCTGGTGGCCTTCGCCTGGCTGCTCAGTCAGACCGATGCCGACTACGCCGGGCGTGCCTTTGCCGCCTACGGGGGCGTCTACATCGTGGCGTCGCTGGGCTGGCTGTGGTGGGTCGAGCAGCGCCTGCCGGATCGCTGGGACCTGATCGGGGGAGTGCTGTGTCTGGTGGGTGCCGCGGTCATCCTGCTGGGGCCCAGGAGCTGATGGGAGCACGCCCTGTTCGTTCTGGCGGGGCCTAGGCGCTGTCCGAAAAGTCGACGAGCGCAGGCACTTTTCAGACAAGCCCTAGTGCACAGCGCCGGCGCGGCCGAGCGCCACTGGGTCGGCCGCTGCCAGCCGGCTCGAGGGAAAGATGCAGCGGAAGGTTGCGCCCTCGCCGAGTCGGGAGTCGATATCCAGGCGTGCCTCGTGGCGCAGCAGCACATGCTTGACGATGGCAAGCCCCAGGCCGGTACCACCGGTGGCGGTGCTGCGGCCCTTGTCGACCCGGTAGAAGCGTTCGGTAAGGCGTGGCAGGTGCCTCGGATCGATGCCTTCGCCGTCGTCTTCCACCTCGAGGCAGGCGCCTTCGCCGTAGGCACGCCAGCGTAGCGTGATATGGGCGCCGTCACCGGCGTAGCGCACCGCATTGAAGGCCAGGTTGGAGACCGCGCTGTGCATCTCCTTCTCGCTGCCGGTGAGACTGCGCGATTCTTCGACGACGACCTCGATCTGCTGGCGGCCGCCTGACAACGCCTCGGCGTCGCGCTTGACCGCCTGCAGCAGGGTGGTGGGGTCGAGGCGAACGTGATCGCTGCCGCCCTGGTCGTTCTCGAGTCGTGACAGCAGCAGCAGGTCGTTGACCAGATTCTGCATGCGGCGCGTCTGGCTCTGCATCTGGGCGACCCCCTTGCCCAGCCGCTCCGGCAGCATGCCGGCCATGTCGCTGTAGGTCTCCAGGTAGCCGGTGAGCACGGTCAACGGCGTGCGCAGCTCGTGGGAGACGTTGGCGACGAAGTCGCGGCGCATCTGTTCCAGGCGATGCAGACGGGTGATATCGCGGGCCATGACCAGGCGTTCATCGTCACCGTACAGGGTGATCTGGAACTGCAGGATCATGTTCTCGTCGATGGGGGAGGGCAGGCTCAGCGGTTCGCGGTAGTCACGGGCATTGAAGTAGCCGACGAAGCGCGGGTCGCGCAGCAGGTTGGTGATGTGCTGGCCGCGGTCCAGCGCCGGCTTCAGGCCGAGCATGCGCTCGGCAGAGCTGTTCCACCACTCCAGGTCGCCGTGGCGATCGAGCATCACCACGCTGTCGCGCATCGCCTCGGACGATTCCTGGATACGCTGCAGGGTCGAGCGCAGGCGGCGCTGGGTGATCCGCTGGCCTTTCTGGTAGCGATAGAGGCGATCGAACAGCTCGCCCCACAGGCCACTGGCGGTGGGAGGTTCCTGCTGGGGGCGGTGGGTCAGCCAGTCGTGCATCGCGTGCAGGTTGCGCAGGTGATAGCTGAGCCCAAGCGCCAGGCCCAGGCCGATGCCTACGCTGGACAGCGAGAAGGGCCAGCCCAGCAAGGCGCCGAGACCCACCAGCACGGCCAGGCGCCAGACTTCTCGTCTCCACAGACGACCCACGTCAGTTCTCGGCTCCGTTCACCTCATCCCTCCTGGTGCTGCGTTGCGTCGATGGCTCGCTCAGACCTTGGCCGAAAAGCGATAACCGGTACCGCGTACGGTCTGGATCAGTTGCTGATGGGGTTCCCCCAGGGCCTTGCGCAGGCGGCGGATATGCACGTCGACGGTACGTTCTTCCACGTAGACGTTGCCACCCCAGACCTGATCGAGCAACTGGCCACGGGTGTAGGCGCGCTCCTGGTGGGTCATGAAGAACTGCAGCAGGCGATATTCGGTGGGGCCCATGTCCAGTGACTTGCCGTCGACGCTGACGCGATGGCTGACCGGGTCGAGCTTGAGGCCTTCCACCTCCACCGGGTCCTCGACGCCCCGCGGAGTGGCGCGGCGCAGCACTGCCTTGAGTCTGGCCACCAGTTCTCGCGGCGAGAATGGCTTGGTGATGTAGTCGTCCGCGCCGGCTTCGAGGCCCTGGATCTTGTTGTCCTCCTCACCTTTGGCGGTGAGCAGGATGATCGGCAGCTCTGCGGTGGTTTCCTCGCGCTTGAGCCGGCGGGCCAGTTCGATGCCGCTGGTGCCCGGCATCATCCAGTCCAGCAGCAGCAGGTCTGGCTGGTCATCGACGATGATGGCGTGGGCGGCCTGAGCATTGTCCGCCTCGAGCACCCGGTAGTCGGCCATTTCCAGCGCCACCGCGATCATTTCGCGGATCGGGGCTTCGTCATCGACGATCAGTACGGTCTTGGCGGTCATCCCGGGAGCCTCTTGGTCAGGGTCTTACACTCGACGGTGACAAATGACACCACGTCAATGTGACAATTAGATGACATTGTATCCATTGTCGAGCGACCGAGACGGGCATTTCCCTCACCCGAGGGAGGGATAGAGGCTCAGTCCGAGTCCGGCGAACAGCAATAGGCCCGACCAGTGGTTGTTGAGAAAGGCCTGGAAGCAACGGTCGCGGTCACGGCTCTTGATCAGCCGCTGCTGGTGGACAAAGGTCGCGCCCATGGCCAGCCAGCCGAGCCAGAAGAAGCCGCCCAGCGCCAGCAGGCTGCCGGCCCAGGCCAGCAGCCCCAGGGTAGCCAGCTGCAATAGCGCAATGATGCGGGTATCCCAGCGACCGAACAGTACCGCGGTGGACTTGATGCCGATCTTGAGGTCGTCGTCGCGGTCGACCATGGCGTATTCGGTGTCGTAGGCCACCGTCCACAGCACGTTGGCGGTAAACAGCAGCCAGGCGACCATCGGGACTTCGCCGAGCACCGCGCCGAAGGCCATCGGAATGGCCCAGGAGAAGGCCGCGCCCAGCACTACCTGGGGGAAGTGGGTGTAGCGCTTCATGAAGGGATAGCTGGCGGCCAGCACCGCTCCGATCAACGACAGCCACACGGTAAAGCCGTTGGTCAGCCAGACCAGCGCGAAGGCCGATCCCAGCAGACACACGAACAGCACCTTGGCCTCCCGCTCACTGATGCGGCCGGTAGCCAGCGGTCGGTTCCTGGTGCGTTTGACGTGGCCATCGAAGTGGCGATCGGCGTAGTCGTTGACCACGCAGCCCGCCGCTCGCATCAGGTAGACGCCGGCGACGAAGATCAGCAGGGTGTCACGGGCCGGAATGCCCTCGGAGGCCACCCACAGCGCCCACAGGGTCGGCCACATCAACAGCCAGGTACCGATGGGGCGATCCAGACGCATCAGCGCCAGAAAGTCGGGAATTCGGTTCAGGTATCCAGGGGGACGCAGCAGCGAACGATCCATCGGTCTCTCTCATGCTCTGGCGCAGGTCAGGCGAAAATAAGGCGTAAGTCGGGCAACAGACGCTCCTCGGAGAAACATCGCCGAGAAGCCTTGGCGCAGCCTAGCGCGAGCCGACGGCCATGACCAGCAAGGCGAGCCCAGCCAGGCTCGACCGGCACGACAAGACCAGCAGGCCATCATCATCCGTACAGGGCTTCGGCGGGCTACCGTCAGCCCACGCCATGGTTGGCGCCTCGGTGTCCGAAGCGGGCGACAACAGGGAGTCAGCCGGTGGCAGAGGCCGGCAGCGACAACGCCCGGCCCATGGCCGGCATAAAGCTCTCCTGCACCAGCAGCACCCAGCCGCTGTGACGAAATACCGAGCGGCGTTGCCACAGCCCGGTATAGCCGTGGATCGGCCGCGTGATGTGGCTGATCTGAATGGCGCTGCGCTCGAGATCGGGCTGGCGAAACAGCCAGCTGCCGAGAGAGGTCTCGCCGAGGCCTTCGAAGGGAGCGTCGTGACGCTCGACGATCGGTGCCACGCTGCGCGCCACCACCCAGGGCTCCTCGTTCACGCACAGGGCGACCTCGCGCAGCCAGGCCTGCTCGTCGCTGGCCAGGCCCAGCACGCGAGCCTCGTCAGGCCACGGCAGGCCCTTGGCCTCCGCCAGCAGGCGTACGCGAAAGTGCCCGGCGCCTGCCGCCTCGATCAGGCGTTCGGTCAGGGAGTCCCGCGAGGCCAGCCAGGCGTGCCAGCCAGCGGGCACCGCGATGCCACCGGAGGCCAGCGACACCCAGCCGGGGTCGACGATATCGGCCGCTTCGGCATTCGGCGAAGAGGCTGTGGCTGGCGCGGGATTACCCGGTTCGGACCCCGAGCGCTCGATCTGGGAGCGGAATGTGGAAGGAAGCTGTGTCATGCGGCCTCGGCAGGGCTGTCGTCAGCGGAGGGCGGTGCTCCGGTCGGTCGGCGCATAGTGTACCATGTGGCCCAGCACTCACCCGCTGGTGTGGCCCCGTGCGGGCCGGCCCAGCTTCAACAGCGACCGCCCGGCGGTCGTCGGCAGAGTCGAAGGAAGCGATGCAAGGACCCTTGACCATCATCGGTACCGGCATGGCGGGCATAGGCCTTGCACGCCAGGTGCGGGCGCTGGACGCCCACCGACCGATCACCCTGATCAGCGCCGACTCAGGCGATGACTATTCCAAACCGCTGCTGTCCACCGGCTTCGCCAAGGGCCTGGCGGCGGACCGGCTGGCCGCGCGCTCGGCGCTGGAACTGGCCGACCAACTGGGCGCGGTGGTACGTCCCCACACCAGGGTCGATGCCATCGATCTGGCGTCGCGCACCCTGAGCCTGGGCCAGGAACGCCTGCCCTGGTCGGATCTGGTGATGGCCACCGGTGCCAGCCCCGTGGCGCCCTTCGAGATTCCCGATGCCCTGGGCGGACGGGTGTTCTCGATCAATGATCTCGACGACTATCGGCGTTTTTCGGCGGGCCTCGAGGCGCTGGGGCGCCCGGCTCGGGTGGCCATCGTCGGCCTCGGACTGGTCGGCTGTGAATTTGCCAACGATCTGCACGCCGGTGGTCATCGCGTCTGCCTGGTCGGCCCTGAACCCTCGTTGTTGCCCAGATTGCTGCCCCGGCGACTGGGTCAGACCCTGAGCCAGGCCTTCATCGAGGCCGGCATCGACGTCATCCATGGCCGTCTGGTGAGCAGGCTCGAAGGTGCCGGTGGTGACATCGGCGTGCACCTCGACGACGGCCATGAGCTGGAGGCGGATATGGTGCTGGTGGCTACCGGTCTGAAGCCGCGCTCTCGGCTGGCGCGAGAGGCCGGTATCGCGACAGATGGTGGGGCTATCGTCGTTGATCGTTACCTGAAAAGCTCCGATCCTCGTGTGCATGCGCTGGGTGATGTGGCCTCGGTGGACGGTGTCAATGCCATGTACGTGCAGCCGCTGCAGGCTTCGGCCAAGGCGCTGGCTGCGACCCTGTGCGGTCGTCCCACCCAGGTGCGTTACGGGCCCTGGCCGGTGCTGGTCAAGACGCCGCTGCTGCCGGTGGTGGCGCTGCCGCCGATGACCGACAAGGTGCATTGGCGAATCGAGGCCGACGGCGAGGATATCAGCGCCCTGGCCGAGGATGACGAAGGGCGTCTGCAGGGCTTTGCGTTGACGGGAAAATGCGTTCGTCGGAAAGTCGAACTGGCGCGGGCGGCACCGCCGTTGCTAGGCTAGGTTCGTCAACGGCGCGGGTTGTACGCGATACAGCCGTCGTTGAAGGTGCCACCGAGGCAGGGTAATTCTATCGGGGACGACCGCCACGACGTGTGGCTGGCCGGTGTCGTATCGCCGGTTTCGTATCGATGGAAGAGGCAAGGTCCCGTCGGCGGTGGCTCTCGCTAGTCGAAAGACAGTCAGGAAGCGCTGAGCGCACCGTGATGTCCATCGTCGTGGACAACGACCCTGTTGTCACGGCGCAGGGCCGGGGACTGCCCGTGTGGACACTCGGACAGTGTTTCCATAACAATGATGCCGGTGTCACGGCACCGGAGTATCAAGCCAAACCAGGAGGGCTGTATGCGCAAGCCAGAACTCGCCGCGGCGATTGCCGAGCGTGCCGATCTATCCAAGGACAAGGCCAGCCAGGTGTTGAACGTCATCCTCGACGAAATCACCGGTAGCGTGTCTTCCGGCCAGGACGTGTCGTTGATCGGCTTCGGCACCTTCACCGTGCGCGAGCGTGCCGCCCGCACCGGCAAGAACCCTCAGACGGGCCAGCCGCTGAAGATTCCCGCCAGCAAGACAGTCGCCTTCAAGCCCGGCAAGGGGCTCAAGGACGCAGTCGCCCGCTGAGGTGACGACTACCACCGCCTGTCCTCCAGGCGGTGGATCGATATCGCGGCCCGGTAGCGGGCCGCGCCTACCCGTCGACCGGTGAGGCAACATGACCCTGAGACTGATGCTTTGGCTGCTGGGCGTCATGCTCAAGCGGGCCTTCAAGCGCAAGGCGCGATTCCGCGAACGTCTGCAAGACCGGGGTGGGCTCGACTGGGGCATCGCCACCGAAGATCTGTCCATCGCGCGCCACTATCGCATGCGTCCCACGGGGATCGAGAGTCAGCGCGGACTGCCGGTGGATCTCGATCTGGAACTACGCTTCCAGGACAGTCAGACCGCGATCAAGGTACTCCGGCGCCCCTCCCAGCGCACCTTCCTCGATGCCATGATGGCCGGCCAGCTTCGACTGGTGGGCGACGCCCAGGATCTTGATCGGCTGCAGCGCCTGCTCAAGCACCTGTGAGGCACACCTGATTCATACCCGGCCCACGCCTGGCCCACACCCGGTTCACACCTGGCCATAGCGGCCGGCTTCCTCGCCCAGCCAGCGCCTGATCAGTGGCCTGCTGGCCTCTGCTGCCTGCTCGAGCAGGGCATCGGCCAGTGGAGTGATGCGCGGCAACAGGTCGGCATCGCGCTCCAAGTCGGCGATCTTCATCTGGGCCAGCCCCGTCTGGCGGGTGCCCAGAACCTCTCCGGGGCCGCGAATCTCGAGGTCGCGCTCGGCGATGCGGAAGCCGTCGGTGGTCTCGCGCATGACCGCCAGGCGCTGCTTGGAAGACTCCGACAGCGGCGGATGGTAGAGCAGCACGCAGTAGCTCTCGGTACTGCCGCGCCCCACCCGGCCACGTAGCTGATGCAGCTGCGACAGCCCCAGGCGTTCGGGGTTCTCGATGATCATCAAACTGGCGTTGGGCACGTCGACACCGACCTCGATGACCGTGGTGGCGACCAGCAGGTCCAGCTCACCGCTCTTGAAGGCGGCCATCGTCTCGGCCTTCTCGGCTGCCTTCATGCGCCCGTGGACCAGGCCGACGGCCAGGCCCGGCAGAGCCTCGGTCAGCTCCTCGTGGGTCACCTCGGCGGCCTGGCAGGTCATCGCCTCGGACTCCTCGATCAGGGTGCAGACCCAGTAGGCCTGGCGGCCCTCGTCGCAGGCCGAGCGGATGCGCTGAATCACCTCGGGCCGACGTTCGTCCGGCACCACCGCGGTGGTCACCGGGGTACGCCCGGGGGGCAGCTCATCGATGACCGAGACGTCCAGATCAGCGTAGGCGCTCATCGCCAGGGTGCGCGGGATCGGGGTGGCGGTCATCACCAGCTGGTGGGGCGTCAGCCCGCCCTGTTCGCCCTTCTCGCGTAGCGCCAGACGCTGATGCACGCCAAAACGGTGCTGTTCGTCGATGATCGCCAGACCCAGGCGAGAAAACACCACATCATCCTGGAAGATGGCGTGGGTGCCGACGATCATGCGCGCTCGACCGTCGGCGATGGCGGCCTTGGTGTCCAGGCGCGCCTTGCCCTTGAGCTTGCCCGACAGCCAGGCCACGTCGATGTCCAGCGGCGCAAACCAGTCGCGGAAGGCGCGGTAGTGCTGCTCGGCCAGCAGTTCGGTGGGGGCCATGATGGCCGCCTGGCAGCCGCCGGCGATGGCCGTCAGTGCCGCCATCGCCGCCACCACGGTCTTGCCCGAACCGACGTCGCCCTGGACCAGACGCAGCATGGGCGCGGGCCGGGCCAGGTCGGCTCCGATCTCGTCGAGTACGCGGCGCTGGGCGCCGGTCAACGAAAATGGCAGCTGGGCCAGAAAGCGAGTCTTCAGGCTGCGACCGCTGGGCAGCTCCGGCGCGCCATCCGACTGAATGCGCAGGCGCACCTCGCGCAGGCTCAGCTGGTGGGCCAGCAGCTCTTCCATGGCCAAGCGGCGAGTCGCCGGGTGATGCCCGTCACTCAGTGCCTCGACGTCGCTGTCGGGGGGCGGATGGTGCAGGGTGGCGAGGCTATCGTACAGCGAGGCCAGGCCGAAGCGCTGGCGCAGGTTTTCCGGCAGGTAGTCCGGCAGCGCCTCGGGGGTCTCTTCGAGCAGCGTCATGGCCTGGTCGATCAGCGCCCGCAGACGTGCCTGGGCCAGACCCTCGGTGGTGGGGTAGATCGGTGTCAGGTGGTCTTCCACCGGCGGTTCACTGCCACCGATCAGACGATATTCCGGGTGGTAGATCTCCAGACCGGTCGCGCCGGCGCGGGCCTCGCCGAAGGCGCGCACCCGCACGCCGGGGCGAAACTGCTGCTGCTGCGCCGGCGAGAAGTGGAAGAAGCGCAGGCTGAGGATGCCGCTGCCGTCACGCAGGCGTACCAGCAGGCTGCGGCGGCGACCCCGGACCACGTCGGCGGCGGATATCTCGCCCTCGACCACCGCCTCGTGTCCCCCTCGCAGGGTGGCGATGGGGGTGATCCGGGTGCGGTCCTGGTAGCGCAACGGCAGGTGAAACAGCAGGTCCTCGATTCGCTCTACCTTGAGCCTGGCCAGCTTCAGGGCCAGCGCCTCGCCGACCCCCTTGAGCGTCGTGACCGGGTCCGCAAGCCCGCTCACGGAGTCTCCGATTCGGCGGCGCGGCAGCGCGCGATGGCCTCGGTCACCGCATCGATGGCCTTGGGCCGGGGGAAGCTGGCGCGCCAGGCGATCGCCACGGTACGGCCGGGCGGCTCGGAGAAGGGGCGACTGATCAGCATGCCGCTTTCGTAGTGGCTGGTGCCGATGGCCGAGCGTGGCAGCACCGTGATGCCGAGTCCCGACGCCACCATATGGCGGATGGTCTCGAGCGACCCACCCTCGGCGGTGAGGGTATTGTTGGGGCTGTTGAGCTTGTGACTGATCGCCGGGCAGGCCTCGAGGATCTGGTCGCGGAAGCAGTGGCCTTCGCCCAGCAACAGCAGGCGTTCGTCGAGCAGGTCTTCCTTGGCGATGGTCTCGCGCTCGGCCCAGGGATGTTCCGCTGGCAGCAGCACCTCGAAGTCTTCCTTGTAGAGCGGCTTGGTGACGACGTCGGTCTCGGTGAACGGCAGCGCTACGATGATGGCGTCGAGCTCGCCATTTCTGAGCTTGCGGCGCAATCCGCCAGTAAAGCCTTCCTCGATGTACAGCGGCATCTGGGGCGCGCCGCGGGTCAGCTCCGGGATCAGGTGCGGGAACAGGTAGGGCCCGATGGTATAGATCGCACCGATACGCAAGGGACTGGCCAACTGGTCACGGCCGGCGGTGGCCAGTTCCTTGATGGCACTGCTTTGCTCCAGTACGCGCTGGGCCTGTTCGACGATCTTTTCTCCGAGGGGCGTGACCTGTACCGTGGACTTGGAGCGCTCGAACAGGGCAACCTCCAGCTCCTCTTCCAGCTTCTTTACCGCCACCGAGAGGGTCGGCTGGGAGACGAAACAGCGCTCGGCGGCGCGGCCAAAGTGGCGCTCCTGAGCCAAGGTTACGATATAGCGGAGTTCTGTTAGAGTCATGATGGTGCCGATCGGCATCCTCTATCCGGGGTATTGATCGAGGCGCCAGACGCTGGACGCGCGGGTCTCCGGGCCGGAGCCTCATAGGGATTTTATATCAGGGGGACGCGGTAAAGGTGAAGACAACGACACTGATTGTTGGTTGTGGCGACATTGGCATAACGCTGGGACGCGAGCTGCTCGCCAGTGGACACCGGGTGATCGGCGCGCGTCGCCGGCCCGAGCGTCTGGCGGATTCGGGTATCGAAGGCGTCAAGGTCGATCTTGCCGACCCCGAAACGCTGGCTGAACTGCCCGATGCCGACATCCTGGTCTACGTGGTCAGCGCCGACCGCTTCGAGGAGGAAGCCTATCGCGGCGCCTACCCCGAGGGCCTGAAGGCGGTACTGGCGACCATGGCCACCCGTGACAAGGCGCCTCGCCACGTGTTCTTCGTGTCCTCCACCAGCGTCTACGCCCAGCGCGACGGCGAGGTGGTGGACGAGACCAGCCCGGCAGAACCCACCGGCTTCTCCGGTGTGCTGATGCGAGAGGCCGAGCAGGCGTTGATCGAACATGACCTGCCCGGCAGCGTGGTGCGTTTCTCCGGCATCTACGGCCCGGGTCGCGATCGTCTGATCCGCCAGGTGGGCGAGGGCCGCATCGCGCCGGCGTCGCCGACGATGTACTCCAACCGCATCCACCGCGATGACTGCGCCGGGGTGCTTTCCCATCTGATCGGCAAGGCGCTGGAGGGCGCCACCCTCGAGCCCCTTTACCTGGCCAGTGACACCGAGCCAGCCCCGCTCAACGAGGTAATGACCTGGCTGGCGAAACAGCTCAAGGTGGAATGTACCGAAACCATCCAGTCGCCCTTGCGGCGCAGGGCCAGCAAGCGCTGCGACTCCAGCCTGCTGATCGACAGCGGGTATCGCTTCCGTTACCCGACCTTCCGTGACGGCTATACCCAGGTGCTGAAGGAAGGCGGTTTTCTCAAGGCTGGCGTGGTGGAGTAAGGCCGGCGTCGAGCACAGGATCGATGAGTTTTTCGCAAGGTCCGACAGTGCAAGGTCCGCCAGCGTAAGGTCGGCAACGGAAATTGCCGGCCAGGTAGCAGAAAAAGCCCGCAACAAGGTTGCGGGCTTTTTCTTGCAGGCTTTGTCTTGCGGACTTTTTTTTGCGGTAGTGGCAACGCGGGGGCGATCCCTTGCCCCGTGTTATGCAAGATGAACGGGGTGTCACCGCTAAAAACGACAAAACAAGATCGTGCAGCGCACGGTTTACCCGGTAGAAGCGTATTCGCTTTCGTGTCGCGAGTGCGCCGAATGCATCGCCAGGGTCTGGCCCTTGTCGGTCACATCCCGCAAGGCTTCAGTAGGCAAGGCGCCAGTTGAGCGCATACAGCTCGAAGCCGTCGTTGGGCTCCTTGATACTGGCATTGGAGTAGTGGGTGGCACTGATCGACAGATCGCCGTAGGGGCCCATCCGTAGCCCCAGGGCGAGACGATCCTCGAACTGGAAGGAGCTCCCCAGATCCCGGTCCTCGATATGGGTATCGATAAAGGCCGAGGCACCGATGCCGCCTTCCACGAAGACGTGGTCCCAGCTATAGCGCAGCGCCGGGCGCAGGTAGAAGGCCTGGTTGTCGCTGCGGTCGTCGCCCTCGAACAGGATCACTCCGGTGCCCAGGCGCAGATCCAGCGAGGGGTGATAGCGGCTCAGGTCGAAGGTCCAGTCGTAGCCCAGGTCCAGCGCCCCGGTGCCCTCGCTGGTGGAGCCGAGGCCGAGGGTGGGGCCCGCCGTGGCGGTAGAGGCGAGTCCCATGAGCAGGCAGCAGGCCAGCGGGCGGGCGAGTGAGGTAGGCATGGCGATTCCCCTATCCTTGTTGTGTCCCCGGGTCGTGGATCCAGCTGGCCCGAGCGCTGTTCGTTATTGTCTTTTGCAAATGGCTTTCGACACTGGCATTCGCACTTGTGCAACTGTTGCGTCTTGCCCGGATATCGGTGACGCAGCTGTGCTGCAATACGCTAGTCCCGGGTCCCACCATCGTTCGTGATTCAGGTCACATTCTTCTGCATAGCCGTGAGGTTTCTGCACAGCGGAAAAGCTCTTGTCGATAGGCTTGCCCCAGGTAGATCGGTCAACAGGCAGACCCACCGGTGTACGAAAGGTGGTGTTCCTGTGCCTGGCCGGAGCCTACGCTCAAGGGTGTCACTATCGGTCCGATGGCAGAGCTACCTATACCGAGTTATCGACTGGTTGCCAGCGTGGTATATCGGCTTCCTTCGTGACTAATTGATGACTGTATTAGTTGAATTGAAGTATAAGGCCAGCAGTAATAATCTTCTGATAAAGGTTGTGCTGATTGAGTCATCGCACTACGCAGTAACGATACATGGGGTCGAAATTGCTGCGGTTGGTGGGGCAGGCCCCATAGCGTGAGCTGACACGACAGGTCGCTCTGCAGCTTGAGAAGGGAGTCAGGGGGAGAGGAAGGACCGATCCAGACGATACCGGGCCGGTGGAAGTAGCCTACGTGGTCGAGGGTCAGTTGACCGGGCGCGCAGGGGTAGCGCTGGACCCAGCGACGCAGCTTCGAGGCGGTGGTGTCATCCTGCTCACCGAGGAAGGCCAGCGTCAGGTGGAGGTTGTCGTCGGAGATGCGGCGTCCGCCCCGTTCGGCGTGCAGCCGGTCGGCCAGCCCGCCGAGGCGTTGGCGCAGCGCAGCAGGCGGCGTGAGCGCAAGAAACAGTCGCATCCCCGGATTGCCCAGGCCGGGAGCGAGGTCCGGGTCCCAGTGGCCTCGGACCCCGATCTCAGACTCTGACCTCAGGCTCTTACCATCAGTCGCCGATGACCATCACCGCCTCGGCTTCGAACTGGGCGCCCTTGGGCAGGGCCTTGACGCCGACGGCGGCACGCGCCGGGTACGGCTTGGTGAAGACCTCTTCCATCACCTTGTTGACGGTGGCGAAGTTGTCCAGGTCGACCAGGTAGAGATTGAGCTTGACGATGTCCTGCAGCGAGCCTGCGGCCTCTTCACACACCGCCTTGAGGTTGGTGAAGACCTGGCGTGCCTGGGCCTCGAAGTCGTCGGAAACCAGCTCCATGGTGGCCGGGTCCAGCGGAATCTGGCCAGACATGTAGACGGTGTTGCCGGCCTTGATGGCCTGGGCGTAGGGGCCGATGGCGGCGGGTGCCTGGTCGGTGTTGATGACAGCCTTGTTGCTCATTATTGACTCCTGATGTCGTGTCAGCGGCAAATAGCAACACCACCACCAGGGCCGTCATCGGGATGACGGCCCTGGCGTTGGGGCTCAATTGCCAAGTCGAGATATCTTGCCGATATGCGAAAGGTTACGCAGTCGTTTGATGATGCGTGCCAGATGGGTCCGATTGCGCACAGAAAGCGTCAGATTGACGATCGAGAGCCGGGCGTCACGCTCTTCGATGCCGATGCGCTCGATATTGGCGTCGGCGTCGGTGATCAGGCCGGCCAGTTCGGCCACCAGGCCGCGACGGCTTTCGACCTCGAGGCGCAGCGCCACGGGGAAGTCCTCGTCGATGGTATCCGACCAGTTGAGCGTCAGCAGCTTCTCCGGGTCGCTCTTCAATTCCTGGAGGTTACGGCACTCTGCGCGGTGGACCACGATGCCCTTGCCCACCGACAGATGGCCGATGATCGGGTCTCCCGGCAACGGGTGGCAGCAGCGGGCAAACTTGATCACCATGCCTTCGACGCCGCTGATGGTGACCCTGGAGCTGTCCTCGGCGGCCTCGCTATGGGAGATTCGCTCGCCACGGTGCAGTTCCACCAGACGACGGGCGATCACCTGGGTCATGCGATTGCCAAGGCCGATGGCTTCGAGCAGGGCGGATTCGCTCTGCAGCTCCATCTCCTTGAGCAGCCGTGCCATGACGTCTTCGCCGACGTCCTCCAGATGCACGCCGAACTCGCCCAGCGCCTTGGTCAGCAGACGGCGTCCCAGCTGTACCGCTTCGGTATGCTGCTGATGCTTGAGCGCATGGCGGATCGCCGAACGCGCCTTGGCGGTAACGACGAAATTGAGCCAGGCCAGGTTCGGCTTGCCCCCCGGAGAGGTGATGATCTCCAGCGTCTGGCCGCTCTCCAGGCGCGATGACAGCGGGGCCAGATGGCGGTCGATGCGACAGGCGATGCAGGTGTTGCCGATCTCGGTGTGCACGGCGTAGGCGAAGTCGATCACGGTGGCGCCCTGCGGCAGCTCCATGATGTCGCCTTTCGGCGTGAACACGTAGATATCATCGGGGAACAGGTCGTTCTTGACGTGTTCGATGAACTCCAGCGAATCGCCGGCATGGCGCTGCATCTCGAGCAGCCCCTTGACCCATTCCCGGGCCCTGGCGCGGCTGCCTTCGGCGATCGGGTGGGAGGTCTGCCCGGCCTTGTACAGCCAGTGGGCGGCGATACCGTTGTTGGCCATCGCCTCCATCTCCCGGGTACGGATCTGGACCTCGATGGGCATGCCGCTGTTGCCGAACAGGGTGGTATGCAGGCTCTGGTAGCCGTTGGCCTTGGGGATGGCGATGTAGTCCTTGAAGCGCCCCGGGACCGGCTTGTAGAGATTGTGCACCATGCCGAGGATGCGATAGCAGCTGTCGACGTCGTCGGCGATGATGCGAAAGCCGAACACGTCCATGATCTCGGCGAACGACTTTCGCTGGTCGCGCATCTTGCGATAGATCGACAGCAGGTGCTTCTGACGCCCGATCACCGTGCCCTTCAGCTCGTGCTCGTCGAGCCGGGTCTGCAGTGCGTTCTGGACCTGACGGATGGCCGAGCGACGGTTGCCTCTGGCGCTGGCCACGGCGCGCTTGATGCGTTCGGCACGCATCGGGTGGATGGCCTGGAACGACAGGTCCTCGAGCTCGACCCTGATGGTATTGATGCCGAGGCGGCTGGCTACCCGGGCATAGATCTCGAGGGTCTCTCGGGCGATGCGACGCTTCTTGTCCGGGCGCAGCGCGCCCAGGGTGCGCATGTTGTGCAGCCGGTCGGCCAGCTTGACGATGATCACCCGGATATCCCGGGACATCGCCATGACCATCTTCTGGAAGTTTTCCGCCTGGGCGACGGCCTTGTCCTCGAAGGTGATCTGGGTGAGCTTCGAGACGCCGTCGACCAGCTCGGCCACGGCGTCGCCGAATTGCCCCGCCAGCGCGTCCTTGGAGACCCCGGTATCCTCGATGACGTCGTGCAGCATGGCCGCCATCAGACTCTGATGGTCCATGTGCATGTTGGCGAGGATGTTGGCCACCGCCAGTGGGTGGGTCACATAGGGTTCGCCGGAGCGACGACGCTGGCCGTCGTGGGCCTGTTCGGCATAATAGAAGGCACGCCTGACCTGCTGGATTTCCTCGGCGGGCAGATAGCCTCCGAGTCGGTCAGACAGATCGTCGATCGTGAACATGTGGCGTGCCCTGACTGCGTGATGAGAAGCCCTAAGGGCGACCAGTGGCCGCCTTCGGCGCGATCATTCCTCGGAGGGCGAGGCCTGGTACTCGGGACGGAAGCGGCTGGGTGCCTCGACCGGCTCGTCCAGCACGCTGTGGTCGATCAGGCCTTCGGCGATCTCGCGCAGCGCCATGACCGTGGGCTTGTCGTTTTCCCAGGGAAGCAGCGCGTCGCGTGAGCCACGGGCCAGCTGCCGGGAGCGCTGGGTGGAAATCATCACCAGCTTGAAACGGTTCTCGACGTGTTCCAGACAATCTTCGACAGTAACTCGCGCCATTGGGCCCTTCCTGATCTGACAGACGGTGTGTCGGGCAGGTGCTGGCCTTTCGCGGTCGGCGAGACGGACTGTGCCCCCGTCGACGATTGCGCCCGGGGGTTGCACCTGCGAAGTGACAGGCTAGATTACTCGAGTCACGCCGCCTGTGACAAGACGCCAGGGCCTGGTTGCAGCGCCGAAAAGCGAACCGTGGGAGGCGTGGGTTGCCCGCGCTCCTCGGCGACTTGCCTTTGGTGACGTTCTAGTCGGACAGCAGCGCCTCGAGCAGTGGGGCATGGCGCTGGCCAAGGCGCGGTGTGGCCAGGCGCTGGCTGACCACCAGGGCGCGCAGTTCGTCCAGGGCGGTGGTGAAGTCGTCGTTGATGACCAGGAAGTCATATTCGCTGTAGTGCGACATTTCGCTGACCGCTTCACGCATGCGCGCGCTGACCACCTGATGATCGTCGGTGCCGCGGCTCGACAGACGGCGTTCGAGCTCTTCCCGCGATGGCGGCAGGATGAACACCGAGACAGCCTCTGGTAGCTGTTCACGCACCTGGCGGGCGCCTTGCCAGTCGATCTCCAGGATCACGTCCTGGCCGGCGGCCAGCAGTGTCTCCACTGCGCTGCGCGAGGTGCCGTAGCAGTTGTCGAAGACCCGGGCATGCTCGAAGAAGTCACCTTGCTCGATCATCGCCTCGAAGGTGGCCATGTCGACGAAGTGGTAGTTCACGCCGTCGACCTCGCCTGGACGCATGGGGCGGGTAGTGTGGGAGACCGAGACCTGAATGCCGTCGAGACCCTCGATCAATTCACGCACCAGGCTGGTCTTGCCGGCACCGGAAGGGGCAGAAACGATAAACAGCGTACCTTGGGACATGGGCGGGGTCTTCACTTGGAGGCCTTGGGGATCGTGCGCCGTTCGCGGGCGACTTCGCGGGCGACAAGGTGGCGAAGTATGGCACAGTTGGGCCTGGGCCTGCATCCGCCCAGGCTGACCCGCGACGTCGCTCGGTGGGGCCATCGCTCCCCCTGGACTCTCCGTGAATTCCCCCTGAACTCCCGTGAAAAAGCGCCGTGGAGAGGGAAACGGGACCGCCTGGACGTGCGGCGAGATCGAAAAAAGGCAAGCCGATGGCGGCGGGGAATCCGGGGAGCGTCATTCAGCCGGGGCGGAACAACGTCCGAGCATGGGCAAGGGAGCAAAAGACATGAAAGGAACAGCCTGGCGGGCGGCGTTGACGGGGGTGCTGATCCGGCTGGTGGCACGGCTGGTGACGGCGCCCAGGCCGATCTGGTCGGGAGTCGCGCCGGTGGCACGTCAGCGGCTGTACTTTGCCAATCACTCGAGTCATGGCGACTTCGTGCTGATCTGGACCACCCTGCCGCCGCGCCTGCGGGCGCGCACCCGCCCCGTGGCGGGTGCCGACTACTGGCTGGCGTCACGGCTGCGGCGCTTTCTGATCCACGACGTCTTCAAGGGGGTGCTGGTCGACCGTCAGCGCAAGCCCGGCCAACCTGACCCCCTGGCGGTGCTGCGTGAAGCGCTCGACGGCGGCGACTCGCTGATTCTGTTTCCCGAGGGCACCCGCAATACCGATGACAAGGGCCTTTTGCCGTTCAAGCCGGGGCTCTACCACCTGGCCTGCGACTATCCCGAGGTAGAACTGGTGCCGGTATGGATCGATAACCTCAATCGGGTGCTGCCCAAGGGCGAGGTGGTACCGCTGCCGCTGTTATGCACGCTCAACTACGGCGAGCCGCTGGCTCGGATAGAGGGCGAGGCCAAGACCGATTTTCTGGCCCGGGCCCAGCGAGCGCTGCAGGCGCTGGCGCCGGCCGGGGCCAGCGTTCCCAGCGACCCCGTGTCACCCGTCACCGCTCATCCAGGTTCTACCACCCCTGGCGCTACCACCCCTGCTAACACCACCCCAGCTAACAGCACCCCAGGCTCCGCCACCGAGGCATCTGGCCCCAGGGAGGGGGCGCCGAATGACTGATATCGTGATTCCCGCCGGTCTCGGCACCCTGCTCGCCGCCATCGTCGGGATCTTGCTGGTGGCCAGTAGCGTTGGCTTCGTACTGGCCCGCCGCTATTCGCCCGAGGGCGAAAACGAGGTGATCGAAAACCTCAACCAGCGCATCCGCTCCTGGTGGATCATGACGCTGTTGATGGGTATCGCCCTGCTCGGCGGCAGGACCGGGGTGGTGCTGCTGTTTGCCTTCGCCTCGTTTTCCGCGTTGCGCGAGTTCATCGGCCTGGTGCCGTCACGACGGGCCGATCACTGGGCCCTGGCGCTGGTGTTCTTCGTGGTGCTGCCGGTGCAGTACCTGTTCATCTGGCACCAGTACTACGGCATGTACTCGATCTTCATTCCGGTCTACGCGTTCCTGCTGTTGCCGGTGGTGGCGGCCCTGAGAGGGGATAGTCAGGGCTTTCTCGAGCGGGTCAGCGAGGTCCAGTGGGCGCTGATGGTGTGCGTCTTCTGCGTATCCCACGTGCCTGCGCTGTTGAGCCTGGAAATCCCCGGCTATGAGGGGCGCAACGTGCTGCTGATAGCCTTTCTGATCGTGGTGGTGCAGCTCAGCGATGTCCTGCAGTACGTCTGGGGCAAGCTGCTCGGGCGCCGGCGTATCGCCCCCAGGCTATCGCCCTCCAAGACCCTGGAAGGCTTCCTCGGCGGGGTGGCCAGTGCCACCCTGGTCGGGGCCGGATTGGCCTGGATGACCCCCTTTTCCATGGGCCAGGCGGCGCTGCTGGCGCTGATGATCGCGCTGCTCGGCTTCGTCGGGGGACTGGTGATGTCGGCGATCAAGCGCGATCGCGGGATCAAGGACTGGGGTCACCTGATCGAGGGACATGGCGGCTTTATCGATCGTCTGGATTCGGTGATCTTCTCGGCACCGATCTTCTTCCACGTGGTGCGCTACTTCTGGTCGGTGGCATGAGGCCCTGGTGGCGTCATAACGCAATGCATGGACTGGTGGGCTTCGTCGCCATGGGCGGTTGGGCGGCGCTGGCCAATCGGGCTTTCGGCCCGACGGAGATGGTTCAGGCGGGGCTGATTCAGGGGGCCTTGTCGGCGTTGCTGACGCTCTATCTGAAGCGCGTGGTGGAGCACCTCAATCGACGCCTCGCCGGCCCCGCTCGCTGGTGGTGTCCACCGCTGGTGGCGGTGAGCGGCTCTGCTACCCTGTTGACCGCCATTCACTGGTGGGCCGGTACCCCGGCCCTGCTGACCACGCTGGCCCTGCCACTGGCGGTGTCGTCGAGCTATGTAGTGATCTACAACCTGTTGCTGATACGCCAGCACCCCACCTCACCTCACGACAAGGATGCAACACCATGACCGAGCCCGAACGTCGCCCGTTGGCCAGTCGCCAGACGTCCTGGGCGCGCGGTATCAGCCGTCGCCTGGCGGCGAGCCGCGTCACGCCCAATCAGGTCTCTCGCGTCAGCATGCTGATGGCGCTGGTCGCCGGCGTCAGTCTGGCAGCGAGTGCCGAATTCGATGGCCTGGCGCGGGCCGGCTGGATGGTGCTGGCGGCGCTGGGGATTCAGGGGCGTCTGTTGTGCAACCTGTTCGACGGCATGATTGCCATCGAATCGGGCCAGGCGTTGCCGACCGGTGCCCTGTGGAACGAGGTGCCGGATCGAATCTCGGATGCCCTGGTGCTGGTGGGTCTGGGTCTTGCCATCGATACCCCTTCCCTCGGCTGGGCGGCGGCGGCACTGGCCATCCTGACGGCCTACGTCAGGGCCTTCGCCGACAGTCTCGGCCATCGTGGTGATTTTGGCGGGGTCATGGCCAAACCCCAGCGCATGGCCGTGGTCACAATAGCGGCACTGATCGCTGCGCTGGCGCCGTTGTGGGGCTGGCGCGATGAACCGTTGATCGTTGCCGTCTGGCTGGTCATCCTGGGCAGCGGCTGGACCGCCTGGGCAAGGGCGCGGCGCCTGCATCGTTTCCTTGCCGAAGGCGGCGCCTGAGTCCGGGGCGAACGATCAGCTCTCGCTGGCGCAGTCGGTGGCCGCGGCGCGGCGCCTGTCGCTGCGCTTCTCGGCGCGCAGGCCGATATAGAACACCACCAGGCCGCCAAGGGCGAGCCCGGCGCCGACCAGGCCACTGGAGGACCAGGGCGCACCGGCCTTGATCGTCACCCCGGCCAGATAGGCGCCCAGCGCATTGGCGCAGTTGAAGGCGGCGTGATTCATCGAGGCGGCCATGGTCTGGGCGTCGCCAGCCACGTCCATCAGGCGTGTCTGCAGCGCAGGACCCAGCGCCATGCTGGTGCCGACCAGGCCGACGAAGAGGATGCCGGTGTAGAGGTTGTCGGCGGCAAAGTAGAAGGCGCCCTGGACCACCAGGCACCACAGCAGGATGCGTGGCACCGCCTTCATCAGGTTCTTGTCTGCTGCCCGGGCACCCACCAGATTGCCGATGATGCCGCCGATGCCGAAGATCGCCAGCACCCAGGGGCCGACCATCTCGGGCATATCGGCCTGGGCGCGCAGGGTCGGTACCACATAGCTGAACACCGAGAATATGCCGCCAAAGCCGATGCTGGCCACGCCCAGGGTGTAGAGCACCCGCTGTTTGACCAGGGCGGTCAGTTCGCGCTTGGGGCTGGCCTTGACGTCATGCGGCTGGCGCGGCACGAACAGCTTGATCAGGCCCATGGTGACAAAGGCCACGACGCCCACCGCGAAGAAGGCGAACTGCCAGCCGAACCACTGGCCGGCCCAGGTGGCCAGCGGCGCGCCGATCACGATGGCGCTGGTCAGCCCCAGCATGACCCGGCTGATGGCTCGGGCGCGTTCTTCCACCGGTACCGCTGCTGCGGCCACCAGGGCGGCCACGCCGAAGTAGGCGCCGTGGGGCAGGCCGGCAAGAAAACGCAGACCGACAAAGGGCCAGAAGCTGGTCGCCAGGGCGCTGGCGATGTTGCCCACGGCGAACACCAGCATCAGGCAGATCAGCAGGGTGCGCCGAGGTACCCGCGCGGCCAGCGCGGAGATCAGCGGCGCACCGACCACTACCCCCAGGGCATAGGCGGAGATGGCGTAGCCGACGTCGGCGGCGCTGACCGACAGGTCCTGGGCGACACGCTCCATCAAGCCCATGATCACGAACTCGCTGGTACCGATGCCAAAGCCACCGAGGGCCAGGGCGAGCTCCGCCAGGCGAGGATGACGAGCTCTGAGATGGGTGATGGAGATTGCCATCGGGCCTCCTGGAAAACGAAAACGATCCCGACGGGTGTCGAGATCGTAAATTTACGACAAAAGTATAAGGCATCCGAAAGGTGGGTTCTAGCGCCGAAAACGTCAATCTTGTCGATTAGATAGGGCTAAAATGCGGGTAAGTGACGGTTGTGAGTCGTCGAGCCGGGGCGCTCTCCAGCGCCACGGCGAGCTATCGTGTTGTTAATTTTACCACTGTGAAAAAGCGCTCAGCTTTAGCGCATTTCTGTTGAAGAAGTTTCACCTATACGCAGTGTACTGTTTTTCTGTGCTCTTTTTTTGACACGACCAGCAGGCTGATCTCTTCAATATTCTCCACTGCGCTTAATGTTTGATTGAAAATCAATAGCCTGGCATGTGTGCACCGGCAAGTGACCATGCCGATGTCGACGCGTGATTGTCGTGACGAGTGATGGCGGCGAGTGAGGAACGAACTACCTTAGTAGTTCAGTACCACCCGACTAAGTCCGTTGAGCCCCATTCCTCGGCTCAGCGGCGGTCGTCGTGGCGACGCCGAAACCGATGGTTCGGCGCACGCGTTGACGGCAGGGAGTCGACATGAAGGTCGAACTGCATCAGGCAAGGAGCGGCGACGCGACGCTGACCGAGCGCGTCGAGAAAGCCGGTGGCTGGCTGGTGGAGGCTGGACGCAAACGGCTGCTGGTCGCCGCCAACGCCCGCTGGCGGGCCGTCCGCGAGGCCACCAGCCTGCATGACGCCGATGACACGATGGTGCAGGACCTGGGCCAGGGAAGGCTGCACGGTGTCTGCCAGAAGGGACGGCTGTTCCAGCAGGCCCATCCCGAGGTCCCGGTGCTGCTGGATGCGGGGCGCTATCTGGTGGTGGACCTGCCCAGGTCCGAGGCCAACAGGATCAACAAACCCCTTGAGCAAAGTGAAGCGCCCTGCTTTCGCCTGTTCCCTTTAAGCGAATCGACCCGCCTGTTTCACCAGGTTGCGCCTCGTCGCGACGCTACAGGGTCCCGGGTCGTCGACGCTGTCGTCGCGTCGGCCTCGCAGGCGCGCTACGTCGCCCTGCTGAGTCAGCTGGTGTCCTATCCGACGCGCCTATCATCGAGCGCCGAGTACGTTCAGGCGGTGGATTGGGCCGAGTCACAGCTGACGGCGGCGGGGCTGGCCGTGGATCGCCAGCAAGTATCGCTGCCTGGCGGCGCCAGCAGCATCAACCTGCTGGCGCGGCTGCCGGGGCAGGCCACCAGCCCCCGTCACTGGCTGGTGGTCGCTCACCTGGACAGCGTCAACCATCAGGGCGGTCCGTCCGCACCGGCGCCGGGCGCCGACGACAACGCCAGTGGCTCGGCGGCGCTGATGCTGATGGCGGAGGTGCTGGCCGGGCAGCGTTTCGACGATGACCTAAGCTTTGTGCTGTTCGGCGGCGAGGAGCAGGGGCTGCACGGTAGCCGCCAGTTCGTGGCGGGACTCTCCGCTGCCGAGCGGGGGCGCATCGCCGGGGTGCTCAATATGGACATGATCGGCTCGATCAACGCCACACCGGCGGCGGTACTGCTGGAAGGCGCGCCCCTCAGCCAGGACATGATCGATGGCCTGAGTGCGGCGGGAGGCCGCTTCACCGATCTCGAACTGCAGGTCTCGCTCAACCCCTTTGCCAGTGATCATGTGCCCTTTATCGACGCCGGCATCCCCGCCGTGCTGACCATCGAAGGGGCCGACGGCGCCAATGACGCCATCCATGGACCGAACGATGTCCTGGCCACGGTGGATCCGTCCTACGCCATGGAGATCGTGGCAATGAACCTGGGGTTTGTGGCCACCAGCGCCGGCCTGCACGCGGTTGACGCCCCGCCCCTGCCGGAATGCCACTGTCGTGGCGACGAGCGCCACCACCTGGGCGACCCCTGGCGCCAGCTCGAGGCCCACCATGAAGCACTGCTGGCCCAGTATCGTCGCTGGCAGGGCCAAGGCGTCTGGTCGGCGCAGCTGGACGCCGGCTGGCGTCAGGCCTGGCAGCGGTTGGAGTTGCTGCGCTCGCGCAGGGAATGGGAGCGACGGTCTCGGTCAACGGGCCGTTGAACGAGCCAGTGGCAAGGCCGCTCACCCAGCCACTCACCCAGCCAGCCATTAAGCCAGCCTGTGATCGAGTGACGCCCCGGCGAGACGAGAACAGGCAAGACAAGATCAGGTAAAGCAAGACAAGACCGATCAGGAGGATGTGATGCCAAAGGACCTGTGCGGAGACTGGATCGAGATGCGCGAGGAAGGCATCGGCGACTGCACGGTGCTGCGGCACCCGGATTCGCCGGCTGTCACCCCCTCGCGGATGCCGCGAAGGCGCCTGTGTCTGCACCAGGACGGCGCCGTCGAGCTCCACACCGGAGACGCCGCCGACCGCCTTGCCTGCGATGCCCGTGGCCAGTGGCGGCGTGATGGCGATCAACTGCACCTGACACTGCCCGGTTGGGACGGTGACTACGATATCGATGCGCTGGAGGACGATCTTCTGATCATTACCCGTCATTGAGGCCACCAACGCCGCCAATACCGTGCGTTGTGGGGCCACTTGAGGCCAGTTGCTGGCCATTGAACCCGTACTCACGACGCCGACCGGCTGGCCGGCGGGGAGGCTTGCATGTCCGATAACACCACCCATCCGGAACGGTGTCGCTGTTGTGGCACCATGGCGGTTCACCGGCGACTGCTGGACCAGGACCCCGGTTATGCCAGGCGGCGATCGCGCATCGAGGAACACGCCTTTCGTGCCATGCGCGGCACCATCGTCCAGCGTCCGGGGTGCACCCGCATCCCGGTGGTCGTCCACGTGGTCTACAACACCGACGAGCAGAACATCTCGCGGGAGCAGATCGACAGCCAGATCGAGATCCTCAATGAGGACTTTCGCAAGGCCAATGCCGACGTCTCGACGGTACCTGCGCCCTTCGCGCCGGTGGCCGCCGATGCCAGGCTATTGTTTGCGCTGGCCACCAGCGATCCCGACGGCAACCCCACCGATGGCATCACCCGCACCCGCACCGACGTCAGCGGTTTTGTCGATGACGACAAGGTCAAGGCCGACGCCAGCGGCGGCAAGGATGCCTGGCCCGCAGACGAATACCTCAATATCTGGGTCTGCCCGCTTTCCGGTGGCCTGCTCGGCTACGCCCAGTTCCCCGGCGGTCCCGCCGCCACCGACGGCGTGGTGGTGACCTACACCGGCTTCGGCAACATGGGCACCGCCCGGGCACCGTTCGACCTGGGGCGCACCACCACCCACGAGATAGGCCACTGGCTCAATCTCTTTCATATCTGGGGAGACGACGGCACCGGCTGCTCCGGCTCGGACTTTGTCGACGACACCCCCAACCAGGGTGGCGCCAACCTGGGCAAGCCGACCTTTCCCAAGGTGTCCTGCGACAACGGCCCCGATGGCGACATGTTCATGAACTACATGGACTACGTCGACGACGACACCATGGTGATGTTCACCGAGGGCCAGGTGGCACGGATGCAGGCCTGCCTGGATGGCCCCCGCAGCGCCATTGGCGAGATGGTGTCGTGCACGCCGTTGCACCCCAAGGCGCTGCCGAAGGACACCCCCAAGGAGTTCACCAAGGAACCGATCAAGGAACCGCCAAAAGAGCGGCCCAAGGATAACCCCAAGGAGTTCGTCAAGGAGCCGGTCAAGGAGAGCGTCAAGGAGGGACCGAAGGACCTGATCAAGGATGGCATCAAGGATGGGATCAAGGACGGCGGCAAAGACGGGATCAAGGACGGGATCAAGGACGGCGGCAAGGAGTTGCCCAAGGACAACCCCAAGGACTTTGGCAAGGATCCAGGCCTGGAGCCGGGCAAATGGAAGCCGCTTGACCCGCCTCCCAAGCAGATCTTCGAAGTGCCGACCAAGCAACTGGTGGAAGGCCCCGTGGGCGGCAAGCAGGCCTTCGAGAATCCGCTACCGGGGGGCTGGGGCAACCAGCCCGTCCAGCCCATGCAACCGATGCAGCCAGCCCAGCCGCTGCAGCCCTTTGTGCTGGCCACCGGTCAGGCGCCGTCGAGCGCCTCGCTCAAGCCGCCGGTGGCGGACGGCGGAGGCGAGCAGGATCAGAGCCAGGCGTTGCTTGGCGAGTACGCTCAACTGCTGGCGCAGTACGCCCAGCTCTACCAGCAGGGCATGCTCGATCAGCAGGGGATGCTGGCCTGGCAGCAGGCCTGGGCGGCCTACGTGCAGCTTGGTGGACGGTGAGCGATGACAGGACCCGCGGGCACCCTGTCGGTGCCCGCCTTTTTCGAGGGAGCCGAGCATGATCCTGATCCTGTCGTTTGCAGACAATGCCCATGTCGAGCGGGTACTGCCCCATCTTCACTCGCCGGTGGAGGTGATCGACGTCGCCGACTTCCCCCGGCGCCTGGGAATCCTGGCCTACGCAGGTGCCAGCGGTGACAGCCTTTGGCTGGAACTTGGCGACGGGCGCCGGCTGGCGCTGGACGAGGTGCGCTCGGTATGGAACCGGCGCATCCGTTCCTTTGACCTGGACCCCGGCCTGGGCGACGGCACCGAACGGCTGTTTGCCTGGTCCGAGACCCAGGAGGCGGTGCTTGGTCTGTGGTATGCCCTGGATAGCTTCTGGATGAACCATCCGCTGGCCGACGAACGCGCCCAGCGCAAGCTGACCCAGCATCGTCTGGCCCACCGGCTGGGGCTCGAGATTCCCGATACCCTGATCACCAATCGCCCGGACGCCGCTGCCGAGTTTATCGCCCGCCACGGCGACGGTGGAGTGGTACGCAAGGCCTTTCGCAATATCGTCGAGGCGCCGCGAGAGACCCTCAAGGTCGGCCAGGACGAGATGGCCAGGCTCGAGGCGGTTCGTCTGGCGCCGGTGATCTTTCAGGAATACATCCCGCTGGCGCTGGACCTGCGCGTCACCGCGGTGGCCGGCGAGATGTTCGCGACCGCCTTCAGGAGCGAGCCGCAGTACGAGGTCGACTACCGCAGTGGCGTGGGCAGCGCCGAGGTCTTCCCCTATACCCTGCCGGATGAGGTGGAGA
Source organism: Halomonas sp. DN3 (assembly GCF_024137905.1). Classification (NCBI taxonomy): domain Bacteria; kingdom Pseudomonadati; phylum Pseudomonadota; class Gammaproteobacteria; order Oceanospirillales; family Halomonadaceae; genus Halomonas; species Halomonas sp. DN3. Next base: position 4,804,226 of record NZ_CP099965.1, on the reverse strand, counting down.
CCGGACTGCGCGCGCTGATGAGAGAGCTTGGACTGGCCTACGGCGCCATCGATCTAAGGGTCACACCCGAGGGGCGTCATGTGTTCTTCGAGGTCAATCCGGCCGGCGAGTACCTGTTCGCCAGCGAGCGCAGCGGCCAGCCGATTCCCCAGGCCATCGCCGCCGCCCTGGAGCGCGGCGGCGGCGAGTGGTGACGTCCCCGGCCGGTGGCAGCAGGGCCCCGGTCGGTGTGATCAGGGCCCCCGGCCGGCGGCCGGTATCAGGTCAGTAAGGTCCCTGGGACCCGGGGCCAGCGCTGGAGGATGAGTCTTCCTGCGAATCGGCCGCCTGCGGGCCAAGCGCAAACTCCGATGCACGCTGGCGCACCGCCTGCATCATCAGGCTGACGTCGAGCCCCACCGCCACGAAGCTGGCACCAAGGGAGAGATAGTGTCTGGCAAGCTCCGGGTCACCGGTGAGCACGCCGGCGGCCTTGCCGCTGGCAACGATGCGGGCGATGGCCTCGTCGATGGCGGCCTGGACCTCGGGATGGCCCGCGTCACCGAGATGGCCCATGGAAGCGGCCAGGTCGGCGGGCCCGACAAAGACCCCGTCGACGCCTTCCACCGCGCAGATCGCCTCGAGGTTATCCAGCGCGGTCACGCTCTCCGCCTGGACCAGCAGGCAGATCTCGTCGTTGGCTCTATGCACATAGTCAGGCCGTGCATTCCAGCGTGACGCCCGGACGATGGCGGAGGCTTCACCTCGCACCCCGTCTGGTGGGTAGCGGGTGGCGGCGACCATGGCGCGGGCCTGCTCCGGGGTGTCGATCATCGGCACCAGCAGGGTCTGGGCGCCGATGTCCAGCAGTTGCTTGATCCGCGCCGTCTCGCCGTTCACCACCCGCACCACCGGGTGGCTGGCGTAGGCGGCGACCGCCTGCAGCTGGGCGAGCATGGAGCGCACATCATTGGGGCCGTGTTCGCCGTCGATCAGCAGCCAGTCGAAGCCGGCGCTGGCGCACATCTCGGCGCAGTAGGGGTCGCCCAGCGACAGCCACAGGCCGATTCTGGCCTGGCCACTGGCCATGGCGGTCTTGAAGGGATTGCCGGCGGGGACACCCGCGCAGTGGGAAGGGATCATGGGCAGCGTCCTTGATGAGAGTCAATCGTCCAGCATCGCCTTGAGCCGGCGGAACACTCCGGGGTCCTGGCGCAGCCCGTCGTGCTCGTACTCGTTGGTGATCCAGTAGGTTAGCCGCGGGATCGCCTCGGCGGTGGCCAGCGACAGCTCGGCGTCCACGTACATGTCATCGAAGTAGATCAGCGCCGCCACCGGCACCCGGTTGGCGGCGAGCTGTCTGGCGTCGTAGAAGGGGCTGGCCAGAGGTCGCCGGGCCAGCTGGTGTACCGCCCCACGGAAGGGCTTGAGGGCACGGATCTCGTCGAACATCCAGGGGTAGATCATCTCGCCGGTCAGCCTGAGCGGGCGATGACGCTCGTCGAACTGTGGCCCCTGCTGGCGCTCGGCGGCCCAGTCGCACAGGCGCTCAGGGTTGGCGTAGATGTTCTCGTGGATGGCGCCGAACAGCGGATTCTCGTCGAAGCCGGTCAGCGTCATCACCTCCACCAGGAAGTGATGGTTGAGCGCGCTTCGCGTGTCGTCGCTGAAGGCCTCCTCGAGCAGCCAGTGCAGCTGCTCGGCGCCGTCACCCATGCCCAGCATCAGTCCCAGGCTCTGGAAGCGGCGCACGCTCAGTCGGTCGCCGTCGGGCAGGCGGACATCGTGGTCCAGCAGATGGTCGGCGATGGCGTCGATCCGCTCGCGATCATCGGGAAAGCGCGCCAGATACGCCTCAAGCTTGCGCTCCACTCGACGGTGGGTGCGCCGATAGACCTCGTCGGGGTCGGCGTCGAGCGCCGGCAAGCCGCCGGTGATATAGCAGCGGCTCAGTCCCTGGGGCGCGTAGGACAGGTAGGTCAGGGTCAGAAAGCCGCCGTAGCTCTGGCCCAGCGTGGTCCAGGGGACACCCTGGTAGCGGGTCTTGCGCAGGTGCTCGAAGTCCGCGACCACCGCATGGGCGTCGAAGCAGGCCAGGTAGTCACCGCCGGCCTCGTCACTGTCGAAGGCGGCCATGGTGGCCTCGGTGATGCGCGAACTGCGCCCGGTGCCACGCTGGTCGGGCAGGATCACCCGATAGTGCTTGAGCGCCTCATGCAGCCATCCCGGTCCATTGGCGGTGGGGCGTGGCGACTTGCCGCCGGGGCCACCCTGCAGGAACAGCAACAGCGGTAGCTCCTCGTCGACACGGTCTGACGCGCAGACCTCGCGGTAGAACAGGCTCAGGGTCTCGCCGCTGTCCGGGAGGGACCAGTCCAGCGGCACCTCGAGGCGATGGTCGCTGATGGAAAGGCCCGGGATGGCGTGGTCGGAAGGCATGCCTACATCCTGTATCGAAAGAGTGACGAGAGAGCGTCGAAAGAGTGCCGAAAGAGACAAGGTCGGCCAGCTTCTTGTTGCCAGCGCTGGCCGACCCTGGCGGTAGCTCAGTCCGCGCCGCGCATGGCCCGGCGAATGAACGGCAGGCAGGCCGCCAGCAGCAGGGCGCTGACACCACCGATAGCCGCCATGGCAATAAAGTAGCCGACTTCGGTGTCCTCGGTATAGAAGGCGCCGAGCTTGCCGCCGGCGGCGAAGCCGAGCGCCAGCGAGAGAAAGAACAGCGCCATCATCTGGGTCTGGAAGGCCCGCGGCGCGAGCTTGGTGGTCACCGACAGCCCGATCGGCGACAGGCACAGCTCCGAGGCGGTGAAGCCCAGCAGCAACAGCACCAGCATGGCCAGCGGCATGCTCGCCCCTTCGCTGCCGAGAAACGGCAGGTAGCCGAGGAAGGTGGCGCCGATGATCGCCATGGCGATCACGAACTTGCCGGCCGACGACGGCTGGCGCTTGCCCAGCGTCGTCCACAGCCAGGCGAACACCCCCGAGAACAGGATGATGGTCAGCGCCTGCACCGACACCAGCCAGCCCACCGGGATCTCCCAGCCGAACAGGCTGCGATCCACGCGCTGATCGAAGAAGGCGGTGATCACGGTGTAGGACTGGCTGTAAAGCGCCCAGTAGGCGGCACTGGTCAGAAACAGCGGAATGAACGCCAGCACCCGGCTGCGCTCCTCGGGACTTACGTGGGTGGAGCGCAGGATCACCGCAAAGTAGCAGAGCGCCGCTACAGCGATGATGCCAAGCATCACCCCGGACAGATTGTCGGCACGGATCCAGCCCGCCAGGGCCGCGCCGACCACTAGGGCGAGCACCACCAGGGCGATACCCAGGTAGCGCTTGAGGGTCGCCGGCGCGATGGGGTCCGGCGCGGCCTTCTGATCATCGGGCAGCCCCTTGCGTCCCGCCGTGTACTGGGCCAGACCGATCGCCATGCCCACGGCGGCGATGCCGAAGCCATAGTGGAAGCCGGCGTTCTGCTGCAGCAGACCGGTCAGCAGCGGGCCGACAAAGCCGCCGATATTGATACCCAGATAGAAGATCGAGAAGCCGGCGTCGCGCCGGGGGCTGCCGGGCTCGTACAGGGACCCCACCAGCGCCGAGCAGGTGGCCTTGACCCCGCCGCTGCCCAGCGCCACCAGGATCAGGCCGGCGGTGACGCCGTAGACACCGGGCAGGATGGCCAGGGCGATATGCCCGAGCATGACCACGATGCCCGAATAGAACAGGGTGCGTTCGGCGCCGAACACCCGGTCGGCGAACCAGCCGCCGAGGATGGTGGCCAGATAGACCGAACTGCCGTAGGCACCGACGATACCGATGGCCACCGACTGGTCGATCGCCAGGCCCCCGCGGCTGGCCTCGTAGTACAGGTAGATCAACAGGATCGCCTGCATGCCATAGAACGAAAAGCGCTCCCACACCTCCATGCCGAACAGGGTGGCGAGAGGCCAGGGATGGCCGAAGAAGCGGCGTTTGCCGCTGTCGCCGTGCTGGCGGGCGGCGGCCTCGGTGGTTTTCATCGGGAGCTCCTGCTTTGACGAGAAAATCGGAACGAAAAATACATTTTCCGCCCATGAAAACCCTAAAGCGTTGCGAATTACAGGGCAAAACCCATGTCCGCGATCGGAAAGGCCACGACGAAAAACGACAAGCGGGAGCGAGGACGTTGGCTCGCAGAAAAGCGGGATCTACTGCTGGATAGCCGGCCCATACCCCACCATTGGCTAAGACTTCTCCGAAAAGTGCCTGCGCTCGGTGATACGGCGTTAAAAATCGGCTGGTGCGCCAGCCCGGTCAAAATGCTCATTTACACCCCGTAAACTGCGCTTTCTCACCGATTTTTGCCTTGTCTAACCATCGCTCGCCGGCTTTTCGTACAAAGTCTAGTTGCCATTTGCGCTGCGAGTACGGTTGTGCTTTATTGTTCACATCGCACGCAGAATTGCGTGCAATCCTGACAAGGCCGTCAGACGGTCGATAACAACACCAACAATCAGGGTCGTCACTTGTTTGGCGACCTCAGGAGAAACGGGATGCTCCCGCAGCGTGATCTGGTCGGCTACGCCGATACTCCCCCCACCGGGGCCTGGCCCAACGGCGCCCGCCTGGCGGTCAATATCGTGGTCAACTACGAGGAGGGCTCTGAAAGGTCCTTCGCCATGGGCGACGACGACCAGGAGTCGATGACCGAGTGGGGGAGTTACGTAACTCCCGCCGGCACCCGTAATCTGGCGATGGAGTCGATGTACGAGTACGGCTCGCGGGTCGGCATCTGGCGCATCCTCGACATCCTGCGCGAGGCCGACGTGCGTTCGACCTTCTTTGCCTGCGCGGTGGCGCTGGAGCAGAACCCCCGCGTTGCCCGTGTCGCCAGCGCCGATGGCCACGAATTCTGCAGCCATGGCTATCGCTGGGAGGAGGTCTTTCGCCTCAGCGAAGACGAGGAACGCGAGCATATCCGCCTGGCCATCGAGTCGATCACCGCCACCACCGGCAAGCGCCCGGTGGGCTGGTACTGCCGCTACGGACCCAGCGTGCGCACCCGGCGCCTTTTGGTGGAAGAGGGTGGCTTCCTCTACGACTCCGATGCCTACAACGACGACGTACCCTACTTCACCGAGGTGGCGGGCAGTCGTCAGCTGGTGGTGCCCTACACCACCGACATGAATGACTTCCGCTTCTGGCTTTCTCCTGGGCTTACCTCGGGGCGCGAGTTTCTCGACAACCTCAAGGAAGGCTTCGACGTGCTGTTCGAGGAGTCGGCCCGCGGCCCCAGGATGATGTCCGTCGGCCTGCATCCGCGCATGGTCGGGCGCCCCGGCAAGATTCGCGCGCTCAAGGACTTTATCGCCTACGCCCAGGCCCACGAGGGCGTATGGTTCGCCACCCGTGAAGAGATCGCCCGGGCCTGGCTTGCCCGGGAAGGTGAAGCGACCGGCGTCGTCTGACGTCGCCGATGAACCCCGTGTTTTCTGCTGTACCCGCAACAACGACAATAACCAGAGGAAATATCCCATGAGCCTTTCCTACAAGACCTTCTCCAAGCGTTCCCTGGTGCTGGCCACCGCCCTTTCCGCCGGCCTGGCAGCAGGCGGCGTGATGGCAGAGACCCTCAAGGTCGGTGCCAACATCGGCAACCTGCCCTGGGAGTTCCAGGACGACAGCGGTGACTACGTTGGCTTCGAGATCGACCTGGTCAACGAGGTCGGCAGCCGCCTGGGTTACGACGAGGTCGAGATCAGCAACATTCCGTTCAATGGCCTGTTCTCGGCGGTACAGTCCGGGCGCATCGACGTGGCGGTGTCCTCCATCACCATCACCGACGAGCGTCTGGAGTCGGTGTCCTTCGCCCAGCCCTACTACGACAGCGACCAGTCCCTGGCGACCCACACCAGCAAGGGCATCAGCGGGCTCGAGGATCTGGACGGCAAGGTGGTCGGCGTCGATACCGGCTCCACCGGCGACATCTGGACCAGCGAGAACCAGGAGCAGTACGGCATCAAGGAAATCCGTCGTTATGAAGGCCTGCAGCCGGCCATGCTGGACCTGTCCAGCGGCCGCCTGGACGCCTACATCTCCGACATTCCGGCGGTGCAGTACTACGTGCGTGACAAGCCCAGCCTCGAGGTGGTCAGCCGCATCCCCAGCGGTGAGCAGTACTCGATGATGTTTGCCAAGGACGCCGAGCTTGCCACCAAGGCCAGCGAAGTGATCAGCGAACTCAAGCAGGAAGGCTTTGTCGCCGAGCTGCACGAGACCTGGTTCGGCACCGCTCCGGATGCCGGCACCAGCACCGTCGAAGTGCGCGATATGCCTTCCGCCCAGTAAACCTGGCCCAGCAAGTCCCGTGGCCGCGGCGGTGACCGCCGCGGCCAGCGTATTACCCTCGATCGTGGAGACGATCCATGGACCTGGTCCAGACATTCTTCAACTGGGAGGTGCTGGTGCGCACCTTCCCGATGCTCCTGCAGGGGCTCGGCATGACCCTGATGCTGGGCTTTCTGAGCATCCTGCTGGGGCTGATCGGCGGGCTGGGGCTGGCGCTGTTGCGCCTCTACGGCCCCAAGCCGCTGCGTTTTCTCACCATCGCCTACATCGACGTCTTTCGCTCACTGCCGGTGCTGGTGTGGCTGGTCATCGTCTACTACGCGCTGCCGTTCGTCGGCATCACCCTGTCACCGTTCGCCGCGGCCTGTACCGCCCTGACCATGATCTCCAGCGCCTACGCCGCCGAGATCTACCGCGCCGGTATCGAGGCGGTGCCACGGGGCCAGTTCGAGGCCGCCCAGTCGATCGGCCTTAGCCAGTATCGGGTGATGTGCGACGTGGTCCTGCCCCAGGCGATCCGGCTGATCATTCCGCCGCTGACCAGCAACTGCATCAACGTGATGAAGGACACCGCCCTGGCCTCGGTGGTGGCCATGCCCGACCTGCTCAAGCAGGCCACCCAGGCCCAGGCGCTGGCGGCCAACCCGACACCGCTGATCGGCGCGGCGCTACTCTACCTGGCGGTGCTGCTGCCACTGGTGCGCCTGGTCGGTCTGCTCGAGAAACGCTTCGCCCAGGGCCGGGCCTGACAGGAGAACTGCCATGATCAATGAAACCCGGACAACCCAGGGCACTACCCAGGGCACTACCCTTCCCCCGCTCGAGGCTGGTCTGCCCGAGGCGCCCAGAGCGATCATCTCGCTCGAAGGGGTCAACAAGTACTACGGCGACTTCCACGCCCTCAAGAACATCGACCTCAAGGTACGCGAAGGCGAGGTGGTGGCGATCCTGGGCCCGTCGGGCTCCGGCAAGTCAACGCTGATCCGCTGCATCAATCATCTGGAGGCCTACAGCGCCGGTGACATCTACGTCGACAGCGTGCGGGTCCAGCCCGGCCCCGAGCTGATCGAAGTGCGCAAGGACGTCGGCATGGTGTTCCAGAGCTTCAACCTGTTTCCCAACATGACGGTGCTGGAGAACGTGACCCTGGGACCGATCCGGGTGCGTGGCATGAGCCCGGGGGATGCCCAGGCGCGGGCCAAGGAGTTGCTGGAAAAGGTCGGCATCGCCGAGCAGATGTACAAGTATCCAAGCGCCCTGTCCGGCGGTCAGCAGCAGCGGGTCGGCATCGCCCGGGCGCTGGCCAATGAACCGCGCGTGTTGCTGTTCGATGAGCCCACCTCGGCGCTGGACCCGGAGATGGTCGGCGAGGTGCTCGACGTCATCAAGACCCTGGCCGGCACCGGCGTGACCATGCTGCTGGTGACCCACGAGATGGGCTTCGCCCGCCATGTCGCCGACCGGGTGATCTTTATGGAGGCCGGCCAGATCGTCGAGGAAGGCGCTCCCGAACAGATCTTCTCGGCGCCGCAGGAAGACCGAACCCGCGCCTTTTTCCAGTCGGTGCTGGCTCACTGAGTCGTGGCGCCTGTTCGACGGCTGGCTCGGCGCTTGTTTCGCTCCTGCCTTGTCTCTCGACGTCCATGTATCGCCTCTCGACCCCTATTCAAGGACTTCCCATGTCACTCGATTCATCCTCAGACGCTCGCCTTGATCTGACACACGTCAGAGCCCAGTTTCCCTCGCTTGAAAGCGACTGGGTGTTCATGGACAACGCCGGCGGTGCCCAGGTGCCGAAGATGGTGGTGGAGCGCATCAGCGACTACCTGCTGGGCGACAACGTGCAGCTCGGCGCGAGCTACGCCCCCAGCCAGAATTCCAAGGCCAAGGTCGACGCCGGCCGTCAGGCGGTGGCGACGCTGGTCAATGCACGCCACGTGGAAGAGCTGGTGTTCGGCCCCAGTTCGACCATCCAGTTCCGCCTGCTGGCCGACGCCATGGCCAGCCAGTTTGCCCCGGGTGACGAGATCATCGTCACCAACACCGACCACGAGAGCCACGTCGGCCCCTGGATGCGCCTCGAGCAGCGCGGCGTCAAGCTGCGCTTCTGGAACTGCAATCCCGAGACCCTGGAGCTGGAGCTGGATACCCTGGCGGAACTGCTCAACGAGCGCACCCGCCTGGTCTGCGTGACCCACGTCTCCAACCTGCTCGGCACCATCAATCCGATCAAGCGGATCGCCGCCATGGCCCACGACGCCGGTGCTCGCATCTGTGTCGATGGGGTGGCCTTCGCCCCCCACCGGGCCATCGACGTCCAGGACTGGGATGTCGACTACTACGGCTTCAGTCTGTACAAGGTATTTGGCCCCCATCACGCGGTGCTCTATGTGAAAAAGGAGTGCCTGCTGGAGTTGGATAATATCTACCATCACTTCTTCACGCGTGAGCAGATTCCAGGAAAGATGGAGCCTGGAAACCCCAACTACGAGCTGACCTACGCTGTCACCGGTATCCTGGATTATCTGACCTCGCTGACGGGCGATAATGGTGAAGGTGACAAGCGGAAAAAGCTGGAAACATCCTTCGATGCCATCGCCAAGCATGAAGCAATATTGAGCAAGAAACTGCTCGATTATCTCTCTGGAAAAGAAGGCGTTCGCATCATCGGAAGGCGGGATGCCGATATCGAACATCGCGTCGCGACCATCAGCTTTACCGTGGAAGGGCATCAGTCTGACGAGATCGTGCGCAAGATCGACGAGGCCAAGGTAGGAATCCGCTACGGCGACTTCTACGCCCGCCGCCTGACCGAGGACCTCGGTCTGATGGACATCCAGGGCGTGGTGCGGGTGTCCATGGTGCACTACAACACCGAGGCCGAGGTGGATCGACTGATCGAGGCGCTGGACGCAGCGCTCTGAGGGTGTGGGCCAGAAGCTGGCAATGACGTCGTGGAAATGCAGAAAAGGGGCTTCTGGCCCCTTTTTTGCTACGCATGTCCCAGGCTCAGGGCCGGCCTTGTCTCCTGCTTACGCGGGTTTTTCGGTCTGGCCGGCCCTTTAGCCCAGCGGATCGTCGATGTCGATATCGTAGATGTTGGCCTCGGCGCGGCGGCGCTCGGACAGGTCCAGGCTGTAGAAGATGTGGCGACAGTGCTCCATCATCGACGCGGCGGCGCCCTCGGCGTCGCGCTTCTCGATCAGATCGACCAGGGTCTGGTGCTCATGGGTCAGGCACAGCACGCCGGTGGAGCGTTCGTAGAGCGACTGGATGATGCAGAAGCGTCGAATGATCGGGCGCACGATGGCGATCAGCTCGTCATTGCCGGTCAGCTCCGCCAGCATCAGGTGAAAGTCGCCGGAGATGCGATTGACGCTGGGCTGGTGCTCCTCGAACACCTGATGCTCCAGCGCCAGGTGGCGGCGCAGGGTGGCGATACCCTCGGCGTCGATGCGCTCGCAGGCGATCCGCGCTACCGCGCCCTCGATATGCAGCCGCGTCTCGAAGATATCGTAGGCTTCCTTCACCGATGGCAGCGAGACGAAGGCGCCCCGGTGCATCTCGAAGCGTACCAGGCGTTCCGCCGTCAACCGATTTAGTGCGCGACGTACCCGGCTACGCGGCGTCTTGAAGGCGCTGGCGAGCTTGGCCTCGTTCAAACGCTCGCCGGGACGCAGACGCTTGTCGATCAGGGCGTCGACGATGCGATCATAGACGAGTTCCTCGGCCAGGGCTTCCGGCTTGGATGGTGCAGCGGAGGTGGCGTCACTCGTCATGGCATTGTCTCGCCAGAAGGCTCGCCCATCATCAGGGAAAAATCACCGGGATGGTTGAGCATTGTGAAAGGTGAAATAGCGTCAATTTACGGCCGTCGTTCAAGGGACAGATTATCACGATGTCACTCGAACGGTAACGTTGGATCGACCAAAGTTCAGGCGCCCAGTGTGCTGCATTTTTGCCATCCGGTCAGCCAGGGCGTACTACTATGAGCAAGCTTCTCGATAACTCCGGACGAACCAGGAAGGATCGGGTAGCGTCCCTTGCCTCGTTCTGGCGCCCGGCTGGGGGTGAGGTTTGCTGTTCCGCTGCCACCAAGGAACGATCAGATGCAGACATTGAAGCCTTCCATCAAGGCGAGCGTGGCGGTATTTGACGACGCCCTGATGAGTCAGGTGCGCGCTCGCTTTCACCACGTCGACCGCTGCCCCTACACCGGCCCCCGGATATTCTTCGAAAACGCCGGCGGATCTCTGACGCTCAAGGCCGTGGTGGCACGCATGGCCGAGGTCGCCGCACTACCGGACAACGAGCATCGCGACAATGACGCTTCCTGGGCTATTTCGCGCATGGTCGATGACGGCCGCCACGCAATGGCCAGCCTGCTGGGGGTAGAGGATGGCATTGTGTTTGGCGGCGAGACCGGCACCGAGTGCCTGTTCCGGGTGATTCGCGCCGCCGCCAATGCCGCGCCAGCGGGGGGCGACATCGTTGCTTGTGAGCTCGAGCATCCCGCCACCTTTGATGCCACCGCGCAGTGGGCGAGGCGCACCGGCAGGCAGCGGCTGACGGTGCCCTTCGATCCGCATCAGGGGCGCGCCACCGCCGAGGACTATGCCCGCGTCGTGACGCCGGAGACCCGTGTGGCCACCATTTTGCACACCAGCCCGGTGACCGGCATGACCCAGGACGTGGCCGCCATCGCCGAGGCGATTCGCGCCATCGCACCGGACTGCTACAACATCGTCGACGGCATCCAGCATGCCCCCCATGGTGCGTTGGCGGTATCGCACTACGGCGTCGATGCCTACGCGGTGTCGCTGTACAAGGTGTTCTGCCCGTTCAACGACGGCTACGCCTGGGTCTCGCCGCGACTGGGTTGCGTCGATCACGATCGCCTGGCGGGCAAGCCGGACGACGCCTGGGAGCTGGGTAGCCGCGATCCTGCCGCCTGGGCCGGCGCCCGCGAGATGGTCCGCTATCTCGAGTGGTTGGGAGGACATTTCACTGACAAGAGCGAGCGCCGGCAGCGGCTGCTGGCCGCCGGCCAGGCCATGCACGATCAGGAGGCCGCGCTGATGCGTCGGCTGATCGACGGAGCCGATGGTGTCACCGGACTCAGGGACCTGCCCGGAGTGACCCTGATCGGCGAGGCGGATTCGCCCTGGCGGGAAGGCGCGGTCTCGTTTTGCGTGAAGGACCGAGACGCACTGGAGATCGTCGCCGAGCTTGGCGAGCGTGGCATTCGCGTCCACGCCCGCAAGGACGACGCCTACTCCGGCAATATCCTGCGCCCGCTGGGCTTGCCCTCGGTCACCCGGGTGTCATTGGCCCACTACAACACCCTGGAGGAAGTGGACGCCTGTCTGGCGGCGCTGAAGGACGTCCTCGGAGCCTGAATCTAGCGGCCCCGCCGAATTGCCCACCTGGGGCGCCGCTTGTCAGACCTGGCTTGCCAGGACACCGTGTTCAGGCGATGGCTTCGACGCGCACTCGCCGAAGACGCGCTTGGCGCAGCACTGGCAGACGTCTGGATTCAGTGACGGAGCAATCGAGGTGATGGCCGCCTCGGTGGTCTCGAAGAAGCGCGCTTCGCCGATTCTCTTCAGATCCCCGCGGCGGCGCAGCTCGTCCATCACCGTACCCTTGAGCGAGCTGATCATCAGCTCGCCCCCCTGGTCCGTCAGGCGACGGACCTCCTGCAGCAGCATCTCCACGCCCGCCGTATCGATGAAGTTGATGCCCTTGCCGATGATCAGCGCACGGGAGCCCGGCTCTGCGGTGAAGGCGCGAAGACGACGTTGCACGTGGTCGGTGGCACCGAAGAACAGCGAGCCGTCGATGCGCAGTATCTTGAGCTGTGGGCACTGCTCGAGCTGGTAGCGCCTGACGTTGCGGATGAGTCGCCGGGGATGATCCTGGCGCGGCGCCACTTCAAGGACGGTGGGACGCGAGGTGCGCTTTAAATAGAGCACCAGTGACAGCAGCACGCCGATATAGATGGCGAACTCCAGTGCCACCAGCAGGGTAGCGGAGACGGTGGCGACCAGCACCATCGCCTCGTGGCGACTGACGCGTACCAGATGGACGATGTGCGGGACGTCGATCAGGTTCCAGGCGATCAACAGGATACCGCCGGCCATGGCGGGTAGCGGCAGGTAGGCGGTGATGCCCGGGGCGAAGACCAGGATCAGCGACAGCAGCAGGGCGGCGAACACCGAGGCCAGCGGGGTGCGGGCGCCTGCGTCATAGTTGGCACCGGAGCGGGTGAAGGAGCCCGAACTGGCGTAGCAGGAGAAGAAGCCGCCCACGATATTGGACAGGCCCTGGCCGATGAATTCCTGATTGCCGTCGATCACCTGACGCGAGCGCAGGGCAATGGCGCGGGCGATGGATACCGCTTCGATCAGCCCCAGCAGGGCGATGGCGAAGGCGCCGGAGGTCAGCACACGCAGACTGTCCGGCGTCAGTTCGGGCAGCGTAACGGGTGGCAGGGTCCCGGGCAGGGTGCCGACCAGCGCCACACCGTGGGCGGCGCCATCCATCAACCAGCAGGCCAGGCTGCCGGCGGCCAGGCCCAGCAGCAGGTGAGGACTACGACGATGGAGGCGTCGTGCTACCAGCGAGGTGATCAGCGAGATCAGCCCGATGGCCAATGCGTAGAGGTTGATATCCGGCAGCGCCCGGAACAGCGCTGACAGCTCGGCCAGGAATCCCTGAGCGTCGATGGACACGCCAAGCAGGTGCTCCATCTGACTGGTGGCGATCAGGATGGCCGCACCAGAGGTGAAGCCGATGACCACCGTGTGGGAGATGAAACTCACCAGATTGCCGAGGCGCAAGAGCCCCATGGCCAGCTGGATTAGCCCGACCAGGAGCGTGATGGTCAGCGCCGCTCCCAGGTATTGGTCGGGTGTCAGCGTGCCGAGGCTGCCGATCACGCTGGCCAGCACGATGGAGAGCGCCGCGGTGGGGCCTGAGATCATATGCCAGGAACTGCCGAACAGCGCCGCCACCGTGGCCGCGACGATCGCCGTGTAGAGCCCGACCTCCGGTGGCAGCCCGGCGATGAAGGCATAGGCCACGCCCTGTGGCAGTACCAGGATGGCGCCGGTAAGGCCCGCCATCATGTCCGCCGACAGGGTGCGGCGGTCGAGGCCTCGTCCCCAGCGCAGGAAGGGCAGATAACGCTTGGGGGACGACGCCATGGCGGAACCTCAGGTGGGCAGAAGTAGGGGGTCGGGCAAGCCTAGAGAAATGCGGGTATCCTGAAAAACAAAATTTTTTGTGCTTCACGAACAAAAAAACCGCATAGGTGAGCCGTGGATACCCAACTGCTGAAGACCTTTCTCGAGGTCAGCCGGCTGCGCAATTTCGGCAAGGCCGCCGAGAGCCTCTGTGTCTCGCCGTCGACGGTCAGCGCACGCATTCGTCAACTCGAGGCGCAGCTGGGGTTGTCGCTGTTCAGCCGCGGCCATCACCACATCGGTTTGACCCCCGCCGGTGAGCGTATGGAGCGTCACGCCCGCTTTCTGCTCGACGCCTGGGAGCGAGCCTACGAGGACACCGCCCTGAGCGAGCGGCACCAGCGGCGTCTGGTGGTGGCGGGGGTCGCCAGCCTCTGGGATATCTTCCTGCAGGACTGGCTCGCCACCATCTACCGCGCCTACCCGACCCTGGGCGTTCGCGCCGAAGAGAGCACCCCGCTGCGGGTGGTCGAGAAACTGGAGCGCAACATGATCGACGTCGGTTTCCTCTACGACACCCCGCGCATCAGTGGCGTCGGGGTCGAGGAGGTGGCGACCATCCCGCTGGTGATGGTCTCCAGCCAGCCGGATAGACGCGCCGAGCAGGCGGTGGGCGAAGGCTACATCCGGGTCGAGTGGGGCACGGCGTTTGCCAGCATCCACGAGAGCAGCTTTCCGCAGCGCCAACTGGCGCGAGGCAGGGTCAACAGCGGTCGAATCGCCCTCGGCCTGCTGCTCGAGTGTGGCGGCGCCGCCTACCTGCCCCAGGACATCGTCGCCCCCTGGTGTGACCGGCAGCGGCTGTTCGTGGTCAAGGGCGCGCCCGTCATCGAGCTAAAGGCCTATGTGGCCTACCACTGGCACGGCGAGCACCGCGAATTGATCGGCGAGTTGATCGAGCATCTGGGGTGAAGAAACTTCAGTGAGCCGGCGGCCTTCTCGGCCCTTAAGGTCAAGACAGCAAAGCGCAAGGCTATCGTCCGCCGGCAACGAGCCACGTCTTCTCTCAAGGACTGAATGCGCTGAGTCGCTCTGGGTTCTGCTTCACGTGGACGACGGCAGAGCCTGGGTGAGACAAGGCTTGCTGAATCACGTCCTCGACCTGAGAGTCTTCGCTGATGGTCCAGCCACGGACGCCAAAGGATTCGGCCCAGGCGGCAAAGTCAGGGCTGGTGAGAGAGGTCCCTACTGGCCTTCCGGGGAAGATCTTTTCCTGGAAGCTGCGGATCGTTCCGTACAGTGAATTGTCGGCAATGATGATCTTGATGTTGGCGCCATAGTGCACCGCTGTAGCCAGCTCGTTGCAGGTCATCAAGGCGCCGCCATCCCCGAGGAAGGCGACAGCCGTACGGTCTTTGTTGTGCAGTCCCGCCGCAACAGCGTAAGGGACGCCGCTACCCATGGCCCCGGACGCACTGCCCAGGAGTCGCTGCCCAGGGCGCAGTACCAGGTAGCGATGGACCCAGGTCGCGAAATTGCCAGAGTCGAGGCAGAAGGTGGCATCTGCACAGGACAGCCGGTTGACGGCGTCCACGACGCCGCCAAAGTCGACGCCCTTTTCACTAGACCGGGGAGCAGGTGTGTAGGCGGCCAGCGAACGATAGTTCTCTCTCAGCTGTGCAACCCACGCCCCACGCCCGTCGGAGGGCTTGGGCGCTTCGCTTGCCGCCATGGCAGCAAGAAAGCGTTCACTGTCCGCGACGATACCGAGATGAGGTGAGATGTTGCGGCCGATGTGATCTGCACAGGGATAGACCTGAATGACGTCCTGGTCCGGCACCGGCGCCTTGGGAAAGCGGAAGCCCTGGGTGGTGATGTCGCCCAGGCGAGTTCCCACAGCCAGAATCAGGTCGGCCTGCTGCAAACTCTCCGACAGGCTGGCAGGCATGGTAAATCCGACCTGGCCGACCCAATGCTCGTGTTCGTTGGTCATTACCTCTTGCTGCTTGAAGGTCCCCAGTACGGGCAAGTTCCAGCGTTCGGCGACTTGCTCTAGTGCCTGGCGGGCTCCCTTGGTGTTGATCTGGCCCCCGGCCAGCAAAAGGGGACGCTTGGCTTCGGCCAGACGCTGCCGAACAAGATCCAGCTGCGCAAGGGAAGGTTCCGGTCGGGAAGAGGCTGCGTGAGGGATGATGTCGGAGGCCACGCGGTCCTGCAGCATATCCTCCGGAAGCACGATCACCACTGGTCCCGGTGACCCCGACATTGCCAGGTTCCAGGCGCGGGCAACGGTATCCACCACGCGGTCGCCTTCACGGATCTCGAAGACCGCCTTGGCGATATCCCCGAAGGTCTGACGGTATTCAACTTCCTGAAATGCGGCCCGATCCGACTCCTGCCGGGTAACATGACCGACGAATACCAGCAGCGGTACGCCATCCTGCTGTGCTGCATGCAGTGAGATGGCGGCATTCATGGTCCCAGGCCCCCGGCTGGTAAACAGGATGCCGGGGCGCTCCGCCAATCTGGCGTCTGCCACCGCCATGAAGCCCGCGCCGCCCTCGTGGCGGCATGAAATGACGCCAATGTCTCGATGCTCGTACATGGCATCGAGGGCTGACAGATAGCTCTCGCCTGGGACACAGAACACCCTGTCTGCACCAAGAGTAGAGAGCTGGTTGACCAACGCCTCCGCTGCAGATATTTCCATGTTGTCGCCTTTGTCGTTATCACTGCTGAAAGCCTGGTGGCGGCGTTGTCATCGCCACCACCAGGCTACTGGCCCAAGGTTGGTGCCAGGGCGTTAGAAGGAAATGTTCTCGGCCACCTTTTCGAGAGCTTCCTGGTTGGCTGTCAGGAACTCCTGATATTCCTCGCCAGCAAGGAAATTCGGTTCTGACCCCAGTTCTGTAATGAGCTTTTCTCTCAGCTCTTCGTTTTCGAGAGCTTTCTCGAACGCATCCGCCAGGATATCGATACGTTCCTGTGGTGTGCCCTGTGGCGCAAAAATCCCTCGGCTGGTCGCCGACTCCATCTGGATGCCCATCTCGTTGAACGTCGGGATGTCCTTCAGCGCCTCGCCACTCAGGCGTTCAGAATGCGCCACGCCAAGTGGGCGAAAGGTGCCGTCTGCATAGAACGATGAACAGCAAGCGGCATTGGTAATGGTGAAGTCGATTTCCTCCGCCATCAGCGCTGACATCTGCTCGGTAGTATCCGGATAGCTGATGAGTTTCACATCGTCGAGGTCAATGTCCATCGCATCGAACATTTGCATCCAGAAGAAATGGTCAGTTGAGGTCGGGATCATGCTGAACTTGACCTCGCCCGGATGATCCTCGATATATTGAGGGATCTCGCTGGCGTCTTGAACGGGGTGGCCAGGGTAGGTGGTGGGCATGTTGAATGTCTGGGTGACCCTAGCTACCGGAGAAAACGCGTCGTAGGAGTAGTCCACCATCCCGGCAATATAGGAAAGAGCAATATTGTCATGCCCACCTAGGATAGTGTAGCCGTCCGGATCCGAGTCCTTGACGTTTCGAGAACCGAGGGTGGCGCCGGCACCTGTCATGTTGACGGGAACAATCGATACGCCAAGCTCCTTTTCCGCCTCACGTGCAATTTGACGGAAGATGATGTCGGTTGGACCGCCGGCACCGTAGGGAATCACCAGGCGAATGTCGCGCTCGGGATAGTCGTCTGCGACAGCGGAAAACGAAACCATGGATGCCGTGGCGGCGATGGCGCTAGCGAGGGCAAGGGCTAGATGTTTCTTATGATACATGGATCGACTCCAGTCTTGTGGTTGTGGTTTTTTCAACTTGCTTTTGATGAAGACGCTTTTATGTTGCCTTGCTGTCACTGGATTGTGACTTCATCTTTTTGTTCTGCATGATGGAAAGTACGATCGAGGCGATGGATAGCGCGATGAAGAGAGCAGAAAGCGGACGAGTAAGGAAGGTGAGAAGGTTGCTATCCAGCTCGAGTGCCCGAAAGAGCTGCTGCTCCAGGTTTTGTCCGAGGACGACGCCCAGAATGAGTGGCGCAAGGGGTACGTCCGCCTTCCAGAGCAGATAACCGAAGATGCCAAAGCCGAAC
The DNA here is from genome assembly GCF_024137905.1 of Halomonas sp. DN3. Lineage (NCBI taxonomy): Bacteria > Pseudomonadati > Pseudomonadota > Gammaproteobacteria > Oceanospirillales > Halomonadaceae > Halomonas > Halomonas sp. DN3. Next base: position 4,786,632 of record NZ_CP099965.1, on the reverse strand, counting down.
AGAACCCAGATATCAAAAAGGTTGTTGTTCAAGGCATAGGCGCCGATGGCGCAGAGCATCAGTACAATGGGCACGAGTATCTGCTGTGGAATCAGGGCAATACGTGCAAACCAGCGAACCAGCAGCAACTGGCAGAGAACCATCGCGACGGCAGCCATCAGCAGGCTGACGTAAACGGCGCCGACCAGCACCGGATTTTGCTCAAACATCAGGGGGCCCGGGGTAATACCATGCAGAATCAGCACCCCCATCATGATCGCCATGGGAAGATCACCGGGAATACCCAACGCCAGGGTGGGAACGAAGGCCCCACCGGCCACGGCGCTGTTGGACGCCTCCGATGCGATGATGCCTGCCGGGACCCCGGTACCAAACTTCTGAGGCTGAGACGAGAATTTCTTGGCCTGATCGTAGCTGATGAAGTTGGCGACTGTTCCGCCAGTTCCAGGGAGAGCACCGACAAAACTCCCGATAAGTGACGAGCGAACCGTATTCACCTTATGGCTAAAAATATCCTTTACGATGGTCCTGTATGGGATGCTTACGCTGACAGGGATTTCGTTCTCTTTCGTTGAGTTACCATTATTTGTTTTTTCGATATTCTCCATCAGTTGCGAGAAGGCAAAAATGCCAATCATGACGGGAAGTATCTCGAAACCAGAGCTCAGTAGTGTCGAATCAAAGTCGAAACGGATGTTGCTGTTTCTGTCATAGCCAACGGTTGTGATGAAAAGGCCCAGTGCGGCGGCTAGCATCCCCTTAAGTAGCCGGCCATTGGAGAGGCCTGCGACGAGAGTGAGAGCGAAGAGGATAAGGGTGGAAATTTCCCAGGGGCGGAAGTTCATGCTGAACTTGGCCAGCAGCGGTCCAAATAATACCAATACCGCAACGCTGATGACCGTACCGATGAACGAAGCCAGGACGCCAACACCCAGGGCCCGGCCAGGCTCACCTTTCAGCGCCATCGGATAGCCATCATAAACCGTAGTTATCGAAGAAGGTGTTCCAGGTATCCCCAGCATGACCCCGGAAACCAGGCCTCCTGAATATCCACCGACGAAAACGCCGACCATGATGGATACGCCACTGACAGGATCCATGGCGAAGGTGAAGGGGAATACCACCAGGATGGCCATGGTGACGGTAAAGCCGGGGATGCTTCCCCCGATGATACCGAACAAGACTCCAATGAAGATCAGCAGCAGCACGGATGGGCTGGCAACGAGCGAAAGCGCATGAGTAAAGAACTCGGCCATGATGTGTTCCTTATTGTTTGACTCAAGGCAACCAGATGCCGAGACCAAGTTGAAAGACTGCGTAGATCGAAAGGGCCACTGTCGGGCTGATCAATAGATTCATCGCGACCTTTCGCCGAGAGCCAACACCGAGGAGCAGTGCCATGGAGCCGGCGAGAAAAGCGATCGTTGATACCAGGTATCCGGCATAGGGGAGAACGGCAGCGTAGAGCCCAAAGAAGGCGAAGAGCAGCAATACTTTGTGATTGCGCTTGATCCACTCGCTGGCGCTCAGGTGGTTCAGGGGCCGTGTCTCGGCAATTTTGGTAAAGAGGGATCGCAGCAGGATCAACAGGGCGAGTACGGCAATGACGCCCAGCAAGAGGCGAGGAAAGAGTGCAGAGCCGTAGGGCTGCCAGCTGGTAGGGGGACGAATATTGCCTGACTCGGCGTACATGATGCCGCACAAGGCGAGCATGGCGACCGCAAGGACGCGGTCTCTGGTGACGATGGTCATACAGGCACTCTCCAGAACTCGTGCGGATATCAGGCCGAACGGATGTGGTCGTCTTGACCAGGGGCGACACAAGCAGCTGAGCCGTGAAGCCTTCGGTGACAGCAAGGCAAGCGTCGGGAGGCTGTGTCCGGGAGGTGTCTTGGCCCACCGGATACACACGGCACGGAGGAGGGGCGCCTGGCACCCGGAAGAGTTTTCGACTGCTTACAGGCTGGCATCGCGAATGGCGCGGCGATGCTCGCAGTAGCGTTATGGTCACCAGGCCTGGAGAGCCAGGGTCTGGAAGGCAAGGCGTACATCATGTCGTTACACCGTGGTTTGTATTGTTGGTGTGACAGCGATGGCTGAGTGGAGCCGTGGCGCGACGCAGTGCTTATCGACGATTTTTAGTATTTGTCTCGTTGTTTTTCTCAAAAATCGATTATTTGGCTAGAGTAGCCAGACCCGGGAAGGCGCGTCAACTGTCGGCGCGCAATTTGCCCGGCGGCGTGGGGTGGGAAGACGCCTCAGGAGGCGCGACGAGATTCGAGGCGAACGCAAGGACCTGACACCTGGAACGCAACGCAAGTCGATACGCGCCATGGAGCGACGTCCGCAGCGACGGGCTCGCTTGCGGTCTGTGGACTCAGGGGGGGGCTCTTGCTGGCGCCAGGAAGAGTAGAGCTGAGAGCAGCAGTCTGCTTGGCGCCAAGAGGCCTTTCGGACGGTACGAAGGCGGGTTTATGACTGCGGTTAAAATGAGAAATTTATAAACCCGAGAGGTAAGCATGATTGGAGCACGACTGAAGCGTGCCCGTGCGGCCGCAGGTCTTTCCATGCTGGCCCTGGGCAACGCACCGACGTCAGCGCCAACATGATCAAGAAGTACGAGCATGCATGCCTGGCTCCGGCATGCTGACAAAGCTGTCCAAGGAGCTTGGCGTGCGCACGGAGTACTTGTTTCGCCCGGTGAAGACCGAGCTGGGTGAGGTGGAGTACCGCGAGCGCTTGTCGATGCCGGCCAACATGCTGATTGAATTGGAAAACTTTGGGTGAAAAAAGCGAAAAGCCCCGGTGAAACCACCGAGGCTGTAGCGCCGACCGGGAACTCCCAATCCACTTGATTCACAGTCAAGTGGATTCGCTAGCCAGGGTCAATACGTCTTCTGTGCTGAATGCTCGACTGGCCTTGGCGGATACAGCGGCCCTCACTCAATATTCTGAATCTGAAGATGTAATTTGATGTATTTTTTATTTATAAAACAGTTGGTTAGTTTTATTTTGTGCATAGTTTTTTATTTGTTCCTACCCATCTTACTCCCCATCTGGTAGGAGAGAGACAGTCCTAGCTGAGAGCAAATGCAAACCTACCACAATCAGCTCAAGGTGACGCTCTCGCAGGGGGCTTCGTGCGTGCGATGAAATGTCCACCACCTCTGGGCTGGTATTGAGAGTAATGTCAGCAGCGTAGTGGTGAAAATGCCGCTACTGACCTTGGGGGCGTGCATGATGTCCTGTTCAAGGCTTCCCAGACACCGTTCGCTGCGGGGAACCTTCTTCTTGTTCTGTTGCTGAGCCTGAGCGACAGAAATCTGCTTCATCGGTTGGCTTTGGTCAGACAGTGGCAAGAAAGCCAGGTTTTACCCTGCGGTTGACTCTCCGTCAGCTGCGGAGGTGTTTACGCAGCGCTTCCCTAGCCCCACAGCTACTCACTCTGCGACGGAAATGGGGCTCCCTCGCTTTCTTCCGCCTGATGACGTCGTTGCTCCGGCGTCCATAACGTCTTGAGATAGTTCACCACGGAGCGGATCTCGGCGGGGGTCAGGACATTCTCGAAGGCCGGCATCGTCAGTCGCTCGGTCTTGTTCCAGGGGTCGCGCCATCCCTCGGCGATGATCCGGTAGAGCATCGCATCGGAGTGTTTCCAGGTATGCCCCTCCGGCCCGTGAGGGGGAGCGGGCAATTCGCCCTGGGCATTCTGGTGCTCCCAGTTCGGCTGGCCCTCGCCCTCGCTGCCGTGGCAGCTGGCACAGTACTGCTGGTAGATCCTTTCTCCCTCTTCCAGCCGAGAGGTATCGCGCGAAGAGGGGCCACCCCCCGCCATGGCCTGCCCGGCGGCACTCATCAGCAGCCACGTTGTGACGAGGATCCAGAGCTTACGCATCGGGGGGTGTCCAGGTTTGGCCCTGATCTTCGCTGCGCATGAGCTCCCCCTCGCGATCCAGGGCATAGAGCGTTCCCTGCGGCGCAAGCGTAAGCGTGACGAACGTCGGGCCATCACCCTTTACTTGCTGCCACTCCTGGCCGCCATTGTCGCTGCGCCACAGGCCTTGCTCCGTGGCCACATAGACGTGTTCGGGATCGTCGAGCTTGTAGGCCAGATCATAGACTCTGCCGGCATCGAGCTCCCCGGTCGGTCGCCAGCCGCAGAAGCAATCCATCGACAGGCGAACCGCATCGTCGGACACCGCATAGAGCCAGCCAGTCTGCATGCTCCCCTCCATATCGGAGTGGATGAGCCGGCGAACGGGTTGGGCAGGACCGCTATCCATCTTCTTCCAGGTCGTGCCGGCATCCTCACTCTGGTAGAGGCCGTCGTCGGCAATCACCACATAGAGTGTCTCGGGCTGATGGCGGTGCACGTCCAAGGCGGTAACGTCCTGGTTAGGCAAGCCATCGTTGAGTTCCTGCCAGGTTTCTCCATGATCGGTGCTGCGCTGCACCCCGATCGAGGGGCCGGCGATATAGAGGGCATGTTCGGCTGTTGCCGATACCGTTACCAACCGTCCCTCCGCTACTTCGTCGGGCAAGGGAATCATCGTCCAGGCCGCTCGGCCATCCGTGCTTTCGAAAAGCTGGTTGGCCTGGACCTTGAGCAGCCGTTCGCCTGTTTGGTCATAACTCAGCGACGGCAATGCCTCCTCGGCGGCCCCGGCCATACTGACGAAGCTCAGACTGGCCATGACCCAGCTCGTCAGTGACAGGGCACGCCAGAAGCGACTCGTGATCTTGTTCATTGCAATATTTCCTCGAATAATGGCTAGCCGATGCTGCCTAGCGCCGGGAAGGTGCGCAATAACCAATAGGACAGCTCGGTCAGTTTGCCGGTGATCATCAAGATGCCCATCAGGATCATGATCAGCCCGGCCGCCAGATGCGTGACCCGGCCCCAGCGGCGCAGAAATTTCTGGTGTTGCAGGAAGCGATCGAGTGACACCGCCGTCAACAGAAAGGGCACCCCCAGGCCCAGCGAATAGATGCCGAGCAACGCCATTCCGCTCGGGGCATTGGCCGTCGAGGCGCTGACGGTCAGAATGGCGCCCAGGATCGGGCCGATACAGGGGGTCCAGCCGAACGCGAACGCCACACCCAGCAGATAAGCCGCACTGGGCCCCCCGCCCGCTTCCTTAAGCCTGCCGATAAATCGCCATTCTCGCTGTAACCAATGCAGCGGAATGAGCCCGGTCATGAAGGCACCGAACAGGATGACGATGATACCACCGACCAGGTTGGCTTCCTGGCGGTAGACCAGCAGCAGGCGACCGATGGCCGTGGCACTGGCACCCAGCATCAGGAATACCGTGGAGAACCCGAGCACGAACCATATTGACTGGGTCAATACCCGGAGCCGCTCCCGCCGGTCCGCTTCCCGTATCTGCCCCAGCGAGCGCCCGGCCACGAAGGAGAGATAGCTAGGCACGAGCGGCAAGACACAGGGCGAAGCGAACGAGGTCAGGCCCGCCAGAAAGGCCGTGGCCAGGCCGATATTGGCAACTTCCCACATCCCCCCTTAATCCCGTGGCTAGGCTTGGAGCTTGGAGTCGGGGCGCTCGGATGGCACCTGGTGATCCGCTGCTTGGCGATTGGCAGATGCCGTCTCCGTGGTTACCGCGGTAGAGGCTTCCACGTTGGCTTGGACGTCAGGGGCTTCGCCCGGCTCGGTAGCCTTGCCTTTCTTGTCCTTGCATTTCAGCATACACATTGCTCCACACATGACTAGGCAAGGCAACAGGGTCACCAGGATAGGGGCGATGCCCAGCAGGACCAGTTGATCCCAGCCCATGGCAAGACCACCAGCCACCGCCACAGCGCCCAGCAGCATCCAGCGGCGTGGGCCTGTTACCAGGCCTTTCAGTCCGGCTTTCTCTTGGCCCTTTTGGGGCTTGTCGTCACAGCAACTCATGGCGCGTCCTCCTGGGTGGTTTCTATGGTTTCGGCAAGAAAGTCGATCATTTCAGGGGTATCCCACTCGGCCTCCCCGACCAGGCGTCCGATCTCCCTGCCCTGGCGGTCGAGCAGAAGCGTCGTGGGAATACCCACGGCACTGAGGTTCGCGCTGGCCATGCCGGTTGGATCGACGTAGGGAGCGAGATGCTCGATCCCCACCTCCTGATAGAATTCGTTGACGACCTCGATGCCTTTGCGATCGATCGAGAGTGCGACGACCTCGAAATCCGTACCACCCAATTCAGCCTGGAGGGCATCCAGGGTGGGCATTTCCTCGCGGCAAGGGCCACACCATGTCGCCCAGATGTTGAGCAGGATCAGCTTTCCTCCGAAAGTGGTCAGCGTCAGCGGGGTACCGTCGCCAGCCTCGAAGCTAATTTCCGACACCTCGCGTGGGCTTTCCCAGAGAAGAAACCCATTCGGCCCCACACGTTTGGGTGGTTCGGCGACGGCCAAAGAGGTGATCATTCCCCACAATGCCACCGCTACCCAACTGGTCCCGATCAGTTGTCTCATGACCAAGGCTCACCTTCAGTGGGTGGCGTAAACTTCAGGGGTATCGGTCGGCTGAAAGGCCAGGGTGTAAACCTCCAGTGGGCCCTGTTTCTCGCCCGACATCCCCGGTGAGCCAAGTGGCATTCCGGGTACGCTCAGGCCTTTGATGAAAGGTTTCTCTTCGAGTACCTGGGTGACGCTTTCCACGGGTACGTGGCCCTCGAAGACATAGTTGTCGATGAGCGTGGTATGGCAACCCTGCAGTTTCTCGGAAACATCGTGTTCGGCTTTCATCTTCGCGAGATCGTGAGTATCGATTGTCTCCACTTCGAACCCGTTTCGTTCGAGATACTTGGCATATTCGGCGCAACAGCCACAGTTGGGGTTCTTGTAGAGGGTTGCCGACGTCTCGGCTGCCAACCCTGTCAGGGGGAAGGTCAATAGAGAAGCGATGGTCAGCGCTTTCCAGTGTTTCATACGCTAAGGCTCCATAGAGTTCACGAGAACGTTCGGCAGCTAGGCCGGCTATACTCTCGCGGCATTAATCGAAGGTGTTGACGACAGTATGGCGAATGCGATCCCACACACCGGTGGATAATGTCTCTGGTCCTTCTGCCAACACCTTTACATAGTAAACTAGGTGCTCCGGATCGAATTTGAGCCCATGAAAGCGGGCCCGTATCCGTCCTGATTGGTCGATGACATGAGTCACAACGCCATGCGCCTGGACGCCCTCGGCCACATCGTCGAATTTCAGACCGTAGGCTTCCGCGACCTGGCGTGTGGTGTCGACAAACTCATTTTCGCTTCGATAAAGAAACCGCCAGTTGGCGGGGTCCAGATCGAAATTTTCACCGTAGGCCCGCATGTTGTTGTGCGTGCCGGCAAAGTCCTCACTGTCGGTAGCGATGGTGATAAATTCAACATCATATCGTAGGCCGGTATCGTTGACTCGCTCTTGCACCTCGGCAATCAGGTTCATATGCACCGGGCAGGCTTCTTGATAGCGCGAGTGGATGATATTGAGCACCACGACGCTTTGTTCCAAGTCGGAAGACGACACGCCATTGCTGTCTGTATTATTCAACGAAAATTCCGGCGATGGCTGGTCGATGAATTGGGCGTAACGTTCCCACTCTTGCAGCTCTTCCTCGGTATCTTCGAGGGAATGGGAAAAGACAGGAGAACTGGGCATCAATGCCAAGACGAGTAGTGGTGTATACAGTTCTTTTTCACGTACCGTCCTCCCTTCGCGTTACCCAGTTCTAACGAAGGCTGCTCCTATGCGGAGCAGCCCCGGCCAGTGCCACTTCAGGTGTTGCTGTCGGTTTCATGGCCTTGTTGCATATTTTCCATCATGGCATTGCAGTTTTTCATCATGGTATTCATTTCACGCATCATTCCCATCATGTCGTGCATGCTGCCCTCCTGCATCATGTCGCCCTCCATTGGCGTCTGCTGATTCTCTTCCTGCGCAAGAAGCGAGCCGGCTCCGAAGCTGCTGGCGACGATGATGGCGGCAGTCAAGATTGCTGTGTGACGTTTCCGCATGACACTTCTCCTCAATCTTTCTGGGAATCACCTTTCCACCAGCAAGGCTGATAGAAGGCCTGGCTTGGATTTCTACCTGGCAGCAGCGCTGCTTGCTGGAAAGATATCCTTAAAGCAAACTTCAAGGTCAAGACTTTATTTTTTGCGTTCCCGCTTTATGCAGCAGGCCACCAGTTGAACGCTACAGCCATACCTTGACCTTTGGGCGGCCTCACGGTTGTAGGCTGTCTGAAAACGGGCAGGTGAGGAAAAGACAATGCGAGTCACTGAACTGGCTCGGGCTGGTGGGGTCACTGCGGAAACGGTACGCCACTACACCCGTGAGGGGTTGTTACGACCGCAACGGGACTCGCGCAACGGCTATCAACTCTATGACGAGAAGGCACTGGGTCGCCTGCGTCTCATTAATTGCCTTCGCTCTTTGGGAGTCGGTCTCCCAGACATCAAGCAGATATTGACCTGGGCGGAGCACGACATGCCTCCGGTTAGCGATACGTACGCTCCCCTGGCTGAACAAGGGCGCTACATTCGCTCGCGGATCCATGAACTCCAGGCGATAGCGCGATGGTTGGAAAGCATCGACCATGATGATGGTTCCGAGGCCCCTAGCCTGAAGCAACTGATCGAATCGCTGGGATCGGCACAACCGGCTATCGTGACGGATGGCCCGTGCGGTTGCCATTAGTGATGCGACGGCGCCATGCTGGCCATATCGTCCATGCCGGTCATGGAGTGCAGATGCCAGAGTTGCCAGACGGCAAACGCGATGATCAGCAACGCCGCCAGCGTGCGGGTCGCTGGATGGCGAATCCATAGCGAGATGCGCCGGGCAGCCATACCGGTCGCCAGGACGACGGGGAGGGTGCCAAGCCCGAAGGCCCCCATCATCGCCGCGGCGCGTAGCGGCTCGGCTACGGCCAGACTCCAGGCCAGCATTGAATAGATCAGCCCGCAGGGCATCCAGCCCCAGATCGAGCCCAGCGCGAAGGCCTGGGGTACCTTCACGACGGGCATCAAGCCTCGACCTAGCGGTTCGATACGCCACCACAGGGAGCGACCCAGGGCTTCGATACGTAGCAACCCCTTCCACCAGTTGGCGATATACAGCGCCATCAGAATCAGCATGACCGCCGCCAGGATACGCAGCACCAGGGCGATGCCGTCCAGGGCATGATTGAGCACGGAGCCGAGTAGCGCCACCAGAGCGCCGGCGATCATGTAACTGCTGATGCGGCCCAGGTTGTAGCCGAGCAGCAGGCCGGCCAGGCGTCCCGGCTGCCGCATGCTGGAGGGCACGGCAAAGGTCAGGGCACTCATGATCCCGCCACACATGCCGATGCAGTGCGCCCCTCCGAGCAGGCCGAAGACGAAGGCCGCCGCCAGCGGCGGCAGGCTGAGGTCGGTGGGATCCAATCAAGGCGCTCCTTCTTCGCTATTCCCAGTATCACGAGGAGGAGAATCGAAGGCTGCCGGAGGGGGAACCGTACAGCGCGTCGAGCTCGACCAGCTCGGGCGGATAGCAGAGTCCCAGGTCGGAACACCCCTGAAAGGTCACCGTGATGGCCAGCGGCTCGGCAGCGGTGTCGCTCGCCTCGATGGGCGCACTGAATACCACCTGGTCATAGAACACCTCGATTTCCCCCAGAGACGCGTGCACCATGGGTTCGCCGGGGGGAATTGCCAGCTCACCGAAACTGACGCCCGGAGAGCGACTTTCCAGTGCAAACCGATGGCGGTGGAGGTAATAGTCCTCGGCAATGACGAAACCGACGTAGAGCCGCCTATCGTCTCGCCAGGCGCTGGCCCGGAAGGCTTCTTTAGTCGCCAGGAATTCCCGTTGAGCCGAGGTACCGAAGGGGGAGCTCTTGCCACTGCCCGCGGGAAACTCTCCACGGGCCGCTACCGGTGTGGCGACGAACAGCAGCACCAGCAGAAAGGTGAAGGCCGTGTTCATGAGGCCGTCGCCGTTTTCGCCCTATCCACTGGCTGACGCATTGACCAGACAACCAGAGCCAGCCCCGCGATGAGCATCGGCAGGGTCAACAGCTGCCCCATGGTCAGCCAGCCGAAGGCGACGAACCCAAGGTGAGGATCGGGCAGGCGCACGAACTCCACGCCGAAGCGGAAGGTGCCATAAAGCACCAGGAACAACCCCGAGATGAGCCCTCGCTGGCGCGGTCGGCGCGACAACCACCACAGCACGGCAAACAGTACTACCCCTTCCAGGGCGAACTCGTAGAGCGCTGAAGGGTGGCGCGGCTCCGGCCCCAGCCCCATCATGGGAGGGAAGACCATCGCCCAAGGGATATCGCTGACCCTTCCCGGCAACTCGTGATTGATGAAGTTGCCGAGGCGCCCGGCACCCAGGCCGATCGGCACTAGCGGGGCGATGAAATCGGTCAACTGAAAGAAGGCCAGGCGGTGCTTGCGGGCAAACAGCCATGCCGCGAGCAACACACCGGCCAGGCCGCCATGAAAGCTCATGCCGCCGTCCCAGATTCTGAAGAGCCACAGTGGGTTGGCCAGCAGTTGCTCGAGCCCATAGAACAGCGCATAGCCCAGGCGGCCACCCAAGATGATCCCCACGGCAGCGTAAAAAATCAGATCGCCGATATCATCGTGACTCAAACCCAGGCGATGGGCTCGACGACGCCCTAGCCACCAGGCGGCGACCAGCCCGACTACGTACATCAGGCCGTACCAGTGAATCTGTACTGGCCCCAGAGAAATGGCCACGGGATCAATCTGAGGATATTGCAGCATAAGCCTTCCTTATCTGACCGTTACCGGCCGCGTTATCAATAAAAGTAACTTTCAGCACGCTCGATGACTCATTGCTGCCATTTTTCTATCTCCTGAATAACTTTCTCAACATCCTCGGGAGTGATATAGCCCGTATGCTTATAGCGGATAATGCCCTCGGTATCGACGAGGAAAGTCTCTGGCACACCATAGACACCTAGCTCGAACCCAAGATCGCCATCCGGATCAAAAATATTGACTTCGAAAGGTCGTCCAAAATGGTCAAGAAACTCCAGCCCCTTGGCACGGGTGTCCTTGTAGTTGATGCCAATCAAGCGCACACCACGTTCGGCCAGTGTCAGCAACTGGGGCATCTCTTCCTTACAGGTTGGACACCACTCCGCCCAGACATTGACCAGCGTGACCTCACCCTTGAGGAGGGACTCGTCAACACGGCGTGAGGGGGCTTCCAGAGTTGTCAGGGTAAAGGGTGGGAAATGCTTGGCCAGTAGAGCCGAATCGCGAGCGAAAGGATTCATTTCCAAACCACGATAGAGGAAGAACCCCAGTCCCAGGAAAACCAACAGAGGAATAAGCAGTAACAGTCGCCGTTTCACGTATGCGTCTCACAGGATGTCAGCTGTCATGGTTCATGTATTCCGAGCCCAGACGAGTTTTGCCAGGATCGGCAGGAGCGTGATGCCACTGATCAGAATCAACGCGACCGCGAGGCCGTGGGAGTCGGTAGCTATGAGTATCTCCCCGAACATGACGATCAAGTACGCCGTCGGAAGTACGCCAGCCAGCGTGGCAATCAAGAAACGCCAGAAGGCCAGCGGTGTCAGGCCTGCCGCGTAGCTGACGGCATCAAACGAAATGAATGGCACCAATCGCGATGCGAATACGACGAGCATCAACCCCGTCTGAGAGCGTTCTCTGCCCAGCCAGTCGAGGATGGGGCGAGTACGCGACCAGCGATGGATCACCTCATAGCCGAGCAGGCGAGCGATGCCGAAAGCGAGCAACGCGCCGGCCTCGGCACCGATGACCACATACGCCGTCCCCCATAGAGGGCCGTAGATCGCACCGGCCACTATGGCTATCGGCCCACTGGGTATCGGGCTCATGACAATGGCCGCTATCATCATGGCGATAATGGTCAATGGCCCCCAGACCCCCAACTGGCCAACCCACTCACGCAGGACCTGCTTATTGGTGAGCGTCGATAAGGCACCGGTCTCCATCAGGATCCAATAGAGGATCACCAAGCCAATCAGCACAGAAGCTCCCAATATGAGCCTGTGTTTTACACCGAGCGTGCTTGCCATACTCATCTCAGTTGTGTGAGATGACATCTCATGTCACCCCTGTGCCGTTATGGCGCGTCATTCGACACCCAATATGTCGCGAAGCCGGTCGGTCGACACCGCACCATTGATGCGCTGCACATTACCTTCATCATCGCGGTAATAGCTGGTCGGCGTTCCCGTGGCGCCGGCCTCGCGCATGAGCTGGGCATGCCGCCTAAGAAGCGCTCGACTCTCCTCCGACGGCACCACCGGACTGATGCCGCCATTGCGGAAGTTCAATTCATGGGTTTCGAGGGCTTTGGTTGGGGCATTCGACTCAAGGATCGCGGCCGCCTTGCGGAGACTGCCCTCTGACAGAACGCCGACCAGCACATGACGAAGCTGAAGTTCACCTTGATCGATTAGAGGTCGTGAGCTCTTCCACAGTGCATTGCAGTAGGGACAATTGGGGTCGGTCAGCGTATACACGATATGTGATGCATCATCATCCCCTTCCGGAATGAAGCGAGTGTCCTCGAACGCGCTCCAGGTAGCTTCCAGCATCGGTTCCAGCACCAGAGCTTGAAGCTGGTTTTCCATTACAGCGTTGCCCTGAGGATCAATTAAGGTACCGATGATAGCGTGGTCGGAAGTGGAGGGAATATAAGCCGCCACGGGCTCATTATCATAGGACAAGGCATAACCTTGTATATCGTCCGGGGCATTAAAGGTTCCATGGAATTTGAGTCCTTGATCCAATAATGTCGTAATCGATGCGGGCAGGGGAGCTCCAGTATCGGCTGCACTAATGGCCTGGTGGCCTTCAAGGGAATCGCCCCCCGCTTCCTCCGCCAGAGCGGGAAGCGTAATGAGACCGAACAGCCCTGCAATAACAAGGCAATAAGTGGAATAGATGATTTTCTTCATGAACGGTCTCTTTGTCGCTCTCTGATCAACCCCGGAATCGTGCCTGCTTGTAGCGATGGGCTGTCAGCTATCACGCTTCTTTCCGAAGAACAGATACTTGGCGAGCGCGGCGACGCCAAACACCAGCGCGATAATCAGCAGGATGGAAATGAGCCCCATCCCTGCCATCCCCCACGTGCATGCTTCGCTTCCCATCATCTTGGTCTCCTATTAAATTTTGCTACTCAGACTTGGCGGGCCCGAACCGCCTGGGGTTCACCGCCCGTCACCGGCGAAGCGTCATCGATATCCGGCGTGAAGCGGCGTAGCCGCAACGAGTTGGTCAACACGAAGACGCTGGAGACGCTCATGGCGGCTGCCGCCAGCATGGGGCTGAGCAATACGCCGATGAACGGATAGAGCACGCCCGCCGCCACGGGGATCAGCGCCACGTTGTAGCCATAGGCCCAGACGAAATTCCCGATGATGGTCCGGTGGGTGCGCTTGGAGAGTGCCACGGCATTGACGATGCCCCGCAGGTCGCCACGCATCAGCACGATATCACCGGCCTCGATGGCGATATCCGTCCCGGTACCGATGGCGATGCCCACGTCTGCCTGCGCCAACGCCGGCGCATCGTTGATCCCGTCGCCCACGAAGGCGACCTTACCGCCCTCGGCCTGTAGTCGCTTGATCTCGTCTGCCTTCTGGTCAGGCAGCACCTCGGCGAGTACGCGCTGAATGCCGACCTGTCGGGCGATGGCGTCGGCGGTGGCGCGGTTGTCGCCGGTGAGCATCGCCACTTCCAGCCCCAGCGCCTTGAGTGCTGAAATGGCTTCGGCCGAGCCCTCCTTGAGCGGATCGGCCACCGCGATGACCGCGGCGAGTCGGCCGTCCACCGCGGCATAGAGGGGGCTCTTGGCATCCTCGGCAAGCGCCTTGGCGCGCTCTTCCGCCTTGCCGAGCCCAATCCCGAGCCGGTTCATGTAGCGATCGGCCCCTACGTAAAGCCGGTGACCGGCGACGTCGGCTTCGATGCCGTAGCCCGGCTCGGCGCTGAAATGGCTGACGGCCGGCAGCTCGAGTCCACGCGCCTGGGCGCCGCGCACGATGGCATCGGCGATGGGGTGCTCGCTCTGGGCTTCCACTGCCGCGACCAGTCGCAGCACCTCATTCTCGTGCCCCTCGATCACTTCGAAGTCGGTCAGCTCGGGGCGACCCTGAGTCAGGGTGCCGGTCTTGTCCAGCACGACGGTATCCATCTTGGCCAGCGTCTCGAGCGCCGCGCCCTTGCGAAACAGCACCCCCATCTCGGCCCCCTTGCCGCTACTGACCATGATCGCAGTCGGGGTGGCCAGGCCCATCGCGCAGGGGCAGGCGATCAGCAGCACACTCACCGTGGTGACGAAGGCGAAGGACAGCGCCGGGGCCGGCCCGACGGCGAACCACACCCCGAAGGTGATCAGGGCGATGGCGATGACCACGGGCACGAAGACACCGGCGATCTTGTCGGCCAACTGCTGGATCGGGGGTTTCTCGGCCTGTGCCGCTTCCACCATCTTGACGATCTGTGACAGCACGGTGTCGGCACCGACCCGAGTGGCGCGGAAGGTAAGCGCGCCGTTCTTGTTGATGGTGCCGCCGACGACTTCGGCATCCTGCTGCTTGGCAACCGGTACCGGTTCGCCACTGATCATCGACTCGTCGACGAAGGAATGGCCTTCTTCAACGATGCCATCCACCGGGATACGCTCGCCCGGGCGGGCCAGGATGCGATCGCCGGGCACGACGGCCTCGATCGGCACCTCGACCGCTTCGCCATCGCGGATGACGCGGGCGGTTTTCGCCTGCAACTGCAGGAGCTTCTTGATCGCCTCGGAGGTACGGCCTTTGGCGATGTGCTCGAAGTAGCGTCCCAACAGGATCAGCGTCACGATCACCGCCGCCGCCTCGAAGTAGCTCACGGCGGTATCAGCCGGGAAAAAGCCGGGTACCAGCAGAGCGGCGACCGAATAGAAGTAGGCGGCGCTCGAGCCGATCATGACCAGACTGTTCATGCCCGGGTTGAGATGTCGAAGTTCGGCATAACCACCGCGATAGAAGCGCGCCCCGGCATAGAACTGCACGGGCGTGGTCAGCAGCCACTCGACGCCCATCCAGCCGCGATGCGGCATCAGACTCGCCAAGAGCGCATCAAAGTCGGGAATCACTTTTCCCATGGCGATGATGACCACCGGGATGGTGAGCACTGCCGCGAGAATGACCCGGTGGAGAAGCTGTCGTCCCTCGCGATCCTCGTCGTCCGCCTGCTGCTGCGACTCGGTTTCCTGCGGTTCATAGCCCGCCTCGCGGATGGCATGCTGAATGCGTGCCAGCGATACGGTCCCCGGCAGGAAACGGACGAAGGCCTTCTGGGTGGCGAGATTGACACTCACCTCCACCATGCCGGGCAGCTTGCCGAGCGCTCGTTCTATCCGCGAGACGCAGGATCCGCAGCTCATGCCGGCGACGGGAATCTCGAGGCTCTCCACCACCGGCTGATAGCCCGCCGTTACGATAGCGTCGAGCAGGCTGGCCGTCGTGGAGCCTCCCTCTATCTGGATCGCCGCCTTCTGTGTGGCCAGGTTCACCTGAGCGTTAATCACGCCCGGCTGCTGGCCGAGGGCCCGCTCAACCCGTCCGACGCAGGACGCACAGGACATGCCCCGAATCTCGATATCGACGTTTTCCGCCATTGCGGTCTCCCCCAACTTGGTTCTTCATCAGCCCAGCGTGCGCGCTTCGGGACTCCTGCGTTACACTGCCAGAAGCGACGAGGCCGCTCATTCGTCCCTATCGGCGATGGCGTCGACGATGGGGCAGCCTTCCTGCATCGGTCCTTCGCCTGTACATTCTTCAAGCGTTTTGGACAGCACAGCCTCGATTTGCGAGAGATGCTTGATCTGCTCGCGAATCTTGTGCAGCTTCTCGCCGGCGATGCGCTTGGCCTGTGCCCGGTCGCCGTTGGCATCCTGGAGGATCAACAGCTCACGGATCTCGTCGAGCGTAAAGCCCCACTGCTTGGCATGGACGATGAATTGCAACCGGGCCACGGCATCCAGGGGATAACGCCGATAGTTGGCTTCCGTCCGTGGGGGGGCGGGCATGAGCTTCTCTTTCTCGTAATATCGGATCGCCTGACTGGCGATCCCACTACGTTCGGCAAGCTCACCGATACTGAGGGTTTGCATGGCTTCACCTCTCGCACTGTGAATCGGAGCTTCTAGCCGCCCGACTGGGCCGGGCAGCCTGAGTCACGAGTCGTGACTTCGACTAGTCCGGTTGGCGCACGACCCGCAGATAGGGTGTCTTGGCATCCCAGCCGTCGGGGAAGTGTTGTCTGGCGTCGTCATCCGTGAGCGATGGCAAGATGATGACATCGTCACCGGTTTGCCAGTCGACGGGCGTTGCAACCTTGTGCTTGTCGGTTAGCTGAAGCGAGTCGATGACCCGCAGGATTTCGTCGACGTTGCGCCCGGTGCTGGGCGGATAGGTCAAGGTCAGGCGAATTTTCTTGTCGGAATCGATAATGAAGACGGTACGCACCGTCACCTTGGGGTCGGCTTTCGGGTGGATCATTCCATACAGCGTCGCCACCACCTGGTCTTCGTCCGCCAGTAGGGGATAGTTCAGGGCCGCGCCCTGGGTCTGCTCGATATCCTTCGCCCAGTCGTGGTGAGAAGCGAGGGGGTCGACCGATACCCCCACCAGCTTGACGCCACGCGCGGCGAACTCGTCCTTTCGCCTGGCAAACGCGCCAAGTTCCGTGGTACAGACTGGCGTATAATCGGCGGGGTGCGAGAACAGTACGGCCCAGTCCTTGCCCAGCCACTGATGAAAGCCAAGCGTGCCTTCGGTGGATTCGATCGTGAAATCGGGAGCTATCTCCCCTAGCTGTAGGGTCATCTCACTATCCTTATCTATGGTAAGTGTCGGATGATGCACTACGCACGATAACCTTTAAGTCAACTTTAAGGTCAAGGGCTTTCGAGGAAAGGAGTCTATTCTTTTACGTTATATCAAAAGGCATTAACTCATGGATGACTTTGAGGTAGGCGCAACCCTTAGAATTCTCTGCCTAACCATGTCCGAAGTAGGCGGCCGGCCCCAGGCTGCTTCGCGCCCAGCACCTTGCCCCCCCCAGGAAGCGTAACGCCTTGGAATCTCTCTCTTCTATCGGTCTGATTGGCGCCTTCGCCGGCGGGTTGGTTTCCTTCTTCTCGCCCTGCACCTTGCCGCTGTTGCCGGCCTACCTGTCGGTGGTCACGGGCGGGAGTGCCGGCAAGGCCGATAGACGCCTGGAGGCATTGATCCTCAGTGCCTTCTTCGTCTTCGGCTTCAGCATCGTGTTCATCCTGTTGGGACTCGGCGCCAGTGGTATCGGCCAGCTGATGCGGGGGTATCGCCAGGAATTCAACTGGGTCGCCGGCTCGGCGGTGATCGTGCTGGGCCTGTTCATGACCGGTGTGTTCCGGTTGCCGCTGTTCCAGCGCACCCTTCAGTTCACACCGAACGTCCAGGGTGGCTCCCCGCTGTCGGCGACGGTGTTCGGGATCTCCTTTGCCATCGGCTGGACGCCCTGTATCGGCCCCATCCTGGGCGCCATCCTGATGGCCACCTCCAGCGCCGCCAGTGCCCAGGCCGGCATGCTCTATCTCAGCGCCTACTCGGCGGGCCTGGCGCTGCCTTTTCTCGCCAGCACCCTGCTGATCAATCGATTCGCCCTGCATCGGCAAAGTCTGGGTAGGTGGAGCGCCTATGCTCGCCCAGTCGCCGGCACGATCGTTATCCTGATGGGCATCGCCATCGTCTCGGGCACCATGACGCGGCTTTCCAGCATCATGGTCGACTGGTTTCCCTCGCTGGCGACACTGGGATAGTCGGGTCGGCGGCGGTGGCAAGGTGTAACCTGTTCATATCAGCGAGGAGAAACGCCACCGACCACGCAACAGAAACCTTTTGTACAATGGAGGGTTCTTCATGGAAAAAGACCCCGTTTGTGGCATGAGCGTCGATCCCGCCTCGACGGAGAGCGTCGAGCATCGCGGTGAGCGTTACTATTTCTGTAGCAAGCAGTGCGACGAGCACTTTCGCGAGGATCCAGGCGCCGTGCTTGCCGCCACCTCGGCGGCTGCGTCGAAGCCCAGTGGCAAGGCCAATTATTTCTGCCCCATGTGTTCTGGCGTAGAGAGCGAGGAGCCGGGGGAGTGTCCCAAGTGCGGCATGGCGCTGGAACCCGTCAAGCCGCAACCGTCGTCGAGGGTCCAGTATACCTGCCCCATGCATCCGGAGGTGCGGCAGGATGAGCCCGGCGACTGCCCCAAGTGTGGCATGGCACTCGAGCTCACCCGCGTTTCCGGAGAGGAACGCAGCTTCGAGTTTCTCGAGATGTTCCGACGCTTCTGGGTGGGCGGCCTGCTGACGCTGCCGGTGTTGTTCGTCGCCATGGGCAGCGTGCTGCCCGGTATCGGCCCTTGGGTGGATGAGGTGCTGCCCGCCGGCAGTGGTCACTGGATCGAACTGATCTTTGCCACGCCCGTGGTGCTATGGGCCGGATGGCCATTCTTCCTGCGTGGTTGGAAGTCCCTCGTCACACGCAACCTCAGCATGTTCACGCTGATCGCCCTCGGTGTGGGGGCGGCCTATGGCTACAGTGTCGTCGCCACGCTCGCCCCTGGGATATTCCCGGCCACTTTCCGTGACGCCGATGGCTCGGTCGGCGTGTATTTCGAGGCGGCGGCGGTGATCGTCGTGCTGATCCTGCTCGGTCAAGTGATCGAGGCCCGCGCCCGCGAGAAGACCGGCAGTGCGCTGCGCGCGATCCTCGATCTCGCGCCGCCGACCGCACGACGCATCGATGCCGAGGGCAATGACGAGGAGGTCTCGCTCGACGAGCTGTGTACCGGTGACCGTCTACGGGTACGCCCCGGTGACAAGGTGCCGGTCGATGGCGAGGTGCTCGAAGGCCACAGCACGCTGGACGAATCGATGGTGACCGGGGAGTCCCTTCCCGTCGAGAAGCGCGAGGGCGACACGGTCATCGGCGGCACCGTGAGTGGTCAGGGCAGCTTCGTCATGCGCGCCGACAAGGTCGGCGAGGACACGGTGCTTTCGCAGATCGCGGAAATGGTGGCCGAAGCGCAGCGTTCGCAGCCGCCCGTTCAGCGGCTTGCCGATGTGGTCGCCGGCTATTTCGTCCCCGCGGTGGTTATCGTGGCGATCCTGGCATTTATTGCCTGAGGGATCTGGGGGCCACCGCCGGCGATGGCCTACGCGGTGATCGCCGCGGTATCGGTGCTGATCATCGCGTGTCCCTGTGCGCTCGGCTTGGCGACGCCGATGTCGATCCAGGTTGGGGTCGGTCGCGGGGCCCGGGCGGGCGTGTTGATCAAGAATGCCGAGGCACTGGAACGTTTCGAGAAAGTCGACACCCTGGTCGTCGACAAGACCGGCACCCTCACAGAGGGTAAACCCCGGGTCGTATCCCTCAAGCCCGTTTCCGGCAGTGATGAAGCGCAGTTGCTGCAACTTGCCGGCAGCCTCGAGCGAGGCAGCGAACATCCGTTGGCCGAGGCCATTGTCAGTGCTGCGCAAGAGCATCATGTCGAGCTGAGCGATGCCAGCGATTTCGAGGCGGTGACCGGCATGGGGGTCACCGGTCGGGTCGAAGGACGCGAGCTTGCGCTTGGCAATGCCCGGCTGCTCGAAACACGTGGTGTGGAGGCGCGGGAATGGACGCAGCGTGCCGAGACGCTGCAAGCCGAAGGGCAAACCGTGATGTTCCTGGTGGCCGATGATCAGGTCATGGGACTCATCGGTGTCGCGGACCCGATCAAGGAAACCACCGCACAGGCGATCCGGACGCTCAAAGAGGATGGCCTGCGCCTGGTTATGCTCACCGGCGACAACCGTACCACCGCCGAAGCCGTGGCGCGCCAACTTGGTATCGACTAAATTGAAGCGGACGTACTGCCGGAAGATAAAGGGCGTATCGTGCGCGAGCATCGCGAGGCCGGGCGCGTGGTCGCCATGGCCGGCGACGGCGTCAATGACGCCCCCGCCCTGGCCGAGGCTGACCTCGGTATCGCCATGGGCACGGGGACCGATGTCGCCATCCAGAGCGCGGGGGTGACTCTGGTGAGAGGGGATCTCTCCGGCATTGTTCGCTCCCGCCATCTCAGTCGCTGGGTGATGCGCAATATCCGCCAGAACCTGTTTTTCGCCTTCGTCTACAACAGCCTGGGGGTGCCTCTGGCCGCCGGGGCGCTGTTTCCGTTCACCGGCTGGCTGCTCAGTCCCATCTACGCCGCCGCCGCGATGAGCCTGAGCTCGGTCTCGGTCATCGCCAACGCACTGCGGCTACGCGCCGCCAAGCTATGAGCCGGGGCCGCCGACAACCATAGAGGAGGGGGAGCATCATGGCTTATGTCGACCTGCAGCGACGTAGCGTATTGCGCCGCATCGGCGGTGTGGCGGCGTTGTCGACCCTGGTGGGGGCCGGGGTATGGACCGGGAGATATCGCCCCGCTCTGCGGGCGGCGTCCGCGTCAACGGCCATGGAGGGGCCCTTCGACGTCGACCTGCGTGTGCGAGCCCGTCCCGACAAGGTGGCTATCCTGCCCGGTGCGCCGAGCGACGTCTGGCGCTACACGGCCGAGCGAATCGTCGGGCCTGAAGATACCCTGACGCCCGTGGGTGAGAGTTATACGGGGCCATTGATTCGCCTGCGTCGTGGTCAGCGCTTGCGGGTACGCATCGACAACGATCTCCCCGAAGACACCACCGTGCATTGGCATGGTCTGCACGTACCACCGGACGTGGATGGTCAACCGCGCCTGCCGATCGCGCCAGCGACGAGCATGGCGGTCGCCTTCGATGTCGTGGATCGTGCCGGTCTGTACTGGTACCACCCCCATCCTCACGGCCCCGATGGTGGCCGGGTTGGCTTTCAGAGTTACGCCGGCCTTGCCGGTCCACTGATCATCAACGACGACGCCGAGCGTGCCTTGGAGCTCCCCGACGGAGAGCGGGAACTGGTCCTCATCCTGCAGGATCGCACCTTTAGCAATGGCAATGAGCTTCAGTACATCGACGATGGTGGCATGGGGGCGATGATGACCCGCATGCAGGGCTTTCGCGGGGAGCGGGTACTGGTGAACGGCCACCCGGACGCGCGACGCGAGGTGTCCACGCAGCCATATCGATTGCGCCTGCTCAACGGCTCCAACTCGCGCATCTACAAGCTGGCCTGGAGCGATGGCCGGGCGGTGACCGTCATCGGCACCGACGGTGGCCTGCTCGCCAAGCCCGAGCGGCGCCGCTCGGTCACACTGGCGCCGGCCCAACGGATCGATCTGTGGGTCGATTTTGGCGACACCGAGCCGGGAGAGTCCGTACAGCTGGTGAGCGAGGAGTACCAACTCGGCATGATGGGCGAGCGAATGGGCGACATGATGGACCGGGGCATGATGGGCGATCGAATGGGCGGCATGATGGATCGAGGGATGATGGGTGATCGAATGGGCGAGATGATGGATCGAGGCATGATGCGCGACATGATGGGAAGCGAGCGGCTCTCGCTAGTTACCTTCGCCGTCGTCGCACGGGCGAACGATGCGGAAACCCTGCCGGAACGCTTGGCTCAAGACCTGCCGGCCTCCCCGGTTCAGGCCGATACGCCAGTACGCCGCTTCGAGCTGGGCATGCGCATGATGCAGGGGTTCACGATCAACGGCCGGCAGATGGAGGGCGCGACGGTGGCAGATGACGAGATCGTCCGGCTGGCGCAGACGGAGATCTGGGAGTTCGTCAACAACACCATGATGCCGCACCCCATGCACGTTCATGGACTGCAATTCCTGGTTCAGGAGCGGATATCGGCGGGCGGCAAGACGGACCTGCACGATGGGATCATCGACGCGGGATTGCATGACACGGTGCTGGTGTTCCCGGAGGAACGGGTGCGCATCGCTCTGACCTTCAAGGACTTCGAGGGGTTCTACATGTACCACTGCCACACCATGGAGCATGAGGATGCCGGTATGATGCGCTACTTCAAGGTGGTGGCATAACGAACCGGTCTGGTTTCGATCACACCGTATTTCGATCACCTGGCAACCACACGGGATGACGATACAGATGTCCTTCTACGAGAATCGTGTTCTGCCGCATTTCCTCCACCTGGCGTGTGGCAACACGGTGGTCGATCGTCAGCGGGCGGCCGTGGTGCCGCAAGCCCGGGGCCGTGTTCTGGAGGTGGGTATGGGGTCCGGGCTCAATATTCCCCACTACGATCCGGACCGGGTCGAGCTGGTCTGGGGGCTCGAGCCTTCCGAAGGCATGCGACGCAAGGCCCGCCACAACGTCGCCAGCGCACAGTTCGAGGTGCGCTGGCTGGACCTGCCGGGCGAGGAGGTCCCTCTCGACGACAACAGTGTCGATACCGTGGTGCTCACCTACACCCTGTGCACGATTCCGGACTGGCACCGGGCGTTGGAGCAGATGCGTCGCGTGCTCAAGCCGGGTGGCCAACTGCTGTTCTGCGAACACGGCACGGCGCCCGACGAAGCCGTACGCCAGTGGCAGCGCCGTATCAATCCCCTGTGGCGCAGAGTGGCGGGGGGCTGCCATCTCAACCGCGACATACCCGAGCTTATCGGGCACGCAGGCTTCGGTATCCAGCGGATGGAGACGGGCTATCTTTCGAAGGTCCCGAGGTTCGCTGGCTTCAATTTCTGGGGGGTGCTGTTCCCCGCTGATCAAGCTCGCGTGTAATGAGGCGATTCCCCGAACAACTGGCCATCCACTTCGATGGCGGTGCCATCCACGAACACTGGCACATAGCTCAGGGTCTTGACCTGATAGTCCAGGATCGGCGGCGCCAAGTGCCTTGCCCAGTAGCGAGCGATGCTCTGGAGCGCGTCGAGGTGGACCGTCCCCATGCGTACCAGGTATTTGCCGAGGCGGCCTCTCGCCGGCACGGTCTCGATGCCCAGCAGCTTCGCCGTGACCGGATCCTGACGAAAGGCGTCCAGATCGGACGCGCGCCATTGCCCGTGGCGAGGGAGGCCACCAGGCTCCAGAGTGTCTTCGCAACACTGGCGTCGTGCTTGAGGTGACTTTGCTAGGTGAACTGGCTCAGCAGGCCACTGAATAGCTATTAATAGACATTATTTAACCCTTGAGCGCCAGAATGCGCCTGGCACCGTTGAGCACAATGACCCCCGCGATGGTGCCGATAATCAGATCCGGATAATTGGTTCCGGTCCACGCGACCAAGGCGCCGGCGGTGATGACCCCCAGGTTGATCACCACGTCATTGGCCGAGAATATCCAGCTTGCCTTCATGTGCGCCCCGCCCTCTCGATGTTTGGATATCAGCAGCAGACAACTGGTATTGGCAATCAATGCGACGAATGCAATCGCCATCATCATCAGCGATTCAGGCTCGCTACCGAATACAAAGCGCCTGACCACCTCTGCGAGTACGCCAACCGCCAGAATCAGTTGGAGCACACCTGCAAGATGCGCGGCACGCACCTGCATTTTTACGCTATGCCCAACCGCATACAGGGCGAGCCCGTACACGGCCGCATCGGCAAAATTGTCCAGGGATTCTCCAATCAGGCCGGTGGAGTGCGCGATCAGGCCGGCCGTCATTTCCACCACGAACAGGACCGCATTGATACCGAGCAACCAACGCAGGGTGCCGGACTCCTGCGCGGCAGAGGCCGACGTGTCACCGACCGCCTTGATCGACTCAGGATCGGCAGCGGCCGTTTCCTGAAGCGAGGCTCCTAGCCCCAAGGTTGTCAGTTTTGCGGTGATGGGCTCGACCTCGCCGTCATGCACGACCTCTAATCGGCGGTTCGACAAGTCGAAGGACAGCACCCGAATCTCCTCAAAGCCGTTCAGGGCAAGGCGAATCATTCGCTCTTCCGATGGACAGTCCATCTTCGGCACGGCATAAACGCTGACCCATTTCCCCGATGCTTCGGAGGAGCGACGCATATCGGTATCCGCTATGGGCGTCGCATCGCCGCCACAGGGGGCTCCACAGGTTTTGCTCATGATACGACTCCACTTGAATATTATCGGGCTATCATTTAAAACCATATAGTCACTATAAGGTCAACAGAGCGGAGAGAATCCGTTGAGGAGGAGCTTGGTGCGTATTGGTCAGTTGGCAGAGTTGGTAGGGGTCGATACACAGACGATCCGCTTCTATGAACGACAGGGCCTGTTACCGTCGCCTGATCGGCAGGAGAACGGTTACCGTGTCTATACCGAGGAACATGGTGAGCGGCTGGCTTTCATTTGTCGCTGCAGAATCCTGGACCTGTCGCTAGCAGAGATTCACGAGCTACAGAGGTATCAGGACGACCCTCACCAACCTTGTGCCGCCGTGAACGCTTTGCTCGATGATCACATCTCTCACGTGCGCTCGCAGATAACCGCTCTACAGGCGCTTGAGAAACAACTCGTTTCACTGAGAGCGAGTTGCAACGATGGCCGGGAAGTTGAGGCGTGTGGGGTTCTTGCTGGAATTAGCGAGGGAAGCATGCACCAACAGTAGGTTGACGCATCAACCATTAAATCCGGATACCCTCCCCAGCCGTGCATTAGAATGTACGAGAGTCTGAAGAAACGCCCCAGCGATCCTGTTCGCCAGGGCGCCGCTGTGCTGATGTATTGAACGCTACTCAGTCGCGGTTAGTCACCATTGCCCACTCGCAGGGCCACGAAGTAGGTGCGGCCTTCGCGGTTGAGCAGAACAGGCACCGCTTGATCATCTGGCAGGCGGGTCAGCATCTCCTTCAGCTGTTCCGGACTCTCTACCGGCTGCTGGCCCAGTCTGACCAGCACATCGCCGGGGCGAATGCCGACGGCAGCGGCATGTCCGGCGGGGGCCACCTTGACGATGCGCACCCCGTGATCGATGCCAAGCCGACGCTTCTCCATGTCGTTCAACGGCTGAACCGCGATGCCCAGTCGAACCGGGTCGCCATCGGATTGACCGGGGCCGGCATCCGGCCACTCGCCAACTTCCACCGTGATGGTCTCCTGCTGACCATCGCGCAACACGGAGAGATCAACGTCTTCGCCGGGGGCCGTCTCACCGATCAGGCGCGGCAGCGTGGTGGAGTGGTCCACTTCCTGGCCGTTCACCTCAAGGATGACATCACCGGCCTTGAGGCCGCCTTCTGTCCCAGGGCTGCCGGGCTCGACCTGGGCAATCAAGGCACCCTCGGCCTGCTCCATGCCGAAGGACTCCGCCAGGTCCTTGGATACCGGCTGGATGCTGACGCCCAGCCAGCCGCGGCTCACGTACCCCTCTTCACGGAGCTGGTTGGCCACATCCAGTGCCACATCAATGGGAATGGCGAAGGAGAGGCCCATGTAGCCTCCACTACGGGTCAGGATCTGGGAATTAATGCCCACGACCTCACCGTCGAGGTTAAACAGTGGTCCGCCCGAGTTGCCCGGGTTGATCGCCACATCGGTCTGGATGAAGGGAACGTAGACGTCTTGGGGCAGGGTGCGGTTGATGGCACTGATGATCCCGGACGTCACCGAGTGGTCGAAGCCGAAGGGTGAGCCTATGGCGGCGACCCACTGGCCGACCTGGAGGTTGTCGGAGTTGCCCAGTTGCAGGGTGGGTAGGTTATCCGCCTCGACCTTGAGGACCGCCACATCGGTCTTCTCGTCGGCCCCCACCAGCTCGGCCGAGAGTTCGCGACGGTCGTTGAGGCGCACCAGAATCTTGTCGGCCTCCTTGACCACGTGCGCGTTGGTCATGATGTAGCCGTCTTGATCGAAGATGAAGCCCGACCCCAGTGACCGACGCGGCTCTTCATTGCGATTGGGCGCACCGCCAGGTGGCATCGGGAAGCGGTCGTCGAAGAAGTCACGGAGGATCTCCGGCACCTCCTGCCCCCCAAATTGCCGTGAGGACGTCATGGACCTCTCGACCTTGCGGGAGGTGGAGATGTTGACCACGGCCGGCGCGGCCTCGTCGACCAGTTCCGTGAAGTCCGGCAGCTGTGGCTCGGCGAGGGCTGGCGTTGCCACCATCAGCAGTAAAGCTAAGCTCATCAGCCAGGCGTGCGAGTAAGGCTTGGGTATCACAATGGGCTCCTTCCGGGGGCATGGAACATGGTAGCCAACTTGGTACAGTGCCCACTATGCAAAGTTCCGTACTCCTAACCCCGGCTCGGCCTTCAACAGAGTTCGGGCTTGAAGCTTGAGTTGCTATAGGTTTTATACTGCTGGGTCATCAGGTGACACCACAAGGATGACGCATGGGACATCATCACGATCATCCCCATCTTGCCCCCACCTCTGGTGACCGTCGGGTGAGTATCGCCATCTGGGCCAACGGGATATTGACCCTTGCCCAGATCGTTGGGGGCATTCTGGCGGGAAGCCTCTCGCTGATCGCGGATGCGCTGCACAATTTTTCCGACATGGCTGCGCTTGTCATTGCGTTTGCTGCCCGCAAGATCGCGAGACGACCGCCCGACTCACAGATGACGTTTGGCTATGGCCGAATCGAGGTTGTCGCAGCGCTGATCAACTACACCACCCTCATTATCGTTGGCATTTATCTAATTTACGAAGGCTTCATGCGCATGATCAACCCGCCAGAGATTCAGGGCTGGATAGTCGTTATCATTGGCATTGTCGCTCTTCTTGTCGATGCGCTAACGGCCTTGCTCACCTGGTCGATGCAAAAACATAGCGTCAATATCCGCGCCCTCTTCCTGCACAACCTGTCTGATGCCTTTGCGTCCATCGCCGTGATCATCGGGGGCTCACTGATTCTGCTGTATGACATGCGTTGGGTAGACCCCGCGATTACGATCGGTATTGCACTCTATATTCTCTATCTTGCCTTTACGGAGATAGGTACCCCTATCCGGACACTGATGCTGGGCTCGCCACCCGATGTCGATGGTCAATCCGTCATTGATCTCCTGCGCAGCGTCGAAGGGGTTGAGGATGTGCATCATGTTCACCTATGGCAAATGCAGGAGAATACCGCCGCGCTTGACTGCCACGTGGTGACGACGGAAGCCGGCTGGCAGCAGCTCGAGGCGATCAAGGCGGATATCAAAGCTCAGCTGAAAGCGCGCTTTGGCATTGGCCACTCCAGCTTGGAATTCGAGCATATTGATTATGCACATCAGGATGCCAACCTTTATGGGCATGGATAACACGCCACTATTCGCCGACTTAGGCACCCAACAGCGGCTGAGCTCCACTCAGCAGTATCCTGAGCTTTTTTAAACCTAACTCTTTGAAATTGAGAGAAAAATGTACAAAAAGGCGACGTTTATCCTGGCCGGAGCGTTGATGCTGACGGCCATCATCGTGATCGTGTCGAGGCCCTCGTTGTTGGGCATGGGCGCCGAGACGGCGAGCCGAGAGGGTGCACAGGCCGAGAATTCGCTGGTGCGCGCGCACTCGCCGGTCCTAGGATCGGAAGAGGCACCGGTGACGGTCGTGGAGTTCTTCGACCCGGCCTGTGAGGCCTGCCGTGCCTTCTATCCGCTGACCAAACGCATCCTGGAAGCCTACCCCGAGAAGGTGCGGCTGGTGGTGCGCTACACCCCCTTCCACGGAGACGTATCCGAAACCGCCATTCGCGTGCTCGAAGTGGCCAGGCGCCAGGATGCCTTCCAACCGGTGCTGGAGGCGCTGCTGGCTCGGCAGAGCCAGTGGGCGGCTCATGGCAGTGTCGATGAGGAAGCGATCATGGAGATCGCCAGCGAGGCCGGACTGAACAGAGCCACAGCCGAAGAGCAGCTCAATTCACCAGAGGTACAGGCGGTCTTCGACCAGGACAAGGCTGACGTCGAGGCCAACCAGATCAGCAAGACGCCGACCTTCTTCGTCAATGGCGAGCTGTTGGACCCCTTCGGCATGCAGGAGCTGGTCGACGCCGTTAACCGTGAGGTAGCCGAGGTCTCCGGCGAAGGGGATGCATCATGACACGACGCTGGTTGCTAGCGGGACTGATGGTCCTGAGCCCCGTGTTGGCTGAAGCCCGTTGGCAAGAGCGTGCCGGATTATCACCGGCCAAGCCGGTATCGGCCAGGGCACAAGGTCGCGTCGCCCAAGAGCTCACTGTGGCACCAGGGGATACCCTGGACGCACTGCTGCAGCAGCTTGGCGTGGATGCCGAGATGCGCACCCAAGCGGCGACCTCGCTGGCGAACAGGTTCGACCCGAGACGATTGCTGCCCGGAGATCGTATCACTTTCACCTCTATGGCGACGGGACAGCCGGTGTCGGTGGCCATCGAGCGTGACTCGGGTATTCAGTACGTCGTCACCCTGGGTGAGCGTCCGTCGACGCGCATTGTCCAGCCTCGCCTCGACACCCTGACCTTGGGTCGTGAAGTAGATGTCAAGACGTCACTCTATGCCGCCTTGGAGGCTGAGGAGATACCCAGGCGTTTCGCAGCAGAGCTTGACATGCTGCTGGGCGGACTCATGGACACACGCCGTGATATCGCGGGGGGCGAGCGCCTGCAATTACTGTGGGAAGAAGATCGCCGTGAGGATGGCACTCGAGTCGGGCCTCCCCGTCTGACCTATATGAGGTTGGTTGACCAGGGGGAGCGGCTGGAGGTGCTGTGGCCGGCGGACCAGAGAACCACCGTGATGCTATTTAAAAATGGTAGCCTCTTGGACTCCTTGCAGATTCCGGTTCTCGGCGCACGCCTGACATCTCCCTTCGGCAACCGGCGCCATCCCGTATCCGGAGAGGTCCGACGTCATGACGGTATCGATCTTGCCGCGCCTCGCGGCACCCCGGTCATGGCCACCGCACGGGGGCGCATTTCCTTCATCGGTCGCCGGGGAGGTTATGGTCGTGTCGTCGAGATAGAGCACGAGACGGGCACCATCAGTCGCTATACGCACCTCAGCCGGTTCGTCGCCAGGCTGGCGGTCGGGGACTCCATCAAGGCCGGCGAAAAACTGGGTGAGGTAGGGGCCTCCGGACTCGCCACGGGGCCCAACCTGCACTACGAGGTGAGAGTGGATGACCGCCCCGTGGATCCTCTCGAGGAAGGGCAACTCATCCTTCTGAGTGAGTCACCCACACGCCAGGAGTATCGCAGCGCACTTTTCGAGGCTCGGACACGTCTGCAAAAAAACATTGGAACGTCCGCTGCTCCCGATCTGGCCGCATTGGACAATCGATAAGCCACCAGGCGGGCTTGCGATGCAACCCGCCTCG
Source organism: Halomonas sp. DN3 (assembly GCF_024137905.1). Taxonomy (NCBI): domain Bacteria; kingdom Pseudomonadati; phylum Pseudomonadota; class Gammaproteobacteria; order Oceanospirillales; family Halomonadaceae; genus Halomonas; species Halomonas sp. DN3. The sequence continues at coordinate 4,757,404 of NZ_CP099965.1, read as the reverse complement.
GTGGGCACGATCTGCCTATCGTCATGAGACCCTGCCGCCTCAGCGGCAATCGCTTCACCCGGGAAGGGGTTATGGAAGGTATCTCGACAGTCACGCTGGGTTTTTAGGCAGCCTCACCGCCGGCGTGATGGTGTATGTCATTGGCCATGAGATCACTCCCGAGACCATCGCAGCGGTCACCAGAACAAGGCGACCCTGGGAGTCTCAATGGAGCATGGTGATCATGCTGCTCCTGAATGTCTCAACTAGGGCACGCTGGGACGCGCAGGAGGTTACCCAAAGTCGTGAGCGCCTTTGTGGGCTGTCTCACTGATACACAGCTGGTGATCACTCAGCACCTCGATGATCCGGCAGCTTTCGACTTTCCCCCCATCACACTGGCTCACCATCCGCCTGAGCTCGTCACGCAGTGCCGAGAGCCGCTGCAGACGTGACTCCACTTCCTCCAGGTGATGCTTGGCAACGGCATCGACCTCCTGACAGGACATGTCGGGCTGGTCGGACATCGCCAGTAGTTCACGTACCGCATCCACCGAGAAGCCGAAGTCCCGGGCATGGCGAATGAAGGTCAGCCGTCTGACGGCGCGCTCGTCGTAGCGACGCTGACCCCCTTCAGTCCGTAAGGTGTTTTCCAGCAGCTCGATGCGCTCATAGTAACGCACCGTTTCAGGCTGGCAGCCGGTACGGCGAGCCAACTCCCCGATACCGATGGCATGGCTAATCTCCGGCATCCTGATGCTCCTCTTGCATGACTTGAACCTGTAGTTGCTACAGGGATTATGCTTCCGGACAAGATTAAGACATTCGGAGAGGCAGCGCCATGACCGAACCAACGCAAGGCACCATCCCGTCGACGCTGACACTGCAGGTGGAAGGCATGGACTGCGGCGGCTGCGAGCGCAAGGTAGAGGCCGCTCTGGGCCGCCTGGAGGGCATCGGGGAGGTGTCGGCCAGTTCGGTCACCGGATCGGTGAGGATTCACCCTCAACAGGATACGACGCCTTCTCATGAGGCGATCGAGCGGATCCTTAACGAGCTCGGCTACCAGCTTGCCACCGATGATGAGGGAGATGAGGCGGATGCCGCTCCGGCCTCTTGGTGGCAGACCGCCAAGGGACGCTTGGTGCTCGTCACGGGGGGGCTGCTGGCTCTGGCCTTCGTTCTCCGCCTGGTCTGGCCTAGCCTAGGCAACTGGCCCTTCGTCGCGGCCACCCTGGTGGGGTTGGTGCCCATTGCACAAGGCGCCTGGGGTGCGCTGAAGATGCGCAACCCCTTCACCATCGAGATGCTGATGAGCATCGCCGCCTTGGGGGCCCTGGCCATCAATGCCGCCGCCGAAGCGGCGGTGGTGGTCTTCCTGTTCGCCGTAGGCGAGTTGCTGGAGGGGGTGGCCGCGTCGAGGGCGCGACGCAGCATCTCGGCCCTGGCGGACCTGACGCCGTCCACGGCGAGGCTGATGGAGGATGGGGATACCCGTGAGGTCTCGGCCGCCTCGCTCACGCCTGGGCAGCGAGTCCTGGTGCGACCGGGCGACCGCGTGCCCTGCGATGGACGTATTCTGACCGGCGAATCCGACCTGGATGAGTCACCGATCAACGGGGAGTCGGTGCCCCGCACGCGGGCGCCGGGGGACGACGTCTTTGCCGGCACGGTCAACCTCGATGCCGCCCTGGAGGTGGAGGTAACCCGCGGCGCCGAGGACAACACCATCGCACGGGTCATCCGCCTGGTGGAGGAGGCCCAGGCCGCCAAGGCGCCGGTGGCACGTTTCATCGACCGCTTCGCTCGCTACTACATGCCGGCGGTGGTGGGGCTCGCCCTGCTGATGGCGGTGGTGCCGCCGCTGGTCTCGACCATGGCCTGGTCGGAATCGATCTATCGCGCCCTGGCCCTGCTGTTGATCGCCTGTCCCTGTGCTCTGGTGATCTCAACCCCCGCGGCGATCGCTGCCGGCCTCTCGGCGGGCGCCCGGCGGGGCCTGCTGATCAAGGGCGGCGCGGTGCTCGAACAGCTGGGTAAGCTGCGGACGGTGGCGCTGGACAAGACCGGCACCCTCACCGCCGGCACCCCCAAGGTCACCGACGTGGAGGACTGGGCCACTGGCCAGGGCACGCAAGAGATCCTGAGGCTGGCGGCTGGGATGGAACGTGACTCCAGCCACCCCATCGCCACGGCCATCCTCGCCCACGCTGAGCAGTTGGGCCTTTCCCTTCCACTGGCGAGTGAGAGCCGCGCCCTGTCGGGCCGAGGGGTCTCCGGTCGGGTCGAGGGGCGTGAGTTGAGCCTGATCACCCCCCGCCACCTGGCAGAGCAGGCCGCCCTCGATCACGATCTGACCGCTCGGATCGCCGAGCTGGAACACGCCGGCAAGACTCTCGCCGTGCTGGTCGAAGGCGAGCGCCCGCTGGGCCTGATCGCCGTGCGCGATGAACCTCGCGACGATGCCCGGGAGGGGCTGACGGCGCTGTCGCGCCTGGGCGTGCAGGCGGTGATGCTCAGCGGTGACAATGCGCGTACCGTCGCGGCCATCGGTGACAGCCTGGGCATCGAGGCACATGGCGAGCTGATGCCCGAGGAAAAGGCCCAGCGCGTTCGTGACTGGCAGGCCGCCGGCCGAGGCCCAGTCGGCAAGGTGGGCGACGGTATCAACGATGCGCCGGCGCTGGCCGCGGCAGAGGTGGGCATCGCCATGGGCGGCGGCACGGATGTGGCACTGGAAACCGCGGATGCGGCGCTGCTCAAGAACCGCGTCGGCGGCATCGCCGAGCTGATCGCCCTGTCCCGGGCCACGCTGCGCAACGTCAAGACCAACGTCGCCCTGGCGCTGGGCCTGAAGGCCATCTTCCTGGTGACCACGGCGCTGGGCATCACCGGCATGTGGATCGCGGTGATGGCGGATACCGGCGCCACCGTGCTGGTGACCCTGAACGCCATGCGGCTGCTGGGCTATCGCTTCTCGCCAGGCAATAATGCCACGACTGGCTCGGCAAGCCCGCGCTACCAGGAAGCCACGTCATGAGGACAGAGCGGATACCGACAGTGCCGCGCCGCTGGTACTGGTTGGCATTGGCCGTTATGGTCGGCCTGGCCGACCAGGCCATCAAGGGGCTGGTGCAGGCGCTGATGCCGTATGGCCAGACCATCCCGCTAGCCCCGTTCTTCAATTGGGGCCACTGGTGGAACACGGGAGCGGCCTTCAGCTTCCTCGCCGATGCAGGCGGCTGGCAGCGCTATCTCTTCTTGGGCCTGACAGGGATGGTGACTATTGTCCTGACGATCCTGCTGTGCAGGCCCAGGCCCCGTCTGGAGGCGCTGGGGTACAGCTTGATGCTGGGTGGCGCGCTGGGCAATGGCATCGACCGCCTGGTACGAGGGTATGTCGTAGACTACCTGGACGTCTACTGGCATGAGTGGCACTGGCCCGCCTTCAACCTGGCGGATATCGCCCTGTTCCTGGGTGTCATCGCCTTTGCGATTGCGGCCTTACGTGAGCGTCCCTCCCCCAGAGCGTCTGAGTAACGGCATGGATGCAGAGAACCTGCCAGTCCGGTACATGACGCTTGCCGGCCGGATCTCTCCGGCCCTCGGTTGTTTGCTGGCCCTGACCGCCGGGGGACTGACCACTCTCAGCGCCGCGCCCTTTGCGCTGTGGTGGCTGGGCCCGGTGGCGGTGGCACTGGTCTATTCCGGCATCCATGTCCTGACACCCGCTCAGGCCGGCCTCCGCGGCTGGTGCTATGGGGTGGGCCTGTTCGGCTCCGGTGCCTCCTGGGTCTTCGTCGCGATCCACGACTACGGCTATACGGGGGCGCCCCTGGCGCTCTTCCTCACCGGCCTGTTCGTGGCCAGCCTGGCGCTGTTCTTCGCCGTCCCCTTCTGGCTCTATCGCCGCGTCACGGGCCCACGCCTGGCCTTCCTCAGCTTCGCCGGCATCTGGGTACTCAGCGAGTGGCTGCGCACCTGGCTGTTTACCGGGTTTCCCTGGCTGCTGCTGGGCACGTCCCAGGTAGACTCGCCGCTGGCGGCCTGGGCCCCGGTGGGCGGGGTCTATCTGCTGTCGCTGATCACCGCCCTGACCGGCACCCTGGGCGTGGAACTGCTGAGACGACGCTGGTGGGCCGCGGCGCCCATCGCTGTTCTCTGGCTAGCCCCGATGGCCTTGCCGACCCAGTGGACCTTCCCGGCCGGCGAGCCGCTGCGGGTCGCCCTGCTGCAGGGCAACCTGGATCAGGCGATCAAGTGGACTCCCGAGGGGCAGCGCGAGGCGGCCAGTATCTATACGGCGTTGACCCTTGCACAGTCCAACGACTTCGACCTGGTTGTCTGGCCCGAGGCGGCCCTGCCGATGCTCGAGGAGGAGGCCCGGCCAATACTGGAGCGGGTGCAGTCCAACCTCGCCCCCGACACCGCCTTGCTCACCGGCATCCTGCAGCGCGACGGCGGCGACTACTACAACGGCGTGATCGGCCTGGGTAACGCCGAGGGAAAGTACCGTAAGGCGCGCCTGGTGCCCTTCGGCGAGTACCTGCCGTTGGAGAGCCTGCTCGCCGGCACCATCGCCTTCTTCGACCTGCCCATGCCCACCATGACGCCTGGCACCGACGATCAGGAACCGCTGCGCGCCGCCGGAACCACCATCGGTAACGCCATCTGCTACGAGATCATCTATGCCGACCGGGTGGCCGAGCAGGCGCGCGACGCCGAGCTGCTGCTGACGGTCTCCAACGACACCTGGTTCGGACGCTCCATCGGCCCCCTGCAGCATCTGCAGATGGCCCGCCTGCGCGCCCTGGAGAACGGCCGCTATCTGATCCGCGCCACCAGCAACGGGGTGACCGCCATCGTCGATACTCAGGGCCGTGTCACGGCCCGCGCACCACAGTTCTTGGCGACGAGCCTCCGCGGCGAGGCGCTGCCCATGGTGGGGAACACACCGTTCACACGTACCGGTAGCTGGCCGACCTGGGTGTTGGCCGCCTTACTGGTGCTGCTTGGATGGAAACTCAACACACGTCGGTCTGGATGATAATAGTCCAGTCGAAAAGGGAGAGAATAATGGCTTTATCGGAACGTCACTCTAGTACAGCGAGGAAAGGTCCATGGTGGCAGCTCCGAGCACGCTCAGTGGTGGGGGTGCTGGTCGGTTGGCTGGCACTCATTAGCGTTGCTCAGGCCGAAGAGGAGAACGAGTGGCCCCGCGGCCACTATCCGCTGCCTGAGGAAGGCAATGTGATCGGCGACACCTACCGCATAACGGTGGATGATCGAGGAGATACCCTGCTCGATATCGCCAGGCGACACAACCTGGGGTACAGGGAGATCGTGCGCGCCAATCCGGATGTGAGTCTCTGGATTCCCGGCGAGGGTACCGAGGTGACCATACCCGGGCGCTTCATCCTGCCCGATGCTGAGCGCACCGGGATCGTCATCAACATCGCCGAGCTGCGCCTCTACTACTATCCGGAGGTTGACGATGGTGAAACGCCACGCGTTGAGACCTATCCCATCGGCATCGGTCGTGAAGGCTTCGGTACCCCCCTCGGTGTCACCGAAACCACCATGAATATCGAGAACCCTGCCTGGTACCCACCCGAGTCGGTCCAGCGTGAAGCCAGGGCACGCGGTGAGAAGGCGCCCAGCGTGGTGCCTCCGGGTCCGGATAATCCACTGGGGGATCATGCCATTATCCTGGGTTTCGACGGTTACTTGATTCATGGCACCAACCAGCCGGATGGTATCGGCATGCGTGCCAGCCGTGGCTGTATTCGCATGTTCCCTGAGGACATCGAGTCGATTTTCGACCGCGTGCCACCGAACACCCAGGTCCAAATCGTCAACCAACCCATCAAGATCGGCTGGGAGGAAGAGCAGCCGCTGGTTCAGGCATTCCCGCCGCTGGAAGAAGAAGGGCACAGCATGTCCGCGTTGGAAGACACCGTCACACGCCTCAACCAACGCGGTGTCGAGGGCTTGAGCTTCGATGATGGACAGCTTCGCGGCCTATTGGATGACCCCAGCGGTCGCATGGTGTCCCTGAACCCCAAGCCGGCGCCGGAACCGGATAGAAAGCACGACACTGGCTACAAGGGTATCTACGCAGAAATCGCGCTGCGCAGGCCATGACGAGGACAACATGGCGGGTCTTGTCAGTCTCGTGACGCTGACTTCAGGCGTGGCTGATACAGGATCTATCGCCCTCTGCAGGGCCACTGGCGGTGCGTTGGCAGTTATACCCAACCACTGAACTGGTGCCCTGCCTTGGGGCGCGGCCTTCCTCGCCTACCAGGCACCGAGGTGCGGGCTCTGGCTTTGCCTGCGTTTATAGGCCCACCTTGCCGCATGGTGCGGCGGGCTCCTAAGCTCACCATTGGCGTGCCGATTCTGGGGAGGGAAGGGCTATCGAGCTCGACGTCGCTCTGGGCTACCTGCTGCCGTGGGAGTTCTCACTGACCTGGTCGGCGAGCTGCCTGCTGGCCATCGTGCTCTACCTGCGAGGCCTGCGGCAGCGCAGACGGCGCGGCGAGGCCACCGGCGCGGGCCGAATCCTGGCCTACCTGCTGGGTGTCGCCACCATCTATGGCGTCACCCAGACTCATTACGACTACCTCGCCCAGTACATGTTCTTTACCCATCGGGCCCAGCACCTGGTGCTGCATCACGCCGGCCCCCTCCTGATCGCCCTGGCCGCCCCCTTGCCGGTACTGGCAGACGGCTTGCCGACTCGAATCAGACCCTTCCCCGGGTGGAGCCTGGCCGCGCGCCTGCTGCGTCCTGTTTATCGGACTCTGCAGCATCCACTGATCGCCCCCCTACTGTTCGTCGGGCTGATCTATTTCTGGCTGATTCCCGAGATCCACTTCGACGCCATGCTCAGCGCTGATCTCTATCAGGTGATGAACTGGAGCATGGCGCTGGATGGGTTGCTGTTCTGGTGGCTGATCCTGGATCGCCGCTCGCCGCAACAAGGCGGTCTCGGCTATGGCAAGCGTGTCGCCATCCTGTTGGCGGTGATCCCCCCGCAAATTCTCCTGGGCGCCTATATCACCTTCAGTCGCGACGTGATCTTCGATGTCTACGAGGTTTGCGGTCGCGCCTGGCCGCTGGATCCTCTGACTGACCAACTCCTCGGCGGCCTGCTGACCTGGATTCCCGCCTCGATGATGAGTGCCATTGGGGTTCTGATCATTCTCAGCTTTCTGTTCCGTGACGCCCGCAAGGAGGATGCCGCTGATGTCTCTCACGCCACACGCTAGTCTGCCGCGCCTGGCGAAACGCTGGTGCTGGGCCTTCCTGCTGCTGATCGCGACGCCCGGCACGGTGGCTGCTGCCGAACTGCAGGTCAGCGAGGCGCGTCTTCGGCTTCTGCCCGGGGACCTGCCCGCGGCAGGCTATTTCACCCTCACGAATACCAGTGAGAAGGGCGTCACCCTGACAGGAGCGGATAGCCCCGCTTTCGGCAATGTCACCATGCATCGCACTGTCAATCAGGATGGCATCACCAGTATGCAACCCGTCGCCCAATTAGAACTGGCAGCGGGGGAGCAGATCGAGTTCGCACCGGGGGGCTATCATCTCATGCTCATGAAACGGACTCGCCCCCTCGTTGTTAGTGACGACATCGAGGTGAACCTTCATTTCGCCGGCGAGCAGCGACAGCGTGTCACCTTCCGCGCCGTGGCGCCGACAGCACAGTAGGGGGAGCAGGATGCACCGATGGATCATGGCACTATTCGTGACCCTATGGCTTGCGGGCTGCAGCGAGCCGCCTTGGCAGACCAAGGATATCTCGGGGCTCATGCCTCCCCTGGCGTTCGAGCTTGTCGACGAGAACGGCAAAGACGTCAACGCCGATCAGTTCCTCGGCAAGAGCACACTGCTGTTCTTCGGCTTCACTCACTGCCCCGATGTCTGTCCCACCACCCTCGCGCGCCTCGACGCCGCCACCCAACGCATGGGTGAGGCGGCGCGCGACGACATTCAGGTGCTCTTCGTCTCGGTCGACCCTCGTCGCGATGACGCCGAGACGTTGCGAGAGTACACGGATGCCTTCGGCCCCCAGTTCATCGGCCTCACGGGGGATAAAGCGGCCCTCGATGAACTGACACGCCGCTATCGGGTGACCTACGGGTATGGCGAAGAGGACAGCGAAGGCAACTATGATGTGTCGCACTCCAGCGCTGTTTTCGCCTTCAATGATCAGGGAGAGGCGCGCCTGCTGATCCGCGACAGCGATCCTATGGAGGCCGTGGTTGCCGACCTCGAAAGGCTTGCCAGCGGTGCCTGAGTAGTCACTGTCCATCGCCCCTATCTTCCGTAGAGGATCGGTACGGTTCAGGGGGCTGCCGAGGGGGGCTTGGCTAGGAGTACGGTGCAAGGTTCGTCGTTGCGCCTTGAGGCAGCCGAACACGACGTTCGATCACATTTTACTCCTGGAAATTGGATGGGGAGCTGCAAGGGCTATGTGTGAGAGGGCTCCGGGATCAACTTGCCTGGCACCCATCTCAGGTACACCACCATGCCGAACAGCTCGACCAGCGACTGGAAGACGATGACCACCACGGCGGCTTGCCAGGCATCGGGCAGCGTCAGGGCGATGGGTAGCACCACGAAGGAGTTGCGTGTGCCGAAGCTGAAGGTCAGAGTCCTGGCTGATGGCGCGGAGAGCCGGAAGAGCCTGCCGAGGGTCTTGCCCAGGATGGCGGCAAAGGCCAGGTAGGCGACGAAGATCGGCAGCACTTGCAGCAAGACCCCGCCGAGGCCGGCCACGGTCGTCACCTGGGAGGCCGCGATGACAAAGACCACCAGTGCCAGCAGGGGTACGGGCAGTAGGCCCAGGCCATGAACCCACCGTCTGGCATTGAGGTGACGCTCGGCCAGCCGCTCGGTCACCCAGGCCAGGGCCAAGGGGGTGAGAATCAATCCCGCGAAGGCGCTGAGGAGGTGGGTGCTGATCGCTGCCTGGAACCACTCCGCGCCCAGAAAGAGCCAGAGATAGACCGGTAAAGCCAGCAACTGCACGAGCAACAGCGCCGACGTGGCGCGCATGAAATTCGTGAAAGCGGTGCAGCGGCTGGGATTCAGCCTGGACGAGATCGGGCAGCTACTGGCTCTGGAGGATGGTGCTCATTGCAGCGAGGCGGCGGAACTAGCGTCACAGCGACTTGACGACGTGCGCGCCAGGCTGGCTGATCTGACCCGCATCGAGGCGGCCTTATCCCGGCTGGTCGATGAATGCCATGTGCATCAAAGAAAGGTGTCGTGCCCGTTGATCGCTGCCCTGCATGACTGGTAGGTCATGACGGGGCTCGTCAATGTGGTGCTGCCAGCTTCTGGCATTCCATGCAGCCATCTGTTGAAACTGACAGTCTCGAAGAACTCCGACATGCGGTGCAGCGAAGACCTTGACAGCTGTTGGCGGCCAGCCGGTCGTCCATGATGGAGTTGATACGGCTGTTGGGTGGAAATTTCATGCGTGGCCGCCGTGGTCAGTGGGCTGTGGGTAGAGACGGCGACGTTATCGCGCCATGCCGCTCTGTGCGGCGTTTATGCCGCTACCTGATGATTTCGTATCTCACGGTATAAAAGCGGCCCGGGGCCGCTGTGCGCCATTTGTAAGGCAGGGGGTGGTGATCGAGACGACAAGTCGCCTCTACTGTCTCGGCCATGTAGCCGCCTGGCTTAAGAAGCCTGAGGTATCACAGCTAACGAGGGGGATCGGGAAGAGCGGATGTCAGAGGTCCGTGTGATAGGCTTTGCGAGATATTCGATGGCGAAAAGGCACGAGGTAGGGAATGACGGATCATGGTCAGGATAACCACGAGTCTCATCCAGTGGGACACGAGGTAGCCAATACCAAGCACCGGCGGCAGAGGTTTGGCCTGAGTGAGCATTGGCGTGAGCAAGCTCGGAAGGTGGCTTCTGGTGAGCTTGATGATGCCGCAGAGACTTCGCCTACGCCCGATACAGGACCCTCTTCCTCATTTCCCAATGCATCACACGATGATGAGCCACCGGCCACTTTAAAGTCCCTCTTTAGTGACCCCGATCTCCAAGCTGCGCTCAATGCTCCTTGGCCTTCCTGGCCGGCAGCGCCTGATTTGAGCAGTGAATCTGGTGCTGGGGGCATGGGGTTATTTGGAGCGCGCCAAGCGCCAAAGCAATCTCGTCACGATAGACAAGTAGCCGATGTCATGTCCATGCTTCAAGGACAGTTTTATCTCACTACTAATGAGTCGAGAAGCCCACTGCTGACTGATAAGTTTACGGGCGAGACTTTGCCACATTTGGACCCAAAGATCCTTGAGAGGCTGAAGGGAGAGTATTGGAGAACCTCCATAGGAAGGCAGCAGGATGTCTCCTATGGTGTCATCAGGTCTGCCATCAGCAATTTTGTTTATGGTGCTATCCCCGAGGCTGTTCTACCGGTTTACGGTCGTGCAGGCGTTGACTTGAACAGTGGTCGACGTGCGCTGATCTTGGGGAATCAATGCTTGATTTTTTCACCGGGCTTATCGAGCTATGAGATACGGACTGGGATTCCCCATGTCATGCCTCGAGAAAGCTTGCCGGTGTGTGTTCCTGATAACGTTGGGAATGTGCTTCCTCAATCGATATCTACTTTATTCGATGTCACTTCGCTGCCGAAAGATAGTGACCTGTTGGTGATTGCCTGGATGGTCATGGCCTGGCGCTCAGATAGTGCGCCCGTGTTGCTTGAGTTGTTAGGTGAGCCTACTCCTGAGCTGATCGATTCACAGAAGATGCTGAAGACGGTCATAGACCCGGCGAGTAGTCTGTTTGAGATCGAGGTTCCCAAGTCGATAAAGCAAGTGGATATTCGGGCGCAGTGCCATTACCTGATGAGTTTCCATCGAGTGGATTCGCTGTCCAAAACACAGCAGAAAGGCTTGCTTTCGATCATGCAGGGAAAGGCAATGGAGTGGCGCACGAAAACGAAGCGTTCTGGGGTAGATCTTTCCGTCCGTTGTGCGGTCATGCTGAATAGCAGCGAGAGTGTAGTGACCTATGCACCGCTATCCGACGCTACCTTGAGCATAGAGCTGGATGATGCAGGAGGGGGCAAATCTCAAAATGCTGTGGAGGATCGCAGCATGGCGGAGAGAACCATCATTCATGGCCTTCTCCAAATATTTGGCTATGTTAACCAGTTCTGGAGCCATGTTGAAAATGATCGACAATGCGACCGCTATGGTGGTTTGCGAGACCTATGCCGGATAGGTGTACTGGTGGCTGATGCTTTGGGTCGAGATACTGCCGAATTCTGGCAACAACTTGATGCCAACCAGCAAAGTCGTCGCGATTATGAGCTGGAGGAAAATCCTGTCGCGATGGCCGTGAAGCGTCTCATCGATGCGTCGGAAGATGGACGGATAGAGGCCACGGTCAAGGATTGGCTTGTGCTGCTCGATGGGTATCGCCCTGAGCCTGATCCTTCAGGTTCCTGGCCTGTCACGTCCCGAGGGTTGGCGGCCAAGTTCAAGCAGAGCAGGGCCTTGCTTGCGACGTTCGGGGTTCAGCTTGTCCCTCTCGAGAAACGTGGCCCCTATGGGCGCTGGCGTGCCTCATGCGATGCCTCTCGCCAGAAGTAGCGATGGGCTGCCTAGAGCGTGCAAACTGGTATTGGGTTAGACATTGTGACTTATAAATCTAAAAAAACATGAAAATCGACATCCTGCGGCGCTCATGTTGTACGATAATCCATCGCAATGTCTCAATCTCCATCGCTTTGGTGGGTCTCTACCCACTGTCTGAGCAGGGCATGGCCAACCCCCGAGGGCAGTCGTCGCCCCTGCTCCCACTCCTGCAAGGTTCGCACGCTGACTCCCAGATCGGCCGCCAGCGCTGTCTGGCTCATGCCACGAATCCGGCGTAGGGCCATGACGTCACGTAGCAGTCGACGGGTCGGTTCCTTGCGTTCCATCCTGGCGAGGCGACGATCTCCCCAGGGATCGTGGGATGACGATTCTTCTTGGCTGCCACGGGTGTTGTGAGGGAACGAGAGGGAGGGAAACATCGAAGTCGGAAACATTGCAGGCACCATGTTGAGAGAGGTAGGACGGGTCCGCCTAGGACGGACCCATACCATGTCACTCAATCACCAAAGACGACTGCCATCGAAGACATGCGCCCTCTGGCCGAACGGTTTACTGAAGGCCTTGCACAGATAGCTGGCCATGAATACCGCCTCATTCATGGCTATCCAGTCATCCCGATGCAGGGCGCAGGACCAGGGCTCTTTTGTGACCGGGTCTTTGCAGACATGGATCAGCTGATGGAAGCGTGGATCGTCATGATCGAACCCCATTGCCTTCAACCAGGAACGCATCATGCGGTGGTAGAGGTTGTTGAATGAGTAGACCCCGAACCAATCTGGACCGAACGCCCCCAGGCTGTCGTAGGCGTTCCTGTTGAGCATGATCATCAGGTGGTAGTGCGGCTTGTCGCTGTTGACCTGCTCGCGTGCCCACAGGTAGTGCAGCTGGGTCGGGTACTTGGTTTGCCTCCGCTTGAGCTCGTAGCGGAAGAAGTAGAAGAACCGTGCCAGCACGGCGTTGGTCTCATGCATCGGCAGACGCGGCATCTCATCCGGGAAGTGGAGATCCACGCGAAAGATGAAGGTGGAATGGTTGATCCGTGTCACGGCGTCAAGGGTCTGCAAGGACCGTTCCAGGTAGTTCACGACCAGTGGGCCATCTGTCCAATGCTGGACGTCAAAGCCTCGATAGATGTCTTCGTAGTGAAGGCGCAGCTTGTCGTTAAGCGGATGGCAGAGGGGGTGATGTTGAAACATGAGGAGATACCTCGCTGTGGGAATGGTGAAAGATTCCGCAGCGATGGTCTTGTCGATCGATAGGAGGATAATAGGAAGCGGTATGTACTGACCTTGATGTGATGCTGTCGCTCACTTGAACTTCATCATCAGGCGTTTTCCAGTCGCCTGTGAGGTCAATCCCTAGAAGGTCATGTTGGGTGATGGTTTCATTGGGAGTGGTCTGTATGGGACCACTCCTCGGATGATCCTTCATGATCCTGGATGGGCTTTCACAAGTGAGCCCATCATGACCTAGTGACCTATCCCTGTAGACCCTGTTAGGAGTCTAGTGAATCTCCTTATAATACTTACCCGTCAGTGACGCATGTCGGAACCCCAGGGAAACGCTATCCCTGGACATGCCAATCGCCCCAGTTTTCTGGCGAATGAGGTGTCACTAACTTTCTCGGGAAATTCCGTTATCGATCCGTACAAGACACCGCGACGCGATGACGTCACGGTTTCGCTGCATCCCATCTCACAGCGCTGTAAAATATTACGTCGTCCTGGCTTGTCATCCTGGGAAACATCGGACGGATGTTCTGAAACATGCTCAGGAAGCCGACGGAGGCCGGAAAACCCGGCTTTTTCCCGTAGCTGACGTATACCTCGATGATGTTGCGGGTGTGTCGCCCAGGATCTTGCCCGTTGTCGATTCAATCGAATTTCAAACCTGTACTACCTCCTTGAAGCCCCAGACGGGTGGCTTCGTTCTCATGTCTTTTTCGATGGAAGAGGTAATGTCATGTCCATGTCTTGTCCCAGCTGTGGCGCGTTGCGGGTCGTGTCGCGCCATCGCGGGCGGAAGGTAGGAGGCTCCACGGGGGCGGTGGCCGGTACCGCCAGTGGGGCGGCCGGCGCCTGGAGTGGCGCCGAGGCCGGAGCCCTGGTGGGCGCAGTAGGCGGTCCGGTCGGGATCGCTGTCGGCAGTATCGCCGGAGCCGTCTTTGGTGGATTGGTCGGTGGCACGGCAGGCGGTGTCGCTGGGGCACGGCTGGGTAGTCAGCTGGATGATCAGGTGCTCGACAATCTCGAGTGCCGTGCCTGCGGCCACACCTTTCGTCCCCATATCGATTGACCCCTAAAGATCCGTCTCACGAGTCCATCGCTGCTCAGCGATGATCCCGCGACTCCCTTTATCAACATGCTCACGGTCGGCCTGCTTCCTTGGGGAGCGGGCTGTTATGCAGTGCTCGACTCTCAAGGAGCTTTCCCCATGGCACACCTGATCGAACAAATGGCCTACGTTGGCGATACCCCCTGGCATGGCCTGGGCCAGCAGCTGTCTCGTCATCAGCCGCTGGAAGTCTGGCGACAGCAGGCCGGCATGGACTGGCACATCGAGGAATCCCTGGTGCGCTTCATTGCCGACGGCGCTGGCCACCTGGGCAGCATCCATTCCTTCCCCGAGCAGAAAGTGCTCTACCGCTCCGATACCAAGGATCCACTGTCGGTGGTCTCCCAGCGTTACAAGGTGGTGCAACCGGAGGAGGTGTTGGAGTTCTACCGTGATCTCACGGAATACGCGGGATACGAATTGGAGACGGCCGGGGTGCTCAAGGGTGGCCGCAAGTTCTGGGCCCTGGCGCGCAGCGGCCTGGGCGGGGCATTGAAGGGCCAGGATCAGGTCAACGACTACCTGCTGCTGGCCACTTCCTGCGACGGCTCGTTGGCCACCGTCGCCACCCCGACGTCCGTGCGGGTGGTCTGCAACAACACCCTGACCATCGCGGTGGATGGCACCTCCCAGGGCGTGAAAGTGCCACATAGCACCGAGTTTCGCCCTCAGCTGGTCAAGCAGCAGCTGGGGATCTCCGTGTCCCAGTGGGACGACTTCATGTACCGCTTGAAGACCCTGGCTGAGCGCAAGGTCAGCCAGGAGGAAGCGAGAACCTACTTCCAGTCGGTGGTCTGCAACGCCGAGGCGCCGATGGACGATCCGTCCAAGCTGCCCAACGTTCGCGCCCTCAATCGCGTCCAGAAGCTCTATCAGGGTGAGGGGCGCGGCTCTCAGCTGTGCACGGCGCAAGGCACCGCCTGGGGCTTACTCAATGCGGTCACCGAGTACGTGGATCACGAGAAGCGCGCCCGCAGCAACGACTACCGCATGGACTCCGCCTGGTTCGGCCAGGGCGCCGGCCTCAAGGACAAGGCGCTGGAGTCTGCCCTTGCGCTGGTGGGCTGATCATCACTCAGCAAAACATCCACCCAGCCTTTCCCTCATCGCGGCAGAGCGCCCGGCCCCTTCAAAGGCCGGGCGCTACTGTTTCAGGAGATACCAATGCAATCGCCCATGACGTTCGAGATATGCCGGGCCCTGACCCAGCTGACCCGTCAGCTGCTGGAGGCCGGCGAACAGGCAACCGAAACCCACGTTCTGGCCAAGGGGCAGGTCTATCGCGTGGCCGTGTCCCTGGAGCCGGTCCCGATCGAGCAGCTCCCTGACGTCATCCAACGCTATCGATAACGGAGGCCATCATGGCAACCCCTATTCATCCCAAGACCGCCAACCAGGCACCGGTCGCACAGGCCACCCAGGACAGCACCGCGATCATCCAGGTGATCGAGCGGGCCGCACTCAATCCCGAGGTCGACATCGACAAGATGGAGCGTCTGCTCCAGATGCAGGAGCGTGTGCTCGACCGCCAGGCGCTGATGGCCTACAGCGCCGCGATGGCGGCCATGCAGACCGAACTGCCGAGCATCGCCGAGCGTGGCAAGACCAACAACGGTCACTACGCCACCTTGGAGGACATCGTCGATACCGTGCGCCCGATCATGAAAAAGTACGGCTTCGCGGTGAGCTTCCGCATTCAGACCCAGGAACGCGGCATCCAGGTCACCGGCGTGCTGATGCACCAGGACGGCCATCGGGAAGAGACCAGCATGCTGTTGCCGGCCGATACCAGCGGCAGCAAGAACGCCGTTCAGGCCTTCGGCTCCTCTACCAGCTACGGCAAGCGCTACGTGCTCTGCGCACTGCTCAACATCACCACCCGCGGCCAGGACGACAACGGTCAGGCCGCCGCCCCGGTCAAACTCGTCACCCCTTTCCAGGCCGGGCAGATCCGGCAGCTGATCGCCGCCTGTCCTCCTGCGACCCAGGAGTGGTTCGTCGGCAAGTACGGCGACGCTGAGCAGGTGCCGCGCGGCGACTTCGACAGATTGCGTGCCTCCCTGCAGAAGCGGGCGCAGCCCAACCATCAACATCACTGATCGGGCGGCGAAGGGACCTCCCCTCGCGGCCTATGCCGTGTCATCGAGAAGGAGAACGTCATGCAGATACTGGCGCTGGACCAGGGCACGCCCGAGTGGCATGCCGCCCGTCTGGGTATCGTCACCATGTCCGAGCTGAAGACTCTGCTGGTCAAGGGCAAGGGACCGGGCGGCTTCGGTGCCGGGGCCCTCAGCTACATGCATCAACTGATCGGAGAGCGCATCACCGGCGAGCCGTCCGATGCCTTTCAGGGCAATGCCCACACCCAGCGCGGCCATGAGCTGGAGCCCGTGGCCCGGGAGCTCTATCACGAGGCCACCGGTCTGCCCCGCCTGGCGCAGGTCGGCATCATCCTCAACCACGGTGTGGGCTATTCGCCGGACTGCCTGGTGGATACCAATGGCTTGGTGGAGATCAAGACCAAGCTGCCCAAGTACCAGATCGAGCTGCTGCTGGCCGACGAGCTACCTCAAGAGCACGTCGCTCAGTGCCAGGGCGGCCTGTGGGTCAGCGAGCGGGAATGGATCGACTTCGTTAGCTACTGGCCGGGGATGCCGCTGTTCGTGAAGCGGGCCTACCGGGACGAGGTGATGATTCGCACCATCGCCGAGCGGGTCGAGGCCTTCTACGAGGAGCTTGATCGTCGCATGGCCATGGTCATGGCGGCCTGATGCCTGATGAAAACCTGGTGGATTTACACGCCTAGTGGTTGGCAGTGAGGAGGTGGTGTCCTTCGCTGAGAGGGGATGCCTTTGAAAAAATAACATGATAATGCCGACACAGCTTCCTGCTTAGGAAGCTGTGTCGGCTGGTGGAGCGGTATTTTTTTAGTCGGCGGGAATGTTGCGGCTAGGTGGAATGACGAGCGTGTTTTTTTACCCTATTTATGCAAGGTCTCTTTCGGCTATTTTTTCTAGGATCCAGTCCTGAATTTCTTCCTCTACCCAGGCGACATTTCTTTCTCCCAAGGATACTGGTTTTGGGAATCTTTCTTCGGAAATGTATTTGTAAATGGTGGAGCGTGCAAGACCTGTAAGGCTGGTGACATCTTTAAGCTTGATTAGTCTCATGGCGCTTTCTCCAGAATTGGCTCATGAGATGTTGTTGGTGTGTAGAAATTTACGTTGTGAGTTAGGGCAGATTTATTGCAGGGCCAAGAAGGTTTGCGACCTTGATAATCGCTTCTTTTCGCTCGTCGAAGTAGTCGTAACGGTCGTAGATGCCTTCGACGCCCTTGAGCTTGTGATTCAAGCAACGCTCCGCGACATGCCCCGGTACACCAACCGCAGCGAGTAAGCTGCGGCAGGTGCGGCGCAGATCATGCACAGTAAACTCGGTGATATCGCCCATCCGGTTCTCTGGTTGCGGCTTCTTGCCAGGCTCCTTGCCAAATAGCTTGGCAATGGCACGATTCAGCGTGTCTTTGCCCATGTGGGCCCGCTTACTGCTGCGGCGATTAGGAAAGACATAGTCCGAGCCGCAGGCACGGATCTTGAGCTCTTCCAGCCAGCCGATGGTTTGCGGTGGGAGGGGAATGACGATCCCGGCGCCTGTCTTGCTGCGCTCACCGCTCAGGTTCCACCGGCCGTTCTTCAGGTCGAATTCTGACCACTGGGCTTCGGTAAGTTCGGTCTTACGTACTCCCAGGACGAGCAGTAGCGCGCAGGCGAGGTAGTTGTCGCGGCTGAAGCTGTCGCTATTGTCTCTGAATGCTTGGAAAACGTTGCGAATCTCATCGAGGCTCAAAACCCTATCGCGGCTTTTCTCAATACCGCCTGCGTCGTTGACGTTGAAGGCTGATGCTGGGTTGTAAGTTAAAATTCCCAGTTTTATGGCGTGGTTGAACATCTGTTTAAGATACATCAGTGTGTCATTAGCTATTGTCGGCCTACCACTATTTGTTACTCGTCTAATTATTTCACGGATATCAATTGGAGTGACAGCATCCAGCGATCTACCCCCGATGAGGGGCGCCACTTCTTTTTTGTATATCCGCTTTGGAATAGCTGGGTGCTTGAGTCTTCTCTCTAGCTCCGGGTACCAGTCAGCAAACAGGTCCTCCACTGTCCTGATCAAGGCTTGGCTATCGCGTTTGCGTTCCTCGATGGGGTCAAGGCCTTTGCGGATAGACTTCTGGTTTTCAACCGCTTTCGTCCGAGCCTCGGCGAGAGAGAGGTGGGCATGTTTGCCCAGTGTCATCTCACGCCGCTTGCCAAACAGCGTGTATCGCAACATCCAGTAAGGAGTTCCTTTCCTCGGTATCATCAGGTACAGGCCGTTGCCGTCGCTGTAGCGCCCTGCTTTACCCTCCTTGACAAGCGACTGGCTCTTCTTGGCGGTAAGGCTTCCCATTATTTCCTCTCGTCCCCCGTGGAAAATAAAACAAACGACCGTTTGATAGCTGCTCGGGCTAGGCTTGGGCTAGATAGGCGGCTCAATGTCATATGAGCTCGTCACTGGCGCCCAGTGGGCCTTTTTGCAACGGCATTTAGAGTGCCAGCGGGCACCTCCCCCACTTTCTCCCGGTCATGCACTCGGATCGACATGGTTGGGGAGTATCTTCAAGGGTATGTGTCTGAGGGAGGAGAGGCAATGCTTTTTCTCCCCGGTTTACTCCCCGATATGATCTGGATTTCCGGGGATGCTGGTGGGTCTTGGTGGATTTCTTATGTCTTTGTTTCTTTGAAAAACAGTAGTTTAATGGTTTTTGATGGCCTTTGGTGGATGCTACTCGATGTTCTGAATCTGCTCGCGCATCTGCTCGATCAGGACCTTCAATTCCACCGCGCAGCGGGTGGTGTCGGCGACCACGGACTTGGACGACAGGGTGTTGGCCTCGCGGTTCAGCTCCTGCATCAGGAAGTCCAGGCGACGGCCGATGGGGCCTTTCTGCTTAAGCTGGCGGCCGACTTCGGTGACGTGGGTATCGAGGCGGTCGAGCTCTTCGGCGACGTCGGCCTTCTGGGCCATCAGCACCACCTCGGCCTCGAGCCGGTGGGGGTCGAGCTCGACGTTGAGGTTGGCGAGTTTCTCCTCGAGCTGGGTGCGCTGACGTTCGAGGATCTGCGGCATCCTTTCGCGTACCTCGGCCACCAGCTCATGGATGGCCGCCAGGCGCTCCTCGATCAGCGCCTTGAGCTGCTCGCCTTCCCGCGCACGGCCTTCCACCAGGTCATTCAGGGCCTGCTTGAACATCTGGTTGGCGGCTTGCTTGACCGCGTCCAGATCGAGTCCACCGCCTTCGAGCACCCCAAGATGGCCGAGCATGGCCAGGGCGTCGGGCATGTGCACCTCGGGCAGGGTGGCGCGTACCTCGGCCAGGGCCGATGACAGGGCGGCGAGGCGCTCATGGTTGACGCTCAGGCTGTCGCTCTTGTCGCTGGCATCAAAGCGCAGGGTGCACTCGATCTTGCCCCGGGCCAGGCGCTTGCGCAGGGCGTCGCGGAAGCCGGGTTCCAGGTCACGCAGGGCCTCGGGCAGTCGGAAGTGCGGCTCCAGGTAGCGCTGGTTCACGCTGCGCAGCTCGAGCTGCAGGCTGCCCCACTCGGCCTCGAGGTCCTGGCGCGAAAAGGCGGTCATGCTGTGAACCATGGTCGGTCTCCTGGCGAATTCCTGGCGTCGGGCACGGTGGTGTCGCAGGGCCGTCGAGGGTGCGCTCGACACCGGTGAGCGCAGTGTACCCGATTCATCGGCCAAGGCGTGTAGAATGGGCGGCCTTCGTTTTCCATTCCATGATCGACGTCGTCCCCTTCGCTGCGCCAGGCGATGCCGCGGCAAGAGGCGTGTCGACCAAGAGAGGTGCCATGTCCACGGACATCCGTCGTCCCAGCGGACGCGCTTTTGACCAGACCCGCGAGATTCGTCTCACTCGTGACTACACCCGCCACGCCGAAGGCTCGGTGCTGGTCGAGTTCGGTGACACCAAGGTGCTGTGCAACGCCAGCGTCGAGGCCGGTGTGCCGCGCTGGTTGCGGGGCAAGAAGCAGGGCTGGGTCACCGCCGAGTACGGCATGCTGCCGAGGGCGACCCACTCGCGCAGCGGGCGCGAGGCGTCACGCGGCAAGCAGGGCGGTCGCACCCTGGAGATCCAGCGCCTGATCGGGCGTTCGCTGCGCGCGGCGGTGAACCTGAAGAAGCTTGGCGAGTTCACCATCACCGTGGACTGCGACGTGATCCAGGCCGATGGTGGCACGCGTACCGCTTCGATTACCGGGGGCTGTGTGGCGCTGATCGACGCCATCCGCTACCTGCAGCGCGAGAAGCTGATCAAGACCGACCCCTTTTCGCAGCTGGTAAGCTCAGTATCGGTGGGGCTCTATCGCGGTCAGCCGGTGGTGGATCTCGACTACCCGGAAGACTCCAGCGCCGATACCGACATGAACGTGGTGCTGAGCGAATCCGGCGAGCTGATCGAGGTCCAGGGCACCGCGGAGTCCGGCACCTTCACCCGTGGTCAGCTCAACGCCATGCTGGATCTGGCCGAAAAGGCCGGGAACGAGCTGTTCGAGCACCAGCGTGAGGCGCTCGGCAATCGCGCCTGAGCGGTCGCCGTGACGAGATGAGTCGCATGAACGAAGGCGCCGGCCCCCTGAGGGGCCGGCGCTTTCGTGTCCGGCCCCGGACCCGGGCCAGACGGCGACGAAGGGAGGCTTACAGTTGCAGGTCGTACTCGACGATCAGCGGCGCGAACTCCGAGAAGGTGGCGTCGTAGTCGATCCAGGCGTCGGTGATATGGCGACGGAAGTTCGGCCCGACGATCTGGTAGTCCAGGCGCCAGCCCTCCTGACGGGAGCGCGGCTGATCCTGGTCCAGCGCCGGCCACCAGGTGTACTCGTCACCGTCGCGGTTGATCTCGCGGAAGGTGTCGATGAAGCCGGTGGGGCCGAACACCTGGTCCATCCAGGCGCGCTCTTCGGCCTTGAAGCCGGGCGTCGTCTGGTTGTCGGCCCAGTTGGCCAGATCGATGGTCTTGTGGGCGATGTGCCAGGTGCCGCAGATGATGTACTCGCGGCGCTTGCGAGCCATCTTCGACAGGTACTCCTGGTACTGGGCCATGAACGCCTGCTTGGCGTCAGGATCGCTGCCGTCGGGCATCAGGAAGCTGGCGATCGAGAAGCGATCGTAGTCGGCCTGCAGAAAGCGTCCTTCATGGTCGCACTGGGGGAAGCCCAGGCCGTACATGATGGCCTTGGGGATCTTGCGGCAGTAGAGGCCGACCCCTGAGAAACCGTCCTGTTCGGCGTCGAGGAAGTAACCCTCGTAGCCCTCAGGATAAAGAATGCTGTCGTCCAGCTCGAAGCTTTTGGCCTTGATGTTCTGGACGCAGACAACGTCGGCGTCCTGGTTGGCGAGCCAGTCGAGAAAGCCTCGACCGACGGCCTCGCGGATGCCGTTTACATTGATGGTGGCGATTTTCATACGTGGTCCCTTTTGCGTCGCGCGTGTATGATACCCGACGTTTCGACGTTTGGGTAAATGGCCGGTCGAGAAAAACGTGATAAGGCCAGGCAATTGGACAGGAGGCCTCGTGGCTGACATGGCACCTCAACCGCCAGGCGCGGCGCGCCTTCATCCCTACCAGCGGGAGTTCATCGAGTTCGCCATCGGCGAGGGCGTGCTCAGTTTCGGTGAGTTCACCCTGAAGTCGGGGCGGGTGAGCCCGTACTTCTTCAACGCCGGCCTGTTCAAGACCGGCCGCGCCCTGGCGCGCCTCGGGCGCTTCTACGCCAAGGCCATCGAGCAAAGCGGGATCGAGGCCGACGTACTGTTCGGGCCGGCCTACAAGGGCATTTCGCTGGCGGCGACCACCGCCGTGGCGCTGGCTGACCATCATGACCGTGATCTGCCCTTTGCGTTCAATCGCAAGGAGGCCAAGGACCACGGCGAAGGCGGCAACATCGTCGGAGCCGCGCTCGACGGTCGCATCATGATCATCGATGATGTGATCACCGCTGGTACGGCGATCCGTGAGGTGATGGGATTGATCGACGGCGCCGGCGCCCAGGCCGCCGGGGTGGTGGTGGCGCTGGACCGGCAGGAGCGCGCCAGCGACGACACCGACAAGAGCGCCATCCAGCAGGTGCAGGCCGAGTTCGGCATCCCGGTGGTCAGCATCGTCGGCCTCGACCAGGTGCTGGCCTACCTCGAACAGAGCGGGGGCGATACCCTCAAACCCCACGCCGACGCCATCCGCGCCTACCGCGAACGCTACGGCGTCAGCGCCTGAGTCGCTATGGCTTCCTTGCGCCGAGGTCTTCCTCCCTGGAGGGCCTCGGTGATCTCCCTGCCTCACATCGTCCTCCGCCGCGATCCTGGTGATGTCCAATGCTCGACGTGGTGCTCTATCAACCCGAGATTCCGCCGAACACCGGCAATCTGATACGCCTGTGCGCCAATACCGGATTTCGCCTGCACCTTATTGAGCCGTTAGGCTTTACCCTAGACGATAAGCGCCTCAGGCGCGCGGGGCTGGACTACCATGAGTGGGCGCGGGTCCGGGTCCACGCCGACTGGCAGACGTTCCTCGACGAGGTTTCGCCCTCTCGGGTCTTCGCCGTCTCGACCCGCGGGCGGCGTGGTTACCACGAGCCCGACTATCGTTCCGGCGACGCCCTGGTGTTCGGCCCCGAGACCCGTGGCCTGCCCCAGGCGATGCTCGATGCACTGCCGCCGGAGCAGCGCCTGCGCATCCCGATGCTGCCGGACAGCCGCAGCCTGAACCTGTCCAACGCCTGTGCGGTGCTGGTGTTCGAGGCCTGGCGACAACTCGATTTCGACGGCGCGGCGCGACTCGATGTCCAGCCCGGCGCCCAGGACGACGCATGAACGCACCTGTGAAGACGATCCGTGAACGCATCCGCGGCCTCAACCCGCGTCAGCGCGAGGCCGTGCACTTCATCGACGGTCCCTGCCTGGTGCTGGCCGGTGCCGGCTCCGGCAAGACCAGCGTGATCACCACCAAGATCGCCTACCTGATCCAGGAATGCGGCATGAGCGCCCGGCGCATCGCCGCGGTGACCTTTACCAACAAGGCCGCCCGCGAGATGAAGGAGCGGGTCAGCTCGATGCTGCAGGGGCGTGAAGGCCACGGCCTGACGGTGTCGACCTTCCACACGCTCGGCCTCAACATCATTCGCGGCGAGCTCAAGGCGCTGGGCTACAAGCCGGGTTTTTCACTGTTCGATCCGGAAGACGCCAAGGCGCTGCTGCGCGACCTGATGAACAAGGACGCCCAGGTCGATGCCGACCAGATCAATCAGGTCCAGGGAGTGATCTCCAACTGGAAGAACGACCTGATCCTGCCCGGCCAGGCGCTGTCCCACGCCGCCACCGAAGACGAGCAGTACGCCGCCCGGGTCTACGAGGCCTACGTTCGCCACCTCAAGGCCTACAACGCGGTGGACTTCGATGACCTGATCCTGCTGCCGGTGGTGTTGCTGCGCGATGACCCCGAGGCGCTGGCCCGCTGGCGGCGCAAGATCCACTACATGCTGGTGGACGAGTATCAGGACACCAACGTCAGCCAGTACATGCTGGTACGCATGCTGATGGCCGAGCGCCAGACCTTCACCGTGGTCGGCGACGATGACCAGTCGATCTACGCCTGGCGCGGTGCCCGGCCGGAGAACCTGGTGACCCTGGGCGAGGACTTTCCGCGGCTCAAGGTGATCAAGCTGGAGCAGAACTACCGCTCCACCGGCACCATCCTGCGCGCCGCCAACACCCTGATCGCCAACAACCCCCACGTCTACGACAAGACCCTGTGGTCGGACATGGGCCAGGGCGATCCGATCCGGGTGGTGGTCACGCGCCACGAGGAGGCCGAGACCGAGCGGGTCGCCAGCGAGATCCTGACCCGCCGGATCAAGGAGCGCGCCGAGTGGCGCGACTTCGCGGTGCTCTACCGCGGCAACTTCCAGGCGCGCCTGCTGGAATTGAAGCTGCAGCACTACCAGATTCCCTACAAGCTGTCCGGCGGCACCTCGTTCTTCTCCCGGGGCGAGATCAAGGACGCCATGGCCTACCTGCGGCTGTTGATCAACCCGGCCGACGACAACGCCTTCCTGCGTATCGTCAACGTGCCGCGTCGCGAGATCGGCCCGACCACCCTGGAGAAGCTCGCCAACTACGCCACCGAGCGCGGCGTCTCGTTGTTCGCCGCCTGTCACGAGCTGGGGCTGGCCGAGCAGCTGCCGGCCCGCGCGGTGGAGCGCCTGACGCGGTTCACCCACTTTATCGATGGCGTGCGCCGACGCATGGATCAGGGTGATGCCATCGCCGCGATCCGCGAGATGATGCGCGAGATGGACTACGAGGCCTGGCTCTACCAGAACGCCAGCGCCCCCACCATCGCCGAGCGGCGCATGGCCAACGTGTGGATCCTGATCGACCAGCTCGAGAAGTCGATGCAGGCCGATCCGGAAGAGAACACCGCCAGCACCGATACCGAAACCGACGACGTGGAATCAGCGATCTCGCGCCTGGTATTGCGCGACATCCTCGAGCAACAGGCGGAAGAAGATGACTCGGATCGTGTGCAATTGCTGACCATGCACGCCTCCAAGGGCCTCGAGTTCCCCCACGTCTACCTGATGGGTCTCGAGGAAGAGCTGTTGCCTCACCGCAACTCCATCGAGGCCGGCACCGTGGAGGAGGAGCGCCGCCTGGCCTACGTTGGCATCACCCGTGCCCGGCGTACCCTGACCATGACGCTGGCGCGCCAGCGCAAGGCCTACGGAGAGTTGATGGACTGCGCCCCCAGCCGCTTCCTCGACGAGTTGCCGCCGGATGATCTGGAGTGGGAAGGACGCGCCGATCGGGAAGACCCCGAGCGCAAGCAGGAGCGGGGCAAGAGCGCCATCGCCGGGCTGCGCTCGCTGCTGGACTGAATCCATCCACAGCCGCTGGATCGCCATGGGCTGTGGATAAACCCGAAGGCATGAAGGCCTGTCACGACTCGAGAGCAGGACCAGGCCTCGCCAGCAGACCAACGCAAGCGGGGCGCCCATGGACGCCCCGCTGCTACATCGCGTGAGTCGATTTACTGGGTCATGTAAATGACGGCCGCCTTGATCTCGTCATCGGACAGGCTCGGATTGCCACCCTTGGGCGGCATCGCGTTGAAGCCGTTGATGGCGTGGTCATAGAGGGTGTCCATGCCCTTGGCCAGGCGCGGCTCCCAGGCGGCGGCGTCACCGCGAACCGGGGCGCCGGCGACGCCGGCTTCATGGCACGCCATGCAGATGCCGCCGTAGACCGCTTCACCATCGATGGCCGCCACCGCCGGGTCGACCTCGGCAGAGCCCGCATCGGCCGCAGCGGCGTCGTCGCCGCCAGCTTCGTCGCCAGTCGCATCGGTGGCAGCGGCGTCCTCACCTGCTGCTTCGTCGCTGGCAGCGGCGCTGTCGTCCGATGCTGTCTCTTCGGCGGGGGCCGCCTCGCTGGCGCCTGCGTCGCTTGACGGCACTTCCATCACCGGCTCGACCAGGTAAGCCACCGCCGCATGGACTTCTTCATCGGACAGGTTCGGGTTGCCGCCACGGGCCGGCATCGCATTGAAGCCGTTAAGAGCGTGATCCAGCAGGGTGTCGAAGCCCTTGGTGGTGCGTTCGGCCCAGGCCGCTTCGTCGCCGCGCTTGGGTGCGCCGGCGACGCCGGTATCGTGGCAGGCCATGCAGATGCCGCCGTAGACGGCTTCCCCATCGACGCCACCGCCCGACGCTGCGGCGTCACCGCCGCCTGACGCGGCGGCCATGGCGCTGCCACATTCCTGGCCTTCGAGGCACACAGAACCTACCGGGGCCAGGCGCTCGGCCATGGCGTCACGCTCGGCATCGTCCTGTGCCATCGCCTGGCCGGAGCCCAGGCCCAGGGTGATCAGACACCCCATGATCAGCTTGCTGGATTTCACTCTCACCACCTCTGTAACGGTCGCTTGATGGAAGTTATTGTTGGTGGCGCCGAGCACGGCCATCGTCCCTATCGCCGGGCGTCACGCTGTGCCGGCAGTATAGCGAGATCGCTCGAGACGGGAAAATGTCGCCCGTCGCCGGGAAGGTGGCGCTGCGGGGCTTGGGCATGGCCTTGGGTGGACACCGGCGGGTGCGCAAGGTAGGATATGGCTCGCCGCGTGATAGGTTCAGGCGGCACCGCGCGCCCTTAGCTCAGCTGGATAGAGCGTTGCCCTCCGGAGGCAAAGGTCAAAGGTTCGAATCCTTTAGGGCGCGCCATAGAATTCAAGGGCTTACGACACTGTCGTAGGCCCTTTTTCATGTCTGGAGGGTAGGTCGGCAGGGGGGCATCGAGCGCTCGAATCGGGCCATTCACTGCCGTTGAATTTGCCCATTGCTGCACGAGCACATGCTTGAAAGTGCACGGTTTTCTGCCGAAGTTCGCCCTTGAGACGAAAGCGCCTTTGCTGATCTGGATCAAGTCGGCCTTTGTTGCCGAGCGCCGTTGGCCAGGAGCGAGCGGCAGCTCGGCTCCTGGCGTGGACATGGGTCTGGACTTCACGCTTCTCTGGCGTGGACGTTTCTCTTCTCTGGCGTGGACGTTTCTCTTCTCTGGCGTGGACGTTTCTCTTCTCTGGCGTGGACGTTTCTCTTCTCTGGCGTGGACGTTACCGGGCGCTCGCTGGGGGCTTACTCGACCGGACCGCTATCCAGCTCGCTGAACACGACCTGGGCGTAGTCGCCGTGTTGCTGGTCGGTTTCCCACACCCCGGTACCCAGGCAGGCGCCAGATTCCGGCTTGGTGTTGCACTGGTTATAGGACCCCGCCTTGAAGTACATCCAGTCACCGGCGTAGCCGTGCGGATGATCGGCCTCGTCGACCTCGCCGTCGGGACCGACATTGTCGGCCAGGTTCTGCTCGAAGGTGCGGGTGGGGTGGCCGTCTGACGCGAAGGTCAGGTGCATGACGTCGTCCTTGACCTCGACCCGATAGCGGAAGCTCTCGCCCAGGGCGATGCCCGCCTCGCCCGGATCCTCGCTGCCGCTCCAGTCGTTGCCCCACACCGCGTGGCTGATATCGATGCGCTCGGGGTCATCCTTCTCGAGGTTGCGTTCATAGTTCCAGAACACCGAGCCGGTCTCGTGGTCGGGAAACTTCTTGTAGTAGATCTTCAGCGGTTCGTTGCCGTGGCCGAAGCCATTGTCCTGGGCCAGCACCGCTTCGTCCTTGCCGGCGTGGATCTGGCCGATGACCACCGAGTAGGCCGCCGCCCGGTCGGGCTTGTCGGTGCGCTCGGCGACGTGATCGACCCGCAGCGTGGCATCGAGGTAGCCGCCGATCTGGGCGTAGCGGTCAGCCTCGGGGTGGGAGGCGAGGGCAAAATTCTGCTCAGGAGCCTTGGGGCCCAGGGCGTCGTCGGCGCCGGCCAGCATCTGGCGCAGTTCCGTGCGTGCATTGCTGGAATTGGGGGTGGTGAAGGCGCTGTTGGGGGTCACGAAGACCAGATTATTGTTGTCGTTCAGATAGTAGTAGTCCGGATGTTGATAGGACTGAAGCTCGCCGACCGATATCTCGTCGACCTCGTCGTCGCCGTCAGCGTCCATGGGCAGGGTCAACTTCCAGGTCGTGAGGTCGAAGACCTGCGCCGGTGGCGTATCCTCGGCGGCGGCCACGGAGGATACACCGAAGGAGGAGACGGCCAGGGCCGACAGCGCGACGATCAAGGGCTTGCGAAGGGGGTGGCGAAGGGACTGGTAATGGGGCTGGCAAAGGGAATGGCGTTGGGTGAGTTGGCGGCAGTGAGTTTCGTGTTCGAGCACAGCGTTGTTCCTTGTTGTCCTTGGGTGGCATCAGCAAGGCTAGAATTGCGTTTCAGTATTGTCAAAGACGATTCATTAAAATAAAACAACGTTTTGATGTTTATGGGCTGTGTGTTAACCAAAAAAGCCGCCCGGAAGGGCGGCAAGGCGGGAAACCTGTCGGGCCTATGCGTGACAGTCGACAAGGGTGTGATGGGGTGAGCCGATAAGCGGCCCGTCTTCCGACGTGGCGTGAAGGGCCGTTGGCACATCGACCTTGAAGCGGCCCACCAGCGTGGCCATGTCTCGAGCCCGCTCGTCGAGGGACTCGCTGGCGGTGGCAACGCGTTCGACCAGGCCGGTGTTGCGTTGGGTGACGTCCTCCAGTTGCGCCAGTGCCTGAGTGATCTGTTCGATACCCAGTGACTGCTCGGTCGCCGCGGTGGAAATCTCCGACACCAGGGTCGCCGTCTGCTGGGCATGCTCGGAGATGGTGACCAGCGCCTCGCTGGTGGAGGCCACCAGGCGCTCGCCCTTGTCGACCCGCTGCGTACTGGTGGTGATCAACCGGCGGATCAGGGTGGCTTCCTCTGCGCAGCGGCTGGCAAGCTTCTGCACCTCAGAGGCCACCACCGAAAAACCTCGACCCTGGTCGCCGGCGCGCGCCGCCTCCACCGAAGCGTTCAGGGCTAGAATATTGGTCTGGAAGGCGATGTCGTCGATGGCCTCGACGATCCTGGTGACTTCCTGATTGGCGTCGCGAATCTGTTCCATGGCCGTACGGGTCTGGGCGGCGTTCTGGCTCAGGTCGTTGGCGCGGCAGGCGACTTCACGGGTCATTCCCTGCGCCTGGCGAGCGGAGTCCGAGGTCTGCTTCACGGTGGCGGTGATCTGCTCCATGCTGGAAGCGGTCTGGATCAGTGAGGCCGCCTGCTGCTCCGTCCTGCTCGCCAGGTCCTGATTGCCCCGGGTGATTTCTCCACTGACCGCCTCGACGGCGCTGGCGCTCTTCTTCAGGTTGACCACCAGGCTGGCAATATTGCTCAGCGAGTCGTTGAAGGCACGATAAAGCTGAGACAGCTCGTCCTTGCCGGGGACCGCCAGTCGCTTGGTCAGGTCATCTTTCTGCTCGCGGATGTCCATCAGCGCAATCTTTAGAGGACGCACCACGCTGCGGGCGGTCACAATCGAAAACACGAAGGTAATACCCATGACCACAAGCATGGCCAGAGCGTGCTTGAGCAGGTAGCTGAAGGACGCATTCTGCAAGTCGTTGATACGCGCCAGAAGGTGCTGCTCTGCCGACCGGGAGATCTGCTGAATGCCATCGATATACTCGGTCTGGGCCTCGAACCACTCCTGGTGATCGATACCGAAGCCGCCGCTTGAGGCCTTGTCGAGGACCACGCTGCGCATGGCATTCAAACGCTCGCCAAGTGCGCTGTCGGTCAGCGTCTTGAGCTCCTCCTGAACCCTCGGTGATGAAAGCTCGAAGAAGTTCTTCTTGTGCACATCGGACTTCACGATCAACGAAAGCAGCTTCCTGAACATTGCAGGCGATATCGCGTCGGCGCTGAAAGAGGCCGCCAGTACCGCCCGTTCTATGCCGGCCAGCTCCTTGATGTTCAAAAGGTCATAGTAGGCCGTCAGCTGACGGGCGACTTCTCCCTGATCGACGCCAAAGGTCAGCTTGGCGACGATATCGATCAGCGCCTCGTTGATGTTGGTATAAGCGTCCGTCGATGCTTCGGAAGATATGTCGAGACCATCGACCTTGCGCCGTAGGTCATCCTTTCCCTCAAGCAGACGCTTCGCGAGATCGACCTGTGCTTCGATTCGAGGGTCATGACGGGAAAAGTCGATGTCAGCGATGTAGCGGGCGAACGCTTCAACCTCGACATTGGTCGCCTCGCGTTGCACCGGTAGCTCTGCGTGATAGTTGCGGCCCTGGCTGCTGAGAAAGGCGGCCGTCATCCCCCGTTCGCGCTGAAGTTCGTGCACCAGGTTGGCCGAATGACGCCCGAGGACCGCCACCTCTTGAAGGCTGTCCATCTCGGTGACGACCGCCTGGCGTTCCAGCACCGTGGAGAGCGTCATCCACAGGATGGAAAGCAGCGGCAAGAAAAGCACCAGGAAGAACTTTCTTCCCATGGTCAGGCGATCAAGGAGTGATGTCATTGGCAGAGGGCTCATGCTGGGAGGGGCCAACCGGCAGTCATGGGATGAGCGAAGTCATTTCCTGACTTGCTCATCGCTCGGACTGCCTCCGATTAGCAGCGATGCCAGGGTTATCGACCCATGAAAGCGTCAAGTTGAGAGCAATATGCTAAAGCGCTTCGCACCAATGATCTGGATCATGAGAGCAGCCGGTTCTCGGCCATGATGCTCAGGTTCGACCGCGACTATTCGCTGGGTGACGGAGGTTTCACGAAAACGGCCGCCTCGGAAGGCGGCCTGTCTTTTTGCCTAAACCTCAGAACCCTGGTCCTGAGGCGAGTCGGGGGAATGTTTTCGGTCAAGCAGGGTGGTCAGGGAGGGATGCGTTCGGATGGCGGGCATGGGCGCGATGGCTGCGACCGACGAGTGTCACGCCGATATACAGAGCCGATGACACCACGCAGCCGGTCAGCGGACCGATCAACCAGCCCACATCGGCGAACAGCATCATGTAGCCGCTGGTGAAGAAGCCGCCGAGCATGGCCGCCAGCGCCCCCCAGGCCGAGCCCTGCCAGAAGGTCGAGATGAACACCGGGCCGATCAGGCTGGCGAGCAGGGTGCCGGTGCCAAGGATGCCGAGCCAGGACAGCATGAAGGGCGGTGCGTAGAGCATCATCAGCAGCGCCAGCACCCCGAGCACCAGCACCGCGGCCCGGTTCAGGCCCAGGACACGCCGTGCCGAAGGCTGGCGTTCGGCAAAGATCGCCAGGCGCAGGTCGTGGGAGACGCTGGAGGCCACGGTGTGCAAAAGGGAGTTGGCGGTGGACTTCATGGCGAAGATGATGAACAAGGTGATGACGCCCTGGATCGCCGGATGCATGAACTGCTCGAGATAGACCGGCATGGCGCTGTCGGGGTCCGCCAGTCCCGGCAGCTTGACCCTGACGTAGAGCCCGACCAGCGGAATCAGACTGAGCAGGCCGCCGAGCACCGCGACGTAGATACCGACCTTGTGCAGCTTGACCTCGGGCTTGAAGGCCAGGAAGCGGATCGCCATGAACGGCAGCACCGCCGCGAACAGAAAGGCGTAGGGCAGGACCAGGAAGACGTTGCCTCGGGAGGCGCCGTAGTGGGCCCCGTTGGTCGGGTTCAACAGCTCCGGGTCGATGGCGTTCAAGCCGCTTTCCCACTCGTTCACGTCAATGGTGGTCAGCATCTGGATGACGATGATGACCGCCGCCAGGGCCATGCCCCAGACCATGATGGTGTCGGTCCAGGCCACCGCGGCCAGCCCCCCGAGCATGGTGTAGAGGATGATCACCCCGACCATCAGCATGGCGCTCTGGTCGAGCTCGATGCCCAGCCAGCTGGCCCCCAGAAGCCCCACCGCCTTGATCTGACTGGTCAGGAAGACCAGCAGCAGCACCACGGTGATGATCGCCGATACCGCCTGCAGCACTCGCCCCATGGCGCCGCCGCCGTGGGACTGGCCGATGTACTCGGGGATGGTGTTGCTGCCCATCTCGATCGCCTTGCGCTGCATGAAGCGGGCGAAGTAGAGCACCGCGATGACCATCGCCGGTGCAAAGAAGAAGTTGCCCAGCACCTCGATGGCACCAAACTGGTAGGTGACCCCGGGCGAGCCCATGAAGCCCCAGCCGCTGAATCCGGTGGCAACGATGGTACCGGCACCGACGAAGGCCCCCAGCGAGCGCCCGGCGACCAGGAAGCCGGCGGCGTCATCCTTGTGCATGCGCCGGGAAGACAGGTAGCCCAGATAGAGCATCAGGCCGAAGGTCATCAGCAGAAGCGCCCAATTGAACAGGGTAAAGGAGTCCATGTGCGTCACCTCGGTTGGCGGGCCTTGAGTTCTCGACGCAGGTAGGCTGCACCGGTGTGAATCAGCATGTAGAGCGTTAGAATGGCAAAGGTGGTCAATACCCAGGAGTTCATGAGGAAGCCTCTATTGTTTGTTGTTGGACGTCGACAATCGGCAGTCGTCGAGAGGTAGCGTCGATCTCCATCGACAGATTCAAGGTATTTTCTTGCCGCTGATGCGACCAATAAGAACGACAAATCGATGCATGATCTATGCCAATGAGGCCCCAGGTTGAAGACGATACCGAGTGAGTTATTGCGTACCTTCGTGACCATCAATGAGCTGGGAGGCTTTACCGCGGCAGGAGAGCGCCTGGGGCGTTCCCAGCCCGCCATCAGCCTGCAGATGAAGAAGCTCGAGGAGATGCTGGGTACTCGCCTGTTTCTGCGCGGAAGTCAGCTGGAAATGACCCAGGATGGTGACTATCTCTACCAGGAAGCCAGGGCCATGCTGGCGATCAATGATCGGCTGGTGGAGAAGCTTTGCGGAGGGGGCGTCAGTGGCAAGGTAAGGCTAGGTATTCCCAACGATTTCGAGCTGGCATTTGTGCCGCGAGTGCTGAGGAATCTGGCGCGGGTCTACCCCAATATCGAGGTCGAGGTCGACTGTGAGATCAGCAGGGTCATACTCCAGCGTTTTCACAGGCACCACTACGACATCGCCCTGGTGATGGAGCCGGAAAGGGTCGACGATGATCGCGATGCTCGGGATATCCGGGTAGATGACCTGGTCTGGGTGGTCGGCGACACGGCATTGCTCGAGGGTGAAGCGCCGCTGCCTCTGGTCACCTATCCCCTGGGGTGCCTGTACCGCTCGGCGGCGGAAGCGGCGTTGAGGGCCAGGGCGATGTCCTATCGGGTGAGCTACGCCAGTACCAGCCTGCTCGGTATCTTCACCGCGGTGGAGGAGGGCCTGGGCGTGACCGCCCTGGCGCGCAGCGTCAGCCCCGACCACTTGCACTGCGTGGATGGCGCGGACCGGCTGCCCGAGCTTGGACGGGTGACCTTCGGCCTGCACTACCAGACCGGCGAGCTGTCCGTGGCGGCGCACCACGTGCTGGACTACCTCAGGGCCGGGCTCGCCGACATGGGGGGCGAGCGGCCCCCCATGTCACGTCCCGGCCGGTGATCGCCGGATCGGTTCAACCCACGATGTTGTGCGCCGGCCCGTAGGGGAAGCCGGTGATATTGTCGGCGCCGTCTTCCTTGACCACCAGGATGTCGTGCTCGCGGTAGCCACCGGCGCCGGGCTGGCCTTCGGGAATCATCAGCATGGGCTCCATCGACACCACCATGTTGGGCTCCAGTACGGTATCGATGTCCTCGCGCAGTTCGAGACCCGCCTCGCGGCCGTAGTAGTGGCTCAGGGTGCCGAAGGAGTGCCCGTAGCCAAAGGTGCGGTACTTGAGGACGTCGTGCCTGGCGAAGATCTCGTTGAGCTCGTGGGCGATGTCGCTGCAGCGGGCGCCGGGGCGAATCAGCTGCTGTCCGCGCTCATGGACCTCGCAGTTGATCTCCCACAGCCGCAGATGGGCATCGCTTGTGTGCTCGCAGAACAGGGTGCGCTCCAGCGCCGTGTAGTAGCCCGAGATCATCGGGAAGGTGTTGAGGCTCAGGATGTCGCCGGGGCGCACGCGACGGCTGGTGACCGGATTATGGGCGCCGTCGGTGTTGATGCCGGACTGGAACCATACCCAGGTGTCCATCAGCTCGCTCTGCGGGTAGGTCTTGGCGATCTCGCGCACCATGGCGCTCTGGCCGGCCAGCGCCACCTCGTACTCGGGCACCCCGGCGGCGATGGCGTCGCGTACCGCGACACCGCCCACGTCGGCGATACGCGCACCCTGACGGATCAGCGCGATCTCTTCGGCGGACTTGATCATGCGCATCTGCATGGTGGGTACGCCGATGTCGACCAGCTCCACCTCGCCAAGGGCGCTTTCCAGCTTGTCGCGGTTGGCCAGGGTCAGATGGTCGAACTCCACCCCGATGCGTCGTTTGCCTTCGCATAGCCGCATGATGGCCTTGAAGAAGTTGTCCTTCTGCCAGTCGGTGTAGACGATGTTGTCGCCCAGACGGTTGCGCCGATACGGTTGGCCGCCGTCGATGTTGGCGGTGACGGTAGTAAAGCCTTCCTGGGTCACCACCAGTCCGTAGTCGCGGCCGAAGCGACAATAGACGAAGTCGCTGAAGTAATTGATGTTGTGATAGGAGGTCAGGACCACGGCATCGACCTGCTGCTCGGCCATGTGCTGGCGCAGACGGGCCAGGCGGCCCTGCATCTCGGCGTCGCTGAAGGTGGGGGTGACCTTTTCACCGTTGGGGATCTCGATCAGAGAGGGCAGTTGCATAGGGGCTCCTTGTAATTCTTGGCCGACAGGGCGGTGGTTCTCATCCTGCGCTGGCGCCAGCCTCGACGCTGACCACCACGCTGGATCGACTATCGTCGTGGAGCCGTCAACGGCGCCAATCACAACCGCAAATGCCCCCATTTGCGCCAGAAAAATGGTTCTTGAACAGTGCGTTAAAGAAGTGTCTCGAAGCGCTTGTGGTTGCCACCCCAGGCCTGTCGAAGGGCCACCCTGACCACTGTCCAATGGCTTTGCATAAATCAGGCTTATGCAAAGCATAAAATTTTGAAAATTGTCTAATACGCCTACCTGGCCGAGTCTCAAGTGACGCCTGTCTTGCCGTCAACAAAGCGGTGGCGGGCCCAGATCACAATCACAACGACTCAACGGGTACCCCCATGACCTCCAGGATGCTCCCCCTGCTGGCGCTTGGCGCCTTCGCCGGTCTTTCCACCTCGGCCCAGGCCCTCGACATCAAGCTCGGCCACGTGCTGGCCCCGACCCATAGCTGGCATATCGCCGCTGAAGGCTTCGCCGACGAAGTGCGCGAGGCCACCGAGGGTCGCGTCAACTTCCAGGTCTTCCCCAGCGGCCAGCTCGGCAACGAAAAGACCATGGTCGAAGGCATGCAGATCGGCAGCGTGCCCGCCGGGGTGATCGGCTGCGGCTCCTTCCAGCCGCTGGACGCCCGCTTCGGTATCGTCGAGCTGCCCTACTCCTGGGCGGACCGCGAGGACGCCTACGCCGCCTACGACGGCGAGCTGGGCGAGGCGCTGGAAGCCATCGCCTCCGACTACAACATGAAGATCCTGTCATGGTGGGAGAACGGCTTCCGCCACGTCACCAACAACCAGGGCCCGGTCGAGACCCCCGAGGACCTGGCCGGCCTGAAGATCCGGGTAACGCCGGACAAGATGCGCCTGGATACCTTCACCGCGCTTGGCGCAAGCCCGGCCCCGCTGTCCTTCGGCGAGCTCTACTCGGCGCTGCAGCAGGGGGTGTTCGACGCCCAGGAAAACCCGCTGTCGATCATCCATTCCTCGTCCTTCTTCGAGGTCCAGGACTACGTCTCGCTGACCGGACACGTATGGGCACCGGCCTGCCTGACCGTCGCCAACAACGTCTGGCAGCGCCTGTCCGAGGACGATCAGGCGGCGGTCCAGCAGCTGGCCGACGACTGGCGTGACGAACAGCGCCGGATGACCCAGGAGGACGACTCGCGTCTGGTAGCCGAGCTCGAGGCCGAGGGCATGAGCGTCAACGAGGTCGATACCGCGCCGTTCAATGCCGCCGTCCAGGGCGTCTGGACCGACTACGAAGACGTCTTCGGCAGCGACCTGATGGCGCTGGTGAAGCGCTATCGCGAAGGGCAGTGAGCGCGATGACCGTGCACGGCCTGCTGCATCCCGTGGCGCGTCTGGTCTCGCGCCTGTGCCTGGCGCTGGCCGGCATCGGCGCCGCCATGCTGGCGGCGCTGGTCGCCTACTCGGTGTTCATGCGCTGGGTGGTGGGGGCACCGCCCCACTGGGCCGAAGAGCTGCCCCAGCTGGTGCTGGTGTGGACCGCGCTGCTGGCCGGGGTGGCCTGCACCTACAAGCGCAGCCACCTGAGCGCCGGACTGATGCCGCTGCTGGTGAGTTCCCCTGCCATTCGCCGGCTGATCACCCGGGCCACCGACCTGCTGCTGCTGGTGATGCTGCTGTTGCTGGCCAAGGCCGGCTGGGACCTGGCCTGGTTGACCATGAGCCAGACCACCACGGCGCTGCAACTGCCTGCGGGGCTGGTGTATCTGTCGGTGCCGGTGTGCTGCGCCGGCATGGCGCTGGCGCAGTGTGACCATCTGCTGGCGCGCCAGCCGCTGCCACAGGAGGGCGACGCATGACCCTTGGTGCCTTGACCCTGGTGGGCGTCTTCGCCCTGGCGATCCTGATCGACATTCCCATCGCCTTCGGCCTGATCCTGGCGGTGCTGTCCTATCTGCTGATGTTCGGCGCGGCGCCGATGATGGTCTCCGCTCAGCAGTTCGTGGCGGGCATGGAGAGCTTCACCCTGCTGGCCATTCCGCTGTTCGTGATGGCCGCCCAGTTGATGAATCACGCCGGGCTGACCCAGCGTCTGGTGCGCCTGTGCATGGCGCTGGTGGGCGACATCCGCGGCGGCCTGGCGGTGGTCGCGGTGCTGGCCTGCATGATGTTCGGGGCGCTGTCAGGCTCCGGTGTGGCCGACGTCATCGCCATCGGCAGCATGCTGCTGCCGGCGATGCAGCGCAGCGGCTATCACCGCGGCTTCAGCAGCGCCCTGGTGGGCACCGCCAGCTCCATCGGCACGGTGATCCCGCCGAGCATCGTGATGATCGTCTACGGCACCACCTCCAACACCTCGGTGGGCAAGCTGTTCATGGGCGGCGTGATCCCCGGCTTGCTGCTGACCCTGGCGCTGGTGGGGGTGGCCATCTATGTGTCACGCCGCAACGGCTGGTCCGGCGGTACCCGGCCCGAGCCCGGCGAGCGCAAACGTGCCTTTATCGCCGCCCTGCCGGCGCTGCTGGTGCCGGTGCTGATCATCGGTGGCATCCGCTTCGGCGTCTTCACCCCCACCGAAGCCGCCGCCTCGGCCATCGTCTATGCGCTGATCGTCGGCACCCTGGTCTATCGCAGTCTGAGCCTTCGGGACATCGTCGACAGCGTCATCGCCACCGCGGAGACCTCCGGCGCCATCCTGGTCATCATCGGTGCCGCCGGCATGTTCGCCTGGGGCCTGACCTACGAACAGGTGCCCCAGGCCATCGCCACACTGATCGGCGAGATCACCGACAGCCGCTATGGCGTACTGCTGCTGCTGACCGTGGTGTTGCTGGTGCTCGGCTCCTTCATGGAAAGCATCGCCATCATCATCATCGTCACCCCCATCGTCATGCCGCTGCTGGTGCAGTACGGCATCGACCCGGTGCACTTCGGGGTGCTGCTGACGGTGAACCTGGCGATCGGCGCCAACACCCCGCCGCTGGGGGTCGACCTGATGGCCGCCTGCCGCATCGCCGGAATCAGTGTGATGGAGTCGTTGCGCTACCTGGGACTGATGCTCGGGGCGATGGTCGCGGTACTGCTGCTGATCACCTTCGTGCCCGACATCGTGCTGTTCCTGCCGAATCTGATGGAGTGACCCATGGCGTCCTTGATTCCGACTCCTTCGTCCCTGGCCCAGTGTCGCAGCTGGTTGTTCGTGCCGGGGCATGACCCGGCACGCCTGGACCACGCGCTGGACAGTGGCGCCGAGGCCATCATCGTCGACCTGGAGGAGTTCACCCCGGACGCCGATCGCCGCCAGGCCTGCGACGACTTTGTCGCCTTCGCCGAGCGCTGCCGGCAGCACCAGCGGCTTCCCATGGCGCGCATCAACCCGCTGACCCAGGGCGGCAAGGGCGAGCTGGCGGCGCTGATGCGGGCACGACCAGCGGCCATCTTCCTGCCCCAGGTCGAGTCCTCCATGGACATCGTGCTGCTGGCCCTGGCACTGGCCCGCGAAGAGCGTCGCGTCGGCCTCGAACAGGGCTGTACCGCGCTGATACCGACGCTGGAGAGCGCCGCCGGTGTGGGCGCCGCAGCGGAGATCCTCAAGGCAAGCCCAAGGGTGAGCGCGGCGCTTCTCGGCAGTGGCGATCTGTCGCGTGACCTGGGCGTCGCCGCCGACGCCGAGCCAGGCGAGCGGGCCAGCGTCCTGGCGCCCTGGCGCCAGCGCTTCGTCGACGCCTGCGCCAAGGCCGAGTGCCTGGCCATCGACGGCCCCTGGCCTTACCGAGAGGGCTTCGAGCAAGACCTCGAGTGGGCCATGGCGCGGGGCTTTCGTGCCCGCTGCGTGGTGCTGCCCGAACAGATCGCCCCGCTGCACCGCGCCCTGACAGACGCCTGAACCGCCTTCACCACCAACAACGATATCGAGAACCCTGACATGAGCCTGCCAGCCTCCACGCTTTCGCCAACCACGTCCCTTGCGCGCCGTAATGGCGGCCAGATCCTGATGGACCAGCTGCGCGCCCACGGCGCCCGCCGGGTCTTCCTGGTGCCGGGGGAAAGCTATCTGCCCTGCATCGACGCCCTCAACGAGCATCGGGGCGCCATCGAGCCCATCGTCTGCCGTCAGGAAAGCGGCGCCGCCTACATGGCCGAGGCTTACGGCAAGCTGACCAACGAGCCGGGCATCTGCTTCGTGACCCGTGGCCCGGGGGCTACCAACGCCTCCATCGGGGTACATACCGCCTTTCAGGACTCGACCCCGATGATCCTGTTCATCGGCCAGGTAGGGAACGACTTCGTCGAGCGCGAGGCCTTTCAGGAGATCGACTACCGCCGCATGTTCGGCCCCATGGCCAAGTGGGTCGCCCAGATCGACGCCACCGACCGTATCCCCGAGTACATCGCCCGGGCCTATCGCGTCGCCACCAGCGGGCGTCCCGGTCCGGTGGTGCTGGCGTTGCCGGAAGACACCCTGTGGGGCGAGGCCGAGGTGGCCGACGCCCAGCCCATGGCCAAGCTGCATTCCCACCCCGGCGCGGCTCAGCTCGAGGCGCTCAAGGCGCGTCTGGCCGAGGCCGAGCGGCCCTTCCTGCTGATCGGTGGCAGCGGTTGGACGGCACAGGCTCAGGCCCAGATGGCGGCCTTCGCCGAACGTTTCGAGCTGCCGGTGGGGGTGGCCTGGCGGCGGCTCGAGTGCTTCGACCAGCGCGACCCGCGCTTTGTCGGCCACGTCGGCTTCGCCATGGACGACGCCCTGCGCGAGCGGCTTGAGCACAGCGACCTGCTGATCGCCGTCGGCACCCGCATGGGCGAGGCCACCAGCGAAGGCTACTCGTGGATCCAGTCGCCGACCCCGCGTCAGACGCTGGTGCACGTCTACCCGGATCCCGAAGAGCTGGGCCGGGTCTACCATGCCGAGCTTGCCATCAACGCCGACGTGGTGGGCTTCGCCGCCGCCCTGGACGGGCTGGCGCCGGACACCTCACCGCGCTGGGCCGATCAGACGCGCGCCGCGCGCGCCGACTACCTGGCGACGCTTGAGCCCCAGCCGGCCCCGGGGCCGCTGAGTCTCGACAAGGTCGCCGCCAGCGTCGATCGTCGCCTGGATGGCCAGGGCTGCATCAGCGTGGGGGCCGGCAACTATGCGCTGTACGCCCACCGCTACGTGCGCTTTGCCGGGCTCGGCAGCTCGCTGGCGCCGACGGTGGGCTCCATGGGCTACGGCCTGCCGGCGGCGATCTCGTTCAAGCTCGAGCACCCCGACCGCCCGGCGGTTTGCTTCGCTGGTGACGGCTGTTTCCAGATGAACCTGCAGGAGTTGGGGGTGGCGCTGCAGTACGATGTCGGCCTAGTGATCCTTCTGTTCAACAACGGCATGTGGGGTACCATCCGTGCCCACCAGGAAAACGACTTCCCCGGCCGCGAGATCGCCCTGACCTTCACCAACCCGGCCTTCACCACCCTGGTCGAGTCCTACGGTGGCCTGGGCGAGATCGTCGAGCGTGACGAGGACTTCGACGCCGCCTTCGAGCGCGCCCTGGCCTTCGCCGAGCGTGAACGCCGCCCGGCGCTGATCGAATTGCGCTACGAGGCCGACGGCATCGCCCCGGGCAAGCGCCTGAGCGCCATCCGCGAGGCTGCCCTGGCGCGTTGAACAGGCTGCCCTATGGCGTATCGTCAAAGGCGAGGGGCGCCTGGGCGGCGTCGGCCACGTCGATACCGGTGGTCAGGCGGTGCTCCATGGGCACCTTGGCCATGCTGGTGAGGAAGAACTCGATAAAGGTCGTCTCCGCCACGCTGGCGCGGCCTTCGCGGTGCCACATCAGGTGCAGGTCGATGTCGGCCACGCCGTCGTAGGGTGGCAGCGGCCACAGCTCGCCGTCCGCCACCTGCCGAGCCACCAGGTGCTCCGGCAGGCAGCCGATGCCCCAGCCTGCCATGACCATGCGCTGGATTTCCTGCAGACGACTGGACTGCCCTACCACCGGGCCCTTGAGGCCGTGCTGGGCGCGGAACACCGCCAGCGGCGACAGCACCCCGTCGAGCTGCTCGCTGCCAAAGGACACGTAGGCCTCCTGCTTGAGTTCTTCCATGGGCAGGCTGTCGCGGCCGAACAGGCGGTGGCTGCGCCCGCAGTACAGCCGATAGCGCTGGCGCGCCAGCACCTGACTGTCGAGGTTGTCCGGGCAGCTCTGTGCCAGGCAGATACCCAGCGCGCTCTGGCGCTGTGACAGGGCGTGCTGCACCTCCTGGCTCGACATGTCCTCGATTTCGAAGGTGATCTGCGGATAGCGACGATGGAAGGCCGCCAGCACGCTGTCGAGAAAGCGACACTGGATACCGGTGATAAAGGCCAGCGAGACGTGGCCGGCCACCTCCGGGTCCGACTCCCCCACAGAGGCCGCCAGGCGTGCCACATTGGCGTAGATATCCACCGCCTCGCGGTACACCAGCTGACCCGCCTGGGTCACCCGAAAGCGATGGCTGTCGCGCTCGATCAGCTTCTGGCCCAGCCGTTCTTCCAGCCGTTTCAGCGACAGACTCACCGCCGGCTGAGACAGGTACAGGCGCACCGCCGCCTTGCTCACGCTCTCTTCCTGCACGATGACGATAAAGGTCCGCAGCAGGTTCCAGTCCAGGGTGTCGTGAATCGGCCGCATCACCGGCTCCTTTCATTTCTGTCAGCAAGAGGCGCCCGTGCGGACGATGTGTCCTCGCCGAAGGCGCCCTGATGTTGGCCTGTGTATGGTTGGCCAAGCTGTTGTCAGAGAATACACCCTCGGCCGTTGCCGGGCATGGGTTACCTCCAGCCAGCTTCGGCCTGGTCGAGGGTAACCGGCCAGGCGAGTCGATCCCTTCTTGCTGGAAAGAGCTGTTCTTCTGCTGGAAGGTGGCCGATATGGTGTCGAAATTGTCGCCTGTGGCAATAACGACGATGGAGCTGGGTGGGCGTCTATACGAAAGAGGGTGTTTAATATAGGTCGTTGTATTATATGGTTTATCAGGCGTTATTGGGATTTTATCTCATCATGTTTTGCGTAAAATACTTCGAGATAAAAGCCCTTTAATACGAGATTTTTCACAAGATAGTGCTCTTTATTTTTCTGTTTTTTATATTTTAATTTTGTTGTATAAATTCTGTAAATTCTACATATTAAAAATCGAAAAACTCGATCGGTGCCTTTCCATTGACCCCGGTGTGTCGGCCTGACTAGATTGAAGTGGTATCGAAGATCCTTCTGCCGGACGCATCCCGCCTCGGCCACGGATGATAACAACCATAAACGCGAGGAAGACCATGAATCGCTCCCTGTCCCGAC
This sequence comes from Halomonas sp. DN3, assembly GCF_024137905.1. Taxonomy (NCBI): domain Bacteria; kingdom Pseudomonadati; phylum Pseudomonadota; class Gammaproteobacteria; order Oceanospirillales; family Halomonadaceae; genus Halomonas; species Halomonas sp. DN3. The sequence goes on along the minus strand of NZ_CP099965.1, from coordinate 4,715,886 downwards.
TCTCCCGCTCCATCCTGACCGTGTCCGCGCTGTCGCTGTCTGCCCTGTCGCTGTCGGCGCTGTCACCCGATGCCCAGGCCACCGATCTGCGCATGCTGTCGAGCTACGACCTGACCTCGGCCTACACCCGCGAAGTCGCCCAGCGCTACATCGACAAGGTCCAGGACGCCAGCGACGGCGAGGTCTCCATCAGCCTCAATGGCCCCGACGTGGTGCCGCCGTTCGAACAGCTGCAGCCGGTCTCGGTGGGGGTGTTCGATCTGCTCTACACCCACGGCGCCTACCACACCAACACCACCGGTGTCGGTGCGGCCATGGACGGGGTCTTCGTCGATCCTGCCAAGACCCGCGAGTCCGGCCTGTGGGACTTCATCGACAGCCACTACAACGAGCTCGGCCTGAAGCTTCTGGCGATTCCGCCGCTCGGCTCCAGCGGTTTCCAGTACGTGCTCAAGGAGCCCATCGAAGGCTCGCCGGGCCTCGAGGGACGTCGTCTGCGCGGCAGCCCCACCTACACCAACGTGACCCAGGGCCTGGGTGGCACGCCGGTGCTGATGTCCAGCGGCGACGTCTACTCCTCGCTGGATCGTAACGTCATCGACGGCGCCGCCTGGGGCCTCAACGGCGTCGAGGATCTTGGCTGGCACGAGGTGGCGGGCTACTTCTCCAAGCCCACCTTCGGCCAGACCTACACCTACCTGCTGATGAACCTCGACACCTTCAATGGCCTCAGCGAGCAGGAGCAGTCGGTGCTGCTGGCCCAGGGTGAGGCGCTGGAAAGCGAGATCGCCGGGGTGCTCGACGAACTGGCGGTCGAGGAATGGGCGCGCCTGCGGGAGCTCGGCATGCACGAAACCGAGTTCGCCCCGGAAGACGCCGAGCGTCTCGACGAACTGGTGACCGAAGGCATCTGGCAGCTCGGCCTCGACAAGTCGCCGGAGGCGGTGGCCAAGATGCGCGAGATCGCCGAAAGCAACGACATGACCCCCTGATCGGATCGCTCCCATGCTGGCTACCCTTGCCCGTTGGCACGATGGCCTCACGCGATTCGGCTTCTACCTCGGCGGTGCCACCCTGTGTGGCATCGTCGTGTGTTTCTGGATCGAAGTGGTGGCCCGCTACTTCTTCAACGCCCCGACCCTATGGTCGAGCTCCATCGTCGCCTACTGTCTGTGCCTGTCGGCCAGCCTGGCCATGCCGGAACTCGCCCGGACCCGTGGGCACATCGCCATCAGCGTGCTGCAGGACAGCCTGCCCGCCGCCCGGCGGCAGGGCTTCGAGCGCTTCACCTCGCTGCTGACCGCGGCGGTGTGCGCGCTGGCGGCCTGGATGCTGATCAGCGAGAGCCTTCGCCAGTTTGCCAGCGGCACCACCACCGCCATGGGGCTCGATATCCCCAAGGTGTGGGTGTCGAGCTTTATCGGCTACGGCTTTTCCAATACCGCGCTGCACTTTCTGCGGCGCGCGCTGCTGCCCGCCACCGTCGAGTGGCCCAGCGACAGTCCACGGCAGGAGGCGTAGACGATGGAGTGGTATGTCACCCTGGGCCTGGCCATCGCCCTGCTGATGGGGCTGTTCGCCCTCGGCGTGCCGGTGTTCGTGGCCTTTCTAGCGATCAACGTGGCCGGCACCTTCTGGCTGATGGGCAGCGCCGGCTTCGGCCTGTTCGCCAACAGCGTCTATGACACCGTCACCTCGGAGACGCTGACCACCATCGCGCTGTTCGTGTTGATGGGCGAGCTGCTGTTCCGCTCGGGCTCCATCGACGTCATCTTCGACTCCCTCGATACCCTGATGGGGCGCATCAAGGGCCGTCTGTACTTCTTCGTGGTGGCCCTGTCGACGCTGTTCGGCGCGCTGTCCGGCTCGGCCCTGGCGGTGACCGCCATGCTCAGCCGTTCGGCGCTGCCGACCATGCAGCAGCGTGGCTACGACGACCGCCTGTCGATCGGCCTGATCCTCGGCGGTGCCGGCCTTGCACCGATCATCCCGCCGAGCCTACTGGTGATCATCATCGGCTCCATGGTCGACGTCTCCATCGCTCGCCTTTTGATCGCCGGCATCATCCCGGGCATCCTGCTGGCCGGGTTGTTCGTGACCTACGTGGTGGTGCGCATGATGCTGGACCCGTCGCGGGCACCGGCGGTGGACGACTCGGGCGGTGGCAACTGGCGCCAGCGCGGTCGGGCGCTGGCCAACATGGCGCCGTTCTCGATCATCATCTTCTCGGTGCTGGGGTTGATGATGCTGGGGGTGGCGACGCCGTCGGAATCCGCCGCCACCGGCGTGCTCGGCGCCATTCTGGTGGCCTTCTACTACCGCAAGTTCAGCCTCAAGATGGCCGGCCAGGCGCTGCTGTCGTCGCTGTCGATCAGCGCCATGATAATCACCATCCTGGCCTGCTCCAAGCTGTTCAGTCAGCTTCTGTCCTTTACCGGGGCCACCTCCGGGCTGGTGGCCGCCGCCACCGCCATGGACCTGGACACCGGCCTGATGCTGCTGCTGTTGATGCTGATCCCGCTGATCGCCTGCATGTTCATCGACCAGATCGCCTTCATGATGGTGGTCATCCCGATCTACGCCCCGCTGGTCAAGGCCTACGGCTTCGATCCGGTGTGGTTCTGGACGCTGTTTCTGATCAACCTGGCGGTGGGCAGCCTGACCCCGCCGTTCGGCTACAACCTGTTCGCGGTCAAGGGCGGGGCACCCTCGGTGACCATGCCGACCATCTACGCCGCCGCCTGGCCGATCGTGCTGTGCTTCCTGTTCGGCATGCTGATGCTGTACTGGGTGCCGGGCCTGATCACCTGGCTGCCGAGCCTGATATAAGGAAAAACGCTGTGTACACCATCGCCGACCTGCCCGCCCCGCTGGACCCCGCCCGCCGTCAGCGGCTGCTCGAGTGCGAGACCGCCACCATCGGCCACTTCCGCGAAGAGGGCTTTATCGACCCCGAGATTCGCTGCCAGCTCGACGCGGTGCGGGTGGCCGGGGTCGCCGTGACCCTGTCGCTGCCGCCAGGAGACGGCACCCTGCTCAACCACGCCATGCGCCTGTTGCGTCCCGGCGATGTGCTGGTGATCGATCGCCAGGGCGATCGTCGTCACGCCTGCTGGGGCGGGGTGCTGACCGAAGTCGGCTCGCACCTGGGACTGGCCGGGGTGATCATCGACGGCACCGCCACTGACCTTGCGACCCTGCGCGCCAAGCGCTTCCCGGTGTGGAGCCGCGGCGTCTCGTCGCTGACCACCAAGCTCGCCGACCAGGGCGGCGCCATGAACCTGCCGGTCAGCGTCGGTGGGGTGGTGGTATCCGCCGGCGACGTGGTGCTGGCCGACGAGAACGGCGTGGTGGTACTGCCGCCATCGGAGGTCGACGCGGTGATCGACCACACCCTGGAACTGCAACGCCAGGAAGAACGCATCCTTGAGCGACTGGCCCAGGGTGAGTGTCTACCGGACATAAGCGGCGCAAGTGCTATTGTCGAGAGCCGGCTGACGCCGTCGAACTGACATTGGTCTCTCCTGCACGACCAACAGGCCAAAAAAAACCGCCCCGAAGGGCGGTGGCATGTGTCCTGTGTCGGGGATGCGCTGAAGTGATGTCGACCGTCGTCAAGCAGGGTGCCGTGACACACCATCGTGATGCTACGGCGTACTGGTGAACGGCGATCAATAGACCAAAAAAAACCGCCCCGAAGGGCGGCAGGCTAGTCACGACCTTCCTGGTCGTGGACACCGCGGCCAGGGAAGCCAGACGGTGTCTTCAGGGAACATAGCTTTGTCGTGGTCGAGGGCTCGACCTTACTGACGAATCAGGTAGTCGAAGGCGCCGAGGGCGGCGGTGGCACCTGCCCCCACGGCGATGACGATCTGCTTGTAGGGCACGGTGGTGACGTCGCCGGCGGCGAAGATGCCGGGGACCGAGGTCATGCCGTGGGCATCGGTGATGATCTCGCCGCGTTCGGACAGCTCGATCGGCGAGTCCTTGAGCCATTCGGTGTTGGGCACCAGGCCGATCTGCACGAACACACCTTCCAGCTCGACCTGCTTGAGCTCGCCGCTGGCGCGCTCTTCATAGCTCAGGCCGGTGACGCGGTTGCCGTCGCCGTTGATCTCGGTGGTGCGGGCGCCGGAGATGATCTCGACGTTGGGCAGACTGCGCAGCTTCTTCTGCAGCACGGCGTCGGCACGCAGCTCGTCCATGAACTCGAACAGGGTCACGTGGGCGACGATGCCGGCCAGGTCGATGGCCGCCTCGACGCCGGAATTGCCGCCGCCGATGACCGCGACGCGCTTGCCCTTGAACAGCGGGCCGTCGCAGTGCGGGCAGTAGGCCACGCCGCGGTTGCGGTACTCGGCCTCGCCGGGCACGTTCATCTCGCGCCAGCGGGCGCCGGTGGCCAGGATCAGCGTCTTGGCGCGCAGGCTGGCGCCGGAGGCGAAGCGCACCTCGTGCTCACCGCCCGGCTCGCTCGACGGCACCAGAGCTTCTGCACGCTGCAGGTTCATGATGTCGACGTCGTACTGCTTGACGTGCTCTTCAAGCGCGGTGGCAAGCTTGGGCCCTTCGGTCTCCTGCACCGAGATGAAGTTCTCGATGGCCATGGTGTCGAGCACCTGGCCGCCGAAGCGCTCGGCGGCGACGCCGGTGCGGATACCCTTGCGCGCGGCATAGATGGAGGCAGCTGCGCCGGCGGGACCGCCACCGATGGTCAGCACTTCGAAGGACTCCTTGGCGCTGATCTTCTCGGCTTCACGCTTTTCGGCGCCGGTGTCGACCTTGGCCAGGATCTGCTCGAGGGTCATGCGGCCCTGGTCGAAGGGCTCGCCGTTGAGGTAGACACTCGGCACCGACATGATCTCGCGGGCCTCGACCTCGTCCTGGAACAGGGCGCCGTCGATGGCGTCGTGGGAGATCCGCGGATTGAGGATGGCCATCAGGTTCAGCGCCTGGACCACGTCCGGGCAGTTCTGGCAGGACAGCGAGAAGTAGGTCTCGAAGTGCATGTCCGCGTCCAGCGCCTGGATCTGTTCGATTACCTCGTCGCTGGCCTTGGGCGGATGCCCACCCACTTGCAGAAGCGCCAGCACCAGCGAGGTGAACTCGTGGCCCATGGGGATGCCGGCGAACACCACCCCGGTGGGGGCGCCATCACGGTAAAGGGCGAACGACGGCGCGCGTGCGTCCTTGCCTTCGGTGGACAGGCTGATGTGGTCGCTGAGCGCGGCGATGTCGCTGAGCAGGCCGTGGAGTTCCCTGGACTTGTCGCCGTCATCGAGGGTGGCGACAAGCTCGAAGGGGCGGGTGACACGTTCGAGATAGGCTTTCAGCTGTTGCTTGAGAGAGTCGTCCAACATGACAGCGGCAATCCTGATAAAAATCGGAAAATGGTGGTTTGCGGCAGGGGGCGTAGTGCCGGTATCGGCGAACTGGCCGATCATTGGGCCGCAGAATCCCCACCTGGCCCCTCAATCACTGAAGAGGACCCGATCTCGCATAAGCGACTGGTAGGACGACCGAGACCAACGACCCGGTGGGGAAAAGGGTGTCACCTCGGGGGTGACGGGCGCCTCTGATGAGGCGCCGTGACTGCGACAAGGGACACTAAGGCTGAGTCAGCCAGCCTTGGCGCAGTCACATCTTGCTCAAGACACTTTCGGTCAAGTGTCAGATCTGGCGGACAAGTGCCAGATCTTGCGGGCAAGGCTTAGATCTTGCCGACGAGGTCCAGGGACGGCGCCAGGGTCTCTTCGCCTTCCTTCCACTTGGCCGGGCACACCTCGTTGGGGTGGGCGGCGACGTACTGGGCGGCCTTGACCTTGCGCAGCAGCTCTTCGGCGTTGCGGCCGATGTTGCCGGCGTTGATCTCGACGATCTGGATCTTGCCCTCGGGGTCGATGACGAAGGTGCCACGCTCGGCCAGGCCGTCTTCCTCGATCAGCACCTCGAAGTTGCGCGAGATGGTCAGGGTCGGGTCGGCGATCATCGGGAACTGCAGCTTGCCGATGGTCTCGGAGCTGTCGTGCCAGGCCTTGTGGGTGAAGTGGGTGTCGGTGGAGACGCTGTAGATCTCGACGCCCAGCTTCTTGAACTCTTCGTAGTTGTCCGCCAGGTCACCAAGCTCGGTCGGGCAGACGAAGGTGAAGTCGGCCGGGTAGAAGAAGACGATGCTCCACTGGCCTTTCATGTCGTCGCTAGAGACGTCGACGAACTCGCCGTTGTGGTAAGCGGTGGCCTTGAACGGCTTGACTTCGGTGTTGATCAGGGACATTCCCGTCTCCTTTGAGCGATGGGTGTATTGTCTGAAGACAGGGCTCACCTTACGCAGAAACGAGCAATTGGATAAATTGAATGGTCCGATAATCCTGATAAGAGATGGCTATGGGGTGGCTGTTCCCTCTAGTCGGCCGATCTTTCTAACCTGCCGTTTTGCCAGTGGTTTTCTTCGTTCGCTTTCTTCGCTGAGTTGTCGGAGCGGCTCAGTGCTCGCTTAATCGCGCGCGCAGTCGGCTCACCGCCTGGCTATGGATCTGGCACACCCGGGACTCGCTGACTCCCAGCACGGCGCCGATCTCCTTGAGGTTGAGCTCCTCCTGGTAGTAGAGCGCCATCAGCAGTTTTTCCCGCTCGGGCAGCTCGGCGATGGCGGCGACCAGCGCCTCGCGGCGTTCGCCGTCGAGCAGTTCGGCCAGCGGCGCCATGCCGATCTGATCGCTGAAGCGATGCTCGTTGCCTTCGGCGAGCAATTCCTCGAAGGGCATCAGCTGGCCGTTGTTGACGTCGCTCAACAGGCGTCGGTAGCTGACCAGGTCCATGTCCAGCGCCTCGGCGATCTCGTGTTCCTCCGGGGGGCGGCCGAGGCGCTGCTGCAGCTCGCGGGTGGCCTCGTCCAGTGCCCGGGCCTGGCGGCGTACGCTGCGCGGCAGCCAGTCGCGGCTGCGCAGTTCGTCGAGCATGGCGCCGCGCACCCGCTGGCTGGCGAAGGTCGTGAACTGGGCGCCCTGGCTTGCATCGAAGCGCCCCAGCGCCTCCAGCAGGCCGACGATGCCGGCCTGGATCAGGTCATCCAGGTCGACCCCGGCGGGCAGCTTGACCTGCAGCGCCAGGGCCTGGCGACGCACCATGGGGAGGTAGGCTTCGAGCTGGGACTGATGCTCCATTCTGCCTTGTGCGGTGTACATGGCACTTTCCTCTGGGACAGCCTCAACGGTGGTTGACGATCACGCTCATGCCCTCGACAACGAGCGGCGACTCACCATCCAGGAGACGGAAACGAAAGACGAAGGGGCCGGCGGCGTCGAGGCCGGCGAAGTGTTCGGTGCTGCCGTGGGCGGCCTTCAGGCGCAGGCAGCGCTGTCCATGGCACAGGCGACCCTGCAGGCGGGCGCCAGGCGCTGCGTGGTAGCGCCACACCACCCGCTCGATCACACCCTCGACGCTGGCGGAGGGCGGCGTCAGCGGTCGCGACGCCTGGTCGAGCTGGCTCGAGGCGACGGTCATGCGCGGGGCGCTGGCGGTCCAGGCACCGGGGAAGGCCTGGGCGCCGCTGGCGATCAGCCACAGCGCCAGCAGGGCGAGCGCCGCCAGGCGTCTCGGCGTAATCCGGGTTCTCCGGGCAAGGATCAAGGCTGGGAGCATGGTCAGATCCCCCCGACCTGATGGGTGACGCGCAGCATGCGGTCGTCGGGAATCTCGGCCTGGGACATCACCACCAGGTGGCGCAGTCGACGGCGCAGGAAGCGTGCCAGCACCGGGCGCAGGCTCGGGGTGACCACCAGCACCGGCGGCTCGCCGGTGGCCTCGTGGCGGCCCAGCGCCGCCTCGGTCTGGTCCATCAGGGTCTGGGCCAGGCCCGGTTCCAGGGCGCCGTTGCCGTTCATGGCCTGGTGCAGCACCTGTTCGAGCTGGGGCTCAAGGCCGATGACGTTGAGCGATTCCTGGCCGGCGAACCACTGCTGGGTGATAGCGCGGCCAAGCGCGATGCGCACCAGGGCGGTCAGCTCGGTGGGGTCCTGCTGATGGGGCGCGTGCTCGGCCAGGGTGTCGAGGATGCTGCGCAGATCGCGGATCGACACGTCCTCGTCCAGCAACTGCTGCAGTACCCGGGTGAAGGCGGTCAGCGACAGCGCCTTGGGCACCACCTCCTCGACCAGCGACTTCTGCTCCGCGCTGAGCTTGTCGAGCAGCTTCTGCACCTCCTGGCGCCCCAGCATCTCGGAGGCGTGGCGGTGCAACAGGTGGTTCAGGTGGGTGGCGACCACGGTGCTGGCGTCGACCACGGTGTAGCCGTAGACCTGGGCGCGTTCGCGCTGGCTGGCGTCGATCCACACCGCCGGCAGGCCGAAGGCCGGGTCCTGGGTCGGGGTGCCGTCCAGCTCGCCTGACACCTGGCCGGGGTCGATGGCCAGCCAGCGCCCGGGCCAGGCCTCGGCGCGGCCGATCTCGGCGCCCTTCAGGGTGACCCGGTAGGTGGAGGCCTCCAGCTCCAGGTTGTCGCGGATATGCACCACCGGTGGCAGGAAGCCTACCTCCTGGGCGAACTTCTTGCGCACGCTCTTGATCCGGCCAAGCAGCTCGCCCTGCTGGCGTGCGTCGACCAGCGGAATCAGCCGGTGGCCGACCTCCAGGCCCAGGGTATCGACCAGCTGGACGTCGTCCCAGCTCGCCTCCGGGGCTTCCGGGGGTGGCGCCGGGGCGGCGCTTTCCTGCTCTTCGACCAGGCGCTTCTCGGACTGGCGGGTCAGCCACCAGGCCAGGGTCCCCAGCAGCACTGTAAACAGCAGGAACACCAGGTTGGGCATCCCCGGCACCAGGCCCAGCAGGCCCATCACCCCGGCCGCCAGGATCAGCACCTTGGGATTGACGAACAGCTGGCTGATCATCTGCTGGCCGACGTCCTGATCGGTGTTGACCCGGGACACCGTGACGCCGGCGGCGGTAGAGATCACCAGCGCCGGGATCTGGGCCACCAGTCCGTCGCCGATGGTCAGCAGGATGTAGGTGCGGGCGGCGTCGGAGAAGGCCATGTCGTACTGCATCAGGCCGATCATCAGTCCGCCCAGCACGTTGACCACCATGATGATCAAGCCGGCCATGGCGTCGCCACGCACGAACTTGCTAGCGCCGTCCATGGAACCGTAGAAGTCGGCCTCCTGGGCCACTTCGGCGCGCCGTCGCTTGGCGTCTTCCTCGCCGATAAGACCGGCGTTGAGGTCGGCGTCGATGGCCATCTGCTTGCCCGGCATGGCGTCGAGCATGAAGCGTGCGCCCACTTCGGCGATGCGCCCGGCGCCCTTGGTGATGACCATGAAGTTGATGATCACCAGGATCAGGAACACCACCAGACCCACCGCGAAGTTGCCGCCGACCAGAAACTGGCCGAAGGCCTCGATGACCTTGCCGGCGGCGTCGCCGCCTTCGTGGCCATTCATCAGCACCACCCGGGTGGAGGCCACGTTGAGCGATAGCCGCAGAAGGGTGGTGAACAGCAGCACCGCTGGGAAGGCGGCGAAGTCCAGCGGCTTTTCAGTGAACATGCTGACCAGCAGCACCATCACCGCCAGGGCGATGTTGAAGGTAAACAGCACATCCAGGGCGAAGGGCGGCAGCGGCAGGATCATCATCGCCAGGATCATGATGATCAACAGCGGGCCGGCCAGCACCTTCATCGGGATCTCGGCCATCCAGTCGCGGCGGGTCAGGTACTGGGACAACGGCTTCATCCGTGGTCTCCCGCCGGGCTGGCGATGGCGCTGTGGTCAGGCGCTGGGGTCATGGTTGTCTCTCGTCTGCTGTCACATTGCGCTCTGGCGTGGAGGCGGCCACGGCCAGCTCGGCCGGCACCTGGATGGATTCTGGGGCGGGCGGCGGCGCCTCGCCTTCGCTGGCGGCGCGCTTGAGGCCGAAGGCCCAGGCCAGCACCTCGGCCACCGCGGTGTAGAGCTCCATGGGAATCTCGCGATCCAGGTCCACGTGGCGGTACAGGGTGCGCGCCAGGGGCGGCGCCTCGAGTAGTGGCACGCCGGCCTCGCCGGCCAGCTCGCGGATGCGCGCGGCCACCGCGTCGGCGCCCTTGGCGACGACCCGTGGTGCGCCCATGCTGCCTTCGCGGTAGCTCAGCGCCACCGCGTAGTGGGTGGGGTTGGTGACCACCACGTCGGCGTCGGGCACCTGGCTCATCATGCGGCCCCGGGCCATGGCCTGCTGCTGCTGGCGGATGCGGCCCTTGACCTGGGGGTCGCCCTCGGACTCCTTGTGCTCCTGCTTGATCTCTTCCTTGCTCATGCGCAGCTTCTTGGCGTGGCTCCATAGCTGGTAGGGCACGTCGATCAGGATCACCACCACCAGGGTCAGCACCATCAGCGCGCTGGCCTCGGCGGCCAGCTTCATCGATGCCGCCAGCGCCGCGGCGATGGGCAATTCCATCAGGCTCAGCGCCTCGCCCCGGTGCAGGTAGACGAAGCCCAGGCCGACGCCGCCCACCAGCACCGACTTGGCGATGGCCTTGCCCAGCTCCGCCAGGGCGTGGGTGGAGAACATGCGCTTGAGGCCCTTGACCGGGTTGAGTTTCGAGGCCTGGGGCTTGAGCGCCTTGGCCGACACCAGCCAGCCGCCGAGCAGTGCCGGCGCCACCAGCGCGATCAGGGTCAGCAGCAGAAACAGCGGAATCAGGCTGAGCAGGGTGCGACTGCCCAGGTCCAGCGCCTGGGACAGCATCGGCATGGTTTCCATGGCCTCGCGGCGCTCGAACAGGAAGGCCTGCTCCATCACGCTGCCCAGCTGGCCGTAGAGCATGTCACCCATGGACCACAGCCCGACCACGCCGCCGAGCAGCAGCATGAAGGTGGCGAGTTCCCGCGAACGCGCTACCTGGCCCTCCTCGCGCGCCTTCTCAAGGCGTCGCGGGGTGGCCTCTTCGGTCTTTTCCTGATCGCTGGAGCTGTCGGCCATGGGGGATCAACGGGCACAAGTTCTGGTATGGCCCATTGTCCCTTGGGCAGGCCAGTTCAAAGGCCCGAAAAGGTGACGAGAAAGAGGGCTTACCCCCTGATGGGGGAAGCCCTGTGTGATCCCGGGAAGGGAAGGAAGGCGCGCGGCCCTCTGCGAGGCGGCTAGAAACCCAGTTCGTCGAGCAGGTCGTCGACCTGGTCCTGGCTCGCCACCACGTCGCTGCTCTCAGGCTTGACCTGGGGGCCGTTGAGCAACGAATCCTCGTTGCGCCGGCGCAGGCTGTCACGGGCCTCGCTCTCGGGCACGCTGTCGATCAGAACCTGCACCAGCTGGTCCTCGATCTCGCGGATGACGTCCATCATGCGCTTGATCACCTGGCCGGTCAGGTCCTGGAAGTCCTGGGCCATCAGGATCTCCAAAAGCTCCTTCTGGGTGGCCTGGGTGTTCTCCGGCACCATCGTCAGGTAGGCACGGGTGTCGCTGACCAGGTCGCGGGCCTCGTCGAGCTCCTTGGGGGCGTCAAACCACTGCTGCCAGCGATCGTCCAGCGCCTTGGCGTGTTCGCTCAGACTATCCTGCAGCGGCTGGGCGCGGTCGATGGCGTTGAGCGAGCGTTCTGCCGCCTGTTCGGTCATGGTGGCGACGTAGCTGAGGCGGTCACGGGCGTCGGGGATGGCCTCTGCGGCCTTTTCGATCTCCTTGTCCAGGCCCAGCTCGCGCATGCTTTCACGCAGCATGCGGGTCAGTTGGCCGATGCGCTGGACCAGGTCGTCGCCCTGGGCGTTGGGCCCGGTTGCGGCGCTGGCGATCTGCTGTTGTGTCATCGTTGTCTCCTCGTGGCGCCAGGGCGTCACATACCGAGCTTTTCGAAGATCTTGTTGAGTTTTTCTTCGAGGGTGGCGGCGGTGAACGGCTTGACCACGTAGCCGTTGGCGCCGGCTTGCGCCGCGGCGATGATGTTTTCCTTCTTGGCCTCGGCGGTCACCATCAGGACCGGCAGTGACTTCAGGGTATCGTCGCCACGGATGGCCTTGAGCATCTCCAGGCCGTCCAGGTTGGGCATGTTCCAGTCGGAGACCACGAAGTCGAAACCGCCTTCACGCAGTTTTGCCAGGCCGTCCTGGCCGTCCTCGGCCTCTTCCACATTGGTGAAGCCCAGCTCCTTGAGCAGGCTGCGCACGATGCGGCGCATGGTGGGAAAGTCGTCCACCACCAGGATGCGCATGTTCTTGTCGGCCATTGATACGGGTCCTCGTCGTCGTTATCGCTTGGGGTGGAGGCCTAGAAGGCCTCCCATTCGGTTTCGTCTTGTCGCTGGCTTACGCGGGCCTCGGGCTCGCGGCGACCATCGCCGTAGGGGGAGCCGTGGGGAGAGCCGGGGCGGGTGTCTGGGTCAGTGTCGTGGCTGGCGCTCGGCGTCAGCGGCTGCCCCGGCGCGCTTGCCGCAGCGCTTGACGGCATGTCAGGGCCGTCTGTCTCGACCCCTGCTGGCAGGCGGAACACCTCCACCGCGGCGGCCAGCTGGCGCGCCTGCAGCGCCAGGTCTTCGGCGGCGCGTGACACCTGCTGCACCAGCGAGGCGTTCTGCTGGGTGGTCTGGTCCATCTGTACGACCGCCTGGCCGATCTGTCCGATGCCGTCGCTCTGCTCGCGGGAGGCCACGGCGATCTCGTCGACGATGTCGAGCACCCGGCGCACCGAGCCGACCACCTCGGTCATGGTCTCGCCGGCCTGGCGGGCGAGCCGGGTACCGCCGTCGACACGGCTGGTGGAGGTCTCGATCAACGACTTGATGCGACCGGCGGCCTCGGCGCTGCGACTGGCCAGGCTGCGGACCTCGCCGGCGACCACCGCGAAGCCGCGGCCCTGTTCGCCGGCCCGTGCCGCCTCCACCGAGGCGTTGAGCGCCAGGATGTTGGTCTGAAAGGCGATGGCGTCGATCATCCCGGTGATCTCGCTGATCTGGCGCGAGTCCTGGCTGATGGTTTCCATGGTCTCCACCACCTGGCTGACCACCTGGCCACCCTGCTCGGCGGTGGTTGAAGCCTGGCTTGCCAGGTGGCGTGCCTGGCCGGCGTTGTCGGCGTTCTGGGACACCGTGGTGGTGAGCTGCTCCATGCTGGCGGCGGTCTGTTCGATGGAGGCCGCCTGCTGTTCGGTGCGGGTCGCCAGGTCGACATTGCCCGAGGCGATCTCGTGGCTGCCGCCGGCCATGCGCGTGCCGCCCCGGCGGACTTCGCTGACGGTCTGGCCAAGCTTGTGCTGCATCTCCTGCATGGCGCGAAACAGCTGGCTAATCTCGTTGTCGCCCCGCACCTGGATCGGTCGCGACAGGTCGGCGTGGGCGATGGCGTCCAGGCTCTCCACCGCCCGTGCCAGCGGCTTGATCACCAGGCTTTTCAGCAGCAGGTAGGCGCCGGCGATGGCCAGCAGGATCATCGCCAGGGCCGCCAGCTCAAGCCCGCGATCCAGGCGTGACTGGCGCTCGAAGTCGCTGAGGATGGCGTCGCCACGGTCGTCGGCGTAGCTGCCGAATTCATCGAGCGCCTGGCTGAGCTCGGCAAGTTCCGGGGCAAGCGCCAGGCTACCGGCCTCGAAGCTCTCGCTGTCGCCATCGCGCAGTGCCTCGATCAGTTCGACGGCGCCGTCCATGACCACCGGGTAGCGTTGTTCGATGCGTCCGCCGACGGCCTCACCCTGGGAGGTGCGCGGCACCGCTGCGAAGCGGTCGAAGTAGGACTCGGCACTGACGATCAGCTCCTGGGCCCTGCCCAGCCGATCCTGGTGCTGGCTGGTGGCGGCGACCTCGATCTCCAGCAGTGCCTCATTGAGCAGGGCGTCACCGCGATTGACCGCGTTGAGCTGCTCGACGTTGATGCGGTTGAGCAGCGACAGGGTCTCGGCGGCCTTGTGACTGCTCAGCATGCCGATCCCCAGGCCGATGACCGAGGCGACCAGCAGGCAGGCCAGCATCACGACCATCAGGGTGTGCAGGCGAATATTGCGTAGTAGTGACACGGTGAACTCCTTGAGCGAATACGCCCTTCCCTGGGCGACCATCAGACGCGCTGGGCACGCCCTGCGGCGGCGACCAGCGCGAGAATCCTCGGCGCCACCTCGGGCAAGGCGACGGTTTCGTCCGCCCCCCCCAGGGCGATGGCTTCTCGCGGCATGCCGAATACCACGCAGCTGGCCTCGTCCTGGGCCAGGGTGGAAGCGCCGGCCTGGCGCATCTTTACAAGGCCGGCGGCGCCGTCCTTGCCCATGCCGGTGAGCAGTACGCCCACCGCGTTGGCGCCGGCCAGGCGTGCCACCGAGTCGAACATCACGTCCACCGAGGGGCGGTGGCGATTGACCGGCGGTCCGTCGTGCAGTCGGGCGATGTAGTTGGCGCCACTGCGGGCCAGCTCCAGGTGCATGTCACCCGGGGCGATGTAGGCGTGGCCGGGCAGCAGGCGCTCGCCGTCGCTGGCCTCCTTGACCGAGATCTGGCACAGCCGGTCCAGGCGCTCGGCGAACGAGCGGGTAAAGCCGCCGGGCATATGCTGGGTGATGATGATGGCGGGGCTCGCCGCCGGCAGCGGCTCGAGCACCTGGCGGATGGCCTCGGTACCGCCGGTGGAGGCGCCGATGGCGACCAGCTTCTCGCTGCCGATGATGGGTGCCGACAGGCGCCTGGGCGGCTCCTGGGTCGGGCGTGTCTGGCGGGGGCGCGAGCGTGCCGCGGCGCGGATCTTCGCAGCGATGTCATTGGCGTAGTCGAGCATGCCGTCGCGGATGCCCAGGGTCGGCTTGGCGACAAAGTCCACCGCACCCAGCTCCAGCGCGCGCAGGGTGATGTCGGAGCCAGCCTGGGTCAGCGACGACACCATCAGTACCGGCATCGGGCGCAGTCGCATCAAGCGCTCGAGAAAGTCGAGGCCATCCATGCGTGGCATTTCCACGTCCAGGGTCAGCACGTCCGGGTTGTGGCGCTTGATCAGATCCCGCGCCACCAGCGGATCGGGCGCCACCGCCACGACCTCCATGTCCGCCTGGGACTGGATGATTTCCTTCAACAGGTTGCGAATCAGGGCCGAGTCATCGACGCACAACACCTTGATCTTGGGGGCGCTCAAGCAGCTCTCCTAGGGGGATGGGCCAGTATCTGTGTTATCGGCTGCCGGGGAGGGATCTTTAGGCGTCGTTCAGCGCCCGGCCAGTCGATAGACGGTCTGGCCACGCAGCCGGAAGGCGTCGCTGATCTGGGAGAAGTTCTCCGAATGGCCGGCGAACAGCAGACCGTCGGGCTTGAGCAGCGGTGCGAAGCGTTCGAGGATCCGCGTCTGGGTCGGCTTGTCGAAGTAGATCATCACGTTACGGCAGAAGATCGCGTCAAACTTGCCTTCCAGGCCCCAGCTCGGGGCGAGCAGGTTGAGCGACTGGAACGCAACGCGTTGGCTGACCTCGGGATGAATCCGCGCCATGCCCTCGTGGCGGCCCTTGCCGCGCAGGAAGTGGCGCCGCTTGAGGCCCTCGTCCAGCCGCGAGAGCTGCTCGATGCTGTAGACCCCGGCGCGGGCCCGGGCCAGGGCGTCGGTGTCGATATCGGTGGCGATGACCTCGAACTTGCTGGTATTGCCGCTGAAGACATCGCTCAACGTCATGGCGATGGAGTAGGGCTCCTCGCCGGTGGAGGCGGCGGCACACCACACTCGGTAACCGCCGGTACGGCCACTGGCGTGCTCGGCCAGCAGCGGAAAATGGTGGGCCTCTCGGAAGAAGGCCGTCAGATTGGTGGTCAAGGCATTGGTGAACGCCTCCCATTCCCTGGCATCCGGACGTCGTTCGAGTCTTTCCAGATAGTCGCTGAAGCGGGTCAGACCATGATGGCGCAGGCGCTTGGCCAGACGGCTGTAGACCATCTCGCGCTTGTGCTCGGCCAGCACGATGCCGGCCCGCTCATGGATCAGCTGACGAATGCGGCTGAAGTCGCGCTCGGTCAGCAGCAGGTCACGCTCGAGCGAGGGGATCCCCTCGCTCGTGCTCCAGCTGCCTGGTGGTGCCAGGGGCTCGTTCAAAAGGCTTCCCACTCCTCATGGTGTGTCTGGGCGGCAGGCGCCGGCTCGCGTCGCGGCGCACTGTCGTCGGTCCGTGGTTCCTGACGCTCGCGCTTCTCGCTCACCGTTTCCTGGGCCGAGCCCTTCAGGCGGAAGGCGCGAATGGCGAAGGCCAGTGCCTCGCTGTGGGCACGCAGCTGGTAGGCGGCGGCGGCGGAGGTCTGGACCCGGGCGGCGTTCTGCTGGGTCACCTGGTCCATCTCGGTCACCGCCTGGTTGATCTGGACGATGCCGTTGCTCTGCTCGTTGGAGGCCGCGGTGATCTCCGCCATGATGTCATTGACCCGGGTGGTGGCTTCCATGACTTCGGTCATGGAGGCTTCGGCCTGGCGCACCAGTTCGGCGCCGCCGTCGACCCGCTGGTTGGCGTCGTCGATCAGCCCACGGATCTCGCTGGCGGCGTCGGCGCTGCGGCCGGCCAGCTTGCGTACCTCGCCGGCCACCACCGCAAAGCCACGACCCTGCTCGCCGGCCCGGGCGGCTTCCACCGAGGCATTCAGCGCCAGGATATTGGTCTGGAAGGCGATGGCATCGATGGTGGAGATGATCTCCGCCATCTTGCGCGAGCCCTCGGTGATCTCGCCCATGTTGCCCACCAGGCGCTGCATCAGCTCGCTGGTGGCCTGGGTGCGCTCGGCGTTGTCCGAGGCAAGACCGCTGGCCTGACGCGCGTTGTCGCTGTTGTGGGCGACGGTGGTGGTCATCTCTTCCATGCTGGCGGCGGTTTGCTGCAGCGATGACGCCTGTTGCTCGGTACGCGCCGACAGGTCCTCGTTGCCCCTGGCGATATCGGCTACCGCCGGGGTGACCTGGCCGATGGCCTTGTTGACGTCGCCGATGATGCTGCCGAGGCTCTTGCGCATCACGTCGAGGCCGGCGATCACGCGGCCCATCTCGTCGCGCCGGGCGCTGGGCACTTCGGCGCCCAGGTTGCCCGAGGCGATCTGCAGGCTGAAACGCTCCACTTCGCGCAGCGGCTTGAGCATGGCACGCAGGGTCAGGCCACCGATCAACACCAGCAGCAGAAGGCCCGCACCGAGCACCCCGGCCAGTACCATCAGCATGGTCTGCTGCATCCGGCTGGCTTTTGCCGCCAGGGCGTTGGCGGCGGCCTGCTTGTCCTGGATCAGGGTGGTGACCCGGTCGGACAGCGCCTTGCCCTCGGCCTCTACCACGCCGATGTGGTTGGGCAGGGCGACGAACACCTCGTAGCTGTCCTCACCCGTGAGGATCTCGATCGACTTGCCCAGCGAGTTCTCCAGGTACTCATTGAGCTGGCGCTCGAAGATGTCGGCCAGGGCGGTCTGGTTGACCTCGCGCTCGCGATAGCGCTCCCACAGTCCGCCGAGGCTCTGCTGGATCACCGAAAGCTCGGCGGCGTGCTCCTCACGCTTGTCCATCAGCGCCATGCGCTCCTTGCCCACCAGCGACGAATACCCCTGGGTGATCAGTTGATCCATGCGCTGCAGGCTGGCGACGTCCTGCAGGCCGTCCTGGTGGATGGACGCCAAATAGCCCACCGACTGACGCTCGGCGTAGAGCCCGATCGCACCGCTGGCCGCCAGCAGCACCGCCGCCACCCCGATCAGCCCGATCAGACGCGCCTTCATGCTCTTGAGGTTCAGCCGTCCCAGGGCGCCGAAAAGCCCGCGCCGGCGTAGCTGGCCCTGGCGCAGGGCGTAGCGGGGGCGGCGCTTGCCGGCGCGGTAGTCGGCGTAGGCGCGCTCGGCCAGGGCGATCTCGTCGCTCGATGCCTTGACCCGCACCGAGGCGTAGCCGACCACCTCGCCGCCCTCTTCCAGCGGCGAGACGCTGGCCCTGACCCAGTAGTAGTCGCCGTTCTTGCGGCGGTTCTTGACCAGTCCCTGCCAGGTCCTGCCGGCCTGAAGGCACTTCCACAGGTCGGCGAAGGCGGCTGGCGGCATCTCGGGGTGGCGCACCACATTGTGGTGTTCGCCGATCAGTTCGTCGCGGGCAAAGCCGCTGACCTCGATGAAGGCCGGGTTGGCGTAGGTGATCCGGCCCTGGAGGTCGGTGCGGGAGATCAGGAAATGATCGTCATCGAGCACGAATTCCCGCTGGGTGGTCGGTTGATTGTTTCGCATCTTGCCCCCTGCATGGTCGTTTTCTTGTGTGGTTGTCGCGGGTGCTGCCCGAGGTCATTAGGGGTGTCCCCGGGCAGCCCTGAGTGAGGTCGTCAGAACGACTCCCACTCGTCGTCGCTGCTGCTGTCGTGCTGGCTGGTGCTGGTACTGGTGTTGCTGTTGGTCTGGCCGGCTCGGGGTCTTTGCCCGGCGTGGCGGCTGGCCTCGGCGTCGCGCTGGCTCGATCGCAGTGCCGGCATCCAGCGGGCCAGTTCGTCCTGGCTGTTGTCGGCATCGGCCCCGCTGTCGGCCAGCTGGAAGCGGCTCATGGTGGCGGCCAGACGGCTGGCCTCGGCTTCGAGCTGGTTGGAGGCCGAGGCGGCCTGCTGCACCATCTGGGCGTTCTGCTGGGTCACCTGCTCCATCTGGTTGATGGCGTCGTTGACCTGGCCAATGCCGTGGCTCTGCTCGCTGGTGGCCGAGGCGATCTCGTCCATGATGTCGCTGACGCGAGTGACCGAGGTGACCAGTTCCTGCATCACCTGGCCGGCCTCATCCACCAGTTCGGTGCCCGAGCCGACCTGATTCAGCGAGGCGTCGATCAGCTCGCGAATCTCCCGTGCCGCCTCCGACGAGCGGCTGGCCAGCTTGCGCACCTCCTCGGCGACCACCGCAAAGCCGCGGCCGTGCTCGCCGGCCCGCGCCGCCTCCACCGAGGCGTTCAGCGCCAGGATGTTGGTCTGGAAGGCGATGGCGTCGATGGTGCCGACGATGTCGGCGACGCGATGAGAGCCCGAGCGAATGTCGTGCATGGTGGTGACCACACTTTGCATCACCTCGCCGCCGCGGCCGGCGGCGCTGCTCGCTTCATTGGCCAGTTGGCTGGCCTGGCGGGCGTTGTCGGCGTTCTGGCTGACGGTGGAGGACAGCTCCTCCATGCTCGAGGCGGTCTCCTCCAGCGAGGCGGCCTGCTGTTCGGTGCGGGCGGACAGGTCGTTGTTGCCGCCGGCGATATGCTGGGCACCCTGGTAGATCAGGTTGCCGCTGTCGCGTACCGCGCCCACGGTGCCGGCCAGCCCCGCCTGCATCTTGGCCAGCGAGGCGTAGAGACGGCCGATCTCGTTGTTGCCGCGCTCGGGAATCTGCTGGTCCAGGCGGCCGGACTCCACCGCTTCGAAGTAGCCGACCAGCCGCCCCAGCGGACGAATCACGTTGACCGTGACACCCCAGAGCACCGCACCGATGGTCAGGGCGGCGACGATCAGCACGGCGACGATGGCCCACTGCAGCAGCCCCATGTTCTCGAGGAAGGTGTCGTAGAGCGCGGCGCCGTTGCTCTCGGCGGCGACGAAGAAGTCCACGGCTGCCTGGTAGAAGGCGTCGCTGAGCGCGATCAGGCCTTCACGATTCTGGGTGAAGGCGTCGGTGTCGCCCTCTGCCAGCGCCGCCCGCTGCGGGACCAGCCCCTGGTCGACCAGGGCGCGGAAGGCCGCTTCCACCCCGGCGATGCGCTCGGCCTGTTCGGGGCGGCTCGGCAGCGCCATGAACTCGGCGAAGGTGGCCTCCAGGGTGGCCAGGTCGTCGTCGAGGGCATCCGCCGCCTCGATCAGCGGTTCCCGCTCGTCCGGCCACACCGCGTCGAGCAGTCCGGCCTGGATGTCGCGTAGCTCGAGCTGCAGGAACAGTTGCTGGGAGTTGGCCCGGTTGAGGGCGGATTGCTGGTCGACGTTGACCTCGTTCAGGCGCTGGATCGAGTCTTCGCTGAGCGAGGTGATATAGAGGCCGAGGGCGCTGAGCAGCGCCACCAGCAGGGCGAAGGTGCCCAGTACCAGCGTCCAGCTCAGCCTTACCGTCATGTCATTGAGTCGCTTCACGTGCCTTTCCTGTACGGGCGTCGTTTCAAGGGTCCAGGGACCGGATAGATCGGGAGCAGAGGGCGTCAGGCACCGTCACCGGCGTGTTCGACCAGGGCCATTTCGTCGCTGGTCAACAGCTTGTCGATGTCCACCAGCACCAGCATGCGGTCCTCGAGGCTGCCCAGGCCGCTCAGGTAGTCCGACGACAGGGTCACGCCGAACTCCGGGGCCGGCTTGATCTGTTCCGGGGCCAGAGTCATCACGTCGGATACCGCATCGACCACGATGCCCACCACGCGGGTGCCCACGTTGACCACGATCACCACGGTCTGGCCGCCGTACTCGACCCGCTCCAGGCGGAACTTGATGCGCAGATCGACGATGGGAACGATGACCCCGCGCAGGTTGGTCACGCCCTTGATGAAGGCCGGGGCGTTGGCGATGCGGGTGACGTTCTCGTAGCCGCGGATCTCCTGGACCTTGAGGATGTCGATGGCGTATTCCTCGTCGCCCAGGGAGAACACGAGGAATTCACGATGGCTCAGGTCGGTGGCCGCCTGTGCTGCCAGATCGGTGTGCTGGTTCATGCTGAAAGGTCCTCCGTCAGGGGCTGGGATTCAGGCAAAAGGTGGGCGCCGCGAGTATCGTGGTGGCGTCGCTGTTTCTTCTCGCGGTCGAGGCGGTGCAGGTCGGCGATGTCCAGGATCAGCGCCACGCTGCCGTCACCCAGGATGGTGGCGGCGGACACGCCCGGCACCCGCCGGTAGTTGGTTTCCAGGTTCTTGACCACCACCTGCTGCTGGCCGATCAGGTCGTCCACCAGCAGGGCGTAGCGGCGCCCTTCGCCCTGGACGATGACGGCGATGGTCTCGGTGATCTCGGTGCGGGCGTTGGCCACGTCCAGCGCCGAATGGACCGCCACCACCGGCAGGTACTCGTCGCGCACCTGCAGTACCTGGTCGTCGCCGGCCATGGCGTAGAGGTTGTCGCGGGAGGGCTGCAGCGACTCCAGCACCGCCGACAGCGGCAGGATGAAGGTCTCCTCGCCGACCCGAATCGACATGCCGTCGAGGATCGCCAGGGTCAGCGGCAGCACGATGCGAGTGGTGGTGCCCTGGCCCTGGCGCGACAGGATCTCGACGTGACCGCCCATGGCCTGGATGTTGCGCTTGACCACGTCCATGCCGACCCCGCGGCCGGACACGTCGCTGACCTGGGCGGCGGTGGAGAAGCCGGGGGCGAAGATCAGCTGCCACACCTCGTCATCGCTCATCGCGTCGGAGACGTTCAGGCCGCTTTCGCGGGCCTTGGCCAGGATGCGCTCGCGGTCCAGGCCGGCGCCGTCGTCGATCACCTCGATCAGGATGTTGCCGCCCTGGTGCTGGGCCGACAGGGTCAGCCGCCCGGTCGCCGGCTTGCCGGCGGCAAGACGCGCCTCGGGCGACTCGATGCCGTGGTCCAGGCTGTTGCGTACCAGGTGGGTCAGGGGGTCGATGATGCGCTCGGTCAGGCTCTTGTCGAGCTCGGTGGACTCGCCCTCGGTGGTCAGCTCCACGTCCTTGTCGAGCTTGGAGGCCAGGTCGCGGACCAGCCTCGGATAGCGGCTGAAGACGTAGTCCATCGGCACCATGCGTACCGACATCACCGCCTCCTGCAGATCCCGCGCATTGCGCTGCAACAGGCTCATTCCGTTGAGCAGGCGCGGATCGGCGGCGGCGTCGAGCTCGCTGACGGTCTGGTCGAGCATCGACTGGGTGATGATCAGCTCACCGACCAGGTTGATGATCTGGTCGACCTTGTCCACCGAGACGCGGATGGAGCTGGCCTCCTTGACCGGCTTGGCGCTGGCCTTGCGCTGCTGGCGCGGCAGGGACGAGCCGGCATCCGCGGTCGTGGCAGCAGCGGCGGCGGTCGTGACAGCAGCAGTGGCAGCAGCGGTGCTGCCCGCATCCGAGCCGGGCGCCGCAGCGACTGGCTCGGCCGCAGGCGCTGGGGCGGCGGGGGCTTTTTCTGCGGTATCGCCGGCGCTGTCATCCGCGCTTTCCGGGGCGCTTTCCGGGGCGCTGTCAGTGCCGGTAACAGGGGCTGTGCCAGCGACACTCTGGCAGGGACCTATCTCGACCTGGTCGGCCTCGGCGATAAAACACATCACCGCCTCGATATCCTCGGCGCTGACGCTGGTGGACAGCACCACCTCATGGCGCTGGGCGTCGCCGCGTCGCTCCAGCACCTCGCCGAGCTGGGCCAGCTCTTCCACCAGCAGCTCGCGGTCCTTGTCGGCGACGCCGATCAGCGCCACCACCAGGGCCGTGCCGTCGTCCTGTGCCGGCGCTTCACTGGTGGCGGCTTGATCCGCGGGCGAGTAGGCGGGCGCAGCCGTCGCCGCCGGGGCGGGGGCCGGATCAGCCGCTGCCGCCGCAGGTGCCGCAGGCTCGGCGCCGCCGTCCAGCGCCTGGCCGATCTCTTCCAGCGCCAGGGTCTTCAGGGTCTGACAGATGCGCTCGTAGGCCTCCTGGTCCGGCGCCTGTTCGTTGCGGTAGGCGTCGAGCTGGTCGTTGAGCATGTCCTTGGTTTCCAGAAAGGTGTCGACGATGTCGGGGCGAAGGCGCAGCTCGCCGCGCCGGGTATGGTCGAGCAGGTTCTCGAACAGGTGGGTGGTGCGCTGCAGGATCTCGAAGCCGAACGTACCGGCGCCGCCCTTGATCGAGTGGGCGGCGCGGAAGATGGCGTTGAGCTGCTCGGTGTCCGGCGCTGCTGGGTCCAGCTCCAGCAGATGGCGTTCCATGTCCGCCAGCAGTTCTTCGGCTTCCTCGAAGAAGGTGTCGTAGAAGTCGGTGATATCCATGCCTGTGTCACCCTTGTTCTGGTTCAGTGCGGCTCGTCTGGCGGCGACGCTGGGGAATTGGCCAGGGCGGTGTGAAAGCGTGCCTCGATGTCCTCGAGGGGACCGGCGAGCTGGGCCTCACCGCCGCCCCTGGCGGGCCTGGGGGCTCGCGGATCCAGGGTGCCGGGGTGGCGAATCAGCTCGGCGACGCTGGGAAACAGCACCACCAGTTCGATACGTCGATTGATCGGGTCATCGGCGTCGGTGCCAGGCATCACCACCTGGTCGGCGAGGCCTGCCACCCGCAGCAGCTTGTCGCCCTCGAGGCCGCCATCGAGCAGCTCCCGGCGCGAGGCGTTGGCGCGGTCAGAGGAAAGCTCCCAGTTGCTGTAGCCGCCCCGGCCGTTCAGGTAGGCCAGGCTGTCGGTATGGCCACTGATGCTCAGGTCGTTGGGCAGGTCGTTGAGCAGCGGCGCCATGGTGCGCAGCAGATTGCGCAGGTAGGGCGCCACGCGGTCGCTGCCGAGGGCAAACATCGGCCGCTGCTCGTCGTCCAGCAACTGGATGCGCAGCCCCTCCTGGGTCATGTCGAAGCGCAGCTGGTCACGTAGTCCGCGAAGGCTGGGGTCCTGCTGGATGGCCAGCTCGATGCGCTGCTGCAGGTCACGGAAGGCGCGTCGTTGCTGCTCGCTGGGGCGGGTCTGGCGCTTGAGGTCGATGCGCATGCGCTCGCCCTGCTGGCTGGTCACGTCGGGCCCACCGCCGGGGATGACCTGGGGGCTCATGGCCACGCTGTCGCCATTGGTCATGGCGGCCAGCAGCGGCATGCTGAAGTAGTCGGCCACGCCCTCGCGGGTCTCGCGGCTGGC
This sequence comes from Halomonas sp. DN3, assembly GCF_024137905.1. Taxonomy (NCBI): domain Bacteria; kingdom Pseudomonadati; phylum Pseudomonadota; class Gammaproteobacteria; order Oceanospirillales; family Halomonadaceae; genus Halomonas; species Halomonas sp. DN3. Next base: position 4,692,201 of record NZ_CP099965.1, on the reverse strand, counting down.
GGAAGACAGGATCCACATCACCAGAAAAAGCGCCATCAGCGCCGTCATGAAGTCAGCCAGGGCGATCTTCCAGCTACCGCCATGGTGGCGATGCACCACCTTCTTGCGGCGGATGATGATCGGCCGGCGCTGGTTGGGGCTGCTCATGCGGCCCCCGCGCTGGCCTTGGCGTCACGCACATGGTCCTCGAGCTCCTTGAAGCTCGGGCGTTCGCTGGTGTGCAGCGCCTTGCGGCCGAACTCCACCGCCAGCTGCGGCGGATAGCCGTGCAGGCTGGCCAGCAGGGTGACCCTCAGGCACTGCAGCATCTTGATCGACTCGCCGGTCTGGCGTTCGATGCGGTAGGCCAGCGGGCTGATGAAGCCATAGCCGAGCAGGATGCCGAGGAAGGTGCCGACCAGGGCGTGGGCGATCATCACCCCCATCTCGGCGGGATCGGCGGCGGTGACGCTCAGCGCCTTCACCACCCCCATCACCGCGGCGACGATGCCGAAGGCGGGCATGGAATCGCCGACCTTGGCGATGGCGTCGGCAGGAATATGCGCCTCCTGCTCGAACATCTCGATCTCGTGGAGCATCAGCTCGTCGATTTCCATCGGGTCCATGCTGCCGGCCACCATCAAGCGCAGGTAGTCGGTCAGGAAGTTCATGATCATCGGGTCGGCGACGACCTTGGGGTACTCGCTGAACAGCGCACTCTCAGCAGGGTTGTCGATATCGCGCTCGATGCCCAGCATGCCGTCGCGGCGCACCTTGGCCAGCAGCCGGTAAAGCAGCGCCATCAACTCCATGTACATGGCCTTGTCGTAGCGCTTGGAGCGCCTCAGACGAGGGAAGATGCGGAAGGTCGCCTTGAGCGCCTTGCCGTGGTTGGAGGCGATGAAGGCGCCGACGCCGGCGCCACCGATCATCAGCAGTTCGGTCGGCTGGAACAGCGGGCCGAGGCTGCCGCCGGAGAGCACAAAGCCCCCGAATACCGACAGCAGCACGACCGCGAATCCAATAGGTATCAGCACGACGACTATCCTTTGCAGAGACGTGGAAGACGTTCTGCTTCAGTTATCGGCGTGCCGGCGACAGACTTGAGCCGTGAAATCACCGTTCAACGAAAAAATATGCAGGATCGGTGGGCCCAAGGAAGAAGGGGAGAGAGTGAAGACAGAGTGAAGGCAGAGAGAGAGCGGAGACAGGGAGTGAGGGGCGTAGGTCGAAGGGTGCAGTGAGAACGGAGCAGTGAGAACGGAGCAGGGCGGATAACCGCGGACTGGACTGCCGCAGGGCGCTCCGACAAGGAGTCACCCTGCAGCCTGCGATGCTAAAGAGGGTTCAAGCCAGATGCTTGACCGGCCCTGCAATCGCTGGCGTCTCTGCCGCCTTGGCGGCCTCGTCCTTCTGCGCCTGGCGACGGCGGGTCTTGCCGGCGCGGGACGGTGGCTGGCAGATGCCGCAGACGTAGTCGTGGCTCGGCGAGTGAGCGTGGGCCACGAAGTTGCCATGACAACGGGTGCAGGGCGTCAACTGCAGCAGGTCGCTTTCAAAAAAGCGGATCAGCGTCCAGGCCCGGGTCAGCCCCAGCACCGGCTCGGCGGCGTCGATGTCGATCTGCTCGGTGTACAGCCGGTAGGCCTTGACGAAGGCCTCCATGCGCTCGCAACCCTGGTCCTGCAGGCGCTGATAGAAGGCGTAGAACAGCGACGAGTGGATGTTCGGCAGCCAGGTGATGAACCAGTCGGTGGAAAACGGCAGCATGCCCTTGGGGGGTGACATGCCGCGGACCTCCTTGAACAGCCGGATCAGGCGGGCCCGACTGAGGTCGGTCTCGGTTTCCAGTACCTGCAGACGCGCACCGAGTTCGATCAGGTCGATGGCGAGCTGCACCTGATGCATCTCCTGGACCAGGCTCTTGGTGCTCATGTCAGCGCGCCTCCGGTAGAGGCCGCGCTGCAAGCCATCAACAGCGAGGAGTGGAGGTGGGCCAGGCCCTGTTCCCGCGGGTTGTCCACCACCTGACGCAACTGCTCGGTGGAGCCGAGCCCCAGTTGGCAGAGCAGCTGGTTGGTGCGTGACAGTCGGGTCAACTGGCGTGCATTGAAGCTTTCCAGCAGCTCGGCCTGTTCTTCGCTGATGTTCAGACGTAGACGGGCGGTGGTGCGGTCTTCGGCCAACAGACGTTGGGCCAGTAGAAGATAGGCAAGATTCAACTCCTGAATCTCGTCGATCAGTGACTGATTGCTCATGGGTTCCCTGCCTTGATCGTTTTTTTTTGCTGATCATCGCCAGCTTTAGGTATTGCCGATATACCTGTTGAGGTGCGGACGGACACTATCGGAACTTTTTGACGTTTAAGTGTCAGGTCCAAGTCCACCATGTGAGGTATTGTCGATTGCTATCAGTGTGGCGCAAGGCAGGAGGGAGGAAAAAGCTTCAACGGTGTCCGTATGATGTGTATCAAGAAAAGTGAATATTCAAAGAAAACCGACATTTACGACGCCATAAAAACCCAAGTTTACTTAAGTATGTACATTTTGTTACGCGCTGTTTCGCGAGTCGCTCGCATTTAGCTCGCCCACCCACACCAGCAATTCGGCGATCACCTGGTAGAGACGAGGGGGGATCTGCTCGTCCAGATCGAGCTGCATCAACAGGCCCACCAGCGCCGGTTCGTCGTGGACGTGGATGCCCTGGCGGCGAGCTTCGTCGATGATGCGCTCGGCGATATCGCCGTAGCCCTTGGCGATCACCCTCGGTGCCTGATCATTTTCACCATAGCTCAGCGCCACCGCATGGCGGCGCGAGGGGGTGGGTTGGTCATCGCTCACTTCGCAAGCTCCTCGGCGAATCCACGGTCGCCCTCGGTGATGGTCAGCTCCACCCGGGCGAAGCCATGACCCTCGAGGCGCTGTATCAGCGTTTCGCGCCCCTGCTCGAGTCGATCCCTCAGCGCCTCGGCGGACGTCGCCAGGCGCAGGCTCAGGTGCTCTTCACCGAGCATCGCGGACACCCTGAGCGAGCCATGTTCGGCCAGCTCGAGTTCCAGCTCGGTGCGCCAGGCGTGTTCCTCGTCCTTGTTGTCGTCGCGGCCCTTGCCGCCGCCCTGATGATCCGGCTCCCGTTGCGGGGGATGGATGGCGAGCGCCATGAACAGGCCGCTCCAGACATCGCCTTCCCAGCGCAGCACCGGGGTGGCCAGCATCTCGAGCTGGTGGCGTACCAAGGGGGCGAGGCTCTCGTGGACGCCGTTTGGGGATGCGCCCTCGCGCCGGGCGGCGGCATCGTCCGATGTGCTCGAGACGCCCTGGGCGCCCTGGGCATCGACGGCGATCGTCGTCGCCAGGCTGGGCAGATAGCCGGCCGGCTGGGAGCTGCGCCAGGGCGCCAGCGGGAAAGCGGGCGCCATGTTCTGTCGAGAGCTCGGTTGAGTACTCGGTTGAGAGCCCGATTGAGAGCTCGGTTGCGTGTTCGGTTGTCCCGCCATTGCGCCCGCTTGAGTAGAGAGCCGACCAAAGCCTGAAGCGGGGGAGTGCCCAGAGGTCTGAGCATTCGTCTCGCTGGCCATTGGCCGAAATACCAGGGCGCGCCACATCTGGGGCTCCCGGGCCAGCTGGGCGCGGTCCAGGTTGCCGTGAAACCAGCGATTGAGGTGAGACTCGTAGAACAGGCCGCTGTCGCGCACGCGCTCGCCCAGGCGCTCGGCGAGCATCGTGACGGCGGGGCCCGACGGGCCAGTGGCCAGCCCGGCCGTTGAACTGGTCGCCGTGGTTGTCGTGGTTGTCGTGGTTGCCGGGGCGCCGTGTGTGGCGCCTGGCGTCGACGGCGCCCCGCTCGGGGCCGCCTGTTGGGCGGGGCTCGCCGGTAGCAGGGGGCCCGTCGATGTTAGCGCCGAGGGCGGCGCCGGAAAACGCGCCAGCAGCTCGGCGATGCGAGCGCCGGGTGCGCTCAATCGAGTGATGGTCGAGGCGGGACGATCGCTGTCGGTGGGGACCTCGGCGTTCGGCGTTGCCGGGCGCTGGCCGGCGGTGGCGGTGGCTTGCTGGGGCCGCCGCGCGTCCAGGCGCGAATCGCTATGGACCGCGCCTGGCCCCCGCCCCGGGTCCACCGGCTGGACCGGGGCGTTGGGGTCCTTGGTCGGGGGCACGTCGACACGCTTGCCCAGCACCTGGTGGAGCAGGGTATCGATCAGCGGTGTGATGCCGCTCACGGCGTCTCGCGTCGAAAGCGGGTGCCGGCGTTGACCACCCGGCCACCGGCGTAGGCGCGGTGCAGGTCCTGCTGGTTGCGCGACACCTTGAGCAGTTCGCCGAGTTCGTCACGGCGGTGGACCAGCTTTTCTCGCAGCGCCAGATCATTGACCAGAATGGCCTCCAGCAGGCTGCCCAGGCGCTGGCGCTCGTCGGCGTCGAGGCTTGCCATCGGTGCCGCGCCATCGGGTGCTGGGTTGTCGAGTGCCGCGCTGTCGAGCGCCGCAACCTGGCTGACATAGTCGCTCTCAATAGCAATCAGCTCGTCCCAGGCGTGGTCGGCGGCCAGCGACAGCATCTGTTCGGTCAGCGCCAGCAGCGCCTCATAGCGAGACAGCAGGGGGGCTTGAACATCTGGGCCTTGGGTATCTGGGCCTTGAGTATCTGGGCCATGGTACTCGGCAAGCGGTGGCATCTAGGACCTCAAGCGCTCAGGAGTGGGTGGTGGTGCCGATCTCGCGCCAGGCCGAGGCGATATCCTCGATCAGGCGTTCGGCTTCGTCGAGGCCACTGGCGTCGTTGCGCAGGTTGGCGTCGAGCAGGCGGCGCGCAATGTAGTCATAGAGGCTGTCGAGCTGCAGTGCCACCTCGCCGCCCTGTTCGCCGTCCAGCACCGCCCGCAGGCCGCTGTTGACGATATCCAGCGCCTTGGAGATAGCGGCGCCCTTGGCCGGAATATTGCCGTCTTCCAGGTGCAGGCGGGCGGCGCGGATCGACGCCTGGGCGCCGTCGAACAGCATCACGATCAACTGGTGGGGGCTGGCCGACATCACGCCGCTCTCCACCCCCATGCGGGCGTAGGCGCCGGCGCCGCGGCCATAGGTGGCCTGTGCTTGTGTCATTGGTTGTCTCCTCGGCTGGGTCTGGCGGGCTCAGGGCTACTGGTTCAGCTGGGCGTTCAGCGCATCGAACTGCTGGGTCAGGTAGCTGCTGGTCTGGTTCATGCTGGCGATCATGCTGTCGAGCTGTCCGAATTGGCTGCGGTAGCGCTCCACGGTGGCGTCGATGCTCTGCTCGGTACGCTCGTACTGGCGGTCGAGACTTTCCATGCGGGTCTCGAGACCGCTGGTGGCGTTGTCGAGCAGGCCGCCGTCATCGAGGATGGCGCCCAGGGTGTCGTCGAGGCTGTCGGACAGGCCGACACCGTCATCGCCACCGGTAAAGAAGTCGGCCAGGTCGCCGCGCTCGCTGGAGATGACCTCGTCCAGGCGCTCGTCATCGAGCTCCAGGGTGCCGTCGAGCTGCAGGGTGATGCCGATATCGCTGAGGGTGCGGAAGTCGCCCTGGGCCACGCCGCCGGACAGGGTGCCGCGCAGCCGCGATTCGATGCTGCGCAGGGTGGCATCGCCGAGCAGCTCGCCCGAGGCACCGCTCTCGGCGTCGAAGCTGGTCAGCGTGCCCATGGTGTCCTTGAGCTCGTTGTAGCTGTCGACGAAGCCGCTGACCGCCTCACGCAGGGCCAGGTTGTTGTACTCCACCTTGACCGTGGTCTCGCCGACGTCGGTCAGGGTCAGGTCGACGCCCTCGATGGCCCCCTCGACGCTGTTGGAGGCACTGGTGATGGTGATGCCGTTGACCGTAAGCTCCGCGTCTTCACCGGCCACCGACTGGTGCATGCCGGGGGCGCTGTCGTCCGCGCCGAGGCTATCCTTGTCGAAGGCCAGCTTGGTCTGCAGCTCGGTGTCGGCAGCGTCATCCGGCGCGAAGCTCACGGCGCTGATCGACGCCTCGGAGCCGGTCTTGTCGCTCGACAGCACCAGACGGTAGGGATTGTCGGCGTCGCCGGTATTGATGATCGAAGCGCTGACGCCGGCCTCGGCGTCATTGATGGCGTCGCGCAGTCCCTCCAGGGTGCTGTCTTCCTGGCTCAGGCTGATCTCGACGGGCTCGCTGTCACCCACCGTCAGGCTCAGTGTGCCGGCGCCCAGCTCGCTGTCCCTGGCGTCGAAGCCGTCGCTGGCCAGGCTCTGGGCGCGAGCCAGCCGGGTCACCTCGACGTCGTAGCGGCCGGGGGTCGCCAGTTCGCTGGCGCTGGCGCTGATACCCTCGCCCTCGACGCTGCTGGACAGGCTCTGGTAAAGCGCCGGGTCGCCGAGCTTGTCGACCGCCTCCTGGAAGCTGGTCAGCGCGCCTTCCAGGGTGCCGTAGGCGGAGATCTTGGCCTCATAGCTCGCCTGCTGGGCCACGATGGGCTCCAGCTGCTTTTGCTCCGCCGCCTCGAGCTGATCGAGCAGCCCGTTGAGGTCGAGACCGGAACCGATGCCGAGCGATGAGATCGAGGCCATGTCGTCCTTCCTGTGTGATGGGGGCAGTGTGACAGAACGCCGGCAGGCCAGTGGCTCGAACAGGCGTCCTTGTGCTTGGTATATCGGGTTATCGGCGGTTGCTCATCGGACTTGAGGGTCAGGCGCCGATGATCACCTCGGCCTGGATCTCGCCCAGCGCGACCAGCGTCTCGCCTTCCACCACGGGGCCCATCAGCGGCTCCCGCGGGACCTGGCTGGGCGGCTTGCCGGCCATGCGCTGCACCCGCGAGGGCCGGCCCTGGTCGTCCAGCGCCAGCACCCAGCCGAGCGAGGCATCGTCAAAGCGCACCAGCGAGCCGATCGGGTACAGGCCGAAGCGCCGGATAAAGCGCTTGACCCAACTTGCGTCGAACTTGTCGGGATGGTCGAGCAGGTAGCGGTAGATCGCCGCGAGACGCCAGGGCGGACGGTCGGGGCGCTGGGCACGCATGGCATCGATGGCGTCGACCACTGCGCTGGCCCGGGCCAGCTCACGCAGCTCGTCGTCGCGGATGCCGGCAGGATAGCCGCTGCCGTCGAGGCGCTCGTTGATCTGGCAGGCGGTGGCCTCGAACACCGATTCGTTGATCCAGGCGCAGTGGCTGAGGCGCTCGCGCAGCCAGCCCACGTGCTGGACCAGGCGATTGCGCTCGGCGTCGCCGAAGGTCGGCGTCAGGCGCAGGGGCTCGGGCAGCAGCACCTTGCCCAGGTCATGGATCATGGCGCTGGCGACGATGGACTTGCGCAGCTCGCCTGGCAGGCTGTCTTCCAGCAGATCGATCAACAGGATCGCCACCGACAGGCCGTGGCGTACCGGCCAGGACTCCCGGGTCAGGAACCTCAGCGCGAACAGCACGCCATCGCGGTCCTCGTCGTACAGGGCCAGCAGATGGTCGGCCTGGCGCGACAGGCGCGGGCCATGGATGCAGCCGCCCTGGACCAGTTCCATCGCCTGGGCGTGCAGGTAGCCGGCTACCCGCGACAGCCGCTGGGTCATGACGGTGGGGTAGGTTTCCGCCTCGCGACGGCCAAGGCGCGGGCCGCGGCGCCCTGCCGGTCGCTGGAACAACGGCGAAGGCGGACGCCTGGAATCCACCCCTTCGGCAATGCGCGCGGCCTCGCGTTCGACCTCGCGTACCAGCTTCCACAGGGTGCGATCCTGGTGGGCCCCGACGCCGACGAAGCGAAAGCCGGCCTCGACCAGGCGCCGCTCGGGGTCGAAGCGATGATGTTGCACGACGGCCTGGAGCGCCAGACGGGTGCCATCGGGAAAGCCCAGCTCAAGGGGCACCGGCAGCTCTCTGTTGGTCAGCACCGGAGCCGCGGTGCGCGGGAGGTCGAGGCGGCAGCCGTCCACCGACAGATCGATCAGGTCGCCATGCAATTCCTGACCATCGTCGATCTTGAGCACCGCCTCGGCGGACATGCCCAGGCGCAGGCGCGCGCGAAAGCTCCGACGGCGCTGCAGCCGCTCCAGCTGGTCCGGATAGGGGCAGCGCCATAGCCGGCGCAGCGGCACGCCCTGGCCGGGGGAGCGGCTGGCTTCCCGCGACAGTTCCGCCTCACTCGGCGCCGTGGTCACCTCACCGTCGGCGGCCGTGAGTGCCGGGGTGCGGGTGATCATGCCCTCGCAGTAGCCGACCAGACGAAAGGACTTGCCCTGCTTAAGCTGGCGGTGAAGGCCCTCCACCGCGGTGATGTCCAGGGTGATGGACTCCCCCGGGGCAACCTCCATCAGCAGCACCGGTGTCGGCGTTCCACTGCCTTCCTCCCACGCCAGCCCTGCCCCCTGGGGGCCGCTCAAGCAGTCCAGCAGCCTGGCGATTTCCTGGGGGGCGCGTACTTCTTCGAATTCTTGTTGGTCCGGCACCAGCGGGACTCCTCGACGACATCTGGCATACGTTGCCTCGGAGTATCGGCAGAATGTGCCGGATCTTTAGGCTGGCAACCTTGCTCTGGCTAATCAGTCGGCGGGGATGCTGACACAGGTCAAGCGTTGTCAGGCCTGGGAGTGACGCTTGCGCCGGGAGCGGTCGATGGCGTCGCGCTGGCTGGCCAGGCGATGCTCGCCGAGAAAGCGGGTCAAGCGCTCGAAGGGCATGGGGTGGGCCAGATGGAAGCCCTGGAAGGCGTCGCAGTGATGCCGCAGCAGGAACTCGTGCTGGGCCTCGTGCTCGATGCCTTCGGCCACCACCATCAACTCCAGGTGGTGGGCCATGGCGATGATCCCCTGAAGGATGGCGCCATCCTCCTGGTTATCCGGCAGCCCCTGGACGAAGGTGCGATCGATCTTCACCGTGCTGACCGGCAGGTGCTTGAGGTAGCCCAGGCTCGAGAAGCCGGTGCCGAAGTCGTCGATGGCCACCTCGACGCCCATGTCGCGCAGCGACTGCAGCGTCTCGATGGCGTTCGGGGTGTCGTGCATCAGGATGCCCTCGGTCAGCTCGAGGGTGAGCTGGTGGGCCTCGATGCCGGTCTGGTTCAGGGTGTCGCGCACGGTCTCGAGGAAGTTGGCCCGGCGGAACTGCAGCGGCGACAGGTTGACCGCCACCGCCAGGCCCTCGAGGCCGGCCTCGTTGAGAAGCTGCAGGTCGCTGCAGGCGCGGGTCAGCACCCAGTGGTTGATGGCGATGACCTGGCCGGTTTCCTCGGCCAGGGCGATAAAGTCCTGGGGCGGTACCTGGCCGCGCACCGGGTGCTCCCAGCGCAACAGCGCCTCGACCCCGATGATCGCCCGGTGGTTGTCGAACACCGGCTGGTAGTGCAGGCGTAGCTGCTCACCGTCGATGGCGGCCTGCAGATCATGGCGCATCGCCACCCGCTCGTTTACCCCCCCAGGTGATGTCCTGGCTGAAGTGCTGCAGCGCATTGCGTCCCTGGTGCTTGGCCTGGTACATGGCCATGTCGGACTGCTGCAGCAACTGCATCGGTTCGATGGTGACCTCGCTGGACACCGCCACCCCGATGCTGGCGGTGACGTGCAGCTCATGCTCGCCGACCCGGTAGGCCTGGGCCACCTTCGGCAGCAGACGTTCGGCCAGGGTCACCGCCTGCTCGGGCTCGTCGAGGTCCGGCAGCAGCACCACGAACTCGTCGCCGCCGAAGCGGGCCACGGTATCCCCGGGCCTGAGCGCCTCGGTGAGCCGCTGGGCGACCTGGATCAACACCTTGTCGCCGACGTCGTGGCCGAGGCTGTCATTGATCGGCTTGAACTCGTCCAGGTCGATGAACAGCACGCCAAGGTGATGGGACTGGCGCTTGGCCAGGGCGAAGTCGTGGCGCAGGCGATCCTCGAACAGGGCGCGATTGGCCAGGCCCGTCAGGGCGTCGTGGCTGGCATGGTAGGCCAGGCTTTCCTCGTAGGCCTTGTGCTCGGAAATGTCGTGCTGGACGCCGACGAAGTGAGAGACCTCGCCTTCGCTGTCCATCACCGGCGAGATATAGAGGTCGTTCCAGAAGGCCTCGCCGTTCTTGCGGTAGTTGAGCAGGGTGGCGCGGACTTCGCTGTGGCTTTTAAGCTGGCGACGAATGCGTCCGACCACCTGGGGGTCGCTTTCCTCGCCCTGCAGGAAGCGACAGTTGCGCCCCAGCACCTCGTCCTCGGGATAGCCGGTCATGCGCATGAAGGCCGGGTTGGCGTAGATGATCGGCAGCTCCGGCGAGCGCGCATCGGCGATCACGATGCCATTGATGCTGGCCTCCACGCTGCGTTGCAGGATGCGCAGCTGGGTCTCCTGGGCGTGGCGCTCGGTCACGTCCTTGGCGATGCCGAAGGTGCCGCTGATGTCGCCGTCGATGATGATCGGCAGGTTGGTGATGTCCATCACCCGCCTGCCCAGCGGGGTGATGATGGGCAGGGTGTAGCGGGTCACCTCGCCCTTGAGCGTCTTGCGCACCGCGTCGCGCACCCAGGAGCGATCCGTTTCCTTGACGAAGAGTTCGTAGTGGCGCCCCAGGATGTCGCCCAGTGGTATCCCGGTAAGGGTCGAGCAGGTGGTGTTGGCAGCGACGAAGATGCCTTCGTGGTCGAGGGAATAGATGGCGTCGGGGTTGTAGGTGAACAGTGAACGGTAGCGCTGTTCGCTCTGGAACAGCGCCTGGCGGTCCTGGTCGCGTTCCACCGCCAGGGCAACCAGCTCCAGGCAGCGCTCGATACGCCGGCTGGGCTCGGCCTGCCGGGTCGGCTCGTGACGAAAGAACAGGCTGACCACCCCCAGCAGACGTTCATCACTGGCGATGACCGGGTAGGCCCAGCAGGCCTTCAGCTCGCCGTCGCGCAGGCGCGGGTGCACGCCGGCGCAGGCCGGGTCCTCGGGGATGTCGTCGCTGGCCCGTGGGGCCTTCGCCTCGGCGGCGCTGGCCCAGGTGCCGAAGGTGCCGCCCACCGGGGTCCTGGCGAGCAGCGGCGCCATCTCAGACGGCAGGCTGCGACCCGCCGCCAGGCTCAGGGTCTCGCCGCCGGGGTCCAGCGTCAGGACCGTGGCGATGGCGTCGGGCAGGTGACCCTCGAACAGCCTGCAGCAGGCCTCCAGGGTCTCGGTCAGTGGCGCCTCCCTGGCGATCATCGACTGGATGCCCTGGTAGCTCTCGAGCTGGTCCTGGGCGGCCACCAGGCTCTGGGTCTGCCACAGCAGGGTGCGCATCAGCGACAGGCTGATGGCCAGGCTGTAGGACATGATCAACCCGATCAGGGTGATCAGCGCCGGCAGGCTGCCGGCCAGCCACCATGCGCTGTCCGGGCCTGGCAGTGCGCGCAGGGACAGGGTGCGGCCGTCCAGTTCCAGAGTGTTCTCGGCCAGCCGGGGAAGGGTCGGGTCCTTGACCTCCCAGGTGTCGTCGCCGAAACCGCACCACCAGACGCCCTGGCTGTCGGTGATGGCCAGCAGAGTGCGGTCGGCAACGCTGTGGTTGCTGGGGGCCAGGGTGCCGGGCAGATCGATGCAGGCGACCAGGCGCAGGTCGTCATCGGCCAGGGCCCTGACCATGCGTGCCGACGTCGCCAGCGGGTTGTCGGGCAACTCGAGCTGTAGTTCGCCGCGGGCCGGCCTGGGCAGTGCCTCGCTCAAGCGGCAGACGCTGTCCTGAGCACGCCGTGAGCGCAGCCATAGCCGCTGGTCGCCGCGATACAGCGCCAGGCTCTCCAGGCTCTGTACGTCTCGCAGATAGAAGGTGATGACGTCGGCCAGGGTATTGGCGTCGGTCGTCTGCTCGCCGGCACGGTTGGCCAGGCGGTCGAGCCAGCGCTGGTGTAGCGCCATCTGGCCGCGTGCGCGCTCTGCGATGTTGGTCAGGGTATTGGCGGCGTCCTGCTGGACGTGGCTCTGGCGCACATGGTTGAGCGACAGCCAGGCCAGGCTGCTGAGCAGTACCCCGGCACAGGCCACCGCGATGCTGGCGCGTTGCAGGCGTAGCGGGCGGTTGGGTGGGCGTGAGGCCGCCACCAGCGAGGCCGGGCCGGCGATCAGGTAGAGCAGACACACCGCCATGGGCGAGGTGCTGCGGGTCACCTCCCAGACTTTGGGTGCCTGGCCAGGAATCACCAACCAGACGGTAAAGATCGCGCCGATCAGCAGCAGCAGCCCCCCCGACAACCGCCACCAGAAGGGGCCCTGGCGGTGCTGCACCCCGATCATCAGGGCTACGCAGCCCGGCAGCATCGTCAGCCCTGCCCAGCTGGTCATGCGCGGGCCGCCGGTCAACAGCGACTGCACGTCGGCAGGGCCGCTGGCGACCAGGTCATGGACGATGGCGTACAGCGCCAGCAGCAGCATCATCAGACCGCAGACGCTGCGGCCACGCGGTCTGCGCAGCACCTGCAGCAACAGGCCGCCGCCGCCAGCGAGGCTTGCCAGCGCCACATCGGGCACCAGCAGCGGCTGTTCCACCGGCTGGATCAACCAGGCGGCGAGGCCCGCAGCGCCGACCATCAGCAGTCCGCTGGAGGCCATCAGCAGCCAGGCATCTTCCGCCACATCGCGCAGTCTAAACGGCATCCTACCCACGATCCCCTTGACGCCCCTTCCGCCGGGCGCTCTTTTCCTTATGTGGCCAACGTCGTGGCAACGCCTCGCCACCTTCCCAGCATGGCAGCCGCCAGCGTTGACAGAAGCCTTTGCGGCCTCCTTGCCGCCATGGGCAAAGGCGCCTTTGGACTATCGGCCCGGTATCCATGGCCGCGTTTGCTCGAAACGGCACCAAAACAGTCTTCAACATACCTCAATCACCCACGAGTGCTAGCCCCTGATGTCAGCATCCACCACCAGAGTCAGCGTCCAGCAAGGGCGCGAGGGGGACAACCGTAGAGCGCATGCTTCAGCGAATAGGCACAAAGAGGGCACGGGAAAGCATGCAGAACAGTCACAGACCCGATAAAGCGCGGGTGAAGAGCCGGTGAGGAACTAGTAACGGGCGGGTGCAGACCCGGTAAAGAGCAGCCGCAGGCGGCCCAGCAGGCGGTCAAGCAAGCCCCCAGGCAAGAGCCTTCCAAAGAAATTTGCAGGCCAGGGCTAAAGCTTTTCGGCGAGCCACCGATAAAGAGGGTAACGGCCAACGGCGCCGTTGCGGCAGGCCAAGACGGTCCGCCAATGGAGCCCAACTCTTTAAGGAAGGATGACACCATGTCCGTGATCAATACCAATATCACTTCCATGATTGGTCAGCAGAACCTCAACGCGTCCAAGAGCGCCCTGACCACCTCCATGGAGCGCCTGTCCTCCGGCCTGCGCATCAACAGCGCCAAGGACGACGCCGCCGGCCAGGCCATCGCCAACCGCATGAGCGCTCAGATCACCGGTCTGTCCACCGCCCAGCGCAACGCCAACGACGGTATTTCCGTCGCACAGACCGCTGAAGGTGCTTTGAATCAGATTAACGACAACCTGCAGCGCGTCCGTGAGCTGGCGGTTCAGGCTGAAAACGGTACCAACTCCGAGAAGGATTTGACCTCTATCCAAGACGAAATTAACCAGCGTCTGGAGGAGATCGATCGCATCTCCGGTCAGACCGACTTCAACGGGACTAAGGTGTTGACAGAAGACAATAAGCTGTCGATTCAAGTTGGCGCCAACGACGGCGAAGCTATTACTGTTAACTTGGAAGAGATCAACGCAAAAACGCTGGGGCTGGAAGGTTTTAACGTCAACGGTAAGGGCGAAGTGGCTAACGAAGCCGCTACCCTGGACGACCTGACCTTGGCAGGTGCCAAACAGACTTCAGGCACTAACGAGTACGTGCTCTCCACCGATAATACGGCGGCAACCGCGGTAGACGTGCTGTCCGCTACCACTGAGGCAGGTAGCAACATCACTGTTGGCGACGCGACCTTTACCGTTAACGCTGACGGCAACTTCGAGCAGACCCAGACCTTCAGTGACGGCTCTGCCGTATCCGAAATTACCGCGGCGATGACGCCTTCCGCTGCCGGCGAAACCGTGGCAGCCGAAGTGACCATCGGCGGCGAATCCACCAACGTCTCCATCGCCTCGGACGGCAGCATCACGAACGCCGACAGCGGCAATACCCTCTACCTGGACAGCACCGGCAACCTCACAGAGAACAACGCCGGCGGTCCGCCCGCTGCCACCATCGACAATCTCTCTCAGTCTCTGACCGAGACGGCCAGCTCCAGTATTGAGTTCGGTGACGGTACGAAATATGCAACCGGTAGTGTGAACGGGTCTAACGCCATCACCACCGGCAGCGGCGCGGTCGGCGCTGCCTCTGATTTCGCTGCGGCAGTTACAGGTGCAGCAGGGACAGGCGCAACCACCGGCGCTCAGCTGGATATCATCGTGGATGGCAACTCTACTACCGTATACGCTGATAGTAGTGGCGGTCTTTTTACTGATCCAGGCTTCGGGGCTGGTAACGAATTTACGCTCGACGGCTCTGTGACGCAGGCTACTGCTAGCGACTTAGGCAATAAGATTGCTAGCGGCGATGCAACGGCGACTCTGATGGCCTTGGGTGACGGCACCGGCGCTGCAGGCAACGTAGGTGATACCTACACCGTCAACCGTGACGTCGCGCTGAGCGGCAAAGAAGTCAGCTCTGCTGATATTAGCGATGAGCTGAAAGATGCAAGTGATGCTACCTATACGCTGACCCAGAACATCGAAGGTAGCGATGGCACTAACGATACCCAGACGATTGACTTTGTGGTATCAGGTGGTGCGATTACTGGCGTGACGGCTAACACCTACACCGATAATGGCGGCACCGATCCCGGCTTGAATGATGGCGACGCCGTATACGTTGCGGCCGACGATAGTGGCTTGACAACAGCTACCACCACCGACGTCAGCTACTTCGCCCAAGAAAACGGCAATATCACCAACGATGCCGGCCAGCGTATCTACCAGAATGCGGAAGGCGCCTTTACCACTGATGACGTGACCGTCGGTGACCGTACTGAAGACCCGCTGGCGACGCTTGACAGCGCCCTGAACCAGGTAGACAGCCTGCGTTCCGAGCTGGGTGCGGTGCAGAACCGCTTCGAGTCTGCGATTACCAACCTGAGCACCAACGAGACTAACCTCTCTGCGGCCCGTTCGCGTATTGAAGACGCCGACTACGCGGTGGAAGTGGCGAATATGACTCGCGCGCAGATCCTGCAGCAGGCCGGTACCTCCGTGCTGGCTCAGGCCAACCAGGTGCCGCAGTCCGTGCTGTCCCTGCTGGGCTAAAGCTAGGTGGGTTGTCAGCCCTCGGCTGACGTGTTCCTCAGCGGGTCGCGCCTTTGCGGCCCAACCCCGACAGGCGCCTCTGGCGCCTGTCGGCATTTATACGGCGGCCAGCATTTTTTACAGAAGG
This sequence comes from Halomonas sp. DN3, assembly GCF_024137905.1. NCBI lineage: Bacteria > Pseudomonadati > Pseudomonadota > Gammaproteobacteria > Oceanospirillales > Halomonadaceae > Halomonas > Halomonas sp. DN3. Next base: position 4,676,867 of record NZ_CP099965.1, on the reverse strand, counting down.
CTTAGTCGCCGCAGTCGCGGCAACCTCACATCCGCCAATAGCGTTCATGGCCACAGGAGTCACCAATGAATAGCGCCAACCCGTTAAGTGTTTCGCAGGATGTCCTGGTCGAAGATGTCCTGATTGAAGGTGCCGTGGAGGCGGTCTCCGATAAGGCCTTGGCCGATGCACTAGCCCGGTATCAGGAGGTGGTGGCCTGGGCGAGTGATCTGATCGAACGCTTTGAGGCGACGGGTATGCAGGACGCCATGGGCGAGGACTACCGCCATCTGCTCGATATACATCGCCAGGCTATGGTGGGGCAGGCGGAGCTGGCATTGCGACTTGCCTAGAGGGATAGGTCCAAAGCATACCTGCGCTCCTTAAGCCTTTTTTCGCCCCAGTGTGACGCCTCCGCATCCCTGCTTCTCTTCCATCTCTCAACCCTTTGTCTACTCTCTGTCTTCCTTCTGCACGCTCACTTCCTCTTTTCGCCTCTCTTCTCTCGCTCTCTCTTCTCAGGCCCTCTCTTCTTCCTCCATAGCGATAGCCTGCCGGGCTGACCTATTCATCGTATCTATCTCTCGCGAAGGTCAGTAGGCGATGCCTAGGCCATTCGCCTGACGCACCTGATGCTGCTTCTGTCTTGAGCTTTTTCTGCTTCACATCGTAGCGACAAAAATTCAATTAAAACAGTGTATTGCAATAGTTCTCGCCAAGCCGACTAAGACGTTTGTCTTATTCGTCATTCCTTGTATTCACGTGGCTCCTCGACTAGCTTCTCCCTCACTAGTTAAATTCATCTGATCAATTGTCTCGATAACCACATACAAATACATACAAGGAGTCACTTGTGGATGCATCCTCTACCGCGGCGGCTGAGCAACAGTCGGCGCCGGAAAAGTCCTCTTTTCTGCACAGGGGCATGACCTTGCCCTTTGTGCTTATCGTCACCTGCTTTGCCGCCTGGGGGCTCGCCGGCAATCTGACCGATCCCCTGGTGTCGGTGTTCGGCTCGGTGTTCTCGATGAGCGCGCTGCAGGCGTCGCTGGTGCAGTTCGCCTACTACGGCGCCTATTTTGCCCTGGCGATCCCGGCGGCCTGGATCAATTCGCGCCTGGGCTACAAGGGCGGCGTGCTGATCGGCCTCTTGCTGGCGGCCACCGGGGGGCTTCTGTTCATGCCGGCCTCCCAGATGATGACCTACTCGATGTTCCTGGTGGCGCTGTTCACCCTGGCGGCGGGGCTGTCGATCCTCGAAACCTCCGCCAATCCCTACGTGATGGCGATGGGCCCGCGTGAGAACGCCACACGGCGGCTGAATTTCGCCCAGTCCTTCAACCCGGTGGGGTCGAACCTGGGGGTGCTGCTGGCCGCGGTGTTTATCCTGCCCCACGTCAATCCGGCCACCGCCGAGCAGCGCGCCTCGCTGACCCAGGAGGCGCTGGCCGAGATGCAGTCGGCGGAATTGCAGGCGGTGATGGGCCCCTACATCACCCTGGCGCTGGTCTATGTGGTGATCGCGATCGCTATCGCCATGGTGCGGGTGCCGCGCCACGAGGCGCTGATGGCGGACCGCAAGAGCGAGACGGTGGCGCTGTCGGGAAGTCGCCTCGGCCGGCTGGTGCGCAACCGTCGCTATGCCTTCGGGGTGGTGGCGCAGTTCTTCAACGTGGCCGCCCAGACCTGTACCTGGACCTTCACCATCCACTACGTGACCGAGGCGCTGGGCGTCGGCAGTGAAGAGGCCGGCTACTGGCTGCAGGCCTCCTTGCTGGTCTTCCTGGTGTCGCGCTTCGTCATGGTCGGGGTCATGGGGCGGGTGGACCCGCGCAAGCTGATGACCGGGATGTGCGTGCTCGGCGTCGCGCTGTCGCTGGTGGCGGTGTTCAGCGGCAACCTGATCGGGGCGGTGGCCCTGGTGCTGCTGAGCGCCTGTATCTCGCTGCTGTTCCCCACCATCTACGGCATCTCGCTGGAAGGGCTGGGGCAGGACACCAAGTACGGCGCCGCCGGCCTGGTGATGGCGATCGTCGGTGGCGCCCTGGTGCCGCTGGCCCAGGGCTGGCTGATCGATATCACCTCGGCCCAGACCAGCTACCTGGTGGTGGCGGTGTGCTTCGCGGTGATCGTGGCCTTCGGTATCTATGTGCAGCGTCATCCGCGGCCCGAGACCAGCAACGAGGGTGATCTGGCCTGAGCTGGCGTCTCTTGAACTGGTACGCCTTAACGCGAATCGGGGGTGTCTCGCAGCACCACGGCGACCTGGGCGAGGTGAGTCTGCATGGCGGCATGGGCGCCCCTGGGGTCGCCGGCGACGACGGCATTGAGGATGGCCAGGTGCTCCTGGTGGGTGATGGCGATACGACCGCCGAGGTGGATCGATTGCCACAGCCGCATCCGCAGGGTCGGCCGCGACAGCGCCTCGAGCAGGGCGACCAGCACGGGGTTGCGGGAAATCCTCGCCAGGCTGAGGTGGAACTCCAGGTCGGCGGCCATGGCGCCTTCGTGGTCCAGCGCCTGGATGGCGGGCTCGGCCTCGGCCAGTACGGCCTTCAGGCGCTCGATGTCCTCATCGGTTCGGCGCAGCGCCGCCACCGCCGCGGCCTCCACTTCCAGTGCCTGGCGCACGTTGTGCAGGTCGCGGGACGAGGTCCCGGCCTGGATGCCCGCCCAGAACTCCAGGGGCTTCAGCAAAAGCCCCGGGTCCAGCGAGGTAACGGTGGTGCCGGAGCCCTGGCGGGTCTCGAGGATGCCCATGGCGACCAGCGCCCTGACCCCTTCACGCAGCGAGCTGCGCGAGACAGCGAAGCGGGTGGCGAGGATCGACTCGACGGGCAGGCGATCGCCGGGAGCGATTTCACCGGAGACGATCATCTCCTGGATGCCTTGCACCACCACCTCGTACTGGGAAGGGCGGCGCTGGTCGCTTGCGGATGGGGGAGGCGGCGTCATGGCAGGGGCTCCGGCTCGGAAGGGGTGATCGAATCCCGCCATTCTATCGAAAACTTCGGCAGCACTTTAATACATCTGACGAATCTGGAGGACGATACGTGTCCGTCATCACCTCAATCGAACTGGTGGATCTGCGTTTTCCCACCTCGGACAGCAGCGACGGCTCCGACGCGGTCAACAAGGACGCCGACTACTCGGCGGCCTATCTCAGGCTGGTCACCGACGACAGCGCGCTCTATGGGTGCGGCTTCACCTTTACCATCGGTCGCGGCAACGAGATCTGCCTGCAGGCCATGGAGGCCCTCGCCCAGCCGCTGGTCGGCCGGGACGCGGCCGAGGTCTGCCGGTCCCCGGGGGCGATCTATCGTGAACTCGCGGCGGATTCACAGCTTCGCTGGCTGGGCCCGGACAAGGGGGTGGTGCACCTGGCGCGGGCGGCGGTGATGAACGCCGTCTGGGACCTGGCGGCCCGGCATGCGGGGCTGCCGCTGTGGCGTCTGGTCTGCGAGATGGAGCCGGAGGTGCTCGTCGAGCAGTTGGATCTCAGCTACCTGGGTGACGTGCTGAGCGCCGAGGAGGCGGTGGCGATGCTCAAGGAACAGCGGCCTTTCCAGCAGGAGCGCATCGCCGAGCTGAGCGAGCATGGCTTCCCCTGCTACACCACCTCGGCGGGGTGGCTCGGCTATTCGGACGAGAAGCTGGCCCGCCTGTGCCGGGAAGCGATGGACGAGGGCTACCGCCATATCAAGCTCAAGGTCGGCGCCAATCCCGAGGACGACGAACGTCGCCTGGGGATCGCTCGCTCGGTGATTGGCCCCGACGTGGCGCTGATGATCGACGCCAACCAGATCTGGGAGGTGCCCGAGGCCATCGAGCGGGTCGAGGCGCTTTCCCATCACGACCTCTTGTGGATCGAGGAGCCCACCAGCCCGGATGACGTGCTGGGGCATCGCAGCATCGGCGATGGCGTTCGCCCGCTCGGCATCGGCGTCGCCACCGGCGAGCACGGCATGAACCGGGTGCTGTTCAAGCAGTTGCTGCAGGCCAACGCGGTCGACTACGTGCAGATCGACTCCTGCCGTCTTGCCAGCGTCAACGAGATCATCCCGGTGCTGCTGATGGCCAGGAAGTTCGGCAAGCCCGTCTGCCCCCACGCCGGCGGGGTGGGGCTGTGCGAGCTGGTCAATCACCTGGTGATGATCGACCACGTCGCGGTGTCGGGGCCCGTGGACGGGCGGGTGGCCGAATTCGTCGATCACCTGCACGAACACTTCGTCGACCCCTGCGTCGTGCGAGATGGCGCCTATACATTGCCGCGTGAGCCGGGGTATTCCGCCGAGATCAAGGCCGAGACGCTGGCGGCCTGGGCCTGGCCGAACGGCACCGAGTGGGCCCGTCGGCGCCAGGCGGTGCCGGCATGATCCGCGGCCCGCTGCTCAATCCGCCCTTGCTCGAGGGCCTGGCCGCTGCGGGTCATGGCGCCAGGGTGCTGGTGGCCGACGCGCTCTATCCGCATTCGACCGGTGCGCCGCCAGCGGCGAGCCGGGTCTACCTCAACCTGTGCGAGGGCATGGTGCCGGCGCTGTCGGTGATGGAGACGCTGGCCCAGGCGGTGTTCGTGGAAGAGGTCACCTATATGGCCAACGCCGAGGGCGGCGCCTCCGAATCCGTGCTCGAGTGCCGCCAGCGGCTGGCCGGCCACCGCCATGGGGGTGGCCAGCAGATCGCCTGGTCGAGTCTGGATCGCTGGGCCTTCTATGACGCCTGCCGCGGCCCCGAGGTGTGCCTGGTGGTGGCCACCGGCGAGTGCCGCCCCTACTCCAACTTTCTGCTGACGATAGGCGTTCCGTGATGATCGATACCCACCTTCACGTCTGGGATACCGGTGCGGTACGGATTCCCTGGCTCGCCGATGCGGGCCTGCCCGCCAGGGCGCCGATTCCCGATGGCCAGGACCGCCGCTACGTGCTGGTCGAGGCCGACGCCCCGGACCCCGCCGAGGAAGCCGCCTGGCTGATCTCGCTGGCCGAACAGGACCGGCGGGTTCACGGCGTGGTGGCGAGCGTCGCGCTGGAGCTTCCCCAGGCCGAGCGGGCGCTGGCGAGTCTGGCCGAGGTGCCCCAGGTGGTCGGCGTCAGACGCCTGCTGCAGGACCGCGAGCTGTTTGGCTCGACCGCCCTGGTCGAGGGCCTGAAGCGTCTGGCCGACTGGGGCCTGCCCTTCGATGCCTGCGTCAGGGACCGGGAGCTGCCGCGCCTGCTGGCGTTGCTCGAGCGGGTGCCGGAGCTGACGGTGGTACTCGACCATATGGGCAAGCCGAACCCGCGTGATGGCGTCGCGCGAGAGGCCTGGCAGCGTAATCTGGCGCGCCTGGCCGAGCTCGACAGGGTCCACTGCAAGTTGTCCGGTCTGCCGGCGGAGTGCCGCGACGCCGACGAACTCGAGCGCCACGCCGCGGACATCGTCGACGTGGCGCTTGAGACCTTTGGTGCCGAGCGCTGCCTGCTCGGCAGCGACAGCCCGATCAGTCAGGACCCGAAGGACTGGTGCAAGCGGGTGTTGGCGCGGGTGCCCGCAGAAAAGCGCCAGGCCGTTGCCGAGGGCAACGCCTTGAACATCTATCACAGGAGGGATGCCGGATGACGACATCGCCGATCGCCAGCCGTCTGCCGCCCAAGCTGCGCCGTGCCTTCGAAGGCCTCGGCGTCGGTGCGGCGCAGTTCGGCAACATGGGCAAGGTCACCCCCGAACAGGACTGCCTGGCCGCCGTGGACACCGCCTGGGAGCTGGGGCTGCGGTTTTACGACACGGCCCCGCACTACGGGCTCGGGCTGTCCGAACAGCGCCTGGGCAAGGCGCTCAAGGGGCGTTCGCCGGACGACTACGTCATCTCCACCAAGGTGGGGCGCCTGCTGGAGCCCAATCCTGCCCCGCAGGGCAGCGACGAGGCCAACGGCTTCCACGTGGCCGATGACCTGACCCGGCGACGTGACTACACCGCCGAGGGCGTCAGGCAGAGCCTGGAGGCGTCGCTTGCGCGCCTCGACATGGCGTCGGTGGACATCCTCTGGATCCATGACCCGGAAGAGCCCTCGGATCGCTTCGAGGAAGCCCTGGCGGGGGCCGTCCCCGAGCTCGAACGCCTGCGCGAGCAGGGCAGGATCGCGGCCTGGGGCGTGGGCTCCAAGGACGCCGGCATGCTCAAGCGCTTCGTCGATCAGGCAAGGCCAGACCTGATCATGCTGGCCGGTCGCTACACCCTGCTGGAGCAGGAACAGACAGGACTGATGGCCGCCTGCCTGGAACGCCAGGTCGGTGTGGTCGCCGTCGGCGCCTTCAATTCGGGCCTGCTGGCGCGTGACGAGCCTCCTGCCGACGCCTGGTACGAGTACGGCCAGGCACCGCAGGCGGTACTCGAGCGTGCCCGCGAACTCGCCGCGGTGGCGCGAGCCCACGGCGTCAGCCTGCCGGCGGCGGCGCTGGCCTTTCCGTGGCGCCACCCCGCCGTGGTCAACGTCATGGCCGGAATGCGCTCGCCTGAGCAGGTGAAGCGAAATCATGCACTGGCCTCGTGCGATATCCCCGAGGCCTTCTGGAACGAACTGCAGGCGCGAGGCCTGCTGAAGGAGAACACATGAAGCTGTTGCGCCGTGGAACGATGGGTAACGAGATGCCGCTGGTCGAGGTCGAAGGCGTGCTCTACGACGCCTCGCCGGTGGGCGACTTCGGGCCAGGCTTCTGGAAGGACAACGGCGTGGCGCACCTTCGCCGGCTGCTGGACGCCGGACGGCTGACCGCCGTCGAGCTTGCCGACGAGGTGCGCCACGGCTCGCCGGTGGCGGCGGTGGGTTCGGTGATCTGCATCGGTCAGAACTACGCCGCCCACGCCGCCGAGTCCGGCGCCGAGCCGCCGAAGCAACCCATCGTCTTCTTCAAGACGCCCAACACCGTCGCCGGCCCCGACGATACCGTCACCATCGCGCGCGGTTCGGAAAAGACCGATTGGGAGGTCGAGCTCGCCATCGTGATCGGCAGCACCGCCAGCTACTGCGACTCGCTGGAGGAAGCGGCCCGTCACATCGGTGGCTATGTGCTCGCCAACGACCTGTCGGAGCGCAAGTTCCAGCTCGAGGTCTCCGGTGGCCAGTGGAGCAAGGGCAAGTGCAGCCCGGGCTATATGCCGCTGGGCCCCTGGATCGTGACCGCCGACGCCTTCGATCCCGCCAATGTGGGCCTGCGCTCCTGGGTCAACGGCGAGCCGCGCCAGGACTCCCGCACCTCGGACATGATCTTCGGCTGCGCCGAGATCGTGCGTGATCTATCGCAATACATGCAGCTCGAGCCCGGCGACGTCATCTCTACCGGAACCCCCGAAGGGGTGGCGGTCTCGGGGCGCTTCGACTACCTCAAGCCGGGCGATGTGGTCGAGGTGGAGATCGAAGGCCTGGGCCGCCAGCGTCAGACATTTCGTGCCTGGGAGGACTAATCCATGACAGCTCGATTCGAAGGACGGGTGGCCATCGTCACCGGTGGGGCCTCGGGCATCGGCGCGGCGATCGCCGACTGCCTGGCCGCTGAAGGCGCCCGCGTCGCCGTGCTGGATCGCGAAGATCCCGCCAATGAACACCATTGGGAAGCGTGCGATGTCGCCAGCAGTGAGCAGGTAGAGCGCGCGGTGGCAGCCGTCGCCAGTGCGCTGGGACGTATCGATATCGTGGTCAACAACGCAGGCATCGGTGCCCAGGGCGACGTCGCGGGCAACCCGGATGAGGAGTGGGAGCGTGCCTGGGAAGTCAACGTCGCCGGCATGGCGCGGGTGTCTCGCGCGGCGCTGCCTCATCTGCGCGAGTCGGACGCCGCCGCCATCGTCAATATGGCGTCCATCGCCGCCACCGCAGGGATTCAGCAAAGGGCCCTGTACTCGGCGACCAAGGGCGCCGTGCTGGCCTTGACCAGAGCCATGGCGGCCGATCACCTGCAGCAGGGCATTCGGGTCAACTGTGTCTCGCCCGGCACCGCGGATACCCCCTGGATCGGCCGCTTGCTTGCGCAGGCGCCTGACCCCGAGGCCGAGCGTGCCGCGCTGGAGGCCCGCCAGCCCCACGGACGGCTGGTCGCCGCCGCCGAGGTGGCCCAGGCGGTGGCCTATCTGGCCGATCCCGCCAATCGCTCGACGGTGGGGGTCTGCCTGCCGGTGGACGGTGGCATGGACGCCCTGCGCCTGCGTCCGCGCTAGCCCTGTTCATGTAAAAACCGTTCATGTCGGTCCTCAAGAGTACGCCGGTCTAGCCGATAGTGGTTATATTAGGTAATGCGCACCGCTTACCTCTATCTGGGCAGGGCTCATGGCTAAGGATCGATCAGCGGGCTTGGGCCCGACGACGCTGTTGCAGGCGGCCTCCGCCGGCAAGGTCGCCCATCACCCCTCGGTGGTGGCGGGGCTGGTGCTGGACCGCGCCCCGGTGGGGCTGGCGCTGATCGATGCCAACGACCGCCTGGTATGGGCCAACACCGCGCTGACGGAGCTGGCCTGTCCCACCGGCGGCGAGCTGCAGGGCCGCAATCTCAACGAGCTGTTTCGCCCCTTCGTCAATCTGCTGGGGGAGCGGGGCAGCTACCATACCCTGTCACCCGGCGAGGACTGGCAGCAGGCCTGGCTTGCGGTGGATGACAGCGCCAGCGCCCGGCTGGGGCTGATGTCCTGCGTGGCCTTCGACCGAGGCGCCGATGCGGCTCTGGACAGCGGCACCGATCCGCTGATGTGGCTGGTCACCTTCGTCGATCTCGACGCCGACGCCGACGCGGTACTGGATCGCCGCCATGCCGATATCGGCAACGTGGCCAGTACCTGGATCTTCGAGGACCGCCTGTCCCACGCCTTCGATCGCGCCGACCGTCTGGGCCAGCGCCTGGGCGTGATGCTGATCGAACTGCATGGCCTGTCGCGCATCCTGGTGGACCATGGCGGCGAGATGGCGTCGCGGGTGTCGCGCCGGGCCGGACGTCGACTGGTCAACGTGCTGCGCCGGGAAGACAGCGTGGTGCAAGTCGATCGCGAACGCTGGGGGGTGCTGCTCGAGCATCCCGTCACGCCGGAGACCCTGCAACTGGTGGCCGACCGCTGCCTCGAGGCGCTGGAACCGCCCTTTACCCTGTCCGGCTATCGGCCCGCCCTGATCGAGCCGCGTATCGGCATCGTCCTGTGTCCGGAAGACGGCGAGGAAGCCGGTGAGCTGCTGGCCCACGCCGAAAAGGCGCTGGAAGAGGCCGTGCCTGGTGGTTTCGCCTTTTACGACGGCAGCCTGCAGCGTCTGATGGAGCGCCAGCAGCGCTTCCGTCACGAGCTGCAGGAAGCGCTGATGTTCCCCGATCAGCAGTTCTACCTGGTGTATCAGCCCCAGTTCGATCTGATCACTCGGCGCTGCTGCGGGCTCGAGGCGCTGGTGCGCTGGCGACATCCTCAGCGTGGCGAGGTCGCGCCGGGGGAATTTGTCGCACTCGCCGCCGAAATGCAGCTGGTCGACCGGCTAGATCGCTGGGTGCTCAAGGAAGTCGTGGCCCAGCGCCGGCGCTGGCGCGAGGCCGGCTCCGAGCTGGGTGACTGGGATATCTCGGTGAACATTCATCACCGCCTGTTGGATCAGGCCGGCTTCGATGGCCGCGCCCTGGATCTCTACCTGCGCCAGCTATGCGAGTCTGGCGCGAAGGGGGAGGCGGGTGCCCAGGAAGAGGCGGGTGGCCACTATCGCCACGAGTGCCTCGACTGGTTGTGCCTGGAGGTGGATGGCGCGGGGTTGTTCGAGGTGGGCCACCGCCAGTCCCACCTGTTAAGGCGTATCGTCGCCCTGGGCGTGCGGCTCGGCGTCGATGGGCTGGGCCGCTCCCCGGTGGATCTGTTCGGCATGGCCTCGCTGCCGGTGACCCTGGGCAAGCTGGGGCCGGAGACCCTCAAGACCCTGGCCGATCCCACCACCAGCATGCGCCAGAGCGTGGCGGCGCTGATGCGCTGCCTCGAGGCGCTGGAGTTCGTCGCGGTGGCGGTGGGAGTCGAGACCGCCGAACAGCTCGATACCATCAAGGCGCTGGGGCTTGTCCGGATTCAGGGGCGTCTTGTCGGCGCGCCGCTGGAAAGCGAGGCCCTGGTGGGCTGGGCGGCCTCAGGCGCGCAGCCGGCGATAGCGATCTGAGCCAGGCATTGATGCCGCCAAGGTGGCAGGGTCGGGCAGGTGTTTCCGAGAGGAGACGTCAGGCCCGATGTTAAGAGTCCAAGCTGAGAGCCCAAGCGGCAAGCCAAGACCTTGAACCAGGAAATCAGGCCGAGACGTTGAGCCGAGAGGGTTGCAGCCGGGTGTGGCCGTCGGGCTGGTAGACGCTGGCGTTGGCGATGCGGTGGATCTGGTCGAGCATGCGCTGGTTGTGTTCCATGCGCAGGGCCAGCAGTTCGCCACAGCGCAGGTTGGCGCGGGAGACTTCCCTGGCGAGTGCCATGGTGGCCTGCCAGGCGGCTTCGCAGCCGGCGTCGCGGGCGGCTTGCAGGGTGCCCTCGCGGTCATCGGGGTAGCCCAGTCGGCACTGGACCTGATGGCGGCGAGCTTCCGTTTCGGCAAGCCTTTGCTGGATCTCGGACTTCTGGCCGGCGAGCGCCACCAGCGCCTCGCTGTCGACCTGGCCCTGGACCAGGCACTCCTGTTCCTCGCCCAGCAGGGCCAGCAGCTCGGCGAGTCGCTCACGCTGCTGGTCGAGCAGTCGGGCAAGACTCACGACCGCGAGCCCTCTGAGCCATCGCCGAGCATGTCGCGGACGCTGTCGATCAGGCCGTCGGCGATGCGTTCGGGATGGATTTCCAGGCGACCCTCGCGGATGGCGTCACGAATCTGTTCGACCCGGGCGCTGTCGATGTCCTGGCTGGTATCCGCCGCCGGGCGGCTCAGGTGGGCCTGGGCACCGGCTTCGACACCGGCGCCAGCGGCTTTTTGCGTCTCGCTTTGCTGGAGCTTGTCGCTCTGCTGCGGCCCCTCGCTTTGGGCGGGGCGGGTCAGAGGATGTTGCGAATCGATCTTCACGGGCAAGGCCTCACGAGAATGGCGATGGGACCAGGCGCTGGCTGTCGCCGTTGATCCGAATGTCTGTGTCTATGTACATCATCGGCCGCAAGAACAAGAACTTTAGGTCTGGCGCACCAGCCAAATTTTTAACACCGTATTGCCGAGCGCAGCCGCTTCGTGGACATGTCCTGGGCGTTTTACGAAAAGTCGCCGAGCGAAGGTTAGACAAGGCAAAAATCGGAGAGACAGCGCAGTTTACTAGCAGTAAATGAGCATGTTGATCCGGATTTTTAACGCCGTATTACCGAGCGCAGGCACTTTTCATCAACGTCCTAGTAGGTTACCGCCAGCCGGCCGCGTTCCACCACCCGGGCGTCGAGGATCTGGCGCCGATCCACCCTTACCCGCACGATATCGCCGAGGCCGCCGGCCTCCAGCGCCTCGCCTTGGCGGCTGATGCGAAAGCCCCGGCCGCTAGCTTCCACCGCGACCTGCTCGCCGCGTCTCACCAGCTTGGGTGATGTCAGCTGATGGGCCGACAGCGCCTGACCCTGGCGAATCCCGCGTCGGGCGATCTGACCGATGGCCGCCTGTGGGTCGGTCAGCGCCTGGGACGGCAGGCGGCTTACATCGAAGCGCTCGCTGGTCAGCATGTCCGCGCTCAGGCGCTCGCCGGGGGCGATGTCCCGCGCCGCCACCAGGCGCTCGCCCAGCCGGGTGATCTCGGCCTGCAGATAGCGGCTGCGATGACGCTCACCCTCGCAGCGAAGTCCCACCGAGACGCGTCCGGCCAGCCGACTCCCCGCCCGGGGCAGGAAGGGCTCGGGCTGGTGGCAGTCGGCCAGGCTTGCCGCCGGCGGGAATACCTGAATCTCCAGATCGCCCGGTCGGGCGCCGTCGGCCAGGGCCTGCTCGAACAGAAAGCTCTCCACCCGTGTCAGCGCTTCCCCGGTGCCCGCATCGACGCCGCCGTCATCGACCGCCTGGCCGCTGGCCTGGGCGGCGGCGTGGCCGGTACTGGCGGCAAAGCCCGTGCTGACACACAGCACCAGCGCCGCCCGGGCGATGACCCAGGACAGGGAAGCAGTGGCTTGTACAAGAGATGAGGATCGAGACATCGGGATACCGGTGGTCGGTGCGATCTTTAGCGCCCGGGGCCGTTTGAAGGACGCTTTCCTGGCCATTCAAGGGCCATGGCACACCAGTGTAGAGAAGCGGGCATCGACGCATGGTCTGAAATGGGCGTGGTAATGGGGGCTGTTCACGGCTTTGTGCAGACAGGGGTCTGGGTATTCTTCATCGTCGAACCCCTTGTCTCTTTGTTCCCTTGCTTACGGAGCGCACCGGGATGATCGATCAGCTCGAGGCCTCGCTCGCTTTTCACCAGCAGGCCCTGTCGCTCAGACAGGAACGCCAGAAGGTCCTGGCCAGCAATATCGCCAATGCCGATACCCCCGGCTACAAGGCACGCGACATGGACTTTTCCCAGGCCCTGGAAGCCGCGACCAAGGGGGCGAATCAGCCCGGTCTGGCCCTGGCGCGGACGTCCAGTCACCACCTGTCGGGGCATGGCCAGGCCATGTCGCTTGGCGGCAGCGAGCTCAAGTACCGCGTACCGGAGCAGGCCAGCCTCGACGGCAACACCGTGGACATGGACCGCGAGCGGGCCGCCTTCACCGACAACTCGGTGCGTTACCAGGCCGCGCTGACGATCCTCAACAGTCGCATCCAGGGCCTCAAGCAGGCCATGCAGCCCGAGCAGTAAGCCCGGTCCATCTCAGTTTCCAAGCAGGGAGAGCGCCCCATGTCGATGTTTTCGATCTTCGATATCTCCGCCTCGGCGATGTCCGCCCAGGCCCAGCGCATGAACGTCACCGCCAGCAATATGGCCAACGCCGACAGCGTGGCCGGCCCCGACGGCGAGGCTTACCGCGCCCGCCAGGCAGTGTTCGAGTCCCGCGCCGCCAGCGACGGCATCGGCGGCGTCGGTGTGCGCGAGGTTGTCGAGGACCCCTCGCCGCTGCGCCAGGAGTATCGCCCCGAGCATCCTCTGGCCGATGACGCCGGCTACGTGGCGATGCCCAACGTCGACCCGGTGGGCGAGATGGTCAACATGATCTCCGCCTCCCGCTCCTATCAAGCCAACGTCGAGGTCATGAACACCAGCAAGCAGCTGATGCTCAAGACCCTGACCCTGGGCGAGGGCTGATCCCATGGCCAACACCATCGATGCAAGCGTTTACCAATCGGTCAACGCCGCCACCGCTCAGGCCAGCTCCAAGCAGGCGTCCGACGAGCTCGGCGACAACTTCATGACCATGCTGGTGACCCAGCTGCAGAACCAGGATCCGCTCAATCCCATGGACAACAGCGAGATGACCTCGCAGTTGGCCCAGATCAACACGGTTTCCGGCATCGAGTCGCTCAACGAGACCATGTCGTCGATCACCGGCCAGATCAACGCCGGCCAGGCGCTGCAGGCCACCGGGCTGATCGGCAAGGGCGTGCTGGTGCCGGGGGATCGCATCGTCATGGCCCACAACGATGAAGGCGCGCCGGTCTCCACGCCCTTTGGCGTCGAGCTGGAAAGCCCCGCCGCCGAGGTCAAGGTGACCATCACCAACGAGTCCGGCGAGGTCATCAACAGCTACAACCTGGGCCCGGCCTCCGCCGGGACCGAGTCGTTCCAGTGGGACGGCATGACAGGTGAAGGCGTGGCGGCCCCCGAAGGTGCCTATCACGTCAGCATCGAGGCCACCGGTGTCGAGGGCGAGGAGCTTGCGGTGACCGCGCTCAACTACGCCCAGGTTGGCGGGGTGTCCCCGGCGGATGACAGCGGCCAGGTGCAACTCGACCTGGGTGCCGTCTACGGCCAGGTGGCGCTGAGCGATATCCGCCAGATTCTGTAGCGAACGCAGGATGACCGTCGCGTCATCGACGCAGGGAAACGTATAAGGAGAGTGACATGGGTTTTTCACAAGCGCTGAGTGGTCTGAACGCCGCCGCCGACAGCCTGGACGTGCTGGGCAACAATATCGCCAACTCCCAGACCGTGGGCTACAAGAGCGGTAGTGCGCAGTTCGCCGACGTCTTCGCCAACTCCCAGATCGGCCTGGGTACCAAGGTCTCCACCGTGCTGCAGGACTTCAGCGGCGGCAATCTGGAGTCCACCAACCGGCCGCTGGATCTGGGCATCAGCGGCGACGGCTTCTTCCGCATGGAACAGAACGGCCAGGTGGTCTACAGCCGCAACGGCCAGCTGACCATGACCCCGGACGGCTACCTGCAGAACGCCCAGGGCGCGCGCATCATGGGCTACGGCGTCAACGCCGCCGGCGAGGTCCAGGTGGGCGGCCAGCCCGAGGTGCTGCAGATCGAGGCCGACGAGATGCCGGCCAGCGCCACCACCCAGGTGTCCAGCACCTTCAACCTGGACTCGCGCATGGCGGCCGGCGAAGACCGCAACAGCGTGACCCTGGCGGGCTCCGATGGCAGCACCAAGGTGGACGTGGACTACCACTATTCCAACAACTTCACCGCCTACGATTCGCTGGGCAACCCGCGCAACGTCACCGTCTACTACGAGAAGACCGGCGACAACCAGTGGACCGCCACCACCGCGATGGACGGCATGGTGCTGATGGACGATGCCGACCCGGCAGCGCCTGTGGCCATGGACATGACGTTCAACGAGAACGGCCAGCTGACGGTGCCGGCCAACGGCCAGTTCGATCTGACCTTTACCGCCAATCCCTATCTGGGCGGCGCCAATGACATGGCGCTGACCTTCGATATCTCCGGCTCCACCCAGTTCGGCAACAGTTCCAGCACCACCTCGCTCAACCAGAACGGCTACACCTCCGGCGCCCTGGTCGGCATCAGCATTGAAAGCGACGGCACCGTGGTGCGCAGCTACTCCAACGAGCAGACCCGCCCGGCCGGCCAGATCGCCCTGGCCAGCTTCCGCAACCCCGAGGGTCTGTCGGCGGCCGGTGACAACACCTGGACCGCCACCGACGCCTCCGGTCAGGAGCTGGTCGGCGCCCCGGGCACCGGCCTGCTGGGCGGCATCCAGTCCGGCGCCATCGAGACCTCCAACGTCGACATGGCCAAGGAGCTGGTGAGCATGATCGTCACCCAGCGCGCCTACCAGGCCAATTCGCAGACCATCAAGACCCAGGACGAAGTGCTGCAGACCGCCATCAACCTGCGCTGATGACCACGCCGGCCGCTGCTCCGGGCAGCGGTCCTTCACACCTTTCAGGGGAGTCGTAGATGGATCGCATGCTCTACACCGCCATGAGCGGCGCACGCCAGACCATGGAGCAGCAGTCAGTGGTCAGCCACAACCTGGCCAACGCCTCGACCACGGGCTTTCGGGCCCAGCTTCACGCCATGCGCGCGGTGCCGGTCGAGGGCGAGGCGCGTCTCGACACCCGGGTGTCCACCGCCGCCTCGACCCCGGGGGCGGACTTTTCCCCCGGGGCCATCACCCGTACCGGCCGCACTCTGGACGTGGCCATCGACGGTGACGGCTTCTTCGCGGTGGAAAGCGACGACGGCAGCGAGGCCTACACCCGTCGCGGCGACCTGCAGGTGGACGGCAACGGCCTGTTGACCTCGGTGGGGCGCCCGGTGATCGGCGAGGGCGGACCGATCCAGGTGCCGCTGGAGGCCGAGCTGTTCCTCGGCGCCGACGGCACCATCAGCGCCATCGGCATGGGCCAGGACCCCGACGCCCTGGCCGAGATCGGCCGGCTCAAGCTGGTCGAGCCCCAGCCCGGCGAGCTGACCCGTGGCGGCGACGGTCTGTTTCGCTTCATCGGTGAGAATGGCGAGCCTGCCGCCCTGGCGGCCTCCGACCAGGTACGGGTGGTCAGCGGGGCGCTGGAGGGCAGCAACGTCAATCCGGTGGAGTCCATGGTGGCGATGATCGATGTGGCGCGGCGCTACGAGCTGCAGACCAAGATGATCAGCACCGCCGACGAGAACGCCCAGAAGGCCAACAGCCTGCTGTCGTTGAACGGCTGACCCCTTCAACCGACGGCCAGGGCCGAATTATTGAGCGGTCAGGGGAGCCTCCTGACCGAGGGAGAGAAGAACCATGATCAAGTCGCTGTGGACGGCCAAGACCGGACTCGAATCCCAGCAGGTCCAGTTGGACGTGATTTCCAACAACCTGGCCAACGTCTCGACCAACGGCTTCAAGCAGTCCCGGGCGGTGTTCGAGGACCTTCTGTACCAGAACATGCGCCAGCCCGGCGCCCAGAACAACGTCCAGGACCGCCTGCCCTCGGGCATGCAGATCGGCTCCGGCGTGCGTCCGGTGGCCACCGAGCGCCTGCACACCCAGGGCGGGCTCGAGGCCACCGAGAACTCGCGTGATCTGGCGATCAACGGCAAGGGTTTCTTCCAGGTGCTGATGCCCGACGGCACCACCGCTTTCACTCGTGACGGCAGCTTCCAGCTCGACGAGAACGGCCAGATGGTCACCGCCAACGGCTATCCGCTGGAGCCGGCCATCATCATCCCCGACAACGCCCTGTCGGTGGACATCGGCGAGGACGGCGTGGTCTCGGTGACCCAGCCCGGCACCAGCGAGTCCGACGAGGTGGGCCAGATCACCATCTCCACCTTCGTCAACGCCACCGGCCTTCAGTCCATCGGCGGCAACCTGTACCTCGAGACCAGCTCGTCTGGGCCGCGCAACGAACTGATGCCGGGCATGAACGGCGCCGGCCGCCTGCTGCAGGGCTATGTGGAGACCTCCAACGTCAACGTGGTGGAGGAGATGGTCAGCATGATCCAGACCCAGCGCGCCTACGAGATCAACTCCAAGGCGGTGCAGACCAGTGATGAGATGCTGGCACGCCTGGCACAACTCTAGCCACGACCCCGACAATAATTTTGCCAACGCCCCTCGGTGGCACTGGAGACGGCCATGCACCCTGACACGACCTCATCATCTGGCGCGCCACACGGTGGGGCTCATGCTGTTCTGCGCCTGGCGACGCTGGCGCTGGCCCTGGTGCTGCTGACGCTCGCCGGCTGCGCCCAGATTCCCCACGCCTCGGTGGTGGGCGAGCAGGAGCAGATCGAGATTCCCGATCGGCCGCTGCCGGTGGCCAATGGGTCGATCTTCCAGAAGGCCCGGGGCTATCAGCCGCTGTTCGAGGATCGTCGTCCGCGCAGCGTCGGCGACATCTTGACCATCGTGCTGGACGAAGAGGTCAGCGCCAGCAAGAACTCCCGCTCCAACGCCGACCGCGACGGCAGCTCCAGCCTGACCTTCTCCCAGGTGCCGGATGGCCTGGAGGAGCTGCTGGACTATGGCTTCGAGATCGATGGCGACTCGGACTTCGAGGGCGGCGGTGGCTCCCAGGCCAACAACTCCTTCACCGGCACCATCACCGTCTCGGTCATCGAGGTGATGAACAACGGCAACCTCAGGGTGCGTGGCGAGAAGCAGATCGCGATCAACCAGGGCACCGAGTTCATCCGCTTCGGCGGGGTGGTCAATCCGCGTTTCATCACCACCCAGAACACCGTGCCGTCCACGGCGGTGGCCGATGCGCGCATCGAGTACGTGGGCAACGGCTACATCAACGAAGCGCAGCACATGGGCTGGATGCAGCGGTTCTTCCTGAACGTTTCCCCCTTCTAGGCCGAGCATCATGAAAAACCCTGTCTCCCGCCGCCCCACCCTGACCCTCGGCAGCCTGATGCTGGTGCTGCTGATCGCGCTCTCGGTCTTCTCCCACCTGGCCCACGCCGAGAAGGTCCGCGACCTGGCAAGCTTCGCCGGGGTGCGCGACAACCAGCTGGTGGGCTACGGCCTGGTGGTGGGCCTGGACGGCTCCGGTGACCAGACCATGCAGGCGCCGTTCACCGGCCAGAGCCTCAACAACATGCTGTCCCAGCTCGGCATCACCGTGCCGCCGGGGACCAACATGCAGTTGCGCAACGTGGCGGCGGTGATGGTCACCGCGGACCTTCCGCCCTTCGCCCAGCCCGGCCAGCGCCTCGACGTGGTGGTGTCTTCCATCGGTAATGCTCGCAGCCTGCGCGGCGGCACCCTGTTGATGACGCCATTGAAGGGTGCCGACGGCGACGTCTACGCCCTGGCCCAGGGCAACCTGTTGATCAATGGTGCCGGCGCCGAGTCCGCCGGCTCCAGCGTGCAGATCAGCCACCAGGCCGCCGGGCGTATCGCCGGTGGCGCCATGGTCGAGCAGACGGTACCGCTGGCGCTGGGCAGCCGTGACGGCGTGCTGGAGCTGCAGCTCAACCAGGCCGACTTCGGTACCGCCGAGCGCGTGGTCCGGGCGATCAACGACACCTTCGACTACCCGGTGGCCTCGGCCAGAAACGGCGGCGTCATCGCCCTGAACGGGCCGACCAACGCCAACTCCCGGGTCAACTTCATGGCCCGTGTCGAGAACGTCGACGTCACCCCGATGCCGGCCCGGGCCAAGGTGGTGCTGAATTCGCGCACCGGCTCCATCGTGCTCAACGGCAGTGTGACGCTCAAGCGCGCCGCCGTGGCCCACGGCAACCTGTCCATCGTCATCGATACCGCCTTCGGCGTCAGCCAGCCGGCGCCCTTCAGCCGTGGCGGCGAGACCACGGTGGTGCCGGACTCCGATATCACCATCGACGAGGGCCAGGGCACCCTGCAGGTGGTCGAAGGCGCCAACCTGCTCGACGTGGTGGACGCCCTCAACGCCCTCGGCGCGACCCCCAACGACCTGATGTCGATCCTCGAGGCGCTCAAGGCCGCGGGATCGCTCAGAGCCGAGCTGGAGATCATCTGATGGCTATCTCGGATCTTTCATCTGGGTCCACAACAGGACTCTCGGGTTCTGCCCTGTCCGGCGCCAGCCGGGCCACCGGCAGCGTCGGACAGGCCGGCTTCGCCTTGGACATGCAGGGGCTGGCGCGACTCAAGACCAGCGCCCGCCAGCAGGACCCGGCGGCGGCGGCGGAGGCGGCGCGCCAGTTCGAGGCGATGTTCATCAACATGATGATGAAGAGCATGCGCGACGCCGTGCCCTCTTCCGGCCTGACCGACTCGAAGCAGACCCAGTTCTACCAGACGCTGCTCGACCAGCAGTGGTCCCAGACCATGGCCAGCCGCGGCATCGGCCTGGCCGACCAGCTCATGGCCCAGTTGCGTGGCCCCGAGGCCAGCCAGGCCAAGGATGTCGAGGCGCTGATTGCGGGGATTCCCCGTGGCACGCCGCGTCCGCTGTCCAACGCCCTGAGAGCGGACGCCCCGACAGACAGCGAGGTCGAGGCGCCGACCAACTTCCTCGACGAGCTGGGCGCCGTCAGCCAGGGCATGACCACCGCCCAGGCCGAGGAGCGCATCAGCGGACGCGAGGCCCGCGACACCCCGGCCCACGTCCAGGCCTTCCTCGACAAGCTGGCCGCCCCGGCCCAGGCCGCCAGCCGCGCCTCCGGCGTGCCGGCGGAATTGATCCTGGCCCAGGCGGCACTGGAGACCGGCTGGGGCCGCCACGAGATCGCCACCGCCGACGGCAACAACAGCCACAACCTGTTCGGTATCAAGGCCGGCAGTAGCTGGGACGGCCCCACCACCCGTATTACCACCCACGAGGTGGAAGACGGCCAGCGCCAGCGTATTCGCGATGACTTCCGGGTCTACGGCTCCTTCGAGGAGGCCTTCACCGACTACGCCAGGCTGATCAGCAACAACGCCCGCTACGCCGAGGTCACCACCGCGCCGGACGCCGAGGCCGCGGCCCACGCGCTGCAGCGGGGCGGCTACGCCACCGACCCGGCCTACGCCGCCAAGCTGATCGCGGTCATGCACACCTTCGGCCCGATCGATGACGGCGCAGGCGCCACCCGCGTGGCGGCCGGCGAGGCTCGACCCGCTAGTGTCAGCGCATCGCCAGCAGGCGCCACCGAGAAGGTCGAAGCAAGTTATACAGCGGATCAGAGAGGTAGTGACTGGTTAGCCAGGGCGCAGATCGATAGCAACCCTACCCGAGTGTTTTAGCAACAGACGCGCTGCTCGGGACATCGACCAATCGCTCGGAAAATTAATGGTTTTTGCGGTATCGAGGCACTCAAGCCAGCGGCCATTCGGCCGATAAACAGGCTATCGGCGAAAGGAATTCCACCATGAGCATGTTCTCCATCGGCTTGAGCGGCCTGAATGCCGCCCAGAACGCCCTGACCACCACCAGCAACAACATCAGCAACGTCTATACCCCGGGTTACAACCGCGAGATCACGGTGCTGGGCGAGGGCAGCGGCGGGACCCAGGGCGTCCAGGTCAACGACATCGAGCGTCAGTTCAACCAGTACGTGGCCGACCAGCTCAATGGCGCGGTGAGCTCAAGCTCGGCGCTGAACGCCTACCAGACCCAGGTCAACCAGATCGACAGCCTGCTGGCCGATCAGGACGCGGGGCTGGCGCCGCTGATGCAGAACTTCTTCTCGTCGCTGGAAGACCTGGCCTCGGCTCCCTCGGACCCTGCCGCCCGCCAGGGCGTGCTGGGCGCGGCGGACACCCTGAGCGCCCAGTTCCGCGCCTTCGACAGCTACCTGCAGGACATGCAGGACGGCATCAACAGCCAGATCCGCGACGAGATCACCCAGATCAACAACCAGAGCGAAGAGCTGGCCTCGCTCAACCGCGAGATTTCCCTGGCCAAGGCCAAGACCGGCGAGGCCCCCAACGCGCTGCTCAACCAGCGTGACCAGCTGGTCACCGAGATGAGCGAGCGCATCGGGGTGGAGCTGACGGTGCAGGACGGTTCCTCCTATCGGGTCAGCCTGCCTGGCGGTCAGCCGCTGGTGGCGGGCACCGACTCTTATCAGTTGAAGGCGGTGTCCTCGCCCAATGACCCCCAGCGGCTGGTGGTGGGCTACCAGGATCCCGGCGGCGGCCTGCAATTGCTCGACGAGGACAGCCTGCAGGGCGGCTCGCTCGGCGGGCTGATCCAGTTCCGCTCCGAGACCCTCGATCGCACCCAGAACCAGATCGGCCAGTTGGCGGTGTCCATGGCGGTGGCCTTCAATGCACAGCACGCCGAGGGCATCGACCTGGACGGTAACCCCGGCGGCGCCATGTTCGACATCGGCGAGCCGCGGGTCTTCGCCAATGACGCCAACGACGGCGGCGCCACGGTCACCGCGAGCTTCGACACCGACAACATCAGTGAACTCGAGGCGGCCGACTACGAGGTCAAGGTCAAGATCGACGAGTCGACCGGCGCCCAGACCTTCGAGGTCACCCGCAAGGACACCGGCGAGGCGGTGGACGCCAGCTTCGACGCCACCGAGAGCGAACTGAGCTTCGGCGGCGTGACGCTCGCCATCGATGACACCAGCGCCCTGGCCGACGGTGATCGCTTCGAGGTGCAGCCGGTACGCCGCGCCGCGGGCGGCTTCGATAACGCCATCAGCGATCCCGACAAGATCGCCGCCGCCGGTGAGTCCGGTGCCAGCGGCGACAACGAGAACGCCCTGGCCCTGCAGGGGCTGCAGGACAAGATGAGCGTGGGTGGCAGCGCCACCCTGAGCCAGGCCTACGCCTCGCTGGTCAGCGACGTGGGTAACCGTACCAACGTGGTCCAGGTCAACCTGGCGGCCCAGCAGGGGCTGACCGAGCAGTTGAGCGCGGTGAAGCTGTCCGAGTCCGGGGTCAACCTGGACGAAGAGGCGGCCAACCTGATCCGCTACCAGCAGTACTACCAGGCCAACGCCAAGGTCATCGACACCGCCACCTCGGTGGTCGACACCATCCTCGGACTGCGCGGCTAAGGAGAGCAGAGCATGCGTATCAGCACCGTCACCATGTACGACCAGAGCGTCAGCTCGCTCAACCGCCAGCAGTCCGAGTTCCTTCACCTGAGCCAGCAGCTCGCCAGCGGCAAGCGGGTGGTCAATCCCTCCGATGACCCCCAGGCGGCGTCCCGGGCGGTGGCGGTCAGCCAGGCCCAGGCGGTGACCCAGCAGTACACCGACGCCCGGGTCAGCGCGCGCAACGCCCTGTCCCAGGAAGAAAGCGTGCTCAACAGCGCAAGCGACGCCCTGGCCAGCGCCAAGGCGCTGGTGATCCAGGCCTCCAACGACACCCTGAGCGATGCCGACCGTCAGTCCATCGCCAGTGAACTGCGCGGCGTCTACGAGACGCTGATCGGTCAGGCCAACGCCACCGACGGCAACGGTCGCTACCTGTTCGGTGGCTACGCCGATGGCGCCGAGCCGTTCACCGACAGCGGCAACGGCATCCAGTACGTGGGCGCCGACAAGGTCCGCGAGCAGCAGGTGGACGCCTCGCGACTGATGTCGGTGGGGGACACCGGCGCCGACATCTTCACCAGCGTGCCCAGCGGCGCGGGCTACGTGGCCGAGCAGGGGGACAACAGCGGCAGTGTGACCTTTGCCGGCCCCGATGTGGTCGACAACAGCGACGCCGGCTACGGCAAGCGCTACCAGGTGGAGTTCGGTGGTACCGACGACGCTCCCACCTACAGCGTCATGGTCGAGGACGACAGTGGCAATTGGGTCAGCGCCGGCGACGGCTACAAGGATCAGCCCTACGACCCCGAAGGCACCAGCGTCGAGGTCGGGGGCCTGCGCCTTGAGCTCGAAGGCGCGCCTGCGACCGGCGACAGCGTCACCTTCGGCCCCGCCGACACCATGAACACCAACGTCTTCACCACCTTCGAGGAGGTGCTGGCGGTGCTGGAAGCCCCCGCCGATACTCCCGAAAAGCAGGCCGCGCTGCACAACACCCTGAATGGCGCCATGCGCGAGCTGGACGCCAGCCTCGACAACGTGTTGACCAAGCGGGCCTCGGTCGGCGCGCGGCTCAACGAGCTGGACGTCATCGACTCGGTAAGCGGTAACCGCGAGCTCAACTACGCCCAGACCATGTCCGACCTGGTCGATCTGGACTACAACCAGGCGATCTCCGAGTACAGCATGCGTCAGGTAGGCATGCAGGCCGCCCAGCAGGCCTTTATCGGCATTCGCGACCTGTCGCTGTTCAACTATATGTAGAGTCGATGTTCCACGACTCGATCGTCGTCGTGTGACAGCCCCCTCGACCAAAAAGCGGCGCGTCCTTACCTGGATGTCGCCGCTTTGTCGTTCTTGGCCAGGGTGACGGCAAGCGAGATGCCCTGGATCAAGAAGTACTTGACCCGCACATCAATATGTCCATAATTCCGGACATATGGACAAAGACGATCTGCAACCGACCCTCGACACCTTCGCTGCGCTGTCTCAGCCCACCCGGCTGGCTGCCTTTCGCCTGCTGGTGCGCCACGAGCCCGAAGGCCTGCCGGCCGGCGAGCTGGCCCGCCGCCTGGAGGTGCCCCACAACACCCTGTCGGCCCACCTTGGCGTGCTCAGCCGGGCGGGGCTGGTCAGCCAGCGCCGGGAAAGCCGCTCCATCGTCTATCGGGCGGACCTGGCGCACATGGTCGCCACCCTCGACTTTCTGGTGCGCGACTGCTGCGCCAGCCGGCCCGAGGTGTGCAACCCCCTGGCCGACCTGCTGGGCCCCGGCACCTGTGACGACACCAGGAGCTGCTGAGCCACGACAGCCTCGATAGCCAAGAGCGCCACGACAGCCTCGATAGCCAAGAGCGCCACGACAGCCACGACAGCCAAGAGCGCCTCCCGGAGACCCCATGACGCTGATCTACCACAACCCGGCCTGCGGTACCTCGCGCAACGTGCTGGCCATGCTCAAGGCCTCCGGCGAATCGCCCGAGGTCATCGAATACCTGAAGACACCGCCCAGCCGTGAGCGGCTGGTCGAGCTGATCGAGGCCATGGGCATCACGCCGAGGGCACTGCTGCGCCAGAAGGGCACGCCCTACGACGAGCTGGGCCTCGGCGATGACCGCCTCGACGACGAGGCCTTGATCGACGCCATGATGGCCCACCCGATTCTGATCAACCGACCCATCGTGGTGACCGCCAGGGGCGCGGCGCTGTGCCGTCCCTCCGAACGGGTACTGGCGCTGGTCGAGGCGCCGCTGTCGGCCATCGAGGGCGACAGCTTCACCAAGGAAGACGGCGAAACCGTCACGCTGGAGGCAAACCGCACATGACCCCCGATACCCTGCTCAAGGACCTGCCCAACATCGACCCGGAGCTGTGGCGGCCCATCGCCGTGGACGAGCTGGCCCCGCCCAGCGCGCCACGCCATGCGCCTCGCATCCTGGTGCTGTACGGCTCGCTGCGAGAGCGCTCCTACTCGCGGCTGCTGGCCGAGGAGGCCGGGCGCTTGCTCGCGGCCTTCGGCGCCGAGGTGCGTACCTTCTCGCCTCAGGGGCTGCCGCTGCCCGATGGCGCCGAGGCCGACCACCCCAAGGTCGCCGAGCTGCGCGATCTGGCGAGCTGGGCCGAGGGCATGCTGTGGGTCAGCCCCGAGCGCCACGGTGCGATGACGGCGGTGATGAAGGCCCAGATCGACTGGATTCCGCTGTCACTCGGCGGGGTTCGCCCGACCCAGGGCAAGACCCTGGCGCTGATGCAGGTGTGTGGTGGCAGCCAGAGCTTCAACACGGTGAACCAGATGCGCCAGCTGGGACGCTGGATGCGCATGCTGACCATCCCCAATCAATCGTCGGTGCCCAAGGCCTTCAACGAGTTCAACGAGGCGGGCCGGATGTGCTTGTCGCCGCTGTATCTGCGCGTGGTCGACGTGTGCGAGGAGCTGATGAAGTTCACCTGGCTCAACCGTGGCCGTGACGGCTACCTGACGCAGCGTTACTCCGAGCGGGTCGAAAGCGCCGAGCAGGTGTCTTCGCGGGTCAATCAGGACAGTCTCTGACAGGGAGTTTTCCATGCTGGCATTCGCCATCTTCGTCGTGACCCTGGTGCTGGTGATCTGGCAGCCAAAGGGCCTCGGTATCGGTACCAGCGCCCTCGGGGGCGCTGCGTTGGCCCTGGCCGTCGGGGTGGTGCAATTGCCCGATGTGCTGGTGGTGTGGGACATCGTGTGGGACGCGACCTTCACCTTCGTCGCCCTGATCCTGATCTCCTTGATCCTCGACGAGGCCGGATTCTTCTCCTGGGCGGCGCTGCATGTGGCGCGCTGGGGCGGTGGCAACGGACGCCGCCTGTTTCCGTTGATCGTGCTGCTGGGGGCGGTGATCGCGGCCTTCTTCGCCAATGACGGGGCCGCGCTGCTGCTGACCCCCATCGTCATGGCGATCCTGCTGCGCCTGAAGTTCTCGCCCCAGTCGTCGCTGGCCTTCATCATCGCCACCGGCTTCGTCGCTGACTCCACCAGCCTGCCGCTGATCATCTCCAACCTGGTCAATATCGTCAGCGCCAACTTCTTCGATATCTCGTTCAACCACTACGCCATGGTGATGGTGCCGGTTGATCTGGTCTCGCTGGCGGCGACTCTGCTGGTGCTGACCTGGATGTTTCGCAGCGATATACCCGAGCAGTACGACGTCGAACGCCTCGAGGCGCCGAGCCACGCCATCCGTGACCCGCTGGTGTTCCGCGCCGCCTTCCCGGTGCTGGCGACGCTGCTGGTGGCGTTCTTCGTCACCGCGCCGCTGGGCGTGCCGGTGGCGCTGGTGACCGGCAGCGCGGCGCTGGTGCTGGTCGCCCTGGCCGGTCGCTGGCACCAGGCCGGGGGCAGCACGGTGATCTCGCTGTCGCGGGTGTTCAAGGGCGCGCCCTGGCAGATCGTGCTGTTCTCGGTAGGCATGTACCTGGTGGTCTACGGGCTCGGCAACGCCTGGCTGACCGAAGACGCCTGCGCCCTGCTGACCTGGCTCGGCCAGCAGGGCACCCTGGTGGCGACGCTGGGTACCGGTGTGGCCTCGGCGCTGCTGGCCTCGATCATGAACAACATGCCCTCTACCCTGGTGGGGGCACTCGCCATCGATCAGGCCCAGGTCGGTGACCTGACCCGGGAGCTGATGATCTATGCCAACGTCATCGGCAATGACCTTGGGCCCAAGTTCACCCCCATCGGTAGCCTGGCCACCCTGCTGTGGTTGCACGTGCTGGCGGAAAAGGGCACCCACATCAGTTGGGGCCAGTACATGAAGGTCGGGCTCAAGCTGACCCCGCCGGTACTGCTGGCCGCACTGCTGGCGCTATGGCTGTGGCTGCCGCTGATCTCGTCCTGAGGTCGCTGCTGGGCTGGCCCGCGTAACAGGCCAGCCCAGCTCCAGCGCAACGAACATCAGCGCAACGAACATCAGCACCGCCCGTTTGCAGCCAGTCGCTGCCCCGGCGGTGCTGTTGTCAGGCGGCTGGCCGAAGGTGATGCCTGAAAGCTGTTGTCTGAGAGCTGCTGTCTGAAAGCCATTGTCAGGTGGCGTTGCAGGAAGGCGTTATCGAAAGGCCGTTGTCCAGATGCTGTCCGCCGCAGTACCGGCCTGGTAAGGCGTAATCAGATGCGTACTAAATTAGTCATCATTAAAGTACGACAAAACTAGTTTTTATTTGGCCCTTCCGGCGCGTTCAACGGCGCCTTTTTCCTCAGATGGCTTCATCCTTGGCACCTTGCCTCCTTAATCCCTCGTGGATTACTTCCTTGGTCTACTCTTGGCTACCTCTTGAGTCTAGCTATTTTTCTTTTCCCTTGTACTTTAGTTATGGCTGCTATAGGCGATTTTGTGCCAAAACCAGCATTATATTACAAAGCGCTTTTCTCATTGGTCTGGCGGAAAGGGTACTCCCTGCCTTGTTGCCTGAATAATCTCAATGCGCTGTTTTTGAAAGATTTTTATATCCGCGGGCGCGTGATGTCAGTGACGCCTTTACCAAACGAGCCGGGAGAGCGTTTCCTTCTTTTTTTGCGGCGATAGATGTTTCTTTTATCCATTTAATAAATCAATCAAGAGGCGGGGTTGCGCGTCTACTTTCTCTTGTTGTCGCTGGAGTCTCCACTTACCGAACTATTGCTCGAGGTCATGTTTTTAAGATGTTAAGGCACAATTTTTTAAAGTTCATGGTGTTGTGACAATAAAGTTCGGGAAGTTAAAAGGCATATTAGTGACTGCCGAGAATGGCGGTCGTGGCACATGCTTGATTCTTGGCTCCTGTGAATTGTTACAAGATTATGATTTTGTTGTAAATTTTTTAAGATTTAGACGTCAAGGGTTGGAGCGACGGTGGTGACAGAACGCCGTGAAAAAACTTTTGTAAAGGTCTGGGTAAATTAGCGTCGAAAAATGTCAAAATTTATAAAGGCGTGTCTGGAATCCATATTTGCTACACATTACACTGACGCCCGAAATTGAAACATCTTTTTTTATCGATTATCTAGCGTTGAATGAGCTGTCAGGGTGATGGCTCGAGTGGCGAGGGAATTGCCCGGAATCAATCCCAGGGCGGTAGCGTGCCGAAAATATGCTCAATCAGGTGTGAAGGCGCACCAAAGTCGTCTGTCTAGGGAATGCCGTGGTCTGGGATGCGTGGTTAAGTAGTTTTACGGTGGTGGGCGTGCTGCTGGCCCTGGCGCTGACGAGGATCGCCCCGGATGCGATCCTGCTGGCCGCCATGAGTCTGCTGCTGGTCACCGGCGTACTGTCGCCCGACGAGGCGTTGGCGGGCTTCGCCAACCCCGGCGTCATGACCATCGCGGCCCTGTACGTGGTGGCTGCCGGTCTCAAGGAAACCGGCGCGGTGACCTGGATCGCCGGAGTGTTGCTGGGGCAGCCCTCGACCCTGCATCGGGCACAGTGGCGCATGATGGCCCCCGCCTCGGTGCTCAGCGCCTTCATGAACAACACCACCGTGGTGGCCATGTTCATTCCGGCGATTCAGGAGTGGGCACGCAAACTCGGTCTTTCTCCCTCCAAGCTGCTGCTCCCGCTCAGCTATATCGCCATCCTCGGCGGCACCTGCACCCTCATCGGTACCAGCACCAACCTGGTGGTGGACGGGCTTCTACAAAGCGAGCTGGGCCTCTCACTCGGCATGTTCGACCTGGCGGTCGTCGGCATTCCCGTGCTGGTACTCGGTGGCCTTTACCTGATGCTGGCCGCCAACAAGGTGCTGCCCAAGCGCCAGGGTGTGATCGAGCAGCTCGATGCGGTGCGTGAATACAGCGTCGAGTTTCTGGTCGCGGCCGATGGCCCCCTGGCAGGCAAGACCATTGCCGGTGCGGGGCTGCGCCACCTGCAGCACGGTTACCTGGCCGACATTCAGCGCGAGGGCCGGCTGATGACCGGCGTGCCGCCCGAGACGGTGCTGTGCGGCGGTGATGTGCTGGTGTTCATCGGTGCCCCTGAGTGCGCCCGGGAGCTACGTCGCGTGCGCGGGCTGGAGCCCGCCAACGGCAATATCCGCAAGCTCGGGGTCGCCCACCAGCAGCGTTGCCTGGTCGAGGCCGTCATCGGCCCTGACTTCGCCGGCATCGGCCAGACCGTACGCGCCTCGCGCATGCGTACCCGGTTTCAGGCGGTCATCCTGTCGATCTCGCGCCAGGGCGAGCGGCTTCCCGGCAAGCTTGGCGATATCCGGCTGCAGGTGGGGGACACCCTGCTGATGGAAACCGGACAGGAATTCGTTGCCCAGTACCGCTATCGCAAGGACTTTCTGCTGGTCAGCGCGCTCAATGACTCGGCACCACCGGAGTTTCGCAAGGCCCCGCTGGCGATAGCCGTACTGCTGGGGGTGGTGGTGCTGGCGGGCATAGCCGCACTGTCGATTCTGGAGGCGGCGCTGTTGGGCGCCGGTGGCATGCTGCTGACACGCTGCATCTCGGTGGGCAAGGCCCGCCGTTATCTGGACCTGTCGGTGCTGATCGTGATCGCTTCGTCGTTTGCCCTCGGCGGTGCCATGACCCAGTCCGGCGCCGCCCAGGCCGTCGCCGCTCTGCTCGTCAACGACCATATGACGCCCTGGCTGGCGCTGGCCGCCGTCTACCTGCTGACCAACCTGTTTACCGAAGTGATCACCAACAACGCCGCCGCGGTACTGATGTTCCCCATCGCGGTGTCGATTGCCGAGACCCTGGGCGTTAGCCCGATGCCTTTCGCGGTGGCCATCATGTTTGCCGCCTCGGCAAGCTTCATCACCCCCCTGGGTTACCAGACCAACCTGATGGTGCTGGGGCCGGGGGGCTACCGGCTGACCGATTACCTGCGCCTCGGGCTGCCGCTCAGCCTGCTGGTCGGGGCGATGTCGGTGGGACTGATCCCGCTGTTCTGGCCGTTCTAGGGCGCTCGGAAAAGCGTCCTGGAACGGCCCCGCGACCGAACAGGTGGTCCGACACGCGATCCGCCTTCCAGCCAACACGACGTTTTCATCACCAGGGTGTGCGAAGCAAGGTGGCTTCGTCATGCCAACGTTTCAACTTCCCGGAACAACCTTATGGACATTAGCCCCGAAAGGCAGACCCACCTCAAGCAACTCGAAGCGGAGTCGATCCACATCATTCGCGAGGTCGCGGCGGAATTCCGCAACCCGGTGATGATGTACTCCATCGGCAAGGACTCGTCGGTGATGCTGCACCTGGCGCGCAAGGCGTTTTACCCCGGCACGCCGCCTTTCCCGCTGATGCACGTCAACACCACCTGGAAGTTCAAGGAGATGATCGAGTTCCGCGATCGCATGGCGGACAAGGCCGGGATGGAGCTTATCGAGCATATCAACCTGGAAGGCGTCGAGCAGAACATCAACCCGTTCGACCATGGCAGCTCCAAGTACACCGACATCATGAAGACCGCAGCGCTGAAGCAGGCGCTGGACAAGCACGGCTTCGATGCCGCCTTCGGTGGCGCCCGGCGCGACGAAGAGGCCAGCCGGGCCAAGGAACGGGTCTTCTCCTTCCGCGACAAGCACCATCGCTGGGACCCCAAGAGCCAGCGGCCTGAGCTGTGGAACATCTACAACGCCAAGATCAGCAAGGGCGAGTCGATTCGCGTGTTCCCGCTGTCCAACTGGACCGAGCTGGATATCTGGCAGTACATCTACCTGGAAAACATCGACATCGTGCCGCTGTATTACGCCGCGCCTCGCCCGGTGGTGGAGCGCGACGGCATGCAGATCATGGTCGATGATGACCGTCTCCCCCTCGAGCCTGGCGAAGTTCCCGAAGAGAAGTGGGTGCGCTTCCGTACCCTGGGCTGCTATCCGCTGACCGGCGCCGTGGAATCCCGGGCCGCCACCCTGCCGGAGATCATCCAGGAAATGCTGCTGACTCGCACCAGTGAGCGAAGCGGCCGAGCCATCGATCACGACCAGGCGGGATCGATGGAAAAGAAAAAGCGCGAAGGCTACTTCTAAGGGAGCGGGACAATGGCACATCAATCCGAACTGATCGCCGACGACATCGAGCAGTACCTCAAGGAACACGAGAACAAGGACCTGCTGCGCTTCATCACCTGCGGCAGCGTGGACGACGGCAAGTCGACCCTGATCGGTCGCCTGCTGCACGACTCCAAGATGATCTACGAAGATCAGCTCGCCGCCATCACCCAGGCGTCCAGGACCAGCGGCACCACCGGTGACGAGGTCGACCTGGCGCTGCTGGTCGACGGCCTGCAGTCCGAGCGTGAGCAGGGCATCACCATCGACGTGGCCTACCGCTTCTTCTCGACCGACAAGCGCAAGTTCATCATCGCCGACACCCCGGGGCACGAGCAGTACACCCGCAACATGGCCACCGGTGCCTCCACCGCAAGCCTTGCGGTGATCCTGATCGACGCCCGCTACGGCGTGCAGACCCAGACCCGTCGCCACAGCTTCATCTGCGACCTGCTGGGTATCCAGCATCTGGTCGTGGCCATCAACAAGATGGATCTGGTCGAATACTCCGAGGCGCGTTACGAAGAGATCGTCGCCGAGTATCAGACCATCGCCAGCAAGCTCAATGCCCGGGATATTCAGTTCGTGCCGATGTCGGCGCTGAAAGGCGACAACGTCGTCAACCCGAGCGAGTCCATGGCCTGGTACCAGGGGCCCGCGATGCTGGAGCTTCTGGAAAACGTGGAGATCAGCCACGACCAGAACCTGCGCGACCTGCGCCTGCCGGTGCAGTACGTCAATCGTCCGAATCTGGACTTCCGTGGCTACTGCGGCACCCTGGCCGCCGGCGTGCTGATGCCAGGCAAGGCGGTGCGGGCACTGCCCTCGGGCAAGACCACTACGGTCGAACGTATCGTCACCTTCGACGGCGACCTGGAAGCCGCTTACCCCGGCCAGGCGATCACCGTCACCCTGAGCGACGAGATCGACGTCTCGCGCGGGGACTGGATCGTCGCCGAAGAAGACACGGTGCCGCTGGCCTCTACCTTCGAGGCGGATATCGTGTGGATGCACGAGACCCCACTGGAACCCGGCAGGCTTTACGACCTGAAGCTCGCGACCCGGGATCTGGCCGGCAAGGTGACCGCCATCGACTACCAGGTCGACGTCAATTCCCTGGAGCAGCGTCATGCCGAGAAGCTCGACCTGAACGCCATTGCCCGCTGCCAGGTGGAGCTGACCGCACCGGTACCGGTGGATGACTATCGCACCAATCCCGGCACCGGCAGCCTGATCATCATCGACCGATTGACCAACATCACCGTTGGCGCCGGCATGATCCATCAGCCGCTGGACAGCGAGCTGCCCTACGAATTCCGCGAGCATGACAGCAAGGCCAATGTGGTGTGGAACCGCACCAGCGTGACCCAGCAGATGCGCGAGCAGATCAATGGGCACGGCGGCAAGTGCGTGTGGTTCACCGGGCTTTCCGGCTCCGGCAAGTCGACCCTGGCGAATGCGCTTGAGGTCGAGCTCAACCGCCGGGGTTATCACACCATGCTGCTCGATGGTGATAATGTGCGCCATGGTCTGTGCAAGGATCTCGGGATGGGGGAAGAAGATCGCGCCGAGAACATTCGCCGGGTAGGCGAGGTGGCGAGACTGTTTGCCGAGGCGGGAATCATCGTCATCACCGCCTTTATCTCGCCTTTCCGGGCCGATCGTGACGCCGCGCGGGCGCTGTTCGAGCAAGGTGATTTCCTGGAAGTGCACGTCGATACGCCGCTGGATGTGTGTGAAAAGCGTGATCCGAAGGGGCTTTATCAAAAGGCGCGCGAGGGTAAGATCAGCGACTTCACTGGTATCAACAGCCCCTACGAGGTGCCGACCTCGGCGGAACTTGCGGTGAACACCGATACCATGAGCCAGCAGGACATTTTGACCCAACTTCTCAAACAACTGTAAGCAGGGTGGTGGCGCAGGCCTGGCCAGCGCCACCCATCGGGACGACACATGTCAAACGAAACAACACGCCACACGCCACGCCTTGCGTGGCTGGGTGCCATGGGGGCGCTGTTGCTGCTCAGCGGCTGCGTCATGCAGCCCGCAGCATCGACCAACTCGAGTGGCTCGGTCATCGTCGGTCAGCCCCAGGGCACCGCACTGGATGCCAGCCTCAACGGCTTTCTTGCCAATGCGCCCGCCGGGGCGATCGTCAATCTTGCCTCCAGCCCCTGGGGTGGGGCCGTCGAGGTGATGGCCGATGCTCCTTACCGGGCAGCCAGCGGTCGACTCTGCCGCTACCTGACGGTGCAGCGCCAGGCCAATGCCTCTCGGCAGGAAGTGGTCGCCTGTGAAACACCCAGTGGCTGGGTCTCCCATCGCCGGGTCACGGCGCTTTACAACGGCACGGAGGCAAGACGATGAGCCTTCACCCGATGCGTTCCCGAGTCACCGGCCTCAAGGCACTGCTGCTGGCGCTGCCCATCGCTGCAGTATCGCTTTCCGCCCAGGCCCAGAGCATCAGCCAGCCGGGCGAGGTGCTGCCGCAATCACAGCAGGCCGAGCAGGTGCCTGAGCAGATCGACTCAAGCCCCCGCGCCGACTGGTCCAACGACAACTACGGCCCGGTGGCGCGCGCGCCCAAGGCCGACATGGAAGCGCTGCCGCCGTTTGGCGCCAACCTGTTCGAAGGCGGTTTTCGCGGCACCATGGCCGACGGCCTGAACGCCGACTACCGGATCAAGCCCGGTGACCAGGTCACCCTGCGTGCCTGGGGCGCGGTCGAATTCGACCGGGTCATGCCGGTCGACGCCCAGGGCAACATCTTCATTCCCTCCATCGGGCCGCTGGCGGTGCAAGGGCTGAGCAACGGCCAGCTCGACGGCCGCGTGCGCCAGGCGATCCAGAGCGTCTACCCCGAGAACGTCCAGGTCTACACCAACCTGCAAGGGGTGCAGCCGGTGGGCGTGTTCGTCACCGGTTACGTGGAAAATCCCGGGCGCTTCGCCGGGACGCCCTCGGACTCGGTGCTGTATTTTCTCGACCAGGCCGGCGGCATCGACAACGCCCTGGGCAGCTACCGCAACATCCGCGTGATGCGCCAGGGGCGCACCATCGCCAATATCGATCTCTACGATTTCCTGTTGCGCGGGGATCTGCCGCGTCCACAGCTTCGCGACGGTGACACCATCGTGGTCGAGGAGCGTGGCCCCGCCATCGCGGTGACCGGTGACGTCGAGCGTGAGTATCGCTACGAACTGCTGGGCACCAGCCTGGGCGGCCGCGACATCGTCGACCTGGCACGCCTCAAGAGCGGTGTCTCCCACGTGCTGCTGCGCGGTGACCGGCCGTCCGGTCCCTTCGCCACCTACGTGTCACTGGACGAGTTCGCCAGCTACAACGTCCACAGCGGTGACGAGGTGCTGTTCAGCGCCGATGGCCGCGCAGAGACCATCGTCGTCTCGCTGGAAGGCAGCTTCTTCGGTCCCTCGCGCTACGCCCTGCCGCGTAACGCCCGCCTTGGTGAGTTCCTCGACGCCATCGCGGTTCCGGCGGACATGACCGCCGAAGAAAGCGTCTCGATCAAGCGCGAGAGTGTTGCTGTCCAGCAGCAGGAAGCGCTCAAGGAAAGCCTGCGTCGGCTCGAGACCACCTACCTCGGTGCTTCCTCTGCCACCAACGAGGAAGCCCAGATCCGGGTGCGCGAGGCCGAGCTGATCCAGAAGTTCGTCGAGCGTGCGCGGACGCTGGAGCCCAGCGGTCGCCTGGTGGTGGCCCACGATGAAGGCATCAGCGACATTCGCCTGCAGGACGGTGACGTCATCACCCTGCCGGAGGTCACCGATTCGGTGCTGATCAGCGGCGAAGTGGTGGTGCCCCAGGCGGTGGTGTATCGCCCCGGCCAGGACGTGTGGGACTACATCAACGGCGCCGGTGGCCTGACCCAGCGTGGCGACGACGACCATATCCTGGTGGTGCGCCAGAACGGTGCGGTGCGTAACGCCGAGGACGTGACCCTGCGACCGGGTGACGAGATCCTGGTGATGCCGGAAGTGCCGACCAAGAATCTGCAACTGGCCACCAGCCTGACCCAGATCCTCTACCAGATCGCCGTCGCCACCAAGGTGGCAGTGGACCTCTAATGTCGCAGTCTGACTCATCCCAAGCTGGCCGCCCGCGAGGCGGCCGCTCTGCGTTCAAGCCGCGCTCGTCCTGGGCGGTGACCCGAAGCGTGTGGTACGCCATGTTCATGCGCGAGGCCATCTCGCGCACCATGGCCGACCGCATGGGCTGGTTCTGGATGCTCGCCGAGCCCATGGCCTTCACGCTGATCATGGTGGCCATCCGCAGCTTTATCCGCGGTGACCGCCTGATCGTGGGGGCGCCCTTTATCCCCTGGATGATCGTCGGCCTGA
Source organism: Halomonas sp. DN3 (assembly GCF_024137905.1). Taxonomy (NCBI): domain Bacteria; kingdom Pseudomonadati; phylum Pseudomonadota; class Gammaproteobacteria; order Oceanospirillales; family Halomonadaceae; genus Halomonas; species Halomonas sp. DN3. The sequence goes on along the minus strand of NZ_CP099965.1, from coordinate 4,642,249 downwards.
TGGGCTTCTTCCTGGTGCGTGAGGGCATGATGCGTGCCCTGGGGGCCATCGACGCCAGTCAGGCGTTGTTCGCCTATCGCCAGGTCCAGCCCATCGACCCGGTGCTGGTGCGTAACTTCCTCGAAGGCATGCTGCGGACCCTGGTCTTCCTGATGTTTATCGTCGGCGCCCTGATGCTGGACGTCGATATGACACCGGATGATGCGATTCATGCCATGGCCGGGTGGTTGTCGCTTTGGTGCCTGGGGCTGGGATTAGGGCTGATCGTCTCGGTGCTCGGCACCCTGGTGAAGGAAGTCGCCATCATCGTGCGCATGATCACCCTGCCGCTGCTGATCTTGTCCGGCGTCATCATGCCGCTGAATCATCTTCCTCACTGGATGCTCGAGTACCTGATGCTCAACCCCATCGTCCACGGGCTCGAGTTTATCCGCCACGGCTTCTTCGATGGCTACAAGGTGGTCCATGGGACCAGCATGCTGTACTTCTGGCTGTTTACCCTGTCTGCCATCTCGCTGGGTCTGATCCTTCAGATTCGCTTTCGTGACAAGTTGAAAGCCAAATGATCGAAGTTCGCAACCTCTACAAGCGTTACCAGAAGCACAGCGGCAGCGCCTGGGTGCTCAAGGACATCAACTTCGTCATTCCCCGTGGCACCAGTGTCGGACTGCTGGGGCGCAATGGGGCCGGCAAGTCGACCCTGCTCAAGTTGATTGCGGGAATGGATACGCCGAACCGTGGCGAGATCATTCGCCAGGCCAGCGTGTCCTGGCCCATCGGCCTGAGCGGTGGTTTCCAGGGCTCCATGACCGGGCGCCAGAACGTCAAGTTCGTGGCCCGTGTGCATGGCGGAGGTCGTGACGTCAACGAGATCATCGAACGGGTCGAAGCCTTCGCCGAGATCGGCAAGGCCTTCGATGAACCGATCCGCACTTATTCGTCGGGCATGCGCTCTCGTCTCAACTTCGGGCTTTCGCTGGCCTTCGACTTTGACGTCTATCTATCCGATGAGGCCACCTCGGTGGGCGATCGCGCCTTCAAGGCCAAGGCCACCAAGGCGTTCAAGGACAAGGTGGGCGAGGCCAGCCTGGTCATGGTGTCCCACAGCGAGGGGATCCTGAAGGACCTGTGTGAGTCAGGGGTCTACCTCAAGGATGGCGAGGCCATCTGGTATGACGATATCAACGACGCCATTGGCCACTACCACGAAGAGACCGACAAGGCGGCTGCTGATCGCAAGGCCTAAGGCTCGCGATGTTCGTCTTCAGGTTTGTTCCTACCGTTATAAACCATCAAGGATGACACGGGCCTCTCAAGGCGCCGTCATCGATGTACTGGATGATGTCTTCATGACCGGCTTTATCAAGCGCAATCCTCACTGGGCCCTGGCCCTGATCTCGATCGTTGTGGTGTCCTTCTACTGGCTGGTGTGGGCCGAGGATCGCTACGTCTCGCGGGCTACGGTGGTGCTGGAAAGTCCGCAGATCGCCCAGCCGGAGCTGTCCTTTTCATCGCTTCTGACCGGCAGCAAGAACGACAGCGACCTGCTGCTGCTGCGGGAGTATCTGCTGTCCGTTGACATGCTCAAGCAGGTGCAGGATGAGCTGGACTTCCGCACCCACTACAGCGAGAACGGCGACGTCTTCGCCTCGTTGTGGAACGCCGAGGCGCCGATCGAGGCGCTGCACGAGTACTACCTCAAGCGCGTCTCGGTGGAGATGGACGAATACGCCGGCGTGCTGGAGGTCCGTGCGGAGGCCTACACGCCGGAGTTTGCCAACGAGCTGGTGGCGCTTTTGCTGAAGGCCGGTGAGCAGCACATGAACGAGATGGGCCAGCGCCTGGCGACTGAGCAGGTCGAGTTTCTGGAGTCCCAGCTCGAACGGCTCGACGACCGCCTGGAAGAGGCGCGCTCTGGCCTGCTGGCCTACCAGAACGAGCACGGCCTGGTATCACCCACCGCCACCGTGGAAAGTCTGAATCAGGTCGTCGCCACCCTGGAAGGCGAGTTGGCCCGGCTTCGCGCCCAGAAAAATGCCCTGCGCAGCTTCTCCAGCGCGAGCTCGGCCGAGGTCGTGCGGGTAGAAAGCGAGATCGCCGCCCTGCGCGAGCAGATCGACAGCGAGCGCTCACGACTTGCCCAGGCCACGGGGGACTCGCTCAACCGTACCGCCTCGGAGTACAAGACCCTGGAGCTCAAGGCCGAATTCGCCCAGCAGACCTATTCCAACGCCCTGGCCGCGCTGGAAAGCACGCGCATCGAGGCGGCGCGCAAGCTGAAGCAGGTCAGCGTGCTGCAGAGCCCGCTGTTCCCGGAATACCCGACCAGCCCCAAGCGGCTCTACAACGCCACGGTGTTTGCCATCGTCGCGATCTTCCTGGCATTCATCGCCAGCATGCTGATGCTCATTATTCGGGATCATCGAGACTAGTAGTTAAATATTTAAATCTAAAATTTTTTTTAAGGAAAGAAGTGGTGAAAACTGTTTTCGTTACTGGTGGTGCCGGCTTTATTGGTTCAGCCGTAGTTCGTGAACTGATAAGACGGGGTGGTGTGGAAGTAGTAAATATTGATAAGTTAACTTATGCAGGAAATATTGAATCCCTAAAAGAAGTGGATTCTTCTGAAAACTATCACTTTTCCATGTCTGATATATGTGATGGTGTTGAAATTAAGGAGCTGTTCAAAAAGTACGAGCCAGACGCAGTAATGCATTTGGCCGCAGAAAGCCACGTAGATCGGTCGATTGACGGGCCATCAGCTTTTATAGAAACCAATATTGTCGGAACCTCAAAATTATTGGAAGCATCACGTGAGTACTGGGTGAGAATTAAAAAAAGCGACCCTGGGAAAGCTGAAAACTTTCGCTTTCATCATGTTTCAACTGATGAGGTCTACGGTGATTTAAACGATCCGGAAGAGCTCTTCACAGAGTCTACCCCCTACGCGCCAAGCTCACCCTATTCAGCAAGTAAAGCGAGTTCTGACCACCTTGTCAGAGCATGGGGGCGTACCTACGGGTTGCCTGTAATAATTACTAACTGTTCCAATAATTATGGACCATATCATTTCCCAGAAAAACTTATTCCTTTGATGATTATTAATGCGCTCGCTGGGAAAGACCTGCCAGTTTATGGGGATGGTAAACAGGTGCGTGACTGGCTCTATGTAGAAGACCACGCAAGAGCTTTGATTAAAGTTTTGAACGATGGGAAGGTGGGGGATACATATAATATTGGTGGTCATAACGAAAAAAGCAATATCGAAGTTGTACGTGAAATCTGTACTCTACTTGAAGAGTTGGCTCCCGAGCGAAAGCCGACGGAGATTGAGCGTTATGAAAAGCTGATTACCTATGTAGATGACCGCCCAGGGCATGACCTTCGCTATGCCATTGATGCCAGTAAAATAGAGCGTGAGTTGGGCTGGGTGCCGCAGGAGACCTTCGAGACGGGCCTACGTAAGACGGTATTGTGGTATCTAGAAAATCGTGATTGGTGGCAGCGAGTCCAAGACGGCAGCTATAAGGGCGAACGTTTAGGAATCGGCGTATGAAGATTCTGGTAACAGGGGGCAATGGGCAGGTAGGTTTCGAGCTCCGACGTCAGCTTTGCCTGCTGGGAAAAGTGTTGGCACCTTCTCGACAAGAGCTGGACTTATCCGACGTTGATGAAGTCGATCAGTGGCTGAAAGCTCACCAACCGGAGCTTATCGTCAATGCCGCAGCCTATACTGCGGTAGATAAAGCCGAGGACGATCGGACACTGGCGCGGCGTTTGAATGCTGAACTGCCCGCTCAGTTGGCCGAGTATAGTGCAGAACAAGGCAAGTGGCTGGTGCACTATTCTAGCGACTATGTTTATCCCGGTAGCGGGAAAGCGCCATGGCAGGAAGATGATTCCACTTGTCCACTCAGCGTCTACGGTCAGACAAAGCTGGAAGGGGACGAGGTGGTACAGCAAAGCAACTGCCAGCATCTGATTTTCCGCACAAGTTGGGTCTACGGTGCCCGTGGCCACAACTTCATGAAGACCATGCTTCGCCTAGGCCGCGACCGCGATTCGCTTAGGGTGGTTAGTGACCAAGTGGGCGCGCCCACACCAGCGCGTCTGATCGCGCAGGTTACTGCTTTAGCTTTGACTGCTCCCAAGAAGCCCTCTTGCGGGATATACCATCTGGCCCCTCGCGGTGAGACAAGTTGGCTTGGCTTCGCCCAAGAGATCTTCCGCCAGGCGTCGGCCATGGGAGAGGAGTTGACCATCAGGCCAGAAAGGGTGGCAGAAATATCAACGATAGAATATCCCACGCCGGCCGTGCGTCCGCTTAATTCGCGACTCTGCTGTAGAAAGCTTGAGGAAGCACTAAGTATTACCTTACCTAGTTGGCAAAATCAGTTGACGCTAACGCTTTCAGAGTACCTCGATAGATAGGTGCTCGATTGGTTGTGCGAAGCATAACTACAGCAAAGACACAAAGACTACACTTCCCGGCGCAGCCGGACTTACCTCTCACGGGAGAAACCCCATGGCTCGTAAAGGCATAATTCTTGCCGGCGGTTCTGGCACCCGACTGCATCCCATCACTCGTGGTGTCTCCAAGCAACTGCTACCGATCTATGACAAGCCAATGATCTACTATCCCATCTCGGTGCTAATGCTGGCCGGCATCCGCGAAATCCTTATCATCTCAACGCCAGAGGACTTGTCTCAATACCAGAAGCTGCTGGGCAGCGGGGAGGACTTTGGTGTGCACTTCGAATATGCCGTACAACCGAGTCCCGATGGTCTGGCACAAGCCTTCATTATTGGTGAAGACTTTATTGGCAATGATCCAGTTTGTTTGGTTCTGGGAGATAATATATTTCACGGGCAGCATTTCAGTGAGCAACTCAAACGCGCGGCAGAGCAAAAGAGTGGGGCTACCGTGTTTGGCTACTTGGTGAAAGATCCAGAGCGCTTTGGAGTAGTGGAATTTGACAGTGATGGCACAGCTATCTCTATAGAAGAAAAGCCCATTGAGCCAAAATCACCCTATGCCGTTACCGGACTCTACTTCTACGACAACGATGTAGTGGATATAGCAAAAAAAGTCGAGCCGAGCGAGCGCGGCGAGCTGGAGATCACCAGCATAAACAATTTCTATCTAGAGCGCGGGGACCTGCGAGTGGAGCGCTTGGGCCGTGGTTTTGCATGGTTGGATACCGGCACTCACGATAGCCTATTGGAGGCCGCTCAGTACGTACAGACTATTGAGCACCGACAGGGCCTTAAGGTGGCTTGCCTTGAAGAGATTGCCTGGCGGAATGGCTGGATAACCTCTGAACACTTAGTGGCCTGTGGCACAGCTCTGAAGAAGACTGGCTACGGCGAGTATCTGCTGCAAGTCGTCAAGTGAGCCCATTTGTACTTCTAATGATTCACGTTTGAATAAAAACCTGTGAGTCCACTTCGCTGTTGTGAGTCGACACCACTCTCATCACCCTACTCCCCACCCACGTTGACAACATTGAAATGATCTACGAGAAACTCGAGATCCCTGACGTCGTCCTGCTAACCCCCAAGGTTTTCGGCGACGAGCGGGGCTTCTTCATGGAAACTTTTCGCCAGTCCGAATTCGAGCGGCATTGTGGCAACTACACATTTGTTCAGGACAACCACAGTTTGTCGACTCATGGCATCCTGCGAGGCCTCCACTATCAGCATGATAAGCCCCAAGGAAAGCTGGTGCGCGTTACACGCGGCGAGGTGTTCGATGTGGCGGTCGACCTGCGCCAGAGTAGCCCCACTTTTGGCCAGTGGGTGGGGGTTACGCTAAGCGCTGAAAACAGGCAGTTGCTGTGGTTGCCGCCAGGTTTTGCTCATGCTTTTTACGTGACCAGCCAAGAGGCAGAGTTTCAGTACAAATGTACTGATTACTACAACCCCGGAGACGAGCACTGCATCCGCTGGGACGATCCGACGCTGGCAATTGAGTGGCCTATGATGGAGAAAAATGAGCCTCTCGTTTCGGAAAAGGACCAAGCCGGTAAAACATTCAAGGAATCTCTGAAGTTTTCTTGAAGGAAGCAGGGGGTCGTGTGAAAAAGATATTACTATTAGGTGCTACTGGCTTTATCGGGTCCAATGTCGCGCGTGAACTCGATCGGCTTGGACGCCCATGGGTGGGAGTTTCTCGGCATTTAAGGAATGGAAGAAATCCAGTTTTTACTCTTGAACATGAAAACGAAATAATCCAGGTTTTAAATGAATCTCCCGTAGTGATAAATGCACTCGGTGGACTAAAGCCAAGACATTTCGCGCAGGACTTGGACGGGTCCATGGAGGAGTTTTGGTCTTCGCTACAATGTGTACTTCGCCTTTTTCGTAAGGCTCCTCCGGCTGCCCTTCTGCAGATATCATCAGCAGGTACCGTTTATGGAGAGTCACCGGGAAGACCTAACATAGAGAGTGATCCGCCAGCTCCCCGCTCTTGGTATGGCAGGATGAAGGTTGTTGAGGAAGCCATGTTTCAGCAGTTTTCTCAAGAGGCGGGGATTGTTTACACTTGTGCGCGAGTGACAAATCCGTTCGGAAATGAGGATCATCCGACACACGGGCTTGTTGACGTGCTGGTGGACCATGTGGCGCGTGAAGAACCATTTTGGGCCCATTTTAAACCGGCAGCTTGTCGTGACTATATTTACGCTCCTGAAATGGCCCGTGTCTTACTGGCGCTAGCTGACAGTCGCTTACCAGGAATCTTTAACGTCGGCAGTGGTGAAGCTGTTGAGTTAGGTGAGTTGGTAAAGATGGCGCAGCGCATAGTGCCGGAAGCCAAGATCTGTATTGGCGAACCTAGGAAAGATGACGTGATCGTGAGTAGAGTTTCGATTAATAAGGTTCGTCATGAACTTGGAATTAACGTCGGCGGAGTTAAGGCATATGATTATCTTCGCGAAAAATTATCCCAGGTGACTGCGTGAAGAAATTACTAAGAAAGTTATCCAAGCCGCCGCGTTCTAAATCACGTTATGAAATCCTAAAACAAAGCGGTGCGGATTGGAAAGCCTATTCTGAAAAGTTGCCTGACGATGCTGGTGATCCAATTGAATATTTTATCAGTAATTATCGAGATTATCCTATAGTTATACCGGGGAGATTCGACTCAGCCTTCTACTTGGAGGAAAACCCTGACGTTCGTCAAAATGGTAGCAACCCACTACTTCACTTTTTGCTTTACGGACGTCATGAAGGTCGTCCCGGTTGGGCAACGACTCAACGAGATTCCGAAGTTGTTGGGGTTGTACGACGTGAGGAGGGACAGCCACAGCCGGTGCAACTCGCTGAGACCTCAATTGCGCGTGAGTTGCTTGACTTGATGGTTGAGCGTGGCGTACTCGATAATGGGGCAGATCGCAGGCTGGCACGACTCCAGGTTAATAACCTATTGGAGGCTTCGAAGCAAGGTAAAGCTCACATCGAGGAGCTGTTCGATCAAGTGCTATACGAGGCGATGTACCCAGACATCGCGCGATCACCGATCAATGCATTGCACCACTTCATTCGGCATGGTTATAGGGAAGGGCGCATAGGCTGGCTGGATATGAATGCTATCCTCAGCGATGGCGGTGTCGAAAAAGACAGTCTTAAATCAACGATCTTAGTGGTCAGTCACGATGCATCCGCAACGGGTGCGCCCGCAGTGGCGCTGGAAGTGGTGCGGCGATTGGCGAGCAAGTACAACGTTATTACAGCTTCACTGCGCGGTGGAGCGCTTCGATCGAAGTTCGTTGAGGCTGGAATCTTGCATCTCGATGCGCCTGGGGCTAACGGTGTCGGCGCGCTGACCTATTGTCTTGAGCGTCTGTGTGAGCATCAAGATATCTCTGCGGTGCTCCTGAACTCGGTAGAGTCCATCGACATGGCGGACGCCGCTGCGTCTCTAGGGTTGCCCACTGTTAGCCTTCTGCACGAGTTCGCTGAATACACACGCCCTGTCGGTAAGGTTGCTCGGATGCTGCTCACTTCCGACTTGGTTGTCTATCCGGCCGAAAGCCTTGCGCGTTCTGGTCTTCGTGAATTGGAGGCCATGGGAGGTGTGAAGCACAGGCCGCGGCATCTGCGCATTCAGCCCCAAGGCTATCTTGGCTTCAAGGCCCACGATGAAGATGAGAACTGGTCACTCAGATCGCACCTCTCTTTGGCCGATAGTGATCTTATCATTGTTGGCGCAGGACATGTCCAACCTCGCAAGGGCGTCGACTGGTTCCTGCAGACATGCCATCATTTGAATCAACTAATGCGTAAGAAAGGCGATGAACGTGCTGAAAGCTTGCAATTCGTCTGGCTGGGAGATGGCTATGATGATAGCGATACCTCAGTCAGCGTCTGGCTAGACGCATATGTACGGCGTGTTGGCATTCAGGAACGTGTCCATTTTCCTGGTGCCGTGCACGACGTCGCGGCAGCGTTAGCAGGTGCTGATCTCTATCTGCTGACCTCTCGACTTGACCCCTTCCCAAACGTTGCGGTGGATGCCCTCAGTGCTGATTGCGGTATAGGAGTGTTTCGCGACGCTAGTGGGATTGCCGATTTCGTTGAAGAACATGGTGCGCGTGCCGTGCTCGGCGAGTACGGTGATCCGTATGACCTGGCTGGTAGAATCCTTGAAAACTTCGATTATCTCGTCAAACGTGATGGACGAAATGCTCGAATATGCCAACAAGAGCTGGATTTCAATCGTTACGTCGAGCGACTGAGCTGCGATCTTGAGGAGGCGATCTCTCGTAAAGCTGCTATCCGCCATGCGGCCAAAAGTCAGATCTTTCGCGAACGATTCGATCCCGATTTCTACGGGCTTTCTTTCTTCGGGCGCGAGGATCCTGCCGAGCACTTTCTCAGCTTGCTCCACAAAGGTATTGCCCAAGCAAGGCCTTTCCCCGGTTCCGACATACAGGCAGTTCTTGACGGGACTCAGGAAAAAGACTTGGCCTTTGCGGATCTGGTCGACGCCGCTATGACAACACGTGTTGAGTCTATGCCTGTACAGAGGGTAGCAGGTACTGGTGCGGTCGAACCGTACCGAGGACGAATAGCCCTGCAATTCCACGTCTACTTTGCTGAACTGATCCCGGAGTTTTGTACGTATTTTCGGGTGTTGGAAGCACACGATGTGGACCTATTTGTCAGTCATGTTCCGGAACTGACTGACGAACAGGTAGAACTACTCAAAGGCTGCGTTTCTGGTTCGCTCTATCTACGTAAAGTAAAAAATTGTGGTCGAGATGTTCATCCTTTCCATCGCGAGTTTTGTGATGAGATAGTCGGGAACTATGACGTGGTTGGCCACTTCCATACAAAAAAGTCGAGTGACAACGTCGATGGTGTCGGTGACCGTTGGCGGCGCTACCTGCTATCTAATCTGATTGGTTCGCCTATGGCGGCTCGGGAGATATTAGCACTCTTCAACGACAAACGTACTGGCTTCGTCTTCGCAGAAGATAGCCATCTTCCGGATGAAGGAAAGAACGGAAAGTACATTGAGCAGCTTCTCGAACCGCTCAGCTTGACACGGTGGAAAAATTACCGGCATTTCCCTCTGGGCACCATGTTCTGGGCCCGAGTAGCTGCAATCGAGGCAATGACAAAATGGGCACCTCACACTTTCGATATCTCCGAACCCATACCCTACGACGGCTCAGCCTTACATGCTTATGAGCGAGTTCTTCCGCAGTTGGCCATGGCGGCGGGGTACGATGTCGAGAGGGTCTACACATCCGGAACCAAATGGTAACCCAATGAAACGTAAATTGATAATTCATGTGGGGATGGGCAAGACAGGTAGTTCATCTATCCAGAAAACTTTGCGCGTGGCTCGCCCCGCGCTAGAAGAGTACGGCATCAAGTACCTCGGATTGATGCTCGAGCATCTAAGCTTGCCTAGAACGCAATACGAATGGCACGCTGTTGATGGTTGGGGGCCGTACATGCGGATGGACAAAGCGCAGGCGAATCGGGAACTCGCCCACGCCCTGCAATACGCCGATGATCATTTGTCTACGCAGCTACACACCCTGATCTGGTCAAACGAATCCCTCTTCGATCGGTTTAAAGACGTGCAGCCGGCACTTGAAGCTATTCAAGGTCGGTATGACATCCATGTGATTGGATATATTCGTCGGCCGGACAGTTGGATAGTTTCCGCCTATTTGCAATGGGGCATCAAGCACAAGGCTTACCGTGGGCCGCTCAAGCCCTTCCGTGAATGGGTTCAGAGTAAGCCCTACGTCGTTACTCCAATGACCCAAGAGTGGACAGCTTTTACTGACCATGCGCGTTTTTTCAATTTCGAAAATATAAGTGACGTTAGCACCCAGTTTGTGCATGTCGTCCTTGGTTTGAGCGATGACAAAATCCCATCGCTTCGAGAGAATGACACTCCCCCGCCGCCAGCCATGGCCCTATTTTCCTACCACAACTCTTTGTCCGATAGGCATGTGCTCCCCGATGAAATTGAGCCGCTCCTCCAGCAAGCTGGCCTCTATGAGAAGATGCAGAAGGTCCAACCTTATAATAAGCTGTTACCGGAAGAGAGTGAGGTATCAGCTTACGTAAAGCGAAGCCAGGATGAAATACAGAAAATAAATGCGCTCTTTGAAGCTAGCGGCCAAGTAGTATTTGACTTAGAGGAAAGTCGGTTTAAAAACTACATGGTAAGCCCGCTGGATACCAACCGTGCAATGCTGCAATTGATTGTCCACCTTTGGCGTGAAGTGGAGGCACTCAAGGCTGAGTTGAATGAAATGAGGGAGCGAAATGATTGAAGAGGCCATTATCCACGTTGGAATGCATAAGACCGGGTCGAGCTCGATTCAATCTACTTTTCATAACCTCGAAATATCAGATGATGCCCCGGTGGGATACCTGAAGCTGAATTCGCCAAATCATTCTGGCTTTCTTATGACTCTCTTGTCTGAGAAGCCAGAGGAGTATCACGCCAACAAATTGAATGGACGTAGCAAGGAAGAGTCTCGGGCTATTCAGCAGCGCTTTGAGTCCGAGTTTGAAGAGCGCCTTTCTTTATTTTGTGCCCGAAAGTTGGTGATCTCAGGTGAAGACTTGAGCGCCCCAAATGTAAGTGAGTCGATGCTGCAACGACTAAAGGCTCGCCTGTTACGTTATTGTCGATCGGTTCGCGTTATAGGATATGTGCGTTCGCCTGTTGGTTACATGCAATCTGCATTTCAGCAACGCTTAAAAGGTGGTGTGACATTTCAACTCAACGTACACCAGCTGTGGCCTCATTATCGAAAAAGATTTGAATCTCTTGATCGCGTTTTTGGTAAGAAGAATGTAGATCTGGTGCCTTTTTTTCCGAGTTCACTGTATAAAGGTGATGCGGTACTCGACTTTTCACGGAGAATTGGGGTCGCCATAGGCCGTGATGAGGTTCGTCGCGAGAACGAATCCATTTCTCTTGAGGCCTGTTCCGTACTGTTCGCCATGAGAAAGTTCTTGGGGGTTACACCCTATTCAGGTTATTCGGCAGATAATGACCGGATAGTCCGAGCAGTATCCCGCATAGGAAAGGAGAAGTTGGCTTTTTCTCCAGAGTTGGTGGCTCCAGTTATGGAAGCGCAGCGGGCTGACCTTGAGTGGATGAATGGTCGACTGGGGCAATCGATTGAGGATATTCCGCGTGATGTGAAAACTAGCATTGGCTCTGAAGCAGCGTTGCTTGACGTGGCGTTGGCACAAGGTCCAGAGCTTTGGAAATTAATAGAAGAAACGTCCGATCGAAACATGGCATTATCCACATCCGAGTCGATCGATCGTCTGAGACAACTGACTGCCTTAGCCCCACTTAGTCATCAGGCCCCGTATGTCACGACACCGATTTTCGGCGATGGAGCCCATGGTGCGGGCGAACCCGACCATCTTTTGGAGCAAGCGGCGCTGTTGTTTGCTCATACTGAACCAGAGATTGCTCGCGCATTTCGTCAGGTGATCGTGCCCGCTAGGAGGCAGGTTAGTCGAGAAGTTGAGATAAATACTCCACCGATGCCTGGAAATTCCAAGGAGAACCATTGAATGTCGCGTCTTGTTGTTCATATTGGTATGCCTATGACGGGATCATCCTCCATTCAGGAAACCTTGTTTGCCAAGGGCATGCATGAAGGGTGGCGCTACGCGGATCTTGGTGTGCCCAATCATAGTGGTGTATTGTTGTCGATTTTCAGCACCAACCCATTGACTTGGCAAGGGCAACAAACAGTTGGAAGTGGCCTGGATGAGGCCAAAGAGGTCAACCAGCGTTTTGAGAAGAGACTCGAAGAGGTAAAAGGGTCAGCTGGCCAGCAAATCTTGTCTGGTGAAGGAGTGTTTCACCTTGATGAAGCTGGTCTGGAGCGCTTGCGGGCGTACTTCCAAGAAGCTTTCGATACCATTGAAGTGATTGGTTACGTCCGTCCTCCGGCGTCTTTTATGGCTTCAGCCTTCGTCCAGCTGGTCAAGAACCGCGGTCAAGCACGGTTGAGCTTTCAGAAACTTTGGCCTCGCTACCGTGCCAAGCTGGAGAAATTTGACCGGGTCTTTGGTCGTGAACACGTTACGCTCCGCCCTTTTTGTCCTCACCAGCTTACTGATGGCGATATCGTCCAAGACTTTTGCCAGTTTCTCGGTGCTCCCATCGATCCAGCAGAAGTTCGTAGTGTAAACGATTCCCTTAGTCTGGAGGCTGCTGCTGCGCTTTTCGTCTATCGCCGTGAAGGACCATGCTACCAAGCCTATCCCGGAAATATTGCTGACAATAATCGGCTAGTCAACCTTCTCGCCGGTTTCGGCGAGCGAGAGTTCCGTTTTTCCGACGCCTTGGTCAGGCCTGTCATGGAACGTGAAGCTGCTGACCTGGAATGGATCGAGACTCGCCTCGGTGTACCGTTGCGGGATGCCGGCTCGACAGATGCAGGAGCCATTTGCTGTGAGCAGGACCTGCTAGATGTGGCTGAAAAATCGCGGGAGGGCTTGTCGGACTTTGTTCGCGAGCAAACGCAACAGGTCGATCCGACCCCGCAGCGGATCGCCAACTGGGTGGAAAAGCTGCGAGTTACCGTCAGTGGCCGTGCCTCCAATGGCGTAACGCCATCTCCATATGAGGGGAGGCAATTTTTTACACCGGAGCAGGTTCGACGCCTTACCGGCGAAAAGATGGGGCCGGCTACTGCTCTCAGAGAGTTGGCCGTGGCGTATGAGCGAAAAAATTTGCCAGATGAAGCGTTGACATTTGCCCAGGCTGCTCTAAAGCTTCGGCCAGATTCGGCTGACTTGAGGCAATTGAATGAACGTCTCCGCTCTGCTGTGAATAGGAGCTGACCGTTCAGTAAATGAAAGAGTCAGACTCGGCCCTCTTAAGGCTATCGCCGATTACGTCTTAGGTGAATAAGATGTAACTCTGGCCGATGGATCGACCTACATTTTCCGCGATGACAGTTTTAACGTAGTGAATCAGGGAAAATGCATTTTTTTAAATGTCACCAGGTGGTTGCCTCAGGGAAAACGCATGAAAAACCGCTCTACAACGGACTTCGTAGCGCTTTACCAGTAGGAGCTAATGTGGTCATCTAACGGCTTTTGCTCATGGATGACCCGATGCTGACACCGTCCCTTATGCACCATTTATCGATCGTTCCCGACTTCCGCCAGGCGTGGAAAGTGCAGCATCAGCTGTCGGATATCCTATTTCTGACGGTCTGTGCGGTGATCTGTGGTGCCGAAGGTTGGGACGAAATCGAGGATTTTGGCCACGCAAAGCTCGATTTTCTCCGTCAGTACGGCGATTTTGAGGCTGGCGTGCCCAGCCATGACACGTTGGCCAGGGTGATGGCTCTGGTAAATGCCGAGCAGCTGCAAAGCGCATTCGCCGAGTGGATGAAGGCCTGCCACGATGTAACGGAGGGCGCTGTGGTGGCCATTGATGGCAATACGCTGCGTGGGTCGTACTGCCGAGGGAAGGGCAAAGGGGCGATACACATGGTCAGTGCCTTCAGTGCGGCGAATGGCGTGGTGCTGGGCCAGGTCAAGACGGCTGAAAAGTCCAACGAGATCACGGCGATTCCCGAGCTGCTCAAGCTTCTCAATCTGCAAGGCTGTCTGGTGACGATCGATGCGATGGGCTGCCAGAAGAAGATCGCTACGCAGGTCTTGAAGAAGGGCGCGGATTACCTACTCTCGGTGAAGGAAAATCAGCCAGCCTTGGCAGGTGCCTTTGAGGCTGCGTTCCCCATGACCAAGGTGGTCAACTTCGAAGGGGATGCCTATGTCAAGGACGAGAAGAACCGAGGCCGGCAAGAGACCAGATACCATATTGTCAGCGAGGTTACTGAAGAATTTCAGGAGCTTAGTTATGAATGGCCAGGCCTGAAAACGGTGGGCGTGGTGATGAGTTTCCGCCAGGAAGGCGATGAGGCGCCAGAAGCTCCGATGATCCGCTACTACATCAGCTCTGCCGAGCTGAGCGCCAAGAAGCTCGCCGAAGCGGCCCGCCAGCATTGGTTTGTCGAGAATAAACTCCACTGGTCGCTGGATGTGGCGCTCCGCGAGGATGCCTGCAAAATCCATCGAGGCCAGGCAGCAGAAAACCTCGCCAGGGTCCGACATATCGCGCTGAATTACCTGAAAGGGGAGACGCGTTTCAAGGGCGGAATCCGACGGAAGCAGAAGAAAGCGGCGCTGGATGAGACCTATCTGGCCGACATTCTCGCGGTGTAGGATTTTTCATGCGTTTTCCCTGAGGCTTGCCGTTGCGCACAGGCTGCGAGCACATTACGACCTGATGTCGTTGGCTTGCGCACATTGAGTGCCCGTTTGTGTGGGGCGGATTAGTGACTCCGAACCGACGCATAGGGGGGCAACGGCCCCCACTAATGCTAAATAAGAGGTTGTTCTTTTGAAGACTCGGCTGGTTGCCATCGCGAAAGATGAAGGCGCCTATTTGGCGGACTGGGTATTCCACCATCGTAATTTTGGCTTCGACGAAGTGCATGTCTGCCTCAACCGGACAACTGATGGATCGGTGGAGGTTCTTGAGCGCTTAAAGGAGCGCGATCCGGCAGTCAGCTTTGAGCATGTCGACTGGATAGATTACTGTCCGGCTGGTCTCAGAAAGCACATGCAGACAATCGCCTATGCCAAAGCGTTGGGAGAAGCCCGGCGGGACGGTATCGATTGGCTGATGTTTCTGGATGTTGACGAATTCTGGGTGCCTGCTGACTTTGTAACACCTATACATGCTTACCTTGACATACTATTTTCCGACCAGCCGGCGGGTGCCGTCTGTCATCTGTGGCATAACGAGCATGGCAGAGAGTCGGCATTTGCTCCTATCGCGGTTGGCCCGTACTTCTCGGTCGCCCCGAATGTCAAAAGCTTATTCCCGGTGACTAGCGTTCATTCGGTAGGTGTGCATGTGCCGCGCATGAACAAAGACTTTCCTATCTACGACGCAGATGGTGTGCCAATGACGTTCTATGAGAATACTCATCGTGCAGCCCGCAATACGTTGGGCGTGAAGTCCGCGTTCGTTCTTCACCGAATGTATCGTTCTGAGACGGAGTATCTCGCAACCACTTTACGCGGCAACCCTGAGCGAGACGACTATGGGCTGAAGAGGAATCGAAAAGGCTATCTCGCTGCCCAAAGCAACCGGGGGGGGCGGTTATGGCCATCTGAGGCGCATGATGCGTATCTGCAGGCGCGGGATCGTTTCATACAGGAGGCGGGTCTGTGGCCTCTACTGGAGCAGGAGCAGAACAGAGTGCGGCAGAGGGCAGCCATTGCCGAACGCCGCCTGAGAGAGATGCTTGATCAGACAGAAGATCAGGCTGCCCGCGAACTCGCCAGCCGCATCGTAAGCGGACTTTCCATGTTTGACCAGAATGATTGACTGCATGACGAGACCGGTGCCTCCTCGACGTTCGAGCTAGTGGCCCAGACCACTGGCGTCTCGGGTCCGGGTGAACAACTACCCGTTTGCTAAATATCTCAGGGCGCTTGGACTGCCACACTTTCATCGCTGCAATCAGTAATTGATGATGCAGCACCTTCTGAGGGCTGTGGTAATTGTACAGCCAACCGTAGCGTTTGACTGCCTTCTCCAGGTCCTCCCCTGAGGTATACCGCTGGGTCGCCAGCACGTCGCTGATGCGGCCGTTGAACCGCTCCGCTATACCGATCGTCTGTGGCCTTCGCGGCTTGATCAGGCGATGTTCGATACCATGAGTCAGGGAAAACGCATGAAAAACCGCTCTACGACCAGGGAAAACGCACGAAAAACCGCTCTACGACGGGCTTCGTAGCGCTTTACCAGTAGGAGCTAATGTGGTCATCTAGCGGCTTTTGCTCATGGATGACCCGATGCTGACACCATCCCTTATGCACCATTTATCGATCGTTCCCGACTTCCGCCAGGCGTGGAAAGTGCAGCATCAGCTGTCGGATATCCTGTTTTTGACGGTCTGTGCGGTGATCTGTGGTGCCGAGGGTTGGGACGAAATCGAGGATTTTGGCCACGCGAAGCTCGATTTTCTCCGTCAATACGCCGATTTTGAGGCTGGCGTGCCCAGCCATGACACCTTGGCCAGGGTCATGGCTCTGGTAAATGCCGAGCAGCTGCAAAGCGCATTCGCCGAGTGGATGAAGGCCTGCCACGATGTAACGGAGGGCGCGGTGGTGGCCATCGATGGCAAGACCCTGCGCGGCTCGTACTGCCGAGGGAAGGGCAAAGGGGCAATCCACATGGTCAGCGCCTTCAGTGCGGCGAATGGTGTGGTGCTGGGCCAGGTCAAGACGGCGGAGAAATCCAACGAGATCACGGCGATTCCCGAGCTGCTCAAGCTTCTCAACCTGCAAGGCTGTCTGGTGACGATCGATGCCATGGGGTGCCAGAAGAAGATCGCCACTCAGATCCTGCAGAAGGGCGCCGATTACCTGCTGTCCGTGAAGGACAACCAGCCGGCCTTGGCTGACGCCTTCGAGGCCGCATTCCCCATGGCCAAGGTCGCCAGCTTCGAGGGTGACGCCTATGTCACGGATGAGAAGAACCGAGGCCGGCAAGAGACCAGATACCATATTGTCAGCGAGGTTACTGAAGAATTTCAGAAGCTTAGCTATGAATGGCCGGGCCTGAAATCGGTAGGCGTGGTGATGAGTTTCCGCCAGGAAGGCGATGAGGTGCCCGAAGCCCCGATGATCCGCTACTACATCAGCTCTGCCGATCTGAGCGCCGAAGCGGCTCGTCAGCACTGGCATATTGAGGCGAAGCTCCACTGGTCCTTGGACGTGGCACTGCGTGAGGATGCCTGCAAAATCCATCGCGGACGGGCGGCAGAAAACCTCGCCAGGGTCCGACATATCGCTTTGAATTACCTGAAAGGGGAGAAGCGTTTCAAGGGCGGAATTCGGCGGAAACAGAAGAAAGCGGCGCTGGATGAGACCTATCTGGCCGACATTCTCGCGGTGTAGGATTTTTCATGCGTTTTCCCTGGTGGTTGCCTGGTCCCCTCGCGCTAGGTGGGTCTAGGTTAGTTCTACCGCCGAACCTTGGTCGTGCTGTCATAATTCGAACTGGGCTTCGCTCGCCGCCGTACCGCTATGCAAGTAGATATGGGGCAAGGGTAGGCGCCTTGCACGGCCAAGAGGTATCAATCGGCAAAGATTATGCTTTACTTGTTGAGTCTATAATCCTGACTAATTGATGGATTTATTGTCTTTTCTACCCGCTCCGATAAGTGGACATCACATCTCTCTTTCGCGGCTGAAGGTCATGGGTAAGGAGAACACCTTGAAGTTGGCTGTCGCCGCAATCGTAAAAAACGAACTGGACGCTCTGCCCGAGTGGCTTGCTTACCATTGCCAGGTCGGCGCCGGGCACTTTCTGCTGGCCGATAACGACAGCAGCGACGGCACCCGTGAGTGGCTGGCGGCGAGAGCCGAGCGGGGCGATCTGACGCTGATCGACGTGCCGACCCGAAACGGTGAGCCGCCCCAGCTCGGCGCCTACGCCCGGCTGCTGGCGGCCTGCCCGGCGGACGTGGACGTCATCGCCTTTATCGACGCCGACGAGTTCCTGCTGCCTTTGGGTGAAGGAGATGAAGGGCGTGAAAGGGATGAAGGGGATGAAGGGGATGAAGGGACCGACGAGGCCAGCACGGATGACTCGCTGCTGCCCTGGCTTCACCGGCGCTTTGCCGACCCCGAGGTGGGTGCGGTGGTGATGAACTGGGCCTGCTTCGGCTCCGGCGGTGCGCGCTTTCAGGACGAGGGGCTGGTGATCGAGCGCTTTACCCGTCGCGCCAAGCAAAGCTTCGGGCCCAACCACCACTACAAGAGCATCGTGCGTCGCGAGGCCGCCGGGGCCTTCATCAACCCGCACCACGTCGAGCTGCGCCGGGGCCACCACGTCGACGCCCTGGGCCGCCCGCTCGAGGTGCGCCGTGATCACCAGGGCAAGCCACGCCTGGGCCTCAGCCAGCCGGTGGTGTGGCAGGGCGCCCGGGTCAATCACTACATCGTCAAGTCGGTGGAGGAGTTCCTGGCCGGCAAGTCGGCCCGCGGCAGCGCGGCCTCGCGGGGCTACGTCAAGCGACGGGACTACTTCGAGCGCCACGACAAGAACGACGAGCCGTGCCGTCTCGCCGCGGCACGGGGCGATGCGGTCAAGGCGCAGATGGAACGCGAGGCCCTGGCCACCTCGCTCGAGCCCGCTGACGACACCGCTGATCAGAGCAGCGCCCAGCGCCTGCCAGCGGGCACGCCCAGGGACTCATATTCCAGGATTCGCTCGGTGATAGGTCCCTCCTCGACCTCCTTGGTACGCCGGGCGTCCCAGCGTGTTCGTGAGGCCTTCGCGGCCAGAGACGACACCCCGATCCTGCACTGGGTGCTCGACTACCCCTCCGTCGAACGGGGTGACAGGCTGGAAGCGGCGGGGCGTCTGATCCAGGGCTGGCTGCTGTTGAAGCCGGAGCACGAGGCGGCCCGGGACGACGCGCGGATCGTCGCCCGCTGGATGCCTGACGTCGAGTTTGCCCACCCGCTGGAGGTCCGACGCGGCGACGTCATCAAGCAGATGTTCGAGCAGCCCGGCGACGACCATCCCCAGCGCTACTGCGGCTTTCGCTTCACGGTGCCCCACCGGCTGACCCACTTCTACCTCGAGCTGGATCTGGGCGGACGCCGCTGGCCGCTTCAGGAGGTGCGCTGCGCCGAGCCCGAGAGCGTGCCGTCGGTGCTGAAGGTGCTCAAGGGCAAGGATGAGTGGCTGTTTCTGGACAACGACAGCAACGCAAGCGTCGATCAGCACCGTGGGCGGCTGCGCTTTACCTCGCGGGGGCTGGCGGGCTGGCAGCGCTACCTGGCCGACGCCGAGCGACTCGCGCAAGCGCGTGGCCTGCCCTGGAAGCTGCTGGTCGCACCGGCCAAGGAGGCGGTGATGGGCCCCCGCTATCATCCGTTCAGGGCCGAGGGGCAGAGTCCGGTAGAGCAACTGTTGGCCCTGCCCGAGGCGGCCTCACTGGTGCATCCCGCCATGGCGTTGCAGGGGCTCGGGGATGAGGCCTACCTCAAGACCGACAGCCACTGGACCCACCAGGGCGCCAGGAGCGCCACGCTGGAGTTGTGCGTAGCGCTGGGGCTCGAGCGGTCTGAGCTGGAGGCGCTGTTTGCCAAGGACGTCTACAAGGCTCGCAGCGTCGGGGGGGACCTCGGCAACAAGCTG
Source organism: Halomonas sp. DN3 (assembly GCF_024137905.1). Taxonomy (NCBI): domain Bacteria; kingdom Pseudomonadati; phylum Pseudomonadota; class Gammaproteobacteria; order Oceanospirillales; family Halomonadaceae; genus Halomonas; species Halomonas sp. DN3. The sequence goes on along the minus strand of NZ_CP099965.1, from coordinate 4,622,499 downwards.
GACCCGCCCCAGCGCTGCGAGGCCAAGGTGCTGGCGTCGTTCAACAATGCCCGGTGGCGGGTGCACGACACCGGGCTGCCCAACTTCGGGCGCTGGATGGTGTTCGAGTACCCGCGGGCGCTCGAGCAGGCCACCTGCCTGGTGTTCGGCTCGTCGTCGACCTACTCGATGTTCTCCTATCTGTGCCGTGTGTTCTCGCGGCTGATCTTCGTCCACAGCGCCGCCAATATCGACCCGGTGCTCATCGAGGCGGTCGCGCCGGACTATCTGGTCTGCCAGTCCAATGGGCGCTTTCTGGTGCAGGTGCCCTCGGCAAACCAGTCGCTCGCCAGGACCATCCACGACAAGCTGTCGTGTCTGACCGAGGAGCAGGCTGCCCAGGTCAGCCAGAAGCGCATCGTGGCAAGCGATGAAAAGCTTGCCGAGTGGGGCCTCACCGCCTGGGAGCGCCCCATGGCCGAAAGCCGCCGTCTAAACCAGCAGCCTTGCTGACCCCGACGCCGTGACGCGGCGTCATGACGCGACTCGCCCGGGATGGTGAGTCGGGTGTATTTCTCTTTTTGATCAAGTGCAGGCTCTATGTCCGCTGAACTGTGTCTCACCCCTGTCGGGCCGACAAAATACAAGCGCCTGGCGACGCCATGGAAATGGCACATTCGAAGCCCCCGCTATCTGGTGCCGGAAGCCCAGCTCGAGCCGGGGGACGGGGAGTACTGGCACGCGCTCGGCAGCGACGCCCTGTTCCGCTGGGAAGGGCGACTGCCGCTGGCCGGCTGGAACATGATCGAGGTCGACTGTGAGCGCTCGGTGACGGGGGTGGCCACACGGCTGGTGTTCGAGACCCGTCAAGGCTCCATGAGCGTCGAGATGCCGCTGCGCGCGGGCAAGATCACCAAGCGCCTGGTGCGGGTGCCGCGCGGGCTGAAGAGCGTGAAGCTCTGCCCGATGAACGCCCGTGGTCGTTTCCACCTCAAGCACTTCCGGACGGTCTGGCTGACGCCGCGCTTCGCCGAGGACCGGCTGCTGCAGCGCCTGGTCAGCAGCCACCCGCGCCATCGTGGCCTGACCAAGGACCGGGTGAAGCACGAGGTGATGCTCAAGGCCCGCCAGCGCACGGTGGCGTGGCACGAAGTGGCGCTGGAAGAGTACGACGAGACCTTCATCAGCCTGTGTTCCAAGCGCAACTATCGCCAGTGGATCAATCAGCTCGAGATCCACCAGCGGCCGGGGCCTGCGACCATGGCCACCCAGCAGCAGGCGTGGGCCAGCACGCCGACGCTGAGCCTGGTGGTGCCGGTGGTCGCCTCGGGGGTGCGCACCCTGGAGCGTGGGCTCGAGGCGCTGCTCAAGCAGGCCTACCCGCATTGGCAGGTCACCTTCGTGACCGCCGGAGACTACGGCAGCGGCCAGCTCGCCGCGCTCAAGCACCTGGTGGACGCTGAGCCGCGGGCGCATTGGCTGGGCGCCGACCGGGGCGACATCGACGCCCTGGTGTCGCTGGGGCTTGCGCAGGCCACGGGAGAGTGGGTCGGGATCCTGTCGCCGGGTGACCTGTTGACCGAAGACGCGCTGTTTCGCTTTGCTCAGGCGATCAACGAGCGCCCGGGGCTTGAGCTGATCTACGCCGACGAGGACCGTCTGGACGGCGAGGGTATCCGCCATTCGCCGCACTTCAAGCCGGACTGGAACCCTGACCTGCTGTGCTCCACGGCCTACCTCGGAAGCCCCGTGCTGTTCAAGCGCGAGGTGCTGATGGCGCTGCCGGTGTGGCACGACCAGCCCAGACACCTGTGTCCGGAGTCGCTGATCCACGAGTGGGCGCTGCGCTACCTGACCTACCGGGAAGACGAGGCCGGCCGCGGCGTGGCACGCTTGCCGTCGATCCTGCTGCATCGTTGTGGCGCACGACCGCCGAACGACAATATGGCGATGCTCAGCGCCATTCAGCGCTACCTAAAGGTGCGCCAAACCAACGCCGTGGCGTCCCTCGGCGAGATGGACGGCAGCGTCAGGGTGCGCTGGCCGATCCCTGAGCCGGCGCCGCTGGTCAGCCTGCTGGTGCCCACCCGCAACGGTGTCGATATCCTGAGGCCCTGCGTGGATGCGATCCTGTCCGAGACGCACTACCGCCACTTCGAGCTGCTGATCCTCGACAACCAGAGCAGCTGCCCGGAGACCCTCGACTACATGCAGGAGGTGGCGGCGCGGGATTCGCGGGTCAGGGTGCTGCGCTGGAACTATCCCTTCAACTATTCCGCCATCAACAACTTCGGCGCGCGCAAGGCCAAAGGCGAGATCCTGGGGCTGGTCAACAACGACATCGAGCCCTGCGACCCCCACTGGCTGGGTGAAATGGTGGCCCAGGTGTCGCGGCCGGACATCGGCTGCGTGGGCGCCAAGCTCTACTATCCCAACGGCACCGTCCAGCACGGGGGCGTCATCCTCGGGCTTGGCAGTATCGCCGGCCATGCCCACCGTTTCTTCCAGCGTGACGAAGAGGGCTTCCAGGGGCGTCTCAAGCTCACCCAGAACCTGTCGGCGGTGACCGCGGCCTGCCTGCTGGTCAGGAAGTCGGTGTTCGAGGAGGTCGGCGGGCTGAACGAGCCGGACCTGGCGGTGGCCTACAACGACGTGGACTTCTGTCTCAAGGTGCGCGAGGCGGGCTATCGCAACCTGTGGACGCCCTACGCCGAGCTGTATCACCATGAGTCGATCTCGCGGGGTGCCGACGACACTCCGAAGAAGCGCGCCCGCTGGCTGGCCGAATGCGCCCACATGCGCCGCACCTGGGGCAGGCAGCTCGACAACGATCCGGCCTACAATCCCAACCTGACCCTGGTGCACGAGGACTTTACCCTGCGCTGACGGGCGGCCCGAGCCTTCGACTTTCTCCTCTTTCTTCCGGTGACCGCAGCCCATGCTTGCCGCCCTTGATCATTCCCACCTCGAGCACTTCGTCATCGGTCTTGCCGTCCAGCTATGCCTGTGGCCGCTGTTTGGCCGTTGGTCCGCGGCGGCCATCAGCGTGGCGGTCTTTGTTGGCCGCGAAATCGCCCAGCACGAGATGAAGGGCGGCGGTGGCAACGCGGTGGTCTGGTACTACGGACTGGTCCACCACTGGAGCCTGGACTCGCTGCTCGACGTGGCCGCCCCGGTGGTCGGCTGCTTCGGCCTCGCCCTGCTGGTGACGCTGGGGCAGAGGGGCCTGAGTCGCTACCGCGAGCGTGGGGCCAGAGGATGACGCCGCCAGCGAAATGGGTCGTGCTGAGCGATGGCGCGCGGCCGACCGAGGACATCTACTTCTTGCGTTCCGCCGGTCCGTGGCTGGTCGAGCGGGGCGTCGAGGTGCGCCGGCTGGACACCAGCCGCTGGCAGCATCCGCGCTGGTGCTGGCCGTGGCTGGGGCGCTTGCTGGCGGGCGCCAATGTGCTGGTCTGCCGCACCCTGTCGACGGCCTGGATCGAGGCGCTCGAGGCGCATCGCCCGAACCTGGCGAGCTGCCATTATCTGATCGACGACGACCTGGGCGCCGCGGCGGCGGACCCGGGCCTGCCGGATGGCTATCGCCAGCGCATGGCGGGCCACGCCGCACGACAGCCGCGCCTGTTGGCGCTGGCCGACGAGGTGGTGGCCTGCTGCGACACCCTGGCCGCGGGCCTGGGCGAGCGCCACCCCCGGGTGGCGCTGCTGGAGCCGCCCCTGCTGGCGCCGCTGCCGACGCTCGACCACTTCACCTCGAGTGGCTGGCGACTGGGGTTTCACGGAACCCGTGCCCACCTCCCCGACCTTCAGCGGGTCATCCCCGCCCTGGTCGAGGCCCATGCTCGCCACACCTCGCTTCACATGGAGGTGATGCTCGGGCGTCACACCCCGGACGCCCTGGCGCGCCTCGAGCGCCTGGCCTCGCCGAAGCCGCTGGCCTGGCGGCGCTTTCTGGCCTACCAGCGCCGCTGCCGTCTGCATATCGGTATTGCGCCGCTGTGGCCGAGCGCCTTCAATGGCGCCAAGTCACACATCAAGTTTCTGGATATCGCGGCCATGGGCGGCGTCGGCATCTACAGCCGCCGTGCGCCCTACGCCGATATCGTCAACCACGGCGAGGACGGGCTGCTGGTGGAGGACCACCCCGAGGCCTGGCGGGACGCCATCGATACCCTGCTGGCCGACCCCGTAAAAACGCGAGAGATGGCCTGGCACGCGGCCAGGAAGGCCCGCATCAGCGGGGACCCGGCCAGGGCGCAGGCATTCTGGTGGGAGAGGACAAGGCATATGGGCCGGTGAGCGTAGCCATCATCTGACAGGTCGAGCTTCATTATCAGCTAGAGCATCTGGTCACAGTGCGGTTATTGACAATAACGGCGGAAGGGATAAGTCCCTTCCGCCGTTTTTTTTGCGTTGACGTCGGGTGGGAAGTGCATGAAGTTCTCTTTCGATAATCGGTTTCATTTGTGTTTGAAGTTGCTCGATCACCTTTCAATACCGCAAGGGGAAACAGTGAGTACCTTAAGGCGCATTTTTTATTGATCCAGCAAACAATAAAAACGGTTATGTCTTGTGACACTTGCTAGCTACTTGTTTACATAAATTAATCAAAATATAAATATTCGCATGCCCTATATTTTCAACCACTTATAAAGTACTCAGGCTTTAGTAGTAGAGGCGGCTATTGAATAATTAATGAAAGCATATGGCTGTTTTATAAGGATTTTTATCATCTGAACGTTAAGTAAACGATTGTTTTCGAAATTAAAATCGATTTTCCATGCTTGAATAGCGCGCCGTCTGTGTTTTACATCCCTATTTAGTCATAACTACGTATCAGGTTCGCCCGCCGTGTCGTGATGACATCGGGTGTGGTGTCCGGGAACAGGTAATAACGACAAGGGGTGTCGCATGGGAATGACTGTCAAGGTTAGCCGTCTGGAAGAGGAACTTTCCGAGGCTGTCGCGTGGGAGGTCGAGGGAGAACTCGTTCTCGAGACATCAAGCAAGGTATTGCTGGACATCAGTCCAGAGGATATTGCCTCCCTTGTCAGAGACGGTGACGACCTGATAGTCGAGATGGCCAACGGCCAGACCCTGAAGATCGTCGGGTTCTATACCGACGCTGGCGCAGGACAGAGCGAGCTTTACCTGGTTGATGATGAAGGTGGCGTCGTCTGGGCTGACCTGGCGCCGGCCGCCGACAACGGCGTCGTTGCCGCGCAGTACGTTCCCCAGCCCGACATGGCAGGCTTCGAGATGGTGGCTGCGGCTGAAGAGGGTGGCAGCGGCTGGACCGGCGCTGCGATTCTTGGCGGCGCCGCCGCTGCGGGCCTGGCTGCTGCGGCCGCCGGTGGCGGCGGTGGTGGTGGCGGCAGCGACGATGACGGCGACGCCCCGGCCAGTGATGACGGCAGCGATAGCGACGACGACAGCGACAGCGGCGACGACAGCGGCGACGACAGCGATCAGGATAACGACGACAGCACCGATGAGACCGCTCCGTCGGCCCCGCAGATCGGCGCCATACGCGATGATCAGGGCGATGTCACCGGGCCACTTGCCAGCGGCGACAGCACCGACGATACCACCCCGACGCTGTCCGGCAGCGCAGAGGCGGGCAGCACCATCACCATTCGTGACGGCGACGCGGTGCTGGGGACCGTCATCGCGGACGACAGCGGCAACTGGAGCTTTACCCCCAGCGAGCCGCTGGCCGAGGGCAGCCATAGCCTGACGGTCACCGCCACCGATGCCGCCGGCAACACCTCGGAGGCGAGCGATGCCGTTGAGCTGACGGTCGATACCGCTGCGCCCGACGTGCCGACCCTGAACCCGAGTGATGGCACCGTCATCAGCGGCAGTGCCGAACCCGGAAGCACGATCGAAGTCGACCTTGACGGTGATGGTACGGCGGATCTGACGGTCACCGCGGATGAGACAACCGGCGAGTGGTCGGTGGAGCCTTCTTCGCCGCTGGCTGACGCTTCTGACGTCACGGTGACGGCGACCGACGCGGCGGGCAACACAAGCCCGGAAGCGTCGTTGACGGTGGACGCCGCTGCCCCGGCGACCCCGATCATTGCACAGGTCGTGGATGACGAAGGCGACGACACTGGGCCGCTTTCCAGTGGTGACAGCACAGACGACGCCACCCCGACGCTTTCCGGTGTCGCCGAGGCGGGTAGCACGGTGACCATCAAGGATGGCGACACGGTGCTCGATTCCATCACCGTCGATGACAGCGGAAGCTGGAGCTTTACCCCCTCGGAGCCTCTCGCCGACGGCAGCCATAGCCTTACCGTCACCTCGACCGACGCTGCCGGCAACACCTCGGAGTCGAGCGGCGCCTTCGAGTTGAACGTGGATACCAGCGCGCCAACCGCGCCGCTCATCAATCCGACCGATGGCACCGTGATCAGCGGGAAAGCCGAGCCGGGTTGCATGGTCGAGGTCGACATTGGCGGCGATGGCACCACGATGATGCAAGTCGAGGTGGACCCGACGACCGGTGACTGGTCGGTGGCGCCGTCTACTCCGTTGGCCGACGACACCATGGTGGTAGCGTTGGCGATCGACGAGGCGGGTAACGTCAGTCCGGAAGTCACGGTAGAGGTGGATACCGCCCTGGTGGACACCTAGGCGCCGGCCGCACCGACCATCTCCGCGGTGGTGGACGATGAAGGCGACATCACCGGGCAGTTGGCCGGCGGCGACAGCACCGACGACGCCACCCCGACGCTTTCCGGTAGCGCAGAGGCGGGCAGCACGGTCACCATCAAGGATGGCGACGATATTCTGGATACGGTGACCGCAGACGAGAGCGGTCACTGGAGTTTCACGCCTGAACAACCGCTGGCCGAAGGCAGCCATAGCCTGACGGTCACCGCGACCGATGCCTCCAACAACACGTCCGAATCGAGCGCCGTCTTCGAACTGAGCGTGGATACCGCCGCGCCGGTGGTGCCGACCATCGGTGAGGTGCAGGACGATGCGGGCGACGTTGCCACGCCTCTGACCAGCGGAGACAGCACCGACGACACCACCCCGACGCTGTCCGGTAGCGCAGAGGCGGGCAGCACGGTCACTGTCCTGGACGGCGACACCGTGCTGGGCAGTGTCGAAGCCGACGGCAGTGGCAACTGGAGCTTCACCCCCGAGCAACCGCTGGCCGAAGGCAGTCATGGCCTGACGGTCACCGCCACCGACCCCGCCGGCAATACTTCGGCGCCGAGTGATGCCTTTGAACTGAGCGTAGATACCGAAGCGCCGGAAGTGCCGGCCATCGGTGCGGTAGAGGACGATGCCGGTGACGTCACCGGGCCGCTTGCCAGCGGTGACAGCACCGACGACGCCACCCCGACGCTGTCCGGTACCGCCGAGGCGGACAGCACCGTGACCATCCTCGATGGCGACACCGTACTGGGTACCGCCGAAGCCGACGGCAGCGGCGACTGGACGTTCACCCCGACGGACCCGCTGGCCGAAGGCAGCCATAGCCTGACGGTCACCGCCACCGATGCCGCCGGTAATACTTCCGATCCGAGCGACGCCTTTGAGCTGAGCGTCGACACCACCAGCCCTGGGGGTGACGCCGGCACAGACGCCCCGACCCTGGCGATTGCCGAGGCCGCAGACGACACCGTCAACGCCGATGAGCTGTCCGATGGCGTCGAGGCCAGCGTCGGCCTGACGGACGGTACCCAGGCCGGCGACACCATTACGCTGAGCGTCACCGATAGCGATGACGTGACCTCCGAGGTTTCCTATACGGTCACCGCGGACGACGTCGCCAATGGTAGCGCCACGGTGGTGATTCCGAGCGGTGCTCTGGCAGATGGCAGCTACAGCGTCGAGGCGGTGATTTCTGATGCCGCCGGCAATGGCTCTGCGGCGTCCCCCAGCGTCGACTTCGGGGTGGACGCCGCCCCGCCTGAGCTGCCGAGCATCATGACCGCCTCGGACAACGAGGGCGATGTGACCGATCCGCTTGCCAGCGGTGACAGCACCGACGACACCACTCCGACGCTGTCCGGCACCGCCGAGGCGGGTAGCACGGTCACCATCCTGGATGGTGACACCGTGCTGGGCAGTGTCGAAGCCGACGATAGCGGCAACTGGAGCTTTACACCGACGGACCCGCTGGGCGAAGGCAGTCACAGCCTGACGGTCACCGCGACCGATCCCGCCGGCAACACCTCGGAGCCGAGCGACGCCTTCGAGTTGAACGTAGATATCAGCGCGCCAGACGCGCCTGTCATCAACCCTACCGACGGCTCCGTGATCAGCGGGACCGCCGAGCCCGGGAGCACGATTGAGCTCGACGTCGATGGTGATGGCACCTCTGACCTGACGACCACTGCTGACGAGACGACCGGTGACTGGTCGGTGGCGCCGGATGCTCCGCTGGCAGACGATACCGTGGTCACGGTGACCGCGACGGATCCGGCGGGCAATACCAGCCCGCAGGCAACCACCACGGTCGACACCTCCATTGACGACACCCAGCCGCCGGTCGCACCGACCATTGCAGAGGTCGCGGACGATGAAGGCGACGTCACCGGGTCGCTTGCCAGCGGCGACAGCACCGATGACGCCACCCCGACGCTATCCGGTACCGCCGAGGCGCACAGCACGGTGACCATCTTCGATGGTGACAGCGAACTGGGTACTGCCGTTGCGGATGACAGCGGCCATTGGAGCTACACCCTGGCCTCGGAGCTCGGCGAGGGTAGCCACAGCCTCACCGCTACCGCCACCGATGACGCTGGCAATACCTCGGAGCCGAGCGACGCCTTTGAACTGGTCGTCGACACCACCAGCCCCGGTGGCGACGCCGGCACCGACGCCCCGACCCTGGCAATCGCAGAGGCCGAGGACGACGACAGCATCGACGCCGATGAGCTGGCCGATGGTGTTCAGGCAAGCGTCGGCCTGACCACCGATACCCAGGCCGGTGACACCATCACGCTGAGCGTCACCAACGCCGATAACGTGACCTCCGACGTTGCCTACACGGTCACGGCGGACGATGTCACCAATGGCAGCGCCACGGTGGTGATTCCGAGCGATGCCCTGGCAGACGGCAACTACAGCGTCGCGGCGGTGATTTCTGATGCCGCCGGCAACAGTTCAGCACCGTCCAACAGCATCGACTTCAATGTGGATGCGACCAGCCCCGGCGGCGACGCCGGCACGGACGCCCCGAGCCTGGCGATTGCCGAGGCTGAGGACGACGACAGCATCAACGCCGATGAGCTGTCCGATGGCGTTCAGGCCAGCGTCGGTCTGACCGCCGGCACCCAGGCCGGGGACACCATCACGCTGAGTGTCACCGATGCCGATGACGTGACCTCCGAGGTTCCCTATACGGTCACGGCGGACGATGTCACAGACGGTAGCGCCACGGTGGTGATCCCGAGCGATGCGCTGGCAGACGGCGACTACAGCGTCGCGGCGGTGATTTCTGATGCCGCCGGCAACAGTTCAGCACCGTCCAGCAGTGTCGGCTTCACTGTGGATGCGACCAGCCCCGGCGGCGATACCGGCACGGACGCCCCGACTCTGGCAATCGACGAGGCTGAGGACGACAGCATCAACGCCAGTGAACTGGCCGATGGCGTTGAGGCCAGCGTCGGCCTGACCACCGGTACCCAGGTCGGGGACACCATTACCCTGAGCGTCACCGATGCCGATGACGTGACCTCCGAGGTTTCCTATACGGTCACGGCGGACGACGTCTCCAATGGCAGCGCCACGGTGATGATTCCGAGCGATGCCCTGGCAGACGGCGACTACAGCGTCGCGGCGGTGATTACCGACGCCGCCGGCAACAGTTCTGCCCCGTCCAACAGCATCAACTTCAACGTGGATGCGACCAGTCCTGGTGGTGACGCCGGTACGGTCGCCCCGACCCTGGCGATTGCCGAGGCCTTGGACGACACCATCAACGCCGCTGAGCTTTCCGATGGCGTTGAGGCCATCGTCGGACTGACAGAAGGCACCCAGGCCGGGGACACCATTACGCTGAGTGTCACCACCGCCGACGACGTGACCTCCGAGGTTTCCTACACCGTGACGGCAGACGACGTCGGCGCAGGTAGCGCCATGGTGGTGATTCCGAGCGATGCGCTGGCAGACGGCGACTACAGCGTCGCGGCGGTGATTTCTGATGCCGCGGGCAACAATTCTGCACCGTCCAACGGCGTCGACTTCACTGTGGATGCGACCAGCCCCGGGGGCAATGACGGTTCCGACGCCCCGACCCTGACCATCGACGAGGCTAACGAGGCGGACGACGACAGCATCAACGCCGACGAGCTGTCCGATGGCGTTCAGGCAAGCGTCGGCCTGACGGACGGCACCCAGGCCGGTGACACCATCACCCTGAGCGTCACCGATGCCGATAACGTGACCTCCGAGGTTTCCTATACGGTCACGGCGGACGATGTCACCAATGGCAGCGCCACGGTGGTGATTCCGAGCGATGCCCTGGCAGACGGCGACTACAGCGTCGAGGCGGTGATTGCTGATGCTGCCGGCAATAGCTCAGCGGCCTCTTCCCCCGCTGTCGAATTCCGCGTGGACACTGCCGCGCCTGCGGTACCGAGCATCATGACGGCCTCGGACGACGTGGGCGATGTGACCGATCCGCTTGCCAGCGGTGACAGCACCGACGACACCACCCCGACGCTATCCGGTACCGCAGTGGCGGGCAGCACGGTGACCATCCTCGATGGTGACAGCGTGCTGGGCACCGCGGTTGCGGATGACAGCGGTCATTGGAGCTATACCCCGGCCACAGAACTCGGCGAGGGCAGCCACAGCTTTACCGCTACCGCCACCGATGCTGCCGGTAATACCTCGGAGGCGAGCGACGCCTTTGAACTGAGCGTCGACACCACCAGCCCCGGTGGTAGTGACGGTACTGATGCCCCCACCCTGGAGATCGCCGAGGCCGCGGACGGCACCATCAGCGCCGATGAGCTGGCCGATGGCGTTCAGGCGATCGTCGATCTGACGGACGGCACCCAGGCCGGGGATACCATTACGCTGAATGTCACCACCGCCGATAACGAGACCTCCGAGGTTACCTACACGGTCACAGCGGACGACGTTACCGATGGCAGCGCCAAGCTGATGATTCCGAGCGATGCGCTGGAAGATGGCAACTATAGCGTCGAGGCGGTGATTGCTGATGCCGCCGGCAACGGCTCTGCGGCGTCTTCCCCCGCTGTTGAATTCCGCGTGGACACGGCCGCGCCTGAGGTGCCGAGCATCACGACGGCATCTGACAACGTGGGCGATGTGACCGGCCCGCTTGCCAGCGGCGACAGCACTGACGACGCCACCCCGACGCTGACCGGCACCGCCGAGGCGGACAGCACCGTGACCATCTACGACGGTGACACCGTACTGGGTACCGCCGAAGCCGACGGCAGCGGCGACTGGACGTTCACCCCGACGGACCCGCTGGCCGAAGGTGACTACAGCTTTACCGCTACCGCCACCGATGCCGCCGGTAATACTTCCGATCCGAGCGACGCCTTTGAGCTGGGCGTCGACACCACCAGCCCTGGTGGTGACGCCGGCACGGACGCCCCGACTCTGGCGATTGCCGAGGCCGCGGACGACACCGTCAACGCCGATGAGCTGTCCGATGGCGTTGAGGCCAGCGTCGGCCTGACGGACGGTACCCAGGCCGGTGACACCATCACGCTGAGCGTCACCGATAGCGATGACGTGACCTCCGAGGTTTCCTATACGGTCACCGCGGACGACGTCACCAATGGCAGCGCCACGGTGGTGATTCCGAGCAGTGCTCTGGAAGATGGTAACTACAGCGTTGCGGCGGTGATTACCGACGCTGCCGGCAACAGCTCTGCGGCGTCCCCCAGTGTCGACTTCGGCGTGGACGCCGCCGCCCCTGAGGTGCCGAGCATTGGCCAGGTTCAGGACGATGCGGGTGCCCTCACCGGCGCACTGACCAGCGGTGACAGCACCGACGACACCACCCCGACGCTGTCCGGCACCGCCGAGGCGGGCAGCACGGTCACCATCCTGGATGGTGACACCGTGCTGGGTAGTGTCGAAGCCGACGATAGCGGCAACTGGAGCTTTACACCGACGGACCCGCTGGGCGAAGGCAGTCACAGCCTGACGGTCACCGCGACCGATCCCGCCGGCAACACCTCGGAGCCGAGCGACGCCTTCGAGTTGAACGTGGATATCAGCGCGCCAGACGCGCCTGTCATCAACCCTACCGACGGCTCCGTGATCAGCGGGACCGCCGAGCCCGGGAGCACGATTGAGCTCGACGTCGATGGTGATGGCACCTCTGACCTGACGACCACCGCGGACGAGACGACCGGTGACTGGTCGGTGGCGCCGGATGCTCCGCTGGCAGACGATACCGTGGTCACGGTGACCGCGACGGATCCGGCGGGCAATACCAGCCCGCAGGCAACCACCACGGTCGACACCTCCATTGACGACACCCAGCCGCCGGTCGCACCGACCATTGCAGAGGTCGCGGACGATGAAGGCGACGTCACCGGGTCGCTTGCCAGCGGCGACAGCACCGATGACGCCACCCCGACGCTATCCGGTACCGCCGAGGCGCACAGCACGGTGACCATCTTCGATGGTGACAGCGAACTGGGTACTGCCGTTGCGGATGACAGCGGCCATTGGAGCTACACCCCGGCCTCGGAGCTCGGCGAGGGTAGCCACAGCCTCACCGCTACCGCCACCGATGACGCTGGCAATACCTCGGAGCCGAGCGACGCCTTTGAACTGGTCGTCGACACCACCAGCCCCGGTGGCGACGCCGGCACCGACGCCCCGACCCTGGCAATCGCAGAGGCCGAGGACGACGACAGCATCGACGCCGATGAGCTGGCCGATGGTGTTCAGGCAAGCGTCGGCCTGACCACCGATACCCAGGCCGGTGACACCATCACGCTGAGCGTCACCAACGCCGATAACGTGACCTCCGACGTTGCCTACACGGTCACGGCGGACGATGTCACCAATGGCAGCGCCACGGTGGTGATTCCGAGCGATGCCCTGGCAGACGGCGACTACAGCGTCGAGGCGGTCATTTCTGATGCCGCCGGCAATAGCTCAGCGGCCTCTTCCCCCGCTGTCGAATTCCGCGTGGACACTGCTGCGCCTGAGGTGCCGAGCATCACGACGGCATCTGACAACGTGGGCGATGTGACCGATCCGCTTGCCAGCGGTGACAGCACCGACGACACCACCCCGACGCTGACCGGCACCGCCGAGGCGGACAGCACGGTGACCATCCTCGATGGTGACAGCGAACTGGGTACTGCCGTTGCGGATGACAGCGGCCATTGGAGCTACACCCCGGCCTCGGAGCTCGGCGAGGGTAGCCACAGCCTCACCGCTACCGCCACCGATGACGCTGGCAATACCTCGGAGCCGAGCGACGCCTTTGAACTGGTCGTCGACACCACCAGCCCCGGTGGCGACGCCGGCACCGACGCCCCGACCCTGGCGATTGCCGAGGCCGCGGACGGCACCGTCAACGCCGATGAGCTTTCCGATGGCGTTGAGGCCAGCGTCGGCCTGACGGACGGTACCCAGGCCGGTGACACCATCACGCTTAGCGTCACCGATGCCGATGACGTGACCTCCGAGGTTTCCTATACGGTCACCGCGGACGATGTCACCAATGGCAGCGCCACGGTGGTGATTCCGAGCGATGCCCTGGCAGACGGCGACTATAGCGTCGCGGCGGTGATTAGCGACGCCGCGGGCAATAGCTCAGCGGCGTCTCCCAGCGTCGACTTCACTGTGGATGCGACCAGCCCCGGCGGTGGCGACGGCACGGACGCCCCGACCCTGGCGATTGCCGAGGCCGCGGATGGCATCAACGCCGCAGAGCTGTCTGATGGTGTTCAGGCAAGCGTCGGTCTGACCGCCGGCACCCAGGCCGGGGACACCATTACGCTGAGTGTCACCGATGCCGATGACGTGACCTCCGAGGTTCCCTACACGGTCACGGCGGACGATGTCACCAATGGCAGCGCCACGGTGGTGATTCCGAGCGATGCCCTGGCAGACGGCAACTACAGCGTTACGGCGGTGATTGCTGATGCCGCGGGCAATAGCTCAGCGGCCTCTTCCCCCGCTGTCGAATTCCGCGTGGACACTGCCGCGCCTGCGGTACCGAGCATCACGACGGCCTCGGACGATGTGGGCGATGTGACCGATCCGCTTGCCAGCGGCGACAGCACCGACGACGCCACCCCGACGCTGTCCGGTACCGCAGTGGCGGGCAGCACGGTGACCATCCTCGATGGTGACACTGTGCTGGGTACCGCCGTTGCGGATGACAGCGGTCATTGGAGCTATACCCCGGCCACAGACCTCGGCGAAGGTAGCCACAGCTTTACCGCTACCGCCACCGATGCTGCCGGTAATACTTCCGAGGCGAGCGACGCCTTTGAACTGAGCGTCGACACCACCAGCCCCGGCGGCGACGCCGGCACCGACGCCCCGACCCTGGCAATCGCAGAGGCCGCAGACGGCACCATCGGCGCCGATGAGCTGGCCGATGGCGTTCAGGCCAGCGTCGGTCTGACCGCCGGTACCCAGGCCGGTGACACCATTACGCTGAGCGTCACCGATGCCGATGATGTGACCTCCGAGGTTACCTACACGGTCACGGCGGACGATGTCACAGACGGTAGCGCCACGGTGGAGATCCCGAGCGATGCCCTGGCAGACGGCGACTATAGCGTCGCGGCGGTGATTAGCGACGCCGCGGGCAATAGCTCTGCACCGTCCAACAGCGTCGACTTCGACGTGGATGCGACCAGCCCTGGTGGTGACGACGGTACAGACGCCCCGACCCTGGCGATTGCCGAGGCCGCGGATGGCATCAATGCCAGTGAACTGGCCGATGGCGTTCAGGCCAGCGTCGGCCTGACCACCGGCACCCAGGCCGGTGACACCATCACGCTGAGTGTCACCGATGTCGATGACGTGACCTCCGAGGTTCCCTATACGGTCACGGCGGACGATGTCACCAATGGCAGCGCCACGGTGGTGATTCCGAGCGATGCCCTGGCAGACGGCAACTACAGCGTGACGGCGGTGATTAGCGACGCCGCGGGCAATAGCTCAGCGGCCTCTTCCCCCGCTGTCGAATTCCGCGTGGACACGGCCGCGCCTGCGGTACCGAGCATCACGACGGCATCTGACAACGTGGGCGATGTGACCGATCCGCTTGCCAGCGGCGACAGCACCGACGACGCCACCCCGACGCTGTCCGGTACCGCAGTGGCGGGCAGCACGGTGACCATCCTCGATGGTGACACTGTGCTGGGCACCGTCGTTGCGGATGACAGCGGCGATTGGAGCTATACCCCGGCCTCAGACCTCGGCGAGGGTAGCCACAGCTTCACCGCTACCGCTACCGATGCTGCCGGTAATACTTCCGATCCGAGCACGGCCTTCGACCTGAGCGTCGACACCAGCGCCCCGGTGGAGCCGGCCATCACCACGGCCTCGGACAACGTGGGTAATGTATCCGGGCCGCTTTCCAGCGGTGACAGCACCGATGATGCTACCCCGACGCTGACCGGCACCGCCGAGGCGGACAGCACGGTGACCATCCTCGATGGTGACACCGTGCTGGGTACCGCCGAAGCCGACGGCAGCGGCAACTGGACGTTCACCCCGACCGATCCGCTGGCCGAAGGTGATTACAGCCTGACGGTGACTGCCACCGATGCCGCTGGCAATACCTCGGAGCCGAGCGACGCCTTCGAGCTGAACGTCGACACCACCAGCCCCGGTGGTTCTGGTGGAACAGACGCCCCGAGCCTGGCGATCGCCGAGGCTGCGGATGGCATCAATGCCGACGAGCTGGCCGATGGCGTGCAGGTTGCTGTCAGTCTGACCATCGGTACCCAGACCGGTGACACCGTTACGCTTAGTGTCACCGATGCCGATGATGTGACCTCCGAGGTTGTCTACACGGTCACCGCGGATGACGTTGCGACGGGCAGTGCGACGGTGGTGATTCCGAGCGATGCCCTGGAAGACGGCAGCTACAGCGTCGATGCGGTGATTGCCGACGCCGCCGGCAATAGCTCCGAGCCGTCTGCTGCTCTCGACTTCAACGTGGATACGACCGCGCCTGGCGGTCCGAACAACGCGATTGCCTTCGATGATGAGCTGATCGGCGATGCGGAAGCGACGGATATTTCCCTTAGCGGGCAGATCGATGCCGACAGCACCCTGTCCAGCATCGTGATCAGTGACGGAGATAGTGATACCGCCGATATCACCGTCGACCCCAGCGCTATTACCGTGGCTGGCGATGGCACGGTGAGCGTCACGGGTCTCGACCTCAGCGCGCTTGCCGATGGCGAATTGACGGTCACCATGACGCTTGAGGATGCCGCCGGGAATAGCGGGACCGTGACAGATACCACGACCCTGGACACCACTGGTGCCTTGATCGCCGACAGCAGCGAGGCGCTGAACGAAGCGGTGGATGCCACGGTTTCGGGCAACCTGGCCGGTAATGACTGGGGAGACCTGGCGCAGATTGAGGTCACCCCACCGGAAGGGCTTACCGCCGGTGGCAGCGATGTCACCTGGGCGGGCAGTTACGATGCCCAGCAACAGAGCTACACCATGACGGCGACGGCGGCAGGCAGTGACGTCGCGACGCTGGTCATCAACGGGGCAACGGGTGCTTACACCTTTACCCAGTTGGCGGCGCTGGATCACCCGGCCCTTGGTGCGGACATTCAGGAGCTCGGCTTCCAGATCTCGACCGTGGACGCCGCCGGCAACAGCGCCGTGGGCAGCCTGGAGATCCAGCTCACCGACGCCGTGCCCGACGCCGCGGCGCCTGTGCTTATCGATACCAGCGGGATGACTCAGCCGGTGGAGGGCACGCTGGTCGATGACTTTGGTGCCGATGGTGGTGTGGTCAGTTCCATCGTGATTGATGGGGTGACCTTCAGCTACAACCAGGACAGCGGTAGCGTGGAGCAGCAGGGACAGTCCGACCTGATCGCCGGCTACCAATACGACGATACGTCCAGCCAGTTGACGGTCACCACCGTGAAAGGTGAGACCTTTGACGTCAATCTTGCCGACGGGACCTACCGCTTTACGCAAGGCAGCCTTGCCAATGATGCCTTTGTGTCTGACCAGGCTCCTTCGGTCGGGCTGGGTGATTCTGCCAGCTTGCTGGGTATCGTGGGTGTAGACGCTCTTGGCCTGGTGAATTTTAGCGAAAGCCAGGCATTTAGCGTCAATGATCCGGACAATGATATTGCAAGCGTTACGGTGACATTGGCGTCAATTCTTTCAGTATCCCTGGGTAGTCCTGGGTTTGAATACTCAGAAACGATGGCGCAAGCGTTTGGGCTGACGGTCGATAATTCGAATCGCTTGGGTGTTTTGGATAACAACGCATCCATCGTGATAACCGCACCTGATGGAGGGCTGAGTTCTCAGCAATGGAACGAGTTTTTAGGTTCGGTTTACTACAGCGGTGGCTTGACATCTATTGGTCTAGGTTCGTCCCTCTCGATTTCCGCCGTAGATGCTGAGGGCAATGACGTTGGCCCTGTGTCGCGGAACGACATACTCGACCTCGACCTCCTCAATGGCGGTGACGCACCTGGCTACCTTGTAGAAGATGAATCGGCCGATCCCGATGCGGGCAATACCCTCACCGGCACCGCCAATAGCGATCGCCTCTATGGCTATGGTGGTGACGATATCCTGAACGCCGGCGCCGGCAATGACATCCTGCGGGGTGGGGCCGGCGATGACAGCTTGTCCGGCGAGGATGGTAACGACCTGCTGATCGGCGGCACCGGTGCCGATACCCTGACGGGTGGGACCGGCCGCGATGTATTCCGCTTTGAAGCCGGAAACGCAGGGGCCGCCGGTAGCCCTGTTGTCGACACCATCACCGACTTCTCCCTCGGCGATGGCGATATTCTGGACCTTCAGGGCCTTTTGCAGAACGAGGTCAGGATCGGTACCGATCCCGGCAACCTGACCAGCTTCCTGCACTTCGTGCGCACCGCGGATGGCGATACCCGCCTCGAGATCAGCTCCAGCGGCGGCTATCTGGGTGGCTACGACGCTGGCGAAACGGACCAGGTCATCCTGCTCGAAGGTGTCGATCTGGTCGGCCAGGGGGCAGATGCGGCGTCCGACTGGCAGATCATTCAGCAACTTCTCGAGGGTGGCCATCTCTCCGTGGACACCACCGTCCAGGCGGGAGAGACGGCGGTCGGCGGCTTCAAGTCGTCCACCGAGATCGACGCGACCCTGACCGACGGGGATGGCGACAGCACGTCCACCAGTGTGGCGGTCGATGAGACCGGAACACTGGACGAACCGACGGTCCCCAGCGACCCGGATCCGGACAATACCGCGCCGATCGTGCAGGCCGACAGCGGCCTGCTGGGGCTGCTGGATGTCTCGGCGCTGGGCATCATCGATCTCAACAGCCAGGCGTTGGTGGCTGCCGATGCCGAGAACAATCTTGCGTCGGTCACGATCGACTTCCGTCCCTTGCTCGATATCAATCTGACCGACGCGGTCGAACTGACGGCATCCCAGGCCATGGCTCAGGAGCTCGGTCTGAGCATCTCAACGGAGAGTTCCAGCGGCGTCCTCGGGCTCGTTGCGCCGCGGGCCTCGCTGACCATCACCGCACTGGATGGCGGTCCTATCGACAATCTGGCGGTCAATGAGTTGCTTGGCAGCGTGAAGTTTACCGATGGCGACGGCGGTCTGCTCGGTCTTGGCACTGACCTGCAGCTCAGTGTGTTGAACGCGCTTCGCATCAGCGCCACCGACACCGAAGGACTCGAGGACAGCGAACTGGTCGGCAATCTGGTGCAAGCCGAAGCGTTGGACCAGCTCTTCGGTGGCAGCACCTACATCGAAGAAGGCGATGGAGGCAATAACGACCTGGATGGTGGTCTCGGCAACGAACGCTTTTACGGCTACGCCGGCAACGACACCATCGACGCCGGGGGCGGCAATGATCTGCTGAGAGGCGGATCAGGCGACGACGTCCTCAACGGTGGCGATGGCAACGATCTGCTGATCGATGGTCAGGGCAGCGATACCTTCAATGGTGGCGCCGGCAGCGATGAGATTCGTCTTTCCGGGACGGGCTTCGATACCATCGACGGCGGTACCGGCGAGGATGTGCTGCTGCTCGATGGCGGCATCGATCTCGACCTGACCGATGCTGACGTCGGCACGGTCGGCAATATCGAGCGTATCGACCTGGGAGACGACGACGGCGCATCCCGCCTGACCCTCGACGAGGACGAGGCCATCGCCCTGACCGATGATGACAACATTCTGAAGGTGGAGGGTGATGACGGCGATACGCTCAGTGCTAGCGGCGCCGTGGCCACGGGCAACGAGCAGACCAGCGGCGACACCACCTATGTCGAGTACAGCCTGGGCAGCACCACGCTGCTGGTGGAAGACACCGTCAACGTGGAGGTCAATTGAGGGTGGGGGTAGCGCCTGGCGCAGTGCAACCAATGTCAGGTCGACCACGCTGGCCAAGGCGCCGTTCGTGGCTCGCTGGCGGGGCGCTGATGGTCTGCGCCCTTCAGGCCCAGGCGCTTAGCCTGTCGGAAGCGGTGGTCCAGGGGCTGGCCGTCAATCCCGAGATACGGGCGGCGGAATCCGACGTCCGTGTGGCCGCCACCGAGGTGGATATCGCGCGCGATAGCTACTGGCCCTCGGTGGAGGTGTCGGCGGGTCCCGAGAACTCGCTGATGGGAGAGCTCGGCTACGACGTCACGGCGACCCAGGTGCTGTATGACTGGGGCCGCATCGCGTCACAGGTGGCGTCGGCATCGGCCGAATATCGGCATCGGTTGGCCTCGCTCAAGGTGACCAGCGACGAAGTGGCACTGGATATCATCGAGCTTTACCTCGACGTGGTGGCGGCTCAGCGCCGTGTCGTCGAGGTGGAGGGCTACCTGGACCGGCTCGAGGCGCTGGCGGCGATGACCGACCAGCGTGATCTTGGTGGCTACAGCGATCGCAGCGAAAGCGAGCGCAGCCGTCTGGATATCGCCCGTGCCCGTGAGCAACTGGCGATGGAGCGGGGTGGCCTGCGTGAGGCCCAGCAGGAACTGCGGGTGTTGCTGCAACGGGACATCCTGGCCACCCAGATGCCCGACCCCGAGGACTATCTGGCAAGCCTGGCCGCGCCGGCGCAGGTGGACCTTGCGATCGAAGACGCCCCGGTGCTCGAACAGAGCGAGGCCGACGTGTCTGTGGCGAAGGCTGAGCTGGAGGAGTCCGAGGCGGCCTTGATGCCGCAGCTCAACCTCGAGGGCTCGCTGCTCAGGCGTGAGGTCGGCGGGGTGATGGAAGAGGACCAGGTGATCGCCCTGCGTGTTCGCATGGAGCCCATTCAGGGGCTGTCCAACTGGCGCAGGACCGACGCTGCCGCCCAGCGTGTGGAGTCCTCGCAATTCTCGCGGCGGGCCGCACGGCGTGACCTTCAGCGCACCATCGCCGGCTTGAAGGAGCAGTACCAGGTGACCCAGTGGCGTCTGGAAGGGCTCGAGGAACAGATCGATCGGGCCGGCGAGGTCCTGACGACCTACGAAGACCAGTTCAGCGTCGGTCTCAGGGATATCGCCGATCTGCTCAGTATCGAGAGCGAGCGGTTCGAGGCGGCCAGACAGCGTATCGACGTGGAGATCCAGCAACTGCGCCTGCAGTACCGGGCCGCTTCGCAGTTGGGAACGCTGGCCGCCGTCGTGCCGAGGCTCGAGGAACAGGATATCGCGCAGGGAGGCTGAGCGATGGAGTCGTCACAAGGCGTGACTGGAGACGCATTACGAGAGGGGCTGGTCGTGCTGTGCGAGCAGTGGGACCGGCATTGCACCACCGCCGAACTCGGCGATGGCCTGCCGCTGGAGCAGGGACGGCTACCCGTGTCCGAGGTGCCACGCGCGCTGAGGCGGGTACAGATGAAGGCACGCTGTCTCGATGTGCCGCTGGACAAGCTGGCCGATGACCTGCTGCCGGTGCTGATCGAGCTGGACGACGAGCGCTGGGTGACGGTGGTGGCCCGTGAAGAGGGCGCGATCAAGGTACTGCTGAGTGAAAGCGGTGGTGGCACCGAAACCTGGAGCCCCCGAGAGCTTTGCGCCAGGCACACCGGCGTGACGATCGTCGCCAGGCCGGACCTTCAGCCGGATGATCGGGCCGGAGGCTTCGCCGAGGAACCGCAGGAGCACTGGCTGAAAGGCCCACTGAGTCGCTGCTGGGGAACCTGGGTGGAGGTCGGCGTGGCGGCCTTGATGGCCAACTTGCTGGCCATCGGCACGGCGCTGTTTGCCATGCAGGTGTATGACCGGGTGGTGCCCAATGAGGCGTTCTCCACCCTGTGGATTCTGGCCAGCGGTGTCGGTCTGGCGATCCTGCTCGAATTTGGCCTGCGGGTACTGCGGGCGAGCCTGCTCGACAATACCGGCAAGCAGCTCGATCAACAGCTGTCGTCGCGGCTCTTTTCGCAGGTAATGAACCTGCGCCTGGCGGCCAAGCCCGGGTCGGTGGGGGCCTTTTCCAGCCAGATTCGAGAGTTCGAGAGCGTTCGCGAGTTCCTGACGTCTTCCACCATCGGTGCGATCAGCGACCTGCCCTTCGTCGTGCTGTTTCTCGGTGTCATCTACTTTATCGGTGGCGACATGGTGTGGGTGCCGGTGGCAGGCATCGTGATGATGGTGCTGCCCGGCCTGCTGGCCCAGCGCAAGCTGGCGCGGCTGTCGCGCCAGAACCTGCGTGAAGGGGCGGTGCGCCAGGGGGTACTGCTAGAGACCATCGACCATCTGGAATCGGTCAAGGCCAGTCGTGCCGAGGGCCGCCACCTGCGGCTGTGGGACAGCCTGTCAGAAGAGCTCGCCGATGCCTCCACCCGCCATCGGCGGCTGTCATCCAAGCTGACCTACGGCGCTTCCATGGTCCAGCAGCTGGTGTATGTCGGTGTGGTCATCGCCGGTGTCTACGTCATCTCCGCCGGCGAGCTGACCGTCGGTGGCCTGATCGCCTGTACCATCCTGACCTCACGGGTGGTGGCGCCGATGGCCCAGGTGGCCGGTATTCTGGCGCGCTGGCAGCACGTCAAGGTCGCCATGGAGGGCCTGGATGGCCTGATGGACGCCCCGACAGAACGCCCGGCTGGACGCCAGTTTGTGCGCAAGGAACGGGTCCAGGGGCGTTACGAACTGCGCGAGGTCGGGCTCGCCTATCAACAGGATGCGCCGCCGGCCCTGGCGCTCGACTCGCTGTCGCTCGCCGCCGGCGAGCGCATCGCCCTGCTGGGAGGCAATGGCGCGGGCAAGTCGACCCTGCTGCGGCTGCTGGCGGGGTTGATCGATCCGGCGAGCGGGACGGTCCAGCTCGACGAGGTGAACCTGAGCCAGATCGAGCCGGGGGATCGTCGCCGGGCCATCGGCTATGTGCCCCAGGACATCGCGCTGTTCCACGGCACCCTGCGCGACAACCTGATGCTGGACGGCGGCGCCTATCACGACGAGGAGCTGATGGAGGCGCTCGACCATGTCGGCCTCGGTCGCTTCGTCCGCCGGCACGCCCTGGGGCTGGATATGCCGCTTCAGGGCAATGCCAGCCTGTCCGGTGGTCAGCGCCAGGCGGTCGGCCTGGCCCGGCTGATCCTGCAGGATCCGCGTATCGTGCTGATGGATGAGCCTACGGCTGCCTACGACCAGTCCAACGAACAGCAGGTGATCGCCTTCCTTTCACGCTGGCTGGAGGGGCGGACGGTGGTGATTTCGACCCACAAGAAGTCGCTGTTGTCGTTGGTGCGCCGGGCGGTGGTGCTCAAGGATGGCCGGCGGGTCATGGATGGCCCCGTCGACAAGGTGGTCTCGGGCAATCAGGTCAGGACCACCGCCGCCCGCGCCGCAGGAGGGCAATGACATGGCCAGCGCAACATCACGCCAGCGACGGGTGCTGGAACAGCTGCAGGGAGGAAGCTCGCTGCCCCAGGGAACCCACGCCATCCTGTGGGCCTGCGTCGCCACCATCGCGATCTTTATCGCCTGGGCGTCCTGGGCCACCATCGACGAGGTCACGCGCGGTGACGGCAAGGTGGTGCCCTTGTCACGCATGCAGACGATACAGAGCCTGGAGGGCGGCATCCTCGAGCGCCTGCTGGTGCAGCGGGGCGAGCGGGTCGCCGCAGGGCAGCCTCTGCTGCGGCTGGACGATACGCGCTTTCGCAGCGCCTACCTGGAAACGATGAGTCAGGTCGAGGTCCTCAGGGCGTCCATCGCGCGCCTGGAAGCGGAGGTGCTGGAGCAGGAGAGCATCCGTTTTCCCGACGATATCGATGAGCAGGGCGAGCTGGCGCGCTCCGAACGCGCGCTGTTCGAGGCCCGGCGCAATCGCCTGCTGCAGGCGGAGGCCTCCATCGAGGACGAGATGGCCATCGCCAGGCGCCAGTTGAGGCTGCTGGAACCGCTGGTCGAACGACGCTCCGTCAGCGAGATGGAGGTCCTGAAGCTGCAGCAGACGGTGGCCTCGCTGGCCGGCAAGCTGGCCGAGATGCGCAATACCTATGTCCAGGACGCCTATGCCGAGCTTTCCACTAAACAGGCGGAGCTGTCGACGCTGGAGCAGACCCTGCTGCAGCGTCGCGACCAGCTCGAGCGCACCGAGATCGTGTCGCCGGTACACGGGCGGGTGAACGACATCATGGTCACCACCACCGGTGGGGTCATCCAGCCTGGCGAGCCGATCCTGGAGATCACGCCGCTGGAAGACCAGCTATTGATCGAGGCGCGGATTCGTCCGGAGGACGTGGCCTTCGTGGCGCCGGGCATGCCGGCCAGCGTCAAGATCACGGCCTACGACTACACCATCTACGGCGACCTGGAAGGCACGGTGGAGCAGATCAGCGAGGACACGATCGAAGAGGAAACGCCGCGCGGCAAGGTGTCCTACTACGAGGTGCTGGTGCGCACCGATGAAGCCCACCTGGAGCGCCACGGCGAGCGTCTCGCCATTCGGCCCGGCATGGTGGCCGAGGTCGACATCCAGACCGGTGAGCGATCGCTGCTGAGCTATCTGCTCAAGCCGATCATCAAGGCAAGGCTGTACTGAAGGCGGGGAGCGCCTGAAGACAACAACGGGAAGACAACAACGGGAAGACAACAACGGGAAGACAACAACGGGAAGACAACAACGGGAAGACAACAACGGGAAGACAACAACGGGAAGACAACAACGGGAAGACAACAACGGGAAGACAACAACGGGAAGCGTCGATGACGCTTCCCGTTGCTTGTCGGGTCGCCGGCTCCCGTCCTGCGGCCAGGGCTGAGTCTCCGGTCTGGCGCTAAGACCGGGCCTGAGGGTCGGCCCCAGGCCGGGTCCGGCGTCGCTACCGTCTTAGAAGTTGTAGGACAGGGTAGCGTTGATGGAGTCGTACTCGGTGCTGCTGGAGCCCAGGGTGGTGCGGCCGGCGACGCCGAAGTCCATGTTGGTACCGAGACGGTGTGCGGCGCCGAGTTCGAGCACCGTGCGGTCACCTTCCTCGTCGTCCAGGTAGTCGGCATCGCTGTTCACGTCGCTGGAGACGTCGTAGTGGTAGAGCAGGCTGCCGTACACCTCACCGGTAAAGAAGTCGGCGCCAAACTTCACGCCGCCGAACACTTCACCCAGCTCGACGCCGTAGTCATTGGTGTCGCCGATGTACTTGCCGTCGAGGTCGTCTTCCATGTAGGCGCCGCCGACGGTCAGGCCGGTGCGCACGGAGTGGTACTCGGGCAGGAAGTAGGTGCCGGAGCCACGCGCGGCCCAGCGATCGCCGTCCAGGTCGATCGGCTCAGCCAGGTAGTCGCCGCGGATCGAACCGTCCAGCTCCTGGTACATGACGATGGCGTCGAGGACGATGGTGCCGTCGAGGAAGGACACGGCGCCGTACGGAGAGATCATCTCGCCGCCGAGGTCGGTGCGGCCGCTGCCGTTGTGGTCCAGGTCCATCTCGCTGTTGCCAGCGGCGATACCGACCAGCACATTGCGATGCTTGAAGTCGATACCGAGCAGCGCGACCTTGCCGTCACCGGAGTAGCTCGAGTTGGCGACGTCACCGTCGAAGTCGCTGATCTCGGTGGAGGCCCAGAGGTTGGTGCCTTCGGGGCGGCTGTAGTGGCCTTCGGCGCTGGGGAACATGGCCGAGTCGATCTGACGGATGATCGGATTGAAGTTCTGGGCCAGCGCCTGCTTCTGGGCACCGCGCAGTGCCTGGTCGACGTTCAGCGCGCCGAGTTCGGCGGCCAGGG
Source organism: Halomonas sp. DN3 (assembly GCF_024137905.1). Taxonomy (NCBI): domain Bacteria; kingdom Pseudomonadati; phylum Pseudomonadota; class Gammaproteobacteria; order Oceanospirillales; family Halomonadaceae; genus Halomonas; species Halomonas sp. DN3. Next base: position 4,597,150 of record NZ_CP099965.1, on the reverse strand, counting down.
CCAGCGCTTCGTCACGGGTCAGGGAGTCGAGCTGGCCTGAGAACAGCACATTGCCATCGCCATCGAGCAGGGTGATGGGGGTGTCGCCGTTGAAGTCAGCCAGGGTGGTGCCTTCCGGCAGTTGCAGGGTGATCGGCTGGCCGTTGAGGGTGGCATTCAGGGTGCTGGCGGTGTTGACGGCTTCCAGCGGGCCTTCCCACTCCAGGGTCACCGGGCGGCCTTCGACCAGCGCCGACACGGTAAAGGTGGAGGTCTGGTCACCGTTGTTGTAGGCCGAACCCAGGCTCGAGGCGCTGGTGGAGACCGCCACCGGGTTGCCGTTGACCAGCACCGTGCCGCTATCGCCGGACAATGCCTGGTTCAGGGTAGAGGTGCCCTCGGGGGCGCTGAACACCAGCTTGGAGCCGTCGTTCAGGGTGACGGTGCCACTGTTGCTGTTCAGTGCAGAGGGGCCGTCGTCGAGGATGCTCTCGATCTGGGGCAGCGTCTGGCCTGTCTGGATCAGCTGGTCAAGGCTGAGGCCATTGGCGGCGGCAATGCTGCTGGCCAGAAGCCCGGTTGCGCCTGCGACCGCAATTATTCCCTTCTTCATGATGATACCTTTGCTCAGAGGATGGTTCTTGTCGGCGCCCGCGCCGACGCTGGTGAGTTCCAGCGGCGGTTCCCGAGCCGCTGGCTACCTCGGCCGATCTTCCCGAGCCATCGACATGCAAGGCTCCGTTGCCCGCGAGACGGGCAAGACGTGTCGCGATTGCCGGCCTTTGAGGTAGTCATTTTGCATGAATGATTGTTGTGTTTTTTCGCTTTATTAGCAATATCTAGGATTAATTTATTCATGTCTGTTTGATGACGAAATCGCCCGGCTGGCGCGGGCTTTCCCAGGACAGGGAAGAGTGCGTGACTCAGTGCATGCACAGGGACGCTACGGAGCGCTCAGCGGCGCCGTGGCTGGGGCTTTTTTGGCGTGTGGGCGTCAACTCGGAGCAGGGTGAGGGGAATAGCCAAGGGCATAGCTGAGGAAATAGCCAAGGACGTTTGTCTAGTGTCTTCAAGTGGCTTTCGGGGGTGCAACATGGCTTTACGGCAGGCCCGCAAAAACCTTGAATCAACGCTCAAGGCGTGCCGGGATTCGTAAATATCTGGACGGCGTGGTGCCGGGAAAGGAGTGCGACTTCATGGTTCTGAGATAACCAGCAGTAGAAGCGCATTCCCGATGATAGTGAGCCCTTACTTTTATAAAAAATTAAAAAAATGTCTAAAGTTCTAGCGGCTTTGGCCGAGTTGCGAAACGCTGTGCTCAGATTTAACAAAATCAATAGAACCTAATTTACATATTTCTTATGTGACACTAGAATCGCTCTGCCTGACGCAAGGCAGGCAGCAATTCACGCATAGGGAAACAAACTAAAAATGAAAAGCGTACTCAAGCTTTCTGCACTTTTTGTGGCTACCGCAGGAGCCACGACCTCTGCCATGGCGGCACCAGAGTTTTATCTGGGCGCCCAGGCGGGTTATCTCGATTCTTCTGTCGAGATCTCCGACAGCACAACCTCTCGAGACGTAGGCGCCTCCTATACAGACGTCTCCAGCTATGGCTTCAACTACGATTCCTACGGCCTTGACGGTGTGGCCGGTGGCATCTTTGCCGGGGTCAAGTTCGGCCTGACAGAACGCTTCTACGGCGCCGTGGAACTGAACCTGGGCACCAGCGGTGCCGACGCCGAGTTTTCTGACTACAGCGAATACTCCTACAGTGATGATTTCGGCTATAGCGCCTCCGGTTCCAGGGAATCCTCTCAGGAGCTGGAAGCCGGCAAGTCCTATGGCATCGGCCTGCTGGCCGGCATGGAGCTGACCAGCGCCACCCGTGTCTACGCCAAGCTCGGTTATCAGCAGACCGAATACGAGTACAAGCAGAGCTGGAGCAATCGCTCGTCCTATCAGGACGGCTTTGGCGGCTCCGGCACTGATGTTGAGGGTGACTCCTACTCCAAGGATGAGGACTTCGGCGGTGTGCGCTATGGCCTCGGGATGGAAACGGATCTGACCGACGCTGTCGCCATGCGCCTCGAGTGGACGCGCACTGACTATTCCAGTGAAGACGTCGAAGCCGGTGAAGATACTTTTGAAGTGTCCCCGGAAGAGAGTCTGCTGCAGGTGGGCGTGTCTTACCGCTTCTAACGGCGACAAAAGATGTAACGGCGTCGGGTAGTCGTCATTTCGGCTGCTGACGACGCCTTGTGCAGCCGAGCCTCTTGCAGGGTCGGCTGCATGATTGCCAGTGGTATGTGACTGGCATCACATAGTGCCATTTCGCTTCGTCGGGTTCGGAAGTTGACCGAACACAACTCGGGGCAAAATACGGATGCTTCAGGTGTCTTTGTACGGCACCCTGTGTTTAGGGCTTGTCTGAAAAGTGCCTGCGCTCGGTAATACGGCGTTAAAAATCGGATCAACATGCTCATTTACACCCCGTAAACTGCGCTGTCTCACCGATTTTTGCCTTGTCTAACCTTCGCTCGTCGACTTTTCGGACAGCGCCTAGCCTATAGTGGCTTTTGGATGTCTATAGTTCTTGTCTTGAATGCGGTGTCTGTCGTAGTGGCCTAGTGGCGTAGTGGCTTTCGGATAGCCTCGACACGATGCAGGACATCGCCTTTGCTGGCTTGATCGTTTGGGCGGCGCTCCTCTGGGGCGCCGCCATTTTTTTATCTTGCTGCCTTGTGACAGGAGCATCACGCCGCGGTGGCGGCGGCCAGGCAGGATGCGGTGCGCTGACCTCAGCGGCCGAGGGCCTGGTGGGCGTGCTTGAGCCGCTCGATGGTGTGGTCGATCTGGTCGGTGGTGTGCTCGCTGGACAGAAAGAAACGCAGGCGGGCGCTGCGTTCGGGCACGGCCGGGTAGACGATGGGCTGGACGTTGATGCCGTCGTCGAACAGGCGCTGGGACATCAATGCCGCCGCCGGTGAGTTGCCGGTGATGATCGGCACCACCGCGGCGCCGATGCTCTTGCCGGTGTCGAGGCCGGCGGCATGGGCCTGGTCACGGAAGTAGCGCGAGATGTGGTGCAGCCGCTCGAGGCGTTCGGGCTCCTGCTGCATCAGCGTCAGCGCGGCCAGCGCCGGGGCGGCGGCCTGGGGAGGCATGCCGACGCTATACAGAAAGCCCGGGGCCAGGTAGCGCAGGGTATCGACCAGCGCCTGACAGCCGGCGATATAGCCGCCGCAGCTCGCCAGCGACTTGCTCAGCGTGCCCATCCAGATGTCGACCTCGTCGGTGGCGACGCCGGCGTACTCGCCAAGCCCTCGTCCGTGCTTGCCGAGAACGCCAAAGGAGTGGGCCTCGTCGACCATCAGCCAGGCCTGATGGCGCTCTTTGACCTCGACGAAGGCGCGCAGGTCGGGCACGTCCCCGTCCATGCTGTAGAGCCCTTCGATGACCACGGCAACACGCTCGAAGTCCTGGCGGTGTCGCGCCAGCAGATCGGCCAGCGCCTCGGGGTCATTGTGGGCGAAGCTCATGCGCTTGGCGCCGGAAAGCTGCGCGCCCACCACCGCGCTGTTGTGGATCCACTCGTCATGGACGATAAGGTCCTTCGGCCCCAGCAGCTGACCCAGGGTCGAGACGTTGGTGGCGTGGCCGCTGACGAAGGCTACCGCATCGTCGCATCCGTAGGCCTGGGCCAGGGAGCGCTCGAGCTCACGGTGGATCGGACGTTCACCGGAGACGATGCGACTGGCCGAGACCGTGGTGCCGTAGCGCTCCAGCGCCTGCCTGGCCGCCTCATTGACCCGGGGGTCGCCGGCCAGCCCCAGATAGTTGTAGCTGGCGAAGTTGATGACCTCGCGGCCCTCGATGACGCTGGTCGCGCCGGCGACGCCGTCATGGGGACGGAAGAACGGGTCCTTCAGCCCCAGCCGCTCGGCCCCTTCTCGCATCATGGTGATCTGCTGGTACTGGGGCAGGGTGTCGAAGCGGGTCAGGCGGCTGTTGCCGCTGCCCGGCTCGGGCGCCGCGCGCTGGCCCCGTGGGCGGTCCTTGCTGCGGGCCAGCAGGCGCTGCTTCAGCGCGTCGCGATCGTTGCGTCTCATTCGGCGTTCTCCCGTGCCGGGTCCAGGGCGGCTTCACCGCCGTGGGCGCTGGCCAGCGAGAGCAGTGCGTCGTCGCCGGTGTCGCCGTCTTCCTGGGTCAGCTTGCGCACCAGCACGTGGGCCAGCTTGTCGAGGCTGTTGGCCTCGCTCATCACCATCACCGAAAGCTGAACGTCCAGGCGCGCCTCGATGGCGGTCATCAGCTCGACCCCCATCAGCGAGTCGAAGCCCAGCTCGTAGACCGACTGCTGACTGTCGATGCGCTCGGCGTCGATCAGCAGAATGGTGGCGAGCTCCTCTTTCAGCAGTGAGACCAGCTCCGCCTGCATGTCGTCCGGCGACAGGCCGGCCAGGCGCTGGCGCAGGTCGCCGTTGCCCTCGTTGCGGTGGTTGTCCTCGCCGGCGGCCCCGGCCAGCTCGACGAAGCGTGGCGCCTCGGCGGTGGGCAGGAAGCGCGCCAGGGCGTGCCAGTCGAGTTCCAGCGCGCCGATACCGGAGCGGTCCTGCTCGAGCAGCCTGCCGAGCAGCTCGAGGGCCTGGGAAGAGCGCAGGGCAGATCCGCCGAGGCGTTCCTGCAGGGCGTCCCGGGTACGGGTATGGCGGGCAAGGAAACCGACGTCCTCGATCGCCCCCCAGCAGACGCAGGTGGCCGGGAGCCCGTTGCGCCGCCGCCGCTCCGCCAGCGCCTCGAGCCAGGTGTTGGCGGCGACATAGTTGGCCTGGCCGGGGTTGCCGAACAGGGTGGTGGCCGACGAGTAGAGCACGAACAGGTCGAGGTCGAGCCCCTGGGTCAGGGCGTCGAGGTGGCGGGCGCCCTGGATCTTGGGGGCCAGCACGCGTTCGATACGCTCGCGGTCGAGATGGCGGATCAGGCCGTCGTCGATCACGGTGGCAGCGTGCACCACGCCCTTGAGCGGCGGACGAGTGACGCCGCAGTCGGCGATGACCCTGGCCAGGGCCTGGTCGTCGGTGATGTCGCAGGCCAGCGCCGACACCTCGGCGCCCAGCGCGCGGATACGCGCGATGCCCTGTTCGGCTTCGTCGGTGGTGGCGCCACGGCGACCGAGCAGCACCAGATGTCCGGCGCCACGTTCGGCGAGCCATTCGGCGGTGCGCAGGCCAAAGCCCGAGAGTCCACCGGTGACCAGGTAGCTGGCGTCGGCATCCAGCCGCAGGGGCGAACGTTCGCGGCTGGTGGACGCAGGCGCCTCCGCCACGGTGTCGGCGTCGTCGCTGCGGGTCACCACCAGCTTGCCGATCTGGCGTGCCTGCTGCATGTAGCGGAAGGCATCGATGACGCGATGGTGATCGAAGGCGGTGTAGGGCAGCGGATGCAGGGTGCCGGCGTTGAACAGCGCCATCATCTCGCCGAACAGGCTCTCGGTCAGCGCCGGGCGCAGCTTCATCAACTGGTCGGAGTCGATGCCGAAGTAGCTAAGGTTGTTGCGGAACGGACGCAGCCCGATCGGGGTGTTTTCGTAGAAGTCGCGCTTGCCGAGCTCGAGGAAGCGACCGAAGGGCGCCAGTACCCGAAGGTTCTGGTTGATCGCTTCGCCGGCCAGCGAGTTGAGCACCACGTCGACGCCCTGGCCGTCGGTGTCGCGCAGGATCTCTTCGGCGAAGGTCAGGGCGCGGGAATTGTAGAGGCGATCGACGCCGTACAGGCGCAGGAAGTCGGCCTTTTCTTCGCTGCCGACGGTGGCGTAGATGTCGGCACCCAGCCAGCGGGCGACCTGGATCGCCGCCAGGCCGACGCCACCGGCGGCGCCGTGGATCAGCACCCGTTCGCCGGGCGCCAGTCGGGCCAGCTGCTTGAGCGCATAAAAGACGGTGAAGAAGGTCGTCGGTATGGTCGCGGCGGCGGCAAAGCTGATGCCGTTCGGCAGCGGCGTGACCGCGCCACGGGTAGCCACCACGCGGTCGCTGAAGCTGCTGGGGCCGAAGCCGACCACGGCGTCGCCGGGGGCGAGGTCGCTGACCCCTTCGCCGACGTGTTCGATGACCCCGGCGAACTCGAGTCCGAGGCTCGCGCCGGCGAAGCCGTTCTCGATGGCTTCATCGGACAACAGGCCGAGGGTGTACATCACGTCGCGGAAGTTGAGCCCGGTGGCCTGGACACGGACGCTGACATCCTGTTCGCCGAGTTGGCGCAGGGGGCGCGGTTGCCAGTGCAGGTGACGTAGCTGGCCGGGCAGGGTCACCCCCAGGCTGCTGGCCTGAAGCGGGGCCCGGGTGGGCTCGACGGCGGTTGCTGCGCTGTCGGTGGTTTCGTGGGCGCCCGGGGCCGCGTCCGCGGCGCCACGCTCGGCGTCGCGGGTCTGGACCCGCAGGCGTGTGGCGAAGCGCTGGCCCTCGGCACCGAGTATCAGCTCGGTTTCCTCGCCGGGTGAGCAAAGCTCCAGGGTCAGGGCCTGCAGGACGGGACCGTCCAGCAGATGAGCGCTCGATGATGCCTGGGGCTGGCCGCTGGTCGTGTTCAGGTCGAGATCGACCAGGGTGACCCGGGCCTGGGACAGTTCGTTGGCCAGCGAGCGCGCGAAGCCCCAGGTCGCGGCGTCGGCCGGGGTGGCAGCGTCAGGACCGGTATCGGCAGCGGCCGCACCGACGCCTGCCGGTTGGTCGGCAAACAGGGACGCCACGCCTCGGGTCAGCACCCACAGGCGACAGCGCTGGGAGGTATTTTCCAGGCGCCTCACCCAATGGGCCAGGCGATCGCAGCGCTCGATCTCGTCGGCGGCGTCATTGAGCCCGCGCAGGTCGATCAGGTTGACCGGGGGGGGCGTCGGGTCGCTGTCCTGTCGCGCAGTGGAGCTCGACGATTGACCGGATGTCAGGCGAGTGGCCTCGGCAAGGGTGGCGTCGAGGGTGGCATCGAGGGCGGCGTTGGCCCCCTCGATATTCCCCGGCGGCAGCGCCAGCCGTGATACCTGACCTCCCGCCGCGCTCAGGGCATCGGCGAGGCGTTTGGCGGCCTCGGCGGTGGCCTCGTCGTGGACCAGCAGTTGCGCAGGCAGCATGGCCTGGTCGTGGTGCGCTTCCTCGGTGCCTGGCGCCGGTCGCTCGGTGCCTGGTGCCGGTCGCTCGGCCAGGCGCAGCGAGTAGAGCACCACGCTCTCGTCGCCTTCATCGAGGGGTGTGGCGCTGACGTCGCCCTGGGCCAGTTCGGCCAGCATCGCTTCGAGGTCGGCCTTCTCGCACAGCCGGGGGTTGTCGCCTTGCGCCAGCGCGGGGGTAGCGGCCAGGGCGTCCCACCAGGGGGCGCCGGGAGCGTGCAGCACCAGCAGGGTGGCGCCCGGGTCCAGGCGTTCGCCAAGGTCATGAAGCTGGCGTCTGGAGGCCTCGTGATCGACGGTGTCGACCATGATCAGCCCGAGCTGGGCGCGTCGGCGCTCGGCGGCTGGGGCCTCGCCAGCGCTTTCCAGCGTGATCAGCGGGCAGCGTTCCTTCAGGCGCGTGGCGCGCTGGCGAGCGTCGTCGTCGCCGACGATCAGGTGAAGATCGAGGTGGTCGGGGTCGACCAGGGGGCTCAGGGCTTCGCTCAGGCGCGGGGCGCCGACGCCGGCTTCGATGACGCCGAGACGTCGGCATTCTCCCTGGATCGACTCCGCAGCAGCCGACAGCGCCGCGGCAAGACAGCGGCCCAGCGCCTGCCAGCCGGACTGGCCCAGGGTATGCGGGGCGAGGGCGGACAGCGAGGCCGGCGTCAGCCCGATGGCGGCGGCGTCGCGCTGGCCGGTCAGCAGTTCGCTCAGGTGCAGACCATGGCGCCCCAGACGCTGGATCAGCAGGGCATCGTCGGGGTAGTCGTCGATCAGCAGCTGCCAGATCGGCGCCGGGTCCAGGCGTTCGTCTTCGTCGATGCGGGTCCAGCCCTTGTCATCGGCGACCAGGCCGCCGCTGGCCTCGAGCTGGGCGACCAGCTGTCGCCACTGGGCTGCGCTGCCCGGATACTCCAGCAGATAGCGCTCGAACTCGGCGCGCTCGAGCCGCTGGTGGTGGCCCAGTCGGCTCAGTGCCTGATCGGCGAAGGCTTCGCTCAGGCGGTTGAGCAGCGCTGCCAGCTCGCTAGCGTAGCGACGATCGGCAGACGGCGAGGCGGCGTCCGCTGTGGCGCCGGTGTCTTGCCGGGGCTCCTGCGGGACCCTGTGCAGGTGCCTATGCAAGTGCTTATGCAGGTGCTTCTGCAGGGCATCGGGCAGGGCCTTGGCGAGTGCGTCGAGGGTGACGTCATCGACCTGACGGGGATGCGGTGCCGGGGTCAGTACATTGCCGACCAGGCTGATGGCGCCGTGGCCAGCATTTTTAAGCCGTACCAGGCGGAATCGCGTGGCGTCCAGATGGGCCAGGCAGCGGCCTTCGGCGTCGAACAGGCTGAAGTCGGCGGTGAACGAGTGAGGCGCCCGTCCGCGCAGCCTGGCCTTGGCCAGGGCGGGGCGGCCGGCGTCGGCACGGAACTGCAGGCGATCGATACGGATGGGCACGAAGGCGTAGCCGGCCGCGGCGGCCTCGCTGTCGGCCAGCAGCGGCAGAAACAGCTGAAAGGCGCTATCGAGAATGCCCGGCGACAGGTGCAGCGGTTCGCCCTCGGCCCCTGTGGGCACGATCTCGCCGAGCATGGTGTCGCCCTCGCGCCAGGCCCGGGGAATCGCCTGGAAGGCGGGTCCGTAGTCCAGACCCAGACGGCTGGCCATGGCCAGGTGGGTTTCCAGGGTGACGTCCGGTGCCCGCGACGGCAGCGTCGGCGGGGTCTGTTCGAGCAGCGAGCCGGCGCTCTCGGCCATCAACCGGGCGCTGGCGTTGCGTTGCCAGTCGCCGGCCTCCTGGGTGTCGCGGGAGTCGATGGTGATATGCCCCTGGGCGTCGCTCAGGGTCAGACGTGTCTGACGTCCGTGGGGCGCATCGAGCATCAGCGGTGCGTGGATTTCCAGCGATTCGATGTCGACCAGCGTCGGGGCACGGTGATGGATGGCGGCGGCCAGCGCCATTTCGACGTAGCCGGCACCGGGAAAGACCGCGGCCTGGCCGACCACGTGGTCGGCCAGCCAGGGCAGACGCTCGACATCCAGCTGGCTGTGCCAGGTGGTGCGCTGCTGGGCCAGGCGGTAGCCGAGCAGCGGATGCTCGATGTGGCGGTCGATCAAGCCGCCGCCGTGGCCGCTGGGGGTGATCCAGAAGCGTTCGTGCTGCCAGGGATAGAGCGGCAGCTCGGCAAAGTCACCTGCCAGCGGAAAGATCCGGCTGTCGTCGATGGTGATGCCGCTGAGCCACAGCCGCCCGAGGCCACGATTCAGGGCGTCGATGCCGTCGGCGTCGCGCTCCAGGGTGGTGATCACCAGACCGTCGCCCTGGCGCGCCTTCAGCGCATCGTTCAGATAGCGGCGCAGTACCGGGTGGGCGCCGATCTCGACGAAGACGTTGGCGCCGGTGTCGAGCAGCGCCTCCATCGCCGGGGTAAAGCTGACCGGCTCGCGAATATTGCGCCACCAGTAGTGGGCGTCCAGCTCGCGGGTGTCGAGCTGGGCGCCGGCGACGGTGGAATAGAAGGGGCAGCGGGCCTCGCGCGGGCGAATATCGGCCAGGGAGGCGACCACGTCATCCTTGATGACGTCCATGGCGGGGCTGTGGAAGGCGTAGTCCAGGGGCAGGCGGAAGCAGGCGATCTGGGCGTCGCCCAGGGCTTTCTCGAGCGCTGCCATGGGGCCTTCGGGGCCGGCCAGGGTCACGCCCTGACGACTGTTGTCGCCGGCCAGGCTGATCTCGTTGAAGCGCGGATCCTCGAGCCACTCGGCGGTGCTGTCGGCATCGAGCACCACGGCGGTCATGACTCCCTGGCCACGGGTCATGCCCTGGAAGTGGCTACGCTGGGTGATCACGCTGACCGCCTCGTCGAGGGTCAAGGCGCCGGAGGCCCAGGCGGCGGCCACTTCGCCGACACTGTGGCCGATCACGGCGGCTGGCCGGATGCCCCAATGCTCGAACACCTGGGTGATCGCCACCTGGATTGCGAACAGGGTCGGCTGGGCGATCTCGGTACGCTCGAGGCGGTCACCGTCGACGCCCTCGAGTTCGGCGCGCAGCGAGAAGCCGCCGAGGGGCATGAACAGGGCGTCGATGCGGTCGATGGCGTCGGCGAACAGCGGCGACTCGTTCAGCAGGTCGCGTCCCATGCCGAACCACTGACAGCCATTGCCGGAATAGACAAGGACAGGGCCACTGGCGTCGGCCTGAGCGGTGCCGGTCACGACGCCACGGGCATTGGTCACGTCGCCGCGGGCGCTTGCGTCCGCTTGCGCGAAGGCCTCGAGCATCGCGGCGGCGCTGTCGCGGTCCTCGGCGAAGACGACGCCACTATGCTTCAGGCGGTCCCGACGCTGGTCGAGGGCGTAGGCCACATCGTAGAGCGAGGTGTCGGCCTGGCGCAGGCGTTCGGCCAGGCGTGCGGCGAGTTCGACCAGGGCCTCAGGGCTGTTGGCCGAGAAACGCAGCGGCAGCGCGCGGTCCGGCGTGGCGACGCCGTCGTCGGCGGGGTTGTCGTCGACAGGGCTGTCGTCGACAGGGCTGTCCTGGGCCGGGCTCTCGTCGGAAGGGCTCTCGACGGACGGGCTGGCGTTGCCCGGTTTGCCTTGCCTCGCGTTGCCTGCCGGCTCGGGGGCGCTCTGCAGGATGACGTGGGCGTTGGCGCCGCCGAAGCCGAAGGAGTTCACCCCGATCGTCAGCGGCCCCTGGTCGGCGAGTTTCAGCGGCTCGGCGACGATCTCCAGATTCCAGTCATCGAGCTTGATGCGGGGGTTGGGGTTGCGGATACCGATGGTCGCCGGGACTTCACGGTGGATCAGGCTGTAGAGCCCCTTGAACAGGCCGGCGACCCCGGACGCGGTCTCCAGGTGGCCGACGTTGCTCTTGACCGAGCCGATCGGCAGCGGTCGGCTGCGGCCCTGGCCGAGGGCCTGGCCGATGGCGTGGGTCTCGATGGGATCGCCCACCGCGGTGCCGGTACCGTGGGCCTCGAGGTAGTCGATGTCGTCCGCGGAAATGCCGGCGTCGGCGTAGGCCTGACGCATCAGCGCGATCTGGGCGTCGGCGTTGGGTACCGTCAGGCCGGTCTTGTGGCCGTCGGTATTGACCGCTGATCCCGCCACCACGGCCAGGATACGGTCGCCATCGGCGACGGCGGTGTCATAGTCCTTGAGCAGGAACAGGCCCGCGCCTTCGGAGCGCACATAGCCGTCGCCGGCCTCGTCGAAGACCCGGCAACGGCCATTGGCGGAGAGCATGCTGGCCTTGGAAAACACGATGAAGCCGAAGGGGTGCAGGTGCAGGCTGATGCCACCGGCCAGGGCGGCGTCGCATTCGCCGTGGCGGATCGCCTGGCAGGCTTGATGGAAGGCCACCAGCGATGACGAGCAGGCGGTGTCCAGCGCCATGCTGGGCCCCTTCAGGTCGAACACGTAGGACAGACGATTGGCGGCGATGCTGGAGGTGTTGCCGGTGGCCGATGGGGCGTCCATGGCCTGCAGGTCGTCGGCGTGGCGGTAGGTGTAGTCGAGACTCGAGATGCCGATATAGACGCCGCAGCGGCTGCCGCGCAGCTTTGACGGCGCGACCCCGGCGTGCTCCATGGCTTCCCAGGCCAGCTCCAGCAGCATCCGCTGCTGGGGCTCCATGTGTGCCGCCTCACGTGGAGAAATGCCGAAGAAGGCGGCGTCGAAGCCGCTGATGTCCCCGAGGCTGCCCGCGGCAAAGGTGACGCTGGTGCCGGGGTGCTGGCGATTGGGATGACGGTAGACGTCGTGGTCCCAGCGCTCCGGCGCGACCTCGGTGACCAGGTCCTGGCCTTTTCTCAGGCTGTCCCAGAAGGTCTCATCGTGCCTGCTCGGAAAGCGATGGGAGGCTCCAATGATAGCGACGCGCCTTGTCATTCCTGCTCCTGTAATTCGTCTTGCTGCTTCGATCTCTGTGCCTTCCGGGCGCAGGCGTTGTTCTGTCGCGTGCTTGCCTTGGCCATGGCGGTCAGGGTGTCCCACAGAGTTGCTGCCAGGTGGTCGATGGGGATGTCGTTGTCATGTAAAGGCTCGGCCGGCCCCGCTGATGACGTAGCGGTGGTCCAGATCAGGTAGTCGCTGCGACCGTCGGGCTCGCCGAGCGCGCGATAGGATCTGGCCATGATCGGCACATGGTCGCCATAAAAGCACAGTATGCCTTGTCGATCTTGTCGAATCAGGCTATCGGCCAGGGCGTTCGCCATGCTGTCGGCGTTGGCCAGATGGCGCAGATAGACCGCCAGTTCATCGCGGCCGCGCTCGCCGAGCGGCTTGGCCAGGGGGGCCGGCAGCTTGTCTCGCCAAGCGGCGCCCGCGCGCTCCAGATGCAGCGGGCCGTGATTTTCCATGGTGATGACGAACACCATCAGCGGCTGATCGGGGCTCGCTTGCAGCAGCTCGTCGACCTTGCGTGCCAGCGCCGCGTCGGCGATGTACTGGCCGTCCCGGTCGCCCTGTCGGCCTTCGGCTGGCTGCCCCCCGTCGAAGGCGTCGAGGGTGATGAACTCGTCGAAGCCCATGCGCGGCATGACCTTGTGGCGCAGATAGAAGGACGCCGGGTAGGGGTGCACGGCGACGGTACGATAGCCACTGCGCTTGAGGCTGCGCACCAGGTTGGGCACCGGCTGGCGTGCCAGCTGACGGTAGGGGTTGAACTGATGCATGCCGAGGGCGGCGCCGCTCAGCCCGGTCAGAAAGGCGGCTTCGCTGCGTACCGTGTTGGCGCCCCAGGCGGGCACCTCGAGGCGACCCTGCACGGCGCTCTCGGCACAGAGTCGGTCCCAGCCGTCGAGCACGCTGCCGTGAAGCGCTGGCTGCCATGGGCGGGGGTCGAAGAACGACTCGCTCTGCACCACCACCAGATGGGGCAGGGCGTCGGCCCCGGGCAGGCTGTCGGGGCGGCGGAAGCACTCTGGCGTGCTCGACGGATCGATCTGGCGGCGCGGGTAGCGGGCGTAGGCCCAGAAGAAGCCGAACAGTCCGTGGCGCTTCAGATCCTGGGCTGGGTTAAGGGTTATCTGCGGTAGACGGGGCAAGGCGTGGCCGAGCAGGCCGGCGCCGCCAAGGCCGAGGATGGCGACCGTGGCGACAAGGCCACCACCCCCAAGCGAGCCCGACAGGGCAGGCTCGAACCACAGGAAGGCCGCGAAGGCCAGGGCCCCGGAGACGCTGGCGGCGATGGCGAGGCCGATGCCGAAGAACGGCACATAGAGGCGAGGATGGCGGATGGCGTCGAGGAAGTAGTCGAAGTCCTGCACCAGGAACGGTTCTTTCAGGCTCACCCATTTGGTGCGCGCCGACTCTACCACCACCAGCTGCAGGCACAGCAGCAGCCCGGCGCTCAGCCAGCCACGCTGAAGTATTAGCAGCGACACGGCAAACAGCACAAGCCAGGTGCCGATGTGCACCATCAGCGTTGCCCTGGGACGCAGCCACAGCGAGTCCGGGCGTGGGCGCACCAGGGCTTCCATGGCGATGCTCAGTGCAAGGCCCAGCAACAAGGGAAACAGCAACAAGGAAACCGGCAACATCAGCGCTCCACTCCGTAGCCGGTCCACTTCACCAGGCGTCCAGACAGGCCTGCCGGCAGCAATGCCAGGCACTGGGTGGCGAGTGCCAGAGGCCAGGGGAAGCTGACGCGGGCACGGTTGGCCTCGACCGCCGCCTGGATACGTCTGGCGGCGCGCTCGGGGCCGATCAGGAAGGGCTTGGGGCCGGGCATGGCGCGGGCCATGGCCGATTGCACATAGCCTGGCATGACGACGGTGACGCCGACCCCGTCGGCGGCGACCAGACCGCGCAGCGCCTCGCCATAGGCCTTGATGCCGGCCTTGCTGGCGCTGTAGCTCGGGGTCACCGGCAGCCCGTACCAGGCGGCCAGAGAGCTGATGAAGACCAGTTGGCCGCTGCCGCGGGCCTGCATGGCCGGGATCAGGCGGCGGGCCATGTCGATGGGGATGCGCAGGTTCAGGTCGAGCAGTGCGCGGGCCGTGTCGCCGTCTTCGCCATCGCGGCGGCTGGTGACGCCGTGGTTCATGCCGGCACACAGCAGAACCCGATCGGGGGTGCGCGGCAGGCCGTCGAGCCAGGCGTTGCGGGCGACGTCGTCTTCGAGGGGGACCTGGCTCAGGCTGACCGCCGCGCCCAGGGCCCTGCAGTCCTCGGCCAGGGGCTTCAGTGCCTCCAGGCGTCGGCCGTGCAGCACCAGTTCGGTACCGGCGGCAGCGTAACGCCGAGCCAGTTCTCCACCGATGGCGCCGCTCGCCCCGGTAATCAGTATCAGGCGGCCTTGGGCAGGCATTGCAGCAGTTCCTCCAGTGGGCTGAGATCGGCGGCGAGTCGCGGCGAGCATTGGGCGACGGCGAGATCGATGCCTCGGCGGCAGTAGAAGCCGCCGTTGAGCTGCACCGTATGCAGCAAGGTCTGACGAAAGGCGTGGAACAGGCGCGGGTCCGGGGCTTCGGGGTGCTGCCAGAAGGCGTCGAGCCCTGCCCCAGCCACCAGCCCGGGCAGGGCGTAGATGGCCTGGCCGAGCGATAGCGTCGGGCAGCCGTGCTCCATGGCCACCAGGCCTGCTGTGCTGTTGACCGTGACCATGCCCCGCGACCCGGGCAGCAGGCGGTTCAGGTCGCCGCTTTCGAGGTAGATGACGCGGCCGTCGATGGCCAGTTCGTCGGCCTTGCGGCGAATATGCCTGGCGTAGTTCACCAGCCCCATGTCCAGCGGATGATTCTTGATCACCAGTCGGGCGTCGCCGGGGGCGCGGCGGGCAAACGAGGTCATCACCCTGTCGATGACCTCGAGCATGTCCCGGTAGGGCGAATGGTGCTGGATCTGGGCGTCGCCATTCAATTGCAGCGGCAGCACGAAGTAAGGCCTGGAGGATGCAACCAGGGATTCGATGCGCCGGGCGTCGCGGGGCTTGTAGTAGCGCAGCAGCGAGAAGCGCTTGAGGTAGGCGGCGTACTCGAGCGGCGCGGTGACCGGTGCGTGATTGCGGTAGTGGGGCGCAAGCGCCGGGTTGGCAAGGCCAGCCAGGTGGAACAGCACGTCGTGGGTGGCGCGGATACGAAACGGGCTGTTGAAGGGCGTGGCGGCCGGGGCGTCGCCGAGTCGTGCGTAGGCTTCAAGGAACCAGTCAGGGTTGCCGGGCAGGGTCGATCGAGCATTGACGCCCTCCGGCTCCATGGTGATCCAGTGTGGGCGAAAATAGCCTTCCTCGAGTACCTGGGTGCGCACGCCGAAGGCCGGCGCCAGCGTGATCGCCGGGCGGTGGACCGGACGCTGGTCACCGAACAGCACCTGATCGGTGATGTTGTCGCGCCGATAGAGGACCTGCAGAAATTCGGGGAGATCCGGCAGCGAGCCGCGATATAGCCGGGCACCCTGGCGGCGCCGGTAGAGCAGGTCGCCACCATTGAAGTTGAGCAGATGGACATGGTGTCCGTCATCGGCCAGCCGGTCGGCCAGGCGGGCAGAGAATGGCGAACAAGGCCCCTGCAGCAATAGAAAGGACTTTTTGCGGGAGAGCATGTCAGTGCCTGCCTTCAACGGTGTTGCGGTAGTGGCGATAGGCCCGTTGCCACAGGCGCAGTCGGGGACGGGCCTGGCGGCGCTGGTCCAGCAGAGTGATGGCGGTCTCGACGTTGATCAAATGGCGGCTGGCCGGGTCGACGTAGCGCGGGTAGATGATCAGGGCGGCCGCGACCAGCTCTTCCAGGGTGGCTCGGCGGCTGCGGCGCCGGGGCGTCGGTGCCTGATCCCGGGTCAGCCCCCAGCCGGCGTAGAAGGGAACGCCGTAGGTGGTCACCGGCTTGCCACGCAGCAGCGCCTCGAATCCGGTCAGCGAGGTCATGGTGTGGATCTCGTCGGCCTGCTCGATCAGCGCCGTGATATCGGCGTGGGGCAGGCAGTGGTCGTAGTGCGTGTCGTCGACGTCCTGTCCCAGCCTGACGCCGCTGGTCACGTCGGGGTGGGGCTTGTAGATGACAAGGGCGTCGGGGTTGGCCTCACGCACTCGGGCCAGCAGGGCGGCGTTGGTGGCGATCTGGGTGGCGCCGGTACGAATGGACGCGTCGCTCTCGACCTGGCCGGGTACCAGCAGGCAGCGCTGCTCGGGGCAGGCCTTGAGAGCCGCCAGGCGTGGCGTGAGGGTGGTCTCGTTGTGCTGGGTGGCGCTGTCGTTGTACTTGCTCAGCTTGAGCGCGACCAGGCGCTGGATGACGTGGCGAGCACGTGCCAGCAGCTGTGGCGAGAAGTCGCCTCGCTCGATCAGGGTCTCGAGGTCACTGGGCCGGCCGGGGTCGTAGTAGATGCCGGCGCCGTCGATGACCAGTGACATCGGGCGCGTCAGATCGATGCCCAGTCCCACCGAGCGCAGAAAGCCGTCTTCCATGCGCCAGCAAGCGCCATCATCGTCGCGGCCGGGTTGATCGCCCCACACCAGTCGCCGTGTCACAGCGGCGGTGGTCGATGGCGGGGGCGTGTCGGGGGACGTGCCGGTGCTGCGCAGCTTGGCCCTGGGACCAAGGAAGTCGGCGATAAAGCCGCGCTTCCAGCGTGAGAATCCCTGTACCTGCCAGTCGCCGGCAGCGGCCTCGATCTGGCGACGTTGGTCATCCAGCAGGTCGAGGGTGGCTTCCAGGTCGCTGGCTTGCCGGGTATAGGGGTTGGCGTAGCGGCAATAGCGCAGGTAGGCCGCGGCGAACACCCAGGTGAGGCTGGGGCGGTGCGTACGACGAGGGCAGGCCTGACGGTCGTCGGTGAGCCCCCAGCCGGCGTAGAACGGCAGGCCGTGGCAGGTGACCGGCAGTCCGGCGATCAGGGCTTCGAAGCCGAGCTGGCTGGTGACCACGTGGACGGCCTCCACCGCATCGAACAGTGCCCAGGGGTTGATGTCTTCGGTCAGTAGATGACAGCGCTGGCGCTTGCCGGCCTGCATCAGGTGGCCGGCCTTGCTGCCAGCCACCACGTCCGGGTGGGCCTTGATCAGGATGTCGGCGTGCGGATGGTGTTCGCAGGCGTAGTCGAGCATGGCCTCGAAGCTCTTGGCGTTGGCCATGCCGTAGGCGATCGAGGCGTCGCCGCGGGTCTGGTCGACCACCAGTACACGCGGGGTGTCGCTGGCGGGCAGCGGGAGGTCCGGTGCGTGGTTGTACTTGGACAGGCGCAGCTCACGCAGGCGGGTCATGGCGCGTTCGGCGCGCTGCTGTTCGCCGGGCAGGAAGCTGTCCTGCCCGATCATGACCTCGAGATCCGATGGGCGCGAGGCATCGTAGTAGATGCCGAGGTGGTCCACCACTAGGGAGTGAGAGGCATAGCCCTGCACACCGAGTCCCCAGGAACGCAGGAACCCGTCCTCCACGGCAACGTAAGGCATGCCGAGGCGCTCGGCGTAACGCCGAGCCTTGTTTGCAGATGGCTTGTAGCCCCAGCCGACCACTGCCTGGGCGCCTTGGCGATGCCGTTGACCCCAGGAGAGGAGTTCATCGAATTCGTGCAGACAGGGCGCCAATGCTGGCTGTCTGGCCAGGGCGCCCGTGGTCAGGATGGCACTGCGGCGGGGTTGCCTTTCATCTGCGTGTAGATTGACTCCCTGTCCCAAGTTTCACCTACGGCGCAAAAGTCGATTAAGTCTGTAGTGCGTCATGTTAACAGAACTCATGTTCGGGAAACTCTTATCTCGTCAAAAACAGGCACAGTTTATAGGCCTTAATCGGCATCAATTCGGGTGCAAGGTGCAAGTGGATGATTAGTAAATAAGTACTAATAGTGATTAGGGTGTCTTACCAGGGGTTTTTTACAGTTTATGCAGCGTCGATTGATCGGCCAGCCACTTCGTTGTCTGGCCGCGCATGGCGAGGCGTTGGCGATGGCCGTCGGCAGCGGCGGTGGTAGCGACGAGGCGGTGGTAGCGACAAGGCGGTGGGAGCGACCAGGCGGTGGCAATACCGGCGAATGACGCCCAAGTCATGCTGATCCGTCTCCTCCCCTGCGCTGAACCGTCGAGTCGCGGTAAGATTGGCGGCATCGATTTCCGGGAAGGCCTGGCCTTCCCGGTACATTTGTATCGGCCCGCTGTGTCGACTCCGGTCGGGCCTTTTATCAAGGAGTCTTGCGTGCCCGTTTCTCTGAGCAGTGAACACAAGGACGCCCTGGTCGCCGGCGTGGAAGAGGCCGGCCGACTGGTGCTCGAAATCTATCAGCGCGACTTCGACGTCGAGCACAAGGACGACAATAGCCCGTTGACCGAGGCCGATCTGGCCGCCCACCACGCCCTGGTGGCGCTGTTGGGCCGGCTGACGCCGGAGGTGCCGGTGCTGTCCGAGGAGTCTGGCGAGATCGCCACCGAGACACGCCTCGGCTGGTCGCGCTATTGGCTGGTGGACCCTCTGGATGGCACCAAGGAGTTCGTCAATCGCAACGGTGAATTCACCCTCAACGTGGCGCTGATCGAACACGGCGTGCCGGTGCTGGGGGTGGTCCATGCGCCGGTGCTGGGGGTGACCTGGTTCGGTGATCAGGACAATGGCGCCTGGCGATCCGAGGGCGAGTCCCGCCAGCCGATCCGCGTGCGTGAACTGCCGGACCCCGCCCAGGCCCCCTGGGTGGTGGTGGGCAGCCGCCGCCACGGTGCCGAGACCTTCGAGGCTTTCTGTTCACGCTTGCCGTCTACCGAGTGCACCTCGATGGGCAGTTCGCTGAAGCTGTGCCTGGTAGCGGAGGGCAAGGCCGACCTCTATCCGCGCCTGGCACCCACCTGCGAGTGGGACACCGCCGCCGCCCAGGCGGTGGTCACCGCCGCCGGCGGGCTGGTGCTGGACGCACAGACGCTGGAGCCGCTGCGTTGCAATCGTGGCGAGTCGCTGCTCAATCCGTTCTTTGTCGTGTGTGGCCAGCGCGACGAGCGCTGGGAGCAGGCATTGGTCGCCGCCCTGGCGCAGTAGTGCTTGAGCTCTAGAAATTTGTGCCGATTCGGGCTGTGGCTCGGATCGGCCCTTTTTTTGCCTCACCGAGTGTTTCCTTCCTGTTGTTTCAGGTATCCCGAGGTCTGTGGCCCTTGGCGGACCCCTATCCCTGGCTGTCCTGGCCCCAAAGATTTCTCACGCTTTTTTCTGAGTCTGTGCTTGCTTGCTGAACGGCTGTTGGTCCGCCTGCAGGCAGGCTCTGGCGTGGCTGTGCCTGGGAAGTGGCGAGTAATCAGGCAATTGTCGCAGGCTGCGTTGAGAGATTGCTTGCTGCGGCATCGGCACAAAAATGGTAGTAATGTGCTCCTTTGGTCAACATATGCTTCTTTGGTCGAAGCATCTTTCCCGCATTCTCTCCTGCCGGCGCCGTGACGGATCAGGCAGAGGAGCTGTTTGCCTTGGCCCGTTGGAGACGGAAGATGAGTGCATCGGACGATATCCAGGATTTCCTGCGCAAGACCGGTTCCGATACTGCTGGCTACCAGGCGTTTGGTCGCACCGATGAGGGGGCGGGCCAGCCGCGCTGGGGGCTGCTTGGCCAGCTCTCGGGCCACGACGTCGAGCCTGACGATAGGCCGTCACGCGTCGAGACAGGTGCTCGCGCAGAGCCCCCGCCAACGCCAGCCGACGCGGCCCCTGCGCGCAAGGGGAAGGCCTGGGCGACGCTGGAACAACTCCCCGCCGCCCCGGCTCCCGAGCCTGCCTCTGGTCCTGCCGCCCGGCCTGCCCCCTCGGCCGCCGCTGAGCACAGCGAGCCCCCCGCTGATCGGCGAGTCGAGCACCAGGTGCCTGCCACCAACGCCTTGAGCGTGGGCGAGGCCTCGTCTCCGGGGGAGGCTCGTGTTGCGCCTGCCGGACGCTTTGGCCATCTATTTCGCAGTGCCTCGGACAAGGCGTCGTCCGAGGCCGCTACCGGCAAGGAAACGCCGCTGAAACCTCTGCTCAAACGAATCTCTCAATGAATCTGGTTTCCCTGTCGTCGCCCAAGGGCGGCGTCGGCAAGACAACGCTGACCGCCAATCTGGCTCACGCCCTCAAGCGCCTCGGGCACCGGGTGGTGGTCATCGATTTCGACGTACAGAACGCTCTGCGACTGCACTTCGGGCTGGGATTCGGCGAGGGGCGAGGTTTTGTCGCCCAGGCCGTGGAGATCCACGACTGGCGACGCCTGCTGGTGCCCAGCGCCAGCGGTATCGAGCTGTTGCCCTATGGCGAAGTCAGCGATGCCCAGCGCCTGGCGTTCGAGTCCTGGCTCAGCGCGCACCCCGAGGCGGTGGCCCAGCGTCTGGGGCCTCTGCTGAACGAGCCACGCTGCGTGGTGCTGGCGGATCTACCGCCAGGGCCGTCGCCGAGCCTCGCCGCCATGGGCGCTGCCGATGCCATCCAGGTGGCGGTGCTGCTGGCCGACAGCGCCTCGCTGTCGGTGTTGCCGCGTATCGAAGGCGGCGACTTCATGGGCCCTGGTGTCAGGCCCTACTACATCATCAATCAGGTGGACCGACGCCGAAGGCTTTCCAGCGACGTGGCCGACTTCCTGCAGGATCGCCTGGGCAGTCCGTTGCTCGGCAACGTGCATCGTGACGAGGCGATTCCCGAGGCGCTGGCCTGCGAGCAGTCGATCTTCGACTACGCGCCAGCCTCGGCGGCGGCCCACGATATCGACACCCTGGCCCGCAGCGTCAGTCGTCTGCTCCCCTCACTCCAGTCCCATGGGGTGGTCGCCCCGGCGCTATAGGATGCCCATGAACGTCTCTTCCTCTGCGTCACTGGGCGCGCGTCTGCTGGCGCTGATCCTGGGGGCGCCCCTGGCGGCCCTGCTTGTCACCACGCCGTTGACCCTGGAGCGCCAGCTGGTGTTCGCCGGTGTCGGCATGCTGGCGTTGCTGGTGCTGGCTCGCCTGCGTGGTGGCTGGGTACGCCAGGCGATGATGCTGCTGTCGGTGCTGGTCTCTACCCGCTACCTGTATTGGCGTCTGAGCGAGACGCTGGTGTTCGATACCCAGGTCGAGGCGGTGTTCGGTTACGGTCTGCTGGCCGCCGAGTGCTACGCCTGGGTGATTCTGGTGCTGGGGTACTTCCAGATCGCCTGGCCGCTGGAGCGCGCGATCCGGCCGATGCCACCGGATGCGACGCGCTGGCCGACGGTGGACATCTATATCCCCACCTATAACGAGAGCCTCGAGGTGGTGCGGGACACGGTGCTGGCCGCCCAGAACATCGATTACCCGGCGGATCGCACGCGCATCTATGTGCTGGACGATGGCAAGCGCCCCGAGTTCGGCGCCTTCGCTGCGGCGGTGGGTGTCGGCTACATCACCCGGGAAGACAACAGCCACGCCAAGGCGGGCAACCTCAATCACGCCATGGGGCTGACCGACGGCGAGCTGATCTGCGTATTCGACTGCGACCATGTGGCGACCCGGGCCTTTCTGCAGGCCACGGTGGGGGAGTTTGTCACCGACGAGCGGTTGGCGCTGTTGCAGACGCCTCACCACTTCTATTCTCCGGATCCGTTCGAGCGCAATCTCGTCGCCGGGGCGGATATCCCCAACGAAGGGGAGCTGTTCTACGGGCCGGTGCAGAAGGGCAACGATTACTGGAATGCGGCCTTCTTCTGCGGTTCCTGTGCACTGATGCGGCGTAGCGCACTGGAAGAGATCGGCGGCTTCGCGGTGGAAACCGTGACCGAGGATGCCCATACCGCCCTCAAGCTGCAGCGGCGTGGCTGGAACACGGCCTTCCTGGGGGTGCGCCTGGCCGCTGGCCTGGCCACCGAGCGACTGTCTCTGCACATCGGCCAGCGGGCCCGCTGGGCCAGGGGCATGACCCAGATCTTCCGGCTGGACAATCCATTGTGGGGGCGTGGCCTGCGCCTGCCGCAGCGGCTTTGCTACCTCAACGCCATGCTGCACTTCCAGTTCGCCATGCCCCGCCTGGTGTTCCTGACCGCGCCCCTGGCCTACCTGTTGTTTGATCTGCACGTGATTGCCTCGTCGCCGCAGATGATCGCCGTCTACGCGTTGCCGCATCTGTTTCATGCGATCTACACCAACTCGCGGCTGGTGGGGCGCTTCCGCTACTCCTTCTGGGGCGAGATCTACGAAAGCGTGCTGGCCTTTCACTTGCTCAAGCCGACCCTGGTGACCCTGCTCAGCCCGCGGCGGGGCAAGTTCAATGTCACCGAGAAGGGCGGACTGCTGGAGGAGGGCTACTTCGATGGTGAGGCGGTGCGCCCCCATCTGTTCGTGCTTGGTCTGTTGGTGGCGGCGGTGGTGTGGGGACTGGTGCGGGTCTTCTGGAGTGATCTGTTCGATGTCCAGACCAGCGTCATGCTGTTCAATGTGATGTGGGCCTCCGTCAGCATTCTGGTGCTGCTGGCGGCCATCGCGGTGGCGCGGGAAACACGCCAGCTGCGGCGCTCGGTGCGGGTCGAGGCGCGCCTTCCGGTGGTGTTGCACCTGGCCAGTGGCCATGCGGTGCAGAGCTGGACCACCAACCTGTCCATGGGGGGCGCCCTGGTGGAGGGCAAGCGCTCGGCCCTGGGCAGCGAGGTGGAGTGCCTGGAGATCACCTTCAATCGACGGGGGCTGATGTTCCCCGTGTGTTCGGTCAACGCCTCCGGTACCGATGACTCACTGCGCTTTCGTTTCGATGAGTTGCCGCTTCGCCAGCGCAGAGAGCTGGTGCGGGTGGTCATGGGGCGTGCCGACGCCTGGATTCCCGAGGCGCCGCATCCCCAGGACCGGCCATTGGCGTCGCTGTGGCATGTGGTGCGCTCGGTGGTGGGGCTGTTCTTTCACCAGTGGCAGCAGAAGGGGCTGCACTTCCGCAGCCCGATGCGCGGGCTGACCCGCGGGCGCTTCAGTCGAGGCTGGCTGGCGCCGGTGATGCTGGTGGCCACCATCGTGCTCGGGGTCTTGATGGTCTCGCACCGGGTCTGGGCCCAGGTCCCGGCACCGACGATCGGCGTGACGGACGAGGCCGGCGGTTTAGGTGTCGTGCCGGGTGACACCTCGGTACCGGGCGAGACGCTGCCCCCGCTGCGCTTCGGCGAGGATGGTCGGCTGGATCTGGACAGCGTCAGCCAGCCGTTGCAACCGACCCAGCGTGAGTTGTCGATCCCGCTGCTGGCCACGGATGAGACCTTGCGACTGACCCCGAGCGCCCGGCTTTCGGGCACTGCGTTCTCGCTGCGCGACGATGAGGTGGCGGTGGCTGCCTCGCTGTCGCTGTCGCTGTCTCACCGTGGCCTGCCGGCCGACAGCCAGCTCGGGGTGCTGCTCAACGGCGAGACGCTTCAGACCATCGACCTTGACCAGTTCAACGCCGGTGGCATGACCCAGCGCCTGGATATCCCTTCGGCCCTGATCCTGCCCTTCAATCGGCTGGAGTTTCGCCTGCTGGGGCAGGCGACCCAGCAGTGCCACGGCGATGACCAGGCCGTCGGCAGGGTGGAGATCGCTTCCGAATCCAGGCTGGCCTTGACCCTGCAGCGGCTGCCGACCCCCGACGAGCTGGCCCGCCTGCCGAGGCCCTTCATCGATGCCGCGACGGCGGATGTCAATCGGGTGGCGATGGTGATGGCCCGCGATGCGTCGGAGGCCCAGTTGCGCGGGGCGGCCATCATTGCCTCGCACTTCGGACGCTACGCCGAGGCCGGGCAGCTACAGGTCGAGGCGCTTTACGATCGCCTGCCGCTGGACAACGCCGTGGTGATCGGGCGCTCGGGGCAACGTCTGGCGGGCTTGACCCTGCCGCAGGTCGAGGGGCCGACCCTGTTGATGCGTCCCAATCCGCGCAACCCGCTGTTCAAGCTGCTGCTGATGGTGGGAAACAGTGACGTCGAGGTGGCCCGGGCCGCCCGCGGTCTGGCGCTGTCGGGACTCGGGGAGAGTCTCGATAGCGCAGCGCCGGCGACGCTGAACGGCGAACGGCTGCGCCTTGATGGCGAACGACTGAGTCCGCCAGCCCCTCGCGAGCCCTATGACGCGCCGCGCTGGGTCGATGTCGAAACCCCGGCCAGCCTGGCCTCGTTGGGCGAACCCGAGGGCTTCGTGGCACGCGGGCTGTCCGCCCGGGAGCACGCCCTGAGCCTGAGGGTGCCGCCGGATCTGTTCCTGTGGCCCGGTCAGAACTATCGGCTGAGGGTCGACTATCGTTTTCCTGACGAGCCCTGGCTCGATCCCATCGCCTCGAGCCTCGATGTCAGCCTCAACGGCGAATATCTCGCGGCCTTGCCGGTGGAGTCGGGCAAGGCGCTGGAGCGTCTGTGGCAACGTCTGGTCGGCGCCGGCCGGGAGCAGAGTGCCGAGGTCCTGCTGCCCAGGGACCTGCTCTACGGCAACAATCGCCTGCAGTTCTACTTTCACCTGGTGGTGGCAGACGGGGTCGACTGCGCGCCGGGGCTGGGTGAGGACGCCATCAGTCGAATCCTGCCCACCACCACGCTGGATCTGCGTCGGGCAGAGCACTTCAGCGTCATGCCGTCGCTGTCGTCCTTCGTCAGCGCGGGGTTTCCGTTCTCGCGTCAGGCGGATCTTGGCGCCAGCGTGGCGCTGGTGCCCGAGGCCGCTGACGAGAGCGAGCTGTCGGCGCTGTTGACCAGCGTGGGCCGTATCGCCGGCGCTACCGGTTATCCCGCCCTTGGCATCGAGGTGCGTCGAGGGCTTTCCCTCACCGGCGATCTGGTCGACAAGGACCTGCTGGTGGTCGCCGACCTCGCCAGTCTGGCGCAGACGTCGCTGTTCGACGCCGGCGTGTACCGGGCCGACGAGGGGCGTCTGGCGGTGGCCGAGGTGCCCTGGATGGAGCGCTGGCGCTATTGGCTCCTGGGTGACTGGCGGCCGCTGTGGCGAGAGGTCGCCCAGGCGCTGCAGGACAGCGAGGTGTCCCAGGGGCTGGTCAGCCTGCCGTCACCCTTGAACCGTTCGCGCTTCGTGGTCGCGGCGGTCGCCGATGACGCCGAGGCGCTGCCGTCGCTGGTGGCGCGACTGGGCGACGACGAGGTAAGCCGCTCGGTGTATGGCGATCTGGCGCTGATCCCCGCAGAGGGCAGTGCCGAGAGCTTTCGCGCAGGGCCGCGTCAGGGCGTCGGTGAGATGCCCTGGCACATGAGGTTGCGCTGGATGCTGGGCCAGAACCTGGTGGCCATGGCGCTGCTGCTGCTGGTGGTGGTGACACTGCTGGGGCTGGTCTGCCACCGGGGACTGGCTCGCCGTGCTGCACGGCGCCTGCAGGGGGGCCAGGCCGACGCTCCTGAAGCCCAGGCCGATGCTCCTGAAGACCAGGCCGACGCTCCTGGAGGCCGCGTCGACCACCCGGTGGCCGACGGCAAGGGACAGAGTGACAACACCAGGGGAGCGCCACGCCGATGAAACACTTGCGTTTGTTCAAGGCTCGCAGCGCCGGTGCGGCAGGACTGCTGTCGTACTCCCTGCTGTCATTGACGCTGTCTTCCCTTCCGGTGCTGGCGCAGGACCAGAGTCCGGCCCAGGCCCAGGGGACCGATCAGGCCCTGGCGCCGCTGTTCGAGCAGGCTCGCTTCTGGCGGGATCGGCAGCGCGCCGATCTGGCCGAGCAGTCCCTCGAGCGGGTGCTCGATGCCGACCCGGGCAACCGGCGTGCCCTCTACCTGCTGGCGGAATATGCGCTGACCGATGGCGATATGGAGAAGGCCAGTCGCTGGCAGGCGCGGTTGGCCGAGGTGGCCCCGGAGGATGACCGGGTCGAGGCGCTGGCGCAGGAACAGAAGCTGCGGCGTGCCGACGGCCAGCGGCTTGCCGAGGCCCGCTCCCAGGCGGCGGCGGGCAACTACGCCGAAGCCATGGCCAGCTATCGGGCGGTGCTCGAGGGCGACGCGGTTCCGCCGAGGCTGGCGCCGGAGGTCTACCTGACCCTGGCCGGCACCGACAATGGCTGGAGCGAGGCTCGCGACCGCCTGGCGGCGATGGCGCGTGAACATCCCGACGAGCCGGCGCTGGCCACCGCGCTGGGCCAGGTGCTGAGCTATCGTGAAGCCACGCGTCGCCAGGGTATCGAGCGTCTGGCCGAGCGCGCTGCGACCGGCGATGCGACCGGCGATGCGGCCGCCGATCGCGCCTGGCGTCAGGCGCTGGAGTGGCTCGAGGCGACCCCCGCAGACGAGCACCTGTATGCCGCCTATCAGCAGGCGCACCCAGAGGATAGCCAGATCGCCGAGCTGTTCGCCGACAAGATGACCCTGCCGCCGGAGCGCGAGGCGGCCCAGGCCAGGGCTCAGGGGTACGACAGCCTGGAGCAGCAGCGGCTGGACCAGGCCGAGGCGCAGTTCCAGCAGGTGCTCGAGCAGACCCCGGACGACGCCGATGCCCAGGGCGGGCTGGGGCTGACCCTGCTGCGCCAGCAACGTTTCGCCGAGGCGCGAGACGCGCTGGAGCAGGCGATCCGGCTGGCACCCGAGCGACGCGACCAATGGCAGGCCGCCTACGAAAGCGCGGCCTTCTATGCTCGACTGGGGGAGGCGCGGGCCCAGGCCAGGGCGGGGCGACTGGATCGTGCGCTCGAACTGGTGACGCCGCTGACCCGTGGTGGCGGCGACGGGGCGCGGGCGGCGACCTTGCTGCAGGCCGATCTGCTCAAGCGCCAGGGACGTCTCGATCAGGCCGAACAACGTTACCTCAGTCTGGGCAATGACACTTCGGCAAAGCTCGGTCTGGTCGACGTCTATCGACGCCAGCAGCGCTGGTCCGAGGCCGAGGCGCTGGCCGCCAGTCTGCCAGCCAGCGCTCGTGCCCAGCTTGGCGACCTGGGCGCCGCCCGGGCCCAGGCGCTGCGGCAGCAGGCCGCCGGTCAGAGCGCCAGCGAGGCGGAAGCGACCCTTCGCGAAGCGCTGGCGCTGGCGCCCGCGGACCCCTGGGTGCGCCTGGATCTGGCTCGGCTGCTGGACCGCCAGGGGCGCGTCGACGAGGCTGGCCACCTGGTTCGCCCGCTCAACCTGAGCGAGGCCAGCGCGCCCCAGCTTCAGGCCGCGGCGCTGTATGCCAGTGAAAAGGGCGACTGGGACCAGACCCGACGCTATCTGGCGGCGATCCCGCTGGCACTGCGCGACGAGGACATCCAGCGACTGGCCGATCAGGCCGAGGCTCAGTCGGCGTTGGCGGCCGCCGAAGCGGCCTGGGACCGGGGGGATCGCGCCTCGGCGCTGGAGCGTCTCGATGAGGTACTGACCAGCACCAGCGATCCGGGAGTCCGCGCCCAGGTGGCCCAGCGCTATCAGCAGATGGGACTGACCAGCCGGGCCCTCGAGCTGGTCGAGGCCGATACCGCCGGCGAGCTGGACGCGCCGGTGGAAGCCTACACCGGCTACGTGGCGGTGCTGGCGAGCGCCGGCCGCGACCGCCAGGCCAAGGCGCTGGTGCAGCGACTCGAGGCGCGCGACGACTTTGGCCTGGCGGCTCGTGCGGCGCTGGACGAAGCGATGATCGGCGCCCGGGTCGCCCAGGCGGACCGGCTGCGCCAGCAGGGCCAGCTGGCCAGCGCCTATGATGTGCTGGCCAGCGCCCTGCGCGAGCGCCCCGAGGATCAGGCGCTGCTGCTGGCGATGGCGCGGCTGTATCAGGACGGGGGGCGCCAGCGTCAGGCGGGGCAGCTCTACGACTACACGCTGAGCCGTTTTCCCGAGAGCGATGACGCCCGCCTGGGGGCCGCGGATGCGGCCCTGGCCCAGGGCGATAGCGTGCGAGCGTCGCGGCTTTTGGTGGCGCCGCCGGCCAACGCTCAGGATCGACCTCGCTGGCTGCTGTCGCGGGCGGGGCTGGCCCGGGCCCAGGGCCAGGACCGCCAGGCCCTGGCGCTGTTGCGTGAGGCGCGCAGCGAGCTGCGCGCCGATCCGCAGCAGTCGCTGGCGCTGGCCACGACCACCGGCGACAACCCCTTCGAGAACGCCAGCGGTGGCGCTGGTGGAGGACGGCCGGCCTGGCTGCCTGGCGGCTCGTTGTCCGCGGGCGCTGGCTCAGTGACGGGATCAGGAGCTGGAGCAGGGGCTGGTGCCTCGGCCGATGAGGCAGCTCCTCAGGCTTCGCCGCTGATCGATGAGGTCGAGCGGATGATGGCCGAGGTGCGCCGCGCGGTATCGCCCAAGGCACAGGGCGGGCTCGCTCTGGTGGTGCGCAGTGGTGAGGAAGGCCTGAGTCAGTTCGATAGGGTGGAAACGCCCACCACCTTCACCTCCGGCGATTTTTCCTCGGTCTTTGGTCGCTCCCGCGCTGAGCTGACGGTGACCCCGGCCTACGGGTCCGCCGGTACGCCCTCCGGCGACGCCGAGCGTCGCTTCGGCCGCATGGCGATCGTCGAGGCCATCGGTGAGCTGGCAAGCGATGACGATGTCAGCGCCGGGGTCACCGGCGACTACCTGTCCCGGCTGGGGCAGGTGGGGGGCGACGGCCTGGACGTATCGGCGGATTCCCAGAGCGACGCCGGGGTGGGGCTGTCGCTGGGCTTTCGCAGCGATCTGCTGGACGTGGACGTCGGCACCACTCCGCTGGGCTTCGACCAGTCCCAACTGGTCGGGGGCCTGCGCCTGCACCCGAAGGTAGGCGATTCCGGGGAGTTCACCCTGACCGCGGAACGCCGCGCGGTGAAGGATAGCCTGTTGTCCTACGCTGGCACCCGTGATCCGGTCAGCGGCGAGCACTGGGGCGGCGTGGTCAAGACCGGGGGGGCGCTGGGTTACAGCTTCGACAATGGCGACAGCGGTGCCTACGTCAGCCTGGGCGGCTATCGCTACACCGGTGACAACGTGGCCGACAACGACTCGCTGGAGGCGGGTATGGGGGCTTACCTGCGGCCGATCAACGAGCGTGACCGCGAGCTCAAGGCCGGGGTGCACGTCAACTACCTCGACTTCGATCGCAACCTGAGTCGCTACTCGTTCGGGCACGGGGGCTACTTCAGCCCGCAGGACCATATCAGTGTGGCCTTCCCGGTCAGCTTCAGCGAGCAGCGTGGGCGTTGGTCCTATTCCGCCAGGGTGTCGCCGGGCTTCCAGAGCTACTCCGAGGCGGCGGAGGACTTCTTCCCCACCGACGGCGAATCCCAGGCGCTGCTCGATGACCTGGCCGATGCCGACGCTGCGGTGGAGTCGCGCTACAGCGCCTCCAGCGAAAGCGGCTTTGGCCTGACCCTGGGAGGCGACGCCTCCTACCAACTGACCAATGACATGAAGGTGGGTGGCCGCCTTGGCTACGACACCTTCGGCGACTATGACGAGACCTCGGCATGGCTGTACCTGGACTACACCCTTGGGGGAGCAGATGAGTGACCTTGACGCGGCCCGGCGCCGCTCGCTCGCGTACTTCGACAGCACCCACTGTGCGTCACAGTGGAACGATGTGCTGCGCTTCCTGCTGGAAGAGTTGTATGCCTCCGGCGGCGAGCAGGACGCAGGCGCTTTTCTGCGCCATATCGGGGCCAGAATGGCCAGTGAACTGACGCTGCCCGACCAGCAGACCCTGGAGGGGCTCGAGCGAACCCTCAACGAGCTTTGGCGTGCGCGCGATTGGGGCTGGGTGTCATTGACCGCCGGGGAAACTCGGCTGACCATCGAACATGGTGCCTATCCCGTTGCCGGTCACAGCGAGGCCGAGCGAGCCCGCGGCGCCCGTGCCGCCAGTGCGCTGCTGGCCGGGGCCTATGGTGTATGGCTGGAACGCCAGGGGGGCGATAGCTCGGTGCCCCTTCGGGTGGTGACGGCAGAGGCGGGAAAACCTCTGGAGTTCGTCTATGCAAGGGAAGAAGTCGCCGGCCACTGATGCCGGCCCGTGTTGGCGCCGATTGACGGCGATGTTGCTGGTCGCCGTGGCCTCCTTGACCTTTGCCCTTGCGGCACCGGCCGACGAGAGCTGGGAGCGTTACAAGAGCCGCTTCATGAGCGCCGACGGTCGCATTCTCGACAGCGGCAACGGCGACGTTAGCCACTCGGAAGGGCAGGGTTTCGGCATGCTGCTGGCGGAGGCCCAGGGCGATCGCGAGGCCTTCGATCGGCTATGGCAGTGGACCCGGCTGCATCTGGCGCGGACCGATGTGGCGCTGTTTTCCTGGCGCTACGACCCCACCAACGTGCCACCGGTGGCGGACCCCAACAATGCCAGTGATGGCGACATCCTGATCGCCTGGGCGCTGCAGCGCGCCGCCAGTCGTTGGCAGGAACCCCGCTACGCCCAGGCGGCCGCGATGATCCGCGAGGCCATCGCCGAGTATCTGGTGGTGCAGCGCGGCGGCTACCGGGTGCTGCTGCCGGGGGTGCAGGGGTTTCGTGGCGAGGATCATGTCGACCTCAACCTGTCCTACTGGGTGATGCCGGCGTTGCTCGACTTTGCTCAGGCGGAGCCGGATGCGGGCTGGGAAACGCTGGTGGAAGACGGCCTGAGGTTGCTGGAGCAAGGCCGCTTCGGCCGCTATCGATTGCCCACCGACTGGCTGCGGCTTGACGCCGACGGCAGCCTGGCTCCGGCGCCGGGCTGGCCACCCCGCTTCGGCTTTGATGCGGTGCGCATCCCCCTCTACCTGGCCTGGGCAGACCAGCTCGATCGTCCCGGTGTCTCGCCGATCCTGGCCTTGTGGAACGATCCCGCTCGCCAGCCACCGCCGGCCTGGATCGACGTCCACAGCGAGGCCCGGGCGGAGTACGCCGCCTCCCGCGGGGTGCTGGCGATTCGCGCGCTGGCCGGTCGCGACCGCCGGGCGATGCCTGCGGGCCTGGCCCCCGGCGACGACTACTATTCGGCCTCGCTGCTGCTGCTGGCGAGACTGGCCCAGCGCGAGTCGGCCCCTGGACCGGACTAGTCTTCGTTGTGGGACCAATGCTCGAGCACAAGCCTGTTCCCTCAGGCGGTCCTGGAAGGCCTAGAAGTCGTAGGACAGCGAGGCGCTGATCACGTCGTATTCGGTACCACTGCTGCCCAGTGTCGTCTGTCCCGCGAGGGTAAAGTCCACGTCGGGGCCGAGTCGCTGGGTAGCGCCGAGTTCCAGCACGGTACGATCGTCATCGCCCCCGTCGAGGAAGTCGGCGTCGTCATCCACGTCGCTGGACACGTCGTAGTGGTAGAGCAGGCCACCGAACAGCCGGCCGGTGAAGACGTCGGCGCCGAGCCGAACCCCGGCAAAGACTTCGCCGGTCTCTTCGCCGTAGTCGGTTTCTCCCACCAGATAGTCGCCATCCACATCGTCATCCAGGTAGGTCCCGCCAAGGGTCAGGCTTGTGTCGATCCGGTGATGGCCCGTCAGCTGATAGCTCGGCAGGTGATAGGTGGCGGCGCCGCGAGCGCCCCAGCGATCGCCGTCGAGGTCGATGCCTTCGACCAGATAGTCGCGCCGTGCGGTGCCGTCCAGGTCCTGATACAGAAAGGTAGCGTCCAGCACCAGGCGGTCATTAAGCAGGGCTATGGCGACGTAGGGCGCGATCATCTCGCCGCCCAGGTCGGTGTTCCCGCCACTTCTTCCATCCAGGTACATCTCGCTCTTGCCGGCGGCCACGCCGACCAGCAGGTTGCGGTAGCGGTAGTCGATGCCCAGCAGGGCGACCTTGCCGTCGCCGGAGTAGTCCGAACTTCGGGTGTCGCCGTCGAGATCGCCGATCTCGGCGGTGCTCCAGACACTAGCGCCCGGTTGACGCTGATAGGGGCTGTCGCCGAGAGGGGCCATGGCGGCGTCGATGCGCTGGGTGATCGGCCGAAAGTTCTGGGTCAGGGCCTGCTTCTGGGCGCCGTACAGCGCCTGGTCGAGTTCCAGCAGGCCAAGTTCATCGGCCAGGGCGAGGGTGCGATCGCGGCCAAGCGAATCGAGTCGCCCGGCGAGCAGCACCTTTCCTTCGCCGTCGGTGAGCACCACGGGGGTCTGTCCATCGATCTCTGCCAGGGTGATGCCCGCAGGCAGCCTCAGGGCGACGGGGCTGCCATTGACGCGCGCAAACACACGGCTTCCTCCGGTCACCGCCTCCTGACCGAGCAACTCCAGGGTCAAGGGACGATCTTCCAGGGTGCCGACGAAGGTGGTGGCGCTCTGGTCGAGTGGCACGAGGTCGACCTCGAGGGCGAGGGCACTCGACGAGGCGCTGCCAAGGGCCAGCGCGATCGGAAGGGATCGCCAGGCACATAGCGTTGAGGCGATGTGGCGGGGAGTCCAGGAGGACGAGGAGAACCGTGTCTTGTGCATGGGATCTTCCTTGATGGGCGAAGCCGGCTTCCTGCCAGGCTGTCTGGTGTGGCACCTGACGCTGGCGAGGCGATCATGAAGATCAGTGGTCGATGACGTCGACTTCAGGGGTTGGTATGAGCGACGGTCATTGTTAAGCATCAAGGTTTGTGGGGTGCGAAATCCTGTGCAGATAATGCCGATTTGATGAAGGTTTGGCGGTTTATCGGCAAAGATGGTGTCAATTTCGTCGCAAATGTTGGAGATCACACACCTGAGGAAAGCCAGACGTGAGGCGCTGACAGGGGACTCCGGGTGCGCCAGGGCACACGAGAGTGCGCAGTCGCTCGCGAGGACTCGCTCCCCGGCGACGGGCGGACAGGGTCTGGCGGGGTGCCTGGAGTGGTCCGGCTGGGAGGAGCCTCAGCTCGCCAGGGGCGCCAGGGTGTCGAGCAGCGACTGCAGGAAATCCAGACCCTGGTGGAAGTGGCGCTGCAGAAAGCGACCGAGGTCGGTCATCAGAACCATCAGCAGTGCCAGGCCGACGCTGAGAGAGGTGGGGAAGCCGATATTGAATACGGTCAGCTGGGGTGCTGCGCGATTGAGGATGCCGAGTGCCAGGTTGATGGTCAGCAGCGGGGCGACCAGTGGCAGCGCCAGCAGCAGGCCGGTGGCAAAGATGGTACCGCCGTAGCGGGCCAGCAGGATGAAGGCTTCGGGGTTGAAGCGCTGGATGCCGATGGGCAGGGTCTCGAAGCTGGTGATCAACAGTTCCAGCACGATCAGGTGGCCATTCACCGCCAGGAACATCAGTAGCGTGATCATGTACAGGAAGCGTGAGATCACGACCATGTTGGTGCCGCTGGAAGGATCGAAGAAGGTGGCGAAGGCCAGGCCCATCTGCAGCCCGATAAATTCACCGGTGGCCTGTACCACCACCAGGATGACCCGCACGCACAGGCCCATGGCCACGCCGATGATCAGCTGTTCGACCACCAGGCCGAGGCCAGCCCAGGAGGCCACCGGGACATCGGGCAGCGGTGGCAGCATCGGCGAGATGACCACGCTGGTGGCACCGGCCAGCCCGATCTTGGCCTGGGTAGGCACCGCGCTGTGGCCCCATAGGGGGGCGCTCAGCATCAGCGCGGTGATGCGCATGAACGGCCACAGGAACAGGCTGAGCCAGGCATGCAGCTGGGTGAAGGTGATCTCGACCATCAGGACGCGGGCGCCTCGGGGATAGGGCCGGTGGCTTCAGCGCAGGTGGCCCGGCTCAGGACACCAGCGCCGGGATACTGGTAAACAGTTCCCGGGTGAAGGTGATGATCAGCTGCAGCAGCCAGGGGCCGGCCAGCACCAGCACGGCAAACACGGCCAGGATCTTGGGAATGAACGACAGCGTCATCTCGTTGATCTGGGTAGCGGCCTGGAACAGGCTGACCAGCAGGCCGGTGAACAGCGCGGTAAGCAGCAGCGGCGCCCCCAGCAGCAGGGTCACGCGCATGCCCTGGTAGGCCAGGCTCATGACGGTTTCGGGATGCATGACGAGTCTCCTTGCTGGCGTCGCCTTGTCTGGGCCCGTAGGCCCTGCCATCGGGGCCTTGGCCGGGGGCTTATGAT
Source organism: Halomonas sp. DN3 (assembly GCF_024137905.1). NCBI lineage: Bacteria > Pseudomonadati > Pseudomonadota > Gammaproteobacteria > Oceanospirillales > Halomonadaceae > Halomonas > Halomonas sp. DN3. The sequence goes on along the minus strand of NZ_CP099965.1, from coordinate 4,563,265 downwards.
CGGGGCCTTGGCCGGGGGCTGTGATCGGGGCCTTGGCCGGGGGCTGTGATCGGGGCCTTGGCCGGGGGCTGTGATCGGGGCCTTGGCCGGGGGCTGTGATCGGGGCCTATAAATAGAAGCTTTCCGCCATCGAGCCGATGATCAGCTGCCAGCCGTCCACCAGCACGAACAGCATCAGCTTGAACGGCATCGAAATGGTCACCGGCGGGACCATCATCATGCCCAGTGACATCAGCACGCTGGCGACCACCAGGTCGATGATCAGAAAGGGGATGAAGATGGTGAAGCCGATCTGGAAGGCGGTCTTCAGCTCGCTGGTGACGAAGGCCGGTACCAGCACCTGCAACGGCACGTCCTCGGGACCGGCCAGGGGGCCGACCTCGGACAGGCGGGCAAACATGGCGAGGTCCGGTTCTCGGGTCTGGCCCAGCATGAACTCGCGAAAGGGCTGCTGGGCGAGCTCGATGAACTGGCCAAAATCGATGGCGTCGGTGGACAGCGGCAGCCAGGCGTCCTGGTAAACGTCGCTGAGCACCGGCGACATGATGAAGGCGGTCAGAAACAGCGCCAGGCCCAGCAGCACCTGGTTGGGCGGCGTCGAGGCGGTGCCCATGGCGGTACGCAGCAGGCTCAGCACGATGATGATGCGGGTAAAGCTGGTCATCATCAGCAGCGCCGTGGGCAGAAAGGCCATGGCGCTGAGCAGCAGCAGGGTCTGCAGCGAAAGCGACCATTTCTGCCCGCCGTCGGCCATGGGTTCACTGATCAGGCCCGGGATCTGCTGGGCCTGGGCCGGACCGGCAGCCAGCAGACAGACAACCAGGGCCAGTCCGAGGCTGGCCACAAGTGGTGTCCAGGGTCGGGAGGAGAGGCAGCGCTGAAGAAGTATCAACTGTCGCATCACCGCTCTCGCCGACCAAGGTTGGCCTTGAGAGCCTGGCCCAGGCGCTCGCCAAAGCTGTCACCCTGCGGCGCGTCCGGCTGGGCGGGCGTCGCCTCGTCGGTCGGAGCGGGCAGGCTGTCCAGCCGATTGACCTGACCGCCGCCGACGCCGAGCACCAGCCAGCGATCCTGGACCTGGACCACCACCACTCGCTCGCGCTGACCGACGGCGGTAGAGCCGACCACCTTGAGTCGGGACTGCTGGCCGTGAAAGCCGCCGCCCCGCCGCTTCAGCCAGGCGGAAAGCCCCAGCAGGATGGCGATGATCAGTGCCAGGGCGGCGGCGGTCTTGCCCAGCATGGCCAGTCCCAGCAGGCTGTCGCCCCCCTGGGCCAGTCCGTCGACGGCGGCGCTGGAGGTGGTCTCGTTCATCGGTTGAGCTTCTGCACCCGCTCGGAGGGGGTGATGATCTCGGTGATACGGATGCCGTAGCGGTCCTCGACCACCACGACTTCGCCCTGGGCGATCAGGTAGCCGTTGATCAGGATGTCCATCGGCTCACCCGCCAGCCCCTCCAGTTCCACCACCGAGCCCTGGGCCAGTTCCAGCAACTGCTTGATGGTCAGGCGGGTGCGACCAAGCTCCACGGTCAGCTTGACCGGGATATCCATGATCATGTCGAGCTCGCGGGCAGCGCTGGAGGAGGTGCTTTCACCGAGCGGGCGGAACACGCTGTCTCCTGCGGCGCGCGCTGCGGCAGGGGTATCGCCTGGGGCCTGCTCGCCTTGATTTTCCTCGGCGGCCTGCTGTTCGGCCATGGCATCGGCCCAGGGGTCGTCCTCGCCAGCGCCATCGCTGGTGGCATCGTCCTTTTGTTCGGACATGGCGGCGGCCCAGTCGTCGTCGCCGACAGGGGAGTCGGGTTTATTGGGGTCAGTCATGGTGCGATTCCTTGGAAGGAGGCCGAGAGCCTTTGACGAAGGCGTTGCTGGGCTGGTGACCGGCGGCGTGGTCGAACATCCGCAGGACTCGGAGGGCGCGCTGGTCGCGCTGGCTGCCGTATTCGCACTCCATCACCGGCACCTCGTCGACCTGGGCGGTGACGGTATCGGGCAGTTCGAGCGGCAGGATGTCGCCGACCTTCAGCGCCATCACCTCGGCGATGCGCGAGTCGATGGTGGCGAAGTTGGCCACCAGCTCTACCTCTGGATGACGCAGCTCGCCGGCCATGCGCCGGTGGAAGGCGCCGTCCTTGTCGCGACTGTTCTCGCTCAACGGGTTGGTCAGCAGGTCCTTGAGCGGTTCGATCATGCTGTAGGGCATGCAGATCTGGAAGCTGGACGAGAGGTTGCCGACCTCCAGATGGAAGCTGGTGCTGACCACGATCTCGTTGGGCGAGTTGGTGATGTTGGCGAACTTGGACTGCATCTCCGAGCGCAGGTAGCTGATGTCCAGCGGGTAGACGGACTTCCAGGCCTCGCTGTAGCCGTCGATGGCCATGTTCAGCACGCGCTGGATGATGCGCTGTTCGGTATTGGTGAACTCGCGCCCTTCGGACTTGGTGACGAAGCGGCCGTCACCGCCGAACAGGTTGTCCACCACCATGAACACCAGGCTCGGGGGAAACACGATCAGGGCCGAGCCCTTGAGCGGTTTCATGGCGATGATGTTGATGTTGGTGGGCACCGGCACGTTGCGCGAGAACTCGCTGTAGCTGAGGTAGCGCACGGCGTCGACGCTGATGTCGGCGCTGCGCCGCAGCAGGTTGAACATGCCGGTGCGGAAGTGGCGGGCGAAGCGCTCGTTGATGATGTCCAGGGCCTGCAGACGCTCGCGGATGATGCGCTGCTGATTGGCCGGATCGAAGGGGCGCAAGCGCCCTCGAGCTGCGTTGTCTTCGCCCTCGGCATCGTCGTCGCCGCTGACGCCCTTGAGCAGTGCGTCGATTTCTTCCTGGGACAGGAGATCGTCTTGAGACATGGGGGCGACCTATTGGACGATGAACTCGGTGAACAGCACATCATCGATATGGATGCGCGGACGCTCGGGGCCGAGCACGTCTTCCAGGGTGGCGACGATATCCTCGGCCAGGGCCTTCTTGCCGGATGCGCTGACCAGTGTCTCGGCCTCGCGGTCCGACAGCAGCAACAACAGCTGGTTACGCACCTGGGGACGGTGCTGTTCCAGCGTCTCGAGGCTAGCGTCATCGTTGAGCTTGAGGGTCAGGCCGGCGTACAACAGGCGCGGTCCGGCGTTGTCTTCGGCCAGGTTGACGGTGAAGGGCTCCAGCTTCAGGTAGATGGGCGCCGTATCGTCGACCGCGCCGGTGCTGGCCTGGGCCATATGCTCGCCGAAGGTGTCTGCTGATTCTGCGTGCGCCTTTTCCTGGTACAGCAGGTAGAACCCGGCCGCGGCACCGAAGGATGCGAGGATGACCAGGATCACCAGACACCAGATGAGCCGTCGAGATTTCGCCATGTCCTGAAGTCCTGAGCCGGTGGCCCCTCGAGGGGCGGTAATGTTCAAGCGTGCGGGCGTGCCACTTCTTTATTATGCCGTCAGGCATCGGTGATCGATGGCCAGAACAGGCACCGAGTTCGTGCCTATCTTGGGTATTTGTGAGGGGGAGCCCCGCCGCTCACGCTGTGCAGCGGCAGGGGGCGCCTGGAGGGGCGTGGGTCAGGCGCAGGCCAGGCACAGGTCAGGTGCGTGTCCAGACCTGTGCGTCAGGCGTAGATGTCCACGCGCCCATCGTCTGGCCCGAGGCGCTGGTCGGGGGCAGAGCTTGCCGTGGTGGCCGGCTCCATCGACTCACCCTTGCCCTGGCCGGAGGCTGCAAGCGATGGTTGACCGCGAGAGTCCGAGGGTTGCTGGCCGCCAAACTGCGCGCCCTGGTCGCTCACCGAGGCGTCACCGAGCTGGATGCCCTGTTCGGCCAGGGCTTCGCGAAGCTGGGGAATGGCCTGCTCAAGGGCCTGGCGCACCTGGGCGTGGGCCGAGAAGAACTGGGCCTGGGCACCGTGCTCGCCCAGCTTGAGGGTCACCCCCAGCGAGCCGAGTTCGGCGGGGTGCAGGCGTAACTCGACCTGCTGTTCGCCCGCACCGCCCTGGCTGGTCAGTCTTGCCAGGGTCTGGCCGAGCTGCTGCGGCCAGGCGGCCTGGTTGAATGACAGTGAGGCATTGGTACCCGGGGGCATGGCGGCGACCAGGGAGGAGCCAAAGGGCGACGCGCCCCGTGCCTGTGAGGCGGTGGGCGAGAGCACGGCATCCAGCGAGGCGTCGGCCTCGCCCCGGGCAGCGCCAGAAAGGATCTCGCCGGGACGCAGTTCCGCAGCGCCTGACCCCGTGCCCTGGGCCATCCAGCCGGCGGTGCCTGGAACCAGGGCGCCGGGCACGAGGCCCGCGGGGGCAGCGGGTGCCTGACCTTGTAAATAGCCTTGTAAATGGCCTTGTAAATTGCCCGGCGCATTGCTGCCGGTTGCCATGGCCGCCTGCTGCGCCGCCGAGGGGGCGCGATCCACCGGATGCTCGGCCCTGGGGAGTCGATGCAGCGCCGGGGGCGCGTCTTGTGCCAGGCGAGCCTGGGCGGGCGCGTCTTCCGTGACGCCGGTGGCGGGGCCCTGAAACGCAATCGCTTGATTATCAAGATGAACCTGAGCCTGCGCCTGCGCCGACGGCCCTGATAGCGGGGACGTCGAGAGCGGCGGCTTGGCCTGGGCTGCGACGTCCAGCGGCAATGCCTGCTGACTTGCGGCGCCGCCTTGTGTCAGCAGTGCATGCGCCCCGCCGGGCAGCTGCCCGGCAAGCGCTGCGCCTGTAGTGTCCCGCGGTGCGCCGTTCAAGCCTGGTGCGCCGAGTCCTGCTGACGCCAGCTGGCCTGCGTCAGCAGCGGGCTGCCCGTGGGGGCCCGGGGCCGATGAGGCGACGGCCAGCAGTGCCAGTGTCCAGTCCTGGGGCTCGCCATGGTCCTGTTCTCCGAGCGCGGTGTCGCTGGCCTGGCCATTGGCGGGGCGCCCAGTATTGTCGAGGGGGGCCGCCTGGCCGCCGAGTGCGGCCAGGCGCTGGGCGAAGTCGCCAGCGATTGGTGCGGCGGCGCCCTTGCTGCCACTGGCCTGGGAAGAAACGGGGCCTGCCAGGCCCAACAGGGTGAGGTCCATGGTGAGCTCCTTTGAGGTCAGTAGCCGCTGGGCATGGCGCTGCCGCGCTGCAGGCGGCTGTTGATCAGGTCGTCGCTGGAGCGCTGTTCCTGGCGGGCCTGCAGGCGCAGGCCTTCCTGGGCGCGGCGTTCGGCCAGGGTGTCGTAGGCGCTGAGACGCTGCTGTTCGTGCTGCCATTCGCGCTGGCTGTCGCTGACCTTCTGGCGCTGTTGCTGGAGCGCCCGTCGTGCGGTGGCCAGGGCGTCGTCCAGTGACAGCAGGAAGCGCTGGGTATTGTGCAGGGTGGCCGGATCGATGCCTCGGCGCATGTCTTGATGCAGACGCTCGGCGTATTCCTGTCGGTAGTGTTCCAGCGACGACAGCTGATCGGCGACCTGACGCTCGTCTCGGCGGGCGCTGGCAAGGTGCTGCATCGCCTGGTCTCGGGCGTCTCGGGCCAGTTCGGTCAAGGTGTCCAGAGGGGTGCTCATGGGGTTCCTCCCAGGGTGGACGAGAGCGCCTGACGCGAGGCCTCGAGGGTGGCGCATTCGTCGATTCGCTGTTGCAGAAAGGCTTCCAGATCCGGATAGCGGCGCACGGCTTCGTCCAGGCGAGGGTCGTGACCGGGCTGGTAGGCGCCCACGCTGATCAGGTCACGGTTGCGCTGGTAGCGCGAGAACATGGCCTTGAAGCCCTGGGCCTGGCGGCGCTGGCCGTCGTCGACGATGGCGTTCATGGCCCGGCTGATCGAGGCTTCGATGTCGATGGCGGGGTAGTGGCCGGATTCCGCCAGGCTGCGCGACAGCACCACGTGGCCATCGAGGATGGCGCGGGCGGAGTCGGCGATGGGGTCCTGCTGGTCGTCGCCTTCGGTCAGCACGGTATAGAAGGCGGTAATCGATCCCCCACCGGGCTCGGCGTTGCCGGCGCGCTCCACCAGCCCCGGCAGTTTGGCGAACACTGAGGGCGGATAGCCCTTGGTCGCCGGAGGTTCGCCGATGGCCAGGGCGATCTCGCGCTGAGCCATGGCGTAGCGGGTCAGCGAGTCCATGATCAGCAGCACGTTCTTGCCGTCGTCGCGAAAGCCTTCCGCCAGGCGGGTGGCGTAGGCGGCGCCCTTGAGTCGTTGCAGTGGCGAGGTGTCGGCGGGGGCCGCCACTACCACGGCACGGCGCCGGCCCTCGGGTCCGAGGATGTTGTCGATGAAGTCCTGGACCTCGCGGCCACGTTCGCCGATCAGTCCGACCACGATGACGTCGGCTCGGGTGTAGCGCGCCATCATGCCGAGCAGCACCGACTTGCCGACGCCGGAGCCGGCGAACAGGCCCATGCGCTGGCCGCGGCCGACGCTGAGCAGGGCGTTGATGGCGCGGATGCCGACGTCGATCTGTTCCTCGATGGGAGCACGAGACAGGGGGTTGAGCGGCGGTGTGGCCAATGGCGCCCGGGGGGCGTCATCCAGCTCACCGAGACCATCCAGCGGTGCCCCGGTGCCGTCAACGACCCTGCCCAGCAGGCTCTCGCCCAGCGGAAAGCGCCGCGAGGCGTTGACGCTGCCGTCGCCCAGGGGCAGCACCCGGGCACCGGGCATCAGACCACTGATCTCGCCAAGCGGCATCAGAAACAGGCGATCGCCGGCGAAGCCGACGACCTCGGCCTCGGCGTAGTCGTGCGCTGAGCCGGCAGCGGTATGATCTGCCGTGCCGGGGAGCTCGATGCGACAGCTGTCACCCAGCGCCACCTGCAGGCCGACGGCTTCGATGACCATGCCGGTGGCGCGCACAACACGGCCCGTGGCCCTGGTCATGGGCAGGGGCTCGACGCGATGGGCGACGGCCTTGAGTGCTTGCTGCCAGCGCTGCTGGTGGGCCTGGGGGCCGTTCATGGCGCATCGTCCTCGTGGGCGAGGCCATGATCCTCTGGTTCGGGGGTGTGGCGCGGGGCCCTTCTGCGCACCTGGCGATTCACCGCCTGCCAGCGACGCTCCCAGGTGGCGTCGATATCGCCCTGTTCGCCGCTGACCCGGCAGCCGCCACGGTGCAGACGCTCGTCGGCGCGCAGGGTCCAGCCGGCGGCCTCGAGCTGCTCGCCCAGGTGGCGCTCCACCAGGCGCAGGTCGAGCGGGTGCAGCCACAGGCGCTGGCGACCCACCAGCGGCGGGTCGGTGTGCAAAAGCCGTTGGACCAGCTCCACCACCTGGCGTGGCCGGGCCTTGAGGGCGTCATCCGCGAGCTGCCGGCCGGTGGCCAGGGCCAGGTCGGTCAGATCCTCGGCCACCGCATCGTCCAGCTCGGACAGCGCCGTGCGGAACTCGTCGACGAGTCGGCCAAGCGGTGCCAGGGCCTCTTCACAGCGTCTGTTCAGGGCGTCGGCGATCTCCCGCTCGGCGCGGGCGCGGCCCTCGGCCAGGCCCTGCTCGAGGCCCTGGGCCAGTCCTTTCTGGTAGCCCTCGTCGTAGCCCTTCTGGTGGCCCTGGGCATGGCCCTCGCGGTGGCCCGTCTCGCGGGCCCGGCGGCGCTCGTCGTCGAGTTCCTGGCGAGTGGGCGGGCGCGGGGCCGATGCGGCCTCGGTGGTGCCGTCGTCGCCTTCCTCGGGCAGCTCGCCCATGTTCCAGCGGCGCCATTGGCTCATGCCGAGACCCTCCTCGCCGGCGTGCCAGATTCACTGAATCGAGGTGTCCTAGACATAGGCTTCGTCGCCTCCTCCGAGCACGATTTCGCCGTTGTCGGCCAGGCGACGCACCACCTGCAGGATGGCCTTCTGCTCGGCCTCCACCTGGGAGATGCGAATGGGCCCCCTGGCGTCCATGTCTTCCTGCAGCAGGTCGGCGGCGCGCTGGGACATGTTGACCATGAACTTGGCCTTGAGCGTTTCCGGGGCGCCCTTGAGCGCGATGACCAGGCTGTTGGTCTCGATCTCCTTGAGCAACAGCTGGATGCTGCGGTCGTCCAGGTCGCCGATGTTCTCGAACAGGAACATCTCGTCGATGATCTTTTGGGCCAGGTCCTCGCTGTGGGCGCGCACGGTGTCGATGGCGGCCTCTTCCTGGGTGGAGTTCATCAGGTTGAGGATCTCCGCCGCGGTACGTACACCGCCCATCTTGCTGCGTTTGAGGTTCTGGCCGTCGAGCATGCTGGTGAGCACTTCGGTGAGTTCCTGCAGTGCCGCCGGCTGGACGCCGCTGAAGGTGGCGATGCGCAGCACCACGTCGTTGCGCTGCTTGTCGTCGAACAGCTCGAGTACGTCGGCGGCCTGGTGGCGCTCGAGGTGCACAAGCACGGTGGCGATGATCTGCGGATGCTCGTCACGGATCAGCTCCGCCACCATGGACGGCTCCATCAGGTTGAGGGCGTCGATGCCGCTGCTGGTGCCGGCGGTTTCGAGGACGTCCTCGATCAGGCTGGAGGCCCGTTCGGTGCCGAGCGCCTTGGTCAGCACCGAGCGGATGTGCTCGCTGGAGTTCATGTTGAGGCCGATGAATTCCTCGGTCTCGGTGTGGAAGTCTTGCAGCACGCGCCGCATCTCTTCGTGGGAGATCTGCCCGAGCTGGGTCATCTCCCTCGATAGCTGCTGGATTTCCTTGGCGTTGAGAAACTTGAACACTTCCGCCGCGCTGTCCTCGTCCAGGGCCAGCAGCAGTACGGCGCTGCGGCGGATGCCGCTCGAGGCTTCGATGTTAGTCATTGGCGTTCATCCAGCTGCGTACGATCATGGCGACCATGCGGGGATCTTCCTGGGCCAGCTCGCGCAGGTCGTTGAGGTTCTGTTCGTAGGCGCTGGCCTTGCGCCGGCGGCGGTTGTCGCGGCCGTAGGTGGCGTCCTCACCGTCGGTCGTCTCGCTGTCAGCCTCGGACGCCTCTTCGTCGTCGCTCTCGTCGTCGCCGACCCGCGCCGAGAAGGCGCTGGGCATGGGGGCCGGGGCCACCGGAGCCTCGGTATAACGACGGATCAGCGGACGCAGCACGAGCAGATAGAGCAGAGCGACGGCCAGGATGATCAGCAGATAGCGACCGAGTTCCTTGGCCAGTTGATGGACCATCGGGTCCTGCCACCAGGTGGGGGCTGCGACCTCGGGTGCCTGGGCGAAAGCACTGTTGACCACCGACAGGGCGTCGCCGCGGCTTTCCGAGAAGCCCATGGCCTGACGCACCAGTGCCTCGATCTCGGCGAGTTGTTCCGCTGACAGGGGGGTGAGGGTGGCTTCGCCTTGCTCATCGACGCCGTCCTGGTAGTTCACCACCACCGCGGCGGACAGGCGTTCGATGCCTCCCTTCTGGTACTGCACATGCGATACCTGTCGATCCAGCTCGTAGTTGGTGACGTCATCGCGCCTCAGGCGTTGCGGTGACGCCTCTTCCTGTTCGGTGGTATCGGCGGCGGCCTCGTCGTTCTCCTGCTGCGCGGCATCACCGTTGTCGATGGGTGACGCGGCGGTACCTGGCGCGGTGTTGCTCAGGGCGCCGGGAATGCCGCTGGCCAGGTCACCCTGGCCATTGATGTCCAGGCTGGTCTGGCGGCTGCGGACCGCCGCCTGTGCGGGCGGCTGGTTCGGGGTGTAGCGCTCCTGGGTTTCTTCACGCTGGGAGAAGTCGATCTGGGCGGTGACCTGGGCACGCACGTTGGCATGGCCGACCAGCGGCGCCAGGATGTCCTCGATGCGACGCTGGTAGGAACGCTCGATTTCGGCGACGTAATCGAGTTGCGAGCCGTCCAGCCCCAGCCCACCAGCGTCGGCAGATGACAGCAGGCGCCCGTTCTGGTCGATCACGGTGACGTCTTCACCGGCCAGGTCGGGCACGCTGGAAGAGACCAGGTGGACCATGGCGGCCACCTGACCCTCGCCGACACGTCGGCCAGGCTCGAGTGTCAGCACCACCGAGGCCTTGGCCGGCTGACGCTCGCGTACGAACACCGAGTCCTTGGCCAGGGCCAGATGGACACGGGCGTTGGCCACCGGACCCAACGAGGCGATGGATCTGGCCAGCTCGCCTTCCAGGCCGCGCTGGTAGTTGATCTGCTCGGCGAACTGACTGATACCGAAGGCCTGATCCTGCATCAGTTCGAGGCCGACGTTGCCGCCGTGGGGCAGGCCCTGTTCGGCAAGCTGCAGGCGTAGGGTGTGCAACTGGTCGTCCGGCACCATCAAGGCGTGGCCGCCGGCGGAAAAGCGATAAGGCACCCCGCGGCTATCGAGTTCGGTGATGATGGCGCCGCCGTCGGCTTCGCTGAGATTGCTGAACAGGACTCGGTACTGTGGGCGCGAGGCCCACATCACCAGGGCGATGATCAGAGCAATCGCGGCGGCGCCCCCGATCATCAAGGGAATCAGGGGTTTGCCGCGTAAGCGGGACGTCAGCCCGGACAGGGGGCCGGAGCTTGAGGCGGAGGCCGCTGAGCTCATGGACGACTCCCGTCGGGGGACGGCAAATGGGGGCTGTTCATTGGCATGACCGGTGGTCCGTGGGTCGGGTGGCCGCGGGCGGTGCCCGGTTCTGTGTTGATGCCCATTATCCCGGGGCTGTGGCCAGCCAATGATCGAAATAGCCCATGTTTTGACGGCCATTTGCTTCGATGACGGTGCGCTCGCTCTTGTTAGGCTTGCTGTCGTGGAGGCGCTGCGCCTCCGTCACCGGCCAACGAGACACAGGACCCGTCATGTCGACTCCCGCGATGCAATCGGCCCTTGCCCAGATGACCACCATGGCCCGCGAGGCCAGCCAGGTGTCGTCTCCGACACTGGGGGGCAACACCGAGGCGGCCCAGGCCGACGCCGGCTTCGCCGACGCCTTGAAGTCGTCGATCCAGCGCATCAACGAGCTCAAGGCCACCGCCGATTCGCAGGCCAAGGCCTTCCAGGCCGGGGTGCCGGGGGTCGAGCTCAACGACGTCATGGTCGACATGCAGAAGGCCAGCGTGGCCTTTCAGATGGGCCAGCAGGTGCGCAATCGCCTGGTATCGGCCTACAGGGATGTGATGAACATGCAGGTGTAGGTGCCTCGCTCGTGACCCCTTCGGCGATCCCCCCATCGTCTGTCGACATCTTTATGTAACGTTTTGCTGATATTCCTTCGGCACCCGCTCGCCCGAGAAGCGGGGCAACCAGGGATATTCGCTCCATGACGTCTTTTCGATCGCTCTCCATACGTGCCAGCGGGCTGCTGGCATTGTCACTCTTCCTGATATTGATGGTCGGGCTGGGTGGACTGGGCCTTTATGCCAACCAGCAGGGACGAGAGGCTTTCGATGTAATGCGCGACGAGCACGTCGGTCAGTTCCGTCTGCTCAATCTTGCCCAGACCAGGGTCTTTCGTTCACGCGTCGAGATGGATCGGGCGGCCAGGCTGACGCGGGTGCCGTCCTTCGATCGACCGGGTCCGGTGATCGCTTCTGCCGAGACGCTGCTGAGCGAGGCCAGGGAGGCCTTCGAGGCCTTCATGGCGATCGATGTCGGCGAGGCTCAGGCAGACAACAAGGCGACGCTCGAGCGCCACTTCCGCTCGCTGGTATCCACCGGCCTGGAACTGCAGTTGATGTTGCTCAAGGAGGGAGATCTTGGCGCCTATGATTCGGGCCAGGCTCGACTGACCAGCATGAGCCAGGCCTTTGTCGATAGCGTGGAGGCCTTTTCCACCCTGGCGCTGGAGCAGGAAGAGGGACTGGCTGCCGGCTTCAGGCACCTGGCAGACAGCATGAACCTGGCCCTGGCGGCGGCGCTCACGCTGGCTCTGGTGCTGGCCATGGCAATGGCTCTGACGGTTCGACGCTACCTGCTGGTCCCGTTGAAGCAGCTGCTGGAACACTTCGAGGCGATGGCCCAGGGCCGACTCGAGCGTCGCCTGCCCGATATGGGCAGCAGCGAAGTGGGCCAGCTGTATCGGGGCGTGGAGTCACTGCGACGGGCGTTGGTGAAGAACATTCGCGGGATTCGCGAGACCAGCGATGACCTGCGTCACAATGCCGAACGCATGCTCGATGATGATCGCGAACTGGCCACCCGCACCCAGCGCCAGGCGTCGGCCCTGGAGCAGACGGTCGCCAGCCTCGAGCAATTGACGGCGACGGTGGCCCAGACGGTGCAGCATCTGGGGGACGCCAACCGCCTGGCGGGCGATGTGGGCAAGCGTGCCAGCAAGGGCAGCGAGGGCGTCGCAGCGGTGGCGGCGGCCATGGACGAGATCCAGCGCCATGCCGACCAGGTGCAGGCGATGGTCAAGCTGATCGACGATATTGCCTTTCAGACCAACCTGCTGGCCCTCAATGCCTCGGTGGAGGCTGCCCGTGCCGGCGAGCACGGCAGAGGCTTCGCGGTGGTGGCGGCGGAGGTGCGCGGCCTGGCGGCGCGCAGCGCCGAAGCAGCCGGCGAGATTCGCAGCCTGACCGGTGCTTCCAGCAAGAGCGTGGCCGATGGCGCGAGGCAGTCCCGCGCAGCCGATCTGTCGATCCAGGGGATAGCGGCGGCAGTCGGGCAGTTGGGGGGCCGAATCGCAGAACTGGAACAGGCCGCGGGAGAGCAGCATCAGGGCCTCGATCAGATTCATCGGGCGATGGCCGAGATCGATGCTGTTACCCAGCGCAACGCCCAGATGGTCGAGCGCTCACGGGAGGAAGCCGAACGTCTGACTGGCACCGCCCTGGCGCTGGGGCAATCCAGCGCGCACATGCAGCTGTCCGACGAAGACGACGACACCTGCATCGGCGAGATGACGCTAAAAACGCGGCGCTCGTGGTGGCGGGGGGTGCAGGCCTGGCGCGAGCGTCGGCAGGCCAGACGATTCGCGCAGGGTGTCAGTGCCTGACGGGGCGCGGCCCATTTCCCTATCGTCGATGAGTCGCTAGGGAGCCATTCGGGAGCCATTCGGAAGGCGAAAGGGGGTAATCGTCAAACTTGGGCTAAAGAGGCATTCTCGATGGCCGATAGTCGCTTGTGTCGACCTTGCAGCCGCAAGGCGTAACCCTTGACAGAGAGCGACATGATTCATTCCTTGAGATTTCGGCTCCTGCTGACCACCGTGGCCGTCATAGTGTTGGCCCTGGCCATCAATGGAGCGGTCAACCTCAGCATTCTGCATCACCATCAAGAGCGCCAGGATGCGCAGCAGCTGGCCTCGGTCGCCGAAGGCAATCGGGTGGCCATCGACGAGTGGGTGTCGAGCCACGCACGCCAGATCGAAGCACTGGCGCCGGCAGTGTCCGATGCCGATCCCCTGGCGGCGCTGCTGCAGTTGCAGGCCGGTGGCGGCTTTCTCACCACCTATCTGGCCGAGGCCGCGAGCGGAGATGTGATCTTCTCCGACGGCTGGGACGCCCCCGCAGAGTATGATCCGCGTCAGCGCCCCTGGTATCAGCAGGCCGTCGAGGCTGAAGCGACCGTGGTGACCCCTCCCTACAAGGATGCCAACACGGGGGGGCTGGTGGTGACCTTCGCCACGCCCTTCTTTAATGAGGGCAGGCTCGAGGCGGTGGCGGGTGGCGATATCACCATCGAGGGTGTGATCGATGTGGTGGCCGACATCGCGCCGACGCCGAGCAGTTTTGCCTTCCTCGTCGATGGGGAGGGAGCCCTGGTGGCACATCCTGATGCCACGCTGAGCCTGGCGCCGGCGACCGAGCTGTCTGCGCGCCTGACGACAGATTTCCTGACGCAGCTGGGTGACCAGGCACGCCCTGTCTCCGTAGACATCGGCGGACGGCAGCGCGAGCTTCTCGCCACGCCCATCAGCGGTACCGACTGGCGACTGGTGATTGCCCTGGACAGCCGGGAGGCCGGTGCCAGCCTTCAGCAGGTGACACAGGCAGCGCTCTGGACCCTGGTGATCGTCGGCCTGGTGGCACTGTTGCTGCTGAGCGTGCTGCTGACCCTCGCGCTCAAGCGACTGTCGATTGCGCGGGATGCCATGGCCGACGTCGCCAGCGGCAACGGAGACCTGACCCGCCGCCTGCCGGAGGACGGCAAGGATGAGGTGGCCCAGATCGCGAGTGCGTTCAATCGCTTCGTGTCGCGCATGGAGGCGGTGATGATCACCATCCGGGACAGCAGCGAGTCGGTGCGGGTTGCCGCCGGCGAGATCGCACTGGGAGGGCAGGATCTGTCGCGACGCAGCGAAACGACCGCATCGAGCCTGCAGCAGACCTCGGCATCGATCGAGGAGATCAACAGCACCGTGGCGCACACGGCGGCGGCCTCGCGCGATGCCAGGCGGCAGTCGGGGGAGGCCACCGACGTCGCCGAGCGAGGCGGTGAGGTGGTGGACCAGGTGGTGGACACCATGGAGTCGATCACCGAGTCCTCTGTGCAGATCGGCGCCATCGTCAAGGTGATGGATGGTATCGCCTTCCAGACCAACCTGCTGGCGCTCAATGCTTCGGTGGAGGCGGCCCGGGCCGGGGAGCATGGCCGTGGCTTCGCCGTGGTGGCCAGTGAGGTGCGCCAACTGGCCACCCGGTCCGCCGAGGCTTCCCGTGAAATTCGTGGCTTGATCGAGACCTCCGGCGAGCGCGTGGCCAGCGGTACCGAGCTGGTGCGCCGGGCGGGCGAGACCATGGGCGAGATCGTTCAACAGGTCGGGCGCGTCACCTTGAGCCTGGACGAGATCAGCGTGGCGGCGGAAGAGCAGAGCGAAGGTATCGCACAGGTCAATATCGCGGTGGCGGAGCTGGACCGCATGTCACAGCAGAACGCGAGTCTGGTCGAAGAGTCCTCTGCTGCCACCGAACACCTGCTGGAACAGGCCGATCGACTGGGGCGGATGGTGGCAGGATTTACCCTGAGCGAGGCTGCCAGCTCTGCTTCAGCGCAGGCCAATCACCCCGAGCGGGTTGCCGCGCCAACCCCCGCCTGATGCCCTGTCAGTGAGTCGGGGGCCGGGTCTTTCCGGCCCCCGCTTCAAGCCTCCACTTCAACCCTCCACTTCAACCCTCCACTTCAACCTTCCAGCTCCAGCCCAGGTTCTGCCCCCTGGCGGCGCAGAGCCTGAGCTGTTCCCCGCCCTGCTTGTCACCCCAGGCCAGCACGCCTCTCCATCTTGGGGCTTCTCGACGTGGGATGCCGGGGCGCGCGGTGTGCCGTGGTGCTCCCTCTCCCATGACCGGCCCTCCGCTATCTATCTCTCTAGCTCTACCTCTAGCTTTCTCTGTCCCTCTGTCCCTCTGTCCCTCTGTCCCTCTGTCCCTCTGTCCCTCTGTCCCTCTGTCCCTCTGTCCCTCTGTCCCTTTGGCCCTCTATCCCTCCTGGCCCTCTATCCCTCCTTGCCCCTCCCGACTCTTTTACTCCTCAGCGCCCTGCAGGGCCCGGCCCCTTTGATGCCCCCCTCGGCCTCGGCACAACGTCGCTAGGCATGGTGGGCCTGGGGGCCAGGAGGACATTCTGGAGAAGGATAAAGGTGCAGTAAGCGCGCGCCTGGAATGGCCCAGGACCCAAGATTCGGCACAGTTTGTCGTGCTGTTCTGTTGCGATTCCTTGATGGCCGCCGCGACCAGGGCAACCGTACTGGGCCCGGGCGACGGAGCTATGCGCTAGAAGCCTCCGGTTATCGGAGGCAGGCACTTCCGGCCATGAAGAAATGCTCTTAGTCAAGATGGTGGGTTTTTATTGAAAAACAATAACGGAGAAGTTTTTTTTGATAAATACCAGTTCAGTAAGTTGTCTACTTCTAACCTAATCCTTCCAATACTTTCTTTAGTAACTGTACCTAAGTATTAGGCGAGAAGCTTGTTCGTGTGCTGTGCTAGCACTTATGCAAATAAAATACTTTTGGCTACTGATGATCATTTGATAAGCAATTGATTTTTAACTGATTTATCTTTTTTCCTTAGCGTTGATTTATTTTGGGATTTTAGATGTTTTTTTGTATTGCAGCATAGTTAAAGGGAGGCGGATTACTCTCTATGCAGTAACCGTTTATTGCCCGCCAATAACCTCGCTCGTGTCTGGATGGAGAAGTACAAAAACATTAGTATCGATGATTGTGATCAAGTGTTAATGAACCGTTATCAATGTTACTCGTCTGTTTGCTACCACGGACGAGGGCAAAATTTATTGAAGCAGGGCAGGGGAAGGCGTCCGTGACATCCCGGGGCGGTAGCGTGCTTTATCGCCACCAAATCCAGCGACTCTCTTCTGCACCAACTCGCGGATCACATGCCGCGCCCACTCTCTGATGCCTGAAGCCCCGGTGCTTCCGCAGGCGATTCGGGCCCAGAGCTGCGGCTTACGTCACGCGGGTCGAGTCGGCCGAGCTCCACGCATTCCGCCGGCGAGTGTTTCCCTTTCCGAGGACTTCGATCCGTCATGGAACTACTACCCGATCGCCAGACACACCTCCGACAGCTGGAGGCCGAATCGATCCATATCATCAGAGAAGTCGCCGCCGAGTTTCGTTCTCCGGTCATGATGTACTCGATCGGCAAAGATTCATCGGTGATGCTGCATCTGGCGCGCAAGGCTTTTTTCCCCGGCACACCCCCTTTCCCCTTGATGCACGTGAACACTACCTGGAAGTTCCGCGAGATGATCGCCTTCCGCGATCTCATGGCGAAGCAGTCCGGCATGGAGCTGATCGAGCATATCAACCAGGAGGGGGTCGCGGCCGACATCAATCCCTTTGATCACGGTAGCGCCAAGTATACCGACGTGATGAAGACCGCTGCTCTCAAGCAGGCACTTGACCACTATGGGTTCGACGCAGCCTTTGGTGGCGCTCGGCGAGATGAGGAGGCGAGCCGTGCCAAGGAGCGCATCTTCTCCTTCCGTGACAGACATCATCGGTGGGAACCCAAGAGTCAGCGTCCCGAGTTGTGGAGCCTGTACAACGCCAAGGTGAACAAGGGAGAGTCGATCCGCGTCTTTCCGCTCTCCAACTGGACGGAACTGGATATCTGGCAATACATCTATCTCGAGGATATTCCTATTGTGCCGTTGTACTACGCAGCACCGCGGCCCGTAGTGGAACGGGATGGCATGACGATCATGGTCGACGACGACCGACTGCCGCTGCGGCAGGGTGAAACCCCTCAGGAGCGCTGGGTCAGGTTCCGTACCCTCGGCTGTTATCCCTTGACCGGAGCGGTTGAATCTCGAGCCGCGACCCTCCCCGAAATCATTCAGGAAATGCTGCTGACGCGGACCAGCGAACGCAGCGGTCGGGCCATCGACCATGATCAGGCTGGGTCGATGGAAAAGAAGAAGCGCGAGGGATATTTCTAGATTAGCCGGAATAGTCTCCTCCAGCCGCCTTCCTCCACGCTCCGCTCTTCCAATCTCCAGATTGCACTCCGGTCCAGCCCTAGTCTCCTTGGCATTCTTGTCCGGGAGCTGAGGCTCGCTCCTCTACCAGGAATTCGTCATGTCCCATCAATCCGAGCTGATCGCCAGCGACATCGAACGCTACCTAAAGGAACACGAGAACAAGGACCTGCTGCGCTTCATTACCTGCGGCAGCGTCGATGACGGCAAGTCCACTCTGATTGGGCGCCTGCTGCATGATTCCAAGATGATCTACGAGGATCAGCTGGCCGCCATCACCCAGGCATCTCGCACCAGCGGCACCACCGGTGATGAGGTGGATCTCGCGCTACTGGTGGATGGATTGCAATCAGAGCGCGAGCAGGGAATCACCATTGATGTGGCGTATCGGTTTTTCTCCACCGAGAGACGCAAGTTCATCATCGCCGACACGCCGGGGCATGAGCAGTACACCCGCAACATGGCGACCGGCGCTTCGACGGCCAGTCTTGCGATCATCCTGATCGATGCTCGCCACGGTGTGCAGACCCAGACACGTCGCCATAGCTTCATCTGCGACCTGCTGGGCATAGAGCACCTTGTGGTAGCGGTCAACAAGATGGATCTCGTGGCGTATGACGAAGATCGTTATCTGCAGATCGTCGACGAGTATCGGCATGTCATGGATCGACTCGAGGCCCGGGATATACATTTTGTCCCGTTGTCTGCGCTGAAAGGCGACAACGTGGTCGAGCCCAGCAGCGAGATGCCCTGGTATGACGGCCCCAGCCTGCTCACGCTACTGGAAGAGGTCGAGATCAGGCACGACCAGAATCTGCGAGATGTGCGCTTGCCGGTTCAGTTCGTCAACCGCCCCAATCTGGATTTCCGGGGGTACGCAGGCACCCTCAGTTCCGGCGTCTTGACTCCCGGGCAGGCGGTCAAGGTGTTGCCGAGCGGTACGACCAGCCAGGTGAAGCGCATCGTTACCATGGATGGTGATCTCGATGCTGCCTTTCCCGGTCAAGCGGTGACCATCACCTTGTGCGACGAGATCGATGCCTCGCGCGGGGACTGGATCGTCGGGGTCGATGATCAGGTACCGCTTCGATCGGAGTTCGAGGCCGATATTGTGTGGATGCACGAGTCACCGCTGGAACCCGGGAAGCTGTATGACATCAAGTTGGCCACTCGAGACCTTGCAGGAAAAGTCGTCGCCATCGACTACCTGGTGGACGTCAACACCCTGGAGCAACGGCATGGGGAGCAGCTGGATCTCAACGCTATCGCGCGTTGCCGTATCGAGCTCACCACCGCGATACCGGTCGACGATTATCGTACCCATCCCGGTACAGGCTGCTTCATTCTGGTCGATCGGTTGACCAACCTCACCGTCGGTGCCGGGATGATCCACAGTCCTTCGGATGCGGAGCTGCCCTACGAATTCCGCAAGCACGACAGCAAGGCCAGCGTGGTATGGAACCGCACCACGGTAACCCAGACCATGCGTGAGCGGATCAATGGCCACCGTGGCTGCTGCGTCTGGTTTACGGGGTTATCGGGTTCAGGCAAGTCGACCCTCGCCAATGCTCTGGAGGTGGAGCTCAATCGGCGCGGGTATCACACCATGCTGCTGGATGGCGACAATGTCCGGCACGGGCTGTGCAAGGATCTTGGTATGGGGGAGCAGGACAGGGCGGAAAATATCCGGAGAGTCGGTGAGGTTGCGCGGCTGTTTGCAGAGGCAGGAGTAATCGTTATTACCGCATTTATTTCGCCGTTTCGAGCAGATAGAGAGGCGGCAAGGGCGCTGTTTTCTAGCGATGATTTTATCGAGGTGTTTGTCGATACACCCTTGGACGTCTGTGAAGAGAGAGATCCAAAGGGCCTGTATCAGAAGGCAAGGGAAGGTAAGATTCTTGATTTTACTGGCATCAATAGTCCTTATGAGTCGCCTGTAAACCCAGAGGTTGCTGTCGATACGGAGATGATGAGCGAGCAAGATATTATTGCGAAATTGCTGAAACATCTGTAACCGTTATTCGTCGTTTTCAATATGACGAAGTTGGGAATTTCGCTATGATTATGTTTCGCTTTTGCACGTTTTCAGCGTCGATTGGCGTCGACCGCCGGGCGCCTGAAAGGGCCTCGGGGGTTCCGAGGGCAAACACCTTTCGCCGGGGGGCTGTGGTCATGCTCCTCCTTGCCACGGTGCAGATCACTGGCTGTGTTCAGAGTCCGCTTACCCAGCCGGACAGCGCCCAGGGGATCATGAGCGAGCCTTCCGGGGTCCCTGCCTCCAGTGACTTGACGCGCTTTCTTGCCCAAAACCCCGCTGGCAGCGCCACCACACTATCGAGTAGTCCCTGGGGAGCGAATGTAGACGTGGTGGCTGACGCTCCCTACTTCTCCGCCAGCAGGCGCATATGTCGACACTTGACCGTGACTCGCCGTAGCAACGGGGATCGACTTGCGGCAGTCGCCTGCAAGTCGGGAGAAGGAGCCTGGTTTACCAATCGCCTGGTAACGGCGCTTTACAACGGAGCGGAGACCTGGTGATGACGATCATGGATGAACGGCTCGGCAGGGCGGTGCGGCGTCTGGCAAGAAGGCTGTCGTTGCCGATGTTGTTGCCGATGTTGTTGCTGATGGCAAGCTGGTCGATGGCGAACTCGGTCGCTGCGCAGAGTCTTTCCCTGCCGGACGATATCTTGCCTCAGGCCCGGGAGCAGACGGATGAGGGGGCGATCAATGACTCGCCTCGCGCCAACTGGAGCAACGATCGCTATGGTCCGCCCTCGATACCGTCACCGATCGATGTGGAACTGCTCCCTCCCTTTGGCGCCAACCTCTTTTCCGGTGGGTTTCGAGGCACCATGGCGGATGGGCTCAATCGTGACTATCGCATCAAACCCGGCGATCAGGTCACCCTGAGAGCATGGGGGGCGGTGGAGTTCGATCGAGTGGTGCCCGTGGATGCCCAAGGCAACATCTTTCTCCCGTCGATCGGCCCCCTTGCCGTGCAGGGAATGAGCCATGGCCAGTTGGACGCTCGGGTTCGAGAAGCGATCCAGAGCATCTATCCAGAGAACGTGCAGGTGTACACGAACCTGCAAGGCGTTCAGCCTGTCGGCATCTATGTCACCGGCTATGTCCACAGCCCTGGTCGTTACGCGGGCACTCCTTCGGATTCGGTTCTGTACTTTCTCGATCAGGCCGGGGGTATCGACAACGCTCTTGGCAGCTATCGCAGCATCAGCCTGATGCGTCAGGGGCAACGCCTGGCCAGCTTCGATCTCTACGACTTTTTGCTGGATGGCAGTATCGCTCGGCCTCAGTTGCGTGACGGCGATACCATCGTGGTGGGAGAACGAGGCCCCTCCATTGCGGTGACCGGCGATGTAGAACGCCCTTATCGATATGAACTGCTGTCAGGCCAGTTGAGTGGCAGCGATCTGGTGAGCCTGGCCCGTCTGAAGAGTGGCGTGTCTCACGTCTTGTTGCGCGGAGAGCGGGCAACAGGCCCGGTTGCCACCTACCTGACGCTGGACGAATTCCGCTCGCGCCAGGTCCAGCCTGGCGATGAGGTGATCTTCAACGCAGATCATCAGCAAGGCACCATCGTGGTTGCCCTGGAGGGGAGCTTTCTGGGCCCGTCGAGGTTTGCCCTGCCCCGCGATGCTCGGCTTGGAGAGTTACTGGACGCCGTCGCCATCCTGTCCGATATGTCGGCCAGCCACAATGTGTCGATTCGCCGGGAAAGCGTAGCGCGGCAACAGAAAGAGGCGCTCGAGGATAGTCTCCGCCGTCTGGAGACGACCTATCTGGGAACATCGTCATCCACCGATGAGGAGGCCAGAATCAGGATCCGCGAGGCCGAGTTGATTCAGATGTTTGTGGCACGAGCGCGACAGCTCGAACCCAGCGGTCGCCTGGTAGTCGCCAGTGATCAAGGGATAGCCGACATTCGGTTGCAGGACGGGGACGTCATCACGTTGCCGGAAGCCATGGATTCGGTGCTCATCAGCGGAGAGGTAGTCGTGCCTCAGGCGGTGGTTTACCAGCCGGGTACTGGCCTCGACCACTATCTTGAAGCCGCAGGGGGGCTTACCCAGCGTGGCGATGAGGACAACATCCTGGTGGTTCGCCAGAACGGCGCGGTGCGCAGCGCCGAGGATGTCGACCTGCGTGCCGGAGACGAGATCCTGGTGATGCCGGCGGTGCCCACCAAGAATCTTCAGTTGGCAACCAGCCTGACCCAGATCCTTTATCAGATTGCCGTGGCCACCAAGGTGGCAGTCGATCTCTAGAGGGGGCCAGCATGTCGACGACAGACAACTCCGTGCAACGCCATCCCTGGACGGTGACGCGTAGCGTCTGGTACGCCATGTTCCTGCGTGAAGCTATTGCACGCACCATGTCGGACCGCCTGGGGTGGTTCTGGATGGTGGCGGAACCTGTGTTCTTCACTCTCATCATGGTGGCCATTCGCAGCTTCATCCGTGGAGACGCCCTTATCGTCGGGGCTCCTTTTATCCCATGGATGGTGGTCGGACTGATGGGCTTTTTCCTGGTCCGTGAAGGGATGATGAGAGGACTGGGGGCCGTCAGGGCCAATCAGGCTCTGTTTGCCTATCGTCAGGTCAGGCCCGTGGACCCGGTATTGGTGCGCAACGCCCTGGAGGGGCTTCTGCGATCACTGGTATTCCTCCTGTTCATCTTTGGCGGCATGTTGCTCAAGGTCGAGGCGCTGGCTCCCGACGACGCCTTGATGGCTCTGGCATGGTGGTTCGCGCTCTGGCTGCTGGGCTTGGCGCTTGGGCTGATCGTTTCCGTGCTCGCCACCCTCATCGCCGAAGTGGCGATCGTGCTACGGATGATGATCATGCCCCTGTTGATCCTTTCTGGCGTCATCTTCCCGATCCACCACATGCCCCACTGGATGCGCGAATACCTGTTGCTCAATCCTGTCGTGCATGGTCTGGAGCGACTACGTGGCGGATTTTTCGAAGGGTATTGGCAAGTCCCTGGCACCAGCGCCGCCTATTACTGGATGGTGACGCTGGCACTGCTGTCACTGGGATTGATGCTGCACCTTCGCTTTCGACATCGGTTGATGGCGCAATGATCCAGATAGAACACCTGTACAAGCGCTATCACCATCACAAGGTCCTGGACTGGGTACTGAAGGATATCAACCTGACCATCCCCCGCGGCGTAAGCGTTGGAGTGCTGGGGAGAAATGGTGCGGGAAAATCGACACTGCTGCGATTGATTGCCGGCATGGATACGCCAGAAAGGGGGACGATCCGGCGCGATGCACGGGTCTCCTGGCCGATGGGGTTGGCCGGAGGATTTCAGGGGGCCTTGAGTGGCCGTCAGAACGTCAAGTTTGTAGCCCGTGTTCATGGTGGTGGTCGTGACGTCGGAGCCATTATCGACAAGGTGCAGGAATTTGCAGAGCTCGGGCCGGCCTTCGACGACCCGATTCGTACTTACTCTTCCGGGATGCGTGCGCGACTCAATTTTGGTCTGTCGCTGGCGTTTGATTTTGATGTCTATCTGTCTGACGAGGCGACCTCGGTGGGCGACCGGGTATTCAAGGCCAAGGCGACCCGTGCGTTCAAGGACAGAGTCAACCGCGCAAGCCTGGTCATGGTCTCCCACAGCGAAGGTATTCTGCGCGAACTATGCCAGGCAGGCATCTACCTGAAGCACGGTGAGGCGTACTGGTTTGACGATATCAAGGACGCTATTCGTGCCTACCATCAGGACAGTGACAGCAAGTCTTCTTCCAGGGATGGACGCGGGCCGTCGAGCGTGCGACCAGACGCCAGGCCGGCCCCGGCAGAGCCGACGGCGGGGATCGACACCATGTCGTTGGAGAAACTCAAGGCATTGCTCGACAAGCGAAACAAACAACTGGCGCGTATTCAGCGACGGCTCGATGCATTGGAGCTCGGACGGGAAGATGCCGACGAGCTGGTAGACCCGAGGGTTCGCCAGGACCTCGCCGCTCGCCTTTACCTGGCGAAGGAGCGCTTGCATGAGGTTCGCCGCGCGATACAGACGAAAAAGCGAGCCACACCCCCAATCAGCGATGACGATTCGGGGGAGGGTTCGGTAGGGGATTCAGAGAAGAAGTCGGGGAAGAAAGCACGGTAGACGCCAGCAAATGGCAAGGTGCTGCCCCCTGAGGGCAAGACCCCGCCGGTGGTGCTCGCATCAAGAGGCGTCCGGATGCCCCGAGACGTCGCTCCAGCAAGGAAGCCAAGACGATGTTGCAATGGATTTTTCGGCAGCCCCATTGGGCATTGGCCTGCCTGTCGATAATGGGCATGTCCTTCTACTGGCTGGTCTGGGCCGAGGATCGGTACGTATCCGAAGCCGTCGTTGTGCTGGAGAGCCCCCAGATCGCCGCCCCTACCTTTGACTTCTCCAGCTTGCTGTCCGGCGCCAGCGTCGACAGTGATATGTTGCTTCTACGGGAGTATCTGCTTTCTGTGGATATGCTCAAGAAGGCTGATGAACGGCTCGACCTGAGGTCTCATTACAGTGAGAACGGTGATTTTCCTGCTCGACTGTGGGACGCCGAGGCTCCCATCGAAGACCTTCACGAATATTACCTGAAGCGCGTACAGGTGACGCTGGATGACTACGCCGGGGTCCTGAAGCTGGAGGTCCAGGGCTTCTCTCCCGAGTTTGCTCAGCAATTGACGTCGCTTTTACTGGCGGAAGGTGAAGCTCACATGAATGCGATGGGGCAGCGCCTGGCTCAGGATCAGGTGCGGTTCCTCGAGCTTCAGGTAGAGCGCCTGTCCGATCGGTTGGATCAGACACGCACGGATCTCCTGGACTATCAGAATGAGCATGGTCTGGTGTCTCCGACCTCGACCGTAGACAGCCTCAACCAGGTGGTGGCGAGTCTGGAAGGTGAGTTGGCGAGACTGGAAGCTCGGCGTAGTGCCTTGGCCAGCTTTTCCAGTCAGCGTTCATCGGACATGGTGAGAGTCGAGAGCGAAATCGCAGCGTTGCGCCGTCAGATTGATCAGGAGCGTGAGCGATTGGCAAAGGCCACAGGGGACTCCCTGAACCGACTGTCTTCCGAGTATCAGCGGCTTGAGTTGCGGGCTCGCTTCGCCCAGGAGACCTATGCCAGCGCTCTCGGGGCGTTGGAGGGTACGCGCATCGAGGCGGCTCGCAAGCTTAAACAGATCAGCATCTTGCAGAGCCCTCTACTGCCTGAGTATACCACGCGTCCAGAGCGTCTCTACAACTTGACCATCTTTGTGATCGTTACTCTGTTCCTTGCCTTCATTGCCAGCATGTTGTGGCTGATCATCAAGGACCACCGAGACTAGGGCTTGTCTGAAAAGTGCCTGCGCTCGGTAATACGGCGTTAAAAATCGGATCAAAATGCTCATTTACACCCCGTAAACTGCGCTTTCTCACCGATTTTTGCCTTGTCTAACCTTCGCTCGTCGACTTTTCGGACAGCGCCTAGAGCTTGTCTGAAAAGTGCTTGCGCTCGTCGACTTTTCGGACAACGCCTGACGATCTACCTGACAAGAAGAGCGACAGCGGTCGACGAGACTTCAGCAGCAATGAAGTTCTTCACGCTGGAGTGCCTCAGGGCTCTAGCTTCCTATCATCCTTTCTTCCCGTCCGTTTGCCATTTCTGGCGACCCTCCTGGCGGGGGCGGGCAGCCATTCCAGTCCTCTCGGGGTTCTTTCATGATCAAGACGTTTCTCGTGACCGGTGGCGCCGGTTTTATCGGTTCGGCCGTGGTGAGGGAGTTGATTGCCCACACCCCTCATCGTGTCATCAATGTGGATAAGCTGACCTATGCCGGCAACCTGGCATCCGTAGCGTCTGTAGCCTCCGACCCTCGCTATGTCTTCGAGAGAGCGGACATCTGTGACGGCACGGCAATGACCAGAATCCTGGATAAATACCGTCCCGATGTGGTGATGCATCTGGCCGCAGAAAGCCACGTTGATCGCTCCATCGACGGGCCTCGCGACTTTATTCAGACCAATGTGGTGGGCACTCTGGTATTGCTGGAGGCGGTACGCGAGTACTGGGAAGGAATAAGGCAACAGGATAGCGACAAGGCCGATGATTTTCGGTTTCACCACATCTCCACCGACGAAGTCTACGGAGACCTCGAGAACGACGGCAGCCTGTTCACCGAACAGACCCCCTATGCGCCGAGCTCACCCTACTCTGCCAGCAAGGCGGGATCGGATCACCTGGTACGGGCGTGGACGCGCACCTATGGCTTGCCTTGCCTGGTGACCAACTGTTCAAACAACTATGGCCCGTTTCACTTTCCTGAAAAACTGATCCCCCTGATGATCCTCAATGCACTGCATGGAGAGGCACTACCCGTCTACGGTGACGGTGGGCAGGTACGAGACTGGCTCTATGTGGAGGACCACGCACGCGCCCTTGTACTTGTTGCCAGTGAGGGAGAGGTTGGAGATACCTACAACATCGGCGGCCATAATGAGAAAACCAACCTCGAAGTGGTGCACACGCTTTGCGACCTGTTGACGGAAATGGCCCCTGGCAAGCGTGAATATCGTGATTTGATCACCTATGTCACTGACAGGCCTGGCCACGACCGCCGCTATGCCATCGATGCATCCTACATTCAGCACACCTTGGACTGGACGCCACGAGAGACCTTCGAGTCTGGCCTTCGCAAGACGGTGTCCTGGTATCTGGCCAACGAGCCATGGTGGAAGGCGGTGCAGGACGGTAGCTACCGGGCCGAGCGCCTGGGAGTATTGTCATGAGCGGTCTCTTGCTGGGCGCCACGGGCCAGGTGGGACATGAGCTTCGCAAGTCGCTTGCCATTCATCTGGATCTTCATGCACCAGACCGCGGGACCCTGGATCTGACCGATCTGGATGCGGTGAAGCGTTGTCTGGACCACTATCGTCCCCAATGGGTGATCAATGCCGCTGCCTACACCGCGGTGGACCAGGCTGAGACCGATACGGCGACTGCATTTCGACTCAATGCGGAACTGCCCAGCTGTCTCGCACGCTATTGTGCCGAACACGGGGCACTGTTGACCCACTATTCCAGCGACTACGTCTACCCAGGCGATGGCATTCGGCCCTGGACGGAAGAGAGTCCAACCGATCCCTTGTCTCGCTATGGCCAATCAAAGCTTGCTGGCGACGAAGCCGTGCTTGCCAGCGGCTGTGCGGCACAAATTTTCCGGACCAGTTGGGTCTATAGCGCCAGGGGCGGCAATTTCATGAAGACCATGCTTCGTCTAGGGCGGGAGCGGTCGTCATTGTCGATTGTCGACGACCAGGTGGGGGCCCCGACACCCGCACGCCTGATTGCTGACGTCACCTTGCATGCGTGGCAAGTCTACCGATCTCGTCCCGAACTGACCGGACTCTACCATCTGGCACCACGGGGATTTGTGTCCTGGTATGACTTTGCACGAGAGATCTTTCGTCTCGCTCGCCTGCACGGACTGCCTCTCATGCTCTGCGACGATCAACTGTCTCGCATGGCGACCAAGGACTACCCCACACCGGCGAAACGTCCACCCAACTCCCGTCTGTCGGTCTCACGTCTTGAGAACGCCTTCGACATCTCGCTCCCTGACTGGAGGGGACAGTTGTCTCTCACCATGAAGGACTACCTAAGGTAGGCCTGCCGCCGCAAGGCGTTTTCCGAAAACTAGAGGTTACCGCCATGAATCGGAAGGGAATCATCCTTGCCGGAGGATCCGGCACGAGACTTCACCCCATTACCCATGGGGTCTCAAAACAGCTACTCCCTGTCTATGACAAGCCAATGATCTACTACCCGCTCTCGGTGCTGATGTTGGCAGGAATAAGAGAAATACTGGTGATATCCACACCGGATGATCTACCAGTCTACCGTCAATTGCTTGGTGACGGCGAGCAGTTTGGAGTTACCTTGTCCTACGCAGTTCAGCCTAAGCCAGAGGGCCTGGCGCAGGCCTTTATTATAGGGGAGAAGTTTATTGGCGATTCTCCTGTCTGCCTTGTTCTTGGCGATAATATCTTTCACGGACAGCACTTTTCAGAGCAGCTTCTGAGAGCGTCGGACCAGGCCAGGGGGGCAACGGTATTCGGTTACTTTGTCAAAGACCCTGAACGGTTTGGCGTTGTCGAGTTTGATGAGAAAGGGCGTGCGGTATCTATCGAGGAAAAACCGAAAAATCCCAGGTCGTCCTATGCGGTGACGGGGTTGTATTTCTATGACAATTCAGTGGTAGAAGTTGCCAAGAGTGTCAAGCCATCGGACCGAGGAGAGTTGGAAATTACCTCGATCAACAATGAATATCTACGCCGCGGTGAGCTGCATGTTGAGCGCCTGGGACGAGGATTCGCCTGGTTGGACACAGGTACCCATGACAGCTTACTCGAGGCAGCGCAGTACGTGCAGACAGTCGAGCATCGTCAGGGCTTGAAAATTGCCTGTCTGGAAGAGATCGCCTGGACGCAAGGCTGGATCAGCGACGATTTTCTGCTTTCCCAGGCAAATAGCCTTTCCAAAACAGGGTACGGGGCATACCTGCTACAGCTACTGGCCGCGAAGGCTGTCGGTCAGTAACAAGGCTACCTAATGGTGGAGGGGACGTACATGAAAGTTGAAAGGCTGGCTATTCCTGATGTCGTGCTGTTTACGCCGAAAGTATTCGGTGACGAAAGAGGTTTCTTTATGGAAACGTTTCGTCAGGAAACATTTGATGAGGTCTGTGGCGAACACAAGTTTGTTCAGGACAACCATAGTAGGTCGAGTCGCTCGATACTCAGGGGGCTGCATTACCAGCTGAAGCACCCCCAGGGAAAACTGGTGAGAGTGGTCAGAGGAGAGGTGTTCGACGTGGCTGTCGATATGCGAACGTCCAGTGCCACCTATGGCAAGTGGGTAGGCGTTTTCCTGAACGAGGACAACCGGCAGATGCTCTGGGTGCCACCCGGTTTTGCACATGGTTTCTACGTTACCAGTGATGACGCTGAGTTCGTATACAAATGTACTGACTATTACGCACCTTCAGACGAAATGTCGGTGCATTGGGCAGATACTATCCTGTCGATCGACTGGCCATTGGACAACATGGAGCCACGAGTTTCGGATAAGGATGCTCGGGGGATGTCGTTTGTCGAGGCTCCTGGCTATTAGTAATTGCCTGAGGAAGTAGACGTGGTAGAACATGAACCAAGAAGCGGCCCTCCCTCTTCGCAATCTCCACAGTTGGCTACGCTGGCGTTGTCGGCACGCCTGAGGCGAATGCAGACTTCCTTCAGTTGGCGAGCGACCAAGCCGCTGCGTGATCTGGGAGGGTTATATCACAAGTACATAAAGAAGTGCTCCCGCCTCGACTTGCTGCCGATCCATGAACTGGAACTGCTGACCCGTAATAACAAGGTGGTCTGGGTGTCTCGCGGCGGGGATCCACAATTTCTGCTCACCCCGATCAACCCCGCCGTGCTTCGCCAAGGTGGATGGTTCAGTCTCGAATACGACTTTTCGGCGAATCAGGCAGTAGATCAGTGTCTCTATATTGACTACGGCGATGGTTTCCAGGCAGATGTCGTGTGGACACGACATGTGGAGAAGAGCGGCCACCAGAGCCTGGTCATCTACTTGCCGATGGGAACACAGGCGTTGCGACTGGATCCGATGACTCGACCTGGAGAGTTCCGGTTGGAAGATCCGGTGCTGAAGAAGATCGAGACCCCACAGATTCCGCACCCTTGGTCGGGGCTGGACGGATATCTGAAATGCTGTGAAGGCTGTGAATTTACGCTTTCCGCTGCCCAGCAGCTCGAGCGCCGTCTGGAAGGAGAGTTCCATTGGCGATCCCATGGTACCGATCCTGCCTTCGTCGTTCGGCATCGCCGCGGTCGTGTCATCGAGCCTGGCTGGTGTCGTATCGAATTTGTTCTTAGCGGCGAGTATCAGCACCAGGTCGCCAAGCTATATATCGATCACGGCGAGGGCTTCAGTGAAACCCATGCCTATCCCATACCCTTCCAGTCTGGGAAGTTGGCGACAAGGGTGATTCAGCTCGAGCGAAGCATTGTCAATATACGCTTTGATCCATGGGAACGAGAAGGAAGTTTCCGTCTGGAGCGGCTATGCATTGATAACGTCGAAGCCGGTGAAGCTTGGGATGCGATCGCCGGACGCCTCGTCGAGACTGCCCCCGAGTACACGAATCTGAAAAAGGCCGAGGTACTGGCGGGAGTGGGCAGGCCTGCTGCGAAAACTGATGAAGGTGACGGGGCGGCCAATGAAGGCGAGGTGGAATTTTCGGAGGACGAATCTTCGCGCGAGACTCGACTTCTCGAAGAGTACGCCGATACCTTTGTTATCAACGAAGCTGAACTTTCGTATCAGAAATGGATAGATGAGGTCGAGGTCAATGGCCTCCCGAGTACAGAAACTATAAAGACCTATCTTGCCAGCCTCGACAGTCCCTCGATAATTTCGATATTGGTTCCAGTCTACAATCCGGATGAACCGCTTTTGAAGGCTTGTATAGAATCCGTTATTTCACAGTCTTATCCACATTGGGAACTTTGCCTTGTGGATGACGCCTCTCCATCACCGCATGTCGCAAAGGTCCTCAGACACTACGCCAGTCAGGATGGACGCATAAAAATACATTTTCGACCCGATAATGGGCATATATCAAAGACCACCAATGACGCCCTGGCGATGGCCACTGGCGACTACCTGGCCTTGTTGGATCATGATGATGAGTTGGCCAGAGATGCCTTGTATTTTGTGGCGAAAGAGCTGGAAAAGCATCCCGATGCGCAGTTGATCTACAGTGATGAAGACAAGATCGATGTCCAGGGAATGCGCTGCGAGCCTCACTTCAAGCCAGATTGGAACGTTGATCTCCTCTATTCACAAAACTATGTCTCTCACCTTGGCGTATACCGACGGTCGTTGATCGAGAAAATTGGTGGTTTCCGGGTGGGAGTCGAGGGATCGCAAGACTATGATCTGGTGCTACGTTGCATACCACATCTTTCCACCGACTCAATCGCCCACATTCCCAGAGTTCTCTATCATTGGCGCGCTATCGAGGGTTCTACTGCTCTGGCTGAAGAGGGAAAGGGGTACACGACATCTGCTGGTGTAAAGGCGCTGCAGGACCATATTGAAGGCATCGCTGGTGGCCGCGCGACTGTAGAGCAGGGAATTGTAGGAAACACCTATCGTGTGCGTTGGCCTATTCCTGAGCCGGCACCGTTGGTGAGCATGTTGATTCCTACCAGAGACAAGAAGGACGTCACAGAGCTGGCGGTGCGCAGCATCCTGGAGAAGTCACGCTATACCAATTACGAAATTATTCTCCTCGATAACGGTAGTGTTGAACCTGAAACACATGAGTTTTTTGAGCAAATTCAAGCCGAAGACTCCAGGGTCAGCGTTCTGCGCTACGATCATCCCTTCAACTACTCGGCGATCAATAATTTTGGTGCCGAGCACGCGAAGGGAAGCATTATTGGTTTGGTTAATAATGATGTTGAAGTAATCAATGAAGACTGGCTTGGCGAGATGGTGTCCCATGCTTGTCGTGAAGACGTTGGCTGTGTGGGCGCCAAATTATACTATGGAAATGACACCATCCAGCACGCAGGCGTCATCGTTGGTCTAGGTGGAGTTGCTGGACACTCTCACAAGCACTTTCCTCGAGAATCAGGTGGATATTTCAACCGATTGAAGGTGGTCCAGTCTGTATCTGCCGTGACGGCAGCTTGCTTACTCGTGAGAAAGTCCGTCTATGACGAGGTAGGTGGGTTAAACGAGCAGGATCTCAAGGTTGCTTTCAACGACGTTGACTTCTGCCTCAAGGTATTCGATGCCGGATATCGTAATATCTGGACTCCCTACGCCGAATTGTACCACCACGAATCTATCAGTCGTGGAGCTGAAGACAACCCAGAAAAAGTGGCCAGGTTCAATGCCGAGATAGATTACATGCAGAAGGCATGGGGAAAAATTATCGAACACGACCCCAGTTACAGCCCTTGCCTCACAAGAAGTCGAGAAGACTTCTCCATCGGAGGGCGTTGATGGCTTTCTTGATGGGTTGTCGTATTCGGAGAAACTACGTATCCCAGGAGGGGACATGCCCAAGAATGATGCCTTGATCAACAAGGGAGTTGTGGTCATAGGGGACCAGGACGACAAGACAGAATCTCCTATCATCGTCATTGGTACCGCACGAGGCGGGACCTCGATGGTGGCCGGAGTACTGGCCAAGCTCGGCGTCTTCATGGGCGACCGCGCCTCACACCCTGTGTACGAAGATGTCCGCCTTTCCGAGGCCTTTGAACAGCAGGACATGGCTCAGGCAGCCTTGATTGTGAAGGAGTACCAGGCCAGATATAACCGCTGGGGTTGGAAGCGTCCTTCCATTATCGATAATCTGGATGAAGTGGATGCTCTATTGCCCAATGCCAGGTATATATTTATCTACAAGGATATCCTTTCGATTGCGCAGCGGAATTCGATTTCCATGTTGGCCGAAATTACCGAGGGCATGGACAGGGCGCTGTCTCAATATCGGAAGACGCTTCGCTTCGTGAGACAGAAGTCTCCGCGTGCCATGCTTGTCTCCTATGAGAAGGCCAGTGCTTATCCCGAGGTCTTTCTTTCCACCCTTGAATCTTTTTGCGGAATATCCCCCTCTCAGGAGGAACACCGGACGGCGCTAGCTTTTATCGATCCTGAACCAGAGGACTATATAGAGGCAACCCGGATCACCAAATCACAGGGAAAACTTCTTTCATGTGATGGGCGTCGTGTCAGCGGTTGGGCGCGTTACGTGCACAAGAAACAGCATGCTGAGGTAGAAATATTTGTTGATGACCGGTCCGTGGGTGTGGTGCTGGCGAACGAACCGAACCCCGGGGGCGGAGCCCCTACGAACGAGCCATGTGGCTTCACCTTCACCCTTCCTGCTGGTGAAAGCTTGAGGGAGAATACCAGCGTTCGAGCCAGAGTAGTGAACGATGTTGTTGACCTCGCGAACTCTCCTGCCAGGGTGGGCTAGAGATGGCAAAGTTCTGTGTTGCAGGTATTGTGCGTAACGAAGTTGACTACCTTGTTGAGTGGATTGCTTGGCATAAACTGGCAGGTTTTGATCATGCTATCCTCGCTGACAACGGATCTGATGATGGGACGCGGCCGTTGCTCGAGGCACTCGAGTCTCTTGGTGTTGTCAGCCTGGTATATCAACCTGTAATGGAACGACACGCACAGCAGTTAGCCTACCGCAGAATTCTTGCCAAAGCTCTTGGTGAACATGATTATGTCATGTTTCTTGATGCCGATGAGTTCTTGGTGCACGAAAGTCAGGTGCATGGTGAGGAATGTCGTGAACTAGAAAAGTTGGTCGAACGAGATGGTGTCGACGGGGTTAGCATAAACTGGCGATGTTTTGGTTCTGCTGGAAAGAAAAAATATGAAAGAAGTCCCGTGCTAAAGAGGTTTAATTATTGTGCTAAACCTCCTGGCTGTGTCGCCGATCATCACGTGAAAAGTTTGATGAGGGTCGAACGAGTAAAGATACCATATTGTCATTCTTCTACATTGACCTACAGGTCGCAGTATGTCGACAGTGCCGGGAAGGTGATCGAGGATTTTGTGGGGTCTAGGGACAAGACAGGAAACTCCGATCCTCGTGGAGGTCGGACTGCCTCGATTCATGAAGGACCACTCCGTGTTCATCACTATGCCGTAAAGTCTCGAGAGGAGTTCGAAAGAAAACGCTTTCGTGGAAGCGCTACCAAGGGCACCAGTTACGATAAGGGTGAAGGGTATTTTCGTCGATATAATGTCAATGAGGACAAGTTTTATTTTCAGCCGGGAAAGCTGGTCAGGCTGGAGCGTGAAATATCCCTGCTAAAGCAGCTTTTAAAGAACAAGACCACGCTCACTGATCGCCTCTTAGGTGCTGTCGATTTTTCGGGTGCCGATGAGCTGACAGGGTGGGTGACTGCTCGGGACGGAAGTTCCGTCTCGCAGATGGTCAATATCTTTGTCAATGGCGTACACGTGGGTCGAACAAGAGCCGGGTTCTATCGCCCCGACCTGGTCCGCGCGGGAAAGGCTAAAGATGGATTTTGTGGTTTTCGCTGGGCCCATCCATTGCCGCTCAGCGCAGGAGATCGGGTGACGGTTTCACTCCACGCCAATGAGTCGCCGTTGGCAGGGAGGAGCGAGTTTGTCGTTGGAGATCCGTGATCTCGCACTAGTTAGAAAGCTGCTTTTCCGCTTGGGTCTGCCTGGACCACGTTGCTTGAAAAGCGCTCTTTTTCCACAGTTCATCAAAGCTATTTTCCGTCCGGTACCGTCACGAGGAGGTAATATCATGGATCCATTGTTTTTTGTTCACGTGCCTAAAACAGCAGGAACAAGTTTTCGCCACGGTGCCGAAAGGGCATTTGGAAATGATAAAATTGTTTATGATTATGGCCCCGAGGCACCTCAGACGAGCGCCCTGACGAGAGAATATATCTATGGTGAGGCCTCAGACGGTGCGCGTCTTTACCGTGAGTGCCGCCAACAGGGATCTTCAATGCTGGCAGGGCATGTCCCTGCTGCAAAGTATGCTCCTTTCAGCGGTGTTGCCTCGATGGTGACCTTTGTCAGAGAGCCTTTGCAGCGTACTGCTTCAGAATACTCCCATTTTCAGCGGATACTTAACTACAAAGGGTCGTTTCGAGAGTTCATGAGCATGCCTCTGATGGTAAATCGACAGGCATCGATTTTCAGGGGTGTTGATATGGAAGCTATTGGCGTTGTCGGGCTGACTGAGAATTACTCGGAGAGCCTGGAGTTGATCAACGCACGTTTTGGTATCGATATTCAACAGCGAGAAGATAACAGAGGTAAACCGAAGGTAGGTGAGCTGCATAAGGTATCACCTGAGGACGAAAAGATTTTTCGTCGTCGTAACGCCAAGGACTTTTCCTTGTACGAGCGCTGCCGGAAGATGTTTGAAACGCGGTTGCAGTTGTATCGGGACAATCTTCCCTTCGCGCATGCTCGGCTTTCTCAGTTTGACACTCGTCAGATTGCTGGATGGGCATGGTGGGAGGGGTCCTCTGAAAGGGCGGTGGAAGTGGAGGTGCTGGTCAACGGGGAGCACCAGCACACCCTGGTAGCAGATCAAATGATGCCCTCGAAGGCTCGCATGAACCCCCCCAGGGCCGGTTATGTAGGTTTCCAGCTGCCGGTAAGTCTCTCGACGGAAGACAAGGTGCAGTGTCGAGTCGTCGAGACCGGGCAAATGTTTCCCCCGGGTCCCCGTCGTCTTGTGACGCCGAGCTGAGCCACGCACCATGGAAGGTGAGGCTGCGTCCTGGTTTGACCGCCCGCTCGAGGGAACTCACCTGATCGTTCAGCCTCAGCGGTATTGGCAACCTCATCATGGCTTGCGGCCGCAAACCGAGGGGGAGGACTGGGAGTGGGAGTCGCTGGATGAGGACCCCCAGTTCCTGTTGCGCCGACATTTACCGCTGCCTGGCTGGCACATGGTGGAGCTCGACCTCGATCACGACCAGAGTAGTGTCTCGGTGCGCCTGTATTTCGACACGGGGAAGGGGTTCAGCGAGGATCAGTCCCTGGCGCTGCCGTTGAAGGGCGGACGCATAACCAAACGCCTGATCTATGTGGAAGGCTGGCTCAAGAGACTGCGCTTTGATCCCATGGAGACACCGGGACGCTTTGCGATTCGTCACTTCCGCATCGTGTGGTTGACGCCCTGGTTTGCCCATGACCGCTTGAGCCAACGCCTTGTCAATATGCACCATCGCTGGCGAGATGTGTCAAAGCGGGAGGTCATTGGCGTCCTCAAGCGTCGCGCGCGTCAAGAGAAATGCACATGGCGGCAGCTGGCTCTCTCTGACTATGAGGAGACTTTTGAACGATTCTGTTCAGGGCGCAGCTATGAGCAGTGGCTGCGTGAGCGCGGCTGGGAGGACAATCTTCCCAGCAGAAGCGAGGGCGCAGGGGAATTACGGCTTTCCACACTGGAACCTGGATGGCGGGCGAGGGACAGAAGGGCGGAGCTGGACGAGATAAGGCGTGGACTTGACGGGTGGCGAGGCAAGGATGAACGCCGCCGGAGCCTTGCGTTGCAGCGTCGTAGTGCTGCCAATGGTGGTGTGGAGTCGGGTGTGGTTACCGTAGAGGAAGCCATGTCGTGTACGTTCAAGCCTCTTGTGTCGATCTTGCTGCCGGTCCATGATCCGGCGCCGGAACACCTGAAAGACTGTCTCGAGTCGGTCCTGAGCCAGGACTATGATCACTGGCAACTCTGTATCGTCGATGACGCCTCCCGAAACCACGAGGTCATAGCGCTGCTGGAGCAATTCGAGGCTCTCGATTCTCGAATAACCCTGCGTCGTCAGGCAAATAATGGCCATATCTGTGAGGCCTCCAACACGGCCTTGAGCATGGCCGCCGGGCCCTACGTGGCGCTACTGGACCATGATGATCTGCTGGCGCCATGCGCGTTGAGCTATGTGTCCGAGGCGCTGAATCGGTCTCCTCGGCCAGTGCTGGTCTACAGTGACGAAGACAAGGTGGATCAGCGCGGTGTGCGCTGCGAACCTCACTTCAAGCCCTGCTTCAATCCTGATCTGCTGCTCTCCCAGAACTACATGGCGCACTTGAGTGTCTTCGACACCGCGCTGGTGAGGCAATTGGGAGGCTTCCGCAAGGGCCTGGAGGGAAGTCAGGACCATGATCTGGCCCTGAGAGTCTGTGCCCACACCGAGCCTGACCGCATCGTCCATATTCCTCGGATTCTCTATCATTGGCGTGCCAGTCCCGACTCCACGGCGATGACCAGCAACGCCAAGCAATATACGTCTCGTGCAGGACTGCGAGCGGTCGCCGACCATCTGGCACGAAACAGCCCCGGGGCAACCGTCGAGCTTGGGCGCTTGCCCAATACCTATCGTGTCCGCTGGCCACTGCCGAATCCGCTACCGCTGGTCAGTCTGATGATCCCTACACGTGATCGTGTCGATCTGTTGGCGCCGTGCGTCGATGCGATCCTGTCTCGTACCCGCTATTCAAGGCTTGAGGTGCTGATACTCGACAACGGGACGCGATGCGAGGAGACGCTGGCTTATCTGGCCGAGATCGGCAAGGGAGATCCCCGGGTCAGGATTCTGGCCTGGAACCATCGCTTCAATTATTCCGGCATCAACAATTTCGGAGCGTATCACGCACGCGGTGATGTGCTTGGGCTGATCAACAACGATATAGAACCCATCAACGAAGAGTGGCTCGAGGAAATGGTGCGGCATGCCGTGCGTCCGGATATCGGTTGCGTCGGCGCCAAGCTCTATTATCCCAACGATACCATCCAGCACGCTGGTGTCGTGCTAGGTATCGGGGGCGTTGCGGGCCATGCACACAAGTACTTCAGCCGCCATGCCAACGGATATTTTTCTCGATTGGTGTTAACACAGAATTACTCTGCGGTGACCGGTGCCTGCTTGTTGATACGCAAGGCACTTTATCGGCAGGTGGGCGGACTGAACGCGCGGGATTTGCCGATCGCTTTCAATGATGTGGACCTGTGCTTGAAGGTTCGGGAGGCGGGATATCGAAATGTATGGACACCCGACGCAGAACTCTATCACCACGAATCCGAGTCGCGTGGTGCCGATGATAATGCCAGCAAGCGAGCCAGGGCCATCGGAGAGGTACTCTACATGCGCCATACCTGGGGTGAGCAGCTTGATCGGGACCCGGCCTATAACCCCAATCTGACGCTGGTTCACGAGGATTTTTCTCTGCGTTGAGAGGCGATCACCATGGCCCAGGGGTCTGGCATTTGTGGTTCTCGCTGGCTGCTGCTGAGTGATGGAGCCCTGCCCACCGAAGACATCTACTTCATGGCGTCGGCTGCGCCCTGGCTTCGCTATGCAGGTGCGACAGTAACTCGCCTTGATACCCGTGGGTGGGCGTCTCCTCTGCTGTGCTGGCCCTGGCTGGATCGTACCTTGGTCGGGGCACAGGTCATCGTTTGTCGAAGCCTGTCCGAAGCCTGGATCGATCTGCTGGAGACGCGCCGAGCTCAGGTCGCCAGCGTGCATTATCTGCTGGATGATGATCTTGATGCTGCCGCCAGAGACCCTGGCTTGCCGACGCGCTACCGTGAGCGTATGGGGTGGGTGTCGCGCAGTATTCTGCCCAGGCTACTGGCCCTTGCCGATGAAGTCGTCGTCTCAAGCGAGGAGTTGGCGACGCGTATCAGGCGCCGTCACTCCAGGATAGTGACGCTGGCACCCGCGCTGCTTGTTTCGCCGGAGGTGGCCACACCCGAGGCAACATTGGATGGGTGGCGTTTGGGGTATCACGGTACGAGAGCCCATCTGCGGGACCTGGAGCAAATCAGTTCGGCGCTGGTCAGCGTTCTCGAGGCCCACCCTGGACTGACGCTGGAAGTGGCGATGGGGCGCTACACGCCGGCATCGTTGCGTCACCATGCCCGCGTGCGCACGCCCGACCCCATGGCCTGGCATGCCTATCTGAGCCACCTGAAAGGATCGCGCCTGCACCTGGGCCTGGCTCCCTTGTGGCCGACAGCGTTCAACGCTGCCAAGTCCCATATCAAGTTTCTGGAGATTGCTTCGATGGGCGGTGTGGGGCTCTTCAGCAGGCGTGCTCCTTACAGCAATATCGTGTGCGACGGGGAGGATGGGCTGCTGGTAGATGATGATCCCGCGGATTGGCAGCGCTGCCTCGTCCGGTTACTGGAGTCTCCACGGGAAACCCACCGGATGGCCCAGCGGGCGTTGGAAAAGGCTCGGGATATCGGCAGTCCGACTCTCCACCGTGCCTTCTGGAGTCAGCGTCAGTGCTGAAACAGACAACAGTTTCCCAGGGAGCAGATGCTGTATAGACAACAGTGATTGGTGCTTTCTTCTCTCCTTCCTCCCCCCTTCCTTTCTAACCTCCTTCCTTCCTAACTTCCTTTCTTGTTCTCTCTTCATCTCTCTTCCTTATCTTGCCCTGCTTCCTGTTCTTTCATTGAAGCGTGGTACCTATCCCTATCCCTATTCCTATCCCCATCCTTGGCCGCCGCTCGATATCTGCCTTGGAGGTTGGACTGCCTGCAAGGGGCTGCCTGCAAGGGGCTCTGGATCAGTCGGTATTGGTCAGTCTTTCAAGGACCGACAGGGTCTGATCGATCTGGTCCGGCTGGTGCTCGCAGCTGACAAAGAATCGCAGCCGAGCGCTACGTTCGGGCACAGCAGGATGCAGGATGGGTTGCACGTTGATACCTGCCGCCAGCAACGCATGGGACAGCTTGGCTGCCCTGGCGGAGCTGCCGAGAATAAGCGGCACGATGGCTTGTCCCTCGCTGCTGCCGGTATTCAGCCCCAGGGCCTGGATACCGTCCAGCAGACGTCGAGCGTTCTGCGTCAGCCTGGCGGTTCGCCAGGGCTCTTCCAGCAGAACTTGCAGAGCGCGGCGTGCTGGTGCGGCCAGTTGCGGTGCCAGCCCGACGCTGTAGAGAAACCCTGGCGCAAGGTAGCGCAGCGTATCCACCAGTGCCTGGCACCCGGCGATATAGCCTCCGCAGGAGGCAAGGGATTTGCTCAGGGTGCCCATCCAGATGTCCACGTTTCCCGGAGCCACTCGGCAATGCTGGTGGAGACCTAACCCGGTTGCACCCAACACGCCAAGCGAGTGGGCTTCATCCACCATCAGCCAGCAGTGGTGCCTGCGCTTCACCTCAACGAAACGTGCCAGGTCCGGAGTATCGCCGTCCATGCTGTAGTGGCCTTCGATCACGACCAGTACGCGCTCGAAGCGATCGCGATGGTCGAACAGTAGACGGTCCAGGGCTTCGGCATCGTTGTGGGGGAAACTCATGCGAGTGGCGCCGGATACGCTGGCGCCCATCACCACACTGTTGTGGATCAGGCTGTCGTGGATGATCAGGTCCCTGGTGCCCACCAGCATGGCGATGGTGGAGACATTGGTAGCGTGGCCGCTGACGAAGGCAAGCGCATCATCACTGTGGTAGCAGTGGGCCAGTGTACGCTCCAGGGCCCCATGGAAAGGACGTTCGCCGGCGACGATGCGACTGGCCGATACCGAGGTGCCGTAGTTCTCGATCGCCTGATGGGTGGCGTCCAGGATACGTCGATCGCCGGCCAGACCGAGATAGTCGTAGCTTGCAAAATTGATGACGTCCTGATCGCCGAGCCGACTGGTAGCCCCCGCTCTACGTTGATGACAGCGAAAGAAAGGGCTGGTGATACCGAGGGAGTTCCCTAATGACCTCATCATGTCGATCTGTCGATAGCCTTCGAGGCTGCGGAAGTCGGTGGTTGCAACGAGTGATTCGGTCAGCGGGTAGTGTCCCGACATTGAACCGGCCCCGTCGGTTGGCGCTGTCTGGGCATCGCGGGCGCTGTCCATCGCCTTGGCCTGGCTGAGCAGGCGGTCCTTCAATGCCTTCCGGTCGTCGGGATTCATGTCACCTCCCGTGCAGGAGTAGGAGGGGAGACGGCGTGGCGGGAGGCCAGAGCCGCGTGTTCGTCGGTTGCATCGAGCTCGGGGCTTTCCAGCAGGTCGCAGATCAACTGGGTGGTGCGATGCAGGGTCGCGGCGTCGGCGAGGGCCAATGCGGACACCTTCACGCCAAGCCGGGTCTCGATGGCCGATACCAACTCGACGGCCATCAACGAATCGAAGCCGAACTCGGAGAGCCGGCGCCCACTGTCGATGCGTTCGGGATCCAGCATCAGGATGCTCGCCAGCTGCCGACGCAGGATGGCTTCGACGGCCTTGCGGCGGGACGATTCATCGAGCGCGGAAAGATCGAGGTCGTCGTTGCTGCTTGCCTGGCGGTCCGCTTCACCGGAGCTCTGGCGCAACTCGATAAAGCGCCGCTGGATGAAGCCATGATCGATGGCACCGATGACGGTGGCATTGCTGACGCCTGTCGCGAGAGCCCGCTCCAGCGCGTCCAGCGCCTGCTCTGCGCTCAGCTGCCCGCCCCCCATACGCTGGGACAGGGCCTGTTTCTTGGTCTGGTGACGAGCCAGAAAGCCGGTGTCCTCGATGATGCCCAGGCTCAGGCAGGTGGCGGGTTTCCCCGCCTGGCGGCGTCGCACGGCCAGTGCTTCCAGGCCCAGGTTGGCCGCCACATAGGCGGACTGCCCGGGGCTTCCGAACAGGGTGGTGGCCGAGGAGTAGAGCACAAAGTGCTGCAGGTCGTGATGGCGCGTCAGGCGGTCCAGCAGGATGGCGCCCAATAGCTTGGAGCCCAGTACCGCGTCCAGCTGCTCGCGAGTCAGCTGTCTGGCGAGGCCGTCCTCGATGACGGCGGCGGCGTGAATGACGCCACGCAGCGGTGGGCGCCGGGAACCACACTCCTCGATCAGTCCAGTCAGGGCCTGCTCATCGGTGACGTCCAGCGCTGGCGCTTCTACCGTGGCGCCCTGTCTTTGCATGGCGGCGATAGCGGCACTGGCCTCCGGGCTGCTGACGCCCGAGCGACTCAGCAGCAGCAGATGGCGAGCGCCGCGCATCACCAGTCGCTCTGCGCTGGCCAGGCCCAGGCCGGACAACCCACCGCTCACCAGGTAACAGCCTTCGGTATCCAGCGTCAGGCAAGGCTGAACGGTGAATCTTTCGGTGGCGTTTCTCACACCACAAGGCGGGTGCAGGGCGGACCTGGAGTCTGAGCCTGGGCGGGGTGTGTCAGGAGGCGGGCAGGCATCGTCCGAAGGGTACGTCACGATGATCTTGCCGATATGCCGCGCCTGCTG
Organism: Halomonas sp. DN3; assembly: GCF_024137905.1. Taxonomy (NCBI): domain Bacteria; kingdom Pseudomonadati; phylum Pseudomonadota; class Gammaproteobacteria; order Oceanospirillales; family Halomonadaceae; genus Halomonas; species Halomonas sp. DN3. The sequence continues at coordinate 4,522,189 of NZ_CP099965.1, read as the reverse complement.
CATATGGCGAAAGGCCTCGACCACTCTGGTGGTCGTGAAGGTGGTATAGGGCAGCGCGCTGAAGGCGCCCTCGGCAAAGCGGTCCATGACCTGTCGAAACAGTTGGCGGGCGAGCGCGGGTCGGTTTGACAACAGTTGATCGGAGTCGATGCCGAAGTAGCTCAGGTTGTGACGGAAGGGGCGCAGCCCCATCGGGGTATCCTGGTAGAAGTCTCGCTTGCCAAGCTCGAGAAAGCGCCCGAAAGGCGCCAGCACACGCAGGTTCTGGTGGATGGCGTCGCCGGACAGGGAGTTGAGCACCACATCGACTCCCTGGCCGTCGGTGTCTGCGAGGATCTGTTCGGCGAAGGCCAGGCTGCGTGAGTCGTAGCAGCGCTTGGCACCCAGCAGGGTCAGCAGATCACGCTTGTGCGGGCTGCCGGCGGTGGCCAGCACTTCAGCCCCTCGCCACCGGGCCAACTGTACGGCAGCCAGACCGACACCGCCGGCAGCGCCGTGTATCAGCACCCTTTCCCCGGGCGATAGCCGAGCCAGGTGCTCGAGGCTGTACCAGGCGGTGAGAAACGCCGTGGGCAACCCGGCAGCAGCCACCGGGTCGAGACCTGGCGGCACCCTGGCCAGCGAGTCGGCGTCGACCACCAGGTGGGTCGAGAAACAGGCCGACCCCAGCCCGAGCACCGGGTCACCAACATCGAATCGGGTGACCCCTTCGCCCAGCGCCTCGACGATGCCGGAGAACTCGAGTCCCAGGGTGGTGCCGGAAAAGCCCTGCTCGAGCGCCTCGTCGGTGAGCACGCCGAGAGCATACATGACGTCGCGAAAGTTCAGACCCGTGGCCAGGACCTTTACTCGGACCTGGTCCTTGGCGAGCGTCGACCAGGTCGGGTGGGCTCGCCACTGCAGGCGCGAGAGCTGGCCAGGGTGAGCGATTTCCAGGGTTACCCTGGACGGGGCTCGGTCTGGCGTGTGTGTGTGTGCTGTCGGTATGTCGGTGGCTGGACGCACGCGCAGTGCCCGGCGATGTCCCTGGTAGTCGATGACCACCTCATCCTCGCCATCGTCGTGTTGCAGATCTTGCGCCAGGGTTTCTAATGCGGCTTCTCCCGAGGCCAGGTCGACCAGCCGTACGCGGGTGTTCGGCAGTTCGTTGTCGAGGGAGCGACAGCCCCCCCACAAGCCAGCCTGGTACAGGTCGATGTCCGGAGTGTCCGCGCCGAACAGCGCGGCGACATCGCGAGTCACCACGACCAGCGTCATGTGGCGATCCGCCAATGCCCTTGCCCAGTCACCCAGTCGCTCAAGGGCGTCCAAGCCCGCCTGGTGGGTCTCGAGGTCGCCGCCTGCCTGCCGAGACGGCACGGCGGCTCGCAGGTCGACAACATGCGGGGCGATGACTTTCCGGGCACTCGGCGCTTGCTGAGCGTTCGAGGCGCGTGCTGAGGTGACCTCCGCAAGCGAGGACGGGGCGGCAAGCGTCGTCTCGAGATCATCGTATGTTACGCAGCGGGCAGCACCTGATGGCATGTGTTGCACAAGCCGCTCACCCAGAGCACGACTGGCAGCATCCACCACCAGCAAGGTGGCTGCGTCGCGCCGTGCTGGAGGCTCGTCTGAACCGGTCTCGGTGGTGGAACGAGCGCTTGCCGAGGGCACGGCACGCAGCAATGTCGGAAGGTGGGAGGCGGCTTTCGGGGGGCGTGCCTCGACGCTGAACCCCGCCTGACTCAGGTGGCGGCGGATCGCCTCTGCGGTGGCTGGTCTGGCGTCGGGTCGCAGGGAGCCCAGTGCTCGCCACCACCCTGTAGGGGGCAGGACCAGTATCAGCAGTTGCCCGTGCGGCGCCAGGCGCGCCGTGGCCTTGTCGATTGCCTCGATGCTGGCCTCGAGATCCGTCGGTGTGCTCACCACCCAGGCCAGCTGGGCGCCGGGGGCGGTATGGAAAGGGGGCAGTGATGCCGCACCGTTGGACGCTTCGATGAGCGGTTGGACGCGTTGGCGGGAGCCATCATCAGGGGGCAGGATGTCCACCATGAGGCGATCGGGGTCCAGTGTCTGGCTCAATGCCTCGCTCAGCCGAGGCGCCGCGCATCCTGCCTCGACCAGGTGCAGCCGTTGTGCCGAGGGTAGCGTCGACAGGATCCGGGAAACGCTGGCAAGAACCTCGTCGTGCAGGGCCTGCCACAACGCTTCCGGAATCAGCGTAGCGGCGTCGAGGGTCAGCCCTTCGATGTGCTCGAGCGAGCCCTCCAGCAGTCCGGGAAGATGCAGGCCAAAACGCCCGAGCGAGCCAAGCAGAGGGAACTGCCGAGGGTACTCCGCCAGCAGCAGACGCCAGATATCGACCGCGGCAGGAGACGCTGGCATCGCTGAGGAGGTCGCTGCCGCTGTCGCGCCTGTCGAATACTGAGTCAGGAGGCGACGGTAGAGTTCATTATTGCCAAGGCCATCGCCTTCGATAGCGGGCCGAGCTGAGGCGAGGGCCTCGTCGAGCCAGGCGACGTTGAGGCGATCGAACAGCAGGCTGAGCTCCTCGAGGTCGCGCCCCAATGGGCCTGACATGATGCCGGCAAGGGCATCGGCCAGTTGCGCGCCTTCTTCGCCCAAGGGCGGAGGGACCAGCGGCGCTGGGGTCAGGCGGGTGGTCAGCCGCTCGGTGGAGGAAGAGGTTTGCATGGCCAGTGGCGTTGTCGCGAAGCGGACCTCCTCGAGGGCAGCAACGCAGCGATGCTTGCGGTACAGCCAAAGGTCGGCGGTGAAGGAGTGTGGTGAGCGTCGCGTAATGACGGCGCGGGCATGGGTCGGCCGACCGCCGTCCTTGTCGAACTGCATGCGCGACAGGCGCACGGGCAGATAGCCGTGCGTCAGCGGCGTCTGGCCCTGGTTCATCAGTGGCAGACACAGTTGCAGGGCGCCATCCAGCAGACCGGGTGGCAACCACCAGCAAGGGGTGTCGTCACTGGCGATGAACTCGCCGATGGCTTCATCGTCCTGACACCAGATCCGGCCCAGGCTTCGGTACTCGCCGTGGTAGTCGAGCCCCATCGCCCTGGCGAGCGCCAGGTGGGCATCGCTGTTTATGCAGGCCTTGCTATCCAGCCAGGTCTCGCTATCCAGGGGCTCCTCGCTGGCCGGCACAAGCGGAGGGGCTGAACGCAGCAGACTGCCCTGGCAGGCTGGGGCCAGACGAGCGCTGAGGTGAGGCTGCCAGGCGGCTGCCGGATCGAGGTCGCGTACCGTCAACTGGACGCGCCCCTGATCGGCCAGGGCGAGCCGCGCCAGCTTGCCCACTGGGGAGTCCAGTACCAGCGGCGCCAGGATCTCCAGATCGTTGATTTCGATGATGGTGGCTGACGTCGAGGTGATGGCGGCAGCCAGTACCATCTCGACCTGCGCCGCTGCGGCCAGCACTGGTGTTTCCCCGACCCGGTGATCCGCGAGAGTGGGCTGCGTGGCAACACTCAGACGCTGGATCCACGTCGACTCGTCCGGGGCCTGGCGTGCCCCCAGCAGGGGATGTTCGTCACGCTGCTCCAGCGGGTTGTGACCCAGGCCACTTGGGCGGGTCCAGTGGTGGCGACGTTGCCAGGGGTAGGCGGGGAGTTCGATGGGGGCAAGGGGCCGCTCGAACCAGGGGGAAAAGCCATCCAGGGCTCCACTGAGCCACAGGCGTGCCCGTGCTTCGGAGAGTTCGTCCTGGCCCTGGCCCTGGCGTGTCAGGGTAGCGATATGCAGGACCTGATGCCCCCGCAGGCGACACTGCTCCTCGATGTATCGCTTCAACAATGGATGGGCGCCGATTTCCACCAGCACCGAGTCACCGCGATCGATCAGCGACTCGATGGCCTGGCGAAAGCGCACAGGCGCCCGCAGGTTTTGCCACCAGTAGTCAGCGCCGAGGGGGCGGTGGGTCTCGCTACCCTCGACGGTGGAGATCATCGGCAAGCGTGGAATTGATCCGTCCAGATCGGCAAGCGCCTCGAGCAGCGGGGTCTTCAAGCCATCCAGCAGTGGGCTGTGGAATGGGTAGTCCAACGCCAGGCGAAGGTATCGATGGCCCGCGGCCCGCAAGGCGTCTTCCAGTTCGGCCAGCGCCGGCAACGGTCCCGCCAGCGTGACATTCCCTTCGCTGTTGTCCCCGGCCAGGGAAATCTCGGCGAAGCGTGGCTGTGCGAGCCAGGTGGCGATGGTGTCAGCGGAGCAGGACACCGCGGTCATGCCTCCCTGATGACGGATCTTGCCCTGCAGGCGGCTGCGGTGGGCAATCACGGTCACCGCCTCAGCCAGTGACAGTGCGCCGCAGGCCCAGCCCGCCGCGACCTCACCGACGCTGTGACCGACCACCGCAGTGGGGGTGACCCCTGCCTCGTCAAGCCAGGCAGTGATCCCGACCTGAATCGCAAATAGCGCCGGTTGGGCCACCACGGTGTCTTCGAGCAGGGCCGGATCATCGCTGCGGGCCAGTACGTCGAGCAACGAGAAGCCGGCGATGGGCAGGAAGTGCTCATCCACCCGCGCGACGGTATTGGCGAAGGTGGGACTGGTCGAGAGCAGGTCACGCCCCATGCCAAACCATTGGCATCCATTGCCGGTGTAGACGAATACCGGTCCCTGGGGCGCATCCAGGCGTTGCTGGCGCCACACCCTGGGGGCGCTGCTGTGGGGAGCGGTCGTCGTGTCCTTCAGCGAGTCCAGGGCCGCCTTGGCCTCGTCATGGTCCCGCACCAGGGTCAGCGCCTGTTCGTTTAGGCGCTCGCGGTGGTGAACCAGGGTCCAGGTCAGGGCATCGAGGGCTGGCTGGTGAGTCTCGAGGTAGTCGCTTAGCCGACTTGCCAGTGCTGCCAGCGCTTCCTCGTCGTGGGCCGAGACAAGCAGCGGTAGCGGCTGCTCGAAAGAGACTCGTGGCGTCGGTCGCGATCGCACCAGTGACGGTGGTGGCGGCGTGGTCAGCACTACGTGGGCGTTGGCCCCCCCGAAACCGAAGCTGTTGATACCGACGGTCAAGGGGCCGCTTTCGGGGAGCGTCCGCGGTGTCAGCACCACGTCCACATTGGCCTCGTCGAGGTGCAGCTCAGGGTTGAGGCGGTCGACACCGATGGTGGCGGGGACGAAGCGCTGGGTCAGGCAGCCCAGCGCCTTGTAGAGTCCGGCGATGCCGGCCGCTGTCTCCAGGTGGCCGATGTTGCTCTTGACCGAGCCGATCGGCAATGGGTGGTGACGATGTCGCCCAAGGGCCTGGCCGATGGCGGTGACTTCGATGGGATCTCCGACGGCGGTGCCGGTCCCATGGGCTTCCAGGTAGTCCAGTCCGTCGGGATCGATCCCCGCCCGGGCGTAGACCTCGGTCAACAGTTGGGCCTGAGCCTGAGCGCTGGGCACCGTGAGTCCTGACTTGTGTCCGTCGGTATTGGTGCCGCTGGCGGCGACTTCGGCGAGGATGGGGTCGCCGTCCGCGAGCGCCTGGTCGAGCGCCTTGAGCACGAAGATGCCGGCCCCTTCCGAGCGCACGTAGCCGTCCGCGTCTTCGCTGAACACGCGACAACGGCCTCGCGGCGACAGCATGCCGGCCTTCGAGAAGGCGACGAAGCCGAAGGGATGCAGGTGCAGGCTGACGCCGCCGGTCAGGGCGGTGTCGCATTCACCGGCGCGGATGGCCTGACAGGCCTGGTGAAAGGCTACCAGGGAAGACGAGCAGGCCGTGTCGATGGCCATGCTGGGTCCCTTGAGATCGAACACGTAAGACAACCGATTGGCGGCGATGCTGAAGGTGTTGCCGGTGGCGAACAGATTGCCCAGAGAGGCCAGGTCGGCGGTATGCCGATAGGCGAAGTCAGGACTGGAGATGCCGATATAGACCCCGCAGCGGCTGCCGCGCAGGCGCGAGGGGGGGACGCCCGCGTGCTCGAGCGCTTCCCAGGTCAGCTCCAGCAGCAGGCGCTGCTGTGGATCCATGGTCGCCGCTTCCCTGGGCGAAATTCCGAAGAAGTCGGCGTCGAAGCCGCCGATGTCGCCGAGTGACCCGGCGGCGAAGGTCACGCTGGTGCCGGGCGAACGACGGTCGGGATGATAGAACCGGCGCCAGTCCCAGCGCGAAGCATGCACCTCTGTGACCAGATCCCGGCCCGCCAGCAGGCTCTGCCACAGGGTTTCTCCGGGGACTCCGGGAAAGCGGGTAGCGTTTCCGATGATGGCGACGCGCCTGGTCATAGCGGTTCCTTGCAATGGCGGTAAAGGGAGCGCCCGAGGGAGCCTGTGGCGACGGTCGTGGTCTGGCACCCGGTGGTGTGGAGCAGTGCCTCGGCCAGTTGCGACAGGTCGGACGGTGTCTCCGGTCGTCGTGTGGTCTCGGGCCGGTTGCTCCAGATCATGAAAGGCGTTGTTCCATCGGGTTCTCCGTGCCAGCGATAGCTGGGAGACAGGATTGGGACGTGGTCGCCGTAGGCGCACAACAGGCCCGGGCGCGATTGCCTGGTGAGGGTCGCCGCCAGGGCGCCGAGCATGGCGTCGGTATTGGCCAGGTGATGGAGATAGATATCGAGCTCATGGGTCACGTCAACGGGGCGCGAGGCGTCGGCAGTGAGCCAGCGCAGTGGATCGGGCGCTGGCTCGAGCAGAAAGGGACCATGGCTTTCCATGGTGATCACGAACACCATCAATGGGCGCGGGTCTGGGTCATCCAGGGCTTGTGTGACGCGCCTGGCGAGCTCGACGTCGGCGATGAAGGGGCCATCTCGACGGCAATGCCTGAAGCTTTCGATGTCCTCGAACGCCTGAAAGCCCAGCCGAGGCATGACCTGGTCGCGCTGGTAGAACTCACCGGGGTAGGGATGCAGCACCAGTGTGCGGTAACCCATGTGGGCGCAGGCGCTGGCCAGGCTGGGAACCGGCTGGCGGGACAGTTGGCGATAGGGATTGAAGCGATGCATGCCCAGGGCATCCTCGTTCAGCCCGCACAGGAAGGCCGTTTCGCTGCGTATGGTGTTGGCGCCCCAGGCCGGCACCTTGAGGTAGCCGTGGGTGATGGACTGTTCGTTCAGGCGATCCCAGTGGGCGAGCACATCCCGGGGTATCTGGTCGTACCAGGGGCGCGGATCGAAGAACGACTCGCCCTGGACAATCACCAGGTGTGGCAGTGACTCCAGGGCGACCGGTAGTAGCGGTTGGCGCAGGAGCGCTGGAGCCTGGGTGGTATCGATGGGGGTATCGGGGAAGCGGGCGTAGGCCCAGAAGCTGCTCCACAGCCCCAGGTGGTGGAGGTCTCTGCACGGAACCAGGGTGGCAGCCGGGAGTCGCCGCAGGCCAAGCCCCAGAGCGATAGCTGGCCCCATGGTCAGGCCTCCCAGCAGCAGCGCCATGGAGGATAGTGAGAGGTGATCCAGCAGCCAGGGTTCGAGCAGGACGAAGACCGACACCGCCATCAGGGCGGCAAGACTGGCACCCAGAGCCAGGCCGATACCGAAGAACGGCAGGTAGAGCCTTGGATGTCGGATGGCATCGAGGAAGTACTCGAAGTCCTGTAGCAGGAAGGGCTCCTTCAGGCTCTGCCACTTGGCTTGATGGCTGCGCTGCACCACCCATTGCAGGGTCAGCGCCGTGGCCAGTGCCAGTGCTCCTCGTTGCAGCACCGCTACGGCTAGCGCGTAGCAGAGTCCCCAGCTTCCGGCATGGACCAGCCAGGCGGCCAGAGAGCGGTCGCGCCAGTTGCCCAAGCCCCGACAGCCTATGGCGTCCATGGCGAGACTGAGCCCCGTGCCGAGAGGAAGTCCCAGTACGCACAGGCTGATCGCCAGATCCCGGGGCTCGATCCACGTCAACATCGGCGGACAGGACGATTTCGGCCAGCGGGTCGGGCAGGCGTAACCTGCCATGAGTCGGCCCCTGAAGCCAGCCTGGCCGTGTCTGGCCGGCAGGCAAGGGTCAGGCGGCGGCGGGCAGGCATGACAGCAGCTCCTCCAGAGGAGAGCGTTCGGCGACGAGCCGCCTGACGCTGTGGTGCACACCGAGGCGAATACCGAGGCGGCAATAGAAGCTGCCGTTCAGCTGAACGGTTCGCAGCAGCGTGGTCCTCATCGCCTGATACAGGGCGGCGTTCGGCGCCGGTGGGTCGTGCCAGAAGCCTGCGGGGACCCGTGGCCGGCCTGTCGCCAGCCCGGGCATGGTGTAAATGGCTTCTCCCAGGGTCAGCAACGGACGGCCGTGCTCCAGGGCCACGAAACCGGAAGTGCTGTTGACGGTGATGGCACCAGCGGCGCCCGGCAGGAGGTGATTGAGGTCACCACCTTCGATGAACAGCACCCGCCTTTCGATACCGAACTCCCGAGCCAGTCGGCGAGCGTGGCGGTGGTGGGCGCTGAGTCCAGGGTCGAGGGGGTGGTTCTTGATCAACAGGCGTGTCCGGGCCGGTGCGTCACGAGCAAAGGACGCCATGGTCTCTTCGAGTACCCGGGCCATGTCGGGAAAGGGCGAGTGGCAGCGGATCTGGGCGTCGCTGTCCAGTTGCAGCATCAATACGAAGAAGGGCGCGGACGTCGAAAAAAAGTCATTGATGCGGTTAGCTTCAAGGCCAGCCAGCAGACGCTTGCGCGTCAGTCGCTGCACATAGCCGGTGTACTCCCGCGGAGCGCTGACCGGGGCGTGGTTGCGATAGCCCGGGAACAGTAGAGGGTTAAGGACGCCTGCCAGATGGTAGATCACGTCGTGGGTGGCACGGGTCAAGAAGGGACTGATACAGGGAACGGGAGGCTCTGCCGGCCCGAGACAATGGGCGGCCTCGAAGAACCAGGCCGGGTCCCTGGGAAGACGGGAACATCCGTTGACACCCTGGGGCTCCAGGGTGATCCAGTGGGGCCGCAGGTAGCCTTCCTCGAATACCTGGACCCGCAGCCGTTGACGCTCTGCGGCCTGAACAGCGAGCCGATGCAGAGGGCGCTGGTCGCCGAAGACCACCAGGTCGGAGATACCCCGTTGACCGAGAAAATCACCGATCAGCTCGCCAAAGCTGGCGGCGTCGCCACGGTAGCGCTGCCCACCGAGGCGCCAACGATAGAGCAGATCTCCACCACACAGGTCGAGCACGTGGACACCGTGTCCCTGGTCAGCAAGCGTGCGAGCCAGCACCGTGAAGAAGGGTGAACACGGCCCCTGGAGCAGCAGAAACTGACGCGCCTTGAACGGGGCCATGTTCAGGCCTCGAACCTATGCGCAAGGGGTACCGCGCGTCGACTCAGTAGAAGGGACGAAGAAGCCATCATGCAGACGAGTGTGTTCCTGTGGCAGTAGAAAGCGTGAGGTGGTGGTCGCTCGCAAGACCCGTTCAAGATCATTCACGAGGTATTAGTTGAATGGGTCTTACAAATGCTACGAGGAACATACCACGCACCCCGCCGAGCCTGGATGACGAACTTCGCTGCGCCGAGCCGGGAAAATGGAAAACTTGCCCACAGCTATTGCTGGCGGCATGCAGCGGCATAGCGCCACGGTTCATGGGGGGAGCGGCGGCTTGTCAATAGCCTATCCACAACGGGTGGAGAACTTTTCCACCGAGTTGTTCACAGCCCTGCCAGGGCCGGCTGCAAGAAAGGGGGACCGAGCGTAGATCAGCGAGCGAAGATCAGCGGCCGGACATCTGCCGGTGCCAGCGGTGGTTGGCTTCGATGCTCGCTCAATGGACTTCCGCTGGCTGCGGTCAGCAGGATCTGCAGGGGGTCGCCATGGCCGACCAGCAGGATGGTGGCGTCGTCGAAGCGCTGTTCCAGCGAGATGATCAGGTCGATGAGTCGGCGGGAGACGTCGCCGACGCTTTCGACGCCGTGGGTGCGGTGTTCGGCATTCTCGCTATCCATTGCCCAGACGTCCGCGTAGGCCGGGTCCGGACCCTGGTCGTAGTCACCGAAAAAGCGTTCTCGCAGGCGCGGTTCAGGGTGTGGGGTGACGTTGAAGTGTTGCCCGGCCAGCGCTGCGGTTTCGGTGGTGCGCAGAAAGTCCGAATGGAAGACCTGATCAGGCGCGGCCAGGTGCCAGCCGGCCAGTCGTTCGTGCAGCTGTTCCTGTCCCTTGGGGGAAAGACCGTAGCCCTCGAGTCCCTGCTCGGGGGAGGAAACGATCAGGCCCATGGCGTTGGCCTGGCTGTGGCCGTGGCGCATCAGCAGGTAGTGATTGCCGCAGCGTGGAAAGTCGTTGGCCTCAACGTTTGACATAAAAGTGTCACCTCCTAGATTGAACTCAACGATGTTTGTTTTCGAACATCGCTGCATCGCTGGCGCTCGTCTTCGCACTTGGCAGAGCCTTCAGCTCATGTGGTAGAGCCTTCAGCGTAACGCGGGAAGCCTTCAGCCCATCTGGAAGAGCCTTCCCCAGGTCGCCAGTAGTCGACCGCCAGGCTGTCCGCTGCCGCCGGGACCCGCGATGTCGGTTCGACAGACCGGGGTCGATTCCCACCCTATAACAAGACTCAGCATAGGTGAGCCACGCCATGACACAACGCTCAAGCCGGGGACGCCAGGTCCTCAACGCAAGTCTCCTGCTCACTTTCGGCGCTGTTGCATCCGTCGCTGTCGCGCAGGATTGCCCCCGAGGTGATCTGGATGCGCTCTACTGCGACCGCAATGGCGATCTGGTGGCCGACCCGCCCGCCAACCAGGACGAACTGGTCGACCCCGACACCCTCATCTTCGCCTACACCCCGGTGGAAGACCCCGCCATCTATGCCGATATCTGGGAGCCCTTCATCGATCACCTCCGGGAGGTGACGGGCAAGGACGTTCGTTTCTTCGCGGTCCAGTCGAACTCGGCCCAGGTCGAGGCCATGCGCAGCGGGCGTTTGCATATTGCAGGTTTTTCCACCGGACCCACGCCCTTCGCCGTCAACCTGGCCGGCGCCGTTCCCTTTGCCTTGATGGGCTCCGACGACGGACGCTTTGGCTATACCCTGCAGGTCTACACCCAGGCCGATTCGGATATCCAGTCGCTGTCCGACCTGGCCGGCAAGCGGGTCGCCCACACCTCACCCACCTCGAACTCGGGCAATCAGGCGCCGCGTGCGCTGTTTCCCGAGGAAGGCGTGGTGCCGGACGAGGACTACGAGGTGGTGTATTCCGGCAGTCACGACCAGTCGATGCTGGGCGTGGTAGCGGGTGACTACGACGCTGCACCGGTGGCGTCCGAGGTAGTGGAGCGCATGGCCGCACGGGGGCTGTATGACGAAGGCAGCGTGCGCATGATCTTCGAGTCCCAGCCCTTCCCCACCACCTCATATACCCACGCCCATGACCTGGCGCCGGATCTGGTCGAGCGCATCGAGGAAGCCTTCTTCAGCTTCGATTTCGCCGGTACCGCGCTGGGTGAGGAATTCGAAGGCGTCGAGAAGTTCATCCCGATCACCTACCAGGACCAGTGGGAGGTCATTCGCACCATCCAGGCCTCGAACGGCGTCAGCTACACCGCCGACAATCTGGAGTGATGACAGGGTATCCCAGGGACAGGAGGGCCGGCGCACGGCGCTCGGCCTTCCCGGGGAACGAGGATGTGCAATGCTCGAGATTAGCCAGCTGGTCAAGCGCTATGGCCACGATGACCCCGTGCTCAAGGGGCTGGATCTGCGCGTGGAAGGCAACTCCGTGGTGTCCATCGTGGGGGCGTCCGGGGCGGGCAAGAGCACCTTGCTCCGCTGCATCAATCGGCTGATCGAACCCACCTCGGGGTCGATCAGGCTCAACGGCCAGGAGTTGTCCAGCCTCAAGGGCGCACCACTGCGCCAGGCCAGGCGGCGCATCGGCATGGTCTTCCAGGGCTTCAACCTGATCGACCGCTTGACGGTGATGGAGAACGTGCTGGCCGGTCGGCTTGGCTACGTCGGCTTCCTTCAGGCATGGCGGCGGCGCTTCCCGCCGGAGGATATCGAACGCGCCTTCCACCTGATGGAGCGAGTGGGCATCGCCCAGTACGCCAACAAGCGCGCGGACGAACTGTCCGGCGGCGAACGTCAGCGCGTCGGGGTCGTCCGAGCCTTGATGCAGGAGCCGGACATTCTGCTGGCCGACGAGCCGACCGCCTCGCTGGACCCCGTCACCAGCGAGCAGATCATGAAGCTGATGAGAGCCCTGGCCAGCGAGCTGTCATTGCCGGTGCTGATCAACATTCACAATGTGGCCCAGGCCAGGGCCTACACCGAGCGTATCGTCGGCTTGCGCCACGGTCGCATGATCTTCGATGGCACGCCGGAGCGCTTTGATGCCGCAGCGCTGGAGGAGATCTACGGTGGCATCGAGGCCCCGGACGAGACCTCCGTATCGACTGTCGCGGAAGGGGAACGCTGATGGTCAACGACAAGGCTCGGACCTGGCGCAAGCCGCCCTTTATCGCCAGTCCTGTGGTACGCCTGCTGCTGGCGCTGGGCGTGCTGGGTTACCTGGGCTGGGCGCTGGCCACCCTGCCGTTCGACTGGGAGCGGATCAGCGATGGGCTGCCGCGGGCCGCGCGCATCTTCGGCGGCGGCTTTCCGCCCAGCTTCGAGCGCTTCGAACTGCTGCTGACCGGCTTCAAGGAAAGCTTCCAGATTGCCCTGCTGGCGACTCTGCTGGGGGTGGCGCTGTCGATCCCCTTTGCGGTGATGGCGGCGCGCAATATCGCACCGCGTCCGGTCTATCTGTTGGGGCGAGCGGTGATCATCGTGTCGCGCAGTTTTCACCCGGTCATCGTGGCGATCCTGTTCGTCAAGGCGGTGGGGTTCGGACCCCTGGCCGGGATCCTGACCCTGACGCTTTATTCCATCGGCTTTGTCGGAAAACTGCTGGCCGAAGAGATCGAGGAGATCGACTGGGGGCAGGTGGAGGCCATGCGGTCGGTCGGTGCAGGGTTCATGTCCACGTTGCTGTACGCCGTCTTCCCCCAGATCCTGCCACGCCAGCTGGGGCTTTCCATGTATCAGCTGGACAGCAATCTGCGCGCCTCGGCGGTGGTCGGTATCGTCGGCGCCGGTGGTATCGGAGGCACCCTGATGAACGCCTTCGGGCGCTACGACTATGACTTTGCCTTCGCGATCCTGCTGGTGATCATCGCGGTGATTCTGGTCAGTGAGGGCATCAGTGGCTGGGTCAGGAGACGACTATGGTAGCGACGCCGACAGAACAACGGGTATGGCAGCGCTACAGCCGACGGGAGCGCTGGACGCGCTTCGTGCTGCTGTTGCTGGTCGTGGCGGTGTTGAGCTGGGCGGCCAGGGATGTCGATATCTTCTGGCCCTGGGTGTGGGATGCGCCTGCCCAGATCTACAGCCTGGCCGACCGCATGTGGCCACCTGACCCGCGGCGCCTCGGCGAGATTGTCGAGGCATTGGTCGAGACCGTCCATATCGCCACCCTGGCCACGTTCTCGACGATCTTTGTGGCCCTGCCCGTCGCCTACCTGGCGGCCCAGAACACCACGCCCAATCGTGCCTGCCTGTGGTTTGCCCGTTTCGTGCTGGTGGCCAGTCGTTCGGTCAATACCATCATCTGGGCGCTGCTGTTCGTGGCGATCTTCGGCCCCGGCGTGCTGGCGGGCATCCTCGCGATCATGTGTCGCTCCATCGGTTTCGTCGGCAAGCTGATGGGCGAGGCCATCGAGGAAATCGACCGACGGCCGGTCGAAGCGATGGAAGCGGTGGGTGCCAGTCGCCCCAAGGTCATCCTCTACGCGGTGGTGCCTCAGGTCGTTCCGGCCTTCTTTGCCGTGATCATCCTGCGCTGGGACATCAATATTCGCGAGTCCACCGTGCTGGGGCTGGTCGGGGCCGGCGGTATCGGCGTCATCCTCCAGGGGGCCATCGACACCTTTGCCTGGCCGACGGTGGCCACCATTCTCTGTGGCATCGTCATTCTGGTGTTGCTGGGGGAGGTGTTGACCGGATGGTTGAGAAGCCGAGTGCTTTAGGCTCGTACGACGTAAGACTGTACTAATTTGTGCGAAAGCCGGCATGAGCCATTGATGCTGGCGACTTAGCACTAACTTTTTGTTTTCTGGGGCAGTCGTCTTGGAGCTGTCGCCGTTTTCTGGTGCTGGATGATGTCTGGTCCTGGGGGAAACGGCACAGAATGCCGGGGCGAGGCGGCGGGGTGCCCCGAAGTTAAGCTATCCTCGATACCATTGATTACCTTATTCAGTGGATCGTCGCCCGGCCTATGAAGATGGATGCCCGCAGAGCCTTTCAAAGCCTAGCCGACAGCCTGTCGCGGGATATCGGTGATGACTTCTTCATGCACCTGGTCGATCGGCTGGCGGTAATCCTCAGTGCCGACGCCATGATGATAGCGACCCCTGTCGCGGACGGCTCACGCCTGCGGTCCATGGTGCTGATGGCAGATGGCAAGCATCAGCCAGACGTCGAGTACGAGACTGCCGGCACCCCCTGTCGCGATGCCCTGGACGGCGGAGCCTGCATCTATCCGGAGAACGTCTGCAGTGCCTTTCCGGACGACGTCCTGCTGCGAGATTTTGGTGCAGAAGCCTATGCCGGAGTGGCGATGCGAGGGCCCGAAGGTGAGTTGCATGGTGTTCTGGTTGCCTTGCACCGCCATCGACTGCACCAGCGTCGCCTGGTCGAGGAGGTGCTGAGAATTGCCGCGGCGCGCTGCGGGGCCGAACTGTCCAATCGGCGCACCGAGCAGGCGCTGGAGAAGACCGCCGCTCAGCTGGACACGACCAACCGACAGCTCAAGCGCGCCCACCGCGCCTTGACCCTGCTGCGACTGGTCAACCGTGCGGTGATTCGGCTCTCCGACGAAATGGCGATCTTCCAGGAGGCCTGTCGGCTGGCGGTGGAGCAAGGCGGCTACCGCTACGCCTGGGCGGGGCTGGCCCAGGACGACCCCGAGCGCAGCATCTTGCCGCTGGTCAGCGCCGGTGGCGCCGATGAATTGTTGCGTCACGCGCGTTTCAGCTGGGATGTGACCACGCCTGAGGGCCAGGGTCCCAGCGGGCAAGCGGTGCATGAAGGCAAGGAGCAACGGGTAGCCGACTATACGACAGGTACGGTAGCGCCTCCGCCCTGGGCCGAGCGATTCGGGGTCGTGGCGGAGGTGGCCTTGCCGCTGAGTCTGGGAAGCGAGCGACGGGGCGTGCTGGTGCTGTTGATGGATCAACCCTACCACGCTGGCGCCGACGAACTGGCGCTGCTGAGGGAGCTTGCGGACAACCTGTCGTTTGGCTTGCAGGCCATGCGCGCTCACCAGCATCAACAGAACACCCAGCAGGCGGTGCTGGACATGGCCGAACTGGTGACGGCGCGCAGCGACGACGCCTTCTTTACCCTGCTGGTGCGACGTCTGACCGACGCCCTCGGCGCGGACGCCGTGTTCGTTTCACGCGTCGAGGAAAGCGTCCCGTTGCAGGCGACGCTGATCGCCGGCCTGGTATCGGGCCAGCCGGTGGAGCCCTTTCACTACAGTTTCGAAGGGCTGCCTTGCGAGAGGTCCTTTCGCGACAGCGAGCATGTGATTGCTCGAGGCATGAGCCAACGCTATCCCCGCGCCGAGGAGATGGTCGGCTTCGCCGTGGAAGCCTATGTCGGCCGACGCCTGGAAGACGCCAACGGCGACGCCATCGGTATCCTGTTTGCGCTGTATCGTCAGCCGCTGCATGATCCTGAACCCATCTGTCATCTGTTGCGGATCTTTGCCGCAGGCGCCTCGGCGGAGCTCGAACGGCGCCGCAGCGACGCCCATATACGGCATCTGGCCTTCTTCGATCCCGGGACCGGTCTACCCAACCGGGTCCACTTCATGGAGCGTCTGCAGGCGGCCATTGTCCGGGCTCGCACCGAGCAATATCGGGTGGCACTGATGTTCCTCGACCTCAACCGCTTCAAGGAGATTAACGACGGTCAGGGCCACGACGTCGGTGATCAAGTGCTCAAGGAGGTGGCCGCTCGCTTCAGCGGTTGCCTTGGCAGGCTCGAAAGCCTGGCGCGGATGGGGGGCGATGAGTTCGTCGTCATGGTGGAGCAGACCGACGAGATCGGAGCCGCCCAGGTCGTGGGGCGTCTGCTCAGCGCCTTGAATGATCCAGTGGTGCATGAGGGGCATCGATTCAACGTCGACGTCAGCATCGGCGTCGCCTTCTTCCCCGACGATGGCGATAGTTCCCGGGAACTGCTCAAGCACACCGACATCGCCATGTACCATGCCAAGGAAAGCCGCAGCGGCTATCGCTTCTACGCACCTGAGATGGGACGTGATCTGCGGCGCCGACTGGTGCTTGCTTCTCGTCTGGGTGAGGCGCTGGACACGAAACGTCTCGAGCTCCGCTTTCAACCTTGCGTCGACCTCAAGAGCGGGGACCTGATCGGCGCCGAGGTTCTGTGTCGTTGGCACGACGCCGAACTGGGATGGATAAGCCCGATGGAATTCGTCGCCGTGGCCGAGGAACAGGGGATGATCGAGGCCCTCGGCAGTTGGGTCATGGAGCAGACCTGTCGCCAGCTGAAGCAGTGGCAGCAGGCATCGCTGGACCGGCTACCCGAGCGACTCTACGTCAATCTGGCGGCGGCCCAGTTCGAGGATCCCGAGCTGGCAATCAAGCTTTGCGAGATCGCCGCCCGGGCTGGCGTTTCCCCCTCGCTGCTGGGGCTGGAAATCACCGAAAGCGGCTTCATGAAGGATCCCGAGCAGGCGATACGCATCACCGACACCCTGCGCCAGCAGGGATTCGCCCTGGCCATCGACGATTTCGGGACCGGCTATTCCTCGCTGGCCTATCTCAAGCGCTTTTCCGTCCAGGCGGTCAAGATCGATATGTCCTTCGTCAGCGACATGCTGACCGACAGCAACGATCACGCCATCGTCGCCACCATCATCGCCATGGCCGATCGTCTGGGGCTGACGGTGGTGGCGGAGGGCATCGAGACGCCGGCGCAGTTCGAGGCACTGCGTGCCCTGGGCTGCGATCTTGGCCAGGGCTATCTGCTGTCACGGCCATTGAGCGGTGATGACTTCGCGCGGCGCTGGTTGAGCCGCGATGGGCAGCAGCACCACGGCTTGGAAGGCGCCTTGCAGGCGATGGATCGTCCGGCCTGAGCGGCGAACGTGTGACATTGCGGCGGGAGATGTTGGCGGATCAGGAAGCCCTGCACAGGGTCTGCATCCGCTGCCATGCCGTAAAGGCGCCATTCAGTGAAAAGCTCATGAACCAGTAGTCGCTGGCATCGGTCGTCATGCGCAGGCGCAGATGCAGCTGCTCCCCGGTGGCGAGACGCGAGGCCAGCAGGTCCATGTCGATGCCATTCACACGCACGTAGAGGCCGTCGTCACCGCGCTGGGTGGACAGCACCGCCGTGCCGGTCTGGGCACGTTGCTCGTCCACCAGTAGATCGATGGGAACGCGATTGACCACTTCGCTCACGGCCTGACGCTGGCCAAGGTCACTTCTGACCTCGATCCAGGGCGTGCGGCAATGCCCTGGCGTGGCGTTGACGCTGAGCATGGCGTCGCTGTAGCTCGTCCTTTGGACCGCTCGCACATGGGACTCGTCGCCGAGGGTCGCGATCAAGGTCTGCCAGTCCTGGTGGGTCTGGTGGGCCGAGGTGTCGAAATCCACCGCCATGGCTTGGCTGCTGATACCTGTCAGGCCGAGTACGGAGACCAGTGCGGCGGCGACACTCAGGCGAAGAAGGCGGGCGCGGCGAGGTGAAAACAATGGCGGAATCGGCATGCTGGCTCCTGACGACCGAGAGAACTCAGAGGTCAGGAGGCTAGCATTCTCGGAGTACGCTGTCGTGGCGTTACCCTGTCTTGCCTTGGCCCGTCAGGCGGGTTCGGCTTCGGGCTCGAGCTCGATCAGCTTGAGGGTGTGCAGGCGCTGGCGGCACTCGGGGGTCATCAGGTCATCCAGGGTGTAGCGATCCAGGACCTCCAGAAATGCCGTCAACCCTTCGTTGGCGATCTGCTTGAAGCGGCAGATGGGCGCGATGTAGCAGGCGCTGTCGTCCCCTTCGCACTCCACCAGGGCGAGGCTATGTTCGGTATCCCTGACCAGGGCGCCGAGGTGAATGCTGCCCGGCGCCTGCTTGAGCGACAGTCCCCCGTGCTTGCCACGGACGGCGGAGACATAGCCAAGACGACTGAGCTCCTGAACCACCTTCATCAGATGGTTGCGTGAGACCTCGAAGCGCGAGGCGATCTCGGCGATCGTGGTGCGTTCGTTGCCGGATTCGGCAAGGTACATCAGAACGCGCAATGAGTAGTCGGTAAATCGTGTCAGATGCATTGGTCGTGCCCCGGCGCCCCTTGGGCGACTTGGTAAAGAGAAGGGAGGCTTTCGCTCATGCTTTCGACTCTAGCAAGGGACGAGAAATCTCACGCAGGCTTGGCGCATTAAAGCGTAGCGATGTGCGATTATTCCTACGCCAGATGACCTATATCAATGAGATAACATGCGCGGTTTAACTCCTTGTCATGGATGTTCCATCCATCTTATTGTCTCTTGAATGTAGCATGGTAAATCCATAAATTTAGCAATTTTTTTGGTCGGCTTTTGTCGCTGCATATTTGCGGGATTTTCTATACCTATTCAAGGGTGGTTTGCTCGGCTCATATGGGTTAACTGGTCGATTTCTAGCTCATCAAAGCGCTCGATGATGCCGCCATTTCCGCGCTGAAAAGCCTCCGCATCGCTTCTTGTGGCAAAGGTCGCCAGCGGATGTCCCATGCCGCCGGGCCGCGAATGACCAGATACGTACCAGGCCTCCTGTGCACTGATAAAGGCATCGTTTCCGGGGTGGTCCCAGTCGGTGCGAGCCATGTCATGAACCCAGGCATGGGCAAGGCGTTCGACGTTTTCGGGTTGAAGAAGAAATACCAGCATTTCCGCCGCCGAGCAGAACTTGGTGACCTCGCTGTCACCATCGAGTGCGAGTTCTCCCTTGGGGCCTGGCATGGCCTCGATCAACATCCCGCATACATGGCAGATGTCGTCATCACCGATGGGGGCGGGTCCGATAGTCGTGTCAGAGGTGCCGTCGTTGCAGCCGATCAACAACAGCATCAGGCCACCGATGGCAAAGCGTTGCAGTATAGAAGGAAGGGACATGGGAGTTCTCCAGGCGAGCGTCCTGGCGGACGGAGTGGGGGGATAGCTGGCAGCAGAAACCAGCAGCAATAGCCCGCAGTAATGGATGGCAAGCTGCGTCGGCATTCGGCTGAACTGGACGTGCGGGTTACAGCGCTCGGTGTTCGAATCGCCTGATCGCCAGACCCAGAGGTAGCAGCACCCAGACGACCTGCAGCAGCGCCAGCAGCAAGGGCGACCTGGGGGTGGCGCTGGCCAGGGCGGTGATCGCGGAGGCCTGATGAGGCTCGACCGCAGAGAGCACCAGCAGTCGGAAGCACTCGGCCGGGTTGGCCAGCATCAGCCAGGGCAGCCAGGCCCCTCCCTGGCGCACGCCTACCAGCAGGGCGAGCAGCGCCAGGTCCAGTACCAGCACGAACACGAACCAGGTGATCAGGGCCTGGCTGGCAGCAGCCTGCTTGCTGCCGGCACGGGCGCTGATCCAGTAGGCCAGGGCCAGAAACGACCAGCCAAGCAGCACGCTGGAGACGATCAGGGTAGTGAGCCCTGCGGCTACCTCGGCCAGCGCGGTTTCAGGTGTGGCGAAAGCGATGACCACGCCAGCGACTGCAAAGCCGCACAGGGTGGCCAGGCCCAGCACCCAGGCGTGCCCCATGAACTTGCCGAGCAGCCAGGTCCGGCGTGACATGGGGTAGGTGGCGAGCAGCAGCAGGGTGCCGCCCTCGTCTTCGCCGACGATGGCGTCGTAGGCCAGCATCAGGGCGATCAGCGGGATCAGCAGCATGGACAGCGTCGACAGGCTGATCAGGGTGGTGGACAGGCCGGTAAAGCCGGTACCACCACTGGCGGCAGCACCGAAGGCGGCGATACCCAGC
Source organism: Halomonas sp. DN3 (assembly GCF_024137905.1). Classification (NCBI taxonomy): domain Bacteria; kingdom Pseudomonadati; phylum Pseudomonadota; class Gammaproteobacteria; order Oceanospirillales; family Halomonadaceae; genus Halomonas; species Halomonas sp. DN3. The sequence goes on along the minus strand of NZ_CP099965.1, from coordinate 4,502,279 downwards.
GCCAGTACCCCCAGCAGCACGGCGATCCCGAGCACCCAGCGGTGGCGCAGGCCGTCACGGAATTCCTTGTGGGCGATGGTCAGTAGAAGGCGCATCAGGGCGTGTCCTCGGCGGATGGTGAGACGGTGGTGTGGTCGGTCTCGTCGATCACCTGGTAGCGGTCGCTGGCGTCGCTCTCGCTGCTCCCTTCACTGCCATTGCCTGGATCGCGGCTGCTGGGGGCCTGGACACGTCGGTACAGTGCCTCGAGGCTGGGGGGGCGAATTTCCAGGTCCTTGAGCCCCTGAAAGGCAGTGCACAGCCTCAAGGCGTTCATGCGGTGCTCCGGGGCCACTTCCAGTCGCAGTCGACCACCGTCCGCCAACGAAGAGCGGGCGGGGATGCCCTCGCGAATCAGCCTTAGTGCCAGATCCTGGGGAGCACCACGCATCTCGATCACGTAGGGCAGCGCAAAGCGTTCGCGCAGGCTCGCCAGGTCGCCCAGCGCCAGGCACTTGCCCTCGCCGAGGATCAGCGCACGATCGATCACCGGCTCGACCCCCGGCAACAGGTGGGAAGACAGCACCACCGTCACGCCACGCGCCTTCAGCATTCCGATGGTGGCGTAGACCGCCTCGGTGGCGGCGGGGTCGAGCCCGCTGGTGGGCTCGTCGAGCAGCAGCAGCCGAGGCTCGCCAAGCAACGCCTGGGCCAGCCCCAGGCGCTGGCGCATGCCCTTGGACCAGGTCGCCAGGCGTCGGTCGGCGGCCTCACCAAGCCCCACCTGCACCAGCAGCTCGTCCACCTCTGCCGTGGGCCGACCCTTGAGTCGGGCCAGATAGGTGAGGGTCTCTCGCCCGCTCAGGTTGGGGTAGAAGCGGACATTTTCGGGCAGGTAGCCCAGGTGCTGGCGAAAGGCACGGTCGCCGGCTCGGTCCGGCCGTTGCCCAAGCACGCTGAGACTTCCCTGGGTGGGCGACAGCAGTCCCAGCATCAGTTTCATGCTGGTGGTCTTGCCGGCGCCGTTGTGGCCGAGCAGGCCGAGCACCTCGCCCCTGTTCACCTCGAGGCTGAGGTGCGACAGGCGGGTCACGCCGCCGTGTTCCAGGCTGACGTCGTCAAAGGCGATAGCGCAGGTCGTGGCGCGGGTCATGGATAGAATGTCCGTGTGGCGGAACGAGGTCTCGAAGGCGTCATCAGGGGGGCGCTGTCGCTGACGCCGGCGGGGCGAAATACCGGGAAGGCGCGCTGTACCCAACGCAGCGCCAGCACCGCCGGGCTCGCCATCAGCACCTTGGCCTCCGGGTGTCGCCACAGCAGCTGGTCCATGGCGTCATTGGGCTGGTAGCGGGTGTCGCCGATGCCGTCCTCGTCCAGGTCCCAGCCCAGGTAGTCGCTCCAGTAGTTGCCGCGACCGTGCTCGGACCACTCCTGCTGTCGAGTGGCCACGTACTTCACCTGGCGGCGATTGTGGATCAGGGCGTTGCCGCTGATGCGGTTGTCCTCGGAGCCTGCGGTCAGGTGAAGCCCGATGTCGCTGTCCTCGAGGCGGTTGCCGCGAATCTCGTTGAACTGGGCGTTGTAGACGAAGATGGCCTTGCCATCGCCACCGCTGACCAGGCCCCGGTCATGGGCGTCGCGTGCCTGACGCACGCCGATGATGTCGTTGTCGATGATCCGGCTATCGGTGATGTTGTTCATCAGGATGCCGTAGTTGCGATCCTCGATGGAGCGATTGGCCCTCACCGTCAGCCCACGGGACTGCATCAGGGCGTAGCCGGTGCGGGTGTGACGGGTCAGGTTGTTGGTCACGCTGTTGTCGTGGGCGTACATGTAGTGGACACCGTAGCGAAGGTCTTCGAGCAGATTGCCGTCGATCACGCTGTCGCTGCTGGTGTCGATATAGACGCCGTCGCGCACCTGGCGGATATCGTTGCCGGAGACCAGCGCCCGACGCGCATTAAATAGCTGCACACCGTTGCCGCGGTCCTGGGAGCGTACCCGGGTATCGCCGCGAATCTGATTGTCGAGGACCCGGGCGTCATCGACGCCATCGAGCCAGATGCCGAAGCCAGGGCCGGACAGCCGGCAGCGCTCGATGCTGGCGCCATGGGCGGTCCTTTCCACGTGAACGCCCGCATCCATGGCGGTCAGGTCCGCGCCCCAGTGCTGAAGGGTCAGCCCGGACAGGGAAATGCCAGGTGAGCGCAAGGTCAGCAGGGTCCCGCTGCCGCCGCCATCGATCACCACACCGGCACCGTCGGCGACCAGGCTAAGCGGTTTGTCGATGATCACCGGGCCTGTCGCGTAGTGGCCCGGTGCGAGCCGCAGGATATCGTTGGGCTCGGCCTGCTCGACCCAGCGCTTGAGCGGTGTGCCCGCGGTCACCTTCAGCTCAGCGCCCAGCGTCTCGCTGGGACTCAGTATCGCCAGTAGCGCCAACCCTGCGGTCAGGGCCAGCGCCATCGGTGTTGCTCGGCCGGATGCCGAGCCACCTGCAGGAAAGGAGAGAGCTATAAACATGGTGATGTCGCCTGGGCCGGGCCGAGCGCCATCGGCGCCCGGCCCGGCCGCTCCTCAGGCCTTCTCCACCAGCATGCGACCGAACATTTCCATATGCATCGCGTGGCAGAACCAGTTGCAGTAGTACCAGTGCACCCCGGCGCGTTCGGCGGTGAAGGTGACGCTGGACGTCTGCTGCGGACCGATCTCCATGGACACGCCATGGTTGACCATGCAGAAGCCGTGGGTCAGGTCTTCGACGGTGTCCAGGTTGGTGATCACCACCGTGACCTCGTCACCCTGCTTCACCTTGAATTCGGTGATGCCGTACTGGGGCGCGACCGAGGTCATGTAGACGCGCACCTTGTTGCCGTCGCGGATGACCTTGTTGTCGCTCTCCAGGGTGATGCCGTCGGCCTCGGCCATGGCGCGGGTGGGTGCGAAGAACGGATCCTGGCGATCCCACACCTGGATCGGGTTGAGCTGGTCGGCGCGCATCATGATGGCGTCATGGGGCTCGGCGTAGGTCGGGCCGTCGTGGACCAGTTTCATGGTGTCGCCGGAGATGTCGATCAGCTGATCGTTTTCCGGGTGCAGCGGTCCCACCGGCAGGAAGCGGTCCTTGGAGAACTTGCACAGCACCACCAGCCACTTGCCGTCGGCATCGCGGGTCTCGCACAGGCTGGCGTGGTTGTGGCCCGGCTGATAGTGCACGTCGAGCTTCTGGTGGATGTAGTTGACGTCCTCGCCGTTGTAGGCGCGGATCGCCTCCTCGATGTTCCACTTGGCCACCTGGCTGTCGATGAACAGGGTGGTGTAGGCGAAGCCGCGACCGTCGAAGGTGGTATGCAGCGGCCCCAGGCCCAGCTCCGGCTCGGCGACCACGCTGTCGCGGGGCTCGATCTCGTCGGCGAACAGCGCCGGCAGCTTGTCGATGGCGATGATCGACACCGTCGGCGACAGCTTGCCGTTGGCGATGAAGTACTTGCCGTCGGGTGAGGTATTCAGGCCGTGGGGATTCTTGGGCACCGGAATGTAGCGCGTCAGCGGTGAGCCCTTGCGTCCGTCCAGCACCGGCACCGGGGAGTCGCCCAGGGTCTCGAACTGGCCTTTCTCGACGGCGGCCTCGATGGCTTCGACGTCGTACACCACCACCCAGTCACGCTCGGCACGCATGCTGTCGGCCAGGGTCATGCCCTTCTCGGAGTTGTAGCAGGTCGAGGCAACGAAGCGGCCGGTGTAGTCGGCGTCGGTGTTGTCCAGGTTGCCATCGACGATCACCTGCCAGGCCACTTCCATGGTCTCGGCGTCGATGGCGTTGAACATGGTGTAGTAGTTCGCAGGATTCTCCAGATCGCGACCGTCGTTGACCTGGGGGATCGGGAACTCGGCGTTGGCGAAGACGTACTTGGTATAGGGCACCTTCTGCAGCCGCAGGCCGTGGATGGCCTGGACGTTGGGAATAGTGGTGACCTTGTCGGTCTTCATGATGTCGAGGCGGATCCGTGCCACCCGGGTATTGGCCTTGTCGTTGATGAACAGGTACTTGCCGTCATAACGACCGTCGGTGAGCGAGGCGTGGGGGTGGTGGGCGTCGCCGTTGTGGAAACGCGCGGACTCGCCGAGGATGTGCTTGGACTCGTTGGTGATGCCCCAGCCGGTGGCGCTCTCGGTGTTGAACACCGGAATGCGCATCAACTCGCGCATGGAGGGGATGCCCAGCACCCTCACTTCGCCGGAGTGGCCGCCGCTCCAGAAGCCGTAGTATTCGTCGAGTTCACCGGGGGCCACCATGGCGTCGCCTTCACTGGCGCGGGCGCTGCGGCTGCCGAGCAGGGCGCTGGTGCCAACACCGCCGACCACTCCGCTGGCAAGGCCGGCGCCGGCGACGCCGGTCACCGCACTGTTGCGTAGAAAGTGGCGTCGGGCCAGATTCTGGATACTGCGGGAATCGTCACTCACTTCAGTTCTCCTCAAGGCAGGGTATACGCCGCGGGTCGCCGTCCTGGCTTGATCCGCGGGGTTCTGCGTCACCCACGTCGCCGTGCGTCCTCGCCGCATTCCGTTCCAGGCGCTTTCTGCGCTTGACCCGGGGCGGACAGCGACGGTCGTCGTCGTAGGTGATCTGGCAGTCCAGGCAGTAGTGGCACTCCGAGGCCTCGATACGGCCGTCGGGATGGATGGCCACCAGCTCGCAGTCGTTGGCGCAGATCTGGCAGGGGGTGCCGCACTGGCCACGGTGCCGCCTGAGCCAGTCGAAAAGGCGCAGGCGACCGGCGATGGCCAGGCTCGCGCCCAGCGGGCAGACGTAGCGGCAGTAGGCCTTGTGCATGAAGGCCGAACTTGCGATCAGTGCCACGGCGTAGAGCACATAGCCCCAGTCGCGCAGGAAGTGCAGGGTGATGGCGGTCTTGAACGGCTCGACCTCGGCCAGCCGCTCCGCCTGTCCCAGGTCGTAGAAGGACACCCCGACCAGGCCAAACAGGATCAGATACTTCACCACCCACAGCCGCCGGTGCACGGCGAAGGGCAGCGTCAGTTGCGGCACCTTCAGGTGACGGGCGAGCTGGTTGACCAGGTCCTGCAGCGCACCGAAGGGGCACAGCCAGCCGCAGAAGATGCTGCGGCCCCACAGCACCAGGGTGACCGCCACGAAGACCCACAGCACGAACATCAGCGGGTCGATCAGGAAGGCCGACCAGCTGAAGCCATGGCTGGCGGAATGGATCAGCGCCAGCACATTGACCACCGAGAGCTGGGCCAGCGACACCCAGCCGATATAGACCAGGGTGTAGAGCAGGAAGGCCTTGCGCAGCGGGCGCAGCAGGCGCGGGCGACGCGCCAGGGCGTCCTGGAACGCCAGGATCAGTGACAGCGTCACCAGTCCAGCGCCAAGCCCGATCAGCTCTAGCCGACTCTGCTGCCACATCTCGAGCCACAGCGGGGCGGCTCCCACCGGCTCGGGACGCTCGATAAAGGCCTCGGGCAGCGCCTGGTCGAGATGAAAGCGGGTGAACTCCTGGGTCAGCGGTCCCGAGGCCCGGCGCACCAGCAGGTTCAGCCGCCAGGGCGTGCCCGGGTCGAAGTGGGCGCCCTCGTGGATCACGAAGATGTCGCGTTCGCCGAGTGCGGGGGCTCCGTCGATGGCCAGACGCGGCAGGCGGCGCTGGTCGCTGTCATGGAAGCTGATCGAGGCGTTGCCCTGGACCAGCTCGATACGATCGAAGATGCCGCCGCGCACGTAGCCCGACCCCTTGTAGGAAAAGCTGCCATCGGCGAGCAGGGCAACGGCGTGTTCGCCGGGGGCGAGGCTCGCCATCAACTGGTCGTAGCCGCGCTCGCCCAGCAGATTGCGGCCCACGCTCGGCGCATTGAGGTAGCCCAGGTAAAGATCGATGAAGGTGGCGTCGCGGGGCGGACGCTGGCCGCTCAGGTAGTGCTCCGCCGGGGTGCCGACGAAGGCGTCGTCGACCTCTCCCTGGCTCAGAGTCAGGTGACCCAGTGCCCCCTGGTCGAGCAGGCCCTGCCAGTCGGCGGGCGCGAACACCTCGTCACGCACACGGGCGATTGGCGCTGCCGCGGGGTCCTCGATCAGCCCCAGGGCGGCGGCGACCAGGCGTCCTGCTCGCATGATGGTGTCGTTGACCACGATGACGGTCACGGTGGCGCCGGAGATGGCATCGACGTCCTCTCCCACCTCCAGGCGCGACGTCACCGAGGTACCCAGGTGCTGGCCGGCGAAGTCGTCCAGGCGCTCTGACGGGATGCCGACCAGCATGATCGGCTCGGAATGATTGAGCACCTTGGCCAGGCGCAGGCTGGCGGAAGGATCGATGGCGATCAGCAGGTTGACCGGCTTGCCCGAGTAGGCGGGGATCGGCGCGACCTCGGCGCTCTCGAAGGCGTAGCCGACCAGTTCGTCGCCTCGGTAGAGCGCATTGACCGGCCACGGCAGGTCGGCCACCGGCTCTATTCTGTCGGTGCCGGGAAAGGCCTGCTGAAACAGCGCGAGGTCACCCTTGGCGCTGCCAAGGTCACCGGGATACTGATCGAATTCCAGCGCCAGGGCGGGCAGGCTCAAGCACATCGCCAACAGCACGACAAGCAGGCGCAGGGGAGAAGACCAGTGGCGGGGAAAATGGCGGGGGGCTTGGGTCATGGCATGACCTCGAGGCGCAAAGCGCCCCGAGGACGCTTCGCGCACCAGGGTAGGATCAGGGCGTCAGCGACGAGAAGTAGGCGGCGATGTCGGCGATATCCTGATCCGACAGGGCCGCTGCCTGGGGCGCCATGATGGCGGACATGCCACCACCGCGCTGACCCTCGCGATAGGCCTTGAGCGCGCTTTCCAGGTACGGAGCGTTCTGACCCGCCAGGTTGGGATAGATCGGTCCGGTGGCCTTGCCGTCGGTGCCATGGCAGGCGGCGCAGGCGCCGATCTTGGTTTCACCGGCGGCGGCGTCGCCGGCGGCCTGGGCGTTGAGACTGAACAGACAAGCGGCGCCAAGCGCGGCCAGGGGGATCCATTTCATGATGAGCGCTCCTCGGTCTTGGGGCGTGATACCTGACGCAAGCGGCGTGCTGCTTGGGTCAGGCATCACGGTTTGTGCGGGATGTCCCTTGGGACTCTCGAGTATTGGAGCGCTCAGCGACAATACCCTATGACGTTGGTCAACTTTAGGCGGGGAGAGGTACGTCTTCCGTACTATGCTTGATCGGGATCACTGGGATGGCAGGGGCATCATTGCGGTTGGCTCGCGTTTGCACTACCTCGGGCGAGCACACGCCCCCAGGGGCAAGCGCCGTGATGCCGCTGCCGTGATTTGATGCAGGTCATGTCTGGCTTCGTCTTGCCGGGACGTGCCGATTCGACGTGCGACAATGCCGACAGATGCCGCCGTCGGGCGGTCGTGTCACGAGGGGCCTTGTCGATGTCATCCGATGTTTTGCCGTTTCAGCGTGCGCTGGTCGAGAAGTACGACCGTCCAGGGCCGCGCTACACCTCCTATCCCACCGCGCCGCACTTCCACGACGGTTTCGGTGTCGCCGACTATCGCCAGGCGGTGGAGCGCAGCCAGCAGGGGGAGCCGAAGCCGCTGTCGGTCTACGTCCATGTGCCCTTCTGCGAAAGCCTCTGCTACTACTGTGCCTGCTCCAAGATCATTACCCACAATCGCGAGCGTGCCGCCGACTACCTGGCGCTGCTCAAGCGCGAGATCGCCCTGCAGGCGGCGCTGTTCGACGAGTCCCGGGAGCTCAACCAGCTGCACCTGGGGGGTGGTACCCCGACCTTTCTGTCCAATGACCAGCTCAAGGGGCTGATCGACGCCCTGGCGCGCCACTTCCGCTTCGCCCCGGAGCAGCGCCGGGAATTCTCGCTGGAGGTGGATCCGCGCACGGTGACCCCCGCCCAGATCCATGAACTGCGCGAGATGGGCTTCAATCGTCTGAGCTTCGGCGTCCAGGACTTCGATCCGCTGGTCCAGAAGGCGGTCAACCGCGTGCAGAGCGAGGCCCAGGTGGCAGCCCTGGTGGACGCCGCCCGGGACGCCGGCTTCGCCTCGGTGTCGGTGGACCTGATCTACGGGCTGCCGCTGCAGACCCGCGACAGCTTCGACGCCACCCTGGCCAAGGTGGTGGCGCTGAGACCCGACCGCATCGCCGCCTACAGCTACGCCCACCTGCCGTCGCTGTTCAAGGCCCAGCGGCTGATCCGCGACGAGGACATGCCGCCGCCCGGGCGCAAGCTCGAGTTGCTCGAGCTGACCATCGAGCGGCTGACCCAGGCGGGCTACGTCTATATCGGCATGGACCACTTTGCCCTGCCCGAGGACGAGCTCAGCCGAGCCCGTCACGACGGTACCCTGCAGCGTAATTTCCAGGGCTACTCGACCCACGCCCAGTGCGACATGATCGGGCTCGGGGTCACCTCCATCGGCAAGGTCGGCGACGCCTACAGCCAGAACGTCAAGACCACCGCCGAGTACGCCGAGCACCTCGAGGCCGGGCGGCTGCCGGTGTTGCGGGGCTATCGGTTGAGCGACGAAGACCAGCTGCGTGCCGAGCTGATCACCTCGCTGATGTGTCACGGCGAGGTGCGCTTCGCCGAGTTCGAGGCCCGTCACGCTATCGACTTCCGCACGCATTTCGCCAGCGCCCTCGACCGGCTCGACGAGATGCAGGCCGACGGCTTGATCGAGATCAAGCAGCAAGCGCTCAGGGTGCTGCCGGCGGGGCGCCTGATGATGCGCAACGTGGCCATGGCCTTCGATGCCTACCTGGTCCCCGGCAGCGGGCGCTTCTCGCGCACCGTCTAGCCGGCTCTATCGCGGCTGCCCCGGGGCGAGACGCCCGGGGTAGCCCGCGCTACCTTTCATGCGCCAAAGCCGAATTAACGATCGGGTCTTCCATGGCCCGATTTTTCGTTTATATTGTGCCGCCGGTCGAAAATTTTACTATATCTGGTAGGGTGCCCGAGCTTATCCGGAGCGCGCATCCGCCCCTTTACGACCCCGTTTATTTGCCGGTAACTTCATCGGAGACAAGCTTTCATGACCACATCCGCCAAGGCCGCCGCCCTGTCGCAGGAGGTTCCCATGCAGGGCCCCTCGTATGACATCTGGGACGCCAAGTATCGCTTGAAGGACCGCCACGGCCAGCCCGTCGACGCCGACCTTCAGGCCACCTGGGACCGCGTGGCCAAGGCGCTGGCCGCCGTCGAGGGCGACGCCGCCGACAAGTGGCTGCCGAAGTTTCGCTGGGCGCTGGAAAACGGCGCCGTGCCGGCAGGCCGGATCACCTCCAACGCCGGAGCCGAGGGCTACAAGCCTGCGGTCAGCCTGATCAACTGCACGGTATCGCGGACCATTCGCGACTCCATGCACGACATCCTCGACAGCGTGGTGGATGCGGGCATGACGCTCAAGGCCGGCTGCGGCATCGGCTACGAGTTCTCCACCCTGCGCCACAAGGGTGCCTTCGTGTTCGGCGCCGGTGCCGGCACCAACGGCCCCCTGGCGTTCATGGATATCTACGACAAGATGTGCTTTACGGTGGCCTCCGCCGGCGGCCGTCGTGGCGCCCAGATGGGCACCTTCGACGTCGGTCATCCCGACGTGCGCGACTTTATCGAGGCCAAGCGCGAGGCCGGTCGCCTGCGCCAGTTCAACCTGAGCCTGCTGATCACCGACGAGTTCATGGAAGCGGTGAAGCAGGACGCCGACTGGCCGCTGGCCTTCCCGCTGCACGAGGGCGAGAAGGGCGACGTCGATGACAGCGAGCTGATCTACCGCGACTGGCCAGTGATCGAGGACGGCTACACCCAGGACGCCGAAGGTCGCGTGGCCTGCCGCGTGGTCGAGGTGATCAAGGCCCGCGAGCTGTGGGACACCATCATGCGTTCCACCTACGACTACGCCGAGCCCGGGTTCATCCTGATCGACCAGGTCAATCGCATGAACAACAACTGGTTCTGCGAAGAGATCCGCGCCACCAACCCCTGTGGCGAGCAGCCGCTGCCGCCGGAGGGCGCCTGCCTGCTGGGATCGGTCAACCTGACCCGCTTCGTGATCGATCCGTTCGGCGACAAGCCGCGCTTCGACTGGGACAAGTACCGCGAAGTAGTGGCGATCTTCACCCGCATGCTCGACAACGTGGTCGAGATCAGCGGCCTGCCGCTGTCCGGCCAGCGTCGCGAGATCGAGGCCAAGCGCCGCCACGGCATGGGTTTCCTCGGCCTCGGCTCGACCATGACCATGCTCAAGATGCCCTATGGCTCGGCCGAGTCGCTGGGCTTCACCGAGGAAGTCAGCCGAGTGCTGGCCGTGGAGGGCTGGAAGCAGGCGCTGGAGCTGTCCCGCGAGAAGGGCATGGCCCCGATCCTCGAGCAGGAGTTCGAGCTGACGCCGAAGATGCTGCGCGAGCGCCCCGAGCTCGGCCGCGACGGCTACGAGGTCGGCGACAAGGTGCCCGGGCGCATCCTGCACGCCCGCTACAGCCGCTATATGCAGAAGATCGCCGAGGTCGAGCCGCAGCTGGTGGCGGAGCTGGCCGAGCACGGCGCGCGCTTCACCCACCACTCGTCGATCGCTCCTACCGGGACGATCAGCCTGTCGCTGGGCAACAACGCCTCCAACGGCATCGAGCCGTCGTTCTCCCATCGCTACTTCCGTAACGTGATCCAGGCCGGCAAGAAGACCAAGGAGCAGGTCGAGGTGGTGTCCTTCGAGCTTGCCGCTTACCGTCACTTCATGCACGCCGACGCGGTGGAAAGCGACCTGCCCGAGTACTTCATCACCGCCGACGCGGTGACCCCCAAGCAGCACGTGGCGGTGCAGGCCGCGGCCCAGGCCTGGGTCGACTCGGCGATCTCCAAGACCGTCAACGTGCCCACCGACTTTGCCTTCGAGGCGTTCAAGGACCTGTACCTGGACGCCTACCAGAGCCGTCTCAAGGGCTGCACCACCTTCCGCTTCAACCCGGAGGCCTTCCAGGGCGTGCTGGTGCGCGAGGATGACCTCAAGAACACCACCTACGTGTTCGAGCTGGAGAACGGCGAGACCCTCGAGCTCAAGGGCGACGAGACGGTGATCTACGACGGCGAGGAACACAACGCCGCCAACCTCTACGACGGCTTGAAGGAGGGGACCTATGGCAAGTGGTAATCGGACCAGCGGCGAGCCGCAATATCATGCCTGGGTCGTGAGCGTGTCACGCCCGCATCATCTTTCTGGAGGAGCCCGCTGATGGCTGTCGAAATCAATTCCAAGATCGTGGGCTACCGCGTCAAGAGCGAAGAGGCCGCCCCGGCGCCGGCCCCGCTGCCCGAGGAAAACCCGCTGACCATGCGCATCCCCTCGCGCCCCGAGGGAACGCTGGAGGCGGTGTCCGAGAAGATCTCCTACGTCGGCGCCGAAGGCCGCAAGAAGGTCTACCTGCTGGTGTCCTTCATGCCGGTGGAAGGCGTGCTCAACGGCCAGCGGGTGATCATCGAGCGCCCGGTGGAGTTCTTCTTCCCCTCCGGCCAGCTGTCCAGCGAGCACCAGTGGATCACCGCCACCATGCGCAGCCTGTCGCTGGCGGCCCGCGGCGGCTACGTCACCCAGGCGGTGGCGGATCTGCGCAAGGTGGCCTGGGACAAGGGCCTGGTGCGCTGCGGCATGAACCGCTGGAACAAGCCGATGTTCCACGACTCCGAGGTCGCCGCCATCGCCTGGTCGATCCAGCAGATCCTCTACCGTCGCGGCTTCCTCGACATCGACGGCAACCAGGTTCCGGTGGAGGAACTGGTCAGCCGTTACGCCCGACGCCAGGCCTCCGGCCACGGCTGGTACCCCGCCGAGGTCGAGGACGAGACCCCGAGCGGCGCGGTCGAGCCGCTGGATGGCAAGCCCGCCGAGTCCGCCGCCGAAGGCGCCGGCCCCGCCGTGGTCGGCAACTGCCCCGAGTGTCGCGGCGAGCTGATCATGATGGACGGCTGCCCCACCTGCTACGCCGGCTGCGGCTGGTCGAAGTGTGGCTAGTCGACGTTTGGTTGGAACGCACGACTAGAGTGCGTGGCTAGAAAGCACGGCTGGCGCGCGAATAAGCCAGCGTCACAACGATGGGCCCTTCGGGGCCCATCGTTGTGTCTGGAGGGGTGGTTTTCGTTCAGCCAGCGTCGTGACAGCAGGCGCTATGACGCCCCAGGCGGCTGAGCCTGGCCGGAGCGGGTGATGTTGTAGACGGGGTGGCCGCAGGGGCAGTGGTGGTTGATGAACCGGCTGCGGAAAAAACGGATGTCGAACTCCCGGACGTAGCTGGTCTTGTGGGCGGCCAGCACGATGTCAAAGGCGTAGTCGCGGTGGGCCTCGCCCCGACTCTGGGCGTCCAGGTAGGGCGTGTAGTCGGTGGTGATATGCAACTGGAGATGGGCTTCGCACAGGTGCCCGGTGAAGTAGGGCAACACACGTATCTGGCTTTCCTCCTTGGGCGCCGAGGGTTCGGGCATGCCAGTCACGTTGCCGATGATCACCTTGCGAGAATCCAGCACGAACATGCAGAGGCCGCTGCCGGTGCCAAGCAGGCTGCCAAGGTAGAGGGTTTCGGCATGGTCACCCTCTATCAGCTTGCGCATGGCGTGGACGGTGAAGCGATAGCTCTGCCAGTGGCACCACTGTGCTGCTCGTTGCAGTCGGTGATAGACACTAGCCCCGACGCTGCGACGCGCAAACCCGGCCAGGCGCTGGCGCAGACGGGATTGGCCCAGATAGAAGGCATAGTACCAGGCCACCAGTTTCGTAAACGCCAGGCAGATGATCGCAATAGTGAGGGTAACCAGCGACGCCTGAAGGAAGGGCTCGCCGAAGGGCTCGCCTTGGGTGTCTGGGTAGGCGTAAGGAGAAGCGGAGGGGGCAGAGAAAGCGTGCAGGAGGTAAAGCACAGCGAAGACCGGGAGGGCGGCCCCAAAGCCGGCGATGGCGCTGCGCAAGGTCAGCTGTTGTCCGTTGGCACGAATGACGTAGCGTCGCCAGGAAGGGATCGAATGGCATAGCAGAAAGCCGGCCACCAGCAGGACGAAAGGTGGCAGCAGCTTGATGCCGCTCATTCCGGCTTGCTGTCCCTGCGATCGAGGCTGCGGCGAAGGGCTCTGACGTTGCTCTTGACCTTGCGCGACCGCACCAGCTCGGCGCTGTCCACGGAGACGGCGCCGCGATGCGATATCTTCATGCTACGCAGGTGGCCACCCTCTTTGGCCTTGAGGTAGCCTTCGAAGCTGGTTTCGATGGACATCGTTGCTCCTTTTCCGCTTGTGAACTTGATGCTCTGCGGAACCTGGGTGAAGCCAAGGGGCCGAACCCGATGATGTCCGCAGTGTAGCAGAGTTCCCATTTCGACCCCGGCATTTGGCTGTGTCAGAGCGTTCAACGAGCGCTACACCAGAGGGCTTGATGGGCGTCATGAACCGAGGGCGACGGGATCGCTAGCATGACCCGGCGGCGTCGTGCCGCTTGACCAGGAACCCGTCATGTCGCTGTCGCCGCTCGGCTCGCTGTCGTTGCCTTCTCTTGCCCTTCCTGCCTTGCCCACCCTTTCTTCGCTGCCGTCGTCGTTGACCTCTGGCGCCTTGACCCGGGTGCCCCATCGTCTGCATCTGTCACTGATGCGCCGTCTCGGCCCGCTGCCCCTGCCGCTGTTGCGCACGAGTCTCGAGCCCTGGCTCAACCGCACCCTGGCCGAGCCACTGGCCGACGGTGAGTTCGACGTGCTTGAAGGGCGCCGGGTGTGTCTGTCCATCGATGATCTGGCGCTGGCGGTCACCCTGACCCTCACGCACGGTCGCCTGCAGGTCACCGACGCGCCCTGGGAGGTGAAGGTGGCGGGGGGCTGGCGCGAGTTCGCCTGCCTGGCCAGCCGCGAGGAAGACCCGGACAGCCTGTTCTTCCAGCGCCGGCTGTGCCTGGAGGGTGATACCGAACTGGGGCTGACGGTGAAGAACCTGCTGGATGGCCAGGAAATGGAACTGCTGCATCCCTACCTGCTCGAGGCGCTGGGTCAGCTGCAGCGCTGGCTGCCCCGCCGGGCCTAGGCGCCTGGTTACCGCCTGCTGGTTGTCGGGGTGAGCCATCTAGCGCAGGAGGCCGGCGAACCGGCCTCCTGAGTGAGGTGGCGTGGGAGGGAAGGGGCTCCTAGTCTTCCAGCACCGGTGCCAGATCCATCCCTGCCTGGCCGTGCCAATAGCCATTGCACAGCTCGGCGTCGACCAGCGCCAGCGGCGAGGGTGCCGGGTAGCGTCCCTGGCGGGCCAGGTCGAAGTCCGCCACCACTTCATCCATCCCCTCTGAACGCGGACTCAGCCGGGCCGTGGTGACGCCCATCGCGGCCATCTCGGCAAGCTCGTGGCGCAGGTCCTGACAGGCCCCGGACAGGGTCTGGATGCCGTTCAGGGTGAACAGTCGACGGCTGTCGTCCTGGGTGGTCAGCGACAGCCCTTCCGGATAGTCCTGGCAGACGAACTGGCAGCGATCCTTGGGGTGCTGGTGGTGGCGCGCGGTAAAGCAGCGTGACGACCAGGCCAGAGGCAGGTGGCCGTAGGCCAGCACCTCGCAGTCCAGCGCCAGTCCCGCCTCGCGGGCGTCAGACAGCAGCCGGGCCAGGTCGGCGCCGGGCAACTCCACCGGGGCGACGAAGCGGAACATGCCAGCGCGCTTGAGGATCTCCAGGGTCGGCACATTGTAGAGGTTGAGCGCCGGGCCGCCGACGAAGGGCAGGCCCGCCTCGGACAGCCGGTGCACCGCGCTCATGTCGTTGGCCTCGACCAGGAAGTCGCCGTTGTCGCACAGCCTGGTCAGGTCACGCAGGTCGGCGTTGGACTCGATCAGGGTCTGCGAGCCGAGGATCACCTGCTTGCCGGCGGCGGCGAGCTGGTGGCCGATCTCCAGCCAGTCGGCGAGCTTCATGTCGCGCCGCCGGGAGCACACGGTCTCGCCCAGGGTGACGCTGGTCAGCGGCCAGTGGCAGGCCTGTTCATAAAAGGCGAAGTAGCGCTCGCGGGTCCAGTAGAAGGATACCGGGCCAAGGCTCAATTCCAGTGAAGCAGCGGTCATCTCGCCTCCTGTCATTTCCAGTCGCGCTCGTAGGCGCCGAGGGTGTGGGTGGAGCCTTCGGCCAGCGGCGCCAGGGCGGCGCTCCAGTCGGCCTGGGGGCGGTAGTCGTCGCCGGCCTGGTCCAGATGGTCCAGCGCCTGGCGCCACACTCGGGTGACGCTGGCCACATAGGCCGGACTGCGCTGGCGACCCTCGATCTTGATCGCCTTGATGCCCAGTGACGCCAGCTGGGGCAGCAGATCCAGGGTGTTGAGGCTGGTCGGCGCCTCGATGGCGTGGCCGATATCGCCCTCGACGTTGAAGCGTCCCTTGCACAGGGTCGGGTAGCCGGCCTGTTCGTCGGCGCGGTAGCGGTCGATCAACACGCCGTTCAGGCGCGACTCGCGTCCGCTGGCGGTCTCCTCCCAGCGCACGTGGGCCGCCGGCGAACACACGCCGTGGGTGTTGGGCGACTCGCCGGTCAGGTAGGACGACAGATAGCAGCGGCCCTCGGCCATGATGCACAGGCTGCCGAAGGCGAACACCTCGAGCTCCACCGGGCTGTGGCGGGCCAGGTCGCGCACCTGGTGGATCGACAGCACCCTGGGCAGCACCGCACGACGGATGCCGAACTCGCGGTGGTAGAAGGCCAGCGCCTCGTGGCTGGTGGCGGAGCCTTGCACCGACAGGTGGCGGGGGATGTCCGGGTGGCGTTCGGCGGCGTAGGCCAGGAGGCCCGGGTCGGCCAGGATCAGGGCGTCGACCTGAAGCGAAGCCGCCTGGTCCACCGCCGCGCGCCACTGGGCCAGGCTCGACTGCTGCGGGTAGGTATTGATCGCGCAGAACACCCGGCAGCCCCGGGCGTGGGCGTAGTCGATACCCTCGCGGGCGCGCTTGTCGGTGAAGTTCAGCCCGGCGAACTGGCGGGCGTTGGTGGCGTTCTGAAAGCCGAAGTAGACCGCGTTGGCGCCCTCGTCCACGGCGCGCTTCAAAGCGGGCAGGCTACCCGCAGGACAGACCAGTTCCATGTCGATCTCCGAGCGAAGAGAGGCGCCATGCTAGCCCCGCCCGGACACCGCCGGCTTGATGCGTATCAGTGTCCGCCAATGAAGTACGGGATGGAGCGAAGGGATGACGCGCTGCACCGGGGCCGGGTGTGGATAACCTGGCGATGGCGGGGGTCCGAGTTGCGGGCCAGGCGTGCAGATAAAAGGCGGGGATGAACGTGTGAGTCGTTCTGTGGATAACCCTGTGTGGCACCTTGTGAAAAGCGGTGGGCAGGCGGTGCAGGGGCTGTGGGCAGCGGTGTATAAGTCGCCTGTCAGTGGTGGATCAGCGGCTCGCTCGCTGTGGTAAACGAAAACGGGCCCCGCAGGGCCCGTGGTCTTCTTGCCGGTGCCTACTGACCGCCGGAGGGGAAGTGGAACTCCGCCTGGGTGGTCTCGAAGGGCGAGGGCCAGCGCTGTGACACCGCCTTGCGACGGGTGTAGAAGCGCACCGCGTCAGGGCCGTAGGCGTGCAGGTCGCCGAACAGCGAACGCTTCCAGCCGCCGAAGCTGTGGCTGGCCACCGGCACCGGCAGCGGCACGTTGATACCCACCATGCCGACCTCGATGGCGTCGGTGAAGCGGCGCGCCGCCTCGCCGTCACGGGTGAACAGGCAGGTGCCGTTGCCGTACTCGTGGGCGTTGGTCAGGGCGATGGCCTCATCGAGGCTGTCGACACGCACCACGCACAGCACCGGGCCGAAGATCTCCTCGCGGTAGATGGTCATCTCCGGGGTGACCCGGTCGAACAGGCAGCCGCCGACGAAGAAGCCGTTCTCGTGGCCCGGGACCACCAGCTCGCGGCCGTCGGCCACCAGGGTGGCCCCTTCCTGCACGCCCTTCTCGATATAGCCGAGCACCTTGTCGCGATGCTGGGCGGTGACCAGGGCGCCCATGTCCAGGCCCTTGTCGGTGCCGGGGCCGATCTTCAGCGCGGCGATCTTGGGGCCCATGGCCTCGATCAGACGGTCGGCGGTGTCATCGCCGACGCATACCGCCACCGAGATCGCCATGCAGCGCTCGCCGGCGCTGCCGTAGGCGGCCCCCATCAGGGTGTTGGCGGCGTTGTCGATATCGGCGTCGGCCAGCACCACGGCGTGGTTCTTGGCGCCACCGAGGGCCTGCACCCGCTTGCCGCTCTCGGCGCCACGTCGGTAGATGGTTTCGGCGATGGGGGTCGAGCCGACGAAGGACACGGCCTTGACCTCGGGGGCGTCGAGCAGCGCCTCGACGGTCTCGCGGCCGCCCTGGACCACGTTCATGATTCCCTGGGGCAGGCCGGCTTCCTCGAGCAGGCGGGCGACCGCCAGGGCGGCGGACGGGTCCTTCTCGGAGGGCTTGAGCACGAAGGCGTTGCCGCAGGCGATGGCCATCGGGTACATCCACAGTGGCACCATCGCCGGGAAGTTGAACGGGGTGATGCCGGCCACCACGCCCAGCGGCTGGAAGTTGGAGAAGGCGTCGATGGACGGCCCCACGTTGTGGGAGTACTCACCCTTGAGCAGCTCCGGCACGCCGCAGGCGTACTCGACGTTCTCGATGCCGCGCTTGAGCTCGCCCATGGCGTCCTCGAGGGTCTTGCCGTGCTCCTCGCTGATCAGCTGCACCAGACGATCGGCGTCACGCTCCAGCAACGCCTTGAAACGGTACATCACCTGGGCGCGCTTGGCCGGCGGGGTATCGCGCCAGGCCGGGAAGGCCGCCTGGGCGGCGTCGATGGCGGCCTTGACGGTGTCGGCGTCGCCGTCGGCGACCTGGCGAATGGTCTCGCCGGTGGCCGGGTTGGTGACCGGCAGGTGGCGGCCGGCCTCGAGATCCTGACCATTGATCCAGTGATTGACGTTGTCCATCGAGGGTCCTCAAGTGTCGCGATGGCGGACGGGCATGGCCCGTCCGCGCTGTGGATAATGCTGTGAACAGTGGGTGTAAAGGTTGTCCACAGGCTGTCGGTTTCAGGTGGATAAGCCGGGCGCTCGGTGCCGGGAAGCGGGCTCAGGCAAGCGGTCTTGGTCGAGCGGACTTAGTCAAGCGGACCTAGTCGAGCCGGTCGAGGGTCTCGGCGACGGCGTCGAACAGGCGCTCGAGCTCGGCCTCGGTGGTGGCGAAGGGAGGGCCGAACTGCAGGGTGTCGCCGCCGAAGCGCACATAGAAGCCGGCCTCCCACAGCGCCAGGTGAGCGTCGCGCGGGCGGATGGCCGGATCGCCGTCGCGCGGGGCCAGCTGGATCGCCCCGGCCAGGCCGAAGTTGCGGATGTCGACCACATGGGAGCGGCCCTTCAAGGCGTGGAGGCGATCCTCGAAGGCCGGGGCGATGGCCCTGACCTGGGCCGGGAAGTCCTCGCGCTCGAGCAGGTCCAGCGCGGCCAGGGCGGCGGCGCAGGCCACCGGATGTCCGCTGTAGGTGTAGCCGTGGGGAAATTCGATGGCGTGCCCCGGGCCGCCGGCGTGCATGAAGGTGTCATGGATCTCGCCAGAGGCGATCACCGCACCCATCGGCACGCAGCCGTTGGTGATCTGCTTGGCCACCGTCATCAGATCCGGTGTGACGCCGAAGGCCTCGGCGCCGGTGCGCGCGCCGCTGCGACCGAAGGCGGTGATCACCTCGTCGAAGATCAACAGGATGTCGTGGGCCGAGCAGATCTCGCGCAGCCGCTCGAGGTAGCCCTTGGGCGGCACGATGACCCCGGCGGAGCCGGACATCGGCTCGACGATCACCGCGGCGATGTTGGAGGCGTCGTGCAGGGCGATCTGCTCGAGCAGCGCATCGGCAAGCTCGGCCCCGGTCTCGGCCTGGCCCCGGGTGAAGGCCTGGTTCGGCTGCAGGGTGTGGGGCAGGTGGCTCGAGTCCAGCAACTGGCCGAAGTGCTTGCGGTTGCCGCCGATGCCGCCAAGGCTGGTGCCGCCGATGTTGACCCCGTGGTAGCCCTTGGCGCGGCCGATCATGCGGGTCTTTTCCGGGCGGCCCTTGAGCCGCCAGTAGGCCTTGGCCATCTTCAGCGCGGTATCGGCGGACTCGGAGCCGGAATCGGTGAAGAACACATGGTCGAGCCCCGTCGGGGTCAGGCTCGCGACCTTCTCGGCCAGCTTGAAGGCCAGCGGATGGGACACTTGAAAGCTCGGCGCAAAGTCGAGACTGCCGAGCTGGTGGGCCACCGCCTCGCGGATCTCTTCACGGTTGTGCCCGGCGCCGCTGGTCCACAGACCCGACAGCGAATCGAACACCCGGCGGCCGCGGTCGTCGATGAAGTAGCGGCCCTCGGCGCCCTGGATCATCCGCGGGTGCTGGTGGAAGTCCTGGTGGGCGGTGAACGGCATCCAGTAGTGATGGTTGAGCCCGGCCCCCGCAGGGCGCTCGGCGTGGGCATCGGGACGGGTATCGAGGGTGTCGAAGGTCAGCATGGCGAGTCTCCAGTCAGGGGCCGCAGGGCGGGCATGGACTCAGCATGGACAGGGCTTCAGGTTTGTAAAATCACTCTTTGTTGTCGTTCACGTGAGTAAAGATAAACGTTTAGTGTCGTCGATTTCTTTTCTTGACCAATTCACGCAACGGGTCTAATCCTTATATTTATTCGAATAAATGACCGAGGCGATCCGTGCCGACTTCCTTTCCCCAGCGCCGACAGAAGCTCGCGGACCTGATCTGCGAGGACATCAAGCAGAAGATCGTGATGGAGAACCTGTCGCCGGGTGACCGCCTGCCCAACGAGAAGGCCCTGATGGAGCGCTATGAATGCGCCAAGGGCACCATTCGCGAGGCGCTGCGGGTGCTCGAGGTGGAAGGCCTGGTCGCGCTCAAGACCGGCCCCGGTGGCGGCGCCATCATCCGCGAGGTGACCGTCGATCCGGCCTGCCGCGCGCTGCGCAACTTTCTGCACTTCCAGCACGTGGACGGTAGCCAGGTCTATCAGCTGCGGCGGATGGTGGAGGTCGAGGTGGCGGTCTCGGCCATGGACCGGCTCGATGCGGCGGGGTTGACCCGGCTGCGGGACAACATCGATCAGTGCCAGCGCCCCCATGAGGACGAACTCAGCCAGCGCCAGCACCGCATGCTGGAGCTCGAGTTTCACAACATCCTGGCCGAGTACTGCCCCAATCCGCTGCTGCGCTTCATGAGCACCTTCCTCAACGACCTGCTGCGCGACCTGGTCGTCATCAAGAAGGCCTACAAGCCAGAACGCCACGCCTTCGATGAATCGAACATCCGCTATCACATCGCCCTGCTGGAGGCCTTCGAGGCCAGCGACCGCGAGGCGGTGCGCCGCCTGATGTACGAGCACATGTGTGACGCCGAGCACCATATGTCGGCCCTGGAGGGCGAGATGGCCAAGCAGTTCCTGGTCTCACCTGACGCCCTCGGCGAGGCGGGCGGCTAGCCTCCTGGCCCCCGACCTGCGGCAAACCAACCAACAATGACAACAACTGCCACCCCACGCCAGCGACCCCTCATCCACTCCGATGACGTCGAAAAAAGAGGAATAACAATGACTGTGCGCAAGACCTCCCTGATGCTTTCCGCCCTGGCCCTTGGCCTGGCGACCCAGCCGCTGCTGGCCCAGGATCAACAGCCGCTCACCTTCTACGGGGTGAAGTCCCTCTCCGGTGCCTTCGCCAGCTACGGCAAGTACGCCGAGATGGGCTCCCGGCTGGCGGTGGAAGAGGCCCGAGAAACCCTCGGCCGCGATATCGAGTACGTCAGCCTGGACACCGAGGGCAACGCCGGCCGCGCCATCCGCAAGGTGCAGGAAGCGATCAACCAGGACGGCGGGCGACTGTTCAACGGTGCCACCCTGTCATCCACGGCGCTGGCGGTGGGCAAGGAAGTCGCCGGCGTCGAGGGCGTGTTCATGACCCCCGCCGGCGCCGACGAGCTGACCGGCAGCGAGTGCAACGCCTCCACCTTCCGCTGGTCGGTGCCGACCTACGGGGCCATCCGCGAGACCCTGGTGCCGCTGATCGAGGCGCTACCCGAGGCCAAGCGCTTCTACACCATCACCCCCGAGTACGTCTTCGGCGAGGCGCTGCTGGACAACGCCAAGGCGGTGTTCGAGGAGTACGGCGTCGAGCACGTCGGCAACAGCTATCACTCGCTGCAGGAGCAGGAGTTCTCCGGCTACCTGACCAACGCCATGTCGGCGGCGCCGGACGTGCTGGTGCTGTTGAACTTCGGCTCCCAGTCCTCCAACGCCCTGCGCCAGGCGCGCAACTTCGGCCTCAACGAGCAGATGGACATCCTGATGGTGTGGTCGGCGGGCCTCGACCAGTTCGAGGAACTCGGCGCTGCCAACGTCGACGGCATCTACTTCGGCGCCCAGTACTGGCACGAGGTCGACACCCCCTTCAACCAGCAGCTGGTGGCCTCGGTACGCGAGGCCTACGACATCACTCCGACCTATCCCCTGGCCGCCGACTACACCATGACCCGCGTGATGCTTGAAGTGGCCGACGCCAGCGGGGCCAGCGAAGGTCCGACGCTGATCGAGGCGCTGGAAGGCTACACCTACCAGGGCCCCACCGGTGAGGAGACCATCCGCGCCTCCGACCATCAGGTGATCAAGGACTACTACCTGCTCAAGGGCAAGGCCGAGGGCGAAATGGAAGACCCCGACGACTACGCCGACGTGATCAGCGCCGGGCGCTCCTTCGTCACCCCTGAGGACTCGCCCTGCCAGCTGTAAGGCTGTCAGCTTGCCAATCTGCCGGGGACGGCGTCCCCGGCACGACAGGAGTCGGGACCATGCTTAACGTCTATCTGTTCCAGATCCTCAACGGTCTGGGGCTCGGGATGATCTATTTCCTGATTTCGGTGGGATTGACGCTGATCTTCGGACTGTTGAACTTCGTCAACTTCGCCCACGGGGCCTTTTTTCTGGTGGGCTCCTACCTCTGCTACACCCTGGTCAGCCTGACCGGCAACTTCTGGCTGGCGCTGATCGCAGGCCCCTTGCTGGTGGCGCTGCTGGCCTGGGCGCTGGAGCGCAGCCTGATCCAGCGCATCTACCACCTGCCGCATACCTTCCAGATTCTGGTCACCCTGGGCATCGCGCTGATCATCCAGGAGCTGTCGATCATGATCTGGGGCCCAGTGGGCAAGAGCATCCCCACCCCGGAGGCACTGCAGGGCGTGGTACGCATCGGCAACTTCGCCTACCCCTACTACCGGCTGTTTCTGATCGGCTTCAGCGCCCTGGTGGCGGTGGTGCTGTGGCTGCTGCTCGAACGCACCCGCTTCGGCGCGCTGGTGCGCGCCGGCAGCGAGTCCACCGAGATGGTATCGCTGCTGGGTTCCAACATCTTTCGCCTGTTCTCCATCACCTTCGCCCTCGGGGTGGGTCTGGCGGGGCTTGCCGGGGTGCTGTCGGCGCCGCTGCGGGGGGCGCACCCCTTCATCGGGCCGGAGGTGCTGGGCCTGGCCTTCGTGGTGGTGGTGATCGGTGGCATGGGGTCCTTCACCGGCGCCCTGGTGGCGGGGCTGATCGTCGGCGTAGTGCAGAGCCTGATGACCTCGCTGTGGCCCCAGGGCGCCAGCCTGATGATCTACGCCGCCATGGCGGTGGTGATCCTGCTGCGTCCCCACGGCCTGTTCGGGAGAGCATGAGATGATGACCAAGACACTCGATACCGCCGCTGCCAACCCGGGCCGGCGCCGCTTCAAGGGGCGTCTCGGCGCCGGCACCACCCTGGCGATGCTGGCGGTGATGGTGCTGCTGCCGCTGGTGCTGCCCTCCGCCACCCTGGCCACCGAGATCCTGATCTTTGCCATGGCCGCACTGGCCTGCAATCTGCTGCTCGGCTTCACCGGGCTTCTGTCCTTCGGCCAGGCGATCTTCTTCGGCGCCGGTGCCTACATCAGCGCGCTGGCGATGATCCACCTCGACGCAGGACTGATCGGCGCGCTGCTGATCGCCGTGGTGGCGGGCTGTGTGCTGGCACTCGGCGTGGGCATGCTGTGCATCCGGCGCAAGGGCATCTACTTCGTGATGCTGACCCTGGCGCTGACCCAGATGGCCTACTTCCTAGCCTACACCCTGAGCGACTGGACCGGCGGCGACAATGGCCTGCTCGACGTGCCGCGCCCGCCGCTGGCGGTGGGCGAGACGACCCTGATCAGCTTCGCCTCGCCGCTGGCCTTCTATGCCCTGGTGGCCACCCTGTTCGCGCTGATCTACGTGGTGGCCCGGCGCATCACCGACTCGCCGTTCGGCAGCACCCTGCTGGCGATCCGCGAAAACGAGCAGCGCGCCTCGGCGCTGGGCTACGACACCCGCCTGTTCAAGATCATGGTGTTCGTGCTGTCCGGCGGCATCACCGCCCTGGCCGGGGCGCTCTACGGCATGCTGCTGAACTTTGTGCCGCTGTCCAATATCGAGCTGTTGATGTCCGAGCAGATCCTGATCATGACCATCATCGGCGGGACCGGCTCGCTGTTCGGTTCGCTGCTGGGCGCCGGCGCCATCGTGCTGCTGGGCGACCTGCTGTCGTCGATCTGGCCGCGCTGGATGCTGCTGCTGGGCGTGGCGCTGATCGCGGTGGTGATCTTCATGCGCGGCGGTCTGTGGGGCGGGCTGTCGAGCCTGCTGGAACGACGCCGTGGCAACCACGCCGAACCGCACAAGGAGGCCAGCCATGACTGACGTACTGCTGGAAACCCGCGACCTGGCCTTGGCCTACGGTGCCTTTCGGGCGGTGGACGGAGTCAGCCTGCGCATCGCCCGCGGCAGCATCCATACCGTGATCGGACCCAACGGCGCCGGCAAGACCAGCCTGTTCCATTGCCTCACCGGTGAGCGTCGGCCCACCGCCGGGCGCATCCTGCTTGATGGCCGCGAGATCACCAGGGAGCCGCCCCACGGCCGGGTCGGCCTGGGCATGTCGCGCTCCTTCCAGGTCACCAGCCTGTTCCAGGAGCTCAGCGTCCACGAAAACCTGCGCCTGGCCGCCCAGGGCATCGACGGCTGGCGCGCGCTCAACTTCTGGCAACGCCTGAACAAGCGCCGCGAGCACCTGGCTCGGGCCGACGAGATCCTCGAGCGCATCGGTCTTGCCGAGCGCGCCGGGGTGGCGGCAGGGGAGCTGTCCCACGGCCAGCAGCGCATCCTCGAGGTGGGCATGGCGATCTGCCCGCGGCCCAAGCTGCTGCTGCTGGACGAGCCCACCTCGGGCATGGGCATCGACGATATCCCCAGCATGACCTCGCTGATCGGCGAGCTGGGCAAGGACCACAGCATCCTGCTGATCGAGCACAACATGAGCATCGTGATGTCGATCAGCGACACCATCACCGTGATGAACCGCGGGCAGGTACTGGTCGAGGGCGACCCCGAGACCGTGCGCAGCGATGCCCGCGTGCGTGACGCCTATCTGGGGGAGGCCGCCTGATGCTCGAGATCAAGGATATCCACAGCTACTACGGCAAGAGCCATGTGCTCGAAGGCGTCTCTTTGACGGTGGGCGAGGGCGAGCTGGTGACCCTGCTGGGGCGTAACGGTGCCGGCAAGACCACCACCCTGAAGAGCATCATGGGACTGGTCGACACCCCCGCCGGCAGCATCGAACTCAACGGTCAGTCGCTGCTTGGCCAGCCGCCATTTCGCATCGCCCGCCAGGGCGTGGCGCTGGTGCCGGAGCACCGCGGCATCTTCAGCATCCTAAGCGTGGAGGAAAACCTGCAGATCGCGGTACGCGCCGGCAGTCGCTGGCAGATGGCCGACATCTATCGCTGGTTTCCGCGCCTCGAGGAGCGCCGCCGCAACCGCGGCAACGCCCTGTCCGGGGGCGAGCAGCAGATGCTGGCGATCGCCCGGGCGCTGCTCAACGACCCGCGGATCCTGCTGCTCGACGAGCCCACCGAGGGCCTGGCCCCGGTCATCGTCGACGAGATCGTCAAGATCCTGAAGGCGATCCGCGAGGAGGGCCTGTCGGTGCTGCTGGTCGAGCAGAACCTGCGGGTCTGCGAGGCGGTGGCCGACCGCCACTACATCCTCGAGCAGGGCCAGATCGTCTACACCGGCAGCGCCGACGACTTCCGTGACGATCCCGGCGTGCGTGATCGCTACCTGGCCCTGAGCGCCTGAGACCACTCTTTTGCAAGGACGATACCCATGACCGTTTCCGTGACCCCATCCGAGGCTGCCGGCGCCGTGCTCAAGAGCGACGGCGAGCGCCTGTGGCAATCCTTGATGACCCTGGCCGAGCTGGGCGCGACCCCCAAGGGGGGCGTCAATCGCCAGGCGCTGACCGAGCTCGACCGTCAGGCCCGTGACCTGTTCATCGACTGGTGCCGGGCCGAGGGCTGCCAGATCCGCATCGACGCCATCGGCAACATCTTCGCCCGACGGGAGGGCAGCGAGCCCGGCCTTCCGGCGGTGATGACCGGCAGTCATATCGACACCCAGCCCACCGGCGGCAAGTACGACGGTTGCTTCGGCGTGCTGGCCGGGCTCGAGGTCATCCGCACCCTCAACCAGCACGCCATCACCACCCGGGCTCCGGTCGAGGTGGTGGCCTGGACCAACGAGGAAGGCTGCCGTTTTCCGCCCTGCATGATGGGCTCCGGGGTGTTCACCGGCGAGCTTGGCCTCGATGAGATGCTGGCCCGCTGCGACGACGAAGGGGTCAGTGTCGGTGAGGCGCTGGACGCCATCGGCTATCGCGGCAGCGACCGTGTGGACCTCGACGAGGTGAAGGCCTACTTCGAGGCCCATATCGAGCAGGGGCCGCTGCTCGAGGATACCGCCACCACCCTGGGCGTGGTGATCGGCGCGCTGGGGCAGAAGTGGTTCGATGTCACCCTGACCGGCGTCGAGGCCCACGCAGGCCCCACTCCCATGCACCTGCGCAAGGACGCCCTGGTCGGCGCCGCCGAGATCACCCTGGCGGTCAACCGCATGGCCAACGAGGCGGCGCCCCACGGGCGCGGCACCGTCGGCGTAATGACGCCCCACCCGGGCTCGCGCAATGTGATTCCCGGCCAGGTGCGGATGACCGTCGACCTGCGGCATCTGGAATCGGACGCCCTCGAGGACATGGCCGCCCGGCTCGCCGAGGTGGTGGCCGAGGTCAGCCAGCGTCACGGTCTGCGGGCGGAACTCACGCCCACCGCGGACTTCCCGCCGGAGGCCTTCGACGAGACCTGCGTCAAGGCGGTGCGTGCCGGCGCCGAGGCCCATGGCCTGTCGCACATGGACATCGTCAGTGGTGCCGGTCACGACGCCATCTTCCTTGGCCGGGTGGCGCCCACCGCCATGATCTTCGTGCCCTGTGAAGGCGGCATCAGTCACAACGAGATCGAGTACGCCACGCCGGAGGACCTGCACGCCGGCTGCAACGTGCTGCTCCACGCGGTGCTGGACAGCGCCGGCGTCGCCGCTCGGGCCGAGGGAGGGCAGCGATGAGTCAGGCAACGCTCCCCCCTGGGCGCCAGGCCAGCGACGAGCCGGCCCTGGCCGAGCTGGGCGCCTGCCAGGCGCTCGAGGCCTTTCGCAAGCGACGATTGACCCCGAGTCAGGTGATCGAGGACTGCCTTGCGCGGATCGCCCGGGACAACCCAAGGGTCAACGCCTTCGCCCATGTCGCCGGCGACGAGGCGCTGCGTGCCGCCGAGGCCTCCACCCGGCGCTGGCGCGAGGGCACGCCATGCGGCCCGCTGGATGGCATCCCGGTCACCATCAAGGATTTGACGCTGACCCGTGGCATGCCGACCCGCATGGGCTCGCGCACCAGCGACCCGGACGCCGCGGTGGCGGTGGACGCCCCGGTCAGCGGCTTTCTGCGCCAGGCCGGAGCGATCATCGTCGGCAAGACCCTGTCGCCGGAGTTCGGCTGGAAGGGGGTGACCGACAATCCGCTCCACGGCGTCGCCCGCAATCCCTGGAATCCTGCGCTGACCCCGGGGGGCTCCTCCGGGGGCGCCGGGGCGGCGGCGGCGCTCAACCTCGGCATGCTGCACCAGGGCAGCGACGCCGGCGGTTCCATCCGCATCCCCTGCAGCTTCACCGGCACCTTCGGCATCAAGCCGACCTTCGGCTGGGTGCCCCAGTGGCCGGCCAGCGCCATGAGCACCCTGTCGCATCTGGGACCGATGACCCGCAGTGTCGAGGACAGCGCCCTGATGATGAGCCTGCTGGCGCAGCCGGACGCTCGCGACGGCTACCTTGGCGGCCCCTGTCCCATCGACTGGCGCGCGCCGCCGCCGCAGGACCTGCGTGGCTGGCGCGTCGCGCTGAGCCTGGATCTGGGCTACGTCCAGGTAGCGCCGGATATCCGCGCCCGGGTGGAGCAGGCCGCCAGTGAACTCGAGGCGCTGGGGGCTCGGGTCGAGCGCCTCGACCCGGGCTTCGAGGATCCCATCGACACCTTCAATACGCTGTGGTTCTCCGGCGCCTCCCAGGCCCTTTCGAGGCTGTCGCCACAGCAGCAGGCGCTGCTGGACCCCGGCTTTCTCGAGATCGCCCGTCGCGGCGCCGATATTCCCCTGGCCGAGTATCTCGACGCCCGCCGCCGGCGCGCCGAGCTGACCGCTTGCATGGCCGACTTTCATCGGCGCTTCGATCTGCTGGTGACCCCGACGATGCCGATCTCGCCCTTCGAGGCCGGGCATAATGTACCGCCGGGCGGCCCCTACCGGGAATGGATGGACTGGACCCCCTTCACCTATCCGTTCAACCTGACCCAGCAGCCGGCGGCGTCGCTGCCCTGTGGGCTGGACGACCAGGGGCTGCCGGTGGGGCTGCATCTGGTGGGGCCAAAATTCCGCGATGACAGGGTCATGCAGGCGGCCGCGCTGCTGCAGGCGCGCCTGCCTCGGCCGAGCCCGCCGGGGCTGGGCTAAGGCGCTGCGTCCTCCAGGGCGGATAAAGTAGATGATGCGGCGAGGGTGATTGAGAGTAGACCGCAAACGACAGCGGGGCCGATCGGCCCCGCTGTCGTTTTTCATGGCGCCCGATTCATGCCGCGCCTTCTTGTGGCGCCCAGTGCCGCGCTTTTCTGATGGCGCCCGGGGCCGCGCCTTCTTGTGGCGCCCGGGGCCGCGCCGACAGACGGATATCCCTCACTAAAGTCGCATTTCGCAGTCGTCATGCTCTGGCTATCTTGGGTACACGAATACTTTGTATGATGTAATACCTTAAGTGCAAGAGCCGAAGTAGTCGTCACAAGAGCAGCAACCACAAGAGCAGCAGTCCCCACAGGAACGGCCACACCGCCTTGCGTCGGCCGTCCCCGCAAGCCAACAACAAGCACTGCCCTGACGGTGGCAAGGAGTGGAAGAGATGCGCAAGTCGATGAGCATGACCCTGGGTGGCCTGGCGCTGGTCGCCAGTGCCTCGGTCGCGGCGGACTATCCGGAGCGCGACGTTCGCATGATCGTGCCCTGGGGCGCCGGCGGCGGTACCGACGGTATCGTGCGCAAGATCTCCAATCTGGCCGAGGAGCCGCTGGGGGGCACCGTCTACGTCGAGAACATCGAAGGCGGCATGAGCGCCAACGGCCTGGTGCAGGCGCTGGGCGCGCGCCCCGATGGCTACACCCTGATCGCGCTGACCTACGACAGCGTCGTCACCATCCCGTGGCAGGGAATGCTGGCCGGCTACGATATCGACAAGCTGGATCTGATCGCGCGGATCACCAGTGAGCCGGACGCCGTCGTGGTGCCGCAGGATTCGCGCTTCGATAGCCTCGAGGCATTGATCGAAGCCGCCAAGGCCGCGCCCGGGGAGATCCGCGCCGGTATCCAGAACATGGGCTCGCGGACCCACCTGACGCTGCTGCAACTGCAGGATCAGGCCGAGGTGGAGTTCAAGATCGTCTCCTATCCCGGTGGTGCGGCGCCCCAGAAGGAGGCCCTGCTCAACGGCGAGGTGGACCTGGCGCTGACCAGCCTCGGTGACTTCGAATCGCTGATCTCGGCGGGTGACGCCCGTGGCCTGGTGGAGTTCACCGACGTCCAGAGCGAGAGCTTCCCCGACGTGCCCCCGGCAACCGAGCTGGGCTACGACATCCAGATGGGCAGTTTCGTGATCCTGGCGGCGCCTGCCAATACGCCGGACGACGCCGTGACGGCCCTCGAGGCGGCCTATCAGCAGGCCTACGACAGCGAGGAATTCCAGACCTGGCTGGTCGACGTCGGTGTCACCCCCAACTGGCTGGGCACCGATGAGGTCGAGGATTGGGCCGAACAGACCCAGGGTGAGCTATTCGCGCGCATGGATGAGCTGAAGGAAGCCGGCCTGATCGGCCAGTAAGCCCGCGCCGCCACCGCGGTGGCGGCTCTTTTCCGGAGGACTCCCGATGAAATCGCTCTCCCGCCTGGGGACCTGGCTGACGGGGCCGACAGGTGTCGTCGTCTGCCTGTTGGCCCTGACCCTGATCTATCTGCTCGAGGCGTTCAAGATAGCCCCGCCCATCAAGAACGGGGCCCTGACCGCCTCCTTCTTCCCGGTAGCGCTCGCCGTGGTCATGCTGCTGGCGCTGGGTGGCGTGATCCTCGCCGATCGACGCGAGGCGGCCAGTGGCGAGGCAGGTGGTGAGGCTGGTGGTGAGGCCGGCGCCGGGGAAAGCGACGAGGGCGGCGACAACCGTGGCGATGCAAAGGTGGCGGCGTGGCGAGGGCCGGTGGCGGTCACCCTGCTCACCGCCGTCTATATCGCCCTGTTTGCCCACATTGGCTACTTCATCGCCACCTTCCTCTACGCCTTCAGCATGACGCTGGCCTTCGCCACCGGGCGGCCCTCGCCGCAGGCGCTGGCGTTCAAGGCGCTGGTGGCCGGCGTGATCACCCTGCTGGGATACGGGCTCTTCGAGCTGGTGTTCCAGGTTCGCCTGCCGACGCCCTGGATCTGACCCATGGACTATCTGATCGAACTCTCCAAGGGCCTTGCCGTGCTGATGCAGCCCGACATCCTGCCCTACCTGATCGGCGGCTACCTGATCGGCACCTTCTTTGGCGCCGTGCCGGGGCTCACCTCGATGCTGGCCATCGCCCTGCTGTTGCCGTTGACCTACAGCCTCGACATCACCGCGGCGCTGGTCGCCTGCGCCGCCATCTTCATGGCCGGCATGTGCAGTGGCAGCATCACCGCCACCACCATCAATATTCCCGGTGCCCCGGCCTCGATGATGACCGCCATCGAGGGCTACCCCATGCAGCAGCGGGGCGAGGGCGCCAAGGCGCTGGGCCACGCCGCCCTGGCGTCGATGATCGGCGGTGCCCTGGGCGCCATCATGCTGATGGTGATGGCGCCGCTGGCCACCGAGGCGGCGCTGCTGATTCGCACGCCGGGCAAGTTCTCGCTGATCGCCTTCGCCCTGATCGTGATCGTCATCTCCCAGCGTGGGGCCATCTCCAAGGGCCTGGTCGCCACCACCCTGGGGGTGATGGTGGCCACCGTCGGTATCGATGTGATGCAGCCGGTCACCCGCTTCACCTTCGGCACCGGCGTGCTGATGCAGGGCATCGACATCATGCCGCTGGTCATCGGCGCCTTCGCCGTCAGTGAGCTGCTGGTGCAGTCGCAGAACCGCGCCTCGCGCACCGTCGAGGTCGACGCCATCAAGGCCAGCGTCATTCGCCGTCGGGACTTTATTCCGCCCTGGAGCGAGGTGCGTGAAATCGGCGTCTATCGCTACGTCAAGACCGCCATCATCGGCTACAGCGTCGGCGTGCTGCCGGGCGCCGGAGGCTCCATGGCGGCCTTTGTCGCCTACGCCGAGTCCATGCGCAGCTCACGCCACCCGGAGAAGTACGGCAAGGGTTCGGTGGAGGGCATCGCGGCGGCGGAGGGCGCCAACAACGCCATGTGCAGCGGCGCCTTCGTGCCGATGCTGTCGTTCGGCATTCCTGGCGATCCCACCACCGCTATCGTGCTGGGCGTGCTGGTGATCAACGGTCTGCAGCCCGGGCCGCAGTTCCTCGACAGCCAGCTTGCGCTGGTGGCACCGATGTTCATGGCGCTGCTGGTGGCGGCCCTGGTGATGGTGCCGCTGACGCTCTACGTGCTGGGACCCTGGTTCGTGCGCATCGTCTCGATCCGCCGCGATGTGCTCTACGCCAGCATCGCGGTGATCGCGCTGGTCGGCTGCTACGTGGCTACCTACTCCATCTTCCAGATGGGACTGGCGCTGGTGTTCGGGGTGCTCGCCTTCCTGCTGCGGCGTCAGGGCTATCCGGTGGCCTGCCTGCTGCTCGGCTTCGTGCTCGGCCCGAGCCTGGAGGAATACTGCCGACGCTCGCTGTCGCTGTCCGACGGCAACCCGCTGATCTTCCTCACCAGTCCCGACAGCCTGTTCTTTCTGGCGCTGACCTGGGTGTTCTACTACTTCATGGTGGTGAGAAAGCCCGAGGCGCGACAGCACGCCTGAGCCTCTGGTTGGTGAAAGATGGCTGGGAGACACGACAAGGCCGTGCCCTCGGGCGCGGCCTTGTCGTGGTGGGCTGAGTGAACGCGACGGTCAGACGTGCTTGTCAGGCGACGCTACTGGTGTTGCTGAGCGGACGCGAGGGACCGAAGTTTTCATGACGGCGGCGCAGCGCAGACACGTCGAACAAGATAGCCAGCTGCGGCTCAGGCGACGCTCTTGCTATGGTCGAGCGGACGCGAGGGGCCGAAGTGCTCGTAGTGACGGCGCTGCTCGGGGATACCCAGTTCTGCCAGATGGCTGTCGATGGCGCTCATGAAGGGCGGCGGGCCGACGAAGTAGCACTGGGCGTCGCCGCCGGGCAGCAGGCGGGCCAGCAGCTCACGCTCGAGGCGGCCCTTGATATCGCCGCCGTCGCCTTCCTCGTAGGCGCACACCCGGGTCAGCAGCTGCGGATAGTCGCGGGCAAGGGCCTCGACCTCGCCACGGAAGGCGTGGTGGTCGATGTTCCGGGCAGCGTGGACGTAGCAGACCCGGCGTCCCTGGGCCAGGGCCTGGCGCGCCAGCGGCAGCATCGGTGTCTGCCCGACACCGCCGCTGATCAGCATCACCGGCGCGTCGCCATCGTCCAGGGTCAGCTCACCGGCGGGGGGCAGCAGTTCCAGGGTGTCGCCGACGCGCATCTGCTGATGCAGGAAGTTGCTGACCAGACCGCCCGGCTCCTGTTTCACCGAGATGCGATAGCTACGGCCGTTGGGGCTGCCGGACAGGCTGTAGTGGCGATGCACGATTGCCTCGTCCACCGCCAGACGCAAGCCGATGTACTGGCCGGGCTCGGCGTCGGCCACCGGCTGGCCGTCGGCCGGCTCCAGGGTGAAGGAGCGAATCACCTCGCACTCGCGCTGGATCTGGGCGACACGAAACTCGCGCAGTCCACGCCAGCCGCCGGGGCGCTCGGCGAAGGCCCGGTAGCGTTCGGCTTCGGCGGCGATCAACAGCGCGGCCAGATCGTTGTACAGGGCCGCCCAGGCGTCGGCGATCTCCGGCGTCACCACCTCGCCCAGCACCTCGCCGATGGCGGCCATCAGGCATTCGCCGACGATGGGGTACTGCTCGGGCTGGATGCCCAGCGAGACGTGCTTGCTGATCACCGTCTGCATCGAGTCGATGACCTCCTGGGGCTGGCGGCGCAGGCCGACATAGGCCAGCACCCCTCGCGCCAGCGCCTTCGGCTGGCCACCGTCGGCCTGATGGGCCTGGTTGAACACCGCCTTGACCTCCGGGTAGCGCTCGAACATCAGCGGATAGAAACGGGCGGTGATGGCGTCGAGGTGTTCGGCGACCAGAGGGGCGGTGGCATCGATGATGGCGTCTTGGGCAGCGGTGGTCATGGCGTCTCCTGTCAGGGATATGGCGCAGCGCGCTCCCACTGTGGCAAAAAACCTTCACCGCGTCGGAGGCCTGGCTCGTTTGGGCCTACTTTTTCTCTACAGCTTGTGAACAGAGCATCGGTTGATATGCCTCGACACCTTCGGTGCTTCCACGGGGTCGGGGCGTATCGCTCGTCGCCTTTCTGTACCCTGTATGGAGCAAGCGATATGCCGCTTCGCTTGAGGTGCGCCAACTTGCCACAGTGCGGGTGATCCAGAGTAGGTAATGAGCGGGCAGTGTGGATCCACAGGGCGCTTGTCGAGAGCGCTGGTCACGCTACCCGGCTCCTTTTTTCTGGCCCGGTTCCCGGCCAGGTTCCCGACCCGATGCTGTCCCGGTATTCGCCCTGGGCAGTGGTACCTCTTGCGAACGAGATCGAGGCTTTATGTCGATCTGACACTACAAGTGCTATCGTTTTGACACTGTTGATAGTCAAAAGGACATTCGAGGTGGTCAGCTTTCTACGACGCCTGCGTGCCCTGCTGCAGCGCCTGGGCGATGAGCAGGGCCCCGAGCTCGCCGAGGCCTGGCAGGGCGTGCTCGAATCACTGGTGGCCCCCACCGCGGCGGATGCCAGCGCGCTGCTGGTGGCGCAGGGCTCCGGCCTCAGGCCGGTGGCTACCATCGGCCTGCCCGAGGGCGTGGCCGGCAGGACCTTCGCCTTGGGCGAGCATCCTCGCCTCGCCGCCATCGCCGAGGCGCCGGGGGTCTGCCGCTTTGCCGCGGACTCGCCCCTTCCTGATCCCTACGACGGGCTGCTGGATGACGGTCTTAGTCCCGTCCATGACTGCCTGGGGGTGGCGTTGCGCGACGGCGATGAGCTGATCGGCATGGTCACCCTGGACGCCCTGACCCCGGGGGCGCTGGCCGAGCTGGATGACCAGGGCCTGCTGGCGGCGGCCGAGTTGCTGGGCACTTGCCTGCGGCTGTCCCGACGTCTGGACGGCGCCCGCCTGCAGCTCGCCCTGCAGCGCGATGACCACGGCCAGTTACCGCGTCGGCTGACCGGCTGGCGCAGTGGCGCCATGCGCAAGCTGATGGCATCGGTGGAGCTGGTCGCCGCCACCGACATGAGCGTGCTGGTGCTGGGCGAGACCGGCGTCGGCAAGGAACGCATCGCCCATGCCCTCCATCACGGCTCGCGACGTGCCGATGGGCCCCTGGTGGTGGTGAACTGCGCCGCGCTGCCAGCCTCGTTGATCGAGAGCGCCCTGTTCGGCCATCGGCGCGGGGCCTTTTCCGGGGCAACCAGCGACCATCGCGGGCACTTCCAGATGGCCGACGGCGGCACCCTGGTGCTGGACGAGGTAGGGGAGTTGCCGCTGGAGCTGCAGCCGAAGCTGTTGCGGGTGCTGCAGGAAGGCGAGGTCCAGCCGCTGGGCAGCGATCGCCTCCAGCATGTCGACGTTCGGGTGGTCGCGGTGACCAACCGGGATCTTGCCCTGGAGGTCGCCCAGGGGCGCTTTCGCGAGGATCTCTATCACCGGCTCAGCGCCTTTCCGCTGGAGGTGCCCCCGTTGCGCCAGCGTCCCGAGGACCTGGCGCTGCTGGTCGGACACTTCCTGGAGCAGAACCGGGTGCGTCTCGGCGTCGGCAACCTGCGCCTGAGCGAGGCCGCGCGGGTGTCGCTGGCGGCCTGGCACTGGCCCGGCAACGTACGTGAGCTGGAGTCGCTGCTGGCGCGTGCCTCGCTGCTGGCATTGGCCTCGGTGGACGTGCTCGGGACGCCCGATGCTCGCCGCCGTAGCGTACGCATCGAGGTCGAACACCTGGGGCTGGCGCCGGCGACAGCCCGGATCACTGGCGCGCCCGCAGCGCAAGGCGACACGTCTCGAAGCGCCGTGTCGCCGGCCGATCGTCCAGCGGGCGAGGCGCGGGATCGAGAGCCCTCGCTGCGGGAGGCCACCGAGGCTTTTCAGCGCGAGCGCATCCGGCAGGCCCTGGACTCTGAAGGCAACTGGGCAGGGGCGGCTCGCCGGCTGGGGCTGGACCCCGGCAATCTGCATCGCCTGGCGCGGCGGCTGGGGCTAAAGGCCTGATTCTGGCCTGGTCATCGCCAAGGGCGTGCGAGGCTGTCGCGGGGCTGGGTTGGGGCTGGGTTGGGGCTGGGTTGGGGCTGGGTTGGGGTGGGGTGGGGGATGCAGGGCTTGCCAGGGTGAGTCAGGTTTGCGGCATCGGCAGTGCCTTTGATGTGCATCATGGTGATGTTGTCCAAAGCGGGCCAGACTTCACAAGACCAAGTGAATTACTCAGGTACTCGCCATGTCATCCGTCGCCGCTCGTCTGCCTCTTGCGCGCCTCGCCTTTCGTCCCTTCTTCCTGCTGGCGGCGGCCTTCAGCGTGGTGGCCCTGCTGGTGTGGCTCGCTTTCTGGCACGGCATCTTCGTGCTGTCGCCCCGGGCGGGCATGCTGTGGTGGCACCAGCACGAGATGCTGTTCGGTGTGGTGGGGGCGGTAGTTTCGGGGTTCTTGCTGACCGCGGTGCAGACCTGGACCGGCCTCAGGGGGCTCCATGGCGCCCCGCTGCTGGGGCTCGTCGCACTGTGGCTGGGGGCCCGGCTGGGGCTGGCCTTTCCCGTCTTGCCCCAGGCGCTGGTGATGGCCCTGGACGTGGGCTTTCTGCTGATCGTCTGCGCCGTGATGGCGGTGATGGTGATCCGGGCGAAGCGCTGGCGCAATCTGATCTTCGTGCCGGTGCTGGCGATCCTCGCCGGTGCCAACCTGGGCAGCCATCTGGGCGTGCTCCAGGGTGACCCTGAGCTGGTGCGCCAGTCGTCCTACCTGGCGGTGCTGCTGGTAACGCTGATCATGGGGGTGCTGGGCGGTCGGGTGATCCCGATGTTCACCGCCAACCGGCTGGGCCTGAAGCGCCGCCCGGCGCTGCCCTGGCTCGAGGGGCTGGCGCTCGGCAGCCTGGCGCTGGCGGTGGTGCTGCAGGTTACACGCACCCTGGGGGCCGATCTGCCCGACAGCTTACTGGCGCTGGCGCTGCTGGCGGCGGCGCTGGCCCACCCGCTGCGCCTGATACGCTGGCAAGGCCGCGCCACCGGACGTGAACCCCTGCTGTGGAGCCTTCACCTGAGCTACGCCTTCGTGCCGCTGGGGCTTTTGCTGTGGGCCCTGGGGCTGTGGGGCGTCGGCCGGGCAGAGCTGGGTGTCCACGCCATCACCGTGGGTGCCATGGGCACCATGATGCTGTCGATGATGTCGCGGGTGTCGCTGGGCCATACCGGCCGTCCCATGCGCTGTCTGCCGGGCATCGGCGTGGCTCTGGGCCTGCTGGTGGCGGCGGGACTGTCGCGCTCGCTGGTGCTGGCGCTGTGGCCCTCGATCACCCACTGGGTCTACAGCCTGAGCATCCTCCTGTGGTGTCTCGGCTACGCCATCTTTCTGGCCCACTACGTGCCGATTCTCGGCAGTCCGCGTGTCGACGGTCAGGACGGCTAGGCTCAGATGTTACCGCTCTACCTCACCCTCAAGGCCCTGCATGTGTCGCTGGCGCTGGTCAGCGGTGCCCTCTTTGCCCTGCGCGCCCTGTGGTCAGTGACCGGCTCTTCCTGGCTAAAGCGCCCCTGGGTGCGTGTGCTGCCCCATCTGCTCGATACCCTGCTGCTGGCGGCGGGGCTGTCGCTGATGGTGCTCACCACCCAGTGGCCTCACCAGACGCCATGGCTTGCGGCCAAGCTGACCGCCCTGCTGGCCTATGTCGGCTTCGGCAGTCTGGCGCTTCGACGAGCTGCCAGCGTCCGAACGCGGGCGCTGTCGGCCTGTCTGGCGCTGCTGATCTTCGTCTATATGCTTGGCGCCGCGCACCGACACAGCGTCCTGTCCTGGCTGGTATAGCCTCTTTATTGCAATGCATTGATTTACCTCAATGGCGTTGGTTTTTTCTCCTGTCGGCGGCGATATTGTCGTCATCTTGTCTCGTCAATTTCATCGTTTATCGCCGATAGTCCTGGCAACTGTTTAAGTGGTTGATGGGGCGAATCAATCAAGAATTTTGGTGATGCATGTCATATTCCGAGTGTTTAACTCAGGTATAGAAGAGCGCTCCTCAATACAATGGTCAACGGGGCCAGGGAGGTCTGACTCTCCGGCACCATGGGCCAAACAATGAGGAGACGTGGTCATGGCC
Source organism: Halomonas sp. DN3 (assembly GCF_024137905.1). Taxonomy (NCBI): domain Bacteria; kingdom Pseudomonadati; phylum Pseudomonadota; class Gammaproteobacteria; order Oceanospirillales; family Halomonadaceae; genus Halomonas; species Halomonas sp. DN3. Next base: position 4,465,272 of record NZ_CP099965.1, on the reverse strand, counting down.
GAGGGTCTGACAAAATCCGCAGCACGCAACATCTTCTACGGGGGCTCACTGTTCTTTTTCCTGATCTTTGTAGCGCTGACTGCTCACAGTCACTGGTACATCGTGACGGAGTCCACCAGCGCACTTCCGCTGACCGATTCGGTACGCGAAGGCAAGCATGTGTGGGAAAAGAACATGTGTATCAACTGTCACAGCATCATGGGTGAGGGGGCCTATTTTGCGCCTGAACTGTCCAATGTCTGGACCCGCTATCAGGGGCGCGAAAATCCCGAGGCGGCAAGGGCGGGACTGGCGGCCTGGATGCGCGCTCAGCCGCTGGCCGTACCAGGGCGGCGCAAGATGCCGCAGTTCGATCTGAGCGACGAGGAAATGACCTCGCTGATCGATTTCCTCGAGTGGACCGACGCTATCGATGATCAGAACTGGCCGCCCCACGTATCGGGATAGGTCGGTGGGTTCGCGTGACATATCGACAAGATCGCAATGGCGTACCCGTCGCGTGAGGGGAAACCGTGGAGGAACATGAAAAATGAAATATGAAACACAGAAGGTGGCCTACGCCTTCTTCCTGGTGGCGATGGGGCTTTTTGCCCTTCAGCTGGTGTTTGGCATCATGGCTGCGCTGGTCTACGTCTTTCCAGACTTCCTGGCCCAGTTGATGCCGTTCAACATTATCCGCGTCAGCCATACCAATCTGCTGATCGTGTGGCTATTGATCGGCTTCATGGGCTGCACCTATTACCTGATGCCGGAAGAGGCCGAACGGGAGATTCATAGCCCGATGCTGGCCTACCTGCAGCTGGGCATCTTTGTGGTGGCCGGGGTCGCCGCCCTGGTGTGCTATCAGCTTGGCATCCACGAGGGACGTGAATTCCTCGAGCAGCCCTTCTTCGTCAAGGTGCTGATCACGGTGTCCTTCCTGATCTTCCTCTACAACACCAGCATGACCCTGCTCAAGGGCCGCAAGACCACCATCAATCTGGTGTTGATGCTGGGCCTGTGGCTGGCGGCGGTATTCTGGCTGTTCGCCTTCTACAACCCCGGCAACCTGGCGGTAGACAAGGTCTACTGGTGGTGGGTCGTGCACCTCTGGGTGGAAGGCGTGTGGGAGCTGATCATGGCGTCGCTGCTCGGCTATCTGCTGATCAAGATGTCCGGTGTCGACCGCGAAGTGATCGAGAAGTGGCTCTACGTCATCGTCGGCCTGTCGCTGTTCTCCGGGCTGCTGGGCACCGGCCACCACTACTACTGGATCGGTACGCCGGGCTACTGGCAGGCCATCGGCAGCATCTTCTCGACCCTTGAGGTGATTCCGTTCTTCGCCATGGTGGTGTTCGCCTTCGTGATGTTCTGGAAGGGGTCGCGCAACCACCCCAACAAGGCCGCGATGCTGTGGACCATGGGCTGCCCGACGGTCGCCTTCTTCGGCGCCGGCGTGTGGGGCTTCATGCACACCCTGTCGTTCATCAACTACTACTCCCACGGCACCCAGGTCACCGCCGCCCATGGCCACCTGGCGTTCTACGGCGCCTACGTGATGCTGATCCTCGGCGTGATCACCTACGCCATGCCGCAGCTGCGTCGGAGCCAGCCGTTCAACCAGGTGCTCAACATGTGGGGCTTCTGGATCCTGACCTCGGCCATGTGCTTCATGACCTTCACCCTGACCTTTGCCGGTGCGGTGCAGACCCATCTGCAGCGGGTGCTGGGGATGAACTACATGGAGGTGCAGGACCAGCTCGGTCTGTTCTACACCATGCGCCTGGGCACCGGCATCGCGGTGACGGTGGGCGCGGTGCTGCTGCTCTACGCGCTGTTCGGTCCGGCCCGTCGGTCGGCCTCTGGCCAGCCGGCGATGTCCGCCAGCTGAACCCGATCGAGGCCGCCGTCAGGCGGCCTCGATAGTCTCGAGGACCCTGTTCATGACCCAAGCAACCCTGTCTCGGTGCGCCTTGCACCAGGACCCTGTGGGTGACGACATCCCCTTCTACCAGCCGACCGGCCAGGAGGTCGCGCTGTTCGAGCACGCCTACCGCCAGCGCCTGCCGCTGCTGCTGAAGGGGCCGACGGGCTGCGGCAAGACCCGTTTCGTGCGCCATATGGCGGCACGTCTCGGGCTGCCGTTGCACACCGTGGCCTGCCACGACGACCTGACCGCCTCCGATCTGACCGGACGCTATCTGTTGAAGGGCGGTGACACCGCCTGGTCCGACGGCCCCCTGACCCGGGCCGTGCGCGAAGGCGGCATCTGCTACCTCGACGAAGTGGTGGAGGCGCGCAAGGACGTGACCGTGGTACTGCACCCGCTGACCGACGATCGCCGTCTGCTGCCGCTGGAACGTACCGGCGAGCGACTCGAAGCGCCGGACGACTTCATGCTGGTGGTGTCCTACAACCCCGGCTATCAGCACATTCTCAAGACCTTGAAGCCGAGCACCCGCCAGCGCTTCGTGGCGATCTCGCTGGACTTCCCCGATGCCGGCACGGAGGTCGACATCGTCGCCCATGAAAGCGGCCTTTCGCGTGGGCGCTGCGAGGCCCTGGTCAACCTGGCGGCACGCCTGCGGGCGATGAAGGGCCAGGACCTGGAAGAGGGGGTGTCCACTCGCCTGTTGATCTACTGCGCCAGCCTGATCCAGGCCGGCATGCCGGTGCTCGACGCCGCCCGGGCGGCCCTGCTCGAGCCTCTCAGTGACGATCCCGATGTGCTCAAGGGCATCGAGGACGTCGTCACCGCCACCTTCGGATAGCCACCACCATGCTGGAGTTTCTCGAGGTCGAGGAGTTCGTCGGCCGTCACTGGCACCGCTGGGCCTCACGTGCCGCCAGTTATCCTGAATATCCCGAGGCGGCGGTGACCCTCGATGAGGTGTCGCGTTCGCTGGGGGTGCTGTTTCGCGCCAGCGGCGGCGAACACGGCGTTACCCTGGATGCGATCGGCAAGCGCGCCTCGCGCCATCGCCTGTCACTGCGTCAGCGCCTGGGCTTCGACGAGGAGGCGCTGGAGGTCTCGCGGCGTGACGACGAGCACCTGCTGCTGCCGCAGCGACTGGCGCTGCTGCCTGAGGTTGAGCTCAATCGCGATCTATATCGCTGGCTGGCCATGTCGCTGGCCGAGCGCCGTCCCGTGGCGCGCTGCGATGATCCGCTCGAACAGGATCTGGTGCGCCTGGCCGAGGCCCGGCGCTCAACCGAGGTGACGCTTGCGCGCTATCCCGGCTTCGTCCGGCGCCATGCCCGGCTGTGCCAGGCGCTGCTCGCCGTGCGTCCTCGGCGCCGCGGCCTGCCTCCGCAAGAAGCTGCGGTAGAGACACTGGTCCGGCGCCTGCTGGGCGACGACCGATCCTTCGATAGCGAGGCCCAGACGCAAGACCGTCCCGAAGGCGACGCGCGCCAGTGGTGGTCCTGGCTCGAGGCGGCGGATGACCAAGGGCGCCCGTCGGTGCGCGCGCCACGGGGGTATCGGCCCTTTCTGCCGGTGCCGCTGTGGGGCGAGGCGTCGACGCTTGAGTGCGTCTCGAGGTCGACCGACGAGGAAGACGAAGACGAGGACGAAGAGACGGCTCCGCCCCAGGCCGCCGAGGTGGAAGGTGCCCGGCGCAAGGCCGAGCGCCGCTATCAGGATCAGGCCGAGCGAGACGACCCGCTGATGCTCAATGCCTCGGAAAAGATGCTGTCCTGGGCGGAGATGGTTAACGTCAACCGCCACCTGGATGACGAGGAGGAAGACGCCGCGCGCGAGGCGGCCGACCAGATCGACGAGATCACCTTGAGCCGCAACCGGCGACGGGCCGCCTCACGCCTGAAGATGTCGCTGGACCTGGCGCCCGACGCCGCCTGTGGCGAGTCGCTGGCCGCTGGTTCCAGCGTCGAGCACCTCTATCCTGAGTGGAACTACCGCAAGGGCCGGCTGTTGCCGGCCCACTGCCGGGTGATCGCCGAACCTGCCATCGAGGAGGGCGAGCCCTGGCAGGGCGACGAGGCGGCGACGCGGCGGGTACGCCGGGTGCGCCGCCAGTTCGAGGCCCTGCGGCCTCGGCGAGAGTGGCTGCGGGGCCAGGCGGACGGTGACGAGCTGGACCTGGACGCCCTGGTCCGCAGTCGCTGCGACCTGGCCGCCGGCGGTCAGGCCAGCGACCGCCTGTTCGTCGACGCCAGGCCCCAGGGGCGTGATCTGGCGGTGTCCATCCTGATCGACGTGTCGCTGTCCACCGATGCCTGGCTGGAAAGTCGCCGCGTGCTGGACGTGGCCCAGGAAGCGCTGATGGTACTGGGCCACGGCATCGCCGGCTGCGGCGACGACGTCAGCATCCACAGCTTTACCTCCCAGCGCCGGCATCGGGTCTGGGTCAGGCGGTTGAAGGCCTTCGACGAGGCCATGGGCGAGCGGGTGGAACGACGCATTTCGGCGTTGACGCCGGGGCATTACACCCGCATGGGACCGGCCATTCGCCACCTGGCCAGGGAGCTGGGCCAACACCCCAGAAAGCATCGGTTGCTGCTGGTGCTGACCGACGGCAAACCCAACGACACCGACTACTACGAGGGGCGCTACGCCATCGAGGACACCCGCCACGCGGTGCGCGAGGCAGCGCGAGAAGACGTGCGGGTATTCGGGGTGACCATCGATCGCGAGGCCAGTCGCTATCTTGGCCGCATCTTCGGTCGAGGGGGCTACGCCATCGTGCCACGCCCGGAACATCTCGCCCTGGCGCTGCCGGGCATCTACCGACAGCTGGTGGCCCAATGAACGTCATGTCTTCGTCACAGACTCGCTGGCGCCAGCGGCTTGCGCTCGCCACCGCCGGCCTTGCGGCGCTGATACTGTTCACGCCGCTGGCCTGGCTGATCCATCACCGTGACTGGGGCATCGTGCTGATGGCGCTGGTGCCCCTTGCGGTCTGGCTCACCCTGCGGCTCTGGCGCCGGCTCGAACGCTGGGCGCTGCGGGGCTGAGTGGTCGGTCGCTCGCCGTTGGCCGTCAGTCGCTAGTAGCTCAGCGCACCAGATCGTTGATGCCGGTGATCTCGTAGCAGAAACGGGCGCTGCCGGTGCGGTAGGTATCGACGCGATAGACGCGCTGGCCAAGGGCCACGGCGGGGGATGAGAAGTTCAGCGCACTCTCGGTGCAGTCGCCGTAGCCCCAGCGGATCTGGTAGTGATCATCGCCCGCTCGATCCAGCACGAAGGGGTAGGTCACCAGTTCCTCTTCCGCGCGGTCGCGGGCGAAGCCGTAGACCTGAGTCGAGGTCAGGTCGCCTCGGTCGTTGACCACCGCCACCAGGCGAATGGTCTCGCCGGGGTCTTCCTCGAAGGTCATGTCGATTTCCACGGCCTTGTTCATCTGGGCTCCTGTGCCTGTCGTTCGATGTGTCGTTCAGTGTGTCTATCGATGTGTCTATCGCTGCGTCGATCAGTGGTGTTATTCGTTGTGGTGCTGTGGATCGAGGCCGGGATGGCGGTCGCATCGGAGGTCGCACCAGGAGCCTCGATCCAGCGAGGCAGCAGTCCCGCAGCCGCCAGCCCAAGCCCCATCGCCCCGACCAGTACCAAGAGTCCCCCTCGCCAGGAGGCAGGGGCAATACGCAGGTTGAGGTAGATGGAGAGAATCTGTTGCGCCTTGACCAGGCTGGCAACAAGCACCAGCGCCAGGGCCCAGAGCGCCAGCGGGCCGCGATGCAGCGCGCCGCTGGCCATGGCGATGAGGGTCATGCCCATCAACAGGGCCCAGGTGCGCCACAGGCGTCTGCGCTGAGTATCCGTGTCATGCATTGTCGTCACCGCACCAGATAGAGCAGGGGATACAGCAGTACCCAGATCAGATCGACCATGTGCCAGAAGGCGCAGACGGTCTCCACGGTGTCTGCTCGCGGGCGCCATATCGCGACGCCCAGCAGGCACAGGCCAAAGATGACGTGGGCGGCGTGGAAGCCGGTCAGGCCGATGTAGAAAGTGAAGAAGTTGCCGCTGTCCGGCAGTGGGCCGGTGAAGAACTCGAGGTGATACTCGACGGCCTTGATCAGACAGAAGGCCATGCCTAGCACCGCGGCCAGCGCCAGCCACTGGCGTATCCGGCGCTCGCGCAGGGCGTGGGGTGGACACTGGGACTGGGTGACCGCCATCGCCGCGGCAAGGCCACTGGTCAGTAGCACCAGGGTATTGAGGCCGCCAAGCAGCGGCTCGAGATGGCGTTGCCCGGCGAGAAAACCCACGGGGTCGAGTACCCGCTGCCAGGCAAAGACGCCAAAGAAGGCGGCAAACACCAGCAGCTCACTGATGATCAGCACCCACATCAACGGGTTGCCCGGCAGGCCCGACAGCGGCCCCCAGCCAGGATTGGGCAAGCCAGACCCCGGTAAGCCAGAGCCCGGTAAGTCAGAGCCTGGAACGCCAGAACCCGGCATGCCAGAGGCGCCGTGATCGAGGTTCACCGGTCGGCGTCCGTAAAGCGCACGCGGCAGCCACCCAGCAGTGGGGACAGGGGGCGCGGGACGGGCAGGTGGTGCAACAGCCGGCGGATGCCCAGGGCGCAGCGTCCCACCATCCAGATGAGCGCCAGGGTGAACCCCAGATAGCCGTAGGCCCAGCCGGTGAGCCCCGGCAGGTCGATGTGTCCGATCAGCCCCCACAGGCCAAGGCCGATCGCCCCGGCCAGCACGCCGTACCAGAAGGTCGCAAGCTGAAAGCGCAGGTGGCTCACCAGTACCGCATCGGTGGGTCTTCTGATGGCCAGCCAAAGATGAGCGACAAGCGCACTGAGCGGGGCGGTCACCACCGCCATGACGCTGCCCAGCATCAGGGCGTAGAGCAGCAGCACCTTGCGCTGCCCGGAAGGCGTCGTGACGACGGTTGTCTGTTGTGATTGCGTCTGGCGAGTTTCCAGCGAAGCAGGGTGCATGGCGTTCTCCCGCGGCCTACAGGCCGATGCGATGGGCCCGATCGGTGAAGAAGATGCCACTGGGCGACTCGGCCTCCAGGGTCGCCAGGCGCTCGAAGGTGTCGGTGTCGTAGACCACCACCTGGTCGGAGTCCCGCGCCGAGATCCAGACCTCCTCGCCGCGCGGGCTGAACTCCATGTGCAGTACCGCCTGGCCGGGGGTCAGGGTGCGGATGATCTCGCCGCTTTCACTGTCGATGACCTGGACCACATCGTTGTCGGGGTGGGCGAAGTTGACCCACAGCTGGCGCTGGTCCGGCCGGCTCATCACGAACACCGGCTGCCCGTGCACCGCAATTCGTCGCTCCAGGCGCCAGTCGTCGAGGTTCGCCATCAGCACCTCGTGGCGACCCACCGCCGGCCACCAGGCGTGGTCGTTGGCGATGGTCCAGCCCTCCAGGTGGGGCATCTTGTACACCGGCAGCTTGTCGTCGCCCTGGCGATAGCCGGACAGGACCGGCTCGACCCCGTTCTCCGGGTGCCACAGATCGAGCCGCGCCAGGTGGTCCTCGCCGAACAGGCCAGCCACGTAGAAGCGCCCGATGGGATCGATCAGGGCGTCGTAGGGCTTCTCGCCGATATCGGAGAAGCGGGTGATGGCGGGAAGCTCGCTGGCACCTTGTTCGTCCGCGATGAGCGTCGAGGCGTCGAGCACCTGGATCTCATCGGCGTCCCACAGGCTGTAGACGAAGCGGTTGCCCGGGGCGTCGACCAGGCCGACCACCTTGGACAGCGCCTGACTGCCGTCATCCCGGGTGTAGCGCGCCGCTACCTCGGCCAACAGCTCAAGGCTGTCGGCGTCGAAAAGCTTCACGCCGCCCGGCTCGTAGTTGGCCACCGCAATGATACGGCCGTCCTGGGAGATGGCCCCGCCGATGCTGTTGCCGGACTGCAGCACCCTGGCGTCGATGGTGGCGCACACCAGATCCACCTTGGTCAGACCGCCGTCGCGGCCGAACACATAGGCGAAGCGCTCGTCGCTGGAGAACTTCACCGAAGCGTGGGACAGATCGCCCAGCCCCTCGACACGAGTGATCACGCGATGCTGGCGGCGGTCGACCAGGGCCAGGCGTCCATCGGCGCGTTCGACCACGACCCCGAGTCCGCCGGTGGCGAGGTTGGCACAGCTGGCCTCCGGTGCGCCGGCGTCGGTACGTGGCGCAACGGCGGCTGAGCCGTGGGGGCTCTGGCCCCAGGCGATCAGGCCGCAGGCCAGTGCCAGGCCCAGCACAAAGCCCGGGGCGTGAAAGCGCCGCAGACCGGTGGCGGCGGGGGGATGGGTGAATACAGAACGGTGCCTCATGGAAGCTCCTGAGCGTCGGTGTGCTTGAGCGTCTCGGCGATCCAGCGGGCCTCTTCGGCGCTCAGCAGATCGCGCCAGGGCGGCATGGCGGTGCCGGGCAGGCCTTCGAGGATGATGGTGGTCAGGGTGTCGACGTCGTAGACCGCCAGACGCTCCTGGGTGAGAGCAGGGCCGAGGCCCCCCTTGAGGGTCATGCCGTGACAGGAACCGCAGTCCTGAAGGAGCAGGTTGCCGAGCGCCTCCGGGTCCACTGCTGCGCCGTTGGTATCTGTCGCTGAAGCGCTGGTCGTTTGCGTCGACGAGGCGCTGGTCTTGTGTGTCGCCGAGGCGCTGGGCGCGGGCGTCGCCGATGTATCGGCAGCCCATGCTCCCATCAGCAGAAGGCAGGCGAGGGCGGTACGCCATCGTGGCACGAGCACTGAGCACGCATGGCGCCCGAAAGGGTGCTGGGAAATAGGTGTAGCCATCGACAAGTGTCCCCCGGCGAAGGTCCCTGTAGGACCCGATAGTGTCCTTGATTCATCGAAAATATTTATTGATATGGGTCGTCGTTTTATCCCGAAGGTGTTGGTGTTTCTTGAAGTGGCAAGCAGTAGTCGAGTTTCGCCTCGCTGTCGATAGCGTCTGAAACCATTGGATGATGCGCGTCAACGTCTTGATCAAAAAGTACTGAAATGCTCCTTTCGAGGTAGCTCCTAAAGTCTTATTTGGTCATTAAGCTTAAGAAATTAAAGGGGAAAAATTTCTGCTGGTGCGCGGAGGAGTGATTGTTGATAGGGGTCAAGAGTCGGCAAGAGACCCAGTGAAATCGTCGGGAATGCGCGCTTCCATGGTAGGCAGGGCAAACGCGAAGAGAGCTGGCGTCTTCGCGGCCTTCATCTGGAAGGAAGATGTGTCGCTTATCCAGGTAAGGGATTGCCATATCAAGGGAAATAACTCGCTCAAGAGAAAGCGGAAAACCTGGCGACATTTTCATCTTGTGGCACGACGTTGGCGACAGGATGAAAGACACGTGGATCATGACTCGAGGTGAAAAGATGACCAGAAGCGTCACGACTCTCAAGCCCCTTGCCGCAGCGATAGCCATCGTGATTGCAGGCCTGGGAAGCGCCCATGGCGCCGAGAAGAACCTGTCTCCGGAAGAGGCGGCCTACCAGAGCAATCCGTCCGGCGTCGACCCGGCGGCGGTGATGATGCCCGATGAAGAGGGCGCCCCTGCGATGACGCGGGAAGAGTTCGATCACGCCAAGGAGATCTACTTCGAACGCTGTGCCGGCTGTCATGGCGTGCTGCGCAAGGGGGCCACCGGCAAGCCGCTGACCACCGACATCACCCGTGAACGCGGCGTGGACTATCTCAAGACCTTCATCACCTACGGCTCACCGGCGGGCATGCCCAACTGGGGTACCTCCGGCCAGCTGACCGATGACGAGATCGAGATGATGGCGAACTACGTCATGCATGAGCCACCGGTACCCCCGGAGTTCGGCCTTGCCGACATGAAGGACAGCTGGACCGTGTTCGTGGCGCCGGAAGATCGCCCCACCGAGCAGATGAACGACCTGAACCTGGAGAACCTGTTCTCGGTGACCCTGCGTGACGCCGGCCAGATCGCTCTGATCGACGGCGACAGCAAGGAGATCGTCAAGATCATCGATACCGGTTACGCGGTGCACATCTCGCGGATGTCCGCTTCCGGGCGCTACCTGTTCGTCATCGGTCGCGACGCCAAGGTCGACATGATCGACCTGTGGATGGAAGAGCCGACCACCGTGGCCGAGATCAAGGTCGGTCTCGAGGCGCGTTCGGTGGAGACCTCCAAGTTCGAGGGCTACGAGGACACCTACGCGGTCGCCGGCACCTACTGGCCGCCGCAGTTCGTGATCATGGATGGCGAGACCCTGGAGCCGAAGAAGATCGTCAGCACCCGCGGCATGACGGTGGGGACCCAGGAGTACCATCCGGAGCCCCGCGTGGCGGCCATCGTGGCGTCCCATCAGCACCCGGAGTTCATCGTCAACGTCAAGGAAACCGGCAAGGTCCGTCTGGTCAACTACGAGAACCTGGACGCCCTGTCCAGCGTCGAGATCGACACCTCCCGCTTCCTGCACGACGGTGGCTGGGACAGCAGCGGTCGCTACTTCATGACCGCCGCCAACCAGTCCAACCAGATCGTCGTCATCGATGCCAAGGAGCGTGAGCTCGAGGCGATCATCGACGTGGGCAAGACCCCGCACCCGGGACGTGGCGCCAACTTCGTCGACCCCGAGTTCGGGCCGGTGTGGGCCACCAGCCATCTGGGCGACAACACCATCTCGCTGATCGGTACCGACCCGGAAGGTCATCCGGACCAGGCCTGGAAGGTGGTGCGCACCCTGGAAGGTCAGGGCGGCGGCTCGCTGTTCATCAAGACCCACCCCGAGTCCGAGCACCTCTACGTGGACACCGCGCTGAACCCCGACGAGGCCATCAGCCAGAGCGTTGCCGTGTATGACGTCAACGACCTGGAAGAGGGCTTCCAGGTGCTGCCGATCGCCGACTGGGCGGATCTCGGCGAAGGACCCAAGCGGGTGGTGCAGCCGGAGTACAACCGTGCCGGCGACGAGGTCTGGTTCTCGGTGTGGAACACCGCCGATCAGTCTTCCGCGCTGGTGGTGGTCGACGACGAGACGCTGCAGCTGGAAGCGGTGATCAAGGACGAGCGACTGGTCACGCCGACCGGCAAGTTCAACGTCTACAACACCCAGCACGACGTCTACTGACGTCCTCGCGGGCCGCTCGCACGGGCGGCCCGCCCCAATTTTTCGCTTTTCGGGAGATGGCCATGGCAACCGACAAGGTGGTCGACGACCTGGACCGCATCGACCGGCGTCTGATCGATCGCTATCAGCGATCGCTGCCGTTGGTGGAGCGTCCCTTTGCGGCCATGGCCGAAGAGCTCGGACTGGATGAACAGGCGTTGATCGAGCGCCTGCAGCGTCTGTGTGACCTGGGCGTGGTGGGCCGTGTCGGCGCGGTGTTCGATCACCGCCAGGCCGGCGCCAGCGAGCTGGTGGCGGTGGCCGTGCCGGACCATCGCCGGGAGGCGGTGGCACAGATCATCAACGCCTGCCCCGGGGTCAACCACAACTACTGGCGCGAGCACCGCTACAACCTGTGGTTCGTGGTGACGGCGCCGGACAGCACCAGCCTGGAACTGCGCCTGACGCGGCTGGAGGCCGAACTGGCCACCCCGTTGCTGCGCCTGCCCATGGTCCAGAGCTATCACATCGACCTGGCCTTCGCCCTGCCCTGGGCGGAGCTGGAGGAAGCATGATCGAGGCCGTCACGTCCACCGCCGGGCGCCGTCCGGCGGGCCCGCTGCAGGCTCAGGATCGCCGTCTGATCAGACTCAGGGCCTGTCTGGAAGAAGGGCTGCCGCTGGTGCCTGAGCCGTTCAAGGTGCTGGCCGAGCAGACCGGCCTGAGCGTCGAGGAGGTCCGTACCTGGATCGGGCACTGGCAGCACAGCGGTTTCATCAAACGCTTCGGCCTGGTGGTCCGCCATCGTCGCCTGGGCCTCGCCGCCAACGCCATGGTGGTGTGGAACCTGCCCGATGATCGCGTCGACGAGGTAGGCCGGCGTCTGGCCGCTGAGCCCGAGGTCACCCTGTGCTACCAGCGGGTGCGTCGCCTCGGCTGGCCCTACAACCTGTTCTGCATGATCCACGGCGTCCGGCGAGTGCGTGTCGAGGCCCAGATCCGTGCGCTGATCCAGCGCCATGGCCTCGAAGACGTCGACCACCAGGTGCTGTTCAGCCGCCAGGCCTATCGCCAGCGCGGCGGACGCTACACGCCCGAGGAACCATGACACCCCCGGAGGAGCCATGAGCTCAGAAACACCGTCCCGGGGTTTTCCCGGCGACCCCGACCGCCACCCACACGACGCTGCCACCGCTCGCCATGACGCGGTGGCTGCGCTGTCTGAGGTAGAGCGTCGGATCATCAACCGCCTGCAATTGGGTGTGCCCTTGACCCCGGACCCCTACGGCGACCTGGCCTTGGAGCTGGGGCTCGGGGTGCGCGAGTTGCTCGACGCCCTGTCGTCGCTGCTCGAGCGAGGGATCCTCAGTCGCTTTGGCCCGATGTTCCAGGCCGAGCGTCTCGGCGGAGCCCTGACGCTGGCCGCCCTGGCGGTGCCAGAAGCCGACTTCGAGCGCGTCGCCGAGGTCGTCAACGCCTTCCCCGAGGTGGCCCACAACTATCGCCGCGAGCACCACTACAACATGTGGTTCGTCATCGCCTGTGATCGCCCCGGCCGTGTCGCCTCGGTGATCGAGGCCATCACCGAGGCCACCGGGCTCGAGGTGATCAACCTGCCCAAGGAGGAGGAGTTCCATGTCCATCTCCACCTGCCCGTCTAGGGGCCACGACGACGTCTCTGTGCTGGACGACGGCGACCGCGCCCTGATCGAAGCCACCCAGGCGGGCCTGCCGCTGGTGGCCGACCCCTGGGCGGCGGTGGGCGCGGCCATCGGCATGAGCGGCGAAGAGGTGCTGGCGCGCTTTCAGCGCCTGCGCCTGACCGGCGTCGTGCGCCGCGTCGCCGCGGTACCCAACCACTACCGCCTGGGCTACCTGGCCAACGGCATGACCGTGTGGGACGTCGATGATCAGCGTATCGATGAACTCGGCCGGCAGCTGGCCGACTGGCCGGGCGTCAGTCACTGCTACCGGCGGCCTCGCCGCTTGCCGGACTGGCGCTACAACCTGTTCGTGATGCTGCACGGCCACCACCGTGACGAGGTCGAAGCCCAGGCCGAGCGGCTGCGTGAATGGCTGGGCGACGCCTGCCGCGACCACCGTATTCTCTACAGCAGCCGCATCCTCAAGAAGACCGGGCTACGGCTCGCCACCGCCAAGGGAGCCTCGCCATGTTCCGAGTGACCCGCTACATCGACAGCCTGCTCGAGCCGACGCCACTGGCGCCTGCCCGCACCCCGCCAGGCCCGGTGGTGATCTGGAATCTGATCCGCCGCTGCAACCTGACCTGTCGGCACTGCTACACGGTGTCGGCCGACGTCGACTTCGCCGGTGAACTGTCCACCGAGGAGGCGCTGAGGGTGCTCGAGGACCTCAAGGCCTTCCGGGTGCCGGCGCTGATCCTGTCCGGTGGCGAGCCGCTGATGCGCCCCGACATCTTCGAACTGTCGCACCGGGCCAAGGAACTCGGGCTGTACACCGGGCTTTCCACCAACGGCACCCTGATCACCGAGGACAACATCGACGCCATCGCCGATGCCGGTTACGACTACGTCGGCATCAGCATCGACGGCCTCGAGGAGACCCATGACCAGATCCGCCAGCGTCGTGGCGCCTTTCGCGAGTCCATGGCCGCAGTCCGGCTGTGCAAGGAACGGGGCATCAAGGTGGGGCTGCGCTTCACCCTGACCCGGGACAACTACGCCCAGTTCGACGACATCCTGGCGCTGACCGCCGAGCACGACGTCGACAAGTTCTACCTGTCACACCTCAACTATGGCGGACGCGGTCATCGTCACCGTAAGCACGACGCCTGGCATGAGATGACCCGCGACGCCATGACCCGACTGTTCGACCGCTGTCGCGCCGAACTCGAGGTGGGTATCCGGCGCGATTACGTCACCGGCAACAACGACGCCGACGGCCCCTTCCTGCTGCACTGGGCCAGGCGCCACTTCCCCGAGCGGGTCGCCGATCTCGAGGCGCGTCTGCTTGCCTGGGGCGGCAACGCCAGCGGCGAGTACATCGCCAATATCGACAACCTGGGCAATGTCCACCCGGACTCCTTCTGGTGGGACCACCACCTCGGCAATGTGCGTGAGCGGCCCTTCTCGGAAATCTGGTGCGAGGCCGACGACGATCTGATGCAGGGCTTTCGCAGTCGTCCGCGGCCGCTCAAGGGACGCTGCGGCGCCTGTCGCTACCTGCCGATCTGCAACGGCAATACCCGGGTGCGTGCCTTCAAGACCCTGGGCGATCCCTGGGCCGAGGACCCGGGCTGCTACCTCGACGATGACGAGATCGGCCTGACCGACGCCGTCTCGCCCAAGATGATTCTGACGACCGGTTGAACGGGAGATCACCATGTCCTTGCAAGCCCTCTACGACCAGCTCGGCGAAGCGCCGCTCGCCTCCGGCGAGGTGGCCATCGTCGGCGCCGGCCCCGGTGACCCCGGCCTTCTGACCCTGCGCGCGCTGTACCTGCTCAGCCAGGCGGACTGCCTGGTCTATGATCGTCTGGTGTCACCGGAGGTGCTCGCGCTGGCGCCCAAGGCGGCCCAGCGCTTCTACGTGGGCAAGGCGGCGCGCTGCCACGCCCTGACCCAGGAGGAAACCAACCAGTTGCTGGTGCGCCTGGCGGTGACCGGCAAGCGGGTGGTGCGCCTCAAGGGCGGCGACCCCTTCATCTTCGGGCGCGGCGGCGAAGAGGCCGAGATGCTGGTGGACAACCAGGTGCCCTTTCGCATGGTGCCGGGAATCACCTCGGCCCAGGGCTGCAGCGCCTATGCCGGCTTTCCGCTGACCCATCGCGACCACGCCCAGGGGGTGACCTTCGTCACCGGCCACGCCCGCGCCGACGGCAGCCTCGATCTCGACTGGCGCTCGCTGGCCAGTCGCCACCACACCCTGGTGTTCTACATGGGGCTGACCAACGCCGAGCTGATTCGCCGCGAACTGCTCGCCAACGGCCTGCCCGCCGACCAGCCGGTGGCGCTGATCGAACGCGGCACCACCCGGGAACAGCGGCGGGTGATCACCCGCCTGGGCCAGTTGCCCGAGACCATCCAGGCCGAGGGGCTCAAGCCGCCGACGCTGATCGTGGTAGGCGAGGTGGTGTCCCTGGCCGGGCGGCTCGATATGGACGCCATGACGGAGGCGGTGGCATGAACACGGCAAGACTGCTGGGCGCGGCCCTGATCGGGCTGATGCCGAGTCTGGTGCCGGGTTTGATGCTGGGTTTGATGCCAGTATCGGCCGAGGCGCAGGCGACAGATTCGGCGCCGCCGCAGCTCTATCAGGATCACTGCGCCAGCTGCCACGGCGCCGACCGTCTGGGCGCCATGGGGCCGGCGCTGCTGCCCCAGAACCTGGGGCGTATCAAGCCCGAAGAGGTTCGTCGGGTGATCGCCGATGGCCGCCCCGCGACCCAGATGCCCGGCTTTACCGACACGCTTGCCGAGGCCCAGGTCGATGCGCTGAGTGACTGGGTGCTGAGTGACCCGCCGGTGACCCCCGACTGGACGCTCGACGATATCCGCGCAAGCCAGGTGGTGTCGCATCCTCCGGTCGCTGGTGAAGACCCTCTTGGCGACACGCCCGAGTTCGTCGCCGATCCGCAGAATCTGTTCGTGGTGGTGGAGACCGGCGATCACCACGCCAGCGTGCTCGACGGCGACACCTTCGAGCGCCTGGCGCGCTTCCCCACCCGCTTTGCCCTGCATGGCGGGCCCAAGTACAGCCCGGATGGCCGCTACGTCTATTTCGGCTCCCGCGACGGTTGGATCACCAAGTTCGATCTCTATCACTTCGCCGTGGTGGCCGAGGTCCGCGCTGGCATCAATATGCGCAATATCGCGGTGTCCGCCGATGGCCGCTACGTGATGGCCGCCAACACCCTGCCCGGCAACCTGGTGCTGTTCGACGCCCACCGGCTCGATCCCATGCGGGTCTATCCCGCCGCCGACGCCGAAGGCAACGGCTCCCGGGTCAGCGCCGTCTACGCCGCGCCGCCGCGCTCGAGCTTTATCGCCGCGCTCAAGGACGTCAAGGAGCTGTGGGAGATCCCCTGGCCGGTGCCGCCTGAACCGGTGGTGGCCACGGGGCATATGGACGAGTCGCTCGACCCCGAGCGCAAGGCTCTGGAGGCCAGGGGCGAGAGCTTCGAGGTCCGGCGTCTGCCGGTGCCGGACTACCTCGACGACTTCTTCTTCGACCCCGAGTACCGCCGCGTCATCGGCGCCTCCCGCGGTGGCGATGGGGCCATGGTCATCGACCTGGACAGCGGCGACAAGCTGGCCGACCTGCCGTTGTCGGGCATGCCCCATCTGGGTTCCGGCATCACCTGGGAGACCGGCGGACGTCGGGTGATGGCGATTCCCCACCTGGCCAAGCCGGAAGTCTCGATCATCGACATGGACGACTATTCGCTGATCAAGACGCTGCACACCGACGGACCGGGCTTCTTCATGCGCAGCCACGAAAACTCCCGCTACGCCTGGACCGACGTGTTCTTCGGGCCGAACCGTGATCGTGTCCACGTGATCGACAAGGACAGCCTCGAGATCGTGCGCACCCTGATCCCGGAGCCGGGCAAGACGTCTGCCCACGTGGAGTTCGACCGCGACGGCGAGACCCTGCTGCTGAGTCTGTGGGAGCGCGACGGCGCGGTGATCGCCTATGACGCCGATAGCCTCGAAGAGATCATCCGGGTACCGATGGACAAGCCGTCAGGCAAGTACAACGTGTGGAACAAGACCCACTATGAAGAGGGCACCTCGCACTAGGGCTTGTCTGAAAAGTGCCTGCGCTCGGTAATACGGCGTTAAAAATCGGCTGGTGCGCCAGCCCGGTCAAAATGCTCATTTACACCCCGTAAACTGCGCTTTCTCACCGATTTTTGCCTTGTCTAACCTTCGCTCGTCGACTTTTCGGACAGCGCCTAGAGGCCTATGTGAAAAGTGCCTGCGATCGGCGGCTTTTCGGACAACGCCCAAGGACGTGGCGCTGTGCTGATACCAGGCGTGCTTGTGGTGGAGATCAGTACGTCTTGCCCGGAGGGGGCGTGCCAGCGGGTACGCTCCTCCCGGGCCTCTTTTCGATGGGGGCTGCCATCGATCTTCAATCCATCGTTTAAAACAAACGTCGACACCAGCATTGACCACGCCGGCCGAGGCTCGGATAGTGAATGGGCGTACAACGCTCATCCATTACTGGAGTTGAATCCATGCGACACAATAACAAGACGTTGCTGACCCTCTCCCTCGCCGCGCTATCCACAGCGGCGCTGGGCGTGACGAGCAGTGCTTCGGCCGCCACCCTGGACGAAGTCACCTCCCGCGGCGAACTCCAATGCGGTGTCAACGTCGGCCTGTCCGGTTTTTCCTCGCCGGACGAGAACGGCAACTGGCAGGGACTCGATGTGGAAACCTGTCGCGCCATCTCGGCGGCGATCTTCGGTGACGCCGACAAGGTGGTGTTCACCCCGCTGACCGCCAAGGAGCGCTTTACCGCGCTGCAGTCCGGTGAGATCGACGTGCTATCGCGCAACACCACCTGGACCGCCACCCGGGACAACTCCCTGGGCCTCAATTTCACGACGACCACCTTCTACGATGGTCAGGGCTTCATGGTGGCCAAGGATCTCGGCATCGAAAGCCTCGAGGATCTGAACGGCGCCTCCATCTGTATCCAGTCCGGCACCACCCACGAGCTCAACCTGGCGGACTACTTCCCGGCCAAGGGCATCGACATCAACACCGTGACCTTCGATACCCCGGACCAGACCGCCTCGGGCTTCGCCAGCGGGCGCTGTGACGTGCTCACCTCGGATACCTCCCAGCTCAGCGCCCTGCGCCTGCAGCTGCCGGAACCGGACAGCGTCGAGATCCTCACCGAGCTGATCTC
Source organism: Halomonas sp. DN3 (assembly GCF_024137905.1). NCBI lineage: Bacteria > Pseudomonadati > Pseudomonadota > Gammaproteobacteria > Oceanospirillales > Halomonadaceae > Halomonas > Halomonas sp. DN3. The sequence continues at coordinate 4,447,388 of NZ_CP099965.1, read as the reverse complement.
CAAGGAGCCGCTGGGCCCGGTGGTCGCCCAGGGTGACGACCAGTGGTTCGACATCGTCAAGTGGACGGTCTTCGCCATGGTCAATGCCGAGGAACTGGGCATCACCAGCGACAACGCCGAGCAGATGAAGAATGATCCGCCCAATCCCCAGGTGGCGCGCCTTTTGGGTGTCGACGGCACCTACGGCGAGCAGCTCGGTCTGACCAACGACTGGGCCTACAACATCGTCTCCCAGGTGGGCAACTACGGTGAGGTGTTCGCCGATACCGTGGGCGAGAACTCACCGCTGGGCATCAGTCGTGGCATGAACGCCCTGTGGAACGAAGGCGGCATCCTCTACGCCCCGCCGATCCGCTGATACTGTCCGCTGCGACCCCGGCCATGGCCGGGGTCGTCCGACCCATGACGGATAGAGCGACGACGTCGCGCGCCGGCCCACTTGCCGTTCGCGGGTGAATACCCACGGCCGCGAGACGGGCCGGAGGCAAGCGTCGTCCAGCAAGAGGCTCGCCCATGTCCACGCCCCCTATCGAACGGACGCCGCTATGGCGGCGTCCTGCCTTTCGTGCGCTGATCATCCAGGCGCTGCTGCTGGCAGGCCTCGCCGCGCTGATCGCGATGATGATCGGCAATGCCCTGACCAATCTCGAGGCCAGGGGCATCACCACCGGTTTCGACTTCCTCGGTGAGCGCGCCGGGTTCTCGATCCCCCAGACCCTGATCGACTACTCCGGCGACAGCAGTTACGCCCGCACCTTCGTGGTGGGGCTGCTCAATACCCTGCTGGTGTCCGGGCTCGGCATTCTGGCCGCCACCCTGATCGGCTTCGCCGTGGGTATCGCCCGGCTGTCGCCCAACTGGCTGCTGGCTCGCCTGGCGGCGGCCTTCGTCGAGACCTTCCGCAATATTCCGCTGCTGGTGCAGATCCTGTTCTGGTACTTCGCCGTGCTCCAGGCCCTGCCCAGTCCGCGCCAGAGCATGTCGCTGCTCGAGGCGTTCTTTCTCAACGTGCGCGGGCTGATCGTGCCGGCGCCGGTGCCCGAGCCAGGCTTCGGCCTGACCCAGCTGGCGCTGGTGGTAGCGATCCTGGCGGTGGTGGCCCTTGGTATCTACGCCAGACGGCTGCAGCAGCGTACCGGCAAGGCGCTGCCGGTGTACTGGCTCGGCAGCGCCCTGATCATCGGCCTGCCGTTGCTGGTGTTCGTGGCCAGCGGCAGCCCGCTTGCCTGGGACGTGCCGTCGCTCAAGGGCTTCAACTTCTCCGGCGGTATCACCGTGATCCCGGAGCTGATGGCACTGTGGCTGGCGCTGTCGATCTACACCGCCTCCTTTATCGCCGAGATCGTGCGTTCAGGGATCCAGTCGGTGCCCAAGGGGCAGATCGAGGCGTCCCGGGCGATCGGCCTGCCGGGCAACATCACTTTGCGCAAGGTGGTCATCCCCCAGGCGATGCGAGTGATCGTGCCGCAGCTCACCAGTCAGTACCTGAACCTGATCAAGAACTCGTCGCTGGCGACCGCCATCGGCTATCCCGACCTGGTGGCGGTGTTCGCCGGTACCAGCCTCAACCAGACCGGCCAGGCGATAGAGATCATCGCCATGACCATGGCGGTCTATCTGACCATCAGTCTGGTGGTGTCGGCGTTGATGAACGTCTACAACGCCCGGACCCTGCTCAAGGAGCGCTGAGATGAATACGCCAACCATGCGCTCTGCCATGAGCCGCTTGCCTGTCTTCGTTGGAGGACTGCTGCCATGACCGAGCGTCCCACACCTCCTTCCCAGTCCCCGGTGCACCCCCCGAGTGAGCCCGAGGTGGCGCCGGCTGCCGCGTCCACCGAGCATTCCATGATCGCCGCCCGGCCGGCGCCGGTGGCGCGCCATGGTGTCACCGGCTGGCTGCGCAGTCGGCTGTTCTCGACCCCGCTCAATTCGGTGGTCTCGCTGATCACCCTGGCGGTGCTGGTATGGGCGCTGTCCCCGCTGGTGCAGTGGGCGCTGATCGACGCCGACTGGATCGGCACCACCCGCGAAGCCTGCACCGGCGAGGGCGCCTGCTGGGTGTTCATCAGCGCTCGCTTCGAGACCATCGTCTACGGCTTCTACCCCGAGACCGAGCGCTACCGCGTCGATATCACCCTGGCGCTGCTGGTGGCCACCATCGCCTGGCTGATGATTCCCCGACTGCCGGCCAAGCGCTGGGTGGTGATCTTCGCCCTGGTCGGCTTTCCGGTGATCGCCTGGCTGTTGCTGCTGGGAGGCCACTTCGGCCTGCCGGCGGTGCCCACCCGTGAGTGGGGCGGGCTGATGCTGACCCTGACCGTGGCCATCGTCGGTATCGTCGGCTCGCTGCCGCTGGGGGTGATCCTGGCGCTGGGCCGGCGCTCGCAGATGCCACTGGTGCGCAGCCTGTCGGTAGTGTTCATCGAGTTCTGGCGCGGCGTGCCCTTGATCACGGTGCTGTTCATGGCCTCGGTGATGCTGCCGCTGTTCGTGCCCAGCGAGGTTGAGTTCGACAAGCTGCTGCGCGCACTGATCGGCATCATGTTCTTCTGGAGCGCCTATATGGCCGAGGTGGTGCGTGGCGGCCTGCAGGCGATACCCAGAGGCCAGGAAGAGGCCGCCAAGGCGCTGGGCCTGGGCTACTGGCGGCGGATGGGCCTGATCATCCTGCCCCAGGCGCTCAAGCTGGTGATCCCGGGCATCGTCAACACCTTCATCGCGCTGTTCAAGGACACCTCGCTGGTGCTGATCATCGGCCTGTTTGACCTGCTGGCGATCATCCGTGCCGGGCTCACCGACACCAACTGGCTGGGCTTCGCCACCGAGGGCTACGTGTTCGCCGCGCTGATGTTCTGGATCTTCTGCTTCGGCATGTCACGTTACAGCCAATATATCGAACGGCGTCTACATACCGGCCATTGACGGCCCACAACAACAAATTTGATCGGGAGGCAGCCATGTCTGCTCAAGCGGCGACCACGGCGGATTCGAACACGCCGATGATCGAGATCGACGGCCTCAACAAGTGGTACGGGGACTTCCACGTGCTGCGCGACATCGACCTGACCGTGCAGCCAGGGGAGCGCATCGTGGTGTGCGGGCCCTCGGGGTCCGGCAAATCCACCCTGATCCGCTGCATCAATCACCTGGAGGAACACCAGCAGGGCCGCATCACCGTGGGTGGGGTGCACATGACCCAGGACGTCAAGCGCATCGAACAGATCCGCCGGCACGTCGGCATGGTGTTCCAGCACTTCAATCTGTTCCCTCACCTGTCGGTGCTCGATAACTGCTGCATCGCCCAGACCTGGGTACAGAAGAAACCCCGGCGCGAGGCCGAGGCCACCGCCATGGAGTTTCTCGAGCGGGTGCAGATCGCCGACCAGGCCCACAAATACCCGGGTCAGCTGTCCGGCGGCCAGCAGCAGCGCGTGGCCATCGCTCGCGCGCTGTGTCTGCGCCCGGAGGTGATGCTGTTCGACGAGCCCACCTCGGCGCTGGACCCGGAGATGATCAAGGAGGTGCTGGACGTGATGATCGAGCTGGCCCGGGAAGGCATGACCATGCTCTGCGTGACCCACGAGATGGGCTTCGCCAAGACCGTGGCCGACCGGGTGATCTTCATGGATCAGGGCCAGATCATCGAGCAGGCGCCGCCCCAGGAGTTCTTCAACAACCCGCGCTCGGAGCGTACCCAGCTGTTCCTGAGTCAGATCCTGGGGCACTGAGGCGCCCTGGCTGCGCGCTTGCTCCCGCAGAGCGCGGCAAGGCGGACGGGTGGTACCGCAGGCGAGGCACATAAGCTGGAGGACTGGTAGCGCGGGGTGGCTCCCATGGCGTCGCTGCGAGAGAGACTGCGCCGATAAAGGCGCGGAGTGTCGAGAGCGATGGCGGCGACCACCACCGTGGCATTCCTTTAAGGAATACAACCAGCGATAATTTTCGTTTGTCGCCGCCTCCCCGCTCTGGTCTTATCGGTGGCATCACCGCCTGCCAACCGATAGGAGCCCGGATGTCTTCCGACTTTGTGACCGCCGACGAGATTCGTGACCGCTTTGCCTCTGCCATGTCGGCCATGTACCAGGCCGAGGTGCCTCAGTACGGCACCCTGCTGTCACTGGTCGAGCAGGTGAATCGGCAGACCCTCGAGGCTGATCCGGCGCTGGCCGAGCGGCTCGAGGCCAGCGGCGAGCACGCTCGCCTGGGCGTCGAGCGTCACGGTGCGATCCGGGTGGGCACGGCCGAGGAACTCGCCACCCTGAGGCGCCTGTTCGCGGTGATGGGGATGTTCCCGGTGGGCTACTACGACCTGTCCGAGGCCGGGGTGCCGGTGCACTCCACCGCCTTTCGCCCGGTCTCCGACGAGGCCCTGGCGCGCAATCCCTTCCGCCTGTTTACCTCGCTGCTGCGCCTTGAGCTGATCGAGGACGTCGAGCTGCGCACCCTGGCCAGCGAGATCCTGGCCAAGCGCGACATCTTCACCCCGGGGGTGCGTGAACTGATCGCCACCTTCGAGCAGCAGGGTGGCCTCACCGAGGAACAGGCCGAGCGTTTTGTCGCCGAAGCCCTGGAGACCTTCCGCTGGCACCAGGACGCCACCGTGGACCGCGCCACCTACGAGCGGCTGCACTCGGCCCATCGTCTGATCGCCGACGTGGTCTGCTTCCGTGGCCCGCACATCAATCACCTGACGCCGCGGACCCTGGATATCGACGAAGCCCAGCGCCGGATGCCCGAGCATGGCATGACGCCCAAGGCGGTCATCGAGGGCCCGCCCCGGCGCGCCTGCCCGATCCTGCTGCGTCAGACCAGCTTCAAGGCGCTGGAAGAGACCACCCGTTTCGTCGGTGACGCCGAGGGTAGCCATACCGCCCGCTTCGGCGAGATCGAGCAGCGTGGCGTGGCCCTGACCCCCAAGGGCCGGGCGCTCTATGACCGCTTGCTGGGCGAGGCCCGCAAGGCGACCCAGGGGCTGGACAACGCCGCCCATCAGGCACGCCTGGCCGAGGTCTTCGCCGACTTCCCCGATGACGAGACCACCCTGCGCCGCGAGGGCCTGGCCTACTTCGTCTACCGTGCGCTGGACGAGTTCGACGGTGACGCCTCTGTGGAGGCACAGATCGCCGCCGGCAAGGTGGTGGCCGAGCCGCTGACCTACGAGGACTTCCTGCCGGTGTCGGCGGCGGGCATCTTCCAGTCCAACCTGGGCGGTGAGGAGAGTGCGGTGGGGCAGGGCAACGCCAACCGCGACGCCTTCGAGGCGGCGCTGGGGGCCTCGGTGCGCGATGAACTCGAGCTCTACGCCCGCCGCGAGCGCGAATCCCTGGCGGCGCTTGGCCTGAAACGCTGATCCTGATGATTGGCCTGAGCCTCTTCTCTGTATCAGCCGCTGAATGTGCCCATCGCTGATCCTGTCGTCACGGCTCTTGCCTTCACGGAAAGTACCCGCGCCGATCGATCTTCCGCCCGGAAGATCGATCGGCGTTGGCGTTGGCGTTGGCGTTGGCGTTGGCGTTGCGGGTAGCGAGGCGATGTTGGCGGGCGGGTCGTCAGCGAGTGCGAGCCGTGGCACACAAAGGTAAGCTTCTGGCTTTTCTTGTCTCAGGAGTTTGTCGCCATGGAGTGGCTCGCCGCTATCTCGCCGCTGTCCCCCGTCGTCAGTCTCGGCCTGATCCTGCTGTCCGGTGTCACATCGATGATCAGCGCGTCGCTGGGCGTGGGCGGCGGCACCCTGTTGATCATGACCATGGCCCAGGTGATGCCGGCGGCGGCACTGATCCCGGTGCATGGCATGGTCCAGCTTGGCTCCAATGGCGGACGCCTGGCCATGAGCTGGCGGCACGTTCACTGGCCGCTGCTGGCGACCTTTGTCCCCGGAGCCCTGGTCGGCGCCCTGGTGGCCGGCTGGCTGCTGATTCGCCTGCCCAGCGGGGTGCTGGAGCTGTCGATCGCCGCCTTTGTGCTCTATACCCTGTGGGGGCCGGGGCTGCCCAAGCGCGCCCTGGGCCGCCTGGGCACCCTGATCGCCGGTGCCGTCACTACCCTGTTGTCCAGCTTTGTCGGCGCCAGTGGGCCCATGGTGGCGGCCTTCGTCAAGCAGACCGGAAACTCCCGCCAGGGTACGGTGGCCACCTTCGCCGCCTGCATGACCTTCCAGCACCTGACCAAGGCCTTCGTCTTCGGCGTCGCCGGTTTCCTGTTCGCCGACTGGCTGTGGTTGATCCTGCTGATGATCGGCGTCGGGGTGCTGGGCACCTGGCTTGGACTGCGCCTGTTGCATCACGTGTCGGAGCGGCGTTTCGACACCGGATTCCGGGTGGTGTTGACCGCGCTGTCGCTGCGTCTGGTGTGGCTGGGCATGACGCGGCTGCTGACCTGAACGTCTGGGCAGGCACGGCCGCCATGGGCGAGGGCCAAGACGAAAGATGTGGGCGAAGTAGTGCATAGGGGGTAGTTGCCCCCCGCTCCAGAGCGGCTGAATTGGCATAGAGTGATAGGTAGTCGTCACCGCTGGTCGACTGCCACCCTAGAGCCCTTCAATGCCTCTATTTGCCCGCCGTGAACTCCCGATCCAATGGCTTATCGCCGCCTCCATCGTCGGCATGACGCTGATGATGGCCGGTCTGCTGCTGTGGCAGTCGTGGGATCAGGCTCGGGACTCGCTGGTCGAGGCGCTGCAGCGATCCAGCCAGCAGCTGTCGGCGACGGTGGAGGTCAAGACCCGCTCGTTGATCGAACCTTCCAGGGCGATGCTCGGTGTGCTGAGCAGAGAAACGAGCATCGAGAACTTCGACAGTGCCCGAAGCGATCATCTACTGCCCATGCTGGCGGCGGTGGTCGACGCCCAGGAGGTGCTGGGAGGCGCCTACATCGGCTCCGACAACGGCGACTTTCTGATGGTTCGCGCCATCGAGCGACTGTCGCCCGGGGCGGTATCCGACTCATTGAACCTGGCCGGTGGCACTTACCTGGCGCTGATCCTGCACGGCGACAGGCGGCAAGGCCTGGCTGGCTACTGGCAGGTACTCGACGATGAGGCGAGGGAGCTACGTCGCATCGCCATCGAGAGCCACGGCCTGGACCCGCGCGATCGCCCCTGGTTTCGTCAGGCGCTGGACGAGTACGGCCCGCAGCTATCGGCGCCCTATACCTTCTTCACCAACGGTGAGCAGGGCGTCACCCTGTCCCAGCGATCCCGTGACGGACGCGCCGTGCTTGGCATCGACATGACCTCCGCGGATCTCGGCAAGGAAATCCATGCGTTTGCCACCACCCAGGGGTCACTGCTGGCCATCACTACCCCCGAGGGCGATGTGCTCGCCCACAACGCGGACAAGGATGCAGCGCTGTTGCCGGGGACCTCGCTGGAGGATCTGGGCGAGGCGCCGTTGATCGAGCTCAAGGATCAGGGAGTGCTGGCGACGCCGGTCCGCTACTTCTGTGGTGAGCAGTACTGGTGGGGGCTGGCGCTGCCCTTCGACATGCTCGGCAGTCGACTGGCCTGGCTGCTGGTGGCCATGCCGGAGCGGGAGCTGATGGCGAGCCTGCGTGAATCCCTGTGGCACCGTCTGTTGCTGTCGCTGGGGCTGGTGACGCTGATGGTGCCACTCGGCATCCTGCTGGGTCGCCGACTCGGGCGCCCACTGCGCGAACTGGGTGAGCAGGTACGGACCATCTCCGAGTTCGACCTCGATGCCTATCGCGGGGTCGACTCCCGGGTGCGCGAGGTGGCTCACCTGTCCGGTGCGCTGGACACTCTGGTGCACCGCGTCGGCGAGTTTCGGCGCATCAATCGCATGCTGGGACGCGAGCGCCGACTCGACGTGATGCTCGACGGCATCCTCGATGAGCTGTTGAACGTCACCGGCAGCCACCACGGGGTCATCTATCTGGCCAACGAGGACAGTTCTGGCCGCCTGTCGCCGGTCGCCGAGGCGGGTCAGGGATGGGGCGATGCCTCCTTGCCGGCGACGCTCGAGGTCGACCAGGACTCGGGCCCTCTGCTGGAGGTGCGGCGAGCGCTGGAGGCGCAAGGGTATCTGGTGCAGTCGCTGCGCGACCGCGCCGGCAAGCGTCTCGGGATACTGCTGCTGGCGCACCGGGACGGTGGTCAGGATGATGACCAGTGGCGCACCTTCGTCGCCGAGGTGTCATCGGTGGCGGCGGTGGCCATCGACATGCGCCGCCTGCTCGAGGGCGAGGCGCGTCTGCTGGACGCCATGATTCAGCTTGTCGCCAGGGCCACCGATGCCAAGTCACCCCACACCGGGGGACACTGTACCCGGGTACCGCAGCTGGCGGAGATGCTGATCGATGAGGTGGACCGGGCGCGCCAGGGCCCTTTTGCTGCGGTTCACCTCAGCGAGGAAGAGCGCGCCACCTTCCACCTGGCGGCGTGGCTGCACGACTGCGGCAAGCTGACCACCCCAGACCACATCATGGAGAAGGCCACCAAGCTCGAGACCCGTTATAACCGGATCCACGAGATCCGCACCCGCTTCGAGGTGCTGTGGCGAGACGCCGAACTCGATTACTGGCGTGCCATCGCCCAGGGGGGCGAGGCAACAAAGCTTGACCAGGTACTGCAGCGTCGGCGCCAGGAGCTGCAGGAGGCCTTCGCCTGCGTCGCCGAGGCCAACCATGGCCGCGAGGCGATGGGCGAGGCCGACTGCCAGCGCTTGAAGACCATCGGCGAGTGGCGCTGGCTGCGTTACTTCGATGACCGCCTGGGGCTGTCACGGGCCGAACTGGACAACATGGCCGAAGAACCCCGTCGCGCCTTGCCTGCAGAAGAACGTCTGCTTGCCGATCTGCCCCGTCATCGCATTGCCTGGCAGCGTCCCTGTCCCCCGGTGCATCCCGAGGACCCCGACAATCACTGGGGCTTTTCGATGGAGCCGCCGTCCCTGGCGGAGCACCAGGGGGAGCTCTACAACCTGTGCATCGCCCGAGGCACGCTCAACGACGTCGAACGCTTCCGCATGCAGGAGCACGTGATCCAGACCATCATCATGCTCGAGTCTCTGCCCTGGCCCGCTCACCTGAAGCGAGTGCCGGAGATCGCCGGCAATCACCATGAGCGCATGGACGGACAGGGGTATCCGCGGCGGCTGCGACTCGGCGAGGCCAGCCTGGAAGAGCGGATCATGGCGCTGGCGGATGTGTTCGAGGCGCTGACCGCCTCCGATCGTCCCTACAAGAATGGCCTGCCGCTGTCCCGCGCACTGGAGATCCTGGCTGACATGGTCAAGGACGGCCACCTGGACCCGGCGGTCTTCGAGTTGCTGCTGGATAGCGGCGTGTGGCGGCGCTACGCCGATACCTTTGTGGCCGACCGACAGATCGACCAGGTCGATATCGATGCCATCCGGGCCCGAGCTCGGCGTTGACCTAACGTGGAGCCTGCTGCTGTGTTCGGGATACGCGTCTGCAGATCTGCACATATAGTGGAGAGAGCGCTACCCCTTTCGGCTTAGGGCGTTTCGTCACGCTTGAAAGTCCCGTTTGCCTCGTCACGAGAGGTCCGACCATGTACCGCCATCGACTCGTCATTCCGGTGCAGTGGCTGATCGGTATCGTTATCGTCGGGGTGATGGTGGTGATGGCGGTGGCGCTGCTGGGGTTCTCCTGGCACCAGTCCCAGCGCACGCTGGGGGCGACCCTGGAAGAGACCTCGGCTCAGCTGGTCGACACCCTGGAGGCGCGCACCCAGGCGCTGGTGAGGCCGGCACGGGTGGCCATCGACATGCTGGCCAACGGGGCCCCGGGCGAGGCCGACGACTGGGACGGCCGGCTGGCAGCGTTGCCGCTGATGAGGGCGGCGCTGGAAGCCCATCGACTGGTCGACGCCGTCTACATCGGCTATGGCAGCGGCGACTTCCTGATGTTTCGCGCGGTGGATCGCATGCTGGAGAGCAAGCGTCCCGACCTGGTCGATAGCGGCGGCCAGGACGCGGCCTACCTGGCGCTGGTGGTGGATGCACGCCCTGGCCAGCCACCGCAGAGTGAATGGCATCTGTTCGATCCATCGCTTGCTCCGCTCGGGCGCGAGCGACTCGACCAGTACTTCTTCGATCCGCGCAGCCGTCCCTGGTTTCAGCAGGCACCCGAGGGTGACGCTCCTTTCCTGACCGCTCCCTATGTGTTTTTCAACACTGGCGAAATCGGCATCAGCATGGCGCGCCGCAGCGGTGACGCCGTGGTCGGCCTGGATGTCGCCTCGCGGGACCTTGGCATCGGCCTGGATAATCTGCGGTTGACGCCGCAGACGCGCATGGCGGTGGTCACCGCCTCCGGCCAGGCGCTGGCGACTACCCTGGACACCTCACTGGATCCCGGGCTCGGCAACGCCCGCCAATTGTCTTCTTTCGAGGATCTGGCCATGCCGGTGCTGGCGCAATTGTCGACCACGAACGTCGACCAGCCGCCGCGGCGGTTGTCCCATGACGGTCGCCAGTGGTGGGGGCTGGTGCTGCCCTTTGTCACCCTGGGGGGGGAGGCCACGCGGCTGATTGCAGCGGTCCCGGAAGACGAACTGACCTCCGATGTGCGCCAGATGATGCTGGAGAGTTCGTTGCTGGCGGGGGCCGTGACACTGGCCTTGTTGCCGCTGGGGGTACTGCTGGGACGACGACTGGGGCGTCCGCTGCGGGAGTTGTCCGGACAGGTCGAGGCGCTCGGGCGCTACGATTTTTCCGCCTGCGACGGTGTCGGCTCGCGGGTGACCGAGGTGCGCGGGCTCAGCGTGGCACTGCGCCGGCTGGCGCGTGGTATCGAGGGCTTTGGACGCATCACCCGGGTGCTCAACAGCGAGCCACGCCTGGATCGCATGCTGACCAGCATCCTCGAGGATCTGCTGCGCGGCACCGGCAGTCGCGCCGGCGCCATCTATCTGGCCGATGAACAGGACGAGGGACGCTTCGCTCGGATCGCCAGGGAGGGGGAGGCGAGGGATCCCGATGCGGACCCCCGGAGTCGGGAGCTGCGACTGCAGGAAGGCTCCGAGGCCGAGCTCGAGGCGCTGATCGAGCGCTTTGAGGCGGCCGGCTATCTGTTGCAGCCGCTGCGTAACCGGGAGGGAGCGACGCTGGGTCTACTGGCGTTGGCGCGGCGCTCGCTGGACGATGATGACGCTCACTGGCGTGCCTTCGTCGCCGAAGTGTCGGCGGCGGCTGCGGTGGCCATCGACCTGAGGCGACTGCTGCGTGGTGAGGCGCGTCTACTGGAGGGCATCGTCCAGCTGGTGGCCCATGCCATCGACGCCAAGTCGCCGCATACCGGAAGCCACTGCTCACGAGTGCCGGTACTGGCGGAGATGATCGTCGAGGGCATCGATCGCAGCGAGCACGGGGTATACGCCGAGACTCACTTCGACGCGACCCGCCGCAGCGCCTTCCATCTGGCAGCCTGGCTGCATGACTGCGGCAAGCTGGCGATTCCCGACGAGGTGATGGAAAAGGCCACCAAGCTCGAGGCCCGCTACGACCGTATCCATGAGATTCGCACCCGCTTCGAGGTGCTGTGGCGCGATGCCGACATGGCCTACTGGCAGGGGCGCGCCCACGGTGGCGATCCGGTGACGCTGGAGCGACGGCGCCATGCGCGACAGCAGGAGCTGATCGCAGCCTTTGAATGCGTGGCCGAGGCCAATCGGGGGGGCGAGGCCATCAGCGATGAGCTGCTGGAGCGCCTGACCGTCATCGCCGAGTGGCGCTGGTGGCGGCACTTCGATGATCGGCTCGGGGTGTCGCGAGATGAGCTCAAGCGCATGTCCCGCGAACCCCTGCGCAGGCTGCCCGCGGAGGAGCGCCTGCTGGCCGACCTGCCACGTCACGAGATTCCCTGGCACCGCTCTCGCCCGGCGGTGGCGCCGGACGACCCCGACAATGTCTGGCGTTTCGACATGCGGCCCAGTGAACTGGCCGGCCATCAGGGCGAGCTTTTCAATCTCAGGGTGTCCCGCGGCACCCTCAACGAGGTCGAGCGATTCCGCATCCAGGAGCACGTGGTCCAGACCATCATGATGCTCGAGGCGCTGCCCTGGCCCGCGCACCTGCGTCGGGTCCCGGCCATCGCCGGGAATCATCACGAGCGCATGGACGGTACCGGTTATCCACGCCGACTGGCGATGAAGGACGCCAGCCTCGAGGAGCGGGTCATGGTGATGGCGGACGTGTTCGAGGCCTTGACCGCCGCGGACCGCCCCTACAAGTCGGCCATGACCCTTTCCCGGGCACTGGCGACGCTGGCCGACATGGTGCGGGAGGGCCATCTGGACCCCGAGATCTTCCGGCTGATGCTGGAGCAGCGTATCTACAGCGACTACGCCGAACGCTTCTTGACGCCGGCCCAGCGTGATAGCGTTGATACCGAGGCGCTGCTGGCCCGTGCGGGAGTTTGACCTGACGCAAGCGCGCAGGAGTAGGCCCGCCCCGGCTTTTGCCCAAGTGGACGACGACAAAGGCGCCTGCATGAACGGCTGGTTCGCCCGAAATGGTCTATATAATGCCGAGAATGATGGTGAACGCTCGTCAATTTGGCCTGTACAGGCCGGTTAAGTGGGTCATAATGCCGTCAGTGCAGTCTGGAAATCGCAGGGGTTTGGATAAATGGTGACCACAAGGAATTCCGGGTGGCGTTCGCTGACGATGCTGGTGGCGCTGGTGGTGACCTGTCTGATGGTGGTGCAGTCCGCCCAGGCAGGCAATCCGCGCTACGCAGGCATCGTGGTGGACGCCGAGAGTCATGAGATCCTGTACGCGGAAAACGCCGATGAGCGCCGCTATCCGGCCTCACTGACCAAGATGATGACCCTTTATATGCTGTTCGAGGCTCTGGACGGTCGTACCATGAGTCTGGGCCAGCCGCTGCCGGTCTCTTCCCATGCGGCCTCGATGCCGGCGACCAAGCTGTGGCTCAAGCCCGGTGACAGCATCCCGGTGGAGAAGGCCATCCAGGCGTTGGTCGTGCGCTCCGCCAATGACGTGGCGGTGGTGGTGGCCGAGTCCCTGGGCGGTTCCGAGTCGCACTTCGCCGACATGATGACCCGCAAGGCGCGCAGCCTGGGCATGAACAACACCACCTTCCGCAATGCCTCGGGCCTGCCCAACTCCGGCCAGGTCACCACGGCGCGGGACATGGTCATCCTGGCGCGTCGTCTGATGCTGGACTTCCCCCAGTACTACCCCTACTTCTCTCTTACCGAGTTCACCTGGCGTGGCACTCGCCATACCGGGCACAACCGTCTGCTGACCAAGTACCCGGGCACCGATGGTCTCAAGACCGGCTTCATTCGCGCCTCCGGTTTCAATGTGGCGACCTCGGCCACGCGCAATGGGCGGCGCATGGTGGCGGTGGTCATGGGCGGCTACACCGCCGCTTCCAGGGATGAGCAGATGATGAGCCTGCTCGACCGCGGCTTCCTGCGGGCTTCGCTGGTCGACGGTCGTGGTTTCCTTGCCAATACCGACGTCTCCGGTGGCGAACTGATGGCGCCTCGCCAGCGTGGGTTGATCTCTGCGCCGACGCCGAGCCGTGTCGCTCAGGTGCCATCGACCGCGGTGCGGCCGTCACGGGTCGAGACCGTGGTTCGTCCGGCCACGCCGACGCTGGCCAGCCGCCAGTCGGCGACAGCGCCGGTGCGCTTCGAGTCCGCCGCCCCGATCATTTCCGATTCGCGTCGTTCTTCGTCCGGTCCCGACCCGCTGCGCAACCTGATCGACCAGCCGAGTGCCTCGGCACCCGCCCTGGCATCGATTCCGGTGGCGGCCTCGGTGCCCGACGCGGCAGCGGCGAGGCCTGAGCCTCGCCCTGTGTCGAGTTCCGTGTCGAGCGCGCCGTCCAGCGCGGCCAGCACGAACACCACCAGCGCGAATGCGAACAGCACCATCGCGCAGACCGGCGACTGGGGGGTCCAGGTGGGGGCGTTCAGCGACATGGACAGCGCGCGCAGCCAGGCCAGCCAGGCGGCCGATCGTCTGGCAGGCGAGATGGCCCACGCCCGGGTAGCGGTGGCGCGAGCCGACAATGCCAACATCTACCGTGCCCGCGTGGTGGACCTGCAGGAAGGCCAGGCCCGTTCGGCCTGTCGGCGACTGCTGCAGCAGGGCATGGACTGCATGGTCGTTCAGGCCAGCCTCTAAGCGTCAGTTCGCGCCGGCTTCACGTCGTTCTCCGACAAGGCCCGCCTCCGGCGGGCCTTTTGCTGTATGGCATACACCAGTGCACAGTTCTGGTGCGTCTGTTCTTGCCAGCGAAGCGTTCGCCCCCTAACGTTGTCCCTGTTACCCCCGTCGGCCCCGTGCCGGCGGGGTTCGTTTTTGGGTCAGGTAAGTGGTGGTCGTGAGCCACTTGCCATCAGCGCTGCGGACAGGGAGGAGAGCATGGGGTCATCGTTCAAGGGTATCGGGTTCATGTGTCTTGGCGTGCTGTGCCTGGCGCTCGGCGACGCCATTTCCAAGTGGCTCGGCGAGGTGCATTCGCCGCTGCAGATCATCTTCTTTCGCACCCTGGTGTCGTTGCCGTTGATCATGCTGCTGGCGCACCAGGGGGGCGGCCTGCGCACCCTGTCGACCCGACGTCCTGGGGTGCATCTGATCCGTGGCCTCATCTATACCGGCACCATGGGTTGCTTCGTGCTGGGGTTGACGATGATGCCGCTGGCCGAGGGCACCGCCATCGCCTTTGCCGCGCCGCTGTTTGTCAGCCTGCTGTCGGTCCCGCTGCTGGGTGAGCGGGTGAGCGTGCCGGTGGTGCTGGCGTCGCTGGTGGGCTTTGCCGGTGTATTGGTGATCGTGCGTCCAGGCAGTGAAGGCATCTCGCTGGGTGCCCTGTCGATGCTCGGGGCGGCGGTGTTCTATGCCTTGATGATGATCACCGCTCGGCGCTACGGCGCCCGCGAGCACCTGTGGGCGATGGTGTTCTACATGACCCTGGTGCCCTTTGTGGTGACTGGCGTCGCCCTGCCGCTGGTATGGCAGGCGCCGGCGCTGGAGCATTGGCCGGCCTTTCTCATGTCCGGGGTGCTCGGGGTCGGCGCCACCGCCTTTATTACCCTGGCCTTTCGTCACGCCCCGGCGGCCATTGCCGCCCCCTTCGACTATACCGCCATGCTGTGGGCGGTCCTGCTCGGCTGGATGATCTGGGACGAGGTGCCGGATCTCGGGGTGCTGATCGGCGGCACCCTGATCATCGCCAGCGGCCTGGCGATCGCCTACCAGGAGGGGCGCACCAGCCTCAAGCGCCGCCCCTCGGCCTGAGTCGTCGACCGGCCGCGCATGTTCGCAATGCTTACGCGGCCTGGTCAGACCGGGTGGACCGGACATTGGATGGAACAGGCATCGAGGTTGACCGACATCATGCTGCCGAGGAGGGGGTGCCTGCTGCCCTAAGTCTGTCTTAAGTTGCTGCCGTCAGGCTGCCTGTTACGCGATAAGGCGTATCACCTTCAGGGAGCAGGACGATGTCATCGATTCCGTCACATTCAAAAGGCCGGCAGATCAAGGTGTGGGACCCGTTGGTCCGCATCTTTCACTGGGCGCTGGTGCTGGGGTTCGCCCTCAATTACGCCGAAATCGGCCCTCACCGCTATATCGGCTACACCCTGATGGGGCTGATAGGGCTGCGTGTCGTCTGGGGGTTGGTGGGGCCCTGGTCGGCGCGCTGGTCGAGTTTCTGGCCGACCCCGACCCGGCTCGGAGCGGCGCTCAAGAGACAGGCCGCAGCAGAGGAAGCAAAGGAAGACAGTTCGCCACGGCGCATCACCCATACCCCGCTGGGGGCGGTGATGATGTTGCTGATGCTGGCCTTGCTGGTGGGGCTCGGTACCACCGGCATCTTGATGGTGCACACCGAGCGTTTCCACGATGTGCACTGGATGGAGGAGCTGCACGAGGGCCTCGCCACGGCGGTACTGTGTCTGGTGCCGTTGCACGTGGGCGGTGCCATCCTGGAGGGGCGACGACTGGGCGACAACCTGATCGCCGCAATGGTCCATGGGCGTCGAAGGGTCAGGCCTCGCGTCTGAGGGTCGCGTTCGGCGGTGGGCTGCCTGGCCGGGCTCCCGGGCCGGTTCAGCCTTCCCAGGCCGTCAGCAGGTCCCTCGCGGCGCACGCCGGGTCCGCCTGGCCGCAGATGGCGGAGACCACGGCCATGCCATCGGCGCCGCTTTGACGCACCGCCGAGGCGTGCTCGCGCTTGAGCCCGCCGATGGCCACGCTGGGCAGCGGGCTCGCCGCCACCAGCGAGGCAAGACCATCGAAGCCCAGCGGCGTGGCGTGGTCGCTCTTGGTCGGCGTGGCGAATACCGGTCCGAGTCCCAGGTAGTCCAGTGCCTGGACATCCAGGCGCGACAGCTGGTCGGGGTGCTGCACCGACAGGCCGATGATCGCCGTCTCGCCAAGCAGGCGGCGGGCTTCGCCCACATCGCCGTCGTCCTGCCCCAGATGCACGCCGTCGACCTGTGCCTTTAGCGCGACCTGGACACGGTCATTGATGACCAGAGGAACCCCGTGTTCGGCCAGCGCCGGTTTCAGTCGGCGCGCCAGTTGCACCAGTTCGTCATCGCTGGCGGTCTTGTCACGTAGCTGCACCAGGCTGACTCCGCCGCGTACCGCCGCCTCCACCGTCGCTTCAATCCCCATGGATGCGCACAGCCCGGGGTCGGTGACCAGATAGAGGCGAAGGCTGCGGGGGTCGAACAGGCGCGCATCAAGGCGTCGAGGAGAGTGGGTCACGAGGGGCTCCTGGTACATGAATCGGGTAGGGCGGTCGGGTCAGTCGAGAGACTCGATGGCGAGAGGTTCCCGCCGTAACAGCGTCTCGGGATTGAGCTGATGCAAGGCGTCGATAAAGGCGACGGCGAAGCTGCCAGGACCCTGGGCGGTGCGGCCGGCGCGACTGCCGGCTTCGCCATAACAGGCCAGGGCCGCGCAGGTGGCGACCAGCGGATCCTGATCGGCGGCGAGAAAGGCCGCGACCACACCGGACAGGGCGCAGCCCAGCGCCGTCACGCGGGGCATCAGCGGGTGTCCACCGGGCACGCGCACCAGCCGCCGGCCGTCGGTGACCAGATCGACCTCACCGGTTACCGCTACCACCGCCTCCTGGCGCCGGGCCAGGGCGACGGCCGCCTGCACGGCGTCGTCGCTGGCGGCTGTGGAGTCGACGCCGCGCCCGCCAAGACCGTCCTCGGCCAGGGCGATGATCTCCGAGGCGTTGCCGCGAATGACGCTGGGCCTCAAGTCCAGCAGCCTGGCGGCAGACTCTCGCCGATAGGCGGTGGCGCCAACGGCAACGGGGTCGAGCACCCAGGGAGTCTGGTGCTCGCCGGCACTGGTGGCAGCCTCGATCATGGCCTCGACCCAGTGAGGCGAGAGCGTACCGATATTGATCAGCACAGCGTCGGCCAATGCCGCGAACTCGGCCGCTTCCTCACGCGCATGGACCATGGCCGGTGAAGCGCCCACGGCCAGCAGCACATTGGCGGCGCTGTTCATGGCCACGTAGTTGGTCAGGCTATGGACCAGCGGCGCCGCCTGGCGCAGCCGGGTCAGCCGTGCGCCGATGTCGGCGCCGGTGAGTGTCGTCGTCATGACAGGCCTCCCTGGCGTTGGACGAAGGCGGCGAGGGTCGCCTTGCAGGGAGTCATGATCCGGTCACTGCGCGCCGCTGTAAAGCGGCGATGGTCTGAGATATCCCCCTTGAGCCGGGAGACGGTGAACCGCGACAGCTCGCCGGGCGTCAGCCCAGCAATTGCAGCGCGATCAATACCCCCAGGGCGGCGAGAGCGAGCTCGCGAACCGGTACGCCGTTGCCGCTGTCTGTGGCGTCGTCTCGACGCTCCGAGCTTGCGGTTCGGGGCCACAGGGCGAGGCCACCGAGAATCAGGCTGAGGCTGCCGAGGGGCAGGCTGATGGACGACCAGAAGGCCATCAGGGCGAGGCCGCCGACCAGGGCCAGAGAGATACGAAGAAGCCCCTTGGTGGCGAAGCGGGGGCGAGTACGGGAGACCTGCTGTAGGAAGGGCATGTTCGGAATTCCTTGTCGGTGCAGGGGGCGGGCCAGAAGACAACTACTGACACCATCGCTAGGGCTGCAGCGTAGCGGCTTTGCCTTAACGCGCGCTTAAGCTTTATTGAAAGATTTGTGACAAGGTCTGATGCGCGAATCTGCAAAATGTTCAGTCGGCGAGCTGCGACATTGGTCGAACGCCATTGGCAGAGCGTGGGAATCTTGGGGGGCAGAGGGCGCGTCGCGCCTGGCTCCGTTCTCGCCTTCAAGGGCGACCTGCAAGGGCGACCTGCAAGGGCGACCTGCAAGGGTGACCAGCAAGGGCGACCGCAATGGCCTCCTGCCAAGGCGGTCTGTCTGGACGTGGATCAAACGCGTGCGTCAGGCGCGGATATAGGCCCAGCCCTGGCGCTGGCCCTCGGCCAGGGTGAGTACCGCTGCCTCGACGATGGCCAGTCCCCGGGTGTCGACGATGCCCTGGGCGTCGAGACTGTTGCGACACAGTCTTAACCATGCGTCGGTGTCGTCCGGGGTGGCGACGGCGGCGGCCACACCGCCGGCGTTGGTGATGATCAGCACCTCGGCCTCGGGGCTGGCGGCCTTGAGGTTGCGGGCATTGCGCCTGGCGCGGGCAAGACTCTCGGCGCAGGGAGCGTGAAGCATCACCTTCAAGCGTGAATCGCCCGCTTCACGGGGGGGCAGGCCGGTATCGCTCATGACGCCTCCGGGGCGGCGCCGATCAATGTTTCCAGATGATGGACCTGGGCGCCGAAGTCGGCATGCTCACGGCGATTGTCGGTGGGCAGCGTGATCTCGAGGGTGTCGATGACCCGCGCCGGGCCCCCGCCCTGGTGTCCACCGAGCACCATCACCCGGTCGGCCAGCAGCACCGCCTCTTCGATGTCGTGGGTAACGAAGACGATGGCGGCCTCGGTGCGCTGGCGCAGGTCGATCAACTCGTTCTGCAGGCGACGGCGAGTGATCGCATCCAGCGCCGAGAAGGGCTCGTCCATGAACAGCACCCGGGGCTTTACTGCCAGCGCCCGGGCAATGCCGACACGCTGTTGCTGGCCGCCGGACAGGGTGGAAGGAAAGCGCTCGGCCATGTCACCCAGGCCGACCAGCTCCAGCGGCGCAAGGGCGCGGCGCTGGCGCTCCTCCCGGGACAGCCCCAGTCCCTCGAGCCCGAGCGCCACATTGGCGCGGATGCGTCGCCAGGGAAACAGCCGCGGCGCCTGGAAGACCATCGACCAGGGCCGCGCTCCATCACGTGGGCTCTCGTCCAGCCAGCGCTCGCCTGCCACCGCCGGCAGCAGGCCGCAGAGTGCCCGCAGCAGGGTCGACTTGCCGACCCCGGAGGCACCGACGATGGCGATGAACTCCCGTGGAGCCAGGCGCAGGTCGACATGTTCGAGCACACGCTGGCCGCCGAAGCCCAAGGCCAGGTCATGGGCCTTGAGCACGCAGGCGTCGGCGTTGCGTTCGGCTGTCAGGGTGTCCATATCAGCAGCCTTTTTTGCAGATGCAGGAAGCCCAGGTCGAACAGGGCGTAGAGCGCCGCAATGGTCAGCATGTAGACCACCACGATATCGGTGGCCAGCAGGCCCGAGGCCTCCATCATGCGCTGGCCGATGCCGGGAATGCCGAACAGTTCGGCCGCGACCACGGTCATCCAGCCCTGGCCGAGGCCGGCGCGCAGGCCACCGAGGATGCCGGGGGCCGCCGCGGGCAGGCTGACCTTGGTCAGGCGGGCCAGCAGCGAACCCTGGCCGAAGGCCCTGGCTACCTCGTCATAGCCGGGGTCCACCGCACGCACCGCGCTGTAGCTGGCGAAGTAGTTGATCCAGAACACCCCGATACTGATGATGAAGGCTGCCGCCGATGGCGTGATCCCGAACCAGATGATGGCGAAAGGGATCCAGGCCAGTGGCGGGATCGGGCGCAGCAGGCGCGCCAGCCAGGCGTGCAGGGCGTCGAATACCGGCAGCAGAGCCGCCGCTACGCCCATGGCGATGCCTGCCAGCGAGCCGATGGCCACCCCTACGCTGTAGTGAGACAGGCTCGAGCTGACGACTTCCCACCAGATGCCGTCGACCACCTCGCCCCAGAAGACCGTCGGGATCGCAGTGGGCAGCGGGACCAGATTGCCGGGCAGCAGCCCCAGGCGCAGTGAGATCTCCCAGAGTGCCACAAAGGCGACGAGCCCCAGCGCACCGAGGCCGGTGCGCCGGCTACGAGATACCGACTTCATGGGCTCGTGTCGCCTTCTTCGGCGTCTGCGTCAGCGCTTGCGACCAGGTCGTCGTACCAGCGGGTGTCGAACAGAGTGTCGATGTCGAGGCCCTGCTTGAGGGTGCCGTTGGCCAGCTGGAAGTCATGCATGGTGCGGGTGCCCTCGACGATCGCGTGGGGATCGGCGCCGTAGTTGGCGAAGGGCGAGGACAGTGCAGCCTCTACGGTTTCCAGCGGCACCAGACGCTTGCCGACGAACTCGCGCACCGAGGGGGCGACCTGCTGTGGCGTATCGACCAGGGCGTGGGTCGCTCGCAGGTGAAGTTCGAGCAAGGTGCTGACGGCATCGGGGCGCTGTTCGAGCAGGCTTTCGCGTGCTGCCAGCACCGCGCCGGGTTGACCCGGCAACATGTCCGAGGCGTGGGCCACGATCTGGGCGTCGTCGAGGCGTTCGGTCACGGTGGAGAGTATCGGCTCCAGGGTCGAGGCGGCGTCCACTGCACCGGCCAGCAGCGCCTGCTGGACACGATCGGCGCCCATGGCGACGATCTCGACGGCGTCACTGCCGATGCCCAGGCGTTCGTCCAGCCAGTAGCGCAATACCGTGTCGGGTACCGAGCCCTTGGGGAAGGTGGCGATCTTGGGCCGACGGCCTTCGCGCTCGGTAAAGTCGGCGATGGCCTGGGCCGGGTCGGCGTCGGCCATCAGGCTGGCCAGTTCGCCGCGGGCGACCAGGCCGATCTGCTCCTGGATGGCGGCCGCCAGTACCTTGATCGGTACACCGTTGGCGCGAGCCACCATGGCCGGGCCGATACCGAAGTACATGACGTCGAGATCCCCCGAGGCCAGCGCCTGGACCATCGCCGGCCCGCTGGAAAAGCGTGTCAGCTCAAGTTCCAGGCCGGCCTCTTCGGTCCAGCCTTCGCCCTCCATCACGAATAGCTGAGCCACCGGCAGGATCGGCATATAACCAACCTCCAGCGGACCTTCGTCGGCGGCGATGGCGGTACCAGGCAGAAGCAGGGCGGCGGCGGTCAGCCAGCGGTAAAGGAGCTGGGGCATGGAGCCCTCCCGGAGCAATGAAGTTAATGATCAGCATGATAACGACCGGGGGACGAGGGCGACACGCAGGCGTGCGATCAATCCGTTATATGCTTATTAGGCGTCGGAAGACGCCGACACGACGATGGCCGCCCGGGGCGGCCATCGCTGAGGGGGTAGGCTGTCTGACGTAGCGGTAGATAGAGAGGGGGCGCTGTTCGTCCCCCTCGGACGGTCTCAGTCCTGTTGCTGGTTACTTTTTGCCGGGCTGTTTGACAAAACGCAGGTACGGACGCTGTTCGTCCCAGCCCTCTGGGAACAGGGTCTTGGCCTCGTCGTTGGAGACGGCGGGCACGATGATGCAACGGTCGCCATGGTTCCAGTTCACCGGGGTCGCCACCTTGTAGCCGTCGGTCAGCTGCAGGCTGTCCAGCACCCTCAGGATCTCGTCGAAGTTGCGTCCGGTGCTGGCCGGGTAGGTCAGCGTCAGGCGCACCTTCTTGGCCGGATCGATGATGAATACGCTTCGCACCGTCAGGGTGTCGTTGGCGTTGGGGTGGATCATGTCGTAGAGGTCACTGACCTTGCGATCGGCGTCGGCGAGCAGCGGGAAGTTGAGCCCGTGGCCCTGGGTGTCCTCGATATCGCCGGCCCAGGCGTGGTGATCCTCGATGGGATCCACCGACAGGCCGATGGCCTTGGCGTTGCGTTTGTCGAATTCACCCTTGAGGCGCGACACTTCCCCGAGTTCGGTGGTGCACACCGGGGTGAAGTCCTTGGGGTGAGAGAACAGGATGACCCAGCTGTCACCGGCCCACTCATGAAAGTGAATGGTGCCGGCGGTGCTTTCCTGTGTGAAGTCCGGTGCGGTATCACCCAGTCGTAGCGTCATGGTCGTCTCCTTGGCGGTTGATGGCGACGGGCCCGGACGGACCCGTCGGGTCGATCGGTGAGACCGGGGCGCGGCCTCGTGGCGGCGAGTGTCAGGGCGCCGGCGCGGCCGCCCCGACGAAGCGATCCTGCCAATAGTCTATGGACAGCGAGGTGGTGGTGACCGTTCGCCCGCGTCCGGGCGCGTGGATCATCACATCGTCGCCGGCGTAGATGCCGACATGGCTGACCCCGGGACCCTTGCCGGTAGCGAAGAACAGAAGGTCACCCGGCCGTGCCTCGTCGATGGGCGGCAGGCGCCGGTATTGCTCACGGGATGAGCGCGGCAAGGGGATACCCGCCCGGGAATACGTCATCTGGGCCAGGCCGGAACAGTCCAGCCCGCGCGGATCGTTGCCGCCGAACCGGTAGGGGGTGCCGACGGCGCTGCGCGCCTCGGACAGGATCAGGGCACGTTCCATGGACAGTCCCTGGCCGCCGTCATCGGTGCTCAGCGGGGCCGAGGCACAGCCCCCCAGCAGCACCAGCAGCAGTGCCATCAGGGCTGTCCAAGAGGACCTGGTGTACCACGGCATCGAAGTGGTCATTGCGGCTTTCCCTGCACAGACGAGGCGCCCTCTACGGTACTCCGCCCTACCAGGCAGGCCAAGGGGGCCGAGGCGTAATGTGTCGCTGGCGCCGCAGGCGTAGCGACAACGACAATGACAAGGCGACCAGGGGCGGACGCAACCGACTGGCCGATGCCCCCTGACGACAGGAGATACGTGTGCCCTAACGAAAGGAGATGCGTGTGCCGTTGGCCAGCATCTCGTCGGGGGTCATGGCCTTGCCCTCCACGCCGATCATCTCGTCACCGCACTGGTCGGTCCAGGTCAGGACGCCATGGGTCAGGCCGACGCCGCCGAGTAACTCGCGGATCTCGCCGGTGCCGAGAAAGGTGCGGGTTCGCCCCTTGTCGTCGGCAAGCTCTGTGGTGCCGTTGGCGTGATGAAAGCGCACCGTGTAGATGCCATCCATCGACTCCACCTCGACGATGGGCGAAAACCCGCGGGACAAGGCCTTGGCGAGTGCCTTGAGGGTTATCTGGCGCTCCAGGGTGTAGTCGATGTCAGCCATCTTGGTGTTTCCTCCGGCGAAACGGGCCTCTTAAGACTGGTCCAGCAAAGGACTTCTGGCAAACAGGTAAGTGCGGTGCCGTGACCCAGTCGTTGAAGGCGCGTTCTTGAGGCGGTGTGCCGAGCCGGTATGGTTGATGGCTTCTACAGCTATCGACAGGTGAACCATGCGACACCATTCCATGCCCTTGGCCCTGGCGGCCTCGATCGCGCTCGCGGCTTCCTTCGGCGCCCACGCTCAGGACCAGGAAGATGCCCAGGTTCGTTTTTCCGTGCCCGCCTGGCCCGGTGTAACGGTCAAGACGGCCCTGGCATCCACCCTGCTCGAGACCCTGGGTTATGAGCCGGTCCAGGAAGAGCTGGGCTCCACCATCACCTATCAGGCCCTGCGCCAGGGAGAGCTCGACGCCTTTCTGGCGGCCTGGTTGCCGGCCCAGCAGGGCATGTACGACGCCAGCTTCGAGGATGGCGAGTCCAAGCTCGAGGACCTTGGCAACAACGTCGACGGTGCGCGCCTCGGTTTTGCCGTACCCACCTACGTCTACGAAGCCGGCGTGAAAACGGCGGAGGATCTGGACAAGGAAGAGTTTGCCGACAAGCTGGACCGCACCGTCTATTCCATCGAGGTGGGCTCCGGCATGAGCGACTCGCTCAACAGCGCCGTGGATGAGGACACCTACGGTCTGGGTGACTGGAACCTGTCCGAGACCTCGACGCCAGGCATGCTGAGCGCCGTGGACGCGGCGATCGATCGTGAAGAGTGGATCGTGTTCGCCGCCTGGACCCCGCACTGGATGAACATCGAGTTCGACGTGCGTTATCTGGATGACCCCGAGGACATGTGGGGCCCGGAAGGCGGCCGCAGCGACGTGCGCACCCTGGTGCGCAGCGAGTTGGCCGAGAGCCACCCCAATGCCACCCGTCTGCTCGATCAGCTGGTGTTTACCGCCGATGACCAGAGCGCCATGATCCGTGGCTTCAGCTACGAAGAGCGCGAGCCGGAGGCGGTTGCCGTCGATTGGCTGCGTGAACACCCCGAGGAGACCAAGGGCTTCCTCGAGGGGGTCACCACGCGCGACGGCGAGGAGGCCTGGCCCGTGGTGCGCGATGCACTGGAGATCCCCGAAGCCTGATGTCGGTTGCCTCAAGCGTCGACTGAAGACCGCCGTTTGGAGCGAAAGACGAAAGGACCGCCCCAGGGCGGTCCTTTGTTTTCTGCAGGTCGACAGGACGGCGTGTGGTGTCCACTCGAACTGTCGAGCGAGCGGGTCGTGATGACAGGATCAGTGGTCGTGGTCGTGGTCGTCGTGGCTATCGTGGTGGTCATGGCTATCGTCATGGTCATGACCCTCGGCATCGACCAACCCCTGATGCAGCACCTCGGCATTGTGCAGGATCATTCCCAGGTAGTGAGACGTCATCCCTTCTTCGGACAGGGCGCCGTTGTAGAGTGAGCCGGCGATGGGCACGCCGGTTTCCTCGGACAGTTGTTCCATCAGCGCCGGGCTGGACATGTTCTCGACAAACAGCGCCGGAATCTGGCGTTCACGGATGACGTCCACCATGCGCGCGATATCTGCCGCTGACGGTTCCGCTTCGGTGGACAGACCGACCGGCGACAGGAAGTCGATGCCGTAGGCCCGAGAGAAGTGGCCGAAAGCGTCGTGGCCGACGATGACCTGGGCGTGTTCCGGCAGGTCGTCGAGCAGCGCGAGCACCTGGTCGTGGGCCGCCTGGATATCCTCCATGTAGCTGTCGGCCCTGGACGCGTAGTGCTCGCTGTTGTCAGGGTCGACGGCGATCAGTCCGTCGCGGATATTGGCGACATAGATCAGTCCTGCCGACAGGTCGAGCCAGGCATGGGGGTCGTACTCGCCATGGTCGTGGCTGTCGTGATCATCGTGGCCGTCGTGATCTTCATGGTCTTCATGGCTGTCGTGATCACCGTGTCCGCCGTGCTCTTCATGGCTGTCATGGTCGTGGCCGTCGTGCTCTTCATGGTCGTGCTCTTTATGGTCGTGCTCGTCCCCTTCCTCGTCCTGGCGATGCAGTGATTGGCCGCCATAGGCCAGCAGCGGCACTCCGTCCGTGGCGACAACGGTCTTGCCCTGATAGCCGCTGGCGTCGAGCAGGCGCGTCATCCAGCCCTCGAACTGCAGGCCGTTGAGCACCACCAGGTCTGCCTCGGCCAGGGCCCTGGCGTCGGTCGGGCGAGGGGAGTAGACGTGGGGGTCGCTGTCGGGGCCGACCAGCGAGGTGACCTCGACCCTGTCGCCGCCGACGTTGCGTACCATGTCGGCCAATACACTGAAGCTGGCGACCACCTGGGTGGGCTCGTCTGCCACGGCCTGGGGGCCAAGGGCGAGTCCCGTCAGGGCAATCCAGGCGTGGCGTTTGACGAAGGCATGAGGCAGTGACAGTGGCATGGACGTTGATCTCCGGTTGGTCAGGGGACGGCGGGGCGCGTCAGGCGTGGTCGTCGGCGCGCAGCGGTGTGGCGCGACGACGAAGGCGAGCAGAAAGACTGTGCTGGCGGCCAAACAGCGCCGACAGCAGATAGGCCACACCGGCCAGCAGGATGATGGCCGGTCCAGAGGGCAGGCTCAGGTGGTAGGAAATCAGCAGGCCACCGAGGCTGGCGCCCAGCGCGATCACCACCGACAGCACTATCAGGCCCTCGAGGCGCGTGCTCCAGAAGCGAGCGGTGGTGGCCGGCAGCATCATCAGACCGACCGCCATCAGCGTGCCCAGGGTCTGAAACCCGGCGGTAAGGTTGAGCACGACGAGTCCCAGGAAGACACCGTGGACCAGACCGCTTCTGGTGCCTTGGCTGCGCAGAAACAGCGGGTCGAGGCATTCCACCACCAGGGCGCGGAAGATCACCGCCAGGGTGATCACGATCAGGCTACTGATGCCGGTGATCAGCACCAGGGCGGTGGTGTCCACCGCCAGGATGGAGCCAAACAGCACATGGGTCAGATCGACACTGCTGCCGCCCAGGGCGACCAGCATCACACCGGCCGCCAGCGAGATCAGGAAGAAGCTCGCCATGGCCGAGTCTTCCCGGTGGCCGGTGAGCTGGGACACGCTGCCGGCCAACAGCGCGATCAATAGCCCTGACAGCATGCCGCCAAGGCTCATGATGGGCAGCGAGAAACCGGCCATCAGAAAACCCAGCGCAACGCCGGGCAGGATGGCGTGGGACATGGCGTCACCGATCAGGCTCATGCCGCGCAGCATCAGGAAGACCCCCAGCGGCGGTGCCGCCAGCGACAGCGCCAGGCTGGCCAGCAGGGCACGGCTCATGAAGGCATAGTCGAAAGGGGCGATCAGCCACAGGTACAGGGTGGAAAGCAGCGAGTCGAGCATTCAGACAGATCCAGGAAAGGTCAGCGGCAGTCGAGGTGGGCGGGTCAATTGACCGGTGTGACGCTCCACCAGCGCATCCGGCGTGGCCCAGCGGCCGTGGCCCTGGGACAGGATCAGGACATCATCGGCCAGGCGTGCCAGTTGCTCCATGTCGTGCAGCACGATGATCAGGGTCGCTCCCTGTTCGGCCATCTCGCGCAGCACGTCCATCAGCATCTCGACGGTATCGACGTCGACGTTGGCAAAGGGTTCATCGAGCAGCAGCAGTTCGGCTTCCTGCATCAGCGTCCGACCGATCAGCGCTCGCTGGCGCTGGCCGCCGGACAGCTCGCCCAACGGGCGGTGGGCCAGCTGAGAAATCCCTAGGCGCTCCATGATCTCGCGCCCGCGGCGATAGTGGGCGGCGCAATAGCCCTTGAAGGCGCCATGACTCGGCCAGGTGCCGGTCATGATCAGCTCCTCGACGCTCATCGGGAAGCTCAGGTCCAGCGCCAGCTGCTGCGGCAGCCAGGCGCGGCGCGCCGCCGGGACGGCGCATTCGACGCGGCCTGCGACCGGCGTCAGGTTGCCCATGATGGCCTGGATCAGGGTACTCTTGCCGGCGCCGTTGGCGCCGATGAGCGCGGTGATGGCGCCATCCTGAAAGCGTCCCTCGAGGTGTTCGAGCACGGTGCGCCCACCGCGTGCCAACTGCAGGTCATGCAAGACGAGGCGTGACATCAGTGCCACCACCCGGCGGACCAGGACACCGCCAGCCACAGCGGCAACAGGGGAATCAGCACCAGCATCAGCCGGCGCCGCATGGACAGGGACATCAGCGAGAAGTGGCAAGGCCCTTCGGGACGGTGACGATGGGTCATGCAGGATAGCTCCGGGGCGAATCGATCGAGCAAAATGGTTGAAAGTTATAACATAACAATAGCTGGGGTTCCACGACTTCCCTCCCTCGGGTCATCCGCTTGAGGTAGTCAGCAGATCGTTCGAGGCAGGCGCGGAACTTTCCTTCAATCGGTACTGCAAAGAATGTCTTCCCACGATAGACTGAAAAAAAGTGTCAGGTGTGCCTGGTGTTGCACAACAGGACAACGTTTCTACGGAGTTTTCAGGATGTCACGGATATTGCGGCGGATGGCGCTGGTCGGGGCGGCCCTGGGGCTGGCCCTGCTGACGTCGACCCACTGCGTGGCGGGCGGCAGTACCGGCTTGTACGTCGGTGTCGGCGCCGGCCAGATGCAGGGCGATGACGACTTTGACGACGAGGCGTCGGCGGCCAAGGTCTTTGCCGGCTACAACTTCGGCTGGCTGCCCTTCCTCGATCTGGGGGCGGAGCTGTCCTACCTCAACGGCGGTGAGCTCGACGGTGAGGTCGACGGCACCTCGGCACGGCTCGAGGTGGAGAGCCTGCAGGCCATGGGCATCGCTGGTTTCAGCTTTGGTCCCTTCGGCGTCTACGGCAAGGCCGGTATGGCGGACTGGGACGCCGACCGCAGCGGCAATGGCCTGAACAAGGATTACTCCGGCACCGACCCGGTATTCGGGCTGGGCGCCCGAGTGCAGCTGTTCGATGTGACCGGGCGTCTGGAGGTCGAGCGCATCGATGCCGACGAGATCGGGCACGTCGATAGCCTGACCGGCAGCGTGGTCTATACCTTCTAGCCTGGCCGGTGCGACTCAGGTACCGGTTTCCATCAGGTGCGTTCTACTACTCCGCAGGGCCGACGCCAAAGCGTCGGCCCTGCGCTGTTTTGGTGTCACGTATCGGCCGTTGGTACTAGTCGATTGACGATCTAGCGCCGAATTACGGGGCTTACCGCGCAAAACGTGATGTAGATCATGCTGACTGCCGTGTAGGTGATAACGCACACAAAGGTCAGTCAAAGGGGGTAGGGGAGGAGCAGTATAGAGTATGAACATCTCCCTGCTCGGTGCTGCCCATGCTCACGCTGCCCCACCGGTTCCCGCCGATGCCCGCCCTGTCGATGGAACCTCGCCGCATTTGTCGTTGGATGGCGCTCGTCGTGCTGGCCCTCCTGGCGCTGGTCAGCCTGGTGCCCCATGGCGTGCCCATCGACCTGGCGATCTGGGCCGGGGTACTCAATGCCATGCTGTTGCCGAGCATGGACCTCGTGCTGGGCGTGTTGCTCGAGGGGCTACGCCCGCTGCTGGCTTCCCTTGAGCGTCCGTGGACGCGCCTCGTGCTTGTCGTCTCGGTCGCCACCGCGCTGTGGTGCTTCGCCATCTTTCTGCTGCCGCTGGCGCTGGCCTGCCGTCATCTACGCGGCCATGGTGCGGCGCAAGACTACTGAGATGGCCGTCAGACGGTTACCATGATGGGCAACGCATCGACGCCATCGAGGAATCCCATGACGACAACGCCCATCGACCAGGCCCAGGCAAGGCTCGACGCCTTGCACGCCGAGGACCCTCGCCGCGTGGAGGTGGACGGGGCGTCACAGCCCCAGGAGCTGTGGCACGCCGGGCGCATGAGCGCCTGGCTCGAGCGTCTCGATCCCGAAGCACCGGAGCTGGTGCAGCTTGCCGTGCACAACCAGCACCTGAAACGCTGGGAGGTGCCGCGCAGTGACTATGAAGAGGGCCGCATCGGCTACCTGACCTGGCGACGTGACCAGGGCAAGCGCGCCGGCCAACTGGCGGCGGAGGTGATGCGGGCCTGCGGCTACAGCGACGCTGACGCCGACGAGGTGGCGCGGATGATCCGCAAGCAGGGACTGGGGCGCGACCCCGGCACCCAGGCGGTGGAAGACTGCGCCTGCCTGGTGTTCCTCGAGAACTACTTCGCCGACTTCTCGCGTCAGGTCGATCACGACCACCTGATCCGCATCGTCCAGATGACCTGGAAGAAGATGTCCCCCGCCGCCCACCAGCTCGCATTGGGCCTGCCCATGAGCGACGAGGCCCGCGCCATCGTCGAGGAAGCGCTGGGGTAGCCGTAGTCCCTCTGCGGCGCGAGCCCTGAGCTGGCTTTGCCAACCGTCTGCCGGGGGCGAACGGTGACTGATCGACGCTAAAGCACCTTGGCAATACGCCAAGCCGTTACATTGGCCACAGGTTGTGGCCGATGTCGGTTGATATCACCAAAATCAGGGGGTGTCGGTCGAGTTACGGATGCCTGCGCAGGTCCTGAAGGCGCATGATCAGCATGCCGACCAGATAGACCAGTGCAGGCGACAGGCCGATGGCGGCGCCAAGCAGGAGTTCGTTGAGTGTCATGCATTACCCTCCTCTGTCGCGTCCTCATTGGCTCGAAGGGAGCCTAGCCGGTACGCGATCAGTGCCATCAGCAGCATGCCAAGCCCAATGGCGACCAGGGAAGTGGCCATCTGGGCCCTGGGGTTGAAGGGCGCCAATGGTAGAGCCAATGATGACCCCTGTTGTGACCTTTTCAGATGCCTCCAGCAGCGCCTTCTCCCGATGATGCCTGACATCCATTGTAGCTCCATGGCGTCCTGGTCTCCACGAGGGGCCGTCGGCCCGCAGGAGTCGCCTGAGGACGCAAGCGCCGAGCACAACATGGTGGAGCGTAGCAGCCATGGTGCCAGTCCTCAGGTTCTCTGCTGGATGTTGCCTAGACACCATCTCTCCCAATCGGCCACAAACATCACATCAGGCGGTTTGTAGCCGATTCTTGCCTTGTCTAACCATCGATCGTCGACTTTTTGTATGAAGCCTAGAACCCCTTGGCCTGCCCTCTGGGCCTCGCCGGGGTGGGCTTGTCGCAGCGCAGGAACTGGCCGTCACCGGCTTGGCCGCAGGGCTTGCCGTCGCGGGCGACGATCTGGCCTCGGCACAGCGCCAAGACCACCCGCCCGGTCAGCTCCAGGCCCTCGTAGGGGGTGTAGTCCACCGCGTGGTGCAGGTCGTCGTTGCGCACCGTGACCCGGGCCTCGGGGTCCCATAGGGTCAGGTCGGCGTCGCTGCCCACGGCGATGGTGCCCTTGCGCGGATAAAGGCCGTAGATCTTGGCCGGGTTGGTGGCGGTCAGCGCGACGAAGCGGGTGGCGTCGATGCGCTGCTTGACCACGCCCTCCGAGAACAGGATCGCCAGGCGCGTCTCGAGCCCCGGAATACCGTTGGGGATGCAGGAAAAACTCGCCTCCTCGCCATGCAGCTTCTTGCCCTTGTCGTCCTCGTAGCGGAAGGGCGCGTGGTCCGACGAGAACACCTGGAAAACACCGCTTTCCAGCGCCTCCCACACCGCCTGCTGGGCCGCCGGGTCCCGGGGCGGAGGGCTGCACACGCACTTGGCGCCTTCGAAGCCGTCCTGGTCCAGGTCATCGGCGGTCAGCATCAGGTACTGGGGGCAGGTTTCGCCGTAGACCCGCAGGCCACGGCTCTGGGCCCAGCGGATCTGCTCGATCGCCTGGGGGCCGGAAACGTGGACGATCAGCAGCGGTACGTCGATCAGCTCGGCCAGCGAGATCGCGCGGTGGGTGGCCTCGCGTTCGGCGATGGAGGAGTGGGCCTCGGCGTGGTAGCGCGGGGCGGTGTGGCCCTGGGCTTCCAGCAGTTCGGTCAGGTAGGCGATGCAGTCGGCGTTTTCGGCGTGGACCATGACCATGGCGCCCTCGCGGCGGGCCAGCGCCAGCACCTCGAGCACCTCGCGGTCGTTGAGCTTCAGGTCGTCGTAGGTCAGGTAGATCTTGAACGAGCTGTAACCCTCCTCGATCAGCGCCGGCAGCTCCTCGCGCAGCACCGTCTGGTTGGGGTCGGTGACGATCATGTGAAAGGCGTAGTCGATCATCGCCTTGCCGTCGCTCTCGCGGTGGTAGTCCTCCACCGCCGCGCGCAGCGACTGTCCCTTGAACTGGGCGGCGAAGGGAATCACCGTGGTGGTGCCACCGGCCGCCGCCGAGCGGGTACCGCTGGCGAAGTCATCGGCCATCACCGCGCCGTCACCCAGCGGCTGGGCCAGGTGGCAGTGGGCGTCGATGCCGCCGGGCATCACCCACAGGCCGCTGGCGTCGATGGTCTCGCCGACTGGGCCTGCACCCTCGGCGAGTCCTTCGCCGAGGGCGACGATACGCCCGTCGCGAATGCCGATATCGGCGACAAAGCGGTCGGCGGCGGTGATCACGGTGGCGTTGGTGATCAGAGTATCGAGGCGTTGCATCTTGCTCTCCAGAGACCGGCTCGCGCCGGAGTTATTCATTGTTGTTCAGGTGCTTGGTGCCAAGGCGTGGCGGATATCGCCGATCATCCCATCACCCCCGGCAGCCACAGCACGATGGCCGGCCATGCGGTGATCAGGGCGACGAAGGCGAGCATCACCGCGAGGAAGGGCAGGCTGCCGATCATCACGTCGACGATCGAGCCGCGTCCGCGCACCCCCTGCACCACGTAGAGGTTCATGCCGATGGGCGGGGTGATCAACGAGATTTCCATCATGATCACCAGAAATACGCCGAACCACACCGGATCGAAGCCGAACTGCACCACCATGGGCACCACGATGGGTACGGTGGCGATCATCATCGACAGGGTCTCGAGAAAGCAGCCCAGCACCAGGTAGAACACCACCAGTGCCAGGATCAGCCCCAGCGGCGACAGTCCCAGTTCCGAGACCCACTGGGTCAGGGCGAAGGGGATGCCGAGGATGCCGACGATATAGTTGAGAAAGAACGCCGCAGAGATGATCAGCATGATCATGGCGGTGGTGCGTGCCATGGACAGAAAGCACTCGTGAAGCATGGCGATGGTCAGCTTGCGGTTGAGCGCCGCGAGCAGTAGTGCTGCCACCACCCCCAGGGCGGCGGCCTCGGTGGGGGTCGCCCAGCCGCTGTAGATGCTGCCGATGACGATGGCGAAGACGAACGCCGGCGGCAGCAGATCGACCAGCGAGCGCAGACGTTGGGCCAGCGGCACCCGCGGCTCGCGCTCGCCGGCGACCCCGGGGCGCAGCAGGCTCATGCCCACGATTACCAGCATGAAGGTGGCCGCCAGGGCAAGCCCGGGCACGATACCGGCGATAAACAGGGCGCCGATGGAGGTGTTGGTGATCGCCCCGTAGATGATCATGTTGATGCTGGGCGGAATCAGGATGCCGAGCGTCGCCCCGGCGGCCAGGGTGCCCAGCGCCAGGCGCTCGCTGTAGCCGCGCTCGGCGAAGGCCGGCAGGGCCACGGTGCCGATGGTGGCGGCGGTGGCCACCGACGAGCCGGACATGGCGGCGAACACCGATGAGGCGCCGATGTTGGTGTGCAGCAGACCGCCAGGCAGGCGGTTGAGCCACACCGACAGCGCCGAGTACATGCGCTCGGTGATGCCGGCCCGCAGCAGCAGCTCGCCGAGCAGGATAAACAGCGGAATGGCGGTCAGGATGAAGTCGTTGAGGGTGCCCCACAACAGGTCGCCGAAGGAGAACAGCAGCGGGGTGCCCAGGTAGAGCATGGCGCCGAGGGCGGCGGTGGTGAAGATGGCCACCGCCACATGGATGCCCAGCGCCATCATGGAAATCATCAGGCCAAAGCCCAGCAGTACCTCGGTGACGGAGATCATGGTGTCTTCTCCCGGCCGGCTATCTGGCCATCCGCCGAATGGCCAGGCGTGGCAGCCTCCGCTGCAACATAGTGGCGGCGTGCCTCGTCGAGCTCGTCATCGGCGCTGAGCGGGTCGCAGCCGGCGTTGAGCGCGCCGATCTGGCCGCGCGCCAGCTGGACACCGGCCCGGACGGCGGCGCGCAGGGTGACGATGGCGAACACCGAAAGCCCGATCAGCCACAGCGACTGGGGGATCCACAGCGGGGTCTGCAGCGGGGTGCTGGCCAGGCTGGAGAACTCCAGGGTCTCGCCCAGGGTCGCGCCCGCCCGCCACAACATAAACAGCGAAAACACGCACAACAGCACCAGCGCCACCAGGTTGAGCAGGGCGCGCAGCCGGGGCGGCAGTCGCGTCAGCAGGACGTCAACCCGGGTATGGGCGCGCTGGGTCAGGGCGAAGGCGAAGCTGAAGGCGACACCGATGGCCAGCACATAGCCACCGATTTCGTCGACCCCCTGTAGCGAGAAGGCGAAGAACTTGCGCGCCAGCACCTCGAAGGTGATCAGCGCAGACAGCAACAGCGCGCCGTAGCCGGCGGCCAGAGCGGCACCGCGGGACAGACGGGCAAGTCCCCGGTCGAGCCGGGAGTCCGGTGATACAGCCATCGAGGCGGCACCGGATGCAGCGCCGGGCGATCTGGCGTCGGGTGGCGGATGCGCACCGGAGGGACGGGAATCGGACATCGGGATGCTCCTGGGGACGGGGCCGCCGCATGGGCGGCCCCTGGTCGTGGGCGACAGGGTCGATCAGCCGCCGCTCAGGGCGCGCTGGCGCTCAGGCCGGTGACCTCGCCGACGCTTGCGTTCCACAGCGCAGTGCACTCGGGGTAGCGGGCGTCGCAGGTCTCCGCCCACACCGGCAGCACCGCCTCGGAGGTGATCTGCTCGATGCGCGCGCGGGAGTCCTCGTCGATGTCCACCAGGGTCATGTCGTAGGCGGTGTGGTTCTCGCAGCTCGGCTGACCGGTATTGCAGGCGATGGCATCGTCGTTGACGGTGTAGGCCAGGTCCCACATCTGGTCCTCGAGGCGGGCGAAGGCCTCGCTCAGCGATGCCTGCTGCTCGGCGTCGAAGCCGTTCCAGGTGTCCAGGTTCATGAAGTGGCCCTGCACCGAGTAGGACAGCGGCAGCGGTACGAAGTGATCGGTCACTTCCGGCCACTTGCCGTTGCTGCCGGCCGACGGCGCGGTCACTCCGCAGTCGGCGACGCCGCGCTGCAGCGCCAGGTAGACCTCGCTGAACTGCAGCGTCACCGGCACCGCGCCGAGTCCTTCCACCAGCCGTGACATCGACGGCGTGAACACCCGCACCTTCTTGCCAGCCAGGTCGTCGGCACCGTTGATGTCACCGTTGCAGAACATCATCTGCGGGCCGAATGGCCACAGCGTCATCAGCTTGGCGTTGAAGCGTTCCTGCAGGCGGGCGTCGAAGTCGGCACGGAAGGCGTCCACCGCCTCGCGCTGCTGGTCCAGGTCCGCGGTGACTCCGGCCAGATCGATGCCCTCGAAGAACGGATCGTCGCGGGAGGCCATGCCGATCTGCACCGACATCACGTCGAAGGCACCGGAGCGTATGTTGCGCAGGGCGTCCGCGGCTTCCACGCCGATGGCGTCCATCGGGTTGTAGCTCACCGCCAGGTCGTCACGGGCATCGAGCTCGGCGAAGAAGGGCCGCTCCACGTTGTCCACGTGAAGCTTGTTGCCGGAGAAATTGCCGGCTACTCGCAGCAGGGTTTCGGCCTGGGCCTGGCTGGTGGCCACCAGCAGGGGGGCGGCGATCAGGGCGCCGAGGGTAAGCCGGCGGGTCGCCGTCACGAGGGTGGGAGTTTGCATGGGAGAACCTCATCTTGTTGTTGGTGGTTGTTGCAGGTGCTGATGTTGCTATTGCTGTTGCTGTCGAGAGGACCGGGGTGTGTCAGCCGAGCCGAGGGTCGTGAAACAGCTGGCCCCAGCCGTGGATGGCGCTGGGGTCCTGGCCTGCCAGCAGCAGGCTCTTCCACACGGTGACGCTGACCGAGTCGTAGATGGGGATGCCGAGCTCTCGCTCCAGCTCCTCGACGATGCCGGCCCCGCGCAGGTTGGTGCACAGGATGGTGATCGCCTCCGGCTCTGCTCGGGCGACCTCGCGGACCATCTCGGCCAGGGTCTGCTCATCGTATTCGGAGAACGAGAAGTTGCCGCGGTCGTTGAGGTGACGCTCGGCCACCACCTCGACGCCTTCACGCCGGTAGTTGTCGACGATGGCGGTCTGGATGTCGTCAAGGTATGGGGTGACCAGCCCTAGACGCTTGACCCCGGTGCGCTCGAGCACCTCGTTGAGCGCCAGCACGCTGCTGGTCGCCGGTATGCCGGTGGCTTCGGTGATGGCGGCGCACAGGCGGCGGTCGGCGTCGAACCCGAGCCAGCTCGAGGAGGTGCCATTCCAGGCGATCACGTCCATGCGGGCATCGCTGAGCAGGCGGGCGGCGTCAAGCTGTGGTGCGGGGTCGAACTGGGCCAGGGCCGCCTCGCTCAGCGAGATTTCCTTGACCGTGAAGCGCTGAAAGTGGGCACTGACCGCTGGCATGAGGTCTCGCAGGATGGCGCTGGTGTAGGGCTCCAGCACGGTGTTCGACGAGGGGGTCAGCATTCCGAGAAGGGTGCGTTGCATGGGCGTGGCGATCCTGTGCAAGGTCGTGTTGTTGTTGTGTGGGGCGTGCCCCGGAGGCGGATCGGCGGTGGCCGGTCTTGCCTGTGGCGCGCTACACTGAATCTTGAAAGAAATTCGGAATTCCAAATTTCTACGACCTTTTCAGCATTGCATAACGTCGAGTTTTTGCAAGTACACTGCATCAATCGCCATGACATCTTGCTGTGAAGGCGGCAGTGAACACCTGGCCACCGTCGTGGAATCCGCGCCTTGGGATCTTCGATGGGGTGTGGAAACAACTTTGATTTCAGCGCTTTGTTGAGTGCTGGTGGTCGATGGTCGGCGTGCTGAGCAGTGGGTGCCCGCTCCAGGGCGCTGTGGGCTGAAGCGACGCCCGAGTCCTCCGCAAGCAGCCAGCATGAGCACCCAGGAGCACCGAGGAGCAAAAGGAGCCGCCATGAACGAGTCCCTGGATCAGGACGTGCTGTCACCGCCTCGCCCGGCGCCGCTCAAGCGCTCGAGCCTTTACGAGGCGGTGGCCGAGCGCCTGCGCGAAATGGTACTGGAAGGAGAGCTGGCCCCCGGCAGCCGGATCGCGGAAAAACCCCTGTGCGAGGCCTTTGGGGTGTCGCCGACGCCACTGCGCCAGGCGCTCAAGGTGCTGGCCAGCGAAGGCCTGGTCGAGATGCTGCCCCATCGTGGGGCCCGGGTGACCAGGGTGGATCGTGACGAGGTACGTGATCTGTTCGAGGTCATGGCGGCACTGGAATCGCTGGCGGGCAACCTGCTCGCGGTGCGCGCCTCCGATGCCGACATCGCCGAGATCCGCCGACTCCATGACGAGATGATGGGCTATTTCGCGGACAATCAGCGCAAGCGCTACTTTGCCCTCAATCAACGCATTCACCAGCGTCTGGCGGACCTGTCCGGCAATCGGGTGCTGAAGGACCTGGAGCAATCGCTGACGTTGCGTATTACCCGGGCGCGCTACATGGCCAACCTGGACGCCAGCCGCTGGGAGGAGTCCGCTCGCGAGCACAGCTACTTCGTCGAGGCGCTTGAGGCGCGGGACGCCCAGGCGCTGTCCGAGGCCCTGAGCCTGCATATGCGCAAGACTGGCCAGGCCGTGCTGCAGGGGCTGCCCGACAACGCTGGCGACGACTGACCGCGAGCGTTGCCTGGCGCGGGGCCGGAGGTGCTGGCCGCGCCGTCCCCCGAACCCTTTCTGCCGAACCCTTTCTCCCAAACCTTTGCCCTCGAGCCCCTTTTCCCAGGGCTCTTTTCCCTTCGAGCCTCCCCTCAAGCCCTGCACCAAGGGGCTTGGGCCCACTGCTCCTTGCTACCGGACACTCCCCGCCGTGCACGGCTTGCCACCCATAGTTCGCCACCCACGGCTCGGCGCCCGGAAGATCTCCTGTCGCATGGCCTCCGCATGTCATAAGTCGCTTCTTGCTATATTTTAAAATTACAAATATTTGAAAAATAAGGTTTTTAAAAAAAATAGTATTCAAGATTTGGAATTCTCGAGTGTGTTCGACTAAGGTCAAAGCAGGTGGGCTCGCTTGAGCGTTCCATCACCGATTCCTTACCCAATACCAACAACAAGGATTGCGACATGACGACTCCCTCCCGTCTTTCCCTGCTGGGTGCCGGCGCGCTGGCCCTGGGTCTTTGCACACCGCTGCTGGCCCAGGCAGAAGACCTGCGCTTTGGCGGCAACTTCACCGATGATCACTCCAGCAGTCGCGCCATGGCGCGCTTCGCCGAGACCCTGGCGGAGCAGAGCGATGGTGAGCTGACCGCCCAGCTGTTCCCCAACATGCAGCTTGGCGGCGCCGGCGAGAATCTCGATCAGGTCAGTTCCGGCGCCATCATGGGCAGCTGGATCGGTATCTCCTACCTGTCGCGCACCGTACCGGAACTCGAGGCGCTGAGCCTGCCGTTCGCCTTCGACAGCCGCGAGGATGCCTTCGCGCTGATCGACGGCGAGGTCGGCGAGCTGCTCGACGAGAAACTGGCCGAGGCCGGGTTCGTGGCGCTGGGCTACATGGAACTTGGCTTCCGCCACGTCACCAACGCCGAGCGGCCGCTTGAGTCGATCGAGGACTTTCAGGACCTGAAGATCCGCCTGCAGCCCAACCAGACCCACCTGGACACCTTCCGCGCCATCGGTGCCAATCCGGTGTCGATGGACATCAAGGAGGTCTACGGCGCGCTGCAGCAGGGGGTGCTCGATGGCCAGGAGAACCCCTACAGCATCATCGAGACCAAGCGTCTGGACGAGGTGCAGCCGTACCTGTCCGATACCGGCCACTTCTACGACTACATCGTGGTGGTCGCCAATCGCGACAAGTTCGAAGACCTGAGCGACGACCAGCGTGCCACCCTGATGGCGGCCATGGGCGAGGCGGTGGCCTGGCAGCGTGAGACCGCGGCGGCCGAGGATACCCAGGCCCGCGATACCCTGATCGAGCGCGGCATGCAGTTCACCCCGATCAGCGACGAGACCCGCGCGGCCCTGCGTGAGGCCAGCCAGAGCGTAGTGGATGATCTGCGCGAAAAACTCGGCGCTGAGCTGGTCGACAAGGTGCTCGAGGAGCTGGGGGCATGATACGGGCCTGGCAACGCCTGGAGGCCCACGCGGGCCATCCGGTTCGGCGCCATTTCCTGCATCTGCTGGCGTGGCTGGACCGTGGCTCCTACTACGCCATCCTGCTGGCCATGGGCCTGATGACGGTGCTGGTGTGCGCCCAGGTGGTGGCACGCTACCTGCTCGGCACCAGTATCGACTCCGCCGATGAGCTGTCCCGGTTGTGTTTTGTATGGGCGATCTTTCTGGCCATTCCCCACGGTATCAAGAGTGGCATCCACGTCGGTATCGATGCCCTTGTCAGCCACTTGCCCGCCGGCGCCCAGCGCCGGCTGGCCCAGCTGATGGCGGCGTTGGGGGTGGTACTGATGGTGATCCTGGGGGTGGTGGGAACCGGTGCGGTGATCGACAAGTGGCCGCAGCTGATGCCAACCATGCCGATCACCGCGGCGGTGTTCTATATCGCGGTGCTGATCTCGGCGATCCACTGTGCGCTGCATCTGATCGCCCAGTGCCTGGAGCTTGAGCCGCTGCCTTCCGCCCCGGCTGGACCCGACTCAGGCCATGACCGCGGTGAGGAGGTGCGCCCATGACCCTGGCGATTATTCTGAGCTTTGCGGTACTGGCGCTTCTGCGTATGCCGCTGGCCTTTGCCCTGGGCCTTGCCTCGCTGGTGGGGCTGGTCGTTGGCGGCATGGACCTGGCGGTGCTGCCACAGCGCATGATGCACTCGGTGGACAGCTTTCCGCTGATGGCAATTCCGCTGTTCATGCTGGCCGGCGAGTTGATGGTGGCGGCAGGGATCCTTCAGCGCCTGGTCGATTTCGCCAACTCGTTGATCGGCCGCGTCCACGGCGGGCTCGCCCACGTGGCGATCGTCGCCGGCATGGTGCTGGCGGCGGTCAGCGGGGCGGCGGTGGCCAGTGCCAGCGCCCTGGGCAGTTCGCTGGTGCCGTCCATGCGTCAGCAGTACGACACCGGCTACAGCAGCGCGGTGGTCGCTTCGGCGGCCAACCTGGGGGCGATCATCCCGCCCAGCAACGCGATGATCGTCTACGCCTTGATGGCCGGCTCCAGCGTCTCGGTAGGCGGGCTGTTCATGGCGGGTATCGTGCCGGGACTGGTGCTGGCGCTGGGCTTCATGGGCCTGGCCAGCTTCCTGTCGATGCGCCGTGGCTATCCGCTGGCCGGCGGAGTCATCGGGCTGCGCCACGTGCTGGTGCAGACCTGGCGGGCGCTGCCCATTTTGCTGATGCCGATCGTCGTGGTCGGCGGCATCGTCGCCGGTGCCTTCACCCCGACGGAGGGGGCCGGCATCGCCGTGCTCTACGCGCTGGTGATCGGCTTCTTCGTCACCCGCCAGCTACGCCTGTCGCACCTGCCCCGGGCGATGTTCAACGCCGCGGTCACCGCCGCCATGGTGGGGGCGCTGATCGCCTTCGCCTCGACCATGACCTTTGCCTTCACCATCGATCTGGTGCCGATGCGTCTCACCAGCGCCCTGCAGGGGCTGACCAGCGACCCGCTGATGTTCCTGCTGCTGGTGATGGGGCTGTTGATCCTGGTCGGCATGTTCGTCGAGTCCAACGCCGCCTACATCATGCTGGTGCCTCTGCTGGCGCCGATCGCGCTGTCCTACGGCATCGATCCGCTGCTGTTCGGCTTTCTGTTCGTGATGAACCTGGTGGTGGGCATGATGACGCCGCCGGTGGGGGTGCTGCTGTTCGTGATGTGCGGCATCTCCAATATCAGCCTGAACGAGCTGATGAAGAGCGCCTGGCCCTTCATCGTCTTCCAGCACGTGGTGCTGGTGGCGTGTATCGCCTTCCCCTCGCTGGTCACCTGGCTGCCGCGGGCACTGGGGTACTGAATGATCGAGGTACTGAATGATCGAGGTACTGACGACTGAAGTACGGCATCGACCGAACGACAAGCTACGAAAAGGCCGAGGTGTCGCATCCGGCGCCTCGGGCCGGCCCACTACAAAGAGACTGCCATGAAGCTTCTGGTCATCAATCCCAATATTTCAGACGACGTCAGCGCGCTGATCGAGCGTGAAGCACGGGCGAGCCTGCGCCCGGGCTGCGAGCTGAGCATCGCCACCGCGCCCTTCGGTGTGGCCTACATCGAGACCCGCGCCGAGGCGCTGATCGGCGGCTATGCGACCCTGGGTCTCGCCGCCGAGCGCTACCCCGGCCACGACGCCGTGGTGGTGGCCGCCTTCGGCGATCCCGGTCTGCCCGCGTTGCGCGAGGCCCTGCCGATCCCGGTGGTGGGGCTGACCGAAGCGGCGCTGATGAGCGCCTGTCAGTACGGCGGGCGTTTCTCGATTATCGCCATCTCCCAGCGCATCCAGGCCTGGTACCGCGAAACCGTGGACAGCTACGGCCTGGGCTCGCGGCTGGCCAGTATCCGTGCCCTGGACGAACCCCTGGCGGCCATCGGTAGCGTGCAGCAGGACCAGGGAGGGCGCCTGATCGAGCTGGCCGAACAGGCGGTCAGAGAGGACGGCGCCGACGTGCTGATCCTGGCCGGGGCCCCGCTGGCGGGGTTGGCCCGCCAGGTCGCCGCCGAGCTGCCGGTGCCGGCGCTGGACGGCGTGACCTGCGCCATCACCCAGGCCCAGGCGCTGGTCGATCTCGGTCGCGCCAAGGCCACCGTCGGCAGCTACGCCGCGCCCCCCGACAAGCCGCACAAGGGCTTGAGCAGGGAGCTGGCAACGCTGATCGGCCGGCGTTGACCTCTCGTCTCCGGGCCAGCTCCGTCGCTATACTTGGACGCTGGCCCTATCCTTGTTCCTTTCCCTCACCGGTCGCTGGATCCTGCCCATGACGTCGACAACCGACGACGCCACCGTCGCTTCACCCTCCGATAGAGGCGCGCGTCAGCGAGCGCCTCACCGCCGCCGTATCCAGGCGCCGTCCCTGGCCGATGAAGCCTACGACTTGCTCAAGGGGCTGATCGTCCACGGTGAGCTGGCCCCGGGGGAGCGTCTGCTGGAGCCGGCTCTGTGTCGGCGTCTGGGCATCTCGCGCACACCCCTGCGCGATGCCTTGAACCAGCTGGCGGGCGAAGGCCTGGTGACCCTGCGGCGCAATCGCAACGCCCTGGTCACCCTGCTTGATGGTGATGAGCTGCGTCATCTGTTCGAGGTCGAGGCCGGGCTCGAGGCCATGGCGGTGGAACTGGCGGCCGGGCGCATGACAGAGACCGAGCTCAAGCGGCTGGCCTCACTGCAGACTCGCCTGGAAAAGCAGCACGCCAAGGGCGATCGCGACGGCTACTTCGCCACCAATACCCGTATCCACGCGCTGCTGGTCGAGGCGGCGCGCAATCCGGTGCTGGTGGAAACCCACCAGCGCCTGCTGGGTCGGTTGGAGCGGGCGCGTTATCTGGCGCTGAATCGCCTCGGCCGCTGGCAGGAGTCCACCGATGAGCATCGCGCCATCCTCGATGCCTTGATCGCCAGGGACGCCGACCTTGCCCGCCGCCACATGCACGAACACGTCATGCACACCGGTGTCGCCATCAGCGCCTTGCTGACACGCTGAGTCCTGCGATAGA
The DNA here is from genome assembly GCF_024137905.1 of Halomonas sp. DN3. Classification (NCBI taxonomy): domain Bacteria; kingdom Pseudomonadati; phylum Pseudomonadota; class Gammaproteobacteria; order Oceanospirillales; family Halomonadaceae; genus Halomonas; species Halomonas sp. DN3. The sequence goes on along the minus strand of NZ_CP099965.1, from coordinate 4,405,389 downwards.
CACGGCGACGGTTGCCTGCTTCTTCTGGTCGCTGAACAGCGATGATCAGGACGAGCCTTGACAGGCCATCCAAACACGACCATATTGCAAACGTTAATGATTCTCATTGTTTTGGGCTATCAGCGTCTGCAGGAGGTCGTCATGTCCTATCGCATCAAGACCGCGCTTCACGGAGCCAACCCGACCCTCGAGATCTTCGACGTCAGCTCGGGATCCATGCGCATGGCGTGGGAGTACCCGAAGGAGGTGGGCAGCGAAGAGAAGGATCCCGAGCTTGCCTCGCTGCGCCGAGAGGAGGCGATCCACGAGCTGTTTCGGCGGCTGTTTCTGCTGACCACCGAACAGTACCTGAAAGGCGAACTCGGCAGGGACGGAAGCGAGGCGTCAGGGTCACACGGCGGTGGGCACAAGGCGCATTGAGTGGGTGGTCTGGCAGGGCTTGCCGTGGCGTAGCCACAGCACCTTGTCGGTCAGATCCATGACCACGCTGAACAGCGTTTCCATCCGCTCGGCTTCAGCGACGCTCGGGTCGAAGTGACGACACAGGCTGTCCTCGCCGGGGGTATGATCACCGAGCAGGTCGAACAACCGCTCGGCGTCGAGGGTGGCGCTCTCGTTGGGGGCTGTGCTCGCTGTACCCCGTTCGTCCGCAGCCAATTCATCCGCACCCGAGTCATCCATGCCCAGGCCGTCGAGCAGTTGCTCGACCAGCGCGTCGAGACGACTCAGGCGGGACCAGGAGTCCGGCTTGGGGAAGTCCTCGACCCAGTGGGTGGCGGTGTCACTGACGAGGTGATTGGTATGGGTGACGACCCCGCGAGCAGGTGCGATGGTTCCCGGTTGCCCGGGGTGAACCTCGAGCCCTTCCGCCTGGCCGCTGCCGTCGGCCAGCAGGAAGTGGGCGGGTGCACAGACACCGTCGTGGGCGATTTGTCGGGCGGCGTCGAGGGTCTCGCACTCGAGCATGGCGCGCAGGGCGATATGGATCGGCAGACCCTCGCCGCAGGTCGCCGAGCGGATGGCATTGAGTCCGACTCCGACACCATTGGCGTTGAGTCCGATCTTGCCGACCATGCCGGCCTCGCCCACGCTGATCAACGGCGGTGCGCCGGGAGCCTGGATCTCGAGGATCACCAGATGGTCGAGTTGGTCGGCGCGCCAGTCCCAGTTCTGGGCGAGCCACTGGCGGCCGGCGTGATAGAGCGAAAAGGCCGAGCAGCCACCGCCGGCGCGGGTCAGCGACACCTCGCTGCGACAGTTGAGGGTCAGCACGTCGGCCAGATCACCGCCGATGCCCTGGGCGATACCGTCTAGCTCCTCGAGGATGGCCGGGTAGCGCCGCTCGATCATCGGCAGGAAGCGTTCGGCGTCGCGTCGCGCCTCGTGCCAGCGCAGGCCCGCCAGGTCATGAAACAGTCGGTCGTAGACGTCGATGCTGGCAATAATCGCCTCACGGTGCTGGTTGCCGTGGGCACGGCCGATGTCGAGGCGGCTGCCGGAGAGCCTGGTGGGTGTCAACGACGAGCAGGAGGGGGTGGGAGAGGACGTGGAGGGGGTCATGAAGTGCTCCCTGCGATCGAAGCGGCTGGCGCCGGGTCGCTGACATGGGTGGATATCCCCTCAGCGTAGCAGTTCTGCGCTTGGCATGGCGTCGTAGAGGTGGCCATCGAGGTGTCTTGGATGAATTTTAATATATTGATATCGTTCAGTTTTTACACGATTCGCTACCCTTCTCGACAATTCCTGGCGAGACTCCCACAGAGCGTTTCACTTTGTTAGTCTGCGAAGTTGTATGCTGCCAGAGAGCCTTACCGGCCATCTCAGGAGACACAACATGAAGACCAGAAACGCGCTGCTCGTATTGGCCCTCTTGGCCCTGCCGTTGTCCGCTCAGGCAGGTGTTGTCGACGGCAAGATCGCCAAGCTGGCTGAGCCGCTGGCCCCTGCAGAAGGGCCCTGCGCCAATCATCACACCACCTACTGCGCGGCTGAACACGCTGGTGCCACGCAGGATGCCGACTTCGACGCCCGCGAGACGGCAAGCCAGGAGCAACAGGGTCACAGCTGAAAGCGCTGATGCTGGCGGAACCCTGAACGACGATGCCCCGGCCAACTGGCCGGGGCATCGTCGTCTGGCAGGGGCTCGGGGTGCTGGTCAGGTCTTGTTGGCGGCGTTGTAGATGTTCTCGTCGAGTTCGCCTTCGCTCTTGCCGACCAGGGTGGTGACCATCAGGTCTCCGGCCACGTTGACGCTGGTACGGGCCATGTCGAGGATGCGATCGACGCCGGCGACCACCGCCAGGGCTTCCAGCGGCAGGCCGATCTGGGCCATGACGATGGACAGCATCACCAGGCCGGCGCCCGGGACACCGGCGGTGCCGATGGAAGCCAGGGTGCCGGTGACGATGATCATGCCGTAGTCGGCCAGGCTCAGGTCGACGCCGATCAACTGAGCGATGAATACCGCGACCACCCCCTGATAGATGGCGGTGCCGTCCATGTTGATGGTGGCGCCCACCGGCAGCACGAAGCCGGCGACACCCTCGGACACGCCGAGGTTCTTCGTCGCGCAGCGCAGCGAGACCGGCAGGGTGCCGGACGAGGACGCCGACGAATAGGCCACCACCAGGGCATCGAGGATGCCCTGCAGGTAGCGCACCGGATTGAGACGACCGAGCAGCGACAGCAGACCGGAGTAGACCACCAGCACGTGGACGACGCTGGCCAGGTAGGCCACGCCGATCACCTTGACCAGGGGCAGCAGCACCTCGGCGCCGTAGCTGCCGGCGACGTGGGCGATCAGACCGAACACGCCGAAGGGCGCCAGCGCCATCACCAGGCTGGTCAGCTTGACCATGGCCTCGGCGAAGCTTTCGAACACCTTGACCACCGGCTCGCCCTTCTCGCCGATCAGGGTCAGCGAAACACCGAGGCCAATAGCGAACACGATGATCTGCAGGATATTGCCGCTGGCCAGGGCGTCCACCGGGTTCTGGGGCACCAGGCCGACCACGATCTGCACCAGGCTTGGGGCTTCCTTGGCCGCGTCTGGGTTGGCCTCGAAGGTCATGTCGAGGCCAACGCCAGGCTGAAACAGCCAGGAGGCGGCCAGGCCGATGGCGATGGCGAAGGCGGTGGTCACCAGATACAGCGCGATGGTCCGCGCGCCGATGCGGCCCATCTTCTGGGGATCACGCATGGCGGTGATACCGACCACCAGGGTCGAGAACACCAGCGGTACGATCAGCATCTTGATGGCGCTGATGAAGATGTCACCGATGGGCTTGAACACGCTGGCGCTTTCGCCCATCAGGGTGCCGACGAGGACACCCAGGGCGAGGCCGACCAGGATCTTCTGCCATAGCGGGATACGGCGCCACAGGCCGGGGGAACGATCGGGGGTGGACATGGGGAGGCTCCAGAAGGACAGGGTGGATGGCCTGCCGTGCAAGGTGGGAAGACGCGACACCCATCGATAGTCAGCAAAATGTTCTCGTTGGCTGCTATCGGATGGGCGATCGGCACGATGGAGGCGGATTCTACCGAATAATCTGCCTCGGTGTTTTCATCCGTTGCACACCTTCTGGTGCTCAGAGGCCACCTGGGCGCGGCTTCCAGGTGGCCGGGCTGTTGACGACGCTAGCGGTTCAGCCCTGATCCTGCTGTTCCAGGGCGCGCCGCAGCAGCTGGTGGAAGGCCGCCCAGGAGGCCTGGTCGGCCCGAGCCTGGTAGCGATCGCTGCCGAATACCGTGAAGGCGTGGGGAGCACCGGAGTAGACCTGGATCTCGTAGGGGGCGCCAGCCGCCTCCAGTTCCTCGGACAGCGCCGCCACCTGGTCCATGCCGATGGAGGCGTCGGCACCACCGTGGGCGACCAGGATCGGTGGCGTATCGGCGGAGTAGCCCTGGCCTTCCGGTGTGTCGAGGCCGCCGTGGAAGGTAGCGAAACCACGCACACCTTCGTCGGCGTTGGCGCGGGCCATCTCCAGCACCACGGCGCCACCGAAGCAGTAGCCCATCACCACGGTGTCTTCGCCGGCGCCCTGTTCACGGGCCTGGGTCAGCCCCGCCAGGGTCAGCCGGCGCATGCGTTCACGGTCATCGTAGAGCACCGCCATCTCGGCCTTGCGCGCGTCGATCTCCTCGGGGCGGTTGCCGGCGCCGTAGAGGTCCACGGCGAAGGCGTCGTAGCCCGCCTCGGCGAGCATGTCGGCACGCTTTCTTTCATAGTCGGTGAGGCCATCCCAGTCGTGGATGATCAGCACGCTGCCCTTGGAAGAGGACGCGGCGGGGGCGAAATAGCCCTGGAAGGCTTCACCGTCCACCTGGTAGTCAACGTTTTGTCCGGCCATGGCGCCGGCGCTGGCGAGAACAGAGCCGAGACCGATCAGGGCAGGGGCGAGCAGGGCGCAACGAGACATGGTGTGCTCCTTGGCGAGTGAGGGGCGTTGGCCCTGCCAGATGGCAGGGCCTGTGCTGAGTATAGAAGCCTGGCCACAGACGCCAGTCCTGAACCCCGTCTTGTTGCATCCAGCCGGCCTAGCGTTGGCGGCGGGGACTTGAGTTTTCCCCGGCGGCCTTCCAGATTGGGGGTATGAAGATCGAGTGGGCGAGCCGCGGCTGACCGCGCTCGTCTCGGCTTCATCTCAGGACAACCAGAGCGAGACCAACAATCATGAAAAAGCGCGTACTGGCGACCGCCGTGGCTGCAACCACCCTGGCGGTCGGCTCCATGGCCCACGCAGAGGTCAAGATCGGATTTCTCGGCGGCTTCACCGGGGGGATCGAGAGCCTGACGCCGCCGATCTACGACGGCGCCCAGCTGGCGGTTGACCATATCAACAACCAGGGTGGCATCCTCGATGGCCAGGACGTGGTGATGCCGACCGGCGATACCACCTGCGGCGACGCTTCGGCGGCGTCCAACGCGGCTGACCGCATGGTCAACACCGAGCAGGTCACCGCCATCGTTGGCGCGCTGTGTACCGGTGCCACCATCGCCGCGGCCAACAACGCGGCGATTCCGGGTGGCGTGACCATGGTGTCTCCGGCCTCCACGGCGCCGGCGGTCACCGACCTCGACGACAATGACCTGGTGTTCCGCACCGTGCCCTCCGATGCCTTCCAGGGCGAGATGCTGGCCAAGTTGCTGATCGACAAGGGCATCGAGGAAGTCGCCGTCACCTACGTCAACAACGACTACGGACGCGGCCTGTCCGACGCCTTCAGCTCGGCCTTCGAGGACGGCGGCGGCAGCGTGCTGGAAAACCTCGCCCACGAGGACAACCGCGCCGACTACCGCAGCGAACTCGGCACTCTGTCGGCCACCGGCGCCCAGACCCTGGTGGTACTCGCCTACGCCGACACCTCCGGCCAGACGGTGGTGCGCCAGGCCTACGAGAGCGGCATGTTCACCCAGTACGTGGGGGCCGACGGCATGGTCGGCGACAGCCTGGTCGAGGCCATCGGCGCCGACGTGCTCGACGGCATGATCGCCACCCGTCCGGGCAGCCCGGACCTTCCCGGCACCGAGATCTTCACTGAACTTGCCAACAACGCCGACATCGACCCCACCGCCGTATTCGCCGCCCAGGCCTACGATGCAGCCTTCCTGCTGGGGCTGGCCATCCAGCAGAACGGCAGTGCCGAGCGCGAGGGTGTGTCTGAGGCGCTGCGCAGCGTGTCCTCTCCCCCCGGTGAGGTCATCCTGCCCGGTGAGTGGGAGAAGGCGGTGGAGCTGATCGCGGCGGGGACCGAGATCAACTATGAAGGCGCTTCCGGTACCCAGGACTTCGACGACAACGGCGATGTGCCTGGTGTGGTACAGGAAATGGCCGTGGAAAACGGCACTTTTACCGGCAAGGGCTTTGTTGAATAGCCGCCATGACGTAAAGTAAGGCGAGTCGTCGACGGACGACAACGCATCCGGGCGGTCGCCTCCGCCCAATGACCGCGCCAATGCTCGCAACAGAGGCGCTCAAGGAAAGCCCCCGGCCATCTGGCTGGGGGCTTTATCATTTGAGTCTCTCGGTTCAGCGTACTGTCGATACGCAGCGGCACCCGCCGCGTGCAGCAATGCGGATGGTCCTTGTGCCTGTACAGCTGGCCAGCGATCCCGTCCTGCCTGAAGTGTAAACAGACTGTTTACGGATGAGGGGTTGGCTGCCTACACTGCATCCATGATCAAGACCTTCAAGAACAAGGCGCTTGCAGCGCTGTGGTCATCCGGTAAATCCAGGATCGACAAGCGTATGCACAGGCGAATCTTGATTCGCCTCGCGGTGATCAACGAAGCCGCGAGGATCGAAGACATCAAATTGCCAGGCTACAACTTTCACGGCTTGCAGGGCTTCGATCCCAAACGCTACTCCGTGCACGTGAACGGGCCCTGGTGTCTGACCTTCGAATTCGAGGACGGCGATGCCTATGGTGTCGAGCTCGAGCAGTATCACTGATAGCAGGGGCAAATCGCATGTTGATACCCGCACAACAACATCCTGACCGCTGTCCGCCGCACCCTGGTGAGGTGGTGGAAGACATGCTCGAGGATGTGGACTACAGCAAGAGTGCCATTGCCAGGATGCTGGGGATTTCACGCCAGCAACTGCACGCCATCCTGACGGCACGCAAACCGGTATCACCGGAAGTCGCCGCGCGGCTTGGCAAGCTGTTCGGCAACGGCCCTGGGCTCTGGTTGCGGCTACAGGCCTCCTATGACGCCTGGCATGCCGAGCGTGACGTCGATGTCAGTGCCGTGCCGTCGCTGGAGGAGGCCGAGTCGTAAGCTGGCGGCCCCTGGGCCGCCAGGATGAGACCATCAGTGACGACGGCCGGCGTCAGGCACTGTCCGCAGTAGCGGTGTCGACGGACACGCCTCAGTCATGGTGCTTGACCTTCTCCGGCAGCAGCCCTTTGGGGGCGACGCGCAGCACCACCGTGATCAACAGCCCGATGACGAATACCCTGGCCTGCAGGGCTCGGCTTTCCAGGTTGCTGGGTAGCTCCCAGCCGAAGCTGGCCTGGCCGAAGTGGGCGATCAACTCCATCACGTAGAGCGCCAGCGGCTCTGACATGATCCAGATGATGTACACCGCCACCGCGCCGAACAGGGTACCGAGGTTGTTGCCCGGCCCACCCAGGATGACCATCACCAGCACCAGGAAGGTGTGGTTGAGCGGCAGGTAGCCGTTGGGGTCGAAGATGCTGTTGAAGCTGCCGAGTGCCGCGCCGCCGAGGCCCATCAGCACGCAGCCCAGCACGAATATCTCGAGCCGGCGGCGATTGATGTCCTTGCCCATGGCGGCAGACGACACCTCGTTGTCGCGAATCGCCCGGATCATGCGGCCCCAGGGGGCGTTGTAGGCTCGGTTGAGCAAAAAGAAGATGCCCAGGATCATCACCGCCGTCACCGACAGATAGAGCGCCCGCGCCAGGGTAAAGCCGACCTCGCCGGGATCGGGTACCGGCCACGGCAGCGGCGACACGGTGGCGGTGCCACGGGTCAGCCAGTCGGAGTTCTTGAGAAAGGCCTTGATGATCTCGGCGATGCCCAGGGTGGCGATGGCCAGATAGTCGCTGCGAAGCCCCAGGCAGACGTGGCCGATAAAGTAGCCGATACCGCCGGCCAGCGCTCCGCCGACCACCCAGCCGACCCACACCGGCAGGCCGAACCCGCCGATGAAGCCCATCTGGCTTTCGATGGCGTCGGTGACCTCACGCAGCTCGCTGATCACCACCATGTAGACGACGAGGCCGATCACCACGGTGATCAGGGTGCGCAGCCAGGACGGCACGCCCAGGCGAGTCATGCGCGACAGCGCGAATACCAGCGCGATACCGACGGCCAGATACCCCAGTACCTTGGCCAGCTCACCGGGCAGCGGGCTATCCCAGAAGGCCGGATTGACCGGCACGCTGAAGGTCATGGCGCAGAAGCCGCCGAGGGCGACGAAGCCCATGACGCCTGCGTTGAACTGGCCGGCGTAGCCCCACTGGATGGTCAGGCCCAGGGCCAGGATGGCGTAGCAGCTGGCTTCCACCAGCATGCGTGTCGAATAGGCCGAACCCATGGCCATGTAGACCGCGCCGACGGCGACGGCGAGGACCACCAGGAGGCTGAGTTCGCGCACCGGAAAGCGGCTCTGGGGCGCGGTGTTGGCGTCGTCGCGGCGATGAAAGTTGTTGGTCGTCATCAGATCACCTTGCCCTTGAAGATGCCGGTGGGGCGCCACACCAGGATGGCGACGAGGATGAAGAAGGGCACCACGATCTTGTACTCGGTGCCGACGAAGGCCAGGTTACTGGGCAGCTCGAGCCACTCGGGCAGGCTGTCGCTGAAGGGCCGCAGCAGCACCCGCCAGTTGAACACCGCCAGGGTCTCGGCGAAGCCCACCACGAAGCCGCCGGCGATGGCGCCGAAGGGGTGGCCGACACCGCCGACGATGGCGGCGGCGAAGATCGGCAGCAGCAGGTGGAAGCTCAGGTCCGGCTTGAACGTCACGTCCATCGACAACAGGGTGCCGGCGATGGCGGCCAGGCCACCGACGATCACCCAGGTCACGGCGACGATGGTGTTGGTGTTGATGCCCGACGCCCGGGCCAGGTCCGGGTTGTCGGACATGGCGCGCATGGCCTTGCCGAGCCGGGTGCGCGACAGAAACAGCTGCAGCCCGATCACCGCCACCAGGGTCAGCACGAACAGATAGATCTGCGGCTCGGTGATCACCACCGGCACCCGGGCGCCCTCGAAGGGCAGCGCCAGGCGGAAGATCTCCTTGCGGTCATCGACGTACAGGCTCTGGCCGCCGGTGCCCGAGAACAGCCGGATCAGGCCCTGCAGCATCAGGGTCACGCCGAGGGAGCCGATGACCATCACGATCGGCTTGACGCCGTGGGCACGCAGCGGCTTGTAGAAGGCCTTGTCGATGCCCACCGCCAGCGCCGCCGTCAGCACCATGGCCAGCGGCAGCATGACGATGGCGGTGGGCACACCGATGACGTCGCCGGCGTGGGGGAACAGCGTCGCCAGCAGCAGCACCATGAAGGCGCCGAAGGTCATCATGTCGGCGTGGGCGAAGTGGGCAAAGCGCATGATGCTGAAGACCAGCGTCACGCCCACCGCGCCGATGGCGTAGATCGACCCGGTGACGCTGCCGGCGATCAGCACGTTGTTGATGAAGAACACGAATTCGTTCAAGGCGATATCTCCGCGCTAGGACTCGGCGTCAGCCGCCGAGGAAGCTCTTGGCCACGTCAGGATCGGCAAGCAGCGCCTGCCCCGTGTCGGTGAAGCGGTTCTGGCCAGCGGCCAGCACGAAGCCCTTGTCGGCGATGGCCAGGGCCTGCTTGGCGTTCTGCTCCACCATCAGGATGCCGACGCCGGCGGCGTTGACCTCCTTGACCCGGTCGAAGATCTCGTACATGTACTTGGGCGACAGCCCTGCAGTCGGCTCGTCGAGCAGCAGTAGTTCGGGTTCGGCCATCAGCGCCCGGCCCATGGCCACCATCTGGCGCTGGCCACCGGACAGCTCGCCGGCGGGCTGATGACGCTTTTCGTGAAGGGGTGGGAAGAATTCGTAGACCTTGGACAGCATGCGTTTCACGTTGCCCGGCTTGAGGAAGGCCCCCATCTCGAGGTTTTCCTTGACCGTCAGGCTGGGAAAGACGTTGTGCTCCTGGGGCACGAAGCCCATGCCCAGTTCTACCAGGCGGTTGGTGGGCAGGTTCTGGATCGGTTCACCGCGCAGCAGGATATCGCCCTGGGTCACGTTCAACTGGCCGAAGATGGCCTTGAGCATGGTCGACTTGCCGGCGCCGTTGGGGCCGACGATGACGCCGATCTGGTCGGCCTCGATGGCCATGTCCACCCCGTTGAGGATGTTCATGCCGCCATAGCCGCCGTGCACCTCGCGTGCATCGAGTAGAGGCATAGTCCTGTTCTCTGCATAAGAGCGCCTGTCGCGCCCTGGTTGTTGTTATCGCCGCGCCTGCAACGGGAGGGTGCCCCGGGTGGCGCGGTGTCTGTTGCCGGGCCGCTGTCAGGCCGCGCCGGCGCCGAAATAGGCTTCGATGACCTCGGGGTTGTTCTGGATCTCCTCGATGGAGCCCTCGACCATCACCGAGCCCTGGGCCAGCACGATCACCGGATCGCACAGCCTGGCGATCATGTCCATGTCGTGCTCGATGACCAGGAAGGTGTAGCCGAACTCGCGGTTCATCCGTTCGATATTGCCGATCAGGTCCCCCAGCAGGGTGCGGTTGACCCCGGCGGCGATCTCGTCGAGCAGCACCACCCGAGCGTCGGTCATCATGGTGCGGCCGAGCTCCAGAAGCTTCTTCTGGCCACCGGAGAGGTTGCCTGCCAGCTCGTTGCGCACATGATTGAGGCCGATGAACTCGATCACCTCCTGGGCCCGGCGCTTGACCTCGGCCTCCTGTGCTCGCACCGCCTTCGGCGCGAACCAGGCCTTGGCCAGGGACTCGCCGGGCTGGTCCGGGGGCACCATCATCAGGTTTTCCAGGGCGGTGAGCTGGGAGAACTCGTGGGCGATCTGGAAGGTGCGCAACAGGCCCTTGTGAAACAGCTCGTTGGCCGGACGATTGGTGATGTCCTCGCCGTCCAGCAGGATCTGCCCGGAATCCAGCGGCAGGGCGCCTGCGATGATGTTGAACAGGGTCGACTTGCCCGCACCGTTGGGGCCGATCAGACCGGTGACGGAGCCTTCCTCGACCTGAATCGAACAGTCGTTGATGACGTGAAGGCCGCCGAAGGCCTTGTTGACGTGTCGTACATCGATGATGGCTGACATCTTGGGTCCCGCCGTGTTGTCTATTGTCGTTGTTGCGTTGGTGTTGGTGGTGTCGTTGCGGTCTTGATTGTCGGGCTTCCCGACGTCCCTCAGCCGCTGGCGGCGTGCTGCTCGGCCATCAGCCGGTAGGCGGCGAAGGCGCCTACCAGTACGCAGGCACCGATGGTCGGCAGCCAGTAGCCCTGGACATAGGGCAGGGCACGCAGAAAGACGAAGGCGACCCCGGTCGGCGCGATGAAGCGCACCAGAAACCGCCACAGCCTGAGCCAGCTGGAGCGCGTGTGCATTTCCTTCATCGATTCGGACTGGGTCAGCGACCAGCCAGCGAACAGCGCCACCAGCAGGCCGCACAGGGGCAGCGTGATGTGGGTCACCAGTTCCAGCACGGCGAAGGCGCTGCGGCCGAACACGTCATGCACGGGGCTGGCCTCGGCCCAGACGTTGAAACTCGCCACCGTGGCGAGCCCCAGCCCCCAGGCCAGCACCGACACCAGGGCCACCGCCAGTACGCGACTGAGGTCGAAGCGCTCGACCAGATAGGCCGCGACCGGCTCGATCAGCGAGATCGCCGAGCTGATCGCGGCCCCCAGTACCAGTACGAAGAAGATGGCGCCGACCAGCGAGCCTGAAGGCATCACCGAGAATGCCAGCGGAAGTGACACGAACATCAGCCCCGGCCCTTCGTCGGCGGCAAGTCCTGCGCCGAACACCAGGGCGAAGATCGCCAGCCCCGCGATTACCGCCACCAGGGTGTCGATCAGGGCGATGGCGAAGGCGGTCAGGGTCAGCGAGGTCTCGCTGGGCATGTAGGCGCCATAGGCCATGATCGCGCCCATCCCCAGACTCAGCGTGAAGAACGACTGCCCCATCGCCTCGAGCCAGCCTTCCAGGCTCAACTCGGACAGCGAGAAGGACAGCATGAAGCGACTGGCTGCCGCCATGTCGCCGCTGGTCGCGGCGTAGAACAGCACCACCAGCAGAATGACCAGCAGGGTCGGCATCAGGATGCGCAGGGCACTCTCCAGCCCACGATGGACACCCCGGGCGACGATGTAGGCGCAGATGGCGAGAAACAGCGTGTGGTAGAGCGTCAGCTTCAGCGGCGATGCGATCAGGTTGGCAAAGTTGTCGGCCAGCATGGCGGCGTCGGCGTCGCGCAGTGACCCGGTCAGCATCTCGCCAAGATAGTGCAGCGCCCAGCCGCTGATCACCGAGTAGAAGCTCAGGATCAGCAGCGCGGACAGGCCACCGAGCCAGCCGATGGTCTCCCAGGCGCGGGAGGTGCGATGACAACGGGTGAGAAAGCGCATGCCCATGATCGGGCAGCGCCGGCTGTTGCGCCCAAGCATGATCTCGGCGATCAAAATCGGGATGCCGACGGCAAAGACGCACAGCACGTAGACCAGCAGAAAGGCGCCACCACCGTGCTCGCCGGCCAGGTAGGGAAAGCGCCAGAGGTTACCCAGGCCCACCGCCGAGCCGACCGCGGCCAGCAGGAAGGTGCCTTTGTGGGTCCAGATGTTATCGCTGCTCATGGGGCTTCCGTCGACATGTCGGCGTCGAGACGCGGTAATGGCTGACCGGGCCGAGGCCCGGTCTGACATGTCAACTTTGCGATACAACCATGGCGCCTGACTAGGGGCGATGCGTTTAGCAGGCGTTGGCGGGACGGGTTTCCGTCACTGGCGGGTTCTGGAACTCGTCGTCAGCTGCTGGTATGGGGAGCCAGGGCGCGGTGATCGTCGCCAAGACGCACGGTATCGCCGATCGACAGGTCGCCGATATTCTTGGTGCGCTCGCCTGTGCGCACGGAGATCAGGGCGACCACGTCGCCGATGCTGGCGGTGTCGTCGTCGACCCTGGCTTCCACCCTGACCCTGACCGAATAGCCATGGTAGCGGCCGGCGATGATACTGCCGACGTGGGCGGTGGGGTATTCGTCGGGCTTGTCGGCGAAGTAGCGCTGAACGCTGTCAGCGCCGGGATCATCCCATTCGACGTGCTTGTGCATTCGCGTATCTCCTTGTTCGCGAAGGATGACGGTGCCCCATTAGCATAGACCGCAACTAGGGCGGTCGCCGTCTTCACCCCTAACGGTTATCAGTCTGCATCAATTGTGGCAGCGCTCGGCCCGGAAAGTTCCACTGAAGTCGCGCCATGGCCGCGCCTGGGCCTCGCCAAGCAGACGACGATGCCCGACGGCCACAAACGACGATGCCCGCCATTGAGAGCCGGGCATCGATATTGTCGATACCGCAAAACGACAATGCCCGCCATTGAGAGCCGGGCATCGATATTGTCGATACCGCAAAACAACGATGCCCGCCGGGAGGCGGGCATCGATGAAGCGAGAAACGCAGCGCTTACTTCTTGGAGGCGCGCTTGCGCTCGTTCTCGGTCAGGAACTTCTTGCGCAGACGAATATGGTTCGGGGTGATCTCGACCAGCTCGTCGTCATCGAGGAACTCGATGGCCTGTTCCAGGGTGAAGCGCACCGGCGGGGTCAGCACGATGTTCTCGTCGTTGCCGGAAGCGCGCATGTTGTCGAGCTTCTTGCCCTTGGTGGGGTTGACCACCATGTCGTTGGCGCGGTTGTTGATGCCGACCAGCATGCCTTCGTAGACCTCGGTGCCGTGGTCGATGATCAGCTTGCCGCGCTCCTGCAGGGCGTACAGGGCGTAGGCCAGGGCCTTGCCGGGAACCATCGACACCAGCACGCCGTTACGGCGCTCGATGGAGGCGTCGGGCTTGAGCGGGCCGTAGTGGTCGAAGCGGCTGGTCAGGATGCCGGTACCGGAGGTCAGGGTCAGGAACTGACCACGGAAGCCGATCAGGCCGCGCGCCGGGATGATGAAGTCCAGGCGGACCCGGCCCTTGCCGTCCGGGTTCATGTTCTTGAGCTCGCCCTTGCGGTAGCCGAGCTCTTCCATGATGGCGCCCTGGTGCTGCTCTTCGCAGTCGATGATGACTTCTTCGTAGGGCTCCTGCTTCTCGCCGTCGATCTCGCGGATGATGACCTCGGGACGACCCACGGCCAGCTCGAAGCCTTCACGACGCATGCTCTCGATCAGCACCGACAGGTGCAGCTCGCCGCGGCCGGAGACGATGAACTTCTCCGGGGACTCGCCTTGCTCGACACGCAGCGCCACGTTGTGGATCAGCTCCTGGTCGAGGCGATCGCGAATGTTGCGGCTGGTGACGAACTTGCCGTCCTTGCCGGCAAACGGTGAGTCGTTGACCTGGAAGGTCATGGACACGGTGGGCTCGTCGACGGTCAGTGCCGGCAGTGCCTCGACGGCGGCCGGATCACAGATGGTGTCGGAGATCGCCAGGTCGTCGATGCCGGTGATGCAGACGATGTCCCCGGCGGTGGCCTGCTCGGTCTGTACCCGCTCGAGACCCAGGTGGGTCATGACCTGGCCGACCTTGCCCTTGCGGGTCTGGCCTTCCTTGTTGATGACCACCACCTGCTGGTTGGGCGAGATGGCGCCGCGGGTGATGCGGCCAAGGCCGATGACGCCGACGTAGCTGGAGTAGTCGAGTGCCGAGATCTGCATCTGCAGCGGGCCGTCGAGTTCGACCTTGGGCGGCTCGACGATGTCGACGATGGACTGGAACATCGGCGTCATGTCGTCGGACAGCTGGTCAGGCTCGGGGCCGGCGATGCCGTTGAGGGCGGAGCAGTAGATGATCGGAAAGTCGAGCTGCTCGTCGCTGGCGCCGAGGTTGTCGAACAGATCGAAGATCTGGTCGATGACCCAGTCCGGGCGTGCGCCGGGGCGATCGATCTTGTTGACCACCACGATCGGCTTGAGGCCCTGATCGAAGGCCTTCTGGGTGACGAAGCGGGTCTGCGGCATGGGGCCGTCGACGGCGTCGACCAGCAGCAGTACCGAGTCCACCATCGACATCACGCGCTCGACCTCGCCGCCGAAGTCGGCGTGTCCAGGGGTGTCGACGATGTTGATGTGGTAGTCCTGTCCCTCGGGGGAGTTCCAGCGGATCGCCGTGTTCTTCGCCAGGATGGTGATACCGCGTTCCTTCTCCTGGTCATTGGAGTCCATGATGCGCTCCTGACCCTCGGCCTTGCGGTCCAGAGTGCCAGACTGACTCAACAGCTTGTCGACCAGGGTGGTTTTGCCGTGGTCGACGTGAGCGATGATGGCGATGTTGCGAAGATTCTCGATCACGACGGGATCCTGCTGGAAAAAGTGGGGCAGCATTATAGGGCCTGGGCGATGACAACGACCAGCCTTGTTGGCGCCAATCTCGGCATCGATCCTCAAGATGCTGAACTATCAAGCACCTGCGAGGCGAAAAAAGTAGGCGAAATCGGCAGAAAGGGCGATCTGACGCTCAGGCGCGCTGTACGACCATCTTGGCGCGACAGGCCTTGAGGCGAGTGGCGAGGTCCTCCACCGCGCTCAGGTCCAGCGACGGGTCGAAGCCTCCCAGTCGATCGAACCAGGTGCGTTCGACGCCCAGGGCTCGGGTCGGAGTCCGTCGCAGCAGGCTGAACAGCGACAGCGGACAGGGACGCGCGGGACGCACCACCGGGCGAGAATCATCGCAGGCGGCTGCCATCATTCGCTCGACCCAGTGGGTATCCAGGGGGCCGAGGCAGAAGCCGAGCATGTGTCCATTGCTGTGGGAGGCGGCCAGGTTGAGGCGACGCCCCATGGGGGCGGGCCGACTACGCACCTGACGATAGCCGACGGTGTTCTGTTCGCCCAGTTCGCCCAGTAGAGGTGGCGCCATATCGCCATCGTCGATGACGAGGATCTCGCCGCTTCCCTGGAAGAGGGCGACCTGCTGGCGTGCTTCCGCGAGCCGGCGAGGCAATTCCTTGCCGGTAAGGCGGGCATCAATGATCAAGCTGATTTTCACGACGACACTCCGAGGAGGGTGACGCCGGCCGGCAGGGGAGGCGGTCGGAGTCGAACGTAATAAAGTGTATCTTTGCGTTGCGAAAGGTTCCAGCGCCCACTGACACCTCGCGATCGCCCCGGCAGAGTTTATAGCTCCTGTCACAAAGTTCCAAAGTGGTGCGTTTCTGTATTTATTGCACTTTTGTGGTGCATTAAGTGGCGTCTGCTAAAGTCTGCATCCCTTTGTGCCCTAAGCTGGCGCAACCGAAGCGGTTTGATAAATAACCTATGAAACAATGTGTTGGAGTTTTTCTGGTCGATGCTGGTGCAATGCTGGCACGCAATCTGCATTGTGGTTGGCAGTGTCATCGTGTCGCGCACGTTGCCATGGGCAGTGTCCCGGGAGCGTGCTACAAAGGATCCCGGTACCCCTTTTGTTCCCTGGATCATCCCCCGTTTCAAACCGGTGACATGGGATTGGCGCCGTTGCGCAACGCTCGAGTCACGAGACAAGTTCCACTCTGGAGGACCACATGTCAGACAAGACCCTCGCCCTGATCAACGAACATGATGTGAAGTGGGTTGACCTGCGCTTCACCGATACCCGCGGCAAAGAGCAGCACGTCACCATTCCGGCCGCTGAGGTCGACGAAGAGTTCTTCGAGAATGGCCAGATGTTCGATGGCTCCTCCATCAACGGCTGGAAGGGCATCAACGAGTCCGACATGATCCTGCGTCCGGAGGACGGCACCGGCTTCCTCGACCCCTTCACCGAAGACGCCACCCTGATCCTGCGCTGCGACATCATCGAGCCGGCCACCATGCAGGGCTACGAGCGTGATCCGCGCTCCATCGCCAAGCGCGCCGAGGCCTACCTGCAGTCCTCTGGCCTGGGCGACACCGCCTTCTTCGGCCCCGAGCCCGAGTTCTTCATCTTCGACGAGGTGCACTGGAAGGCCGATATCGAAGGCGCCATGTACAAGATCAGCTCCGAAGAGGGTGCCTGGTCCACCGACCGCGCCGTCGAAGGTGGCAACCTGGGTCACCGTCCGCGGGTCAAGGGCGGCTACTTCCCGGTTCCGCCGGTGGACAGCTTCCATGACATGCGCGGTGCCATGTGCAACACCCTCGAGGCCATCGGCCAGAAGGTCGAGGTGCACCACCACGAGGTGTCCAACGCCGGCCAGAACGAGATCGGTGTTGCCTTCAACACCCTGGTCAAGAAGGCCGACGAAGTTCAAGAAATGAAGTACGTGATCCACAATGTGGCTCACGCCTACGGCAAGACCGCCACCTTCATGCCCAAGCCGCTGGTCGGCGACAACGGTAGCGGCATGCACGTCCACCAGTCGTTCTGGAAGGACGGTCAGAACCAGTTTGCCGGTGACGAGTACGCGGGTCTGTCCGAAATGGCGCTGTACTACATCGGCGGCATCATCAAGCACGCCCGCGCCCTGAACGCCTTCACCAACGCTTCTACCAACTCCTACAAGCGTCTGGTGCCGGGCTTCGAAGCGCCGGTCATGCTGGCCTACAGCGCCCGCAACCGTTCTGCGTCCATCCGTATCCCGTACACCGCAAGCCCGAAGGGCAAGCGTGTCGAGGCGCGTTTCCCCGACCCGACCGCCAACCCCTACCTGTGCTTCGCGGCGATGCTGATGGCCGGCATCGACGGCATCAAGAACAAGATTCATCCTGGCGACGCCATGGACAAGAACCTCTATGACCTGCCGCCGGAAGAAGGCAAGGCCATCCCGACCGTGGCCGAGAGCCTCGACCAGGCGCTGGCAGCCCTCGACGAGGGTCGCAGCTTCCTGACCGAAGGCGGCGTCTTCACCGATGACATGATCGATGCCTACATCGAGCTGAAGAACGAGGACGTCGAGCGTCTGCGCATGACGACCCACCCGATCGAGTTCGACATGTACTACAGCTGCTGATCGGCACAGCGCCTCGTGCGTTCCGTCGGCCCCGCGATCATCGCGGGGCCGATTTTTTTGCGCGGGCCTTGCGCCTGGGCAAGGGATCCCCTTGGCGCGGGTCGTGGCGGCCGTCATCCTCTTCAGGGGACGGTCGCTGAAGGCAATCACGATGATGCAGGGATGGACGGGCAGGGCAGGCCGGGTGTCGGGCGAGGGCGAAACTGCGCCGCTGATACGGTTGTTGCTGGTGGCGATTGCCTTGCTGGTATCGTCCGGGCTGGCATTGATCGTGGCCGAGGCGGTGCCCGCGAGTACGATCTATCGCAGCGTCGGTGCCGACGGCGTCGTGCGCTACAGCGACACGCCCTCGGCCGGCGCCCGTGAACTGGATCCGCCGCCGTTGTCCAGCGCCCCCGCGCTGGATGTGGCATCGCCCTCCAGGCCTGCGGCGCCTTCCGTTCCAGGTCCAGATGGCGACGCCGATGTCTTCCAGCCCCACGATGTCCTGGCCATCGCCTCCCCGGCGGATGACAGCGTGTTGCCCACTGGAGTCGGGGGACGGCTCAAGGTGCTGGCCGCAATCAGTCCCCCGCCGGCAACGGGGGACCGTCTCGGCTTGGAGGTCGACGGCGTGCTGGCCACCAGCGTCAGCGGCAGCGGTCCTCTGTGGCTCACCAATCTGGAGCGTGGTGAGCATCGCCTGGGACTGGTGGTGCTGGCCCCGTCGGGAGAGGTGCGTCAACGCAGTGCCGACATCGTCATCCATGTGCAGCGTGCCAGCCGCCTGCTTCCCGCCAACCCCCTTCGTCCTGCGCCGCCCTAGTCCGCGATCTCCGGGCCTTGTGCGGACAATGATCCAGACGAGACTGCCCTGCACCAGGTTGGTGCACTAAAATGGTGCGCAAGTGCGCCGGCGGTGACCCGCTTCCTCGACACGAGCACCGTGCTGGCGCTTGCGCGGCGGGAGTGTGCCACAGGCACCAAGGCTGGCCCGCTTCTTGCTTTGAATGTTGTTGTCTGACGCCTGCTCGAGGCCGAGACCTGAACCGCCATCATGGAATGCCGGCTTGGCTTCGTGGCGGCCTCTATCGAGCGGGCGCTTCGCCCCATCAGGATGGACCCATGACGCCTGGCATCATCGAACACCTCACAACTGCGGTCATGCTGCTCGACGGTGAGCTGCGACCGACCTGGATGAACCCGGCGGCCGAGACCCTGCTGGCGGTCAGCGCCAGTCGGGTTGCCGGCGTGGCGCTGACAGACTGGCTCAGCGGCGAGGATGATATCGCCGAGGTGCTGATACGTGCCCGGGATGGACAGCATCCCTATACCCAGCGGGAGGCGCGGCTGGTCCTCGCCGGCGGAGAGCCGCTGACGGTGGACTACACCGTGACGCCGCTGTCGCCCGACGAGCTGCTGCTGGAGATGGAGCCGCGGGATCGGCTGTTGCGAATTTCCCGCGAGGAAGCGCTGCAGTCGCGCCAGGAAACCATGAAGGTGCTGGCGCGGGGATTGGCTCACGAGGTCAAGAACCCCCTGGGGGGTATTCGTGGCGCGGCGCAACTGCTCGAGCGTGACCTGGAGCAGACGCCGGCGCTCAAGGAGTACACCCGGATCATCATCGAAGAGGTGGATCGACTCCGGGATCTGGTCGATTCCATGCTCGGGCCGAACCGGGTGAGTCGACGAGAGCCACTGAACATCCACCGGGTACTGGAACGTGTGCGCGCGCTGCTATTGGTCGAGCAGCCGAAAGTCAGCATCGAGCGCGACTATGATCCCAGCCTGCCGGAGCTGACCGGCGACGAAGCCCAGTTGATTCAGGCGGTGCTCAATGTGGCCCGCAACGCCGTCCAGGCGCTGGTCGAGTCCGAGACACCGAACCCGGTGATGACCCTGAGGACCCGCGCGCGCCGCCAGTTCACCCTGGGCGCCCAGCGCCATCGTCTGGTCTGCGACGTCAGCGTGATCGACAACGGCCCGGGCGTCCCCGAGACGCTACGCGAGACCCTGTTCTATCCGATGGTGTCCGGTCGTGCCGAGGGCAGTGGCCTGGGGCTGTCGATCGCCCAGTCGGTGTTGCACCAGCACGAAGGGCTGATCGAATGCGAGTCCGAGCCCGGACGTACCGAATTCCGTCTGTTGATTCCCCTGGAGATGAGTCATGACTGATACCGCTCGTGTAATGATCGTCGACGACGACCGGGCCATACGCTGGGTGCTCGAGCGCGCCCTGGCGCAGCCGGACCTTGAGGTCGAGGCGGTCGAGCGGGCCGACGGTATCCTCGATCGACTGCTGGCCGAGCCGCCCGACGTGCTGGTCACCGATATCCGCATGCCAGGCATCGACGGACTCGATCTGATGGCCAAGGTGCGCCAGGTGCACCCGGACCTGCCGGTCATCGTGATGACCGCCCATTCCGACCTGGACAGTGCGGTGGCTTCCTATCAGGGCGGAGCCTTCGAGTACCTGCCCAAGCCGTTCGACGTGGACGAGGCGCTGGCCCTGGTGCGACGCGCGGTGGCCCACGTGCGCGAGCGCCAGCGGCCGGTCAGCGTGCCCGAAGGACTCGACGCCGAGATCATCGGCGAGGCGCCGGCGATGCAGGAGGTGTTCCGGGCCATCGGGCGCCTGGCGCACTCGCATATCACGGTGTTGATCAACGGCGAGTCCGGGACCGGCAAGGAGCGTGTGGCGCGTGCGCTTCATCAGCACAGTCCCCGCGCCGCCAACCCCTTTATCGCCCTCAATATGGCGGCGATTCCCCGGGATCTGATCGAGTCGGAGCTGTTCGGCCACGAAAAGGGCGCCTTCACCGGCGCCAGCGCCAGTCGCCAGGGGCGCTTCGAGCAGGCCAACGGCGGCACCCTGTTCCTCGACGAGATCGGTGACATGCCCTCGGAGACCCAGACCCGACTGCTGCGGGTACTGGCCGACGGCGAGTTCTATCGGGTCGGTGGTCATACGCCGGTCAAGGTGGACGTGCGCATCATCGCCGCGACCCACCAGGACCTCGAGACGCTGGTCGCCGATGGCCGCTTCCGTGAGGACCTGTTCCACCGCCTCAATGTCATCCGCGTGCACCTGCCAAGGCTGTCCCAGCGGCGCGAGGATATTCCCCGGCTGGCGCGGCACTTCCTGGTCGAGGCGGCCAAGGAGCTGTCCACCGACGTCAAGGTGCTGACCCGCGAAGCCGAGGAGTTCCTGACCCGGGTGGACTGGCCAGGCAACGTGCGTCAGCTCGAGAACACCTGTCGCTGGCTGACGGTGATGGCCTCCGGGCGCGAGATCCTGGTCGAGGACCTGCCGCCGGAGCTGCGCGGCGGCGATGACAGCGCCGCCGGTGGTGACTGGCGTGAAGCCTTCCGCGCCTGGGCCGACAGCGCCCTGGCCTCGGGCCACACCCACCTGCTCGAAGAGGCGGTGCCGGACTTCGAGCGCATCCTCATCGAGACCGCGCTCAAGCACACCGCCGGACGCAAGGGCGAGGCCGCCGAGCTGCTGGGCTGGGGGCGCAATACCTTGACCCGCAAGCTGAAGGTGCTGCTGCCATCGCTGGCGGAAGACCAGGAGGCCTGAGCGGACATGGGGCGGCAAGACCGGGGGGCGACGGTTTAACCAGCCTGCCCGGACCGGTCTACCCCAAGGGGCATATCATCAGCCTGTTATCGGTGGCCTAGAGTGGTGGCGACGTTGCACCGCTACTCTCGGCGTCGGGGGTAGCGTCACGATTCTGAGGCCTACCCCCATGAACCTTTCACGCTCTCGTCGGCTTGGCCTGGTGGCCATGTCGCTGGTTTTCATCTCGAGCCTCTCGCTTGCCCAGGAACGGTCCGCGCCACGCACCGTACCGGCCAACAGCGAGCCCGCTGCCAGCAGCGAGGATCTTGCTGCCATCGCCAAGGAAACCACCAACCCGGTGGGGTCGGCCTGGATGCTGTGGATGCAGAACGACTACACCCACCTTGACGGCGATGACTTCGACGGTCGCTGGTCCAATTCCTTCAAGTTCCAGCCGGTCATGTCGTTTCCCTTCGAGATGGCCGACGACAACTGGAACCTGGTGGTGCGCCCGGTGTTCCAGTACAACTCGAGTCCGATGGACGAGAGCTTCGGCACCCTGGCCCGGGGTGGCAGTCCGCTGGAGATCGATCCCGACGAGTGGAGCCGCAACGCCCCCCATCGCGGGCGTACCGAGGGGCTGGGCGACACCGCCCTGGTGACCTTGATGGGCCCCGCGCGCAAGGATGGCGTCATCTGGGGCCTGGGGATGACCCAGATCTTCCCCACCGCAGAACATGATGTACTTGGCCAGGGCAAGTTCCAGGCCGGTCCGGCGGCCTTGATCGCGCGCCTGGCGCCCAACCCCGGCGGCTGGAACATGGGCCTGCTGGCCCAGCACTGGTGGTCCTACGCCGGAGAGGATGACCGCGAGCACACCAGCCAGACCGATCTGCAGTACTTTCTCAACTACCGGCTCAGCGGCACCGAGCTGGTGGGCATGACACCCAATGTGCGCATCAACTGGGAAGCCGACAGCGGCGAGAAGGTCAACTTCCCGGTCGGCCTGGGCTATTCCAACGTGGTCCGCATGGGCAGCACCCCGGTGCGCCTGGCCGCCGAGATCCAGCACAGCGTGATCCGCGGCGACGAGTGGGATGCGGACTGGAACTTCCGTGTGATGTTCATCCCGGTGGTCAAGAGCCCGTTCATGTAACGCGGATGTCGTCTACTGATCAGACGCAAAGGGGCCCCGCCATGGCGGGGCCCCTTTGCGTCTGCGGCCGACCAGCCGGCCCGTGATCAGGCAAGCGTCAGCGCTTCGGTACGCGCTTCGAGCCAGGCCAGCGCCTGACCATCGAGCCTCGGTGCCAGCCGGCGCCGGACCTCGTCGTGGTAGGCATTGAGCCAGTCGATCTCGGCCTGATCCAGGGCGAACAGGTTCAGGCAGCGGGTGTCGATGGGACACAGGGTCAGGCTCTCGAACTCGAGGAAGTCGCCAAAGTCACTGGGCGCCGCGGCGCGGTTGGCCACCAGATTTTCGATGCGCACCCCCCACTGGCCGGGGCGGTACACCCCAGGCTCGTTGGAGGTAATCATGCCTTCGCGCATGGCGGTATGTTCGGCAACCGAGGCGCCCGAGCTGATCACCTGGGGGCCTTCGTGGACGTTGAGGAAGTAGCCCACACCGTGGCCGGTACCGTGACCGTAGTCGCGCCCGGTGGCCCACAGCGGTGCCCGCGCCAGGGCGTCCAGCCGCGAGGCGGCGATGCCCTCGGGGAAGCGTGCCCGCGACAGTGCAATCATGCCCTTGAGCACCAGGGTGCAGTCTTCGCGCTGAGCCTCACTGACCGTGCCGACCGGGACCATGCGGGTGATATCGGTGGTGCCGCCTCGGTACTGGCCGCCGGAGTCGATCAGCAACAGGCCGTCGCCTTCGATCACCGAATGGGCCTCCTGGGTCGCGCGGTAGTGGGGCAGGGCACCGTTGGCGTTGAAGGCGGCGATGGTATTGAAGCTTTCGCAGACGAAGTCCTCGTCCTTGGCGCGTTCCTCGTACAGGCGGGCCTCGACGTCCAGCTCGGTGACCCGTTCGCCGGCGGCGAAGGCGGCCTCCAGCCAGGCGAAGAAGCGACACAGGGCCGCGCCGTCGGCTTCCATGGCCTGACGCACGAAGCCGAGCTCGTGGGCTGTCTTGATGCCCTTGGCCAGGGTGCTGGGCTGGAAGGCTTCGACCACGGTCATCTCGTCCGGCAGGGCCTGGCGGGTCCCCAGGGTCAGCCGGGCCGGATCGATCAGCACCCGTTCGTCCCGCGGCAGGGCGGACAGCCGCGCTGCCCAGTCGGCGTAGTCGGCCACCTCGACGCCATCGGACTTTAGTGCTTCAACCAGCTCGGGAGCGAGCTTGCCCGGTGCCACGAACAGGGTAGCGGTGGCGCGACCGATCAGCAGGTGGGACAGGAACACCGGATTGTAGCCCACGTCGGCACCGCGCAGGGTGGTCAGCCAGGCGATGTCGTCCAGCGTCGACACCAGATGCCAGTCGGCGTGGTGCTCGGCCATGGCCGCGCGTACCCGGTCCAGGCGCTGGCGGCGGGTCTCGTCCAGATAGCGGCTGGCGTGGGGTTCGATGGCCCCGCTCGGCAAGCTCGGGCGATCGCGCCAGATCTCGTCGAGCAGGTCGCTGTCGCCGCGCAGGACGACGCCCCGTTCACCCAGGATGTCCTCGAACTGGCGGCCGTGGGCCAGGGACACCACCTGGGCGTCGTAGCCCAGGGTATCGCCGGCCTCGAGGCGCTCGGCCAGCCACTGCATCGGTGCGCTGGCCTGGCCCTGGGTCAGCTTCATCATGCTGATGCCGGTGCCGGCGAGTTGCGCCTCGGCCTGCACGAAGTAGCGGCTGTCGACCCACAGGCCGGCCTCGTCCTGGGTCACCACCAGGGTACCCACCGAACCGTCGAAGCCGGACAGCCACTCGCGTCCGGCCCAGTGCTCGGGCAGGTATTCGCTGTTGTGCGGATCGCTGGACGGTAGCCACCAGGCATCGATGGCGTGGCGGCGCATCGCCTCGCGCAGATCGCTCAAGCGTTGGCGAGCGGTATCGGCACTGGCTGAGGTCATGCTCAGACTCCTGTTCTGACAATGGCTTCGGCGTCCGCGCGGTGGGCGGCCGCCGGATCGATAAGACGGTGATGCTTCAGCATGCGCTTGAACACCGGTACGAGCAACAACAGCACCCCGGCGAAGATCACCAGAGCGATGGCCGACCGCCCGAACAGTTCCGGCAACTGCTGAAGCTCCTCGGCGTTGACGTGACCGCCGATCAAGCCAGCCACCAGGTTGCCGAGGGCGGCGCCGGTGAACCACAGGCCCATCAACTGGCCCTGGGTGCGGCGTGGCGACAGCCCCGACATGGTGGACAGCCCCACCGGCGACAGGCACAGCTCGCCCAGGGTCAACAGCAGCATGCTGCCGACGATCCACCAGGGGGATACCAGCCCTGTGCCTGTCAGTACCTGTTGCGCCGCCAGCACCATCAGGCCGAAGCCGCAGGCCGCGAGCAACAGGCCGAGGACGAACTTCATCGGGCTACCCGGTTCCAGTCGGCGACGACCGAGCGCCGGCCACAGCCAGCCGAACAGCGGGCCCAGCAGCACGATAAACACCGGGTTCAATGACTGGAACCACAGGGTGGGGACTTCCCAGCCCATCACGTTGCGGTCGGTGTAGTTGGCCGCGAACAGGTTGTAGGAGGTGGGTTGCTGCTCGAAGGCGGCCCAGAAGAAGGCGGCGGCGACGATCAGCACAAAGCAGATGGTCACGCGAATACGCTCGTCACCGCTGAGTCCGGAGAACAGCATCAGGTAGGCAAAGAAGCCCAGCGAGGCAACGATCAGCACGCTGGTCATGGCCTCGGCCACCGCGCGGGCGTCGATGGTCACCACGCCGGTGGCGACCAGCGCCACCAGGGCGGCGATCAGAGCCAGGCACAGCGACACGACGGGGCCGACGTGACGACGGCGCTGGGCCGGGGCGTCCCAGGTGGAGGCGCGGCCGCGCTCGGCGTCGGCGCGCTGCATGGCGGGCACCGCCCACAGGCGAAACAGCAGCAGTGCGATCAGCATGCCAAGGCCGCCCATGGCGAAGCCCCAGTGCCAGCCCAACGAGTCCATCAGCAGCCCGGTGAACAACGGCGCGAACAGGCTGCCGATGTTGATGCCCATGTAGAAGATGGCGAAGCCGCCGTCGCGGCGTACATCGCTTTCGTCATACAGGCTGCCGACCATCACCGAGATGCAGGTCTTGAATAGCCCGGTGCCGAGCACGATGAAGATCAGCCCGACGAAGAAGGCGACGGCACCGAGCAGGGCCGACAGCGCGATGGACAGATGACCGAAGGCGATCAGGATGGAGCCGTACCACACCGCCCGGCGCTGGCCGAGCCAGTTGTCGGCAAGCCAGCCGCCGGGCAGCGCGGCCAGATAGATGGCACCACCGTAGATGCCGACGATGGCGGCGGCGGTCTTGGGGTCGAAGCCGAGCCCGCCGTCGAACAGCGAGGCGGCGATGAACAGCACCAGCATGGGGCGAATGCCGTAGAACGAAAAGCGCTCCCACATCTCGGTGAAGAACAGTGGCCCCAGGGCGCGGGGGTGACCAAAGAAGCCCTTGTCGGCGGCCGAGCCGTCGGAGGAAGTGGATTGCATGAAACCAGGCCTTTTCAGGGTGGGAAGGCGAACGTCGACGCCTCTACATCAAGCGCCCCGGGACGGAGGCGGCATGCGAACAGAAAAACGTGTGAAGAACACGATAGTGTGCGAGTCCGCAACAAAAATTGCTGTGGATCACGATTTGGGCGGTGAATTCTATGGAAATCACCGGTCAAGGGGAATACCTCTGCGGTCTGGCACCGTCAGCGTACGGACGTCTCAGCGAAAAGGCGTATGTCCAACATGAGCCAATAGCCTCTATATTGGTGAAATATCGACTTTTAGGGACTTCTTCGCCATGACGTCATCGCCGCCCCAGCGAGCACCTGCCAGGATCGAACTGACCGAAGTGGGGCTTCGTGATGGCCTGCAGAACGAGGCGCGGGTGCTGTCCACCGAGCACAAGCTCGAATTGCTGCACGGGCTTCACCGGGCCGGACTCAGGCGCTTCGAGCTGACGTCTTTCGTCAGTCCCCGGGCGGTACCGGCGCTGGCCGACGCCGCGGAACTGGTGGCCGCCGCCAAGGGGTTGGCGGATGCCCGCTTCAGCGCCCTGGTGCCCAACCTGCGCGGTGCCGAGCGCGCACTGGAGGTGGGCATCGATCGGGTGGTGCTGTTCGTGTCCGCCTCCGAGACCCACAACGCGCGCAACGTCAATCGCTCGATCGACGCCTCCCTGGCCGGTTTCGCCGATATCGTCGAGCGCCTGTCGGGCAGCGGTATCGAGGTACAGGGCGCCATCGCCACGGCCTTCGGCTGTCCCTTCGAGGGTGACCTGCCGGCCGGGCGCATCGGTGAGCTGGCGCGTCGCCTCGGCGAGCTGGGTATCGATGACCTCACCCTTGGCGATACCACCGGCATGGCCACCCCCGCCGTGGTCTCGCGGGTGGTGGGTGAGATCGCCGAACAGGCCCCCGCGGCGCGGCCGATCCTGCACTTTCACAATACCCGGGGTCTGGCGTTGGCCAACGTCATGCAGGGGCTGTCGCTTGGCGTCACGCGCTACGAAAGTGCGGTCGGTGGTCTCGGCGGCTGTCCCTTCGCCCCCGGTGCCAGCGGCAATCTGGCCACCGAGGAGCTGATCTACCTGCTCGAGGAGCTGGGGCATGACACCGGCGTCTCGCTGGAGTCCTTGATCGAGGTGGCGGGGCTTGCCGCGCGGCGACTGGAACGTGCGCCGGGCTCTCAGCTGGCCCGAGCCGGCACTCGGCTCAGGCTGCATCGACCCGATGCGGTGCCCACCGCGAAGGGCTGAGTCAGATCCCTGAACCTGGCAAGACCAGACGACACCACCACAGACATACCGACGGATACGCAAACCTATGGATGCTAGCCCCGGCAGGGATGACAGCGACGACCCGCGGCCATCGACCCAGGACGCCACCGGCCTTGCCCCGGGCAGCCTGGCCGGCATACGTGTGATCGATCTGACCCGGGTGATCTCCGGCCCCTTCGCCAGCCAGATGCTGGGGGATCACGGCGCCGAGGTGATCAAGATCGAGACCCCGGGGGAGGGCGACGTAGTCCGCCGCCAGGGCAATATGGTCAACGGCTTCAGCGCCTACTTTGCCCAGTTCAACCGCAACAAGCGCTCGATCACCCTCAATCTGCGCGAGCCCGAAGGGCGTCAGATCCTGAACCGTCTGCTCGAGGACGCCGACGTGCTGGTGGAGAACTTCCGCCCCGGGGTGCTGGCCAAGATGGGACTCGACGACGACACCCTGAGGCAGCGCTTCCCGCGCCTGGTGGTGGGGCGGATCAATGGCTTCGGATCCACCGGGCCCTACCGCGACCGACCCGCCTACGATTTTGTCGCCCAGGCCATGAGCGGCTTCATGGGCGTCAACGGGGCCGAGGGGGGCGAGCCGATGCGCGCCGCGCCACCGATCAGCGACATGGTGGCGAGCCTCAACCTGGCCTTCGGGGTCAGCGCGGCACTGGTGCGTCGCGAGCGTACCGGCCAGGGCGAGATTCTCGAGACCGCCCTGACCAACGGCCTGGTGGCGATGCTGGGCTATCTGGCGGCGGAGTACTTCGCCACCGGCGAGGTCCCCCGGCGTACCGGCAATGACCATCCCATGCTCTACCCCTACGGCCTGTTCGAGGCCAGCGATGGCGAGGTCGCCATCGCCCCCAGCAGCGAGACCATGGTGCGTCGTCTGCTGGAGGCGCTGGGTCGTGTCGATCTGCTCGAGCAGCCGCGCTTCGCCAACAACGCCCAGCGCATGGCGCACCGCGAGGCGCTGCGCGAGATCCTCAACGAGGTGACGCGCCGGCGCAGTGTGGACGACTGGATCGAACACCTGAACACCGCCGGCGTGCCCTGTGGCCGAGTGCAGGATCTGCGCGAGACCTTCGATGACCCCCAGATCATCGACCAGCGCATGCGCCTGACCCTGGATCAGGGCGAGGCCGGACAGATCGCTACCACCGGCTTTCCGGTGAAGATGCGCGAGGCCCCGGCGATGATCCAGCGACCGGCGCCACAGCTTGGCGAGCATACCGACGAGGTACTGGCCGAACTCGGCTTCGGTGCCGACGAGTGTCGGGCGCTGCGCCAGCGCGGGATCGTCTAGGCTGGGTGGCGGTCCCCGCCGGACAACGCCAGGCGGGTGGCCGCGCAAGATGGCGACTCGACAACCGCCAGGCAATCCGCCAGATGGCCGGTGCCGGCTGGTGACAACGATGCAGGACCGCAGGACCGCAACACCCACAACGAAAACGCCAACAACGAAAAACAAGGAGCCTTCCATGCCCTCGACTCTGACCACTCGCCTCGGCCTGCCGCTGCTCGCGCTCGGCCTCGGTGTCTCGACCTCGGCCAGCGCCCTGCCCATCGACGAGTGCATCGCCCCGGCCGACCCCGGTGGCGGCTGGGACTTCACCTGCCGCAGCGTCGGCAAGCTGCTCGCCGACCTGGAACTGACCGACGGCTCGGTGCAGGTCACCAACATGCCCGGCGGTGTCGGCGCGGTGGCCTTCTCCAACGTGGCCTCCAAGCGTGCCGATGACAGCAACCTGATCGTCGCCACCAGCACCGTGGGCATGACCCAGATTGCCCAGGGTCGCTATCCCGGGGGTGCCGAGACCATGCGCTGGCTGGGCATGCTCGGTACCGACGTCGGCGTCATCCTGGTCGACGACGAGAGCGAGTACGAGTCCCTCGAGCAACTGCTGGAGGCGATCGTCGCCGATCCGACCTCGGTGGCCATGGCCGGCTCCAGCGGTGCCGGTGGCTGGGATCACATTCGGGCATTGATGCTGGCCAAGGCCGCGGGCCTGCCCGGCGACCAGGTCGGCGCCCTGCGTTGGGTGCAGTTCGACGGCGGCGGCCCCGCGGTAACCCAGATGATGGGCAACCACGTGGACGTGGTTTCCACCGACCTGGGCGAGGTCGCCGGCTTCATCGAGTCCGGTGACGTGCGGGTACTGGCGGTGATGTCGGACGATCCGCTGCCCGAGCCCTTCGACGAGCTGCCCACCGCGGTCAGCCAGGGCTATGACGTCACCGGCTACAACTGGCGCGGCTTCTACACCGGCGGCGAGGTCTCCGACGAGGACTACGCCAGCATGGTCGAAGACCTCGAGACCCTTTACGCCAGCGACGAGTGGAAGGACGTGGCAGCCCAGAATGGCCTGGTGCCGCTGTGGCGTGGCGGTGACGACTTCTCGAGCTTCGTCGAGGAATCCATCCAGCGCGTCGAGGCCATCTCGCGCGAGATCGGGGTTATTCAATGAGTCAGATGAGCGACCTCGACGCTCACCAGCATCGCCGGCCGGCCCAGGTCGGCGATCGCCTGGCCGGCGCGGTGCTGCTGGTGCTGGCGCTGGGGGCCTGGTGGCATTCTCATAGCTTCGTCACCGGCTTCATGCAGCCGGTGGGGCCGGGGGCTTTCCCCCGGCTGGTCAGCCTGCCGCTGGCGGCGCTGTCGGCCTACCTGATCCTGCGCCCGGGCTTCAACGAGCGCTGGCCGGATCGTGCCGGCCTGGCCCGGCAGCTGGCGGTGCTGCTGCTGCTGGCGGCCTATGCTGGGCTGCTCGAGCCGCTGGGGTTTGTTCCCGCCACCCTGGCCTGCGCCATCGTACTGACGCGGCTGTTCGGCGCGGCCTGGGGCCAGGCGCTGATCGCCGGCACAGGACTGGCGCTGGGGCTGTACGCACTGTTCGAGTTTGCCCTCGGCATGCCCTTGCCGGACGTGCCCTGGTGGGGAGGGGGACACTGATCATGGAAACGCTTGCCTTTCTTGCCCAGGGCTTCGCCGTGGCGACCCAGCCGGAATTTCTGCTGCTGGCGCTGATTGGCTGCGCCGTGGGAACCCTGATCGGGGCGCTGCCAGGGCTCGGCCCGGTCAACGGGGTGGCGCTGATGATTCCGCTGGCCTTCAACTTCGGCCTGGATCCCACCGCCGCGCTGATCCTGCTGGTCAGCGTCTACTATGGCTGCATGTACGGTGGGCGGATCAGTTCCATCGTGCTCAATATCCCCGGCGACGAGCCGGCGATGATGACCACTCTGGACGGCTACCCGATGGCGCTCAAGGGGCGCGGCGGCGAGGCCCTGGGGCTGTCGGCGGTGGCTTCCTTCGTCGGCGCCACCATCGCCACCATCGGGCTTACGCTGTTCGCGCCGCTGTTGGTGGACCTGGCGATCAAGTTCGGTCCGGCCGAGTACTTCGCGCTGTTCCTGCTGGCCTTTGCCACCATCGGCGGGGTGACCAGCGGCAGCTTTACCAAGAGTTTCATCGCCGCCTGTCTTGGCCTGCTGCTGGGGACCGTGGGCATCGACCCGGTGTCCAGCGTCGCGCGCTACACCTTCGGTACCTTCGAACTCTACGACGGCATCGACTTTATCGTGGCCCTGGTGGGACTGTTCGCCATCTCCGAATGCCTGGTGTTTCTCGAACAGCGCCATGACGCCGACAAGCCGCATATCAAGCTGGGCTCGGCCTGGCCGGGGATGAAGGCGTCGCTGTCCTGCAAGGGCACCATCGGTCGTGGCTCGCTGATCGGCTTCGTCTCCGGGGTGCTGCCCGGCGCTGGCGCCTCACTCGGCAGCTTCCTGTCCTACATGCTCGAGAAGCGCTGGCTGGGAGCCAAGGGTGACTTCGGCAACGGCGACCCGCGCGGCGTGGCCGCGCCCGAGGCGGGCAACAACGCCGCCGCCGGTGGTGCGCTGATTCCGATGCTGTCGCTGGGCATTCCCGGCAGCGGTACCACCGCGATTCTGCTGGCCCTGCTGCTGTCGATGAATATCACCCCGGGGCCGCTGTTGTTCGCCCAGCAGCCCGAGATGGTGTGGGGCCTGGTGGCGGCGCTGTTTATCGGCAACATCATGCTGCTGGTGCTCAACGTACCGCTGGTGGGACTGTTCGCCCGGGTGCTGCAGGCCCCCAGCTGGATGCTGATGCCGATGGTGGTACTGATCGCCTTTGTCGGGGTCTATTCGCTCAACAACAGTCCCTTCGATCTGTACATGATGCTGGCCTTCGGGGTGCTCGGCTATGTGCTCAGAAAGCTCGAGATTCCCACCGTGCCGGTGGTGCTCGGCCTGCTGCTGGGTGGGCAGATGGAGTTCAATCTGCGCCGGGCGATGTCGATCAGCGGTGGTGACTGGAGCATCCTGGTCAACAGCGGCATCTCCATAGGCATCTACGCCTTCGCCGCCACCCTGATCGTGGCCGGGGCGGTCTACGCCATGCTGCTCAAGCGCCGGCTGGCATAGGCATCGCCAGCTCTGGCATACGGAAGCGTCGCCAAAGGAAGTAAGGCCCGGTGGAGGTATCTCCACCGGGCCTTTCTATCGTCTAGCCACCGGGCCTTTCCATCGACTTTCCATCGACTTTCCATCGATGCTCCTTGGGTCTGTCGCGAGGGTCCTGGCGACCACGCGGTCGTGGCCTTGCAGGCGTCGTCCCGGGTGTCAGAATGGAGGGCCACAAGGAGGGGCCATCGATGAAGACCATGAACTGGGAACGACTGCTCGATCCGGGCCGACTGCACGATCCGCGAGGCGGGACCCGTGACGAGGTGGGACGCAGTCCCTTCCACAAGGATCACGATCGCATCGTCTTCGCCGGCTCCTTTCGTCGCCTGGGACGCAAGACCCAGGTGCACCCCCTTACCGACAACGACCATATCCACACCCGCCTGACCCACTCGCTTGAAGTGGGCTGCGTCGGTCGCTCGCTGGGCATGAGCGTGGGCGAGCTGCTGCGTGACCGCCTGCCGGACTGGATCACCCCGGCGGATCTGGGAGTGATCATCCAGGCGGCCTGTCTGGGACATGACATCGGCAATCCTCCCTTCGGCCATGCCGGCGAGTACGCCATCCGCGACTGGTTCAAGTGCGCCGAGGTCAACGGCAGCGGGCTGCTCGAGGGGTTGTCGCCGCTGGAGCGCGAGGACCTGCTGACCTACGAGGGCAACGCCCAGGGCTTTCGTATCGTCACCCAGATCGAGTACAACCAGTTTCGCGGCGGCATGCGCCTGACCGCGGCGACCCTGGGTACCCTGCTCAAGTATCCGTGGACGGTGACCCACGGTGGCAAGGCCGGCAAGTTCGGCTGCTATCAGAGCGAACTCGGCGCGCTTGAGCAGGTGGCCGACCATCTGGGACTGATTCCCCAAGGCGAGCACCGCTGGTGCCGCCATCCGCTGGCCTGGCTGGTGGAGGCCGCCGATGACATCTGCTACGCCCTGCTTGACCTCGAGGACGGGGTGGAGATGGATATCCTGGCCTTCGACGAGGTGGCCGAGATCCTGACCCAGATCGCCGGTGGCGAGCCCTCGGACTACGCCGAGATGAACCGTACCGGCGTGTCTCAGCGCCGGCGTATCGCGGCGCTGCGAGGCGCGGCCATGGAGCGAGCGGTCACCGACGTGGGCCAGGTGTTCGTCGAGCACGAGCAGGAGCTGCTTTCCGGGACGCTTCAGGATGATCTGCTGGAGTTGTGCCACCCGGATCTGGACTGGGGGGTCAAGCTGGCCAAGCAGCTGGCGCGCAAGCGCATCTTTCGCAATACCCGCAAGGCCAAGCTGGAGATCGGTGCCTACACCACCCTCGGTATTCTGCTCGAGGCCTTTATCGGCGCGGCCCACGAGTTGCACCACACCGGCCATTCGAGCTTCAAGCACCAGCGGGTGCTGGCGCTGATCGGCGAGAACACCCCGCTGCCGTCCTGGTCTTTGTACGACAGCTATCGACGCATGCTCGACTTTATCGGTGGGATGACCGACCACTACGCGGTCGACCTGGCCCAGGAAATGGGCGGCAAGCTGCGGGGTGATTGAAAAATTGAGTGTGTTCAGGCGGCAAGCTGCGGGGTGATTGAACCAGGGCGTTCCGGCCAAGGGAGTCCAGCGGCGGACGATAGGGCGTTTGTCGCTGCCCGGCCTAAGTCAATGGATGACGTTTGATGCAGCAAGACTGCGTATACTGGGGAAAACGATAACAAGGTATGGTCCGTGAAAAGGAAATCCTCCCCCGCCTCTTCCGATCAAGGCTTTGATGCGATCGACAAGCCCACCTTCTTCGGTTCGCTGTTTCTTCTCCTTGCTGTCACTCTGCCTCTGGTGGTGTTCCCCGAACAGGGGGCAACCTGGGTCATCGCGGCCAAGAACTTCATTACCAATGAACTTGGTGTGCTGTATCTGGCCCTGGGGCTCGGGGCCAGCGGCTTCATGCTTTTCATCGTGTTCAGCGATATCGGCCAGATCAAGCTGGGTGACCCTGAGGAGCAGCCGGAGTTCTCGACCCTGTCCTGGGCGGCGATGCTGTTCTGCGCCGGTATCGGCGCCTCGATCCTCTACTGGTCGATGATCGAGTGGATCTACTACTACCAGGCGCCACCCTTCCATGTGGAACCTCAGTCGCCGGATGCGGCGCGCTGGGCGGCGGCCTACGGTATCTTCCACTGGGGGCCGGTGGCCTGGTCGATCTATCTGATCCCGGCGATTCCCATTGCCTACTTCTACTACGTGCGCAATCACAGCGTGCTCAAGATCAGCGAGGCGCTGATGCCGGTGCTGGGCGAGAGTCGTGCCCACCGCTGGCCGGGCAAGCTGATCGACGTGCTGTTCGTGTTCGGCATGCTGGGCGGCGGTGCCACCACCCTGGGACTGGCGGCGCCCTTGATCAACGAGGGGCTGCATGAGCTGTTCGGTTTTCCGAAGACCCTGGCGACGCGCATCTTCGTGCTGATGCTGTGTACCGCTATCTTCGGCTACAGCGCCTTCGTCGGCCTCAAGAAGGGCATCAAGGTGCTGTCGGACATCAACTTCTGGCTGGCGGTGTCGCTGCTGACCTTCGTCTTCATCGTCGGGCCGACCCAGTTCATGGCCAGTACCGGCCTGGATGCCCTTGGCAGGGTGCTCAGCAATCTGGTGCACATGGGCACCTGGACCGAGCCCTTCGCCCGCTTCGAGAATTTCCAGGACACCCACTTCCCTCAGGACTGGACCATCTTCTACTGGGCCTGGTGGCTGGTGTTCGCCCCCAGCGTCGGCCTGTTCATCGCGCGTATCTCCCGCGGCCGCACCATCCGCTCCATGGTCGCGGGCTCGATCTTCTTCGGCACCCTGGGGTGCGCCCTTTTCTTCATCATCCTCGGCAACTACGGTCTCTACCTGCAGCTGTCGGGTACCCTGGATCTGGTCACCATCCTTAATGAGCAAAGCCCCACGGCGGCGATCTTCGCTACCCTGTCGACCCTGCCGCTGAGCTACCTGGTGATCTTCGCCTTCACCCTGCTGGCGCTGATCTTCACCGCCACCACCTTCGACTCCATCTCCTACATCCTGGCGGCGGTGGTGCAGAAGGAGGTCGACGAGGAACCGATGCGCTGGAATCGACTGTTCTGGGCCTTTGCGCTGTCGTTCATGCCGGCGGTGCTGATGTTCATCGGTGGGCTCGAGACCCTGCAGACGGCCTCGGTGGTAGGGGGTGTGCCCTTGCTGCTGGTGGCGCTGTTGTTGTGCATCTCGACCGTCCGGGCGGCCCACTACGATCTGCGCTATCAGCCGGACTACACCGACAAGGAAATCTATATCGAGGAATTCCCCGAGGACGACCCCTGGACCGAGGATGGCACCTGGGAGTTGCCGGAAGGGGAGCACCACGGTGTCGATCATGACGACAAGCCCCACCAGGAGGGCGACCCGGCGAGCCATCCTTCACGGCTGTAATCAGCGCTCAGCGCCGACTGCTCGGGCCACCGTCATTGCGACGGTGGCCCGTTTTCTTGTGGTCGATCTTGTGAAGGGGGATAGCTCCGAGAGCGGCGACCAGCAAGGCTCAAGGATCAGGCCGCCTGGCGCCAGCTATCCTGCTCGAGGTGTTCGAGGATCGCCTCTCCCACGCTGGTCTCGGGGGAGTCGATGCCCTGGTTGCCGAACAGGCGGTTGAACTCCAGCACCATCGGGGCGTCGTCGACCATGGCGATGTCGAAGCCGGCGTGATCGATGCCCAGGCGCTGGGCCAGGGTGGTGGCAAGCTCGACGGCGGAGGCCGGCACCGGGTCGTAGCGGATCTCGCCGCCGCGTGCCACATTGGTGCGAAAGTCGCCCAGCGGGCTCTCGCGCCAGTAGGCGGCCAGCACCCTGCGCCCGACCACCACGATGCGCAGGTCGCGTTCGATGGGCAGGTAGCGCTGGGCGTAGAGCAGATTCTCGCTGGACAGGTGATCGATCAGCGCCTCGCGGGAGCGAATCAGGCGCACGCCCTCGCCCATGGAGCTGCGCACCCGCTTGACCACGAACGGGTAGCCGAAGCGCGCCTCCACCTGGTGGATGGCGTCTGAATTGACCCCGAGGATGGCGGTATCGGGCGTTGCCTCGGGGCAGCAGGCCTGGAAGGCGCGGGTCTGTTCGATCTTGTCGTGACCCAGGTGATAGCTGGGTAGACTGGGAAAGACGCGCGGATTGAGGCCGTAGGCCAGGGCATTGATCTGCCAGTATTCGGGGAACAGCAGGGCGTCGGCATCGGCCAGGGCCTGGCGATGGTCATTCATGTGCTCAGGCTTGATGTATCGCGCCCCCGGGACCCCCAGACTCCGTAACGGATCGAAGGTGATCAGGTTCATGAGACAGTCATCCGAGAAAGACGAAAGAGGATTGAAGCGAGGCCGCGCACCTTGCCAACTGTGGTCACCGATTGCAAGGCGACAGGGGGATCGGGGAGCCCGTCGACGGCAACCATGGCGCGCGCTGGCAGCGGTGCTGCTGGCCCTCACCATGGTCGCTGGCGTCCAGGCCCACGAGCCGCAGGAGCAGCGTGAGGCGCTGGAGGACCTCGAGCGAGAGCACTTCGATCATTATGTGCTGGCGCTGACCTGGCATCCCGGGTTCTGCGCCAGCCGTCGTCAGCCGCCACGAGAGTGCCGGGATCCGTCGCTGATGGTCGGGGCCGACGACGGCTTCGTGATCCACGGGCTGTGGCCGTCACGCCCCGTCAGGCTGATCTCACAGGGCGTCAGTGTCAGCGAGTGGCGCCGCCAGGGCTGCTTTCTTGAACGCCCGAGGCCAGCGGGCGACTTCTGCCAGGCAGGGCCTGCCATCGATATCGGCTCATCGCTTGAACAGGAGCTCGACGACGCCATGCCCGGCAGGGCCAGCTGTCTCGACCGTTACGAGTACGCCAAGCACGGTGCCTGCCTGTCGATCAGCGATGATGACTTCTTCGACGGTGCCCTGGCGCTGACCGAGATCGTCAACGCCGGGGCCCTGGGGGACTTCATGCGCGACAACCGAGGTTCGACGGTCAGGCGCAATGCGCTGATCGCGGCCTTCGAGGAGGCTTTCGGACGGGGTACCGGCAGCTCCCTGTCGCTGCAGTGCGGGGGCTCGGGCAACCGACTGCTCACCGAGGTGCGCATCGGCCTGGAGGCGGAGCATATCGATGACTTTCCGGCCAGAAAGAGTTTCGCTCCGGTGGATCATGGACGCTGCCCCAGCCGGATCGAGCTGCGCCGCTTCTAGATGGACGGGCCTTCCAGGTGGCCAAGTTCTCGCGTCAGTGTTCGTCGGTTCAAGGCCTCGATGACCCGGTCGTGCAGCGTCGGATCCATCGGCGCGATACCAGGGCAGGCGTCGGTCAGATGGGCGGCCAGGCCTTCTCCGCTGACCACGGCAAGATCGTCGTCGGGGACCTCACGTTCGATCTTCCAGCCGGGCAGGGCAAGGATGCCCTTGACCGGCACCGGCTGTCCCAGTTCGCGACATAGCCAGGAGGCGACCCAGCGGGTGGCCTGGCGGGCCTTGCGCTGGGGGCGTCGCTCCATCCAGCCGGGAAAGCGCAGGCGCTCGTGTTCGACCACCACGGTGTCCTCGGTCTCGCCGGCGGGGCTGATGGCCGGGGTGCGGGCACGGGTCTCGATGACGAAGACGGCGTGGGGGGTGATCGCCACGTGGTCGATCACGAAGGTGTCGGTGGGTACGTCGTGGAACACGAAGTAGGGATGGGCCTCGGGGCGAATCAGGCGTTCGAGCTCCTGACCCACGGCCAGTTCGCAGGCGAGCCCGAGCTTCAGGCGACGGATACGCTGGTAGTCACGCATCAGTCGGAAGCTGACCACGATCGCCAGCAGTGTGCACAGCACACCGTAGAGCGCCCATTCGATCCAGTTCTGGTGGCGCGAGAACAGCATCCTGCCCATGCCGTAGACCAGCGGGGTCAGCACCAGCACGGGGCCGAGGGCGGCGTTGAGGAACAGGGTGGCAAAGGCGCGATCCAGCCGATCCCGCAGGGCCTGCCCAGGCTCACGCAGTGGATGGGCGTCGAACGGCGAGCGTACTCGCGCGTCGTGCAGGCTTCGGAGTGCCACCACCACCGTGGCGGCCGCCGCGAGGGGGAACAGAAAGAACAGCGGCAGCAGGTAGTCCAGCCAGGCCATCGGCACTCCTTGCCCGTGAAGAATCCCGTCCATTGTAGACAACGACGTGCCTGTTGGGCCATGGCGCCCTTGGTCTTATCGATCGCTCAGGGGTAGTCTTGGCCATGGGGGCAGGGCCGGCGGGCCTGTCCCGGGTGCTGGTGCGCGGTCACAAGGAGAGGAGCAATGACGAATGTCGGCGGCGGTAGCGAGGCTCGATCTTGCGTCAACCGAGAAGCGTCAGCGTCGGCGATGGATGCGCTGTACGCTCTCGTCTCTCGCCACCGGCGCATCGCCGTGCTCAGTGGCGCCGGCATCAGCACCGCCAGCGGTATCCCCGACTATCGCGACGCCCAGGGCGAGTGGAAGCGCTCGCCGCCGATCGACCATCGCGACTTCATGTCTCGCCACGCCTCGCGTCAGCGCTACTGGGCGCGGGCGATGATCGGCTTTCGGGTGCTCAATGAGGCCAGTCCCAACGCGGCGCACCGGGCCATCGCCGAGCTCGAGCAGCGCGGCAAGGTCTCCGGGGTGATCACCCAGAACGTCGATGGACTGCACCAGCGCGCGGGCTCCCGGCGGGTCATCGATCTGCACGGCAGGGCGGATCTGGTGGTGTGCATGAGCTGCGGTGCGCGCCAGATGCGCCATGCCCTGCACGATGAGTTGGCACGCTGCAATCCGCAGTGGGTGGCGCAAACGTCGCCGGTGCGGCCTGCGCCGGACGGCGATGCGGATCTGGAGGCGGACTTCTCTAGCTTTCGGGTGCCCTCCTGTGGCCGCTGTGGCGACGGTATCTGGAAGCCCGATGTGGTGTTCTTCGGCGACAACGTGCCAGCGGCGACGCTGGCCAGCGCCCGAGGGCTGCTCGAGGACAGCGACGCCCTGCTGGTGGTCGGCAGCTCGCTGATGGTCTATTCCGGCTTTCGCTTCGTGCGCGAAAGCGTGAAGGCGGGACGCCCGGTGGCCTGCATCAATCTGGGGCGCACCCGCGCCGATGAACTGTTCGACGTCAAGCTCGAGGCCCCGGCCGATCAGGCGCTGGAAGCGCTGGTCCGGGATCTGGGCTAGGCGCCGCCCAGGCACTTCTCAGACCAGCCATAGCTCAGCCTCCGGCCAGCTTGACCCTGTAGCCTTTCTTCTCCAGGGCGTCTTTCAACACCTGGCGATGGTCGCCCTGGATCTCGATGACGCCATCCTTCAGCGCGCCACCGGTGCCGCAGCGCTTCTTCAGCTCCTTGGCCAGGGCCTTCAGCTCCTTGTCGGCCAGCGGCACGCCGTCGATGGTGGTGACGCCCTTGCCCTTGCGTCCGCTGGTTTCCCGGCGGATTCGCACCACCCCATCCAGGCTGGCCAGGCGCGCCTGGTCCTGGATCTCGTCGCAGCGGCAGGCGTCCTTCGGTTGACGGCAGTCCGGGCAGATGTCGCCGTGTTCGGTGGAGTAGACCAGCGAGCCGAGTTGTTCCTTCAGCGATGCCATGGTGGTGCGCTCCTGTCGGGTGGTGCGATGGTGCGGTCGGATCAGGCCAGCTGGACCGGGATGGCGTTGCTGGTGTGGCTGATCTCGTTGCCTTCCTGGAGGTAGACCAGGGAGGGCTTGTGCTGGTCGAGTTCGCTGTCGCTGTAGTGGGCGTAGCTGCAGATGATCACGCGCTGGCCTTCGCTTGCCAGGTGGGCAGCGGCGCCGTTGACCGAAATCACCTTGGAGCCTTCCTCGGCACGGATGGCATAGGTGGTGAAGCGCTGGCCGTTCTCGACGTTGTAGATCTGGATCTGTTCGTTTTCGCGGATACCGGCGAGGTCGAGCAGTTCACCGTCGATGGCGCAGGAGCCTTCGTAGTTGAGCACGGCGTGGGTCACGCGAGCCATGTGCAGCTTGGCCTTGAGCATGATGGTGTACATCTAGGGGGCTCCTATCGAGGTAGCGTCACAGTGAGGTTGTCGATCAGTCGCGTGGCGCCGAGACGGGCGGCCACCAGCAGGATGGCGTCACGGGTGGTGGTGGTCACCGCGCCGAGGTCGCGGGCGCGCAGCTCCAGATAGTCGGGAGCAAAGCCGTGGGAGGCCAGACGCGCGCGGCCCTCTTTAAGGGTGGCGTCGATGTCGGCGCCGGCCTCGAGGCTGCGCGCAAGCATTGCCAAGGTGGCCTGCAGTTCGGCGGCGGTGGCGTGCTCGGCCTCGCTCAGGTAGCCGTTGCGCGACGATAGCGCCAGACCCGAGGCCTCGCGCACCGTGGGCACCCCGACGATCTCGATCGGCATGTGCATGTCGTGGACCATGCGGCGAATGACCGCCAGTTGCTGGTAGTCCTTTTCGCCGAAGCAGGCGAGGTCAGGCTGGACGATATGGAACAGCATGCTGACCACGGTCGAGACGCCGTCGAAGTGGCCGGGGCGGGCGCCGCCACACAGGCCTTCGCTGACCTCGGGCACCCGCACCAAGGTCTGGCCGTCGAGGCCGTCGGGGTACATGGTCGCCGGGGTCGGGGTGAACACCATGTCGCAGCCGGCGGCCTCGAGCTTGGCCAGGTCCGCCTCGAGGGTGCGCGGATAGTTGTCCAGGTCTTCGCTGGGGCCGAACTGCAGCGGATTGACAAAGATCGAGGCGACCACCAGGTCACAGCGCTCGCGGGCCGCTTCCACCAGCGCCAGGTGGCCCTGGTGAAGGTTGCCCATGGTCGGCACCAGGCCGATGCGGGCACCACTGCGGCGGTGAGGCGCGAGCGCTTCGCGAAGCTTGGCGATGGCGGAATGGACGTGCATCGCAGACCTCCTAGAAGCAGTGCTCGGCAGCCGGGAACTCCCGCGCCAGCACCGCTTCGTGGTAGCGACGGAAGGCGCCTTCGATGTCCTCGGCTTCGGCCAGAAAGTTCTTGACGAAGCGCGGGGTCCGCCCGTGGGTCACGCCGAGCACGTCGTGCATCACCAGGATCTGGCCGTCGGTGTCGGGGCCGGCGCCGATACCGATCACCGGCACTTCCAGAGCTTCACTGACGGCACGGCCGAGACTCGCCGGCACGCACTCCAGCAGGATCACCGAGGCGCCGGCCTCGACCAGCGCCCGGGCGTCCTCGAGGATACGGCTGGCGGCTTCGGCCTCGCGCCCCTGGACCTTGTAGCCACCGAGCTGATGCACGGTCTGGGGGGTCAGCCCCAGATGGGCGCAGACAGGCACCCCGCGACGGGTGAGTTCACGGATGTCATCGGCCATCCAGCCCTCACCCTCGACCTTGACCAGCTCGGCGCCGGCCC
The DNA here is from genome assembly GCF_024137905.1 of Halomonas sp. DN3. Lineage (NCBI taxonomy): Bacteria > Pseudomonadati > Pseudomonadota > Gammaproteobacteria > Oceanospirillales > Halomonadaceae > Halomonas > Halomonas sp. DN3. The sequence continues at coordinate 4,364,462 of NZ_CP099965.1, read as the reverse complement.
GCATCAGCGCGGCGGCGTTGTCCAGCAGGCGCTCGCGACTGGGATTGCCCATGAATGGCAGATCGACCATCAGCAGGCTGTCGCCCTTGCCGCGTGCCACGCAGCGGGTGTGGTAGAGGATGTCGTCCATGGTGACCGGCAGGGTGCTGTCGTGCCCCTGCAGGACCATGCCAAGGGAATCCCCGACCAGCAGCACGTCGATGCCGGCGCGCCCGGCGGCGGCGGCAAAGGAGGCGTCATAGGCGGTCAGGCAGCTGAAGGGTTCACCGGCGCGCTTGCGAGCCTTCAGCGAGCTCAGGGTGACGGAAGTCATGGCGTGTTCTCGTGTTGGCGGTGGGGCGAGTTCTATGACCGCCCCAGAGTGATCACCGCGGATTGTTACCGATGGGTGAATCTGTGTCGATAGGTAACGTTGACCAAGGCAGTGCAGGGTTCAAGGTAACAGCGACCAAAGTGGTAGAGGTCGATCGGCGTCTAGTGAGTGCCCGGGAGGCTTCGGGCCACCTGGGGTCCAGGAGCTCAGCGAACGGCCTCGGTGGCGTTCAATGGGGATAGATCACCCGAGGTGAGGGCGCCGTTCCAGCGCTCGGCCAGCGATGCCAGGGTCTGACCGTCGGGCAATCTGAGGTCTGTTGCGATCTCGGCCAGCGGCAGTACTACGAAGGCGCGGTTCGCCAATTCCGGGTGTGGCAGCGTGAGGCGCGGGTGGCGCCACTCGGCGGCATCCATCCACAACAGGTCGAGATCCAGGGTGCGGGGCCCCCAGTGGCGCTGGCGTACGCGTCGATGACGTTGCTCCAGCGCCTGCAGTTGGTCGAGCAGGGCCAGCGGCGACAGCCGGGTGTGGAGTTCGGCCACGGCGTTGACGTAGTCGGGCTGGTCCTGGGGACCGACCGGGCGGCTGGCGTACAGCCGAGAGGCCGCGACTCGACGCGTCAACGGCAGCCGGTCGAGCTCCTCGAGAGCCTGCTCGACCTGACGACGGGGGGCGTCGAGATTGCTGCCGAGGCCGATAAAGGCCTGGGTATGGCGCCCCACCTGGTTCACTCGTCCGACTGCGGCGGTTGTTGCGGGCGCGGCTTGCGCCGCCGACGGCGGCGCTTGCGCGGGGCGGCGGTGCCGGCAGGGTCGGCGCCTACCTTGCCCAGCAGACGGCGCTGTTCGTGCTCGTCGGCTTCCTGGAAGGCGGTCCACCAGTCACCCAGTCCCGGTTCGAGTTCGCCGGCGGCCTCGCGCAGCAGCAGGAAGTCGTAGGCGGCACGGAAGCGCGGATGGTCCCGGGTCTGGAAGGCACGCTTGCCACGACGTAGCGGCAGACGCTGCTGCAGGTCCCAGATGTCTCGCATCGGCATGCTGAAGCGCTTGGGCAGCGATACGTGCTGCAGCTCGCGGCTGATGACCTGCTGGGCGGCGGTCTGCAGGGCAGGAACGGGAGGCATGCCGTCGGCCTCGAGATCGCGCTGGCGCAGCTGCACCGGCCCCCACATGAAGGCGGCCAGCAGGAAGGCGGGCGTGACCGGGCGATCCTCGCGAATGCGACGGTCGGTGCTTTCCAGTGCCTGCTCGATCAGCGGCTCGGCCCAGGGTAGCTCGGCCATGCACTCGTCGGCTTCGGGGAACAGCATCGCGAACAGGCCATAGTCCCGCAGCAGACGGAAGGTGGTCAGACCTTCGCCGGACAGGAACAGCTTGAGGATCTCGTCGAATAGCCGCGCCGGTGGAATCTGCAACAGCAGCGGCGCCATCTCGGCGATCGGCGCCTCGGTATCCGGGGCGATATCGAAGTCGAGCTTGGCGGCAAAGCGGATGGCCCTGAGCATGCGCACCGGGTCCTCGCGGTAGCGGGTCTCCGGGTCGCCGATCAGGCGCAGGGTGCGCGACTCGATGTCGTCGACCCCGCCGGCGAAGTCATGCAGGCTGAAGTCGGCGATGCTGTAGTACAGGGCGTTGACGGTGAAGTCGCGACGCAGCGCGTCTTCCTCGATATTGCCCCAGACGTTGTCGCGCAGCAGCAGGCCGTCATCGGACTGGGAGGCGACATGCTCGCCGTGGTCGTCACGGGGCTTGCCACGGAAGGTGGTGACCTCGATGACCTCGCGGCCGAAACGCACGTGCACGATACGGAAGCGGCGGCCGATGATGCGTGAATTGCGAAACAGCTGCTTGACCTGCTCCGGTGTGGCGTCGGTGGCCACGTCGAAATCCTTGGGAGCGATCCCGAGCAGGGAGTCACGCAGGCAGCCTCCGACCAGATAGGCTTCGTAGCCGGCGTTGTGCAGGCGGTAGAGCACCTTGAGGGAGGCTTCGCTGAACTGGCGACGAGACACGGGGTGTTCGTCGCGTGTGAGTACGCGGGGCATCGGCGGTCCTGCGGCGGCTTCCTGAGCGCCGAACAGCGACTTCAAGTGCTCGCCTGGGCTCTGTAGAAAGCGGGTAAATCCTTTGATCATGCGGCGATTTGGACTCGCGGGGTACGGAAAGGTGATGAGTGTAGCGGACGCTCCCGGCCTTGCAAAGCGCAGTGGACAAAGCCGCTCGGGTGTCAAGGACGACAGTCGGCGCAGTGTTCGAGCTGCGAAGAGGCGCAAAGCGTCTTGTTGCCCATGGCGATTTCGCCCTTGGGGGCTGTCTCGTCTGGCGGGGCAACGACTGGCTTGACGCTCGGAGGCCAGACAGCAGAAGGGGAGGCCAAGGGCCTCCCCATCAAAGCAGGATGCAGCGTCCGTGCTGCTAATTTTTCTTCGTGATGGCGCATCGCCTTGAATACGCACCACAGTCACCAAGGAGTTTCAGGCAAGCAATGATGTTGTTGTTATTGGCGCTCCTGACGGCGACCGTCTCGTATTCAAAACAATAGTCCAACCACGACGGCATGGGATCATGCCTCCTCCCGGATTATTGGCATTGTTGCCGGGAGTGCGCTCTGACGACCCTGTTGTTCTTGTTGGTCGGTCATCGTTGGCGCGTCGCGTCCTGGTACTCCGGGCCTCGTCGTCTTGTTGTTGTTCGACGAGTGATAGCTCCGCAGGTCCGTATTGTTGTTGTCAAGGCTGCGGTGCCTAGTGCCCAATCCGCCTGCTTCACCTGGAAGCGTTGTTGTTGTTGGGGCGGCGGATTCGATCGTGGCGGTGCAGGTTATTGTTGTTGGCTGCCCACGATCGCCGGAATTTGTTGTTCTTGCCCAGACTTACTGCAGTTGTCGTGCCTACTTTGATTTTTTTCTTTTTTATCAGCCGCTTGCTTCATTGTCGTTGGTTCGAAGCAAGCCGCCGGGTCATTTGTGTTACCTCGGGCTACCCATTTTGGCGCACTCCCCTGTGTGGGATGGTAACAACCGGTGCATCAAGAGGTAGCTGGCGTGCAGGGCCTACAATGCCTGTATTGATCGCTACAGACACTTGCACCATGGTCGAATGAACCAAAGCAGGGGGCATGGCAGGAAGCGGCAGGCAAGGGCGAGCCGAGGGGTGAGTCGAGGGGTGAGTCGAAGGGAGGGCAAGGTGAGCGGCCCAAGGGAGGCCGGGGCGAAGCGCGGGGCCAGGGCCCCAGGGTGTTGAGCCTGTGGTCTCGCGTCAGTGGCGCCGCGCCGCCTTCTTGCGTGGGATACCCAGACGCTGGCGGCGCTCCCACAGGCACTTGCGTGAAATTCCCAGCTTGTTGGCCAGCTCCGTCTCGCTCATCTGGTCCTGATGTTCGAGTACGAAGTGCTGGAAGTAGTCTTCCAGCGACAGGTCGTCCTCGGTAGCCGTGTCGGATCTTTCGGAGGCGGGCGCCTCCAGTGACGTGGCCGCCTCCTTGGGGGGACTGGGCGGGCGCGTTACCGGCACCGTTGCCAGGCCCAGGTCGTCCGGATGGATCAACTGGCCTTCGGCGAGGATCACGCCACGCTCCAGGGCATTTTCCAGCTCCCTGACGTTGCCTGGCCAGGGGTAGTCGGCGATGTCCCGCCGTGCGGCGCGAGACAGGTGCAGACCGTCGCGGGCGTGGCGCTTGCAGGCCTTGGCCAGCAGCACGTCGGCAATCTCGAGAATGTCGTCCTCGCGCTCGCGCAGCGGAGGCAGGTCGATCTGCATGACGTTCAAGCGGTAGTAGAGATCGAGACGGAAGTCTCCGCTGCGTGACAGGGCGCGCAGGTCACGGTGGGTGGCAGCGATCAGCCGAACGTCGACGTGGCGCGTTTCCACCGAACCGATGCGGCGTATCTCGCCTTCCTGCAGCACCCGCAGCAATCGGGCCTGGGCGTCCAGCGGCAATTCGCCGATCTCGTCGAGGAACAGGGTGCCGCCGTCGGCGGCCTCGACCAGCCCGGTACGCATGGCGCTGGCCCCGGTAAAGGCGCCCTTCTCATGACCGAACAGCTCAGATTCGATCAGCGTCTCGGGGATGGCTGCACAGTTGACGCAGACCAGCGGCGCCTCGGCACGGCGGCTCTGCTGGTGCAGGGCCTTGGCCACCAGCTCCTTGCCAGTACCGGATTCGCCCTGGATCAGTACCGTCACGTCTGCCGGGGCGGTCTTGCGGATACGGGTGTAGACCGCCTGCATCGCCGGGCAGTTGCCGATCATGGTGTGGCGCCGTCCACCCTCGTCGGCGATGGCGGGCGGCGTGCTGCGCTGACTCGCCTGGCGGTGCAGTACTCGAGCCACGGTTTCCAGCAGTTCATCATGATCAAACGGCTTGGCGACGTAGTCCACCGCGCCGAGTTTCAGCGCATCCACCGCCGAGCGCATGCTGGCGTAGCTGGTCATGATCAGTACCGGGCAGGGGGCGGCGGCCTTGATCAGGTCGGTGCCGGGTGCACCGGGCAGGCGCAGGTCGCTGATGATCAGGTCGTACTCGCCAAAGCCCTGCCCGCATGCCTGCTCCACCGACTCGCATTCGCACACGCGGTGGTCGTGGCGTTCGAGCAGGCGGCGCAGGGCGCTGCGGATGATGGCTTCGTCTTCAACGATCAGGATTCGGCTCATGGATCGGCATATCCCCGGCAGGTCGATGGACATCGGGAGAAGGTAACCATACCTGAATTCTGGTGCCACCGGCCTGCCCCGGCAGGGGCGACTCCACCTCGACCTTGCCCTGGTGCTCGGCCACGATGCTTACCACCAGGGCGAGACCAAGACCGGTACCTTGGCTTGGCGGCTTGGTGGTGGTGAAGGGCTCGAACAGGTTTTCGCGCACGCTGGGATCGATGCCGGGCCCCTGGTCGGTGACCGCCAGCCAGTGACGCTCACCCTCCTCGCCGGCGTCGATGACCACCAGGCCGTTGGCCGGGCTGGCGTCACGAGCATTGCTCAGCAGGTTGATCAATACCTGCAGCAGGCGCTGCTCGTCTCCCGTGATGTCGAGCCGCGCCGGACAGCGATTGTCGTAGCGAACATCGTCGCTCTTGCGGGCCAGCTTGAGCAAGTGCAGCGCCTGGTCGGCCAGATGCCTGGCCGATACCGGCGCGAAGTCGCTGCCGGTGACGTGGCGACCGCCGTGGGCAAAGCCCACCAGTGAGCCAACGATACGCGACACGCGCTTGGTCAGTGTCTGGATCTGTTCGGCGGTCTCGAGCACGTGGGGATCCGTGGTGTCATAGCGCAGGTTCTGGGCCAGCGATGAGATGCCGGTGATGGGGTTGCCAATCTCGTGGGCCACGCCGGCGGACATCTGGCCGATGGAGGCGAGGCGAGCCGCGTGGATGAGTTCGTTCTCCAGCCATTTCATCTCGCTGTGGTCCTCGACCAGGATGACCGTACCACCAGCGGCGTCTGCCGCAGGCTCGTCCACCAGGCTGGCCTTGAGCAGGCTGACGTAGCGCAGCCCCCGGGGCAGCTCCACGGCTTCCTGGTAGAGGTGGTCCTTGTCGCTTTCCAGAATGGTCCCGAGCAGCTCGGCCCAGGGCGCAGGCAGGGCCTGCCGATGGGCGCCAATGATCTCCTCGCCGGAAATCTCGCTGAGCTCGGCCAGGGCGTCGTTCCACATCAGTACCTCGCCGTCGTCACCGAAGGCACACAGCCCAACAGGCAGTCGCGTCAGCATGCGGCGATGGTGACGTCGCAGCTCGTCGAGTTCCCGCGCGAGGCCAGTGAGGCGAGATCGGTAGGCCTCCAGGCGGCTTTCGACGAAGTGGATATCTTCCTTCGGCGCTCGCCCATCGCGCCGATAGGGCAGGTAGTGATCGACGATGTCCTGGGCGACCGATGGGCCCATCAGGCCGGACAGGTTGGCCTGGATACGGTCGCGCAGACGTCGCAGCGCGTAGGGCCTGGCATCCTTGGCAGATTGATGGAGGCTTGCCAGCGCCCGGGTCACTTCGCGCTCGGCGACCTCGTCGCCGAGCGCCATGGCCAGGCGCCGCCTGACGTCATCACTGTCGGTCAGATTCAGCGGCAGGCGCTTGGGGCGGATGACCGCATCCACCGAGCAGGCCTCGGCGGCCGCTCGTTCTCCGGCGGAGGTGGGGGTGATCAACGACACCAGAATCAGGCTCAGGCCATTGGCGCCAAGCGATACCAGGGCGACCGGATACCAGGCGGGCGAGTCGGTGACAGCCTCGTCGCCCAGGAGCCCGAGCAAGGCGTCCAGCGGCGCAAGCAGCGGCGGCAGGTCGCTGAGCAGCGGCAGCCACAGGCCGGCACACCAGATCGCCACACCCAGGCCGAGGCCGGTCATCACCCCCTTGCGGTTGGCACCGGGCCAGTACAGCAGGGCCAGCAGACCCGGCAGACACTGAGCCATGCCAACCACCGCCACCAGCCCCAGTCGGGTCAGCTCGGTATTGGCGTCGACGGCCTGCGCGAACAGCCAGCCGGCGAGAATGATGGCGCCGATCAGGCCGCGCCGTAGCCAGCGTAGCCAGCGATAGAGGTCGGGGTGCTCCACCGGGGGATGGGCGACCAGCACCAGATGGTTCAGCACCATTCCGGCGAGCGCCAGCGCGCTCAGGATCAGGGTGCCGCAGGTGGCGGCCAGTACCGCGACAAAGGCCAGGGCGGTGACGGCGGGGCTATCGGACAGCGCGAAGATGACGTAGGCGGCCCCCTGGATATCATCGGCCACGCCCATGCGCTGACCGGCCCACAGCACCAGCGGCACCGGCAGTGCCATCAGCAGCAGCACCAGCGGCAGCCCCCAGCCCGCGCTGAGCAGGGTTCGGCGACTGAGCGGGCGGGCGAAGGTCACGTGAAACATGTGAGGCATCAGCAGCGCAGCGGCGAAGAACAGCAGCAGCAGGGTTCTCCATTGGGCGGCATCGAACTGGCTCGCCTGTGCCTGGTGGACGCGGCCGGGCCCGTCCAGCCAGTGCTGCAAGTCGCCGGGGCCGTCGAAGATGGCGTAGAGCGCAAAGGCGCCCAGCCCGAGAAAGGCGACCAGCTTGATCAGCGACTCCAGGCCGATGGCGGCGGTCAAGCCGTCGTAGCGCCGATGGACGTGGGTATGACGGGCGCCGAACAGTATCGCGAACAGTGCGATCAAGGCACACAGCAACAGCGACAGCAGGCCTGGAGAGGCAGCGTCGGTGTAGCGATGGATGGCATGTCTCATGGCCTCCACCTGCATCGCCAGCAGCGGCATGACCGCCACCAGGCTCAGCAGGGTGACGCAGGTGCCGACCCAGCGGGAGCGAAAACGAAAGGCGAACAGGTCCGCCAGAGAAGACAGCTGGTGGGTTCGCGTCATGCGCTGCAACGGCAGCAGCAGGACCGGTGCCAGCACAAAGGCGCCGGCGGCACCCAGGTAGTAGGCGAGATAACCAAATCCCCGCTGGTGGGCCACGCCAAGGCTGCCGATCACCGCCCAGGCGTTGGCGTAGACGCCCAGGGCCAGGATGCCGATCAGTGGGTGATGGACCAGCCGCCGCGGAATCCAGCCGCGCTCCACCGCGCTGGCGGTAGCGAACAGTGCCGACAGGTAGCCAAGCCCCAGCAGTACAAGGGAGACGAGCTCAGCGCTCATCCAGCGCTCGCTTCTGCTCGAGCCACAGGGTCAGGGCGATCAGTGCCCCCCAGATCAGGAACGGGCGGTACCAGGCGTTGCCGGGCTGGCCCCAGCCGGTCATCAGCAGCGGCGAGAGCAGATACCCGCAAAACACAAGCAGCAGCATGATGCGGTAGACGTACATGGCAGGCTCACTCGTTGGTGTCAGCGTCGTCGCCGTCCACTTGCAGCCCCTGCGAGGCGATGTCTGCGCGGGGGATCTGGCGAGGGCGCCAGCGGCGGCAGGCGGCCTCGAGCTGCTCGGCCACCGGCGCCTCGCTCGCCGCCGGGTCGGGGGACTGCCCCAGCAGTGCCAGGGTGGCATGCAGCAGCCGGCGTACGTCACGAGGATCTTCGGGCAGTGGCCGGGCCAGGTTCTGCTTGGACAGCTTCTGCCCATCCTGCCCTATCACCAGCGGCAGGTGAAGATAGCGCGGCGGCTCGGCACCGAGGGCTTCGAGCAGCTGCAGCTGCCAGGGGGTGTTGTCGAGAAGATCGGCGCCGCGCACCACGTCGGTGATGTGCTGGTCGATATCATCCACCACCACCGCCAGCTGGTAGGCCCAGAGGCCGTCCTTGCGCTTGAGCACGACGTCACCCAGGGCGGCAGGGTCGAAGCGCTGCAGACCCTGCAGCCGATCGTGCCAGCTGACCGGGCGCTGCCCCAGGTCGCTGCGCAGGCGCCAGGCCTGGGGGGCCTCGGGCTGGCATACGCCGTCGCGGCACCAGCCTGGATAGATGCCGTGGTCCCGCCACTGCTTGCGCGAGCAGCTGCAGGGGTAGGCCATGCCCTGCTCGGTCAGCCGCGCAAGGGCACGTGCATAGGCGTCATGGCGATGACTCTGGTAGCGCACCTCGCCGTCCCAGGCGAGGCCAAAGGTCTCGAGCTGGCGCAGGATGGTATCGACGCTGCCAGGAGGGCAGCGGGGGGGATCGACATCCTCGATGCGCAGGCTCCAGCGGCCTTGCTGGCTACGCGCATCCAGATAGCTCGCCACCGCGGCCACCAGCGAGCCGGCGTGAAGCGGACCTGAGGGGGTGGGGGCAAAGCGACCATGGACGTGGTGCATGGGGGCTCCAGCGCTATCGGGAACAGGCAACCCTCGTGAACAGGCAGCCGGGGGGCAGGTGATCACGCAAACGGGCACCCTGAGGTGCCCGTTGTCGAAGGTCCGGCGAGGGGGGGATCAGCCGCCGAGCTGCTTTTCCTTCAGTTCGGCCAGGGTCTTGCAGTCGACACAGAGGGTGGCGGTGGGACGCGCTTCCAGGCGACGGATGCCGATCTCCACGCCGCAGGCATCGCAGAAGCCGTAGTCGTCCTCATCGATCATCTCGAGGGTCTCGTTGATCTTCTTGAGCAACTTGCGCTCGCGATCGCGGGTCCGCAGCTCCAGGCTGAAGCCCTCTTCCTGGGTGGCACGGTCAGCCGGGTCGGCGTAGTTGTTGGCCTCTTCCTGCAGATGGCGAACAGTACGGTCGACTTCTTCCATCAGCTCCTGCTTCCAGCCAAGCAGGATCTGGCGGAAGTGCTCGAGCTGCTTCTCGTTCATGTATTCTTCACCCGCCGCCGGCTCGTACGGGATGAACTTCTTGGGCGCTTCCGGTTTTTTCTGTGCAACTGGCATGGGATTGCCTCATTACTTTAGTGACTGCTGATCAATACCCCACGCTAGGCTAAGGTATCTCACGCCAAAGGGAAGGTTGTTTAGCGGATATTTGGCCGTAGTGCAATAGTTTTGCGCGATAACTACCAGTTTTCTCCCCGAAAGTCGTAGCCCGCATCGTCCGGATCAATGATTGGCGTCCCGGACGGTGACGGACGGCGACGAGGTTCCATGTTTCAATACCTCCATTGGACCATCAAGCAGGGCTCGGGTTCGCTGCGGGCCGCGATCAAGAGAGGAAGCCATGAGCTTTAACGCCAGGGTCGAAGGGGTCGCCCCTTTCCGTGTGATGCATCTGCTGGAACTCGCTCAGCAGCGCGAGGCGGCCGGCGAGGACGTGATCCATCTGGAGGTCGGCGAGCCGGACTTCTCGACCCCACCTGCGGTGCGCGAGGCCGGCCACCGTGCCCTGGACGAGGGACGCACCCGCTATACCCCTGCCACCGGTATTCCTGCGCTTCGCGAGGCGATTGCCGGCCACTATCGTGAGCACTTCGATGCCGAGGTGGCGCTGGAGCGGATTATCGTCACCCCCGGCGCGTCCGGGGCGCTGCTGCTGGCGAGTCAATTGCTGGCGGGGCCTGGAGACGGCGTGCTGATGGCCGACCCGAACTATCCCTGCAATCGCCACTTCATGGCGCTGGCCGGCGCCCGGGTGGACGCGGTGCCGGTAGGGCCCGACAGCGGCTGGCAGCTGAACGCCGAGCTGATCGAGCGGCATTGGCGCGACGATACGCGCCTGGCGATGCTGGCCTCGCCGTCCAACCCTACCGGCCATGTGCTCGAGCGCGCGGCGCTCGGCGCGGTGGTGGACGCGGTGGCCGAGCGCGGCGGTGAGCTCTTGGTGGACGAGATCTACCAGGGGCTCAACTACGGCATGGCGCCGCTGTCGGTGGCGTCACTCAGCGATCGGGCCTTTATCGTCAACAGCTTCTCGAAGTACTTCGGCATGACCGGCTGGCGCCTGGGCTGGCTGGTGGCGCCCGAGGACGCCGTGGAGCCGCTGACGCGTCTGGCTCAGAACGTCTTTCTGGCCGCCTCCACGCCGGCCCAGCACGCGGCGCTGGCCGCTTTCAGCCCGGAGTGTCAGGCGTTGTTCGAGGAGCGCCGGCGAGAGCTCCAGACACGCCGGGACGCCTTGCTGGAAGGGCTGTCGCGGCTCGGCCTGGCACCGTCGCTGCCGCCCCAGGGGGCTTTCTATCTTTGGCTCGACATCTCCGCCTACAGCAACGACAGCCAGGCGTTCTGCCTGCGCCTGCTCGAAGAGGAGAACGTGGCGATTACCCCGGGGACCGACTTTGCCCTGCAGGGCGGCGAGCACCACGTGCGCATCGCCTTCACCACCGAGGTGCCGCGTCTGCAGGAAGCCCTGGCGCGTCTGGAACGTTTTCTGGCACGGCAGGGCTCATGAACTACCCCACCCTGGTCGGCGGCGTATTGCTGCGCCGCTACAAGCGATTTCTGGCCGATGTGCGCCTCGACGACGGGCGCGAAGTGGTCGCCCACTGCCCCAACACCGGCTCGATGCGCGCGGTCAATGTTCCCGGCGCCCGGGTCTGGCTGTCCCCCAGCGACAATCCGGCGCGCAAGCTGGCCTGGACCTGGGAATTGATCGAACTGCCGTCTGGCGACACCCAGGCCGGTGCTGCGTCGGCGTTGGCCTCGGTGCATACCGGGCGAGCCAACCGGATCGTCGAGGAGGCCCTGCGCTCGGGGACGGTGGCCGAACTCAGGGGTTATTCGGCGATCAAGCGCGAGGCCAAGGTGGCCAACGCCCGGCTGGACTTTCGCCTGGATGACGACGAGCGCCCGAGCTGCTTCGTCGAGGTCAAGCAGGTCACCCTCAAGGAAAGCGATGGCCACGGTTACTTTCCCGACGCGGTCAGCGAACGTGGGCGCAAGCACCTGGAAAGCCTGGCGCAGCTGGTGGCCGAGGGGAAGCGAGCGGTGTTGCTGTTCCTGGTCGCCCACGAGGGCATCGACGATGTGGCCCCGGCGATGCACCTGGATCCGGGGTACGGCGATACCCTGAGACGGGTGATGGCCGAGGGCGTCGAGGTGCTGGCCTACCGCATCCGCGCCCGGCGAGACGACCAGGGCAGGCCACTGGCGCTGACCCTGGATGCATCCTTGCCGGTGCGGCCGATGGCGCAGTTCGTCGAGGACTGAATCGGCGCTTCTGTGAGGGGCTGGTTCAGTCTGCTGCGGACGGACGGCAGTCGGGCAGGGCCGCGAGGACGCGCAGCATGGCGGTGTCGCCCTTGGCTCCCTCGCTGACCTGGTCCCACCACTGACGATGGATGCCGCGGACGCGCACCTCGACCCGTGGTATGCCGATCACCTGGGCCATGGCCATGCGGTGCAGCCCCTTGTTGATCTTGACCAGCTCGCCGTGCCGATCCACCGCCGCGCCCAGACGGTCCTTGCCGAGGCCATTGTCGAAGCCGAAACAGGCCATGGCCTCCATGTACAGGAGGTATCGGCGCAGATAGGCGAGGATGCGTTCGGGACGATCCAGCACCATGCCGTCGGAGTGCGAGGCCACCGGCTTGCCTCTGGCCAGGCGTTCGGCCAGCTGGTGGTAGCTGCGGCTCTGGCTTGGGTCGCGGCGGTGTGCCCAGATGTCGGCGATGAAGTGCATGCGACGGCTCGACAGGGCGTGGGTCGTCGACAGATCCCAGTCGCCGTCCCATAACAGGCGATCACTGATCCGGTGACGCTCGCGCCGATCCGGGAAGGAGCGTGGATAGTGGATCTGCTTGAGCAGCCGGCGTGGGTCGACGCTGACGTCCAGGGCCTCGCCGTAGCGTGATTCGATGCCGCGTCGGGGCAGGCCGCGGGCCTCGAGGGGCCGGCTGCCTGGGGCCTCGGACAGCCACAGGCGCAGGGCCAGGTGCTCCAGCGGCAGTGTCAGCGAGCGATTGACCAGTCCCTTGGCCCGCTGGGCCAGTCGTGACAGGCTCATGCGCGGGCCCAGGCTGGGATCGTACAGGCTGGGGTCGGCGGGCTCACCGCCGGGCGTCAGCGGCATGTCGCGGCTGGCATCCAGCAGGCTGATGGCACAGCACAGTCGTGCCTTCAGGGCATCATCCACCGACGCCGGAGGCAACTGCTGGTACAGCGCCATCAAGGCGTCCAGCGTCGGGCGCTGGGCATCCGTCAGCGGAGGCGGCAGAACGACGCGGTCGACATCGAGCCGCCAGGGCGTGGCATCGGCCGGTGTGGCCAACGCCAGGCGCTGGCTCGCCAGGCGCGAGGCGAACACCTGCATCAGCCACGCATGGGGGGACTCGGCGGCGGGGTCGAAGCGCCAGATGTTGTGCCATGCCAGCACCAGGGTGTCGTGGATCACGTCCTCGACATCCCTTGGCGCGTCGAGAAAGTGGCGGGCGATGGCGGTCAGGTGAGGCACCGTCAGCCTGGCAAGGGTCTCGAGGCCGCCGGTGGCGCCCTGAGCGCATTCTTTCAGGGCGTCGCCGACCGCCGAGGTGACGGGTGGCGCCGAAGAGAAAAGGGTATCACTGGTCACGATAGAACCGTTTCAAGAAGCTGACTGCCTCGGGGGAAGCGTTGCGGTCAAGCTGCAGCGAGAGCCGAAAGCGCATCGGCGCACTGGTGTCGATGGCGAAGGTGGCGTAGCGCGAGATGCCATCGCCTTCCCGCAGGGTGCGAAAGGCCAGAGGTGTCTCGCCGGGCTTGCCTACCACCGAGACGCTGCCTTCGGTGGCGACGTTGAGGGCCTGGCCATCGGCGTCGCGAACGCTGAGGCTGACCAGACCCTGGTGCGGGCTGCGCTGGATATCCAGACGGCGGGCCATCTCATCGGGGAGAAAGTCGGTGGTGATGGCGCTGTAGTGCGCCTCGATATCGCCGAAGCGCTCGAACTGCTGGGCCTGGGCTGGCGCCGTCGGCAATGCCTGCAGCGCCAGCAGCACCAGCACAGACAAGGCGAGCGCGTATCGTCGGTGGCTGGCTCGATTGACGTTCATCTCATGCTCCTTGGCAGCAGGCCTGCCTGCTGACGTCCGACCCATTACGGCCTTGACCCTCGGCCCATCCTGTCGCGCCGAGGCCTGTGGCGCGCCCGCGCCAGGTGTCAGCCGTCGCGGCTCACGCGAAAGATCGCGATCTCGCCAAACAGGTTGGGCCACAGCCGTGACAGCCGTCTACCTTCGTGGTCCTTGATGCCCACCGCGCGGTCGACGATGGTCACCCCCTTGTCACGACACAGCGCCTCGAAGTCATTGAACGTCGACAGGTGGATGTTGGGGGTGTCGTACCAGGCGTGGGGCAGCGACTTGGACACCGGCATGTAGCCGCGTAGCCCAAGATGGACCCGGTGGCGCCAGTAGGCGAAGTTGGGGAAGGTGATGATGCATTCCCGGGCCACCCGCAGCATTTCGTCGAGCATGCGGTCGGGGCGGCGCAGCGCCTGCAACGCCTGGGTCATGATCACCAGATCGCAGGCGTCATCCTCGAAGTTGGCGAGTCCTTCGTCGAGGTTCTGCTCGATGACGCTGACGCCCTTCTCGATGCAGGCGGTGATGCCGTCAGGATCGATTTCCAGACCGTAACCGGTGACGCCCTTGTCGCGCGCCAGAGCGTGCAGCAGGGTGCCGTCACCGCAGGCCAGGTCGAGCACATGGGCGCCCTCGGGAATCCAGCCGTGAATCAGGGTGAGGTCAGAGCGCATGGTCGGCCTCCTGGCGTGACGGCAGCTTGAGGTCATCGGCGACGCGTCTCATGAAGCCGGCGAAGATCGCTTGATAGCGCGGCTCCGGCATCAGGAAGGCATCATGGCCGTGGGGCGAGTCGATATTGGCGTAGCTGACCGACTTGCCGGCACGAATCAAGGCGTTGACCAGCTCCTTGGAGCGTGACGGCGGGAACCGCCAGTCGGTGCTGAAGCTGACCACCAGGAACGGACACTCAGCCGGGGCCAGGGCCTTGGCCAGGTCGCCCTGGTGGGACGAGGCCGGGTCGAAGTAGTCCAGCGCCTTGGTCATCAGCAGATAGGTGTTGGCGTCGAAGGAGGTGGAAAAGGCGTCGCCCTGGTAGCGCAGGTAGGACTCCACCTGGAACTCCACGTCGAAGCCGAAGTTGAGGTCTTCGCTGCGCAGATCGCGGCCGAACTTCGAGCCCATGGCGTCTTCGGACAGATAGGTAATGTGGCCGACCATGCGCGCCAGCTTCAGTCCGCGGCGGGGCAGGGTCTCGTGATCGGCGTAGTGGCCGTCGTGGAAGTCGGTGTCCGAGCGAATGGCCTGACGCGCGACCTCGTTGAAGGCGATGTTCTGCGCCGACAGCTTGGGCGTGGCGGCGATGACCACCGCGTTGGCGATGCGTTCCGGATAGGCCAGTGACCACTGCAGCACCTGCATGCCGCCCAGGCTGCCGCCGACGACGGCGGCGAAGCGGCTGATGCCCAGCCGATCGGCCAGGCGAACCTGGCTGTCGACCCAGTCGCAGACGGTGACCATGGGGAAGTCCGGCCCCCAGCGGCGGCCGGTGTCCGGGTTGATGCTGGAAGGCCCGGTGGAGCCATGGCAGCCGCCGAGGTTATTCAGCGAGATGACGAAGAAACGATCGGTGTCGATGGACTTGCCGGGACCGATGTGGGCGTCCCACCAGCCTGGCTTGCGATCGGCCTCGTCATGATAACCCGCGGCGTGGTGGTGGCCGGACAGGGCATGGCAGATGAGGACCGCATTGCTGCGGTCCTGATTGAGGGTGCCGTAGGTCTCGTAGACCAGGTCGTAGGCCGGCAGCGTCTTGCCGCAGACCAGGGGCAGAGGGTCGTCGAAGTGCGCCACCTGCGGCGTCACCAGTCCGACCGAATCGCGAGTCGTCTCGGGCATCAGTCGTGTGTGTCCAGTGAAAGTTGGTGTTGTCGTGGCCGTGTACGCGAGCGTTGGTCGAGCCTAGAGCCCGACCAGCATCCCGGAGATACCGGCGGCCCGGACCAGCGAACCCACCACGATGCCATCGATCAGGTTGATGCCGATGAACACCACGATGGGTGACAGGTCGAGCATCCCCAGCGGCGGAATCACCCGGCGTACCGGCGCCATGATCGGCTCCACCAGTTGCATCACCAGCAGCGCGCCGGGATGGCTGGCGTTGGGGGCGACCCAGCTGAGGATGATCATCACGATCAGCGCAAAGAAGTAGATCTTCAGGATCGCGCTGGCCAGGGCCGCGACGCCGGCGATGGCCAGGCCATCGAGCCTGGGCATGCCGACACCGGCCAGCTGCAGCAGGATGATGATGCTGATCACCTTGACCAGAAAGCCCGCGGCCAGGGTGGCCAGGTCAAAGCGGCCCATCACCGGGCCAAGCACGCTCTGGAAGGGACGCACCACCGGCTGGGTAATCTTGACCACCGACTGGCTCAAGGGGTTGTAGTAGTCCGCCTTCGAGGCCTGCAGCAGAAAGCGCAGCATCAGCAGGAACAAGAAGATGTTGATCAGGGTGTTGACCAGCAGCAGGCCAGCGTTTCCCAGTTGACTGCCCATGTGGGCTCCTCCGTCTTTGATTAACCCTTGCCGAGTTCGGCAGACATTTCCTGAGCACGCTTGGCACAGGCTTGCATGGCGCCGTCGAGCGCCTGCCGCAGTCCTGCCTGCTCCAGATATTCGATGGCCCTCTCGGTGGTACCCCCCGGGGACATCACATTGCGTTTCAGTTCACCGGGATCACGGTCGCTCTGCATCGCCATCGAGGCGGCCCCGTAGGCGGTCTGCATCGCCAGTCGGCGAGCGCTTTCTGCGCTTAGCCCGAGTTTGACGGCGGCCTCTTCCATGGCCTCGAACATCAGGAAGAAGTAGGCCGGTGCACTACCCGAGACGGCGGTGACCGCTTCCAGCAGGGCTTCGTCTTCGACCCATTCGATGATGCCGACGGACGTCATCAGCTCGCCGACCAGGGCTCGCTGCTCGTCGCTGACGCGCGGGTTGGCATACAGCCCGGAGGCACCGGCACCGACCAGCGACGGAGTGTTGGGCATGCAGCGGACCATCGCCAGGCCGCCACCCAGCCATTGTTCCAAGGTCTCGGCGCTGAGGCCAGCCGCCACCGACACGATCAGCGGCCGACGCTTTTGCACCGACTCCCGTAGAGTCTCGCACACCTGGCGCATGATCTGTGGCTTGACCGACAGTACGACCACGTCGGCGTGCTCGATCGCCGCCAGATTGTCGGTGGTGGTATGGATGCCCAGGCGCTCGGCGAGCGGCGCCAGGGTGGCGTCACGGGTGGCGGTGGCGGTGATGGCATCGGCTGGGTAGCCGCTGTGCACCATGCCGCCGAAGATGGCGCTGGCCATGTTGCCGGCGCCGATAAAGGTCACGTTGCTGGCCATGCGGGGCTCCTTGAAGGGTAGGGCATTGGGTATTCGGACAAACAGGGTAGCGTCACCAGGCCTGTCGTGGCGACGGGCTCACTGGCGCGAGCCAAAGATCGCGGTGCCCAGGCGCACGATGGTGGCGCCCTCGGCGACGGCAGCCTCCAGGTCGGCACTCATGCCCATGGACAAGGTGTCCAGCGGTGCGTCCGGCAGCTCTCGACGCAGCGATGACAAGGCCTCGGCCAGTAGCCGGAAGGGCTCGCGCTGCGCTTCTGGGTCTTCGCTGGGGGCCGGGATGGCCATCAATCCGCGCAGACGCACGCGAGGCAGCGCCGCCGCCAGGCTCGCCAGCTCAGGCAGCTCCTCCAGGCTGACGCCTGATTTGGTTGCTTCGCCGCTGACGTTGACCTGCAGACAGATATTCAGTGCGGGAAGGCCATCCGGGCGCTGATCGCTCAGGCGCTGAGCGATCTTGGCACGATCGACACCATGGACCCAGTCGAAATGGCTGGCCACGTCACGTGTCTTGTTGGATTGCAGCGGTCCGATGAAGTGCCAGTGTATGCCAGGGCAGTCGCCCAGTTGGGCCTGTTTATCCAGCGCTTCCTGTAGATAGTTCTCGCCGAAGTCGCGCTGGCCCAGGGTATAGGCATCCCGGATCATGTCGGCTGGCTTGGTCTTGCTGACCGCCAGCAGCAGGGCCGCGTCGGGCGCTCTTCCCGCCGTTGCAAGTGCCTGATTCAGGCGTGTCCGGGCTTGGGTCAAGGATTCGGCAATCGTCGTGGTCATCGGCCTGGGTCTGTCCTATCGTGGGGCTCCCTGCCCCCGAGTCGGGGGTTCAAGCCTGGTAAGCCCATGGATATTACCGAACTGCTGGCACTCTCGGCAAAGCAGGGCGCCTCGGATCTGCACCTGTCGGCGGGACTGCCACCGGTGATGCGCGTCAATGGTGAACTGGAGCGTCTGCCTGGCCCGCCGATGGGCGATGGTCAGGTCAGATTGTTGCTCGAGTCGTTGATGGATGAGGAGCTGCGCGAGCAGTATTCGCGCACCCACGAGGCCGACTTTTCCCACCAGATACCGGGTCTGTCGCGTTATCGCGTCAATGCTTTCGTCCAGCGGCGCGGGGCGGCGGCGGTATTGCGTACCATCCCCGATCGCATCCCGACGCTTTCGGAGCTGGGGATGGGCGAGATCTTCGAACGTCTTGTCGCCCTGCCGCGGGGCCTGGTACTGGTGACCGGGCCCACCGGGTCCGGCAAGAGCACAACGCTTGCGGCGATGATCGACCATATCAACCGCCACCGTCGCGACCATATCCTCACCATCGAGGATCCCATCGAGTTCATCCACCACAGCCAGCAGGCGCTGGTGTCCCAGCGAGAGGTACACCGCCACACCGAGGGCTTTGCCGTCGCCCTGCGCAGCGCCCTGCGCGAGGATCCCGACGTCATTCTGGTCGGAGAGATTCGCGACCTGGAAACGGCGCGCCTGGCCATGACCGCGGCCGAGACCGGGCATCTGGTATTTGCCACCCTGCATACCGCCTCCGCGGTCAAGACCATCGATCGGATCATCGATGCCTTCCCGGGTGATGAAAAGAATGCGGTGCGGACCATGCTGTCGGAGTCCTTGCAGGCGGTTGTCTCCCAGGCGCTGCTGCCCAGCAGCCGGGGCGGGCGAGTGGCGGCGCGAGAGATCCTCTTGATCAATCAGGCGATCCGTCATCTGATCCGTGAGGACAAGTTGGCTCAGATTTACTCGTCGATGCAGACCGGCGGCCAGGCCGGCATGCAGACCCTGGACGCCGATCTGGCGAGACTGGTGGCCTGTGGCGAGGTGGCGCCGGAGGATGCCCGGCGCCTGACCCGTGAATCTCTGGTCGATAGCGGGCCGAGCGCCGGCTGGAGTGGCGGGCAGAACGAGGGCTGGGTGAGCCCCCAGGGCGAAGGCTGGGGGTGAGGCGGTGGTTCAGAGCCAGTCGTTACCCTTTAGCGGGCGTAGAGCCCGCCGAGCACGCGCTCTGCGCTGGCGCCGGTGACCGACGGCAGGTTGCCGGGTTGCAGATTCAGTCGGGCATGGGCCAGCCAGGCAAAGGCGGCGGCTTCCAGCCAGTCGGCCGGCCAGCCCAGGGATTCGCTGTCCAGTAGAGTGGCCTCCGGCAGCTGGCGCGCAAGGCGTGCCAGCAGGTCCAGGTTGCGTGAACCGCCGCCGCAGGGCACCAGGTCGAGGGAGGCCGGGGCGGTAAAGTGCTCCCGCGCCATCTCGATGCCCAGGGCGACGCTGGTGGCGGTCAGTTCCGCCAGGGTGGCCTGGACGTCCTGTGGTGACTCTGAACCGTTCAACTGCGCCTCTGCCCAGTCGAGAGAGAACAGCTCACGCCCGGTGCTGCGAGGCGGTGGGCGGTGAAAGTAGGGCTCCGCCAGCCAACGCTCGAGCAGCGCGGTATCCACCTGGCCGCCGGCAGCCCAATCGCCGTTGGCGTCGAAGGGGGTGCCGCGATGGCGTTGGTGCCAGGCGTCGAGCAGGGCATTGGCAGGCCCGGTGTCGAAGCCCAGCGGAGCGCGCGGGTCCGAGGTCGGCGGCAGTAGCGTCAGGTTGGCGATGCCGCCAAGGTTCAGCACCAGCCGCCAGCGTTCGGGGTGGCGAAATACCTGCTGGTGGAAGATCGGTGCCAGTGGTGCGGCCTGACCACCGGCGGCCAGGTCGCGGCGGCGGAAGTCGGCGACCACGGCACAGCGGGTCAGCTCGGCCAGCCGGCTGGGGTTGTCCAGTTGCAATGTATAGGGGGGCGAGCCTGGCTGGTGGCCGTAGGGGGCATGCTCGATGGTCTGCCCATGGCTGCCGATGGCAGCGATGTCCTCGGGTTCAAGCCCCTGTTGCTCGAGCAATCTCTGGACTGCCTCGGCCTGGCACTGACAGAAAGCCTCCTCGGCCCAGGCCAGGTCAGCAAAGCTGACCTGATCGGCGTGGGCCAGTTGCCACAGCCGCTCACGCAGAGCCTGCGGCATGGGAATGCCGACGCTGGCCTCCAGAGCTGCCGTGCCTGTGGCGTCAAAGCGCACCAGGGCGGCGTCGATCCCGTCCATGCTGGTGCCCGACATCAGTCCAATGAAGCGTTGCATGGGCCTTGTCATCTCAACCGGTGGAAAGGTTCATGGTAACATCCCCGCCACTGTCTATACCTGGCGCCGGCGCCGTGACGACGTGCCCCTGCTGACGGGGGCGTCGATGTCCGCGCAAGGGCCGATTGACCAAGCCAAGCCGAGCTGGAAAGCCGAATTGATAAGTGGAGTGAATACCATGAGCGATGTGGACGAGGCCCTTGCGCTGATTCAGCGCGGCACGCACGAGATTCTGCTGGAGGATGAGCTGAAGAAAAAGCTCGCTTCCGGGCGCAAGCTGAGAATCAAGGCGGGCTTCGATCCGACCGCGCCGGACCTGCACCTGGGCCACAGCGTACTGTTGACCAAGATGCGCCAGTTTCAGGATCTCGGCCACGAGGTCATCTTTCTGATCGGCGATTTCACCGGACGCATCGGTGACCCCACCGGCAAGAACGTCACCCGCAAGCCGCTGACCGAGGCCGAGGTCAAGGCCAACGCCCAGACCTACAAGGAGCAGGTGTTCAAGATCCTCGATCCCGACAAGACCGAGGTTCGCTTCAACGCCGAGTGGTTCTCCGAAATGAGCGCCGCTGACATGATCGAACTCGCCGGTCAGACCACCGTGGCGCGGATGCTCGAGCGCGATGACTTCGAAAAGCGCTACAAGGGTGGCCAGGCCATCTCGGTACACGAGTTCCTCTACCCGCTGGTGCAGGGCTATGACTCCGTCGCCTTGAAGGCTGACATCGAGCTGGGTGGAACCGACCAGAAGTTCAACCTTCTGATGGGCCGCGAGGTGCAGAAGCACTTCGGTCTCGAGCCCCAGGTCGTCATTACCATGCCGCTGCTGGAAGGCCTCGACGGCGTGCAGAAGATGTCCAAGTCGCTGGGCAACTATGTCGGCGTCGACGAAGCGCCGGGGGCGATGTTCAACAAGCTGGTATCGATGCCCGACAGCCTGATGTGGCGCTATTTCGAACTCTTGTCGCTCAAGGACAATGCCGCCATCGAGGATCTGCGCGCGCGGATCGAGCGCGGTGACAACCCTCGTGACATCAAGATGGAGCTGGCGCGCGAGCTGATTGCCCGCTACCACGGTGATGAAGCGGCGGCGAACGCACACCGAAGCGCCGGTAACCAGTTGGCGGAAGGTGAGCTGCCCGAAGACCTGCCCGAGGTCGAGGTGGTCTTTGAAGGCAGCGATCAGGCGCCGATTGCGGCAGTGCTCAATCGCTCGGGACTTGCCAACAACAGCGCCCAGGCCAAGGACATGCTGGGTAATGGACGTGTGCGCGTCGATGGCGAAGTGGTGGCCAAGGATCTGATGCTGGCGCTCGGCCAGAGCTATGTCATCCAGGCCGGCAAGAAGCGTTACGCCAGAGTGACGCTGCGCGGCTGATCCGCCGGTGTGACCATCGCTTCCGGGACGCTCGCCACTGGCGGGCGTCCTTCGTTTTGCCACCCGCCTGCCTGCGACCTGTCCACAGGCGGGTGCGAGAAGATGGCTGTGGGTAACATGAAGGCGCGAGTCGTGGGGCAGGCGAAGGCCAGGGCCAAGGCTGGCGCAGCAAGGAAGGTGCAGCAGGCAAGGTGCATCAAACACGGTGCAGCAAGGAAGAGACGCAGCAAGGGTGGCTTGGCAACGACAGGCGAGGCTTCCGGGGGCGCAGCGGGAAGTGAAAGGACAGGCCGGCTCGCTGCACCAATCAGCTATGGAGTACTGGTCTGGAATAGCGCAGTAGAGACGTGAAGTAGGGGGTGGGTGTTGGAGGCTTCTGGCTCATGACGATGTGATGACGCCGGCGTGAAATTTTTTTACACGAAGTGCTTGCCAAGGCCGGCCCCGATCCGTAAAGTACGCATCCGCTGCCGGCGACGAGCAAACGTCACAGGCGGTGAAGGGTGGTAAAGTGATTGTTTTGAAAAGGCTTTTTCAAGTCTTCGAAAAATTCTCCACTTGACGGGCAACGAGAAATCGGTAGAATGCTCGCCACTCGATCGGAGTCGCCAAGACGGCATCGCAGGATGTGCGTCAGGCTCGCTTCGCTTTCTCTTGGGTCCTGCAGGCATCGCTTGCACGGCGAAAAAAGAAAGCCTTGACGAAACGCTTCGATTCTGTAGAATACGCCTTCCTCGCAGGGCGCTGCGCCAACAGGCGCTGCAAAGCGAGACGCTCTTCCGGCCGGGTGCCGCAAGAGCAGCTCTTTAAGCTCTCTATAGAGCCCAGAGCACGCTCTTTAATAATTTGATCAGGTAATTCATGTGGGCGCTTGCCGATGAGTCAGTGACACTGTCACTGAAATATCAAGGCAAGCGACTCGTCAAACGAGACGTTTGAACCTTGAGCCAAGTTTGGTCCGCTTAACGGACTATCAGACTTTAAACTGAAGAGTTTGATCATGGCTCAGATTGAACGCTGGCGGCAGGCCTAACACATGCAAGTCGAGCGGAAACGATCCTAGCTTGCTAGGAGGCGTCGAGCGGCGGACGGGTGAGTAATGCATAGGAATCTGCCCGGTAGTGGGGGATAACCTGGGGAAACCCAGGCTAATACCGCATACGCCCTACGGGGGAAAGCAGGGGATCTTCGGACCTTGCGCTATCGGATGAGCCTATGTCGGATTAGCTAGTTGGTGAGGTAACGGCTCACCAAGGCTGCGATCCGTAGCTGGTCTGAGAGGATGATCAGCCACATCGGGACTGAGACACGGCCCGAACTCCTACGGGAGGCAGCAGTGGGGAATATTGGACAATGGGCGAAAGCCTGATCCAGCCATGCCGCGTGTGTGAAGAAGGCCTTCGGGTTGTAAAGCACTTTCAGTGAGGAAGAAAGCCTTGAGGTTAATACCCTCGAGGGAGGACATCACTCACAGAAGAAGCACCGGCTAACTCCGTGCCAGCAGCCGCGGTAATACGGAGGGTGCGAGCGTTAATCGGAATTACTGGGCGTAAAGCGCGCGTAGGCGGCTTGATAAGCCGGTTGTGAAAGCCCCGGGCTCAACCTGGGAACGGCATCCGGAACTGTCAGGCTAGAGTGCAGGAGAGGAAGGTAGAATTCCCGGTGTAGCGGTGAAATGCGTAGAGATCGGGAGGAATACCAGTGGCGAAGGCGGCCTTCTGGACTGACACTGACGCTGAGGTGCGAAAGCGTGGGTAGCAAACAGGATTAGATACCCTGGTAGTCCACGCCGTAAACGATGTCGACTAGCCGTTGGGCTCCTTGAGAGCTTTGTGGCGCAGTTAACGCGATAAGTCGACCGCCTGGGGAGTACGGCCGCAAGGTTAAAACTCAAATGAATTGACGGGGGCCCGCACAAGCGGTGGAGCATGTGGTTTAATTCGATGCAACGCGAAGAACCTTACCTACCCTTGACATCGAGAGAGCTTTCCAGAGATGGATTGGTGCCTTCGGGAACTCTCAGACAGGTGCTGCATGGCTGTCGTCAGCTCGTGTTGTGAAATGTTGGGTTAAGTCCCGTAACGAGCGCAACCCTTGTCCCTATTTGCCAGCGATTCGGTCGGGAACTCTAGGGAGACTGCCGGTGACAAACCGGAGGAAGGTGGGGACGACGTCAAGTCATCATGGCCCTTACGGGTAGGGCTACACACGTGCTACAATGGCCGGTACAATGGGTTGCGAATCCGCGAGGTGGAGCTAATCCCATAAAGCCGGTCTCAGTCCGGATCGGAGTCTGCAACTCGACTCCGTGAAGTCGGAATCGCTAGTAATCGTGAATCAGAATGTCACGGTGAATACGTTCCCGGGCCTTGTACACACCGCCCGTCACACCATGGGAGTGGACTGCACCAGAAGTGGTTAGCCTAACTTCGGAGGGCGATCACCACGGTGTGGTTCATGACTGGGGTGAAGTCGTAACAAGGTAGCCGTAGGGGAACCTGCGGCTGGATCACCTCCTTAAACGACACGTCATCTGACTGTCGGTAAGTGCTCACAATGAATTACCTGATCAAGCAAGAGTAGCGACTGAAGGGTCAACGCTCGAGGCTAGAGTAGCTGGACCCTTGTAGTATGGGGCCATAGCTCAGCTGGGAGAGCGCCTGCCTTGCACGCAGGAGGTCAGCGGTTCGATCCCGCTTGGCTCCACCATTTCTCGATCTCGAGTAAAACAGTCGTCAAGTTCTAAGCAAGATGCTTGTTCGCCACCAGGCGATATCAAGTCTCTCGCTTAGAGCTTTTGCTCTAACGCTCTTTAACAATGTATATCATGCTGACAAAGTAAGATACGTTTCAAGCGTATCCGGCAATTGTCGTGACATCATCGATTGACAGACCCTTTGGGGTTATATGGTCAAGCGATGAAGCGCATACGGTGGATGCCTAGGCAGTCAGAGGCGATGAAAGACGTGGAAGCCTGCGATAAGGTTCGGCGAGGTGGCAAACGACCTGCGACCCGGACATCTCTGAATGGGGAAACCCACCCAAGGTAACTTGGGTATCTCATGTTGAATATATAGACATGAGAGGCGAACCGGGGGAACTGAAACATCTAAGTACCCCGAGGAAAAGAAATCAACCGAGATTCCCCTAGTAGCGGCGAGCGAACGGGGACCAGCCCTTAAGCAACACAACTGGTAGGTGAACAGACTGGGAAGTCTGGCCATAGTGGGTGATAGCCCCGTAACCGAAACCTGAGTGTTGTGAAATCGAGTAGGTCGAGGCACGTGAAACCTTGACTGAAGACGGGGGACCATCCTCCAAGGCTAAATACTCCTGACTGACCGATAGTGAACCAGTACCGTGAGGGAAAGGCGAAAAGAACCCCGGAGAGGGGAGTGAAATAGATCCTGAAACCGTATGCGTACAAGCAGTGGGAGCCAACTTGTTTGGTGACCGCGTACCTTTTGTATAATGGGTCAGCGACTTATTTTCAGTGGCGAGCTTAACCGTATAGGGGAGGCGTAGAGAAATCGAGTCTTAACTGGGCGACCAGTCGCTGGAAATAGACCCGAAACCGGGCGATCTATCCATGAGCAGGTTGAAGGTTGAGTAACATCAACTGGAGGACCGAACCAGGATCTGTTGAAAAAGATTTGGATGACTTGTGGATCGGAGTGAAAGGCTAATCAAGCCCGGAGATAGCTGGTTCTCCTCGAAAGCTATTTAGGTAGCGCCTCACGTATCACCGCCGGGGGTAGAGCACTGTTTCGGCTAGGGGGTCATCCCGACTTACCAACCCGAGGCAAACTCCGAATACCGGTGAGTGCAAGCGTGGGAGACACACAGCGGGTGCTAACGTCCGTTGTGAAAAGGGAAACAACCCAGACCGTCAGCTAAGGTCCCGAAATCCTGGTTAAGTGGGAAACGATGTGGGAAGGCTTAGACAGCTAGGAGGTTGGCTTAGAAGCAGCCATCCTTTAAAGAAAGCGTAATAGCTCACTAGTCGAGTCGGCCTGCGCGGAAGATGTAACGGGGCTCAAACCAGGTACCGAAGCTACGGGTGTGTTCGCATCACTTAAGGTGATTCGATAGTGTCAGTTCGCTGCCATCGCGAAGCGATGGCAAAGCGCTTCCCGAACGTTGAGTCGGGCAGGGCAAGGTGAACGGCCTGAGTCATTTTAAGGATGCGAACACGCGGTAGAGGAGCGTCGTGTAAGCCGATGAAGGTGTGTTGAGAAGCATGCTGGAGGTATCACGAGTGCGAATGCTGACATGAGTAACGACAAGGGGAGTGAAAAACTCCCCCGCCGGAAGACCAAGGGTTTCTGTTCGACGCTAATCGGAGCAGAGTGAGTCGGCCCCTAAGGCGAGGCCGAAAGGCGTAGTCGATGGGAAACGGGTCAATATTCCCGTACCTCACAGTATTGCGATGGGGGGACGAAGAAGGCTAGGTGAGCCAGGCGTTGGTTGTCCTGGTGAAAGCCGGTAGGCTGAGGATTCAGGTAAATCCGGATCCTCAAGGCCGAGAGGCGAGACGAACTGACTACGGTCAGGAAGTCATCGATGCCACGCTTCCAGGAAAAGCCTCTAAGCTTCAGATACTGTGAGACCGTACCCCAAACCGACACAGGTGGTCAGGTAGAGAATACCAAGGCGCTTGAGAGAACTCGGGTGAAGGAACTAGGCAAAATGGTGCCGTAACTTCGGGAGAAGGCACGCCGCATTAGGGTGAAGGTCCTCGCGACCGGAGCCTGACGCGGTCGAAGATACCAGGTGGCTGCAACTGTTTATTAAAAACACAGCACTCTGCAAACGCGCAAGCGGACGTATAGGGTGTGACGCCTGCCCGGTGCCGGAAGGTTAAGTGATGGTGTTAGCTCACGCGAAGCTCCTGATCGAAGCCCCGGTAAACGGCGGCCGTAACTATAACGGTCCTAAGGTAGCGAAATTCCTTGTCGGGTAAGTTCCGACCTGCACGAATGGCGTAATGATGGCCACGCTGTCTCCACCCGAGACTCAGTGAAATTGAAATCGCAGTGAAGATGCTGTGTACCCGCGGCTAGACGGAAAGACCCCGTGAACCTTTACTACAGCTTCACACTGGACGCTGATGTTGCTTGTGTAGGATAGCTGGGAGGCTTTGAAACCCTGTCGCCAGATGGGGTGGAGCCAACCTTGAAATACCAGCCTGGCATCATTGGCGTTCTAACTCAGGACCGTAATCCGGTTCGAGGACCGTGTGTGGTGGGTAGTTTGACTGGGGCGGTCTCCTCCCAAAGAGTAACGGAGGAGCACGAAGGTACCCTCAGCACGGTTGGAAATCGTGCAGTGAGTGCAAGAGCATAAGGGTGCTTAACTGCGAGACAGACACGTCGAGCAGATACGAAAGTAGGTTCTAGTGATCCGGTGGTTCTGTATGGAAGGGCCATCGCTCAACGGATAAAAGGTACTCCGGGGATAACAGGCTGATACCGCCCAAGAGTTCACATCGACGGCGGTGTTTGGCACCTCGATGTCGGCTCATCACATCCTGGGGCTGAAGTCGGTCCCAAGGGTATGGCTGTTCGCCATTTAAAGTGGTACGCGAGCTGGGTTTAGAACGTCGTGAGACAGTTCGGTCCCTATCTGCCGTGGGCGTTGGAGATTTGAGAAGCGCTGCTCCTAGTACGAGAGGACCGGAGTGGACGTACCTCTGGTGTTCCGGTTGTCACGCCAGTGGCATTGCCGGGTAGCTATGTACGGACGGGATAACCGCTGAAAGCATCTAAGCGGGAAGCCCCCTTCAAGATGAGATCTCCCTGAGGCCTTGAGCCTCCTAAAGGACCCAGCAAGACCAGCTGGTTGATAGGCCGGGTGTGGAAGCGCTGCAAGGCGTTGAGCTAACCGGTACTAATGGTCCGTGAGGCTTGACCATATAACACCCAAAGGGTTTTGGTCGATGATGTCTCGAATCAATTGACGGATACGTGGGACGTATCGAGCAGGACTTTGTCAGTAGTGATGTACATTGCCTTTTTTCCGCCTGACGACCATAGCGAGTGGGAACCACCTGATCCCTTGCCGAACTCAGAAGTGAAACCGCTCAGCGCCGATGGTAGTGTGGGGTCTCCCCATGCGAGAGTAGGTCATCGTCAGGCATTTATTCAGAAGAAGCCCAATTCCGAGAGGAGTTGGGCTTTTTCGCATGCATGGGAAGACCCCTCTCTTTATATGTGGGGCCGCGCCGATAACCCCCTCGGCGCGGTCCGGCCGCTCGCAAGCTCGCGTCGTTCGTCCCCCCTTGCAGCTTCGCTGCAAAAGCTCGGGGTGACTCACCCCCATGCGAGAAACATTGTTACCTTGGTGGCGTCATTCGGCAGTCTTCAGGGGCAGAGCGGCGCCCTGGGCGGGCGCTGTAGATCAGAAGGTCGGCCCGTCCGTCAGGTATCGATTCAAAAGAAGGCCCAATTCCGAGAGGAGTTGGGCCTTCTTTTGTGTAAAGAGTCGTACCCGCGCCACCGGTGAGCGCCATCGCCTGGACGTTTGCGTGCCGGATGCGCTGCACCCGGGACAGGGCTACCTCGATAGCCTGTTCGCCATCAGCCCCTCGCTGTGAGGGGGCGACGGCTAGCTGCCGCCGCGGATTGAGCGGTGCATCAACGACTATCAGGCACGACTTGTACAGGCCTGTCTTCCCAGTCTGTGCTGTTTGGCGGCGAGGACCAGGGCAGTGTGGGGTGGCCAGCAGCATGTCAGCTCATCGAGCAGCTGAGCCATCGCTATCACCGGAATCTTCCACCAGAAGGGGGGAGTGGCGACCGACAAACTTGATTTAGGCTTGTGCGATACGCGGGTTGAAGCACGGCGGCTGGACCTCCATCTTGTACAAGCACGTGACAGATAAAGTCGATTGTCTAATTTATCGATCCATGGAGGATGTCATGACGCAGCAAGTGGAAGGCAAACGTGTCGCGATTCTCGCCACTCACGGTTTCGAGGAGTCGGAGCTGGCGGTACCCAAGGCGAAGCTTCAGCAGCAGGGCATCGTGGTGCACGTGGTCTCCCCGGAGGCCAAGGGCATCAAGGCCTGGGCAGAAAACGACTGGGGTGATACCTACGACGTCGACGTGGCCCTGGATGATGTCAGCGAACATGACTATCACGCCCTGGTGTTGCCCGGCGGCCTGTTCAACCCTGACGCCCTGCGCCAGGACGAGAAGGCCTTGAGCTTCGTCAATGCTTTCTTCCAGGCTCACAAGCCGGTGGCAGCGATCTGCCACGCCCCCTGGATCCTGATCAACGCCGGGGTGGTCGAAGGTCGCAGGCTGACCTCCTACCCGAGTGTCGAACAGGATCTGCGCAATGCAGGCGCCGATTGGGTCGACGAGCAGGTAGTGGTGGATAACGGCCTGGTGACCAGCCGTAAGCCTGATGATCTGGATATCTTCTGCCACAAGCTGGTCGAGGAAATCCACGAAGGGCGTCACGAGAAGCAGCACGCCTGACGCTGTTCGATACAGCAACCTGGCGGAACGCAACAGGCCCCCGGCGACTTGGTCGCCGGGGGCCTGTTGCGTGTCGAGGTGGTGTTGGCTGGTGATGTAGCCGAGCCAGTTCGACGGGCTAGTTTGACGGGCTGGTTCGAAGGGCCAGTTCGATGGGCCTATTTGACGGTGGAAGAAGCGTTCATTGATGGAGTGACCGAATCGGTCTGTTCCTCGCCAGTGGGCTCGATGCGCTTTACGCCGAACCAGCCGGTCCAGGGTCCGATCATGGCCAGCAGGATCGAGAAGACGATACCCAGGTAGTTGAACAGCGCCCAGGGAGCGTAGTCGAGGGTGGCAACACCCAAGGTGCCTGCCATGTAGACGGCGGAGACGGTCCAGGGGGCCAGCGGCTCGGGAATCATGCCGCCGTCTTCCATGCTGCGCGACAGATTGAGCTGGTGCAGGCCTCGCTTGCGATATTGCTCGGCGAACAGCTCACGGGTCAAAAAGAAGGTTACGTAGCTGTTGCCGGTGGCCAGGATGATGGTGCTGCTGGCCGCCAGCGAGGCCAGGATGGTGCCGCGGGCGGAGCGCACGTAGGCCAGGCTGCGATCGAGCACGACCTTGAGGATGCCGGCGGCCTCCAGCGCCGAGGCAAAGAAGAAGGCGCACAGCGCGAACAGCACTGCTCCGTGCATGCTGTAGAGCCCGCCACGGTTCAGCAGGCTGACCAGTGCCGGGGGCAGGGTGGCGACGTCCAGGCCCGGGTTGAAGCCGGCCAGCAGGCTGACGTTGAAGCCCGAGACTGCGGCCTTGGCCACCGCCTCGGGACTGGCGCCCTGGAGCAGTATCGCCAGCAGGGCGGCGCAGGCCGAGGCCAGGAACAGTACCACCAGGGTCGGCTTCTTGCGCACCGAGCCGAACAGCACGATGGCCACCGGCAGCAGCAACAGGAGGTTCAGCTGATAGAGCCCGCCGATGGTCTCGGCGCTGGCGGCGATGGCCTCCGGGGTGCCTTCTGCCAGGTCCATGTTGAGGCCGAGTATCAGGTAGACCACAGCGGCCACCACGCTGGCGGGCAGCGAGGTGTACATCAGGTGGCGGATGTGTCGGTACAGGTCTTCGCCTACCACCATGGAAGCCATGATGGTGGTGTCCGACAGCGGCGACAGCTTGTCGCCGAAGTAGGCGCCTGAGAGCACCGCGCCGGCGGTGATCGCCAGGTTGATGTCCATGGCCGCGGCGATGCCCATGATGGCCACCCCCAGGGTCCCGGCGGAGCCCCAGGAGGTGCCGGTGAAGGTGGAGACGATGGCGGTGCCGAAGAACGCCATGACGTACAGGTAGCGGGGATCGATCAGCTCCAGGCCATGGTAGATGAAGTAGGGAATGGTGCCCGAGATCATCCAGGTGCCGATGATGATACCGATGCTGTAGAGCACCAGTAGCGCGGACAGGGCGGTGCGTACCTTGTTGCCCATGATGTCCATGACGCCTTCCCAGGTCCCGCCGTGCAGCAGACTGAACAGGGTGGCGGCGGCGCCCAGGGTGATCAGCACCAGTTCGGTGGGTAGGCCCGCCACCACGATGCCGTAGACGATGGCGAAGGCGATGGCGGTCAGCAGGATCAGGGATGGAACAAGTCCAGGTTGTCGTTGTATGGCTGGCATGGGATGTCCTCCTCGTGGTGATCAGCGTTCGAGCGCGGCGAACCCTCGCTCGAGGTCGTCGACGATGTCGTCGATGTGTTCAAGCCCGATGGCCAGGCGAATCAGCGGTTGTCCGCTGCCGTCGGGGCGCATGGGAGACAGCGCAAGACTTTCGTAGCCGCCCCAGCTGACGCCGATACGCATCAGTTCGAGGGCGTCGATGAAGTTCGCGATGCGCGAGTAGCTGGGGTGGTGAAGCGCAAGGCTGAGCAGGCCCGAATGGCCGTGCAGCTGGCGGGCGGCCCAGTCGGCGGCGGCGCCTTTGGCGAGGCTCGGGTGATGCACCGCTGCGACCTGCGGGTGGTCAGCGAGAAAACGGGCGACCGCCAAGGCGTTGCGCTGATGCTCGGCCATGCGCACCGGCAGGGTGCGTAGACCGCGCAGGATCAGTGAGGCGCTGTGGGGCGACAGAGCGGCGCCCAGCAACTGGTGGCCGTTGGCGAAGAGCCTGTCGATCAGCTCGGCGTCGGCGATGACTGCGCCGCCGACCACGTCGCTGTGCCCGCCGATGTACTTCGACAGCGAGTGCACCACCATATCGATGCCGTGGGTAAGCGGCTTCTGGAACAGCGGGGTGGCCCAGGTGTTGTCGATAAGCGTGAGGATGCCGCGTTTCCGGGCGATGGCGGAGATAGCCTCGAGGTCTGCCAGCTCCATGCGCAGCGATGACGGACTCTCGATGTAGATCAGGCGGGTCTCGGGCCGCAGGTGGTCGGTCAGTTGCTGGTCACCGGCGATACCGTCGTGGCTGACGCCGTAGCGGGCCATATGGTCGAGCAACTCGACGCTCGGCCCGTAGGTCTGGTTGATGCGCAGGACGTGGTCGCCGTGCTTCAGCAGCGAGAATAGCGTGGCGGAGATGGCGCCCATGCCGGAGGCAAAGGCCTTGCAGGCCTGGCCACGTTCCAGCGCCGCCAGCTTGTCCTCCAGCAACTTGACGGTGGGATTGAGCCCTCGGCTATAGATGAAGCGTTCGCGTTCGGCCAGCTGTGCGCGGCTGAAGCTTTCGAGGTCTGGGAAGGTGAAGATGCTGGTCTGGTAGACGGGAGGTGCCACGGCGCCGTGATGATCCTGGCGCTGTTCGAAGGCGTGACTACAGATATGGCGATCCTGTGGGTCCACGGTGCGGTCTCCGCAAGCAGGGTGGATTGAGCTATCAGCCTGTCTGATAGCTAAGCTAGCACGGCCCTGCTGGCCCCACAATTGATCCAGAAGAGGTTTGCCGTTACCGTCGATCAGGCCCCAAGACGCCTTTCCTGCCTGGATGCCAACGTCATGAAACGACTCTACTTATCGGACACCGTCGCCGGAGAGATCAGCGCCTATATCGCCAAAGAGCAGTTGGCGCCGGGGGCGCGCCTACCTTCGGTGGGGGAGTGGATGGAGCGCCTGGAGGTAGGTCGATCTACCCTCCGGGAGGGCCTCAAGAAGCTCCAGGCCGAGGGCATCATCGAGGTGGTCAACGGCAAGGGGATCTTCGTCAGCGAACAGCGGACCTTTCAACTGCTGGCCAGTCTTGGCATCCACGACGCCAGGGCGCATCTGCTGGAGATGCTCGAGGTTCGCCAGGCGCTGGAGGCCCAGGCCATTCTGTTAGCCGTGCGGCACGCCGAAGAGGCCGCCTTCGAGGCCATGGCCGGCCACCTGGATGACTATCGACGTGCTCGGGCGAGGGAGGATTTCCTCGCGGTCAGCGAGGCCGACGCGGCCTTTCACCTTGCGATCTATCAGGCCTGCGGCAATCGCGTGCTGGTTGGGCTGATCCAGATGATGCACGACGAGCTGTACCTGTCCTGGGACTCGCCGGACGATCGTCATGAAGTCTTTGACGCAAGTTTTGCCCACCACGAAGACCTGCTCGAGGCCATGCGGCGGCGTGATGAGCAGGCCGCTCTGGCCGCCTTCGACAACCTGGTCGGTGCCACGCGCAAGAGCGTCGAGGCCATGGTGTCGTGAAGACGCCGGCCTGGTGGCTGGTTCGTTGCGCCTGCAGCAATAGCGTACAGGGCGGGCTTCGCCCATCAGATATTGCTGCTTCGATGCAGCAAGCAGCGACGCAGTGGCCAGTCAGTAGGCGGCTGGCATTGGCGTTGTGGAGGACTTTCGAGTCCAGGCTCCGGCATTGTCCGCGTGGCTACAATCGAGCAGAGTGGCGGACGCTTGCATGGTGCCATTTTCCTTTTGCTCGCCACCGCCCGCCGGTGCTCGTAACACCTGGAGGAGTTGCTCAGAGGCACACCCACAGGAGTGTTGCAGACGCGTGGATTTCCGGCGACAGGCGACATTCGATAGACTATGCCCTTTTCCCGTGGAAGGGGCGAGGGATGACCATTGGTGAGCTGATTCGGCTGTTGAGTGACGGCGAGTTCCACTCCGGCCAGCAGCTGGGGGACAAGCTGGGCGTGTCGCGGGCGGCGGTGTGGAAGCAGCTGCGCAAGCTTGAGGATCTCGGCATCCCCATGGAGGCGGTCAAGGGGCAGGGGTATCGGCTAGCCGAACCCCTTGAGCTGCTCGATGGGCCCTCGGTGGTAGCCGCGTTGTCACGCGAGTCGCGTCGACACCTCTCGCGCCTCTTCGTGGAAGACACCCTGCCCTCGAGCAACGAGTTCCTGCGCGAGCGTTTTCGTCAGGGAGCAGGGCACGCTGAGGCCTGCCTGGTCGAACAGCAGAGCGCCGGCCGTGGGCGGCGCGGGCGCACCTGGACGACCCCCTGGGGGCGCACGCTGATGTGCTCCGTGGGCTGGCGCTTCGATTCGGGTGTCGCTGCCCTGGAAGGCCTCAGCCTGGCCATCGGTGTGGTGCTGGCCCAGGTGCTGGAACGCCATGGGCTCAAGCCCGGGCTGAAGTGGCCCAACGACGTGCTGTTGCCCTTGGGCCCGCAAGGGTCGGCTCAGCAAGGATTGGATGAGCAGGGAGCGACCGGGCAGGGGGCGGGTCAGCAGGGCTTTGGCAAGCTGGCCGGTATTCTGGTCGAGATGAGCGGTGACGCCGCCGGCCCCTGCGAGGTGGTGCTCGGCATGGGCATCAACGTGGATCTGCCGGAGAGCTTCCGGGCGAAGATCGATCAGCCGGTCGCTTGTGTGCATGATCAGGCTCCAGGGCTATCCCGTAACGTGCTGGCGGCCGAATTGCTGGACGGTCTGCTGGGCATGCTGGCAGGTTTCGAGGAGCAGGGGTTCGATGCCTGGCGCGACGCCTGGAACGCACGTCACGCCTTTGCCGGTTGGGACATCGAAATCATTCGAGGGGAGCAGCGCGAGCTGGCCCAGGCAGGAGACGTGGATGGCAGTGGCAATCTCTGGGTGCGCAAGGGCGTTGACGGAGAGCGGCAAGAGCGCCTGGTGGGAGGAGAGATCAGCGTGCGGGCTCGCCCATGATTCTTGATCTGGATATCGGCAATACCCTGTCCAAGTGGCGCCTGAAGGACGCTGACAGCAGCGAGATTCGCTCCAGGGGCGCGGTGTGGACCCGGGAGGAGTGGAAGCCCGGGTCGGACATTCCCGACCTCGACGTGGTCGAGACGGTGCGCATTTCCAGTGTAGCGAGGCGTTCGGTGCTGGCGCAGACCGAGTCGCTGCTCAAGGACCGGGTGCGTTCGGTGCACGTGGCGCGCTCCTGCCACGAAGCACTGGGCGTCACCAACGGCTATCACGAGCCGGGTCGACTGGGCGTGGATCGCTGGATGGGGGTGCTGGCGGGCTATCAGCTCGCCGGTGCCAGCTGCACGGTGGACTGTGGCAGTGCCATCACCATCGACTTCGTGCTGCCAGGCGGGCGTCATCTCGGGGGGTACATCCTGCCGGGGCTGCGTCTGATGAAAGAAAGCCTGAAGCTGGGCACCCGCAACGTGGCCATCGACCCGGACAGCGAGGCAGACGAGCTGCTCGCTCCTGGGCGGCGCACGGTAGAGGCGGTCAATCACGGTATCTACATGGCCGCTGTCAGCGCGGTCAATCGGATCTACAGCGAGGTCTGCGACCGGGAGGGGGTGGCGCTGCCGATGCTGGTCACCGGCGGCGATGCCAGGGTGGTGTCTCGTGGTATTCGCGTGCCCCACGCGATCTGGCCGGACATGGTCTACGCCGGTCTTGAAGCGTGTTTCCCTCTGACAGCAGCGGAGCGTGCCGGCAAGATGGCCGGGGCGCCGGTGCCGCCGGCTCCGGTAGCGCTGGAAAAGATCCGGGCGGGGTTGGCCTTCTCGATGCTGCTTTGATGCGTTGGTGACATGACTGACGGTATAACCGCGCTGGAGGCGGCTCTCTTTCCGGCCTCTGACGGCGGCAGAACGTGCCGGCAAGATGGCGGGGGCGCCGGTGCCGCCGGCTCCGGTGGCGCTGGAAAAGATCCGCGCGGGCCTGGCGTTTTCGATGCTGCTGTGACCGTGGTTTTCCGGTGCGCCGTAAAAAAAGCCTATGGAAGCCTTGCGTTATCCATTCTGCTTTGACACAATGCGCCGCGTTCCGAGGTACAGCGACCCGCGGGTTGCAGGCTGCCGTCGAGACAGGTTGTAAGAATTTTGCGTACAGCTTGATTCTTTTAAAACAACCACTTGACTTCTCGGGGCAGGGCGATAAAATACGTCGCCAGTTGGAGGGGTTCCCGAGTGGCCAAAGGGAGCAGACTGTAAATCTGCCGCGAAAGCTTCGAAGGTTCGAATCCTTCCCCCTCCACCAGATTTTGATCGACCAGAGTTGTGGTTTCTGGTTGATATGGAGCAGGCGGTCGGACGCTGCCAGGCTGGTTTGGGTTCGGTGGGCTTTGCTTCAGCAAAGAAGGTTTAGAACCGATTTTGCGGGCATAGTTCAATGGTAGAACCTCAGCCTTCCAAGCTGATGATGCGGGTTCGATCCCCGCTGCCCGCTCCAGAGTTCAGGCAATGTGAAGTAGTTGGATTGCCGAAGAGTGCGCTCATGTAGCTCAGGGGTAGAGCACACCCTTGGTAAGGGTGAGGTCGACGGTTCAAATCCGTCCATGAGCTCCATCTAAGAAAAGCGAGCCTAGGCTCGCTTTTTCTTTCTCCGCCGCGTCTGCAGGGCGGAGGGGGTTGCCAGGCGAGATCCGTTTCGCTATCATGGCGCCCGCTGTTGCAGAGGCTGCCCGCAAAGGGTGGTTTGCATCGAGTACAGGCCAGTAGCTCAATTGGCAGAGCAGCGGTCTCCAAAACCGCAGGTTGGGGGTTCGATTCCCTCCTGGCCTGCCAGTCTTCCCCAGGCTGGCAGTTTTTTATATACTTTCGTGTTTCGATTGCCGCGCCCTGAGGAGTCTCGTTTTCATGAAGCATAACGCCGAGGTGCAGGAGTCGCGCCACGACGGGCTCAAGTGGGCGGTTGTCGTCGTTCTTCTGGTGCTGGCCGTCGTTGGCAACACCTACTTTGCCGACCAGCCGCTTCTGTATCGTGTTCTGGGCGTTGTTGCCCTGTCTGTCGTTGCTGCCCTGGTCGCATTGACCACCACCAAGGGGCGTGAATTGGTGGAGCTGGCGCAGAGCGCCAGGAAGGAAATTCAACGTGTCGTCTGGCCGACGCGCCCCGAGACCATTCAGACCACCGCCATCGTGCTGGTGGCTGTGCTGGTGGTCGGGCTGCTGCTCTGGTTGATCGACACGCTGCTCAGCTGGGCGATGTCCGGCGTCATCGGTTAGGAGTCTTCATGTCCAAGCGTTGGTACGTCGTCCACGCCTACTCCGGCTTCGAGAAGCACGTCATGCGCTCGCTGATCGAGCGCGTGAAGATGCACGGCATGGAAGATCTCTTTGGTGAGATTCTGGTGCCGACCGAAGAAGTCGTCGAGATGCGTGACGGCAAGCGCCGCAAGAGTGAGCGCAAGTTCTATCCCGGCTACGTGCTGGTCGAGATGGAAATGGTCGACGAGACCTGGCACCTGGTCAACGAGACGCCCCGTGTCATGGGCTTTATCGGCGGGACCAAGGAGAAGCCGGCGGCGATCACTCAGCGCGAGGCCGACGCCATTCTCAGTCGCGTCAGGGATGGGGCCGAAAAGCCGCGTCCCAAGACCATGTTCGAGCCCGGTCAGTCGGTGCGCGTCATCGATGGCCCCTTCGCCGATTTCAACGGCGTGGTCGAAGAGGTCAACTACGACAAGAGTCGTCTGCAGGTCAGCGTGCTGATCTTCGGGCGCGCCACTCCCGTCGAGCTGGAGTTTTCCCAGGTCGAGAAGGAGTAGGTCGACAAGTTTCTTACGGTGGGTCTGCTCAGGCAGGCCCGCCGTCATGTGCTGAAAGTTTTCAGTGCGTAGGGGTCGCCTCGAGAGGCGGCCGTTTTGTCCGGGGAGCCGCAAGGCGCTACTACCCAACTGGAGTCCATCATGGCCAAGAAAGTACAGGCTTACATCAAGCTGCAGGTTGCAGCTGGTAAGGCCAACCCGAGTCCCCCCGTGGGTCCCGCGCTGGGTCAGCACGGTGTCAACATCATGGAATTCTGCAAGGCGTTCAACGCCGAGACGCAGAACATCGAGCCGGGTCTCCCGACTCCCGTGGTCATCACCGTCTACTCCGACCGCAGCTTCACCTTCGTCACCAAGACACCGCCCGCCGCGGTGCTGCTGAAGAAGGCCGCTGGCATCAAGTCCGGCTCTGGTGAGCCGAACAAGAAGAAGGTCGGTACCGTGACCCGCGAGCAGCTCGAAGAGATCGCCAAGACCAAGGAGCCGGACATGACGGCTGCCGATCTCGACGCCGCGGTGCGTACCATTGCCGGTAGCGCCCGCAGCATGGGCCTCAACGTGGAGGGTCTCTGATCATGGCAAAGCTTACCAAGCGCGCAAAGCAGATTCGCGACAAGGTTGACGCCACCAAGGTCTACTCCATCGACGAGGCCGTGGCTCTGCTCTCCGAGCTGTCCACCGTCAAGTTCAAGGAGTCGCTGGACGTCGCCATCAACCTGGGCGTCGATCCGCGTAAATCCGACCAGGTGGTGCGCGGTGCGACCGTGATGCCCAACGGTACCGGCAAGGACGTGCGCGTTGCCGTCTTTACCCAGGGTGCCAACGAAGAAGCCGCCAAGGAAGCCGGTGCCGACATCGTCGGTATGGACGACCTGGCCGAGCAGGTCAAGAAAGGCCAGCTCGACTTCGACGTGGTCATTGCCTCGCCGGACGCCATGCGTGTCGTCGGCCAGCTGGGTCAGATCTTGGGTCCGCGTGGCCTGATGCCGAACCCCAAGGTCGGCACCGTGACCCCCGACGTCGCTACCGCCGTCAAGAACGCCAAGGCCGGTCAGGTGCGTTTCCGTACCGACAAGAACGGCATCATCCACACCACCCTGGGCAAGGTCGATTTCGAAGCCGACGCCATCAAGGGCAACCTGGATGCGCTGCTCGCCGACCTTAAGAAGCTCAAGCCGAGCACTTCCAAGGGCGTGTACTTCAAGAAGATGACCCTGTCCACCACCATGGGCCCGGGACTGACCGTCGATCACTCCGCGCTGGTGTGATGCGACACAACAGGCAAGACACTTTGCGGTCCCCGTGCCGGGTGATTCACCCGGCCGGCGGGGCACCGTCAAAGACCGCAGGCGCCGCCGCCTGACCTTCGGGTCTACCGGCGGCTTAATCGCCCCCCCCGGGCACCTGCGCAGATGGTGTTGCCGCCAGGCATCTGGTGAGCACCATCATTGAAGCCCCTCTTCTACGGAAGGGGAGATGGTAACCATCGGAGCCCTCGGGTTCCGGCACGAAGGAGTGATCACAGTGGCACTAGCACTCGAAGGCAAGAAGGCAATTGTTGCCGAGGTCAGTGAAGTCGCCAAGGATGCACTCTCCGTCGTAGTTGCCGACTCTCGCGGCGTCGCGGTCCACAAGATGACCGAACTGCGCAAGCAGGCTCGCGAGAATGGCGTCCAGGTGCGTGTTGTGCGCAACACCCTGGCACGCCGCGCCCTGACCGGTACTCCCTGGGAGTGCCTGTCAGAGACCTTCGTTGGTCCGACTCTGCTGGCCTTCTCCAACGAACATCCGGGCGCTGCCGCTCGTCTGTTCAAGGAGTTCGCCAAGGATGAGAAGAACTTCGAAGTCAAGGCGCTGGCCTATGAAGGTGAGCTGATCCCGGCAAGCGATATCGACCGTCTGGCGACCCTGCCGACCTACGATGAGGCGATCGCCAAGCTGATGTCCGTCATGAAGGAAGCTTCTGCCGGCAAGCTGGTTCGTACTCTCGCTGCGCTGCGCGACCAGAAGCAGGAAGAAGCCGCTTAAGGCGTCGTCCTGTCGACCGACCACGATCCATTTCGCGTTCTCGGGTGACCGAGACGCCCGCAAAGTTAGGAATCTAGACAATGGCACTGACCAAAGAAGATATCATCAACGCCGTCTCCGACATGTCCGTCATGGAAGTCGTCGAGCTGATCGAAGCCATGGAAGAGAAGTTCGGCGTTAGCGCCGCTGCTGCTGTCGTGGCTGGCCCGGGCGCTGGTGGCGAAGCCGCCGCTGCCGAAGAGCAGACCGAGTTCGACCTGGTGCTGACCTCCGCTGGCGACAAGAAGGTCAACGTCATCAAGGCCGTCCGCGAGATCACTGGTCTCGGCCTGAAGGAAGCCAAGGGTGCCGTCGACGGCGCGCCGGCGACCATCAAGGAAGCGATGA
This sequence comes from Halomonas sp. DN3, assembly GCF_024137905.1. Taxonomy (NCBI): domain Bacteria; kingdom Pseudomonadati; phylum Pseudomonadota; class Gammaproteobacteria; order Oceanospirillales; family Halomonadaceae; genus Halomonas; species Halomonas sp. DN3. Next base: position 4,325,212 of record NZ_CP099965.1, on the reverse strand, counting down.
GCAAGGACGACGCGGAAGAAGCCAAGAAGAAGCTGGAAGAAGCCGGCGCGTCCGTGGAGCTCAAGTAATCCTTGTGCCCATGGCTTTACGCGCTGCGTAAGCTTCCACGGCTGGTGGCGGGACGCCCGCTACCGGCCTTTTTCTGTTGTCACTAGCTGCCTGCCCCCAAGGGCCTGTAGCTTGCAGAATTCCGACGGCGAGTCACTCATCCGAGGACTTGCCGTCAGCGCCTGACGGAGACCGTCCGTCGGGTGGCGCCGACACGCATCGGTCACCCATGGTGAACAAGCTGGGGAATACAGATGGCTTACTCATACACTGAGAAAAAACGCATCCGCAAGGATTTCGGCAAACTGCCCCAAGTGATGGATGTGCCTTACCTGCTGGCCATCCAGCTTGATTCCTACTACGACTTTCTCCAGCAGGACCGCTCTCCCGAAGAGCGCATGGAAGTCGGCCTGCACGCCGCCTTCAGGTCCGTGTTCCCGATCGAGAGCTTCTCCGGCAACGCTGCGCTCGAGTACGTCAGCTATCGTTTCGGCACTCCGGCCTTCGACGTCAAGGAATGCCAGCTGCGCGGCGTCACCTACTCCGCTCCTCTGCGTGTCAAGGTTCGCCTGATCATCTACGACAAGGAGTCGTCGAACAAGGCCATCAAGGACATCAAGGAGCAGGAAGTCTACATGGGGGAGATCCCCCTGATGACCGAGAACGGTACCTTCGTGGTGAACGGTACCGAGCGCGTCATCGTGTCTCAGCTTCACCGTAGTCCCGGCGTGTTCTTCGATCACGACAAGGGCAAGAGCCACAGCTCCGGTAAGCTTCTGTACTCCGCTCGCGTGATTCCTTACCGCGGCTCCTGGCTGGACTTCGAGTTCGACCCGAAGGACAACGTCTTCGTGCGTATCGACCGTCGTCGCAAACTGCCGGCGTCCGTGCTGCTGCGCGCGCTGGGCATGAGCGCCGAGGAGATCCTCGACGAGTTCTTCGACACCAGCACCTTCCATATCGAGAAGTCCGGCTTCTCGGTGGAGCTGGTGCCGTCTCGCCTGCGTGGCGAGACCGCGACCTTTGACATCAAGGGCGCCGACGGTGAGGTCATCGTCGAAGAGGGTCGTCGTGTCACCCAGAAGCATATCCGCCAGTTGGAGAAGGCGGGTCTCGAGCGTCTGGAAGTGCCGATGGACTACCTGTTCGGCAAGACCCTGGCCAAGGATCAGATCAACCCCGCCACCGGCGAGCTGATCTGCCCCTGCAACTCCGAGATCACCCCGGAGCTGCTCGAGGCCCTCGGTCAGGCCGGCATCACCACCATCGAGACGCTCTACACCAACGATCTGGACTGCGGTCCCTTCGTCTCCGACACCCTCAAGCTGGACACCACCGGTTCCCAGCTCGAGGCGCTGGTCGAGATCTACCGCATGATGCGCCCCGGCGAGCCGCCCACCAAGGAAGCCGCCGAGACGCTGTTCAACAACCTGTTCTTCAGCGAAGACCGCTATGACCTGTCCGGCGTCGGCCGGATGAAGTTCAACCGTCGTCTGCGTCGTGATTCCGACACCGGTTCCGGTGTGCTGGATCGTACCGACATCCTCGACGTGCTGCGCGAGCTGATCAACATTCGTAACGGCTTTGGCGATGTCGACGACATCGACCACCTGGGCAACCGCCGCATCCGCTGCGTCGGCGAAATGGCAGAAAACCAGTTCCGTGTCGGCCTGGTGCGTGTCGAGCGCGCGGTCAAGGAGCGTCTGTCCATGGCCGAGAGCGAAGGCCTGATGCCTCAGGACCTGATCAATGCCAAGCCGGTGGCCGCTGCGGTGAAGGAGTTCTTCGGCTCCTCTCAGCTGTCCCAGTTCATGGACCAGAACAACCCGCTGTCCGAGGTGACCCACAAGCGTCGTGTGTCCGCTCTCGGCCCGGGTGGCCTGACCCGTGAGCGCGCCGGTTTCGAGGTGCGTGACGTTCACGCTACCCACTACGGCCGTCTTTGCCCGATCGAGACGCCGGAAGGTCCGAACATCGGCCTGATCAACTCGCTGGCGACCTACAGCCACACCAACAGCTACGGCTTCCTCGAGACGCCGTACCGTAAGGTCGTGGATGGTGTGGTCACCGACGAGGTGGTGCACCTGTCGGCCATCGAGGAAGGTGACTTCGTCATCGCCCAGGCCTCGGCCACCGTCAACGCCGACAAGAAGCTGGTCGACGATCTGGTCCAGGTGCGTCACCGCGGCGAGACCACCTTCATGCGTCCCGAACAGGTGACGCTGATGGACGTGTCTCCGCGTCAGGTGGTGTCCGTCGCCGCCGCACTGATTCCGTTCCTCGAGCACGATGACGCCAACCGCGCCCTGATGGGTGCCAACATGCAGCGTCAGGCGGTGCCGACCCTGCGTGCCGACAAGCCGCTGGTCGGTACCGGCATGGAGCGCTTCGTCGCCCGTGACTCCGGTGTCTGTGCCGTGGCCCGTCGTGGCGGCGTGATCGACTCGGTCGACGCCAAGCGCATCGTGGTGCGGGTCAACGAAGACGAGATCATCGGCGGTGAGGCCGGTGTCGACATCTACAACCTGACCAAGTACCTGCGTTCGAACCAGAACACCTGCCAGAACCAGCGTCCGATCGTTCGCCCCGGCGACAACGTCGCGCGTGGTGACATCCTGGCCGACGGTCCGTCCGTCGACATGGGTGACCTGGCGCTTGGCCAGAACATGCGCATCGCCTTCATGCCGTGGAACGGCTACAACTTCGAGGACTCCATCCTGCTGTCCGAGCGGGTGGTCCAGGAAGACCGTTTCACTACCATCCACATCCAGGAACTGACCTGTGTGTCCCGTGACACCAAGCTGGGGCCGGAGGAGATCACCTCCGATATCCCCAACGTCGGTGAATCGGCACTGGGCAAGCTGGATGAGGCCGGTGTGGTGTACATCGGTGCCGAGGTCGGCGCCGGCGACATCCTGGTCGGCAAGGTCACGCCCAAGGGCGAGACCCAGCTGACCCCGGAAGAGAAGCTGCTGCGTGCGATCTTCGGTGAGAAGGCGTCCGACGTGAAGGACACCTCTCTGCGTGCCCCCACCGGCATGAAGGGCACCGTCATCGACGTTCAGGTGTTCACCCGCGACGGCGTCGAGAAGGACTCGCGCGCTCTGTCCATCGAGCAGATGCAGCTCGACGAGGTGCGCAAGGACCTGCAGGAGACCTACCGCATCGCCGAGGACGCCACCTTCGAGCGTCTCAAGCGCACCCTGTCCGGTCAGCCGGTCAACGGTGGTCCGCGCCTGTCCAAGGATGATGTGCTGTCCGAGGACTATCTCGAGGAGCTGCCGCGTCAGCAGTGGTTCAAGCTGCGCATGCAGGACGAGAAGCTCAATGAACTGCTGGCTCAGGCCGACGAGCAGCTCGAGAACCGTCGCAAGGAGATGGACGAGCGTTTCGAAGACAAGAAGCGCAAGCTCACCCAGGGCGACGATCTGGCACCGGGCGTGCTCAAGATCGTCAAGGTCTACCTGGCGATCAAGCGTCGCCTGCAGCCGGGTGACAAGATGGCCGGCCGTCACGGTAACAAGGGTGTCATCTCGGCTATCATGCCGATCGAGGACATGCCGTTCGACGACAACGGTGAGCCCATCGACGTGGTGCTGAACCCGCTGGGTGTACCGTCGCGGATGAACGTCGGTCAGATCCTCGAGACGCACCTGGGCATGGCGGCCCGCGGTCTCGGCGTGAAGATCGAGCACATGCTGCGTGACGCCCGCGAGCAGCAGCTGGCTCAGCTGCGCGAGTTCCTCGGAGAGGTCTACAACTCCACCCAGGGTACCCGCGTCGAGGAGATCGAGTCGCTGTCCGATGACGAGATCATCGCGCTGGCCAAGAACCTGAAGAAGGGCGTGCCGATGGCGACGCCGGTGTTCGACGGTGCCAAGGAGCACGAGATCAAGCACCTGCTGAAGCTGGCCGATCTGCCGGATTCCGGCCAGATGACCCTGTACGACGGGCGTACCGGCGAGTCGTTCGATCGTCCGGTGACGGTGGGCTACATGTACATGCTGAAGCTCAACCACCTGGTCGACGACAAGATGCACGCGCGTTCCACCGGCTCCTACTCGCTGGTCACCCAGCAGCCGCTGGGCGGCAAGGCGCAGTTCGGTGGTCAGCGCTTTGGTGAGATGGAGGTCTGGGCCCTGGAGGCCTACGGCGCCGCTTACACTCTGCAGGAAATGCTCACGGTCAAGTCCGATGACGTGGAAGGTCGTACCAAGATGTACAAGAGCATCGTGGATGGCGATCACACCATGCAGGCGGGCATGCCGGAATCCTTCAACGTATTGGTGAAGGAAATCCGCTCGCTGGGCATCGATATCGAACTGGAGAGCTGAGGCGGCCCGAAAGGCGCTTCAATGAATGACGGTCCGCGGGGAGCAATAGCTCCCCGCCCATGACAACTCCGCAACGGAGCCGACCTAATGAAAGATTTGGTGAAAGTCCTCAAATCGCAGTCACAGTCCGACGAGTTCGACGCGATCAAGATCACGCTCGCGTCGCCGGACATGATCCGCTCCTGGTCCTTTGGCGAGGTCAAGAAGCCGGAGACCATCAACTACCGGACTTTCAAGCCCGAGCGTGATGGCCTGTTCTGCGCCAAGATCTTCGGTCCGGTGAAGGACTACGAGTGCCTGTGCGGCAAGTACAAGCGCATGAAGCACCGCGGCATCATCTGCGAAAAGTGCGGCGTCGAAGTCACCAAGGCCGCCGTGCGCCGCGAGCGCATGGGGCACATCGAGCTGGCAAGTCCGGTCGCCCACATCTGGTTTCTGAAGTCGCTGCCGTCTCGCATCGGCATGCTGATGGACATGACCCTGCGCGACATCGAGCGCGTGCTCTATTTCGAGAGCTTCATGGTCGTCGATCCCGGCATGACCACCCTCGAGCGTGGCCAGCTGCTCAACGACGAGCAGTACTTCGAGGCCCTCGAGGAGTTCGGCGATGACTTCGACGCCCGTATGGGTGCCGAGGCCGTCCAGGCGATGCTCAAGGATATCGATCTCGAGGAAGAGATCGAGCGTCTGCGCGAAGAGATCCCGCAGACCAACTCCGAGACCAAGATCAAGAAGCTGTCCAAGCGTCTGAAGCTGCTCGAAGCCTTCCAGGGCTCCGGCAACGATCCGGCGTGGATGGTGATGGAAGTGCTGCCCGTGCTGCCGCCGGACCTGCGTCCGCTGGTACCGCTGGATGGCGGCCGCTTCGCGACCTCGGATCTCAACGATCTGTACCGTCGCGTGATCAACCGCAACAACCGCTTGAAGCGTCTGCTCGACCTCAACGCGCCGGACATCATCGTGCGCAACGAAAAGCGCATGCTGCAGGAATCCGTCGATGCGCTGCTCGACAACGGTCGTCGCGGTCGCGCCATCACCGGCTCCAACAAGCGTCCGTTGAAGTCGCTGGCCGACATGATCAAGGGCAAGCAGGGGCGTTTCCGTCAGAACCTGCTGGGCAAGCGCGTCGACTACTCCGGCCGCTCGGTCATCACCGTGGGCCCGACCCTGCGTCTGCACCAGTGCGGTCTGCCCAAGAAGATGGCGCTTGAGCTGTTCAAGCCGTTCATCTACTCCAAGCTGCAGGCCAGCGGCCAGGCGTCCACCATCAAGGCCGCCAAGAAGATGGTCGAGCGCGAGCTGCCGGAGGTGTGGGACATCCTCGCCGACGTCATCCGCGAGCACCCGGTGCTTTTGAACCGCGCCCCGACCCTGCACCGTCTCGGTATCCAGGCGTTCGAGCCGCTGTTGATCGAAGGCAAGGCGATCCAGCTGCACCCGCTGGTGTGTGCCGCCTACAACGCCGACTTCGACGGTGACCAGATGGCCGTGCACGTGCCGCTGACGCTGGAAGCCCAGCTCGAAGCGCGCGCGCTGATGATGGCCACCAACAACGTGCTGTCACCGGCCAACGGCGAGCCGATCATCGTGCCGTCCCAGGACGTGGTGCTGGGTCTGTACTACATGACCCGCGAGCGCATCAACGCCAAGGGCGAGGGCATGGTGTTCTCCGACCTCAACGAGGTCGAGCGCGCCTTCGGCACCCAGAACGTGTCGCTGCACGCCCGCGTCAAGGTGCGCCTGGACGAGGTCGACATCGACGAAGAGACCGGCGAGCGCTCCGAGCACCGCCGTCTGCGTGACACCACCGTCGGCCGTGCGCTGCTGTTCCGCATCCTGCCGCAAGGGGTGCCCTTCGATCTGGTCGACCAGGCCATGAAGAAGAAGGCCATCTCCAAGCTGATCAACGAAGTGTATCGTCGCGCCGGTCTCAAGGCCGCGGTCATCTTCGCCGACCAGCTGATGTACACCGGCTTCCGTCTGGCCACCTGGTCCGGCGCCTCCATCGGCGTCAACGACTTCGTCATCCCGGACGCCAAGGCCGAGATCGTCGAGGCGGCCGAGGAAGAGGTCAAGGAAATCGAGGACCAGTTCTCCTCCGGTCTGGTGACCGCGGGCGAGAAGTACAACAAGGTCATCGATATCTGGGCGCGTGCCAACGACCAGGTCGCCAAGGCGATGATGGCGGGCATCTCCAAGGAGACCGTGATCGACCGCGAAGGCAAGGAAGTCGAACAGGACTCCTTCAACAGCGTGTTCATCATGGCCGACTCCGGTGCCCGTGGTAGCGCCGCCCAGATCCGCCAGCTGGCGGGTATGCGTGGTCTGATGGCCAAGCCGGATGGCTCGATCATCGAGACCCCGATCGTCGCCAACTTCCGTGAAGGTCTGAACGTACTCCAGTACTTCATCTCGACCCACGGTGCGCGTAAGGGTCTGGCGGATACCGCCCTGAAGACCGCCAACTCCGGTTACCTGACCCGTCGTCTGGTCGACGTCGCCCAGGACGTGGTCATCACCGAGGTCGACTGTGGCACCGAGCGTGGCCTGACCCTGCACCCGGTCATCGAAGGCGGCGACATCATCGTCTCGCTGGCCCAGCGTGTACTCGGCCGAGTGGTCGCTCAGGACGTCATCGACCCGAGCACCGACGAAGTGCTGATTCCGCGTGGCACCCTGCTGGACGAGGCCTGGTGCGAGCAACTCGACACCATGGGCGTCGACGAGATCATCGTGCGCAGCACCATCACCTGTGAAACCAGTCACGGTGTGTGTTCGTCCTGTTACGGGCGCGATCTGGCCCGCGGCCACCAGGTCAACATCGGTGAGTCGGCCGGCGTCATCGCCGCCCAGTCCATCGGTGAGCCGGGTACCCAGCTGACCATGCGTACCTTCCACATCGGTGGTGCCGCCTCGCGGGCCTCTGCGGTGGACAGCGTCCAGGTCAAGCATGGCGGCAAGGTGCGCCTGCACAACATCAAGTACGTGGAACGCGCCGACGGCAAGCTGGTCGTGGTGTCGCGCTCCAGCGCCCTGGCGGTGGCCGACGAGCATGGCCGCGAGCGTGAGTACTACAAGCTGCCTTACGGTGCCGAGCTTTCGGTGCGTGACGGTGACGCGGTCGATCCCGGCCAGGCCGTGGCCAAGTGGGATCCGCACACCCACCCGATCGTCGCCGAAGCGGAAGGCCAGGTGCACTACGTCGACATGGACGAAGGCCTGACCATGCACCGCAGCGTCGACGAGATGACCGGTCTGTCCTCGATCGAGATCATCGAGTCCGCGGCGCGGCCGATGGCCGGTCGCGACAAGCGCCCGATGATCATGCTCAACGACGCCGCCGGCAAGCCGGTGACCGTCTCCGGCAGCGACACTCCGGTGCAGTACCCGCTGCCCGGCAAGGCGATCGTCACCGTCGACAATGGCTCGTCCATCGGCATCGGTGAGATCGTCGCGCGTATCCCGGTGGAGGCGTCCGGCAACAAGGACATCACCGGTGGTCTGCCGCGCGTTGCCGACCTGTTCGAGGCGCGCAAGCCGAAGGAGCCGTCCATCCTGGCCGAGATCAGCGGTGTGATCAGCTTCGGCAAGGAAACCAAGGGCAAGCGTCGTCTGACCATCACCCCGTCCGAAGGCGACCCCTTCGAGATGCTGATTCCCAAGTGGCGTCAGATCGCGGTGTTCGAGGGCGAGACGGTCGAGAAGGGCGAGGTGATCTCGGATGGTCCGAGCAACCCGCACGACATCCTGCGACTGCTCGGCATCGCCGAGCTGGCCAAGTACATCGTGGCCGAGGTGCAGGACGTCTATCGTCTGCAGGGCGTTGGCATCAACGACAAGCACATCGAAGTGATCGTGCGTCAGATGCTGCGCAAGGTCGAGATCACCGACGCCGGTGACTCCGACTTCATTCCGGGTGATCAGGTCGAGCTGGTCCGTGTGCTGGAGCAGAATGCCGTGCTCCAGGCCAATGACAAGTTCCCGGCCAAGTACCAGCGCCTGCTGCTGGGTATCACCAAGGCCAGCCTGGCCACCGAGTCGTTCATCTCTGCGGCCTCCTTCCAGGAGACGACCCGCGTGCTGACCGAAGCGGCGGTCACCGGCAAGCGCGACTACCTGCGCGGCCTGAAGGAAAACGTGGTGGTGGGACGTCTGATCCCGGCCGGTACCGGTCTGACCCACCACGAGGAGCGTCGTCGCAAGCGTGAAGACACCGAGCGACTGCTCCAGCCGTCGGCCTACGACGTCGAGCAGGAGCTGGGCGCCCAGCTCACCGCGCTGGACTCGGACGACGACGAGATCTGATGTCGGCAAAAAGCCTGGAGCCTTTGCGGCTCCGGGCTTGACGCGCCTTGGCATCAGCCAGTAGAATGCGCAGCCTTTAACAGTGGGGTGGGTGTATCCGCGCCACTGTGAAAAGGCTTAGGCAACCCATTGGAGTCAGCTAACAGCTATGGCAACGATTAATCAGCTCGTGCGCAAGCCGCGCAAGCGTCAGGCCGCGAAGACCGACGTGCCTGCGCTTCAGGCCTGCCCGCAGAAGCGCGGCGTCTGCACCCGCGTCTACACCACCACCCCGAAGAAGCCGAACTCCGCACTGCGGAAGGTCTGCCGTGTGCGCCTGACCAACGGCTACGAGGTGTCCTCTTACATCGGCGGTGAAGGCCACAACCTCCAGGAGCACTCTGTGGTCCTGATTCGTGGCGGTCGAGTAAAGGACCTTCCGGGTGTGCGTTATCACACCGTTCGCGGCGCTCTCGACACCTCCGGTGTCCAGAACCGTCGTCAGGGCCGTTCCAAGTACGGCACCAAGCGTCCGAAGTCCTAAGGGCTGCGTCGCTTTCCATTACCAAGTTTGACCCGGTCTGATAAGAGTAAGGTCGAGCCGCCAAGCGCGAGTCTCGGGTTTACCTGAAGGACCCTTCAACCGAGGGCTTATCATGCCTAGAAGAAGAGTTGCGGCCAAGCGCGAGATTCTGCCGGATCCCAAGTTCGGATCCGAGCGTCTGGCCAAGTTCATGAACCACCTGATGATCAGCGGCAAGAAGTCCGTAGCTGAGCGTATCGTCTATGGTGCGCTGGACAGGGTTGCCGAGCGTTCCAATGAAGAGCCGCTGGAAATCTTCGACAAGGCGCTGGAAACCATCCAGCCCATGGTCGAGGTGAAGTCTCGCCGCGTCGGCGGTGCGACCTATCAGGTGCCGGTCGAAGTCCGTCCGTCCCGCCGCCAGGCGCTTGCCATGCGCTGGCTGGTGGACGCCGCTCGCCGTCGTGGCGAGAAGACCATGGTGCAGCGTCTGGCTGGCGAAATGCTGGATGCAGCCGAAGGCAAGGGTTCGGCAGTCAAGAAGCGTGAAGACGTGCATCGCATGGCAGAAGCCAACAAGGCCTTCTCTCACTACCGCTTCTAAAGCGCATCGCCAACCAACGGGAGTTACATCGTGGCTCGCAAGACTCCGCTTAAGCGTTACCGCAATATCGGTATCGTGGCCCACGTCGACGCCGGTAAGACGACTACTACCGAGCGTGTCCTGTTCTACACCGGTCTGTCCCACAAGGTCGGTGAGGTCCATGAGGGCGCCGCCACCATGGACTGGATGGAGCAGGAGCAGGAGCGTGGTATCACCATCACCTCCGCGGCGACCACCTGCTTCTGGCAGGGCATGAACAAGCAGTTCGATGAGCACCGCATCAACATCATCGACACCCCTGGACACGTTGACTTCACCATCGAAGTCGAACGTTCCCTGCGTGTGCTTGACGGTGCCGTCGTCGTGCTGTGTGGCTCCTCCGGTGTGCAGCCGCAGACCGAGACCGTCTGGCGCCAGGCCAACAAGTACGAAGTTCCGCGCATGGTGTTCGTCAACAAGATGGACCGCAGCGGCGCTGACTTCTTCATGGTCGTCAACCAGCTGAAGGATCGTCTCGGCGCCAACGTCGTGCCGATCCAGATCAACTGGGGCTCCGAGGACGAGTTCAAGGGCGTCATCGACCTCATCCAGATGAAGGCCATCCTGTGGGATGAAGACAACTTCGGGATGAACTACGACCTCGTTGATATCCCGGCGGAGCTCCAGGAGACCGCCGAAGAGTATCGCGAGCAGATGGTCGAGGCCGCCGCCGAGGCGTCCGAAGAGCTGATGGACAAGTACCTCGAAGAGGGCGAGCTGACCAACGACGAGATCAAGGCTGGTCTGCGTCGTCGTACCCTCGACAACGAGATCGTGCTGGTCACTTGTGGCTCTGCGTTCAAGAACAAGGGCGTTCAGGCCGTTCTCGATGGCGTCATCGAGTACATGCCGTCTCCCACCGAGGTCAAGGCGATCGAAGGTGAGCTCGACGACAAGGACGGCACCATCGCGACCCGTGAGGCCGATGACAGTGCGCCTTTCGCCGCGCTGGCGTTCAAGATCGCGACCGACCCCTTCGTTGGCACCCTGACCTTCATCCGCGTCTACTCCGGCGTGCTGAAGTCAGGCGACAGCGTCTACAACTCCGTCAAGCAGAAGAAGGAGCGCGTCGGTCGTATCGTCCAGATGCACTCCAACTCGCGCGAGGAGATCAAGGAAGTTCTGGCCGGCGACATCGCCGCCTGTATCGGCCTGAAGGACGTGACCACCGGTGATACCCTGTGCGACCTGAACGACAAGATCGTTCTCGAGCGCATGGAGTTTCCGGATCCGGTTATCTCCGTGGCCGTGGAGCCGAAGTCCAAGGCTGACCAGGAAAAGATGGGTATTGCACTGGGCAAGCTGGCCCAGGAAGATCCGTCCTTCCAGGTCAAGACCGACGAAGAGACTGGCCAGACCATCATCTCCGGCATGGGCGAGCTTCACCTCGACATCATCGTTGACCGCATGCGTCGCGAGTTCAAGGTCGAGGCGAACATCGGCAAGCCGCAGGTGGCCTACCGTGAGACGATTCGTCAGAGCGTCGAGCAGGAAGGCAAGTTCGTTCGTCAGTCCGGTGGTCGCGGTCAGTACGGTCACGTACACCTGCGCATCGAGCCGTTGACGGCCGAAGACAAGGGCGACGACGAAGAGATGCACTTCAAGTTCGCTTCCGAGATCGTCGGCGGCGTGGTTCCGAAGGAATACGTGCCGGCCGTCGAGAAAGGGGCCTATGAGCAGCTCCAGAACGGTGTCATCGCGGGCTACCCGATGATCGACGTCAAGGTAACGCTGTTCGACGGTTCCTACCACGACGTGGACTCCAACGAGACCGCGTTCAAGGTCGCCTCTTCCATGGCGATCAAGCAAGGCGCTCCCAAGGCCAAGGCAGTTCTGCTCGAGCCGGTGATGAAGGTCGAGGTCGTGACCCCTGAAGAATTCATGGGTGACGTCATGGGCGACCTGAACCGCCGCCGGGGCCTGGTCCAGGGTATGGATGACTCTTCCTCCGGCAAGGTCATTCGCGCCACCGTGCCGCTGGCTGAGATGTTCGGTTACGCAACCGACCTGCGCTCTCAGACCCAGGGCCGCGCAAGCTACACCATGGAGTTTGCGGACTACGAAGAGGCGCCGTCCAGCGTCGTTGAAGCCGTCATCAACCAGAACGGTTAACCGTTAGCTAACGAAAGAGGTCATAGCAGTGGCTAAGGAAAAATTCGAACGTTCCAAACCGCACGTCAACGTCGGCACCATCGGTCACGTCGACCACGGCAAGACTACCCTGACGGCGGCCCTGACTCGCGTTTCTGCCGAGGTGTTCGGCGGTGACTGGCGTGAGTTCGACACCATCGACAATGCTCCGGAAGAGCGTGAGCGTGGTATCACCATCGCCACCTCTCACGTCGAGTATCAGTCCGAGGAGCGTCACTACGCTCACGTCGACTGCCCGGGACACGCTGACTACGTCAAGAACATGATCACCGGTGCTGCCCAGATGGACGGCGCTATCCTGGTCTGTTCCGCCGCTGACGGCCCCATGCCGCAGACTCGCGAGCACATCCTGCTGTCTCGTCAGGTTGGCGTTCCGTTCATCGTCGTGTTCCTGAACAAGGCCGACATGGTCGACGACGAAGAGCTGCTCGAGCTGGTCGAGATGGAAGTTCGTGAACTTCTGTCCGAGTACGACTTCCCGGGCGACGACACTCCGATCATCACCGGCTCTGCCCTGATGGCTCTGGAAGGCAAGGACGACAACGGCATGGGTACTACCGCCGTTGCCAACCTGATCAAGGCTCTGGATGCTTACATCCCCGAGCCGGAGCGTGCTGTCGACCAGCCGTTCCTGATGCCGATCGAAGACGTGTTCTCCATCTCTGGTCGCGGTACCGTTGTGACCGGTCGTGTCGAGCGCGGCATCGTCAAGCCGGGCGAAGAGATCGAGATCGTTGGTATCAAGGACACCACCAAGACTACCGTTACCGGTGTCGAGATGTTCCGTAAGCTGCTCGACGAAGGTCGTGCTGGCGAGAACGTCGGTGCCCTGCTGCGTGGTACCAAGCGTGACGAAGTCGAGCGTGGTCAGGTTCTGGCCAAGCCGGGCACCATCACTCCGCACACCCAGTTCGAGGCGGAAGTGTACGTGCTGAGCAAGGACGAGGGTGGTCGTCACACTCCGTTCTTCAAGGGCTACCGTCCGCAGTTCTACTTCCGTACCACCGACATCACCGGTACCTGTGAACTGCCGGAAGGCGTCGAGATGGTCATGCCGGGCGACAACGTCCAGATGGTCGTCAACCTGATCGCTCCGATCGCCATGGACGAAGGTCTGCGCTTCGCCATCCGCGAAGGCGGCCGTACCGTCGGCGCTGGCGTCGTGGCCAAGATCCTGGTCTAAATCAGACCGGTGATCACCGAAGGGGGCTCCGCAAGGAGCCCCCTTTTCTGCGCATCGTCATTGAGGGTTTGACTCTCGATGGCGCGGCGCATATAATGCGCATCCTTTGAATGCGTGGGTTGACGGCTCGCGCCGTCAAGTTCCATTGGAGTTAGGGCAAATGCAGAACCAGAAGATTCGCATTCGGTTGAAGGCTTTCGACCATCGCCTGATCGACCAGTCCGCCGCGGAGATTGTTGAAACCGCCAAGCGTACCGGCGCCCAGGTTCGTGGTCCGATTCCTCTGCCGACCAATCGCGAGCGTTACACCGTGCTGGTTTCCCCGCACGTGAACAAGGACGCCCGTGATCAGTACGAGATTCGTACCCACAAGCGTGTGCTCGACATCGTCGAGCCGACCGAGAAGACCGTTGATGCCCTGATGAAGCTCGACCTCGCCGCTGGCGTGGACGTGCAAATCAAGCTCGACTGATATCACTAGACACTCGCGGCCCAGCGTCCCTCTCACCCAGTAGAGGTTCAGCAGCCGCCACGCCGGGATGGCGTTACACAACGTGCTAGTGGAATGCTCTGGAAAGGGCAGCCATAGCGGGTGATAGCCCCGTACACTAAAGGAGACTAAGCATGACTATCGGTTTGGTCGGTAGGAAGGCCGGCATGACCCGTGTCTTCACCGAAGACGGCGCGTCTGTGCCCGTAACCGTTATCGAGGTTGATCCCAACCGCGTGACCTGCGTGAAGTCTGTCGAATCCGACGGCTACGCCGCGGTCCAGGTGACAACCGGCTCCCGCAAAGCCAAGCATCTGTCCAAGGCCCAAGCTGGCCTGTACGCAAAGGCAGGTGTCGAGGCTGGTCGTTCCCTGATGGAGTTCCGCCTGAGCGAAGGCGACGAAGCTCCGGAAGTGGGCGGCGAACTCACCGTATCCCTCTTCGAAGCTGGTCAAAGCGTTGACGTGACCGGCACCTCCAAGGGTAAGGGCTTCCAGGGCGCAGTGAAGCGCTGGAACTTCCGTACCCAGGACAACAGCCACGGTAACTCTCTGTCCCACCGTGCTCCGGGTTCCATCGGCATGTGCCAGACCCCGGGTCGCGTGTTCAAGGGCAAGAAGATGGCCGGCCAGATGGGCAACGCACGTTGCACCGTTCAGAGCCTGGAAATCGTCCGTGTCGATGCCGAGCGCAACCTGCTGCTGATCAAAGGCGCCGTTCCTGGTGCTACCGGCAGTGATGTCATCGTGCGCAGCGCCGTCAAAGCTGGCTGAAGGGGAACTTTCCAATGAATCTGAATCTTGCAGGTGCAAGCGCCGGGACCGTTGAGCTGTCCGACGCTACCTTTGGCAAAGAATTCAACGAAGCGCTCGTGCACCAGGTCGTCACCGCCTATCTGGCTGGTGGTCGTCAGGGCACCCGCGCCCAGAAGAACCGCTCCGACGTCCGTGGCGGCGGCAAGAAGCCGTGGCGCCAGAAGGGCACCGGTCGCGCTCGCGCCGGTACCATTCGCTCGCCGATCTGGCGCAGCGGTGGTGTGACCTTCGCGGCCCGTCCGCAGGACCACTCCCAGAAGGTCAACCGCAAGATGTACCGTGCGGCCATGCGCTCGATTTTGTCCGAGCTGGTCCGTCAGGAGCGTCTTGTTGCCGTTGATGCCTTCTCTGTCGAGTCACCCAAAACCAAGCAGCTGGTCGCCAAGCTTTCCGACCTGGGCCTGGAGAAGGTGCTGATCGTCACCGAAGAAGTCGACGAGAACCTGTACCTGGCAGCCCGCAACATCCCCAACGTGGATGTGGTGGACGTCGCCGCCGCCGACCCGGTCAGCCTGGTCGCCTTCGACAAGGTCCTGGCTACCGTCTCCGCACTGCGCAAATTCGAGGAGAAGCTGGCATGAACCAGGAGCGTGTATTCAAGGTTCTGCTTGGTCCGCACGTGACCGAGAAGGCCGCCATGGCCGCCGAGCGTAACCAGTACGTGTTCAAGGTGGCGAGTGACGCAACCAAGCCCGAGATCAAGGCTGCCGTCCAGGAGCTGTTCGGCAAGAAGGTCGATCGCGTTTCTGTTCTGAACGTGAAGGGCAAGACCAAGCGCACCGCGCATGGTGTTGGTATGCGCAAGGGTTATCGCAAGGCGTACGTGACACTGGCCGCCGGCGAGACGCTTGAAGACTTCTCTGGCGCCGAGTAAAGGCAGGAGTACGGATCATGGCAATCGTCAAGACAAAACCCACATCCGCCGGTCGTCGCCACGTCGTCAAGATTGTTGGTGAGGAACTGTACAAGGGCCGCGCTTACGCGCCGTTGCTCGAGAAGCAGTCCAAGTCCGGTGGTCGTAACAACCAGGGTCGCATCACCACTCGCCACGTCGGCGGTGGTCATCGCAACCACTATCGGATCATCGACTTCAAGCGCACCAAGGATGGCGTTCCGGCCATCGTCGAGCGCCTGGAGCATGACCCGAACCGTAGCGCCCACATCGCGCTGCTGAAGTACATCGACGGTGAGCGTCGCTACATCATCGCCCCCAAGGGCGTGAGTGCCGGTGATCGCCTCGAGTCCGGCGTCAATGCGCCGATCAAGAAGGGCAACGCACTGCCGCTGCGCAACATCCCGCTGGGTTCCACGGTGCACTGCATCGAACTGAAGCCTGGCAAGGGTGCTCAGATCGCACGCAGCGCCGGTACCAGCGCCCAGCTGGTGGCTCGTGAAGGCAACTACGCCACCCTGCGTCTGCGCTCCGGCGAGATGCGCAAGGTGCTGGCCGAGTGCCGCGCGACCCTGGGTGAGGTGAGCAATTCCGAGCACAGCCTGCGTCAACTTGGCAAGGCCGGTGCAAAGCGCTGGAGAGGTGTGCGCCCGACTGTTCGCGGTGTCGCGATGAACCCGGTGGATCACCCGCACGGTGGTGGTGAAGGCCGCACCAGCGGTGGTCGTCATCCGGTGTCCCCGTGGGGTATGCCCACCAAGGGCCACAAGACCCGCAAGAACAAGCGCACCGACAAGCTGATCGTCCGCCGCCGCAAGGCTCGCGGTTAAGATCCCACGCCAAGACATTAAGAGGTAACGGCTGTGCCACGTTCACTGAAGAAAGGTCCTTTTGTAGACCTTCATCTGCTGAAAAAGGTTGAGACTGCAGCGGAAAAGAACGATCGCAAACCGATCAAGACCTGGTCGCGTCGTTCAATGGTCCTGCCCAACATGGTCGGGCTCACCATTGCAGTCCATAACGGTCGCCAACACGTCCCGGTGCACGTCTCCGAGGAAATGGTTGGCCACAAGCTGGGCGAATTCGCTGCTACCCGCACCTATCGCGGCCATGCGGCGGATAAGAAAGCCAAACGGTAAGCCAGAGAGGATTAAGAGATGGAAGTCACAGCAAAGCTGCGTGGCGCCAGTTTATCCGCCCAGAAGGCCCGTTTGGTGGCTGATCAGGTGCGCGGTAAGCCTGTCGCCGAAGCAATCGACCTGCTGACCTTCTCACCGAAGAAGGCGGCCAAGCTGGTCAAGAAGGTGCTGCAGTCCGCCATCGCGAATGCGGAAGAAAACAACGGCATGGACATCGACGAGCTGCGCGTCTCGACCATCTGTGTCGATGAGGGTACGACGCTCAAGCGCATCCGTCCGCGCGCCAAAGGCCGTGCGGATCGCATTTTGAAGCGCACTTGCCACATCACCGTCAAGGTAGCCGAGAAGTAGGAGTCGACCAGATGGGTCAGAAAGTCAATCCGACAGGCATCCGACTGGGTATCGTCAAAGACCATACCTCTGTCTGGTACGCCGAGCGCGGCGCCTATGCCGATAAGCTCAACAACGACCTCGCGGTGCGTAGCTTCCTGGAAGAGCGTCTGAAAAACGCCTCCGTTAGCAAGATCACCATCGAGCGTCCCGCGAACAACGCGCGCATCACCATTCACACTGCCCGTCCGGGCATCGTGATTGGCAAGAAGGGCGAAGATGTCGATCGCCTGCGTCGCGACGTCACCGAGATGATGGGCGTGCCTGTTCACGTCAACATCGAGGAAGTTCGCAAGCCCGAGCTGGATGCTCAGCTCGTCGCACAGAACATTGCCGGCCAGCTCGAGCGCCGTGTGATGTTCCGTCGCGCCATGAAGCGCGCTGTCCAGAACGCCATGCGTCTGGGCGCTGGCGGCATCAAGGTGCAGCTCTCCGGTCGCCTCGGCGGCGCGGAAATTGCCCGCACCGAGTGGTACCGCGAAGGTCGTGTTCCGCTGCATACCCTGCGTGCGGACATCGATTACGCCACCTACGAAGCAAAGACCACCTACGGCATCATCGGTGTCAAGGTCTGGGTCTTCAAGGGTGAAATCCTCGGGGGCATCGAGGAGGTCCGCGCCAAGGCGAAGCAGAGCCAGGCAGCGCCCTCCAAGAAGAAAGGTTCCAGGTAAGGGGAGAGCGATTCGATGTTACAACCCAAGCGTACAAAATTCCGTAAGGTGCAGAAGGGCCGCAACCGTGGCCTGGCGCATCGCGGAAGCAAAGTGAGCTTCGGCGAGTTCGGCCTCAAGGCCACCGGCCGCGGTCGTGTCACCGCCCGTCAGATCGAAGCTGGCCGTCGTGCCATCACCCGTCACGTCAAGCGTGGCGGCAAGATCTGGATCCGTGTCTTCCCGGACAAGCCGATTTCCAAGAAGCCCCTGGAAGTCCGGATGGGTAAAGGTAAGGGCTCCGTCGAGTACTGGGTCGCACAGATCCAGCCCGGTCGTGTCCTTTACGAGATCGAAGGCGTTTCCGAGGAACTGGCCCGCGAAGCTTTCGCACTGGCCGCCCAGAAATTCCCGGTCTCCACCACCTTTGTGAAACGGACGGTGATGTGATGAAAGCCCAGGAAATTCGTGAAAAGTCCGCCGAGCAGCTCAACGAGCAGCTCCTCGAACTCCTCCGCGAGCAGTTCAACCTGCGCATGCAGAAGGCCACCGGCCAGCTGAGCCAGACTCATCTGCTCAAGCAGGTTCGTCGGGATATCGCCCGCGTGAAGACTGTGCTCAACGAGAAGGCAGGTGTCTGAGATGGCCGAAGAGAAAAAAGCCCGTACGCTCACCGGCAAGGTGGTGAGCGACAAGATGGACAAGTCCATCGTTGTAATGATCGAGCGTCGTGAGCGCCACCCGATCTACGGCAAATACGTTAAGCGCTCCACCAAGCTGCACGCCCACGACGAGACCAACCAGGCCAAGGCCGGTGACACGGTATCCATCCAGGAATGCCGTCCGCTGTCCAAGAAGAAGGCCTGGACCCTGGTCGAGGTTGTCGAACAGGCCAAGGGTTAAGGCCACGGCCTTAACCTCGTGCAGTCAGTTTAGGTTTGGAGAAAACCGATGATTCAGACTCAGACAATGCTGGATGTCGCCGACAACAGCGGAGCGCGCCGGGTGCAGTGCATCAAGGTGCTGGGTGGTTCACACCGCCGCTACGCTCGCGTTGGTGACGTCATCAAGGTCACGGTGAAGGAAGCTATTCCGCGCGGCAAGGTCAAGAAAGGCCAGGTGCTGAAAGCGGTAGTTGTCCGGACCCGCAGTGGCGTCCGTCGCAGCGACGGTTCGCTGATTCGCTTCGATGGAAATGCGGCCGTCTTGTTGAACAACACCAACGAGCAGCCGATCGGTACCCGTATCTTCGGGCCGGTGACGCGTGAACTTCGCAACGAGAAGTTCATGAAGATCATTTCCTTAGCGCCTGAAGTGCTGTAAGGGAGCGAGGCGACATGCAAAAGATCAAACGTGATGATGAAGTGATCGTCATCGCCGGCAAGGACAAGGGTAAGCGCGGTACCGTGAAGCGCGTCCTCAAGGACGAGCGGTTCGTGGTAGCGGGTGTGAACATGATCAAGCGTCACACCAAGCCGAACCCCATGGCCGGCAATCAGGGCGGTATCGTCGAGCGCGAGGCTCCGATTCACGCGTCCAACGTAGCCATCTTCAATCAGGAGACCGGTAAGGCGGATCGCGTCGGCTTCCAGATCAAGGAAGACGGTACCAAGGTACGTATCTACAAGTCGACGCAAGCGCAGATCGACGCCTAACGCGAGTCGGGTAGCAAAATGGCGAACTTGAAAGAACGTTATCAAAACGAGGTGGTGGCTCAACTGAAAGAGCAGTTCAGCTACGCCAACGTTATGCAGGTACCCCGGATCACCAAGGTGACTCTGAACATGGGTATCGGCGAAGCGACCAGCGATAAAAAGCTGATCGACGCTGCCGTCGGCGACCTGGAGAAGCTCTCCGGTCAGAAACCGATGGTGACCAAGGCACGTAAGTCCATCGCGGGCTTCAAGGTGCGTGAAGGCTGGCCGATCGGCGTGAAGGTGACACTGCGCAGTGAGCGCATGTGGGACTTCCTCGATCGCCTGGTGAATATCGCGATCCCCCGCGTTCGTGACTTCCGTGGTCTCAACCCGAAGTCCTTCGACGGTCGTGGCAACTACAGCATGGGGGTGCGTGAGCAGATCATCTTCCCGGAGATCGAGTATGATAAGATCGACCGGATTCGTGGTCTGGATGTCACCATCACCACCACTGCCAACACCGATGACGAAGGTCGTGCGCTCTTGAGTGCACTGAACTTCCCGTTCAAGAAATAGGGGTGGGATCATGGCAAAGAAGAGCATGATTGAGCGTGAGCTGAAGCGCACGCAACTGGTTGAGAAGTATGCTGCCAAGCGTGCCGAGCTCAAGGCGATCATCCAGGACGTGAACAGCTCCGATGAGGAGCGCTTCGATGCGCAGCTGAAGTTGCAGTCGCTGCCGCGTGACTCCAGCCCCGTGCGTCAGCGTAACCGCTGCCGCGTGACTGGCCGTCCGCACGGCTACTACAACAAGTTCGGCCTCGGTCGTAACAAGCTGCGTGAAGCCGCCATGCGTGGCGACGTGCCCGGACTGAAGAAGTCCAGCTGGTAACGCCACGTAGAATCATCAGGAGCGCAAGTTAAATGAGCATGCAAGACACTCTGGCGGATATGTTTACCCGTATCCGCAATGCGCAGCAGGCCACCAAGGAGACGGTCACCATGCCGTCCTCCAAGATCAAGGTTGAAGTGGCCCGCGTGCTGAAAGAAGAGGGTTACATCACTGACTTCGCCGTGAGCGAATCAGCCAAGCCCGAGCTGACCGTCAGCCTCAAGTACTTCGAAGGCAAGCCGGTCATCGAGCATCTGCAGCGGGTTTCCAAGCCGTCCCTGCGTAGTTACAAGGGCAAGGATGCGCTGCCGAAGGTCGCCGATGGCCTGGGTGTCGCGATCGTCACCACCTCCAAGGGTGTGATGACCGATCGTGCCGCGCGTCAGGCTGGTGTCGGCGGCGAAGTCCTCTGCACCGTATTCTAGGAGTTTGGAATGTCCCGCGTAGCCAAATATCCGGTTAAAGTGCCCGCTGGCGTCGAGGTCAAGATCGACGGCGCCACGCTGACCGCCAAAGGCGGTCAGGGCACCCTCTCCATGCCCGTTCACGACGATGTCGTGGTCGCGCAGGAAGATGGCCAGCTGACCTTCCAGCCGAGCAAATCTGCTAAGAGCTGGGCCATGGTCGGCACCACCCGTGCCCTGGTTCAGAACCTGGTCACCGGCGTGTCCGAGGGCTTTACCAAGTCTCTCGAAATCATCGGCGTCGGTTATCGCGCTCAAGCGAAAGGCCAGACGCTCAACCTGACACTGGGCTTCTCTCACCCGGTCGACTATCAACTGCCTGAAGGTGTCACGGCGGAAACGCCGAAGAACACCGTCATCGTGCTGAAGAGCGCGGACAAGCAGAAGCTCGGCCAGGTCGCAGCGGAAATCCGCGCTTTCCGTCCGCCTGAACCCTACAAGGGCAAGGGTGTGCGTTACGCGGATGAGCAGGTCCGCCGTAAAGAAGCCAAGAAGAAGTAAGGCAGGGTTATGAACGCGAAGAAAGAATCTCGTCTCCGTCGTGCCCGCCGCGCTCGCGCGAAGATCCGCGAGCTGGGCGTGTCTCGCCTGTGCGTCAATCGTACCCCCCGTCACATCTACGCGCAGATTATCTCGCCGGATGGTGGCAAGGTCCTGGCCAGCGCTTCCACGCTGGACAAGAGCCTGCGCGAGGGTTCGACCGGCAATGCAGACGCCGCAGCCAAAGTTGGTGCGCTGATCGCTGAACGCGCCAAGGAAGCGGGCATCACCCAGGTGGCCTTCGACCGCGCTGGCTTCAAGTACCACGGTCGTGTGAAGGCCCTGGCCGACGCCGCACGTGAAGGCGGCCTGGAATTCTAAAGGGTTTTACGATGGCGAAGAACGAACAGCAAAACGGCGATCTGCAGGAAAAGCTCGTGCAGGTCAACCGTGTCGCCAAGGTGGTCAAGGGTGGCCGTATTTTCGGCTTCACCGCTCTGACTGTCGTGGGCGACGGTAACGGTCGCGTCGGCTTCGGTCGTGGCAAGGCACGTGAAGTGCCGGTCGCGATTCAGAAGGCGATGGACCAGGCGCGCCGCAACATGATCAAGGTGAACCTGGTCGGCGGTACCCTCCAGTATCCGGTCAAGGCTCGTCATGGCGCCTCCAAGGTGTACATGCAGCCGGCCTCTGACGGTACTGGTATCATCGCCGGCGGCGCCATGCGCTCCGTGCTGGAATTGGCCGGCGTGCACAACGTCCTGGCCAAGTGCTATGGCTCCACCAATCCGGTGAACGTGGTCCGTGCGACCGTGAATGGCCTGGCTTCCATGCAGTCGCCGGAAGACGTGGCCGCCAAGCGCGGTCTCTCAGTCGAAGCGATCACGGGGTAATACACCATGGCAGCTACGATCAAGGTTACCCAGACCCGCAGCACCATCGGCACGTTGGCCAAGCACAAGGCCACCATGAAGGGCCTCGGCCTGCGCCGCATCGGTCACACGGTTGAACTGGAAGACACCCCTGCCGTTCGCGGCATGATCCACAAGGTCAACTACCTTGTGCGTGTTGAGGGAGAGTAATCCATGAAACTTAACAGCCTGAGCCCGGCACCGGGCTCCAAGCACGCTGAAAAGCGCGTCGGTCGTGGCATCGGTTCCGGTCTGGGCAAGACCGGCGGCCGTGGCCACAAAGGCCAGAAGTCGCGCAGCGGTGGCAGCGTGAAGCCCGGCTTCGAGGGCGGTCAGATGCCCCTGCAGCGTCGTCTGCCGAAGTTTGGTTTCACCTCCGCCAAGTCTTTGGTTTCCGAGGAAGTCCGCCTGGCCGAGCTGGCCAAGGTCGCGGGTGACGAAGTCACTCTGGAAAGCCTCAAGGAAGCCAATGTGCTGAAGGATTCCACGCAGCATGCGAAGGTGATCCTTTCCGGCGATCTGAACAAGGCGGTCACCGTTCGCGGTCTGCGGGTCACCAAGGGTGCCCGCGCAGCGATCGAAGCCGCCGGTGGCAAGGTAGAGGACTAAATGGCCAAGTCAGGAAACATGCCGGCGATGGGCAGCGGTCTGAGTGAACTGTGGGCGCGTCTGCGCTTCGTGCTCCTCGCCATCGTGGTCTACCGTATCGGTGCCCACATACCCGTTCCCGGTATCAATCCTGACCAGCTTGCTGCCTTGTTCAGGGAGCAGCAGGGCACCATCCTGGGCATGTTCAACATGTTCTCGGGCGGTGCCCTGGAGCGCATGAGTATCCTCGCCCTCGGCATCATGCCGTACATCTCGGCGTCGATCATCATGCAGCTCCTGACCGCCGTCTCGCCCCACCTCGAGCAGTTGAAGAAGGAGGGCGAGAGCGGCCGCCGCAAGATCAGCCAGTACACGCGCTACGGCACGGTGGTGCTGGCCCTGGTTCAGGCCACCGGCATGTCCGTGGGTCTGGCCAGCCAAGGCATTGCCTATACGGCCGATCTCAGCTTCTATTTCACCGCGATCATCACCTTCGTGAGTGGCGCGGTGTTCTTGATGTGGCTGGGTGAGCAGATCACCGAGAAGGGCATCGGCAACGGCATTTCGCTGCTGATCTTCGCGGGTATCGTCGCCGGCCTGCCCGGAGCTGTGGCTCAAGCCTTCGAGCTTGCCCGCAACGAGGGCGCGTGGAATGTGTTGCCGCTGTTGGCGCTTAGCCTTCTGGGTATCGCCACCGTGGCGTTCGTCGTGTTCATCGAACGCGGCCAGCGCCGGATCACGGTGAACTACCCGCGCCGCCAGGTAGGCAACAAGATGTATGCAGGGCAGAGCAGCTACCTGCCGCTCAAGGTCAACATGGCGGGTGTCATTCCGGCCATCTTTGCCTCGAGCATCCTGTTGTTCCCCGCCTCCCTCGGTCAGTGGGTAGGTGCGGGCGACGGCATGGAATGGTTGCAGCGCGCGTCCCAGGCGTTGGCCCCAGGTCAGCCCCTTTATATCTTGCTTTTCGCGGCGGCGGTGGTATTCTTCTGCTTCTTTTACACAGCGCTGGTCTTCAACCCCAAGGATGTGGCCGACAACCTCAAGAAGTCGGGTGCCTTCCTGCCGGGGATTCGTCCTGGCGAGCAGACCGCTCGTTATGTCGACAAGGTCATGACTCGTCTGACCCTGTTCGGCGCTCTCTACATCACTGCGGTTTCCCTGATGCCCCAGTTCCTGATCGTAGCGTGGAACGTGCCGTTCTTCTTTGGCGGTACCTCGCTGCTGATCGTGGTCGTGGTCATCATGGACTTCATGGCCCAGGTGCAGTCGCACCTCATGTCGCACCAGTATGAGTCGGTGATGAAGAAGTCCAACCTGAAAGGCTACGGTAGCGGCGGCATCATGCGCTAAGGCGCCGCAGGCCGATTTGGCACGCCGCAAGCCGATTTTGGAGAGAACGATGAAAGTTCGAGCTTCCGTGAAGAAAATGTGCCGCAATTGCAAGATCATTCGTCGCAATGGCGCTGTTCGCGTCATCTGCACCGAGCCGCGGCACAAGCAGCGCCAGGGTTGATCCTGGCCTGAATTGAACCGGGTGCTGGCATACCCCTTGCCCTAATGACGGGAAGGGGGTATGCTATTGCGCCTTTTGTAGTTGATTAACCGAGCAAGCCGCTCAAACTTCGGAGTAAGCTGATGGCCCGTATTGCAGGCGTCAATATCCCGGACAACAAGCATGCGGCGATCTCGCTGACCTACATCTTCGGGATTGGCCGTACTCGCGCACAGGAAATCTGTGGAGCGACCGGCATCGCGCCGACCACCAAGATCCAGGATCTGTCATCTGAAGAGATCGACAGCCTGCGTAGTGAAGTCGGCAAGTATACCGTTGAAGGCGACCTTCGTCGTGATGTGACGCTGAACATCAAGCGTCTCATGGACTTGGGTTGCTACCGTGGTCTGCGTCATCGTCGTGGTCTTCCGATGCGCGGTCAGCGCACCAAGACCAACGCGCGTACCCGTAAGGGACCGCGTAAGCCGATCCGCAAATAACACGCACGTTCTGGCGTAAAGACAGGAATTGACATCAACATGGCTAACCCGCGTAGCAACCGTAAAAAGGTTAAAAAGCAGGTAGTGGATGCCGTTGCGCATATCCATGCCTCTTTTAACAACACGATCATTACGATCACAGACCGCCAGGGCAACGCTCTTTCCTGGGCGACAGCCGGTGGTTCGGGTTTTCGTGGTTCTCGCAAGAGCACCCCGTTCGCTGCTCAAGTGGCAAGCGAGCGTGCAGCAACTGCTGCAGCCGAGTATGGTGTGAAAAACGTCGACGTGCTGGTCAAGGGCCCCGGTCCTGGCCGTGAATCCGCCGTGCGTGCACTCAACGCCGCCGGCTTCCGCGTGCAAAGCATCACCGACGCGACGCCCATTCCCCACAATGGCTGCCGTCCGCCGAAGAAACGCCGCGTTTAAGGAGACAGATTCATGGCTCGTTACATTGGACCGAAGTGCAAACTGTCTCGCCGGGAAGGTACCGACCTCTTCCTCAAGAGCGGTGTCACTCCCTTCGAGAAAAAGTGCAAATCCGAACAGATTCCGGGTGTGCACGGCCAGCGCCGTCAGCGTCTTTCCGACTACGGCTTGCAGCTTCGCGAGAAGCAGAAAGTACGTCGCATGTACGGCGTACTCGAAAAGCAGTTCCGCAACTACTACAAGGAAGCCGCCCGCCTGAAGGGTGCGACCGGTGAGTTGTTGCTGCAGCTGCTTGAGTCCCGACTGGACAACGTCGTCTACCGCATGGGCTTTGGCGCCACTCGCTCCGAGGCTCGTCAGCTGGTAAGCCACAAGGCGATTGCCGTCAACGGCAAGACCGTCAACGTGGCCTCCTACCAGGTCAAGCCCGGCGACGTGGTATCCGTTCGTGAAAAGGCCAAGCAACAGGCGCGTATCCAGAACGCCCTGAGCATCGCCGCCAACCGTGGCGACGTGGCCTGGATCGAACTCGACGCCAAGAAGATGGAAGGCACCTTCAAGGCCCTGCCTGAGCGCGGTGACCTGACTGCCGACATCAACGAGCAACTGATCGTCGAGCTGTACTCGAAGTAAGCGGTCCGTCCGCGCCGCCCTCCTCCGGGAGGGCGGCGGTTATTACCGAGTATTCGTTTGGCAGCCTGAAAGGTGTTCATATGCAGCGTTCAGTGACAGAGTTTCTCCGTCCTCGCGACATCAAGGTCGAAGAGATCAGCGCACACCACGCAAAGATCGTGCTCGAGCCGTTCGAGCGTGGCTTCGGCCACACGTTGGGCAATGCTCTGCGTCGTATCCTGCTCTCGTCCATGCCCGGCTGCGCCGTGGTGGAGACCGAGATCGCCGGCGTCGACCATGAGTACAGCGCGATCGAGGGTGTCCAGGAAGATGTCATCGAAATCCTCCTGAACCTCAAGGACGTGGCGATCAAGATGCACAGCCGCGACGAGGCGATGCTCTCGCTGAACAAGCAGGGCCCGGCCGTCGTCACCGCTGGTGACATCGCCGTCGATCACGACGTCGAAGTGGTCAACCCCGAGCACGTCATCGCCCACGTCAATGAAGGCGCCGAGCTCAAGATGCAGCTGAAGGTGGCCCGTGGTCGCGGCTATGAGCCTGCGGATGTCCGCAGCGAAGCCGACGACGAGACACGCGCCATCGGCCGTCTGCAGCTGGATGCGACCTTCAGCCCCGTGCGCCGCGTTTCCTACAGCGTCGAAGCCGCCCGCGTCGAACAGCGCACCGACCTCGACAAGCTGATCATCAACCTGGAAACCGACGGCACCCTGGATCCGGAAGAGGCGATCCGTCGCAGCGCGACCATCCTGCAAGAGCAGCTGGCAGCGTTCGTCGACCTGGAAGCCGACAAGGAACAGGAAGTGGTCGAGGAAGAGGATCATATCGATCCCATCCTGCTGCGCCCCGTAGACGATCTCGAGTTGACCGTTCGTAGCGCCAACTGCCTGAAAGCCGAGAATATCTACTATATCGGCGATCTGATTCAGCGCACCGAGGTGGAGCTGTTGAAGACCCCGAACCTCGGCAAGAAGTCCTTGAACGAGATCAAGGACGTGTTGGCTGCTCGTGGTCTGTCCCTTGGCATGCGGCTTGAAAATTGGCCGCCGGCTAGCCTGAAGGACGACAAGGCCACCGCCTAAGCGTCGGCTCGAGTCCCAGTTTGGTAAGGAATCACAACCATGCGTCATCGTAAGAGTGGTCGTCACCTCAATCGTACCAGCTCGCACCGCCAGGCCATGTTTCGCAACATGAGCGTGTCGCTGGTCGAGCACGAAGTGATCAAGACAACCCTTCCCAAGGCCAAGGAGCTGCGTCGTCATATCGAGCCGCTCATCACCCTGGCCAAGGAAGACAGCGTCGCCAACCGGCGTCTGGCCTTCAGCCGTACCCGCTCGAAGGAAGCGGTCGGCAAGCTCTTCAATGAGCTGGGTCCGCGTTACGTCGAGCGTCCGGGCGGTTACGTCCGTATTCTCAAGTGCGGTTTCCGCACCGGCGATAACGCCCCCATGGCCTACGTCGAGCTGGTCGATCGCCCCGTCGTTGAAGAAGAGGCCGTCGGCGAGGAGTAATCCTTTCGACAGCGCTTCGACACGACGCGAAACCGACACCTCCGGGTGTCGGTTTTTTTGTGTCTGTCATTTGTCGACGAGTTCCTTGTGCACGATGACCGGAAGCTGGCCGGCACCAGAGGCTTGGCCACCAGGGGCAGCGATGACACAAACGCCAGGGCTGCGTGTCCGCACGGCGTGGCTTCCCCTATGCTGTCAGTCAGGGACAAGGTAACGGGGGAAAGGCATGCAAAGGACGTGGCAGAGGCTGTTGTCGATGCTGGTGCTATCGCCACTCATCGCCGTGGCGCAGACGCCGGGCGATCCGGGAGAAGCGGGCAAGGAGGCTGCCCAGGCGTCATCATTGGCCGAGGTGGGGCGCAGTGCGGCGCCCACGGTCGACGCCGCCGAGGTGCGCGACTGCTTTGTACAGATGGGCCAGGGGGCGGTGGGTGACTGCATCGGACTCGCCGCCGACGCCTGCCAGCAGAGCCCGGGCGGGGCCACGACCCTGGGCATCGTCGATTGCCTGGCCCAGGAGACCCGGGTCTGGGATGAGCTGCTCAACGCCCAGTATCAGGAGCTGCGCGCGCTGATGCGCGAGCAGGACGAGGGGAATCCTGACGTGGGTATCTCCCGGGTGGACGCGCTAAGAGACGTGCAGCGCGCCTGGATCACCTTCCGCGACGCCGAGTGCGGCTACGCCTATGCCCGCTATCAGGATGGCACCATCCGCAGCATCGTCGCCGGCTCCTGTCGACTGGAACAGACCGCCCGGCGGGCGCTTGCCTTGAAGGGCATCCTGCACGAGAGCAGCCTTTAGGTAGGGTGTGGCTGACGCTGCTGTGTCCTCGCGCTTCTGTGTGAAACAAAGCGCGAACCATCCGGAACAGAAAAGGGGAAGGCCTTGGCCTTCCCCTTTCGCTGCTTCTTTCATCAGTGTTTTCGATTGTCGCTGCGGCTACACGCGTTCCACCCGCGGGCCTCAGGCGGTCGCGGTTTCCTTGTCGCCCTTGCGCGAGGTGGGGGCGGCGCGTTTGAGCAGCGGCTTGAGGAAGCGCCCGGTGTGGGAGACCTCCATCTCGGCGAGCTGTTCCGGGGTGCCCTCGGCGATGATGCGTCCACCGCCGGACCCGCCCTCCGGGCCCAGGTCGATCAGCCAGTCGGCGGTCTTGATCACGTCAAGGTTGTGCTCGATGACCACCACGGTGTTGCCGTGGTCGCGCAGCCGGTGCAGGACCGTCAGCAGCTGGCGGATGTCCTCGAAGTGCAGGCCGGTGGTCGGCTCGTCGAGGATGTACAGGGTCTTGCCGGTATCGCGCTTGGCCAGCTCCCGGGCCAGCTTGACCCGCTGGGCCTCGCCGCCGGACAGGGTGGTGGCGCTCTGGCCCAGGCGGATGTAGGTCAGGCCCACGTCGACCAGGGTCTGCAGACGACGGGCGATGGCGGGCACCGGGCTGAAGAACTCCAGCGCCTCCTCCACGGTCATCTCCAGCACCTCATCGATGGTCTTGCCCTTGTAGTGGATATCCAGGGTCTCGCGGTTGTAGCGCTTGCCCTTGCACACGTCGCAGGGCACATAGATGTCCGGCAGGAAGTGCATCTCGACCTTGATCATGCCCTCGCCCTGACACGCCTCGCAGCGCCCGCCCTTGACGTTGAACGAGAAGCGGCCGGGCTTGTAGCCGCGTGAGCGCGCCTCCTGGGTGCCAGCGAACAGTTCACGAATGGGGGTGAAGATGCCGGTGTAGGTCGCCGGGTTGGAGCGCGGCGTGCGGCCGATCGGGCTCTGGTCGATGTCGATGATCTTGTCGAGCTGATCGAGGCCCTCGATGCCGGTGTAGGGTGACGGCGTCAGGGTAGTGGCCTTGTTCAGCTCGCGCGCGGCGATCGGCATCAGGGTCGAGTTGATCAAGGTCGACTTGCCCGAGCCGGACACCCCGGTAACGCACACGAACAGCCCCAGCGGCAGCTCCAGGGTTACGTCCTGGAGGTTGTTGCCCGAGGCGCCGGTGAGCTTGAGCATCTTTTCCGGGTTGCCGGGGATGCGCCAGGGCGGTACCTCGATAGCGCGGGTACCGGACAGGTACTGACCGGTCAGCGAGGCCGGGTTGGCCATGACCTCCTCCGGGGTGCCTTCGGCGACGATCTCGCCGCCATGGACACCGGCGCCGGGGCCGATGTCGAGCACGTGGTCGGCGGCACGAATCGCGTCCTCGTCGTGTTCGACCACGATCACCGTGTTACCCAGGTCACGCAGGCGTTCCAGGGTCTGCAGCAGGCGGTCGTTGTCGCGCTGGTGCAGGCCGATGGAGGGCTCGTCGAGGATGTACATCACGCCCACCAGGCCGGCACCGATCTGGCTGGCCAGGCGGATGCGCTGGGCCTCGCCACCGGACAGGGTCTCGGCGCTGCGCTCCAGGTTGAGGTAGTCGAGGCCGACGTTGACCAGAAACTCGAGTCTGGCCGAGATCTCGTTGAGGATCTTCTCGGCGATCTCGCCGCGCCGACCAGGCAGGCTCAGTTCACTGAAGTAGCGCTGGGCGTCGCCGATCGGCAGGCGCACCACCTCGGGCAGGGTGGTGTCGTCGACGAACACGTGGCGGGCTTCCTTGCGCAGGCGCGAGCCCTCGCAGGTGCGGCAGGGCTGCACCGCGATATAGCGGGCGAGTTCCTCGCGGACCATGCTCGACTCGGTCTCGCGGTAGCGGCGCTGCATGTTCGGCAGCACGCCCTCGAAGGGGTGC
The DNA here is from genome assembly GCF_024137905.1 of Halomonas sp. DN3. Classification (NCBI taxonomy): domain Bacteria; kingdom Pseudomonadati; phylum Pseudomonadota; class Gammaproteobacteria; order Oceanospirillales; family Halomonadaceae; genus Halomonas; species Halomonas sp. DN3. The sequence continues at coordinate 4,295,410 of NZ_CP099965.1, read as the reverse complement.
TCGCGGGTGACCTTCTTGCCACGATCATTGACGTAGCTGAAGGCGATGTCGTCCTTGCCGCTGCCGTTGAGGATCACCTCGCGCTCGTGGCGGGCCAGATCCTGCCACGGGGTCTCCAGGGTGAAGCGGTAGTGCTCGGCCACCGACTTCAGCTGGTTGAAGTAGTAGACGCTGCGCCGGTCCCAGCCCTTGATCACGCCTTCCGCCAGGGACAGCTCCGGGTGGCTGATCAGCTTTTCCGGGTCGAAGAACTGCTGCACCCCCAGGCCGTCGCAGGTGGGGCAGGCGCCGGCCGGGTTGTTGAACGAGAACATCCGCGGTTCGAGTTCGGCGATGGAGTAGCCGCAGACCGGACAGGCGAAGCGTGCCGAGAACGCCATGTCGTCCTGTTCACCGTCCATGAAGTGGACCATGGCGGTACCGTCGGCCAGACCCAGGGCGGTCTCGAAGGATTCCGCCAGGCGCTGCTCGAGGCCTTCGCGCACCTTGATGCGGTCCACCACCACGCTGATGTCGTGCTTGCGGTTCTTGTCCAGCGGGCGCACGTCGTCGAGTTCCAGCACCTGGCCGTCGACCATGGCGCGTACAAAGCCCTGGGAGCGCAGCTCCGCCAGCAGCTGCAGGTGCTCGCCCTTGCGTCCGCTGACCACCGGGGCCAGCAGCATCAGCTTGCTGCCTTCCGGCAGCGCCATCACCTGGTCGACCATCTGCGAGATGGTCTGGGCCTCGAGGTCCTCGCCGTGTTCCGGGCAGCGCGGGGTGCCGGCACGGGCGAACAGCAGGCGCAGGTAATCGTAGATCTCGGTGATGGTGCCGACGGTAGAGCGCGGATTGTGGGAGGTGGACTTCTGCTCGATGGAGATCGCCGGCGACAGCCCCTCGATATGGTCCACGTCGGGCTTTTCCATCATCGACAGGAACTGGCGCGCATAGGTGGACAGCGACTCCACGTAGCGGCGCTGCCCCTCGGCGTAGAGGGTATCGAAGGCCAGCGACGACTTGCCGGAGCCAGACAGCCCGGTGACCACGATCAGCTTGTCACGGGGTAGTTCGACGTCGATCTGCTTGAGGTTGTGGGTGCGGGCACCCCTGACCAGAATCTTGTCCATTCCCACCTCGAAGACGCGGCAAAAGGTCGATTATACGTGGCCGGTCGCCCGGCCGGCAAAGCCACTGGTGAAAAGACGCTTGTGAAATGACTCGAGTGTCGGCATTTTCTGGATCGCCCCCAGGCGCTAGAATATGCGGTCCACCTTCGGGGCTCTCTCCCCGCTCTCAAGCCGGAATTCGTTCATGTCCAAGGCCAGACTCTTGTTAGCCTCCGAGCGGCGCGCCATCGTCGGTCTGGCGGGGCTCTACGCCACACGCATGCTCGGGCTGTTCATGGTGTTGCCCGTACTCGCCCTCAACGCCGACCACCTGGTCGGGGCCACCCCTCTGCTGGTGGGGCTGGCGCTCGGCGTCTATGGCCTGACCCAGGCGGTACTGCAGATTCCCTTCGGTCTGCTGTCGGATCGCATCGGGCGCAAGCCGGTGATTGCTGCTGGCTTGGGGCTGTTTCTGATCGGCAGCGTGGTCGCCGCCCAGGCGGACTCCATCGCCATGATGATTGTCGGTCGCAGTCTGCAGGGCAGCGGTGCGGTGGCCGCCGCCATCATGGCGCTTCTGGCCGACCAGACCCGCGAGCAGGTTCGCACCGCCGCCATGGCGACCATCGGTCTGTCGATCGGCGTGGCCTTTGGCGTCGCCATGGTGCTCGGCCCGCTGGTGGCCAGCCACTTTGGCCTGGCCGGGGTGTTCTACTTCACCGCCCTGCTGGCGGCGCTGGGGATGCTGGTGCTGTGGAAACTGGTGCCGCCGGCGCCGCGCCGGCGCGGCCATCGTGACGTCGGCCTCGATCGCGGGCAGCTCGCCAGCATCCTCGGGCGCATGGACCTGTGGCGCATGGACGCCTCCATCTTCAGCCTGCACCTGATCCTGATGGCGATCTTCACCGCCGTGCCGTTCAAGCTGGTCGATGCCGGTGTCGTCGAAGCCCGCCATGGCCTGGTCTACCTGGTGGTGATGGGGCTGTCCTTCGTCGCCATGGTGCCGCTGGTGATCGTGGCCGAGAAGAAGCGCAAGATGAAGCTGATGTGCCTCGGCGCCATCGCCACCATCACCCTGAGTCTTGTCGGGCTGGGCCTCGCTGGTTCGGGCCTGGTAGCCCTGGGCGCCTGGCTGTTGGCCTTCTTTACCGCCTTCAACCTGCTCGAGGCCACCCTGCCGTCGATGATCAGCAAGCTGGCGCCGGCCGGGGCCAAGGGCACGGCCATGGGGGTCTATTCCACCAGCCAGTTCCTGGGGGCCTTCCTCGGTGGCGTGATGGGCGGCTTCCTGGCCCAGCAGTTCGGGCTGTCGGCGGTGTTCCTGGGGGCAGCGCTGCTGGGGCTTGGCTGGTTCGTGCTGATGCTCGGCATGCGCGCACCGCGCCACCTGTCCAGCGAGGTGGTGGCCCTGGCCGACGAACACGAGAGCGATACCCTGGACAACCTGATGGCGCGCTTTGCCGCCGTCGCCGGTGTCGAGGACGTGCTGGTGGTGCCGGAAGAGCGGCTGGCTTACTTGAAGGTGGATCGCGCCACCCTGGACACCGAGGCGCTGGCGCGGCTGACCCGTTCTTCGACCCAGCGCTCCTAGTAGCGGTAGATAGTTGCGGTAGATAGCCGCGGTAGATAGTCGCGGTAGATAGTGTCGGCACCTTGTCGCGACATCACGTCGCCGCACACTGTCTGCGCTCGAGTGCCGAGGCGTTCTTCACGGCGGCGAATCGTCTCGATCTCGCGTATAGTAGCGACATCCGCTTTTGTGGCGTCGACCGATCGACGCCGACCGATTGTCACCGGGGGCGTGGCAGCTATCCTGCCCGCCGGCCCGGCACCCATTGTCTGCATCAAGGAGTCAACCATGGCCCGTGGCGTCAACAAGGTCATCCTCATCGGCAACGTCGGCCAGGATCCGGAGGTACGCTTTACACCGTCCGGCACCGCCGTGGCCAACCTGAACCTCGCGACCACCGATACCTGGATGGACCGCCAGAGCGGCCAGCGCCAGGAACGCACCGAATGGCACCGGGTGGTGATGTTCAACAAGCTGGCCGAGATTTCCCAACAGTACCTCAAGAAGGGCTCGAAGCTGTACATCGAAGGCCGCCTGCAGACCCGCAAGTGGCAGGACCAGAACGGCCAGGATCGCTACTCCACCGAGATCGTCGCCAACGACATGCAAATGCTCGATGGTCGCGGTGAAGGCGGCCAGGGTGGCGGCTTCGGCGGCGGCCCTCAGGGCGGCGGCAACTTCGGCGGTGGTCAGCCCCAGCAGGGCGGTGGCAACTTCGGTGGTGGTCAGCCCCAGCAGGGTGGCAACTTCGGTGGTGGCCAGCCCCAGCAGGGTGGCAACTTCGGTGGCGGCCAGCCCCAGCAGGGCGGCAACTTTGGCGGTGGCCAGCAGGGTGGCGCTCAGCAGAACCGTCCGCCCCAGCAGGCGCCCAACCAGGGCGGTGGTCAGAAGGGCGGCTTCGGCGCACCGGACCCGGGCAACTTCGACGACTTCGACGACGAGATCCCGTTCTAAGTCCCGTTGTGGATGCCATCAAATGGCGTCATTAGCAAACCAGGGAGGCCCTGCATCGGCAGGGCCTCCTTGCGTTTCGGGTCTTCTTTTTTGGTCAGCGCCTTTTCAGTGCAGAGCCTCTTCTCGCCCAGTGCCTCTCTCTTGCAGCGTCTCTCTTCGGCCAAGGCGCTTCGCCTCAAGTGCCCGGGGTATCAGGGCGTCCTGGGCATGGCACGCTTGTGGGCGGTGCGTCGCCAGGTGGCGATGATGCGCTCGGCGTCCTCGGGGGCGACACTCTCGCCGGTGAGGAAGCGGTCGATGGCGGCGTAGCTGACGCCGAGGGCTTCCTCGTCACTCAACTGCGGGCGCAGTGACTCCAGGTCCGCCGTTGGTACCTTGTTGACCAGGGTGTCCGGGGCGCCCAGTTGTGCAGCCATGTCGCGGACCTGGCCCTTGGTCAGGCCGGCCAGGGGCACCAGGTCGCAGGCGCCGTCACCGTGCTTGGTGTAGAAGCCCATCACCGCCTCGGCGGCCTGGTCGGTGCCGATGACCAGGCCACCTTGAGCGCCGGCCACGGCGTACTGGGCGATCATCCGCTGGCGCGCCTTGATATTGCCCATCACGAAGTCTCGGTGGGCCTGGTCGCGAAACTCAAGGCCTGCCTGCTCCAGCGCTTCCAGCATGGCGTCGCTGGCCGGCTTGATATTGACCGTCAGGCACTCGTCCGGCTGGATGGCGTCCAGCGCCTGCCTGGCGTCGTCATCATCCTGCTGCTCGCCATAGGGCAGGCGCATGGCGATGAAGCGTGCTTCGGGCAGTCGCTCCCGCGCCGCCTCGACCGCCCGCTGGGCCATCAGGCCGGCGCTGGTCGAGTCCACGCCGCCACTGATGCCGAGCACCAGGCAGTGCTGGCCGGTGGTGTGAAGCTGGTCGATCAGAAACGCCTGGCGCCGCTGAATTTCATCCCTGATGTCCGCCCCGGGCTGGACTTCGAGTTCACGCGCGATGATGCGCTGCAACTGGTCGATATCGTCGTGGGTCATCCGTGCCTCCTTGCGGGATTGGGGTGTCAGTCGTGCTCACGCCAGTAGGGCGCGAGCTTGCCGTCGCGAATGTCGCGATGCCAGTCACACACCCGTTTGAGGGCATGATGGGCCGCCGCCAGGCGGACCTCGTTGCGATCCCCGTCGAAATGCTCGGTGGTGGTGATCACGTAGATCTTGTCCTCGTAGCGAAAACCCCAGCCCAGGCACACCGTGCCCTTGGGCGGTCCATCCTCGGGTTCGCCTGGGCCGGCGATGCCGGTGTTGGCGATCGCCAGCTTGGCGTTGGAGTTGTTCAGGGTGCCCAGCACCATCTCCCGGGTGATCTCCTCGCCGGTCAGGCCGTAGCGCGAGATGGTCTCGAAGGGGATCCCGAGGTAGCGGTTCTTGGCCTCGGGCGAGTAGACGGCCAGTCCGCTGTCGATGACCTGGCCGCTGCCGGGTACGCGGGCCAGTTCCGAGGCGATCAGACCGGCGGTGCAGGACTCCGCGGTGGCCAGCTTGATGTCGTGCTCGGTCAGGTAGTCGACAAGATCTTCCAGCCATTCCATGGCGTGCTCTCCTGCGAGGATGAGAGTGGGAAATGCTCGTTTTGGCAAATTCAGCATAGGGGCTGAAGGCCGGGTCTTCCAACCCACTCCTTGCGAGACGAATGCCTCTCCATCTCCACTGATGTCTTATGTTGCCGTGCAGCCAGACCGGCTAAAGTGATAAGCAGACAAATAATTTTAGTGGTGATCCAGGAGGGAGCGGCGGATGCAGGATCTGTTGTGGTACCAGTACGCGTTGATCGGGCTGATCTTCTGCTGGAGCGGTTTCGTGCGCTCCAGTCTGGGGTTCGGTGGGGCGGTGCTGGCGCTGCCCTTCCTGCTGCTGGTGCTCGATGAGCCACTGGTGTTCCTGCCGCTGGTGGCGGTGCATCTGTTGATCTTCTCGAGCTGGATCGCCTGGCGCGGCCATCGTCAGATCCAGCAGACCGGCAACACCGGCGACAGCAATATCGACTGGCGCTACTTGAAGCGCGCGCTGGCGATCATGATCGTGCCCAAGCTGATCGGCGTGGTTGGCCTCTTGACCCTGCCGGCTGAGCTGATGACGGCGGTGATCTTCGTGATCGTGATCGTCTACGGCGCCAGCTACGCCCTCAATCGCCCCTTTCGTAGCCGCAGCAAGACGGTGGACGTGGTGCTGCTGGCGCTGGGCGGCTACGTCAGTGGCGCATCGCTGATCGGCGCTCCGCTGATCGTCGCGGTATTCGCTTCCCATGTGGCCAAGCACCAGTTGCGCGACACCCTGTTTGTGCTGTGGTTCATCCTGGTGGTGATCAAGATGGTGTCCTTCATCATCGCCGGAGTGGACCTGCAGCTCGAGCATCACCTGTGGCTGTTGCCCTGCGCCATGGTGGGCCATGTACTCGGCGAGCGGGTCCACCAGGCGCTGCTAGGTGCTCGCTCCGAGGTGTTCTTCCGGGTGCTCGGGGTGGTGCTGGTGGCGGTCAGCCTGGTGGGGCTTGCGACCAGCGTCGGCTGATCGCGTCGTCCGGCCACCAGACGTTTCCACCTCGATGGATGGCGAGGGTCTGCTACCTCCAAGAGGGGCGCTGATCGATGAGCAGTTGGTGTAGAATATGGCCCTTTGGTGTCCTCGGGCGTGATGTGCGAGCGGTGGTTCTCGCCGCTATTCTTGTCGCAGCGTCTGGGACACCGGCCGTAACGCCCAGGGCGTCGTGCGAGTCTCGTGCGGCGCTCTCATGGACGAGGAGTCGTCGTGAAGCTGCTGATTCTGGACGCCGGGCATTGTCTGTCCCTGGCCCTGGCGCGGGAAAGCAATCGGCGCGGTGATACCGAGCTGGTGATCGATCCCGCGACCCGCGTGGATCCTGAAGCGCTGCGTACGCTGGCGCCGGACGCGCTGATCATTCCCCCCTTGTCGCGCCCCTTCAGCGTGCCGCCCGCCGCGGTGGTCGAACACGCCGAGGCGGTCGAGGCCTGCATGGAGGCGTGCCGTGACGTCGGCATACCGCTGGTGTGGTGCGTCTGTGACCAGCTCTACGAGGATGGCCACGATTCGCCCATCGACGAGCACGTGATTCCGGCCCCCCGGGACGAGGGGCTGCGCCGGCTGGTGGCGACGGGCGACCGTATCCGTGCCGAGTGCCCCGAGCACCTGATCGTGCGGGTCGGTCCCATGTTCGCCCTGGAGGGTAGCCACGCCTGGCTCGGCGAACTGCTCGATACCCTGATCGATGGCGGCACCGTGCCCGCCGAGACCGACGTGACCCTGTGCCCGACGTCCGCTGATGCCGTGGCCATGGCGCTGATCGGCATGCTGCAGCAGCAGGCCTGCGGCGCCAATGCCTGGGGCAGCTACCATCTGGCCGGGGTAGAGCCGGTCAGCGCCTATACCTTCGTGTGCATGGTGCGCACCCAGTTGGGCACGCGTCTGGAAGGTCAGGGCGAAAACATCGCGCTGGGCGAGGTGAAGGCGCTCAGCCACCACCATGATCAGCCGTTGCGCCGGGTACTCAACTGTCGCCGGGTGCTGGAAGTGTTCGGGGTACACCAGAAGCCCTGGCGGCTCGAGGTGGGTCGCATGCTCGACACCTGGTGTCGGGCGCGGGAAGACGTGGCCTGCCAGGCGACGAGTCAGGGGAAGGACGCATGAATCTGCTGCGCAGCGTGATCTTCTATATTGGCTATTTTGCCGCGATGCTGGTGTGTGGCTTGCTGTTTCTGCCGCCGGCGCCGCTGCTGCCGCTGCGCTCGCGCTATCGGCTGCTCAACCTCTACAACCACTTCATCATCGCCTGGTTCAGTCTGGTGTGCGGGGTGCGCTACGAGATGAAGGGGCGTGAAAAACTGCCCGATGGGCCGGTGGTGATCCTGTCCAATCACCAGTGCGAGTGGGAAACCGTCTATCTGCAGTTGCTCAAGCCTCCGGTGTGCACGGTGCTCAAGAAGGAACTGTTGAACTTTCCGATCTTTGGCTGGGGGCTGCGCCTGTTGCACCCCATCGCCCTGGACCGCTCCAAGCCTGCCCGGGCCATGCGCCAGGTACTGAGCCAGGGAGGCCAGCGGCTCAAGGAGGGGTTGTCGGTGCTGATATTTCCCGAGGGAACCCGGGTAGAGCCAGGCAAGCGTCGCCGCTACAACAAGAGTGGGGCGGTAATCGCCTGTCGCGCCGGGGTGCCGGTGGTGCCGGTGGCCCACAACGCCGGCGAATGCTGGCCGGGGCGTGACTGGATCAAGCGGCCTGGCCGCATCTCGCTGGTGGTGGGTGAGCCCATCGCCACCGAAGGACGCACCCCTGAAGAGGTGCTGGTCGAGACCGAAGCCTGGATCGAGGCGCGCCTGGAAGAGATTTCCAGCGTGCCGAGGCCGCAGCAACAGCCCGGCGCCACCGCCTCGGCGAAGGATGTCTCCAGCCACATCTGAGCTCTAGCGGGCCCCGGTAGCAAGAAGCCTCTTCCCTGGAAGAGGCTTCTTTATTACGCGGTCAAAGGATCAGCCGTTGGCCAGGCGCTCGCGGATATTGTCGGCGCGTTCCTTGGAGCCCGGGTGTGAGGACATCAGGCTGCTTTCACCGCCAGTGAGCTCAGCGAACTTCTGGAAGCCGGTCATCAGGCCCTCGCGCGGGATGTCTCGCTCGGTCAGTAGATCAAAGGAGAAGTTGTCGGCGTCGCTTTCCTGACTCTGGGAGAACTGGGCGTTGATAAACTTCTCGCTCAGATCACCCAGCTGGGAGTTCGACAGAGCCGCCATCGCGCTGTTGCCGGATGCCGCCATGGTGTCCCTGGCGATCGAGGTGGCGTAGGCCGTCTGCATGGCCTTGCGGCTATGCCCCAGGGCCACGTGGCCCAGCTCGTGGCCCAGCACACCCTCGATCTCGTTGTCGTTCATCATGTCCATCAGCCCGCTGTAGACACGCACGCAGCCGTTGGCCATGGCCCAGGCGTTGATGTCGTCGGTCATGTAGACCTTGTAGTTGACCGGGGTACCTTCGATCTGGTGGCCCAGGCGGTCGGCAATGCGTTCCAGGCGCTGTGCATACTCAGAGTCGGGCGACGCCAGGACAGATTGGCTGTCCATCTGCTGGCAGCTCTGGTCAGACATGTTTCTGACCTCGGCGTCGCTGATGGTAGCGGCGTTGAAGCCGGCGAGTCCGGTGTTGATCATGCTGTCGGTAGACATGTTCTCGCAGCCGCTCAGCAGACTGGTGCAGCCAATCACGGCGACAGAAAGCGTAAGGCGTAGGTTCATGCTCATCATCCTTGATGAAAGAGGGAGTCGGGAAGGTTCCTGCAGGACAAGGTCCTGATCGGCTGTTGCGCGCGCAGGATCGCGACGTGATTTTCTGGAGCGCAAGCTGACCGTGTTTGGAGTTGTAGCACGCGCTGTTGCAGCGCAACAAACCTACTCATTTTTCGTGTTTTTCAGGGAATACTTTGTCAGCAATATCGTCTTGCTCTCCCTGGTAGTGGGAATAGCGCTATCCACAAACAACGACGGCGCCCCGAGGGGCGCCGTCGTGTTACTACCTGGCCGGGCTGGATCAGTCGTTGAAGCGCTGCAGCACCAGACAGGCATTGGTACCGCCGAAGCCGAAGCTGTTGGACAGTACGCGATCCAGCTTCACGCCATCACGGCGGCTGGTGACGATATCGAAGCCCTGGGCCTCGTCGTCCAGGTCGCTGACGTTGGCCGAGGCGGCGATGAAGTCGTTCTCCATCATCAACAGCGAGTAGATCGCTTCCTGCACGCCGGTGGCGCCCAGGGAATGCCCGGTCAGAGACTTGGTGGAGCTCATCGCCGGGGTGCTGTCACCGAAGACCTCGCGCACCGCCTTGAGTTCGGCCACATCGCCCACCGGCGTGGAGGTGCCGTGGGTGTTGATGTAGTCGATGTCGCCGTCGACGCTGGCCATGGCCTGGCGCATGCAGCGAATGGCGCCTTCACCTGACGGCGCGACCATGTCCTTGCCGTCGGAGGTGGCGCCGTAGCCGACCACCTCGGCGTAGATCTTGGCGCCGCGAGCCTTGGCGTGCTCGAGCTCTTCAAGCACCAGCATGCCGCCGCCGCCGGCGATGACGAAGCCGTCGCGGCTCTTGTCGTAGGGGCGAGAGGCGGTCTGCGGGTCGTCGTTGTAGCTGGTCGACAGCGCACCCATGGCGTCGAACAGGCACGACAGCGTCCAGTGTTCCTCCTCGCCGCCGCCGGCGAATACCACGTCCTGCTTGCCGAGCTGGATCTGTTCCATGGCGGAACCGATACAGTGGGCAGAGGTGGCGCAGGCAGAAGAGATGGAGTAGTTCACGCCCTTGATCTTGAACGGGGTCGCCAGACAGGCCGAGACGGTGCTGCCCATGGTGCGGGTGACCCTGTAAGGGCCCACACGGCGCAGACCCTTCTCGCGCATCACGTCGGCGGCCTCCACCTGGTTGGCGCTGGAGGCGCCGCCGGACCCGGCGATCAAGCCGGTACGTTCGTTGGACACCTGCTCGGGCGTGAGGCCGGAATCCTCGATGGCCTGGGCCATGGAGACGTAGGCGTAGGCTGCAGCGTCACCCATGAAGCGGCGCAGCTTGCGGTCCACCAGTTCGTCCAGGTCGATGTCGACCACGCCGGCGACGTGGCTGCGGAAGCCACGCTCGGCGTATTCTTCCTTGAAACGAATGCCGGACTGGCCGTTCTTGAGTGCCTCGAGTACCTGTTGCCGGTCATTGCCCAGGCACGACACGATGCCCAGACCGGTGACTACCACTCGTCGCATGGGAGCCTCCTGATCAGAAATTCGCGGTGGAGGTGAACAGGCCGACACGCAGGTCGTTGGCCTGATAGATATCGCGGCCATCGACGGAAACGGTGCCGTCCGCCATGCCCAGAATCAGGCGGCGGGTGATGACGCGCTTGATATTGATGCGGTAGGTGACCTTCTGGGCGTCAGGCATGATCTGCCCGCTGAACTTGACCTCGCCGCAGCCCAGCGCCCGGCCGCGTCCGGGGTGACCGAGCCAACCGAGGTAGAAGCCCACCAGCTGCCACATGGCATCGAGGCCGAGGCAGCCGGGCATGACGGGGTCGCCCGGAAAGTGGCAATCGAAGAACCACAGGTCAGGGCGGATATCGAGCTCGGCGATCAGTTCGCCCTTTCCGTACTCGCCACCCTCTTCGTAAATGCGCGTGATGCGGTCGAGCATCAGCATGTTGGGGGCCGGCAGCTGGGCATTGCCCGGGCCGAACAGCTCACCGCGGCTGCAAGCCAGCAGTTCATCGCGATCAAAAGAGTGTTGCTTGGTCACTGGAGCGTTCCGAGAGTCGAAGTGATGTACGCCGCGCACGGCAATCTGCCGCCATGCGGCCTGCCTAGTCTACTGTTCGTGGGGGCTGAATGCACCCCGTGGGCCTTCGATCATGGTCGTGGTAGACAGAAAGTCTGCTTTGACACTACAGATTCGGGGGAAAGCGCCGATAACGACAGCACACTTTTTTCGAGTTCTCTATCGCGGGAGTCCAATTCGACCATGTGGCCTCGGTTATCTTTCAATCGCCCGCTGATCTGGCTCGGGCTCTCGGCGATGTCAGCCGTCCTGTGGCTGCCGAGCGTCTCGCTCAGGCTCGGTGCGCTGTTGCTGATGGCGGTGGCCATGTGGGACGGCTGGCGTCAGGTGAAGCTCGAGCAGCGTCGCTCGCGGTTGACCGAGCAGGTGATGCGACAGTCGGGGGAGGCGGTGATGATCACCGACGATCAGCACCGTATCCAGGCGGTCAACCCGGCCTTTACCGAGCTCTCGGGGTTCGAGCTGTCCGAGGTGGCCGGCCTCAGCGCCAGCAACCTGGCAGCGGCGCGCCATGACAGCGCCTTCTTCGAGCGCTTCTGGCAGGCGCTGATCAGCGCCGGTCGCTGGGAAGGCGAACTGTGGCAGCGACGCAAGGATGGCAGCGAGTACCCCATGTGGCTGGAGGTCCAGGTGATCACCGACCCCCATGGCCGCGCCGAGCACCATATCGCCACCTTTACCGATATCTCGCTGCGCAAGGCCCGGGAGCAGGACCTCAGGCGGATCGGTCGGGAAGACCCGTTGACCGGGCTTCCCAACCGTTTCCGTCTTCATGAATTGCTGGCCTCGCGCCTGCGTCATCTGCGTGCCGGTGAGTGTCTGGATCTGGCGCTGATCGATATCGATGGTTTCAAGGAGATCAACGACGGCCTCGGTGTCAGCGCCGGTGATCGATTGCTGGCACGTTTCGGCAAGCGCCTGGCCGGGCATGTGGCCGGCGGTGTGGTTGGGCGGCTGGGTGGGGACGAATTCATGGTCCTGCGTACCACTACCTACGACGATCACGAGCGCTGGGTCGAGGGCTTGAGGAGCCATCTGGGGGAGCCGTTCGAGATCGACGGCAGCACCTTGAGGCTCGGCATTACCATCGGCAGCTGTCGTGCCCCGGAAGACGGCAACGATGATGGCGTGCTGTTTCAGCGCATGGAGGCGGCGCTGGCGTCCGCCCGCCGCCATGGCGGTAATTGCTGCCAGCGCTTTCGGCCTGCCCTGGACGTCGGCGACGGTCCCAATCTGACGCTGCTCAATGACCTGCGGGAAGCGCTGGCCCAGGGAGGGCAGCTGGAACTTCACTACCAGCCGCAACATCGCCTCGCCGATGACGCCATGATCGGCATGGAGGCCTTGCTGCGCTGGCGTCATCCCCGCGACGGGATGATCTCCCCGGCGGAGTTCATCCCCTTGGCGGAGCGTCATGGACTGATGGCGCCGCTGGGTGACTGGGTGATTCATCAGGCCTTGACCCAGCTCGCCCACTGGCGCTCGCGGGGGCTATCGCCGCTGCCGGTGTGGATCAACATCTCGGCGATGCAGCTGTTCCAGGGCGACCTGGAGAAGACCCTGGCCACCGGCCGCGCGCGCCATGACGTGGCGTCCCAGTGGCTGGGGCTCGAGCTGACCGAGTCGGTGCTGCTGGACGATCGTGGCGGCGATATCGTGCCGCGCCTGGAGCGATTGCGTGACCTGGGCCATCGCATCGCCCTCGACGACTTCGGTACCGGCTATTCGTCGCTGGGCTATCTCAAGGAGTTGCCGCTGGACAAGCTGAAGCTGGATCGTGCCTTCATCAAGGCGCTGCCGGGAGACAGCGCCGATGCGGCCATCGTCAACGCGGTCACGGCGATGGCCCGAGGGTTGTCACTGGAGATACTGGCCGAGGGCGTCGAAACCGCAGAACAGCGCGACTACCTGCGCCAGGCCGGTTGTGATGAGGTGCAGGGGTACTTCTACGCCCGGCCGATGCCGGCCCACGAGCTCGAAGCCCTGTGGCGGGAAAGCGCTACCCGTCAAGAGGCCAATACCCGTCAGGCGGTGGCCTGATGGCGCCTTTAGCCCTTGTTCAGCCTGAGCGTCGACGCAGGCCGATGCCGATGACCAGGCACAGCGAGGCCCAGATCAGCGCCTGGGTCGGCAGCAGCCACTCGGCCAGCTCGACGCCCGCCAGTGCCGCGCCGCCCAGGTAGGACGAGGGGCCGCCGATCAGGCCGCCGAGGGCGGCGAGCCAGGGGCGCGTCCATAGCCACTCCAGCGAGTGATGAATCAGGGTGGCGAACAGCGGCCATAGCCACAGCAGCCACAACGCCAGCGGACCGAGGCTCGGGCTCTGCGGGTCGAAGCGATAGCCGCCCAACGCCGCCAGCGAGCCATCGATCACGACCCCAGCCAGCAGAAACCCCAGCAACCAGCGCCATTCTCCGGGCTTGGCCAGCCAGCGCAGGTGCGCCACGATCACCGCCAGGGCAATGGCTCCGCCGGCCCAGGCGCCCATCAGCACACAGCCGAACCAGCCCAGCTGGAAGCCCGCCACATTGAGCAGCGAGGCCTGCCAGCGGGGGGGCATCGGTCCCCTGATCACGGCTTGCCGAGCCGAGTTCGCGGCCGCGCATCGGGCTTGGCCAGCAACAGGTGGCAGGTGCTGATGGTGCGCTCCGCGAAACCCGCCTCGCAGTAGCACAGATAGTAGCGCCACATCCGCACAAAACGCTCGTCGTAGCCCAGCTTGCCGACCTGATCGAGGCTCGCCTCGAAACGCTGGCGCCACTCACGCAGGGTGCGGGCGTAGTGCGGGCCGATATCATCCAGATCGACCAGGTTCATCGAGGTGTGTTTCGTCAGGTTCTGCAGCAGTACCGTGGGCGATGGCAGAAAACCACCGGGAAAGATGTAGCGCTTGATGAAGTCCATCTCTCTGCGCGCCGCTTCATAGCGCTGGTCACGTACGGTGATGGCCTGCAGCAACGCCAGCCCCTGGGGCGCCAGCAACTGGTCCAGGGTCTTGAGGTAGCGCGGCAGGTAGTCGGCGCCGACCGCCTCCACCATCTCCACCGAAATCAGCCGGTCGTAGCGCCCGCTAAGTTCGCGGTAGTCCTCGTTGAGCAGGGTGACCTGGTCCTCGAGTCCCTCCTCGGCCAGGCGGCGAGCGGTATGCTCGTATTGCTCGCGGGAGATGGTGGTGGTGGTCACCCGGCAGCCGCGGGTACGGGCGGCATGGATCGCGAGTCCGCCCCAGCCGGTGCCGATCTCCAGCAGGTGGTGGTGAGGTCTGACGTCCAGCTTGTCGAGCATGACATCGAGCTTGTGCGTCGAGGCCTGCTCGAGGGTAGCCTCCGGGGAGGGGAAGATGGCACTGGAGTACATCCAGTGTTCACGGTCCAGAAAGGTCGCGAACAGGTCATTGCCGATGTCGTAGTGGGCCGCAATGTGGCGCCGGGAGCCCTTGCGGGTATTGCGCTGCAGACGCAGCAGCGTGGACAGCAGGGCGCGTCCCAGGCCGGCCAGGCCGCCTTCCACATCGTCATTGACCCGGTCGATGTTGCGCGCAAACAGGCGCACCAGTCCGACCAGATCGTCCACGTCCCAGTCACCGTCCATGTAGGCTTCTGCCGCCCCCAGGGTGCCGCCCAGCGCCATGCGCTTCCACACCCGACTGCGGCGTACCACCAGGGTTACGCTCAGTTCCCCCTGTTCCCCAAGCTGATGGCGCTCATGGCCGTCGACAAGGGTGATGCTGCCGTGGCGCAGTTGGCCCAATTGCGCCAGCACCCGAGGCTTGAGCCAGTGGCTGAGCCTGTCGCCGCGTCGGCTGATGGTGACGCCTTGTTCGCTCCTGAGTGTGGTCAAGACGGAGTCTCCTCGGATCTGGATGAGAGGCCTTCGGCCGGCGGTGGGTGATCGTGCAGCGGGACGCCCTTGAGCCACAGCCTGATTGCCTCCCAATGGATGGCTGCCAGGGTCTTGGTGGCCATCCAGGGTTGCCGCGCAAGGCCGGCGAGCAGCGCCGGTCGAGTAGCCGGCCGGCCTGCCAGGGTCAGGGTGGCATCGAAGTGGCGCTGGCCATCCCGCCAGGTCTCCATGTGCATGGCGAGCTCACGCCCCGGGCTGTTGAAGCGCCAGTGGTAAGTCATGCCCATGGGCAGAAAGGGCGATACGTGCAGGTCCTTGTCGAACTCAGCGCGGTGGCTGTGACGCTCGGGGTCTACCGCGGCAGCGTAACGGGTGCGCTCGCGCCAGGGGGTATTGGTGACTTCACCGAGTATCGCGCCCAGACGCTCGCGTCCCTCGCCGTCGGGTTCGTGGTAGAGGTAGTAGAGCGAGATGGGATTGAACGACACCCAGGGAGAGCCAAGCTGGGTCAGCAGGCAGACGCGGCCCTGGGGCGCCTGGCCCAGGCGCTCGCGGACCTCGGCCCTGGCGGCGTCGGCCAGGGTTATCTCGCTGCCCCGTGCCGGCAGGTAATCCTCGCGCCTGAAGCGGGCCAGCGCCGGCCTGCGGGCACTGAAGCCGGGCACCCGGTCGAACAGTTCGGGCAGCTCCTCCAGGTCGAGCCAGGCCATCCATACGCGATAGGCAAACTCGTGGGGTCGCGGCAGAAAGCGCCGATGGCGCAGGGTGCCGCGGTAGATCCGCGAACGCGGCTTGGCGATCATGGTGCCACCGCCTCCAGCCGCTCATGGTCGCTTTCCTCGCAGCCCAGCGCCTTTGCCACCCGCAGCGCGCTCCATACGCCATCCTCGTGAAAGCCGTTGCGCCAGTAGGCGCCACAGAAGTGAGTACGCAGCGCCGCAGAGGAGATCTCGGCATGACGCGCCTGGGCCAGGCTTCCCTGGCCCGTGAACTGGGGATGGGCGTAGCGAAAGCGCCCGAGCACCTTGGCCGGGTCGATGCTGTCGGCGTCGTTCAGGGTCACGCAGAAGGTGTGCGGCGCGCTCAGGCGCTGGAGGATATTCATGTCGTAGGTGACCGAGACCCGGTCAGCGTCGCCGCGGCCGTCGAGGCGATAGTTCCAGCTGGCCCAGGCGCGCCGACGGCGCGGCAGCAGGCGGGTATCGGTGTGCAGTACCACCTCGTTGTCGGCGTAGGGCAACGCCGACAGCACCTCGCGTTCGGCGTGGCTGGGGTCATCGAGCAGCCCGAGCGCCTGGTCGGCGTGGCAGGCCAGCACCAGTTGGTCGAAGCGTTCCTCGCCGGCATCGGTGCGCAGCACCACGCCGTCGTGTTCCCGACGAATACCGCGCACCGGCGTCGCCAGGCGGATGGCGTCGGCGTAGGGCGCCACCATGGCATCGATATAGCCGCGCGATCCCCCTTCCACGGTGTACCACTGGGGCCTGTCGTTGACCGACAGCAGCCCATGGTGGTGGAAGAAGCGCAGGAAAAAACGTGTGGGAAAGGCGCGGATATCGGCCAGGCTGGCCGACCAGATGGCGCCTCCCATGGGCAGCAGGTAGTGGCGCTGAAAGTCGTCGCTGAAGCCATGGCCATCGAGATAGTCGCCAAGGGGCATCAGCAGGGCATCGCTGGACGTATCCTGGCCCGGTCGCGCCAGATCGGCGATGGCCAGTCGGTTGAAGCGCAGGATCTCGCCCAGCAGGCGGTAGAACGCAGGGCGCAGCAGGTTGCGACGCTGGGCAAACAGCGAGGTCAGGGTGTGGCCGTTGTACTCGAAGTCGCGGTCGGTGCGATGCACCGAGAAGCTCATCTCGGTGGCCTGAGCGTTCACCCCGAGGTGTGCCAGCAGGCGCTGGAAGTGCGGATAGGTGCGGTCGTTGAAGACGATGAAGCCGGTGTCGATGGCGTAGTCCCGTCCGTCCAGGCTGACATCCACGGTAGCGGTGTGTCCCCCCAGCCGGTCGGCGGCCTCGAACAGCGTCACCTGGTGACGCGCGCTCAAGTAGCGAGCGGCGGCCAGGCCGCTGATACCCCCACCGATCACCGCGATGCGCTGGGCCTCGAACGGCGGTTGAAGGCGAGTCATTGGTTGCGTTCCTTGTGGGGGGTGGAATCGTCATCGTCTTCGCGCCTGACCAGGCGCTTGCCCAGGGCGATCCTCAGCCGCAGGGGCAAGATGCCCATGAGCTTGAGCAGGTAGGTGAAGCGCCGCGGGAAGTGGATGTCCCGTCGGCGTGCCGACAGTCCTTCGAAGATCGCCTTGGCCGCCTGTTCCGGCGTGACCGCCATGGGCATGGGGAAGTCGTTGCGTTCGGTCAACGGCGTCTTGACGAAGCCGGGGTGGATCACGCTGACGTCGATGCCTTGATGGGCCAGGTCGAGTCGCAGCGACTCGAGAAAGTAGCTCAGTGCCGCCTTGGACGCGCCGTAGGCTTCGGCACGCGGAAGCGCCAGATAGGCCGAGGCACTGGACGTCGCCACGATCTGCGGGCGGGCACCCTGGCGTCGGGCCTTGTGCAACAGCGGCAGAGCCACCTCGATGCCATGGATGGTGCCGAAGAAGTTGGGTTCGAAGTTGTCGCGAACCAGGGTGGTGTCGACGCGGCCGCCGTCGAGGTAGACGCAGGTCCCGGCGTTGAAGATCACCATGTCGAGGCCGTCGAAGGCCTCGTCGATGCGTGCGGCGGCCTCCTGCATCGACGCGCGGTCGGTGATGTCGGCGGGGACCGGCATGGCATTCTCGTGATCCTTGGCCAGTCGTTCCAGGCCAGCCTTGCCGCGCGAAGTCAGGGCGACGCGATGGCCATCGTCGAGCAGGCGTCGTGCCAGTGCCTCGCCGATGCCGGAGGTGGCGCCGGTCAGCCAGATGCGCTGAGGGTTGGGGTCGCGTGCCATCTACTGTCGCTCCTTTTGCGGTGCGGCCTTGCTGTCTGAGCTTGCTGTGGGCTCGATTCACGCTCGCTGCGATTCACGCTTGTCGAGACTCACTCTTGTTGTACAAGGTCGGATCAGAATTCTGGGCCTGCTGTCAGCTACGTATCGGCGCCGTCCATGGTTTCAGCCGACGGTGCGTATATTTACCGAAGGCGCGGGCATCGACCGGCGCTGCCAGCCTCAACCGGCGGCGTATCGCTTGATGCTGCGTATCACCGCGCCGAGCAACGGCAGGCGCTCGTAGAGCAGCGCACCGGCGTCGAAGTGGTCCTGGTGGTGGACCACCTTGCCGCCGTCCGGTGAGGCGAAGCGCAACACCGAGCAGCCTTCCACGTCGATCCGGCGGCCTTTGCAAAGGCGCCGGTGGCGCAGCGCCATGGTCCAGCACACGAAGCCCCGGTCGCCGTCCCGCAGGCCATGGTGAAAGCGGAAGCGGCAGTCGATCACGTTGGCGTACAGGGCGTCGAAGTCGCGCTTCAGTGCCTCTATGCCTTCCACCCGATGCAAGGGGTCGATAAAGACGATGTCACTAGAATATATACTGTATAGCTTTTCTGTACAGGTATTGTCTAGTTTATTGAAGGTGTCGCAGAAGGTCGCCAGCACAGGGTCCTGGATCATGGGGGCTCCTTGTCGGTGTTGTTGTCGTCGGCAGATCGGACTGAGGTGGATCGGGCTGGGGCGGATCAGCAAAGGGACCACAGGATGACGCTGGCTTGTGCCGGGCTATCTCACGCCAGGCCAAGCCAGACAGTGTCCTTATCCCGCGTCCTTCGACAGGCTCTTGAAGGCGTCGAGTGCGCGCTCGCGGGCGGCGCGGTGGTCGACGATGGGGGCGGGGTAGTCGAGGTCGGTGAGCAGATCCCGGGTCGGGGCATGTCGCTTCTTCGGCGCCAGTGATGCAAGCTCCGGCACCCAGCGCGCGATGAATTCGCCTTCGGGATCGAAGCGTTCGGATTGGGTGGTGGGGTTGAAGATGCGGAAGTAGGGCGCGGCGTCGGTACCGGTGGACGCCGCCCACTGCCAGCCGCCGTTGTTGGCGGCGAATTCACCGTCGACCAGGTGCTCGAGGAAGAATCGCTCTCCACGTCGCCAGTCGATCAACAGGTGCTTGGACAGGAACATGGCGGTCACCATGCGCAGGCGATTGTGCATCCAGCCGGTAGCGACCAGCTGGCGCATGGCGGCGTCGACCAGCGGATAGCCGGTGCGTCCTTCGCACCAGGCGGCAAAATCCTCGGGGGCATCGCGCCAGTCCAAGGCCTCGGTGTGGCGTTGAAAGGCCCGATGGCGGCATACCCTGGGGAAGCCTGTGGCCACGTGCTGGTAGAACTCTCGCCACACCAGTTCGCTGACCCAGGCGGTCAGGCCGGCGTCGCCGTCGCTCAAGCTACCGTCGTTGATCGCCATCACCGCCTGCATGCACTGACGCCAGGAGATCATGCCCAGCGCCAGATAGGGCGATAGCTCGCTGGTGCCGCGTCTGGCCGGGAAGTCCCGCTGCTCCTTGTAGCGCTTCGCCGGGCTGTCAGGGAAACCTCGCAGAAAGCGCGACAGGCGGTCACTGGCGGCCTCCTCGCCGGCCGGCCAGTGGCGACCATCCACGCTCTTGTTTGGATAGTCGGGGCGCCGGCTGGCGCTGGAGGACAGCTCCAGCGGCGCCTGGCGCTCCGGTGGGTCCAGCACCTCGAGTCGCTCGGCGCTGATGGCCTTGTGCCAGGCCTTGGCGAAGGGGGTGAAGACGCCGTAGTAGCCGCCCTTGCCGGTCAGCAGCTCGCCGGGACTGAAGGCCACGGCGTCGCGCAGGGCACGCGCCTCGAGGCCGCTGTGCTCGGCCTGCGCCAGCACCGCCTGGTCGCGCTTGACCTCATCGAGAGGGTACTCGCGATTGAAATAGAGGGCGTCGGCGCCGAGCTCCTCGGCCAGCGCCATCAGCACCTGGGGAGCGTCGTCGAAGCGCGCTACCTGTCGCTGGATCAACGGGATATTGCGCTCGGCCAGGGCTTCGCCCAGGGCCTCCACGCCACGACACAGAAAGTCGAGCTTGTTGTCGCCGTGGCCATGTTCGCGCCACTGCTGCTCGGCGTGCAGAAAGACACCGATGACCGGGCCGCGTCGGGCGGCGTGGTAAAGCGCAGTATTGTCGTGAATACGCAGATCGCTGCGAAACCAGACCAGAGTGACAGGCATGGGGAGCTCCCGCGAATCGTGTCGTGGTTAGAGGGGGCATCGCGCCGCGACGGGGATGATCAGGCTGTCTTGTCGTGGCTCAGTGCTGGCGAATCAGCGGCCTCAGCCGGTCCAGCGCCATGGGGATGTCGTCACCGAGCACCTCGATCTGGCTGTCGGCCAGTTCGGCGGCGCGGATGCGTGCCACCGGGCCGCACAGCGCCAGCGGAGTGTCGAGCTGTTCGGCCAGGCGAGGCAGCAGTCGACGGACCACGTCGGAGCGTTCGGCCTTGCCGCTGCACAGCACCACCGCACCGGGGCGCAGGCGCTCCAGCGCCAGCGGCAGATCGGTGAACGGCAGCGGCGCATCCATCAGGGCGATGCGGTAGCCGCGTTCACTGGCGGCGAGCGCCAGCATCAGGGTCCACAGCGAACCGTCATCGTCCGGCAGGGTGTCCAGCAGCAGGGTGGAACCACGGGCGGTGCGATTGGCGTGAAACAGGCGAATACCGATGCGCGTGCGCAGGAAGCTCTCCAGACTGCGTCGCTGCAAGGCCGCGCCAAGCTGCCCCTCCCAGCGCTCCTCGAGCTCCTGGACCACCGGCTGCCACAGCTCACTGATGCAGGTGCCGACCGGGTAGAGGGCCAGGGACTGCTGGTACAGGCCGTCCAGATGATCCATGTCGAGAGCATCCACCGCGCCCAGCATCTGGCGGCGCTGCGAGGTCCAGTCGCCGGCGGCGGGCGGTGCCGTCTCGGCGGGCTCGGGCTGGGTCAACAGATCCTTGACCTGACTGACCGGGACACCGCGGTTGAGCCATTGCAGAATACGCTCGACCCGCTCGATGTCTTCCCGAGCGTAGAGGCGATGCCCCTTGGGCGTGCGGCGCGGCTCGATCAGTCCGTAACGCCTCTCCCAGGCACGCAGGGTCACCGAATTGACCCCGGTGAGCCGCGACACTTCGCGGATGGGGTAGAGAGGAGATTCGGTGGGGGGCGCCGTATGACTCATGAGGGCCTCGATGCGTGTCCTGGTGCGATTGTGAAGGCGCAAGCTGCGCCCTGTCCCTGGAAGTTGTCGATGGCGTAGGTGACTCGACGTTTCCGTAGCTGTACAGACGCTACAAAGTGTACAACAGTTTTACCGCTTTTCGCTCACGCTGATTGAACGTCTAGGCTTAGTCCGAAAAGTCGGCGAGCGAAGGTTAGACAAGGCAAAAATCGGTGAGACAGCGCAGTTTACGGGGTGTAAATGAGCATGTTGATCCGATTTTTAACGCCGTATTACCGAGCGTAGGCACTTTTCAGACAAGCCCTAGGGGGCTGATCAGGGGGCCGGTGATAGCGTCTCGCCGACCTGATCGGCCACTGCGCTTGCCAGCGCCTCGACGAACACGGGGTGTTCTCCTACCGGCGCCAGCAGCGTCAGTTCGAGCCCCGGGTGTTCGCTGCGCAGGGCGTCGATCTGGGCAGGCACATCCTTGCGCAGATGACGACCGGCGGCGAAGAACAGCGGCAGCACCTCGATGCGGGTAACGCCGGCTGCGCTCAGTTCGGCCACGGTGGTCTCCAGCGACGGCTCGCACAGCTCCATGTAGGACAGCCGGATCGGCGTGCCAAGGCGTGGCGCCAGGGCGTCGCGGAAGTGCTCGAAGGGCGCCCGCCAGTTGGGATCGCTGGAGCCGTGTGCAAGTAGTACCAGTGCGTATGACATGTTCGGTTTCCTGATGACCTGAAAATGGGTAAGCCTGCGACTGGCGCCCGCTTCAGGCGTCGGTGGCAGTACGATGCAGGGCCTCGGCGACGTGCACGCCCGACAGCCAGGCATCCTCGATACGTCCGCCGCGCAGACCGTCACCGGCCAGTGCCAGGCCATCCTCGCCTAGACGGTGATCGGGCGCCGCCAGCGTAAGGTCCGCGGTGGCGTAGCGCCAGCGATGGGCACCGCTGGCCGTGATCTGGGGCAGAGAGGAACCTGTCGGCAACCGGGTTGCGAGGGCCTTCTGCAGGGCTGCCGTCAGCCTGCTGACCACGTCCTCGGCGTCGTCCTCGAGATGGCGCTGACTCCACTCGTCCCGGGCCAGCAGCGAAAGCGTCTCGCTCTGGTGCTCGCGTCCGGGCTTGCGATTCTGGCGAACCGCCAGGCGCAGCGGCCCCTGGTCAAAGCGTACCACTGGCCAGTCGGCGTCGATGCCCTCGAGCGTCAGCGCTGTGTCGAAGCGCACCCAGGCACTCCAGCAGGGCAGCATGCGGATCTCACGACAGGCCTGCGCCAGCGCCTCGTCGTGGGGGCGCAGCAGGGGTTCGGCCTGGGCCGCCGGCGCGGTCACCACCACCCGGTCGAAGGGGCCGTAGCTGTCGCCCTGCGGGTCCTCTAGCCACCAGCCGTCCAGGCGATCGGTCAGGCGGGTGACGCGAGTCGCCGCAAACAGCTCATGGGGGGCGGCCAGGTGACGGGTGATGGCGCTCATGCGTGGAGTGCCGCAGTAACGATGTTGATCGTCGCCTTCCTCATGCCAGGCGCCCGAGGCGTCGACCCGATAGCTGGAGGGCGGCCAGGGCGTGGCCACCCCTGCGGCTTCCCAGCGGTCGACCTCGGCGGCGAAGGCAGCATCACGCACGCTGAAGTATTGAGCACCCAGGTCGAGGGATTCGTCTCCCTCGCGGCGAGAACTGGCGCGCCCACCGGGCCCTCGGCCCTTGTCGAACAGCACCGCACGGTGACCGTGTCGGCGGAGCTGGCCGGCGCAAGCCAGGCCGCTGAACCCCGCTCCAATGATGGCGACCTGCAGCATCGACGGAAGCCCTCCTCGAGCCTGTGGTGTCAATATCTTGGATGTAGCGTATAAGTGATGTACAACTTGAGTCAAATGAAGTCCTAGGCTCAGTCCGAAAAGTCGACGAGCGAAGGTTAGACAAGGCAAAAATCGGTGAGAAAGCGCAGTTTACGGGGTGTAAATGAGCATTTTGATCCGATTTTTAACGCCGTATTACCGAGCGCAGGCACTTTTCAGACAAGCCGTAGACCGGCCAGCGCACAACCGACTAGGCTGAAATCAGGCTGGTCGCACGCTGCGGTGGTCGCTGCCGTCAGAGAGGGCCGACGGTATGTGGTCGGGGCCAGGGATCGTTGTGTATTGCGAGAGGACAAGCTATGCGAGTACTGATCACCGGTGGCAGTGGCTTTGTGGGCCAGCGTCTGTGTCGACGCTTGGTGGACGCCGGTCACCGCGTACAGGTGGTCTCCCGCTCACCAACGCAGGCGGCGAAGGTGCTGCCCGAGGGGGCGGATGTACGGGTCAGCGCGCTGGACTTCGTCGACGCGCCGCCCGGGGTGCTGGTCAACCTGGCAGGCGAGCCCATCGCCGACAAGCGCTGGAGTGACACCCAGAAGGAAAGACTTATCGATTCGCGCATCAACGCCACCAGGGAACTGGTGATGCTGTGCGAACAGCTGTCGCAGACCGCCAAGGCCCCCAGGGTGCTGGTCAGTGGTTCGGCCATGGGCTTCTACGGCGATCAGGGCGGGGGCGAGGATGCGCCGCCGGTAACCGAGCAGACAGCGCCCCATGATGAATTTGCCCACCGCCTGTGCAAGCGCTGGGAACAGGCCGCCGCTGGCGTGAAGGACTTCGGCGTGCGCCTGGCGATCCTGCGCACCGGCCTGGTGCTGGATGAAGGCGGCGGCATGCTCAAGAAGCTGCTGCCACCGTTCAAGCTGGGGCTGGGGGGGCGGCTCGGCAAGGGCGATCAGTACATGCCCTGGATCCATCGCGAGGATCTGGTGGAAATGATCCTGTGGTTGATCGAGAAGGAGCACCTGAGCGGGCCCTTCAACGGCAGTGCCCCGGAGCCCGTCACCAACCGCGAGTTTACCGAAGCGATCGGGCGTCACCTGAAGCGCCCGACGCCCTTTCCGGTGCCGGCGATGGTGCTGGAGACCGCCTTCGGCGAGATGTCGCGGCTGTTGTTGACCGGCGCGCGGATGGTGCCGCAACGCTTCGAGGAGGAGGGCTTCAGCTTTCGCTACCCGACCCTGGACAAGGCGCTGGACGACATTCTTTAAGACGGCCTGAGCACTGCTGTTCGATACTGGCGGTCGCTCCCCGGTAGCCCCCCAGGGCCAGCCAGTCGGGGGTGGAAGCCCCGCGATTGGTACCTTGCAGCGAAAGGCGCATGCCTACAAAAGGAGCCCCGCGCTGCGACCGACAGCGCGGGGCTCCTTTGTTGATGGCGGGTGCTGAAATGTCGGTCGTCGTGGACGCCACCGTCGTGAAAGTGGCGAGGGCGACGCTGCCGGGCCGCCCTTGCCGAGACAGCCGCTAGCGGCTGTCGTCGTCGATGGTCACGATTACGCGCACGGCGTCCAGGCGCAGGCGGGTGCCTTCGATGGCCTGGTCCAGCGCCTGGCGCTCGTCGCGCAGGGCGGTGATCTCGTCCTCGCGTACCGACGGGTTGCGCTGCGCCAGGGCCTCGAGTCGGGTCAGTTCGTTGTCCAGCGTCTGGCGCATGCGCACCTGGGCGGCCTCGACGATCGTCGGCAGCTCACGCTGGGCCTCGGCTTCGGCGCTGTCGAGCAGGTCGCGCAGCTGGTCGTGGCGACTCTTGATCAGGTCCCGCGCCACCGCCTTCTTGACCTTCTTGAGGTTCTTCGAAAGACCGGTGAAAGACACCTTGTCGGTGAGGTTGGCACCGGACTCGTCGAGCAGCACCCGCACCGCGGTGGGCGGCAGGAAGCGATTGAGGTGCAGACGCTTCGGTGCCGGGCAGTGGGTGCGGAACACCAGCTCCGCCATCAGCCGCCCGGCAGGGATCGCCGGATGCTTGAGCAGGGCAAGGGCGGTGTTGCCCATGTTGCCGTCGAGGATGCGGCCCATCATCTCGCGCAGCAGCGGGTGTTCCCAGGACAGCCGCTGGACGTCGTCCCGGGCCAGCGCGCGGGAGCGCGAGGTGGTCACGGTGAAGCCTTCCTCACCCTTCACCAGCCCCGGCAGGCCGTCGAGCATGTGCGAGCCTGGTGACAGCAGGGTCAGGTCATTGCCTAGCTCGCGACTGTCGACGCCGAAGATGTCCAGCGCCTGGTCCAGGTAGCGCGGCAGGGCGCGGTCCTCGTCGAGTTCGACGATCGCTTCCTTGACCGACTCGACCCGTTCGGGACGGCAGGCGTTGAGCTCCAGCAGGCGATTGCGGCCGGCGTCACGCTCGGCCAGCTTGGCGTCGAACAGCGCGCGGGTCTCGCCGATGACTTCTTCCAGGGCCTCGTCGTCGAGCAGGCTCTCGGCCAGGTCGTCGCCGAAGGCGTCGAACAGGTCGTTGCCGATGCCGTGCGGTGCGCTGAAGGCGTCCATCCCTTCCTGGTACCAGCGCAGCAGTTTCTCGCCGGGGCTGCCTTCGAACACCGGCACATGGATCTCGATGGCGTGGCGCTGGCCGATGCGATCGAGACGGCCGATGCGCTGCTCGAGCTGATCCGGGTGCAGCGGCAGGTCGAACATCACCAGATGGCGACAGAACTGGAAGTTGCGGCCTTCGGAGCCGATCTCGGAGCACACCAGTACCTGGCAGCCGTCCTCGTCGTCGGCGAAGGCGGCGGCGGCGCGGTCGCGCTCGACCAGCGACAGGTCCTCGTGGAACACCGGCGCCTGCACGCCGCCGAGCACGCGCAGGCCGTCGGACAGCCCCTGGGCGGTCTCGCGGTCGTGGGCGATCACCAGCACCTTGTCGTCGCCCATCTCGGTCAGCCGTTCGAGCAGCCAGGTCACCCGGGGGTCGAACTGCCACCAGGGCTCGGCGTTGAGCGGATCCTCGGTCAGGGCGCTGTACATGCCGTCCAGGTAGACCATCACCTCGGGGTGGTCGAGGCCGGTCTCGATCAGCAGCTCGTCGAGGTAGTCCTCGTCCCGCGCCAGGCGACGCAGTACCCGGCGATAGGACGACGGCAGCTCCAGCTTGTCGACGTGGAGGCGACGTTCGGGGAAGCCGCCGACGTGGCGACGGCTGTTGCGGAACATCACGCGGCCGGTGCCGTGGCGGTCGAGCAGCTGGTCTCGCAGCTGGGCGCTGGCCTGCTGGCGCTGTTCCAGGCTGCACTCGGGGTTGGACAGGGTCGCCAGCAGCGCCTGGCTGTCGCCGTCGTCGGCGACCGCACCGATGGTGTCCCGGGCGCCGGCGTCCAGCGGCCCGTCGACATCGGTCAGGGCGTCGATGGCCTCGGCCACCGCCACATAGCCCTGCTCCTCGGCGCGGAAGGCTTCCAGGTCCGAGTAGCGATCGCGATCGAGCAGACGCAGCCTGGCAAAGTGGCTGGCCAGCCCCATCTGCTCCGGCGTCGCGGTCAGCAGCAGCACTCCCTCGGTGGCGCCGGACAGGCGCTCGACGCAGGCGTAACCGGGGCCGACCTCGTCCTCGCTCCACTCCAGGTGGTGGGCCTCGTCGACGATCAGCAGGTCCCACTCGCAGGCTTCGGCCTGCTGCTGACGGTGGGCGTTGGCGAACAGCCAGTCCTGGCTTGCCAGCACCAGCTGGCCGGCCTCGAAGGGATTGGCGTCGCCATGGGCCTGGCTCTGCTGTTCGTCGAGCAGGGTCACCGACAGCGAGAAGCGTCGCAGCAGCTCCACCAGCCACTGGTGAGTCAGGCTCGCCGGCACCAGAATCAGCGCCCGCTCGACCCGCCCGGTCAGCAGCAGGCGATGCAGGATCAGTCCGGCCTCGATGGTCTTGCCGAGGCCGACTTCATCGGCCAGCAGCACGCGAGGCGCCTGACGTGAGGAGACCTCGTCGGCGATGTACAGCTGATGGGGGATCAGATCGATGCGTGGGCCGGCCAGGCCCAGCGCCGGGTTCTGCTCGATGCGGTGGTAGTGGTGCAGGGTGCGAAAGCGCAGGTCGAACCAGTCGTTGCGATCGACCTGGCCGGTCAGCAGACGATCCCTGGCCTGGTCGAACTGCATGCTGTCGGCCAGCCGGGCCTCCGGCAACTCGCACAGCTCGCCCTTGTCGTCTTCGCCGATATAGACGATCAGTCCGTCGATTTCCTTGGTGTCGTCCACCGTCATCTGCCAGCCCTCGGCGGACTGGATGCGATCACCACTGCCGAAGGCGACTCGGGTCAACGGGGCGAGACGGGTACTGTAGGTGCGGGTTTCCTGGCTGGCGCCGAAGAGCACGGTGACGCTGCGCGCGTCGCAGTTCAGGATAGTGCCCAGGCCGAGTTCGGCCTCGCCGTCGCTGATCCAGCGCTGGCCGGGAGAGAAGTCGCTCATGATGCCTCGGGAGATGCGTCGTTACGGTTCGTGGTCGCGGGCCAGGCCCGCCGCCGACAGGGCGCGGTATCTTACAGCAATCTTCAGTCTGGCTTAAGCGCCATCGTCATGCCCGTGATCAGATGTCGCATGGCGGCTGAAACCTTCGCATCGAGGCGTTCCCGAAACGCCCCCGCGCTTGCCGCCGTGCCCGGGCCAGCGATGAGCTTGGCCGTGAGGTGGCGGATTCAGGCTACGTCAGTGCAGGAAAAGACAGGTTGGGCGGGCCGAGGCGGGGTGTCCCCCTCGGCCCTGAGACTGCGGGTGCGGTTCACCTGCAGTATGTGCTCAGGTTGGCAAAGTTTCAGCGCGCCAGCCAGTCGTCCAGCAGAGGCAGGGTCAGCTCCCCCACATGGCGCTCGAGCAGCTTCCCTTCGGCGTCGAACAGCAGTGTCGTGGGTAGTCCGGGAGATTGACTCGCTGCCAGCAGTTGCTGGCGCGGGTCGAGCAGGGGGTAGCGAAAGTCCAGGCCGGCCTCGTCCAGGTAGCGCGCGACCTGAACCAGCGGCTCGCCCTGATTGGCCACGACCACGGTGACGTCGTCGCGTTGGTCGATGTCGGCCAGCAACGGCATCTCGCGCCGGCAAGGCGGGCACCAGGTGGCCCATAGATTGATGATCAGCGGCTTGCCGGTGGGGCCGCCTGCCAGCGAGGCCAGTTCGATGGGGGCGCCGTCGACGTCTTCCAGGGTCAGCTCTGGCACGCGTTGCGGCGCCGGACTTGCCGACAGCGGCGCCCAGCTGACCAGCGCCAGCCAGGCAAGCGAGGCGACCAGCGTCAGACCCAGGGCGCCGAGCAGGGCGCCAAGGCGATCACGCAGTGACCACAGGGTCCACAGGGCGGCGGCGACCAGCCCCCAGACCCCGCTGTAGCCGGGTAGCCACAGCTTGATGATATCCAGCCAGTTGTCCTGATAGGCGGCCCAGTGCGGCAGCACGTGCCCGAGCCGAGCGCCGACCAGCCAAGCCAGCATCAGGCCGTTGAACCAGCGACCGTGGCGGCGGCGGGGCAGGCCCAGCAGGAAGGCGCTGGCGGCCAGCAGCAACAGGGTGACGACGAGGGCGTAGAGACGCGGCAGGCTCACTAGCACCGGTCCGATGGCGATGGCATCCATGGATGGGGCGAACTCCATTGGGGAAACGCGAAAGCACGAAAATGCGCAGGCGAGCAGGTACACTTGGTGGGCTCGATCCGGCAAGGCTACTGCGCCCGATGCGCGCTGTCATCTCGAGCCGCCTGCCGGGCCATCGGTTTTCGAGCCATCTCTCTGATCAGGATCTGTGATGTCACCACCCAAGACCTTCGACCCCCTGCGCGCCCTGGCCATCGGCAGCCAGGCCCTCGGCTTCGTGATGATCTTTGTGCTCGGCACCACCCTGGACCACCCGCGCCCGTGGCAGGGGCTCACCCTGGGGCTGATGCTGGTGGTGGCGCTGGTAGTGGCGATTGCCCGTCGATACCGCAACAACCGTGTCCAGAAGTTCCGTGACGAACGCCGCCAGCGGCTTTTGTCAGAAGACGAGGGGGACGAGGGACATGACTGACCAACAGCGTCAGGCCCGGACCTCTCGGGTCGATGAGGCGCAGCGGGCCGGATCGATGGCGGTAAGCCTCAGCCAGTGCCCCTCCGGCATCCGGCACAGCACCACCCGAAAGGCGCACTGACGCGAGGTGCTGTTGTCTCCCTCCCAGCTCTGTACAAAGCCGCACTCGTGTCCGCAGTCTTCCAGGCGTCGACGCAGCGCAGGAAAGCTGGCGGCGTCGACCTCGAGATTCAGTGTTCTCGGCGGCGTCGGGGTGTGGCTCGCCAGCAACATCAGCACCTGGGTGTTCTCGCCGCCTCCCAATTCCAGGGTCACCCCAGTGTCGCTGGCGACCAGCACCCGAAGGCCCAGTGTCGTCTCGAAGAACCGACGCATTCCCGCCAGGTCGCTGACCTCCAGGGCGCCCGGCTCCAGACTGAGATGCTGCATGACATGCCTCCGTGGGATCATGTGTCGGATTCAGTCTGGCGCCGAAGCCGCCGGTTTTCCCTTCAAGCCTGTTTATGGCCTCTATCGCCTGGCGCTATGGGCGTGGCGATTGGCCGCTTGCAGGTGCCTCCTTGCAGCCCTTTCCAGGGCGTCTTGTCCAACTTCCTTTTCGTACAAGTGGACGACGTCTTCGTCGACAGGTCGCCCTGCCTGAGTATGACGAATCGGCGGCAATGACGTGACCGCCGCATGACAGCCGCCCCCAACTCCTTGTTTTTTATACCTCTGGCGAGGTAGTACCGGAGCGCTTGCTCCGTGTACAGGGAAATTTGTCATCTCAATGACATTGTCTAGACAACTGGCCTTCATCTTTGATGTCCAGACTGGCGCCATTCCTAGAGGAGAGGCGTCATGTCCATTCCCACCATCATCGTCGAGCGACTCAACAAGAACTTCGGCCATAGCCGAGTGCTCGAGGATGTCAGTTTCGAGATCACCCCGGGGGAGATCGTTGCGCTGATCGGCCCGTCCGGCTCCGGCAAGTCCACCCTGATGCGTCATCTGGTCGGGCTGACCTGCTGCAACCGTGAAAGCGGTGGCCGCGTCAGCCTGCTGGGGCGCGAGATCCAGGCCAGCGGTCGCCTTCGCCGGGCCAGCCGTGGCCAGCGCTGCCGGGTCGGCTACATCTTTCAGCAGTTCAATCTGGTTAACCGCCTCAGCGTGCTGACCAATGTGCTGATCGGCCAGCTCGGGCGCATGCCGAGGGCGCGGGCGCTGCTCGGTCGTTTCAGCGACGAGGAACGCCAACGGGCCCTTCAGTGCCTGGCTCGGGTCGGCCTCGAGGGCATGGCCTACCAGCGTGCCAACACCCTTTCCGGCGGTCAGCAGCAGCGGGTGGCCATCGCCCGGGTGCTGATGCAGGACGCCGACGTCATCCTCGCCGACGAGCCCATCGCCTCGCTGGATCCGCGCAGCGCCCGGGAGGTGATGGAGATCCTCGAGCGGATTCACGCCGAGGATGGCCGCACCGTGGTCATCACCCTGCATCAGGTCGATATCGCCCGGCGCTACTGCCATCGGGCCATCGCGCTCAAGGATGGGCGCCTGTACTTCGACGGCAAGACCTCCGAGCTGACCGACGCACGCCTCAAGACCCTGTACGAGAACGCCGGCCTCGACGAGCTGCGTGCCGGCAGTCAACCCGACCTGCCGTCACCGCTGCGTGAGCCTAGCTACACCCAGGCCCAGGCGGCTGTCTCGGCGCAGGTCGTCCATAGCTGAGCCACCACATCCTGCGACACCTGTTCCCACAACGACCGATAACCTTCAGGAGAATCCCATGTCTCTCGCATCCTTTCGTCGCCTGTCGCTGCCGTTGATCGTCGGTATCGGCCTTGCCGCCAGCGCCCAGCTGGCCGCCGCCGAGACCGAGACCCTCAAGTTCGGCATCATCTCCACCGAGGCCAGCCAGAATCTGGCACCGCTGTGGGACCCGTTCCTGGCCGACATGTCCGAGCAGATCGGCATGGAGGTCGAGCCCTTCTTCGCCACCGACTACGCCGCGGTGATCCAGGCCATGCGCTTTGATCAGATCGACCTGGCCTGGTACGGCAACAAGTCGGCCATGGAAGCCGTCGATCGTGCCGACGGCGAGATCTTCGCCCAGACCGTGGCGGCCAACGGAGCCCCGGGCTACTGGAGTCTGATGATCACCCACCAGGACAGCGACATCGAAAGCGTCGATGACGTCCTAGCCAACGCCTCCGAGCTGGTGTTCGGCAACGGCGATCCCAACTCCACCTCCGGCTATCTGGTACCGGGGTACTACGTCTTCGCCAAGAACGGTGTCGACGCCTCGTCAGCCTTCAAGCGCACCCTGAACTCGAGCCACGAGACCAACGCCCTGGCGGTGGCCAATCAGCAGGTGGACGTCGCCACCTTCAATACCGAAGGCATGGAGCGTCTGGAAGTGACCGCGCCGGACAAGGCCGAGCAGCTGCGGGTGATCTGGAAGTCGCCGCTGATCCCGTCCGACCCGCTGGTGTGGCGCGGCGACCTGGACGACGCCACCAAGGAAAAGCTGCGTGAGTTCTTCCTGAACTACGGCGACGACGCCGAAGAGCAGGCGATTCTCGAGCCGCTGCAGTGGTCTGGCTTCGATGCCTCCGACAACGACCAGCTGTTGCCGATCCGTCAGCTGGCGCTGTTCAAGGAGCGCTCCGAGGTGGCCAAGGACGAAAGCCTGGACGAAGGCGATCGCGAGGCCCGACTGGCCGAGATCGACAGCCAGCTCGACGATCTCGACGTGCGCATGAAGGAAGTGCAGGCCGCCGAGGCGATGCCCGAGGACGCTGCCGCCAACGCCGGCTGATGTGACGCCAGGCCGCGCCGGGACGAAGGCCCGGCGCGGCCTGGACTGCTCACGCTGTCACCGCTTTCTCAAGTTCCCCAGGAAAACGCATGACCACCCAGACACAACTTTCCGGCATCAGCCTGCCGCCCAAGCGTAGCTGGACCACCCTGGCGCTGTGGGGCGTCGGCCTGGCGGTGCTGGCCTGGTCCTGGCAGGGCGTCGAGATGCGCCCGAGCCTGCTGGTGACCAACGCCGACAATATGGCGACCCTGGCCGGCGACTTCTTTCCCCCGGCTTTCGGCAACCTCGGCCACTACATCGAGCAGATGCTGGTGACCATCCAGATCGCCATCTGGGGCACCCTGCTGGCCATCCTGGTCGCCATTCCGGCGAGCCTTCTGTGCTCCGAGAATCTGGTGCCCTGGTGGGTCTACCAGCCGGTGCGCCGACTGATGGACGCCACCCGCGCCATCAATGAGCTGGTGTTCGCCATGCTGTTCGTGGTGGCGGTGGGGCTTGGGCCCTTCGCCGGGACCCTGGCGCTGTTCATCCACACCACCGGGGTGCTGGCCAAGCTGTTTTCCGAAGCGGTGGAAGCCGCCGAGGCCGGGCCCATGGAAGGCATTCGGGTCACCGGAGCCGGGCGCATCGAGGAGATCGTGTTCGGCCTGATTCCCCAGGTGCTGCCGCTGTGGATCTCGGTGAGCCTGTATCGCTTCGAGTCCAACATCCGCTCGGCCACGGTGCTCGGCATGGTCGGTGGCGGCGGTATCGGGGTGGCGCTGTGGGAGACCATGCGCGGATTCCAGTACGCCGAGACGGCCACCATCATGCTGGTGATCATCATCGCCGTGACGGCGCTGGACATGGCCTCGCAGTTCGTACGCAAGCGCTTCATCTAGGCTGACACAACAGAGCCGAAGCCGCAGACCTGACACAACAGAGCCGAGACAGCAGACCTGACACAGCAGACCAGAACGGCTGGTCTGCCGGTGGCTTCGGCCACCACCCGATACCTCTTTTTTTTGGAGCAAAGATGTCTAGACAAGTGACCGAGGCAGGCAGCCCGCCGCGCTATCGCCAGTTGGCCGATGTCCTCTCGCGCGAAGTCCGGGCGCAGTACTCACCCGGCGATCTGCTGCCCAGCGAAGCGGCGCTGTCCAGACGCTTCGGTGTCAACCGCCACACCGTACGCCGGGCGCTGGACGAACTGGTGGCCGCCGGCATGGTGACTCGTCATCAGGGCCGTGGCACCCAGGTGGTGGACCGCCGCCTGGACTATGCGGTCAACGCCGCCAGCAAGGTCACCCACAACCTGGCGGAACTGGGCCTGGCCACCGAGACCTGCTGCCTGGCCCAGGGCCTGGCGGTACCGCCGGAGGCCATCGCCCAGCGCTTTGCGCGTGGGCCGGGCGAGAGCCTTCTGTGTGTCGACACCATGCGCCACGTCGACCGGGCCCCGCTGTTGCGGCTGCGCCACTGGTTCGACCCCGAACGGGTGCCGGGCTGGCTGGATCGCTATCGCGGTGGTTCGACCCGGGCGCTGCTGGACCAGCACTACGGGCTGCGACTTAGGCGCTCCCGGGTGCGCCTGGAAGCGGTCCAGGCCGACGCCGACGACAGCCGCATGCTGCAGTGCGCCCGCCTGGCGCCGCTGGTGGTGCTGACCAGTGACAACGTCGATGCCGATGATCGTCTGGTGGAGATCTCCGTCAGTCGGGCACGGGCCGATCGGCTGGCCTATCACTTCGACTTTCCCGCGGACGAGCGTCCGCAGTCCCACGACGACGAGGGCTTCTCATGACACCGACCATGACCCCGACGCAACGTCATCGCCTGCTCGCGTTGACTCCTTTCGACCGTCTTGCGCAAGGCTGGCAGTCCCTGGGCATCCAGGCGAGCCACCGCTGCGTGCGTGGCCCCGAGACCGGCATGGCGATGGTTCGTGGCCGCATGGGCGGCAGTGGATCGGCCTTCAACCTGGGCGAGATGACCCTGACCCGGGCCAGCGTCGCCCTCGATGACGGCACCCTTGGCCATGGCTGGGTGCGTGGTCGCGACAAGGCCCACGCCGAGTTGATCGCCCTGGTCGACGCCTGTGCCCACCACGACCACTGGGCCAGGCGTATCGACAGCGAACTGATGGCACCGCTCGAGCAGCAACTCGATGAGCAGCGCAACCAGGCCTCGCAGACCGCCGCCGCCACCCGCGTCGACTTCTTCACCATGGTAAGGGGCGAATGAACATGACCCAGCAGACCTCCGAGGCCGTCCGGCCCCACGACTGGCCGGGACTCGTTGATCCCGTTCACGACAGCCAGCGGCTGTTTCGTCAGCTGCTCGGCGCCATGTCCGAGCCCGGCACCCTGACCGAGCTTGTCTTGCCGGAGCTTCCGGCCGGCGCAGCGATCTCGCCCGCCGCCTGGGGCGCGCTGCTGGCGCTGTGCGACCTCGATACCCGGGTGTGGGTGGACGAGGGGCTTGCGCGCGCCAACCTCGCCGCCGCCCTGGCCTTCCACACCGGGGCGCGACTGACCGACGATCCGGCCCAGGCGGACTTCGCCCTGGTGACCCCTGACACCCTGTCCCGCGAGGACGGCTTCGCGCTGGGCTCGGACGCCTGGCCCGATCGCAGCACCACCCTGATCGTGATGGTCGAGGCGCTGGCGCAGGGCGAGGACTGGTGGCTGTCCGGTCCCGGGGTACCCGGTCAGCGCGGCCTTGCGCTGGGTAACGCCGAGCGCGCGCTGCCGTTGATGCGCGTGCTCGCCGCCAATCTTGCCCACTTCCCCCGAGGGCTGGACGCCTTCGTCAGCAGTGGGGTGCGCATCGCTGCCATCGCCCGCAGCACCCGCCTGTCGGGAGCTGGCTTGTCCGGAGATGGCTTGTCCGGCGCAGGATTGGCGGGAACAGACGACGCCGAACATCAAGAGGAGACCGCCTGATGTATGTCGCCGTGAAAGGAGGCGAGAAGGCCATCGCCAATGCCCATCGCTGGATGGCCGATCGTCGTCGTGGAGAGCGCGACCAGCGCGAACTCGAGGTGTCCCAGGTCCAGCAGCAGCTGGGGCTGGCGGTGGACCGGGTGATGGCCGAGGCCTCGCTGTACGATCCCGAGCTCGCAGCCCTGGCGCTCAAGCAGGCCAGCGGCGACACCGTCGAGGCGGTGTTTCTGCTGCGCGCCTATCGCACCACCCTGCCGAGGCTGGCCGAGACGCTGCCGGTGGATACCGGCGCCATGCGCATCGAGCGTCGCATCAGCGCCACCTTCAAGGACGTGCCCGGCGGCCAGGTGCTGGGCCCGACCTACGACTACACCCACCGGCTGCTCGACTTCATGCTGCTGGCCGGCGTGGAGGTCGAGACCGATACACCAGCGCCGCAGGGTGCCGAGGAAGGTCTCGAGGCCTGCCCCCAGATCCTCGACTGTCTCAACCATGAAGGCCTGATCGAGCGGGAAGAGGACGACGGCAGCGAGCCCTACGACATCACCCGCGATCCCCCCGACTTTCCGGTGGATCGCGCCACCCGGCTGCAGATGCTGGCGCGTGGCGACGAGGGCTACCTGCTGGCGCTGGGCTATTCGACCCAACGGGGCTACGGGCGCAACCACCCCTTCGCCGGCGAGATTCGCCAGGGTGCGGTGGAGGTCGAGATCGAGGTCGAGGGCTTCGACGGGCCGGTGTGCGTCGGCGAGATCGCCATGAGCGAGTGCCAGATGATCAACCAGTTCGCCGGCAGCGGTGACACCGCCCCCCAGTTCACCCGGGGCTACGGCCTGGCCTTCGGCCGCAACGAGCGCAAGACCATGGCCATGGCACTGGTCGACCGCGCCCTGCGCGCCGAGGAGCTTGGCGAGCCGATCCAGAGCCCGGCCCAGCAGGCCGAGTTCGTGCTGGCCCACGCCGACAGCGTCGAGGCCTCCGGCTTCGTCTCGCACCTGAAGCTGCCGCACTACGTCGACTTCCAGTCGGAGCTTGAGCTGATTCGCCGCCTGCGTCGAGAGCACGCCGAGCGTACCGCCGCCACGGCCGAGGCCGTGTCTGACACCCAAGCCGCCAGCGCACGTCCTGCACCAGGCGATGGCGACAAGGCCGATCCCGAAAAGGCCCAGGCCAAGAACGTCCAGGAGAACGTCCGATGAACACCGCCATCAACAGCGGCTACAACTTCGCCTACCTGGACGAGCAGACCAAGCGCATGATTCGCCGCGCCCTGCTCAAGGCGGTGGCGATCCCCGGCTACCAGGTGCCCTTCGGCGGGCGCGAGATGCCGATGCCCTACGGCTGGGGCACCGGCGGCATGCAGCTGACCGCCAGCGTGCTGGGCGCCGACGACACCCTCAAGGTGATCGATCAGGGCGCCGACGACACCACCAACGCGGTCAGCATCCGTGCCTTCTTCGAGCGCGTCGCCGGGGTCGAGACCACCACCGCCACGGCAGAGGCCAGCGTGATCCAGACCCGTCACCGGATTCCCGAGAAGACCCTGCGCGCCGACCAGATCCTGATCTTCCAGGTGCCGATCCCCGAGCCGCTGCGCTTTATCGAGCCCAGCGAGGAGGAGACCCGGGTCATGCACGCCCTCGAGGAATACGGGGTGATGCACGTCAAGCTCTACGAGGACATCGCCCACCACGGCCATATCGCCACCACCTACGCCTACCCGGTGAAGGTCGACGGGCGCTACGTGATGGACCCCTCGCCGATTCCCAAGTTCGACAACCCCAAGCTGCACATGAGCGAGGCGCTGATGCTGTTCGGCGCCGGCCGCGAGAAGCGCCTCTACGCGATTCCGCCACACACCCGGGTGGAGAGCCTCGACTTCGAGGACCACCCCTTCGAGATCCAGGCCTGGGACGAGCCCTGCGCCATCTGCGGGGCCACCGACAGCTACCTGGACGAGGTCATCATCGATGATCAGGGCGCACGCATGTTCGTGTGCTCGGATACCGACTACTGCAACTCCCGCAGCGAGGAGAAGGCATGAAGCGCCCACAGCTTGAACGTCCCGCCCTGCTCGAGGCCCGCGCCATCCAGCGCCTGTACGGCCCCGGCAAGGGCTGCGAGGAGATCGATTTCACCCTGCACCAGGGCGAGGTGCTGGGCATCGTCGGCGAGTCCGGCTCGGGCAAGTCGACCCTGTTGCGGGTGCTCTCCGGGCTCGAGGCGCCGGATCGCGGTCAGGTGGTCTATCACGCAGGGGAGGCCGGCTCGGTCGGCGGCAGCCCCGGCAAGGACGAAGTGCTCGACCTCTACGCCATCAGCGAGGCACGCCGCCGCGCCCTGCTGCGCATGGAGTGGGGCCTGGTCCACCAGAACCCCCGGGACGGCCTGCGCCTGGGCGTCTCCGCCGGGGCCAACGTCGGCGAGCGGCTGATGGCGCTGGGCCAGCGTCACTATGGCGAACTGCGCGCCGCCGGCCAGGACTGGATGGGCCGGGTCGAGCTCGACCCGGCGCGCATCGACGACGCCCCCCAGACCTTTTCCGGTGGCATGCAGCAGCGCCTGCAGATCGCCCGCACCCTGGTGACCCAGCCGAGGCTAGTGTTCATGGACGAGCCCACCGGCGGCCTCGACGTCTCGGTCCAGGCGCGGCTTCTGGACATGCTGCGCACCTTGACCCGGGAGCTCGGCCTGTCGGTGATCCTGGTCACCCACGACCTGGCAGTGGCCAGGCTGCTGGCCCACCGCCTGATGGTGATGCGCCGGGGCAGGGTGGTGGAGGCCGGGCTGACCGATCAGATCCTCGACGATCCGCAGCATCCCTACACCCAGCTGCTGGTGTCCTCGGTGCTGACGCCATGAATTCGCTTTCTCAGGAGTCCAAGATGACGTCCCCCTTTCTTACCGCCCGGCGGCTCGACAAGACCTTCGTGCTGCACGCCCAGGGCGGCCAGGCGCTGCCGGTGATGCGCGGTCTCGATCTGTCCCTGTCGCCGGGCGAGTGCCTGGTGCTGGCCGGGCGCAGCGGCATCGGCAAGAGCACCCTGTTGAAGATGGTCAACGGCAACTACCGGGTCAGCGGCGGGCAGCTGACGCTGCACTTCGAGGACGGCGAGCTGGAGCTGTCGGCGCTGCCGGCCCACGCCTGGCACCTGCTGCGGCGCGACGTGATCGGTTACGTCAGCCAGTTTCTGCGGGTGGTGCCCCGGGTCTCGGCCCGGGAGGTGGCGATGGAGCCGCTGCTGGCCCGGGGCTGTGACGCCGGCGAGGCCCGCACCCGTGCCGAGGCCCTGCTGGCGCGGCTCAACCTGCCCGAGCGACTGTGGGAGCTGGCGCCGGGGACCTTCTCCGGCGGTGAGCAGCAGCGGGTCAATATCGCCCGTGGCTTTATCGCCGAGCACCCGCTGTTGCTGCTCGACGAGCCCACGGCGTCGCTGGACGCCGCCAACCGCGAGGTGGTGGTGCAGTTGATCGATGAGGCCAAGGCCCGTGGCACCGCCATGCTCGGCATCTTCCACGACGAGGAGGTGCGCGAGCGGGTCGCCGATCGCCTGCTGGAGCTGGAAGGGCATATGCTGCTTGGTGGCACCGACGCTGACCACACCGCGTCAGACCAGACCTCATTTCGTCAGACCGACTCCGGGGAGTCCCTTTCATGAACCAGGATCAGATTCTGACCAACGCCAGGCTGGTGCTCGACGACGAGGTGGTGCACGGCAGCCTGGTGATCAAGGACGGCGTGATCAAGGCGCTGGAACGCGGCCCGGTGTCGCTGCCGGGGGTGATCGACTGCCAGGGCGATATCCTGATGCCTGGCATGATCGAGCTGCACACCGACAATATGGAAAAGTACTTCCAGCCAAGGCCCAAGGTGTCCTGGCCGGGCCGCCAGGCGGCGCTGGCCCACGACGCCCAGATGGCCGCCAGCGGCATCACTACGGTGTTCGACGCGGTGTCGATCGGTGACGTCGACGAGCAGAGCATGCGCCACGGCGCCCTCGACGAGATGGTCTCGTCCCTGGCTGATATCAACGACAACGGCATGGCCCGGGTCGACCACCGTCTGCACCTGCGCTGCGAGGTGTGCCACCCGGATACCCTGGCGCGTTTCAAGAGCTTCATGGACTCGCCGCTGCTGGGGCTGGTGTCGCTGATGGATCACTCGCCGGGCCAGCGCCAGTTCGCCAGCCTCGACGCCTACCGCGTCTACTACCAGGGCAAGTACGGCCTGGACGATGCCAGCCTCGAGGCCTTTATCGAGAAGCAGCTGGCCAACAGCGCCGCCTATTCCAGTGCCCACCGTCGCGCCATCGCCGAGCTGTGCAGCGAGCGCGGCCTGGCCCTGGCCAGCCACGACGACGCCACCGTCGCCCACGTGGCGGAAAGCCTCGAGTACGGCACCCGGGTAGCGGAGTTTCCCACCACCCGGGAGGCCGCCGAGGCCTCCCATCGTCACGGCATGGCGGTGATGATGGGCGCCCCCAACGTAGTCCGCGGCGGCTCCCACTCCGGCAATATCGCCGCGGCCGAGCTGGTGCGCCTGGGCGTGCTCGACATCCTGTCTTCCGACTACTACCCGGCGGCGCTGCTCGATGCGGTCTTCCGTATCGCCGCCATGGAGGACGGCTACGACCTGCCCCGCGCGGTGGCCACGGCCTCGCGCAGGCCGGCCGAGGCCGTGGGCCTTGATGATCGCGGGCGTATCGCTCAGGGGCTGCGCGCCGATCTGGTGCGGGTGCGCGAGGTCGACGGCCATCCGCTGGTCCAGCGCGTGTGGTGCGCGGGCAGGCAGGTGCACTGATGCTGGTCTACCTGATCGGCGCCAGCGGCGTGGGCAAGGACAGCCTGCTCGACGCCGTGCGAAAGCGGCGCCCGGACCTGCTGGTGGCGCACCGCTACATCACCCGGCCAAGCGGCGTCGGCGAGGACTCGGTGGCGCTGTCGCCGGCCGAGTTCGAGGCCCGGCGCACGCGCGGCCTGTTCTGCCTTGACTGGGTCGCCCACGGGCTTCACTACGGCGTCGGCATCGAGGTGGAGGCCTGGCTCGCGGCCGGGGCCACGGTGCTGCTCAACGGCAGTCGTCGTGAGCTCGCGGCCGCCCGCGCGCGCTTCGGCGAGCGCCTCACGCCGGTGGTGGTGACCGCCCCGCCCGAGGTGCTGCGAGAGCGGCTCGCCAGGCGCGGGCGCGAGAGCGTCGATCAGATCGAGGCGCGCCTTGCGCGCCACGCCGAGGTGGAGGCCGAACTCGAGCGCTGCCATCCGGCGCTGGATCGCGTCGACAACGGTGGCAGCCTGGACGAGAGCGTCCGGGCGCTGGAGGCGATCATCGCCTCCCGCCACTGACGGAGCCGGCGTCGAGCCTGTCGGCGCCGGCCTTGTGTCGATCGCCGACTACAGCGGCAGTGCGTACCACCTCATCAGCGCAAGCGGCTTGTGCCCCTTGCTTCAGCTCGGAGACTTCCATGGAGTTTCGCTTCAACGGCACCGGAGACAGTGCCCAGGTGCCTCGCTTCGGCTGCGACTGCCGCGCCTGCACTCGGGCCAGGGTGTTCACCAGCCATCAGCGTGGCCCCTGCTGCGCCGAGCTGAGCGTGGACGGCCGGCGCTACCTGCTCGACGCCGGGCGCATGGACCTGGCCCATAGCTGCGAGCTGGAGCGTCCCGCCGCCTTCTTCGTCACCCACTACCACGCCGACCATGTGCAGGGGCTGTTTCACCTGCGCTGGGGGACCGGCACGTCGATCCCGGTCTACGGTCCCAAGGATCCCAACGGCTGCGCCGATCTCTATCGCAACAGCGGCATCCTCGACTTCCAGCCGGGGCTCAAGCCGTTCAAGCCGCTGGACTTCGATGGGCTGACGGTGACCCCGGTGCCGCTCAATCACAGCAAGCCGACCCTCGGTTACTGCCTGGATGATGGCGGCACCCGCCTGGCCTACCTGACCGACACCCAGGGTCTGCCCGGCGCCACCGAGCGTTTTCTGCGCCAGTGGGACGCCGACGTCGTCGTGCTCGACGCCTGCCACCCGGCCAGCCAGCTCGAGACGCGCAACCACAACAGCATCACCCAGGCGCTGGAGATCATCACCCGGCTCGACCCGCCCCGGGCCTATCTCACCCACATCAGCCATGAACTGGACGCCGAGCGCCTGGACCAGCCGACCCCCTTGCCGCCCAAGGTGCGCATCGCCCGGGACGGCGAGACGCTGGAGGACTGGGATCGCCTGGACGCCGTCTGCTAGGGCTTGCATGAAAAGTGTCGGCGCTCGGTAATACGGCGTTAAAAATCGGATCAACGTGCTCATTTACACCTCGTAAACTGCGCTGTCTCACCGATTTTTGCCTTGTCAAACCATCGCTCGCCGGCTTTTCGTACTAAGCCCAGGCAAGGCGCTGCTCCAGTTGCGGCCTTGGCTTCCTTCATGCTGACTTATCTGCGAGAGCACTCCTGATCATGTCCGATATCCCCACGCCGTCTGTGCCTGACGGCTCCTTGCCTTGTGACTCGCCCAGAGACTCATCCAGCGCGCTGGACCAGCCGACGTCCCCGCGTCTGTCCGAGCGGCCCAACGTCGCCGCGGACGCACGCCTGCACCACAGTGAGCTGGGGCGCTTCACCGAGGTTGGCAGTCGCTGCGTGTTCAACCATGTCAGTCTCGGCGACTACAGCTATATCGAGCGTGACGGCGACGTCATGTTCGCTACCATCGGCAAGTTCACCTCCATCGCCGCCAGTGTGCGCATCAACCCGAGCAACCACCCTTGGTGGCGGCCGACCCTGCACCACTTCAGCTATCGCCCCGGCAAGTTCGGCTTCAGCGACGAGGCCCTCGACGGCGAAGTATTCGCCTGGCGCGAGGCCGACCGGGTGGTTATCGGCCACGACGTCTGGATCGGCCACGGCGCCATCGTGCTGCCCGGCGTGACCATCGGTCATGGCGCCATCGTCGGCGCCGGCAGCGTGGTGACCAGGGACGTGCCGGCCTACCACATCGTGGTGGGTAACCCCGCCCGGGTGCTCAGGCCACGCTTCGATGATCCCGCCATCGCCGAACGGCTCGAACGCCTGGCCTGGTGGGACTGGCCGGACGAGCGTATCAAGGCCCATCTGAAGGGCTTTCAGGGGGACGTCGAGGACTTTCTGGCCGAGGCGGAGCGGGGGACATCCAGGTAGGGACAAGAGGGGCAGGCGGTGTGGGGGAGGCTTCATGGCCCCTAGTCGGTTGGACATTGACGTTATAGGGCGCCGACATACGCCAGCGACTTTGCTGAATTGAAACGATTGATGACGCTTTGATGGCAGCGTTGTGAATCGCCGCCTAGCTTTCCTGAATCGTCGGGGGGAGCGCTCGAGCAGCGGCTCGGGTTCGCGGGTTCTCTCCGGCTCTGTCGGCGACCGACCCTGCTCAGGAGTGCCCCTTTTGATCCACCGCCTCTTTTCCCCAGTGCAGCGCCCCCCGACCCTGACGGAGGCGCTGGTATCGCTGATCGCCCTGGTGGTCGGCATCGGCGTGTCCATCGTCGTCTACGGCCTCGACCCGCAGATCCCCATGTTGCTCGGGGTGATCGTGGCAAGCCTGGTGGCGCTGCGCTGCGGCTACCGCTGGGACGATATCCAGGAAGGCATGGTGCGAGGCATCCACAACGCCCTGCCGGCGCTGATCATCCTGATGGTGGTGGGGGTACTGATCGGGGTGTGGATTCAGGCCGGGGTGGTGCCGACGCTGATTTCCTATGGCCTCAAGCTGCTGTCGCCGACGATCTTCCTGCCGGCGGCGGTGGTCATCTGCGCCATCTCGTCGCTGGCGACCGGGTCGAGCTGGGGCACCTCCGGCACCCTGGGGGTGGCGCTGATGGGGATCGGCGGCTCGCTGGGGATTCCGCTGCCGCTGGTGGCCGGGGCGGTGCTGTCCGGGGCCTACTTCGGCGACAAGATGTCGCCTCTGTCGGATACCACCAACCTGGCACCGGCCATGGCCGGTACCGACCTGTTCACCCATATCAAGCACATGTCCTACACCACCGGGGTCAGCATTGGCCTGACCCTGGTGATCGAGATGGCGCTGAGTCTTTACTACTCAGGCACGTCCGGCGGGCTCGAGCGGGTCGAGGTGATGCAGCAGACCCTGGCGGCGCACTACGTCATCAACCCGGTGCTGCTGCTGCCGCCCTTGCTGGTGCTGTTCGTTTCCTACAAGCGGCTGCCGGCGATACCCGGCATCACCCTGGGGGTCATCGCCGGTGGTCTCTGTGCGCTGGGCATGCAGGGGGCCGACTACGCTGAACTGATGCAGGTGGCCTTTGGTGGCGTGACCTCCGATACCGGTGTCGAGGCGGTGGACAGCCTGCTTAGCCGCGGCGGCCTGAACTCGATGTTCTACACCATCAGTCTGGTCATCGTGGCGATGATGTTCGGCGGGGTCATGGAGCGCACCCAGCAGCTCAGGACCATCGCCGAGACCATTCTGAAGGCGGCAAGGACCCGGGGCTCGCTGATCCTGTCCACGGTGCTGACGTCGATCGGCGCCAATGTGGTGCTGTGCGATCAGTACATGGCCATCGTCATGGGCGCACGCACCTACGCCGAGGCCTACCGAGAGCGGGGACTGGCGCCGGAGAACCTGTCCCGGGCGGTGGAGGATTCGGCCACCGTCACCGCCAATCTGGTGCCCTGGAACTCCGGTGGTGCCTACCAAGCGGCGACGCTGGGGGTCGCGACGATTGCCTATCTGCCGTTCAACTTCTTCTGCTGGCTGTCGCCGCTGGTCACCGTGCTCTACGGCTACACCGGCTGGACGATCAAGCCGCTGGCACCACCCGAGCACGACGCTACGCCAGAGGTACCTGGCGCCAAGGGGTGAAGGCAGCGGCAAGGGGGCGGTGGCGCCAAGGCGACACAGGAGCTACACCGGAAAGTCGTGCTGGCTGCCATCCGCCAGCTCGATGGTCAGGCTGACCTTTCCACCGATGGCTTCGACATAGCGCTTGATGGAGCTCAAACGCACGTCCTGGCCGCCTTTTTCCAGTCCTGCGATGGTGGGTTGCTTGACGCCCAGCGCATCCGCCATCTCGCGCTGGGTCATCTCCGCCAGTTTGCGAATGTCAGCGATCCTGAGCTCGAGCAGCATGGCGTCGGCTTTCTTCCTGGCTCTTTCGACGAGCGCTGGATCTTCGCGGGAGATCAGCGTCTCCAAATCTGTGGCCATGGGGTTGCCTCTCTGAGGACTGACCAGATGGTCATGGTGCGCGTGCGACTTTGTGGTCGGCCCGTGACTTCACTATCGGAAACGATCGCGCCGTGGGCCATAACACAGGCCATTTGCGCCTAGATTGTCAGACCCTGTGCCAAGACACCTGACGCAAGAAGCGAAAAAATGCGCCACCGGCGGTAGTAACCGCAGGTGGCGCCTTGGGTCAGGTCTGATCGATGGTCAGCCTGGAACGAGATCAGAAATGGCAGCGTCGGTCTGCCGGTCTACTGATCCCACTTAGGTGCGAAGTCGGGGCTGGCGACACGCTCACCCCGGTCCAGCTTGGCGATGGCGTCCATGTCCTCTTGGGTCAGTTGGAGCTTCAGCGCCTCGAGATTGCTCTTGAGGTTCTGCTCCTTGGTCGAGGAGGGGAAGGTCGGGATGCCGAGCTGGTTGAGCCAGGCGATGGCGACCTGGGCCGGATTGGCGCCATGCTTCTCGGCGATGGCCTTCAGCGTCTCGTCCTCGAGCACCTTGCCCACGGCCAGCGGCATGAAGGCGGTGGGGATGATGCCGTGGCGTTCGCAGTGGGCGATCAGTTCGCGGTTCTGCAGGAAGGGGTGGACCTCGATCTGGTTGGTCAGGATCTCGCCCTTGCCGAGGATATCCACCGCCTGATCGATGTGCGCCTTGGTGAAGTTGGACACCCCAATGTGGCGCGCCTTGCCGGCGTCCTTCACTTCCTTGAGGGCGGTCAGGTAGTCGCGCATGGGGACTTCATCGTCCGGCGACGGCCAATGGATCAGCAGCAGGTCGACGTAGCCGGTGCCCAGCTTG
Source organism: Halomonas sp. DN3 (assembly GCF_024137905.1). Taxonomy (NCBI): domain Bacteria; kingdom Pseudomonadati; phylum Pseudomonadota; class Gammaproteobacteria; order Oceanospirillales; family Halomonadaceae; genus Halomonas; species Halomonas sp. DN3. Next base: position 4,250,848 of record NZ_CP099965.1, on the reverse strand, counting down.
GACAGGCTCTCCTCGACGCTTGCCTTGAGTGATACCGGATCCAGACGATCCCACCACACCTTGGTGGTCAGGAAGATCTCGTCGCGGGGGACCGAACTCGCCTCAATGGCGGAGCCGACCTCGGCTTCGTTACCGTAGAACTGGGCGGTATCGATATGCCGATAGCCAAGCTTCAGCGCGGTGGTGACCGCGTGACGCAGGGTGTCGCCCGTCAGGCGAAAGGTACCGAGACCGGGGTTGGGGATAGGCTGAGACATCTTGGCTCCATTGTCGTGGCGAGGCCCGCACAGCGGGACCCTGGATTCCTTTGTCACCGGCAGGCCGGTGTTTTGCCGATACGTGCTTCGATGTGTCGTTAATGACATGCGGGGAGACCCTTGCGACTTCAAGGGTTCGTCACAAAAATTTAGCAGGCGAAGTACTGATGCGACAGCCACGAGGCTTTCTCGTTCGCTCGGTGGCTGTCGCGGGACGCGGGTCGCGGGTCGCGGGCTTCAGGCGCTGGCCAGGCGAGCGGCGCGACGCTGATCGAGCCTGCCGGACAGCCGGGTCAGCACCAGCGCCGCCAGCACGATGATGGCGCCGATCCAGGCGGTGTCGGTCAGCGCGAGGTGCGTGACCACCTGGCCTCCGACCACCGAGCCCAGCGCGATGCCGATATTGAAGGCAGCGATATTGAGCCCCGAGGCCACGTCCACCGCTTCGGGCACATAGCGCTCGGCCAGCTTGACCACGTAGACCTGCAGCCCCGGCACGTTACCGAAGGCGAAGGCGCCCCACACCAGGATCGTCAGCACCGCGGCGACCGGGTGGACGGCGCTGACGCTGAGCACCAGCAGGATGGCGACGAGTCCGGTGAAGATCAGGGTCAGGGCGGGGATGGGGCCGAGACGGTCGGCCAGCCTGCCGCCATAAAGGTTACCGATGGCCACCGAGGCGCCGTAGACCAGCATGATCAGGCTGACCATGGACGGCGCGAAGCCGGTGGTCTGCTCGAGGATCGGGGCGAGGAAGGTGAAGGCGGTGAAGGTACCGCCGTAGCCCAGGATGGTGATGGCGTAGACCAGCAGCAGGCGGGGATGGGTCAGTACCTTGAGTTGCTGACCCAGCGTCGCCGGGGCCGAGCGCTTGAGGTTGCCAGGAATCAGCAGGGCGCTGCCGATCAGGGCGAGCAGGCCGAGCGCCGAGACCACCAGGAAGGTCGCGCGCCAGCCGAAGGTCTGGCCGATCCAGGTGCCCAGCGGCACGCCGGTGACCAGCGCCACGGTCAGGCCGGTGAACATGATGGCGATGGCGCTGGCTTCCTTGTCCTTGGCGACCAGGCTGGTGGCAATGGTGGAGCCGATCGAGAAGAACACGCCGTGGGCGAGGCCGGTCAGTATGCGGGCGGTGATCAGCGAACCATACCCGGGGGCCTGCCAGGCCAGTAGATTGCCGGCGATGAACAGCGTCATCAGGCCGAGCAGGACCCACTTGCGATTGAAGCGGCCGGTCAGGGCGGTCAGTACCGGCGCCCCTACCGCGACACCGGCGGCGTAGAGGCTGACCAGCAGTCCCGCAGAGGGCAGGCTGACGCCCAGGTCCTGGGCGATGGTGGGCACCAGACCGACGATGACGAACTCGGTGGTACCGATGGCGAAGGCGCTGAGGGTCAGCGCAAATAACGCGATGGGCATCTGTTTCTCCTGTCGAGATGGCGTCGTCTCGGAGACGACTTGACGACGCGGAGTCTGGCGGAGGAGACTTTTGCGATAAACGCGACTAATCGAGAAACACCTTTGTCGCTATCGAGACAATTGCGCGCTAAACAGAAACGAGATACATAGAGACGCACCGAACAGCGCCGAACCAAGCAGCGCCAAACCAAGCAGCGCCAAACCAAGCAGCGCCGAAAAAAGCAGCGCCGAACCGAACAGGAACCGCAACGATGAAGACCCGCTCCGAAGATCTGGAACTGCTGCTGGCGGTGGTCGATAGCGGCGGCTTCAGCGCCGCCGCGTCGCGCCTGGACGTCCCGGTGGCGCGGGTCTCCCGGGCGGTGCAGCGCCTGGAACAGCGCCTCGAGGTCCCGCTATTGAACCGCACTACACGAAGCGTCGCCCTGACCGATGAAGGCTGTCGCTTTATCGAGCAGGTGCGCGTCGGGCTCGAGCGCTTGATCGCCGCCGAAGAGTCGCTGGCGCTGGGGCGCGGCGAGCCTAGCGGACGCCTGCGGGTGGATGCCGCCAGCCCCTTCGTGCTGCATCAGCTGGTGCCTTTGGTGGGAGAATTCCGTCGTCGCTATCCCGGTATCGAGCTGGAGCTCTCCGCCAGCGACGGCATCATCAACCTGCTGGAGCAGCGTGCCGACGTGGCCATTCGCATCGGTGCCCTGGCGGACTCCACCCTGCACGCCCGGTTGCTGGGGCGCTCGCGGCTGTATCTGGTGGCGAGCCCCGCCTATCTCGAGCGGGCCGGACGGCCAGCCTCGGTGGCGGAGCTGGCCGATCATCAGCTGATTGGCTTTCTCGAACCGACAGCGCTTAATCGCTGGCCTGTGGAGGGCCTGGATGAAGAGATCACGCCCACGCTTGCGACCTCCAGTGGCGAGGTGATGCGAAACCTGTGCCTGGCCGGGGAGGGCATCGCCTGCCATTCGAACTTCATGGTGGGCGATGATATCGCCAGCGGACGCCTCGAGGTCATCTTGCCTGACGCCATGCGCCACGGCGGTCCCCGGGAACTGGTGCAGGCGGTGTACTACCGCAATACCGCCCTGTCTGCCCGCATTCAGGCGTTTCTCGATGTTATCCAGCCCAGGCTGCGGCTGTAGTGGTAGGGCCTGGGGCAGCGATCAGGATACGACCTCCCGGCGCAGACCGCGTCTGATCTCAAGGTTCAACCCTCCGGTGACGCGGATGGCCCCGCTGGCGACCATTTCTCCCTTGCGAGTTCGAGAAACGTCCCGACAGCGGGGTTCTTGTCCTGGGTGTTCCAGGCAACACATAGCTCGGCCATCGGTGGTGGCTCCATGTCCAGTGGTCTTAGCACCACGTCCTCGAACTGAATACGCGAAGCGGCCTGCGGAACCAGCGCCAATCCCAGTCCTGCCGACACCAGGGCGACCACGGTGTGCAACTGGGTCGCCGACTGCACGACGTCTGGCCTCACCCCACGGGCGTCCAAAAGATCGTGTGCCAGGCGATTGAAATAGGACGCTGCCCTGCTGTCGAAACTGATAAAGGGCACTCGATTCATGGCGCTGACGGGAATGCTGTCCCGTTCGGCCAGTGGGTGGTTGGCAGGAATGGCCACGACAATGGGCTCGACGTGAATGGTCTGTACGTCAATATCCGGGTGGTCGGCGGGGGGTCTGATCAGACCAATATTGATGTCGGATTGGCTCAGGGCAGCCAGTTGATCCCGAGACACCATTTCTCGGACGTTCAGCTCTACCGCCGGGTAGCGCCGCTTGAACGCCGCGATAAGCCGTGGCAACAGGCCAAGCACGGATGCGGAGGTAACCGCGATAGTGAGATGACCCGCCTCGCCTCGGGCGGTCAGACGTGCTTTCTGCAGAGCCGAATCGGCTTGGGAAAGTACCGCCCTGGCATGCTCTAGCAGTACTTCACCGGCCGCAGTGAGCTTGATGGGACGGTGCCCTCGAACGAACAGCGGTACGCCCACGTCTTCTTCCAACTGACGTATCTGCATGCTCAGCGGCGGCTGGGTCATGCACAGCCGCTCTGCGGCCCGACCAAAATGCAGCTCTTCTGCGACGGCGATGAAGTATCGAAAGTGTCTGAGCTCCAGCATATTGTTGCCCTTTGATACTTTCTGCGAATGATATGGTCATTAAATATATATTGTAAGTATTTTTGTGTCCCTACTACCTTTCGTTGAACCACTACGAAAGGGACGCCTGATGACTACCATTCAGCCTTCACAAGCAGAGCGCAGGGTCGTGCGGCGCGCGGACCACCAAGGCTGCTCAGAAGCCTTTATCGACTGCCGCATCCCAGGATCGATGCCAAAGTACAACTATGCCTTCATCGGCGGAGGGGTGTCGCAATCCAACAAGCAGGTGATCAATCTTCAGGAAGCTCATGGCTTCAATATAGGTGGCGCTGCCATGCCCAATGGCGTCACCAACAATCTGCACCTGCACTTCACCGCGGAAGTATTCATCTGCTTCTCCGGGGAGTGGACCTTCCGCTGGGGCGTCGATGGAAAGGAAGGCGAGTTCACCATGGGCGAGGGAGGGATTCTCTCTGTGCCCACATGGATCTACCGCGGCTTTACCAACACCGGCCCCGACGACGGTTTTCTCTTCACCTGCCTGGGGCAGAACAAGACCGGTGGTGTTATCTGGAGTCCCGATGTCATCCGACAGGCCAGAGAAACGGGATTGGCGCTTGCTGCTGCCGATTCCAAGCTGGTCGACCTGAACGCGCTTGAAGGCGAGGCGTTGCCCGAGCTGCTCGAGCCAATGCCCCAGGAAGATATTGACCAACTCAAGCGCTGGTCTCTGGAGGACATGCGCGCACGGGTGACATTGGAGGAAGACCTTGTCTGGTCCGACCGGCCGACCCTCGACTCGGTGCTGCCCGGTGGTCGGAAAAGGCTGGCCAGTGTGATCGGCCACGGCCTCACGGAAGACCGCGATCAGCAACCGCGCGTGTTCAACCCCCACGGCTTTGCCATGGCGTGGCTGGAGGCCGAGCCGGGGGAAGGGCTGCTGGCCCACCGTCACCATGACAGTCAGGTCTTTCTTGTACGCCATGGCGAGTGGGAGGTCGCCTTCAATGGCGAGGCTGATGTCACCACAAGATTGGGTGAATGGGACCTGGTGTCAGTGCCCGCCGGGGTCTGGCGCTCATTGAAGAACATCGGGACTGATTGCGGCCGAGTGCTGGTCATCACTGGCTCCGATGCCCGGACGCAACTGGAGTGGTCCCCCGAGGTTGTCGAGCAGGCAGAGGCCGCTGGCTACGCCCTGGATCCAAACGGCTACGTTGCGTCGACCAGCACCATCGCCTTGCGTGCCTGATAAGGAGTTCCATCATGCGTCACAACGGTTTGAAGCAATTGGCAAGTCAGCGTACCACCGCGATCAACGCCTGGCTTTCCAGCGATAGCGGTTACGTTGCCGAGGTACTGGGTCACTGCGGGTTTGATGCCGTCACGGTGGATCTTCAACACGGTCAGTTTGGTATCGATGCGGTTCCCCGCCTGCTGCAGGCTATCTCCGCCACGCCCGCGATGCCGTGGGTGCGCTGTAGCGGAAACGATATGGCCGAGCTCAACAAGCTGCTGGATATGGGTGCCTACGGCGTCATCTGTCCGATGATCGAAACCGTCGAACAAGCTCGGCAGCTGGTCAGTGCCACCCGTTACGCGCCGCTGGGACGCCGAAGCTTTGGCCCCGCTCGTGGACTGTTGTACGGCGGCTCCGACTACCTGGCGCATGCCAACGAAGAGGTGCTGGTGCTGGCGATGATCGAAACCCAGGATGGCTTGAAAAACGCCGAAGATATCCTGCAGGTGCCGGGCCTGGATGGTATCTACATAGGCCCGAACGATCTGGCACTGAGCCTGGGGATCTCACCGGCAACCCCCTGGCAGGAGTCCGTCCTGGCAGATCACATTCATGACCTGCTGGAGCTTTGCCAACGGTACGAAAAATACTCAGGCATTTTCTGTGGCGATCTGGCCATGGCCCATGCGATGCAGTCGGCGGGTGCGTCCCTGGTAACGCCTGGCAATGATACGCAGCTGATGCGCAGCGAAGCGATGCAGCGTATTCAGATGCTGAGAGAGGCTAGCTGATGAGTGTCCTGCCACTGGTGCTGTTGCCGGGGACCCTTTGCGATGAACGGCTGTGGGCTCGAATGCTGTCGTTCATGCCTGACGCCGTCGAGGTGGTGACGCCCCGCTACGGCAAAGGCAGCAGCATGACCGAGGTGGTGGCATCGCTCAGAAAGGAGCTTCCGGCCCGATTTGCATTGGCCGGGTTTTCACTGGGCGGACTGGCGGCGTTAGAACTGGTGCGTCAGGCGCCTGAGTCAGTCGACCGTCTGGCGCTGATCTGCAGCCATGCCCAGGCCGATACTCCAGCAGGGAGCCAGGCTCGTCAGGACCAGCTTGAGCTGGCCAGGAGCCGTGGTCTCGAAGCGCTGGTCAGCGAGCAGTTTGTTCCTGCCGGCCTTCGCGCTTCGCATCCGGGATATTCAGAGAGTGAAAGGCTGATACGACAGATGGCGATCGACACCGGCCTCCAAGGGTTTGAGCGGCAGACCTTGATGGCGATTACTCGAAGAGATCAGCACGACGTATTGGCAGCGTTTTCTCGTCCAACTCTGCTCTTGGCCAGTACAGGTGATGCATTGTGCTTGCCAGAGAAACCAACATCTGCCGACGCCGCGTCACCCACAAGTCGACTAGTGTGGGTGGAAGGCGCGAGCCACTACTTGCCATTGGAGCAGCCTGAAAGTGTCGCCGAGGGATTGGCTCGATGGCTACGCCAGGCTGAATGACATCACGCTGTCACCTCGCTTCCAGCGATATATCCCCCCAGGCAGTATTGCCGCCAGGTGGGAAGTTATAAATAGCTTACGCTTTACGGAGAAAATAATGAATAAAATACTCACGTCAGTTCTCATGTCTTCCGTAATATTGGCCGCCTCGTCGGCCCATGCAGAAGTCATCAGAATCGCTCACGATAATCAGGCCGACACGCCTCTTCATAAGGCGCTGGTGAAATTCAAGGAGGATCTCGAAGCCGAAGAAGTGGATCTTGGCGTCGAGATATATGAGGGCGGTCAGCTTGGTGGTGTCGCCGAGGTGACCGACATGGTGCAAAACAACAATATGCAGATGACTGCGGCAGCGTCTGTTCTGCTTGCACCCTATATTCCCGAGTTCAATGTGCTGGATCTGTTTTTCCTGTTCGACGATGAAGAGCATGCCCATCGGGTGCTGGACAGTGAGGACGGTGGTGAAGCCTTGCTCGATGCGATGACGTCGCGGGGTTTGCATGGTCTGGGGTTTGGTGAGGTCGGGTTTCGTCATATCACCTCCAACCTCGGCCCCATCGATAGCGAGGAAGCGCTGGGTAATGTGCGCTTGCGCTCCGCCAACAACCCGATGCAGATAGCTGCCTGGGAGGCAGTGGGGGCGACGCCAATTCCGCTGGCCTGGGGCGAAATTTATACGTCATTGCAGCAGAACCTGATCAATTCTCAGGAAAGCGCGGCGTTTTCGGTAAAGTCTCAGCGCTTTTATGAGGTTCAGAGCCATATGACGATGTCTGGCCACATCTACACCAACTTTGTCTGGTTCATGAACGCCGAATTCTATGAGGGTCTGACGGAAGAGCAGCAGCAGGCCGTCGAGGTAGCGGCTGATCAGGCGATAGCGTATCAACGTGAACTGGCGATGGAAGCCAACAATCAGGTCATTGGCGAACTGGAAGAACTTGGTGTCGAGGTGTCAGAGATGCCTGATTCCTTGAAGGAAGTCATGGCCGAACGCATGAACGGCGCCGTGCGCGAGCAGCTTCGGGATCGTACAGGCCCTGAACTGTTCGAGCAGATGGTGGACGCTGTTGAACGCTTGCGGTAACTGCCGCCGACATGCGGTCACGGTGTGACCGCTTCGGAGAAATGCCGTCATGACGGCTGGGTTTGATGGATCGGTTGCCGGTGGTGACAGGCGTCCTTGAACCGATGTCGAGCATCTGGTCCTGGGGCGCGGCGATAGATCGTTCAAGCCATGATTGTTGGTGTTTCTCTGTGCCGTCTTCAGGAGAATAAAGATGAAGATCATGGCGTTGTTGCGTGCCTTCGACAGGCACTTCGAGCCGGTGCTTATCGTCATCGGTGTAACACTTATCACTTTTTTTATTTCGCTGCAGATAGTGCTGCGTGTCTTCGACAATCCCATCAGCTGGGCCGAAGAACTCTCACGCTACCTGTTCGTCTGGGTAATCTATTTAAGTATCAGCTACGCCATTAAAGACGATCGACATATCAGGATAACCGCGGCCATCGCCTTGCTGCCGAAGAGGGGACAAGTGGCTTGTTTGATCCTGGCGGATATGATTTTTCTGGTGTACTCCGTCTTGGTGGTCTATTACGGCGCAAACATCATTGAGCGAAGCCTCGAGCTGGGCCAGATATCCTCCGGGCTCGAGATCCCTGTCGCCATTCTGTACGGGTCCATTGTTCTCGGTGGTGCCTTGAACGTGATCCGGCTGCTGCAGAAGATTTCCCAACGTCTCAAGGAACGGCACGCTTCGCCCACCACGGAAGGAGCCTTGTCATGACGGCCACCTTGCTGTTCGGTTCATTTCTGGGATTGCTGGTGGTGGGGGTTCCCATCGGTATCGCGCTGGCGGTTGCCAGCCTTATCGTGATCTATAGCCTGCCGTTTCTTAATCCGGATTTTCTTTTTCAGGGGCTGGTGTATGGGTTGAACTCTTTTCCTCTGCTTGCCGTCATCCTGTTTACCCTGGCCGGAAACATCATGAGCCGTGGCGGTATCGCCAATCGTCTGATTCGTGTTGCGGAGCTGTTTCTGGGGCGGGTGACGGGAGGCTTGGGTATCGTTGCCATCGTGGCCTGCATGGTGGTTGCCTCAATTTCGGGTACAGGCTCGGCGACGGTAGCGGCGATCGGACTTGCCATGATTCCTGCCATGGTTCAGAAGGGATACGACCGTGCCTTCTCTGGCGCTATTGTCGCTTCTGCCGGGGGGATTGGTGTCATCATTCCTCCTAGTGTGGTGATGATCGTTTATGCCATCACCGCGCAGGTATCGGTGACCGATATGTTCCTGGCGGGGATTCTGCCTGGCATCATCATCGGCGTAGCGCTGATGGTCTATACCTATATCCAGTCCAGGCGTCATGGCTACCAGGGGTCGGATACCAAGTTTTCCAAAGCGGAAGCGCTGCAGATTCTCCAGCAGGGCATATTGCCCCTGCTGATGCCGTTCATCATCCTTGGCGGTATCTATTCCGGCCTGTTTACACCCACCGAGTCCGCTGCCGTTGGCGTGGTTTACGGACTGGTGCTCGGAGTGTTCGTCTATCGCGAGATAAAGCCACAGGATCTCTACGGAATCATCCTACAGTCGGCGCTGCTGGTGGGTGCCGTGCTGGTGATCGTTGGCGCCTCGACGGCCTTCGGTCGAATCCTCACCATCGAGAGAGTCCCGACCGACATTGCCAACTGGGTGCTCGGCGTTACGGATAGCAAGATTCTGATACTACTGGCTATCCTCACGCTGCTATTGGTGGTGGGCACCTTTATGGAAACGCTGGCGGCGATTGTCATCCTGACGCCGCTGCTGCTTCCTATTGTCACGTCGCTAGGGATGTCGCCGGTGCATTTTGGTGTCGTGATGATCGTCAACCTGGCCATCGGATTCGTCACCCCGCCACTGGGGGCGAACCTCTTCATGGCCTCTCAGGTCGGCCAGGTAGAGATCGAGAAACTGTCCCGTGCGGTGATTGGTTTCATCTTTGCCATGATCATTGCGCTGTTGATCATCACCTTCGTGCCGTGGTTCTCGCTGGTCATACCGGAGCTGAGGACTGGTTAGTCGACTGGCTGAACGTCAACGCTATGTCGTGCCAGGCCTATCCTGCCCGGCCTGCACCTCGGCAAACCGATGACGAAAGCGCTGAACAAACTCCTCGGCCAGCCGCGACAGCGGCTGGTCCCGGGGTGTCAGCAGGTAGAAGGTCTCGGTCAGGGGCTCTTGCAGCGGTAGCGCAATGCTATCGCTGCCGCCCATGGCGCGGGCGTTGAGGGCGTCGACGATGGCGATGCCGGCGCCCTGGCCAACCAGCCGGGTCGCCTGCAGCGCCAGCGACACCTCCAGCCGCGAGCGCGGCGTGACGCCTCGCTCGGCCAGGGCACGCTCCAGCGTCTGGCGGCTGGGGTCTCCCGGTTCATAGTGGATCAGCGTCTGGCCGTCGAGGTCCTCAAGGGCGATGCTTTCGTGCCCTGCCAGCGGGTGCGCCCGGGGCAGCAGGCAGACGCTATCGAGGGTGAAGGCTGACGCACCGAGGCGTTCGTCCTGGCCTCCCAGCAGGGAAAAACCGATCTCCGAGCGCTGGGTGACCACGTCTTCCACCACCTGCTCGGAGCGGTAGGTGGACAACCGCAGGTGCTGGTCCGGGTGATCCTTGGCCATCCCGGCGATGACGTCCGGGACAAAGGTCAGGCCGAGCAGCGGCATGGCGCTGATGCCGAGCCCGCCAAGCTCGCGCTGGCGAATCCGCCGGGCGCTGTCTCTAAGGTGCTCGAGTCCCTGCCACAGGCGCTGCTGTTCGCGATAGAACAGGCGCGCCTCCGGCGTCGGTACCAGACGTCCCTTGATCCGCGAGAACAGCGCAAAGCCGAGGTCGTGTTCGAGCTGCTTCAACAGCCGAGTGACGCCTGGCTGGGCGATGCGCATGCGGCTGGCGGCGGCGGTGACGCTGCCGCTGTCCATGGTGTGCTGAAAGGCCTGCAACTGGCGGTCACTGAGCCGGGGGCTGTCCATCGCTGTCCTCCATCGAAACCTCCACTGAACCCACCCATCAGCCCCGCCCATCAGCCCTGCATCCAGCCCTGCATCGAAAGGAGCCATAACATCAGGGCATGGGTTTGCCATTGATTGGTATTGGATCGTATGGGATGTGGCTTCTATCGTCGAGTCATCGGTAATCGACGGCTAGGGGTCCAAGGCTTCCATGGCACACGAGGTAATGATCATCGGCGGTGGTGTGGTCGGCATGGCGCTGGCCTACGGGCTGGCGCGCCGTGGCCGTCGCGTCTGCGTACTCGATGAACACGATACCGCGCTCAAGGCCTCCCGGGGCAACGCGGGCCTGGTCTGGGTCCAGGGCAAGGGCGCCGGCATGCCCGCCTACGCGGCGATGTCGCTGGCCTCGAGTCGAGCCTGGCCGAGATTTGCCGGCGAGCTTGGCGAGCGCACCGGCGTGGATCTGGAATTCGAGCAGCCCGGAGGCGTCGATCTGTGTCTCGACGACGACGAGGTGCGCAGCCGTTGCGCCGAGTACCAGGCACTGTACGACGCGCCCTGGGCCCGTGAGGCCGGCGTGCGCTGGGAGTACCTGGAGGGCGCGCGGCTTGAGCGACTGCTGCCGGGCCTTGGCGGCGACGTCCCGGGGGGCATCTGGACACCCCACGACGGCCACTGCAATCCGCTGTTTCTGCTGCGCGCACTCTACAGCGCCTGCCAGGCGCTTGGCGTGGACGTGCGGCCTCATCATCCGGTCGCCTCGATCGACCCCGGCGAGGCGGGCTTTGTTGCCCACACCGCCCGTGGCGCCGTGTCTGCCGAACGGCTGGTACTGGCCTGCGGACTGGGGGCGGCGCGGCTGGCTCCGCCGCTGGGGCTCTGCGGTCGAGTCACGCCGGTGCGTGGCCAGGTGCTGGTCAGCGAGCGCCTGCCCGCCGCCGGCCGTCTGCCGACGCCGCAGATACGCCAGACGGCGAGCGGCGGCTACCTGATCGGCGACGTACTCGAGCACGTCGGCCATGACACCCGGGTCACCCTCGATACCCTGCACGCCCTGGCGCGGCGGGCGGTGACCATCTATCCCGATCTGGCGCCGGCGCGGCTGGTGCGCAGCTGGGCGGCGCTGAGGATCATGACGCCGGACGGCTGCCCCGTCTACGAGGCCTCGCGGCGCTATCCCGGGGCCTACAACCTGAGCTGCCACAGTGGCATCACCCTGGCCGCCTTTCACGCTGATGAGCTGGCCGCAGCGCTGGACGATGATCGGCTCACCGAGCGCTATCCGCTCTTCTCGGGAGGACGCTTCGATGCTCAAGCGGCATAAAAGGGCCACGGCCACGCCCGAGGTCACCATCACCATCGACGGCGCGCCATACCAGGTGCCCTCGACCCTTAGCGTGGCGGCGGCGGTGCTGATGCACCAGGGCGCCGTCGGCTACCGCCGACATGCCGCCGGTGGCCATCGCGCGCCGCTGTGCATGATGGGGGTCTGCCACGACTGCCTGATCACCATCGACGATGCCCCCAATCGGCAGGGCTGTCTGGTCACGGTGGAGCAGGGCATGCGGGTACGCCGCCAGCTCGACGAAGAGACAGCGACGGCTTACCAGTTGGACACCACCAACCATGCCGGTGGTGACGACCGGAGGGGGGGCGACGATGCAGACCTGTGAGCCGAAGGAAACCGTCGGCACCGACGGCAGCAGGGACCGCGCCCGAGTGGTGGTGCTCGGCGCAGGCCCTGCCGGCATGGCGGCGGCCCTGAGACTGGCCGAGGCCGGCCTGCGCGCGCTGGTGCTGGATCAGGCCAGGGCGCCGGGCGGGCAGATCTACCGCCAGCTCGACCAGCCCCAGCTCGACGCCGCCGTCATGGGCAAGGACTACCATCGCGGTCGGGCCCTGGTCGGCGCCTTCCTGGACGCCGCCCGGCGGGGGGCGATCGACTATCGCCCGGGCACGCGGGTGTGGTGGATCGAGGCGCTGGACGATGCCCTGAACGACGCCCATCGCCTGGGCGTGCGGGGGCACGATGGCATCAGCCGGGAACTCTACGCTGAGCGTCTGATCATCGCCACCGGTGCCATGGAGCGGGGCTGGCCCTTCCCCGGCTGGCAGCTACCTGGGGTGATGCAGGCCGGCGCCGCCCAGATCCTGATGAAGCAGGGGGCGCTGCTGACCGAGGGGCCGCCGGTGCTGGCGGGCAACGGGCCACTGCTGTACCTGCTGGCCTGGCAGTACCTCAACGCCGGCTGCCCGCCCCGGATGATCCTCGATACGGCGCCGAACCTGGGACTGGCGCGGTCCCTGCGCCATCCGCTCAGGGCCTGGCGGGCGCGCGGCTACCTCGCCAAGGGCGCGCGCATGCTGGCGACGTTGAGGCGCGCTGGGGTGCCGATCGTGCGAGGCGTCCAGTCGCTGGCTGCCGAGGGTGACCAGCGCTTGACCGGGGTGCGCTATCGCCGGCGTGGCGACAGCGACGAGCACAGGCTCAAGACCGATTGGCTGTTGACCCATATGGGGGTGGTGCCCGAGCCACAGCTCCCCCGAGGGCTGGGCATCGAGCACCACTGGCAGGAGGCCCAGCAGGCGTTCGTGCCCGATCGCCGCGACGATCTGTCGGTGCGCCCGGGCGTGTGGCTGGCCGGTGACGGCGGCGGCATCGGCGGCGCCATGAACGCCGAACGCGAAGGGCGACTGACGGCGCTGTCCGTGCTGAATGATCTGATGAGTGAGTTGAAGGATACGCCGCTGGACGACCAGATGGCTGACCCGCAGGACACGACAGCCAACGTGAAAGGCGCCGCGGCGCCGAGAGCAGACGCCGATAATCGCCGTGCGATCGCCAGGGAGAGCGCCAGGGCGATCGCCAGGGAAAGCGCCGCGCTGAGGCGTCGACGCCGCCAGGATCTGTCCGGTCGACGTCTGCTGGATGCACTGTTCACGCCACCGGCGGACTGGGTCGAGCGGCAGCCTGGCGAGACCCTGATCTGTCGCTGCGAAGGGGTGAGCCGGGCCCAGCTCAAGGAGGCGCTGGAAGCGGGGCCCGCCGGGCCCAACCAGCTCAAGGCCTTCACCCGCTGTGGCATGGGCCCCTGCCAGGGACGGCTATGCGGCACCAATGTGTCGCGGTTGATGGCCCGCGAGCGGGGCCGCGACATGGACGAGGTCGGCTACTACCGCATTCGCCCACCGTTGACCTCCATCACCTTGGGCGAGCTGGCACTGGCGCCCTCCGATCATCTGACCACACAATCACAATAGAGCGAGAAACGACCATGAAAGTTAACGCTTCGCTGTCTGCCTCCCTTGGCCTGGCGATGGCCCTTGCCGGCGCCAGCGCCGCTGTTGCCACCACCGCCCAGGCCGACGATCGTCCGCTGCGCATCGGTGTCGACGTGCCCTATCCGCCGTACCAGGAAAAGCTGCCCGACGGCAGCCTGACCGGCTTCGAGGTCGAGCTGGTCGAGGCCGCCTGCGAGCGCATGCAGCGCCAGTGCGAGTGGGTCGAGCAGGGCTGGGACGGCATCATCCCGGGGCTGCTGGCGCGCAAGTACGATCTGATCGCCTCGGCCATGAACATCACCGACGAACGCGCGAAACAGGTACTGTTCTCCGATCCCTACTATCAGGTGCCCTCGGTGTGGGTCGGCCAGGCCGACGCAGAGATCGACCCCGAAGGCGACCTGTCGGACATGACCATCGGTGTGCAGCAGGGCACCATCCAGGACGAGTACGTGACCACCTACCATGGCGAGGCGGACATTCGTCGCTATTCGGACTCCGGTGGCGTGGTCAACGACATGTTCACCGGCCGGCTGGACCTGGTCTTTACCGCCTTCCCGCTGGCCCAGGAGCGACTGTTCAGTGATGACCGCTTTGCGCGCAAGGGCGAGCTGGTGACCGGCCCCGAATCGATCTACGGGCCCGGCGTCGGCGCCGCCTTCCGCCAGCGCGATCGGGAACTGGTCGTCGAGTTCAGCGAGGCCATCCAGGGGCTAAAGGACGACGGCGACTACCAGGCGCTGTGGGCCCGCTACTTCGAGAAATAGCGCGGGCGGAGTCGACCTCCCGCGGGGGGAAGACGAGAGGCGTGACAGCTATGCGACGAGCCCACCATGCGACGAGCCCTCCATCGGAGGGCTCGTTGGTGTCGGGGGCTCGGCCATTTACGCCATCGGCGGCACGGTGCAATAGGCGGCTAGGCGCTGTCCGAAAAGTCGACGAGCGAAGGTTAGACAAGGCAAAAATCGGTGAGAAAGGTGGTGTAAATGAGCATTTTGATCCGATTTTTAACGCCGTATTACCGAGCGCAGGCACTTTTCAGACAAGCCCTAGGGCGTCACCGGTAGCGCCGCGTAGGCCACCATCTCGACCAGCATCTCTTCCCGGGCGAAGCCGGAGACGATCACCGCCGCGCGGTTGGGATAGGGCTCGCTGACGTACTCGGCGTAGACCCGGTTGACCGTGGTCAGGTCCTCGCGTCGGGTCACGTAGATCAATACCTGGGTCAGCGATTCAACGCCGCCACCGGCGCAGGTGAGGGTGTGCACCAGATTGTCCAGCGTCTGGCGGGTCTGGGCCTCGATGCCGCCGTCGACCACCTCGCCGCTTTTGTCGATGGGGATCTGGGCGGTGAACAGGATGCCGTTGCCGACGCTGGCCCAGGACAGTGGGGCGCGGGAGGCGAACAGCTCGGTCTTGACCGGGTGAACCATGGGGTATCCTCGAACGTTGGAAGTCGGGGGCAGTAGGGCAAAGAGAGTGCCAAGGGGTGAGGGTTGTGCGTCAGTCGTTGTCGTGGGTGCCGGCGCCGGCGCCGCTGCGAGAGGCCTCGGTAGACTCCACCAACAGCCGGGTGGCCAGCGCCTTGAGCTGCGCCCACAGGCCGTCGTCGACCTCGATGCCTTGCTGCATGGCACGCTCGCGGCAAGCCAACAGGTCGGACTCCTGGTGGCGGGCCAGCAGGTCGAGCTGATACTCGGAGCGCAGCGACGGCAGCAGGTCCACGTGGTTGGCCATGATCAGTGTCACCCCGTCGTTGGGCTCGTTTTCCTCGGGCACCTCGTGTACCGCGTAGACGCGGATCTCCGGCACCGAACTTCCCGCACGAAAGCCCACCACCTGCTCGATCAGCGGGGTGGCTGCCGCCTGCTCTGCGCCAGCGGTCAGGGCCTCACCGTCAGGCGCCTGGGCATTTCGCCAGAAGGCGGTGACGTTCATCCCGCGCCCGGCCAGCCGCGCCAGGTAGCCCATGATCAGCTGGCGGTTGTGGCAGTGGCGGATCTTGATCACCGCAAGGCCTCGCGCCCGGGCCTTGGCAAAGCCCAGCTCCAGTGCCAGGGTCGAGCTCTTGAGCACGCTGGCACCGTGGCTGTCGAGCACCGCCAGGTCGCCGTCGGAGTAGACGAGTTCCGGGGGGCGCTCGCCCTGATCCGCGAGCAGAAAGTCGAGGCCTCGTCCCAGCGCCGCCAGTCCACCGAGCTCGTAGAGCTGCATCCAGGCCACCATGTCGGCGGCGTCGCTGGCGTCTCCGTCCTCGAAGCCCATGGCCTGGAAGGCCTTGCGGCAGAGTCCCTGGAGTTCGTTGTAGGACACCTTCATGAGTTGGCTCCGGCGTGCTGGCGGGGTTGGGCATCGGCTTCCTTGAGCGTGCCGGCGGCGTCCTGGTCGGGCTCCAGCGGGAAGCTCCAGTCGTCGAAGTCGATCAGGTCGCTGGGCTCGGCGTTGAGTTCTTCGACCAATGGCGCGCCCTGGAACAGGGTGATGCGCACCCAGCGATCGGACTTGGGATCGAAGCGACTGGCGCCGAAGAACGACAGCTTGGTCCGAAGCAGGTGCATTGGTTTCATCTCGCGGGCCCACAGGTTGGCGCGGATCTCGCCGAAGGGCGTCTCGGCCATGCTCTGGATCCGCCGGATGATGTCCTTGTGACGCGGGTGGTGAATCAGGAACTCCACCACCAGGGCACGCGGATGGGCGCTGAGGAAGTCGTCGATGACCCCATGGGTATCGGCTACCCTAGGCGCGATGGCGAGCTTCAGTTCACGGTCGGCGCCGGGTTCGACGTCGCGCACGCCCAGGCGCGGTTCTTCCTTCTCGACCGAGCGATACCAGAACCAGTAGCGTTCCTCGGGGTCGCCGAAGTCATGACGCAGGGCCCAGTCGTAGTGGGTCTCGATCAACTGCTTGAGTCTGACCAGCGGCATGTCCGGGGTCAGCTCTAGTCCCTCTTCGACCCCCATCTGGTCCTCGAAGGGATCGACGATCTCCGGGTAGAGCTCAAGCAGCAGGGTATGGATCAGCTCCTGGGCTTCCAGGCTCAGGGTCTGGCGGCTCCAGTCGATCAGCTCCTGCCACAGCTCCTCGGCCAGTGGTACCTGCTCGAGCCAGGCGCGCACCGCCGGCAGGGCGCTGGCGGTCTCGCGGTTGCGCGCGCTCTGCTCGCTATCCTCGGTCACGGTCTGGGCCAGGTGGCGCTCGGCCCGGGCGACAAGCGCCACCAGGCGCTGTCGCTCCGGTTCACCGGGGACCTGTCCGCTGACCTGGGCCAGCGCCTTCTCGCGGCTCTCGACCCAGCGCTGGATCAGCTGCGGGTGGTTGATCAGAAAGGGCGCCATGCCCAGTCCGGTGGAATTGCCGATGCCCAGATAGCGGCGCAGCGGCGCGGCCATGGCGACGGCGCTGCCCGGCGCGCGGGCTCGGGCCATATGCTCGATCTGCTCGATGGAGAAGTGGCGCAGCAGGTAGACCGCCAGCATCTGGGCTGAGAAAGGACGCTGGAAGTCCGGGTTGTGCTTGAGCCGATCGAAGTCGGCGATGCCGAACTTGCCGTTTCCGTAGACTGCGGTGGTGCGATACAGATAGCCGACCCGGGTCAGCCAGGCCGGGTCCGGCTGGCGCCCGGCGCACAGCGCGTCGAGAAAGGCGGCGAAGTTTCTGAGGCTGCGGTTGGCCCGGGACAGCACCAGCAGACGTGGATGCTGGCGCCCGGCCTCCTGCAGCGGCACATTGGCGGCCATCTGTTCGAGCAGCGAGTCGTCCACGTCGCCTTCGACCACGCCGAAGGTGACGTCCCAGGCCTCGGCGATGACCCGGTCGGAGCGGGCGGCGTCATCCAATGGCTGGGAAAAGATCACCCCGTGGTAACGGGCCTGGGGCGTCTGCAGACGATAGATGGCGACACCGTGGCCCTCGGCGTCGAGCTCGAAGCGGGTGGTGCTGATCTGCCAGCGCTGGCGCGCCATCTGGCGCACCAGGCTACGCACGAAGCTCAGCCGGCTGGCGTGCAGGCTGCCCAGGCGATCGAGCTGCATCACCTCGTCGGGCGCGCGCAGACGCAGGCGCTGCTCGACGTCGGAAAGGCGGCTGGCGAGGTCTTCGCGTCTCATCTCAGGCCTCCCCTGTAGCGCTGGCTTTTTGGCTGGTGATGCCCTGGGCGCGGGCCATGGCGAGGGCGGCCTGGGGGCCGGTCCACAGCGACGGCAGCAGCACCAGCGACACCGGGATGGCGGTCAGCACGATGAACTGTTGCAGGGCGCTGATCTGCCCCGCACCCATGTACAGGAGGATAGCCGCCATCAGCGCCATGGCGATGCCCCAGAAGGCGCGAACCAGCGGGCTCGGCTCGTCGTGGCCGGCGCCGACCACGGCGATGGCGTAGCTCATGGAGTCACCGGTGGTGGCGACGAAGATGGTGGTCAGCACCAGGATCGCCACCGCCATGACGGTACCGCCGGGCAGCGCCTGGGCCACGGTCAGCGTAGCCACGTCGAACTGGAAGTTGTTGAGCGCCTCGGTCAGGTCGATGGCTCCGGTCATCTGGTAGAAGATGCCGGAGCCACCCAGCAGGGTGAACCAGATGGCCGTGGCTACCGGTGCCAGCACCGCCACGGTGAGCACCATCTGGCGAATCGTGCGGCCCCTGGAGATGCGCGCGACGAAGATCGCCATCAGCGGGCCGTAGCCGATGAACCAGGCGAAGAAGAACACCGTCCACCACTGCATCCACCAGTCCGGCGCGCTCTGGGCGGTCATCGTCGACATGGCGAAGAACGACGTCAGGTACTCGCCGAAGCCCTGGGTGAAGGCGTTGACCATGAACAGCGTCGGGCCGAACAGGAAGATCACCGCGGCGATGGCCAGCGCCAGGAAGACGTTGAAGCGCGACAGGATCTGGATGCCCTTGTCGATGCCGGTAACCGCCGAGGTGACGTAGACCGCGCCAAGGCCGATCAGGATGATCAACTGGGTCATGTAGGTGTTGGCCACACCGAACAGCTCGTGCAGACCGAAGCTGACCTGGGTAGCGAGAAAGCCGATGGGGCCGACGGTACCGGCCACCACCGCAATCACGCACAGGGCGTCGACCACGCCGCCCAGCGGGCCCTTCATCAGCCGCTCGCCGAGTACCGGATAGAGCAGGGTGCGCGGCTGCAAGGGCTGGCCCTTGTCATAGTGGGCGTGGGACAGCACCACCGCGGTCAGGCTGCCGAGCACCGCCCAGGCCAGAAAGCCCCAGTGCATGAACGACTGGGCCAGGGCCGGGGCGATGGCGGAGTCGCTGCCGGCCTCGATGGCCGCGCTGCCGGCAAAGGCCGGCGGCGTGACCACGAAGTGGTAGATCGGCTCGCCGGCGGCGAAGAACACCCCGCCCCCCGCCAGCAGGGTGCACATGATGATCGACACCCACTTGAAGGTGGACAGTTCCGGCGTGCGGGTGTTGCCGATGCGTGCACTCGCCGCCGGGGTGGCGATCAGCCCCATGGCGATAAAGAAAGTCAGCAGCAAGAGGATCTGGAAGTAGCTGCCGAGCGCCTTGGCGGTCCAGGCGAAGCCCGTGCCGATGGCCCCCGCGACGCCGTCGATGTCGTACAGCGACAGGCCAACGAACAGCAGGATGAAACCGATACTGAGACAGAGCACGACGGGGTCGCCCAGGCGATACTGGCCGGCGGGCAAGTCCGCGGTGGCTGGCGCCGAGCGATCGGCGGGTGACGAGGTGCCGGTGGTGGAGGTGGTCATGGCATGAACCTCTGGCGTGCGGCACCGTCGTGGCGGTGCCTGTTATGGTGATTGATGGCCGCTGGCATTCGGTTGTTGTTGAAATCTGGAATGCCGGCGGGTCGGTGGCTGACGGATGGCTGGTCCAGGGTTGGTCGAGGGCTGGTCGGTGGCTGGTCGAGGACTGCTCCGAGGGTCGCCTCAGGCGACCTTGGCGATACCCTGAGGCGTGGCGGCGCGCTCCAGCAGCGCCACCCAGTTGCGGCCCATGATGCCGGCCACTTCGTCCTCGTTCATGCCGACGTCGCGCAGGCCCTGGATCAGGTTGGGGAAGTCGCGGCTGTCCTTGAGCCAGGCCAGTGGCCGCGGCCAGCCGGCGTTGGTGGCGCTGCCCTCGCCGTAGTCAATGTCCTTGGACCAGCGGCCGTTGCGCATCCAGTCGAGCACCGAGGTGGGCTGGTTCTGACACAGGTCGGTGCCGATGCCCAGGTGTTCGACCCCCATCAGGTCGGCGGTGCGGGCGATCATCTCGCAGTACTCGGCAAGGGTGCAGTCGGGGCCGTTGCGCAGGTGGAAGGGGTAGGCTGAGAAGCCCAGCAGGCCGTTGCACTCGGCGATGGCCCTGAGTACCCGATCGGACTTGTTGCGCTTGGCCGGGTGGAAGCTCTCGGGGTTGGCGTGGGAGATGATCACCGGGCGGCTCGACAGCTCGATGGCCTCGAGGGTCGAGCGCTCGGCGCTGTGGGACATGTCGATGACCATGCCGACCCGGTTCATCTCGCGGATCACCTGGCGCCCGAAGCGGGTGATACCGCTGTCTTCTGCCTCGTAGCAGCCACAGGCCAGCAGGCTCTGGTTGTTGTAGGTGAGCTGCATGATCAGGAGGCCGAGATCGCGCATCACCTCGACCATGTCGATGTCGTCCTCGATGGGCGAGCAGTTCTGGGCGCCGAGAAAGACTCCGATGCGCCCGCTGGCCTGGGCCTTGGCGATATCGCCGGGCCCGCGTACCGGCATGATCAGGTCCGCATGGGCCTCGAAGCGGCGGTTCCACTCGCCCAGGCGCGACAGCGTCTCGCGGGTGGTCTCGTGGTAGACCAGGGTGGCGTGGACGGCGTCCAGGCCGCCTTCGCGCATCTGCTCGAAGATTTCCCGCGACCAGTTGGAGTACTGCAGGCCGTCGACGGTCAGCATTTCTCGGGACATGACGTCTCTCCTCAGGCCTTGACGTAGCAGGTCTTGACCACGGTGTAGAACTCGCGGGCGTAGCGGCCCTGCTCGCGGGGGCCGAAGCTCGACGCCTTGCGGCCGCCGAAGGGCACGTGGTAGTCGGTGCCTGCGGTGGGCAGGTTGACCATCACGCAGCCGGTCTCGGCGCGGGCCTTGAACTCGCTGGCAAGCTTCAGCGAGTCGGTGATGATGCCGGCGGTCAGGCCGAAGTGGGTGTCGTTGAGCACCTCGATGGCCTCGTTGGCGTCGGCGACCTTGATCACGCAGGCGATCGGGCCGAACACCTCCTCGCGATTGATGGCCATGTCGTTGGTGGTATCCACCAGAAGCGCCGGTGCCATGAAGTAGCCGTCGCTGACTGCGCTGACGCGCTCGCCGCCGAACACCAGCCGGGCGCCGTCGGCCTGGGCACGCTCGACCCATGCCAGGTTGGAGGCAAGCTGGCGGGCGTCGGCCGCCGGGCCGATGTGCACGCCGTCTTCCAGGGCGGGGCCGACACGCACCTGCTTCAGGCGCTCGATCAGTCGTTCGACGAAGGCGTCGTGGACCTTTTCTGTGACGATCAAGCGCGACGAGGCGGTGCACTTCTGGCCGGTGCCGGAGTAGGCGCCGTTGAAGGCGGCCTCCACGGCGAGGTCGAGATCGGCGTCGTCGGCCACGATCAGGGCGTTCTTGGAGCCCATCTCGAGCTGGCACTTGACCAGGTTGGCGGCGGTGGCGCCGGCCACCCGGCGACCGACCTCAAGCGACCCGGTAAAGGTCAGGGCGTTGATCTCGGGACTCGAGATCAGGGCGTCGCCGACGCTCGAGCCCGGTCCCATGATCAGGTTGAAGGTGCCGGCGGGCAGCGCCTGGCGGCTGAGGATCTCGGTCAGCGCCCAGGCGCTGCCCGGGACCAGGTTGGCCGGCTTGAACACCACGGCGTTGCCGAAGGCCAGCGCCGGGGCGATCTTCCACACCGCGGTGGCCATGGGGAAGTTCCAGGGGCTGATGACGCCGACTACTCCTACCGGCTCGCGGCGCACCTCCACTTCCACGCCGGGACGCACCGACTCGGCGCGCTCATCGATCTGGCGCAGCACCTCGGCGGCATAGTAGTGGAAGAACTGGGCAGAGCGGTGGACCTCGCCGACGGCCTCGGCCAGGGTCTTGCCCTCTTCACGGGCCAGCAGCTCGCCGAGCTCGGCCTTGCGCGCCATCAGCTCGTCGCCCACCGCCATCAGCACGCCGTAGCGCTGCTCCAGGCCGCTCTTGGCCCATTCGCGGCCACCCCGGCGGGCGGCGTCGATGGCGTCCTTGACCTGCTCGGTCGAAGCCTGGGCGTAGACGCCGATCAGGTCGCTGGTATCCGACGGGCTGCGGTTCTCGATCTGGTCGACGCCGTCGATCCACTGGCCGTCGATATAGAGTGCGTAGGCTGACTGCTGAGACATGATGACCTCCTGTAACGAATGCGACACAGCCTAGGAGAGCCATCAAAATAAAGATAATCAATAATAACGAGCATATGATAAGTAAGGCTTACCGCCTGTCTGTGTGACGGCCTGTGTGACGGCCCGTGTGAGGAAATGCCATGCTCCCCGACCTCAAGATCCAGCCGCTGCGCTACGTGCTGGCGATCGTCGACCACGGCGGCTTTCACGCCGCCGCGCGCCAGCTTCACCGCAGTCAGCCGGCGGTGTCGATGGCGGTGCGCGAGCTGGAGGCGCGGCTTGGCGAGGCGCTGTTCGAGAAGGGTGCCCAGGCGAGCCTCACCCCCTTCGGCGAGTACTGCGTGCCGCGCTTTCGCGAGCTGATCCTCCAGCATGATCGCCTGAGCCGTGACCTGCTCGCCCAGGTCGAGCGCCAGGCGGGGCATCTAGATATGGCGGCGGTACCGTCGGTGGCCAGCCGCCTGATGCCGAGCTTGCTGTCGGAGTTCGTCGAGCGTTATCCGGGCATCCGCGTGGCACTGCACGACGGCAACGCCGACTTCGTGCGCGAGCAGGTGCTGGGGGGGGAGGTGGATATCGGGCTTTCAAGCCTGTGGCAGCCTGACGACGCCCTGGCGTTTACCCCTTTGCTGCGCGACAAGGTGGGGGTGGTGTGTCGCGATGACCATCCCTTCGCCGGGCGCGAGAGCCTGCACTGGCGCGAGCTTGCCGGCGAGACCCTGATCGGCAACGGCACCTCGCGGCTGCTCGAGGGCACCGAGGCCGAGGCGCTGCTGGCGAGTCCCACCTTCTTCATCTCCAACATGATCTCGCTGACCGCAAGCCTGGTGGCGGGGCTCGGCATCACCACCCTGCCGCGACTGGCGTTTGCCGAGGAGTACGAGCGGCTGAGGTTCGTTCCGCTGGAGTGCCCGGTGGTGGAGCGCCAGGTGGGACTGGTGCGCCTGGCCGGTCGCAGCCTGTCGCCGGCCGCCGCTGCCATGGCGGCCTTTATCGTCGAGCGCCTGGAGGAGGGGCAGGGGCAGGATGGCCATGCCCCGATCAGCCAACAGCCGACCAGCCAATAGCCGATCAGCCAATAGCCGATAACGCCCGGCGAGCTCGCCGTCCGTCAGTCGTTGCGGTCGAGTTCGCCGGCGTCCATGCCGTTGCGTCGCCGGACCTCGAGCAGCAGGGCGCTGTGATCGAGGTCGGCACCACCCGCGTTGACCAGATCGCCGAACAGTCGGTCGGTCAACTCAAGCAGCGGCAAGTCGAGGCCGAGTTCCCGGGCGACGTCGCAGGCGGCGCGGGTGTCCTTCAACTGATGCCTGGCCGGGCCGCCGGGTGCGAAGTCGCCGTCCAGCATGCGTTGGCCATGCTGGTCGAGAATCCGCGAGTAGGCGAAGCCCCCCAGCATGGCCTGGCGCACCTTGGCGGGGTCGGCGCCGCCGGCTTCGGCCAGCACCAGGGCTTCCGACACCGCCGCGATGGTGCTGGCCACCGTCAACTGATTGACCAGCTTGGCCAGGGCGCCGCTGCCTGCCGGGCCAATATGCAGGGGATGGCCCATGGCCTCGAGAATGGGCTTTGCCCTGTCGTAATCGACGGCGTCTGCTCCGGCCATGATCGAAAGAGATCCTTCGCGCGCGCCCTTTTCGCCGCCGGAGACCGGGGCGTCCACCCAGCCAAGGCCAAGCTCGCGACAGCGTTCGGCCAAGGCGATTGCCTCGCTGTGGCCAATGGTCGACATCACGATGAGCAGGGTACCGGGGGACAACTGACGGGCGATGCCGTCGTCGCCGAACAGCAGCGTCTCGCATACCGCGCCCGAACTTACCATCATCACCACCGCCTGGGCGTTTGCCGCTGCCTCGATGGGTGTCTCGGCCAGAGTGGCGCCAAGTTCGCCCAGCGGGGCTGCCTTGTCGATGCTGCGATTCCAGGCACGCAGGGGGAAGCCTGCACGGATCAGATGACGGCCCATGGGCAGGCCCATGATACCGGTGCCCAGCAGGGCGATGGTGGCAGGAGAGGTCATACGGGCGGCTCGTTGTAGATTAGAAAGTAGGTAACAGCCTAACCTCTTCCGCCCGGTGCCTCCACGCTCAGTCGACCTGCCGCCACCACTGTACCGGCCAGCCGCGCTCGCGGGCGGTGGCATCAAGCGTCGGATCCGGGTTGATGGCGAAGGGACGGTCGACGAATTCCAGCAGGGGCAGGTCGTTACGCGAGTCGGAGTAGCCGAAGCTCTCCACCGGGGTGTGCTCGGCCAGCCACTCGCGCAGCGCCTCGAGCTTGCCGCCCTGGAAGGTGCGGATGCCCTCGGCCTTGCCGGTGTAGCGCCTGCGCGAATCGAGTTCGAGGGCGGTGGCCAGCGCTTGATCGGCACCGAGGCGCTCGGCCAGCGGCCCGACCACGTGGATCGGCGAGGCCGAGATGATCACCACCCGATGGCCCTGGTCACGGTGCCAGGCCAGGCGTTCGTGGCCCTGGGGGAATAGCCGGGGCACCACCTCGGCCTCGAGGAAGGCGTCGACCTGTTGCCTGACGTCGGCCTCGCTGCGGCCGGCCAGCGGCGTCAGCAACAGCGCCAGATGGGCTTCCATGTCGAGCGTCCCGGCGGCGTAGGCGGCCATGTGTTCGGCGAAGGCGGCGCGGTAAGCGTCGCCGTCCTCGATCCAGCCGAGATCGATCAGCCACTGGCTCCAGAGTCCAGTGATGTCGCCGTTGAGCAAGGTGTCGTCGAGGTCGAACAGGGCCAGGGTCATGGGCGCGTCGGGGGCCTTGGCGGCGTCGCCGTGGCAGGCGTCAGTGATCATGGTGACAGGGCTCGTCAGGTCGTTCATGCATCCAGCTCCTGAACCTCGTCGAGATCGACGTGGATCGTCACCTCGCAGCCGGCGGGCAGCAGGCTGCGGGCGGAGCGATTGAGGGTATCGACGGCGAGGCTGGTGCCATCGCAGTCGATGTCGTAGCGCACGATGTTACCGAGCAGGCGATGTCGACGCACACGTCCGCTGACGCCCGGTCCCACCCGCGCCGGCCGCTCGCCACCCAAAGGGCGGCCCTGCACGCTGAGATAGAGCGCCTCGGGGCGCAGCGCGACTCGCCCGGCCTGGCTGCGAAAACCCAGCAGTGGCGCGGCCTCGACGGCGTCGAGCAGGCAGTAGTGGCCCATGAAACCGGCGGCGTTTTCGTCCCGGGGCCGGGTGTAGAGCACCTCGGCGGTGTCCTTTTGCAGGATCCTCCCCTGGTGCATCAGGAACACCCGGTCGGACATCAACATGGCCTCTTCCTGATCATGGGTCACGAACAGGGTGGTCAGGCCGAGGGTCTTCTGAATCTCGCGGATCTGGTCGCGCAGATGTCGACGAATGCGGGCGTCCAGCGCCGATAGCGGCTCGTCCATCAGCAGTACCTTGGGTTCCACCACCAGCGAGCGTGCCAGTGCCACCCGCTGGCATTGCCCGCCCGACAGCTGGTGGGGAAACTTGTGCGCCTGGTCCTGCATCTCTACCAGGCGCAACACCTCGTCCACCCGGCGCGCGCGCTCGTCACCGGGGACCTTCTGCATGCGCAGGCCGAAGGCGACGTTGTCGGCGACCTTGAGGTTGGGAAACAGCGCATAGTGCTGAAACACCATGCCGACTCCACGTCGCTGGGGCGGCAGGCGGGTGATCTCGTCACCGCCGATGTGGATGCTGCCGGCGTCCAGCGAGGTCAGCCCTGCGATGGCCCGCAGCAGGGTCGACTTGCCGCAGCCGGACGGCCCCAGCAGGGTGATGAACTCGCCATGCTCGATATCGGCGTCGATGTCGGCGAACACCGAGGTCTCGCCGAAGCGCTTGGCCAGCCCCCTCAGCGAGACCGCATTGCCGTTTTCCTGGCGGCCTGGCGCTGACGGGGCCGTGGTCTGGGCCGAGGACGGAATAGTGGACGGGACCGTGGACGGGGCGGCGCGCTGGGTGGCAGGTGTGGTGGCAGCCATCATCGTGTGGCCTCCGTGATGGTGTGCTCGGCCTGGCGATTGCCCAGCCAGGTCAGGATCAGGGTAAAGGCGAACAGGGTGATCACCAGGGCGCTGGTGAAGTGACCGCTGGCGCCGCGCATATTGTTGAGGTAGACCTGCAGCGTCTCGAAGCGGGTGCCCACCAGCATGTTGGCGAAGACGAATTCGCCGACCAGGAACGAAAACGACAGGAAGATGGCGATCTGCACTCCACCACGCAGGTTGGGCAGGATGACCAGAAAGAAGGCTTTAAGCGGCCCGGCACCCAGCAGCTGGGCGGCGTCCATCAGGCTTTGCACGTCCACCGCACGCAGGCTGTTGGCAATGGCGCGGTACATGAACGGCAGCACGATGGTGAAGTAGGTGGGAATCAGGATCCAGGGGGTGCCCACCAGCGGCAGCGGGCCGCCGGCGTAGAGCTTGAGTAGCCCCACCGAGGACACCACCGGGGGCACCGCGAAGGGCATCAGGATCAGGGTGTTCATCCAGCGGTCCAGCCACGGATAGCGGGTGTGGGCCAGCAAGGCCACCGGCATCACCAGCACCAGCGACAGCACCAGGGCACCCACGGCGACGGCCAGCGACCGGGCGAAGGCGGCCACAAAGCGCGGGGTGGTCCACAGCTCCACGAACCAGGCCAGGGTCAGTCCATCGGGGACCAGGGTCGCGCCCCAGCGGGTGGCCAGGGCGTAACCCAGGGTCGCCACCAGCGGCAGGGCCAGCACCGCGAAGACGCTGCCGACGATCCAGGCGTAGGGATTGAAGGTCGCCGACAGCGACGCTGCGGTCGGGCCCTTGTGAGCCGGCAGGGTTTCAGCGTGAGCCATGCTGTGCACTCCTTCTCAACAGCCACTGCTGGACCAGGGTGACCAGCACCAGCAGCAGCACCAGGATCAGCGCCAGGGCGCTTGCCAGATTGGGCTCGAGGAACAGGTCGCCGGCCACCAGGTTGGCGATACGAATGGTCATCAGGTTGTAGCTGGTGTTGACCAGCGCGTAGACGGTGGCGTAGGCGCCCATGGCGTTGGCGAACAGTACCGTGAAGGTGCCGGCCAGGGCCGGCCACAGCACCGGCAGGCCGATGCGCTGCCAGTAGGCGATGCGCCCGGCGCCGAGCAGGCTGGCGGCATCACGCCATTCCGCCTTGAGGCCGGCGAAGGCCGGGAACAGCAGCAGGATGCCCAGCGGAATCTGGAACCAGGTGTAGATGACGATCAGCCCGCCGGTGGAGTAAAGACGCACGTCCTCGATGATGCCGAGTCGTTGAAGCGCCAGGGTCAGCACGCCGTTGGCCCCCAGCAGGATGATGAAGGCGAAGGCCAGCGGCACGCCGGCAAAGTTGGAGGTCATGTTGGTGAAGGCGATCATCGCTCGCCTCAGGCGTCCGCCGGAACGCACCAGGGCGTGGCAGGTCAGGGTGGCGATGACCAGGCCGATGGCGCTGGACACCAGCGAGATGGTCAGGCTCTTCCAGATCGCCTGGCGGAAGAACGCCGACTGGGCGATCTCCTGAAAGTGGCCAAGGCCCCAGTCGCCGTTGACGTTGAAGGCGCTGATCGCGACCCAGGCCATCGGCGCCAGCTGGAAGGCGGTGAATATCACGGCGAAAGGCACAAGCCACAGCCAGGCCGGTAGGGGCGCCTTCACGATCCGGCCTCCTCGTTGCAGGTGGCGTTCGCGGTGGATGCGACGCTGGCAGTGTTGGTCGCGGCCAGCAGCTCGGGATGCCAGGGCTTGTCGTGGGAGAGCCCGAGGACGCTTGCCAGGGTGCCGCACAGGTGGGTCTGGCGGATGACCCGTTCGGCGGGGTCGGCAAAGGCGTCGCCGAACAGCCACAGCGGCACCCGGCGTTCTTCTTCCAGCAGGCCCGAGTGGGAGCGATCGGCGTTCATGCCATGGTCGGCGGTGATCATCACCTGGCAGCCGTCGGCCAGCCAGCGTGGCAGATAATCGGCCAGGGCGATGTCGGCGTGGCGGGCGGCGTTTCTGTACTGGGGCGAGTCGCCGCCGTGACGGTGGCCGGTGTCGTCGATGTTCATGCTGTGAACCAGCAGGAAGTCCGGCGCGTGGCGTTGCCTCAGGGCCTCGGCGTCGCTGAACAGGTGATCATCCGGATAGTGGTCCTGCCAGTAGAAGATGCCGGCCTGGATGGCCGCCGCCGGATCGTCGAGGAAGCGGTCGCGGGTGCGCTCGAAGGGTGCCTTGACGTAGAGCTCACTGACCCAGTGATAGGCCGCCGCTGCGGTGGCAAGGCCCTGGCCGCGGGCCAGGTCGAACAGGCTGGTGCCATGGGAACGGCGCACGATGTCGTTGTGCACTACCCCGGAGTCCACCGGGCGATCGCCGGTCAGCAGGCACTCGTAGAGCGGCCGAGACATGGCCGGCAGCTCGCAGTCGAGGTGGGTGATGTAGCCGCGTCCGGCCTCCACCAGGGCGCTCAAGTGGCCCATGGCGTGATGGCCGACGGCGTGATTGAGGCCGTCCAGCACCACCAGTATGACGGGTCTGGTCATGATGACTCCCGGCCGCGCGGCAATACAGGGCGCGGCGCTGTCGCGAAATGGCGTGGAATGCGCTGAAGACAGGCCCCTTGGGCACTGTCTTCAGCGGTCGATCGACGTAGCGGCGCTGTCCTCAGCGCTTGATCACTGCTGGTGGATCAGCACCTCGGACTGCCACTGGCGCGGCAGCACCTTGGCGCTCTGTTCCCAGGCGGCAAAGTCCTGGATCGGGCGGGCGCTGGCGTACTGCTCGTTGGGCAGCAGCTTGGCGGCGATATCGTCGGGCAGGGTCAGGTGGTCGGCGCGGATCGGGCGAGCGTAGCCCTCGGCCAGGTTGAACTGCCCTTCGTCGGACAGGATGTACTCACGGGCCAGCTTGGCGGCGTTGGGGTGCTGGGCGTGGGTGTTGATGATGGTGGCATAGCCGGAGGTCACCGAAGCGTCCGAGGGGATCACCACCTCGAAGGCGTCACGGTCGATCTGGTCGCGGTAGTTCAAGGCGTTGAAGTCCCACAGCAGGGCCACTTCCACTTCGCCCTTCTCCAGGTTGGCGATGGACACGTCGGCCAGCGACAGTCGGCCCTGCTCGGCCAGTTCGGCGAACAGCTCAAGGCCCGGGGCCAGATTGCCCTCGTCGCCACCG
This sequence comes from Halomonas sp. DN3, assembly GCF_024137905.1. Taxonomy (NCBI): domain Bacteria; kingdom Pseudomonadati; phylum Pseudomonadota; class Gammaproteobacteria; order Oceanospirillales; family Halomonadaceae; genus Halomonas; species Halomonas sp. DN3. Next base: position 4,221,535 of record NZ_CP099965.1, on the reverse strand, counting down.
GCGGCGTAGGCGGCGGCGAGCACCGCATTGTTGGCCTGGGAGGCCTGGCCCACGGCGCCCACCGATACCGAGTAGTCACCCTCGCGCAGGTCGGCGAAGGAGCTCGGGCGCTGGTCCTCTTCCACCAGGTTCTTGTTGATCATCAGCGCAATGGTACCGGTGTAGCCGAGCATCCAATGGCCATCTTCGTCCTTGGCCCAGTCGGGGATCTCGTCCCAGGTGGTGGGCTTGTAGGGCTGGGTCACCCCCTGCTGCACCGCGATCGGTCCGAAGGCGAAGCCGACATCGCCGATATCGGCGGTGGCGTTCTCGCCCTCGGCCTTGAACTTGGCGACTTCCTCGGCGGAGCTCATGTCGGTATCGGTGTGCGCCAGGCCGTAGACGCTTTCCAGGTCGGCCCAGGTGTCCTTCCAGTTGGCCCAGGTGTCGGGCATGCCGACGCTGTCGACGCGGCCTTCCTGCTTGGCGGCCTCGATCAGTGACTCAAGCTCGGCGGTGCTTGCCTGGGCGGCGGTGGACAGCAGGCCAGCGCAGGCCAGGGCGGTCAGGGTCGGGTAACGCAGAGAAGTGACGATCACGGGAGGGTCTCCGGGTCAGGGGCGTGAAGTCGACGGAAACCGATGCGCCTTTCTGGTCTAGATCAGTTTCCGTTGACGATCACCCTAAGGAGCTAGCGTGACAGCCTCGTGTCAGTTGCGTGGCAGTCTCGTCTCAGTCCATATGAGCTAGGTAAAGGACGAAAAACCCGACTCGTTCGAGCACTGTCATCGCGTTGTCACCGGCTTGCCACTAGACTGCTGAAATTACGTTGAACCTTCTTTGGTCTATACCAGAAAGCTGGACGCCGCCGGATACTGCCCGGCGGCGATCCTGGTCAGAGCTTCGAGAGTCCGCCTTGCCTACTGTCCCTGACGACACCTCGCACGACGCCTCACCCTCCCATCGCCTGCGCGAGCGTCTTGCGCCCTTGCTGAGTCTGGCCTCGACACGGGGCGATCGCCGTCTGCCCAGCGAGCGAGACATGATGGCGCGCCTCCAGACCACCCGCATCACCCTGCGCGAGGCACTCAATGAGCTGGAGGCGGAGGGCTGCGTGTATCGCGAGAATCGGCGCGGCTGGTTCGTGTCGCCGCCACGGCTACGCTATGACCTGTTGGCCTGCCTGCCGTTTCACGAGATGGTGCGATCCCAGCAGCGCAGCGCCCGCACCCTGTTGCTCAGTGCCGAGGAAGTGATCGCGCCCGTCACGGTCGCCCGCCGGCTGGGACTCGCCGAAGGCGAGCGCGTCTACCGCATCTGTCGTGCCCGGCTGGTGGACGAACGCCGGGTGCTCTACGTGGAACACCATCTGTTGCCGCGCTGCTTTCCCGCCATTCTGGAGTTCGATCTGGCGCGGGAATCGCTGACCGAGCTCTACCGCCGCGAGTACGGCATCCGGGTCGGGCGGGTCAGCTACGAGCTCGGCACCTGTGTACTTTCCAGCGACGCCGCCAGCGCGCTCAACGCGGTACGCGGCAGCCCCGCCCAGCGCATCACCCGCATCAACCACGACCAGAACGGCCGTGCCATCGACTGTGATGATGAGTACTGGCGCCACGACGCCATCGAGCTGACGCTTTCCGCCGCCCCTCAGGGAGTTTGAGGTGCGAGATCGAGGGGCTTCGAACTGCAGGGGAGTGCTAGACCGCGGGAGGGCGTTCTTCCAGCAGGTGCCACAGGGGGGCTGCCACTGCCGCTTCGTCGCGATGGCGATAGCAGGCCACTTCCAGAGAGGGGCCGCCGAGGATTTCCTGCAAGGAAATCAGCTTGCCGCTCTCGAGGTCTTCCTCGATCAACCCGTGGGGTAGCCAGCCGATGCCGAGACCGGCCAGGGCGAGTTGGCGAATGCCGATGGTGAAGGCGGTCTCGCAGACCAGTTCGATCTCGTAGTGGCGTTGGGCATCGAGCAGGTAAGGCGTCGCCAGGGCCTGGCCAAGAAAGCTGTCCGGATCGTAGCCGATCAAGGGCAGTCGTTGACCTTCCTCGAGTTCGTGCATGAGACCACCGTGATGATCCGACGCACACACCGGCAACAGCCGTTCGACGCCCAGTGACAGCCGCTCGACGCTATCGCTGCCACTGAACAGGGGAGCGCCCTCCAGCTCTGAACACAGCAACAGGTCGGCCTTGCCTTGCTCGAAGTCGTGGATGCACTGGCTGCGGTCGGATGAGGTGATCTGCAGTCCCACCTCAGGCGCGTGATGACGCAGGTGGCGCAATAGACGCGGCAGGTAGCTGACGGTCAGGGTGTGCTGGGTGGTCAGAATGGCCCTGGGCCCCTGGCGGGCATCGCTTCTGAGACGACTGCGCATGGCGTAAAGGCGTGCCAGCCACTCTCGCAATTGGGGCTCGTACGCCCGCGCGTGGGCGGTCAACTCCAGGCGCGAGGCGCTGCGATCGATCAGCGCCACCCCCAGCCATTCTTCCAGCTGGCGGATACGGCGCGAGAATGCCGGCTGGGTGACGTGGCGCCGTTCGGCCGCCTGGGAAAAGGTGCCCGCTTCGATAAGCTCGAGAAAATCCTCTATCCATTCGATCTTCATTGGTGTTTTGGTCTGCCTTGGTGGGTAGCGGCCGGGTCTAAGCAGTGGCTATGCAAAAATTTAACAGCTGGCGAGCACCTTGGCATTGGTCTCATGTTCCAGGCGAGGCTTAACTTGGAAGCGATCGCTCGAGGGCAGGCCTTCAGGCCTGCTGTGTCTTTCGACGTAGGTCGTCAAGAGAGCACGCCAATGCCAACAATGACTCGCCTGGAGGCCCGTATGCACCTGTCCCGTTTCCCCCGTGTCCGTCTCGGCCATATGCCCACCCCGCTGGAGCCCATGGACAACCTGAGCAAGCTGCTTGGCGGTCCACGCCTGTGGATCAAGCGCGACGACTGCACCGGCCTGTCCACCGGGGGCAACAAGACCCGCAAGCTTGAATTCCTGATGGCCGACGCCCTGGAACAGGGCGCCGACACCATCATCACCCAGGGCGCCACCCAGTCCAACCACGCCCGCCAGACCGTGGCCGCCGCCTGCAAGCTGGGGCTCGAGTGCCACATTCTGCTGGAAGACCGCACCGGCAGCGAGGACCCCAACTACAACTACAACGGCAATGTCTTCCTTGATCAGCTCCACGGCGCCAGCGTCGAGAAGCGCCCGGGCGGTGCCGACATGGCCGCCGAGATGGAAGGCCTGGCCGATCGTCTGAAGAGTGAAGGCAAGAAGCCCTACATCATCCCCGGCGGCGGCTCCAACGAGATCGGTGCCCTGGGCTACGTCAATGCCGCCCTGGAACTTCTGGCCCAGGCCAACGACATGGGTCTGCGCATCGATCATCTGGTCCACGCCACCGGCAGCGCCGGCACCCAGGCGGGCCTGGTCACCGGCCTCAGCGCCTGCAACGCCGGTATCCCGGTGCTCGGCATCGGCGTTCGCGCGCCGAAGGACAAGCAGGAAGCCAACGTCTTTGCCCTGGCCCAGAAGACCGAAGCCAAGCTCGGCCTGTCCGGCGTCGTCAGCCGCGAACAGGTGGTCGCCAACTGCGACTACGTGGGTGAGGGCTACGGTGTGCCCACCGACAGCATGATCGAGGCGGTCACCCTGCTGGCCCGTCACGAAGGCATCCTTCTGGACCCGGTGTACTCCGGCAAGGGCATGGCAGGGCTGATCGACCTGATCCGCCAGGGCCACTTCAAGCAGGACGAGAACGTCGTCTTCCTGCACACCGGCGGCGCCGTTGCGCTGTTCGGCTATCCCGATACCTTCGGTTTCCCCGACTACAAGGGCTAGGCCCAGGGCGCTTCAGGGCAGGCGCCCGCTGAGTTCGGGCGCCCTCGACGACGTTATTCGGAGACAACAATGACCATTCGTCATCTCAAGAAGGCGGAGGCCGCCGCTGGCGTTGCCGCCGAAGACCAGCGCGTGACGGAAGCGGTGCGTGGCATGCTCGAGGATATTCGTGCCCGCGGCGAGGCGGCCGTGCGCGAATACGCCGAGAAGTTTGACGGCTGGACCGGCGACTTTGTGTTGAGCGACGACAAGCGGCGTCAGTTGATCGACAGCGTGCCCCAGTCGGTCAAGGACGACATCGACTTCGCCCACCGCCAGATCCGCCGTTTTGCCGAGGCCCAGCGTGACAGCCTGACCTCCTTCGAGATCGAGACCGAAGAGGGCGTGCTGCTCGGTCAGCGTGTGCTGCCGGTACACAGCGCCGGCTGCTATGTGCCGGGCGGCCGCTACGCTCACGCCGCCTCGGCGCTGATGAGCGTGGCCACCGCCAAGGCCGCCGGTGTCGAACACGTGGTGGCCTGTTCGCCGCCCCGGGGCGACAGCATCAACCCGGCGGTGGCCTACGCCATGCATGTGGCCGGCGCCGACATGATCCTCGAGATGGGCGGCGTCCACGCCATGGCCAGCATGGCCTTCGGCCTGTTCGGTGGCCGCGAGGCCGACATCCTGGTCGGTCCCGGCAACGCCTACGTGGCCGAAGCCAAGCGCCTGCTGTTCGGTGAAGTGGGTATCGATGTGTTTGCCGGCCCCACCGAGTCGGCGATCATCGCCGACGAGTCCGCCGACCCGATGACCATCGCCGTCGACCTGGTGTCCCAGGCCGAGCACGGCCCGAATTCACCGGTGTGGCTGTTCAGCACAAGCGAAGCGACCGCCCGCGAAGTGATGGAGATTCTGCCGAAAGTCGCTGACGACATGCCTAACGCTGATATCGTTCACGCTGCCTGGCGCGACTTCGGTGAGGTCATCGTGGGCGACAGCCGCGAGGAGATCGTCGCGATCAGCGATCAGTACGCCTGCGAGCACCTGCAGGTGCTGTGCGAGGATCTGGACTGGTGGAAGCAGCATCTGAGCAACTATGGCTCGCTGTTTCTGGGTGAGGGCAGCACCGTCACCCACGGTGACAAGTGCTCCGGTACCAACCATATCCTGCCGACCAAGCGTGCCGGGCGTTACTCCGGTGGACTCAATGTCCACAAGTTCATGAAGGTGCTGACCACCCAGCAGTTGAGCGTCGAGGCCAATCTGACCTTTAGCGCGGTGGGATCCCGGATTTCCCGTACCGAGGGCATGGAAGGCCACGCCCGGGCCTGTGACTGGCGCCTGGCCAAGTACTTCCCCGAGCAGGAATGGGATTTCCCTGTTCACCGTCAGGCTCGTTACTGAGTCGCCAGCGGAGGAGCCAGCCATGCGCCGTTTTGCCAAATCCTTCACCCAGCAGGAAGCCATCTCTGACGACGCCATCGCCTCGGCGGTGGCCGTGCTCCAGAGCGGTCGCCTGCATCGCTACAACCTGGCCGAAGGCGAGGCCGGTGAGACCGCCCTGCTGGAGTCCGAGTTCGCCGCGAGCCTGGGTGTCGACTACGCACTGGCCTGCGCCTCCGGCGGTTATGCGTTGCAGCTGGCGCTGCGCGCCTGCGGACTCGAGGCCGGCGACAAGGTGCTGTGCAACGCCTTCACCCTGTCGCCGGTGCCCGGCAGTATCGTCGCGGCGGGTGGCGAGGCGGTACTGGTGGACATCCTGGACGATACCACCGTCGATCCCGACGACCTGGATCGCGCCGCTCGCGAGAGCGGTGCCGGCTTCTTTGTGCTGTCGCACATGCGCGGCCATATCGGCGACATGGACGCCATCGTCGCGGTGTGCGAGTCCCACGGCATCGTGCTGATCGAAGACTGTGCCCACACCATGGGGGCGGCCTACGATGGCCGACCCAGCGGCACCTTCGGCAAGGCAGGCTGCTTCAGTACCCAGACCTACAAGCACATCAATTCCGGAGAGGGCGGGCTTCTGGCCACCGCCGATGCCGAGGTCATGCGGCGTGCGGTGATCCTGTCCGGCTCCTACATGCTGTTCGATCGGCACCTGGCCGCACCCGCGCCGGAGAGCTTCGCCGAGACGCGCCTGATGACACCCAACATGAGTGGCCGCATGGACAATCTGCGGGCGGCCATCCTGCGTCCTCAGCTGGCCGAGATGGAGCACCGCAAGACGCGCTGGAATTCGCTGTATCGGCGCATGGAGCAGCGTCTTGGCGATATCGCCGAGGTGTGCCTGATTGACCGGCCCGCCAGGGAGGACTTCGTCGGCAGCTCCATCCAGTTCCGCCTGCCGGCGCTGGGCGCTGACACCATTGCGCGCTTTGTCGAGGGCTGCGAGGCCCGCGGCATTCCGCTGAAGTGGTATGGCAAACCCTTGCCGGAGGACTACACCAGCCGCTACGACAGCTGGGGTTATCTGGCCGGCACACGTGCGCTGCCGATCGCCGACAGAGTACTCGCCACCCTGTGTGATCTGCGCCTGCCGCTGACCTTCGATCAAGCAGACTGCGACGACATCGTCGCGCTGATGAGCGCCGCCATGGATGAGGCGGTGCAGCCCCCCGAGGCAACACCCGACAAGGCGCTCGGCTCTCGCTGAGCCACGTCTGACGACGCAATAACAAGACATCCGGAGTGACAATAATGTTCAAGAAGACTCTACTTACCGCCGCCATCGTCATGGCAGCCACTGCCACCGCCGCAGAGGCCAAGACCTTCAAGGTCGGCATGGGCGATCCCATGGACTCCGACCAGGGGGCCCTGGCCCAGCGCTTCGAGGAGTTGGTCGAATCGCTGTCCGACGGCGAGATGCAGGTCGAGCTGTTCCCCGGCGGCCAGCTCGGTTCCGAGACCGGCATGATCCAGGACACCCGCATCGGCAAGCTGGACTTTGCGCTGGTCGGTGTCGGCAACCTGACGCCCTACGCAGCGCGTCTGGGCGCCTTGACCATGCCCTATGCCCTGCGTAGCCACGCCGATGCGGTCAAGGCCACCACCGGCCCCCTGGCCGATCGGTGGAACACCATCGCCGAGGAAGAGGCCGGTGTGCACATCGTCAGCTGGCTGTACTCCAACTTCCGTCACCTGACCAACTCCCAGCGGCCGGTGACGACCCTCGCCGACGTCGAGGGACTCAAGGTTCGCGTGCCGCAGAACGAGATCATGCTGGCCAGCTACGAGGCCTGGGGCGCCAGCCCCATCAGCATGTCCTGGCCGGAGGTCTTCACCGGCCTGCAGCAGGGCGTGATCGATGGCCAGGACAACCCCTACATCGTCAACAGCACCATGAAGTTTCACGAGGTGCAGGACCACCTCACCGAACTTCACGCCCAGTACTCGCTGCAGCCCATCGTGATGGGGGTGCGCAGCTACGAGCGTCTGTCCGACGAGGAGCGAGCGATCATCGATCGCGCCGGCCTGGAGGCGCAGCTGTACGCGCTGCAGTTCCAGCTGACCAAGGCCTCCGAGGCGCGCGCTGCCATGGAAGCCGAAGGGGTCGAGGTGGCCACCCTGGAAGACGAGGATGAATGGATCCGCATCGCCCAGGAAGAGGTGTGGCCGCAGTTCTACGAGGACATCGGTGGCCAGGAAGCCTTCGAGGAAATGCAGGCGGCGCTCGGTCACTGATCGTTGTCGCCGCGGGCGGCGGTCGCTGACCGCCGCCCGGGTCTTGTTGTCATTGCTGCTGCTGCATTCCCGTCGGGAAGGAGGCCTCCATGCTGGCCAAACTCAACTATATCGAAGACTACGCCTGTCGCTTTCTGCTCGGGCTCTTTGTCATTCTGCTGTTCGTTCAGGTGGTGATGCGCGTCACCCTGGGCATCGGCATGGCCTGGATCGAAGAGCTCGCGCGCTACGCCTTCGTCTGGTTCGTCTTTCTGGGCGCCGCCCACGCCGCCCACTTGAGCGCGCATAACCGCCTGCAGACCCATATCAAGCTGATGCCACGCAAGGTGGCCAATACCCTCTTGTTGCTGGTGGATCTGATCTGGGTCGCCTTCTGTCTGGTGCTGGCCTACAAGAGCCTGGATCTGATCGGGCTGTTGCTGGAATTCCCCTATGACTCGCCGGCCCTGGGCTGGTCGCTGGCCTACGTTTACTTCGTCTTCCCCATCGCCTTTACCTTGATGGCCTTTCGCGTGCTGCAGGTGCAGTACCTGAAGCTGTTCAAGGGCATCGAGCCAGGTGACGTGGACGCCCAGGAAGTGTCCAGGATCACCGAGGAAACGAGCCACTACAGCGACGGCAAGACGTCGTCCAAGGCGGAGGGCTAAGCCATGGCCGCAACCGTACTGTTTTCCATGTTTGCCGGGCTGTTGTTCTTCGGCACCCCTATCGTCGTCTCTCTCGGCGTGGCCTCGATGGCCGTCTATATACTCAACGGCGACGATCTCAGTTCGCTGATCGAGCTGGCCTTTTCGGCCATCAACTCGTTTCCGCTGATGGCCTTGCCGTCGTTCATCCTGGCCGGCGCACTGATGGGGGATGCCGGTATCGCCAGACGCCTGATCCTGATCGCCGAGGAGCTGGCCGGTCCTGCCGCTGGTGGGCTAGGCGCCGCTGCGGTGATGGCCTGCATGTTCTTTGGCGCGATCTCGGGCTCGGGACCTGCCACCACCGCAGCGGTGGGGATGCTGGTGATACCGGCGATGATCGAGCGCGGCTACGGCAGAAGCTACCCGGCGGCGATCACCGCCACCGCTGGTGGTCTCGGGGTGGTCATTCCGCCCAGCATGCCGCTGGTAATCTATGGCGTCACCGCCAACGAGTCGATTTCTGCGCTGTTCATGGCCGGCGTCATCCCCGGCGTGATGCTGGGGGCGGGCCTGATGGTGGCCAACTACATCACCGCCAAGCGCAACGGCTACCAGACCGAGGGAACTTCCTACGATCGCAAGCGGGTGGTCGCGGTGCTGAAGGATGGTTTCTGGTCGCTGATGGCGCCGGTGGTGATCCTGGGCGGCATCTATTCGGGCATGTTCACGCCCACCGAGGCGGCCGTGGTCTCGATCTTCTACGCCCTGTTCGTCGGTGTCTTCATCCACAAGGAGTCGTCGCTGCGCGGGCTCAACGAGGCCTTCCAGAGCACCACCTGGCTGACCGGGCGTGTGTTGATCATCATGTTCACCGCCACCGCCTTCGGCCGCATCCTGGTCGAGAATCACATTCCGGCGATGATCGCCCAGGGCATCCTGGATATCACCAACAGCCTGTGGCTGGTGTGGATTCTGGTGATCGGCTTTCTCCTGATCGTCGGCATGTTCATCGAGATCCTGGCCACCATCATGATCGTCACGCCGGTGCTGTTGCCGGTGATGGTGGAGCTCGGCGTCGATCCCGTGCACTTCGGCATCGTGCTGGTGGTCAGCCTGGGCATCGGTTTCTCGACGCCGCCGCTGGGCGAGAACATGTTCATCAGCTCGTCGATCGCCAATGTCTCCATCGAGAAGATTTCGGTGCGCGCCTTGCCGCTGGTCGGTTCCATGGTGGTCATCGCCTTGCTGCTGGCCTGCTTCCCGCAGCTCAGCCTGTGGTTGCCCAACCTTCTCGGCTTCTGATACCGGTCATCACTCGTCAAAGGACCCGCTATGACGCTTTCCACCGATAACTCCGCAACAATCGCCGACCATACGATGGTCGGCGTGCTGGGCGGCATGGGACCGGACGCCACGGTGGCCTTCATGCAGAAGGTCATCGAGGTGACGCCCGGCGAGGACGATATCGACCACGTGCATATGCTGGTCGACAACAATCCCAAGGTGCCATCACGCATCAAGGCGCTGATCGACGGTGACGGCGAGTCACCGGCGCCTGCCATCGCTGCCATGGCCAGACGACTCGAGCAGGCAGGCTGCGATTTTCTGGTCATGCCCTGCAATACCGCCCACTACTACTGGTCGGCCGCCCAGCAGGCGGTGGACATTCCGGTGTGGCATATCGTCGAGCGCACCCTGGACCGGGTCGCCGCCGAGATGCCGGGGGCCAGGGTGGGCATGCTGTGCTCGCCGGCGCTTCGCAAGATTGGTCTTTACGAGGGATTCATCGAGCCAAGGGGGCTGTCGTTGGTCTATCCCGACAACGAGGATCGCGTGCTCGACGTGATTCGAGCGGTCAAGCGTGGTGCCGGGCGCGCGCCCGCCACCCGTGCCGCCTTCATCGAGGCCGCCCATGATGTCCTGGCGCGTGGTGCCGACGTGCTGGTCCTGGCCTGTACTGAGCTTTCGGTGATCCGCGATGCGCTCGATGGTCGCGTGCCGATCATCGATACCGTACAGGTGCTGGCCGAAGACGTGGTCGCCGAGGCCACCGGAAAGGCACCGCGCGGTTGATTCGGAGAACCGAGTCGAGCACTGAAGCGAGATCACTGTAACGAGAGCACTGTAACGAGAGCACTGCACAGAGGTTGAAACAGGGCGGCGTCGAGCGCCGCCAGCACGTCGATCTTCCTGTCCCGTTCACCAAAGAGACGCCTTCGTCCGCTGGCCTCATCCGGCAGGACCGGGGTCGCTCGTTTTCACGATCCGGAGTCGTCCCATGACCTCACCCTCTTCTTCCCCCTCGACGGCGACCTCGCGACAGCGGCTAAGCCGTCGACTGGCGTCCCTGAGCCCGATCGGGCGAGGACTGCTGGTGTGCGTGACCATTGCCCTGGCCACCACCTTTATCGCCGATCACTACGGTGGGCCGACCCTGCTCTACGCCTTGCTGTTCGGCATGTCGCTGCACTTCCTGAGCGAAGAGGGACGCTGCCTGCCGGGTATCGAGTTTGCCGCGCGTACCGTGCTGCGCCTTGGCGTAGCGCTGCTGGGCGCGCGCATGACGCTTGAGCAGGTTGGTGACCTGGGGCTTGGACCGGTGCTGACGGTGCTCGCCGCGGTGGGGTTGGTGATCTGCGCAGGGGGGCTGCTGGCCCGGGCGCTTGGCCTGCACCGTGATCTCGGCCTGCTGACCGGTGGTGCCGTGGCGATCTGCGGAGCCTCGGCGGCGCTGGCGTTGTCGGCGGTGATGCCGAAAAACGACACCAGCGAGCGCAACACCATCCTCACAGTGGTGGGCGTGACCACGCTGTCGACGGTGGCCATGGTGACCTACCCGCTGCTGGTGGGGGTGCTCGACCTTGCCAATACCCAGGCCGGCATCTTTCTGGGGGGCACCATCCACGACGTGGCCCAGGTGGTCGGGGCGGGGTACATCATCTCGGAGGAGACCGGCGACGTCTCGACCCTGGTCAAGCTGGTGCGCGTGGCCATGCTGGTGCCGGTGGTGATGATCTTCAGCTGGCTCTATCGCGCTTCGCGCAACAGCGAAGGAAAGCGCCAGGTGCCGATGCTGCCTGGCTTCCTGGTGGGGTTCGTGGCGCTGGTGCTGATCAACAGCCTGGGGCTGATTCCCGACAGCGTGAATGAAGGACTGTCGACGCTCTCGCGCTGGTGCCTGGTCACCGCCATCGCCGCCCTGGGCATCAAGACCTCCTTTCAGAAGCTCGCAGTGGTCGGCTGGAAGCCGGTCATCCTGATGGTGCTGGAGACCCTGCTGCTGCTGGCCATCGTGCTGGGGGTGGTGGTCTTCGGCGGGCTGGGTAGCTGAGCGGCGAGGAAACGCTGTTCTTGCTGATACACCAATAAAACACAATAAGGTCCCTGACAATGACAACACAAACCGCAACACCTTCACTGTCCTTTCGTGGGGGCACCCTGGGTGCCTTGACGCCTCTGACCCTGCTGGTGCTAGGCCTTATCTATCTGTCGGTGTTCGAGCGTGCCGGCACCAAGCCATTCTGGGCCTGCGCCTGGGTGGCCATGGGCGTGGGACTCTTTCTGTGTCGGCAACGCACGGCGTACTGTGACAGCCTGCTCAAGGGGATGGGCAATTCCACCGCGACGGCCATCATCGCACTGTGGCTGCTGGCCGGTGTCTTCGGCAAGTTGATGGCCGCCGGCGGCCTGATCGATGGGTTGATGTGGTTGGGAGCAGCGGTGGGCGCCGAGGGTGCGGCCTTCACGCTGCTGGCCTTTGCCATGGCCATGGTGTTTGCCCTGGGGACCGGCACCAGCACCGGTACCGTCATCGGGCTGTCGCCGGTGCTGTACCCGGCGGGCGTCCTGCTGGGGGCGGATCCGTCCATGCTGGCGGTGGCGATCCTGTCCGGTGCGGCCTTCGGTGACAACCTGTCCCCGGTGTCGGATACCACTATCGTGTCCTCCTATACCCAAGGGGCGGAAATCGCCGACGTGATCCGCACCCGTCTACCGCTGGCGCTGTCGGCGGCGGCGATTTCGATGCTGATCTTCCTGTTGTTCGGTGCCAGCGGCGAGGCCTCGGCGTCAGCCGTGGAGGTGCCTTCCGGTCATGCGTCCGGTCTGGTCATGCTGATTCCGCTCGCGGCGGTGGTGTTCTTTGCGCTGAAGCGCCGACACATCGTCGAAGCCATGTTTATCGGCAATCTGGTGGCCATGTTGTGCGCCCTGGCGATCGGTGCCATTGGCCTGGGCGATCTGTTCTCGTTGCCCGAGGCCAGGGGCGAGAGCACCGGCCTGATCGAAAATGGTATTGCTTCGGTAACCGGCGCCGTGCTGTTTGCGCTGATGGTGCTGGCGCTGACCCAGGTGATTCTCGATACCGGTCTGATGGAAAAACTGCTGGACGGCGCCAGGAAGCGCCTGGTCAAGGACCGGGCCAGCGCCGAGACCAGCATCGTGGCAGTGACGATTGCCGCCTCCACTCCGCTGTCGGCCAACGCCCCGGCGCTGCTGCTGGTGGGGCCGGGATTGGTGCGAAGCCTGGCTCAGCAGTTCGGCATCTCGCCGGCGCGGGCCGCCAACCTGATGGATTGCGCGGTCTGCACGGTGTTCTTTCTGCTTCCCTGGCACATCGTGGTGGCGGTCTGGCAGGAGGTCATCGCTTCCACCGCGGTGCAGAACGAGGTCGCCGCGCCGTCAGCCTTTGCCTCCTTCCTGACCCCGTACCCCTGGGCCATGCTGGTGGTGCTGGCCGTCTCGATCCTGCTTCGGCGGCGCAAGCAGGGCACCACCGAGGTCGCAGCCGTCTGACCGGCCTCCGCTCACCTGGCAGTAAAAAAACAGCCCCGCCATGCTGGCGGGGCTGTGGCGCTCTTGTGGTTGTCGTTGTTGGTAGTAGCGCAGGGAATGTTTTTTTAGAGCGTTAGAGAGGCCAGCGCTACGCAAGCAACGACCGACAGTCCGGTCAGGAACCAGAACAGGGTCATCTCATTAGAAGTGAGGGGGGAAGGTTCAGCACCGAAGCGGTTGTCACCATCACTCCCCTTGATGAAGGTCACCATGATAAATGGGATGAGGTTTATAAGGGGGATAAAGAAAAGTAGCATGAGCCAGCCTGACTTGTTCAGGTCATTTAGCCTGCGCTTTCCCTGGATTAGCGCAGAGATAGTCAATGGAATTCCAAGCACGAATTGGCTGATGGTAAAGGCGCTGGCGGCTGTCTCTGCAGCGGCCGGTGTTGCCGTCAGACTATAGTAGATAAGTATCCCGTATACGGCATAGACGAACAACACCGGCAAGGTCAAGCGATTAAAGTATCTTACTCTACCGATACGACCATTGGTCGACCATAGTCCAAGGTTTTTATTTGCTACCTGGCGGTCGTTTTCATCACCTTGCGTGTTGGAGATTTCTGTATCTGAAGGGAAGTTTATTTCATTTGAGTTATCTAACGTATTGCTTTCGTTTGTCATCTTGCTGCTTCCTTCCTTGGGGTAAGGGTTCCGGCGATCCTTTCGCCTAGTCGGTTAATATCTATGCTTTTTGCAGTGCTCTGGGAGGGTCTAAAGATCCAGGTGAAACTGTAGTGGTCCATAGCAGATGGCCGCTGATGCCACGGCAATGTTAAGAATGAGGAAGCACCAGAAGTGCTTCGTTTCCGATGAAGTCGATGGAGAAGGTGGTGGTCCGAATGGGTTGCTTCCTGGTGTGCCACGAAAAAAGATAAGGCTGATGACCAGCCATACGTTGATCAGCGGAATCAGTCCAATAAGCAGTGCCCACCCAGAACGCCCCTGATCGTTAAGGCGACGTTTTGCCTGAAGAATGGCGAAAAGGCTGAAGACTGAGTACAGGCTTGCGTAGGCGTAGATCAGAATGGTGAAGGTGCTCTGGGTGAGTGTCGCAGGGTACAGGTGGTCGAGATAGAGTGGGACAAACAGCGTGAGGTTATAGATAAGTCCTACTGCGGCAAGTCGGCTACAGTAGCGAATGCGCCCGATACGACCACGAGTTGACCAGAGTCTGCTGCTTCTATCGGGTACGCTATACAGCGGCAGCGGCAAGGTGACGGAAGATGAGGTGGCTGACGACATGGAGTTGAGTCTCACCTTCTTCTCCTGTTTCCTTCTTTAAATCGGTCTTCGGTTCATCAAAGGTGTCAAGGCGTTGTCGGATTTTCCAACGCCTTGATGGATGGTCAGTCGTCATGGAAATGGTTGGCGATGGCGCATGTTCTCCTTGCATGAGGAACGCATCATTGGGGCATGCAGCAAGGGCTTCACTGCGACTCTATAAAGCCATTTTGTCAGGGGATATGGGGGATGTCCTACATATTTTCTCTTTTTAAGAATTTTGTAATTATTTAGTCTTCCATTGGCCGAACTGGCACGAAATTGCGTCGCAGCGACAAAAAAACACCCCGATGGACGGGCGCCTTGCCCTGCCATCGGGGTGATGTTGTTGAGATATTGTCGAGGCGATGGTCCGGAAACAGGACCGGGAGAGGTTAAGCGGCAGGGCCAATCAGATGCTTTACCTCAAGATACCCGGACAGCCCCCAGGGGCCGAGTTCACGTCCGATGCCGCTGGCGCCGAAGCCGCCCCAGCTGGCCTCGGGCATCACCAGCTGTTCGGAGTTGAACCAGATGCTGCCTGCACGCAGGGCGCGGCCAACACGCCTGGCGCGCTCGGCGTCACCGGAGATCACGGTGGCGGCGAGGCCAAAGGCGCTGTTGTTGGCCAGGGCGATGGCCTCGGCTTCGCTCTCTGCGCTGCGCGCACACAGCACCGGGCCGAAGATTTCCTCTCGCCACAGGCGGCTTGAGGTGGGCACGTCGCGGTACAGGGTCGGGGCGACGAATTCGCCCTGGGCCGGCAGGTCACGATGGCGGCCGTCACGCACCGGCGTCAGGCCTTCCTCCTTGGCGATCTCGAGATAGCGCTCCACGGCTTCGCGCTGACGGGCGCTGGTCATCGGGCCCATGTCGGTGCCATCGGCCAGCGGGTCACCGAGGGTGAGGGCGTCGATACGGTCGGCCAGGGCCTGGTAGAGCGGTTCGGCCAGCGTCTGATGCACGATCAGGCGTGAGGTGGCGGAGCAGATCTGCCCGGAGTTGAAGTAGATGCCGGCCATCACCCAGTCGGCGGCGGCTTCGACCTCGGCGTCATCGAGCACCAGGATCGGCGATTTGCCGCCGAGCTCCAGTGATACGCCGCGCACGCCGTTGGCGGCGGCCTGCATGACCTTCTCGCCGACCGCATTGCTGCCGGTGAAGGACAATTTATCCACACCCTGATGGGCGGACAGGGGGGCGCCGATGCCTTCGCCGTCACCCAGCAAGAGGTTCAGCACACCGGCGGGCAGGCCGATCTCCACGGCGATGTCGGCCAACGCCACCTCGGGCAGCGGAGTGACCTCGGAGGGCTTGAACACCAGGGTGCAGCCGGCGGCCAGTGCCGGTGCGATCTTCCAGGCGCTGGTGACCAGCGGGAAGTTCCAGGGGGTGATCAGTCCGACCACGCCGGCGGGGTCTTCGAACACCCGCGCCTCGACGCCGTCAATGCCGTGCTCGAGCAGGCGTCCCTGACGCTGCTCCAGGGCGCGGGCCTGGCCGGCGTAGTAGCGGTAGCAGGCGATTGCGTCGTCCAGGTCGATGGCGGCCTCGGCCAGGGCCTTGCCATTGTTGGTGGAGGACAGCCGTTCGAGATCGCCGCGGCGGGCTTCGAGGGCCGTGGCGAAGGCCTCGAGAAAGTCGCCACGACGCTGCCCGCCCAGCGCCTGCCAGGCGGGCAGGGCGGCGCGGGCGCTGGCCACGGCGGCGTCGACGTCGCTGGCATCGCCGGCGGTGATCTCGGCGATCTGGGTCTGGCGGTAGGGATCGGTCACCGCCAGGCGCCGGCGGCTGTGACTATCCACCCAGCGGTTGTCGATAAACTGTTGTGTCAGCTGTTGCACGGAGGGACTCCAGGGGCAAAGACATTGGAAGGAATAAGCGAATGAAATGATCGGCGAGATGAGGGCTCGTTACGCGCTCACGCCTGGTGGCGCTTGAGCCAGTCATCGATCAGGGCGTGGCAGTGACGGCCCGAGAAGCTCGGGAAGTGGCCGCCGTGCACCGTGGCGATCGGCAACCGCCGCAGGCGCTCGAGGCTCGCCGCGTAGTCGTCCAGGTCGCTGTGATAGGCGTCCTCGATCAGCTCACCGTCGTAGATGATGTCGCCGCTGATCAGGGTGGCGCTGGCGGCCTCCCACAGGGCGATGCCGCCGGGCGAATGGCCGGGGGTGTGGATCACCTCGAAATGGCGATCGCCCAGCTCGATGACGTCGCCGTCCTCCAGCGTCTCGATACGCGGCGGCGCCGCAATGCGATAGCCGCTGTGGGCGTAGGGCAGCGGTGGCAGGGCGTCGAACATGGCGTCGTCGAGAAAGGCCTCGGCCAGGGTGCGACGGTTGTCGGGGCTTGCCAGGATATCGGCCTCGGCGCGATGAACGTGGCAGCAGTCGAACTCGTGAGCGGCGCCGATATGATCGAAGTGGGTGTGGCTTGCCACCGCCACGATCTCGCGTTCGGCCAGCAGTGCCACGCGCTCGCGCAGTGGCACCGCGCCCAGGCCGAAGTCCACCACCAGATCGCGCTCGCGGCCACGAACGTGCCAGATATTGCAACGGTAGAACGGCTTGATCGCCGGTTCGTCGATCAGGGTGATGCCGTCGGCCAGGCGCTGGGTGCGATACCAGCTGGCGGCGTCACCCCGGGGCAGGGTGAAGGTGCTCACGTGTTGCCTCCCGGCAGGGCGCGCAGGTCCTTCAGGTAGTCCTGGTGGCTGCGGCTCTCGTCGATACGAGAGTGTTCGATGTCCACCACCAGCACCCCGGCGTCGTTGCCTAGGCGCCCCAGCACCTCGCCGTCCGGCCCCGCTACCAGGCTGTTGCCGCAGTAGTGCAGCTCGCCCTCGATGCCGGCGCGGTTGATGCAGGCGACGAAGCGCTGGTTGTCCAGCGCCCGGGCGCGGATCTGCAACTGCTGGCGCTCGGCGTTGGGCACCATGTTGGCGGTGGGCGAGAGGATCACCTCGGCGCCGGCCTGGGCCAGCGCCCGGGCCATCTCCGGGAACTCGTTGTCGTAGCAGATCATCAGGCCCAGGCGGCCGAGTCGAGTGTCGACCACGCACAGCTCGTCACCGGGGGTGAAGTACTGGTGCTCACGGTCCCATAGCTGGCGCTTGTGGTAGCAGGCCAGGGTGGTGCCGGTGTCGTCGATCAGCACCGCTGAGTTGTGCAGGCGGCCGTCGGCCTGGCGCAGGGCCAGGCCGAACAGCAGGTGCAGGCGATACTGGTGCGCCAGCCGGGCGACCTGATCGATCAACTCGCCCTCATCGGCCAGCTCATCGAGCCGTTCGAACACGTTGTAGCCGGTCAGCGCCAGTTCCGGCAGGGCGAGCAGCTGGGCGCCGGCGGCCACGGCCTGCTGGCACAGGCCATCGAGGGCATCGAGGTTGGCGGCGACATCCGCGTGGACGGGGTCGGTCTGGGCCAGCATCAGGCGCATGGATCAGTCTCCTTGGGCAGCGAGGCTGGAACGGGTGAACAGGGCACAGCCCAGCCAGTAGAGCCCGCCGGTGATGACGAACACCGGCAGCGAGGCGCCGATGGACAGCGGTGCCACCAGGGTCCAGTAGGCCGCCAGGGCCGCACCGATGAGGTAGGCGCCGATGGCGATACCGGCGGTGGGCCGACCGAGCTGGTGCGGCGAACGCAGCAGTTCGGCGCTGTAGCCGTCACGGCCGACCAGGTAGTAGTCGACGATCATCACCGAGAAGGCCGGAATGAACAAGGCGCCGATCAGCAACAGGAAGTTCTGGAACTGGTCGAGGATGCCGGGGATCAGGGCGCCGAAGACCGTCACCACGCCGATCACCAGCGCCGGCTTCCAGAAGGCCATGCCGGGGGACACGTTCATGCACGACAGGGTGGCGCTGTAGACCGCCATGACGTTGGTGGTCATCACCGAGAAGAAGATCACCAGGGCAGCGGGCAGGCCAAAGCCGAAGCCGGACAGTAGCCGGGTCGGGTCGTAGGTCTGCTCCATGCCGCCGAGTACCGACAGGCCGGATACCGCGGCGCCCAGACCCATGGCGATCATCGAGGCGCAGACGTAGCCGCCGTAGGTGCCGAGCACCGCGATGCGCCCGCTCTTGCAGTTGCGGTTGTAGTCGGCGGAGGTAGAAATCCACGAGAAGGCGGTGGCGACGACGATGTCGAAGGCGATGCCCAGGGTGATGCCGTTGCGGGATTCGGCGGGCATCTCGAACAGCGCACCGACCTCGTAGTGGCGGTTGAGCTGGTAGACCACGCCGGCCGCCAGCACCATCATGGCCGCCGCCGCCCAGCGCTCGATGCGCTCGATACCCAGGTGGCCGCGCAGCACGATCAGCACCACGATGGTCTCGCACAGGATCGTCATCAGCGGCAGGTTGGAGTAGCCGGTGGTGGCCTCGATGGCGTAGTCCAGGCTCATGCCGGCCAGCAGCGCCTGGATCCAGCTCCAGGCGATCAGCACCGCCATGTTGACCAGCGAAATGATCTTCGAGCCGGTGGGGCCATAGGCGCGGCGGGTCAGGGCCATCGAGGGCAGGCCGGTGCGCTGGCCCATCAGTCCGACCAGCAGCAGCGGAATGGCGCCGATCAGCGAGCCGATCAGGACCCAGGTCATGGCGACCGGGAAGCGCAGATCGGGCACCAGCAGCATGCCGGTGAGGATGGTGGTGACGACCACGTTGGCGCCGAGCCATAGGGCGAAGGTGGCCATGCCTCCCATGCTCTTGTGCTGGTGTTCATCCAGGGTGTCGTGGCCGATCAGCCGCTTGAGTGAAATCATCTAGGAAACCTTTGTGGTTATGGTTGGTAGGTACCGCAGGGGCGCGAAACTGGGAGCGCAAAACGGAGCAGGCAAAAGGAGCAGACAAAAGGAGCAAAAGGGCCGGCGCCGTGGCGCCGGCAAAGGGGTCGTCGCTCGATCAGGCCACCGCGGCGTTCCATGCCGTGGCGTCGATCTCGATCAGCATCGGGCCGTCTTCGGGGCGATGGGCGATGGCCCGGGCGAGGCCGGCGGGGTTGCCGACCCGGGTCGCCGCACAGCCGAAGCCGGCCGCCAGGGTCTGGAAGTCCGGTGCCTGTATGTCCACGCCGAGGCGGGTGACGCCGGCGTTGTCCATGAAGCGGCGGATTTCTTCGTAGCCCTGGTTGTGCCACAGCAGCACGATGACCGGCAGCCTTTCCTCCACCGCACAGGCAAGCTCGGTCAGGGTGAACATCACCCCACCGTCGCCCACCAGCGCCACCACCGGCAGGTCCGGCTGGCCGAGGCTCGCGCCCATGGCCGCGGGCAGGCCGTAGCCGAGAGTGCCGTAGCCGGTGGACGCGTTGAAGAAACGGCGCGGCGCGTCCTGGCTGACCAGATGGTTGGCGGCGTAGGTGGTGGCGCAGGAATCGCCCACCAGGATCGCCCCCGGCAGGCTCTCGCGCAGGGTGTCGAACAGCGGCACATAGGGGCGGAAGGCCGGATCCTCGGCCAGCGCCAGGGCGCTCAGCGCATCATGTGTACGCTTGTGGCCATCGCGCGAAAGCCGCTCACCGCCGAGGCGCTGGTCGCAGCCGGTGGCCAGCGCTTCGAGGCTGGAGGCGGCGTCGGCCACCAGTGCCAGGTCGGCATGCTGGTTGCGGGCAAGCTGCTCGGGGTCCAGGTCGATGCGAATCAGTCGACCCTCGAGGGTGAAGCCGTCGTCGAACACCACGTCATAGTCGGTCTCGCCAAGCTCGGTGCCGATGGCCAGCACCACGTCGGCTTCATGGGCAAGCTCCCGCACCGCTGGCAGCGAGGCGTTGGCGCCCAGATCCAGCGGATGGTCGCGGCCGAGCAGGCCCTTGGCGTTGATGGTGGTGACGGTGGGGGCGTCGAGGCTCTCGACCAGACGACGGGCGGCGTCCGGGGCATCGACGCAGCCGCCGCCGAGCAGCACCAGCGGGCGCTTGGCGTCGACCAGCCAGTCGAGCGCCTGCTCGAGCGCGGCGGGGGCCGGTGCGGCCTTGGCCAGCGCCGTGCGGCGCGTGCTGACAGGCTCGCTGACCGGGGCGTCGAACAGGTCGATGGGGATCTCGATATGCACCGGGCCGGGGCGGGCGCCATCGAACACGGCGAAGGCACGGGCCAGCACCTCGCCGAGGCCGTTCGGGTCGAGCAGGGTGTGGCTGAAGCGCGAGACGCCGGCCATCAGCTCGCGTTGGCCGGGGAGTTCGTGCAGCCGGCCCTGGCCGCGTCCCAGGGTGTCGCGGCGGTTGACGCTGGAGATCACCAGCATCGGCACCGAGTCGGCCAGGGCCTGGCCCATGGCGGTGGCGATATTGGTCATGCCGGGGCCGGTGATGATGAAGCACACGCCGGGCTTGCCGGTGGTGCGGGCGTAGCCGTCGGCCATGAAGCCGGCGCCCTGTTCATGGCGCGGGGTGACGTGGCGGATGCCACTGCCCTGGCGGTCGTGTCCATTGCCGCCTTCGAGGCCACGATAGAGCTCGATGGTGTGGACGCCGGGGATACCGAAGACGGTGTCCACGTCGTAGGTGTCACGCAGCAGACGGATCAGCAGTTCAGCGCAGGTCATGCGGTACTTCCTTGAGACGGATCAGGGGCTTGAGACGGGCCAGGGGCTTGAGACGGATCAGGGGCTTGAGACGAGCCAGGGGCGAGGGCAGGGTCCGGGGCCACCGAGTAGGGGGCTCTTGCGAAGATCCGCCTGACCATGGGCTCGAAGTGCGCCAGCGGCAGGGTGTCATAGGCGGGGTCGAAGGACGGGCAGTCCCAGTCACGACAGAAGGCTTCGCAGTCGTCGAACCAGGGGTGGCCGCGGAACCGCTCGCGGGCGTCCTTGTCGCCGCCGACCTTGTCCCAGTAATAGTGACCCTGGAAGACGTCGTGATGCTGGACGATCCAGTGGGTCTTCTCGCTGACGAAGGGGCGCAGGATCGAGGCAGCGAAGGCGGCGTGGTCGAAAAGCGCCAGTTCGTCGCCGATGTCGTGGACCAGGGCGGCGACGATCATCTCTTCGTCGGCGCCGGCACGCTCGGCCCGGGTCGCGCTCTGCAGGCAGTGCTCCAGCCGGGTGATCTGGTAGGGCTGGTGGCCCTCGCCCAGCCGGGCGAGGGTATCCAGTACGCTGTCGGCGAGGCCGGCCAGGTAGTCGGCGTCGTGGGCGGCGATCACCGCCCAGTCTTCTGCCGTGCTTTGGTCGATGCGGGTGAAGGCCGCCTTGCCGGCGGCGTGAGCATCGTTTGGGTCTGTCATGTCGGCCTCCCGATCAACCCACCAGCCAGTGGGCCATGACCACGATGATGGGCAGGGTGATGGCGGTGCGCAGCAGGAAGATCACCACCAGTTCCCACAGCTTGAGCGGGATCCGTGACTTCAGCAGCAGGGCGCCGATCTCGGACATGTAGATCAGCTGGGTCAGCGACAGACAGGCGATGACGAAGCGGGTCAGTTCGCTCTCGATGTCGCTGGCCAGTACCGCCGGCAGGAACATGTCGGCAAAGCCCACCAGGGTCGCCGGCGCGGCGGCCTCGGCCTCGGGCAGACCCATCCACTCGAGCACCGGCACCATCGGCATGGACAGCCAGGTGAACAGCGGAGTGAACTCGGCCAGTACCAGCGCCACAGTACCGATGGCGATGACCAGCGGCAGCAGCCCGAAGAAGATGTCGGCGACGTTGAACAGTGCCAGGCGGGCGAGCTTGAGCGGGCCCGGGGCGGTCTCGGCGCGGGCCACGGCGATGCCCAGGCTGTAGCGCAACAGGCTCTGGTTGCCGGTGTTTTCTTCCTGGATCTGGCAGCCCACCGGCTCGTAGTAGGTGTTGGCCTTGCGTGACAGCGGCGGCAGGCGCGGCACGATGACAGCGGCGACCAGGCCGGCGACCACCACGGTCAGGTAGAACGGCACGAACAGGTGGTTGATGCCGATGAAGCTGGTCACCAGCAGGGCGAAGGCGATCGACACGATCGAGAAGTTGGTGGCGATGGCCGAGGCCTCGCGGGCGTTGTAGAAGCCCTGCTCGTACTGCTGGGTGGTGATCAGTACGCCGACGGTGCCGGAGCCCATCCAGGAGGCGGTGGCGTCGATGGCGCTGCGCCCGGGCAGCCCGAAGATCTTGCGAAAGGGCGTGCGCACCATGGAGCCGATGAACTCCATGAAGCCGAAGTCCACCAGGAAGGGCAGCAGGATGGCGGCGAAGAAGAAGAAGGTCAGCAGCACCGGCGCCAGGTCATTGAGCATCACCCCGCCGGTGAAGGAGGCGGTGACCATCTCCGGGCCGACCTGGAAGTAGGTCATCAGCGCGAAGGCGGCGCCGAGGGCGCGCATCACCACCCACAGCGGGGCGATGTCGAACAGCTCCTTCATCGCGCCCTGGCGGGCCCAGCCTGGTTTGGTCAGCTTGACCACCAGGGTCAGCACGATGGACAGGGTGAGCACCACGGTGGCGATGGCGGGCAGGGCGTCGCCGAGGGTGGCCTTGAGCCAGTCGGCGGCCAGACCCATGCCGATGTTGATGGTGTCACCGACCGAGAAGGGCACCAGGAACAGCAGGATGCCGATCAACGACGGAACGAGGAACTTGATCAGACCATGGGTGCTTAGCTTGCCCCCGTCGGTCGTGATCTTGTCGGCAGAATGCAGGTGGGAGGACATGGGCGATCACTCTTTGCTGTTGTAATGGTCGGCGCCCTGACGCGGGCGCCTCGTTGGCTGTCGCCAGGGCCACTCCCTGGCCCTGTGAGGATTCAGTCGCGGCGCGCGACTCCGGGGAGCACGCACAGCATTTCATAGAGCAGGGTGGCGCCCATCAGGGCGGTGTTGCCGCTGGGGTCGTAGGGCGGGGAGACTTCGACCAGGTCGCCGCCGACGATATTGAGCCCCTGGGCGCCGCGCACGATCTCCAGGCCCTGGGCAGAGGTCAGGCCGCCCATTTCCACCGTGCCGGTGCCGGGCGCCACCGACGGGTCCAGGCCATCGATGTCGAACGAGATGTACACCGGGCCATCGCCCATCTGCTCGCGCACCTCGGCCATCAGCGGCTCGAGAGACTTGTGCCAGCACTGTTCGGCCTGGACCACGCGGAAGCCCTGCTGGCGACACCAGTCGAAGTCCTCGGCGGCGTAGCCGGTGCCGCGCAGGCCGATCTGGACGACCCGGTTGGCGTCCAGCAGCCCTTCTTCCTGGGCGCGGCGGAACGGGCAGCCGTGTGCCACCTCTTCACCGAACATGTGCTCGTTGACGTCGGCGTGGGCGTCGATATGGATCAGCCCGACCGGGCCATGCTTCTTGGCGATGGCGCGCAGGATCGGCCAGGTCAGGGTGTGGTCACCGCCCAGGGTCAGCGGCACGCAGTCGTGGGACAGGACGTCGTCGTAGAAGCGGCTGATGATGTCCAGGTTCTTCGGCAGGTTGAAGGTGTTGATCGGCACGTCGCCGATGTCCGCCACCTGCAGGCTGTCGAAGGGTGCAGCACGGGTGGCCATATTGTAGGGGCGCAGCATGCGCGATTCGTCGCGGATCTGGCGCGGCCCCAGTCGGGTGCCCGGGCGGTTGGAGGTGCCGATGTCCATGGGAATGCCGATAAAGGCGGCGTCCAGACCCTCGGCGCTGGTCTGGGTGGGCAGACGCATCATGGTGGCAGGGCCACCGAAGCGCGGCATCTCGTTGCCGCCGAGAGGTTGATTGAAGTCGCTCACAGGGAACTCCTGGCATCGTGGATGGGGACGGTCGCGGCCCTGGGCCTGACGGTTGTTGTGAGTGATGCAGACGCCGTGCCATCTTTTGAGCATTTATACTAAAGATGTAATAGAGGTGCAGAGATTCCAAGGGAAGGTCTGCTGTGGTGGTAGACGTGATCCAGAAGTGGATCACGATCTCGACGCATCGTGATACACTTCTGAATCAATGATGCATTTATGGATCGCTGGATGAGCGACGACGACACCAAGATTCTCAAGACCATCATCGATACCGCCCACGACCACTTCTTCATCGTCGCGCCGGACGGTCGTATCCGCGACGTCAGTCCCGGGGCGGCGGCGGTCTACGGCATGTCCTGCGAAGAGCTCTGCGCCACCAGCGTGCAGCAGCTCGAGGCCGATGGCGTGCTGACCCCGTCGGTCAGTCTGGAGGTCATTCGCAGCGGGCGGCCGGCCCAGCTGGTCCAGCGCACCGGCACCGGACGCCGGGTCATCGCCCAGGCCCATCCGGTATTCGAGGGTGACCGGCTGGTGGCGGTGGTGAGTCGTTCCATGGACCTGACCGATTTGCAGCTGCTGCAGCAGGAGTACGCGCTGTTGCAGCGCCGCTTCAGCGAGCACTTGCGCCGGGGCCATGCGTTGGAGAGCGACAGCGAAGCGCTCGAGGCCGAGCTCGATGATCTCGAGGTGAAAAGCCAGTTGATGCGCGAGGTGGCGCTGCTGCTCAAGCGGGTCGCGCCCACCGACGCCACGGTCTTGATGCTGGGCGAGTCCGGGGTGGGCAAGACCGCTTTCGCCCGCCAGCTGCACCGTTGGAGTTCTCGCCGCGATGGCCCCTTTATCGACGTCAACTGCGCCGCCATCCCCGAAAGCCTGTTCGAATCGGAGATGTTCGGCCACGAAAAGGGCGCGTTTTCCGGCGCGGCCCCCGGGGGGCGCAAGGGGCTGATCGAGCAGGCCGAGGGCGGCACCCTGTTTCTCGACGAGATCGGCGAGCTGCCCCTGGCGGTGCAGACCAAGCTGCTCAAGACCATCCAGGACGGCAGTATTACCCGGCTTGGGGACAGGGCCCCGCGACGGGTCGACTTTCGCCTGGTG
Source organism: Halomonas sp. DN3 (assembly GCF_024137905.1). Classification (NCBI taxonomy): domain Bacteria; kingdom Pseudomonadati; phylum Pseudomonadota; class Gammaproteobacteria; order Oceanospirillales; family Halomonadaceae; genus Halomonas; species Halomonas sp. DN3. The sequence continues at coordinate 4,196,557 of NZ_CP099965.1, read as the reverse complement.
GTGGCCACCAATCAGGACCTGTCGGCACGGGTCGAGCAGGGCCTGTTTCGCCTGGATCTGTACTACCGGCTGAACGTGATTCCGGTCACCCTGCCGCCCCTGCGCGAGCGCCGCGAGGATATTCCCGGCCTGGTCGAGCGCCAGCTACAGCGCCTCAATCGGCGTTATGGACGCGACAAGATGCTGGCGCGAGACGTGTGGCAGGCGCTGATGGGCTGGGACTGGCCGGGCAATGTGCGTGAGTTGGAAAACACCCTGGAAAGGGCCTGGTTATCCAGTGACGATGTCATCCAGGGCGATCTGCTGGTGCCGTCCACGGGGGCCTCGGTAGGGCAGCTCGGCGGGCAGCAGCGTGAAGCGCAGCAGACGGCGGCGTCCCTCACCGGAGACTCCGCTGCGCTGGCTGATGGCGCTATGTCACCCGCGACACCATCCGCACCAGGTGCAGCGCGACCCGAGCTGCCGCTTGCCCGGGGCGAGGGCCTGAAGGCCGCCCTGGCCCGGCGCGAGCGTGAGATTCTTGCTGACTGCTGCCGTGCCCTTCCCACCACCTACGCCATCGCCGAACACCTGGGCATCAGCCAGCCAAGCGTGGTGCGCAAGCTCAAGCAGCATGGGTTGAAGATTGGATGACCGGTAGCGGGGAGCCGAGTTCTGCGGCACTTACTGACGAAAGACGTAAAAGAACCCGACCCAGGTGGCCAGGATCAGCAGTGGCTTCAGCACCAATACCGCACCGCTGGTGGAGCCCCGTTCGTCGTGCTCGGTGTCGCTGGACTCCCCGGGCTGCATGGCGAGTACCACCGTCAGCAGCAGGTTGGCGCCGGGGACCAGCAGCATCAGGCTCCACAAGCCCGCCTGGCCCAGGTCGTGCAGGCGACGAGTGCCGTGGAGCACCAAGGGCTGAAGGCTGATGACAACCCACCAGATCCCCAGCAGGCCTGCCTTGATCGTCAATGCGTCTTCGAGGGCGGGGGTGGTGATGGTGGTTGCCCACAGGGCGGCATAGTAGAACGATAGCGCCAGGGTAGCGTTGAGGCAGAAGTCGAGACGGCTCTCGCGCCCCGCCAGGCTGTCGAACCAGTAACCCGGCAACACTCGCCTGAGCTCGAAGGCCTGGGGCGATGAGTGACCGGGGGCGACAGGGTCGTGAAATCCGGGAGCAGTAGGGCGATGCATCGGTATCTCGTCCTGTAGATCCAGCGTGATGCCGGTGTGCAGTTGAGGGAGACTGGTTCGATAAGCTGCGTCCTTCCGACTTGAATCCTACCCATTTTCTCCCTTGGTCTAGATAGGCGATCACGTAGTTTCTAGTACGAACCGCGTAAATAGTGCTGGTTCATAAGTCTGGTGGGCGACCTGCTTCCGAAGGATGGAAGCGTTCGGCCTCTGCCTGGTCCTTGAACACCAGGGTGCGGTAAGGGAAGGGAATCTCGATATTGGCCTCATCGAGCGCGCGCTTGATGGATGCCACCACCTGATCGCGGGAAGCGCGGATGTCGACGGGGCGGGACCCGGTCCACCAGGCCACCTCGAAGTCGATGGAACTGGCGCCGAAGGCCTTGGCGAAGACCTGCACCGCACGCACGTCGCTGCGCACCGAGTCCACCTCGGCGACCGCGCCCTGGATGATCTCGCGAGCCTGGTCCACGTCCTCGTCGTAGGCGACGCCAACGATGATGGAGGTACGCCGGATATCGCGGTTGGTGCGAACGATGACCGGCTGCTGGAACAGCAGGGCGTTGGGCACCACGATCATCTGGCCGTCGGTGCGGCGGATACGGCTGTCGCGCACCGTGATCTGCTCTACCTGACCTTCCACGTCGTTGGCCTCCAGGGCGATGTGGTCGCCGATCTGGAAGGGTTCTCGCCACAGGATCAAGAGGCCGGCGAGGAAGTTCTCGAACACGTCCTTGAAGGCGAAGCCGATGGCGATGGAACCGAGGCCCAGGGTGGTAAGGGCCTTGCCGGGAGTGACGGTGGGGAAGATCAGGGTGATGGTGATCAGAAGTCCCCCGAGCCAAAGACAGAGCCCCGTCAGCATGGTCAGGACATCGCGCAGATTGCGTCGGAGCTTGGCCTTGTCGGCCACCCGCGCCACCAGGGCGCGGCCGAATCTCGCCACCAGCCAGGTCACCAGGATCAGCAGCAGGCCGGCGGCCAGTCGTGGGCCAGCAGAACCAATGTCTGACAGGTAGGCCTGAACCTCTCCCAGCAGCAGCGACACGAAGGGTAGTTGTTCCAGTTCTTCCATCGCATCCTCCCGGGCCATGTTCAGGCGGCGGGCGCACTATCCTGCGCCCTTGTTGCTGAGCATAGCGGGGCGCCAGGCAAATCGCGCGACACCTGCCAACGCTGGCAGTCCGGATACCTCGTCGGTTCCGACTTGACCCTCTATTTATCATGATAAATACTTTTGTTCATCTGGAGGTGGCCGCGATACGCTCGCGGCGTCACTCCATCGCCAGGCCTTCTTCGACAAACGATCCAGAACGGTTCTTCCACAACAAGGACAACTCCATGAGTGCCCACGACCAGACGCTGAAAGAGCGCAAGAAGTGGTATCGCACGGTGCCAGACCCGATGGTGCTTATCTTCCTGATCCTGCTCGCCACCTATGCGCTGACCTTCATCATTCCCGCCGGCGAGTTCGAGCGGGTCATGCAGGATGGACGCACCCGCGTGGTGCCGGACTCCTTTCATTATCTGAGCGACGTGGCGGCGATCTCGCCTTTCGACATCTTCGTGGCGATTCCCAAGGGCTTGAACGCGGCCTCGCTGTACCTGTTCATCGTGTTCATCGCCGGCGGGCTGTTCCATATCCTTCAACGCACCGGCGCCCTCGAGAACGCCATCGGGGTGGCGGTCAATCGCGTCGGCGTCGAACGGCGTAACGTCATCATCACCGCCGGCACCTTCATCTACGGCTTCTTCGGTGTGGCCGTCGGCTTCGAGAACAATATTGCGCTGGTGCCCATTGCGGTGCTGATCGCCAGCGCGGTGGGCTGCTCCAGCCTGGTGGGCACCACCATGGCGGTGGGTGGCATCGGCGTGGGCTTTGCACTGTCGCCGATCAATCCCTATACCGTGGGCGTGGCCCAGGGCATCGCCGAGCTACCGACCTTTTCCGGCGCCTGGCTGCGCGCCTTGCTGGTGCTGACCTCATTGGGCCTGTTGTCCTGGTATATCTGTCGCTTCGTCACCCGCATGGACTTCGAGGAGCCCAACGACGCCAAGGCCATGAGCAAGTCGCTGGACGAGTACCACATGAGCAAGCGCGACAAGCTCACGCTGGTGGTGTTCGTCGGTGGCCTCGCCGCCATGCTTGTGGGGGTCTTTACCCAGGGCTGGTACATCAATGAGATTGCCGGCATGTTCCTGCTGATCGCCATCGTGATCGGCATCGTCAACGGCCTGTCGGCCAACGAGATCGTCAAGCAGATGATGGAGGGGGCATCCGGCGTGACGGCGGGCGCCCTGGTCATCGGCCTGGCCGCCTCGATCCAGGTGATCCTCAAGGACGCCCAGATCATCGACACCATCGTCTACGCCTTGAGCGGTCTGATTCAGGACATCCCGGGGGCGCTGTCGGCGATCATGGCCAGCGTCGTCCAGGGGGTGATCAATCTGTTTGTGCCATCCGGCTCTGGCCAGGCGCTGGTGACCATGCCGATCCTGGTGCCGGTGGCTGACCTGGTCGGCATGAGCCGCCAGCTGATGATCACCGCCTTCCAGGTGGGTGACGGCCTGACCAACCTGATCGTGCCGACCTCCGGTGGCACCCTGGCGATGCTGGCGCTGGGCCGGGTGTCCTACGAGAAGTGGCTGAAGGCTATCCTGCCCTTCATGGCGCTGGTCTACCTGCTTTCCTGGGGTGGGCTGGTGATCGGCCATATGGTCGGCTACTAGGTCGCGCCATGACACTGTCGCTGCTGCATGTTCATCCGGCTACCGGCACGGTAGCCGCCCTCACCGCCACCGGAGGTGTGGCGGTGGGAGGCTACGTTCACCATGTGTGGCGTGGCGTCGGCGCCTGCGTGACCCAGGGGCGGGTTACCCACCCCTGGTATCCCGACGGTGTCCGCCGGGCGCTGGAACAGGGGGAGGATGCCCGCGGTGCGCTTGCCCGACAGGTCTACGCCGACAAGGGGGCCTCGTTGCGCCAGTGCCTGGTGATGGATGCCCGGGGGCGCGCAGCGCTGCATAGTGGTGCCGACAACCTCGACACCGTCGCTTCCTGCTGCTACCCCGGCGTGGCCGCGGCGGGCAACCTGCTGGCCAGCGCCAAGGTGGTCGAGGCCCTGGCCCACGCCTTTGTCGATACCTGTTGTAGCAACGCCGACGCAGTACGCCAGGGCGCAACGCCCGAGTACCGCGACGACTATGAGGCGTACCTGCTCGAGGGACTGATCGACGCCCTGGAGGCCGCCCTGGCAGAGGGGGGCGACGTCAGAGGCACGCGCTCCGCCGCCCTGCGTATCGAGTCGTTCTCCCAGGCCCCCCTCGATCTGCGTGTCGATTGGTGTGAGGGCGATATCGCGGGCGAGTTGCGCGCCCTGGCCAGGCGTGTGCGCGCGCCAGCCTTTGCCGACTTTCTGGCGTCCCTGCCGCGTCGTTGACGCCATTCCTTCGTTATTCCGGTGCCTCAAGGCACCCGATCTGGAGATATCATGACCGCTGACCACGAGACCATGACGCTCGGCGCACAACTGCTCGAGCGCCTCGACGAGGCTGCGTGTTTCTCGGAGCCTGGTGCCGGCGTGACCCGGCTGTTCTGCTCGGAGCAACACCGCCAGGTACTCGAACTTATCGCCGATTGGATGCGCCGGGCCGGACTTGAGCCCGAACTGGATGCCTCCGGGAATCTGGTTGGGCGATGCGACAAGGCGCGCGCCGGCGCGCGTACGCTGATCATGGGGTCACACCAGGACACCGTGGTCGAAGGCGGCAAGTATGACGGCATGCTCGGCGTAGCGCTGCCGCTGCTGGCGCTGGAGCGATTGAAGAAGGATGGGATCGAGCTCGACTACGGCGTCGAAGTGGTGGCCTTCGGTGATGAGGAGGGGACCCGCTTTCAGTCGACGCTGATCGGCAGTCGTGCCCTGGCCGGTACCTTCGATCCTGCCAGCCTGGAGGCCAGGGATGCCGATGGCGTCAGCGTGGGCGAGGCGCTTCGGGCCTTTGGTGGTGATCCCGAGAAAATCCCCTCGTTAGCCCGAGATCCTGACTCGGTGCTGGGCTTCGTCGAGGTCCACATCGAACAGGGGCCAGTGCTGGAATGGCGCGATCACGCTCTCGGCGTGGTGACCTCCTTGACCGGGATCGAGCGTCACCGGCTGACGGTGGCCGGCAAGGCAGGCCACGCCGGCACCACGCCGATGCCGGGCCGTCGCGATGCGCTGGTGGGGGCTGCCGAGATGATCGCCGAGGTCGACCGCATCCTTAACGCCACCGAGGATTTTGTCGGGGTGGTGGGTAAGCTGGAGGTACGCCCCAACGCGGTCAACGTGATTCCTGCCGAGGTGGTGTTCACCCTCGAGCTGCGCTCTCCCCACGCCGAGGTTCGGCGTCGTGGTCGCGAGGACATTCTGGCCGCCTGCCGACAACTGGCACAGGCGCGCGAGTTGTCACTGACGGTGGAGACGACCTATGAGGCCGAGGCGGTGGCCTGCGCGGACTGGCTGATCGAGGCCTTGGGGGATGCCTGCCAACGGTGCGATGAGCCGGCTGATCTGCTGTTCAGCGGCGCAGGTCATGACGGTCTGGCGATGTGCGACCTGACCGGTATCGGCATGTTGTTCGTGCGTTGTACCGATGGCCTGAGTCACCATCCGGACGAAGCCATCACCGCGGCCGACGGTGAGGCGGCCACTCGTGTACTGATGCAGTTTCTCAAGGACCTGACTGTGAAGGCGCAATAGGCGTCGTCGAGACTCGCACCTCCGCAACTACTAGGCTCTGTCCGAAAAGTCGACGAGCGAAGGTTTGACAAGGCAAAAATCGGTGAGAAAGCGCAGTTTACGGGGTGTAAATGAGCATTTTGATCCGATTTTTAACGCCGTATTACCGAGCGCAGGCACTTTTCGGACGAGCCCTAGTGGTTAACCTTCGTTGAGAAACCCGCGTCTTACCTGCGCCTCGTTGTCGTGCATCACCGCCTGGGCTTCCAGCAGATGCTCGCGCATCAGGATGCGGGCGCGTTCTCCGTCGCCGGCCTCGATGGCGTCGAGCAGCCAGGCGTGATACTGGCAGCCGGCGGGACCGATATGATGGTCGCCGGGCTCGTACAGCCGCCGATAGACGGTAAGGTCTGACAGCACCTGGGCGGTGAAGCGGATGATGAAGGACAGCAAGGGGTTGCCGCCGGAAAGCTGCGCCAGTTGTTCATGAAAGTCCAGCGAGTCGATGTGCTGCTGGCGCTCGGCGTCCAGGTCACAGGCGGGCTCGGCGTAGCTCGCTAGCGACTGGCGCAGCCTGGCGATGTCTGAAGCCTCGACCTGCCCCGCCAGCGAGGCGACCAGTTCCGGTTCCAGCGCCAGACGGATCTGGTAGATATCGCGGATCGAGATGTCCTTGAAATAGAGATAGTGACTGAGCAGCGAGATGGCGCGGGACTCGCTCATTTCCCGGATAAACACGCCGCCGCCGGGGCCGGTGCGCGTCTCGACCAGCCCCTGGGCTTCCAGCACCCGGGTGCTTTCACGAACGGTGCCCTTGGAGGCGCCGAGAATCTCCATCAACTCCGCCTCACCGGGCAAACGATCACCCGGTGACAGCTCGCGTTCGACGATCCACCCCTTGATGGTCTCTGCCAATTGATAGGGTCGTCTGCGAGGTGTCGATCCAGTCATGATGGTCTCTCGTCGGTGATGAAAACACAGCATATCAGAGCGCATGACGGACTGGCCGCCACCTCGTCAGCCAGGGTTAGCGCGACTGTACGAGGAGACCCGGCAAAGATTTTGTGAATATTAGTTACATTTAGTAACAGTGTGGCTATTCTAGAAGGCTCAGGGTGAGGCTTGCCCCTGAAATGGCCTAAGCCGGCTGGGCCGCAGTGCCCGTGAGGCGTTAACGGGTGACTTTTCTGCCACTCTGTATACAGCGTTGGGTGGTGGTGGCGCCATCGACAATCTGTGGAGGCCTTTCGATGTCCTTTCGTGCTCGGCTGTTGCTGGTGATGCTGGTCCTGACCATCGGGATCCAGCTGGTCGTGTCATGGGCGGTACTCAGTGCGCTCAAGACGACCGCCATGGAGCAGGGCGAGAAGGAACTGGGCGTGGCTTCCGGCGTGGCGCAAGCCCTGCTCGATGGCTGGGGCCAGCAATTGCTGCACAGTGTGGATCTGCTGGTGGAAGATCCCCGTTTTCGCGAGGCCATCGACCCGCTCGACAGCGCGGTACGGGTGGACGTTCTTGGCGAGTACGCGGAGCGCATGGGTGCCAACCTGGTGAGCCTGCTCGATGATGAGGGCCGGGTGACGGTGTCGAGCCATCATGAGGCCGGGGCCACGGATGCTTTCCCCGACCTCCGGGATCAGGCGAGACGTACCGATGGGGCCATCACCCTGTTCATTCATGATGGCGAGGCCTTTCAGCTTGTCCTGCATCCGGTGCGGGGGACGACGTCCGCGGGCTGGCTGGTCATGGGGTTTCGCCTCGACGAGGACATGGCGACGGCGCTGTCGGCGCTGATTCGCAGCGACACCCATTTCGAGGTGCAGGTGGGTGAAGGTGAGGACGTAGGCCTTGTGGGGAGCGAGGGTCTGCGCCAAGCCTCGACGCTGTTCGAGGATGCAGAGGGGCGTATCCAGCTCGTGGTAGAACGTTCCTACGAGACTCTGCTGGCCGACTATCAGGCGATAAAGCGCCAGTTGGCTATCATCCTGGCGATCAGCCTGGCGCTGATGCTGGTGGCCGCCATCTTGATCGCTCGAGGCGTGAGTCTGCCGCTGTTGCGGCTGGTAGGGGCGACCAAGAGTGTGGGGCGAGGGGAACCTCTGGATCTCGATCGGCTTCCCCGCAAGGGAGAATTTGGGCTGCTGTCCTCGACCATGCTGAAGATGCAGAACGACCTGGTGCGCCGGGAAGCCGACATTCGCAAGCGCTCACGCCAGGATCAGTTGACCGGGCTCGGCAATCGCCAATGCGCCAACGAGGATATCGAGGCTGCCATCGCCACCGGGCGTCCCTTTACCCTGCTGCGCCTGACCATCAACCATATGCGCCGGATCAACGACACCTTCGGCCATGACTTCGGTGATCAGGTACTGAGTACGCTGGCCGGACGCCTGGCGGATCTGCCGGCACCCAAGGCAGGGGCTTACCGTCTCAGTGGCGACGAATTCCTGCTGCTGCTGTCGGTGTCTCACCTCGACCCGCTGTGGCTTGAGGATACGCATCGTCGACTGACCCGGGCGATCCGTCTGGATGGGTCGCCGGTGACACTCGATTGCGCCATGGGCGAGGCGCGCTATCCGGAGCATGGCGGCGAGGCCAACCTGCTGCTGCGGCGGGCCGAAATCGCACTGGATCGAGCACGTCAGCTACGCCAGTCCTACCAGTGTTACCTGCACGGCCAGGACGAACGCCATCTGCGCCATCTGTCTCTGGTGCGCGATCTCCAGCACGCCGCCAGCAACGGTGAATTCTCGCTGCGCTATCAACCCCAGGTGTCGGCCCTGACCGGCCGGGCCCTCGGCATGGAGGCACTACTGCGTTGGGATCACCCCAGGCTCGGGCGCATTCCTCCGGATGAATTCATTGCCCTGGCCGAACGCTCGGGGCTGATCCACCAGCTGACCCAGTGGGTCATCGACACCGGCTGCCAGCAACTGGCCAGGTGGAGCGAGGCAGGGCTCAATGTGCGCCTCGGGGTGAATATCTCGGCCATGGACCTGCAGCAGCCAGGGTTGATCAAGCGGGTCGAGCGGGCGCTGGACCGCCATGGCCTGCGCGGTGAGCGTCTGTGCATCGAGCTCACCGAGAGCGCGCTGATGGAGTCGCCGGAGATGGGGGCGCGCAAGCTGCAGTCATTGCGCGCCATGGGGGTGGAGCTGGCCATCGATGACTATGGAACAGGCTATTCGTCGCTGGCCCAGCTCAAGCGTATGCCGGTCCAGGAGCTGAAGATCGACAAGTCTTTCGTCATGCAGCTGGTGAAGGGGTCCGAGGACGACGTCATCGTGTCCTCCACGATCGAGCTTGCTCACCACCTGGGGCTCAGCGTGGTCGCCGAGGGGGTGGAAGACCAGACGGTGGCGGACCACCTGGCGGAGCAAGGCTGCCATATGCTGCAGGGCTTCCTGATTTCACGACCAATGACCGCCGAGGCTGCCACCGAGTGGCTGCGCAGTCGCGTCGGGGACGGCATCCGCGACGCCGCCAACGAAGAACTGCGCTGAGCCTTGACGACGCTGCTTCAGGCGAAGCCGCCGTTGGCGCGGATGACCTGGCCATTGATCCACTCGGCCTCCGGGCTTAGCAGGAAGGCGATCACTGCGGCGATGTCTCGCGGTTGGCCCAGTCGCTCCAGTGGTGGCATATGGGTGAACCTTTCGATCTGTTCCTCGGTCTTGCCCGAGCGGAACAGTTCGGTATCCACCGGTCCCGGCGCTACCGCGTTGACGGTGATCCGCCTGCCGCGCAACTCGCCGGCAAACACCCGGGTCAGCGACTCCACCGCGGCCTTGGTGGCGTTGTAGAGCCCGTAACCAGGCAGATTCAGGGCCAGCGCGCTGCTCGACAGGTTGACGATTCGGCCGCCATCCTCCAGCCGCGAGGCGGCTTCCCTCAGGGTGTTGAAGGTGCCGCGCGTGTTGGTCTCGAAGTGCGTGTCGTAGTCGTCGTCCGCCGCCTCGGCGAGGGGCACTGCCTTGAGCACGCCGGCATTGTTCACCAGCGCATCGACGCGACCGAAGTGCTGCATGGCAGTGTCGAAAAGCTGCGCCACTTCGTCGGTGCGTGAGATGTCTGCCTGAACGGCCAGCGCCGCGCCGCCCTGGGCCAGGATCTCCTCGACCAGGCCGTCGGCGACCTCGCGGTGATGGGCGTAGTTGACGATCACTGCATAGCCATCGTTGGCCAGACGCCGACTGATGTCGGCCCCGATACCGCGTGAGCCACCGGTGATGATGGCGACCTTGTGAGAGTCGGATTCGCTCATGCTTCAGGCCTCTGGGGGTGCGTCGTAAACCTGGGGGCGCCGCCGATGGGCAAGCCGAAAGCGGCGGCATGTGAGCAGTGATTCAGCGCAGGGCGATCGGTGGATCATCGAGCCCACGTACGCCGGGAAGCGCTTCGCTCAGGTCGAACAGGAAGGTGGCGCCGTCCTGGCGGCCTTCCTTGTGTTCTCGCTGTCCTTCGGTGGCGGTGGTGATCAGCAGGGTGGTCAGCTCACGCCCGCCGAAGGCCGGGCAGGAGGGCTGGTCGGCGTTGACCCTGACATGACCGACCTCCTCGCCATCCGGCGCCAGCCGGGCAACCCGCCCTGAACCCCATAGCGCCAGCCACATGTAGCCATCGGCATCGATCACTGCGCCGTCCGGGTTTCCCGGGTCGTCGTTGAAGTCCGCCCAGGGTTCGGGCTCGGCCAATTGTTCGGGCCTTGCTGCTATCCCGTTCTGAAGGAAGGCGCCGCCATCCTGGCGCAACGGGAAGCCCTCGGCATCGAGCGCCCAGCGCATGACCACCCCGGTGGCGGTGTCGGTGAAGTAGCCAAGGCGACCATCCGGTGAAAAGCACAGGGCATTGGGGATGGTGATGTCTTGCTTCAGGCAGAAGACCTCGCCGCGGTACAGGCGATAGAGGCTGCCGGCTGCGGCTTCGGCGGCCTTGCCCATGGTCGAGAACCACAGTCCGCCGTGGCGATCGATGCGCGCATCGTTGCTGCGTGTCACCGGGTTGTCAGCCTCGACCTCGCGCCAGGGTGACACGCCGCCGTGGGCGTGGTCGCGTTCCTTGAGGCCGTGTTCGGTGACCAGCAGATCATCACCGCTGGTCAAGGGGGCGGCGAAGGACACCAGCTCGTCCAGCGCCTGGGACTGATGATCGCCGTCTTCGAGGCGGTAGCGATGGAAGTGGCGCCCGAGGATATCGAGCCAGCGAAACTCGCCACGCCGGGCGTCCCAGCTGGGGCCCTCGCCGAGTTCGCAGGGTGCCTCGACGATGGCGCGAGCCTCGCCAAGGCAGGGGGATGCGGAACGGGACATGACGTCTCCTCGAACTTGGCGGATGGCTCCTTGGGGCGCGCATCCACCAGGACTGTTGTCATTGTTCGGCAACGCGATCAGCCGTCGCTCACCACTCGGCGACGGAGCCGTCATCGTGCTGCCATACCGGGTTGCGCCAGCGGTGCCCGACCTTGGCGCGTTCCTCGACGAACGCCTCGTTGATCTCGACGCCCAGGCCGGGCCCCTCAGGAATGGCACAGAAGCCGTCTTCGATCGACAGTGCGTTCTTGTCGACCAGGTAGTCGAGCACGTCGTTGTCCTTGTTGTAGTGGATGCCCATGCTCTGTTCCTGAATAAAGGCATTGTGACATACCGCATCCAGTTGCAGCGACGCCGCCAGGGTCAGCGGACCCAACGGACAGTGGGGCGCCAGCGCCACATCGTAGGCCGAGGCCAGGGTGGCGATCTTCAGCCCTTCACTGATGCCGCCGCAGTGAGACAGGTCCGGCTGGACGATGTCGACCATATTGTCGGCGAGCAGGTCACGGAAGGCGAAACGGGTGTGCAGGCGTTCGCCGGTGGCGATCGGGGTGGCCAGATCCTGGGCGATGGTCTTGAGCACCGGCAGGTGCTCGGGTGCCACCGGCTCCTCGATGAACATCAGGTGATAGGGCTCGAGCTCGCGCATCAGCGTCTTGGCCATGGGCCGATGGACACGGCCGTGGAAGTCCACCGCGATGCCCACATCGGGGCCGACGGCGTCGCGAGCCTCGGCGACTCGGGCCACCGCCTTGTCGATCTTGCGATGGCTGTCGACGATCTGCATCTCCGGGGTGCCGTTCATCTTGAAGGCGGTAAAGCCCTGATCGGTCAGGGCCTTGGCACCGGCTCCCACATCGGAAGGACGATCGCCGCCGGTCCAGGCGTACATGCGCATGCGATCACGCACCTTGCCGCCCAGCAGTTGATGCACCGGCACGCCGAGTTCGCGGCCCTTGAGGTCCCACAGCGCCTGGTCGATACCGGCGATGGCGGACATCAGAATCGGGCCTCCGCGATAAAAGCCGGCCCGGTACATGACGTTCCACAGATGCTCGATATTGCGCGGGTCCTGGCCGATCAGATAGTCCGACAGCTCGTGAACGGCGGCTTCCACAGTGGCGGCCCGGCCCTCGATGACCGGCTCGCCCCAGCCGTAGACGCCCTCGTCGGTCTCGATCTTCAGAAAGCACCAGCGCGGCGGAACCTGCCAGGTCTTGAGTCGGGTAATCTTCATGGTCGATGCCTCTTGTGGGGCCAGCTTGGCCCGATGTCGATGGGGTTGGGTGAAGCGGGCAGACGGGCTTAAACGCGTCGCGGCGCAGGTGTCGTGATGCCACTGGCCGGGAGCGTCTTGTCCAGGTCTCGGGCGGTGCGCTCGAGCAACAGTTCGGTGGCGCGGCGGGCCTGCTCGGGCTGTCTCAGGCGAATCGCCTCGAGTAGCTGGCGGTGACGTTCCAGGCTATCGCCGAGTCCACGCGCATGGCCATCTGCAGCGTCGTCCGTGTGTCCGTCAGCGGAGCTCCCGGCATGGCGCTGCGAGCGCTGGATCAGGGCGACGATGGAAGGCCTCAAAAGAAGCCCCATCTGGCGCCAGACAAGGTTGTGGCTGGCGCGATAGATGGCGTCGTGAAAGGCCACATCGTGCTCGGCGTGGGCCAGTCGCTGTGAAGCCGCATCGGCGGTCTCTTGCATGCCGCCAAAGGCGCGCTCGATGCGTGCCAGGTCGTCGCCTGAGGCGTTAAGCGCCGCCAGCTCGCCGATATAGGGTTCCGCTGCCAGGCGAAAGGCAAACACTGCCTCGACCAGTTGCGGGTGGGGCGCGTCCAGGCTGGCCATCCAGCCGCTCATCTGTGGATCCAGCAGATGCCAGTCGACGATATCGCGCACGACGGTGCCGCGACCGGCGGTGCGCTCGATCAGACCCGCCGCGCTGAGTTCGCCCAGGGCGTTGCGCACCCGATTGCGGCTGGCCTCGAAGTGCTGGCACAGATCCAGCTCCCGAGGAAACAGATCCCCCGGCTGCCAGTGCCCCGACAGAATCGCCCTGGCCAGCACCTCGGCCAGTGCCGCGGCACCGCGACCCTCGGCGGGCCTCGGGAGTGAAGCGAGAGCGTCCATCCAGGCCTCCATAATGTTCGACGTTACTATAGTTAATGTCTGACATTTTAGGCAAGGCAGGAATGCCACGAATGGGGTAGACCTTGGTGGAAGGGTCGATAGCGAGGTGCAGCGTCTCGTCTCGCGCTCGTTGGCATCGTAGCTCGCTGAATCGTAAACATGTCGAGGCATGCAACATCGCCGTCGTCGTGGGCGAAGTTCTGCAGTCGATCTGTTGGGCAACGTGGCGTGAGAAAAAGCGCTGGAGAATGGATTTGAAGCTGAGAAACATCGGGCCAGTCAGTGCCCGCCAGGTCGGATTCCTCGTCGATGCAATGGCGGGGAGCATCGTCTGGCGGTTGTTGCCTAGGCGAGAGGAGGTCCTGTGGGCCTGACGAGTGTCAGCCTCGAGCGCATTTTGATTTTCTGGATGTGCTCCTTCCTGGTGTGAAGTGATCGGCAAACGGATGCAGCATCGTCAGCGCCAGCCACCAGTGCCTCATTCAACAGTTCAGCCAGGGAGAGGTCGTGGCGGTTGGCCACATCGATCATGACGGCCAGGCGGGAATGGCCGATGCGCTTGAGGGCTTCCGGCGAGACGACAAGCAGGGCGCCAGACACTTGCTGACCGATGCTCCGCTTGAGCATGACAGGGTCAACATCGATCCGGGCCTTCTGACAGAACGACCACATGGAGCTGTGGATCTGCTCAACCATCTCCTGCATATGTCACCTCGAGAATAGTGAAACGACTTTACCCGTTGCGTCACCCTCGAGCGGCTCGGGCTCGTTGTAAGGGTACCTGGAGCCTTGGTCATGGTAGAGCGTGAAGGCTACCCCTGTCGGGGTCATATCCTCGAGCAGAGCCTGCCCCATGTCCTTTCTCGGCAGACCTGCTTGGTAGCTTTGAAGCAGGTTGACGAACAGGTCACTCAGTAAACGAGGGGGCAGGTTATCGATGGCCCAGGGCGTGAGCACATCCCCCATGACATCCAGGAAATAGTTGATCGACCGGTCCCTGCCGGCGAGACCCCCTTGTACCTTGTGTTCGATAAAGGCAAGCCGAAGTGTGCGTGTAGCCTTTTCCATTGGTGTATCCATGGTCTTGTAGTCCCTTTTCTTCTCACTAAATGTTGGCCGGACCATGACTGCCAGGATTTCTACGCGGATACGCGGGCGCGGTGCCGGCAGGAAATGGTGCATCGATACCCTGGTGGCATTCAGAGAGGGAGTGCCTTTGGTTGTAGTCTATCCAGAACGATATCCCTGCGTTGAGCGATTTGACCTGAGTTTGACGAGGATCGTTAGTTGGGCTGACCGATGCCTGAAGGGTGTTAACGCCATTTGCCACAAGACTTTCTGAAATGCCAGGGAAAGGAGCCTCAAAGCCGTTTCCTTTCAGCATGTATTTCGACAACTCCACTTAGATTGCTCCGTACGTATCACTTTTTTGGCTGGTCTTTGCCGAGATCTTCTCGTGCGCTGGAGCTCTCGAGGGGCCCACGTCATTGTCTGGTTCAGGATGCATAAATGGACCAGCCTGCCATGCGTGATAGACATGATCAGAGCTACAAGCTGCTCTTCAGTGAGCCCAGGGTGATACGTGACCTCTTGACCGGGTTCGTCGAAGGGGAGTGGGTCGAGCGGCTGGACCTGGATAGCCTGGAGAAGGTCAGCGGCGGTTTCGTGACGGATGATCTTCGCGACCGCGAAGGCGACGTGATCTGGCGGGTGCGTTCTGGTGATGACTGGCTGTACCTTTATCTGCTGATCGAGTTTCAGAGCAGCGTCGATCCCTTCATGGCGCTGCGCATCATGACCTACGTGGGGCTGCTGTATCAGGACCTGGTAAAGCAGAGAAAGTTGGCCAGCGAGCGCAGCTTGCCGCCGGTACTGCCCATCGTCCTCTACAATGGAGAAAGGCGATGGAGTGCCGCGAAGGAGCTCTCCGAACTGATTCATCCCGCAGCGGCACAACTGGCTCGCTACCAGCCCTCGCAGTCCTATCTGCTGCTGGATGAAGGTGCAATCGTCGCCGACGAGCGCTGGCCTACGGACACCCGCAACCTGGTTGCCGCCATCTTTCGGCTGGAGTATCACCACAGCCAACAGGACGTGATCGACACCATCGGCCAGTTGGTGGAGTGGTTGAAATCACCCGGGCAGGCTCGGCTGCGGCGCCACTTCGCGACATGGATCAAGCGCGTCCTGCTGCCCAACTGGGTGCCGGGCGGGAAGGACGACCACGAGCAGTGGCAGGCGCTCAATGACCTTGAGGAGGTACACACCATGCTGTCGGAACGTGCCAAACGATGGCCCGAACAGTGGAAGCAGAAGGGACTCGAGGAAGGTCGCCAGATAGGCTGGCAGATAGGTCGCGAAGAAGGTCGCGAAGAAGGTCGCGAAGAAGGGCGCGAGGAAGGGCGCCTGGAAACCGCGCGTAATCTGCTAACGCGCACTTCCATGGATGACCGCGAAATCGCAGAAATCTGCGGACTCGACTTCGAACAGGTGGCGGAGTTGAGAAGAAAGGAATGAGCTGAGCCGGACCGGCTCGCAAGATGGAGGTGTGTGCCATGCTGCCGCATCGCTTGATGGCCAGGGTGGTGGCGTGGCCGAGTGCGAGACGCCTTCTCGATTTAGGGTTGCGCATCACGTAAGGCAATGTAATGCAGGTGTACGTATGTAAGAGTCTAACTTTTGTTAACTCTATGTATAAGGTTTAACTTGCTGATATAGAAGAGGTGTTTCGTTTCTTTGCATAAAAGGGTGCTTCGATGAAGGTTTGAGAGTTGCAGATCTCTTGCCTATAAGGGAATGGCTTGTTTGGCGGTGTGACTGGTAGTTGGCGCCGACCGGACCGATGACGGCCCACGCCTGGTGGCGTGGAAGGCTCATTTCCCGAGCAAACAACGGAGTGTTTGTCATGGCGAAGAATCCGTACACCCAACCGAATCGAGACGAGGCTCATGACACTGAGCGTCGTACCGACGCCAACAGCAAGTCCGACAATCTCGAGACCTACCGCAGTGATGCGACCGGGCATGACCTGCGTACCAACCAGGGCACCCGGATCGCGGACAACCACAATTCGCTGAAGGCCGGCGAGCGCGGCCCGACGCTGATGGAAGACTTCATCTTCCGCGAGAAGATGAATCACTTCGATCACGAGCGCATTCCCGAGCGTATCGTCCATGCCCGCGGCGCGGCGGCCCACGGCTACTTTCAGCCCTATGAGGCGGCGGCAAGGTACTCCAAGGCGGGACTGTTTCAGGATACCGGCAAGAAGACGCCGGTATTCGTGCGCTTTTCCACCGTGCAGGGCGGCCGCGGCTCCAATGACACCGTGCGCGACGTGCGCGGCTTTGCCACCAAGTTCTACACCGATGAGGGTAACTGGGACCTGGTGGGCAACAACATGCCGGTGTTCTTCATTCAGGACGCGATGAAGTTTCCCGACCTCGTGCACGCGGTGAAGCCCGAGCCCCACAACGAGATTCCCCAGGGACAGTCGGCCCACGACACCTTCTGGGACTTCGTCTCGCTGATGCCCGAGAGCGCCCATATGGTGCTGTGGACCATGTCCGACCGGGCCTTCCCGCGGCACTACCGCTATATGGAAGGCTTCGGCGTCCACACCTTCCGGCTGATCGATCGACAAGGCAAGGCCCGCTTCGTCAAGTTCCACTGGAAGCCGCTGGCGGGCACCCACTCGCTGATCTGGGACGAGGCCCAGAAGCTGTGGGGTCGTGATCCGGACTTCAACCGCCGCGAGATGTGGGGAGACATCGAGAATGGCGATGCCCTGGAGTGGGAGCTCGGCATTCAGGTGGTCGAGGAAGAAGACGAGCATGCCTTCGACTTCGATATCCTCGATCCGACCAAGCTGATTCCCGAGGAGCAGGTGCCGGTGACTCCCATCGGCAAAATGGTGCTGGATCGCAACCCGGACAACTACTTTGCCGAGACCGAGCAGGTCGCCTTCAACCCCGGCAATGTAGTGCCCGGCATCGACTTCAGCAACGATCCGCTGCTTCAGGGGCGCCTGTTCTCTTATCTGGATACCCAGATGCTGCGCCTGGGTGGCCCGAACTTCCATGAGATCCCGATCAACCAGCCGGTGTGCCCGTTCCACAATCACCAGCGCGACGCTCCGCACCGTCAGACCATCAACAAGGGCCAGGTTTCCTACGAACCCAACTCGATCGAGGATGGCTGGCCCCGGGAGACCCCGCCGGCGGAAGAAAACGGCGGTTTCGAGAGCTATCAGGAGCGCATCGATGCCCACAAGGTCAGGGCGCGCAGCGAGTCTTTCGGCGACCACTACTCCCAGGCCAGGTTGTTCTGGCATAGCCAGAGTGACGTCGAGAAAGAGCACATCATCGCCGCTTACGCCTTCGAGTTGTCCAAGGTCGAGCGTCCGTGGATCCGTGAGCGGGTGATCAAGGAGATCCTGCCCAATATCGACATGGAGCTCGCGCGACGGGTGGGCGAGGTGCATGGTGTCAAGCCGCCGGAGCATCCGCCGGCACCCTCGGAAGAGTTGGGCACCACGTCGCTGGACGCCTCCTCGGCGCTTAGTTTGATGCATCGCGGTCAGCCGGATATTCGCTATCGCAAGGTGGCGATCCTGGCCGCCGACGGGGTCGACGGTGACCAGGTGGAAGCGCTGCAGAAGCGCCTGGAAGCCGAGGGGGCCCAGGGGCTCATCATCGCGCCGTCGATGGCGCCGGTGGCGACCGTTCAAGGCGGCACCCTGACCCCGGATGCCATGCTCAACGGACTGCCGTCGGTGACTCTGGACGCCGTGGCGGTGGCCCCTGGCGATGACAGTGTCAAGGCGCTGGCGGGTTCCGGCCTGGGGCTTTACTACGTGCAGGAGGCCTACAAGCACCTCAAGCCGATCGCTGCACTCGGCGACGGTGCCAATGTGCTGCAGGCGGCTGGCATCGAGGTGCCGGAAGACGGCGTGTTCTCGGCGCAGACCGTGGACGATCTCTACGCCGATTTCCAGGAGGCGATTCGTGGCCACCGGGTCTGGTCGCGCGACGCCAAGGCCAACGACATGCCGGCCTGAGGTCCGGCGATGGCAGACCCCTTTGAATAGGCGGTCAGCACAGCAGCCCCCGAGGAGACTCGGGGGCTTTTTTTGGGTTCATCGCATTTTGCCGGGAAATGCGGCGCGGATCTTCAGGAAGAAGTACGCCGTGTCGCGGTATCCATAGGCCATCCGCCGATCGGACTTGATCCACGGCTTGCTGTTGGGGCTATTGGCCGGTCTTAACCATGCCCTGTATTCGTGGACGGCACGCCGCCTCATGCAGCGGGGCATCGCTCCCCAGGCCGCCATGAGGGCCACCTTTGACCACCTTTGGATTGGGTGGCCTGATCTGAAGCCTGTCCTCATGGTCGCCGAGGCCTTATGACTCCCAGACTTGCCAGCTGAGCCGAAACCAATCATTATTCGGCTCACAGTGCGGGCCGAATACCGTTGTCATTCGGCTCCTCCGCCTTCTTGGAGGCCTGGCATGACCGATCACGCCTCGACATGGATCTGGCAGCATCCTGACTGGCCGAACTTCACCTGGCACGCGGCCGAGATTCAGCCGCGGGTCCAGGCATGCTGGAGGGATCTCGGCATCTTGCTGGGACGCTCGTGGGCTCTGACATCCGTGGATGATCAGGACGCTGAGGCAAGAGCCGCCCTGGATACGCTACTGCAGAGCATCGTTACCTCTTCGGCCATCGAGGGAGAGCGTCTGAACGTGGCGTCAGTTCGCTCTTCCTTGGCCCGACGCCTTGGTGTGGAGGAGCAGGAGGGGGCTACCTCACCACGTGCTGAAGGCCTGGCGGAGTTGGTGCTGGATGCCACCTTCAAGCCTGACACGCCGCTGGACACCAACAGGCTGTTTCAGTGGCATCGGTGGTTGTTCCCTGATGCTGACGCGGGGCTTACGACGCTAAGGCCCGGGCAGTGGCGCGGAGTGGAGCCCATGCAGGTGGTCTCGGGTCGCCTCGATCGACCCAAGGTGCATTTCGAAGCGCCGCCGCGAGAGGGGTTGGAACATGAGGTTGATCAGTTCCTCACTTGGTTCGCGTCCAGCCGTCATGACCCCGAGTTGGATCCCCTGGTTCGAGCGGGCCTGGCACACTTCTGGTTTGTAACACTGCATCCATTTGAAGACGGCAATGGTCGAATTGCCCGGGCTATCGCTGATCGCGCCTTGGCGCAGGCGGATCAGCAGAGTATCCGCCTGTATGCCATGTCGGCTGCCATCCTGGAGCGCCGCGCTGACTATTATCGGCGCCTGGAAGCGAACCAGTGTGGCACGCCTGACCTGACGGCCTGGCTTGTCTGGTTCCTGGAGACGCTGGATGCCACCTTGTTGGATGTCCTGGGGAAGGTCGATAGGACGTTGGCCAAGGCCCGTTTCTGGCAGCACTTCAGGGCAGCCGGCCTGTTGCCTGAGCAGGTGAAGGTGTTGAACCGCCTGCTGGATGGCGGTGAGAGAGGCTTCGAACACGGCATTAGTGCGTCGCAGTACCAGAAAGTCGCCAAGGTCAGTAAGGCAACTGCCACCCGTCATCTCGCTGGGCTGGTCGAGAAGGGTTGCTTGGTGAAGCTTCCAGGAGGTGGCCGCAGCACGCGCTATCAGGTACCGGAACGGTTTCATCAGGACAGCGGGGAGTAGGTGTCCGCCGTAATGACACGAAGAGAAGGAGTGCCGAGCCATACTGCTGAGCCCCGCGGTTGCGGGTAACGGTAGGACGGGGTGCCGCCCTCTCGACCTCGTTAAGACGGGCGCGGTCGGCAACGAATTGCTGGGCTGCGGCGGCATCATCGGCTCTGCCATCACTTCAGAAGAAGCATGCCAGATCAAGCGGGGTTCCTGTGGCCGGCTGGCCGAACATGGGATGAGCAAGATGGGAAGCGACTCGGTCAGCTGCCGGCGATGCTGGCGCCCCGGCATGCCACCGGGCCAGCAGTGCGTGCCGTCCTTGAGCCACTCCATTCAGCGCTTTAGCCAGGTCTCGACCTAGAGTCGCATGCAATTTTAAACTTCCAGGACTCAAATTAAAAAGAAAGGAAGGGCCTCCGCCCTATAGGGCGGAGGATAGATCAATGGTTTTGTCCAAACTCTTTTAGATAGGAAATCATTTCCACTAGGTTGTTTTTATAGGCAATTTCTGCGGCTCTTCTTTCCTTGAGCAACGTGGTGTCGAAATTGGCCCATGTCCCATCTGTAGTAATGACTCTAGACGCGACGAGGTTTCCTTCGTTATCTTGCACTGTGTATTTTACAGAAACCTCCCTCGTTACGCGGTATATGTTTCCATCACATCCTGAGAACAGCTCGCCACAGCTACCATCGCTAATCACCTCAGCATTTACTTTATATTGTCCATTTTCACCAAAAAGATTGGCTTCATCAAGTGCGCGGTTAATAACAGCGCCAGCTCTTTCTGCAGAGAGGTTTGGCGATGTGTTAAACGTTAATATTATTATGGAAGTCCCAGAGAACCCCGACATTTCGCCAGCGCGCAGTGATTGGTAGAACCTATTGTCAGGTGTGGCTTTATCATACTCAACATCCTGGACTATCATTTCTTCTCTTGGCTCACCGGTTATGGTGACACACCCATGAAGAGTTAGGAGTGATATGGCCAGGATGAAGGTCGAAAAAATTCTTATAGTCATAAATGAATTTCCTTTTTTTACTATTTCCTTGCGTATCTTAGTGCTTCATTATGTAAAGCGAGATCGATAGATCAACATTTATTTGAGCTATTTTTATCTAAGTAACTTCAACCCTCCATTCTAATTATTTTTTCGCGCTTAATACTACGCGCATCAAAGTGGAAAATGAACATTAGATTTGAAAAAAATATATAAGTGTGTGCGCTTACATACATGGCATGCACTGCGGAATGGGAGTTATATTCAGCACCATCTAGGCTATACAAGGCCTCTGAGCATAGACTCAGCCTGTGTGCGGGATTTCATGAGCGAACCTCAGATATGGCTGATGCTCTGTTCAGTGGGTAACGCTCTGATAACCTATGGCTGACACCCAATAAAAGATCGAGACCCCTTCATGCTCAATGCTCCTGCGGACATTCTCCACTCTTGGCGTCTTGTCGAGTGGCTGACACCGACTTCCTTTCCAAAGGCTGCGCCTAATCGGGATGCTCCTGAGCCGGTCTACAGCATCCGCCCGCCGGAGCCTATGCCTTGGGATGCCGAGCACCCACATTTCCGTCACCGCTGCTCACAGGGCATGCCGCGCCTGACGGCTGACAACGGGAATGAGGAGTGGGCCTATGGGGTGTATGCGGGCCCGATAGATATAAATGTCGCCCGTGAAGAGATCGAAACCTGGCTCCAGGATCCGGTCTCCCATGTAGTACGTGACGAGCGGGCTCCCCAGGGCACAGCAGCGATCGGCTTCCAGGTCACGTCGGAGGGGCGCGTGGTTGCAAGCTCTCTTGAGGTGTCTACCTTTGCTTGGGCGTATGGCCTACTGCGCCACCACAAGTCCCAAGGGCATGAGAGTGTTCCTTTCAATGCCTTGTCGGTCGATGCCTTCGAGGCAGCGAAAGAGGAAATCGAAGAGCGTTTCGCTGCGGAGCTCGCTGGTGCTCTCTTGACGGGTGGTGAACTGGACCAGTTTCTCGAGTGGCTGTTCGAGCGCCTTTCCCTACCCATGTCACTGCTGGCGAAATTGAGGTGCCGCATTCAGTGTGTGCGCCGGCCGGCAGTGTTGCGTGATCCGCCAAACGAGGATGGCGAGAATAAGGACGATCTAGGTAGCGACGACAACTCAGACGAAGCGCTTCCGCGCCTGAGCGCCGCCTTGGAGATGCTGAACAGCCTGTTCCTCAAGGATCTGGCGCGAGTCGAGTCGGCAGTGCGTGAAGGCAGTATGGGGACAGCCCTGGCGCAGTATCTGGGGCGGTCTCCGGAGCGTCACATCGACCTACGTGCCGATCGCCAAGAAGCCTGGCGGTTACTCCATCCTGCGCTTTATCCGCGTGGGCGCTGGCCCGGGAAGGGGCGCTACCCGCTGGTGTTCAGTCAGCAGGTCGCCGTGAATCAAGCCTTTCGCAGCCTCGGTGGCGACCAGGGCGGTTTGATGGCGGTAAACGGGCCGCCCGGTACCGGTAAGACCACTCTGCTCAAAGATGTCATTGCCGAAGTCATTGTCCAGCGTGCTGAGGTGCTGGCCACGTATAGCACCCCGGCCAAGGCATTCCAGTCGAGAGGCAAGGCGTGGGAATCCGGTAACTGGACACAGTGGTACGCTCCGCTTGCCCCAGAGCTTCATGGATTCGGTATCGTCGTCGCCTCGTCAAACAACGGTGCCGTGGAGAACGTCACTCTCGAGCTTCCCAAGGCGTCCGATGTGGATCCCGTCTTGTCGGAACGACATAGCCCGTTCACAGAAATTGGCTCAGCCTTGCTACCTGACGAGGACGAGGCCTGGTCGTTGTTGGCTGCCGTTCTCGGGAAAGGGGAAAATCGTTCAGCGTTTGTTGAAGCCTTCTGGGGGTGGGAGTCGAACGAGGTGGATGGACACTATCGTGCCCACCATCTGCTCAAGGGTGACAAGCCTGAAGGGATCCTGAGTTGGGGTGAGGCCGTTACCTTATTCCGGGCGGCGCTGGCGCATGAAGCGGAAGTGCGGAAGCAAAGGGAGGCCCTCTATCATCGAGTGACCATGCTGGCGCAGTGGCAACAGGAGCTCGAGGAGACATCAGAGAAGTTGAGCCGCACTCGTGAATCCATGGCGAAGTTGGCCGATCGGCTGCATGGTGCCGAAGCGTCCCTAGCTGAGGCTCGGGAGATCTTCGACAAGGCGAGGGATGCTGTCAGCGTAGCGATCAAACAGGAAGTTCGGAAAGCCCAGCAGGCTGCTGGCGCGGCCAGGTTAGCCCATGACGAGGCGAGAGAGGAGGCTGTGCGGTCGCGTCACACTCTGGAAGAGCTCGAGGACCAGGCTCCAACAACGCTGATGCAAATGATCGACCGTCATGTTTGGCGGCGACCGAAGGTGCGGGACTGGAAAAAGCAATACGCTGATCAGAAGATCTTGGTGCAGCAGAAAGCTGAAAACCTGAGTCGTTGCACGACAGAGCTAGCCAGGGCCGACGCCGCGGCAGCGTCGGCAGAGAGTGAGGCCCAGGAGCAATTGGAAGAGGGGGTGCGTGCTGAGCGTCAGGCGCTGCAATCCGCACAGCACCTTGCCAGGAGCCTCGAAGAGAAGCGGGAAGCCATAGACACCGCCAACAGGGAGTTGGAGGCGAATCGACGGAAGCTCCTGGCTCGGGTCACCGAGGCTACGCAGGAGATGCAGGCATACATCGAAGCGTTCGGTGCATCGTGCTGTGTCACTCCCGAAGTCCTGAAGAAATCGCCTGCCGAAGTGGAGGTGTTGGCCCCTTGGGGGGATGAGCGGTGGGAGGCTGCGCGAGTCGCCGTTTTTATTGCGGCGCTCGATCTGCATGACGCTTTTGTCTATGGTGCCGGCGCTCCCTTGCAGCATAACCTGCGTGGGATGATCCAGCTGCTCCGAGGAAAAGCTCCCAGTGATCTTCCCAAGGGGGTTGCCCAAACGCTGTGGTCGAGTTTGTTCTTGATGGTCCCCGTGGTGTCGACCACGTTCGCTTCCTTCTCACGGCAGTTTGACCAGCTTGGACAAGAGACCATCGGATGGCTATTAATCGATGAGGCGGGGCAGGCTGCACCTCAGTACGCTGCTGGCGCTCTGTGGCGTGCACGCTCGAGCCTGGTGGTGGGTGATCCGCTCCAACTCAAGCCTGTGGTGACGGTGCCCGATCGGCTGCAGGCAGCGCTAGCAGAGCTGTGTGGTGTAGGTATGGAATGGCGCCCTGGCGCGACCTCTGCTCAGATGCTGGCTGATCAAGCCTCTCAATTTGGTAGCTGGATCAACGAAACGTGGGTGGGCGCCCCCCTATTGGTCCATCGGCGTTGTGACTCACCGATGTTCGAGATCTCCAATGCAGTTGCCTATGACAATGCCATGGTGCACGGCAAGCCTCCAAGTGATTCTCCGTTACCCCCGAGCGGCTGGCTCCACGTGCCATCAAATAATGCCGAGGGGCATTGGATCCCAGCTGAGGGAGATGCGGCCTCCTGGCTGATCGATCAGCTCTTAGAGCTTGGGCTGGCGCCTACGGAAATCTTCATGATCTCGCCTTTCCGTAGCGTGGTGGCCAAGCTTAACAAACTCGCCGGCCGGCGCCCTGGGATTAAGGCAGGGACAATCCATACTGTCCAGGGCAAGGAGGCCAAGGTGGTCATCTTGGTCCTTGGGGGAGATCCCCAGCGACAAGGGGCTAAAAGCTGGGCTGCGGAAGCCCCTAATCTGGTCAACGTTGCCGTCAGCCGTGCCAAGACACGCCTGTATGTGATTGGTGACCAAGAAGCCTGGAAGCAGCACCCGTACTTCAAAGAGTGCTCAATGCTGCTCTCGGCGCCAGCATCGGTCCCGGCGCAGTGATGTGCCTTTGATCCTGGACTGCATCACGGCCATGCGAGGGGCTCCCAGGGGGAGGCCCTCTTCTTGTTGAACATGGCCCTGAGTTGAGTGCTGTTTAAAAAAGTTCATCGCACTTTGCCGGGAAATGCGGCACGGATCTTCAGGAAGACGTACGTCGTGTCGCGGTATCCGTCGGCCATCCACTTGATGGCTTTGATTCGGTTATTCATGCCCTCCAGCACACGGGTGTTCAACCGGTGCCAGGAACTGAACAGGATCAGGGAGCCAATTTCCTGGCGAAGCGATCCAGAGCCTCAATACCACTGCTGATGGCCATCTCGTGCCACTCCTGCCAGGCGTTTCGGGCGGTAGTCTCGTCATCGGCAAACCAGAGGGTCTTGAGCTGATCCTTGAGTAGATGCGCTGTGGTCAGTGACGCATTGGCTGCCAGCAGCTCTTCCAGCTTCACCGCCTGCTCAGGTTTGAGGTTGTTGGCATTGCGCAGCAGCAGCCAGCGGCTGCCCTTGATGATCTAGCGGGCCGCCTTGTCATCGCGCAGCTGGTTGGCCTGGTCGACGCGCACCCGATCCATCACCTCGCGTCCGTATTTGGCCACCACGTGGAAGCGGTCATAGACCACCTCGGCGTTGGGACATTGGTCCTTCACCTCGAGATCGAAGGCCGAGTTCATGTCCATGGCGACGGCCTCGATCTGCTCTCGCGCCTCGCCCAGCCACGCGAAGAATGGGCGGATCGCTTCACGGGAGCGGCCTTCCCCGGTCCATACCACCTGCTGGGTGTCAGCGCAGGCGACCACGGTGGCGTAGCGCTGCCCCTTGTGCAGGGCGAACTCGTCCGTCATCAGGCGTCGCACCGGGACGTCGAGCTCTACTCGGTTTACGGGCGCGCCGGCGATACACGCCGTGCACCAGGAAACAGGCGTGGTCGCAGCCGCTACAGACCGGCAGAATCCGGTCATCGGGCTCCACGTTTGAGCATCCAGGAACTCGTGGTGGGTGACGGTAAAGCCTTCCCAGAACAGGCAGAGCGGGGTAGTATCCATGGCAACGGCGGTGTCCGTAGGCTGACGTTTTGGCGAATATCAGCTTACTCGGATTTACCGCCGTTTCTCTATCCTGCCTGTCCTCACGCGCCTTGCCCGTTTCACGCTAATCTGCGATGAACCCTTTTTTTGCCTTCGACTCCGCTCAAGCGCACCACTGGTGACCCTGAGTTCAAGCATCAGCCGGTGTAAGCGTCATCTGGATGAAAGGTGTAGGAGTAAAGACGGTTCCCTCAAGCTAAATAAATTGCCTGAAGTGCGCATCATTGCCCGATCTGATATCGACCTTGGTTGAGTCATCAGGAGATGTCTTGCAGGAGATGTCGGCGATGACGTACTGATCGGTGAGACGTTGTTTTTTCTGCCACCGCCACTTTCACGAAGTTGGCGGTTTTTTATTGCTGTTTCCGTTAGTTACTTATTCAAGTGACTCACTATGTGGTGGATTGGTTGACTATTTGACCGTGTATGGGGCCTTGCCTTGAATGGGATGAATCAAGGAGGCGCCATGGATGAACTGATTCCCCCAAAAGACCGCTCCGGCACCCAGACCCTGAGTCGAGGGCTCGAAGTGCTGCAGTGCGTCGGGCGTGGTATTTCCACGATCAAGGCGCTGTCCCAGGCGATGCAGCTCCCCCGCAGTACGGTGGCCCGTTCCCTGTCCTGCCTGGTCAGAGACGGCTACCTGCACAAGGTGCCCTACAAGGGCTACTACCTCGGGGCGAAGTTGATCGAGCTGGGCGAACGGGCGGCGGAGCAGCAGCCCCTGGTCGATATTGCCAGGCCGTACCTGGAGGCGCTGGCCGAACAGACGCGGGATACCGTGCACTTCGGGGTGCTCGACGGTGGCGATGTGCTCTACCTGTGCAAGTTGCCGGGCAAGCGGACTCTTGAGATGCGCTCGCGCACCGGAGGGCGCATGCCGGCGCTGGCCACTGCCCTGGGCAAGGCAATGCTGGCATCGAAGGATCCCTCCAGCTGGCCCGCCTACTATGCCGCCGTGCAGCGGGTATCCAGGCCTCGCGAGGATGCTCCTGCACTCAAGTCATTCGCGGAGGTCCGTCGCGACCTGAAGGAAGCCGACGTGCGCGGCTGGAGCTTCGACTGGGAAGAAAACGAGTACGGCATCCGCTGTGTCTCGGCACCGGTCAAGAATCATGTCGATAACGCCGTGGCCGCCGTCAGTGTCACCAGTGTCATCAGCTTTATGCCGAGAGACCGCATGGCAGCCCTGGGTCCCCAGGTCAAACGCACCGCCGACACCATCTCGCGGGCCCTTCGTGGTGAAAGTTAGCAAGCAGCATCGCGTCCAGGCGCGGTCGCGCGTGGCGCTCTGTACCTGGCAGCCACCACCCACACCGGAGCGTGAGATGGACGTATTGGTCGATACCGGCCCCTGCAGCGCCAGGGATGACATGAAAGGACCACCGATGATGCTGGCATCAGCTGTCTCTGACGATGTCAGAGAGGCCCTTCCGCCTGTGGACAGTGGTTGCCTGGGATCTTGAAAAGGACACCTGCCATGAACATTGTCTTCTCCGATCTGGATCACGCCGATCATGACATCGAGCAGGACATCCTGGCTTCCGCCGGATTCGACGCACCGATGCTGGCCTGTCGCAGCGAGCAGGATCTGGTCGATCAGCTTACTGACGTGGACATCGCGCTTAACCAGTACGCCCCCTTCACCCGTCGGGTGCTCGAGGCACTGCCACGACTCAAGCTGATCGTGCGCTACGGTGTCGGCGTCAATAACGTGGACCTCGAGGCGGCCACCGACGCCGGGGTGCAGGTATGCAACGTACCCGACTACGGCATGAACGAGGTCTCCGACCATGCCCTGGCGCTGACGCTGGCGCTCACGCGCAAGCTGGTGCCGATGAACCTTGCCTGTCACCAGGGTCGCTGGGACTACGTCGAGGCCATTCCATTGCGGCGGCAGTCGACTCAGACGGTGGGTCTGATCGGCCTGGGGCGGATCGGTCGACTGTACGCTCGGAAAGTCGACGCCCTCGGTTTCCGTGTCATCGGCTACGACGCCTTCTACCGCCCCAGTGCCGAGGATGGCACCGACCATATCGAAGCCGTCGAACTCGATTCACTTTACGGCCGGGCCGATGTGGTGGCGGTGTTCTGCCCGCTGACGGAGGACACCCGTCACCTGATCGACGCAGGGGCACTGGCCGCGATGAAGCCCGGGGTCTTTCTGGTCAACACCTCACGAGGCGGGATCATCGACGAGGTGGCACTGGCCGAGGCGCTCGCCTCCGGTCACGTTGCCGGGGCAGGACTCGACACCACCGAACGGGAGCCGCTGGAACCCGAGAGCCCGTTGTGGGCCCAGCCAAGCTGTCTGATCACACCGCACATGGCCTGGTATTCCGAGGACGCGGCTGCCGAGCTCAAGCGCAAGGTGGCCGAGGAGGCGGTGCGCTTTGCCAGAGGGGAGGCGGTGCACTGGGCCGTCAATCGGCTCGCGTGACGAACCCTCGAGAAGCGGATGCAGGATCGCTGTGACGACGGGCGCCTTGGTGCCCGTGCTCTTCAATGCCAACAACGCCAACAAAGGAAGACCTCATGCCAAGACTCACCAGAATGAAGCTGTCCCTGATCGCCGCGGCACTGGCGATGACCCCGGCGCTGTCTCAGGCCGAAACGCTGCGCATGTCCAGCGTGACCTCGACCTCGGCCAAGGACGCCAGTGTCGAGTTCAAGCGCCTGGTTGAAGAGCGGACCGACGGCGAGCTCGAGATCACGCTGTTCCCGGATAACCAGCTAGGCGATGACAGGGTGGTGGTGGAAAGCACCATCTTCGGTGATATCGACATCGGTATCTCCTCGACCAGTCCGATGGCCACGCTGTTTGCGGACCTGTACGTGTTCGATGCTCCCTTCCTGTTCCTGTCGACGGAGGCCACCTACAGCGCCCTGGACGGCGAGGTCGGCGACAAGCTCCTCGAGTCGCTGGAAAGCAAGGGCCTCAAGGGGCTGGCGTTCTGGGAGAACGGTTTTCGCAACTTCACCGATAGCGGCAAGGTGGTGGCCGAGCCGGCTGATCTGGACGGCATGAAGGTGCGGACCATGGAGAATGAAGTCCATCTGGCGGCCTGGCGCGCCTACGGTGCGAATCCGACACCGATGGCCTTCACCGAGCTGTTTACCGCGCTGCAGCAGGGGACCGTGGACGCCCAGGAAAACCCGCTGGGCATCATCGACGGCAATCGCTTCCAGGAAGTGCAGGACCATGTGTCGCTGACCCAGCACGTCTATACGCCCTACCTGGTGTTCATGAACCTCGACAGGTACAACGCCCTCGACGAGTCCCTGCGTGAGGCGCTCGACGCCACCATCGACGAGATGACGACCTACCAGCGCGAGCGCTCCCAGCAGGTGGAAGGCGAGATCCTCGACAAGTTTGCCGATCAGGGGGTGACGGTGACCGAGATTACCCCGGAGCAGAAGGAGCTGTGGCGTGATGCCGCCGTCGAGGCCGACATCTATTCGCTGGTCAAATCGAAGATGGAGCATCCCGAGTACCTCGACGAGCTGTTGAAGCCATGACCCGATGAGGCCAGAAGGCGCCCGCCGCACGCGGGCGCTTCGCTGTAGTCTTGCCGACTTCTGTCATCACCCCGCTGCCAGGGAGAGAGCGGATGAAACTTGTGAGATGGCTCGATGAGTACGCGGAGATCTCGATCTGCGTGGCGCTGATGTCCGCGATGACGCTATTGCTCGCGGTGCAGGTGTTCATGCGATACATCATGGGCGCGTCGCTGTCCTGGTCCGAAGAGCTCGCGCGCTACTTCTTTATCTGGTTGATTTATCTTGGGATCAGCTACGGCGCCCGGGAAATGCGGCATATCAAGATCGACGCGGCGCTCAAGCTGTTCCCGCGCTCGGCGCGTCACTGGGTGGTCATCCTGGGGGACCTGCTGTTTCTGGCCTTCGCGCTTTATGTGGTCTGGACCAGCTGGGCGGTCATAGAGCGCCAGCTGATGCTCGGCCAGGCCTCCCCGGCCATCGGTGTTCCCATGTGGGTGGTCTACGCGGCGCCTTTCGTCGGCTTTGCGCTGACCACCCTGCGCCAGGTGCAGAGCATTCGCTGGCGGCTTGCGCATCCCGACGCCGTACACGACAAGGAGGTGTGAGATGACCGCGACGGTATTGTTCTTGAGCCTGGTCGTATTGTTGATCCTGAACGTCCCTGTGGGCATCGCCATCGGTCTGTCCTGTGTGGTGACCATCCTGTCCTTCGGCACCCTGTCCGAGCTCTATGTGGCCCAGACCCTGGTATCGGCCACCGATAGCTTCCCGATCATGGCCATACCGCTATTTATTCTGGCCGGCGACCTGATGGGGGCCGGCGGCGTGTCGCGGCGGATTCTCGGGGTGGCCTCCGCCTTCTTTGGTCGCTTCACCGGGGGTCTTGCCATCGTCACCGTGGTGGTGTGCATGTTCTTTGCCGCGGTATCGGGCTCGGGCCCGGCCACGGTCGCAGCGGTGGGGTCCATGGTGGTGCCGACCATGCTCGAGGCCGGCTACTCGAAGTCCTTCGTGCTGGCGCTGGTGGCGGCGGCCGGCAGTATCGGCGTGATCATTCCGCCTTCGATCCCGATGGTGCTGTACGGGGTCTCCACCGGGACCTCGATCTCCAACATGTTCCTCGGCGGTGTCCTGCCGGGACTGTTGATTGGTCTGGTGCTGATCGCCTACGCCTACTTCTATTCCCGCAAGATGGGCTGGAAGGGCGATGATACCCCCTTCGATGGGCGCAAGACCCTGTGCCTGGTGTGGGAGGCCAAGTGGGCGCTGCTCAATCCGGTAATCATCCTGGGGGGCATCTATGCGGGCATCTTCACTCCCACCGAGGCGGCGGCAGTGGCGGCGGTGTACGCCTTTGTCTGTGGGGTGTTCATCCATCGCGAGCTGTCGCCCCGGGATATCTTCAAGACCATCGCTGGGTCCTGCGCCACCACCGGCACGGTGATGGTGATCCTGGGCTGCGCCTCGACCTTCGCCCGCATCCTGACCATTGAGCAGATCCCGGTGGCGATCGCCGACTTCATGCTGCAGTTCTCGTCGAGCCCTGCGGTGTTGCTGCTGGTCATCCTGGTAATGCTGCTGCTGGTGGGCTGCGTCATGGATACCACCCCGGCGATTCTGGTGCTGTCACCGATTCTCTATCCGGTGGCGACCTCCATGGGTATCGATCCAGTGCACTTCGGCATCGTCATGGTGGTCAGCCTGGCCATCGGCTTCATCACGCCACCGCTGGGGATCAATCTGTTCGTGGCCTCGCGCATCGGCAATGCCTCGCTTGGCACCGTGATCAAGGGCATCGTGCCCTTCGTGATCGTGATGATCCTGACCTTGCTGGTGATCGCCTACGTACCGCAGCTGTCGCTGGTATTGCTGTCGGTGTTCAACGGCTAGCCGCCGCTGGCGGGAGATGAAGGAGCAGTCTTGCCCTGGGGCATCTTCAGGCTCAGGGCAAGGTGCTGTCTGGAGCCTCAGCGGTCCAGATAGTTGCGATAGATACGCGCCATGCGCTTGCGGTCGCGGTAGCCCCTGAGTTGTTGCGTTTCCAGGTGGTGGGGGCGCGCCTGTCCGTTGTCGTCGAACACAAAGGAGCGGCTGGCCCCCATGATGCCGGGGGCGGAGCTGTAGATGTACAGGACCAGCAACTCGAGCACGTAGTCGCTGTCTTCACCCTCACACAGGGTGTTGTCTTCGTCCTCGATGTCGGCGGCGCGTGCCCGGCGCACCAGACTATCGATTTCGCCGGCATCCAGGTGGGCGTTGGATGGCAGAGGACCCTGCAGCGTCCCCCTGGAGATGGAGGTGGGGGTATCTCCGTTTTCGTCGGTATCCACCTCCGACACGGTGCAGCGTCGTATTCCGCACTTCTCGTGCAGCCACACCTGGACGGTCTCGATATGGATGCCCTCGGCGCTCATGTTGCTGATCAGGCAGCGGCCCTGGGTGGACAAGCCCATCACCTGATTGATGACCACCTTGGGGCGCCGCTGGCGACGGAAGCCGGCGTAGAGCAACTGAGCGTAGAAGATCCAGACCGCCAAAGTGCCGAGGCTGGTCATGAATTGCAGAAAGGTACCGTGGCTGGAGATCCATTCCATGGGAGAGGTCCTTGTCGGTTAGGGGAGGGCGAGATCGAATCCATGATCTCCACGTATGACGCTGCCTTTATTGTGCAGCGTCGAGCATCTAGAAAGAGTGGGTCAGCGGTGACGGACTTGCAAGACGTGGGGAGGTGAAGGGGGGCGTGCAACGAAAAACGGCCACCGCTCTGATGAGCTAAGTGGCCGTCTTTACTAAATTCTTGGTCGGAGTAGCAGGATTCGAACCTACGACCTCTGCCTCCCGAAGGCAGCGCTCTACCAAGCTGAGCTATACTCCGATGTTTGAGGTGTGTCCCTCAACGGATGCGTAGTATACGGATCCGTGTGGATGATGCAACCCTCGCGAGCCCGAGTCAGCCACTTTTTTCCAGCTTCCCCGTCACTTGAGGGCACTTGCCCGGTGATTTTCAGGTCTTGCGTTCCACCGCCAGGCGGGCCAGTTCGGCCATGCTGTCGCGGTAGGGCGAGGGCGGCAGATGGTCGAGTTCGGCCAGGGCCTTGGCGGCCATCTCTTCGGCCTTCTGGCGGGTGTAGTCCAGTGCGCCGGTGGACTTGACGATGGCCAGCACCTCGTCGAGGTGGTCGAGTCCGCCCTTGCGGATGGCGCGACGCACCAGGCGGGTCTGGTCGGGGGTGCCGGCGGCCATGGCCTGGATCAGCGGCAGGGTGGGCTTGCCTTCGGCCAGGTCGTCGCCGACGTTCTTGCCCATGGCCTTGGCGTCACCTTCGTAGTCGAGCAGGTCGTCGACCAGCTGGAACGCCAGACCCAGGTAGCGTCCGTACAGCGCCAGCGCCTGTTCCTGGCGTTCGTCGGCGCCGGCCAGGATGGCGCCGCTGTGGGAGGCGGCCTCGAACAGCATCGCGGTCTTGCCGAGGATGGTGTCGAAGTAGGCGGCCTCGTCGGTGTCGGGATTGCCCACATTGGTCAGCTGCTGAACCTCGCCCTCAGCGATGGTGCAGGTGGCGGCGGACAGCACCTCCATGATGCGCATGGAGCCGACCTCGACCATCATCTGAAACGAGCGCGAATACAGAAAGTCGCCGACCAGCACCGAGGGCGCGTTGCCCCAGGCGTCGTTGGCGGTGGCCTTGCCGCGACGCATGTGCGACTCGTCGACCACGTCGTCATGCAACAGCGTCGAGGTGTGCATGAACTCGATCAGCGTCGCCAGGGTGATGTGACGATCGCCCTGATACTCCAGCGCGCGTGCCGCCAGCAGCACCAGCAGAGGGCGCAGACGCTTGCCGCCGCTTTCGATGATGTACTGGCCGATGGTCTCCACCAGCGGGATGCGCGAGGCGAGCTGGTCGAGGATGGTCTGGTTGACGGCGGCGAAGTCGTCGGCGACCACCGCGTGAATCGGCGAAGGAGCTGCTGATGGTGACGGGGTGGCGTTGACTGACATGAAGGCGGCTTCGACTGGAGGTGAGGGAGGCCGTGGGCCTTGGGTTGCCGGTCATGCTATGGGCCGCCCATGGGGGCGTCAAGACGATTAGCGCCCGGCGGCGGCCTCGCGCGGGGTTTTTTCCGGTCTCGCCACTTGACGCTGGTTGTCGGGTTGTGCCCACGCGAGGGTGTCGCTATAATACGCGGCCCACTCATCCATGCTCCCTGTCAGATGGCTGCCAAAAGGGGCGCCACTCGAAGCAGGTCGATCAAGAGCCAACCCCGATGAGTTTCTGGAGAAACAGCATGTACGCAGTGATCAAGAGCGGTGGCAAGCAGTACCGCGTTCAGGAAGGCCAGACTCTCAAGCTCGAGAAACTGGAAATCCCCACCGGCGATACCGTCGAGTTCGACGAGGTTCTGCTGGTCGGCAACGATGACGACGTCACCGTTGGTGCCCCGCTGGTCGAGGGTGCCAAGGTCAGCGCCGAAATCGTCGCCCACGGCCGTGGCGAGAAGGTGACTATCATCAAGTTCCGTCGCCGCAAGCACAGCATGAAGCGTCAGGGCCACCGTCAGTGGTTCACCGAAGTTAAAATCACCGGAATTTCTGCCTAAATACGCCTCGCCCTCGGGCGAATGCGTAGCGGACTATTCCCTCAACGAGCGAGGACTTTGCAATGGCTCATAAGAAGGCAGCCGGCTCCACACGTAACGGTCGCGACAGTGAAAGCAAACGCCTTGGCGTCAAGCTGTTCGGTGGCCAGGCCGTGACCCCGGGTAACATCATCGTGCGTCAGCGTGGCACCCGTTTCCACGCCGGCACCGGTGTTGGCATCGGCAAGGACCACACCCTGTTCGCTCTGGACGAAGGCGTGGTCAAGTTCGAGACCAAGGGTCCGAAGAACCGTAAGTTCGTCAGCGTCGTCTCTGCCTGAGACCGCCCGAACGCCATGGGCCGCCGGCGAGCGTGACTCGCTTGCCGACAGGTCCCGGAAGGCCCCGCCAAGCGCGGGGCCTTCTTGTATCATGGTGGAAAGCATCCGCCAGGAGAGTGATAGATGCAGTTCGTCGACGAAGCCTCGATCATCGTGGAGGCAGGCAACGGAGGTAACGGTTGCCTGAGCTTCCGGCGCGAGAAGTACGTGCCCAAGGGCGGCCCGGATGGCGGCGATGGCGGCCATGGTGGCAGCGTCTACCTGATCGGTGACGATGCCCTCAATACGCTGATCGATTTCAAGTATCAGCGCTTCTACAAGGCGCAGAACGGCCAGCCCGGCCAGGGTCGCCAGATGAGCGGCCGCGCTGGCGAGGATCTCCACGTCAAGGTGCCCGTGGGTACCACGGTGATCGACGAGGATACCCTCGAGGTGATCGCCGACGTGACCGAGATCGGCCAGGTGGTGCAGGTGGCCCAGGGCGGTCGCCGTGGGCTCGGCAACATTCACTTCAAGTCCTCCACCAATCGGGCACCACGGCGTACCACGCCGGGCACCGAAGGTGAGCGGCGCAACCTGCGCCTGGAGATGAAGGTGATGGCCGATGTCGGTCTGCTGGGCCTGCCCAACGCCGGCAAGTCGACGCTGATCCGCTCGGTGTCGGCGGCCAAGCCCAAGGTGGCCAACTACCCCTTCACCACCCTGGTGCCGAACCTGGGAGTGGTGAAGCTCGGCATGCACGAGCACTTCGTCATGGCCGACGTGCCGGGGCTGATCGAGGGCGCTTCCGACGGTGCCGGCCTGGGGCTGCGCTTTCTCAAGCACCTGACGCGTACCCGCCTGCTGTTCCACGTAGTGGATGTGGCGCCGTTCGATGAGTCCGATCCGGTGGAAGCCGCCGAGGCGATCATCCATGAGCTGGGCGAGTTCTCGCCGACCCTGGCCGAGCGCCCGCGCTGGCTGGTGCTCAACAAGCTCGACCTGCTGCCCGAGGACGAGCGCGAGGCTGCCGCCGACGAGATCGTGCGTCGACTCGGCTGGGAAGGCCCGGTCTTTCGTATCTCGGCGATCTCCAACGTCGGCACCGAGGCACTGGTGCAGGCGGCCCATCGCTGGCTGACCGAGCAGCGCACCCTCGAGAACGAGGATGAAGAGGCCATGGAGCGCGAGCAGGAGATGCGCCGGCGCATGGAAGATGAGGCGGTGGCCAGGACAGAGGCGCGCCTGGGTCGCCGTCGCAAGCGTGACGAAGACGACGATGACGATCTCGATGACGACGACTACGACGTCGAGGTCGAATACGTTCAATAGCGGTCGTCAGGGGAGTCGACAGCCTCCCCGTTCGGCCAGAGCAGCGGGGCGAGAAAAGGATGCACAGCGGAGAGCGGGTCCCGGGGCGTGACGCCCTGTCCAGCGCGCGGCGGGTGGTGGTGAAGATTGGCAGCGCCCTGTTGACCAACGACGGGCGTGGCCTCGATGACCCCGCCATCGGTGGCTGGGTGGATCAGATCGCCGCCCTGGCGAGTCGCGGCATCGAGGTGGTGCTGGTGTCTTCCGGGGCCGTGGCGGCAGGCATGGTGCGTCTCGGCTGGCGGGCTCGCCCGTCATCGGTGCGAGAGCTCCAGGCCGCTGCGGCGGTGGGGCAGAACGTGCTGACCGAAACCTACGAGAATCACTTCGGTCGTCACGGCCTTGTGACCGCGCAGATTCTGCTGACCCACGACGATCTATCCAATCGCAAGCGTTACCTCAACGCGCGCTCGGCGCTGAGCACGCTGGTGGACCTCAAGGTGGTGCCGGTGATCAATGAAAACGACACCGTGGTCACCGACGAGATCCGCTTTGGCGACAACGATACCCTTGGCGCCCTGGTGGCCAATCTGCTCGAGGCCGATGCGCTGGTCATCCTGACCGATCAGGAGGGCTTGTTCGACGCCGACCCGCGCCACGACCCCAGCGCCCGGCTGATCGAGGAGGGGCGCGCCGACGATGCGCGCCTGGCGGCGGTGGCTGGCGGCGGCGGTGCCCTGGGGCGCGGTGGCATGACCACCAAGGTGCGCGCGGCGCGCCTGGCCGCGCGCAGCGGGGCGGTCACGGTGATCGCCAGCGGTCGCCAGCCCCGGGTACTGGAGCGGCTGGCCGATGGCGAGCGGCTGGGCACCCTGTTGACCCCGGACCGGGCCCCCATCGCTGCGCGCAAGCGCTGGCTCGCCGGCCAGCTGCAGGTGCGCGGTACCCTGACCCTGGACGCCGGCGCGGTACGGGTGCTGCGCGGCAGTGGCTCGTCGCTGTTGCCGGTGGGGGTCAAGGCCTCCTCGGGTGACTTTGCGCGCGGCGATATGGTGCTGTGCGTCGACGAGCAGGGTGAGCGGATCGCCAAGGGGCTGGTCAACTACAACGCCGAGGACGCGCGCAAGATTCTCGGCCAGCCCAGCGGGCGCATCTGTGAGTTGCTCGGCTATATGGAGGCGCCGGAGCTGATTCACCGCGACAATCTTGTGGTGCTGGCTTGACCCAGGGCGGTAGCGCGCCTCTTGTTGCTGCTGGCACCTCTCTTTAGGGATATGGTTCCCGTCTTTTCTCCGTGCTCTTATGCGCCGCCGACAGCAGCCGCTGTTGGCGGCGCATGCGCGACATCTGTCCTGTTGCGTGAGCCTTGAAGCTGAAGCGTGCCCTGGTGCGTGGTCTTAGCGGTCTTTGGAGAAGAGGGAGCGTTGTCGATGAAGTCTATTCTGGTAACGGGTGCTGGTTCCGGCGTCGGCTTTGAGGTCGTCAAACTGTTTTTGGAGAAGGGCTTCAAGGTCGGTGGCCTGGATATCAACGTCAAGGCGCTGAACGAGCTGCAGGCGCAAGGGCAGGCGAACCTGTTTGCCTACAAGTGCGATGTCTCCTGTCGTGCCGGTGTGCATGACGCCATCGAGCAGTTCGCCACCGTCTGCGGTGGAGTGATCGATGTCGTCCACTCCAATGCCGGGATTCAGGCGAGTGGCCTGTTCAAGGACGTCGAGCTCGAAAAGTACGAGATGATGAACCTGATCAATGCCATGGGCACGATCTACATCGTCAAGGAAGCGCTGCCCTACGTGATGGCGTCCGAGGCTGGCGCCATCCTGCTGACGTCGTCGGCGTCGGCGATCACCGGGCTGCCGATGTTCAGCGTGTACGGTGCGACCAAGTCGTTCGTGACGTCGCTGGGCGAGTCGCTGAGTATCGAGCTGGAGTCCGATGGCATCTATGTAGGGATCATCGAACCCGGTCTGATCAATACACCGATGAACTCCAACAACCCTGACTCCATGGTGTGCACGGAGCAGGAGATTACTCTGGGCCCGAAGGAAGTGGCGGAGGCCGCCTACCAGGCGATCAGCACTCGCCGTCAGCTCTACTGGCACGTGGGCGAAGAGGCTCATGATCTGGCGGAGGCGATCCAGGGGCTGCGGCTGCAGGAGCGTCAGCGCTTCGTCAAGCAGATGATCCAGTCGAAGCTGAAGTGATTCGAGCGGTGATGGCGGCGGCGACGTCTGCGGTGACCTGAGGCGCCCGTGGCGTCGTGACAAGTGGCGCGATGACCGTTGCGGTGGCCGCCGCTGGCCGGGCACAGGGTCGGTGGAGTGAGCCAGGCGCGCCAGGCCCTAAAAGGCTGGCGCGCAGTACCTTGACATGATAGGATGCGCCATCCTCTCAGACACGGCCCGTAACGATTGCCTCGCGACAGTGCTTGCGATGGCGGTCGGCCAGATGGCCAGGCCGACGGGGATTTTTTATTTCCCTGTTGGATCAATACGTTATCAAGTCATCGTGCGACGGTGACGACAACTTTCTCCAAGGAGACAGTCAGTGGCTAACAGCAAGCAAGCCCGTAAGCGCGCCCGTCAGGCAGAATCTCGTCGTGTCCTGAAGGCAGGCCAGCGCAGCATGGTCCGCACTTACGTCAAGCGCGTGATCAAGGCGATCAACAGCGGTGACCACGCTCAGGCAATGGACGCCTTCAAGGCGGCGCAGCCGGTCATCGACCGCATCGCCGACAAGGACACCCTGTCCAAGAAGAAGGCCGCTCGCATCAAGAGCCGTCTGAACAAGCGCATCAAGGCGCTGGCTGCGTAAGCCGGTCCCGCGCTTTCGGCGTGACGCGGATGCGTCCGTGTCGCGCACGCGAAAAACCGGCTACGGCCGGTTTTTTTGTGCCTGCCAATTGATGACCCGCGGCGCCCCGGTGCCCATTCGTCGCCCTTCTCCGGGCGATGGCGAGCCACAGGGCGGGGACTGTCAGCGTGGCAAGAGGGCCGGACAAACGAGCCGGGAATTGAGCAGGGAACCCGCTAGCAAGGAATCAGTGACGTGACCGACGAGCGTCGACAGCAGGCCTCGGATGAGGACATTGATCAGGCTCTGGAGCAGGGAGCGGGCACCTCGGTGGGGGGCGCCAAGGCGCCAGTGCGTCGGGGCCTGATGCGCTCGGGGCTGGTGGTCAGCAGCATGACCATGCTGTCCCGGGTGCTGGGGCTGGTGCGCGACGTGGTGATCGCCACCCTGCTGGGTGCAGGACAGGGCGCCGACGCCTTCTTCGTGGCCTTCAAGATCCCCAACTTCATGCGTCGGCTGTTCGCCGAGGGTGCCTTCAATCAGGCCTTCGTGCCGGTGCTGTCGGAGTACTCGACCACCCGCACCCGCGAAGAGATACGCGAACTGCTCAATGCGGTGTGCGGTAGCCTGGCGGCGGTGCTGGCGCTGATCACCGCCCTGGCCATCGTCGCCGCGCCCTGGTTGACCTGGGTGTTTGCTCCTGGCTTTGCGCGAGATCCCGACAAGCTCGCGCTGACCACCGACATGCTTCGGCTGACGTTCCCGTATCTGCTGTTGATCTCGCTGACCGCCTTCGCCGGCAGCGTGCTCAATACCTGGAATCGCTTCGCGGTACCGGCCTTCACCCCGGTGCTGCTGAACCTGTCGCTGATCGGTGCGGCGCTGGTGCTGACGCCGATGATGAGCGAGCCGGCCATGGCGCTGGCCTGGGGCGTGCTGATCGCCGGTGCCGCGCAACTGCTGTTTCAGGTGCCCTTTCTGGTGAGGCTCGGGCTGATGCCCCGGCCCTGGCCCAACTTCGCCCACGAGGGTGTGCGGCGCATCCTTCGACTGATGGCGCCGGCGTTGTTCGGAGTCTCGGTGTCGCAGATCAATCTGCTGCTGGACACCATCCTGGCCTCGCTGCTGGCGGCGGGCAGCGTGTCCTGGCTCTACTATTCAGACCGCCTGGTGGAGCTGCCACTGGGGGTGTTCGGCGTGGCCATCGGTACGGTGATCCTGCCGGCGCTGTCGCGGCGCCACGCCGAGGCGTCCTCCGAGCACTTCAGCCAGATGCTGGACTGGGCGCTGCGAGCGGTGCTGCTGCTGGGGCTGCCAGCGGCGCTGGCGCTGGCGCTGCTGGCCGAGCCGCTGTTGATCACGCTGTTCCACTACGGCGCCATGACCGACAACGATATCGTGATGGCGGCGATGAGCCTGCGTGCCTATGCCCTCGGCCTGGTCGCCTTCATGCTGATCAAGGTGCTGGCGCCGGGGTTCTTTGCCCGCCAGGACACCAAGACGCCGGTCAAGGTCGGTATCATTGCGATGGTCGCCAATATGGTGTTCAACCTGATCCTGATCTGGCCACTGGCCCACGCCGGGCTGGCGCTGGCCACCGCGCTGTCGGCCTTCCTCAATGCCGGGATGCTGGCCTGGCTGCTGCGCAGGCAGGGCGTGCTGCGCTTCCAGCCCGGCTGGGGGCGCTTTGCCGTGCAGCTCGGAGGCGGCTGTGTGGCCATGGGCCTGGTGCTTGTGTTGCTGGCGCCGGAGTGGCACCAGTGGCTCGGCTGGGGGCTCATGCCTCGGGCACTTTGGATGGCAGCGCTGGTGGCGGCCGGCGGGCTTGCGTACTTCGCCTGGCTGGGGCTGACAGGAGTCAGAGTCCGCCAGTTTCGGCTCAAGGGTTAGGGCTGGGGTTTGTCAGAAAGCTGTCTGCCCACCCAGACGCCTTCAGACGGTGGGAAGACGCGGCGCCCCGCACTTCGCTATAATCGACTCCCTTTAGGTTCGGTGTGACCCGACTCATGGAAGTAATTCGAGGCCTGCACAATCTGCGCGAGGAGCACCGTGGCACGGTGGCGACCATCGGCAACTTCGATGGGGTGCACCTGGGCCATCGGGCGATCCTTGAGCAGTGCCACGCCGAGGCGGCGCGCAGCGGACTGCCGGTGACCGTGGTGGTGTTCGAACCCCAGCCGCGCGAGTACTTTGCCGGCGACCAGGCGCCACCGCGCCTGACGCGGTTGCGCGACAAGGTCGGCCTGCTCAAGGAGTGCGGCGTCGATCGGGTGCTGTGTCTGCCGTTCAATGAATCGCTGCGCCAGCTGACGGCGGCAGAATTCATCGAACGGGTGCTGCTGGAGGGGCTCGGCGTACGCCATCTGGTGGTGGGCGACGACTTCCGCTTCGGCTGCGATCGTCGCGGTGATTTCGCCCTGCTGACCGAAGCCGGTCGCAGCAGCGGCTTCAGCGTCGAACATACCCTGACCTTTCGCATCGACGATGACAGGGTGTCGAGCACACGGGTGCGCACCCTGCTGGCCTGTGGCAACTTCGAGGCGGCGGCGCGCCTGCTGGGCCGGCCTTACCGCGTCAGTGGCCGGGTGGTGCGTGACCAGCAGCGCGGGCGCACCATCGGCGTGCCCACCG
This sequence comes from Halomonas sp. DN3, assembly GCF_024137905.1. Lineage (NCBI taxonomy): Bacteria > Pseudomonadati > Pseudomonadota > Gammaproteobacteria > Oceanospirillales > Halomonadaceae > Halomonas > Halomonas sp. DN3. The sequence goes on along the minus strand of NZ_CP099965.1, from coordinate 4,155,505 downwards.
CCAACCTGCCGCTGCTGCCGGGTCCGCTGGTGCTGCGCGGTGTCTATGCGGCGACGGTGGAGATCCACGACGGCAGCGATGGCGAGGCGTCCCAGCGTCATCCCGCGGTGGTCAATATCGGCTGGCGGCCCACGGTAGGGTCGCCGCGTCCGGTGCTGGAGGCGCATCTGCTGGACATGCAGGCGGATCTGTATGGCAAACGCCTGACGGTGGTGCCCTGCGCCAAGCTGCGCGGTGAAGAGACCTTCGCGGACTTCGCCGCGCTGAAGACCCAGATATATGCCGACATCGACCGGGCGCGAGCAGTCTTTGCCCGGGACCCTGACGGCCCACGACCCTATCCTCTGGCATCGGCGCCACGTGCGCGCGAGGCCGCAACCCAGGATTCCCCGGCGGGGCAGGCCCCCGCCGATCATGACGACGGCTGACCCCAGGACTATGAGCGACTACAAGCACACTCTGAATCTGCCAGAAACCGAATTCCCCATGCGCGGCATGCTCCCCAAGCGCGAGCCGGCGCGGGTCGAGCAGTGGCAGAAGCTGGACATTTACCAGCGCTTGCGCGAAGCACGCCAGGGCCAGGAGGTCTTCGTGCTGCACGATGGCCCTCCCTACGCCAACGGCAGCATTCACATCGGTCACGCCGTCAACAAGATCCTCAAGGATATCATCGTCAAGTCGAAGAACCTGGCGGGCTTCGACGCACCCTACGTGCCGGGCTGGGACTGCCACGGGCTGCCCATCGAGCACAAGGTGGAGACCACTCATGGCAAGCACCTGGAGCCTGAAAAGGCCCGGGCACTGTGTCGCGAGTACGCCGACGAGCAGGTCAAGGGCCAGCTTCAGGACTTCGTGCGTCTGGGCGTGGTCGGCGACTGGGACAATCCCTACCGCTCCATGGAGTACGCCAACGAGGGCGGCGAGATCCGCGCCCTGGCCGACATGGTCAAGGGCGGCTACGTGTTCAAGGGACTCAAGCCGGTCAACTGGTGCTTCGACTGTGGTTCGGCCCTGGCCGAGGCCGAGGTCGAGTACGCCGACAAGAAGTCCGACGCCATCGATGTGGCCTTCACCTGCGCAGACGACGCCAAGCTGGCCGCCGCCTTCGGTCTGGACAGCCTGCCCAAGCCGGCGGCGGTGGTCATCTGGACCACTACCCCCTGGACCATCCCGGCCAACCAGGCGCTGAACGTCCATCCGGAGTTCAACTACGCCCTGGTCGACACCGGCGAGCGGCTGTTGCTGCTGGCCGAGGAACTGGTCGAGAGCTGCCTCGAGCGCTTCGGCCTGAGCGGTGAGGTCATCGCCACGGCGCGTGGCGAACGGCTGGAGCTGATCGAGTTCCATCATCCGCTGTATGAGCGTACCGCGCCGATGTATCTCGCCGACTACGTGACCAGCGACGAGGGCAGCACCGGCATCGTCCACTCGGCGCCGGTTCATGGCGTCGATGACTTTGACTCCTGCCGCCGCTACGGCATGGACTTCAGCGACTTCATCAGCGTGGTCAAGGGCGACGGCGTCTACGTCGACGACCTGCCGCTGTTCGGTGGCATGCTGATCTGGAAGGCCAACCCGAAGATCGTCGAAGCACTGTCCGAGGCCGGCGCGCTGATGGCTCACAAGACCATCACCCACAGCTACATGCACTGCTGGCGTCACAAGACCCCGGTGATCTACCGGGCCACCGCCCAGTGGTTCGTCGGCATGGACATCCCTGGCCATGACGGTCGCACCCTGCGCGAAAGCGCGCTCGAAGGGATCGAGGCGACCGAGTTCACCCCGGGCTGGGGCAAGGCGCGGCTGCACAGCATGATCGCCAACCGCCCGGACTGGTGCATCTCGCGTCAGCGCAACTGGGGCGTGCCGATCCCGTTCTTCCTGCACAAGGAAAGCGGCGAGCTGCACCCGCAGACCGTGGAGCTGACCGAGAAGGTCGCCGACCTGGTCGATCGCGACGGCATCGACGCCTGGTTCCGCCTGGACCCGGCCGAGCTTCTGGGCGAAGAGGCCAGTCAGTACGACAAGGTCACCGATACCCTGGACGTGTGGTTCGACTCCGGCACCACCCACCGCCACGTGCTGCGCGGCTCGCACCCCCACGGCCATCAGAGTGGCCCGCGTGCCGATCTGTACCTGGAGGGCTCGGACCAGCACCGTGGCTGGTTCCACTCGTCGCTGCTGACCGGCTGCGCCATCGACGGTCACCCGCCGTACCGGGGCCTGTTGACCCACGGCTTCACCGTCGACGCCCAGGGCCGCAAGATGTCCAAGTCCATGGGCAACGTGGTGGCCCCGCAGGAGGTAATGGACAAGCTCGGCGCCGACATCCTGCGTCTGTGGGTGGCCTCCACCGACTATTCCGGCGAGATGGCGGTGTCCGACGAGATCCTCAAGCGCACTGCGGACGTTTACCGGCGTATCCGCAACACCGCGCGCTTCCTGTTGGCCAACCTCAACGGCTTCGACCCCGAGCGTGACGCCCTGGCCTTCGACGACATGCTGGCGCTGGACCAGTGGGTGGTGGACCGCGCCGCGCAGCTTCAGGCACGCATCGAGACGGCCTACGACGAGTACCGCTTCCTCGACGTCTACCAGCAGGTGCACGGCTTCTGCGCGCGGGAGCTGGGCGGCTTCTACCTGGACGTGATCAAGGATCGCCAGTACACCACCCAGTCCGACTCCCAGGCCCGTCGCAGTGCCCAGACCGCCCTCTATCACGTGGTCCAGGCGCTGGTGCGCTGGGTCGCGCCGATCCTGTCGTTCACCGCCGAGGAGATCTTCGAGAACATCCCCGGCGAGAAGGGCCTGGCCGAAGGCCGCAGCGTGCTGCTGGAGACCTACTACAAAGGCCTGTCCACCCTCAGCGACGACGCCAGCATGGGCCGTGACTTCTGGGAGCGGGTGCTGACGGTCAAGCAGGCGGTCAACAAGTGCCTGGAAGACGCCCGCAACGCCAAGACCATCAAGGGCAGCCTGGCCGCCGAGGTGACCCTGCACGTCAGCGACGAGCTTGACGAACTGCTCTCGCGCCTGGGCGACGAGCTGCGCTTCGTGATGCTGACCAGCGAGGTCCACCTGGCGCCGCTCGACCAAGGAGTCGATGCCGCCGAGACCGAGGTCGAAGGGCTCAAGGTGGCGGTGCGCGCCAGCGACAACGCCAAGTGCGAGCGCTGCTGGCACCATCGCCCCGAGGTGGGCTCACTGCCCGAGCACCCGGACCTGTGTTCGCGCTGCGTCAGCAACCTGCCGGACGGTCCGGGCGAGGTGCGTCACTATGCCTGACGCCACGGATTCCACGACCAAGGAGGGTGACGGGCACATGAGTTCACAGGTGGAACCGATGCGCCAGCCGCTGCGCTGGTGGTGGCTGGCGCTGGCCTGGGTCGTGCTCGATCTGGGCACCAAGGCACTGATGAGCCAGACGCTGACCTACGCCACGCCGGTGGAGGTGCTGCCGTTCTTCAATCTGACGCTTTTGCACAATACCGGGGCGGCCTTCAGTTTCCTGGCCGATCACCCCGGTTGGCAGCGCTGGCTGTTCGCCGCCATCGCGGTGGCGGCCACCGTCGGTCTGACGATCTGGATGCGTCGCCTGCGGCGTGACGAAAAGCTGCTGGGGGCGTGTCTCGCGCTGATCATCGGCGGCGCCCTGGGTAACCTCTATGACCGCCTGGTGCACGGCTACGTGGTGGACTTTCTGTCGTTTCACGCGGCGGGCTGGTACTACCCGGCGTTCAACGTGGCGGATATCGGCATCACCCTGGGCGCCATCGGCCTGATCTGGGAGTCGATCTTCGGCGAGCGCCGCCGCGCCCGGCGCGGCTAATTATCTGTTGCCGGCAGCGACGTATCGGTCCCTGCCGGTCCGTCACTCTTTCGGAGATCCCAATGAGCGACTACCGTATCGACGAGGGCATGGAAGTCACCCTTCACTTCACCCTCAAGCTGGAAGATGGCACCGTGGTGGACTCCACCCGGGACAAGGCCCCGGCGACCTTTCAACTGGGCGATGGCAACCTGCCGCCCGGGTTCGAGCAGCCGTTGAAGGGCATGACCGACGGCGACAGCGGCAGCTTCGAGGTCAGTCCCGAGCACGCCTTCGGTCAGCACAATCCGCAGAACATCCAGCGCATGAAGCGTGAGGTGTTCAATGGCGACGAGCCTGAGGTCGGCACCGTGATGTCCTTTGCCGATGCCAACGGCGACGAATTGCCTGGGGTGGTCACCGAGATCGACGGCGACATGGTGGAAGTGGACTTCAATCATCCGCTGGCCGGGCGCACCCTGACCTTTGAGGTCGAGGTGCTGGGCGTCAAGCCCGCCACCACCCACTAGGCGATTCACGTCCCCGGTGTGCCGGTAAGGCGCAGTACGTGACAACCACGCAATGACCACGCGAATCATCCGCTCAACCAGGTGCCAAGACGGCACCGAGGCAAGGCAAACCATGCAAATCAAGCTGGCCAACCCGCGCGGCTTCTGCGCCGGCGTCGACCGGGCCATCGACATCGTCAACAGCGCGCTGGACGTGTTCGGGCCGCCCATTTACGTGCGTCACGAGGTGGTCCACAACCGCTTCGTGGTGGATAGCCTGCGCGAGCGTGGGGCGATCTTCGTCGAGGAACTCCACGAGGTTCCCGATGACGTCATCGTGATCTTCTCTGCCCACGGGGTGTCCCGGGCGGTGCAGGAGGAGGCCGAGCGGCGCGGGCTCAAGGTCTTCGACGCCACCTGCCCGCTGGTGACCAAGGTGCATATGGAAGTGCTGCGCTACGCTCGCCGTGGCCAGGAGTGCATCCTGATCGGGCATGAAGGGCATCCCGAGGTCGAAGGCACCATGGGGCGTTACGACACCTCCCACGGTGGCCAGATCTACCTGGTCGAGGACGAAAAGGACGTGGCCCGTCTGGAGGTCAAGGACCCCAGTCGGCTGGCTTTTGTCACCCAGACGACCCTGTCCATGGACGATACCGCTCGGGTGATCGATGCCCTGCGCGCCACCTTCCCCGACATCCAGGGGCCGCGCAAGGACGATATCTGCTACGCCACCCAGAACCGCCAGGACGCGGTGCGCGAACTGGCGGCGGGCTCCGATCTGGTGCTGGTGGTGGGAAGCCCCAACAGCTCCAACTCCAATCGCCTGCGCGAGCTGTCCGAGCGAGTGGGCACCCCGGCCTACCTGATCGACAGTGCCGAGCAGATCGATCCGGCTTGGCTTGCGAATATCGGTGCAGTCGGCGTGACCGCCGGGGCCAGCGCCCCGGAGGTACTGGTCAAGGGGGTCATCGACCGCCTGACCGAGCTGGGCGCCGAGGCCCCCGAGGAACTGGCCGGCCGAGAGGAAACCATCACCTTCTCGATGCCGCGTGAACTGCGCGAGCGGGTCATCGTCAGCGACTGATGCCACCAGAGGATTGCCGTGAAGGCATTCCACCGTTCGTTTTTCCAGTGCAGCATCTCGACGCCGCCCCCAAGGGCGGCGTCCTTGTTTTCAGGCGTAGGAGAAAGCCTCAAGTCTGTGCTTAAGCGTGGTGTCGCGACACAACCTTGATCCAGCGCCTGCCGCCCATGGCGGACGTGGGACATACTCGAAGGGAAAACGAGCCGGAGAAGCCCGATGCAGGGAATACGAAAAACGCGAGGCTCAATTTACGCAGAGACGCGCTGGGATGAGCATGGATTCAGTGAGCTGGACCAGAAAGTCAGTGCCGCTTCGACACGGGCTTCGTCACCAGGCCCGATGGAGCGTCAGGGCGGTTTCACCCTGATCGAACTGTTGCTGTGCATCGCCATCATCGGTCTGCTGGCGTCGGTGGCCTACCCCATGTACACCGAGCATCTACGCGAGACCCGTGTCGCCGATGGCCGCGCCTTGTTGATGACAACCGCCTCGTCGCTGGAACGCTGCTACAGCCGTGACCAGGCCTATGATATCGCCGCCTGTGATGGGCTTGAGCGACCGTCGGAGTCCGGTTTCTACCAACTGTCGGTGGAACGCCACCCAGGACGCTATTTTCTCGAGGCCAGGGCCCTCGACGCCCAGTCGGTGAAGGAGGGCTGCGACAGCCTGACCATGGACCAGACCGGCGAACGGGCACCAGATGACTGCTGGTAGCCGTCAGCGCGGGGTCACCCTGCTGGAGCTGGTCGTCTGCGTCGCGGTGATCGGCCTGATGGCTGCGGTGACGGTGCCTGGCCTGCACCATTGGCTGGCCGGCGAGCGTCTGGTGGCGGATACCAATCGCCTGGTCGGCGCACTGACCCTGGCACGCACCACCGCCTTGACCCGACGCCAGGAGGTAAGGGTGCTGGTGGTCGACTGCGCGGGACGCTGGCGGCTCGAGGTGCTGGCGGGAGACGCGGACGCCGGCGGCTGCCAGTCCACTCCAACCGCGCATGGTGATGTACTGATGGTCGATGAAGCAGCGCGCACGGACGGCACCCGGGTATCGCCCGGCGGGGTCAGCTTCGATCTGTTGGGGCGCCTGGATGACTGCAGTTATGGTAGTCCCTGCCGTTGGCAGCTTCGCGGGACAGGAGGCGAGGGTCGCTGGGTGTCGGTGGAGCCAAGCGGAGTGGTGCGCTCCGGCGATGAGGAAGATGCCGCGTGAGAAGGCTGCGATCCCAGGCCGGGTTTTCCCTGCTCGAGGCACTGGTGGCGCTGGTGCTGCTGTCGGTGGGACTTTTAGGGGTGGCGGGGATGCAGTTGCGCAGCTTGCAAAGCGCCCATTCCAGTATCCAGAGATCGCTGGCGGACCTGGCCGCCCAGGATGCACGGGAACTGCTGTGGGCAAGCCTGGTGGCCAATGGCGGGTACTGTCCTGAAGGTGTGCCCGAGAGCCTTTCCCGAGAGCACTGGCGCGAGCACTGGGCCGATTTCCTTCCCGGTCTCATTGCCCTGGACGAGGCGGTGATCGCGCGGGACGACTGCGCCTTCGAGCTGCGTATTGGCTGGAAGGACGAGCGTTTCACCGAACCCAGCCTGTTTCAGTACTGGGTCAAGCTGCCCGCTCGGAAAGCACCATGAGTCCGGACCGCGTCCTTTCCCCAGGCAAGTCGTTGCATCGCCAGCGCGGCGTGTCGCTGGTCGAACTGATGGTGGCCATGGTCGTCGGCAGCCTGGTGATCCTGGCTGCGGGCTCGCTGTTTCAGGAGGTCAACGCCAATGCGCGCGAGGTGCTGCGCCTGGCCGATCGCCAGGCGGTTCTGAGCTACGCCCTTGATACCATCACCGCGGCGGTGCGCCGGGGCGACGCCTCCCCCGGCGATTACGTGCTGCGCCCGGCGCCAGATGGCGAGACCTGTACGCTCCACGAGGTCGACAGCGGCGAGCCTCTGGTCGATGGCCTGGCCTACGATGGTTCCTGCGAGGACGATCAGGTGCTGGAAGATCTGGGTGGGGGACTCTATCGCATCACCCTGAACCTGCCCCACGCCAGGACACCGATCCGGCTGCACGCGGTGGATCGTCTTCAGGCCGTGTCCGCGGCGGAGAATGCCGAATGAAGGCGCCAGCGAGGCAGCGAGGCGCGGCGCTATTGGTGGTGCTGTCGCTGGTAGCGATCGCCTCGGTGGTGGCCATGGCCGGGGTCAAGTCGGCGCTGGTGGACGAACGCCTGGTCGGCAATATGCGCGCCATGGCCCAGGCCCAGATGGCGGCGGATTGGGGTGGGGCCGAGAGGCTAAGTGAAACGCCTGAATCGAGCGGGCTACTGGAGTGTGCCGAGATTCAAGACCGAGCGGAACAGGGCGGCGTATCCGCTGATTGGTCGGACGTACACACACTGACCAATAGCGACACAGTGGGCTATCGACATATCGACTGTATAGAACAGGATGTTGTCGTGCAGCTGATCATGGGGCAGGTCAGCGATGGTGAGCAGGTATTGGCAAGGCACTTTCTGATGGTGGGGCGAGAGAAGGAAAGCTCTGGATTGGAATTGCCCGATCTCATCCCTGACGATTGCATGGTCTATGCGGGGGGGCCTGTGGTGGCACATCCTGAGCTGGATCAGCCCGCCAACTGCCAACTAAACGGACTTGCCCACCCCGGTAACGACTACGGTCCAGACAGCTATATCGATGAGGTCGCCAAAGACTTCGAGGATGCCGACTTTGGGCCGGATGGCTGTGCGAGTCACCAAGGGATCGTCTATTGCGACGCTAGAACTCACGGGTTTGATGGCAGTCTGAATCTAGCGGATTACCCTGATGCGGATCAGATCGTGATCGTGGTGGATCCTGCCGATCCGAGCCAGAGCGTGACAATCGAAGCCCCAGCTGGGAGCTATGACACCTCGATCGTTGTTTCTGGAGCGCCAACGCTCGCTCCTCACGGACAGGTGGAACTCAATGGAGACATCTGGAGTACCGGGTCTATGGCGATAAGCGGGGGCGGGGGGCTCACGATCAATGGCAGACTAGTTGCCGAAGGTCCCGTCACGATAAATGGCAAGGTCGAAATCAGCCCCGATGAAGGTGGAGAAGGTGACGGCGGCGTAATCTGGATCGATCGTGATGACTAAGGCGGAAACGAGGGTCCAGCACACCGACCCTTTTCACTTCTGATCCTTCCAAAATTGCTGAGTACCAGCCTAGCGCCCGTGTTTTCTCGCGCGCAGATATCGAAAGTCCCGTTATGTCCACTGGCGCGTCCATTGGCCAGAAAACGCACGGGCTTTGCATCCTCGCGAAAGCCGATGCTTGAGAGCCGGCTTGGCGCAAAGACATGAAGTGTCGCGCCCTCCCAACTCGGCGCTCCAGCCTTGATCAACAGCTTCCCCCTCCAGTCCTCGCCGCAGTGCACGCCGTCGTCGCTCGGGCACAGGGTGACGGGTCTTGCCCGGGTGATGGCCGTGCCCCGGGCCAGCATCAGGGCGCCTTCTAGTCGCGAAAGCTCGCTGGCGATATCCTGTCGGGCGGCCATTGCCCGGTAGCCCGGCAGGGCCACGCTGGTCAGAAGGCCTACAATAGCCACCACCAGCAACAGCTCCAGCAAGGTAGTTCCGGACTGGCGGAAAGCGATTCGATGAGGTTCGGGATGGCAAGACTTGGGGCGGTAAGGTTCGGGGTGGTGAGGTGTGTGCCAGTAAGCTCGGGACATGCAGACATGACGGGGGCGTCGGGCGTCGTCGTCCATGGCGAACGCTTCCTTGTGGTTGTTGTTTGAATTCAGGGTTCCTTGAGCCTAGCTCGGAGAAGGGAGAGCAGACGTTGGAGAAGCGCTTTGAGTGATTTCCTGGTGATTGGCGGCGGCGTCATAGGGCTGATGACGACACTGCAACTGGCCGATGCCGGTCACAGTGTGACGGTGGTCGAGCGAGGCGGCTGCGGTAGCGAGGCCTCCTGGGCCGGTGGCGGGATCGTCTCGCCGCTTTATCCCTGGCGCTACAGCTCGCCGGTATCGCGCCTGGCGAGCTGGTCGGAGGGGGCCTACCCCGAACTGGCCCTGCGCCTGCTGGAGGAGACCGGGGTCGACCCGGAGTATCGTCAGAAAGGGCTTCTCTACCTGAGGGTGGATGACGAAGCGCGCGCACTCGAGTGGGCGCGGGAGGTTGGCAAGCCGCTGTCGCGGGTAGGCGCTGAAGTGATCCGCCGAAAGGAACCCAACGCCCGCCGCGATATCGACGAGGCGCTGTGGATGCCGACCCTGGGCAGCATTCGTAACCCCCGTCTGATGCGCGCGCTGAGGTCCCGACTGGAAGACATGACGTCGGTGACGTTGCGCGAGCAATGCACGGTCACCGGGTTCGAGCGGCAAGGGGAGCGGGTGGCGGTGGTGAACACCGACCAGGGCAACCTCAGTGCCGATCAAGTGGTTATCTGTGCCGGCGCCTGGTCGGCGGGGCTTGCCGACATGGCCGGGCTCGATCTGCCGGTACGCCCGGTCAAGGGTCAGATGATTCTGTTCAAGGCACCACCCGGACTGGTCGAGCGGGTGGTGCTGATGGATGGACGCTACGTGATTCCTCGCGGCGACGGGCGGGTCCTGGCCGGCTCCACCCTGGAAGACGCCGGGTTCGACAAGGGCACCGACGACGACGCCCGTAGCTCACTATGGCGTAGCGCTACCGCCATCATTCCGGCATTGGCCGACTGCGAGATCGAGCACCACTGGGCCGGGCTGAGGCCAGGATCACCGGACGGGGTGCCTTATATCGGCCAGGCCCCCGGCTGGGACAACCTGCACGTCAACGCCGGGCACTACCGCAATGGGCTGGTGCTGGCGCCGGCCTCGACGCGACTGTTGGTGGATCAACTGCTGGGAAGAGAGCCGATCATTGATCCCGCGCCCTATCGGTTGCAAGGACGTGTGTAAGAGCGCCCAAGCTGACCGGGAGTGAGGCGATCGAAGCAGGGGCAGGGTGAGGTAGCAATGGGCAGCGGGACGTCGGACAACTGGGCGTCGGCGTGACTGTCGGGGCGTCTAACGCCCCTGGGTATCATCGCCGTTATCGCCGTCAGCATCGTCGCCTTGGCGGCTTTCGGTGATGAACTTGTCACGATGGTCACCGCAGCAGAACCACTCGCCCTTTTCGCGCAGGGCGTCCTGCTCGGGCAGGTGTACCTTGCACCAGGTGCAGCGCACCATTTTTCCTCCCTCGTGGGAGGTGGGGCCTTGATCCTGCTGCTCAAACTTCCACTCGCGGTACATGCGATAAAGCTTGAGCCCGGCAAAGAACACCACGGCGAAGATCAGAAGGCGGATTATCAAGAGGTTCATCCTTACTCCACACGGATTGGAGGCGGCCTTTGCCTGTTGGCGGCCCTTGCGGGACAATGGGGGCTGATCCCCCCGATTCTCGAGAGATTTCTCCGCTCATGCAAGACCTGACTCTGGTGATGGCGCAGCTCGACCCCTTGGTCGGCGACATCCCCGGCAACGCCGACCGGGCCATCGAGACCGTACGCGAGGCTTTCCTCGAGCACGGCGCCGACGTGGTTGTTCTGCCGGAACTGTTCTTGACCGGGTATCCGCCCGAGGACCTGTTGCTGAGGCCGTCGATGGAGACCCGCCTGCGCGAGGCGCGTACCCGTATGGCGGAAAAGATGGTCCGCGACGTCATGGTCATCGTGGGCTATCCCGGTCGCCGCGAGGGCGCGCTGCACAACATGGCCGGCGTGCTCTACAACGGCCAGTGGCTGGATGAGTACGCCAAGCAGGCCCTGCCCAATTATCAGGTATTCGATGAGCAGCGCTACTTCCAGCCCGGAGACACGCCGCTGGTGGTGGAACACAAGGGCGCCAGGCTCGGGATTCTGATCTGCGAGGATATCTGGCAGGAAGCGCCGGTCCGCCAGGCTCGCGACGCCGGTGCCGATATCCTGGTCACCCTCAATGCCTCGCCCTACCACCAGAACAAGCCGGCCGAGCGGCTCGAGCTTCTCGAGCAGCGTGCCAGTGACGTCGGCCTGCCGCTGGTCTATGTCAATCAGATCGGCGGTCAGGATGAGCTGGTGTTCGACGGTGGCTCCTGCTGTGTCGACGCCGTAGGCAAGCTGGCGGTGCAGGCGCCGCACTGGGATATCTGGCTGAGCCCGGTGCACTTCGTCGAGGAGCAGGGCAAGTGGACCCCGCGCCAGGGCGAGGTGGATCTGGACGTGGCGCCGGAGGAAGACCTCTACAGCGCCCTGGTCACCGGTCTGCGTGACTACGTCAACAAGAGTGGGTTCAAGGGCGTGGTGCTGGGGCTGTCTGGCGGCATCGATTCGGCCCTGTCGCTGGCCATCGCGGTGGATGCACTCGGCCCCCAGCGGGTCCATGCGGTGATGATGCCGTATCACTACACCGCCGACATTTCCAAGGAAGACGCCGCCGAGCAGGCCCGTCTGCTTGGGGTCAGCTATGAAGTGATGCCGATCGCGCCCATGGTTGAAGCCTTCATGGACACCCTGGCCGAGAGCTTCGAGGGTACCGAGCGCGATACCACCGAGGAAAATCTCCAGTCGCGTTGTCGCGGTGTACTGCTGATGGCGCTGTCCAACAAGAAGGGCCTGATGGTCCTGACCACCGGCAACAAGAGCGAGATGGCGGTGGGCTACGCGACCCTCTATGGCGACATGGTCGGCGGGTACAACGCCATCAAGGACGTCTACAAGACCTGGGTGTATCGCCTGGCGCGCTGGCGCAACACCGAGAACCTGGTGATCCCGGAGCGTGTCATCGAGCGTCCGCCCTCGGCGGAACTGGCGCCGGACCAGCAGGACAGCGACTCGCTGCCGGACTATGACACCCTGGACGCCATTCTGGTGCGCTACATCGAAGGCGACATGAGCGCCGAGGCGATCATCGAGGCGGGCTTCAGCGCCGAGGACGTCTACAAGGTGGTCAAGCTGGTGGACCGCTGCGAGTACAAGCGCCGCCAGGCACCGGTAGGCGTGCGCGTGACCCAGCGCGGCTTCGGCCGTGACCGTCGTTATCCTATCGTCAATGGATGGCAACCGGGCCTCTGACGAGACCTGCTTCTTTCCTCTTGTCGGTACCCCACCCGTCGGGCCAGATCGGCTCGGCGGGTGGCGATGTTATGCCCACCCTTCGCTGTTTGTGACGTCACTTCCCGTCGTTGGTCATGATTTCTTGGGCCGGGGTTTCTGTTGCGCTCGCTAAAGCCCCGCGACCATTAGATGGCATTTGCTTTGATGCGTACGCCGTTTTTACACGGTGATCGACGTCACTTTTTATATTCGTCGGAAGAGATGATTTAAGCCTTCATGACTGAAGCGCCAATAGGCATCGTAAAGGTAGTGGAGAAGAGTGCGCTGATAGGTGTAGGCGATATCGCAGTTCTTGCTGAACTAGTATGGTTGTTGGCAGTGGGATAACCGAAGAACTCTTCCTTGTCTTTGTTTTCTCATGGGGTTTTTTGAAATCATATGTGCCTAATTAAATTAATTTTTAATAGTGGTTTCTGGGTGTGTATAGACCAATGTCCCGGTAAATAAAGCGCGACATTTCAATGTTGGGGCGACTCGATGGTGCTAAGGTTTTTTAGAACAGGAACCTATAACGCCGGCAGAGGGAGCGCGAATGATGACGTCCTTTCGAGTTAAAACCGCTTGTGCGCTGGTGATGGGGGGTGGGGCGGTGTTTGCCCAGCATGGCGTGGCTGCCGAGTTGACCATTGCCACGGTGGATAACCGGGACATGCTGTGGATGCGAGAGCTGAGCGAGGACTTTGTCGCGGGGAATTCCGATATTCAGCTCAACTGGGTGACGTTGGACGAGAGTACGCTGCGCCAGCAGGTCACCACCGATATCGCCACCTCCGGGGGGCGCTTCGACATCGTTACCATCGGCACCTACGAAGCCCCCATCTGGGCGGAGCGTGGCTGGCTCGTACCCATCGCCGACATGCCTGGCGACTACCAGCCCGAGGATCTGCTGCCCACCGTGCGCCAGGCGCTGTCCTATCAGGATGTTCTCTACGCGGCTCCCTTCTATGCGGAGTCTGCCTTCACCATGTACCGCACGGACCTGTTCGAGGATGCGGGCCTGAACATGCCCAGGGCGCCGAGCTGGGACTTTCTGGCACAGGCGGCAGAAAAGCTCTCGGGCTCCGATGAACACTACGGCATCTGCCTGCGGGGCAAGCCGGGGTGGGGCGAGAACATGGCCCTGTTGACCGCCATGGCCAACGCCTTCGGCGGTCGCTGGTTCGATGAAGAGTGGCAGCCACAGCTCGAGGGAGGTGGCTGGCGCGATGCGCTGGATCTCTATCTGAGCTTGTTGGGAGAGTACGGCCCGCCGAATCCGGAAGACAACGGCTACAACGAGAATCTCGCGCTGTTTCAACAGGGCAGGTGCGGCATCTGGGTGGATGCCACCGTGGCCGCATCCGCGGTGACCGATCCCGAGGCCTCCGAGGTCGCAGATCGCGTGGGGTTCGCCCTTGCGCCTGATAACGGACTGGACAAGCGCAGCAATTGGCTGTGGGCCTGGGCGCTCGCAATTCCCACTAGTTCCGAGCAGAGCGAGGCGGCCAAGCGCTTTGTCGCCTGGGCCACCTCCCGGGGCTATCAGGAACTGGTAGCCGAGCGAGAGGGCTGGTCCCAGGTGCCGCCGGGGACCCGTGCCTCGCTTTACGACAATCCGAGTTACCGCGAGGCCGCGCCCTACAGTGAGCTGGTGCTGGAATCGTTGAGAAGCGCCAATCCGGATGACCCGACGGTACAGGCGGTGCCCTATCGAGGCGTTCAGTACGTGGCGATCCCCGCTTTTCAGGGTATCGGTACGGCGGTGGGTAACCGCTTCGCCAAGGCGTTGGCCGGAGACATCTCCGCCGAGGAAGCCATCGAAGATGCTCAGTGGGTCACCGAGAAGGTGACCGAGCAGGCACGCTTTGCTCAGCAGTAGTGGCGATCGGCTCCTCGAAGGAAGCCGGCGGAACGGGTGAGCCCGCAGGTGCGACGTTCACCCGCAAGCGAGATGAGTGACACACAAGGAGGCGCCCATGGCGACATCCGGATTTGTCCCGCAGCAATCTCTAGACAGCGTCGACGATGAACAGCTGCCGGTTCCGCCCCACAAGCAGCACGGTGCCAAGCACTTTCTCGGACTCTATGCCGCAGAACACGTGGCCGCGACCGAGTTCGTGATCGGTGCCACCTTCGTCGGCCTCGGTGCCGGCATCTGGGATATTCTGATCGGTCTGGTCATCGGCAACACCCTGGCGATACTGAGTTTCACCCTGATCACCGCACCGATCGCCGTCGGCACCCGGCTCAGTCTTTTCGCCTACCTGGAACGCATCGCCGGCAACGTCATGGCGAAGCTCTACAACGGCGCCAATGTGGTGATCTTTGCTGCCATCTCGGCGGCCATGATCACGGTCTCTGCCACCGCGGTGCGGGTGCTTTTCGATGTGCCACCTCAGGTGGCGCCCTATCCCACCGACATGGCCTTCGTCATCATCGCCTTTGCCGTAGGGGCCATCGTGGTGCTGGTCGCGGCCTTCGGCTTCAACGCCCTGAGCGAGTTCGCCAGCATCTGTGCACCCTGGCTGATGGTGATGTTCACCGCCGGCGGCATGGTATTGATACCGGCGCTGTCGGAGTCGGTGACCGGTTTTACCACCTTGACGAGTTTTTCGGATTTCGTCGCCATCGCCAGTGCCAGCGTATTCACCGGCATCAACGCCGATGGCGAACCGGGGATCGGGCTGTGGGAGGTCATTGGCTTCGCCTGGGCCGCCAATACCTTCGCCCACTTCGGACTGATCGACATGGCGCTTCTGCGCTATGCCCGCAAGAAGCGCTACGCCCTGGCCACCAGTACCGGCATGATGTTCGGCCACTACGTTGCCTGGATCTCGGCGGGCCTGATGGGGGCGGCCACCGCCGCCACCATGAAGCTCAGTATCCTGGTGGTCGACCCCGGCGATGTGGCGTTCTACGCGTTGGGAATGTCCGGCTTCGTGATCGTGATCGTGGCCGGCTGGACCACGGCGAATTCCAACCTGTACCGCGCCGGTCTGGCCGCCCAGGCGCTGATGCCCGAGGTCAAGCGCTGGAAGGTGACCATGCTGGTGGGGCTCGGGGTGATGGGCGCAAGCTGTTTCCCCTTCGTCTACCGCAGCATGTTGCCGCTGCTGACTTACGCCGGCCTGATCCTGGTGCCGGTGGGCGGCATCGCCTTTGCCGAATACCAGCTGTTCCCGCGGCTCGGCATGACCCGCTACTGGGCCAACTTCAAGGGCCTTGCCGACAACCGGCCGGCGATCGCCAGCTGGGGTATCTCGCTGATCTTCGGTTTTGGGCTCAATGTCCTCGACGTGATGCCGTTCTACTACCTGTTCCTGCCGACCTGGTTTGTGTCGATCCTGGTCTACGTGGTGCTGGCGCGAAGGGCCGGTGCCTGTGAGGCCTATCCAGAGAAGGAAAAGGCCCAGCAGGAGTTCAACGAGCGGGTGGTCGAACATCACCGGCGCAAGGCGGCGGAAAAGTACCGCGAAGGCGTGGAGGACAAGACACTGCTATCCAAGGGCATCAAGGTGATGTGGGGGATCGTTGGACTGGGTGTGCCAGCGGTGCTGGCCTGGCGGGTGATGTTTGAAAGCCCCGACCTGTATCAGTACTACGTCAATCGTGAGCTGTTCTACGACATCACCATCTGGTGCACGGTTATCTACTTCGTCTTCGCCTACTGGGGCCTGCAGCGCTCCAAGCAGTTCAAGCGTCGGGAGCCCGAGGGCACACCGTCCCAGGCATCGACAGGTTGAGTAGAAGCAGAAAATAGCCGGAGCCTGGCCTGCGGTGGACGCCAAGGGCAGCCACAGGCCAGCGACGGCGGAAGGACGGTGGATCGCAGCCCTGGAGCGTCAAGATGGGAGCTGGACGAAGAGAAAGGAAACGAAGCGAAGCGCAGAGCGAATGACAGCAAGCGCTGCAACAAGAAGGGGCCGCCCATGGGCGGCCCCTTCTCCTTTCTTTGGCCTGCCGGCAACCTCACGGCACCGCCTGCCTTGCGGTCGTTCAGGCGCTCAGTGGGGCGCCGTCGACGTACTTGGGTTCGAAGCGACGACCGTTGAGGCGCTCGTTGTCCGGGTCGTTCTCGATCAGCACCTGCAGCGTCTCGCTGGCGCGATCACGCAGGCCCATGCCGAGGTAGCCTTCGACCATCACCGCCAGGGCGTCGCGGGTAGCCTCGGCCTGGGGGTAGTTCTCCAACACCCAGCGACCCCGCTGCACGGCGGCCATGTAGGCCTTCTTGCGCAGGTAGAAGTCGGCCACATGCAGCTCTTGCTGGGCCAGCAGGTTGCGCAGGTAGATGATGCGCTGTTGCGCGTCGGGGGCGTACGGACTGTCCGGATAGCGGGTGATCAGGTCGGTAAAGTCGGTGTAGGCGTCTCGGGTAGCGCCGAGGTCCCGCTCCGAGATATCGATGACCTTGAGCGACTCCAGGCTGAAACGACCGGCCTGCCAGGCGGCCAGCCCGCGCATGTAGTAGGCGTAGTCGACCTGCGCATGGTTGGGGTGCAGGCGAATGAAGCGGCTGGCGGCGGCCCGGGCGGCTTCCCAGTCATCCATCTCGTAGTAGGTATAGATGAGTTCGAGCTGGGCCTGTTCGGCGTAGTCGCCGAAGGGGAAGCGGGTGTCAATGGCTTCCAGGCGGTTCATGGCCGTGGTAAAGCTGCCGTTCTCCAGGGCCTGGCGACCTTCCTGGTAGAGCTGGCGTTCGGTGGCGCCGTCGTAGCGCTCTTCCTCGACGTCGTTGCTGGCGCAGCCGCCGAGTACCGCGCCCATCAACACCAGGGCGCCCAGGCGAGCGGCGGAAGTAGTGAAAACGCGCATCTTGGTCCTCGTGTCAAACAACCCGGGTCGGCCGTGGTAGAATCGGCCGCGATCCGCCCACTATAAAGCACCTTGCCTGGAAACGCAGTCTTCCTGCTGCGGGCCACGTGTTTTGTGCGCGAGCTGCCATCAATCTTCGATCCCCACAGAGAAGTGTTCCGAACCATGTCACAGACCCTCGACGTCCACAGTCGCATTCCCCTCGACATGGCAGGCTATCGCCTGGACCAGGCCGCAGCGGAATTGTTTGCCGACTATTCCCGGGAGCGGTTGAAGGGTTGGATCAAGGACGGTTCCCTGACCCTGGATGGGGCTGCGGCCAAGCCCAAGGACAAGGTCCACGGTGGTGAAAGGCTGGTGCTCAAGGCCCTCATCGAGGACGACACTCGCTTCGAGGCGCAGGATATTCCGCTTGAGGTAGTGTTCGAGGACGACCAGGTACTGGTAGTCAACAAGCCGCCGGGGCTGGTGGTTCACCCCGCTGCGGGCAACCCCGACGGGACCCTGCTCAATGCCTTGCTGCACCACTTTCCCGACGCCGCCACCTTGCCTCGTGCCGGTATCGTGCATCGCCTCGACAAGGACACCAGCGGGCTGATGGTGGTGGCCAAGTCCCTGGCCGCCCACGCTGACCTGGTAGCGCAGCTGCAGGCGCGTAGCGTGTCGCGGGAGTATGACGCCATCGTGGTGGGCAAGATGACCTCCGGCGGCACCGTGGATGCGCCGATCGGCCGACACCCCAAGGACCGCAAGCGCCAGGCGGTTACCGCCTCGGGCAAGCCGGCGGTGACCCACTATCGTGTGGTGGAACGCTTTCGTGCCCATACCCACGTTCGCTGCAAGCTGGAGACCGGCCGTACTCACCAGATTCGCGTGCACATGGCGCACCGGCGCTTTCCATTGATCGGCGACCCGGTTTACGGTGGGCGACTCAAGCTGCCGCCCGGAGCGGAGCAGACGCTCAAGGAGATCCTGCGCGAGTTTCCGCGCCAGGCGCTGCACGCGCGTCGACTGGCCTTCGTCCACCCGAGTCGCGGTGAGGAGGTCAGCTTCCAGGCGCCGCTGCCGGATGACCTGCTGATGCTGCTGGACTTCCTGCGTGACGATGCGGAGACCATGCAATGATCGATGCCCTCGACCTGCGCCCCAGCGTGATCGTGCCCGACTGGCCTGCTCCGGCCAATGTCGGTGCCTTCGTCACCACCCGCGAGACCGGCCCCAGCCAAGGGCCCTACGCCGCCTTCAACCCGGCCAGTCACGTCGGCGACAAGCCGGAACATGTGGAGCTTTGTCGGCGTCAGTTGAGCAAGGAACTGGGCGATGAGCGTCCGCTGCTGTGGCTCGATCAGGTCCACGGTGCCAGCGTCCAGCATGGCTTCAGTGACACCATACCCAAGGCCGATGCCTCGGTGGCGACCACCCGTGACTACGCCTGCGTGATACTGACGGCGGACTGTCTGCCGGTGTTCTTCTGTGATCGTGGCGGAGAGCGCGTGGCGCTGGCCCATGCTGGCTGGCGCAGCCTGGCCGGTGGCGTGCTGGAGGCTACCGTGGCCTCCCTGGGCACTGCGCCTGGGGAACTGATGGCCTGGTTGGGGCCGGCGATCTCCAACGCTCAGTTCGAGGTTGGCCCCGAGGTGCGTGAGGCCTTCTGCGGCGTGCACCCCGAGGCAGCCAGCGCCTTTGAACCGAGCCCATATCGCCTGGGGCACTATATGGCGGACCTTTACAAGCTGGCGCGTCTGCGGCTTGAACGTCTTGGCGTCTCCCACGTCAGCGGCGGGCACTTCTGCACCGCCTGTGAATCACGCTTCTATTCCCATCGTCGTGACGACGGCGTCACTGGACGCATGGCCAGCGTGATCTGGCTGCGATAGAGCGGACCGACGTCGCACTTTTCCCGAGACTCCCCTCTAGACGTGAAACTGCTTCTCTAGACTTGAAACGTCCCTAAAGCACCGCCATATCTCTGTCAAGTCACATTGACAGGGTCAAGCGGTGCGTCCAAACGCATCGCCATCCCGAAAGGAGATATCGATGCGTTTTGACAAGTTTACCGCCAAGCTGCAGCAGGCTATCGCCGACGCCCAGTCCCTCGCCGTGGGGCGCGGGCACAATCAGATGGAACCTGCGCACCTGCTGCTGGCGCTGCTCGACAACCGCGACACCGGCGTCAAGGCGCTGGTACAGAAGGCGGGGGGCGACGCCGGTCGGCTGCGTGACGCCCTGGCGGGCCAGATCGACGATCTGCCCCAGGTCGCCCAGTTCGACGGCGAAGTGCAGCCGTCCCGGGATCTGATCAAGCTGTTCAACCTCACCGATGCCGAGGCCCAGAAGCGTGGCGATCAATACATCGCCAGTGAACTGGTGCTGCTGGCGGCAATCGCCATGAAGCATGCCGTGGCCAAGGCGTTGACCCAGGCTGGCCTTGCGCGCAAGTCGCTGGAGGGCGCCATCGATAGCGTGCGCGGTGGCCAGAAGGTGGATGACGCCAACGCCGAGGACAGCCGCGAGGCGCTGGAGAAGTACACCCTGGATCTGACCCAGCGGGCCGCCGACGGCAAGCTGGATCCGGTGATCGGGCGTGACGACGAGATCCGTCGCACCATCCAGGTGCTGCAGCGGCGCACCAAGAACAACCCGGTGCTGATCGGCGAGCCCGGCGTCGGCAAGACCGCCATCGTCGAGGGGCTGGCCAGCCGCATCATCAACGGCGAGGTGCCCGAGGGGCTCAAGGACAAGCGCGTGCTGTCGCTGGACATGGGCTCGCTGCTGGCTGGCGCCAAGTTTCGCGGCGAATTCGAGGAGCGCCTGAAGGCGGTGCTCAACGAGCTGTCCCAGGAAGAAGGGCGGGTCATCCTGTTCATCGACGAATTGCACACCATGGTCGGTGCGGGCAAGGCCGAGGGCGCCATGGACGCCGGCAACATGCTCAAGCCGGCGCTGGCCCGGGGTGAGCTGCACTGTGTCGGTGCCACCACCCTGGACGAGTACCGCAAGTACATCGAGAAGGATGCGGCGCTGGAGCGGCGTTTCCAGAAGGTGCAGGTGGACGAGCCCAGCGAGGAAGACACGGTGGCGATCCTGCGTGGCCTCAAGGAGCGCTACGAGGTGCACCACGGCGTCGACATTACCGACGGCGCGATCATCGCGGCGGCCAAGCTGTCGACGCGCTACATCACCGATCGTCAGCTGCCGGACAAGGCCATCGACCTGATCGACGAGGCGTCGTCGCGCATTCGCATGGAGCTCGACTCCAAGCCGGAGGAAATGGACCGTCTGGATCGTCGCCTGATCCAGTTGAAGATGGAGCGCGAGCACCTCAAGAAGGAAACCGACGAGGCCTCACGCAAGCGCCTCGATACCCTTGAGGAACAGATCGGCGAGCTCGAGCGCGAGTACGCCGACCTGGACGAGATCTGGAAGGCCGAGAAGGCCAGCATCCAGGGCGCGGCCCAGTTCAAGGACGAGCTAGACCGGGCGCGGGTCGACCTGGAGCAGGCTCGCCGCCAGGGCGACCTGGGGCGGATGTCGGAACTGCAGTACGGGGTGATTCCGGAGCTCGAGAAGAAGATTGCCGAGAGCGGCGATGCCGAGGCGGACACTCGTCACCACAAGCTTTTGCGCTCCAACGTCACCGAGGAGGAAATCGCCGAGGTGGTGTCACGCTGGACCGGCATTCCGGTGGCCAAGATGCTCGAGGGCGAGCGCGACAAGCTCCTGCGCATGGAGGAGGCCCTGCACCAGCGGGTCATCGGTCAGGACGAGGCGGTCACCGCCGTGGCCAACGCGGTGCGGCGCTCCCGCGCGGGCTTGGCCGACCCCAACCGGCCCAACGGCTCCTTCCTGTTTCTCGGCCCGACCGGGGTGGGCAAGACCGAACTGTGCAAGTCGCTGGCCAACTTCCTGTTCGACACCGAGGAAGCCATGGTGCGCATCGACATGTCCGAGTTCATGGAGAAGCACTCGGTGGCGCGGTTGATCGGCGCGCCTCCCGGCTATGTCGGCTATGAAGAAGGCGGCTACCTGACCGAAGCGGTGCGCCGCAAACCCTATTCGGTGCTGCTGCTCGATGAGGTGGAGAAGGCCCACCCGGACGTCTTCAACATCCTGTTGCAGGTGCTGGAGGACGGTCGCCTGACCGATGGGCAGGGACGTACGGTGGACTTCCGCAATACCGTTATCGTGATGACCTCCAACCTTGGCTCCGACATCATCCAGCAGTTCGGTGGTGACGACGCCGACTACGACAGCATGCGTCAGACGGTGATGGAGGTGGTTGGCAGCCACTTCCGGCCTGAGTTGATCAACCGCATCGACGAAGTGGTGGTGTTCCACGCCCTCGGCCAGGATCAGATCCAGGCGATCGCCGGTATCCAGCTTGAACGTCTACGCGCCCGACTGGCGGACCACGATCTCGGGCTCACGGTCTCCGACGAGGCGCTGGCCCTGTTGGCGGTGGTCGGCTTCGACCCCGTCTATGGGGCTCGTCCGCTCAAACGTGCCCTGCAGAGCCGGATCGAGAATCCGCTGGCACAGGACCTGCTGGCAGGCAAGTTCAGCGCTGGCGACGTGATCCGCGTGGTCGCCGACGATGGCCAGTTACGTTTCGATCACTGACCACGGGCCGGTCACGCAAGAAGGCCCCTTCGTCAAGGAGGGGCCTGATGCCTTCGGCTGACAGTCGTTCGTGATTGGTAATTCGAATACCCATTCTCAAGCAAATGGTTAATCGGTCGCTATACTGAAGGTCAGGTTGCGTCCTGTGACCCCCTTGCCCGCCCGGTTCCCCACCCGGCGGGCTTTTTCGTGGCGTTCATCAAGGCTTGGGTTCTGCCCGAAAAGGCAGCGAGCGCGGGCGCGTTTCAGAAAAGTGCTAGCGCGCCGCCCGGGCGCCGGACAAGTGCACGCGACGCAGACGCACGTTGTCGCCGACCAGATGCTTTTGCAGTTCCTCGAGACTGACGTTCTTGGTCTCAGGCATCAGGAATATCACGAACACCAGTTGCAGCAGCATCATTACCGCGAAGAAGGCGAATACCGGCCCGCCGTTGAAGGTGCCCAGCACCCAGGGCATGACCAGGGTGATCAGCGCGGCAAAGACCCAGTGGATCGAGGCACCGAAGGACTGACCACGGGCACGCACGTGGTTGGGGAAAACCTCGGAGATGAACACCCAGATGACCGCGCCCTGACTGATCGCGTGGGCAGCGATGAACAGCCCCAGCAGCAGCGGGACTTCGAGTCCGCCGAGTGCGTCGGCGAAGAAGGCGCGAGAGATCAGCACCAGCGACAGCAGATAGCCGGCCGAGCCGATGAACAGCAGGGTACGGCGGCCAAAGCGGTCGATCAGCGACATCCCGATCATGGTGAAGACCAGGTTGACCAGACCGATGCCGGCGGTGGACAGAAGCGCTGCCTGGCTACCGAGTTCGGCGGCTTCGAGCACCCGGGGGGCATAGTAGATGATGAAGTTGATGCCCGAGAGCTGGTTGAAGAAGGCGATCAGGAAGGCCAGCAGAATCGGCAGACGATAGCGACGCGAGAAGAAGGGGGCCTTGGCGGACGCTTCGTCGGTTTCGGCGGCGCGAATGGCGTTGATCTCGGCGTCGACATCGGCGTCAGGGTTGATCTGGCGAAGTACCTGGCCGGCTTCCTCGATAGCGTTCTTCTTGAGGATGAGCCAGCGCGGACTGCGCGGGACACGGGTGATCATCAGGGTGTAGATCAGTGCAGGGATGGCCTCGATACCCAGCATCCAGCGCCAGGCGTCGTCGCTCATCAGGCTGCCGATCACATAGTTGGAGACGAATGCCATGAGGATGCCGAAGACGATATTGAACTGGTACATGGCGACCAGAAAGCCGCGATGGCGCGGCGGGGCGATCTCGGAGATATAGGTGGGGGCCGCCACCGACGAGATGCCGACGCCGATGCCGCCGATCAGGCGGAAGAAGGCGAACAGCCAGGGGTCGGACACCACCGCCGAGCCCACCGCGGAGACCAGGTACAGCACACCGATCATCAGCAGGGTGGCGCGCCTTCCCAGCGCATCGGTGGGCCAGTTGCCGAAGATGGCACCGATCACGGTGCCCCAAAGGGCCATGGACATGATCAGCAGGCCATGCTGCAGGTCGCTGAGACCCCACAGCGCCTGGATGGGCTTGTCGGCCCCGGAGATGACCGCGGTGTCGAAGCCGAACAGGAATCCTGCCAGCGCCACGGTGATGGACCATTGCACGATGCGAGACATGTAGTGCTACCTCCTGTGAAAGGGGGGGCGTTGTTGTGGTTGTCTAGGGCTTGTCTGAAAAGTGCCTGCGCTCGGTAATACGGCGTTAAAAATCGGATCAAAATGCTCATTTACACCCCGTAAACTGCGCTGTCTCACCGATTTTTGCCTTGTCTAACCTTCGCTCGTCGACTTTTCGGACAGCGCCTAGAGACATCCTTGGGTGAATCGATTCTCTCTTGAGGCGTCAGCGATCCAGATGGCAAGTATCAGCGACCCGATTTGAAAGCGTCGGCGAGTCGTTCGCTGATCGTCAGCGGTGCCGATCAGACCCGGGGCGGGGCAGAGAGAAACTCTCCTGTCGTCATGCTCCGGCTGTCGTGGCGACTTTCCGCCGCACCCTCTCCATCGGTGTCTGGTAAAGTAAGTGAATCGTGTCACCTGGCGTCATTACAGCAGCGTCATGGCCAGATTTCGAGAAAACGGCGTTAGACATTGGTCTTGCTGCACCCGCGAAAAGAGGCCTTTCAGAGTGCTCTGACCGAGCGCGATGGGAACGGCGGTTGACAGTCACAGAGCGCTATTGGAATCTTGAGGGTTCCTGACTGCGGGCGCGGCACGATGGGTGACCCCCAACGCCGCGTGAAGGGTAGGCCAATGGGCCTCTACCCGCCGAAGGACTACCAGGTTCGGGTTAACCGCCCCGCCTGGCCAACGCCCCGACGCGGTGACCCGCCGTGATGAGAGTGCAGGCCCCAACCGGGCCGACGGACGCCAGGGTTTGGCATCAGGTGCCGGTGCGCCGGCAGCAGCATACCGCTGCACTCGACTTCGTACCCACGACAGGTGCGAATCGCACTCGAGACCTCCAGGGGAGATACATCTGTGGAATTGCTTTCAGGCGCGGACATGATCGCCCGCTTCCTCCAGGATGAGGGCGTGGAATACATCTACGGCTATCCGGGCGGCGCCGCACTACACATCTACGACGCCTTGTTCCGTCAGGACAAGGTCAAGCACATCCTGGTTCGCCACGAGCAGGCCGCGACCCACGCCGCCGACGGTTATGCGCGGGCGTCCGGCAAGCCTGGGGTAGTACTGGTCACCTCGGGCCCGGGGGCCACCAATGCGGTGACCGGCATCGCCACCGCTTACATGGACTCGATCCCGATGGTCGTGCTCTGTGGTCAGGTGATGAGCCATTTGATCGGTGACGACGCCTTCCAGGAGACCGATATCGTCGGTGTCACCCGGCCGATCGTGAAGCACAGCTTCTCAATCAAGCACCCGAGCGAGATTCCCGAGGTGCTCAAGAAGGCCTTCTATCTCGCCGCCACCGGACGTCCCGGTCCCGTACTGGTGGATATACCCAAGGACATGACGGCGCCCACCGAGCGCTACGAGTACGTCTATCCGAAGAAGGTCAAGATCCGCTCCTACAACCCGGTCAGTCGTGGCCATACCGGACAGATCAAGAAAGCCGTCGAGCTGATGCTCAAGGCCCGTCGTCCGGTGTTCTACACCGGTGGTGGCGTGGTCCAGGGCCGTGCTTGCGAGGGCCTGACCGATCTGGTCAAGCAGCTCGGCTTTCCGATCACCACCACCCTGATGGGTATCGGGGCCTATCCGCAGAGCGATGATCAGTGTCTGGGCTGGCTCGGCATGCACGGCAGCTACGAGTCCAACATGGCGATGCATCACGCCGACCTGGTAATCGCCATCGGTGCGCGTTTCGACGACCGTGTGACCAACAACACCTCGAAGTTCTGCCCCACGGCCAAGATCATCCACGTCGACATCGACCCCAGCTCGGTGTCCAAGACGGTGCGGGCCGACGTGCCCATCGTCGGACCGGCGGCCAGCGTCATCAACGAGATGATCAGCCTGGTGCAGGGCCATGAGATTGCCAACCCCGACGCAATCAAGGACTGGTGGAAGACCATCGACGAGTGGCGCGACGAGCGCAAGGGCAAGCTTTACGAACCGTCCAGGCCCGGTGAGGTGCTCAAACCGCAGGAGGTGATCGAGGCCATCTGCCAGGCGACCCGTGGCGAGGCGTACGTCACCACTGACGTGGGCCAGCACCAGATGTTCGCGGCTCAGTACTACAAGTTCGACAAGCCCAACCGGCTGATCACCTCCGGTGGACTCGGCACCATGGGCTTCGGTTTTCCCGCGGCCATGGGCGTCAAGCAGAACTTCCCCGATGAGGAGGTCGTCTGCGTGACCGGCGAAGGCAGCTTCCAGATGATGATGCAGGAACTCTCCACCTGTAAGCAGTTCGGCGGTGGGGTCAAGATCATCAACCTGAACAACGGCTCGCTGGGCATGGTGCGCCAGTGGCAGGACCTCAACTACAAGTCCCGCCACGCCCATTCCTACATGGAGTCGCTGCCGGACTTCCAGATGCTGATCGAGGCCTACGGTTTCACCGCGCTCAGGGTCGAGAAGAAAGAGGATCTGGAAGAGGCGCTGGCGCGTACTTTCGCTGACACCCATGAGCTGGTGTTCCTGGACGTCGCGGTGGACCCGCACGAGCACGTCTATCCGATGCAGGTGCCTCTGGGCTCCATGCGTGACATGCTGCTTTCCAAGACGGAGCGGACCTGATGCGACATATCATCTCGATTCTGATGGAAAACGAACCGGGTGCGCTGTCGCGGGTCGTGGGGCTGTTCTCCCAGCGCAACTTCAACATCGAAACGCTCAACGTGGCGCCCACCGATGACCCGACCCTGTCGCGTCTGACCGTGACCACCGTCGGGGATGACCGGGTGATCGAGCAGATCACCAAGCACCTCAACAAGCTGATCGACGTGGTCAAGCTGGTGGACCTTACCGAAGGCAACCATATCGAGCGTGAGTTGATGCTGGTGAAGGTCAAGGCGCTGGGTGCTGCCCGCGATGAGGTCAAGCGCACGGTAGACATCTTCCGTGCCCAGATCGTCGACGTCACCCCGAGTCTGTACACCGTGCAGATCACCGGCGATGCCGAGAAACTCGACGCCTTCCTGCAGGCGATGGGGCCCGTGGGCATACTCGAAGTAGCGCGCACCGGCGTCTCAGGTATCGCCCGTGGTGACAAGGTGCTGAGCCTCTAGCAACCCGCTGGCCCTGGTGGTCAGCCGGTAGCCTGATACGCCGCCTCTCGGGGCGGCGTTTTCGTGTCCGGCCTCAACGTTCCACGACTTCCTGCCACAGCGCGTCGATCAAGGGGCTCTTCAGGCGCCGCTCCAGTACACAAAGGCCCACGTCGTAGTGCGGCAGTTCCGGCTTGACCGGGAGTATTCTCACGCGTTCGGCCAGCGGGCTCGCCTCCAGCACGATGCGTGGCACCACACCGATGCCGAAGCCAAGCCCCACCATGCTGACGATGGCTTCGTGGCCGGCCACCTGGGCGTAGATGGTCGGCGTCACGCCCAGCGCCTTGAACCAGGTGTCGGCAAGTTCCCGCGATAGCCCAGCCTCCGACAGGATCATCGGCACCCCTTGCCACTGTGCCTGGCTCGGGCTCATCGGTTGCTGCGGCACCCACGGCCGTTGCTCCTCGGGGGCGATGAACACCAGTGCCGAGCGCCTCAGCGACTTGAAGGCGAGGCCATCGGGCAGTCGGCGCGGGCGCGAGGTGATGGCCATGTCTTCGTCACCTGCCAGTACTCGCTGGATGGCTCGGGCAGGGTCGCCGGTGTGCAGCTTGAGCTCGATGGCGGGGTAGCGTTGGCGGAAGTCGGCCAGCAGACTGTAGAGGAAGCTGTAGCTCGCGGTCACCGAGCAGTAGATGCTGATTTCACCACTGAGGCGCTTGGCCTCGCTCTGCAACGACAGGCGGACCTGTTCCCACTCTTCCAGGGCTTCCTTGGCATAGCGCTGGAAGCGCTTTCCCTGGGGGGTCAGCACCACGTGCCGATTGTCACGGTTGAACAACACCACGCCGAGTTGTTGTTCCAGTTGGCGAATGGAACGGCTCAGGGTCGATGGGCTCACGTGGCAGGCCTCGCTGGCGCGGCCGAAGTGCAGTGAATCGGCCAGCATCAGAAAGTGCTTCAGGGGGCGGAAGTCCATGGAGGAGTCCTGACCTGTAATTGCATATTTTGGCACGTAGTATTGCAAATATAGCGTTTTACGCAACACGGGCGCTGGCGTAAGGTGTGATGCATCGACGGAGGGCGAGCCCCCTCGTCAGCCCAGCGCCGCACAAGACGGCGCGGGTGGCCATCAACGCTGAACGCAACACGACACAGACAAGATCTCTTCTATCGCCGAGCAGGCACTCGTTTTCAGGAGCACCAGATGCGCGTTTATTACGACAAGGACTGCGATCTTCAGCTGATCCAGAACAAGCAGGTCACCATCGTCGGTTACGGCTCCCAGGGCCACGCCCATGCCAACAACCTGAAGGAATCCGGCGTCAGCGTCACCGTCGCGCTTCGCCCGGGTTCTTCT
This sequence comes from Halomonas sp. DN3, assembly GCF_024137905.1. NCBI lineage: Bacteria > Pseudomonadati > Pseudomonadota > Gammaproteobacteria > Oceanospirillales > Halomonadaceae > Halomonas > Halomonas sp. DN3. Next base: position 4,127,538 of record NZ_CP099965.1, on the reverse strand, counting down.
TCCGCCGCCAAGGCGGAAGCCGCCGGCCTGAAGGTGGCCTCTGTGGCCGAGGCTTGCCAGTCCGCCGACGTCGTCATGGTGCTGGCGCCGGACGAGAACCAGAAGGCCATCTACGAGCAGGAAATCGAGCCGAACCTCAAGGAAGGCGCTACCCTGGCCTTCGCCCACGGCTTCAACATCCACTACAACCAGATCGAGCCGCGCAAGGATCTGGACGTGGTGATGATCGCGCCCAAGGCGCCGGGCCACACCGTGCGCTCCGAATTCGCCCGTGGCGGCGGTATTCCTGACCTGATCGCCATCCACCAGGATGCCACCGGCCAGGCCAAGGAGCTCTGCCTGTCCTACGCCGCCGCCATCGGTGGTGGCCGTAGCGGCATCATCGAGACCACCTTCAAGGACGAGACCGAAACCGACCTGTTCGGTGAGCAGGCTGTCCTGTGTGGTGGCGCCGTCGAACTGGTCAAGGCCGGCTTCGAGACCCTGACAGAAGCGGGCTACGCCCCCGAAATGGCCTACTTCGAGTGTCTCCACGAGCTCAAGCTGATCGTCGACCTGATGTACGAAGGCGGCATCGCCAACATGAACTACTCCATCTCCAACAATGCGGAGTATGGCGAGTACGTGACTGGCCCCGAGGTCATCAACGACGAGTCGCGTGCCGCCATGCGCAACGCGCTCAAGCGTATTCAGACCGGCGAATACGCCAAGATGTTCATCAACGAGGGCAACAGCAACTACCCCTCGATGACCGCGCGCCGTCGTCTGAACGCCGAGCACGAGATCGAGCAGGTCGGCGAGAAGCTGCGTGGCATGATGCCCTGGATCGCCGCCAACCAGCTGGTCGACAAGTCCAAGAACTGATGGGTTCCTGGTAACCCATCGTAGGGCTTGCCCGACGATGGGGACAGCAACGGGGGAGGAGCACACTCAGTGCTCCTCCCCCGTTGCGTCATGGGTGAACGACTGAGAGGTCATGGTGCTGCCGCATGAATCCTGCGCTGTGCCTTGCGTTTGGCCCACAGGTGCCCGAGGCTGGGGGAGAGGGCGGCTGCCGCGAGGTTGGCGGTAACGGCCGGCCGGTCGTGTAGAATGATCCCATACTCGAAGCCAATGGATGACAGAGATGAGCGAAGACGCAGGCAAGCGTGAGCAGGAACCACGAGAGCCCCAGGATGAAGATCTGGCCAGCGCCTTCATGCGGGAATCCGAAGTCGTGGAAGAAGCGGTCGAGGATGGCAAGAAGGTACGACGGCGGGGGATCTACCTGTTGCCGAACCTGTTCACCACTTCGGCACTGTTTTCGGGCTTCTTCGCCGTTGTCGCCGCCCTGAATGGCGATTTCACCGCCGCCTCGGTGGCCATCTTTATCGCCATGGTGCTCGATGGCCTCGACGGCCGGGTAGCCAGGCTCACCAACACGCAAAGCGAGTTTGGCGCCGAGTATGACAGCCTCGCCGACATGATCTCCTTTGGCATGGCACCGGGTCTCGTCGCCTTTACCTGGATCCTGCAGGACATCGGCAAGACCGGCTGGGTGGTGGCGTTTCTGTACGTGGCCTGTGCGGCGCTTCGCCTGGCGCGGTTCAACGTGCAGATCGGCAGCGTCGACAAGAAGTGGTTCATCGGCTTGCCCAGTCCCTCGGCGGCGGCGCTGGTGGCCGCTAGCGTGTGGACCTTCCACAGCTTCGACGCCACCGCTCTTGGCTTCAAGCTATTGATGCTGCTGGTGGTGGGGGCGGCCGGTATTCTGATGGTCAGCAACATCCGCTATTACAGCTTCAAGGATGTCGATCTGAAGGGGCCGGTGCCCTTTGTCGCCCTGCTGGCCATCGTGCTGGGTTTTGTCGTGATCTCGATCGAGCCCTCGGTCATGCTGCTGCTGCTGTTCGGCACCTATGTGGCATCCGGCCCGGCGATGGCCCTGATGCGCAAGTTCAAGTCCTAGCCCACGACCTTGCGGCAATGATAGGGGCCGGTGCGAGCAGGAAGCCCACCGTTTCGTTATACTGACGACCAGACAGCAACGCCCGCCTAGCGCGGGCGTTGCTGTTCTTGTGTCAGTGCTGAAGGCGTCTTCCAGGTGAACGCCCGCAGTCATCCACAAGGGGTTGTCATGGAAGGCGTGTGGATAAGACAGCTTCGCTGCTGGGTCGGCACTTCTTCGATGAGTTGGCATTTTTTTGCGAAAAGCGCTTGCCAAGGTCGGCCCTGATCCGTAAAGTACGCATCCGCTGCCGGCGACGAGCAAACGTCACAGGCGGTGAAGGGTGGTAAAAGTGATTGTTTTGAAAAGGCTTTTTAAAGTCTTCGATAAATTCTCCACTTGACGGGCAACGAGAAATCGGTAAAATGCTCGCCACTCGATCGGAGTCGCCAGGACGGCATCGCAGGATGTGCGTCAGGCTCGCTTCGCTTTCTCTTGGGTCCTGCAGGCATCGCTTGCACGGCGAAAAAAGAAAGCCTTGACGAAACGCTTCGATTCTGTAGAATACGCCTTCTTCGCAGGGCGCTGTGACTAGCCTTCGGGCTGAGGCGCAGCAAAGCGAGACGCTCTTCCGGCCAGGTGCCGCAAGAGCCGCTCTTTAAGCTCTCTATAGAGTCCGGAGCACGCTCTTTAATAATTTGATCAGGTAATTCATGTGGGCGCTTGCCGATGAGTCAGTGACACTGTCACTGAAATATCAAGGCAAGCGACTCGTCAAACGAGACGTTTGAACCTTGAGCCAAGTTTGGTCCGCTTAACGGACTATCAGACTTTAAACTGAAGAGTTTGATCATGGCTCAGATTGAACGCTGGCGGCAGGCCTAACACATGCAAGTCGAGCGGAAACGATCCTAGCTTGCTAGGAGGCGTCGAGCGGCGGACGGGTGAGTAATGCATAGGAATCTACCCGGTAGTGGGGGATAACCTGGGGAAACCCAGGCTAATACCGCATACGTCCTACGGGAGAAAGCAGGGGATCTTCGGACCTTGCGCTATCGGATGAGCCTATGTCGGATTAGCTAGTTGGTGAGGTAACGGCTCACCAAGGCTGCGATCCGTAGCTGGTCTGAGAGGATGATCAGCCACATCGGGACTGAGACACGGCCCGAACTCCTACGGGAGGCAGCAGTGGGGAATATTGGACAATGGGCGAAAGCCTGATCCAGCCATGCCGCGTGTGTGAAGAAGGCCTTCGGGTTGTAAAGCACTTTCAGTGAGGAAGAAAGCCTTGAGGCTAATACCCTCGAGGGAGGACATCACTCACAGAAGAAGCACCGGCTAACTCCGTGCCAGCAGCCGCGGTAATACGGAGGGTGCGAGCGTTAATCGGAATTACTGGGCGTAAAGCGCGCGTAGGCGGCTTGATAAGCCGGTTGTGAAAGCCCCGGGCTCAACCTGGGAACGGCATCCGGAACTGTCAGGCTAGAGTGCAGGAGAGGAAGGTAGAATTCCCGGTGTAGCGGTGAAATGCGTAGAGATCGGGAGGAATACCAGTGGCGAAGGCGGCCTTCTGGACTGACACTGACGCTGAGGTGCGAAAGCGTGGGTAGCAAACAGGATTAGATACCCTGGTAGTCCACGCCGTAAACGATGTCGACTAGCCGTTGGGCTCCTTGAGAGCTTTGTGGCGCAGTTAACGCGATAAGTCGACCGCCTGGGGAGTACGGCCGCAAGGTTAAAACTCAAATGAATTGACGGGGGCCCGCACAAGCGGTGGAGCATGTGGTTTAATTCGATGCAACGCGAAGAACCTTACCTACCCTTGACATCGAGAGAACTTTCCAGAGATGGATTGGTGCCTTCGGGAACTCTCAGACAGGTGCTGCATGGCTGTCGTCAGCTCGTGTTGTGAAATGTTGGGTTAAGTCCCGTAACGAGCGCAACCCTTGTCCCTATTTGCCAGCGATTCGGTCGGGAACTCTAGGGAGACTGCCGGTGACAAACCGGAGGAAGGTGGGGACGACGTCAAGTCATCATGGCCCTTACGGGTAGGGCTACACACGTGCTACAATGGCCGGTACAATGGGTTGCGAATCCGCGAGGTGGAGCTAATCCCATAAAGCCGGTCTCAGTCCGGATCGGAGTCTGCAACTCGACTCCGTGAAGTCGGAATCGCTAGTAATCGTGAATCAGAATGTCACGGTGAATACGTTCCCGGGCCTTGTACACACCGCCCGTCACACCATGGGAGTGGACTGCACCAGAAGTGGTTAGCCTAACTTCGGAGGGCGATCACCACGGTGTGGTTCATGACTGGGGTGAAGTCGTAACAAGGTAGCCGTAGGGGAACCTGCGGCTGGATCACCTCCTTAAACGACACGTCATCTGACTGTCGGTAAGTGCTCACAATGAATTACCTGATCAAGCAAGAGTAACGACTGTTTGGGATTTATGCCCAATATTGCTCGGCAATGGGTCTGTAGCTCAGTTGGTTAGAGCGCACCCCTGATAAGGGTGAGGTCGGCAGTTCAAGTCTGCCCAGACCCACCATCTTCATAGGTTCAGCGAATGCACGCCTTTGGTGTAGTGAAGATCGGTGAGCTCGCCGGGTAGCATCGGATTTGCCCAGGCCCATCGTTTGATAGCTGGTTCTGGTCAAGCATACCCGACAGGATATGGGGCCATAGCTCAGCTGGGAGAGCGCCTGCCTTGCACGCAGGAGGTCAGCGGTTCGATCCCGCTTGGCTCCACCATTTCTCATCTCGAGTAAAACAGTCGTCAAGTTCTAAGCAAGATGCTTGTTCGCCATCAGGCGATATCAAGTCTCTCGCTTAGAGCTTTTGCTCTAACGCTCTTTAACAATGTATATCATGCTGACAAAGTAAGATACGTTTCAAGCGTATCCGGCAATTGTCGTGACATCATCGATTGACAGACCCTTTGGGGTTATATGGTCAAGCGATGAAGCGCATACGGTGGATGCCTAGGCAGTCAGAGGCGATGAAAGACGTGGAAGCCTGCGATAAGGTTCGGCGAGGTGGCAAACGACCTGCGACCCGGACATCTCTGAATGGGGAAACCCACCCAAGGTAACTTGGGTATCTCATGTTGAATATATAGACATGAGAGGCGAACCGGGGGAACTGAAACATCTAAGTACCCCGAGGAAAAGAAATCAACCGAGATTCCCCTAGTAGCGGCGAGCGAACGGGGACCAGCCCTTAAGCAACACAACTGGTAGGTGAACAGACTGGGAAGTCTGGCCATAGTGGGTGATAGCCCCGTAACCGAAACCTGAGTGTTGTGAAATCGAGTAGGTCGAGGCACGTGAAACCTTGACTGAAGACGGGGGGACCATCCTCCAAGGCTAAATACTCCTGACTGACCGATAGTGAACCAGTACCGTGAGGGAAAGGCGAAAAGAACCCCGGAGAGGGGAGTGAAATAGATCCTGAAACCGTATGCGTACAAGCAGTGGGAGCCAACTTGTTTGGTGACCGCGTACCTTTTGTATAATGGGTCAGCGACTTATTTTCAGTGGCGAGCTTAACCGTATAGGGGAGGCGTAGAGAAATCGAGTCTTAACTGGGCGACCAGTCGCTGGAAATAGACCCGAAACCGGGCGATCTATCCATGAGCAGGTTGAAGGTTGAGTAACATCAACTGGAGGACCGAACCAGGATCTGTTGAAAAAGATTTGGATGACTTGTGGATCGGAGTGAAAGGCTAATCAAGCCCGGAGATAGCTGGTTCTCCTCGAAAGCTATTTAGGTAGCGCCTCACGTATCACCGCCGGGGGTAGAGCACTGTTTCGGCTAGGGGGTCATCCCGACTTACCAACCCGAGGCAAACTCCGAATACCGGTGAGTGCAAGCGTGGGAGACACACAGCGGGTGCTAACGTCCGTTGTGAAAAGGGAAACAACCCAGACCGTCAGCTAAGGTCCCGAAATCCTGGTTAAGTGGGAAACGATGTGGGAAGGCTTAGACAGCTAGGAGGTTGGCTTAGAAGCAGCCATCCTTTAAAGAAAGCGTAATAGCTCACTAGTCGAGTCGGCCTGCGCGGAAGATGTAACGGGGCTCAAACCAGGTACCGAAGCTACGGGTGTGTTCGCATCACTTAAGGTGATTCGATAGTGTCAGTTCGCTGCCATCGCGAAGCGATGGCAAAGCGCTTCCCGAACGTTGAGTCGGGCAGGGCAAGGTGAACGGCCTGAGTCATTTTAAGGATGCGAACACGCGGTAGAGGAGCGTCGTGTAAGCCGATGAAGGTGTGTTGAGAAGCATGCTGGAGGTATCACGAGTGCGAATGCTGACATGAGTAACGACAAGGGGAGTGAAAAACTCCCCCGCCGGAAGACCAAGGGTTTCTGTTCGACGCTAATCGGAGCAGAGTGAGTCGGCCCCTAAGGCGAGGCCGAAAGGCGTAGTCGATGGGAAACGGGTCAATATTCCCGTACCTCACAGTATTGCGATGGGGGGACGAAGAAGGCTAGGTGAGCCAGGCGTTGGTTGTCCTGGTGAAAGCCGGTAGGCTGAGGATTCAGGTAAATCCGGATCCTCAAGGCCGAGAGGCGAGACGAACTGACTACGGTCAGGAAGTCATCGATGCCACGCTTCCAGGAAAAGCCTCTAAGCTTCAGATACTGTGAGACCGTACCCCAAACCGACACAGGTGGTCAGGTAGAGAATACCAAGGCGCTTGAGAGAACTCGGGTGAAGGAACTAGGCAAAATGGTGCCGTAACTTCGGGAGAAGGCACGCCGCATTAGGGTGAAGGTCCTCGCGACCGGAGCCTGACGCGGTCGAAGATACCAGGTGGCTGCAACTGTTTATTAAAAACACAGCACTCTGCAAACGCGCAAGCGGACGTATAGGGTGTGACGCCTGCCCGGTGCCGGAAGGTTAAGTGATGGTGTTAGCTCACGCGAAGCTCCTGATCGAAGCCCCGGTAAACGGCGGCCGTAACTATAACGGTCCTAAGGTAGCGAAATTCCTTGTCGGGTAAGTTCCGACCTGCACGAATGGCGTAATGATGGCCACGCTGTCTCCACCCGAGACTCAGTGAAATTGAAATCGCAGTGAAGATGCTGTGTACCCGCGGCTAGACGGAAAGACCCCGTGAACCTTTACTACAGCTTCACACTGGACGCTGATGTTGCTTGTGTAGGATAGCTGGGAGGCTTTGAAACCCTGTCGCCAGATGGGGTGGAGCCAACCTTGAAATACCAGCCTGGCATCATTGGCGTTCTAACTCAGGACCGTAATCCGGTTCGAGGACCGTGTGTGGTGGGTAGTTTGACTGGGGCGGTCTCCTCCCAAAGAGTAACGGAGGAGCACGAAGGTACCCTCAGCACGGTTGGAAATCGTGCAGTGAGTGCAAGAGCATAAGGGTGCTTAACTGCGAGACAGACACGTCGAGCAGATACGAAAGTAGGTTCTAGTGATCCGGTGGTTCTGTATGGAAGGGCCATCGCTCAACGGATAAAAGGTACTCCGGGGATAACAGGCTGATACCGCCCAAGAGTTCACATCGACGGCGGTGTTTGGCACCTCGATGTCGGCTCATCACATCCTGGGGCTGAAGTCGGTCCCAAGGGTATGGCTGTTCGCCATTTAAAGTGGTACGCGAGCTGGGTTTAGAACGTCGTGAGACAGTTCGGTCCCTATCTGCCGTGGGCGTTGGAGATTTGAGAAGCGCTGCTCCTAGTACGAGAGGACCGGAGTGGACGTACCTCTGGTGTTCCGGTTGTCACGCCAGTGGCATTGCCGGGTAGCTATGTACGGACGGGATAACCGCTGAAAGCATCTAAGCGGGAAGCCCCCTTCAAGATGAGATCTCCCTGAGGCCTTGAGCCTCCTAAAGGACCCAGCAAGACCAGCTGGTTGATAGGCCGGGTGTGGAAGCGCTGCAAGGCGTTGAGCTAACCGGTACTAATGGTCCGTGAGGCTTGACCATATAACACCCAAAGGGTTTTGGTCGATGATGTCTCGAATCAATTGACGGATACGATGAAACGTATCGTCGGCATGATATATATTGTCTTTTTTCCGCCTGACGACCATAGCGAGTGGGAACCACCTGATCCCTTGCCGAACTCAGAAGTGAAACCGCTCAGCGCCGATGGTAGTGTGGGGTCTCCCCATGCGAGAGTAGGTCATCGTCAGGCATTTATTCAGAAGAAGCCCAGTTCCGAGAGGAGCTGGGCTTTTTCGCATGCATGGGGCAGACCCCGCTTTTTATATGTGGGGCCGCACTGCGTGCGGTCCGGCCGCTCGCAGGCTCGCGTCGTTCGTCCCCCCTTGCGGCGTTGCCGCAAAACCCTGGGGTGACTCACCCCCATGCGAGCGACCTTGCTGTCTAAGCGTCATCGTCAGGTATCGATTCAAAAGAAGGCCCAATTCCAGGAGGAGTTGGGCCTTCTTTTTGTAAAGAGCGCATGCATTGGCTCTCTACAAATTTAGCCCCTCTCTTTATATGTGGGGCCGCGCCGATAACCCCCTCGGTGCGGTCCGGCCTGGCTCTTCTCAAGGGCGGGCTCGCGTTGTTTGTCCCCCTTTGCAGCTTCGCTGCAGCCCTTGTTAAGAGCGCTGGGGTGACTCACCCCCATGCGAGCGACCTTGCTGTCTAAGTATCATCGTCAGGTATCGATTCAAAAGAAGGCCCAATTCCGAGAGGAGTTGGGCCTTCTTTTTGTAAAGAGCGCATGCATGGGCTCTCTACAAGTCCAGCCGAATAAGGCGAGGTGACTCGCCCCCATGCGATTACCCTGTCGTGAACAGATCAGGCATGTATCACGAAGAAGCCCGCTTCCGAGAGGAGGCGGGCTTCTTTGGTTTCAGGCAAGTTTCAGCAAGACGGCTGTCGCGGCTCTGTGCCTAGGCGCTGTCCGAAAAGTCGACGAGCGAAGGTTAGACAAGGCAAAAATCGGTGAGAAAGCGCAGTTTACGGGGTGTAAATGAGCATTTTGATCCGATTTTTAACGCCGTATTACCGAGCGCAGGCACTTTTCAGACAAGCCCTAGAACGCGATGGTGGAGACGACCAGTTGGCTCGCTTGCAGCGAACGCAGGCCCAGGCGGTCGCCGGGTTCGATGACCAGAAGATCACCGGCCGCGAGTACCTCGCCGGAGACGAGTTCCACACGACCACTGATCAGGTACCAGGCTCGAAGTAGTGCGGGTTCCGGTGACAGGTGCAGGGTTTCCTGTTCGCTCAGCAGCTGGTGTGTGAGGTAGCCGCGACTGCCGTATCTCACCATCAGGTTGAAGTCGCGATAGAGCCCCTGGCTCAGGGTTTGCCAGGCGCCGTCAAAGGTGTCGACTTCGAAGTGCCTGAGGTCCCTGGAGCGGTGCCCTTGATGCTCAAGGTGGGCCGTGCCTTCCAATACCATGAGGTGTCGTTCGTAGCCTGCCAGTGGGGTGAACAGGCACTCTTCGGACTCTACCGTGGCGGTGCTCAGGCGGACCTGAAAGTTCCGGTCGGCATAGTCACTGTCAACGGGAGCGATGAACAGCTCCCGCGTCGTGCCGCCGGACCAGAGGCGCGCGGGTGTCTCGGATGAGCGTCGAATGATCATGGGAGGTTGGCCAGCGAGTGCTGCGCCTCCTTTTGCCAAGGATCGTTTCATCGTCTCAAGGGTTCAAGTCGATGTGCTTGATCTGGCTCAAGAGATGCTGGGGTAGAGCGACTCTCACTCGGCGCCGACTCCTGAATCACAACAGAACTGCGAAGAAATTGTGCTCACATCAAAATGATAGTTCTACGCCTGCATAGAAGGAACGGTCCGGCGCCGGTTCGAAATAGCGGTCGTTGCTGGCATTGATGCGGACATTGGCATAGTGGTCTTCGTCAAACAGATTGCGGATGCCGAGGTAGGTCGACAGTATCTGATTGCCGCCCAGTCGCCAGCCGTCACCCGCACGAAGGTTGACCAGCCAGTAGCTGTCGACGTCTACCCGGTTGGCATTGTCCGCGACCATGTCGCCCACATACTGGGTTTCCAGGGTGGCAAAGTAACGGGTGTCCTGGCTGCCTGTCCCGTACCAGGTGAGCTGGTTGACCCAGGTTGTCTCCGGAAGCCCGGGCAGACGGTTGCCGTCCAGGTCACTACCGGAAACCTGGTCGAACTCGTAGCGTGCCAGGGTCAGGGCGGTATTGAGCTCCAGACGCGCCGAGGGCTGCCATCCTAGCGCGACTTCGAGCCCGTCGCGGCTGGTGTCGCCAAGGTTTTCGTAGAAGGTGCGATCGCTGCCATCGATCTCGTAGGGGACCAGTTCATCGTCGACGTCGATCGAGAACAGGGTGACGTCGTAGTCCAGCCCGACGGGCAGGGTGCCGCGCACCCCGAGCTCACGGCTCCAGCTCTCCTGGGGTTCGACGTCGGGGTTGAAGCCACCACCTGCGGGATTGGCAAACTCCGAGAAGGTCGGTGTCTCGAAGGCGGTGGAGGTGTTGGCGTAGACCTGATGCAAGGGATGGAAGCGGTAGCTGATTCCCAGGCTTCCATTGGTTTCGTGGAAGGTGCGTTCACCGCTCTGGTCGCCATCGTTGTCGTAGTCGTCGTCGATCTGCATGTCGATGCGATCGAAGCGTCCGCCGGCCGACAGCGTCCAGTGCTCATTCAGGGCAAGGTCGCCCTGGGCGAAGATGCCCAGGCTGGTCGCCGTCTGGGTCTCGTCAGCCACTTCTCCCGTCACGCTGCCATCGAAGGCCACATCGCGGCGATGGCGGTCGTCTTCCTGGCGAGCGCCGTCGATACCCACCATGCTGTCCAGCGTCATGCCGGCGAGGTTGAAGTGTTGGTGATATTCGGCGCTGCCACCGAAGTGGTGACGTCGGTAGTCGATCAAGCTGTCGCCCGGATAGGGCAATTGCTGTTCGAAGTCTCGCCAGGTGGTAAATCCCTTGAGGTAGAGCTCCCCGGGGCCGAAGCCAAGATCCTCGTACTGCAATCCCACGACCTGCTGGTCCACCTCCTGGCCGGTGTCGTAGTCCTCGGTGAAGCGGCCCGCCTGTCGGCGATCTTCATCGACCTGGTCCTGGGTCAGGCCACCAGGATCTTCGGAACGGGGGTTGTCGAGCAGGTTGATGATGGCGGTGAGGCGGCGTTGATCGCCCATATCCCGTGAAAGGCTGGCGTTCAGCAAACGCTTCTCGGTGCGGCTGTGATCCCGATAGCCGGCTAGTTCCAGTCGCGAGGCACCCAGGTGGTAGGCCCAGCCGTCGTGCTCGCCGCCGGTGGAAAGGGATTGCTTGTTGTAGCCGTCGCTACCGATACCGGCACGTATCGTCGTCGAGTTGTCACCTTCGTCACGCCCGTCCGCTGTTGTGACCGAAATGACGCCACCGGCGGCATTGCCGTACTGAACCGCCGCCGGTCCCCTGATGACCTCGATCTGTTCTGCGTTGTCCAGGTCGATGGCATCGAGCTGGGCCTGGCCATCGGGGAGGGAGTAGGGAATACCGTCCACCAATATGGTGATGCCGCGCACGCCGAAGGGAGCGCGGGCACCAAAGCCCCTGATGGAGACACGAGCACCCTGGGCGAAGTTGTCGCGATTCTGGATGAAGACCCCAGGCACTCGAACCAGGGATTCATCGAGACGGACCCGCTGCTGACCTTGATGGATGTCGTCTTCATCGACCATCGAGACAGCCATCGGGGTGGTCAGCAGCTCGCGCTCCAGGCGCGGCGCCGACACCGTCAACACGGGTTGCTGCAGCTCGACGGCGCGGTCATCGGTTGCGACAGTCTGTGCGGTGACAGGCGTTGTCAGCGGGAGCAGCAGCAGGGTGGCGGCCGGGCGAGAGGTCATCAGGTTCATCCTTGAACGGCGAGGCGAGAAGGGAGTGGTGGCTCGAAAGAGCATCTTTATCGTTTAAGCACAATTCTAGAGAAGTCGCATCCTTGGCACCACTCTGGTGAAGAGAGCCTGGTTCCCGTCGGTGCCTGGCCTTCCGCTAGACCAAAGTCGCTTTTCGTTGTGTGGCCAGGTAGTTTATCTTTTGAGCTGGAAAACGAACAGAAGTTCACTATGCGAACGAGTGCCACTGGTCGAGTTGCCGGAAACGGTGTCGAGCGAGAGACCAATAATGAGCGCGCGTCGACGATAACGATAAAGTCCGGAGGATCCCCATGAAGACCCCCCTCGCGTGCCTGATGGCCGCATCCCTGACGGCCCTTTCCTGTGCTTCGGTTCAAGCGGCGACCACGCTGCGCATGGCCCACTTCTGGCCTGGTGCCTCTGGTATCAATACCCAGATCTTCGAGCAGTGGGCCAAGGCGGTGGAGGAAGACTCCGGCGGTGATCTGCGTGTTCAGGTCTTCCCTTCCGGTACCCTGGCCAAGGCTGACGACATCTATGAGGCGACCGTAAACGGCATCGCCGATATCGGCGCCACCGCTCAGGGCTATACCGCCGGGCGCTTCCCGCTGTCGCAGATCGTCGAACTCCCCGGGGTGGCCGATTCCGCGATACAGGGTTCATGCATCCTGCAGACGCTGCACGACGATGGCGGCCTGGGGGGAGAGTACGACGATACTCGCGTGTTGTTCATGTTCACCACCGGTCCCGGTTACATCCATACCGTGGATACCGACGTCCAGGTACCGGCCGATCTGGAAGGGCTGCGAATCCGTCGCCCGACCGCGGTGGCAGGCGATATCCTCGAAAACATGGGGGCAAGCCCGGTAGGCATGCCTGCCCCGGATATCTATACCTCCATGCAGCGGGGCGTGCTCGATGGCTTGAGCTTTCCCTGGGAAGGCATGAAGGGATTTCGTATCAACGAGCTGGTCGAATACCACACCCAAGTGCCGTTCTATTCGCTGATCTTTGTGGCGACCATGAGCCAGCGTGCCTACGATCGGCTGACGCCGGAGCAGCAGGCGGTCATCGATGCCAACTCCGGCATGCAGTGGGCACTCAATGCGGGGGAGGTGTTCCACGCCATCGACGAGGTGGGGCGGCAGGAAGCGGTGGATGCCGGCCACACCATTCGGGTGGTCGATGCGCCCCTCGACAACGCCGACTGGGCGCCGCCGCTCCAGCAGGGCATCGAGGATTACCTGAGCGGACTCGAGGAGCGCGGCTTGACCCAGGCGCATGACGTCTATCAGGCTGCGCTGGCGGCACGTGAAAGCTGCGTCGGGACGGAGTGACGCCATGCAAGCCTTTCTGGAAGGGGCCAGCCGTTGGCTGGCCCTGGTCTGTCGCTGGGTGGCAGGCGGCTGTCTGATACTGATGCTGGCGGTGACCATCGCCGACGTGGTGACACGCTACCTGCAGCGTCTCACCGATGGCGCCATCTCCTTTCAGGTCTTCGGCAGTGTCGAGCTTGTCAGCTACCTGATGCTGTTTGCCTTGCTGGCGGCCATGTCGGCCAGCGTGGAAAAGAGCCAGGTAGTGGTCGAGGCCTTTTCCCACCGTCTTCCTGCGTCCATCGCGGCGCGCCTGCATGGCGTCTATCTGCTGGGCTTTGCGGTGCTTGGCGGGGTGCTGGCGACGGGCCTGGTGGGAGCAGCCCACGCGGCTGTCGAGTACGGCGAGGTAACCCAGGACCTGAGGATCTCGCTCGGGCCGATCTATCTGATCGCTGCAGGACTCAGCGCTCTGCTGGCGTTGCGCAGCCTGCTGCACGCGCTCCTGGGGGCGCTGTTTGGGCAGAGTGCGGAGGTGTCCCATGGCGACTGAGACGATCGGCGGGTTCGGCCTGCTGCTGCTGTTGGTGCTGATGATCCTGCGAGTGCCGGTGGCACTGGCGATGCTATTGGTCGGCGTCGGTGGCTTTGCCACGATCATCGATCTTGGCGCGGCGGTATCGATGCTGAAGTCGGTGCCGGTTGAGGTATTGTCCAGCTACAGCTTCAGCGCGATTCCAATGTTCATTCTGATGGGCGTGCTGGCGGCACACTCCGGTATGGCCGGTAAACTGTTCCAGTCGGCGCGGGTGATCTGCGGTGGCTGGAAGGGCGGCCTGGCGATCGCCGCCGTCGGCTCCTGCGGTGTCTTTTCGGCGATTTCCGGCTCTTCACTGGCCACCGCCAGCACCATGACCCGGGTGGCCCTGCCGGAAATGGAACGATATGGCTACCATCGTGGCCTGGCCACCGGGGCGCTGGCTGCGGGCGGCACCCTCGGCATCATGATCCCGCCCAGTATCGCCCTGCTGATCTATGCCATCCTGACCGAGCAGTCGGTAGGCGACATGTTCATGGCGGGGCTGGTGCCCGGGCTGCTGGGGCTGGTGCTGTACGCCCTGACCGTCAGCGTGGTCATGCGGGTAAAACCGGATCTGGCGGTGGCAGGGGAAGCGACGGGCTGGGGCGAAAAGCTTGCCTCGCTCGGTGGCCTGGTGCCCTTCTTCGCGGTCTTTCTGGTCATGATCCTGGGTATCTACCTGGGCGTCTTCACTCCCACCGAGGGAGCCAGTGTCGGCGCCTTTGCCACCCTGATCTACGCTCTGGTCAAGGGGCTGCGTGCGCGGCAGCTATGGTCTGCGGTCCAGGAGACCCTGGCGCTGTCGGCGGTGGTGTTCTTCATGCTGGTCGGCGCCGAGGCGCTGGGCTACTTCATTTCGCTCTCACGCATCTCGTTCTCCATCAGCGACAGCCTGTTTGCCATGGAGCTGACACCCTTCGTTGTCGTGCTGTGCATTCTGGCGATGTACTTCCTGCTGGGCATGTTCATGGACTCGATCGCCATGCTGGTGATCACGGTACCGGTGGTGTTCCCGATCATCCAGAGCCTGGGAATCGACCCGGTGTGGTTTGGTATCGTCACGGTGCTGACGGTCGAGCTGGGGCTGATCACGCCCCCGGTGGGGATGAACGTCTTCGTGATCAAGGCCATGGCACCCCACGTGGGACTGGGGGAGATCTTCCGAGGCGTTTCTCCCTTTATCGTGTCTGACTTTGTGCGCCTGGCCCTGCTGTTGTTGTTCCCGACCCTGAGCACGCTCTTTTTGCTGTAGTCGGCATCGAAGTAGCGGCCAGTATTACGCTCAGCTCACCCCAAGCCCGCCATACGGCGGGCTTTTTTGATGTAACTGATGCCCGAAGGATGAGGACTCTGATATGCCGGTCTAATCCAATATAAGCCTGTGCTGAACCCACGTTTCACTAAGCTTACAGCGTAAAAAACATCGTAGTGACGCGAGGGCTTGAAGTGAGTGCGCGCAATATTTTTGTGGTGGGGCTGAACGATGACAATCA
Source organism: Halomonas sp. DN3 (assembly GCF_024137905.1). NCBI lineage: Bacteria > Pseudomonadati > Pseudomonadota > Gammaproteobacteria > Oceanospirillales > Halomonadaceae > Halomonas > Halomonas sp. DN3. Next base: position 4,112,395 of record NZ_CP099965.1, on the reverse strand, counting down.
TGAGCGCCTGCTGCGCTTGAAGGGTGCCGAAGAATGGCGCTTTCACCGCATTATTGCGCCGGAGGCGGTCTATGACACCGAAGAATTCGATATTCCTGCGATGCTCGAGGAAGCCGGCCAGACCCTGGACCGATTCGGCAGGCCGATAGACGCGATCATCGGCTACATGGACTTCCCGGTGTCGACGATGCTGCCGATCCTGTGCCAGCGATTCGGTACCCGCTCGACGTCGCTGGAAAGCCTGCTGAAGTGCGAACACAAGTACTGGAGCCGCTGTGTTCAGCGCGAGGTGGTGCCGCAGTACATCCCCGGGTTCACCGCCTTCGACCCCTTCGACGAGTCGGCGTTGGGTCAGATCGGTGCGGCGGGGCTGTCCTTTCCCTTCTTCGTCAAGCCGATCAAGTCGTCGGGATCACGACTCGGTTTCCGCATCGAGACGCCGGAAGATTTTGCCCTTGCCATCGGCCGTCTGAAGGCGGAGATCGGCTCCATCGCCGAGCCGTTCAACAGCGTGCTGGATCAGGCCAACCTGCCTCCGGAGATCGCGGCGATCGATGGCCATTACTGCATGGCCGAGGAAATCATCGGCGGCTGGCAATGCACGCTGGAAGGCTACGTCCACGATGGCGAGGTCGTGGTCTATGGTGTGGTCGACTCGATTCGCTACCCAGGGGTGTTGAGCTTCTTCCACTATCTGTACCCCTCGGCCCTGCCACAAAGGGTTCAGCAGCAGATGATCGACGCCACCCGCCTGGTCATGACCCGTACCGGCTTCGATCAATCCGCGTTCAACGTCGAGTTTTTCTGGGACGAACTCCAGGATCGCATCTGGCTGCTCGAGATCAACACACGCATTTCTCAGTCACATTGCGACCTGTTCGAGAAGGTCGACGGGATCAGCCATCAGCAGGTGACGGTGGACCTGGCGCTGGGGCAGCGTCCGAGACTGCCCCACCGGGAGGGCGCCTACGCGGTCGCGGCCAAGTTCTTCTATCGCGTGTTCTTCCATGACGCCACCGTCGAACGCCTTCCGTCGGCGCAGACCCTCGCACAACTCGAGCAGGACTACCCCGGCACGGTGATCAGTCTGCAGGTCGAGGAGGGGCAGCGTCTGTCGAGTCTGCCCGAGCAGGATAGCTACAGCTTTGCATTGGCCTATATTTGGATGGGGGGCGACGACTATCAGGCGTTGCTGCGTCGCTATCAGCAACTGGCGGCCCGGCTGACCTTCGACTTCGGCGATATCGATAGCTGAGCAGGAGTCGTCGCTGTACCAAACGCCACCGAGAGCGCTGGTGCGGCAGGGATGTGCTGGATAAGGCGATCTCCACCGGGTGGCATGCATAGGGCTAGCTCGACAGTGCAAGGAGCGACGATGCGGGTGGTCAGCGATTTTCCGCGCGAGGTGATGGAGCAGGAAACCTGGATTCCACTGGCCGATGGCACCCGGCTGGCTGCCCGCATCTGGCGGCCGGTCGACGCCGACGATGACCCGGTGCCGGCGATCCTCGAGTACCTGCCCTATCGCAAGCGCGACCTGACCGCGGAGCGAGACGCCCAGGTGCATCCTTACTGGGCCGGGCATGGCTATGCCGGGGTTCGTGTCGATATCCGGGGCACTGGCGAATCCGATGGCGTCCTCACCGACGAGTACCTGCAGCAGGAGCTGGACGACGGAGTGGCGGTGCTCGAGTGGCTGGAGCGCCAGCCCTGGTGCACGGGACACGTCGGCATGGTCGGTATTTCCTGGGGGGGCTTCAACGGCCTGCAGATCGCTGCCATGCGGCCACCGCAGCTCAAGGCGGTGATCACCATCTGTTTTACCGATGACCGTTACGCCGACGATATCCACCACATGGGTGGCTGCCTGCTGGCCGACAATCTTTCCTGGGCGTCGACCATGTTCGATGGCAATGCCATCCCGCCTGACCCGGCGCTGGTAGGTAGCGACTGGTTCAGGATGTGGCTCGATCGCCTGGACGGCAGCGGCCTCTGGCTTTCCCGCTGGCTTCAGCACCAGCGTCGTGATGACTACTGGAAGCATGGCTCGGTGTGCGAGGACTACAGCCGCATCCAGGTGCCGGTCTACGCCATCAGTGGCTGGGCGGACGGTTACTGCAACGCGGTCTTTCGGCTGTTGTCCGGCTTGACGTCGCCGCGCAAGGGGCTGGTGGGGCCCTGGGCCCACAAGTACCCCCACCTCGGGGTGCCGGGGCCGGCCATCGGCTTCCTGCAGGAAGGGCTACGGTGGTGGGACCAATGGCTGAAGGGGCAGGACACCGGGATCATGGACGAGCCGATGCTGAGGGTCTGGATGCAGCAATCGATGCCGCCATCGGCGCGTTACAGCGCTCGTCCCGGTCGCTGGGTCGCCGAGCCGAGCTGGCCCTCTCCCCATATCATGTCCCGGAGCTGGCGGCTGACGAGCGGCCATGACCTGTTGAGCGAAGACGGCATCGACGTGGAGGACGGCGATGATAGCGTGAGTCTGGATATCCGCTCGCCGCTGTCGGTGGGGCTTTATGCCGGCAAGTGGTGTTCCTACAACGCACCGCCGGATCTGCCCCACGACCAGCGTGACGAGGACGGAGGCGCCCTGATTTTCCAGACGCCCCGGCTCGAGCAGACGCTGGAAATCTGTGGTGCCCCGTCGGTACAGCTGGAACTGTCCGCCGACCAGCCGGTGGCGATGGTGGCGCTGCGTCTTGTTGATATCGCCGAGGACGACAAGGCGACGCGGGTGTCCTACGGGGTGCTCAACCTGACCCATCGTGACAGCGACGAGCACCCGGAGCCTCTGGTGCCGGGGCGCCGCTACCGGGTGACGGTGTGTCTCAAGCATATCGCTCAGCAGTTTCCGGCGGGGCACGCCATTCGGCTGGCGATCTCGACCAGCTACTGGCCATTGGTATGGCCTGCGCCAAGGCCGGTACGCCTGACACTGTGGCCCGGTGCCTGTCGTCTGGTGCTGCCGACCAGGGCCCCCAGGCCGGCGGAAGAAGCGGCGCTGCGTCCCTTCGAGGAGCCCGAAGGGGCGCCTCCGCTGGCCAAGACGCTGCTGCAGCCTTCCCAGGAAAGCTGGAAGGTGATTCGAGACCTGGCCAATGACCAGACCACGCTGGAGGTGTTCCACGACGAGGGCAGCTACCGGCTGGACGATATCGCGCTGGACATCTCCGGCTCGGTGACCGAGCGCTACAGCTACTCCTACGGCAACTACGACAGTGTCACCGGCTGGACCGAGTGGCAGCGTACCTTCCGCCGGGGGGACTGGGAGATCCATACCCTGACTCGCACTCGGCTGACCAGCGACGCCCACAGCTTTCGGGTGCGCGCCACCCTGGACGCCTGGCAGGGCGATACCCGAATCTTCTCGCGAAGCTGGGACGAGGTCTTCCCCCGGGATCTGGTCTAGGTTCTGTCCGAAAAGTCGACGAGCGCAGGCACTTTTCGGACAAGCCCTAGGGCGAGCTTGGCGATCCGTCGCCTTGATGATGGAACTGACGGCGGCGGAAGTCGCGAGGAGCCACTCCGCTGAGCCGCTTGAAGAAGCGGGTGAAGTAGGCGGGCTCGGAAAAGCCCAGACCATCGGCGATCTGGGCGATAGTCAGGTTGGTATAGGTCAACTCGCGCTTGGCTTCGAGTAGCAGACGCTGGTGCAGCACCGCCAGGGCGCTCTGGTCCGCCAGGCGCCGACACAGCGCGTTGATGTGGGCCGCGCTGACGTCCAGCTCGCGCGCCATTTCCTCGATGCTCGGCTGCTGGCGAAAGCGCCGTTCGATCAGTGCCTGGTAGCGGGCCAGGTGGCCGTGGCCGGGATCGGTGCTCACGGCAGACCTGGCCCGGGTGGCCGGATGCGTCGCCAGGCGAGCCGCTTCCACCGTCAGCGCCTGGATCAAGGCGTCGAGCAGCACGCCGCGGTCCCGTGCCGGCCGTCGATATTCCCCGTCGATATGCTCCACCAATGTCTGCAGTCGGTGTCTGGCGTCGGGCAGTGCGGTGACGCCCGCGCTGCGCCAGACCCTGCTGGCGTCCGGCATGACCCGCTCGAGGTGGCTGACCAGCGGTGCCGCCAGGGTCAGGATGTGGCCCTGGATGTTCGGGGCGAAGGCAAAGCCGTGAATAGTGAGCGCAGGTACCAGGATCAGCAGCGGGGCGGCCCGTCGTTGCCGACTGTCTTCCAGCTCCAGTTCGACCTCGCCCGCTTGCAGCAGCAGCAGGTGAGTCAGGTCGACGTGGCGGTGGGGATGGATGCGCCAATCGTGAAGCCGACTGCGTTCGGCGATGGATTCGCAGTGCAACAGGTCGGGGGTCGGCCAGCTACCGGTTTCCCCGTAAAGGGTAAAGGTGGGAACCGCTGACGATATCGTGGTGGACGGGGTCTCGGGGTTCATGGTCCGCGCTCCTGGCGGTTGCCGGGGATGGCTGAGGTGACTACGACAAATGTCAGGGTAGATTCCGCGAAAAGTCCAGTTTATGGCGGGGAATATGCCTTATCTGGGGTGGTGTTTCAGCGAAAAATACAAGGCATAACCATAACGTTCCGCTGACGAGGTAGCCACCATGACGACAACGCCTTCCCCCAAGCGTATCGATAGTGAACTCACGACCCAGGTCGCCATCATCGGGGCCGGCCCCTCCGGGCTGCTGCTGGGGCAGCTGCTCAGCCGGGCCGGAATCGACAACGTCATAGTCGAACGCAAGAGCGGCGCCTATGTGCTGGGGCGTATTCGTGCCGGCGTGCTCGAACAGGGCATGGTCGACCTGCTGCGTGAAGCCGGTGTCAGCGAACGCATGGATGCCGAGGGCCTGCCCCACCACGGCTTTGAACTTGCCTTCGACAACCGTCGGGTACGCGTCGACCTTGCCGGCCACACCGATGGCAAGCAGGTAATGGTGTACGGCCAGACCGAAGTCACCCGGGACCTGATGGAGGCACGCGAGCGCGAAGGCGGCATCAGCTACTACGAGGCCAGCGACGTCACCCCCCATGATCTGGACAGCGAGTCGCCCTTCCTCACCTTTCAGCATGAAGGCAAGGGATACCGTCTGCGCTGTGCCTATGTGGCCGGGTGCGATGGATACCACGGTGTGTCACGCCAATCGATCCCGCAGGAGCGTCTGAAGACCTTCGAGCGGGTCTATCCGTTTGGCTGGCTGGGGCTGTTGTCCGACACACCTCCGGTGACCGATGAGCTAATCTACGCGCGCCACGAGCGCGGCTTCGCCCTGTGCAGCATGCGGTCGGAGAACCGCAGTCGCTACTATGTGCAAGTGGGCCTCGATGAGAAGGTCGAGGACTGGTCCGATGAACGTTTCTGGGGCGAACTGAAACGGCGCCTGCCCGAAGATGTGGCTCAGAATCTGGTGACGGGGCCTTCTATCGAAAAGAGCATCGCGCCACTGCGCAGCTTCGTGGTCGAGCCGATGCAGTACGGTCGCCTGTTTCTGGTGGGAGACGCCGCCCATATCGTGCCGCCCACCGGGGCCAAGGGGCTCAACCTCGCGGCGAGTGACGTCAACACCCTGTATCGCCTGCTGGTGAAGGTGTTCAACGAAGGGCGCAGCGATCTGATCCCACGCTACTCCGAGGTGTGCCTCAAGCGCATCTGGAAGGCCGAGCGCTTCTCCTGGTGGATGACGTCGATGCTGCATCGCTTCAGCGACGAGGAAGACTTCGAGGCACGCATGCAATTGGCGGAACTCGACTACCTGACCGGCTCGACGGCGGGCCTGACCACCATCGCCGAAAACTACGTGGGGCTGCCCTACGAACCTCTGGAGTAGCGCCAGCGGTTGAGCCGCCGGCGAGGGGGAGGCAGGCGTCAGCCAGGCTCCTTGCCGAGACCTGGCCAAGACAGGGAAAGGCGCAATGGGGTCGTCGTTGACCAGGAGAGGGTGCGGCGGGCGTCGTGCCGCTAGGCAGCTTCCAGCGCATCGCGTAAGGTCGTGATTCAGTTTCCCGATCGATGTCGAACCCCATGAACCAAGAGCGTCTTTCTCCTTTTCAGATCCTGATTCTGATCCTCTCCTTTTACGTGCTTGGCGCCATGGCGGTACAGGAGCTGAACGACCTGCCGCCGGAGGTCGATGATCTGCTGTTCAAGCTGGACCTGGTGGTCTGCGGCTTCTTCTTTGCCGATTTCTGTATTCGCTTCCACCGCGCGGAAAGCAAGTGGCGCTTCATGCGCTGGGGCTGGATCGACCTGTTGGCGAGCATTCCGGTGAGCTACTTGATGGCCGGGCGCCTGATGCGCGTGGTGCAGATCATCCGCATGCTGCGCGCGATCAAGTCGGTACACCTGATCTGGAACCTGCTGTTTCGCAACAAGGCCAAGGGCATCTTCGCCTCGGTGGCGTCGGCCACAGTACTGCTGTTGATCTTCGGCTCGGTGGTGATCCTGGTGGTGGAAGGCCCCAACCCGGAAAGCGCCATCGATACCGCTGAAGAGGCGCTGTGGTGGGCCTTCGTCACCGTCACCACGGTGGGTTACGGCGACTACTATCCGGTGACGTCGCTGGGACGAGTCGTGGCGGCGCTGTTGATGGTGGCCGGTGTGGGTCTGTTCGGTAGCTTCGCGGCCTACGTCGGTTCACTGTTCATCGATGATCAGGAGGACGAGTCCGAACGGCTGCATCGGGTCAATCGAGACATGCTGCGAGAGTTGCACCGCGAGGTGCGGGAGCTCAAGGCCGAGGTGGTGGCCCTGAGGGGAGCGCTCGATGGTAGCAGCGGCGCCCCGTCAAGCGGGCAGGCTGTCGGTGAAGACCCGGCGGGCCGGTCTGATCAGGCGCCCGAGCCCGATCCCGAGCGGCTACCGGGAGGCGATCCGCGCGAGTGACGTCCACTCGTCGCTGCATCGCCCGCCGGGTGCTTCACTTGACTTCATACTGACCTTCCCAGACGCGGGCATCGTCCTGTTCGGGGGCTCGGGTGGTCGCCCCCGGGGTGATGTCGTCGGCATGATCGGCGCGGTAGGCCTCCATGCGCTTCTTCATGCGGTGACGCACCAGCGGCATCAGCGCCAGTCCCACCAGGCTCAGCATCAATGCCATCATGGTGGCCAGCACCAGGGTGGCGGCACCGACCAGGGTGGCGAGAGCCAGCTTGAGGCCACCCATCCGGCGCGTGGGGCGTGCCTGGCGGGCGCGTTGCTGCCAGCGGGACGCCGCCCTCCAGGCGGCGTTGTGCTGGTAGTCGTCGGTACTGAAAGAATGATCAGTCGTCATGCTGGACTCCGGTCACGTCAAAGGTATGGCGATCGAGGCGGACCTCGAGCTCCTGGTGCTGGGCGTCGTAGCCGTCGATCTCGATATCACCTGTACGGTCGACATCCAGCGAGCTGAACAGTTCCAGGCCGGCCGACTGGGCGGCGTCCAGCGCCTTGCCGACATCGTCGCCGCTGAGGCTCCAGGTCGGGATCTCGCTCTGGCGCCGCTGTTCGCCCAGCAGGCTGCCGTCGCGCAGATCCATGTCGACGTCCAGGCGCCAGCCGTCGCCGCGCCAGCCTTCCGCCTCGAAGCGATCGCCGTCGTCGATATCCAGCTCGTCGTAGTGGGTGAAGCCGTATTCCCCGGTGCTGGCCAGCAGGCGGTCGATCTCTTCCCGATTGACGGCCTCGTCGTCGGCCATGGCGGTGGTGGCGAGGGTGCCGCTCAAGGTCAGGGCGGCCAGGCTCAGGGTGACGGTCTTGTTCATGCTGGGGACTCCATTCGCTGTTGAGGTAAGCTCACCGTGTGCTTGGTGATCTCGGCGAGTGGGACCATCCTGACAGGGGGTACCTGTCGTCAGCCTGACGGGATCGTTCATCTTTCATTCATCTAGCGTGGGTCAGACTTCGCCTCATGACTTCCAGGACCCTTTTCTTGCTATGCATGTCCGTGATGGCCGCGAGCCTGGCTCCGCGCCCGAGTGACGACGTCAGCCTCGCGGCACGGGCGACCGAATTGCTGGGTATCGGCTCTGCTCGCGCGGATGATGACTGGCGTGACTTGCACCAGGAGGTGAGTGAAGGCCGGCTGGTGGCGTTGCCGACGCTGCTGGAGTGGCTCGATGAGCGCTACGACGGGCAGGTGCTCGAAGTGGAGCTCGAACGTGACGACGGCCGAATCATCTACGACATCGAGCTGGTCGGCGCCCAGGGACAGGTCGTGGAGTTCGAGTTCGACGCGGGCAGTGGTGAGCTGTTGAGCATCGAAGGGGTCGGCATCGATGCCATGCAGCGCCCCGCGCCCCGCGACGCCGACTAGCCCGCGGGGATCACCGCAATACAGGGATGACGCCGGAGGAGGCGCGGCATGAAGATTCTGCTGGTCGAGGACGACCAGGCGCTGAGCGAAGCGCTCGCCGCGTCCCTCGAGGAAGGCGGGCTGCTGGTGGAGGTCGCGGCGACCGGAGGCGAGGCGGATTTTCTGCTGCGCACCGAGCGCTACGACGCAGTCGTGCTCGACCTGGGACTGCCGGATGGCGATGGCACGCGCTGGCTTTCTCAGTGGCGCGACGACGACATCGATCTGCCGGTACTGGTGCTGACCGCGCGTGAGCGCTGGTCCGACAAGGCGGCGGGTTTCTCTGCCGGGGCCGACGACTACGTCACCAAACCCTTCGAGACCGCCGAAGTCATGTTTCGGCTACGGGCACTGGTGCGCCGCAGCCACGGCCACGCCCACCCGGTGCTCAGCGCCGGGGCGCTCAGCTTCGACACCCACACAGGGGCCGTGACGCTGGCCGGTAGGCCGGTGGCGCTGACGGCCCAGGAGTCACGGCTGCTGTCCTATCTGATGCACGCCCGTGAGCGAGTGGTCAGTCGCGGCGAGCTGTCCGAACACGTCTATGACCGTGACCATGAGCCCGATTCCAACGTCATCGACGTCCAGATCAGTCGCCTGCGGCGCAAGCTCGGCAGCGAGCGGATCGAGACGCGGCGAGGCGAGGGCTATCGCCTGGTGACCCCGGCCGGAGAGGATGCACCGTGACGTTGCCGCGGGGCTCGCTGACGCGGCGTCTGCTGGTGGCGTCGCTGGTGCTGGTGCTGGTGATCCTGCCGCTGGTGGGATGGGGGCTGTCCTACAGCTTTCGTGAGTCGGCCTCGGCCTCGTTCGATGAACGCCTGTCGTCGATGCACCGGGTGCTGCTGGCGGCCCTGGATCGAGACCCCCAGACCGGTGCCCTGGTGGTCAACGACAGTCTCGGCGATGCCCGCTTCGATCAGGTGTTCTCAGGTTGGTACTGGCAGATCAGCGACGGCGAACGTCTTTCCCGGGGCTCGCGTTCGCTATGGGATCAGCGCCTGCCGATCACGGCCTCCCCGGACACCGTCTGGCGCACCATCGAAGGACCTCGGGGGCAGCGACTGAGACTGGTCGAGCGTTCTCTCAGGCTGTCGGGGCACCCCTACCCCGTGCATGTCAGCCTGGCGGTCAGCCGCCAGGAGCTCGATGCCGAAGTGGCGCGCTTCGAATGGCTGCTGTGGCTGTCGCTGTTGGGGCTCGGCGTGCTGCTGCTGACCGGTCTGGCGCTGCAGATCCGCTGGGGGCTGGCCCCCTTGAGGTCGCTTCACGCGGATCTGGCGGCGGTCAAGGGCGGCCAGCGGGAGCGCCTCGATACCCGGTTGCCGACCGAACTGGCGGAACTGGCGGCGACCATGAACGAGGTGCTCGACCATGACCGCAGACTGATCGAGCGCGGTCGTGCCACCGCCGGCAACCTGGCCCACGCCCTCAAGACCCCGGTCAGCGTGCTGATGACCCAGGCGGAGCGCCTTCCCGAGACCGAGCGCGCCAAGATGCGCCAGGAGCTCGGACGTGTCGATGCTGCGGTGCGCCACCACCTGGCCCGCGCCAGCGCCGTCGGCAGCGCCGCCCTGGCCGCCAGGGTGCGTCTGGCCAAGGTGCTGGCGCCGGTGCTGGACGGCCTGTCTCGGCTGGCCGCTCGTCGCGGTATCCGCCTCGAGACCCGCGTGGCGGATGATCTGGCGCTGCGTATCGATCCCAACGATCTGCAGGAGCTGGCCGGTAACCTGCTGGAGAATGCCATCGACTGGGCGCGCACCAGGGTCGAGCTCGATCTGTGGCTCGAGGGGGACAGCGCGCGCCTGCGTCTGGAGGACGACGGTCCAGGCATGAGCGCGCAAGAGCGTGAGGCGGTGCTCAAGCGCGGCGTGCGTCTGGATGAGCGCCGTCCCGGCAGTGGGCTAGGGCTTTCCATCGTCGAGGAGCTGGTGTCACTGTACGGCGGTACGATGACCCTGGATCGCGCGGCGCTTGGTGGGCTGAGGGTTAGCGTCACGCTGCCCGGCGGCTGCCTGGAAAAGCTCCCGGCCGAGTAAGCCTGCGTTGTGCCGGTGTGCCTGGCTTGCGATGATGCAGGCTGTACGAACAGCCAGAGAGACGATGCGTGGACAAGTTCGAGGTCAAGCTGGACCAGGCCGCACGGGCCGCCTGGCTTTCCTATGTGGGTGGACAGACGCAGGATGAGATCGCCGCACAGCTCGGAGTCTCCCGTCCGGGCGTACAGCGACTGCTGGCGCTGGCCAGGCAGGAAGGCCTGGTCAAGGTCCATATCGACCACCCGGTGGCCCACTGTACCGCCCTGTCCCAGGCCATCCGTGAACGTTTCGAACTGGACTACTGCGACGTGGTGCCGGCGTCAGCCACCGCCGAAGACAGCACCCCCTATCTGGCGGTGGCCGGTGCCGAGCGTCTGTCACGGATCATCGAGCGCAGCGAGCCGCAGACCCTGTCACTGGGCTCCGGCCGCTCGATTCGTGCGACCGTGGAGGCCCTGAGCCGGATCGACCGTCCACGTCATCGCTTCGTCTCGCTGGTCGGTAACGTGGCCAGGGACGGCTCGTCCAACCGCTACGACGGGGTCATGGTGGCGGCAGACAAGACCGGTGGCGAGCGTTACCTGCTGCCGACGCCGGTGGTCGCCAGTTCGGTCGAGGAGAAGCGTGCGCTGGCGGCGCAGCCACTGTTCCGTGCCATCGGCGAGGTGGCCGAACAGGCCAGCGCGGCCTTCGTCGGGGTCGGGCGGATCGATCGCCAGGCGACGCTGTTTCAGGATCATTTCATCAGCGAGTCGGAGCTCGACGAACTGCTGGCGCTGGATGCGGTGGGCGAGCTGGTGGGCTGGCCGATGGATGCCGACGGCATGTTGATCGACTGCTCCACCAGTCAGCGGGTGACCAGCCTGCCGCTGACCACGCTCAAGCGTCAGGCGATGGTGGCGGTGGCCGGTGGCCGCGACAAGGGGCCGGCCATCCTGGCGGCACTGCGCGGCGGCTGGCTGACCAGCCTGATCACCGACGATCAGGCCGCGCGCTATATCGTCGAGCGTCTTTCCTAGCGTAGAGAGACCGCGCGGCAGCGATATCATCGAACGCCTTTCCTGGCACCTTTCCTGACACCATCGCGCCCCGGCGGCTCGCCGGGGCGCGATGGTGTTGTCGGGTGCGCTTCTTCGTCACTTCGTGTGGAACTGGCCTGTCCCTGCCTTCACACCTGCTGGTGCTGCAACTGCTGCTCCTTGCGCGCGGTGATCGCCTTGAGCTTGAGCGATGCGAACATGCCGACGATGCCCATGCAGGCGATGTAGCCGAAGTACAGCTGGTAGGCGGTGACCGCCTCGAAGCGTGCCGACAGGAAGCCGTAGATCTGTGGCAGAAAGATGTCCGGGGTGTAGGCGAGCAGCGAGATCACGCCGATGGCCAGTCCCGCCACCTCCATGGAAATATCGCAGTCGTCGAGTATCGCCCAGTACAGTCCGCGCAACGCATAGGTGAGCACACCGATCATCAGCACCACCGCCAGCAAGGTCACCGTACCCACCGAGGTCGGCATCAGGATCAAGGTGGCCAGAAAGGCGGTGGCGCCCAGGAACAGCAGTGCCAGCACATTGGTCTTGCCGAAGCGGTCACCGAGAAAGCCGGCGGTGATGCCGCCGATGGGACGCATCCATAGCTTGGCCACGGTAATGGCGCCGGCGGCGACAGCGGTGACGCCATATCCTTCCTGGACATAGGCCGAGAACGAATAGGTCGCCCAGAACAGCTGATAGCCGCACAGGATGATAAGCGCAACCAGCCACAGTGCCGGAATCGACGCCAGATGCTTGAGATCGGCGATCACGTTGCCGCTGGTCTTGATCTTCTTGGCGCGTATCTCGGAGCCGTCATGGCGAGTGAAGAAGATGAAGGTCAAGGCGGCGATCACCAGGCAGGTGAACGAGTACATGTAGACCACCACCCTGAGCGCCTCGGTGGTGTTGTCCTGCTGATCGTTGAGGTAGTAGGCGAACAGGCTGATCGCAATGGTCGCCAGGATCGCCTCGATCAGCCCACGCCCGCCGTCGAGGATACCGAAGAAGCGGCCCTGCTCGTCTTTCTTGGCCAGCATCTTCACCCCCTTCAGCATCGCCGACCAGAAGGTCAGGCCCGAGGTCAGCCCCCAGCCGAGAAAGACCATGGTCAGCATGACGCCGGAAGGGATGGTCGCGAACAGCAGCCCGAGCAGTCCGGTGCCGGCCATGGAGACCGTCACCAGCAGGCGGGGCGAGAACTTGTCGGCAAGCCAGCCGCTGGGCAGGTAGCACAGAAAGAACACGACACCCAGCATGGAATAGAAATTACCGAGTTCGCTCGAGGTGATGTTGAAGACCTCGAGGATCGGTGTTTCGAAATTCTGGCGCAGGTAGAGCAGGGGATAGATGGACCCGGCAGCCAGCAGCATCAGACTGAACTGGAAGTAGCGCTTGCGATTGGACTTGTTGGCGATGGCCGGGGGAAGAGCAGCGTGGTCTGTCATTGTTGTGGCTCCCTCGATCCTGGATCGATTGGCGTGGCATGCGTGGTGGCGTGGGGCCTGCCGGCATGCTCGGCGAGGCCCTGGCCGGCGCTTCACGCAAGGGCCCCGGGGCGCCGGACGAGAAGGCAGGGAAATAAATGACAGGTCGCGCGGTGGATCTGCAGAAGTGCCGCAAAGGACGCATCGAACTGCCGGATCAGCGATCGATCGAAGCCTAGGAGGCGGGTCTGAGAGCGTCAATTTTATTCCATATAGGGAAATAAATTTCTGTATATGGAAATTTATGCGATTGGCGAGTCACTACCTTGTTTTTTCAGGAAATACTGGCGGTTCTATTGGCTTGTCGGGGCAAGAGGGCAGGCCGAAGGCCGTGGCGGGCAGCGACCATGACAAAATAAAAAGTCGTTAAACAACAAAGTAATGAAGGGACTGAATATCTAATATTTGCTGTTCTGTGCGAGCTCGGTGAAGGCCAGCCGTTTGGCTGATCTACGTCGATGAGTGGTTGCCGGGGCAGGGGCTGAAAGGCTTCCGTGTACCGCTAAAGTCTAAAGCTTTGGGCTTTGCGTTTTCTGTGGTCGTGTTCGATCATTTGATCATCAAGTGATTTGATTGATCATTTTTTGGGTGGAGTATCCGTAGCGCTGACTTGCTCGGATGCACGCAAAGCCCGACCACCACGACGAGTCCGAGAATTCGCGTCGGCGGTACAACAATATCCCCGCCAAGCGGGTAACGATCAGGAGTGCGCCATGAAGCCGTCTTATACCCTCCGTCCTCTTTGCGCGGCGCTGTCCAGGCCGCTGGTGCCGACCAGCGCGCTGGTGCTGGCACTGGGCGCGTCAGCTGCCCAGGCCGAGACCATCACCGTCGCCACGGTCAACAACAACGACATGGTGATCATGCAGAGCCTGACCGAGGAGTTCGAGAAGGCTCATCCGGACATCACCCTCGACTGGGTGGTACTGGAAGAGAACGTGCTGCGTCAGCGCATGACCACGGATATCGCCACCCAGGGTGGCCAGTTCGACGTCATGACCATCGGCAGTTACGAGGCTCCGATCTGGGCCGAGCGGGGCTGGCTCGAGCCGTTGGATGATCTGCCCGAGAGCTACCAGGTCGATGACCTGCTGGGACCCGTGCGCGACGGCCTGAGCCATGAAGGTAGCCTTTATGCGCTGCCGTTCTACGCCGAAAGCTCGATGCTCTACTATCGCAAGGACCTGTTCGCCGAGGCCGGCATCGAGATGCCCGAGCAGCCCATCTGGAACCAGGTGCGTGACTGGGCCGAGACCCTGCATGACGACGACGGCGAAGTGGCCGGCATCTGCCTGCGTGGCAAGCCGGGCTGGGGCGAGAACATGGCCTTCGTCTCGACCTTGACCAACACCTTCGGCGGTCGCTGGTTCGACATGGACTGGAACGCCCAGATCGACAGTCCGGCCTGGCAGGAGGCGGTCGCCTTCTACGTCGACCTGCTCGACAACTACGGCCCCGCCGGTGCCAGTTCCAATGGCTTCAACGAAAACCTGGCGCTGTTCTCGCGCGGCAACTGCGCCATGTGGGTGGACGCCACCTCGGCGGCGGGCAAGCTGTTTGATGCCGACGAGTCACAGGTCGCCGACCAACTGGGCTTTGCACCGGCGCCGGTGGCCGAAACCCCCAAGGGTTCTCACTGGCTGTGGGCCTGGGCGCTGGCCATTCCTGCTTCTTCGGACGCCAAGGACGCTGCCCGTCAGTTCGTGACCTGGGCCACCTCGCCGGAGTACGTGGCGCTGGTCGGCGAGCGTGAAGGCTGGACCAGCGTGCCTCCCGGCACCCGCCAGTCCACCTACGACAACGCCGAGTACATCGAGGCCGCGCCCTTCGCCAGCTTCGTGGTCGACGCGATCAGCAAGGCCGACCCGCTCGACTCGAGCCTCGAGCCGAACCCCTACGTGGGCGTCCAGTTTGTCGGCATTCCCGAGTTTCAGGCCATCGGCACCCAGGTCGGCCAGATGGTCGCCTCGGCCCTGACCGGCGAGACCAGCGTCGAGCAGGCGCTGTCCGCCGCCCAGCGGGCCACCGAGCGCACCATGGAACGCGCCGGCTACACCGACTGAAGCTCGTTCGCGGGCCGGCCTTCATGGCCGGCCCCTGGCTCCGATCGCCTGTGGCCTTACCCCGCAGGCCTGACCAAGCGTGATCCCTCATGAACAAGAATCGTACTTCCGGGCGCACCGTCGGAGGGCTTCGCACCCTCTCGCTGCAGGCGCCGGCCGTTACTCTGCTGCTGCTGTGGATGATCGTGCCGCTGGCGATGACCGTCTGGTTCTCGTTTCAGCGCTACAACCTGTTGATGCCGAGCATGACCGGCTTTGCCGGTTTCGAGAACTACGAATACCTGCTGACCGACCCGGCGCTGTGGTCGGCCATGGGCACCACCCTGCTGCTGGTGGGCTGGGTGCTGGCCATCACCGTGGTCGGTGGCACCCTGCTGGCGGTGCTGTTCCAGCAGGACTTCATGGGGCGTGGCGTCGCCCGAGTGCTGGCGATCTCGCCGTTCTTCGTGATGCCCACCGTCAGTGCCCTGGTGTGGAAGAACATGATGATGCACCCGGCCAACGGCGTGTTCGCCTGGCTCGCCGAGAGCCTGGGGCTGCCGGCGGTGGACTGGTTCTCGAGCCTGCCGCTGACCTCGATCATCATCATCGTGTCCTGGCAGTGGCTGCCCTTTGCGCTACTGATCCTGCTGACCGCGATGCAGTCGCTGGATGATGACCAGGTCGAGGCGGCGCGCATGGATGGCGCAGGCCCGGTGGCGATCTTCTTCTACATCACCCTGCCGCACCTGAAGCGTGCCATCAGCGTGGTGGTGATGATCGAGATGATCTTCCTGCTGACGATCTTCGCCGAAATCTTCGTCACCACCTCGGGTGGGCCGGGGCTGGCCACCACCAACCTGGCCTACCTGATCTACATCCGTGCGCTGCTCGACTTCGACGTGGGCACCGCCTCCGCCGGCGGCGTCATCGCCATCATCCTGGCCAACATCGTCGCCATCTTCCTGGTGCGCATGGTGGCCAAGAACCTCGAGCAGTAGCGCCTTGCGGCCGCTGACGACCCATCGACCAACAACAAGCTGACGAGGTGCACCACATGACCACCACCACTACCACCGGCGACAGCGTCAAGGCGCCGGTCGCCGACGCCGGGCGAGGTGCCTCGGCCCTGCGCGCCCAGCGCAGGCGCAAGTTCGGCATCACCCTGCTGGGTTGGGGCGTGGCCCTGACCATCTTCTTTCCGATCTTCTGGATGATCATCACCGGCTTCAAGACCGAAGCCGAGGCCATCGCCGACCCCAGCCTGATCTTTACCCCGACGCTGGAAAGCTATGTCGAGGTACAGGAGCGGGCCGACTACCTGAAATTTGCCTGGAACAGCGTTGTCGTTTCCTTTGGTTCGACCCTGCTGGCGCTGTTGATCGCGGTGCCCTCGGCTTACGCCATGGCCTTCCTGCCGACCAAGCGCACCAAGGGCACTCTACTGTGGATGCTGTCCACCAAGATGCTGCCCTCGGTGGGCGTGCTGGTACCGATCTATCTGCTGTTCCGCGACTTCGGCCTGCTCGACACCCGCATCGGCCTGACCATCGTCTACACCCTGATGAATCTGCCGATCGTGGTGTGGATGCTCTACACCTTCTTCAAGGACCTGCCCAGGGAAATTCTGGAAGCGGGCCGCATGGACGGCGCCAGCACCTTCCAGGAGGTGTGGTACCTGCTGCTGCCGCTGACCCTGCCGGGGATCGCTTCCACCGGACTGCTGTCGGTGATCCTGAGCTGGAACGAGGCCTTCTGGAGCCTGAACCTGACCACCTCTCAGGCGGCGCCGTTGACCGCCTACATCGCGTCGTTCTCCAGTCCCGAGGGACTGTTCTGGGCCAAGCTGTCGGCGGCCTCGACCATGGCCATCGCACCGATCCTGATCTTTGGTTGGTTGACCCAGAAACAGATGGTCCGTGGTCTGACCTTCGGCGCGGTGAAGTGAGCGACCTTTGGCGCGGTGAAGTGAGCGACCTTTGGCGCGGTGAAATAACCGACCTTCGGCGCGGTGAAAGACGCACCGCCAGACAGATATTCCAGGCGGCGCCACGGCGTCCCTGACAGAACTTCGAGGACAACAAGATGGCAACACTGACACTCAACCAGGTGGTCAAGAGCTTCGGCGACACCCACGTCATCAAGGGCGTCGATCTGGAGGTCAAGGACCAGGAATTCGTGGTCTTCGTCGGCCCGTCCGGCTGCGGCAAGTCGACCCTGTTGCGCATGATCGCGGGGCTCGAGAGCACCAGCGACGGCGATATCGTCATCGACGGCCAGCGGGTCAACGACCTCGGGCCTGCGGAGCGTGGGCTGGCCATGGTGTTCCAGAGCTATGCCCTCTACCCCCACATGACGGTGGAGGACAACATGGGCTTCAGCCTCAAGCTGGCGGGGGTGTCCCAGCAGGAACGCCGCCAGAAAGTGCTGGACGCGGCGAAGATCCTGCAGCTGGAGCCCTTGCTCGAGCGCAAGCCCAAGGCGCTCTCCGGCGGTCAGCGCCAGCGCGTGGCGATCGGCCGCGCCATCGTGCGCAACCCCAGCATCTTCCTGTTCGATGAGCCCTTGTCCAACCTGGACGCGGCGCTTCGGGTACAGATGCGCATCGAACTGGCGCGTCTGCACGAAGAGCTCAAGGCGACCATGATCTATGTGACCCACGACCAGATCGAGGCCATGACCATGGCCGACAAGATCGTGGTGCTCCAGGGCGGCGTGGTGGAGCAGGTCGGCTCGCCGATGGAGCTGTATCACCATCCGCGCAACCGTTTCGTGGCCGGCTTCATCGGCTCGCCCAAGATGAACTTCCTGAAGGTCGAGGCCGTTGCCGGCGACGCCCAGGGGGTCGAGGTGCGTGTGCCGGGCGGCGATACCGTCAAGGTGCCGGTGGAAGGCGATGACGTGGTCCAGGGGCAGGCGCTGGAGCTAGGCATCCGTCCCGAGCATCTGATGCTCGACGACCAGGGGCCGCTGAAGGCCAGCGTCAGCGTGATCGAGCGGCTGGGCGGACAGACCTCGCTGTACGTGGAGATGGACGGCGACTTGCTGACGCTGATGGTGGATGGCGACGTGACCCACCGGGTGGGAGACGAGATTCGCTTCGGCTTCGAGCCGGGCCGCGCTCACCTGTTCGGTGAGCAGGGGCTGGCACTGGCAAGCCTTAAGCGTCACCCGCTGGCCTCGCTGACCCGCCAGGACAATCGTGCCGCCAGTACCGCGGAAGCCTGAGGAGCGACCATGACGACCCTGATCTTCGACTGCGATGGCGTGCTGGTGGACAGTGAGGTGATCGCCGAGGCGACCCTGGCCGAGCGGCTGGCCGAGTGGCTGCCCGACCTCGACGTCGAGGCGGCCCTGAATGAAGCCCTGGGCCGCACTACTGCGGCGATTCTCGAACTTCTCGACGACCAGAGTGCTCATGCGCTGCCAGAGGACGCGCTGGCCCTGCTCGACGACGAGATCGAAGCCCGCCTCGCCCGCGAACTCACCGCCATCGATGGCGTGGCACAGGCACTGTCGGCGATTCCCGGTGCCAAGGCGGTGGTCTCCAACAGTCGTCGTCAGCGGGTCGTCGCCTCGTTGTCGCGTACCGGCCTGGACCGAGTACTGGGCACGGCGCCGATCTTCTGTGCCGAGCAGGTCGACAAGCCCAAGCCCGATCCCGGCGTCTACCTGCTGGCCGCCGAGACCCTGGGGGTCAGTCCTGCTGCCTGCCTGGTGGTCGAGGACTCCATCGCTGGCGCCAGCGCTGCCCTGGCCGCCGGCATGACGGTCATCGGCTTCGTCGGGGCAAGCCATCTGCCTGCCGATCACGCCGAACGGCTCAGCCAACTCGGAGTGTGGCAGGTGATGACCCATATGGCGCAATTGCCCGCCCTGGTGTCCAGCTGGCAGCAGCGTCAGCAGGCCAGCGCATGAAGGACGCCGCTGTTGGCCCGTTGGCAGGCAAGCTTCAGGACAAGACCGCCGTGATCACCGGTGGCGCACGCGGGATCGGGCTTGCCATCGCGAGGCGTTACGCCGAGGAGGGGGCGCGCGTGGTGATCGCCGATGTCGACAGTGAGGCGATCGACCAGGCGCTGGAAGGCTTCGACCGCGAGCGTGCGATGGGTGCTGTGCTGGATGTCCGCGACAACGCCGCCATCGCTGCTATGGTTCGAAAGGTAGAGAAACGTTTTGGCACTATCGACGTGCTGGTCAATAATGCGGCGGTATTTGGCATGGCGCCGGTGCTCGAGGTGGAAGAGGCCGACTTCGAGCGCCAGTTCGCAGTCAACGTCAAGGGGCTGTTCTTCACCCTGCAGGCGGTGGCCAAGGCGATGGTCGAGGCGAAACGCGGCGGCGTCATCATCAATATGGCCTCCCAGGCCGGGCGGCGTGGCGAGCCTCTGGTCAGCACCTACTGTGCCACCAAGGCAGCGGTGATCAGTCTGACCCAGTCCTGTGCGCTGGATCTGATTCGCCACGGTATCCGCGTCAACGCTATCGCCCCGGGTGTGGTCGATACCCCCATGTGGGACGAGGTCGACGCCTTGTTCGCCCGCTACGAGGGACGCCCCCTCGGCGAGAAGAAGCGACTGGTGGGCGAGGCGGTGCCCTGTGGCCGCATGGGGCGACCGGACGACTACGCCGGCGCTGCGGTGTTTCTGGCCAGCGCCGACAGCGACTATGTCATCGCCCAGACCCTGAACGTCGACGGCGGCAATTGGATGAGTTGAGCCACGGGCACGAGCGAGGTGATACATGACCCCCTCCATGGAAGCGATCGCTGACGAACTACTGACGCGCAGCGAGGGCAGGGCACGCTTTATCGTTGCCCTGGCCGGCCCGCCGGGGGCCGGCAAGTCCTTTCGCTCCGCCTGGCTGGCGCGTCAGCTCAACGAGCGGCAACCCGGTGTCGCCGAGGTGGTGCCCATGGACGGCTACCACTTCGACAACGGCGTGCTCGAATCCCAGGGGCTGCTGCCCATCAAGGGCGCGCCGGAAACCTTCGACGTGGATGGCCTGCGCCATGACCTGGAGCGGCTGAGGCGCGCCGACCGGGACGTGGCCGTACCGGTATTCGACCGACCGCTGGACCTGGCTCGGGCCGGGGCTCGGGTGATCACGCCCGGTCATCGCGTGTTGATCGTCGAGGGCAACTACCTGCTGCTGGATCACGGACCCTGGCCAGCACTGGCGGACTACTTCGACTTCAGCCTGTTTCTCGAGGTCGCCGACCCGGTGCTCGAGCAGCGATTGATCGAGCGCTGGCTCGGCATGGGCCAGGATCAGGCCGGGGCCATCGCCAAGACCCGGGACAAGGACATGCTCAACGCGCGCCTGATCAAGACTCGCTCGATCACCGCCGATCTCCACTGGCACTAGCCAATCCCATTTTCGGAAAGCGGCTCTGTTTTCTCATTGTTCATCTGGCGGAGAGCCTTCATGACACGACTTTGCAACGCGGAACTGGCTGGTCTCGCTCCGCATATCTCGGTGCCCAGCTACGATCGTCGGACGCTGACACCGGGCATCGCCCATTTTGGCGTCGGCGGTTTTCATCGGGCCCATCAGGCCATGTACCTGGATCGTCTGATGGAAGCCGGGCAGGCCCATGACTGGGGCATCGTCGGCATCGGCGTGATGCCGGGTGACAAGCGCATGCAGGAGGCATTGGCCAGCCAGGATCACCTCTATACCCTGGTGGTCAAGCATCCCGACGGCACGCTGGAACCCCGCGTCATCGGTTCGATCATCGATTACCGCTTCGCACCGGACGATCCCGAGGCGGTGATCGAGACCCTGTCGGACCCGGCCATCCGGATCGTCTCGTTGACGGTGACCGAGGGCGGCTACAACGTCCATCCGGTCACCGGCGAGTTCGATCTCGATGCCGCCGAAGTGGTGTATGACCTGTGCAACCCCGAGCGTCCGCGTACCAGTTTTGGCCTGATCGTGGCCGCGATCGAGCGCCGGCGCGAGCGCGGTGTCCCTCCCTTCACGGTGATGTCCTGCGACAACATTCCGGGCAATGGCGAGGTAGCGAGGCGCATGTTCACGGCCTTCGCCTACGCTCGTGATCGCGCGCTCGGGCAGTACGTCGAGGCCGAGGTGCCTTTCCCGAGTTCAATGGTCGATCGCATCACGCCGATGACCACACCGAGCGACATCGAGGAGCTTGCCGAACGCTTCGGACTGGAAGACGCCTGGCCGGTGATCTGCGAACCCTTCACCCAATGGGTGCTGGAGGATCATTTTGCCAGTGGCCGGCCGGCGCTTGATGAGGTCGGCGTGCAGCTGGTCGAGGACGTCGAGCCCTACGAGCTGATGAAACTCAGGTTGCTCAACGCGGGGCACCAGGCGCTTTGCTATGTCGGCTATCTGGCCGGCTATCGCTACGCCCACGAAGTCTGTCAGGATCCGCTGTTCATCGACTTCCTGCTCGGCTACATGGCCGAGGAGGGCAGCCCGACCCTGCCTCCGGTCCCTGGCGTCGACCTCGATCAGTACCGGCGCACCCTGATCGAGCGCTTCGCCAACCCCGAGGTGCGGGACACGCTTTCGCGACTGTGTGCCGAAAGCTCGGACCGAATCCCGAAATGGCTGTTGCCGGTCATTCGTCACCAGCTCGAGCATGGCGGCGAACTCAAGCGTTCTGCCGCGGTGGTGGCAAGCTGGGCACGCTACGCCGAAGGCATGGACGAGCTGGGCCAGCCCATCGTGATCGTCGATCGCTGGAAGGAGCGTCTGACCGAACTCGCCGCAACCCAGCGCGAGCACCCCACCGCCTTTATCGAGAACCGTGAGCTGTTCGGGGATCTCGCCGACTCGCCGCGCTTCGTGGTGGCCTACGTCGAGGCGTTGAAGCTGTTGCAGGACAAGGGGGCCAGGGCGACCCTGGAAGCGCTGGCGTCCTGACCCAGCGGTGAGCGCGTCGGCCTCGGCGCGCCGCGTTGATGGGGCAACAAGGAATCGTTACATGTATCTCGGCGTGGATTGTGGCACTCAGAGCACCAAGGTGGTGGTGGTGGATCTGGCGCGTGGCGCCACCATCGGTGAGGCCAGCCGGCCCCACCGCATGATCGAGGGCGCCAGGGGGCGGCGCGAGCAGGACCCGGCACAGTGGATCGAGGCCTTTGTCGGCGCCTTCCACGCGGCGATCGCGTCGGCCGGGGTCAGCGCCGGTGATATCCGCGGCATCGGTGTCTCCGGCCAGCAGCATGGCATGGTGGCGCTGGATGCCAGAGACCAGGTGCTGTACCCGGCCAAGCTGTGGTGCGATACCGAGACCCATGCCCACAACCAGGCCCTGATAGGCGCTCTGGGCGGGGAAGAGGGCTGCCTGGCGCGTCTCGGCCTGGTGCCTCAGACCGGCTACACCGCCTCCAAGGTGGCCTGGCTGCGCGAGCATCATCGCGACATCTATGATCGCGTGGATGGCGTGCTGTTACCCCACGACTACCTCAATCTGTGGTTGACCGGCGAGCGTGTCAGCGAGGCGGGAGACGCCTCGGGTACCGGTTATTTCGATAGTCGCTCACGGCGCTGGAGTCCTGAGGTGTGGCAGTGGATCGCCCCTGAGCTGGACCCGGCCCGGGTGCTGCCAAGACTGATCGAGTCCCGCGACACGGCAGGGCAGGTCCGGCCGGTGCTGGCCCGGGAGCTGGGGCTTTCCCCGGGCGTCGCGGTCGCCAGCGGCGGCGGAGACAATATGCTCGGCGCCATCGGCACCGGCAACATCGTGCCGGGCAAGGTAACCATGAGCCTTGGCACCTCGGGCACCGTCTGCGCCCACTCCGATCACCCGGTGCTGGCTGATTCCGCCATGGTCGCCAACTTCTGCGCCAGCCACGCGGGCTGGCTGCCGCTGGTCTGCACCATGAACACCACTTCGGCCACCAATCGCGTGCGTGAGCTGTTCGGTCTCGACCTGGCGGGGTTCAACCAGGCCCTGGCCCAGGCGCCTGTCGGCGCCGATGGCGTGACGGTCTTGCCGTTCTTCAACGGCGAACGGGTACCGAGCCTGCCCGAGGCCAGCGCCTCCTTTCTCGGCCTGACCAGCCGCAACACCAGCCCCGCCCATCTGTGTCGCGCGGTGGTGGAGGGCGCCACCTTCTGTCTGCGCTACGGCCTTGACCTGATGGGGCCGCTGGCTGACCAGGCACGCCAGATTCGGCTGATCGGCGGCGGCGCCCACAGCGCCGCCTGGCGCCAGATGGTGGCGGACATCACCGCCACCGAGGTGGTGTGCCCCCGGGTGACCGACGCCGCCGCGCTTGGCGGCGCCATCCAGGCGGCCTGGTGTGCCAGGGAGGGCGACCTGGACGAGCTGTGCCAGGCGCTGGTGCAGCTGGATGAAGGCTCCCGGGCCGAGCCCGACGCAGGCCGAGTCAAGCGCTATGGTGAGGTCTACCTGGGCTGGCTGGTCGCCCTCGATCGTCTGCATGGATGACAGCGGAGGCTCTTGCATAAGTGACAGCTGAGGCTCCGCCCGCTAGCGTTGGAACATGTCGGGCCAGCCCGCTCGTCTCAATGCCGTGCAGCGAGGACGCCATGCCTATTCCACCGCCATCGTCACCTTTACCGTCTGATTCGGCCACCTCACCGCCCGGCGCTTCATCCTCTGCTCCGTCCGTGGGCGAGGGCGCCACCAGCCCTGCCCAGCGCGAGATCCTGGCGCTGGGAGCGCTTGCGCTGTCCCGGGCGATCCATGCACGAGAGCTTAGTTGCCGCGAGGTGATGGACGCCTACCTGGCACAGATCGACGCGGCCAACCCGGTGGTCAACGCCATCGTCTCTCGCCGTGACCACGAGGTGCTGATGGAAGAGGCCGGGGAGTGCGACCGCGAACTGGCGGCGGGGCGCTCTCGCGGCTGGCTCCACGGCATTCCCCAGGCGATCAAGGACCTTTCGGCCACGCGTGACCTGCCGACCTCGATGGGCTCGCCCTTGTTCAAGGGTCAGGTGCCACAGCAGGACGGCATCATGGTCAGGCGGATGCGCGAGGCCGGTGCCATCTTTGTCGGCAAGACCAACACGCCGGAGTTTGGCCTCGGTTCCCAGACCTACAACCGCGTCTTCGGCGCGACCCGCAACGCCTTCGATCCCGCCCTGTGCGCCGGTGGCTCCAGCGGCGGGGCCGCTGCCGCCCTGGCCATGCGCATGCTGCCGGTGGCCGATGGCAGCGACATGATGGGGTCTTTGCGAAACCCCGCCGCCTACCACAACCTGTTCGGGATGAGGCCTTCCTTCGGTCGCGTTCCCCATGGTCCAGGCCCTGATATCTTCGGCCATCAGCTGGCCACCGAAGGGCCCATGGCGCGCAGCGTCGGCGACCTTGCCAGACTGCTGGCGACCCAGGCCGGGGCCCACCCCCGCGCTCCCCTGTCACTCGCCGATGATCCCGAGCGTCTCGCCGATCCGTTCGATGACGCTGACGCGGCGTCGGGCCTGCGTATCGGCTGGCTCGGCGACTGGCAGGGCTACCTGGCGATGGAAGAGGGTGTGCTGGACGTCTGCCAGGGGGCGCTGTCGGTGTTCGAGCGCCTCGGTGCCCGGGTCGAGCCGGTGGTGCCGGAGATGTCACCCGAGCGGCTGTGGCAAAGCTGGCTGGTGCTGCGCCAGTGGGCGGTGGCGGGCAGTCTGTCAGAGGTCTGGGCCGACGATAGCCGTCGTTGCCAGCTCAAGCCCGAGGCCTGCTGGGAGGTCGAGCAGGGCATGGGCCGAACGGCGCTGGATGTGCACCGTGCCAACGTCGAGCGCAGTGCCTGGTACGCCTGCCTGCTCGGACTGTTCGAGCGCTTCGATGCGCTGGCCCTGCCCAGCGCCCAGGTATTTGCCTTCGACGTCGACACACCCTGGCCCGGGCAGATCGCCGGGCGAACGATGGACAGCTACCATCGCTGGATGGAGGTGGTGATCGCCGGCTCCCTGTCGGGGTGCCCGGTGATCAATCTGCCGGCGGGGTTCAACCCGCGCGGTCAGGCCATGGGCGTCCAGCTCATCGCTCCCCATCGTCGTGATCGCGACCTGCTGCGCTGGGCTCATGCCTTCGAGCAGGCCGCTCCCGACTGGCTCGAGCGCGAGCCCGAATGGCGTACGCCCGGGGCTCACCCTCCGCGTTGAGGCCCCGTCGCGCCACGTTGCCGGGCGGGGCTCAGCCTAGCCATACCTCAGCGACCAGGCGGTAGCTCTCGAGGCGATCCTCCAGGGCATAGGTGTCGGTGTTGATCATCAGCTCATCGGCCTGGGTGCGTTCGAGCAGGCGCTCCAGACCGTCGCGCACCGTCGCCGGGCTGCCGATCACCGCGGCGCCAAGAAACCCTTCCACCTGGGCGCGCTCCATGGGGGTCCAGTCCAGCGTCGCCACCGGTGGCCGGGCGCGTCCGCGCTGGCCGCGAATCAGGCCCAGAAACTTCTGCCTTGCGGTGCTGGCGAGGTAGTCGGCGCGCTCGTCCGTAGCGGCGGCCAGCACCGGCAGGCCGACCATGGCGTAGGGCGCCGCGAGCACCTCGGAGGGGCGGAAGTCGCGGCGATAGATGGCCAGCGCTTCGTCGAGCTGGGCCGGGGCGAACTGGGCGGCGAAGGCAAAGGGCAGCCCCTTGTGGGCGGCCAACTGGGCGCTGTACAGGCTCGAGCCCAACAGCCAGATCGGTACTCGGGTGCCCTGGCCGGGCACCGCCCGGACCCGTTGCTCCGGTCGGGCCTCGCCAAGAAAGCCTTCCAGTTCGGCCAGACGCTGGGGGAAGTCCTCGACGCCAGCGTGGGGATCGCGGCGCATCGCCGCCATGGTGGCCGCGTCCGAGCCCGGCGCCCGGCCCAGCCCCAGGTCAATGCGGCCCGGATAGAGCGTCTCCAGGGTGCCGAACTGTTCGGCGATCACCAGCGGTGGATGGTTCGGCAGCATGATGCCGCCGCTGCCCACGCGGATGCGTGAGGTCTTCTCCGCCAGGTGTCCGATCAGTACCGAGGTCGCCGCGCTGGCGATCCCCTCCAGCCCATGATGTTCGGCCAGCCAGTAGCGGGTGAAGCCAAGCGATTCGCTCAGGCGGGCGAGGGCAACGCTGTCATGGAAGCTGTCGGCGACGGTGCCGCCATCCCGGATCGGCGCCAGGTCCAGGACCGAAAGGGGCGTAGTGTCGAGACGGGCCATGGGGCTCTCCTTTTCTTGGGCCGAGTTTTAGGCCGAG
The DNA here is from genome assembly GCF_024137905.1 of Halomonas sp. DN3. Classification (NCBI taxonomy): domain Bacteria; kingdom Pseudomonadati; phylum Pseudomonadota; class Gammaproteobacteria; order Oceanospirillales; family Halomonadaceae; genus Halomonas; species Halomonas sp. DN3. Next base: position 4,086,339 of record NZ_CP099965.1, on the reverse strand, counting down.
TTTCTGGCCGGGTTCTTGGTCGGGTTTCTGGCCGGGCTTTTAGCCGGGCTTTTGGTCGGGAAAATTCGTACCTGAGGCGACGAATTTGGCGGATGTTTTGCCGCGCCGACTGGCGGGTGGTGGATTCCGCTGTCTTGTTGGCGAACTTCACTATGATGTCACCGAGGTCCCTTCGAGGACTTCGAGTCTCCAGTGGCAGTCCAGTGTCAGCTTAGTGCCAAGCCGGATCGGTGGGCTGCCCGGGGATGATAGATAACAACCTAACGGTTATCAAAGTACGGGTCTGCAAAGGCTGCTCGGCGAATGCCCGGGCAGAAGCGTTCGATAAGGAGCGTCCGAGCGTGGTCTTCGCCGGAGCGGCGCTGCACAGGCCTTCCAACAAGCAGTCGAACAAAAGGAAGGCGATATGCAACGCAATGAAGGACAGCGGGTCTTTTACGTCTCCGCGATCATCATCCTGATCCTGGTGGCCCTGGGGGCCATGTTCCCTGAAGGTTTCGGCGAAGTCGCCAGTCGCGCCCTGGGAGGCGTATCCCACTATTTTGGCTGGTTCTATCTGCTGTCGGTCACCGGCATCGTGGTATTCCTGCTCGGCCTTGCCATGAGCAAGTACGGCAAGGTGCGCCTGGGGCCGCAGGACGGCAAGCCAGAATACGGCTTCTTTTCCTGGGTCAGCATGCTGCTGGCCGCCGGCTTCGGGGTTGGCCTGGTGTTCTACGGCATGGCCGAGCCCATGACCCACTATATTGCACCACCCTACGCAGACATGACGCCGGAAAGCGCGGAGTCGGCCCGGTACGCGATTCAGTACAGCTTCTTCAACTGGGGGATTCATCAGTGGGCGGCCTTCGCTCTGGTGGGCTTGATCATCGCCTACTACCAGTTTCGCAAGGAGCAGGCGGGCCTGGTGTCGGTGGTGCTGCGTCCGCTGACCGCCAAGCGACCGGGGCTGCGCAAGTTCAACGGCGCCCTGGACGTCTTTGCCGTGGTGGCTACGGTGATGGGGGTGGCGACCTCGCTGGGGCTGGGCGTGCTGCAGACCAACGGCGGCCTGCACGCGGTGTTCGGCATCCCGGAGAACGGCCTGTGGCAGTTCATCATCCTGTTCTGTATGTTCCTGGCCTACATGGCGTCCACCTGGTCGGGCCTGGACAAGGGGATCAAGCGACTGTCCAACCTCAACATGATCATGTGTATCGCCATGATGGTCTACGTGCTGGCCACCGGCCCCACCATCAAGCTGCTGGAGACCATTACCCTGGGACTGGGCGACTACCTGCAGAACTTCTTCGTGATGAGCCTGCGCATGTCGCCCTACAACGATAATCCCTGGGCCCAGAACTGGACCATCTTCTACTGGGCCTGGGTCATCGCCTGGTCGCCCTTTGTCGGCACCTTCGTGGCGCGCATCTCCAAGGGGCGCACCATCAAGGAGTACGTGTTCGGCGTGCTGTTCGTGCCGCCACTGCTGGCCTGCCTGTGGCTGGGCGTGTTCGGTGGCACCGCCATCCATATGGAACTGGCCAACGAGGGCCTCGGCCTGGCCCAGGCGACCCAGGACAACATCACCGTGGCGCTGTTCGAGATGTTCGATCTGATGCCCTTCTCGGGACTCTTGTCGGTGATGGCGATGATGCTGATCTTCATCTTCCTGGTGACCTCGGCAGACTCGGCGTCCTATATCGTTGCCCAGATGACCGACAACGGCTCGATCAATCCTCCTCTCTACAAGCGGGTGCTGTGGGGTGTGCTGATCGCCGCCATCTGCCTGACGCTGATCGCCGCTGGCGGCCTCAAGGGACTGCAGTCGGCATCGGTACTGTCGGCGCTGCCGTTCACCTTCATCCTCTACATGATGGTGATCGTACTGGTGAGAGAGCTGCGCAAGGATCGCAAGCTGATGCTCGACGGTCTCTATCAGCACTACCGCGAGATGCCGGTCGGTGCAGACGCCTTCGAGGCGCGTGACCAGGCCAAGACCGAAGGCATGGAGCCCCCCGAGGAAGCGCTGAAAATGGATGACAGTGAGGAGGGTGGCTCCAGCGAGGCGATGGCCACACCGAAACCGCAGTAACCACGTGGTGGCGGCCGGGCCTCGATCACCCGTCTGTGATAGCCCCGGCTGGTAAGGGAGAGGCGGAGCCAGACCTGACCGCAGGAAACCAGAAGGCCCGCCCCATGGCGGGCCTTCTGCTATGTCGTCAACTGACGGCGCTATTGGAGGCACTATTTCCGACACTATTGCCGGCACTATTGCCGGCACTATTTCCGGTACCCCAGGGTGCCGGTAATTTTTTGTGCCGAATCGAATATTCGCCTACCGTGATGGAGAGTCCGACTTTTGTTAGGGTGCTACGCCCCTCACATCATGACCGCCGTCTGGCAAGGAGTGTCCATGAACGGTCGAGCGCTGCAGGAGCGCCTGCCGCTGTCTGGCAAGGATCGCGTCTTTCGTCTATCTGCCCTTATCATCATCGCCCTGGTCGCCGTGGGCGCCAGTTTCCCCGACGCCTTCGGTGACGCCGCCAACACCGCGCTGAGCCAGGTGACCCACTACTTTGGCTGGTTCTACCTGATGGCGGTGTTCGCCTTCGTCATCTTTCTGGTGGCGCTGGCGATGAGCAAGTACGGCAAGGTGCGCCTGGGGCCCCAGGATAGCACCCCCACCTACGGCACCTTTTCCTGGATCAGCATGCTGCTGGCGGCCGGCTTCGGCGTCGGTCTGGTGTTCTACGGCATGGCCGAGCCCATGACCCACTTCGCCGAGCCTCCCTATGGCGCGGTCCCCGCCGAAAGCGTGGAAGCGGCGCGCTACGCCATCCAGATGAGCTACTTCAACTGGGGGGTGCACCAGTGGGCGGCATTCTCGCTGGTCGGGCTGATCATCGCCTACTTCCAGTTTCGCAAGGACCAGGCCGGGCTGGTCTCCTCGGTGCTGTCGTCGATGACCGCCAAGCGCCCGGCGCTGCGCCCCTACACCGACTGGCTCGACATCTTCGCCGTGGTCGCCACGGTGATGGGGGTGGCGACCTCGCTGGGGCTCGGGGTACTGCAGGTCAATGGTGGCCTCAATGCGGTCTTCGGACTGCCGGAAAGCGGCCTTTGGCAGGCGGGCATCCTCGGGGTGATGTTCGTGGCGTACATGGCCTCGACCTGGTCGGGGCTCGACAAGGGCATCAAGCGATTGTCCAACCTCAATATGGCGCTGTGCATCGCGATGATGCTGTACGTGCTGTTCACCGGCCCCACGGTCAAGATCCTCGAGACCATCACCCTGGGCATCGGCGACTACCTGCAGAACTTCATCGGCATGAGCCTCAAGATGTCGCCCTACAACGATGACCCCTGGGCTTCCAGCTGGACCATCTTCTACTGGGCGTGGGTGATCGCCTGGTCGCCCTTTGTCGGCACCTTCGTGGCTCGGGTCTCGCGGGGACGGACCATTCGCGAGTACGTACTCGGTGTGCTGGTGGTGCCGCCGCTGCTGGCGTGTCTGTGGATCGGGGTGTTCGGCGGGGCGGCCCTGCATATGGAGCTGGGCGGTGATGCCGGCCTGGCCGCCGCCACCCAGGACAATATCACCGTGGCACTGTTCGAGATGTTCGACCTGATGCCGTTTTCCACGGTGCTGTCGGTGCTCGCCATGATCCTGATCTTCATCTTTCTGGTCACCTCGGCAGACTCCGCCTCCTTTATCGTCGCCCAGATGACCGACCATGGCTCCATCGCTCCGCCGCTGTACAAGCGGATCTGCTGGGGGCTGTTGATTGCCGCCATCTGTCTGACGCTGATCGTTGCAGGTGGGCTCAAGGGACTGCAGTCCGCCGCCGTGCTGGCGGCCCTGCCGTTCTCGTTCATCCTGTTCGGGATGATGTTCGTGCTGGTCAAGGAGCTGCAGGCGGATCGCCGCAACATGCTGTCACAGCTGTATCGTCAGCATGGCGAGACCCCGGTGGGCGCGGATCCGTTCGAGGCCGGCAACCTGGCCGAGGAGGAGCGTCTGCGGCGGGCCCCCAACGTGGTCAACCGGCGCATCAACCACTGAGGTGACGTCGACCGGCACCGGCGATCTGTGACCCCGGGCGAGCACCGTCAAACGAAACTTGGCGCAAAATGCAGTATCTACGATGCATTGGTAGTCAGGAAGAGTGCCAGGACGTAAGCTCAGGGTATCGTCGGAAGGATCTCGGCCATGTCTTCACCCCCTGCCCGCGGCGCGACCCGCCGCGGGCCTCCGTCTCGTCGCAGGCGGCTGACATTCAACTGGGTCACCTTCGATCGCTGGCTGGACCGTATCGTCATCCTGGCGGTGGTAACCGCCGTGACGGTCGGTATCGTCGCTCTGGCGCTATCCTTGTTGGTGGACCCCTGATCGTACTCGACGCCCCGGTCGTGGGATGAACCGTGGCCAAGGGTCGGGCGCAGGAAGGGTTGGGCACAGAAAGGGTCGGGCACAGGAAGGAACTGTATGGGGCAGTGGCTGTTGATCATGCTGCTGGTGTTGGGCGTTGCCCTGGACAAGGGGATGATCGCAATACCGGATCGCTGGTTGCCCTGGACACCGATATCGATCGAGACGCCGCCTGGTCCTTTCCTCGGCTGGAAGCTGGCGCGGCTGGCGGATGACCCCGAGGCCTGCCGTGCGGTGCTGGCGGCGGACCCGCCCCAGCGATATACCCCACTGGATGACGTCACCCGGGGCCAGTGCGAGCTTTCCAATCTGGTGCGCTACGCCGGAGGCCAGTCGCGCATGCAGCCGAGCGTGATGACACGCTGCCCGCTGGCGGTGGCCTGGGCGGTGTTCGAGCGTCATGAGCTCAGCGCCGCTGCGCGTGCCCACCTTGGCGTGGACGTGGCCCAGATCGAACACTTCGGCAGCTTCGCCTGCCGCAACATCTATGGTCGAGCCGAGGGACGTCGCAGCCAGCATGCCAGCGCCGAGGCCCTGGATGTGGCCGCCTTCGAACTCGAGGACGGTCGTCGCGTCAGCTTGTCGGGCCACTGGGGCAAGGGAGCCGAAGGACGTTTCCTGAAGGAAGTGGGGCAGCGCGCCTGCAAGGTCTTCGGCACCGTGCTGGGGCCTGACTACAATGCCGCCCACGCCGATCACTTTCATCTCGGCGTGGGCGGTCGGGTCTGCCGCTGAGGGCGGCATCCTGGCTCGGATCGGGGCGGGGTCGAAAGCTGTCTGGACGCCTCGGGCCTGGACTTAGCGACTGAGGTCGATGTCCCGGGAATCGGTGGCAGCACCGGTCGCCGCACCCACGCCGCCGCCGATGACCGCGCCCTTGCCCACGTCGCCGCCGGTGATGGCCGCCGCGCCGGCACCTACCGCTGCACCGACCCCCGCGCCACTCAGCGCCCGTTCTCCGGTACCGGTACCGCAGGCCGACAGTGCCAGGGCCATGGTCAGGGCAGTAGCGCTCAGCCCGGTCATCTTCAGAAGTTTCATGTCGTCGTCCTCATGCTGGGGGATGACCCTAACAGTAACAACGGCACAGAAAGGAGCAAGTGAAGCAAATATGCAGCAATTGTCGCCAATTGGCGCCAATTGTGGGAGCCATGCTCGCTTGGCCGAACCAGGTCAGACACACGACAGCTCAGACACACGGCCGGACAGGCCCGGGCGAGATACACGACCGGCCAGATACAAGAACACCGCCGGCAAGCCGGCGGTGTTCCTGTGCGTCGAGCAGGTTTGGAACGAGGCACCCTCGCCTCGCCCCAGGCCCAGGACCTTAGTTGTCCAGGTCGACGTCGTCCTCATCGGTGGCGGCGCCGGTGGCCGCGCCTACGCCACCGCCGATCACGGCGCCCTCGGCGACGTCACCACCGGTGGCGGCGGCGGCGCCGGCACCTACGGCGGCACCCACGCCAGCGCCACTGGCGGCGCGTTCACCGGTGCCGGTGCCGCAGGCGGCGAGGCCCAAGGTCATGAAAGTGGCCAGCAGCAGGCTGGAGAGTGTCTTGATGGAACCCTTCCTCATGATGTTTCTCCTATGCTGTTATGTGCCATATCGAGCCTATTGGCCAAGAGAGCCGAGCACAACCCCTTGATTCTCCGATGTGGTGTCGCTTCCAGCAGACATTTTCTGGTGCCGTGTCGTTACCGACGACGACTCCCGCCTGTCAGGTACGTCTTGGATCCCTCGGCTGTTGTTGGGTAATGCAGTGGACGTTGCCGCCGCCGAGCAGGATCTCTCGGGCGGGCACGCCGATCAACCGACGCTCGGGAAAAAGCCTCGCCAGAATGTCGCGAGCCTCGTTGTCGCGGCGTTCATCCAGCAGGGGCATGACCACCACTCGATTGCCGATGTAGAAGTTGACGTAGGAGGCCGCCATGCGGTCCCCGGGCTGGCGTGGGTGCGAGCTGGAGAGCCGGTCGATGCCGCTGGCCTCGTCTTCGCCGATAAACAGCGGGCCGGGCTGGGGCAGGCGGTGCACGGTGAACGGTCGACCGCAGGCATCGGTACTGGCTTCCAGCACCGCCAGGGCGTCGCGACAGATCTGGTACTCCGGGTCCGCGGCGTCGTCGCACCAGGTCAAGGCAACTTCGGCGGGGCCCACAAAGCAGCAGAGATTGTCGACGTGGCCGTCGGTTTCATCGAGGTAGCAGCCCCGGGGAAGCCAGATGACCTTGCTGATGCCCAGCTGCTCACCCAGGCGCGCCTCCATGGCGGCGCGATCCAGACCCGGGTTGCGGTTGGGGTTGAGCAGGCACTCCTCGGTGGTGATCAGGGTGCCCTCGCCGTCGACGTGAATGGCACCGCCTTCCAGCACGATACCGGCATCGAAGCGGGGGATGCCCAGCATTTCGGCGATCTTGGGGCGGATCCGGCGGTCCTTGTCCCAGGGAAAGTAAAGTCCGCCCTTGAGTCCGCCCCAGGCGTTGAATTCCCAGTCCACCACCGCCAGGCCATGTTCGGGGTGGGTCAGAAAGGTCGGGCCCACGTCCCGCATCCAGGCGTCGTTGCTGGATAGTTCGACCACGCGAATCGATTCCGGAAGCTGATAACGGGCGTTTTCGTACTGATCGTCGTTGACGCCCACGTAGACGGTCTCGCTCTCGGCGATGGCGCTGGCCACCTCGACGAAGGCCTGTTGGGCGGGCTTGGCTCCCAGGCGCCAGGTATCCGGGCGCTGGGGCCACAGCATCCAGCAGGCGTCGTGAGGGGCGAATTCCGCCGGCATGGACCAGCCAAGTCGGGCGGGACTGTGCGCGTCGCTGCCAGCGGAACGCGACGCGATAGGGGACGCGATAGGGGCCGGGGTCGGTGAAGACGAATGGTGTGTCTGGTTCATGGAGGCTCTCACAAGAATCCGATCAGCAGGAACACGCCGGTGGCCAGGGCCGCGGCGATCAACACGTAGGGGATCTGGGTCAGGGCGTGGGCCATGGGGCTGCAGCCGCTACCCTGGGCCGACAGCACCGTGGAGTCCCCGTAGAAGCAGGCGTGGCTACCGAAGGCGCTGGCCGAGATCAAGGCGCCGACCACCAGCGGCATATTGGCGTCCATGCTGATCGCCAGCGGCAGCACGATCGGCATGGCCACCGCGAACAGCCCCCAGAAGGAGCCGGTGGCAAAGGCCAGGAAGGCCATGGTGACGAATACCACGGCGGGCAGCAGGCCGGCGGTCATCAGCGGCTGTACCGCCTGGATCACCACCTCGGTGAGGCCCAGGACGTCGTTGACCTCCTTGAGCGAGAAGCCGGCGACCAGGGTGCCCAGCGGCATGATCATCGCCTTGAAGCCTTCCAGGGCGGTATCGAAGGTGTCGTTGAAGCTCAGCAGACGCTGGACGGCGATCAGCACCAGGGTGACGGCCAGGGCAACGATGACCCCGCGCAGGATGTCGATATCGAAGTACCAGGTGGCGACGATCAGGCTGGCGATGGGCAGCAGGAAGTTGAGCAGATGCGGGCTCTGGCCATCGTAGTTGGTGTCGATCTGCAGCGCGTGCTCCTCGCCGCCATCGGGCACCGGCTGGCCGGCCTTGGCACGGGCCTCGGCGGTCTTCATCGGGCCGATGTCAGGCAGCCAGCCCAGCGCGACCAGGGGCACCAGGGCCGCCGCCACCCAGGCGTAGGCCATGTACGGGATCGCCGAGATGTACAGCGACATGCCGTTGTCGGCGACGTTGTTGTCCTCGAGCAGGCCGGCGAAGAACACCGCCCAGGTCGAGAAGGGCACCAGGATGCACACCGGGGCGGCGGTGGAATCCACCAGATAGGCCAGCTTTTCGCGGGAGACGCCGAAGCGATCGGTGATCTTCTTCATCGAGGCGCTGATGGTCAGGGCGTTGAGGTAGTCGTCGACGAAGATCACCAGCCCCAGCACCCAGGTGGTCAGCAGGCTCTGGCGACGACTGTGCAGTCGTTTGGTCATGGCGTCACCGAAGCTCAGCACGCCGCCGGTCTTGACCAGCAGAGCGATCAGGCTGCCGAACAGGCCGCAGACCAGGATGATCCAGGTGACGGTGTCATTGCCGAGGACCGTGAGCAGGATGTCCGACCCGCGGGTGACGACCTCGCTGGGGGCGATCATCAAGAGCCCGACCAGGCAGCCGGCAAGCAGTGATTCGATGGTGCGACGCGTGATGATGGCGGTGACCAGCACCACCAGGGTGGGAACCAGGCTCCAGACGCCGTAGGTTTCCATGCAAGCTCCTTGTATCGCCTGTGGCGACGGTTGTTATTGGACGGAAGCTATCGCGCAGGGGCGAGCCCTGCGCTGGCCGCGCGGCAAAAAAACGCGGCCTCGTGTTGCAGGAGGGTTCGTGGCTAGAGATAGCCGTCGCGACGCAGGGACTCGGCGGTGGCGGCAAGCGCCTCGTCGAGGATGGCGACGGCCTCGTCGACGGTGTCGCGGGTCCAGATCAGGGGCGGTGAGATCACGTTGAGATGCCCCACCGGACGAATGATCAGTCCGCGCTGCTGGGCCTCGAAGGCCACCCGATCGCCGACACGCGCGTCCACCGGGAACAGCGCCTTGGTGTCCTTGTCGGCCACGTTCTCGATGCACATCATGAAGTGGCTGCCGCGCACGTCGCCGACGGTGGGATGTCGTGACAGCGTCGCCAGTGCCTGCTCCAGATAGGGGCCGACCTCGCGGACGTTGGCGCAAAGCTCTTCTCGCTCGAGGATCTCGATATTCTTGAGCGCCGCGGCGCAACTGACCGGATGTCCGGAGTAGGTGAAGCCGGTGCTGAGTACTCCGCCCTTGCCCTGGGGCTTGCCCAGCACCTCGTAGAGGCGGTCGGAGATCAGGGTCGCGCCGAGCGGGGCATAGCCCGAGGACAGGCCCTTGGCCAGGTTGATGACGTCGGGCTGGGTGTCGAATACCGCTTCCGAGGCGAAGATGTGGCCGAGGCGACCGAAGCCGGTGACCACCTCGTCGGCGATATACAGGATGTCGTGGGCGCGCAGCACCTCCTGCATGCGGGCGTGATAGCCCCGGGGGGCCACCAGTACGCCGCCGGCTCCCATGATCGGCTCGGCGATGAAGGCGGCGATATTGTCGGCGCCGATCTCGGCGATGGTGGCCTCGAGTTCCGCGACCAGATGATCACAGTACTGCGCTTCATCCATGCCTTCGGGGCGACGATAGAGGTTGGCCTCGCTTAGATGGGTGACCAGACCATCGAGGGTGTCGAATTCCCAGTTGTTGCTCTCGATACCGGTCAGGCTGGCGGCCAGGTAGGTGGTGCCGTGGTAGGCGTTGCGGCGCGACAGGATACGCTTCTTGTTCGGCTTGCCCAGGCGGTTGAAGTAGTAGTGCACCAGGCGGATGGTGGCGTCGTTGGCGGTGGAGCCTCCGCAGCTGTAGAAGACATGGTTGAGGTGGGCCGGGGCCAGTTCGGCGAGCTTGGCGGCCAGCCGCGTAGCCGGTGCGTTGGACAGATTGTTGAAGGTCGAGAAGTAGGCCATGCGGGTGGCCTGTTCGGCCATGGCCTGGCCGATCTCGGCACGACCGTGGCCAACGTTGACGCACCACAGCCCGGCGATGCCGTCGATAAAGCGGTTGCCGTGAATGTCCTGAACGTGGATGCCCTCGGCATCGGTGATCAGCTCGCAGCCCTTGTCGTGGAAGACGCTGAAGTCGGTGAAGGGATGGACGAAGTGGTCCCGATCCTGGCGCCACAGGGTCTCGGCATCCACTGTTGCTGGGACTGGGGCCGGGGCCGGAACCGGAGCCGTGTCGGCGACGGGAGTCGAGGGGCGGGACGAGAGGCGAGTGTCGGGTGTTGTCATTGGAAACCTCCTTGGGAAGGTCTCCAGTCTCGCCAGACTGCCCCTGTCGATGACATATCCTTATGAGGGTAGGTCTCCTCGGGCCGCCAGGCGGCGGCAGTGCCGGTATCACCGATGGGGTAGCCTATGATCGACTCAGGTTGCCATGACCTTGATCTACCTCATGATTGAGAGAGGGGTGCGCGAAACGGCACTACCGAGACTTGAGGCAGACGTAGCGATCCTCCGACGTTGGTGTAGGCTGTGCCGTAATGATCCGCAGGTGCCGGAAGAGGTGGCCCAGATTCCGGCGCGGCGGATGCTGAATGGTCAGTCCGGATACTTTGCCATGTTGCCAGCACCACCCTTTACTCGTCGTGCCCTGGGCACCCTTGTCGCCTTTCTGATGTCGGCCCCGTTACCCGCTATCGCCGCCAACTGTGGTGCCTCGGGAGGGCTGGCGTTTGTCGGTGTCACCAACGATGGTTCGCGCTCGGTGTGGTTGTCGGGGACCTCGCCGGGTGACTTCGGGTTGGAGGCGGCGCAGGGAAAGCAGAGCGTCGATGAGTGGACGCGCAATGCCGGCGGCCTGCACCTGACCCTGTCGCCAGTGGTATCCAACGGCAACGGTGGTGTGCACAAGCTTCTGGATCTGGGGGGCAACAAGGATTGTCTGCTGGATACCCAGAACCAGAAGGGTGGCTTCACATTGCCGCCGGCCGGGCAGATCCCGATGCCGGAGCGTCCGGGCATTACCCCTCCCATCGGCAAGATCTTTCCTGATTTTTCCCGCCCTGGCGGGGTGACGCCGCCGATAGGTACGGTGCCTCCAGGCTTCCGGCCACCCACCGGGGTGACGCCGCCGATAGGGACGGTGCCGCCAGGATTCCGACCCCCGACCGGAGTGACGCCGCCGATAGGCACGGTGCCACCCGCTTTCCCACCAATCGAGCGGCCGCCGACCGGGGTGACGCCGCCGATAGGGACGGTGCCGCCAGGCTTCCGACCCCCGACCGGGGTAACGCCGCCGATAGGCACGGTGCCTCCGGGCTTCCGACCGCCGACCGGGGTAACGCCGCCGGTAGGCACGGTGCCGCCCGCTTTCCCACCAATCGAGCGACCACCGACCGGGGTGACGCCGCCGATAGGCACGGTGCCGCCGGACTTCAGACCACCCACCGGGGTGACGCCACCGATAGGTACGGTGCCACCGGCTTTCCCACCAATCGAGCGGCCGCCGACCGGGGTGACGCCGCCGGTAGGCACGGTGCCTCCGGACTTCAGGCCGCCCACCGGAGTGACGCCGCCGATAGGTACGGTGCCCGCCCCCGAACGTCCGCCGGTGGGGGTGACGCCGGGGCGGCCCACCCTGGGGCAATGGAGCCTTCCTCCGAACGTTGCGCGGCCGGGCGAGGTAGCGCCCCCCATCGGTGTCGTGCCTCCGGATGTCAGGCCACCTTCCGGGGTGACACCTCCCATCGGCGTCGTACCGCCTGAACAGCGTCCGCCGTCGGGTCTGACACCCTCTGTGCCATCGATACCCCAGGGCCAGATCGTTGGCCGTGTCGATGCGGCCGAGTGGTATGCCGGGCGGGTGCCGCTGCCGGCTAACCGCTGCATCGACCCTCGTCACGACCCCAGACTCGGGGGCGCGCCGCTGGCCGATGGCACCCTGCCGGTGGTGACCTGCCCCGAGAACCTGCTGCGCCAGCACGCCCAGGCAAGAACCCGGAACGCGCTGGAGGCCACCTTGATGGAACAGGTGCCGATCACCGCAGGGCGTCAGGGAGAGCCGGTCTCTCCCTGGAACACCTGGGTGGATGCTCGTTATACCGATATCTCCGATGACCGTGATGGCCAGGATCTGGATGGCGAGGCCCAGGTAGTGGCGGTGGGGGTCGACCGCTGGGTGTCGGAGCAGGCGGTGGCGGGTGTCAGTTTTAGCGTCGACTCGAGCCGCTCTGACAACTTTGGCGGCGCCTGGGACAGCGACAGCGATGGCTTCAGCATCTCGCCCTATGTCGCCTATCGACTGTCCGAGCGCTGGGCGTTGGACGCATCGCTGATCTGGCGCTGGGGTGACAATGACACCGAACTGGCGACCCTGGATGGCAGCTTCGACACCCGTAGCTTCGGCGGCGCGCTCAATGCCCACGGTCAGTACCGCTGGGGGGAGGCCCTGTTGCGTCCCACCGTCTCGCTGTTCTACTCCCGTGAGCGCAGCGACGACTATGACCTGGACGGCAAGATCCTGGGGATACCGGTGGAGGTGGAAGTGCCCGGCGACTCCTACAGCACTGGCGTCGCGTCGGTCAGTGGTGAGCTTAGCCGTATCTACCACACTGACCACGCGGGTCTGATCATGCCCTACGCCGAACTGGGGGTGGACTGGGCCTTCGAACAGCCCAACGACGGGCGCTACCTCAACGAGGATCTGGAGTGGGAGGACCCTTCTGACCTGACGGGTACCCTGCGCACTGGCGCTCGCTGGTTTGTCGGCGAGGCCACCCTGCTCGAGGCCAGCGCCGGCTATCTCAGCATCGGCCATGATGACCTGGATATCTGGGAGGGACGGTTGTATCTCTCCTACCGCTTCTGAGCGGGTGCGTCAGTCGCGCTGCTGGCGGGAGATCAGCGCTACGTGATCGAGAAAGGCGCGAAACAGCTCGGCCTGACTCGAGACCTGCAGGCGCTGGTAGACGTGCTTGCGGTGGACCTTGACGGTACCGTCGCTGATGCCGAGCTCTCGCGCCGCCGACTTGGCCGAGTGGCCCGCCAGCAGCAGGCGCACGATATCCTGCTCGCGGCGGGTGAGCACACCCTGGCCAAAGCTCGAGAAGGCGGCGTCGACGGGCTCGACCTCCTGGTGTTGCGGTTCGAAGGCACTGCGTTGCCAGCTCCAGAACCGCTGAAGCAGGGCTTCGACGATGGGCGTCAGGTGGCGTAGCGCCTGTACGGTGCGCCGAGTCACCGGTCGCGACTGGGTACGGAAGCCGAGGGACAGCACCATCACGGTGTCGTCGCTGACCCGTGCGAAGAGTCCGATCTCATCCTTGAGTCCCAGGCCGCGATAGTAGTGGTGGTAGTACTCGCTGCTCTCGAAACGGTCCGGCGCCAGATCGCGCAGTCGATGGGTACCGTTATCCTGACCAGACTCGATGGCCTGGAACATCGGGTCGAGCAGGTAGATGCGACTCAGATAAGGGTCGATGTCGCGCTGGCGGCGTTCGGGGGGATAGTTGTCATGGACCACTCGCGGACGGCCTCGGCCCTGGTAGGCATGCAGGATCAGGGTGTCCATGGGCACCAGCTCGGCGAGTGCCTGCTCCAGCTGTCGCGGAAGGTCGCTGCGATCGGCGCCCTGAATCAGGCCAGCCAGTCGTTGGTGCCAGGCCTGGGCCGCGCTGGATGCCAGGTAGTCGATGGGAGTCATGGGGCTCGCTGGGTCTAAAGTCTGAAGCCCACACTGTATCACTTCGTTATTGGTGCCAGTGGTCGCCCCAAGGGTCTGCCGGGCTCGGCGTGACGTGGCGCTGGGGCGAGTCGGGCTGCTATCTTGGACTCCTTTGCCAACGGGACGGCAGCATGAGCGTGAGCATGACGACTCCAAGGGGCGGCGACAGGGCGAGCCGGCGCGAGATCTTCGGCTGGGCGATGTTCGACTTCGCCAATCAGGCCTACACCCTGCTGATCATCACCGTGGTGTTCGGTGAACTCTTCACCACGGTGATCGTCGGCGACCGAGGCGACGACTTTCGCCTGGCTAACCTGCTGTGGAGCCTGGCGCTGGCGCTGAGCTTTCTGCTGGTGGTGGTGACCGGTCCGCTGTGCGGTGCGGTGATGGACTACCGCGCCGAAAAGAAGCGCTTCCTGTTTGCCAGCTATCTGGCCACCATCGCCACCACCGCCATGCTTTACTTCGTCGAGCCGGGCTACGTGGCGCTGGGCTTTGTGTTGATCATCCTGTCCAACTACGCCTACTCGATGGGTGAGTCCTTTATCGCGGCCTTTCTTCCGGGGCTTGGGCCGCCAGAGAAGCTTGGCGCCATCTCCGGTTTCGGCTGGGCGCTGGGCTACGTCGGCGGACTGGTGGCAGCGGGCTTCACCCTGGCCATACTGGGCGAGGCCTCCGCGGATAACTTCGAGCGTATCCGTTGGGTCGGGCCCTTTGCCGCGGGCTTCTTCCTGTTGGCGGCGATACCAACCTTCGTCTGGCTCAAGGAGCGCGCCGAACCGCAGCCCCATCGCCAGCCCTTCGCCCGCATCGCCTGGCAGCGGGTATCGACCACCTTGCACGAGCTGCGTCGGTTCCGTGACCTGGGTCTGTTTCTGACCTCGGTGCTGTTCTCCATGGCTGGTGTCTACATCATCATCGCTTTCGCCTTCATCTATGGAGCCCAGGTCATCGGCTGGCAGGAAAGCACCCGCAACCTGATGTTCATCATCGTCCAGATCACCGCCGCGGCAGGGGCACTCGGATTTGGCTTTATCCAGGACCGCATCGGTACCCTGGTGACCTATCTGATGACTCTGGTGCTGTGGGTGCTGGCGATCCTGGCCATCTGGGCCACCCCCGAGGTCACCGCCTGGCTAAACGCTACCTGGGGACTCGACTGGCAGGCCGAGCAACTGTTTCTGGTGGTCGGCTGCCTGGCGGGCCTCAGCCTCGGCTCCAGCCAGTCGGCCAGCCGGGTCCTGGTAGGCCTGTTCTCGCCCCGCCAGAAGGCGGCCGAGTTCTTCGGGTTCTGGGGGTTGGCCAACAAGCTGGCGGGGGTTATCGGTATCGTCGGCCTGGGACTGCTGCAGGCGGCGGTGGGGCTCAAGGCCTCGATCCTGTTGTGCGCCGCCTTCTTCATCATCGCCATCGTCATCTGCGCAGGCGTCAATCAGCGCCGTGGCCAGCGGGTGGCAGGGGAGTGGGAAGCCAGGCTGGACGATACGCACTGAACCAACTGGGCCGAGGGAACGCTATCGAGGACCTTGGCCCAGAGACCCGTACCGAGGACGATTGAATGCTGCCGGACGCGCTGTTCGCACCCGCTACCCTGATCCTGCTGTCGGCCATCTTCGTTCTGGCAGGACTGGTCAAGGGAGTGCTCGGCATGGGCATGCCCACGGTACTGCTGGCGCTGTTGACCGCGACCCTGGGGCTGCCTCTGGCCATGGCGCTGATGCTGGTGCCCACGGTAGTCACCAACGTCTGGCAGGCCCTGGTGGGAGGGCATCTGCTGGCGCTATGCCGTCGGCTCTGGTTGTTTCTGCTGGCGGCGGTGCTGGCGGTCTGGCCGGGGGTATGGGTGCTGGCCAGCGTCGAGGCTCACTGGCTGTCGTTGCTGCTGGGGCTGTTGCTGATGCTCTACGCACTGATGAATCTGAGCGGGCGACGGCTGCGCTTCTCGGGAAGCCCGGTCCAGGCCGGCGCCGTCGGCGCGATGAATGGCGTCCTGACCGGGCTGACGGGCTCCAGCGTCTTCCCCGGGGTGCCCTTTCTACAGGCCATCGGTCTGTCACGGGACGCCCTGGTTCAGGCCATGGGGCTGTTGTTCAGCCTGTCGACCCTGAGCCTGGCGCTGGCACTCGGCGAGAGGGACTTGCTCTCCACCGACCTGCTGCTGGCGTCGAGCCTGGCGCTGCTGCCGGCGAGTCTTGGCATGTGGTGGGGCGCCTGGCTCAGACGCCGGCTATCCGAGGCGCGCTTTCGCCAGGTGTTCCTGCTTGGCCTGCTGGCCATGGGCGGCTACCTGGTGACGCGTTCGCTGCTTGCGGCTTGAGCAACGGCCCGGGCGACCCGAGCTTCATCGAGAGCTGCATTGGGCCGTTGCAGGCGCCGTCAGGGGTTGCCGGGGCGCCCCAGGGTTCGTTACTTCGGACGTTCCAGGGAGAACAGGTCGGTGCAGCGTGCGTAGTCGCTGCCGGCCATGCGCCCGATCGGGGCCAGGGCGTCGCAGCTGACGTGTCGACCGTTCCACACCCGGGGATCGGCGTGGATGACGGTCACCTCGGCCAGTACCAGGTTGCCTGACAGCGGACGGTCGCCGAAGTGCAGGATATCGTGAAGGCGACAGCCGAAGGCAACCGGTGCCTCCTGAATACGCGGTACCCGCAGGTCTCCCAGGCTGGCCTTGGTCAACCCGGCATGGTCGAACTCGTCTCCCTCGGGCGGCAGGCTTGCGCTGGTGGCGTTGAGCGCCTCGGCCAGCGCCTCACCACCGATATGCACGATGCACTCGCCGACCTGCTTGAGGTTGGCGATGGTGTCCTTGGTGGCGCCTTCGCCATTGAGCAATGGAGAAAACGCCAGCACGGGGGGATCGACGCTGGCCACATTGAAAAACGAGAAGGGCGCCAGATTGGCGTGACCGCTCTCGCTCAGGGTCGACACCCAGGCGATGGGACGCGGAGCGATGGCTCCGGAGAACAGTCGATAGATCAGGCCGGCGTCCAGCTCGCTGACCTTGAGGGTGGCGTCGTCGCTCACTGTCGAACTCCTTGTCTTCATTGTCGTTGCAACAGCACCCGTTGTGATGGTGCCAGTTGGCGTGGGGCGGTCCAGGCGCTATCCCAGCACGCCGAGCCCGACAGGTCCAGCCTTGGCGGAGCTGCGTGATCGAGGCCATCGCGCCGGTGCTAGAAAGGCGCCGGGGCCGCCAATCAGGCCCCGGTGCCAGGTCGGCGACGGCGGGCGTTCAGGGAATCGGTGCCTCGAGGAAGTCACGCAACGGTTTTTCGGCCTGCTGGATGTTCACCACGCCGTCGATGTGGCCGCGGTCACCCTCCAGGGCCTCGAGGGTCACCGGAGTGCCGTCGGCCTCAATCAGTGCGGCGGTCTCGCGAACCTTCTGGGGCGAGAACACCAGGTCGTCTTCGCTGTAGAGCATCAGGGTCGGGGCCTCGATGGCGGCCAGGCCCGCCTCCAGGCTGTCGCCGTGGCCGGTCATGAAGGCCTGGTTGGCCTTGACCAGGTACAGCAGGTGATTGGCGTCGGCGGTGGCAGCCCGCTGTTCGGCGACGCTGTCCAGGGTCGCCTCGACCTCGTACTGGGCTTCCAGTGAACTCATCGGCGAGGTGTCGGCGTCGGCCCAGTCGCGGTCGAAGGTGGCGTCCGCCCAGCGCCAGTGGTTGGCCTGCAGGGTGATCAGCTTCAACGACTCGCGCAGACCGTCGAGCGGTGGCGTCTGTCCGTAGTAGTCACCGCCGCGCCAGTGGGGGTCCAGCGTGATGGGGGCGGCCCAGGCGTCCAGGCTGGCGATCAGCCAGGGATCGGCCACGCCCGCACCGATCACCGGAATCAGGCGTTCGACCCGCTCGGGATAGGCGCTGGCCCACTCGTAAGCCTGCAGCGCTCCCATGGAGGCACCCATCACCGCGTGCAAGCGCTGGATACCCAGCTCATCCAGCAAGGCCTTCTGAACATTGACGAAGTCGCGAATGGTTACCAACGGGAAGTCGGTGCCCCAGGGCTCGCCGGTGTCTGGGTTGTGACTGGCAGGACCGGTGGTGGTGACTCTGGGGTCGCCGGCGTTGAGGTTGACCAGGGTGTCCGACGACACGACGTAATAGCGGTCGGTGTCGAGCGGCTTGCCGGGGCCGATGATGGCATCCCAGTAGCCCGGGGTCTCTTCACCGTCATAGCGGCCGGCGGCGTGACTGGTGCCGGAGAAGAAGTGGGTGATCAGGATGGCGTTATCGCCTGCCTCGTTGAGCTCGCCATAGGCCTCCCAGCCGACTCTGACCGGGGCGATGGTGTCACCGCCGACGGTGGTGTAGCTTGGCATCTCGAAGATCTGTTTGGTGACCTCGTCCAGGCCGGTGGACGCTGCCTCGTCATGGTTGTCGGCGCTGGCCAGTGCCGGCGAGGCGATAAGCCAGATCGAGGCGACGAGGAGGCCAAGGGCGACGGCGGCGCCAGGCTGGCGCCGGTCATGGAGAGCGGACGCATAAACTGTCATCATGAACCTTCCCTGGTGGTGGTCGGCGCGGACGATGCCGCGTACAGACACCAGTACAGCGTTCACCTGGCGCCTTCGCCATGCTGCCTTCGTCGTCCCGGCGCGAGGAGGACGAAACCGCCCGTGAGGAGAAACCGATGACCCAGCGACAGGGGACACGTGGCCCCGGGCTCGCCATGATGCTGTTGTTCTGGGTGCTGTTCATGGGGCTCGGTGGCTGGTGGGCGACGTCCTGGCTGGAGCAGCGCCTGAACCCCAATGCCAACCTGAATCAGGTGGCCGAGGGCGAGCCGTTGAGGCTCAAGCGCGGGCCTGGCGGACACTTCGTCGCGCCCGGCAGCATCAATGGCACGCCGGTGACCTTCCTTGTCGACACCGGCGCTACCCGTGTCGCTCTGCCGGGAGATCTGGCGGCAAGACTGTCGTTGCCGGACCTCGGCAGCGCCTGGTTTCATACCGCCAATGGTCGTGCACAAGGCACCCTGACACGCCTGGACAGCGTTACCCTGGGCGGCCTGTCGGCGACTCGGGTCGATGGCTCCATCAGCCCGGGCATGGAAGGTGAGACGGCGCTGCTGGGCATGAGCTTTCTCGGACGCTTCGACATTGCCATCCGTGGCGATATCCTGGAATTGCAGGCGCGCGGCTCCTCGTCACCGAGAGCCGACGCCGCTCCACACAAGGAGATTCAACCATGACCGCGCTCTCTCGATTGCGGCTGAAGTGGCCCATCCTCCAGGCTCCCATGGCCGGCGCCCAGGACGAGACACTGGCGCTTGCGGTCACCGCAGCCGGAGGTCTGGGAGGCCTGCCTGCCGGCATGCTGGCCCTCGAGGCGCTGGATCAGGCCCTTGCAGCGGTGGAAGGACAAGGCCCGGTCAACGTCAACTTCTTCAGCCATGTGTCGCCCGAGCCTCAACCGAGTCGACTGGAGAAGTGGCGAGCGTTGCTGGCCCCTTACCATGAAGAGTTGGGAATCGCGCCGCCACCTCCAAGTGACACGCCTACCAGACGACCGTTCGACAGCGATGCCTGTGCCATCGTCGAGCGCCACCGTCCCGCCGTGGTGAGCTTTCATTTCGGTCTACCCGAGGCTCAACTGGTCGAGCGGGTGAAGGCCTGCGGTGCGCTGGTGCTGTCTACCGCCACCACGGTGGATGAGGCCCGGTGGCTGGAAGCCCATGGCGCCGACGTGGTGATCGCCCAGGGCCTTGAAGCAGGCGGTCACCGGGGACATTTCTTGAGTGACGACCTGAGTCTTCAGTTGCCGCTGGCGTCATTGCTGCCCCGGGTGGTCGAGGCTATCTCGTTGCCGGTGGTGGCGACCGGAGGGATCGGCGACCCCCAGGGGGTCCGGCAGGCACTGGACCTGGGCGCCCAGGCGGTCCAGATCGGTACCGCATTGCTGTGCTGCCCCGAGGCCTCGGTGAGGGCCGTCCACCGCAGGGCGCTGCTGGATGATGAAGCCTCCACCGACATCACCAATGTCTTCTCCGGTCGGCCCGCCCGCGGGATCGTCAATCGTGCCATGCGCGAGCTGGGGCCGCTGTCGGATGAGGTACCCGACTTTCCGCTGGCTGCCAGCGCCTTGTGCGAGCTGCGCGCGGCCCACGAGTCCCGTTGCAGCGGTGACTTTTCTCCGCTGTGGGCTGGCCAGAATCGGCGCCACTGTCGTGAGGTCCCGGTGGCCGAGCAACTCCAGTGGCTGGCCAGCGAACTCGAGGAGTAATGAGGGGCACGTTGTCCTGTGCACTCGCAACGCCAACCTGGCGACAAGCGCAGGTTGCGGTTCCTGGGGGCAGGTCAGGGTAGCAAGTCGGCACTAGCTCTACGGAAATCCGCGGCATTCTTGTACACATGACTGCGGCGCTTTTGCATAGCATGCGGCTTCGCTCTGGCATAAAAAACCGCGGCACTCGGCGATGAGTGGCCGCGGCTTCTGCTGATATCGGTTGATTATTGCTTTACCGATGTTTTACCGCCTTGTGGCGGGGCGAACGACATCGCCGAGCATGCTTTCGGTCTGTCGATCAGCACTCGCCTTCGGCGCACTTCTCGGTCTCGGCCAGGTCCGCAGCGTAGATGATGACGTCACCGTCTGTCTCATTCTTCCACCAGTGCCAGATCTCGTTGAACTCGGCGATGATCGACGGCGCCTTGTGAACGCGCGGCTGCTCATGCTTGGAGTTGTACTCGACGATCTCGCCCTGGAACACGAACAGGATAGCCGGGCGGTTCTCGTGGGAGTGGTAAGGCACGATGCCACCTGGTGCCACGTCGACGCGGCGGAAGCGCAGGTGACGTTGCTCCAGCGGTGCAGCGCCTGCCGGCAGCTTGACGTCCGCAAGGTCGATGTAGGCCAGTGTGGTATCGACCTCGTCAACGGGTTCCATCGGCGGATTTTTCTGATGTTCAAACATGGCGTAATTCCTTCTTGCGATAGATCGCGGTGGGTGGGGCGTGTATCACCGTGGTGATGTCATGAATCTGGGTACACTTCCTTGACGGCCAGCACTGCATTGATGGTGACCGGAAAGCCGGCATAGGGCGCCAACTGCATGAACAGTTCGACCAACTCGTCCCGGGTGAAGCCCAGTGAATGAGCAATGCCGATATGGATGCGCAGCTGGTTGTCATGACCTCCACAGGCCAGTGCCGAAAGGGTGGCGGCCTGACGGACCTTGGGGCCGAGTCCTTCGCGCCCATACATTTCACCGAAGGGAAACTCTGCGACCAGGCGGAGGAGGTCCGGGGCGAAATCGCCGAGTTTCTCCTCCAGTGCCTGGGCGGCGGCAGGGTTGTGCTTGCGGAAGAAGGCGAGTCCCTTCTGCATGTTGGGTGATGCGGGGGTAGAGCTCATTTACTGCGTCCTCGTTGCGGTAAGGGGCAGAGAAGGCCATCTTTCCTTGAGCCAGCTGTGTCCCGTTTCGTTCGCTATCCAGGGCAATTCAACGTCGTGACACCACCTGAAGCGTTGAACTGCACCTGACGTGTTCCGACAACTCGTTGTATGAGGTAAGCTTTAATTAGGTTAAAACAAACGACCGTTTTAAGTTGTTGTCCGTACCCTGCGTATGCGGTGCTATCGTTTTTGGTCGGTGCCGGGTCTGCAACCTTACCGGCACCGCTATGCCATAACGCCTATCGGGACCCACTGCCGATCAGTGGGTGCCCTCGAACATGGCTCTCAGGTCGACGCTGTCCTGCTTGCCGATGTCGTCGTAGTGTTGCTCGATCCAGTCCTGGGCGCGTTTGCGGCCGAGATCTCGCAGATGGCACAGGAAGTCCCACTCGGCGTTGAGCTTCGATGAGGCCCCGAGGGGTTTCAGCAGGTCCTGGCTATCGATGATATGGACCAGCATGTCGCGATAGTTCTTGGGGTCGAGGTGGCCTTCGTGGATCAGTCGCTTGACGAAGGCGAGGGCCCTCAACTCCTTGAGCAGACTGGCATTGAAGGTGATCTCGTTGGTGCGATTGAGGATCTCCTGGGCGCTGGTCGGCGACCCCTCACGCTCCACCGGATTGACCTGGACGATCAGGATGTCTCGGGACTCGGTGGTGTGATAGAAGGGAAACAGCGGAGGGTTACCGGAATAGCCGCCGTCCCAGTAGGGCACGCCGTCGACTTCGACCGCTTCGAACAGGAAGGGCAGGCAGGCCGACGCCATCACCATGTCGGGGGTAAGTTCGGCGCGATCGAAGATCTTGACGCGCCCGGTCTCGGCGTTGGTCGCGGCCACGAAGACCTTCATCTGGTCGCAACCACACACATTGTCGAAGTCGACCTGCTCGACGATGATGTCCCGCAGGGGGTTGTACTTCATGGGGTTGAACTGGCTCGGCGAGAAGAATCGCGTCATCAGGTCGAAGTAGACGTGGCCCGGCGAGTAGTCGAGGCTCCAATTTCCGCTAAGACGATCCCAGGGGGTGCGCTGCAGAATGCTGAAGCGCGCCGACTGGGACACGGCACGCCAGAACGTTTCCAGTTTTTCGCGCCCAGCCTCTCGCCCGCCCTGGACCAGACCATCGGCCAGAACGACAGCGTTCATGGCGCCAGCGGAGGTGCCGGAAATGGCCTCGATCTCGATGCATGGGTCGTCGAGCAGGGCGTCGAGGACCCCCCAGGTAAAGGCGCCGTGAGCGCCTCCACCCTGAAGTGCCAGACTTATTTTCTTGGGTGGCTTGGCCATCAAGCTCTCCTGTCATCTTGGTGCGGTCGTCCGTGAGGCCAGGTGCCCCGGCTGCAAGAACGGTGGCAAAAAGCGCTAGCAACAGCATCGTCTGCAGAGGGACTGCAAGCTCTGTGTCGAACGCTTCTTCAGTGTGCTGTCCAGCCGCCATCGACCGGCAGGGCGATTCCCGTCATGGAGGCGGCGCCGTCCGAACACAGGAACAGCGCTGTGGCCGCCAGTTGTTCGGTGGTGACAAATTGGCGGGTCGGCTGGTTGGCGAGCAAGACGTCGCGAATGACCGAGTCCTCGGAGATACCGCGTGCCTTGGCGGTGTCGGGAATCTGCTTCTCGACCAGAGGCGTCAGCACGTATCCCGGGCAGATGGCATTGACGGTGATGCCGTGTTCGGCAACTTCCAGCGCCACGGTCTTGGTCAGTCCCAGAACGCCGTGCTTTGCGGCCACATAGGCCGACTTGAAAGGCGATGCCACCAGAGCATGGGCGGACGCGATGTTGATCACTCGCCCCCAGCCACGTGCCTTCATGCCAGGCAAGGCGGCCTTGGTCAGGTGAAAAGCGGAATTCATGTTGATGGCGATGATCGCGTTCCACTTGTCCTCGGGGAACTCGTCCACCGGTGCCACGTGCTGAATACCGGCGTTGTTGACGATGATGTCCACGCTGCCGAATTCTGCCTCGGCCCGCTTGTGCATGGCGCTAATCTCGCCGGGGTCCATCATGTTGGCGTTGTCATAGACGACCTTGACGCCGTGCTTCTCGAGACTGGCGCGGGTGGCCTCCACGTCCGCGGCGGCCTCGATACCGTTGATGACCAGGTTGATGCCCGCCTTGGCGAAGCCTTCGGCGATACCGAGACCGATACCGCTGGTGGAGCCGGTGATGATGGCGGTCTTCTGCTGGGGCATGGATCACTTCCTCTAGAGACGAGATCGCCGGCGCTGGCCGGCAGGAACTTGCAGCGTGTTCATGGCTTGACCGATAGGTCGCTTCACTGGCCTCGCGCCTCGATTCGTCGACGAGCTTTTTCGATGCCGTCATCGACATCGACCAGCTCCACAGAGCTCGACGTGTTTCACCGAGTCCGATCAGGCGACAGGCCGGCAGCAGGCTCGTTAGTCATGGCCTTGTTCGACAGTGTCACCAGCATAGACTGGCATGCAAGATTCGGCTTTTGCTGAAATGGCTTTATCCACATAATGCTCATCAATGCTTAGCAGCAAAGCCGTTTGCCGCCTGACGAATACCTGGGCGCGCGTCGGTAACTTCCTTGGGAGCGCAGCGAACGACTGGTAAAATGCCTGCATGAATCCCAAGTCGCCCACGCTACCCGCCGACCTGCGCGACGATCCTCTCTACTATCTGCGTCACTTTCAGTTTGTGCTCGACTGGGTGATGGCACGCCACGCCGACCTGCTGGCAGAGCCAGAACAGCGCTTTATCATGGCCTTCGGCGAGCTGCCGGAGGCAGCTCAGGCGTTGCTGGTACGCATGGTCTCACGCAAGGGTGAGCTGTTTCGCACAAGCCGCCTGGTCTACGCCGAGGTCGATGATCTCGAGCAGGCGCTGAGTCGACTGGCGGCGGCGCAGCTGGTGGAGCTTGATCCCGTGCTGAGTCTCGATGACCTGCTTGCACAGTTGCGCCTGCCCGAGGCTCGACGGGTCTTTGCCGAAACTGTGTCCGCTTGCGGTCTGCCCAGCTCGGTCTCCAAGTCGCGTCTGTGCGAGGCGCTGGACGGCCAGTTCACGCCGCGGCGCTGGAGCGTCTGGTGGCCTGAGTCCGAAGAGACCCTGGTGCGGGTCTCGGTAATGTCGGAGTGTGATCGACTGCGCCTGATGTTCTTCGGCAATCTGCGCCAGAGCTGGTCCGATTTCGTGATGGCTGAGCTTGGCCATATGCGCTATGAACGGGTGAGTTTCGATCCCGCGTCGCGGGGGTTTCAGCAGCGTCAGGAGGTGGATGCCTATCTCTGCCTGCATCGGCTGCGAGAGCGATTCGACGACGGCGAAGCCGTGGCTGATATCTGGTCGGCAGTACCAAGGCTGCCCGACGATAACCCCTGGCTCGCGGCGCGGCGGTCTCGCCTGCTGCTGCGTCTGGGCCAGCAGGCCCAGCGAGAGGGGCAGGTGGCGCTGGCGCTGGAGATCTTCTCCTTTGCTGGCCCGGGCGAAGCGCGGGTGCGTCGACTGCGCCTGCTGGAGCGAGAGGGCGAGCATCACCAGGCGTTGACGCTGGCGACCCAAGCGCTCGAGGCACCGCTGGACGACGCCGAGCGCCAGGCGCTTGCCCGGCTGGTGCCGCGATTGCAGCGCCGCCTGGGTCTGCCGGGGCTCAAGCCGGCAGCACAGGCGCCGCCGCAGAGCTGGCGCCTGAGCTTGCCGCCACAATCGCTGGCGACCAGTGGCTCGGTGGAGCTGGCGCTGCGTGATCACCTGGCCCGGGATGAGGCCCCAGCCTTCTACGTCGAGAATCACCTCTTCGCCGGGCTCTTCGGGCTGCTCTGCTGGGACGTCATCTTCGCCCCCTTGCCGGGAGCCTTCTTTCATCCCTTCCATCGCGGGCCGGCGGATCTGTATCGGCCAGACTTCGTATCGCGGCGGCGTGATCGCTTCGATGCCTGCCTGGAGGCGCTGGCGAGCGGCGACTACCGCGAGCGTATCAGGGCCCGCTGGCGCGACAAGCAGGGGCTGGCCAACCCCTTCGTCTACTGGGAAGTGCTCGACGAAGCCTTGCTGGAACTGGCACTTCACTGTATTGCGCCTGAACACCTGGCGGTGCTGTTCGAGCGCCTTCTCGAGGATCTCAAGGCCAACCGATCGGGCTGGCCGGACCTGATCCAGTTCTTTCCCGATGCTGGGCAGGGCCAGCCCCGCTATCGTCTGATCGAGGTCAAGGCGCCAGGAGACCGGCTGCAGGACAACCAGCGACGTTGGCTTCAGCACTTCCAGTGCCACGGCATTCCGGTGTCGGTGTGCCACGTGAGGTGGTCCGATGGCTGAGGGATCTTCAACGTCTGACGATGCCGAGACAGCTACCTCGGACACGGCCGAGTCGGTCTCTCTCAGCGTCGGCGTGCGTGAACTGTGCGAGTTCACCGGTAGACGCGGTGATCTGGATCACCGCTTTACCCCGGCCCCCAGCTCGCGGGAAGGGGTAGAGGGCCATGCCCGCGTCGTGGCCCGACGTGGCGAAGGCTACCGCAGTGAGGTGATGGTGGTCGCCACCCTCGAGGGACTCAAGGTCCAGGGGCGCATCGACGGTGTGGCCGAGAACGGTGAGCGACTCGAAGAGATCAAGACCCACCGGGGACGCCTGGAGCGCATGGCCGACAATCAGCGCGCGTTGCACTGGGCCCAGGTGCGGGCCTACGGCGCACTTTGGTGCCGCCAGCAGGGGCGCGAGCGGATTACCCTGGCGCTGGTCTATCTGGATCTGGTCAGCGGTCGCGAGACTTGCCTGAGCGTCGAGGCCGAGGCCGCCACGCTGTGGCAGGAGCTTGAGTCGGCCTGTCGCGCCTATCGAGCCTGGGCGCTGGCCGAAGCCTCACATCGCCGGCGGCGAGATGAAGCGCTGGACCGTCTGACGTTCCCCTACCCTGCGTTCAGGCCTGGGCAGCGCGAGATGGCCGAGACCACCTACAAGGCCGTCGCTACTGGCCGGGATCTGCTGATCGAGGCGCCGACTGGCATCGGCAAGACGCTGGGGAGTCTATTCCCGCTGCTCAAGGCGATGCCCCGCCAGGCGCTGGACCGCGCCGCCTTTCTGACCATGAAGACCACCGGCCGACAGCTGGCGCTGGCGGCACTGGCGCAGCTCGACCCTGGCCCACAGCGCAAGCTGCGCACGCTGGAGCTGATCGCTCGGGACAAGGCCTGCGAGCATCCGCAACTGGCCTGCCACGGAGATAGCTGTCCTCTGGCTGAGGGCTTCTACGACCGACTGCCGGAGGCGAGGCAGGCGGCAGTGGAGCAGGGCTGGCTAGATCGTGACGGGCTCAGGCAGGTGGCGCTTGAGCATCGCGTTTGCCCCTACTACCTGGGCCAGGAGATGGCTCGCTGGTGCGATCTGGTGGTCGGCGACGTCAATCACTATTTCGACTCGAGCGCGCTGTTGCACGGCTTGGCCCAGGCGCGACAGTGGCGCCTGGGTGTGCTGGTGGACGAAGCTCACAACCTGATCGAGCGTGCCCGTGGCATGTACTCGGCGAGCCTCGATCAGCGTCGCCTGGCGCGCTTGCAAAAGGAGGCGCCGGGGGCGCTGCGCCAGCCTCTGTCCAGGGTGATCAAGCAGTGGCAGGCACTGGTGCGTCAGCACGGCGGAGAGGACCCGGGCAGTCGCGAAGCGCCACGCTGGTTTGCCCTCGACGCCTTGCCGGCGGAGTTGGTCGGCTCCCTTCAGGGACTCTGTGGTGCCATCGGCGACCATCTGGGCGAGCATCCGGAGGACACCCAGCCGGCGCTGACCGACTGCCTGTTCGAGGCGTTGGCCTTCGTTCGGCTGGCGGAGCGTTTCGGTGATCACTCGCTGTGCGAGCTCACCCGTCACGGGCGCGGGCGGGCACGACTGGCCATCGTCAACCAGGTGCCCGCCGACTTCCTGCGGCCCCGTTTCGCCGCGGCTCACGCAAGCGTGCTGTTTTCCGCGACCCTGGCGCCACCGCGCTATCAGATCGACCTGCTGGGGCTTGCCGAGGACACGGTATGGTCCGAGGTCGCGTCGCCTTTTGTCGCCGAGCAGCTCGAGGTGCGGGTGTGTGCGCAGCTGTCTACCCGCTACCGCGATCGGAAGCGATCCCTGCCGGGAATACTCGACGTCATGAGCGAGCAGTACCGTCGACGTCCCGGCCACTATCTGGCGTTCTTCTCGAGCTTCGCCTACCTGGAGCAGGTGCGAGAAGCCCTGGCCGAGGCCCATCCCGACATTCCTCAGCGCGCCCAGCGACGCGCCATGAGCGAGGCGGAGCGAGAGGCCTTTCTGGAGGATTTTGTGCCAGGGGGCGAGGGGATCGCCTTCGCGGTACTCGGAGGCGCCTTCGCCGAAGGCGTCGACCTGCCCGGCGAGCGCTTGATCGGTGCCTTTGTCGCCACCCTGGGACTACCCCCCAGCGATGCCCGCCAGGAAGCGCTGAAGACACGCCTCGAGCAACGCTTCGGTCGCGGTGACGACTACGCCTATCGTATTCCCGGGCTGATCAAGGTGGTCCAGGCGGCCGGGCGGGTCATTCGCGGGCCCCAGGATACCGGCACCCTGGTATTGCTGGACGATCGCTTCGCCAGGCCTGAGGTGCAGGCGAGGCTGCCCCGCTGGTGGGAAACGGCCCGGCGCTGACGTCGTCCCTGTGTCTGACCTGTCGCTGCCCTTGTCCGTTCTCTGCCCTTGCCTGGGCCGACTGGCCGTCCCGACTGGCCGTCGATGTGGCCGGTGAATGGCAGGGCAAGCGACTTCTGGCACAGGTTCTGGCATGAGGGCCGGAGATCAGGACTCGGTGGCCGAGCGCTTGGTGTCGTCGCCATCCGAGGCTTGGCGCCGGGGGATTTCCTCGACCCGGGTCAGGATGTCCTCGTCGGCCTCGAACAGGGTCTCGAGCTCCTTGGCTGCCTGTCGCACCGTCTGCATCTGCTTTTTCTCGTTGCCGAAGACCTCGAGCTGACGCCTCAGGGTCTCCTCGTCGTGGGGGCGGAAGGTGTCGATGGTGTGCTGGGCCTGGTCGCGGGGCACACCGAGCCCGATCAGCACCTCACGGGTCATTTCCAGGCTCGCCGGCAGCAGCTCACGAAGGATAAAGCCAACCTTGGCACGCATCAGCAACTGGGCATGGTGACGATCTCGGGCACGTGCATAGATCTTGAGGTGGGGGAAGCGCTTGCTGGCGCGATGGATGATGCGCATCGAGATATCCGGATCGCCGACCGCGACCACAAGCACCTGGGCATGACGCGCGCCGGCGGCATCCAGCAGGTCCAGTCGGGTAGCGTCGCCGTAGTACACCTTGTTGCCGTAGCGACGCACGAAGTCGACGTGGTCGGCATTGATGTCGAGGACGGTGTAGGGGATCTCGAGCCCTTGAAGCGCACGCCCCATGATCTGACCGAAGCGACCGAAGCCGACCAGAATGATGCGTGGCGAATCATCGTCCATGGCATCGAAGTCACGCTTGGGCCGAGGCTTCTTGAACAATGGCCGCACCAGCCGTTCGTGGCCCAGAAACAGGATCGGGGTGGCGGCCATGGACAGCGACACTACCAGCACCAGAACGTGCACGAGGTCCTGCGCCAGCAAGGCGGCTGAACCCGCGGCGGTCAACAGCACGAAGGCGAATTCTCCGCCCTGTGACAACAGCACGCCGAGGGTGGTGGTCTCGCGCCAGCCGCAGCGGTAGACCCGAGCGGCGATCATCAGGCTGGCGCCCTTCGCCAGCAGCAGCAGTGCGGTCAGCCCCAGCACCAGCCCAGGGGACTGTGCCAGCAGGCCGATCTTGGCGGTCATGCCCACCGCCATGAAGAATAGCCCCAGCAGCAGACCGCGAAACGGTTCGATGTCGGCCTCGATGCTGTGGCGATACTCGGAATCGGCCAGCAGGATACCGGCGATAAAGGCGCCAAGTGCCATGGACAGTCCGGCGAGCTCCATCAGCAGGGCGGCACCGATCAGTACCAGCAACGACATGCCGGCGAACACTTCGCGGCTGTCGGTGGCCGCGGCAAGGCGGAACAGCGGCGGCAGCAGCTTGCGCCCTCCAAAGATCAGACCGGTGAAGGCGGCGACGGCGATGGCGACTTCCTTGAGCACCGCAGTCATGCCGCCGCTGACCAGCGAGTCGGCGGCCAGGATCGGAATCACCGCCAGTACCGGAATGGCCGCCATGTCCTGGAACAGCAGCAGCGCAAAGGCATGGCGTCCGTGGCGGCTGTTGAGTTCCTGGCGCTCGCCCAGCAGGTGCAGTACCAGTGGCGTAGAGCACAGCCCCAGACTGAAGCCCACCACCGCCGCCGCCACCGGCGGAAGGCCCAGTGCCAGGGCGGTCAGGCCCAGTACCAGGGTAGTGATGGCCACCTGCAGGCTGCCAAAGCCGAACACCGCCTTGCGCATCAGTTTGAGCCGTGCCGGTTTCAGCTCCAGGCCGATGACGAACAGCAGAAAGACGATACCGACCTGCGAAAACTGCAGTACCCCTTCGGCGTCCGGTACCAGGCCGAGGGCCGAGGGACCGATCAGCACGCCGGCGATCAGGTAGCCGAGCACTTCCCCCAGGCCAAGGCGTTTGATGATCGGGACCACCAGCACCGCCGCAGTGAGAAAGATCAAGACGTTGAGAAGCAGCGCGGTGGCCAAGGTCGGGTCTCCAGGGCGGCTCGTGGGTGGGCCCCATAGCATACCTGATGTCACCGGCATGCATGTTATGCCGATGGCAGCGTGGGCGCTGATGCGGGGCTTTGATGCAGGAGGGCTCTGTTACAGGGCTCTGATGCAGGGCTCTGATGGAGGGTTCTGATGCAGGGCTCTGAGGCGGAGCTTTGCTGCGGAGTGCTGGTGCCGGGGCTGGTTCGCGGTGCTGGACAGCCCCCGGCGTCACGGCACCTTTAGCGCCGTGGGCCGCAGCGGGAGATTCTGCTCAGTCGGACGAGAGGCTGTCCTCACCGAGGGCGACATAGCCTGGCAATGCCTGGATACGCTGGATCCAGGCACGAATGCCGGGAAAGGCGCCGAGATCGAAGCCGCCTTCGTGGGCCACATGGGTGTAGGCGTAGAGCGAGATGTCGGCGATGGTGGGGTGCTCGCCCACCAGAAAGGGCGTAGCCTCCAGCTGACGCTCCATAACGCCGAGCGCCTTGTAGCCGCCTTGCTGCTTGGCGTCGAATTCGGCCCGCCGGTCCTCCGGCATTCCCAGGTAGAGCGAGATGAAACGCGCCACGGCGATGTAGGGCTCATGACTGTACTGTTCGAAGTATTGCCACTGCAGCACCTTGGCATGGCGGTAACGATCCTCGGGCAGCCACTCACTGCCGCTGGCCAGGTAGTGGAGGATAGCGTTGGATTCCGCCAGAAAGCGTCCATCATCCAGCTCGAGCAGGGGGATCTTGCCGTTGGGGTTGCGGCCCAGGAAGTCTTCTTCGCGGGTGTCCCCGGCCAGGATGTCGATGCCTATCCACACCATGCGAATGTCCAGCAGCGATGCCAGCAGCTTGATCTTGTAGCAGTTTCCCGAGCGTGTATCGCCGTAGAGATTCATGGAGGTGTCCCCTGGTGCATGGATGATGAGTCTATGGTGTCACTATTGCGGGAGGCGGGAAGGGCGTCAGCGCGATTCGGCACTGAGCGACGCTGCGGGAGTCGCAGTGGCATCTGGCAGCTTCTATCCTGTTCCAGGCGGTCAGGGCCGCCCCGTACCGAAGGGTAGTCTAACCCTTGTAGCATGGAGCTGCGCCCCAGTAGCAAGAGCGACGAGAGCGGCAAGCGCGGCCAAAAGGGCAAGAGCGGCAATAGTGTCGAGAGCGGCAAGCGCGGCGAGAGTGTCGAGAGCGGCCAAAAGGGCAAGCGCGGCGATAGCGGCAGGATGGGCAAGAGCGTCGAGCTGGCCTCGCAGAACGCTGGCCCGACTCGAAGTCAAGGATGCCGGAGGTAAGGCGATGGATGACAGGCGTGCCGCAAGGTGGCCAGCACGACTGCTTGGCCTGTTGGTGCTGGCGACAGCGTTGGTTGCACTGGCCGCCGGGGGCTACCTGCTGGCGCTGGGGGGCTCGGCGTACTACGTGCTGGCGGCGGGGGGGCTTGCGCTGACGGGATGGGGCCTGATGGCACGATGGCGCCTCGCCCCGGGGCTTTACGCTTTACTGCTTGGAGCAACCCTCGGCTGGGCACTGTGGGAAGTGGGGCTGGACGCCTGGCGCCTGCTGCCGCGTCTGGGCCTGCCGGCATTGCTGGGGCTGGTGCTGCTGTTGCCCTGGTTCTCCCGCGGTGCCTACGCCTGCTGCAGGCAGGCGCTGGGATTGATGACGCTCTCTTGCTTGTCCTTGCTGCTGTTGCTGGCCTTTCTCCCTGCTGTCGAACCGTCCTTGTCTTCGCGACCTGAGTCTTCTGTCGGCTCTGCGCCCGAGGGCGCGGAAAGACCCCAGGGTGAGCCCGCCACTGGCCTTGACGCGCTATGGCGTCTCGAGCTGGAGCAGGAGAGGGCGGAGACAGAGACAGAGACAGAGAACCACTTGGCTACCGCCTTCCCTCTGGTCATCATCGACGACCGATTGATTGTCTGCACCTCGAGCGGCATCGAAGCCCGCATGGTCGCTACCGGCGAGCGTCTTTGGTCGCACCCGAACAGCGACGGGCACCCGAACAGCGATGGAAAGGGCAACGAGGACAATATCGAGCCGCTGGGGCCCTGTCGCACGCTTGCCTATCACGATGCCGCTGAGCGAACGCAGGATATGGTCGAGGGCGTCTTTGTGCCGACCCCCGGGGAGGGCGAGCCGGATCCGCTGGAAATGTCGACGACCCATGAAGGTGCCGGGGAAGAGGGGGTCGCGGAAAGCGATCTGGTCTGTCCGCAGCGGCTGTTCGTTGTCACCCGAGATCGGCGCTTGCTGGCGCTGGATGCCGACACCGGCAGACACTGCGAGAGTTTCGGCACCGACGGCCAGGTCGACCTGGCCGAAGTGGCTGACGTGGCCGAAGTGGCCGAAGTGGCCGAAGTGGCTGACATGAGTGCCGACACATCCGCCGAGATGCTGAAGGGAGCCGCCGGCATCCAGGTCACCTCGCGACTGGTACTGCTTACGGGGTTCAGCCACGAGGTGGTGGCGCTGGACATCGCCACCGGCGATCGCATCTGGCGCTGGCGGCCCGAGACGCCAGGCGCCGACAACCTTCGCATCGTCGCCGTCGATGAGACCCAGGGCCTGCTGATGGTGGCTGACCCTGCTGCCTCTGGGGCCGAGCGCCGCGACAACGCCCGAGATGAGAGTGAGCAGGGCCCGGGAGGCCGGGTGACGGCGCTGGAAGTGACCACCGGCGAACCGCTATGGACGCGAGCGCTGGATCTTGCCCCCATGCCTGGCGAAGGGGCGATGCCTGTCGATGCGGCGATCACGGCGTCGACGGCAGCAAAGGACGTTGTCATGGTCAGCCTGGACGATCGACCCCAGGCCGCGGTGGTGGCGACGAGCGAGGGCCGACTGTTGATGCTGGACATGCCAAGCGGGGAGACCCTGGCGTCGCTCGACCTGAGGCCACCACCGCCGCTGTCGGCTGAGACCTGGCGAACCCCGCCCTCTGACCCGAAGGCACTGCGCGAACGTGACATGTGGGGACTTTCGCCGGTGGATCAACTGCTTTGCCGTATTCGCCTGCGGGCCAGGGACAGCGCTGGGCCAGTCACCTTGCCGGCGTCGCTGGAGCGGCTGATCAGACCGACGGTACCCTTGGCGTCGCGCCGTATGGCGCTGAGGCTCGGCCCGGATGGGCAAGCGCTCTACGCCAGCGTCGGCTCCCGTGGTGCCGACCCTCGTCATCCCTGGCTATCCTGTCGTACGCCTCCCTGGGGGGAGCTGGTCAAGGTCGAGCTGTCCGCGCTTTACGCTCTGCGCGGCAGTGATGGTAGTGATGATAGTGATGGTAGCGATAGCTCGGCGATCGTCTGGCGTCGCACCGTCGGTGACCTCGACGTCGAACTGCCTCAGGAGTTGCGCTTGCCGTTCGAGCTTTCGCTGCCTGTCGGAACGGCGAATCTGTCGGCACCGATGATGCTCTCGGGTAGTTCCGGCGATGCAGCGGTGGTCGTCGCGGACCAGACAAGGTCAGTCGCGCTCTACGCCTTCGCTCTGGATGATGGTCGGGCATTGTGGCACCAGCGAATGGTCGAGGGGGCGCGGGGTGCAAGCCAACTCACTCACCAGGGCAGGAGCGAGGCGAACGTGGTGGCGCTTGTCCTGCCGCAAGGTGCAGCGTCTCCAGACCAGGCCGCCGAACTGGTGGTGTACGCAGCGCCCGAGGCTTTGCCCCAAGGGGGTGGCGCGAAGTGAGCGAGTGCGGGCGTCGGTCCCGCGGCGCCCGACCATGGCTATGCTGAAAAACAACATTGCAGGTTACGCAGGGGGCACCCATGAGAACCATGTTGATTGTCGTCGTCGGGGTGGTCGTGGTCCTGGTGTTGCTGTGGCGCTGTCCCAAGCCGCGACAGCACACCGCCATGTGGATATTCAGCCTCGCCTGGCTGGCGATATGCGCCTGGAACCTGAGCGTCGGGCTGTCGCACGGCTACGCCCTGGGCGAAGAGTTGCTGGTCCATGCGCTGCTTTACGGGGTACCCGTGGGGCTTGGCTGGTGGCGGGTGTGCAGGGAGCCGTCCTCGATCTGACTAGTGCAACAGAGGCTGGCGCTCTGTTCAGTCGCCGGGCGCCTTTTGTTTATAGTGGCCGGGGATCTTGACGCGCTCGCCATTGGGCAGCGTCTTTACGTGGGTGGGAACGTAGACTCGCTTGATGACACTCTTGGATGTCGCCATGACGGACCTCCTGCATGTTCCATGGAGAGGACCTCCGATAGTCCTCATCACTACCAGAGCCTGATGAGGTTGTAAATGAGAGCATATATCTTTTGTCATCAAGTCACATTTGACCTGCATCAAGGGAAGCGACCTTTGCCTGCGCAGCGAGTGCGGGGCTAGACCGATGAGCGCCCACGCCCCCCTGATCGAACATCGACACTATCCAGACCGAGTGTTGAGTGACCGCCACGACTTTCAGCAGCTGTTGCTGGGCCGCGGCGGCATGGTGGAACTGGACGTTGGCGGACGTGGTCTGCGCGTAGGGCCGGGCGTACTGGCCCCGGTCCCCAGCGGCGAGACCCACCACTATCTCGCGCCGGGGGCCAACGACATTCTGGTGCTTGACCTGCCGGTGGCCTGGTGCCAGGCCCTGGGGGTGGAGGGGATCTTCGAAAACGAGCGAGCGAGGGGCTATCGCGCGCCGGCGAGCCTGGTCGAGGCCGCGCCCGCCCCGGGCGCCGGCGTCGAGGCGCTGGCCCGGTGGCTTTCCCGCCTGCAGCACGCGCTGGACGAAGGGCGCGGCAGGCCGCTTCCGGCGCCGCGCCTGCGTCTGCTCCAGCTGCTTCCAAGGCTACGCGGCGAGCTGGCCCACCCCTGGCGCGTCAAGGAGATGGCGGCGCTGTGCCACCTGTCCGAGGCGGTCTTCGCCCGTCAGTTTCGTGAGCTGCTCGGAGTGCCGCCGGCGGTCTGGCTGCGTCGTGAGCGGCTGGCCCTGGCGCGACAATTGCTGGTCACCCGGACTCGTTCCGGCTCGGCCATGGCCCTCAGCGAGGTCGCGCTGGTCTGCGGGTTCCACGACGCCGCCCACTTTTCCCGCGTCTTCCGCGAGGCCCATGACGTTTCTCCCGGCGCCTGGCGGCGTCAAGCCGCAACCGCCACGCACAACAGGTCAGAATCGTACAAGACCTAGTGTGGGCGGCTGGCCCACACTCGAGACCTCGGTGCTCTGGAGGTCTTTATGCGCTCTTCCTCTTCTTCTTCTTCTTCCTCTGCCCAGGCGGGGGCATCCTCCGATGCGGTCGACATCTCGCGTAGGCGCGCCACCTGGATCGGTGCCACCACGGTGCTCAATTGGGCCATGCTGGCCCTGTTTACCCAGTTGTCGGGGCCCGTGCCACCGTTTCTGCTCACCGCCCTGGCGTTCGGCGTAGCCTTTGTGTGCTTTGTGGTCTATCAGTGCCTTCGCGGCGAGGCGGTGCTGGCGCCGATGCGCCAGCCGCCACTTGTCTGGGCGCTGGGCGTCGGCGGGCTGTTCGGCTACCACGCCCTCTACTTTATCGCCCAGCAGAACGCGCCGCCGGCCAACGCCGGCCTGATCAGCTATCTCTGGCCGCTGTTGATCGTGCTGTTGGTCGCTTTGCTACCCGGCGAGCGCCTGCGCGGGTTTCACGTGGTCGGCAGCCTGCTCGGTTTCGGCGGGGCGGTGCTGTTGATCGGCGGAGACGTCGACGCCGGCGGTAGCCTCCTGGGCTACGCCGCCGCCTTCGCCTGTGCCTTCGTCTGGAGTGGCTATTCGGTGCTGTCCCGGGCCACCCGCACGGTACCCACCGCCGCGGTAGGGGGCTTCTGTCTGGTCACCGCGATACTGGCGGCAGCTTGTCATCTGGCCTTCGAACCCGGTCGCTGGCCCCAGGGCAGCGCCTGGTTCGGTGTCATCGCTCTCGGCCTGGGACCGGTGGGCAGCGCCTTCTTTACCTGGGATATCGGGGTCAAGCAGGGGGACCTGCGGCTGCTGGGTCTGCTGGCCTACTTCACGCCGCTGCTGTCGACCCTGGTGCTGGTGGTGACCGGCTTCGCCGCGCCTACCCTGTGGCTTGTCGGGGCGGCGGTGCTGATCACCCTTGGGATGCTGATCGGCAGCGGCTGGATTGGGCGTAGAAGGTCGTCCCGGTCGTCGGACTGATACCCAGTCGGGCGACTGTATCCTTAGGACAATAGGGAACCTCAAGCGCGTCTTTCAGACTGGCCCCGGCGTTCGACAATAACGTCGGTCTTCAAGGAGGACGCCAGTCATGAAAGAACACGATTTCGAACTACGTTTTCGCCTGCCTCGAGGATTGAACCCCGAGGATCTCGCCGAGCGGCTATGTGACGACGGCTGCCGCGATGCCCTGGTCGGCAGGGCCCAAGATGATGAAATCGCGCTGCAGTTCTGCCGCACGGCGGCCTGCTCCGGCGAGGCCATGCGCAGTGCGCTGCAGGATGTGATCAGGGTGGAGCCCAAGGCGAGGTTGCTGGTCAGCCGCTAGGGCTTGCCTGAAGACGCCGATGACGCCGGCAGAGCGCTCGATACACGCAAGGCCCGGTGACGGGCCTTGCGCATTTTTATGCCAGTGAGGCCGTCGTCAATGACTCCTGACGCGATGGCGCGACAAGCGGGTAAAGCAGATCGGTGGAGTACTGGCCGTGCTCATGCGGTCGGTATCGGGCTGCGCCCGCCAGCCGCGATAGAGCGCCCAGCGCTTCAAGGCGTCCAGGTTGAGGTGCGGGTGGTGCTCGTCGCGGGGATCGTACTCGGGGGAAGGAAAGGCGTGGGCCAGGTGGTCGTAGCGGGCCAGGGCGCGTTCGCCGCCGTGGGCGGCCAGAGCCCGGTCCAGGGCGGACTGCCAGGCGCGGGTGTCATGCTGCTGGGGTCTTCCATTGGAAACAGCCATGCTGTTGCCCTCCTGAAATCACGTCAGAACATTGGTGGTGTCGCCATTCCCTGGTGGGGTTGTCGGTGGAGTGAAGGAAAGACGCCCGAGCCGTCAGGCCCGGGCGTCGTCTCGATCAATCCCAGCTCAGCGCGCCGCCGACCTGATACTCGGTGACGCGGGTCTCGAAGAAGTTCTTCTCCTTGCGCAGATCGATGATTTCACTCATCCACGGGAAGGGGTTCTGGGCACCCGGGAACTGCTCCTTCAGGCCGATCTGGGCCAGGCGACGGTTGCAGATGAAGTGCAGGTACTCCTCCATGATCGCCGCGTTCATGCCCAGCACGCCGCGGGGCATGGTGTCGCGGGCGTAGCTGATCTCGAGCTCGGTACCCTCGAGGATCATCTGGGTGACCTCGTCCTGGAACTCCGGCGTCCACAGGTTCGGGTTCTCGATCTTGATCTGGTTGATCATGTCGACACCGAAGTTCAGGTGCATCGACTCGTCGCGCAGGATGTACTGGAACTGCTCGGCCACGCCGGTCATCTTG
The DNA here is from genome assembly GCF_024137905.1 of Halomonas sp. DN3. Lineage (NCBI taxonomy): Bacteria > Pseudomonadati > Pseudomonadota > Gammaproteobacteria > Oceanospirillales > Halomonadaceae > Halomonas > Halomonas sp. DN3. Next base: position 4,049,245 of record NZ_CP099965.1, on the reverse strand, counting down.
TTGCGCCGGCCCATGGACAGGATCTGGCTGAAACCGCAGTAGAAGAAGATGCCTTCGGTGACACAGTAGAAGGCGATCAGGTTACGCAGCAGCTCCTGGTCGGTCTCGACGGTGCCGGTCTGGAAGTCAGGACGGGCCAGCGACTGGGTGTGCTTGAGGCTCCAGGCGGACTTGGCGGCGACCGACGGGACCTCGCGGTACATGTTGAAGACTTCGCCCTCATCCATGCCCAGCGACTCCACGCAGTACTGGTAGGCGTGGGTGTGGATCGCTTCCTCGAAGGCCTGGCGCAGCAGGTACTGGCGGCACTCCGGGTTGGTGATCAGGCGATACAGCGCCAGCACCAGGTTGTTGGCGACCAGCGAGTCGGCGGTGGAGAAGTAGCCCAGTGAACGTTCGACGATGCGGCGCTCGTCGGCGGTCAGGCCGTCGTTGCTCTTCCACAGCGCGATGTCCGCGTTCATGTTCACTTCCTGGGGCATCCAGTGGTTGGCACTGCCGTCCAGGTACTTCTGCCAGGCCCACTCGTACTTGAACGGCACCAGCTGGTTCAGGTCCGCACGGGCGTTGATCATCTTCTTGTCGTCGACCTCGATCCGGGCGGCGCCCATCTCGAGTTCCTCGAGGCCGGCGGCCACGTCGAGTTCTTCCAGCGACTTGCGTGCCCGGGCCATGCGGTCCTGGTCGGCAGCCTGGTAGTTGCCGGCGCTTTCGCGCACCTCATCCGTTGCCTCGGCAGCCGGAGCCGGGGTCGGCTCGGGTGCCTTCTTCGGCTCAGGTACTTCTGCGGTGGCGGTGTCGTCCTCGTGGAACTCGTCCCAGTTCAGCATTGTTGCGGTCTCCCGATCATCTGATCGGCCGACGCGCCTGGCGTCGGCGTGGGGTTGTCTGGTGGCCCCGGCGGTGCCGGGGCGAGGTGTGCGGGCCTGGCCCGCACGTCCGTCATGGCGTTGTCGCCGGTGTTACTGGCAGGCCTCGCAGCCCAGCTCGTCGATTTCCCCGGCGGACGGCGGACGCTGGCCACCCTTGCCCTTGAGGAAGTCGTCGATGCCGCGGGGCTCTTCGGCTGCGGGTGCCGGCGCCGGTGCGGCCGCCTGGGGTGCGGTGCCGTTGGAGACGGCGTTGAGCTTGCCGCGGTCCACCGTGGACTTCTCCACCGAGGTGGCGCCGAGGGCGCGCAGGTAGTAGGTGGTCTTGAGGCCACGGAACCATGCCATGCGGTAGGTCACGTCGAGCTTCTTGCCGGACACGCCCTGAATGTAGAGGTTCAGCGACTGGGCCTGGTCGATCCACTTCTGGCGCCGTGCGGCGGCTTCGACCAGCCACTTGGGCTCGACCTCGAAGGCGGTGGCGTACTTGGCCTTGAGGTCGTCCGGGATGCGGTCGATGGGCTGGACGCTGCCGTCGTAGTACTTGAGGTCGTTGATCATGACCTCGTCCCACAGGCCGCGTTCCTTGAGGTCGTTGACCATCCAGGAGTTGACCACGGTGAACTCGCCGGACAGGTTCGATTTCACGAACAGGTTCTGATAGGTCGGCTCGATCGACTGGGTCACGCCGCAGATGTTCGAGATGGTCGCGGTGGGGGCGATGGCCATCACGTTGGAGTTGCGCATGCCCTGGCTGCGCACCTTGTCACGGATGCGATCCCAGTCCTGGGTCTGGCTGGTGTCGACCTCGATGTACTGCTCGCCACGCTCGGCCTTGAGCTTGTCGACCGAGTCGATCGGCAGCACGCCCTGGCTCCACAGCGAGCCCTCGAAGCTCTCGTAGCGTCCGCGCTCGGCGGCCAGGTCGCTGGAGGCCTCGATGGCGTGGTAGCTGATCAGCTCCATGGAGCGGTCGGCAAAGGCCACCGCCTCGCCGCTGGCGTAGGCGATGCCCTGGGCGTACAGCGCGTCCTGGAAGCCCATCAGGCCAAGGCCCACCGGGCGGTGCTTGAAGTTGGAGTTGCGCGCCTGGGGCACCGCGTAATAGTTGATGTCGATGACGTTGTCGAGCATCCGCACCGCGGTGCGCACGGTCTTCTTGAGCTTGTCGTTGTCGAGCTCGCCGTCGACCACGTGCTGCGCCAGGTTGATCGAGCCCAGGTTGCACACCGCGATCTCGTCGGGCGAGGTGTTGAGGGTGATCTCGGTGCACAAGTTGGAGCTGTGGACCACGCCGGCATGGCTCTGGGGGCTGCGAATGTTGCAGGCATCCTTGAAGGTGATCCAGGGATGGCCGGTCTCGAACAGCATCGACAGCATCTTGCGCCACAGGTCCTTGGCCTTGACCCGCTTGAACAGCTTGAGCTGACCGTTGCGGGTCATCTCCTCGTACTCGGCATAGCGCTTCTCGAAGGCCACGCCGTACAGGTCATGCAGGTCCGGGCAGGTGGACGGCGAGAACAGAGTCCACTCCTCGTCATTGAACACCCGCTTCATGAACAGGTCCGGCACCCAGTTGGCGGTGTTCATGTCATGGGTACGACGACGGTCATCGCCGGTGTTCTTGCGCAGCTCGAGGAATTCCTCGACATCCAGGTGCCAGGTTTCGAGGTAGGCGCAGACGGCACCCTTGCGCTTGCCGCCCTGATTGACCGCGACGGCGGTGTCGTTGACCACCTTGAGGAAGGGGACCACGCCCTGGGACTTGCCGTTGGTGCCCTTGATGTAGGAGCCGAGTGCCCGCACCGGGGTCCAGTCGTTGCCGAGGCCGCCGGCCCACTTGGACAGCATGGCGTTGTCGCGGATCGCGCCGTAGATGCTCTCGAGGTCATCCGGCACGGTGGTCAGGTAGCAGCTGGAGAGCTGGCTGCGCACGGTGCCCGCGTTGAACAGGGTCGGGGTGGAAGCCATGTAGTCGAAGCTGGAGAGCAGCTCGTAGAACTCGATGGCCCGCGTCTCGCGGTCGTCCTCGTTCAGCGCAAGTCCCATGGCCACACGCATGAACATCACCTGGGGCAGCTCGTAGCGCACGTCATCGCGGTGGATGAAGTAGCGGTCGTACAGGGTCTGCAGGCCCAGGTAGGTGAACTGGTTGTCGCGGCTGTGGTCGAGCGCCTCACCCAGACGTTCCAGGTCGAAGTTGGCAAGCTCGGGGTCGAGCTGCTCGAACTCGATGCCGCGCTCGACGTAGCGCACGAAGGCCGGCTTGTAGAGCTCGGCCATGTCGCCGTAGGTGGCGTCCTCGGCCACGTCGAGGAACGACAGCGCCTCGCGGCGCAGGTTGTCCTGCAGCAGACGAGCGGTGACGTAGGTGTAGTTCGGGTCCTTCTCGACCAGGGTGCGGGCGGTCATCATCAGCGCCTGGGACACGCCATCGATGGTCACGCCGTCGTACAGGTTCTTCAGCGAGTCCTGGACGATCTTGTTGGGGTCGACGTTCTCGAGGCCTTCGCAGGCGTCGAACACCAGGGTCTCGATACGCCCCAGGTCCAGCGGACGACGGCTGCCGTCGGCGGCGGTGACGTTGAGGGTCGGGTGCGGCTTCTCGATACCGCTTTCCTCGCGGGCGCGGGCGTGTTCCTCGCGGTACAGCACGTAGGCGCGGGCGACCTTCTGCTCGCCGCTGCGCATCAGCGCCAGCTCGACCTGGTCCTGAATATCCTCGATGTGCACGGTGCCACCGTCGGCCAGGCGACGGGCAAAGGTCTGCTCGATGGCCTCGGCGGATTCCTTGACGAAGTCACGGACCCGGCTAGAGGTGGCGGCATTGTCCCCCTCGACGGCGATGAATGCCTTGCTGATGGCCACGGCGATCTTGCCGGCGTCGAAGGGCACCACGTCCCCGGTGCGCTTGATCACGCGCAGCGTGTCGGGGGCGGTGACGGAGACGGACGGTCGGTCCGGGCTAGCGAGGGTATCCATGGCGCCGAGGCTCCCTATGAAGTAAAAAAAGTCGTGAAAACAGGCGTGACCAACTGCGAGAAAGAGGCAGTTGACAGGCTTCTGTGATATTGCTAGAGACACATGATGTGGTGTCTCTCTGGATATTCGGACACAAGATAGTGTGCTTCTCACCGGTCATCAAGTGGATAAGTCTGTGGATGAGGTGTGGTCATCAAGGGGGCAACTGGGCACAACCGGCGTGGACGCCGTGGTGGCGGCCTTGATGCGCATCAGGGCGAGGGCAGGCGACAGCGCAAAATTCGGGTATCCTTGTGTTATCGCGTGTGACATTGCTCAGCACCAGTCATTCGGCCAGGTTGGATAATGCCCGGCATTCGCCAAAAGGAATGAGACCCCCTATGGAAGAACGTTCAGAGCAACGAGAACAGGATCACGTACTTATCATCGAAGATGATGAGCGTCTCGCTGGTCTGACGCGGGACTACCTCGAAGCCAACGGTTTCCGAGTGAGCCTGGAGGATGACGGCGGTCGCGGCGTCGATCGTATTCTGTCGCTGCAGCCGGATCTGGTGATTCTGGATCTGATGCTGCCGGGCGAGGATGGTCTGTCGATCTGTCGTCGAGTTCGCAGCGACTACGGTGGTCCGATCCTGATGCTGACCGCGCGAACCGACGACATGGATCAGGTCCTGGGGCTCGAGATGGGCGCCGACGATTATGTGCCGAAGCCGGTGCAGCCGCGGGTACTGCTGGCACGCATGCGTGCCCTGCTGCGTCGTCTTGACGGAGCCGAGGTCAGTGGCGAAAGCCGCTTGACGTTCCAGGACCTGGAAATCGACAACGCCACCCGCGAGGCCTGGCTCAAGGGCGAGCGTATCGATCTGACCAGCGCCGAGTTCGACCTCTTGTGGCTGCTGGCCAGCCACGCCGGTAGGGTGCTGACCCGCGAAGAAATCTTTTCCCAGTTGCGCGGCATCCGCTACGACGGCCAGGACCGCTCCATCGACGTGCGGGTGTCGCGGATTCGGCCCAAGATAGGCGATGACCCCCATCATCCGCACCGCATCAAGACGGTCAGGAGCAAGGGCTATCTGTTCGTGAAGGACAGCTGAACCCATGCGTCGCGCCCTGGTCGACAGTACCTTCCTGCGGGTCTACGTCATGCTGGCGGCGACCCTGGTGCTGGCGCTCGGCGTCGCGATGGTCGGCATGACGCTGATCGACAAGGTGCGCATCGAGCATTATCGCGAACAGCTGGCCGAGGCGCCCATGCACCTGTTGGCGACGATGATCGACAGCATGCCGCGGGGCGAGCGGCGTGAGTGGATGGCCGAGAAGTCCGAGGCGCTGGACATGTCGATGTCGATCGTGCCCCTGTCATCGCTGTCGCCGAGCTACTTCACCCGTCTTCGACTGCAGCGTGGCGGCGTGCTGGTCGGGCGTGACAGCCCCCATGAGTGGCGCTTCTGGCGGCTGATGCCCGCCGGTGGCGCGGTCCTGCAGGTGTCGCTGTCCGGCATGTCGGAGCGCCAGTTGCGGGGCCTGACCCAGCTCAGCGGGGAATGGCTCGCCAGCCTGCCGGCGGGGGCGCGCCAGGCGAGCATCGACAGCATGACCCGCGGCGACCTGCCGGTATCGATCAGCCAGTCCCCTCCGGATATCCTCGAGCCACGTCAGCGCAACCGCCTGGCCGGTGGCGAGGTGATGATGCAGCTACTGCCCGAGCACTGGTCGGTGGTGCTGTTCATGCAGGTGACGCCGCCTGGCGAAGCCCCCTTCTGGCTGACGGTAGGGCCGATGGCCAGCTACGAGGCGCTTCCGCCGGCGCTGTTGGCGTCGATGCTGGTGTTGCTGATGGGCGCGCTGGCGATCGTCATCTACCTGATCGTGCGGGGCATCGAGGCGCGCATGGCGCGACTCGAGATGGCCGCCACCCGGCTTGCCAGCGGTCGCCTCGATACCCGGGTCAAGGTCGAGAGCGGCGACTTTCTCGGGCGTGTCGGCATGGCCTTCAACGGCATGGCCTCCCAGGTGCAGTCGTTGTTGCGGGCCCAGCAGGACATGATCCGGGCAGTGTCCCACGAACTCAGGACGCCGGTGGCGAGGATTCGCTTTGCGGTGCAGATGGTCGAGGACATGTCCGAGGATGCCCTGGTCAGGCGCCAGTTGCAGGGGGTCGACAGCGACATCGATGAACTCGACGATCTGATCGACGAAATCCTCACCTATGCGCGCCTCGATAGCGAGACCATCCATGGTGTCGAAGCTTCCCCCGAACCGGTGGAGCTGCGTGACATCTGCGAGCGGGTGATCGACTCCCTGATGCCGTTGCACGGCAACCTTGACGTGCGTCTGACCGCGGGGCCCGAGATCGAGGTCCACGCCGATTCCCGCTATCTGCAGCGGGCCACCCAGAACCTGGTGGCCAACGCCTGCCGCCACGCCCGCACCCGGGTCAAGGTCAGCCTGCTCGACGAACCCAACCAGGTGAGGGTCGACGTGGAGGACGATGGGGAAGGGGTTCCGCCGGAGGCGCGCCAGGATATCTTCAAGCCCTTCGCCCGCCTGGACGACAGCCGAACCCGCCGCTCCGGCGGCTACGGGCTGGGGCTGTCCATCGTGCAGAAGGTGATGGCCTGGCACGGCGGCACCGTCAGCGTGGACGAGAGCCCCGACCTGAAGGGCGCGCGGTTCTCGCTGATCATCCCCCGCCGGGTCTGAGAATCTGCCCGCGGGCCAACCTGAATGCCGGTGAACGGCCCCTGTTTCGGGCGGTCCTGATTCGTTCAGCGCCTCGACGATGTTTCCTGCTCAGGCCGGCTTGATCCCTTCCAGCACCGCAAAGGACGTCTCCCGCGCGGTGCGCAGAAAGTCGACCATCCAGGGGGCTTCCCGGGTGTCTTCGCGGATGGCGGCGAAGAGCGTGCTCCAGACACCATCCTCGCCCAGCGCGACGGCCTTGACGTAGTCCCGCTCCAGGTACTCGGTCAGTGCCCAATTGGGCAGCGCACAGACTCCGCGACCGCTGGCCACCAGTTGCATCATCATGATCGTCAGTTCGGCGGTGCGCACCTCCCTGGGGGTGACGCCGGCCGGGTCGAGGAACTGGGTGAACACATCCAGACGCGAACGTTCCACCGGGTAGGTGATCAGGGTCAGATCGGCCAGATCCTGGGGCGAGACGTGGGAGCGCCCGGCCAGGGCATGCTGACGCGCCACGGCGAGCAGGCCTTCGTAGCGAAACAGCGGCTCGTAGTGAACGCCGGGCAGGGGTTGGGGGTCGGCGGTGATCACCAGATCGAGCTGCTCGCGGGCCAGCGCCGGCAGCGGATCGAAGTGGTGGCCGCCGGGGATGTCGATCTCGACCTCCGGCCAATGGTCACGGAAGTGATCCACGGTGGGCATCAGCCACTGAAAGCAGCTATGACACTCGATCGCCATGTGCAGGCGGCCCTGCTCGTTGCCGGCCAGGCGCGCCAGGTCACGCTCGGCCATGCGCACCTGGGGCAGGATCTGTTCGGCCAGGTTCAAGAGGCGCAGCCCGGCCCGGGTGAACTCCACCGGCCGGGTCTTGCGCAGGAACAGCGGCCCGCCCAGACGCTCCTCCAGATCCTTCAGCTGGTGGGACAGCGCCGACTGGGTCAGGTGGACCCGTTCGGCGGCCTCCACCAGGGAGCCGGCGTCGCGCAGCGCTATCAGAGTGCGCAGATGACGGAGTTCGAGCATTATCGTGAGCTTCTTTCATAGTAAAGATTAAGAAGTTTAGTTTGATTCACCCTTCGGATGCCAGCGACACTTCGTCGTATCATTCATGATCAAGGTGAATCACCATGACTTTTTCTCATATTCTGGGGTATCCCCGCATCGGTGCCGACCGCGAGCTCAAGCGCGCCACCGAAGCCTACTGGAAGGGTGACGCCGATCGAGCCAGCCTGGAGGCCACCGGTCGCGAGTTGCGCAAGCGTCACTGGCAGGACCAGCGCGAGGCGGGACTGGACCTGGTGACGGTGGGCGACTTCGCCTTCTATGACCAGGTGCTCAACGTGTCGCTGCTGCTGGGTGCGGTGCCGGCGCGTTTTGCTGCCAAGACCGAGCTCGAGCGTGGTGAAGTCGATCTGGACACCGCCTTTCGCATGGCCCGGGGCCGCGCGCCCAGCGGAGAACCCGCCGCCGCCTGCGAGATGACCAAGTACTTCGATACCAACTATCACTATCTGGTACCGGAACTGCACCAGGGGCAGGACTTCCGCCTGGCCAGCACGCGGCTGTTCGACGAGGTCGTCGAGGCGCAGCAGCAGGGGCACGCGGTCAAGGTGGCACTGGTCGGGCCGCTGACCTGGCTGTGGCTCGGCAAGGAGCGGGGCGAGTCGTCCTTCGATCGTCTGGCGCTGCTCGATGGTGTGCTGGCGGTCTACGCCGAGGTGTTCGCCCGACTCGCCAAGCTGGGTGTGGAGTGGGTGCAGCTCGATGAGCCGGCCCTGGCCCAGGACCTGCCCAGCGACTGGAAGGTAGCCTTCGAACGTGCCTACCATCATCTGCAGGGGTCGGGGGTCAAGCTGCTGGTGGCCAACTACTTCGGCGGCCTCGGCGACAACCTGACCCTGGTGGTCAATCTGCCGGTGGCGGGGCTGCACCTGGACGCCGTGCGTGCCCCACAGGAGGTCGAGACGGTGGTCGACCGTCTGCTGCCTCACAAGGTGCTGTCGCTGGGCGTCATCGACGGGCGCAACATCTGGCGCGCCGACCTGGCTGCCCTGCGCGATCAGTGGACCAACGCCGCCAGCCGTCTGGGCGAGCGTCTGTGGATCGCGCCCAGTTGTTCGCTGCTGCATGTGCCGGTGGACCTGGAGCGCGAGACCGAGCTCGACGCCGAGTTCAGAAGCTGGCTGGCCTTCGCTCGCCAGAAGCTCGACGAGACCGTGACCCTGGCAAGACTGCTCGCTGGCCGGGTGCGACCCGAAGACGAGGCGCTGCTGGCGGCTTGCGTGCAGGCGATTGCCTCGCGGCGTGAGTCGCCACGGATTCATCGTCCCGAGGTCGGTGCACGCCTGGCGGCGCTTGGCGAGGCCGACAGCCAGCGCCCGAGCCCCTATCTGCAGCGTGCCGAGCAGCAGCGTCGCGCCCTTGGACTGCCGCTGTTTCCGACCACCACCATCGGCTCCTTCCCCCAGACCGCCGAGATTCGCGCTGCCCGTCGTGACCACAAGGCAGGACGCCTGTCCGCTGACGACTACCACGCCAGGATGCGCGAGGAGATCGCCCAGGCGGTGCGGCTGCAGGAAGAGCTGGGCCTGGACATGCTGGTCCACGGCGAGGCCGAGCGTAACGACATGGTCGAGTACTTCGGTGAGCAGCTCGACGGTTACGCCTTCACCCGCTTCGGCTGGGTACAGAGCTATGGGTCACGCTGCGTCAAGCCACCGATCCTGTTCGGCGACGTGAGCCGTCCTGCACCGATGACGGTGGAGTGGAGCCGCTACGCCCAGTCGCTGACCGGGGCGCCGATGAAGGGCATGCTGACCGGCCCGGTGACTATGCTGCAGTGGGCCTTCGTGCGTGATGACCAGCCTCGCGCGACCACCTGCCGCCAGATTGCCCTGGCACTGCGTGACGAGGTGTGTGACCTGGAGGCGGCGGGCATTCGCGCCATCCAGATCGACGAGCCGGCGCTGCGGGAAGGGCTGCCGCTGCGCAAGGCCGAGTGGCAGGAGTATCTGGACTGGGCGGTGGAGGCGTTCCGCCTGTCGGCCAGCGGTGTAGCGGACGCGACCCAGATCCACACCCACATGTGCTACTCCGAGTTCAACGACATCATCGCCTCCATCGCCGAGCTGGACGCCGACGTCATCACCATCGAGACCTCGCGCTCCGACATGGAGTTGCTCGACGCCTTCCGTGACTTTGACTATCCCAACGAGATCGGACCGGGGGTCTACGACATCCATTCACCGAACCTGCCCGAGGTGGACTGGATGGTGGCGCTGATGGAAAAGGCCGCCGAGCGCATCTCGCTGGAGCGGCTGTGGGTCAACCCGGACTGCGGCCTCAAGACCCGTCAGTGGGATGAGGTGACGCCGGCGCTGGCCAATATGGTCCAGGCCGCCAAGGAGCTGCGTCGACGCCACGCCTGACGACCGCGCAGCACTAGAGGGCCCATGACGCCGGGAAGCGCGGTTGAAAGTTCGTCGATTGTGCGAGGGGGCGATCCCATGGTGGCAGAGCCGCGCCTTTTGACGATGTGGCTGGTAAGCTTCGCCAGTAGGCCCCGACAGGGACACGCCAGACGGCACCTGGCGGGGCCACGGAATCGTACTGATGTCGTGATCGAAGGAGCCTGTCATGTGTCGTCCCGCTGTCGTCTCACCCCTCCTTGTCGTGATGCTGAGTGGACTGGTGGGGTGCGCCACTACCAGCGCTCCCGGTCCTGCCAGCGAGCAGACCGATCGCGCGGAGCGGCGCGGTTCCTTTACCGATGCGCCGGTGGAGCAGAAGGCGCCGCTGCTGCCCTCTGCCTACTTTGTCGGTGATGGCGCTACCTTCGTTGGCTGGCGCTGTTCGCCGAGTCAGGACATGGTCTCGGCGACCCAGGAGGATTCGTTCAGGTTGTGGACCACCCACGGTGCCGAGCAGTTGCCCCAGGCGGTGGTGGACCAGGGCGAGCGTTACCAGCGGGGGGAACTCAGCGCCCATATCATTGGTGAGCGGGCGGTGATCAAGAGCTCCCGCGGTCGGCTCGAGTGCGAGGCCCGTACCCGCCGCGACTCCCTGCGGCGCAGCGACAAGCCCGGGGTGATGTTCCTGGCCCGGGGCAACGAGCCAGGCTGGCACCTCGAACTGGCCAATGACGTGCCGCGCATCGACATGAGTCTGGACTACGGCGAGCGTGAAGTGAGCCTGCCCTATCGCGTCACCACCCTGGACAACGGTGCCGGTCGAGTGATCCTGGAAAGCGGCCGCGCCGATGCGCCCTTCGAGCTGCGCATCGAGGCCGGTGCCTGCTTCGATGATATGGCGGGCACGCCCTGGCCGGCCCAGGTCACCTTGAACGTCAACGGACGTCAGCTGCAGGGGTGTGGGCAGGGCATCGCGCCCTGACGGGGGGCGACGTGGACGCGCTTGGCAAGCCGACGAAAGCGTCCTTGGCTTGTGTAGCCAGCACACGCGAATAAAGCGCCGAGCGGCGCTTTATTCGTTTTTATCGAAAGATATTCCGAGATTTATTCGCTTTTCGACAATTTTATTGGCGGTAAACTGTGCGCAGACATCATCTTCCACAGGAGCTCGCCATGACCCGCGTACTGCTTGTCACCTCATCCATCCTCGCCGACCAGGGCCAGTCCACCCAGCTGGCACGCCACTTCGAGCGCCTGGCGCGCCAGCGTGACGATATCGAGATCACCCATCGCGACGTGGTCGCCGACGACCTGCCACACCTGGGCCTCGAGGAGCTGTCCAGCTGGCAGGTGGCGGACGCAGAGCGCAGCGAGGCACAGCGCGAGCTGGCGACGCGCTCCGATGAGCGTCTCGCCGAGCTCGAGGCCCACGACGTGCTGGTGCTCGCCGTGCCGCTGTACAACCTGGGCATTCCCTCCCAGCTCAAGGCCTGGTTCGACCGTATCCTGCGCGCGGGCAAGAGCTTCCGCTACACCGAGAATGGCCCGGTGGGGCTGCTCGAGGGCAAGCGTGCCATCGTGCTCGGCGCTCGCGGCGGTCAGTACGCCGGTAGTGCTCTGGATACCCAGACACCGCACCTGCGCCATATGCTGGGCCTGATCGGCATCAATGAGGTCGAGACGGTGTTTGCCGAAGGGCTCAGCATGGGTGACGAACACAAGGAAGCGGCCCTCACCACTGCCCACGCCGAGATCGAGGCGCTGGTCGCCAGGCTGTAAGCCGCGCCCGAGGTCTGAAGACACTGATTCGCACGCCGCCGTGGCCCTGGCCACGGCGGCTTGCGTATGGTGATCGTCGCTCAGGCAAGAGGCCGACACCCGGCCGGGTATCAGCGAGCGTCGCAGTCGTCGCCTGCGCCCAGATGCCAGCGGGAATCGACGAAGTCAGCGACACACAGCGCGGGCTGTGGTGACAGCATGCGCTCGAACAATTGACCCAAGGGCCGCTGGCTTGCGCTCATCGGCAGTTGCAGGGTCGGTTCCAGGGCGCGCCAGTCGCCATTTTGGCGTTCGGCCAAAGCGAAGCGAAACGGATGGAAGCCGGGAAAGCCCAGGCGCAGGTCGGTGGCCAGCAGACGCTCGGCGTCTCCCTTGCGCTCCACCTCGTAGCGCACAAAGGGGCCGGCGAACCAGGCCAGGCGGCGACCGCTGCCGAGCGCCAGGGCGGCAGCCTCGAGTTCGGTGCCGCGTCGAAACAGTTCGACGACCGGGCGGGTATCTCCGTCGAGCAGGCCGACCAGCGTCTCGGCGTGGCGATCGCCGTCCACGGCGGTGACCCGCCACAGCAGGATCGAGAAGGGCGCCGGCTGGATCAGGCGCGGTGCCTCGGCCATGTCCACTCGGTCGAGCGCCTCGTCGGCCCTGGCATCGACCCAGCCGCGCGCGCCCAGCGCCAGCAGCAGGTACAGCGTCGAGATCACCAGGCCCCAGCTGGCGGCGCGTTGCAAGGTCGCTGGCCGATGGCCACGCCATAGCGCGATCACCAGCGCGACCAGCAAGGCCAGGGTGTAGGCCGGGTCGATGATGAACACCAGCGGGGTGGCGCTGGGCGCGGTGACCTCGAGTGGCCACCACAGCTGGGTGCCGTAGGTGGTCAGCGAGTCCAGCAGCGGATGGGTCACCAGGCACAGCCAGAAGAACAGCCACCAGCGCAACAGGCCAAGGTGCTGCAAGCCCAGGCCCTGTGCCGGGCTTAAGCTCAAGCCCAGTCCCTGGGCAGGGCGTCTGGCCCGACGCTCGGCCAGTCGCTCGGCCAGTCGCTGAGCTAGCCCGGCCAGCACCAGCGAGAGCCCCGTCAATACGAAGAGCGAATGACTGAAGCCACGGTGGTAGGTGACGTTGGCCACGGCGTCGCCGTAGTCGATCAGCACGTCCAGGTCCGGCAGGCTGCCGACCACCGCGCCGGCGAGCAATGACTTGCGGCCCAGGTGACGGCCCAGAACCGCGCCTCCCAGGGCCGCGCCGAGGGCGGCCTGGGTCAGCGAGTCCATGGTGGCGCCGCCGCCAGTATTCGGGCCTGCACCGGACAGTCGTCGCGGTGGGCGCCGGCCAGGTAGCCCGCGCTCATCAGGAACTCCTTGACGATCTCCGGGCCGGTAAAGCGAAAGTGACGCTTGAACAGCTTCACCCAGTCCGCGTGCTCACGTGGGTGGTGGGCATCGAGCCAGGCCTGGAAGCCGCCGTGGGACTCCCGCATGGCCTGGATCACCCGGGCGTTGTGGATCACCGCCTCGATCTTCAGGCGGTGACGAATGATGTCGGCGTCGGCCAGCAGACGTGCCCGATCGTCGTCGTCGTAGGCGGCGACCCGATCGACGTCGAAGCCGTCGAAGGCGCGCTTGAAGCCCTCGCGCTTCTTCAGCACCGTAAGCCACGACAGACCGGCCTGATTGATCTCGAGTGCCAGGCGCTCGAACAGGTCGGACTCGCCTCGGATCGGGAACCCGTATTCGCTGTCATGGTAGGGCCCGTGCAGCGGATGCCCCGGGGCCAGGTCGCAGTACTCGCTCATGCGGCTTGCTCTTGTTGGTAAGGTGTCTCGATTCCCTGGGACCGACCTGCGCTACGACAAAAGGGTACCGACTCGGCATACCCTTGATGGCGCGATTCTGCGATCCTGAGGCCTGTCCTTCTCTTTTTCCGTCAGGAGATCATACGCGATGACACGTCTTTCTCGCGCCCTGGGCGCCGTTCTCATGGGTGTCTTCAGCCCGCTTGCACTGGCCGCCGGCCTGGACATGCACAAGGATCCCCACTGCGGCTGCTGCAGCGCCTGGGCCGAGCATATGCGTGAGGCCGGCTTCGAGGTGCGTCTTCACGATAGCCCCGACATGGCGTCGGTCAAGCAGCGCCTGGGGGTTCCCCAGGCGTTGGCGTCCTGTCATACCGCTACCCTGACCAATGAAGACGGCAGGCGCTACCTGATCGAGGGCCATGTCCCCGCCGAGCAGGTGGCCTGGCTGCTGGAGGCGTCGCCGGATATCGATGGTCTGGCGGTGCCGGGCATGCCCCATGGCTCGCCCGGGATGGAGACCGGCCGCCTCGATGACTACGCGGTGCTCGGCTTTACAGCCGATGATGCGCGCGCCATGGTAGTGGCCCGTTACCCCTGAGTCCGCGCAGCAGACGCGGCCCCCTGAACCCCGAGGAGACCCGAATGCAATTTCTACACACCATGGTGCGTGTCAGCGACCTCGACGCCTCTCTGCACTTCTATTGCGACCTGCTGGGCCTCAAGGAGGTGCGTCGCAAGGACAACGACAAGGGACGCTTTACCCTGGTGTTCCTGGCGGCGCCAGAGGACGAGGAGCGCTCGAGCCAGCTCAACGCGCCGGAGCTCGAGCTGACCTGGAACTGGGACCCGGAGGAGTACCAGGGCGGACGCAACTTTGGCCACCTGGCCTATCGCGTCGATGACATCTACGCCCTGTGTCAGAAGCTTATGGACAACGGCGTGACCATCAACCGGCCCCCACGCGACGGCCATATGGCCTTCGTCAGGAGTCCGGACGGCATTTCGGTGGAACTGCTGCAGAAGGGCGACGCCCTGGAACCCGCCGAGCCCTGGGCCTCGATGGAGAACACCGGCAGCTGGTAGCGAGCGAAAGGCCGCTGTCGATCGTGCCAGCGAGCGGCGCCGAAGGGGCAGCGAAGGGATGGGGGAGCTGACTCCCCCATCGACACCTTGTCTTGCAGCTTGCCACGTGACCCGCCGCGCGGGCGTCGTTTGCTCAGGCGGGGATGGCGCTGTCTCTCAGCAGGTGTGAGGACAGTGCCGGCCACTGGTCTTCCCAGTGCTCGGTGGGGCGGTGGCGGTAGTCGCTGCGCACGTACTGGGCGATGCGTCCCTCGATCTGGGCGGTCAGCAGGTTGGCGCCGGCGCTGGCCGGCATCGCCAGCCGGCGACCCTCGCGCAGCTCCGCCTCGCGTAGTACCTGCTTGAACTGGGTATCCAGCCGCTCGAACAACTGGTGGATACGCTGCCTCAGTCGCGCCGTCTCGCCGGTCAGCACGTCGCCGCCCAACAGCCGCGACAGGCCCGGGTTCTTTTCGGTGAAGGCCAGCACCAGGGTCATGATCTGATGGCAGCGCGGCAGCGCCTCCTGCTGCTCGTCGAGGATGCGCGTAATGCGCTCGAACAGGGTCTCCTCGATAAAGCTGATCAGGCCCTCGTACATCCTGGCCTTGCTCGGGAAGTGGCGGTAGAGCGCTGCCTCCGAGACGCCGACCTGGCGCGCCAGGGCGGCGATGGTGATGCGCTTGCCGCTGTCTTCTTCCAGCATCAGGGCCAGCGCCTGCAGTATCTGGTCCCGCCGACTTGGGGTCTTTTCCTGCGTCATGATATCGAATTCTTTTGTCGTTGATGGCCCGCCGGGGCGCCGGCGGGCGAGTTCCCTTGCGTCCGGAGCTTGTGCCCGGTTCGCACTTCCTTGCGTCGCTATCGTGTCGTTATCGTGTCGCTTTCGTATCGCCCTGGTACGGGTGCTTCAGTTGGGCGATTCGTTGGTGATCAGGGTGCCGACACCCGCGTTGGTGAAGATCTCCAGCAGGGTGGCGTGGGGCACCCGGCCATCGACGATATGGGCGCTGACGACCCCGTCCTTGACCGCGTCGAGAGCGCAGCGGATCTTCGGCAGCATACCACCGTGGATGGTGCCGTCGGCGATCAATTCGTCGACCTGAGCGGTGGAAAGTCCCGTCATCACCTCTCCGTCGCGGTTCATCAACCCGGCCACGTTGGTCAGCAGCATCAGCTTCTCGGCGCCGAGCGCCTCGGCCACCTTGCCGGCCACCAGATCCGCATTGATATTGTAGCTGCGACCCTCGCCGTCGACCCCGATGGGGGCGATCACGGGAATGAAATCCCGGGCGGCGAGCATTTCGATCAGGTCGGTGGAGACGTGTTCCACTTCGCCCACATGGCCGATGTCGATGATCTCGGGCGCCGTCATTTCAGGGCTCTGGTGCTCGACCTTGAGCTGGCGCGCGCGGATCTGGGCGCCATCCTTGCCGGTTAGGCCGATGGCCTTGCCGCCGCACTGATTGATCTGGTTGACGATATCCTTGTTGACCAGTCCGCCGAGCACCATCTCGACCACGTCCATGGTCTCGGCGTCGGTGACACGCATGCCACCGACAAAGCGCGACTCGATGTTGAGCTTGGCCAGCAGATCACCGATCTGGGGGCCGCCGCCGTGGACCACCACCGGATTGATGCCGACTTCCTTCATCAGCACCATGTCCCGGGCGAAGGAGTCGATCAGGGCGTCCTCGGTCATGGCGTTGCCGCCATACTTGACCACCACGGTCTTGCCGGAAAATTTCTGGATATAGGGGAGGGCCTCGGAGAGGACCTCCACCACCAGGCGCGGATCGCGTGCCTGTTCGCTCATGGGCGTCATGTCTCCTGCACGTCAGTTGGGTAGGGTGAGCGAGGCGTCCACGTCGGCCAGCGCCTCGGCGAAGCGATCGCGAATGCGCTCTAGCGCGGCGGCGTCGTTACCCTCGAAGCGCAGCACCAGCATCGGTGTGGTATTGGACGCGCGGCACAGACCCCAGCCATCCGGGTAGTCCACGCGGATGCCGTCCAGGGTGGTCTTGACGCCTTCGTCACCGAAGTCACCTTCCCGGGCCAGGCGCGCGACCAGGTCGAACTTGGTCTCGTCGGTGACCTCGATGTTGATCTCCGGGGTGCTCAGGTTCTGCGGATAGCGATCGAAGAAGGTGTCGGCGTCGCCGTCGAAGCGCGACAGGATCTCGAGCAGGCGGGCGGCACCATAAAGGCCGTCGTCGAAGCCGTACCAGCGTTCCTTGAAGAAGATATGGCCGCTCATCTCGCCGGCCAGCAGGGCGCCGGTTTCCTTCATCCGTGCCTTGATCAGGGAGTGGCCGGTGCGCCACATCTCCGGCGTGCCGCCGGCCTTCTCGATCACCTCGATCAGCTTGCCGGTGCACTTGACGTCGAAGATCACCCGGGCGTCCGGATTGCGACCGAGCATGTCCTCGGCGAACGCCATCAGCAGGTGGTCGGGGTAGATCAGGCGCCCCTTGGGGGTGATCACGCCGAGGCGGTCGCCGTCACCGTCGAAGGCCAGACCGATGTCGGCGCCGTGCTCGGCCACCGCGTGGATCAGGTCCTTGAGGTTCTCCGGCTTGCCGGGGTCCGGGTGGTGGTTGGGGAAGTTGCCGTCGATGTCCTCGAACAGCGGCACGGTGTCGGCACCGAGCTGTTCGACCAGGCGCGGGCCCAGTTCACCGGCCACACCGTTACCGCAGTCCACCACCGCCTTGATCGAGCCCGACAGCGAGACGTCATCGAGGATGCGCTTCAGGTAGGCGTCACGCACATCGTGCTCGGATACCTGGCCCTGGCCTTCGCGCAGATCGCCGTTCTGAAGGCGAGTGTAGAGCGCGGTGATCGCCTCGCCAGAGAGCGTCTCGCCCCCCAGCACCATCTTCAGGCCGTTGTAGTCCGGCGGGTTGTGGCTGCCGGTCAGCATGACCCCGGAGCGGGTGCCTTCCAGGGTGTGGGTGGCAAAGTACAGCACCGGCGTCGGCACCATGCCGATGTCGACCACGTCACAGCCGCTGGCGGTGAGGCCGCGTGTCAGGGCCTTGATCAGGCGCGGGCCGGAGAGTCGCCCGTCGCGGGCCACCACCACACGGGATTCGCCGCGGGCCTGGGCTTCGCTGCCGATGGCCTGGCCGATCGCCTCGACCCCGGCTTCGGTCAGAGTCTCGTCGACGACGCCTCGAATATCGTAGGCACGAAAGATCGTGGAGGGGACTTGAGTCATGTGAGGGTCCTGTCCTTTTGACGTGGCGCTTGAATGAACGGGTAGTCGAACCTGGGGCGTCAGTGGCGTCCGGAGCTGCCGAAACCGCCGCCGCCGCGAAGGCTCTCGGAAAAGTCCTCGACCACTTCCAGCTCGGCCTGGACCACCGGTACCAGCACGTACTGGGCCAGACGTTCGAAGGGCTCGAGGGTGAAGGCGGTGGTCGATCGGTTCCACACCGACACCATCAGTTCGCCCTGGTAGTCGGAGTCGATCAGGCCGACCAGGTTGCCGAGCACGATGCCGTGTTTGTGGCCAAGCCCCGAGCGGGGCAGGATCATGCCGGCCAGGCCCGGATCGGCGATATGGATCGAGAGCCCGGTGCGGACCAGTTCGCAATCCCCGGGGGCCAGCGTCAGCGGCGCGTCGAGCAGGGCGTGAAGGTCCATCCCGGCCGAGCCGTCGGTGGCGTAGCGGGGCATGCGCTCCTTGATCCGTTCATCGAGGATCTTGACGGCGAGGCGAGGGCGCGAGGCGATGTCGTGCATGAAAGGTCCTTGGTCTTGGGTAGCCAGACAGGCTTCCTGATAAATAAGTGGTGTCGTGGCTCAGCGCGGGTTCGGCCGCGCCGTCTGACGTCGCGCCTCGAGGCAGGCTCGGGCCTGGGCGATGATGGCCTGGGCCAGGCTGGCCTTGTCCTGGTCGGTCTCTTCGCGGCGTGCGAGAGACTCGCCGTCGCGCCACACCAGGGTTGCGGCATTGCGGTCCGAGCCGAAGCCGAGTCCCTCCCGGGAGACGTCGTTGGCGACGATCATGTCGAGCCCCTTGCGCGCGAGCTTGTCCTCGGCGTAGCGCACCACGTCGCGGGTCTCGGCGGCGAAGCCGACCATCAGCGGACGCGGATCACGGGCAGCCAGGGTGGCGATGATGTCGGGATTCTTGACCAGCTTCAGGGTAAGACCGTCGTCGTCATCCTGCTTCTTTATCTTGTGCTCGGCCGGAGCCTCGGCGCGATAGTCCGCCACCGCCGCGCAGCCGATGAAGATGTCGCAGCCATCCATCAGCCCTTCGGCCGTGGCGAGGAGTTCTTGTGCGGTTTCTATGTCGTGGCGGGCAACGCCCGGGGGCGTCGGCAGACTGACGGGGCCGGCGATCAGGGTGACACGTGCGCCACTGTCCCGGGCCGCTTCGGCCAGGGCGAAACCCATCTTGCCGGAGCTGTGATTGGACAGGTAACGCACCGGATCCAGCGGCTCCCGGGTGGGGCCGGCGGTGATCACCACATGAAGGTCTGCGTTCGGGGGCACTGCTTCGCCTTTCTCTCCCACGACGCTTGTCGCTGTCCGGGGCGTGGAGGGAGAGCCGGCATCCAGCAGGGCGCCGAGAATGGCCTCCGGTTCCATCATGCGTCCCGGGCCGACGTCGCCACAGGCCTGGTCGCCTTGGTCGGGGCCCAGCAGGGCCCAGCCATCCTCGACCAGCCGGGCGGCGTTGCGCTGGGTCGCCGGATGGCGCCACATGGCCTGGTTCATCGCCGGGGCCAGCATCCGCCGGGCGTCGCTGGCCAGGCAAGCGGTGGTCAACAGATCGTCGGCCATGCCCTGGGCCAGGCGCGCCATCAGGTCGGCGGTGGCGGGGGCGATCAGAATAAGATCGGCCCAGCGGGCGAGTTCGATATGCCCCATGCCGAGCTCGGCGTCGGGGTCCAGCAGCGAGGTGCGTACCGCGCGTCCGGTCAGCGCCTGCAGCGTCAGCGGCGTGATGAAGGCCTGGGCTCCCTCTGTCATCACTACCTGCACCTCGCAGCCCGCCTGCACCAGCAGTCGGGCCAGAGAGGCGCTCTTGTAGGCGGCAATACCGGCACTGATGCCCAGCACAACCCGCTGCCCGGGGCGCAGGCCGCCGGGGCCTGAGCCGGTCAGGCCGCAACCGGAAGAGGAGGGAGCGTGCAACATGAAAAAAGTCCGCAGCCAGAGTCAGCCCTCTACCTTACCACCGGTACCGGATCATGCGTAGCCGCGCACTCCGGCTCCAGATCAGGCAGACCGCACTAGACTCAACGGGTATGTCGGCGCTCGCCGACAGGGCGCGAGGGGAGGATGTGACAAGAGGGTGTGACGACAGGATGTGGTGGCTGGGTGTGATGACAGAGCGTGTCGAGAGGATGTGGTGGCTGGGTGTGATGACAGAGCGTGTCGAGAGGATGTGACGACAGGGTGTGACGAGAAACGGAGCAGGAGACAGGGATGTCGATACGAGACTGGCCAGAGGGCGAACGCCCTCGCGAGAAGCTGCTGACGCTGGGCCCCACCGCGCTATCCGACGCCGAGTTGCTGGCGATTGTGCTGCGGGTCGGGGTGGCAGGACGCTCCGCGGTGGACCTGGCGCGGGACGTACTGGGTGCCTTCGGCGGACTGCGTGCCCTGCTCGAGGCGCATCAGCAGGAGGTCTGTGCCCAGCGTGGCCTGGGGCTTGCCACCTTCGTTCAGTTGCAGGCCGCCCAGGAGATGTCGCGCCGTCATCTGGCGAGCCATCTGGAGCGGGGCCAGGCGCTGAACTCTCCCGCGCGGGTCAGGACCTTTCTTTCCGCTCAGCTTCGTCATCTGGACCACGAGGCCTTCGCCGCACTGTTTCTCGATGCCCAGCATCGGGTTATCCGCTTCGAGGTGCTGTTTCGCGGCACCCTGGACAGCGCCTCGGTGTACCCACGTGAGGTGGCCAAACGTGCCCTGGCGCTGGGGGCGGGCGCCTTGATCCTGTGCCACAACCATCCCTCCGGGGTGGCCGAGCCCAGTGATGCCGACCGGCGTATCACCGATCGCCTGAAAGAGGCACTAGGCCTGTTCGATATCCGTGTGCTGGATCATTTTGTGGTGGGAGACGCAGAAGTGGTGTCATTTGCCGAGCGAGGTTGGGTATAATGCGCCGCGCGCAAAGAGAGCTGGCCCAGGCGGGGCGAGGATCGTCTCGATCCTATCGCGTCCTGGCCGGGCGACTCTCTACCCGAACACGTCACGTCATCGCCGTCGACGCAGCGGAGCCGTTTCGAGCACCTCGACACGGGCCGTGAGCGAGCGACCTGGCGAACGTTGGTGTATCCCTTGCCCATGGAGGCAGGGTCTGGTATAAAGTGCACCCTTTGAATTCCCTTGGGTCAAAAGCACGGGGCTCATGACAGGGCTCGAGGTTGCTGAGGGCATGATGAATGCGGACTTTCGCCGGCACCGCGCGGCCAGTCTGCGACACATCCCTTCGGTTCTCGCCCTTCCCGGTTTGCCCGACAGGTTTTGAACAACTCGCCACGCGGTTGGAGGCTCTCATGTCCAAAGTATGTCAGGTTACCGGCAAGCGCCCGGTGACTGGTAACAACGTTTCACACTCCCAGCGCAAGACCCGTCGTCGTTTCTTGCCGAACCTTCACAGCCATCGCTTCTGGGTCGAGTCCGAAAAGCGTTTCGTGACCCTGCGTGTTTCCTCCAAGGGCATGCGCATCATCGACAAGAAGGGCATCGAAGAGGTGCTCAGCGATATCCGTAAGCGCGGCGACGCCATCTAAGGATGACGTTCTCGGGAGCCAACTGGTTCGCCTGAGCGAACGGCCTCCGCCGACTTGAATGACTGGCCTGGTGTGCACGACGCGTACCAGGCGGCAAACTGGGAGAAGTCTCATGCGTGACAAGATTCGTCTGGTGTCCAGCGCCGGTACCGGCCACTTCTACACCACCGACAAGAACAAGCGTAACACTCCGGACAAGATGGAAATGAAGAAGTTCGATCCGGTGGTTCGCAAGCACGTGATGTACAAGGAAGCCAAGATCAAGTAAGGCTTGATCTCGCTTCCACCGCAGGCGAGTTGTCGCCTGTCACCGAGAACCCGGCCCCGAGGTCGGGTTCTTGCGTATGTCCCTGTCAGCGGCCCCGGGCGATGGCATGATGTCGCTCGCTGCTCGCCGCTCTAACCCCAGGCCCCAGGTGTGCCATGCCCGAGCTTCCCGAAGTCGAGACCACCCGGCGCGGCATCGCCCCCCACGTACAAGGGCGCGAGATCCGTGAGGTGCTGGTGCGCCAGTCGCGCCTGCGGGTGCCGGTGCCTGAGGATCTCGCCGATCGTCTGATCGGCGCCCGCCTCGGCGAGATTCGCCGTCGCGCCAAGTACCTGCTGCTGCCGGTGCTGTCGGGCGAGGGCGGTGAGAGCGCCGAGAGCGTCGAGAACGGCGAGACGCTCGCCAGCACCGAGGGCACCGGCACGGGCGCGTCCCGGACGGACGGCGGCGGAGTGCGCGAAAAGGGCACCCTGCTGTGGCACCTGGGCATGTCCGGTAGCCTGCGTATTGCCCGCCTCGGTGAGCTGCCCAAGAAGCACGACCATGTGGACCTGGTGCTCGAGGACGGCGTCATCCTGCGCTATCACGACCCGCGTCGTTTCGGCTTCGTCGACTGGCTCCGGGACGACGAGGCCCACGATACCCGCTTGTCGCGGCTAGGCCCCGAGCCGTTGTCGCAGGCCTTCGACGGCGCCCGGCTGTACGCCCTGTCGCGGGGGCGCCAGGCGGCGGTGAAGCCGTTCGTGATGGACAATGCCGTGGTCGTCGGGGTGGGTAACATCTACGCCAGCGAAGCGCTGTTTCTGGCCGGTATCGATCCGCGCCGCGCGGCCGGTCGCATCGGGCGCGAGCGCTACGATCGCCTGGCCGCCGCCGCCAAGGAGGTGCTGGCCGCGGCCATCACCCAAGGCGGCACCACCCTGCGCGACTTCGTCAGCGGCACCGGCGAACCCGGCTACTTCGCCCAGCGTCTAAACGTCTATGGGCGTGCCGGCGCACCCTGCCGCCGTTGTGGCGGTGAGCTGAAGCACGTGACTCTGGGGCAGCGTGCCAGTGTCTTTTGTCCCCGCTGTCAGCGTTAGAGGAAACACTGTATAAATTGCTGCGCTCGACATCTCGGTCGCCGGCGGTGCTCAAGGTCCTCATTTAACCGCATGTAAACTCCGGCCCCGATCTGCTGAAGATTGGGCTCCGGCGACAACCGACCTGTCATCGCTCGCGACATTTATTCAGCGCTTCCCGAGATTTGAGCTGATGGCGATTTTGAAAAACTTCTAGAGAGAGTGATCACCGTGACTCGTCCGCTGCGCCTGAAAAAGAACGCCGATCGTCGCCTCAAGTCCGGCCACCTGTGGCTGTATTCCAACGAGATCGACATCGCCGAGACGCCGCTCAAAGGGCTCGAAGTCGGTGAGCAGGTCATCGTCGAGGCCGCCAATGGCAAGCCCATGGGTTTGGCCTACGTCAACCCCAACTCGCTGATCTGCGCCCGCATCGTCTCGCGTGACCCGAGCATGCGGCTGGATCGCTCGCTGCTGGTACATCGTCTGAATCAGGCCCTGGCGCTGCGCCAGAGCCTGTTCGACAAGCCCTTCTACCGCCTGGTCCATGGCGAGGCCGATCTGCTGCCGGGGCTGGTCATTGACCGCTACGCCGAGGTGCTGGTGGTCCAGCTCAACACCGCCGGCATGGAAGCGGTGAAGGACGAGCTGCTCGACGCACTCGACAAGGTGCTGTCCCCTGCCTGTGTGGTGCTGCGCAACGACACCAGTGGTCGTCGTCAGGAAGGCCTCAGCGAGGTGGTAGAGGTGGTCAAGGGCGAGCTGCCGGAGCAGGTGCTGCTGGAAGAGAACGGCGTGCAGTTCGCCGCCCCCGTGCTCGACGGCCAGAAGACCGGCTGGTTCTACGACCACCGCATCAATCGCGCCTGGCTCAACCAGCGGGTGGCCGGCAAGCGGGTGCTGGACCTGTTCAGCTACGTCGGTGGCTGGGGCGTGCAGGCGGCGGCCCATGGCGCCAGCGAAGTGCTGTGCGTGGATGCCAGCGAGTCGGCGCTGGATCGCGTCGCCGAGAACGCCGCGCTCAACGGCCAGCACGAGCGGGTCGCGGTGGGTCACGGCGACGCCTTCGAGGCGCTGGCGGCGCTCAAGGCCGACGGCGAAAAGTTCGACGTGATCGTGCTCGATCCGCCGGCCTTCATCAAGAGGCGCAAGGATATCGCCAACGGCGAGCGTGCCTACGCCCGACTCAATCGCGACGCCATGCGCCTGCTGGGCCGCGACGGCCTGCTGCTGTCCGCCTCCTGCTCCATGCACCTGGCACAGGATCGCCTGGTCGACGTGGTGCGCGGTGCGGTACGTCACCAGGATCGACAGGGACAGATCCTTTTCCAGGGCCACCAGGGACCGGATCACCCGGTGCACCCGGCGATTCCCGAAACCGCCTACCTCAAGGCGCTCGGTGTGCGCGTCTTTCGCGACTGAGCAAGGCGCGATTGAACAAGGCATGAGCTAGATAGGCGCGACGTGACTCGCTGCGGCTGAACAGGCTGGGCCGAACTAGCTGGGCCGAAAAAGGCGTAGGGGCTTGCCTCGGGCGATGGAAGTGTCACATCGTGCCTGGGCAAGCCCGTGCCAAGGAAGACACCATGACCGAGGTTCCCTGGACCCTGATCTTTGCCCACGGCAACGCCCTGCTGGTGGGCCACGTGCGCAACCTGCTCGACGCCGCCGGGATCCCCTGCGAACTGCGCAACATGACCCTCGGCGGTGGCGCCGGGGAGCTGCCGCCGCTGGAGTGCGAGCCCCAGGTGTGGGTCGCCGAGCACAACCGTGAGCGAGCCGAAGCGCTGGTGAAACAGGCGCTCGAGGAGCCAGCGCCGGACAGCGCCTGGCGCTGCCGGGCCTGCGGCGAGGAGCTCGAAGGGGCCTTCGATACCTGCTGGAACTGCGGTGGCCACAAGGAGGACGATCATGACCGCTGAACAGGGTGCCTTCGACTGGGATCTGCCCCGGCCCTTCGTGATCGACATCCTGGTGGCGCCCGAGGCCATCGACCACTACGGCCACGTCAACAACGCCCAGTACCTGCGCTGGGTGGAACAGGCCAGCTGGGCGCACTCCGGCCAGCTGGGTCTGACCCTGGAACACTACCGGGCGCTGGATCGCGCTATGGCGGTGCACCGTCACGAACTCGACTATCTGGCACCGGGTTTCGAGGGCGAACGCCTGGCCATGGCCACCTGGATCGTCGCCTGCGACTCGCGCCTGACCCTGACCCGCCGCTTTCAACTCATACGCCCGCAGGATGGTGTCACCCTGCTGCGTGCGCGTACCCGCTACGCCTGCATCGCTCTCTCAAGCGGCCGTCCCCGCCGTCTTCCTCCCGAATTCGTCAGCGCCTACGGCGGCGCCCTGGTCGCGGAAAGCTGACGATAACGTCCTGACGACAGGGACCTGACCACACCGACCTGAGCGTACACAGCTGGCCTCCGCCCCTTCCGGCAATTTGCTGGCACCCTGGGTGTCGAGTTGGCGAATCTCAATACTGGCAGCTTTTTTGTCCTGACCCTGGGTGTGATAGGTCGCACTTTGTTCCTGAAGGCGTCTAAAGACTTCCTGGGTTCATGGAAGAACTGCAGCACTTTGGACCACGAGGTAGAGGCGGGAGGGTCAGCCTGGTGGCCGTGGACGGCGACGTGGCCAACGACCGCCTCAGCGAGGTGGCCCTGGAAGGCTGAATCCGTGGGTGTGTTGTGCTACTTAACAGTTATGTTATAACATAACATTCTGTACGAGTGTGATGGTCTCAGACGCCTTGTGCAATCGGCGCGGCGGGAGGAGCGGTGAGATGCCAACGATGGATGACCGAGCGCATCTTCTCGAGATGCCGGACGACGACTACATGAACGGTGAGCAACTGGCGTTCTTTCGATGCCGGTTACTGCAGGAACGGGCGCTGGTCGAGGAGCGGCTGCAGGAGGTTCGCCTGCGCATGTCGGCTCGAGAAAGGTCGAGTGACGACCTGGATCAGGCAGCCCAGGAGGAAGAGCTTCAGCTGCAACTTCGCCAGGCCGACAGGGAAACCCGATTGCTGGCCAATATCGCCAGCGCCTTGAAGCGCGTCGAGACGGGTGAGTACGGCTACTGCGAGGAGACCAGCGTTCCCATCGGCCTGCCACGGCTGTTGCACCGGCCCACGGCGCGTCTGTGTCTCGAAGCCAAGCAGCGTCAGGAACAGAGAGAACACCACTTCGCCAGGACGCGGAAGTAGCGTCGCCGGTAAGCATCCATCGCTTGTGACCGTGATGGCCGCCCCAGGGGCAATGCTGAGTCCGGACGAGTGCCTGCGTGGTGGGCTTGTCCACGGATGATCCAATCGGCTCAGCGAAGGCGGCGCCGTATGTCGCATCAAGATTCGCCCATGCCGACCACGCCGGGCGACGATCACTATCTGATTTGCAGGAATCACAACCAAGGAAGCATGAATGATTCGCAAGAATCCCTACGGTGATTTGCCGGTTGTCCACCCCAGCGCCTTTGTCGATCCCACGGCCATTCTCTGTGGGCGAGTGATCGTCGAGGAGAATGTCTTCATCGGCCCCTACGCGGTCATTCGCGCCGATGAGGTCGATGCCGATGGCAAGATGGAGCCGATGATCATCGGCGCCCACTCCAATATCCAGGACGGTGTCGTCATCCACTCCAAGTCCGGCGCGGCGGTAACCATCGGTCAGCGTACGTCGATTGCGCATCGGGCCATCGTGCACGGTCCCTGCGTGGTAGGAGAGAGCGCCTTTATCGGTTTCAACAGCGTGCTGTTCAACTGCACCATCGGCAAGGGCGCGGTGGTGCGCCATAACGCCGTGGTGGATGGTTGCGACCTTCCCGACGACTTCTATGTGCCGTCCACCGAGCGGATTGGCCCCGGGACCGATCTGGACACCCTCTCCCGCGTAACGGTCCAGGATTCAGCGTTTTCCGAAGACGTGGCCCGCACCAACAATAGCCTGGTGGAAGGCTACAGGCGGATCCAGAACTCTTTCTAGCCCAGCGCTGACCAGAGCATGGGTGCATTGTCCCTGCGGCTTCGAGACGCAGCACCAGGCGGCCGGGGATGCTGGCTCCCCCGCTGCTGGGCCAAGGTGGGGGACGTCACCACGATCAGCGGCGCTGGTTCCTCCGATGACGCTCTTCACCTTTGAGGTCTTGTTCCTCGGCGTGTTGCCCGCAAGGCGTCGCGCCTTGGTGTGTCTTGCTGTTTTTAGGGGCCTGGGAAGAAAGTTCAAAGGTCTTTGAGGGTGAAGTTTTCTGATCTTTCCGTTTTTTCGCCGGGGGTTTATTGGCAAAAAATTCCTGTGCTTCACTGTGGGTGACGATAAAAAATCTGTTGTACGAATCGATGGGAGAGTCGCCATGCAGATCGCCGTCCCCAAGGAAATCAAGAACCATGAGTACCGCGTCGCCCTGACCCCCAGTGGTGCGCGGGAGCTGACCGAGCGTGGCCACGCGGTGGTTGTGCAGGCCGGTGCGGGTGAGGGCGCCGGTTTTGCCGACGAGGCCTATCAAGCTGCCGGTGCCACCATCGAGGCCGACGTGGACGCGCTGTTCGATGGCGCCGAGCTGATCCTCAAGGTCAAGGAGCCCCAGCCCGAAGAGGTGGCCCGGTTGCGCCCCCAGCACACCCTGTTCACCTACCTGCATCTGGCCGCCGAAGAAACCCTGACCAAGGGGCTTCTGGACAGCGGCGCCACCTGCATCGCCTACGAGACCATCACCGCGCCTCAGGGCGGACTACCCCTGTTGGCGCCGATGAGCACCGTGGCCGGACGCATGGCCGTGCAGGCCGGTGCCCACAGCCTCGAAAAGGCCCAGGGCGGTGCGGGTGTGCTGCTGCCCGGGGTGCCTGGGGTGCCGCCTGCCAAGGTTACCGTGATCGGCGGTGGCGTCGTCGGCGAGAACGCAGCCCGCATGGCGTTGGGGCTGGGCGCCGATGTCAGCGTGCTGGACAAGTCGATCCCGCGCCTCGAGACCCTGGATGATCGCTACCAGGGGCGCATGAAGACGGTGTTTTCCTGCGCCGATGCACTGGAAGAAGCGGTGCGCGAATCGGACCTGATCATCGGGGCGGTGCTGGTCCCGGGGGCGGCGGCGCCCAAGCTGATCAACCGCGCCATGCTGTCGGAAATGAAGCCGGGGGCGGTGCTGGTGGACGTAGCCATCGATCAGGGCGGCTGCTTCGAGACCTCCAGGCCCACCACCCACGCCGAGCCGACCTACGTGGTGGACGGCGTCGTGCACTATTGTGTTGCTAACATGCCGGGTGCGGTGGCGCGCACCTCGACCCAGGCCCTGACCAACGCCACCCAGCCGTTCGTGGTGGCACTGGCCGACAAGGGCTGGCGCCGGGCGCTCGGTGAGGATCGTCACTTCGCCGCCGGTCTCAATGTCCATGACGGCCAGCTCACCTACGCAGCCGTAGGGGAGGCCTTCTCGCTGCCGGTGACCAGCGTGGACAGCGTGCTCGGCTGATGTGATTGGCCAAGGGTCGGCCGGGGCGGCGCTGTCGCCCCGGTCGCCATCCACAGGCCTTGGCGTTACCATAGCGGGCATTTGCCGATACTAGAGTGCCGTCCATGTCCGCAACGACCACCGCTTCCGACAAGACCCGGGTGCTGACCGGTATCACCACCACCGGTACCCCCCATCTGGGCAACTACGTCGGGGCCATCAAGCCGGCGATCGAGGCCAGCCTCGATCCCAACGTGCAGTCCTACTACTTCCTCGCCGATCTGCACGCGCTGATCAAGTGTCAGGACCCGCAGCGGGTCCAGCAGTCGCGCCTCGAGATCGCCGCCACCTGGATGGCGCTGGGGCTGGACACCGACAACGCCATCTTCTATCGCCAGTCCGATATCCCCGAGATTCCCGAGCTGACCTGGATGCTGTCCTGCGTCTGTGCCAAGGGCCTGATGAACCGCGCCCACGCCTACAAGGCGGCGGTGGCGGAGAACGACGAAGCCGGCAACCAGGATCCGGACAAGGGCGTCACCATGGGTCTGTTCGGCTATCCGGTGCTGATGGCTGCCGACATCCTGATGTTCCAGGCCAACAAGGTGCCGGTGGGACGCGACCAGATCCAGCACATCGAGATGGCCCGCGACATGGCCGGGCGCTTCAATCATCTCTACAAGGGTGACTTCTTCACCCTGCCCGAGGCGGTGGTGGACGAGCGGGTCCAGGTATTGGGTGGCCTCGACGGTCGCAAGATGTCCAAGAGCTACAACAACACCATCCCGCTGTTCGTGCCGGAAAAGAAGCTGCTCAAGCTGGTGCGCAAGATCAAGACCAACTCGCTGGAGCCCGGCGAGCCCAAGGATCCCGACACCTGCACCCTGTTCCAGATCTATTCGGCCTTCGCCAGCGCCGAGGAAACCCAGGCCATGCGTGATGACTACGCAGCGGGCATTGGCTGGGGGGACGCCAAGAACCGGGTCTTCGAACACCTCAACGAACAGCTGCGCGCCCCGCGTGAGCGTTACCAGGCGCTGATGGAAGATCCGGGCCATATCGAGACGGTGCTGCTTCAAGGGGCCGAGCGTGCTCGTGCCGAGGCTGCCCCGCTGATGGATCGACTGCGTGTCGCCGCGGGGCTTGGTCGCTTCGTTTGAGCCGTTTCCTACGCGTCTCATCGTCGAGTCGCTCTTGTCTGAGCTAAAGTGCGCATGGGCCCTGCGTTGAGGGCCCGCTTTTGCGGGGCTTTCTCGACGGCGTGCTAGAGTGGGCACAAAGGAAGAATGGTATAACGCCTTGTCAGGCAGGCGCCGCCTGAGCCCGGTGCATCGCGCACGGGCGATGTCGTCAGTGTTTCCCCAAGGGTACCGAGAAGAGTGCCCGGACTCGCCAGAGTCCCTTGACCGAGTCACCAAACGAGACGAGAGATGAGCACAGAACCCAAGCGTCCCCTCTATATTCCCTACGCTGGACCCTCTCTGCTGGAGATGCCGCTGCTCAACAAGGGCAGCGCCTTCACCCAGAAGGAGCGCCTGCAGTTCAACCTGATCGGCCTCTTGCCGCAGAACGTCGAGACCATCGACGAACAGGTCGAGCGTGCCTATCACCAGTACCAGCAGTGCCAGAATGACCTGGACCGCCATATCTACCTGCGGGCGATCCAGGACGACAACGAGACGCTGTTCTTCCGCCTCGTCTCCGAGCATCTCGAGGAGATGCTGCCGATCATCTACACCCCAACGGTCGGCAAGGCCTGTGAGGAGTTCTCCAATATCTATCGCAACCACCGGGGGCTGTTCATCTCCTACCCCGACCGCGAGTACATGGACGACATCCTGCGCAGTGCCACCAAGGACAACGTCAAGGTGATCGTGGTCACCGACGGCGAGCGCATCCTCGGCCTCGGTGACCAAGGCATCGGCGGCATGGGCATCCCCATCGGCAAGCTGTCGCTATACACCGCCTGTGGTGGCATCAGCCCGGCCAATACCCTGCCGATCATGCTCGACGTCGGTACCAACAACCAGCAGTTGCTGGACGACCCGCGCTACATGGGCTGGCGCCACCCGCGTATCAGCCAGGAAGAATACGACGAGTTCATCGATGCCTTCATGCAGGCGGTGAAGCGGCGCTGGCCCAAGGTACTGCTGCAGTTCGAGGACTTTGCCCAGGCCAACGCCATGCCGCTGCTGGAGCGCTATCGCGACGAGCTATGTTGCTTCAATGATGACGTCCAGGGCACCGCTGCGGTCTGCGTCGGCACCCTGATGGCGGCCTGCCAGGCACGTGGCGAGGGCATGGCCCGTCAGCGGGTGGTGTTCGTGGGCGCCGGCTCCGCCGGCTGCGGCATCGCCGAGATGGTGGTGGTGGCGATGATGGCCGAAGGCCTGACCGAGTCCCAGGCCCGCGAGCGGGTCTACATGGTCGATCGCGAGGGCCTGGTGACGGACGACCAGACCTGGCTGCGTGACTTCCAGCGCCGCCTTGCCCACCCGGCCGGTATGGTCGAGGGCTGGGAAGGTCAGGAGCTGCTCGAAGTGGTCAAGCAGGTCCAGCCGACGGTGCTGCTCGGCGTCTGTGGCCAGAAGGGTATCTTCACCGAGGCGGTGGTCAAGGCGATGCACGCCAACTGCAAGATGCCGCTGATCATGCCGCTGTCCAACCCCACTTCGCGGGCCGAAGCGATCCCCTCCGACGTGCTCGAGTGGACCAACGGCGACGCCCTGGTGGCCACCGGCAGTCCCTTCGCCCCGGTCGAGATCAACGGTCGTCGCATTCCCATCGCCCAGTGCAACAACGCCTACATCTTCCCGGGGATCGGCCTCGGGGTGGTGGCAAGCGGTGCACGCCGCGTCACCGATGCGATGCTGATGGCGGCCTCACGGGCTCTGGCCCGGGAGGCACCGATCGTCAAGGAAGGCGAGGGTGCCATGCTGCCGGCGCTGTCGCGCATCCGCGAGATATCCAAGTCGATCGCCTTCGACGTGGCGGCTCAGGCCCAGCACGAGGGCGTGGCGCTTAAGAGCGACGGTACCAAGCTGCGCCGCGACATCGAAAAGAGCTGCTGGATGCCCAACTATCGCGACTATCGTCGCCGCGCCTTCTAGGCGTCCGCGCGCTCAAGCGATCACTGAACCCCGCCACAAGGCGGGGTTTTTATTTGCTGGCGTGAGGCGCAGTCGGGTAGCAACAGATGCGGTCGCTCAAGCGCTGCGCTGAAGGGTCTGTAGATCGAGTAGAAAACAAGATTCGCACAAAAAAAGACCTCGCCGGTGGGCGAGGTCTTGGTGTGACGGCCAGTGCGATGCGCCGGCCGTCTGTGTGGCGGGCCTGGGCCCGCCGGGTGATCAGGCGGCGCCGATCATCTTGCGCAGCACATAGTGCAGGATGCCGCCGTGGCGGTAGTACTCGAGCTCGTTGGCGGTGTCGATGCGACACAGGGCGTCGAGGGTCTTCTCACCCTTGTCGCCCTTGATGGTCACCTTGACCTTGCCGCCCGGCTCGAGGCTGTCGAGGCCCTCGATGGAGACCGTCTCGTCGCCGGTCATGCCGAGCGACTTGCGATCCTCGCCGTCGGGGAACTGCAGCGGTACCACGCCCATGCCGATCAGGTTGGAGCGGTGGATGCGCTCGTAGGACTCCGCCAGCACGGCGCGCACGCCGAGCAGCAGGGTGCCCTTGGCCGCCCAGTCGCGGGAGGAGCCGGTGCCGTATTCCTTGCCGGCCACCACCACCAGGGGGGTGCCTTCCTCCTGGTACTTCATGGCGGCGTCGTAGATCGCCATCTGTTCGCCGCTGGGCACGTGGCGAGTCTCGCCACCGACCACGCCATCGAGCATCTCGTTCTGGATGCGCACGTTGGCGAAGGTGCCGCGCATCATCACCTCGTGGTTGCCGCGCCGCGAGCCGTAGGAGTTGAAGTCCACCGGCTTGACGCCGTTCTCCTGCAGGTAGCGGCCCGCCGGGCTGTCGGGCTTGATCGCGCCGGCCGGCGAGATGTGGTCGGTGGTCACACTGTCGCCGAGCATGGCCAGTACATGGGCGTCCTTGACGTCCTCGACCTTGGACGGCTCCTTGCCCATGCCCTCGAAGAAGGGCGGGTGCTGGATGTAGGTCGAGTTGTCGTCCCACTCGTAGACCTCGCTTTCCGGCACCTTGATGGCCTTCCACACCTCGTCGCCGTCAAACACCTCGGCGTATTCCTTGCGGAACATCTCGGTGTTGACCTTCTCCACCGCCTCGGCGACCTCGGCCTGGGTGGGCCAGATGTCCTTGAGGTAGACCGGCTCGCCGTCGCTGCCTTCACCGATGGGGTCATTGTCCAGGTCGCAGCGCACATTGCCGGCCAGGGCGAAGGCCACCACCAGGGGCGGCGAGGCCAGCCAGTTGGTCTTCACCAGCGGGTGCACCCGGCCTTCGAAGTTGCGGTTGCCGGAGAGTACCGAGGCCACCGTCAGGTCGCCGGTCTTGACCGCGTCCTCGATCGGCTCGGGCAGCGGGCCCGAGTTGCCGATGCAGGTGGTGCAGCCATAGCCCACCAGATTGAAGCCCAGGGCGTTGAGGTCGTCCTGCAGGCCGGCGGCGGCCAGGTATTCGGTGACCACCTTGGAGCCGGGAGCCAGCGAGGTCTTGACCCAGGGCTTGGTGGCCAGGCCCTTCTCCTTGGCCTTGCGGGCCAAGAGGCCTGCAGCCATCATCACGCTGGGGTTCGAGGTGTTGGTGCACGAGGTGATGGCAGCGATGACCACCGCGCCGGGGTCCAGGCTGAAGTCCTCGCCCTTGTAGTTGACGTCCTGGCTGTCGGCGTGACGATAGCTGCGCTCGACGCCGACCGCGGTCTGGCCGCCCTCGGAGCCCATCTTGTCGTCGCGGCTGTCCTTGGCCGACTTGCCCTCGTCCTCCATCAGTTTTTCGAAGGTGGTGGCGAGCTGGCTCAGGGCGACCCGGTCCTGGGGCCGCTTGGGACCGGCGAGGCTGGCCTCGACGTCACCCATGTCGAGTCCCAGGGTGTCGCTGAAGATCGGCTCGTGGCCGGGTTCGCGCCACAGGCCCTGCTCCTTGGAGTAGGCCTCGACCAGGGCAATCTGGTCGTCGTCGCGGCCGGACAGACGCATGTAGTTCAAGGTCTCGTCGTCCACCGGGAAGAAGCCGCAGGTGGCGCCGTACTCCGGGGCCATGTTGGCGATGGTGGCGCGGTCGGCCAGGGGCAGGTCCTTGAGGCCGTCGCCGTAGAACTCGACGAACTTCCCGACCACGCCTTTCTTGCGCAGCATCTCGGTGACGGTGAGTACCAGGTCGGTGGCGGTGATGCCTTCTCTGAGCTTGCCGGTCAGCTTGAAGCCGATGACCTCGGGGATCAGCATCGACACCGGCTGGCCGAGCATGGCGGCCTCGGCCTCGATACCGCCGACACCCCAGCCGAGTACGCCGAGGCCGTTGATCATGGTGGTGTGGGAGTCGGTGCCAACCAGGGTATCCGGGTAGGCCAGGGTCTTGCCGTCCTCTTCCCGGGTCCACACCGTCTTGCCCAGGTACTCCAGGTTGACCTGGTGGCAGATGCCGGTGCCCGGCGGCACCACGCGGAAGTTGTCGAAGGCCTGCTGGCCCCAGCGCAAGAACTCGTAGCGCTCGCGGTTGCGCTCCATCTCCAGCGCCACGTTGTCCTTGAAGGCGGACGGGTCGCCGTACTTGTCGACCATCACCGAGTGGTCGATGACCAGATCGACCGGCGACAGCGGGTTGATCTTCGACGGTTGCTCACCGAGTTTCTCCACCGCGGCACGCATCGAGGCCAGGTCGACCACCCCCGGCACGCCGGTGAAGTCCTGCATCAGCACGCGGGCGGGACGGTAGCCGATCTCGCGGTCCGAGCGGCCTTCCTTCTGCCAGTCCACCAGCGCCTGAAGGTCTTCTCTGGACACGCTCTCATCGTCGGCAAAGCGTAGCTGGTTTTCCAGCAGTACCTTGAGCGTCATCGGCAGACGCTGAATATCGCCAAGGTCCTCGGCAGCCTGGGCCAGGCTGTAGAAGTCGTACTGAGTTCCGCCTACATCTAGCGTGCGACGGGTATCCGGTAGGGAATCGCTACTCATGCTGTCCTCCTGAGGCATTGAATCGAACGGTCCAGGTTCGCTGGGATCGGCGCGGGGCCAATATCGATCCCTTGGTGGTACTAGTAGTGGTACTTGGTCATCATAGTTGTGTTCTTCAACCGTTGACGTGTAAACGGATGCCGGATCACGCCTTGAAAGGCTGTCGGGTCACCCCCATGGTGAAGGTTCACGTCGATCGCGACCAGAGGGGAGCTGCATCGTGCACGAACAGACGCTGCCGAGCTGGCGGCTTGATTGCCCCTACTGCGATGCCCATATCGAGCTGGTGGTGGACACCTCCCAGGGCAGCCACGAGACCTGGGAAGACTGCCCTCAGTGCTGTGCGCCGATCCACTACCGTATCGAGGTGGATGCGGTGACCGAGGATATCGTCTCGGTGGTCGCCGGCGACGATGACGAGGTCATGTGACAGGGCTCATGTGATGGAAGTGTCATGCGCCGCTGTGGGCCGCGTAACGATCTCATTCGAGCCTGGCGGATGTCGATGACGGCGTCATTGCGACGTCATCGCCGTCGGGTGACAATAGCCGGCGACTATCGGGTCGATGGCCCAGGTCGATTGGCCCGGTGTGGTTCGCTGGCCTAGGGTGACATCCGGTATTTGCCCCTGATTCTTGAACCCTCACGTTTCACTACTCCAAGGAGACTTTCATGAGCGTACTGGTAGGACGTCAAGCTCCCGATTTCGAAGCCGCCGCCGTCACCGGCAACGGCGAAATCGTCGAGAACTTCAAGCTGTCCGACAGCAACGGCAAGCTGCGTGTGCTGTTCTTCTGGCCGCTGGACTTCACCTTCGTGTGCCCGTCCGAGATCATCGCCCATGACAACCGTCTGGCGCAGTTCAAGGATCTGGGTGTCGAGGTGATCGGTGTCTCCATCGATTCCCAGTTCACCCACTACGCCTGGCGCAAGACCAGCCCGGACGCCGGTGGTATCGGTGAGGTCGGCTTCCCGATCGTGGCCGACGTCAAGCACGAGATCACCCAGGCCTACGGCATCGAGCATCCGGAAGCCGGTGTCGCCCTGCGCGCCTCCTTCCTGATCGACGAGGACGGCGTGGTGCAGCATCAGGTGGTCAACAACCTGCCGCTGGGCCGCAACGTCGATGAGATGGTGCGTATGGTCAAGGCCCTGCAGCACCACCAGAAGCACGGCGAAGTCTGCCCGGCTGGC
The DNA here is from genome assembly GCF_024137905.1 of Halomonas sp. DN3. NCBI lineage: Bacteria > Pseudomonadati > Pseudomonadota > Gammaproteobacteria > Oceanospirillales > Halomonadaceae > Halomonas > Halomonas sp. DN3. The sequence continues at coordinate 4,013,842 of NZ_CP099965.1, read as the reverse complement.
TGGGACGAAGGCCAGGAAGGCATGAAGGATACCGCTGAAGGTGTCGCCAAGTACCTGGGTACTCACTCCAGCGAGCTGTAAGACGCTGCCAGCGCTCACCGCCAGGTGAGCCGTCTCGGGACAGCCCGAGCAGTGTCACGACGGGGCGGCCTGGCCGCCCCGTTGCGTATATCCTCGGCATGCTGGTGTGCTGGCCAGTCGCGACAGACCCTTGCGCGGCAGACCGCCACCCTGTCGACCCGAGTTTCTGGTGGATTGGCTCATGACGACGCTGCGTCGCCGTCATCATCGAATCCATTTTCCTTTAGCGTCGCGGCCCCCCAGGGGAGCCCCCGGCTTAGTCAAGTTAGTCTTGTGAGGTAGCCATGAGCGAAGTGCGCCACGAACGTCTGATCATCCTGGGCTCGGGGCCTGCCGGCTACAGTGCGGCGGTCTACGCCGCGCGGGCCAATCTCAAGCCGCTGTTGATCACCGGCATGCAGACAGGCGGTCAGTTGACCACCACCACCGACGTGGACAACTGGCCAGGCGACGACGCCGGTGTCCAGGGGCCGGAGCTGATGGAGCGCATGCGCCGTCACGCCGAGCGATTCGATACCGAGGTGCTGTTCGACCATATCCACGAGGTGGAACTGCGCGAACGTCCCTTCACCTTGAAGGGCGACAACGGCACCTACACCTGCGACGCCCTGATCATCGCTACCGGGGCCAGTGCGCGCTACCTGGGGCTGCCCTCGGAGCAGCAGTTCATGGGCCAGGGCGTGTCGGCCTGCGCCACCTGCGACGGCTTCTTCTATCGCAACCAGGAAGTGATCGTGGTGGGCGGCGGCAACACCGCCGTGGAAGAGGCGCTGTACCTGTCCAATATCGCCTCCAAGGTCACCCTGGTGCACCGCCGCGACAGCCTCAGGGCAGAGAAGATTCTGCAGGACAAGCTGTTCGAGAAGGCCGAGAACGGCAACGTCGAACTGATCTGGAACCACACCCTCGACGAGGTGCTGGGGGACAACACCGGGGTCACCGGTGCGCGACTCAAGGCGGTCGAGGACGGTTCGACCCGCGAGATCACCGCACCCGGCGTATTCATCGCCATCGGTCATAGCCCCAATACCGGCATCTTCGAGGGCCAGCTCGAGATGGCAGGCGGCTATATCAAGGTCAAGTCAGGGCTTGAGGGCAATGCCACCGCCACCAGCGTGCCCGGCGTGTTCGCCGCCGGCGACGTCATGGATCACGTCTATCGTCAGGCGATCACCTCAGCCGGCAGCGGCTGCATGGCGGCGTTGGACGTGGAGCGCTACCTGGACAGCCTCGACTGACGCTATCGCCAGGCTCAATACAACTGCACCGCCGGTAGCATCGATATCGATCTGATACATAAAACACCGCCAGGCAAATGCCTGGCGGTGTTCTTGTTGATGGCATCCGCCGGGAGCAGCGGCGGAGCTGTCCTGTCCTGTCTTGTCCGCCGGGCCGGGCCGGGCCTCAATAGTGTGGCGGCAACTCGTCCTCGGGGCCCGGGGCATCGCCCAGTCCGCGGTCGTTGCTGGCCGCCAGTTCGCGTAGTCTTTCCTGCATCAGGCGATTGATGCGTTCCAGCTCCATCATTCGGCGCTCCTGGCCGGCGATGGTGGCGTCCAGGCTGTCCAGCCAGTGTTCCTGGTAGGCCAGACGGCTCTCCAGTTCTTCGACACGCTTTGCTAGATCGGCGGACGACTTGTCAATACCCGTGATAGACTCATGTTGCGGTGTGTCACTGTTCATCGTGTCAACTGCCTGCCTTGGGCTTTTTTCGAGAAGTCGTGGCGGAAGGATCTCGTCCGTGTATCGTGCATGGCCGCGGATCCCATGGTCATTCCACCTGTTTTCACCATAAGAAGAGAGTTTTTCACGTCCATGAAAAAAAGGGTATTCGTTCGTTGTTGTGTGATCAGTCTGCTGTTGGCCGCGCCTGCACCGCTGCTGATTGCTCTTGCCGTCAGCCTGGTGACCGGGCTGTCCGTCGAGGAGTTGCACGGAGCCATCGCCGAGGAGGCACTGCTGCATGGCTACCTTGCCGCTGCCGGAGCGGTCTTTGGCGTGTTGCTGGTAGCCACCCTGGCCCTCAATGCCCTGACGCCAAGGTTGGTCAACCTGGCCGAGGTCGAGGATGACGATCGCGAGATCGGCGAGGTCAAGTGGTTCAATGTCAACAAGGGCTACGGCTTCATCACCCGTGACGGGGGCGAGGACGTCTTTGTTCACTTCCGTGCCATCCGCGGCCGGGGCCATCGCACCCTGGCCGAAGGCCAGAGAGTACGCTACTACGTGATCGAGAACGAGCGCGGCCTGCAGGCCGACGACGTCACCGTCATCACCTGAGCGCGATGCTCTCGCCATTGCCACGACGCCCCGCCTAGTGCGGGGCGTCGTCGTTTGTGGCGCGTCGTCAGTGTCCCGAGTCGGGCCAGTCGATGGCCGATTCGCTGCCGTCGGGTAACACCTGCAGGAAGCGGTCGGGGTCGTCGCCGGGCTGCCAGCCGCCCAGCGAGCAGCGCACCTCGCAGTCTAGCGCCAGGGCGGCGGCCCTGGCGAAGTCGGCGTCGGTGGGCCAGGGGGACTGGCCGCTGTCGAGCCAAAGGCTGGCGAAGCCATCGGCGGCCTTGCCGACCAGCAACACGGGAATGTCGGCACCATCGAGGTGACCTTCGGTGCGCCACTTGAGCTTGCCGCAGGGGGTCAGCGGCGGGGCATTCAGGGTGGCGCCGAGCCACTCGCCGATGCGCTCGGCGCTGGCCTCGCCAAGATAGATCTCGATATCCGGGTAGCGCTCGGTCATCACTTCAGCTCCTTGCGTCGGCGAACAGCCGCGTCAGGATGGCTTCGTAGACCCGGCTCAGGTCATCCAGGTCCGCGGCGCGCACGCGCTCGTCGACCTTGTGGATGGTGGCGTTGAGCGGGCCAAGTTCCACCACCTGGGCGCCTAGGGTGGCGATGAAGCGACCGTCGGAAGTACCGCCGGAGGTGGACAGCACCGGGGTGGTGCCGGTGACGTCGCGGACGCCGGCCACGGCGGCGTCGACCAGCGCCCCTTCGCGGGTCAGGAAGGGCTGGCCGTTGAGCGTCCAGTCGATCTCGAAGTCCAGGTCGAAGCCACGCAGGATGGCCTCGGTGCGCTCGCGCAACTCGGCGTCGGTGGTCTCGGTGGAGAAACGGAAGTTGAAGGTGGCCTCGACCTCGCCCGGGATCACATTGGTGGCACCGGTGCCGGCGCGCAGGTTCGAGATCTGGAAGCTGGTGGCAGGAAAACAGTCGTTGCCGGCATCCCAGTGTTCGTTGGCGAGGGCGTCCAGCGCCGGCGCGATCTGGTGAATCGGGTTACGCGCCAGGTGAGGATAGGCCACGTGGCCCTGGATGCCGCGGACCTTGAGCACGCCGCCCAGCGAGCCGCGCCGGCCGTTCTTGATCACGTCGCCCAGGCGCTCGGTGGAGGAAGGCTCGCCGACGATGCAGTAGTCGAGGCGTTCGTTGCGCTCGCGCAGGTGCTCGACCACCGCACGAGTGCCGTCCACCGCCGGGCCTTCCTCGTCGGCGGTGATCAGAAAGGCGATGCGTCCGGGGTGATCGGGGTGGGCGCTGACAAAGCGCTCCACCGCCGTAACCATGGCGGCCAGACTGCCTTTCATGTCGGCGGCGCCACGACCGCGCAGCATGCCGTCATCATCGATGATCGGGGCAAAGGGCGGGGTCTGCCACTGGTGCTCGGGTCCGGTGGGTACCACGTCGGTGTGGCCGGCGAAGGCCAGTACCGGGCCGTGGTGACCGTGCACCGCCCAGAAGTTTTCCACTTCGCCGAAGGGCAGCGACTCGATGTTGAAGCCCAGGCGCTCGAGGCGTTCGATCATCAGCGCCTGGCAGCCCATGTCGTCCGGGGTTACCGAAGGACGCCGCAACAGCTCGAGGGCAAGCTCCAGGGTGGGCGAGAGTGTCTCGGTGGTCGCGGGGGCGTCGGTCGGTGCAGGCAAGTCGGTAGTCGGCATAGCGGTCTCGAAGAAAGGCGGCGGCCGGGGCCGCCGCGCTCGGGATCAATTGTGGGCGTGCAGCGCTTCGTTGAGGGCGATGGCGCTCTTGTTGGTCAGGCACTCGATACGGCCGTTGGTCGAGTTGCGACGCAGCAGCAGATCGTCCTGGCCGGCCAGTTCGCGGGCCGCCAGGGTGCGTACCTCCTGGCCCTGGTCGTCGAGCAGGGTGACCTTGGCGCCGGCGGTGATGTAGAGCCCGGCCTCGACGGTGCAGCGGTCGCCCAGCGGGATACCGATACCGGCGTTGGCGCCGATCAGGCAGCCTTCACCCACCGAGATGATGATGTTGCCGCCACCTGACAGGGTGCCCATGGTGGAACAGCCACCGCCCAGGTCTGAGCCCTTGCCGACCACCACGCCGGCCGAGATACGACCCTCGATCATGCCCGGGCCTTCGGTGCCGGCGTTGAAGTTGACGAAGCCCTCGTGCATCACCGTGGTGCCCTCGCCCAGGTAAGCGCCCAGACGCACCCGTGCGGTGTCGGCGATGCGCACGCCATTGGGCACCACGTAGTCGGTCATCTTGGGGAACTTGTCGACACAGTCCACCGACAGGGTGCGGCCTTCCAGGCGGGCCTTGAGGCGGCGTGCCGGCAGCTCGATGATGTCGATGGCGCCTTCGCTGCTCCAGGCAATGTTGCGCAGCAGGCCGAACATGCCGGTGAGGTCGAGCTGGTGTGGCTTGACCAGGCGATGGGACAGCAGGTGCAGCTTGAGGTAGACCTCCGGGGCGCTCTGGGGCGGCAGGTCCTCACTGATGAAGGTCGCCACCAACGGACGCTGGCTGGCGCTGAGGCTGGCGGCCAGTTCGGCCTGCTCCGGGTGGCCGGCGTCGCGCAGGGCGTCGGCCAGGGCCTGGCAGTGTTCCGGCAGGAAGCTGACGGCGGCGGTGCCCTGGGGCGCGTCGAGTACCCGGGCGGCGGCCTCTACCAGGCTGGCGTCGGGGGCGAGCAGCGGCGCCGGGTAGTAGACCTCGAGCCAGTCGCCCTGGGTGTTCTGGGTGCCGATGCCGAGTGCAAAGCTGTGCATGCCGTATGTCCTTTTCGTAGGTGCTGGAATTCGCAAAGAGGGGCGAAAAATCAGAGGTCGTCGTAGTCGCCGTCGCGATAGCCGACCAGGATGTCGTCGCCGGTGTCGAGCAGCGGGCGCTTGATCAGGGTCGGGTTGGCGAGCATCAATTCGCGGGCCTTGTTGGCGTCGATGTCGTTCTTGTCGTCGTCGGGTAGCTGGCGCCAGGTGGTGCTGCGCTTGTTGAGCAGGGTCAGCACCGGCACCGACTCGAGGAAGTGCTCGAGCAGCGCCGCCGATACGCCATCGGCGCGCAGGTCATGGACCTGGTAGGGGTGGTCGCTGCCGTCCAGCGCCTTCTGGGCCTTGCGGCAGGTATCGCAGTTCTTGATCACGTAGAGCGTCAACATGGGGCCCGTCCTCAATGTTCGTTGGTCGTGGCGTCGGTCGGGATCAGCCGCGTGCGAGCAGGTCGCGGATGCGCTCGGCCGCTTCCCGAGTGGGGGCCAGTTCGTCCACCAGCGCCAGTCTCAGCCGACCGGCGCCTGGGTTGGTGCCGTCGCTGCCGGTTCTGCCCATGTAGCTGCCCGGCAGGACGCTGACGTGGGCCTCGGCGTAGAGTCGCCGGGTGAAGGCGGCGTCGTCACCGTCGGGGACCGCTGGCCACAGATAAAAGCTAGCCTCGGGGGCGGGAAAGTCCATCACCGGTGCGAGGATCTCGGTGACCGCGGCGAACTTGGCGCGGTAGGCGTCTCGGTTGTCGCGCACGTGGGCTTCGTCGGACCAGGCGGCGATCGAGGCCTGCTGGATCGGCAGCGCCATGGCGCAGCCGTGGTAGGTGCGGTAGCGACGAAAGCGGCTGATCAGCTCGGCGTCGCCTGCGACGAAACCCGAGCGTAGCCCCGGCAGGTTCGAACGCTTGGACAGCGAGTGGAACACCAGGCAGCGGTGATAGTCGTGGCGCCCCATGGCGGCGGCGGCCTGCAACAGTCCCGGTGGGGGAGCCTGCTCATCCAGGTACAGCTCCGAGTAGCACTCGTCGGAGGCGATGATGAAGTCGTGCTCGTCGGCCAGGGCGATCAGCTGCTGGAACTCTTCGATCGGGGTCACCGCGCCAGTGGGGTTGCCCGGCGAACACAAGAACACCAGCTGCACCTGGCGCCAGGTGTCGGCGTCGACGGCCGAGAAATCCGGGCGGAAGTCGTTGTCGGCACGGCAGTCGAGGTACAGCGGGGTGCCGCCGGCCAGCAGGGCGGCGCCTTCGTAGATCTGGTAGAAGGGGTTGGGCACCGCCACCCGCGCCGGGCGGGAGCGATCGAGACAGGCCTGGACGAAGGCGAAGATGGCCTCGCGGGTACCGTTGACCGGCAGCACCTGGCGCTCGGTGTCGAGTCCGTCCAGGCCGAAGCGGCTACTGGCCCAGTCGGCGATGGCCTGACGCAGCTCGGGCAGTCCGGCGATGGCCGGATAGCGGGCAAAGTCATGCTGATGTCGGACCAGGGCGTCGAGTGCCGCCTGGTAGGGCGCATGCTGTGGCTCGCCGATGGTCAACGGACGATGGGCGAGGTCGGCTGGTGGCGTCAGGTCCGCCTTCAGCGCCGCCAGGCGCTCGAAGGGGTAGGGTTGCAAGGCGTCGAGATCAGGGTTCATGGGGTCCAGGCGCGCCCTTGGGGCGTCGTTGTCATCACGGGAGTGGGTGCCGTCGGCGCGGGGCGCGACCGGGCATCGATTATAGGGAAGGGGCGTACCAGCCTCAAATCGACGCGCCTTGCCTGCTGTGTGATTCAGCTCAGCTCGGCGGGGCCGCTAGACACTAAGGACGTCGATCAGCCGTTCGCGCAACTGCTGCTGGCGCTCGGGGTCGGTGATCGGTCGGCCTTCGCGGTCGGTGACGTAGAAGACGTCCTCGACGCGCTCGCCGAGGGTCGCGATCTTCGCCGCCGACAGGGTGATGCCCTGCTCCATGAAGATACTACCGACCCGAGCCAGCAGGCCGGGCCGGTCCGGTGCGGTCAGCTCCAGCAGGGTGCGCTCGCCACCCGGGTCCTGTTCGATGGCCACCTGGGTGGCCACCTTGAAGTGCTTGAGCTGGCGCGGGGTGTGGCGGGTGACGATGGTCGGGTAGTCGTCCGGGTCGTCGAGCTCTTCGACCAGGTGGCGGCGAATCTCCTCGAGGCGGCTGGCGTCGCGGATCGGCTTGTCGTGGTCGTCGAGCACGATGAAGGTGTTCAGCGTCCAGTCATTGAGCGAGGTGGCGATGCGGGCGTCGTGGATCGACAGCCCGAGCTGCTCCATGGCGGCGGCGGTGGCGGCGAACAGGTCATCCACCGAACGGGTATGGATAAATACCTTGGTCCCGCCCTCGGCCATGTCGTCGGTGGGCGCGTTGATCAGGATCAGCGGCAGCTCGCTGCCGGCATGGGCCAGCATGCCCTGGGTCTGCCACACCACTTCGCTGGAGGCGTACTGCAGAAAGAAGTCCTCGCCGAGCGACTCCCACAGGGCGTCGACGCGCGCCATGTCGGCGCCGATCGTGGCCAGCAGCGAGTGCGCCTCCTCACGGGTCTCGCGGACCCAGTCGGCGCGCTCCAGCGGGTTCTCGAGGCCACGCCGCAGCGCCCGCCGGGTCTCGGCGTGGAGCTGGCGCATCAGCGAGGCGCGCCAGCCATTCCACAGGGTGGGATTGGTCGCGGTAATGTCGGCCACGGTGAGGATGTACAGGTAGTCCAGGCGGGTCTCGTCGCCGACGCTGGCGGCGAAGTCGCGAATCACCTCGGGGTCGGTGATGTCGCGCTTCTGGGCGATCATCGACATCAGCAGGTGGTTTTCCACCAGCCAGCTGACCAGTCGGGTATCACGCTGGCTGAGCCCGTGGCGTTCGGCGAAGTCCTCGACCTCGCGGGCGCCGATCAGCGAATGATCGCCGCCGCGGCCCTTGCCGATGTCGTGGAACAGCCCGGCGATCCACAGGATCTCCATCTTCGGCGCCTGGTGGATCAGGGTCGCCGCCACCGGGAACTCCTTCTTCGCCTCGGGCTTGCGGAAGCCGTGCAGGCACTTCAGCAGGCGCAGGGTGTGGGCGTCCACGGTGTAGATATGGAACAGATCGTGCTGCATCAGGCCGACCGCCTGGCCGAAGGCCGGCAGATACTTGCCCAGCACCCCGTAGCGATTCATCCGGCGCAGCTGGCGGGCGACATTGCCACCGGAGCGCAGCAGCGCCATGAACAGCGCCTGGTGACGCGGGTCGTTGCGGTAGCGGTCGTCCATCAGGTGGCGATGGTCGCGGATCAGGCGGATGGTGTCGGCGCGCACGCCTTCGATCTCGGGGTGCTCGGCCATCAGGTAGAACAGCTCGAGCAGCGCCGCCGGCTGGTCGCGGAACAGGGTCCGCGAGCGCACCTGGATGTAGCCGCCGGCGATCTCGAAACGCTCGTTCAGCGGGGTCACGCTGATCGGGGTGTCGGGCCTCAGGATCTGTTCATCGAAGTGCTGCAGCAGCATGTCGTTGAGCCCGGCCAGGGCGGTGACATGACGGTAGTAGCGCTTCATGAACTGTTCCACCGCCAGGCGCTCGGGACTGTCGCGGTAGCCGAACAGCTCGGCGATGGTGTTCTGGTGGTCGAACAGCAGCCGATCCTCGGCGCGCCCGGTGAGCATGTGCAGGGCATAGCGGACCTGCCACAGGAAGGCCTGGCCCTGGCTCAGGATGCGGTGCTCGGCATCGTTCATGAAGCCCTTGGCGACCACGTCCTCGTAGGACTCGGTATCGAAGTGGCGCTTGGCCACCCAGCCGATCATCTGGATATCGCGAAGCCCCCCGGGGGAGCTCTTGATGTTCGGCTCGAGGTGATACTCGGAGTTGTTGAAGCGGTAGTGGCGGGTGATCTGCTCCTGCCACTTGGCCTCGAAGAAGCGGTCTGCCGGCCACATGCGCTCGCCGGACAGGCGCTCGCGCATGGCCTGGCGCAGGGCCTCGCGGCCGGCCAGGGTGCGTGACTCGAGCAGATTGGTGATGACGGTGACGTCGGCCTTCGCCTCGCGCTCGCAGTCGTTGAGCGAGCGCACGCTGTGCCCGATCTCGAGACCGATGTCCCACAGGAAGGTGATGAAGGCGGTCAGCGGCTCGCGGTAGGGCGTGTCATCGTCGTCCTCGAGCAGGAACATCAGGTCGATGTCCGAATGAGGATGCAGCTCGCCGCGGCCGTAGCCACCCACCGCCAGTAGCGCTACACCATCGTCCAGGCCTGGCTGGCGCGCCCAGGCCAGCGCCAGCAGCTGGTCCAGGCACCAGGCCCGTCCTCGCACCAGGTCGCGGATGTCGGCGCCGCCGAGGAAGCGCTCGTCCAGCCGCGACTGGATCTCCTTGAGCGCGCCCTTGAAGGGCGCGATGGGGGAGCGCTGGCCCTCGAGCTGGCGAGCGAAGTCGTCGAAGTCGAACAGCTCGAATTCCGGTGCGAAGCGATAGTGGTGCAGCAGCATGGGCTCTCAGCGCTCGAGGAAGGACAGGTCTTCGTCGGAACGGGCGGTCAGCACCTCGACCCCCGTCTCGGTCACCAGCAGGGTGTGCTCCCACTGGGCGGTCAGCCCCTTGTCCTTGGTCACGGCGGTCCAGCCATCGCGCAGTACCTTGGTGCGATGGTCGCCGACGTTGATCATCGGTTCGATGGTGAAGCACATGCCGGCGGCCAGTTCGATATCCGCCTCGGGGGCGTAGCCGTCATAGTGCAGCACCTGGGGGTCCTCGTGGAAGCCGGCGCCGATGCCGTGGCCGCAGAAGTCACGCACCACCGAATAGCCGTTGGCCTTGGCGTGGCTCTCGATGGCCCGGGCCAGCTCCGACAGGCGGGCACCAGGGCGTACCAGCGCCATGCTGCGGTAGAGGCACTCCTGGGTGACCCGGCACAGCCGCTCGCCCTGGATGGTCTCGCCGATGATGAACATCACGCTGGAGTCACCGTGGTAGCCGTCGGCGGTCCTTACGGTGATGTCCATGTTCATGATGTCCCCTTTCTTCAGCTTCTTGCTGTCGTCGGGGATGCCGTGGCAGACCACGTGGTTGATCGAGGTGCAGATCGACTTGGGAAAGCCGTGATAGTTGAGCGGCGCCGGGGTGGAGCCGAGCTCGTTGACGATGTAGTCGTGGCACAGCTTGTCCAGGTGGCCTGTGCTGACGCCGGCTTCCACGTGGGGGGCGATCATCTCCAGCACACTGGCGGCCTGGCGGCCAGCTTCGCGCATCTTCTCGATTTCTTCGGGCGTCTTGATGGGTACGTTCATGGAATCTCGGTCTGGGTGGTGTCGCCCCGGCGCAGGCGGCTGAGCCGAGTCGCTGGCTCGCGGCGACGATGACCGCGGCGACTCCGGGGAGGGACGCGTCGAGGTGCGCGAGACGTTGGGCGACTTCAATTCGAAGGTCATCCATGGTATAAAGCTGCGCGCTTTCCTGCAATCGCCGTTCCTTGCTGGTGTTTTCGTCGAGACCCTGGTCTTGCGATCGCCTGCAACGGAATAGCCCGCTGGCGAGCGACAAACAGTAGAAGAGGTCTCCATGACGGAGCCTCGCGCCTTGAAAACACACACGCACCGACACATGGTCCCGGGTGCCTGAGGGAAACCTCTGGTCGGATCCATGGGGTGCGTGGAGGCCTAACCCGATTTTTCAGGAGTCATCCATGGCACACGTCAATATGCGTGACCTGCTCAAGGCAGGCGCACACTTCGGTCACCAGACCCGTTACTGGAACCCGAAGATGGGCAAGTTCATCTTCGGCGCTCGTAACAAGATTCACATCATCAACCTCGAGCATACCCTTCCGGCGCTCAACGAGGCGATCGATGTGGTCGAGAAGATGGCCGCTTCCAACAACAAGATCCTGTTCGTCGGTACCAAGCGTAGCGCGAGCAAGATCATCAAGGAAGAAGCGAACCGTGTGAGTCAGCCGTTCGTCAACCACCGCTGGCTCGGCGGCATGCTGACGAACTACAAGACCATTCGTCAGTCCATCAAGCGTCTGCGCGAACTCGAAACCATGCACGAAGATGGCACCTTCGAGAAGCTGACCAAGAAAGAAGTCCTGATGGCCACCCGCGAGCAGGACAAGCTCGAGCGTTCCATCGGCGGTATCAAGGACATGGGCGGCCTGCCGGACGCACTGTTCGTGATCGACGTCGACCACGAGCGCATCGCCATCAACGAGGCGAACAAGCTGGGCATCCCGGTCATCGGTGTGGTCGACACCAACTCCGATCCGGACGGCGTCGACTACGTGATCCCGGGCAACGATGACTCCATCCGCGCCATCCAGATCTACGTCAAGGCCATCGCCGATGCCTGTGGCCGTGCGAAGGAAGGTCGCCCCGATGAGTTCGTCGAAGTGACCGACAGCGAAGGCGACGCCGCCGCTGCCGCTGCCGAGTAAGCTTCGGCCCGCCTGGGCCAGCCGATCGCGCAAGCGATCCACGCCGGACAGGCGCAAAGGGGGCCGTGGCCCCCTTTTCTCTACTTCAGGCCCGCGGTAATACCGAGGGTCTCTCCGACACCCAGGTCGAACCATTTAGAGGTGAATACCATGGCAGCTATCAGCGCCTCCCAGGTCAAGGAACTGCGCGAGCGTACCGGGCTCGGCATGATGGAGTGCAAGAAGGCACTCACCGAAGCCGGCGGTGACATCGAGCAGGCCATCGAGGATCTGCGCAAGAACTCCGGCCTCAAGGCCGCCAAGAAGGCCGGTCGTACCGCCGCTGAAGGTGTCGTCGTCACTCGTGTGGCCGAAGACGGTGCCTACGGTGTGATGGTCGAGATCAACTCCGAGACCGACTTCGTTGCCCGTGACGACAACTTCAAGGCCTTCGCCGACAAGATCGCCGACGCCTTCTTCGCCGCCAAGAGCGACGACGTGGCCGCGGTGACCGAAGGCGAGCTGGAAACCGCCCGCGAGCAGCTGGTGCAGAAGATCGGCGAGAACATCGGCGTGCGCCGTGCCGTCGTCGTCGACGCCGCTGAAGGCAACCTGGTGGGTGCCTATGTGCACGGTGGCCGCATCGGCGTGCTGACCGAGCTCAAGGGCGGCACCCAGGAAGCCGCCAAGGACGTGTCCATGCACGTTGCCGCGATCAACCCGACCGTGGCCCGTCCCGAGGACATGCCCCAGTCTGCCCTCGACGAGGAAAAGGCCATCATCCTGGCTCAGCCGGACATGGCCGGCAAGCCTGAGCAGATCGCCGAGAAGATGGTCCAGGGCCGTCTGAAGAAGTACCTGGCCGAGAACAGCCTGACCGAGCAGCCCTTCGTCAAGGATCCGAACCAGAGCGTGGCCGAGTTCGTCAAGGCCGCCGGTGGTGAAGTGGTCGGCTTCACTCGCTTTGAAGTGGGCGAGGGCATCGAGAAGGAAGAGGTCGACTTCGCCAAGGAAGTCATGGAACAGGCCAAGCGTAGCTAAGGTCCAAGGTTCCAAACTGTGCCTGCACAGTGTAATGATGGCGTGCGCGAAAGCGCACGCCTTCGTGTATGCGTCAGCGGTGGGTGTCTCGCGGCCTGACCGACCGCCACCCGACCCAGTCAAGCCCAAAGCGGAGAAATGCCATGAGCAGCGTCGATTCTTCCCCCCTGTCCAAGTCCGAGAAGCCCCGTGCCGCGGTGTCGAAGTACAAGCGCATCCTGCTGAAGCTCTCGGGTGAGGCGTTGACCGGGGATGCCGACTTTGGCATCGACCCCAAGGTACTGGACCGCATGGCGCTGGAGATCGGGCAACTGGTCGGTATCGGTGTCCAGGTCGGTATCGTGGTCGGTGGCGGCAACCTGTTCCGCGGTGCCGCTCTGCACGAGGCCGGCATGGAGCGCGTGACCGGTGACCACATGGGGATGCTGGCCACGGTGATGAACGCTCTGGCCATGCGTGATGCGCTGGAGCGCTCGAACATCCGTTCGCGAGTAATGTCGGCCATTCCCATGAGCGGCGTGGTGGAGCACTACGATCGGCGCACGGCGATTCGCTACCTGACCTCCGGTGACGTGGTACTGTTCTCCGCCGGTACCGGCAATCCCTTCTTCACCACCGATTCCGCCGCCTGTCTGCGCGGTATCGAGATCGACGCCGACGTGGTGGTCAAGGCCACCAAGGTGGATGGCGTCTACAACAAGGATCCGGTCAAGTTCGACGATGCCGTGAAGTACGACGAACTGTCCTATGATGACGCCCTCGATCAGAAGCTCGGGGTGATGGATTTGACCGCGATTTGCCTGGTGCGGGACCATGACATGCCGGTCCGGGTCTTCAACATGAACAAGCCTGGCGCCCTGCTCAACCTGGTGGTGGGCGGCAAGGAAGGCACGCTGATTCACAGAGGGTGACATCGTGATCAACGAGATCAAGAAAGACGCAGAAGCAAGAATGCAGAAGACCGTCGAGTCGCTGCATCACAACCTGAACAAGATTCGTACCGGTCGTGCTCATCCCAGCATTCTGGACGCGGTGCAGGTCGAATACTACGGTTCCATGATGCCGCTCAACCAGGTGGCCTCGGTCAACGTCGAGGACGCCCGCACTCTGGCCGTGGTGCCCTGGGAGCAGAGCATGGTGCCGAAGGTCGAGAAGGCCATCATGACCTCCGACCTGGGCCTCAACCCGGCGTCTGCCGGCAACGTGATCCGCGTGCCGATGCCGATGCTGACCGAGGAGACCCGCAAGGGCTACATCAAGCAGGCGCGTCAGGAGGCCGAGAACGCCCGGGTGGCGATTCGCAACGTGCGTCGTGACGCCAACAACGACCTCAAGGCGCTGCTCAAGGACAAGGATATCTCCGAGGACGAGGAGCGTCAGGGCGAGGACGAGATCCAGAAGATCACCGATCGCTTTGTCGCCGAGATCGACAAGACTCTGACCGCCAAGGAAGAGGACCTGATGCAGGTCTGAGGCGCCCTGGCGATACCCGTACCGGCCTGCCTGTGCGGCCTGGGCAGGGTCGCGATACCGAGCGGTCACGCCTGGCGTGGCCGGTCGGCCGCTGCATATGACAGTCGTCCAGCGATTCCTGGCGTCGACGTCAGCGGTCATACTGTCTGGACTCCCCCTTGGCTGGGATGCCCCGGGGTCTGATTCAACCGTCATGCGAGACACCATGAAGTCAACGCCGTCTCCCGAACTCCGCCCGTTACCGCCGCCGGCGAGCCTGCCTCGCCATGTGGCGGTGATCATGGACGGCAACAACCGCTGGGCCAAGGCGCGCGGCCTGTCTGGAGTGCGGGGTCACCACGCCGGCGTGGAGGCGGTCAGGGCCGTCATTCGTCGGTCGGCGGAGCGCCGCATCGAGACGCTGACGCTGTTCGCCTTCTCCAGCGAGAACTGGAAGCGCCCGGCGGCCGAGGTCAACGCCTTGATGGAACTGTTCCTGATGGCGCTCAAGCGTGAGGTCAAGAAGCTGCACGAGCATGACATCCGGCTGTCGGTGATCGGCGACACCTCGGGGTTTTCCTCGGCCATCCAGAAGCGCATCGAAGAGGCCGAGCGCCTGACCTGCGACAACCAGGGGTTGCGTCTGGTGATCGCCGCCAACTACGGCGGTCAGTGGGATCTTGCGCGGGCTGCGCGGCGGCTGGCCGAGCGAGTGGCCGCCGGCGAGCTCGACCCCGGCGACATCGACGAGCAGGCGCTGGCCGATCAGGTCAGTCTGAGTGACGCCGCGCCGGTGGATCTGTGCATTCGCACCAGCGGTGAGCGGCGCATCTCGAACTTCCTGTTGTGGCAGCTGGCCTACGCCGAGCTGTACTTCACGCCCGTCCTGTGGCCGGACTTCGATGGCGAGGCCTTCGATGACGCCCTGGAGGATTTCTGCCGACGCAAGCGTCGCTTCGGCATGACCGACGAACAGCTCGAGGCCCAGGGTGCTTAGACAGCGGATCATCACCGCAGCCTGGCTGGCGCCGCTGGCGCTGGCCGGACTGTTCGGTCTGGAGGGCGGCCCCTTCGCCCTGTTTACCGCCGCCATCGTGGTGCTGGCAGGCTGGGAGTGGGCCAATCTGGCGGGGCTCGAGCGCGGGGCCTCGCGCCTGCTGCCACCGCTGGTGCTGGCCCTTGGCATGGCGCTGCTGTGGCATTTCGGCCAGCACCTGGCGCTGTGGCCACTGGCCATCGGCGCGCTGGGCTGGGCGCTGAATCTGTGGTGGGTGCTCGGTCATCCTGGACGCAGCCATCAGTGGTCGTCCCAGGCGATGCGCCTGGCCATGGGAGCCTGGGTGCTGCTGCCGACCTGGGTCGGCTTCAATCTGCTGCGCGAGAGCGGCAGCGCCTGGCTATTGTTCGTGCTGCTGCTGGTGTGGGGTGCCGACATCGGCGCCTACTTTGTCGGGCGTGCCCTGGGGCGGCGCAAGCTGGCACCCAATGTCAGCCCCGGCAAGTCCTGGGAGGGCGTCTATGGGGGCATGGCGGTCACCGCTGCGCTGGCGCTGGTGTTCGCGCTGTGGCAGCAGCTGTCGCTGTCGGCCGGTCTGGCGCTGGTGGCGTTGACCCTCGGCGTGACCCTGGTGTCGGTGCTCGGCGATCTGCTCGAGAGTATGCTCAAGCGCCATCGCGGCCTCAAGGACTCCAGCGCGCTGTTGCCGGGGCACGGCGGGGTGCTCGATCGCATCGACAGTCTTACCGCGGCGGTTCCGGTGTTCGCCCTGTTCTTTACCTGGCTGGTGCAAGCATGACGGCATCTGCAGTTTCTGCCTCGTCCCAGAACTCCTCGACCACCATCAAGGGCGTCTCGGTGCTCGGTGCTACCGGCTCCATCGGGACCAGTACCCTGGACGTCATCGCCCGCCACCCCGACCGCTATCGGGTCCACGCCCTCACCGCCCATCGCTCCCGCGAGGCCCTCTATCGTCAGTGCCTGACCCATCGTCCCGACGTGGCGGTGCTCGGCACGCCGACCGACGCCGACTGGCTGGCCACGCAGCTGAAAGAGGCTGGGCTTGCCACCGAGGTGCGTCACGGCGAAGCGGCTCTGGCCGAGGTGGCAAGCGCCCCTGAGGCCGAGGTGGTGATGGCGGCCATCGTCGGCGCGGCGGGCCTGTTGCCGACGCTGGCGGCGGTGCGGGCCGGCAAGCGCGTGCTGCTGGCCAACAAGGAGGCCCTGGTGATGTCCGGGGCCCTGTTCATGAAGGCGGTGGAGCAAAGTGGTGCGGCGCTGCTGCCCATCGACTCCGAGCACAATGCGATCTTCCAGTGTCTGCCTGGCCAGCATCGTGGGGGACTCGGGCGCCACGGCGTGACTCAGCTGCTGCTGACCGCCTCGGGCGGCCCCTTTCGTGGATTCGATGCCGAGCGTCTGGCCCGGGTGACCCCGGATGAGGCCTGCGCCCACCCCAACTGGTCCATGGGGCGCAAGATCTCGGTGGATAGCGCCACCCTGATGAACAAGGGGCTGGAATTGATCGAGGCCTGCTGGCTGTTCGACGCCCGCCCCGAGCAGATCCAGGTGGTGGTGCACCCTCAGAGCGTGATCCATTCCATGGCCGCCTACAGCGATGGCTCGGTGCTGGCGCAGCTCGGCAATCCCGATATGCGCACCCCCATCGCCTACGGCCTGGCCTGGCCCGAGCGGATCGAGGCAGGGGTCGAGGCGCTGGACCTGTTTCAGGTGGCCAGGCTCGACTTCGAACCCGCCGACGAGGCCGCCTTTCCGTGCCTGCGGTTGGCCCGTGAGGCGATGGACGAGGGTGGGCTGCAGCCGGCGGTGCTTAATGCTGCCAATGAGGTGGCGGTCGAGGCCTTTCTCGACGGGCGGCTTGGGTTCACCGAGATCCCCCGGCTGGTCGAGGCGGTGCGCGCAGGTGCCCCCGGTGGTGGCGCCGATGATCTGGAGGCGGTACTCGCCGCCGACCATGACGCCCGCGCGCGTGCCCGTGCCTGGCTGGAGGCGTTGTGATGATCGCGCACCCGGTTGAACCTTTTGCCTTGGGCGCTGCCGGAGCCTGGGAAGCGGCGGCGACGGCGGCCGTCTTGATACAGCCAAGGAGGCTTGCGTGGGCCTGATTCAAAATATTCTGGCCGTGATCGTCGTACTCGGCCTGCTGGTCACCTTCCATGAGTTTGGTCACTTCTGGGTGGCGCGGCGTTGCGGGGTCAAGGTGCTGCGTTTCTCGGTGGGTTTCGGTAGCCCGCTGTGGTCGCGTTTCGATCGCCATGGCACCGAATTTGCCATCGCCGCGATTCCGCTGGGCGGCTACGTCAAGATGCTCGACGAGCGCGAAGGCGAGGTGCCCGAGGACCAGCTCGATCAGGCGTTCAATCGCAAGTCGGTGTGGGCCCGCATGGCCATCGTTGCGGCGGGCCCGCTGGCCAACTTCCTGCTGGCACTGGTGGCCTACTGGGCGCTGTTCGTCGCCGGGACTACCACGGTGGTGCCGGTGGTGGGTGACGTCACCCCGCAGACGCCGGCGGCCGAGGCTGGCCTAGAGTCGGGGATGGAGCTGACCGCCATCGGTGGCGAGACGGTGCGCTCCTGGGACGAGGTCAATCTCAAGCTGGTGGCGGCCATCGGCGCCAGTGGCAGCCTGGAAATCGAGGCCCGCGAGGAGGGCTCGAGTGCCTCCCGCAGCTATCGCGCGCCGGTCGAGAACTGGCTGGTGGGGCAGGACCCGCCAGCGCCTTTGGCAACCCTCGGTATCGCCCCCTGGCGTCCCGACATGCCTGCCGTCATCGGCCAGGTGATGGAAGGGGAGCCCGCGGCCGAGGCAGGGTTGCAAGCCGGTGATCGTGTGCTGAGTATCGACGATCGTGCGGTGAGTGACTGGCCTGATCTGGTCGAGCGTGTCAGAGCGCGACCCGGCCAGACGCTGTCGCTGGAGGTCGAGCGCAACGGCGAGTCGAAGGCGCTGAGTCTGACGCCGCGGATCAACCGGTTGGAAGATGGAAGCGAGATCGGCTATATCGGTGCCGGCGTTGCCCCGGTAGACTGGCCCCAGCAGTACCAGCGGGAAATCCGCTACGGCCCCCTGGACGCAGTGGGGCAGGCGGCCTCACGTACCGCCGAGATGACGCTTTTGACCTTCGACGCCGTGCGTAAGATGGTGGTCGGCCTGATTTCGCCGACCAATCTGTCCGGGCCCATCACCATCGCTCGGATCGCCGGTGACACGGCGCGTTCCGGGCTCGAGAGCTTCATCAACTTCATGGCCTATCTGTCGATCAGCCTTGGGGTGCTCAACCTGCTGCCGATTCCGGTGCTCGACGGCGGCCATCTGCTGTACTACCTGGTCGAAGCGGTACGTGGGCGCCCGGTGTCCGAGCGCACCCAGGCCGTTGGCCTCAAGGTCGGGCTGGCGCTGGTGGGCACCCTGATGATCATGGCCCTGTACTTCGATGTGATGCGCTTGTGGTAGAAGTTGCCCCCGCCATCGACGTGGTGCGTGCGCAACAACGAGCGCCCAGGTGAATCGCGCTTTGCCGGGGACGTCACCAAGCGAGACGCCGCCGCCAACTTGTCAGTAAGGCGGAGAAATGTATAAGGTGCCTGTCTGGACAGGTACGCTGACTCAACGCGAGCGAAACGACTGCATGAAAATCAAGACCATCGGATTGGCGACACTCTTGACCGCCTGTGCCCAGGTGGCGCACGCGGCCCCTTTCACCGTGTCGGACATTCGCGTGGAAGGCCTTCAACGGGTCTCTGCGGCTTCCGTCTTCAATGCTTTTCCCGTCAACGCTCGCGATCGAGTGGACGACAGTGAACTGGCCGAAGCGGCTCGCCAGCTGTTTGCCACCGGACTGTTCGAAGATATCCAGCTGGCCCGTGAAGGCGACGTCCTGATCATCCAGGTGGAGGAGCGCCCGACGATCTCGGCGCTGAATATCGAAGGCAACTCCCAGATTCCCGACGAGGACCTGCGTGCGGGCCTCAAGCAGGCCGGCATCAGCGAAGGCCAGGTGCTGCAGCTCTCGACCATCGACGAGATGAAGCGTGAGCTGGAAGGCCTCTACCAGTCCCAGGGCCGCTACAGCGCGCGCATCGACACCGAGCTTACGCCGGTGGGTCAGGGCCGGGTGCGGGTCGACATCAACATCAATGAAGGTGCGGTCGCCAAGATCCGCCAGATCAACATCGTCGGCAATGAAGCCTATTCCGACGAGATCCTGCTCGACGAGTTCGAGCTCGAGGACGATCCCGGTCTGTTCTTCGGCTGGTTCTCCGCCGACGAGTACTCCCGCGAGGCGCTGGCCGGTGACCTGGAGCGGCTGCGTTCCTACTACCTCGATCGTGGCTACGTGAACTTCGAGATCACCTCGAGCCAGGTATCGATCAGCCCCGACAAGTCGCGCATCTTCATCACCATCAACGTCAATGAAGGCAATCGCTACCGGGTCGGCGACATCAGCTTCGTTGGTGATCTCAAGGTGGCCGAGGCCGAGGCCCGCGAGCTGCTGCAGTTCGAATCCGGTGATATCTTCTCGCGCAGCGACGTGGTGGCGTCCTCCGAGGCCATGCGCTCGCGCCTGGGTGCGGAGGGCTTTGCCTTCGCCGAGGTCAACGGTATCCCCGAGGTGCGCAGCGACGGCGAGACGGTGGACCTGAGCTTCCAGGTGGCGCCGGGGCGTCGCGCCTACGTGCGGCGTATCCAGTTCGTCGGCAACACCACCACCAAGGATGAAGTGCTGCGCCGCGAGATGATACAGATGGAGAGCGCCCCTGCCTCCACCGAGGCCATCTCCCAGTCGCGCCAGCGCCTCGAGCGCCTTGGCTTCTTCAAGCAGGTGCAGGTGCAGACCGAGCCGGTCCCCGGCGAGAGCGACCAGCTCGACGTCACCTACACCGTCGAGGAACAGCCCTCAGGCTCGCTGTCGGCGAGTCTCGGCTTCTCCCAGAGTGCCGGCGTCATCTACGGCGCCTCGCTGTCCCAGAACAACTTCCTGGGTAGCGGCAACCGGGTCAATATCGGCGCCCAGAAGAGTGATACCTACACCAGCGTCAACTTCGGCTTCACCGATCCCTACTGGACCCTGGACGGCATCTCCCGCGGCTACAACTTCTACTACCGGGCCACGGACTACGAAGATTCCGACATCTCCACCTACTCCACCGATGCCCTCGGTGCCGGGATCAACTTCGGCTACCCGATCAACGAGCTGACGCGGATGAACTTCGGCGCCAATATCGAGAAGCTCGAGATCGACACCTACGACGACACCCCGTCGGAGATCAAGCGTTACGTGCTCGACGAGGGTGACGACGCCAGTACCCTGTCGGCCACCGGCAGCTGGACCCGCAACGACCTCAACCGCGGCATCATGCCGACGGCGGGTAATTACCAGCGGCTGTCGCTGGAACTCGGGGTGCCCGGCAGTGACGCCGAGTACTACAAGGCCAGGGCCCAGGCCAAGCACTTCTTCCCGTTCAACGAAGAGCAGACCTGGTCGTTGAAGTTCAGTGGCCAGCTGGGCTACGCCGATGCCATCAACTCGAGCGATCCCTATCCGTTCTACGAGAACTTCCTCGCCGGTGGCCTGGGCTCGGTGCGTGGTTTCACCGACAACACCCTTGGCCAGCTCACCACCGAACGTGAGGACGGTGATGACGAGACCCTCGGCGGTAACGTGCTGCTCGAGGGCAGCATGGAGCTGATCTTCCCGATGCCGTTCGTCGAGGACAAGCGCTCGGTGCAGCCGTCGCTGTTCGTCGATGCCGGTAACACCTTCCTCACCGAGTGCTACGACGTGCTGTCCGAGGACGAGGATCGCAAGAAGTGCAACTCCGGGGTGGAATTCAGCGATATACGCTACAGTGTGGGCGTGGGCGTCTCCTGGCTGACGCCGGTGGGTCCCCTGACCTTCAGCGTGGCCGAGCCGCTCAATGACGAGGACGAGGACGACACCCAGGTGTTCCAGTTCTCGCTGGGTCAGACCTTCTGATGAGGACAGGCGGCCTTCGCCGCTGGCTGGTGTGGTTGGCGCTGGCCGCTGCCCTGAGCAGCCCGGTGTCGGCATCGGCGTCCCAGGTGGCGGTGCTCGACTGGCGTCGCGCCGTGCTCGACACCGAGGCCGCCCGCAGTGCCATGCAGAGCCTGCAGCAACAGGTCGCACCCTGGCAGCGCGAGGCCGAATCGCTGCGCCTTGAGCTCGAGGCACTGGCCGACGACCTGGCGGCTGCCGAAGGGCCGCCGAGCCCCTCACGGGTTCAGGAATTTCAGCGAAAAGGGCAGCGTTTCGATCGCCTCAGACGTGATATCCTCGAGGCTCGCCAGGAAGCCGAACAGCGTTTGATAAGTCGCCTGGAAGGCAGGGTCGACCAGGCGGTCGCTCAGGTCATCGAGCGTCACGAGGTCGAGGTGCTGGTGACACCGGACGGTGTCCTGCACAGCGGTCGTGATCTGCCGGACCTGACGGCCGAGGTCACCCGGCTGCTCAACACGTACTGAGGGAATCGCCGACAGCGCCTGTCCCGAATTCCGTCGTCACCGCATTACGGTCATACATGAAATCGACACGTACACAGCCAAACCTCTCCGATATCGCCTCTCGCCTGGGCGCTCGCCTGCACGGTGACGGCAGCCAACGTATCGTTGGCCTGGCGACGCTCAAGGACGCCGGCCCCGATCAGGTGAGCTTTCTTGCCAATCGCGCCTATCTGAAGGACCTGCCGTCCACCCGGGCGGCGGCGGTGCTGCTTCACGCCGACCATCTCGACGCCTGCCCGGTGCCAGCGCTGGTGCTGGACAATCCCTACCTCGGCTACGCCGAGCTTTCGCGCATGCTTGACCCCCAGGCCGACGCGCACCAGCCGGGCATCCATCCCAGTGCGGTGGTGGCCGAGGACGCCAGTCTGGGTGCCGACGTCTCGATCGGCCCCAATGCGGTGATCGAGTCAGGTGCTCGCCTGGGGGATCGTGTGGTGGTAGGGCCCGGTTCGGTGGTCGGGGCGGACTGCGAGATCGGCGAGGACGGTTTCCTGCACGCCAACGTCACCCTCTATCACGGCGTGGTCGTCGGCAAGCGTGTCATCTTGCACAGCGGTTGTGTGATCGGTGGCGATGGCTTCGGTTTTGCCCACGACGGTGGCGGCTGGCGCAAGATCGCCCAGCTCGGTGGCGCGGTGCTCGGCGATGATGTCGAGGTCGGCAGTTGCTCGAGCATCGACCGTGGGGCGCTGGGTGACACCGTGATCGGCAATGACGTCAAGATCGACAGCCAGGTGCAGATCGCCCACAACGTGCACATCGGTGACCACAGCGCCCTGGCCGGCTGTGTCGGCATCGCCGGTTCCACCCGGGTGGGCCGCCACTGCATGCTGGGTGGCGGAGTGGGGCTGTCCGGCCACCTGACCATCTGCGACGGCGTCCAGGTCACCGGCATGAGCCTGGTGACCAACTCCATCCTCGAGCCCGGGGTCTATTCCTCGGGCACCGGGGCCATGGAAAACAGTCAGTGGCGCCGCAATGCGGTGCGTTTCAAGCAGCTCGACAGTATCGCCAAGCGGGTCAATCGTCTGGAGAAGCGAGGCTCCGGCGAGGCTTGAGGGGCGGGTACAGGTCGGTATAATCCACCGCCTATTGCCGGTATGGTGCCCTTGGCCCCCGCCGGTCATGTCCTTCCAGGGAGAAGGGCTCTTGTCATTTCAGAGGTCGCTACGATGGTTATGGACATCAACGAGATTCGCGAATATCTGCCCCACCGCTATCCTTTTCTGCTGGTGGATCGGGTCACGGAACTGACCCTTGGCGAAACCATCGTTGCCTACAAGAACGTCAGCATCAACGAGCCGTTCTTCAATGGTCACTTCCCCCACCACCCGATCATGCCCGGCGTGCTGGTGGTGGAAGCGCTGGCCCAAGCCTGCGGTATCCTGGGCTTCAAGACCGTCAACAAGCTGCCCGCCGATGGCTATGTGTACTACCTGGTCGGCAGCGACAATGTGCGCTTCAAGCGCCCGGTGATGCCGGGCGACAAGCTTGAGCTGCGCGCTGAGGTCGAGCGGGCCAAGCGGGGTATCTGGAAATTCAAGTGCCGTGCCACCGTGGAAGGCGAGCTGGCCTGTGAGGCCGACATCATCTGTGCCGAGAGGAAGATCGCTTGATACATCCGACCGCCATCGTAGACCCCGGCGCCCGCCTGGCCGACGATGTCGAGGTGGGGCCCTTCAGTGTGATCGGCCCAGACGTCGAGATTGGCGCCGGGTCGGTCATCGGCCCCCACGTCGTGGTGCAGGGCCCCACCGTGCTGGGCGAGCGTACCCGCATCTTCCAGTTTGCCTCGGTGGGGGAGGCCTGCCAGGACAAGAAGTACCAGGGCGAGCCGACCCGCCTGGTGATGGGTGACGACAACGTCGTGCGCGAGGGCGTCACCCTGCACCGGGGCACCGTTCAGGATCGCAGCGAGACCACCATCGGCTCGCGCAACCTGTTCATGGCCTACGTCCACGTCGGCCATGACTGCGTGATCGGCGACGACTGCATCCTGGCCAATCAGGTCACCCTGGCGGGCCATGTGCACCTGGGCGACTTCGCGATCATTGGCGGGCTATCCGCCATCCATCAGTTCTGTCGTTTCGGCTCCCACGCCATGGCAGGCGGTGGCTCGATCATCACCAAGGACACCCCGGACTTCGTGATGATCAACGGCAATCCGGCCCAGGCCCACGGACTCAACGTGGTCGGGCTCAAGCGTCGCGGCTTTGCGACGGAAGCCATCCGCGCCCTCAGCGAGTCCTACAAGCTGGTGTACCGTCAGGGGCTCACCGTGGAACAGGCCATCGGCGAGATCCGCCAGCGCTTCTCGCTGGCCGAGACCGAAGCCTTCGTGGCTTCCATCGAGGCGTCCTCGCGGGGCATCATCCGCTAGGCAGTCATCGGCCCGGCGGTCGGCGCCCGCAGCGGCGGGCGTCAGCCCCAGTGTCGTCGGCCATCTTGATGGCCGTCGTCGGCTTGGGCACCCTTCCATCGTCAGACTTGTTCAGCCAGTCAGGTATCCGTCATGACCCACGCTGCACGCGATGTCGCCAGCGAGACAGGCTCAATCCGCCGCGTCTACCTGGTGGCCGGTGAACTGTCCGGCGATATTCTCGGAGCGAGCCTGATGCGCGCGCTCAAGGCGCGTCATCCCGAGGTGGCATTCCGAGGACTGGGTGGCCCGCGCATGATCGCCGAGGGGCTCGAGTCGTTGTATCCGCTGGAGACCCTGTCGGTGATGGGGCTGGTGGAGGTGATCAAGCACCTGCCAGAGCTGATCCGCGTGCGCCGCACCCTGCGTCGGGATGCGCTGGACTGGGAACCCGACATCATGGTCGGGATCGACGCCCCGGACTTCAATCTTGGTCTCGAGCGCCAGCTGCGCGAATCAGGTGTCACCACCGCCCACTACGTCAGCCCGTCTGTGTGGGCCTGGCGTCAGGGACGGGTCAAGGGCATCGCCCGCTCGGTCGACGCCATGCTGACCTTTCTGCCGTTCGAGGCGGCCTTCTACGTCAAGCACCGTGTGCCGGTGGCCTTCGTCGGCCATCCGTTGGCCGACGAACTACCGCTGGTCAACGACCGCCGGGCCTCGCGCGAGGCGCTGGGAATCGCCGCCGACGCCCGGGTGCTGGCGTTGCTGCCCGGCTCCCGGCGCAACGAGATCCGCTTCATGGGGGAGACCTTCCTGGAGGCTGCCGAACGCCTGGTCAAGGCAAGGCCGGGGCTTGCGGTGGTGATCCCGGCGGCCACGCCCGAGCGCAGGCAGGAGCTCGAGGCGCTGCTGGCCGCGCGGCCGGCGCTTGCGGCCAGCGTCAGTCTGCTCGATGGCCAGGCTCGTGAGGCCATGGTGGCAAGCGACCTGGTGCTGCTGGCTTCCGGCACCGCGGCGCTGGAGGCGATGCTGTGTCATCGCCCCATGCTGGTGGGCTACCGCATGGCGCCGATGACCCATCGCATCGCTCGGCTGATGGTCAAGACCGAGTGGATCTCGCTGCCCAATCTGATCGCCCGCGAATCGCTGGTGCCGGAGTTGATCCAGGACGAGGCCAGCAGTGAGGCCATTGCCACCCGCCTGGGCGAGTTGCTCGACGATGAAGCGGCGCGGACTGCGCTCGAGGCTCGCTTTGCCGCCATGCACGAGGGGCTGCAGCGTGACGCTAGCCGGCGTGCGGCGGAGGCCATCGAAGCGCTGGTAGCGGGGCAGCCGTTGCCGGACAGCGTATCGCCTCGGCTGGCCGAGGAGGTGGCCGAGGCCACGGCTGATGAAACGGATGATGTCCGCCAGGAGGCTGGCGGTGGTCGCTGAAGCGAAGCCAAGGCGCAGCAACAAGCCCGCCTTGCCGCCGCTGGTGGTGAACTATGATGGCAGCTTGCTGGCCGGTGTCGACGAGGTCGGTCGAGGCCCGCTGGTGGGCGCGGTGGTAGCAGCGGCGGTGATCCTCGATCCCTCGGTGCCGATCAGCGGGCTCAATGACTCCAAGGCGCTGAGTGCCAAGCGTCGCGAGGCGCTCGACGGCCAGATCCGCGAGCATGCACTGGCCTACCATGTGGCCGAGGCGAGCCCCGAAGAGATCGACCGGCTCAATATCTATCACGCCACCCATCTGGCGATGCGCCGGGCCATCGATGGTCTGGCGCCGGCTCCTGAGTACCTGTTGGTGGACGGCAATCGGCTGCCCGGGCATCATGTTCCGGGCCAGGCCGTGGTCAAGGGCGATGCCCGTCATCCGGCCATCGCCGCCGCCTCCATCCTGGCCAAGGTGGCCCGTGACGCGGCCATGCTGGCCCTCGACGAGCGCTATCCCGACTACGGCTTCGCCCGCCACAAGGGCTACCCGACGCCTGAGCATCTGGCCGCGCTCGAACGCCTCGGGCCGCTGGCCGAGCATCGCCGGTCGTTTGCACCGGTAAAGCGTCAACTGGCGCTGTTCTGACCCGTTTTCACACACCCGCCACGGCGGGTCGAGGTAAGGCTTTCTCATGTCCGCTCCCTTCGTTCATCTTCGCGTCCACAGCGAGTTCTCCCTTGTCGATGGCCTGGTGCGCCTCAAGCCGTACGTCAAGGCGGGCATCGAGCACGGGGCGCCGGCGCTGGCGCTGACCGACGAGGCCAACCTGTTCGGCCTGGTGAAGTTCTACAACGGTGTCCAGGGCGCCGGCATGAAGCCGGTCATCGGCGCAGATCTGTGGCTGGTCAACGGCCACGACCTGGATCACCCCTATCGGGTGACCCTGCTGGCGATGAACGACGTCGGCTACCGCAATCTGACCGAGCTGATCTCGCGTGGCTGGGTCGAGGGCCAGCGCCAGGGGCGGGCCTACCTGGAGAAGGCTTGGGTGCTCGAGCAGAACGAGGGGCTGATTGCGCTGTCGGGAGGGCGCGACGGGGATGTCGGTCGCCACCTGCTCAGCGATCTTCACGCCGATGCCAGGCGCCTGCTGGACGACTGGTGCCAGGCCTTCCCGGGACGTTTCTATCTGGAGCTGACCCGTACCGGCCGTCCGCTGGAAGAAGACTGCGTACACGCCTCGGTGGCGCTGGCGCTGGACACCGGGGTGCCGGTGGTGGCCACCAACGACGTGCGCTTTTTGAAGCGCGAGGACTTCTGGGCCCACGAGACCCGGGTTTCCATCGGTGAGGGCAAGGCGCTCGACGATCCCCGTCGTGAGCGCCGTTACACCGAAGAGCAGTACCTGAAGTCGCCCCAGGAGATGGCCGAGCTGTTCGCCGATATCCCCGAGGCGCTGGAAAACAGCGTGATGATCGCCGCGCGCTGCAACGTCGACGTGCGTCTGGGCGAGATCTTCCTGCCGGAGTACGGCATCCCCGAGGGCATGACCCAGGACGAGTTCTTCCGCAAGATCTCCCACGACGGTCTGACCGAGCGCCTCGAGGCGCTCTATCCGGTGGCGCAGCACCCCCGCGACAGCGACGAATGGGCGGCCCTCGAGCAACGCTACCGCGAGCGCCTGGACTTCGAGCTGAACATCATTCTGCAGATGGGGTTCCCTGGCTACTTCCTGATCGTGATGGACTTCATCCAGTGGGCCAAGGACAACGACGTGCCGGTGGGGCCGGGGCGGGGGTCCGGTGCCGGCTCGCTGGTGGCCTACGCCCAGAAGATCACCGACCTCGACCCGATCCAGTACGACCTGCTGTTCGAGCGCTTCCTCAACCCGGAACGTGTCTCCATGCCCGACTTCGACGTCGACTTCTGCATGGAGAAGCGCGACCGGGTCATCGACTACGTGGCCGAGCGCTATGGCCGCAACGCGGTGTCCCAGATCGTCACCTTCGGCACCATGGCGGCCAAGGCGGTGGTTCGCGACGTGGCCCGGGCCCAGGGCAAGCCCTATTCGCTGGGTGACAAGCTGTCCAAGCTGATCCCCTTCGAGGTCGGCATGACCCTGGCCAAGGCCATCGAGGAGGAGCCTCAGCTCAAGGAGTTCCTCGAGGCCGACGAGGAGGCCCAGGAAATCTGGGACATGGCGCTCAAGCTCGAGGGCGTGACCCGAGGCACCGGCAAGCACGCCGGTGGCGTGGTGATCGCCCCCACCAAGCTGACCGACTTCTCGCCGCTGTTGTGCGATGAAGACGGCTCCGGCCTGGTGGTGCAGTTCGACAAGAACGATATCGAGGACGCCGGCCTGGTCAAGTTCGACTTTCTTGGCCTGCGTACCCTGACCATCATCGACTGGGCCCTGGAGATGGTCGACAAGGTGCGCTCGAAGGAGGGCCAGGGACCGCTCGATATCGACACCATTCCGCTGGATGACGGCAAGACCTTCGAGATGCTCAAGAAGGCCGAGACCACCGCCGTGTTCCAGCTCGAATCCCGCGGCATGAAGGAGCTGATCAAGCGCCTGCTGCCGGACTCGCTGGAGGACATGATCGCCCTGGTGGCGCTGTTCCGTCCCGGTCCGCTTCAGTCCGGCATGGTCGACGACTTCATCAACCGCAAGCACGGTCGGGCGGAGATCTCCTATCCGCACCCGGACTACCAGCACGAACTGCTCAAGCCGGTGCTGCAGCCCACCTACGGCATCATCCTGTACCAGGAGCAGGTGATGCAGATCGCCCAGGTGATGGCCGGCTACTCGCTGGGCCAGGCCGACCTGTTGCGTCGTGCCATGGGCAAGAAGAAGCCGGAAGAGATGGCCAAGCAGCGCGCCGGCTTCATGGAGGGCTGCGCGGCCAACGGCATCGATGCCGACCTGGCGGGCAACATCTTCGACCTGGTGGAGAAGTTCGCCGGCTACGGCTTCAACAAGTCGCACTCCGCCGCCTACGCCCTGGTGTCCTACCAGACCGCCTGGCTCAAGGCCCACTATCCGGGTCCCTTCATGGCGGCGGTAATGTCCACCGAGATGGACAACCTCGACAAGGTGGTGCCGCTGATCGAGGAGTGTCGTCACCTCAAGCTGACGGTGACCCCGCCGGACGTCAATGTCGGTGGCTACAAGTTCACCGTCGATGAAGAGGGGCGGGTGGTCTACGGCCTGGGCGCGATCCGTGGGGTGGGCGAAGGTCCCATCGGCGCCATCGTCGAGGCGCGCAGCGCAGACGGCCCCTTCAGCGACCTGTTCGACTTCTGTCGGCGGATCGACCCCAAGCGCATGAACAAGCGCACCCTGGAAGCCTTGATCCGCTCCGGGGCGCTGGACAACCTGGGGCCCAACCGCGCCGTGCTGGCCGCCTCGCTGGATGACGCCCTGAAGGCCGCGGCCCAGAGCCACAAGAACCAGAGCGCCGGGATGATGGATCTGTTTGGCGAGGCCTTCGCCCCGGACGAGGACGACAGCGCCAGCGATCCCTACGCCGACTATCTGCGCGTGCGTGAGTGGAGCGACCGCGAGCGCCTGGCCGGCGAGAAGGACACCCTGGGCCTCTACCTGACCGGCCATCCCATCGATGAATACGAGGAAGAGCTTTCGCGCTTCGTCTCGACCCGCATCGCCGACTTGAAACCGTCCCGCGAGCCCCAGCGCGTTGCCGGCCTGGTGGTGGCCCAGCGCACCATGAAGTCCAAGCGTGGCGACACCATGGCGTTCGTGACCCTGGACGACCGTACCGGACGCATCGAGGCGTCGCTGTTTGGTGAGCTCTACGACAGCGTGCGCGAGCAGCTCGACAACGCCGAGGTGCTGATCATCGAAGGCGAGGTGTCCAGCGACGACTACTCCGGCGGCCTGCGCCTGCGCGGCAAGGAGGTCACCCCCATGGTCCAGGCGCGCTCGCGCTTCGGTCAGGCGGTGGAAGTCTCGGTGGATGGTCGTGAGGCCAACGGTCGACTGATCGACAGCCTGCGCACGAGCCTCGAGCCTCATCGTCACCAGGAAGGCCTACCGGTGCGCCTGCGCTACCGCAATCTGGAGGCCACCGGCTGGCTCGAACTCGACGAGCAGTGGAAGGTGCTGCCATCCGACGACCTGCTGATCGCGCTGCGTGAGGTCGAGGGCCAGGACGGCGTCCGCCTCAAGTATCGCTAGCGGCGCGGGGTTGCGAGGGCGCCTCTACGACGATCTTGACCCGCTGCGCCTTGCGTGGCCCGGTCAGGGTGCGATAATGCACACCACTTTTTCTTTGCCATGGGTGGGCTTGCGACGACTGCGTCGCGCCCGCCTGACCATGACCACAAGGCTGGCCCATGAATCCCAACTATCTCGATTTCGAACAGCCCATCGCCGAACTGCAGGCCAAGATCGAAGAACTGCGTCTGGTCGGCAACGACAGCCAGGTCAGCCTGGCGGACGAAATCTCCCGACTCGAGGAAAAGAGCCGCAAGCTCACCGAGTCGATCTTCAAGGACCTGTCGCCGTGGCAGGTATCCCAGCTGTCGCGCCATCCCCAGCGTCCCTACACCCTGGACTACCTCGAGCACGTATTCACTGACTTCGACGAACTGCACGGTGATCGCGAGTTCGCCGATGACGCTGCCATCGTCGGCGGTGTGGCGCGACTCAATGATCGTCCGGTGATGATCATCGGCCACCAGAAGGGCCGCGACGTCAAGGAGAAGGTGCGCCGCAACTTCGGCATGCCGCGGCCGGAAGGCTATCGCAAGGCCTGCCGTCTGATGGAGATGGCCGAGCGCTTCAAGATGCCGGTGCTGACCTTTATCGACACCCCTGGCGCCTACCCTGGCATCGACGCCGAGGAGCGCGGCCAGAGCGAGGCCATCGCCTACAATCTGGCGGTGATGTCGCGGCTTGAGACGCCGATCATTTCCACCGTGGTGGGAGAAGGCGGTTCCGGTGGTGCCCTGGCCATCGGCGTTTGCGACGAGCTGATGATGCTCGAATACTCGACCTACTCGGTGATCTCGCCGGAAGGCTGTGCCTCGATCCTGTGGAAGAGCGCCGAGCGGGCCAGCGACGCCGCCCAGGCCATGGGAATCACCGCCAGCCGACTCAAGGAGTTGGGCTTCGTCGACACCCTGATCAAGGAACCCCTGGGCGGCGCCCATCGTTTCCCCCATGAAACCGCCACCCGGGTGCGCGACGCCATCGGCGAAAGCCTGGAGCGCCTCGACGCCATGGACACCGAGGCGCTGCTCGAGCGTCGCTACGAGCGTCTGATGAGCTATGGCGCCCCGGCGTAAGTGACGTGCGGGCAAGCTCCCTGCGTCCAGCGTTGTTCCTGCGGCCCCCATCGTCCTGCGATGGGGGCCGTATGCATAGTAGGTGCCACCGCCCACCCTGACCCTCAGGAATCGCCGACATGCCGACGTCTCCCACCCTTGAAGCGCGAATCGAGCGGGCCCTCGACCGGGTGCCGCCGGAGCGGTCGTTGTGGATCGCGCTGTCCGGCGGGCTCGACTCCTGCGTGCTGCTGGCGCTGGCGGCAAGGGTCTGCGGGCAGCGGTCGCGCCGATTGCGGGCGATCCACGTGCACCATGGCCTGCAGGCGGCGGCGGATGACTTCGAGCGCCACTGTCGCAGGCTATGCGCGCAGCTGGGGGTAACCCTCGAGGTCGTCCGGGCAAGGGTGGACCGTACCTCCGGCAAGGGCCTGGAGGCGGCGGCGCGCCAGGCGCGCTACGACGCCTTCGTCGAATGCCTGGACGCCGGTGATGTGCTGTGGCTGGCCCAGCACCGTGATGACCAGGCCGAGACGCTGCTGCTGGCCGCACTCAGGCGAGCAGGCGTTGCGGGCCTTGCCGCCATGCCGGAGAGGCGTGAGGAGCGTGGCCTTTCGATCGAGCGCCCCTTGCTGGAGGTCCGGCGAAGCGAACTGGAAGCCGAAGCCCGGCGTCACGGGCTCGATTGGGCCGAGGACCCTAGCAACGCCAGTCGCGAGTTCGATCGCAACTATCTGCGTCATGAGGTGGTGCCGGCGCTGGCGCAGCGCTGGCCCGACGCCGCGGACGCCCTGGCGGCGAGTGCACGGCATGCCGGCGAGGCGGCGGCACTGCTGGACGAATACGCGCTTGAGGACCTGGCGCGGCTGGGTGGCGACCCCGCCAGGCTGGAACTCGAGAGCCTGCTGTCGCTGTCACGGCGCCGTCAGCGCTGGTTGATCGGGCTGTGCCTGCGTCGGCTGGGACTTGCGCCGGCACCGGGGGCACGGCTCGACGAGCTGCTCGAGCAATGCCATGCCCGGCGTGACGCCGAGGTCAAGGTGAGCTGGCCCGGGGCAGAGGCGCGGCTCTGGCGCGGTGCGTTGTGGCTGATGGGGGAGGGTGCCGGAGAGCCGCTGGAGGTTGCCGAAGGCCCCTGGTCTCCAGGGAGCGCCCTGGTGGTCGCCGGTGTGCCAATAAAGCTGCCGAGGCCGGCGGAGGAAACGTCGCTGCCCTTGTGGCTGCGCCCGCGCCAGGGCGGCGAACGGCTGAGGCTTGCCGGGCGAGGAAGCCGCGACCTGAAGCGGCTGTTGCAGGAGGCCGGTGTGCCGCCCTGGCGGCGTGCCCAGGTGCTGGTGGTGTGGCAGGGCGAGCGCTGCGTGGCGGCGCTGGACGCCGGCAGGGGGTGCTGGATCGCCCTGGCCGAGGGCTGGACGGCGTCGCCCTGACGGGCGACGCCTGGGGCCGGCTGATGGGCGGCCGGCTGATGGGTTGGCCAAGGGCTTCTGGCCAAAGACCTGGTGAGAGGGCTCAGGCTTCGGCGTGGGCGGCGCCTGCGTGCAGCTTGAGCGCGAAGTCGGTATTGGCCAGGTAGTCGGCCTCGCGTTCCAGGTCGGTGCACAAGAGGCCGGGCTCGTCGCCGCCCTGGTAGTGCAGATGCAGGACCTCGCCGTCCACCTCGAGCCGCGGCGTCGCCGGCGGCTGCTCCGGGCGCGAATGGTTGAGGATCACCGCCAGTCGCAGCAGGCGTGCCAGGCGCTGGCTGTCGCGCTGTTCGGCCTTCGGCAGCAGCTGCCATTCCTTGCTCGGGAACTTGCGCCGGTGGGCGCGCACCAGGAAGGCCAGCAGGCGCTGTTCCGGGCGCGAGAAGCCGGCCAGATCCGAGTGCTCGAGCAGATAGGCGCCGTGGCGATGGAACTGGCTGTGCGAGATCGACTGGCCGATCTCGTGCACCCAGGCGGCCCACTCCAGATAGCGGCCACGTTCCTCATCGAGCCCCCAGTCGCCGGCGACCTGGGCGAACAGCGCCTTGGCCGAGGCGGCCACATTGTCGGCCTGGCGAACGTCGACGGCGTTGTAGCGGGCCAGGGTCTCCAGGCTCTTTAGACGCGAGTCCTCGGGACTGTTGCGGCCGGCCATGTCGTAGAGCACCCCTTCACGCAGGGCGCCGTCGGCGTAGCGCATTTCGCTGAGGTCGAAGGCCTCGAAGATCGCGCACAGAATCGCGACGCCGGCGGGAAAGACCCGGGCACGATCGGCCTTGAGCCCGTCCATGGAGACCTTGTCGAGCTGCTTGGTCTTGATCAGGCGCTTTCTCAACTTGGCCAGACCGTCGCGGGTGATCACTCCTTCCGGCGCGTCGCCTGCCGCGTGCATTACCGCCGCCGCCGCCTTGATGGTGCCGCTGGAGCCCACCGGGTCATCCCAGCCCAGACGCTGGTAGGGTCTGCGGATATTGGCCAGTTCCGACAGCGCCGCGAGTTCGGCGTTGCGCATGCGTTTTTCGCTGATATCGCCGTCGCCGAAGAAGCGTCGGGTAAAGGTCACGCAGCCCATTGACAGGCTTTCCAGCGCCTTGGGTTCGAACTGTTCGCCGATGATGAACTCGGTGGAACCGCCGCCGATATCGACGATCAGCCGGCGCCCGTTCTCGGCCAGGGCGTGGGCCGCGCCGAGGTAGATCAGGCGTGCCTCCTCGCGCCCGGCGATGATCTCGATGCGCGTGCCGAGCATGGCCTCGGCGCGGTCGATCAACTCCTGGCTATTGTGGGCATCGCGCAGGGCGTTGGTGCCCACCACCCGCATACGCGAGGCGGGGATGCCCTCGAGAAAGGGCGCAAAGCGAGCCAGGCAGTCCAGCGCCCGTGTCATGGCGTCCTCGTTGAGGTAGCCGTCGTCGTCCAGGCCCGCCGCCAGCTGGACCTTTTCGCCCAGCCGCGCCACCACCTGCAGCCGGTCATCCTGATAGTTGGCCACCAGCAGGTGAAAGCTGTTGGAGCCCAGGTCGATGGCGGCCAGGCGGGCGGGGTCCTTGGTGGCGTCGTGGGGCGACTCGCGCAGGGTGCTGAGCGTATCCGAGGGTTGATTCATGGCGGGTCCTTCACTGGAGATGGATCAAGGTTGCGTTTCGCCCCGGGGGATGTCAATGATCCGGGTCCGCCACGGGGCTTGCGTTCCCCTTCCGGCTTGTCTAGTATCGGGTCATTCGCCTGTTTCGAATGTGTTTTCCCGGTCGCGCCGCCGCCGCGACGTGACCATCCCAAGTCGTCAGACAGCCCGCACGACGTCAGCTCCGCTCCCGGCCAAGGCCCCGGCCCAAGCCCGCGAGACGCTGGCAACGGCGAATGAACCTGCTCCCTCGTCCAGACGCTGGCGTGGATCTCCCCTCCGGAGAATCCAGTCAATGGCCCTATTATCTTTACCTGGCCTCGCACGAGCAGCCTCGGGCTCTGAACGCACTCAATCGGCGTGTCTTTTCGCCCCTCGGCGCCTTGCCGCCCGGCTTCCACGAGTAATTTCTGAACTCTGATGAATCTGACCGAACTCAAGCAAAAGCCCGTGCCGGAGCTTCTCGATATCGCCCGCGAGATGGGTATCGACAACCTGGCCCGGTCCCGCAAGCAGGACATCATCTTTGCCATCCTGAAGAAGCACGCCAAGAGCGGCGAAGACATCTTCGGCGATGGCGTGCTGGAGATCCTTCAGGACGGTTTCGGATTCCTGCGCAGCGCCGACAGCTCCTACCTGGCCGGCCCCGACGATATCTATGTGTCGCCGTCCCAGATCCGGCGCTTCAACCTGCGCAAGGGCGACACCATCTCCGGCAAGATTCGCCCGCCGAAAGAAGGCGAGCGCTACTTCGCGCTGTTGAAGGTCAGCCAGATCAACCTGGACCGGCCGGAGAACGCCAAGCACAAGATCCTGTTCGAGAACCTCACGCCGCTGTTTCCGCAGGACCGTCTGCGCATGGAGATCGGCAATGGTTCCACCGAGGATCTGACCGCGCGCATCATCGACCTGACCGCACCCATCGGCAAGGGCCAGCGTGGCCTGATCGTGTCGCCGCCCAAGGCGGGTAAGACGCTGATGTTGCAGAACATCGCCACCTCGATCACGCGTAACAACCCCGAGTGCCAGTTGATCGTGCTGCTGATCGACGAGCGCCCCGAGGAGGTCACCGAGATGTCGCGCACCGTGCGCGGCGAAGTGGTCGCCTCGACCTTCGACGAGCCGCCGGCGCGTCACGTCCAGGTGGCCGAGATGGTGATCGAGAAGGCCAAGCGTCTGGTCGAGCACAAGAAGGACGTGGTCATCCTGCTCGATTCCATCACCCGTCTGGCGCGCGCCTACAACACCGTGGTGCCGTCATCCGGCAAGGTGCTGACCGGTGGTGTCGACGCCCATGCCCTGGAAAAGCCCAAGCGCTTCTTCGGTGCCGCGCGTAACATCGAGGAAGGCGGCAGCCTGACCATCATCGCCACGGCCCTGGTGGACACCGGCTCCAAGATGGACGAGGTGATCTTCGAGGAGTTCAAGGGCACCGGTAACATGGAAGCCCACCTGGATCGCCGTCTGGCCGAGCGTCGCGTCTATCCCGCGCTCAACATCCGCCGCAGCGGCACCCGTCGTGAGGACTTGATCGCCTCCGACGAGGAGATGCAGCGCATGTGGATCCTGCGCAAGCTGCTCAACCCGATGGACGATACCGCGGCCACCGAGTTCCTGATCGACCGACTCAAGGACACCAAGACCAACCTCGAATTCTTCGAGGCGATGAAGCGCCGCTAGCGTTGGCCAACGCCGCGCCTGGGCGGTCGCCAGACGCAAGGTCCAGGTGACCGAGGTCAAGACGAGGGGCAGCATGCTATGCTGCCCCTTTTGTGTTCAGGGGAGCGAGGCAATCGCATGAAATATGGTGACTTGCGTGACTTTATCGCGGGTCTCGAGGCCGCCGGCGAACTCAAGCGGGTGACCGCCGAGGTGGACCCCTATCTCGAGATCACCGAGATCTGCGATCGCACCCTGCGCGCCGGTGGCCCTGCGTTGTTGTTCGAGAACGTCAAGGGCAGCGAAATGCCGCTGCTCGGCAACCTTTTCGGCACCCCCAAACGCGTCGCCATGGGCATGGGCCAGGACTCGGTGGAGGCGCTGCGCGAGGTCGGTGAGCTGCTGGCCTTTCTCAAGGAGCCGGAACCTCCCAAGGGCTTTCGCGATGCCTGGGAAAAGCTGCCGATCTTCAAGCAGATCATGAGCATGGGTCCCAAGACCGTGCGCTCGGCACCGGTCCAGCAGCGAGTCTTCGAGGGCGATGAGGTGGACCTGGATCGACTGCCAATCCAGCACTGCTGGCCCGGTGATGCCGCCCCCCTGGTGACCTGGCCGCTGGTGATCACCAAGGGCCCGCACAAGAGTCGTCAGAATCTCGGTATCTATCGCCAGCAGAAGCTCGGCAAGAACCGCCTGATCATGCGCTGGCTGTCCCATCGTGGCGGCGCGCTGGACTTCCAGGAATTCCAGCAGGCGCACCCCGGCGAGCCCTTCCCCGTAGCGGTGGCGCTGGGCGCCGACCCGGCGACCATTCTGGGGGCGGTGACCCCGGTGCCTGACTCGCTGTCCGAGTACGCCTTCGCCGGGCTGCTGCGTGGCTCGCGCACCGAACTGGTCAACTGCGGTCACGCCGACCTGCAGGTGCCGGCGTCTGCCGAGATCATCCTCGAGGGCTTCCTGTACCCCGATGATACCGCGCCGGAAGGTCCCTACGGCGACCATACCGGCTACTACAACGAGGTGGAGACCTTTCCGGTGTTCACCGTGACGCGCATGACCATGCGCAAGGACGCCATCTACCACTCCACCTACACCGGACGTCCACCGGACGAGCCTGCGATCCTCGGGCTCGCCTTGAACGAGGTGTTCGTGCCGATCCTGCGCCGCCAGTTCCCTGAGATCGTCGACTTCTATCTGCCCCCGGAAGGCTGCTCCTACCGCATGGCGGTCGTGACCATGAAAAAGCAGTACCCGGGCCACGCCAAGCGGGTAATGATGGGGGTATGGAGCTTCCTGCGTCAGTTCATGTACACCAAGTTCGTGGTCGTGCTGGATGATGACGTCGACGCTCGCCAGTGGGAGGACGTGATCTGGGCCATCACCACCCGTATGGACCCGGCCCGCGACACCGTGATGGTCGAGAACACCCCGATCGACTACCTCGATTTCGCCTCTCCGGTGGCTGGGCTCGGCTCCAAGATGGGCCTGGACGCCACCAGCAAGTGGCCGGGTGAAACGGACAGGGAGTGGGGCGTGGCGATTGCCATGGACGACAGCATCAAGTCCCGGGTCAGCGAGCGCTGGGACGAATTCGACATTCCTCTCCCCGACAGCAACAAGAGGTCGACATGACGGCAAGGACCCTGACCTGCCAGGTCATCGAGGTCGAGGACCTCACCCCTGACGTGTTTCGCGTGATTCTGGAAGGACGCGCCGAGGCCATGGCCCATGCCCCGGGCCAGTACCTGGAAATGTGCCTGGACGATGACTGCTGGGTGCCCTTTTCCATCGCCAGCCGCCATCGTGACGATGGGCGACTCGAGCTGCATATTCAGCACTGGCCCGAACGCTCCAACTCGGCCCAGCTCAGGGCCATGCTGGTCGAGGCCCAGCACCTGACCGTGCGTCTGCCGGGGGGCGACTGCGTGCTGGATGGTGAAAGCGATCGTCCGCTGACGCTGATCGCCGCCGGTACCGGCTTCGCCCAGATGAAGGCGATCGTCGAGGCGGCGCTCCACGCCAACCCCGAGCGCTCCATCAGCCTGTGGTGGGCGGCCAAGGAACGCCGTGATCTGTACGCCGAGAGCCTGGCCCGGCAGTGGGTCGCCGAGTCCGATAAGGTCAGCTTCCACGCGGTCTGCGAGGAAGGCTTCGAGCAAGGCTTCGCCGACGAGCGGGTGCACGCCCATCATGGCCGTATCGACGCCGCACTCGCCGCCGAGCTTGGCGATGTGTCGGGCCACGACGTCTATCTGTCGGGCTCGCCCGGCATGGTCTATGCCTGTGTCGACGTGCTCGCCTCGCTGGGGCTGGACCCGTCACGGGTGTTCTCGGACGTCTTCGCCTACGCGCCACGCGACCCTCTGGTGCCGGTGGTCGGTAGCCTGGTCGGGGAAAAGCAGTCATGAGCGCGTCGCCGATCCTGATTACCGGTGGCGCCCAGCGTCTGGGGCGTCACTGCGCCGAGCGCCTGGTACAGGACGGCCAGCCGGTGATCATCAGCTATCGCCGCGAGCGCCCGGAGCTCGAGGCCATGCGCGAGCGCGGCATCGTCACCCTCCAGGCGGACTTCTCCAGCGAAGACGGTATCCTCGACTTCCTGGAGCGGCTCAAGGTCGAGACAGACGCCTTGCGTGCCATCGTCCACAACGCCAGCGACTGGGCACCGGACAGCGATGGCGAGGATGCCGGGGCCGCCTTCGAGCGGCTGTTCCGTATCCATATGCTGGCGCCTTACCTGATCAACCTCCACGCCAAGCCCTTGCTCGACGCCTGCAGCGAGCCCCAGCGGGACATCGTCCACATGACCGACTATGTGGTGCAGAAGGGCTCGCGCAAGCACGCCGCCTACGCCGCCACCAAGGCCGGGCTCGACAATCTGACGCTGTCCTTCGCCGCGCGTTATGCCCCAGAGATCCAGGTCAACGCCATTGCACCCGCGCTGATCATGCTCAATCAGGGCGATGACGAGGCCTATGCCGCCAAGGCCAGGGCCAAGTCGGCGATGGACATGGTGCCGGGGCCAGGGGTCATCTACCAGAGCCTGCGCTACCTGCTCGACAACCGCTATGTGACCGGGACGACCCTGGCCGTGGACGGTGGCCGCCACCTGCGCTGAATCGCCGGCGGACTCGCCTGACCCGAGGAATCCCCCTAGACTCTGGATGACCCTGACAACAACATCACAAGGAGGCGACCCATGGCCCATCACGACGACGACCTGCATGGTGACAGCTCTCACGACGGCTTTCATGACGAAAGCGGATTCCTGACGATCTTTCTCGGCCTGGTGGTGATGGTCGGCATGACCTGTCTGCCGGCGACCATCGGCTGGGTGCAGCTGGCGACAGGCTAGCCAGGGGCGTCAGTCGACCATGGTCGACTGCACCGCGCTTTTCCTGCCCGTGCACAGGGGTTGCCATTTGCTCCGGCGCGGGGCAGGATGAAACAAGATTCGAGGAGACACCGATGACCGAGCACGCAAACCCGACCCGACCCCGACCCGGTGGCAGCGACAGCGCCCTCGTCGGTGCCGTCTTGGGTTCGGATTGTGTGCATGCGGACGCGGTGTCCTTTTATTGGCCCAGCTTTTCCTGGTATTGGTTTGATACCGGGGCGCTGGTGCGCGAGGCCTGATCCAAGTATCTGGCACTCGCGAGGCGCTCCCCCCCCAGGGCCGCCTCCCAGAACCCCCGGACGGCTGCCCGTCCGGGGGTTCCTTGTTTGTGTGGCCAGACGTTTTCACTCAGTAGCACTCACCTGCGAAAGGCAGGCAACCGGAGCAATGACATGACCGCATATCGACTCTTCGCCAGCACCATTTCCCATGGCTATGCCTATGGCGATAGCTGGCGATTTATCGACGCGCGGTCGGCCCAACTGGCCACCTCCGACCGTGAGCGCCTCGGTGGTCGACGCACCCAACGATGTACGACCACACGGAGCTGATACCATGACCGCCAGCCTTTCGCTTGCCACCGCCGACCTCAACGCTGCCGCGACGCAAGAGACCGCCCCCCAGATGACCCTGCCGACCCCGCAGGCGCTCAAGCGCCAGTGCCCACTCGAGACGACCCTGAGCGATCGCGTCGACGCTCAGCGTCAGCAGATCCGTGACATTCTCGAGGGTCGTGATGATCGCCTGCTGGCGGTGGTCGGGCCCTGTTCGATCCATGATCCCAGGTCGGCGCTTGAATACGCCCGGCGCCTGGCCTCCCTGGCCGACAGCATCCGTGATCGAGTGCTGGTGGTGATGCGGGTGTACGTCGAGAAGCCCCGCACCACCGTGGGCTGGAAGGGCCTGGCCTATGACCCGGACCTGGATGGCAAGGGCGACATGGCGCGTGGGCTCGAGCTGTCACGCCAGCTGATGCGCGAGATCGTCGAGCTGGGCCTGCCGGTGGCCACCGAGATCCTGCAGCCGATGATCGCGCCCTACCTGGAGGACCTGCTGGCCTGGGTCGCGATCGGTGCACGCACCACCGAATCCCAGCTGCATCGCGAGATGGCCAGTGGCATCGGCGCGGTGGTCGGCTTCAAGAACGCCACCAGCGGCGACGTCCAGGTGGCACTGGACGCCATGCGCTCGGCCGCCCACCCCCACCAGCACTTCGCGGTGGGCGAGCAGGGGCAGCCGGTCATGCGCGAGACCGCCGGCAACCCCTACACCCATGTGGTGCTGCGGGGCGGCCACGGTGAGCCCAACTACGGGGTCGATGCGGTCGCCGCCGCCAGGAAGGCGCTGATCGGCACCGGCCTGCCGCCGCGGCTGATGGTGGACTGCAGCCACGCCAACGCACGCAAGGACCATCGCCGTCAGAGCGAAGTCCTGCTCGAGGTGCTGGCCCAGCGCCTGGCCGGTGACACCTCGCTGATCGGGGTGATGCTCGAAAGCCATCTGAACGAGGGCAAACAACCCCTGGAGCCCGGCAAGCTGCGCTACGGTGTCTCGGTCACCGACGCCTGCATCGGCTGGGAGACCACCGAACACCTGTTGAGCCTGGCTGCCGAGCGTCTTGCCCAGCAGGGTTGAGCCCGACGATGCGAACGAACCAGACCAGAGGCCCTTTCGGGCCTCTGGTCGTTTTTGTCCGGCGTAACTGGCTCGCGCCGCGGGTGGGGGACGTGACTCAGCGGCAGAAGGGCCATACCTGATAGAAGCTGTCACAGCGGAATTCCGCCTCGCAGGCCGCCAGTTGGCTGCTGTAGCGGGAAGCATGGTGGGTGGCCACCTGACTCAGCGGCAGAAGGGCCATACCTGATAGAAGCTGTCGCAGCGGAATTCCGCCTCGCAGGCTGCCAGTTGGCTGCGGTAGCGGGAAGCATAGTGGGTGGCCACCTGACTCAGCGGCAGAAGGGCCATACCTGATAGAAGCTGTCGCAGCGGAATTCCGCCTCGCAGGCCGCCAGTTGGCCGCGGTAGCGGGAAGCAGAGTGGGTGGCCACCTGACTCAGCGGCAGAAGGGCCATACCTGATAGAAGCTGTCGCAACGGAATTCCGCCTCGCAGGCCGCCAGTTGGCTGCTGTAGCGGGAAGCATGGTGGGTGGCCACCTGACTCAGCGGCAGAAGGGCCATACCTGATAGAAGCTGTCGCAGCGGAATTCCGCCTCGCAGGCTGCCAGTTGGCTGCGGTAGCGGGAAGCGGTGCTGGCCACCTCCCGCGCCGCGCGTTGCACCGCCGGCTTGGCGCGGTAGCTGCCGCGCTGATAGCCGCCCTGGCCTTCGTGGTAGGCCAGGTACAGGTGCTCGGGGTTGGACAGTGACACCCCCGTCATGCGCCGCGTGCGGGCGTTGTACCAGCCGATGAAGTCGGTGGCGTCGTCCATGTCGGTGCGACTGGCGAACAGCCCGCCGGCGTCATCGTCGTATTCGCCCCATACCGGATCCTGGGCCTGGGCATAGCCGTAGGCCGAGGACGGGCGCGTCCACGGAATGAAGCCCAGCAACTTGGTACGTGGCGGCCTGACGTGGCTGCGAAACGACGACTCGCGCTTGATGAAGGCCATCTGGGTCCAGGGGGGCGTGCCCCACTTTTCATAAGAGGCCTGGGTGGCGTCGTACCAGTCAGGCTGCTGGCGAAAGATCTCGCACAGATTGTCCTGATGGCTCGGCGGCGCCGGGGCGAAGGCGGCGCAGCCGCTGAGAGTAACAAGCGCCGCGGCAAGCACCGTAGTGAGTAGAGCAGACCGCATCCCTGGCATGGCCCGTTTCACAACATTTTCCCGTTCAGTGATATCGCCCCCAGTATGCCCTCCCGTGCAGTGTCGGGTCATCCTCACATGTCCCACCGGCTGCTTCGGGTCATCGGAGAGGGGGCGATGGGGCGAACGCCTTCGATGTCCGATGACGTCTGAGTTCGATCATCCAGCGCCACGCTCAAGGCCAGGACGGTCATTTCTTGCGGGAAGGCAAACGGGTTGCATCAAGGTGCCTGTTGTTCGCCTATGGTAGCGGTTGCCGCTGAAAACGCCTGTTGAAGCCAAACCACCACCTTGTCGAGGATGGCATTGTCGGACATTGTTTGGCTCCTGATCAGGTGGTAGTGCAGTCCCGGTAGAAACGGGCCGAATGGCACCTCCAGCACACCACGAGCGATCTCATCCTGCACCAGGGTCAAGCCCAGCAGGGCCACGCCCTGACCGGAGATAGCGGCCTGGATCGCGTGACTTTCTTCGGAGAAGGCGAGTCGAGGCCCCAGCACGGCAGGGGTAGACCCCAACGCCTGACACCACTGAGCCCAGCCGGGCAGGCCAAGGTTCGGACAGTACCAGTCGAAATCGATATGACGAACACCCCTGAGGTCGTCGACGCCAGCCAGCTGGAGTTGCGGGCTGGCGACCAGGGCAATGCGATCGGTCGCCAGGGTCACCACCTCATGGTCCGGATAGGGGCCCATACCGTAACGAATCGCCAGGCGGGTTCCATGCGTTAGATCAAGCACGCTCTCGCTGGCATGGATATTCAAGGCGATATCGGGATTCGTCGAATGAAAGTCGGTCAGTCGAGGAAGCAGCCACTGGCTGGCGAAGGCCGGAGTGCAGGAGAGGGTGACGCTGGCGGGTGTCGTTCGCTTGAGCAGACTTTCCAATGCCTCGGCGAAGGCGTCAAAGCCCTGGCGTAGCACGGGAGAAAGCTCCGTTGCCGCGTCGGTCGGGATCACCTGGCGGGTGCGACGCTCGAATAGCGCTACGCCGAGCCAGCTTTCCAGTTCACGTACCTGGTGGCTGATCGCGGCGGGCGTTACCGCCAGCTCTTCAGCCGCCCCCTTGAAACTACGGTGACGTGCTGCCGCCTCAAAAGCACGCAACTGCGATAGTGGTAGTCGGCGTCGTTGCATCACATCCCTATGGATAAAAAATTTTTGTGCATCTGCAAAGAATAGATCGTTTGTCGGCCCGAATCGATTGGAAGATTCTGTCGTTCGTGCTCCACCAAGCATGAGCGGTACTAATCCCAAAGGAGAATCTTCATGGCCACACTGTTGCACCTTGATGCCAGCGCACGCTCCGGACTTTCCGGTAGTCAACCC
Source organism: Halomonas sp. DN3 (assembly GCF_024137905.1). Lineage (NCBI taxonomy): Bacteria > Pseudomonadati > Pseudomonadota > Gammaproteobacteria > Oceanospirillales > Halomonadaceae > Halomonas > Halomonas sp. DN3. The sequence continues at coordinate 3,970,991 of NZ_CP099965.1, read as the reverse complement.
CACGGATCGCATTCGAGACGCCTCAGCGCCCACTTCGTCACACAGTGGCAACGGGTACGTCCTGACGACAGGGTCGTCTATCGCGATGTCGGCCAGCAGCCGCCTCGTCCTGTCAGCGGTGATTGGATTCATGCCGCCTTCACCAAGCCGGAAGCGCGGGATAGTTGGATGCACGAGGTTCTCGCGGAGAGTGATTCCCTGGTCGACGAACTGCTCGAGGCGGATCTGATCATCGCTGGCGTCCCGATGTACAACTTCGGCGTTCCGGCCGGATTCAAGGCTTATATCGACAATATCGTGCGAGTCGGGCGGACTTTCGGCTTTGATCGCTCCCGCCCAGGCTTGCCCTACTGGCCGATGCTGAGCGCCATGGGCAAGCGCTTGGTGGTGCTTGGTGCACGGGGTGACTATGGCTACGAGCCTGGTGAGCGAATGGAGCACATCAACCACGTCGAACCACACTTGCGTACCGTTTTCGCCTATCTCGGCATAGAGGAGTTGCACAGCATCGCCGTGGAGTATGACGAGTTTGCCGACGAGCGGCTGCAGCAGTCTCTGATTCAGGCGGAGCAACGCGTTGAGGCGTTGGTCGACAGGCTGGCGGCCAGTCTGGACGTTCCTCGCGTTGTTTCCGATCCAGTCTCGGGGTGAGCGCACCTCCGTGACCGCTTCTACGATCGTCCCCTGCTGGGTACCAGATGCTCGGCAACAGATGTGATTCCCTGTCCAGCAAACGTCTGTATTGCAGAACTTGAAATAAGAATAGTCTCGCGGGATGAGAGATTTGCGCGTCTCGCCGTCAGAGGGCCGATGTGGTGAGAGGGAGTGTCTGATTTCCAACAATGTATTCTTCATGATAAGTCGGAAAAATCAGTGAGCGAGGTGGATGATGGGTGGTTATATAAGTAGAGATAGGGAGCCTGATCTGGCGGCTTCTTTCGGTGCGCTGGAAGAAAAACAGTTGTCAGTGAGCCAACCGCTTGCGCGCAATGGTGTTCTGCAGCCAGGAAAGGTCTATTTCATTCCCGCGAGGTGTGGCGCTGCCGTTGTACTGGAAAAAGGGCAGATGCTTACGCTGATTAACGTAAGTGGATTGCAGGTCTGCGATATGTGGGCTTTCAATACGAGTGATCCAGACGAATTTCTATCCATGGAACATACTCGAACCCATCTTGGGCGCTTGGTGCCGGTTGTCGGTGACAGTATGGTTTCCAATAGAAGAAACGAGATGCTGGAACTAGTGGAAGATACTTCGCCTGGGGTGCATGACACATTGATTGCCGCCTGCGATATCAATCGCTATAGACAGCTTGGCGTAAGCGAATACCATGACAACTGTGTTGATAATCTTCGAATGGCATTGCTTGCCATCGGCAAGGAGGTTTCGCATGTTCCATCACCATTCAATGTGTGGATGAATGTTCCACTTGATGGTGATGGCTCACTGACATTTGTGCCACCCGTGGCCAAAAGAGACGACAGGATCGTGTTCAAGGCAATGATGACCTGTTGCGTAGTCATGTCATGCTGTCCCCAGGATATTACGGCGGTCAACGGAGTTGGTAGCCAAACGGAAAGTATAGGAGTCATGCTCGGAGATTGAAGAAACACGGGATAGATGGCGATGCACTGCAACTCCGCCGCCGGCGCTAAAGGTTCTCATTCCGTCGAAGGTAAACTCCAGCCTTTGCGCTCCGGCGGCATCCGGCTCGTCATCGCTCACGATATGACTTCAGCATTCCCTCTCGTCGCTTCAAACGCCTCTACACGTTTTTTGGGCCAGTGGCAGCGAAGTTTAGCGATAGCGATCACGCTGCCTCTACGCGGGCTCGGGTTCCCTCTCCCTTGGCTGACCCTCGCCTTCAATGTCCGAGGGCACCAGCGGCAGGTCTACGGGCAAGTGGCGGGCACAGAAGTCCAGGCAGTCGAGGCCGGTGACGGCCTGGGGGGCCAGTGGGCAATTCCAGGGCGACTCGCGCAGACGCTCCGGAAGAAGGTCGCTCAGGTCCTCCATGTCCTGGCTCTTGGGCCAGCACAGCCAGCGTTCCCGTTCCGGGGCCTCGGGGTGGCGCCACTTCAGCATCCAGTCGTCGCCCCAGGGCAGCACGCCCAGGGTGTCGGGTTCGGGCGGCGGCAGACCCTGGAAGGCGCTGGCCCACCAGCGGGGCGAGAGGTGATGGCGTCCCAGGCGTCGGCTGCACTGGGCCAGCAGGGTACGCTGCACCACCATGACATCCAGGGCGCTGTCATCACGATAGAGCACATGGAGCGCGAGAGTGTGCGGTATTACGCAAAGCTCCCGCTCAACCAGTTCATCCAGTGACTCCCTGCTGTCGACCTCCTCGGCCAGGGCGCCGTCCAGCGTTACCAGGGTGACCGATTGAGGCGGTATGACGAGACAACAGGGAAGTGCCTGGTCGAGGCATGAAAGCGATTGGACATTGGCGGCGCTGCCCCGGTCGAGGCTCTGTTGATCGACACAGTGGACCCAGTACCAACGAGGCTCGGGATCTTCGTCGGCTGAAGGGGCGCGTTGGGGCATAAGAAGTATGCGCTGATGTCGGTGTCCCAGATTCCACATGGTTCTGGTCCTGTCGATAGCGATTGTTGGTGCACTGTGTCGACGAGCGAAGCCATTTTCTTTCACCAACTGTTACTCTTTTTACAATAGCGCTACTTCCTGTGCTCTGCGTCAACCTCGTCTATCGTCATACGAGTGTCATCTGGACTACCTAGTGTTGTCGGCGGACCGCCGTCGCCCCTGTGATCGACTTTCCCCTCCGATACCCGAGGCCGGCAACAGTGACTGGCACCGACAGCCCACGCCTTGACGGCGAACAGAGGGCTGCAAGAAGAGGACTGCGCAATGAGCAAGGAAATTGAAGATCATCGTCTGTTGAACCCCAGCCGTAATGAACCCTTCTCCTCGGTGCTCGACCGTCGTCTTTCCCGGCGAGCGGTGATGAAGGGTGGCATGGGCATGGCGGCCATGACCATGCTGGGAAGCTTTGGTCTCTCGGCCTTCGCCAACGAGCCGTCGTCAGGGATGGCCAAGACGCCGCTGGCGCTGGCCTTCGAGTCGATTGCCGGTTCGCGCAGCGACGCCGTGGTGGTGCCGCCGGGCTATACCGCCCAGGTGCTGGTGCCCTGGGGTACGCCGCTTGACGACAGCGCGCCCGAATGGAGCGAGGATCTGACGATGACGCCCCAGGCCCAGGCCCAGGCGGCCAGCGTCGGCATGCATCACGACGGCATGCATCCTTTCGCGCTGGATGAGAGCACGGCTTCCGAGCGCTTCCTGCTGGTGATGAACAACGAATACATCGACGAGAACGCGCTGTGGGCGCCCCAGGGCGGCCCCACCAACATGACCGAAGGCAAGCGTCCGGCGGATGAGGTGCGCACCGAGATCAACGCCCACGGGGTGACCGTGGTCGAGGTGAAGAAGGACGCCGATGGTCGCTGGAGCCACGTCAAGGGCTCCGCCCATAACCGTCGCTACACCAGCGCCACCCCGATGCACCTGTCAGGGCCGGTGGCGGGCAGCGACTACGTCAAGACCCGGTATTCCCCGGGCGGCACCCAGGCTCGCGGCACCAACAACAACTGTGCCCACGGTTACACGCCCTGGGGTACCTACCTCACCTGCGAGGAGAACTGGCCGGCCTACTTCGTCAAGAACGAGGGCCGTACCCTGGACGATGACCGACTTGGCATCGCCAGCGGGCGCGGGCGCTACGGCTGGGAGACCGCCGCGGGCGATGACAGCGAACGCGACGACGAATTTACCCGTCTGATCGGCGACCCCGTCGCCGACGACGCCAGCGGTGACTACCGCAACGAGCCGCGTCAGTTCGGCTATATCGTCGAGATCGACCCCTATACCGGCAGGCAGGCGATCAAGCGCACGGCGCTGGGCCGCTTCCGCCACGAGGGCTGCTGGCCGGGCAAGCTGGTAGCAGGCGAGCCGGTGGTGTTCTACTCCGGTCACGACTCGCGCAACGAGTACATCTACAAGTTTGTCTCCGAGGCGGCCTGGGACCCGGCGGATGCCATCGCTCCTGGCGCCGAGGCCGATCGCCTGGCGATCGGTGACAAGTACATGGACAGCGGCACCCTTTACGTCGCTCGCTTCAACGCCGATGGCAGCGGCGAGTGGCTGCCGCTGACGCCGGACGCCACCACCCAGGATGGCCGTACCCTGGCCGAGGCGCTCGAACTCGACGCCGATGACCTGGCTGGGGTGATCATCCACACCTGTGACGCCGCCGACCTGATGGGTGCCACGCCAATGGATCGCCCTGAGTGGGGCGCGGTGGACCCGTCCACCGGCGAGGTCTACATGACCCTGACCAACAACTCGAAGCGTACCGAAGACGGCACCGAGGCGACCCTGACCGGCGACGGCGACAACATCACCGCGCTGGGCAACGGCTACGCCACGGCACCGGTCAATGCGGCCAACCCGCGGGCGAACAACGAGGCCGGTCAGATCATCCGCTGGCGCGAGGGCAGCGATGCCACCGCCTTCGACTGGGAGGTATTCGTGTTCGGTGCCGCGGCCAGTGACCAGAACAACCTGTCCGGGCTGACCGCAGACAACGAATTCGCCAGTCCCGATGGGCTCTACTTCGATGAGCGCGGCGACGGCCAGGGCATCCTGTGGATCCAGACCGACAACGGCTACGAGGGCGTCACCGAGAGCACCAATGACCAGGTGCTGGCGGTCGTGCCGGCGGGGCTCGAGCGTGCCGATGGTGCCGCCGCGGTGATCTCCTGGGCCAACCAGGACAAGCTCAAGCGTTTCTGCGTGGGCCCCAACGGCTGCGAGGTCACTGGCATCTTCCCCACGCCGGACAAGACCGCGCTGTTTATCAATATCCAGCATCCGGGCAACTGGCCGGCCAGTGACGACGCGACCCAGACGTCTGATGCCAGCGTGCGGCCGCGCGCCGCCACGGTGGTGATCCAGCGCGAAGACGGCGGCCAGATCGGCGTCTAGGACGTGTCCGAAAGGTGTCGGCTTGCGTCGGCCTTTCGGGCAACCTCCAGGGGCGTTCTCTACGTCTGACGTCTTGCGCCGCCCCAGCACCCCGGCTCCCTTTTCAGGGAGCCGGGGTGTTTTTTCTAGGGTCTGGGTGTTCAGGGCTGGATGATCGGCAGCCTGAAGCGGGAGGCGGTTGGTCCGGGAACCGCTTGGGTTGGCCAAGGCGCAGGTCGAGCGGCAACCGGCAGCCGTCAGGACACATGACGACAACATGAAAAAGCCCCTCGCCAGCGTCGCTGGCGAGGGGCCTGGGTGGTGTTATCGACGCGCCGATGGCGCGTCAATGCGGGGCGTTATTCAAGCGCGAGCGGCGTAGGCGTACAGCAGCGTTTCCTGGGCGGAGATCGGTGCGGCCTCGCCCGGGTCCTGCTTGATGTAGGTGCCGTCGGCCTGCAGCAGCCAGCTCTGGCAGTTGTCGACCAGGTAGGTCTCGAGGTCCTTGCGCACCCGGGCGGCGAGCTTCTTGTCGAGCAGCGGGAAGCAGGTCTCGACCCGATGGAACATGTTGCGCGCCATGAAGTCCGCGCTGGAACCCCATATCTCGGGCTTGCCGTCGTTGTGGAAGTGGAACACCCGGGTGTGTTCGAGGAAGCGACCGATCACCGAGCGCACCCGGATATTCTCGGAGATGCCGGGCAGGCCAGGGCGCAGGCAGCACATGCCGCGGATGATCAGGTCGCACTCGACGCCGGCCTGGGAGGCGCGGTAGAGCGCCTGGATCAGCTTGGGTTCGGTCAGCGAGTTGCACTTGACGATGATATGGGCGCGCTTGCCCTTGCGCGCGTAGCTTGCCTCCCGCTCGATCATTTCCACGACCCGTTCGTGCAGGGTGAAGGGGGCGTGGAGCAGCTTCTCGATCTGGCGGGTGCGGCCCATGCCGGACAGTTGCTGGAATACCTTGTGCACGTCGGCGCACAGCACCGGGTCCGCGGTGAGCAGGCTGTAGTCGGTGTAGAGCTTGGCCGTCTTGGAGTGATAGTTGCCGGTGCCGAGATGAGCGTAGTGGCGCAGCGCGCCCTTCTCGCGGCGCACGATGTGCATCATCTTGGCGTGGGTCTTGTAGGCCATCACCCCGTAGATGACGATGGCGCCGGCCTCCTGCAGGCGTGACGCCAGCGCCAGGTTGTCGGCTTCGTCGAAGCGGGCGCGCAGTTCGATGACCACCGTCACTTCCTTGCCGTGGCCGGCGGCCTCGACCAGGGCGTTGACGATGGGTGAGTCGGCACCGGTGCGATACAGGGTCTGCTTGATCGCCAGCACGTCGGGGTCGCGGGCGGCCTCGCGCAGCAGGTCCTCCACCGGGGTGAACGACTGGAAGGGGTGGTGCAGCAGGATGTCGCCTTCCTGCATCGACTGCATGATGGAGTTGGGTTGCTTGACCTGCTTGGGCACGCCGGGGGTAAAGGAGCGGTACATCAGATCGGGCCGGTCGGCGTCACCCAGTACCGACATCATGCGGGTCAGGTTGACCGGGCCATTGACCCGATAGAGGTCACTGGCTTCGAGCTGGAACTGCTTGATCAGGAAGTCGGAGAGCTCCTCGGGGCAGTTGTCGGCCACCTCCAGGCGCACGCCGCTGCCGTAGCGCCGGGCCAGCAACTCGCCGCGCAGGGCCGAGGCCAGGTCCGAGACTTCTTCGGGATCGACCGTCATGTCGGCGTTGCGGGTCAGACGGAACTGGTAGCAGCCCTTGACCTTCATCCCCGGGAACACCTCGTCGGCGTGGGCGTGGATCATCGACGACAGAAACAGGTACTCGGTGAAGCCTTCCTCGCACAGATCTTCCGGCAGCGCGATGACCCGGGGCAGCGAACGTGGCGCCGGCAGGATGGCGAGGCCGCCCTCGCGGCCGAAGGCGTCCTTGCCCTCGAGCTCGACGATGAAGTTGAGGCTCTTGTTGACCAGCCGCGGGAAGGGGTGCGAGGGGTCCAGCCCGATGGGGCTGACCACCGGGATGATCTCGGTAGAGAAGTAATCATGGACCCACTTGCGCTGCTGCTTGGTCCAGTCCCCACGCCGACGGAAGCGGATGTTGTGGGCTTCCATGGCAGGGATCAGCTGCTCGTTGAGGATGCGGTACTGACGCTCCACGTGCTCGTGGGCGATCTTCGAGATCTCGTCGAGCACCGAACGTGGGCTGCGGCCGTCGGCACCGGTGGAGTCGTCGCCCAGGGCCAGCTGGCTTTTCAGTCCGGCCACCCGGATCTCGAAGAACTCGTCCATGTTGGAGGAGAAGATCAACAGGAACATCAGGCGGTTGAGCAGCGGGTGCGCCTGGTCCAGCGCCTGTTCCAGCACCCGGATGTTGAACTGCAGATGCGACAGCTCGCGATTGAAGTAGAGGCTCGGGTCAGTGAGGTCGGCCTCCGGGTCCGGCATTGCCTTGGGCTTGATGCCGGTGCGCGTCTGGTTAAGGCGCGGCACCGGGGTATCGGCCTGGGGCGCGTCGCTCATCGAGACGTCGGACTTGCCCAGGGTCGCATGTTCAATCGTGGCGTTGTCGCTCTGCGCGTCTTCCATGGTGGTTCCTCATCGGGGCTCGGGAAGGGCGCCGCTCCCTCCCCTGATCAGCGGGCCAATAGCCTGGCCGCGCGTTTGGCAAAGTAGGTCAGCACGCCGTCGGCGCCGGCACGCTTGAAGCACATCAGCGACTCGAGGATGACAGTGTCAGGGTCCAGCCAGCCGTTGTCGAAGGCGGCCATGTGCATGGCGTATTCACCGCTCACCTGGTAGGCGTAGGTGGGCACCCGCAGCTCGTCCTTGACCCGGCGGACCACGTCCAGGTAGGGCATGCCGGGCTTGACCATCACCATGTCGGCACCTTCGGTGATGTCCATGGCGACCTCGTGGAGGGCCTCGTCGCTGTTGGCGGGGTCCATCTGGTAGGTCGACTTGTCGGCCTTGCCCAGGTTGGCCGCCGAGCCCACCGCATCGCGGAAGGGGCCGTAGTAGCGTGAGGCGTACTTGGCGCTGTAGGCCATGATGCGGGTGTTGGGCAGGCCTTCACGCTCGAGCAGTTCACGGATGGCACCGATACGCCCGTCCATCATGTCGGAGGGGGCGACCACGTCGGCCCCGGCCTCGGCATGGGACAGCGCCTGCTTGATCAGGGTCTCGACGGTGCGGTCATTGGCCACATAGCCGTCTTCATCGAGGATGCCGTCCTGACCGTGGCTGGTGTAGGGGTCCAGGGCGACATCGGTGATCACGCCGAGCTCGGGCAGGGCGGCCTTGAGCTCGCGCACGCTGCGCTGGACCAGGCCGCTGGCGCTGTAGGCTTCTTCCGCCAGCTCGCTCTTCTTGTCGGCGTCGACCACCGGAAACAGCGCAATGGCGGGAATGCCCAGCTCGACGGCCTCGCGGGCCTCTTCGATCAACAGGTCCAGCGACAGGCGCTCGACCCCGGGCATGGACGGTACAGCCTCGCGGCGGCCTTCGCCCTCGAGCACGAAGACTGGCCAGATCAGATCGTCGGCACTCAGCTGGTTCTCGCGCATCAGGCGGCGGGAGAAGTCGTCCTTGCGCATGCGGCGAGGACGGCTGGCGGGGTAAAGACGAGGGGTAATGGCACTCAAGACGGCACTCCACGGAAGCAAGGATTCGGCGCCACGCGCTAGTCTGGTGGCACTTCATGACAAAAGCATGACATTGATTGAGTATATTCCTCCTCTCCCGTTCGCCGAAAGTCGCGTCTTGTCGCACCCGTGGCGACTCTCTAGAGTAGTGGCAGTCTTGGCCGCGTCCGGCCCCGTTCGCGACGCGCTATAAAGGAGAATGACATGAGTAAACAGGTAGCGATCGTCTTGTCGGGCTGCGGCGTACAGGATGGTTCCGAGATCTACGAGACCACCCTGACCCTGCTGCGCCTGGACCAGCTGGGCATCGCCTATCGCTGTTTTGCCCCGGATATCGCTCACCAGGAGGTGATCGACCACCACAGCGGGGAGGCCGTCGAGGAGACGCGCAATGTGCTGGTCGAGTCCGCCCGCCTGGCCCGGGGCGAGATTTCGCCGCTGGACGAACTGTCGGCATCGGACTTCGATGCCCTGATCCTGCCCGGTGGCTTCGGGGCGGCCAAGAATCTTTCGAACTACGCCACGGCCAAGTCCGAGATGGAGGTCCACGAAGACCTGGCTGAGCTGTTGATCGAGTTTCACGATGCGCGCAAGCCGATCGGCCTGATGTGCATCGCGCCGGTGCTGGTGCCCAAGGTGCTGGGGCCGGGCATCGCCGTCACCATCGGTACCGACCCCGAGGTGTGTGGTTGCATCAGCGCCATGGGCGGCCTGCATCGCAGCTGTGCGGTGGACGATATCGTGGTGGACTTCGAGCATCGCCTGGTGACCACCCCCGCCTATATGCTGGCTACCCGCATCAGCGAGGCGGCGCTGGGCATCAACAAGCTGGTGGATCGAATCGACGAGATGATGGACGTCAACACCTGAGCGCCGTCTCAGCGGGGCCAGGCCCCGCTGAGACGCCAGACGATGGCGGATCATTGTCGCCAAGCGCCTTGAACACCACCGGCGCGAGAGCGGTAAAAAAGCAAAGCCCGAGGCCAATGCCTCGGGCTTTGTGCATTCTGCTGACGGGGGCTTTGCCGGTGTGGCGATCACGCCTCGTCCGGCGCTTCCTCGTCATCGCTGCTCCGCCTCTTGACCAACCGGCCGAACAGCAGCCCGACCTCGTAGAGCAGGTACATGGGTACCGCCAGCAGGCTCTGGCTGACCACGTCCGGCGGGGTCATCAGCATGCCGATGACGAAACAGCCGAGGATGACGTAGGGGCGCTTGGCGCTCAGGCTCTTGACGCTGGCGGCGCCGGTGAGGATGAGCAGGAAGGTGGCAATCGGGATCTCGAAGGCGATACCGAAGGCGAAGAACAGCTTCAGCACGAAGTTGAGATACTGGTTGATATCGGTCATCACCTGCACGTTCTCCGGCCCGGTCTGGGTGAAGAAGGCGAACAGCAGGGGAAAGACCACGTAGTAGGCGAAGGCCGCTCCGAGATAGAACAGCAGGACGCTCGAGGCCAGAAGCGGTAGCGCCAGGGCCTTTTCCTTGTCGTACAGCCCTGGCGCCACGAAGGCCCAGGCCTGGTGCAGGACGAAGGGAATGGCCACGAACACCGCCACTACCAGGGTCAACTTGAACGGCGCCAGGAAGGGCGACGCCACCTCGGTGGCGATCATCTGGGAGCCTTCCGGCAGCAGCTCCATCAGGGGGTCTGCGACAAACTGGTAGATGTCGTTGGAAAAGGCGTAGAGCGCCAGGAAGATCACCAGAATGGCGATCACGGCGCGCATCAGCCGCGAGCGCAGCTCCACCAGGTGTTCGATCAGTGGGGCGTGGCCCTGGCTTGACGGCGGAGTGTCACCGGTATCGCTCATCGGGTGGCGGAGTCCTTGTGCTCGGAAGAGGCGGTGTCATCGCTGGGCGCTGATGCGGGGGAGAGCGTGGAAGCCGAAGCGCTGGACGACGAGGCGCGTGCGGCACTGTCGACGGCGTCGTCCAGCCGCTGGCCGGCCGAGGCAGACTGGGCGCCGGTGGAATCCGCCTGCCCGCCGTTGCCCTTGTTCGGGGTGTCGGCGATGGATTCCACGCTGCGCTTGGCTTGTTCGGCGCTGCGCTTGGCCTGGTTGACGCTGTCGTCCAGCTTGCGTTCCTGCTCCTTGAGCTTCTGGCGCAGTTCCTCGGCCTCGAGCTGGGCGCTGATCTCGCGCTGCATGCCGGCCACCGAACGCTTGATGCGTCCGATCCACAGGCCGGCGGTACGCGCGGCCTTGGGCAGGCGCTCGGGACCCAGCACCAGCAGTCCCACCACCCCGATGATCAGCAGTTCCAGAAAGCCGATATCGAACATGTGGCGTTACTTGCGCTCGTCGGAGGATTCGGGCTTGCGCTCCGCCTCGACGTCGTAGGTGTTGTTGGGCGTATCGGTCTCGTCATGACGGACCTGGGCCTGGGGCTTGGCCTCCTCCGACTTGTCCTCATCTTCGTTGACGGCCTTCTTGAAGCCCTTGACCGCGCCACCCAGGTCGCTGCCAACGTTGCGCAGCTTCTTGGTGCCGAAGATCAGGATGATGATGCCGAGCACGATCAGCAGTTGCCAGATACTGATACCACCTAACATAAGAACTTCCTCAATATGCGGCGCCAGGCGCCGTGAATCGTTGGTTCCCGCCGAGGCTCAGGAGCGGCGCGAGGCCTTCTCCTCATGCCCCGAAACGCCGAAGCGTCGGGCGAGTTCATCCAGCACCTGCCGATGGTCGAGTCCCAGGTGCGAGAGCATCACCAGACTATGAAACCACAGGTCTGCCGTTTCGGCGATCAACGCCTCGCGACTGGCTGGATCCGCGTCAACATCCTTGGCGGCAAGTACGGTCTCCACCGCCTCTTCGCCCACCTTCTCGAGTATCTTGTTCAGCCCCTTGTGATGCAAGGAGGCGACGTAGGAAGTGTCAGGATCGGCGTGCCGACGTTCGCTGAGGGCGGCGTCGAGCTGGTTCAGAATATCGCTCATCGGTGAAGATTCCATTAAAAGATCAGTTCCAGATCACCAGCAATGTGCCGATGCCCGCGGCCACCAGTACCGGCCAGGGCTGGTCGGACAGCCAGCCGGACAAAGGCTGCCAGGCCAGCGCCACAGCGGCCAGGGCGAGCCCTAGTCGGGTCCGGCGTATGCGCCTGGCCTGGCGGGTTAGCTGGCCGAGGATGTGGGTCATGACCTCACCCTGCTGGGTGATCTGGCGCGATCGCTTCTCGGTCTGGGACAGTGCCTGGTGGGCCAGCACCGGCAACTCCGGTAGCTGCCGGGTCAGCTCCGGCGCCTGCCGCTTAAACGACTCCCACAGGCCCTGGGCGCCGGCGCGCTCCTTCATCCAGCGCTCCAGGTAGGGCTTGGCGGTGGCCCACAGATCCAGGTCCGGGTAGAGCTGACGGCCCAGGCCCTCGATGTTGAGCAGGGTCTTCTGCAGCAACACCAGCTGGGGCTGGACCTCCATGTTGAAACGTCGCGCGGTCTGGAACAGGCCCAGCAGCACCTGGCCGAACGAGATGTCCTTGAGCGGCTTCTCGAGGATCGGCTCGCAGACCGTGCGTACCGCAGCGGCGAACTCGTTGGCGCGGGTATCTTCGGCCACCCAGCCGGACTCGATGTGCAGCGCCGCGACCTCGTAGTAGTCCTGGTGGAAGAAGGCCAGCAGGTTGCGCGCCAGGTAGTCCTGGTCTTCCCGGGTAAGGCTGCCGACGATGCCGCAGTCGATGGCGATGTACTGGGGATCGGACGGCGCCTGGCGGGAGACGAAGATGTTGCCCGGGTGCATGTCGGCGTGGAAGAAGTTGTCGCGGAACACCTGGGTGAAGAAGATCTCCACGCCGCGCTCGGCCAGGCGCTTCAGGTCGGTGCCCTGGGCCTTGAGCGCCTCGATGTCGGCCACCGGCACGCCGTGGATGCGTTCCTGGACCATCACCTTGTGGCGGGTCAGCGGCCAGTGGATCGACGGCACGTACAACAGTGGCGACTTGTCGAAGTTGCGCTTGAGCTGGGAGGTGTTGGCCGCTTCCTTGGTCAGGTCGAGCTCGTCGAACAGGGTGGTCTCGTAGTCGCGGACCACTTCCACCGGGTGCAGGCGGCGCGCTTCCGGCACCTTGTTCAGCGCGCGTGCCAGCAGGTACATCAGCGCCATGTCCTGGCGCATGACCCGCTCGATGCCTGGGCGAATCACCTTGACCACCACGTCCTGGCCGTCGGGCAGCCTGGCGGTGTGGACCTGGGCAATCGAGGCCGAGGCCAGCGGCTCACGGGAAAACTCGGCGAACAGTATCTCGAGCGGCTCGCCCAGGGATTCCTCGATCAGCGCCTCGGCCTGTTCGCCGGGGAAGGGCGGTACCTGATCCTGCAGCCGCTTGAGCTCATTGGCGATGTCGTCGGGGAACAGGTCGCGCCGGGTCGACAGCATCTGGCCGAACTTGACGAAGATCGGTCCCAGTGATTCCAGCGCCAGGCGCAGGCGTTCGCCACGGGAGCGCTCGCCGACCGGAATCAGCTTGAGCGGCGACCAGGTGAATATCAGGCGCAGCCACCAGGGCAGCTTTTCCAGCGGCAGCAGGGTGTCGAGACGGTAGCGGGTGACGACCCAGATGATACGCAGCGGGCGGAGGATCATGAGGCGTCGTTCTCCCGGGCCAGCCGTCGAGTCAGACGCTTGAGGCGTGCCTCGGTGCGGTCGGTGGCCAGCTCCAGCTCGGTCAGCGCCTCGCGCATGGCCTCGAGCTGATGGCGGCCGGGCAGCCAGCGGGCCTCTTCGAAGACATACTCGGAGACGTCGGCACATAGCTCACGGTGGGTACGCAGGCCCCAGCGTGACAGGCCGCGCAGTCCTTCGGCGAGCTGGTGAGCCGGCAGGTCGCCGAGATAGCGGGCAAGCTCAGCCTCCCAGTCCAGATCGAGATCCAGCAGCAGGTCGCGGGTCGCCTCGAGCAGGTGGATCTTGCCGCGTACCGCCAGACGGCCCTCGAACATTAGACGTTCCATGTCGGCGCCGCCGGCCAGTCGGCCAAGGGTATCGCTGTCCAGCTCGACGATGGCGTCCCAGGCGCCTTCATCGACTTCGTCTACCAAGAGCAGGTCAACCCCCTGGGGGTGATAGCACAGCGCCAGCTGGACACGCGGGGACTCCAGGCACATCAGCACCCGCTGGCCGGCCAGCGAACGCAGCCGAGAAGGCGAGGCAGGGTCGCGTGCGAGCAGGGCGTTGACGGTCTTCTCGATGCCGGCCAGCAGCAGGGTCGGGGTCAAGGCCATCATGTCCTCAAAGCTTGATGCCGCGGTGCAGCGCGACGATGCCGCCGGTGAGATTGGTGTATTCGACGCGCTCGAGTCCGGCGGTTTCCATCATGCCCTTGAGCGTTTCCTGGTCCGGATGCATGCGGATCGACTCGGCCAGATAGCGATAGCTGTCGGCGTCGCCGGCCACCAGTTCGCCCATCCTCGGCAGCAGACGGAAGGAGTACTCGTCGTAGGCACGGGTCAGAAGCGGGTTGTCAGGCTTGGAGAATTCCAGCACCAGCAGGCGGCCGCCGGGCTTGAGGATGCGCGCCATGGAGGCCAGTGCGGCGTCCTTGTCGGTGACGTTGCGCAGGCCGAAGGCGATGGTGATGCAGTCGAAGGTGTTGTCGGGAAATGGCAGGCATTCGGCATTGGCCTGGACGTACTCGACGTTGCCACCGACACCACGGTCGATCAGCTTGTCGCGTCCCACCCCAAGCATGGAGGCGTTGATGTCGGCCAGCACCACCTTGCCGCGCGGTCCCACCATGCGCGAGAACTTCAGCGCCAGGTCGCCGGTACCGCCGGCGATGTCGAGTACGCTATGACCAGGCCGGACGCCAGAACGTTCGATGGTCAGTCGCTTCCACAGCCGATGGATACCGAAGGACATCAGGTCGTTCATCACGTCGTAGCGAGCCGCCACGCTGTGGAAGACATCGGCGACACGTGAGGCCTTTTCCTCGACCGGCACGTCCTGAAAACCGAAGTGGGTGGTGCGCTTATCCATGGGACTCCCGAGTCGTGAGCGATTGCGAGAAGAGCCGATGGGGGCTCTTTGGCAGCGGCCATTGTAGCCTTGCCGAGGTGGCTTGTCTTTGACCGTCACCCGGCTTGTCGCCACACCGGTGTCGATCGCTACAGCTGACGGATCTCGATACCCAGCGGCTCGCGACTGGCGCCGGCCTCGTCCAGACGCTGGAGATAGTCGGTCCAGTTGGCCTCGCGCTCGCGGATCAGCCAGTCCAGATAGTCCCAGCTGTAAAGGCCGCTGTCGTGGCCATCGTCGAAGTGCAGCTTGAGGGCGTAGCGGCCCGCCTGGGTGATGTCGGCAAGGCCCACGTCCTTCTTGCCGACCTGAAGGGTGGCGGTGTCGCCGCCGTGGCCACGGACCTCGGCGGAGGGAGAAAACACCCGCAGGTACTCCACCGACAGGCGGTGGCGGGAGCCGTCGGCGTAGCCGATCTCGAGCTCGCGGGCCTTTCTGTGGTAGTGCACCAGGGTCGGAGTGGGGGCGCTCATGGCGATCCTCTCTGTTTCAGCACGGTGGGCGTGCCCTGACTTCAGCATTTGCGGCATCGAAAGCACGACCGGGCCGCGGCGCAGTGCGCGGCGGCCCGGTCATCGAGGGTGCTTGGCCGGTGGTTACAGGATATACCGGCTCAGATCCTCGTCCATGGCCAGTTCGCCGAGCTGAGAATCGACGTAGGCACGGTCGATGACCAGCGGGTTGCCGAGATCCGAGCCCTTGAACGAGGCCTCCTCGAGCAGCCGCTCCATTACCGTGTGCAGGCGACGGGCGCCGATGTTCTCGGTGCCTTCATTGACGTTGAAGGCGATCTCGGCGATGCGCTCGATGCCGTCATCGGTGAAGCGCACTTCGAGGCCGTCGGTGGCCAGCAGCGCCTCGTACTGACGGGTCAGGGCGGCGGACGGCTCGGTCAGGATGCGCTTGAAGTCGTCCGGCGTCAGCGCCGACAGCTCGACACGGATCGGCAGACGGCCCTGCAGCTCGGGGATCAGATCCGAGGGACGCGACAGGTGGAAGGCGCCGGAGGCGATGAACAGGATGTGGTCGGTCTTCACCATGCCGTACTTGGTCGACACCGTGGAGCCTTCGATCAGCGGCAGCAGGTCGCGCTGGACGCCCTCGCGGGAGACCTCACCGCCGCTGGACTGACCGCTGCCCTTGGCGACCTTGTCGATCTCGTCGAGGAAGACGATGCCGTTCTGCTCCACCGCCTCCACCGCGCGGGACTTGATGTCGTCCTCGTTGACCAGCTTGCCGGCCTCTTCGTCGCGCAGGATGGTGAAGGCCTCCTTGACCGTGACCTTGCGGGTCTCGGTCTTGCCCTTGCCCATGCCGGAGAACAGGTTCTGTAGCTGGCTGGTCATCTCTTCCATGCCCGGCGGTGTCTGGAACTCGAGGTTGGGCGCCTGGGGCGACACCTGGATCTCGATCTCCTTGTCGTCGAGCTGGCCTTCACGCAGCTTCTTCCTGAACATCTGGCGCGTCGAGGAGTCCTCGCGCGGCTCGTTTTCCTGGCCACGGGGCGGCGGCAGCAGGGCGTCGAGGATGCGATCCTCGGCGGCGTCCTCGGCGCGGTGGCCGACCTCTTCCTTGGCCTGCTCGCGTACCAGCTTGATCGCTGCCTCGGTCAGGTCACGGATGATCGACTCGACGTCACGGCCGACGTAGCCCACCTCGGTGAACTTGGTCGCCTCGACCTTGATGAAGGGAGCCTTGGCCAGCTTGGCCAGGCGCCGGGCGATTTCGGTCTTGCCGACGCCGGTGGGGCCGATCATCAGAATGTTCTTGGGGGTGACCTCCTGGCGCAGCTCGCCGTCGAGCTGCATGCGGCGCCAGCGGTTACGCAGGGCGATGGCCACGGAGCGCTTGGCATCCTGCTGACCGACGATGTACTGATCCAGCGCGTGGACGATTTCGCGGGGCGTCATCTGGGTCATGATCAAAGCTCTTCCAGGGTCACGTGATGGTTGGTGAACACGCAGATGTCACCGGCGATCTCCAGCGACTTCTCGGTGATCTCGCGGGGCGACAGTTCCGTGTTCTCGAGCAGCGCGCGGGCGGCGGACAGGGCGTAGTTGCCGCCGGAGCCGATGGCGATGATGCCACGCTCGGGTTCCACCACGTCACCGTTGCCGGTGATGATCAGCGAGGCCTTCTTGTCGGCCACCGCCAGCAGCGCCTCGAGGCGGCGCAGGGCGCGATCGGTGCGCCAGTCCTTGGCCAGCTCCACCGCGGCCTTGACCAGGTTGCCCTGGTACTTCTCCAGCTGGGCCTCGAAGCGTTCGAACAGGGTGAAGGCGTCGGCGGTGCCGCCGGCAAAACCGGCCAGCACCTGGCCGTGATAGAGGCGACGCACCTTGCTGGCGTTGCCCTTCATCACCGTGTTGCCCAGTGACACCTGGCCATCGCCGGCCAATGCCACCTGGTCGCCGCGGCGAACGGAAACGATCGTGGTCATGGAGAATTCTCCTTGGGGAAGCCGAGGCCTCCGGTGACTGTCGAGGGGCAGAGCCCTCTGCATAAGCGATAGGCTGGTAGGTGCGGGCGGGTCGCAAGGATTTCAAGCGCGGGCGACTCGGGAATGCGGCTCGCTGCGCCAAGAAGACGGTGCAACAGAGGAAGAGAGACGCCGCCACGATGGGTGCTTGAGCGGTGGCCAGTACGCACCAGGCCCAGACGTGATGTTCTGGGCCTGGTGGGCGTAGCTTCAGAAGGAGGAGGTGTGCCGACGTCAGTTCTGCAGCTGGATCAGCAGCGGCTCGATGCCTTGAGTGCTCATTAGATCCTGGGCCCGCGACAGTTCATTGCGATCGCTGTAGGGGCCGACCTGCACGCGATGCCAGGTGGCGCCGCCGGTGGCTTCGACCTCGCTGATCTTGGCCAGCAGGCCGAAGTCCTTGAGTCGCCCGGCGAGCTGTCGGGCATCGTTGACCTCGCGGAAGGAGGCCGCCTGCAGCATGTAGCGACGCTCGGCGCTGCGCGGTGTCTCGGATGGCGTGGACGACGCTTCCTCTTCGCGGGAGTTGGCGGCGATCACCGCGGCGATGGGGTCGTCCGCGGAGATCTCGTCCTCGCTCGGCTGGGCCGCCTCGGGGCGCTTGGCGGTGGACGCCGGCATCTCCTCGTCGGAGGCGATGACTTCGGACTCCGGCAGCAGGGTATAGAACTCGAACGTCGGCATCGGCGGCTCGCTTTCGCTGGCCTGTCCGCCTTGTGCACTGCCACTCGCATTGCTGCCCTGCTGCTCGCCGCTGGAGGGCTTGGGCAGTACCGCCGCCACCGGTGAACGGGGATCCTGCCAGGGAGCGGTACCGTTCTGGTGGTGGGCCAGCAGGAAGCCTGCGACCACGCCGACGGCGGCCCACAGCCAGCCGGGGATACCTCCGCGGGCCTGCTTGGGTGCTTGCCTGCGCTTCTGGCTGGTGGTTGCTCCGCGCTTGCGCGGGGGCGCCTTGCGAGTGGCCATGGCTTACATCTCCTCCGGTGCACCGACGCCCATCAGGTCGAGTCCATTACGCAGCACCTGACGCGCGGCCAGGCCCAGCGCCAGGCGCGCATTGCGCAGGGCGTCGTCGTCGACCATGACTTTGCAGGCGTTGTAGCAGCTATGGAAGTCGGCTGCCAGATCCTGCAAATATTGGGCGATCTGCTGCGGCTCTCGGGCCTTGGCGGCGTGCTCGACCACCTCGGGATAGCGCGCCAGGCGATTGAGCAGGGCCTTTTCCTGGTCTGCCTCAAGCAGGCCCAGGTTGGCCATGGCGGTGGCGTGGTCGAAGGCCAGGCCTTCGCTCTCGGCCTTGCGCAGCACGCTGCACACCCGGGCGTGGGCGTACTGGACGTAGTACACCGGGTTGTCATTGGACTGCGAGCGCGCCAGATCGATGTCGAAGGTCAGCTGGGAGTCGGCGCGACGGGCGGCGAGGAAGAAGCGGGTGGCGTCGCGGCCGACCTCGTCGATCAGGTCGCGCAGGGTGACGTAGCTGCCGGCCCGCTTGGACAGCTTGACCTCGACCCCGGAACGGGTGACCAGCACCATCTGGTGCAGCACATAGTCCGGCCAGCCCTGGGGGATACCGACATCCAGCGCCTGCAGGCCGGCGCGTACCCGGGTCACGGTGGAGTGGTGGTCGGCACCCTGCTCGTTGATCACGCTGGTGAAGCCGCGCTGCCACTTGTCCAGGTGGTAGGCCACGTCGGGCAGGAAGTAGGTGTAGCCGCCCTCGCTCTTGCGCATCACCCGATCCTTGTCGTCACCGAAGTCGGTGGTGCGCAGCCACAGGGCGCCGTCCTGCTCGTAGGTGTGGCCGTTATCGGTCAGGCGACGGGCGGTCTCCTCGACCTTGCCCTGCTGGTACAGCGAGGACTCGAGGAAGTAGACATCGAAGCCGACGCCGAAGGCGCGCAGGTCCAGGTCCTGTTCGCGACGCAGGTAGGCCACTGCGAACTCGCGGATGGCGTCGAGATCCTCCGGGTCACCCTTGGCGGTGACGTGGCGGTCGTCGGCGTGGATGGTCTCGCCGGCCAGGTAGGCCTTGGCCACGTCCTCGATGTAGCCACCGCGGTAGCCGTCCTCCGGCCAGCCGTCGCTGTCCGGGCCCAGCCCCTTGGCGCGGGCCTGCACCGACAGCGCCAGATTGGTGATCTGGGCGCCGGCGTCGTTGTAGTAGAACTCGCGGGTGACGTCGTAGCCGGTGGCCTCGAGCAGGCGACACAGGCAGTCGCCCACCGCGGCGCCCCGACCGTGGCCGACATGAAGGGGGCCGGTGGGGTTGGCGGAAACGAACTCCACCTGCACCTTTTCGCCAGCGCCGGCCAGGCTGCGGCCGAAGGCGTCGCCGGCGTCCAGCACCTGGCGCACCACCTGGGCCGCGGCGTCGGTGGCGGCGAAGAAGTTGATGAAGCCGGGGCCGGCGATCTCGACCTTGGACACGGCGGCGCTTTCGGGCAGGGCCGCGACCAGTTTTTCCGCCACCTGGCGCGGTGCGGCCTTGGCCGGCTTGGCCAGCATCAGGGCGAGGTTGGTGGCGTAGTCGCCGTGGGCCTTGTCCTTGGTCGGGTCGACCTTGTAGGCCGGGGAAAGCTCCTGGGGAACGACTTCCTGCTGCTTGAGCTCGGCAAGAGCGGCATCCAGCAGCGCAACGATGGTGTCTTTCATGAGGCGTCTATGTCCTGTGGCACGGTGGCCGAGCGTGGCGAATCCTGGCGGGAGCACCTGTCGGCGGGCAGACCGCGTATTATCGATGATTGCGCCTGGCCTTTAAAGGCCGGGGCGGCAAAGCTCAGCGTATCGGACCTCAGCTCAGGGTCTGCGGATCGACGTCAATGGACCAGCGGATACGCCGCGCCTCGGGCCAGGCTTCCAGACGGTGGGCCAGCCATTCCAGCGCGGAGCGTAGAAAGCAGCGGCTGCGACGCAGCCTCTCTTCTTGTGGGTCCTCAGCTCAGGGTCTGCGGATCGACGTCAATGGACCAGCGGATACGCCGCGCCTCGGGCCAGGCTTCCAGACGGTGGGCCAGCCATTCGAGCGCGGGGTGCAGCTGACTGCGTCGCTCCGCCATCAGCGCGATCTGCAGGTGGTAGCGGTTCTGACGGCGCTCCATGGGGGCAGGTACCGGGCCGAGGCAGTCGAGATCCAGAGCCAGGCTACGTACCTGCTCGCGCAATTCGCCGGCGATCTCCCGGGCGAGTGCCGTCAGGGCGTCTTCCCGGGGGCCTTCCAGGCGGACCAGGGCCATGAAGCGCAGTGGCGGCAGGGCGGCGATGCGGCGTTCTTCCAGCAGCGACTCGGCCAGGGCGTCGTAGCCGCGCTCGGCCAATAGACGAAGGCTGGGGTCGTCCGGGTGCATGGTCTGCACCAGCACTCGGCCAGGGTGGGCGGCGCGGCCGGCGCGCCCGGCCACCTGCTCAAGCAACTGGGCCGAGTGCTCCAGCGCGCGAAAGTCGCTGGCGTAGAGGCCGGCGTCGGCGTTGACCACCACGACCAGGGTGACGTGGGGCAGATGGTGGCCCTTGGCCAGCATCTGGGTCCCGACCAGGATCGCTGGTTCGCCACGCCGGACCTCGGTGAGCATCTTCTCGAGCGCGTCCTTGGCCCGGGTGCTATCGCGGTCGATGCGGTGGACCGGGGTCTCGGCAAAGGTTTCGGCCAGGCTCTCCTCCGTACGCTCGGTGCCGCTACCCAGCGGACGCAGGTCGGCGCTGCCGCAGTCCGGGCAGGCGTCGGGAATGACCCGGCGGCGATCGCAGTGGTGGCAGGCCAGCATCGGCGGCTGGCGGTGCCAGGTCATGCGTGCGTCACAGTGGTCGCACTCGGCCATCCAGCCGCAGGCGTGACAAGCCAGGGTGGGGGCGAAACCGCGGCGATTGATGAACACCAGCACCTGGTGGCCGGCATCCAGCGTTGCCTTGATGGCGTCGATGACCGGCGGAATCAGGCCGCCGCGTCGAGGGCGCCCCTTGAGGTCGACCAGCTCCAGTCGAGCGGGAGCGTGGCGAGTGGCCCGCCGGGTCAGCCGCAGGTGAGCGTAGTCACCGGTGCGCGCGCGGTGCAGGCTCTCCAGCGATGGCGTGGCGCTCCCCAGCAGCAGCGGAATGCCATGGCGCTTGGCGCGCACCACCGCCAGGTCGCGGGCGTGGTAGCGTAGCCCGTCCTGCTGCTTGAACGAACCGTCGTGTTCTTCGTCGACGATGATCAGGCCTGGACGTGCCAGCGGGGTGAAGATGGCCGAGCGGGTACCGATGATAATCGGCGCCCTCCCGCTGGCCGCCGCCTCCCAGGCGTCCAGGCGCTCGTGGTCGGTCAGCCCCGAGTGCAGCGCCACCACCGGGACCCGGAAGCGCTGGCGAAAGCGCCCCAGGGTCTGCGGAGTCAGGCCGATTTCGGGAATCAGCACCAGCGCCTGGCGCTTCTTGGCCACCACCGCCTCGATCAACTGCAGGTAGACCTCGGTCTTGCCGCTGCCGGTCACCCCGTGCAGCAGGCAAGGGTGGAAGCGATCGAGCCCCTGGTGGAGCTGGTTCAGCGCCTTGGCCTGCTCGTCGTTCAGGGCCAGCGCCGGGCTCGCCAGCAGGCCCTGGCTGTCGTCGGGGGTGGGGCCGGTGAGGGTTTCCTCGTGGCAGCTCACCAGCCCCTTGGTTTCCAGCGCCTTGAGCTGGTCGCGGGTGAAGGATTGCGCATGGATCACCTGGGTGGTGAGGCCCTGGGGATGCTGGCGCAGCATCTCCAGCAGTTCGGCCTGGCGCGGAGCCCGGCCCAGGCGGGCAGGATCGCCGTTCAAGGCGACCTGCCAGCGTTCGCGTACCCGCGCCTCCAGCGGGCGTCCCTGACGCAGCAACACCGGCATGGCATGGGCCAGGGTGTCGCCGAGGGCGTGCTGGTAGTAGCGCGAGGTGAATCGACATAACCACAGCCAATCGCCTGGCAGCGGCGCCTTGTCCAGACAGGCCTGGATCGGCTTCAGCTTGGCCAGCGGCAGGTCGCTGTCGTCACGACAGTCGACGATGACGCCCACCACCTGGCGGCGGCCGAACTCGACGCGCACGCGCAGCCCCGGCGACCAGCCCCCTTGCGGGGGCACCCCCTGGGGGAGGTAGTCGAACAGGCGGCGAAGGGGGGATGGAATGGCGATCCGCAGCACGCGCGGGGCAGGAGAGTCAGCCAATTGGCCTCCACAATGAAGTCTGCTAGAATACTCCGCCGCTTCCTTGATGGGAGCGGATCACCGGCCGGCACAGGGGCTTGACGACGCACCAACGAGTGCCCGTGCCATTACCCGTATGCGGTGCCTGGCAATGGATCAGGTGGCGGCATACCGAAAAGTGAGGTTCACGATGAAACAAGGTATCCACCCGGATTACAAGACGGTCAATGCGACCTGTTCCTGCGGCGCCACCTTCGAGGTCGGTTCCACCGCTGGCCACGACCTGAGCCTGGACGTCTGCTCTCAGTGCCACCCGTTCTACACCGGTAAGCAGAAGCAGGCCACCACCGGTGGTCGCGTCGAGCGCTTCAACAAGCGTTTCGGTGCCGCGCTCAAGCGTTGATCGTACGGAGCTGAACGCGCCAGCGAGAAACGCTGGCCGACGATGCTCGGGCAATGTCCCCTTCGAACCCGCCTTCATGGCGGGTTCGTTGCGTCTTGGGGGCGCGCAGAGGAACGGGGGCAAAGGACAGGGCCCGCGACCGCGTGAGCGTTCCCGTTATTGCGTTGCATCAATGCGCAACGCGCGGCGGGCGACTAGGCTTCAAGCAGCAAAGGGAGGCGATGGTCGGGCCTCATCGTTGTCACTGAGCGAACTCGCGCTTGCCCAAGCGGTGAGCTTCCAGCGTCACCCTTGGCCCATCTCTGCGCTCACCTTCCTTGCATCTTTCTTCATGACAAGGGTTGGTGCAATGCAGCAAAAGTTGTCGACATTGTCAGCGAAAATCCTGAAACGGGCGTATAACTGACGCTTTTCTCAATCGTGTTGAGAAATGGAATATTTTTCTATATTGTGTTGCCACCGTTCCACAAGGACATCCGGACACCAAGCATGACGGACGCAAAGAAGCAGGCTGCGCTGGACTATCACGCCCTCCCCATTCCCGGAAAGCTGTCGGTCGAACTGACCAAGCCGACCGCCACGGCCAAGGACCTGGCGCTGGCCTACAGTCCCGGCGTGGCGGAGCCGGTGCGAGAGATCGCGCGGGACCCGGAAAACGCCTATCGCTATACCGGCAAGGGCAACACCGTGGCGGTGATCTCCGACGGCACCGCCATCCTTGGCCTCGGTAACCTGGGGCCGCTGGCGAGCAAGCCGGTGATGGAAGGCAAGGGTGTGCTGTTCAAGTGCTTCGCCGGCATCAACTCTGTGGATATCGAGGTCGACGCCGAGAGTCCCCAGGCATTCATCGATACCGTGGCGCGGATCGCCGATAGCTGGGGCGGCATCAACCTCGAGGACATCAAGGCACCGGAGTGTTTCGAGATCGAGCAGGCGCTGGTCGAGCGCTGCAAGATCCCGGTGTTTCACGATGATCAGCATGGCACCGCCATCGTCACGGCGGCGGGTATGCTCAATGCGCTGGAAATTGCCGGCAAGTCCCTCGATCAGGCGCGTATCGTGTGCATGGGCGCCGGCGCCGCGGCGATCGCCTGCATGAAGCTGCTGGTGGCCTGTGGTGCTCGCCCCGAGAACCTGGTGATGCTCGATCGCAAGGGCGTTATCCATACGGGTCGTGAGGACCTCAACCAGTACAAGGCGATGTTTGCGGTGGACACCGACAAGCGCACCCTGGATGACGCCATCGATGGTGCCGATGTGTTCATCGGTCTGTCCGGCCCTGGCCTGATGACCGCCGATCATATTCGCAAGATGGCCAAGGACCCGATCGTCTTCGCCTGCACCAATCCGGATCCGGAGATCCATCCCGACCTGGCGCGGGAGACCCGCCCGGACGTGATCATGGCCACCGGACGTTCGGACTATCCGAACCAGGTCAACAACGTGCTCGGTTTTCCCTTTATCTTCCGCGGAGCCCTGGACGTGCGCGCCACCCGCATCAACGAAGAGATGAAGGTCGCCGCCGTCCACGCGCTCAAGGACCTGGCGCGGGAGCCGGTGCCCCAGGCGGTGCTGGAAGCCTACGAGAAGGACGCCATGAGCTTCGGCCGTGAGTACATCATTCCGACCCCGGTGGACGTGCGTCTGCTGGAGCGGGTGACCTCGGCGGTGGCCCAGGCAGCGGTGGACTCCGGCGTGGCCAGAAAGCCCTACCCGTCGCACTATCCGCTCAAGACCATCGACGACGTCTACGGCGGCTGAGCCAGGCGCCGATAGATCCAGGCGCCGCTAGATCCAGACGCCGATAGATCCAGACGTCTCGACAGCAACGACAAGGCCCTCCAGTGGAGGGCCTTGTCGCGTCTGGTGGCTGTAATCCGATCGGTCCTGGTCGCTAGAACTCGTAGCGCAGCGAGGCCATCGGGGAATGGACGCTGCTTTAGAACTCGTAGCGCAGCGAGGCCGAGGTGATGCGGTCGGTCTTGGCCTCGGCGTCCTCAAGGGATGAGAGCTGCTTGGGGACTCGTAGCTTAGAACTCGTAGCGCAGCGAGGCCATCGGGGAATGGACGCTGCTTTAGAACTCGTAGCGCAGTGACGCCGAGGTGATGCGGTCGGTCTTGGCCTCGGCGTCCTCGGGGGGATCCCAAGGGATGGGAGCTGCTTGAGAACTCGTAGCGTAGCGAGGCCGAGGAGCCGGTCGGTTCTTGGTCGCTAGAACTCGTAGCGTAGCGAGGCCGAGGTGATGCGGTCGGTCTTGGCCTCGGCGTCCTCGGGGGGATCCGAGTTGTGCTTGATCTCGTGGGACAGGCGCAGCGACATATGGGCGTTGATGCGGGTATCCAGGGCGGTATAGGAGCGCACCGTCGAGTTCTTGCGGGTGGTCTCCAGCGACAGTTCCTGTTCGAGGGTGGCGCTATCGCTCAGCGCATAGCCGGCCTCCAGGGCGCCGTAGGCCACCGCCAGACGCTGGTCGTTCTCGCCGGGCAGGATGTCGGCACGATAGCCGGGGCCTGCCTCCAGCGCCAGGTGGGCGCGGTCGTCGTCGATCAGCTGGCGGCCGTAGCCGGTAATGGCGGTGAACTGGTGGTCGTAGCCGCTGAAGCGATCCTTCTCCCAGCGGCCGAAGCCGAACAGATAGTGCGGGCCGACCAGTTCCCGGCGTTGGCGAAAGGACACCAGATACTGTTCCGCACTGGTCTCGCTGTCCTCGCTGGCGTGGCGGGCCTCGCCGCGCAGGCGTGACAGCCAGGCCCCCTGCAGCCAGGTGAGCTGAGCCTTGCCGAGAAAGGTCTCGCTGTTGGAGTTGCCCGACAGATGGGTGTAGCCGAACTCGACATGGCCGAGAAAGTCCGGCGAGTCGTCATGGACGGGGATCGGGGCGTAGAAGGCGTCCGCCAGCGCGGCTTTTATCGGCACAAAAAGCCCGAAAATGCATAGTGCCGTCGCGGGCAAATAAAAACGGGAAATCACCATAAGGTGGTCTCTAGGAAGGTTCAAGGCGTGGTGGGTAGCGCGAAGTGACAAGGGACCCCTCCTTCCCGACGGGAAGGAGGGGTAATGGCCTTAGAAGATGGCTTCGTAGGCGCCGGTACCCTGGGAGCCGCTGTGGCGCTCGACGGCGCTTTCGACACGGCGGGGCTGTACGGTGGGCATGTGGTCTTCGTCGAACAGTTCCTCGACGCCGCCACCCTGGCCGTCGCGCAGCAGGCGACCGCTGTTGGCGTCGACCCTGGCGGTGATGATGCCGGGCGGCTGTTCGGGGATGTTCTCCGGCTTGCCGGCCAGCGCCTGGCCCATGAAGTCGACCCAGATCGGCAAGGCGGCCTGGGCGCCGTACTCGGCGGTGGGGGTGTTGTCGTCCTTGCCCACCCACACGGTAGTAGCGTAGTCGCCGTTGAAGCCGGCAAACCAGGCATCACGCTGGTCGTTGGTGGTGCCGGTCTTGCCGACGATGTCGGTGCGCTCGAGTGCCAGGGCGCGGCGGGCGGTGCCGCGCTCGACCACGTCGCGCAGCATGTCGCGCAGCAGGTAGACGGCACGCTCGTTGGCGACCCTGGGCGCCACCTCGTAGGTCTTGCCGTCGATCTGTGTGGTGGTCTGGCCTTCGCTGCATTCGCGGCAGGCCACGCGGGGGCTTGCCTCTTCCACCAGGGTCTGCTGCTCGCCCTGGGTGATCTTCTCGATGAACCAGGGCGACACCCGGAAGCCGCCGTTGGCCAGCACCGCGTAGGCGTTGGTCATTTCCAGCGGGGTCAGGCTGGCGCTGCCCAGTGCCAGCGACAGGCCGTTGGGTAGACGATCACGGGAGAAGCCGAAGTCCACCAGGAAGTCGATGGTGCGACTCAGCCCGATGTTCTGCAGAAGGCGAATGGTGACCAGGTTGCGAGAGCGGGCAAGGCCGACCCGCAGTCGGGTCGGGCCGAGGAAGTCACCGCTGGAGTTGGACGGGCGCCACAGTTCGTTGCTGCCGTCGTTGAGTACCACCGGGGCATCGTTGATGACGGTGGCGGGGGTCACCTCGCCACTGTTCAGGCCCGCCAGGTAGATGAACGGCTTGAAGATGGAGCCGGCCTGGCGACGGGCCTGAATCGCGCGGTTGAACTTGCTGGCGTCGAAGTCGAAGCCGGCCTGGAGTGCGAGGATCGCGCCGGTCTGCGGGTCCATCACTACCAGTGAGCCCTCGGCTCCCGGTTGCTGGGACAGGCGCCAGCTACCGTCCTCGCGCTGGAGGATGCGTACCAGGTCACCCCGGCTGGCGATCTGGGACGCCGAGGAGGGCGCCGCGCCGCGATAGCGGGCGCTCTTGTAGGGCGCGGCCCAGTCCAGCCCATCCCAGGCCAGGGTAATCAGCTCGCCCTCATGGGCCAGCACCTGCATCTCGCGACCTTCGCTCTTCACCACGATGGCGGGTTCCAGCGGACCATAGGTCGGGGTGCGCTCCAGTACCTGCAGCCAGTTGCTGACGTCGCCGTCGACGCCCTCGACGCTGGTCTGGCTGCGTTCGGCCGCGCGACGGGCCGTTTCCATGACCTCGGGGGACTCGGACAGCTCTTCCTCCAGGCCGGTGCGCTCGGTCTTTTCCTGGGCTTCGGCCAGACTCTGAGGAATCTCGGTGTCCTCAGGCCCGCGCCAGCCATGGCGGGTGTCGTAGGCGATCAGGCCATTGGCCAGCGCCTGGCGAGCCATGGGCTGGAGCTCGCTGTCGATGGTGGTGGTGATGCGATAGCTGCCGGTATAGGCCTCGTCACCGAAGCGATCGGTGGCGAACTGACGGGCCATCTCGGCGACATAGTCGGCCTGAACCTCGGCCTTGGCCACGTGGCGACTGGCGGTGATCGGCGCCTGAACCGCCTCGTCATAGGCGCTCCGGTCGATGTAGCCCAGCTCGCGCATGCGAAACAGGATCCAGTTGCGGCGAATCAGCGCGCGCTCGGCGTTGGCCAGGGGGTTGAAGGCCGAAGGCGCCTTGGGCAGGCCTGCGATCATCGCGTGCTGGGCCAGCGTCAGCTCATCGAGCGGCTTGTCGTAGTAGACCTCGGCGGCGGCGGCGATGCCGTAGGCACGGTGCCCCAGGAAGATCTTGTTGACATAGAGCTCCATGATTTCCTGTTTGCTCAGGATCTGTTCCATCTGCAGCGACAGCAGGATCTCACGCAGCTTGCGGGTAAAGGTGCGGTCCAGCGTCAGCAGATAGTTGCGCGCCACCTGCATGGTGATGGTCGAACCGCCCGACTGGATATCGCCACCGCTGGACACCAGTTCCACTGCGGCCCGGGCCAGGCCCTTGGGGTCGACGCCGGGGTGTTCGAAGAACGCCGAATCCTCTGCTGCCATCAGTGCCTGGAGCATTGGCTCGGGAATGTCCTCGAAGTCGACCGGCATGCGGCGTTCCTCGCCGAATTCGCCGATCAGCTGACCGTCGCGGGTGTAGATGCGCAGTGGCGTCTGCAGCTCGAAGTCCTGCAGTTGACGGACATCGGGAAGCCCAGGAGCGAAGTAGAGGGCGGCACCGACGACGCCCAGGGCCGCGGCGGCGCCAAGCGATATCACCAGCCACACGGCGGAGAAAATGAGCGTTCTGAGATACTTCATGAAATCGCGGTGTCCATGCTGAGAACGAAAAACGGCGGGGCGAAGAGATGGGGTAAGGCAGTCCTTTGCGTCGGCCATTATAGGAACTGGGAGGGCCTGTCACCACCATTGTGACGAATTGCCCGTCTTGTTGCACAAAGTGCCGTCATGGATCAGTAAGGCCCGGCTCGGTTTTGGCTAGGCTGGCGCCACAGCGTCGTGCATCGGGCGCGGTGCCATGGTGGCAGTGTGATGGGCTCATGTGGTTTTCCTCGAAGGACAAGGGTCTGGTCGGTGTCGATATCACCTCCGCCTCGGTCAAGTTGATCGAGCTGGTGGAGGACGACGCCGGCCACCGCGTGGCCGGCTACGCGGTCAGACCGCTGCGTCAAGGGGCCGTGGTGGAGCGCCGCATACGTGATATGGGCGAGGTCATCGAGGTGCTGTCGCGGGTGGTCGAGCTGGCCTCTCCAGGGAGTCGAGAGGCCGCCGTGGCGGTGCCATCCCGCGCGGCGATAACCCGGGTACTGCGCTATCCGGCAGCGCTCGATGATGAAGAGATCGAGGCCCGTATCGAATGGGAGTCAGACAAGCACATACCGTTTCCGTTCCGTGAGGTGGCCTTTGACTTCTATCGCCTGGGGCGCTGCTCCGACGATCCGCAGTGGCAGGAGGTGCTGCTGGTGGCCTGTCGTCGCCAGGACGTCGAGCAGTTGACCCAGGCGCTGGAGGCCAGCGGGCTCATGCCTGCGGCGGTGGATGTCGAGAGCTTCGCCATCGAGCGGGCCATCGCTGGCCTTTGCCGTCGTCGCCGACTGGGGGACGGCGCCCTGGCCCTGGTGGACGTGGGCGCCTACCTCAACACGCTGCACGTGGTGGTGGCCGGGCGCATCGTCTACAGCCATGACAGCCTGTTCGGCGGCATGCAGCTCACCGAAGCGATCCAGCGTCACTACGGTATCGGCATGGATGAGGCCGGCTTCGGCAAGAAACGGGGCGGTTTGCCGGACGACTATTCGCAGACGGTGCTGGGGCCCTTCGTCGAGACCCTGGTGGAGCACATCCAGCGATCGTTGCAGCTGTATCAGGTGTCGGACCATGTGCGCCCGCTCGAGCGACTGCTGTTGACGGGAGGTGGCAGCCTGGTCGCGGGGCTTGCCGATCGTCTGAGCCAGGCCCTCGGCCTGCCGGTCAGCCAGGTGGACCCGCTGGAGGGGATGGCGCTCAAGCCATCGCTGGACGCGGCGGCACTACGCGGCGAAGCGCCGGCCCTGCTGACCGCCTGCGGCCTGGCCATGCGAGGACGACCATGAAAGATGTGACGATCAACGAGGTCCAGGTCAATCTGCTTGACTGGCGCGAGGCCGCTCGCGCCAGGCGCACGCGACGCTTCTGGCTGGCGGTGGCGCTGTCGGCGTTGGCGGGTGTCGGGCTCGCGTTGATGGCGACGCTGTGGCTGCAGTGGGGGTTGAGGCAGATGGAGGCCCGCCAGCGACATGTCGCCGCTGCCGTCGAGCGTCTGGAAGAAAAGTCCGCCGAGATGGTCGATCTCGAACGCCAGCTCTCATTGCTGGATCAGGAACAGGCGTTGCTCGAGCGGCTGCAGGACGAGCGGCGCCAGACGCTTGCGGTGGTCAACGCCCTGGCAGCCACCCTGGCGCCGGGGGTCCGCTATCAGCGTGTCGAGCGCATCGGCGACAGATTGATGCTCGAGGGCGAGGCCGTGGACAGCGCCAGGCTGGTCGAGCAGCTGCGCTCCCTCGAGCGAGCGCAGGTCTTTGCCGAACCACTCTTGTCGCGGGTGGGGGCCGAGCAGGGCTATCAGCATTTTGCGCTGGAGATGACCCTCGCGGCATTGCCGGCGCTGGAGCCCTTGCCATGAATTCAGAGCAGGGCGGTGACGTCAGCTGGCGTGAGCGCTGGCTCGATGAGTGGCGCCGGCTCAAGGCGCTGGACTGGCGTCGGCTGGAGCTGAGTGAGGCCGGGCGCTGGCCGATGTCGCTGCGGACCCTGGTGGCGATCCTGGCTTTCGTGCTCGCCCTGGTGGCCATGGTGGTGGGCTATCTGCATCCCCTGTCACAGCGTCTGGTGGAGCTGCAGCGTCAGGAGCGAGAGGTGGTCGCCGACTTCGAAGGTCGCGCACGCGAGTTGGCGGAGCTTGATCGCCTCAAGCGGCTGTTGGTAGATCTCGATCAGCGTGTCAGCGATCGGCGTCGCATGTTGCCGGATGGTGCCGCCATCCCATCGCTGTTGGAAGGTATCGGCCAGGTGGCCAAGCGTCGCGGGCTATCGCTGGAGGAGCTCGAACTGAGGCCGGCGCGTCCCCTGGAGCTGTATGTCGAGCGGCCTTTTGATCTGCGGGTGCGGGGCGACTACCACGCCATCGGTGGTTTCGTGGCTGATCTGGCCAACCTGCCCCGACTGGTGACGTTGCACGATTTCAGCCTGTCGCCGGTCGAGGGAGGGCTTGAGCTGCACGCGCTGGCGCAGACCTACAGTATTGGTGACGGGGCGCGCGTCGCCGATGCGCTGGTGGAGGGTTCATGAGGTGGCGCCGGCTGGTGGGCGTGCTGATGGGCGCCTTGTTGGGTGCGGCCCTGACGGGTTGCCAGCAGGCGGACCTCGACGCCCTGGATCGGCGTCTGGCCGAGGCGCTGGCGCCGGAGCTCGATCGGCGGCCGGTAGCGTTGCCTGAAGTAGTGAGCCTGCCGGTGCTGCAGTATCGCTACGCCAACGCGAGAAGCCCCTTTCGCTTCGAGGGCCAGGGCTTCGGCGGTCAGCGGTTTGGGCAAGGCAGCGGTCTTGCTGCCTTTTCCCTGGACGAACTTGAACTGGTGGGAGTGCTGGGTCGAGGGCAGCGGCATTGGGCGCTGTTCGAGGCGCCCGATGGTCATCTCTATCGGGTGGCGCAAGGGGAGATGCTGGCCAATCCGCCCGCCAGGGTTGCGGCGATCAGCGCTGAGGCCGTCAGGCTGGAGGCGGTTGCAGGCAAGGACTATCGCTGGAAGGAGCGTGTCATGAGGGTAGGCGAGTGAGCAGGCGACCTGATATCGGTTCATGTCGGACAGGCGAGTCGGCGTTTTCGCCTGGGCAGGCGATCGCGCGGTGGCTGGTGGGGCTGGTGGTCGGTGTGCTGCTGGTGTCGCCGGGCTGGGCGCAGGGCGAGGGCTATCAGGGCGCGCCGATCACTCTGAACTTTCAGGATGTCGAGGTGCGCTCGGTGCTGTCGGTGTTGAGTGACTTCACCGGCCTCAATATCGTCGCCAGTGACAGCGTCGCTGGGCGGGTGACCCTGAACCTGGAGGCGGTGCCCTGGGACCAGGCGCTGGACATGGTGCTGGAGAGCCAGGGGCTCGATAGTCGTCGGCAGGGCGACATCCTGCTGGTGGCGCCGGTCTCGGAGCTGGCCGAGCGTGATCGTCTCAAGCTCGAGGCGGCCTCGCGGCTGGACGAGCTTGAGCCACTGGTGACCGAGCATATCGAAGTGCGCTATGCCAAGGCGGCGGAGCTCGCCGCCTTGCTGCGTGGCGAGAACGGTTTCGGGCTGTTGTCCGATCGCGGGCGCGTGGCCACCGATCCGCGCACCAATACCCTGCTGGTCCAGGACGTGGCCAGTCAGCTCGACGAGATTCGCTGGACCCTGGCGCGCCTGGATGTGCCGGTACGCCAGGTGCAGATTTCGGCGCGCATCGTGGTGGCCCGAGACAACACCGCCGAGGAGATTGGCGTCAACTGGGGGGCGCGCAGCCGCCACGACAAGTTGCCTGTGGGGAGCGGGGACGGTGCCCTGTCCGGGGCGCTGGGTGAATCGGTACAGATCGGTGATGGGGTCTTCGGCAATCGAGGGGATGCCTACGGTGGCCTGGGGGTGGATCTGGGCGATGCCCTGGATCCGGGAAGCTCGTTCAAGTTCGGCTATCTGGCCGGGGATGTGCTGCTGGATCTGGAGTTGCATGCGCTGGAGAGCGAGGGCAAGAGCCAGACCATCTCCGAGCCGCGGGTGATCACCGCCAATCAGCACACCGCCCTGATCAAGCAAGGCAAGGAGATCCCCTACCAGGAGTCCACCTCCAGCGGTGCCACCAACGTGGAGTTCAAGGAGGCGGTGCTGGCGCTGGAGGTCACCCCGCAGATTACCAGCGATGACCGCATCGTCATGGATCTGACCATCAACAACGACACCCTGGCCGAGCAGAGCTTCGACGGCGAGCCGGCCATCGATACCAACGAGATCCAGACCCAGGTACTGGTCGAGGACGGCGAGACCGTGGTGCTGGGGGGGATTCTCACCACCCAGCAGCTGCATACGCTGTACAAGACGCCCTGGCTTGGCGATATCCCCTGGCTGGGAAAGCTGTTTCGCTATACCGAGGACGTCAACGATAAGGTAGAGTTGTTGGTATTCATCACTCCTCGGATACTCGACGACGGCCTGGCGACTCACTGATGCAGGAAGTACCCAACCTGATTCTGATAGGCCCCATGGGGGCGGGAAAGAGCACCATCGGCCGCCTGCTGGCGGCCGAATTGTCACGTCCGTTCTACGACAGTGACCACGAGATTCAGTCACGCTGTGGCGCGGATATCCCCTGGATATTCGATGTCGAGGGCGAGAGCGGCTTTCGTGACAGGGAAAGCGCCATGATCAGCGAGCTGGTGGACTACGACAAGGTAGTGATCGCCACTGGCGGCGGCGCGGTGCTGCGCGAGGAAAATCGCCAGCGTATCCGCGAGGGCGGCACCGTCATCTATCTGTTCACTACCGTGGAGCAGCAGTTGAAGCGCACCGCCAAGGATCGCAACCGGCCGCTTCTGCAGCGCGGCGATCGCGAGCAACTGCTGCGCGACATGTTCGCCCTGCGTGACCCCT
Source organism: Halomonas sp. DN3 (assembly GCF_024137905.1). Classification (NCBI taxonomy): domain Bacteria; kingdom Pseudomonadati; phylum Pseudomonadota; class Gammaproteobacteria; order Oceanospirillales; family Halomonadaceae; genus Halomonas; species Halomonas sp. DN3. Next base: position 3,937,878 of record NZ_CP099965.1, on the reverse strand, counting down.
TGTATCGCGCCACCGCGGACCTGGTGATCCGCACCGACCGCCGCGGGCCGCGCTCGGTGGTCAACGATATCGTTCGTCGCGTCCATCGCCTCCTCGATCCTCTCACCTGCAAGGCCTCATCATGAGCACACCCACGTCCGTGAATCCCTTGACCCTGACCGTCGCCCTGGGCGATCGCAGCTACCCCATCCATATCGGACCGGGGCTGGTCGATGACGGTGAGCGTCTGGCCTCCTATCTCAGCGGTCGCCAGGTGATGGTGGTGACCAACGACACCGTCGCCGCGCACTATCTCGAGCGGCTGACCTCGGCGCTGGCAGCGGCCGACGACCGCCTCAGGATCGAGACCCTGGTGCTGCCGGATGGTGAAGCCCACAAGAATGTCGATGGCGTCTCGCGCATCTGGGACGCCCTGCTGGAGGCCGGCTTCAACCGCAAGGCCACGCTGGTGGCGCTGGGCGGCGGGGTGATCGGCGATATGGTCGGCTTCGCCGCGGCGTCCTACCAGCGCGGCATCTCCTTTATCCAGGTGCCCACCACCCTGCTGTCCCAGGTGGATTCTTCGGTAGGGGGCAAGACCGGGGTCAATCATCCGCTGGGCAAGAACATGATTGGCGCCTTCTGGCAGCCCCGCGCAGTGCTGATCGATACCGCCACGCTCTCGACCCTGCCCGAGCGCGAACTGTCCGCGGGTCTTGCTGAGGTGATCAAGTACGGACTGATCCATGACAGTGACTTTCTCGGCTGGCTGGAAGATGAGATGGCTGCGCTGCGTGACCTCGACGATGTTGTGCTCGCCAAGGCCATCGAACGTAGTTGCGCGATCAAGGCCGAGATCGTCGCCCTCGACGAGACCGAACAGGACGTGCGGGCGCTTTTGAATCTGGGGCACACCTTCGGGCACGCCATCGAGGCCTACATGGGCTACGGTACCTGGCTGCACGGCGAGGCGGTGGGTGTGGGCATGCTGATGGCGGCTGACCTGTCGATGCGCCAGGGCTTTATCGAGCAGGCCGATGTGACGCGCACCCGTCGAGTGATCGAGCGGGCGGGTCTGCCGGTGGCGGCGCCCAGGGAGATGACGGTTGAGGATTTCGTGTCGCGCATGAAGCTCGACAAGAAAAATACCGATGACCGCATGCGCCTGGTGCTGATGCGCGCGCTCGGCGAGGCCTGCGTCTACGATCAGACCCCGCCGGCGCTGCTCGGCGAATGCATCGAGGCCTATCCACGGGCCTGATGATGCCAGTCTCCAGCGTATCGACTGCGACGCCCGCCTTGTGCGGGCGTTGTCGTGTCTGGGGCACGCTGAGCGGCAAGGTTGGCTTTGGTTGGCACGGGTCGCTTTGGCGTGGCTTTGGCGTGGAAAGGGGCGGCTAGAGACGGAACAGGTATTGGCCGAACAGGGCTTCACGGAGTGCGCTACGAGGTGCTGTCGACGGCTTCGGGATAGGGGGAATAGGCGCCGCTCATGCGTGGATCTGTATGTCGTATGCCTGATCGGCATGGGGTGTCGACAGTTTTTGCGACTAAAGTCTAGTGGCGAAAGGCGTACAGCAAGACTTGCTGGAAACGGCTTCCAAGTCGTTGACCTGATAAGGTTTTTTTTCGAAGCCTTGGTGCAAGCATCAGATTTACGGTGTTTTTTTATCGGGCGTGCGCGGCGGGGAGATTGCGCGAGGGCGGGGGGCTGGCTATGCTGGGTACCCATTTTTCGTGCAGTTAGCGAAAGCCCTTAAGGGCTTAAAATCAAAAGAAAAACCGATAATAATATCGCGATTATGCTGTGACTACAACCCTTTCACCTGAGGCGCGCCCATGAACAGAGGTCTTCACCAGCCCGGCGAGTTCCGTGACAACTGCGGGTTTGGCCTGATCGCCCACATGGAAGGGCAGGCTAGCCATGAACTGCTCAGTACTGCCATCGAATCCCTGACCTGCATGACCCACCGTGGCGGTATTGCTGCCGACGGCAAGACCGGTGACGGCTGTGGCCTGCTGTTGAAGATGCCCGACGGCTTCATGCGCCACGCCGCCAAGGAAAGCCTGGGTATCGAACTGGGCGACAGCTATGCCGTGGGCGTGATCTTCCTGCCCGACGACGACCAGCGTGAGGAGCGCGCCCGCCAGGTGCTCGAGGCGAGCCTGACAGAGCGTGGTGTCAAGGTGCTCGGCTGGCGCGAGGTGCCGGTGGACCCCAGCGTGTGCGGCCCGATGGCGCTGGAGTGCCTGCCGCGTATCCGTCAACTGTTCGTCGAGCCCGGTGACGCCGAGGAAGCCTTTGACGTCTCGCTGTTCATGGCCCGCCGACTGGCCGAGCAGGCGCTGATCGACGAGCCGGACTTCTACGTCAGCTCGCTGTCCAGCGACGTCGTCTCCTACAAGGGACTGGTAATGCCGGTGGATCTGCCGGCCTTCTATCAGGACCTGGGTGACGAGCGCCTGGAAACCGCCATCTGCGTGTTCCACCAGCGTTTCTCCACCAACACCGCGCCGCGCTGGCCGCTGGCTCAGCCGTTCCGCCTGCTGGCCCACAACGGCGAGATCAACACCATCGAGGCCAACCGTGGCTGGGCCAACTCGCGCAAGGAGAACTTCGTCTCCGAGCGGCTGCCCGACATCGCCAGCCTCGACCAGATCGTCAATACCACCGGTTCCGACTCCTCGAGCATGGACAACATGCTCGAGGTGCTGCTGACCGGCGGCATGGAGCTGCATCGGGCGGTGCGCATGATGGTGCCGCCGGCCTGGCAGAACGTAGAGATCATGGACGGCGATCTGCGTGCCTTCTATGAGTACAACTCCATGCACGTGGAGCCCTGGGATGGTCCCGCCGGTGTGGTCATGACCGATGGCCGTCAGGCCCTGTGCATGCTCGACCGCAACGGCCTGCGCCCGGCGCGCTGGGTGATCACCCGCAACGGCTTCATCACCCTGGCCTCCGAGATCGGTACCTACGACTACAAGCCCGAGGATGTGGTGGCCAAGGGTCGTGTCGGCCCCGGTCAGGTCCTCGCCGTGGACACCGAGACCGGCGAAGTGCTGCACACCAGCGACATCGACGAGCGGCTGAAGTCGGCCTATCCCTACAAGCGCTGGCTCAAGCAGGAAGCTCAGTTCCTGGAGTCCGCGCTGACCGAGCTCGCCGCCTTCAAGAACATGGACTCCGACACCCTTCAGGTGCAGCAGAAGATGTTCCAGGTCAGCTTCGAGGAGCGTGACCAGGTGCTGCGTCCGCTGGGCGAAAGCGGCCAGGAAGCGGTGGGCTCCATGGGTGACGACACCCCCATGGCGGTGCTCTCCGGCAAGCACCGGATGCTGTCGGACTACTTCCGTCAGAAGTTCGCCCAGGTCACCAACCCGGCCATCGATCCGCTGCGCGAAGCCATCGTGATGTCGCTGGAGACCTGCATCGGTGCCGAGCGCAACGTGTTCAAGGCGACCCCGGAGCACGCCCACCGCATCGTGCTGACGACCCCGATCCTGTCGCCGCGCAAGTTTACCGCTCTGGTCGGCCAGGACGACCCGGCCTTTGCCAGCCAGCGTCTGTCGCTGGGCTATGACCCGGAGCAGACAGGGCTCAAGGCGGCGCTGCTCGAGCTGTGTCGCGAGGCCGAGGCGGCGGTTCACGAGAACAAGGTGATCCTGGTGCTGTCCGACGCCGACCTGCCCCAGGGGCAGGTGCCGATCCATCCGGCGCTGGCGGTGGGCGCGATCCACAACGAACTCGGTCGCAAGGCCCTGCGCCCGCGGGTCAACCTGATCGTCGAGACCGGCTACGCCCGTGACGCCCACCAGATGGCGGTGCTGTTCGGGGTGGGCGCCACCGCGGTCTATCCGTGGCTGGCCTATCAGGTGATGGCCGACATGCACCGCACTGGCGAGCTGTCCGGCAATCCGGCGGACGCCCGCGAGAACTACCGCAAGGGCCTGCAGAAGGGGCTGTTCAAGATCCTGTCCAAGATGGGCATCTCGACCCTGGCCTCCTACCGTGGTTCGCAGCTGTTCGAGGCGGTGGGTCTGTCCTCCGAGGTGATGGATCTTTGCTTCACCGGCATGGCCTCGCGCATCGAGGGCACCGGCTTCAACGAGATCCAGCTGACTCAGGTGGCGCTGGCCAAGGACGCCTGGAAGCCGCGCAAGGGCATCTCCCAGGGCGGCCTGATGAAGTACGTCCATGGTCACGAGTACCACGCCTACAACCCCGATGTGGTCAAGGCGTTGCAGGAGGCGGTGCAGGAGGGCGACTACGCCAAGTGGAAGAAGTTTGCGCAGCTGGTCAATGATCGCGCGCCCGCCACCATCCGTGACCTGCTGAAGCTGAAGCCCGCCGCCGAGGCGTTGCCGCTCGAGGAAGTCGAACCGGTCGAGGACCTGCTGCCACGCTTCGATAGCGCCGGCATGTCGCTGGGTGCGCTGTCGCCGGAGGCCCACGAGGCCCTGGCCCAGGCCATGAACGAGGCCGGTGGGCGCTCCAACTCCGGTGAGGGTGGTGAGGATCCGTCGCGTTACGGCACCATCAGAAGCTCCAAGATCAAGCAGATCGCCTCCGGGCGCTTCGGTGTCACCCCGGCCTATCTGGTCAACGCCGAGGTGCTGCAGATCAAGGTGGCCCAGGGCGCCAAGCCCGGCGAGGGCGGCCAGCTTCCCGGTGGCAAGGTCAACGAGTTGATCGCCCGGCTGCGTTATTCGGTGCCGGGGGTGACCCTGATCTCGCCGCCGCCGCACCACGACATCTACTCCATCGAGGATCTGGCCCAGCTGATCTTTGACCTCAAGCAGGTCAATCCCGACGCCCAGGTGTCGGTCAAGCTGGTCTCCGAGCCCGGCATCGGCACCATCGCCACCGGCGTGGCCAAGGCCTACGCTGACCTGATCACGGTGTCCGGCTACGACGGCGGCACCGCGGCGAGCCCGCTGACCTCGATCAAGCACGCCGGTTCACCCTGGGAGCTGGGTCTACCGGAGGTGCATCAGGCGCTGCGCATCAACGGCCTGCGCGACAAGATCCGGCTGCAGACCGACGGCGGCCTGAAGACCGGCCTGGACGTGATCAAGGCGGCGATTCTTGGCGCCGAGAGCTTCGGCTTCGGTACCGCACCGATGGTGGCGCTGGGCTGCAAGTACCTGCGCATCTGCCACCTCAACAACTGCGCCACCGGTGTCGCCACCCAGATGCAGTACCTGCGCGACGAGCACTTCCGTGGCACCGTCGACATGGTCAAGCACTACTTCCGCTTCATCGCCGAGGAAGTGCGCGAACTGATGGCGCTGGTGGGTGTGCGCAAGCTCACCGACCTGATCGGGCGCACCGACCTGCTCGAGGTGTTCGAGGGGCTGACGCCTTCGCAGCACAAGCTTGACCTGACGCCGTTGCTGGCCAACGACCATGTGCCGGCAGATGCCCCGCAGTACTGCCAGGTCAGCCGTAACGTGCCGCATGACCCGGGCGCCAAGAACCTCGAGGTGCTGGAGGCGCTCAAGGACGCCATCGAGTCCAAGGGCGGGGCCGACGTGTCCTTCACCATCACCAACTGTGATCGTTCGGTGGGTGCGCTGACTTCCGGCGCCATCGCCAAGCGTTACGGCGAGGCGGGTCTTGACGACGCGTCGGTGACCGCGCGCTTCACCGGTGTCGCCGGTCAGAGCTTTGGGGTGTGGAACGCCCGCGGACTCAATCTGTACCTGGAAGGTGACGCCAACGACTATGTCGGCAAGGGCATGAACGGTGGCAAGATCGTCATCACCCCGCCGAAGAATAGTCAGTTCGAGAGCCACAAGACGGCGATCATCGGCAACACCTGCCTGTACGGCGCCACCGGCGGCAAGCTGTTTGCCGCGGGTACCGCCGGCGAGCGCTTCGGCGTGCGCAACTCCGGCGCCCACGCGGTCATCGAAGGCTCGGGCGATCACTGCTGCGAGTACATGACCGGCGGCATCGTCTGCGTGCTCGGCGAGACCGGCGTCAACTTCGGTGCGGGCATGACCGGCGGCTTCGCCTACGTGCTCGACGAGGATCGCTGCTTCGTCGACCGTTACAACCACGAACTGGTGGAGATCCATCGGGTCAACACCGAGGCCATGGAGGCCTATCGGAGACACCTCAGGGAAACCATCGAGGAGTATGTGGCCGAGACCGGGTCATTGCGCGGTCAGGCGATCCTCGAGGACTTCAGCGACTTCATCCGCCACTTCTGGCTGGTGAAGCCCAAGGCGGCGAGCCTGAATGGCCTCTTGGCCCAGTCCACGCGTCAGCCCGAATAACCCGACGGCGTCCCGAACAAGGCAGGAGAACATCATGGCAAACCGTTTGAACAACGACTTTCAGTTCATCGACGTCGGTCGTCAGGATCCGCAGAAGAAGGCGGCGCGCACCCGCGCCCGCCAGTTCGCCGAGATCTACGAGCCGTTCAAGCCCATGGAGGCGGCCAGCCAGGCGCATCGCTGCCTGCACTGCGGTAATCCGTACTGCGAGTGGAAGTGTCCGGTCCACAACTACATTCCCAACTGGCTGCAGCTGGTCAGCGAGGGCAACATCCTTGAGGCGGCGGAGATGTCGCATCGCACCAACTCGCTGCCCGAAGTGTGTGGCCGGGTGTGCCCCCAGGACCGCCTGTGCGAGGGTGACTGCACCCTCAATGACGGTTTCGGCGCGGTGACCATCGGTTCGGTGGAGAAGTACATCACCGACACCGCCTTCGCCATGGGCTGGCGCCCGGACATGAGTCAGGTGACCTGGACCGACAGGAAGGTCGCGATCATCGGCGCGGGCCCCGCTGGCCTCGGCTGCGCCGACATCCTGGTGCGCAACGGCGTCAAGCCGGTGGTCTTCGACAAGTACGCCGAGATCGGCGGCCTTCTGACCTTCGGCATTCCTGAGTTCAAGCTCGAGAAGACGGTGATGGAACGTCGTCGTGCGGTGTTCGAGGAGATGGGCGTGGAGTTCCGCCTCAACGTCGAGGTGGGCAAGGACGTCGCCTTCGAGGACCTGTTGGCGAAGTACGACGCAGTGTTCCTCGGCATGGGCACCTATACCTATATGGAAGGTGGCTTCCCCGGCGAGGACCTGCCCGGGGTGCACAAGGCGCTCGACTACCTGATCGCCAACGTCAACCACCGCCTGGGCTTCGAGAAGAACCCCGAGGACTTCGTCTCGCTGGAAGGTCAGCGTGTAGTGGTGCTGGGTGGTGGCGATACCGCCATGGACTGCAACCGTACCGCCATTCGCCAGGGCGCCCGTGAGGTGACCTGCGCCTACCGCCGTGACGAAGAGAACATGCCGGGCTCCCGGCGCGAGGTGGCCAACGCCCGTGAGGAGGGCGTGGACTTCCTGTTCAACCGTCAGCCGGTGGCGGTGGTCGGTGAAGAGCGGGTCGAAGGCGTCAAGGTGGTGCGTACCCGCCTGGGCGAAGCCGACGAGAACGGCCGTCGCCGTCCCGAGGTGGTACCGGGCTCCGAGGAGATCATCCCCGCCGACGCCGTGGTCATCGCCTTCGGCTTCCAGCCGAGCCCGGCGCCCTGGTTCGAGTCGGTGGGCATCGAGGTCGATGAGCGTGGCCGGGTCAAGGCGCCTGAGCATGGCAGCTTCGCCTTCCAGACCACCAACGAGAAGATCTTTGCCGGTGGCGACATGGTGCGCGGCTCCGATCTGGTGGTGACCGCGGTCTACGAAGGTCGCCAGGCCGGCGAGGGCATCCTCGACTACCTCGACATCTGAGGCTCTGCCGAGCCCCGTCCCCCGCGTGAGAACCATGGCGGAGGGGCGGGGCGGTTTCTCCAGGATGACTTCCTGTTGTGCAAATTGAGCCGTTAGTCGATATCTGCTAGTCTGTCGTCCCATCCTGGCGCGGCTTCCTGCCGGGCCTACCGATCACGTTTCGACAGGTTCTCCATGACACGATATATCTTCGTGACCGGCGGCGTTGTGTCCTCTCTTGGCAAGGGCATTGCGTCGGCCTCGCTGGCGGCGATTCTCGAGGCTCGCGGCCTCAAGGTCACCATGCTCAAGCTCGACCCGTACATCAACGTGGATCCGGGCACCATGAGTCCCTTCCAGCACGGCGAGGTGTTCGTCACCGAGGATGGCGCCGAGACCGACCTGGACCTGGGCCACTATGAGCGCTTCATCCGCACCAAGATGACCCAGTCCAACAACTTCACCACTGGCCGGGTCTACGAGCACGTGCTGCGCAAGGAGCGTCGTGGCGACTACCTGGGCGGCACGGTACAGGTCATCCCGCACATCACCGACGAGATCAAGCGTCGTGTCTACGAAGGTGGCGAGGGCTTCGACGTGGCACTGGTGGAGATCGGTGGCACCGTGGGTGACATCGAGTCGCTGCCGTTCCTCGAGTCCATCCGTCAGATTCGCAGCGAGAAGGGCGCCAGCAACGCCATCTTCATGCACCTGACGCTGGTGCCCTACATCCAGACCGCCGGCGAGACCAAGACCAAGCCGACTCAGCACTCGGTCAAGGAGCTGCGCTCCATCGGTATCCAGCCGGATATCCTGATCTGCCGCAGCGAGGTCGAGCTGGAAGAGACCGAGCGTCGCAAGATCGCGCTGTTCACCAACGTGGAAGAACGCGCGGTGGTACCGCTGCAGGACGCCGATACCATCTATCGGATTCCGCTGATGCTGCACGAGCATGGGCTCGATGACATCGTCTGCGACAAGCTGCGCCTCGAGGCCGACGAGGCCGACCTCAGCGAGTGGGTCAAGGTGCTCGACGCCAAGCTCAACCCGCTCAAGTCGGTGAACATCGCCATGGTCGGCAAGTACATGGAGCTGCTGGACGCCTACAAGTCTCTGAACGAGGCGCTGATCCACGCCGGCATCCAGACCCGCGTGAAGGTCAACGTCGACTACATCGACTCCGAGGACATCGAGCGTCACGGCACCGACCGGCTGGCCGGCAAGGACGCCATCCTGGTGCCCGGCGGCTTCGGTGAGCGCGGTGTGGAAGGCAAGATTGCCACCGCGCGTTTCGCCCGCGAGAACGACATTCCCTACCTGGGCATCTGCCTGGGCATGCAGGTGGCGGTGATCGAGTACGCGCGCCATGTGGCCGGCTGGAACGATGCCGACTCCACCGAGTTCACCCACGACACCCAGCACCCGGTGGTGGGCCTGATCACCGAATGGCTCAACCCCGAGGGCAAGATCGAGGTGCGTGACGAGGCCTCCGATCTGGGCGGTACCATGCGTCTGGGTGGCCAGGAGTGCCGTCTGGCCAAGGGGTCCAAGGCCCGCGAGGCCTACGGTGACGACATCATCGTCGAGCGTCATCGTCATCGCTTCGAGGTCAACAACCAGTTCATCGAGGACCTGGAAAAGGCAGGCCTGGTGGTCTCCGGACGCAGCGTCGACAACTCCCTGGTGGAAATGGTCGAGCTGCCGGACCACCCTTGGTACGTGGCCTGTCAGTTCCACCCGGAGTTCACCTCGACGCCGCGTGATGGCCACCCGCTGTTCACCGGCTTCGTCAACGCGGCCCTGGGTCACAAGGCCAAGCGCACCCGCGCCCAGTCCGCGCATCAGGAGTGATCGCCATGTCAGACGCCCAGCGTACCATCGAATTTGCCGGCCTGAGGGCCGGCAATTCATTGCCTCTGGTGCTGTTTGCAGGGATGAACGTGCTCGAATCTCGTGAGCTGGCCCTCGAGGTCGCCGAGGCTTACGTCGAGGTGACCGGCAAGCTCGACATCCCCTATGTGTTCAAGGCCAGCTTCGACAAGGCCAACCGCAGCTCGGTGCATTCTTACCGGGGCCCTGGCCTGGACAAGGGGCTCGCGATCCTCGATGAGGTCAAGTCGCGCTTCGGGGTGCCGGTGATCACCGATGTCCACGAACCGCACCAGGCGGCACCGGCGGCCGAGGTGGCCGATGTCATCCAGCTGCCGGCGTTTCTGGCTCGCCAGACCGACCTGGTGGTGGCGATGGCCGAGACCGGTGCGGTGGTCAACATCAAGAAACCGCAGTTCCTGGCCCCCCACGAGATGCGCCACATCATCACCAAGTTCCAGGAAGCCGGCAACGAGCGGCTGCTGCTGTGCGAGCGCGGCTCGAGCTTCGGCTACAACAACTTGGTGGTGGACATGCTCGGCTTCGGCGAGATGAAGGACACCGGCTTCCCGCTGCTGTTCGACGTGACCCACTCGCTGCAGCGCCCGGGCGGGCGCAGTGACAGCGCCGATGGCCGCCGCGCCCAGGTGCTGGACCTGGCCAGGGCCGGGGTGGCGGTAGGCATCGCCGGGTTGTTCCTGGAAGCTCACCCCGATCCCGATTCAGCAAAATGCGACGGCCCCTGTGCACTCCCGCTTGATAAGCTCGAGCCTTTCCTGTCGCAGATCAAGGCGCTGGATGACGTAGTAAAAAAACTACCGTCGATCGAGATACGCTGACGCTACCTCCGTTGGATCGTGTGTTCTGGCCCTGGGGCCTATGGTGTCACCCGGGCGGATCGACAACGCTGACACGAGTTTTTCACCCACAAGGATCCTCAAGATGACCAAGATCGTCGATATTCGTGCCCTCGAGGTGCTGGACTCTCGCGGCAACCCCACCGTGCAGGCGGAAGTCCGCCTGGAAAGTGGCGCGATCGGTGTCGCCTGCGCACCGAGCGGCGCCTCCACCGGCTCTCGCGAGGCGCTGGAGCTGCGTGATGGTGACAAGAGCCGCTACCTCGGCAAGGGCGTGCTGAAGGCGGTGGACGCGGCCAACGGCAAGATCCGTGAGCGTCTGCTGGGTATGGACGCACGCGATCAGCGCGGGCTGGATGATGCCATGCTCGAGCTCGACGGCACCGACAACAAGGAAAACCTGGGCGCCAATGCCATCCTGGCGGTCTCCCTGGCCGCGGCCAAGGCCGCCGCCAACGCCAAGGGCATGCCGCTCTACGCGCACATCGCCGAGCTCTACGGCCAGCCGGGCAAGTACCTGATGCCGGTGCCGATGATGAACATCCTCAACGGGGGCGAGCACGCCGACAACAACGTCGACATCCAGGAGTTCATGGTCCAGCCGGTCGGCGCACCGAGCTTCCGCGAAGGGCTGCGCGTCGGCGCCGAGATCTTCCATGCGCTGAAGAAGGTGCTGTCGGCGCGTGGTCTGGCCACCGCCGTCGGTGACGAGGGCGGCTTCGCCCCCAACCTGGCCTCCAACGCCGAGGCGCTGGCGGTCATCAAGCAGGCCGTCGAAGACGCCGGCTACGCGCTCGGCAAGGACGTCACCCTGGCGCTGGACTGCGCCGCCAGCGAGTTCTACAAGGACGGGCAGTACCTGCTGGCCGGCGAGGACAAGAGCTTCGACGCCGAGGGTTTCGGTGACTACCTGGTGGGTCTCAGCGACGAGTACCCGATCGTGTCCATCGAGGATGGTCTGGACGAGTCCGACTGGGACGGCTGGAAGTCGCTGACCGCCAAGCTCGGCGATCGCGTGCAGCTGGTGGGTGACGACCTGTTCGTGACCAACACCCGCATTCTCAAGCGCGGCATCGACGAGTCCATCGGCAACTCCATCCTGATCAAGTTCAATCAGATCGGCTCCCTGTCCGAGACCCTCGATGCCATTCGCATGGCTCAGGACGCCGGCTTCACTGCGGTCATCTCCCACCGCAGCGGTGAGACCGAGGACACCACCATCGCCGACCTGGCCGTGGGCACCTGTGCCGGTCAGATCAAGACCGGCTCTCTGTGCCGCAGCGATCGTGTGGCCAAGTACAACCGTCTGCTGGTCATCGAGCAGGATCTGGGTGAGCGTGCGAGCTATCCGGGTCGCTCCGCCATCAAGGGGCAGGCGTAGGCCCTTGGCAAGGCACCGATGGTGCTAGTGTCGACGCGTCTTGTAAGAGATTGACTACAGTTCTTGTAAGACATTGACTATTTTGACGCCGAAAAGGCTCGCAACCGTGTTGCGGGCCTTTTTTATCGCCTTGATTTTTTGAGACTTTTTTCACCAGGCCCTCTCGGTCTGCGTCATGGGTGAGAAAAGTAGGGTGCTTGTGATGACCCCAGAAACTGACAGAATGGCCACACGAATCGAGAGGTCAGGCTTCGCGGCGGCAAGCCGCCCGTCTGTCCCACGGAAACTTCATTGTTTCGGCATCGTTTCCGCAAGGAGGTGGAGTCGACGTCGGCAGTGAAGGGGCATGGATGTCCTCGGTGGTTGACACCCGGATGGGCCGGACTTGCCACTCTACGGTTCAGGTAGGTGTTTTCGGGATGCGTTCAGGAGTCAAGAGCGCGCCTGGTGCGACAGGAAGTCGCTTCTGGGCACGGAGGGCGCTCAGGGAGTAGGGCGGAGGGAGCCGCCCAAGGAAACGCTTGGAGCGGGCGGCCTACGGGCCGCCTTTTTTTATGCCTGCCTGTCGGGCACCTGCTTCGAAAGGCCATTGCGCCACGTCCTTCCTGCGCCGATGTCGGGCAGAAGTCCGGGCCGGTCGATGCTTGTCCGGGGGCGAGTGGGCCGGAACCCTTCTTCAAGATTTGCTTTACACAAACGCGACAGCCGCCCGGATAAGGCGGCTGTCGCGTTTGTTCAGGTGCTGCCTGGCGCGGTGCTCAGCGCTCGAGCTTTTCCAGCTTGCCCGGCTTGCCGTCCCACTGCTCGGCGTCTTCCGGCGGATCCTTCTTCTCGGTGATGTTGGGCCACACCTCCGCCAGCTCGGTATTGATCTCCAGGAACTGTTCCTGGCCCTCGGGCAGTTCATCCTCCGAGTAGATCGCCTCGGCCGGGCATTCCGGCTCGCACAGGGCGCAGTCGATGCATTCGTCGGGGTGAATCACCAGGAAATTGGGGCCTTCGTAGAAGCAGTCCACCGGGCAGACCTCGACACAGTCGGTGTACTTGCACTTGATGCAGTTTTCGGTGACGACGAATGTCATGCCAGTCTCCCTTCCTCGGGCCAGCGCCTTGCCGGCCTCTCTGTACAGTGGTGGCTTTCGCCCGGGTCGTTGGTGACGTGCGTGCGGCGTGGCGCCCATGCAGGCCATGCAACCTTCGCGTCCGGCGCGATATGCCGGCGCCTCTTAAGCCTATATGTTATATAAAAATGGCTTTTTTATAATCTACGGTCCTTGGGTGCCACATTCTAGTCCTCGCGCCGCCATCGGGCAAGAGTATGGCCCACAGGGGCGTCATAGTGCCGACTTCCAGCGGTAGAGCAGTTCCAGCGCCTGGCGTGGACTGAGGTCGTCGACCGCCAGGCCGCCGAGCTCTTCCACCAGCGGGTGGGGGGTGCTGGCGAACAGGTCTGCCTGCTGTGGGGCGGCCTGATGGTGCCGGTTGCCACTGTCAGGATCGGCGCTCTTGCGGCCGTGATCGATCTCCTGCTGCTCCAGCGCGGCGAGCTTGGTCCGTGCCTCGGCGATGACGGTCTGGGGCACACCGGCCAACTGGGCCACCTGCAGGCCATAGCTCTGGCTCGCGGGGCCGTCCTCGACCCGGTGCATGAAGACGATGCCATCATTGTGTTCGGCGGCGGTCAGGTGGACGTTGGTCACCGCCGGCGCCTCTGTGGCCAGCGCCGTCATCTCGAAGTAGTGGGTGGCGAACAGGGTAAAGGCGCGGGTACGGGTCAGGTGTTCGGCGCTGGCCCAGGCCAGTGACAGGCCGTCGAAGGTGCTGGTGCCCCGGCCGATCTCGTCCATCAGCACCAGGCTGTGGTCGGTGGCGTTGTGCAGGATATTGGCGGTTTCGGTCATCTCCACCATGAAGGTGGAGCGCCCGCCGGCCAGGTCATCGCTGGAGCCGATGCGGGTGAAGATGCGATCCACCGGGCCGATGGTGGCGCTGTCGGCGGGCACAAAGCTGCCGCTGTGGGCGAGCAGGGTGATCAGGGCGGCCTGGCGCATGTAGGTCGACTTGCCGCCCATGTTGGGGCCGGTGATCACCAGCATGCGGCGATCGTCGTCCATGCGCAGGTCGTTGGGCACGAAGGGGCCGTCGCTGACCTGTTCGACCACCGGATGGCGACCACCGCGGATATCGAAGCCGGGGGTCTCTGACAGCGTCGGGCGGACGAAGTCCAGCGCCCGGGCACGCTCCGCCAGGGTGCACAGTACGTCGAGTGCGGCCAGCGCCCTGGCCGTCGCCTGGAGCCTGGCAAGTTCGGCGTTGAGACTGTCGAGCAGGCCGTCGTACAGCAGTTTTTCCCTGGCCAGGGCGCGGGACTTGGCCGACAGCGCCTTGTCCTCGAATTCCTTGAGCTCCGGGATGATGAAGCGTTCGGCGTTCTTCAGCGTCTGGCGGCGAATATAGTCGGCTGGGGCCTCCTTGGCCTGGGCACGGGGGATCTCGATGTAGTAGCCGTGAACCCTGTTGTAGCCGACCTTGAGCCCGGCAAGCCCGGTGCGCGAGCGTTCGCGGGTCTCGAGCTTCACCAGGTAGGCGCCGGCGTGTTCGGCCAGACCCCGGTGCTCGTCGAGCTCGTCGTCGAAGCCTTCGGCGATGACGCCGCCGTCGCGGATCACCACGGGGGGATTGTCGACCAGGGCTCGGGTCAGCAGTTCGGCCAGCTCCGGGAAGGGGCGAATGTGCTGACGCAGGCTGTCGAGCGTGGTGCCGTCGGCGTAGCCGGCAAGGCTCGCCTCGAGTGCCGGCAGGGCGTTGAGGGCGTCGCGGAGCCGTGCCAGGTCCCGCGGGCGGGCACTGTTGAGGGCCACCCGGGCCAGAATGCGTTCGACGTCACCGATCGCCTTGAGGTCGTCGCGCAGCGGCTCATGGCCGTCATGGTCGAGCAGCAGGCTGATAGCCGCCTGGCGTCCCATGACCTGCTCGCGATCACGCAGCGGTCGATTGAGCCAGCGCTTGAGCAGGCGTGAGCCCATGGCGGTGGTGGTGGTGTCGAGCACGCTGGCCAGGGTGTTGTCGCCGCCCCCGCCAAGGTTGGTGTCGATCTCCAGGTTGCGCCGGCTGGCAGCGTCGATGACCACGGTGTCGTCGCGACTCTCGACGCCGATGGCGGTGACATGGGGCAGGGCGCTGCGCTGGGTGTCTCTGGCGTAGTCCACCAGTACCCCGGCGGCGATGATCGCCGCGTGCAGGTGGGCGCAGCCGAACCCCTTGAGGTCCTGCACGCCGAACTGGTCACACAGCACCCGATGGGCGCTCTCGTGGTCGAACAGCCAGTCGCTCTGACGCCGCAGGCCCCGGCGTTCGCCAAGCGCCGGCGGCAGCTCGGTACTTTCCGGTACCAGCAGCTCCGCCGGGTCCAGGCGGGTCAATTCCGACAGCATCTCTGCCTCGCTTTCCACCTCGAGCACGCTGAAGCGGCCGCTGGAGACCTCGAGCCAGGCCAGCCCGATGCGCTCGCCCTGGGGCGCGATCGCCACCAGCAGGTTATCGCGGCGGGCGTCGAGCAGGGCTTCGTCATGGAGGGTGCCGGGGGTGACGATACGCACCACCTTGCGCTCCACCGGTCCCTTGGAGGTGGCCGGGTCGCCGATCTGTTCACAGATCGCCACCGACTCGCCGGCGCTGACCAGGCGTGCCAGGTAGCCCTCGGCGCTGTGATAGGGAATGCCGGCCATGGGAATCGGCTTGCCGGCGGACTGCCCGCGCTGGGTCAGGGTAATGTCGAGGGCCGCGGCGGCGCGCTTGGCGTCCTCGTAGAACAGCTCGTAGAAGTCCCCCATGCGGTAGAACAGCAGCACCTCGGGGTGCTCGCGCTTGATCCGCAGGTACTGGGTCATCATCGGCGTATGGCTGGGGGCGCTGGGCTTGGCCATGTCGTTCATGGGATCTCGAAGCGATGTTGATGAGTCGTCGGCGGCGGGCCGGCATCGCGAGGGACGCTGGCGAAAGGCGTCAAGGATAGCATGGGCGCAGGGCGCGCCTGTACCGCTGTGCCGAGATCCGTCTCGGGCTTTCTTCCCGGGGGCCAGGCGTGTCAGCATGATGTATCCACGATGCAGCATTTGTGGGGCCAGAGGGTGTCCGTCTACCCTTGTGGGTGATCGGTCGACGCCTTTTCTGGTGAGTGCGGAGCGATTTTCAAGGAACTCTCTTCCCTTGCGGGACTCTCTCAAGGAGTCGTCCACAAGGAACTGTCTTTACGGACTATTCAAAGGAGCTGTCATATGGATGTTGTACGCATTATTCTCGCGATCCTGCTGCCCCCGCTGGGCGTCTTCCTGCAGGTGGGCTTTGGTCTGCACTTCTGGCTCAATATCCTGCTGACCCTGCTGGGCTATATTCCCGGTATCGTTCACGCCATCTGGATCATTGCCAAGCGCTGAACCTGCCTGGATGACGGGTATCACTGTCGCGGCGACCTCGGTCGCCGCGATGCGTTGGTGGGCGCTGTACCTGTCGGCTTGTTGTCGCGGTTGTCGTGGCAAGACGTTTCCGAGGCGACGACGAGCCTGTCATTGTTGTCGTGATGTCGTATCGTGACACCCTGTTTTCACCACAAGAGACGGGCCTGCGATGACAAATGCAAACGATCGTGTTCGTCGCCTGGCGATTCGGCTGGGTGAGTTGTGTGTCGAGCGTGGGGTCTCGGTGACCGCCGCCGAGTCCTGTACCGGTGGCGGCGTGGCCGCTGCCATTACCGATATCGCCGGCAGTTCACGCTACTTCGAGACCGGCTACGTGACCTACTCCAACGCCGCCAAGCAGCGGCTGCTGGGGGTGCCCATCGAGACCCTGGACGCCCATGGCGCCGTCAGTCAGCCGGTGGTGGAGGCGATGGTAGAGGGTGCTTGTCGCGACAGCGGTGCCCGACTTGGCGTCTCGGTCAGTGGCGTCGCCGGTCCGGATGGCGGCAGCGCTGAAAAGCCTGTCGGTACGGTGTGGTTTGCCTTCGCCGTCGACGGGCGGCTCGAGGCCGATCGGCAGCGCTTCGCCGGCGGTCGCGATGAGGTTCGCCAGGCCGCCGTGGTCCATGCGCTCGAAGGCCTGATCCGGCGGCTCGAGAGCCTGACCTGAGCCTAGCAGGCGGTGCCCTTGAGGTGGCCGCGGGCGTAGCGTCCAGCGCCGTGCGCCGGGCGTGGAGCGCAAGCGTTCCGGCCCCGCGGCTGTGGCGGTGCAGCGATCAACCCCTCATCCACTATTGATTTGCCCTATGCGCTCGATTCGTCACCTCGAAGGGCTGGTCGTCGTCCGCAAATTTCGTCATACTACTGTTCAGTCATACAGTAATTGCCAGGGTCCGGCGCAGGGCCCGATGGGGACTCGGGCAAGGCGCTCGACCCCGATCCATTGTCTACAGGAGCTCCGTAATGGCGCAGGATCAGAACCGCAGCAAGGCGCTGGACGCCGCCCTTTCCCAGATCGATCGCCAGTTCGGCAAGGGTACGGTGATGCGTCTGGGAGACGCTCCCAGGGTGGTGATGCCGTCGGTATCCACCGGCTCGTTGGGTCTCGATATCGCACTTGGCATCGGCGGTCTGCCCTATGGTCGAGTGGTGGAGATCTTTGGTCCGGAGTCCTCGGGCAAGACCACCCTGACACTGTCGGTGATCGCCCAGGCCCAGAAGGACGGCAAGACCTGCGCCTTTATCGACGCCGAGCATGCCCTCGATCCCAGCTACGCCGAAAAGCTCGGCGTCAATCTGGATGATCTGCTGGTGTCGCAGCCGGATACCGGTGAGCAGGCGCTGGAAATCTGCGACATGCTGGTGCGTTCCGGTGGCGTCGACGTGATCATCATCGACTCGGTGGCGGCGCTGACGCCCAGAGCCGAGATCGAAGGCGAGATGGGCGACTCCCACGTCGGCCTGCAGGCCCGACTGATGTCCCAGGCGCTGCGCAAGATCACCGGCAATATCAAGAACGCCAACTGCATGGTGGTGTTCATCAACCAGATCCGCATGAAGATCGGGGTGATGTTCGGTAGCCCCGAGACCACCACCGGCGGTAACGCCCTGAAGTTCTACTCGAGCGTGCGTCTGGATATCCGTCGTACCGGCTCGGTCAAGCAGGGCGACGAGGTCACCGGCAACGAGACCCGGGTCAAGGTGGTCAAGAACAAGGTGGCGCCGCCCTTCCGTCAGGCCGAATTCCAGATCCTCTACGGCAAGGGCATCTACCACGCCGGCGAGGTGGTGGACCTGGGTGTTCAGTGCAAGCTGGTGGACAAGGCCGGCGCCTGGTACAGCTATCAGGGCAACAAGATCGGCCAGGGCAAGGCCAACGCCGCCCAGTTCCTCGAGGACAACCCGGCCATCATGGAAGAGATCGAGTCCCAGATTCGTGCCCAGCTGCTGACCCAGCCGGAGCCGAAGAAGAGCGAGAAGGAAGCGGAAGCCGCGGCGCCCGCTGGCGACGACCTTGGCGACGATCTGCTGTAGCAGGTCGACTCGCGGCAGGCCGGCACGCCGGCCTGTGACGTCGCAACGTACGACTTTCCTCGGGCCCCTCGACAGGGGCCCGAGGCGTTTGTGAGGCGGGCTCGCGCCGTCGGTGCTCGCCGTCCCGTGCCAACAGGAGATGACATGCACAAGGCTGCCAGCCAGATGTCCCCACGTGAGCACGCCATCGATCTGCTCGCTCGACGCGAATACGGCCGTGAAGAGCTGCGAGGGCGATTGCTGGCCAAGGGTCACGTCCTCGAGGAGATTGACCAGGCCCTGGAAGCGCTTGCCGATCAAGGTCTGCAGAGCGACCGGCGCTTCGCCGAGAGCTTTCTGCGCGGTCGGTTGATGCGGGGGCAGGGGCCGGTGAAGATGCTGGCGGAACTGGGCCAGAGGGGCGTCGATCGAGCGCTGGCCAGGGAGGCGCTGGCAGAACTGGAGCGCGAGGAGTCCGTCGACTGGTATCGACTGGCGAGCGAAGCGCTGGAGCGGCGCTTCGGCCGAGAGCTGCCAGCGGATCCCAGGGAACGTGCTCGGCGTGAACGCTTTCTGGCCGGGCGCGGTTTCGACTTCGACCAGGTGCGCGAGGCGATACGGGCCCTCGGCGATCATTGAACCGCCGCCAGACGGGCCTTCTCGGAGGCGGTTTTGCACGACCCACTTTAGTCGCTTGACAACTACGCTATAATGTCCCCTTTTGCGACAGCCCCGGGTCGCGGTTTCATGCTCGGATGCTCCGGCGTGCCACGGCAGTGGGCCGGTTCGACGCGCTCTATCGCTCATCGCCACGGATATTTCATGAAAAGCGCAGATATCAGACAGGCCTTTCTGAGGTTCTTCGAAGAACAGGGTCATACCCGCGTGCCGTCCAGTTCGCTGGTGCCGGGCAACGATCCGACGCTGTTGTTCACCAACGCCGGCATGGTGCCGTTCAAGGACGTCTTTCTCGGGCGTGACCCCAGGGACTATGTGCGGGCTACCTCCTCCCAGCGCTGCGTGCGTGCCGGTGGCAAGCACAACGATCTGGACAACGTCGGTTACACCGCGCGTCACCACACCTTCTTCGAGATGCTGGGCAACTTCAGCTTCGGCGACTACTTCAAGCGCGACGCCATCGGCTTTGCCTGGACCTTCCTGACCGAGGTGCTGGGACTGCCCAAGGAGAAGCTGTGGGTCACCGTCCACGTCAGTGATGATGAGGCCGAACGCATCTGGAAAGACGAGATCGGTATCGATCCCGAGCGCTTCTCCAAGCTGGACGAAGACAACTTCTGGCAGATGGGCGACACCGGCCCCTGCGGACCCAGCTCCGAGATCTTCTACGATCATGGCGCCGAGGTGTGGGGCGGCCCTCCCGGCAGTCCGGAGGAAGACGGTGATCGCTACATCGAGATCTGGAACCTGGTGTTCATGCAGTTCGATCGCGACGCCAGCGGCGAGATGAAGCCGCTGCCCAAGCCGTCCATCGATACCGGCATGGGGCTGGAGCGCATCGCCGCGGTCATGCAGGGGGTCCACTCCAACTACGAGATCGACCTGTTCCAGAATCTGCTCAAGGCCGCCGCCGAGGCGACCGGTGCGAGCGACCTGGAGGCGCCGTCGCTGCGCGTGATCGCCGACCATATCCGTTCCTGTGCCTTCCTGATCGCGGACGGCGTACTGCCTTCCAACGAAGGGCGTGGTTACGTGCTCAGGCGGATCATTCGCCGGGCGATCCGCCATGGTCACAAGCTGGGCGCCCAGGGAGCCTTCTTCCACCGCCTGGTGGCGGCGCTGGACGCCGAGATGGGCGAGGCCTACCCGGAGTTGCGCCAGGCTCGCGCGCAGATCGAGCGCGTGTTGCTGAAGGAAGAAGAGCAGTTCGCTCGCACCCTGGATCATGGCATGGGCCTGCTGGAGCAGGCGCTGGCCGCGCTCGACGGTGACACCCTGCCGGGCGAGACGGTGTTCAAGCTCTATGACACCTACGGCTTTCCCTATGACCTCACCGCCGATGTCTGTCGAGAGCGTGGCGTCACCCTCGATGCCGAAGGCTTCGAGCGGGAGCTCGAGGCGCAACGCGAGCGGGCCCGCGCGGCCAGCCAGTTCGGCGCCGAATACAGCGCCACCATCGAGCTTGAGGGACAGACTGAGTTCACCGGCTACGACCGCCTCGAGGACAGTGCCAGGGTGGTCGCGCTCTATGACAGCGAAGGCAATGCGCTCGAGCGCCTGACGCCTGAGCATCCCGCCGTGGTGGTGCTGGACCGCACCCCCTTCTACGGCGAGTCCGGTGGCCAGGTCGGCGATACCGGCTACCTGAACGTCGAGGGCGGGCGGTTCCTGGTCAAGGACACCCAGAAGCAGGCAGGGCATCACCTGCATCAGGGGGTGTTGCTCGAGGGTGAGCTGGTGGTCGGCAGCGAGGTCACGCCCCAGGTGGACGAGAGCCTGCGTGCGGCGACAGTACGTAACCACTCGGCGACCCACCTGCTGCACAAGGCCCTGCGTCTGGTGCTGGGCGATCATGTCCAGCAGAAGGGCTCGCTGGTGACCCCCGAGCGCCTGCGTTTCGACTTCAGCCACTTCGAGGCCATGAGCGCCGAACAGCTCAAGGAAGTGGAGCGCCTGGTCAACCAGCAGGTGCTGGCCAATGCGCCGACCCGGATCGAGAGCATGACCCTCGATGAGGCCAAGGAAAAGGGCGCCGCTGCCCTGTTCGAGGCCAAGTACGCCGACAGCGTGCGGGTGCTGACCATCGGTGCCGACGATTTCTCCATCGAGCTGTGTGGTGGTACCCACGTGGCCCGCAGTGGCGACATCGGCTGCTGTCATATCGTCGCCGAGAGCGGCATCGCCTCAGGCGTGCGGCGGATCGAGGCGATCACCGGTGAGGGGGCGCTGGCCTACTTCGGTGAACAGGAGGCGCGCCTCGCGCGTGTGGCCGAACGTCTCAAGGCCAAGCCCGAGCAGCTCGAGGAGCGCGTCGACAGCCTGGTCGAGCGTAATCGCGGCCTGGAGAAGGAGCTCGAGCGGCTCAAGGCCAAGCTTGCCAGCGCCGCCGGCAGCGACATGCTGGCAAGTGCCACCGAGGTCCAGGGCGTCAAGGTACTGGCGACGCACCTGGACGGCGTGTCGGGCAAGGAGCTGCGCGGTGTGCTCGACCAGCTCAAGAACAAGCTCGGCTCCGGCATCATCGTGCTGGGGGTGGCCGACGAGGCCGCCGGCAAGGTCAGCCTGATCGCCGGGGTGACCGATGATCTGACCGCCAGGGTCAAGGCCGGGGAGCTTGTCAATCACGTCGCCGGGCAGGTCGGCGGCAAGGGCGGCGGTCGTGCCGACATGGCCCAGGCCGGTGGCAGCGACGTCAATGCACTGCCGGCGGCGCTGGAGAGCGTGCCGGCCTGGGTTGACGCCAAATTGTGAACCCTGCGGGGTCGGGGGCTCGAGAGGGTCCCCGGCCCTTTTTTCTGCCCTGACAAAACTTCGCAGAGACAACAGTTTCATTCATTGAATCCAACGAGCGAGGAAGACGGCATATGGCACTATACGTACAGAAGTTCGGTGGGACGTCGGTCGGCTCGGTGGAGCGCATCAAGGCCGTGGCCGAAAAGGTCAAGGGCTTCCGCGACCAGGGCCATCAGGTCGTGGTGGTGGTCTCCGCCATGAGCGGCGAGACCAACCGCCTGATCGGGATGGCCAACGAGATCAACGACGAGCCGACCCCGCGCGAGATGGACATGCTGGTGTCCACCGGCGAGCAGGTGACCATCTCCCTGCTGGCGATGGCGCTGCACAAGCTGGACGTGCCGGCAACGTCCTACACCGGTTCCCAGGTCGGCATCATGACCGACAGCGCCCACACCAAGGCGCGCATCCAGCGCATCGAGACCGATGAGATGCGCGAGGACCTGGACGCTGGCCAGGTGGTGGTGGTCGCCGGTTTCCAGGGGGTCGATGAGGAAGGCAATATCACCACCCTGGGGCGCGGCGGCTCGGACACCACCGGTGTGGCGCTGGCGGCTGCGCTCAAGGCCGACGAATGCCAGATCTACACCGATGTGGACGGCGTCTACACCACCGACCCGCGGGTCTGCTCCAAGGCCCAGCGCCTGGATTCGATCACCGTGGAGGAGATGCTGGAGCTCGCCAGCCTCGGCTCCAAGGTGTTGCAGATTCGCGCCGTCGAATTTGCCGGCAAGTACAATGTTCCGCTGCGCGTGCTGTCCAGTTTCGAGGACGGCCCCGGCACCCTGATCGTTGCAGACTCCGAACAAGACGAGGATTCCATGGAAGAACCGCTGATCTCAGGCATCGCCTTCACCGCCAACGAAGCCAAGCTGACCCTGCTCAACACGCCTGACGTGCCGGGCGTGGCCTCGCGCATCCTGGGCCCGATCGCCGACGCCAATATCGAGATCGACATGATCGTGCAGAACGTGGCGCCGGCCGGTGACTACACCGACTTCACCTTCACCGTGGCCAAGGGTGACTACAAGCAGACCATGCGCATCCTCGAGCAGCAGGTCATTCCCGATCTGGGCGGTGGCGAGTTGCGTGGCGACGATAATATCGCCAAGGTGTCTCTGGTAGGGGTGGGTATGCGCTCACACGCCGGTGTCGCCTCGAAGATGTTCCGCGTGCTGGCCGAGGAGAACATCAACATCCGCATGGTCTCGACCTCGGAGATCAAGATCTCCGTGGTGATCGACGAGAAGCAGATGGAACTGGCGGTACGTGCGCTGCACAAGGCATTTGGTCTCGACAAGGCCGATATCGAGAGCGAATAAGTTTCTCGGCGCGGCGCACACCTTCTACGCTTTAAGGAGTCCCCTTCCGCCAATGCGGAAAGGGGGCTTCCCTTAAACGGCACAATCAGGTGTCATGAGTCGCTCGTGCTCGCCACCAAGAAAGAGGGCACGTCGTCCGGAAGCGTGACGGCGTAGCGACTCACGTAACAAGTCTGAGAAGGAGATCAGTCATGCTCATCCTGACACGCCGCGTCGGCGAAACCCTGATGATCGGGGACGATATCACCGTCACCGTTCTGGGGGTGAAGGGAAATCAAGTGCGTATCGGCGTGAATGCGCCCAAGGACGTTGCTGTCCACCGTGAAGAGATCTACCAGCGCATCCAGCGCGAGAAGGCTGACGATGGCGCCGCCGATGACGAATGAAATCGGTGGCCGGTCGGAGAACTTTTTTTACCTTGGGCTGGACAAAGGCCTTACGTCTCGGTAGGATACGCACCGTGCCGATGAGGGAGAGGTGGCCGAGTGGCTGAAGGCGCTCCCCTGCTAAGGGAGTATGGGGTTTATAGCCTCATCGAGGGTTCGAATCCCTCCCTCTCCGCCATTTTACGATGCATGTCGTGAAGCGGCTTCATGGGTACCGATGATCAGGCATGTTGGATGCCTGGTGCATCAAGAGATTGATACGCGCCCGTAGCTCAGCTGGATAGAGTACCTGACTACGAATCAGGTGGTCGGAGGTTCGAATCCTCCCGGGCGCGCCATCTTCTCCCAGGTTGCATTCCGATAGTTTCCTGGAATACGACATCGCAATGAATTTCATTGCCTACGCGCCCGTAGCTCAGCTGGATAGAGTACCTGACTACGAATCAGGTGGTCGGAGGTTCGAATCCTCCCGGGCGCGCCAGATTCAGACCCGCTCTCTTCGGAGGGCGGGTTTTCTGTTTCCTGCCAAGTTTCGTGCTGACCGGCTGGCGATCACTGCCGGTTGCGATCGTTTAGGCGCCTGTCGAAGGATGGGCGCCTTTTTTTATGCTGTTTCCTGACTCCTTTCCTGACTCCTTTCCTGACAAGTTTCGTGCCGACCGGCTGATGGCGTCGATCAGTTGCGAACGTTGCCGTGTCGCGCGTCGGTCGTTGTCTCCCTTGGCCTGGTCTAGGCTGAAGCCTTGTGGCTTTCACACATAGGGGAAGCCTTGTGGCTTTCACGCGTAAGGAGGGTGGTGCATGGGCAGCAAGGTGGCGGCAGCGTATCAGGCGACCAGGGGCTCGATGCTCGAGGTGGATCGCGCCTTCTATGACGGCCTGACCGAACGGGCGGGGAGTCGGCGTCGGGTGGCCAGTCACCGGGTGCCGATTCGTGATGGGCTGGCCTGGGAGGTCAAGGCGGGGCAGGTCTTTCGCATCGCCATCGTCGATGGCGCTCAGGTCGGGGACTTCAATATGTGGCACCGCCATGACCCGCGCGAACGCATGTGGGCCTCACGCACCCGTCAATTGCAGCGGGCCCATGTCAGTACCTACGACAGGCTGTGGTCGACGCTGCCCTTCCTGCGTCCGATGGCCACCATCATCGACGATACCCTGGCCGGCTACGGTGAAGACGTCGAAGGCGGGCGTGTGCATGACCTGCTGGGAACCCGCTGCGACCCCTACGTCAATCGCCTGTTGACTGGCGAGGACTTCGACTTTCACTGCCATTCCAACCTGGTGCGGGCGGTCGCTCCCTGGGGACTGACCGAGTTCGACGTGCATGACGTGCTCAACGTCTTCCAGTGCACCGGGCTCAACGACGATGACCAGTACTTCATGAAGGCCTGCCCGGCACGGCCAGGGGACTATCTCGAGCTGTTCGCCGAGATCGACCTGTTGTGCGCACTGTCCTGCTGCCCGGGTGGCGACCTGTCGGTGGATCTATGGGGGCCTGACGCCAGGGATCCGCTGTCCACCTGTCACCCGCTGGCGGTGGAGGTGTTCGAGGTGGCGCCCGAGCGGCTGGCGCAGTGGCAGCCGCCCAAATCTCCGCCCTACGCCGGCGCCCACGGGCGGCGTGATCCCGATGTGGATTGGGCCGATCTCAAGGACAAGAGCTAGGCGCTGCTCCGATCGGATTCCTCTTCGGGAGGGGAGGTTGGCCTGCCTATCCCTATTGGGCGGCGGCGACTGCCTCGCCTCGGTGCTTGGGGGAGGCGAGATTCTGGCGCAGTGTGGCGTCTGGAGTCGTGACGGGGCCTGGTTCAGGGTGCTGGGCGCCGAGCCCCGCAAGGAATTCATCGAGGTCGGTGATGCGTCGCAGGGCCTGAAAGCGGGAGGCGGCCTCGCGATCGCGCGCCTTCATGTGGTTCATCCACTGCTTTAGTAGGGACACCACCACTTTTGCCGGGAGTGTGGTACGCTGCATTGCAGCATAGGACGTCAGGATGTCGGCACGCTCCGTCCAGGATGTGGCCGGCAGGCGCTCTCCGGTGCGCTGCCAGTGGCGGATGCGCAGGGCGAGTCTAGGGTCGGCAAGGGCGCCGCGGCCAAGCATGACGTCGCGACAGCCGGACAGGGTGCGTGCCTTCCAGTAGTCCTCGAGGCTCCAGATGTCGCCGTTGGCGACGACCGGGATGCGCAGGCGCTGGTTGATGCGTCCGATCCACTCCCAATGGGCCGGCGGGCGATAGCCCTCGTCCCGGGTGCGGGCATGCACCACCAGTTGGGTGGCGCCGGCGGCCTCGGCGGCCAGGGCGCAGTCCAGTGCCCGACGGCGATCGGAGAAGCCGAGGCGGATCTTGGCGGTGACCGGGATGCTGTCGCCCACGGCACGGTGGACGGCGTCCACGGCACGCTCCAGGCGTCGTGGGTCGCGCAACAATGAGGCGCCGCCGTCGTGGCGATTGACCAGTTTGGCCGGGCAGCCGAAGTTCAGGTCCAGGCTGATGGCGCCGAGGCGCAGCGCCTGCCGGGCATTGGCGGCCAGGGCATCGGGGTCGGAGCCGAGCAGCTGCAGGTGCACCGGGATGCGGTTGCGTGTGATGACGCCTTCGGTCGCCAGTTCCGGGCAGTGCTTGTAGAACACTCGAGGCGGCAGGCGCGCGTCCACGACCCGCACGAACTCGGTGACCGTCCAGTCGAAGCCGGCGTCACGGGTCAGCAGGTCGCGGGTGTGGGCGTCGATCACGCCCTCCATGGGCGCTAGCCCAATGCGACCTTCGTCTAACCCCTGTTTATGTAGTAATTTAACAACCAAAACTGCTACCTTTAGACCATGGTGCTGTGCCGGGGATGTGGCAGGGTATAGCATCAAAATTTTTGCGCAAGCCGTACGATCCAGAAAGATCAAGGCAACTTTGGCGCTACAACGCGGAGGATCCCGCATGCAAGACACTCAGTTGCTCAACGAGGGCCTCAGCCTGATGGCGCTCGGCATGGGTTTTGTTTTTGTTTTTCTTACGGTGCTGGTGATCACCACCACGCTGATGTCTCGCATCATCGGTCGCTACTTTCCCGAGCCGATGCCGGTCGAGGCGCCCAAGCGCGGGGCGACACCCGCCGCGCCAGGCCAGGACGATGCGGTGATGGCGGCGATCTCCGCCGCGATTCACCGTTACCGCCAGCGTCGCTGAGGTCGTCCGTACCAGGCGACGACCCTGACCGTGAATTTCGACAAAGCGCTTCATAACGATAAGGACCCAGCCATGAGCGAATCTGCACGCCCGCTAGGCATCACCGATGTCGTGCTACGCGACGCCCATCAGTCTCTGTTCGCCACCCGCATGCGTATCGACGACATGCTGCCCATCGCCGAGAAGCTCGACAAGATCGGCTTCTGGTCGCTGGAATCCTGGGGCGGCGCCACCTTTGACGCCTGTATCCGCTATCTCGGCGAAGATCCGTGGGAGCGGATACGGGCGTTGAAGGAAGCCATGCCCAATACGCCGCAGCAGATGCTGCTGCGCGGCCAGAATCTGCTGGGTTATCGCCACTATGCCGATGACGTGGTCGACCGCTTCGTTGAGCGCGCCAAGACCAACGGCGTCGACGTCTTCCGCGTGTTCGACGCGATGAATGATCCGCGCAACCTCGAGCGTGCGATCCAGGCGGTCAAGGCCAACGATGGCCATGCTCAGGGTACCATCTCCTACACCAAGAGCCCGGTGCATACCCTGGACAGCTGGGTGGAGCTGGCCAAGTCCATCGCCGAAATGGGCGCCGACTCTCTGGCGATCAAGGACATGGCGGGGCTTCTTACCCCCTATGACGCCTTCGAGCTGGTCACCAAGCTCAAGTCGGCGCTGAATATTCGCATCCATCTGCACTGTCACGCCACCACCGGGCTTTCGTCGGCGACGGCACTGAAGGCCGCTGAGGCTGGCGTCGACAACGTCGATACCGCCATCTCCTCGATGTCGATGACCTACGGTCACAGTCCCACCGAGTCGCTGGTGGCGATGCTCAAGGACACCGAGCGCGACACTGGCCTGGACCTGGAGGCCCTGGAAGATATTGCCGCCTACTTCCGCGAGGTGCGCAAGAAGTACGCCGCGTTCGAGGGCTCGCTCAAGGGCATCGACTCGCGCATCCTGGTGGCCCAGGTGCCGGGCGGCATGCTGACCAACATGGAAGGCCAGTTGAAGGAGCAGGGCGCCGGTGACCGTCTCGACGAGGTGCTCAAGGAGATTCCCCGGGTCCGTGAAGACCTCGGCTATATCCCGCTGGTGACGCCCACCTCCCAGATCGTCGGCACCCAGGCGGTGATGAACGTGATGATGGGCGAGCGCTACAAGTCCATCTCCAAGGAGGTGCAGGCACTGCTCAAGGGCGAGTACGGCGCTGCGCCGGCGGACTTCGACAGCGAATTGCAGAGCCGGGTGCTGGACGGTGCCTCACCGATCACCGAGCGTCCCGCGGATCGGCTGGACCCCGAGATGTCGCGGCTGACCGATGAACTCGCGGCCAAGGCCAAGGATGACGGCATCCGTCTGGCTGAAGGCGAGCGTCGGGTGGACGACGTTCTGACCTATGCACTGTTCCCGCAGATCGGGCTCAAGTTCCTCAAGAACCGCGACAACCCCGACGCCTTCGAACCTGCGCCCAGCGTCGAGGCGGCGACGCCCGCTGCGCCCGCCAAGGCGCCGGCGGCCAAGGCTGGTACCGCCGGACCCGAGACCTACACCGTCAAGGTCAACGGCACCGCCTACGTGGTCGAGGTCGCCGAGGGTGGCGACATTTCCCAGGTCAAGGAAGCGCCCGCTGATGGCTCTCCTGCCGCTGCACCGGCGGCGCCGGCAGCCTCCTCCGGCGAGACCATCGATGCACCTCTGGCCGGCAACATCTTCAAGGTCAACGTCAAGCCCGGCGACAGCGTGGCCGAGGGCGACGTGGTGGTTATCCTCGAGGCGATGAAGATGGAGACCGAGGTCCGTGCTGCCGCTGCCGGCACCGTGTCCGATGTCCAGGTCGCCGAGGGCGACAGCGTCTCCGTCGGCGACACCCTGATCGTGCTTTAAGGACCTCCCATGGAGAAGATTCTGACCCTATGGTACGGCTCCGGGCTGTACAACCTGACCCTGGGCCAGGCGGTGATGCTGGTGGTGGGCCTGCTGCTCTTGTGGCTGGCCATCGCCAAGAAGTTCGAACCGCTGTTGCTGGTGCCGATCGGCTTTGGCGGCATCCTGGCCAATATCCCCGAGGCGGGGCTGGCGCTGTCGGCGGCGGAGCAGGCGGCCCACCTGGGCCGTCCCGAGCTGCTGGCGCAGATGGCCCAGGCGCTCGGCACCAGCCTGCCGGCGGGTGCCGATGTGGATACCTGGCGCTACGCCATCAGCGAGACGCTGCACGGCGATATCTCGCCGGCGCTGCTTCGCACCGCCAATGACCTGGCCATGGATGGGGGTTATTCCCATGGCATGCTGTATCAGTTCTACAGCGTGGCCATCGCCTCCGGTATCGCGCCGCTGGTGATCTTCATGGGGGTCGGCGCGATGACCGACTTCGGTCCGCTGCTGGCCAACCCGCGCACCCTGTTCCTCGGTGCCGCCGCCCAGTTCGGCATCTTCGCCACCCTGATCGGGGCGGTGGGCATGACCGCCATGGGCTGGATGGACTTCAGCCTCAACCAGGCTGCGGCCATCGGCATCATCGGTGGTGCCGACGGCCCGACCTCGATCTATGTCTCGAGCATTCTGGCCCCCGAGTTGCTGGGTGCCATCGCCGTGGCGTCCTACTCCTATATGGCGCTGGTGCCGCTGATCCAGCCACCGATCATGAAGGCGTTGACCACCCAGAAGGAGCGCAGCATCGCCATGACCCAGCTGCGCCCTGTGTCGAAGCTCGAGAAGATCGTGTTTCCGCTGGCGCTGCTGATCCTGGTGGTATTGTTCCTGCCTGATGCGGCGCCACTGCTCGGGATGTTCTGCTTCGGCAATCTGATGCGCGAGTGCGGGGTGGTCGAACGGCTCTCGGACACGGCGCAGAACGCCCTGATCAACATCGTGACCATCTTCCTCGGGCTGTCGGTGGGCTCCAAGCTGATGGCCGACCGCTTTCTGGCGGTGGAAACCCTGGGCATCCTCGGGCTCGGCATGGTGGCCTTTGCCATCGGCACCGCCTGCGGTGTGCTGATGGCCAAGCTGCTCAACCTCATCAGCAAGCATCCGATCAATCCGCTGATCGGCTCCGCCGGTGTCTCGGCGGTGCCCATGGCGGCGCGGGTGTCCAACAAGGTAGGGCTCGAGTCCAATCCCCACAACTTCCTGCTGATGCATGCTATGGGGCCCAATGTCGCCGGCGTCATCGGCTCGGCAGTGGCCGCCGGGGTGATGATCAAGTATCTGGGGTGACACCCCGCGATAGTGATCAAACACCAGGAACAAGGTCTTCCGGGCGATGGGCCCACTCCCTATGAGCCACAGGCGTCCGCCGGCGTCATCGGATCAAAGGTAGCCGCCGGGGTGATGATCAAGTGCCTGGGCTAAGGGCATCCGGGCCCGCAGCCCTGGTTTGACCGAACGCAGCGCCCCCGCCGCCAGGTGGGGGCGCTGCTTTTGTAGCTGACTCCGGTCGAGCCCGTCATCCCGCTTACATGCGATCGCCACGGTGCTGTCATGCGCGCTTTCTAGTCTGGCGGCTATTGCCACCGACGGAGGACGGGCATGATCGATGTCGAAAAGGCCTTGATGGCCAAGGTGCCGAAGGCACAGAGCTGGCCAGCCTGGTGCCGCCGCCTGTTGAGTGCCGGCCTCAAGCGCCTGGTGCACGAGCGCGAGATCAACGCCTTTCTCGAGCGTCATCGCCGCGCCGGAGGACTCGAGTTCATCGACGCGGTGCTCGATCATCTGAACTTCGGCTATTCGCTGTCGTCGCGTGATCGCGACAACATTCCGGTCGCCGGCAGGGTGGTGATCGTCGCCAATCATCCCCTCGGTGCTCTGGATGGGCTGGCGCTGGTACGCATGGTGGCGGATGTACGCCCTGACGTGAAGATCGTCGCCAATGATCTGTTGATGCAGCTTTCGCCGTTGGCACCGTTGCTGCTGCCGGTGGACAACCTGTCGCGCAGGGGCTTTCGCAAGAGCCTGCAGGGCATCGTTGATGCCCTCGACGATGAACAGGCGGTGATCGTCTTCCCCGCCGGCGAGGTGTCGCGGGCGGGACCCAAGGGGGTAAAGGACGGCAACTGGCTGTCGGGTTTCCTGCACGCGGCCCGGCGCACCAATGCGCCGATCCTGCCGGTGCACGTTGGCGGTCGCAACTCCTCGCTGTTCTATTCGTTGGCCTCGCTGTACTCGCCGCTGGGCACGCTGCTGTTGCCCCACGAGATGTTCCGCCAGAAAGGGCGGCACATCACGCTCAAGGTGGGGGGCGAGATCCCGCTGTCACGCTTCGACCGCGAGGACCTGGCCACCGTCGCCAAGCTCAAGCTGTTGCGCAAGCACGTCTACCGTCTGGGGCGGGGACGCAAGGGCGTGTTTGTCTCCGAGGCCGGTATTGCCCATCCGGAAAATCGCCAGCACCTGCGAGAGGAGCTGGTCGACGCCGAGGTGCTGGGCAGGACGCCTGACGGCAAGCAGATCCTGCTGTTTGACCATCGTCCCGACTCTGCGGTGATGCGTGAGATCGGGCGGCTGCGTGAAATTGCCTTTCGCCGGGTCGGCGAGGGCACCGGCAAGAAGCGGGATCTGGACGAGTACGACGAGCACTATCGTCATCTGGTGCTGTGGGACGATCGTGACCTGGAAATCGCCGGGGCCTATCGTCTCGGTGAGGTCGGGCGCATCCTCGATAGCAAAGGCATCGAAGGGCTCTACAGCGCCACCATCTTTCATCTCGAACAGGCGCCGATGGATCGCTGGCGCCACGGGCTGGAGCTGGGCCGCAGCTTTGTCCAGCCACGCTACTGGGGACGTCGCAGTCTCGACTATCTCTGGCATGGTCTTGGCGCCTACCTGCGCCATCATCCCGAGGTGCGCTGGCTGTTCGGGCCGGTGACCATTCCCAATCATCTACCGCCCCTGGCCAAGGACCTGCTGGTCAGCTACTACCGGCACTACCACGGGGACGGTGACAGCCCGATCCGGGCCAAGGCGGTGTGCACGATGTCGCGCGCCGGGCGCGAGGAGGCGGATCGGCTGTTCGCCGGCAACGATGCCGGCGAGGACTTTCAGCGCTTGAAAGGCGCCCTGCAGGCCATGGGGGCGGGGGTGCCGGCGCTCTACAAGCAGTACGTGGAGGTGGCCGAACCCGGTGGCGTCAGCTTCAAGGCCTTCGGCGTGGATACCGCCTTCGGCTACTGCATCGATGGCCTGGTGGTGGTCGACGTGGCACGGCTCAAGGCCGACAAGCGCAGACGCTATATCGGTGAAGACGCTGTCTCGTCTGGAGAGGAGGCTCTCACCAAGGACGAACACGCCGTCCTGGAGCGGCCGCTTTAGCAGGGGGCGCGTCGGACCGGCCCCGGAGGCGGAACAGACGGGGCTGGAGGCTCCCACGACGTTAGCATCGAGCGGGCCTAGCCTGCCCGATGGTCCAGGGACTCGATGCGGCCCTTCAGGCGAGTGCTGAGCTCGCTCAGGTCGGTGGACCGTTCACTGGGCCAGCCCAGGGTCAAGGTGACGCCTTCGGCCCCGTAGTCGACCGCCTGCACCGGGATATCCTGCGCCTGGCACCACTGCCGGGCGTCGGCCTCGCCGGCAAAGTCGACCCGTATCTTGAGTGGGCGGCGCTCGATGCATTCGCCCCTGGGCAGGCTTTCCAGCACCGTGACCAGCGCCTGGGTATAGGCGCGGGCGAGTCCGCCGGTACCGAGTTTGGTGCCTCCGAAGTAGCGGGTCACCACCGCGCCCACCTGGCCGATGCCATCGCCATCGAGTGCCTGAAACATCGGTCGGCCGGCGGTACCGCCCGGCTCGCCGTCATCGGAGAAGCCAATGTTCACCTGCTCCCCGGGCGGGCCTGCGATGTAGGCGCTGCAATGATGGCTGGCATTGGGATGCTGCCTGCGAGCCTCGGCCAGCAGCGCTTCGAAGTCCGCCACCTTGGGGGCGTGGGCCACCCAGGCGATGAAGCGGCTCTTTTCCACCTCGATCTCGCTTTCGTGCCACTCACCGGGGGCAAGCTCGGGTATCGGGTAGCGCATCAGGCGGCCATTTCTTCCTGGCGGGCGACACCCATGACCAGGCCCAGCACACGGATGTCACTGTTCTTCAGGTAGATCGGGGGCATGGTCTCGTTGGCCGGCTGCAGGCGAACACCATTCTTCTCGATATAGAGCTTTTTCAGGGTGACCTCCTGGTCATTGATCATCACCACCGCCGTTTCGCCGTTCTCGGCGCTTTCCTGGCGTTCGATGATGATCACATCGCCGTCGAAGATATTGCAATCGATCATCGAGTTGCCGCACACCTTGAGGGCGTAGGTGTTGCGCCTGACCATGCGCGATGGCACCTGCAGGGTGGCGTTGTCCAGGCAGGCCTCGATCGGCATGCCGGCGGATACCTGCCCCAGCAGGGGGACCTCCACCAGGGCATCCGAGGTGGAGTCGACGGGAGCCCAGCTGTCGGCGATGGGCAGGTTGGGCAGGCGTTCGAGGAACTGGCAGGTCGCGATATCCATGGCGCGGGGTCTCCCTTGTTGTGAGGGTCGGGCTGTCACGGGATGGAGTAGCGGGTGGCGATTGGTGTCAACGTCGAGGGATCTTGATACTGTCGATTCATACAGTATGTGAAAGATAGCAGGCCTCGCCGCTCGTGCAAGTGCCATGGATCAACGAAAGGTGCATTGCCTGTGCGATTGCGGCTGTCAGCTGCGCTGGCTGTCTGGTTCGGGTAGTGCAATCGGTGTAAAGTCTGTGCGTGATTTGCTGCCCCGTCCCTGGTTGTGGAGTGCCCTTTGCGTCTGTGTCTTGAAGCCCGACAACTGGCCTGTGAGCGCGATGGCCGCTGGTTGTTTCGAGGATTGGATGTTGTCCTCAAGGCGGGGGAAGTGCTCCGAGTCGAGGGACCCAACGGCAGTGGCAAGACCACGCTGTTGAAGATCCTGTGCGGCCAGATCGCCGACGTCGATGGAGAGGTGCGCTGGCAGGGGCGGGCGCTGCCCCGCGCCCGCGCCGACCTGCTGGCCAACCTGCTGTATCTGGGCCATGCCCCGGGTATCAAGGCCAACCTGAGTGCCCTGGAAAACCTGCGCTGGTATCAGGCGTTGGGGGGCGAGGGGCGCCCCGACGCCGAGCTCGAGGCGGCCCTGGCCGAAGTCGGCCTGGCCGGCTTCGAGGACGTCCCCACCGCCCAGCTATCGGCCGGCCAGAAGCGCCGGGTGACCCTGGCTCGTCTGGTGTCGAGTCGCCGTGCCCTATGGGTGCTGGACGAACCTTTTACCGCGATCGATGTGGCCGGCGTGGCCGCCCTGGAGCGCCGCCTGGCCAACCATGCCGCCAGCGGCGGCGCGGTGCTGGTCACCACCCACCATCCGCTGTCCAATGTGCCTGGCGTACGCCGGCTGACCCTGGACGGACACCGACAGGTGGCTTCATGAACACGCCGACGTCTGGGTCGATCGAAGCCGCCGAGCCGGTCAGAGAGGCCGGTGATGGCCTTGGTCGCGCGATGGCTGCCACCTTCCGCCGTGACTTGACGGCGGTCGCCCGTCGACCGGGTGACGCCCTGACCCCGCTGGTGTTCTTCGCCATGGTGATCACCCTGTTTCCGCTGGGGATCTCGCCGGAACCCGAACGCCTGGCGCTGATCGCCCCTGGCGTGTTGTGGGTGGCCGCCTTGCTGTCGGCACTGCTGTCGCTGGACGGCTTGTTTCGTGGCGACTTCGAGGACGGCACCCTTGAGCAACTGTTGCTTGCACCGCACCCGCTGTCGTTGCTGGTGCTGGCCAAGGTCGCCGTGCACTGGTTGACCACCGGGCTACCGCTGGCGTTGATGGCCCCCTTGCTGGGGGTGCTGCTGGCATTGCCCCAGGGCAGCTACCTGGCGCTGAGCGCGACCCTGGCACTGGGAAGTGGCTGCATCAGCCTGATCGGTGCCATCGGCGCAGGGCTGACGGTGGGGCTGGCGCGTGGTGGCATGCTGCTGTCGCTTCTGGTGTTGCCACTTTTCATGCCGGTGCTGATCTTCGGCACCGGCGCCATGGGCGCGGCGCTGGGCGGCGGGGAATGGCTTGGGCACCTGGCGGTGATCGGCGCGCTGTTGTCGGTAGCGCTGATGGCGGCTCCTGTGGCCATTGCCGCGTCGCTGCGCATCAGTATCCATGGTTGATCGGGCCGTCTTGGCCATCACGAATTCAAGGTTGATCGAGGTACAACGCTCATGTGGGCCTTCTTTCACAAGCTGGGATCGCCGCGCTGGTTCTACGGCATAGCCGCGCGTCTCTCTCCCTGGTGCTGGGCGCTGGCGCTGGCGCTGATCCTGGTCGGCAGCGTCTGGGGGCTGGCCTTCGCTCCGGCGGACTACCAGCAGGGCAACAGCTTTCGCATCATCTACGTGCACGTGCCTGCGGCCTTCCTGGCCCAGTCGATCTTCATGGCGCTGGCCGCCTCCGGCTTCGTGTTCATGGTCTGGAAGATCAAGATCGCCGACATGGCGGCAGCGATGATGGCGCCGCTGGGCGCCGCCATGACCGCCATCGCCTTGCTGTCGGGGTCGGTCTGGGGCAAGCCTACCTGGGGCACCTGGTGGCAGTGGGACGCCCGCCTTACCTCGATGCTGATCCTGCTGTTTCTGTATCTTGGCGTGATGCTGATCCGGCGCGCCTTCGCCCGCCCCCAGAGCGGCGCCAAGGCGGCGTCGGTGCTGGCCATGGTGGGGGTGATCAACATACCCATCATCAAGTACTCGGTGGAGTGGTGGAACACCTTGCACCAGCCCGCCAGCTTCACCATCACCGAACGCCCGGCGATGCCGGTCGAGATGTGGATGCCGCTGTTGATCATGGTGCTGGGGTTCTACGCCTTCTTCGCGGCCTTCACCCTGACCCGCACCCGTACCGAGATCCTGCGCCGTGAAGGCCACAAGCGCTGGGTGAAAGAGCTGTTCGAGGAGCGTCCATGATGGCTTTCGAGTCGCTGGCCGAGCTGGTCAGCATGGGCAGCCACGGCCCCTATGTGTGGACCGCCTGGGGTGCGACCCTGGGCTTTCTGCTGTTGAGCGTGATTCTGGTTCGCGGCGAAAGCCGCGGTGTTCGGCGCACCTTGCGCCGCCGGCTGAGGCGTGACGCCGCGGTCGCAAGTTCCCCCTCGGAGGATCAAGATGAGGGCTAAACGCCGAAATAAGATGCTGCTGGTGCTTGGACTGGTGGCGCTGTGTGCGGTGGCGGTGGGACTGACGCTGTACGCCCTGCGCTCCAACATCAACCTGTTCTTCAGCCCGGTGCAGATTGCCGCCGGAGAAGCCCCCGTGGACCGGCAGCTACGTGCCGGCGGGATGGTCAAGGAAGGCAGCGTCCATCGTGACAGTGACAGCCTGGACGTCAGCTTCGTGGTCACCGACTACGTCGACGATGTCGAGGTGCGCTACAGCGGCATCCTGCCGGACCTGTTTCGCGAGGGGCAGGGCGTGGTGGTGGTCGGCGAACTGACCGGCGACGGCTATATCGCGGCCGACAAGGTGCTGGCCAAGCACGACGAGAACTATATGCCGCCCGAGGTCGCCGAGGCATTGGAAGACGCCGGCTATTCGCCGGCAGACTACAAGCAGGCGGGCCCAGGCACGGCGCAGTAGGCTGCGTGCATCGACAAAAAAGGTATCCCGACAACGGGGCTCCGTGGTGCGGGGCCTTGTTTGCCCGAGGGGGCAGGGCCGAAGGCGCTTCTTCGGACCAGGATGGGACAGGGTCAATCGACCATAACGCAGGCGTTCCGGGCCCATGGGCCCACGCGATTCAGTCGCAGAGCCAGGCGCCAGGGGACTGACGCGGACGGAAGGCGGGCCAAGGTGAATCCATGCTGATCAAGATGATTCCGGAAATCGGACACTACGCGCTGATCGTGGCGCTGCTGATGGCCTGCGTGCAGGCGGTGCTGCCGCTGGCCGGGGCTGCCACTCGGCGCCCGCTGTGGATGGCCTACGCGCGGCCGATGGCGGCGGGCCAGCTGGCCTTTCTGTTGATCGCCTACGGCTGTCTGACGGCGAGCTACATGCTCGACGACTTCAGCGTGGTCAACGTCGCCAACAACGCCAACTCGCTATTGCCCTGGTACTA
The DNA here is from genome assembly GCF_024137905.1 of Halomonas sp. DN3. Lineage (NCBI taxonomy): Bacteria > Pseudomonadati > Pseudomonadota > Gammaproteobacteria > Oceanospirillales > Halomonadaceae > Halomonas > Halomonas sp. DN3. The sequence goes on along the minus strand of NZ_CP099965.1, from coordinate 3,901,166 downwards.
CAAGTTCAGCGCGGTGTGGGGCAACCACGAAGGCTCGGTGCTGCTGTGGAGCCTGATCCTCGGAGTCTGGACCTTCGCCGTGGGCTGCTTCTCCCGGGGGCTGCCACCGGACATGGTGGCGCGCGTGCTCGGCGTGATGGGGCTGGTCAGCGTGGGCTTTCTGGCCTTTGTGCTGATCACTTCCAACCCCTTCGAGCGTTCGCTGCCGAATATCCCCGCCGACGGCGCCGACCTCAATCCGCTGCTGCAGGACGTCGGTCTGATCATCCATCCGCCGATGCTGTACATGGGTTACGTGGGCTTCAGCGTGGTCTTCGCCTTTGCCATCGCTGCGCTGCTGGGCGGACGCCTGGATAGCGCCTGGACCCGTTGGGTGCGCCCCTGGACCAATATCGCCTGGGCCTTTCTCACCGTCGGCATCGCGCTCGGTAGCTGGTGGGCCTACTACGAACTGGGCTGGGGCGGCTGGTGGTTCTGGGACCCGGTGGAGAACGCCTCGCTGCTGCCCTGGCTCGCCGGCACCGCGCTGATCCACTCCCTGGCGGTGACCGAAAAGCGCGGCACCTTCAAGAGCTGGACGGTGCTTCTGGCGATCACCACCTTCTCGCTGTCGCTGATGGGCACCTTCCTGGTGCGCTCAGGGGTGCTGACCTCGGTGCACGCCTTCGCCAATGATCCTTCGCGGGGCCTGTTCATTCTGGTGCTGCTGGGCATCACCGTGGGCCTGTCACTGTTGATCTTCGCCCTGCGCGCGCCACGGGTCAGCCAGCCCGGAGGCTTCAACTGGGTATCCCGCGATGCCCTGTTGCTGGTCAACAACATCCTGCTGGTGGTGATGACGGTGACGGTGCTGCTCGGCACCGTCTATCCGCTGCTGCTCGACGCGCTGAACCTGGGCAAGATCAGCGTGGGGCCTCCCTACTTCAACGCCCTGTTCGTGCCCCTGACCGTATTGCTTTGCGTGTTCATGGGGCTTGGCCCCAGCGCCCGCTGGAAGCGCATGGCCGGGCGCGAGTTGCTGACCCGCCTGTGGATCGCCGGTCTCGGCGCCCTGGTCATCGGCGTGGCGGCGCCGCTGGTCTACACCGGGCAGTGGAACCTGAAGGCGTCGCTGGGCCTGGTCGCGGCGCTGTGGCTGGTGCTGTCGCTGGTGCGCGACCTGTGGGGCAAGACCTCCCGCGCCGGCTCGCGCCTTGGCGCCCTCAAGCGCCTGACGCCAGCCTACTGGGGCATGGTGCTCGGCCATCTGGGGCTTGCCGTGACCATCATCGGGGTCGCCTTGGTGTCCAACTATTCGGTGGAGCGCAACGTGCGCATGAATGTCGGTGACCGCGTTGAGGTCAACGGAATCGGCTTTCACATGACGGCGCTGGACGAGCGTCGTGGGCCGAACTATGTCTCCGACGCGGCCACCATCGAGGTGACCCGAGAGGGCGCCAGCGCAAGCTTCGAGATGCACCCGGAGAAGCGCCTGTACATCGCGCGCGGCATGCCGATGACCCAGGTGGCGCTGCGGCCTGGCCTGTTCCATGACCTCTACGTGGCCATGGGCGAGGAGCTCGACGACGGCAGCTGGGCGCTCAGGGTGCAGATCAAGCCCTTCGTGCGCTGGCTGTGGCTGGGCGCACTGCTGATGGCCGCCGGTGGCATCATCGCCGTCGCCGACAGGCGCTACCGTCGCCGCTTGAGCGTACGTGAGCCCGAACCTGTCGTGACGGCCAGGGAGGCCAGTGCATCATGAAAGATCGTCAGCCGCTGGCCTTTGCTCCTGTCATTGTCGTCACGGCCAGGGAGACCCGTGCATGAAACGTCGACTTTTATTGCTGTTGCCGCTGGTGCTGTTTCTGGCGCTCGGGATCTTTCTCTACAAGGGGCTGTCGATCAACCCCTTTGAAAGGGAATCCGCGTTGATGGCCAGGGAGTTCCCGGACTTCGAGCTGTCGACCCTCGAGGATCCCGAGCGCCGGGTGAGCCAGGACGCGCTGTCCGGCGAGCTTTCCCTGGTCAATGTCTGGGGCAGCTGGTGTCCGACCTGTCGTCAGGAGATGCCGCAGCTTCTGGATCTGGCCGAGCGCGGGGTACGCCTGGTCGGGGTCGACTACAAGGAAGAAGGTGCCAGCGACGGCGAGCGCAGGGCCAGGGGACGCGCCTTCCTGAACCAGTTCGGCAATCCCTTCGAGTTCAATATCTTCGATCCCGAGGGCACCCTCGGCTTCGATCTCGGCGTCTACGGGGCTCCCGAGACCTTCCTGGTAGACGCCGAGGGGTTCATTCGCTACCACCACACCGGCTATATCACCGCCGACGATGTGGAGAAGATCATCTTGCCGGAGGTGGAAAAATGGCGTTGATCGATCTGTGCTGCTCGAGCGCTATCAGCGCCCGCACCCGCGCTATCAGCTCCAGCGCCCGCACCCGCGCTAGCGGCGACGACAGCAGCGCCCGTACTCGCCACCTGGCTGGCTCGGGCCTTGGCTGGCTGGCGAGCATGGTGCTGGCGCTGTTGATGCTTGTCGCTGCGCTCGACGCTCGGGCGGAAGCCATCGAGGTGCGTGGCTTCGACAACCCGGTGACCGAGAAGCGCTATCAGGAGCTGACCGCGACCCTGCGCTGCCCCAAGTGCGAGAATCAGGCCATCGGCGACTCCAACTCGCCGATCGCCGCCGACATGCGCGAGCGGGTCTACGCCCAGCTTCAGGACGGCCGCTCGGACAAGGAGATCATCGACTTCATGGTCCAGCGCTTCGGCGACTATGTCCTCTACAATCCGCGTCTCGAGGGACGCACCCTGCTGCTGTGGGGGCTGCCCGGCGCGCTGGTCGTCATCGGCGCCCTGGTATTGTGGCTGATCATCCGCTCACGGCGACGCACCCAGGTACGCAGGCTGTCCGCCGAGGAGCAGGCGCGCCTGGACGATCTGATCGATAGAGAGGGATCCGCATGACCCTGTTATGGCTGGCCTTTGCCGTTCTGCTGCTGCTCGCGGCCTGGCTGCTGATCCTGCCGCTGCGCCGTGCGGCGAAGGTGGAACGCCTGCAACGTGCGCTGGAAGACAGCGATGACGCCGCCGCCCAGAACGTGGCGGTCTATCGTCGTCGGGTGGCGTCGCTGGAAGCGGCCAAGTCTCGGGGAGACATCGACGCAGCACGCTTCGACGAGGATCTCAGTGAACTCCAGCGCAGCCTGCTCGATGACACCGAGCGGCTCAAGCGCTCACCGCTGAAGTCTGCCGCTGCGGGCAAGCTGGCGGTGCCGCTGGTGCTGGTGGCGGTTGTGGTGGTCAGCGTGCTGTGGTACCGCTGGGAGGGCGCCGAGGGCGACCTGGTGCTGTATCAGGCCATCGAAGAGGTACGTAACGACCCCGAGGCCAGCCTCGCGCTGATGATCCAGCGCCTCGAGCAGCAGGCCGAGAGCCAACCCGACAACCCTCGCGTGTGGCAGACGCTGTATCCGCTTTACCGCGACAGCGGCGCCTACGCCGAGGCCAGTGATGCCATCGAGCGTGTGCTTGCGCTGGAGGGGCGTTCACCCTGGTGGATCGGCGAGTTGGCCAAGATGCAGTACTTCATCAACGAAGGGCGGCTCGACGATCGCATTCTGGCGCTGTCCCGGGAGGCCAGTCGTGAGGCGCCGAATCTGCCCTCGGCCATGTGGTTTCTGGGGGTCGAGGCCTTCCAGCAGGACGACTACCAGGGCGCCCTGGGCTTCTGGCGGCGCGGTCTGTCGACGGCAGACGACTCGCCGTTGTCCGAGGCCATGCGCCAGGGCGTCGCCCAGGCCGAGCAACGCCTGGCCCCTGCGGCGAGCGAGCGCAATGTCCTGGTCAGCCTGTCGCTGGCCGACGAACTGGTCGGGCGTCTGGCGCCGGAGACCACGGTGTTCGTGGTGGCGCGGGACAGCGAAGGCAAGCTGCCGCCGCTGGCCATCGAGCGCCTGACCCTGGCCGACCTGCCGGCCAGTCTGACCCTTGACGCCAGCGATGCCATGTCGCCCATGGCAAGCCTCGCGCAGGTCGATGAGGTACGTCTGCTGGCACGGGTATCGTCCAGCGGCCAGGCCCAGCCCCAGGCCGGCGATCTCATGGGTGAACGACAAGGGGTTGCAGTAGGCGGCCCGGACATGGATCCTGTCGCGCTAATCATCGATCGAGTGATTGAATAGTCCATGCGTCTGACGTCGATCCGGCTGGCCGGGTTCAAGTCCTTCGTCGATCCGGTCACGGTGCCCTTTGACGGCAACATGACCGCCATCGTCGGTCCCAACGGCTGCGGCAAGTCGAACATCATCGACGCCGTACGCTGGGTCATGGGCGAATCCTCGGCCAAGACCCTGCGTGGCGAGTCGATGACCGACGTCATCTTCAACGGCTCCACCGGGCGCAAGCCGGTGGGCATGGCCTCCATCGAGCTGACCTTCGACAACCGTGACGGCACCATGGGCGGGGTCTACGCCCAGTACGCCGAGATCTCGGTCAAGCGTCAGGTCACCCGGGACGCCCAGTCCAGCTACTTCTTCAACGGCCAGAAGTGTCGCCGACGCGACATCGCCGACCTGTTCCTGGGCACCGGCCTGGGGCCGCGCTCCTACGCTATCATCGGCCAGGGCATGATCTCGCGGCTGATCGAGGCGCGTCCCGAAGAGCTGCGCGCCACCCTGGAAGAGGCCGCCGGTATCTCCAAGTACAAGGAGCGCCGTCGCGAGACCGAAAATCGCATGCGTCGCACCCAGGAGAACCTGGACCGGCTCGACGATATCCGTGAGGAGCTGGACAAGCAGCTCGAGCGGCTCAAGCGTCAGGCCGAGGCGGCCAGACGCTACCAGTCGTTGAAAGAAGAAGAGCACCGGGTCAAGGGCGAACTCGCACTGCTGCGCGGACGCGCCTTGCGTGCCGCCCAGACCGAGCAGGACACCCGGGTGCGCGAGCTAGAGACCGCGGTGGAGCGCGAGGTGCTCGGCATGCGCCAGTGCGAGACCCGGCTGGAAGAGGCCCGCGCCGAGCACGATGGCCTGGCCTCTGAGCTCGACCAGCGCCAGGCACGCTTTTACGAGACCACCACTGCCATCGCCCGCCTCGAGCAGGAGCTCGAACACACCCGCTCCCGCGATCAGCAGCTGGCGCGGGATCTCGAGAGTGCCCGCCGCGAGCTCGAGGAGCTCGATCGTCTCGGCGAGGACGACAGTCAGCGCCTGCTGGCCCTCGAGGATCGCCTGGAGACCCTGGGCCCCGAGCAGGAAGAACTGGCAGAGCAACTGGCCGAGCTGGAAGCGGCGCTGGAGGAGGCCGAGCCCGCGGTGGAGGAGGCCGACGCCGAATGGGAGGCCTTCAACGAACGCTGGCGCAGCGACAGCCACGAGGCTGAACGCACCCAGGACCGACTGCGTGAGCTGGAAGCTCGGCTCGAGCGCATCGCCGCCGACCGTGCCAAGCGCCGTCAGCAGCTCGATGAATTGCCGGACCTGGCCGGCCTCAGCGCTCAGCGCGAAGAAGTGAAGAGTCAGCTGGCCGAGCACGAGGCCCGCGCCGAGGAGCTCGAGGAGCGTCGTGAACGGCTGATCGAGCAGCGCGACGCCAACCGTCGCGAGGTTGTCGAACATGACCGCGCGCGCGAGCAGGCGCTTGCCCGTCACAGCGCCCTGGGTGGCGAGATCGCCTCGCTGGAGGCGCTGATCGAGGCGGCCCTGGCCGACCACGACGAAAGCCTGGACCGGCACCTGGCCGAGCATGGCCTTGCCGAGGCGCCACGCCTGGGCGAATGCCTGAATGTCGAGCCCGGCTGGGAGGAGACGGTGTCCTGGGTGCTGGGTCCCTGGCTCAGGGCCCGCATGGCGTCGTCGAGTCACTGTCGTGAGGTGATGGCCTCGCCGCTTGCCGCCGAACTGGCACTGCTCGATTCAGAGGCCAGCGTCGACGCTGCCGGCGACAGCCTGGCGGCGAGGGTCAAGGGCGCCGGTGCGGCCGCGCAGTGGCTCGCCGGCATTCGCTGTGCGGCCTCCCGTGACGAGGCCTGGCAGGCACAGGATCGGCTCGAGGCGGGGGCCAGCCTGGTGACCGCCGACGGCCTGTGGCTAGGCCCTGGTTGGGCGCGCCAGCGGGGCGAGGGAGATGGGCCGGATGCGTTGCTGGTGAGCCGTGCCCGGCTGGACGAGGCAAGTGCTGCCCTGGCAGAGCAGGAACAGCGGCTGGCGTCAGTCGAGCAGGCCCGCGAAGGTGCCCAGGCGCTGGTCGATCAGGCCGAGCAGGGGCTCGAGCAACTGCGGCTGTCGGAGCGTGAGCTGGATCAGGCGCGTCAGCAACTGGCGGTTCAGGACAATGGTCTGGCCAGCCGGCTTGAGCATCTGTCCAGTCGCGGCGCCGAGATCCACGAGGAGCTCGAGGGCCTGGCCGAAGCCGACGAGGAAGCGCGGCTGGCCATCGAGGAAATGCGCGAGCAGTGGCAGAGCGCCATGGCTCGGCTGGAAGAGGGCGCTGAGGTACGCGAGCGTCTCGAGCGCGAGCGCACCCAGGCGCGCGAACGGCTGGCCTCGCTGCGTACCCGCCAGCGTCCGCTGAGCGAGCGCTCCCAGCAGCTCACCCTGGAGCACCAGCGGTTGACCACCGAGCGTGCTGGCCTGGCCGAGCAGCAGGGGCGCGCGGGGGATACCCGCTCACGCCTGGAGGAGCGGGTGGCCGAACTCGAGGAAGCGCGTGAGGGACTGCATGAGCCGGATGAGGAACGTCGCGAGCGCCTCGATGAGCTGTTGCACCGGCGCGAGCAGGAGGAGCGCCAGCTCAATGAGTCGCGGGCACGGGCGGCGGCGCTGGTCGAGCGCCTGCGCGACGACGAGCAGGCGCGGCAGAGCCACGAGCGAAATCTCGATGGCGTGCGCGAGCGTCTGCAGGAGGCGCGTATGCAGGTTCAGGCATTGGCGCTGAAGGCCGAGACCCAGGATGAGCAGCTCAGGGAACTTGGCCACGATGCCGAGGCTCTGACACAAGGGCTGGACCCCAATGCCACCGAGTCCGCCTGGCAGACCCGGCTGGAGGAGCTGGGCGAGAAGATTCGCCGGCTGGGGGCGATCAACCTGGCCGCCATCGAGGAGTACGAGCAGCAGGCCGAGCGGCGTGACTATCTCGAAGCGCAGCAGGCCGAGCTGAACGAGGCCCTCGAAACCCTGGACAAGGCGATCCGACGTATTGATCAGGAGACGCGGATGCGATTCCGCGATACCTTTGAGCGGGTCAATGCCGGCCTGCAGTCGCTTTTCCCGCGAGTCTTCGGTGGTGGAACCGCATGGTTGACTCTGACAGGCGATGATTTGCTGGAAACCGGGGTGGCCATCATGGCGCGACCTCCGGGCAAGAAGAACAGCACCATTCATTTGCTGTCCGGGGGAGAAAAAGCACTGACGGCGTTGTCCATGGTATTCGCCATCTTTCAGTTGAACCCGGCGCCGTTCTGTATGCTCGACGAGGTGGATGCGCCCCTGGACGATGCCAATGTCGGGCGCTATGCCAAGCTGGTGAAGGAAATGTCCGAGAGCGTTCAGTTCATCTATATCACCCATAACAAGATCGCCATGGAGGCCGGTGAACGACTGATGGGTGTGACGATGCAGGAACCTGGCGTCTCGCGACTGGTCTCGGTGGGCGTGGACGAGGCGGCCGCGCTGGCAGAAGCATGATGCACTTGAAAGGTGGTTATAATAGGGTTACCAAGTAAGACCATGATACTGCATGGCAAGGTAAGCAAAGGGAGTTGGAAGGGCGAATGCGAAGGGCACTGTCGAGAAGACCGGAGAAAATCCGGCGCTTGACAAATAAAAAAAGTGGCCCTTTTTTTCGCAATCACGCTATGCTGTTGACGGACAACCATCAGGCATGGCGCCTTAGCAAAGGCATGACGACCCATGGAACTAAGAGAGTGGCTGATCATTCTGGGGCTGGCACTGGTGACCCTCATCGTTATCGATGGGGCGCGTCGCCTCCAGCGCCAACGTCGCACTCCCCGCCTTGATGAGGTGCAGGGAGACGTCCTCGATAGTGGCTACGGTAGCTACGAAAGCGGCTATGGCAGTGGTCATGGCAGTCGCCATGATCAGGAACCCGCCATGGCGGCGAGCCCCGGACCCAGCGCGCCAGAGCGTCGGGAGGTGGCCTCGGTAGAGGACGACCCCGAGGAGCGTGCGCGCCAGGAAGAAATCAACTGGGAGCTGCCCAATGGAGGGGCCAGGGTCGTCAGGCCTGCGGACTTCTCCAATGTTCAGCCCAAGCCCAAGCTGCAGCGCCAGGAGCACCCCGGGCCATCCCGGGTGTTGTCCGAATTCCGCTCCAGTCAGGCCAGTCGCGCTCAGGAGGCTGGTGACAGCCACCGCGCCGATGGATCGTCGACCAATGACCGGCCGGCGGACACCGTTGCCCCGCGAGCCAGTCAGCCGGCGCCTGCAGCCCGGGCCGAGCAGCCCACCCAGGCAGAGGGTGAAGAAAAGGTTGCAGAAAAGGGTGCAGAACAAGCGCCCGCCGAGGCAGAACCGACTCCGGCACAGGCTGAGCCGTCGGTGCGGGTCGATAAAGCGCCCGCGCAGGCCCCGAACGCTGAAAACGCTGAAGAAGTGGCCGAGCAGTCCTCCCTGACCGACGAGCCCATGGCGGCCGACAGCCACGAGGAGCCAAGGGCCACCAGCGAGACGACGATGGACGCTCCGGTGGACGCTGACGCCTCCACCGGCAAGGCTGCCCAGGACGAGCACGCGGTGCGTGACGATGTCGCCGACGCGGGTGATGGGCGCCGCGAGCCCAGCTTGAGCGCGCGTCGTGACGATGACGTCGCCAGCGAGCCCGGCGACGCTGCCATGCCGTCTCTGGCGGCGGACCCACAGGACCACGAGGAATTCGACGAGGATCAGTATCGTCTGGTGGACTTCGAGGGGATGGGAGATTCGTTGAAGGATCGCTCTCGTCGCATGGGGTCCTCCGTGCATCGTTTTGGCGCTTCGCTGCAGAAGTCGCTGGGAGAACGCCGGGAACAGAAGCGTATCGAACGCGAGAAGCGTGAGAAGGAAAGAGCCGAGAAGGCACGACTCAAGGCCGAGCAGAAGGCCGAACAAGCCAAGCTCAAGGCCGAGGAAGAAGCTCGCCGGCAGGCCGAACAGGCACAGCATCAGGCCGAACAGCAGCGTCAGCGGCAGCAGGAAGAAGGGCTGCGTCAGGAGCAGGCCGCTCAGGAGGCCGAGCGCCGCCGTCAGGAAGCCTTGCTTGCCAGGCAGGCCGCTGCCGATCAGCGTGGCGCCTCGTCGATGGAAGACGAAGCCTCGTTCGACGATGCCACGTACGACGAAGCCGCGTATGACGAAGCCGCATTTAACGAAGCAGCGGACGCCAATGTCGAAGACTCCAGGGTGCGCACCCATCCGGTGCTCGAGAAGGCCCTGCGCCACGACGTCAACGCCGAGCATGCCCGTGACAGCCTGAGCAATGCCGAGGAAATCATCGTCATCAGCGTGATGTCCCGTGACGAGGACGGCTTCCCTGGCACGACCCTGCTGGAGCTGATGATGGCCTGTGGTTTGCGCTACAGCCGAGACATGGGCATCTTCCATCGCTTCGAGACCGAGGATGAGGGCAGCGCCCTGCAGTTCTCCATGGTCAACGTGCTCAAGCCCGGGACCTTCCCGATCGAAGCCATGGACGACTTCACCACACCTGGCATCACCCTGCTGATGCCGCTGCCCAGCGCCAAGGACAGCTCGGCGGCCTTCGAGGCCATGGTCGAGACCGCGATGGTGATCGTGCGCCATATGGGGGGTGAGCTGAAGGACGAGAATCACAGCGTGATGACCGCCCAGACCGTGGAGTTTGCCCGCCAGCGGGTGCAGGAGTTCGAGCGCCGCCACCGCCTGCATCGTTATCAGGTGAACTGACCGCGCAGGCGCTGCCTGCTACGCGACGGCCCCGTGGAGACACGGGGCCGTCTGCGTTTTCCTTCTGTGTCTTGATGGGGCGGACCGGGCTTGCCTGTCGGAGGCGGTGATGTCTGGCGGTTTTCTCCCGGCGGGCATGGGGTAGAATGGCCGATCATCAGCACTTCGCACTTCGCCAGGACAAGGGTTTACATGACCACCGATGCTTCGACCCGTGACGAGGTCGCGCGGCTTCGCACCGAACTCGATGACGCCAACTACCGCTATCACGTGCTCGACGACCCGCGCCTGCCCGACGCCGAGTACGACCGGCTGCTGCGTCGGCTGACGGAGCTCGAACAGGCCCATCCCGAGCTTGCGAGCCCCGACTCGCCGACCCAGCGGGTCGGTGCCAAGCCCGCCGACGGCTTCCCCGAGGTGACCCACGCGCTGCCCATGCTGTCGCTGGACAACGCCTTCGATGACGATGAGATACGAGCCTTCGTCAAGCGGGTGGCCGAGCGTATGGAACTGGACGCCGAGGCGCTGTTCTTCAGTTGTGAGCCCAAGTTCGACGGCGCCGCGGTCTCGCTGGTCTACGAAGACGGTGTGCTGGTCAGCGGTGCCACACGTGGCGACGGCCGTACCGGCGAGGGCATCCTGTCCAATCTGAAGACGCTGAAGTCCATTCCGCTGCGCCTACGGGGCGAGACGCCGCCGACGCTGATGGAGGTGCGCGGCGAGGTCATCATGCGTCACCAGGAGTTCGAGGCGATGAACGAGCGTGCCCGTGAGCAGGGCAGCAAGGTCTTCGCCAATCCTCGTAATGCCGCCGCCGGCAGCCTGCGCCAGCTCGACCCCAGGGTGACCGCCACGCGGCCACTCGAATTCCGTGGCTACCAGGTAGCGCGCCTTGAGCCCGATGGAGGCGCGAGCACCCATAGCGAACTGATGCAGCGGGTGGCCGAGGTCGGCCTGCCGGTCAGTCGCGAGCTCGAAGTGGTCAAGGGGGCGGACGGTGTGATCGACTACTGCCGCCGCCTGGGGGAGCGTCGTGAGCGCCTGGACGTCGATATCGACGGGGTGGTGATCAAGGTCGACGAGCTACGCCTGCAGCGCGAGCTGGGCTTCGTTTCGCGGGCGCCGCGCTGGGCCATCGCCTTCAAGTTCCCGGCCCAGGAGCAGACCACGACCCTCACCGACGTGGAATTTCAGGTGGGGCGCACCGGGGCGATCACCCCGGTGGCACGGCTCGATCCGGTCAGCGTGGCCGGGGTGACGGTGTCCAACGCCACCCTGCACAACGCCGACGAGATCGCGAGGCTTGGCGTGCGCATCGGCGACCGGGTCGCCATTCGCCGCGCCGGCGACGTGATCCCCCAGGTGGTCAGGGTGGTCGAGGCGGCAGGCGAAGGCCAGGATATCGTCTTCCCCGAGCGCTGCCCGGTGTGCGAGTCCGAGATAGAGCGGATCGAGGGCGAGGTGGTGGCACGCTGCTCCGGCGGGCTGGTATGCGCCGCCCAGCGCAAGGAGGCGCTCAAGCACTTCGCCTCGCGCCGGGCGATGGACATCGATGGCCTCGGCGTCAAGCTGATCGATGCCCTGGTCGAGCGGGACCGGGTCAAGACCCCGGCGGACCTGTTCAGCCTGTCCGCCGAGCGACTGGCAGAATTGCCGCGCATGGCCGAGAAGTCGGCGAGCAATCTGGTCGAGGCGCTGGAAAGGGCCAAGGCCACCACCCTGGCACGCTTTATCTACGCCCTGGGTATCCGCGAGGTCGGCGAGGCCACCGCGGCCAACCTGGCGAGCCACTTCGGCAACCTCGATGCCCTCAAGCAGGCCGACCGTGAGACGCTGGAGGCGGTGGACGACGTGGGTCCGGTGGTGGCCGCCCATATCGCCACCTTTTTCCAGCAGGCGCACAATCTCGAAACGCTGGAGGCGTTGATCGCCGCGGGGGTGCACTGGGACGAGGTCGACGTCGGCGAGCGCCCCACGCCATTGGAAGGCCAGACCTGGGTGCTCACCGGTACTCTGGAGACCATGACAAGGGACGAGGGCAAGGCGCGCCTGCAGGCGCTGGGCGCCAAGGTGGCCGGCAGCGTGTCGAAGAAGACCCATTGCCTGGTGGCCGGCCCCGGTGCCGGCAGCAAACTGGCCAAGGCCGAGCAGGCGGGGGTCGAGGTGATTGACGAGGCGACCTTCCTCGCGCGCCTGAACGAGTGGGAATCCGAGAGTTCGGAGGAGCAAGCATGAGCCGTTTCGTCGAAGTACCCTATCGCATGTTGCCCGGGGAGACACTGGACGCCCTGCTCGAGAGTTTCGTCACCCGTCAGGGCTACGACACCACCGACACCGGAGAGGGCATGAACGGCTGGGTCAAGGAGCTCAAGGGCCAGCTCGAGCGCTCGGAGCTGATCATCGCCCACGATCTGGAGACCGAGAGCACCGAGGTGCTGACCCTGGCCCAGTGGCGATCCTTTGGCAGAGACATCGCAGATGACGAGGAAGAAGGAGACATCTGATCTGCCGATGCCCCCGGCCGCCTGACGCTTGCTGCGGCGGGTGAAAAAGACGACGGCCCGCCTTCAAGGCGGGCCGTCGGCGTCTGGGCGTTGCTGCTCGCGTCCAGCCCTGGAGCAAGCCCTGGCGCTCATCCTGGAGTCAGCCCTGGCGTTTGCCCTGGACGATATCGCGGATCAGCCGCCGCCCCGGGTGCAGGTGGTCGGCCAGGGGGGCTTCCAGCGGCAGCGGTTCATCGCAGATCCGCGAGGCCAGCAGTTCGGCGCACAGCGGCGCGCTGGCCAGCCCCCGTGAGCCGTGGGCGGCGCTGATCCATAGGCCGGGATGGTGGCTGCCCGCGACGTCCGGCACCCGGGTGGCGTCCTTGGCCAGCACCGCGTAGTCGCGAAGCCATGCCGGTTGATCGGGTAGGGGGCCTGCGTAGGGCGTCTTGTCGGGGCTTGCACAGCGCACACCGCCACGGCCATCGAGGTCTTCGAGCGCCAGCGGGTGGCCGGCTTGGCGCAGCTGGTCGAGGTAGCCCGGCAGGGTTCTGTCGAGTTCCTCCAGGTTGGCCTGGTGGTCTTCGTCGAGGGTGTCGTCGTCGCTACGCCCCGGGGCAAAGGTCGCGCCGAAGGTCAGCACGCCATCCAGCGGCGGTGCCACGTAGCCACCGGCGCAGACCACTCGCTTCGGCGCCGGGGCCTCGAGCGCCAGGGGCGCGCGGCTGACCTGGCCGCGTACCGCCTGCAGCGGCAGGCCAGTGACCTGGCTGAAGTCAGCCGAGCGATAGGCGGCGGCGACGATGACCTGATCCACCTCGATGGCGACGCTGGAGTGATCGCCCTTCAGGGCGTGGCTGCCGACAAGACGCCAGCCGCCGTCCTCCAGAGGCTCGATGCTGTCGATGCTGGCCTGGACGAAGGTCACCCCTGGCGTGCGGGCGAGCTGCTCGCACAGCTCGCGCGGCCTGGCCCAGCCTGCCAGCGGATAGTAAAGGCCGCCGTGGGGCAGCGAGAGCCCGGCGAGGCTGGAGGCCTCGTCGGCGTCGATGCCACGCACCACAGTGTGGGGAAGGCCGTGGTGATCGAGAAAGCGTCGCTGACGACGGGCCTCGCGCTCGTTGGCACCGAGTTGCAGCACGCCACAGGGCGACCACAGGCGCTGCTCGGGGTCGAGCCGGGCGAGCCAGCGCTGGCTGTAGAGCAGCCCGCCCAGATAGACCCGGCTCTGGTGGTTGGTGTCGGCGGCGAGCTTCACGTATAGCGCGCCCTGGACATTGCCGGAGCCCCCGCTGCCGGGTCGCGAAGCGTCGATCAGGGTGACCTCGACACCACGTCGGGCCAGCGCCTCGGCGGCGCTGCAGCCGGCGATGCCCGCGCCGACGATGGCCACGCGCCGACAGGGCCGCGCCTCAGGGGGACGAAACCAGGGGGTGTGACGTCTGCCGGTGTCGTCGGGAGGCGTGTCGATCTCGCCGGCGAGCATCTCGCGCTTGCGTCCGTGGCCCGGTACCTTGCGCCAGGTGAAGCCGGCGGCCTTGAGCCCGCGCTTGACGATGCCTGCGCAGGTGAAGGTGGCGAAGGTGGCGCCAGGACGGGAGTGCGCCGCCATCGCGGCGAACAGTGCAGGCTGCCACATTTCGGGATTCTTCGAGGGGGCGAAGCCGTCGAGGAACCAGGCGTCCACCAGGCCGTCGAGCAGCGCAAGGCGTTCGCTGCTGTCACCCAGGTGCAGATCGAGAATGACCCGGGGCGACAGCACCAGTCGATGCACCCCGGTGACCGCCGCCGGCCATTGACGAATCAACGCCGCCGCCTTGTCGGCCAGGTCCGGCTGGCCTGCCAGGGCCCGAGTCAGATCCTCGGCGCTCATGGGATAGCGCTCGGTGGAGACGATGTGCAGCCGCGCCCCGGGGGGCGCCAGCGCCTCGAAGCTGTGCCAGGCGCACAGCACGTTGAGCCCGGTGCCGAAGCCCGTTTCACCGATCACGAAGGGGCGCTGCTCGTGCCAGGCGGCAAAGCGCTGGGGCAGCCGGTTGGCGGCGATAAACACGTGCTCGGTCTCGGCGCGACCGTCGTGGCGCGAGAAGTACACATCGTCGAAGGCACGGGAGTGAGGGCTGATTCCGCTGTCGTCCTCGCGCCAGTCCAGTTCGGCGGTAGTGGCGGCGGTCAGGGCGGGGAGGCCATCTGGAGATGATGTCACGTCGAAGATTTCCGGCTGGCGGGGCTGGTCAAGAATTGATCACTCTGTTGTCGAGGGCGTGGCAACAGGGTTACAGCAATGCGTCCGCGGCGTTTCAACAGACTTTTCCACAGACTCTGTGAACAAGCAGGCTGTAAACAAACCCGGTGCAAACAGGCTGTCCGTGAACGGTAGCCAGGATATCGCCTGTCCACGTACAGGTGCCAGAAGCAGGGTGCCCGCGATCCCGCCAGGTGCGCGGGGCAGGCACTCGGCTCGCCTCAGGGCAGGACCTTCTTGAACGGCTTGACGGTGACCGACGCGTAGACGCCGGCGATCATGTAGGGGTCGGCATCGGCCCAGGCCTGGGCGCTGGCCAGGTCGTCGAACTCGGCGACCACCAGGCTTCCGCTGAAGCCGGCGTCTCCGGGATTTTCGCTGTCCACCGCCGGGTGCGGTCCGGCCAGCACCAGGCGTCCCTCATCGCGCAGGGCCTCGAGTCGAGCCAGGTGGTCGGGCCGGGCGGCCAGTCGACGTTCCAGGCTGTTGTCCACATCTTCGCTGATGATCGCGTAGAGCATCGATAGTTCCTCGATAGGGCCCGGTTGACGTTGGCCCGGGCAGACTCGCCGGGCGGTCGGATGCCGCTCTACGGCATCCTGGATGACGATCACCCGGCTCGGGGAGGCGCATGCGCGACGCGACCAGCATTGACCGCGGCAGGCGCCACGCGCACCATGGAGGCCATATTCTGTCAAAGTCGCCGCCCGGCGTCATGTCGAGGAGCCAGTTTCCTGTCCCATGCCAGCCCTTCCTGAGTCCTTCGAGGGCACGGCCCTCGCCATCGATCTGCATATGCACTCGACCGCTTCCGACGGCGCTCTTGCGCCGTCGGAACTGGTGACGCTGTGCCACGCCAAGGGGCTTTCGCATATCGCCCTGACCGACCATGACAGCCTCGAGGGAGTCGCCGAGGCCGACCTTCGCGCCCGCGAGCTTGGGCTGTCGGTGCTGCCCGCCAGCGAACTGTCCTGTCAGTGGCGGGGACTCAATATCCATGTGGTCGGGCTGTTGCCGTCGGGGCCGGGGGCCATGCTGGAGGCCGGCCTTGCCGAGCAGGCCATCGCCCGCGAGAAGCGTGCCGAGACCATTGCCCGGCGACTCGAGCGCATCGGCCTGAGCGACGGGCTGGCCAAGGCGCGTGCCTGGGCCGGCAGCGACCGGCCGCTCAATCGCCCCGACTTCGCCCACGTGATGGTGGCAGAAGGGCTGGTGGCGGATCTGTCCGGGGCCTTCAGCAAGTATCTTGGCAACGGCAAGATCGGCGACGTGAAGTCGCATTGGCCCTATCTGTCCGAGGTGGTGGAGTGGATCCTCGACAGCGGCGGCGTGGCGGTGCTGGCTCATCCCCTTCGCTACAAGCTGACCCGGCGCAAGCGCGGCCTGCTGCTCGATGAGTTCTGTCGGGCGGGGGGCCAGGCGGCGGAGCTGGTCAGCGGCTTCCAGAACCCGGATGTCACCCGGGACCTGGCGCGACAGTTGATGGAGCGCGACCTGTACGGATCGCTGGGCAGCGACTTTCACTTTCCGGGAGGACACCTGGCGCCGGGCAGCATGAGTCCGATTCCGCGCACCGCGGTGGCGCCGGTGTGGGCCCATCCGCGCCTTGCCGACTGGTTCGCCAGCGCGGCGAGTACGGACGTGGCGGGCCCTGGCACGATAAATGAGAGCGTGGACGATGGCACCCCGCGCGCCCTAGGCCCTGAAGACCAGAGCCCGGAAGACCAGAGCCCCGAAGACAAGAACGCCGCCCATTCGGTCTAGTCTCAGAGGGAAGGCCCGCGCTGCGCCTCGTGCTTTCTTCGCCAACTTCTTTTGCCCGTTTGTTCGCCAGGGAGGCAACATGACCCAGTACTTTCAGATTCACCCCGACAACCCCCAGAAGCGTCTGATCGACCGCGCGGTCGAGATCATCCACAAGGGCGGAGTGGTGGCCTATCCGACCGACTCGGGCTACGCCCTGGGCTGCCACCTGGGGGACAAGAAGGCCATCGAGAAGATCAAGTGGCTCAGGTCGCTGGACGACAAGCACAACTTCACCCTGGTGTGTTCGGACCTGTCGGAGATCGGCACCTACGCCAAGGTGGACAACGCCGTCTTCCGCCTGCTCAAGGCCCACACCCCGGGCGCCTACACCTTTATCCTGCACGCCACCACCGAGGTGCCCCGGCTGCTGCTGCATCCCAAGCGCCGCTCCATCGGTGTACGGGTGCCGGACCACGAGATCTCGCGTGCCCTGCTTGAACGCCTGGGCGAGCCGCTGATGAGCGTGACCCTGATTCCGGTGGGGGAGGCGTTGCCGATGACCGACCCCGAAGAGATTCGCGATCGCTTCGGTGCGCACCTGGACCTGGTGATCGACGGTGGCGCCTGTCAGCTGGAGCCGACCAGCGTAATCGACCTGCGCGACATGCCGCCGGTGATCGTGCGCGAAGGGCGCGGCGATATCTCGCCCTTCCAGGAGTAGCGCTCGACGCAAACCAGCGACAGCATGCGGCGTATTGTCAGCAAGGCGACTGGCGTATGCCGCCACGATGATGGGGTCCCGTTCCTGGCTCGCTCTCCCGGGCCGCGGTTGTGGACCCCGCTTGGACAGGGGCCCGCTGCGCCCAGGGCCTTGGACAGAGGGCCCGTTGCGGCCAGGGCCTTAGACAGAGGGCCCGCTGCGGTCGGGATTGCTGACGCCATCGTCATCGTCATCTTCGCGCTTTGCCTTTTCTTCCTCGCCGCCGTCGTCTTCCGGTTCCTCTTCAGGTTCTTCCTTCGGTGCATTGGGGTCGGGGGTGTCCTCGTCGAGCCAGGTGCCACAGATCAGGCAGTACTTGGCACGTTGCTCGTGGCGGTCGTGGCCGCAGCCCGGGCAGGCTTCGTCGGAGTAGCGATCGGCACGAATCGAGCGGATCACCTCGGCGGAGAAGACCCCGGTGGGGACCGCGATGATCGAGTAGCCGATCAACATGACCACCACGCTGATGGCCTGGCCAAGCGGCGTCACCGGTGAGATATCGCCGTAGCCCACCGTGGTCAGGGTCACCACCGCCCAGTAGATGGCTACGGGAATGCTGGTGAAACCGGCCTCCCTCGGCTCGATCAGATACATCATCGAGGCGAAGATGGTCACCAGCATGAACACCGTGAACAGGAACAGGAAGATCTGGTGGCCGCTGCGCTTCAGCGCGTCGATCAACAGGCGTCCCTCGCCGACGAATTCCATCAGTCTCAGTATCCGGAAGATGCGCAGGCTGCGCAGCAGGCGGATGACAATCAGCGACTGGGCCCCGGGGATCAGCAGCGCCAGCCAGCTCGGCAGGATGGCGATCAGGTCGACGGTGCCGTAGAAGCTCTTCAGATAATTGAGCGGCCGCTCGAGGCAGTAGAGCCTGAGGACCAGCTCGATGGTAAAGAGGATGGTGAAGGTCCATTCGATGGCCCGGAACAGCTCGCCATACTGCATGCGCAGGCTATCGACGCTCTCCAGCACCACCACCAGCACGCTGGCCAGGATGGCGGTGATCAAGGCGATGTCGAAGCCCTTGGCCAGCCGGGTATCCGACTCGAAGATGATCTGAAAGATGCGCGTCTTGAGGCCTTCGGCGGCCGGCTTGTAGCCGTTGATCACGGGCGTGTCCTTGTGGTCTCGGGGCATTCTCCTGCAGGGATTGGGCTATCGCCTACAGGAAATGGGGCCATCGTCGGCGTTGCTCGCTATTGACGTTACTCCATCTCGACGTTGTCGGGTAGCCGGCGACCGAGTCTCAACAGGCCGGCGCCGACCTCGGCACTGAGCCAGTCGGGACGGTGCTCTGCGTCCTCGAGGGAGCCTTGCAGGTGCTTCACTTCCTCACCGACACCGGGCGCCGACGAGCACTGTGCAAGCCGCTTTAGCGTCTCCCGGGCGGTGACCATCCAGCCGCTGTCCTGGGTGTCGGCGTAGGCGTCGAGGGCGACCACCAGGCGATGCAGCAGGGTCGAGGGGCTGTCGCCGGACGGCAGCCGCCAGCCCTCCGCCAGTGCCGTCCCGCGAGCCGCCTTGCTGGTGTCCGATGGGCGCAGCGGCACGCTCTCGGCGAAGCCGTCGGCCAGTTCCAGCAAGCGCTCGGCGTCTCCCCGCTTGAGCTCGAGCTCGACCTCGCGAATGGTAACGCTTAGCTCCCCCACGCGAATCTCACCCTCGTCGAGGGCGATTTCGACCTCGCCACCATCGCTTTGCAAAAGCCACACCTCCCGCTGAAAGTCGGTGGTAAAGCAGGGGGCGAGGCGGGTCAGCAGGGTCTCGTCCAATGCCTGGATCGGCTCGAGCCCCTTGAGACCTTCCAGGTCGAGGGTGTCGCCGGCCACCTTCCATTCCCATTCTCCCCGGGTGGACAGGCCACCACCGCCCTGGCCGCTGGTCTTCAGGGTCTGGCGCCACTCGTCGCCGATACGCCGCAGACGCAGGGCGACGCGGGCCTCTTTGAGATCTCCCTCAGGGGTGTCGTAGTAGGTATTGACCAGCGTCTGACGGCGGGAAGCCTCTCCGGCGAGGCGGGGGTGGCGTCGTAGCGCATCCGGGCCATCCGGCCCCAGGGCGAGTTTGAGTTCGACTTCATGGCTCATGCGGAGCGTCCTGGCAGGGATAATGGAGGGTGAATCACATCAATGTGACGTTAGTGAGGCAGTATTTTTTCCATGACGTGACAGTTTGGGGTCACTATACTGTCGCCGCCATTTCTCCAGTGTCCGTGACTCCCTATGGTGACATCAAATCCGTTTTCGGCGATGTTTGGCCGCTCCCCCTTTCAACCGCTGCTGGCCCATATCGAAAAGGCGCACGACTGCTCTGCCGAGCTGCTGCCCTTCTTCGAGGCGACCCTTAGGGGCGACTGGGATGCGGCGGCCTCGCATCGTGAAGTGATTACCCGGCTCGAACACGAGGCGGACTCGCTGAAGACCGAGCTGAGGCTGAACCTGCCCAACACCCTGTTCCTGCCGGTTTCCCGTTCGGACCTGCTGGACCTGGTCAGCGTTCAGGACAAGATCGCCAACAAGACCCGAGACATCACCGGCATCATGCTCGGCCGCCAGATGCAGGTACCCGACGCCCTGGCGACCCCGATGCGCGAGTACATCGCCACCGCCGTCGACTGTGTCGCCCAGGCGCGTCAGGCCCTCGAAGAACTCAAGGACCTGCTCGAATCCGGCTTCGGACGCAATGTCACCGAGCTGATGCAGAAATTGATCCGTGGGCTGCATGATCTGGAGCAGCGTGCCGACGAGCAGCAGATCGCCATTCGTCGCCAGCTGTTCGCCCTCGAGAAGGACCTGCCGCCGGTAGACGTGATGTTCCTCTATCAGATCATCGAATGGATCGGAGAAGTGTCGGACCGCGCCGAGCGGGTCGGCAGCCGACTCCAGATCATGACGGCGAACTGAAGACCGTCTTTCCATCCGACCGCCCGCGGGCGGTCTGACGTCATTCAGACTTTCCTCAGTCAGCAATCAAGGGATCTTCTCCCATGTCGATCATTGCCCAGCACGGTGACATCTTCATCCTACTGGCCTGCGCGTTCGGTTTCTTCATGGCCTGGGGCGTCGGTGCCAATGACGTGGCCAACGCCATGGGTACCTCCGTAGGTTCACGGGCGGTCACCATCAAGCAGGCGATCATCATCGCCGTCATCTTTGAATTTCTCGGTGCCTGGCTGGCCGGTGGCCAGGTCACCGAAACCATCCGCAAGGGCATCATCAATCCGGCCCTTCTGGAAAACGACCCCCAGTTCCTGGTCTACGGCATGCTGGCCTCGCTGCTGGCCGCCGGCACCTGGCTGCTGATCGCTTCGATGAAGGGCTGGCCGGTGTCCACCACCCATTCCATCGTCGGTGCCATCGTCGGTTTTGCCCTGGCCGGGCTCGGCATCGAGGCGGTGGGCTGGGGCAAGGTGGGCCAGATCGCCGCCAGCTGGATCGTCTCGCCGCTGCTCGCGGGCTCCATCGGTTTCATGCTGTTCAAGTCGGTGCAGCGTCTGGTGTTCGAAGCCGACGACCCGTTCGCCGCTGCCAAGCGCTATGTGCCGATGTACGTGTTCCTGGTGGGTTTCATCGTCGCCATGGTGACCCTGACCAAGGGCCTCAAGCACGTGGGCCTGCACCTTGCTCCCTTCGAGAGTCTGTTGATCGCGGTGCTCTTTGGCCTGGCGCTGATGGGCCTGGGTATCTGGCGCGAGCGCAGCATCGGCCGTAGCCAGCGCAAGACCGACTCCTTCGGTTTCGAGGGTGTCGAGCGGGTGTTCGGCGTGCTGATGATCTTCACCGCCTGTGCCATGGCCTTCGCCCACGGTTCCAACGACGTGGCCAATGCCGTCGGCCCTCTGGCCGCGGTCATCAGCGTGGTGCATGAGCATGGCAGCATCGAAGGCGCCTCGGCGGTGCCCTGGTGGGTGCTGGTGCTGGGCGGTGGTGGCATCGTGGTCGGCCTGGTGACCTATGGTCACAAGGTCATCGCCACCGTCGGCACCGGCATCACCGAGCTGACCCCGAGCCGTGGCTTCGCCGCCACCCTGGCCGCCGCCACCACCGTGGTGCTGGCCTCGGGAACCGGCCTGCCGATCTCGACCACCCACACCCTGGTGGGTGCGGTGCTGGGCGTGGGTCTGGCCCGCGGTCTTGCCGCCCTCAACTTGCGGGTCATCGGTACCATCGTGATGTCCTGGCTGATCACCCTGCCGGCAGGGGCGGGCCTTGCGATCATGTTCTTCTTTATGTTCAAGGGGATCTTCAACTAGGCAAGGGTTCTTCAACTAGGCAGCGGGGTGCTTCCCCCTATGCGGGAACGAGGAGATCGCCTGGCGATCATGTCGCTCACTCCTCCCCCCCCACGACGGCGCCTTCGGGCGCCGTTGTCGTGTCTGGCGTCCGCAGCTGCGCAGGTGGCAACAGGGCGTAACGGGCGGGGCGGGTGTGGGTCGATAGCAGGCTCTGATATAGTGAGAACTCCTTTCTCCTTGTCCGCCGCAGCAGGTCCGGTCCTTGAACACGTCCTTTTCCTTCGTCGACTGGTTTCGCCATTCCTCGCCCTATATCAATGCCCACCGTGGCCGCACCTTCGTCGTGCTGGTCGAAGGGGAGGCGATGGCGGCGGGGCGAGGGGAGTCGCTGATCCAGGACCTGGCGCTCTTGCACACCCTGGGGGTCAAGCTGGTGGTGGCCTTCGGCATTCGCCATCAGGTACACAGCGTGCTCGAGGCCGAGGGTATCTCGCCGGTGCGCCATCAGGGGCGCTGGGTCGCCGACGAAACCATCATGGCCAGGGTCGAGCGGGTCGCCGCCGAGCAGCGCCTGTGGCTCGAGGCGCGGCTGTCACTGGGGCTGCCCAACACGCCGCTGCACGGTATCGAGTTGACCACGGTGTCCGGCAATCTGGTCATGGCCAAGCCCCTGGGGGTGCGTGACGGCGTCGACTTCCAGCGTTCCGGCGAGGTACGCCGGGTCCGTTCGGGGGCGGTCAGAGCCCTGCTCGAGCAGCACTCGCTGGTGCTGCTGCCGCCGCTCGGGTTTTCCAGCACGGGCGAGGTCTTCGACCTGGACGCCGCAGAGGTCGCCCAGCAAGTGGCAGTGGCGCTGAAGGCCGACAAGTTGATCCTGCTGGGGGAATCCGACGGTCTGCGCGATGACAGCGGGCGGTTGTTGCGACAGCTGTCTCCGGCGGAGGCGCGGCCGCTGCTGGACGACGCCTCTCTCGGTGAGGAGCGCGCACGCCACCTGGGGGCCGCCTGCGAGGCGGCGTCCCATGGCGTCGCACGCACCCATCTGTTGTCCTGGCGCGACGCCGACGCTCTGCTGGGTGAACTCTTCACCCGTGACGGCGTCGGCACCATGATCACCCAGCATCGCTACGAACAGCTTCGAGCGGCGGGCGTGGAGGATATCGGCGGGCTGCTGGAACTGCTGGATCCGCTGGAGAAGCGCGGCATGCTGGTCCCGAGATCCCGCGAACGGCTCGAGCACGAGATCGACGACTACCTGGTGATCGAGCGTGATGGCATGGTCATCGGTTGCGCCGCCCTGCACCGTTTCGACGACGCCAACGTCGGTGAGCTGGCCTGCGTGGCGGTGCACCCGGACTATCGTAGCGGGGCCCGTGGTGAGCGCCTGCTGGCAGAGATCGAGCGTCAGGCTCGGCGCCAGGGCATCGATCGTCTGTTTGCCCTGACCACTCACACCGCCCACTGGTTTCTTGAGCACGGCTTTGTCCCCTCGGCGCTCGATGAACTGCCACCGCTGCGACGCGACGCCTACAATCATGCGCGGAAGTCGAAGGTAATGAGCAAGGCCTTGTAGGGCGTACCAGGGAAGGTGCTCGTCGACGTTTCGGTCAACCATTACGGCGTCTCCATTTGGAGACGCCGTAATGGTTTGTTAAGTAAGGGTATTTTGATTTCAGCTCGTTTTGCGTCTGGATTTGGCGACGTTTGTTCAAGGTTCAGACCTCGAAAGTCGGCCATGACGCTCAAGATGGCTGTGGTTGGCAATTTTTGATAATTTTAAGTTATTGATAATAAATAGGTTGCTTTGTTTTTGGCACGGTGATCGCAATAGTCTTGGCGAGCAGGGAAGGTGGCGATCAAGTGTCGTTGTCCTTCCGGGATCGGCGGAGAAATCACTGCCCTGTGCGACTCCGACGAACCCAGCGCCTGCTCCGCGTGATGTGCGACACAAGGTTGCGATGAGACGGCACCGGCCGATCAGGCATGGAGAGGTGTCGTGAAGAGCAAGGATGCTCTGGCAAGGAAGCCGACCCCTTCGGGGGAGTCTTTCGCTCCGCCGCCCAGGCGACGGAGCCAGAACGAGGCAGGATGGGAGACCATCCAAGAGGTGAGATCAGGTTCCTGGTAACGACGATCCCACCTTGGCTTCGGGCCCTTTGGGCCACCCGAAAACCGTTCAATGGGCGGACCAGGCCATCGATTGATCTGTTTTCGACCCTTCAGTTCCCTGCGTATTCGGGCCGGCCTAGCCGGCCCCTTTTTTTTCATACGGTTTTTTGCGAAGTCGGCTGAGCGTTTGACGCGGGGGTAATGGGCCAACTCTGGTATTCTTCTGGATGGATTGATGGACGCTTCATTCACCTTCCTTCACAGAACTCTGGTCATGACCTCTGCTGCCACGCGCCGTTGGCGCCCCCGCTCGTTGTTGCAACTGGTGCTGCTGGCCTTCGTGGTGGTCATGCTGCCGCTTGGTGTGCTGATGTACCAGGCTGGTCAGGCGCTGTCGGAGCTGTCGCGGTTGGCCGAGGTCAGCGCTCGTCAGGCGGTGTCCGAGACACGTCGAGCACGCACGCTGGGGTCGCTGGCGGTGGAAATGGAGCGTGGTGCGCGCCAGTACGCGGTGATCCAGGAAGAAAGCCTGCTCGACATCTATGCCGATCGTCTGGCCGAGTTCCGTGAATTGCTGGCGCGCCAGCGCCTGCTGCTGCCCGATGACCCCGACATCCAGGCGCTGGAACGCCTGCTCGACGAACTCGCGACCCTGCCGCAACAGCCGCCGGAGGCCTACGCGGCTTCGCTCGACGACTTTGTAGCCTTTTCCCGACACGTCGAGGGTATGCGCCAGGCCACCAACAGGCGCATCGATCTGCGCCTGGACGCCATCCGTGAACGGGCGCGACAAGTGCAGCAACGCCTGTGGTGGCAGACCGGGGCGCTGGTCTCGGCGAGTCTGATGCTGATGCTGTTGTTCACCCGCTTGATCATACGCCCGGTGCGTCAGCTCGAGCGGCGCATCCTCGGCATCGGCAGTGGCTATCAGGACAGCCAGCAGCGCCACGTTCAGGGTCCTGCAGAGCTGGTGGCGCTGGGCGAGCGGCTCGACTGGTTGACCCATCGCCTGGAAGAGCTCGAAGCCCAGAAACAGCAGTTCCTGCGCCATATGTCCCATGAACTGAAGACACCGCTGGCCAGCGTTCGTGAGGGATCGGCGCTGTTGTCCGATGGCGTGGCCGGTGAGTTGAGCCCGCGTCAGCGTGAAGTGCTGGACCTGATCGACGCCAGCGGCGCCGAACTGCAGCGCCTGATCGAGCAACTGCTCGACTATAATCTGTTGCAGCACCACCGCAGTGCGGCCATCGAGCGCCTCGACATGGCCACGGTGGCACGCGAGGTGCTGGCCAAGCATCGATTGAGCCTGCAGTCCAAGGAAATGTCGGTCGAAGTGTTCTCGGGCCCGCTGCAGTGGCGTGCCGATCATCAGGCCACCGCCCGATTGCTCGATAATCTGGTGTCCAACGCCGTGGCCTACGGTGAGGATGGTGGCAAGCTGCTGATTCGCGCCCGTGCCCGCCACGACAGGCTCGAGCTCGAGGTAGCCAACACCGGTGAGCCGATCGCCGAGCAGGATCGCGACCACCTTTTCGAGGCCTTCTACCAGGGACGAGCACGACGCAAGGGTGCGCTCAAGGGCTCCGGCATCGGACTCTCCGTGGCGGCCGACTGCGCTCGTCTGCAGCACGGCCGGCTCGAGCTGATCGATGATCCCGAGTGGCCGGTGTGCTTTCGACTGACGCTGCCGGCAGCACCACCGGAAGATGGCCGACATTACGGCCTACATAACGATACAAGGCCCGCACTGACGGGTCAGGACGCAAGGAATCTGACGCTATGAACTCTAGGGGTGTGACCCTGACACCTCGACGCTCGCTTACCCGAGTCGTCGGCCCTGCCGCTGTTGTCAGTCTGATGCTGGTGATCAGCGGCTGTGAAATGCTGCCTATCGAGTCAGTCGGTGACGAAACACCGGCGGTCGAAGCGCTTGATCTGACCACCTGCCATGCAGAGGTGCCGACCTTTGCCGAGTCTTCTTGCATGTTGACCGACTGGATCGCCTTCGGTCTGGCCTCCCAGCGTGGCGATCGCCAGTGGCGTGACGCCATGCTGGCGCGGCTGGAAGGTCATGCGCCCGAGCAACGCCTGGGGCGCGCCGTGGCCTTGAGCTGGGGCAGCGAAGCCCAGTGGGACCAGGCCTCGGAGCTGTACAAGGCGGACCTGAGCCTGGCGCCCGTTGAACTGCAGCCCCTGCTGCGCTACTGGCTCAACGAACTCGAAGGGCGGCGCGCCCTGGATGACCGCGCCGGTCGCCATCATGGCGAGGTGGCTCGGCTACGCCAGGAAAACAAGGAACTGGCAGACAAGCTCGATGCGATGACCGCCATCGAGCAGAACATCAATCTGCGACAGCAGGCGGAGTAAGCGCTGTCAGGACGCTGGCGGGCTAACGCAGAGAATGCCATGCCTGCCATCGAGCAGAACATCAATCTGCGACAGCAGGCGGAATGAGAGCAGAGCACCAACCAGCGACAGCGGATGGAGTGAAATTGTGGAGACGGTGATATGAAGCAAGTCGCAGCGACCGCGAACGCCAGGACATCGGCCCATGTACTGCTGGTAGACGATGATGTCAGCCTGCTGAAGCTTCTGGGCATGCGCCTGGAAAGCCGCGGCTACCGGGTGACCACCGCCGAGAGCGGTCGCGAGGCGCTCAAACGGCTGGAAGAAGGGCGGCCGGATCTGGTGCTGTCTGACCTGCGCATGGATGAAATGGACGGCATGGCGCTGTTCCAGGATATTCAGCGGCGCATGCCCGGCCTGCCGGTGATCATCCTGACCGCCCATGGCTCGATTCCGGATGCGGTCAGCGCCACTCGCCAGGGCGTGTTCAGCTTTCTGACAAAACCGGTGGACCGCGAAGAGCTGTTCGGGGCCATCGATGATGCTCTGTCCAATACCGCCAGCAGCGGCGAAGGCGACGACAGCTGGCGCGACGAGATCATCACCCGCAGCCCTGAAATGGAGCGCATTCTCGAGCAGGCGCGGATGGTGGCGGGGTCCGATGTCAGCGTGCTGGTCACTGGACCATCGGGCTCCGGCAAGGAGCTGCTGGCCAATGCCATCCACAAGGCCAGCGCCCGCGCCGACAAGCCCTTTATCGCGATCAACTGCGGCGCGCTGCCGGAGCAGTTGCTGGAAAGCGAGCTGTTTGGCCACGCCAAGGGCGCCTTCACCGGGGCCATCAGCGAACACGGCGGGCTGTTCCAGGCGGCCGACGGTGGCACCCTGTTCCTGGACGAGATCGGCGACATGCCACTGGCGATCCAGGTCAAGCTGCTGCGGGTACTACAGGAGCGACAGGTGCGCCCGGTGGGCTCCACCACGTCGGTGCCGGTGGACGTGCGGGTGCTGTCGGCGACCCATCGCGATCTGGATCAGGCCATGCATGAAGGCGAGTTCCGTGAGGATCTCTACTATCGCCTCAACGTGGTCAATCTCAAGCTGCCGGCGCTCAAGGATCGCGCCGAGGATGTGCCGCTGCTGGTCAAGCATCTGGTGGCCCAGGCGGCGTCGCGCCACAAGCCCTTCGTCAAGGGGTTCTCGCCGGAGGCGCTCAATCTGCTGGCAACCTGTGCCTGGCCCGGCAATGTGCGTCAACTGGTCAACGTGGTCGAGCAGTGCGTGGCACTGTCCAGTGCGCCGATGATCCCGGAAGCCCTGGTGGCCCAGGCGCTGGCGGCGGAAGACAACGCCATGCCGACCTTCAACGACGCTCGCGCAGGATTCGAGCGTAGCTACCTGGTCAAGGTGCTGAAGATCACCGAGGGCAACGTGACCCAGGCGGCGCGCATCGCCGGACGTAACCGCACCGACTTCTACAAGCTATTGTCCCGCCACGAGCTGGAACCCGCCTCGTTCAAGCCGGGGGTGGCAGGCCCTTCTCGCTAGCCCGATGGGCAGGCTCGGTGCGATGGGCCGAGCCCCCGAAGATCCCCGCTCCGGCCCCGTCCGGCTGCTTCAGCCGGCGGCGGTTCGCCGCCAAGGTGCCGCCGGCAAGATACCGACAACCTAGGCCTCGTCGGATCGGTTGTCCGGGGCCCGCTCGGCTGCCGGCCATGTCTCGATCACCTCGACGTCCAGCTCGCCATCGGCGAGGCGAGCGTGCAGTCGCTCGCCGGGCGCGGTCTGATCGGCGCGGCGCACCGCCTGGCCGTCGCTGGCGGTGAGGATGGCGTAGCCACGGCCCAGTACGGCCAGCGGGCTGACCGCCTGTAGCTCCCGGGCGGCGGCCGCCAGGCGCTCGCGTTGATGGACCAGCGATAGCCGCTGGGCGCCGTCGAGACGGCGCTTCAGGCTTTCCAATTGACGTCGGTGCTCGTTCAGGGTGAGTCCGGGCGAGCGCAGCGACAGACGGTGAGCCAGGTCTGTCTGGCGTCGACGTTCGGCAACCAGCCGGCCGCTGATGGCGCGCCCTAGGCGTTCCTTCAGCTGGCCAAGACCCTCACGCTGGCGTGCGATCGCCTCGCCAGGATGGCGCAGGCGAGAGCGCAGGTGGTC
Organism: Halomonas sp. DN3; assembly: GCF_024137905.1. NCBI lineage: Bacteria > Pseudomonadati > Pseudomonadota > Gammaproteobacteria > Oceanospirillales > Halomonadaceae > Halomonas > Halomonas sp. DN3. The sequence continues at coordinate 3,873,186 of NZ_CP099965.1, read as the reverse complement.
GAGCCGCTGGCCTTCCCGCTGCAACAGACGTGCATGTGCACCCTTTAGACGATTGTCTGCCTGGGTTAGCCGGGCCGTCAGTTCCTGGCGCGAGGGCACCAGGCGCTCGGCGGCGGCGGAGGGTGTCGGTGCGCTGGCGTCGGCGGCCAGATCCGACAGGCTCTGGTCGGTCTCGTGGCCCACCGCAGACATTACCGGCAGGCGCGAGTGGTGGATCGCTTGGGCCAGATGTTCATCGTTGAAGGCCCACAGATCCTCGAGGCTGCCGCCGCCACGGGTGATCAGCACCACGTCCTGGGTCGGGTCCAGCGTCGTCTGACGATTGAGCAGGCCCAGTGCGGCGATGATCGAGGGGGCCGCCTCGGCCCCCTGGACCGGTACCGGTATCAGGGTCACCGTGACCAGCGGCCAGCGTGCCCGGAGCACCGCCAGCACGTCACGCAGGGCGGCGCCGCTGGCGGAGGTCAGCACCAGCAGGTGACGTGGGGGAAAGGCCAGCGAGCGAGCGTTGGTGAAGACCCCCTGTTCGTCCAGGCGTTGCTTGAGCGCTGCCAGGGCGGCGAGCAGGGCGCCGGCTCCGGCGGCCTGCACCGCCTCGACGATCAACTGGTAGTCGCCTCTTGGCTCGAATAGCGAGACGCGGGCGCGCACCCGGACCAGGTCACCGTCGCGCATAGGCGTCGACACAAAACGTCCACGCGTGCGAAACAGCACCGCCTTCACCTGGGCGCGTTCGTCCTTGAGGGTGAAGTAGACGTGCCCCGAGGCCGGGCGCGAGACGCCCGACAGCTCGCCCTCGATCCACTGTTCGCCCAGATCGGCTTCCAGCGCAGAGCGCGCACGTCGGTTGAGGTCGCTGACCGAGAGTACGTCCTGGGCGCTGTCCGACGTCGCTGTCATGGCGTCTTCCTGAAATTGTCGTAGAAGATGATCGACGAGAATCAGCGGCTGACGAGGCAGCGCTGGCATGCGACAGGGTACCAGAGCTCAGGTCGCCGCTTCAGCAAAGTCGAACTACGCTTAACCAGACAGGCGGGCAGCCGGTCTGCCTTGTACCAAGCGCCGCGACGCGACGGAGGAGGGCACATGTCGGGTCTTCGAGCGCCCGATATCGGGCCAATCGTAGGGCACACCACGGCACAAAGTTGTCGGTTGTGGGTACGCGGTATCGCTCCCAGCGACGATGGCATCGCCCTGTCTGCATCGCTGCGTACCGTGGGTCTGGTGGCGGTGGTCGAGGACAATGGCTCGCCCCGCCTGATCGACGGTGATCCGTCCCGCCCCCACGCCTTCTATTTTCGTCTGCACCGGGAGTTTGATCGTACCGGGACCTTCGAACTGGGGGCCGAAGAGGGGCTGGGAGCGATCGATGGCGTGGCGCCGCTGGGCCAGCCCGGCGGTGTGGTACCGCTGGCGCCCGACACCCGCTACAAGGTGCGTGTCGCCACCTTGACCCTGGACGACACGACACCCGATGTGGAAAGCCTGAGCGATGCCGAGATCGCCGCCAGGCTGCCCGATGTCGACGGTATGGCGGGCCTGCTTGCGAGCCTTGATGGCGAGCACTGCGAGGCCGAATTCACCACCTTCGCCGCCGCAGTGGAGCCACGACTGGCCTTTCTGCTGGGCTCCTGTCGCTATCCCGGGGTCCTGTGGAAGACCAAGGAAGCCGATCGCATCTTCGGCCCCATGGCGAGTCACCTCCGGCGCCGAGGCAGTCGGCCGGCGGCGCGATTCAGCCTGCTGGTAGGCGATCAAATCTACGCCGATCAGTACCATCGCTTCGTGCCGATCGGTCGCGCCGACACCTACGCCGAGTTTCAGCAGCGCTACAGTGAAGCCTTTGGCTCGCCGCGAATGCGGCGCTTCCTTAGCCAGGCACCGGTGTACATGATCCTCGATGACCACGAGATCGAGGACAACTGGCATCGTGACCGCCTCGCCGCCAAGCGCGAGCTGTTCAATGTCGCCATTGGCGCCTACATGAGCTACCAGTGGTCACACTGCCCGCGCAGCTTCGGGCGTCATCTGCACTATCACTTCGACTGCGGCGGCTATCCCTTCTTCGTCTGTGACACCCGTACCCATCGTACCTACGGTCGCGAGAACCGGGTGATGGACAACCATCTGCTGGGACGGCCCAGCATCGACCCCCAGCATCCTTCCCAGCTGGACGTGCTGCTCACGTGGCTGAGCGACCAGCAGGCCAAGTGCGGCGCGATGCCCAAGTTTGTCGTTACCTCGACGGTGTTCGCGCCCAGTCCGCTGGATGAAAGGCTCGATCCGGCCCTGGATGGCCATGACGCCCAGGCGCCGACGGATTTGGTGCGGACCAACCTCTCCCGGCGTGCCGAAAGCGATAGCTGGTCGGGGTTTCCGGCCACCCGCAAGGCGCTGGTCGAACATATCGTCGAGGCCGGCATCGACAACGTGATCTTCCTCAGCGGCGACGTGCACTGCGCCAATATCGCCGAGATGGTGGTAGAGGGGGACGGTGGCGAGCCGCGACGGCTGTATGACGTCACCTCCTCGGCGCTGTACTGGCCGTTCTTCTGGGCCGACGGTGACCCCAACGGCTTTGTTCACGACTCCCGTCTGCCCGGCCAGGTGGATGGCTTTCCGCTGTTTGATGGTGACGTGACGCTGCACTACCGGGCCTTTGGCTTCTATCAGCAGGAAAACTTCTGTCGCCTGGAGCTGGACCGCACTCACCACCGTCTGCGGGTCAAGGTGATCGATCGCTACGGCGATGAAGTCAGGGTGACGGACCCCGATGGCTCCGTGGTGCCCTACAACGATCTGGCGCTGCTGCCCTGGTAGCGAGCGATATGGCCGGTAGCGGCAATGTCGAAAGCGGGGCTGAAGGGCGCTGGGCTGGAGAGCGCTCGTCGGAAGAGTGCTCGTCGGAAGAGTGCTGACGGGCCGGTCGCCAAGGGGCGGGCGGCCCGGACGACAGGCGCAGGAGCAGGTCCTTTCCTGGAGAAATGGCGGTGAATACGACTAACCCCTTGCTGGCGGGATTGCTGTTCGAGGAAACCATGCGAGGCCATTTTTCGCTCGGAAGCCAGGCGCCCGAGCGTGGTGAACGGCTGGGGCATACAGAAGGCACCGAACTGGCCCTGCACGCCAAGGTCCAGATCGATGACATGGGCGCCTTCCTGGCCGAGGACCGCCACCACGGCAGGCTGGGTGGTGTCGTCGATTTTGCCCCGCTGGGCCTTGGGCTGGTGATTCTCGAGGGCGACTTTCAGTTGTTTTCCCAGGGCCCCGGGGCGGGGCGTCAGATGGTCTACGACGCGGTTCTGGAACTGGATGAGCGGCGATTGTTCCTGCACGGGGTGAAGCGGGTCAACGACGATCCGGGGCCTGATCTCTGGCGCGATACCACCACCCTCTATACCACTCTGCATGAGGGCGAGAGCGCCACGGCCGACATTCTCGGGGCGGGCATCCTGCACCTGGGCGTGGCCGAGTTGATGGCCATGCTCAAGACCATGACGCCGACGGGCCAAGGGGACCTGCGCACGGTGGCGGATTTCGGTCGCTTCTTCTTTGGTGAACTGTGGCACCTCTATGCGCCCTGGGTCATTCGCCGGGAGCCCGAGGCATGAACTACGACGCCATCGTGGTGGGGTCAGGGTTTGGTGGGGCCGTGGCGGCCTGCCGGCTCGCCGAGGCCGGGCTCAAGGTGCTGGTGCTTGAGCGCGGAAGACGCTGGGAGCGCGAGGACTTTCCCCGGGGGCCGGATGATGACTGGTGTTTCGATGTGGACGCCCCTCGGGAGCGTCATGGCTGGCTCGACCTGCGCTTCTTTTCGCGCATGGCGGTGGCACAGGGCGCTGGCGTGGGTGGTGGTTCGCTGGTCTACGCCAATGTCTCGGTGCCGGCTGAGCGCTTCGCCTTCGACAGTGGCTGGCCGGAGGCGATCGACTTCGATGAACTCGTCCCCTACCAGGACCGGGTAGGCCAGATGCTGGAGGTGGCCGAGGTCCCCGCGGGCCAGGTCAGCGAGCGCTATCGACTGGTCCAGGAGGCCGCCGTGCGCAGCGGTGACGGCGATCGCTTTCGCCCCTTGCCGCTGGCGGTGCGCTTCGACCCCGACTGGAACTATCGGCTAAGTGAGCCTCACCACCGTCGACACAGTCGGCAGGCCCTCAATGTCCACGGCAAGGAACAGGGGACCTGCATCCACTGCGGCTATTGCGATATCGGCTGCCCGGTGGGGGCCCGCAATACCCTTGACCTGAATTACCTGGCCCGGGCGGAGCAGCTGGGGGCACAGGTCCGTCCATTGAGCATGGTGCGATCGCTGGTGCCGGAATCCGGGGGCTATCGGGTGACCTTTCAGCATCTGGAAGGCGCGCCGACGATCCGTCACGAGCGCGCCGAGCGGGTGATCCTTGCCGCCGGCTCGCTGGGGTCCACCGAGCTTTTGCTGCGGGCCAGGGACCAGTACCGCACCCTGCCGGAACTGTCGCCGCTGCTCGGCCATCACTGGTGCGCCAATGGCGACTTCCTGACTCCCGCGATCTACCCGAACAGACGCATCGATGCCTGTCGCGGGCCGACCATCAGCGCCGCCATCGACTATCTCGACGGCAGCGACGGCGGTAAGCGCTACTTCGTTGAGGACGGCGGCTACCCTGACTTGATCGCCCACGCCTTGACGCAATTGCTGTCGCGCTCCGCCACCGCGAACATGTTACGGGGTGGCTGGCGTGCGGTGCTGGCCGAGGCGCTCAAGGAGAATGACCCCGATCGCTGCCTGATGCCCTGGTTCGGCCAGGGCATGGACACCGCCGACGGGGTGCTGAGGCTGACGCGGCGTTGGCTGGAGCGAGAGCCGTCGTTGAGCCTGGACTATCGGGTGGCCGCGTCGCGAGCCACGGTGCAGGCGCTGTGCGAACGCCACAAGCGCCTGAGCGCGGCCACCGGAGGCGTCGCCATCGAGCCACCGAGCTGGCGCCTGCTGGACTATTTGATCACCCCGCATCCGCTGGGCGGTTGTCCCATGGGAGAGAATCGCTGGGACGGGGTGGTCGACCATGCCGGGGAGGTGTTCGGCTATCCGCGACTGTACGTGCTCGACGGTGCCATCGTGCCGCGCGCGCTGGGGCTCAATCCCTCGCGCACCATCGCCGCCCTGGCCGAGCGCGCCATGGCGCGGATGCTGGCCTAGCAGACGGAAGCGGCGACCCACCGGGAGGTAACATCATGGCCCGCGAGATCCCCCTCTATACCCTCGACGGCGTTGTCGACGCCGAGGTCACCCAGCACGGCTTCTGTACCGAGGACGGCCTGGGGCTGTCACTGCTGCGCTTTCGTCGTGGCCAGGGGCGCATGGCGGTAATGATCGTTCACGGCCTGACCACCTCCAGCGACATGTTCATCCAGCCCGAGCATCGCAATCTGGTCAGCTTCCTGCTGGACGAAGGGGTCGACGAGGTGTGGACGCTGGACTTCCGCATGAGCAACCGCCACCCCTACAACCTGCAGCCCAACCGCTACTCCATGGATGACTGTGCGCTGTTTGACTTTCCCGCGGCGGTGGCAAAGATCCGGCAGGTCGCCGGTGACGACGTCGAGCTGCACGTGATCGCTCATTGCCTCGGCTCGATGGGCTTTGCCATGGCACTGTTCGGCGGCACCGTCAGCGGCATTCGCTCCTGCATCCTCAACAGCGTTGCGCTGACGCCCCATGTACCGCGCTGGTCGAGGATCAAGGGCCACATCTTTCCCTTCGTGATCGAGCGCATCTTCCAGCAGCCCTACGTCAGCCCGCGCTGGAGCGAGGATCCAAGATTCACGCTGGGCAAGCTGTTGTCGAAAGGCGTATCGCTGTTCCACCGCGAATGCGACGTGCCGGCCTGCCATATGCTGTCACTGATGTGGGGCACCGGCTGGCCGGCACTGTACAACCACGAGAACCTGGACGAGCGCACCCACCGACGGGGTGGTGACCTCTACGGCCCGGTAGGGCTCAACTACCACCGGCATGTCTTGAAGATGCTGGGCCGGGGCCATCGCACGGTGAAGATGCGCGAGGCGCCCGAATACGCCGCGCTACCCGACGACTACCTGCTCGAGGCGCGCCGCGTCGATACCCCCTGCCTGTTGCTGACCGGACGCGACAATCGCGTCTTCACCGACAGCAACGTGCACTGCCATCGGGCCCTGGAGGAGGCCGCCCCAGGCCGCCATGAGCTCGCGATCATCGACGGCTACGGTCATCAGGACGTGTTCATGGGCGCCCGGGTCGACCGTGAGGTCTTTCCCCGGTTGATGACGTTTCTGAACGCCCACACTTGAGCCCAGGCGCCACGCCTGAATCCAGGTGCCGTCAGGCCCTGAGGCGGCGATGGGCCCAGCCCACCAGCGGCGGCAGCGCCACCAGCAGAACGGTGATGCGCAGCAGATGGTGGGAGGTGACGAAGGCCGGTTCGATGTTCAGCGAAAGCGCCACCAGGCTCAGCTCCGGCGCCCCGCCCGGCATGTAGGCCAGCAGTGCCGCGGCCACCGAGATGCCGGTCAGCGCCTGGCCGACCCAGGCTGCCGCCACCGCCAGCACCACCAGGATCAGCGCCTGGACCACCGCCAGACCCAGTTGCCGCGCCATGTCGGACAGCGCCACGCCGACGAAGCGCACGCCCACCGAGGTGCCGATGACCACCTGAGCCAGGGCGATCAGCGCCGGTGGCAGCACCGCGTGGGTCAGCCCGGAAAAGTGCAGCAGCGACGACACCAGCGCCGGGCCGAACAGCAGGGCGTTGGGCAGACGCAGCACCCGGCCGACCATGGCGCCGAGCGCCGCCGCTACCACCAGCCAGGCGGTGCCGGCGAGCGATGGCAGTTGACTCCACTGGGCCGGCCCGTTGCTGGCGCCGGCCAGATCCACATGGCCAAACAGGCCGAGGATCGGCGGAATCGCCAACAGCAGCACCAGGATGCGCACCGCGTGGGTGATACCGACGGCGCGCAGGTCGGCGCCTGACTCGTGGGCCATCATCAACAGCGCCGACAGTCCGCCCGGGGCGCCGGCGTAGAGCGCGGTGTCCAGCGAGTGACCGGCCACGCGGTAGCTGAAGGCCACCGCCACCACCATCATTACCGCGGTGGCGGCGAGCATGATCGCGGCGCTGGCGGCCCAGGCGGTGATATCGCCGGACAGCTCCGGGGTGAAGGCCGAGCCCAGCATCACCCCGATGACCACCAGAACCCCCTTGCGCAGCCGCCCTGGCGAGCCCAGACGCACCCCGGCGAGGCTCGCCAGGGTGGTGGTGATCAGGGCGCCGAGCAGCCACGGAAGCGGCAGGTCGATCAGGTAGGCGATGCCCCCGCCCAGGCTGCCCAGGGCCAGTGTGGGCAGGAAGCGCCAGGCGCCGGGGGGAAGGAGTGAGGGGGCGGCGGGCATGGCGTCTCCTGTGTGCGTTGCCTGTACTCTGTGCACAGGTGGTGATCGAGCCTGACGACGGCGCGCGGCGCCAGATGGCGCCGCGCAGGGACTACATAAGGGCTACATAAGGACTATATAAGGGCTACGCAGGGGCTTCGTGCGGGCCACACAAGAGCGATGCCGAGATCTATGCCGAGAGCTATGCCAGGGCCTTTGCCGGGGCGACTCGAGCATGGCCCTGAAGCCCGTTGCATCAAGCCTGGCTCGAGGGCCGTTGCTTGAGCAGCTTGGGTACCAGCCAGGGCAGTACCAGCAGTGCCGAGGCGGCGATCCACAGCGACAGCGAGATGCCGGACTGCCACAGGATGGCGGTGTCGCCACCGCTGATCGCCAGCGCCCGACGCAGGTTCTCTTCCATCAGGCCGCCCAGCACGTAGCCGAGGATGACCGGCGCCAGCGAGAAGCCGAGCTTGCGCAGCAGGTAGCCGAAGACACCGATGACCAGCATCAGATAGATGGCGGTCAGGTCGGAATGCAGCTGATAGACCCCGACGAAGGATAGCACGGCGATGGCCGGCACCAGCACCCAGCGCGGGATGGTCAGCACCTTGGCGAAGACCCCGGCCAGCGGCAGGTTGAGCGCCAGCAACACCAGGTTGCCGATGTACAGCGAGGCGATCAGGCCACCGGCGACCTCCGGGTTGTCGGTGAACATCATCGGACCCGGGGTGATGTTGTAGAGCATCAGCGCGCCGAGCAGCACCGCGGTGGTGCCGGAGCCGGGGATGCCCAGGGTCAGCATCGGTACGAAGGAGCCTGCGGCGGAAGCGTTGTTGGCCGCTTCGGGCGCCGCCAGGCCACGCATGTCGCCGGTGCCGAAGGTGTTGTCCTTGTCCACCAGCCGCTTTTCGGTGGTGTAGGACACCGCCCCGGCCACCGAGGCGCCAGTTCCCGGCAGTACGCCGATGATGAAGCCGAGCACACCGGAGCGCAGCATGGTGCCCTTGCAGGCCATCACTTCCTTGAGGCTGACGAATACCCGGCCCAGCGGAGGCAGGGTGTCATCGACGTCGTCGCGATGGGCGTGCTCGAGCATCAGCAGGATCTCGCTGATGGCGAACAGGCCGATGATCATCACCACGAAGTCGATACCGTCATAGAGCTCCGGCATGCCGAAGGTGTAGCGCATCACGCCGGTGCCGGAGTCGACGCCGACGGTGCCGATCAGCACGCCGAGCACGGCGCCGATGGCAGTCTTGATCGGGTCCTTGCCCATCATTACCGACATCGACGAGAAGGCGAACACCATCAGCGCGAAGAATTCGGCGGGACCGAACATCACCGCCACCCGGGCCAGCAGCGGGGCGAACAGGGTCAGGCCGATGATGGCGATGGTGGCGCCGACAAAGGACGCCACCGCCGACAGGCCCAGCGCCGGACCGGCCAGGCCACGCTTGGCCAGCGGATGGCCGTCGAGGGTGGTCATCACCGCGCCGGCGTCGCCGGGCACATTGAGCAGGATGCTGGACATGCGCCCGCCGTACTCGGCACCGGTGTAGATGCCGGCCAGCAGGATCAGCGCGGATTCGGCGGGCAGGCCCAGGGTGTAGGCCAGCGGCATCAGGATGGCGATGCCGTTGATTGGCCCGATGCCCGGCAGGGCGCCGAACAGAGTGCCCAGCAGCGCGCCGAGGAAGGCCAGGCCAAGATTGAGCGGCGTCAGGGCGACGCCGAAGCCTTCAATAAGAAAGTCGAACATGGGAACACCTTGATCAGGGATCGGTGGCGGTCAGGGCTGGGGCTGCGCTGGCAGCTAAGCTGTTACAGGAGCTGGCTTCAGGACGGCGGTTCGCGCTACCACGGCAAGCCGGGCAGGCCGATGCCAAGGCCATGAGTAAACAGCCACTGGCCGCCCAGCGCCATCAGCACACCGGTGGCCACGGCCTTGAGCGGACTGGCCTCGAACAGCCAGGCCAGGGCGGCGATCACCAGCATCGAGCTCAACAAAAAGCCCAGGCGCGGGAACAGCACGGCGTAGACCAGCAGCAGCACCAGCACGCCGACCAGGCGCAATCCCAGGCGCTTGTCGGGCCAGTGGCCGTTTTCACCCGGACGTATCACCAGAACCAGCGACAGCAGCCCCAGCAGGATGGAGAGCCCCAGCGGAAAGGCCTTGGGGCCGACGGGGTCGTAGCTGAAAGGCACCTCGAGGGACAGGGCGTTGACGGCGGTAAACGCCGCCAACCCCATCAGGGCGATACCTAGACAGCGGTCGGCGGCGATTCTCATTGGGTCAGACCCACTTCTGCGGCCAGCTCCTTGAAGCCGGCGACCTGATCCTTGACGTAGCCGTCGAAGTCGTCACCGAAGCGGGCCATGGGGAACAGGCCGCGGGCTTCGCGCAGCTCGGCGAAGGTCTCGTTGCCGGCCAGGTTCTCGAGGCGCTCGACCCAGGCCTGGTAGGCCTCGTCGCTGACCTCGGGGCCCATGTAGTAGCCGCGCCAGATCGGCCACTGGACGTCGTAACCCTGTTCGGCGGCGGTGGGAATCTCGGCGTAGGGGCCGCCCATGCGCTCCTCGGACAGCGCCGCCAGCACGCGGATGTCGCCGCTCTCGAGCTGGGACTTGAGCTCCGACAGGTCACCGGAGAACACCTGGATATGGTTGCCGAGCAGTGCGGCCAGGGCTTCACCGCCACCCTCGAAGGCCACGTAGCGCAGGCTGCGCGGGTCGACGTCGGCGGCCTTGGCGGTCAGCGCGGCCTTCATCCAGTCCTGGCTGCCCACGCTACCGCCGGCGCCGAAGGCGACCTGGGTGGGGTCTTCCTGCAGTGCCGTCATCAGCTCATCCAGGGTCTGCCAGGGCGCGTCGGCCTTGACCACGATGGCGCCGTAGTCGACCCCCAGGGCGCCGACCCAGCGCACTTCGCTGGCGTCGTACTGGCCGAACTTGCCCAGCGCCAGGTTGACCGCGGCGCCGGTGCTGGCGGCGACGATCAGGTTGGGGTCGTCGGTGCGCACGCCGTTGACGTGGTTGTAGGCCACCGCACCGATGCCGCCGGGCATGTAGGTGACCAGCATCGGGTCTTCGATCAGTCCGGTCTCGAGCAGACCATTGGCGGCCAGCCGGCAGGTCAGGTCGTAGCCACCGCCGGGCTTGGCCGGGGCGATGCATTCGGCCTCGTCGGCGGCCTGGGCGGTGCCGACGCTGAGGCTGGCGCCGAGCAGCAGGGCGGCGGGCAGAGCTGTGATATTCTTCATGCGGACTCCTGACAACTATTATTATGAACGGATGAAACTCAGGTGGTTTACCTAGCGCGATGCTAGGCCGACTAGCTTTCATCAACCTGTCATGCCCTCCCTGCCTGGATAAGACATTAGTCGCATGCGCCTTCTCGTCGTCGAAGATGATGCCCTCATCAGCCGCTCGCTGGTCGAGGCCCTGACCCCCCTTGGCAATACCGTGGAGGTGTTTGCCTGCTGCAGTGATGCCAGGGCAGCGCTGCGCCAGGGTGGGGTCGACCTGATGCTTCTGGATATCGGCCTGCCCGACGGTGACGGCCTGTCGCTGCTGGCCGAGTTGCGTGACGCGGGCGATCGCACCCCGGTGATCCTCCTGACCGCCCGGGATGCCCTGGATGACCGGGTCAGGGGACTCGACCTGGGGGCCGATGACTACCTGGCCAAGCCCTTTGAGCTGGCCGAACTTGAGGCGCGGGTACGCGCGCTGCTCAGGCGCAGCCAGCAGCGTGCCGACAACCGTCTTGGCCTGGGGCCCTTGTCCTTCGATCCGGCCAGCGGCGCCGCCAGTCTGTTCGGCGAGCCCATGGCGCTGCCCCATCGCGAATTGCTGCTGGTCGAAAGCCTGTTGCTGCACGCTGGAGCCATCGCGCCTCGCGAGACCCTGGAAGGGCGACTTTTCGGCTTCGGCGAGGTGGGCTCCAACGCCCTGGAGGTCTACGTCAGCCGGCTGCGCAAGCGGCTCAAGGGCGCAGGTCTGCGTATCCGCACCTTTCGCGGACTTGGCTACCGCCTGGAAGAGGACGACGGGTGATCGAGGTCGAGGGATCACTCAAGCGTCGGCTCGGTGGCTGGCTGGTGGTCACCGTCGGGGTGCTGGGACTGGCGCTGATGGTGGAGGCCTGGGTCAGCAGCCAGCGGGCGGCGGCACGGGCCTTCGACGCCCAGTTGCAGGCAGCGGCACTGACCATCGCCGAGGCGGTGCGCTGGCAGGACGGGGTGCCCCAGGTGGTGGTGCCGGCGGCGGCGCTGCAGATCCTCGCCACCGACAGCCAGGCACGGGTGTTCTACGCGGTGCTGGACGATGACGGCAGGACGCTGTCGCGTAACTGGCCGGTGGACATCCCCGCCACCTGGCAGCAGGCGCTGGATGAAGGCGGCATGTCGCGGGACCTGACCACGACGCTGGGAGAGCTGCGTCTGCATGCCCAGCGGGTGGCCTCGGCGGGTTGGGTCACCCAGCTGCCGGTGCAGGTGTGGGTCGGGCATACCCTCGAGGGGCGTCGAGCCCTGGCGCGCTCACTGTTCGAGCGTTCGCTGTCGCGCTTCGTTGCCATGGTGCTGCTGACCGGCGTGCTGATGGGCTTGACCATGCGCGCGGCGCTGTCTCCCCTGCGCCGCCTGCGCCGCCAGATTCGTGGGCGCGGCGCCGATGACTTCAGCCCGCTGGCGGCCAGGGTGCCCAGGGAGCTTCATGAGCTCGCCCAGGCCCTGAACCACCTGTTCGCCCGTCAGCGCCAGGGCCGCGAGGATCTTCTGCGCTTCACCGCCGACGCCAGCCACCAGCTCAAGACGCCGCTGGCGGGACTCAAGACCGTCAGCGAGCTGGGCCTTCGCAGCGGTGATCCGAACGAGTGGCGCCAGGCGCTCACGCGCGTCCACGCCCGTGCCGAGGACACCAGTCGACTGGCCGGTCAATTGCTGTCACTGGCGCGACTGCGTCACCTCGACCGGGAGACGGCGTTGCCCGCGCTCGACCTGGGTGCGCTGGTACGCGAGGTCGCCCTTGACTGGGCGGCGCGAGAGCGGGCGGCCGAGCACGACCTCGGGCTTGGCAGCCTGCCAGCCGAGCCGCTCAAGGTCCGCGTCGAGGCCTGGGCACTGCGCGAAGCCCTGGGCAACCTGATCGACAACGCCCTGCGCTACACGCCGCCGGGTTGCGAGATCACCCTGCATCTGGCGCGCGAGGGCAACTGGGCGCGGTTGTCGATCGTCGATGACGGCCCCGGTGTCGCTGACGCGGCGATGGCGACGCTGGGGCAGCCGTTTCAGCGGGGTGGGCGCCAGGACACCGAGGGCTCCGGGCTGGGCCTCGCCATCGTCGATACCACCGCCCGGCGCATGGGTGCCCGCGTGCAATTCGCCAACCGCTCGCCGCAGGGACTCGCGGTGGTGCTGTGGCTGCCGCTGGCGAACGATGATCAGGGAGTCACCGGTGCCTTTGCGGCCGACGTGAATCCAGGAGAGAGTACTTGATGTCCCTGCCGCCCGGAAAACGCCTTCGATCCTGTGAACGTCTCCCGGTCCGCTGTGCAACGCAGGTCACTCGGCGGCAGCCCCTGGTGGCGTCGCCGTGCCTGCCCCTTTTACTGCTCATTCTCATGCTCATGCTCGTGCTGCTGGGCGGCTGTCACAGCGGCGACAGCCGCACCCCCTCGGACGATGATCCGCTGGTGATCTCGGCGGCGCTGGATCTTGACGTGGTGGCGCCGCTGCTGGACGCCTTTCGCCAGGCCTACCCTCAGATTCCCCTGCGCTTTGAGGATCGCACCACCCGGGAGGTGGACGACAGCGTGGTGGGACATCTCGCTGGGGGCGGGGCAGAGGGCGAAGGGACGAGCAGAGCGCCGGACGTGGTGATCAGCTCGGCGATGCCGTGGCAGATGGCCAGGGTCAATGAAGGACTGGCGCGGCGCCTGAACGGGCCGGAGATCGAGCGCTGGCCCGAGTGGGCGCGCTGGCGCGACGAGGTCTTCGCCTTCACCTTCGAGCCGGTGGTGATGGCCTATCGGCTGGATCTGTCGCGGCATATGCTGCCGCCCCAGACCCATGGCGACTTGCACGCACTGCTGGCGACCCAGGCCCGCTGGCTGACGGGCAAGGTGACCACCTACTCGCCGCTTTCCAGCGGGGTGGGCTACACCCTGGCCCAGCAGGATGCGCGCTACTCCTCGCGCTTCTGGGAGCTGGTCGGCGCCATGGGGCGTGTCGATACTCGCCTGGAGACGACCACCCGGGCCATGCTCGAAGGGCTCAGCCAGGGACGCTACTGGCTCGGCTACAACCTGCTGGGTTCCTACGCCATGGTCTACGCCCAGGAACATCCCGAGGTGATCGTGCAGGTGCCCAGGGACTATTCGCTGGTGCTGATGCGCATGGCCTTCGTGCATCGCGATGCCCCCCACGTCGAGGCCGCCGAGACCTTCGTCAAGTTCCTGCTGAGTCACCGTGGCCAGCGGGTGCTGGCGGGGCAGACGCCACTGTTCAGCGTGCTGCCGGGGGTGACCGGCCCCTACACCGCCGCTAGGCTGCGTACCCAGGTGGGGGAGCGGCTCTACCCGATACTGCCCAACGCCACCTTGCTGGCCTTTGTCGATCCTGCCCGCCGGGAGGCCTTCACCGACCACTGGCGAGCGCGTTTTCAGGGCGAGCCGGCGGCCAACGATGCGGTCGAACGGGGTAGCGGGGCGCTGGCGCCGGAGTAGACGCCGGGTGGCAAGCGAGGAGCATCAATGTGTCAAGCTGGCACATTGCCGGAGGCCGGGGCGGAACGTTATAATGGGCGATTAACTTCTTCCCTCCCTCTAAAGCCTCAGTGGGTGTTGCCGATTATGCTACGTATGGCCCAAGAAGCACTTACGTTTGACGACGTATTGCTCGTTCCCGGCTATTCCGACGTTCTCCCCAAGGACGTCAGTCTCCGGACCCGCCTGACTCGCGACCTCTTCCTCAATATTCCCCTCGCCTCCGCCGCCATGGATACCGTCACCGAAGCCCGCCTGGCCATCGCCATGGCCCAGGAAGGTGGCATCGGCATCATCCACAAGAGCATGGGCATCGCTCAGCAGGCGCTGGAAGTGCGCAAGGTCAAGAAGCACGAGAGCGTCATCGTCAAGGACCCTGTCACCGTCGGACCCAAGGCCAAGCTGCAGGACCTGCTGGCGATGGCCAAGGAACACGGCTTCTCCGGTTTCCCGGTGGTCGAGGGCGAGACCCTGGTCGGCCTGGTGACCGAGCGTGACATGCGCTTCCAGCCCAACCATGGCGACAGCGTCGCCGACATCATGACCCCGAGCGATCGCCTGGTGACCGTGCCCGAAGGCACCCCGCTGGACGTCATCAAGGGCAAGATGCAGGAGCACCGGGTCGAGAAGATGCTGGTGGTGGACGGCGACTTCCGCCTGCGTGGCCTGGTGACCTTCCAGGACATCGAGAAGGCGCGCACCTTCCCCAGCGCCGCCAAGGACGCCGATGGCCGCCTGCTGGTCGGCGCCGCCGTCGGCACCGGCCCGGAAACCCCTGACCGGGTCAAGGCGCTGGCCGAGGCCGGTGTCGACGCCCTCGTCGTCGATACCGCCCATGGTCATTCCCGCGGCGTCATCGAGCGGGTGCGCTGGGTCAAGGAGCACTTCCCGCAGATCCAGGTCATCGGCGGCAACATCGCCACCGCCGACGCCGCCCGGGCCCTGGCCGAGGCCGGTGCCGACGCGGTCAAGGTGGGCATTGGCCCCGGCTCCATCTGCACCACCCGCATCGTCGCTGGTGTCGGCGTGCCGCAGATCACCGCGGTGTCCAACGTGGCCGAGGCGCTCAAGGAATTCGACATCCCGCTGATCGCCGACGGTGGCGTGCGCTTCTCCGGTGACATCGCCAAGGCGGTGGCCGCCGGCGCCAGCTGCATCATGGTCGGTGGCCTGCTGGCCGGCACCGAGGAGGCGCCGGGCGAGGTCGAGCTGTTCCAGGGGCGTACCTACAAGGCCTACCGTGGCATGGGGTCCATGGGCGCCATGTCCCAGACCCAGGGCTCCAGCGACCGCTACTTCCAGGACAAGGACGACGGCGTCGAGAAGCTGGTGCCGGAAGGCATCGAAGGCCGGGTGCCCTACAAGGGCGTGATGGGTGCCATCGTGCACCAGCTGATGGGCGGCCTGCGTGCCTCCATGGGCTACACCGGCTGTGCCAGCATCGACGAGATGCGCACCAAGCCCGAGTTCGTCAAGATCACCGGCGCCGGCTTCAACGAGTCCCACGTCCACGACGTCCAGATCACCAAGGAAGCGCCCAACTATCGAGCAGGGTAGGCGCTGACGTGACGCGCCAGGCGTATCGCACCCGTCGCGTCGCACCACAAGGCGCGCGGGGCGACTCGCCCCTCGTCACCCTGAGCTGGAAGCGGTCCGTCGCTTCCAGCTTTTCGCTTTTCGATTGCTCGGCCCACCGGCCCCACTGCCTGCAAGGTAAGTCCCCATGACCGATATCCACGCCCACAAGATCCTGATCCTCGACTTCGGCTCCCAGTACACCCAGCTGATCGCTCGCCGGGTGCGCGAGATCGGCGTCTACTCCGAGATTCGTGCCTTCGACATCACCGAGGAGGAGATCCGCGAGTATCGCCCCAATGGCATCATCCTGGCCGGTGGCCCGGAGTCGGTGACCGAGCTGGACTCGCCGCGGGCGCCGGCCTGCGTGTTCGAGATGGGGCTGCCGGTGTTCGGTATCTGCTACGGCATGCAGACCATGGCCGAGCAGCTGGGTGGCAAGGTCGAGGGCTCCAACAAGCGCGAGTTCGGCTACGCCCAGATCCGCCTGGACGCCGAGACGGCGCTGTTCAAGGACATCAAGGATCACGTCGATCCGGACAGCGGGCGCGGCCTGCTGGACGTGTGGATGAGCCACGGTGACAAGGTCGCCCAGGTGCCGGAGACCTTCACCGTCACCGCCTCCACCCCGAGCTGCCCGATCGCTGCCATGGCCTGGGAGGAAAAGCGCTTCTACGGCGTACAGTTCCACCCCGAGGTCACCCACACCCTGCAGGGTCAGCGGATCCTCGAGCACTTCGTGCTGGAGATCTGTGGCGCCGAGCGCAACTGGACGCCGGCCAAGATTATCGAGGACCAGATCGCCCGGGTGCGTGACCAGGTCGGTGACCGCCACGTGCTGCTGGGACTGTCAGGCGGGGTCGACTCCTCGGTGGTCGCGGCCCTGTTGCACAAGGCCATCGGCGATCAGCTGACCTGCGTGTTCGTCGACAACGGCCTGCTGCGCAAGAACGAAGGCGATCAGGTGATGGAGACCTTCGCCCAGCACATGGGCGTGCGGGTGATCCGCGTCGACGCCGAAGAGCTGTTCCTCGGCAAGCTCGAAGGTGAGGCCGACCCCGAAGCCAAGCGCAAGATCATCGGCAACACCTTCATCGACGTCTTCGACAGCGAAGCGGCCAAGATCGAGGGTGTGGACTTCCTGGCCCAGGGCACCATCTACCCGGACGTGATCGAGTCGGCCGCCGCCAAGACCGGCAAGGCCCACGTGATCAAGTCCCACCACAACGTCGGTGGCCTGCCGGAGACGATGAAGCTCAAGCTGGTCGAGCCGCTGCGTGAGCTGTTCAAGGACGAGGTGCGCAAGCTCGGCCTGGAACTCGGCCTGCCCTATGACATGGTCTACCGTCACCCCTTCCCGGGGCCGGGCCTGGGCGTGCGTATCCTCGGCGAGGTCAAGAAGGAGTACGCCGACATCCTGCGCGAGGCCGACGCCATCTTCATCGAAGAGCTGCACAACTCCGGTTGGTACCACAAGACCAGCCAGGCCTTCGCGGTGTTCCTGCCGGTCAAGTCCGTCGGTGTGGTCGGTGATGGCCGCCGCTACGAATGGGTCATCGCCCTGCGTGCCGTCGAGACCATCGACTTCATGACCGCCCGCTGGGCCCACCTGCCCTACGAACTGCTGGAGAAGGTCTCCAACCGCATCATCAACGAACTGTCCGGAGTCTCCCGCGTCACCTACGACGTCTCGTCCAAGCCGCCGGCGACGATCGAGTGGGAATGATCCCTTATCCGACGACCTGACGGCGTCGGTGCAATGTTCGAAAACCACAACACCCGCCACTTGGCGGGTGTTGTGCATTCAGGTGCAGACGATTGGACCGGGCCAGGCGGGTCATCTGACTTGCTCCAACGCGGTGGTGCCCGGTACCGGCTCTCGATCCGCCATGGCGTGGGCGTCGATGAATACGCTGAATCAGGTGAGTTTTGATGGTTATTGATCCCCTGTGGGAAGGAACGCTACTGCTGGTCCCCATCCCCCCTCACCATGTCCGTATTGGCGCCGGCTTGATTGAAGCCGTCGTACACCCTTGGTGACTGGGGTGAAGCCATCGCGAAGGAGTTTTTCTGGCACAAGGGGCGGGTGAGGGTTGTCAGTTGACAACCATGAGTGGCCGTTCCCATACTGGAGGCAAGGAATGACTCGTCCATCGCACCCGAAAAAGGAGATTGAAGCCGCGATCAGGCACGCGGAAGGGGAGGGCTGGCGAGTTGAAGTGGGTGGTGGACATGCCTGGGGAAGGATCTACTGTCCCTACAATGACGACGACTGCCGCTGTGGTGAGTTCTGTATCGCGAGTGTGTGGAGTACACCGAAAAATCCTGGTAGCCACGCCCGGGCGCTACGCAGGGTGGTGGACAAGTGCGCCATGCATAGGCGCCAGGGCGGAACGGAACCGGAGGATTGAGCCGTGGAGTATATTTTCACACTGAAGTACCAACTGGCTGACCACGACTGCGACCCGGATGCCCTGGTGGAGCGCCTTGGCGCTGCGGGTTGTGACGATGCTTTGGTGGGCGTGGGACTGCCGGGGCGCCTGGCGCTGGAATTTTCCCGGGAAGCAGACAGTGCCGAAGAGGCGATGCGCTCTGCCTTGTCCGACGTCAAGAGCGCCGTGTCGTCGGCACGTCTTGTCGAGGCTTCGCCGGACCTGGTGGGTTTGACCGATGTGGCGGATGTTGTGGGTGTTTCCCGACAGGCAATGCGCAAGTTGATGCTTTCCCACCGAGCGACGTTTCCCGTTCCGGTTCACGAAGGTAGCGCCTCGATCTGGCATCTCGCCGAGGTGCTTGAGTGGCTCAAGGGCAGGGGAGGCTACACGATAGATGCCGGTGTGCTGGAAGTGGCGAAGGTGGCTTTGACGGTGAATATTGCCAAGGAGACCCAGCGCCACCCCGTGCATACCGGTGGGGATATGGAGCTTCTGACCGCCTAGTCCTTCTTATAGCCCGTCACATAGCCCATAACATGGCACGTCGCATATACGGTCGGACTATCGTTACGACCTTCACTGGCTCTGTGGCCAGCAAGGAAACGTCATGTGGGTGAGGATGATCGGTGGCGACGTTTCTATGCGTGTTCCTTGGGTGGTTTGATGAGTGCTTCGGCTGGAATACCCAGCCCCTGGTGAAGCTTCCATATCATTTCTGTAGGCGTAGTTGATCCAGACGACGAGTCGATACTTGTTTCCAGCGATATTGAACACCGCCCGACCATCTTTGAGAATGCTGGCGTTTCTGAAATCGAGCTTCCACAAACCACAACACCCGCCACTTGGCGGGTGTTGTGCGTTCAGGTGCAGACGATTGGCCCGGGCCTGGCGCACCATCAAGCCGCGCCGGTCGGGGACTCTGTCGTTCAATCGCTCTCGTACAGTTCTGCCTTGGCGTCACGCATGATGTCCTCGCAGGCGGCCTGCTGGGCCAGCTCGGTCATCAGGGTCTGGGAAAGGGCAAAGCCCTTGCCCAGGCAACGATCCACATCGTCCTTGGCGATGGAGGGCTGGACATCCACATCCAGAATCAGGGTGCGGCGGCCTCCTTCGAGACGGTCTGCCATCTGCCTGAGCTGCCAGGCCAGGCGATTCTTCCAGCTTGCGGTCTGCTCTGCGCCCTCGGTCACGTTGAGGGTACATTGCCACTGAGGTTTGTAGACCTTCATGTGAACCTCCTTGCTGGTGAAGTGAGCGATCTCCTGTTCTTTCATCACGTTCAGGTCCCAGCATACTCGCATATGACGTCCTTGCCACTCCCTCCCTCGGGGGCGCTACCTCAACCCTGTTGGGTCGTCTCTTGTAAGTGAGTCCTTGCTGGGGGATGCGGGCACTATCCTTCCACTGGGTTGAAACTTCGCTGGCGGCACAGTGCTGCAGGAAAGGTATGCCGGAAGGAAGCGGCTACACTGAGTCTGGGCGACAAGGAGTGCTGCGATGCAGTGGGGCGGCGGAGGTGAGTCGGGCAGAGGCATGGGGCGGCTGTGGCTTTTGTTGACCGCGATGGTGGTGCTGCTGGCGTGGGAGCTGGCGGGGGAGGCCTCACGCCCACAGCCCAATGTGTCGCTGTGGGTACTCGACCACCAGGGGCAGCAACCACCGGAGAAAGGGGCGCTTTCTACGGTTACCGCAGAGTCTCTCGATGAGCAGGTCAGCCTGGGACTCAAGGCGCATCCGGTATGGCTGCGACTGAGGGTGGTGGGTGCTCTCCCCGGGCAGCGCCTGGTGCTGTCCAATCCGCTGGTTCAGGGAGTCGAGCTGCTGGTCTGTGACGACTCGGGGTGTCGCCCCGTGGCGAGGGAGACGCATTTTGCCGATGATCCGGGACTCGCTGCTGCCTTGCCCCAGTTCCGCTTGCCTGCGGCTACGAATGAACTGCTGTTGCGCGTCGAGACCGATCAGGCGATACGCTTCAATGTGCAGGTACTGGATGACGTCGATCTGCACCGTTACTGGCGTGACTTGTTGCTGGGGCAGGGGCTCTATTTCGGCTTGATCGCGGGTCTGGTGATCTACAACAGCCTTCTGCTGTTCAGTCTTCGCGATACCAACTACCTCTGGTATCTGGGGTTCTTGAGTGGAGCGGGCGCTTACTTCTTGTGTCAGAACGGCTTGCTGCTGCTTTATTTTCCGCAGATGGGGGCACGCCTGAACGAGGCCTTGCTGCTGACGGCCCTGTCGGTGATCAGCATCTGCGGGTTGCAGTTCTGCCGGCGTTTTCTGATGACGGCGCGCCAGGACCCGAGAGTGGACTCGTTGATGCGGTGGCTGTGCTGGCTCCTGGCGCTGGCCGCCACCATCGCCTGGCTGCTGCCGAGCTTCTTGACCGTGGTGTTCTATTCGCTGCTGGGGGTGCTGACGCTAACGGCTTTTCTGCTGTCGTCGGTGCGCGGCTTGTGGCGCGGCTTCCGCGCAGCGCAATGGCTGTTGATGGCGTGGTCGGTGCTGGTGGTCGGGGTGGTTCTGTTGCTGCTGGTGACCTATGGGTTGTCCCCCCACAACTTCTGGACGCTGCACGGTTTCCAGATCGGTTCCGCGCTGGAGGCCATCCTCTTGTCGCTGGCCCTGGCCGATCGCATCAGTCTGTTGCAGCGCGAGCGAGAGACGCTGCTGGAGGAGAAGGCGCGGTTGCATGGCATGAGCTATCTCGATGGTCTTACTGGCGTGCACAATCGCCGCTATCTCGATGAAGCCTTGCCCGCTGCGGTGGCCCAGGCCGAGGTAAGCGGGCGACCACTGTCGTTGATCATGCTGGATATCGATAACTTCAAGCGGTTCAACGATGGCTGGGGGCATGCCGAGGGCGATCGCGCGCTGCAGCATCTGGGCAAGGTGATCGAGGAGGTCGTGCGCGACATCGATCCGGTGTGTCGTTACGGGGGAGAAGAGTTCGTGATTCTGCTCAAGGAGCGCGACGAGCATCAGGCGCTGGATATCGCCGAACGCATTCGCAAGGGGCTGGCGACGACGCCATTGACGCTGCTTACCGGAGAGCAGGTGTTGTTGACCTGTACCCTGGGGGTGGCCAAGCGACTCGAGGGCGAGAGCGCCTCAGCCCTGTTGCGGCGGGCCGACCAGGCGCTGTATCGAGGCAAGTACGCCGGCCGCGATCGGGTGGTGCTGAATGCCTCTGGTGGCGTCGCCTCGACAACCTCATGAAGGTACCTTCTGAAGTCTGGCGTCTGGCCGGTTCCCTGATCTTCGACATGCGCAGGCGGGGAACCCTTGGCAGGATGGCGGTCCAAGATGCGTTATATGTTGCCACAGCCGTGTGCCAGCATCTCTTCTTCAACACCAAGGGGGCACCATGAAACCGACTCCAGGAACTCTACGCCAGTCGCGCCTGTGGGGGACGGCCTGGCTGTTGCTGCTGATGGCCGGTTGTACCGGGGCGTCGTCGAGTGGCACCGGGTCGAGCGAGTCGTTCCAGGCAGAGGCGTCCAGCCTGGCGCCACTTCCTGCGAGCTTTCGTGGTGAAGTGTCCTGTGATGACTGCAAGGCGGTACGTCTCGATCTGGCGCTCGATGACGGGGGGCGATATCTGCTCAAGGAGACGCATCTGGGACCCGGCGAGCAACCTCGCCGCCGCCACCGTGGTCAGTGGCAGTTGACGGAAGGCGAACTGTTGCTGGGCGAGCCCGCCCCGGAGGCGGCGCAGCGGTGGCAAGTCGCGCAGGGTGGCGATCTTGTGTCGCAGGCGTCACGTACGCCAGATGGCGCGTCTGCCCGCCTGGCGCGTCTGCCCGAACCGCTGCGCGAACCACTGGAAGAGCGCTACTGGAAGCTGGTGCAAGTCGACGGAGAAGTCGCTGTCGACGGTTCTGCGCATATCGTGCTGCACTCCCAGGAGGGTCGCCTGGCCGGATCCGGAGGGTGCAACCGCCTGATGGGCAGTTACCAGCGCGAGGGGGATGCGCTGTCGCTGGCCCCGCTGGCCACTACCAGGAAGGCTTGCCAGGGGCCTGTCATGGCCCAGGAGCGCGCGCTGGTCGAGGCACTGGGGGCCACCAGAGCGTTTCGTCTGCTGGCTGATGAGCTTGAACTGCTCGATGAAAACGACAAGGTGCTGGCGCGCTTCGAGGTGGTCCACCTGACCTGAGTCCGGCCTCAAGGCAGGCTTTGACGGGCGGCATTTGATTGGCGTGGGAGCGACGACCTGGCGTTGTCCGGGTGGTCGCTTGGCGCTTGCCGGTTAGAGCGGCGGAGGGACCTGCTCCCCGGTCTGATCGCTGATGATCCGGTCCCGACCTTCGGCCTTGGCTCGGTAAAGCAGGTGATCGGCGCGATTGATCAGCAGATCATAGTGCATGCCGGGCGTATGGCTGGTCACGCCGACGCTGACGGTCAAGGAAATGACGTCGCCGTTGTGCATGATGGGCAGGCTGCGAAGGCGTTCCTGGAAACCTTCGAGCACCGGCAGGATCTCGTTCAAGTCGGCGCCGGGGAAGATCAGCAGGAATTCCTCGCCGCCCCAGCGGCAGAGTACATCCGAGCGGCGAAAGTGGCGCACCAGCAAATCGGAAATCTGGATTAGGCACTGGTCGCCGACCTTGTGCCCATGCTTGTCGTTGATCAGCTTGAAATGATCGATATCGATCAGCGCGAGGCTGTAGGGCGTGTTGGTGCCATCCTGTCTGTCGCCTGATAACTGGCGCAGGTATTCGCCGGCAAAACGACGGTTGTGCAGGCCGGTGAGGGCATCACGGGTCGCCATGCTGGTCAGCGTTTCTTCCTGGGTCTCGTAGACGTGGCGCGCCAGCATGGCGAAGCCGACCATGGTGAACAGCGCACAGGAGAGGTTCAGGGTCGCCAGCATCAGCGGGAAGCCGGGGCCGCTTTCCAGCGGAAACATCTGGGACAGCGGGAACTCCAGGAACAGGAAAATCAGCATCCCCATCAGGCCGAGCACCAGCGCGACCCACTTGACCGAGTGGGTGACGGCCGCCCAGCAGGACAGTGTCAGCAGGTAGAAGTGGAAACCGGCGGACGTACCCAGGATCACGGTGGCGATGATGGCGTGGCAGTAAGCCTCGGTGGTGATCAGGTAGACCGCGCGGTCCTGCTCGCCATGTTGATTGGCGAGATAGGCACCAAGCCACATGGCCACGCTGATCACGTTGATCAGTGCCAGCAGCGAGTGATCGAGCACCCAGAACAGTGGAATGAAGAGGAAGTGCACCGCCGCACCCATCAGACTGGCCCAGCGGGTGAGCAGGTGCTTGCGAAGATTGCGGTGTCGAATGTTGTCCGGGCGTTGTGCGGCAGCCTGGGTCAGGGTTGAAAATGGGGCCATGCACGGAAACTCGCTCTCGGTGGAAGTAGTCGTCGAAGCGTTCCAACGAACGGTAGAGTCCTCGCAGTTCTATCGAATCCCATGCCCGGAAGCAGTGTCAGGGCAGGGCTCATGCCTGGGTACGAGCCCCTGCCGGGCACTGCGATGCTACTTAACTGTAGCAGTTTCGTCAGTCGAAAGGCGTCAATGCGCTAGGGTAATTCAGCGCTGTGGTAAACGTTCTGGACATCATCGAGGTCGTTGAGCATGTCGAGCAGCTTTTCGAACATGGCCAGGTCATCCCCTTCCACCGGCGTGGTGGCCTGGGGCAGGAACTGGATCTCGTCGATCTCGAACTCCTCGGCACCGAGGGATTCGCGCAGCGCCTGACGTGCCTTGGCGTAGTCGGTCGGCGGAGCAAACACGGTGATCAGGCCGTTCTCGTTCTCGATGTCGGTGACATCCACGTCGGCTTCCATCAAGGCTTCCAGCGCGGCTTCTTCATCCTCGCCGGTGTAGGCGAGGATCGCCAGATGGTCGAACATGTGGCTGACGCTGCCCGGTGTGCCGATCTTGCTCTTGGTCTTGGTGAAGCAGGCACGAACGTCGCCGAAGGTCCGGTTGGGATTGTCGGTCAGACATTCGACGATCACCATGGCGTTGCCGGGACCGAAGCCCTCATAGCGTGCCAGCGAGTAGTCCTCGCCGCCGACGCCCGACGCCTTCTCCAGCGCCCGATCGATGACATGACCCGGTACCTGGTCCTTCTTGGCGCGGTCGAGAAGGCTGCGCAGCGACAGATTGGCGTTCGGATCGACGCCTCCGGACTTGGCGCAGACGTAGATCTCGCGTCCGTACTTGCTGTAGACCTTGGTCTTGGCGGCGGCCGTCTTGGCCATGGATTCCTTGCGGTTCTGGAAGGCCCTGCCCATTGCGTATTCCTGTGGCGTGTCTACACGAGTCTGGAATTCTACGAGAGTCCGCCCCTCGGCGAGAAGTCTTATTTCCCCTCGGCTTGCCCGGGATCGCCTGGAAGACGAACCGGCTTGACTGTCTACACTGTGGTGAATCGATCAAGGAGACGGCCCATGGACCACCATCAGTACCGCCAGGCCCTGGCGGTAGAGCACGCCGGAAGCGAACTGCCGTTTGCCGCCGAGGAGTTCGATCGCCGGTTGGCGCGCGCTCGCAGTGCCATGCAGCGACAGGGACTGGACGCCCTGCTGCTGTGCCAGGCGGCGGACATCTTCTATCTGTGTGGCTATCACACCTTCGAAGTCTCCGTGCACGCGGCCCTGGTGGTCACCCCTTCGCGCACGCTGCTGCAGGTGGCGTCCATCGAGACCGGGCCCGCGGTGGTGACGGCGAGGGTCGATGAAGTGGTCGGCTATCGCTGGGAAGCCCTCGATGAGGTGATCGATCCGTTGGCTGACGCCTTGGCGGACAGTCACGACATCGGCATCGATGGCAGCAGTAGCGGTCTACGGTTTGGCCTGATGCGTCATCTGCAGGGGCGACTCGGTGGCGATCGCTTCCATGATCGTGCCGGCGGCCTGATGGCGAGCCTGAGGCTGGTCAAGAGCGACGCCGAACTCGATTGCCTGACGCGCAGCGCCAAGATGACATCGCTTGGGCTTGCGCGTGCCATCGAGGTGGTCGAACCCGGTGTCACCGACAACCAGGTGGCCGCCGTCGGTGCCCAGGTGATGCTCGAGGCCGGCAGCGAATTTTTCAGCCTGGCCCCGATCGTCACCAGCGGGTCGCGCAGTGGCATCATCCACGTCAACCACAAGCGCCGGGGCATCGATTCGGGCGATGCGGTGTTCCTCGAGTTTGGTGCCGTCTGGCAGCGCTACACTGCGCCGACCATGCGCACGGTGGTGGTCGGGCCGATCAGCGACGAGATGCGCCTCGCCGCCGACCTGTGTGTCGAGATGGAGGCCCGCATGTGCGAGGCCATGACGCCGGGCACACCTTTCGAAGACGTCGCCCGGCTCGCCGATGCTATCCTGGCGCCACACCGCGAACGCTTCTTCCATTCGGGGGTTTACGGCTACGCGGTCGGTGCCCAGTTTCCGCCGAGCTGGGTGGAAGGCACTGGTTTTCTGGCCGCCGGGCAGACCACACCGCTTGCCCGCAACATGGTCTTCCACCTGCCGCTGTGTCTGCGCTTGCCGGGAGGTTTCGGCATCGGTCTAAGCAATACGGTGAGGGTCACCGATCGAGGCGCGATGCGCCTGACCGACCACGACATGGCACTGGTGCACCGACCCTGACAGGACACGCCGCATGAACGGCACAAGGGTATGATGAGCGGCTGGCGTCATGCGATACGAGAGCGGAACATGCTGCGTTTTTTCGAGAGGCTGGTGGATCCCTATCCCGACCAGCCCGAGTCGGTACCCGCGGACCGGTTGTGGCCCTTCGTGCTGCACTACTCGCGTCCCTTCACCGGGCTGTTGGCGGCCATGGCGGTGGTCACGGCGCTGGTCTCCATCGCCGAGGTGGTGTTCTTCACCGCCATGGGCGAACTGGTGGATTGGCTGGCCGAAGTCGACCGTGAGGGCTTCGTCGACACCCACCTGACCAGCTTGATCGGCCTGGGAGCGGCGGTGCTGGCAGGACTGCCACTTCTGGTGCTTTTGCTGTCGTTGATCACCCACCAGGGAATCTTCGGCAACTACCCCATGCTCGGGCGCTGGCTCTCCCATCGGCTGATGCTCGAGCAGAGCCTGTCGTTCTTTCATGACGAGTTTGCTGGGCGCGTCTCGCAGAAGGTGATGCAGACCGCGCTGGCCATGCGCGAGACCGTCACCAAGGTGCTCGACATGCTGGTCTATGTGCTGGTGTATTTCACCGGCGCGCTGGTGGTGCTGGGGGCCGCCGAGCCCTGGTTGATGGCTCCTCTGGTGCTATGGCTTGCGGGCTACCTGGCATTGATGAGGGTGTTTATCCCCCGGCTGCGCAGGGTGTCCATGGCCCAGGCAGACGCGCGGGCGGTGATGACCGGGCGGGTCGTGGACAGCTACAGCAATATCCAGACGATCAAGCTGTTTGCCGATGCCGGGGCGGAGCGGGCCTATGCCCGGGAAGCCATGGATGGCTTCATGGGAACGGTACATCGGCAGATGCGCCTGGCCACCTGGCTATCGGTGTCGTTGGCGACCCTCAATACCCTGCTGCTGGTGGGTATGGCGGGACTGGTCGTGCTGGCCTGGTATCACCGCTGGGTGTCCCTCGGAGAAACGGCGGTGGCGATCGGTCTGGTCATGCGGGTGCGTTCCATGTCCGACTGGATCCTGTGGGAAGTCGCTGGCCTGTTCGAGAATGTCGGCACCGTTCAGGACGGTATCAACACCCTGTCGCGTATCCCCGAAGTGCAGGATCGACCAGCGGCCCCTGCGCTGCGCGTCCAGCACGGCGAGATTCGTTTCGAGGACGTGGTCTTTGGCTACGCCCGGGGAAGCCAGGTGGGCCCCAGGGTATTCGACGGTTTCGATCTGAACATTTCCCCGGGCGAAAAGGTGGGCATCATTGGCCGCTCCGGCGCCGGCAAGTCGACCCTGGCGTCGCTGCTGATGCGCTTTCATGATCTGCAGGCCGGGCAGATAACGATCGATGGTCAGAATATCGCCGAGGTCACCCAGGCATCGCTGCGTCGACAGATCGGTATGGTGACCCAGGATACGTCCCTGCTGCATCGATCGCTGCGCGAGAATCTGACCTACGGCTGTCGAGACTGCAGCGAAGAAAGGTTGTGGCGGGCGGTGCGCCAGGCGCATGTTCACGAGTTTATCGAGGATCTGGTCGATCCTCATGGGCGTCGGGGCCTGGATGCCCAGGTGGGAGAGCGCGGCGTGACCCTGTCCGGGGGGCAGCGCCAGCGGATCGCCATCGCTCGAGTATTGCTCAAGGATGCGCCGATCCTGGTGCTGGACGAGGCCACCTCGGCGCTGGACTCCGAGGTGGAAGCGGCAATTCAGCAGCATCTCTATACCCTGATGGAGGGCAAGACCGTCATCGCCATTGCCCATCGTCTGTCGACCATCGCCATGCTCGATCGACTGGTAATCATCGACAAGGGGCGCATCGTCGAAATGGGTGAGCACGAATCTTTGCTGGCCCAGGATGGCCTGTATGCCTCCCTGTGGCGCCGCCAGGTCGGAGGTTTTCTGGGGGAATGACGGGCCATGGCCAGCTTGGTGCAATCAAGAAACTGGGCGGTTTAATGCGCGAGTGGTGCGAAAATACTACAGGGTTGGCTATGATCACTCGTTCATGCCCAAGACAGTCGACGGAATCTGGATGCACACCTTCCACATGAATGCTCTAGAGGCGAAACGACGACGTGTCCGTGTCAGTTGATCCATCCCCCTTTGTGACGAATGCGTCCGACTCGGGGCGTCGTCGTGCCATTGCGCTCTATGTGACCGCCTTGATGCTGCTGGTCGCCGGCATCGTGTGGACCCTCAGGGGCCAGTATCTGGCCGAGGTGGAGCGTGTGGAGCAACGTCTCGATGCGCGAGCGGAGGTGGTCGAGGCGCTGGTGGCCGAGCCTTTTGATGTCGCGACTCACGCCCTTGCCGGGCTACTGGCTCTCGATGAAATGATCAATCCTGCCGGCAATGGGCCGCCGATGGCACCCTTGCTCAGGGAGCGAACCAGGTCCCTTCCCCTGGTAGAAGACCTGGCGATCCTCTCGGACCCGACAAGCGCAGAAGCTCGCTTTTTCGAGGGTTGGTTGCCCCAGGATGCGTTTCTTCGACAGTTGGACGGATTGAGGGGGGGAGAGACCCTGGTCTCGTCTCTGCACTATTCGCCGTCTGCCGGCGAATATCGCATGACCCTGGTGCAACGGAGCACGGCAGAGACCACTCGGACGCAGTTTGCCATGGCATCGATCGACCCCGGGCCCCTGGCGGAAGCGATCAAGGGGTTCGGTCTGATGCAGGGAGAAAGCATCGCCCTGGTCGATAGCGAGGCACGACTGGTGGTCCGCGTGCCTGCGGCTGGGCTGGGGCCGGGAGAATTGGTATCGCAGTCGGGAAGGCGATCGCTGACCGCGGACTCGCCGGATACGCTTCACTTTCGTCAGCAATCCCCGCTGGACGGTCAGGAGCGGTTGTTCGTGGCGAGGCGAGTGGCCGAACTGCCTCTGTGGCTGGTGCTGGGCTACAGTCACGAGGCGTTGCTGTCCGGCTGGAGCCAGCGCCTGTGGCCACTGGTAGTGCTGGGGGCGTTGCTGGCCCTGCTCGGATTATGGTTGCTGCGTCACGTGCTGGCGCAGGGGCGTGCCCAGCTGGCGCTGCAGGGGGAGGTGGTCGAACGGCAACGCGCCGAACAGGCCGCCCACCGCCGCGAAGCCCGCTTGAAGGCGTTGATCGGTTCCATGCAGGACCTCGTGCTGGTGCTGGATCGCGGTGGCCACTTTTCCTTCGTCCATGCCGGAGACGAAGCCTTGCTGCTGGCACCGCCGGATGTCCTGGTCGGCAGCCACTACCGCGCCTTTCTGCCGCCGGACATCGCCGGACGTCTGGACGAGACGCTGGCCGAGGTGGCGGCCAGCGGTGAAGTACGTCGGTTCGACTATCCTCTGACCGTAGGCGGCGGCCACCGCGACTTCAGTGCATTGATCAGTCCGCTGCTCAGCGGCAACGGGGAGCATGACGGTGTCCTGCTGGTGGTGCGCGACGTCACCCAGGAGCGGTTGCATCAGGCCAACATGAGTATCGCTGCGGTGGCCTTCGAGACCCACCTGGGCATGATGATCACCGATGTCGATGGCCGCATTCTCAAGGTCAATCGGACCTTTACCGACATCACCGGCTATCGCGAAGACGAGATCCAGGGGAGTCGCCCAGACATCCTGCGCTCGGGGCGACATGACGAGCACTTCTATCGACAGCTATGGCAGCGGATCGGCGATACCGGTGCCTGGCAGGGCGAGATCTGGAATCGTCGCAAGAGCGGAGACATCTATCCTCAATGGCTGACCATCAGCGCGGTGCGTGACGAGCGGGGGCAGCTGCGCAATTACGTGGCGACGCTCAGCGACATCACCGAGCGCAAGGCGGCGGAGGAAGAAATTCATCAGCTTGCCTTCTTCGACCCGCTGACGGGGCTGGCCAATCGACGCCTGCTGCTCGATCGACTCGGCGAAAAACTGGAACGTTGTCAGCGGCATGGCTGCTACGGCGCACTGTTGCTCATTGATTTCGATAACTTCAAGCAGGTCAACGACATCCTCGGCCACCACGGCGGTGACGAGCTGCTCAGAGAAGCCGCCCGTCGCTTCGAGTCGGTATTGCGTGAGGAGGATACCCTGGCACGTCTCAGCGCCGATGAGTTCGTGGTGGTCCTCGAAGGCGTGGGCGTGGAACTCGAGACCGCGGTGCGCGTGGCCGATACCGTTGCTCGCAAGCTGCTGAACACGCTGGATATGCCGGTCTGGATCGAAGGACGTCCGGTGTCGCCGAATGCGCGCGTCGGTATCAGTCCGTTTCGCGACGAGGTCTCTCGTGAACGCTTGTTGCAGCAGGCCGACATGGCCTTGTTCCAGGCCAAGAGTCAGACCGCCAGCGACGTCTGCTTCTTCGACCCGGGGATGCAGCGACGGATGCAGCAGCGTGCTCAGCTATACGAAGACCTGCTTGGCGCGCTGGCGCGCTCTGAGCTGTATCTGGTCTACCAGAAGCAGGTCGATCAGCTTGATTGTGTCACCGGGGTCGAGGCGCTGATCCGCTGGCGACACCCCAACAGGGGCCTCGTTCCGCCGTCCGAGTTCATTCCGCTGGCCGAGGAGCGCCCACTGATCCATGAACTCGGTCTCTGGGTCATCGAGCAGGCCTGCCTGACGCTGGTGGATTGGGTGCAGCAGGGTGATGACAGCACCAGGACCGTGTCGGTCAACGTCAGTCCCAGGCAGTTTCAGGATCCCGGCTTCGTTGCCCGGGTCAGTGATATCCTCGCGCGCACCGGGGCGCCGGCCCAGCGTCTCAAGCTTGAGGTGACCGAGTCGCTGTTCGTGGCGGATCGCGACGGGGTCGAGCGCACCATGGCGCAGCTCAAGGCACTGGGCGTGACCTTCGCCCTGGACGACTTCGGCACCGGCTACTCGTCGCTGGCCTATCTGAAGCGTCTGCCGCTGGACGAGCTGAAGATCGACCAGTCCTTCGTTCGGGACGTGCTCGACAACGCCACCAGCTCCGCCATCGTGGCAAGCACCATTGCACTCGCCCGCAGCCTGGGGCTCGATGTCATTGCCGAGGGGGTTGAGTCAGCGGAGCAGCGAGATTGGCTTCATCGTCACGGTTGCCACCGCTACCAGGGCTTTCTGTACGGACAGCCGGCGCCGTTGTCCGAGCTTGATTTCTCGACCTTGTAAGTGGCGGGCGCGGCCCGCCTGACGAACACCTGATGGAGCCTGCATGACCGCGCCTTTTTTCATCGACGCCTGGTCGTTTGGCCAGGAAGTGCGTCAGTTGCCCGAGCCAGCGCCTGGCCCGCTTCAGGCAGGCGCCTGGTACCACTTTCAGCGGGATGCCGAAGCCACCTGCGAGCGCCTCGAGCTGGCAGGAATCCCCGAATCCGCCATCGACGGCGTGCTGGCCGAGGACACCCGGCCGCGCTTCGAGACCCTGGGCGACGGCAACTTCCTGTTGATTCTGCGTGGGGTCAACCTCAACCAGGGCGAGCAGCCCGACGACATGCTCAGTATCCGCATCCTCTATTACGATGGGGTGCTGATTTCCACCCGCAAGCTGCCTTCCCGGGCCATCGCCGACATACGCCGTGAGCTCGAACAGGGCAAAGGGCCTGACGATCTGGGGGCAGTGGTGGTGGATATCATCGAAAAGCTCCACGAGCGCATCGAGGATTTCGTCGAGCCCTTCGACGCCACCATCGCTGCCCAGGAAGAAGAGCCTGAGGCCGACAACGCCGTCCTGATGTCGCTGAACAAGCGGTTGATCAAGCTGCGTCGCTTCCTCAAGCCCCAGCGCTACGCCATTGAAGCGATGATCGACAGCCTGCCACCGCTGCTTGCCGATGATCGATTCGATCTGGCCAATGCCCGCGACACCATCCAGCGAATCAACGAGTCGGTGGACTTCTATCTTGAGCACGTAGGCATGGTTCAGCAGTACCAGACCCACCAGCACACCGAAAAGGTCAACCGCAACACCTACCTGCTGTCGATCATCTCCGGCATCTTCCTGCCTATCAGCTTTCTGACCGGCCTGCTGGGCGTGAATATCGGCGGCATGCCTGGCGTCGACAATCCCATGTCCTTCGCCCTTTTCTGCACCTTCATGGTGGTGCTGGTGGCGGTGGAGCTGGTGGTGCTCAAGCGCTGGCGTTTTATCTAGGCCCCGTCAGCCACTTGAGCCAGCCGCTTGAGCCGGCCTCTTGAGCCAGCCGCTTGAACCAGCCGCTTCAGCGACCCTTGGCAGCCGAACGCTGGTCACACCGCGTCGATGGTTAGCCGGGAGCGGCGATGGCCCGTCGGGCCTTCAGCAGAAAGCCAAGGCCCACCAGGGAAAGTCCTGCCAACAGCCCGAACAGGGCGGTATAGCTGCCGAACAGCCCATGCAGCGCACCCAGCAGGGGTAGCCCGACAAGCACCCCGCTGTAGGTCAGCACCAGGCAGCCACCGGCGGCGTCGGCCACCCGTTCGGCGGGGGCCAGACGGGTGATCTCGGCCATGAACACGCCGTTCCAGCCAAGCGCCGACAGGCTCATGAGGCACAGCACCGCGACCATTGCCCAGCGCGGCCAGTCGGCGTCCATGGTGGCGATGGCCAGGCCGCTACCGGCGCTCAGGCAGGCCAGCCCCATCAGGGTGATCAGGCGATCGTCGAGGATATCGCCGACAAGGCCCCACAGCACTCGGCCGATGATGCCGAAGACCTGGACCGCGGACATGGTGGCGCCGGCGACGACCAGGCCGACGCCCAGATCCTCGACCAGCAGCGCCACGGTGAAGGCCGAGACCGATAGCTGGATGGCCGAAAAGCAGAGACTCAAGAGGGCCAGGTAGCGCAGCGCCGGGCGCTGCCAGACGACCTGGAGACCGGCCAAGGGGGTGGTCAGCCAAGGAGTGCGAGGGTCGCGCTCGCGGTCCCAGTGATGGCGCTGAATCTGCAATAGCAGAATACCGATGACGGCGACCAGGAACAGGCAGCCCAGAGCCGCCTGCCAGCCGATGGCCAGCGCCAGGGCGGGGGCGACAAGGCCCGCCAGCACGCCACCGAAGGGCACCCCGGTCTGCTTGAGCGAGAACACCAGGCCCTGGCGGTGACGCGGAGTCACCCGAAACAGCAAAAGCGACGCAGAGGGGTTGGTCAGGCCATAGCCGAGCCCGGCGATCAGCGAGGCCAGGGCGAAGGTGGTCAGCGACGGCAGGGTCAGCAGCGCCGCGCCGCCGCCAAGCAGCCCCAGCGCCAGCTGGCTGACTCGACAGGGGCCATAGCGTCGGGTCAGCGGGCCACCGACCAGCGAGGTCAGCATGGCGCCACCGAAGATCAGGCTGACCTGGATACCTACGGTGGCGGTGGAAACCCCCAGCGAGTCTGCCAGGGTCGGCGCGATCGCCGAGGGAAACAGCGCCACCAGCGACGAGAAGGCCAGCACCAGGGTCGTTGCCAGCAGCGCGATACCGACCTGGGGAGGCGGAGAGGGCGGTAAAGAGGGAGCTGGAGAGGGCGCCGTCTGCTGGTTCATGCCCCCGCGTCAGCCCCGGCCAGGCCCTCACGCGGAACCCGGCGCAGGTGGCTTTCGGTCTTGCCGCCAGGCAGTGCCGCGATCAAGTCGGCCGCGTGCAACAGCGCGCCAAGATCGATGTCACCTGCCATCCCGCCCCCCTGCAGGGCGTAGACCAGGTCTTCACTGGCGGTGTTGCCGGTGGCCCCCGGAGCGAAGGGACAACCGCCGAGTCCGGCGCAGGCGGCGTCGAGTGCGGTGGCACCGTGGCGGGCCGCGAACAGGGCGTTGGCCACGCCCATGCCGAAGGTGTCGTGGCCGTGGAACGCCCAGGACAGGGCGGGGGATCGGTGGCGCTCGGTCAGCTCGGTGAAGTGGTCCGCCACCTGGAAGGGTGTGGCGCGACCGGTGGTGTCGCACAGGGCGACTTCCACCGGCAACTCGCCGGTGATGGCGAGCGCCTTAGTGAGCACCTCATCGACCCGGCGCCAGTCGACCCTGCCATCGAAGGGGCAGTCGAAGCTGGTGCCAAGGTCCAGGCGCAGGGCGGTGTTGCCCTTGGCGCGCACCGCCTCGACCACTCGGGCGAAGGCCGCCAACGATTCATCCACCGACTGGCGCACATTGTTGCGGTTGTGCGCCTCGGACACCGAGACCACGTAGACCAGCTCGCTGACATCGTGTTCAAGCGCAAGCTCGGCTCCCTTGAGGTTGGGAACAAGCGCGGAGAAGCGCACGTCGCCACGATGGGCGAAGGCGCGGATCAGCTCACCGGTGTCCGCCATCTGGGGAATCGCCCGGGGGCTGACGAAGGAGCCGATCTCCATGCGTCGGATGCCGGCGTCGAGTAGCGCCTGGATGACCTCGATCTTGCGCTCTGTCGGCAGCGGATCGGCGATCGACTGGAAGCCGTCGCGCGGGGCGACCTCGACCAGTTCGAGCGGGGCGGGTGACGTGGTGGTCATGCGGGAGTCTCCGTCGGGTTCAAGGGTGGGTGGCATCGATGTGATCGGAGCCGTCCGGCGGCGGCAGTGGGGCGCCGCGGGAAAGGCTCGCCAGGGTGTCGATCAGAAACTGTAGGCCGAGTGCGGTGAAGCCGATCGGCAGCAGTGCGTAGGGGATGCCCATGGGGGTGCCGAGGGCGCTGGACACCCGTTCGCCGTACTCGAAGGCCTGGGCCGCCATCAGATAACCGCGCCAGGCGAGGATCGCGCAGAACGTCATCCCGGCAAGACCAGTGAACACTTCCAGCAGCCGACGCGCCTTGGCGGGAAGCTTGTCCTTGAAGAAGGTGATACGGATATGGGCGTCGAAGCGTTGGGCCTCGGCGGCTCCCATCACCGCCAGATACACCAGCAGGAAGGAGTTGATCTCCAGGCTCCAGTGGGTGGGGGCGGAGAAGGCGTAGCGCATGACGGTGTCGTAGCAGATCGACACCGTCATGAACACCAGCACCGCCATCGAGGCCAGGCGCAGGATGGCGAGTACGCCATCCCAGCCCTTGAGGGGGATCCTCTGTGCGTGCGCTTTCATGGCGACCTCAGGCCTGTCCCAGCGCGAGCTTGATGGCGCGTTCGCCGAGTTCCTCACCGACCTCGCCTTTCCAGTGGTCCCATACCTTGTGGGTGGCCTCGTTGAAGGCGGCCAGATCCTCGTCGCTGGGGGCGATGATCTCGACGTTCTCCTCGCGCACCTGGGGCCAGTACTCGTTGGGATAGATATCGTCGTTGCAGTGGCTGATGAAGTTCTCGTCGTACCAGCGGGCGGCATCTTCGAGGATCGCACGGCTGTCGTCGTCGAGGCTGTCCCAGCGGTCTCGCAGCATGAAGGGCGCCACCGAGAAGCCGGTGATCGGCAGCTGGTAGCACACGTCCACCTGCTCCTGCAGGCTGCGCCCGATGATGGTGGAGATATTGAACACGCCGGCGTCCACAGTACCGCGCTGCAGCGCCATGTAGGTCTCGGACGAAGGAATGCGCACCGCACCGATGTCGTAGGCCTCCAGCGCCGAGGTGGCCTCGAAGCTGACCACCCTGACCTTCTTGCCGCGAATGTCCTCGAGGCTGCGCACCGCGTTGTCCTGGGTGCTCCAGATGTATTCGGGCTCGAGGATGCCGCCGCCGGAGGTCAGCATGTAGAGGTTTTCCTTGGCCAGCTCCTCATTGATCAGGTCGAACAGCGGGCTGCCCTGACGCAGCCGCTCGGGGTGGCGGTACAGCTCGCCGACGACACCGGGCAGCCCGGTGATGCCGAGGATCGGCAGCGAGCGGGTGATGTAGGAGGTGGTGTGGAACATGAAGTCGATATTGCGCGAGCGCAGTGCGGGAAGCTGTTCGTCGGCCTTGAGCAGTTGGCCCGAGTCGTAGAAATCGACCTCGAGCACGTCGCCGCCGTTGTCGCGCAGGTAGTTGACGAAGCCGGCGGAGCCATAGGTCAGCGCCTTGTAGGACGGTGGCAGGTAGGTCACGCCGGTGAAGGTGGTGGCGGCGCGGGCATGGCGTGGCATCAGCGCCTGGGGGCCCAGCAGCGAGGCCCCCGCGGTGGCGAAGGCGGTGGTCTTGAGCAGTTGGCGGCGGGTCAGGTTCATGGGAATGTCTCCATCTTGTCATTGTCGTTGTTGCCCCTGGCCAGCGGGGCGAGTGAATCGGGGCCCCTTCAGTGCATCAGGCTCGGTAGCCACAGGCTGATGCTGGGGAAGAACACGAACAGCATCAGCACCAGGAACTGCACCGCCACGAAGGGCAGCGCGCTCTTGATGATCTCCTCCACCGACAGCTCCGGGCAGACGCCCCTGAGCGCGTAGAGGTTGAGTCCCACCGGCGGGGTGATCACCGCGATCTCCAGGTTCAGCACCATGACGATGCCGAACCACAGGGGGTCATAGCCCATGGCCTGGATCAGCGGCAGCAGCACCGGCGTGGTGACCACGATCAGCGAGACCGCATCGACGATCATGCCGAGCAGGATCAGCAGCAGCATGACCGCCAGCAGGATCGCCCAGTCCGGCAGGCCCGAGGCGGTCAGCGATTCGGTCAGCAGCTGCGGCACCCGCACCATGTTGAGGTAGTCGCCGAAGATCTTGGCGCAGCCGATGATCAGCAGGATGGCGCCGCTGACTCGCGCGGTGCTGGCCAGGATGCGGCCGAAGGAGGCAAGCGTCAGGCAGCGGAAGATCAGCGCGGCGATCACGAAGGCGCCGAAGGCTCCGATGCCGGCGGCCTCGCTGGGGGTGGCCAGTCCAGAATAGATAGAGCCAAGCACCACCAGCACCAGCAGGGCGGCGTGCCAGATGTGGGCAAGGCTGGCGAAGCGCTCGCGCCAGCTGAAGCGCTGCTCGACGCTGGGCGCTTCCTCGGGCTTCAGACTCACCCGGATAAAGATGTAGAGCGACAGCGCCAGGGCCAGTACCACCCCGGGGACGATACCGCCGATGAAAAGATCGGCCACCGATACGCTGGCCACGGCGCCATAGATGATGAAGGGCACACTGGGCGGGATCAGCATCGCCAGGGCGCCGGCGCTGACCACCGCACCGGCGGCCAGCGAGCGGCTGTAGCCGCGCTCGAGCATCTGCGGTACGGCGATCGAACCGACCGCGGCGACGCCGGCCAGGCTCACCCCGGACACCGCGCCGAACACCGCCGAGGCACCCACCGAGGAGATCGCCAGGCTACCCCTGAGCCAGTGCAGCCACCTCACCGCCGCCTGGAACAGGTTGCTGCCCACCGGCGTAGCACCGAGCAGGTTGCCCATCAATATGAACAGCGGCAGGGCGATCAATTCGAAGGCATTGAGCTGGCCAAACAGCGACGACGGCGCGAAGAAGAACGCCATGGAGCCCCGGGCCATGTACAGGCCGGCGAGCCCGGCCAGCCCCAGGGACAGAAAGATCGGCAGGCCGACGGCGATCAACACGATCAGCAGCGCCAGGACGAGTAGGGGTTCCATGCAAGAGCCTCTAGGTTGTTGTTGTCGGCAGAGTGGTCGCTGGTTGGCGGTGCTAGATCACGCTGTCCTTGCGCAGGGCATCGATGCTGTTGTGGTCGAGTTCCAGCCAGTCGCCGAGCACCGCCTCGGTGTGTTCGCCCAGGGCCGGACCGACCTGGCGTACCTTGCCAGGCGTCTGCGACAGCCGCGGAAAGACGTTCTGCATCGGCAGCGGCTTGCCGTGGCGGTCCGGCACCTCGACGATGGAGCCGCGCTCCTTGATGTGCTCGTCTTCGAGCATGTCCTTGGCGGTGTACACCAGGCCCGCCGGGACACCGGCGTCGGCCAGCAGGTCGACGATATGCTGGGCGTCGTGGTGGGCGGTCCAGGCGGCGATCAGCTCGTCGATGGCCTGCTGGTTCTCGCCTCGCGCGCGATGGTCGGCATAGTCCGGATGATCGGCCAGGGTGGGCTGGCCCATGGCCTCGCACAGCCGGCGGAAGACGGTGTCCTGATTGGCGCCGATGATGACATCCCGGCCGTCCCTGGCGGGATAGGCGTTGGACGGGGCGATCTTGGGCAGAAAGCTGCCTGCGCGCTCACGGATCTTGCCGGCCCGGGCGTAGTCGGGGATCAGGCTCTCCATCATCGCCATCACCGCCTCGAAGATGGCGCTGTCCACCACCTGGCCACGTCCGGTCTTCTCGCGCTGGTGCAGCGCCAGCAACGCGCCCATGGCGCCCTGGACCCCGGCAAGGGTGTCGCCCAGCGAAATCCCCACCCTGACCGGGGGGCGGTCCGGGTAGCCGCTGATGTAGCGCAGCCCGCCCATGGCTTCGCACACCGCCGCGAAGCCGGCACGCGACGCGTAGGGGCCGTCCTGGCCGAAGCCGGTGACCCGCACCATGATCAGCCCCGGGTTGTCGGCCGACAGGCTCTGGTAGTCCAGGCCCCAGCGCTCCATGGTGCCGGGGCGGAAGTTTTCGATCAGCACGTCGGCCTTGGCCGCCAGTCGCCGCAGCAGGTCCTGGCCCTCTGGCTTGCGCAGATCGAGGGTCAGCGATTGCTTGTTGCGGGCGATCACGTTCCACCACAGCGGTTCGCCGCTCTCGTCGGTCTGGCCCCATTGGCGCATGGCGTCGCCCTTGCCCGGTGGCTCGATCTTGACCACCTGGGCGCCGAAGTCGGCCAGTACCTGGCCGCAGGTGGGCCCGGCGATCAGCTGGCCGAGTTCGAGCACCTTGAGGTCGTCCAGCGGGAGTGAGGCGATAAGCTCGTTCATGTTGGAGGTCCGTGGTCAGAGGTCGAAGGTGGAAGATGAAGGGTGAACCGCAAAAAAAGGCCGCGCCGGGAGGATCACGGGGGCGATGAGGTCGCGGTCGAGGTGTCGACGGTCACGTGCAGTACCCGTGCGGCCAGCAGATGGGCGCGCATCACGTTCTCCGCCCAGGCGGCGTTGCCGGCGCCGATGGCGATCAGCATCTCGCGGTGGTGCTGCATGCTGCGCTTGAGCGCCGAACGGTCGTAGCTGGCGAAATTGCGTCGGATGATCGAGGTACGAACCACGCTCTCGAGGATCTGGGCCAGACGCTGGTTGTCGCTGGCCTGGATCAACAGGCGGTGAAACTCGTGGTTGAGCGAGGCCAGCTCGCTGTGGCCCGCACCATCGAGGGGGCTCTCGGTCAGGGCCTCCATGCGCGAGGCCAGGTCGTCCAGATGGGCGAGGGTGTCAGCGTCGATGTGTCGGCAGGCGAGTCCGACCGCCATGGGTTCGAGTACCAGGCGCAGTTCGAACACTTCACGAGCGTCCTTTTCGGTCCACTCGGCCACCCTGGCGCCCTGATGGGGAATGGCCTCGAGCCAGCCCTCGGACACCAGCTCCCGCAGCGCCTCGCGGACCGGGGTACGGCTGACCTCGAGTTCCCTGGCAACCGCCGCCTCACGCACGAATTCGAGCGGTCGATAGGCGCCGTCGAGGATGCGTTGCTTGATGGCTTCATGGACCTGGGCGGTGGCCGTGCGGGCACCGCTGGCTTCGAGCGGGGTGGTCGGAGTCACGAGGAAATCTCTTACATTGCATACAATCGTAAGAGTAGAGGGCTTTATAGCTGGGCGAAGTTAGACTTTTGGTCGAAATTGCATGCAGCGGCTGGTGATTCCCCGGTGATGGGCCAGTCCTAGGCGCTGTCCGAAAAGTCGACGAGCGAAGGTTAGACAAGGCAAAAATCGGTGAGAAAGCGCAGTTTACGGGGTGTAAATGAGCATTTTGACCGGGCTGGCGCACCAGCCGATTTTTAACGCCGTATTACCGAGCGCAGACACTTTTCAGACAAGCCCTAGCCCACCGCGTCGTTGGCCGCGAATACGCTGTCGGCCAGATAGCGTTCGTCGAACTGGCCGGCATCGGCCAGGGCGGCCGGATCAGGCAGCAGCAGACGATGACGGTTTCGGTGCAGCAGGCCTTCCTCGTCGAGTGCGCTGAAGGTGCGACTGACGTGCACCGGACTCAGCCCCAGCACGTCGGCCAGCATTTCCTGGGACAGTGGCAGACGCAGGCTGTGGTCTTCCTGCCGGCCAGCGGTCTTGGCCAGGCGCTCGTACATTTCCATGATGAAGTGGGCCAGCTTCTGTCTGGCGCTGCGTCGTGACAGGTTGACCAGGCGCTCGGTCAGCAGCACCTGCTGGCGGCTGGCCATGGCGAAAAGGATCGAGGTCAGGGTGGTCGACTGTTGAAAGATGTCGGTCAGACGGGCGTGGGGGAAGCGGCAGATGGTGCCGTCCTCGATCATCTGGACGCCGGTAAGACGCTGATGAAAGGCGTATTCGCGTAGCCCGATCACGTCGCCGGGGAGGTAGACCTCCAGGATCTGGCGCGCGCCGTCTTCCAGCTGCCGGTAGGAGAAGGCCCAGCCCTGGCTCAGGGTGAAGAAGTCCTGGGCAGGATCGCGTTCTTCCCAAAGACTATCGCCGGCCTTGACCTCCAGCGGTGACTTCTCGAGCGCGCCCAGCAGCTGGCGATCGCCATCGCTGAGTGGGTGATAGTGGCGAAAATGCTTGACGATGCAGCTGTCCCGGTTCGACACGGCAAGGCTCCTTGCACGACAGGCTCGATGGAGAATGCGTATTAGGGGTTTACGTTAACTCAGGTTATGTCGGCGCGGTAGATACACGCCCAGGATGGGGGGCCATCGCCGAGGTCGGTCAAGGCACAGCGTCTCCGGTCACGGCGATCCATTCTGGAATCGTTACGGAGGCGGAGTCATGACTTACGCACCCA
Source organism: Halomonas sp. DN3 (assembly GCF_024137905.1). Classification (NCBI taxonomy): domain Bacteria; kingdom Pseudomonadati; phylum Pseudomonadota; class Gammaproteobacteria; order Oceanospirillales; family Halomonadaceae; genus Halomonas; species Halomonas sp. DN3. Next base: position 3,832,785 of record NZ_CP099965.1, on the reverse strand, counting down.
ACCAACTGTCGATCCGTTCGGATGATGGCTATCCCACACGGCTCGACGCGCCAATGGGCAATATCGCCCGCCATTGCCCGGTCGTCCATGCGACGCCCGAGCAGCGCCAGGCCGGGCCGCTCGACGAGCAGGAGCTGGCCGCATTCGAAGAACGTGGCTTTCTCTGGTTCGACAGCTTCTTCGAGGCCGACGACATCGAGCCCTTCTTCGATGAGCTAAGCGCTATGGAGCGCGATCCCGAGCTGACCGGCAGCGACAAGGTCATCACCGATCCTGTCTCTGGCGCCATTCGTTCGGTGTTCGGCATGCACGAATTGTCCGAGCGTTTCGATCGCCTGACTCGCTCGCCGCGGCTTCTGAAGATCGTCGAGCAGCTGCTCGGGGGCGGTGTCTACGTGCACCAGTCGCGGATTAACGACAAGGCCGGCTTTCAGGGCAGTGGCTTCGATTGGCACTCGGACTTCGAGACCTGGCACGCAGAAGACGGCATGCCCGGCATGCGCGCGCTGAGTGTCTCGCTGATGCTCACCGACAACGGCGAGTTCAACGGACCGCTGATGCTGGTACCGGGGTCCCATCGCCAGTTTGTTCCCACCGTGGGACGCACCCCGGACCAGAACTGGGAGACCTCGCTCAAGGCGCAGCACATCGGCATACCCACCCGAGAGCAGCTGGGACCGATCATCGAAAAGCAGGGCATCGAGGCGCCCAAGGGGCCGGCCGGGTCGATTCTGCTGTTCGACTGCAACGCGCTGCATGCGTCCAACAGCAACCTGTCACCGTGGCCGCGCTCCAACCTGTTCTTCGTCTACAACAGCGTCGATAACCGCCTGGTCACCCCCTTCGGCGCCAAGTCCCCACGGCCCGAGCACCTGGCGGCGCGCGAGCGCACGCCGGCACTGGGATGATCCGGCGCCAGCCAATGTCGGTAGATGGCTTCGCCCTTGGGCGTGGCCGCTCCCCATCAAGAGAAAAGAGCCATCAAGAGGAAGCCCCCATGCACATTGGCGACACCCTGCTGATTGCCCGTGATCTGGTCATGGTAGCCGAGGACCAGTTGTCCTCGGGTAACACCGCCGAGATCATCGATACCTCGGCCCTGGTCGAAGGTGACGGTGACGACATACGTCTGCCGCGCTATCGGGTACTGATCGACGAGGTGGGGGAGCGGGATTGCTCCTGCACCATTCTCGAACGCCTCGAATAGTCGGGTGCTGGCGCCGGGTCTGATTGTCTGATTGTCTCATTGGCATCGGCATCGGCATCGGCATCGGCATCGGCATCGGCATCGGCATCGGCATCGGCATCGGCATCGACATCGGCTGCGACTGCCAAAGCCACACGGGGTGACGGCCAGGCCGTGTGTCTGTTAAGGATGGAGCACATTCTCGGACGTGGAGGCACGATGACGATTCAGCTCAAGCGGGCCTACGATGCGCCCGCCGACAACGACGGCTATCGGGTGCTGGTGGACAGGCTCTGGCCGCGGGGGATCGCCAAGGACGAGGCGCGTATCGATGAATGGATCAAGGAGGCCGCCCCCAGCGATGACCTGCGCAAGGCCTTGCACAGCGAAGCACTGGGCTGGGGCGAGTTTCGTCAGCGCTATCTGGCTGAGCTGAAGGAGCAGCGGGAAACGCTCAGACCCCTGGCCGAGCGCAGCCAGCAGTACAAGGTAACCCTGGTGTTTTCCTCGAAGGATGAGACCCACAACAACGCCGTGGTACTCAAGGACTACCTGGCCATGCTGACCGGGTGACATTCGGGCGGACCACCGGGCATCACGGCCTCGAACTGATCTTGCCCAGTAGCGCTGCTGCGGGTTTAGCTGCACCAGTTTCCAAGTCCATGCAGCGCTTGATGACGGCTGCCATACGCTTCACGTCGCAGCCAGTGACGAGGACTTCGGTATGGTAGCGGTCGAGTTCGGAGCACGGAAGGAAAGGTCCGGTGCTGTCCCGGTACTGAGCGCAAAACTGCGCTGAGTCCGCATCAAGCTGATCAAACATGTTGCGGATGTCCCGCATCACGTTGTCGTGACACTTCTCTGTGAATTTCGCAATCTCTCGGCTGGACATGCTGAGGTTTTTTTGAAAGTTTACTGCTGCGTTCAAATACTATTCCTTTTTCGATTCTAAGGCCATTTTTTGCGCAGCATGCAGCACCCGCAAGATGGTAATCAATGCTTCAGACTCTCGGTAAACAACGATGTAGTTATCTGTGACAACCATCTCGCGTGTTCGAGGCTCCCTTCCTGGTTTATACAGCTTTGGATGGTCAGGGAGACGATCTACCTTGTTCTTTATATGATGGAAGAGTTTTAGAGCCGCATCAGGGGTGTCTTCAGAAATGTATTCAACAATCCCTGATGCGTCTTTAAGCGCCAAGATTGACCACTCAATCTTCACCATTGCGCTTGCTCTCTATAATGGCCTGGATATGGCTCATTGCGTGATCGTGTGGGATGCCCTGGCGTGTATCAGCCAGCGCCTCCTGTACCTTCATGCGAAACCAAGCATCATGCGCCTGGGGGTCACTGGTGAGTCCCGCTGGCAGCCCTCCTTCGGCGCTAACCCGTGTCAGGAGAATCCGTACAGCCTCCGACACCGTAAGACCCACTTTCGCAAGAGTTTCAGTGGCTTCTGCTTTCAGATCTTCGTCCACTCGAACATGCAGCATCGTTGTGCGGGCCATCGCCGTTGCCTCCTGGATGTGGATCCTTGAGTTTGTATCTCAATTGAGATGCAGTCAAGCTCAACCCTCTCTGAAGCCAACACTCATACAGCGCTTGCTCTTGATACCCTTCTGCAATACCTCGTCCAGCAAGCCGCTCAACAGTCTGTTTACGTTGTCATGACGAGACTCCAACAGTTCAGCGATCTCCAGGCTGGACATGGTGAGGTTTGTTTCAGCGTGTTAGCGGGCAGGGCGAAAGCACGGGCGGGTATGGTTCTTTCTGAGTGCGGCTAAGCTTGAACGCCCCTTATCGACAAGGTGCAAGTGTGATATGTGATCAATTAGGTATGAGACTACAGCTTCTGACCACTCTTCCTATCGATACTTTCGGCGTCCCATCCTTGGCATAGCTTCATCGCCAGCTTCTTGTCATGTTCTTCCCGCTTCTCCTTCTCAAAGTCCCACCCTCTTATCTTTGCGCGTATATCGTAGAACCAAACCATGGATAATATGAACACGAAGGGCATGCTTGTTACCAGACATAGCTTAAAAAGTTCAGTCATATTTACAATCCCTTTATCTTTAGGCCAAAGGCGATGATAACCCATACCCTTCAAACGCAGATGCCTCCCTTCCTCGCTATCATCAAGCAGTCTTGTCCGTCAACGTTCTTCTGTGCCCCATGGGCTTGTTTTGAGCGTGGATTACATGTTGGCTTTATCCCGCATATTTCAAACAGGGTGAGGGTGATGCTCGCCCTAGTTCATTCATGCATCCGCACGTGCTCACGATTTTCTGTGATCAATAGAGTATACCTGAGAGAGCACGGGCTAGAGAGGCCCGGATTCGCATTTATAAAGACTGATTTACAACTCAGATTTGAATCTTCGTGACTATCTGATTTACATGAAGAGCCATGATGACGCCGTGATCGAGATGTTGTGCGAGGATCCCGACATGGCGGTTGACTACTTGCGCACGGCCTTCGATGAGCTGGATCAGGAAGGTGGAGGGTCTGCCTTCCTGATGGCGCTCCGCCATGTGGTGGAAGCACGAGGCGGCATGATGGTTGTGGCCGAGCGTGCCGCAGTGTCACGCGAGAGCTTGTACCGGGCGCTTTCGAAGGGAAACCCGACCCTGAGCACCATGACTGCGGTGATCAAGGCAACCGGCATCCATTTTCATGAACTGACGGGTCAGGCTCCCGAAGTTGCCAACAAGCGATAGCGGGTTCGTTCAACGTCAAGTGCGGTTCCCTCGGGCCTGCTACCCGTCTTTTCGATCTCACCTGGTGCCTCACCATCGCGTCCAGCGGAGTTGTCGCTGCCCTGACCGCCCCCCTGTGCGCTAGTCCCGGGGCTCCCTCAGGCGCGTCAGGCCTTCCTGGGCGCTGGAGGCCACCAGTTCGCCTTTTCGATTGTAGATGCTGCCACGAGCCAGGCCTCTGGCGCCGCCGGCCCAGGGGCTGTCCATGTCGTACAGCAGCCAGTCGTTGACCGCCACGTCCTGGTGAAACCAGAGCGAGTGGTCGAGGCTGGCGATCTGCAGCTTGGGGTCGCCGAAACGGATGCCATGGGGCACCAGGGCGGTGGTCAGCAGGTTGAAATCCGAGCTGTAGGCGAGCAGGTAGCGATGCAGAGCGGGGTCATCGGGCAGCTCGCCATTGAGCCGGAACCACAACCGCTTGCGTGCGGGCGCGCCGTCCTCGGCGGTGTCTTCCACATGGCGAAATTCGATCGGGTGGCCTGGGAAGCGCAGGATCTCGTCGCTGTCGCCGGGCTCTGTTGCCTCGAGGGCGGGCATGCTGGCCTGGTGGCTCAGGCTGTGTTCCTGGCCATGGAAGGAAGCGCTGCAGAAGAAGATCGGACGGCCCTTCTGGATCGCGGTGATGCGGCGGGTGGTGAAGCTGCCTCCGTCACGAACGCGGTCGACCTGATAGACCACCGGCATGGCGGCGTCGCCGGGACGCAGGAAGTAGCCGTGCAGCGAGTGCACCTGACGCTCCGCCGCGACAGTCTGGGTGGCCGCTGACAGCGCCTGGCCCAGTACCTGGCCGCCGAACAGCTGGGGAAGCCCCAGGTCCTGGCTGCGTCCACGAAACAGGTTCTCTTCCAGCATTTCCAGGCCCAGCAGGTCTACCAGACCCTTCAAGGCGTCCGACATTCGCGTATCCTCCTTGCGCCGGGGTAGCCCGGCTGGTCGATGGCGGTGACACGGTGGCGATTGCCGTGCCCGCGACAATGGTTCAGCATTTGCCTGGGCTCAGTGTACGGGAGTGCAACACCTTGCGCAGTGACGAATTTTACATGCATCGAGCGCTGGAACTGGCGGAGCGGGCGGCCCAGGCAGGAGAGGTGCCGGTCGGTGCGGTGGTGGTGGACGCGGCCGGAGAGATCATCGGTCGCGGCGCCAATGGTCCCGTGGCGAGCCATGATCCCAGCGCCCACGCCGAGGTTCAGGCGCTCAGGGACGCCGGGGTGAGCCTGTCGAACTATCGGCTCGAGGGCTGCACACTGTACGTGACGCTGGAACCCTGCATGATGTGCTCCGGTGCCATCATCCACGCCAGGATCCGGCGCCTGGTCTACGGTGCCGCGGAGCCTCGTTCCGGCATGGTCGAATCCCGAGCCAACCTGTTCGCCCAGCCCTGGCACTTCCACCAGGTGGAGGTCGACGGTGGGGTGCTGGCGAGCCGAGCCTCTCGCCTGCTCAAGACGTTTTTTGCCGAGCGCCGATGAGCCTTTGCCGAAGCGCAAAGCACTGAGGCAACGTCGGCGGAGCCGACAGGGTGCTCAAGACTCTCGTTACAGGCCTCGAGCCTCGCTCAGGCGGTGAAGGGCGGTGTGTCCAGGTCCGATGCGCCCTCGACGGTATCCGCAAAAAGCTCGACCCGATTGCGTCCCTGGTGCTTCGCTAGATAGAGCGCCTGGTCCGCCTGCTGTATCAGGCGTGCCAGATCTAGCGGTGCCTGGTCCTGGCATGCCACGCCCAGACTGATGGTCAGTGGCGTGCCGTCGTGATGAGCCAGCGGTGCCTGTCGGACGGCACGCCGCAGACGCTCGGCCACAGCGCTGGCTTCGGCTAGCCGTCCTTCGGGAATGATCACCAGAAACTCTTCCCCGCCGTAGCGTCCCAGCAGGCCGTCATCCCCCAGGGAATCCTTTGCAAGTCGACCAACCGCCTTGAGCACTCTGTCGCCTTCGGCATGGCCGAGGCAGTCGTTGATGCGCTTGAAGTGGTCGATGTCGACAAGAATGATGCTCAGGGGCAAGCGCTCACGCCAGGTCTGGGCGGTGGCCTGCAGGCGACGTCGGTTCGGCAGACCGGTGAGCTCGTCGTGATCGGCGAGCCAGCTGAGTTGCTGCTGCAGGCGATGGCGAGTACGGACCTCGCGGCGAAGGTCTCCGTTGGAGCGAGCAATCGCACGATGCTGGGAGGCCATCTGATGCTGACTGAACAATGTCAGATAGAGGAACTGGCTGAACAGCAGACCCAGCACCAGGGTGACGGCCGGAAGACGGCTGCGCAGACGCTCCAGCAGTCGCGTGTCGGGACGCAAGGACAGTTCGAGCGAGAGATATCTGGTTCCCGAGGTGGCTTCCCCATCACTGAGCGGGTCGAGAGGAATGGCCTCGAGGGGAAGCGAGACCGCCCATGGTGCCGGATGTCCCCGCATCTGCCACTCCTGGATCAAGCGCTCGTCATGGGAAAGGCGTACCTGCAGACTCCCCGTGCCAGCGGGGCCAGGCTGGTATATGCCAGCGGTCATGGTCGGCAGTGACAGCGTGGCCGCGAGCTGACCGAGTGGATGGCCGAGTGGGCGGTCATCGGCATGGGTGAGGGGTAACGAGAGCATGATCGCCAGCTCCGCCGGATGGGTGTAGGCGGCAAGTCGAGGCTCGAGAAAGACGCGGGTAGGGGGCGAGTCGGTACGATGGACGGTGGTCGTGCTGGGCTCTGATTTACCCTCTAACCTGGATTCTGACCCGGACCCGGTATTCTGTAGTCCTTCCAGGTGAAGGGATGTCAGGTAGGGAAAGTGATGTTCCAGTGGCTCGGTCAATTGTTGCCAGCGCTCGGAGCCGAGGGGCACAGGTGACTGCGACAGAAAGACTCGAAGTTGCTGTAGAGAGTGCAGAACGTCATTGAATTCGCTGGCCAGGCGTTCCTCCATGGCACGGCCTTCGCGCTGTCCTAGATATTGCAGTTCGTCATCGGCCTGAACCTCCAGGTACTGCCAAAGCGCCAGGGTCATCACGACCAGAAGTGTCGAGGGCCAAAGACCCTGTCTGAGGCTGTCGCGGGTGGGACGCCAGCCGCTTACCACGCCCACCCACTGGCCGGCCAGCAGCAGGCCGAGGACGGCGGTGACGGGGAGCGAGTGGGCGTGCAGCAGTGCCGCTGAAGGCAGCCAGCGATGCAGTGGTGTCTGGTCCACCAGCAACAGCAGGAAACAGGACATGTGGAGCAAGGGGACGCCCAGGCTCGAGCGCGTGCGCGCCAGTATCCCCAGGGTCAGCAGCGTCAGCACGACTAGTTCGACCAGCGGCGGGCGCCAGTCCAGCAGAGTCGAAGGCGCTGTCAGCCAACGGAAGGGTTCGGACAGGCGCTCCAGTGACAGCCAATCGTCCGGTGCACAGGTGCCGAATAGCAGAGTGAGCAGGCACAGACACAGTGGCCATAGCACCAGGGCACTGGTGAAGACCCCCTTGCGTGTCCATTGCCATTGACCGATGGCGACGATAAGGGCCAGCGCCAGGGTCGTCTGATTCGCCGGCAGAGAGGCAACCCGAGTATCGAGCACGGCAAGGGAGGCGACTGCCAGTACCAGAGCGAGCAGGGTTAGCCCCTGGCTCAGCAATCTGTAGTGACGAACAACGTGTATCGAGGTGAACCACATTCAGGCGTTCCAACCCTGGCGGCTCGCGGCCTGACTGGCCGCGCTACGACCAGCTTACCCAGGCGCTGATCGAGGCTCAGGAAGAAGTGCGCCGCCTCGCGCCAATGGGGTTGACCTGAGTCATGAGTGCAACAGGCCGTTGGGCTCTGTGGCCTCGCTGGTCTCAGCAACGGGCGCCGCCTCGGCGATCTCCACCCGATTGCGGCCCAGCCGCTTGGCACGGTACAGCGCCATATCCGCTCGATGCAGCAAATCCCTTGGCACAACGGTACCTTCGGTCTGGGTGATCAGGCCGATACATACCGTCATGGGAGTGCCGTCTTGGTGTTGCACGCCGCAGGCCTGAACCTCCCGCCTCAGGTGTTCTGCCCAGTCATGTACCCAGGCGATATCGCCCAGTGGCAGATAGACCACGAATTCCTCGCCGCCGTAGCGGGCCAGCACCCCGCCCTGGGGAAGCAGCTTCTGCGCGCAGGCGGCGAAACGCTTGAGCGCCTGGTCACCGGCCCGATGGCCTTGTTGGTCGTTGATGCGCTTGAAATGGTCGAGGTCGCATAGCAGCAGGCTGAGTGGGTTCTGACCGGCATCCTTCGGCAGGCTGGCGAGAAAGGTGCGTCGATTGGCCAGGCCCGTGAGGTCGTCGTGTCCTGCCAGCCATTCGATGTTTTTCTGCAGGCGTGAACGACGCCGCATCTCTCGGCGTAGTTCGAGATTGGTATCGGCAATCTGGCGGTGCTGCTGGCGCTGCTGGTGCCGGCTGAACAACAGCAGATAGAGCAGTAGAGCCATGATCAGGCCAGTGCACAGCGTTGAACTCGGATAGTGCAGCTTCAGGTGCTTCAGCAACGGGCGGTTGGGGTGGAGCTCCAGGCTCAGGGTGTGGGACAGCAGACGAACATCGCTGACAAGCTTCCAGGGCGAATTCGTCGCTGACGCCGGTACCCGCCATAGGGTGCTGTCGCCGTCTTTCAAGGTCAGCGTCATGGCGTCCGGTATATCGGCGAGCGCGGGTATCAAGTTGGCGGCGAAGGCATCCAGGCTGAAGACCATGGCGACCGAACCCAGCAGCCGACCACCATCCATCGTGTGGATCGGCAGAAAGTGGATGATGCCCCAGCCTCCATCGGGCAGTGGCAGGATATCGGATGACACAGCGTCGCGCTGGTGAAAGCTCTGCTGCAGCTCTTTCGCCCACGGCCTGTCGAGGGTCCCGTCCAGCAACCGGATACCTTGATAGGCCTGGTGGAAGCTATCGTCGGGATAGAGGTGCTGGACCCGCCCGGAGGGATCGATCAGGGCCAGCAGGGGCAGCTCCGGAAAGTCGTGCAGAAAGCTCTGGGCTTCGTGGTGCCACATCGATGCCGAGGGCAGGCGTTGATCGATCTCCCAGACCAGATGAAACCGATGCATGGCTCGAAGGGTGTCGTCGATGCGGCCTGTCATCGTCGCCGACAGGCGATCGGCTTCACGCTGGGCACGTTCAAATAGCTGTCGATTGGCCTCGTTGTCCTGTTGGCACCACAGCAGAATCGTTGCCGAGGCAATCAGAAGACCGGGGCCCAGGGCGCGCAACACGCTCGGCAGGTTGTGGCGCCAGCCGGTCACCACCGCGAGGAACTGGGTCAGCAACAGCAGCCCGCTGCCCGCCAGCGCCCGGGGCCCCGCAGGTGGGGTCAGTGGTGGCAAGGCCTCGGGTGATGCCTGCTGGAACGCCAGGGTCCCCCACAGCAGGGCGGCGATGGCGTGAAGCAAGGGGGTACCCAGGCTGGCACGGGTGCGCAGGGCAAGACTCAAGGCCAGACACGCCAGAAGCAGGCTGTCGGCCAACCCAGGCGATTGCCAGGCAAGCGGCAGGCCGACAGCCTCGAGGGGCGCCAAAGGATGGAAACTGGCCAGAGACAGCCAGCTCTGGGGCATGATTTCGCCGGCCACGTCGATCAGCAAGGCGCCCAACACCGCCACCACCAGCGTCAGGCTCAAGCCCAGCCGCTGGCGGTACCAGGCTAGTTGAGCAAGCCCGATCAAGCCGCCCAGTACCAGGGTGGACAAGGTGGTCGAGGCGGTAGTCCCGGCGAGGCTGGCGCTCAAGCCAGCGATGTAAAGTGCCAGGGATAACAGTGTCAGCGGGGTTCCGAGACGCAGCATGTACCCATTTTCCAGGCGAGGATCTGGCGGTTGTTGGACGTTGTGGTCAGCGAAATATCTCGCCGAACCGATCAGCGAGAAGAAAAGACGTTAGGGGGATTGTGCTGGAAAATGCGGCCAGGTGGGCGCGGAACCGTGACTTTCCTGATATGGATCAAGGACATCGAGGGGGCAGGTGGGTGTCTGGTTGGCGCCGGGTGTTGAGGCCGCGCGCCAGATCCGCGCGTCCGCGCGGGGCCGCGTTTAAACAGGAGAGCGCTCAGGCAGGTGATCCACAAACCTCGATGCGATTTCTCCCCTGTCGCTTGGCGCCTGGTGTTGAGGCCGCGTGCCAGATCCGCGCGCCCGCGCGGGGCCGCGTTTAAACAGGAGAGCGCTCAGGCAGGTGATCCACAAACCTCGATGCGATTTCTCCCTTGTCGCTTGGCTCGATAAAGCGCCAGATCCGCGCGGTGGAGCAGGTCTTCGGCGATCAGGTCGCCGGCGCCGTGGCTCGCGATGCCGATGCTCACCGTCATGGGGCGCCCATCGGCATGCTCAACGCCGCAGTTCATCACGCTCTGGCGAAGGGACTCGGCGATCTCGACGGCCTCGTCCGCGGCCACCCCGGTCAGCAGGGCGACGAATTCCTCGCCGCCGTAACGGGCCAGCACCACCCCTTCGGGCATCGCCAGGCGTCCCACTCGGGCGAAGCGACGAAGCGCCTCGTCCCCCGCCTGGTGGCCGAGCTGGTCATTGATGCTCTTGAAGTGATCGATGTCACACAGAAGAACGCTCAGCGGGCGGCACTCCTGCTGTTCTCGCAAGGTCGACATGAACAGGCGGCGATTGGGCAGCAGCGTCAGCTCGTCGTGGCCGGCCAGCCACTCCACCTCACGCTGCAGTTCGGTACGATGGCGGACCTCTCGGCGCAGCTCCTCGTTGGAGCGGTACATCGACGAGTGTTGTACCGACATGCGGTGGTGGCCGAATACCACCATGTACAGCAGGTAAGCCAGCAGCAGCCCGATGCTGAGACTGGCCACCGGCTGGCGCGAACGCAGACCCAGCAGGTAGCCGGTGGAGGCGTTCAAGGCGACGGTCAGCTCTTGTTCGTCAAGAGCAAGCAGGCTCAGCGTGGTCCATGGGCCTGGCGACTCGCTGGTCGGCCAGTCGCGGATGGTGTCACCGTCCACGGCAAAGCGCATGCGGATATGGTCACGGTCCAGCAGGGTCTCGGCGTAGAGCTTGTCGGCCAGCACCGGGAGGCTGAGCACCATGGCCGCAGCGCCGGTGACGCGCTGCTGGTCGGGGGAGGTGATCGGCAGGTAGTAGATCATGCCGGGCATCCCCTGCAGCAGTGGCACGACGCCGGTGTGGCCCTCCTGGTTGTCGGAAAGTGCCTTCGCCAGTGCGTCGATGTAGGGGCGGTCCACGTCTAGTGCATTGATGCCGATGATCGCCCGGTTGCTGTCATCGCGTGGGTGGACAAGGCGGATGGTACCGTCGGCTTCGATATAGGCGATGTTGAGAAAGTAGCTGAAGTCCTGGTGGTAAAAGGCGGCCTGGCGCTCCCACTCTTCGGCGCTGGGGGCCTCTTCCAGCAGGCTCCAGAAGCTGGCGAAACGTCTCACTGCCTCCAGGTGGGCCGTTATCTCGGCGCCAAGCTGAGTCGCCAGACGATCCGCTTCCCCCTGCAGCTCGTCTTGAAGCTGCTGGTCCACGTAGACACGTTGCTGGTTCCAGACGAACAGACTGACCAGCACCAGGGCGAGCGAGGGGATCAGGCTGCGCAGGATGCTGATCCGGGTGTGGCGCCACCCCGAGACCACGCCGACGAACTGGGCAACCAGCAAGAGCGCCAGCAACAGCATGCTGGCGGGGGTGCCTGCCAGGTTCTGCGGCGAGCGGATCTCCTCGGTGATCACCAGCAGCGCTTCGGTGACCAGTAACAGCGCCGCCAGCGCCTGCAGCAGCGGGGCGGCCAGACTCGCCCGGGTGCGCCCCAGCAGCCCGCCAGTCAGCGCCAGCAGGATGAGCAGCTCCATCAAGGGCGGTCGAAGATCGTCGAGGCCCTGGACCCCGGGTAGCCACGATGCCCATTGGTCGAGCGTGACGTAAGGGATCAGGGCTTCGGGCAGCAGGTAGCTGGCCAGGCCCAGCAGCAGGATCGCCAGCACCGGCAGCAGACACACGACCGACATCCTCACCCCGCGCCAGTACCACACCGCCTGGCCGAAGCCGGTCAGCAGCAGCAGGGTCCAGCTGACACTGTGGCTCTGATCCTGGATCATCGAGGGATCGACGATCAGTCCCGCCGTGGCCAGCAGGATGACCAGCAGCGTCATGGACAGGGCAATTCGAGACATGAAGGCAAGGTGTCCTAGGGCATGGGGGGCACGAGTTCGAAGATCTCGGCGTCGGCTTGATCGGGCAGGCGGGCATTCAGCTGGTGGAACTGCTGCTGGCTGCGATCGACGTAGTCGAGGATCTCGAGATAGCGGCGAATATTCTGCACATAGATGACCGGTTCGCCACCCCTTGCGTAGCCGTGGCGTGTCTTGCTGTGCCACTGGCTTTCCTGCAACAGCGGCAGCGCTTCACGCACATCACGCCACAGATCCGGGTTGCCACCCCGCATGCGAGTGATGTCACGGGCGTCATAGAGGTGGCCGAGGCCCACGTTGTAGGCCGCGAGTGCCATGTAGAGGCGGTCCTCACCGGTGATCGACTCGGGCAATCGCTGTTCGACGCTGCGCAGATAGCGTGCGCCGCCCTCGATGCTCTGGGCCGGGTCGAGCCGGTTCGATACTCCGACTTCTTCGGCGGTGGCGTTGGTCAGCATCATCAGACCACGCACCCCGGTGGGCGACGTCGCCTCGGGGTCCCAGTGGGACTCTTGATAACCCACCGCTGCCAGCAGCTTCCAGTCGAAGTGCTGGGTGCGGGCGGCCTCTCGAAACAGGGCATCGAATCGTGGCAGGCGGTGGTTGACGTGGTTGATGAAGACCCGGGCGCCGACGTACTCGAGATAGTCATCATGACCGAAATAGCGGGCGGTAAGGCGGTCGAGTTCACCGTCTGCGCGAAGCTCGTCGAAGAACGTATTGGCGCGTTCGATCAGCGCCAGACCGTCTTTCCCGGAGAAGGCCCAGGCCATGGTCACCGGCTCGCCGACGTCGAAGCCGTCTTCCACTTCGGGGAAGAACAGACGATTGAGGCGGAACTGGTGGGCGTACACCACCGCGGCGTCCAGCTCGCCATCCTCGATGCGCCTGAGCAGCGAGGCGATCTCCAGGTCTTCCGCTTCCTTCCAGCTGAGGCGAGGGTGCTCGCGCTGCAATTCGTGCATGACGCGGCTGATGCCGGTGCCCTTGGCGATGCCGATGTTCCAGTCCTTGAGGTCATCGAGCGCCTTGGGCGGCTGCAGTCCTCGGCGATACACCACCATCGGCTGCATCGACAGGATCGGGCGCGAAAACACCAGGCCTTCTGCCAGCGGGTCCAGCGGCAGGGCGGCCGCGCCGAGGTCGCCCTGGTGGCGCACCGCGTCGAGCACGCTCTGCACATGGTGGTCATCGCTCAGGTTCAGGCTGACCCCGAGGCGGTCGGCGAAGCGACGCATCAGTTCGTACTCGAAGCCGGTAGGTCCCTGGCGCCCCTCGTAGTAGGTAAAGGGGGTATTGCGGGTGTGCACGGTGATGAAATCACGTGCCAGTACTCGCTCCAGGGCAGCGCTTGAGGAGGGGCCGGGCGGTGTTGGCCAGAGCGCCCACAGCAGGCCCAGGCCACTGGTGGCAAGGATGCGCAGGCGCCGCGCATGACGGAAACCGTCCTTCATCGGGGCAAAATCGCTCATGGTGGAGCGCCCACCTTACCCAGCCCACGGGGCGCTGTCATCCGCATCGATTTCTCGCACCCGTCGGTTTCCAGTATCATATGCCGTCTCGCCCGCCGCGGCCCCCTTCTTTTATCGCTGATCTTCAGAGGCTCCTGGATATGCTCGAACTGCGCGGAGCGCCCGCCCTGTCCACCTTCCGTCACGCCAAGCTGCTGGCTCAACTGCGTGTGTCCGTCCCCGAGATCGAGGCGCTGCACGCCGAGTATGTGCACTTTGCCGATCTGGAGCGGGAGCTCGATGCCACCGAACTGAGCCTGCTCGAGCGCCTGCTCGACTACGGGCCGGCACAGCAGGATAGCGATGTGGAGGGGCTTGCGTTGCTGGTGGTGCCACGTATCGGCACCCAGTCTCCCTGGTCATCCAAGGCTACCGACATTGCCCATAACTGCGGTTTGACCCAGATCAACCGCTTGGAGCGCGGCATCCTCTATCGCATCAAGGTGCGCGGTACGCTGAAGGAAGCCCACTTCGACGCCATCGTCGCCGGCCTGCACGACCGCATGACCGAGACGGTGCTGCGAGACAGCTCCGACGCCGCCACCCTGTTCGCCCACCATGAGCCGGCGCCGCTGGGCCAGGTGGACGTGCTCGAGGGTGGCCGTACTGCGCTTGAGGTCGCCAATCGCGAGCTGGGGCTCGCCCTGGCCGAGGACGAGATCGACTACCTGGTCGAGGCGTTTGTCGAGCTGGGCCGCAACCCCAGCGACGTCGAGCTGATGATGTTCGCCCAGGCCAACTCCGAGCACTGCCGCCACAAGATCTTCAACGCCGACTGGGTCATCGACGGCGAGGCCCAGAGCCACTCGCTGTTCAAGATGATCAAGAACACCTTCGAGGCCTCGCCGGACGGCATTCTGTCGGCCTACAGCGACAATGCTGCGGTGATCAAGGGCAGCGAGGCGCGTCGCTTCTTCGCCACCCCGCTGACCGGTCGTGACGGTGAGCGCGCCAGCTACGGCGGGGAAGTGGAGCCGATCCACATCCTGACCAAGGTCGAGACCCACAACCACCCGACCGCCATCGCGCCTCATCCCGGTGCGGCCACCGGTGCCGGCGGCGAGATCCGCGACGAAGGCGCCACCGGCATCGGCGGCAAGCCCAAGGCGGGGCTGACCGGCTTTACCGTGTCCAACCTGCGTATCCCCGAGTTCGTGCAGCCCTGGGAGGCGTTCGACTACGGCAAGCCCGAGCGCATCGTCAACGCCCTGGAGATCATGCTCGAGGGCCCCATCGGCGGCGCCGCCTTCAACAACGAATTTGGCCGTCCCAACCTCACCGGCTACTTCCGTACCTACGAGCAGGACGCCCTCGGTGCCAGCGGCATCGAGCGTCGCGGCTACCACAAGCCGATCATGATCGCCGGCGGCTACGGCAACATCCGCGAACAGCACGTGGCCAAGGGCGAGATCCCGGTGGGCGGCAAGCTGATCGTGATGGGTGGCCCTGCGATGTTGATCGGGCTCGGCGGCGGCGCAGCGTCGTCGATGGCCTCCGGCTCGTCGAGCTTCGATCTCGACTTCGCTTCTGTTCAACGCGACAACCCCGAGATCGAGCGGCGTGCCCAGGAGGTCATCGACCGCTGCTGGGCGCTGGGTGACGACAACCCCATCTGCTTCATCCACGACGTAGGCGCCGGTGGTCTGTCCAACGCCTTGCCGGAACTGGTCAAGGACGGCGATCGTGGTGGTCTGTTCAGCCTGCGTGAGGTGCCCAACGCCGAGCCCGGCATGAGCCCGCTGGAGATCTGGTGCAACGAGGCCCAGGAGCGCTACGTGCTGGCGGTGGCACCTGCGGATCTCGAGACCTTTGACGCCCTGTGCCGGCGTGAACGCTGCCCCTACGCGGTGGTCGGCGAGGCCACCGCAGAGCACCACCTGGCGGTGGTGGACGGCCACTTCGACACCCGCCCGGTGGACCTGCCGATGAGCGTGCTGTTCGGCAAGCCGCCCAAGATGCAGCGTGGGTTTGAGCGTGCGCCGCTGGAGCTGCCCGGTGTGATGCTCGACAACCTGGACCTGCGCGAGGCGCTGGATCGGGTGCTGCGTCTGCCCACCGTGGCCTCTAAGAGCTTCCTGATCACCATCGGCGACCGCTCGATCACCGGCCAGGTCGCGCGTGACCAGATGGTCGGTCCCTGGCAGGTGCCGGTGGCCGACGTGGCGGTGACCACGGCAAGCTTCGATACCCACGCCGGTGAGGCCATGGCCATGGGCGAGCGGTCGCCGGTGGCGCTGATCGACCCCGCCGCCAGCGCACGCCTGGCGGTGGCCGAGTCGATCACCAACCTGGCCGCTGCCCCGATCGCCCAGCTTGGCGACATCAAGATGTCGGCCAACTGGATGAGCGCGGCGGACCATGAAGGCGAGAACCAGGCGCTGTATGACGCCGTGCACGCCGTCGGCATGGAGCTGTGCCCGGCGCTGGGCATCGCGGTGCCGGTGGGCAAGGACTCCATGTCCATGCGCACCGCCTGGGAGCAGGACGGTGAGCAGAAGGCAGTGACCTCGCCGCTGACCCTGGCGATCACCGGCTTCGCTCCGGTGACCGACGCCATGAAGACGCTGACCCCGCAGATTCGCCTCGACCAGGACGAAAGCGACCTGCTGCTGATCGACCTGGGCGCCGGCAAGAATCGTCTGGGCGGCTCCGCCCTGGCCCAGGTCTACGGTCAGGTCGGCAACGACTGCCCGGACCTGGACGACGCCGAGGACCTCAAGGCCTTCTTCAGCGTCATCCAGGGGCTCAACGCCGACGGTCGACTGCTGGCCTACCACGACCGCAGCGACGGTGGCTTGATCGTCACCCTGCTGGAGATGGCCTTCGCCGGTCGCGCCGGGCTCGAGATCAAGCTCGACTGGCTGATCGACGAGGCCGCCGAGGCGGTGGACGCGCTGTTCAGCGAGGAGTTGGGGGCGGTCATCCAGGTCAGCCGTGAGCACACCGAAGAGGTGCTGGCCCAGTTCGCCGCCGCCGGCATCGAGACCTGCGGCGTCATCGCCCGTCCGCGCTACGACGACCAGATCCGCGTGACCCTGTTCGAGGAGCCGTTGCTGGAGACCACCCGGCAGCTGACCCAGCGCACCTGGAGCGAGACCAGCTACCGCCTGCAGGCTCTGCGCGACAACCCCGAGTGCGCCAAGAACGAGTTCGACAACCTGCTCGACACCCGTGACCCGGGCCTGAGTGCCAGCCCGACCTTCGACGTCGACGAGGACATCTGCGCGCCCTTCGTCAACAGCGCACGTCCGCGTGCCGCCATCCTGCGCGAGCAGGGCGTCAATGGTCACCTGGAGATGGCCTGGGCCTTCGACAAGGCCGGTTTCGAGGCGGTCGACGTGCACATGAGCGACCTGCTCGAGGGACGTGTCGGCCTCGACGAATTCAAGGGGCTGGCCGCCTGCGGTGGCTTCTCCTACGGTGACGTGCTCGGCGCCGGCGGTGGCTGGGCCAAGTCGGTGCTGTTCAACCCCCGTGCCCGCGAGCAGTTCGCCGACTTCTTCGCGCGCGACGATAGCTTCGCACTCGGCGTGTGCAACGGCTGCCAGATGCTGTCCCAGCTCAAGGAGCTGATCCCCGGCGCCGAGAACTGGCCGCGCTTCGTGCGTAACGAGTCCGAGCAGTTCGAGGCCCGAGTGGCCATGGTGCAGGTGGAGAAGACCCCGTCGATCCTGCTGGCCGGCATGGAAGGCTCGCGCCTGCCCATCGCCGTGGCCCATGGCGAGGGCCGCGCCGAGTTTCGCGATAGCGCCCACCTGCGCAGCATGCAGGGCTCGGGCCAGGTGGCCCTGCGCTATATCGACAACTACGGCCAGTGCACCACCCGCTATCCGGCCAACCCCAACGGCTCGCCCTCCGGTATCACCGGCCTGACCACGCCGGATGGCCGGGTGACGATCATGATGCCCCACCCGGAGCGGGTGGTGCGTGCCGTCACCAACTCCTGGCGGCCGGCCGAGTGGAGCCAGGACGGCGCCTGGCTCAGGCTGTTCCGCAATGCCCGGGTGTGGCTGGGCTGATCCTCCAGTCCCTCCAGTCCCTCCAGACCCACGACAACGCCGCCTGCGGGCGGCGTTGTCGTATCCGGGACAAAGTCAGGTGTTGTATCGAGCGGCGCCAGGTGCCAAGTTGAAGTTCCCGCTTTCGCAGTTTCGCCCCTTTATCGATCACCTGACCGGCCACTTTATCGACGGAGCTTCCATGTCCTCATCCACCCAGCGCAGTTTTCATGACCGCTTGAGCGTCTCCCTGATCGACCATGTGGCACGGGTACATCTCGAGCGGCCCGATCGCCACAACGCCATGGATCCGCCGATGATCGACGCCCTGCTCGAGGTTCAGCGCTGGCTCGGCGAGCGGGTGGGCCTGCGCGCCGTGGTGCTTACCGGCGAGGGCGAGAGCTTCTGCTCGGGACTGGACGTGGCCTCGGTGGTGGCAAGCCCCGAGCGCGTGGCCTGGCTGCTGACGCCGGACGCCAGTGGGGTCAATCCGGCCCAGCGCCTGGCGCTTGGCTGGCGCGACCTGGGAGCACCGGTGGTCGCGGCGCTGCATGGTCACGTCTTTGGCGCCGGCCTGCAGATGGCGCTGGGTGCCGATCTGCGTATCGTCCACCCGGAGGCGACGCTGGCGCTGCCGGAGATCGAGTGGGGGCTGATGTCGGATATGGCGGTCAGCGTCACCGCCGCCGCGCTGCGTCAGGACGTGATTCAGGATCTGATGCTGACCGGCCGCCATCTGGCCGGCGACGAGGCCATGGTGCTGGGGCTGGCCTCGCGGCTGGACGAGGACCCACGCGAGGCGGCGCTGGAGCTCGCCGTGTCCATGGCCCGGCGCTCGCCCAAGGCGGTGGCCGCGGCGCGTCGGCTGTGGCGAGAGGCGCCGCGCCTGGATGAGCGCGGACGCTTGGCCATGGAGGCCGAACTGCAGCGCAACCTGCTGGCCGGGCGCGAGCAGCGAGAAGCGACCCGGGCACGCCTGGACGGTCGCCCACCACGCTTCGATTGAGCGCCGGCGGCCTATGCCGCAAGCCAACGACAAGGCCCTCGCGGGTATCGCCCGCGAGGGCCTTGTCTTGCAGTCACCTTCCGATAGGGGTCAGGTTCCGGTAGCCCCCTCGACTGGCGACGGAGGATGGATACGGAACAGGGTGGCGTAGATCACCGGCAGGATCACCAGGGTCAGCAGGGTGGCCGCACCCAGACCGAACACGATGACCACCGCCATGGAGGCGAAGAAGGCGTCGCCGAACAGCGGGATCATGCCCAGCATTGTGGTGATCGCCGCCATGGACACCGGCCGTACCCGGCTGATGGCGGCGGCCATCACCGCATCGAAGGGCGCCTCGTACAGCGGCATCTGGATCTTGATCTCCTCGACCAGCACGATGGCGTTCTTGAGCACCATGCCCACCAGGCTCAGGGTGCCGAGCAGCGCCATGAAGGTGAAGGGGGCGTTGAAGGTCAGTAGACCGCCGACGATACCGATCACGGTCAAGGGCACGATGGCCCAGATCGCCAGCGACTGGCGCAGGTTGCCGAACAGCAGCATGGTCAGGATGAACATGCCGAGGATGCCCAGCGGCAACAGCTTGAACAGCGCCTTCTTGGCGTCACGCGAGGTCTCGTCCTCGCCGCCCCAGCCCAGGTGGTAGCCCTCGGGGAGATCGATGGCCTCGATCTGGGGCTTGAGCCGCGCAAGGATGTTGGCCGCCGTCTCGCCGGACAGCGGTAGCGGCTCGGCGTAGACCGCCAGCATGCGCTGACGATCGCGACGCTTGATCAGCGGATCATGCAGCTGGGTCTCGAGCGGCCCCAGCACACTGCCGGCGCTGATGTAGGTCTGCTGCTCGGCGCTCCAGACGTTGAGGCTGGCGATGTCGTTGAGGCCGTAGCGCTCTTGCCGTTCATCGCGCAGCACGATGGGGATCAGGTCGGAGCCCTCGCGGTAGACGCCGGCCATCTGGCCGTCGTTGTGGATCAGCAACGCCTGGTGCAGCGCCTGGCGGGTGACGCCGACGCGCCGCGCCTGCTGCTCGAGAAACTCAGGCGTCAGCTCCTCGACCCGATTTCCCCAGGACAGGCGGATACTGTCGACGAAGGGATCGGCGCGGAACACCTCGCTGACCTCGGTGGCGAGCTTGCGCAGGGTATCCGGGTCCGGGCCGTACAGGCGCGCCTCCAGGCTGGCCTTGGCCGAAGGGCCGACCTGCAGCGCCTGGACCTTGTACTGCACCTCGGGGTAGTCATCGCGCAGCAGGGTGATGATCTCGGCCATGCGCCTGGCCCGGCTGTCGAGATCCTCGGTCTCGACAATCAGCTGGCTGTAGCTCGGATAGCGGTCCTCGGGCGAGTAGGTCAGGGTGAAGCGCTGGGCGCCGCCGCCGATCACGCTGGTCACGTGGGTGACCTGGTCCATCTTCGCCACCTGGGCCTCCAGGCGCGAGGCCACCCGCTCGCTCTCGAGAATGTCGGTGCCCTCCGGCATCCACACATCGACGAAGAACAGCGGTGTGGTGGAATCCGGGAAGAAGGCGTTCTTGATGTTGGAGGACAGCGCGAAGGCACCGACCAGAAGGCCCACGCAGACCGCGATGGTCAGCCAGCGAAAGCGAATGCCCTTGTCGACCAGCCAGCCGAACAGCTGGAAGATCACTCCCTTGTAGGGATCCTCGTGACTGTCGCCGTCGCCGATCTCACGATCCTTGAAGAAGATGTCGAAGAAGAAGGGGGTCAGCGTCAGGGCGGTGATCCAGCTCAGCAGCAGCGAATAGAACAGCACCCAGAACAGCGAGCCCACCAGTTCGCCGGTGGCGTCCGGCGACAGGCCGATGGGGGCGAAGGCGGTGATGGCGATGGCGGTGGCGCCGAGCAGTGGCAGCCAGTTCTGGCCGGCCACCTCCTTGGCTGCCTCGAGCTTGCTCTTGCCCTTGCCAAGGCCGATCAGCATGCCTTCGGTGACCACGATGGCGTTGTCCACCAGCATGCCCAGGGCAATGATCAGGGCCCCCAGCGAGACCTTCTGCAACTGCAGGCCGTGGGCGGCCATCAGCATCAGCGTGCCGAGGATGGTGATCGACAGGATCAGCCCCATCAGAAGGCCGGAGCGCAGGCCCATGAACACCAGCAGCACCACGATGACGATGCCCACCGACTCCATCAGGTTGATGACAAAGCCGGACACCGCCTCCTTGACCACCTGGGGCTGGTGGTAGACCGGAGTCAGCTGCATGCCCAGCGGCAGGCGGGATTCCAGTTCGGCCAGGCGGGCGTCCACCGCCTCGCCGACCTTGACCACGTTGACCCCGGACACGAACGACAGGCCAAGCGAGATCGCCGGCTTGCCGTCAGCATGGTAGAGCTGGCCGGGACGGTCGGTGAGCGCGCGCGTCACCGTGGCGATGTCGCCCAGGTGCACCGGGTTGGCGCCGGGGCGACCGACGATCAGGTCCTCCAGCGCCTCGACGCTTCTGAATTCACCGCTGGGCTGCAACGAGATGATCTTGCCGTGTCGACGCACGCTGCCGGCGTCGGCCACCGCGTTCTGGGCGTTGAGCAGGCCGATCAGCGCATCCGGGGGAATGTTCAGAGCCTGCATGCGCTCGCGGTTGAGCGAGATGGTCACCTGCTCCGGGCGATCACCGGCGATCACCACCTTCTTGACGCCCTCGATCAGGCGCAGTTCGCGCTGCAGGAAGTCGGCCTGATTCTTCAAGTCGTAAAGGCTGTAGTCATCGCCGGATAGATTGAACAGCAGACCGTAGACGTCGCTGAAGTCGTCCACCACCAGCGACTCCGAGGTGCCGGGGGGCAGGCCCGCCTGGGCGTCGCCGATCTTGCGCCGAAGCAGGTCCCAGTACTGGGGCAGGGCAGTGCCCTGGACGTCGGTGTCGAGCTCCACCGTGATCTGGGAGAGCCCGGCGCTGTTCACCGAGCTGACCCGCTTGAGGTTGGGGATCTCCTGGATCGCCTTTTCCAGGCGCAGCGTCACTTCTTCCTCGACCTGCTGCGGGCTGGCGCCGGGGTAGGCGGTGCTGACCAGCGCCATGCGGATGGTGAAGTCGGGAAACTCCAGCTGGCCCAGGCCCAGAAAGGAGACGATACCGCCCACCGACAGCAGGATCGTGACCATCCAGCTGATGGTCTTGTTGCGCAGAAAATAGCCGACCATGACCTAGAGCCCCTCTTCCTGGGTCCAGGCGGTGACGCGAAGACCTTGGCGCATCAGATGAGCGCCGGCGCCGACCAGTCGGTCGCCGGCCGCCAGGTCGCCGGCGATGAAGATGCCGTCGTCGCTGGCGGTGCGGACCTGTACCGGTACCGCTTCCACCTTGCCCGAGGCTTCGTCGTCGGCGATATAGCGCCACACCACCGTGGCCTCGGGGTCGTCCTCCAGGGTGACCATGGTGCCCAGCGGCACCCGCCACAGGCCGTCGCTTTCGCCGGTCAGGGCGTTGAGGTCCATCGATACCACGGCGCTCATGCCGGCCAGCACGTAGACGTCGTCCGGCGTCGGCAGGGTCAGGGTGACGGTGTAGCTGAGGGTGCCGCTGGAGGCGCGGGTATCGTGCTCCTTGTAGCGCGCGGGGAAACGACGCTCGTCATCGCCGAAGCGCACCCAGGCGACGCTGTCGGCCTTCTCGAGGGCGGCACGCACGCGTTCCAGATCGAGCTGGCGGATCTGCTGTTCGGGCAGGTCGAAGGTCACGTCGATATTGCCGGGCTGCTGCAGCACCGCGATGGTCTGCTGGGGGGCCACCACCTGGAAATTGTCCACCGGCACACTGGCGATGACGCCGTCGAAGGGTGCCTTCAGCTCGGTGTAGCCGAGCTGGTCCTTGGCCAGGTCGAACTGGGCCTGGGCCGACAGGAAGGCCGCCCGAGCTTCATCGAAGGCGGCACGGCTGATGGCGCCTTTTTCCAGCGATATCTGCATGCGGCGGTAGGTCGCCAGCGCCAGGTCGTAGCTCGACTGGGCGTTGGACAAGGCGTTGCGGGCGTCGCGGTCGTCGAGCAGGGCGATACGCTCGCCACTGGTCACCGCCTGGCCGGCCTGGACGTTCAATTCCTTGAGTTCCCCGCCGATGCGAAAGGCCAGGTCGGTGCGTTCGGAGGCCTCGACCACACCGGGGTAGCGAGTCAGGGAGCGATTGCCCATCTCGTCCAGGGTGAGCAGCTTGACCGGGCGGGTGACCTGCTTGGCCAAGGGCGGATCTCCCTCGGAGCAGCCCTGCAGCAGGGGCAGACCGGCAAAGACGAGCAGGGAGGCCATCTGACAGAGTTGGCGAAGCGACATGGCTGAGTCCTTGAAGACGGAGCCGCTTGACGTGCGGCGTGACTCGCCGAGGCCGGTGCCCCAGGGCTGCCCGGAGGGTGGGGGAGGGGCAGGCCCTGTTGTGGAGCATCGAGCGCTTGGCGTAGAGTGCGTCGGTTCGACGCGCAGGCGCCTATGCTACTGGCGCCGAGTGCACGCTGATGTGCCCTGGATCAATATTTGCCGAACCCTGCAGAGGAAAGGCGTCGTCATGCCCCAGACCGAGTCCCGGCTCCCGCCATCGTCGCCTCCCGCCTCCGCAGGGCCAGAGCTGCGGCCCTATCAGCGTGAGGCGGTGAAACGCGTCATCGGGCACTTTCGTCAGTCCGATGAGCCCGCGGTGGTGGTGTTGCCCACCGGCAGCGGCAAGTCACTGGTCATCGCCGAACTGGCCCGCCTGGCCCGAGGGCGGGTGCTGGTGCTGGCCCACGTGCGTGAGCTGGTCGAGCAGAATCATGCCAAGTACCTGGCCTACGGCCTCGAGGCGGACATCTTCAGCGCCGGACTCGGGCGCAAGGAGAGCGCTCGCCAGGTGGTGTTCGGCTCGGTGCAGTCGGTGGTTCGCCACCTGGACGCGGTAAGCGACGAGCAGAACGCCCATGGCCCCTTCACCCTGCTGGTGATCGACGAGTGTCACCGGGTATCGCTGGACGCGGACTCCTCCTATCGGCGGGTCATCGACCATCTGCGTTCTCGCAATCCCTCGCTCAAGGTGCTGGGATTGACCGCGACTCCGTATCGGCTGGGCCAGGGCTTCATCTACCACCGCCACCACCACGGCATGGTGCGCGGTGACGCGGACAGCTTCTTTGGCGACTGCGTGTTCGAGCAGCCGCTGCGGCTGATGGTGCGCCAGGGCTACCTGGCAAGCCCGCTCAAGGTGGATGCGGCGGTGGCCCGCTACGACTTCTCGCAACTGTCGCCGGGGACCGGTGGGCTATATCGCGAGGAAGAGCTCAATCGCGTGGTGGCCGGGCACCGGGCCACGCCGGGCATCATCGCCGAGGTGATCGAGCGGGCGCGGCAGCGCGAGGGGGTCATGCTGTTTGCGGCAAGCGTGGCCCACGCCGAGGAGATCCTCGGCTATCTGCCGGCACAGGCCTCGGCACTGATCACCGGCGATACCGACAGCGACGAGCGCACCCGGCTGATCGAGGACTTCAAGGCGAAACGGCTCAAGTACCTGGTCAACGTCTCGGTGCTGACCACCGGCTTCGATGCGCCCCATGTGGACCTGATCGCGATCCTCAGGCCCACCGAGTCCGTCGGCCTGTACCAGCAGATCGTCGGGCGGGGGCTCAGGCTCTCGCCCGGCAAGCGCGACTGTCTGATCCTCGACTACGCCGGCAATCCCTGGGACCTGTATGCGCCGGAGGTGGGCAGCCCGCGACCGGACAGCGACAGCGAGCCGGTGCAGGTGCCCTGTCCGCTGTGTGGCCACGCCAACCTGTTCTGGGGCAAGCGCGATGGCGAGCTGGTGATCGAACACTTCGGCCGTCGCTGCCAGGGCCTGGTCGACGCCGAAGGCAGGGCGCTGGCCGCCGCCGAGCCAGGGGCGCGCCAATGCGACTTTCGTTTTCGCTTCAAGACCTGCGGCGACTGTGGCGCCGAGAACGATATCGCCGCCCGACGCTGCCACGGTTGCCAGACGCTGCTGGTGGACGCCGACGACAAGCTGCGCGAGGCCTTGAAGCTCAAGGACGCCAGGGTACTGCGGGTCAGCGGCATGCTGCTCGAGTCCACCGTCAATGGGCGGGGGCTGCCGCGGCTCAAGGTCACCTACCATGATGAGGATGGCGCCACCCTGGCCGAGTGGTTCGCACTGGAGACGCCCGCCCAGCGGCGGGCCTTCGAGGCGGTGTTTCTGCGTGATCACGCCCGGGCGCCCGGTGTGCCCTGGTCGCCGACGTCACCCGATCAGGTATGTCGCGAGCAGCAAAGGCTCAGGGCCCCGGATTTCGTGGTCGGGCGCAAGGTGGGGCGTCACTGGCAGGTGCGTGAAAAGCTGTTCGACTACCGCGGCCGCTATCGCACCGCCGACAGCGCCGACTGAAGTGCCGCCTGAAGTGCCGCCTGAAGCGCCGACTGGGCCTCGCTGATTTAGCCAGATCGCGCGGAGCTTGATAGACTGGGGGATTGGTGGCGCCTCGGTCCAAGCGGCCGCATCCTCCCTTGTTCATCGTAACCACTACCATGGCAACCCAGGTCCCCCACGCGTGAGCGACTCGCCGACGACACAACAACCCCAGGGTGGGACTGACGAGGAAGGTGCAGCGGCTCGGCCTGACACCGAGGGCGATTTCGATGCCCAGGCTCAGGCCCAGGCCGGTGCGGCCCCTCACGCCGAGGTCGAAGCCCACGCCCAGGTGCTGGGACGCCTGTTCGATGAGCCGATCACCGAGCTGCCCGAGGATCTGTACATTCCCCCGGAGGCGCTCAGGGTCTTTCTCGAGACCTTCGAGGGACCGCTTGACCTGCTGCTCTATCTGATTCGCCGGCAGAATCTGGATATCCTGTCGATCAATGTGGCCGCCATCACCCACCAGTACATCGAGTACGTGGAACTGATGAAGGCCATGGAAATCGAACTGGCCGGCGAGTACCTGCTGATGGCGGCGATGCTGGCCGAGATCAAGTCGCGCACCCTGTTGCCGCGCCCGCCCAGGAGCGAGGACGGTGACGAGGACGAAGACCCCCGCGCCGAGCTGATTCGCCGCCTGCAGGAGTACGAGCGGCTCAAGCTCGCCGCCGAGGCCCTGGCGGAGTTGCCCCGGGTTGGACGTGACTGGTTTCCGGCCCGGGCGGCGCTGCCCCCGGTGGAGGCCCGGATCATCCATCCGGACGTCGAGCTCGATGAATTGCTTGGCGCACTGGCCGGCATTCTGCGCCGGGCCGAACTCAACCAGGCCCACCAGATCGAAAGTGAAGTGCTGTCGACCCGGGAGCGCATGCTGGCGATCATGGAGCGCCTGACCCATGAGCACTACACCCCCTTCGAGGCGTTGTTCTCGCTTGATGAGGGCAGGGCCGGGGTGGTGGTGACCTTCATGGCGATCCTGGAACTGGCCAAGGAGGCGATGATCGAAATCGTCCAGAATGCGCCGATGTCGCCGATCCATGTCAGGGCGCGGTTGGCCGAGGACGGCGACGAAGATCCGTACGAAGGGCTCGAGGACGAGGGCGAGAGCGCCTTCGACGACGAAACCTTCGGCGATACCTTCGGCGATGCCTCTGATGATGCCTTTGATGATGCCTTGGACGATAGTGCCGCCGAGGACAGCGCTGTTGACGACGAGGCGGGCGACGACAGAGCCTTCGATGATGCTGGTGAACCGGATAGGCGTATCGGTCAGTCGGTTGACAAGACACAGGGAGATGAGCCCGCATGAGCGTGATGGAGACGCCCGATGCGTTGGACGACATCGTAGAGGCGGCGCTGCTGGCCGCCGGCCAACCGCTGGCGCTGGACCGCCTGGAACAGCTGTTCGATGAACACGAGCGCCCGCCGCGACGGGCGCTCAAGGAAGCGCTGGAGCGATTGTCCGAGCGTCACCTCAGAGGCGCCATGGAGCTGATCGAGACCGCCTCCGGGTACCAGCTGCGCATTCGCCCGCGGCTGGCCAACTGGGTCGCCCGGTTGTGGGACGAACGCCCCCAGCGCTATTCCCGGGCGCTGCTGGAGACGCTGGCGCTGATCGCCTATCGTCAGCCGGTGACCCGGGGCGATATCGAGGAGGTCCGCGGGGTCACGGTGAGCGGCTCGATCATGCGCACCCTGCTCGATCGTGGCTGGATTCGCGTGGTCGGGCACCGAGACGTGCCGGGACGACCGGCGGTGTTCGCCACCACCCGTGGCTTTCTCGACGATTTCGGGCTCAAGACCCTCGACGAGCTGCCGCCGATGCACGAGCTCAAGCAGTTCGAACAGTTCGACACAGAGGACGAGCCACCGCCTCCGCCCTCGGCGCTGCTGGCCCAGGCCGACGAGCCGCTGGACGACGATGGTGAGACCGCCGAGGGTGAAACTGCCGAGGGTGAACCCACTGAAGATGGAAGCGCTGAAGATGGAAGCGCTGAAGTTGGCAGCGCTGAAGCTGGCAGCGAAAGAGGCGAGACCGAGGAAGGCGAGGCATCATCGCCCGATAAGGATGAAGTGACGGCTTCCCGCGAGGAAGCCGAGACGACGGCGGGCCAAGCGCCCGACGTCAATGAACCGACGGCCGGGACGGCCGACGACGAGCACGCCGGGATGGCGTCAGAACGGGCTCGCCTGAGCTTTGCCGATCTGGAAGCCAGGCTGTCCGAACGCGCCCGGGGCCGCGTCGATGATGACGCTGCCTCGGGGGTGGAACCCACAGAGAGTGAGAACGACGAATGACGACCACCAGCGAAAAACTGCAGAAGGTGCTGGCGCGTGCCGGCCTGGGATCCCGCCGGGAGATGGAGGCCGCCATCGCCGATGGCCGGGTCAAGGTCAACGGCAGCGTGGCGACCCTGGGCGACCGAGTGGAGGCCCGTGACCGGGTCAGTTTCGATGACCGACCGATCACCCTGCGCGCCGCCGACGAGGTGCCAAGGCGGGTGATCATGTACAACAAGCCCGAGGGCGAGCTGTGCACGCGCAAGGATCCAGAGGGGCGGCGTACGGTATTCGACCGCCTGCCGCGCCTCAAGGGCGAGCGCTGGATCGCGATTGGCCGCCTGGACATCAACACCAGCGGGCTGTTGCTGTTCACCACCGACGGCGAGCTGGCCAATCGGTTGATGCATCCTTCCACCGAGATCGAGCGCGAATACGCGGTGCGAGTCATGGGGGAGGTCAAGCGCGAGCACGTGGTGGCCATGGTCGAAGGGGTGATGCTCGAGGATGGCCCGGCACGCTTCAGCGACGTCCAGGAGTTCGGTGGCGAGGGCATCAACACCTGGTTCCACGTGGTCATCATGGAAGGCCGCAACCGCGAGGTCAGGCGTCTGTGGGAGTCCCAGGGGCTGACCGTCAGTCGCCTCAAGCGGGTCCGCTACGGCAACATCTTCCTCGACAAGCGGGCCAAGGCCGGCGAGTGGACCGAGCTTTCTCAGGACGAGGTCGACGACCTGGCCGGACTGGCGGGACTCGAATCGCGCAAGGTGCCTGAGTTGACGCCGGACGAGAAGAATCGCTGGAGCCGCGACAAGAACAAGCGTCGCCCGGTGCACACGATGAAGCGTGGCGGCAAGCCGGATCGCGGCGACAAGAAGCGCTAAAGATACGGTAATCGAAAAAAACACTTGCGTCGAAAGGGGCATATCCGTAATATCTGCACCCGTTCGGAAGGGTCGTTAGCTCAGTTGGTAGAGCAGTTGGCTTTTAACCAATTGGTCGTAGGTTCGAATCCTACACGACCCACCATCCGAACCTGTGCATGGTCAGGACGATGTCCTGTCATGATCGGGTCGTTAGCTCAGTTGGTAGAGCAGTTGGCTTTTAACCAATTGGTCGTAGGTTCGAATCCTACACGACCCACCAGATTCACGGCCCTCGCTGCTTGCAGCGGGGGCCGTTTTTCGTGTGCGCAGTCCGCGGTTGGAGCCGCCGCCGCAGCCACGACGGCGCTGTCAGCCTGAACAGAGCGTTCCTCAAGCGGCGCGAGTACGCCGCGCCGACGGCGTCGAGCCGATGCCATCGTGTCGGCAGGGAGTCGAGAACAGGTATGCCGCAGGCGCAATCTTGCGCCGATGCCATGCGTGGAGACTCGGCATAACCGTCCGCCTGCGTTAAACTGTCAAGTGACTCGCCGCTGCGATAGACGCATGGGCGAGGGAGAGAACCACCGGCAGCGGGTCTGGAGCGGCAGTGACGCCTTTCCAGCGCCGCATCAGGAGTCGCCGCTGGCGCTATCGGCGCCGGGCTCCACGCTCGAGGGTTCTCCTGGCGTGTCGCCGAACGGAGCGTTCGCGGCACTGTCCCATCAGCAGGGGGATCCCCTGTCGATCACAGTGGTAGACACGATGACGATCATGACTTCTCGCGCCGAGATCAGAGAGCATCTCGCGCGCCCGTACTGCCCTACCCGTATTCCCTCGGAAGACGCTGCGCGCGTCGAAGAGATCAAGCGCCTGCTCAAGGCTCACAATGCCGTACTGGTGGCGCACTACTACACCGATGACGCTATCCAGCAGCTGGCCGAAGAGACCGGCGGCTGTGTCGCCGATTCGCTGGAGATGGCGCGCTTCGGTGCACGCCACGAGGCCGATACGCTGGTGGTCGCCGGCGTGCGCTTCATGGGCGAGACCGCCAAGATCCTGTCACCGGAAAAGCGCGTGCTGATGCCGACTCTGGAGGCCACCTGCTCGCTGGACGTGGGTTGCCCGGAGGACGAGTTCGCGGCCTTCTGCGACGCCCATCCGGATCGCACCGTGGTGGTCTATGCCAACACCTCGGCGGCGGTCAAGGCGCGTGCCGACTGGGTCGTTACCTCCTCCATCGCGGTGGACGTCATCGAGCACCTCAAGGCCAGGGGCGAGAAGATCCTGTGGGCCCCGGACAAGCACCTGGGCGGCTACATCCAGAAGCAGACCGGCGCCGACATGCTGCTGTGGGACGGCGCCTGCATCGTCCACGAGGAGTTCAAGGCCAAGGGGGTCGAGGACCTCAAGTCGGTCTATCCGGACGCTGCCGTACTGGTGCACCCGGAGTCGCCCGAAGCGGTGGTCAGTCTGGCCGACGTCGCCGGTTCCACCTCCCAGTTGATCAAGGCGGCCAAGGAGCTGCCCAACGAGCAGCTGATCGTCGCCACCGATCGCGGCATCTTCTTCAAGATGCAGCAGGCGGTGCCCGACAAGACCCTGTTCGAGGCCCCGACGGCGGGCAATGGCGCGACCTGTCGAAGCTGCGCCCACTGCCCGTGGATGGCGATGAATGCCCTGGACAATCTGGCCGCCGCGCTGCGAGAGGGCAGCGGTGAAATCCAGGTCAGCGACGCCCTGCGGACCCAGGCGCTGAAGCCGCTGACGCGTATGCTGGAGTTTCAGGCCTGAGGCCAGCCGTCACTTTTCCTGGTGACACCCCGCGCCCACGAGCCCACGCCCACGAGAGAGTCTCGTGGGCGCTTTTGTTCATGGGCCGAGTCGTCTGTGGGCTGGCGGGGCTGAGCGCTGCGTCGCCCGAGCACTGTGTCGCCTGAGCACGGTGTCGTCGCCGCGTCCGTCGCTGTCGGGTTCAGCGGAGCTTCCTGCTCAGCGGAATTTCTCCATGGTCCGGCGGTAGTCGAGGAAGGCGTCTCGACGACGCTGAATGCTTGACCTGGCGTTGAGGTCGCCTTCGCGCTCGGCCATCGCCTCGGCGACCTCCAGCTGGCGAATGGCGCGATCGATCTCACCGGTCAGCTGCAGTTGCTCGGCTCTGGCCAGATGGCCCCAGGCTTCGCGGCCACTGCGCCCGGCGGCTTCCGCCAGCAGCCCGAACACGGTGGGGTCCTCGGGACGGCGCTGGGCCAGTTCGTGGAGTTCCCGGTAGGCCGCGTCGGGGTCGCGCTGCAAGAGCGCCTCGCCCAGCAGCTGGCTGGTCGGTGGGTAGCCTGGCATCAGGCGCAACTGACGCCGGGCACGCTCGATGGCCTCGTCGACGCGCCCGCCTTCCAGCGCCACCTGGACGGCGCTGGCGGGCAGCAGGGCGGTATCCGGGTGGGCCCGTGCCAGGCCGTCGAGCGTATTCAGTGCCGAGCCGGTCTGGCCGGCCCGGGCGTCGATCAGCGCCTGCAGATAGCGCTGGGCGTCCGCCGGCGCCTGGTCCTGGCGCATCACCGTCATCGCCTGGCCGGGCGCACGCTCGTGGATCGCCAGCAGTGCCCGGGCACGGATGAACTGGTACTGCAGTTCATCCGGTGCCGAGCCCGTCACCCGGGTCTGGTTGACCCTGGCCTGGGTGTCGCTGATGCGTGATTCGGTGATCGGGTGGGTCAGCAGGAATTCCGGCGGAGTGCCGCCCTGGAGGCTCATCAGACGTTGCATGGAGCGAAACATGTCGACCATCGCCTGGGGCTCGTAGCCGGCGCTGGCCATGGCCTGCAGGCCGATGCGGTCGGCCTCTTCCTCGTAGCGACGCGAGTAGCGAAGCTGGTCCTGGATCATCGCCGCCTGGCTGCCGGCCAGGGCCGCGATGCCGGCGTCACCGGCGCCGCTGGCGGCCAGGATCAGGCCCGCCAGCATGGTGGCCATGGCAGGCACCTGGGTCTGCTCGGCGCGTGCCTTGCTACGGGCGTAGTGGCGCTGTGACAGGTGGCCCAGCTCGTGGGCCAGTACCGAGGCCACCTCGGCCTCCTGGTCGGCGAAGGCGAACAGGCCGGTGTTGACGCCGACCACGCCGCCGGGGACGGCGAAGGCGTTCAGGGTCTTGTTGTCGACCAGGGTGATGGTGGTGTTGATGCCTCCCAGGTCGCTGTAGGGCACCAGGCGGCCGACCAGCGTCTCCACATAGTGCTGGGCCAATGGGTCGCGCCATTCCGGCACGTGGGCGCGAAACTGGCGTAGCCAGGCACGTCCAAGGCGGGTTTCCTCGCCGCTGATGGCGTTGCTGCCGGTGGACATCAGCGAGGGCAGGTTCAGCTCCCTCGGCTGATCGAGCAGGGTGCCCTGGTCCAGATACTGGGCCTGGACTGTGGTGGCGTTCAGGCTCAACGCAAGCGTCGACGCCAGGGCCAGGCCCGGCATCGGGCGCCAGCGGCCACGATGCCAAGGCGATGCCTGACGGCGTGCCCGCGCGGGGCGAGCGGTGACGGCAAACAGCGTGCGCTTGGGCATCGAAATCCTCGTCGATAGCGTTGGAGGGGGTTGCCTTGGGACATTGATTCAGCCGGAAAAGTGCCTTTAAATCGCAAGGGCTCGCCCCTCGGGGCAACGGCGCTGCGATGTGCAGCGATCCGATATCGCATTCTCTCGGGAGAGATCATGGCAGTGCAACCTGACGATGTGCTAGATGCGTGCGGACTTCCGTGTCCGCTGCCGCTGCTCAAGGCGAAGCAGGCGCTGTCGCGCCTGTCGCCTGGGCAGGTGCTGGAGGTCAGGGCCACCGACGCCGGTTCCTGGCGAGACTTCGAAAGCTTTGCCGAGCACAGCGCCCACGTGCTGGAAGGGCGCGAAGAACGCGACAAGGTCTATGTCTACTGGTTGCGCAAGGCGGGTGATGCATGAGTCTGCGTAGCGTATTTCGCGGCTGGGTCGATCACTACTTCTCCGATGAAGAGGCGGTGCTGCTGCTGGTGTTGCTGGTGGTGGGGCTGGCGGTGGTGATCTGGCTCGGCCAGATGCTGGCGCCCTTTCTCACCGCGCTGGTGGTGGCCTTTCTGCTGCAGGGCGCGGTCAACGCCCTGACGCGACGCAAGGTGCCACACCTGGTGGCGGTCATGACGGTCTTTCTGGCCTTTGTCGGGGTGCTGCTGGCGTTGGCGCTGATCCTGCTGCCGTTGATCTGGAACCAGCTCGCCAGTCTGATCCAGGAAGCGCCGCGGATGTTTGCTGCCGGCCAGCAGATGCTGGATGACCTGCAGATGAGCTACCCCCAGCTGATCACTCCGGACCTGGTCCAGGACTGGATCGCCGTGCTCAGCCGCGAGGCGACCCAATTGAGCCAGCGTGCGCTGACGCTGTCGCTGGCGTCGCTCGGCAATGTGCTGGGACTTATCATCTACCTGGTGCTGGTGCCGATCCTGGTGCTGTTCATGCTCAAGGACCGTGACCGTCTGGTGGGCTTTACCGTGTCGCTTTTGCCGGCCAAGCGTGACCTGATGACCCGGGTGTGGAAGGAGATGGACTGCCAGATCGCCAACTATGTGCGCGGCAAGGCCACCGAGATCGTCATCGTCGGTAGCGTGACCTTCTTCACCTTCGCCTTCTTTGGCCTTCCCTATTCGGCGCTGCTGGCGGTACTGGTGGGTTTTTCGGTGCTGGTGCCCTACATCGGCGCCGCGGTGGCGACACTGCCGGTGGCGGCAGTAGCGGGCTTTCACTTTGGACTGGGGGATCAGTTTCTCTATGTGATCGTCGCCTACGGCGTGATCCAGGCGCTGGATGGCAACGTGCTGGTGCCGGTGCTGTTCTCCGAGGCGGTCAATCTACACCCGGTGTCGATCATCCTGGCGGTGCTGTTCTTCGGCGGCGTCTGGGGCTTCTGGGGGGTGTTCTTCGCGATCCCGCTGGCGACCCTGTTGAAGGCGCTGGTCTACGCCTGGCCTCGCGGGATCAAGGAGCGCAGCATGGCAAGGTTGCCGCCCCACTCTGATGCAGGTACGGGGACCGGCACCGACGGCTGAGCCCTGCTCTCGAGGCGAAACACAATGCCCGGCCAATGGCCGGGCATTCGTTCTTTGCCGGGGAGGACGAGGCTTGCATCCGTGGGCCGGCGTGTCAGGCCTGGGCGTGCAGTTCGCGGGCGGCTTCCAGCACTTCTTCCACGTGGCCCTTGACCTTGACCTTGCGCCACTCCCTGGCCAGGCGACCTTCGCTGTCGATCAGGAAGGTGCTGCGCTCGATACCCAGGTGCTCCTTGCCGTAGAGCTTCTTGAGCTTGATGACGTCGAACAGACCACACACGGCTTCGTCCTTGTCTGATATCAGCTCGAAATTGAAGCCCTGCTTGGCCTTGAAGTTTTCCTGGGCGCGGATGCCGTCACGGGAGACGCCGATGACCACGGTGTTGGCGTCGTCGAAGTCTGCCTTGTGGTCACGAAAGTCGCCGCCCTCGGTGGTACAGCCGGGGGTGCTGGCCTTGGGGTAGAAGTAGATCACCACCTGGCGACCGCGCAGTTGCGACAGGGTGATGGTGTTGTCGCCGGTGGCGCTGGCGCTGAAGTCGGGGACCGGCTCGCCGATGGACACTGTCATGGTGGCTCCAGAATCGCAAAAATAGGCGTCCGATTACACGCAATGACGCTCTTCATGTAAAGACGCGGCTGTACAGGATATGGCCGCCTGAGTACCATTTGTGCTCTGGTCACGACCACGCTTCCCCGGGTCGCGACCCCCTTGGCCACATTCGTTCACCCCGACCGCCATCGTCAGGGTCGCGGGAGGGCAGACAACAGAGGAACAACGAGGATGATCACGGGCAGTATTGTCGCCTTGGCGACACCGATGAAGGCCAACGGCGATATCGACTGGGAAGTGTTGCGCAAACTGGTGAATTTCCACCTCGACAATGGCACAGACGCCATCGTGGCGGCGGGTACCACCGGTGAGCCCACCACCATGACCTTCGCCGAGCACTTCGACGTGATTCGCAGCGTGGTCGAAGAGGTCAATGGCCGCATTCCCGTCATCGCCGGCACCGGCTCCAACAACACCACCGAGGCGGTGGAGCTGACCCGCTACGCCAAGGAAGTGGGGGCCGACTACTGCCTGACCGTGGCGCCTTACTACAACAAGCCGACCCAGGAAGGTTTGTATCAGCATTTCAAGGTAATCGCCGAGACCAGTGATCTGCCGGTGATCCTGTACAACGTGCCGGGGCGTACCTGTTCGGATATCTACAACGAGACCGTGCTGCGTCTGGCCGAGGTCGACAACATCATCGGCCTCAAGGATGCCACCGGCAATCTGGAGCGCGCCGAGGACCTGATCGAACGCCTCAAGGGCAGCGACTTCATGCTCTACTCCGGCGATGACGCCACCGCCTGCGACTTCATGCTGATGGGTGGTCATGGCGATATCTCGGTGACCGCCAATGTGGCGCCGAAGGCGATGCACGAGTTGTGCGCCGCCGCCGTGGCCGGCGAAAGCGACAAGGCCCACCAGATCAACACCCGGCTTCTGCCCCTGCATACCAACCTGGGCATCGAGGCCAATCCTATCCCCGTCAAGTGGGCGCTCAACCGCATGGGTATCATCGAGCCCGGCATCCGCCTGCCGTTGACCTGGCTGAGCGAGAAGTATCACTCCACCATCAGCGAAGCCCTGCAGCTGGCAGGACTGATCGAGGACTGACGCCTGAACCGTGCCTCCGGTCGTGATGTCGTGGACCCAATTTTCAATCAAGGTGGATGCATGAATTCTGCGCTTAAAGGACTGCCGCTGGCGATGATCGCGGCCCTGACCCTGGCCGGCTGTGCCAAGGACGGTCACTATCACGATCGCAACGAGGATTACGCGGGCGCCCGTCAGGCGGCTCCGCTGACCCTCCCCGGCAGCCGCGACCAGAGCCGCTATCGCGATATCATGCCGGTGCCTCAGGCCCGCGGGGACTTCTACGCCCGCGAGGGGGACTTCGCCGCGCCCTTGCCCCAGACGCTGTCTGCCAGCACCGCGGTGGCCGCCGGTGACGTGGCGGTGCGCGAGACCGACGCCGATCGCTGGCTGGTGGTAGGGGCCGCGCCTGCGGTGGTATGGCCGGAGCTCGAGCGCTTCGTCGAACAGCGCGGGCTGGAGATCACCCGCAGCGACAGCGCCAGCGGTGTCATCGAGACCTCCGACGCCAGCCTGGTACTGCGCCAGGGCCTCCGGTCGGGCACCAGTGAGGTTCGCTGTGATACCGCGGGCCAGCTCAACCGGCTGTGCCTGAACTCCCTGCAGCGTCACTTTGAAGCGCGTAGCGCCTCGGCCAGCATCGCCTCGGCGTCGGCCCAGCAGGCCCCCGAAGCCGACAGCGTTCGCTTCGAGCCTCGCGGCGATGACTGGGTGATGGTGATGCCCTTCGACATCGAGCGGGCTTACGCCGAGCTCGCCTTCCAGCTCGAGAACAACTTCGAGATGGAAGATCGCCGCGAGCTGGTCTCCGTGGATGAAAGCGGCAAGCGCTTCGTGATCGACTACATCACCGAGAGCGAGCGTACCCGTGGCTTCATCGACTCCTTGACCTCGATGGATCTGCTTGAGTCGATGCAACGCATCGAGCTCAGGTTGTCGCCCCAGGGGCAGGAAACCCTGATGGAGGCACGTAGCGCCGACGACGAGCCGCTTTCCGGCGATGACCAGCGTGAGCTGCTGCAGCGCATGGAGGGCTTGCTGCGCTGATGAGCGTCGGGCATGCCAATGGTTCCCGGGGAGGCTTGCGTTTCGCCTCCCTGGGTAGCGGAAGCAAGGGCAACGCCACCCTGGTCAGCGACGGCGAGTCGATGTTGCTGGTGGACTGCGGTTTCGGTCTCAAGGAGGCAGAACGCCGGCTGGCGCGGCTGGGTGTACATCCGCGTCAGCTCGATGCCTTGCTGGTCACCCACGAGCATGGCGACCATGTGCGTGGCATCGGCCCCCTGGCCCGTCGCTATGACCTGCCGGTACACCTGACCCCGGGCACCTGGCTGTCCGGCAAGCTCGGCCGACTGCCCAGGACCCACTGGATCACCCCTCAGTCGCGTTTTGCCATCAAGGGACTCGACGTCGACGCCATCACGGTGCCCCACGACGCCCGCGAGCCGGTGCAGTTTCGTATCGCCGCAGGTGACAGGAAGCTGGGGCTGCTGACCGACCTGGGCCACCCCAGCGAACACGTGCGCCAGGCCTTCCGTGGCTGCGATGCCCTCGTGCTCGAGTGCAATCATGACGTGCGCATGCTGGCTGAAGGCCCCTATCCGCCCAGTCTCAAGCGCCGTGTCGGCGGACGTTGGGGGCACCTGGCCAATGGCCAGGCTGCGGCGCTGTTGACCGAACTGGGGCTGGATCGGCTGCAGCGTATCGTCTGCTCCCACCTGTCGGAGCATAATAACCGCCCCGAACTCGCTCTGGAGGCATTGACGCCTCTGCTGGATGGCGACGAGACCCGCCTGACCGTGGCTGCCCAGGATGACGGCCTGGATTGGCAAGCGATTCACTGATTCAGGACCCTGGTCCTGCTTGAACCCCTTTTTTTGATTTGCCTGTGGAGGCACCCATGGAAAAGCGCGAAGAACTCTATGCCGGCAAGGCCAAGTCGGTCTATGCCACCGATGACCCGGATCGTCTGATCCTGCACTTTCGTGACGACACCAGCGCCTTCGACGGACGCCGCATGGAGTCGCTCGAGCGCAAGGGTATGGTCAACAACCGCTTCAATGCCTTCATCATGGCCAAGCTGGAAGAGGCCGGCATCCCCACCCACGTGGAAGAGCTGCTGTCGCCCACCGAGTGCGTGGTCAAGAAGCTCGACATGATTCCGGTGGAGTGCGTGGTGCGCAACATCGCCGCCGGTAGTCTGGTCAAGCGTCTCGGCGTCAAGGAAGGCGAGCCGCTGACACCGCCGACCTTCGAGCTGTTTCTGAAGAACGACGAGCTCCACGATCCCATGGTCAACGAGTCCCTGGCCGAAAGCTTCGGTTGGGCCAGCGCCGAGCAACTGGCCGAGATGAAGGCGCTGACCTTCAAGGTCAACGAGGTGCTCAAGCAGCTGTTCGCCGACGGCGGCATGCTGCTGGTGGACTACAAGCTCGAGTTCGGCGTATTCCACGGCAAGATCGTGCTGGGTGACGAATTCTCACCGGACGGCTGCCGCCTGTGGGACGCCAAGACCCGCGAAAAGCTCGACAAGGATCGCTTCCGCCAGGGGCTGGGCAGCGTCATCGAGTCCTACGAGGAAGTCGGCCGTCGTATCGGCATCGATTTCAGCTGATCCTTCCCCTGAAGAGTTGGCCAGCAGCGGTGTAAGCCAAGCTTACAGCGGCTCAAGGGCGTCCACGCGAAAGCGCAGGGCGCCCTTGTCGTTTTCGGCGCGAAAACGCACGTTGAAGCCTCTCAGGCTGACGCCGTACTGGCGATCGTCGTCACTGCCCTTGCTGCGATAGGCGGGGCGCGGGTCCTGGGCGAGGACCTGGGCGATCAAGCGACGCAAGGAACCATCGTTGTCTCTGCTGGAAAGCACCGCTTCGGCCTCGGCCGAGAACACCACCGGATGCTGCGTCGGCGCTTCAGGTGCAAAACCGGTACGGGCGTCGGGGCGACTCTCGGCCCAGGGCAGGTAGGGCTTGATATCCACCACTGGCGTGCCGTCGACCAGATCGGCGCTCTTGAGCACCAGGCTGACGCCGTCGCGCGTATCGACGTCGATCAACTCCACCAGCGAGAGCCCGAGACGGTTGGGGCGGTGGGTGCTGCGGCTGGCAAATACGCCTATTCGTGCATTTCCCCCCAGTCGAGGCGGACGGACCATCGCTTTCCAGCGGGGCGGACTAAGGTGAAAGATGAAAGTCAGCCACAGGTGGCTGAACCCCTCCAGCCCACGCACGGCCATGGGATCGGCGAAGTCGCCTTCCAGCACCAGACGCGCTCTGGCATCTTCTGCAAGCCCTGGCTGACGGGGTACGCCGAACTTGTCCGGGAAGTCGCTGCGTATGGTGCCGATGGGCGTCAGGGTATAGAGGTCGTCGGGCATGATCTGGTGAGGCTCTGATGTCGAGGCGTTGAGGTGGATGCTGTTACGTCGATGCTTGGATGTCGAAACTCTGATGCCGAAACTCTGATGACGCAGGAAGTGGGTCAGGAGGGACCTCAATGGCTCCAGCAACGCGCTTGCAGGTATCGTGACATGACAAAGCTCCAGTTGGGCATGAAACAACGTCGCCGGGCATCAGGGTGGTCAGGAGTGTTGGATCGTGCCCGCTATCTGGTTAGGCTTGGCGAACCTCGTCGCGCCGGGTTATCCGTCACCGGCCCTGCAGGAGTTCCTTACATGTCCGACCCCAGAATGTCGCAAGCCGTGCCGGCCGAGCGACGTTCCCGTATTCACTACCGTGAGGCCCTCGCCAAGGATGGCTCGGATCAGGCCGAAGTGTTCTATCACGCCGTCATGATGGGGGCCAGTCGCCACTACAGTCTGGCCCAGCGTCAGGCCTGGGCATCGGCGCTGCCCAGGGATGGCTCCGCCTGGCGTGCTCGTCAGGCATTGTTTACTACCCTGGTGGCCGAGTGTGACGGTCGCTGCGTCGGCTTTGTCGAGTTGGATCCCGGTCGCGCGCGCGTCGAGACGCTCTATGTGTGGCCCTCGCTGGCCGGCCAGGGCATCGGCGGCCGCTTGCTGTCGCTTGCCGAGGAGCGCCTGAGAAACGCCGGCGCCCGGCGGATGATCATCGAAGCCAGCCTGATGCTGGCAGAGCCACTGCTCGACGCCGGCTGGGAATCCCACGGTGAAGAGTGGGTCGAGCGCGCCGGAGAGCTGCTGCCACGGCTATGCATGAGCAAGCCGTTGGAGTGACCTCCGCTGGACGTTGGAATGCCCCCCGCTGGACGCTGGAGAGCCCCCCCGCTGGAGAGCCCCCTGAGAGTAATCTCCAGGAGTGCCCCCCGAGAGTGCCCTTCAAGAACAGCCCCCAGGCATAGGCCAGGGTCCAGGCCGGGGGAGCGCTTCTCGAAACGGGCAGGGCGTCAGCCTGCCGGGCCTTCCTCGACCATGCGCATGGACAGGTCGATGGCCTTCACGTCCTTGGTCAGTGCACCGCTCGAGATGCAGTCGACACCTGTCTGGGCGATGGCTTTCAGCGTCGTCTCATCGACATTGCCGGACGCCTCCAGCGTCGCCTGGCCTGCGACGCGGCGCACCGCTTCTCGCATGTCATCCAGTGAAAAGTTGTCGAGCATGATCACGTCGGCGCCGGCGGCCAGCGCCTGATCCAGCTCCTCGAAGGTCTCGACTTCCACCTCCACCGTCAGGTCGCGCGCGATGCTGCGGGCCTCCTTCACGGCGCCGGCGATGCCGCCGCAGGCGGAGATATGGTTTTCCTTGATCAGGAAGGCGTCGTAGAGGCCGATCCGGTGGTTGCAGCCACCACCACAGGCTACCGCGTACTTCTGGGCGATACGCAGACCTGGCAACGTCTTGCGAGTGTCGAGCAGCCGCACACCGGTGCCCTCGAGCAGGTCGACGTAGTGGCGGGTGCGCGTGGCGGTGGCCGACAGCGTCTGCAGCAGGTTGAGAGCCGCGCGCTCGCCGGTCAGCAGGCTGCGTGCGGGGCCTGCCAGTTCGAGAAAGGGTTCGTCTGGCGTCAGTCGATCGCCGTCCGCGGCATGCCAGGTCAGAGCGACCCGGGGATCGAGGCGGCGGAACAGCTCGTCGACCCAGGCCACGCCGCAGAGTATCGCCGGCTCGCGGCTGATGACGCGGGCCTTGCCCAGATGCTTTTCGGGGATCAGTTGGGCGGTGATGTCCACCGGACCGACGTCCTCGGCCAGCAGGCGAGCGGCACTGTTGCGGATGTCTTCGGCAAGGGCGTCCTGAAAGTGCATGGGTATCTCTGTATTGCGGCGCGTGGAGCCGACATTATAGGGGCACTAGCACCTCGACGTCAGTGGGCGAGGTAACGATCCCATATTCAGACAATGGAGACACCAGCATGCAGTGTCACGACGGGTGGCTCGACGGGGCCAGGCGAGTGCCTTCGCCCAACGTCAATGAACGACCCGAAGGAGAAGTATCGGCGGTGGTGGTGCATTCCATCAGTCTGCCGCCGGGTCAATTCGGCGGCGAGCACATCGAGGAACTGTTCACCAACCGTCTGGATCCCGAGGCCCACCCTTACTTCGCGAGCATCGCCGGGCTCAAGGTGTCGGCGCATCTGTTGATCCGTCGCGACGGAGAGTGTGTTCAGTTTGCGCCCTTCGAGGCGAGGGCCTGGCACGCGGGTCGCTCCAGCTGGTTCGATGGCCATTGCTTGCGCCGCGAGCTCAACGACTTCTCGATCGGGATCGAGCTCGAAGGGGACGAGATGTCTCCCTATCGAGACGCCCAGTACCGTGCCCTGGCCAAGGTGCTGCACGCGCTGTTTGACGCCTATCCCGAGATCACCCCCCAACGACTGACCAGTCACGCGCGAATCGCTCCCCTGCGAAAGACCGATCCCGGCCCATCTTTCGACTGGGGGTACCTGCGGCGCTGTTTGCAGCACCGCTAGATGAAGATGCGATGCATCGTTTCGGCATAGCCTGAGCCATCGCCTTCAGGTCAAACGGTAGTTTGTTTACAAGTTGCTGACTTGAGGCGCTTAAGTCATACCCACTTTGGGTTAAGCCATTGTGTTGCAGTGCAATATGAGGTAATTGAAAAATATTTCCATAGCTGCTTCAATTGGCAGTGCAGGGCGTTTGAGGTATCTTCTTGCCCAATCGTGCTCGTTTGGCACGGACATTCTAGTAATATTACTACATGCCTGACGCTGCGAGGCGGGCGGGGAATCATCCCCTCTAACCCGCTCGCTCATTGGCCTCGATCGTGGGGCAATGGACCCCCATCGTCATTCGGAGAGACGTTCTATGAGTCTTGGTTCAAGAGAAGATCTCGATCCGGTCGAAACCCAGGAATGGTTGGATTCCCTGGAGTCTGTTCTGGATCGTGAGGGCGAGGATCGTGCCCGGTACCTGATGACGCGGCTCGCCGACCGTTATCGCCAGGACGGCATGCAGGTGCCCTTCTCGGTCACCACCCCGCATCGCAACACCATTCCGGTGCACTGCGAGGCCCCGATGCCTGGCGATCTGTTCATGGAGCGTCGTATTCGCTCGGTGATCCGCTACAACGCCATCGCTCAGGTCATTCGCAACAACAAGGCGAAGCCGGGACTGGGTGGCCACATCGCCAGCTTCATGTCCTCCGCGACTCTCTACGACGTGGGCTTCAACCATTTCTTCCGTGCCCCCAACGGCGACTTCGAAGGTGACCTGATCTACATCCAGGGTCACGTGGCACCGGGCATCTACGCCCGCGCCTACCTCGAGGGCCGGCTGACCGAAGAGCAGATGGACAGCTATCGCCAGGAAGTCGACGGCAACGGCCTGTCATCCTATCCGCACCCGTGGCTGATGCCGGAGTTCTGGCAGTTCCCGACGGTTTCCATGGGTCTGGGCCCGATCCAGGCGATCTACCAGGCCCACGTCATGAAGTACCTGCACTCCCGCGAGCTGCACGACATGCAGGATCGCAAGATCTGGTGCTTCATGGGCGACGGTGAGTGTGACGAGCCGGAATCTCTCGGCGCCATCCACCTGGCCAGCCGCGAGAAGCTCGACAACCTGATCTTCGTGATCAACTGCAACCTGCAGCGTCTCGATGGCCCGGTGCGCGGCAACTCCCGCATCATCGACGAGCTCGAGGGTGTCTTCCGCGGCGCCGGCTGGAACGTGCTCAAGGTCGTCTGGGGTCGTCACTGGGACCCGCTCTTCGAGAAGGACAAGAAGGGCATGCTGCAGAAGCGCATGGACGAGGCGGTCGACGGCGACTACCAGAACTACAAGGCCAACGGCGGCGCCTACACCCGTGAGCACTTCTTCGGCAAGTACCCGGAGACCGCCGACCTGGTCAAGGACATGTCCGACGAGGACATCTGGAAGCTCAATCGCGGTGGCCACGATCCATTCAAGGTCTACGCGGCGTACCACGAGGCGACCACCAAACCCAATGGTCGCCCCACCGTGATCCTGGCGCATACCGTCAAGGGCTACGGCATGGGTGGCGGCGACGGCGAGGCGGCCAACGAGGCGCACCAGGTCAAGACCATGGAGTACGAGGCGCTCAAGCGCTTCCGTGATCGCTTCGGCATCCCGATCTCCGACGACCAGCTCAAGGAAGTGCCGTACTACAAGCCGGACGACGATTCGCCCGAAATGAAGTACATGCACTATCAGCGCGAACAGCTGGGCGGCTATCTGCCGAGCCGTCGCAATGACTTCGAGGCGCTCGAGATTCCCGGCCTCGATGACAAGACCTTCGCCTCCCAGACCGGCGGCTCCAAGGGCCGCGAAGTGTCTACCACCATGGCCTTCGTGCGGATCCTCAATGGCCTGGTCAAGGACAAGAAGATCGGCAAGCGGGTGGTCCCGATCATCCCCGACGAGGCGCGTACCTTCGGTATGGAGGGCATGTTCCGTCAGCTCGGCATCTACACCTCCGAAGGCCAGAAGTACGAGCCGGTCGACAAGGGCCAGATCATGTTCTACCGCGAGGATCAGAAGGGTCAGATCCTCGAGGAAGGCATCACCGAGGCCGGCGCCATGTCTGCCTGGATCGCCGCGGCCACCTCGTACTCGAACAACAACACCACCCTGCTGCCGTTCTACATCTACTACTCGATGTTCGGCTTCCAGCGGATCGGTGATCTGGCCTGGGCCGCCGGTGACATGCAGGCTCGCGGCTTCCTGTGCGGTGGTACCGCCGGTCGTACCACGCTCAACGGCGAGGGTCTCCAGCACCAGGACGGTCACAGCCTGCTGCAGGCAGCGATGATCCCGAACTGCCGCACCTATGACCCGACCTACGGGCACGAAGTCGCGGTCATCGTGCAGGATGGTCTGAAGCGGATGTTCTCCGACAAGGAAAACTGCTTCTACTACCTGACCCTGATGAACGAGAACTACGAGCACCCCGAGCTCGAGGAGATTCCCGCCGAGGACATCATCAAGGGCATGTACCTGCTGCGCGAGACCAAGGGCAAGAAGGGCCACGTCCAGCTGCTGGGCTCCGGTACCATCCTGCGCGAGGTCGAGGCTGCCGCCGAGATACTGGCCGAAGAGTGGGGTGTGGGCTCCGACATCTGGAGCGTGACCAGCTTCAATGAGCTGCGCCGCGAGGCCCTGGGGCTCGATCGTCAGGCCTTCATCAACCCGGATGCGGACCCCGAGAAGCCTCACGTCACCAAGTGTCTGGAAGGGCGCAAGGGACCGGCGATCGCCTCGACCGACTACATGAAGCTGTACGCCGACCAGGTCCGCGCCTGGGTGCCGACCGACTATCATGTACTGGGCACCGACGGCTATGGTCGCTCCGACACCCGCGAAGCGCTTCGCCGGTTCTTCGAGGTCGACCGCTACTACGTCACCGTGGCGGCGCTCAAGGCGCTGGCCGATCGTGACGAGATCGACCGCAAGGTCGTGGCCGAGGCACTCAAGAAGTACGACATCGACCCGAACAAGCCCAACCCGCTCGAGGTGTAAGGCATCGGTTGGACTGTCCGGTGGCATGGCGGGCCGGTGGCCCGCCTCCGTCAAGAGTTTGAAGGAGCGCGACCTTGAGTAGCGAAATCATCAAAGTGCCCGATATCGGTGGTGACACCGATGTGGAAATCATCGAAGTCGCGGTGTCCGAAGGTGACGTGATCGAGCCGGAAGACACCCTGATTACCCTGGAATCCGACAAGGCCAGCATGGACGTGCCGGCGCCCAAGGGCGGCAAGGTCCTCAAGGTTCTGGTCAAGGAAGGCGACACCGTCTCGGAAGGCGATGACATCGTCGAGATCGAGGCCGAAGGTGGTGGCGACGCCGACGAGGATGCTGACGCCGACGCCGATTCGGCTGAAGAGTCGCAGGCCGATTCCGGCGGCGACGAGCAGGAAGCGCCCAAGTCCGACGACAAGCCGGCACCGAAGAAGAAGAGCGGCGGTGGCAGCAAGACCGTCGAGATCAAGGTGCCGGACCTGGGTGGCTCCAGCGACGTCGAGATCATCGAGGTGGCGGTGTCCGAAGGCGACGAGGTCGGCGAGGAAGACACCCTGATCACCCTGGAGTCCGACAAGGCCTCCATGGACGTGCCGAGTCCCCACGCCGGCAAGCTGGTCAGCCTGACCGTCAA
The DNA here is from genome assembly GCF_024137905.1 of Halomonas sp. DN3. NCBI lineage: Bacteria > Pseudomonadati > Pseudomonadota > Gammaproteobacteria > Oceanospirillales > Halomonadaceae > Halomonas > Halomonas sp. DN3. The sequence goes on along the minus strand of NZ_CP099965.1, from coordinate 3,788,394 downwards.
GGAAGGGGATACCGTCTCCGAAGGTGACGTCATCGGCTCCATGGAAGTCGCCGGTGAAGGCGATGATGGCGATGACGAGTCTGCTGATGAGTCTGGCGATGAGTCTGCCGATGATAGTGCAGCCGAGTCCGCCGAAAGCGCGTCGGAAGAGCAGGAAGAGGACGATTCCGACGACGAGGCCGCCGAAGGTGGTCGTCAGGAGGTTCGTGTCCCCGACCTGTCCGGTTCCAGCGACGTGCCGATCATCGAGATGGCCGTCAGCGAAGGTGACGAGGTGGACGTCGAGGACGCCCTGATCACCCTGGAGTCCGACAAGGCCTCCATGGACGTGCCGAGTCCGTTCAAGGGCAAGGTGGTGGAGCTGTCGGTGAAGGAAGGCGACAGTGTCTCTGAGGGTGACCTGATCGGCTACATCGAGGTCGCCGGCGCGGCGCCCAGGAAGAAGGCGCCGAAGAAGGACGCTCCCAAGAAGGACGCCCCGAAAAAGGATGCCCCGAAGAAGGATGCCCCGAAGAAGGACGCACCCAAGCAGCAGGCGGCCTCCGGTCAGGGCTCTGCGGTGGCCGACAAGCCGCGTGATGCCAAGAGCGTCCACGCCGGCCCCGCGGTGCGCATGCTGGCCCGCGAACTGGGTGTCGACCTGGCCCTGGTGAAGCCCTCCGGTCCCAAGGACCGAGTGCTCAAGGAAGACGTGCAGAACTACGTCAAGCAGGCCATGGCCAACCAGGGCAAGGGCAAGAGCGACGCCGCTGCGGCACCTGCTGCCGGGGGCTCTGGCATTCCGCCGATCCCGGATCAGGACTTCAGCCAGTTCGGCGAGATCGAAGAGAAGCAGATGGGCCGCCTGATGAAGATGGGCGCCAACAATCTGCATCGCAGCTGGGTCAATATTCCCCACGTCACGCAGTTCGACGAGGCGGACATCACCGAGCTCGAGGCCTTCCGCAAGTCGATGAAGGCCGAGGCGGAAGCCCAGGGCGCCAAGCTGACTCCGCTGCCGTTCCTGATCAAGGCGTGCGCCTATGCCTTGAACAAGTACCCGCAGTTCAACGTCAGCCTCAAGGCCGACGGCGAGACCGTGGTGCAGAAGAAGTACGTGCACATTGGTATCGCCGTGGATACGCCCGATGGCCTGATGGTGCCGGTGATCCGTGATGCCGACAAGAAGTCGCTGATCGACCTGGCCAAGGAGTCGGTGGAGCTGGCCAAGAAGGCTCAGTCGAAGAAGCTCAAGCGTGACGAGATGACCGGTGGTTGCTTCACCATCTCGAGCCTGGGCTCCATCGGCGGGACCGCCTTCACGCCCATCGTGAACCCGCCGGAGGTGGCGATCCTCGGGGTCTCCAAGGCGTCGATGAAGCCGGTGTGGAATGGCGCGGACTTCCAGCCGCGACTGATGATGCCGCTGTCGCTGTCCTATGACCACCGTGCCGTCAACGGCGCCGATGCCGCGCGCTTCACCGCGTTGCTGGGACAGTTGTTGACCGACGTGCGACGCCTTCTGCTGTAATTCAGGCTGAATGCGAGAACAGAACGGCGCCGCAAGGCGCCGTTTCTCGTCCTGCCGTCAGCTCTGACAGGGTGCCATGTGGATGTGCCAGGCCGGGCGAATCGTGACGCTTTGATGACTCCTGACCAAAGTGCAATCTAGATGCCAGCAGGTTGATGTTAAACGCTTTTTCTGCAGGTTTTCGGTGAGTTGCGAGTAACCTCAGGTTGTGTCGCCAAGACGGCACGGGTATTGTTCGCTTAACTCATTCTTCACCCCGACTTTTCGCTTTCTCTAAGGAGTTCCAACGATGCGTTTGATCCTCTTGGGTGCCCCGGGTGCCGGCAAGGGCACCCAGGCCCAATTCATCTGTGAACGCTACGATATCCCACAGATTTCCACTGGTGACATGCTGCGTGCGGCGGTCAAGGAAGGCAGTGAACTGGGCCTCAAGGTGAAGGAAATCATGACCACCGGTGGCCTGGTCTCCGATGACATCATCATCGCCCTGGTCAAGGAACGCATCGCCCAGCCTGACTGCGCCAATGGTTTCCTGTTTGATGGCTTCCCGCGCACCATTCCCCAGGCCGATGCCATGAAGGAAGGTGGCGTCAAGATCGATCACGTGCTCGAGATCGCCGTGGCCGACGAGGAAATCGTCAATCGTCTGGCGGGGCGTCGGGTCCACCCGGCGTCCGGCCGCGTCTACCACGTCGACCACAATCCGCCCAAGGAAGACGGCAAGGATGATGTGACCGGCGAGGCGCTGGTTCAGCGTGATGATGATCGCGAGAATACCGTTCGCAATCGTCTGTCGGTCTACCACGAGCAGACCGAGCCGCTGGTGGGCTACTACCAGCAATGGGCCCAGCAGGCGCCTGAGGACGCCCCGCGCTATCATCGCGTGGAAGGCGTGGGGAGTGTCGACGACATTACTCGTCAGGTACTCGAGGCCCTCGAAGGCTGATCTAACGCACCACGCTTGCTGCATTCGACTCACGGCTCGCCCCAAGGCGGGCCGTGAGTCGTTTATAATGTGCCGGATTCACTACCAGGATGAGCCTGACATGACCTTGATTGTGGCCCTCGATGCCTCCTCGAGCGCCTGCTCCGCGGCCCTGCTGCGTCGCCAGGAGGGTAGCCCGGACGAGGTGATAGCGCGTTTTGCGCAGACCCCGCGAGAGCATACCCGCCGTCTGTTGCCGATGGTCGACGAGGTGCTGGCCGAGGCCGGGGTGGCGGCCAGCGAACTGGACGCCGTGGCCTACGGGCGCGGACCAGGCTCCTTCACAGGCTTGCGGATTGCCGCGGGTGTGGCCCAGGGGCTGGCCTACGGACTGGACCGGCCGCTGGTCGGTGTATCGACGCTGGAGGCACTGGCGCTGGGCGGCCACCTGCGCCATCGCTATCGCTACATGGTCACCGCGCTGGACGCCCGCATGGGCGAAATCTACGTCGGTGCCTGGCGGGTCGAGGATGGGCGGCCGTTGGCACTGATGGACGAAGCGGTGCTGCCGCCCGAACGACTGGTGCTGCCCCGCGAGCATGAAGACCATGATTGGGTGGGACTGGGGTCTGGCTGGGCGCTGTGGGATCAGATGCCCGCCGAGATCCAGGCCAGCCTCAATCTGACCGTGACCGATGTCGACCCTGCCGCCGAGGACATGGTGCGGCTGGCCGTCGAGGTCTTTGCCGCAGGCGATGCCCAGCGCCCCCATGACGCCCAGCCCGTCTATCTGCGCGACCAGGTGGCCTGGAAGAAGACCGAGCGAAAGGCGCGTTCGTGAGTGTTCGCCTGAGCCCTGACCTGGTGCTGCCCTTCGTGTTGGACAGCGATCCCGAGGCGGCGCTGGCGCTGGAACGGGATGACCAGGGTCGGCTGGTGCTGGTCGGTGACGAGGCCCGCTATGGCAAGCCGCTGTGGGTGGACTTCGTCGGTGGGCGAGCCGGCCACCGACGGCGTTTCGGCGGCGGGCGCGGTCAGCTGGTGGCTCGGGCCTGTGGTCTGGCCAAGGGCGTCACCCCGAGCATCATCGATGCCACCGCGGGTCTAGGCCGTGACGCCTTCGTGCTGGCGAGCCTGGGCGCCGAGGTGCTGCTGATCGAGCGGGTAGCCGCGATTGCGGCCCTGCTGGATGACGGACTCCGGCGTGCCCGGGAGGATAGCGACACTCAGGAAATGGCGGCGCACATGCACCTTGCCCACGGCGACAGCAGTCGTGAGCTTGGCGCCATCGTGGCAGCGGCCGGGGTAGCCCCGGAGGTGATCCACCTGGACCCGATGTTCCCCCACCGCGACAAGTCGGCCCTGGTCAAGAAGGAGATGCGGCTGTTTCGCGAGTTGGCGGGGGACGATGACGATGCACCGCGGCTATTGGAAGCGGCGCTGGACGTCGCCAGCCACCGCGTGGTGGTCAAGCGTCCGCGCAAGGCGCCTCCCATAGCAGGCCCCGAGCCGAGGCATCGACTCGAGGAGAAGACCAGCCGCTACGACATCTACGTGCACCGCTCGCTCAAGGCTGAGCGCTGACCTCCGAGGGAGTCTCGATGGCCTCCTCGCGGTGACGGCTGATCAACGCCAGCCGCCGTCGCAGCGAGGCGTCGAGCAGGCGTGAGGCCCGCTGGGCCGCGCGCTTGAGGCACTCGTCGAAGTGCAGCCGGTCCTGCTCGAGCCACACCCAGCCTTCCTGTTCCAGGGTATCGATCAGGGTCTCGAACAGCTTGGGGTCGAAGAACTCCGGTGCCTCGCGACCGCTGAGCAGTCCAAGGCGTTCCGACAGCGCACGCGAGCGCTCCTTCAGGGTGGCCCGGTCCAGTGCCCCCGATCCGGATCGCAGCAGCACCTCGATCAGCAGGGCGTTGCGCTCCAGCGATGGCTGGATCATACGGCCGATCAGCTCGAGGCGTTCTCGGCCTTCGAGGCTTTCCACCGGCGTAAAGCCTTCGCCATGGCGCTCCAGTAGCCCCAGGTCCACCTGGACGGCAAGAATGGCCGCGAGGCGTTCTTTCATGTCCGCGCTTTCATCGACACAGAACTCCCGGGCCAGCGGTGGCCAAAGCGGCGTCAACAGGTCGCAGAGTTCGTGGAGGCTGCGTTGATGGCGGCTGCGAAAGGCGAAGGCAACCAGCGCCGGCAGGGCGAACAGGTGCAGCACGTTGTTGCGATACCAGGCCAGCAGTGCCGCCTGCTCGGGCGTGGCGCTGACGATGTCACCAAGGCTATGGGCGTGGCGCTCGACCATGTCCAGGTCCACCGCCCTGGCGATGCAGGCTTCCGGAGACTCGTCGGGCAGACTGGGTCTTTCGCCGCAGGCGGGGCTGTCGGCCAGGCGACAGAGCAGGGCAAGCTGGTCGGTCAGGGTGGCGTACTCCAGGGCGCGGTGCGGGGACGATAGTAGCGCGAGGCCTGTCAGGTTGATGGCATTCAGCGCCGCCACCCGATTGATGCGTCGGGTCAGGGATCTGCCAAGCGTGGTGACCGTCGGCGCCAGCCAGTCGGGGCGCGGCGATTCGTCGTCTCGCCAGCCGGGGGCGTGGCTATCGAGAAAGCCCCCGATGGGCAGCGGCTCGCCGATATTGACCGATACCCGGCCGTAGGGCTCGCGCAGACGTCCGAGCACCCGCAGCAGGTCCAGCGGGGACTCCTTGCGCTTCTTGCCACCGCCCAGTTCGCGCTGGTAGCTGGAGTTCTCGAGAATGCGCTCGTAGCCGATATAGACCGGAACAAAGACCATCGGCCGCTCGTCGACCCGCTGGCAGCGCAGGAAGGACCGCAGTGTCATCGCCAGCATGCCGGGACGAGGCGTGAGCATGCGACCGCTGCGGGAACGACCGCCTTCGATGAAGTACTCCATCGGATAGCCCCGGGCCAGCAGGCGGTGCAGGTATTCGTTGAACACCGCGCCGTAGAGGCGGTTGTCGCGAAAGCTGCGACGCAGGAAGAAGGCGCCACCACGTCTCAGCAAAGGGCCGATCAACGGCATGTCAAGGTTGCGTCCTGCGGCGATGTGGGGCGGCATCAAGCCTTCGCGGTAGAGCACGTAGGACAGCAGCAGGTAGTCGATATGGCTGCGGTGGCAGGGCACGTAGATCAGGGTGTGATCCTCGGCCAGGGCCTTGACCTCTTCCAGACCATTGACGTCGACGCCGTCGTAGAGCCGGTTCCACAGCCGCTTCAAGGCGCCGGCCAGAAAGCGCAGCACCGGATAGGTCATGTTGGCCGCGATCTCGTGGCCATAGCGTCTGGCGCGTCGCTTGAGTCGTTTGCGTGAGCTGGCCTTCTCTGCCAGTTGGTCGATCTCCCGACGCACCTCGTCGCTTGCCACCACTCCCTGGATCATCGTGCTGCGGTGCGACAGGTCCGGCCCCAGCACCCGCGTACGCACCCGGCGAAAGTGTACCCGCAACAGCCTTGCCGCCTTGCGGTTGGTGCGTGGGGCGTCACCGTCATGCAGTTCTTCGAGGTGCAGCGGGGCGCCGAACTGGATCTCCACGTCGCGGCCGTTGACCAGCACCGACAGCGCTCGCCGCAGTCGTCCGGTCAGGCGCCAGCTGTCCGCTGCCAGCAGATGCCAGAGGCCGAAGTCCTTGCCCGGGGCTCGCCCCCAGAACACACTGACGGGCACCAGCTGTATCCGGGTGTCGCTGGTGATCAGCTCGGTGAAGGGCGCGACACCGGTGGCTTGGCCCGGCCACAGCCGGAACCGGCGTGCCGGCAGCGCCACGCAGCGCGGCAGGTTGCTGTCGGGCAGCGCCAACCGGCCACGCGCCGGGGGCAGGCCATGACGTTGGCAGTAGCTGTCCAGCAGCAGGGCGTCGCTCAGCGAGGGGCGCGGTAGCACATAGAGCGTCGGTAGCTGCGGATCCAGCGCCAGTTTATCCGGCGTCGGTTCCGCCAGCCGAACCTCGGTCCACAGTTCGATGAGTCGGCGCAGCGGTGCGCGAAGCATGCCAGGCATAGCAATTCCGTTGTTCGGGGCAGTAGGCGAGGACCGTCTGCGGGCCATCCATGTCGTGCCGTCAGTATAACGATCGGGTAGGGTGGCGCCATGGTCTGCTTGATATCCGGTTGATATGACACCGCCAGGGAGACGTGCAGCATGACCACCGCGTGGCGACAGCATAATCGCGTCGAACTATTGCCGGAGGCCGATCGCTTCCTGCCGGCGCTGTTCGAGGCGGTGGCCGAGGCCCGTCAAAGCGTACTGATCGAACTTTATCTGATGGAGTCCGGCGAACTGGCCGACCGCGTCATCGAGGCGCTGGTGGCCGCATCGCAGCGCGGCGTCGCCGTCTATCTGCTGTTGGACGGTTTCGGCGCCATGGGGCTTTCAGGCCAGGATAGAGAACGCCTGGTCGCATCCGGCGTGTGGTTGCGAGACTTCAACCCGCTGGGCTGGCACTCGTTGGGACGCAACGTCAGTCGTGATCATCGCAAGCTGGTGGTGGTGGACCAGCGCCTGGCCTTTACCGGGGGCTTTGGCGCCGTCGATGAGTTCCTGGCGGCCTGGTTCGAGGTGGCCGTGCGTGTCGAGGGCCCGGTGGTGGACGACTGGGTGGCTCTGTTTGCCCAGGTGTGGAACTCGCCGTTGACCAGAGGCGCCCCGCAGGCGCCGGCGCTGCCTCCGTCGAGTGGCGAGAGGCGCCATGACCCTGGAGTCAGGGCACGGGTGATCTGGGGACGGGGTTACCGCTTTCAGGCCATTCGCCACTCACTGCAGGAGCGAATCGCCCGCGCCGAACGGCGCCTGTGGCTGTGTACGCCCTACTTTGTGCCCACCCTGGGGCTGAGGCTCAGGCTGCAGCGCGCGGCGCGCAAGGGCCGTGACGTGCGCCTGCTGCTGCCAGGACGGGACCACGACCATCCCGGTATCCGCTACGCCGGGCAGCGCTTCTACTCTCGGTTGCTGCGGGCAGGGGTGCGCATCTACGAGTTCCAGCCAAGCTTCATCCACGCCAAGTTCGTGGTCGCCGATGACTGGGTCAGCCTGGGGTCCTGCAATTTCGACCACTGGAGCCTGCAGTGGAACCTAGAGGCCAATCAGGAGGTCGAGGACGCCGTCCTGGCCGACGAGGTCGCGGCGCTGTTCGAGCGCAATTTCGCGGCGAGTCGGGAGATCACCCGGGAAAGCTGGGCGCGCCGCTCCTGGTGGGCCAGGATCAGGACCTGGCTGTACGGCACCCTTGATGGCTGGCTGACCCGCTTGCGCTGAGGCGCCGGCTATCGCTTGCTCCGGTGCTGACCAGCGCCTGGCCTGTGACTCGCTATCGCTTGGCCTGTTATTCGCTAGCGCTTGGCCTGCAACTCGCTAGCGCTTGGCCTGTTATTCGCTATCGCTTTCCTTTGGGGCCTTTGGCCTGGGGTCTGCCCTGGCCGCCCTTGCTCTTGTTGCCAGGGCCCTTGTTGCCATGACCCTTATGGCCTGCCTTGCCACCCCTGCCGCCGGCTGGCGCCTTGCCGCGGGGCTTGGGCTTGGGGGTGTCCGGCGGTACCCGGAAGTGCAGGTACAGATCCAGCACCAGTTCCGGCAATTGACCGACCAGGCGCTCGAGTCGCTCGCCTTCCCCGGCCAGATCGGCCATGTCGGGCTCGTCGGCGAACAGTCCCGACAGCGCCATGAAGGGCAACAGCAGTGTGGCCACGGTTTCTTCATCGCCCTCGAACCAGGCGGCCTCGTCGAGGAAGACGCCTTCCATGAAGCCGGCACACCAGTCGCCGATCGGCGTCTCTTCCGCTGCCATGCCGTCCAGCGTCAGCTCGAAGGGCAGCTCGGGAAGGCCGCCGCCTTCCAGCACGCCGATGGCGTTGGTCCTGAGCTGCTCGAGCAGGCCCAGGATGATCTCCCTTTCCTGGTCGCTTTCGAACTCGGGGGTGCCGTGGAACAGCTCCGCGACCCAGGCGGCAGCCTCGACATCCCGCGGCGCCACCGCCAGCGCGACCAGGAAGCCGTGGGCGCCGATCAGGTCCAGCGCATCGGGACCGGCGCGCTCCTCGAGAAAGTCATCGAGCAGGTCCAGAGCGTCGTCTTCGAGCAAGGGGAGGGGGAGCGGCGTTTCGGCGTCGGACATGGGGCGCTCACTTGGCGAGGGGATGACTGGACGGTGGTCTTTACCGTCCCCGTTCGAGGCGGCATTCTAGCACTCCTTTACCGACTCTGACTGCGTCATGACCTCGACCCGGCCATCAATTCGCCCGCGCGCTCGCGGTGACTCTCCCACCCCGGTGTTGCCCGACGTCGACGACGCCTGGCTTCAGTCACTCGACGTCGCCGCTCTGCGCCAGGCGCTGATGGCAAGAGTCGTGGAGGCGGTGGCGCTGTGTCGTGACTATCATCCTGGGCTGCCGGAGCCGAAGGTGTGGTGCGATCTGCGCGGCAAGGGCGCAGGGCAGGCCCACTTCGGTCGCGGCGGACTGCGCTTCAATGGCCAGCTGCTGGAAGAGAACCGCCACGCCTTCTTCACCGAGGTGGTGCCCCACGAGGTGGCCCACTGGCTGGTCTGGCACCTGGAAGATGGGCCTACCTTTCGTCCCCATGGCAGGGAGTGGCAGACCGTCATGCTCAGGCTGTTCGGCCTGCCCCCCCGGGTCACCCATCGCTTCGATACCGCCCGCTCGAGCCCTGTCCCGTATCGCTATCGCTGCGCCTGTCGCGAGCACGGATTCTCGGCACGGCGTCACGCCAACGCCCAGGCCGGTCAGGAGTATCGCTGCCGGCACTGTCGCGGCCGACTGTGCCTGGTTGGGAAGAAGTGCTGAAATTTGAGCTTAAGCTATTGTTATAAAATAAAAAAATAGTCATACCAATGTCTAAGGGGAAACCCTGGCCTGGCGACGTTATGCTGGCTGTCAGGTTATTCGCGCCGGTCGGTCTCTCTTATTCAGGCGGCTGGCTCTTCACTTCGATGGGTATCCAAGGACAGAGCACCATGAGCGATCATCAGCACGTCTATCCGGTTTCCGATGCGTTTGCCAAGACCGCCTGGGCCGACAAGGCCACCTACGACAAGCTCTACCGGCAGTCGGTGGAAGATCCCGAGGGCTTCTGGAAGGAGCAGGCCGCACGCCTTGACTGGATCAAGCCGCCGCAGACCATCAAGTCGGTATCCTTCGCCAGCGACAATGTCGATATCCGCTGGTTCGAGGATGGCACCCTCAACGTGGCGGCCAACTGCCTGGATCGACACCTCGACAAGCGTGGCGACAAGCCGGCGATCATCTGGGAAGGGGACGATCCGAACGAATCTTCGGTGATCACCTACCGCGAGCTGTACGAGCGTACCTGCCAACTGGCCAACGCCCTGAAGTCCATGGGGATCGGCAAGGGTGACACCGTGACCCTGTACATGCCGATGATCCCGGAAGCCGCCATGGCCATGCTGGCCTGCGCTCGTATCGGTGCGGTGCACTCGGTGGTGTTCGGCGGCTTTTCTCCCGACGCTCTGGCCCAGCGGGTCAAGGACGCTGCCTCACGGGTCATCATCACCGCCGACCAGTCCGTACGTGGTGGCAAGCAGGTACCGCTGAAGGACAACGTCGACGCCGCCCTGACCCGTGACGGCACCGACGTGGCCGAAAAGGTGCTGGTGGTCAAGCGTACCGGCGGTGACATCGAATGGCACGAGGGACGTGACGTCTGGTACCACGACGCAGTGGCCGACCAGGACACCGACTGCCCCGCCGAAGAGATGGGCGCCGAGGATCCGCTGTTCATCCTGTATACCTCCGGCTCCACCGGCACCCCCAAGGGGCTCAAGCACACCACCGGTGGCTATCTCACCTACGCCAGCCTCACCCACCAGTACGTGTTCGACTATCACGAGGACGAGGTCTACTGGTGCACCGCGGACGTGGGCTGGGTCACCGGCCACAGCTACATCGTCTATGGGCCCCTGGCCAACGGTGCGGTGACCCTGATGTTCGAGGGGGTGCCGAGCTATCCGACCCACGGCCGGATGGGTGAGATCGTCGACAAGCACAAGGTCAATATTCTCTACACCGCCCCCACCGCGGTGCGCGCCCTGATGGCCCACGGCGACAACGTGATGGATTCCAGCTCGCGGGATAGCCTGCGCCTGCTTGGCTCGGTGGGCGAGCCGATCAACCCCGAGGCCTGGGAGTGGTTCTACCGGGTGATCGGCAACAGCAAATGCCCGATCGTCGATACCTGGTGGCAGACCGAGACCGGCGGCATCATGATCACCCCGTTGCCCGGTGCCATCGACCAGAAGCCGGGCTCCGCGACCCTGCCGTTCTTCGGTGTGCAGCCGGCGCTGGTGGACAACGAAGGCAAGCGCCTCGAGGGCGCCACCGACGGCAACCTGGTCATCCTCGATTCCTGGCCGGGGCAGGCGCGCTCCATCTGGAACAATCACGAACGCTTCATCCAGACCTACTTCTCCACCTACGAGGGGACTTACTTCACCGGTGACGGCTGTCGCCGTGACGAGGACGGCTACTACTGGATCACCGGCCGGGTGGACGACGTCCTCAACGTGTCCGGTCACCGCATGGGCACCGCCGAGATCGAGTCCTCGCTGGTGGCACACTCAGCGGTGGCCGAGGCCGCCGTGGTGGGCTTCCCCCATGACATCAAGGGTCAGGGTATCTATATCTACGTGACCCTCAACGACGAGGCCGAACCCACCGACGAGCTCAAGAAGGAACTGACCCAGTGGGTGCGCAAGGACATCGGCCCGATCGCCTCGCCGGATCATATCCAGTGGGCACCGGGACTGCCCAAGACCCGCTCGGGCAAGATCATGCGCCGGATTCTGCGCAAGATTGCCGCCAATGAGTGCGATGGCCTCGGCGACACCAGTACCCTGGCCGATCCTTCGGTGGTCGAGGATCTGATCGAGCACCGCGCCGCCAAGTAAGGCTCATGGCGTAACAGCAGGTCCCGCGGGCCGGCTGCCGGAAACTTCCGGCGCCGGCCCGTTTTTGCATAGTGACGGAGGCCGCAGAGTCGGCACCACGGGTAGCCGTTGAGGATGCTTGCGTCAGGGCGCTTGGGAAAGCCGGCAACCATGGGGTAACATGCTGTGCAAACAAGCGTCTTGCGTTGCGGCGTCCAGGCCTGACACGCTGCATCGGAATCCGGAGGAGAGTCCATGGCCTTTGCCCAGAAATTCATCGTAGCCGATGATCATCCGCTGTTCCGTGCCGCCCTGACGCAGGCGCTTCGCCAGCTCGCGCCCCAGGCCGAAATCATCGAGGCCGACACCATGGAGGCCACCTCGGACGTGGTCATTCGCCACCCCGACGCGGACCTGATCCTGCTCGATCTGCACATGCCTGGAGCCCACGGCTTCTCCGGGCTGATCCAGCTGCGTGGTCAGACCCCGGATGTGCCGGTGGCGGTGGTATCCGGCAGCGATGAAGTGCACGTGGTACGCCGCGCCATCGACTACGGTGCCTCGGGGTTCATTCCCAAGTCCTCGTCGCTGGCGTTGATCGCCGAGGCGGTGGGCGAGATCCTCGACGGTGAAGTGTGGCTGCCGGAAGAGATGGCCGACGCCCTGGGTGAGGCCAACGAGGAAGAGGCGCGCTTTGCCGAGGCCATCGCCTCGCTGACACCTCAGCAGTTCCGCGTACTCAACATGTTGACCGAAGGCCTGCTCAACAAGCAGATCGCCTACGAGCTGAACGTCTCCGAGGCCACCATCAAGGCCCACGTGACCGCCATTCTCAGAAAGCTGGGCGTGCACTCGCGCACCCAGGCGGTGATCGCTGCCCAGAAGCTCGAGGTCGAGCCACCCAAGGTCGAATCCTGACGCGGTTGCTTGCGCATCGACGACACCCCGCCCAGGCGGGGTGTCATGGTTCTGGGGCGGGGGCCCAGTCCTATGCTGGTGCCGGCCCTGGTGGCAGCCAGCCGGTGTTCATTCGACGTCGTCCGGCAGCACCAGCCGGTCATGGCGTCCCATCAGAAAATCCTGATTCATTGCCAGCGCCTCGCGCAGGAAGTCCCACAGCAGACGCACCCGGGCAAGCTGGCGCTGTTCCTGCCGGGCGGTGATCCAGAACTGACGCACCACCGATACTTCATCCTCCAGCAGCGGCATCAGCCCGTCTCGTCCCGCCGTCATGAAGCACGGCAGAATGCCCAGGCCTGCGCCGCTCTCGGTGGCCATCATCTGGGTCGTCACGCTGGTGCTGCGAAGCGCAAAGTGGGTCTGCTGCGTCTGTTGCACCTGCGGCGACAGCAACGGATCCAGGTAGTTGAGCTGCTCGCTGAACAACAGGTCGTCCACGTAGCCGATCAGCGGATGTGTGCCCAGCTGGGCAAGCTGCTGCGGTGCCCCGTGGCGCTCGACGTAGTGCCTCGCCGCGTAGAGCTTGAGCCGGTAGTCGCACAGTCGCGAGGTGACCAGGCCGGGGTTGCCCGGTCGTTCGATGGTGATCGCCAGGTCTGCCTCATGGCGGCTGAGATTGACCACGCGAGGCAGCGCCAGCAGGTCCAGGGTGAGGCCGGGATGACGCCTGCAGAAGGCGCTGAGCAGCGGGGCCACCACCCAGGTCCCGAAGCCTTCGGTCACGCCAAGTCGGATCTGGCCCTCCAGGCGCAGGTTCTGATCGGTCAGACTGTCGGCGGCCTCGTCGGCGTGTCGGGCCATCTGTTCCGCATGGCTCTTCAGACGTTCGCCGGCGGGAGTCAGGCGGTAGCCATGGGTGCTGCGTTCGAACAACTGGGTGTTGAGTCGCTGTTCGAAGCGGCGGGTTCGCCGCGACAGGGTCGAGTGGTCAACGCCCAGCCGTCGGGCGGCGTCGGACAGGCGGGCATGCCTGGCCACCTCGAGAAAGACCTGAAGGTCCTGCCAGTCGAGCAAAAATCACCTCCGCTGAGCGACGACGTCGTGGACTTCGATGTGTTTGTTGGTTGTGCATCAGTGCACAAGCAATGTGCCTGGCTGGCCGTTGTTTGGCCATCCTACCTGTGTCTAGACTGGTCAGCATGGATAGCCGTGCCGTGGTGCACACCGCCACAGCGATCAAGGCGGCTGCTGGCATGGCAGTACGCCCAGTCCATCTCATACGACGCCACGCTCATGCACAACGACAACAGCCGGAGCACGCCCATGTCAGTCCGCGAAATTCCCATGATCATCGATGGCCAGGCCGTCCCCTCGCAGTCCAGCGAATGGCGCGATGTGATCAATCCGGCGACCCAGCAAGTGGTCGCGCGGGTGCCGTTCTGTACCCTGGAGGAGGTCGACCGGGCCGTTGCCAGCGCCCATCAGGCCTTTGCCACCTGGCGCAAGGTGCCGTTGGCCAAGCGCATGCGCATCATGCTCAAGCTGCAGGCGCTGATTCGCGAGCATACCCCGGAGCTTGCCGCCCTGGTCACCGAGGAGCACGGCAAGACCCTGCCCGACGCCGAAGGTGAAGTCGGTCGTGGTCTCGAGGTGGTCGAACACGCCTGCTCGATCACCTCGCTGCAACTGGGGGAGCTTGCCGAGAACGCCGCCAACGAGGTGGACGTCTACACCCTCAACCAGCCGCTGGGGGTAGGTGCCGGCATCACCGCCTTCAACTTCCCCATCATGTTGCCCTGCTTCATGTTCCCGCTGGCCATCGCCACCGGCAACACCTTCGTGCTGAAGCCCTCCGAACAGGACCCGAGCTCCACCCTGCGCCTGGTGGAACTGGCGCTCGAGGCCGGTGTCCCCGCCGGTGTGCTCAACGTGGTGCATGGCGGCCCTGATGTCGCCAATCACCTGTGCGAGCACCCGGATATCAAGGCCATGTCGTTTATCGGGTCCACCCATGTCGGCACCCAGCTTTATCGCCGTGCCAGCGAGTCCGGCAAGCGCGCTCAAGCCATGATGGGCGCCAAGAACCACTGTGTGGTGATGCCGGACGCCAACCGCTCTCAGGCCATCAACAACCTGCTGGGGTCGGCCTTCGGCGCCGCCGGCCAGCGCTGCATGGCCAACTCGGTGGTGGTGCTGGTCGGCCAGGCCCGGGAGTGGCTCGATGACATCGTAGAGGGGGCTCGCAACATGAAGGTGGGGCCGGGCACCGACCGCGAGGCGGATCTCGGGCCTCTGGTGTCACCGGCGGCCAAGGATCGTGTCGAAGGCTTGATCGCCAAGGGCGAACAGGAAGGCGCCCGGCTGCTGGTCGACGGACGTGGCTGCCAGGTCGAGGGCTACCCCGACGGCAACTTTGTCGGCCCGACCCTGTTCGCCGGCGTGACAGCGGACATGAGCATCTATCGTGAAGAGGTGTTCGGTCCGGTGCTGTGCGTGGTCGAGGTGGACACGCTGGACGAGGCCATCGCCTTCGTCAACGCCAACCCCAACGGCAATGGTACTTCCATCTTCACCAATTCCGGCTGGGTGGCGCGTCGCTTCGAGAGCGATATCGATGTCGGTCAGGTGGGCATCAATGTGCCGATCCCGGTGCCGGTGGCCTACTTCAGCTTTACCGGCTCGCGCGCCTCCAAGTTGGGTGACCTTGGCCCCAATGGCAAGCAGGCCATCAGCTTCTGGACCCAGACCAAGACGGTGACCGCGCGCTGGTTCGAACCGGAGAACGTCTCGAGCGGCATCAACAGCACCATCTCGCTCGGCTGATCCTGGGCCGAGCAGGCATGCTGGCGCAGCGGCCAGGTCCTGCCTGACTCGAGCTCTCCGGCCTGGCCCTGCTGCAGGCTGCGATGCCCCCGTCAAGGGGGCATCGTCGTTTTCGGCAGCGGCGACCCGGCATTCGATCAAAGTACCAGAGCGCCAGATTGACCTTTACGTTAACGTCAATGTATTGCCTGGCCCTTCTTCCATGCCCACGTCAGCCCGGAGCCCCCATGAGCCCCTCGATCAGCCCATCTCTCAGCCGCTTTCCCGTCCCTGAATCTCTCGACGATCTGCCCGACGATATCCGAGACAGCATCCTGGCGGTTCAGGAGAAGGCGGGCTTCGTGCCAAATGTCTTCTTGATGCTGGCCCACCGACCGGCGGAGTTTCGCGCCTTCTTCGCCTATCATGATGCGCTGATGGAGCGTGAGTCCGATAGCCTGACCAAGGCCGAGAAGGAGATGATCGTGGTCGCCACCAGCGCCCGCAACCACTGCCTCTACTGCGTGGTGGCCCATGGTGCGCTGGTCAGGATCTACAGCAAGGATCCTCTGCTCGCCGACCAGGTGGCGGTCAACCATCGCAGTGCAGGCTTGAGCGAGCGACATCGCGTCATGCTGGAGTTCGCGCTGCACTGCGCAATCGATCTGGGCGAGCTGACCGATGAGTGGGAGCAACGTCTGCAGGCGGTGGGGTTCAGCCGCGACGATATCTGGGATATCGGTGCGATCTGCGCCTTCTTTGGGCTGTCCAACCGCCTGGTGACCTTGACCGGGACGCCACCCAACCCGGAATTCTATTTGATGGGCAGGGTGCCCAGAGACGCCTGAACTCAGCCCATCAGCTTCGACAGTGGTTGCTCCGCCAGATCGGCAAGCCAGTGGGTGAGGGCGGAGCGCTGGGCCGCATGAAGGACCAGGCCCACGGTGTCATCGCTGACGGCGGGGGAGTCATCGTGGGGCAGGCTGACGGCGAAGTCGCCTTCTTCCAGGTGGAACTCGTGAATCTCGCGCAGGCCCACCGGGGTCTCACAGCGAATCGAGCGGTAGCTGTCGTCTTCGCCATAGATGAGGCGATGGCAGACCTTGTAGCGTGTGTAGAGCGAGAGTCCGCCGGGGAAGGCCGGCCACTTCGCCGGGTGAAGGCGAATATCGCTATCCAGCCCCATGGCATTGGCGCTGGACAACGCCTCTTCCAGGGCCGGGGCGAGCAGTGGGCGTGACTGGGTGTGTGGTGCGGCGTTGATGAGGTCCTGGGGGCGGTGGATGTCGGCGTCCCGGAAGTTCAGGGTGTGCTGTTCGCAGTCGCCGTTTTCCCAGCCATCGAGCAGTCGTAACGTCAGGCGGCCCTGGCGCATCGGCGCGAAGACCAGCAGATTGAGGGCCAGCAGCAGATGCAGGCGTCGCTCGCTGGTCTGGTTGTCGAAGGCGGTATAGGGCGAACTGAATAGCCGATGCAGGCGACCGGGCGCGTGTTCCTTGGCTTCATGGTAGGACATGGGGCATTTTCCTCGAGACCGTACGACAACCAGCACATGCCACCATCAGGACCTGGTTGAAGCAGGGGCGTCTGCCGAGCTTCACGCATGCCCTGATCGAGGCTTTTTATTTTAGATCAAACTTTATTAGCAGAAATTTAAATTTTTATCGAGACAATGCCGAGCCAGGCGAGTGGAAGTCAGTGATCGTCACTCTGGGCGGCCGTTGAGCTGGTTGTCTTCTCTGCTGCCTGGGCGGGGGCTGGCAACGTCTTGGCTGAGGTCTTCGAGGCGGCCTCTGCGGCACTGCGCTTTCTGGCTTCCTTGTTGCGATACATCATGGCGTCGGCGGCGCGCAGCAGTTCTTCCTCGCGCAGGTAGTCTCGATCCCCGGTCTCGGCGACGCCCAGGCTGATCGAGAAGTTCGGGTACTTGCTCTGGAAGGCCAGTTCAATCTTGCTGCCGATGGTCTTGGCGCTCTTGGCATCACAGTCTGGCAGGATACAGCAGAATTCATCCCCCCCGAGGCGGCAGCAGATGTCGCTGCTGCGGACCGTTTCACGCATGATCTGGCCGAAGGTGACGAGGATTTCATCACCCTTGTGGTGGCCGTGGGTATCGTTGATCTGCTTGAAGTCATCGATATCGCAGTAGATCAGGCTGACCAGCGAGTGACGTCGCTCGGCCATGCGGATCTCCCTGCTCAAGGCCTCGCTCATCCCTCGCTTGTTGAACAGCCCGGTGAGGGCGTCCTTTTCTGCGTAGGCGGCCAGCTCCTTGGTCTTCTCTTCCAGGTTGCGGGCGTAGAGCTCCATCCGGCGCTTGGCACTGTGGACCTCGTTGAGCAGGGTATCGATGTAGGTATCGAAGACCAGGGTGATATCGAAGTACATCAGCTTGTCGAGGTTGTTCTTCGCCGACTTGGTCGCCTGATCGTCCTCGAGGTTCTCGTCGATGACGCGAAACAGGATTTCCTTGAGCGTGCGCATGGCGGCCAGAAACAGCTTGGGCTCGACGCCGATACGCTTGTGCACCAGACCGATGCGCAGCCGACTGTTGACGTATTCCGCGTCGTAGTAGCCGGTGAAGATGTCGAGGACGTACTGGCGCTGGGCCGAGCGCAGTCGCTGCAGGGTCTCGGAGTCGCCGATCAGCAGGCTGATCTCGTCGATCTCGGTCTGCCGCTCGTAGAACTCTTCGACGATGATCTCGATATGCTCGTTGATGAGGGGCTTGAGCGCTGCCAGATCGGCCAGGTCGGCTTCGTCGAGGTTCAGGAATTCCTTGCGACGCTGGATCTCGACCTCGCTGATGTGCATCTGTTCCAGCAGGGACTTGTCGATTGGCCTCATGGCAACTCTCACTGGATGGGTGCGACCACTGCGGAACGACATCGAGCCGTGCGGCCGCACCTTGTCTTGACGGCTACCTTCAAGATATATCGTGGATTGGAGACTCCTGCATCGCATTTTCGCGGTTTTACACGCAATTGACACACACCTATTCCACGCGGTGCGCGATCAAGTACACCATCCTAGGTATGCTGTGGATCTAGTGCTGGAGAGGGGGAAAGTTGGCGCCTGGCCCTAAGTCTATTGAATGACCGAACGCAACAGCTCACCAACGTTGCCACTCTGGGACGGCAATGCCAGCAGGGCAGGATCGGGCGACGTCGCCGTCAGGCTGGCCACCTGAAACTTGTCGCCAAAACGCAGAAGTCCGAGCCCCTGTTGCTCGAGCCTTGCCGCCACCGGGTCCGGTTGCCCCGACAGAATGCTCTGATAGCGGTCGACGACCCGTAAAAGCTCGATGACCTCCGGTCGCTGGCTGAGTACCAGTGCATCCTCTCGGCGATCGCCCTCCTGGGTAATCCAGTCAAGACGATAGACCTCGCCCTCGATGCCGGCGACGCTTTCCCGCGTGCCGACAGGCTCCAGCGACAGCACCTGCTGGGCCTGGTAACTGCCGAGGTCGGACAGGTCCTGGCCACCGAGTTGCCCGGCGATGGATTGAACATCGCGGATGCCCAGCACCACCGTCTGACCACCGAAGTTGGTGACCACGTGGCCCTTGCCGTCTCTCAACAGCAGATAGCCCTTGGCCGCGTGGCGGGGAAAGTCCAGGCGCAGCTGATCACCGATCCAGCGTGCGGTGACGGCGCTCTCGGGGTCGCCACTGCCATCGACCAGGGTGGCCTGGCCATCGGCCAGGGCGCTTGCGGACACACATAGCAGACAAGCCGCTAGCAGACGGCGCATCGATGATTCCTCATGGCATGAAGATCAAGGGGAAGGGCGGGGCAATGGCTCGCGCGAACGAGACGCGGCGCCCTGGCAGAATTGCCGTCCAGGGCGCCGTCCAGCACTGGCCATTCAGGAGAGTGACAGATGGCCATCGTCGATGATGCGGCGAATGGCCTGCAGCTCGTCGCAGGTGAAGTGTTCCAGTCGTCCCGACAGCAGATCACTGATCTTCTGCATGGGGAGACCCGCGCGGCGTGCGATCTCGCGGCTTCCGAGATCAGATACGGCGATAAGCCGCGTGACAATGCGCATCAGTCGTGTGCGCTGTTCCAGGTCCCTGACATCGAGGTCAGGGCATCGTCGAGGAGGCGGTTCGGAAGCGTCTGCTCGAGACAAGGAATCTGCGGTGCTCATGGTACTCCAATGGGCGTTTTCGACCCCTACAGCATGCAACCTTTTTTGCCCTCTTGCCAGTCCAATTTGGTGTCCGTTCTGGACGTGGCGCAGCGACGAAAACTCCTCATTCCGCAGACGCCGCGGGAGACTGCGGCTGACGGCGATGGCGCCATCTGCAGGCCCTACAAACTTAGACCAAAGAGGTATAAACGAAGGCTGCGGACGGCAAACATCCTCATGATGAGTTGCACGCGCGATTGATAAATTCAACGGTGCGTCCTGTCCCCGGTCAACAATCACTGTTCTGCGGGAACGCACCACTGCGGCGAGAGGTTTATCTCATGGACAATAACAGCAATGGCGGAGCCCAGCTGAGCCGAGTGCTGGCACGCAAGGACGTCCTGGCGCTGGCCTTCGGTGCCATGGTCGGCTGGGGCTGGATCGTATTGACGGGTGGCTTCATCACCTCGGCAGGAAGCCTTGGCGCCATACTGGCATTCGTGCTGGGCGGCATGGTGATCGTGCTGGTGGGGCTGACCTACTCTGAGCTCGCTTCGGCGATGCCCCAGGTCGGTGGTGAGCACGTCTATAGCTACCGTGCCCTGGGCCATTTTGCCTCCTTCCTGTGTACCTGGGCGATCGTGCTGGGTTATCTCAGCGTGGTGGCCTTCGAGGCGGTAGCGCTGCCCACCGTGGTCGAGCATCTGTTCCCCGGCTACGCCGTCGGTCACCTGTGGACCCTGGCGGGCTGGGACGTCAAGGCCACCTGGGTTGCCGTCGGTGTGGCCGGCTCGGTGGTCATGATGGCCATCAACTATGTTGGCGTGCGCACCGCGGCGCTGGTCCAGAAGGTGGTGACGCTGCTGATTCTGGCCGTCGGTGTGATGTTCATCACCGGCGCACTGTTCGAGGGTAGCAGCGCTTCGTTGACGCCGTTATTCAACACCGAAGAGGGTGTGCTGGGCGGGATCACCATGGTGCTGATCATGGTTCCTTTCCTGTTTGTCGGCTTCGACGTCATCCCGCAGGCGGCGGAAGAGATCGACCTGCCGTTTCGCGAGATCGGTCGGGTTTTGATGCTGTCGGTGGTCCTGGCGGTGTTCTGGTACGCCTTCATCGTGCTGGGAACGGCATTGATGCTGCCCAAGGCGGAGCTCGAGAACAGCTCCCTGGCGGTACCTGACGCCATGGGGGCGGTGTTCAATACCCCCTGGGCGGCCAACCTGATGGTACTGGCGGGTATCGCCGGCATCCTGACCAGCTGGAACGCCTTCTACGTCGGTGGCTCTCGCGCCATCTATGCACTGGCCCACTGCGGCATGCTGCCGGCCTTTCTGGCCAAGCTGCATCCTCGTCACAAGACGCCGGTCAACGCCATCCTGTTGATGGGAGCCTTGTCGAGCCTGGCGCCTCTGCTGGGCCGCCAGGCCATGGTGTGGCTGGTGGTGGCCGGTGGTCTCGGCATCGTCATCGCCTACCTGTTCGTATCCATTTCGTTTCTGGTGCTTCGGCGCAAGGAGCCGGAACTCGAAAGGCCGTTCAAGGTCAGCCATCCTCGCCTGGTCGGTTGGCTGGCGGTGGTGCTGTCGCTGGGACTGATCGGGCTCTACCTGCCCGGCAGCCCCTCGGCGCTGTCACCCATCGAGTGGGGGCTGTTCGCCGGCTGGATGGGTGCCGGGCTTTGCCTGTACCTGTGGTCCCGCCGCCGCTATGGCACGGCCTACAGCCAGCGACAGATGCGTCGTGAGCTGGAAGGCACCTGACGCCTTGACCGCAACGCCGGTCGGCGGCTTTGCCGGCCGGCGGACGCTTCAAGAACTCTGGACCTTGTCCCGAAAATCAGCACCCGGCGGCAGCCGGGTTTTTGTTGACCAAAAATAAAAATGTAGATATTTTTACAAAACGTCAAAACAATACGGAGCCCTGCCATGTCCATCCTTGCCTCTGCCCAGCTTCAGGATCGTGATGATCAGACCACCGCCCCTGGCGCACGCGATCCACGCGGGTTCACCCTGGTCCCGTCGACCTCTTCCGAGCGTCTGCAGGAGCTGCGTGTCGAGCGGTCGGTCGTCGCTGCCTTCCTCGACGCCTGTGCCGAATGGCCGATTCAGGCGCTGGAGTACAAGTCGATGCTGCGTTTTCGTGTCGCGGGAATACTCGATGAGCTGTGCGAGGGGACGCTCAGGCCGCGGCTGGCCAATATCCTGCTGGACCGTCGCCAGGGAGCGCTGCAGGTCGTGCCGGAAGGGCTGGACCGGGTCGAGCAGGCCGAGGACATGGTCAAGTTTGCCACCGCCGTTGCCCACCTGATCGGACGATCCAACTTCGATGCCATGAGTGGTCAGTACTATGCCCGCTTCGTGGTCGAGAATGTCGACACCTCCGACAGCTATCTGCGGGCGCCGCATCGGGTGATGGAGCTTCACAACGACGGCACCTTCGTCGAGCAGGTCACCGACTACGTACTGATGATGAAGATCGACGAGCAGCACATGGAAGGCGGCAACTCGCGGCTGCTGCATCTGGACGACTGGCACGAGCTGGAGCGGTTCTGCCGTCACCCGCTGGCGTTCAGCGAGATGCGCTGGTCGGCTCCGCCCAGCAAGAATGTGGTGCGCGACGTCTTTCACCCGGTATTCGACGTCGACCGTGATGGCCGCCCGGTGATGGCCTACATCGATCAGTTTGTCCAGCCACGTGATCTGGAGGAGGGCAACTGGCTCTGCGAGCTGTCCGACTCGCTGGAGTCGAGCGACGGCGTCATCTCCCTGCCCAACCCGGTCGGAAGCTTCCTGCTGATCAACAACCACTTCTGGCTGCACGGTCGCGACAAGTTCAAGGCTGACCCGCAGCTCAGACGCGAGCTGATGCGCCAGCGCGGTGTCTTCACCTGTGGCAGCACCCTGCGAGCGCGCCAGGGCTGAGGTGTCCTCCGGGGAAGAGGGGTGCAGCGGGGCACGGCCCGACGCGGTACTCTAGGGTGATGGGCCCCGCGATACCCGGCTGCCCACGATGTATCCGGCCCCGTCCCGGCGGTGGGGCAAGACCAAGGACAACGAGACCCCCATGTACGACTTCATCATCATCGGCGGTGGCATTCTGGGCATGTCCACCGCCATGCAGCTCAAGGACGCCTATCCTGAAAAGCGCATGCTGTTGCTGGAAAAGGAGGACGGTCCGGCTCGCCATCAGACCGGTCACAACAGTGGCGTGATACACGCCGGGGTCTACTACACACCGGGCAGCCTCAAGGCGCGCTTCTGTCTGGAAGGCAACCGTGCCACCAAGGCGTTCTGCGAGACCCACGACATCGCCTACGACAGCTGCGGCAAGCTGCTGGTCGCCACCAACGAGGTGGAGTTGGGGCGGATGAAGGCCCTGTGGGAACGTACCGAGGCCAATGGGCTCGAGCGTGAATGGCTCGACGCCGGTGCCCTGGCAGAGCGTGAGCCCAACATCACCGGCGTCGGCGGCATCTTCGTGCCGTCCAGCGGTATTGTCGACTATGCCGAGGTCACTCGCGCCATGGCCGCCGAGTTCGAGCGACGCGGTGGCGAGATCCGCTACTCACGGGAGGTCACCGGGCTCGACGAACGTCGCCAGGAAGTGGTGGTGACCACTACCACCGAGACCTTCAGTAGTCGCTACCTCGTGAGTTGTTCGGGGCTGATGGCCGACCGGGTGGTGCGCATGCTGGGTCAGACTCCGAGCTTCACCATCTGCCCCTTCCGCGGGGAGTACTTTCAGTTGCCCGAGCACCGCAACGCCATCGTCAATCATCTGATCTACCCGATTCCGGACCCCAGCATGCCGTTTCTCGGCGTCCACCTTACCCGCATGATCGATGGCAGCGTGACGGTGGGGCCCAACGCCGTGCTGGCACTGGCCCGCGAGGGCTATCGCAAGCGTGATGTCTCGGCAGCGGATCTGGTCGGCATGGTCAGCCATCCGGGTATTCTCAAGGTGCTGTGGCGTCATCTGGGCCCTGGCATGCGCGAGATGAAGAACTCGCTGTCACGGCGTGGCTATCTGGAAGAGGTGCGCAAGTACTGCCCGAGTCTCACCCTCGATGACCTGAAGCCCTACCCGGCCGGGGTGCGTGCCCAGGCGGTGACACGAGACGGCAAGCTGGTTGACGACTTCCTGTTCGTCAACACGCCGCGCACCATCAACGTAGGCAATGCGCCATCGCCGGCGGCGACCTCGGCGTTGCCGATCGGTGCCCATATCGTCGCCAAGGTACGCGAGCAGGTCGACAGTCAACGCTGAGGCGTGAAAAGCCGGCGCGACGCCAGCTCCCTGAGAAGCGCGCCCTTCGGGGGTTCGACGGGCAGGATGGCGGGCCAGTGTCTCTAAGACCTTGTGAGAATTGCAGACAAAGATAAAAAACGTCGAAATGTCTGCAGTGGCAAGCGAGGCCGGCTCTTGCTAGCTTGCCTAGGCGATTGTTGTATCGACACTTCAATTCCGCACAATAAATTCTAAGCGGTTCCCACGAGGAACGGAGGAAGACCATGCGAGCACTGACCCTTGCCCTGACGGCATCCCTGCTGGTTGCCAGCCACAGCGCCGTGGCCCAGAGCCAGCTGTCGATCGCCACCGGTGGAACCGGCGGCACCTACTACCCCTACGGTGGAGGCCTGGCCGAGCTGATCAAGAAGCACGTCGACGGCTACGACGCCGTGGCCGAAGTGACCGGCGCCTCGGTGGAGAACATGGGACTGGTCTGGCGTGGTGACTCCGATCTGGCGCTGGCGCTGGCCGACACCGTCCACCAGGGCGCTACCGGTACCGGTGACTTCGAGGGGCGCAAGCTCGAGAACATTCGTGCCATCGCCTCCATCTATCCCAATGCGGTGCAGATCGTGACCATGGCCGACTCCGGCATCGACTCGCTGGATGACCTGGAAGGCAAGGTCGTGTCCGTGGGTGCGCCGGGCAGCGGCACCGAGCTCAACGCCCGCGCCATCCTCGAAGCCAACGGCATCAGCTACGACGACTTCGACCCGCGCCGCTTGAACTTCAACGAGACCGCCGACGCCCTGCGTGATGGCGATATCGATGCCGGTTTCTGGAGCGTGGGGCCGCCCACCAGCTCGATTCTGAACCTTGCCACCACCAGCGATGTACGGCTGATCGGCCTCAGCGACGAGGAAGTCGCCAAGGCCCGCGAGGACGAGCCGGTGTTTGCCGCCTATGAGCTCAAGGCCGGTCTCTATGAAGGCATGGAAGAAGCGGTACAGACGCTTGGCGTGCCCAACGTGCTGATCGCCAGCAGCGAGATGGACGAGGAACTGGCCTACCAGATCACCAAGACCCTGTTCGAGCAGACCGACGAGCTGATCGCCATCCATCCGGCGGCCAATGACACCACCGTCGAGTTCTCGGTGAACTCCACGCCCATCGCCTTCCACCCGGGCGCACTGCGCTATTACGAGGAAGTCGGTGCCGAGGTGCAGGACAAGCAGCGTCCCTGATGGCGGGGCGTCGATTCATGGCAGGGCGGGCCTCCGGGCTCGCCCTGCCTGCGCTTGGGCTGGTCACGCTGATGACCGTGACCGGCGCTGGCCAGGCGAACGATGCCGATTGCGATCTCCCTTTCAGCCTGAGCGTACGCGACGCCGAGGGCGCGGCGCTGGTGGAGTTGCCGATGCCCGATGGCGCCGGCTGGTGCCTGGCCTGGAACCACTCGGTAGAAGGCTTCGAGGTGCTCGACTGCTATCGCAACCTCGGCGGTGCCATGGTGCTCGAACGTAGCCACCTGCCGGACTTCGCTGCGGGGCTCGACCACGTGCCCGGGCGCGGACGCCAGGTCAGCGACGGCCAGGGCGGCTACTGGATCGAGGACATCGACGAGCCGGTCCCCGGCAATCGCTACCGGCTGAGAGTCGGTGCCAAGCGCGTCGATCACCGCCTGGTCAGCCGTGGCGAGCCGACCCTCGAGACCTTGATCAAGGCTCGGGCCGACTGTCCGGACGGGGAGTCCCTGGCCGTGCCGGCGGCCTCCACGCCCATCAGCCTGAGTGATCTGGCGGCGGGGCGTTTGGTCAGCGTTGGACTCGAGCGGCGCGACTAGCCTGTCGTTGGCCCAGGCTATCGAGTGACGCCACCGACCGTGTGGCCACCTTGTCCCTCGAGGCGCAGGCGGCCTGCGACAGCATTCCGAACTATGCCGACCGGCCAAGCGCCGGCAAGGCCTGACGAGAATCACGACAATGAGCGAAACGGCAGCTTCTCCGGTGGTGCCTGGCAGCCAGGCCAACCACCCCAAGACCATCCTATGGCTGATCACCCTGGTGGCGGTCGGCCTGTCGCTGTTCCAGCTCTACTCGGCGGGGATTCAGCCGCTGGGGCTGTTCTATCAGCGCAGCATCCACCTGGCGCTGGTGATGATGCTGGCGTTCCTGATGTTTCCGATATTCGGTCCCAGCCGAGACAGGGGCGTACTGGGCGGGGCGATCGACCTTTTATTCTTCATCGGGGCGATGATCACCGGCGGCTACATGGCGCTGTTTCTGGACGAGATCATCACTCGCGCCGGTTTCTGGAGCCAGACCGACATCACCGTCGGCATCATCGCCACCATCACGGTGCTGGAGGCCAGCCGTCGCGCGGTGGGTCTGGGCATGACCATCATCGGTCTGATCGCCATCCTCTACGCCTTTGCCGGGCCCCGCGGCGAGCTACCCTGGCTCGGCCAGTTCCTGCCCGGCATCCTCGAGCATCGCGGCTACAATCTCGATCGTCTGGTGGGCCAGCTTTACCTGGGGCAGGAAGGTATCTTCGGCCTGCCCATGGGGGTGGCCGCGACCTATATCTTCATCTTTGTGCTGTTCGGTGCCTTTCTCGAGATCACCGGGGCCGGCAAGTTCTTCATCGATCTGGCCTACGCCGCCACCGGCCGCCAGCGTGGCGGGCCTGCCAAGGCTGCGGTCATCGCCTCCGCCGGCATGGGCTCGATTTCGGGTAGCGCCATCGCCAACGTGGTCACCACCGGCGCCTTTACCATCCCGCTGATGAAGCGCCTGGGCTACAAGCCTCACCAGGCCGGTGGCATCGAAGCGGCGGCGTCCACCGGTGGCCAGATCATGCCACCGCTGATGGGGGCCGGCGCCTTTCTGATCGCCGAATACACCCGGCTGCCGTATCTCGAGGTGGTCAAGGTCAGCATCCTGCCGGCCTTCATGTACTTCGCCACCGTCTATCTGTTCGTGCATATCATCGCCCTCAAGGAGGGCATGCAGGGCATGGCCAAGGACGAGCTGCCGCAGATGAGCGACGTGCTCAAGTACGGCTGGCACTTCCTGCTGCCGCTGGCGGTGCTGGTGTGGCTTTTGATGATGAACATGTCGCCGATGCGAGTGGGCTACTACGCCATCGTCTGCATGCTGCTGGTGGCGGTGCTGCGTTTTGCGGTGTGGTTCCTGTTCGTGGCGCCAGGCGAAGGTCAGCCGGTGACCGCCGAGCGTCTGGGGCTGGCCTGTCGCAATGGTCTGCTCAAGCTGCTCGAAGGCCTCGAACTCGGTGCGCGCAACGCCGTGGCGGTGACCATGGCCTGTGCGGTGGCAGGGATCATCGTCGGGGTAGTGGGGCTGACCGGTCTCGGCCTCAAGTTCTCGGCCATGATGCTGGCCTTCTCGGGCGGTAACCTGCTGCTGGCGCTGATCATGGTGCTGCTGGCGAGTCTCGTGCTGGGCATGGGGCTGCCGGTGACGGCCAGCTATATCGTGCTGATCGTGCTGGTGGGACCGGCGCTGGCCAATGAGTTCGGGGTGCCGCTGCTGATCGCCCACCTGGTGGTGTTCTGGTATTCCCAGGACTCCAACGTGACGCCACCGATCGCGCTGGCCGGCTTCGCCGGGGCCGCCATCGCCGGGGCCAAGCCCATGGAGACCAGCTTCCAGTCGTGGAAGTTTGCCAAGGGCCTCTACCTGGTCCCGCTGTTCATGGTCTACAACCCCGAAATCATCGTCGGCGGGCCGGTCTGGCTGCTGATCTGGAAGGGCTTCACCGGACTGCTGGCGCTGGGCGCCTTCGCCGCCACCCTGGAAGGCTACCTGTTCACCCGCATGGCGATCTGGCAGCGCCTGCTGCTGCTGCCGGCGATCGTCGGGGTGTTCCTGCCGTCGCTGGTATTCGACGTCGCCGGTGCCGCCGTCATGCTGGCGATCATCAGCCTCAACTTCTGGCAGGCCCGCCGCTCGCCGGCAACAGTGTAGCGGCGCCAGGGCAGCCGCCAACAGCGACAACGCCGTGCCCTTGGGCACGGCGTTGTCGTCTCTGGAGGAGCCGCTCCGTCCGGGCGCTCGCTTACTGCGACTGGCTGGACGGCGCCTCGGTATTGGTGCCGGTTTCGGCGTTTTCGCCGCTCGCCGCGGCGGCGCCCTGGCTGGGCTCCTGCATGCCGGCGGCCTGTTCGGCCACGGCGTCGGCCTCTTCCACGGCCTGCTTCTCGGCGGCGGTGGGCTCATCGCCGCTGGACAGCAGTGCCTCCTGGGCCTTCTGCATGCTGTCGCTCTGGGCGTTGCCATCGGCACCCACCGGGCGCAGCACCACCGACACCGGCGGCTGATCGGCGTCGGCGCCGACTTCCACCGGGGTGGCTTCGGTACTGGTCCACACCAGCTGACCTTCATCGTTGCGGATCTCGCCACGCACGCTGTGGGTGTGGCGCGGGTTCACCGCGTCGCTTGCGTAGCTCAGCGAGAAGTCGGTCGGTGCCTGGCGCTCGATGGTCACCGTGGTTTCGGCGATGGTCCGGGCCGGGGCGTCGGCGAGGGCAACGTCGTTGAGCAACACCGTGACCTCGGCATTGTCGGGCAGGCTCTGGCCGGCCTCGGCGAAGCTCAGGGTACCGTCAAGCGTCATTTTCTGCGCCTGCTCGGTGGTGCTCTGCTGGCTGGCGTTCGAGCCCTCCTGCGTGGTGCTGGCGGTGCTCTGTCCCTCGTCGCAACCGGCCAGCGCCAGGCCGGAGGTCAGGGCGGCAATAAGCAGCAGGGTCGGTTTCATGGCTCTCTCCTTGGGTGAGCGGGTCTTCCTGTCAGGCGGCGTGGAGTGTCGGCGATGGCCGCGACAGCAGCGTTACCCTAGCAGGCCAATGCGCAGTCAGGGTGAAAGGCGCTGTCGCTGGCTGGCGACGTCTCCGCATAGGGAGAGGTACTGCTCCCCCGGCTCTGCTAGACTATGCCGCTTCCCGATTGTTCCCTTGTCGTGGCGATTTCTTTGCCGCGGCGCCGTCGTTTCTTCGAGGAGTTGCCGATGTCATCCACTTCCCCAGCGCCCCGGGTCGGCGTGATCATGGGTTCCAAGTCCGACTGGCCGGTCATGGAACACGCCGTGACCATGCTCGAGCGCCTCGGCGTGAGCTACGAGACCCAGGTGGTCTCCGCCCACCGCACCCCGGATCTGCTGTTCGACTACGCCAAGGGTGCCGCCGAGCGTGGTATTCAGGTGATCATCGCCGGGGCCGGCGGTGCTGCCCACCTGCCCGGCATGGTCGCCTCCCAGACCGCGCTGCCGGTGCTCGGCGTGCCGGTGGAGTCCAAGGCGCTCAAGGGGCTGGATTCACTGCTGTCGATCGCCCAGATGCCGGGCGGCGTCGCCGTCGGCACCCTGGCCATCGGCAAGGCTGGTGCTACCAATGCAGGCCTGCTGGCGGCCCAGATCGTGGGGCTTGGGGACAGCCAGGTTCGCGAGGCCGTCGAGGCCTTCCGCACCGAGCAGACCCAGACCGTGCTCGACAATCCCGATCCTCGTCCGCCCGAGTCTCGCCAGGGCTGAACGGCGTCGTGTACCCGCAGGAAAACAGGAGCAAGTCATGAAGATTGGCGTTCTCGGGGCCGGACAGCTCGGCCGCATGCTGGCGCTGGCCGGCTATCCGCTGGCCAACCGGTTCCGCTTTCTCGATACCACCGGCCACCCCAGCGCCGGGATCGGCGAGGTGATGATCGACACCGACCAGAAGCACGTCCAGAGCTTCCTCGAAGACGTCGACCTGGTCACCTACGAGTTCGAGCACCTGCCGGTGTCGCTGGTCCAGGCGATCGAAGCCGAGAAGCCGGTCTACCCCGGTAGTGAGGCGATCCGGGTGTGTCAGAACCGCGCCGAGGAGAAGGCACTGTTCGACCGACTGGGTATTCCGACGCCGGCCTATCGTCTGGTGGACAGCGCCGAGTCGCTGGAAGCCGCCGCCCGTGAACTGGGGACGCCGGTAGTCGCCAAGTCGATCACCGAGGGCTATGACGGCAAGGGTCAGGCGGTGCTCAAGGACCCGGCGGAAGCGGCCGAGGCCTGGAAGCGCATCAATCACCCGCGGCTGATCGTCGAGTCCTTCGTCGACTTCGTGCGCGAGGTGTCGATCATCGCCGTGCGCGGACGCGACGGTGAGGTGGTGTTCTATCCCATGGCGGAAAACGTCCATGTCGATGGCATCCTGCGTTACTCGCTGGCACCGATGCCGGATCTTGACGATAGCGTCCAGCACACCGCCGATGAGTACATCCGGGCGCTGCTGGATGAGCTGGACTACGTCGGTGTGCTGACCCTGGAGCTGTTCCAGTGCGCCGACGGTAGCCTGCTGGCCAACGAGATGGCGCCGCGGGTGCACAACTCCGGCCACTGGACCATGGATGGCGCGGTGACCAGCCAGTTCGAGAATCATCTGCGTGCCATCCAGGGCCTGCCGCTGGGGGACACCAGTGCCCGGGCGCCGACCTGCATGGTCAACGTCATCGGACGCGAGCCCGAGCCGAGCCAGGTGCTGGCCATGCGTGACGCTCATCTTCATCGCTACGACAAGAGCGAGCGCGCCGGTCGAAAGCTTGGTCACATCAACCTGGTCGCCGACGATCACGCGAGCCTGCTTGAGCGCGTGCGCGAATGCGCCGCCCTGGTGCCGGACGCACCCGAGGTGCGCTTCAGCTTCGAAGACTGAGCCAGGCGCTGCCTCGCTTCCTCCACGACGGGCCCCGCTACGGGGCCCGTCGTCGTTTCGGGGTGGCGATCATCTCGCCGCGGCGCTAGAGTAGTTGATGCGTTCTGTATACAAAAATAAGTAATGAGGTGTTCGATGATTCGTAAAATTGGATACATGGCGGCACTGTGTGGTTTCTCGCTCGCGCCCTCCCTGGCCGTGGCGGACGCCTTCGAGGTGGCCATGCTATTGCCGGGGCAGAAGGATGATGGCGGCTTCATGGAGGCGGGCTATCGTGGACTCGAGCGCATCGAGGCCGAACTTGGTGCCGAGATCAGCTACGAGGATGGGATAGCGCCGGAGTCCGACGCACTTGAGGCCGCTCTGCGGCGATTGGCGGATGCCGGGCCGGATCTGGTCATCGCCCACGGCGGTCAGAATTCCGAGGCGGTAGTGGCGGTGGCCCCGGACTATCCCGAGGTGCTGTTCTCCGTTACCCAGGGGGATGTCACCGGCGACAATGTGTCGAGCTACGAGGTTCTCCAGGAGGAGTCCGCCTGGCTCGCCGGAGCCGCAGCGGGGCTGTTGACCCAGAGCGGCGTGGTGGGTCATATCTCGGGGATTCGCGTCACCCCGGGGCTCAAGGGGCGCGGGGGCTTCTACCACGGCCTGCAGCACACCCGCCCGGACGCCGACTTCCTGACCATCTTCGCCGGCGATCAGGACGACGTGGCACTGGCCCATGACGTGGCCAGCGCCCAGATCGATGCCGGTGCCGATATCATCTTCACCATGCTCAACGCAGGTCGCCAGGGGGCCATCGACGCGATGCAGGAGGCCGAAGGCGTGTGGCAGTTCGGCAATGTGCGTGAGTGGCACCAGGACTACCCGGAGGTATTCGCCGGCTCCGCCATCGCCAATGTGTCCATGGCGGGTTTTCTTGCCGCCGAGGCGGTCAAGCAGGGCAGCTGGAGCTCGGGTGAGGTGGTGCGTATCGGCCTGGAGAACCCCGAAGCGGTGCGTCTGTCGCTGGCGCCCTGGGTCGAGGACGAAATCGTCGCCGAGTTGGATCGTCTCGCCGCCGAGATCGCCGAAGGAAGCATCGAGGTACAGACGTCCTACGACGGCGAGGAGTTCTCCCTGTAGCAGGGGGCAAGTCGAGGGAGCAAGTCGAGCGGGCGAGCCGATCGCTGCTCAATGACGGATCAGCACCACGCAAGAAGGCGGCCGCAGGGCCGCCTTCTTTGCTGTGTATCGGGTTCATGCCCGCTCTGTCGATCCCGTCAGCCCATCAGCAGGGCGCTGGCCACTCCGCCACCGACCATCAGCAGCACAAACAGGATCAGGGCGAGCAGGAAGGGCTTGACGCCGAGTGCCTTGAGGCGCGACATCCGGGTGTTGATGCCGAGCGCGGCCATGGCCATGGTCAGAGCAATCTGGCCGGCCAGCACCAGGCCCGAGTGCAGCGGCGCGGGCAGGGTGACGACACTGTTGACGCCGACCATGGCGATAAAGCCCAGGGCAAACCAGGGGATCACCAGCTTGGCCTTGTGTGCGCCCTGACCGCTTGCCTCGGCGCCTTCCTGGGTCGGTTGACGCAGCCACCATTGGCCGACCACCAGCAGGAAGGGCACCAGCAGCATCACCCTCACCAGCTTGACGATGACCGCGTTGGCCAGGGCGTCGGGCCCCACGGCGTCGCCGGCGGCGACCACCTGGGCCACCTCATGCACGGTAGCGCCGATATAGACCCCGAACAGTCCTTCGTCCATGCCCAGCCACGGATACAGCAGCGGGTAGGTCAGCATGGCCAGGGAGCCGAACAGCACTACCGTGGCCACCGCCATGGACGCCGCTGCCGGCTTCGAGCGAATGGTCGACTCGGTGGCGAGCACCGCAGCGGCGCCGCAGATGGCGCTGCCGGCACTGGTCAGCAGGGTGGTCTCGCGATCCATGCCGAGCACCCGGGTGCCGATCTGGTAGCCGACCAGCAGCACCGCGGTGATGATCAGCGCGTCCAGCAGCAGCACCTTGGGCCCGAGCCCGGCCACCTGAGCAAAGGTCAGCGACAGGCCGAACAGCACGATGCCGCCGCGCAGCAGCCAGCGGGTAGCGAAGGCGAGCCCCGGCTGGGCGCCCTCGACGGTGCGCTTGAGCGGCAGATTGCCGACCACGATGCCCAGCAGCAGGGCGAACACCAGCGGACTCACGCCTGCGTCGGCGATACCGGGCAGTCGGCTGATGGCCTGCCCGGCCAGCGTCAATAGTGCGCATAGCGCAAGTCCTTGCCACATGGGCGGATCTCCTCTTCGTGTCAGGGTATCGCCGCTACCGGCTCGTCTGGGTGGAGCCTGAGGCGTCGCTTCGATAGGGAGATTCTAGGCGTGGATATATCAGATGATTATCGTGTAATAACGAAACCTGTTATAAGCTGAGCCGATATAGAAACCGTTGTCGCTTCCCCGCCATCTTCCCTGCAACCGTCGAGCATAGTGATGAGTTTCTCGCCAGACAGTCCCGCCCGCTCCCATATCACCCTGCGCCAGCTCGAGGTCTTCGTGGCGGTGGCTCGGCTGGGAACCGTCAGCGCCGCGGCCAGGCAACTGAGCCTGTCCCAGTCGGCGACCAGCCAGGCGCTGGCAGACCTGGAGCGTCAGCTTGGTGTCACCCTGTTCGAACGCCCGGGAAGGCGGCTTGGCCTGAACGACATGGGCCATCGGCTGCTGCCGCGCGCCGAACAGCTGCTGGATGATCTGGGCGAGCTGATCGCCGCCGCCGAGGAACCGGGAGACGAGCTCCACGGCAGCCTGGCGATCTCCGCCAGCGCCACCATCGGCACCTATCTGTTGCCGCCGCTGGCTGGGGAGTTCGGCGGACTGCATCCGGGGGTCGACCTGCGCCTGCGACTGCGCAATACCGGCGAGGTGATCTCCGAGGTACAGCGCTTCGACGCCGACCTGGGGATGATCGAGGGGCGCTGTCACGAGCCGGGACTCGCCAGCGAAGTGTGGTGCGAAGACCATATGGTGATCGTCTGCGCGCCCGGGCATCCGCTGGTGGCCAAGGGCCGGGTCGAGGATGCTGATCTGGTCGAGCAGTCGTGGATCCTGCGCGAGATCGGCTCCGGCAGTCGGGAGGTGCTCGAGGCGGCGGTGCTGCCCCGGGTGCCGAGGCTCAAGGTACGCATGGAGCTGGGGCAGCACGAGGCGATCAAGCAGGCCGTGGCGGCGGGTTTGGGACTGGGTTGCCTGTCGCACCTGAGCGTGCGGGGGGAGCTCGAACGAGGGGAGTTGCTGGCGCTGTCACATGACCTGCCACTGACCCGTCACTTCTCGCTGGTGTGGCATCCGGACCGCTACCGCAGCCCGGCATGGCAGGCCTTCAAGGTCTTCTTGATGGAACAGAGAAGCCGTTTCGCGCTGCCGGCGCAGGACGCCTAGAGGAACTGAGCGTTGCCGGTCCACAGCAGAATGGCGGCGATCACCGCGCTTTCAATATCACATGATCTGAGCGTTGCCGGTCCATAGCAGAATGGCGGCGATCACCGCGAAGTGGGCCGGATACCATGCGAGCCACATCCGCCGCGGCATGACGATGCCGGGCGCGCGGCATAGCCGGTGAGCACCAGCGGCCAGCAGCAGTACCGCCAGGACCGTGGCCACGGTCACCGACTTGGCCATGTCGGAGCTGTTCATCATGCCTGCCACCAGCAGCAGCGGCAGGCAGCCGACCACCGCCAGCAGGCGCGAGAGCAGTGCGTCGTCGGTACGATGGAGCTGGCCCATGCCGAGCATGAAAAACGGCACCAGCAACAGGCCATGGTGGCCGTATTCGACCCAGAAGCCGGCAAAGTACCAGCCGGTTGCCACGCCGAGGGTTTCCAGCGCCAGGCGTACATGGCCGAGCTCTCCGGCCTCCTGTCGCCGGGTCAGTTGCTCAAGCCAGTGGCCGGCCATCAGCCCGAGCGCCAGGGTAAAGCAGATGTTGAGCTGAAACAGCGCCTCGCGGGGCATCAGTTGGTAGGGTAACTGGGCCAGCAGACCGATGATCATCACCCGGCGTGCGTAGCGCAGCGGATCACGGGTATTGAATAGCCCGTGCCAGGCGACCATGCCGGCGAACAGTGGAAAGGCGATACGGCCCACGCTCGAATCGACCCAGCCAAGGTGCCAGGCGTCGGTGGCCAGGTAGCGTGCCAGGTGGTCCAGGGTCATGGTGACAAGCGCGATCCACTGGCCCCAGCCGGTCCAGTGGGAGGACGGTCGTTCGTGGTAGCTGGCGCTGGCGACGTAGGTCATCGGACTTCCCTGTTGTTCGGCTTGCCAGGGTAGACTTGTGCCGGACCGACAAGTTCCGCAGGAGTCAGAGTAGAGCTTCGACACCGGCCAGGATCAGCACCGGGTCAAGGATCCCTGCGACAGCCCCTGCAAGAGCCGACAACAGCGCCGAGACAATAACAACATCACCACCGAGGAGACGCCATGAAGAATGGCTTCGGCTTCGACCTGCGCAGTATGGAAATCTTCGTCGAGACCCTGGAACGCGGTAGCCAGAGCGCCGCCGCCGAGGCGCTCGGCCTGACCCAGTCGTCGGTGTCGCATTGTCTGGCGACCCTTGAAGAGAGCCTGGGGCTGGCGCTGTTCGAGCGCCGCTCGCGGCCGCTGGAACCCACCAGCGCCGGACGCTTCTTTTATGACCGTGCCCGCCGTCTGCTGGGCGAGGCCCGGGATACCCGCCGCGAACTGATCACCGGCGCCTTCGGTCAATTGCATCAGATGCGCCTGGCGCTGGTGGATTCGCTGGCCACCGCCGTGGGCAAGCCGCTGATCGATGTCATCCGCCGCCACACCCGTGACTACACCCTGACCACCGGGCTTTCGCACATGCACGGCCACTCGCTGCTGACCCGGCACGTGGACGTGATCATCTCCGACGATCGGCTGGAAAACTACGACGGCCTGGAGCGTCACAGGGTGCTGGACGAGCCCTTTGTGCTGGTGTTGCCGGCGAGTTGGACGGGGCCTGCTGACAATCTGCGCTGGCTATCGCGTCAGCTCGACTTCGTGCGCTACGTGCCACAGTCGCTGATCGGCCAGAGTATCGAGCGCCACCTGCGCCTGGCCGGTGTGGAGCTGCCGGCGCGGCTGCACCTGGACAACACCTGCGCCTTGCTCAAGGCGGTGAGCGACGGCGTCGGCTTTACCGTGACGACCCCGTTGTGCCTGTATCAGGCGGGGCTCGATCAGCTAAGGGTGCGCATCGAAGCGCTGCCGCTGGCGCCGCTCAAGCGCTCGTTGACGCTGGTCGCCAGGCGCGACGAACTCGGTGGCCTGCCCGGGCAGCTGGCGCGGGACGCCCGCCGCCTGCTGGACGGCGACTTTCGTGCCACGCTCACCGAGGAGCTGCCCTGGGTCGAGGAGCAGATCGTCACTTCCGTGTGAGGATCTTCCCGGCGATGGCCAGTTTCATGGCCGGTTTCGGTGCAGTGGCTGCTTTTCTCTGCACTTTGCTTGAGCAGTATCGAAAGCTTCGATAGTCATCACGTCGTTGAAGTCGATGCAACTGGCACGTCCGGCCAGGCTGGGCCAAGACTCAGGAGATTCCTCTTGTGTCCGGGAGCGCCCATGCCGGCAGCCATTCGTCTCTACGTCCGCTACGTGGACCGATTCAATCGGCGTATCGGTCGTATCGTCATGTACCTGATCTTCGTGATGATCGGGGTCCTGCTCTACGCCTCGCTCTCGCGCACCCTGTTTGATCGGCCGTTGATCTGGGGCGTCGAGGTCTCTCAGTTCCTGATGGTCGCCTACTTTCTGTTGGGCGGCGCCTACTCCATGCAGCTCGACGACCATGTGCGCATGGATCTCTTCTATACCCGACTGTCGCCACGGGCCAAGGCCATGAGCGACGTCCTGACCATGCTGCTGTTGCTGGTGTTCCTCGCCACCCTGCTGGCCGGCGGCATCTCCAGCACCAGCTACGCGATCAAGTACGGCGAGACCAACTACAGCTCCTGGGCGCCGCCGCTGGCGCCGATCAAGATCATCATGACCCTGGGGGTGGCGCTGATGCTCGCCCAGTGCCTCTCGACCCTGTTCAAGGATATCGCCGTGCTGAGAGGACACCCGCTCGAGCAGACCGAGGGGGATAAGGACGGCAGGGAAGAGCAGGACCGGAAGGACGGGGAGGGCGATCGATGAGCCATGAAATGATCGCGCTGACGCTGCCCTTGTCGAGAGCGTCGATGATGTTGCTGTTTCTAAGCCAGAGCCAGGGACGGAGGGCGATCGATGAGCTATGAAATGATCGCGCTGACGATGTTCTCTTCGATGATGTTGCTGCTGTTGACCGGACAGCGGGTGTTCGGCGTCATCGGCTTCGTCGGCGCGGCGGCGGCGCTCTTGCTGTGGGGCGATGGCGGCATGGAGATGCCGTTCAGCGCTGCCATCCAGTTGATGAACTGGTATCCGCTGTTGACCCTGCCTTTGTTCATCTTCATGGGGTACATGCTCTCGGAGTCGGGCATCGCCTCCGAACTCTACGAGATGTTCCACGTATGGATGGGCGGGCTCAAGGGCGGGCTCGCCGTGGGTACCATCGGCCTGATGGTGGTGGTCTCGGCGATGAATGGACTGAGTGTGGCCGGCATGGCCATCGGTGCCACCATCGCCCTGCCGGAACTGCTGCGCCGGGGCTACGACAAGATCATGGTCACCGGGGTGATCCAGGCTGGAAGCTCGCTCGGCATCCTGGTGCCGCCCAGCGTGGTGCTGGTGCTCTACGGCATGATCGCGCGACAGCCGGTCAGCCAGCTATGGCTGGCCGGAGCCATCCCCGGGTTGATCCTGGCGGCGATGTTCGTCATCTACATCGTGGTGCGTTGTCGCCTGCAGCCGAGCCTGGGCCCGGCGCTGCCGCCGGAGGAGCGCAACCTGTCCACCGCCGACAAGCTGAAGCTTCTGCGCGCGGGCATCATGCCGCTGGCAATCTTCTTCTTCATGACCGGGCTGTTCGTGATGGGCGTCACCAGCCTGGTCGAGAGCGCCGCGGTGGGGGCGCTGTCGGCGACCCTGGCGGCGGCGTTCAAGCGCCGTCTGACGCTGGCGGTGATCGAGACCACGGTGCGCCGCTCGCTCGGCATCACCTGCATGTTCATGTGGATCATCCTGGCGGCGCTGTGCTTTGGCGCGGTGTTCGACGGTCTCGGCGCGGTGCGCGCCATCGAGTCGGTATTCCTCGACCAGTTCGGCCTCACCCCCTGGCAGATCCTGGTGATGATGCAGCTGTCTTACATTCTGCTGGGCATGTTCCTCGACGACACCGCCATGCTGGTGATCGTGGCGCCGCTGTACGTGCCGCTGGTGATCACCCTGGGCTTCGACCCGATCTGGTACGGAGTGCTCTACACCATCACCGTGCAGATCGCCTACATGACCCCACCGTTTGGCTACAACCTCTTTCTGATGCGCGCCATGGCCCCGCCGGAGATCAGTCTCGGCGACATCTACCGCAGCGTCTGGCCATTCGTCGCCATCATGCTGGCGGGGCTTGCGCTGATCACCGCGTTTCCCGAGCTGGCGCTATGGCTGCCGGGTCTGTTCAGGGACTACTGAGGCAGGACTGTCGCGGTCTTGGCCCGGCAGGCAGGGATGTGAAGCAAGAAGCTTTAAAGAAGGCAGGAGAAGACGACAACAGGCGTCCTTTACGGACGCAACGTCAGGCAACAACAACGAAAACGGGAGAGAACGGATGACCAATCGTCGCGACTTCCTCAAGAAGGCCGGTGTCGCCACCGCCGCCACCGTGGGGGCGGGCACCCTGGCCGCCCCCTACGTCCACGCCCAGTCGAAGACGCCGATCCGCTGGCGACTGCAGACCTACGCAGGACCAGCCCTGGCGGAGCACGTGATCAAGCCTTCCATCGAGGCCTTCAACAAGGCCGCCAACGGCGAGATGGAGATCGAGCTGTACTTCTCCGACCAGCTGGTGCCCACCGGCGAGCTGTTTCGGGCGATGCAGCGGGGCACCATCGACGCGGTGCAGAGCGATGACGACTCGATCAATGCTCCGGTCGATGTCTCGGTGTTCGGCGGCTACTTCCCGTTCGCCTCGCGCTATAGCCTGGACGTGCCGACCCTGTTCAACCACTACGGCCTCAAGGAAATCTGGGAGGAGGCCTACGGCGAGATCGAGGGAGTGACCTGGCTCGGCTCCGGCAGCTGGGACCCCTGCAACTTTGTCACCCGGGAGCCGATTCGCAGCATCAAGGACCTGGAGGGCAAACGGGTCTTCACCTTCCCCACCGCCGGGCGCTTCCTGACCCGCTTCGGGGTGGTGCCGGTGACCCTGCCGTGGGAGGACATCGAGGTCGCCATGCAGACCCGCGAACTCGACGGCATCGCCTGGGCCGGCATCACCGAGGCCTACACCGTGGGCTGGGCGGACGTCTCCAGCTACTACCTGACCAACAATATTTCCGGCGCCTGGGCCGGCTCCTACTTCGCCAACAGTGAACGCTGGAACGAGCTGCCGGATCACCTGAAGACGCTGTTCAGAATGTGCATGGACAGCTCTCACTACTATCGTCAGCACTGGTACTGGTGGGGCGAGGCCCACTACCGCACCCAGGGCGGCAAGCTGGAGCTGACCTCGATCCCGGAAAGCGAGTGGCAGACCATCGAGGACGAGGCGCTGAGCTTCTGGGACGAGATCGCAGGCCAGAGCGAGCGCAACGCCAAGGTGGTGCAGATCCTCAAGGACTATCGTCAGACCATGCAGCAGGCGGGACCTCCCTACCGCTACAGCTGACACTCACGGCAGATATCGGGCGTTGCGGGCCGGCCCGGCAATCAAGGTCGGCCCGTTGTTTCTTCGCCCTTGTTCCTTCGCCCATGAGGAGGGTGATCGATGTCAGGACTCAATCCCAGGGACGTGCGCACGGCGGATGACGCCCGCCGGGTGGTCGAGGCGCGCAACCTCTCCCACGTCAAGATCGGTTTCCTCGATCTGGACGGGGTGATGGTCGGCAAGTACATGCACCGCGACAAGTTCTTTGCCGCCCTCGACGGCGGCTTCGCCTTCTGCGACGTGGTGCTGGGCTGGGACAGCAAGGACGAGCTGTACGACAACACGCGCTACACCGGCTGGCACACCGGCTATCCCGACGCCCAGTTGCGCGTGCTGCCGGAGAGCTGTCGCGAGGTACCCTTTGAAGGCGACATGCTGCTGTTCATGGCCGAATTCACCGAGCGGGCCGAGGCGATCTGTCCGCGTGGCCTGCTGCGGCGAGTGCTGGGCCGGGCCGCCGAGATGGGCTTCTCGGTACACGGCTCGCTGGAGTATGAATTCTTCATGTTCCAGGAGACGCCGGAATCGGTGCGCGAGAAGGGCTTTCGCAACCTGCGTCCGCTGACCCCGGACATGATGGGCTACTCCATGCTCAGGAGTTCGGTGCATGCCGAGCTATACCACGAGCTGCTGGAGCTGTCCCAGCGCATGGACTTCCCCATCGAGGGGCTGCACACCGAGACCGGGCCAGGCGTGCTCGAGGCCGCCATCGGCGTCGACGAGGCGCTGGCCGCCGGCGACAAGGCGGCGCTGTTCAAGACCTTCACCAAGGTGTGGGCCCAGCGACGCGGCCTGATGGCCACCTTCATGGCCAAGTGGTCGCCGGACTATCCCGGCCAGAGCGGCCATATCCACCTGTCGATGAAGCACCTCGAGAGCGGCGAGTCGGCCTTCTACGACGCCGGCGCCGAGCACTCCATGAGCGCCATCCAGCGTCATTTCGTCGCCGGCCAGCAGCGGCTGATGCCGGAGTTTCTGGCCATGTTCGCCCCCACCATCAACAGCTACACCCGGCTGATTCCCGGCTTCTGGGCGCCGACGGACGCCACCTGGGGCGTCGAGAATCGTACCACCGCCCTGCGCGTGATCCCCGGCAGCGCCAAGTCCCAGCGGGTCGAATACCGGCTCGGCAGCGCCGACGCCAATCCCTACCTGGCGCTGGCCGCGGCCATCGGTGCCGGCCTTCATGGCATCGAGCAGAAGCTCGAGCCCGATACCGCGGTCACCGGCAACGCCTACGAGCTCGACCATCCCGAGCACCAGGCGCTGCCGCGAACCCTGTGGGAGGCGGCACAGCGGCTCAAGGCATCGACGCCTGCGCGCGGGCTCTTTGGCGACGACTTCGTCGAGCACTTTGCCGCCACCCGGGAATGGGAGGAGCGCGAATTCCGTCGGCATATCACCGACTGGGAGCTCGATCGCTACTTCGAGATCATCTGACGAGGATGCCCGGCATCCCGGCATCCCGGCATCCCGCCAACCGACAGACGAGAGAACTGCATGGTCATTCAACAGACGATATCGCCGGTGGACGGCTCGGTGTACGTGGAGCGCGAGCAGGCCGACGCGGCCGAGATCGAAACCGCCCTGGCCCGCGCGGTCGAGGCCCAGCAGGACTGGCGCGAACGTGACGTCGCCGAGCGCTGCCGCCTGTGCAGTGCGATGGTGGACGCCTTCGTCGCCCGGCGCGATCAGCACGCCGAGGAGCTGTGCTGGCAGATGGGCCGGCCCATTTCTCAGGGCGGCGGGGAAATCGGCGGCTTCGAGGAGCGCGCCCGGGCGATGATCGCCATGGCGCCTGAGGCGCTCTCGCCGCTGCGCCTGGCCGACAAGCCCGGCTTTACCCGCTACATTCGCCGCGAACCGCTGGGCGTCTCGCTGATCGTCGCGCCCTGGAACTTCCCCTACATGACCGCGGTGAACGCCGTGGTGCCGGCGATCCTCGCCGGCAATGCGGTGATCCTCAAGCACTCCGCCCAGACC
This sequence comes from Halomonas sp. DN3, assembly GCF_024137905.1. Lineage (NCBI taxonomy): Bacteria > Pseudomonadati > Pseudomonadota > Gammaproteobacteria > Oceanospirillales > Halomonadaceae > Halomonas > Halomonas sp. DN3. The sequence goes on along the minus strand of NZ_CP099965.1, from coordinate 3,747,472 downwards.
CCGCTGTGTGCCGAGCGCATGGTCGAGGCCGCCCGAGAGGCGGGTATCCCCGAGGGGGTGTTCCAGTACCTGCACCTGAGCCACCAGGCCACCGAGACGCTGATGGGGGACCCTCGCATCGACCATGTGTCCTTCACCGGCTCGGTGGGCGGTGGTCGCACCGTCGAAGCCGCCACCGCCGGGCGCTTTATCGCCACGGCGCTGGAACTCGGCGGCAAGGACGCCGCCTATGTGCGTGCCGACGTCGACCTGGACAGCGCGGTGGAAGGGGTGATGGACGGCGCCTTCTTCAACTCGGGCCAGAGCTGCTGTGGCATCGAGCGGATCTACGTCGAGCGCGCCATCTTCGATGACTTCATCGAACGGGCGGTGGCCTGGCTCAAGCAGCTCAGGCTCGGCAACCCCTGCGACCCGTCAACCAGCCTGGGGCCGGTGGTCAAGCCCGCCGCCGCCGACTTCGTACGGGGCCAGGTGGAGGCCGCGGTGGCCGCCGGCGCTCGCGCCTGGATCGACCCCGGCGACTATCCGCTGTCGCGCCCGGGCAGCGCCTATCTGGCGCCACAGCTGTTGACCGGGGTCGACCACAGCATGGCGGTGATGCGCGAGGAGAGCTTCGGCCCGGTGGTCGGGGTGATGGCGGTGGACGGCGACGACGAGGCCATCGCCTTGATGAATGACTCCGAGTTCGGCCTGACCGGGGCGATCTTCACCCGCGACCTGGTCGCCGGCGAAGCGCTGGCCGCGCGGCTTCAGGTGGGCACCGCCTTCGTCAATCGCTGCGACTATCTGGACCCGGAGCTGGCCTGGACCGGCGTCAAGCACTCAGGCCGCGGCTGCTCGCTGTCGCGGCTCGGCTTCGACAGCCTGACTCGGCCCAAGTCCTTCCACCTGAAACACGCCTGAGGCAACCATGAGCGATATCAGCCGCTACACCACCAGCTGGAACTACCCCTCGGCCATCCTCACCGGCGCCGGTCGGATTCGTGACCTGCCGGCCCAGTGTCGAGAGCTTGGCATGACGGCGCCGTTGTTGATCACCGATCCGGGGCTCGCGGCGCTGCCGATGGTGCGCGAAGTGCTCGATCACTGCGCCGGCGAAGGACTCAGGGCGGGGCTGTTTGCCGAGATCAAGGGCAATCCCACCGGTGCCAACGTCATCGCCGGCGTCGACGCCTTCCGCCAGGGGGAACACGACGGCGTGATCGCCTTCGGCGGAGGCTCCGGACTCGACGCGGCCAAGGCGGTGGCGCTGATGGCCAATCAGCGCGACGGCCTGTCGCTGTGGTCGCTGGAGGACGTTGGCGACAACTGGAAGAACGCCGACGGCGACGCCATCGTGCCGCTGGTGGCGGTGCCGACCACCGCCGGTACCGGCTCGGAGGTGGGACGCGCCTCGGTGATCACCGACGAGGCCGAGCGGGTCAAGCGCATCATCTTCCACCCCGGCATGGTGCCGGCCCGGGTGATCCTGGACCCGACCCTGACCGTGGGCCTGCCCCCTGCGGTTACCGCCGCCACCGGTATGGATGCCCTGTCCCACTGTCTGGAGGCCTGGTGCGCGCCGGGCTATCACCCCATGGCCGAGGGCATCGCGGTGGAGGGCATGCGCCGGGTCCGCGACTATCTGCCCCGGGCCTACGCCCACGGCGACGACCTTGAGGCCCGGCTCAACATGCTGGTGGCATCGAGCATGGGCGCCACCGCCTTCCAGCGGGGGCTCGGCGCCATGCATGCTCTGGCCCATCCACTGGGGGCGCTGTACGACGCCCACCATGGCACCTTGAACGCCATCCTGATGCCCTATGTGCTCAAGGCCAACGAGCGCGCCATCGGTGAGCCCATGGTGCGCCTGTGTCGCTATCTCGATATCCGCCAGCCGGGCACCTCAAGTGCCATCGACTGGGTGCTCGAGCTGCGCGAGCGGCTCGCGATCCCCCACGACCTGGCGGCCATCGGCATCGATGACGCCGAGGCGGTGAAGATCGGCGAAATGGCGGTGGTCGACCCGTCCGCGGCAAGCAATCCCATCGCCTTTACGGCCGAGGACTATCAACGCATCTTCCTGGCGGCCCAGCAGGGCCGGCTATAGCGCTTGATATTAGCGCTTGGAATAGCGCCCGGCCCCGCCCGATGACGTGGCCCTGGCGGCGCCCGGGTCGTCTCTGGCAAGGTGGCCGGCCAGCGTCAAGGGAGTACTGGTGATGGAGAACATCATGCGAATCGGTCTACTGCAGTGCGACGACGTGGCGGCGGAGCTGATCGACGCCCACGGCAACTATCCGGCCATGTTCGAGGCGCTGCTGGCGCCGGCGGCCTTTTCCCTGGGGGTCAGCCTCGAGTGGCAGGTCTACCGCTGCCTGGACGGCGAGATTCCCGATGATGTCGAGGCCGTGGATGCCTGGCTGACCACCGGATCGAAGTTCGGGGTCAACGACGGCCACGCCTGGATCGCCCGGCTTGAGGACTTCGTGCGCGCGCTCTATCGCGCCGAGAAGCCGCTGGTGGGGGTGTGCTTCGGTCACCAGTTGATCGTCAAGGCGTTGGGCGGCGAGGTGATCAAGAGCCCCAAGGGCTGGGGCGTGGGGCTTTCCAACAATCGGGTCGGCGAGCGCGAGCCCTGGATGACCCCCTGGCAGCATGACCTCGACCTGCTGGTCAGCCATCAGGATCAGGTCGAGGCGCTGCCCGAAGGCGCCTCGACCCTGGGCGGCAGCGGCTTCTGCCCCCACTACCTGATCCGCGTCGGCCGCTGCTTTCTCGGCGTCCAGGGCCACCCCGAGTTTCGCCCCGACTACTCCCGCGACCTGATGCACCTGCGCCAGGGCCTGGTCGGGGAAGAACGGGTACGCCAGGGCCAGGCCTCGCTGGCCGGACGCATCGACGACGGCGTGATGGCCGAGTGGATACTGCGCTTTATGCGCGAGGCGATGGCGGTCAGGGAGGGGTGACGAGACGCAAGATGGAGGCCATTATTTGGTGGTGGCAGCCAAGGCACCTGGCAAGCATTAGTTTCGGCAACGAGTGCGTTGTGGGAGAACGAACCTTCTTGTCCTTTTTTTGTCCATACATTTAAAGCATGATCATCGACTTCGATCCGGGGAAGAGCGCTTGGAATGCCAGAGAGCGCGGCCTGCCCTTCAGCGAGGTGTCTCTTTTCGATTGGGAAGGGGCGCTACTGACCGAGGACTAGCGCAACGATTACCCGGAGCGTCGGTTTGTTGCCATCGGGATGATCGGTCAGCGGGTCCACGTGGTGTGTTTCACGCCGATTGAAGGTGGAATTCGCGTCATCAGCTTGAGAAAGGCCAACGCTCGGGAGGTGCGGCGCTATGACAAGGCGACTCACGGACAGGACAGGTGAGGTCAGGGAACTCACCGATGAGGATATCGAACGTATGCGCCCCATGGATGAGGTGTTGCCTGCAAACCTCAAGCGGGCCATCGGGCAGCGGGGGGCGCAACGAACGCCGACTAAGGTGAAGACGTCGATCCGTCTGTCTCGGGACGTCATTGACCACTTCAAGCAGGGCGGCGATGGCTGGCAGCGCCGCATCGACCAGGCCCTGAAACAGTACATTCGAGAACATGGTAGCGATTGAGGTCTGGCCGCCAAATAGCTGGCGGACACGCCAGGCCAGGCCTCGCTGGCCGGACGCATCGACGACGGCGTGATGGCCGAATGGATACTGCGCTTCAATCAAACCGCTGTCTGAGTATCCTCAGTCCGTTGCCCACGACCAGCAGGCTCGAGCCCAGGTCAGCGAACACCGCCATCCACAGGGTGGCGTGGCCGGTCAGGGCCAGGGCCAGGAATACCGCCTTGATGCCGAGCGCCAGGGCGATGTTCTGCACCAGCAGGCGGCGGGTGCTGCGGGCCAGGTCGATCAGCCGCGGCAGACTGGCCGGGTCGTCGTTCATCAGCGCGATATCGGCGGTCTCGATGGCCACGTCGCTGCCCGCCGCGCCCATGGCGATGCCGATATCGGCCCGGGCCAGCGCCGGGGCGTCGTTGATACCGTCGCCGACCATGGCGCACACACCGCGGCGGGACAGCGCGTCCAGGCGCGCCAGCTTGTCCTCCGGCAACAGCTCACCGTAGGCCTCGTCGATGCCGGCTTCACGAGCGATGGCATCCACCCTGGCCTGGGCGTCGCCGCTGAGCATGCTGACGCTCACTCCCTGGCGATGCAGGCGCTCGATGGCTTGGCGGCTGGTGCTGCGCAGGGCGTCCCTGACGGCGAAGTAGGCCAGCAGCCGATCGTCGCGCCCCAGCCAGACGATGCCGGCGTCGTCGTTGTCGGCGTCACCGCTGGTCAGCTGGGCCTGGCTGACCCCCATCTCGCCGGCCAGGCGGGCGTTGCCGAGCCACACCGTCGCACCGCTATCGGCCTCGCTTGCCACCAGACCACGACCGCCGCGCTCCTCGACACCTTCCAGTGACACCGTAGGCTGAGAGCCCAGCCCCTGCACCAGGGCGCGGGACACCGGATGGTTGGAGCGCTCCGCCAGGGCGAGGGCCAGGCGCTGTCCCTCGGCGTCGCCGCTGTCACCGAGCGCAGCTGAGCGCACCAGCCGTGGCTTGCCCTCGGTCAGGGTGCCGGTCTTGTCCAGCGCCAGGTGGGTGACTCGGGTGGCCTGCTCGAGAAAGACGCCGCCCTTGATCAGGATACCCTGGCGCGCGGCGGCACCGAGGCCGCTGACCACCGTTACCGGGGTGGAGATCACCAGCGCGCAGGGGCAGGCGATGACCAGCAGCACCAGGGCGCGGTAGACCCCGTCGAGCCAGGGGCCGAGGCCGAGCAGTGGCCAGCCCAGCGCGACCAGCCCGGCCAGGACGAACACCACCGGGGTGTAGATGGCGGCGAAGCGATCGATGATGCGCTGCGTAGGCGCGCGACGGGACTGGGCTTCTTCCACCGCGTGGATGATGCGCGCCAGGGTGGTGTCATTGGCCCGCCGGGTGACGCGGTAATCGAAGTCGCCGGCCAGGTTGATGGAGCCGGCGTAGACGCTCTCGCCGAGGGAGCGATCACGCGGCAGGCTCTCGCCGGTGATCGGCGCCTCATCCAGGCTAGGGTCACCGCGCACGATCTCGCCGTCCAGCGCCAGACGCTCGCCGGCGTGAACCCTGACCAGATCACCGATGGCGACGTCGTCGGCGTCGATCTCGCGCCACTCGCCGCTGCCAGACTCTCCTTCATCCAGCACCCGTGCCCTGGGCGGGGCCAGGTCGAGCAGTCCGGAGATGGCCTGGCGCGCGCGTGCAAGCGACCTGGCCTCGAGGTGCTCGGCCAGGGTGAACAGCACGATCACCATGGCCGCCTCGGCCCAGTGGCCGATCAGCATGGCGCCGGTTACCGCCACGCTCATCAGCGCATTGATGTTGAGGGTGCCGTGGCGCAGCGCCACAAGGCCCTTTTTCCAGGTGGGAATGCCGACCAGGGCGATGGCGACGATGGCCAGCAGCGGCGTAAGCCAGCCAGCGGTCAGCCCTAGCCAGCCGATGGCCTCGGCGCCCAGGGCCAGAATGCCGGCCAGCGCGAGGCGCCCCCAGGGCGTCGTCGTGGTGCTGCGGGAATCATCGGCGGCGTCGGCGCCTTGGTCATCCTCGAAGCGAGGCGTCATGCCGGTGTCGCGGACACGGGCGGTCAGGGCGTCTCGATCGACACCGTGGTGATGGACGACCAGACGACGCTGCATCAGCTGGAAGCTCAGTGCCTCGACCCCGGGAAGATCGGCCAGCGCCTTTCTGAGCACGCCTTCTTCGGTGGGGCAGCACATCTCGTCGATGGTCAGCGCAAGACGACTGGCCGAAGGGGACGCTTCGCTGCTCTGTGGGGTGTCGGCAGTCTCGGCTGCCCCGCAGCAGGTACTGGTTCCCGCCGGCCTGGTTTCGCTTGTTGTTTCGTCTCTAGTTTCGGTCTTGGTTTCAGTGCGGGGCGTGGCACTGGAGGCGCAGCAACTGCCAGCGCTTGCCGAGCTGGTTTCGCTTACTGTTTCGGTCCTGGCGTCGGAGCCGCAGCAGGCATCTGTGCTTGCCGGTCTTGCATCAACACTGGAATCGCCGTCTGCGCTTCGGTAAGCGCAGCAGCCGGCCTTGCTCGTACTTTTCGCGCTGCGCTCTTCAGGGGAATCTGCCATCTTGGGGGAATCTACCATCCTGGGAACTCCACTCGGGTCTCTGAGTCAGAGTTGACACCCTGTAGTCACTATAGGGTCAAGGGCTGGCACGAGACAGTCGATGCCTGGCCAGAATGGACGGACGTTTGGCGAGAGGAAAACCCATGAAGATCGGCGAGCTGGCAAGACGCAGCGGGGTCAAGGTGGAGACGGTGCGCTACTACGAGCGCGAAGGACTGCTGCCCGAGCCTGCGCGCAGCGAGGGCAACTATCGACTCTATCGTGAGGCCCACGCCGAGCGCCTGGACTTTATCCGTCACTGCCGCGCCCTGGACATGACGCTGGACGAGATCCGCGCGCTGCTGGTCTGTCAGGACGATCCCGAGCAGCCCTGCGAGGAGGCCGACGCCCTGATCGAGGCGCACCTGGGGCACGTCGAGCAGAGGATCGCCCAGCTCTCCAGGCTCAAGGTCGAACTGGAAGGCCTGCGCCGTCGCTGCGCAGGCCAGGGCAAGGTCGGCGAGTGCGGCATCCTCAATGAACTGTCCCAGCCGGTCGATCCCCCCGAGACGCTGGAGCATGCCCACGTCGGTGGCGTCCATCCGCGGCGTTGAGCCCGGCTGGCGCAAGCCCGCGGCTCCCCTTGCAGAGAGCCCGGACAGGACACCAAGGGCCGGACACGACAGCGCCGCCCCGAGGGGCGGCGCTGGTGGGTCCGTGATGCGATGGCCTGGTTGGCGTTGTCAGACGACGCGCATCAGGCCTCTTCGGTGCGCCTGGGCAGTACCCAGTCCTTGCGCGGGAAGTGGCAGGTGTAGCCATGGGGAATGCGCTGCAGGTAGTCCTGGTGCTCGGGTTCGGCCTCCCAGAAATCCCCCACCGGCTCGATCTCGGTGACCACCTTGCCGGGCCACAGACCCGAGGCTTCCACGTCGGCGATGGTGTCGAGCGCTTCACGCTTCTGCTCCTCGTCCACGTAGTAGATGGCCGAGCGGTAGGACATGCCACGGTCGTTGCCCTGACGATTGGGCGTGGTCGGATCATGGATCTGGAAGAAGTACTCCAGCAGCTTGCGATAGCTGATCACGTCGGGATCGAACAGGATCTCGATACCCTCGGCGTGGGTTCCGTGGTTACGATAGGTGGCGTTTTGCACGTCGCCACCGGTGTAGCCGACCCGGGTGTACTCGACCCCTGGCAACTGGCGAATCAGATCCTGCATGCCCCAGAAGCATCCGCCTGCGAGAACTGCGCGTTGTTGTGCCATGTTCAGACCTCCTCGACTTGATTCAGATATTCGCCGTAGCCCTCGGCTTCCATGTCATCGCGATGGATGAACCTGAGCGACGCCGAGTTGATGCAGTAGCGCATGCCTCCCTTGTCCCTGGGGCCGTCGTTGAAGACGTGACCCAGGTGGCTGTCACCGTGGGACGAGCGCACCTCGGTGCGGATCATGCCATGGGACGAATCCACCAGCTCGTTGACGTAGGCCGGCTCGATCGGCTTGGTGAAGCTGGGCCAGCCACAGCCGGACTCGTACTTGTCCGACGAGGCGAACAGCGGCTCGCCGGAGACGATGTCCACGTAGATGCCGGGCTCCTGGTTGTGCAGGTGCTCCCCGGTGCCGGGACGCTCGGTGCCGCTTTCCTGGGTGACCCGATACTGCTCGCGGTTCAGTCGGGCGATGGCCTCGGGTGACTTTTCATAGGTTTTCATGGGCTCTCCTCGTGGGTGGGGGAGACGCAGGCTCGGCGCGATGGCTTGCCATCAAGGTTACACGCCAGCTTGCGGGACCGTAATCAGTCGTGGTGATGGAGAGATCCTTACACGCCTAACGATTCGTGTCACGCCGATGCAGGCATTGGCCCAGCGCCCAGACCTGGTCGATGGCCCAGTCATCGTCGCCGAGCACCAGCAGGTCGGCGTCCTGACCGACCGCCAGACGTCCCTTGCGCTTGAGCCCGAGGGCGTCTGCGGCGTGGGTGCTGGCGAGGCCCACGGCGACCTCCAGGGCGATGCCGTGGTCGTTGACGCACTCGCCCAGTACCTCGAACAGGCTGTCCAGGCGGCCAGCCTCGAGGCCGACGAATCGCCCCTCGGCGTCAAAGCGGGGCAGGGAAGCGTTGGCGTCGGAGGACAGGCTGATGCGCGAAGGGGCGACGCGGGCCTTGAGCGCCCTGGCGGCGGCCTCGGAGGCCGGCACCTCGCCGTCGGCAAGAAGTTCCTGCGTGGTGCTGGTGGTGAAGTCGATCCGCCCGCCGTCCCGGGCGAAGCGCAGGCCATCCTCGAACAGCGCCGCGGTGCGGTTGATGTGGGTCGGCATGAACTGGGCGATGGGCAAGGCCGTGGTGCGTGCTACCTCACGCAGGATCTCCAGGCCACCTTCGGCGTCGCCGGTGTGGATGAAGACGATCCCGGACTTGCCGGCGAGCATTCCTGCGGTGCGGCTCTCGGAGGCCAGCCGAGCAAGCTCATGGGCGCTGGGCTGGGAGCCGCGATGGTCGCTGATGGCGACCTCACCGACGCCGATGAACTCGGGGATATGGACGATATCCTCGGCCACCGAGCCGGTCAGGGTCACCGGCGGCAGCTGGTAGGAGCCGGTGTAGGCGTAGCAGCTCAGGCCGCCGGCGGCGAGCTCGCGCACCTTGCCGAGCAGGTTGGCCGGCGTGCGGGTCAGGGCGTCGGTGCCGAGCGCCCCCACCAGGGTGGTGACGCCGGAGGCGATGGCATCCTCGAGGCGGAGCTCGGGGGTGCGGGTGCCGAAGCCGCCTTCGCCACCACCGCCGGTCATGTGCACCAGCGGATCGACCAGGCCAGGGATGACTCGACGGCCCTCGAGGTCGTGTACCTCGAGGCCGGGAAAGTGTTCATCGACGCTGGCCTCGGGCTCCAGCACCGCCGCGATGCGGCGGTCGGTGATCAGCAGGTGCTTCAGGCCCATCGCGGCAGGGGCGTAGAGGCGGGCATTCTTCAGAAGGGTCAGCATGGCGGCTCCCGAGACAGGGCCGGCCCTGGGGCAGGCCGGCCTGAACGATAAAGGGCAACGTTCACAGTTTGACGTCGTAGCTGAAGTACTCGTTCATGATCTCGTCGTAGGTGCCGTCTGACTTGAGCTCGGCCAGGGCCTCGTTGAAACGTTCGGCGAGTTCACGGTCGCGCTTGCGGAAGGCCACGCCGACGCCCTGGCCGAAGTAGGTCTCGGGCTCCTTGATGAAGTCGCTGATGCGCACGAAGTCGCTCTGCTCGGTATCGATGTCGATCATCGCCTCGGCGATCGGGTAGTCCATGAAGGTCAGGTCCAGGCGGCCGGCACGCAGGTCGGCGACCACGTCGTCGGCACTGGCGTAGCGGCGTACTTCGAGCACATCGCCGTACAGGTCGGTGACGTAGCGATCCTGCAGGGTGGCGCGCTGCACGCCGACGCTCAGGCCCTCGAGGCTGGCCTTGTCGGCGATGTCGATGTCGCGGTCGCGCGGCGTGATCCAGGCGCTCGGGGTGGTGTAGTAGGGCTCGGAAAACAGCACCTGGCGGCTGCGTTCCTCGGTGATCGCCATGGACGACATGATGGCGTCGAACTTGCGCGCCATCAGCGCCGGGATCATGCCGTCCCAGGGCTGCTCGACCCAGGTGCACTGGATCTCGAGGCGCTCGCAGACGGCGTTGCCCAGGTCGATCTCGAAGCCGGTCAGGGTACCGTCGGCGGTCTTGTACTCGAAGGGTTCGTAGGGCACATCGACGGCCAGACGCAGCGGCTCTTCGGCGAGTGATGGGCCTGCGCCGATCATCAGCGCGGACAGGGCGGAGGCCAGCAGAAGGGGGGAACGATTCATGGGGATTTCCTTGGACAAGAGTGAATAACCACAGAGTAGGACCCCTGCAACGATGCATCAGCAGGGAGCTGCCGACAGGCAGGGCAATGTCGCCAGGGGAGGGCGAACAAGCAGAACTTTCAAGGCATTGGAGTATGCGCAGGGGACGCTATTCGTCGAACCATTCGCTCAGGGCAAAGCCATCCAGCCAGGGCGGCCGGGGAAGGGACTCTGCGAAGATGGGGAGCCAGGTCAGGGGCACGAAGATGTCCTGTCGCTTCAAGGTGCTGTCGAGTGTTCTAGCGAGTGCTACAGCAAGTGTTCCAGCGAGTGCCGGTGGTGACACCGGACCCAAGAGGGTCCGGCGCGGTTCCTGCTCGAGGCGTTGGCTCGGGCAGGACTTGTTGCTTCAGCAAGATGCTTATTCAGCAAAGACTTATTCAGCAAAGTACTTGGCATGAATCTCTTCGTAGGTGCCGTTGTCCTTCAGGGTGGCGAGCGCCTCGTTGAAGGCCTTGGCCAGGTCCTCGTCACGCTGACGGAAGGCGATGCCGAAGCCGTCACCGAAGTACTCCTTGGGCTCGGTGATCTGCTCACCGACCACCTTGTAGTCGCCTGCCTCGCTGTCCAGCAGGGTCGACTTGCCGACCGGATAGTCGAGGAAGCCGATGTCGACGCGGCCGGAGTCCATGTCCAGCACCAGGTCGTCGGCGGTGGCGTAGCGGCTGACATCGGCCACGTCGCCGTACAGGTCGGTGACGTAGTTGTCCTGCAGGGTGCCACGCTGCACGCCGATGGTCAGACCCTCGAGGGACTCGACGTCAGGGTTGCCCATCTCCAGGTCGGTCGGGGCGAACCAGGCGGACGGCGGGGTGAAGTAGGGGTCGGAGAACAGCACCTGCTCACGACGCTCGTCGTTGATGGTCATGGAGGACATGATGGCGTCGTACTTGCGCGCCATCAGGCCGGGGATGATGCCGTCCCAGCCCTGAACCACCCACTCGCACTGGATGCCGACTTCAGCACAAAGAGCGTTACCCAGATCGATGTCGAAGCCGGTCAGCTCGCCGTCGGGGGTGCGGTATTCCATCGGCTCGTAGGGCACATCGACGCCGATGCGGATGTCACGAACCTCGGCCTGGGCGGTAGAAGCGAGAACCGCGGTGCCGATCAGGCCAGCGGTAAAGAGCTTGCGCAGTGTCATATAGGTAAACCCTTGTTATTGATAAGCGGGTGTTGATGCGATGGGAGGGCGTCTTGTGGACGCATACCATCACCTTAGCGAATCGGGGCCCTCTCAGGAAGGGCAGGGCGGCAGAAATGAAACGCCAGTTCCCAACGCTTGTTTGACGATAGCGCGACGGCGCCGGAGGCGGTGGCCTCCGGCGTCACGACGGCTTAACCGGAGGCCGGCTTCAAGTGGGCCAGCAGGCGCTTTTCCAGATAGCGGAACAGGTACAGGATGGCGAAGGTCAGGCACAGGTAGATCGCCGCCACGAACAGGAAGGCGTCGAAGGGCGCGTAGTAGCGGGCATAGACGAAGCGAGCCGCACCGGTCAGGTCCATGATGGTCACTACGCTGGCGATGGCGCTGGCGTGGAGCATGAAGATCACCTCGTTGCCGTAGGCCGGCAGCGCCCGGCGGAAGGCGCTGGGCAGCACGATGCGGCGCATCATCAGCGAGTAGCGCATGCCGTAGGCCCTGGCCGCCTCGATCTCGCCACGCGGGGTGGCCTTGATCGCACCATGGAAGATCTCGGTGGTGTAGGCCGCGGTGTTCAACGAGAACGCCACCAGCGCCGGGAAGAACGGCTTCTCCAGCAGTACCCATAGCCAGGTGTCCTGGATGCCCTCGACGAACACCACGCCGTAGTAGATCAGGTAGAGCTGCACCAGCAGCGGCGTGCCGCGGAATACATAGGTGTAGAAGAAGATCGGCATCTTGATCCAGCGGCGCTTGGAACCCCGGCCGATGGCCAGTGGCACCGCGGCGATCAGGCCGACGATCAATGACAGGAACACCAGCTGGACCGTGGTGGTCAGGCCCTCACCGTAGTACGACAGGGTGTCGAGGGTGAAGATGGTGTTGTCGGCCAGCAGTGCTTCGATTGAGGCAAGCAGTGAATCCATCAGTCATGCCCTCCGAAGCCGACGTCGTAGCGCTTCTGCAGTCTGGCGAAGAACCACTCCGAGACGCTGGCGATCAGCAGATAGATGACCGCCACGATGATCATGAACAGGAAGGGCTCGCGGGTGGCCTTGGAGGCCTCCGCGGCGACCCGCACCATGTCGGACAGGCCGATCACCGAGACCAGGGCGGTGGTCTTCAACAGCACCATCCAGTTGTTGGACAGGCCCGGCAGGGCATGGCGCATCATCTGCGGGAAGCGAATACGGCGGAACACCAGGGCGTGGCTCATGCCGTAGGCGCGGCCTGCCTCGATCTGGCCGCTGTCCACCGCCAGAAAGGCGCCACGGAAGGTCTCGCCCATATAGGCACCGAAGATCAGGCCGATGGTCAGGACGCCGGCGACGAACTCGTTGACGTTGATGAAGATGTCGATACCGAAGCGGGCGTACAGCCAGTCGGTGACCATGTTGATGCCGATCTGGCCGCCGAAGAACAGCAGCATCATCAGCACCAGGTCCGGTACGCCGCGGATGATGGTGGTATAGAGGGTGCCCAGGCGGTGGGCCACCCAGTTGCGCGACATCTTGGCGCTGGCGGTGACAAGGCCAAGCCCGATGGCCAGGATCAGTGACAGCACCGCCAGTTCGATGGTGACCAGCGCCCCCTCGAGAAGGCGTGGCCCGTAACCGTGAAGGTCAATCATGGGTCTCTCCTGGCCGCCTCAGCGCTTGGGTGCAAGGAATTGCTTGAGTCGCTCGGAGCTGGGGTTGCCCAGCACCTGGTCGGGCGGACCCGCTTCCTCGACCTGACCCTGGTGCAGGTAGATCACCTGACTGGAGACGTCGCGGGCGAAGGCCATTTCGTGGGTTACCACGATCATGGTGCGACCTTCTTCGGCCAGGTCACGCATGACCTTGAGCACGTCGCCGACAAGCTCCGGGTCCAGCGCCGAGGTCGGCTCGTCGAACAGCATGACCTCCGGGTCCATGGCGAGTGCCCGGGCGATGGCGCCACGCTGCTGCTGGCCACCGGAAAGCTGAGCCGGATAGTAGTCGGCGCGTTCGGCCAGGCCGACCCGCTTTAGCAGGGCGCGGGCGTGTTCGATGGCCTCCTTCTTCGACTTCTTGAGCACGTGGACAGGCGCTTCGATGACGTTCTCCAGAAGCGTCATGTGGGCCCAGAGGTTGAAGCTCTGGAACACCATCGACAGCTTGGCGCGCATCTGTACCACCTGGTTCCAGTCGGCAGGCTCGCGGCCGTGCTTGGTTTCCTTGAAGCGGATCTGTTCGCCGTGGACAAACAGCTCGCCCTCGTTGGGCTGTTCAAGCAGGTTCATGCAGCGCAGGAAGGTGCTCTTGCCGGAGCCGGAGGCGCCGATCAGGGTAATGACGTCCCCCTTGCGGGCCTCGAGAGACAGCCCCTTGAGCACTTCGGTGTTGCCAAAGCGCTTCTTGATATTGCGCACTTCCAGCGGAATTGGTGTATCAGCCATGAATCGGGCTCCAGATAGAATCGGCCGTGCCGGGTGGGCCGGCCGGATGGCGCGGGCTGGCGCGAAAAAAACGGGGGATTCTAACAGGCTTGGAACGGCGCAGCAGACGAAGCTGATCCGAGGGGGTATAGACCTTCGTCGAGTATAGGGGCGGGAGTTGTCATGCGTCTATCTCCAGGTTGTTGTTATGTATATATTTATTGTAAGTAAAAGAGGTGCGGTCTCACGCTGATGTCAGCCTCACCGGGCGCACCAGCAGCGCCGCTCGAGCGCCGAGTTCTACCTTTGCGTTGGGGAACACCACCTTGAGCGGCTCGTCACCGATACGGGTATCGCCGGCCTGGGCGTCACGCGCCACCACGGTACCGGGGGCGAACTCGGTGAAGTTGGGAATGTCATCGGCAAAGCACAGCGCGAAGTCCTCGCTTTCACGGAACACTTCGACAGCCACCGCAAAGCCATCAAGCTGCTGGATCTCGCCCGACTCGGGCAATTGTCCGGCGATCAGCGACTGAATCAGCCGGCCCATGGGTTCAAGTGGCTCGAGATCATTGTGGCCGAACGGCAACGCCTTGCCGAGTTCCAGGGTAAACGCCTGGGCGCCGTGGTAGTGCTTGCTGTAGTGGGAGAAGGTCCAGCTATGCTGATGCTGCTTGAGCGCCGCCTGGATGCCCGCGCCGGCCATCCAGTGCCACTGCTCGCTATCGGTACGAGTCTCGGCGAAAGGGTCCACCACGAAGCGTGGGTAGTGGCTGTCGCGGATCGCGGTGTGCAGGTCGTAGTGCAGCCTTGGCAGCTGGCTGTGGTCGGCGAAGAAGGCATCCACCGCGGCCATCAGCTCACGCGCGCGGTCGGCCTCGTCACCTGGCTGGTCGAGTTCCCGCCGGAACAGTCGATTGAGGTTGGTCTCGACGAAGCGGGTGTTGCGACGAATCGCCTCGAGGTTGCCGAGGATCACCAGCACCGGAGCACCGACAGAGGCAAGCCCTGCCTCAAGGCGCGCCAGGCAATCACCCAGCAGCTCGATCGGCGCGGTCTCGTTGCCGTGGATGCCGACGGACAGCACGCAGGCGCGTGCATCTGCGCCGACGGTGTCCGGGATCAGGCGCAGCAGGCCCGGCCCCTCGATCCGATAGCGGCCGCCTTTTAGCGAGCCTTCCCGGCCCTTGATCGGCCGGTCGGGGGACGACGCATCGGCCTCAAGACTTGCCGTCAGCCACTCAGCCAGCATGGCGACCTCCCGCCAGAGGCGAGGAACAAAGGGAACCTGAGTCGGGTGTCAGAACAAACGTCATCGGGAGTCTTCTTGTTGCCAAGGCATTTATCGAATTCTTGTCGCCGCATCATAGCGAGCCCCCAGGAGGGCCCCGTTGCCTCTCATCGGCCCAGAGCTGGCCCACTACCTACCCACTAGCGACCCTCCGGGCCGACTCGCCAGCCGAGCGGGGGCGAACGGAAACAGGGCAGGGCGTGGCCTGTCAGCGGCCGATGGCCGGGCATTCGATCATCGCTGGAGGCGCGGATGCCGCTTCACCTTCTTAGGCAGCGAGGGACCTCGCAAGAGCGAGCGTCGATCTGGTGAAAACCGGGGGTGCGATAATGAAAGGCCCGGCAGCATTCGCCGCCGGGTTGGAAATGAGTGGCCACAGCGGCAGGCGCCTAGAGACCGCGAGCGCCGGTATAGAGGGTATACAGCGATTGACTGGCGGCCATCAGCAGACGGTTGCGCTTCTCTCCGACGAAGCAGACGTTGGCGCAGACTTCCGGCAGCAGGACGCGACCGATCAGGGTGCCATCCGGAGCAAACACGCTGACCCCATCCTTGCCCTCGCCCCCTGAGGTGCCGACCCAGAGGTTGCCGTCCTCATCACAGCACATGCCGTCGTAGCCCTCGCTGGTGCTTTCCACCAGCCTCTCGGCACCAGCCAGCGTCCTGTTCTCGGCGCTGAAGGTGAATCGCGTGATGGTAGCGGGCTGATCGGGATGGTGCGAAGGGGCGCTATCTGTGACATACAGCGAGCTGCCGTCCGCCCCCAGGGCGATACCATTGGGCTTGTAGAGCTCTGTGGTCAGACGGGTCGGCTCCTGCATGCCGTCCTCCCAGTAGTAGATGGCGGTCTCGAGTTCGAGCGAGCGCTGCTTGCCCTCGTAGTCGGAGTGCGCGCCGTAGCCGGGGTCGGTGAAGATGATGGCGCCGCCGGGCAGGGTGACCAGATCGTTGGGGGCATTGAGTGGCTTGCCGTCGAAGGTGCTGGTCAGCACATGGCGACTGCCGTCCCACTCGTAGCGAACCACCTGGGCCGGTGAGTGTTCGCAGGCGATCAGGCGACCACGATCGTCGAAAGCGTTGCCGTTGGAATGGCCGATATGATCACGCAGCACGCTGACCTGGCCGCTGGCCTCGTCCCAGCGCATCTGCCGGGCCCTGGGGATGTCGCTGAACACGGCGTAGCGACCCACGGCGTTCCAGGCAGGCCCCTCGAGCCAGAGTCCGCCCGTCCATTCCCGTTCCAGCGGGGCGTTGAACAGCATGTACTGCTCGAAACGATCATCCACCACCTGCCAGGCGTCGATCGGATAGCGCTCGGGCGTGGCGGCATGGGCAAATAGCGACGGCGCCGCAGCGGTGGCGCCGATGGCCGCCGTGGCGGCAAGAAACTCTCGTCTTCCCAGTGACATTGCTTGACCTCCATGCAGTGAAAGGGCGACCGAGGTGGTCGCCCTTTCAGCGTATGAGGTGTTCACTGATCTGTATGTTATACATTCTGACGAGGTCAGGCGGCCTGTGGCAGCGTCTGACTATTGCTCAGCCCTGGCGATAGGGCTCGCACTCCTCGCCCTGTTCGACCTCTATCAACTCCTCGACCGGGTAGTCCAGATCCTGTGCGCGCTGGACCAGCGAGCGGTAGGTCGCATCGTCAAGCTGGGGACTTCTGGAGAGGATCCACAGATAGTCCCGGTCAGGTCCGGTGACCAGCGACCATTGTCCGGCGTCATCCAGCGCCAGAATGTTGTAGCTTGCATAGAAGGGGCCGAAGAAGCTCACCTTGAGGCGGCCGACGTTGTCTTCCTCCAGCAGGTAGGCCTTGCCTTCGGCCACGTCGGGCTCGCCCCTGGACAGGTCGACGCCACGGTTGATCACTTGGACGCCACCGTCATCCCGGGTGGCGTAGTCGGCGGTGACGCAGTCGAGCCCTTCCTCGAAGCTGTAATCGAAGCGCGCGATCTCGTACCAGCGACCCAGATAGTCTTCCAGGGCGAAGTCATCGATGGGCTGGGTGCCAGAGGGCAGGCCTGTGCAGGCCGACAGCACCAGCGGGGCGCCAACGGCGGCGAGCAGGGCAGAGCGTCGCGTCGGCTTTCGAGCCGGGGCCGACGAAGGCCGGCGTCCTTGCGTATCCATGAGGGCTCCTGAAGGGTGGCAGGTGGGTGGAAGTCGAGTCACCGCTGGATGTGTTGCACAATTTCCGTACAAGAAGTGTATGTCTTTTTTGCTGCTGTTGTCCAAGAGGCTTCCCGCTTGAGATCGAGCAGCCATAAACGTGCAAGGAGCGCCGCATGACGCTAAAGGGGGCACCAGGAGAGGCCGCGCAGGGAACGGCAGGTAGCCAGCTGGGCCAGCACTATGATGCCAAAGGAAGCCTGCTGGCTCGGCTCGAACGTGCCTTTGTCGAGGCGGGATGCGACCCCGACCATCTGAGTCATGACGAGATGGCCGGTATCGATCAACTGCATCTGGGGGGCAGGGCGGCCAGCCGGCGATTGATGGCCCTGGCGGGGAGGGATGCCGGCCAGCCCCCGAACAAGGGGGACGGTCCTCGCTTGGACGCGTTCGCGGGTGCGGGCACGGGTTCCAGCGGCGCAGCGCGCCTGCTCGATCTGGGCTGCGGTACCGGCGGCGCCAGTCGTCTGCTGGCCCGTGAGCTTGGCTACGAAGTGGTGGGGGTGGATATCACGCCGGGCTTCATCGAGGTCGCGACCTGGCTGAGTCGGGCCTGTGGACTGGAGGACACTACCCGTTTCGTGTGCGCCGATGGTGCCGAGTTGCCGCTGGGGGATGCCAGTGTCGAGGCGGTGTGGTGCCAGCATGCCCTGCTCAATATGCCGGACCTCGCCGCTGTGTTGAGCGAGTGTCGCAGGGTGCTCGCTCCGGGCGGCAGGTTGCTGCTCCACGAGGTGGTTCGAGGCGACAATCCTGCGCCGTTATCGCTGCCGGTGCCCTGGGCGAGAACGCCCGAGCATAGCCGACTGTTGTCCCTGAAGGATCTCGAGCAACACCTCCAGGCCGCCGGGTTTCAGCGCCAGGCACTGGAGGATGTCAGCGCCGAGGCGCTGGCCTGGCGAAGCCATCACCGGCGTCGCGAGCAGGGCGGGGCTGACCGCCGAGCCCATGGTGGCAGCAACACGGACCAGGCGCAGCCGCCCAGGCAGGAGGGGGGCGAGTCGTCACCTCAGGCGTCAGGACCTGCTGCCCGTCCTCCCATTCGTCCCCGCTTGCCTGGTCCTGCGCTGATCTTTGGTGAGGTCTTCTTGGAGATGGGCCGTAACCTGCTCGACAACCTCGGCGACGACCGGGTACGGGTGTTTCAGGGGGTGTGGCGGCGTTAGCGGGACGCTATCCGCCCGGTAGCGATCGATACCGGGCGGGGGTTCGCTGTTTCAGGTTCAGGTTCAGGTTCAGGCTCAGGCTCAGGCTCAGGTTCAGCCCTGGGCGATACGCTCGCTGATCGCGGCGCCCAGACGCTCGGTGGTGCCGTTGCCGCCCAGGTCCGGGGTCAGCACTTCGCTGTCGCCGTCTTCCAGCACCGCCTCGATGGCGGCCAGGATGGCGTCACCGGCGTCCTTGTGACCCAGGTGTTCGAGCATCATGGCGCCGGACCAGATCTGGCCGATGGGGTTGGCGATGCCCTTGCCGGCGATATCCGGGGCGCTGCCGTGAACCGGCTCGAACAGGCTCGGGAAGGTGCCTTCGGGATTGATGTTGGCCGAGGGCGCCACGCCGATGGTGCCGGTGCAGGCGGGCCCCAGGTCGGAAAGAATATCGCCGAACAGGTTGGAGGCCACCACCACGTCGAACCAGTCCGGATGCATGACGAAGTTGGCGGTCAGGATATCGATGTGGAACTTGTCCACCTCGACGTCGCCGTACTGCTTGGCCATCTCGGCCACACGGCTGTCCCACCAGGGCATGGTGATGGCGATGCCGTTGGACTTGGTGGCCGAGGTCAGCTTCTTGCGCGGGCGGCTCTGGGCCAGGTCAAAGGCGTACTTGAGCACCCGGTCGACGCCGTGGCGGGTCATCACCGTTTCCTGGATCACCACCTCCCGGTCGGTGCCCTCGAACATGGTGCCACCGACGCTCGAGTATTCGCCTTCGGTGTTCTCGCGGACCACGTAGAAGTCGATGTCGCCGGGCTCGCGACCGGCCAGCGGGCTCTTGATACCCGGCAGCAGGCGGCAGGGGCGCAGGTTGACGTACTGGTCGAACTCGCGGCGGAACTTGAGCAGCGAGCCCCACAGCGAGATGTGATCCGGTACCTTTTCGGGCCAGCCGATGGCGCCGTAGAAGATCGCATCGAAGTCGATCAGCGTCTCGCGCCAGTCGTCCGGCAGCATCTTGCCGTGCTCGAGGTAGTAGTCGCAGCAGGCGAAGTCGAAGGTCTGGGTATCCAGGTCGATAGCGAAGCGCTTGGCGGCAGCCTCGAGGGCGCGCACGCCCTCGGGCATGACTTCGGTGCCGATACCGTCACCGGCGATGATGGCGATGCGATGGGCCATGAAAGCTCCTTGATCCTGTCTGCTGGCGTGTAGAGGGTGCCTCGCGCAGCGGCCACGATTGTGCTTGGTGTGAAGGGTGGCGGCGGCAAGGTGTAAGGTCAGTCTAGCTCTTTACAGCGAGGCGATAATGGGGCTCGATGGCAATTCATTGTTGATCTCAAGTGGAGAAAAGGGTGGCGTCACTCGATGATCTGGCGTTCTTTCGTCAACTGGCCCAGGCCGGCAACTTGACCGCCACTGCACGCGAGCTGGGGCTGTCGCTGTCGGCGGTCAGCAAGCGCCTGAAGCAGCTGGAGGCGCGGCTCGGGGTGGAGCTCGCCACGCGTACCACCCGGCGGCTTACCCTGACCGCCGAAGGTGAGCGTTACCTGGCAAGGGGGGTAGCGCTACTGGATGAGCTGGCCGAACTGGAAGAGAGCCTGGGCGAGGATCGCGAGGCGCTGGCGGGGCCGCTGCGGCTCAACGCGACCTTCGGTTTCGGCCGTCGCCATGTGGCGCCCTTGCTGTCCGAGTTCTGTGCCTTGCATCCGGGCATCGAGGCGTCACTGGAACTCTCGAACTTTCCCGCGCCATTGGTGGAGGGCGTGGATCTGGGCATCCGGATTGGCGAGCCCCCCGACTCGCGCCTGGTGGCCCGCCGTCTGGTGGCCAGCCGACGTGTTGCCTGCGCCTCTCCCGACTATATCGAGCGCTGTGGTCGGGCCGAGACTCCCCAGGCGCTGCAGCGCCACGCCTGTCTGGTACTGCGGGAGAATGACAGCGATTTTGCGCTGTGGCGATTCGTCGACGCCGACGGTGTCGAGACGTCGGTCAAGGTCGGCGGGCGCCTTACCAGCAATGACGGTGAGGTCATCAAGCGACTGGCGCTCGATGGTCACGGGGTGATGCTGCGCTCCTGGTGGGACGTTCACGATGAACTGAAGGAGGGGCGCCTTGTCAGCCTGCTGCCGGGCTGGCAGGGGGTGCGTGCCGACTTCTTCGCGGTCTACGCCCAGCGCCGGCACGTCCCCGCGCGCTTGCGTGCGCTGGTCGACTTCCTCGCTCGGCGCCTGGCGGCCAGGATCCCGTCACTCGATTGAACGACTGCCGGCCCCGTCAGCCCTTGCGTGCCAGCACTCGCAGCCGGGATTCCAGCATGTCGCGGTCCAGGTAGGTGCCCTGGAGGTGACGCTCTCCGGTGGAGGGATCGAAGGCCTCACGTCCATGCAGTACCCGGCGGTTGTCGAAGGCCACCATCTGCCCGGGACGCAGGTCGAGGGCAATCTGATGCTGTGGTGCATGCAGCAGGGTCCAGAAGTGGTGGTAGGCCTCGTACCAGGGGGTGATCAGTTCGGCAGGCAGGTGCAGGGTGTCACGAATCCAGTTGTTGAAGCGAATCTCGCGGATGCGCCCATCCGTGCCGACGTCGATGACCGGCTCGCGGACGCCGATATCGTGTTCCTCGTCCTGGAAGCGAAAGTCGATGGCGGTCTCGGCCAGAAGCTGGAAGTGATCGGGGTTGGCCGCGCGCAGCGCCTCGGCGACCTGGATGCCGTCGGCGAAGATCGAGCCGCCGCCTTCGGCATCGTTCTTCAGGCAATACAGCAACTGCATGTCCGGCGGTTGGCGCCAGTTGGGCAGGTCGGTGTGCAGCGCCAGGGCAATCGAGGTGTAGGCCGCGTTGTTGGGGTTGGGCTTTGAAATGACGTCGAAACGAGCCCCAAAGTTGGTGGCCTTGAGCGGGCCAATGCGCCGTGCCAGGCGACTGACCTCCTCGAGTTCCAGCGGCCCCTCGTCGAGCAACACCAGACCGTCGCGCAGCAACGCCGTGATCCAGGCCTTTTCGCCGTTGCCCCCGGCTACCAGATCGGCATGCCGCACATGCTGGGGGGAAAACGGCGTCTGCCAGGCGACAGGCCGCGGCAGGCTGTCGATGACGGCCTCGCCGGGGCGACGCTGGTGCAGCCAGCCGGCGGCGAAGCGGCTGTGGTGTCCGTCCTGCCAGTCAAGGTGGAGCTGACCGTGCTCGATGCGGGCCTCGTCGAGCCCTGGAACGGCGGCCATCGGTGTGACCAGGCGTTCCCGGGTCAGCGGGTGGCGGCACTGATCACAGGCGCAGTGATCGCGCAGCCACAACAGAGGAAATTGTCCTCGGTCGCCGTTGTTCCAGACCAGCGAGAGACGCAAGCCTTCAGCGGCCACGTCGGTCAGCGTCAGGTGCTGGGGCCAGGGGGCCAGTTCGTGCATATCGATGTGGCCGGCGTCGGCGGTCGAGGTCAACGAGGTGGTGCTCATGGATGGCTCCCAGGTGACGAGTGTTGACGAAATAGGTGACGAGTGTTGACGCCGATGGTGGGGGCTCGAGGCGATGGCGACAAACGACTAATATGACGCCTTAGGCCAAGCCTGGCTTATGACTGTCTTTTTCATCGTCGCTAAACCACAGGGCCAGAAACTACATGCACCGACTTCCTCCTCTGCATTGGCTGCAGGCCTTCGAGGCCTCGGCAAGAACCCTGAGCTTTACCGCGGCGGGCCAGGAACTGTCGGTGACCCAGGCCGCCATCAGTCAACGTATTCGGCTGCTGGAGGACCGCCTGGGGCAACCGCTGTTCGTACGCCACCCACGTAGCCTGACGCTGACGCCGGCAGGCCAGGCCTGGTTGCCGAGCGTCCTGGAGGCCTTTGTACGACTCGATGAGGGCACCCTGGAGGTCTTCGGGGAGACCCCGGATCGTTCGGTGACGCTGCGCACCACTCCGGCGCTTCAAAGCCAATGGCTGGCGCCTCGTCTGGCACGATTTCACCTGGCCCACCCCGAGGTTACCGTGCGTGTCGTCAGCGCCGTCTGGAGCTCGGATTTCGGTGCCGAAGGAGCCGATATCGAACTGCGCTACGGCCAGGGGGAGTGGCGCGGCATGGAGTCGATCTCCCTGGGTGCGTCGTCGTTGTTGCCGGTCTGTACGCCGTCGCTGGCAGAACTGCTCGTCTCGCCGGATGCCCTGGCCGGGCAGACCCTGCTCCACGCGGCGGGCTTCGCGGTCGGCTGGCCAGCCTGGCTCGAGCATGCCGGGTGCAAGGACGTGTCGAGCCACTGTCACAGTCTGATCTGCGACAACCTGTCCATGGTGATGGCGCTGGCCAGACAAGGGGCGGGGGTGGCGCTGGTGCACCGCTGCCTGCTGGAAGATCCCCAGGGTCTGGTTACCCCTTTCGATATCGAGGTGCCCTCTCGCGAAGGATTCTGGTTGTGTCGGCCGCACAACGAACCGGGCAGCGTCGAAAGCGAACGGCTATGGCGCTGGCTGGCGGGCGAAGTAGCGCCAGGCCCATCGTGACAACTTTGTCGGCAAGAGGTCAGGCCTCGGCACTTTGTTCCAGGCGGGCTGGGGCTGAACCGATCGAGTCGGTATGATCGTGGTCGCTGAACGGGCGCTATTGTTTACGGGCGTAGGCGCTCGTCAGAGCATAGAATTGAGAGGGAGGGCGCGATCCTGCCTTCGTCTGCACCGCCCCCCGGGATTTGCGTCGCCGGGGTGCGGCCCATGATCTGTTTCAGGAGACTGCTGCCACCGTGAATGTGCTGATGTTCACCAACACCTATGCGCCGATCGTCGGTGGTGTCAGCGAGTCCGTGCAGCGCCTGAAGCACCAGTTGCAGCGGGCGGGACATCGTGTACTGGTGGTGGCGCCTCGGCTGGAAGGGCAGCCGCAACACGAGTCGGACGTGGTGCGTGTCGTCGCGGTGCAGCACTTCAATGGCAGCGACTTCTCGCTGCCGGTGCCGATTCCCGGACAACTGTTCGACGCCATCGAGGCCTTCGAGCCGGACATCGTGCATTCCCACCATCCCTTCCTGCTGGGCGACACCGCGGCACGTGCGGCGGAAACCTATGGCCTGCCGCTGGTGTTCACCCACCACACGCTGTACGAGCACTACACCCACTACGTGCCGGGGGATTCCTCGCGGATGCAGCGCTTTGCGGTGGCGCTGGCGACCCAGTACACCTGGCTGTGCGATGAGGTGATTGCCCCCAGCGAGAGCGTCAAGCAACTGCTGGTCCAGCGCGCCGGTAACCCGGACATGACGGTGGTGCCCAGCGGGGTGGATACCGCACGCTTTGCAACGGGCAAGCGCGATCGCTGGCGGGATCACTTCGCGATCCCCACCGATGCCCGGGTGATCGGTCATCTCGGGCGGCTGGCCAGAGAAAAGAACCTGGCATTTCTGGCGGGTGCGGTGTGTAAAGCGCTGGCCGAGGATGGCGAGGCCAGGTGGCTGGTGGTAGGGGACGGGGATGCCCGAGAAGCGGTGGAAGCTGCCGCCGATCGTCATGGGGTGAGCGAGCGCGTCTGTTTTACCGGCTGCCTGCACGGGCAGGCGCTGATCGACGCCTACCATGCCATGGACGTCTTTGCCTTTGCATCACACAGCGAGACCCAGGGCATGGTGGTGGCAGAGGCGATGGCGGCGGGGCTGCCGGTGGTGGCCCTCGATGCCCCGGGCGTCCGTGAAGTCGTGCGAGATGGCGAGAATGGACGTCTGCTGGCGCACGAGGATGAGCAGGACTTCGCCCTGGCCCTGGCCGAATGTACCGACGCCCGCTATTGGCCGTCTTTGCACGAGGCCGCCCTGAGCACGGCCCAGGCCTACGACGAGGCGCGCTGCGCCGAGCGCTGCCTGCGGGTCTACCGCCTGGCGATCGCCCGGGGTGGCCCCTTCACCCACGCCGATGACGGCGGCTGGGAGCGCGTACGCAGCCGCCTGGGCGCAGAGTGGCAGATGCTGCGCTACCGTGGGAGGGTGCTGCGCCACCTGGTCCAGGAGGAGTGGCGTGAAGAGTGGCGTGAAGAGCGGCCTTCCTGGTGGCCCGGCCAGCACGAAGACGAGCCCGAACTGCCGTCGAGATGACGCCGCCTGGTGAGACAGAGTTATTGGGCTTGGGCGCACAAAATGTGCCGAACAGTGCGTTACTTCATTTTATGCTCATGTGGTTCGTGTTTCACCTGGGGAGCAAGATAGAATCTCTCAAGGCTTCGTTTCTTCGGTTGGATAGAGCGACCAGCGCTCGGTGAGGGTAAGACGGTGGAACAGACAGGTCAGGACAGCAAACGATCATTGGCGACCCAGCGTGATGACGACGCCGTGTCCCTGCGCGCGGATCTGACCATCGAGTTACCGATACGCTTCGTGCATGAGCTGTCCGCGGCCGAATCGCTCCAGGACGTGCTGGATACGGTGGCACGCTGGTCAAGTACGGTGTTTGGCGCCAACCGCGCTTCCATCACTCTGGCGCAGTCCGAGACCGAGCTGACCCTGATCGCCATGGAAGGTAACAACGCCATCCCGATGGATCAGCCTGTGCCGATCTACGGCACCATGGTCGGACGTGTCTATCGCACTCGTCAGGCGGAGTACGCCGAGCGTTTTGACGGGAGTCCCGATCTCGACTGCCAGATGCTCAGTGCCAAGGGGCTGGGGTGCTGTCTCGATGTCCCGATGATCAGCGGCAGTCGCTGCGTGGGCACCATGAACATCGCCCACGAAAGCCCGAATGCCTTCACCGATGAAGATCGTGAGCGCCTTCAGGCCATGGCCCACTGGGTCGCCGCCAGCATACGCATCCATCATCAGATCGAAGAGATGGAGGTGTTGTCCGAGACCGACCCCCTGACTGGGGTGTGCAATCGTCGCGCCTTTGCTACCCGTTTTGCCACCCTGGCCAAGCGCTGGCAGCGCGGCAAGGGAACGCTGGGTGTCGCGCTGGTCGATCTCGATCACTTTAAGTCGATCAACGATACCTACGGCCATGAATCCGGGGACAGGGTGCTGGTCGCCGTGGCCAAGGCGCTCGACGCAAGCTTTCGCAAGTCGGACCTGATCGCCCGAATGGGGGGAGAGGAGTTTTGCGTGGTCATGGCGGACGTCGACAAGCCTGCCTTGATGTCTGCCCTCGAGCGTTTCAACCTTGCCCTGTCCGAGCTGGAGATACCCGTCGCCGACAGCGTGATACGCGTCACCGCCAGTATCGGTGCGTTGCTGATCGACAGTGACAGCGCTGACCTCGACAGCCTGGTCAACCAGGCCGATCAGGCGATGTACAAGGCCAAGACCAATGGTCGAAACCGAGTCGAGTTCGTGCACGTGATCTAGTTGTCGAGGCTGCATTATTACCTCAACAGTCGCTTTCGTTCACCTCCTTCTCCACGACCAAATGGAAGTCTGATGGCTCCCCAAAGGGGACTACCTCGATTTCGAAGATATCATTGACTTCTGCGCAGAAAGTTGCACGCTCTTCCTCGTTATCCGCGTTGGTGCTCTCGGCAGCAATGTCGCCATCTTTTCGAATATACAAGTCAAGATCGGCTGTCATGTTGTCAAGTCTCACGTGATAGGTACCAGCCGTTTCGGCTTTATAGAAAAAGTTTCCCTGGGACTCCAAGGGGGCATCCGATTGAAAGGTCAGGTCGAGCGGCAGATATATTGGCTCTGTGGCGAGTAGTCTTATGGACACGTCACTTTCGTCGAAGCTATCCAAGTAGGGGCGGATAAGCAGTTGGTACGGTCCACCTTTCTGCAGGGGGGCGCTGGCCGTTTCTACTGCTGGGTCTTTAGCTGTTCCAGCACTTGCATCGTCAATATTTTCGTCGAAAATTTCCTCACTCTTAGAATTTAGCAAGTTAAGGGTGACGTCTGCGGAACTGCTGACAGTTGCGGTAAATAAACTAAAGGAATCGATGTTAAACTGGCAGGAGATTTCCTGGGAAGACTTTCCATCTATAGTCGCTGCTGCACCTATCTTTCCAGGTGTAAGAAGAGGTGGCACAGACTGAGCTGAAAGATATTGGGTTTGACCATCAATAGAACAGTATAGTGCCCAAGGTTTTTTGGTATCCAAGCTCAACCCAAGGGTATCGCTCTGGTCGCCAGTCCCTGTTGAAATTTTCGGTTCGAATAGGGTAAGGTCAAGTTGGTAGTCTCCTTGAGGGAGTCGTTGGGTCGTCCATTCTTGATGTCCTTCATCTCCGCTACCTAGTTCTGCATTATCTCTCGTTCCGAGCCTGGTGTCCGGTACGCGAATGAGTTCGTCATCATCGCCTACCTGATATAAGCTCAGGCAGCCAAGGTCATCGGCTGAAAGGCTGGAAAATCTAATGCTGCCTTCTTCATCGAGTTGAATTCTTCGACTGAAAATGGCTGAGTTTTCCATATCCAGAGACCAGTCAAGCGGGGTGTCAATAGACAATTTCCCATCATGCGTTGAAGTCTCCGCTGAATTCTCATCTTTCCATATATAAAATCTGCTAACAGAAGGACTGATGGAGAGTGGGTGGTTGGCTGGATGATCAATAGTCGTCCATGTCCCATCGTCAGTATCCGGGGTCCAGTTGTACGCATGAAAATATGGAAGATTGCGGTTTTGAACGTTTTGTAGCGTTACTAGTCGTGTGCTGTTTAGCTGGATGCCATTTCTGGAAGTTTCGTCAATGTCATTGTCAGTGTCATTCATACGCTGCATGATGATAGTTGTTGCTGGATCGGACTCTGATATATTGGTTTGTTGGTTATCAAGTAGTGAAAGTTTACCAGAGGTTGTGTTTATTGTGATGAGTGTCTCTTGGTCGTCTGGAAGTGGATAGGTGTTGCTATAATGGCTTGTGTAGGAAATTCCATAGTCTTCTACTTTGCAAGAGTCAGGCAGCATGGTTACTCGGCGTGCTCTATCAGGAAGGGAATCAAGCTTCGTTGAATTCGCTGTGGTGCTGTTGGAATCCTGTCCGCAGCCTTCTGGTATTTCATATTCCACCAGATTTCTGAACTCTAGTCCGGAGTGGCATAGAGATTCGTGAATCGGTTTTGCCTCTTCCTTTGTCCACTGTCCTCCCTCTCTCATGGTTTCTGCTGCAATGGCCAGGTGTGGGTCGAGGGTAGCTACTATATGGGTCTGCAACGTTGTTTCAGACTGTGGTTGATCCCATGCATCCTGGCGAACAGTTGACTCAGCCATTGTATATGGAAAGTAGCTCATTAATGGGTTTATACCACAGCGTTCTATCAAAGATCGCATCAGTGCTTCATTTCCATTTAAAATCGCATGGCTAAGGAGAGGTAACGAAGTAAACTTCTGATTAAGGTTTTGTGATAGAGATATTTCATCATGAAATAGTGCGCAGTTCGTAGGCTGATTATCTGAGAAAAAATTTGGGTCAAGCGTTTCTAGAAATTTTCGGACGCGCAGACATTCGGTGGAGCCTTGCATATTCTCGTCGTCACAATAGATATCCCCTGTATCAATGCGCCTTAGGACCATGTTGATGAGAGGTTCGTTATTACTCCCTTCGACTGGTTGACCAAGAGAGAAGAAAATATCCTCGTTGTCAATATTTGCTCTTCTGAATAGCTCTATGGATCTGGGTGAAAGCAAATATATGGCACTTTGTAGTGATGCCATGGAAAAGCTGAGACCAGCCTGACGAAGTTCTTCCTGTGCGATATCAGATTCGCGAATATCTTGACTTCGCCCAAGCGAGACAAGGAGAGCCATGAGGCCTACGATAAATAGCGGGACCAATACGCGAGAGGACAAGAAAAATGGCATGTGTTCATCAGTCGAGGGCCGGCTCTTGTTCGAAAATTCTCTGTCTGTCCCTTTCTGGCAAAGTACAAGTAAGCAGTATATGGCTGCTAGAGAAAGTGACAGCATGAGAATGAAATACAAAATCCATAGTAAAGGAGAGTTTACTGGAGGAAAATCTTTTGAAACATATAGAAGGTCGAATATTATTGCTAGAAGTAAAGAAATAAGTGGAAGGATGGAAAAAAAAGTAAAGTGTCCCCCTGCTCGGATTTTTTTTGCAGTTTTCATTATTTTTTTTAGCTTGTGTTTTTGGTATGAATGTTGAAATGTAGGTATATATAAGTCCGGCGACAGCCATCGCCATAAGGCCGATCCCGAGGGAGAAAGCATGCTTTAGATAGACCAAAAAAAATGGGTCTATTCGAAGAAAGATTTCAATGATCCCCCAGAGCGCCGCTACCGAAGCAGCGGAGTAAGCCGCCGTGGTGAAGATGGGATGGTTGTCAATGACGGGAGGGGAAGCCATGACTGTCTCCTTGCCACTGCTGAATTTGCCACCATGCTGTTCTATCGACGTCAAAGGCGCGTCAAAGGCGCGTCAAAGGCTTGCTCGAGAGCGCATGGAACACCCTGATGCTCTAGAGCAAGGCCCGGGCGTAGGCCGAGCGGCAAAGAGCACAGATATTGTTCTCTTGAGTACAGTTTAGACAGGAGAGGGTAAAGTGTTGCTTTTTTTGTGCGGAACTCGGCGTAGGTTCGAGGTGCTCCACTTTATTCTTTTTATGATGCAAGTCTTATTTGGTGTGTGGAAGGACGCTAGCGACCGGGTTTTGGTTGATCGTCAGTCCGATCGGCCTTTCTCCCGTCGGCCCAGCGCTTGAGTCCGACCAGCAGGCCGACACCCAGCGCCAGGCCACCCAGCGCATAGAAGATCTCGCTGCGACTGTCGGCGGTGATCAACTCGCCCAACTGGCTGCCGAGCAGGGTGACCCCGGCCAGGCCCGGGGCGATGCCCAGGGTGGAACCGATCAGGTAGTCGCGAAAGCGCAGATGGAAGGCTCCGGCCATCATGTTGGTCAGGGTGAAGGGGGCCAGCGGCAGCAGGTTGACCAGCGTCATGGTGCGGATGCCGCGTCCCGACAGGTAGCGTGACAGGCCGTTCAAGCGCTTTCCCCCGTAGCGCAACAGCGCATCGCGGCCAAGCTTGCGACCGACCCACCAGGTCAGGCAGGAGGCCGACAGGGTACCGATCAGGGCGTAGCCGAAGCCCCACCAGGGGCCAAATACCAGCCCGGTCGCTGCCACCAGCAGACTCAGCGGAAACATCACAAGCGATAGCCCTGCATAGACAGCAGCCACCACGACGATGGCCCAGGGGCTGTCGCGCCACGCCGTGCCACCCTGGGAAAGCTTCATCAGGGTGTCGACGGTAAGCAGGTCATGCATGGCCAGCCACTGCCAGGTCAGTCCCAGCGCTGCCAGCACGGTGATGGCCAGGGTCGGCAGTAGCCAGCGCCTCGTCATCGGGGGGATTCCTGAGTGGCGGGTGAGGGTGCGGGATGGTCGTTATCGGCAGTCAGCGCCCATGTGAGGGGCTGCTGCTGAAAGTAGCGACAGAGCAGATCGTAGAGTCCCGGGTAGGCCTCCATCAGACGGTCGGGGGCGCTGAAGAAGGTCTCGCAGCAGACGGCAAAGCACTCGCCGGGATGGCTCGCGGCGTAGTCATCGATGGGCGTGGGGTCGCCTGCTTCGAGGCGCTTTTGCAGATCCTGCCAGACCGCCGTGAACTCGCGATGCCACTCCCTGGAGGCGATGGTGACCGGCAGTGGTGGAAATCCGTCGACGTCCTGAGAATTGCCCATGTCGAGCTTGTGGGCGAATTCATGGATGACCACGTTGAAGCCATCCAGGCCACCGCTCTCGACCAGATCGGGAAAGGCGATCACCACCGGCCCCTGGTAGAAGGTCTCGCCGGCGCGCTCGTCCTCGTAGACGTGCATCACCCCGGCCTCGTCCATCTCTTCGACCTGGCGACGAAAGGCGTCGGGCAACACCAGTACTTCGTGCACGTTGGCAAAGGCTTCCTGGTGCTCGTGCTCACTCCAGCCCAGCGTCAACAGGCAGGCCTGGGCCGCCAGGGCCAGGCGTTCCTCGCTATCCAGTGCCGCAGGGTCCAGGTCCGGGTGCAGGCTCAGACGCTTGTCGTGAAGAAACCGCCAGGCGCGCTGACCCAGGTGCTGGGCCGAAGCCTCGGGCACCCGGGCCAGCAAGGGCAGCCGCGCCCGCGCGCCTGCCCAGGTGTCAGCGGGGAAGGGATGGCGGGCATCGAAGCGGGCCGCCCGCCAGCGCTTGAGTCGTGACAACACAGCCTAGCTGTCGTCCTGGTCCCTGGCGCCGGACTTCCACGACCAGTCGCGCAGGCGCAGGTCGAACAGGTCCTTGCGGCGGTCCTTGAGGTTGGTCACCGAGCCCTCGGCGCGCACCACGGTCAACCGCGACAGATCCAGGTCGGAGAACATGATCATCTCGGTGTTGGGGGTGGTCTCTGCCATCACTGCGTCGTGGGGGAAGGCGAAGTCGGAAGGCGAGAACACCGATGACTGGGCGTACTGGATGTCCAGGTTCTCGATGGACGGCACATTGCCGACGCTACCGCACAGCACCACGTAGCATTCGTTCTCGATGGCTCGGGCCTGGGCGCAGTGACGAACCCGCAGATAGCCGTTCTTGGTGTCGGTCCAGAAGGGCACGAACAGCAGGTCCATGTCCTGATCGGCGAGCAGTCGGCCCAGCTCCGGGAACTCCACGTCGTAGCAGATCAGGATGCCGATGCGTCCGGCATCCGTCTGGAATACGCACAGATCCTCGCCGCCCTCGATCACCCAGTCGCGGCGCTCCTGGGGGGTGATATGCAGCTTGGCCTGGCGCTCGATGGAGCCGTCGCGGTGGCACAGGTAGGCCACGTTGTAGAGGCGTCCGTCGTCACCTTCCTCGATCATCGATCCGGCGATGATGTTGATGTTATAGGCCACCGCCATGCGCGACATTTCGGTCTTGAAGCGCTCGGTGAAGCCGGCCAGAAAGCGGATGGCCGCCATCTGGTCCTGCTGGGCGGCGCGGTCCTGAAGGCCCATCAGCGGTGCATTGAACAGCTCCGGGAAGACCGCAAAGTCGCTCTGGTAGTCGGACAAGGCATCGACGAAGTACTCGACCTGCTGCAGCACCGCCTCCACCGAGGCGAACTCGCGCATCTGCCACTGCACGGCGCCGACTCGAACCTGGGTCGGACGACTTTCCAGCATGCGTTCGGCCGGCTCGAACAGGATGTTGTTCCACTCGAGCAGGGTCGCGTAGCCCTGGGACTTCTCGTCTTCCGGCAGATACTTGCGCAGCAGGCGCTTGACCTGGAAGTCGTTGGACAACTGGAACGACAGGATCGGGTCATGCAGCTCCTTGCGCGAGACCTTGTCGATGTACTCGCTCGCCGACATGCTGTCGGCCACCCGGTGATACTCGGGGATGCGTCCGCCGGCCAGGATGGCCTTGAGGTTGAGCTGGCGACAGACCTCCTTGCGCGCCTCGTAGAGGCGACGGCCAAGCCGATAGCCGCGGTAGTCGGGGTCGATCAGCACGTCGATGCCGTACATGGCATCGCCGTCCTTGGCGTTCTGGATCGTCTCGCGCTTGCCGATCAGGTCGTCGTACTTGTGCGGGTTGGAGAACTCCTCGTAGTCGACCAGGGCGGTAAGCGCCACGCCGATGACCCGGCCGTCGTCCTCGATGACGATCTGGCCGTCAGGAAACTCCGCCACCAGCCTGTCGATGGTGATCCTGGGCCAGGCTCCGCCGATGTCGTGGTAGACCTTGTCCATCAGCCCCTTGAGCTGAGGGTAGTCGTCACAGGTGAGGTTGCGGAGATTGAGCTGAAGATCATCGAGGGACATGAAGCGTTCCTCCGGAAATGGACCGCATAGTCTAACATGCCGCCCAGGGCAAGGCGGAACGAGGTGTGCAGCATAGCGCAAAAGCATAAGCGTTATGCATCTAAAGCTCGGGGGGCAGTAGTGCACATCAAGGGAAGCATGAAGCGCTGGAGAGAGCGCTGGAGAGAACGCGTCCAACAAACAGCGGGCCTTGCCACGACAAAGGCCCCGCCGTAGCGGAGCCTTGGGGTGCTGCGCGCAAGCTCTGCAGCGCAGGTGTCCTGCAATCTGGAGGCTTAGACGTCGTTTTCCGGCTCGTTGGCCGAATCGACACCGCTGTCTTCCACCAGGTCGCCCTCGTCCAGCGCCGACTGGCTGTCGCTGGCGGAAGCGTCGTCGCTGGGCGCGTGGTTGGAGTCGACACCGCCATCCTTGACGATCTCGCCTCCGGGAATGGCGCCATCTTCGCCCTCGGCCTTCGCTGAATCGTTGGAGGAGTCGACGCCGCTATCTTCAGGCATGACTTGCTCCTGCTTCATCTCTTCGTCTCCCTCGGCGTGGTGATCGGCCAGGGCGGCGCTGGAGAACAGGCCGATCAAGCCGGCCAGGGCGAGGCGCTTCAGCAGTGTGGTCTGGTAGGTGTTCATCGTAGTACCTCCGGGTTGTAGCTGTTGATGATGCTCTGATGACGGCCCAACGGCATTCCCGTCGTCGACCTTCCGTTGTCCGTCGCGTCATGCGGGGACTGAAGGTGGGGGGCGGGATGTGGGGCGGGTCGTGAGCAGGCCTGCTCGCGACATATTGCGTCACCTTCCTGGTGACGCCATCGAGTGGGTGGCCTGAGCCCTTCCGTGGGCCCTGTGTTCTTCCCTGTCGGTGTCGGGCACTGAGCCTGTCCGCTGGCTCTGTTGGGCTTCCTGCCCAGCGGTTCTTTCCTGGAACCTCTTGCGGCCATCCTGGCCGCTATCACGCGGCGATGACTGCCACGCGGCTGTTCGGGTCAAGGCCTGGGCCCTTCCGTGGGCCCCGAGATCGTCCATGGGGATATCGGGCGCGAGCCTGTCCATCGCTCAGTCGTGGGCGTCCTGCCCTGCGGTTCCTTCCTGGAACCACCGGCAGCCATCCTGGCCGCCATGCCGTGGCGAGTCCCTGCCACTGTGACCATCCGTGGCCTGGCGATTATTCGGTGTCGTTGGCGGAGTCGACGCCGCTATCCTCTGCCAGCTCACCCTTCGGCTGGGTCTCGGACATGCTGTCGTCGGCTTGCTCGGCGCTGTTGGAAGAGTCTACGCCACCGTCTTCGACGAGGGGCTTGTCGGCATTCATGGCGCTGTCATCGGCCATGCTGGAAGAGTCTTGCTGTTCGGTCACATTGTTTGAGGTATCGACGCCGCTTTCCTGGGCTTCGTTTTCCTCATGGTGAGCGGCCATGGCCATGCTGGAGAACAGCGCCATTGTGCTCATGAGTGCTGCGGCCTTGACGATGTGTTTCATGCGGAACCTCTCGTCGCTGGATTTGCAGAGGCCGTTGGCGTCCTGTGCTCAACGGTTGTACTAAACCTATACAACGCATGGTGGTTTTGCAAATACGGACGTTATTCTTGTCTAACTATGGTTAGCCGTTTCAGCGACATCTTGACGTCCTCGGCCCTTGTGACGGGGCCGCGGGACGAAAGTCAGCGGGCCTCGCCGTGACGGCGGATCGGCTGCCGGAAGGTCTGGGCCGTCAGTACGCCGGCAAGCACCAGAGCGCCGCCGCTGAGGTGGTACCAGCCAAGCCGTTCGCCGAGCCAGAGCATGGCGATCAGGGCGCTGAACAGCGGCATCAGATTGATGAAGATGCTGGCGCGGCTGGCGCCGATGTGGCGAATCGCGAACATCCACAGATAGGTGGTGATGATAGAGGCGGGAATGCCGGCGTACAGGATCAGGCCGGCGTTGCTTGTGTCGATCGGTGTCATTGGGCCCAGCAGGTAGGCCGGCAGCAACAGCAGGACGGCGAACATCGCTTGAACGTAGAGCATGACCCAGGGCGATATGGCAAGCGGCCAACGCTTGAGCATGACCCCGTAAAGAGCGTAGCAGGTCGCGGCCACCACCATCAGCGCATCGCCAGGGGCCACTTCCAGATTGGCCAGGACGGCGATGTCACCTCGGCCGAGTAGCCACAGCACGCCAGCGAGAGCCATCACGCCGCCCAGGCAGCCGCCCCAGCTAGGTGGCTCACGCAGCACTAGGGCGCTGAGCAGAATCGTCAACAGCGGCACCATGGCCGCCAGAATGCCCATGTTGGTGGCGCTGGTAGAGGCCGCCGCGACGTAGGCCAATCCTTGCCACAGGGCCATGCCCAGCAGTCCCAGAAGCGCAAGCTTGGGCCAATGCGCGGCGATGGCGTGTCGCTCGCGCCAGCTCTGGCGCCAGACGAAGGGCGTCAACACGGCCACCGCCAGTAACCAGCGCAGGAAGGCGATGCTGCTGGGGGCGATGGTGCCGACGGTCAGCTGGTTGATGGTCATGTTGCCGGACCAGATCAAGACGGCGCCCAGGGGGGCCAGAAAGGGCAGGAGGGGCATCGGGACGGGTCCATGTCATCGAGAAGGTCTGGCGGAAAAGGCACCGCCGCCAGTCAAGGCGGCGGTCGATAACGCAATACCAGTTGTACAGCAGGCTTGTACAGGATTCGAGTGACGTATCACTGTGTCCTGCCCAGGCGTTTAGCCGATAGCGGCGGCACCGGCCTTGGCGACCTGGATGTCCTGGTCCGGCTTGACGCCGGAGATGCCAACGGCACCGGCCACCTGGCCGTCGATGATCACCGGTACGCCACCGGACATCAGGCCCTCCATGGGCGCCGACAGGAAGGCGTTGCGGCCGCCGTTGATCATGTCTTCGAAGACCTGGGTCTCCTTGCGACCGATGGCGGCGGAGCGGGCCTTGGCCATCGCGACGTCGGCACTGAACGGTGCAGCGCCATCGAGACGGCGCAGGCCCAGCGGGTAGCCGCCATCATCGCTGACGACGATGGTCACGGCGAAGCCATTGGCCTCGGCTTCCTTCTGGGCAGCGTCGAGGATGGCGTTGACCTGGGACTGGTCGAGGTAAGGCTTGGTCAGCATGGGGAGTCCTTGTGATTGAGGGTTGTGGTTAATATGGAAAATATTTTCGTTTTTAGTCTAGGCGCTCTGGGCCTGTCTGACCAGAGCCTCGTCCACGATCTCGATCCAGTGGCTCTCGCGCTAGCCTAGCGCTTCATCGACGATCTCGATCCAGTGGCGCACCGGGGTGCGGTTGGTGGCGGCGAGATGGGTCTGGCACCCAATGTTCGCGGTGACAACCACCTCCGGCTTGCCTTCCTCCAGCGCGTCCATCTTGTTGTCACGCAACTGGCGTGACAGTTCGGGCTGGGTGATCGAGTAGGTGCCGGCGGAGCCACAGCAAAGGTGACCATCTCGCACCGGCGTCAGGGTGAAGCCCATCCTGGTCAGTACCGTTTCCACCGCGCCGTTGAGCTTCTGGGCGTGCTGCAGGGTGCAGGGGCAATGGAAGGCCAGGCGCTGGTCGGCGCGCACGTCGAGGGTTGTCAGGTCTTCCTGCCCCAGCACCTCGACCAGGTCCTTGGCGGCCTCGCTGACCCGGCGTGCCTTCTCGGCATAGTCGGGGTCGTCGGCCAGCACTTCGACATACTCCTTGACGAAGGCGCCGCAGCCGCTGGCGGTCTGGATGATGGCCTCGCAACCGGCGTCCAGGTGAGGCAGCCAGGCGTCGATGTTGCGTCTGGCTCGCTCGCGTCCGGCTTCCTGGGCGTTCAGGTGAAAGTCGATGGCGCCGCAGCAGCCGACCTCGGGGGCAGGCGTCAGGCCGATCCCCAGGCGGTCCAGCACGCGAGCAGTGGCGGCATTGGTGTTGGGCGAAAGACCAGGCTGCACGCAGCCTTCGAGAATCAGCATCTGGCGCGGATGACGCTTGCCGTCGGGGCGCTTGCCAGCGTCGACCGGGGCCGGGGGCATCTTGCTCTTGAGCGCCCCGGGGACCAGCGGCTTGAAGGTCTGGCCCAGCGCCAGCAGGGCCTTGAACCGGCCGGGCTCGACCAGTGCCTTGCGCAGGCCGAAGCGAAGCGCCTTGTCGGAGGTGCTGCGCGGCACACGCCGCTCGATCTCGGCGCGGCCGATATCCAGAAGCTTGTGGTACTCGACGCCTGAGGGACAGGTCGTTTCGCAGTTGCGACAGGTGAGGCAGCGGTCGAGGTGAAGACGGGTTTCCTCGGTGATCTGGTCGTCGTCTTCAGGACTTTCGAGCATCTCCTTCATCAGGTAGATGCGGCCGCGCGGACCGTCGCGCTCATCGCCAAGCAACTGGTACGTCGGGCAGGTGGCATTGCAGAAGCCGCAGTGGACGCAGCTTCTCAGGACTCTGTCGGCCTCGCGAATGTGCGGCTTCTCGAGGTCTTTTTCGCTGAAATGGGTCTGCATGTTGTTATCCGCTAGTCATGGTCGAGGCCCGGACCGTCGCCGGGGCCAAACGGGGGATCAGGTCGTCTGTCGATGGCTTTCCGATCATGCCGCCTTCGCCGGGCGGCTGTGATCGTTCAGCGCCCGGTCTACCAGTCCGGATACAGTCGGCGCGGATTGAAGATGCCGTCGGGATCGAGCTTACGTTTCACCCGCTCGTGGTACTTGGCGACCACCGGCTGCAGTGGCGTGAAGGGCTCGGCGGTGCCCGGTGTGAAGCAGGTGGCGTGGCCACCTGCCTGGGCGACGGCGTCACGCAGCGACTCGGCGTCGACTTGCCCCTTGAGCCAGCGCTGATTGCCGGCCCAGTCGAGCAGCAGTTGATGTGGCTCGACGTCGGCGATGTCCAGGCTCGGGGTATTGGTCGGCAGGCTGATCCGCCACAGCGGCGTGCTGGCGTCGCTGAAGAAGGGCAGCGACAGCTCTCTGAGCTCGCGCCAGAAGTCGGCCTCGAGGGTGTCCCCGCCGATCGCCTCGCGGGTGGCGGCCACCGAGCTTGCACCGCCTTCGAGACGCAGATGCAGGGCGCCACTGTGCCAGGCCGCTGCGCTCAAGGGGAGCGGCTTGCGTCCCCATTCGGCCAGACGACTCAGAGCCTCTGACTGGGACATTTCCAGACGCAGGCTGGCGCTGGCGGTGGGTAGCGGCAGCACCTTGAGGGTGACTTCGGTGATCAGTCCCAGGGTGCCCTGGGCGCCGACCATCAAGCGTGACAGGTCGTAACCTGCCACGTTCTTCATGACTTCGCCGCCGAAGCGCTGTTCACGCCCCTGGTGATCGAGTACCCGCAGGCCCAGCACGAAGTCTCGCACCGAGCCGGCCCAGGGGCGGCGGGGCCCGGACAGTCCGGCGGCGATGGTGCCGCCGACGGTGGCCTCGGCACCAAAGTGTGGGGGTTCGAAGGGCAGCATCTGGCCCTGGTCGGCCAGCGCCTCCTCGAGTTCGGAGAGAAGGGTGCCGGCACGCACCGAGACAATCAGCTCGACCGGATCGTAGCTGGTGATACCGCGGTGTTCGCGGGTGGATACCGGCGTACCTTCCACCGGGCGGCCATAGAAGGCCTTGGTGTTGCCGCCGACGATGCGAAGCGGACGTTCGGCGCTTGCCGACTGGATCGCTTCGGACAGAGCCGCCAGGCCGTCGAAGGCGGAAGGGGAAACGTCATTGTTGGACATGGTGGTACCTGAATTCCGACAAAGAGGGACAAACGTCGACAAGGCGCGACACACGGAGCACGGCAGCGCTGCAAGGGCGTCACGGTCGACGGCAGGAGACGAGGCTTGCCGCCTTCCTGTCTGAACCGTGCCCCTTTCCTGCGGCGCCTGGAAGCGTGGCGGCTCTGGCTAGAACCTTGGCAGTTCCGGGTGCGGCAGCTCGTTGTTGTGCACCATGCATGGCACTGAACCTTGATCGCGCGCAGCGCGCCAGCGTCGGGACGCTCTCGTGGCTGTCATGGCTAGAACCTTGGCAGTTCCGGGTGCGGCAGCTCGTTGTTGTGCACGTGCATCGCGCCGAACTCGGCGCACCGGGCCAACGTCGGGATGTTCTTGCCTGGGTTGAGCAGTCCTTCTGGGTCGAAGGCGGCCTTGACCGCGTGGAAGGCGGTGATCTCCAGGCTGTCGAACTGGGCACACATCTGGTTGATCTTCTCGCGGCCGACGCCGTGTTCACCGGTGATCGAACCGCCGGCTTCCACGCATAGCTCGAGAATCTTGCCGCCCAGTGCCTCGGCGGTTTCGAGCTCCCCTTCGCGGTTGGCATCGAACAGGATCAAGGGGTGCATGTTGCCGTCGCCGGCGTGGAAGACGTTGGCCACCTTGAGCCCGTACTGCTGTGACAGATCGCTGATGCCCTTGAGCACCCTCGGCAGCTCGCGGCGAGGAATGGTGCCGTCCATGCAGTAGTAGTCCGGCGACATGCGGCCGACCGCAGGGAAGGCGTTCTTGCGACCGGCCCAGAACTTGGCGCGTTCGGCCTCGTCGCGGGCGAGCTGAACGTCGCTGGCGCCAGCCTTGGCCAGCACCTCACGCACGGTCTCGATATCGTCGTCCACGTCGGCCTCGACGCCGTCGAGCTCGCACAGCAGGATCGCCTCGGCGTCCACCGGGTAGCCGGCTCGGATGAAGTCTTCGGCGGCGCGGATGGCCAGGTTGTCCATCATCTCGAGGCCACCTGGGATGATACCGGCGGCGATGATGTCACCGACCGCGGCGCCGGCCTTTTCCACGTCATCGAAACTGGCCATCAGCACCTTGGCGGTCTCGGGCTTTGGCAGCAGCTTGACGGTGATCTCGGTGACCACGCCGAGCATGCCCTCGGAGCCCATCATCAGCGCCAGCAGGTCGAAACCGGGGCTGTCGAGCGCCTCGGAACCGATGGTCATGCGCTCGCCCTCGATGGTCATCACCTCGAGCCTCAGCACGTTGTGTACGGTGAGGCCGTACTTGAGGCAGTGCACGCCGCCGGCGTTCTCGGCCACGTTGCCGCCGATCGAGCAGGCGATCTGGGAGGAGGGGTCCGGCGCATAGTAGAGCCCGTAGGGCGATGCCGCCTCGGAAATGGCCAGGTTGCGCACCCCTGGCTGGACCCGGGCGATGCGGGCGTCGGCGTCGATGTCGAGAATCCGATTGAAGCGAGACATGACCAGCAGCACGCCTTGTTCCAGCGGCAGGGCCCCACCGGACAGTCCGGTGCCAGCGCCGCGGGTGACCACCGGCACGCCGAGTTCACGACACTGCTTGAGCAGCGCCTCGACCTGGTCCAGGCGCTCTGGCAGGGCCACCAGCATGGGCAGTACGCGG
The DNA here is from genome assembly GCF_024137905.1 of Halomonas sp. DN3. Lineage (NCBI taxonomy): Bacteria > Pseudomonadati > Pseudomonadota > Gammaproteobacteria > Oceanospirillales > Halomonadaceae > Halomonas > Halomonas sp. DN3. Next base: position 3,708,349 of record NZ_CP099965.1, on the reverse strand, counting down.
TAGGCCGACAGGCCGTCGCATTCGAAGGGGCGCAGGTCTTCCTCGCGGTGCAGCAGGGTGAGGTCGGGGACCACGCGGGTGAGTTCGGCGAGCACCTCGTTCTTGTCGCGCCGTGGCAAGGCGCCGTCCAGGCGTTCGTCATAGAGGATGTTCATGACGCTTCCTCGGTTGAGCTAGCACGGTCGTGCGGCTAATGATGGTTATTGTCTGCACTACAATCTGCGTTGTCTTGACCTCGGTGTCCAGATTTTGGTTTGCTGGTCTGACCAGTTATTGGCAGATGTGCTCGGTTCAGGGCATCAATACGGACGACGAACCGCGCACGCTGCGGGAGGCAGGACATGTGGGACAACGAAGAACGACTGGCACCGAGCAGCACCTCCCAGGCCATCGCCTCGAAGCTGGAGACGCTGATCCTTGACGGTGTCTTTCGCCCGGGCCAGCTGTTGCCCTCGGAACGGCGGCTGTGCGAGCGGCTGGGGGTGGGGCGTTCCTCGCTGCGCGAGGCGCTTGGCAGCCTGCGAAGCAAAGGCGTGATCGTGACTCGCCAGGGGCGTGGCTCCGAGGTGGCGCCGCTGGTGGAGGCGCCCCATGCCACGCCCTTGATGCACCTGTTTCGCGAGCACCCACGCACCCTGTACGACCTGCTCGAGGTGCGTGCGCTGCTGGAAGGGGAGTCGGCGAGCCTGGCCGCGAGCCGCGGCACCGCCTCGGACAGGGTGCTGATCACCCGGCGCTACCGCGAGATGGCGGACTACGTGGACAAGGCGGACCCCCTCGAGGTGGAGCGTCTGGCGCGACTCGACCACGCCTTCCACCTGGCCATCTGCCAGGCGTCGCATAACCCGGTGCTGGCGCATACCCTGCAGAGCCTCACCGACCTGCTGCTGAGTTCGGTGTTCGCCTCGGTCAAGCACCTCTATCATCGTCCTGACGCCCGGGACATGATCAACCGCCAGCACGCCCGCCTGCACCGCGCGGTGGTAGAGGGCAAGCCACAACTGGCGCGGCGGGTGGCGCTGGAGCACCTGTCCACCATCGGTGACATGCTGCGCGAGATCGAGGCCGAGGATCAGCGTCTGGAGCGCTCGGCCATGCGCCTGGAAGAGTGGTAAGTGCCGGGACGACGGCAGAGACTTCTGCGTGCCGGCCCGGGACCTGCTATTCCTCGTCGATGATGCCGCTGACGGCGGCAACCTCGAGCTTGTGGCCGAGGTGCGCGCGCAGGATGTCGCCCAGGCGCTTGCCATCGCGGGCCTCGATCGCCTCCAGCATGGCCTCGTGGTCGGCGACGGCCTTGGCCCAGTTGGCCGGGCCCATCTCGACGCTGTAGCGAATGCGCTTCACCCGTTGGCTCAGGTTGTTGTACATCTCGATCAGCACGTCGTTGTTCGACGCGGCCAGGATGCACTCGTGGATCTGCTGGTTGACCTCGAAGTAGGGAGCCAGCTCCTGGCGCTGGTAGTGGCCCAGCATCAGCTGATGCAGACGACGGATCTCCTCGACGTCGGTATCTGTCAGGTGCTGACAGGCCAGCTCACCGGACAGGCCTTCCAGGGCGCCCATGACGTCATAGGTGTTCTTGACCCCACGCCGGGTCAGGCGCACCACGCGGGAGCCTCGGTTGGGCAGGTTCTCGACCAGCCCTTCCGAGGTCAGCACCTTGAGGGCTTCTCTGAGCGGGGTGCGTGACACACCGAAGGTTTCACACAGGGCCTTTTCGGCGATCTTCTCGCCGGGCAGCAGGCTGCCTTGCTCGATCAGGTCGCGGATCCTGTCGGCGACTTCCAGGTACAGGCTACGCGGCTGAATCTTTTCCATGGCGGATTTCCCGGGCTCATTATCGTTTGACGGTCGAACGCTTGACGGTTCAACTTTTCCGTATTATGAATTCATTATTCAAATTATGCGAGTGTTGGCGAGCGTATTTGGCCAGGCACTCGGGTAACCCTGTGAGGCAGCGGAGGGTGGGGCCGAATGGCATCGATCGGATTCCGGCCGCTGTCTTGCTGCCTGCCTTTTCTGTCTTCTCTCATATCTTGCGCTGGAGTTGCTATGGCCGGAAACGTATTTCTTGCACAGGTACAATTGTCGCGTCAGTCGGCGCGGCAATTGCTCGACGCCGCCTTCGCCTTTGCCCGCAAGGGCGAACTGCCTCCTCTGACCGCGGTGGTGCTGGACGCCGGCGGCAATCCGGTGGCGGCCGAGCGTGAAGACGGCTGCAGCCCGCTGCGCTGGCCGGTGGCCAACGGCAAGGCCTACGCGGCGTTGGGTATCGGGGTATCCAGTGGTACCACCGGCGAGCGTAACCGCGAGCGTCCCGCCTTCCTGGCGGCGGTGGCCGAGGCCTCCGGGGGCCGCTTCGTGCCGGTGGCCGGGGGAGTACTGATCCTCGATGACGATCAGCGCATCCTGGGTGCGGTCGGTGTCAGCGGCGCTTCTTCGGCCGACGATCAGGCCGCCGCCATCGCTGGCATCGAGGCGGCAGGCTGGCAAGCCGGGCTGGAGCCCGATATGGCCCCCGATCCCTGATTTCGGTCTGGCAACTGTCTGGCGACAGGGACGGATGCCAGACCCGTCAGCAAGCGACAGAGCGAGCCTTCGAGCTCGCTTTTTTTGTGTATGTCTCCAGGGATGCAGCAAGGGAGCGAGTGGCTTGGATAGCTCGTTTTTTCTACATAAGACATTGAAATTTAAGCGATAAATATTCTCTAAGGCGAGTTTGCGAAAGACAAAAGTATAATACCTAATTTTGAATTATGTATCCATATTAACCCTGACCCAGCGGGAAGCGACTCCTGTCCCCAGGCCCTGAACGCCCTGGAAACGGAAAGCTCAAGTGACGGAATCCGCGACTGACGGAACCGTTACGTGAAGAGCACGCCAGCTCCCGTTGAGGCTTCCTCCAGGGTGCCAGTCGGCGCCCACCGCCAGACCACGATGGACAACAACAATCGGAGTGAGGGTTATGAAACTGCTGAAGACCGTACTGGCCGCATCCGTACTGGCGCTTGGCGTCGGTGCCGCTCAGGCCGACGAGGTGCAGATCAAGTTCGGCCACGTCGGTGGCCCGGGATCGCTGTTCGAGAAGACCGCCAACGAGTTCGCCCGTCTGGCCAACGAGCGCCTGGAAGGCGAGGCCGAGGTGGTGACCTATGGCTCCAGCCAGCTGGGTTCCGACGAGCAGATGCTCAACAAGCTCAAGCTCGGCACCATCGATCTGTCGCTGCCGTCCTCGATCATGAGCAGCGTGGCGCCGGAATTCTCGCTGTTCGAGATGCCCTACCTGATCGAGGACCGGGAGCACCTCGCCCGAGTCCGCGACGAGGTGCTGCGCGATGTCCTGTATCCGGTCGCCGAAGACAAGCGCTACCGCATCATCGGCATCTGGGAGAACGGCTTCCGCCAGATCACCAACAACGTCCGCCCGATCGTGGTCCCTGAGGATCTGGACGGCATCAAGCTGCGTACCCCCAACGGTGTGTGGCGGGTCGAGATGTTCAAGAGCTACGGCGCATCGCCGGCGCCCATGGCGCTGTCCGAGGCCTTCGTCGCGCTGCAGACCGGCGCCATGGACGGTCAGGAAAACCCGCTGGTACAGATCTATTCCCAGCGCTTCCAGGAGGTCCAGGACTACCTGTCGCTGTCCAATCACGTCTATTCCCCGGCCTATGTGCTGGCCGGTGCCAGCTGGACCCGCCTGCCCGAGCACGTCCGCGAAGTGCTGATCGAGACCGCCGAAGAGGTCGAGGCCTTCGCACTGGAGCAGGGCGCCTCGCTTGACGAAAGCCTGGTCAGCACCATGGAAGAAGAAGGCATGGAGGTAAACGAGGTCGACACCGACGCCTTCGTCGAGGGCTCTCGCGGGATCTACGAGAAGTTCGCCGCCGAGGTGGAAGGTGGTGAGGAACTGTTGTCGCGGGTGGAAGCACTGCGCGAATAACGCCTGTCCACTGCGGCCTCGCCACCTTCGGTGAGGCCGCATCCACCTTCGGAGGGATGCTCTGTGCTTACCACCATTTCCGCGGCCTACCAGAAGATTCTGGAGGTCATCGTCTTTCTCAATGTGCTGGCGCTGACCCTGGTGGTGACCATCGGGTTCGCGTCACGCCTGTTGGGCTCTCCTTTCAGCTGGTACGACGAGGTCGCCTCGATCGGACTGGCCTGGCTGACCTACTACGGCGCTGCCCTGGCTGCCTTGAAGGGCGCCCATATCGCCTGTCCCAGCGTGATCAACATGGTCTCGCCGTCCATTCGCCTGCCCATCGCGCTGCTCGCCGAGGCGATCACCATCGGCTTCTTCGTGCTGCTCGGCGTTACCGGTTTTCAGGTGGTGCAGATCCTCGAGGGCTCCACGCTGGTGAGCCTGCCCAGCATCTCGGTGCAGTTCACCCAGTCGGTGATTCCGATCGGTGCCGCGATGTTCATTCTCGCCCAGCTGCTCAGGCTTCCCGAGGTCATCCGGGCGGCCAAGGGAGCCGGCTTCGTCGATCACGAGCTCGAAGAGGCCGGTGTGCTGGCCGACGACGTGCGTACCGACGATTCACCCACCGGTCCGCAGCGCGCCAGCTGACGAGGAGAACCCCATGATCATTGCTTCCATGTTCTTCGGCCTGATCGGGCTGATACTGATCAACGTGCCGGTGGCCATCGCCCTCGGTCTCGTCGGCGCCCTGGCCACCGTGGCCAGCTACGGTACCCTGGCCCTGCCCAACGTCGGCATGGTGATGTTCGACGGTGCCACCAAGTTCCCGCTGATCGCGATTCCGCTGTTCATCCTGGCCGGTGCCATCATGAACGCCTCGAGCATCTCGCGCCGTCTGATCGATCTGGCCTCGGCCATGGTCGGTTTCATCAAGGGCGGTCTCGCCATGGTGACCATCGGCGCCTCAATCTTCTTTGCCGAGATCTCGGGCTCTGCCGTTGCCGGTGTCTCGGCGATCGGCTCGATCCTGATTCCGGCCATGCGCAAGAAGGGCTACTCCAAGGAGTTCGCCGCCGCCATCTCGTCGTCTGCAGCGAGCCTGGCGATCATCCTGCCGCCCTCGATCCCGATGATCCTCTACGCGGTCATGTCCGGCGAGTCGGTGGTCAAGATGTTCGTCGCCGGTATCTTCCCGGGCCTGCTCGGCGCCCTGGGGCTGGCGGCCATGTGCTACTTCCTGGCGCGTCGTCACAACCTGCCGGCGGAGCAGAACTTCCAGGCATCGCGTCTGTGGAAGGCCTTCAAGGGCGCCATCTGGGCGCTGCTGATTCCGGTGATCATCCTTGGCGGGATCTTCGGCGGCATCGTTACCGCCACCGAAGGCGCGGCGCTGGCGGTGGTCGTGGCGATCTTCATCAGCGCGGTGATCTATCGCGAGTTCAGCCTCAAGATCTTCTACAAGGCCTGTCTCGATGCTGGCGTGCAGACGGCGGTAGTGATGCTGCTGGTGGCATCCTCGGCGGTGGTCGGTCTGTATCTGACCGAGACCCAGATTCCCCAGCAACTGGCCAACTCGATCGCCGAGATGACCGACAACAAGTACGTGGTACTGGCGCTTCTGAACGTCATCTTCCTGGTGCTGGGCATCTTCCTGCACTCGGCGGCGGCGATCATCCTGGTGGTGCCCATCGTGCTGCCGCTGGTAACCGCGGTGGGCATCGATCCGCTGCACTTCGGCCTGATCGTGACGCTGAACCTGGCCATCGGCCAGCAGACCCCGCCGGTAGCCAGCGTGCTGATCGCTTCCTGCTCCATCGCCAAGGCCGACATCTGGGCCACCACGCGCACCAATCTGTGGTTCCTGGCGGTGCTGTTCGTGATCCTGCTGATCAACACCTACGTGCCCGCCGTGGCCCTGGCGCTGGTCAACCTGATCTACGGCGTGTGATCGCGACCACCACAAGGAGAACAACGACATGAGCGACAACGATCAAGGCCAGGTGCACTACCACAGTGAAGACGGCGTCGCCTGGCTGACCTTCGATCGCACCGCCAGTCGCAACGCCATGACCTGGCAGATGTACGACCAGCTCGAGGCCCACTGCGAGACCATCGAGAACGACCCGGAGCTGGTCGCGGTGGTGATGCGCGGTGCAGGTGGCGAAGCCTTCGTCGCCGGCACCGACATCAAGCAGTTCGCTGCCTTTGACAAGGGTGAAGACGCCATTGCCTACGAGCGTCGCATCGACCGGGTGGTCGGGCGGGTGGAGAAGCTGCCGCTGCCGACGCTGGCGCTGCTGGAAGGCTTCTGTGTCGGCGGTGGCGCGGCCATCGCCCTGGCCTGTGATTTCCGCCTGGCGACACCGAGTCTCAAGTTCGGTATCCCCATCGCCAGGACGCTGGGCAACTGCCTGTCGATCACCAACGTCTCGCGGCTGGTCGAGCACGCCGGCATCGCCCGGGCCAAGCAGGTACTGATGGCGGGCGAGTTGGTACGTGCCGAGGAGGCCCTGGCACTGGGCCTGGTCGGCGAGATCGTCGACGCCGAGACCATCGAGGCGACGGTGACCGAGCAGGCGCAGGCGTTCAAGGAACGTGCCCCCTTGACCGTGCGGGCGGCCAAGGAGGTGATCCAGCGGGTCATCGAACAGCGCCGCCCGGCCTTCGACGCCAGCGACGACTGGATCGCCACCTGCTACACCAGCCGCGACTTCAAGGCCGCGGTGGACAAGTTCGTCAACAAGACACCCTTCCGCTGGCAGGGCCGATAAAGGCCCTGGGGCAAGGAGAACCACAATGCTGCCACTCGATGGGATCAAGGTACTGGACGTCTCGCAGATCATGGCCGGCCCCTACTGCACCATGGTGCTGGGAGACATGGGCGCCGAGGTGATCAAGGTCGAGAAGGCCAACGGCGGCGACGACAGCCGCCAGATGGGCCCCTACGTCGAGGATGAATCGACCTGTTTCGCCCAGATCAACCGCAACAAGAAGAGCATTTCGCTTAATTTGAAAGAAGAGAAGGGGCGCGAGGTGTTCTATCGCCTCGCCAAGGAAGCCGACGTGGTGGTCGAGAACTATCGACCCGGCGTCACCCAGTCGCTGAAGATCGACTACGACAGCCTCAAGGCGATCAACCCGGGACTGATCTACTGCTCGATCTCGGGCTACGGCCAGACCGGTCCGTCGCGTCACAAGGGCGGCTTCGACCTGGTGGCCCAGGGCATGAGCGGGCTGATGTCGATGACCGGGGAGCCGGGCCGGCGTCCGCTCAAGACCGGGGTCGCCGTCTACGATATCGGCGCCGGCCTGACCGCCATCTACTCGATCCTGGCGGCCTATATCCACCGCCAGCGCAGTGGCGAAGGCCAGCACCTGGACATCGCCATCGCCGAGTGCGGCCTGCCCTGGTTCACCTGGGAGGCGGGCGCCTACTTCTCCGAAGGCCGAGTGCCCGAGGCCACCGGCTGGCGCCATCGGGTGTCCGCGCCCTACCAGGCGATGCGGGTACGCGACGGTTACATGATGCTCGGCTGCGCCAACCAGCGTACCTGGGAGCGCTTCTGCGAGGACGTCATCGAGCGCCCCGAGCTGATGGTCGACGAGCGCTTCAAGACCAACCTCGACCGCGGGGCCAACGTCGAGGCGCTGGAAGCCATCCTCGAGGACATCCTCGGGCAACAGGATCGCGCCTACTGGCTCGATCGCTGTGACGCCGCCGGGGTGCCGGCAGGGCCGATCAACGACTTCGACCAGGCCATGCACGACGAACACTACCTGGCCCGCGAGATGGTGCTGGAGGTCGATCATCCGACCATGGGGCGGATGAAGACCCTGGGCTTTCCCAGCAAGTTCTCGGCGACCCCGTTGGCGATTCGCCAGCCGGCGCCGCTGTTCGCCCAGCACACCGACGAGGTGCTTGGGGAGATCGGGCTGGCTGCGGACGAGATCGATGCGCTGCGTCAACAGGGTGCCGTGCGCTGACACCGGCACCACCGCGATCGGCAGCTAGCGTCTGGCATGTCGCCGAATCGGTGGGGCGGTGTCACCATAAAAATTGCATTCATTATTACAGATTATTACAAGAGGGGCGTGGCAGCGCTTGGCGCCCGAACAGCTACCCAGGCGTCGCCCAGTGCGACGTCTGGCCAGGAGGCCTTACATGCTGAATCTCGACTTTCATCCCACCGGACGTCACTTCCTCCAGATCCCCGGCCCCTCGCCGGTGCCGGATCGTATCCTGCGGGCCATGAGCCTGCCGACCATCGATCACCGTGGCCCGGAGTTCGGCGCCCTCGGACGTGAATTGCTCGGCAAGGTCGGCAAGATCTTCAAGACCGACAAGCCGGTGATCATCTATCCGGCTTCCGGTACCGGGGCCTGGGAGGCCGCCCTGGCCAATACCCTGTCGCCGGGGGATCAGGTGCTGATGTTCGAGACCGGCCACTTCGCCTCGCTGTGGCATCGTCTGGCCCTGCGTCTTGGACTCGAGCCCGAGTTTCTGGGCCTGCCGGGGGCCGAGGGCTGGCGCCACGGTGTCCAGGCCGACATGATCGAGGCACGCCTCAAGCAAGACACCGAACAGCGGATCAAGGCGGTGTGCGTGGTCCACAACGAGACCTCCACCGGTGTTACCAGCGACATCGCCGCGGTGCGCCGCGCGATCGACGCCGCCGGTCATCCGGCGCTGTTGCTGGTCGATACCATCTCGGGGCTTGCCAGCGCCGACTATCGCCACGACGAGTGGGGTGTCGACGTCACTATTTCCGGCTCCCAGAAGGGACTGATGCTGCCGCCGGGGATCAGCTTCAACGCGATCTCCGACAAGGCCCTGGCCGCCAGTCGCGAGTCGCGGCTGCCCAAGAGCTTCTGGGCCTGGGACGAGATCCTCGAGGCCAACCAGGGCGGCTACTGGCCCTATACCCCCAATACCAATCTGCTCTACGGCCTCAACGAGGCCATCGACATGCTGCTGGACGAGGGGATGGATAACGTCCTGGCCCGTCATCAGCGCTGGGCGGCGGGCGTGCGCGCGGCGGTGAACGCCTGGGGACTCGAGATCCAGTGCCAGGACCCCGAGGTCTACTCGCCGGTGCTGACCGGCGTAGTGATGCCGGAGGGCGTCGACGCCGATGCCGTGCGCAAGCTGATCTACGAGCGCTTCGACCTGTCGCTCGGCACCGGGCTTGGCAAGGCCAAGGGACGCATGTTCCGTATCGGCCACCTGGGCGACTGCAACGACCTGACGCTGATGGCGACCCTGGCCGGTTGCGAGATGGGGCTGAAGCTTTCCGGGGTGAGCCTTGCCGGCAGCGGCGTCGAGGCTGCCATGGCGTACTTCTCCGAGAACCCGGCGCCCCACGTGGCCCGCCTTGCTCGCGATTGAACCACCGCCCGCCCGTCGGCGGTGCTGTCGCCGACGGTCTACCCAGGGTTATCAAGGAGAGGGTGATGAACTCGTTGACGTCTGCCGCCAAGGGGCGGGATGCACGGATCCAGCCGCTGCCGGACTTTGCCGCGCGCCTGGCCAGGGAAATCCAGGGCGAGGTGCTGTTCGACGCCGCCAGTCGCGGCCGTTATTCCACCGACGCCTCGATCTATCAGATCACCCCGGTGGGCGTGGTGATCCCGCGCCATCAGGATGATCTGGCCACGGCCCTGGAGATCGCTCGTGGGGAAGGCATTCCGGTGCTGCCTCGGGGTGGCGGCACCAGCCAGTGCGGCCAGACGGTGGGAGAGGCGCTGGTGATCGACGCCAGCCGCCATCTGAACGGTGTGGTGTCCTTCGACAAGGAGGCGCGCACGGTGGTGGTCGAGCCCGGCATCGTGCTCGATCACCTCAACGCCTGGCTCAAGCCCCATGGCCTGTGGTTCCCGGTGGATGTTTCCACCAGCGCCCAGTGCACCCTGGGCGGCATGGCCGGCAACAACTCCTGCGGCTCGCGCTCGATCCACTACGGCAACATGGTGCATAACGTCCAGGCACTGGACGTCCTGCTGGCCGACGGCGAGAAGGTGCACCTCGGTCTGGTCGGCGAGCTGGCCGCCGGTTCCCGGGCGGCGCGGCTGGCCGAGCAGGTCGAGGCCATCGCCCGGCGTGAAGGCGAGCGCATCCGCGAGCACTATCCCAAGGTGCTCAGGCGGGTGGCGGGCTACAACCTCGATCTGTTCGACTGTCAGAACCCGCTGCCCTATGAGGCCGACGGTCGTGCGAACCTGGCCCATCTGCTGGTGGGGTCCGAGGGCACCCTGGCGCTGACCCGCCAGTTGACCCTGAAGCTGTCACCTCTGCCGCAGCACAAGGTGCTGGGGGTGGTGAACTTCCCCACCTTCTATCAGGCCATGGACCTGACCCAGCACATCGTGACCCTGTCACCGACGGCGGTGGAGCTGGTCGATCAGACCATGATCGCGCTGTCTCTGGAGAATCCGTCCTTCCGTCCGGTGATCGAGAAGGCCCTGATCGGCAAGCCCGAGGCGGTGCTGCTGGTGGAATTCGCCGGCGAGAACCGAGACGAGCTGCTGGCGAGCCTGGCTCGGTTGAACGAGCTGATGGCAGACCTGGGGCTTCCGGACTGTGTCGTCGACATGCCCGAACCCAAGGCCCAGAAGGCGCTGTGGGACGTGCGCAAGGCGGGACTCAACATCATGATGAGCATGAAGGGCGACGGCAAGCCGGTGTCCTTCATCGAGGACTGTGCGGTGCCGCTCGAGCATCTGGCCGAGTACACCGACAAGCTCACCGAGGTGTTCCATCGTCACGGCACCGAGGGCACCTGGTACGCCCACGCCAGCGTCGGCACCCTGCACGTGCGCCCGATTCTCGACATGCGCCGGGACGGCGCCGAGAAGATGCGCGCCATCGCCGAGGAGGCCTCGGCACTGGTCAAGGCCTACAAGGGCGCCTACTCCGGCGAGCACGGCGACGGCATCTGTCGCGGCGAGTGGGTGGCCTGGCAGTTTGGCGAGACACTCAACGACGCCTTCCGCGAGGTCAAGGGGCTGTTCGACCCGGACAACCTGCTCAACCCCGGCAAGATCGTCGACACCCCGAAGATGGACGACTCTCGGCTTTTCCGCTTTCCCGGGGAGTACCAGCGCATCGAACTGACGCCGGTGCTGGACTGGTCGCCCTGGAACGTCGAGCGAGATCCCTTGAACGGCGAGCAGACCCCACCGGGTAGCGGCCGCGATGTCACCGGCGGCCTCGCCAGCGCAGTGGAGATGTGCAACAACAACGGCCACTGCCGCAAGTTCGATGCCGGCACCATGTGTCCTAGCTATCGCATCACCCGCGACGAGAAGCACCTGACCCGCGGCCGCGCCAATACCCTGCGCCTGGTGTTGTCCGGCCAGCTCGGTCGCGACGGCCTGGCCAGCGACGAGGTCAAGGAGGCGCTCGATCTGTGCGTTTCCTGCAAGGGCTGCAAACGTGACTGTCCCACCGGCGTCGATATGGCGCGGATCAAGATCGAGGCCCGGGCGTCACGGGTCGCCAAGGAAGGGGTGTCGCTGCGCGAGCGCCTGATCGGTGACCTGCCAAGGCGCGCGCCGGTGCTGCGACGCCTGTCACCCTTGGTGAAGGCCATCGACGGCATGCCTTGGCTGGCCTCACCGCTGAAGCGGGCGCTGGGGCTGGCCGAGGAGCGCGCGCTGCCACGCGTCACCGACAACTACCTGGGGCGGGCCCGACAGGGAGAGCGACCTGCCGTTGCCGACCAGGCGGTGAAGGAGGTGGTGCTGTTCGTCGATACCTTCAACAACTATATGGAAGCCGACAACGTCGAGGCCGCCATGCGCGTGCTTCAAGCCGCGGGTTACCAGGTGATCCTGGCGAGCGCTGCGGATCGTCGTCCGCTGTGCTGTGGGCGTACCTACCTGGCCAGCGGTCAGGTCGATCGGGCCCGGGCGGAGGCCGAGCGGACCCTGGCGGCGCTGACCCCCCACGTGGAAAAAGGGCTTGCCGTGGTCGGGCTCGAGCCATCCTGCCTGCTGACCCTGCGCGACGAGTTCCTGGGCTTCGGCCTGGGCGAGCCCGCCAAGCGACTGGCCGAGGCGAGCCTGTTGTTCGAGGAATTTCTGGTGCGCGAGAAGGATGCCGGCAGGCTGGAGCTTTCGCTCGAGGCGCTACCGGTGTCGCGGGCGCTGCTCCACGGCCACTGTCACCAGAAGGCGTTCGATGCCCTGACGCCGGTGCAGCAGGTGCTGTCCTGGATTCCCGAACTCGAGGTGGAGACCATCCAGTCGTCGTGCTGCGGCATGGCCGGTAGTTTCGGCTACGAGCGTGAGCACTATGAGGCCTCCATGCAGATGGCGGAACTCTCGTTGCTGCCGGCGGTGCGCGACGCCGAGGATGCGCTGATCGTGGCCGACGGCACCAGCTGTCGTCACCAGATTCGTGACGGTGCCGCACGTGAGGCGCGTCATGTCGCCAGGGTACTGGCCGAGGCGCTGGCCTGAGTCGTCGGGAGGGCAGGGGGGCAATGCTCGGGTGACGGTCCTCTTGTGACAGTTCAGGAATGACAGTTTAGGGCGACAGTCCTCAGACGAAATCCGAACTGGCATACTCGGGGAAAGGCCAGCGCGAACAAGGAGAGCGCCATGATCGACCTACGCAGCGATACCGTGACCCAACCGACCGAGGCCATGCGTGATGCCATGGCCATCGCACCGGTGGGCGATGACGTCTGGGGTGATGACCCCAGCGTCGCCGCCTTCGAGGCAGAGGTGGCCGATCGCGCGGGCTTCGCCGCGGCGGCCTTCTTTCCCTCCGGCACCCAGAGCAATCTGACCGCCATGCTGGTCCACTGCGCGCGTGGCGACGAAGTGATCGCCGGGCAACGCTCGCACATCTATCGCGATGAAGGCGGCGGTGCCGCTGTCCTTGGCGGCATCCAGCCCCAGCCCCTGGCCCAGCAGGCAGACGGACGCATGGCGCTGGAGGATATCGCCGAGGCCATCAAGGGTGACGATATCCATCATGCGCGAACCCGACTGATCGCACTGGAAAATACCTTTCAGGGCCGGGTATTGCCCCAGGACTATGTGCAGGAGGTGACCGGCCTTGCCGCCGAGCGAGGCCTGGCCTGTCACCTCGATGGCGCCCGCCTGTTCAACGCCAGTGTCGCCACCGGCAAGTCGCTGGCGGAGCTGTGTGCCGGTTTCGATTCTGTATCGCTGTGCTTTTCCAAGGGGCTGGGCGCGCCGGTGGGCTCGTTGCTGGTCGGCGGCGAGCGCTTTATCGCCGCGGCCCGTCGCTGGCGCAAGACGCTGGGAGGCGGCATGCGCCAGTCGGGGCTGCTGGCGGCGGCCTGCCGGCATGCCTTGCATCACCATGTGGAGCGACTGGCCGACGACCACCGTCATGCCCGCCAGCTCGCCGAGTGGCTGGGTGGTATTGACGGCATCGGAGTGGCAGGTCAGGCCACCAACATGGTCTTTCTCGACGTGCCGGCTCCTCACTGCGCCGCACTGGAGGGCTTTCTTGCCGAGCGTGGCATCTTGATCGCGGTGAGGCCGCGTACCCGCCTGGTGACCCATCTGGGGGTCAGCGAGTCGGATGTACGCCGAGTGGCGACGGAGATCGCAGCGTACTTTGCCTCTCTCGCACAGGAACCGACAACGGAGTAGGCAGAGTTTGGAAACAGCGTCCACTATATAGGCAGGGTGGGCGCCCCGCGCCCCCCATCCACAAGGATAACCTCGTCAGGAGCGGGCCATGGCCATCTATCGTCTGGGTAACCATTCCCCCCATATTCATCGCACCGTCTTCGTCGCCGAGAGCGCCGAGGTCATCGGCCAGGTGAAAATCCATGAAGACGCCAGCATCTGGTACCAGGCGGTACTAAGGGGCGATACCGAATCACTTGAAGTGCGAGAAGGCAGCAATATCCAGGATGGTGCGGTGCTGCACGCCGACCCCGGCTACCCGCTGTCGGTAGGACCGGGCGTCACGGTGGGGCACCAGGCGATGTTGCATGGCTGCACCGTGGGCGAGGGCTCGTTGATCGGCATCCAGGCGGTGGTGCTCAATGGCGCCGTGATCGGCAAGAACTGCCTGATCGGGGCAGGGGCGCTGGTCAAGGAAGGCGCCGAGATCCCCGACAACAGCCTTGTCGTCGGCTCGCCGGGCAAGGTGATCCGGCAACTGGACGACAAGGCCATCGCCGCACTCAAGACCAATGCCGAGGGCTACGTGACCAAGGCGCGGCTACATCGTACCCGGCTGGCTCGCATCGGCTAGGTCATCAGAGCCTGCGCTCGTCGACGTATCGGACAGCGCCTGCCCCCCCTTCGCAAGAGGCCACGGACACCGTGCCGCGCTGTCTGTGGTCTGCGGGCAACTCGTCAACACCCTGGAGGGAGCGTCCCCGGTCTAGAGATGCCGTCGGGTCGGCCTTCTGTGCCGCTTGACCCTGTGCGGACCGGGAGCCTTGTGCCTCAGCAACAGCATGGATTCCGAGGATCTCGCGCCGTTGGTAATCACCACGACGGCGATCACGGTGATCATGGCAAGCAGCAGATAGGACATCTGAATTTCCCCTGGTCGAGAGTCGTGGCCCTTGTCGAGGCCATGCGTGCGTGGGCGCTCACGAAGAGCCATCCCCTGGTCAGTGCGCAGGCAACGCGCCTTGCCGCTGAACCTGAAAGCAAGAATGCTGCACGTGCGTACTACACTGAATTAACTCTAGGCGCAGGGTATAAGGGCCGCCATATCGGCACAGAGGTAGTCAAACTGTGCTTAGAGTGGCGCAGTTCTCGAGCAAAGGTGGCGCCTGTCGCCAACAAGAAGGGGGTGTCATCGTCGATGACACCCCCTTGTCGGTCAGCCAGGTGGCGCCTGGCTTGGCGTAGTGCCTACTGCAATAGCCCCATCAGCGGGTCGGAGATACCGACGACCTGCATCGCCACCAGCCCGATCAGCCCCGCCGCGAGCACATAGTAGATGGTCGGCAGGATGGTCTTGCGAATGGTGATGCCCTCGCGTCCCAGCAGGCCCACGGTGGCCGAGGCGGCTACCACGTTGTGGATGGCGATCATGTTGCCGGCGGCGGCGCCGACGGCCTGAAGCGCCACCATCAGCGCGGTGGACACACCGAGTTGCTGGGCCACGTTGAACTGGAAGTCTGCCAGCATCAGGTTGGACACGGTGTTGGAGCCGGCGATGAAGGCACCCAGCGCGCCGACGGCAGGAGCGAACAGCGGATAGATGTCGCCGACACCGTTGGCCACCGCGGTGGCCATGGCCACCGGCATGGAGGCCAGATCCGCGCCGTTGACGCCGGAGTTGATCAGAATGCGCACCATGGGGATGGTGAACACCAGCACGAAGCCGGCGCCCAGCAGGGTACGGCTGGATTCACTGAAGGCCGCCTTGAGCTGATTGCCGTTCATGCGATGCATCAGAGCGGTGATCAGCACCACCATCAGCAGGATTCCGCCGGGCAGGTAGAGTGGCTGCAGGCTGCCGGAGATACCGGCCTCACCCAGGATGTCGCTGAAGCCCAGGCTTACCGAGGTCAGTGCCTGCTTGAACGGCTCGATGGTACGTGACGCCACCAGCAGTACCGCCAGCAGCACGTAGGGCAGCCAGCCCATGAAGGTGCTCATCGGTGCGCGGCCCACGACCTCGTCGGCCTTGATGCTGAGCTTGCCGATCCAGTGGGCAGGCCAGCTGTCACTTTCCGGGAAGTCCCAGCTCTTTTCGGGAATCAGGAAACCGCGACGGGCGGCCGGGACCACGATGGCAAGGCCTACCATGGCGCCGATCATCGACGGGAATTCGGGGCCCAGGAAGACTCCGGCCAGGGCGTAGGGCACCACGAAGGCGACGCCTGCGAAGATCGCGAAGGGAGCAATCGCCAGGCCTTCCTTCCAGGAGCGGTTGGCACCGAAGAAGCGCACCATGACGCTGACCATGATCAGCGGCATCAGCACACCGACCACGGCATGCACCAGCGCGACTTCTCCGGCAATCAGGCGGAAGTACTCCATCCAGGTGGAGCCACCGGCTTCCAGCGTCTCGGTGATGCCGACCCTGTCCAGGCCACCGGCGACACCGACCACGATGGGGGTGCCGACAGCGCCGAAGGACACCGGAGTGGACTGGATCATCATGCCCACCACCACAGCGGCAAGTGCCGGGAAGCCCAGCGCGACCATCAGCGGGGCGGCCACCGCCGCCGGCGTGCCGAAGCCCGAGGCGCCCTCGATGAAGCAGCCGAACAGCCAGGCCACGATGATCGCCTGGACGCGGCGGTCCGGGCTGATGCCGGAGAAGCCATTGCGAATGGCGGCGATACCGCCGGAGTGCTTCAGGGTGTTGAGCAGCAGGATGGCGCCGAAGATGATCCACAGGATCGCCACGGTCAGGATCAATCCTTGCAGGGTCGAGGCCAGGACCCGTGTGAAGGTCATGTCCCAGGCCACCAGGGCAATCAGCGCGGTGACCAGAAAGACGATGGGCATGGCGACCTTGGCGGCCATGCGCATGCCGATCAGCAGGATGCCGGCCAGTATGAGCGGCACAAAGGCTATCAAGGCTAGAGTGGTGTCGGTCATGGTGTTGGGGTCTCTTGTCGTGTCCTTGTTTGTAATATCCGTTGTGTCGAAGTTGGCGGTCTCACGCCGGGGTAAGGCTCGGACAAGGCGGCACGATAAGCCGACTAGCGAAATCGTTCTAGACTGGGATATTGGTCAGACCAATGCGGTGCTTACGACTCCTCGTCCGATCATTCTTCAAATTTATTGTTTAACAGTAGGTTAGAGTCGACAAAGACGCTGGAGGCGGGTTCGAACGAGGCTAGTTTCTTAGACTAATGGACAGGTTTGTCTTCATCCCTCAGGAAATCATGGCGTTGGCGAGGTGGGCGGTTGATGGCACTATCGGCAGACATTCCCCTTCTAGAGGTATCTGGCATGGCCCTGGTGATGTACGACCTGTGTGGCATCGATGAGTCACTGCGTTTTTCTCCCTTCTGCTGGCGAGCCAAGCTGGCCATCGCCCACAAGGGGCTCGAGGTGGAGGCGCGGCCCTGGTGCTTTACCGAAAAGGAAAAGCTCGAATTCACGGACCATGACAAGGTCCCGGTGCTGATCGATGGCGACGAAGTGATCACCGACAGTTTCGAGATCCTGCGATACCTGGATCGTGCCTACCCTGAGGCCCCGACGCTGCTTGGCGGTCCCTTGGCCGAATCCCGCGCCCGCTTTTTCAAGCACTACAGCGAGCGTGCCCTGCAGTTGCCGATCCTGCGCACCATCGTGATGGACCTGATGAACGCCATCCATCCCAAGGACCGCGACTACTTCCGCACCACTCGTGAAAAACGCCTGGGCATGACCCTGGAGCAGTTCCATTCTCCGGCCAAGGGGCTCAGCCAGCTCGATAGCGCCCTGGAGCCCCTGCGTGGCCAGCTGTCGGGAAGCGACTTCATCGATGGCGATGCGCCCGGTGCGGCGGACTACCTGGTGTTTGCCAACTTCATGTGGGCCCGTTCGGTATCCACCGCGGATCTGGTGTCCAATGCCGATCCGGTTTACGCCTGGATCGAGCGGATGCTTGATGCCAATGGCGGTGTCGGCCGCAACGCGGTGCGCATCTGTGATATCGAAGGCGCCTATCGCGCCTGACCCTTGCTGCCGAGCGAGGCGACGCCCTGATATCGTCGTCTCGCTCTTTGCCCTCTGCTCTGTCTCGCACTCTGCTCTCGACTTCTCGATGCGCTTCCCTCCTCAGTTTCCTTCGGTAAGCCTTCGCCTTTAGTCTGCGGCGATCATGTCCCCACGGTTATTGCCGCATGTCGATCATGGCTTTAGAGGATCGCCGGCAAGGGCCCTCGTCTTAGCTAATCTTGCAGATATCTTTTGGAAGGCCATCGGACAACGCTGCGGTAGCTGTACCGAGCTGGTGAATCTGCGTGCAAGTTGCTCCGGTGGCCCGTCGGAAATGGCGAAACAGCGGTTCTGTGCTTGATGACGAAGCTGTCGATTGTCGCTACTGTCGATTGTCGCTATCGGCGACCGTCGTTATTGGCGATTGTATTTGTCGTTATTTCTTACAAAAGCGTGTTTGTTGTGCTTCTGGAGCTGGCGCCGCTGCTGTCATCAGAGCGTCAATCATCTACTGCTATGGTGCGAATGGTGCGCCGCTGGGCAGATGCTGAGAATGCTGGGTGACTTTACCCGCGTTAGTGCAATTAGTGGCTCGTATATGCCTTATATGATGTTGCGGTGCAGCAAGGTGCGTTCTAGTCTTCACATGCGAGACGATTCTGTGCTCGTTTGAAGACGATATGTAACCGGTGCAGCACAAGATACTGCCAGGCTGCCTCGTCTCGTCGTTGTTACGGCGATCAGGCTGCCCGTGGGCCGAGCGTGCTGGCATACCTATAGGGAGTACCAACATGAGCGAGAACAAGGCAATGCCGACAATGGAAAACATGATCCCCTCCATGGACAAATTGTTGAGTCCGTGGCGTGAGGGGAGCCTGCTGACGCTGGAGTATTCCCAGAAGATGCTGGATGTGCGTTTCAAGACCATGGACTCCGCCATGAAGGCAGGTATCGCACAGGCCCGGTCCTGGTGCGAAGTGCGCGATGCCGAAAGTCTGAAGAACGCCAGCCAGTCCCAGCAGGAAACCCTGTCGGTGATCGGAGAGAGCCTGCGCGAGGAGAGCGAGACGTTGCTCAAGTTGAGCAAGGAGTACCAGGAAAAGTGTCAGGGAGTGGCCAAGGAAGCGCTGGATTCGGCCAAGGAGTAGCGGCGAAGCTGGTACGTTCTGGACGCCAGGGGCGTCGGCTGTAGACATCGGCTAGCGTCATCGGCGAGGAATATTGCCCGCAGACACGGCCCGGATACATGGCTCGGTGATATGGCTCGGCGATATGGCCCTGAGATATCGACGTCGACATGTCGATGATGACACCGGCAGGCTCAAGCAGAGATATCAAAAAAGGAGAATGGAGCCAGCAGGAACGTCACCAGCAAGCGTTTAGCTAGCAGGAAATTAGCTAGAAAGAGATTAGCTAGAAAGAGATTAGTCAGAAGTAAATAAAGCAGTAAAAAGGTGTCTGGCCCCGAGCGACAGGCGCTGCGCAAGTCGCGGAAAGGTGGGCACGAGCGTAATGGTCCCGCCTTGGGTGCAGTTTCAGCATGGTCGTGAGATGAGGTAGTGCAACTCAAGCGAGAGCGACGAGCCCCATAAGTGAGGTAGCGCAACTCTACTGTCGTGCAGCTGGCAGGGTCCAGAGCATGACTCGGTGGTTCGCTGAACGTGGCCGATGGGCACCACGTGAAAGGGTCTGGTAGGCCGTCATCCACATGGGGCCGTTCGTCTACAACCAGCCCGGACGCGAAAAGCGTGACGATTTCAGGATGACGAGAGCGCCAAGGCCTCTGGTCATCGACGTAGGGTTTGGCGGCCGGTCACCAGGTGACCGGCCGTTTTTGTGTGCTTGCTACTTCAGCTAGCGCGATCTTCCAGTCGGAACCGAGCGATCCGATTGATCTGCACCACGGCTTCCTGCCTTTCCTGCTCGGCTGAGTTGTTCAGGCGCTGTTCGAAGGCGGCGAGGATGGTGTGCCGATTGCCGCCCTTGACCGCCATGATGAAGGGAATACCAAAACGCGCCTTGTAGCTATCGTTGAGGCGGGTGAAGCGCTCCAGCTCCTCCGGGGTGCACTGGTCCAGCCCGGCCCCGGCCTGCTCGCGGGTGGAGTCGTTGGTCAACTCGCCTGCGGCGGCAGCTTTGCCGGCAAGATCAGGGTGCGCCCGGATGACCTGTAGCTGTTCCTCCGGGGAGGCGTCGCTGAGGACCTGGCCCATGTGCTCGGCAAGACGTACCGGATCGTCATGCTGCTCGTTCAGGCCACGATCGAAGGCACGCTCCGCCACCCAGGGTGAGTGCTCGAAGACGTCTCCGTAGGTGGTCACGAATTGGGTCTTGTCCATCTGGCTGGGGCGTTGGGTGAGGCTAGGCATGGGGAGTGGCTCCTGTCATGACGGCAAGGTAGATGGGGACGATCATAGCTCTGATGACTCGTTGGTGTCGGTCACACCTTGTTGGCAGCGGGCGTAGGCGCAGACGGCAAGAGGTCGGTCGAGCCTTTGTTGCTGTCGGCAAACACCAGGCAGCTATGCATGCTCAAACTGTATACAAAAAATAGTTTGAAATGTACTCTTAATTTGGTCAATGATGTATGTTGTCATGGTTCCACACCACCATGCACTGGTTCCGCCATGCCGGCATCGCTCAAGTCACCTTCGTGTTGCTGCAAGCCACGACCGGCGAAAGCCTCTGGCCTGGTGTGACGAGAGACGATGATGCTTCATGTCAGTGATTCACTTTAGCCAGTCCAGGACTGGATACATTGACCCGCTGATCGACCCGCTGATGACCCGCGAGAGGGGAGGACACTTATGGGACGCCTGACCACCCATGTACTGGATACCGCGCTTGGCCGCCCAGGCCAGGGGATTCGTATTGAGCTCTTTCGCATCCTTGGCGACGAACGTCAGCGCCTCGTGGAGACGATGACCAACGATGACGGTCGCTGCGATAGCCCGATCCTCGAAGGCGACGACTTCGTCGAAGGAGAGTACGAACTGCTGTTTCACGCCGGTGACTATCTGCGCGCCCTGGGTGTCGAGGCCTCGGAGCCGCGTTTCCTCGATCGGATTCCCCTGAGATTCGGCGTGGCGGATGCCAGTGAGCACTACCATGTGCCGCTCTTGCTGTCGCCTTATAGCTACTCCACCTACCGCGGAAGCTGAGCGTCATCGAGCACGATCAACCAGGCAGCCATCGATACTGACTGCCTTCCAACAACAACTGAAGTCGGGATAGGGCCATGTCATCGTACCTGTTGGACGTGAGCAATTTTCTGCTGCGCTGGCTGCATGTCATCGCGGCCATCGCCTGGATAGGCGAGTCGATCTACTTTGTCATGCTGGACAACTCGTTGAAGACCCCCAAGGACGAAGAAGACCGCGGCAAGGGTGTGTTCGGCGAAATGTGGGCGGTCCACGGGGGCGGCTTCTACCACAATCAGAAATACGCCACGGCGCCGGCCAAGCTGCCGGACGATCTGCACTGGTCCTTCTGGAAGGCCTATACCACCTGGCTGTCCGGTTTTGCGCTGTTCGTGATTCTGTACATGGCCAACCCCAGTTTCTACCTGGTCAACCCCCAGAGTCCCTGGGAGTGGGCCGCCAATCTGTCCGGCTGGCAGGCCAATGTGGTGGCTCTGCTGTTCCTGCTCGGTGGCTGGGTCGTCTACAACGAGATGTGCAAGCGTGTCAGCCCCAACATGGAGCGCGATGGCCTCTTGAGCCTGGGTGTCGCCGTCATGATGGTGGTGGTGGCCTATCTCAGCGTGCATATCTTCGCCGGACGTGCCGCCTTCCTGCTGACCGGTGCCGTCATGGCCACCGCCATGTCCGCCAACGTCTTCTTCTGGATCATTCCGGGTCAGCGCCGCATGGTGAAGGCGATGAAGGCGGGCGAGACGCCCAACCCCCTGGACGGCAAGCGCGGCAAGCAGCGCTCGGTGCACAACACCTACTTCACCCTGCCGGTGGTGCTGCTGATGATCAGCAACCACTATTCCTTCGCCTATACCAGCGACTGGGCCTGGGTGATCATGGCGCTCTTGATCTTTGCCGGCGCCCTGATTCGCCAGTACTTCGTGCTGATGCACAGCGGTCAGCACAAGCCGAGCTACCCGGCCGCCGGGGTGACGCTGATTCTGGTGGCCTTCGCGGTGGGGGCTCCGAGCCTGACGACCAGTCCGGCCGCCGACAACGCCAGCAGCAGCAGTAGTGCACCGGTTGCATCCGACGCTTCGCCGTTGGCCCAGGTGCATGCTGTCATGCAGGAGCGCTGTGTCAGCTGCCACGCCGCCCAGCCCGCCCACGCCGGATTCACCGCTCCGCCCGCCGGTGTGGCGCTGGAAACCGAGGCCCAGGTCGAGCAGCAGAAGGCCGCGATCCAGCAGGTGGTCGCCAGCGGCTATATGCCGCTTGGCAACCTGACCCAGATGACCGACGAGGAGCGTGCTCTGGTCGCCAACTGGGGCGAATAGAGGACCAGGATGAGCCGCAGTTGCCCCGGCGGGATGCGGGGAACTGCGGTTCTTTCCTGTCGGTATATCTCGTATACAATGGGGATATATTGCATCCGAGGACAGTGTCGATGAATCAGCGCGTGAAGCCTTCGCCCCCCGCCTCACCGGCCCCCAGACAGGGCAAGAACGGTGACGGCGCCGAGCGTCACGAGGCCATTCATCGCTCGATCAGCGACGCCATCATCGAGCACCGGCTCAAGCCGGGCGCACGTTTGCGCGAGGATGCCCTGTCCGAGGTGTTCGGGGTCAGTCGTACCGGCATTCGCAAGATCCTGCAGCGCCTGGCGCTGGAGCAGCTCGTCACCCTGACGCCACGCCGTGGCGCCAGCGTGACGCGTCCTACCGCTGACGAAGCCAAGGACGTGTTCGACGCCCGCCAGATGGTCGAGTGCGGGCTGATGTCGGATATCGCCAGGCGCATCACCCAGGATGACATCGTCACCCTCAAGGACATGGCTCAGCGTGAGCGGGAAGCATTGCGAAGTGGTGAGCAGAGCGTCGCGATTCGTCTGTCCGCCGACTTCCACACCTATCTGGCCCGGGTCTCCGGCAACCGCACCCTGGCGGATTTCGTCGAGCGCCTGTGTTCGCGCAGTTCGCTGATTCTGGCCGTCTACGGCAACGCCGGGCACCTGGGCTGCGAGTCACATGACCATCAGGATCTGATCCAGTACCTGGAAGACGGCAAGGGCGAGCGCGCCGCCGCCTTCATGGGCCGCCACCTCAAGGCCATCGAGGCCTCGTTGTCGATCGTCGAGGAAGAGGACGAGGCGCCCAACCTGTTCGATATCTTTGCGCCCTGACGCTTACCGCGTCTCTAGAATGCCTGGCTCCGAAACGACAAGGCTCCCAGCGATCGCCGGGAGCCTTGTTGCTTGTTGCTTGTTGCTAGTTGCTAGTTACTAGTTACTAGTTACTAGTTACTAGTTACTAGTTGCTAGTTGCTAGTTGCTAGTTGCTAGTTGCTAGTTGCTGCTCGAGGAAGCTCGGCTGTCGGGCCTGGCCTCAGTGGGCCGTCACCGCCTGCTTGTGCTGGCGCATCAGCGCGTAGTAGATGGCGCCACCGAGTGCTGCCCCCATCATCCAGCCGAAGCCGGCCAGCCCCTGCAGGGCAGGCACCACCACCGTCGCCAGCGAAAAGATCGCGGCCAGCGCAAAGGCCACCACGGCGCGCAGGTTCCAGCCGTTGGTGTATGTGTAGGCGTCACCGTCACGAGACGAGAACAGCGCCTGGACGTCGAGTCGGCGGCCCTTGATCAGGTAGAAATCGACCACGATGATGCCGTAGAACGGAGCGACGATGGCACCCACGGCGTTGACGAAGCCGGGCACGCCGATCTGGCTGATCACCGAGACCCACAGCGCGCCGACGAAAAAGGCCACGCAGGCGGTGATCAGGCCGCCGACCTTGAAGCTGATCGCCCGGGGAAAGAGGTTGGCCAGGTCGTAGGCCGGGGGAATGAAGTTGGCCACCAGGTTGATGCCGACGGTGGCGGCGAAGAAGGTGACCGCCGCCAGCAGCGTCAACGGCAAGGCGTCGACCCGGTCGACGATATCGGTGGGGTTGGTCAGGGCCTCACCGAACAGCACCAGGGTACCGGCGGTGATGATCAGCGCGATAAAGGAGAAGAAGGCGACGTTGAGGGGAAGCCCCAGCAGGTTGCCGAGCTTCATCTGACGTTCAGTTCTGACGAAGCGGGTAAAGTCGCCGAAGTTGATCACCACGGCGGCGAAGTAAGCCACCATGGTACCGACCACGGCAGCGAAGGCGCCGATGCCACCGCCGCCTTCCCCGCTGGCCGAGAAGATGGTGCCCACCGCCGGCAGCAGCTCGCTGCCGGCCTGCCACCAGACCACCACCATCAGCGCTACCATGACCACGTAGACCAGCGGCCCCGCCCAGTTGAGGAAGTGCTTGATACGCTCGATCCCCGACCAGAAGATCGCGATCTGAAACAGCCACACCAGCACGAAGGATAGCCAGGCGACCGGTGACAGACCGAGCATGCCGGCCCCGCCGTCGGTACCGATCAGGGCGGTGATCATCAGGGTGACGGCGGTGGAGGCGAAGTAGGTCTGGACGCCGTACCAGAAGATCCCGACCAGGGCGCGCAACAGCGCCGGCAGGTTGGAGCCGCGCACGCCCAGGCTCGCCCGCACCATGACCGGGAAGGGGATGCCGTAGCGCACGCTGGGGGCACCGGTCAGATTGACCAGAAACATCACGATCACCCCGGCCAGGATGATCGCCGCCATCACCGCCCAGCCGCTCAGGTTGTAGGACAGAAACAGCGACGCGGCCAGGGTGTAGCCGAACAGGCTTTGGATGTCGTTGGACCAGACGTTGAAGATCTCGAAGGCGCCCCAGTTGCGCCGAGCGTGGGGCAGCGGGGCCAGGTCCTCGTTGTACAGGTCCGGATCGACCCGGGAGGTATCGAGGCTTAGATCGTCATGGGACATAAAGGTGTCTCTTTCTTGTTTCTGTTGTTGTTTCAGCCGTCGTGACTATTGATGCAAAGGACGCGCTCAGTCGCGGCCCAGGGCCGCGACCGCCGCCCTGGCCGCCGCACTGACGGCTATCACCAAGGGCACTTCGGTGCTGTCCTGAAGTCGAATGGCGGCATCTGACAAGGGCCCCCCGCCCATGATCACGGCTTCGGCGCCGTCTTCGCCGACCGAGGCCTCGATGGCGTCAGCCAGGGCGGTATCGAGTGCCTGCGGCGAGTCGAGCAAAGCAACCGGATCGCCGGGGGTGACGCGGGTGCCTCTGTACTGATCCTGATAGCCCAGAGCCTCGGCCTTGGCGGCAAAGGACTCGATCAGTGCCGGGTCAGGGGTGATGGTGGCGATACCGAAGGGGCGGCCATCGCGCGCTGCCTCGTGGAAGACCTCTTCGCCGATGCCGAATACAGGAATGTCGACGGCTTCGCGCAGTTGATCAAGTCCGGGATCGCTGAAGGCTGAAACGATAATGGCGCCGGTGGATGGGTCCTCGGCGGCCTGGCGGCCCAGTTCGACTACGCCTTGGCTCGCCGCGACCATATCCTCGGGGGTGGTCAAGAGGCGAGGCGCCGAGGTATTGCTGACCCCGACAACCCGCGCCTTTCCCTGGGCTTCCCGCTCGGCCAGCGCTGCCATGGCTTGGGTGGCGGTATCGCTGGAGTTGGGGTTGATGAGCACGATGGTGCTCAGGGGGGCCGATGCTGGTTTTTCGGCGCTGGCCATCGGCGCAACGGCCATCATCAGGGCGAGCCCGGGAATGGCGACAGCCTGGAGCAGGGAAGGAAGAGAGAGTGTCATCTTGTTGTCCTCGGAATTCGACGAGTGCGAGGCGCCCGACCACCTGGGGTCGGGGCCTCGCCTTGTTCACTGAGTAAAGCGCTGGCAGCCCTTCCAGTAGCGCATCAGCAGCAGGTAGGTGAGGCCCGCAGGGATCAGGCTTGCGTACCAGGACACTGTGGGCATGCTGAAGGCGGCGACGACGCCCACTGCGGTGGCGATGAAGGCGGCCAGATTGACGCCACGGTAAGGGCCGTTCTCGTCGTACAGCTTGTCCAGATCCAGGGTGCGGCGGCGAATCAGGTAATAGTCCACCACCAGTACCGCGAAGATCGGGCCGAGGAAGGAGGAGTAGGTCTGCACGAACACCTGCAGGCCGGCGGCAGACTCGTCCTTGACCAGCTCCCAGGGAAAGGTCGCGAAGGCCAGCAGGCCGACGACCACCGTCGCCTTGCGGAAGCTCATCTTGAAGGTGTCCATCAGCACGTAGGTGGGCGGCACCACGTTGTTGAGCACGTTGGTGGTGACCTGGGCGAAGGCGATGAACAGCAGGGTCGTCATCAGCAGCGGCGTGTTGTCGACGGCGTTGGCGAAGACCTTGATCGGGTCGGCCACGCCGGTGGCCTCGGACACCATGTAGCCGATCAACCCCATGAACAACGTGCACGGCAGGATTGACATGGCGTAGATGGTGGTCAACAGACCCGGCCCGGTGCCCTTGACGTGCTCGCGGGAGTAGTCGCTGACATTGAGCATCATGGTCGAGTAGATGCCCAGAAACAGCATGGTGGCACCCCAGAAAGGCAGCCCCCAGGAGCCTTCCATGGTCAACAGGTTGGCCGACAGGGCATCGCCGTAGCGGACCACGGTGCTGTAGAACATGTAGACCAGCGAGGCCAGGATGAAGGCGCTACCCACGTTCTCCAGCCACTTGATGCCCTGGAAGCCGAGCACCGACAGGCCGATCTGCAGAAACTGAAAGCCGATGAAGAACACGATCAGGTTGTCGTAGCCGAACAGGGTGGCCGACACCAGGTTCAGGGCGCCCGCTCCGATCCAGCTCTGAAAGCCGTACCAGACGATGGCCGGCACCGCCCTGACCAGTCCTGGCAGACGAGTGCCCTGGAAACCGAAGGCGCTGCGCGCCTGGACCATGAAAGGAATGCCGTACTTGTAGCCCGCGGCGCCATTGATGGCCAGGGCGATGCCGATGACGAAACAGCCGATGGCGATGGCCACCGTGGCCTGGATCAGGTTGAGGGTGCCGACCACGCTGGAGCCCATGGTGAAGGTGCCGATCGAGACGCAGCCGCCGAACCAGGCCAGCAGGTAGGAGGTGCGCCCCATGATACGGGTCTTCTGGGGGGCCAGCGATTCGTCGCCGACGCTCTTGGTGGTGGCCTCGGCGACGCCCTGGGGCTCGCCTGGCCGGGAAGTGGAAGTGGTCATCTTGGACCTCGCTCGTTGTGGATTGTTATGGGTCAAGCCTTGTCATGCTGTCGGAGGGCAGAGGGAAGGGCTCAGCGGCCGGTGGTCTCCAGATCCAGATGGGACAGATGCTGGAAGGTGCCGCTGAAGGC
This sequence comes from Halomonas sp. DN3, assembly GCF_024137905.1. Taxonomy (NCBI): domain Bacteria; kingdom Pseudomonadati; phylum Pseudomonadota; class Gammaproteobacteria; order Oceanospirillales; family Halomonadaceae; genus Halomonas; species Halomonas sp. DN3. Next base: position 3,681,438 of record NZ_CP099965.1, on the reverse strand, counting down.
CTTGGGTCGGGGAAAGGCGAGGTCACCGGTCTTGCAGGTGCCAAGGCCCAGCCCTACCAGTGCCTCGCTCAGCTTCACCGCCGCCGTCACCCCTTCCACCACCGGCAGGCCCACCTCGCGGCTGATGGTCTCGGTCAGGTCGGCCATGCCGCCGCAGCCCAGCACGATGGCGCCGATGCCGTCCTCGTCCCTGGCACGACGGCTCTCCTCGATGATCTTGTCGAGTGCGCAGTCGCTATCGTCTTCAAGGTCCAGCACCGGGATCTCGGCGGCACGCACCCGGCGACACTGGTGACGGAAACCGTACTGGTCGAGCAGGTGTTCGGCGATGATCACGGTGCGTCCCAAGGTGGTCACCACCGAGAAGCGCGTGCTGATCAGGCTGGCCATATGGAAGGCCGCTTCGGCGATGCCGATCACCGGTGCACGGGTGGCTTCTCGCGCCGCCAACAGGCCCGGGTCGCCGAAGCAGGCCACCACGTAGGCATCGACCTGGGCTTCCCTGTCCATGCGCAGGACCTCCTCGACCACGCCCACGGCGCTGATCGCCTCGTCGAAATGGCCCTCGATGGAAACCGGGCCACTGACCGGCTGGGAGGCGGTGATGCGCGTGCCTGGCGCGGCGATGGCACTGCCGGCGAGGCGAATCGTCTCGGTCATGCCGGCGGTGGTGTTGGGGTTGATCAGGTGGAGATGCATGCCTGTATCCTTCGTGGACGAGGAATCAATGTCTTTGTACACAAAATAGATCGATATCGGATACGCATCAAGGGCTGAGTTGGTCGAACGCGGTTGGCTGGGAAACGCCTTAAAAAACAGTGTATTGAGTATTTTTGTGGTGCGAGGGTCACGATCATGAGGAGTGTGAACTGTAAGTGAATACTGAGTTATCGATATAGTAAGTACAATACAATGGCAATTGTTGTATACAGTTTCTCGTGTATGGACTTCATGCGGCTTGTCGTCATGAACGGTATGGGCAGTGAGGGGAGGGGCGTGGGCGAGTTCTGCGGCGAAGTACGATGTGCCTTTTCCCCTGGTAGGGGATCGATGAAGGTGTTGCCAAGAAAGTGAGTACAGTCTATTTTTAGTTTGTATACATAATGGCGTGCGGTGACGTCACGCACAGCGCGCGAAGGCAGGCGCAAGGGAGGAGCGAAGGCAGGCGCAAACGCTGCGCCCGGAGGTAGCGTTCAGCTGAAGTGTCTCGTTGAAACGATCGGCTGAAGCGCGCTATTCAGGGAGCCCCAGGCGTCGTTGCTCATGTGTCTGGCTAAAAGTGCCTGGTCCCGTGTGCCTGCCACCACGACCCGGGCCCCAGGTTCCAGAAACTGTGTTTCAGGTGCCCATTCAACCGCAGGCGTCCGGGGCCGCAGGCACGCCACCTTGCTCTCTCGCCTATGTACTTGCACGCTCGCACGGCAGTGGTGGCTCCGGCCATCGCCCGACTTTCAGGAGAAGCTACCCATGACAACAACATCCTATCCGCGTGATCTGATCGGCTATGGTCGCACGCCTCCCCATGCCAACTGGCCAGGCAAGGCCAGGATCGCCGTGCAGTTCGTGCTCAACTACGAAGAGGGCGGCGAGAACTGTGTGCTCCATGGTGACGCGGGCTCCGAGCAGTTTCTGTCCGAGATCATCGGTGCCGACAGCTATCCCGATCGCCATCTGAGCATGGAATCGATCTACGAGTACGGCTCCCGTGCCGGGGTCTGGCGAGTGCTGCGGGAATTCGAGCGGCGGGGGCTGCCGTTGACGGTATTCGGAGTCGCCATGGCGCTGGAACGCCACCCTGAACTGGCCCACGCCTTCAAGGAGCTGGGGCACGAGATCGCCTGTCATGGCTATCGCTGGATTCACTACCAGCAGGTCTCGGAGAAGGTCGAGCGGGAGCACATGCGCAAGGCCATCGAGATCTTCGAGCGGCTCTACGGCGAGCGTCCTCAGGGTTGGTACACCGGCCGCGACAGCCCCAACACGCGGCGGCTGATACTCGACGAAGGCGGTTTCCTCTACGACAGCGACTACTACGGCGACGACCTGCCGTTCTGGACCTGCGAGGCCGACAGCCAGGGCCAGCACCATCCGCATCTGGTGGTGCCCTATACCCTGGACAGCAATGACATGCGCTTCGCCGCGCCCCAGGGCTTCAACACTGCCGATCACTTCTTCACCTATCTGCGTGATGCCTTCGATGTGCTCTACGCCGAGGGCGAGGACTCTCCCAAGATGCTGTCGGTGGGCCTGCACTGCCGCTTGATTGGCCGTCCGGGACGTTTTCGCGCTTTGCAGCGCTTTCTCGACCATATCGAGGCCCACGATCGGGTCTGGGTCACCCGGCGGATCGATATTGCCCGTCACTGGGCGGAGCAGTTTCCCGCGCCGACGCCGGCGCCGATCGGCTGACGCAAGCCATCGCCCTGATCTCCCCGAGTGTCGACCGCCTCGGGGAGCCCTTTCTCGCCCGTACTTCAGGAAATACCATGCTCGAATTGACCGCACATCCCCTGACAGCGGAGGCCTTCGCCCCCTTTGGCGAGGTCATCGACGCGCGCAACTCCGCCTCCTTTCCGATCAATGCTGGTCGCACCCAGCGCCACCATGATCTGGTGCCGATCGAGACCCTGGGCGACAACGCGCGGCCGATGATCAGCCTGTTCGTCAGCCAGCCCATCGAGTTGCCGCTGACGCTGTCCTTTCTGGAGCGCCATCCTCTCGGCAGCCAGGCCTTCATGCCGCTGCACGAGGAACGCTTCATCATCGTGGTGGCTCCGGCCGGCGATAGCATCGACCCTGCCGAGGTGCGAGCCTTCGTCACCGACGGTCGTCAGGGCGTCAACTACCGCGCCGGTACCTGGCACGCCATCCAGTCCGTGCTGGAGCGTGAAGGCGAGTTTCTCGTCGTCGATCGCGGTGGTGACGGCAACAATTGCGACGAATACCCCCTCGAGGTTCGCGTCACCCTGGGTGAGTGACGAGCCCCGTCGACCGGGCGAAAGACACGGCTGAGCGATACAGCTGCATGGCATACGGGCCAACAACAAGGATTTTTCAATGAGCGCTTCCCAACCGACACGACACTACTATGCGCCCCGCGGTGGGCATCCGGACCAGAAGGTGATGACCACCGACAGGGCGATGTTCACCGAGGCCTTCGCGGTGATCCCCAAGGGCGTCTATCGGGACATCGTCACCAGCAAGCTGCCCCATTGGCACAACACCCGGCTGTGGGTGCTGTCACGGCCGCTGTCGGGGTTCGCCGAAACCTTCTCCCAGTACATCATGGAAGTCGGCCCGGAGGGCGGCAGTGAACGTCCGGAGCCCAACCCTCAGGCGGAAGGCGTGCTGTTTGTCGTCGAGGGGGAGCTGGAGCTGACCCTGGCGGGCCAGGTACACGTGATGGTGCCCGGCGGCTACGCCTTTATCCCCCCTGGAAGCGACTGGCAGGTGCACAATCGCAGCAAGGAAGCCGTGCGTTTCCACTGGATACGCAAGGCCTACGAACGCGTCGACGGTATCGATCTGCCCGAGCCCATCGTCACCAACGAGAACGATATCGCGCCGACGGTGATGCCGGATTGCAACGAGGTGTGGGCGACCACCCGCTTCGTCGATCCCGACGACATGCGTCACGACATGCATGTCACGGTGGTGACCTTCCAGCCCGGCGGAGTGATTCCCTTCGACGAGACCCATGTCATGGAGCACGGCCTCTACGTGCTCGAGGGCAAGGCGGTGTATCACCTCAACCAGCAATGGGTCGAGGTCGAAGCGGGTGACTACATGTGGCTGCGCGCCTTCTGCCCGCAGGCATGCTACGCCGGTGGTCCCGGTCCGTTCCGCTATCTGCTGTACAAGGACGTCAATCGGCATATGAAGCTGCCGACGCTGGACTGACCGACCAGGGCCTCGACCCGGAAAGCGAGCTCGATCGAGGCCCCCGACCCCGCCCCCTCACGCCCTTTACTCGGAACCTGCTGCGTGCTGCTCCTGACGCAGCAGGGTTTCCAGCGCGGGGGCCTCCATCGGGCGGTAGAGCAGGAAGCCCTGCATCAGGGTGACGCCGATTCGCTCGAGGCGAGCCTCCTTGGCGTCCTTGTCCACGCCCTCACAGATGACCTGCAGGCTCAAGTGCCGGCACAACTGGTACACCGATTCGACGACACTGGCCTGGCGGGGCAGGTGGATATCGTCGATCAGCGTCTTGTCCAGCTTGATGAAGTCCACGCCAAGCTGGCTCAGGTAGTTGAAGGAGGAGTAACCGCTGCCGAAGTCATCCAGTGCGAACTGGACGTCCATGGATTGAAACAGCTTGATATCGGAAAGCGTCCGGGGAAGGTCCTCGAGCAGGGCCTGTTCGGTGATCTCGATGCCCAGCGAGTTGACCGGGCAATCGTTGAGCGCATTGAAGAAGCATCGCCGGACGTTGCCGCTGGAAAAGAACAGTGGCGTCACGTTGATGAACAGACGCTTGGAAAACCCCGCCTCATTCCACTGCCGCACATGGTGAGCGGCAGTCCTTATCACCCAGCATTCGATGCCTTCCATGACGCCGGCGTGGTGGCGCAGCACGTCCAGAAACTGCGGGGGATGCAGCAGGCCCTGGGCATCGCGATAGCGCAGCAGGGCCTCGATGTGCTTGATGCGGTGAGTCCTGACGTCGACGATGGGCTGGAAAACCAGTTCGAGCTGGCCTTCGTTCAGCCATTTCAGGGTTCGGTCTGCCTGCTTGATACGACTCCAGCGGCTGACGTTCTCTTCCATCAGCACGATATCCAGGGCGTCATCGCCAAACGCCGAGTCGCTTGCATTGCGCGAGGGAAAGACCGGGTATTCATCCTTGCTGGAGCGCTCGCGGTGGACATAGCGGCGCCACGCCACGCTGTATATCAGCACCCCGCAGCCGATACAGGTCAGTTGCAGCAGCATCGATGGCAGGTAGACGCCATCGAAGGCCAGGTAGCTCGAGATCAGATAAGGCACCGCCCAGTGGACGCTGTTGGGTGGCGGCGCCACCCAGCCCATGGACATGGCGGCGTAGGCCAGGCTGGCATTGATCGTCGGCACCGAGATAAAGGCCCAGGCCATGCGCAGGTTGAACACCAGCGGTATGCCAAAGACCAGGGTCTCGCTGATGTTGAACAAGGTCAGCGGGGCGGAGATGCGCGCCAGCGACTTGTACTCCCGGCGTGAACTCACCACCAGCATCACCAGCATCAGGCACAACACCGAGCCCGCCCCACCCGGGGTGGCGTAGAGGGTGAAGAACTCAGGCGAGGGCAGCCCCAGCACGTCACTTTTGTTCTGCAGGTATTCGAACACCCCCAGCATGGTGGCGTAGCCGTGGATGGCGAACAGCGACAGCACCTGCAGAAACATCACAAACAGGATGACCTCCAGGTGATAGGGAATACGGTCGACCAGCAGCGCATAGATGTCCTGGGCGTAGCGATCGGCGAGGGCGACGAAGGCAAAGCGCAGCACAATGGCCAGCATGACTGCCATGACGCCAGGCAGCACGTAGCGCAGGTTGAAGGTGATCATCTGGCTCATGACCACGCGCTGGGGATGGCTCCGGGTGTTCTCCCGGGCGAACAGCTTGAAGGTGGTGTGGGTCAGAAGGATCGCGGGGTAGATGGCGATGGTCGACCCCAGGCTGCGGGTCTGCTGGCCGACTTCGGCGTAGAGCTGGTCCCAGCCACACAGGATCCAGAACACCGGCAGCGACACCAGCATGACGGCCGGCGCTCGGATACGGTTGTGGCTGTTCAGTGACCAGCTCAACGACAGCAGGATCACTTCGGGAAACAGCTCTCCGAGATAGCGCGCCAGGTGGCTGACATAGACGGCGATGCCGGTGTCGATGCCAGCGAAGTGAAACAGATTGGCGGCCACGGTCACCGCTGCCATCACGATGACGTAGGGCAGGATCGACAGATAGGCGTTGCGAATGGCCAGCAGGGTGCGATGCGCCGACAGGCTGGACAAGCGCTCATCGATATCGCGAAAGTTGGCCATCGTGTCGATCACCGTGGCAGTCGATCTCGAGCGCCCGGTGACGCTTGCGCGCAGGAGAGCGGGGCAGGGGCAAGAGCAAGAGCGTCATTGGCTGGCGCACCGTGAACCGCAGGTCAAGGTAGCCTTCCCGTCTGGTCATCAGAGGCGAATAGGGCGGGTGCCCGCCAATCCGGCGGCCTGTCGTGCTTTAGACCGCACAGTTTATCGAGTATAGCCCTTCGCTGTGCGGGTTGTTCCTGTTCCGCTCACTCTTGTCTTGACGTTTTCTCTGGTTCGAAAGCACGGCGCCGTGCTTTCGAATCTTTCCTTGTCCGCGCGACCGCCTGTTGTCGCGCGATTCGCCCGGATGGGCGATGCCCGTTACGGCACATCTCACCGATCACTCGTTGTATCAGGGACTTGTCGACGCAAGTTGGCTGACGCCAATGGACTAATGGAAAAAATTTCCAAAAATGTTTGCGGGGCGCTTGCCTGGCTGCTAGAAATAATGGAAAGAGATTCCAAAAAAACAGTTTCGTATGATGTTGCGCTGCAAAAATGTATACAATAATAGACGATTCAGGAGATGCATCATGACTCGCATGACTGCTGCCGACGCCGCTGTTCACGTACTCATCAAGGAAGGTATCGAGGTGGCCTTCGGCGTGCCCGGGGCCGCGATCAACCCCTTCTATTCGTCGATGCGACGCGTCGGCGGGATCGACCATGTGCTGGCGCGCCATGTCGAGGGCGCCTCCCACATGGCTGAAGGCTATACCCGCACGAAGGCCGGCAATATCGGGGTCTGCATCGGCACATCGGGCCCCGCCGGAACCGACATGATTACCGGGCTCTACTCCGCCAGCGCCGACTCCATACCGATCCTCTGCATCACCGGTCAGGCCCCGGTCAGCAAGCTGCACAAGGAAGACTTCCAGGCGGTGGATATCCAGGCCATCGCCGGGCCCGTGACCAAGTGGGCGATCACCGTGCGGGAGGCGGCCCAGGTGCCGCACGCCTTCCAGCAGGCCTTCCAGATCATGCGTTCCTCGCGTCCGGGGCCGGTGCTGATCGATCTGCCCATCGACGTCCAGTTGACCGAGATCGAGTTCGATCCGGACGCCTATGAGCCCCTGGCGGCCTACAAGCCGCGGGCCAGCCGTGCCCAGTGCGAAAAGGCCCTGGGTATGCTCAACGAGGCCGAGCGCCCCTTGCTGGTGGCGGGAGGAGGCATCATCAACGCCGACGCCGCCGGCGAGCTTCAGACCCTGGCCGAGCTGCTCGGAGTGCCGGTGATTCCGACCCTGATGGGCTGGGGCGCGGTGCCGGACGATCACCCGCTGATGGCGGGCATGGTGGGGCTGCAGACCTCCCATCGTTATGGCAACGCGACCCTGCTCGAGTCGGACTTCGTGATGGGGATCGGCAACCGCTGGGCCAACCGTCACACCGGCAATCTCGAGACCTACACCGAAGGCCGCACCTTCGTGCATATCGATATCGAGCCGACCCAGATCGGGCGCATCTTCGGCCCCGACTACGGCATCGTTTCCGACGCCAAGGCGGCGCTCGAGACGATGGTCGAGGTGGCCCGCGAGTGGCGTGAACACGGACGGCTCAAGGATCGCAGTGGCTGGGTGGCGTCCTGCCAGGAGCGCAAGCGCACCATGCTGCGCAAGACCCACTTCGACGATGTGCCGGTGAAGCCCCAGCGGGTCTACGAGGAGATGAACAAGGTCTTCGGTCGCAACGCCCGCTACATCAGCACCATTGGCCTTTCACAGATCGCCGGGGCCCAGTTCCTGCACGTCTATCGACCGCGCCACTGGATCAACTGCGGTCAGGCTGGCCCCCTGGGCTGGACCATTCCTGCCGCCCTCGGTGTCTGCCGGGCGGATCCCGAGGCCGAGGTGGTGGCGCTGTCGGGGGACTATGACTTCCAGTTCATGATCGAGGAGCTGGCGGTGGGCGCCCAGTTCAAGCTGCCCTACGTCCACGTTCTGGTGAACAACGCCTATCTCGGCCTGATTCGCCAGGCCCAGCGCGGCTTCGACATGGACTACTGCGTGCAGCTCGCCTTCGAGAACATCAACTGCGAGGAGATCGACGGCTACGGCGTCGACCATGTGTCGGTGGTCGAGGGACTGGGCTGCAAGGCGCTCAGGGTCAGTCGGCCCGATGACATTGCGCCGGCGCTGGAGCAGGCCCGCGAGACGGCCCGTCAGCACCGCGTGCCGGTGGTGGTCGAAGTCATCCTCGAGCGGGTCACCAATATCGCCATGGGCACCGACCTGACCGGTATCAACGAGTTCGAGGCGCTGGCCGAGAACCTCGAGGATGCACCGAGTTCCATCGCTGCCTTGACCTGATTCAGCTCGAACTGAGAGCGACGGCCGCCGTGGTCTGGCGGTCGTCGATCGACGAAGTGTCTTACGCGCAACAGGAGATTTTCATGGCCAAGTTTGCCGCCAACCTGAGCATGCTGTTCACCGAAGTGGACTTTCTCGATCGCTTCGAGGCCGCCGCCAAGGCCGGCTTCCAGGGTGTCGAGTACCTCTTTCCCTATGACCATCCCGCCGAGGAGATCAAGGCGCGGCTCGACGCCCATGGCCTGACCCAGGTGCTGCACAACCTGCCGGCCGGCGACTGGGCCGACGGAGAGCGCGGTATCGCCTGCCACCCGGATCGCGTCGAAGAGTTTCGTGCCGGCGTCGACACTGCGATTGAGTACGCCACCGTCCTGGGCTGCGGTCAGGTCAACTGTCTGGCCGGCATCGTGCCCCAGGGCGTCAGTCAGGACGAGGCTCACCGTACGCTGGTCGACAACCTGCGCTACGCCGCCGAACGCCTGGCCGACGCCGGTATCGTGCTGTTGGCCGAGCCGATCAATACCCGTGATATCCCGGGCTTCTTTCTCCATCGCACCGAACAGGCGCTGGCGCTGTTCGATGAGGTGGGCAGCGACAATCTGAAGCTGCAGTACGACATCTATCACATGCAGATCATGGAAGGGGATCTGGCGCCGACGATGGAGCGTCATCTCGCACGCATCGCCCACGTGCAGCTGGCGGACAACCCCGGACGTCACGAGCCGGGCAGTGGCGAGATCCACTATCCCTTCCTTTTCGCCCACCTCGACCGGATCGGCTATCAGGGCTGGATCGGCTGCGAGTACAAGCCGGCCACGACCACCCAGGAAGGCCTGGGCTGGTTCGACCAGGCCAGGGCGTGATCCCGATATTCGTAACCCCCTGAAAGATCAGGCAAGGAGAATCACAATGAGCAAGATCGGTTTTATCGGACTGGGCATCATGGGGCGTCCCATGGCGGGACATCTGCTGGATGCCGGGCATGAGCTGGTCAGCGTCAAGCGCGGCAAGCTCGACGCGACCCTGGCGGAAAAGGGGCTCAGTGAGGTCGCAAGCCCCAGGGCCGTGGCCGAGGCCAGCGAGGTGATCATCACCATGGTCCCCGACACCCCGGATGTCGAAGACGTGCTGTTCGGCGAAGACGGCGTGATCGAAGGGCTCAAGCCCGGCACCCTGGTGATCGACATGAGCTCGATCGCCCCCCTGGCGACCCAGGAATTTGCCCGTCGTATTCACGAGGCCGGGGGCGAGTATGTCGACGCGCCGGTATCCGGCGGCGAGGGGGGCGCCATCAATGCCGCCCTGACGATCATGGTGGGCGCCACCGAGGAAGGCTTCAAGCGTGCCTTGCCGCTGTTGGAGGTGATGGGCAAGACCATCACGCATATCGGCGGTCACGGGGCCGGGCAGACCTGCAAGGTGGCCAACCAGATCGTGGTGGCGTTGACCATCGAGGCGGTATCCGAGGGATTGCTGTTCGCCTCCAAGGCCGGTGCCGACGTGGCCAAGGTGCGTGAGTCGCTGCTGGGTGGTCTGGCCCAGTCGAAGATCCTCGACGTGCACGGTGAGCGGATGATCCAGCGGACCTTCGATCCTGGCTTTCGTATTCGCCTGCATCAGAAGGATCTCAATCTGGCACTGGAAGGAGCGCGAGGGCTCAATCTGGCGCTGCCGGGTACCGCCAACGCTCAGCAACTGTTCCAATCCTGTGCCGCCCTGGGTGGCAGCGACTGGGATCACGCCGGTATTGTGCGTGCCCTCGAGGCCCTGGCCGATCACGAAATCGGTCAGTAGACGGGTTCGAGCCCTCGGGCCGGCAAGGTCCGGGGGCCGGGCAGGGAGATGACTGCTCCCTGAACGGCGGGTGTGAGGTCGTCACTCGTCGGGATCGCGCAGGCGATCCTTGCTCGCCGATGGGCCCCCCCCATTTTTTCCCATCGGTGAGCTCTTTTTGCTGTCAGGCGACGCTTGATGCCAGGCGATGCTGACCAGAGCCCTCGCTGCCTTTCGTCCTGGGCATCTCTCTCGTATCGACGGAAAGAGGGATTGCGATAGCCTCTTGAGCAAGGCAGCCTTGAACAGGTATCACAGCTGGCGAGCCCCGCTATCACGAAAGTTTTGTAGTTTAATTACAGGCCGCGATCAAATTTTCCTGCGCTGGAATTGGCGTGCTCGAATTCCGTGATGATCCTTGTCTATCATCAGGTTGCGCCTAACCTTGGCGCATTGTAGAGGTGGTGGCACCAGCATCTTGGCCTTTAGTGGTGGTCGCTACAGCGATCATTTTGTAGTAAAATTACAGGATTCGGATCTGGATGCCATCGACGCGGCTTCCACCTATCCTGCTTGCGTCATTTTCGAACCAGTCGAGGACAGCATGAGCCAACTCCCGCATACCCCCGTACGTCGTACCAAGATCGTTGCCACCCTCGGGCCCGCCAGTGATCGTGAAGGGGTCCTGGAGGAGATGCTGCGTGCCGGCGTCGACGTGGTTCGCCTCAATTTTTCCCATGGCAGCGCCGACGACCATCGCCGCCGCCTGAACGAGGTCCGGACCATCGCCGATCGACTCGGTCGCAGTGTGGCCGCGCTGGGGGATCTTCAGGGACCCAAGATCCGCATCGCCCGCTTCGCCGAGGGGGCGGTCAATCTGGAAGAAGGCGCTGACTTCGTCATCGATGTGTCGATGGATTCCCAGGCCGGCGACGCCACTCGGGTCGGCTGCGACTACAAGGAACTGGCCGACGACGTGGCCGGTGGCGACCGTCTGTTGCTGGACGACGGCCGCGTGGTGCTGGACGTGGACCGCGTCGACGGCAGCCAGATCCATACCCGTGTGGTGGTCGGCGGCAAGCTGTCCAACAACAAGGGCATCAACAAGCAGGGCGGTGGCCTGTCGGCGCCGGCACTGACCGACAAGGACAAGGAAGACCTCAAGACCGCCATCGATATCGGCGTCGACTATCTGGCCGTGTCCTTTCCGCGTACCGCCGAGGACATGCTGGAGGCGCGTCGCCTGCTGGGCGAGGCCGGCGCCGAGATCGGCCTGGTCGCTAAGCTCGAGCGCGCCGAGGCGGTGGCTTCCGATGAGACCCTGGATGGCATCATCGAGGCCAGTGAGGCGGTGATGGTGGCGCGTGGTGACCTGGGCGTCGAGATCGGTGACGAGAAGCTGATCGGTACCCAGAAGCGCATCATCAAGCATGCCCGCAGCCACAACCGCGCGGTGATCACCGCGACCCAGATGATGGAGTCGATGATCGAGTCGCCGCTGCCCACCCGGGCCGAGGTGTTCGACGTGGCCAACGCGGTGCTGGACGCCACCGACGCGGTGATGCTGTCGGCCGAGACCGCCGCCGGCGACTACCCGGTGGAAACCATCGAAGCGATGGATCGCGTCTGTCTGGGCGCCGAGCGCGAGCGCATCGCCCAGGAGTCCGGGCACCGCATCCACGAAGGCTTCGAGCGCATCGACGAGACCATCGCGCTGTCGGCGATGTACGCCGCCAACCACCTGGAGGGAGTGGCCGCCATCGCCTGCATGACCTCTACCGGTTACACCCCGCTGATCGCCTCGCGCATCCGCTCGGGCCTGCCGATCGTAGGGCTGGCCCACAACCCCATCGCCCAGCGTCGCATGGCGCTGTATCGCGGGGTCATCTCGCTGCCCTTCGACACCAGCGAAATGTCCGCCTCCGAGCTCAACGACCGCGCCCTGGAGCGTCTGGTCAACCACGGCGTGGCCGTGCCGGGGGACCACGTCATCCTGACCCGCGGCGACCACATGAACGCCCACGGCGGCACCAATACCCTGAAGATCCTGGACGTCAACGACGGTCACGTCGCTGGCTGAACCTTCACTCAGCCCGATGCACAGGTTCCGCGCCCGATCCAATGGATCGGGCGCGGTCGTTGTGGGGTGCCACCACTGGTGTATACATATGATGCGCCGAATGTGGTGCAATGGCAGAAAACGTGAGAAGGTCAAGCTTTCCAAGATGATGGGTAGGCAGCAATGAGCAACGCCTGGCAGCAAGAGGTGCTGGCCGAGATCAAGGCCGGGGGACGCATCAGCGATGGGGATATCGTACGCCAGGTTCGCCGAGCCGTGTTGGCCCAGCGGCTGCCACCGGGCACCCGACTGCCCGAGGTGACGCTGGGCGAGGTGTTCGGCGTGAGTCGTTCGGTGGTGCGCAAGGCGCTGACCCGTCTGGCCTCCGAATACGTGGTCGACCAGCGTCCCAATCAGGTGGCGCGGGTGCGCTCACCGGACGTCGACGAGACCCGCCAGACCTTTGCCGCCCGGCGTCTGGTGGAAGGTGAGCTGGCGGCACTGACCGCTGGCACGCTGCCATCGACGGTACTGCTGCAGATCGAGGATCGTGCCGACCGTGAGCGTCAGGCCTTTCTCGCCAATGATGAGCCTTCGCGCATCGAACATTCCCTGGCGATCCACCACCTGCTGGCGGAGCATTCTCCCAACCGGGTGCTGGGCACCATGCTCACTGACCTGATCCTGCGCACCTCGATCGTCATCGCGCTGTACAAGCGCCAGGGGCTCGGTAGCTGCTATCTCGAGGGCGATCACCACCGTCTGCTCGAGCACCTGCGCAGTGGCGACGCCACAGCCAGTCGCAACGACATCGAGCATCACCTCGACAGCCTGATGGGCCTTCTCGACCTGGGACCACGGGACAGCCGTATCGACCTCAAGTCGATCCTGGGCGGCGAGGGTTGAGGCGAGACTCCTTTCTTCCTGATTGCCGCCGCGAGCCGTGTTGATCATGCGTTTTCCCTTGTCGATCCTTCTCCTTGGCCTGTCTCTCGGACTTGCACCGATGTCCGCCGTGGCCGACCGGGTTCACGTCGCGGCGGCGTCTTCGCTGCAGTTCGCGATGCCCTCCTTGATCGAGCGCTTCAAGACGAGCGACAGCGACACCGGCAAGGATGGCGACATCGACCTCAGCGTCACCTTCGGCGCCTCGGGCAATCTTCAGCGCCAGATCGAACAGGGGGCGCCCTTCGCGTTGTTTCTGTCGGCGGACGAGCGCCGCGCCCGGGACCTCGAGCAGGCCGGGCTGACCCAGGGCGAGGGCGTCGACTATGCCCAGGGCCGGCTGGTCTGGCTGCAGCGTGACGACCGACCGCTGCCGCCGCAGGACGCACCGCTTGAGGCGGTGCGCGAGGCGGTCGCAGGGCTTGAGCAGGGAGGCCCTGCGCGGCGTATCGCTCTGGCCAACCCGCGCCACGCCCCTTATGGCATGGCCGCCCGCGAGGTGCTCGAGCGCCAAGGGCTGTGGCAGGCAAGTGAACCCCTGCAACTGTTGGGTGAAAACGTCGCCCAGGCCGCCCAGTTCGCGCTGTCCGCCGAGGCCTCCGGTGGCCTGGTCGCCTATTCCCTGGTCAAGGCGCCACGCCTGGCCGAGCGCGCTGGCTGGCGGTTGATCCCCGCAGACTGGCATCGACCCCTGGTACAGCGCATGGTGCTGCTCGAAGGGGCGGGCGCCGGCGCCGAGGCCTTCTTTGACTTCTTGCAGACGCCCGAGGCGCAGGAGATCCTGCGGGATTATGGCTTTACTGCGCCCGTGACCGGCGAGTAGCCGCTTTATGGACGCTCTGGCGCTGGTCGTCTCGCTCAAGCTGGCCTTGCTGACCAGTCTCTTGTTGCTGGCACCGGGTATCTGGCTTGGGCGGCGCCTGGCCCACAGCCGGTCACGCTGGCGGCCGCTGGCGGAATCCCTGGTGGCACTGCCGCTGGTGATGCCGCCCACCGTCATGGGCTTCTACCTGATGCTCGCCTTCAGTGCCGACGCCCCGCTGGGCGGCGCCTGGCAGGCGCTGACCGGCACCAGCCTGAATTTCTCCTTCAGCGGCATCCTGCTGGCCTCGCTGGTGGTCAACATCCCCTTCGCGGTACAGCCGATCCAGCGTGCCTTCGAGGCCTTGCCGGACCACCTGCGTGAGGCCGCCTGGTGCAGTGGGCTATCGACCTGGCGCACTTTTATGACCATCGAATTGCCGCTGGTGATGCCTGGCGTCATCTCGGCGCTGGCGTTGACCTTTGCCCACACCCTGGGGGAGTTCGGCGTCATCCTGATGGTGGGAGGGGCCATCGATGGCGAGACCCGCACCCTGGCGATTTCCATCTACGACCACGTCCAGGCCTTCGACGAGGGGGCCGCCGGGGTGATGTCGGCGCTGCTGCTGGTGGTCTCCTTCGTGACCATTGCGGTGGTCTACGGGCTGGCGGCGCGCCGCCGCTGGCGGGGGCGTTGAGCATGCACCATCACCAGGATGTCCATTCGGGACTCGACGTCGACCTGGCCCAGCTCGGGCCGATTCCGCTCGAGGCACGGTTCGCCTGCCGTCCCGGAGAGTTGCTGGCGCTGGTCGGTCCTTCGGGCAGCGGCAAGTCGACCCTGCTGCGCGCCATCGCGGGGCTCTATGCTCCTGCCTCGGGGACGGTGCGCTGTGGCGGCGAGCGGTGGTTTGACGCCGAGCAGGGGGTGGTGTGGTCGCCGCAGCGGCGCAGGGTGGGGCTGGTGTTTCAGGACTATGCGCTGTTCCCTCATCTAGACGCCGCCGACAATATCGCCACCGCCCTGGGCCACCTGCCGCGGCGTGAACGTCGCCTGCGAGCCGCGCTCTGGCTAGAGCGAGTCAACCTCGAAGGGCTGGAGCGGCGCCTGCCGCGAGAGCTGTCCGGCGGCCAGCGTCAGCGGGTGGCCCTGGCCAGGGCGCTGGCCAGGGAGCCACAGGTACTGCTGCTCGACGAACCCTTCTCGGCGGTGGACCAGGTGACGCGCCGGCGGCTTCAGCGTGAGCTGGTGCAGTTGCGCGAGCGCCTCAATATCCCCATCGTGCTGGTCACCCACGACCTCAACGAGGCCAGCGCCCTGGCCGATCGCCTGTGTGTGCTGCATGGCGGCCGGACCCTGCAGCAGGGCACCCCGAGCGAACTGTTCCGGCGCCCCGACAGTCCCGAGGTTGCGCGCCTGCTGGACCGGCCGAACATCTTCAGCGGGCGAGTGGTCGATACCGCCCAGGGACTGCGCCTTGGCTGGGGCGAGTGGTGTCTTGAGGTGGCCGCAGGCCTCGAGGGGCTCGGCGAGGGAGCCAGGGTGACCTGGTACCTGCCGGAATCCGATATCGTGCTGCAGCGCCGCGACCGGCCCTCCCGCGGGGTGCGGGAAAACCTGGTCACCGCGCGGGTGGATGAGCTGCTGGTGCTGGGCGGACAGAGTTCCGTGACCCTGAGGGTGCCCCACGAAAGCCAGCCCCTGCGCTTTGATATCTCGACCCACGCCGCCAGGCGCAATGGGCTTGCGCAGGGTGCCTGGGTCAATGTCTCGTTGCTGGCCGCTGGCATCCACCTGATGCAAGCGGATAAGCTGCCTGCCTTGTCTGCCGATGACCATCCTGACTGAGAGGCCTCCATGACCCTGACTCGCCGTCGATTCCTCAGCTCCCTGGCGCTCGCGCCGGTGGCGTTTTCTACTCCCTTTCTGGTGACGTCGGCCTTTGCCGCCGCCGACAGGGAAGAGGTGACCCTGGTGGTCCACGGATCCCAGGGGCCGAGTCGTCTGACGGTCGAGGTGGCCGACGAGGCGGCGGAGCGCAACCGTGGGCTGATGGGGCGCGAGCGACTGGCCGATGATGCCGGCATGCTGTTTCTCTACGCCAGTCCCCAGGGGGTGCATAACGGCTTCTGGATGTACCAGACCCTGCTGGCGCTGGATATCGCCTTTATCGGCGCCGACGGACGCATCCAGGAGATTCGTCGCATGGAGCCCTGCCAAGGTGAGGCCCAGGAGTGTCCGACCACCCGCCCGGCGTCGCGCTATCACGCGGCCCTGGAGGTCAAGGCCGGGACATTCGAGGCGCTGGGCGTCGGTCCCGGTGATTGCGTCAGCTGGCCGGGCAGCAGCGGGGGCTGCAGCAGCTAGGGGTCCTTGCGGGGGGCGTTGGGTACCGGCGGGGTGGCGGGAGCGCGACGAGGCCCGAAGCGGATGACGATCAGCGCCACCCCGGCGACCACCATGCCACCACCGCCCAGCTTGTAGGCGTCGACGCTGTCACCCAGCAGCACGATGCCGAGAATCACCGCCAGCACCGGTACCAGCAGCGTCAGCGGTACCACCCGGTTGACGTCGTGACGCCGGATCAGGCCAAACCAGATGCCGTAGGCCAGGATCGAGGACATCAGGGCGGTGTAGAGTACCGCCCCCCATCCCGCAAGGCCGGCGTCGAGCATGGCTTGCCAGTGGTTGTCCTCGAACCACCAGGAGGCCAGTGCCAGCTGGGGGGTGGCGAACAGCGCGATCCAGCCGGCCATCGCCATCGGCGAGACCTTGGGGCCACGTTTGATCAATAGTTGGGACACCGCCCAGCCCAGGGCGCTGGCCAACAGCAGGGTGGTGGGCAGCGGCGCCGGAAGGGAGGGGCCCCCGGCCAGCACGCCAATGCCGCCGAACGACAGCAAGAGACCCACCAGGCGTTTTGCGCCGAGCCGCTCCTTGAGAAAGATCACCGCCAGCAGGGTGGCGAAGGGCGTGCCCATCTGTATCAGCAGCGCCCCCGTGCCGGCTTCTGCCTGGCCGAGCCCGATGATAAGCAAGGCAAAGTTCATCACCCCGAAGGTCACCGACAGCAGTGCCAGGAAGGGCAGCTGGTGGCGCGCCACCGGATGAAAGGGCACCAGCAGCGCGGCCACCAGCGCCAGGCGCAGGGTGGTCAGGAGCAAGGGCGGCATGTCTGACACGCCAAGCTTGATGACGATGATATTCAACGCCCAGATGACGATGACCAGAAGGCTGAGGAGAAGGTCGCGAAGGGGCACCGGTCGTCCTTGATGGGAAAAGCCAGCAGCATAGCAGAGCCCTAAAGCCGGTCCGAGGGGGGGCTTCTTTCGACTGCCTTGTTGGCCACGCCAGATTCGGCCATATCCTGCGCAGACGCCTGATGTTCACACGACCCGCAGGATTCCGTTGACCAGCCCTTGCATGGACGACGAGGCGAGGACATCTGAGCGTGTGAGTCTGAAGGCCGACAGGCCTTTCGCGCATCGCGCGGCACTTGTCGCGGATTACCGTTTGCAGGCATATTGAAAAGTCGACAAGATCAAAACGTTTCTCCCTTAAATCACCACACTCGACCCCCAGCCGTCGCCAGGCTCGATCCGGCTTCTGATGCAGCGCTTGTGTCAGGTAGCGGTCAGCGCTGGCCTGGCCAAGGGGGCATCAATGCAAGGACACGTCATGACATCTCTGTTCGGCTCGCGCGCGCCGTCTCGTTTCTCTCTCACCCTGGTCGGTGCGGCCATCGCCCTTGGCTCGCTGGCCGCCTCGGCGGACGTCGAAGCGCGGGAACTCAAGGTCTCCACGGTGCTTTCCGATGCCTTCCCCTGGGGCCAGGCCGCTCAGAAGTGGGCTGACCTGGTCGAGGAGCGTTCCGACGGCGAGCTGACGCTCAGGGTCTTTCCCAATTCCCAGCTGGTCAGCGGTGACCAGACCCGGGAGTTCTCGGCGATGCGCTCGGGGCTGATCGACCTGGCGGTGGGCTCGACCATCAACTGGTCGCCCCAGGTGCCGGAACTCAATCTGTTCTCCTTGCCCTTCCTGATGCCGGACGAGAGCGCGGTGGACGCGATCACCGAAGGTGAGGCCGGCGAGCTGGTGTTCCAGGCGATCGAGTCGCGGGGTGTGGTGCCGCTGGCCTGGGGCGAGAACGGCTTCCGCCAGCTGTCCAATTCCCAGGGCGTGATCGACGAGCCGGCGGACCTGGAAGGCCTGAAGATCCGGGTGGTGGGGTCGCCGCTGTTCCAGGACACCTTCAGCGCACTGGGCGCCAACCCGACCCAGATGAGCTGGGCCGACGCCAAGCCGGCGCTGACCACCGGCGCGGTGGATGGCCAGGAGAACCCGCTGTCGGTGTTCGACGTGGCGCGTATCGACCAGGTCGGCCAGGAGCACGTGACGCTGTGGAACTACATGAACGATCCGCTGATCTTCGCCGCCAACCAGCAGGTCTGGAGCACCCTGTCCGATGACGAGAAGGCGTTGCTGCGTGAGACCGCGGTCGAAGCCGGCGCCTGGGAGATCGCCATGACCCGCGAGCAGGAGAGCGAGCGTCTGGCGGCCATTCAGGAGCGTGGTGTGACCGTCACCGACTTGAACGAGGAGCAGCACGAGGCATTCGTCGCGGCGACCGAAGGGGTTTACGAGAAGTGGGTACCGCGCATCGGCGAGGATCTGGTCGAGGCCGCCCGAAGCGCCATCGACGCGCGCTGAGCAATCGCTCTGACGCGGCGGTAAACCTTGTGCCGACCCTCATGATCGAGGGTCGGCGTTGATTGACTCCCTACCGACGCCCTTTCTCGATGAAACGTCCTGATGCACGAATCGAGCGCACCCTGGCCACCCTGGCGATCCTGATCATCGGTGCGATCAGCCTGGTCAATGTGGTGGTGCGCTACATCACCGGTGGTTCCTTTGCGTTCACCGAAGAGTTTTCTGTCTTTCTGCTGGTCATGTTGACCTTCGCCGGCGCCTCGGTGGCTCTGCGTAGCCATCGCCATATCCGTATCGGCCTGCTGGAGCGGGCGCTGCCGCCGCTTGGCTATCGCCTGCTGGTGATCTTCCAGGGCTTGTGCGGGCTGCTGGTGCTGGGCCTGATCACCTGGTTCGGTGCGCTCATGACCTGGCAGGAGTACCAGTGGCAGTCGTTGTCGCCCGGACTTGGGCTGCCCCAGTGGTGGTACCTGATCTGGCTGCCGCTATTGTCGGGGCTGATGTTCCTCCGCCAGTGCCAGGCGAGCCTGGAGCGGCTGCGCGGAGGTGCTCGCGATGACGCCTGATGTATGGATGCTGATCGCCTTTCTGGTGCTGCTGATCGCCGGGGTGCCGGTGGCCTTTTCGCTGGGTCTGTCCGGCGCCGTGGGCATCGTCACCGGGCTGTCGCCGGCGATGCTGGCGACCCTGGGCACCAATACCTACAACAGCGTGGCCAAGTATCCGCTGATCGCCATTCCATTGTTTATCCTGACCGGGCTGATCTTCGAGCGGGCCGGGGTCGCGGCACGCCTGGTGCGCTTCGCCCAGGCGCTGATCGGCCCCCGCCATGGTGGTCTCGCAGTGGTGGCGGTGGTGGTGTGCATGATCATGGGGGGCATGAGCGGCTCCGGCCCCGCCGACGCCGCCGCGGTGGCCATGGTGATGCTGCCGAGCATGACCCGGGCGGGCTATCCGCGGCCCTTCTCGGCGACCCTGATCGCTTCCTCGGCGTCTACCGCCATCCTGATTCCGCCTTCGGTGGCCTTGATCCTGTACTCCATCGTGGTGCCGGGGGTGGATCTGCGGGCGCTGTTCGCCGCCGGGCTCTTTCCTGGGGTGCTGGCCGGTGCTTCGCTGCTGATTCCGGCGTTGTGGCTGTCCCGGCGCTACGGTTGGGAAGACCCTGCCGAGATGGAACGTCCGCCCATCGGCAAGAGCTTCCGCGAGGCGCTGCCGGCGCTGTTTGCGCCGGTGATCATCCTCGGCGGTCTGCGCAGTGGCCTGTTCACGCCCACCGAGGCGGCGGTGGTGGCCGTGGCCTACGGCATCCTGGTCGGCCTGGTGCTGACCCGTGAGCTGTCGCTCAAGGATCTGTGGGGGCTGATGGGCGAGGCGGCGGTGGTGTCCGGGGTGGTCATGCTGATCATCGCCCTGGCGGGCATCTTCGCCTGGTCCGGGACCATGCTCGGTACCTTCCGTCATCTGGCCGAGTGGGTCATCGGGCTGTCCGACAATGGCACCTTGCTGCTGCTGTTGATCATGCTGGCGGTGCTGGCCGCGGGCATGCTGCTGGATGCCATCTCGATCTACCTGATCATGATGCCGATCCTGATCCCGGTGATGCAGCACTTCGGCTGGAATCCGGTGTGGTTCGGCATCCTGCTGGCCATGAACATCGCCATCGGCCAGTTTACCCCGCCGGTGGCGGTCAACCTGATGGTGACCACCGAGGTCGCCAAGGTCCGGCTGGAACAGACCCTGGGCTGGGCCATGATATTCGTGGCGGCGATGGCCTCGGCGCTGGCACTGGTGGTGATCTTCCCGGAGATCGCCCTGTGGCTGCCTCGGGTGCTGGGTTACAACGTCTAGGCCGCCTGGGGCGGTATCCTGGGCAGTGATAGGACACAAGGCGCGAGCATGGCTCGCGCCTTGTGTGTTTTAACGACCCTTTCGCGACCCTCTCAAAACTTTCAATCGTTGTCGGTCAGCGTCTCGAGCCAGCGCTGATGGACGTCCCGGCTGGCCTCGTCGAACAGCACGAAGCGCACCAGCTCGATATCGGGGCAGGCGGGCAGGGTGGTCAGCACCGTGGATACGGCGATTTCCGCCGCCTCGTTCAGCGGGTAGCCGAAGACACCGGTGGACAGAGCCGGGAACGCCACTCGACGGATGCCGTGCTGCTGGGCCAGGCCCAGCGCCTCGCGGTAGCAGCCGGCGAGCAGTTCGGCGCTCGGTTCGTCGACGCCGTAGACCGGGCCGAGGCAGTGGATCACCCAGGCGTTGGGAAGGGCAAAGCCTTCGGTGATGACCGCCTGGCCGGGGCGAATCGGTGCCAGCGGCCGTCCGGCCTGGGCCAGCTCCGGGCCAGCGGCGCGGTGCAGGGCTCCGGCCACACCGCCACCGCTTTCCAGCTGGGCATTGGCTGCGTTGACCACCGCCTCGACGTCGGCCTGGCGGGCGATGTCACCGGTAATGCATTCGATCAAGGGATAGTCCATGGAGACTCCTGTCATTGGCTTGCGGTGGTATCCGTCGGTGACGGTAGCGGCCCTGTGGGCAGCCGGTCGATGTCCTGACGGCGGTCGCCTGCCAGCTGAAGCCGCTTTCTGGCGCGCTCCAGGGTGTCGCGCTCAAGCTGCCAGCTGACGAACGCCTGCTCCTCGCCCAGTACCTCTGGCGACGCCTCGGAGGTGACCAGTGGCGGGCACAGCAACGAGTGCCCCCAGTCGCTTCCCGCCCGATTGAGGCTTAGCCAGTAGCACTGGTTTTCCATCGCTCGGGTGATGACGAAGCTGTGCCAGCTGGTGAAGGAAAAGTCCCGGGTGAAGGCTACCGGGTGGACCATGAGGTCGACCCCCAACTGGCGGTAGCGGGCGGCCAGCTCACTGAACCTGAGGTCGTAGCAGATCATGAAACCGACGCGCCAGCCGGCGATATCCAGCGTCACCAGGCGCTCGCCCGGGCTGAAGTGGGCCGCCTCGGCGCTGGCGCCGAACTGGGCGCAGTGCAGCTTGTCGTAGGCTCCCGCCAGTCGCCCCTCGGCGTCGACGACCACCTGGCTGATATGGCGCTGGATGGAGCCGTCGGCCAGGCGTGATCTGCGCGCCACGCCGAAGGCGATCGGGCACGAGAGCTCCTGGGCCAGCGCGCAATAATGTGCTGTCACAGGCCCTTGCAGGTCGTCATCGAGTTCATCCATTGCCTCGAAGGCCTGCTCACCGTACTCCTGGGACGACAGCTCCGGCAGCACGATCAAGTCTGGTCGCTGCTGTGCCGCTGCAGTGCGCAGGCGCTCGGCCAGGGCGTCGAGATGGGCACGCTGGTCGAGCCGATTACGGGTCGCCGCGATAGTGGTCTGGCAAGCCAGCAGGCGCATGGATTCCTCGCTTGTTGCGAAAGAGGCAGGGTAACCCGAATCAGTGGCCGGACGACATGGGTGGCAGTCGATTGCGCCAGCGGTGCCAAGGGCTATGCTCACGATAGACCGTCGGCGCTCGATCCCCGATCTGCGAGCGTCAGTGGTCGAGCGCCCCGGGACCCTGTGGTGTACCTGGCCATCGTTGCAGGCGGTCGTCACAGGCCATCGTCGCAGGCCGGCGAAATAGGGGGGAGACGATGCCTCGTCTCGTCGTGGGGGATCTTGCAGAAAAAATTAACGCCCACTAAACGTTAGCGGTAGCTAAACTCTCGTTTTACAATGATCTGGCCTGGTCTTGCCAGGTGAATTTATTGCTAAAGGAATGACTGGTGGATTTTTTGCCGGCCCAGGAGGGGCAAGGCACGAGTCCATGCCGTCAACGTCGACAATACCAAAAGAGGTGTGACCATGAAGCGCCATGCTTTCTCCGCCGCTGCCCTATCCAGCGCCATTCTCGGAGCCGCCATGTTCACGTCCCCGGCCATGGCCCAGGACGAAGAACAGTTCATCACCATCGGCACCGGGGGTCAGACCGGCGTGTATTACGTCGTTGGCCAGTCTGTCTGCCGCTTTGTGAATCGCAACAGCGAAGAGACCGGCATCCGCTGTAACGCGCCGTCCACCGGTGGCTCCGTGGCCAACGTCAATGGTATTCGCAGTGGCGAGCTGACCATGGGTGTCGCCCAGTCTGATGTGCAGTATCAGGCCTACAACGGTACCGGCAACTTCGAGGGCGAAGCCTACGAAGACCTGCGCGCCGTGTTCAAGGTGCATGGCGAGCCGCTGACCATCCTGGCCCGTGCCGATGCCGACATCGAGAGCCTCGATGACCTGGCCGGCAAGCGCGTCAACATCGGTAACCCGGGTTCCGGCCAGCGCAACACCATGGAAGTGGTGATGGACGCCAAGGGCTGGACCGAAGACACCTTCTCGCTGGCCTCGCAGCTCGACGCAGCCGAGATGGCATCTGCCCTGTCGGACAACAACATCGACGCCATGGCCTACGTCGTCGGCCACCCCAATGGTTCCATCCAGGAAGCCACCACCACCGTCGACGCCAAGCTGGTGCCGCTCAACGACGACGCCATCAAGGGCCTGGTCGAGGAGTATCCGTACTACTCCATGTCCACCATTCCTGGCGGTCTGTACAAGGGCAACCCGGATGACGTCGAGACCTTCGGTGTCGCCGCGACCTTCGTGACCAGCGCCGAGGCCGACGACGAGCTGGTCTACCAGACCGTCAAGGCGGTGTTCGACAACTTCGATCGCTTCAAGCGTCTGCACCCGGCCTTCGAAAACCTGGATCCGCAGGACATGGTATCCAACGGTCTGTCCGCACCGCTGCATGAAGGTGCCGCTCGTTACTATCGCGAGCAGGGCTGGATCGAGTAAGGGTTCTTCCCCTCTCGGGGGAATAGCCAGCTAATCTCTGCGCGGTCGGCCGTTGGGCGGCCGCGCAGTGCGTTGTGGCCCGTCGATGGATCGACACCGGACGTTCGGTAGAGACCAGACAGCGCCAGCACGACTGGCCCGCGAAAGCGGGCATTCGGGGATGGAGGCGAAGCCCTCCATCATGACGATTCCTCTTCCAGGCAGGGCACGCTTATGACTGAGGACAACAAGAGATCCACGCAGTCCGAAGTGGATCTCGAGGACATGGTCGCCTCCAGCGACTCCGGTTCGCGCAACCCCTTGGGTGCGCCCGGCAAGCTGCTGGTAGGCGTTGCGGCGGCATGGTCGCTGTTCCAGCTATGGATTGCTTCGCCGTTGCCGTTCATGGCCGGCGTCGGCGTCTTCAACGCCACCGAAGCGCGCTCTATTCACCTGGCCTTTGCATTGTTTCTGGCCTTCATGGCCTACCCCGCGACCAAGCGCTCGCCGCGGGACCGCATTCCTCTTCAGGATTGGGTGCTGGCGATTCTGGCCGCTTCCGCCGGGGCTTACATGTTCGTGTTCTACGAACAGCTGGCTGACCGTCCTGGCGCACCCATCCTGCAGGACGTCATCGTCGGTGTGACCGGCCTGATCCTGCTGCTCGAGGCAACACGGCGGGCGCTCGGGCCGCCGCTGATGATCATCGCCTCGATCTTCATCTTCTATTCGCTGGCGGGGCCCTGGATGCCGGGTATCCTCGCTCACCGTGGCGTCAGCCTTTACGGCCTGGTCAATCACCAGTGGCTGACCACCCAGGGTGTGTTTGGTATCGCCCTGGGCGTTTCGACCAGTTTCGTCTTCCTGTTTGTGCTGTTCGGCGCGCTGCTCGACAAGGCAGGTGCCGGCAACTACTTCATCAAGGTCGCCTTCTCGCTGCTGGGCCACTACAAGGGCGGGCCCGCCAAGGCCGCCGTGGTGGCCTCCGGCATGACCGGCCTGATCTCCGGCTCGTCCATCGCCAATACCGTGACTACCGGTACCTTCACCATTCCGATGATGAAGCGTGTCGGCTTCTCCTCGGAGAAGGCCGGTGCGGTGGAGGTGTCCTCCTCGGTCAATGGCCAGATCATGCCGCCGGTGATGGGCGCCGCCGCCTTCCTGATGGTGGAGTACGTCGGCATTTCCTACGTGGAGGTGATCAAGCATGCTTTCCTGCCGGCGCTGATTTCCTATATCGCGTTGATCTACATCGTTCACCTCGAGGCGCTCAAGGCCAACATGGAGGGGCTGGAAAGCTCCAACCCGCCCAAGCCGCTGGTACGCAAGGTGATCGGTTTCCTCGGTGGTCTGCTGCTGATGATGGTGGTGGCGCTGGGTGTCTACTATGGCCTGGGCTGGCTCAAGCCGGTACTGGGTGATGCGACTCCCTGGGTGGTGGCCGTGGCGCTCTCGGTGGTCTACGTGGCGCTGTTGAAGCTGGGTGCAAACTATCCCGAGCTCGAGCTCGATGATCCCAACGAGCCTATCTACAAGCTGCCCCAGACCCGACCCACGGTGCTGGTAGGCCTGCAGTACATCCTGCCGGTGATCGTGCTGATCTGGTGTCTGATGGTGGAGCGCCTGTCACCGGGACTGTCCGCCTTCTGGGCGACGGTGTTCATGATCTTCATCATGCTGACCCAGCGCCCGATCATGCACGCCTTCCGTGGGCGGGGTGATCTTGGCAAGGATCTGCGCGAAGGCTGTCTGGACCTGTGGACGGGGCTGGTGACCGGCGCGCGCAACATGATCGGTATCGGTATCGCCACCGCCACCGCCGGCATCATCGTGGGTGCGGTCTCCCAGACCGGTGTCGGCCTGGTGCTCGCGGACGTGGTCGAGATCCTGTCCATGGGCAACCTGATGCTGATTCTGTTCTTCACCGCCATTCTCAGCCTGATCCTGGGCATGGGGCTGCCGACCACCGCCAACTACATCGTGGTGTCGGCGCTGCTGGCTCCGGTGATCGTGCAACTGGGTGAGCAGAATGGTCTGCTGGTACCGCTGATCGCGGTGCACCTGTTCGTGTTCTACTTTGGCATCATGGCCGACGTCACGCCGCCGGTGGGCCTTGCCTCCTTTGCCGCCGCGGCGGTTTCTGGAGGGGATCCGATCCGCACCGGCTTCCAGGCGTTCTACTACAGCCTGCGTACCGCCGCGTTGCCGTTCCTGTTCATCTTCAACACCGACCTGCTGCTGATCGATGTGGCGCCCTTGCAGGGCGTATTGATCTTCGTGGTGGCGACCATCGCCATGCTGATCTTCGCCGCGGCGACCCAGGGCTACATGATCACCCGCAATCGCTGGTACGAGAGCATCCTGCTGCTGCTGGTGGCCTTCACCCTGTTCCGCCCGGGCTTCTGGATGGACATCATCCATGATCCTTATCGCAGTGTGCCGCCGTCCGAGTTCGTCGAGGCCTACGGCAACGTGGACGAGGACAGCACCCTGCGTCTGCAGGTCAAGGGCGAGGACGCCTTCGGCGATCCGCTGACGACCTACATGACGCTGCCGGTGGCAGACGGCGAGACCGGTGAGGATCGCCTGCTCAATCTCGGTCTGGAACTGATCGTCGAGGACGGTCGCGCCATCGTCGACATGGTGACCTATGGCAGTCAGGCTGCGGATCTCGGCTTCGACTTCGATCAGGAGATCGTCGAGATTCAGGCACCGGTGGATCGCTGGCCGAAAGAGCTGATGTGGATTCCGGCGCTTCTGCTGTTCGCCCTGATCGTGTTGGCACAACGCCGTCGCCGGCCCCCTGAAACCACTGAAGCCACGGCCTGAGGAGGTCCGTCATGTACCAGAAGATCCTGTTACCGGTCGATCTCAATGAGCCATCGTCGTGGGAGAGGGCACTGCCGGTGGCGCTCTCGCTGTGCCGCAACTTTGGTGCCAGCCTGCACCTGGTGACGGTGTTGCCGGACTACCGCATGCCGCTGGTGGGGTCCTACTTCCCCAAGGACTTCGCCAAGAAGGCCCATGAAGCGGTACAGAAGGCGCAGCATGACTTCATCGTCGAGCACGTGCCGGAGGACCTGACGGCTCAGGCGATCATCGCCGATGGCTCCCCCTGGGAAGCCATCATCAAGGTCGGCAAGAAGATCGATGCCGACCTGATCGTCATGGCCTCGCATACCAAGCGCAAGTTCGCCGACTACGTGATCGGCCCCAACGCCGAGCACGTCGTCCATCACAGCAAGTGTTCGGTGATGATCGTGCGTTGACCCAGACGGCAAGCGCTAGCGCCATCGACGCCCCCTCACATGAGGGGGCGTTTTCGTAAGCTTGCGTAGGTTGAAGGCGAATCCAGGGCCCATCAACTACAGTCAAATTAGAGTCGATGGGCGCCGGCGATGGCGTGAAGGAACCTCGCATCTTGCCCCTTGACTCCCGTGACAGGTGGGCGGTGGCAACCGTCATCCGTGGGTACAAGGGGGAGTAGATGATGAGTGCAGCAGCATCACGACACGACAAGGAGTCGAGCGGGGCCAGGGTAAAGATCTCCATCAAGAACGTCGGTATGGGGCGGCCCAGGGTGTGGTTATCTTCGGGTTTCGAGGATTTTAGGGCCGCCACTGCGGTCAGCCTTTCCTATGGCATGTTCTGGGTCGGGCTCAGCATCGCCGTCACGGCAGGGGCGCTGACGCTGGGACTGTGGCATTGGCTGTTGCCGCTGGTGGCCGGCTTCATGTTCATCGGGCCGCTGGTGGCGGTGGGCTCCTACGGGATCAGCAGGGCGCTGGAAGAAGGCCGCTCCCCGACCCTGGGGGATGCCTTTGGCGCCTGGCGCGGCCACACCGGGCAACTGGCCATGATGGGCGTGATGATGATGATCTTCTTTCTCGCCTGGATTCGCCTGGCCACCTTGCTGTTTGCCCTGTTCTTCGGTCTCCAGTCGCCGGATCCGTCCACGGTCTATGCGTCACTTCTGACCACGCCGGAAGGCCTCGGCATGCTGGTGGTGGGGCTGGCCTTTGGCTGTGTGCTGGCGTTTGGCGCCTTTTCCATCAGCGTGGTCGCGATTCCAACCCTGATGGATCAGGACCTGACGTTCATGGAGGGCATCGAGGCCAGTATTCGTTCGGTGGCACGCAATTTCCGACCGATGCTGCTGTGGGCAGCGATTCTCACCGGCTGCGTACTGGTGGGGATGGCCACCTTCTATATCGGGCTTGCCTTGATTCTGCCGGTACTGGGGCACGCGAGCTGGCACGCCTACGAAGACCTGGTGGTGTGCGAACGGCTGGACGACCCCGGCGCCTGAGGGCGGCAACCTGGTCCGCGAAGACGCCCCGACAGGGGGCGTTTTCCTGAACCAGCAAAGCTCGAGGGGCCCGCAGACTGACCTTTGGCGCTCGATCACGTAATCTACTCCTGCAGAAAGAGTCAGGAGACGTCATGCGGGTGCCAGCTTTCCTTTGCCAGGTGGGTGTCCTCCTGGGGCTGTTGGTAGCAGGGGGAATCGGCCAGGCCCATTCCCAGCCTCTGCCAGCTCCGGAGGGGCCTGTGCTGCTCAAGGTATCGGGCAATATCCAGAACACCAATGTGGATGCACAGCTTCTGCTGGATCGTGCCATGCTCGACGATCTTGAGAGTCGTGCGCTGGTGACCGATACCCCGTGGCATAGCCAGGCCAGCCGTTTCGAGGGGCCGCTGCTCCGCAGCGTGCTGGAATCCGCCGGTGTCACCGCCGACAGCATTCGCGTGCACGCCTTGAACGGCTTCGTGGCCGATATCCCGGTCTCCGATGCCTATCGCTATGACGTCATCCTGGCCATGAAGCAGGACGGCGAAGCGATGTCGGTGCGAAACTTCGGCCCGCTGTTCGTGTTGTACCCTTTCGATGATCATCCAGAACTACTTAACGAGTCGGTCCAGTTTCGCTCGGTGTGGCAGGTAGATGCCATCGAGGTCCCGTGATCAATGTCACCGGGAGATCGGTCGAAGGCCATCAGGAGGCAAGGCAGGGAGTGCAGCGCCCCAATACCATAGTGAGTGATCCCGGTGTATCGGCTGGTGTCGACCCGAACATTCTGCCAGCAGATTCCCGACCCAAGGAGGAGGGTGCTCGGCGCATCCGTTCCGTATGCGACGCTATCCTCTGAGACTGGTATTCAGTGCCGTGGCGGCACTGACCTTCTTTGCCGCCGCCATGGTGGTGATCGGTCTGGTCGCCTGGCGCCATGACAATCTTTCCCACCAGGTGGTGGAGGATATCACCTGGCATTCCTACAAGCTGGACCGAGACGTGGTGTTGCTGCGCAATCACCTGTTGTTCGGGGAGCATGGACCCGAACAGCTGGCCGGCTTCAGGCTCGAGTTCGACCTGTTGTTCAGTCGACTGAACCTGTTTCGCCACAGCGACATTCACGATCTGGTCGAGGAGGCTCCGGCCGCGCGTCGCCAACTGTCGATCATCATCAGCCTGATGCAGGACCTGGATGCCGAGGTCAGTGCCCTGGCGTCCCTCGATAGCGAGGCAGAGGCCGTTCTTGACCAGCATCTTGCCGCGCTATCCACCGAGACCGAAAGGTTGATCATGGCCGTCAACGGCCATCTGGCCGAGATCAATACCGCAGAGCGTGTTCGTCTGCAGCGACTGTACCTGTTGCTGCTGGTGATGATCCTCGGTATGAGCCTGGCCGGAGGGGTCATGCTTGCCGTGCTTTTCAAGGAAGCCCGTGATAACGAGGCCTCGCGCAAGGCACTGGAGACGCTGAGCGGCGAACTGGAAATCAGTGCCCGGCGCGCTCAGTCCGCCAGTCAGGCCAAGTCCGACTTTCTGGCCACGGTGAGCCACGAGATCCGCACGCCGCTCAACGGCGTCATCGGCATGAGCGAACTGCTGCGTGATCTCGAACTGTCGGAGCCCGCCAGCCGCTACTCGCACACCATTCATGACAGCGCCCGCCAGCTGATGGGCATGATCGATGACATCCTCGACTTCTCCAAGATCGAGGCAGGACGCATGGAGCTGGATGTTCAGCCGGTGGCACTCGATGCCTTGATCGAAGATGCGCTGGAGCTGTTTCGTCCGCGCGCACTCGACAAGCGGTTGCGCTTGCTTGGCCACGTGGACGAGACGCTGCCGGCACGACTCCAGGGGGACCCGGGCCGGCTTCGACAGGTGCTGCTCAACCTGCTGGCCAACGCCATCAAGTTTACCGATCGCGGCATGGTGAGGCTGTCGGTAGCGCCGGTGGACGAAGGCTGGGTGCAGTTCGACGTGGTGGATACCGGTCAGGGCGTCGAGGCGTCCCTGCTGCCTCAGCTGTTCGAGCCCTTCCGCCAGGGCGATGCCTCCGTCGCCCGGCGCTATGGCGGCACCGGTCTGGGCCTTGCGATTTCCAAGCGCCTGGTAGTGGCCATGGGGGGCGAGATAGGGGTCGACAGCCGCCGAGGCAAGGGCAGTCGCTTCTGGTTCCGATTGCCGCTGGTGCCCTGTGACGAACCCCGCCGTCAACCGCTGACGGTGGCCAGGGCGCGCGCGCATCCCAAACAGCTCGCCGAGGCGGATCTGCTGGTGGTGGAAGACAATCTGGTCAACCAGGAAGTGGCGATCGCGATGCTGGAACGCCTCGGCTGTTCGGCTACCCTGGCTTCCTGCGGCAAGGAAGCGCTGGCTCTCTGCTCACAGCGCCGTTTTGACCTGATATTGATGGATGTCCAGATGCCTGATCTGGATGGTCGAGAGGTCACCCGACGCCTTCGCAGCTTCACCGATTGGCGTAGTGAGGTCCCCGTGGTGGCGATGACCGCGGGCGGCGCCAGTCACGATGAGTCGGACTGCATGGCGGCCGGCATGAACGACTATCTTACCAAGCCTCTCTTGATGGGTACGCTGCTGTCGGTACTCAAGCGCCACCTGCTGGGAGAGTCCGAGACCCCGACGACTCAGGGAGGCACCTCTTCCCTGATCAATGCCGATACGCTCGATGCCCTGGACGAAGGGCTTGGGGGCGAGCGCCGGGATGCTCTGGTGGACCTGTTCGGGCGTCAGGCGCGCGAACGCTTGCCAGAGATCCAGAGTGCCTACCGGCGAGGCGAGGAGGAGCCGCTGGCCCAACTGGCCCACCAGCTCAGGGGCGAGGCCGCCGGCGTCGGCGCCATGGCTCTGGCCGAGGCGGCGCGAGCGCTGGAGCGTTGTGCCCTGGATGGCTGCATCGAGGATGCCAGAGGCGTCATCGATGCGCTGCCTGAGCTGCTTGAACGCACCCTGGCGGCCTTTGCCTGCAGCGAGAGGCGCGCCTCCCAGACCTGAGGTCGGCTTTGGCGTCCCGCTGTGTTGCTGAGGTGTGCTGCTCAGTTGTCGTGGGAAGGTGCCGTTTCAGTTGCCTTGGGGATGGGGGCGCCGCCAGCGCGGATGTCGTGGCACCACCACCCGTTGGGCCCGGTATTCACCCCGCACCGCATCCATCGCCAGCGCCAGGGCCTGCTCGGCGATGCCCCGATGATCCTGGACGGCGGAGTTGACCGCCAGCGGCAGGAAGTCCAGCAGGCGGTTGTCGCCGAAACTCGCCATGGCCAGACGCGGGGGCAGGCCGCCGCGTGCAATCAATTCGTCCAGGGCGCCTTCCAGCAGAATGTAGGACGCGGTTACCAGGGCGTCGGGCAGTCCCTTCTTGTCGATGTAGTCAGCCAGCAGCCTGGCGCCTTCCTCGCGGGCATAGTGATCGCCGCTTTCCAGGGTGCACTCGAGCTCGCGTCCCTTTACGCCTGCGCGGAAGCCGGCGCGGCGCTCTTCGGTGATCGAAAGGTGCGGCACCGCATCGAGCCATAGCACGCTCTTGACTGCCGGCGTCATCAGCGAGCGTGTGAGCTGTTCGGCGGCCTCGCGGTCGTTGCTGACGACGCTGGCGAAGCTCGCTTCGGGCAGGCCCCGGTCGATGGCGATGATCGGCAGACCCTCATTCATCAATTCGGTATAGAAGGACGCCGGCTGCGCCAGACAGCTTGCCACGATCAGCGCCTCGCAGCGTTGGGCGCGCAGTGACAGGGCCAGATCCCGCTCGCTGTCGGGCTGGTCGTCGGAGCCGACGATCAGCAGCTGGTAGCCCTGGGCCCGCGCTCCGCGTTCCAGGTGCTTGGCCAGGCGGGCGTAGCTCGAGTTTTCCAGGTCCGGCACGATCAGCCCCAGGATGCGGCTGCTGCCGCGCCGCAGGGCCGCCGCCTGGGCATCGACGCGGTAGCCATGCTCCGCCACCACCGCCATCACTCGGTCCACGGTGTCCTGACGAATACGGCGCTCCCTGGCCTTGCCATTGACGATGTAGCTGGCGGTGGTGCGGGAAACGCCGGCCAGGCGGGCAATTTCGGCCAAGGTCATGCGGGTGTCTCCATTGAAGGCGTCGGGCGTGGTCACGGCGACAAGGTGTCAATTCCCTCTAGTCTACCTGGCATGGCAGCAGTGTCCCCCTGCCAAAGTCGTAGCTTTTGCGACTTGCCATGTGCGCTGAATCGTACCAGCATTGTGGCATGGTGAGGTGACACGATTCAGCTTTCGAGCATCTGCATTTGCCGAAGCCAGGTGATCCCAGCATCCGGCGTGCGCTGCATCTGTTGCATCCCGGCAGTGCCGGGGCGCTGGACCTCCTCGCCGACACCGTTCAACCGATACCGGTGAGGAAACGCTGCACCTCACCCAGGAGAGCCCTTCATGCTGACGCTGAACGCCGACGACATCCTGCTGGATTGTCGTGCCGAGAGCTGGCGCCACGCCCTCGACGCCGCCTTTGACACCCTGAAGGCGGCCAGCCTGGTCGATGACGGCTACCGCCAGGGCCTGGTCGATCGGGAGTCCCAGTCCTCTACCTGGCTTGGCAATGGCATCGCCATCCCCCACGGCACCCCCGAGAGTCGAGGCGCGGTGCGTCGCACCGGGGTGCGGGTGCTGCAGTTCCCCGAGGGCGTGCGCTGGCACGACGGCAACCTCGTTCATGTATTGGTGACCATCGCCGCCCAGAGTGACGAGCACCTGGATATCCTCAGAAGCCTGACCCACGTGCTCGACCGGGACGGTGTCTCCGAACGCCTGGCCCAGGCGAGCAGCGCCGAGGAGATCACCGAGCTGCTGGCTCGGCCGGTGGTTCGCCCGCGACTGGACCAGGACACCCTGGTGCTGGGCCATCGCGCCGACGACCTGCTCGATCTGGCGCTGGCCGGGGCTCAGCGGCTGCGCCAGCTGGCATTGGTCGATACCGCCTATCTTGCCGAGATGGTCACCACCATGCCGACGCACCTGGGACGGGGGCTGTGGCTTGCGTCCAGCGAAGCCGGCGTGTCCACGCCGGCACTCGCCGCGGTGACGCCGGCCAAGCCCGTCCAGCATCAGGGTAGCGACGTCGAAGCGGTGTTGTGCCTGGCCTCCCATGGCGAGGCTGGACGCCCGCTGGCTGACGCCATCGTGTCGCTGGTGGCGTCACTGGATGAGTCCGACGCCGCCCATCTGCGCGAGCGGGACGCTGACGACTGGCTGGCGCTGCTGGCTGGCGAAGGCGGCTCGGCCCAGAGTCGCCGTGTACGCTTGCTCAATGCCCATGGGCTTCACGCGCGTCCGGCCAAGGTGCTGGTCCAGAAGGCACGCGAAAGCGGGGTCGCCGTGCAGGTACGCCTGGCCGAGCGCAGCGGACGCCCGGTGTCGGCGGCGTCGCTGACCAAGGTGATCGGTCTTGGTGCCAGACGAGGACAGGAGCTGATCCTGTCGGCGCGGGGCGAGGGTGCCGAACAGGCGCTGACATCGCTGGTCGAGGCGATCAACGATGGTCTGGGGGAGCAGGTGACGCCACTGGCGTCTTCGGCTGTGTCGCAGGCCGGGGCCGAGCAGGCGGTCGCGGAGCCGGTGGCGGCAAGCATGCCGCCCGCCGACCAGCCGCTGGAAGCGGTGGCCGCATCGCCGGGGCTCGCGGTGGCGCCACTTTTCGTGATCAAGACCCCGGACTTCGACTATCCCCGCGAGGCGGCGGACCCCGCCTTGGAGCGACAGCGCCTCGAGCGGGCCATCGCCCAGGGCGGCGAGCAGCTCAAGGCCCTGATCGCCCGGACCGCCGGAGGCGAGGTCGCCGCCATTCTGTCGATGCATGAGGAAATGCTCGAAGACCCGGAACTGGCCCAGGCCGCGCGCGAGGGCATCGACGAGGGGCTTTCCGCCGAGGCCGCCTGGTGGCAGGCCATCGACGTCGCCGCCCGCGCCCAGGAACAGCTGGCCGATCGCCTGCTGGCCGAACGAGCCGCGGATCTGCGTGACGTCGGCCGTCGTGTGCTGGGTATCCTGTGCGACGTCGAGCTGCCCGAGCCGCCGGCCGTGCCTTACCTGCTGGTAACCGACGATATCGGTCCGTCCGATGTCGCCCGCCTGGACACCGAGCGGGTTCGCGGCATCCTCACCGCCCGGGGCGGCGCCACCGCCCACAGCGCGATACTCGCCCGGGCACTAGGGATACCGGCGGTAGTCGGCGCCGGTGCCGGCGTGCTGGCGCTCGAAAATGGCACTGAGATGCTGCTCGACGGCGATGAAGGCTGGGTCGTGCCGGCACCCTCGCAAGCGCGTCGCGAGCGCTTCGAGGCGCGCATGGAAGCGCTGGAGGCGCTCAAGGCACGTGCCTGGGACGCTCGCTTCGAGGACGCCCGGACCGAGGATGGTACCCGCGTGGAGGTGGTCGCCAACCTGGGCAATACCGCCCACGCCCGCGACGCCGTATCGCGCGGCGCCGAGGGGGTGGGGCTGCTGCGTACCGAGTTTTTGTTCATGGCCCACGCCTCGCTGCCGGACGTGGAGACCCAGGAGCGCGAATATCGCGAAGCCCTGGATGCTCTGGACGGCCGCCCGCTGGTGGCGCGGACCCTGGACGTGGGTGGCGACAAGCCGCTGGCTTACTGGCCACTGCCCCAGGAGGACAACCCCTTCCTCGGCCTGCGTGGCATTCGTCTGGCCCTCAGGCGTCCCCAGGTGCTGCGCGATCAGTTCAGCGCCCTGGTGAAGGCCGCCGACGGCCGGCCGCTGCGCATCATGCTGCCCATGGTCAAGGACCTGGATGAGTTCCGCGCCGCCCGTGCGATCTTCGATGAGGTGCTGCGCGAACTCGGCGTCAGCCGAGACGGCGACCGCCTGCAGCTGGGCGTGATGATCGAGGTGCCGTCCTGCGCGCTGCTGGCGCCGAGCCTGGCGCCCGAGGTCGACTTCTTCTCCATCGGCACCAACGACCTGACCCAGTACACCCTGGCCATCGACCGTGGTCATCCTGAGCTTTCCGGGGAGTCCGACGGCCTGCATCCGGCGGTGCTGCGTCTGATCCAGATGACCGTCCAGGCGGCCCACGCCCATGGCAAGTGGGTCGGGGTGTGCGGCGAGCTGGCCAGCGACCGCCAGGCGATCCCGGTACTCGTTGGCCTCGGCATCGACGAGCTGTCGGTGAGCGCGCGTCAGGTGCCCATGGTCAAGGCACGCCTGGCGTCGGTCTCCACCACCCGGGCGCGGGAACTCGCCGCCCTGGCGCTGGCCGCGCCTACCGCTCGGGACGTGCGCCGAGAGCTGGAGGCGAGCCAATGAACGCGATATCCGGCAATGCCGCCAAGCCACCGGTGCTGACCGTCTCGGCCAACCCGGCGCTGGACCTGTCTGTCGCCGTTGACCGGCTGACGCCGGGAGCGCTGCACCGCGCCGAGGCCGTCGAGCTGACCGCCGCCGGCAAGGGCGTCAACATGGCGCGGGTGCTCGCTGCCCTGGGCCACCCGGTCTGTGTCACCGGCTTTCTGGGCAGTGACAACGACTCGCCCTTCGTCGCCGCCTTCGCCGAGATGGGGGTCGAGGACGCCTTTGTGCGATTGCCCGGCGCCACCCGCATCAACACCAAGCTGAGCGAGGCCGACGGTCGCGTCAGCGATATCAATGCGCCGGGGCTCAGCGTCGATGCCGACGCCTGGCAGCGCCTGATCGCCAGCATCGAGACGCGTCTGACGACGCCTGCGCTGCGTCCCGCCGCGGTGATGATCGGCGGCAGTCAGCCACCGGGAGTTGGCGCTTCGGCGCTGGCCGAACTGATCACGCGGATCAAGGCCACCGGCGTGCCGGTGTGGGTGGACACCAGCGGTGAGGCGCTCAAGGCCGCGGTCAAGGCGGGGGCCGACGCGGTGAAGCCCAACCTGGAGGAGCTCGCCGACTGGGCGGATCGTGACATCGAAGCGGACGCCGACGTTCAGCGTGCTGCCCTTGAGCTTTACGCCGCCGGCGTCGGCGACGTGTTGATCTCCGCCGGTGCCGACGGCGTGACCTGGCTGGGCCCGCATGGCCTGTGGCAGTCGCTGCCTCCAGCGGTCAGGGTCGCCAATACCGTGTGTGCCGGCGATACCTTGTTTGCCGCCATGCTGCACGGCGTCCTGTGCGAGGCGCCTGTGGAACAGGCGCTGAGATTTGCCACGGCGCTGTCCGCCGAGGCGGTGCGCCACACCGGCGTGGGCCGGGCCGACGCCTCCGATTTCACCGACCTTCTTTCCGACACCAGGGTGCGGCGCCTCAATGACGTCGAAGCCCGGGGAGTACTTGCATGAACGTGATCCTGTTGACGACCTGCCCCGGTGGCAGCGTCACGAGCTACCTGGCCGCCCAGCGCCTGACCCCCGCCGCCGAAGCCAAGGGCTGGCAGCTTTCCACCGAGGTGCACTCGAGCCTGGCACCGGTCGAGACCCTGTCCCACCAGACCCTGGCTGCGGCCGAGCTGGTGATCGCGGTGGGCGAACCCATCGCCGGTGCCCACCGTTTCAGCGGCAAGCGCCTGTATCGGGGCAGCCTGGAAGATGCCCTGAGCGACCCGGCGGACTTTCTCGAGCGGGCGGCCCGCGACGCCCAGGTGTTTACCCCCCTCAACGATGAGGCGGCCAGCGCTTCAGGGGATGGCCCCGCGGCAGACAACGTCAGCGACGAGGCTCGCATCGTCGCGGTGACCGCCTGTCCCACCGGGGTCGCCCACACCTTCATGGCCGCCGAGGCACTGGCCGAGGCCGGGCGTGGGCTCGGTCATCAGGTGCGCGTCGAAACCCAGGGCTCGGTGGGCGCCCAGGATCAGTTGACCGACGACGAGATCGCCCAGGCGGATCTGGTCATTCTGGCCTGCGATATCGAGGTCGATCCCACCCGCTTTGCCGGCAAGCGGATCTACCGCACGTCCACCGGCAACGCCCTGAAGAAGTCGCGCCAGACCATCGAGGCGGCGCTGGTCGAGGCCCAGGTGGAAAGCGCAGATGGCGGAGCCAAGGCCGAGTCCGCCAAGAGCTTCAAGGAGAAGGGCGTCTACAAGCACCTGCTGACCGGGGTGTCCTTCATGCTGCCCATGGTGGTGGCCGGGGGCCTCTTGATCGCGCTGTCCTTCGTCTTTGGCATCGAGGCCTTCAAGGAGGAGGGCACCCTGCCTGCCGCCTTGATGGAGATCGGTGGGGGCACCGCCTTCGCCCTGATGGTGCCGGTGCTTGCTGGCTACATCGCCTATTCCATCGCCGATCGCCCCGGCATCGCTCCGGGCATGATCGGCGGCATGCTGGCGTCGAACATCGGTGCCGGCTTTATCGGCGGTATCCTGGCGGGCTTTCTGGCCGGCTACGTGGCCAAGGCGGTGACTCGCTACGTCAAGCTGCCTTCCAGCGTCGAGTCGCTCAAGCCGATCCTGATCATCCCGCTGGTCGCGAGCCTGGTCACCGGCCTGGTGATGATCTATGTGGTCGGTGAGCCGGTGGCCGGGGTGCTCGAGGCACTGACCGCCTTCCTCGAGAGCATGGGCTCCACCAATGCGGTGCTGCTGGGGATTCTGCTCGGCGCGATGATGTGCTTCGACCTGGGGGGGCCGGTCAACAAGGCGGCCTACACCTTCGGGGTGGGCCTGCTCGCCTCCGAGACCTACGCCCCCATGGCGGCGATCATGGCCGCCGGCATGGTGCCGGCGATCGGCATGGGCATCGCCACCTTCGTCGCCGGGCGCAAGTTTGCCGACCCCGAGCGCGAGGCCGGCAAGGCCTCCTTCGTGCTGGGGCTGTGCTTCATCAGCGAGGGCGCGATTCCCTTCGCCGCCAAGGACCCGCTGCGGGTGATTCCCATCAGCATGCTGGGCGGCGCCATCACCGGAGCCATCTCGATGCTGGTGGGCGCCAAGCTGATGGCCCCCCACGGCGGCGTATTCGTGCTGTTGATTCCAAATGCGATTACTCCAGTGTTGTGGTACCTGCTGGCGATCGTCGCGGGCTCGCTGGTGACCGGGCTCGGTTACGCCGCCATCAAGCGCGGCGAGACGGCCGCCATGCCGGTGGGCGAGGGGGCCTGATATGGGGGGCTCGGCACTCACCGGCGGTTGACGGCCAGCAAGGTGCAGGTGGCGCCCTGGGTGCCTCTCACTGGTGCACGATGAAGGGTATTGCTCAATGGCTCGGCCTGACAGGTCGGGCCATTTTTTTTGTTCTTGACCCTTTAACGAAATGATCGACTGGTATTTTGCTGGATTCTCAGTAAAAAGACGGAAAAATTCCGAGCGCATGGCATAATGGCGCGCTTCTTGCCTCATGCTAGGCAGGACCCGGAGCAGGTGGCGACCCCACCTCAGCCGGGACAGGGCCTTACCGGGCCCAGGCGGCCCCCACCCGGGGCCTGACAAGGTCTTGTGAAGGCCGGCGAGAGTCGGCGCTAGCTGGCGTGAGCTGGCACGAGGCGGTACGTCCGATTGATGAGGAGATCCCATGTCAAGCGAACCCGTGACTCTCATGGTGGCCCGCCGCGTGGCGCGTGGACGCTACCGTGACTTCACCCTGTGGCTCGATGAAGGCCGCGAGCTGGCGGCGGACTTCCCCGGCTATCTCGGCTCCGGCATCCTGGCGCCGCCCCCCGGCGACGACGAGTATCAGATCATCTTTCGCTTTCAGGACACCGATACCCTCGCACGCTGGGAGCATTCCGCCTCGCGCCGTGCCTGGCTCGAGCGTGGTGCCGGCCTGTTCGAGGCCCCCCAGGAGCGGCGTGCGCTGGGACTCGACAGCTGGTTCACCAGCCCCGGCCCCAGGGTGCCGCCGCGCTGGAAGCAGGCGATCGCCATCTGGCTGGCGTTCTTCCCGGTGTCGCTGATGTTCCAGTGGCTGCTGGGCGATACCCTGGCGACCTTGCCGCTGGTTCCTCGGGTACTCGCCAGCACCCTGATGCTGACCCCGGTGATGGTGTTCCTTTTCATCCCCCTGTCTACCCGCCTGCTGGCGCCCTGGCTTCAGGCGCCGCCCGGACGTGGCGCTCGCCTGAGCCTGCGTCTGCGCCGCAGCTGAGGCTGACAGGCGGCCCTCCCGGCTCGCATTGAGTCTGGCCACTGCTCGCGCCTACACTCAGGTCATGCGGCGTTGCCGCGGATCTTGAGGACAGCCCATGGGCAGTGCGAGCACGGCGCCCCGCGTGGAAGGCGACATCACCGCGCGGGAGCGCCCTACACCAGAACAACAAGAGCTTGCGTCGCTGGGACTCAAGGTGGCGGCCAGCCGCCACCCCAAGGCTGAACAGGCGGCGTGTGAGCTGCATCACGAGCTCTATCATCCCGACCTGGGTTTCGTGCTGTTCTTCGTCAGCGCCGAATACGCGCTGGACCCCCTGGCCCAGGCCCTGGAGTCGACCTTCGGTGGGCTGCCGCTGGCGGGTTGCACCACGGCGGGCGAGATCACCCCGCTGGGGTACGAGCGCGGTTCCATCGTCGCCATCGGGTTCGATCGTCGTCATTTTGGCGTGGCCACGACCCTGCTCGAGGACCTCGAGAGCGTCTCCCTGATCGACGCCCAGCGTCGGGTGGAGTCGCTTCTGGCCACCGCCAGGGGGCATCTGGATGGCGAGGCCTTCGCGCTGACCTTGCTCGATGGGCTGTCGGCCAGCGAAGAGCAGGTGCTGACCACGCTGGACGCCGCCCTGGGAGGTATCCCGAGCTTCGGTGGCTCGGCCGGGGACGACAACCGATTGGCGCATACCCATGTGTTTGCCGGTGGGCGCTTTCACAGCGCGGCGGCGGTGGTGGTGCTGATCACTACCCACCATCCCTTCGAGGTGTTCTCGACCCATCACCTGGCGGCACGCCGTGACAAGCTGGTGGTCACCCGCGCCGATCCTGCGGGCCGGCGTGTGCTGGAGCTCAATGCCCTGCCTGCGGTGGACGAGTACGCCCGGCTGGTCGGTGTCTTGCCAAGCGAACTCGATGAGGGCGTGTTTGCCCGCCACCCGTTGGCGGTCAAGCTGGGCGACGCCTATTACGTCCGCTCGATCCAGCGTGCCAACGCCGACGGTAGCCTCAGCTTCTACTGCGCGGTGGAGACCGGCATCGTGCTGACCGCCATGGCCGGCACGCCGATTCTCGAGGCCCTCGACGATACCCTGGGGGGCCTTCAGCGCCGGCTGGGGCGGCCGCAGTTGATCATCGGCTGTGACTGCTTTCTCAGGCGTCTGGAGTTCGAGGCGCTCGAGCAGATCGACGACGCCTCCGAACGACTTTCCAAGGCCTCGGTGGTGGGCTTCAACACCTACGGCGAACAGCACCACGGCATGCATATCAACCAGACCTTCACGGGGGTGGCGATTGGATCTGGTCGGTGAGCCAAGGCAGGATCGCGCCAGCAATGCACTGGAACAGGAACTGCTGGAGGAAAACCATCGGTTACGCCGGATCTGCCAGGCGCTGATCGAGCGGGTCGAGTCCGCCGGGGCGGGCGGGGCACCTTATGGTGCCTTCGAGCACGCGGTGCTGCTCGCCGAGCAGGTGCGCGAGCGTACCGAGACCCTGCACCGAACCCTGGATGAACTGGCCGAAACCAACGCCCGGCTGGAGGAAGCCCGGCGCGACGCCGAGGCCGCCAATGCCTCCAAGACCCGCTTCCTGGCGGCGGTCAGCCACGACCTGCTGCAGCCGCTCAACGCCGCGCGGCTGTTTGCCAGCGCCCTGGAAGAGCGAAAGTTGCCGGAAGAATCCGGCCGCCTGGTGCAGCGTATCGATCGCTCGCTCAGCGACGTGGAATTGCTGCTGGGGACCCTGGTCGACATCTCGCGACTGGATGCCGGAGTGCTGACCCCGGACGTGGCCCCCTTCGCCGTCTCGCAGTTGCTGGATGCGCTCGCCGAGGAATTTCGTCAGATGGCCAGCGCCCGCGGGCTGGCGTTTCGCTATGTGGCCAGTTCCGCCTGGGTCGAGTCCGACCTGGCGCTGCTGGCCCGGGTGATTCGCAACCTGATGTCCAACGCCGTGCGCTACACCGAGTCGGGGCGGGTGCTGCTGGGCTGTCGCAGGAGGCGGGTCGGCCAGCAGTACTGGCTCGAGATCCTGGTGGGGGATACCGGTCCGGGCATCGACGAGGCTCGGCGTGACGAGATCTTTCTGGAGTTTCGCCGCGGCAACGCCGAAGCCCCGGGGCAGGAGCGCGGGCTGGGACTGGGGCTTGCCATCGTCGATCGCATCGCCCGGCTGCTCGATCATCCCATCACCCTCAACAGCCGACCCGGCCAGGGCGCCCAGTTCTCGGTGAGTGTACCCTGCGCGCGTGCGACGCGTGCGGTAGCCCCGTCGGCCTCGACCCTGCAGCAGGCCGGCGCGCGTCAATTGCAGGGTACCGAGGTATGGGTGCTGGACAACGATCCCGCCATCCTCGAGGGGATGAGCGCCTTGCTGGGAGGCTGGGGCTGTCGGGCGTGCCTGGCGCCGCGAGTCGTGGATCTGGAGCACAGCCTGGCCAAGCGTCACGAGACACTGGGCCCGGATAAGCACTCGCCGGCGGTGGTGATGATCGACTACCACCTGTCCAGCGACGAAGAAGATGGCCTGGCGCTGGCGCAGCGCCTGGCCGACGCCCACCCGGGCCTGGCCCCGATACTGATCACCGCCAATCACGACGCCGAGATCAAGCGGCGTTGCCGTGAGCTTGGCTTCCCCTGCCTGCTGAAGCCGCTGAAGCCTCTGCGCCTGCGTCAGGCGCTGATGCACCTGCTCGACGCCGGTTGAGCAGGCTTGCGCCGGTCAGCGAGATGTTCGTTATCTGCTAGCGCGCCCGCCGCCTGGCCAGGCAGGCCAGCAGGCTGGACTCGTCGGCGGCCAGGATCGCCTGAACACGGCTGCCGACGCCAAGCTTCTTGAGGATCGCCGAGACGTGGGTCTTGACCGTGGTCTCGGCGATATCGAGCTCGCGGGCGATGACCTTGTTGGAGGCGCCGCGAATCAGCAGGGTCAGCACCTCGAGCTGCTTGACCGTCAACTGCTCGAGCGCGCCTGCATCGGACGAACTCGTCGCCCCCTGTGTCGCCCCCGACGTCGCAGGCGGGGCGCTCGATGCCTCGGCCGGGCGACGCATGATCTCGGCGGGCAGATAGATCTGGCCGTCGAGGATCTGCTTGATCGCCGCCAGCAGGTCCGGGCGTGGCGTGGACTTCGGCAGGTACCCGATGGCGCCCAGATCCAGGGCGCCGAGCACCGTGGCGCGCTCGCTTTCGGCCGACAGCACCGCCACCGGCACCGCCGGAAAGGCCCGGCGCAATTCGCGCAGCCCGTCCAGGGCCGAGGCGTCGGGCAGGTTTAGATCCAGCAGTACCAGGTCGACGTCGTCGTCGGCGTCGAGGGCGCTTGCCAGCGCGGCGAAGCAGTCTGCCTCGCGCAGCTCGGTGCCGGGCAGGCCCGATTGAATGACCGCGGCAATGGCGTCGCGAAAGAGCGGGTGATCGTCAGCCACCATCAGGCTGTACATGTCTGGCGTCCCGGTTGTCTGTGTCCTTGGTCGGTCTCCTACCGAAGGAGGAGGCGCTCTCCTGCCAGGGCAGTATGTCGCAAGCCAGGTTCCTGACCAAGACTGGAGTGGCAGACAACTACAACATCCTTTCCAAGGAGACACGCCATGATCTACGCCAACCCCGGACAACCCGACGCCGTGGTCAGCTTCGACGAGCGCTACGGTAACTATATCGGCGGCGAGTTCGTCGCCCCGGTCAAGGGTCAGTACTTCGACAACGTAAGCCCGGTCAACGGCCAGGTGTTCTGCCAGATTCCTCGCTCCGGTGCCGAAGATATCGACAAGGCACTGGACGCCGCCCACGCCGCAGCGCCGGCCTGGGGGCGCACCTCCGCCGGCGAGCGCAGCAATATCCTGTTGAAGATCGCCGAGCGCATCGAGGCCAACCTGGAGGCGCTGGCGGTGGCCGAGTGCTGGGACAATGGCAAGGCGGTGCGCGAGACCCTGAATGCCGACATTCCGCTGGCGGTGGACCACTTCCGCTACTTCGCCGGCTGCATTCGTGCCCAGGAAGGCACCGCCGCCGATATCGACGCCAACACCGTGGCCTATCACTTCCACGAGCCACTGGGCGTCGTCGGCCAGATCATTCCCTGGAACTTTCCGCTGCTGATGGCCACCTGGAAGCTGGCCCCGGCGCTGGCCGCCGGCAACTGCGTGGTGCTCAAGCCCGCCGAGCAGACCCCGGCCTCGATCCTCAAGCTGATGGAGGTGATCGGTGACCTGCTGCCTCCCGGCGTGGTCAATGTGGTCAACGGCTTCGGCGCCGAGGCGGGGGAGGCCCTGGCTACCAGCAAGCGCATCGCCAAGATCGCCTTCACCGGCTCCACCCCGGTAGGCTCGCACATCCTCAAGTGCGCCGCCGACAACATCATTCCTTCTACCGTGGAACTTGGCGGCAAGTCGCCCAACATCTACTTCGCCGACATCATGAACGCCGAGCCGGAGTTCATCGACAAGGCCGCCGAGGGGCTGGTGCTGGCCTTTTTCAACCAGGGTGAGGTGTGCACCTGTCCGTCACGGGCGCTGATCCAGGAGAGCATCTACGAGCCGTTCATGGCCAAGGTGATGGAGCGGGTCACCACCATCAAGCGTGGCAACCCGCTGGACACCGATGTCCAGGTCGGCGCCCAGGCCTCCAAGGAGCAGTTCGACAAGATCATGTCCTACATGGACGTGGCCCGGGAGGAAGGCGCCGAGTTTCTGACCGGTGGCAACCAGGCCAAGCTCAATGCCGATCTGGACACCGGCTATTACATCGAGCCGACGCTACTGAAGGGCAACAACAAGATGCGCGTCTTCCAGGAAGAGATCTTCGGCCCGGTGGTGGCGGTGACCACCTTCAAGGATGAGGAAGAAGCCCTGGCGATTGCCAACGACACCGAATTCGGTCTTGGCGCCGGCGTCTGGAGTCGTGACATCAACGTGGCCTTCCGCATGGGGCGTGGCATCCAGGCCGGTCGCGTATGGACCAATTGCTACCACCAGTATCCCGCCCACGCCGCCTTCGGCGGCTACAAGAAGTCCGGCGTCGGTCGCGAGACCCACAAGATGGCACTCGAGCACTACCAGCAGACCAAGAACCTGCTGGTGAGCTACGACACCAACCCCCTCGGCTTCTTCTGAGCAGGCACTGAACGCTTGCGACATTTCATCAGCGCTTCTCTCGAAGCGTATGAAGATTGGCC
The DNA here is from genome assembly GCF_024137905.1 of Halomonas sp. DN3. Taxonomy (NCBI): domain Bacteria; kingdom Pseudomonadati; phylum Pseudomonadota; class Gammaproteobacteria; order Oceanospirillales; family Halomonadaceae; genus Halomonas; species Halomonas sp. DN3. The sequence continues at coordinate 3,637,514 of NZ_CP099965.1, read as the reverse complement.
GCAATCTTCGCTCTGCTTGCTGGAACCTGGAGTCGATCCGGGCCCGGTACCGCCGGGCCCGGGAAGCTTCACCGGAGTTGCCTGACGCCGTTTGGCTCTCAGCGTCACTCCCGTTCACCGGGTGTCTCCGGACACCTTTCTCCTCTGTACCGTCCTTCTTTGATAGCGGGCGGACAGAGACCCTTTTTGCCCGGATCAGGGCAAGGAGCACAACAATGCAAAGCACCATGGAAGCCGCCGTCGTTCGTCAGTTCGGTCAGCCCTTGACCCTCGAGGAGGTCGAGGTACCGCGTCCTGCCAGGGGCGAGGTTCTGGTCAAGATCGCCGCCTCCGGGGTCTGCCACACCGACCTGCACGCCGCCCACGGCGACTGGCCGGTCAAGCCCAACCCGCCGTTTATTCCCGGCCATGAAGGCGTCGGCGAGATCGCCGCGGTGGGTGAAGGCGTCAACCACGTCAAGGAAGGCGATCGGGTGGGAATTCCCTGGCTGTACAGCGCCTGTGGCCACTGCGAGCACTGCCTTGGCGGTTGGGAGACCCTGTGCGAGTCCCAGCAGAACACCGGCTACTCGGTCAACGGCGGCTTCGCCGAGTACGCCATCGCCGACGCCGGCTTCGTCGGCCATCTGCCGAGCAATGTCGGCTTCGTCGAGATTGCCCCGGTACTGTGCGCCGGTGTCACCGTCTACAAGGGCCTGAAGATGACCGATACCCGCCCGGGGCAGTGGGTGGTGATCTCTGGCATCGGTGGTCTTGGCCATATGGCGGTGCAGTACGCCGTGGCCATGGGCCTGAACGTGGCGGCGGTGGACCTGGCCGACGACAAGCTGGAGCTGGCACGACGGCTCGGCGCCACGGTCACCGTCAACGCCTTGAAGGAGGACCCGGTGGCGGCGATCAAGCGGGACATCGGCGGCGCCCATGGGGCCCTGGTCACGGCGGTCTCGCCGAAGGCCTTCGAGCAGGCCCAGGGCATGGTCCGGCGCGGTGGCACCATCGCCTTGAACGGCCTGCCGCCGGGAGACTTTCCGCTGCCGATCTTCGATACCGTGCTCAACGGCATCACCGTGCGAGGCTCCATCGTCGGTACCCGCCAGGACCTGCAGGAGGCGCTGGACTTCGCCGGTGAAGGCAAGGTCAAGGCCACCGTGTCCACCGACCGTCTGGCCAATATCAACGACATCTTCGGCCGCATGATCGATGGCAAGATCGAGGGCCGAGTGGTACTCGATATGCAAGGCTAGGTTGACTGAGCAGCGGCGACCGATACAGCAGGGCGGCGACACCAGGTGTCGCCGCCCTGTCATGTTGATGTGATGTCCTTGTCATCCTTGCCTACGCTGGTGTCGCGGCACCATCCATGGCATCTCGAACCCGCAAGGAGCCGACCGCATGAGTACCGACCATCACGTTCCTCTGGCCTTGGAGGCCGTCATCTTCGACTGGGCCGGGACCCTGGTCGACTTTGGCTCCTTCGCCCCGACCCAGGTGTTTGTCGAGGTGTTCGCCGAGATCGGTGTGGCCGTCAGCCTCGACGAAGCCCGCGGCCCCATGGGAATGAGCAAGTGGGACCATATCCGCGCCCTGTGCGATCTGCCCGACATCGCCGAGCGTTTTCGCCAGGCCTGTGGCCACTCGCCGAGCGACGAGGACGTCGACGTGCTCTATCGGCGGTTCATGCCGTTGCAGGTGGCCAAGGTGGCCGAGCATTCCGCGCCGATTCCCGGCGCCCTGGAATGTCTCGCGGGGCTGCGGGGCAGAGGACTCAAGATCGGTTCCTGCTCCGGCTATCCCGCCGAGGTGCTGGCGCCGGTGCGACGTGCGTCGGGTGAGGCGGGGCTCGAGGTGGACCACGCCGTCGCCGGTGACGAGGTGGTGCGCGGGCGACCCGGGCCGGCCCAGGCGCTGGCCAATGTGGTGGCGCTCGGTATCGGCGATGTGGCGGCTTGCGTCAAGGTCGATGATACCGCTCCCGGCATCGAGGAGGGGCGCGCCGCCGGCATGTGGACGGTGGCGGTGACCGATACCGGCAACGCCATGGGGCTGGATCTCGAGGGTTACCAAGCGACCGCGCCGGATGCGCTCGAGCGGCGCCGGCGCCACGTAGCCGAGCGACTGAGCGCCTGTCGTCCCCACTACCTGATCACAAGCGTCGCCGAGCTTGACGGTGTGCTGGATCAGATCGCGGCTCGGCTTGCCCGGGGCGAGCGACCCCAGGCCTTGTGAAGGTCAGCTCGGGGAAAAAACGGACAGGTCGAGTGCGTGGCTGCGTCCCAGCCAGATGACGCCCTGGGTATGGTCGAAGAGGTCGTCGTCGGTGCCCAGATGCACGAAGATGTCCAACTCCCCCCGGTGAATGGCGAGCCAGGGCACGATCTCGCCGTAGGCCTCGGCCGCGAAGGATAGCTGGCAGCTCCAGCGCGGATGCGGCCCCACCGGTTGTTGATGAAAACGCCCCACCTGAACTACAAAGCGCGCCTGGCATTGCTCGGCCAGGGTCCTGGCCTGGGCAAGCCCTTCGGCATCGTCGTAGTAGAGGTGGGCGTGGTAGTAGCGAATCTGGTCGACGTCGGGCATGGGACTCTCCTGGGCGCTTCGCTGATGACGTCGACAAGGATCGCGTCCCTGGCGATGCATGGCAATCGCGGTGTCACGCCCGCCTGCCCACCAGCGTTACATACCAAAGCGGCGGCCCTGGGGCCGCCGCTGTCACTTGCTCCGGCGTCGTCGGTGACGACCTTGCCGGGTCACGCTCAGGGTTCCTGGGTCGTGCCCTGGGGCGGCTCGCCGATAAAGCCCGGCATGGCCGGCGTCGGCGTGCCCTGGCGGGCGATGGCCAGGAACTGCAGGTGGCGCTCGTACTCGCCGAGCACGTCATCGATGACCTGACCCCGGGTGTAGCCATTGAGGTTCTGACCCACGCCGCCTTCGGCCAGATGTACGTCCAGGCGCAGGTAGTAGTCATCGTCCGCCGGCAGGAAGCTCGGCGTGCGCATGCGATGGGGGCGGACCTGGTAGACGAAGCTCTGCATCTCCTCGAAGTCCACCTGCAGGGTCAGCCGCGGCAGCGGTTCGCCCTCGACCTGTTCCTCGCTCAGGGTGGCCGACTGGCCGCGACGCTCGAGTTCCTCGACGAACTGTTTCAGGCCCGGGCGCAGGGCGTGCTCCATGGTCGACTCGGCACCGGCGCGGTTGGAGGTGTCCAGCGCCCGATCCAGGCGTTCCTTCCAGTTGCCGCCTTCGCCGCTGGCCGCGACCAGCTTGCGCGCGTCGGCCTTTTCCTTCTCGGTGCGCAGGGCCCGCGCCAGTCCCACCATGATGGCGAACATCACCAGCGAGAACGGCAGGGCGGTGATCACCACCGCGCTTTGCAGGGCGTCGAGGCCGCCGGCCATCAGCAGGGCGATGGTAATCAGGCCGATCACCGCCGCCCAGAAGATGCGCAGGCGGATCGGCGCGTCGTGGTTGACGTCACGCAAGATCGAGGTGAAGTTGGCCAGCACCAGGGCGCCGGAGTCCGCCGAGGTGACGAAGAACACCACCCCGAGCAGGGTGACCACCGAGGCAGTGACGCCGATGTAGGGGTACTGCTCGAGGAAGGTGTAGATGGTGGTCTGGGGAGTGGCCAGCGCCTGCTCGCCGAGCACCGCCAGGCCGTCATTGGCGACCATGTCGATGCCGGCGTTACCGAAGATCGACATCCACGCCATCATGAAGCCCAGCGGAATCAGCAGGGCGCCAAGGGCGAACTGACGAATGGTGCGCCCGCGCGAGATGCGCGCCAGAAACAGCCCGACGAAGGGTGTCCAGGCGATCCACCAGCCCCAGAAGAAGATGGTCCACCAGCCTTTCCACTGCTGGGCGTCGCTGCCGGCGAAGGCGTAGGTGTCGAAGCTCTTGCCGACGAAGCCACTGAAGTAGTCGCCGACGTTGAGCACCAGGGCGTTGAGCAGCGCCAGGGTGTCACCCTGGAACAGCACGAACAGCAGCAGGGCGGCGGCCAGCAGCATATTGAACTCGGACAGCCGGCGAATGCCCTTCTCGACGCCGGTGACCACCGAGATGGTCGCCAGGATCACCACCAGCACGATCAACACCACCTGGGTCGACAGGCTTTCGGGTACGCCGAACATGAAGCTCAGGCCGTAGTTGAGCTGGATGACGCCGATACCGAGGCTGGTGGCGATGCCGAACACGGTGGAGATCACCGCGGTGATATCGACGGCGTTGCCGATGGGGCCGTAGATGCGCTTGCCCAACAGCGGGTAGAGAGCGCTGCGGATGGCCAGCGGCAGGCGATGGCGATAGCTGAAGTAGGCCAGTGCCATGCCCATCAGCACGTACATGCCCCAGCCGGTCAGGCCCCAGTGGAGGAAGGTCTGAGGCACCGCCTGCCTAAGTGCGGCGGCGCTTTCCGGGGCCATGTCCGGGGGCGTCAGGTAGTGCGACAGCGGCTCGGCCACGCAGAAGAACAGAAGGTCGATACCGATGCCTGCGGCGAACAGCATCGAGGCCCAGGACAGCAGCGAGAATTCCGGGCGCGAGTGGTCCGGGCCGAGGCGAATGTTGCCGACCCGGGACAGGCTGATGACCAGCACGAACACCAGATAGGCCACGGCGGCCAGCATGTAGTACCAGCCGAAGGTGTCGTTGACCCAGGCAAGACCGCTGTCGAACAGGGCACCGGCCCGCTCGGTGAAGGTCATGGTGAAGAACAGAAAGACCACGATGCCGGCTACCGCGCCGTGAAAGACGACGGGGTTGAGGCGATCGCGGGAGGCGCTCTCGTGATGTGACATGCACGTGCTCCCTCGAGGATGAAGTGAGACAGAGCCTGCCCGGCGAGGCTATCGCCTTTCTCCACGATGCCGTCCTGGCATCCTGATGCTGCTTCCGTGAGCGTTACGCCATTTTGTTAATTGACCGACCAATTAACAAAATGATGATCGCGGAGTGGCCGAGTCGTGGCTCGGCACCTGTGGGCGGCTCTTGCGAAGGGTCTGGGCGACCCACCGCGGCCAGGGGCGCGCGGGTATTTTATTGATTGAACGTTCAATAAAATACAGAGATGGGGAGCATCTTTCAACCCGAGGGGGAGAAACGGCGGGCAGGGGGCGCACGAAAACGCCATGCCCGAGGCTCGGACATGGCGTGTGGGTACAGGGCTTTCTGGTCCCCCGGGTCGGCGCCTATGGCCGAACCGGTGGCGTCAATATCAGGCCTCGGGGGCGTGATGCTTGTCGGGACCATGAGCGCGGTGCTCACCCGGACCACCGCGCGGGTGGTCGCCGTGGCCTGGCATCATGGTGTGCTTCAGTTCACGCAGCTGGCGCTCGTCGAGGATCTCGGCCAGCTGGTCACGGGTGGAGGACATCAGTTCGCGCCAGGCGTCATGACGGGCTTCTGGGTTCTCGAACTCCTGGGCCTTCAGCGCTTCGGCGCCTTGCTTGAAGGACTCGCGAGCGGCGTTGAAGGCGTCGCGCTCGTCGTCGGACAGCTCCCACTTGTCGACCAAGGCGTTGATGCGCTCCTCGCGCAGCTCGTGGCGGGCACGTTCGAGGGCGGCGACACCGTCTTCACCGAGGATCTCCATGCGCTGCTCGCGGAAATCGTCGTTGAGTTCCTTGACCTCCTGACGGTGCTCCATGGCGGCCTGCTTTAGCGCTTCGCGGGTCTCGGCGTCGATGCCGGCGCGGTCAAACAGCTCGGCGCGCATCTCGCCCCCTTCGTGGCGCGGGCCTTCGGGGCGGTCGGGCGAGGCTGTTGCGGTCATGGCGACCGGCAGCAGGGCGGCAGAGACAGCGGCGGACAGCAGGGCCTTGCGGGCAAATGTCATTTTCATGGGTCGACTTCCTTCAGCGTTGATGCCTCGTCACAGGACGTGGCGTTATGGCGGGCGATGCCCTTGTTGACGTGATCCATCTTGACCCTGGCTCGTGCAAGGCTGATGCAGCCAATGTGCAGAGAAGCGGCAAGCGCAGACGAGTTCGTGCAACGCAGGGTTCGAATTTTCGGCGGGGCAGTGCAACCGCGGCCGAGGAATCGGTGCCGGTGAAATTTTCTTCAATACCGAAGGGCGTCATCGCGTCAGCCTGAAACGCCATCCTGTGAGGCATGTGTGATGACGTTTTCTCTGGAAGAACTGCTGGCGATCTTCGCTTTCTCGCTGGTGGCCTCGATATCGCCGGGCCCGGTCAACCTGCTGATCCTGTCCACCGGTGTGGGTCACGGCTGGCGCCGAGCGATGCCCCTGGTGGTGGGTGCCAGCGGCGGTTTCACCCTGCTGCTGGGCCTGCTCGCTGCGGGGCTCGGGAGTGTCTGGCTGGCGCTGCCCGGGCTTCAGTGGCTGGTGCGCCTGGCGGGCCTGAGCTTCGTGGCCTGGCTGGCCTGGCGCCTGTTGACGGACGCAGGCGACTGGGGCACGGACCAGCGGCGTGAACCGCCGGGGCCCGCCACTGGCGCGCTGATGCAGTGGCTCAACCCCAAGGCCTGGATCGCCTCGTTGGCAGGGCTGGGGCTTTTCACGGCGGGACGGGAAAGCGTCGATATCGCGCTGTTCACCCTGGTCTGGGGCAGCGTCTGTCTGGCGAGCGCCATCGGCTGGGCGTGGCTCGGTGGACACGCCCGGGGCTGGCTGTCGTGCGAGGCAAGACGGCGGGGCCTCCAGCGCCTGCTGGCGGCCTTGCTGATTTGCAGCGGCGCGCTGATGCTGCTGTGAGGCAGCTTGCGGCCACCGGTACGACGGTCAGGCGCGCTGCTCAAGGTGCTGAATCTGACCCTTCAACGGGCCTGGCATCTGATCTTGCATATAACCTTGCATCTGATCCTGCATATGACCCTGGATATAGTGCCCCGGGGTGGTGGCCAGCAGCTTCTTGAAGGTGCGTTGCAGGTGCGCCTGGTCGGCGAAGCCGCAGTCGTTGGCGACCGCAGCGATGGGATCGCCCCGTCGCAGTCGTTGCCTGGCATGACGCACGCGCAGGTCGATCAGCGCCGCATGGGGCGTGGTGGCATAGTGACGTCGAAAGCCCGAAATCAGGCTGGTGGCGCGGCACTCGGCGGCGGCGCAAAGATCGTCCAGGCGCAGCTCTTGCTGCCAGTCGTCGTGAAGCCGCTCCCAGGCGCGCACCAGCCGCTCGGGAGGCGCGCCGTGTTCTGCCTCGCCTTGCGCCGGCAGGTCGAGCAGGCCTGTCAGGCGCTCGGCGAGCCGCTCAAGCACGGTCTCGCGCTCGAGCAGGCTGGCATCCCCATCGGCAAGGGCGTCGGTGGCGAGGCGAATGGCTTGGTGAAGGTGGGCGTCTTGCGTCGTCAGTGCCGAGAACATCGCACCGTCATCGCCGTCGAGGCCGCAGCGCTCGGTCAGCCAGGCGCTGTCCAGGTAGAGCATGTCATAGCCCCAATCTCGCTCGCTCAAGGCGTTGCAGGCGTGGACGTCGCCGGGGTTGATCAGCACCACGTCTCCCTGGCGCACCTCGAGGGTACGGTGGCGGTTGAGGAAGCTCGAGTGGCCCTGGATGATCGCGCCCAGCGAGTGGGTGTCGTGGCTGTGGGGCGCGTGGCTTAGCCGGTGCCCGCCCCTGACCCGGCGCGCCTCGACCTGGGGCATCCGCGGGTCGCGCAGGTAGCGGGAAAAGGTGGCAGCGATCCTGGGGGGCATGACGGTCTTCCTGGCAAGACGCCGTGGCTGCGTCGAGGTCTTCACTCTCGTCGATCCTGGGATGCCAGGCAAGAGACGCCTGCGCTGGATCAAGGGAGAGGGGAGTTTGTCAGGCATTTTTGGCGTCACAACCCTTGGCGAGGCCAAAGCCTGATAGCCGTCAACGAGGCCCGCGGGGGGCATTGTTAAGGTCTGTCATCTTTTTTCAAGGCGCGCTGTCAAATCGACGAACGGTCAGGGGGACTTGGCTCGGCGTCGGACAGCAGCGTCACCTCAGACATCGAGATCCACATGACAGACACCGTGACGTCCACCCGGGAGGCCGGCGAGGCCCCCAGCTATCGCGAGATGCACCGCGATGCCAGCGAATTTGCCAGCCGTTCCGACTACCTCGAGCATGAACTCAAGATCATGCGTCCCCGGCGCTATGGTCTTAATCTGATCGGCCGGGACTTCCACTTCGAACTCGAGGACCTGGTACCGGCGATTGCCGGCACCATCGGCATCATCGCCATGTACTCGGCGGTGATGATGTCCTGGGCCAACGGCCTGTCCGCCGCCTGGCCCGATGTCACCCTGGGGCGCGAGTTCGCCATCGCCGTCTCGCGCCTGGAGATGCTGCTGCCGGTCCTGCTGTTCTGCGTGCTGGGCTCAGGTATCTTCAATCCGCGTGCCAACCTGGCCGGCAATCACGGCCCGATGATTCCGCTGATCGCCAGCATGGCCCTGGCCGGTGCCCACCCGCTGGCCCTGGCGCTGTGGATCGGCGCCTTCGGCCTCGGCCTTTCCTGGGTCAAGGGCGGCTCGCGCCTGGTCAACCTGACCTCCCAGGGCACCGCCGGTGGCCTGCTGATCTTTCTCGGCTTTTCCGGCGCCATGAGCCAGATCGGTAGCCTCAAGGCGTGGGGCATGGGGCTCGAGGGCCAGATGGGCTACGTCGCCCTGGTGGTGCTGGCGGTCAATATCCTGCTGTACGCCGTGCTGGCGCGGCTGGGCAAGCGCTGGCTGGCGATTCCCGCCTGCGCGGTCACCGGCCTGGTGGTGGCGCTGGCGCTGGGTGCGGGCTTCGATCTCGAGTTCACCACCGAGACCGGCCTGCCGCCGCTCAGCCCGAGCTACTGGTGGGGCAGCACCGACCACGGCTGGATGCTGGGGCTGCCGAACATGCAGCACTTCATCGCCTCGCTGCCGTTCGCGATCCTGGCGGTTGCCATGTGGTCACCGGACTTTCTCGGTCATCGCATCTTCCAGGAGATGAACTATCCCAAGGGTACCGATCGGGTACTGATGGACGTCGACGACACCATGACGATGTGCTCGCTGCGTCAGGTGGTCGGTACCGCCCTCGGCGGTGGCAATATCACCTCGTCCTGGGGCACCTACATGATCCCGGCGGCCATCGCCAAGCGGCCGATTCCCGCCGGCGCCATTTTGCTGGGGCTGTTGACCATCGCCATAGCCATCCTCGGCTTCCCCATGGACGTGGCGGTGTGGCCGCCGGTGATGTGCGTGGCGCTTTTGGTCGGAGTCTTCCTGCCGATGCTCGAGGCCGGCGTGCAGATGATCAAGGAAAGCCGCGACGCCCAGGCCGCAGGCGTGTGCCTGTTCGCTGCGGCGGTGACCAACCCGGTGCTGGCCTGGGCGGTGACCATGCTGCTCGACAACAACGGCTGGATCGGTGACCGCGAACGCGCCACCCGGCTGTCGCTGGCCGACCGTCTGATCATCCCCGCCTCGGTGCTGGCGGTGTGTCTGTTCGCCATGCTGGCGGTGGGCATGTTCGAGGGACAGTACGGGATTCCCGCGCTGTTCTAGATAGGCCGCAAGTGCCATACGCAAGAGGCCGCCCAAGGGCGGCCTCTTGCGTTATCGGTGAGTCGGTCGAGACACTTAGCCGACCGGCTTGCTTGGTGCTGGCGACTGAATCTTCGGGCCTGCCGTCAGTCGACGCGAAACAGATAGAAGGGGCTCTCGATTACGGCCATGGCAGCGTGACAGAGGGCACAACGTGATATATGGCGGCCCCCCGCCCCTGAGTAAGGTGCTCGATTCGCCTCTCCACGCAAGGGGCCCTTCCACCGGCAGGTATGGAGAGGCGCGTTCAGCAAGCGATGGCCTGAATGCCTTTTTTCTGGATGACTGCCAGTAGCCTCAGCGCGGGCCCTCCAGGACGCTTCACGCCGCGCTCCCAGTCTGAGACCAGGTTCTTGCTGACGTTGAGGTAGCGAGCGAAGACAGACTGAGAAAGATTTTCGCGCTCGCGCAGCGCTCTGATGGCGTCGGGGGAAATCATTTCTACAGTGGTGAGGCAGCTCTCATCGAAGTCGCGCATCGTTTGCTTGTCGACGGCGCCTACCTCGTGCAGAGCTTCCATGGTTTCATGGATCGCCGCCATCGCTTCGCTACGGTATTTCTTCGCCATCGTCTTCCACCTCCAAAAAATGCCCCTTATGAATCAACTCGACCAGGTGCTCTTCTGACAGCTCGAGGATGTGTTGGGCGGCCCGTTTGAACGCAACCTTTTCCTCGTCGCTGATATTGCTCTGTTGGCTCTTGGCGAAGCCGTAAACGAAGAAGGCTCGGTGTGCCTGGCGGTAGAGGATGATCGTGCGGTAGCCGCCTGACTTGCCTTGCCCGGGACGAGCCACCCGCTGCTTGATCACGCCTCCGCCCAGGTCAGCATCGATCAAGCCCCGTTCCGCTCGCTGGATAGCGTCGCGCAGCGCGGCGTCGTCAAGTTTCTGTTTTCTGGCGAAGCGTTCAGGCGTTCCTGAAGATCCTCACCGGCCACGACCTTGCCGTTCAAAGTCTACTACGTAGTGGGACATCATGCGGCCCGCAGCAACTGTCCTGCCTGCAGCAGGGCGTTGCAGGGCAGTGTCTCCTTTTCGATGCATAAGACGCGGGGCATCAAGCAGAAAAAGAGAAAGGCAGAGCGGCCGGGCGATGTCCAGCCGCCGAGGGACTGCTGCCGGGGGACGGCTGCCATCAGAGGCAGCCCCGAGGATCACTCTTCCGGCTGGTACTTGTAACCGACGCCGTAGACGGAGCGGATGATTTCTCGCTCGGGCCAGATATCGGCGATCTTCTTGCGCAGCTTCTTGATATGGCTGTCCACGGTGCGCTCGGAGACGATGCGGTGGTCGCGGTACATGTGATCCATCAACTGCTCGCGGGCGAAGATTCGCCCCGGCGAGTGCATCATCACCTTGAGCAACTGGAATTCCACCGCGGTGAGGCCAAGGTCCTGACCGTCGGCCAGGGCGCGCCAGCCGCTTTCGTCCAGCACCAGGTCGTGGTTGGCTTCGCTGTCCTGCTGGTGTGCCTGGCTGCGGCGCAGCACGGCCTTGACCCGGGCGACCACCTCGCGCGGGCTGAACGGCTTGCAGATGTAGTCGTCGGCACCCAGTTCGAGGCCCAGCAGGCGGTCGACCTCCTCGACTCGGGCGGTCAGCATCACCACCGCGATATCGGGCCAGCGCTGACGGATCTCGCGGCACAGGGTCAGGCCGTCGGTGCCAGGCAGCATCAGGTCCAGCAGCACCAGGCTGGGGCGCGACTCGGCCTCGCTGAGGTAGCCGACCACCTGGTCGCCGTGGTCGATATGGTGGGTGGCGTAGCCGCTGCCCTCCAGGTAGTCCGCCACCAGACGGGCGATCTTGGGTTCGTCCTCGACGATCAGGATGTCGTCGAGACTGGCGTCGGTGTCGTTCATTCATCGTCCTCGTGCTGCTGATGGTCCGGCAGGGCCGGAAAACGCAGGGTCCAGCATAACCCGCCAAGCTCGGAAGGGGAGGGGCGCATGTCGGTGTCGTGGGCGCGGGCCAGGGCGGTGGCGATGGACAGCCCCAGGCCGCTGCCGCCGCTTGAACGGTTGCGCGAGCCTTCCACCCGGTAGAGGCGTTCGGTCAGCCGCGGCAGTTCGTTGACCGGCACCCCGGGGGCGCTATCTTCCCAGCGCAGCACCCAGTCGTCGGCCTCACGCCGCAGCGATACCTTGAGTCGCCCCGGCGCCTGGGTGTAGGCGCAGGTATTGTCGATCAGGTTGTTCCATAGCTGGCGCAGGCGCTGCAGGTCGCCGCGAATCCACGCCGGGCCCTGAATATCGTGCTCGAGGGTCAGGCCATGATCGGCAAGCCAGCCCTCGGCTTCGTCCAGCCGGGTGGCCAGTTGCTCGCCCAGGTCCAGCGGTGCGAGCTGGACTTCCAGCGCGCCGGCGTCGCTCTGGGACAGCAGGCGCAGGTCGGCGACCAGGCGCTCTAGCTGGCCGACCTCCTGGGACAGCGAGCGCAGGTTGTCCTGGTCGAGGGCGCGAATGCCGTCCTGCATCGCTTCGATCTCGCCGCGCAGCACCGCCAGTGGGGTACGCAGCTCATGGGCGATGTCGGAAACCCAGCGAGTACGCGCCTCGCGGCTGGCTTCCAGGGTTTCCGCCAGCACATTGAAGTCGTGGGACAGGCTGGACAGCTCGTCGCGACCGCGCTCCGGCAGACGGATGCTGTAGTCGCCCTCGGTCAGCCGGCGGGTGGCCAGCGCCATGCCGCGGGCACGTCGGCCCATCCACCAGGACAGGGCGGCGGCCAGCAGCAGCGAGGTCAGCGCCAGGGCGATGACGATGATGGTCAGGTTACGTTGCTGCTGGGCCAGAAACAGTCGGTCCATGCGTGCCATCAACTGTTCCGGTGGGCGATAGCCCAGGGTGCCGACCTGGCGGCCCGCGCTCATCACCGGCAGCCAGCGCAGTTCGGCGGCCATGTCGTCCTTGTCTGGGGGCAGGCCGATCACCGGCAGGCCGCTTTCGTCATGGAGCACGAAGTCCCTGGGGTCGCCCAGGTCGCCTTCGATGCTCATCGGCGGCAGGTTGTCGCCGGGCCAAAGCTGGCGGCGTACCAGGTGGTGCCAGGCGCGCGGCGACTGGCGCAGCCACTGCCAGTTCTGGCGTCGCGCCCAGGCCTCGCCGAGGCCTTCCGCCAGGGTCTCGGCGCGCTGGGTCTGGGAGCGGTCGAGGTACTCGATGAAGCCCTGGTCGAGGCTGCGCGAAATCGCCACGAACACCAGCCCGGCGATGGCCACATTGACCACCAGGATGATGACGAAGAGCTTCAGACCCAGACGTGAGAAGGCCGGGCGAAACAGGTGTTTCGCGGACATGCGACGATTCCTTGACCGAAATGGCGAAAAAGATGAACACAGCATGCCATCGTCGGCGCCAAAAAGGCGCCAATAACGGTGAAACCTTTGTGCAGCCTTCGCCGACGGATGAGTCGAGCGTTCACCTCAGTCCGTAGCGGTCATACCGTCAGGGACAGCTTTCCCCGATCAGCAGTCGCGTTCCCAATAGGCGGTTCTCGGCGGGTTCCAGACCCAGCACCATCCGCGCGGCGACGCGCCCCTTCTCGATGCTGTCCTGGCGCACGGTGGTCAGGCGCGGGGCGCGGTACTGGCCTTCTTCGATGCCGTCGAAACCGGTCAGGCGCAGGTCCTCGGGGACACGGATACCACGCTGTTCGGCCAGGGTCAGGACGGTCAGGGCGATGCGGTCGGACATGCACAAGAGCAGATCCGGGCGCTGTTCTGCCGGCAGGTCGAGGATCTCCTCGATCACCGGGGCGCAGACCGCGTGGGTGTTCTCGTCGATGTTCCACACCGGGACGCCGGTGGGGTCGATGTCGTGTTCGTCCAGGGCGCGGTGGAAACCGTCCAGGCGCGAGCGGGTGATGGTGCGATGGGCATCGAGACAGCGATGCTCGGCACTCACCGGGCCATTATAGGATTCATCGATCAAGCGCAGGCTGAGGATGCCGACCCGCCGTGGATGTTTTTTCAGTGCGTGGCAGGCGATGGCGTGGCAGGCCGGTTCGTTGTCGATATGGACGGTGGGGCGGGCATCGATATGGAAATCCACCCCGACCAGTGGACGCTGGGCCGGCAGCTCGTTGATCAGCCGATCCCCGGGCATCAGACCATAGACGACAAAGCCGTCGGCCATGCTGGCGGAGCCCGGGTGACAGAGTGCGTCGGCGTGACGAGGAGATTCGGGCTGACGTCCCGACAGCAGCAGCAGGGTGTGCCCGTGGGCGTCGAGCACCTCGGTGATGCCGGTCAGAAGCTCGCTTGAAACCGCGTCGTTGAGGCTGTAGGTCAGGGTCTCTGCCAGCACCACCGCGACGATGCGGGACTGCCCGGTACGCAGGCTGCGGGCCCTGGCGTCGGGGCCGCGGTAGCCCAGGCGCCGGGCCTCTTCGAGGATGTGCTCGCGCAGGGCGCGGGACAGTTGATCGGGGCGATTGAAGGCGTTGGAGACGGTGGCCGTAGAGACCCCGAGCCGCTGGGCCAGATTCTTCAGGGTGATGGGGCGGTCCTCAGGAGTCACGTCGGTCTTGCCTTCCTTGCTGCGTGCATTCGCTAGCATAAAGCGCTTGGCCACCGGGCGTCACGGCTTGGCACCACCACCTGGCATCAGAGCGCTACCATAAAGCGCTGAATGAGTGGTTGTCGTCATAGTGCGACCAGAAACAGAATGAGTGGTGGTGACAGCAGCGACAGGATAAAGCCGCTGACCACGGCGATGGGCACGCAGCGCACGCCACCGTGTTGCTGGATCACCGGCAGGGTGAAGTCCATCGATGTGGCGCCGCCATAGCCGATCGCCAGGGGCGCGTAGCGTCGCATGACCAGCGGAATCAGCACGAAGGCCAGCAGTTCCCGGGTCAGATCATTGAAGAAGGCGACACCGCCCAGCGCCGGACCCAGGTGCTCGCCGATCAGGATGCCGGACAGCGAGTACCAGCCGAAGCCCGAGGCCATGGCCAGGCCCTCGTTCCAGTCGAGCCCGAGCATCGGCGCCGCGGCCAGCCCCCCTGCCAGCGAGCTTGCCGCCAGGGTCACGGCGATGAACAGGCCATGACGATTGAGCAGGATCTGCTTGAGCGGCATGCCGGAGTTGCGCAGCTGGCAGCCGATCAGCGCCAGCAGCACGTAGAGCACCCATTCGGCCAGGTGTTCCGCCAGCTCGAAGGGCGTCGTTCCCCAGCGTCCCACCAGCATCAGCCCGATGACCAGCCCGGCGATAACGACCCCGACCAGTGACAACGAACCGGCCATGGCCGCCAGCTTGCTGGTGGGGGCGCCGTCGACCACGCGCTTTTCGCCAAGGTCCAGGCGCAGTCGTCGCGACAACCACCACAGGGCGGCCAGATTGAAGGCCGAAATGACCACAAACAGCAACAGCGCCTGGCCGCCCATGCGCGACAGCTGGGTGCCCAGGTCGGGCAGGCCCGCCAGGCTTACCCCCATCAGCAGCAGGATCAGGTAGATCGATGCGCTGACGCCGCGATTGATCCAGGCCATGATGCTTGCGCGATGTACCGGCACCAGATAGCCCAGCACCAGCGGCAGCAGCACGATCAACAGACCGGTGAACATGAGGGAACGTCCTTGCTCGATGGAGGCGGTGCGCGTGGATCGGGCACCGCATCGATGAATTGCTGCGCTCGTGATTCCGTCCGTCGAGGATGAACAGGACAAATCGGTGGTCACCGGCGCGATCAAAAGCGCAATACTCTATGCAAGTTTCACAAGGGAGGAAAGACGACCAAAGCGTCAGTGGTCGACCGGTACGGCGCAATACTCTTGGCGTCGACCACGCATCCTGGCATCGAGCCGTTGGCCTTGGCGGACGGAAGGCCGGAGGGTGGTGACGCAGGGCAGCTGAATAAGCGCCTTGAAAGGCGCCCAAGCAGGTGTTCGAAGAAGAAAAAACGGAGCAGCTTCAGTTATCGGTCGTGGTCAATGAAGTCAGACTGAGCCGACTGACCCGCTCGCCGCGCTTGGTGTAGTCCACCCCCAGCAGCAGGCCAGGCAGGTCCGGGTGGAAGGCGACCTCCATGTGGCGGTCGTCCTTGCCGGGCTCGACCAGGCGGACCCGGAGGGCGTTCACCGTACGCCCGTTGACGTCGATGGCGGCGGTCGGAAGGGGGGTAACGACCAGGGTCTCGATGTCGCCCTTGTGATCGAGGTAGCGAATCTCGCAGCCGCTGACGCAGCGCTCTTGCTGGACACTACGCGACAGGTCCACCAGGGCGGTCTGACGGTCGGGGTGACGCTGAAGCTGACGGTTGTCCAGTCGGTAGCTCTTGCCGATGCCCAGCAGACGATAGCCACTGGAATAGCCCAGCGCACGCAAGTCGTCGCCGTTCTCGGCGAAGCGCGCGGTTTCCTGACCTTCGGCGATGGCCACCTGGGCGCGCATGTCGCTGCGCCAGTGATCGCCTTCGCGGTACACCCGATGATGCACGGTGGCATCGGGCCAGCCATCCACCGACAGGTGGTAGCGGGCATCGAAGCTGGCCATCGATGTGGCTTGTGCCGCAAACGGCAGCAAGAACAGCAGCCAGAGCAGCCCCGCGGCGAGGCGTGGGCGGAGAAACGGCGAGCGGTAGACGATGGAGTTGCTGGGCATAGTAGCGTCCGCTGCTTGAGTGGCATGTGGAAACGAGCTGTCACCTTGGGAGGTCGGTGTGCCCTGAAGGTTCCCCGGCAGGCTGGCACAAGCACGGTCCAGTGGTTACGCTGCATTACAGCATGGTCGCCATGACCCTGCGCCGCCCCTCAATGACCAAGGAGTTTGCCACATGGCACGTTTGCTGCTGCTCGCGGGAGATTTTGTCGAGGACTACGAAATCATGGTGCCCTTCCAGGCGCTGCAGGCCATGGGGCATCGTGTCGATGCGGTGTGCCCCGACAAGAAGGAAGGCGACAAGGTCAAGACCGCCATCCATGACTTCGAGGGCGACCAGACCTACACCGAAAAGGCCGGGCATCTGTTCGCGCTCAACGAGACCTTCGCCGATATTACCCTGGCCGACTACGACGCCCTGGTCATCCCCGGTGGGCGAGCGCCGGAGTACCTGCGTCTGGACGAACGCGTGCTGGAAGTGGTGCGCCACTTCGTCGACAGCGAGAAGCCGGTGGCCGCGGTCTGCCACGGTGCCCAGCTTCTGGCGGCGGCGGTGTCGCTGTCCGGACATCGCATCTCGGCCTATCCGGCCTGTGCCCCCGAGGTACGCCTGGCGGGTGGCGAATTCGTCGACATCGAAGTGACCGACGCCATCACCTGCGGCAAGTTCGTGACCGCGCCGGCCTGGCCCGCACACCCGGAGTGGCTGCGCCAGCTCAACGAATTGCTGTAGGCCCGCCAGGCGGGCCCTTCTGGCCTGGGTACAGGCCCAGGCCAGATGGGAGGCCTGGCCCCTGGATGCCAGGCCTCTGGGCTCCAAGTGCAAAGGTTCTTGGTAGAAGGAGCCTAGGTAGAAGGGGCCTCGGTAGAATGACCCTCGGTAGAAAGCCCCTTGACGACGACTAGACGACTGGTCTAGTGTCGGAGGCATGACAACCAAGGCTCCCACACGTGACCTGTTGATACAGGTCGGCATGAATACCTTTGCCGAGCACGGCTATACGGCGACGGGCATCAATACGGTGCTCAAGGCTGCCGGCGTGCCCAAGGGTTCTTTCTACCACTACTTCTCCAGCAAGGAGGCCTTCGGCCTCGCCGTGGTCGAGGTGTTTGCCGAAGACTACGACGAACGCTTCCAGGCGCTGCTGGTGCATTCCCACGACGCCCCCGTAGTGCGTCTTCGCCACTATTTCGAGGACGTGCGCCAGGCGATGGCCGAGTGTGGCCATACCCGGGGCTGCCTGATCGGTACCCTGGGTCAGGAAATGTCATCCCAGAGCGATTGCCTGCGCGATGCTCTGGACGCCATCTTCAAGCGCTGGGAAGGGTACTTTGCCAGCTGCCTCAAGGAAGGACAGGCAGACGGCAGCGTGCGTGACGATATTGCACCAGAGGCCATGGCAGCCTTTATCCTGGCGGGCTGGCAGGGGGCGCTGCTGCGCTCCAAGATGGCCAGAACCTGTGAGCCTTTAACCGAATTCGAGAATACGTTACTGGCCTGTATCAAGCGCTAACGCGTCAAGGTGAAGGCGTGGCAGGGTGGGTCCTCGATTCCCCTGCCGTTTTCTTGACCCTAAGCAATAATAGACTGGTCTATAAAAGTCCCTATTTTTGTACAAAACCGCTTGATATGTGATGCATGAGTTGTACGGTATGGGCAGAACGTTCGCTAGATCATTAGTCGAACACCTTGGGCAACCGCTGGCGACGAGCCAACGAAGCGCCAGCCACCGTTCAGCCGTGCATCCTCGCTGAGGCCGCAGCGCCTCGTGGTATCAGCTTCCCGACAGGAGATTTCCATGAGCGAGCAAGATCCCCTCTTTACCCCGCAGGTCCTCGGTGACATCAGCCTGCCTAACCGGGTGCTGATGTCGCCGCTGACCCGCTCCCGCGCGGCTCAACCGGGCGATGTGCCCCAGGCGATGAACGTCGAGTACTACCGTCAGCGGGCCGGTGCGGGCCTGATCCTGAGTGAGGCCACCCAGATCTCGCCCCAGGGCAAGGGGTACGCCTTTACCCCGGGCATCCATAGCCAGGAGCAGATCGCTGGCTGGCGCCGTGTCACCGACGCTGTGCATGACGCCGGCGGTCGTATGCACGCCCAGCTATGGCACGTGGGAAGAATCTCGCATCCGGAGCTGCAGCCTGGTGGCGCCGACCCGGTGGCGCCCTCGGCAATCAAGCCGGAAGGCGCCAAGACCTTCATCAGCGCCGAGTCGGGCATGGTCGAGGTACCCACCCCGCGTGCGCTCGACACCGACGAGCTTCCAGGCATCGTCGAGCAGTACCGCCAGGCGGCGATCAACGCCCGCGAAGCCGGCTTCGACGGCGTCGAGGTGCACGCCGCCAACGGCTACCTGCTCGATCAGTTCATCAAGTCCGACAGCAACGCGCGCACCGATGCCTACGGTGGCAGCCTGGAAAACCGCCTGCGACTGCCTCTCGAAGTGGTACGTGCGGTGGTCGATGTCTGGGGCAAGGGCCGTGTCGGGGTGCGCATCAGCCCGACCGGAAGCTTCAACGATGTCCACGACCAGAAGCCCGAGGAGACCTTCCCGGCCTTCGCCGCGGCGCTCGACGAGATCGGCATCGCCTACCTCGAGGTGGTGGAGGATTCGTTCCAGGGCAACCACGAGAACGGTCGCCCCGAGTCGATCATCAGCGCCATCCGTGAGCGCTTCAGCGGTGTCTATATCGCCAATGGCGCCTATACCGCCGAGGAAGCACGTGAGCGCATCGCCGCCGGCAAGACCGACCTGGTGACCTTCGGGCGTTCCTTTATCGCCAATCCGGACCTGCCGGAACGCTTCCGTCGCGGAGCAGAGCTCAATGAGCCGGACTACGACACCTTCTACGGCGGTGATGAAAAGGGCTATACCGACTACCCGTTTCTCGAAGACCGCTAGCGCTTGAAGTTCGCTGGCGCGATGACATCTTTTTCTCGATGACGGCCAAGCGGTTCGCCGTCTTGCCAACGTCATCGATCTGGAACATTTCAAGGGGCCTTGGAGGCCCGAAAGGAGGACCGCATGGACGTGAACAACCTGAACACCGACGGTATCAAGGACAAGGTCGTGATCATCACTGGTGCCAGCAGTGGGCTGGGTGAGGCCACCGCCAAGCGCCTGGCCAAGGGCGGAGCCCGCCTGGTGCTGGGCGCGCGTCGCGAGGACCGCCTCAAGGCACTGTGCGACGACATCAAGGCCGACGGTGGTCAGGCCGTCTACCGTGCCACTGACGTGACCAGCCGTGAGCAGGTCGAGGCCCTGGCCAAGCTCGCCCGCGATGAATTCGGGCGTATCGACGTGCTGGTCAACAACGCCGGGCTGATGCCGCTGTCGCCGTTGGACAAGCTCAAGGTCGACGAGTGGGAGCAGATGGTCGACGTCAACATCAAGGGCGTGCTCTACGGCATCGCTGCAGTGTTGCCGACCATGCGCGAACAGCATCAAGGCCACGTGATCAACCTGTCCTCGGTCGCTGGTCATGTGGTGTTCCCCGCCGCCTCGGTCTATTGCGCGACCAAGTTCGCGGTCAAGGCGCTGACCGAAGGCCTGCGTCAGGAATCCAATGGCGAGATTCGCGCGACCAATATCTCTCCCGGCGCGATTGACACCGAATTGACCCGGACAATCAGCGATGATGAGACCGCCGAGGGGGTCAACGAGCTGTACACCCTGGCCATCGACGCCGATGCAGTGGCTCGGGCGATCGCCTTTGCGGTAGAACAGCCGGGGGATGTCGACGTCAACGAACTGATCCTGCGCCCGACTCGCCAGGAGCTGTAAGGGCTGGCGTTCGACTGGCTCAGCCGTCCTGGAGACGCTGGTCCGGCCGAGGCGCAATACGCCTGGTCGCACGAGCGCGCTTCGTCCGACGCTATTTTTCGCTAGGCTTGTGTATCTTTAGTGCCTCAATGAAGCCCGGCGGTGCCGGGTGGTGCCCCACTCTACGAGAAGGAACATCATGAGCAACGATGCCGAGTATCAGCCGCCGAAAGTCTGGAAGTGGGAAGGGGAAAGTGGTGGCCATTTCGCCAGCATCAACCGTCCCATCGCCGGTGCGACCCATGACAAGGAGTTGCCGGTGGGCAAGCACCCGCTGCAGCTCTACTCCCTGGCCACCCCCAACGGGGTCAAGGTCAATATCCTGCTCGAGGAGTTGCTGGCGCTGGGCCATGATCAGGCCGAGTACGACGCCTGGCTGATCCGTATCGGCGAGGGCGACCAGTTCTCCAGCGGCTTCGTCGAGATCAACCCCAACTCCAAGATTCCGGCCCTGGTGGACCACACCACCACGCCGCCGACCCGGGTCTTCGAGTCGGGTTCGATCCTGCTCTATCTGGCCGAGAAGTTCGGCGCCTTCCTGCCGACCGAGCACAAGGCGCGTACCGAAGCGATGAGCTGGCTGTTCTGGCAAATGGGCTCGGCTCCCTACCTGGGCGGTGGTTTTGGCCACTTCTACGCCTACGCGCCGGAAAAGTACGAGTATCCGATCAACCGCTTCACCATGGAGACCAAGCGCCAGCTCGACGTGCTCGACCGTCATCTGGCCGAGCACGAGTACCTGGCCGGTGACGAGTACAGCATCGCCGACATGGCGACCTTTGCCTGGTACGGCCAGCTTGCCCTGGGTCGGCTGTACGACGCGGCGGAGTTCCTGTCCGTGCACGAGTACGAGCACGTCCAGCGCTGGGCCAAGGCTATCGATGCGCGCCCGGCGGTGCAGCGAGGACGCATGGTCAACCGCACCTTCGGCGAGCCGGAAGAGCAGCTCCACGAGCGTCACGACGCCAGCGATTTCGAACTGCGTACCCAGGACAAGATCGGCGACGACGCTTGATCCACTGAAGTACCAGCGCAGCTTTCAGCATCGACAAGGGCGCCTCCGAGGAGGCGCCCTTTTTTTGGATTCGGTCTGGGGCTTGATCCGGGGCCGGGTCTGGAATGTGAGGCGATCGCCGCCTCGTCCCTTACCGGCCCTTGCTGGCTCCTGCTTCAGTACCCCGCGTCGGGGTCGACGGTCTCGATATCCTCGCCCTTGTTCAGGGCGTCGAGGCTTGAGGCGACCTGATCGAGCGCCTCGCTCAACGGTGTCGGTCCCGCCATGTGAGGGGTGACGATGACCCGCGGGTGGCGCCACAGCGGGCTGGATTGCGGCAGCGGCTCTGTGGGGAAGGCATCGAGCAGCGCGCCCCGGAGGCTTCCTTCCTGGCGCTGGTCCTTGTCGCCCAGCGCTGCGAGCAGGGCATCCTCGTCGATCAGGGTGCCGCGCCCGGGGTTGATCAGGCTGGCCCCCTCGCGCATCTTGCCCAGCGTCTCGGCGTTGATGATGTGACGGGTCGAGGAGGTGTCGGGCAGCAGCAGGACCAGGGTCTTCACCCGGGACAACAGCTGGTCGAGCCCCTCGTCACCGCTCAGACATTCGATGTCATCGATGTCCTTCTGCGAACGGCTCCAGCCGAGCACCGGGAAACCATCGGCGGCGATGGCGCTGGCCACCTTGGCGCCGATGGCGCCGAGACCGAGCACGCCCACCTCCCAGTCCGGCTTGTCGATTACCTCGTGCTCGCGCCACTCGCATTGCTGCTGTTGGCGAGCGTAGCGGTCGAAGTCGCGCTGGAAGTGAAAAAGCCCGTAGCGAACATAGTCGGCGATCAGCTCGGCCATGCCGGCGTCGCGCAACTTGACGATGGGGACGTCGCGGGGCAGGGCGGGGTTGCCGAGCAGGGCATCGACGCCGGCCCCCAGGTTGACGATGCCCTTGAGTCCAGTGCACTCCCGCAGCAGCGTCTCGTCTGGCTTCCAGGCCGCCAGAAAGTCCGCCTGGGCACGTTGTTCGCGGTCGGTCTCCTGGCTCTTCCAGATGGTGGCATCTGGCAGCCGCTCGCTTAGCGCCTGCTGCCACTGGTCGGCCTGGTCGGTATGTACGATCACCTTCATGACAATTCCGCTCCGGTCGAATGAATGGGGTTCAGTAGACAATCTGCATCATGGGCGGCGGAGCGTCATCCAGCAGGCTGGCAAGACGCTTGAGGCCGTCCTCGAGACGCTCGATCTCGGGCTCCGCCCCGAGGCTCAGGCGCACTCGGCGTGGCGCTGGACTCTGTTCGACCATGAAGGGGGTCGCGGTGGTGATGGCCACCCCCTCCTGTTCAGCCAGCTGCTGGAGTTCCTCGGCCCGCCAGCTGCCCGGCAGCGACAGCCAGACGTGCAGGCTGGTAGGGCGGGAGTCCCTGCCATGGCTGTGCAGGATGCGTGCGGCAAGCTGCTGGCGCTCTGCCAGCAGTTCGCGTTGCTGCTGTGCCATGCGCTCGACGGTACCGTCCTCCAGCCATAGATTGGCGACCTCGAAGCACAGCGGTGTGGCCATCCAGGAGGTCGCCCGCAGGCGGGGCAGGGTGTGGTGCAGCTGACTGCGAGGCACCGTCAGATAGCCGGCGCGAAGCCCGGGCAGGGTGGCCTTGGTCAGGCTGGTGACGTGGAACGCGTGGGTGGGGATGCGCGCGCTGATCGGCATCAGCGGCTCGGGCTCGAGCAGGGTGTGGACGTCGTCCTCGATCAGCCATACGCCGTGGCGCTCCAGAATCGCGGCGATCTCGTCGCGGCGCGTCTCGTCCAGGGTGGCCCCGGTGGGATTGAGCTGGCACGAGGTCAGGCACACGGCGCGCGGCTTGAAGCGATGACAGGCAGCGTCGAGGGCGTCGGGTACGATGCCCTGGCTATCGATGGTGACGCCACGCAGCTGGAAGCCCAGGGTGCGCGACAGGGCGATCAGGCCATGGTCGGTCAGCGCCTCGGTCAGGACCAGGTCGCCGTGCTGGACCACGCTGGAAATCGCCAGCATGATGCCGTGGGCGCCACCGTTGGTCAGGATGCGGTCGTCCGCTTCGCCGGGCATGCCGAGGCGCTCGCTCAGCCACCAGCTGGCGCGCTCGCGCTGATGGGGCAGGCCGGCGATCGGCCGGCAGGCCGTAAATACGTCAGGATGTGCGCTGTCGGCCAGCGTTCTCAGGGCATCGCGAAAGTGCTGGTCATGGCTTGGCGGGCAGACCGGATGGGCGATCGACAGGTCGATCACCGCCTGTTCGGTTCGCGGCTCGCCGGCCCGCAGGTAGGCGGATTCGCGGTTGTCATCGAGGGCGTTGATCCAGGTGCCGCTGCCGACCCTGGCCTGCACCAACCCCATCTTTTCTGCCTGTGAATAGGCCCGTGACACCGTCTGCACGCTGACGCCTATGTGCTCCGCCAACTGTCGGTGGGGCGGCAGCCGGGTCCCTGGCGTAAGCTCACCGGAACGGATTGCGCGAGAAAGTGCCCGCGCAATCGCAAGATACTTGGGTTGGCTATCATCCAGATACGGCAGCAGGTCAATTGTCATGATCCAATAAAGCCTTTGACCGGGAGCTTATTCGTAGTGCTAGTATCAGCAAGACGGCATTGATCAGTCATTGTCATGACGCTGTTAAGAGCTTCTCATGACAATTGTGACCTGTCAGCACGCTACAGGGGATGCAATGTCGCTTCAAGGGCGCGCCGGACTCCTGTGAGTCCGGTTTTTCGGTGATGACATTGTGTGGCGAGTGGTTTCATGATTCAGGTATCCCTGCCGTTCACTCGTGAGGAATATGCTCAGCGCCTGCAAAAGGTGCGTGCCGAGATGGCCATGCGAGGCATCGATGTGCTGATTGTCAGCGATCCCTCCAATATGGCCTGGCTGACCGGCTATGACGGCTGGTCGTTCTATGTCCACCAGTGCGTACTGGTGGGGCTCGAAGGCGAGCCCGTGTGGTATGGACGGCGTCAGGACAGCAATGGTGCCCTGCGTACCTGCTGGATGGACCCTGACAATATCACCTACTACCCCGACTACTATGTCCAGAATCCCGAGATGCATCCGATGGAGTATCTGGCGCAGTCGATCATGCCGGATCGTGGCTGGTGCGAAGGCGTCGTGGGCATGGAGATGGACAACTACTACTTCTCCGCCAAGGCCTACCAGAGCCTGATCAAGGAGATGCCCCACGCGCGCTTCCAGGATGCCAACGCGCTGGTCAACTGGTGTCGGGCGATCAAGTCGCCGCGTGAAATCGAGTACATGCGCATCGCCGCGCGTATCGTCGAGGGCATGCACTCGCGCATCCTCGAGATGATCGAGCCGGGCCTTGCCAAGTCCAAGCTGGTCTCCGAGATCTACCGCGTCGGCATCGAGGGCTGGACCGACAGCGAAGGGCGCGTCTACGGTGGCGACTATCCCGCCATCGTGCCGCTGCTGCCCACCGGCAGCGATGCGGCTGCCCCCCACCTGACCTGGGACGACACGCCGTTTCGCGAAGGCGAGGGCACCTTCTTCGAGATCGCCGGCTGCTACAAGCGCTACCACTGCCCGTTGTCGCGCACGGTGTTTCTCGGCAAGCCGCCGCGGGACTTCGTGCGTGGCGAGTCGGCACTGCTCGAAGGCATCGAGAACGGCCTGGCCGTGGCCAAGCCGGGTAACCGTACCGCGGACATCGCCCTGGCCCTCGGCGCGGCCATGGACAAGTACGGCTTCGACCGTGGCGGTGCGCGCTGTGGTTACCCCATCGGCATCAGCTACCCGCCGGACTGGGGCGAGCGCACCATGAGTCTGCGTCCGTCCGACGAGACCATCCTGCAACCGGGCATGACCTTCCACTTCATGCCGGGGATGTGGATGGATGACTGGGGGCTCGAGATCACCGAGAGCATCCTGATCACCGAAAACGGCGCCGAGCCGCTGGCGGAGTTTCCGCGACAGCTGTTCGTCAAGTAGGGCAGGGTCGGCTGAACAGGGCCGGCTGAACAGGGCTTGTCGATCAGGCCCTGTTGATCGACCGACAGCGAACGACCCGGTGTGTTCGGCCCAGTGTGATCATCCCTGTGTGACCGGCCCGGTGTGACCGGCCCGGTGTGACCGGCCCGGTGTGACCGGCCCGGTGTGAACAGCCCGGTGTGAACAGCCCTCGGTGACCGACGTTGCCCAACACCACTACAATCAAACCTGACCGTTGTCCCTGTTTCTGGAGTCACCATGAGCAAGCGCAAGAGCCCCATCTCCGCCACCGTCGACTTCGACGCCCAGGGTGTGCAGCACGGCTTTCTGAAACTGCCCATTTCCAATGACGAGTCCGCCTGGGGCGCGGTGATGATCCCGGTGACCGTGATCGCCAACGGCGAAGGCCCCACCGCCCTGCTGACCGGTGGCAATCATGGCGACGAGTACGAGGGGATCACCGCGCTGCAGAAGCTCTCGACCTCGCTCAAGGCCGAAGACGTCAAGGGACGGGTGATCATCGTGCCGATGATGAACACCCCGGCGGCCCAGGTCGGCCGCCGCACTTCGCCGATGGACGGCGGCAACCTGAACCGCAGCTTCCCCGGCGACCCGGACGGCAGCGTGACCGAGAAGATCGCCGACTACTTCACCCGGGAGATGGTGCCCATGGCCGACGTGGTGCTGGACCTGCACTCCGGCGGCCGCACTCTGGACATCATTCCCTTCGGCGCCTCCCACGTGCTCGACAACCCCGAACAGCAGCGCCAGGCGCTGGAAGGGGCCAAGGCCTTCGGCGCGCCCTACGCGATGATGATGTTCGAGCTCGACGCCTCGGCGCTGTTCGACACCGTGGTCGAGAACCAGGGCAAGATCTTCATCGCCACCGAACTCGGCGGCGGCGGCACTTCCACGCCGGAGAGCCTGGCCATCACCGAACGTGGCATCGACAATGTGCTGATCCACTTCGGGCTCAAGGACGGCGAGGTGGCCATGCCCGAGACCCAGGTCTACCTCGATATGCCGGACGCCAGCTGCTACGTGCAGAGCGAGCACACCGGGCTCTTGGAATTGACCTACGCTCTCGGCGACAGCATTGCCAAGGGTGACGTGATCGCCCGGGTCTACGACATGACCCGCAGCGGTGCCGAGCCGATCGAGTACCGTGCCGAGCGTGACGGTATCCTGGCGGCTCGACGCTTCCCCGCCCAGGTGAACATGGGCGATACCATCGCCGTCATCGCCGAGGTGGTCGAGACCCTGGGCGACTGAATGGGTTAGTGCTCGGGGCACCGTCTTGCTCGAGCCCGCCCGCTGTTTCTCGTCATCAGCGCCCCGCCGAGAGCCTCTCGCGGGGCGGTCCCGTTCAACCACACAAGCCCGGCCATGAAACTCGACCGCTACGACCTCAAGATCCTCTCCATCCTGTCCCGCGACGGCCGCATCACCAAGTCCCGCCTGGCCGAGGCCATCAACCTGTCGGTGAGCCCCTGCTGGGAGCGCGTCCGCCGCCTCGAGAAGGCCGGCATCATCGAAGGCTACTGCGCCCGGATCAACGCAAGCGCCCTGGTCCGGCGCACCCCCGTGTGGGTCCAGATCGAACTCAAGGCCCACAATGCCGAGAGCTTCCAGCGTTTCGAGTCGCTGGTGCATGCCACCGACGCGGTCACCGAATGCGTGGCGGTAGGCGGCGGGGTCGACTACCTGATCAAGGTCGAGTCCGAGACCATCGACGCCTATCAGCGGCTGATCGATGACTGGCTGACCTCGGACGTCGGCATCGAGCGTTACTTCACCTATATCGTCACCAAGACGGTCAAGGCTCCTCGCGAGGGAGTCGATATCGACGAACTGGCCAACGGGGCGCTCTGAGCGCCACCGGCACAGGCCCGGAAGTTCCTGTCGGCTTGCAGGTTTTTGCTAAAACAGGCGTTGCAGAAAAAACCGCGTTTTCGCGGGCCTGGACAAAAAAAACGCCATCGACAGGCGTGCGCTTCAAAAAGTCCGACCCTGGCTTCTCCCTTACCATGACGGCAGTGCATGGCGCAGGCCATGACATCGTTTTCGTGTTCCGCCCCCTGACCTTGCGGCGGGACACACATGGGGAGGTAGTGTCATGAAACTCAGCGATCCGCGCCTGTTCCGTCAGTACGCCTATATCGGCGGCAAGTGGACCCACGGTGACGAAGGCCGCGAGGAAGCGGTGGTCAACCCCGCCAACGGCGAGGTGATCGGCCATATCCCGCTGCTCGAGCCCGAGCAGATCCGCGCCAGTGTCGACGTCGCCGACGAGGCCTTTGCCCAGTGGCGGGCGCTGCGCGCCGATGAGCGCTGCGAGCGGCTGCTGGCCTGGTACGACCTGCTGCAGGCCCATCGCGAGGATCTGGCCACCATCATGACGCTGGAGCAGGGCAAGCCGATGCCCGACGCCCGTGGTGAGGTCGAGTACGGCGCCAGCTTCGTGCGCTGGTTCGCCGAAGAAGGCAAGCGTACCTACGGCGAGACCATCCCCAGCCACATCCCCAATGCGGCGCTGGGCACCATCAAGGAGCCGGTGGGCATTGCGCTTCTGATCACGCCGTGGAACTTCCCGCTGGCGATGATCACCCGCAAGGCCGCCGCCGCCATGGCCGCCGGCTGCCCGGTGATCGTCAAGCCGGCCAACGAGACCCCGTTCTCGGCGCTGGCGCTGGCTGAGCTGGCCGAGCGCGCCGGTATTCCGGCGGGCATCTTCAATGTGGTGCTGGGTGACGCCGCCCAGGTGTCCTCGCTGTTGTGCGCCGAGGATCGCGTCAAGGCGGTATCCTTCACCGGCTCGACCCGGGTCGGCCGCCTGCTGCTCGAACAGTCGGCGCCGACGGTCAAGCGCGTGTCGATGGAACTCGGCGGCAATGCGCCCTTTATCATCGGCCCGGACATGGACCCCAAGGAAGCGGCCCTGGCCGCGGTGGCGGCCAAGTTCCAGACCGCCGGTCAGGACTGCCTGGCGGCCAACCGCATCCTGGTCCACGAGTCGATCCACGACGCCTTTATCGAGCATTTCACCGAGCGCATGGCCGCGCTGACCGTGGGCAACGGCATGGAAAGCGAAGTCGATCTCGGCCCGCTGATTCACCGCCGGGCGGTGGAAAATGCCCGCGCCACGGTGGATGACGCCCTGTCGAAGGGTGCCACCCTGGTAGCCGGGGATCAGTCCCAGGCGCCGGGCGAGAACTTCTTCATGCCGGTGCTGCTGACCGGGGTGACCCAGGACATGCAGGTGTGGCGCCAGGAGTGTTTCGCGCCGGTGGCCGGCGTCACCGCCTATCGCGATGACGACGAGGTGATCGCCCTGGCCAACGATACCGAGTATGGTCTTGCCGCCTACGTCTACACCCACGATATCCGCCGCATCTGGAAGCTGTTGCGGGCGCTGGAGTTCGGCATGGTATCGGTCAACTCGGTGAAGATGACCGGCCCGCCGGTGCCCTTCGGCGGCGTCAAGCAGTCCGGCCTTGGCCGTGAAGGCGGCGCGACCGGCATCGACGAGTATCTGGAAACCAAGTACTACTGCCTCGGCGCCCTGGGCTCCGTCTCCGGCAGCTGATGCCCTGAGCGGCAGTGATCGCCGGCCCGAGTGCGGGCCGGCCACCTTTCGATGAACAGATGACGCCGCCCTCCCGGCGAGGGCGGTCCAAGGAAAAAGGAAACGAGATGAGCACCCATCAGGACCTGATCGACCGCGACCGCAAGGTAACCTTCCACGCCTCCACCCACCTGCGTGACTTCGCCCATGGCGACGCACCGGGCCGCGTGATCACCGGCGGCAAGGGCATCAACATCGTCGACAAGGACGGTCGCGAGTTCATCGACGGTTTTGCCGGGCTGTACTGCGTCAACATCGGCTACGGCCGTACCGAGGTGGCCGAGGCCATCTACCAGCAGGCGCTGGAGATGTCCTACTACCATACCTACGTGGGCCACTCCAACGAGCCGCAGATCGCCCTGTCCGAGCAGATCCTCAAGCTTGCCGGCCCCGGCATGTCCAAGGTCTACTACGGCCTCGGCGGCAGCGATGCCAACGAGACCCAGCTCAAGCTGGTGCGCTACTACAACAACGTGCTCGGCCGTCCGCAGAAGAAGAAGGTAATCTCGCGTCAGCGCGGCTATCACGGTTCCGGTCTCGCCACCGGCTCGCTGACTGGTCTCAAGGCCTTCCACGACCAGTTCGACCTGCCCATGGCCGGCATCCTGCACACCGAAGCGCCGCACTACTACCAGCGCAGCGCCGAGCAGGAAAACATGAGCGAGCGCGAGTTCTCTGCCCACTGCGCAACCAAGCTCGAAGAGATGATCCTGGCCGAGGGCCCGGACACCGTGGCGGCCTTCATCGGTGAGCCGGTGCTCGGCACCGGTGGTATCGTGCCGCCGCCGGAAGGCTACTGGGAGGCGATCCAGGCGGTACTGAACAAGTACGACATCCTGCTGATCGCCGACGAGGTGGTGTGTGGCTTCGGTCGTATCGGTGCCGACTTCGGCAGCCATGCCTACGGCATCAAGCCCGACCTGATCACCATCGCCAAGGGCCTGACCAGCGCCTACCAGCCGCTGTCCGGGGTGATCGTCGGCGATCGCGTGTGGCAGGTGCTGGAGCAGGGCACCAGCGAGCTGGGCCCGATCGGCCACGGCTGGACCTACTCCGGTCACGCCCTGGGCTGCGCCGCCGCCCTGGCCAACCTGGCGATCATCGAGCGCGAGGACCTGACCGGCAACGCCCGTGATACCGGCGCCTATCTGCAGAGCCGCATGCAGGCCGCCTTCGGCGATCACCCGATCGTCGGCGAGACCCGCGGCGTCGGCATGCTGGCGGCACTGGAATTCGCCGTGGACCCGGAGACCCGTCGTCCCTTCGATCCCAGCCACAAGGTCGGTGCGCGCATCGCCGCCGCCGCGCTGGAGCAGAACCTGATCGCCCGGGCCATGCCTCAGGGAGACATCCTCGGCTTCGCGCCGCCGCTGGTCACCACCCGTGACGAGGTCGACGAGATCGTTGCCCGCGCCGAGCGTGCGGTGAACAAGGTCACCGACGAGCTGGTCAAGGAAGGCGTGCTGCAGACGGCCTGACGCCCGGCCTGACGTGAGCAGGTTCATGGGGCCGCTTCCTTGAAGGAGGCGGCCCCTGTCGGTTTACATGCAGGTAGGCGAGCGCCGAACCGCCGACAGGGCCTGCCCTCCCGGCCTTGGCAACCGGTCTTCACGATATGAGTTCAAGGAGAAGGTCATGAAGGTGGATTCATCCCCCTGCCCGAGTCACGGCGTGACCCTGGACGAAATCTTTCAGGCCCGGGGGCGCATCGCTGGCCAGGTAACGCGCACGCCACTGGTGTTGTCGCGGACCCTTTCCGAGCGCTTCGACGCCGAGATCTATCTCAAGCTCGAGACGCTGCAGCCCACCGGCGCCTTCAAGCTGCGCGGTGCCACCAACATGATCGCCGCACTGATCGAGCGCCATGGGCGCGAGGCCCTGGCCCAGGGAGTCACCACCGCCTCCACCGGCAATCATGGTCGTGCCGTAGCCTACGCCGCCTCCCGACTCGGGGTGCCGGCGGTGATCTGCCTGTCGCGGCTGGTGCCGGCCAACAAGGTCGCCGCCATCGAGGCACTGGGGGCCGAGGTGCGCCGCGTCGGCGCCAGCCAGGACGAGGCCTTCGAGGAGGTGGCGAGGCTGGTGCAGGAAGAGGGCATGACGCTGATTCCGCCCTTCGATGATCCGTTGATCGCGGCGGGGCAGGGCACCATCGGTATCGAGATCCTCGAGGACCTGCCGCGGGTCGACCGGGTCATCGTCGGGCTGTCCGGCGGTGGTCTGCTCGGCGGCATCGGCGCCGCACTCAAGGGCGTTCGCCCCCAGGCCAGGATCAGCGGGGTCAGTCTGTCGGCGGGGGCGGCCATGTGCGAAAGCCTCAAGGCCGGCAAGCCGGTGGCGGTGGAAGAGGTCGAGAGCCTGGGCGACTCGCTGGGCGGCGGCATCGGCCTCGACAACCGCTGCACTCTGGCGCTGGTCGAAGCGGTGATGGACGACCACTGTCAGGTGTCGGAAGGTGCCATCGCCCAGGCCATGGTGGACATGCTCGAATCCGAAAAACTGCTGGTCGAAGGCGCCGCTGCCGTGGGACTGGCGGCACTGGCCGAGGGCCATCTCGAGGTCAAGGGCGAGCGCGTCGTGCTGGTACTTTCCGGCAACGGGGTGTCACTGGATACCCTCGATCAGGCGCGCCGCCTGGCGGCGGATCATGCTCATGAAGGCCCGCGATAGACCGTCAAGACCAACCACCGACAGACAAGCCCAGCAACAACCCGATCAGGAGCCAAGGATGCAACTCTACAAGCGTGAGCAGATCAGCCAGGCGGTCGCCATCGACCAGGACGCGCTGGCGGCGGTGGAAGCCGGTTTCGCCGCCCTGGGTCGTGGCGAGGTGGTGCAACCGCCGATCCTGTCCATGGCCATCGAGGAGGCCAACGGCGAAGTCGACGTCAAGACCGCCCATATCCGTGGCAACGAGCGCTTCGCGATCAAGGTCAGCCCCGGCTTCTTCGACAATCCCAAGCTGGGACTGCCAAGCCTCAACGGGCTGATGATGGTGTTCTCCGCGCGCACCGGGCTGGTCGATGCGGTGCTGTTCGACGAGGGCTACCTGACCATGGTGCGCACCGCCCTGGCCGGCGCCATCGCCGCCAAGCACCTGTCGCGGGAGAACAGCCATCGGGTCGCGGTGCTGGGGGCCGGCGAGCAGGCGGTCAAGCAGGTCGAGGCGCTGCGGCTGGTGCGAGACATCACCGCCATCGATGTCTGGGCGCGAAGGCCGGAGGCCGCCGAGGAATACGCTGCCAGCATGCGCGACGCGGGTCTCGAGGTCACCGTCCACGACAGCGTGCGCGAGGCCTGCCGCGCGGCGGACATCATCGTCACCACGACCCCGTCGCAGACACCGATCCTCGAGGCGGCGGACCTGCCTGAAGGCGTCCACGTCACCGCCATGGGCTCTGACAGTCCCGACAAGCGCGAACTGGCCGAGAGCGTGCTGACCCGGGCGGACGCCTTCGTCTGTGATACCCGCGCGCAGAGTGAGTCCAACGGCGAACTCAAGGCCCTTGCCGGTCGCGAGGTACCCTTCAAGGTCCACGAACTGGGCGCGGTCATCGCCCGGGGCGAGCGTCTGCGGTTGTCGGACGCCACCATCACGGTATGCGACCTGACCGGTACTGGTGTCCAGGACACGGCGATCGCCGGGTTCGCCCTGACGCGTCTGTCGACTGAGGATTCGGCGCGATAGGCTTTGCCGTATCGGGCATTTTTGGGGAGGATGGGGGACCCTAATCCCGACAGGAGCCCCCATGCCCTCGTTGCAGTGCCTGCTGCGCCACCGGCGCCGACTGATCGTCATCATCGCCCGCCTGGGCTATACCGCCAAGGGGCTGGTGTACCTGCTGATCGGCGTGCTGGCGGCTCTCGGCGCTGCGGGCCTTGGCGGCGACAACGTCGGCACCAAGGAGGCGCTGGCGCACCTGGCTCGCCAGCCCTTCGGCACCCTGATGCTGGGGGCCCTGGTGCTGGGGCTCTACGCCTACGCCGCCTGGCGGGGCTTGCAGGGGCTGTTCGATGTCGAGCACCGCGGGCGTAGCTGGAAGGCCCTGGGCACCCGCCTGGCGCTGGTCATCAGCGGTGGCATCTACGCCAGTCTCGGCTGGTACGGTGTCGAGTTGCTCGACGATCCCCAGGAGACCACCGGCGGTGTCGAGGAGCGCACCGCCATGCTGATGTCGCACCCCGGTGGCGTCTGGCTGGTGGCGATCCTGGGGGCGATCTTTATCGGCGTGGGGCTGCGTCAGTCGTGGCGCGCGCTGGCGCGCAGCTATCTCAATCGCTGGCGTCAGCAGGACATGAGCCAACGCCAGCGTGATCTGGCCTCGGGCCTCAGCCGCTGGGGGCTGGCCGCCAGGGGGCTGGTGTTCGCGCTGATCGGCAGTTTCCTGCTGGTGGCCGCCTGGCAGGTCGATCCGGCCAAGGCCGAAGGGCTCGGCGGCACCCTGGATACCCTGGCCGCCCAGCCCTTCGGCCCCTGGCTGCTCGCCGCCGTGGCCGGAGGACTGATGAACTACGGTACCTACTGCGTCATCAATGCCCGCTTTCGCAAGGTGAAAGTGTAGCGCCTGCAACGGCCGTTCAAGACGCCCGTGGCTTCCTGGCCCGTACGGTCAGGGCGACGCCGGCGATGGCCAGCGCCATGCCGACCAGGGATACCGGCGGGAGTCCTTCATCGAACAGCCACCAGGCCTCCACCGCGGTGACCGGCGGCACCAGGTAGAACAGGCTGGCGACGCGGGACGCCTCGCCACGCTTGATCAGCATCATCAGCAGCATGATGGCGGCGATGGACAGCACCAGCACCAGCCAGCCCAGCGTCAGCACAAAGGTCAGCGACCACTCCACCTCGCGGGTTTCCAGCAGCAGGCTGCCTACGCCAAGCAAGGCCAGCGCCCCGAGGTACTGCACCACGGTGCCGCCGAGCAGCGGCATGCCGCTGCAATAGCGCTTCTGATACAGCGTCCCCAGCGAAATCCCCACCAGCGCCACCAGGGTGCAGGCCAGCGCCGGCCAGCCAAACCCCTCGAAGGACAGCGCCGACAGGTCCATCTTGCCTCCCAGCACCAGACTGACCCCGGCCAGTCCCAGGGCCAGCCCCAGCCACTGCAGCGCAGTCAGCCGCTCGCCCAGCAAGGGGCCCGCCAGCGCTGCGGTCAGCAAGGGTTGCAACCCCACCAGCAGGGACGCCAGTCCCGCCGGCATGCCCAGGCTGATGGCGTAGAACACACCGCCCAGATAGCCGCCGTGAACCAGACAGCCGGACACCGCCACATGCCCCCACAGGCGGGGACTCGACGGCCAGGCCGAGCGAGTCAGCCAGACGATGGGGACCAGCAGCGCCAGGGTGGCGGCGAAGCGAATGCTCAGGAAGGTGAAGGGCTCGGCGTAGGGCAGGCCGAACTTGGCACCGATGAAGCCGGTGCTCCACAGCACCACGAACACCAGCGGCATGGCCGGCAACAGCCAGGGCGGCAGGGCGGGGCGACTCACGGGCACCTCGCAAAAGGCGCGGCTATCGTGGACCTCGCAGAAGCGGCGGTAAGCGGGGGCTGGACGGTGATCACTGAGGGGGGCATCGCGGGGACTTCCTTGTGGTTCATGTCATCGCCAGGTGACGGCCTGGGGACGGGGGCGCGCGCCCCATCATGATGCCCTATCCAGACCCCCTCAAGGAGGGGATTGCCAAGCGTTGTTCTCGTGCTTTGGTCGTAGGTCGCGGCGGCAGAGTGAGATTGGTCTGACCGCGCCGATGCTTGTTTTTGCGCAGTTTATCGGCGAAATGGCCGCTGGTCAGACCAATAATGCAGGCAGGTTGCGTTGAATGGGGCCGTTGGCCGCCTGGGGCCTTTTCGCTAGCTTTCTTTTCGATGACACCCCGGGAGGGGGACGCCTCGCTTGCATCGAAGCGATGTCCCGTTCGTGCCCCGAGGAGGTCCTCGCAAGGACGCGCACGGGCAACGCCCGGCTCAAGAGCGCAGCGGCGCAAATCGCTTGCAACAGGCGGGCATCGCTTGCTGCGAAAGTGCCTCGAGCGCTCATGACGATGCCATGGATCGACAACAACAACACATCGGGTGCGGCAGATCGAGACCGTACCGATCCACCAGGAGTTATGCCATGTCCCGGCTAGACAAGCCCCAGCAAGACCTTGATACGGCCTCGCCAACGGCCTCCCTGTCCGAACGCATCGCGACCCCGGACCGCCGCCGCTTTCTGAAGGCTGCTGCGGTTGGTTCTGCCGCCGCGGTGGCGGCACCCTGGGTCGGCAACGTCCAGGCTCAGCAGGGCATCCGCATCCGCATGCAGTCATCCTGGCAGCCCGGCACCACCGGCTACCGCATCTTCGAGGAGTGGGCCGCCGGCGTCGCCGAGGCCACCAGCGGCGAGGTCACCATCGAGCCGTTCCCGGCCGGAGCCGTGGCCGGTGCCTTCGAGGTGGCCGACGCGGTGCGCAACGGCGTGCTCGATGGCCAGAACTGGTTCACCGTCTACTGGCCGGGCAAGATGCCCGCCGGGGTCTTTCTCACCGCCTATCCCATGGGCCTGTCGGTACCCCACCAGTGGGACATGATGTTCGGTGCCTACGGCGGTTTCGGCATCGCCAAGGACCTCTATCGCAAGCAGGGCCAGGAGCTGCTGGGCTACGTCCACCACGACCTCAACCTGATCCACTCCAAGGTACCGCTGAGAAGCTTCGATGACTTCGAAGGCGTGAAGATCCGCATGCCCGGCGGCATCGTCGCCGAGACCTTCGCCAAGATCGGTGCGCGTACCACGCTGCTGCCGGGCTCCGAGGTCTACCCGGCGCTGGAGAAGGGCACCATCGACGCCGCCGACTACACCGGTGCGGCGGTCAACTTCGAGCTGGGCTTCTGGCAGGTGACCGACTACATCATCATGGGGCCGCCCTCTACCCCCTGTCTGCACCAGGCGGTCGACCTGATGGATATCGCGGTCAATCGCCGGGTCTACGAGCGCATGTCCGACCAGACCAAGGACCTGATGCATGACCTGGTCGCGGCCTACTCCCGCGAGCACTACGCCGCCATCCAGAAGGCCAACGCCGAAGCCTGGCCCAAGTACCGCGAGAAGGGCGTCGAGATCATCCACCTGTCCGAGGACGACGCCGACCGCTTCCGCGACGCCGCGATTCCGCTGTGGTTCGAATGGGCCAACAAGGATCCGGACGCGGCCAAGCTGTTCCGCGCCCACCTCAACACCATGCTCGATCCGTCGGTGGCACTGATCACCGAAGAGGACATCAAGGACTTCGAGCTCAACGCCTAGGCCTGCACGTGTCGACCGGGGAGACCCGGTCGACGTCGATGAATATTCCGTGGTCGCCTGGCGAAACGCCAGGCGGCCAGCGGAGGAGCGTCAATGAATCTACAGATTGATTTCGTTCTGCCGCACTGGCTCTACTGGTCGGTGCTGGCAGGACTGCCGCTGATCGTGATGCTGCTGGTGGACCGAAGCTTCCGCCGGGGCGGCGAGGTGAGCGGTGGCGATACCGCCGAGACCCCCGTCGCGACGAGCGAGCAGGCCTACGCAGCGCCAGGCAATGTCGTGACCCGTGGCATCGACCGAATTTCCGGCTTTGCCGGGCGCTACGTGGCCTACTGGTCGCTGATCGCGCCCTTCGTGTTCACCTACGAGGTGGTGCTGCGCTACGCCTTCAACTCGCCGACCAACTGGGCTCACGAGTCGATGACCCTGATGTTCGGCATGCAGTACCTGCTGGCCGGTGCCTTCGCGCTGCGCGAGGGCGGGCATGTACGGGTCGATATCCTCTACCAGCGGGCGGCGCCGCTCAACAAGGCCGCACTGGACCTGGTCACCTCGATCTTCTTCTTCATCTTCACCCTGGCGCTGTTGACCACCGGCTGGCGTTTCTTCTCGCAGTCGGTCAGCGACGTCTGGTGGTTCGGTGACAGCTATGCCAACGAGGTGTCCTTCACCGAATGGGCGGTGCAGTACTTCCCGGTCAAGTTCATGCTGTTCTTCGGTGCCCTGCTGCTGCTGTTGCAGGGGATCGCGCAGTTGATCAAGGACCTCCAGGCTTATCGTCACCACCGCGAGCATCATGAAGGCTCGACGGTGTTTGCCAGCATTCTGGTGGTGCTGGCGGTGATCCTCGGCGCCTACACCATCCACGAAATCGTCAATATCGCCCTGACCGACTACGAGAGCCTGGCGCTCAGCCTGGAGAACTCGCTGTCCACGGTAGGTATCGGCGCGCTGACCCTGTTGATGTTCGGCACCCTGATGGTGGTGCTGGTGGCGGGGCTACCGCTGGCCTTCGTTACCGGCGGTCTGGGGGTGGTGTTCCTCTACCTGGTGGGCGATCAGCACATGCTGAACCTGATGCCTTCGCGCATCTTCCCGATGATGACCAACTACCAGCTCTCGGCCATTCCGCTGTTCATCTTCATGGCCTCGGTACTGGAGAAGGCCGGCATCATCGAAGAGCTGTTCGATGTGGTCTACAAGTGGATGGGCGGTCTCAAGGCGGGCCTGGCGATCGCCACCATCATCGCTTCGACGCTGCTGGCCGCCATGGTCGGGGTGATCGGCGCGGCGGTGGTGACCATGGGCCTGATCGCGCTGCCGGCCATGCTCAAGCGCAACTACCAGCCGGAGATCGCGCTGGGATCGATCATGGCCGGGGGTACCCTGGGTATCCTCATCCCGCCGTCCATCCTGGCCATCATCTACGGCGTCATCGCCCAGCAGTCGGTGGGCGAGCTCTACCTAGGCTCGCTGATTCCTGGCCTGTTGCTGGCCGGCATGTACGCCTTCTACTGCTGGCTAAGGGGCACCCTGAACGTCAAGGTGGCGCCGCCGATGCCGGAGGAAGACCGGGTCTCCACCGCCGAGAAGCTGCGCCTTTTGCGCAATATGCTGGCGCCTATCGCCCTGGTGTTGCTGGTGCTCGGCATCATCTTCACCGGGGTGGCGACCCCGGTGGAAGCGGCGGGTATCGGCACCTTCGGTGCGCTGGTGGTGGCGGCGATGCACAAGCGGCTGACCTGGCCCAACCTGCACGCCGCCTGCATGACCACCCTGGTGGCGACCGCCATGGTCATGTGGATCATCTTCGGTGCCAGCATCTTCGTCGGCTTCTACATCCTGCAGGGCGGCCAGACCTTCGTGCAGGAGCTGATCGCCGGGGCAGGGCTTGGCCCCTACGCGGTGCTGGCGCTGATGATGGTGCTGCTGGTGGCGCTGG
Source organism: Halomonas sp. DN3 (assembly GCF_024137905.1). NCBI lineage: Bacteria > Pseudomonadati > Pseudomonadota > Gammaproteobacteria > Oceanospirillales > Halomonadaceae > Halomonas > Halomonas sp. DN3. The sequence continues at coordinate 3,599,755 of NZ_CP099965.1, read as the reverse complement.
GGATGTTCCTGGACTGGGTCGGTATCCTGCTGCTGGCGGTGCCGATCTTCGTACCGCTGATCAAGGGGCTGGACTTCACCGGGGTATTTGGCCTGCCCGGTGTGGACCCCGCCGACGTCTCGCTGTGGTTCGGGGTGATCTACCTGGTCAATATGCAGATGTCCTTCCTCAGCCCGCCGTTCGGCTATGCGCTGTTCTACATCAAGGGGGTGTGTCCGCCGCATATCACCATGGGCCAGATCTTCCGTTCGTCCTTTCCCTTCCTTGCGCTGCAAGCGCTGGGCCTGCTGCTGGTGATCATGTTCCCGGCGCTGGTCACCTGGCTGCCCAACCTGGCCTACGGCTAGTCGGGCGGTGTCATGACAACGCCTCCGGCCGACTTGGCCGGAGGCGTTTTTGCAAGATGTTCAGCAGTGGCAGGCAACACGCCTTTTTCGGTGCTTCGCCGAAGAATTGCGTGGCGTATCATGACGCTTATCTCCATGGCCTGCCGTGGCCTCTGGCGGTTGTCGCCGACCGGCGACGCAGAGGCGAAAATGGCTTGCATTTCGTAACACGATTGTGGGGAACCCTCATGCAACTGCGTCGTCACACTGTGCGAGCGATTGACGAATTCTCAACCACCTCCTGGAGGACTTCATGCAACGATTCACCGCCCTGATCACCGCCGCCCTGCTTTCTGCTGGTCTGATGAGCGCCACCGCCCATGCCCAGGAAGCAAACGCGCAGGCGTCAGGCAACGCTGACGTCGAGGCTGCCGCTCAGGCGCAGAATTTCTCTGATGCCCAGCTCGAGAAATTCGCCGACGCTTCCAAGGAGATCGCCGCGATTTCTCAGGACTACACCCAGCAGCTGCAGGAAGCCGAAGGCCAGCAGGCCCAGCAGGATGTGCGCACCGAGGCCAACCAGAAGATGGTCGAAGCCGTCCAGCAGAGCGGGCTCGAGGTCGAGACCTTCAACGCCATCGGTCAGGCCATCCAGCAGAACCCGGACATGATGAAGCGCGTACAGGAGATGGCGCAGTCGTGAGCTGACCGCCACTCTCGCCAGTCAAAGAGACTGGCCGCCTAGATCGACGCCCGCCGCCCTCGAGGTCGGTGGGCGTTGTTGTTTGCAGTGCTGAAGATGTTTGCACAGGGCGAAGAATCTCGACGTGACTGCCAGGTGGCGCTAACCTGATGACAGGTGGCAACGAAGGAGGTCGCCGTGAGCATGAGTACCGCCGAATGCCTTGCAGAGCAGTCGTCCAGCCTGCTCGAGCGGACGCTCAAGCGTCTGCTGGGTGCGCGAGGCCTGACGTCTCGTGGTCTGATGAGCCCCTCCGCCCTTGAGGTCCACGAGTTGATCGAGCAGGGGCTTTCTTCCGAGGACGTTATCCGCTTTATCGAGTCGGTCGAGTTGTTGCACGACAGAAAGTTGGTCAGCCAGGTCATCGGCATGTCCGAGCGAACCCTGTACCGTCGCGTCAAGGAACCGCTGCCGCTGAGCGCAGAACAGAGTGGCCGCGCCTGGCGTTTCGCCGAACTTCTCACCAGAGCGGAAGACGTTCTGGGTGCTTCCGACGAGGCTCAGCGTTGGATGCTCACGCCGGCAATGGCCCTGGAAGGGCGCAGACCCATCGATCTGATCAGCACCCAGGTGGGACATGCGCTGGTGGACGATCTGCTGACACGCATGGACTACGGGGTCTATAGCTGATGTCAGGAGGAGACGGCGCCGCCGGTTTCTGCCTGTGGCGGCTGGAGCGACGGCGTCATCTGGCGACCTGGCGCACGGGTGTCGGAGCCAAGCTGGCAGGAGGGCGCTGGAATTCCAAGGGGCGGGCCGCCGTCTACGGGTCTCTTGACCCTGCGACCGCGATCCTCGAGGTTGCCGTGCACAAGGGCTTCAAGGTACTGGATTGCGTTGCCCATGTGCTCATCTGTGTTCGGGTCACGGACCCCGAAAGCGTCTTCGAAGTGGCGGCGGCCTCATTGCCCAACCCGAACTGGCTGGTCCCCGGTTCGCCCAGCCAGGGCCAGCAGGCACACGGGGACCGGTTGCTCGCCGAGCATCCTTTTATCGTCGTGCCGTCCACGGTCTCACGTCATAGCCGCAACATCATCATGAATCCCGACACCGGCGGAGACCTTGTCGCGCCGGTGATCGAGGAAGCGTTTGCGCTGGATCCTCGGCTCAATCCTCCTGCCGCCTGAATCCTTGGGTACGAGTTGGCGATGGCTCGAGCGCCTTGCATAGCCCTACGCCGCATATGATTGATAGACACACTGCTAATGCTTTACAGCCGCTGGCCTCGGCTCCATGCTTCCGATAGTCAGAGGGTGGGGGACCAGGGAGCGTCCTGCTGCCAGCCACGGCGACCGCGCGGAGGACACCATGGAAGCGGAACTGTTGGAAATCAGCCAGCATATGGGGCGCTTTGCGCCCTTTGACGGGCTGTCGGAGGAGTTGCTGGACGAGGTCGCCGGGCAGGTGCAGGTCAGCTACTTCAAGGCCGGCTCGACCATTCTCGAGCTTGACGCCGTGCATCAGGAGTTCTGCTACATCCGCAGCGGAGCGGTGGAGGTCACCCGGCGCAACGGAGAGCTCTACAACCTGCTGGGGGAGGGCGACATCTTTGGCCACTTCAGCCTGCTGCGCCACAGTCGCGTGCGCTTCCCGGCCAAGGCGCTGGAAGACAGCCTGATCTACTTCATCCCCGAGGCGATGTTTCACCAACTGTGCGAAGCCGACGAGCAGTTCGCCGAGTTCGTCGAGGTGGATCGCCCCCGGCTCGAGACGGCGGTGGAAAGTCAGCGCAAGAACAACGACATGATGGTGACGCGGATCCGCAAGCTGCTGACTCGCTATCCCGTCATGGTCGAGGCGCGGGCCACGGTGCAGGAGGCGGCGCGCCAGATCAGCGAGTCCCAGGCCTCGGCGGTGCTGGTGCTGGACAAGCCCGAGAACAACCCGCGCTACACCTTCAAGGATAGTGAAGGTGGCTACTGGCAGGTCACCGGGATCCTGACCGACAGCGACTTTCGCACCAAGGTCGTGGCCGAGGGACTGTCGCCGGATACTCCGGTGGGCGAGGTCGCCGGCCGCCGCCTGATCGCGGTGCAGTCCGACGAGTCGGTGCAGGAGGCGATGCTGTGCATGCTGCGCAACAATATCCACCACCTGCCGGTGATGCACCGTCGTTCACCGGTGGGCATCGTGCATCTTTCCGACATCATCCGCTACGAGACCCAGAGCAGCCTTTATCTGGTCAGCAACATCTTCCATCAGCCGTCGGTGGAGTGTCTGGCCAAGCTGGCGCCGGACGTCCAGGCCGCCTTTGTGCGCATGGTTCATGACGGAGCCGACTCACAGATGGTAGGCAAGGCGCTGTCGACCATTGGACGCAGCTTCACCCGGCGTCTTCTGGAGATGGCGGAAGAGGAGCTAGGACCGCCACCGGTGTCGTACTGCTTCATGGCGCTGGGCTCGATGGCGCGTAACGAGCAGAGCATCGTCACCGACCAGGACAATGCTCTGGTACTGTCCGATGACTTCGATCCGGCGTTGCACGACGAGTACTTCGCGACCATGGCCAAGCGGGTCAGCGATGGCCTGGCCGCCTGCGGTTATACCTACTGCAAGGGGGACGTGATGGCCACCAATCCGAAGTGGCGACAGCCGCTGTCGGTGTGGAAGGGCTACTTCACCGAATGGATCGAGCGCCCATCACCGGAAGGGTTGCTGCACAGCTCGATCTTCTTCGATCTGGACACGGTCCACGGTGACAATCCGCTGGTGGAGGAGTTGCAGGACCTGGTCGCCACCAAGGCGTCGAAGCACAAGCGCTTTCTTTCCGCCATGGCGCGTAATGCGCTGAATCGGACGCCGCCGCTGGGCATCTTCCGCACCTTCGTGATGGAGAAGGATGGCAAGCACAACAACTCGATCAATCTGAAGCGTCGCGGCACGGCGCCGATGGTGGACCTGATCCGTATCCATGCGCTGGCCTGCGGTTCCCGCGCCCAGAACAGCTTTGACCGCCTGGACGATATCGATCGTACCCAGTTGCTGGCGCCCGGGGTCAGCGACAAGCTGCGCTACGCGCTCGAGTTTCTGTCCATGTCGCGGATTCGTCACCAGGTCATCGATCTGGAGCATGAGCACGAGCCCGACAACAATATCGAGCCGGAAAACGTCTCCAGCGAGGAGCGACACAATCTCAAGGATGCCTTCCAGGCGCTCAGCAACGCCCAGAAGTTCCTCAAGTTCCGTTATCCCATGACCAGCAGGTAGCCGCCATGCCGTTGCTTCGCCCCAAGACTCGCTCGGCACCGGATTGGCACGACTACCTGGTCGCCCGACGTCAGAAGAGCCGCCAGCAGGCGCTGGTGGACTTCTTCGCCGGGGCCGACTTGTCGCCGATCCTGCCGATTCAGGAGGCGCCGCTGATGGCACTGGACCTGGAGACCACCGGGCTCGATCCCAGGCGTGACGAGATCGTCTCGATTGGCCTGGTGCCCTTTTCGCTGTCGCGTATTCGGCTCGCCGAGCGGCGCTACTGGGTGGTGCGTCCCCATCGCACCCTGAACGCCGAGTCGGTGACCTTTCATCACATCACCCACGCCGATATCCAGGGGGCTCCGCGGATCGAGGAGGTGCTCGCCGATGTCTTCCGCGCCATGGCCGGCCACCTGCTGGTGGTGCACTTTCGCCATATCGAGAGGTCCTTTCTGGACGCCGCGGTACGCGCGGCCTGGAAGGAGTCACTGAGCTTCCCGGTGATCGACACCATGTCGCTGGAGGCGCGCATCCACCGTCAGTCGACCATGGCGCGCTTTCGTCGCTGGATGGGCCGACCACCCAGGTCGATCCGCCTGCACGACAGTCGGCTGCGCTACGGGCTACCACATTATCATGGCCACCACGCCCTGACCGACGCCATCGCCACGGCGGAATTGCTGCAGGCACAAGTAGCCGGCAACTACGCGCCGGAGACGCCCATCGGCATGCTGTGGAGCTGAATAAGGGAGTTGAGCTGCCCGTCATTCCGATCGAGCTCGCAACATGAATGCGGCAGCCCGAGGGCTGCCGCTCGCCAGCAAGACCACCATGGCCACCACGCCCTGACCGACGCCATCGCCACTGCGGAGCTGCTGCAGGCGCAAGTAGCCGGCAACTACGGCCCGGAGACGCCCATCGGCATGCTGTGGAGCTGAATAAGGGAGTTGAGCTGCCCGTCGATGCGTCAGCCATCTCGCCACAAGAAAAGCGGCAGCCCGAGGGCTGCCGCTTTTTTCATGCACTTGCTGTCTGCGTAAGGCTGGCCTAGACCGCCTTGGGCTCGCTCATCAGGCCCTTGATGATGGCGTAGCAGGCCACCAGCAGCACCAGGGTGAACGGCAGCCCGGTCGAGACCGCCGCCGCCTGCAGTGCGGTAAGACCGCCGCCCAGCAGCAGAGCGATGGCGATGGCGCCTTCGATGATGGCCCAGAACACGCGCTGCGGCTTGGGTGCGTCGACCTTGCCGCCGGCGGTGATCGAGTCGATGACCAGTGAACCGGAGTCCGAAGAGGTCACGAAGAACACGATGACCAGCACGATGCCGATGAAGGAAGTGATCGAGGCCAGCGGCAGCTCGCCGAGCATGGCGAACAGCTTGAGCTCGAGGGCGGCGTCCTGGACGCCCTGGAAACCATCGGTGATGTACTGCTCGATGGCGGTACCGCCGAAGGAGGTCATCCACAGCACCGATACCAGGGTCGGGACCAGCAGCACGGCGGTGAGGAACTCACGCACGGTGCGGCCACGGCTGACCCGAGCGATGAACATGCCGACGAACGGAGACCAGGAGATCCACCAGGCCCAGTAGAAGGCGGTCCAGCCCTGAACGAAGTTGGCGTCCTCGCGACCGAAGGGGTTGGACAGCGCCGGCAGCTCGGCCAGGTAGTGACCCAGGTTGGTGAAGAAGCCGGTGGCGATGGCCAGAGTCGGGCCCACCAGGATCACGAACGCCAGCAGCAGGAAGGCCAGCACCATGTTCACCTGGGACAGGCGCTGCACACCCTTGTCGACGCCAAGCATGATGGAACACAGCGCAACGGCGGTGATGCCGGCGATCAGCAGCACCATGGTGGTGTCGGTATTCGGCGTACCGAACAGCTCGTTCAGGCCGGCGGCGGCCTGGGAGGCACCGAGCCCCAGCGAGGTGGCCAGACCGAACAGGGTGGCAAATACCGCCAGGATGTCGATCAGGTGGCCCGGCCAGCCCCATACGCGCTCGCCCAGGATCGGGTAGAACACCGAGCGCATGGTCAGCGGCAGACCCTTGTTGAAGGCGAAGATGGCCAGTGACAGGCCGACGATGGCGTAGGCTGCCCAGGGGTGCAGACCCCAGTGGAAGATGGTCGCCGCCATGCCGAGATTGACCGCGGCTTGCTCGTCACCGGCGGCGGCGCCCAGCGGTGCCCAGTCGGTACGTATGCCGTTTTCGCCGACCGAGGTGCCACCCAGCGCGGTGGAGAAGTGGGTCATCGGCTCGGACACGCCATAGAACATCAGACCGATGCCCATGCCGGCGGCGAACAGCATGGCAAACCAGCCCATGTAGCTATAGTCGGGTGTGGCCTCGGCGCCACCGATGCGGACCTTGCCCAGCGGGGTGAAGATCAGTACCAGCGACAGCAGCACGAAGATATTGCCGCCGAGCAGAAAGACCCAGGACAGGTTGCTGGTCAGCCAGCCGCGGACGCCGTTGAAGAACGGCTCGGCGCCGCTCTGAAAGGCCAGGGTCAGGATCACGAAGACCAGGATCAGCAGCGACGAGACGGTGAACACCTTGCCGTGCAGGTCCACGTCCACGCCGAAGGACTTGGTGACGATATTGTCCTGACCGATGACGTAATCGGTATCGATCAGGTTGGCTGGCCCATCCGGGGCCGGAATACCCTCGCTGCCGGTGTCGGCAGATGAAGGCTTGTGGTTGGGGTCTTTTTCCACGTGCGATCTCCCTTGCGTTTAAAAATGGTAACTGTGGCGTCACGCCATCGACTCGGAGTGGGGTCGCGGCTGGCTCGTCTGTCATCGATACCGTACGGTCCAGCCTGCCTGAAGTGTGGCCTGCCTGAGCCAGCTTGCCAGTTGTGCCGTCAACGGCATCTGTTCCAAGGCCGCCGGGGCACGCCTGGGTCAGCTTGCCACGATCGTCCGAGACCCAAGGTTCTGCCGGCGACCGCTTGCACCGTGTGGGCGACGCAGGTGCTGGCCGCAACGACAGCAGGGGCACCCCGTGGCACCCCTGACCATTGCCACAGCATCATGACGGTGGCGTGGCATCTATCGGACTCAGGCTTCGCCGAGCCACTCCTTGACCACGTCCTGATTGTCCTCGACCCACTTCTGGGCGTTTTCGTAGGGATCGGTGTCGTCTTCCTGATTCATCAGCATGACTTCACCCATCATTTCCGTGGTCCACTCGAAGTTCTCGAGGATGGCGTAGGCCTCCGGCATGTCCTCTTCGAGGCCCTGACGGACGATGGTGTGGATCTGTTCGGCACCACCGTAGACGCCCTGGGGGTCCTCGAGGTACTTGAGGTCCCAGCGGGCGAACATCCAGTGCGGGGTCCAGGTGGTGACCACGATCGGCTCGCCACGGTCGATGGCGCTTCCCAGTGCGGCGGTCATGGTGGCGCCGCTGCCGGTGCGCAGGTCCAGGTCGAGCTCGTAGGCGTCGACCACTTCCTCGGTCAGACGCATCAGGCCGGCACCGGGATCGATGCCGATGATCTCGCCGTTGAACTGGTCGGCGTGTTCATTGAGCTCATCAATCGAGTCGACCTCGGAATCTGCCGGGACCGCAAGGCCCAGCTTGGTGCCGTCGAGGTTGACGCCGGCATCGACCAGCTGGTCCTGGAGGCGCGCGTAATAGTCCTCGTGGGTGGTCGGCAGCCAGCCCGCGAGCAGAGCGTCGGCGTCGCCGCTGGCGACGGACTGCCACATGGCCGCGGCAGACAGTGCGGAGGTCTCGACCTCGTAGCCGGCCTGTTCGAGCACAGCACGAACCACGTTGGTCGACGCCACGGTGGACGACCACTCGACGTAGGCCAGGTGCACGGAGCCCTTGTCCTGGGCGTGAACACTGGTGGCGGCGGCGCTGATGGCCAGGGCCAGACCGAGAGAACGAGTTGCCTTGGGTGACATGGTGCGACTCTCCTTGCGATAAGAGGTATTAGCGTGAAGCAGGCGACAGTGTCTTGCAAATGCCGCCCCGCGGGCTCCCCCGGCCGAGGGAGCCCGCGTCGAGCGTTTACTGCTTGCGCTCCTTGCGCAGGGACTGGGTCAGGCGATCCAGCAGCATCGCCAGGATGACCACCGCGATGCCAGCCTCGAAGCCATCGCCCGGACGCAGTCGCTGGATGGCTCGCCAGACCTCGCTGCCCAGGCCATCGGCGCCGATCATGGCGGCGATCACCACCATCGACAGGGCCAGCATGATGGTCTGGTTGATGCCGGCCATCACCGTCGGCAGCGACAGCGGCAGCTGCACCTTGACCAGCTTCTGGCCGCGGGTGGCGCCGTAGGCATCGGCGGCCTCGATCAGCTCCACCGGTACCTGGCGGATGCCCAGGGTGGTGAAGCGAATGGCCGGCGGCATGGAGAAGATCACGGTGGCAAAGATCGCCGACACCGAGCCGATACCGAAGAACGGAATCGCCGGGATCAGGTAGACGAAGGCCGGCATGGTCTGCATGAAGTCCAGCACCGGCATGATCAGACGATAGAGTCGATCGGACAGCGCCGCGGCGATACCCACCGGCAAGGCGATGACCACCGCCACCAGGGTGGCGATGACCACCAGGGTCAGGGTCTCGATCATCGGGTCCCACAGATCGAGGTTCCAGATCAGGCCAAGGCCCAAGACCGCGCCGATGGCGAGCCTGGGGCTTGCCATCTTCCAGCACAGGCCGGCGATGATCAGCAGAAGGGCCCAGTCGGGCAGCCACATCAGGGCGTCATTGAGGCCGTCGATACCGGTCTGGGTAATCCGCGAGATGCCGCGGGTGACGGCAGAGTATTCGGTGGTCAGCCAGCTCAGGCCGGTCTCGATCCAGTCACCGAGGGGAATGCGAGGAATCTCGATCGCCATTAGTGGTCTCCTGCCTGTGCCAGTTCATCCAGTACCGCGCCCTTGACCACCACGCCCAGCAGGCGTCGCTCGTCGTCGATGACGGCGATGGGGAAGCTCTTTTCGTTGAACAGCGCGAACAGATTGTGCAGCGGCTCGTCGGGTCCCACGGTGCGGAAGTCCTGGGTCATCACGCTATCCAGTCGATCCTGTCCGCTCTGGATGGCGCTGTTGGCGGCGTCGGCCTCGACCAGTCCCTTGAGCTTGCGATCGCGGCTGGTGACGTAGATCGAGTCCATGGCGTTTTCTTTCATCTTGCGCAGTGCGGTACGCGGGCCGTCGTCCTCGCGGGCGGTCGCGCGCACCGGGCGCATGGCGCTCTCGGCGGTCAGCACCCGGGACATGTCGACGCCCTCGATGAAGCGCTCGACGTAGTCGTCGGCCGGCTTGGTCAGGATCTCCTCCGGCGTGCCGATCTGCACCACCTCACCGTCCTTGAGCAGGACGATGCGGTCACCGATGTTCAGCGCTTCGTCCAGGTCGTGGGTGATGAACACCGTGGTCTTCTTCATGCGGTGCTGGAGTTCCAGCAACTCCTGCTGCATATCCTTGCGGATCAGCGGGTCGAGCGCCGAGAAGGCCTCGTCCATCAGCAGCACGGTGGAGTCATTGGCCAGCGCCCGGGCCAGGCCGACACGCTGCTGCATGCCGCCGGACAGCTGATTGGGGTAGGCGTCTTCCCAGCCATTCAGCCCGACCTGTGTCAGGGCGTCACGGGCGGTCTTGGCGCGGGTGTCGGCATCGATGCCGCGAATCTCCAGCCCGAACTCCGCGTTCTGCTGCACGGTCCGATGGGGGAACAGGGCAAAGTTCTGGAAGACCATCGAGAAGTGGCGACGACGGCACTCCAGCAGTGCCTTGTCGGAGAGCTGCGGAATGTCCTCGCCGTCGATGATGATCTCGCCTTCGGTGGGCTCGATCAGCCGATTGAGGCAGCGGATCAGCGTCGACTTGCCCGAGCCTGAGAGGCCCATGATCACCAGCAGTTCGCCTTCATGGACGTCGAAGTCGATGTTCGACAGGCCCAGGGTCTGGCCGGTCTTGTCCAGGATTTCAGGACGCTTGAGCCCTTCATCGCGTAGCTTGAGTGCCTTCTTCGGCTGGTCGCCGAAGACCTTGCTCAGCCCGCGAACCTTGATCTTGACGGATCGGTTCTCGCTCATGGGTAGGGGTGCCTTGTTGGGTTGCGTAAACACGTCCAGCCGGTCGAACGATGAAGGTCGACGTCACGTGCATCCTGGCGTCGGCGTTCATCGTCCAGCGCTGGCGCGGCTGCGTCAGGGGCGGCACTCCTTGCCGCATCCCCACGGCTGAACAGCATGCCAGCTTTCACCGTTGAGGCGCAGAAAGGTGCAATACCCTAAAGGTCTTTGAAAGATCATTCAAATTCAGCATGGGCGCACGTTGACTGAATCGAGAAAGCCCCGATGGGTGCGGTATTGGGTAGAAGTGGGGGAGAAGCCCATGCCGGAACGGCATGGGCAAGGGGAGCTATTTCCCTGTCGCGCTCCGTATCGGCGCCGCTCAGCGCACCCGCGTCAGCCGGATCAGACGACCGGGATCGCTGTCGGTCAGCAGGTAGATGGCGCCGTCGGGGCCGAGCCGCACGTCGCGGATGCGGCCGACCTCGCCATCCAGCACCACCTCGCGCTCGATGATGCTGTCGCCCTCGAGGCGCAGGCGCAGCAGTCGCTCGCCGCGAAGCCCGCCCGCCAGCAGATCGCCCTGCCAGGCGGGAAATTCTTCACCGCTGACCACGGCGAGCCCGGACGGCGCAAAGCGTCCTTCGAACACATGCACCGGATCGCGCATGCCCGGGGCACTGTCGACACCCAGCGGCAGATTGGTGGCGTAGTCGCGTCCGCGGGTCACCTCGGGCCAGCCGTAGTTCTCGCCGGGCAGAATACGATTGAGTTCGTCGCCGGTGCGCGGGCCATGCTCGGTCGACCACAGGGTGCCGTCGGCAGCCTGGGCAAGGCCCTGAGGGTTGCGGTGGCCGATCGAGTAGACCTCGGGGGCCGCGTCATCGTCGAAGCCCGGATTGTCCGGCGCGGGATCGCCGTCTGCGGTCAGCCTGAGCAGGCTGCCGGCGTGGTCTGCCGGGTCCTGGGCGCGGCTCTTGCTGACGCCGCGATCGCCGATGGTCAGCCACAGCAGGCCCTGGTCGTCGAACAGCAGGCGGCCACCGTAATGGCGGCCTGGCGTGGAAAAGCGATTCTGCACAAAAATTGGCGTTATCGCGCCCAGGGCGTCGTCCTCGAACCTGACCCGTGATACCGCCGTGGCGTCGTCCGAGTCGCCGTCCTTGCCGGGCTGCGCCCAGCTGAAGTAGAGCCAGTCGTGGGTGCCATCGCCGAATTGCGGATGTAGCGCCAGGTCAAAGAGCCCACCCTGGCCGCGGTGTGAGACCTGGGGCAGGCCGTCGAGTCTCTGGACATCACCGTCATCCACCAGCGCCAGGGTCCCGGGCTGCTCGGCGACCAGCATGCGCCCATCGGGCAGAAAGGCCAGCGACCAGGGGGTGTCCAGCTCATCGGTGATCAGCTCGAGCGCGACCGGGTGATGAAGCCCCGGCACCTGCTCGGGCAACGACGCCGCCTGGGCGCCTGCAGGCAATGACAATGTCAGCAGGGCGAGGGTGAGGCTTCGCAACATGGAGACTCCGCACGGCAAGTATGGGTTTCCGGTGGCGGACCGCTTCCCAGTCCCGGGCACGCCGAGCGGCGATGGCGTGCCAGGTCGACGGAGACGCTTTTCCTGCCAAGGTCAACAAGCGTTACAGCAGCAGCGCCAGCAGCACCGGTAGATAGATCAAGGATAGCAGTGTGGAACAGAACACCAGGCTCGCCACATAGGCGGGCTCGCGCTGGGACTTCTGGGCAAACAGATAGTTGAACACCGCCACCGGCATGCTCATCTGCAGCACCAGGATCGCCAGTGCCATGGGGGGCAGGTCAAGCCAGATGCCTATGCCCCAGGCCACGCCCGCCGCCAGGGGGATGCGCAAGAGGCTGAACCAGACGCCCGAGCGCAGGCTTCTGACCTGGATGCTGGCCAGCGACACCCCCAGGGTGATCAGCATCAGCGGCACGGTGAAGCCTGAAATCAGATCGACGCTGTTCTGCAGCCACAGCGGCAGTTCGGTGTCGGTGAACAACAGCGCGATGGAGATCAGGATGGCGTAGACCGTGGGCGTCTTGACCAGCGACTTCAGCGGATTGCCGCGACTGGCCAGCATGGTGCCCAGGGTGAACTGGAACAGCGACACCGTCACCATCACCGTGATGCCGAAGGCGAAACCTGCCTCGCCGAAGGCGTAGAGGATCACCGGTAGCCCCATGTTGCCGGTGTTGGGGTACATGGTGGGAGCCAGCAGTACCCGCCAGTCCTTGCGCAGTACCAGCGCCAGCACGAAGGCCAGCGCGGCCATGGCGCACAGCACCAGGGCGGCCGCCAGCATGGTGCGACCGAAGCTCGAGGCGTCGATCTCGGCACCCGCCAGCGAGGCGATCACCAACGCAGGCGTACCGATGTTGAACACCAGTTTGGTGACGAAGGCCACCGGATAGTCGAAACCGCGGCGGATCCAGAAGAATCCGAGACCGGCGCCGGTGATCACCGGCGCCATCACGGCGAAGAGTTGGGCAAACATGCGAGGATCTATCTCCTTATCGGTCGACACCCGGGGCCTTGGCACCCTGTCGGTCTGGAGTACGCTGCCGGCCAGCGACGCCGACGGCAGGCGCGGCTTGCCTGGCCTGTCGAGAGCGATCGGCCTGGCGCTCCAGCGACATCGTCAAGCGCTCTATCAGACCCGCCATCAGCCGGTACTCGGCGCCGTCATCCGCCTGTCGTTCAAGCGTCTGCAGCAGCCGGTTGCCGTATTCACGAGCTCTATCTGGTGCGTGGCCTCTGGCGCTGGCGCCGTAGTCGTCGGCGAGGGCGGCGGCAAGGTCGTCAAGGGCGAGGTCGAGCGCGTCACTGCGCCCGCCCAGGCGCCGTCGCAGATTGAGGCTGGCGTAGCCGAGGTCCAGCCCCACCAGGCCCAGCGAAAATAGATAGCGGCGTTCTTCCGGGAGGCTGTCGTCGTGCTGGGCGAGCCTGAGTAGGCGGTCCGCCATGGTACCACCGAAGCGTGACTCGGCTTCATGGAAGCTACGCCGGTGAAGCCCGTGGAGGTCGTTCACCGTGGCGCTGACCAGCCGGTGCTTGCGAATGGTGGTGGGGAGTCCTGGCGCCAGGCGAAAGGCCATCACCACGGTGGAGAGCCCGAGCAGCAGGGCGATAGCGCGGCCGAGGAAGCCGTCGATGGAAAAGTCCATGCCATTGCCGGGCATGGTCAGCAGGATGTTGCCGATGGTGAAGGCCAGGCAATAGCCCATCAAGCGGGGGTTGGCGGCGCCCAGCAGACCAAGGAACAAGGGCGGCATGAACACCAGCGCGAGGGTGACGAAGTCGTTGGCCTGGGCCAGCAGTACATGGCCGAACAGCAAGGCGCTGGGTACCGCCGCCAGCATGCCCTTGAGGAAGGTGGCGGCGACCGCTGCCGGGTTGTCGCGGGTCGCGAAGAAGGCCGAGAACAGGGTGCCGACCAGCATCGCGATCTGGCCATTGTCCCAGGCGGTGTAGCGCCAGACGATGGCCAGCAGGGCGAACACCAGTCCGGCTCGCAGTCCGTTGAGGGCGGCTTCCAGATGATCCCGGTGAAAGGCCAGCGCCGGCGCCTTGAGGCGGCGTTTGCCGGGGGTGTGGATCGCCTCTCGCGCATCGAGGATGACCAGAGCGTGGCCGAGGGCCTCGCGCAGGCCGAGCTGGATGCGCCGTTGCAGCAGCGCCTCTGGCGACTCGGTAGTGCGTGTCGGTGCGGGGTCGCTGGTGATGGGCCCACTGGGACTGTGCCCGCACCGGGCTGTGGTTTGGCCTGGGGTCTGGTCCGAGGCCTGGTCTAGGGCCGGGTCTGGGGCAGGGGCTATGCCCTCGTCCGAGTCTGCGGCCATGCACTGAAGGGCGCGATGCCTGAGCGCCTGCAGCCGCTGGCGGGCCTGGGCCACACCGCTGCCCTCGGCGCTGTGGCGCAGGTCGCTGGCCATGTCCTCGATCAGGCGCCGGGTGGGCGTTGGCAGCTCGGCGCCATGGGAGCGCAGCAGTTGCTGCAGCGCGTGTAGGATCGCCAGCAGACGGGCGGTGCGCACCGTCAGTACATGGCTGGCGCGTAGCCGGCCGATGCCTTCCGGGCCTTCGTAACGTGCCGCCTGGCTGTCGGTTTCCAGCTGGGTCAGGGGCTGCAGGCTGGCGGTCAGGGTGGCTTGCAGGGCAGCGTTATCGGCGCTGTTGTCCAGGCGCAGGGCGCCGTGCAGGAAGGCCTGATTGACCACCTGATCGGCCAGGCCGGCGAGATGATCACGGACCTGAATCGGCCACAGCAAGGCGCTGACCAGGGTGGCGCAGATGGCCCCCAGCGCCAGCTCCGACAGGCGCGCCACGGCCACCGCGAACAGGCCGGTGGGGGCGCTGGCGGTGATGACCACGATCAGCATGGCGGTGACGGCCGCCATGATGCAGCCGAAGGAGGCGTTGTTGCGGGTCACCGAGGCGGCGTAGGCGCACAGGATGATCCAGGCGGTCAGACAGATCAGTGCCGGTGTCGGCGACTGCACGAACAGCGACATGATGGCGATGCCGGCGAGGCAGCCGACGACGGTGCCGGTGATCTGGCTGATGCCTTTCTCCAGCACCATGCCGCTCATCGGGCGAATCTGCAGAAAGGCGGCGGAAATCAGCGCCCAGTAGGGGCGATCGAGGTCGCACCAGAGGGCAATGTACAGCGCCATGGCCATGGCCAGGGTGGCCTTGATGGCGAACTTGACCGCACTGGCCGGCGGCGTCAGGTAGGCCTGCCACCATACCGAAAAAGGCATCAGCGAGGCTCGGACCGGACCCGCACCGTGGCGGTCATGCCGGCGCTCAGGTCGAGGTTCGCCGGCACCTCGTCGAGGGCGATGCGTACCGGGATGCGCTGGGCCAGGCGCACCCAGCTGAAGGTGGGCTCGACCTGGGGCAGCAGCTGGGCGTTGGGGGTGGCGTTGTCATTGGCGATGGCTCGACCAATGCTGTCGACGTGGCCATCCAGCTCGACGTTGCCGCTCATCAGAATGACCTTGGCCGGATCGCCCACGGCCAGAGCGGGCCGTTTGGTTTCCTCGAAGTAGGCGGTGACGTAGTAGGAATCCTCCACCACCAGCGCCAAGACCGAGGTGCCTCGATTGACGTAGTTGCCCTGAGTGAGCTGCAGGTTGATCAGGTGACCCGGCGCCGGGGCGGTGACCTCGGTACGCTCCAGGTCAAGACGAGCGCTGGTCAGGTCGCTGCGGGCCTGGTCGAGGGAGGCGGCGGCGACGTCGCGGTCTCGATTGGCGCTTTCACGATTCTCTGCGCTGATCGCCTGGCGGCTGAGCTGCTCTCGCCGCGACGCCTCGTGCTGCTTCAGAGCAAGCTCGGCCTCGCGCTGGGCGACGATGGCAGAGGCCTTGGACAGGGCGGCCTGGTAGCGGGCATCGTCGATACGAAACAGCACCTGGCCTTTGTTGACGTGGTCGTTGTCGTCGACCGCAAGGGCGATCACCCGGCCCGAGACGTCGGGTGCCACGGTGATGATGTCGGCGCCGACCCGGGCGTCACGGGTCCAGGGGCTGTACAGATAGTAGCGCCATAGCCACAGGCCGGCAGCTACGGCGGCGGCGACCACCGCCAGGGTGATCAGCACGCGCAGGGTCTTGCGCATTCAGGCGCCTCCGCTGGCAAGCGCGCCCCACCAGGCGACCCCGGCGGTGCACAGAACGAAAAGAGAGGTGTCCAGCCACGCCTCGTACCACAGCCGAGAGCTGCCGCACAGGCGGTGCAGGGCGAAGCGCAGCACCGCGGCGAGCAGCAGTCCGATCAGGGCGTAGACCAGCAAGGGGCTGAAATAGATACCGCCAAGCGCGACTTCCTTGAGCGCCATGCAGGGCCTCCCCGAGATTCAGCCGTATGGCTGTGAATCGTGTAACCGAGACCAAGCGTAGCAAACATGCAAGGAAGGCGGGAGGGGCTCACCCCGCCTGACGGCGGGGCAGGGCGGTGGTCTCCAGGGCTCGCCAGGCGTCCGGCACGGCGTCGCGCAGATGGTCGAGCAGGGCGCTGACCTTGCGCGGCTGATGGCCGAAACCGTAGAGCAGGGTCACCGGCAGCGGCGCCAGCGACCAGGCTTCCAGGCAGCGCACCAGTTCGCCGGGGTGATGGCGTTCTCTGGCTTCGGTGGTCCACACCGGCAGGATGCCGAGCCCGCGCCCCCGGGCGATGGCGTCGATATGCAGCATCGACTGGTCGACGCGAAAGCGTGACGCCGGGGGCTGGAAGTGCACCGTGCCGCCATGACGGTGGGTCAGGGTGATGCCGCCCTGACTGTCGCCCATCAGGTCGATCCAGGCGTGGTGGCCAAGGGCGTCGGGTGCCTCCGGGGTACCGTGCTTCGCCAGATAGTCCGGATGAGCGTAGATGCCGCGCTCCAGCGCGCCGAGGCGCTCCTGGCGCAGGTTGCCTTCGTCGGTCTCGCCAAGCCACACGCAGATGCCCTGGAAGTCGGGATCCCGTGGCGCCGTTTCGCCGGTACTCAGCGTCAGGCGTATCGCCGGATGACGCTCCAGAAAGGTCTCCATCACGCCGCCCAGCCAGCTTCGCGTCAGGGTGCGATGGGCTTCGACATGAAGCTCGCCGCTGACGTCCTCGCGCAGGCTGTCCAGGGTGCGCTGACCTTGTTCCGCCAGTTTCAGGATTTCCCTGCTGATCACGTAGTAGCGCTGCCCGGCCTCGGTGGGCAGGAGCTGGTTGGCCTGACGCTTGAGCAGCGGCTGGCCCAGCCGCGACTCGAGCTGGCTGATGCGCCGGCTCAAGGTCGACTTCGCCAGGCCCAGCTGGATGGCGCTCTGGGTCAGGCTACCGGTCTCCATGACACGGTTGAAGGCAAGCAGTTCGTCGAGATCTGGCATGGCATCACGCAAGCGGGAAGAGGGGCAACACGAACCGGCAGTATGCCACGAGATCGTGCGGATGAAAATCATTCTCCATTGTATTGACGACCTCTACCGTATGCCCCACTGCGCGCTTCCTGCGTGTGGCGTGACGCAAGACGGCCAAGCCAGCGAAGACAAGGCAGGCAAGGCAGGCAAGGCAGGCAAGGCAGGCAAGGCAGGCAGGGTAGGCGGGGCAGACAGGTAAGACAGGCAAGGCAGCTTTTGGAGGGGTTGCGAGAGTTGCAACGTCGCGTTCACGAGCAATTGTGCAACTTTAATGGAAGAATCTAAATGATAAATATTCACATTCATTATTGGGCGCGGGTCGTCTCGACCCTGGGATGCGGTCCTGGATCGCCAGCCCTCTCCTGTGCCACCGGGTGGATTGCCGCCCTTTTTCGGAGTCAAAGAAGAAGATGTCGCCTCAGCGCTTGTCAGCTCAACCTCTGCCGTCTCGAAACCTGTCTCCTCGTTGCCTGTCGCTGGACCCTCTGTCGCTTCACCCGCTATCGCTTCACATTCGCCGCCTGGCGGCGGGGCTGTCGGGGATCGCCCTGTGTGGCGCAGTGCCGGCGCTCGGCGCCGAAGACATGGCGCTTGATGACGTGGTGGTCACCGCCTCAGGCTTCGATCAGAGCGTGGCCGATGCGCCGGCCTCGATCAGCGTGGTGACCCGGGAGGATCTGGAAAAGCGCTACTACCAGGACGTTACCGACGCCCTGCGTGACGTGCCCGGGGTGATCGTCACCGGCGGCGGTGGTGGCGACAACGGATACGACATCAGCATGCGCGGCATGCCCGCAGAGTACACCCTGCTGCTGATCGACGGGCGCCGCGTCAGTACGCGTGAGACCCGCCCCAACGGCAGCGCCGGCTTCGAGCAGGACTGGCTGCCACCACTGCAGGCCATCGAGCGCATCGAGGTGGTGCGTGGTCCCATGGCGACTCTTTACGGCTCCGATGCCATCGGTGGGGTGATCAACGTCATCACCCGCAAGGTGGCCGATGAGTGGCACGGCAACCTGCAGCTCGACACCATGCTGCAGGAAGACAGCGCCTCCGGCGACAGTCGCCAGGCCAACTTCTATACCTCTGGTCCGCTGGTCGAGGGGCTGGCCGGGCTGACCCTCTACGGCCGTGCGACCCAGCGCGATGAAGACAATATCCTCTATGGCTACGAGGACAAGCAGGTCCAGAGCCTGACCGCGAGGTTGTCGCTGACACCCAGCGTCAACCACGACCTGGCGCTGGAGGCCAGTCGCACCGAGCAGGAGCGCGAGGCGCTGGTGGGCAACAGCGTCGATCCGGACGGTTGTCGTGGCGCCTGTGAGGACAGCTTCGACGACTACACCCAGGAGTACGTCGCCCTGACCCATACCGGGCGTTTCTCCTTCGGCACCAGCGAGACCTATGTCCAGCGCGAGGTGTCCGAGAACGAGACCCGCGAGATGGAGATCACCAACACCAACGCCAAGTCGAGCCTGGTGGTGCCGCTCGGTGCCCATATCGTCACCGTCGGCGCAAGCTTCGAGGAAGAGGAGCTGGACGATCGCACCTCGAACCAGATCTCGGATCTCACCAATGTCCGCAACAGCCAGTGGGCACTGTTCGCCGAGGACGAATGGATGCTGCTCGACGACTGGTCGCTGACCGGTGGCGTGCGCATGGACCACGACGAGAACTACGGCTCCGAGATCAGCCCGCGGCTTTACAGCGTGTGGCACATGACCCCCGACTGGACCCTCAAGGGTGGCGTGTCCACCGGCTATCGCTCGCCAGACCTCAGGGAAATCACCCCGGACTGGGGCCAGGTCAGCCGTGGCGGCGACGTTTATGGCAACCCGGATCTCGAGCCGGAAACCTCGCTCAACAAGGAGCTGGGCCTTCTCTACAACGGGGCTGGTGGCCTGTCGGCCAGCGCCACGCTGTTCCACAACGACTTCGATGACAAGATCACGCGGATCGAGTGCCCGGCCGATATCTGCACCGACGGCCCCAACCAGTTCGGCAGCAACCCCACCTATCGGGTCAACGTCGACGAAGCGGTCACCCAGGGGGTGGAGCTGTCGCTGTCGACGCCGCTTGGCGACGCGCTCGAGCTGTCGGCGAGCTACACCTACACCGACTCCGAGCAGAAGAGTGGCGAGTACGAAGGCGAGCCCCTGACCCAGCTGCCGGAGCACGAGTTCTCGGCCAGTCTCGACTGGGAGATCAATGATCGCCTGTCCCAGTGGACCCGAGTGACCTACCGTGGCGACGAGAGTCAGCCCACCACCGGCCCGTCCCAGAGTGAAATCGTCGCGCCGGACTACACCTTCGTCGACACCGGCCTTGGCTATCAGTTGACCGATGCCGCCCGCGTCAACGTCGGCATCTACAACCTGTTCGATGAAGACATCGACTACGACGAGTATGGCTACGTCGAGGATGGCCGCCGGCTGTGGCTGGGGCTGAACGTCGATTTCTGATCCCTGGAGGGGCCAAGGGAAGGGAAGAGAATGCCTGTCCGCCATGATCGAACGCATCGTTGCGCGAGCCTGGACGAGAAGGGCAGGTATTCTCAAACGAGATTGATTACTATAAGCGTCAATAGTGATGCCCCGCCCCGTTGCGGGGGAACCGACAAGGAAGATGAGCATGCGTGGAATGTCACCCCTGGCCCGAGGCGCCGTCGCGCTGGGCCAGAAAGTAGGTCCGGGGATCGGCCTGGCACTCGGACTCAGCCTGGCCACCCTGGGGGTGGCCAGCGCCCAGGAGGAAGCTCGCGTCCTCGACACCGCCTTCGGTGAGGTCGAGATCCAGGGCCAGCCCGAGCGTGTTGTCACGCTCTACGAAGGGGCACTGGACACGTCCCTGGCCGCGGGAGTGACGCCGCTTGGCGCGGTGGCAACCCGCGCCGCCGAAGACGTGGCCGACTACCTGAGGGATGAGGTGCCCGACATCCAGATCGTGGGCACCGCCGGCGAGGTCAATGTGGAGGCGGTGGTCGGGCTCGAGCCTGACCTGATCCTGGCTTCCTCGCGACTGTCCGAGGATACCTACGCGCTGCTGTCGCAACTTGCTCCCACCGTGGTGCCGGCGACCGAGGGCTTCGACCCCGAGGCCTGGAAGGACGAGGCGCGGCTGTTCGGCAGGGCGCTGGGCCATGAAAGCGAGATCGATCGCGCCATCGAGACGGTAGAAGCGCGCGCCGCCGGGCTCGCCACTAACGTTGAGGCAGAGACGTCCCAGGACAGTGCCTTCCTGATTCGCTGGATGCCCCAGGGACCTCTGGTGATGTCCACCGAGCTTTTCACCACTGGCTTGCTCGCCGCCGTCGGCCTCGACGTCAAGGACGATCAGCTGGTGCCGGCGGGACGGCCCCACAGCGATCCGCTGAGCCTGGAGGCGCTGTCCCGGGTCGACGGTGACTGGTTGTTCGTCGCGACCCTGGACGCCAACGGGGCCGAGGCACTGGACCAGGCGATGCAGAGCGACGCCTTCAAGCGCCTGTCGGTGGTCGGCAACGACCGCGTGGTGGCGGTGGACGGCCAGTTGTGGACCAGTGCCAGTGGTCCCATCGCCGCCCAGGCGGTGCTCGATGACATCGAGCAGGCCCTGGAGGGTATCGTGACACCGTGAGTGCAGAGCGCAGATTAACCGCAGGAATACTGTTCGGCCTTGTCGTTCTACTTGGGCTCGCCATCATGGCGAGCCTTGTCGTGGGTGCCGGGGAGATCGGCCCGGTGCTGTCGTTTCAGGCGCTGCTGGGCCTGGGCAACGAGGAGGCACGCTTCGTGGTGTGGGACCTGAGGCTGCCGCGGACCCTGGTCGGCCTGGTGGTCGGGGTGGCGCTGGGCGTTTCCGGTACCCTGCTGCAGTCGATCACCCGTAATCCCCTGGCCGAGCCGGGCCTGCTCGGCGTCAGCGCCGGCGCCGCCTTTGCCGTCGCGCTGATGTTGCTGCTGGGTGGCAGCCTGCTGGAGCTGCGCATCGGCGTCGCCCAGCTGGGGGCCTTGCTCGGCTGTCTGTGCGTGCTCGGGGTCAGCCGCATCCGTGGGCTCGGCGCCGATCCGGTGCGCCTGGTGCTGGCGGGGGCAGCCTTTTCGGGGCTACTTGGCGCGATGACCTCGTTGATCCTGATCACCGACCGGCGCGCCGCCGACGAGATTCGTTTCTGGGTGGTGGGTAGCCTGTCGGGACGGCGGCTCGACGACCTGCTGGCGGTACTGCCCAGCATGGCGCTGGCGGCGCTGGTGCTGGTGATGGTGGTGCGGCCGCTGGCCAGCCTGGCGCTGGGCGAGCGCGCCAGCGCCGGTCTCGGTCACCATCCGGGGCGACTGCGGCTATTGGCCATCCTGATCGTCGCCCTGCTGGTGGGCGGGGCCACCGCCATCGCCGGGCCGATCGCCTTCGTCGGCCTGGTGGTGCCCTTTATCGCCCGTGCCATCGCCGGCCCGGAGCTGCGTCGCACCCTGTGGCTGTGCCTGCCGCTGGGGCCTCTGCTGGTGCTGACCGCCGATGTGATCTCGCGCCGCCTGGTGGCGCCCTCGGAGATGCCGCTGGGGGTGCTGACCGCGCTATGTGGGGCGCCGGTGCTGATCAGCGTCGTTCGCGCCCGCCGTCTGCCGAGCCTGTGACCATGCTGGATGATCGTTCCTTGTCTGCCGCCGCCACCCGCTCGTCGGATGAATATCGCCAATGTCACGGCCGCCGCGATGCCAGCGCCACCCCCGACGGCATGTGGCTGCTGCGCGGTGGGCGGTTCAGCCTGCTGGTCGATCGACGCCAGCTTATCGGCGCCCTGTTGCTCGCTGTCTTGCTGGTCGGGGCGAGCCTGGCCTATCTGTGCCTCGGCGAGAAGCCGCTTTCGCCGGGTAAGATCTGGGCGGTCATCAATGGGCAGGGCGCGATGCTCGATACCTTCGTGGTGGAACAGCTCCGCCTGCCACGGCTATTGGCGGCGCTTGCCAGCGGCGCCGCCTTCGGGCTGTCGGGCTGCCTGATGCAGACGCTGGCGCGCAACCGTCTGGCCACGCCCGGCATCATCGGCATCGACAACGGCGCCACCGCCTTTGCGGTGGCCTCGGTGGTGGGGATGGGCTTGAGCCTGGCGCCTTCTGCCATGGCGTTGACCGGGGCGGCCACCGCAGCGGCCCTGACTTTCGGTCTGGCCGCCGGGGGCGGTGCGAAGGGCGGTGCCAAGGGCTATCGCTTTATCGTCGCCGGCATCGGCGTCGGGGCGATCTTCGCCGCGGTGACCCAGCTGATGCTGTCGCGTGCCGCCATCGATGCGGCCAACGCCGCCTACCCCTGGACCGTGGGCACCCTGAACTCACGGCCGGCCGGAGCCGTCGTCGTTCTCGCCATCGGTCTTGCGCTGCTCACCCCGGTGGCGCTGTGGCTGTCGCGCTCGCTTAGCTTGATGCGTTTCAGCGACGCCGTGGCACTCGGTCTGGGGACGCCGCTCAGGCGTCGCAGGCTGCAGGTGCTGGTGGTATCGGTGGCGTTGACGGCGCTGGCGGTATCGGTGGCGGGGCCGGTCGGCATGGTGGGGCTTTTGGGTCCGGAAATCGCGCGCCATCTGTGCGGCAACCGTCAGGTCCCGCTGACCGGTGCGGCCCTGGCCGGGGCGGCGGTGATGGTGCTGGCCGACCTGGCGGGACGATTGATGCTGGCGCCGCTGGAGCTGCCGGTGGGCATCGTCACCGCCGTGGTCGGTGGCCCCTGGCTTCTGTGGATACTGATTCGCCGCTGAATTCATATTGACCCGCTCCCGGGCCAATGGCGGCCGGGGGCGCTTGTGCAAGGGGACCTTGATGTCACTGACGTTGTCTTCACGATCCGATGGGATTCCCCGGGCTGAGGTGGCTTCGCACCCGGATTCGGGCCAGCAGCGGGACACCGCAGTTCCGCATCCCTATGTGGTCGAGGATCTGGTGCTCTGCCACGGCCGTCACAAGGTCATCGATGGTCTCGACCTGACGATCCCGCGGGGCAAGCTCACCGCCATCGTCGGCCCCAACGGCTGCGGCAAGTCGACGCTGCTGGCCGGGCTTTCCCGCCTGCATGCACCAAGTGGCGGGCGCGTCTGGCTCGAAGGCCAGGACCTCAAGCGGTTTGCGGCGCGCAAGCTGGCCCGCTGCATCGCCCTGTTGCCCCAGGAAGCGTCGGCCCCGGAGGGGCTGAGCGTCAGCGATCTGATTCGCTTCGGGCGCCAGCCCCACCAGGCCTGGTATCGCCAGTGGAGCGAGGAGGACCAGGCGGTGGTGGCGCGCGCCATCGCTGCGGCGGGGCTTGAGGACCTGGCCGAACGCGCCCTCGATACCCTGTCCGGCGGTCAGCGCCAGCGCGCCTGGATCGCCATGACCATCGCCCAGCAGACACCGATCATTCTGCTCGACGAGCCCACCTCGGCGCTGGATCTGGGTCACCAGCTGGAGGTCTTCGAACTGCTGCATCGGCTGGTGGAGCGAGGGCGTACGGTGATCATGGTGGTCCACGATCTTTCCAGCGCCTGCCGCTACGCCGATCACCTGGTCGCCATGCGCGATGGGCGCCTGGTGGCAGAGGGCGAGCCGGAAAAGGTGGTGACGCCGGCACTGGTCAGGCAGCTTTACGACGTGGACTGCTCGCTGGTGGAAGACCCGCTGACCGGCAAGCCATTGCTGGCAGGGCTTAGTCGGAGAGCTTAGCCGGAGGGCCTAGTTGGCGCGAGGCCTAGTCGCCAGGTCTTGGTCGGCAGGGCCTGGTTGGCGCGGGGCTTAGTCGGCGCGAGGAATAGTCGGCGGCGGGTCATGGTCGGCGGGGCCGAACGGATATGCAGGCCTTGAGGGAAGCGAATTCGGGGAGCCAGACGCAACACACCCGGCGCGAAGGCCGGGTGTGTTCTCTGGCTGACGGGCGCTGCCCGTCAGCTTCGGATCGCTCTTAGTTGGTAGCGTCCTGAGCGGCGTCCTGGGCATTGTCGCCCGCGCCTTCGATGGCGTTGCCGGCGCTGGTCAGGGCGTTGGCGGTAGCAGACTTGGTGGTCTGCCAGGCGCTCTGGGCGCCTTCCTTGGTGTCCATCCAGGCCTGCTGAACGCTGGACTTGGTCTGGTTCCACCAGGTGTCGGTGTATTCGGGCAGCTGTGACACCTCGTCCTGAGTCATGTCCAGATGAACGCTGTACTCGATGTTGTCGAGGCTGTCGCCGTTGGCAGTCTGCACGGTGAAGTTGCCGGTTTCGACCACATACTCGTTGCCGCCGAGGTCAAGCAGGTCGCCCGCTTCGACGACGATGGCGCGGACCTTCATGTCGTTGTCGAGAAGGATGTCCTCGACTTCGCCCACTTCATCCTCGCTCGAACCCTTGGCGAAAACGTCGGCGTCCATCAGCTCATCGGCGGAGTAGAGGCCCTGAGCCTGCTGCTGGTTACCGGCGCCATTATTCTGAGCGGTGTTCTGCTCGGCGAAGGCGTTGGTGCCCACGGCCATGGTGCCGGCGAAGACGGTGCTTGCGATAGCGGTAGTCAGCAGATTCTTGCGGATCATTCCATTTCTCCTTCTCGCGGATGGTTCCAGCGATGTCATCGGTCGCAGCGGGTTCCTGTGCTGCGACTTGCGATGTTGCACGAATCATTGTGGAGGTTATGTACAAGATTTCAAGCCAGTCTTGTGAAAGAAACATGCAAGGCTCTGTTGCCTATCGATGACGCCACCACAGAGCTTGTTTCAAACGTACTCGAGAGAGCCGACCTGGCGCTATTTCAGGGATGATCCCTGTTTGAAAAGTCAGGTGCGCATGCGGCTTTCCATGGTGTGTTGCCTCTGGGACAATACCGGCCCCTTGCCCGCATTATCATGGCCAGGGCGACGATCGACACCGTATAAGCGGTGCGAAAGCGCCGTCCGGCCCGCCCCTCGAGGTCCTGTTTCGTGGAATTGTTGAGCGTCGTCTTTCGTCATTATCGCTGGCCCTTTATCGGCGTCATGCTGCTGAGCCTTGCCAGTGCCGGACTGGGTATCGGCGCCATCGCCTTTATCAACCGCCGCTTGATCGAGGTGTCCGGAGATGCGCTCGGCGTGCTGCCGCAGTTTCTCGGGGTGATCGTGGCATTGCTGGCCGTGACTCTGGCCTCCCAACTGGCCTTGACCACCCTGGGCCATCACTTTGTCTATGGCCTGAGAGGCCGTCTGGTCAAGCAGATCCTCGACACCGATATCGAGCGCCTCGAACGCCTGGGCAGCGCCGAATTACTGGCCAGTCTGTCCAGTGATATCCGCAATATCACCATCGCTTTCGTACGCCTGCCCGAGCTGGTTCAGGGCTTCGTGCTGACGCTGGGCTCGGCGTTGTATCTCGGCTGGCTGTCCCCCGGACTGCTGTTGGTCACCGCGCTGTGGGTCACGCTGACCATGGCAGGAGGGGCCTGGCTGGTAGGGCGGGTCTATCGCCATCTGGCCCAGGTTCGGGCGACCGAGGATTCGCTCTATCGCGACTATCAGGCGGTCATCTATGGACGCAAGGAACTGGCGCTCAATCGCGCCCGGGCGCGAGCCCTGTTCGAGGACACCTACGATCGTGATGCCCGCCGCTATCGTCACCACGTCATCCGCGCCGACACCTATCACCTGAGCGCGGTCAATGTCTCCAATATCATGATGCTCGGCGCCATCGGGGTGGTGTTCTGTCTGGCCAATGGCCTTGGCTGGGCCACCACCGAGGTGGCGGCAACCTTCTCGTTGACCTTGTTGTTCCTGCGTACCCCGCTGATCTCGGCGGTGGGCGCACTGCCGACGCTGCTAAGCGCCCAGGTGGCCTTCGACAAACTGCGTGGACTCGATCTGGCCGAGGCCAAGGGCGACTTCGGGGTGCAGGAGGCAGATGGCGAGCGCTGGCAGCGGTTGCACCTTGAAGGCGTGGCCTTTCGCTACCCCGAGCCCGCTAAAGCGTCCGACGAAGAAGACGGGGCAGGGCGAGCGTCGAAAGGCCCGGGCTTTTCCGTGGGGCCGCTGGACCTGACCCTGCGGCGTGGCGAGCTGGTATTTCTGATCGGCGGCAACGGCAGCGGCAAGTCGACCCTGGCGAAGCTGCTGACCGGTCTCTACCGGCCCCACCAGGGGCGTCTGTTGATCGACGACCAGGAGGTGGGGGCCGATGAGCTGGGCGCCTATCGCCAGCGCTTTTCCGCGGTGTATACCGACTTCCACCAGTTCGACACCCTGATAGGCCCTGGCGGTGACAAGGCCGACCCCGCGCTGGTCGAGGACTGGCTCGAGTACCTGGCGATGCGCGAGAAGCTTCACTTCGACGGCCAGCGGGTCACCAACCCGGAGCTGTCCCAGGGGCAGCGCAAGCGGCTGGCACTGTTGATGGCGGTGGCCGAGGAGCGAGATATCCTGCTGCTCGACGAATGGGCCGCCGACCAGGACCCGCAGTTCCGACGGGTGTTCTATCGTGAGCTACTGCCGCGACTCAAGGACATGGGCAAGACGGTGTTCGCCATCAGCCACGACGATCACTACTTTCAGCACGCCGACCGCTTGTTCGAGATGCGCTCGGGGCAGCTTGTCGAACTCACCGGGTCCAGCCGCGAGGCCGCCAGTCGGGATGCGGTGGCCCGGCTCGATCCGCTGTAGGGCGATTCGCTCAGCCGGTAGAGCGCTCTCGCCACCATCCAGCGGTTCATCCATCCCCCCTGCCTGGCTCCCTCGCACCCGAGTACGGCTGGCTGGGGCCTTCGCCTGCCTGCGGTTGACGGGACGCTCTGGTGCCGCTGATGGCGCGAGGTGGTTTCGCCAGCCCTTGATCGACATCGGCCTTTTGGCAGGATTTCTGTAAATGAAAGCTGGTCTTGATTGCGTGTAAAAATGAAAACAATTAGCATATCGAGCATGTTTCACGAACGTTCAACGTCGTTCGTTGTCGTCTTCGATGCGCTCCGAGGCCCACCGCATGCAACCCGCCAGTCCCCGTCCATCCGCCAGTTCACGGTTCACCGACTTCCTGCCCGGCAGCCCTGTCTCCCGTCGCCCGCTTGCCATCGCCGTGCGCCTCGCGCTGGGGCTGGCCCCGCTTGCCGGGGCGGGGATGGCGTTTGCCCAGGAGGAGGCGGTCACCGAGGTGACGAGCGACACCATGGTGGTGAGCACCTCGGCGCTGAAGGTCGAGACCCCGGTGCTCGAGACGCCTCGTGCTACCTCCCAGGTCTCCCGCGAGGAGCTCGACAACCGCCAGGTCAACAAGTACGACGAGGTGCTGCGCTACCGCAGCGGTGTGGTATCCCAGCCGTTCGGCCAGGACAACAAGGCCGAGTGGTTCTATATTCGCGGCTTCAATGGCGAGGACTCACTGTACCAGGATGGCCTGCGTCAGTTTCGTGAGGGCGGCTACTTCTGGTGGAGCACCGAGACCTTCGGCCTCGAGAGCGTCGAACTGCTCAAGGGGCCGGCCTCGATCCTCTATGGCGAGGCGCCTCCCGGGGGTGTCATCAACGCCATCAGCAAGCGTCCCACCGACGAGCCTCAGGGGCTGATCGAATTGCAATACGGCAGCGACGACCACGAGCAGGTGGGCGTCGACGTCTCGGGGCCTGTGGCAGGGCGCGATGATGTGCGCTATCGCATGGTCGGACTGTTCCGCGAGAATGATGGCCAGATCGAGGACACCGACAATCAGCGGGTCTATCTGGCGCCGAGCCTGGAGCTCGATCTGTCGCAGGATACCAGCGTCACCTTCCTGGCCAGCTACCTGAAGGACCACGGCACGCCTACCAACGGCTTCAAGCTGCCCTACGGCACCGTGGACAACACCCCCTTCGGCAAGCTCGACCCCGAGGACAACCTGGGAGAGCCGGACTACGAGCGCCAGGAACACGAGCAGTGGGCGCTGGGCTACGAACTGTCCCACCGTCTCGACGATACCTGGGACATCGAGCAGAACTTCCGCTACAGCCATCTGGATCTGCTCGAGCGTGACGTCTATGTGTCCTACCTGCTGGACGACCGCAATGCCCAGCGCGGCCTGACCTATCGCGACGGCGA
This sequence comes from Halomonas sp. DN3, assembly GCF_024137905.1. Classification (NCBI taxonomy): domain Bacteria; kingdom Pseudomonadati; phylum Pseudomonadota; class Gammaproteobacteria; order Oceanospirillales; family Halomonadaceae; genus Halomonas; species Halomonas sp. DN3. Next base: position 3,571,540 of record NZ_CP099965.1, on the reverse strand, counting down.
CTTCGACGCGGTCACGGTGGATACCCGCGCCATCGGCCGCTGGTACAGCGATCGCACCGAGAACACCCTGCTGGTCGGCGTCGACTACCAGGATCTGGATATCGACTACGACAACTACGACGACTTCGCCTTCGGTTCGCCTTTCGACATCTTCGATCCGGAGTACGGCAACTTTACCCCGAGCTCCCGAAACGGAACCGATCACGAGGAAGGCAAGGAACAGCTCGGCTTCTACGCCCAGAACCAGCTTCGCCTGGATGACCGCTGGATCTTCCTGGCCGGCCTGCGTCATGACAGCGTGGACGTGACCAACCGCATCGATGGCGAGGACAACGGTGGCGGCAGCGAGGACGAGACCACCTTCTCCGGTGGCGTGATGTACCTGGGTGACTACGGCATCTCGCCCTACTTGAGCTACAGCGAGTCCTTCTCACCGCAGATCGGCACCGATCCGGATGGTCGCGCCTATCGTCCCAGCGAGGGCGAGCAGTGGGAAGTCGGCGTCAAGTATGCCCCGGACTGGCTGGATGGCTATATCACGGCTGCGGTGTTCGACCTCGAGGAAAGCGATACCCTCTATACCAGCGGTGAGTCGGCCAACCGTCAGGGCGGTGAGCGCGAGTCCCAGGGTTTCGAGATCGAGGGGGTGGGCTATGTCACCGACGACCTCAAGGTCACCGCCGCTTACACCTATACCGACGTACGCGTCGATATCAGTCGTGAGGAGCGCGACCTGCGCGCCGGCCTGATCCCGCGTAACCAGGCCTCGTTGTGGTTGGACTACGCGGTCCCCGGCGCCTTGCACGGTCTGAACCTGGGGGGCGGTGTGCGCTATGTGGGCGAGACCAAGGACAGCCCGCGCTACTCTGATGCCACGGTGGACTCCTACACCCTGTGGGACGCCAAGGTCAGCTATGACATCACGCCCCAGTGGACCGCCCAGGTCAACGTCAACAACCTGACCGACGAAGAGTACGTTTCAGGCTGCGAATACTGGTGCTACTACGGCGAGGAGCGCAGCGTGGTCGGCAGCATCAAGTACCGCTTCTGATCCAGTGGCGGGCTTTCAGGATCGCAAATCAACTCTCTGAATCGAGACGCCCGACCGGTTTTCCCGGTCGGGCGTCTTGGTGTGGAGGCTGCCGGTGGAAGGGCTGCGGGCCTAGGCGGGGCGAGTGCTATCGCTATTCCTGCCTTTCTATAGCCATATCTCTCTATCTTTCTATCTTTCTATCTTTCTATCTTTCTATCTTTCTATCTTTCTATCTTTCTATCTCTCTAGCCCTGGCTCTGGCTGCCCTCCGCCGTCACCCCGGCCCGGGCCAGGCGCTCGCCGTCGGCGACGTCGCTAAAGCGCTCGAGCAACAGCTCGAGTTTTGGGGTGATCCAGCGTTCGCAGAAGGGTCGCGAGGGGTCGCTGTAGAAGTAGTCGTGGTAGTCCTCCTTCGAGGCGCGAAAGTCCACCAGCGGCAAGACCCGGGTGAGAAGGGGCGCGTCGAAGTCATCCTGCAACTGGGCCAGGGTGTCTCGAGCAGAAGCTGCCTGAGACTCGGTCAGCACATAGACCGCCGAGCGATAGCGGTCGCGGCGCTGGTGGTCTGCGGTGGCCCGGTGGGTGTAAAGGTGGATCTCGATCAGCACGTCGAGGGGCAGGCGAGAGGGGTCATAGTCCACCACCACGGCTTCATGAAAGTCCGAGTGCTCGCCGTCGGCGGCGACCCAGCCCTGGTGGACCGATTCGACCCCGCGCAGCGACTGATAGACCGCCTCCAGGCACCAGTAGCAGCTACCGCCGAGGGCCAGACGGGCGAGGGAAGGACGGAGCAGGGGCAGGCTGTCGTGCATCGGGATTCCCTCGTTTGCTGAGCGGTTTTGTCACCGAAGACACCTTTAGCTTACAACTTTCGCAGCCCCCACATGAAGTAGCTGCCGCCGATCAGCGAGGCGACCAGGCCTGCCGGGATCTCCTGGGGAAACAGCAACTGGCGGCCGACCCAGTCGGCCAGCACCATCAGCAGCGCCCCGATCAGCGCCGCCCCGGCCAGGTGCGCGCGAGCCCGGGACAGCCCCATCAGACGCGCCATATGAGGCGCCAGCAGGCCGACAAAGGACAACGGACCGACGATCAGGGTAGCCACCGCAGTCAGTATCGCCACCGTCGCCAGCAGGCCCAGGCGGGCACGCTCGACGTGGATCCCGAGTGCCTTGGCGGTGGCAGCGCCCAGCGGCAGGATATCCAGCCAGCGAGTCAGCGCCTGAGCGGCGACGGCGGCCAGCGCCCCGATACCCAGTACCACCAGCGCCGAGACCGGGTCGACGTAGTAGGTCGACCCTGACAGCCAGGCGATGACCTGCTGGCCACGTGGGTCTCCGCCGGCCAGCACGATCGAGCGCACCGCGTCGAACAGCGCAGTGATCGCCACGCCGCTGAGCAGCAGGCGCTCTGGCTGGAAGCCGCTGGCGCGATTGAGCGCCACCAGCACGCCGAGCACGACCAGCGCGCCAACGGTGCCGGCGCCCACCAGCGTCAGGTTGCTCGGCGCTGGCACCAGGAAGATGGTGAGAATCAGCGCAATCGCCGCGCCACCGCTGATGCCCAGCAGTTCCGGGCTCGCCATGGGGTTGGCGGTGACCCGCTGGATCAGGGTGCCGGCGATGGCCAGCAGGGCGCCGCTACCGGCGGCGGCGAAGATGCGCGGCCAGCGCCAGTCGAGAACGTCGCCGTCGAGGCTCGACGACCAGCCGGTGCTGGACTGGCCGATCAGAATGCCGACCAGGGTCGCCAGGGCCAGCAGCACGGTGAGCACCAGCAGCAGGCGCCCGGGGGCCTCGGCACGCAGGGCCTGCGGGTTCGAGCTGGGCGGTGGACGCCGGGCGGTTAGGCGCAGGCGCGGGATCAGCCACAGCAGCAGCGGTGCCCCCAGGGCGGCGGTGGTCGCCCCGGTGGGCAGCAGGGTAGGCAGGGCGTCGACGCCGCCCTGGAGGACCAGGTCGGTGATCGCCAGCAGCAGCGCGCCGAACAGGATCGACCAACCCAGCCGCGCCGGCAGACGCCGGGCGCCGGCCATGCGCGCGATGTTGGGCGCCGCCAGGCCGATAAAGCCGATGATGCCGACCACTGCCACCACACAGCCGGTGATGAAGACCGCGAGCCCCAGCCCGCCCAGGCGCAGCCACTTGAGCGAGACGCCGAGGCTGCGTGCGCTGGCGTCGTCCAGTTCCAGCAGCGCCAGCGGGCGCAGCAGCCAGATGGCCAGAGCGCCGGCGATCACCAGACGCGGCAACAGGTAAAGCACGCCGTCCCAGCCGTTCTGGGTCAGCGAGCCGGCGCCCCACACCAGCACCCCCTTGAGCGCCTCCTGGTTGAACAGCAACAGCACCACCGCCAGGGCGCCGAAGTAGAGGTTGACCACCAGGCCGCCGAGTACCACGACGCCGGGTGACAGGCCACGGCGCCAGCCGAGGGCGAACACCAGTCCCATGGCCAGGCCACCGCCGGCCAGCGCCACCCACTCGCGGCCCAGCACCAGCAGGCCAGGCGCCATCAGGGTGGCGACCATCAGTGCCAGGTTGGCGCCGCTGGCCACCCCCAGGGTGGTGGGGGCGGCCAGTGGATTGCGCAGCACCTGCTGCATCAGCACCCCGGCCAGCCCCAGGGCGCCGCCGGCGCTCAGCGACATCACCAGGCGCGGCCACCAGCTATAGTGCAGCACCAGCGACTCCGGGTCTGGCGGTTCATTGGCGCCGAGCGCCCCCGAATCGGTCAGGGCAGCAAGCGCCGCCAGGGGGCCGCCCAGCTCGGCCAGGGAGTAGAAGGCGGCCAGCATGCAGGCCACCGCCAGCACCAGGCCGGTGATGCCCAGCGCGGAGGTACGGCGGGCGCGGGATTCAGCGGCGAGCATCGATATTTCCTTGTGCCTGATCCGGTGTGGTGGCCTGTTCGCTGGTGTCGGGAGCGCTGGTGCCGAGAGCGTCACCCAGCAGGGTGGCAAAGCGCCTGGCCGAGGGCAGGGCGCCGAAGCTCCACACCGGTGGCAGGGTGACGACGTCGTCGCGCTGGACGCTGCCCAGATGGCGCCACAGGCCACTGTCGGCCAGCGCCTCGCGGACTCCGGCGATATAGGGTTCGACCACCACGATGCGGGCCTCGGGATAGTTGGCCAGCTGTTCGATGCCGATCAGGCTGAAGCCCCAGGCGTTGGTGGTGCCTCGCCAGGCGTTGGTCAGGCCCATGCGCTTCAGCACCGCCTGGTAGAGGCTGTGCTCACCGAACAGGCGCACGTGGCGTTCATCCATGAACTGGAGCAGCAACAGCGGGCGGGTGTCCTCGGGCAGCCGAGCGGCGATGTCCGCGATGTAGGCCTCGGTCTCCTCGATCAGCGCCTCGGCGGCGTTTTCGCGATCCACCAGTTCGCCGAGCTGTCGGGTCAGCGCCAGAGACTGCGACCAGAAGGTGCCCTCGCCGCTGTACATGGCGAGCTGCTTGACCTCGGCGATCGATGAAAGGCGCGGCGCCAGGTTGGCGAACATCGGCGAGATCACGATGGCGTCGGGGTCGAGTTCGGACAGCAGTTCCAGATTCGGCTGGGTACGCAGGCCGATGTCGGTGGCACCTGGCGGCGCCTCGAGCCCCACCCAGCTTTCGTAGTCGCCGACCTGGGCCAGCGCCACCGGTGGGGCGTCAAGTGCGATCAGCGTCTCGGCCAGGGTCCAGTCCAGGCTGGCGATTCGCGGCGCGGCACTGGCCGGAGACACCAGCAGCCAGGCCGACAGCGCCAGCCACGCCAAGCTATGGTAGCCACCCGAGCGAAAAAGGCCGGAACGCAAGCGCAGGGAAGCCAGGGACACCAGAGAAGGGCGGACAGTCAGAGCACGGCGGACATTCAAGGACAACCTCATTGCACCAGCGCCACCGCGTGTTCGCCGGAGGGATGGGGCATCACCTGCATCGGCACGCCGTAGATGTCCTCGAGCAGGTCGCCGGTCATCAGCGTCTGCGGGTCGCCTTCGGCGATGACGCGGCCGCTGTGCAGGGCGACCAGGCGATCACAGAAGCGTGAGGCCATGTTGATGTCGTGCAACACGATGACCACGCCCAGGTCGAGCTCTCGCGACAGCTTGCGTACCAGGGTCATCACTTCCACCTGATGGGCGATATCCAGCGCCGCCAGCGGTTCATCGAGCAGCAGCAGGCGGCTGCCCTGGGCCAGCAGCATGGCCAGCCACACCCGGGTACGTTCGCCGCCGGACAGGGTGTCCACCAGGCGATCGGCAAAGCCCTCGGTGTGGGTCAGCGCCATGGCTCGCGCCACGTGTTCGTGATCGTCGCGCCGCGAGCGACCCAGCAGCCCCTTCCAGGGATAACGACCAAAGGCGATCAGCTCGCGACAGGTCAGGCTTTCGGCACTGGGGAGGTGTTGCGGCAGATAGGCCACTTCGCGGGCGAAGGCGCGGCGCCCCCAGGCCTCGAGCGGCTGGCCGTTGAACAGGATGCGCCCCTCGCTGGCCGGCTGCTGCTGAGCCATCAGCTTGAGCAGGGTCGACTTGCCGGAGCCGTTGTGGCCGATCAGTCCGTGGACCCGGCCGGCATCGAAGCTCAGGCTGGTCGGCGACAGCAGGGTCTTGCCCGGGATCGCGAAGGAAGCGGACTGAAGATCGAACATGAAGACGGCTCCGCTGGGTGACTGGGGCAGGGTGGCTTGGGCTGGCTGGTCCGGGCAGGAAAGATAATGGATAGGAATGGTTATCAATTTGTTTGTTATTGTCAATGATGCACGTCAGGGAGGCGTTGCGCTGAAAGACTATTGATCAACCCTTGTAGAAGGGGCGTAAAGGATGACACCCTGTGGTCCACGACATCGGGCCTCTTCAACGGCGGCAGGGATGCCGACACCGCCAGGCGGGCAATGCGTTTGGCGTGGAGCACGCTAGCGAGAAGAACGCGTCTTGCCTATAGTATGAGGCCCACGATGACGTAAGCTGGTGAGTGGGATACGATTATCCCCCCTGAACCCAGCCCAATTTCGACAAGGAAGGAGGTATCACCATGGCACATACTCTGCCGGAACTGCCCTACGCCTACGACGCACTGGAACCCTCCATTGATGCGCTGACCATGGAGATCCACCATTCTCGTCACCACAACACCTACGTCACCAACCTCAACGGCGCCCTGGAAGGCACCGGTCTCGAGGACCTGCCGGTCGACGAGCTGATCTCCAACCTGGAGCGTCTGCCGGAAGACAAGCGCCAGCCGGTCATCAACAACGGCGGCGGCCACTCCAACCACTCGCTGTTCTGGACCGTGATGTCCCCGAACGGTGGTGGCGACCCCAAGGGCAAGGTCGGTGAGGCCATCGAGAAGGAACTGGGCGGCTTTGACGCCTTCAAGGATGCCTTCACCAAGGCCGCGCTGGGCCGCTTCGGCTCTGGCTGGGCCTGGCTCTCCGTCACTCCGGACGGCGCCCTGGTGGTGGAAAACACCCTGAACCAGGACAGCCCGCTGATGCACGGCAACACCCCGGTGCTGGGTCTGGACGTGTGGGAGCACGCCTACTACCTGAAGTACCAGAACAAGCGTCCCGACTACATCGCCGCCTTCTTCAACGTGGTGGACTGGGACGAAGTCGAGCGTCGCTACCAGGCCGCCACTGCCTGAGCGAAGCCGGCCTGACGTCGATGTCTCGACGTCATCCGTGCTAGCGCAAGACCCGCGCCGCGGCCCCCAGGGCCGCGGCGCTTTTGGTTGGTGCCCCGGTCGGGGCGCCGTCTGGATTGGTCGTCGCCCTTGTGGTGCGACAGCAAGGAGTTCACGCCGTGTCCCGCTCATCCAGCCTGCAGGCGCTAGGGCGCCTGTTGCGCTACGCCCGCGGTTATCGTCGACGGATCGTCGCCGCCACCCTGTGTTCGATGATCAACAAGCTGTTTGATATCGCCCCCGAGATCCTGATCGGAGTGGCCATCGACGTGGTGGTCAACCAGGAGCAGAGCTTCGTGGCGGGGCTCGGCTTCGTCTCGGCCAGCTCCCAGATCATTGTGCTGGGGGTGCTGACCTTCTTTATCTGGGCCGGCGAGTCGCTGTTCGAGTACCTCTATCAGATCCTGTGGCGCAACCTTGCCCAGCGCCTGCAGGCCGACCTGCGTCAGGACGCCTACGAGCACGTGCAGCGCCTGGACATGGGGTTCTTCGAGTCGCGCTCGTCCGGTGAGCTGGTCGCCACCATGAATGACGACGTCAACCAGCTCGAGCGCTTCCTCGACGGCGGTGCCAACTCGCTGATCCAGGTCGCCGTCACCGTGGTGGCGGTGGGGGCGGTGTTCTTCGTGCTGTCGCCGCTGATCGCGCTTTTGGCCTTTACCCCGGTGCCGTTGATCCTGTGGGGTGCCTTCGTGTTTCAGCGCAAGGCCGGTCCCCTCTATGCCGACGTGCGTGAGAAGGTCGGGGTGCTGTCCAGCCGGCTGTCCAACAATATTCAGGGCATGGCCACCATCAAGAGCTTTACCGCAGAGGCCCGCGAGGCGGCTCGGCTGAAGGCCGACAGCGAGGCCTATGTGGACGCCAACAGCCGTGCCATTCGTATCAGCTCGGCCTTTATTCCGGTGATCCGCATGGCGATCCTCACCGGGTTTCTGGCCACCTTCATCGTCGGTGGCATGCAGGCGCTGTCCGGTGAGCTCAACGTCGGCGCCTACGGCGTGCTGGTGTTCTTGACCCAGCGGCTGCTATGGCCGCTGACCGGACTGGCCCAGGTCATCGACCTGTTCGAGCGGGCCATGGCCAGCACCCGGCGCATCCTCGATCTGATCGCTACCCCGATCCGGGTGCGCGACGATGGACGCCGTGAGCTAGAGACGCCGGTGCGTGGCGAGGTGCGCTTTTCAGAAGTGAGCTTTCACTACCCGGGCAGCGGCGCCGGTATCGACGCCGTGGAGCTGGCGGTACCCGCCGGCAGTACCCTGGCGCTGGTCGGGCCCACCGGCTCCGGCAAGTCGACCCTGATCAAGCTGCTGTTGCGCTTTCACGACCCCGACCAGGGGCGGGTCGAGCTCGACGCCGTCCCGGTGGCGGAGCTTCGCCAGGGAGCGCTGCGCGACGCCATCGGCCTGGTCAGCCAGGACGTCTACCTGTTCGAGGGCAGCGTGCGTGACAACATCGCCTACGCTCGTCCCGAGGCCAGTGATGAGGAGGTCATCGCAGCGGCACGCACCGCCGAAGCCTGGGAGTTCATCGAGCGTCTGCCGGACGGCCTCGATACCCGTGTCGGCGAGCGCGGCGTGCGCCTGTCCGGCGGGCAGCGCCAGCGTCTGTCGCTGGCCCGGGCGCTGCTCAAGGATCCCCCGGTGCTGGTGCTGGATGAAGCCACCAGTGCGGTGGACAACGAGACCGAGGCGGCGATTCAGCGCTCGCTGTCGCGCATCGGCGGTGAGCGTACCGTGATTATGATCGCCCACCGGCTCTCGACCATCGTCCACGCCGACCAGATCGTGGTGATGGAGCGGGGGCAGGTGGTCGAGCGCGGAGACCACGCCGAGTTGATCGCCCGGGGTGGGCGCTACGCCGCCCAGTGGCAGGTGCAGACCGGCGAGGCGGCGACGGTGGCAGCCACGTCGCCCTGACCTGGCGCGATGCGTGGGGCTTGGCCGTGGGCCCGGGGCCGGCCCAGGAACAGGCCCCGGAACCGGTTCCGGTGTGGAGGATACGGCTCGCCAGCGCCGCCCGTGCAGTCTAGGGTAAGTAAGTAGTAACTTCCTATGCTGCATGAGGCGTGAAGGATGAGCTGCGTACTGCTCGGGGACGGGGTTCGTCGCCGGGCGTTCCATCGTCTGCTGTCGGGCTTTGTTGTACCGGGCTTTGTTGTACCGGGCTTTGTTGTACCGGGCTTTGTTGTACAGGGCATAGCTGCACCTGCCTTGGCGATGCGCGCCCTGCGAGTGTCGGCGTCTTGTTTACTGGCGGCTTGTTTACTGGTGGCTTGGCGACCGAGAGCCCTGGTCCGGGCCGCTCTGCTGCTGGGTTGCCTGGCAACGACGCCGGCCCTTGCCGACTTGCGCATCCTGCATCTCGACGTGGGCATGGGCGACGCCACCCTGGTAGTGGATACCGGCAGCGGTCAGAGTCTGTTGATCGATGCGGGAAATCGTGGTGATGGCCGCAGGGTGGTGGCGCCGGCCCTGATCGCACTGGGGATCGATCGACTCGACTATTTTCTCGCCAGCCACTATGACGCCGACCATATCGGTGGCTTCGATGAACTCATCGAGGCGGGCATCACCGTCGAGACGGTGCTGGAGCGACCCGGTATCAAGCCCGAGGTGCTGTCTCCCACCGGCCGCGACACCCAGTACGGCGAGTACCTGGCGGCGGCCCGGGCCGTGGGGGCGCGGCTGATCGAGCTTGTCCCCGACTGTCGTCCCGATCATCCCCAGCTGCGCCTGGGCGCCGACACCCGTATCCAGGTGGCCGCAGCCGGCGGCCGGCACCTGGCCGGGGATATCGGTTTCTGCGAGGTCGGTGAGCAGTCACTTCATCCACGGCGTGAAAACGCCCGCAGCGTGGCACTGATCATCGAGCACGGGCGCTTTCGCTACTTCACCGGCGGCGACCTCACCGGCGGCGACCTCACCGGTGGCGGCGCTCGCAGCGTACCCATGGAGGCCTTCGTCGCCGCCCAGGTGGGCAACGTCGACGTGCTCAAGCTGAATCACCACGGTTCCGACACCAGCACCAGCGACACCTTTGTGCAGACGCTGAGACCCGAGGTGGCCGTGCTCAGCGTCGGCGATGGCGGAGTGAACCTGCGCTATCGCCTGCCGCGTCAGGCTCCGCTGGATCGCCTGGCCAAGCTCAGCCCGGCACCGCTGCTGTTCCAGACGCGCCAGGGCGAAGGTGGAAGCTACCTGGGGGCCTACGTCGAGAATCGCCACATCGTCGTTCATACCGATGGCGAGAGCTACACCATCAACGGCCTGATCTGTGTGGTGGACGAGCGCACCCAGGCAAGCGAGGGAGGACACTGTCGATGAGCAGTTCAGAGCAGGAGGGGCCTCGTCGCGATCGCAGGGACGATGATGCCGACGGCGGCAGCGATAGTGACAATCTTAACGGCAACGGCAACGGCAACGGCAGTGAAGATGGCTGCGGAGAGCGTATCCGCAAGCTGCTCGACGACACCACGGCGCTGCTGGACTACGCCCAGGAGTTCGAAGGTTACCCGCCGGAGATCGACCTGACCGCCTACTTCGTGGCCAAGGAAAGGACCGATCGCAAGGAGCTGTTGACCACCGAAGAACTGGCCGGCGTGGTGGTTTGCTACCGGCGCCTGTCCCGGCTCTACCCAGGTATCTCGCCTCGTACCCTGGCGGCGACGCGCCCGGACAGCGATGGTCGAATGCGCGACAGCCGCACCGGCAAGTACTTGATTCGCCTTTGGTGGTGGACCGGGGCGGTGGTGATGGCGGTGATCGGCTCCAACGTGCTGATGTACGCCATCGATACTGGCCGGCCGTCCTCTGGGCTCGACTGGACCCACTGGAATACCGCGCTCGACTTTATCTACGAGGGACTTCGCCACACAGAGCCCTTTCTTTATGGTGCCCTCGGGGCCTTCGCCTTTGTGCTGCGGGTGACCGCGACCCGGCTGTACAGTCGCACCTTCGATCCCGCGCGGATCGGCGAGCATGTCAATCGCATCGTGCTGGGCACGCTCTCCGGTGGCGCCATCGTGTTGTTCGTCTCCCAGATTCCCACCGATCAGGGCGCACAGGTGGCGCTGAGCGGCGCCGCCCTGGGCTTTCTCGCCGGCTACAGCATCGATTTTCTGTTCGGCACTCTGGACCGGGTGATCTGCGCCTTGCTGGTAAACGACGCGGGCGACAAGACTGGCAAGGCGGCGCGGGCTCGCCGTGACGCCGACGTGGTTCAGGTGCTGGATGATCTGGTCGCCGAGCAGCCAGACGGCGAGGCCAGGCGTCGTCTGGGAGAGGTGATCGAGACGCTCAGGCAGCGCCACCAGGCCTGATGGGTAGGGCAGTCGTAGGCCTCAGCCGCTCATCGCCTGTGGCAGATAGGTGGCGATGCCCGGGAACAGGCTCATCAGCACGATGGCCACGATCATCAGCAGGAAGAACGGCAGCGTGGCGCGGGTGATCGACATGATGTCACGCCCGGTCAGGCCCTGGATCACGAACAGGTTGAAGCCCACCGGCGGGGTGATCTGCGACATCTCGACCACGATGACCAGGTAGATGCCGAACCAGATCAGATCGAAGCCGGCGGTCTCGATCACCGGCATGATGATCGAGGTGACCAGCAGGATCAGCGAGATACCGTCGAGAAAGCAGCCCAGCACCAGCAAGAAAAGGGTCAGCACCACCAGCAGCCAGGCCGGCGACAGACCCATGGCGCCGATCTTCTCGGCCAGGTCCATGGGCAACTGGGTGAAGCTCATGGCCGAGGAAAGAAACGAGGCCCCGGCGATGATGAAGGCGATCATGCAGGAGGTGCGCACCGCGGCGAACAGGGCGTCTTTGAAGATAGTGCTGTTGAAGTGGCCGTTGGCTCGAGCGATCAGCATCGACAGCACGACCCCCGAGGCGGCGGCCTCGGTGGGCGAGGCAAGCCCGCCGTAGATGCTGCCGAGGATGCCGCCGATCAGCGCCAGCAGCGGCAGCAGTTGCAGGCTTCCCGACAGCTTCTGGCGCAGCGGCATGTCGCTGTCGCGCTTGCCCACCGCGCCACGACGATTGCCCACCAGCAGCGACCAGCCGATCACGTAGGTCATGAACAGACCGAGCAGCATCAGTCCCGGCCCGACGCCGGCGATGAACAGGCGAGAGATCGACTGTTCGGTGACCACGCCGTAGACGATCATCATGATCGACGGCGGAATCAACAGCCCCAGGGTCGAGGCGCTGGCCAGGGTGCCGATGGCCAGGTCGTTGTCGTAGCCGCGCTTTTCAAGCTCCGGCAGGGTCATCTTGCCGACGGTGGCGCAGGTCGCCGCCGAGGAGCCGCAGACCGCGGCAAACAGCCCGCTGCCGATGATGTTGGAATGCAACAGGCGTCCGGGAATACGTCCGAGCCAGGGCGACAGCGCCTGGAACATGTTGTTGGCGAGCCCCGAGCGAAACAGGATCTCGCCCATCCACACGAACATCGGCAGCGCGGTCAGGTCCCAGCCGTAGCTGGCGCCCCAGAAGTCCGAGGCCAGGATTGGGCCGGGCTCCAGCGGGAAGAACAGCGTCAGCACGATAAAGCCGGTGCCGAGCAGGGCGTAGGCGATCCACACGCCGCTGCCGAGCAGCACCGCCAGCGCCAGCAGGGTGACCAGACTGATCGTCAGCATCTCGGCAAGCCCTCCTGGCGAGACAGGCGCTGCAGGCGAACAGGAATCCTCGGGTCAGTCATGGCTGGGTTCCTCGTCCGGGGCCTCGAAGCGGCGTGGCGCCGTCAGCGCCTGTCTGGCGGTGTAGATCAGCGCTTCGGCCAGGGCCAGGCTCATCAGGGCCATGCCGACCAGCAACGCCAGCTGGGGAATCCACAGCGGAACGGCGAGCAGTCCCGAGGAGACGTCGTCGAACTCGAGGCTCTCGTGCATCAGTTGCCACAGCGATACGCACAACAGCGCGTTGAGCGCCGAAGCCACCGCCAGGCAGAACAGTTCGGTGAAGGCGCGCACCGCCGCCGGCAGGCGCTGGATCACCAGCGACATGCGGATGTGGGCGTGGTGGCTGAAGGTGTAGGCCATGCCGAGAAAGGTCGCGCCCACCAGCAGGAAGGACGCCAGTTCCGACACCCCGGTGATCTCGAGGCCAAGACGCGCGCCGCCGAACAGCACCAGCAGGGCATCCAGCAGGCGAAACAGCACCTGGATGGTGATCAGGCCGCAGATGGCGACCATGGAGGCGGCCGCACCCAGCCCACCAAGGCGGTAAAGCGGCATCAGGCGAAACTTCATGGGCGATCCTTGGCGTCAGTGGAGCGATACGTTGTCCGTGAGTCGTTGACCGCACCCTTCTTGCACGGCGTCGTGACGTGCCATGTTGCGAAAGACAGGCCGTGAACGGGACAACGAACGAGCGGCGAGGACACTCCCCACCGCTCGTCCCTAGCGCTATTCGGTATTGGCGCGGTAGTCCTCGATCAGCGCCTTGGCCCGGTCATCGGCGCGGCTCTCCCAGTCCTGAAAGAGCTTGTCGCCGGCCTCGGAAAGGGCTCCGGCCACCGCCTCGTTGGGCTCGCCAATGGTGATGCCGTTTTCCTCCAGGGCCTGGGCGCTGCCTTCCATATCGGCCTTGCTGGCCTCCCAGCCGCGCTCTTCGGCCTCGGCCGCCGCTTCCATCAGCGCTTGCTGGGTCGCCTCATCCAGGCGATCGAAGGCCTTCTGATTGACGAAGATGATGTTCTTCGGAATCCACAGGTTGGCGTCGGAGAAGTGGGAGACATAGTCCCAGGCCGCCATCGACTCGCCGGTGGACACCGAGGTGATCATGGCGTCGACCCGGCCGGTGGAGAAGGCGGTGGGGATGTCCGACTCCTCGGTCTCGGTGGGCAGGCCGCCGAGGTTCTCGGTCAGTCGCTGGGTATTGATGTTGGGCGCACGTACTCTGAGTCCCTCGAACTGGGCGGGGTCATTCAACTCGAAGTCGGTGTAGATGCCCTGTGACGGCCAGGGCACTGCGTACAGCGGCTTCATGCCCTGCTCGGCGAACAGCTCCTCGATCACCGGCTTGCTCGCCTTCCACAGCTCCCAGGCCTCGTCGTAGCTGCCGGCGAGCCCCGGCAGGGTGTCCAGTTCGAACACCGGCGACTCGTTGGACAGGATCGACATGAAGATCTCGCCGGCCTGGACGGTACCACGGCGCACCGATGGCTTGATCTCGCCGTGGCTGATCAGCGAACCGCCGGAGTGCACGGTGATGTCGAGCTCGCCATCGGTGGCCTCGCGCACGTCTTCGGCGAACTGCTTGGTGTTCTCGGTGTGGAAGCTGGCATCCCCATAGGGCGTCGCCAGGTTCCATTCGGCGGCCTGGGCGCTGCTGACCACAGTGGCGGTGGAGAGTGTGGCCACGGCAACGGCCAGCCCCAGGGAGGAGTATCGAGTCATGATGCCTACCTTGTTGTTGTAGAAACGTGGCGGTGAAAACGACGTGTCGTGATGGAGGTATCAGTCTGACTATGCAGCATCGGGCAGGATGGCGTTGAAGATCAAGCCGCCTTGCCGATGCCGCAGGGCCCTCAGGCCTTCTTGAACAGCTGGCTTTCGCGATCCTTGAACGCCTTGAACTCCAGTGCGTTGCCGGACGGGTCCTTGAAGAACATGGTGGCCTGCTCGCCGGGCTCGCCCTTGAAGCGGATGTAGGGTTCGATCTCGAACTTGACGCCATGGGACTTGAGCTTCTCGGCCAGGGCCTCCCAGGCGTCCATTTCCAGTACCACGCCGAAGTGCGGCACCGGCACACCGTGGCCGTCCACCGGGTTCTTGTGGGCAGCGTCGGCGGCGTCCTTGAGACCGGGGTTCAGGTGGCAGACGAACTGATGGCCGTAGAGGTCGAAGTCGACCCAGGACTCGGAGCTGCGGCCTTCGGGGCAGCCGAGAAAGTTGCCATAGAACTCGCGGGCCTCGTCGATATCACGGACCTGAATGGCAAGATGGAAGGGATCGCTGACGGCCATGGGGAAACTCCGGAGTGCGTGAAGGGGTATATCACTGATTCTTGGCCGGGGAGGATCGTGGCGTCAATCTTCTTGCCGAATTTGTCGGGAATCGACTCGGGCGTTAGATTCAACTGACAAGAGGAGATTGTGTGGCGCCCCGGCAACGCGATCGAAGCATCCACGAAAAGGCTCGAAGGCAAGTGCTCGGAGCGCGCGCTGGACGCCACGAAGGCGACAGAAGACAGCGGAAAACGACAATAACAGGTTCGTTAACCACCTGACGTCCATTGGCGAAGGTTCACCAGAGGACGTCGACAACAGAGGCTGCCCCATGCCGATACCCCGACTCAACTGCGACGTTGGCGAGAGCTTTGGTGCCTGGAAGATGGGCCGTGACGCCGACGTGATGCCCTATATCGACTGCGCCAACATCGCCTGCGGCTTCCACGCCGGCGACCCTGACGTGATGCGGCGCACCGTAGGCTACGCCGTGGCCAACGAGGTGCTGGTCGGCGCCCACCCCGGCTATCCCGACCTGGTGGGTTTTGGCCGGCGCAGCCTGGCGGTGTCCCCGAGCGAAGCCGAGAACCTGCTGCTCTACCAGATCGGTGCCCTCGACGGCGTCTGTCGTGCCGAGGGCACCAGGGTCGGCTACGTCAAGCCCCACGGCTCGCTCTACAACGACATGGCCACCAATATGGAACTGCTGCGCGCCACCATGCGCGCGGTCAAGGCCTATGACGGGAGACTGCCGCTGTTGGTGATGTCCACCGCCGACACCGCCGCAGTGAGGGCGCTTGCCGAGGAGGAGGGTGTCAGCCTGTGGTTCGAGGTGTTCGCCGACCGTGCCTATGACGGCGAAGGTCGGCTGGTGTCCCGGCGTGAGCCAGACGCGGTGCATCACGATGAGGACACCATCGTCGGCCAGGCGGTGACCCTGGCCCGGGGCGAGGCGCTGACCGCCCGCGACGGCACCAAACTGGTCCTTCCCGCCGATACTCTGTGCGTGCACGGCGACAACGAGAGTTCAGTGGCGGCGGTGCGCGCCATCCGTGAGGCCTTCGACCAGCTGGAGGGGGCATGACGCCGAGCCCACGTCTGGAGACGGTGGCCTTCGATAGCCTGATCGTGCGGCTGTTCGACGCCATCGACGAGTCGCATATGCCCTGGGTGCTGGCGGCGGTGGACGCCATCCGCGAGCGGCTTGGCGAGGATGCCCTGGAGGTGGTGCCGTCCTATACCACGGTGCTGGTGCAGCTCGATATCCGCAGGCTGTCGCTTGGCGAGGCCCGAGCGCGCCTCGGCGAGGCCCTGGCGAACCTGTCGCCCCGTGCGACGGAGGACGGCAGCCTGCACGAGATCCCGGTGTGGTATGACGCAAGCGTCGGCCCTGAGCTTGAGCTGATCGCTCAGCGCGCAGGCATCACCGCCGACCAGGTCATCGAACGCCACTGCGCCCACGACTACAGCGTCTTCGCGCTGGGATTTGCCCCCGGCTACGGCTTCATGGGACTGGTCGAGGACGCCCTGGCCACGCCTCGACTCAAGACACCGCGCCAGAAGGTGGCCGCGGGCAGCGTCGGCATCGCCGATCGCCAGACCGCCGTCTATCCCGCGCCGTCGCCTGGCGGCTGGAACCTGATCGGACGCACCGCCACCCGGCTGTTCGATCGCGAGCGCGAGGGTTACACCCTGTTCAAGCCCGGCGATCGCGTGCGCTTTGTGGCCATCGACCGCGCCACCTTCGAGGCGCAGGGTGGCGACACCACTCCCCAACCCCCGGCCGAGGAGAGCGGCGCATGAGTCTCAAGGTGGAACGCGCAGGTCCCCTGGCGCTGGTGGTCGACGGTGGTCGCCAGGGTGTGCGCCATCTGGGCGTGACCCAGGGCGGTGCCATGGACTGGGTGGCATTGGGCTGGGCCAACTGGCTGCTGGGTAACGCCCCGGACGCCCCCGGCATCGAGATCATGGTTGGCGGCCTTGCGCTGGTGGCCGAGGCCGACGTGAGCGTGGCGCTGGCCGGTGCCGACCTGGGCGCGACCCTGGACGGCGAACCCCTGGCCCTGGCGGAGCCGGTAACGCTCAAGCGTGGCCAGCGGCTGGTGTTCGAACGGCCGAAAAGCGGCCTGCGCGCCTATCTGGCGCTGCCGGGCGGGATCGAGGCGAGCGCCATCATGGGCAGCGTCACGAGCACCGTGCGTGAAGGGCTCGGTGGCCTCGACGGTTTCGGCAAGCCGCTGGCCCAGGGCGACGTGCTGACGCCCAAGCAGGATCGGCCCTCGGGCGGCGATCGTCGCCTGCCACAGCGGGACGCCGATTCGGGGCAGCGGGACGTTGATGGGGAGCCGGGGGCTCTGGTCACGGCAAGCGACGGGCCGCTGGCGCTGTCGCTGGTGCCCGGGGCCCAGATCGCGAGCTTCTCGGGCACCAGCCTGTATCGCGCCTTCAATGACGTCTGGACGCTGGATCAGCGCGCCGATCGCATGGGGATTCGCCTGACCGGGCCGCAGCTTGAGGGCAGCATGAGCGGCATGGTGTCAGAGGGCATTCCGCTGGGGGCGGTACAGGTACC
Organism: Halomonas sp. DN3; assembly: GCF_024137905.1. Lineage (NCBI taxonomy): Bacteria > Pseudomonadati > Pseudomonadota > Gammaproteobacteria > Oceanospirillales > Halomonadaceae > Halomonas > Halomonas sp. DN3. The sequence goes on along the minus strand of NZ_CP099965.1, from coordinate 3,554,312 downwards.
GCCGGACGGCCAGCCGATCATCCTGATGAACGACCGCCAGACCATCGGCGGCTACCCCCGCCTGGGGGGGCTGACCCCGCTGGCCTGCGCCCGCCTGGCCCAGTGCCTGCCTGGCACCGAGGTGCACCTGGTGCCGGTGTCGCCGGAGCGTGCCCGCGATGACCATCTGAGACAGCTTGCCCGTTGGGAGTAGGAGCGGTGGACTGCCCACCAACAACGCCTTGCTGCGGATTCCGGTGCAGCAGCAGGCGAGGATAGCGGTCGGGCCGAAACGCAAAGCGCCCCGTTCATGGACGGGGCGCTTTTCCTTCATTCGGGTCAGTGGCTAGAAACGATAGCTCAGGGTAGCGCTGACGCTGCGCTCGGCGCCGAAGTAGCATAATTCGAGCGAGTTGCAGGAGGCCACGTAGTCCTCGTCCAGCAGGTTGCTGACGTTGAGGCGGCCGCTGACGTTGGTCAGTCCGACCTGGCTGAAGTCGTAGCCCAGGGTGGCGTCGACCAGGGTGTAGTCCGGGACCGACTTGGTGTTGTCGCGGTCGGCCTGGATATCGGCGTGGTAGCGCACCCCGAGGCCGGTGTTGAGTCCGGCCAGCGGTCCCTTGAGGAAGTCGTAGTAGCCCCATACCGAGGCGATGTGCTTGGGCGAGTAGATGGCGTCGTTGCCTTCCTCGCTGGGATCATCGCTTTCGGCGTAGGTGATGTCGGTGTAGGCGTAGCCGGCCTGGAAGCTCAGCTCCTCGGTGAGCTGAGTGCGCGCCTCAAGCTCGATCCCCTGGGATTCGATCTCGCCCACGGCACGATACGGATCGGTGGGCTGCTCCTTGGTGGCCACGTTTTCCTGGGTGATATGGAACAGGGCGATGGAGTACTGGTCCTGGGTACCCAACGGCTGGTACTTGAGCCCGGTTTCCAGCTGCTCGCCCTCCATCGGCTCGAGCAGATCGCCGGAGGCATCGACGAAGCTGGTCGGGGTGAAGGCGGTCGAGTAGCTGGCGTAGGGCGAGACGCCGTTGTCGAAGGCGTAGAGCAGGCCAGCGCGGCCGCTGAACTGGGTTTCGTCGAGATCCGAGCTGTCGCCGCTATCGAGGTTGGTGTTCTCGATGTCGACCCAGTCGTAGCGGCCACCCAGGGTCAGGTGCCAGCGATCCCAGCTGATCTGGTCCTGCAGATAGGCGCCGGCCTGGTCGAGTTCGTGCTTCTCGCGGGTGATCACGACGATATCGCCGATGGGGCCGGCACCGTAGCTCGGGTTGAAGGCGTCGATGTTGGGGAAGGTGCCTCTGGACCAGACCACGTCGTTCTCGCGGGTCTGGTAGTCGAGCCCGGTCAGCACCCGGTGCTCGAAGCCGCCGGTGGAAAAGTTGGCTTCGAGCTGGTTGTCCACGGTCCAGGCCTCGAGGTCTTCGTCGGCGCCGGAGTAGCGGCGGTTGAGCTCGGTGTCGTTGGCCCAGCCGTAGGCGAAGACCTGGTCCATCTCGACGTCGGATTCCAGATACTTGAGCTTCTGGCGAGCGGTGATGCCGTTGCCGAAACGGTGCTCCAGCTCATAGCCCAGCAGGGTCTGGTCGCGCTCGAAGTTGTCGTAGTCGTCCTCGCCCTCGAAGAAGGTGTTGTCGATATGCCCGCCGGCATGGCTGGTCACCGTGCCGTCGTAGGGCAGACCGGCGTGATAGCCGCCTTCGGGCTCACGCGAGACATAGGCATTGAGGTTGAGGGTGGTGGCGTCGGTGATGTCCCAGGTCAGCGACGGCGCGATGGCGTAGCTCTCTTCCTCGACCTGATCGAACTGGGTATCCGAGGAGCGGGCGATGCCGGTCAGGCGGAAGGCGGCACGCTGGCCTTCGTCGACACTGCCGGTGACATCGAAGGCGGCGCGCTGCTGGTCATTGTTGCCGAAGCCGACCTGCACCTCGCCGGTGGGGCTGTCGCTGAACTCAGGGCGCTTGCTGGTCAGCGCGACCAGGCCGCCAGGGGAGGCGCGACCATAGAGCACCGAGGCCGGTCCCTTTACCACCTCGATGCTTTCGAGCATCCAGGGGTCGACCTTCAGCGAGCTGAAGCTGTTGGTGTCGCCCATCAGCTTGAGGCCGTCGAGGAAGGTATTGCTCAGGCTGCCGTCGGAGAAGCCCCGCAGTACCAGATAGTCGTAGCGGTTGGACGACCCGAGTTGGTTGGTATAGACCCCGGGGGTGTAGTCCAGCGCCCGCTGCACCGTCTGGGCACCACGTCGCTCGATCTGCTCGGCGCTGACCGTCGAGGTGGCCTGGGGCGTCTCGAGGAAGGGCGTATCGGTCTTGGTGGCGGCCTGGCCGGTGACCGTCATGGTGCCCAGTTCGGTATTGGTGGAGGTGCCGGCATTGACGGCATTGTCACTGAGGGTGGTCTGGGCCAGTGCGGCGGAGGACACGCTGGCCGCCAGCAGCGCCGGGCCAGCTTTCAAGGCGAAAGGTTTCAGGGCGAAAGGCGTCAGCGCGAAGGGCAGGGTCGAGGTGATACGCATGTAGTCGCTTACCATTGGGAGCAGGGAATGGCGCCACGGGGTAGGCACCTGAACAAAGCGGTCATGTTTCGGTAATGCGAATTATTACATTTTGCGAGTGGGCCTGTTTATGCGCGGCGCCAAGAACCTTATGCGGGGTGACAGGACCTGCGCCGATAATGAAACCTCAGTAGCCAAGTGCGATCGGCGTAGCGAGTGCTAGGCGCTGTCCGAAAAGTCGACGAGCGAAGGTTAGACAAGGCAAAAATCGGTGAGAAAGCGCAGTTTACGGGGTGTAAATGAGCATGTTGATCCGATTTGTAACGCCGTATTACCGAGCGCAGGCACTTTTCAGACAAGCCCTAGCTGATGTAGTGGATCCAGTCACCGACGAAGCACCGCCCGACGGCTGGGTGCCGTTGCGGTGTACTGTATCCAGTTGAGGTCTCGGGGAGAGAGGTGCCCAGGGGGGCTGGGCGAAGGGCGAACGTCCTGGAAGCGTCTAGCCAACGTCGCGGGGTGAGACCCCGAAGCGCCGCCGAAAGGCGGTGGAAAAGTTGGAGGCGTGGCTGTAGCCGCTCTCGAAGGCTGCCTGTTGCACGCTGGCGCCCTGGGCCAGCAGCTCGTGGGCCAGGGTCAGCCTGCGTTCTCGCAGGTAGTCGAAGACCGAAACGCCGAACAGGCGCTGGAACTTGGCGCGCAGGCCCGAGGCGCTCATGGACGCCATCGCCGCCAGCTGCTCCAGGCAGTAGGACTCGGCGGGAAAGTCGTGCAGCCGCTGGCGGATCCGCTCCAGCCGCTGGCGCTCCGGCAGGGGCAGGTCACCGCGCTGGCGCGGGCCGGGATGTCGCAGGCCGTGGGCCAGCAGTTGCAGGCCGATGGCCTCCATCAATAGCTGGCGCTGGCCGGGGGAAGGCTGCGGCATGACCGCCTGTTCGAGCATCGGCGCCAGATAGCCCGGCAGTGGCCAGACGTGCAGATGAGGACGCGGGGCGTCGAGCAGTTCGGTGATGTCCGGGCGCTGGCTCAACGAGGCGATCGCGGCCTGGTCCAGCGACAGGTTCAGGGTGCGCAACCGCTGCCCCTCATCCTGATGCACGCGCAGGGAAACCTGATCGGCGAGCCGGGCGCTCAGTGCGCTGCCGGCGGTGAGTCGCTGTCGCCGTCCTCCGGTGTCGACCACGATGGCGCCTTCCATCACCACGCACACAAACAGCGGCGAGGCCATGGTGGAGCAGGAGTCGTAGGGCTTGAGCACCTCGACATCGGAAAAGGTCAGATGCCAGCCGCTGCGCACCTCTTCCTCGATGACGCGGCCTCTGAGGATTTCCAGGTGGTGGGCCACCGCCGGGAAGCGGGCACCGTCGAAGCGGTAGTCGATGCCGTGGCGCTGGCCGAAGCGCAGAAAGTCCCGCGCGCGGATGACCCGGGTATCACCAAGTCCCGCGGCGGCCCCGGCCAACGGGCGCGAGCGAGGCTGATCACCACTCGACTCGCAGGCTTGCGCGTGGCTTGCAGCGGTCATCTTCAGCTTGCGACCAGGCGGCGGGCTTCGCCGCGGGAGGGGAAGGTCTGCACTACTGCCCCGGTGCTCTGGGGCATCGCTGTGGTCCTGGTCTGCCTGGTCTTGTTGCTGGTCGTATTGCTGGTCTTGCTGCTGGTCGTGTTGCTCGCCTTGGCAACGACGGCATCATCCAGCGGGCAGTTGCCGCAGCAGCCGAAGTCCTCCAGCCGATAGCGCAGGCAGCACAGCCGCCGGGTGCGCTGGGTCTCGCCGTGTTCGTCGGGCAGGTAGCGCACCGGCATGAACAGGGGATTGCGCCGGCCATCCGGGTAGACCCGGTGGTCGATCAGGCGCAGTGCCTCGTCGCCGAGCCCTGGTGAGGCCATGGGGTGGTGCACGGCGGCCCTGGCAAAGTACTCGAAGTAGTTGCCGAAGTTGCTCCAGAACACCTTGGGGGAGGCCCCGGAGACGCAGCCCAGCATGTCGACCAGCGGTGCCACATGCCCCTGCAGCAGGCGTTCGAAGCGCTCGAAGGCGTCGAGTGACCCCAGCGGGGTGCCTTCGTGGGGCAGGGCGATGCCAGTCGTCTGGCCGCTGTCGCTGATATACAGGCCCATCTGATCCAGCGCTACCGGCAGGTCGCGCTCCAGCAGCAGGTTGGAGGCCAGGGTATGGGCGGCCATCGCGCTGAAATGCCACTTGGACCAGAGCGAGGCCACCGCCTTGAGGTCATCGCCCTGGTACTGGGCGGCGAAGCGCTCGAGCAATTCGTCCAGCACGCCAGGTTCGAGCAGACGCTCGGTAGGCATGGCGTCGTCGGGTAGCTCGGCCGCGACGGTGGGTACGGCAAGGTGTTCCAGGGGACCGCAATACAGACGAGGCAGCGCTGATGTCATGGGGTGTCCTGCAGGCCGGAGGCTTGAGGTCATAAGACCAACGGTGGACACCATAAATTAAATGCGAATTGTTATCAAGAATATTGCCGATAGCCGGCGTCGATCGATTGAATGCTGGCGGCCCGCCAGACCTGGCTGGGGCTGGGCCCCTTTTCGATATCCGAGCACATGTCGATCCGTTCAAGCGTGAGGGTGTGGCAATGGACGACCAGCTCACCGCTCGCTTCCCCGACATTGCCCCTGCCATCGCCCTCGCCGGGCTGGCGCCAGCGCCAGATCTGTCGGCGGTATTGCTGGGCGTTGTGGCTGTCGTTGTATGTGTGCTGGCCGGGCATCTCTTGCGGGTCCAGGGCGTTGTCCTCCACCAGCGCCAGTTCGACGCAGGGCAGGGCCGAGTCCCTGGCCAGCCACTGGAGCGCGGCGACCTCGGCGCACTGCTGGGCCGGGGTCAGATGGGAGGCTCCGCGATAGCCGGGCAGAAAGCGCTGCCCCTGCGCCTCGGCTTGCAGCATCGGCAGGGCCTGGTCGGGCTCGATACGCCCGTACTTGCGCACCGGTGACAGCAGGATGATGCTCGCGGCGAAGCGGCAACCGCCCAGGTGGCTGCTCTCCCACACGTCGAAGGGCAGGCGATGCTCCTCCACGGCGCGGGCCAGCGCCTTGTAGCTGCGATAGCCGTAGCGCGCGCAGCACTTGTCCTTCTTGCCGTGGGTGCAGCACAGCACCAGGTCGTGGTGCTGTGGTGTGGACGGCCAGCGCTCGAGATCCTCGCCTGCCGCCAGCGCCTCGACAAAGGCCAGCAGTGCACTGCGGTCGAGCTGGAGACGCCGACGCTCCGGCATCAGGATCACCTCGTGGACCTCGGCAGGTTGATCACGACGATGGATCAGATTGACCCGGCGACCGCTGGCGGCCAGGGCGTCGAGTTGTGCCACCAGATCGGGGGCCATGTCGCTGGCGTGGCGCAGGTTGCGCTGCCACCTGGCCCGGGGCCAGCTGATCAAGAGGTTGCGCTCGGCGTGGGCGCCGCTGCCGGGCAGCGGATCCCCGGCTTCGCGAGACAGGTCGGTGCAGAAGACGTGGTTCATGGCCTCGGCCCTGACATTGTCGAAGGATGTCTTGCCTGAGTGTGCGGCACCGGCGACTCGGCGGTTGGTCCCTGCTGCGCCGTCTGTGATTCACGGCGCCCCAGCAAAGGTACGCACAGCGGCTTGCCGCTTTCAGGGTCGATCATGACGTGGGCGTCCAGGTCGAAGACGCGCTTCAGATTATCGGCGGTGAACACCTCTCGCGGCGCGCCGCTGGTGAGGATGCGGCCGTCACGCAGCATCACCAGCTCGTCGGCGTAGGCGGCGGCCAGGTTGAGGTCGTGCAGCACCAAAAGCAGGGTGCGCCCCTGGTCGTGGGCCAGACCCGAGAGCAACTCCAGCAGGTCCACCTGGACCTTGAGGTCAAGAAAGGTGGTGGGCTCATCGAGCAGGATCAGGTCGGTCTGCTGGGCCAGCACCATGGCGATCCAGCAGCGCTGGCGCTGTCCGCCGGACAGGGTGTCGACGTGGCGCTCGGCGAACTCGGTGACTCGGGTGTAGGCCATCGCCTGCTTGACCACCTCGGCGTCGCCACGGGCATCGCGTTGCCACAGGCGCTGGTGGGGAAAGCGTCCCATCGCCACCAGCTGTCGCACGCTCAGCCCCTCCGGTGCCGTCGGCCCCTGGGGCAGCAGCCCCAGATGCTGGGCGACCTCGCGGGTGGAGCGACGGTGGATATCCTGACCGTCGAGCAGCACCTGGCCGCCCTGGGGCTTCAAGGTGCGTGCCAGGGTCTTCAGCAGGGTCGACTTGCCGCTGCCGTTGGGACCGAGCAGCACCGTCAGCTTGCCTGGCGCCACCGCGATATCCACCCCGTCCAGTACCAGCCGTTCCTCGTAGCTGACCTTGAGAGAATGCCCCGCCAATGGATGGTCAAGCGCGGACGCCGCGGTCGATCCATCTGACGACACGCCTGACGATGCATCGGACCGGTGTCGGGGTGCCGCGCTGGACGAGGGTGTGGTCGGCAAAGAAGGCTGAGATGAGGTCATGCAAGGCCCGCCTGGGGTGTGTGGCAGCAGCACGGTATGACAAAAAATTCTCATTTTCAATCCGGCCAAGCCCGTATCGGCGCGGTTTGTCGGCATGGCGCGCGGCGTTTTAGCACAGTGCGTTGTTAGCTTATGCCGAACGAATGGTTCGCATTTCGTAGACAGCGGGAAAGCGATTAATTAGGATAATCGTTCTCATTTGTATGTGAGATGGCAATAAACGACGCAATGCGGCATCGAGGCTTCGGTAAGGTGCGGCCGTTCGGGAAGGTGGCGAATTGCATCGCCACAGCTCGCCGGGAGCGGCAGCACGGGGCAGGGACGACGTCCGAGAGCAACGTCCTGGCGTGAGGGACTCGCCAGACCTCGAGTCAGCGTTTGCGCGATCATTCGATTTAGCAAAAGGAACGATGCACGACATGAAACGTCATGCTCTCTGGCCCACCGTTTCACTGCTTGGCCTGGTGGCCGCACAGCAGGTCGCGGCGCAGACCTCCGTCGATACCTCTTCCTCGAACGGCGCCCGTGCCGACCAGGCCCCGACCATGGTGGTGACCGCCTCGCGGACCAATACCACCGCGGAAGATTCGCCGCAGACCGTGCGCATCATCAGCGAGGAGGAGATCGCCCAGCAGCTGGACGTGACCACCGACTCCTCCCAGATCCTGAGCAACCTGCTGCCGTCCTACTCGCCCAACCGCCAGAAGATGACCGGCAGCGGCGAGACCCTGAGGGGCCGCACACCGCTGTTTCTGATCGACGGCATTCCCCAGTCGAATCCGCTGCGTCCGACCGGTCGTGAGGCCCACACCATCGACTTCTCCCAGGTGGAGCAGATCGAGGTGATCCAGGGCGCCAACGCCACCAACGGCGTCGGCGCAGCCGGCGGGGTGATCAATATCATCACCAAGCGTCCGGAGCCGGGTTCCTTCAATCAGCACTTCGGCGTGCAGATGACCACCCCGACCAGCGAGCTGGACGAGGACACCCTGAGCTACAAGACCGACTACGGCTTCAGCGGCAACAAGGGCAACGTCGACTACCTGTTTGGTCTGAGCTACGAGGACCAGGGGCTGTACCTGGACGCCAAGGACGACCCGGTCGGTGTCGACAACACCCAGGGCGACCTGATGGACTCGCGCAGCTATGACCTGCTCGGCAAGATCGCCTACTGGATCGACGATGACCAGCGCATCCAGTTCACCCTCAATCACTACGACATCGAAGGTCACAACGACTACGTCAGCGTGACCGGCGATCGCGACGCCGGCATTCCGACCACCTCCGTGCGTGGCACGCCCGAGGGCGACGCTCCCTTCAATGAGGTCTGGACCACCGGGCTGAGCTACGAGAACTACGACCTGGCCGGCATGCACCTTAGCGCCCAGGCCTACTATCAGGACTACGAGGCGCTGTTCGGCGCCACCGACTCCAGCAACTACCAGGATCCGGCGCTGGCGCCGGTAGGCACCTACTACGACCAGAGTTCGGTCAAGACCGAGAAGTTCGGCACCAAGGTCTCGCTGACCAAGGACGACCTGTGGGATGACCGGCTCAAGCTGACCGGTGGCTTCGATACGCTGTTCGACGAGACCGAGCAGTACCTGTATCAGAGCAACCGCACCTATGCACCGCCCGCCGAATATACCGACCTGTCGCCATTCTTCCAGGCCGAACTGCAGCCGATCGACTCGTTGCTGCTGTCCGCCGGGGTGCGCTACGAGTACGCCGAGCTGGATATCGACGACTATCAGACGGTGTGGGCCAACAATGGCGTCGACGTCGAGGGCGGCTCGCGTGACTTCGATGAGACGCTCTACAACGTCGGCGCGGTGTGGAAGCCGGTCGATCGCGTCAGCCTGTTCGCCAACTACTCCGAAGGCTTCTCGATCCCTGATGTTGGTCGCGCCCTGCGTGACATTGACGACCCTGGGAAATCAGTAGATGACTTTGATAATTTGCGCCCGATTGTCACCGAGAACGTCGAGACCGGTGTGCGCTTCGAAGGGGATCGCCTGTCGGCAGAGCTGAGCTACTACGAGTCCACCTCCGACTTCGGAAGTCGACTGTCCGAAGAAGACGGCGTCTTTATCATGAATCGCGAGAAGACCCAGATCACCGGTATCGAGGCCTCGGTGGACTATGCCTTTACCGAGCGCCACTCCGGTCGCCTGGCCTATTCCCACATGACGGGACTCTCGGACACCGATAACGATGGCGATCTCGACACCGAACTTGGTGGCCTTGATGTGTCGCCGGATCGACTGATCGGTAGCTGGTCCGCCAACTGGACCGACAAGGTGTCCACCTTCGTCCAGGCCAACTACGCCTTTGACGAGACCTTCGATGACGACTGGAGGGAGTTCGACGGCTATCTGCTGGTGGACGCGGCGGTGGGCTATCAACTGCCTACCGGCAAGCTGAATGTCGGCGTTTCCAACCTGCTCGACGAGGACTACATCACCTACTACTCCCAGAGCGCGCTGGAGAACGACGACCGTTACTTCGCCGGTCGTGGTCGTACCCTGACGGTAGGGTATAGCGTCGACTTCTAAAGGCCGCGGTTCGTAAGCACTGCTACTGGAAAGCGCCGCTGCTGTAGAGCGCCGCTGCTGGAAAGCGCTGCTATTTGGCTGACCCGGACCGCCGCCAGGACGGCGGCGGTCCACGCGGACGGGCCGTGGTGCCGCTCCGATGACACCAGGCAACGTCTGACGCTGTTTTCAGACCATCTCCAGAATCAGTTTCCAGATCAACGACTTCATAACATCGTATGCCATAACAACGTACGCAATAACAACCACGCCATAACAACACCCCTTCGCCAAGTGACTAGCCAGGAAAGCGCGGTTTCCCCTGACGAAAGGCGTCGATGATTCGACGTCCGGGGAAGCAAAACAAGGAAGGAATCCTTGCGGAGGTTGCCTATGCAATTCCCCCCATCTACTCGCATCCCTGGCGAGATCGCTCGGCATGCCTCACAGCATGCCCTGCTCAACGGCATCATCAAGGAAGTGGCGATCCCCCACGACCTGTTGCGCCACCACTGGCCCGCCAACCGGCGTGGCCTGCCAACGAGCCTCCAGGGCCTGCCATTGCAGGTCGCCTGGTCGTCTTCGTTGACCCTGTTCGTGCTGGTCGATCGCCACTCGGCGATGGGCTGCCATCAGGTTGTGTCGCCGCTGTATCTGCGCCGCAGCCTCGATCAGGCCTGGCGGCTGGCCGATACCGGCGAGCTGGTAACGGCCCTGCTGGAAGATGGCCCCTGGCGCGAGGCCAGCCCCAACCCCGAGTTCGGCGACCAGGTGCTGCAGAGCCAGGCGGTGATGGCCTCCATCATCGAGGACGCTCGGCGACGCCCCCATGACCCGCTCAAGGACTACGCCGCCAGCGAACAGGGACTGTGGTTCGGCCATCCCAATCACCCCACCCCCAAGGCCAGGCAGTGGCCGCAAGGCTTGAAGGGGCAGGGCAGGGACTGCTCCCCCGAGTTTGGTCAGGGTACCCGCTTGCACCAGTTCTCGTTTCCGGCGCAAGGGCTACGGATCGCCTGCAATGGCCTGGAGCCCGGTGAGGTGCTCAGCCAGGCCGCCGACCAGAGCGCGGAGCCCGAGGCCGGGCGGGTGGTGCTGGCCATGCACCCGGTCCAGGCCGAGCTGTTTCGCCAGGCGCCGGATGTCGCCGCGCGGATCAACGGCGGCTGCATCCGCGACCTGGGCAGAAGCGGCCCGCTGGCGCTGTCCACTGCCTCGATGCGTACCTGGTATGCGCCTGAGCATCCCTGGTTCATCAAGGGCTCGCTCAATGTGCGCATCACCAACTGCGTGCGCAAGAACGCCTGGTACGAGCTCGAGAGCACCCTGGTGATCGATCGCATCATGGGACGCTTGATCGACAGTGAAGACCCGGCGCTCGAGACCCTCGAACTGGCCCGGGAGCCCGCCACCCTGCACTGGGCCCCGCAGGATGCTGACGACGACCAGCGCCGCTGGTTCCGTGAGCAGACCGGGGTCATCCTGCGCGAGAACTTCTGTCGGCGTTTTGGCGCCGAGCGCTGCCTGCTGGCGGCGACGGTATTCGCGCGTGACACCGACCTTGAGCCGATGGCGCCAACGCTGGTGGCGCGCGCGAGTTCGCCTGCATCCGCTGCTGGTAGCGGCGCTCCCGCCGACGATGTGCCCGAACACAGGGTCGTCGACTGGTACAAGGCCTATCTTGGCGCCCTGGTCGAGCCGGTGCTGGCGCTCTATTTCCGTCATGGCATCGTGGTCGAGCCGCATCTGCAGAACTGTGTACTGATCCATGACCAGGGCTGGCCCCGTCGCGTACTGCTGCGCGACTTCGAAGGCGTCAAGCTGACCGAGGATCAGGGCCTTGACTGGCTCGCCGGCGAGACGCTGGATGAGCGCGTGCGCGAGTCGATGACCTACAGTCGCGACAAGGGCTGGAAGCGCATCGCCTACTGCCTGCTGGTCAATCACCTGGCCGAGGCGATCCTGGCGTTGAGCTGTCGCCGCCCGGCCCTGGCCGAGTGTCTGTGGGCGGCCACCGGGGAGGAGCTTTCGCGGGTCAGGCAACGGCTCGGGGTGGCCACGCCCGAGCTCGATGTGCTGCTCGCTGGCGGTGACTTGCCGTGCAAGACCAACCTCAAGCTCAGGCTGATGGCCCGGGCCGATCGTCACGCCGACTATGTGTGGCTGCCCAACCCCTGGCATCAGCTCGCGGCTGAGCGCCGGGAGGTGGCCCATGGCTAGCGTTGCTGCCTCGGGCCGGAAAGAGGCCCAGCGGCTGCCGCCAGCGGTGCGGCAGGCGATACGTTGCCACCAGGCCGAAGCGCAAGATCCCATCGCCGCCTTCGTCTACGACCTGGATGCGCTCGCCGCCCGGGCGCGCTCGATCAAGGCCACGCTGCCCGACGGTGTCGAGCTTTTCTACGCCATCAAGGCCAATAGCGAGGCGCCGGTCCTCGGGACCTTGGCGACCATCGTGGACGGCTTCGAGCTGTCCTCCGGTGGCGAGATCGGTCGCATGCGCGAGGCGACGAGCACGCTGCCCTGGGTGCTGTCGGGACCGGGCAAACTCGACACGGAGATGGCGTTGGCCATGGACGAGGGCATCGAGGCCTTTCACGTGGAGAGCCTTGGCGAGATCGCGCGGCTTGAGCGACTCGCCGCGGCCAGGGGACGCCACCAGGCGGTGCTGATCCGCATCAATCCGACCCTGCCCGAGGCGCTGTCGAGTCGTCTGCGCATGGCCGGTACCGCCACCCCCTTCGGCATCGACGAAGCCAGGCTTGGCGAGGCGGTGGCAGCTGTGGACGCCGCTGGCCATCTCACCCTGGTCGGCTTTCATATCCACGCCATGTCCCACCAGACGAGCGTGGCGCGCCACCAGGCGTTGCTGGACGGCTACCTGGCGCGCTGGCCCGAATGGCGAGCGCTTGCCGCCTCGCCCGCCAGGGTCACCCAGCTCAATGTCGGGGGTGGCATCGGCGTCGACTACATGGCGCCGTTCGAACCCGAGCGTCAGTTCAACTGGCAGGCGCTGTGCGCCCATCTGGACGCGCGACTCAAGGCGATGGCTCAGGCCCCGCGGGTGCGCTTCGAGATCGGCCGTTTCCTTAGTGCCTTCTGTGGCTACTACGCCATCGAGGTGCTGGACACCAAGCACAGCCATGGTCAGGGCTTCGTCGTCTGTCGTGGCGGTACCCACCAGTTCCGGCTGCCCGCGGCCCAGGGCCACGACCACCCGGTCATCCACCTGCCGAGCGGGGAGCGCGGCGAAGCGTCGTCCGGCGAGAAGCGACCCTGGACGGTGGTGGGGCAGCTATGTACGCCCAAGGACGTGCTGGGGCGCGATCGACTGCTTGGCGACGTCGCCCCGGGGGATCTTCTGGTGCTGCCGCTGGCCGGGGCCTACGGCTACAACATCTCCCACGCCGACTTCCTGTGCCACCCAAGGCCGCCGCAGATCTTCATTGGCGCCGACAGGGCGTCACCCGACACCGCACGCTGAGGTTATTCATGTCATCACCTTCTTACGTTGCCGAGCCCGCGACGGGGTCCGCTGACGCCGTCGCAGACGTCGCCGCGCCTCGAGTTGCCCCCTGTGTTGCTCCCGGTGCTGTTCCCGCTGCCGTACCCTTTGCCAGTTCAGCCGACTGGCGTCATCGGTCGCGCATCGAGCGGCGGGTCATCGGCCAATTGCTGCAGACCCTGCTGTACGAAGACGTGCTCGAGTATCGCTGCGAGCACCTGGCCCCGCCTGAGGGTGAAGGGCAGGGGCGTGAAACCACCTTCGTCGTCTCGCTGGGGGTGCGCGACTATCGGGTGCGAGGCTGGCTGTGCCACAGCTTCTCGCTGATTCGCCTCGATCATCAGAGTCTGGCTGTTGCATCGACACAGGCGTCGGCTCGGGCGCCGACAAAGGCGCCGGCTCTGGCCGGACACGATGGTCGGACCCAGTCGCCGTCACTTTCGGAGTTTCTGGACGACCTGTCGTCCACACTGAGCGCCAGGGCCGAGGGAGACCTTCAAGGGCGGCTGCAGCCGGGGTTCATCAATGAGCTCAAGCAGACCCTGATCAAGGACCTGCAGTCTTCGACAGCAGCGCCCGTCACCGGTAAGAGCGCGCCCCATACGCTCGACGCCGACGCCCTGGAGCAGTACTTCACCGACGCCCACAGCTACCATCCCTGCTACAAGTCTCGTCTCGGTTTCACGCTTGGCGACAACCGTCGCTTCGGTCCCGAGTTCGGCCAGCCGCTGCGGGTGCTATGGCTGGCGCTGCCGGCGCGGCTGGCGCATCAGGGGGCTGTTCCTGGTCTCGGCGCCCTGGCGACGTTCGCGGCCATGGCCGATGCCGAGCTGGGTGAAGAGGGATCGCCGGCCAGGCAGCGTCTGGCCGAGTGGCTAGGCGAGCGTGGCCTCTCGCGCGAGCAGGCGGTGCTGCTGCCGGTGCATCCCTGGCAGTGGGAGAACGTGCTGGTCAGCGCGCTCTACCCGGAGCTTGCCAGTGGCGAGATCGTCCTGCTCGGCGAGGGCGAGACCCGCTATCGGCCGCAGCAGTCGATTCGTACCCTGGCGCCGCTGGACCATGATCGGCGCGCGTCCCCGACGCCCTATCTCAAGCTGGCGCTGGGAATCACCAACACCTCCAGCACTCGTATCCTGGCGCGCCATACCATTACCAACGGGCCCATCATCACCGCCTGGCTCAAGCAGCTTCTGGAGAGCGACGGTGGCGCCGGGGCGGCCAACGTCGTGATCCTCGGCGAGGTGGCCGGGGTTGCCCTGGACGAACGCGCCTTTGGCGGCCTGCGCCAAGACGAGGTGTACGGCCAGGCCGGCGCGCTGTGGCGTGAGCACATCGACGGCTTTCTCGCCCCCGGCGAGCAGGCGGTTCCCTTCAACGGCTTGAGCCAGTGTCTGCGCGACCCGGACGGGGCGCCCGCAGAGCCCTTCATCACCGACTGGATCGCCCGCCACGGGCGCGACGCCTGGACCCGTCAGCTGGTGAGGGTGGCGACACTGCCGATCATCCACCTGCTGTTCGCCGAAGGGGTAGGGCTTGAGTCCCACGGCCAGAATATCGTGGTGATCCATCGTGATGGCTGGCCAGTGCGAGTCGCGCTCAAGGACTTCCACGACGGGGTGCGCTTCTGTCCCTCGGCGCTGGCCCGTCCCGAGCTGGCCCCCAGCCTGGAGCCGTTACCGGCGGCCCACGCCGCGCGCAACCGCAACTCCTTTATCGTTACCGATGACCTGGCGGCGGTGCGCGACTACTCCTGCGACGCCTTCTTCTTTATTGCCCTTGCCGAGATGGCGATCTTCCTCGAGCGTCACTTCGGACTCACCGAGGGCACCTTCTGGGCCATGGTCGCCGAGGTCATCACCGCCTACCAGGACGCCCATCCAGAGCACGCCGAGCGCTATCGCCAGTTCGACGTCTTCGTCCCCGAGTGGGAAGTGGAAGCACTGACCCGCCGGCGGCTGTTCGGTGACGAGGTGCCTCAGATCAAGCGGGTGCCCAATCCCCTGGCCGTGCATGCGCCGGTGGCGCGCCCTGCGTCTGTGACCACGGGGGCGCCAGCCGCGACACAGGAGCGCACCCCATGCTGAGAACCAATCGCCTGAAACGTGCGCTAAGCGAGCAGCGCGAGGTCTACGGCGTGCTGGCCTCGTTGCCCACGGCGGCGTCGATCGAGCTGATCGCCGAGGCCGGCTTCGACTTCGTGGTGATCGACACCGAGCACGTGCTGATCAACCCGGAAACCGTCGAGCACATGATCCGCACCGCCGAGAGCTACGGCCTGACGCCGCTGGTGCGGGTCGCCGACGACAACCCCAAGACCCTGCTGCGACTGCTCGACGGCGGCGCCCAGGGCATCGTGTTGCCGAGCGTCGAAGACCCCGAGCGACTGGCCGCCGCGGTGCGTGCCTGCAAGTACGCGCCCCAGGGCACGCGCAGCCTCAACGCCGGGCGCCCCGGCGCCTTCGGCAAGCACTCCCTGGCCGAATACGTTCAAAAGGCCAACGACGAGATCCTGGTCGTTGCCATGATCGAGAGCCGGGCCGGCGTCGAACGCATCGACGAGCTGTGCGCGGTCGATGGTCTCGACCTGGTGCTGGAGGGCGCCGCCGATCTGTCCCAGTCCCTGGGCGTGAGCTGGCAGACCGCCCACCCCGAGGTGCTAAAAGCGCTTTGCCGTGTGCAGCAGCGCGCGGCGGACCACGGCCTTCCCTACGCCGCCTTTCTGCGCCATGCGGACGCCAAGGCCGAGTGGCGCGAGCGCGGTGTGCGTACCTTCCTGCTCGGCGACGAGCGGGGCATCGCCTTTCGCGCCCTGACGAGCGCCTTGAAGGAGGCACGCGCATGAGGTGCCTGTCGCTTGCTTCCGGTGCCCCTGGGTCCCGAACCCCTGTTGCCCGAACCCCGAACCCTGCTGTCGCGCCTTCGTCGGTGCCCCCGATCGTTGCAGTTGCAAGGAGAGCCCAATATGGCCTCGTTTGATTCCGTTTCTTCGCCTGTTTCTTCAGCCGTTCCTTCACCTCAGGCTTCACCCCAGGCGAGGCGCCTGGCCAGCGAGCAGATCCTTCAGTCGCTGGTCGATGGCCTGCTGGTCGAGGGGATCCTCGAGATCGACTCGCTGGCCCGTGATGACAGCGATGCCCGCTCGTTTGCCGCTGAGCTGTTTGGTGATGACACTCTGGTGGCCCACCCCGGGGCGCGATTGTGGCGCCAAGAGCGGGCCCAGGGCGCTAGCCAAAAGACCAGCCTGGTGATGCTGCTGGAGCCCGGCATCGCCCAGGACTGGCAGAGGGTGCCCGGCACGCCGGTGTTGGCTCACGATGGGGGGACTCCGTCGCCCCTGGACCCCGTGGCAGTGATGCGCCGGGTGTTCGGCGGCGATGACCAGACCCTGACGCCAGGCCAGCGCGTCTTTCTCGACGCCCTGGAGGACAGCCTGTGGCAAGCCACGGCCTCCATGGCCCATGGTGTGGACACCCGCCATCTCGCCTCCCTGGGCACCCTTGAGCACTTCACCATTCTGGAGCAGTGGGCGTCGCTGCTCGACCGGCCCTACCATCCCACCGCCAAGGCCAAACAGGGTTTAAGCGCTGCCGAGTACCGTGCCTATATGGCCGAGTTTGCCAACCCCGTCGAGCTTTACTGGGTGGCGGTAGCGCGTCACCGGCTGACCCATGGCGCAGGGGTGGGGGCACTCGCAGCCGGCGCGGCTTCGGGCGCCGATAGAGAGAGCGCCCCTTTGGAACAACCCGCAGACTGGCTGCTCGCGCCAGAGGAGCGTCAGGCACTCGCCGATGAGATGCTCGCCAAGGGAATCGCCGATAGCCACACGGCGCTGCCGGTGCACCCCTGGCAGCACGATCATGCCCTGCCGAAGTGGCTCGCCGAGGACTTTGCCGCTGGTCACTGCATCACCCTGGAGGCTAGCGCCGGGCGCTGGTGGCCGACCTCATCACTGCGCTCGCTGCTGCCGGCTGCGCCCTCATCAGACGGCGAAGCGCACAGCCTCAAGCTGCCCATGGCTATCCACTCGCTGGGGGCCTCGCGCTACCTGCCGGCGGTGAAGATGATCAATGGCGACTTGAGCGCACGGCTGCTGGAAGAAGCCCGGCAGCGCGATCCACTGCTGGAAAGCGCCCTGCACCTGTGTGACGAAGGCAAGTGGTGGGCCTACCTGCCCGAGGGCGCCAGCCTGTTCGATGAGGCCCCGCGCCACCTGAGCGCCATGGTGCGCAGCTATCCTCAGGCGCTGCTCGAGCAGGCCGGCACCCAACTGGTACCCATGGCGACCCTGGGTACGCCGCTACCGATGGTCGGGGCGTCAGGTCCAGCACGCATCAGCGCCCATCACGTCTTCGATGACTGGATGGTGCAGCGTGGCATGGAACAGGGAGCCGCGAGCGCACAGGCGCTGTTTGGCGAGCTGTGTGCGCGCTTTTTCGAGATCAACCTGCGCATGCTGAGGCTTGGCATGCTGGCGGAGGTGCACGGCCAGAACGCCGTGCTGGTGGTGCGCCAGGGTAGGGTCGAGGGACTGTTGCTGCGTGACCATGACTCGCTGCGTATCAACGTCGGCCAGCTCGAGCGTCACGGCATGCAGGATCCCTGCTACCGGATCAAGCCGGGTCACGCCAACACCCTCTACCACGACAGTCAGGAGGCGCTGTTGTTCTGGCTGCAGACCCTGGCGATCCAGGTCAATCTGCGTGCGATCATCGACACCCTGGCGGGGCACTATGGCCTTTGCCAGCGCGAGCTATGGCGAGATCTGACGGTTCAGCTCGAGGCCCAGCTCGACGCCGTGCCCTTCGATGCCGCCGAGCGCAATGTCTTGAAGTCCGCGCTGTTCGAGCGCGAGCGCTGGCCCTACAAGCGCCTGATCGCCCCGATCATCGAGCGTGCGGGCGGTCCCGGCAGCATGCCTTTTGGCGTCAGCGAGACCGTCAATCCGCTGAGGGCCTGCCAGGGGGAGCTGACGCATCAGAATGCCGAGGCAACTGCTGGTGTTGAACAGGGTGTCGGTAGCGCTGGCGCTGGCGAAGCCGACCGCCTGGGGACGCTACAGCAGGCCTGATCCTACCGTCAGCAAATGCGCGGCGGCATCGGTGAACCCCGATGCCGCCGTTTTATGTGAGCAAGACGCGGGATATTCAGCGCAGCCATTCGGGATGCTCAGCGAGCATCGCCTCGCGCCGACGAGTTTCGTCCTGCTGCTTGGCCAGGGCTTTTTCGGCCAGCTCGTCGGCCCGGTGCGGGGGCACCACGAACAGACCGTCGTCGTCACCGAGCACCAGATCGCCGGGCGCGATGGCGACGCCGTCGATGGATACCGGGGTGTTGATCTCACCCTCCAGCGACAGCGAGCGGGTGGTCAGCGGACTGGTACCCGCAGCAAACATCGGCAGAGTCAGCCGAGACAGCGTCTCCCGGTCGGTGACAGCGCCATTGGTGACGACACCAGCGAGTCCCTTGGTGAGCGCCGCGTAGGCGCGAAATTCGCCCCAGCAGGCGCGACGATGATCACCGGACACGTCGATCACCAGCACGTCACCGGGGCGTGCGAGCGTCAGCGCCTCGCGGATGATGGCGCCGTCGACATGAGGAATTCGGACCGTCAGGGCGGTGCCGACCAGGCGCACCGGACGATGCAGCGGCTCCAGCGAGGCGATGGCGCCAAAGTCACTGAAGTGGCCCAGGGTCGAGGTGGCAAGCCCGGCGAAGCGATCGATCTGCGCCTGGCTGAAGCTGTCCCTGCGTGGGGCAATGTGGAACATCGGAGCTCCTGTCGGACGTGTTGCTGAGGGGGTGCTGACCGGATCACGGCGAGGCACCTAGCACCATTACTGACGGGTGCGATAGAGCAGATAGACGAAGAAGGGCGCACCCACCGCAGAGACGAAGACCCCGGCGGGCAGGTCCTTGGGCAGAAAGGCCACGCGGCCGATCAAGTCGGCGTAGAGCACGATCAGCGCGCCACACAGCGCCGCCACCGGCACCAGCCGCGCCAGACTGCGGCCGACCAGGTGGGCCGCCAGATGGGGCGCCACCAGGCCGACGAAGCTGAGTCCTCCGGCAAACGCCACCGCCGCGCCGGCCAGTGCCACGCTGAGGGCCAGCAGGATCAGCCGGCTTCTCAGCACATCGACACCGAGCCCGACGGCCACGGCGTCGCCCAGTGCCAGGGCGTCCATATGCCGAGCCAGGCTCAGGCATAGCGGAATCGCCACCAGCAGCCAGGGCAGCAGCGACAGCACATGGCTCCACTGGGCCGCATACAGGCTGCCGGTGAGCCAGACATAGGCGTGCAGCGCCGAGGCGTCATCGCTGATCACGATCAGCAGGGTCGTCGCCGCCCCCATGGCGGCGGACAGCCCGATACCGACCAGTACCACCCGGCTGGGGTTGAGCCCTTTACGCCAGGCCAGCGCCACCACCAGCACGGTGGCCACCAGGGCGCCGCCCAGCGCCGCCAGCGGCAGCAGGTGGATGCTCAGCTGACTGGCAAAGCCTGCCAGAAACACCACCGCCGCCAGCGCCGCGCCACTGGTGATACCGATCACATCCGGCGAGGCCAGGGGATTTCTGACGATGCCCTGCAGCACCGCGCCGGCCACCGCCAGCGCCGCCCCCACCAGCACCGCCAGCAGAATGCGCGGCAGCCTCAACTCCCAGACGATAAAGCCGATGTCGCTGGCCTGGGGCGCGGCCAGGGCTTTCAGCACCTCGATGGGGGGAGTGGGGAAGCTGCCCAGCGACAGCGACAGGCCTGCGCTTGCCACCAGCGCAAGCGCCAGCAGCGCCACCAGGCGGCGATAGCGCCGGTTGGCCCGATCTGGTGTATGGCCTTGTGCATGGCCCGGTGTTTGGCCCTGTGTCTGGTGCTGTGTGGCGGATTCGGCGTTGGCGCCAGACAAGCTGCTCATGCGGATACCTGCTTCTTGCGGGCCAGATAGATAA
Organism: Halomonas sp. DN3; assembly: GCF_024137905.1. Classification (NCBI taxonomy): domain Bacteria; kingdom Pseudomonadati; phylum Pseudomonadota; class Gammaproteobacteria; order Oceanospirillales; family Halomonadaceae; genus Halomonas; species Halomonas sp. DN3. Next base: position 3,534,366 of record NZ_CP099965.1, on the reverse strand, counting down.
AGAAGGGCGTGCCGATCAGCGCGGTCATGACGCCGACCGGGATCTCCTGGGGCGCCATCAGAAAGCGCGAGGCGATATCGGCGACCAGCAGCAGCGTGGCTCCGAGCAGCGCACAGGCCGGCAGCAGCCAGCGATGGTCGATGCCGACCAGGCCGCGGGCCATGTGTGGCACGATCAAGCCGACGAAGCCGATCATCCCGGCCAGCGCCACCGAGCTGCCGGCCAGCAGGATCACGCATAGACCCAGGGCAAGCTTCAGGGTGCCGGCGCGCATGCCAAGGCCGGTGACCATGTCATCGCCCAGCAGCAGGGCGTTGGCCTGACGGGCGAGGGCCGCCGTGATCGCAAGGGCCAGGGCAAACAGCGGCAACAGTGGCACCACCAGTTCAAGCTCACGCCCGGAGACCGAGCCCGCCAGCCAGTACAGCACGCTCTCGAAGCTCTGCTGGTCGATGATCAACAGGCCCTGACTGAAGGACACGAACATCGCCGTCACCGCCACCCCGGCGAGCACGACCCGAAGCGGTGACAGCTCGCCGCGCCGGCCACGGCTGAGCGCTACCACGGCGAGTGCGGCCACCAGCGCGCCGAGCAAGGCCGCCCACACATACTGACCGGGGGTGTGCAGTGGCAGCAGCGATACCGCCACCACCACAAAGAACATGGCGCCGGCGTTGATGCCGAGGATGCTTGGCGAGGCCAGCGGGTTGCGCGTCATGGTCTGCATCAGCGCACCGGCCACCGCCAGGCTGGCACCGGTCAGGGTGGCGATCACCGCCCGGGGCAGGCGTTCGCTGAGGATGACGATATGGCTAACCCTGCCACCGTCATAGTCGGTGACGGCCTCAAGGGCGGTCAGCGGCGTGATCTCGGTGGTGCCGAGGATCACGCTGGCGCCAAAGGCCGCCAGCAGCAGCAGGGTACCGAGGATCAGTCCGGCGGCCCGGGTCGAGGTGCGTTTCAGCATCAGGCCGCACCCTCGTCTGTTGTTGGCGACGGCTCTTTAATAGCTGAAGGCTCTTCCCCCAGCGCGCAGGAAGGAGAGAGCGCCTGAGGCGCCAGGCCGTAGTGGCGATAGAGGTCATCGAGCATCGCGTTTGCGGCGAGGATGCCGCCGCCCATGATCCAGTTGACCGTGTCCACCTCGTACACTCGGTCGGCGCGGGTCGCGGTCAGCCGCTGCCATAGCGGGTGGGCGGTCCAGTGGCGGTAGGTGTTTTCGATCGCCGGGTCGTCTTCCAGCAGCACGAAGATGACGTCGGCGTCCAGCGCGGGGATGTTCTCCTCGCTGGTCAACTTCATGCCCCAGCCTTGGTCTGCGGCGGCGTCAGGCTGGCGGAAGCCCAGCTCCTCCAGGATGCTGCCGGCGAAGCCGGAGGAATACAGACGCACGTGGTCGCTCTTGAAGCGTACCACCGCGGCCTTCTGCGGCCAGGCGTCACCCAGTGTCGTGGCGATTTTCGCGCGCAGATCCGCTACCCGGTCGTCCCAGCAGGCCAGCAGTTGTTCGGCCCTGGCCTCGCGCCCGGTCGCCGCCGCCACCAGCGTGAGCGAGGCCTTGAAGTCAGACACCGTGGACGAGAACCGCGTCGGTGCGATCTGCTCGAGCAGCGGGCGTACCCGTTCGTGACGAAAGCGGGTGGCGACGATCACTCCGGGATCAAGCCAGGCCACCTTCTCCAGGTTGGGCTGGGTCTCCAGGCCCACGTGCTCGACGCCATCGAGCGCCTCGCGCAGGTAGCGATAGGTAGGCTTCTCCATCCAGGCATCGACCACCCCGATGGGCGTTACCCCCAGCGCCACGGCGCTGTCCGTGGCCCCCTGATACAGCGTGACCAGGCGTGGCGTCGAAGCCGAGGAGACTGCCAGAGCAGCGGCCGCCGAGACCGCGCTTACTTCAGACCTTACATCAGCCCTTGTATCAGCCCTTGCGTCAGTCCTGATGTCGGCCTCGGCAGTGCCTGTAAATAACAGCATCCCGGCGAGCAGGGCGAGTGCCACAAAGGCCAGCACGCCGGCGAACAGCCCGAGCACCAGCAACAGACTGCGCAGCACTGAGGGTGCCTGCCGAGGCTGGGACCGGGAGCGGTGCGGCGGCTCGGGTGGCATGTGCGATGAAAATGGCGAGCGCGAGCCTGGTGAGGGTTGCGACGGCGGTCGCAGCGATGGCGTGAACGTCATGGGGATGATCCTTCACCTGTATTGGCGTGTCTGGCGCCCCGACGAGCGGCCGATTTCTCGCCCCAGCGCCCAGGCCAGCGGTAGGCACAGCAGGGCAATGGCGGCCAGGGCGATAAAGGTCTCGTGCAGGGCCTGGGCGCTGGCCTCGGTGGCACTCACGCCAGCGGCGGTGACGCCACTGACGCGGGTGTCGTAGTAAAGCGAGAGCGCCACCAGACCCAGCGAGGCGATCAACCGCCTCGCCATATTGTTCATGGCCGAAGCCTGGGCCATGTCCCGGTCGGGCAGGGCGCGCATGCCCACGGTGGTGGAGGGCAGATAGCCGCAAGCCAGGCCAATGCCACGCGTCACCATCCACAGCCCCACTACCCAGGCTGGCGTCGCCGACGACATCAGCGCGAGCCCGGCCAGACTGACAGCGGTCAGCACAAGGCCGGCGAGCAGGCACCACTGGGGCGGGTGGCGGTCGATCATCCGCCCGGCGATGGGCGAGGACAGCGACGCCATCAGGGCCGTGGCCAGAAACACAAGCCCCGTGGTCAGCGGACTCGCCCCGAGCACCTGGTGCATCCACAGCGGCACCAGCAGCACGCAGCCGAACAGGATGATGGACTGCAGGCAGGCCAGGACGACGCTCAGGCGAAAGGCGCGGTGTCCAAACAGCGACAGCGACAGTAGAGGCGCCGGGGCTCCCTGGGCTGCTGTGGGGTCGGCTTTCCGTTCCTGCATTCGCCCCGCCTTGCACTCCATACCCCGTTCGACCACCACGAACCCTGCCAGGGCGGCAAGTCCGAGCCCCAGGGGGACGAGCGCCGAGGGTGTGAGCAGTTCGGCCAGACTGTCGATTCGGCTTAGCGAAAACAGCACCGCGCCCATGCCGAGGGTGATCAGCAAAAAGCCCGGCAGGTCGAAGCGCCTGGCACGGTTGGGCGCCTCCCGATGGAGGCAGCGCCAGCCGACCACCAGCCCCAGCAGCGCAAAGGGCAGGTTCATGACGAACAGCGCCCGCCAGTGGCTGACTTCCAGCAGCAGGCCGCCGACGCTAGGGCCGATGGCCGGCGCGATCATCACCGCAAACCCCCAGATGCCGCTGACGCGGCCACGCTGCTCGGGCGGATAGGCGGCAAAGATCAGCGCCAGCGACAGCGGCATCATCAGCCCCGCCGCCATGCCCTGGACGCCCCGAGCGATGATGATGCTGTCTAGACTGTCGGCCATGGCGCCAAGGCCAGAACCGGCGATAAAACCGATCAGCCCCAGCAGATAGATCACCCGCCGGCCGAAGCGGTCGGCCAGATAGCCGGTCAGCGGCATGGTCATGGCCATGCTGATCATGAACAGGGTGATGACCCAGTTCACCTGGCTGGCGCTGGCATCGAAGGTCGCCATCAGCTCCGCCACCGCCAGGTTCAGCGCACTGTTGTTGAGGCTGACGGTAAAGGTGCCCAACAACACGCTGACCAGCACCCAGGCACCTCCGGCGTGGGCCTTCGACGACTCATCACAAGACAGCTCAGCACCCCGCGAGGCAGGGACCTTGGTAAGCGTATTGGTGGGCCGGGCCTGGAACATGAACCGTCTCACAGTCCTGGAAAGCGGAAATGCGGAGGGCCAAGAGCATGCCACGACGCAAAAGCAAATGCAATTCATTATCAAATGAGAGAAGAGAGGAATATTCCCCGAAGTCGTCGCGCCAGGTGAGCGACGCCACCAGCCTGAAACCATAAGCGCCGGACCTGAAATGGCCCGGCGCTTGGTGGGGATGGAAATTCCCAGGACGAATATTAGAAGTCCATGGTCCAGCCAAGGGTAAAGGTCCGTCCCCGACCCTGATAGTCGTACAGGTACTCCGGACCGTAGTAGGGCGAGTAGAACATTGCCGCTCGCTGTCCCCAGACGGTGGAATATTCCTCGTCGAGCAGGTTGTCGATGCCCAGCGTCAGACGGCCGATATCGATATCCTGGGCCAGCGCCAGGTCCACCGTGGTGTAGCCGTCGATCTGGCGGTCATCGTCATCTTCCAGGTTATGGGCATGGTTGGCCTGCAGGCGAGCGCTGCGACCTGCCGCCATGTCCTGCCAACCGACGAAGGCCGTGGCGGAGGACAGCGACGCATAGCGGGCGTCACGCTTTTCCCAGCTGCCGTTCTCGTCTTCCTGCTCCGAGCGCACCAGGTGCAGGGTGCCGCCGACCTCGAAGCCGCCGTCCAGGAAGCGGGTCACCGCCGCCTCGAGGCCGTAGTCGCGCTTGTTTTCCTCGACCACGCTGACCGACAGGTCTTCGGCATTTTCCACCGCCTTGTCGGACCAGGCGTAGTAGATCGCCGCCTGGGTGCTCCAGTCGGCGTCATTGAAGCGCCAGCCGAGTTCCACCTGGTCTGTCTTGATGGCGTCCAGCGGGTTGTCGTCGACGCTGACATCGGCGCTCTTGCCGTAGTACTTGGCCGGGTCCGGCAGCTCAAAGCCCTGGCTGAACTGGATCCAGTTCTGGTGGCCGTTGCCGTAATCGTAGAGGGCGCTTGCGTTGACCAGGGTGGCGTCATAGTCATTCTCGCCACCCGGTACGCCGTTGAAGTCATCGACCTCGACGTCCATATGCTGCTGGCGCACACCTGCTGACAAGGTCAGGCCATCGGTGACCCGCCAGTCGCCCTGGGCGAAGCCGGCGTAGCCGTCGATCTCGTAGCTTGGATAGCGCGGGCCGATCTCGCGCTCTTCCTGGGTGAGACCGCCACTGGCATTCGAGGTGGCGATGTCGAAGTACATCTGGTCGGCGTCGAAGGACTCACGGTCCATGTCGAGGCCATAGGTCAGCGAGATGCGATCGCCCAGCTCGGCATCGAACAGCGCCTTGATACCGCCCAGATCGGTGTCCTGCTTGGAGGCGCGGAATTCGACGCCCTGAGTGGTGGCGTAGGGGAAGGCATTGAAGCTTGCCTCTTCTTCCCGATAGAACGCCTGCAGGTAGAAGTCCTGACCCAGCAGGTCGGCGTGGTGGTACTGCAGGTTGACCATGCGACGATCCGTCTCGGGATCGCGATCCGACGAATAGCCGTCGCGGATCTCGGCGCCTTCCAGATTGCCTAGCGCCAGGTTGGGGAAGTAGAGCCCACGGTCACCCTCATAGGCCGAGCGGTATAGCTGAGCGCCAAGCGTCAGCGTCTGCTCGGCGCTGAGTGCCAGATCGACGCTACCCATGATGTCGATGGAGCGATTGTCCTGCAGGTCGGTCTGGGCGATGTCCGGGAAGATCTCGTCGCCACGCCCGTCATAAAAGCGGCCATTGTCCTGATAGGCCACCGCCAGACGACCCTGAACACGCTCGCTGCCGCCACTGATCGACTGGGCCAGACGGAAGTCGGCGTCGTCACTGTCATTGAAGCCGCTGGTGACGCTCGTCGCGGTGGAAAAGTGGCGACCGGGGCCGTCACCTTTCTTCGTCACGATATTGATGATGCCACCGGTGGCGCCACCGCCATAAAGACTACTGGCGCCGGACAGCACCTCGACGCGCTCGATGTTGAACGGGTCGATGGCGTCGAACTGGCGCGACAGGCCCCGGGAGCTGTTCAACGAGACGCCGTCGATCAGTACCTGCACGCTGCGGCCACGCATGTTCTGGCCATAGTTGGTGCGTCCCTGGGGCGCAAGATCCAGCCCCGGTACCAACCGGCCCAGCGCGGTCTTGAGGTCCGCGCCCGTCGCAATCTGGGTCTCCAGCTGCTGCTGATCCACCACCCACACCGCACCGGGGATCTCGCTGATCGACTTCGGCGTGCGCGAGCCGACCACCACCATGGTCTCCTGGGACTGGACGGCTGCCTCGTCGGTGCCTTGCTGATCGGCGCCAACCGCCTGCGCCCAGCTAAGCGACGGAGCAGCGGCCAGCAGCAAGAGGCCTGCACCGAGGGAAAGTGACGCTGACGAGGGAGAGCCGCCATATGACGTGACGCCGGTGATTGGCGAAGTAGCAAGGGGACGCGGGCGTGTGTGGATCTGAATCGGAATCTGGGAAGGCATGGAATGATCGCTTGGCTAGTGTTGACCGGCTTGCCGAGACGAGCCGATGGGACAGTGCGGACCGGGCTTCTGGCGGCCCGTCTCGCGCCACCTGCCGAGGGAGCTGCGTGTTGCCCGTGGGGCAGGTGTGCAGCTTCGGCAGCGGCAAGCAATATAGCGAATTGTGAAAATAATGCGAAGCGTTCGTATTCAATTTTAAGATTTGTGCAAGTCAAGCTCACCCCCTCGCCGACCAGAGGCACAAGGCGTAGGCTGGATGCATCTACCACGCGACGATCAGGAGGCCTGATGGCACGAGTTAAAATCCTCAAGCAGGGCACGATCCACTGCTTTCCTCCCGGCCTGCGTGACGACCAGGGCGAGCTGGTCAACGCCGAGATTTCCGCGGTGGCCTACGATGGTGAGCGACTGTTGATGGCCAGCGACAAGCCGATTCCCGGCCACGAGCGTTCTGCCGCCTTCAGCCTGCCGTTGACCGCCGATGGTCCCGACGACAGCCGCATCGACTACCTGACCCAGCAGACCATCAAGGAAGCGGTGAAGTATGAAGACTTCGCCCTGACCACCGATGGGCGCCACATGATCGCCACCACCGGTTTCGATCGCATCGACGACGAGACCCACGAACTCAACGCCTACAACCACCTGCTGATCTGGCCACTTCACGAGCCTGACCGGGTCCAGGTGGTGGACCCGGACCCCCGCGACGGTGTGGAAGGCTCGCTCGAATTTCGTCGCAAGATGGACGCAGCCGTAGGCGAGCCCTACTACAAGATCGAGGGCCTGGCCGCGATCCCCGGCGAGCGTGGCGATGGCCTGCTGCTATTCGGCATCCGCGAGCAGGGCAAGGCCCACGATGACTTTGACTACGTGCGTCGCGTCATCGGTGCCCACTACATCATCAACGACGACGACAACCTGGAGTTCGTCGACGCCCTCCACGACGTCTTCAGCTTCGACCCTGGCGAGTACGACGGCGTGGAGCACATCTGCGGCCTGTCGAGCCTCGAGTACGATCCCTACCACGGCCAGCTCTACCTGCTGACCAGCTTCGAGACGGAAGAGGGCGACGACGAGCTCATCGGCGGCTATCTGTGGGTGATGTCGCTGCACGACTTCCGCCAGGGCAGGGCACCCACCCTGGTACGCGACGAGAACGACAAGGTGCTCGAGTTCGAACACAAGGCCGAAGGCCTCGCCGTGCTCGACCGCGAGCGGCTGTTCGTCGCCTACGACAACGACCGCAACTACGACCTGCACAGCGTCAGCGAACGCGACGAACGCCGCTGCTGCGAAGCCCCCTACACCATCCTTGGGTTGGTGCAGTAGGCACCAAGCGGTTCAGGTATGGCGCATTGCCACATCGAACCGAGACAGGGCAGAACGTGGCGGAGGAGCCTGATAGAGAGCCCCGGAGAGTAATACCAAGCCATAGAGGGCGAGCGCGTGAGAAGGAGCGCGGAAAGAGGGGGCGTGTGAAGGGAAAGGGGCGCATGGGGTGGAGCGGGGCGCTGCGGGTACGCCGGCGGTACACCCAAGCGCCAAAACCGGTTCTCGAGGCGCCAGAGCATTGATGCGACAAGGGCTACGATGCGAGGACGGCAACAGTCAAAGCACAACGGAAGCGCCTCGAAAGCCGCCATACTGACCAGCGGCAAGCGTCCACCCGAAACCCGCTAGCCTACGGCCGCAGCTTTCGCTATCATACGCCCGCGCTGATAAGGGCCTATAGCTCAGTTGGTTAGAGCAGGGGACTCATAATCCCTTGGTCGCTGGTTCGAGTCCAGCTGGGCCCACCAATGAAATCAGTGTCTTACGAATTTTGCCTGGTGAGTCCCATGGTCCAAGGGTACAGTTTCGGTACAGTGCCGATCCTTCAGCCCCCTGGAGACCTTCATGGCCACCATCGTCAAGACCCCTGCCGGTAGCTGGAAAGCCGTCATCCGCAAGACCGGCTGGCCCACCACCGCCAAGACCTTCCGCACCAAACGAGACGCCCAGGACTGGGCACGCCGCACCGAAGACGAAATGGTGCGCGGTGTCTATATCCAGCGCAGCGCTTCGGAGCGCATGACGCTCGAAGCAGCCCTCAAGCGCTACCTAGCCGACGTCACACCCACCAAGAAGCCCAGCACCCAAAAGAGCGAGCGCCACAAGGCCAGCACGCTGATCGAGCACTTGGGCAAGTACTCCCTCGCGGCCCTGACGCCGGAGCTGATCGCCAATTTCCGTGACACCCGCCTGAACAGCATTGGCCATCGTGGCCAGCCTATCAGCGCCAATACCGTGCGCCTGGAGCTCGCCTTGCTCGGCCATCTCTACACCGTGGTCATCCAGGAATGGGGGCTGGGCCTGACCTACAACCCCGTCCAGAACATCCGCAAGCCAAGCCCTGGGGAGGGGCGTGACCGGCGCCTGAGCGCCGACGAGGAAAAGCGCCTGTTCGCCGTGCTACGGCAGCACAGCAATCCCATGTTGGCCTGGATCGCAAGAATCGCCCTGGAGACGGGCATGCGCTCCTCAGAGATCCTGACCCTCACTCGCTCCCAGGTCGACGTGAAACGCCGCGTGGTGCGCCTCACGGACACCAAGAACAACGATGCCCGCCTGGTGCCGCTGACTCAGGCCGCCACCGAGGTGTTCAAGCAGGCGCTGAACAACCCGGTGCGCCCGCTCGATTGTGATCTGGTGTTCTTTGGCGAGCCTGGAAAGGATGGAAAGCGCGGCCCCTACGCCTACACCAAGCTCTGGAACCAGGCAAAGAAGCAAGCTCGACTGGATGACTTCCGCTTCCACGACCTACGTCATGAAGCCGTCAGCCGGTTGGTGGAGGCGGGGCTATCCGATCAGGAGGTCGCCGCGATCAGTGGCCACAAGTCGATGCAGATGCTGCGACGGTATACCCACCTGAGGGCGGAGGACTTGGTTATAAAACTGGATCGTATGAGGGATCATTAGTTACGAGTTTTCTAATTCTTGCATGGAGGGTGAAAAATGCTGGGTGTTTCATTAAACGATGGCTACCTACCTAAGGAGATGTACGTTTTCTTGGGAGCTGTTATCGGTGCGGTTGCCGCATACATAACGACAAAAACAACAGTTAGAAATCAGGTAAGGATTGCTGAGATTACTGCCCAAAAGGATGTTGCTCTTCAATCAGATAGATTGCTGCATGAGCGTGTTATGGCAGAAGTGGCCATTGAGAGAGAAGAGTTAAGAAAAATGCATGCGATATTGTCAAGAGTTTCGCTGGAGACATCTCTAACTATGAGTTATATGCAGTCTGATAATAACATGAAACTCCATGAGTTTCGGGAGAGATATGTAGAGAGCTGTCATCGGCTTCATGAGGCTAAAGCCATTTCAGATATTTATTATCCTGAGATGAGTGATTCTGTCTGCAAGATTTATGGGCAAACTAATGTTTTTTGGGGGCACCAAGAGAGCGTTTTGCGAACTGATGTTAAACATGAAAGAGGCGTATGGGAAACTAGTTTGTCCAAAGTGATTAAAACGGGAGATGAAATATCAAGCTATTCTCGCGTTCTTCAAGAAAAGATAGCTACTCGTGGAAAAGAGCTGAAGAGTGCGGTGGGGGAAAAAATTGATTAACAGTTGGCTGAGGCTAATGAAAGCGTGAAGTGACCTGGTGTTCTTCGGTGAACCTAGCGGAGACGGTAAGCGCGGCCCCTATGCCGACACCAAGTTCTGGAACCAGGCGAAGAAGCAGGCCGGACTAGATGACTTCCGCTCCGATAATCTGCGCCATGAGGCTGTCAGTCGGCTGGTAGAGGCTGGACTGTCTGATCAGAAATTAGCGGCGATCAGGGGTCTCAAATCAATGCAGATGCTGAGGAGATATACACAACTGCGGGCGGCAGATCTGGTCGCGAAGCTAGATCGAACTAAAAGTCAATAGCCAAACTTCTTGACCATTGTTTGTTGAGCGGATGCCGGTGCTTTGTCACCGGTGGTAAAAGGAGTGTTGCCCCCCCCCTGGCAAAAGGAGGATTTCTTTTAGGAATAATAAGAATAATAATTCTATTATTATTCTTATTATTGCTCCGCTTGAGCTCCTTGTCTTCACGTCTGTGCAATTTGTTAAATTTTGTTATTTATTTAAGTGGCTGTAATACCTAGTATTTTTATTTCGCCTTTTCTTCAAGATAATACACTTTGATAATCAATGTCTAGTGCATTGATTGCTATGCAAGAGGCGCGCGCTTGAGCTTTGGCTTTGCTTGGTTAGCATTGATTACGTCGATGTGTGATTGATGGAGTGCTAGCCATGAAAGTCGAAGAATATCTTATTGATCGGTTCGGCCTACTGATGAGCATAACAGACCTGGCGGATCTTCTTGGTCGTTCGCCCGATGGTGTGCGAGTTTCTCTTTATTCAGATACTGAGGTCTCTCGAAAGCTGAAGCCGACGATGGTGAAGGTAGGGCGTCGTGTCTATTTTCGGACGCTCCAAGTCAAAGACGCTCTGGATTTGGAGCCTTCTGAATATGGCGCGTGTTAGTCCCTCGGTAGTACAGAAGATCTTGGGTAGGGTGGTTGCTTATCATGCCGCATTCACGCTCCTTCCCGGCGTTTCAGTTCCTGGTGCAGTTTTTCTCAGCCAAGCATTTTACTGGACGCGTAACACCAAGGCGGAGGAAAGAGGAGGGTGGTTTTATAAGAATCAGCGTGGCAGAGATAGCTGGGAGTCAGAAACAGGGCTTTCTCCAAAGCAGCAGGCTAATGCTAGGAAATCGCTAGTGGAAATTGGCGTATTGGAAGAGGAAAGGAGAGATGTACCTGCAAAAATGTGGTATCGGGTGAACTGCGAGCGCTTGCTTGAGCTTCTGGCGGAGCAATTCGACGACGACCCTTCTGGAAGTGATTGTAATTCCCAGTTTTTCCCTTTGGTCGATTCTACTATCCCTTCTGGCCAATCTGGTGATCAGGATGGTCAAACCTTGATTCGACCAAAGGGCAAATCTATTACAGAGAATACAACACAGAGTACATCAAGAAATAAAAGCGAGGCGGCCAAGGCCAAGAGTTATCTTGGGTCCGAATCAAAATTAACTCGGGCGGAGATGGCTGAGTTATTGGGCCAGCAAAGAGCAGATCTCATCGCCAGAAATTACGGCAGCGACAAGGTTGGAGCTCCTGCAGTAGAAGAAATGCGCAGAACCCTCCGGACATAAAACTCAAGCGGCGCGGAACGGGGGTGATGGCCCCGACCGCACCTAACCACGACTGCCTGCATAGGAGGCATCCATGGCTAACAAACAGGGTATCACACCCGCCTACACCGACAGTGGCCTGTCACGGCTGTACCGATCACACGCGGTCGAACAGCACGCCATCCAGGGTGAGATTCAAACTCTGGTGATCATCGCCGGTTACGCTTGCGATTTTCTCATCGAAGGGTTGGAAGCCCTTCCCGAAGACTTCTTCACCTGTATCGAGGAGATGAAAGAGGTGATGGAGTCTATCGACCTGAAAAGCCTGGATTTTGAAAAACGGTCGCTCACGCTCCAGAGGACGAGACGGCGTCTGGAGGCCAAAGCGACCCGCCAGGATCGTCAAAAGGAGGTTTGATCATGAGCAACAAAATTTCGTGTGCGCGAAAAATGGCCGGTGTCGCCCTCGCGGCCACCATCGGACTATCGCAGCCAGCCATGGCAGGCGGGATTCCCGTTATCGACGTGTCGAGCCTGACCCAGCAGATTTTGCAGGTTCAACACATGCTTACCCAAATCGAGCAACTGAAAAGCCAGCTCGAAATGGCCAACAAGGAGTTGGACAGCATGAGCGGGGTTCGTGGCTTGGGCAACGTCATCGACTCGGCCTATGACACCGCCGTGAACGTCGATCCTAACCAGGTGCTGAGCGACGCCGGCATCAGGGGGGCGAACGAACACGGCCTGACCGGCGATGTGGCGGACCTGTACGACAGCGGCAACCAGAACACGGCGACCTGGCTTGGCCAGTCCCAAAAGTCCCTGGAACAGGCGCAGGAGCGTTTCAGCGAGCTGACTGGCTTGGTGGCTGAGGTCAACAACAGCCCTGACCAGAAAGACGTTCTGGACCTCCAGGCCCGTATCGGCGCCGAGCAAGTCATTCTGCAAAACGAGATGGCAAAGCTGTCCATGCTCCGTTCGCAGGCCGAGGCTAGCCAAGCCATGCACAACCAGCGCGTACAGCAGATGCGCGTCGCATCATCAGGGGAACCTTTCGAGCTTGATTGGTAAGGAGGCCTTATGAGTATCAGGAAAAATTCGTGCGCAAGAAATATTGCCATTGTGGTTCTGGTCAGCGTTGCGCAGTCGGGGTGTTTTGATGATACCCCGAATACTGGCCCGGTGCAGACCGTGGACTGGTACAAAGCGCATCACGACGAGCGCAAGGAGACACTGGAGACGTGTGGCAACAACCCTGGCGAACTCCAGGAGGCGCCGAATTGCATTAATGCACTCCAGGCGGAGCGGGCACTGTCTAGCGGTGAGCCCTTCGAGCTCGACCTATCTAGCCTCAAAAGCGAGGAGGACTCATGAACCTGTTTGAAGGCATGTTCTCCGTCGTTGATCAGGCACTGGATCAGTACATCATCAATACGGCTACTGACCTCATCGCTTACATCACGCCAATGTTTACCAGCATGTTGATCGTCTGGATTGCCATCTGGGGCTATTTGATGATGTTTGGCAAGGTCAGTGAGCCCTTGCAGGAGGGCGTTTTTCGTATCCTTCGCATCGGCTTCATTATGGCGCTGGGACTGACGGTCGGTACCTATATGGGCGTTGTGGTGGACGTGCTGGCTCACGGCCCGGAAAAGGTAGCAGCAGTCATCACGGGGTCCAATGGAGGTGCCGCGGCCATTTTGGACAGCCTGTTCTCCCGCGTTCTCGCCGTAGCTGATCAGGCCTGGGATAAAGCGGGAGTCATGAGTGGTGATTTCGGCATGTATCTGGTGGCAATTCTGATCATGGTGTTTGGTGGCGGTGTTGCCATCGTAGTGGCGTTTCTCCTGCTGGCCAGCAAGGTAGCAACGACTGTGCTGCTGGCGATTGGTCCGCTCTTTATCATCGGCCTGCTGTTTAACAGCACCCAGCGTTTTTTCGAGAGCTGGTTGGGCATGGTGATTAATTTCGGCATGCTGCTGGTTTTGGGTTCAGCCATTGGGCGCATGGTCATCGATGTCAGCGAAGCGTTCATGAACATCGTGGAATCCTCGGCAGGCAGCATGGCCAGTATGACCACAAGCGCCTATCTGATTGCTTTTTTTGCCCTTGGCATCCTCGTGCTGAAGCAGGTGCCGGCCATTGCTTCTGCATTGGGCGGCGGTGTGGCATTGGCAACTCAGGGCTCTCTGGGCTCTGCTATGTCCGCGATGCGTCCCTCAGCCATCCGCCGTCAGTATCGCGGCGTTCAACGTGATGCACGCTTAGTAGGCAGTGCAGCAACCTCTCCTTACCGTGGCGCCAAGTCTGCCTATCGTGCCTACCAGAAGCGTTTCGGTGCTGGCAACACGATGACAGGAGGCTAAGTCATGAATACCAATATCAAGTGGTTAGATACCTGTCGCGTCCGCTGGGCACGGGTAAAGCGTGGGGTAGGGCTGGCCATCTCGGGCATGTTACTGGTGGTGGGTATCCTGTTGTCTGTGGCATTGCTCCCTGAACTGCCTGGTTTGATCAGCGTCGCCCTTGCTGGCGATGGCGAGGCTGCTCGTACCCTGTTTGTCTGTGTGGTCGGTATTGCCGTATGTGTTCTTCAGTGGCAATGGCGAGCAGCGATATATCCCGAGCTCCGGCGTGATTCATCTCAGAAGGAGACCTCATGAGCTACCGGCGTTTGACACCCGAGGAGATCGAGGAACTGCGAGCCGAGATGCGCGCCGCCGGGCAGTGGATGAAAGCTGAGATGGCCAAGCGTCGGCGCAAGTGGGGAGAGGCTCTTGAAGATGAGACAAGTGCCTCCCCTATTACTAATGGCGAAGCCTCCCGCTCAGCCCCAGGCGACGAGCAGGTTTGAGACAGGTCCGTCCGTATTACTAATGGCGAACCCCTGCGGATTGGGGACGACAACGCAGCCGCAAGGGCATGCATCTTTTCGTGCACACGAAACGAAGTGGTTGTAACGAGGCAAGTCCGAGAAGTTTGAGACAGGTCCGTGCGTATTACTAACTGGGTAATCTAGCGCGTCCCTGACCCCATTTTCGTGCGTACGAAAAGAATGAATGGGTATAGAGCTAGAGCAGGATTCGCGAACTGCCAGCCAGTGGTACCACCGCCCTATTCGTAGCGCGAGAGAGGGCACCGCCAGAGTCAAAATTTCGTGCGTACGAAATCCATGAGCTTTTTTTGAGCTAGGGCAGGATTCGCAAAGTGCTGGCAGTTGCCGGCAATCCGGCGTCGTCATCAAGTTACCACCTGCTTCAGCTTCGCCGGTCGCCTGGGGAGAGCGCCGGCATCGATGATGGGCGACTGATCCTGCAACCGTTGCGGCGAGGTCACCCTCTAGCTCGAGTGGGGGCGGAAATGCAGCTGTCGGTTTAAAATTTTTCCTAAAAGTGGCTTGGAATGGCGGTTTGGGGCTTGAAGATAAACCGTTGTGGTTTATCCTTTACTCTGAAAACGGAATATAGGGCGGCTTTTGGGCGTGGAAATAAACCGTCTGCTGCACAAGATCCCGTATGGCGCCGTCGTGACGACCGCCTGGCTGGCATCACACGGCGTCACCTCGGATCAGGCGCGTAAGCTGGCCGGCAGAGGCTGGCTGAAACGCGTGGGGTACGGCGCCTACTTCCAAGCGGAGGCGCCTCTTACCTGGGAGAGCGGTGTGTTCGCCCTGCAGGCAAGCTACGACACGGGGCTGCCACCGCTTTGGCCGGGTGGCCAGACGGCCCTGGCACTGCATGGCATTGTTCATTATCTGCCCATGGGGGAGCGCACGACGCACCTGTATGGTAAGGAGGCCGCTCGGCTGCCCCGGTGGCTGAGTGACGCCGAATGGGCAGGGGGGATAGTGCACCACTCTGAAAAGGGCCTGCCAGTGCAACTTCCCGGCAGCTTCATGGACTACGAGCCGGATGGCAGGGCCTTCAGCTTGCAGGTATCGACCCCGGAGCGAGCGGCTCTTGAATGGATTGCCGTGACGCCGAATGAGCTGCTTTTCAGCAGTGAGCTGGTGGACACCTTCGGCGGGCTCAATACGCTGCGTCCGCGTCGGCTGCAGGCATTACTGGAGGGGTGCCGTTCGGTGAGAACGAAGCGTGCCTTCCTAGTGCTGGCTCGCCACGCCGGGCATGCCTGGTACGGTCGTCTGGAACCACGTCGACTGGACCTCGGCAGAGGCAAGCGGCAGCTCTGCCAGGGCGGCAAGCTAGACAGGGAATATCATGTGACGGTGCCGGAGACGTTCTTGTATGCCGATTGACGCTCGCTACCACGAACAGGTCAGGCTGCTAGTCTCGCTGCTGCCATTCCCCAATAGTGGGCCGTGCTTCGCTCTCAAGGACTGTAGGGCCATCAACCTCTTCGTGCAGCCAATACCCCGTGTATCGGGCGACTTCGACCTGGCCTACCTGCCGCTGGAGCCACGTGACGAGGCCCTGCGACGCTGTCGCGAGGCGCTGCGACTGGTTGAGGCCTTCAGTGCTGTGAATGATCTGGGGGCAGTACAACGGCGCACACTTCGGTCCTCGAGCCTCAGCGTGTGAAACGCTCCCCTAATCATCAAGGCATGTTTCGCAGTCACGATCCCGTGCAATTCAGAAGAGTTATCAGGATGACCTTAAAAGAAAGCCAGATCGAGCAGGATCTCATTAAGAAGTTGGAAGAGCTTAAATACACATACCGTCCTGATATCCGAGACAAGATCACGCTGGAGCAGAACTTCCGTGAGAAGTTCGAAGCACTCAATAGGGTCAAGCTGCTCGACGCCGAATTCGCCCGCCTGCGCGATGAGATCATCAACGCTGATGTCTTCCAGGCCGCAAAGTCCCTGCGGGAGTATGGCTATATCGAGCGCGAAGATGGCACCCCGCTGCACTATCAGTTGGTCAACCTTAAGGACTGGTGCAAAAACGAATTTGAGGTCATCAACCAACTCCGCATAAATACCGAAAACAGCCATCACCGCTACGATGTGATCCTGCTCATAAACGGCTTGCCGCTGGTACAGATCGAGCTGAAATCTCTGGGCATCAACCCGCGTCGGGCGATGGAGCAGATCGTCGAGTACCGAAACGAACCCGGCAATGGATACGCGAACACGCTGCTCTGCTTCATGCAGCTCTTCATCGTCAGCAACCGCGATCGCACCTGGTACTTCACCAATAACCACAACCACCACTTTACCTTCAATGCCGACGAGCGCTTCCTACCCATCTACCAATGGGCCGAGGAGAACAACCAAAAAGTCTCTCACCTGGACGACTTCACCGAGCAGTTCCTCGCCAAGTGTACGTTGGCGCGGATGATCAGCCGCTACATGGTACTGGTTGCCAGCGAGCAAAAGCTTCTCATCATGCGCCCGTACCAAATCTATGCGGTCAAAGCCATTGTCGACTGCATCCACCAAAACCGGGGCAACGGCTACATCTGGCACACCACTGGCAGCGGCAAGACCCTTACCTCCTTCAAGGCTTCCACCCTGCTCAAGGACAACCCTGATATTGAAAAATGCCTGTTCGTGGTGGACCGAAAGGACCTCGACCGCCAGACCCGCATCGAATTTAATAAGTTTCAGGAAGGCTGTGTCGAAGAGAATACCAACACTGAATCCCTGGTGCGCCGCCTGCTCTCCGAGGACTACGCTGACAAGGTGATCGTGACCACCATCCAGAAGCTGGGCTTGGCGCTGGATGAGACAAATAGAAAGGCTCTGCAGCATAAGGAGAAGGGCAAACTCACCTACAAGGAGCGCCTGGCCCCGCTGCGCGATAAGCGTGTCGTCATCATCTTTGATGAATGCCACCGCTCCCAATTTGGCGAAAACCATGCCGCCATCAAGGATTTCTTCCCCAAGGCGCAGCTCTTTGGTTTCACGGGAACACCCATCTTTGAGGAGAACGCCAGCTATAAGCAGATCGATGGCACCGTGGGTTCATACCGCACCACCAAAGACATCTTTGAAAAGCAGCTACACGCTTACACCATCACCCACGCCATCGATGATCGCAACGTGCTGCGCTTTCATATCGATTACTACAAGCCTGAGGCCGCACAGCAAGGTGAGGCCGACAATCCAATCAGTGGCAAGGCCAACACAGCTAGCCCCAAGCCCAGCCAGGCGCTCACCCAGCGGGCCGTTGTGGACGCCATCCTCACCAAGCACGATGCCGCCACCAACCACCGCCGCTTCAATGCCGTGTTAGCCACTGCCTCTATTAATGATGCGATCGCCTATTACAATCTCTTCAAGCAGGCGCAGGCCGAGCGTCGGGACGAAGATCCGGACTTCATCCCCCTCAATCTTGCTTGCGTTTTTTCGCCGCCGGCGGATGGCAGTAAGGATGTGAAGCAGCTGCAGGAAGACCTGCCACAGGAGAAGGCAGACAACCAGCAAGAGCCGGAGAAGAAGAAGGCCGCTCTGCAGGAGATCATCGGCGACTACAATGCCCAGTACGACACTAATCACAAGCTCGGTGAGTTCGATCTCTACTACCAGGATGTGCAGCAACGCATCAAGGACCAGAAGTACCCCAACAGCGACTACCCGAGAAAGAACAAGATCGATCTCACCATCGTCGTCGACATGCTCCTTACAGGTTTCGACTCCCAGTACCTCAACACTCTGTACGTGGACAAAAACCTCAAGCACCACGGACTGATTCAGGCCTTCTCACGCACCAACCGCGTGCTTAACGACACTAAGCCCTACGGCAATATCCTCGACTTCCGCGCCCAAGAAAAGACCGTGGACGAGGCCATCGCCCTCTTCTCTGGAGAGGACGCCAAGCGCTCCCGTGAAATTTGGCTGGTCGACCCCGCTCCCGAAGTCATCGATAAGCTGGATGAAGCCGTCAAGCAGCTGGAAAACTTCATGCAGGCCCAAGGCGAGCCCTGCACTCCAGCAGCGGTCAACAACCTAAAGGGCGATACCGCTCGTGCCGAATTCATCAATCGCTTCAAGGAAGTCCAGCGCCTCAAGACCCAGCTTGATCAGTACACCGACCTGAGCGACGAGCAGCAACAGCAGATCAAAGAGCGCCTGCCCGAAGATCAACTACGCGGCTTCAAGGGCATGTACCTGGAGGTCGCACAGCACCTCAAGCAGCAACAAGGCAAGACAGGGAGCGACGCTAGAGAAGACCAAGCAGCCATTGAGCAGCTTGATTTCGAATTCGTGCTCTTCTCCTCGGCCATGATCGACTACGACTACATCATGGGGCTGGTCGCCCGCTTTACCCAGGAGGCTCCCGGCAAGAAAACTCTCACCCGCGAGCAGCTCATCAACCTCCTCGCGGCCAACAGCAACCTGATGGACGAGCGCGACGATATCATCGCCTACATCAACACCCTTGAGTCCGGCAAGGGCCTCAGCGAGTGGGACATCCGCGAAGGCTACCAGGCCTTCAAGGCGTGCAAGGCCGAGTCTGAACTCAGCACCCTCGCCGAACGGTACGGGCTGGAGCGCGACAGACTGCAAAGCTTTGTCGACGATATCCTCGACCGTATGATCTTCGACGGCGAGCAGTTGAGCGACCTCTTCGAGCCGCTAGAGCTGGGTTGGAAGGCGCGGAGCAAGGCCGAACTGGCACTAATGGAAGAGCTGGTGCCTTTCTTGAAGAAACAGGCTAGTGGGCGAGAGATTTCGGGTTTGGCAGCGTATGAGTGATAACATGAAAGATGAAAAGCAGGCATTGGTGCCCAGGTTGCGGTTTCCCAAGTTTCGGGATGCGGAGGAGTGGGTGCCTAAAAAGCTCGGCGATAAAGATGTCTCTGAGTTTGTGAAAAAAAGGCTTTCGCTGAGTGAGCTTTCGCTAGATACATATGTTAGCACAGAGAATATACTGCCTGATTTCGGCGGTATTGCTAGTGCTTCAAAATTACCGCCTTCAGGGTCATTTACGGCCTATAAAAATGGCGATATTTTGATTGCAAATATTCGGCCCTACCTGAGAAAGGCTTGGGTGGCAAACAGAAGTGGCGGTGCATCGAATGATGTTGTTGTCATTCGCCCGAAGGGTAGAAGTAACAATGTCTTTTTGCCGTTTTTGTTGAAAAATGAGGTTTTCATTAATTATGTAATGAGGGGTGCGAAAGGCGTAAAGATGCCGAGGGGCGATGTCGCACTAATGAAGGAATACCCTCTTGCATTGCCAGGCTCAGATGAACAACAAAAAATCGCCGACTGCCTTTCTTCCCTTGACGCGATGATTGCCGCCCAGGTGGACAAACTCGACGCTCTCAAGACCCACAAAAAAGGGCTCATACAGCAACTCTTCCCCCGCGAGGGCGAAACCGTTCCCCGCCTGCGCTTTCCTGAGTTTCGGGGGGCGGGAGAGTGGGGGGAGACGACGCTGGGTCAGTTGGTTGATATTAGAAGCGGCTACAGCCCCTCTCGATACAACCTGACAGGTAAAGCACAATATCCCTTCCTCAAGGTAGAGGATCTTAATAACTGTGAGAAATATCAGTCAAGCAGCAGGGAATATAGCAATGACGAGCTGGGAGTGATTCCTTGCGGCTCTGTTGTTTTCCCCAAAAGAGGTGCTGCTATTCTAAAAAATAAGGTGAGAATTAATTCTTTAGAAGTTTTAATGGATACAAATCTCATGGCTATTACACCAAGGAGTAGTGTGCTCGCGGAATTTCTCTACTACATGATTGTTGCTGAAGGGTTATCGAAAATCGCGGATACTTCAGCGATACCGCAAATAAATAATAAGCATATAACACCTTATGTGGTTCGATTGCCGAGAAAACCGGAGCAGAAAAAAATCGCCGACTGTCTATCTTCCTGCGATGCGCTAATTACAGCCCAAGTGAAAAAACTAAAAGCCCTCAAGAACCATAAAGATGGGTTGATGCAGCAGCTCTTCCCTGACGTTGAAGGTACAATGTCATGAGTGGGATTCGCACCTACCAGAACTTGAGTAGACTGGTCACCCGCGTGCGCGATGATCTGAATAATAAAGAATTGATTCTTCTTTATGCTTACAATCGTACGGGAAAGACCCGCCTCTCTGTGGAGTTTAAAAACCATGGTAAGCGTAGAAACAACGGTAATGCCGATACACTTTATTTCAATGCCTTCACCGAGGACCTGTTCATATGGGAAAATGACCTCGAGAATGACTCTGATCGCGGATTGAAGGTGAACTATAGTTCAAGATTCTTTGATGGATTTACAAACTTGGGTCTTGAGCCTACCATCGATGAATATCTAAAACGCTATGCTGATTTCGGTTTTGATTTTGAATACAAAGAAATTCATCAAGGAGAAGAATCATTCTCTAAACCTAGCTTTGTAAGGTTCAGTAAGGATGGGCAAGACAATATAAAAATATCTCGAGGTGAGGAGAATATCTTCATTTGGTGCCTCTTTATGGCCATTTGTGAGCGCATTCTTGATGGTCATGAAACTTATCAATGGGTGAAATACCTATACATCGATGACCCAATTTCTTCCCTCGATGACAATAATGCCATCGCTGTTGCCTGCGACCTCGCCAAACTCCTCCGCCGAGCCACTAACCGTCTAGATGAGAATGAGACCGCTGCCCCCCTCAAGGTCGTCGTATCCTCGCACCATTCACTATTTTTCAATGTGATGTGTAATGAGATTGGTAGGTCGAAAGAAAATGAGCCCAGTGTGAGGCACAAACGCTATTTCCTTCATCGCCCCAATAGTGAGGGCAGGTACACCCTGCGACCCACCGAAGATGCACCTTTCTTCCATCATGTTGCCTGCCTCGCCGAGCTGAAAAAAGCAGCCGACCCGGACACAGGAACCCTCTATACATTCCACTTCAATGCACTGCGGAGTATCATGGAGAAGACTGCTGCCTTCTTTGGCCATTCAGATATTTCTTTTTGCCTAAAGGCTCTTGACGACGAGGATAATAGGGCTCTCTTCAATCGAGCGCTTAATCTTCTCAGCCACGGCAAATATGCCATACATGAACCAACTAGGATGGGCGAGGATAACCAAGACCTATTTCGTCATATTCTCAACGATTTCATCGCCCGTTTTCAATTCGATCTCCCGGAAATTCTCGGTGGCTCAACAATGGTGACAACACCATGACCAAAGAACAATTCAACCAACTAGGTAAGACTCTCTGGGCTATCGCAGACGACCTGCGCGGCGCAATGAATGCCGACGATTTTCGCGACTACATGTTGTCGTTCCTGTTTCTGCGCTACCTCTCCGACAACTACGAGGCCGCAGCTAAAAAGGAACTGGGGACGGACTACCCCAAACTGGACGGAGAGGATCGACGTGCGCCGCTGACGGTCTGGTATAAGAACAACGCTGACGATGTGCCAGCTCTGGAAAAGCAGATGCGCCGCAAGGTGCACTATTGCATCCACCCAGACTATCTCTGGAGTAGCATCTATGACCGTGCCCGAATTCAGGATGCCGAGCTTCTGCAAACCTTGGAGCGAGGGTTCAAGTATATCGAGAACCAATCCTTCGCCAGCACCTTCCAAGGTCTATTTTCCGAGATCAACCTCAACTCGGAGAAACTCGGCCGGACCCCCTCCGACCGCAACAAGAAACTCTGCACTATCATCACTAAGATCGCCGAAGGGATCGCCCAGTTCTCTGCCGAAAGTGATATTCTCGGCGATGCCTACGAGTACCTGATTGGCCAGTTCGCCGCCGGATCCGGTAAGAAGGCCGGGGAGTTCTACACCCCGCAATCGGTCTCCACCATTCTCTCTCGTATTGTCACCCTCGATAGCCAAGAGCCCGCCACCGGAAAAAAGAAGAAACTCAATTGCGTGCTCGACTTCGCATGCGGCTCCGGCTCGCTGCTGCTTAATGTTCGCAACCAGATGGGACCTTACGGCATCGGCATGATCTACGGTCAGGAAAAGAACATCACCACTTACAACCTGGCGCGCATGAACATGCTGCTGCACGGGATGAAGGACACCGAGTTTGAGATCCACCATGGCGACTCTCTGATCAACGATTGGGACATGCTCAGCGAGATGAACCCGGCCAAAAAGGTCAAGTGCGATGCCATCGTTGCCAATCCGCCCTTCAGCTACCGCTGGACGCCGACTGAAGAGTTAGGCGAGGACTTTCGCTTTAAGAGCCACGGTTTGGCACCGAAGTCAGCGGCGGACATGGCGTTCCTGTTACATGGATTCCACTTCCTCGGCGACGAAGGCACTATGGCTATTATCCTGCCCCACGGCGTTCTCTTCCGCGGTGGCGTGGAGAGTCGTATTCGTACCAAGCTGCTCAAAGACGGTCATATTGATACCGTCATCGGCCTTCCTGCCAATCTCTTTTTCTCTACCGGTATCCCGGTCTGCATTTTGGTCCTGAAGAAGTGTAAAAAGCCCGACGATGTGCTCTTTATTAACGCCAGCGAGTACTTCGAGAAGGGCAAGCGTCAAAACGCTCTGCGACCAGAGGATATCGATAAGATCGTCGATACTTACCAATACCGTAAGGAGGAAGAGCGCTATGCAAGGCGTGTTTCGTTGGAAGAGATCAAGAAGAACGACTACAACCTCAATATATCTCGCTACGTCAGCACTGCCGAGGTCGAGCCGGAGATCGACTTAGCCAGCGTCAATGCCGAACTGAGCGATATTGAAAAACGTATTGCCGAAGCCGCTGAGAAACACAACCGGTACCTGAAAGAGCTGGGACTACAGTCGGTGTAGTGGGACACAATAGGGTATATTGCCGAAAGCTCATAACCAAGCGCGGCACTGGACCGCAATTTCGCTGGTGGCCAGTGCCGCTGGGGAGCTTCAGTATTGCGTCAATATTTACTGAAATGCTGCTCTTGGTCGTAAGCGATCAGCATGCCTTTGAGAGAAGCAGCCTTGCGCTCTCTCTGAGGCATGCTATTCGAGTTAGGGGAGGTCCCCAGAACGGTACACCAGCGGTACACACACCAGCTTCGTATGCTATCCTCAACTTTCGTTAAGCTACTGATTCCAAAGAACTGTACCTTTCGCTCGATTACAGTCTCTTTCCCTTTTCTTTCAGTGGCTTATTGTTTTAAAAGCGAACTCATAATCCCTTGGTCGCAGGTTCGAGTCCTGCTGGGCCCACCATCGTCCCTTTCTACCTGCTGGTTGTGCCGTCTCTGTCTTTTTATTGCTTCCGTACCACGGGAACTCCAGGTACTGAGCTGCCACACGGAGATGGTTGTAGCGCCCCCTTTCTTGGTTTAGCCGGCTTCAAGCCGCGTGCAAGCGCAAATGGCCCCAAGTTGAGGTCATGTTGCGTAGTCCGCACCATCGTGACCGCCCGTTTTGATCTATCGTGACCGACTATTCCAGGCTAACGTGACCGGCCATTACGTTTCATCGTGATCGATTTCGGCCGCTTTCCCAAAATCCGTGGTCACGATACCGGAATCATCGGTCACGTTCCCGGAGTCTTATCTAACTCACTGTAATAATTCGGCTTTTTACGGAAGCCCCCTTCTTTTGCTTTGGCCTAGGCTTTGTCCGAAAACTCGAATTTGCTAATGCCACCTATGCCGCAGCAGCATAGGTGACTCATGGCAGGACGCTACGAGATCTCCGACAACGGCTGGGCCCTCATCGAGGACATCGTGTCGCCGCCGCAGAAAACGGGGCGCCTCCGCCGCGATGACCGCCAGGTGCTGAACGGTATCTTCTGGATCCTTTGTTCGGGCGCCAAGTGGCGCGATCTGCCAGAGCGCTACGGCCCATGGAAGACCGTCTATGACCGCTTTCGTCAGTGGTGCGATGACGGCACCTTCGAGACCATCCTGGCGCGGCTCCAGCTCTGTTTGCGAGAAGATGGCCTGATGAATCTGGACACTTGGATGATCGACTCGACGTCGATTCGCGCCACCCGTGCCGCCTCTGGAGGCGGCAAAAAGGGGGATGCCAAGAGCCGGTAGACCACGCCCTGGGCCGCAGCCGAGGCAGCCTGACGACCAAGATCCACATGGTCTGTGATCGGTATGGTTGGCCGCTAACCTTCACGCTCTCGCCCGGTCAGGACTCGGATACAGGCCACTTCATCACCGCCATGGAACACGTTCATCTGCCTGGAAGCCGGGGCAGACCACGTAAGCGCTGTCGCTACATCGTGGCCGACAAGGGCTATGGCAGTGATCCTTTTCGCCGCTACTGCGACCGGCGCCGCATGAAACCGATCATCGCTCGGCGCAAGATGAAGCGAAAGCCTCGACCTGGCGCCCCTCGGGGCTTCGACAAACCCCGTTATCGAGAGCGAAACATCATCGAGCGCTGTTTCGCGTGGATCAAGGAACTGCGCCGCGTCTGCACCCGCTACGACAAGTTGGCCAGCAGCTTCAGAGCGATGGTATGCCTGGCCTGCATAGATCGCTGCCTACGTGCTGACTTTCCAGACAGAACCTAGGAGGGGACGATGCTAGCACCGAGGATTCCCATGCGAACCATCACCGAGGTGTTGCGCCTCAAGTACGACGCCGGTCTCAGCCACGAGAAGATTGCTTGGGCCTGTGGCCTCTCCAAGGGCGTGGTCAGCAAGTACGTCAGCCTGGCCCAGGAGGCCGGCTTCAGCTGGCCACTACCCGATGGCACCGACGAAGCGGCGCTGGAGGCTCGACTGTTCCCGGCTGTCAAGGGTCTCACTTTCCGGCGATTCCGGCTTTTGTGCGGACCGAATATTAGTTATCACCTCGAATACCCCTTCGAGTAGCTCACCTTGAATAGTATCTTTTTGTCTGTATGGCGGTCTCAATGAGCAAGTGCAACACCTGATCGATCAGGTACGCTATCGCTATGACTCATTGCTACCACCACCTTACTGCTGAAGAACGTGCCACCATCATGCTGATGCGTGAAGACCGTCAATACGCTCCATCGCCAAGTACCTTTGGAGAGCTGCCAGCACGATTTCTCGGGAACTGGCTCGGCATGCGGTACCTTCTCATGCTGGCTATGACGCCAGTCTGGCGGGTTTCAGGGCCACGCTGACGCGACATCGAGCACGACGACAATCGAAGTTGCGCCTTGGTACGCCTCTCTTCGATCTGGTGACCTACCTGTTACGCAAGTACTGGTCTCCTAGGCAGATAGCCATCACACTGAAACGCATGTATCCAAATGACCCCACACGTCAGATCTCTCACGAGGCCATCTACAACGCGCTCTATGTGATGCCCCGAGGCTCGCTGAAAAAAGAGCTCGTTGCTTGCCTTCGGCAGGGGAAGGGAAAGCGGCGTCCACGCAGTCGTGGCAAGGATCGTCGCCGCCAAATTCCTGACTTGGTCAGTATTCATCTCCGGCCGCCTGAGATCGAAGATCGGTTGATGCCCGGGCATTGGGAAGGCGACCTCATCATGGGAGCCAGCAACCGTTCTGCCATAGGCACGTTGGTCGAGCGCACGACACGCTTCGTCATCCTGGTGAAAATGGACGGTACGACCGCAACGGATGCGATGGTCGGCTTTAGTGACAAATTGAACTGTGTTCCACGCTCACTACGGCTGTCGATGACCTACGACCAAGGGATCGAGATGGTCAAGCATGCCGAAATAACCCAACGTACCGGGACAGCCATCTACTTCGCCGATCCACACAGCCCGTGGCAACGTGGGTCGAACGAGAATACCAATGGTCTGCTTCGACAGTATCTGCCCAAGGGAACGGACCTATCGACCTACACCCAGGAGGAGCTCGATGAGATCGCAGACTCACTCAATACCAGGCCTAGAGAGACGTTGAACGCCAAGACGCCTCTGGAGGTATACGCGGAGGTTCTCCAGAAGTCAGCGCCCGGATCTCCGACACTCCAATAGTGTTGCGCTTGTAGTTTGAGACCGCCGTATTCGATCTTTCATTGCATCGCCTCCCACGGATTGAGGATGGTCACTCCTGTAGGCTCGAAGTCGGCCACATTGCAAGTGACTACCGTCATGCCATGAACAAGGGCCGTTGCCGCGATGAGCGCGTCACGTTCGCCGCGCTTGTCGGGGACGTATAGCCGGGCGCAGCGTTGCGCTACAGCTGCATCGACTGGCAATGTTCGCCCCGAGAACTCCGGCAGTACCTGTTGCTCCAGCCATGAGCGCAGCACTGCCCCCTGGGTAGCGTCCTTGCGCTCAATCGACAACACCCCAAGCTCAAGTTCCATGATGGTGGACACAAAAAGCTCGGCGGCATCGACACTTTCAGTCCATGTCGCAACGTTCAGGTCAGCTTTGCCAGCCCGAACTTTTCGTAGTTCGGACACGACGTTAGTGTCGAGAACATACATCATGAGAAATCAGCGGACTGTGTGCCAATGGTCACACGCGGCGGTTCAAACTCGATATCCTCCGAAACGTCTGGCATAGCCAGAGAATCAGCAATGTTGCGACGTTGCCTTATAAGCCGCTGGTATTCCTCGATGCTCAACAGCACATGAGCAGGCTTGCCGCGATCTGTGATGAACACTGGGCCGCTCTTGGCCGCCTTCTTTGCGCGGGTAACGTCCTGGTTAAGTTCTCGACTGGATAGGGTTGTGATGGTCATGATGGCACCTCCTATACGAGCCACTAATGTAGGTATGTTGCTACACGAGTGAAGGGCGGTTCATGAGCGGATGGCAGGCTATCGTGACAGTAGCAACTGGGCGGTACAGTAGGGGTACATTCATCAGGTCTGTCCTGTTTCGCCAATCTTCGCTAAACCATTGAAACTCGAATGTTTTGTGGTTTTTTGGATTTCGCTCGGCTACGCTTGATTTTTCAATGCATAGCGCGTGGGCGGCAAATTCACAATCCCGTGGTCGCAGGGTCATGTCCTGCTGGGCCCACCACCGCCCTCCCACTTGCTTGTTGGTTGTGCTGTCTGGAATTGACATTGCTCTCGCACCTCGGGAATTCCCGATGCTTGGCTGTCCACGGACATCGTTTCAACGCCGCTTCCTTTAGTGAATGGGCTTCGAGCCCCAGGCGAGCGCTTGCTGCCCAGCGTAGTCTCCATCTAAATAAGTCCCAGCATTTGATCGAACTCTGAAGCGAGTCGGCGCCATAAGATGCGACCGCCAGCCGGTACAGCAGCCGAATTGGTAGGCCTTACGGCCCTGACACGGGATCTGACCAGCAACCATCGCGATATTCGCTTTACTAGTATCGGGCACCGGGGACTTTCGGCCAGCATTCATACTCTGAGCCTGACACCTAGAATGAGCTACGCCAGAATGATCGGTCGGGCGATCCTAAGGATGGTGCGGAATACGCAGGTGTTGCGCGTCGATCTGATGCCGGACCATGACGACGTGCTCGGCTTCAGCAATCACTGGTATCCCCAGGCACTGGAAACGGCACAGCCCGTCTCCCTAGGTGGGGGTCTTTCCATCCGTGTGGTCGCACCACCGCTTTTCGTTGCCACCAAGCTTGAAGCCTACAAGGGGCGGGGTGAGGACGATCCTTTATCGGGCCACGACATCGAGGACATCTTCAATCTCGTGGATGGCCGCCCCGAGCTACTTGATGAGGTGAGAGCCGCCGGCAGTGACCTTCGGGCCTGTATCGCAGATGAGCTCAGCAAACTTCTCGCTAATGCTCTCTTCGGATATGCCGTGCAGAGTGCCGCCGGAGACCCCAACCGGAACGAGGCCTATTTCATCGCCATGATCTACCTGATCGGCAGCCTGTGTGGCGCATGCTGGATCAGGTCAAATCCCCATGAAGTGACGAAGAACACCTTCTTATCCCAGTGAGGGCGGCCACTGGCGAGCTGTGTGCACTACACTCAGTATCCGCACCTGCATCCCCACAACGTCGTAGACCAACATATAGCTGGGGTGAACAACCAGCTCCCGGAGCACGGCCAGGCTGTCCACATTCAGGGTGGCCTGTCAGTTGTGCCGCCTTCTCTGAAAACAGGTCATCCAACGTCAAGGCTGCCAGCGGATTCTCTGGCTCTATGTAATCGTAAATGTCGTCACGATCCTGCATCGCCTCTGGCGTCCAGACCAGTTCCATCAATTAGGCTTCGCCAGACGAGCACGGGTAGACGCACGGCGGGCAGCAAACCTGGCTTCCACATCGACAGCAGGTATTAGATTACCAGCTTCTGCCGAGGCTCGTGATTGCTCCACCTTGGACATCAGCCAGGCGTCATAGTCCTGTGCTTCCTGCTGCTGGGCTACATAGTTGCGCTTAAAGTCGCGTAGGAGCTGTGCCCCGGTCCGATCGTGAGCCTTGGCTGCACTGGCAAATTCTGCTTTCAGGCCCTCATCGACCCGAAAGGTGAAGGTAGCATCGCTCATGACACACATCCTCATGTGTTACACGGTGACCACGGGATAGCACGGGAAGTATGCCATGCATCCACTCGCATCCGCTCTGAACAGATACACCACTGGTACTCAATCACATCGTCTATTCGAGATGCACGTCAGGCTCTAGGTATCACGCTGTTCTTACTCAATGGTAGATAGACCATCGTTTGTGCGGTGAGGGCGCATCCCCAACGGCGCCTGGCGGCTGTTCCGTGCCAATCCTGGTGGCACACGGCAAGGCAAGGTCGTTGTGGTGCAGCATAGCGCCATTGAGGACGCGGACCACGCCGGCAGATTCACGATCCAGCTGTATCAGAGCGAGAAGGTCAGGGGACCTGAGAGTCATCGGAAAATTCCTCTCCACGCTGTGAGCGAGTCGACAGCCGGATGGTCGCCTTTGTCGATGCTGGCTGGATAGCGAGCGGCAGAGCAGGCATGCTCAGCGCTATCCGATACCGCAGAACCAGGTGACCCTCAGATGTCAGACCCGTTCAAGCAGCTTCGAGACGCCATGGACCAGTTCGCCACCGAGCGTGACTGGGATCAGTTCCACTCACCCAAGAACCTGGCCATGGCGCTGACGGTGGAGGCAGCTGAGCTGCAGGAGTGCTTTCAGTGGCTGACCGAGGCGCAGTCCAGGGAGCTGGATGAGCAGCAACTGGCCGCCGTGCGCGATGAAATCGCCGATGTTCAGCTCTATCTGATCCGGCTGGCGGGCAAGCTGGACGTGGATATCGAAGCGGCGTGCCGGGCGAAGATGGAGAAGAATGCTGAGAAATATCCCGCAGATAAGGTAAAGGGGAGTGCGAAAAAGTACACGCACTATCAGGATTGACGTGCTGTGTGGCCGTTTCGTTCTCTACAGCGGACTTCTCAGCCTGGCCTCGTCTCTCAAGCTTCCTCCGACTGATTTTGGCCTCAAGCAGGGCCAGAGACTCAGCTTTCGGTTTAAATTATCTGCTAAAAGCGGCCTTTAATGCCGTTTTCAGAGTGATAAATAAACCAGCTGCCGCACAAGATCCCGTGTGACACCGTTGTGACGCCCGCCGGATGGCCGGCGTTTGCTGGGCGAAGCGTGGCACTCGGGTCAGTGACGGCGAGTCAGGCGTGTGGCCAGCCACCAGCCCAGTAGCATCGTCAGAAGAAAGCCCGCCAATGGCAGGCTCATGGCGCTGCTGGAGACGATGGCAGGCCCGGGGCAGTAACCGCTCAGGCCCCAGCCAACACCGAACAGGGCCGCGCCGAGCAGCAGGCGGCCATCGATATCGCGACGCCTGGGCAGTTGGAAGCGCTCGCCCAGCAGGGGAGTGCCGCGCCGCCAGACGAGGCGATAACCGATGAAGGTGGTGATGACGGCACCGCCAAGTACAAAGATCAGTGTGGGGTCCCAGTCACCGGCCACGTCGAGAAAGCCGACGACACGCGCGGGATCGGTCATGCCGCTGAGTGTCAGCCCGAGGCTGAAGACCAGGCCGGTGATGAAGCCGATGACAGCTTTCATGGTGACTCTCCCATCAGGTGTTGGCTCACGAAGACCGTCAGCATGGCGACGGCCACGAACACCACAGTGGCCACCAGCGAGCGGGGTGAAAGACGAGCGATACCGCAGACGCCGTGGCCACTGGTACAGCCGCCCCCGATGCCTGTTCCCACGCCTACCAGCAGGCCTGCGAACATCATGCTCAGGCCCCCGCTGGTGGGATTTCCGATCAGCGCATCTGAGCGCTCGGCCACATTGCCCCAGTCAAGATTGAACAGCACAAGGAGCAACGGGCCGCTGATCAGCCCGAGCACGAAGGCAATGCGCCAGCGGTGGTCCGGGCCTGATTCCAGAAGCGCTCCCCGCGTGATGCCACTGATACCCGCGATACGTCCCAGAAAGGCCATCAGCATCACTGCCGAGAGGCCGATCAGGACGCCGCCGGCGAGTCCTTTCATGCTGCTCATGATGTCCATGTCATTCGTCCTCCCTTTCGGCCATCCAGCGTTGCGACGATGATATGCTCGAGCCCGACCATCGCCAACCGTCATCGCCAACCGTCATCGCCAGGCGACTTCGCCCACCGACTGCCGAGTCTACTGGTCAGGTGATTGGCCGGCCGGCTGACCTGTGGGGCACGCGACAGGGACGCCGAGGATTCGCAGGAGCACCATGAACGAACTGACTCAACGCCTGCGCACCTTTCTCAAGGTGGCGGAGCATCAGAGCTTCAATGTGGCGGCGCGGGAGCTGGATATCGCCAGTTCCACGGCGACGCGTCATGTCAATCATCTGGAGCGCCAGCTGGGCGAGCCGCTGCTGGTGCGCACCACTCGCCATGTGCGGCTGTCGCCCGCTGGAGAGCGTGCCCTGATCCGCTTTCGCGCCATTCTGGCCGAGGTGGAACAACTGGAGGGTGAGCTCGAGACGCTGAGTGAGCGCGTCGCGGGGCCGCTGCGTATCTCGGTGCCGTGGCGCTATTCACGCCTCTATCTGGCGCCGCTGGTGAGCGAGTTCATGCAGCGCTATCCCGAGGTGGCGCTGGATATCGTCAGCAGCGACCAGCGTGTGGATCTGATCGAGGACCACTTCGACGTGGCCCTGCGCATCGGTCACCTGGAAGATTCGAGCCTGATCGCGCGGCACATCAGTGATCAGCGCTTCGTGCTGGCCGCCGCGCCGTCTTACCTCGCGGCCCGGCCCCCGATCCATCGGCCGGAAGACCTGGAGCAGCACCGTCTGCTGACCTTCAGCTATACCACCGCCAATCATCACTGGCGACTGGTGCAGGGGGATCGGGAGCATCGTATCTCGGTGCGGGCCCGTGCGTTGCGCACCAACAATGCCGACATTCTCACCCAGGCGGCGCTGGGCGCCGCCGGCGTCGTGGTACAGCCGCTCTGGGCCATACGGGAAGAGCTGGCAAGCGGCCGCCTGATGCCGGTGCTGGAGGACTATCAGGTCACCTCATCGGATTTCGACACCGGTATCCATGTCGTCTACGCGCGCGAGAATCAGCATAACCCGCGCGTGCGCGCCTGGATCGACTTCTTGCTGGCCCGCCGCGAGCGGCTGTCCTGTCACTAGCCAGGCGTGAGCGCTGTCCGTCGTCCAGATACACGAAGGGCCCGATCTAAAGGGAGATCGGGCCCTGTGCGCACGTCGCGGCTGCTTGGACGATACTCATCAGGCGGTGTTTATCAGATGGCGCTCATCTGAGAGCCTTCAGTAGAGGATATCGCTGCGGATGATGTACTTGGCTCCGTCGCGGATCGGCTCGCTGGCGTGCACGCAGTGCTGCGGATGCGAGCCATGCGGGAAGCACAGTACGCCACCCTTGGGCGTGGAGACCGAGACCGTCTGGATATCGTCCCGCGACTGAGCCGGCTTGTCGGGATCACGGCGGCTGACCAGAAACTCGGTGCGCCCGCCAGTGTAGCCATCGCTCAGAAAAATGAGGAAGGTGTACTGGCTCATCAGGCCCGGATAGGCGTCCTGGACGACCTCGCCATTGATGACGCGACTGCCCGGCCAGGCGCCATCGGTGTGCGGCTTGAAGAAGTCGCCGGCCTCGTAGCGATAGACACGAAAGCGCGCATTGATGCCTTTGGCTCCCTCGCCCTGGATCTGCTCGGTGACCAGCGGCGCCGAGCGCTGCCAGATGACCTGATCGACCGCTTCACTGACGATCCAGTTGACGTTGTGATTGTGGCGTACCGAGCGCGGCAGGGAGACGGGCGCATCTTCCTCGAAGCCCATGTCCTCCAGAACGGCAACGAAGTTGTCGGCCTCGGCAGGTGTCAGCACATTGAGCAGCTGGAAGGCGCCGGGGACACCCTCGACCTCCTGACGGACAACCTCAGGCGTCGCGTCGGTTTCGAAGAGGTCAGACACGTCGCCGTTGTCCGTCCAGATGGGCAGGGGCGTGGGGGAGAAGCCGCGTTCGTGGCTGACGACATGGAATGACAAGCTCATGGCAAAGCTCCTGAATGACAAAGAATGTGAGACGAAAACGTGGGGACAGCGATGCCTGCTGGGAGGAAGGCCTGGATGACCGTCAACTGGCGGTGAGTGCCGGTACCGAGGAGAAATGGTCAGCTACCTGGATGGGCCCGGTATCCGCCATGTTGCCCTTGGCGCTCAGCCGCTACCAACGGCCGCTGCACCTCAGTCGGGATAGCGGACCAATACCCGCGTCTCCAGGCTGGTGCGTGTGGGCGCATCTTCGGGCGTGTCGAGCAGCTCGGCCGCGGTATGCGCGACCGGTGGCTTGCCGGCGCTGTCGAAGGCATTGAAGACGATGGCTTCGTCGGGGCGCATATGTGAGACGAAGTACCAGCGGTGATCCGGATTATGGACGAGGCCCTGGATCTGGCCGCAGCGATCTGGATAGAGGATGTCGATGTTGACCCAGTCCTCGTGGTGCACGCTTTGGGTATCGGCGAATGCCAGGGTCACGCGCGACGGCCTGCTCGACGGGCTGCCAGACATTGACGATGCCGTAGTGGCCGCTCAGCCAATGCTCCGCCTGCTCGGGCGGCAGCAGATCGCGCACGCGCTGCGGGCCAGAGCGTGGCGAGTAGTCGACATGCACATGCTGCGCCGGCACGCGTTCACCTTGGAAGCCTCGCAAGGTGTGGTCGAACACATGCACCTCACTGACACCGAGCTGCTGCTTGAGCAACGCCTCGATGGCTGGCGTGTGCAGGCGGTCGCGCGCCTTGGCGTCGCGTACATCCACAGCAAGCTCGGGCGTATCGAGAAACAGCAAGCCCTGGGACGCGAAGCTTGGCGGAGTAGCGCGCAGATCCTGCAAGCTGACGCTTTGGCGATCATGCTTCGGCTCAATGCGCCGACCGGTCTCGCCGTCCGGGTCCACCTTGATCAGCAGACCTTCCGGGCGATCGAGCTGATAATTGACGAACGCCAAGCGGGTAAGGATGGGCGCTGACATGATCGAGACCTCCTTCACGATGAGTCGTCAGAGGATGAGCACTGACATGCACTTGGGCCGACCGCCTGTGCTGTGGCGAGTCCAACAGGCTGGTTGGCGAGCTTAGTGCATTGGTGCAGACACAAAAAAGGCGCCTGTCTGCAATTTGTTATTGCACGAATGGCAATAATCAACGGCTGACAAGCGTCCGTGGCTTCCGCATGTTGTCTCCGTCTCCGTCCTCATCCCGATGCCCAGAAGCCGCTAAATAACTGATAAACAACGGCTGGGAGAGCCGCCAAGAGCAAGGCTGACGTCATATACAGTTGGCATTCGGCGTGTTGATGTAGATAAGGGCCGGCTTGTATAGTCGTGATGCTATTGCAAAGACGTCATCCAGTCGCATCTGTCAGATAATGCGATGGGTGAGCGTGATATTCATCGTGCCAAGGGAATGGTCATGAAAGATAAGCGTGTGCCTGTAACTCCAGTGTTTTATCGCGGTGCGTCAGCGGCTCTGTGTGTCGTCGTTCTAAACGGCTGTACCGGTATGGCCGAGACGGGCCCTGCAACCGACGTGCCCGGACAGCCAGAAAGCACCAAGACCAATGTGCTGGAAGCAGGAGCCAGTGCATTGCAGACCGATGCACCGACGGATCAGCTCAATATTTATCTTGTTGGCTTCCATCCCATGAAGGATGAGCCAAGCCATCAATTCGAAGCGCATCACTTCTGCCAGCAGGTCAATGAAGACTTCATGCAGTGTGCGCTTTACGATGGAAATACTGCGGATGCCCACCTCACCGGGGTGGAATACATCATATCCGAAAGCGTTTTTGAGAGCCTGCCTGAAGAAGAGAAGCAATATTGGCATCCTCATAACGGGGAGATTCTGTCTGGCCAATTGGTCGCGCCCAACCTGCCTGAAACCGCTGATCATGAGCTGATGCAATCCAAGATGAACAGCTATGGCAAGACGTGGCATACATGGAGCAGTTCACACAGCGATGAAGAAGACCAGGCCTTGCCACTGGGTAAGCCCAATCTGGCTTGGTCCTTTAATCGTACCGGAGAGCCGCAGCCAGGCCTGGTCGAAAATCGAGACCAACGTATGGGGATCGACACAGAGGAGCGGCGTCAGGCCCGGCAAGATCTGGTGCCGCTGGCCAATCCCCAGTCGGGTGTTGACGTATTGAAAGGGGCGTTTCCCAGGACAACCCAGCCCATCCCTGGTGTGGAAGCCAAGACCAGTGAGTGATGTCGTCGTTTTTGCCGGTTGGCTGTGGTGATCGGTACCGCCGGGTTCCGGATGATGGGTTGCTCGCTTGGTGAAACGCGAGCGGCCCTGCGGGTCCTTGGTGGGAGCGGGGGGAGGTCAGCGACGCCAGCCTCGTCCCGGGCACCAGCAGCGCAACGTGCGAAAGTTCTGTTGCCATGCTTTAAAAAGGTTTGACAAGGCGCGGCGAGCCGTGAGAGGATGCTTTTCGTTGGTTAGCAAGTCGTATATTTCAGTAGTGATCGAATCATTCGGTAGCCTGGCAATATCCCCCTTGTTATATCCATATTTCTGGGATGACACCCGGCAAACTGTAATGACAACGCTCTGCGTTAAGGAAATCGATCATGGCAACTGGCACAGTTAAGTGGTTTAACGACGCTAAAGGTTTCGGCTTCATTTCTCCGGCCGACGGTGGTGACGACCTGTTCGCCCACTTCTCCGAAATCAAGGCTGAAGGTTTCAAGTCCCTGCAGGACGGTCAAGAGGTATCTTTTGACGTGACCCAGGGCAAGAAAGGCCTTCAGGCTTCTAACATCAAGGTTATCTAACTTCTAGTTAGCTTACTGAGATGAATGACAAGACCCGCTCCGGCGGGTCTTGTCGTTTTTGTGTGTGAAAAGTCTAGGTCTGGCCGTGTGTGGTCGGCGTTTATCTTCTTTTCGGGCTCCGCATGCTCGGGTTGTCTTGCGAAGCAGCCTGGCCCGGCTATCTAGGGCTTGTCTGAAAAGTGCCTGCGCTCGGTAATACGGCGTTAAAAATCGGATCAAAATGCTCATTTACACCCCGTAAACTGCGCTTTCTCACCGATTTTTGCCTTGTCTAACCTTCGCTCGTCGACTTTTCGGACTGAGCCTAGGAGGCCTTCGTGCTGGACCAGCGGGATTGGCAGGCCGGTAGCTCAACCTGCCCAAGAGGCGATAGTGGTGGAGAGAAAACTTTGCTGACGGCTTTAACGCGTCAAAGGGGCTTCGCTGGGCTTGCCTCATCAGCATAGAGCAGCCAGTCTCCCATGCCGCTGTCCTCAAGGGCGTAAACTCCCCGACCAGAGCGCCACACCAGGCCCTTCTCGCGAAGCGAGTCGAGCGCACGTTGAATGGTGGATGCCGAAGGCTGGGTCTTGCGCTTGGCAAGAGCCTGGATCTCCTTGAGCGTATCCTTGGTGAAGGGTGTAAAAGGGCGCTGTTGCGCCGATGTTCGGGCCAGGACGAGCAAGATGGCGCGCTGTAGCTCGGGCAGTTGATCGAAGTCGGACTGGAAGAGGGCCTGGTAGTCTGCCTGGATCGATTGTGCACCTTGCTCCAGCAGCTTTCCGAGGTCGTCGGCCCGCCCGTGCTCCAAGGCAACGCGCTTGATGACGTCCCACAGCAGTTCAGGACGGCGACCCACACGTTCGAAGGTCTTGGCGACATCTGCGACCTGGAAGGTGTTGCCAGGAGCCAGCCTTGCATTGACGTGGTGGGTAAATGCCTCCACGAAATCATCCCCCAGCAGCGGGAAGGGTGTGACGGTATTGCCGAAGAAGGGCTGGTCGCGGCTCAACACCAGTTGGGCCAGCTTGTCACGACTGCTCCCAGTGAACACCAGACGCAGGCCTGGTTTTGCCCTGCCCAGGGTCAGCGCATCGCGAGCGGCCTTGAGTGCGAACATGGTGTTCATCCCCTGCTCGCTACTCAGTGCATGCTGTGCCTCATCGATGAAGAGTACGACCAGACGTTCCGATGCTTCGTGCAGTGCCTGCAGGGCTTCCGTCAGGGTGGCTTCATCCGGCAGAGCGGAACCTGTCAGGTCCCACGTCAGCGTCTTGTGTAGCGTGACGGAATCGACGCCGGCAGCACTCAAGAGCTTCTTGATGCGCGGCGAGTAGGTCTGCAATCTGGCCATGATAGCGCGTTCGATCAGCAGGCCTGGGTCCATCTGGCGGTCTGCCCAGAGGTCGACGTAAACCACTTCCCAGCCGTGCTGTTCGCAGGCAGGCATCAGGTCCTGCCGCAGGAAGGTGCTCTTGCCGGTGCGCCGTGGTGCGGCGAGGAATAGCCCGCCGCTGTAGTCGATCAGGCCATCGCCAGCCAGGCCTGTCACGATCGACTGTGCGAGGGCTGGTCGGTGAAAGACATAAGTTGCGGAAACCATGGAATACGCCTCTTTACGCAGCTATGCGTAAAATTATACATCATGGCGGTAAAGGGGAATAATGCGGGCCTGCATCGCCAGCACGATAGGCGAGTTCAGCAGGATGGCGCTGGCAAACCGTTTCTGGTGGGTGAACAGTCTGTCCGGCGCACTGCTGTGCATTGCGGCTAGTGCACCGATTCACCGATAAAACAAAGCCCCTCGTTCGAGGGGCTTTGGTCTCTCTGTGCCTGGTCCTTAGTGGGCCAGCATTTCATCGACGATACCCTGGCCGTCCAGCTCGGAGGGGTAGTAGGTTGGCCAGTTGGTGACTTCTTCAAGCAGGGCCGCACGGTCGTCACCCCAGTACAGGTGGTAGTGATCGGCCTCGGTCGGGTAGATGGCATGGTCGCTGAACTGGATGTAGTTCGGCAGGCTGTCGTCTTCACCCTGGTATTCGAAGATGTAACGAACGCCACGGTTGCCGGCCTTGTAGGTCAGGACTTCGTAGCCGTCGGAGGCGTATTCGCCGGAGAGCACCTGACCATCTTCGTGGAAGGAGACGGTAGAGCCATCGATGACGATACGGTCGACGTCGGTCTCGTAGCCGATCTCGTAGTACGCCTTGTATTCCTCGGCGGTCTTGTCATCGCTCTGTTCGGCCTTGTGGGCGAACACTTCGTCGAGGGTGCCGTCCAGCAGGTAGGGGTAGACGGACTGCCAGTCGCCTTCCCAGTCGGACAGCGGCCGATCCTTGATCTGGTCGTCGTCGAAATAGCCGGCGTAGATGTCCTTGGCGTGATCATGCTCATGATCATGATGGTCGTGATCGTGATCGTGATCGTGGTCGTGATCGTGATCGTGCGCTTCGCTGGCCGCGGAATCGCTTTGTGCGAGGGCCAGGGGGGCGGTCGCCAGTGTCAGGGCGCTGATTGCGGCGACGGCCATGCGGCGGGTCAGAATCGGGTCCATCGTCTTGCTCCTTGGGATGATCGGTGGGGCGTTGTGGCCTCCCAGGGGAGGCCTTGGAAAGAACAGGGCTTTCATCACTCGGCCTCGGCGGCGCAGCGGGTGACGCCGTCGGCCAGTTGGCGCAGCAATGCGGGATAGAGCTCGGTACCAAGCGGCAGGTCGACGCCCAGTGGGTCGATGACCAGCGACGTCTCGACCCCGGTGCCTGCGAAGACGCTGTCCACCAGCGCCGGGTTGAACTGGGGCTCTCGGAAGACGCACTGCACGCCGAGCTCGGCGACACGCTGCTGGATCTCTCGGATACGCGCAGGGCTCGGGTCGGAGGCATCCCCCAGGGCGATCGCCCCGGCCCCCGGTACATCGAAGCGGCGCTCGAAGTACTGGTAGGCATCGTGGAAGACGATGAAGCGCGTACCCTGGGCCTGCTGGAGGCGGGTCTCCAGTTCATCGATCAGGTCGTCGAGCTCGCTGCGGGCTTCCTCTGCGTTGTGTCGATAGATGTCGGCGTTGTCGGGATCGAGTTCGGCCAGTGAGGTGGCGATGGCATCGAGCCAGGCCTGGGCATTGACCGGGTCGAGCCAGCCGTGGGGGTCCCAGCCTGAATGGTCGTGATGGTCGTGGCCGGCATGCTGCTCGTGCTCGTGGCCGTCATGCGCGTCGTGCTCGTGCTCGTGGCCATCATGCTCTTCGTGGTGCCCGTGGCCCTCATGTTCCTCGTGCTCATGTTCCTCGTGGTGCTCATCATGATCGTGGGCCTCGAAGGTGGCGCCCTGTCGATAGGTAAGGCGCTGTGTGCCGGCGCTTTCCATCAGCTCGACTTGTTGTGCATCCGGCGCCAGTGACTGGCGTGCCTTGGCAAGCCAGGGCGTCAAGCCATCGCTGACCCAGAACACCACGTCGGCCTGCGCCAGTGCTTCGGCCTCGGAAGGCCGCATGGCGTAGCCGTGGGGAGAAGCCCCAGGCTGGATGACCAGTTGCGGCGTCCCCAGGTCTCCCATGACGCGCTCCACGAGGCTGTGGACCGGCGGAATATCCACGGCCACCGAGGGGACCTCTGCGGCAGCCACCGCAGGAAGCAGCAGGCAAGGGAGGATAAGGGGGCGTAGCGAGGTGTGCATCGTCATCGATCTCTCGGAGCATTCTCGGGGCGGGTGATTGTGGCATGTTTTGTTATGATATAACATTGTTTTCGACGTCAAGAAAGGCTCTGGAGAATGTTCATGCCGCTATTGTCGATCGATGATCTGCGGGTCGTCCTGGGAGGGCAGACTATCCTCGAGGGCATCGACCTCCAACTCGAATGCGGCGAAATCGTGACGCTGGTCGGCCCCAACGGGTCGGGCAAATCGACGCTTTTGCGCACCATCATCGGTGCGCTGACGACTGCTGGCGGACGCTTGGTGCGAAAGCCCGGGCTCACCATCGGCTATGTACCGCAGCGGCTGGCCATCGATCCGACCCTGCCGATGACGGTCACACGCTTTCTGAACCTGCCGCGTCGACGTTCCGGTGAAGCCGTGCAGCAGGCCCTGGCGCAGGCCGGTGTGCCTGAGCTGAGCTCACACCAATTGATGTCGTTGTCAGGCGGCCAACGTCAGCGTGTTCTGCTGGCGCGAGCCCTGCTCGAGAAGCCCGACCTGTTGCTGCTCGATGAGGCAACCCAGGGACTCGACCACCGGGGTACGGCGGATTTCTATCGCCAGATCGAGCGGGTGCGACGCGACACGGGCTGCGCGATCCTGATGGTCAGCCATGAGCTGCATGTGGTGATGCGCACCTCGGATCGGGTGATCTGCCTCGATCGCCACGTCTGCTGCCAGGGCTCGCCCGAGCGAGTGCTGGCGTCCCCGGCCTATCAGGCGCTGTTTGGCCCCGATACCGCTGACGCGCTCGCCTTTTACCGCCACGAACACCTGCGCGAAAGAGACGCCGCTAGCCCGGCCTTGGCGCAGGTGAGCGCTGCCCACTCAATGGGGGCCTCGGCCTGATGCTCGATGACTTCATGCTGCGTGCGGCGCTCGCCGGAATCGGTGTGGCATTGGCCGCCGCCCCGCTGGGCTGTTTCGTGGTGTGGCGCCGCATGGCCTACTTCGGCGATGCCACCGCGCACGCCGCCATCCTTGGTGTGGCACTGTCGCTGTTGCTGTCGACCTCGATCTTCGCCGGAGTGCTGGTGGTGTCGTTGCTGATGGCGATCCTGGTCTCGTTGCTCAGTGGTCGGGGCTATGCCATGGATACCTTGCTCGGGGTCATGGCTCATTCGGCGCTGGCCTTCGGGCTGGTGGCGGTGTCCTTCGTGTCCGGGGTGCGTATCGACCTGATGGCATATCTGTTCGGTGACATTCTGACGGTCGGCAAGGGGGATCTGGTGTTGATCGCCGGCAGCGCCTTGCTGGTCATGGCGCTGGTGGGGTGGCGCTGGTCGTCACTGTTGACGGCGAGCCTGGACGCGGATCTGGCACGGGCCAATGGCATCCATCCCGGGCGCGAGCAACTTGTGCTGACACTGTCCCTGGCGGTGGTCGTGGCGGTGGCGCTCAAGGTGGTGGGGGTACTGCTGATCGCGGCACTGCTGATCATTCCCGCCGCCGCCGCCAGACCCTTCTGCCGCACCCCGGAAGCCATGGTGCTGGTGGCAGCGGTGATCGGAGCCGCGTCTACTAGCGGCGGTCTTCAGGCGGCCTACTGGCTCGACACGCCCACCGGTCCCACCATCGTCAGCCTCGCCGCTGTGGTGTTTGTCCTGTGTAGCCTGGTGGATATCGGCAGGCGCCGGCTCGCAAGAATGTCTTCCAGCGATATCTCGTCCTGAACGGGTGACCCGTGCGTTGCTGCTTTGGGCGCAGGCCGCCACTGCAGGATCAGCCTTGCCTTACTGGCCCTTGCGCAGTCTAGCAGCATCATGGGTCATCGGCTGGTCTGGTGGCGATCTCCGCACGAGGAGGTTCTAAGTCGATATCGATGTCGCCATCGTCAGGCATCGCCAGCGTATCGGCGATGTTGCGACGTTGCCCGGCAAGCCGTTGGCACTATCGCTCGCACTGGAGCCATCGCTCGTCTGCCTGTACGAAAGCGCTACGGGCATCTAGCGTGGTCGGCCCCCTGTGTGGCCGACCACGCGGGCATTAGCCAGAGCCGGTGCAGTGTGCATGGGGCTCGGTGTCAGGACGAGCCTACGGCTGCCGGGCCCCTCAGGACGTACAGATCCACAGTATCCGCGCCGGCTCGTCGCCGACCGATATCACCGCGTGGCCCATCTGGCTGTCGAAGGACATGCTGTCGGCGACCTTGAGCCGGGTCGGCTCGTAGTGCTCCGTCCATACCTCCACTTCACCCTGCTGCACCACGATCTGCTCATGTCCGGCGTGGCGCTGCAACTCGCCGAACTCCTCGATACTGGTGTTGAGCACCGTCGTGGAAAACACCAGAAAGTCCTTGGCCACCATGTCGTTGCACAGAAGCTCGAAGCGATAGTTGGGCGTCTCGACCACCGGCCCCTGGCCCGCCCGGGTCAGGGTACGCCAGCCGCTCAGGGCGCTGCGTTCGTTGTGATAGAAGAGTTCGCTGACATCGACCTCCAGGGCGGCGGCCAGCTTGACGATCACGTCGTAGGTCGGGGATAGCCGGCCGTTCTCGATACGCGAGATGCTGGCGGCGGAACTGCCCGAGGCCTCGGCCATCTGGGCGATGGTCAGGCCCCTATCGCTTCTGAGTGCCTTCAGGTTGGTGCCGATGGAACCTGCCTTGCGCGGACGCTCCCTGACGCGTGGGGGCGGGGTGACGGTGTCGCTCATGCTGGCCTCCGACGCCTTTGTCTCGAATTTTTCAAGAAAAAAAGCGTTGATTTTTGGTCTTTTTTTATAATTTTGACTGAATATTGCGTATATGCAATCCTCATTCACGAAGGCGACAATAGCAAGGTGTGTGCGTGTGAGCGGGCGCTCCGGCGTGATCCCGGGGTTGCCAAAGCGCTTGCCAGCACGGTCATTGCGCTCCTAGGGCTTGTCTGAAAAGTGCCTGCGCTCGGTAATACGGCGTTAAAAATCGGATCAAAATGCTCATTTACACCCCGTAAACTGCGCTTTCTCACCGATTTTTGCCTTGTCTAACCTTCGCTCGTCGACTTTTCGGACAGCGCCTAATTTCCACAAGAAAATCCAATGGGGATAATAATGTACAAACTGAATCGACTGGCGGGCGGTGTCGCCCTGGCGGCCGCGCTGGCGGGTGCCTCGCTGAGTGCAAACGCAGAGGAAATGAACTGGAAGATGGCGACTCCCTGGGGCGGCGGTCCCTGGCTTGAGCGCGATGCCCAGACCTTCGCCGACTACGTCGACCAGCTGACGGCCGGCGACATCGCCATCGAGGTGTTCCCCGGTGGCACCCTGGGGGGCGCGCTGCGGGTCACCAATACGGTCAAGGCCGGGGTGGCCGAGGTCAGCCACAACTACGTCAACTACGACTACGGCACCGATCCCACCGCGGCGCTGCTGGCCGGGCATTCCAGCGGCCTGACGCCGGAAGAGTTCATGATGTGGATGTACGAGGGCGGCGGCGTGGAGCTGTATGAAGAGTTCCGCCGTGACGTCTTCGATGTGGTGGCCTTCCCCTGTTCGATTCTGGGCACCGAGATCTTCCTGCACTCCAACAAGAAGGTCGAAACGCTGGAGGACTTCCAGGGTCTGCGCCTGCGCACCTCCGGCGCCTGGGCCGAGATCGCCTCTCAGCTGGGTGCATCCACCGTGGTCATGGCGGGCAGCGAGATCTACAACGCCCTGGACCGTGGCGTGATCGACGCCGCCGAGTGGGGTAGCCCCGAGATGAACAAGCCCACCGGCTTCCAGGACGTGGCGCAGTACGTGATCCTGCCCGGCGTGCACCAGTCGGGTGGTTTCCTCGAGTGCCAGGTCAACCAGGACGCCTGGGATGCGCTGAGCGCCGAACAGCAGGAACTGCTACGTCTGGCCGGCAAGCTCAGCGTGTTCGACTCCTGGCTCGCGAGTTCCTACGCCGACCTCGAGGCCTATCAGGAGCTGGTCGACGGCCCCAACGAGATCGTCCAGCTGGATCAGTCGTTCATCGACGCCATCTATGAAGAAACGCGCAAGTGGGAAGACGAGAACGCCGAGAGCAACGAGTGGTTTGCCCGGGTGCTCGAGTCCCAGCGTGAGTTCAAGGCCAGCATGACCAACTGGCAGCAGTATCGCCTGCCGATCGGTGCCATGGGTCGCGACTGACCACACGCCTTGCGGCCCGGCCAGACAGCAAGAGCTAACCCCCTTGCTGCCTGGTCGGGCCGCTGTCTTTACCACCACCTGTGGGCAAACGAGATGAAGCTTATTCACGCTATCGAGCGGCTGACCCGCCTGGCGGGAGGGCTGGGCGCCATGCTGACCTTTCCGCTGATCGCGGCCTTGGTCTATGAGGTGTTCAGCCGTTACGTGCTGGGCCGCCCGACCCTGTGGGCCTTCGAGGTCAGCTACATGGTCATGGGTGCCATCTTCATGCTGGGCATGGCCAACGCCCTGCGTCTGGGCCAGCACGTCAGCGTCGATCTGTTGACGTTGCGCTGGTCGGATCGCACCAACGCAGCGGTGCGCCTGGTCGGCTACCTGCTGTTTCTGCCGGTGCTGGGCTGGCTGGTGTGGGAGCTGGGGCAGTATGCGCTGGAGGCCTTCGCCTCGAACGAGCGCTCTGGCCGCTCGGCCTGGAACCCGGTGATCTGGCCCGTATTTCTGACCTGGTGGGCCGGCTTCGTGCTGCTGGCGCTGCAGGTCGTGGCCGAGATCCTCAAGGCGGTTCATATCATGCAAGGGCGCACGCCCGAACAGGGGGGCGCGGCATGAGCGACTATCTTGCGCTGGTGATGTTCCCGGCTTTGATCGGTTTCATCATCGCCGGCTTTCCGATCGCATTTTCAATGATTCTGGTGGCGACGCTGTTCGGCATCATGCAGTTCGGCGACGCTGCCGCCTATCAGTTGCTGACCAAGATCGAGGACACCGCCTCCAATTCGATCCTGGCGGCGGTGCCGCTGTTCATCTTCATGGGCGCCATGCTCGAGCGCTCCGGTATCGCCGAGCGGCTGTTCACCGCGATCCACTTCTGGACCCGTCGACTGCCGGGGGGACTGGGCGTCGGCGCGGTGGTCATGGGGACCTTGTTCGCCGCGGCCAGTGGCGTGGTCGGTGCCACCGAGGCGGTGATCGGGCTCTTGGCCATCCCGGTCATGCTCAAGCATCAGTACAGCAAGTCGCTGATGTCCGGCACCATCTGTGCCAGCGGCTCGCTGGGGACGGCGATCCCGCCGTCTATCACGGTGGTGGTGCTGGGCCCGGTGGCCAGCGTCTCGGTGGGGTCGCTGTTCAGCGGCCTGATGTTCCCGGGCTTCCTGATGGCGCTGTTCTTCTTGCTCTACATCGTGCTGATCGCCTACTTGAAGCCGGAGATGGCGCCGCGCATGGCGCAGGATGACGCCGAGCGGGCGACCCTCGGCGAGAAGCTCAAGATGACCTTCGGTGCGCTGCTGCCGACCATGGCGCTGATCATGACGGTGCTCGGGACGATCTTGCTCGGCATCGCCACGCCGACCGAGGCGGCCGCCTGCGGTGCCCTGGGATCGGTGGTGCTGGCGCTGGCCTATCGCAACCTGACGCTGGACGTGCTGTGGAACTCGGCCAAGCGGACCTTGAATATCTCGGCGATGATTCTGCTGATCGTGCTGGGGGGCAACATGTTCGCCGGGGTGTTCTTCGCCGCCGGTGGCATGGCCACGGTGCAGTCGCTGTTGATGGACACCGGCATGAGCCCCTGGATGATCCTCGGCATGATCCTGCTGATCGCCTTCCTG
Source organism: Halomonas sp. DN3 (assembly GCF_024137905.1). NCBI lineage: Bacteria > Pseudomonadati > Pseudomonadota > Gammaproteobacteria > Oceanospirillales > Halomonadaceae > Halomonas > Halomonas sp. DN3. The sequence continues at coordinate 3,489,609 of NZ_CP099965.1, read as the reverse complement.
GCCGGCTTTGTGCTCGACATGATCTCGGTGGTGCTGATCGTCATCCCGGTGGCCATGCCCATCGTGCGTGCACTCGGCTTCGACGAGATCTGGTTCTGCGTGGCCTTCCTGGTAGTGATGCAGACTAGCTATCTGACGCCGCCGCTGGCACCGTCGATCTTCTACCTCAGGGCGATCACACCGCCGGAGGTGACGCTCAAGCACATGTACATCGGGGTGGTGCCCTTTATCGTGGTACAGCTGGTGGTGCTGGCGCTGGTACTGAGTTTCCCGTCGCTGGCGCTGTGGCTACCCGAGCAGTTGAGCGGCCCCTCGTGGAAATGACCCCGGACACTGACAAAGGAGACGCCCCCATGAAGGACACCGACACCACCGTCGACAACGGGGCCTACCTGACCCGCGAGGCGCTGATGTCGCTCAGTCGCCGCGTGCTGGAGCACCAGGGCTTCAGTGCCGAGCAGGCCAGGGCCCTCGGCGAGACCCTGGTGGCGGCGCAGATGGATGCCAGCCACTCACACGGGCTCTACCGTCTGCTGGGGATCGTCCAGACGCTGCGCCAGGGCGCGGCAGTCGCCGACGCCGTCCCGGAGGTAGAAGACGTGGCCGCCGGGGTGGTGCGGGTCGATGCCGGCGGTGGCTTTTCACCGCTGGCCTTCGAGCTGGGGCTGCCGCTGCTGGTGGACAAGGCCCGCGACGCCGGGGTCGCGCTGATGGCGATCAATCACTGCGTGCATTCCACCGCCTTGTGGGTCGAACTCGAGCGGCTGACGGAACAGGGCCTGGTGGCGATCGCCTGCAACCCCACCCAGGCCTACATGGCGCCCCACGGCGGCAGTCGCCCGCTGTTGGGCACTAATCCGCTAGCCTTTGGCTGGCCCAGGCCAGGGCGCGAGCCACTGGTGTTCGATTTTGCCACCAGCGCCATCGCCCGGGGCGATATCGAGCTGCATCGCCGCGAGGGCAAGCCGATCCCCGAGGGCTGGGGGGTCGATCGCGACGGGGCGCCCTGTACAGACCCCGAAGAAGTGCTGGATCACGGCGCCATGCTGCCGTTTGGTCAGCACAAGGGGTCGGCACTGGCGCTGATGGTCGAGCTGATCGCCGGCCCGATGATCGGCGACCTGCTGAGCGTCGAGTCAAGCGAGCATGACGCCGGTCGCGCAGGACTTCCGTACCATGGCGAACTGATCATCGCCATCGACCCGGCGCGCACCGCAGGCGCCACCAGCGAGGCGCACATGGACAGGGCCGAGCGGTTGTTCGACGAGCTGCTGGGCCAGGGCGCACGCTTGCCGGCCCAGCGTCGTTACCGTGAGCGGGCGCTGAGTGAATCCCGTGGCGCCTGGGTGCCCCAGGCGCTGCTCGATGATATCGAGGCGCTGCTGGCGTGAGGTGACGCGGGCGCCTTAGCCGAAGGTGTCGCCGCCAGACCGAAGGTACATGAGGCTTACACGAAGTCATTGCCGCGCCTCTAGGACGCGCCGTGATCATTTCCTACGCTGGGGTACGGTTGGGCAGCGACGCCCGACCGAGAGCTCATTTGTTCGAAGCGAGGGCATGTCATGGCAATGACAGGGACGTTATTGGTGATGCTGGCATCGCTGCAGTGGGGGCTCGCCGGCGGTTTCGGCAGCCTGCTGTTGCAGCGCGACTGGGCGCCTGAGGCGGTGTCCTTCTGGCGGGCGCTGGTGGGGGTGGGTGTGATGCTCGTGTGGCTGGCGCTGTCCTGGTGGCGGCGCGGGCGACCGACGGTCAACCGCCGGATGGTGATGTGGGCAATGCTCGCCGGGTGCGGTATCGCCGCCAACTTCACCTTTTACTTCATCAGCATCAGTGAGAGCAGCGTGGCGGTGGCGGCGACCCTGATGTACAGCGCGCCGATCTTCGTGTTCGTGGTGTCCTTCCTCACCGGGGCCGAGCGTCCGTCACTGGTGCAGTGGCTGGCCATGGCGGTGGTGATGGGCGGTATCGTGCTGTTGACCGGCATCTATCGCGCCGATGCCGGGGTGGTGACGCCGTTCGGCATCGCCGCCGGTTTGCTGGCAGGCGTCGGTTACGCCTTCTTCATCTTCGGCTTTCGCTTTGCGGCATTGCATGGCTCGGCCACGGCGGCGCTGCCGATGGCGCTGGCCACCGCCGCCCTGTTGATCCTGCCGCTGGCGGATTTGTCGACGCTGGCCTCGGTGCCGGCGTCCGCTGACGTTTCGTTGTTTCTGCTGGTCGGTGTGCTGGGCGGCGCGCTGTCGTTCTTCTGTTACGTTGTCGGCGTGCGCTATACGCTGCCGACCATGGCCTCCATCGTCGCCATGGTCGAACCGGTCACCGCGACCTTGTTCGGGCTGTTCGTGCTGGACGAGAGCCTGACCCTGCCTCAGGTCGGGGGCATGCTGCTGATTCTCGGCGCGGTGACCGGTATCAGCCTGCTCAAGCACCGTGCGGCGACAGCCTCAGACTAGGGCTTGTCTGAAAAGTGCCTGCACTCGGTAATACGGCGTTAAAAATCGGATCAAAATGCTCATTTACACCCCGTAAACTGCGCTTTCTCACCGATTTTTGCCTTGTCTAACCTTCGCTCGTCGACTTTTCGGACAGCGCCTAGGCAAGTCGCCTCGATAGCACGGACGTCGTCGGTGGCATGAACGTCATCGGCGACAGCTTGGAGAGAGGTGGACCTCCCTTTGACGGCGCCGGTCTTGCGCTCGACTTCCGGGGGAGGAGGGCAGCCGTCTGCTGCGCGTGATGGGGGGCGTCGGTTGACGGCTGACAACAGGGTAGCAAGGAGCGCCGCTAGCGACTCATCCTGGAGTGCAGTCCCGCATTGTTTTGGAAATGCAAAGGTAATTTGTTGCTACTCTGTGCGAAGGGCGATGCTCAATTGGCCCAAGTATGAAAATTGGGTGTGTTTTGTCATCTATTGCCGCCAAGCGGTTATGGAAGAAAAGGTTTTATCAGGTAAGGCGGTTCCAGCATATGGCAAGATAATGCGGAACCTTGTTCGTTAGTGGCCGTATTTTTTTGCTATTTCTTGGCCATTTTAGCTCTATTCGAGCAATGATATGATTCTGGTTAAAAAAAGCTTTTGTCAAACATGAAGCCGAAAGCGCTTCCAAGGCCTTTTTGGCATAAAACACTGGCTATTGTATTAGATTTTCTTCGTTAAAATCTTAAATATTATGCATTAGTGTCGGATTTTAATGAAATATCTGGTTTCCGTACACCAGTACAGTGTTGATATCGTTTTAGGTGACATAGGTTTTCCTTGCCTTCGTCTTCGTGACGGACATTGAAAAAGGAACTCCTGATGAATACCGAAGAAAACATGACCTCCGTACATTCTAGTGTTGCCGCGCTGATGGCGGTGGACTGTGATTGCGAAGTCAGTGCCCTGGCCTCACTCGACGAGGACGGCTTGCCTCAGGGTATTGCCGGTGGGCCGCAGGATGCGCCCGGTGAGGCGGTCACGGTGACTGATACCCTGGGCTACAGTTTCGGCAACAGCGGGCCAGCAGACAGCGACGCCTTTCGCTGGGATCCGACCAGCCTTCCTGACCTCACCTCCGGCGGTGAGTCGCTTCGTTATCTAGTGTCTCCCAGCGGCCAGACCCTTACTGCACGTACCCCGGATGGCACGCCGGTTCTTCACCTGAAGCTGATTGATGTGGATACCGGAAGCTACAAGGTGACCCTCATCGGCCCGCTGGACCATCCTCAGCAGGGCACCGAAGACAACCTGGTGTTTTCCGTCAACTACGTCATCACCGACAGTGCCGGTAATGAGGCGACCGCCCGACTTGGGCTGGATATCGACGACGACACTCCGACCAACAGCATCGATGCACCGTCTTCGGTTGAGCCCAGCGATACCGTGACCGGTACCTGGTCCCAGCATGGTGGTGCCGATGGCGTTGCCGATACCACCGTCAAGCTGCCCGGTGACGATACCGACTATCCCCTGGGTAGCCCCATCGATACCGGCAACGGCATCCTGACGGTGAACCCCGGCGGCAGCTGGAGCTTTACCGCGGATCCGGACGCTGAAGGCTCGCTGGACTTCCAGATCGTCACCACCGACGGTGACGGCGACAGCATCACCTGCGACGGCCATGTCAACATCACCGAGGGTGGCGACAGCATCCCGACCACCCCCGAGACAGACGGTGATCCGAACACCAATCCTGCCAAGGCCATCGTCGACGAGGACGGTCTGCCCGGTGGTATCGCCGGCGGCATCAACGATGTGGCCGGCGAGCGGACCGCCGCCACTGGCTCGCTGGGCTATGACTTCGGCGATGACGGACAGGGCAACTTCACCTGGAACACCAACAATCTGCCGAGTCTGACCTCCAATGGCAGCCCGGTCACCTGGACGCTCAGCGGCAACGGTCGCTCGCTGGTGGGCTTCGACGGCAACGGTGATCGGGTGATCTCGGTGCAGCTGACCGACGTCGCCAATGGCACCTACAAGGTTGTGCTGGCCAAGCCGCTGGATCACTCCAACCCCGAGGTCGAGGACGACATCAACTTTGATGTCAGCTACACCATCACCGATGGCGACGGCGACAGCGCCTCCGGCGTGCTCAAGGTCACCGTCGATGACGACATGCCGGTGGCCAGTGACGACACCGCCAGCACCGACAGCAACACCCCGGTGACGGTGGACGTCCTCGACGACATCGATTTTGGCGCCGATGGTCCCGGCACCGTCACCGACGCCACCGTCGAAGGCGGCCCGGACGTGGGTACCGTGACCATCAATCCCGATGGCAGCCTGACCTTTGTGCCGGATCCAGACTTTTCCGGCAATGCCGATATCGACTACACCGTCACCGACGGTGACGGCGACACCGTCGACGGGCAGGTGACGGTGACGGTGGATGAGGGCGACGAGGACGACACTCCCACCACCCCGGAAACCGATGGGGATCCGAACACCAACCCGGCCAAGGCCATTGTCGACGAGGACGGTCTGCCTGGCGGCATCGCCGGCGGCATCAACGACGTGGCGGGAGAGCCGATCGCCGCCACCGGTTCGCTGGGTTATGACTTCGGCGACGACGGCCAGGGCAGCTTCACCTGGAACACCGATAGTCTGCCGAGCCTTACCTCCAACGGCAGCCCGGTGACCTGGACACTCAGCGGCAACGGTCGCTCGCTGGTGGGCTTCGACGGCAACGGCGATCGGGTGATCTCGGTGCAGCTGACCGACGTCGCCAACGGCACCTACAAGGTGGTGCTGGCCAAGCCGCTGGATCACTCCAATCCCGAGGTCGAGGACGACATCAACTTCGATGTCAGCTACACCATCACCGACAGTGACGGCGACGCGGCCTCTGGCGTCCTCAAGGTCACCGTCGACGACGACACCCCGGTGGCCAATGACGACACCGCCACCACCGACAGCAACACCCCGGTGACCGTGGATGTCCTAGATGACGTCGATTTTGGTGCAGATGGCCCCGGCACCGTCACCGACGCCACTGTCGAGGGCGGCCCGGACGTGGGCACCGTGACCATCAATCCCGACGGCAGCCTGACCTTCGTGCCTGACCCGGACTTTAGCGGCAACGCCGACATCGACTACACCGTCACCGATGGTGATGGCGATACCACCGAAGGACAGGTCACTGTCACGGTAGATGAAGGTGACGAGGACGACACTCCCACCACCCCCGAAACCGATGATGACCCCAACACCAACCCGGCCAAGGCCATCGTCGACGAGGACGGCCTGCCTGGCGGCATCGCCGGTGGAGTCAATGACGTGGCGGGAGAGCCGATCGCCGCTACCGGTTCGTTGGGTTATGACTTCGGCGACGACGGTCAGGGCAGCTTTACCTGGAACACCGACAGTCTGCCGAGTCTTACCTCCAATGGAAGCCCGGTGACCTGGATGCTCAGCGGCAACGGTCGCTCGCTGGTGGGCTTCGACGGCAACGGCGATCGGGTGATCTCGGTGCAGCTGACTGACGTCGCCAACGGCACCTACAAGGTGGTGCTGGCCAAGCCGCTGGATCACTCCAATCCCGAGGTCGAGGACGACATCAACTTCGATGTCAGCTACACCGTCACCGATAGTGACGGCGACGCGGCCTCTGGCGTGCTCAAGGTCACCGTCGACGATGACACACCGGTGGCCAACGACGACACCGCCAGCACCGACGGCGACACTCCGGTGACCGTGGACGTGCTCGGCAATGACGACAACGGCGCCGACGGCCCCGGCACCATCACCAATGCTACTGTCGATGGTGGCCCGGATGTGGGTACCGTGACCATCAATCCGGACGGCACCCTGACCTTCGTACCCGACCCGGACTTCTCCGGCAATGCGGTCATCGACTACACCGGCACCGATGGTGACGGCGATACCACCGAAGGACAGCTCACCGTCAACGTGGGCGAAGGGGACGACCAGCCGACGACCCCGGAAACCGACGGCGACCCTGACACCAACCCGGCCACGGCGGTTCTGGATGAAGACGGTCTGCCGGGCGGTGCCGCAGGTGGTCCCGGCGACGTCGCCGGGGAAGCACGGGTCGTCTCGGGCAACCTGGGCTATGACTTCGGTGACGATGGCGCCGCCAACGGGGGTGGGTTCGCCTGGACGCCGGATACCACCAAGCTGCCGGAAACGACCGCCGACGGCCAGGAGATTCGCTACTTTCTGAGCAGCAGTGAGCTGTCACTGGTAGGCCTGGATGAGGATGGCAACCGCGTCATCGCCATCGATATGCTGGACCCGTCCACCGGCGACTATCGCGTCACCTTGTCCAAGCCGCTGGAGCATCCGGTGCCCGGTGTCGAGGACGACCTGCGCTTCGAGGTTGGCTACACCGTCACCGACAGCGACGGTGACACTGCCCAAGGCGTGTTGAATGTGGTCGTCGACGACGACACACCGGTCGCGGTCGACGACAGTGCCAGCACCGACAGTGCGGCGTCGGTCACCATCGACGTACTGGCCAACGACAACACCGGCGCCGACGGTGCCACCGTCACTGGCGCCACGGTGGTGGGAGGCCCGGATGTCGGCACCGTGGTGATCAATACCGATGGTACTGTGACCTTCACCCCGGACCTGGACTTCTCCGGTGACGCGGTCATCGACTACACCCTGACCGACGCCGACGGCGACACCAGTTCCGCCTCGGTCAATGTCGATGTCACGCTCGAGAAGGCGGACGACGAACTCTTCGTCGGTGACAACGACGACGATACCAAGGCGACCCAGTCCGGTAACGATGTGCTGATCGGTGATCTCGGTGGCACGGTAATCGGCACGAACCCGACAGCCAGCTACAACGTCTCCTTGATCCTCGACACGTCTGTCACCATGAGCTACCAAGCGGATGGTTCGGGTACGACAGGGCCAGGACCGAGCCGACTGGATATCGCCGTCGAGGCCATCAAGGCCTTCGCCGCCGAGCTTGCCGCCTCCGGGGGCACGGTCAACTTCAATCTGGTCGAGTTCAATGAAAACGCCACCAGTACCATCGATATCCGTGGCTTCGACGTATCGGACCTCGATGCGCTCAATGCACATCTGGACAGCATTGAATTTGACTTCGGCACCAATACCGAGGCGGGGATTCGCAAGAGCACAGAGTTCTTCGAGTCGGTGGACAACGACTTCAACAATGTTGCCTATGTCATGTCCGATGGCTTCTCCACCGCCTATCTGGACAACAATGGTAACCCCGTCGTTATCGGCGGTTTCTCGAAAGCCCTGCCGGTGAAGCAGGCGATCGAGGCCTTCGATGTATTGAAGGAAATCGCCCAGGTGGAGGCGATCGCCATCGGCAACCCGGTAAGATCGGTGAATGAGCCAGCCAACGTCGCCAAGCAACTCCAGTTCTACACCAATACTGGAGATGTGAAGGTCGTAACGGAGAACTTCAACCAAGGTTCCGTCACCGATGAAGCCGGCGACGTGACCAAGGTCCTGACCGCCAGTGACTTTGAAACCTCCTTGTTCGAGGGCACCGAGACCGAGTTTGAGGCGCCGCTGGGCGACGACGAGCTCTCCGGTGACAGCCGCGACGACATCATCTTCGGTGATACGGTGAGCTCCGACCACCTGAGCTGGAAGAATGGTGATACCGGTGAGGTCTTTATCGCTGGCGAGCACGACGGCCTCAACTACGAAGGTCTGACCGAGTTCCTCAAGTGGTCGGTCAACGAGGGCAACGGTGAGGCACCGACCGACGCCGAGATCATCGACTACGTCCAGGACAACTACGAAGAGCTGATGGACACAGACCGCACCGATGGTGGTAACGACACCCTCAAGGGCGGAGGTGGCGACGATGTGCTGATCGGTGCCGGTGGCAACGACACACTGATCGGCGGCAGCGGCGATGATGAGCTGTGGGGGGGCGTTGGCTCCGATACCTTCAGCTACCAGTCGGGTCACGAGGGCAGCTCCAGCAGCCCCGCAGAGGACGACATCAAGGACTTCACCCTGGGCGACACCTCCAGCAACCTCGAGGCCGACAAGCTCGATCTGTCGGATCTGCTCGACGGCGCCACCGAAGACGATGTGTCGGACTACCTGAGCGCCAGCCAGGAAGGCAACGACACCGTCATCTCGGTCAAGTCTGACGGCGGCATCGGAGCGGGTGGCTCCGGCGCGGATCAGGTGATCACCCTGTCCGGCGTCAGCATGGGCGGTGCCTCCAGCGACGCCTTCCTCAACCAGCTGATTCAGGACGGACAGCTCGAGGTGGAGTGATCCATGCCCGTACGGTGCGATCCTGGCACCGGACCTGAAAGACCCATCACCCGGCCTCGTGCCGGGTGATGTGTTTATGGTAGTTGCCTGGGCATCGCTGGCCTTGCTGCCTCATGCTCGTGGTTTTCTCATTTCTCCGCTAAATCCTCTCGCCTTGGCCTTTTGGATGGCGTGCAAGGGTACATTTGTGTGCCAAAACGAGCGCTATTGTCCTTGGAAGATGTTCTGCAGATCAGCTTCGAGGAGGTTTGGCCTAGGTATATCAACAGTTAGCCGGTGTCAAAAATAATATTGGAGGAAAGTGAGGGCCTCGTTGCGAGTTTGACCAATAGGTAACCATGGAGATTCGTTGAACAAATGCTCTATAGCGGGCAATTGGGGCAATAGTGCCAGGCAATGGACGGCCAGCAGGGCAATACCGAGCTGGGGGTGGGGCGTCTAGCTTGAAAACCCCGTCCCTCGACTCGCCGCTCAAGCGGCCAGGAGTCTAGCATGAGTTCGGATATTCGCCGCGATCAGACAAGAGACAGTGATACCTATACGCCCGACATCGTAGTGATAACCGGAGAAAATGGCGACTACGACAGTCCTTTTCAATTGAACCACGACTTTGGCTTCAATAATGGGCCAGCGCCCATTCGCACCTTCCGTTGGGTCGAGCCGGACCTTGCCGGCTTGATCACGGGGGCCGGTGATCCAGTGTTTTCGAGGTTATCCGGGACCGGCAGACTCCAGATATTGGAAAACGAGAAGTTCAGCGAGGAATTTCTTTGGAACTTCGAGTTTGAGGATGAAGGGTACTTATTCATATCGAATGGCAGCGATGATAGCGAAGGATACGGGAATCTGGACCACGGTCGGCAGGACTCACTGTCGATTGCGCTGCCCTATATCGCCACCGATCGTTTCGGCAATGAGGAGATGAGCTGGGTGGAAGTCCAGTTCGAGGATAGTGAGCCCCTTGACCATCCGGCGCCACTGGCCACGGCGGCACCAGGGGCTAGCGACAGCGGTCTGTTGTACCGGACGGAGAGGCCGACGAGGTCTACACCTGTAGACCCCATCTCCGAAGTGCGCGTCAAGTTGCCCGACAGTGACAGGACGGTCTCAACCTACAAGCGCAACACTATTGGAGTGCCGGAGATCCGGGCACTGACTTCTGGAGAACCTCCGCGTATACCTCCAGAGGCGTCTTGGCGTTCAACGTCTCTCTAGGCCTGGTATTGAGTGAGTCTGCGATCTCATCGAGCTCCTCCTGGGTGTAGGTCGATAGGTCCGTTCCTTTGGGCAGATACTGTCGAAGCAGACCATTGGTATTCTCGTTAGACCCACGTTGCCACGGGCTGTGTGGATCGGCGAAGTAGATGGCTGTCCCGGTACGTTGGGTTATTTCGGCATGCTTGACCATCTCGCTCCCTTGGTCGTAGGTCATCGACAGCCTCAGTGAGCGTGGAACACGGTTCAATTTGTCACTAAAGCCGACCATCGCATCCGTCGCGGTCGTACCGTCCATTTTCACCAGGATGACGAAGCGTGTCGTGCGCTCAACCAACGTGCCTACGGCAGAACGGTTGCTGGCCCCCATGATGAGGTCGCCTTCCCAATGCCCGGGCATCAGCCGATCTTCGATCTCAGGCGGCCGGAGATGAATACTGACCAAGTCAGGAATTTGGCGGCGACGATCCTTGCCACGACTGCGTGGACGCCGCTTTCCCTTCCCCTGCCGAAGGCAAGCAATGAGCTCTTTTTTCAGCGAGCCTCGGGGCATCACATAGAGCGCGTTGTAGATGGCCTCGTGGGAGACCTGACGTGTAGGGTCATTTGGATACATGCGCTTCAGTGTGATGGCTATCTGCCTAGGAGACCAGTACTTGCGCAACAGGTAGGTCACCAGATCGAAGAGAGGCGTACCAAGGCGCAACTTAGATTGTCGTCGTGCTCGATGTCGCGTCAGCGTGGCCCTGAAACCCGCCAGACTGGCGTCATAGCCAGCATGAGAAGGTACCGCATGCCGAGCCAGTTCTCGAGAAATCGTGCTGGCAGCTCTCCCAAGGAACTTGGCGATGGAGCGTATCGAGTGACCTTCACGCATCAGCATGATGGTGGCACGTTCTTCAGCAGTAAGGTGGTGGTAGCAATGAGTCATAGCGATAGCGTACCTGATCGATCAGGTGTTGCACTTGCTCATTGAGACCGCCCAGTTGGGTTTCGACCAATCGTCCCATCAATACTGGCAAGGGCCTACTGACGATTAGTCACGAAGATTACTACGTCAGCTGGCGATTTGGAGCATCGGAGGACGCCGAGGGCAGGTTCGATTTTCAGATAATGGTGATCGACAGCGACGGTGATGAGACCATTATGGATCGCTATATCCTCGTGACCAGCGATGAGAATAGCTTCCCCACCTCCCAGCCGGACCATGTCGTCCTCGATGACAATGCACTGCACTTTTTCGACCGCTCCTATGGAGAAGACCCTATTCGCGCGAACGTTGTGACAGGGGAACTGGGCTTTGACTTTGGCCACAATGGCCAGGCTTGGGAGTATAGCTCTTTCTTGAATTTTGAGTTTGGCTTTCACTGGGACATGGACCGACTGCCGACGCTGACCACCCAGGGCGAGGCTGTGACATGGCGGGAGCGCGACAATGGCAGGCTGACCGCCATGCTGGGTGATCAAGAGGTGCTCAATGTATTTATCACCGATATCTTTACCGGTGGCTTCGAGATTTGGCAGCACACTGCTCTGGATCACGGCGATGGTGAGGACGAATTAAACTTTTCGCTGGGTTACAGCTTGATCGATGGCGGTGGTAACACTACCGACGGAGCGCTGGAATTCACGGTCAAGGACGACACGCCTGAGGCTCGCGATGACTGGTTTCGCATCCCCAAGGGCCAGTCGGCCTTGATGGATGTGATAGCCAACGACGACTTTGGTGGCGATGGCGTTACCAAGGCGCTCGTCGATGCCAGCGTTCGCGGCGGCGCGGATGTCGGTAGTGTCGTCCTCCAGACCGTTCAGGATAAGCTGCGTTTTGTGCCCCATCCCGACTTTGTCGGTGATGCCGTGATCGACTACACCATGCAGGACTCCGACGGTGACCTCGCCAACGGGGTGCTTGTCGTCAGTGTCCACGAAAATGGTGGGGCGCTACCGACCACCCTGCCGTCCAGGGCGGTGGTCGATGAGGATGGCCTGGTCGGCGGTATCGCCGGCGGTGTCAGGGATGTCGGGGGCGAAGCCGTCGTCGCGACCGGTAGCCTGGGCTACGATTGGGGCGGTGGCCGGGGGCCCGGTAACTTTCGCTGGTCCATCGATCCGACCATCGTTGCCGGCGTGTCAGCCCTGGGTTTTGAAGACGATATTCGCCTGAAGCTAAGTGACGACAAGATTCGCTTGATGATAAGTGACGACGGACTCTCGCTGTCCGGTGTTGTCGAACATCCATCTTATTCCTTTCCCCTAGGAGCTTTGCCGATCTTCAACCTGGAGATTGTCGACGTTCGGACAGGAGAATACCGCTTCGAATTGTTTCGGCCCCTGGGCCACGACAAGCCCGGTGAAGATGACCTCATCATCAACTTCGGCTATAGCCTCATCAGTTCCAACGGTAAGAGCGTCGATGGCGTACTCAAGGTCATCGTGGATGATGATAGCGGGCGCGCCAACGACGATAGCGCCACCACCACAAGCGCCACCCCGGTCACTGTGGACGTGCTGAGCAACGACGAGTATGGCGCCGACGGTGCGGGCAGCAAGCTGATCGATGCCACCGTTCAGGGAGGAGACGAGGTCGGCAGTGTCGTGGCCAATCGGGATGGCAGCCTGACCTTCGCCCCCGCCCTTGGCTTCGTCGGGGTGGCCTTGATCGACTACGAATCTCGCCCGGACGGTGATGGAGACCGCCTTTCCGCCACCCTCTCGGTGACCGTCACGGAAATCCCCCCGGATGTGCCGACGACACCCGAGACCGATGGCGACCCCGCTACCCAGGCGGCCATCCTTACCGTCGACGAGGATGGCCTGCCCGGCGGCCTCCACGGAGGCGTCGAGGATGCGCCCACCAGGCTTGCCGTGGCGACCACCAGTCTGGGCTACGGTATCGGCGATGACGGCCCGGGTGACTTCAGCTGGCACACCGACAGCCTGCCAGGCCTGAGAGCCGGAAAAGAGCTGCTGACCTGGGCACTTCGCGACGCTGGCCGCGTCCTGGTCGGGCTCGATGGCAAGGGTGATAGCGTCATCTCGGTGGGCGTGACCGACCTCGTCGACGGCACCGTCGAGGTAGCGCTGGCGCGGCCGCTGGATCACGCCGATGGCCTGACCGAGGACGATCTCAGCGTCGAGTTTGGCTATACCATCAGCGATAGCAATGGCGATACGGCTGACGGGGTATTCAAGGTCGTCATCGACGATGACCGGTTGCAGGTCGAAGACGAGGCCGTCCGCACCCTGGTCGATACGTCGGTACGTGTGGATGTGCTGGCCAATGATGCCTTCGGCGCCGACGGTTTCAACGATTTCCGCAGGATCGAGGTACAGGGCGGCGCCCAGGTCGGCCGCGTCCTGATGAACGACGACAATACCTTCATCTTCGAGCCAGCCAGAGGGTTCATCGGCACCGCTCTGATCGACTATCGCGTAAGTGATGGTGATGGCGATGTCGAGGGTGGCACCCTCGCCGTCATCGTCAGCTCAGGGCTAGGCGCAGACAAGCCGACCACTCCCGACAGCGATGACAACCCCGACACCGTGGCAGCGTTGGCCCTCCTCGACGAGGATGGCCTGCCCGGCGGCAACCCCGGCGGTCGCGGCGATACCCCCGGCGAGGCGACCGTCGTGACCGGATGGCTGGGCTATGAATTTGGCGACGATGGTCGCGGCGACTTCCGCTGGTCCACCGAAGGCCTGCCGCAGTTGACATCGCAAGACCGCCCGCTGAGTTGGTCGCTCAACGCTACCGGCCATACCCTCATGGCGACCGACAGCGAGGGCAACGACGTCATCAGCGTTCGCATCATCGATATTCTCGCCAGCCAGTACCGTGTCGAGTTGCTTCGTCCACTGGACTACGGTCCTGGCTTAAGCAGGGCGCTTGCTCCGTTCGAGGGTGACATCAACTTCAGTGTGGGCTACACCATCACCGATCGTAACGGCGACAGCGCTGACGGCAGTCTGAACATCAGCGTGGACGACGATGCTCCGCGGGACATCCGCGACTATGCCTGGACCACCATCGGCACTCCGCTGACGATAGACGTGCTGTCCAATTATCCGGTCGGCGCTGACGGCCTTGGGACTTTTAGAATTATAGGAGGGGAGCCGGACGAGACAGGAAGCTTCACCGTCAACCCCGACAATACCCTGACCTATACCCCCCATAGGTACTTCGAGGGCACCACCAGCATCAGTTACTACATCACCGATGCAGATGATTCAGACGATGTCGATGTAAGCACGGTTATCGCCGTCACGGGGCCAAGGCCCGGGGCTCCCACCACGCCCGAGACCGACGCTGACCCGCGTACCGAGCGCCCCATGGTCAGGATCCACGAGGATGGTCTCCCGGGCGGTGTCCCTGGTGAATATGGCGATGAGCCGGCGGGACCCACCGTCGTGGCCGGGTTTCTGGGCTACGATTTTGGTGACGATGGACCCGGTGATGTCCGCTGGGCCAGCGAAGGCCTGTCGCGGCTGCCATCGCTAGCCCGCCCGCTTAGTTGGTCGCTAAACGCCACCGGCCATACCCTTACCGGCGCCGATGGTGAAGGCAACGAGGTCATCAGTTTTCACATCATCAATGCCCTGACTTCCCGCTACCGTGTCGAGCTGCATCGGCCGCTGGACCACTTTAATACGGGATGGAACTGGAACTGGCTGACCTTCGGTGTGGATTACCTTGTCACCGACGCTGACGGCGATACTACCCCCGGTACGCTGGAGGTCACCGTGGTCGACGATACCCCTTACGACCCCAACGGCGATAGGAGTGAACTCGCCGCCACCACCACGCTCGGCACCCCGCTGACGCTTGATGTGCTGAGCGACGATAGACTCGGTGGCGATGGCAAGGGTGGCATCGTCGAGGCCTCGACCAGCGGCGGCACGGTGGTCGTCAACCCCGACAATACCCTGACCTTTACCCCCAGGCCGGATGTCCTCGGTGATGTGAAGGTAAGGTATCTGGTGACCGATGGTGACGGCGACACAGCCAAACGGAATCTGGTCGTCACCGTTGAGCAACAGACCCGAACCGACGTGCCGACCACCCCCGAGACCGACGGCGATCCCGCCACCGTGGCGGATCTCGCCGAGGTCGATGAGGGCGGCCTGCCCGGAGGTAACAAGGATGCAGCGACCACGCCAACCATGGCGACCGGCCTGTTGGGCTACGACTTCGGCGACGACGGCCCGGGCAGCTTCCGCTGGCACACCGACTCGCTGCCGACACTGACCAGCGCCGGCGAATCCGTCGACTGGCGCCTCAGCGACAATGGGGGCTCCCTGGTGGGCTCAGATGGCGACGGCGAGCAGGTGGTCGCGGTGCAGCTCACCGACCTGGACAGTGGTCGCTACACGGTAGCCCTGGACCAGCCCCTGGATCACCCTTACGCCTCTGACGAGGGCGATCTTGCGTTGACGCTGGGCTATACCATCAGCGATGCCGACGGCGACAGTGCCGATGGCCTGCTGCGCGTCAGCGTCTACGACGACAGCCCGCAGGCCACGGACGACAGCGCCACCATCGAGCGCGGCTCAGAGGTGACGCTGGATGTGCTGGCCAACGACGCCCCTGGTGCCGACGGGGGGGGTGAGATCTTCGATGTCACCCTGCAGGGGGGAAGCGACGTCGGTAGCGTTACCCTGAACGACGACAATACCCTGACCTTCAGACCGAAAGGCGTATATACCGGCACTGCCCTGATCGACTACGCCATCCGGGATGGTGACGGCGACATCAGCCGCGCGCAGTTCGCCGTCACGGTCGAGAAATCGGGTAACGATGTACCGACCACCCCCGAGACCGATGGTGACCCCGCCACCGGTCCTGACAAGGCCGTGGTCGACGAGGACGGCTTGCCCGGCGGAGTCCCCGGGGGCATCAAGGATGTGCCTAACGGCGTGAAAGTGGCCAACGGTGTGCTGGGCTACGATTTCGGCGATGACGGTTGGGACAGCTTCAGCTTCAGCTGGGACATCGATACCCTGCCGGTGCTTTACCGTGGTGGTGATCCGATCGACTGGGAGCTTTACTCTAAAGGACGCTTGCTGTGGGGTGTGGATGCCGCCGACGGTCAAGCTGTGTTGCAGTTGCAGCATAGAGATCTGGCAAGTGGCGCTTACCGGGTGGTGATGTTCAGGTCGCTGGATCATGGCACCCCCGGCATCGAGGACGATCTCAACTTCAGCGTGGGCTACACCGTCACTGACTTCGACGGCGACACGGCCTACGGCGAACTGCGCGTCACCGTGGACGACGACAGCCCGCAGGCCAGCGACGACAGCGCCACCACCACCATTGGCACTTCGGTGACGCTGGATGTGCTGGGCAATGACGCCTTCGGTGCCGACGGGAGCGACGGGGTGGTCGCCGCCAGCGTCCAGGGCGGGGCCAGCGTCGGCAGTATCAGCGTCAATGACGACGATACCCTGACCTTCGTGCCGGGGGATGGCTTCAGCGGCAGCGCCCTGATCGATTACACCATGCAGGATCGTGATGGCGACACCAGCGACGCCCAGCTTACCGTCACGGTCGAGGGGCAGCGCAACGATGTCCCGACCACCCCCGAGACCGATGATGATCCCGCTACCGGCCCCGACGAGGCCGTGGTCGACGAGGACGGTCTGGCCGGAGGCGTCCGCGGCGGCGTCAGCGATGCGCCGACCGAAGATACCATCGCCAGGGGCGTTTTGGGCTACGACGTGGGCGACGATGGCCTGGGCGGCTTCACTTGGCACACCGATAGCCTGCCGGCGCTGACCAGCGGCGGCGATTCGGTCAACTGGCGGCTCAGCGGCAACGGTCGCTCCCTGGTGGGCTTCGATGGCAGCGGTGAGCGGGTGATCTCGGTGCAGCTCACCGACCTCGCCAGCGGCAGCTACAAGGTAGCGCTGGCACGGCCGCTGGATCACGCCTATGACGGCAGCATCGAAGGCGACATCGCCTTCAGCGTGGGTTACACCATCACCGACAGTGACGGTGACAGTGCCTCGGGCGTGCTGAGTCTCACCGTGGACGACGATACGCCGGTGCCTCGCGACGATTTCGCCGCCACCGGCATCGATACACCGGTGACGGTGGACGTGCTGGCCAACGATGCCTTCGGCGCCGACGGGGGCGTCGGCGTGGTCGCGGCCAGCGTCCAGGGTGGGGCAGCTGTCGGCACTGTCAGTGTCAATAGCGACGATACCCTGACCTTCGTGCCGAGTGCTGGCTTCACCGGCAGCGCCCTGATCGATTACAGCGTCAGCGATGGCGATGTCGACACCAGCGACGGCCGGCTTACCGTCACGATCACGCCTGCCGATGTCCCGACTACCCCCGAGAGCGATGGTGATCCCGCCACCGGTCCGGCCAAGGCCGTGGTCGACGAGGATGGTCTGGCCGGCGGCATCCACGGCGGTGTCGGGGACGCGCTAACCGAGCAGACCGTCGGGACCGGCGTCTTGGGTTACCTCGCTGGCGATGACGGCCCCGGCGAGTTTACTTGGCATACCGATCGCCCGCGGGTGCCTCTCAGCGGCGGTGATCGGGTCGACTGGCGGCTCAGCGGCAATGGGCACTCCCTGGTGGGCTTCGATGGCAGCGGCGAGCGGGTGATCTCGGTGCAGCTCACCGACCTCGCCAGCGGCAGCTACAAGGTAGCGCTGGCACAGCCGCTGAGGCACACCTCTGACGGCGGCATCGAGAGCGACTTCGACTTCAGCGTGGGCTACACCATCACCGACAGTGACGGCGACAGCGCCGACGGCGCGCTGCGTATCACCGTGGACGATGACAGCCCGCAGGCCAGCGACGACAGCGCCACCACCGACAGCAATACGCCGGTGACCGTGGACGTGCTGGCCAATGACGCCTTCGGTGCCGACGGGTGTGGCGGGGTGGGCGCGGCCAGCGTCCAGGGAGGGGCGAGCGTCGGCAGCGTCAGCGTTAATGCCGACGATAGCCTGACCTTCGTGCCGGGGGATGGCTTCACCGGTAGCGCCCTGATCGACTACAGCGTCAGCGATGGCGATAGAGACTTCAGCGACGGGCGGCTTACCGTCACCGTCGGGGACCCGCAGGGGGGCGATACTCCTACCGCCCGCGAGGCCGAGGCTCAGGACGACGTCCTCGGCAACGTCCACGGCGACGTCGTGGCAAACGCCGAGGCGAGCCGGCTGGCGTTGTCGGAATTGCTCGACGAGAGCGACGAGGAGGTAGCGGCCTGGCTGCCGCCGGAACAGGACCAGACAGACAGCGTAGGCCCCGCGTCGGCAGGGGGCAGTGGTGGCGGCAGTGGTGGCGTCATGGACAGCGGCGCAGATAGTGAACAAGCGCTGGCCCTGAACGGCGCCGGTGCCGGCGACTCCACCCTTGAACGCATCGGCCAGGAGGCCGCGCTGCTGGTGGAGTAGGCAGTGGAGTAGAGAGTGGAGTAGAGAGTGGAGTAAGCGGTCGAATAGGCCGTGGAGCAAGTGTTGGAGCAAGCGGTCGAATAGGCCGTGGAGTAGGCCGTGGAGTAGAGACTGGAGCAAACGGTGGAATAGGCCGTGGAGCAAGTGGTGGATCACTCCAGCGAAAGTCCCCTTCGATCACCCGGCCCTTGGCCGGGTGATGTTTTTTTGCATAGCGACGAGCCTCCCTCGAGTACGAGACGCCAGACGCCAGACGCTGGACGGCTATCTCTCATCACTACTAGCATCCCTCTCAGCCCCTCCCTCCCAGCCCTCTCCCAGCGACAGGGCCGTGCACTGCATCCTGCAAGCGCAGCAACTATCGGCTGTTCTTCGGGGGTGATCTCGACCCATAACATCAGCACTTGAATCCAGCCAATCGGGGTTTGAATCAAAAGGTAATAATTCTTTGGTATGGCGTTATAACGGCGTGCGTAAAGGCCGGCGTGTACTCGCTTATGGAAAGATGGAAGCGTGTTTTTGTTTTTTTAGTTGTCGAACTGACAAGGGAAGAAAATCGTGACGTAAAGTCTAGAGTGTTTTGTGTGATTGTTCGCAGTCATCGTTGCCCGGGGCGTGGAATAAGCATGCAAAATTGTGCTTAACCGATTGTGGAATCTCTTAATGGCAGCGACCTTGGTTTTTTATTTATAAAGTAAAGTGTCGTGTTGTCAGTAATTTAAAAATTTGTGAATTTTTTATCACAAAATGTGAATTGGTGCCTGAGGTGTTTTCTGACACGCAATTAGCTGTTTTATAAAAAAGAAATTTTTGATGTCGGAAAACAAGGAGACTTTGAGTGATATTGGTGTTCGTCAGTCCAGTGTCGAGAGCGAAAATCAGTGCCTAGGTTTAAGGCAGTCGCAGGAATAAAACCGAGCTTGTTGCCTTGTTTTCGTTGTTTGCCGCCACCCACCGGCGGCGAGGACACTCCCATGAATACCGACACCGAAAGAGCCAATGCCAACGCCACTGCGCTGCGCGCCATGGAGCCCACCAGCGTTGTCTTTGTCACCGATGGTGGCGATGGCAGTGACAGGCTGGACTACGATTTTGGCTACAACAGAGGGCCCGCCAGCAGTGGCGCCTATCGCTGGGTGGCCACGGATCTTCCCACGCTGACGGCGGACGGTGAGCCAGTACGATTTCGGATTTCCCCCGACGGGCAGCGTTTGATGCTGTTCGAGGAGAGCTTGATCGATACCGATCCGGATCGAGCCTTGCTGACCCTGCAACTGACGGGTGACGATGGCAGTTTTACTGTCTCGATGAATCGAAAACTGGACCATACGGGGCCAGATTTCGACGACATTATCTCGCTATCGTTTCCTTACATCGCCACCGACAACGAGGGCAGGGAAGAGAAGGCCTGGGTCAACATCAATGTGGTGGATGTGGCGCCACCCACCGACCCGGCGGACAACGGCATTGATACGCCCAGTTCGGTCGTCCCGGGGGACTCTGTGTTCGGTAGCTGGAGGCTGGACGCCGGCGACGAGGGCCTAGACCGCGTCTTTGTCCGCGTGCCCGGTGACGACACCGAATATCCACTGGGAGCGATGATCGAGACCGATAAAGGCCTGCTCGCCGTCAACTGGGGCCGCTGGGTGTTCAAGGCCGACCCCGATGCCGAGGGATCGTTCGACTTCCAGATCGTTGTCATCGATGGTGACGGCGACCAGGTGATCATCGAGGCTCATACCGATATTCGGGAGCGTGACAGCAGCGAGGTCGTGACGACCCCGGAGACCGATGGCGATCCCACTACCGAACCGGCCCACGCCATCGTCGATGAAGCCGCCTCCTACTACGGCAGTGCCAGCGGCGCAGGCACAGGCGAAATGGTCATGGCAACCGGATCGTTGGGCTATGACTTCGGCGGCAATGGCCAGGGTGGGGCAGACTACGCTCACCAAGTGGTGAGCGGCTTCAGTTGGGATATTGCCAGTTTGCCGCGGCTGACCGCCGACGGTTATCCGGTGTCCTGGTCGCTTAGCGACGATGGCCGCACGGTGCGTGGGGTTGCCTACGATAGTGACGCCCTGGATGAGTATAGTGTCATCGAGGTGGTGCTTACCGATTTTGCCACCGGCAGCTATGAGGTGCGGTTGCCTGACGATAGACACTTTGCTGGTCGCGTCCAGATTGCCGCGCTGGATCACTCAGGCGCCGGCGCCGAGGACAGTATTCACTTTGAGTTGGGCTATATCGTCTTCGACGGCGGTGGCGACAGCGCCTTCGGCGTGCTCAAGGTCACGGTCAATGATGACGCTCCTCGCGCCAACGATGACAGGGCTTCCACGTCCAAGGACGCCCAGGTCATCGTCGACGTGCTGGCTAACGACGTTCCCGGTGCTGACGGTTCGGGTGGGGTTGTCGCGGCCAGCGTTCAAGGCGGAGCCGATGTCGGTAGCGTCACGGTCCGGGGCGATGGCCGCTTGTCCTTCGTGCCTCACCCGGACTTTCTGGGCGATGCCCTGATCGACTACACCAGCAGCGATGGCGATGGTGACACCACCCAGGGGCGGCTCACCGTCAATGTCCGCGACGGCGGCGCAGCGACGCCGACCACTCCCGAAACCGACGATGACCCCGACACCCAACCGGCCAGGATCGTTGTCGATGAGGAGGGTCTGCCCGGCGGCATTGCTGGCGGTATCGGTGATATCGCCGGTGAATCAACGGTCGCCACCGGTTTCCTGGGTTATGACGCTGGCGACGATGGGGTTGCTGGTTTCTCCTGGATGCGTAGCTTCTCTTTGCCAGGTGTGGAGGTGAGAGGGGAAGGGCTGCGCCTGTCACGGGAGAATGATGGGCGGACCTTGATTGCCAAGGACGCGCAGTTCGACCCGGTATTCAGGCTTGAACTTGTCGATATCTCGACGGGTGAATATCGCTTCGAGCTGTTCCAGCCACTGGATCATTCGGATCCGAGCGTCGAGGACAATGTCGACTTCGCGATTGGCTATGTCATCACCGATGGTGACGGCGATACGGCTGAAGGCGTGCTCGAGGTCAGCGTCAATGACGACGACGGCCGCGCCAACAGTGATAGCGCCACCACCTTCAGCGCTACGCCGGTCACTGTGGATGTGCTGAGCAACGACGAGATCGGCGCCGAGGGCATACGCAAGGTCATGCAGGCAAGCGTTCAGGGCGGGGACGCTCTCGGCACCGTCTCGATCAACCCCGATGGCACCCTGACCTTTGTTCCCGCTGAGGGGTTCTCCGGCGATGCGCTTATCGACTACGCCCGCTCCGATGGCGACGGTGACTTTGCCGCCGGCACTCTCACCGTGTCTGTTGCGGCCGTCAATCCTGACGGGCCGATCACGCCACTGGTCGACGGCGATCCCGACACCCGATCGCCCAGGGCGGTGGTCGATGAGGATGGCCTGGCGGGCGGCATCCACGGCGGGGCCGGCGACGTGGCTACCCAGAGTCGCGTGACCATCGGATCGCTGGGCTACGACTTCGGCAATGATGGTCCGGGTGGCTTCCGCTGGCATACCGATGGCCTGCCGATACTGACCTCCGGTGGCGATCCGGTGAGCTGGCGGCTAAGCGGCAATGGCCTTTCGCTGCTGGGCGTCGATAGCAGTGGCGGCAGGGTCATCGCGGTGCAGCTTGTCGACGTGGTGACCGGCCGCTACAAGGTGACGCTGGACAAGCCGCTGGATCACGCCATTTCGGGCATCGAGGACGATCTCTATATCGACGTGGGCTACACCGTTACCGACAGCAATGGTGACGCGGCCGTTGGTATGCTCAGCATCGTTCTGGACGACGACAGCCTGGTGGCCCGAGACGATAGCGCCACAACCGCCGCCGACACGGCGGTCAGGGTAGCGGTGCTGGACAACGACGGGTTGGGTGCCGATGGCCCTGGGGGCATCATCGACGCCAGCGTGCGCGGCGGGCCGGCGGTCGGCAGCGTCACGATCAACCCCGACAACAGCCTGACCTTCGTGCCTCACCCGGAGCTTTTCGGCAGAGAGGTGCTGATCGATTATGTCGTCAGTGACGCCGACGGTGACACCGCCGCCGCCACACTCAGCGTCGTCGTCGAAGGCGGCGATACCGACGGCCCCACCACCCCGGATAGCGACGGTGATCCTGAGAACGTGACGCCCACAGTCATCGTCGATGAGGACCGGATTTGGTTGTTTGGCTATCGATTGATTGGCCTGGAAGGTGGTCCCGGCGATATCGGATACTACCAAGCCTATTTCGACGGTTTTCTGGGCTACGACTTTGGCGAGGATGGGCCTGGCAGCTTCCGCTGGTCCACCGATGGCCTGCCCGAATTGAGCGCGAATGGTGAGCCTGTGACCTGGTCGCTCAACGCCGCCGGTAACAGCCTGATCGGCAAGGCCCGCGGTCTCAATATTAGCGGCTACTATGACCAGGTAGACGTGATCAGCATAAAGCTCCTGGGCCTGGAGCCGGGCATCTTCAAAGTTGAACTGCTGAGGGGGCTGGATCACAGCGCCCCCTACCTGGAAGACGAGATCACCTTCAGTGTCGGCTACGTCATCACCGATAGCGACGGCGATAGTGCGCAAGGCTCGCTGGACATCGTGGTGGACGACGACAGTCCCAGTGGCGGGTACGGGAGTTCCTTCGACACCGAGATCGATCAGCCGGTCATATTTAATCTGCGGGATATCTTCAATACCGGCGCCGACCGCGCGCGGGTCACCAACTTTCGCGCCGAGGTCGTCGGCGGCGATAGCGTCGGCCAGATCAGCCACGAAGAGGGGAGTTTTCGCGTCACCTTTACACCGCACCCCGAGTTCAGCGGCACGGCCTTGTTGCAGCTTGGATTTGCTGACGGTGATGGCGATGAGACCGGCGCAAGTGTTTGGGTCAAGGTCGGCGACACTCGCAACGATGAACCGAGCACGCCACTGAGCGATGACGACCCCGCCACCGACTCGGCCCGGGCCGTGCTCGACGAGGAAGGCCTCGCCGGAGGCATCGCCGGCGGCCCGGGGGATGTCGCCGGAGAGGCCAGGGTCGTCACCGGGTCGCTGGGCAATGACTTCGGCAAGGACGGGCCGGGGCTGTTTCCCTTCCACTGGGTCATCGATGGCCTGCCGGCGCTGAGCTCACAGGGTAGCCCGTTGAGCTGGTCGCTCAGCGGTACCGGGCATGAGCTGACGGCCCTGGATACGCTTGGCAACGAGGTGATCAGTGTCCGCATCACCGATCTCGAGCAGGGGCTCTACCGCGTCGAGCTGCACCAGCCGCTTGACCACGACGATGCCAGCCTCGAGGACAATATCGACCTGACCGTTCGCTACGTGATCACCGACAGCGACGGCGACACTGCCCGGGGCCAGCTCAGGCTCAGCGTGGATGATGACGGCCTGCTGCTGGTCGATGACAGCGTCGCCACCGCCAAGGGCAGCCCGGTCAGCGTGGATGTGCTGGCCAACGATCAGTTCGGTGCCGACGGCCCGGGTAGCCTTGTTGCCGCCAGCATCCAAGGGGGGGCTGCTGTCGGCAGCGTCACCATCAATTCCGACAGCACCCTGACCTTTATCCCCGACCCTGACTTCTCAGGGAGTGCGCTGATCGACTACACCGCGAGCGATGCCGACGGTGATACCCGCAGTGCACAGCTCAGCGTCATGGTCGAAAACGATGCCCCCGGTACGCCTACGACCCCGGAGACCGATGGTGACCCCGCCACCGGTCCGGCCAAGGCCGTGGTCGACGAGGACGGTCTGGCCGGCGGTATCCACGGCGGTGTCAGGGATGCGCTCACCGAGCAGACCGTGGAGACCGGCGTCTTGGGTTACGACGCTGGCGATGACGGTCTGGGCGGCTTCACTTGGCACACCGATGGCCTGCCGGCGCTGACCAGCGGCGGCGATCCGGTCAACTGGCGCCTCAGCGGCAATGGTCGCTCCCTGGTGGGGTTTGACGGCAACGGTGAGCGGGTGATTTCGGTGCAGCTTACCGACCTTGCCAGCGGCAGCTACAAGGTGGCGGTGGCACGGCCGCTGGATCACGCCTACGCCGGCATCGAGGACGATCTCAACTTCAGCGTGGGCTATACCGTCACCGACAGAGACGGCGACAGCGCCTCAGGCGTGCTGCGTATCACCGTGGACGACGACAGCCCACAGGTCAGCGACGACAGCGCCACCACCGGCAGCAAGACACCGGTGACGGTGGACGTGCTGGCCAATGACGCCTTCGGTGCCGACGGGAGTGGCGGGGTGGTCGCGGCCAGCGTCCAGGGAGGGGCGAGCGTCGGCAGCGTCAGCGTCAATGGCGACGATACCCTGACCTTCGTGCCGGGCGACGGCTTCACCGGTAGCGCCCTGATCGACTATAGCGCCAGCGATGGCGACGGCGACACCACTGAGGGGCGGCTTACCGTCACCGTCAGGGACCCGCAGGGGAATGGTATTCCCACCCCCCCCTCCACGCCGCCCTGGGTTCTCCTCGACGAGGACGGTCTGGTTGACGGTTTAGGTGGTGGCCCTGGCGATCTTCCTGAGCCCGTTGACGATTTCCACAGTGGTCAACTGGGCTATGACTTCGGCGATGACGGGCCTGGCAGTTTTACCTGGCTGACCGAGGACCTGCCGACGCTGACGAGTCGGGGATCTTCGATCGATTGGCACCTCAGCGACGACGGTCTTGTGCTCAGGGGCGCTGCCGATGGGCGTACGGTAATACGGTTTGAACTCACCGATGTCCTCAGCGGGGACTATCAGGTGTGGTTGGAGCAGTCGATGGACCATGACGATGCCTATGTGGAAAGCAACATCGACTTCGATATTGGTTACCGGATCACCGATGGCGACGGTGACAGTGCCGCAAGCAAGATACAGGTACGGGTAAACGATGATAGCCCCTTCGCCGTGGCCAGCATGGAAGCAACCATCGAGAGTGGCTCCACGGTATTTTTCGGCAATGTACTGCGCTTCTCCAGGTCCGGTGCCGACTATGGCCTCGACTTCAGCGTCGAGGTTCAGGGGGGTGACGCGGTCGGCAGCGTCAGCACCACCAGCGCAGGATTTTTCTTCACGGCCCATCCCGACTTTACGGGAATCGCCACCGTTTACCTGAACGTCATCGACGGTGACGGCTCCATCGATGTGGACGATGTTTCCATCACAGTGGAGAGCAATGTCGATACCGGTGACTACGCCAGGGCCAACTCGAGTCTCACCCCGGTTGTCGTCGCTGAGGACGGTCTGGCGGACGGTATCACCGATGGCGGTGATGACGCCCCCGGTGAGTCCAGCATCCAGTCGGGATCGATGCCCTACGACTTTGGCTCCGTGAGTGTCCTCGAAGCCGAGGCTCAGGACGATGTCCTCGGAGACGTCCTCGGCAATGTCCCCGGCAACGCTGTGGACAACGCCGAGGCGGGCCGGCTGGCGCTGTCGGAATTGCTCGACGAGAGCGACGAGGAGGTAGCGGCCTGGCTGCCGCCGGAACAGGACCAGACAGACAGCGTAGGCCCCGCGTCGGCAGGGGGCAGTGGTGGAGGCAGTGGTGGCGGCAGTGGCAGTGGCGCAGACAGCGAACAAGCGCTGGTCCTGAACGGTGCCGGTGTGCCGGGCGCAGGCGACACCACGCTGGAGCGCATCGGCCAGGAGGCTGCGCTGCTGGTGGAGTAGAGAGTGGAGTAGAGAGTGGAGTAGAGAGTGGAGCAAGCGGTGGATCACTCCAGCGAAGATCCCCTTCGATCACCCGGCCCTTGGCCGGGTGATGTCTTGTCGGATATCGCAATATTTTTTTGCATCTTTTTGTGTCGATAAGTCAGCTGAAATTCTGCCTCGACTTCTCGATGATCGATGGATGTTTTTCCTGTCGCGTGGTCAATGTTGATCGATCAATATTCCAAAAGGTGGCGTTGACTTACAAGGTGGTCTGTTGGCTTTTATAAGCCAGGTCAGCGCCGGCGCTTATCCAGCCTACAGAACTGTGTTGTTTCGAGTTTTTCGATGCCGGAATCTCATGTTTTCAAATCGGTGGAAAAAACAAAAAAGTGTTGTTTTTCAGTTGGTAAAGAATTTCGTGAATTTTCTTTTGTGTGGCTTTTGGTGTGAAGTGGTTTTTTGCTGATTCGCAAGTGTCGGTTTTTTATGAAAGTCGCGGTTCGCACCAGGAATCGAGGAGTAATGGGACGAAAAGTGGTGGCCACCAGTCCAGTGTCGAGGTCGGTATCGACCACCTAGCTTCAAGGAGTCATGCGCGAATTTCGACCCACCAAAGGACAGGAGACTGTCATGAATACCGATTCCGAAACAGACAATGCGAGCACCTACACCTCGATCGACAGTCCACACGACCACACCCCGACCGCCGGTCTGATCAGGTCGGTGGTTGACGAAGAGGGCCTGCCCGGCGGCATTCGAGGTGGCGTAGGGGACGCCTTGACTTCCCAGAGCTTTACCGCCGCTCGTTTGAACTATGACGTCGGTAACGACGGCGTGCGTTCCTTCACCTGGCACACCGCCGGGCTGCCGGCACTGACCTCCGGCGGCGTCCCGATCAATTGGCAGCTCAGTGGTAACGGTCGTTCGCTGGAAGGCTTCGACGACAACGGTGACCGCGTTATCTGGATACTGCATGGCCCTGCAACGGGCCCCTATTACAAGTTGTTTGTCGAGGGTCCGCTGGACCACCGCAGCAGCAAGTTTGAAGACGATATCAAGTTCACGGTGGGCTACACCGTCACCGATGGGGACGGCGACAGCGCTGACGGAGCTGTGCAGATCATCATCGATGACGACAGCGGAATCGCCCATGACGACAGTGCCACCGCCGCCAGCGGCACGCCGGTGCGTGTGGATGTGCTGGCCAACGATGAGCATGGTGCCGATGGCCCGGGCGGTGTCATCAGGGCCAGCGTTCAGGGTGGTGCTGGCGTCGGCAGCGTCACCATCAACCCCGACAGCACCCTGACCTTCGTCCCGCACCAGGGCTTCGCCGGTGACGCAGTGATCGACTACAACGGTACCGATGGCGACGGTGATATCACCTCGGCGTCACTGACGGTCGATGTGATGGCGGGCCGGGAAGATGGCGAACTCTATGTCGGTGACAACGGGGACAATCATGGGTCGACCGGCCCGGGTGATGACGTCCTGATCGGCGACCTGGGCGGCAAGCAGGGATTGATTGCGTCAGGTGTCGACTACAACATCTCGATCCTGATCGACGAGTCCGGCAGCATGCGCCAGCCGTCCGGCACGGATGGTCTGAGTCGGCTACAGCTATTGCAGCAGAACCTCAATCTGTTGCTCACACGTCTGGCGGGTCACGACGGAAATGTGGACGTACAAGTGGTGCGTTTTGACGACAAGGCGCATTCACCCAGAGCGGTCGATGGTCTGAACGAACATAACGTGGCTGGCCTTATCGCTTACGTCAACGGTGCGGCCGCCCAGGGCTCCACCAACTATCAGGCTGCCCTCTCCGCCGCCAGAAAATACCATGTCGCAAAGGAAGATGAAGGTGACAGGTCGCTGACCATGTTCCTGACCGATGGTCTCCCAACCTCCTACCGGGAGGGTGGACACATCGTGGAGAGCGATGTGGCGGGGGCCTTTACCCCTGTCCACAAGGCGTATCAACAGTTCCTTCAACTCGGTCGGCTGTCCGAGGTGCATACCTTCGGTATCGGTGAAGAGGTAGCGGGGGAGCCGGATCCTGCGGGTCTGCTGCGCAAGGACTATCTGGACATCTTCGACAATACCGAGACCCAGGGGACTCGCACCATCACCCTGCAGGACGGCACCGAGTGGACGTCACCCGCCGGTGAGTCGGTCATCGTCAACACCCAGGAGGTACTGAACGCCGCGCTGGCGCAGGGCGGCCCCGACGCACCGCTCGAGGTGCTCGGTGACGATGTGCTTGCCGGCGGGGTGAAGGCCGATATTCTGTTTGGCGACACCGTCAACTCCGACCACCTCCGCTGGAGAGACGGCGATACCCACGAGAGCTTTGCCGCCGGCAGCCACGACGGCCTCGGCTACGAAGGGCTGACCGAGTACCTCAAGTGGTCGGTTCACCATGGCAATGGCGCCGAGGCGAGCGACGCCGAGATCATTGCCTATATCCAGGACCACTACCGGGAGCTGATGGATACAGACCGTGTCGATGACGGCAACGATACCCTGCTTGGGGAAGGGGGGCGCGATGTGCTGATCGGCGGTGGTGGTGACGACGTGCTGATCGGCGGTCGCGGTGGCGACGTGATGTGGGGCGGCTTTGGCGCCGACACCTTTGGCTACGAGGCGGGGGATGCGGGCAGTGTGCGCAGGCCTGCAGAAGACGAGATCAAGGACTTCACCCTGGGCAACACCGCCCGCAACCCCGAGGCAGACCGGCTCGATCTTTCCGATCTGCTCGATGACGCCCGTGACCACCAGGTGTCGGACTTCCTGCACGCCAGTCAGGAGGGGGACGATACCGTCATCGCGGTCAAGTCCGATGGTGGTATCGGCGCACACGGCGCTGGCGCCGATCAGTTTATCGTCCTGGCCGGCGTGCGCATGGGCGGAGCATCCAGCGACGCCTTCCTCGATCGATTGATCGACCATGGACAGCTCGAGGTGGAATAGGCGCTGGCCCATCCGCCGGCGCATGCTCACGCATGCGTCGGCGGATGGCGATAGGCTCGTCGCTTCACTAGGTGTCGTTGACGTCGCCTGAAGGGCGCCTGACGCTGCCGCGCAGCATCGGCGTGACCGGCAGGGTGATCTGCTGTGGTGGGGTGTCCGGCTGGTCGATCTGGGCCAGCAGCAACTCGGTGGCACGCATGATCATGGTCTGTACCGGCTGCTGCAGGGTCGTCAGCGAGTGGCTCGGCCAGGCGGCCATGGGCACGTCGTCGAAACCGATGACCGAGACGTCCTCGGGCACCTTGAGGCAGAACTCGCTCTGGATGACTTCCATGGCGGCGATGGCCATCAGGTCGTTGGCGGCAAACAGGGCGTCGGGTGGGGTGGTGCTGGCGAACAGCAGACGGGTGGCCTGGCAGGCGCTGGTGTATTGGTAGTGGCCGATGCCGCTGTCGTGAAGGGCTGCCCCCATGGAGGCCAGGCCCTCGACAAAGCCAGCGCGACGCTGGATGTCGGTGGAGGAATCGACCAGGCCAGACAGGTAGGCGATGCGGCGATGGCCCAGCGAGACCAGGTGGCGGCCCGCCCAGTAGCCGCCCTGGAAGTTGTCACAGGCGACCTGGCTGATGCCCGCGTAGTCGACCGTACGGTTGATGATTACCACCGGAATGCCGTAGTCGCAGACCAGAGCCGCCTGGTCGTCATTGAGGGTAATCGCCAGCATCAGGATGCCTTCGACCTGGCTTCTCAGGATGTCGTCGAGCACGTCATCGAAGCCGTCGCTGCTGGACGCCGAGAACAGCAGCAGGTGGTAACCCTGCTGCTTGAAGAAGCGGGACGCCTTTTCCAGCATATAGCTGTAGAAGGGATTCTCGAGGCTGTAGACGACCACCGCGATGGTGCGACTCGATCGCGTGATCAGAGAGCGGGCGATGGTGTTGGGCCGATAGCCCAGTTGCCGCGCCGCTTCCATGACCTTCTTGCGGGTCTTGTCCGACACCTTGGCATCCGGCGAAAAGGTCCGGCTGACGGCAGACTGCGAGACCCCGGCAAGACGGGCGACATCGTGTGAGGTGACGGATTTCTTTTTCATCGAGTCATGTCGTGTCGGGTGGCAGAAATGGCCGGCGATCACGCCGGCTCGACAGGCTCCAGAGACGCATAGGCGGCGATCTTGTCGGTGTAGACGCGGGCATTGTCGCGCACCGACTGTATCTCGTCCTCGGTCAGTTCTCTGACCACCTTGGCTGGACTGCCGACGATCAACGAGCCAGGGGGAAAGCGCTTGCCCGAGGTGACGAGCGCGCCGGCGCCGATGATACATCGATCACCGATGTCGGCACCGTTGAGTACCGTGGCATTCATCCCCACCAGCACGTCATCGCCGATGCGGCAGCCGTGCAGCATGGCCAGGTGACCGACCGTGACCTGGCGTCCCATGGTAACCGGATAGCCGGGGTCCGAGTGAACCACACAGCCGTCCTGCAGGTTGCTGTCGTCTCCCACCACGATAGGCGCATTGTCGCCACGAAGCACGGCCCCGGGCCACACGCTGACGCGCTCATCCAGGCGTACGTCGCCGATCAGCGTGGCCTCGTCGAACACCAGCGCGCTGGCGGCGATATCGGGGGCCTTGCCCCCGAGTCGATACAGGGTCATTGCCCGTCTCCCTAGAAGCCGACCTGGTCGGCGCCCTTGAGTCCGAGCATCTGACGCGCTTCGTCCGGTGTCGCCACCTCAAACGACAGACCCTCGAGGATCTCGCGCACCTTGGCGACCTGGCTTGCGTTGGTCTCGGCCAGCTTGCCCGGGCCCAGCCACAGCGAATCCTCGAGCCCGACCCGCACGTGTCCCCCCATGGCGGCGGCCTGGGCGGCGATGCGCATCTGGCTGCTGCCGGCGCCCAGCACCGACCACTCGTAGGCGTCGCCGAACAGCCGGTCCGCGGTGCGCCGCATGTGGATCACGTCCTCCGGGTGAGGACCGATGCCACCGAGGATGCCGAACACGCTCTGGACGAACACGCGGCCGCCGATGACGCCGCGGTCGAGCAGGTTGCGCAGGGAATAGAGGTGTCCGATGTCGTAGCACTCGCACTCGAAACGGGTACCGTTCTCGGCGCCCAGGGTCATCGCCTTCTCGATGTCGGCGAAGGTGTTCTTGAACACCAGGTCGCGACTGTTCTCCAGGTGCTCACGCTCCCACTGGTGCTCAAGCGACGCGTAGCGGTCGAGCATCGGGAACAGCCCGAAGTTGATCGAGCCCATGTTCATGGAGGCAAGCTCGGGCTTGAACTCCATGGCCGGGCGCATACGCTCCTCCACCGTCATGTGCGGACTGCCACCGGTGGTGAGGTTGATCACCGCGTCGCAGGCGTCCTTGATGCGGGGCAGGAAGCGCTCGAACATGGCCGGGTCCTGGGTCGGCTTGCCGTTGTCGGGATCACGCGCATGCAGGTGCAGAATCGAGGCGCCGGCCTCGGCGGCGGCGATGCCTGCCTCGGCGATCTCTTCCGGGGTGACCGGCAGGTGCGGCGACATGGACGGGGTGTGGATCGCGCCGGTGACCGCGCAGGTGATGATGACCTTGCGTTGCTTTGCCATGGGTCGGGTCCTTGAATGATGGATAGGCGGGTAAGGTGGGGCAGTGGTTGGTCTGGGTCCGTCGTTGGCCCGGGTCAGTCGTTGGTCTGGGACTGCTGGTGGGCGATCAGCGCCATCAGGCGTCGGTCGCGCCAGGCCTGTCGCTCGCCCAGGCGCTGGGCCGGCAGTTGTTGACGGCGCTGCTGGTCGAGTGCCGCCAGGGTCGTGGTTTGCCAGGGATCGTCGTCACCGCGCTCGCGGTCAACGTCGCGATACAGCGGCCCATAGCGGTTGCCATAGTCGACCACGCCATCGGGCGCATTGAGGTCGATGGTCTCGAAGGGCCCCATGAACGACCAGCGCAGGCCCAGCCCGTGCTTGACCGTCTTGTCCAGATCCTCGGCGGAGCACACCCCGTCTGCGAACAGTCTCAGCGCCTCGTTGAGCAGGGCGCCTTGCAGGCGATTGAGCACGAAGCCAGGGACTTCCTTGTTGACCAGGATCGGTGTCTGCCGGGCCTGTTCCATCAGCGCCATGGTGGACGCCACCGCGGCTTGCCCGGTGGCCGGCGCCGGCACCACTTCCACCAGCGGGATCAGGTAGGGCGGATTGACCGGATGGGCCACCAGGCAACGGTCAGGGTGATGGAGGTGATCGGTGAAGCGCGAAGCGGCGATACCGGAGGTCGAGCTGGCCAGCACGGTGTCCTTGGCCACCACGGCTTCAAGGTCGCTGTAGATGCGCCGCTTGGTCTCGACATCTTCCGGCCCGCACTCCTGCACGTAGCCGACCCCGGCCATGGCCGATGCCAGGTCGCTGTCGTAGCGGATACGCGACATCGCCCGCTCCGGGTCCTCGATCAGCCCCGCCTGGTGGAGGTCGTCGAGGGAGGTGGCGATGGCGTCGCGGGCCCGCTCGAGCGCCTCGTCTGCGGCGTCATGCAGGCGCACGTCGATGCCGGCTCGGGCGAACACGATGGCCCAGGCGCGGCCGATCAGGCCGGCGCCGAGAATACCTACGGGTCTGGTCATAAGGAGGCTTCCGTGGTCACAGGGATTCGACGTTGGCGCAGACGCTGAGTGCCTGGCCGCTGATGTTGGTGCCCCCCGGCGCCGCCAGGAACAGTGCCATGGCGGCGATATCGGTGGGCTCGACCATGCGACGCATGGAGATCTTCGACAGGTTCTCCGTTTCCATTTCGGCGTAGCTGATGCCGCGCTTGGCGGCGCGGTCCTCGATCACCTTCTCGATGCGTGGCCCGCGCACGATGCCCGGGAGGATGGCATTGACCCGCACGCCGTCCGGGCCAAGCTCGCAGGCCAGGCTCTTGGTCAGGCCGACCACCGCCCACTTGCTCGCGGCGTAGGGCGTGCGGTAGGCGAAGCCAAGCCGTCCGGCTACCGAGGCCAGGTTGACCAGCAGTCCCTGGCTGTCGCGCAGCAGCGGCGCGGCGCGGTGGGCGACGCGGTACTGGCCGTTCAGGTTGATGTCGATGGTCTGGGTCCAGCTTGCGTGATCGATCTCGTCGATGCCCGCGGTGGGGCCGGCGATCCCGGCGTTGTTGACCACCACATCGAGACCGCCGAGTGCGCGGGCGTCATCGAACAGGCGGGCGACCTCGTCCTCGCGGCTGACGTCGCAACGGGTATGGGTGATGCCGTCTGGCAGGGCGGCCAGGGCCTCGCTGTCGATGTCGCAGACGTGGACCCTGGCGCCGGCCTGGACGAAGGCCTTGGCGATGGCCAGGCCGATGCCGGAGGCGCCGGCGGTGACCAGCACGCGCAGTCCCTGGCGCGGGGTGAGGCTTTCAACGACGTTCATGGTGTTCTCCTTGTGTGGGGTCACAGCGACGGCAGCCAGGTGGACAACACCGGCAGCAGGCTGATGATCAGAAGGTTGGCGAGCACGATCGCGACAAAGGGCATGACCGCCCAGGTCAGACGAGCGATGCCGATGTTGGTGATCTGGGAGGCGACGAAGAGGTTGAGCCCGACCGGCGGGGTGAACATGCCCATGGCCAGGTTGACCACCATGATGATGCCGAAGTGGATCGGGTCGAAGCCGTAGCTCACCGCGATCGGCAGCAGGATCGGCACGAAGATCAGGATGGCGGCGGCGGCCTCGATGAACATGCCGGCCAGAAGCAGCAACAGGTTCGCCAGCAGGATGAACAGAAGCGGGCTGTCGATGGCCGAGATCACGAAGTCCGAGATCATGTCGGGGACCCGCAGGCTTTGCAGGATGCGCCCATAGAGCCCGGCGGCGCCGATGATGCTGAGCACCACCGCGGTGGTCACGGCGGATTGCTTGAGGATGCCTACCAGGCTTGCGAACTTGATCTCGCGGTAGATCAGGGTGCCGATGACGAAGGAGTAGGCGACCGCGATGACGGCGGCTTCGGTGGGGGTAAAGACACCCCCATAGATGCCACCGAGGATGATCACCGGCATCAGGATGGCCAGAATCGCCTTTTTACCGGCGCGAAAGACGTCGCCGAGCGAGCTTTTTTCTCCGCCGCCAAGTCCATTGGCACGGGCAAAGAAGTAGGCAAACACCAGCAGGGTGAGGGTCACCAGGATGCCCGGCAGAATACCGGCGATGAACATGTCGCCCACCGAGACGTTGGCGGCGATGCCGTAGAGAATCAGCGGGATGCTGGGCGGGATGATCACGCCGAGGGCGCCGGAGGCGGCCTGGTTGGCGGCGGCGTAGCCACCGGGATAGCCCTTGGACAGCATGGCGGGAATCAGGATGGCGCCGATCGCGGCGGTAGTGGCGGCGCCGGAGCCGGAGATCGCGGCGAAGAACAGCGACGTGACGATAGCCACCATGGCCAGGCCGCCGGTCATGCTGCCCACCAGGGTGTTGGAAAAGTCGACCAGGCGCTTGGAGATGCCGCCACCCTGCATCAGGTAGCCCGCCAGGATGAAGAACGGGATCGCCATCAACGGAAAGGAATTGACCGAGGCCAGCATCTGCTGGGCGACGATCAGCATCGGCATCAGGTCGCCGTGCCAGACGGTGATGGCCGAGGCCAAGCCCAGCGAGAAGGCGATGGGGACGCCAAGAATGAACAGTGAAATCAGCAGGATGAACAGTAACAGTGCCATGGTCAGTTCACCTCCTGATGGTGGTGGACCGGTTGGCCCAGGGCTTCGTCGATCAGCAGGCCGAGGCTGTTGACCATGATCACGATGCCGCCTGCCGGGATGGCGAGGTAAGGCCACATCATCGAAATACGGGTGCTGGGGGCGGTCTGGCTGGAGACCCGGCCGACCAGCTCGAAGCCGTACTTGATCATGACGAAGGCGAACACCGCCGAGCACAGCACAACCAGGATGCGCATCAGGCGGCCCACGCGTTCGCCGCAATACTCCAGCACGATGTCGACCGAAATCAGGGTGCCCTTGCGGTAGGCGTAGCCGGCACCGATAAAGGTCAGCCAGAGCATCGAAAAGCGCGCGATCTCGTCGGAGAAGAACAAGGGACTGCCGACCACGAATCGGGCGAAGACTTGCCAGAAGATCAGTACGGTCATGACCAGCAGCAGCAGCGCCAGGCCCCAGCCGATCAAGCGGTTGAAGTGCCCGATCCCGGCGTTGACGAATTGCAGGAAGGATTGCATGGGATGCCTCGCAGGAAGAGACGGCGCCCGCCTTGCCATGGGCTCGGCTGGCGCCTTGTTGCTTAGTGGTCGAAGTTGATCGCGGCGTCGACCAGGTCCTCGCCCACGGTCGGCGCCCACTTGTCGATGACCGGACGGACGGCCTCACGGAAGGGGGCCAGGTCCGGCTCGGTCACGGTCATGCCGAGTTCCGCCAGTTCGCCCTTGTAGCGCTGCTCCAGTTCCTGGCTGGCCTCGCGCTGCACCGGCAGTGCGATCTGCGCGGCTTCGAGGATGATTTGCTGATCTTCTTCGCTGAACGAGTTGAACAGGTTCAGGCTCATCATCAGCGGCGCCGGCGAATAGACGTGCTGGGTGATGTTCAGGTAGTCCTGGACCTCGTAGAAGTTGACGTCGTAGATGGTGGCCAGAGGGTTTTCCTGGCTATCCATGACCCCCTGCTGCAGCGCGGTGTAGACCTCGGTCCAGGCCATCGGCGTGGCGTTGGCGCCCAGCGCTTCCCAGGTGTCCACCTGAACGCGGCTTTCCTGGGTGCGGTGATTGATGCCGTCGAGATCGCTCGGGTGCTCGAGCGGGCGTACCGAGTTGGTGTTGTGGCGGAAGCCGTTTTCCATCCAGGCCAGGAACTTGACGTTCATCTGCTCTTCGGCGAGTTGAGCGAGCTGTTCGCCGTGTTCGCTGTCGAGGAAGCCGTAGGCGTGCTCGTGGTCCTCGAAGATGTAGGGCAGGTCGAACAGCAGGAACTCGTCGACAAAACCGCCCATGGGGCCGGTGGAGGCGATGCCGGCGTCGATGATGCCGAGCCCCATGCCCTCGATGACCTCGCGCTCGGCCCCCAGGGCGTTGTCGTAGTGAGGTTCGATGGTCAGACGGCCATCCGACAGGCGCTCAAGTTCCTCGCCGAACTTGAGGATACCGATGCCCTGCTGTGACTCGGGTCCCAGCGGCAGGCTGACGTCGATGGTGCGTTCCTGCTGGGCCAGGGCGGTCGCGGACAGGCCAAGACCGACAGCGGCGGTCAGGGCGGTCAGGCTGAAGGGGAGGGGGTGAAAGTGGCGCATGGAGCTCTCCTGTTGTCGTTGTGAGCCCCTGGCCGGCAGCGAGGGGCAATCGGCGGCGCTCGAGGTGGTGGCGCTGCGGAGTGCACACTTGTAAATCCAAACGACATACGTATTCAACAATAGAAAATTCCATGATCCATGTATGTGAAGTAAGTTGCTGAAAAGTAAATAAATATACTTTAGTTTAATTTAGTGACTACGTA
The DNA here is from genome assembly GCF_024137905.1 of Halomonas sp. DN3. Classification (NCBI taxonomy): domain Bacteria; kingdom Pseudomonadati; phylum Pseudomonadota; class Gammaproteobacteria; order Oceanospirillales; family Halomonadaceae; genus Halomonas; species Halomonas sp. DN3. The sequence continues at coordinate 3,453,146 of NZ_CP099965.1, read as the reverse complement.
GTCTTTTTTTGTGGATTGATGGGTGGCGTGCGCGCTCTGTAGCGTCGGGTGGAGGCTGGGGCAAGTGACGTCAGGTGACCTGAAGTGGAGTGTGCTGGCGTGTGCTGGCGTGTGCTGGCGCGAGGTGAGGGCGGCTCGTACATGGGCTCGCACCAGGCGCTCGACAGCGTCACATCAAGCTGTCATCTGGTGGTGATTGACTACACTGTCGCCAGGTCGGTGGCACGCCTTGACATCCACCTCGGCGACGCACAGCTAAGGGGCGAAAAGCCGTGGCGTGAAACGGCAAATCTGGTTAGCATGCGCCGTCCGGTAGTAGGGTAGGGGGCTCGTCGGGTGGACGAGCCTCGTGGGTCGCGATTCGGCTCACCTCGACCGGGCCTATCCATCTTGACGGGTCGTTGTACTCAGGCGGGAGCGTATTGTTATGTCAAAAGTGATCATCATCGGTGCCGGCGGTGTGGGCAGTGTCGTCGCTCACAAGTGTGCGCAGCTTGAATCGGTGTTTACCGATATCCTGTTGGCCAGTCGCACCGAGTCCAAGTGCAAGGCCATCGCCGAGCAGTTGCCGCGCCCGATTCGCACAGCCCAGGTCGACGCCGACAACGTCGCCGAGCTGACCGCCCTGCTCGAAGCCGAGAAGCCGGAGCTGGTCATCAACGTGGCGCTGCCCTACCAGGACCTGAGCATCATGGATGCCTGCCTGGCCGCCGGCGTGCACTACCTCGACACCGCCAACTACGAGCCGCTGGATACCGCCAAGTTCGAGTACAAGTGGCAGTGGGCCTACCAGGATCGCTTCAAGCAGGCCGGCCTGACCGCGCTGCTCGGCAGCGGCTTCGATCCGGGCGCCACCAACATGTTCACCGCCTATCTCGCCAAGCACTACTTCGACGAGATCGAGGAGCTGGACATCATCGACGTCAACGGCGGCGATCATGGTTACCCCTTCGCCACCAACTTCAATCCGGAGATCAACATCCGGGAGGTCAGCGCGGACTGCCGCCACTATGAAGATGGCGAGTTCGTTACCACGCCGCCGATGTCCAAGATGGCGCGTTTCAGCTGCCCCGAAGAGGTCGGTGACTACAACATCTACCGCCTCTACCACGAGGAGCTGGAGTCGCTGTCCAAGCACTTCCCGAGCCTCAAGCGCGCCCAGTTCTGGATGAGCTTCGGCGACAGCTACCTCAAGCACCTGGAGGTGCTGAAGAATGTCGGCATGACCGGCATCGAGCCGGTGGAGTATAACGGCCAGCAGATCGTGCCCATCCAGTTCCTGGCCAGCCTACTGCCCGACCCCTCCACCCTGGGTCCGCGCACCAAGGGCAAGACCTGCATCGGCACCGTGGTGCGTGGCAAGAAGGATGGCCAGGAAAAGGTCATGTACCTGTACAACATCTGCGACCACCAGGACTGCTACGCCGAGGTGAAGTCCCAGGCGATCTCCTACACCACCGGCGTGCCGGCGATGATCGGCGCCAAGATGATCCTCGAGGGCCACTGGAAGCGCCCGGGCGTGTGGAACATGGAGCAGTGCGATCCCGATCCGTTCATGGCCGACATGAACGAGTACGGTCTGCCGTGGAAGGTCATCGAGCTGGATCCGTCGTTCCGTCTGGACGTGCAGAAGGGCGAGGACCTCTAAGGCGTGGAGATCCTTCAGTTCACGGATATCACGCGGCTGGACGCCGAAGAGCTGCCGTCACCCTGCTACGTCGTCGACGAGGTGGCGGTGGAGCGCAACCTGGCGATCCTCGCCGAGGTCGCCGAGGCCAGCGGTGCCAAGGTGCTGTCGGCGCTCAAGGCCTTCAGCATGTGGCACTTCGCGCCGATGGTGTCGCGCTACTTGAGCGGCACCTGCGCCAGCGGCCTGCACGAGGCGCAGCTCGGGCGTGAGCACTATGGTGGCGAGGTCCACGTCTTCGGTGCCGCCTACAGCGACGCCGATCTGGCCGAGATCCTCAAGATCGCCGACCATGTGGTGTTCAACAGCTCGGCCCAGTGGCGGCGGGCCCAGCCGCTGGTGCGCGAGGCGCTGGCGCGTCGTCCGGGGCTGCGCTTCGGGCTGCGCATCAATCCCGAGCACTCCGAGGGCGATGTACCGATCTATGATCCCTGCGCACCGGGGTCGCGGCTCGGTATCCCGTTGTCCGAGCTCGACGAGCAGAGCCTCGACGGCATCAGCGGCCTGCACTTCCATACCCTGTGCGAGCATGACTTCCCGCCGCTCGAGCGTACCCTGGCGGCGGTGGAAGAGCGCTTCGGCCATCTGCTCGGGCGCATGCAGTGGGTCAACTTCGGCGGTGGCCACCATATCACCCGTCCCGACTACCAGCGTGACGACCTGATCCGCTGCGTGCGTGACTTCGCCGAGCGTCACCAGGTGCAGGTCTACCTGGAGCCCGGCGAGGCGGTTGCCATCGGTTCCGGGGTGCTGGTGACCACGGTGCTGGACACGAGCTTCAATGCGTTGAACCAGGCGATTCTCGACACCTCGGCCACCTGCCATATGCCGGACGTGCTGGAGATGCCCTATCGTCCCGGTCTGCTGGGGGCGGGGGAGCCAGGCGAGTACCCGCACACCTACCGACTGGGCGGGCTGACCTGTCTGGCCGGGGACGTGATCGGCGACTACAGCTTCCCCGAGCCGCTTGAGATCGGTCAGAAGCTGATCTTCAAGGACATGTCCCACTACACCATGGTCAAGACCACCACCTTCAATGGCACGCGCCTGCCGGCCATCGCGGTGTGGAACTCCGAGACCGGTGAGCTCAGGGTGATCCGCGAGTTCGGCTATCAGGACTTCCGCGAACGCCTGTCCTGACCGCAGGGTGGAAGGTTCGAGTCCGAGGTTCTGGCGCTCGACTGACGCGGATCGTGGTATCGATTCGATCGGACCGTCTTCGATACGCCAGCCGCCCGCCCCGTTCGGCAGTGCCGAGCGGGGCGGGCGTCTTTTCGTCTGCGCCTTAAAAACCTTCGAGCACGATCTTGCCCTTGGCCTTGCCGCTCTCGATCAGCGCGTGGGCGCGCTTGAGGTTGCCGGCGTTGATGGTGCCGTAGCTGTCAGTGGCGGTGGAGCGAACCCGCCCCGTGTCGATCAGCCCCGCCACCTTGTCGAGGATCTCGCCCTGTCGGGCGATATCGTCGGTGGTGAAGAGCGCGCGGGTAAACATCAGCTCCCAGTGGATCGACACCGCCTTGGGCTTGAACGGCGTGATGTTCAGCGTCTCTGGGTCATCGATCAGCCCGAAGCGGCCCTGGGGGGCGATCAACTCGGCCACCTGGGGGGCATAGTGCTCCGAATAGTTGGTCGAGAAGACGAAGGCTGGCGCACCCAGGCCCAGCGCCTCGACCTGTTCGGGCAGCGGTTGGCTGTGGTCGATCACATGGTGGGCGCCGAGTTCCTTCACCCAGGCCTGGGTCTCGGGGCGTGAGGCGGTGGCGATGATCTGCAGGTCGGTCAAGGCACGCAACAGCTGGATGGTGATGGAACCCACGCCGCCGGCACCGCCGATCACCAGCACCGCACGGGCGGCACCGGGGACCGGATCAAGCACCCGCAGGCGATCGAACAGCATTTCGAAGGCGGTCAGGGTGGTGAGCGGCAGCGCCGCTGCCTGGGCGGTGGGGATGGAGCGAGGCGCATGCCCGACGATGCGCTCGTCGACCAGGTGGTACTCGCTGTTGGTGCCCGGGCGGGAGATATCGCCGGCGTACCAGACCTGGTCGCCCACGGCGAAGCGTGAGGCCTGGTCGCCGACGGCGACTACTTCGCCGACCGCGTCCCAGCCGATCACCGCAGGCTGACCTTCTTCGGGGGCGCGGGCCTGGCGAATCTTGACGTCCACCGGGTTGACCGAAATCGCCTCGACCTTGACCAGCAGGTCAAAACCGCTGGCCTGTGGTGTGTCGAGGGTCAGATCGACCAGGGCGTCGTCGCGGTCGATGGGGCCGGGGGCGTGGTAACCGATAGCTTTCATGGGATCTCCCGTTAGGTGTTCATCAATGGCAACACCTTAGCGTGCTATGGAGTCGTGAAACACCGGCGGCCGCCAAACACACTATTCGGGATTCCCGGACAATGACTGGCTCAGATGGCGACAGGTTTTCGCTTTCCTTGGCGTCAGAGACATGACTACACTTGGCGTTTCCCATTGCCCACAGGACGTTGCATGGCAAGCTCGCGGCCCAGCTACGCAAGAATAAAGGAATATCTGCTGTCCGAGATCGAGAGCGGGGCCTACGTCGCCGGTGATCGAATCCCTGCCGAGAATGCGCTGGCTACCCAGTTTGGGGTCAGCCGCATGACCGCCAACAAGGCCATACGCGATCTGGTACAGAAGGGCTTGCTGGTGCGCCGGGTGGGGTCCGGTACCTTCGTCAGTCAGCGCAAGTCTGAATCGTCGCTGTTCGACATTCGCAATATCGCCGACGAGATCCGCCTGCGAGGCGGCGAGCACTCAAGCCAGATCATCGCCTTGAAGGAGGTGGCCGCATCCGAAGAGGTCGCCATCTTTCTGGGGGTGAGGACCGGGACCCGGGTGTTCTACTCCGAGATCGTGCATCGGGAAAATGGCGTGGCGATCCAGCTCGAGCGACGCCACGTCAACCCGAAGCTGGCGCCGGACTACCTGCAGCAGGACTTCGAGCGCCAGACGCCCAACGCCATCCTGGTGGCGCGTTATCCGGTCACCGATGTCGAGAACAGCGTCGAGGCGATGCTGCCAAGTGACGAGGAAGCGGCGCTGCTGGAGATGTCTCCCAGCGATGCCTGCCTGCTGGTGGTGCGGCGTACCTGGTCAGGAGAGCTGTTGATCAGCTACACCCAGCTTCTGCATCCCGGCAAGCGCTACAAGCTGAACGCCTCCCGCAATACCTGAAGCTACCCTGGCGCATCGCCGCGCTGTTCGGACGGCTTCCCTTCGCAGGTCTTTACTGTGAGGGTGGCGACGGCTGTGGCTTGGTGTCATGCAGCGCTCGCGTTTTCACCTCACTCTCTCGGTGATCTCCCCCGGCAAGCTCTCTCGCCGAACTCCCTCCTATCACCCTGCTATCTCTCTGCTGTCTCTCTACTGGCAGCGCTGACGAACGCTTGGCGCCCGTCGTTCTCCCCCTCCCTGAAGTTGCCCTCGATGACCATCTCTCGGGTTCCCGGCGGGCTTCAGGGTGTCGTGCCGCGGACTCCCTCGACATCGGTGCGGGCCGTCGATGACGCTAGATGTATATACCAATATATGCCACAAGCGCCTGGTGTCACCATTTTTCATTAGACCTTGGTCGATAATTTTCAAGGCCTGGTTTATAGAAAATGTTAAAAAAACAATAAATAAGTTTTGTTGTGAGATTTTTGGCAAGAATGTCTGGGTGGAAAGCTGAGCAGTTTGGCGATAGATATGTATATACATATCGAGCGGCCGTCAGCGCTCGATGTCACTGCCAACAACAAGACCGGAGGCAAGACGCTATGCAACCACTCAAGGGGATCACCGTCCTCGACCTGTCCCGGGTGCTCGCCGGGCCCTACTGCACCGCCATGCTGGCCGACCTGGGCGCCGAAGTGGTCAAGGTCGAGTCGGGGCAGGGCGATGACAGCCGTCATATTGCGCCTTACGTCGAGGGCGAAAGCCTGTACTTCTCGATGCTCAATCGTGGCAAGAAGAGCCTGTGTCTGAACCTCAAGGACCCCCAGGACCTGGAGCGCTTTCATCGGCTTTGCGAGCGCGCCGACGTGGTGGTGGAGAACTTCCGGCCCGGGGTGACCGAGCGCCTGGGAATCGACGAGGCGACGCTGCGTGCGCGCTACCCCCGTCTCATCTACTGCTCGATCTCCGGCTTCGGTCAGAGCGGTGCCATGCGCGCCAAGCCGGCCTACGACATCATCGCCCAGGCGCTGTCGGGCATGATGGCGGCCACCGGTCCCGATGGCGGCATGCCGACCCGCATCGGCGAGTCGCTGGGAGATGTGTGCGCCGGAATGTTCGCCAGCTGGTCGATCGCAGCGGCGTTGTTCGCGCGTGAACGTGACCCCGAGCGCCAGGGCTGCCACCTGGATGTGTCCATGCTCGATTGCCTGTTCTCGATGCAGGTCACCAACCTGGCGCAGTTCGTCGCCAGCGGCCAGGCGCCGTCCCCCATCGGCAACCGCCATCCGCTGTCGGCGCCCTTCGACAGCTTCGGGGCCAACGATGGCCAGGTAATCATCGCGGTGATCAACAACACGCTGTTTTCTCGCCTGGCCGAGTGCATGCAGGCGCCAGAGCTCGCCGAGGATGCGCGCTTCGTCGACGACGAGCAGCGCTGTCTCCACCAGGCCGAACTCAAGTCGCTGATCGAAGACTGGACCGGCCAGTTCACCGTGGAGGAGGTCTGCGCGCGTCTCGATCAGGCGGGAGTGCCGGCGTCTCCGATCTGGAACATCGCCCAGCTTGCCGAATCCCGGCATGCCGAAGACCGCCAGCTGCTGCTCGATATGGGGCACTGGCGCTCGCCGGCTCAACCGGTGTTCTTCAATGGCCGACGGGTCGTCTGCGATCGCCCTGCGCCGACGCTTGGCCAACACAACGCCTGTCTCGAATCACAGCACCTCGACAAGGAGATCGACGCATGAACTTTACCTTCAATGAAGATGACATCGCCTTCCAGGACGCCGCTCACCGCGTCTGCGCTGAGGTGCTCAAGACCAATGCGGCGCGCTACGACGAAACGCGGGAGTTCTGCCGCGAAAGCCTCGACGCCCTGGGCGAGCTGGGCTTCTGGGGCATGAACCTGCCCGAGCAGTACGGCGGTGTGGAGATCTCGAGCATCGCCATGTCGCTGGCGGTGGAAGAGATCGCCTACCACTGCGCGGCCACCTGTTCATCGCTGACCGCTCACTTTCTGGCCACCGACTCGGTGCTGATCGGCGCCACCGAGGATCAGAAGCAGACACTGCTTCCCCAGTGTGCCAGCGGCGAGAAGCTGGGCGCCTTCGCCCTGACCGAACCCGGGGCCGGCTCCAATCCCGCCGAGATGCGCACCCGGGCGGTACGCACCAGCGACGGCTGGCACCTGACCGGCACCAAGCACTACATCACCAACGGCGCCTTCGCCGACTTCCTGGTGGTCTACGCCAAGACCGACCCCGATCAGGGCCACCGCGGCATCTCGGCCTTTCTGGTCGATCGCCACACCGCGGGTCTCGAGTTCTCGAGCCCGGAGAAGACCCTGGGCCTGCGCGGTAGCCATATCTACGAGATCGGCTTCGACTGCGTGCTGCCATTGGATGCGCTGATGGGCGAGGAGGGGGCCGGATTCGCCACCGCCATGGAGGTGCTGGATCGCGGCCGGGTCGAGGTGGCGGCGATGAGCGTCGGTATCTCGCGGGCCGCTCGGGATGCGTCGCTGGCCTGGTCGAAGGAGCGCATCGTCGGTGGCAAGCCGCTGTGCCGGCACCAGGGCATCCAGTGGATGCTGGCCGAGATGCACGCCCAGCTCGAGGCCGCCAAGCTGGTGACCTACAAGGCGGCCGACGCGCGGGACTCCGGCCAGCGCTTCAGCCTTGAGTCGGCGGTGGCCAAGCTGGTGGCATCCGAGGCGGCGGCCAAGGTCACCGACGCCGCGGTGCAGGTCCATGGTGGCTACGGCTACATCTCCGACCTGCCGATCGAGCGCTACTACCGTGACGCCCGCATCACCCGCATCTTCGAGGGCACCTCGGAGATCCAGAAGATCATCATCGGCCGTGCCATCACCGCCTGACCGCCCAGCAAGGGAGATAGCCCATGAAAATCCTTGTCGCGGTCAAGCGCGTCATTGATCACAACGTCAAGATCCGGGTCAAGCCGGACCACTCCGGCGTTGACCTCACCAACGTCAAGATGGCCCTCAACCCGTTCTGTGAAATCGCCGTGGAGCAAGCGGTTCGCCTCAAGGAGGCCGGCCTTGCCAGTGAGGTACTGGTGGTCAGTGCCGGGCCGAAGGCGGTGCAGGAGCAGTTGCGCACGGCGCTGGCCCTCGGCGCCGACCGTGCCCTGCACATCGACACCGAGGTCGCGCTGGAATCGCTGGCGGTGGCGCACCTGCTCAAGGCGGTCGTCGAGCAGGAAAAGCCGGAGCTGGTACTGCTCGGCAAGCAGGCCATCGACAGTGACAACAATCAGACCGGCCAGATGCTGGCCGCCCTCGGCGGCATGCCCCAGGGCACCTTCGCTTCCGCCCTGGAGGTAGAGCAGGGCCAGATCAAGGTCACCCGCGAGATCGACGGCGGCCTCGAGACCCTGTCGCTGGCGCTGCCGGCGGTCATCACCACCGACCTGCGCCTCAACGAGCCTCGCTACGCCAAGCTGCCGGACATCATGAAGGCCAAGAAGAAGCCCCTGGCCATGACCACGCCCGACGCCTTGGGCGTCGACGTCAGCCCTCGGCTCAGGCTCAAGGCGGTCGAGCCGCCGCCCGAGCGGCAGGGCGGGATCAAGGTGGCCTCGGTGGCCGAACTCGTGGACAAGCTCAAGAACGACGCCAAGGTGATCGCATGAAGATTCTGGTCGTGGGGGAACATCATCAAGGACAGCTCGGCGAGGCCACCGCGCGGGTAGTCGCCGCCGCCCGGCAGATAGCACAGACCGCAGCGGACCCAAGTGGCGTCGATATCGACGTGCTGGTAGCCGGTGAGGGCGTCGCGGGTATCGGCGAGGCGGCGGCAAGGCTTGAGGGCGTCAGCCGGGTACGGCTGGCCGATCAGGAGAGCCTTGCCCATCAACTGGCCGAGCCAGTGGGAGATCTGGTGGCGGCGCTGGTCGGGGACTACACCCACGTGCTGGCGGCGGCATCGACCAGCGGCAAGAACGTGCTGCCGCGGGTAGCGGCGCTTGCGGATGTCGCCCAGCTCTCCGAGGTCATCGCGGTAGAGTCCGCCGATACCTTCAAGCGGCCGATATACGCCGGCAACGCCATCGCCACAGTACAGAGCCTGGACCCGGTCAAGGTCATCACCGTGCGGGTCACCGCCTTCGAGGCGGTGGCCGAGGCCTCAAGCGCAGCACCCATCGAGTCCGTCGACATCGCCATCGTCAATCAGCACTCGCACTTTGTCGGCGAGACCCGGGCGGTGAGCGAGCGCCCGGAGCTGGGCGCTGCCAGGGTGGTCATCTCCGGCGGTCGCGGCATGGGCAGCGGTGACAACTTTGCCCTGCTCGAAGGTATCGCCGATACCCTTGGCGGCGCCATCGGAGCGTCGCGGGCGGCGGTGGACGCCGGCTTCGTGGCCAACGACCTGCAGGTGGGGCAGACCGGCAAGGTGGTCGCGCCGGAGCTGTATATCGCGGTGGGTATCAGCGGCGCCATCCAACACCTGGCGGGGATGAAGGACTCGAAGGTCATCGTCGCCATCAACAAGGACGAGGAGGCGCCGATCTTTCAGGTCGCCGACTACGGTCTTGTCGCGGACCTGTTCCAGGCACTGCCCGAGCTGGACCAGGCACTGGCCGAGCGCTGATTCGGGTATTGCGGCACCCGTTCTTCTCCTGCCCATCACCCGTTCCGCAGGCGCCGATGACGGCGCCGGCACCACCGAGCATCCGCCCCCGCGGGCGGTGCTCATCGCAAGCCCCACTGGAGACACAACATGAACAATCCCAAGGTGGCAGCCCCTCCACGCAGCGCTGGCGTGACCTCGCTGGTCGGCAGCCTGATTGGCCTTTGCATCTTCTTTTTCCCCTTCCCGACGGCAGATGGCTCGCTGAAGATCCCGCTGGTGATCATCATCGACTATCTGAAGTCTTCGCTCGGCGGGACCCTCGAGTATCTGACGCTTGGCCTGGTCGCCCTGTTGTGCGTGACCTGGCTGCTGTCACGCCTGGTGGCTTCCTCCGGGGCGTCTTCTCCATGGCGCCGAGCCGTCGCCGCCTACCATGAGAAGGATGGCACGATGACCGGTCTGACCTTCCTGCTGGCGGCGGTGTTCACCTTCATGCTGGTGTTCCAGATCGGGCCCGACTGGCTGCTGCACAAGGATGTCGGTGGGCTGGCGCTGTATCTGGGGGGCAGCGTCTTTCTGACCGTGGCCATCGCCGGCCTGTTTGTGCTGTTTCTGACCGAGTTCGGCTTCCTGGAATTTGTCGGCACCCTGATGGAGCCCTTGATGCGTCCGCTCTATCGTCTGCCGGGCAAGTCTGCGGTGGACGCGGTTGCCTCCTTCGTTGCCGCCCCGGCGGTGGGCATCTTCATCACCAACAAGCTCTATCTGGAAGGCCACTATACCCAGCGGGAGTCGGCCAGCATTGCCACCAACTTCAGTATCTGCAGCCTGGGCTTCTTCGCCCTGCTGGCGTCCATCGGCGGCATCATGGCCTACCTGCCGCACATGATCATCGTCTCCTTCATCATCAACTTCACCCTGGCGGCGCTGATGGTCCGGATTCCGCCGTTGTCGCGCAAGCTCGACGTCTACCATCAGGGCAACACCCAGACGGCTCAGGATCTTGAGGTTTCCAGTGATGGACACATCCTGGCCCGGGCCTGTGGTGCCGCCGCCGAGCGCGCCTCCCAGACCCGTCTCGATGTGTTCTACAAGGGCTTCTGGGAGGCCATCACCTTTGCCCAGAAGATCGTCGCCTACATCCTGGCCATCGCCACCCTGGCGCTGCTGCTGGCGACCTACACCCCGGTATTCGACTACCTGGGCGTGCTGGTGGAGCCGTTGATCTCTGCACTTCAGTTGCCCGATGCCGCGGCCATTGCCCCCACCGTGCTGGTGTCGATCGCCGAGATCGCGCTGCCGGCGATCATCATCTCCGGCGCCGACGTCGACCCCATGGCGGTGTTCTTCGTGTGCACCCTGTCGTCGGTACAGATCATCTTCTTTACCGAGAGTGCCAACGCCATGCTGGAGTCGGACATCCCGCTGACGGTGCGTGACCTGGTCGTGGTATTCCTGCTGCGCACCCTGGTGGCCATGCCCATGGTGGCGCTGGCGACCCATCTGCTGTTCTAAGGCTTGACCAAAGCCTAGGGCTTGTCTGAAAAGTGCCTGCACTCGGTAATACGGCGTTAAAAATCGGATCAAAATGCTCATTTACACCCCGTAAACTGCGCTTTCTCACCGATTTTTGCCTTGTCTAACCTTCGCTCGTCGACTTTTCGGACAGCGCCTAGGCCTCGTCTCTTTGCATCGCGCATTGGCGCTTCCGTCCTCCGTCGGCAGCGCTTTTTCATGTCGGGCGCAAGGCGCAGGTCATACGCCAGGGTCGGGATAGGCGAGGCTGCCGGCGTGGTGCAGGCGATGGCTTTGCAAGAAAACCGAAAACTGATTGCGCCGCTTGCCGGCTTATCGTCGGCACAGGGCTGCACTAGCATGGGGGAAAACATGTCGCCGCACCGTTATCCGGTGACCGGCGCCGCCAGGAGATTGCCATGAAGACGATATTGATCACCGGGTCCACCGATGGGATTGGCCTTGCCACCGCCAGCGAGCTGGCGTGCCAGGGCCATCGCGTCATCCTGCACGGACGCAATCCGGACAAGCTCGCGGCGGCCCGTGAGCAGTTGGCAGCGATCTCGCAAGGCGAGGTGCCTGCAGGGCATGTCGCCGACCTGTCACGTCTGGCCGAAGCGGCGGCGCTGGCGGCGGAGGTCGAGCAGAGCGACAAGCGCATCGATGTGCTGATCAACAACGCCGGGGTCTACCGCACCCCGGACACCCGTACCGCAGACGGCCTCGATGTGCGATTTGCCGTCAATACCCTGGCGCCCTATGTGCTGGCCCGTCGCCTGGCGGCTTTGCTCGGAGACAAGGGGCGGGTGGTCAATCTGGCCTCCGCTGCCCAGGCGCCGGTGTCGCTGGCGGCACTTGCCGGCACTGCCGACGCCGACGGTGACTTCGACGCCTACGCCCAGAGCAAGCTGGCGCTGATCATGTGGACCCGCGACCTGGCCGCCAGGTCCAGTGCCGGTGATCCCATGGTGGTGGCGGTCAACCCCGGCTCCTTGCTGGCCAGCAAGATGGTCAAGGAAGGCTTTGGCGTGGCCGGCAACGACCTGTCCATCGGCGTCGACATCCTGGTCCGGGCGGCGCTGTCCGAGGAGTTCGACAACGCCGGTGGCCAGTACTATGACAACGACGGCAAGGGCTTCTCGTCTCCCCATGCCCACGCCATGGACGATGGCCGATGCCGTCGCCTGGTCGAGGCCATGGAAGAGGTGCTGGAGCACTGCCTGGGCTAGGCCTGGGTCGTTTGGCCCAGTGCACAAGATAAAGCCCCCGCTCACCGTGAAGGCGAGCGGGGGCTTTGGGTTGCCTGCTGTTGGTGACGGCTCAGGTGGTCTGATATTCGCCGCTGGAGGTGGTCGTTTTCTCGGCGGACGACGTCGTGCGCCAGATGGCGATATTGGCGTAGCCGTAGAACAGCGAGATGGCGATGACCAGCATGTGATACCAGAGGAAGGGCAGGTAGGCCATGGTGGATACGCCGAGGGTGGTGGCCATGAACACGCCACCATCGGTCCAGGGCACCATCGGGGTGGTCACGGTGCCACCGGCTTCGGCGTTGCGCGACAGCACCCGACGATCGATGCCCTGGTCGTCGTAGTTCTTCTCGGTGATGGTGCTGGCGGTGATCAGCGAGACGTAGGCGGCGCCCCCGAAGAAGTTGCCGAAGAAGCCACCGAGCATGGTCGACAGGGTCAGCCGGCCCGGGTTGTTGGCCCAGCGCAGGAAGCCGTTGCTGATCGCCTTGAGGATGCCGACCCGGTCCATCAGGCCACCGAGGCCCAGGGCGAAAAGGATCAGTGCCACCACGCCGAGCATCGACTGGATGCCGCCGCGATTGAGCAGTGTATTGAGGAATTCCACATCGGAGGTCATGGCGTTGCCGTCATAGGCGATGCGAATGGCATCGACCGGAGACACGTCCTGGGCCCACCAGGCGCAGATGCTGCCCAGCACGGCGCCGAAGGTGATTACCGGGATGGCGGGGAATCGGCGCGTCAGCAGGCCGATCACGATCACCGCCGGCAGCAACAGCCAGGGGCTGATGGTGAAGTGGGTCTCCAGCGCCTGCATGGCGACGGTGGCACGGGAGGTGTCGACGTCGCCGTCGATAAAGAAGAAGCCGACCACCAGAAACAGCACGCCGGCGATCAGGATTGCCGGTGCACTGACCAGCATCATCGAGCGGATATGGTCGATCAGGTTGACCTTGCACAGCGAGGCGGTCATCACGGTGGTATCGGACAGTGGCGACATCTTGTCGCCGACGTAGGCACCGGAGATCACCGCGCCGGCGACCAGCGGCAGCGGGATGCCGAAGCTGTGGCCGATGCCCATCATGGCGACACCGGCGGTACCTGCGGTACCGAAGGAGGTACCGGTGGCCAGCGAGGTGAGGGCACAGATGATGAAGGCAGCGAACAGGAAGATCTGCGGGTCCATCACCGTCAGACCGTAGTAGATGATGCTCGGCACGATGCCACCGGCGATCCAGGTGCCGATCAGGGCGCCAACGGTGGTCAGCACCAGCACGGCTTCCATGCCGTTGTGAATGCCGTTGATCAGTCCTTCCTGCATGCTGGCGTAGCGGATCTTGAGCCTGACGCCCAGCGCCATGACCAGAAACCAGGAGGCGAACAGGGCAAGCTGGATGGGCAGGCCAAGGACATTGATGCTCAAGAACATGATGGCGATGAAGCCGATCATGACGGCCAGAACCTCGGCCATGCCGGGTAGGCGGATGGGGGTGGAAGACGACGTCATGGGATCTCCTTTGGTGTTGTTGTGGGTTCTGCGGTGCAGAGGCCGAGCGGTCATGCTCAGAAGCGCTCGAGCCGATAGGGCGACAGTGGCGGGAGTGGCGATGGTGGCGGGAGTGACACCGGGCCGGATCCGGTCGCTGGGCCCGTCCGCCCCGTCGCCAGGCGGGCGACAAGCTGTGCCGTCACAGCGGCCTGGGTCAGTCCCAGGTGGTGGTGCCCGAAGGCCAGCAGCACGCGGCCGTCCCGGACGCTGTCGATGATTGGCAGCGAATCGGGAAGGGAAGGGCGAAAGCCCATCCAGGGCTTGGCATCGGTGCTGTCCAGGTCGTGCTCGAACAGACCCTGGCTCAGGCGGTGGAGCTGCCAGGCGCGGGCCATGTTGGGGGGGCGCTTGAGGCCGGCGAATTCGACAGTGCCGGCCAGGCGCAGGCCGTCACTCATCGGCGTCATGATGAAGCGGCGCTCCAGCGAGGTGACCGCCACCGGCAATCGGTGTCGCTCTGCCGGCAGCATCAGGTGATAGCCACGCTCGGTATCCAGTGGCACACGGCGACCGCTGAGGTCTGCGGCCAGGGGGGCCGAGTGGGCGCCGCAGGCCAGCAGTACCCGTTCACAGTCCAGCGCCCCCGAATCGGTCTGGAGGCTGACGCCCTGGCCATGGACACGGGCAGTGCGTACCTCTGCCGTGGCGAAGGTAACGCCTTCCTGGCGGGCGGCGTCGACCAGGGCCCGGGAGATGGCGGCGGGGTCGACCACATGGGCGGTGGCGGGAAAGAAGAGGCCGCCACGGAGCTTGGCCGAGAGGGACGGCGCGAGCTCGCGTATGGCGTCGCCCGACCAGGATTCGAGGGCTACCCCCTGGGCCGACATGGCACCAGCCAGCTGGTCGATCCGAGGCTTTGACAGGTCCTGCTCATAGACCAGCAGCGAGCCGTCTTCCTTCATCAGATGGCGACCATCGATCGAATCGAGCAGCTTGCGCCAGGCGTCCAGGCTGGCCTCGTTGAGGGCGCGAATCCCGGCCACGCTGCTGGCGTAGGGGGCTGAGCGCAGGTTCAGCAACAGACGAGTGAACCAGGGCAGGGCGCGGGGCAGGTAGCGCCAGTCCAGTCGCAGCGGCCCCATCGGATCACGCAGCATGGCGGGAAGCTGCGTCAGAATCGAGGCGTCGGCGATGGGAAAGACCTGCTCGGTGGCCATATGCCCGGCGTTGCCGTATGACGCCCCCATGCCGGGAGCCTGACGATCCAGTACCTGCACCGAAAAGCTCTGGCGGCGTAGCTCGAGTGCGCAGGTGAGGCCGATGACGCCAGCACCGATCACGGTAATGCGCGTGTCGCCGGGTTGGCGGTCTTGTCGCGAGCCGGGTGAACCCATGGTTTGCCTCTGCAGCGTTTGTCTTTGTCGATTGTATAAAATATAAGATAGGTGCCCTTTCGGATCAATAGGGGCGATATTCAACGTTGTCGTTATCCGCTGGGGCGGTCTGCATGGGCGACGCACCGAGGGGGAGCACATGAACGACGTGCTGGGGCCGGAGCGCAAAGGAATGCGCCGGGTTCGGGGCGCATGAAAAACCGCGCCGTGTTCGGGGCGCCGAGAAAGCCGTGCTGGGGTCGGAGCGCATAGGAAGCCGCGCCGTGTTCGGGGCGCATGAAAAACCGCGCCAAGGGGATGGAGCGTCAGGACGGTGCGTTCAGGGCAGGGCCTTGAACAAGCCAGCGCAAGGGGGAACCTTGATGCCAGGCGGCTGGCGCCGACGGGGGCGATAACGCCACTGGCAGGCCAAGGGCGACGACCGCGAAAGCGGGCAGCTCACCCGCGGACGTTCAGGGGGCTATGGCGTTGACGCCAGGGTTCTAGCGAGTCGGCGCCCGCAAGGCGCCGACAGGGCAAGCACAAGGGGAGGGATGGCGCATTAGTCTGCGTCGCCGCGCTGGGCGCGTTCTTCGAGCAGGGTCACGATGCCTTCACAGGCTTCCTGAATATGGCGCTGGAGCAATTCGCAGGCCTCGTCGGCCTGGCCCTGGCGGGCGAAGTCGAGCAGCCCATGGTGTTCGCGCTCGGCCTTTTCGATCTCCTGGGTGTAGAGCAGTTGCATGCGGATGTAGCGATCCGACTTGGTGTTGAGCTGACTGATCAACGCCAGGGTTTCGGGCAACCTGGCCGGTGCATAGAGGGCCTGGTGGAAGGCGAAATTGTACTCGCTCCAGTTGTCGATCTCGCCGCCGCTGTTCAGGGCATCGTCGTACTTCTCGAGGATGCGCTCTGCCTTGAGCAGGTCGTCTTCCGTCAACTCGCTGATGGCATGGCGCAGGACGTAGGTCTCGAGCAATACTCGCAGGTCGAACAGTTCGCGAATCTTGGCGACCGACAGTTCGGTGGTAAAGGCACCGCGGTGGGCATGGAACTCGACCAGCCCTTCGGACTCCAGGGTCAGCAGGGCTTCGCGCACGGGAATACGGCTGACGTCATAGTCCTTTGCCAGGGCATCCTGGCGCAGCTGGGTTCCGCCCTGGAACTCTCCGCCCAGGATACGCCTGCGCAGGTCATCCGCGACGAACTGTGCGCGTGTCTTGAAAGTCGCCATAGCCTCTCTCTGCCCATCGGATGTTATTGCACACTGTATACAAACCGCGATGAATGTCCATGGGCAGGCGGCGGCCCCAGGGGGCCGCCGCCTGGGCAAGGGACCTGATTCAGGCCTCGCGCTTGCCGTCGACGAGGCGGCCAAGGGCCCAGGGGTTGTCGTCGCGCAGTGCCTGGGGCAACAGCGCTTCGGGCAGATCCTGATAGCACACCGGGCGCAGGAAGCGCTGGATCGCGGCGCTACCCACCGAGGTGGTTCGGGCGTCGGAGGTGGCGGGGAAGGGGCCACCATGCACCATGGCGTGGCATACCTCGACCCCGGTTGGCCAGCCGTTGACCAGGATACGTCCGGCCCGGCGTTCGAGGATCGAAAGCAGGCCGCGGGCCGTCTCGGTATCGCCGTCGTCCATCTGCAGGGTGGCGGTCAGCTGGCCCTCGAGACCTTCGGCCAGCGCCTTGACCTCACTTATGTCGGCACACTCCAGCACCAGGGACGTCGAACCGAATACCTCGGCCTGTAGTGCTTCGTCGCCGAGAAAGTCACTGGCCGTGGCCACGAACAGACCCGCCTGACACTGATTGACACCTTCGCCTTGCGGCCCGCGTGCGATTTCTCGGACCTTGTCGCTGTCGCCAAGGGTCTCTACGCCCTGGGTGTAGGCGTCATGGATACCCGGGGTCAGCATGGTCTGGGCGCCCGCAGCCTTGACGGAGTCGGCGGCCGACTCGATGAAAGCGTCCAGGGCCTCGCCCTTGACCGCGATCACCAGCCCCGGGTTGGTGCAGAACTGTCCGGCACCCATGGTCAGTGAGCCGACAAAGGCCTCGCCGAGGTCCTTGCCGCGGGCCTTGAGCGCCTCGGGCAGCAGGAACACCGGGTTGATCGAGCTCATCTCTGCGTAGAAGGGGATGGGGTCCGGTCGGCGCTGGGCGCTTTGCCACAGGGCCATGCCGCCAGAGCGAGAGCCGGTGAAGCCGGCTGCCTTGATGCGGCGGTCCTCGACCAGCGCCTGGCCTACCACGCGGCCGGAGCCGAAGATCAGCGAAAACACGCCTTCGGGCAGCTCGCACCGGGCCACCGCCTGTTGTACTGCGCGGCCGACCAGCTCGGACGTGCCGGGGTGGGCCGAGTGAGCCTTGACCACCACCGGGCAGCCAGCGGCCAGGGCCGAAGCGGTGTCGCCGCCGGCCACCGAGAAGGCCAGCGGAAAGTTGCTGGCACCGAATACCGCGACAGGCCCCAGGGCGATCTGACGCTGACGCAGTTCGGCACGGGGCATGGGCTGGCGTTGTGGCTGGGCAGGGTCGATGCGAACGTCGAGCCATTCGCCCGCGCGTACGGTGTCGGCAAACAGTCTGAGTTGTCCGCAGGTGCGTCCGCGCTCTCCGGCAAGGCGGGCCTGGGGCAGGCCGGTTTCCTGCATGGCGCGCTCGATCAGCGCATCGCCGAGTGCCTCGATTTCCGATGCGATGGTCTCGAGAAAACGAGCGCGTGTCTCGAGCGTGGTTTCGCGGTAGTCATCGAAGGCGGCCTCTGCCAGGGCGCAGGCGCGCTCCACCTCGGCCTGGCTGCCGCCCGGGTAGGCCGGCTCCAGGCGCTTGCCGGTGGCGGGGTCGATGGCGTGGATCGGCGCCTGGCTGCCAGTCACGGCGTCCTGTCCGATCAGCATCTTGCCTTCCAGTGTCATTTGACTCTCCTGTCGAGGGGGAAGTGCGGGAAACAGCATGGGCGAAAGGGGTGTTGTGCCAACGCCCCTGTCGCCCATGCCGAAAACAACAGGAGGCCCGGCGTCGAGCGAGCCTCCCCGGTGGTTTCAGGACATGTCGGGCTTCAGGACAGGTCGAGCGAGGCTGACCAGCCGGCGTACCAGGTGCGGAAGAGGTCGTACTGGGTCTCGACGTAGCGACGCTGGGCATCACTGAGGGCGTCGCTCTCGTTGAAGTGCAGGCGATACTCTTCGTCACCGTTGAGCACCATCAGGTGCTTGTAGTAGAGCACCAGGTCGGCACCTTCATCGAAGGAGGACAGCACCCCCAGGGCCTGCTCGAGTTCCTGGGCCCGGCGGCGGGCCTCGACATCGCCCTTGGCAGCCTTCTTGCTGAGGGCCACCAGCGTCAGCACCTCGTGGGGCAGAGCATTACCGATGCCGGTGATGGCGCCGGTGGCGCCGCAGTTGACGAAGCCATGGAAGACGGTGGTGTCGACGCCGACCATCAGGGTGACCTGATCATCCTGGGAGGTGATGTGCTCGGCGGCGTAGCGCAGGTCATCGGCGCCACCGAATTCCTTGAAGCCGATCAGGTTGGGATGCTGGCGACGCAATTCGAAGAACAGGTCGGCGCGGGTGGCAAAGCCATAGTAGGGGCTGTTGTAGATGACCGCGGGGAGGTCCGGCGCGGCGTCCAGGATCGCGGCGAAGTGTGCCTTCTGGGCGGTCACCGAGGTGCCGCGAGACAGCACCCGGGGAATCACCATGAGGCCATGGGCGCCGACCTTGGCGGCGTGGGCAGCGTGGGATACCGCTTCGCGGGAATTGACCGCGCCGGTGCCGACGATGGTGGGGATGCCGGCTTCCACCAGGCGGGCGACGCCTTCCTGGCGCTGGGCCTCGGTCAGCAGCGGCCAGTCGCCCATGGAGCCACAGTAGACCACGCCGCTCATGCCGGCCTCGATCAGTTCACGGCCCTTGGCGACCAGGGCGTCGAAGTCGGGCTGGCGGTCCTTGGTGCACGGGGTCATCAGGGCGGGGATGCAGCCGGTGAAGATATTGTCGTTCATGTCGGGTCCTTGAGTGGGACGATGTCACGGGTCAGGGAGGCGCCGCCCTTCTTGGGCAGCCGCCGATGGGTAAAAACGTCAATGGCCGTCGTCGGGTACTGGGGCGCCAGCCGCTGGGGCTTCAGCCGCCGATGCCCCAGGCGAAGGGGTCTTGCTCGTCGATCAGCAGGGTGCTGTCGGCGCTCATGAAGGCGCGTCCGGTGATGCTGGGGCGGATCTGATCGCCCTGCCATTCATAGCTCGCCTCGAACAGGCCGCCGCAGACGCTGGCCTGGCGCCAGCGTTCGCCGGGAGCGAGCTTGCCGTCGGCGGCCAGGCACGCCAGCTTGGCGCTGGTGCCGGTACCGCAGGGGGATCGGTCGTAGGCCTTGCCGGGGCACAGCACGAAGTTGCGGCTGTCGGCCTCGTCGTCATCGGCGAACAGCTCGATGTGGTCGATTTCGCCCCCGTTATCGCCGGTGATGCCCTGGCCTGCAAGCGCCTGACGAATGGCCCAGGTATAGCCGGTCAAGGTCTCCACATTGTCCAGGGCGATGCGCTGTCCATGGTCGCTGACCAGAAAGAACCAGTTGCCGCCCCAGGCAATGTCGCCATGGACCATGCCGTGGCCGGGCACTTCCACCGCGACCTGCCGGCGGTAGCGGTAGGAGGGGACGTTGCGCACGGTCACGGCACCGTCAGCATGCAAGGTCGCCTCGACCTGGCCCACCGGCGTGTCGATGCGGTGGTCGCCGGGGCTGAGGTGGCCCAGGTGATGCAGCGAGGCGACCAGGCCGATGGTGCCGTGACCGCACATGCCGAGGTAGCCGGCGTTGTTGAAGAAGATCACCCCGCAGGTTGCGTCCTGAGATACCGGCTCACAGTAGAGTGCGCCGACCAGCACGTCGTGGCCGCGGGGCTCCAGCATCACCGCGCGGCGCCAGTGGTCGTGTCGGTCGCGCAGACAGTCGCGTTTCTCGGCCATGGTGGCGCCGGCAAGCGTCGGAAAGCCGTCCATGACCAGGCGCGTGGGCTCGCCGGCGCTGTGGGAATCGATGACGTGTACGCGTTGCATGGAGTACCCCGGTTTGTTGTCGGTTGTGGTGATCGACGATCATCTGGGCGTCGTTGATCAGGTTTTATATTTTATACAATCTTCAAGAGGCGTTGTGAAGTCATCAAAGAGGATTCTTCGCGGGCGACGGGAAAGCCGGTGTCATGAGCGGAGAGGAAGGCCTGTGGTTGGGCGCTTTGCCGACACGGGGGGTGGTCAGCCAGAGGGCTCGTTGTCGGCCGAGGCACACGTCACAGGGCGCGGGGGCTGGCGCGAGCAGGAAGAGCGGCAGGCACAGGAAAGACCGGGAGGCCGGCGCGGAAGGACAGCGGTTGGGTACGAAGGGCGAGCAGCAGGCACAAAAAAGGCGAGGGGCAGGGCCCTCGCCAAGTCGTCAAAAGGAGGGGGCTGGTGTCATTGAGCGGTGATCACGCTCATCACCAGGTTGCCGTCGACCTTGACCGGGCCGTCTTCGCTGGCGCCCAGGGTGTATTCGAAGATGCCGGTCTGCATGCCGCCGTCCTCGCCGTGGAGCATCAGCATCAGATGTTCGCCGCTGCTGACCTCTTCGGTCAGGATGGCCGCGATGTCGGTGTTCTCACCGGCCTTGAGCGGGGCGTGACCGACGACGCGCCCTGGTTTGTGGCTTTCGTCGGTACGGTGGACGACCAGCCAACCGTTGTTCTCGGCGACGATGCGATCGGCGGTGACGGTGCCGCTCTCCACCGACTGATCTTCGGCCCAGACGCCGAGATGGCCGGCTTCGTCCATCTCTCCATGGTGGGCGGCCTGGGCGCCGGTGGCCAGGGTGGCTGCGCCGACGAGGAGGGCTGAGGTGATGAGGGTACGTGCTGCCAATGGCTTGAACATGGTGATGGTCTCCTGGTGTTGCTGATTGGCTTGCCGAAGGTGCTCCACGACAGGATGGCTGCCGAGTTGATAACAGCTACGTGCCGATGCCACCGAGGGTTTCAGGTCATCGAAAAAAATGTTGTGCCCTGACGCCAAGGCGAGAGCCGACGTCCAGATAAAAAAGGCCACTCGAACGAGTGGCCAAGCAGGGAAGTCGTGGTGCGGGGCGTACGCCTCGAGGGTGTCGAAACCCACGCCCGCCACGATGACCCCGCCATCGGCCATTGCCGGTGGCGGGGTCATCGACTAGCTACGCAGGGAAGGCGAAAAGGTTTCAGTGAGGGCTGAAATTCTCAGAGACGCTGGCCGCCGCTGGGCTCGGTGGGGTACAGGTAGCCGTGGATAGCGGGGCCGGTAGGCTGGCCGGTGGGCGAGCCACCCGGAGGCTCGACGCTGATGCCAAAGGTGGCATGCTTCAGCAATTCAGGTTCGTAGTCGCGCAGGGCGGCCTGGTCGAGGCTCAGGTCATCGTCGAGTACACCGACGGACCGGGGAGCGGAGCCCAGATCATCATGCTTGATCCAGAGCTGATAGGAGCGGTCGGGCAGAGGTTCGGCGCTGACCGGGCGGACATGCAGGCGGCGCTGCTCCAGGTTGACGCTGAGCATGAAGGCGGGCTGGCGATCGTCCTGCTGGAACACCGCCACAAAGTTGGACTCACTGGTGGACGGCGACGGCTGTGCCAGCAGCACCGCCGCCAGGATGACCGCCGCGGCGCTGGACAGGCCGGTGGCGGCCTTCCAGAAGGCCAGGCGGCGGTGCAGCGGCGTGACGCTGGCGGTGCTCGGGGGGGCGTCGGATGCCGTATCGCCACGCGCGGCGTCCTCGATGGCCTTGATGCGTTGCTGGATAAGCGGCAACAGGTCCGGGCCCGGGGTGAGGTCCTGGATCTCGTCGGCCAGAGGCGCCAGCCGGCTCTCCCATTCACCGATACGCTGCTCGAGTTCGCTGTCGTGTTGACGCTGGCGGCGCACCCTGTCGCGCTCGTCACGATCCAGGGTGCCCAGCACGAACTCGGCGGCCAGCATGTCCTTGTCGTCGCGGTCGCTCATGATCCCAGGCACCCCTTGAGTTGTTTCAGTGCACGATGCAGCCAGGTCTTGACGGTATTGACCGGCTGGTCGAAGTGGCTTGCCAGTTCGGCCCGCGACCAGCCCTCCAGATAGGCCAGGCGCACCATTTGCTGCCGGCTCTCTTCCAGTTCATCAAGGCACAACGTCAGCTGTGTCGACGTCTCGTCCTGGTGACGCTGATCGTAGGCGGAGGGCGTCTCGGCGACCCAGTTCTCGAGGATACTGTCGCTCTCGGTGGGCCGTGTCGGTGCCTTGCGTAGCTCGTCGATGGCCGCATTACGGGCGATGGTCACCATCCAGGTGATGGCGGAGGCGCGCTCGCTCTCGAAGCGTCCGGCCTTCTGCCAGATGGTCACGTAGACCTCCTGGATGACATCGTTGGCCCAGGCCTGCTGCTTCAAGATACGTAGCACCGTGCCGAAGAGTTTCGCCACGCTGGCCTCGTACAACTCGGCGAAGGCATCCCGGTCCTTGTCGGCGACTCTGGACAGCAGATGCACCAGCCGCTCCGGGGAGGACAGCGGCGGGGATTCCTGGTGCGCCGGGGGTGGGGCGCGAAAGGCATTGGACATGGCGGCGATCTCTGCGCTGCGGAGTGTTGTTGTCGTGGTGGCAGAAGGGTGACGCTGCCTGACCGGCAAGGTCAAGCAGCCTGTAACGACGGTATCGGGCTGCCGTTTAGACGATGCCAGTGGGGTGGGAAGGTCTGCCTTCAGGCTCGAGCCCGGATAGGCGGGCCTCGCGCACCGGCGTATCCCGGGTGACGTGTCGGGGTTCCGCTGCGGCCGCTGCCACGAGGTGACCCTTGGCCAACAGTGCCTTGAGCTCTTCGGCCGGGACCGGTTTGCTGAACAGGTAGCCCTGGTACTCGTGGCCCTGCAGCTGGCGGATAAAGGCCAGCTGTTCTTCGCTCTCGACACCTTCTGCGATGATATGAAGCCCCAGGCACCTGGCCAGCGAGATCACCGCCTGGACGATGGCCGCGTCCTGTTCGCAATCGACCACGCCTTGCATGAAAGTGCGGTCGATCTTCAGACGGTCCACGGGCAGATACTTCAACTGGGTCAAGTTGGAATAGCCGGTGCCGAAATCGTCGATGGACAGC
The DNA here is from genome assembly GCF_024137905.1 of Halomonas sp. DN3. Lineage (NCBI taxonomy): Bacteria > Pseudomonadati > Pseudomonadota > Gammaproteobacteria > Oceanospirillales > Halomonadaceae > Halomonas > Halomonas sp. DN3. The sequence goes on along the minus strand of NZ_CP099965.1, from coordinate 3,429,924 downwards.
AGCACACCCATGTTGCGCAGGGTACTCAGTACTTCCAGGGCGCGATCAGGGTTCTGTACCAGGGTGCTTTCGGTCAGTTCGAGTTCCAGCAGGTGAGGGGGAAGCTCCGATTCGGCAAGCGCAGCCTCGATGGTGGCCACGAAGCCGCGATGATTGAGCTGAATGGCCGAGATGTTGACCGCCACCGGCAATGGCTCGCCGGACTCCTTGAGCCACTCGCTCGAGAACCGGCAGGCGGTGCGTAGCACCCATGCGCCCAGGGGAAGGATCAGGCCACAGTCTTCGGCGACGGGAATGATCTCGTCAGGAGTGACCTGGCCGAGTTCCTCATCGTGCCACCGCAGCAGCGCTTCGACGCCAGAGACCTCACCGCTGTCGACGCGGATCTTCGGTTGATAGGCCAGGCTCAGGCGATCCTCCTCGATGGCCTGAGTCAGGCGTCGCTCGAGGGTACTGCGCCGGTCCGCCTCGGAGGTCATGTCCAAGGCGAAGAACTGGAAGTTGTTGCGTCCCTGCTGCTTGGCGCGATACATGGCGGCGTCGGCGTGGACCATCAGGGCGTGCTTGCTGCGCCCGTGGTCGGGGTAAAGGCTGATGCCCAGGCTGGTGGAGACCTTGACCATGCTGTTGCCGATCTGGAAGGGCTTGTCCAGCGAACTGACGATGCGCTGGGCCAGCGCTTCAGCGTCGCCGCGCCTGGCAACCTGATGGGTGACCACCATGAATTCGTCGCCGCCCACCCGGGCGACCAGGTCGCTGTCGCGCACCGCCATCTGCAGGCGTCGGGCCGCGCCCTTGATCAACTCGTCACCCACATGGTGGCCGAGGCCGTCATTGACCTGCTTGAAGCGGTCCAGGTCGACGAAGAACACCGCGAAGGTATCGATGTTGTCCTCGAGCAGTTCATCGAGGTGCTCCTCGAGCTTCAGTCGGTTGGGCAGTTGGGTCAGGACGTCATGATGGACCAGGTCCTTGAGCTCCTGATTGGCCTGCTGTAGCGAACGTGCCAGCTGAGCATTGCGCGAGGACAGATGGGCGTCGTAGATCGACATCATCAACGCTGCCAGCATGATGCAGGTGGCGATCAGCGCCACCACGATGGCCAGCCGGTCGGTGCCGATGCCCGGGGCCGAGGCCGAGTAGCTCAGGGTGCGGTAGCTGGTGGCGGCCATGCCGGTGTAGTGCATACCCGAAATGCCTGCGGCCATGACCAGCGAGGCCAGGCCACGTTGCCACAGCGGGGAGCGTCCCCCCACCGGGTTGAGTCGAAAGGCCAGGCTGAGGGCGACCGCCGAGGCCAGCACGGCGATGACTACGGACAGGGCAAACAGGTCCGGTCGGTAGCGCAGGCTGTCTACCGACAGCATGGCCTCCATGCCGATGTAGTGCATCAGGCAGACGCCGCTACCCATGATCAGCGCGCCGACGGCCAGGCGAGGACCGGTGAGGTGGCCTGACTGCACTGTTGCCAGTGCCAAGGCGGAAGCGAGAAGGCTCGCCAGCAGGGACGCCAGGGTAAGGGGGATCCCGTAGGCGAAGTGCGAGTCGGGGTCCATGGCCAGCATGCCGACGAAGTGCATCGACCAGATGCCGGTGCCCATGGCGAAGGCACCGCCGGCAAGCCACAGGTGGCGGGCAAGGCCCTGGCTCGCTCTGACGCGTCCGGCGAGATCGAGGGCAGTGAGCGAAGCGATGGCGGCGATGCCAAGGCTCAGGGCGACCAGTGCCGGGTTGTAGGACGCAAGCGAGTGGTCCATGCAGGTGAGATCCTTGAGAGTAAAGTATTAGTATCGGCCAGGTGTCGCATTCACTTTACCCTCAGCCTTGTGCAGGAGGTGAGGCAATCTCCTGAAAAGCCAGCTTTTCTTAAGTTTCTGACGGAGTCTGGAGGGGGGATCTGTGGGTCGGTGGGGGAGCCGCAGGCCCTGCCGGGTATCCTCGGCGGGACGGGGTAGCAGAAGATAACCGTGCCGCCCGGGAGAAGGCTGCGCTTCTCCCGGGGGACTCAGGGTGTGTACACGCTAGCCATTGGCGGTGCACAGGTACTTGGTCTCGAGGTATTCCTCCATGCCCTCGAGGCCGCCTTCACGACCGAGGCCGGACTGCTTGACGCCGCCAAAGGGGACCTGGGGCCCGGTGATATCCATGGTGTTGGTACCCACCATGCCGACTTCCAGACGTTGCTGGTAGCGACGGATGCGCTGCTGGTCCTTGGCATAGACGTAGGCGGCCAGACCGTAGACCGTGTCGTTGGCAGCGGCGATGGCCTCGTCATCGCTGTCGAAGGCGCGCACCGGGGCGAGGGGCGCGAAGGATTCTTCACTGGCGATGCGCATATCATCGGTGAAGTCGGCCACCAGGGTCGGCATGAAGAAGCGTGGCCCTGGGGCCTGGTCCTGGCCGCGACCGAGCACGCGCGCCCCCCGGGATCTGGCGTCCTCGACCAGTTCGCGGGCCCTGGCCACCGCGTCGCGGTTGATCAGCGGGCCGATCTTGCTGTCCTCATCGAAGCCGTTGCCCACCGGCATGTCATTCATGCGCTGGGTGAAGCGCTCGATGAAGGTGTCGTAGAGAGAACGGTGGACGAACAGGCGGTTGGCCGCCACGCAGTCCTGGCCGCTGGTCTGGAAGCGGGCGGCGATGGCGCCTTCCACGGCGGCGTCCAGGTCGGCGTCCTCACAGACGATGAAAGGGGCGTTGCCACCCAGCTCCATGGCGCTGCGCTTGACCGTGTCGGCGGCCTGAGCCAGCAGCGTCCGGCCGACCTCGGTGGAGCCGGTGAACGACAGCGCGCGAACGCGATTGTCGTCACAGACCTTTTCGGAAAAGCGCTTGCCGGGGCAGGTGAGGACATTGAACTCGCCCCGGTTCAGCCCGGCCTGTTCGGCCAGTCTGGCCAGGGCAAGTGCGCAGAAAGGGGTCTGGCTTGCTGGATTGACCAGGGTGGTGCAGCCCGCCGCCAGCGCGGCCCCGACCTTGCGGGTAATCATCGCCAGCGGGAAGTTCCAGGGGGTAATGATGGCCACCACGCCGACCGGCTGGCGCAGCGTGCCAAGCGAGATGTCGGGGTCATCCGAGGCCAGGGTATCACCGGCGATGCGTCGCGCCTGGCCGGCAAACCAGCGCAGGAAGCTGGCGGCGTATTCGACCTCGCCACGGGCCTCGGCCAGGGGCTTGCCCTGCTCCAGGGTCATCAGGCGGGCCAGCGCCTCGGCGTTGTCCTGCATCGCCTGGTACCAGGCCATCAGCGCGTCGGCGCGCTCCAGGGCGGGGGTGTCACGCCAGCGCTCGAAGGCCTGGCTGGCGGCGTCGATGGCCTCGCCCAACTGGTCCTCGGTCAGCTGGGGCACCTTGCCGATGGTCTTTTCGGTGGCCGGGTCTTCGACCTCCCGGGTCTTGCCGTCACTGGCCTCGACCCAACGTCCGCCAAGATAGGCATGGTCTGTCATCAGCTGGTTCTCAGGGGTGTGCATAGGGGCAATCTCCTGAAGAAGTTCCGTTTCCGACCTCCCCAAACTACGCTGCAACGAGCATGTCCTCAAGCCGGGCTCGGAGTGGTAGGGTGGGGACGAATCGACACCGGACGTCCCTGTGGATCCCCCGCAGTGGCGATGACAGGAGGTCCCATGAACGTTCGCAGTGAAGGCGTGGTGATCGTAGGTGGTGGTGCCGGCGGCCTCGAGCTTGCCATCCGGCTGGCCAAGGCAGGCCACAAGGACGTATTGCTGATCGACCGTAGCGCCACCCATGTGTGGAAACCGCGGTTGCATGAGCTTGCCGCCGGTTTTCGGCGTGGCGAGGTCGATGAGCTGGACTACGCAGGGCTCGCCGAGCACTGGGGGTTCGGCTTCGAGCGCGGTGAACTCGCGGACATCGATCCCGAGGCGCGTACCCTGACCCTGGCCGAGTGGCACGAAGACGACGGTCGGGTGAGGGTGCCCGGTCGCTGCATCGGCTACCAGGCGGTGGTGCTGGCGATTGGCGGGGTGACCCCGGACATGGGAGTGGAGGGCGTGCTCGAGCATGCCCTGATGCTCGACAGCGAGGCCGACGCCGAGCGACTGTTCGAGCGCTTCTCGACGGGTCTGCTGGCACATCGCGCCAAGCAGAGCAGCGATCCCTTCCATATCGCCATCGTCGGTTCAGGGGCCACCGGGGTAGAACTGGCAGGGCTGCTGGCCACCGAGGCGCGGGCCTCGAGTGTGGCACCACGGGAGTGCCAGCCCAGGGTCAAGGTGACCCTGCTGGAGGCGACCGATACCTTCATGCCAGGCATGGAGGATGAGGTGCGCCAGTCCATCCGCAAGCGCCTTTTGAATGTCGGCATCGACATTCATACCGAACAGCAGGTCAGTCGCGTCGATCGCGACCGTCTGACCACCGATGGCGGCGACGAGTTTCCGGCGGACCTGACCATCTGGGCGGCCGGACGCGTGGGGCCGCCGGTGGCCGATTCGATCGACGCGCTGGCGACCAACAAGAAGCGCCAGTGGCGGGTGAAGCCGACCCTGCAGAGTGTCGACAGTGATCACGTCTTTGCGCTGGGTGACTGCTCGGTTATCGACGACGAGCCCGCACCGCCCACCGCCCAGGCGGCCAGCGAGCAGGCAGAACACCTGGCCAAGGAATTGCCGCGTTTTCTCGCGGGGGAAACGCCCGCGCCCTTCGTCTACGAGGACAAGGGTACCCTGCTGTCGCTGGGTGAGGCCGGCAGCGTCGGCGAAGTGAAAGGCTGGTTCGCCGACGACGTCCAGCTGCGCGGGCGACTCGCACGGGCGGCCTACCAGGGGCTGCAGCGTCAGCACCAGTTCATCCTGCTGGGGCCGCTCAAGGGTACCGCCGAGGCGCTGAGCGACGTCCTCGGCCGCTCGGTCGGGCCGCGCCTCAAGATCCACTGATCACGCGTTGTGTGGGGTGGCGGCCGACGCCGTATTCCTGCGATATCGTCGGCGGCCGCTCGACTCAGTTCGGATCGATGGTCAACAACAGGCGCGTCTCCCCTGCCTGCTGCGCCGGGCTGCGGTGTACCAGTCCGCGGCCCTCGTTGCCGCTCCAGCCGTCTCCCTTCAACAGTGCCAGGTCGCCGGTGCCCAGCCGCTGAATGGCATGGGCCTGGCGAAGCGTCTCGGGCTTGTCCGGCGAGGGCGCGCCGAGCCCGGCGCGATTGACCGCAGACTCCGGCAGCCATTCGCTGCCCGGCCCCCGATAGCTGGTGACCAGTCGCACCGGCAACTTGTCGCAGTGAAAGCGTGGACACATGGCGCTGTCCAGCAGACGTAGCCGTACCCCCAGGGTGTCGGTGTCGAACAGCATCGCCATGGCCTGGGTCAACAGCACGACGTCGTCTACCAGCGGGCCGGCTTGCTCCGGGGCGGGCATGCTGCGCCGGAGTTCGCGCTTCATGGCGGCGTCGGGAACTCCCAGCCACTGAAAGCTCCAGCGACGCTCGGTATCGCACTGTGCCTGGATGCTGTGTTCCAGGCTGGGGGACAGCGCGCGCTGCATCACCGCGATGGTGATGCCTTGCTCGAAGATGCGCGGCAGGATCGAGGCGTCGATACCCTGGGCCCAGTGGACACTTGGCTGCGCCTCGATAGGCGGGACCGGGGCGTCTCCGTCGACGCAGGTGGACAGTGAACTGGACAGCGACATCTTGGCGTCTCCATGGGATGTGTTTACAATGTTATAACGTAACATTTTGAGCATGGAAAGCACCTCGTGCGGCGAGGGGCTTTGCCTCGCGAGCGCACATGGGGAGAACAGGTTCATGAGTGATGCCAGGTTGCCGGTCACGGTGCTGTCAGGCTTTCTTGGGGCCGGCAAGACCACACTGCTGAATCATCTTCTGGCCAATCGCCAGGGCCGTCGGGTGGCGGTCATCGTCAACGACATGAGCGAGGTCAATATCGACGCCGCCCTGGTGCGCGGTGGGCCAGCGGCGTCATCAGGCGAGCCGTCGGGCGAGGTCACGCTGAACCGCGCCGAAGAGCGCCTGGTGGAGATGAGCAACGGCTGCATCTGCTGCACCCTGCGCGAGGACCTGCTGATCGAGGTGCGCAGGCTGGCCGAGGAGGGCCGCTTCGACAGCCTGGTGATCGAGTCCACCGGCATCTCTGAACCCTTGCCGGTGGCGGAGACCTTTACCTTCGCCGGTGAGGACGGCCAGTGCCTGTCCGAGATCGCCAGACTCGATACCCTGGTCACCGTGGTCGATGGCGCCAACTTTCTGAGCCAGTACGCTGAAGCCCGCTCTCTGAAGGAGGCGGGGGAATCGCTGGGCGAAGACGATGAGCGCAATGTCGCCGACCTGCTGGTGGACCAGATCGAGTTCTGCGATGTGCTGGCGATCAGCAAGTGCGACCTGATCTCGGTGCAGCAACTGGCAGAGGTCGAGGCGGTGCTGCGCGCCCTCAATCCCGAGGCCGACATCGTCCACATGGTTCGGGGCGAGGTGGCGCTGTCGCGGGTGCTGGATACCGGGCGCTTCAGCTTCGAGCGGGCCCAGCAGGCGCCGGGCTGGCTCAAGGAGTTGCGCGGTGAGCATGTGCCGGAAACCGAGGAGTACGGTATCTCGAGTTTTGCCTATGAGGCGCGCCGTCCCTTCCACCCGCGCAGGTTTCATGAGCTGCTGCATGGCGACTGGTTCGGTGGCACCTTGCTGCGCTCCAAGGGGTTCTTCTGGCTTGCCAGCCGTCCGCAGTTCGCCGGTCAGTGGAGTCAGGCGGGAGGCATCGCTCACCATGGCCTGGCGGGTCGCTTCTGGCGGGCGGTACCCGAGGAGCAGTGGCCCGAGGACCCGGAGTATCGCGAGGCGATTCTGGCCAAATGGCAGGAGCCCTTCGGCGATATGCGCCAGGAACTGGTGTTCATCGGCCAGAACCTGGCTGAGCATCGCATTCGTCAGGCCCTGGATGAGTGCCTGCTGAGCGAATCGGAGATGGCCCTCGGCATGGACGCCTGGGCCGACTCGGATGACCCCTTCCCGCCCTGGTAAAACCAGGCTATCGACGCTGGTTCAGTCAGTCAGCTCAGGGCGCTCGCTTAGACGATCAAGCCTGCTAAAGGTGCCACCTGCCTGCTGTCGGGAAAGACCTGCTCGGCCAGGGGGGCCAGGTCGAGGCCAAGGTGGTCACGCAGCACCCCCTTGAGAACGGCGCGGGTGTCCTGGGCGGCGATCAGATCACGGTCGTCACGTAACCGGGCGAGCCCCGGCCACTGGCCGTGGACGCGCCCCCCACGGATGGCGCCACCGGCCAGCAGGATGCAGCTGGCGGTGCCATGATCGGTGCCACCGGTGCCGTTGACGGCCACCGTGCGGCCAAACTCGGTGATGACCACCACGGCGGTGTGCTGCCAGCGCTCACCGAGCTTGCCGTGCAGCGCTGCCATCCCCGCATCCAGCTGTTCGAGCTTGCGTGACAGCACCGCGTTCTGGCGAGCGTGGGTGTCCCAGCCGTCGTCCTCCACCATGGCAATCTGGGGGCCATCCGCGGCGGACAGGAACTGCGCTGCCGCCGCCAGGGTGTCCTCCAGCCGGCCACCGCTGTCGACGCCAGTGGGGGCCATCTGCTGCATCGCCAGGGCGCGCTCGAACACCGGGCCCAGTCGGGCATCCTGTCGATAGAGCGCGGCGACCCGCTGGGCCAGCGACGGCTGGGTGGTGCCACGCGCCGACGGTGACCAGGTGGCGAAGGGGGCCGGCCCGCGGATCAACAGCGGGCGCGAGGTGGTGAGGCCCAGCCCCTGGGTGTCGCCGAGGCTGCCCACCGCACGATTAAGCCAGCCGGTGCGGCTTCCTGTGGGGGTGGCGGTGCCGTTTTCCAGGCACTCCTGGGCGTCGAAGTGCGAGCGTCCCTGATAGGGCAGTCCGCAGGCGTGAACCACGGCGAAGTCGCCGGCCTGGTAGAGACGGTGGCAGAAGGCCAGTGACGGATGCAGCGAAAAGGTCCCGTCCAGTCGTGGTGCAACGCCTCCTTCCAGCGAGGCCAGGCTGCCGCGCAAGCGCTGGTAGGCGGGGTCGCTGTCGCAGGGGACGGCGGCGAGGCCATCGAGGGCTCCGCGCAGCAGCACGACGACCAGGCGGCGCTTGCCGAGCGGGGAGTCTGCCGCAGCCAGCGAGGGCCACAGTAGCAGGCTGGTGCCTGCACTCAGGGCCTTGAGAAACTCGCGTCGGTTGAACATGGCGGATTCCGTTGGGTGGTGTCGCGGCGGCGCTCAGCGCCACTGAAACTCGGGGCTTGCCAGCACCATGGCAAGGCCCTGGGTGCGGGGTGCCTGACTGAGCGCCACGGCGGTGGTTTCACGCAGGCGTGGGCCCAGGCTCTGCTGGGCCAGCTCCATGGGTTCGCCGCTGGCGTCACCGGCGTGGCGCTGGGCCACCAGCAGTCGCTTGTTCAAGGCGTCGGCACCGATCCAGTCATTGGCATCATCGCTCCATCCGGCCGGGGCGCCGGCGAGAAAAGGTGGCTGGCCCAGCAGGCGAAGCTGTTGGCCCCAGTCACTGCCATCGGGCGTCGGCGCCTTGCCCAGGGCGCGATACAGCGCGACCAGATATTCCTGCGGACGGCGAAACTTGAGCGCTTGCGGCTGCCACGCCTGGGGGTGGCTGAACAGGGTGCGAAACAGCGCCGACAGGCGACCGTTCTCGCGCTGGAAAGTGGAGGCCAAGGCCGATACCAGCTCACTGGGTGGGTCGTCGGCGACAAAGTGACGGGCAAGCTTGGTGGCAATGAAGGCCGCTGTGGCCTCCTGGCCAGCCACAAAGCGCAGCATGTCACGCCCCTGCCTGGCCCCTCCTGCAGCGAAGCGTCGCCCCAGCAGTTCTCGCTCGCCGCCCTGATGGGCGACGCCATGAAACAGGCTGCCGTAGGGCCCGAGGGCCGGCGCCTCGGCGGATGGTGGCAGTTCGAGTCGTGTCCGCCAACCGGTGATAGCCTTGGCCAGTTCGATCACGTCCTGCTGTTGATAGGGGCCGTCGACGCCGAGGGTATGCAACTCCAGGATTTCCCGCGCCAGGTTCTCGTTGAGCCCGAGCCGTCCGGCAGAGGCTCTGGCACTTCTGGCCAGCGGCGAATCGGGGCCCACCGACGCCGCATTGTCGAGATAGAGCAGCATGGCCGGATGCTGCTCGACGCCCAGCAACATGGCCGAAAAGCTACCCGACACATAGGGCCGGATGGCCTCGCGCTCGAAGGCCCCGGGCAGCAACTGTACGCCGCCGCGGTCGGCGGACACGGTGAAGTGGTTGCTCCAGAACATCACCCAGCGCTCGAGTACCGGAAACGGACTCAGACACTGCTGGCGCCCCCTGGCCTGGATCTCGGCCTGTTTCATCGCGCCAAAACGCTCGAGCAGGGTCGGCAGGCTCTGTGTGGACTTGTCATTGGCGGCGGCCTCGCTCATGCGTCGACGGGCGGCCGCGTGGTCGCGTCGAAAGCGCTCAAAGTGCTCCAGGTAGGTGATGGTGGATGGCAGGGCGGCGAGAGGCTCGATCAGTGGCGCTCGCTCGGCCTCGTCGATCTGCGCCAGTACCCAGCCCTGGGGATCCTGGGCGATCTCGGCAAGCTCACCTGGCCCCGCGCCGAGGCCAAAGCGATTGGCGGCGATTTCCGCCTGAACGAGAGTGGTGGTCACAGCTGACGCCTCCTGTTGGCATGGTTGACGAAGCCTGGGGCAGGACCCCGGGGGCCGGCGCTGGGTTGAGGCCCTGAGGTGAGGCGCTGGGGGGAGGCCCTAGAGACGGCACATCCAAGCAGGACGTCGGGTGTCAGGAAGGCTTGGTGCCAGCGCCGGGGATCGCCAACAGTTTGGCCGGAAAGCGGTGGGGGAGTTCAGCAGAGCGGGGGTGGATGATCGAGCAGGCCCAGCTCCGAGGCCAGGGCTACGCTTACACCGGCCTAAGGCGCACTTTTCGTGCATTTTCGATAGGCGTGTCGCGACAACGCCAACGTCTCAGGTCAGAGCCTTCGGCGGCGGCGCAAGCCATAGGCTCAGGGGGTGTGCAGGGCAATACTCAACAGCACCCGCTTGCCCTTTTCGATTTTCGAGACGCTGTGCTGGTAGAGGTCGGGACGAAACAGGATCACCCGATCGAACAGATTGAAGATCACCTTTTCGGTCTCGAACACTCCGCCGGCCCGTGGGGTCTTCAGGATCAGGTTCAGCTTGTAGTAGCGGCCGCCACCCATGGGATCGTTGTGGCGATAGACGCTGTGGCCTTCGGGGTAGGTGACCAGGTTGGCGGTCAGCCGCCCCAGATCCAGCAGGGTTCGATTGGTGACGCTTGCCATGGGGACTCCTTGGAGGGGCACGGGACGACTCGGTGATGTCGTGTGTGGCCGACATTCAAACGCATTTTGAGTAATTGCTCAATAATGGGCGGTCGCTCCGACCAGGCTAGGACCATCTGGACGATGTCTCGGGGGCGAGCCGAGCCGGCTGGCTGGCCGGTAGTGAGGGCGAACGGCGGCGTGGTCGAGCCTTGTGGACTGAACTAGGCTGAAACGAGCTGGAGGCAATGGTTCCTCGGCGCCCGAGACTGCCGTCGACCGGGATGGCAAGGGGGAAGCATGTCGGGTCAGATGATGTATCGCTTGCCGGTGGAAGGTGTCGAGCGTGTGCACATGCGCCGCTACATCGCTGCACTAGGCGCGTCCAAGGCTCGACAGGATAATCGAGGCTTCTACCACTACGCCGGCATCCATGGCGCCCCGGGGCGCTGGTGCTGGCATCATCAGTTCTCGCCTCGCACCAGCCTGAGCGCCAGGCTTTTTCTGCCCTGGCACCGGGCCTACCTGCATCGCCTGGAGCAATCCCTGCAGGATATCGATGAGGAGGTGTCGATTCCCTGGTGGGACTGGACCCGAGGCGAGGGCATTCCCGAGGCCTTCGATGTTGCGCTGATCGATGGCGAGGAGAATCCGCTCCACTCCTCGCGCATCCAGCTTTATCCCCCGCAGGTGCCCGAACCGGTGGATCTGGTGACCGAGCGCAATCCTGACGGCCTGTTGCCGGTGTTCTCCTTTCTGGTGGCCGACGTGAATGGTGATGGTCGGGCGACGCTGGGCGAGATCGCGGCCTTCCTGGTAGAGCGGGTGGACACCTTCGAGCAGTTCAATGACCTGATCGAGACGGTGCACGATCAGCTTCACGTCTATGTCGGTGCGACCATGGCCAGCACCACCTACGCCGCCTATGATCCGATCTTCTATTCCCACCACTGCATGATCGACCGGCTCTGGTCCCTGTGGCAGAAGCGCCACGGCATCACCAACTTTCCCCCGGGGCTCGAGTCGATCGTGCTGGAACCCTTCGGCCTGACCGTCGGCGAAGTGCTCAATGTCCAGTCGCTGGGCTACGAGTATGCCCGTTCGGTGGCGGACCTGACCCTGGCCGGTAGCGGTCTGGAGGAGGCCTGATGATCGAGCAACGCTATCGTCTGCCGCGGCTCGACCTGGGTGCGCTTCGCGCCGATGACTTCGAGGAAGCCTTCGTCGAGCTTTATGGCATCCACCACCTGCGCCCCAGCTACACCGCCTGGCTCTTCTTCAGCGCGCGGCTGCCGGCCAGGGTGACCCCGCAAAGCCGGGGCTATGCCGGCACCTTTGCGCTGTTCGGCCACGCCGAATGCTGGGGCTCGCCCGGACACTGCCATGGCCCGGACGGGCTCAGGCGGTTCGATACCCGACCTTCCCACCCGATGACACCGGCCTTCAAGCGGGTGCCGGTGACACAGGCCCTGAAGCGCCATCTGCACGCCGGCAAGAGCACCCTGGACATCCAGATCTACGCCTATACGCGCGAGGCCTGGCCCGATCGTGGCGACAAGTCACTGGTGTGTTGCAGCGGGGTGCAACTGGTCACCTTGTGATCGAGCCCAGGCGCTGTTCGATTCGGCCTTGTCACTGCGCGGCAGGCGTGTTGCTTTCTGGCTTGCCGAGCTGGCTTGCCGAGGCTCTGTCCGAAAAGTCGACGAGCGCAGACACTTTTCAGATATGCCCTAGGCTCTGTCCGAAAAGTCGACGAGCGAAGGTTAGACAAGGCAAAAATCGGTGAGAAAGCGCAGTTTACGGGGTGTAAATGAGCATTTTGACCGGGCTGGCGCACCAGCCGATTTTTAACGCCGTATTACCGAGCGCAGGCACTTTTCAGCCAAGCCCTAGGCCTTGGAGGACTGGGCCCACAGATTGACCCCACCATCCACCGCGTAGCGGTCGATGTCGGCCAGCTCCTCGTCGCTGAAGTCGAGGTTGTCCAGGGCCTCGACGCAGTCGCTGACTTGATCGGGGCGGCTGGCGCCGATCAAGGCGCTGGTCACGCGGCCGTCGCGCAGCACCCAGGCAATCGCCATCTGCGCCAGACTCTGGCCACGCCGCTCGGCGATGGCGTTGAGCGCCCGGACACGCTCGAGGTTGTCGTCGGACAGGTGCTGTTCGCGGATCGCACCGCCGCGAGCAAGACGGCTGTCGTCAGGCACCCCACCCAGGTACTTGGCGGTCAAAAGGCCCTGGGCCAGTGGCGAGAAGACGATCGAGCCGATGCCTTCATCGTCCAGCACATCGAGCAGCCCGTCGTCCTCGATCCAGCGGTTGATCATCGAGTAGCTGGGCTGGTGGATCAGGCAGGGGGTTCCCAGTTCGCGCAGCAGGCGAGCGGCCTCGCGGGTGCGCTCAGGGCTGTACGAGGAGATACCGGCGTAGAGCGCCTTGCCCGAGCGTACCGCCTGGTCCAGCGCGCCCATGGTTTCTTCCAGCGGTGTCTCGGGATCGAAGCGGTGGGAGTAAAAGATGTCGACGTAGTCCAGCTCCAGGCGCTTGAGACTCTGGTCGAGGCTCGACAGCAGATACTTGCGGCTGCCCCACTCGCCGTAGGGGCCGGGCCACATGTTATAGCCCGCCTTGGTGGATATGATCAGTTCATCGCGGTGGCCGGCGAAGTCGGTCTTGAGGATGCGCCCGAACATGGACTCGGCGCTACCAGGCGGCGGGCCATAGTTATTGGCCAGGTCGAAGTGTGTAATGCCGTGATCGAAGGCGGTACGGCAGATCTCGCGAGCGTTGTCTTCATGGGCGTTGTGGCCAAAGTTGTGCCACAGCCCGAGGGACAGGGCAGGCAGCTTGAGGCCACTGCGACCGCAGCGGTGATAGCGCATGCGTTCGTAACGGTCTTCGGTGGGACGATAGCTCATGGTGGTCTCCTGTCAGGGCGCACGGGCGCCGTGGCTGTCGTCTCAGCACTTTAGCTGCCTTCGTCGAGGTATCAAAAGGTTCTGGTCAAAAGGCCCTTGTCGAAAGCTCCGACGATGCCGTATTCACGCTTTCGTTGCGGCAGGTGGTGGTGGCTCCACTGGGGCTGGGTGACTCGGCGCGGTGGCGGCGGAAGGACCCCCTAGTAACAGGTCCTCGAGGGCCTCGAGCCCATGAGATGGCTGTTGACGCATCAGACCGTCGAGCCATAGCAGTGCACTCTGCTGGCTGACGTCGGGCAGTCCCATGCTGCGAAGGTAGGTCCTGGCCAGTGTTACCTTGGCGGTAGGGTGACCCTGACGTGCCGCCGCCAGCAGCAGGGCTATCCCCTTGCGCGGCGCGGGCTCGAGCCAGTCACCCTCCAGGTAGGCGCGTCCCAGGGTGGCCTGGGCGCCGGCATGCCCGGCGTTGGCGGCCTCGAGCAACATGGCTTCGGCCGTGTCGCTATCCTGTGGCTGCCCGTGCTCACCGCGCAGCAATGCGGTGCCGAGTAGTACCTGGGCGGCCGGCTCGCCAGCCTGGCTGGCCCATTCAAGCCAATGGCGTGCCTTGGCAGGTGCCTGTGGAAGGTCAGGGTGGTCGAGGTAGAGCTCCCCCAGGGCCAAGGCACTGTCGACATCACCCGCCTGGGCAAGGGGGACCAGCTGCGCTGCTCCGACCTCGAACTCGCCCTGATCGATCAACAGTCGTGCCAGGTCTCGCTGGGCGCTGGGTTGGTGTTGGATGGCGGCGAGGTCCAGGTAGTGTCTGGCCAGGTCAGGGTCCACCGGCACGCCCAGGCCGTCGCGATAACGCCTGCCGAGTTCGGCCGCGGCGCCGGCATGGCCTGCGTCGGCAGCCCGAGTCAACCAATCGGCACCAGCCTCGATGTTTCTGGCAACGCCTTTGCCGTCCATCAACGCTGTTCCCAGGCTTGCCATGGCGGATGGATGTCCTTGTCCAGCGGCCAGCCTGAGGGCATCGATATCGCCTTGGGCGGCGCGCTGGCGGGTCAGTCCGGCCAGGGCTCTGGCAGCACCCGGGTGCCCCGCAGAGCGTGCGCGGACGAACCAACGGTGGGCGATCTCGAGGTTGGCAGCGACACCCTGGCCGTCACGATAGGCGCGTCCCAGGTGCATCATGGCGCTGACGTCGCCCTGCTCGGCGAGGCCCAGCAACCGGTGGATGCCTTCGTTGCGCCTTGGCGCGCCGAGGACCCCGTCGGCCAGGGCGATGGCGAGAATCCGGGAGGACGCAACATCACCGGCGTCGATGGCCTGGTGCAGTAGACGCTCGGCCTCGCCTGGCTGTGGGGGCAGCGTGCCGCCGGGCAGCTGGGCCTCGGCGAGCACACGTGCGGCGGTAATTTCCCCGCCAGCCAGAGCCGCTTGCAGCAGGGCTTTTCCCTCCTCGAGGTCAGCCTCGGTCCTCGGATGCTCGACCATCCACTGACCCAGGCGCAAGGCCGCACTGGGTTCGCCGCCCGACCACGCCTGGCGCAGACGATCGAGGGCCAGTCGGATGCGTGGAGGGGACGCGGCGAGATCCCGCTGCGCCAGTGCGACCAAGGCCTTGAGGTGGCCAGAGCGAGCGGCCTGTTCCAGCAGGCGATAACCGCGCATCGGGTCGGTATCGAGCGCTTCGCTGTCGCCCGCTTGCCTGTCAGTACTCAGCTCCCGCCCCAGCAGGTAGGTCGCCTCGACGCTGCCCAGGCCGATGGCCTGTTGCCACCAGCGCTCAGCCCCTTGGGGGTCTGCATGTTCAAGGGCCAGTTTGCCCAGGATCAGCATGGCGGGAACGTCGCCGGACTCGGCGGCTTGCGACAGCAGGGTCTTGGCGCGCACCTTCTCGCCGCGTTCGAGGGCGGCTTTTCCGGCCTGGGTCAGGGCGTAGGTTGCGCCGGCCTTGGCGGCTTCCTGATACCAGTAGTCTGCGGTGGCGGGGCGGCGAGGCGCCAGCTCGCCGTTGTCGCAGTAACGGGCGAGCGCCACCATTGCCGAGACGTTGCCGTCAGTCGCCTGCTGGCGTAGCTGGCCGGCGTACCGCTCGGCCCATTGCCGTGAGCGAGTCGCAGATGCCGGCAGCCAGCCATCGGGCGCGTAGGCGCGGGCGAGGGCCAGCATGGCGTCGTCGCTGCCGGCGTCGGCAGCCGCCTGGAAGAGCGCAAGGGCGCGCGTGGAATCGGCTGCAATCTTTTCATCGCCATGGATCAACAGGGTCGCCAGGGCGACCTGGGCCCGCTCGCCAACCCCTTCGGCGACGGCGTGTTCCAGCAGGTAGTAGGCGAGCAGCGGCTGGCGGGCATTGTTTGCGCTATCCAGCAGCAGGCGGGCGAGGCGGAAGGCTGCCTGGGGATGAATGTGGGAGGGGTGCTCCAGGGCATGGCGGTAGGCCGCCATGGCGGGCTCAGGATCCTCGGGGAAGCGCTTTTCGTTGAGCTTACCCAACTCGTAGTAGCCACGGGGAAGGCCTTGGGCTGCCAGCGCCGCAAGACGTCGGTAAGCCTCATCGATATGCCCTGAAGCCATCGCTGTCCGAGCGGCTTCCACCTCCGGCTTGTGCATCCACTCGGCATTGCGCGCCGGTTCCTGGTCGAACCAGCCGGCGGCCTCGACGGGAAGCGGTGCCAATGCCTGAGGTCCCGGGGGCATGTCGTTGATAGCGCATCCCGTCAGTCCCGCGCAGGCGGCGATACACAGGGCGCGAGACAGTCGAATGGCGGCGGGCGGCGTTGCGGGCATCATGACGAGACCTCCGCTGAGCTGGCTGGGGGATGGCGTCGAGCCTGACGCTGTTGCTGGCGGAAGGGAGCTGATGATGGCTGCATGAAGTAGAGGCTCACGTAGCCCCCGTTGCTGCGGTTGTAGATCGGTCTTCTGCCATCGAGAAAGGCGTCGATGCGCGGAGAATGGACGTGGTTCTGATAGATTTCCATCCAGGCGAAGTACTGTGGATCTTCGAGAAAGCCCAGGTACTGTTCGTGGGGCGCCAACTCACCCAGAGCGGAGGGGTCGTCGATGACGTCCATGGCAAAGTCGACCGCGTCACCGATGTGATGGCCGTCGACCACCAGATCGAAGATGGGATAACCCTGCCTGGAGATGATCTGCATATTGGTGATCAGGTAGAGCAGAGCATAGTTCTGGTAGTGAGAGGCACGTCGTCCACGGGCGATTTCCAGTGGAAGCGCGCCCTCTGTGGTCAAGTCATGGAGGGCGGAATAGATGGCACTGACGCCAAAGCGGAACAGCTCGTCATCTTTGGTCAGGACACCGATGATGCTGGCGTAGAGGGCCCGCCGATAGAAATGATTGTTGCAGCAGCTGGCCTGTTCGCCTGGAATGGCCATGTGATGACGTGCGACCCGATTGAGCCAATGGTCGATTCTGGAAAGTGCCTCTGGGCGATGCTGGACGTATGGACGGACGATGGAATAGGACAGGCCGGCAGCAAACAGCATCGACTCGATGCCATACCAGGCCTGTCGATTGCGGGCGTTATAGTAGAAGTCGTAAAGCGCGTCGGCGCGTGCCCATTGGTCGAGCATGGATACCAGGCAGTCGGCGTAGTAAGGGTCGGCGGTCACCGTAAAGGAGCCAGCCAGCATCGAGACGCTGTCCTCGAAGCGAAATAGCGGCTCCGCTGCCAGCCGCCAGGCATTGTGATCTGGATAATAGGCGGGTAGCCGAATGCGCTCCGCCAGGGGTGGAGTGGCGAGATACTGGCGACAGCTTGGTCCCAGGCGCACTTGATCGGCCTGTTGGATCAGGATGGGGTCACGGGTCTGCGAAAGCAGCGTCATGCGCTTTCCGACATCGAAGAAGCCGGCGTCGGGATCATTGACGCGATAGTCGTTCAGATCCAGTTGCCGGCGTTCTTCCAGGGTCATGGCGTGCGCCGGCGACAACGGTAGAAGGGCTAACCAGGCGCCTAGCATGAAGATGCCTGATAGGCGCAGACGAGCGCTGTCCCGTTGGCGTCGTGGATGTGCTGTCGGAATCAAGGTTGTACGCCTCCCATTGCCTTGGCAGGGCCAAGAAGCCTGAAGTCGGAGAAATCGATGAACTGGTCGCGGGGGCTGCGCCATGCGGGGCCGTGACCGCCGAAGAAGGTGGAGAACATGATGCCGTCGAGCAGCAGGTCAGAGCGGGTGCGAAAGACCACCTGACGATGTTCGAGCACCGCCTTGCCATCGAGCCAGACCCGCAGCACACCATCGTCATGGCCCACTCGATTAAGCACGACCTCCAGTTCTAGACGCTGCCAGCGACCCTTGGCGAAATCCCACTGACCTCGCCCGAGGGAGCTGCCGTAATCCCCCTGGGCGGCGGGCTCGAGCACGTAGGCGTAAAGCTCACCGGCGCCGCCCTCCCGCCACATGAAGCGCAGCGAGAAGCCATTGTCGCCGGTGACCTTGTCACCGCCGCTTGGGGCGCTACCCCCGTAGAGCCCGGGCAGTTTGCCGCCGCGCACGAAGTCGAAGTCCGCAGGAAAACGCAGGCGATAGGAGAGGCAGGCCCTGTCGGAGGGATGCCAGCCCGGCGGACGGGTGGAAAAGCCGGCGCCACCCGTTCCACCGTCACTGGGAGCAGAGGTGCCAGCCGGAAAAGTGATACGCCAGGCGAGTCGGTCAGATGTCGATGAAGGCTCGGCCAGCGACAGATTGCGGTCGAGCCCCCAGGCGCCTTCTACCCCAAAGGCGCTGCGAAGGCTGTCGACAACGTTGCCGCCGTCATCGACAGGGGTGGCCGAGGCCATGAGCGCATAGCGTTGAGAGCACGGCGTCAGCGAACGCTGGCTCACCTGGCAGGCGGCCACCGCCACAAGGGTGGAGATGCCGATGATCCCGATACAGAGCGTGGACCAGCGGTCGCCGATGAGGCTCATCCGGGCATTGCCTCGCGGTCGTCACTGGGTGACAGGCTGAGACGTTCGATGAAGCCACGAGACACGTCGATCGTGTGTTCGATCAATCGGCGAGAGGCATTGACGGAGCGCTCGAAGATGTCTTTCGCCCAGGCGGTGGCTTCATCGACAAGGGGGGCGTCGCTGAAGCGCACATCCACCGGCGTACCGATCCTGTCGGTGGGGAGGGGCTGCTGCGGGACAACCAGCACGCTGGCGATGTTCTGCTGCTGGCGCACCCACTCCGGGAAGCCGGCGCGAGGCTGTCGCTCCACATCCAGCGCCAGACTCCTGACCTTGGCAGGGATGGTCTGGTGAGACCCGGGGAGGCTGATGAAGGCGTCCTGTCCCGCGTGAATGCGGTGGATATCACGCATGTGCACCAGCGCCTCGACCATGACGTCACCGGGCGTCGTTCTGACCAGTGTCATCAGCCTGTCGCCCTTGTCGACGAAGGTGCCTCCGGCGCTGCTCAAGGCCCAGGCGACTCGGCAGTCGCAGGGACTGTACAGGGTGTTCTGGGATTGACGGGTACGCAGAGCGTCGACGCGGGCGCTGTGAAAGTCTCTTGCCGAGATCACCTGGTCGAGACGAGCACGTGCGGCTATCGGTGAGATATCGCTGAAGTTGGCAATGCCGGTGGTGGTGGCTTGCGCGGGGTCGATCAGATCGATGAGGTGGCTTCGGCTCGTCAACTCCTGCTCCAGATGGGTCGCGAGTCGCTGATTGAAGCGCTTGGCAGCCTCGGCCAGGATCAGGTTTGAGTTCAGGTCCACGTCTTCGATGTGGGTCAGGGGTTCATCTCGATGGATGACGTCGCCGGCTTCGACATCGTGCCCGGAGACGATGCCTGAACTGGGGGCTCGAATCTCGACGCGAGGGGCAGTGACCGCCGCAAAGTCGGGCTCGATCAGGAAGAAGTGCTGATATAGCGTTGCCGCGATCACCAGCAGCAGGGTGAGAAAGGCGGTCAGCAGCAACAGGTAGCGAAACCAGGGGCGACGGCGCCCGGCCGTCGGCTCAGACGGAGGCTCTGCTGAGGCGCGCTTGCGCGGTGTCTGCTCGGTGTGCGAGTCGAGCAGGGCGGGAAGGTGCAGTCGCCTGCCTGCCAGGTGCGAGCGTATCAACGCGCGTAGCAGTTCGGTCTGGCCCGCGCCGATATCCACTATCTGAAAGCGCCAGATTTTCGAGGGTGTCTTTTCGCAAAGGCTGACCTTGCCCAGGCAACTGGCGGTCAGGGGGAGGTGGATTTCGCCTTCGGCGGAAGGCAGCACGAGCTGCCCACTCATTCGCTGCCCCGGCGCCAGAGGGCCCTTGGCCTGAAGCGAGAAGCCGTCCTGGGAAAGATTTTGACCTGGCCACCTATCTCCCTTGGGGGTCACGAAAAAGAAGCTGGGAGTGATACGCAGGTAGCGCCGTTCGTCTCGGGATTCGTGTCTGATGCTGGCGGTACCGGACATTCCGTCAGCGCTGGCCTTGGTGTTGACGATAGCGGATCGTCCGGCCCCGGGGGTAGCAAGGGTATTCATCGAGAAGAGCTCTCCATGCTGATGACTGATGGTTCGTCCTTGAGTTCTGCGGTGAAGTTGCTGAAGATCTCGTCGACAAAGGTGGCGTGTGGAAGTGACAGGACACCGCTGGAAAGTGCCAGAACAAAAGTTAGAGAAAGCAGGAAGAAAAGATGAATAAGGTTGCTGACCATTCTTTGGCGAAAGACGGCTGCACGAGACGACGGCTCACCCGATGAAATACCCTGTCGTGTCCATTTCTGACGATTGAAACGAAAACTGACGTAGGTCTTGACTATCGCGCCATATACCTGGTTGTAGTAGAGGAGGGGGATCCAGGTAAGGCTTATTCTACCGTGCTGTGAACCGAGAATGAGTGTCGCGATAAACCGCGTTGCCAGGATCCAAAGAACATACGCCATAATGAAGGAAGGGCGCACAAATGCGGTGACGAGAATTGCCACGATAGGTCCCACCATCGTTGTCCACATCGAAAGGCGCTGGTCAACCAGACTCCACCAGGTGAAGAGGCCAATGCGTTTTGGTCCAAGAGCGATCGCCCGCCCACTGGTACGCAACATGTTGCCGTACCAGCGCTTCATCAGTTGAGTGGTGGAAGAGATAAAGCGATGGCGGTCAGGCAGTTCTTCGAATCCAGAGACGTAGACATCGGGTAGATACATCATTTTCCAGCGGTGCTTCAGTAGCCAGTACCAGGTGGACTTGTCATCACCAGACAGAAACTTGAATGTTCCGAAGCGCCAGTGATCGATATGATCGCTTTCCACGATATCGATAAAGTCGCTTTGCGTGGCCAGGTCGGCCCTGAAAACGCTGTATCGTCCGGTAAGTACCAGCAGGCGTCGGGATAGTGACATGGAGCTCATCACCAAGTGCCGCTGTGCGTAGCGCAGGTCATACCATTCCTTGGTCAAGTCGTTTCCGATGACGATCGCGCTGTTATTGGTGGTGATGGCCCCAAGATCGCCTTGCAGTTCAAAGAAGGGTAGCGATCGAATCAGCGTGCCGGGTTCTAGCTTGATATCGCCGTCCATGCTGATGACTAGCGCTCCCGGGCGTGGCTGTCGGCGCGAAATGGCGCGAAGCACGTCGGCCATGGCGGTACGCTTGCCATCGCCCTTCTGGAACATGTAACGAACCTCGAGCAGGGATGGCCAGCCGTGTTCCTGCAGCAGGTGTGTGAGCACATCGGCATCGGTCTGGTCCGACACGCTGGCGAAGAGCGTTGTGGGGACGCCGTAGTCGATGACCTCGCAGATCAAGGCGTCGTAAACCTGAAAGCTGATATCTGGGTCTATGCGATAGGAGGTGCAAAGCACAAAGAGTTCGGGGGCTTTATGAATTTCCCCGTGCTTGTCAGCAAGATGACGAAGATGAGGAAAGACACGGTGGTTGTACCACCACGAGCGTATCACCTGAATCAGCCACCAACCGTAGCGCCAGGCTCCTATGATGCCGATGGCAAGAATAAAGCTGGTCGAGTGGGGGGAGAAGACATCGCCAGGTATCTCAGATAGCACTAGAACAATTAGCGAGCAGAGAAAGAAGAAGGTAGTAACTTCTGTCGCAAAGCTGGCAACCGTTCTGGAGGAACTGCGTTTGTTCATTACTGCATCCGCCTGACATCATTTGATAAAAAGATCGTCTTGCATTGAGGCTATCTGTTGGTTTTCAACGGTTGGTGAGGATGACTTGCTGTTTGTCTGGATAGACGCTCTTCGAATGGCAATCTTGTCTGGCGGTGTTGGGGCCGTCAAAACGCTATGAACTGCATATTTTTTTCTGCATAGAGATGAAGTGTTTGTTTTGCCAATGGGGTGGAAAAGAACCAGTGGACCGATCTCTATGCAAAAGAGGAACTGAGTAGAATGCTCGGTAGGCGGGGGCAAGATGCAGAGGCCGAAAGAGAATGAATGCGCAATGGAGTGAGGGTGCAAGCGTCTGGAGAGACGGTTTACCTTGGAAGAAGTGCCTGAGAGTGGAAATAGAGGGGGGCTGGAAGGAAGAACTTGCGGCGTGACGTCGGGTGACGCTAGGCCGAGGGAGATAAGGAGAGAGGGAGAGAGGAAGAAAGAGCTGGCGTTGCGCAATGACAACGGTTAGCCCTGGCGCCATGTGCCAGGTCGTGGGCACATGGCGCCAGGGCTATGACGCCCCAGGCGCAGCCTTTGCGGCGTGGCGTCTAGGGCGTGACGCTAGAGGCGTGGCGACTGAGGCATGACACCAGGGCGCAGGGGTCAGCCGCCGGCGTTCATGGTCTCCGGCATGGCAGCCAGGGTAGCCTCGTCGGAAAGCAGGTCGTGCAGGGTCTGGGACGCCATCTGGGAGTTGCCGTCCATGACCCCGTCGAGCCATACCAGCGCCTGCTCACGGTTGGCGTTCTCCAGGCCATTGGCGGCCAGGTAGGCCTTGGCCAACGCCAGTCGCGCGGTTTCGTGGCCCTGACGCGCGGCCTTGAGCAGGTAGTCGGCGCCCTGGCGGGTATCCCGCTCGAGGTTTTCGCCGCGCAGGTACTCGCGGCCGAGGCTGGCCTGGGCGCCGGCGTGTCCCTGTTCGGCGGCGCTGGTCAGCAGCTGTTCGCCCCGGCTCGGGTCCTGAGCCAGGCTCTGGTCGCCTCGCACCAGGGCGGTGCCGAGCAGGGCGCGTGCCGACAGGCTGCCTGCGTCGCTGGCCCGGGTCAGCCAGCGCTCGGCCTCGGCTGGGTCGGCGCTGACGCCATTGCCTTCGAGGTAGGCCTCGCCAAGGGTCTGGGCGGCGTACTCGTTGCCGGCCTCGGCGGCTTCGCTCAGCAGGCGACGACCCCGCTCGGGGTCGGCTTCCACGCCGTTTCCGGTCAGCAGCATGCCGCCCAGGTCAGCACGCGCGCCGGCGTGGCCACCGGCCACCGCCACCTGGAGCAGTTCGGCGCCCTTGGCCGGGTCGCGGGCGACGCCTTCACCGTCCAGGTACATGCGGCCAAGCGCGGCGGCGGCGCCTGGATGACCCTGGCGGGCGGCACGCTCGAGCCAGCGGCTGGCCTCGGACAGGTTGCGTCCGACGCCCTGGCCGTCGCGATAGGCGCGGCCCAGGTCCGCCATGGAGTTGACGTTGCCCTGGCGGGCAGAGGCGATCAGTGCCTGGATGTCACCGGCCTGGCCGCGATCGCGCTGGGTGCGCATCAGCGCCTCGGCGGCGGAGGGATGGCCGGCGGCCTCGGCCCGTTCGAGCCACTCGGTGGCCTGGGCAAGGTCACGGCTCACCCCGGTACCGTCGCGGTAAGCGCGGCCGAGGACGACCATGGCGTAGGCGTCGCCCTGCTCGGCGGCGTTCTCCAGAAGGCGCCGTCCGTGATCCACCCGAGAATTTCCACGCTGGGTCGAAGCACCATCGGCCACGGCCATGGCGTCGCCGCCCGGTTCCTGGGTGGGATTCGGGCCAGTCGGGACCTGTGAGGTGCTGTCCGACGTACTGGTCGACGTTGTGTTCGAAGTCGTGTTCGAAGCTGTGTTCGAACCCCCGGCCAGTGCTTGTGTCGACTGGCCTGTCGTCTCGGGGCTCAGTTCGCCGCTCAGTTCTCCGGTCAGCTCGCCAGTCAGATAGGCCTCGCCCAGGCGGGTGGCGGCGCTGGTATCGCCGGCTTCCACCGCCTGGGTCAGCAGGCGCTCGGCCTCACGGGGCTGATAGGGCAGGGGGCCGTCCTCGGCCAGATAGGCCTCGCCGAGGGTGCGCAGGGCGCCGCTCTGCCCCTGGTCGATGGCCTCGCGCAACAGCCGTTCGCCCCGGGCCGGATCGGTGGCCACGCCGCGGCCGCTGAGGTAGAGCGCGCCCAGCTGTTCGGTGGCAAAGGGATGGCCTAGCTCATGTGCGCGCTCGAGATAGCGGGCGGCGATCACCGGCTGGGTCGGCACCACCTCATCGGCCAGGTAGGCCTGGCCGAGCATCGCCAGTGCCAGCGGATCGTCGTGTCGGGCGGCCTGCTCGAGCAGGCGGATGCCGCGCTGGGGCTCCGCCGGCAGAGCATCGCCTTCCAGCAAGGCGCGACCCAGGGTCACCCGGGCGTCGACCGAGTCCTCGTCGATGGCCTTTTCGAGCCAATTGCGTGCCTCGATTGGCCGCGCCCTGAGGCCGTCGCCCTCCAGCAGAATCCGGCCCAGGCGCTCCATGGCGTCGACGTCACCGTTCTCGGCCGCCTGGGTCAGCAGGGTCACGCCCTGCTCGGCGCGGCCGCTGTCGAGCATCTCGCGGCCAGCCTTGGCCACCGCGTCGGGGTCACCGGCCTGGGCGGCCTGGGTCAGCCAGTGCAGGCGGCGATCGTCGTTGCCGGCCAGCAGGCCGTCGGCCGAGTACAGCTCAGCCAGTTCGGTCA
Source organism: Halomonas sp. DN3 (assembly GCF_024137905.1). Classification (NCBI taxonomy): domain Bacteria; kingdom Pseudomonadati; phylum Pseudomonadota; class Gammaproteobacteria; order Oceanospirillales; family Halomonadaceae; genus Halomonas; species Halomonas sp. DN3. The sequence continues at coordinate 3,405,922 of NZ_CP099965.1, read as the reverse complement.
TCGCCTTGATATCGCCGCCGCCGGCGCGCTCGCGCAGGCCTTCGGCGTAACGCTCGGCGTACTCGCGCGAGCGCGCCTTGTCGGTGTCGAGCCAACCGCCTTCGGCGTAGGCGTTGGCCAGTGCCAGGATGGCATCCGGGTTACCGTTGTTCGCCGCCTGACGATACAGCGCCAGGGCGCGCTGGGGGTCCGCCGCGACGCCTTCGGCGCCGCGGGCCAGCAATGAGGCCATCACCACGCCTTCGTCACGGCCGATCTCCTCTTCCATGGCCTGCTCGAGCAGATAGTAGGCCAGTACCGGACGATAGGGCGCACCCTGCTGTTCCAGGCTCAGCTTGGCCAGGTTGAGCGATGCGTGGCCAAGGATATAGGACGGCGTGCGCACGGCGTCCTCGTAGTAGGCAGCGGCCTTGGCGGGATCCGCCTGGATGCCCTTGCCCTGATCCCAGATCTTGCCGAGTTCGTAGTAGGCCTTGGGGATGTCCTGGGCGGCCAGCCCCTTGAGCTTGAGGATTGCCTCTCGGGTCTGGCCGGCAGCGACGAGCTGCTGCGCCTCTTCCAGGGTGTTGTCATGCATCCATTCGGGGTTGCGTGGCTGCTCCTTGTCGAAGAAGTCCTGATACTCGGCAGGCAGCGGGTCGACGCCGGTACTCTGGAACTCGGTACCAGGGGCGGCGCAGCCGCCGAGCCACAGCGCCACGGCGACCGAGGCGGTGAGCGGAAAGGCCCGGGACCAGCGTTGGCCCTGGGCGGTGTGGGGGCGAAAACGGGGGAGCATCATAAGCAGGCCTCCTGGTTGATCGTGTGCTGTCACTGCGACGCGCTGTCGTCGTCGAGACCCTCGAAGGCGGTGGTCTCGCGCTCCTGTTCATCGACGACGAGGTGCTGCTGCGCCTCGGGTGACATGAAGTACAACGTCTGGTAACCGCCGGCGCTGCGGTTGTAGACCGGACGCACCTGGGCCAGGAACCGTTCGATGCGCGGGTCATCGAAGCGGCTCTGATAGATCTCCATCCAGGCGAAGTACTGGTTGTCCTTGAGAAAGCCGGTGTACTGCTCGTGGGGTGCCAGGTCTCCAAGCGCCTCGGGATCGTTGAAGATGGTCATGGCGAAGTCCACGGCGTCGTGGATGTCATGGCCGTTGATCTCGAGTTCGAAGATGTCATAGCCCTGGCGTGCGATGACCTGCATGTTGGTGATCAGGTAGAGCAGCGCATAGTTCTGGTAGTGGGTGGCGCGACGACCACGCTCGATCTCCAGCGGAAAGGCGCCGCGCTCGGTCATGTCGGAGAGCGCAGAATGGATGGCGCTGACGCCGAAGCGAAACAGCTCATCGTCCTCGGTAATCACGCCGATCATGCTGGCGTAGAGGGCGCGGCGGTAGAAGTGGTTGTTGCAGCAGCTGTTGCCGGGCTGCCCCTGAATGGCGGCGTGCTTGTGGGCGAGCCGGTTGAGCCACTGCTCGACACGTTGCTTGGCCTGGTCGCTGCCCTCGACGCGGGGACGCACCACCGAGTAGGCCATGCCCGCGGCGAAGATCATCGATTCGGTGGCGAACCAGGCCTGAGGCTCCTTGGGATCGTAGTGGAAGTCGGTCAGGGCATCGTGCTGGGCCCATTGATCGAGAAAGGACACCAGGCAGTCGGCGTAGTAGGTGTCGCCGGTAGCCACGAAGGAGCCGGCGAGCATCGACACACTGTCCTCGAAGTCGAACAGGGGTTCGGATGCCAGTTCCCACTCCTTGGGGCTGGGATAATAGCCGGGGATCCGCAGGCGCGTGGTGATCGGCTCCTGGGCCAGCAGTTGCTGGCAGCTGGGTCCGTTGGTCAGTTGATCGAGCTCCTGCAACAGGATCGAGTTGTCGGTGTCGGCCAGTGTTTCCATGCGGGCCTCTACATCGAAGTAGGAGGCGTCAGGTCTGGTCACTCGGTAGTCGCTGAGGTCCAGCTCGGCCCGTTCTTCCAGGGTCATGGCGTGCGCGGACGATACCAGGGCGGCACCCATCGTCAGGCCGAGCGTCAGGCCCGTTGCCAGCTTTCCCGACAACCTGGCCGTCGGCCATCCCATCACTCTGTGTGCCAGACGCTTGAGCGGATTTGCCGAGCGTTGGTCGAAGTGGTGGCACCGGCCGGATTCGAATGCCGGCATCGATGGGCCCAGGCCTCGGGTGGGGAGGGGACCGGGGGATGAGCCATGGGATGGGTGCATCAAGCGTCTCCTTGGCGGCGCCCCTGGGGGCGCCGCGATCATGAACGGGGGGCGTAGAAACGGAAGTCGGCAAAGTCGGCGTGCTGGTCACTGGGGGTGCGCCAGTCCTCACCGTGGCCACCGAAGAAGGTCGAGAACATCAGGCCATCGATGTGCACGTCGTCGTCGGTACGGTAGGTGAGATCGGTCTGCTCGAGCACCGGCCGACCATCGACCCACACCCGGGCAATGCCGTTGGCCTTGCCGGGGTCGTTGAGGATGATCTCCTGCTCCAGGGTGACCCACTGACCGGTGGGGAAGGTGAAGCGACCTCGGGCCACCGAGTCGCCGTAGTCGCCCTCGCCGCCGACCACGTATTCGTAAAGTTCACCCTGGCCGTCTTCGCGCCACATGTAGCGCATGGAGAAGCCGTTCTCGCCGGTGACGTCGTCACCGCCGCTGGGCGCTTCGCCGCCGTAGAGCCCCGGCAGCTTGCCGCCCTTGACGAAGTTGAACCCGCTCTCGAAGCGAACCCGGTAGCTCAGGCAGGCGTGATCGCGCCCTTCGAGCGCGGAAGGCTCGGTGTAGAAGCCGGCGCCTCCGGTGTCGGTGTCGCCAGGCGAGGAGGTGTCCTCGGGATAGAGGACCCTGAGCGCCGGTGTCGCCGAATGACCCGACAACAGCTCGACGTTCTCCTCGGTACCCCAGGTACGGGTGGTGTCGAAGCCTTCGCGGATGGCGTCGTGGGCGCTTTTCTCACCCAGCGCAGGGGCGGGTGAGGCGACCAGCGGATGGCGCGCCGAGCAGGCGGCGACCTGGGGGACGCCGGGGCCCTGCTGATCGGCGTCGCTGTCATTGGCGCCGTTATCCGCCAGGGCGGGTTGGGTAGCGCAGATGGCCAGCAGGGTGGCGGACAGGCGCGTCGTCAGTGTCGACATGGCGTTCGATCTCCTGTTGGCTCACGACCACCGCGGTGGTCGTGGCAAGTGGGACGGATGCGTGTGAAGAAAGAGCGTGGCTCAGCCGGCGGTGTCGGCGGCGTCGTTGTCACCAATGCCCGAGAACATTTGGCTGGCCTGCTGGACCACCCGTCGGCCGCTCTGCCAGATCCACTCGGCGGTGGCACCCAGCAGGGCCTGTTCGGTAAAGCGCACGTCCACCGGAGTACCGACGCTTTCCACCGGCAGCGGCTTTTCCGGTACCAGCAGCACGCTGGCGACGTTCTGCTGTTGGCGTACCCAGCTCGGGAAGCCGGCGCGCGGCTGGCGCTCGATGTCCAGCGCCACGCTGCGCACCCGAGCGCTGATCGGGCCTGAGGCGTTGGGCAGCGACAGATAGGCGAGTTGATCGGGCTCGATGCGATCGATGTCGTCCATATGCACCAGCGCCTCGACCATGACCTCGTCGTCGCCGGTACGCATCAGCGTCATGATCTTTTCGCTTTCGTTGATGTAGGTGCCGTCGGAGCTCGACAGCGCCCACGCCACCAGACAGTCGCAGGGGCTGTAGATCTCGTTCTGGGACTGGCGCGCCTGCAGCGCGGTGACCCTGGACGCCTGGAAGTCTCGGGCGGTCTCGAACTGATCGATACGTGCACGAGCGATGTCCGGGGACACCGTCTCGAAGCTTACGGCGTCACCGTTGCCGGGCTCGGCGGAGTTGGCCAGGCTGACCTGTCCGCCATTGGCGCCGTCGAGGTTTTCCTGAAGGTTCTCGATCAGTTGGCTGTTGTAGCGCTGGGCGGCCTCGGCCAGGATCAGGTCGGACTCCAGATCGACGTCCTTGACCCGGGTGAGCCGCTCGTCCCGTGTGACACGGTCACCTGCCTTGAGCTCGTGCGCCATCAGGATGCCGGGGCTCGGTGCACGAATGTCGATGCGTGGCGCGGTGACAGCGGCGAAGTTGGGCTCGATCAGCATGAAGTTGCGATAGGCGGTGGCCGCGGCCACCACCGCGAGCACCGCGAAGCCGATGAACAGTGCCACGTAGCGGCCGATGGGTCTGGGCGGTCGAGCCGCCGCCTGGGGCGTGCTGCCGGTGCCGCGACGCTTGCGTGGGGTCTGGGCATCCTCGCCCTGGACCATCTGCTCGACGTCCAGCGGCCGACCGGCCAGGTGGGCGCGGACCACGCGGCGCAGCAGCTCAAGGTGGGAGGGGGAGATGTCGGTGATCTCGAAGCCGGCGTGGTGTGCGCCACCGCGACCTTCCAGCGCCAGGCTATGGCGGCACTGGGCGCTCACGGGTACCAGTAGCTCGCCGCTGGCGGTGGTGATGGCGATGCTGCCGCGCACCCTGGCGTCCTGGCGCATCGGGCGCGGGCTCTCGATGGCGAAGCCGCCCTGGGACAGGTCCAGTCCACGGAAGCGGTTGCCGTCATCGAAGCGCACCTCGAAGGTCGGCGAAACGCGGATGTAGCGGCGTTCATCGCGGCGCTCATGGGCCAGTCCCGAGCCTGCCGGTGCCTCTTCTTGGCGCGGCTGAGAGCGCGCATCGCCCAGATGGGGTTCGGCGCGCGGCGCGGGGTCCGGCTGACGAGCAGGCTCGTGGCGGGGTGTTGAGGTGTCCTTGTCGTCGAAGTAATCGCTCATATCGGTGTCCTGAAGTCAGTATTCGCTGAGCCGTGGCGGTGTCTGGCCGTACATGCGGTCCAGCGACAAAGTGTGGCCGTGTCGTCGTTGTCAGCCGTGGCGTGGCTGCACCTGGATGCGCAGGTCACTCAGCGACAGCCTGGTGTCGTGAAGATCGAGCGAGCAGCGCTGCTGGTCGGTGCAGCTCAACAGATCGCCGGGGGCTGGAGTGGTGCCCTGGGCGTCCTTGAGGTGATCGATCAAGGTCGGCGGAACCTCTAGCGTGGTGCCCTGGGGGCTGCCGCTGAGGTTGGTGGCTTCGCCGATGCTGCTTGCGCCCAGGCGTTCGATCAGCCGATCGCTGATCCGTAGCTCACCGGCGGGCAGGTGTAGCTCGCCCGAGCCGTCCTCGATGCGGCTGGCCAGCCAGCGACTGGCGTCAGGCAGCGCGGCACTGTCGCCGGGCACCGGGCCTGCACGCTCGAGGATCTTCAGCGAGGTAGCGTCAGGTACCTTCAGTACGCCGGTGGCCAGGGTCAGCACGAACAACATCAGGCAGACATGAAAGCCATGCAGCAGATGCCCCATGCGACGCTGGCGGCGTACCGCCTTTTCGTCACCAGGCTCACCGGCAGAAATGCCCTGGCGTGACCACTTCTGACGGTTGAAGCGAAAGCTCACGTAGGTCTTGAGCAGGGCGCCGTAGACCTGGTTGTAGTAGATCAGCGGGATCCACAGAAGGCTGAAGCGACCACGCTGCCAGGCCAGGATCGAGGTGGATATCCCGCGGGTGAACAGGATCCACAGGGCATAGGCGAAGATGAACGACGGCCGCACAAACAGCGTCACCAGGATCGCCACGATGGGGCCGATCAGGGTCGTCCACATGGACAGCCGCTGGTCGATCAGGCTCCACCAGGTGAACAGCCCCATCGGCCTCGGCCCCAGGGCAATGGCGCGACCGCTGGTGCGCAGCATGTTGCCGTACCAGCGACGCATCAGGTCGGTGGTCGAGGCAAAGAAGCGCTTGCGGTCCGGCAGCTCCTCGAATCCCGAGACGTAGACATCCGGCAGGTAGAGCATCTTCCAGCCGTTCTTGAGCAACCAGTACCAGGTCGACTTGTCGTCCCCGGACAGGAACTTGAAGTTGCCGAAGCGCCAATGCTCGACGTGGTCGTTCTCGACCATGTCGATAAAGTCCGGGTGGGTCGCCAGGTCGGCGCGGAAGGCGCTGTAGCGGCCGGTCAGGACCAGCAGCCGCTCGGACACCGACATCGAGCTCATCACCAGATGACGCTGGGCGTAACGCAGGTCGTACCACTCCTTGGTGGCATCGTTGCCGGTGACGATGGCGCTGTTGTTGGTGGTCAGGGCGCCGAGATCATCGCGCAGGGCAAAGAACGACAGCGAGCGCTCCAGGGTTCCGGGCTCGAGCAGGATATCCCCGTCCATGGACACCAGCAGGGCGTCGGGGGCCGGGGCCCGGCGCGAGATCGCACGCAGCACCTCGGCCATCGCCGAGCGCTTGCCGTCGCCCTTCTGGAACATGTAGCGGACCTCGATGTGCGACGGCCAGCGGTGTTCCTGCAGCACGTGGGAGATGATGTCCACGTCGGTCTGGTCCGAGACCGAGGCAAAGATGGTGGTCGGCACTCCATAGTGCCGGGTCTCCTCGATCAGCGCGTCGTAGACCCGGAAGCAGACGTCGGGGTCGATGCGAAAGGAGGTGCACAGCACGTAGAGCTCTGACGGCTTGCCGGACTCTCCCAGGGCGTCGGCCTCGGCCCGCATCTGTGGAAAGACGCGGCGGTTGTACCACACCGATCGCAGCGCCTGGACGAACCACCATGAATAGCGCCACGCACCGACCGCGCCAATGGCGAAGAAGAAGCTCTTCGACGCCGGCGAGAACACCTCGGAGGGCAACTCGCTGACCAGCACGATCAGCAGCGACAGCAGCAGCGCCAGGGTGGTCAGCTCCGTGGCCTTGCTGGCCACGGAGGTGTGCTTGGGTAGCGATGACATGGTGGCGTCCTTACACCCGGGGGTGTTGCAGGGAGGCGCCGCGACCCATGGCGTAGTATTCGAGACCCGCCGCTTCGACGTCCTCGGGTGAGAAGAGGTTGCGTCCATCGATCACCAGCGGGTGATTGAGGGTGCGCGCGATCTTGTCGAAGTCGACGGTGCGGAAGGCCTTCCACTCGGTGCAGATGACCAGGGCGTCGGCGCCTTCCAGGGCAGCGTCACGTTGCTTGGAGAGACACAGGTCCGAGCGCTCGCCGTAGATGCGATGGCACTCGGCGGCGGCCTCGGGGTCGTAGGCCTGGACCCGGGCGCCGGCTTGCCACAGCTGTTCCATCAATACCCGACTCGGCGCCTCGCGCATGTCATCGGTGTTGGGCTTGAAGGCGAGCCCCCACAGGGCGATGGTGCGGCCCTTGAGGTTGCCGTGGAGCGCCAGTTCCAGCTTGTCGAACAGCCGCGTCTTCTGGGCGTCGTTGACCGTTTCCACCGCCTGCAGCATGCGGGCGGGGGCGCCGACCTCGCTGGCGGTGCGGGCCAGTGCCTTGACGTCCTTGGGGAAGCAGGAGCCGCCGTAGCCACAGCCGGGATAGATGAAGTGGTAGCCGATACGCGGGTCGCTGCCGATACCGTGGCGGACCTGTTCGACGTCCGCACCCAGGTGCTCGGCCAGGTTGGCGATCTCGTTGATGAAGCTGATCTTGGTGGCGAGCATGGCGTTGGCGGCGTACTTGGTCAGTTCGGCGCTGCGCACGTCCATGAACATCAGCTTGTCGCGCTGCCGGCTGTAGGGGCCATAGCACTCGCGCATCAGCTTGCGGACCTTGTCGCTGTCGGTACCGATGACGATCCGCGCCCCCCGCGAGAAGTCATCGATAGCCGCGCCTTCCTTGAGGAATTCCGGGTTGGAACAGACGTCGAAGTCGACCTCGGCCTGGCGTCCCTCCAGGGTATCGGCCACCGCCTGATGAACCTTGTCGGCGGTCCCCACCGGGACGGTGGACTTGTTGATGATGACGCGATACCCATCCATGTATTGCCCGATGGTACGGGCCACACCAAGGACGTGGGTCAGGTCGGCGCTGCCGTCCTCGTCAGGGGGCGTTCCGACCGCGATGAACTGCAGCAGGCCATGGGCCACCCCTTCCTCCGGGCTATCGGAGAAGGTCAGGCGCTCGTCTTCCATATTGTGGCGGATCAGGTCCTCGAGGCCTGGTTCGTAGATCGGTACCTCACCGCGCTTGAGGCGGGCGACCTTGACCTGATCGACGTCCACACACATCACGTCGTGTCCCACATCGGCCAGGCAGGCGCCGGTGACCAGTCCTACGTAACCCGAGCCGTGAATCGTGATTTTCATGAACTCACTCCTTGCCGTCGCTTGTGATATTGGCGGCCTTGCCTCGGGCGTCGGAGGGACGCCGGGAAAGCCTTGTTCTGACCGCAATGAGGGCAAGGATCGATCCAGTTATTTTTTTGTCTTTAAAAAACAAAGATTTATTGGATTGTGTGCTCTAGTGAGCGTTCTCCGGGATGGCCGATGGTCGGCTGGGATGTCGCTATTAGGAGACAATGGCGTGCGACGTTCGTATAAATCATTAAAAATCAGTGGCTTATATGTTGCTCTATGGATACGCCGATGATTTTTCTTGTAGTAACTTGTTGAAATACAAGTGAAAACACTGTTCTTTTACGTTTCTTCGAACGACAGGTGATCATGGCATCATGCTTGAGACGGTTTTTGCGGCATGACGATCGCCATGCTGACGTTGTCGACGCCGAGTAGCGGCAGAGCTGCCAGGCGTCGAGCCGCGGCGAACGTCGAGCTGGACGACCCGGCAGTGAAACAGCGCCATCAGCGGATGAGGGGAGGAATGCTTTGTTTAACAGTGGCTTATGCCTTGATCGGGGCCCGGGCGGGGATGCCTCGAGGAGCTGATGCTTATATGCGTCCACTGAAAAGCATGAGGTTTCTAGCCATTCGCGGAGTTAGTTAAGCATGAGTGACAAGAAGTTATTAGCGTTAAATATATAGACGTTGTTTTCAGAAGTTTGCATAAAACACCAATTAAATAGATGTGCCCTTAAAATACTGTACTTGAGTCCAATGCTAGTCATAAAAGAGCTTCGCTAATACTGCTTCCACAGTGTGCCGATAAAGTGCGCTATCGAGGACAAGAGTGTCCTTGGGCGCGCTCGATAAACGACAACGAGCGTCAGGGGAAGCGACATGAGCACGGCGACAGTGGTGATGGTACAGGGGCAGGCATTTGTTCAGGGCACCGATGGTAGCCTTCGCGAACTCAAGCCGGGAGACGTGATCTCCGATGGGGAACGCCTGGTGACGTCACAGGGTGGCGAAATCTCGATTTCGCCTGGTGGCGTCGGCGACCCCGTGACACTTTCCGGTAGCGGACAGGTGCGCCTGTTGCCTTCCACCACTGAGCCGGCCGGCCCTTCTCTGGTCGATCAGGGTATCGTGCAGATTTCCGACGACTCGGCGCCCATCGCCGCGCCCGCGACCCCTTTGGGCAGCCCGGTGACGGCTGGCGCGGCTGTTGGCATCGATTCACCGGTTCCCGAGGGTACCCAGGCGGCCGCCTCCACGGACGCCGAGCTCGCGGCCCTCGCCCAGATCGCCGAGCAGGCCGACAACGTGCTGGGTGACGAAGAACTCAACGAGCTGTTGGCCGCCATCGACTCCGGCGAAGGCGACCTGTTCGATGATCTTGAAGATCCGGCGGCCGGCGGCACTGGTGGGGGAGGGGACGACGAGGGCAGTGGGTTTGTCCGTCTGCTGCGCATTGTGGAGACGGTGGATCCTCTGGCCTTCCAGTTTGGCCTTGAGGGGCGCGATGGTCCCATCGAGCGCGATTTCACCGGTGTCGACGCGGTGGATCCCGGCGATGACGATGAAGGTGTCACTCTGACAGGTCTCGACGGCCCAGAAGATCCTGCGGGTTCCGGTGGTCCTGGCAGTCCCGACGGTCCTGGCGGCCCCGGCAGCCCTGGCGGACCCGATGGCCCCGATGGCCCCGATGGCCCCGGTGGCCCTGGCGGATCAGGCGACCTGCCGATCGGCGCCGCTGGCGCCGAGCAGGTGCTGTTCGAAGCGGACCTGGCGGGTGGTAGCCGTGGCGATGCCTCCCAGCTGGTTCAAACCGGCTCCTTTGGTTTTAGTTCACCTGACGGCCTGGCCACCCTGAGCGTGGGGCCGGTGTCCTTGACGCTTGCCCAGCTCAATGCCCTGGGAACCTCGCCGGTGACGATCGTCACCGATCACGGTGTGGTGACGCTGACCGGCTTCACGGGCTCGGCCTCGGGGGGAACCGTCAGCTACACCTATGAACTGACCGATAACGTCGACAATGACAGCGTTGCCGGCGCCACCGATGGCGGCTATCTCGAGAGTCTGAACGTCCAGGCGGTGGATGTGGACGGCAGCAGCGCCAGCGGCTCGCTCGACATTTTGATCGTGGATGACGCGCCCCGCGCCGAAGACGATCCTACCGTCGAGACCACCGACGATACAGCGGTTAGTCTCAACGTCATCACCAATACGACCGGCGCCGATACGCTCGGTGCAGACGGCGCCGAGCTGACCGCTGCAGAACTGGTGGACAGCACCGCCGGTAGCCTGGACTTCAACGCCGACGGTACCATCACCTTTACCCCGGCGGCGGGCTTCGAGGGGACCGCCGAGATCCTCTATACCCTGACCGACAACGACGGTGATACCAGCCAGGCGACCTGGCGGGTGGTGGTGGAGGACGATGAGCCCGAGATCGAGATCAATCCCGAGTCGCCCAATGCCTCGGGCAACAACGAGGTGGACGAGGCGGGTCTCGACGACGGCGGGAGCAAGGCACAGACCGACCTGGAGACCACCAGCGGTGCGATCAACATCGACACCGGCAGTGACACCCTGGCCTCGCTGAAGATCGTGGACAAGGATGGCACCCAGGTCGACGTGACCAATGGCGGTACCGTGCAAGGCGTCTACGGCACCCTGACGGTGACCGAGTCGAACGGCGACTACAGCTACAGCTACACCCTGGCTGACAACACCGAAGACCACACGACCCAAGGCACCGCCACCGATGATGTGAAGGACGACTTCGCGCTGGTGATCGAGGACAGCGACGGCGACGTCAACGACAGCGCCACGCTGACCATCGACATCAAGGACGACGTGCCCCTGGCCAACGACGACGAGACCATCGGCGCGTCCGACAATGCCCCGGTCATGTTGAATGTCATCGACGATGGGCCTGGTGCCGATACGCTCGGTGCCGACGGCGCCGAGCTGACCGCTGCGGAGCTTTCGGACAGCACCGCCGGCAGCCTGGCATTCGACGCCAACGGTACCATCACCTTTACCCCGGCGGCGGGCTTCGAGGGGACCGCCGAGATCCTCTATACCCTGACCGACAACGACGGTGATACCAGCCAGGCGACCTGGCGGGTGGTGGTGGAGGACGATGAGCCCGAGATCGAGATCAATCCCGAGTCGCCCAATGCCTCGGGCAACAACGAGGTGGACGAGGCGGGTCTCGACGACGGCGGGAGCAAGGCACAGACCGACCTGGAGACCACCAGCGGTGCGATCAACATCGACACCGGCAGTGACACCCTGGCCTCGCTGAAGATCGTGGACAAGGATGGCACCCAGGTCGACGTGACCAATGGCGGTACCGTGCAAGGCGTCTACGGCACCCTGACGGTGACCGAGTCGAACGGCGACTACAGCTACAGCTACACCCTGGCTGACAACACCGAAGACCACACGACCCAAGGCACCGCCACCGATGATGTGAAGGACGACTTCGCGCTGGTGATCGAGGACAGCGACGGCGACGTCAACGACAGCGCCACGCTGACCATCGACATCAAGGACGACGTGCCCCTGGCCAACGACGACGAGACCATCGGCGCGTCCGACAATGCCCCGGTCATGTTGAATGTCATCGACGATGGGCCTGGTGCCGATACGCTCGGTGCCGACGGCGCCGAGCTGACCGCTGCGGAGCTTTCGGACAGCACCGCCGGCAGCCTGGCATTCGACGCCAACGGTACCATCACCTTTACCCCGGCGGCGGGCTTCGAGGGGACCGCCGAGATCCTCTATACCCTGACCGACAACGACGGTGATACCAGCCAGGCGACCTGGCGGGTGGTGGTGGAGGACGATGAGCCCGAGATCGAGATCAATCCCGAGTCGCCCAATGCCTCGGGCAACAACGAGGTGGACGAGGCGGGTCTCGACGACGGCGGGAGCAAGGCACAGACCGACCTGGAGACCACCAGCGGTGCGATCAACATCGACACCGGCAGTGACACCCTGGCCTCGCTGAAGATCGTGGACAAGGATGGCACCCAGGTCGACGTGACCAATGGCGGTACCGTGCAAGGCGTCTACGGCACCCTGACGGTGACCGAGTCGAACGGCGACTACAGCTACAGCTACACCCTGGCTGACAACACCGAAGACCACACGACCCAGGGCACCGCCACCGATGATGTGAAGGACGACTTCGCGCTGGTGATCGAGGACAGCGACGGCGACGTCAACAACAGCGCCACGCTGACCATCGACATCAAGGACGACGTGCCCCTGGCCGAGGACGACGAGACCACCGGTGCGTCCGACAATGCCCCGGTCACCCTGAACGTTATCAACGATGGGCCAGGCGCCGATACGCTCGGTGCCGACGGCGCCGAGCTGACCGCTGCGGAGCTTTCGGACAGCACCGCCGGCAGCCTGGCATTCGACGCCAACGGTACCATCACCTTTACCCCGGCGGCGGGCTTCGAGGGGACCGCCGAGATCCTCTATACCCTGACCGACAACGACGGTGATACCAGCCAGGCGACCTGGCGGGTGGTGGTGGAGGACGACGAGCCCGAGATCGAGATCAATCCCGAGTCGCCCAATGCCTCGGGCAACAACGAGGTGGACGAGGCGGGTCTCGATGACGGCGGCAGCCAGGCACAGACCGACCTGGAGACCACCAGCGGTGGGATCAACATCGACACCGGCAGTGACACCCTGGCCTCGCTGAAGATCGTGGACAAGGATGGCACCCAGGTCGACGTGACCAATGGCGGTACCGTGCAAGGCGTCTACGGCACCCTGACGGTGACCGAGTCGAACGGCGACTACAGCTACAGCTACACCCTGGCTGACAACACCGAAGACCACACGACCCAAGGCACCGCCACCGATGATGTGAAGGACGACTTCGCGCTGGTGATCGAGGACAGCGACGGCGACGTCAACGACAGCGCCACGCTGACCATCGACATCAAGGACGACGTGCCCCTGGCCAACGACGACGAGACCATCGGCGCGTCCGACAATGCCCCGGTCATGTTGAATGTCATCGACGATGGGCCTGGTGCCGATACGCTCGGTGCCGACGGCGCCGAGCTGACCGCTGCGGAGCTTTCGGACAGCACCGCCGGCAGCCTGGCATTCGACGCCAACGGTACCATCACCTTTACCCCGGCGGCGGGCTTCGAGGGACCGCCGAGATCCTCTATACCCTGACCGACAACGACGGTGATACCAGCCAGGCGACCTGGCGGGTGGTGGTGGAGGACGATGAGCCCGAGATCGAGATCAATCCCGAGTCGCCCAATGCCTCGGGCAACAACGAGGTGGACGAGGCGGGTCTCGACGACGGCGGGAGCAAGGCACAGACCGACCTGGAGACCACCAGCGGTGCGATCAACATCGACACCGGCAGTGACACCCTGGCCTCGCTGAAGATCGTGGACAAGGATGGCACCCAGGTCGACGTGACCAATGGCGGTACCGTGCAAGGCGTCTACGGCACCCTGACGGTGACCGAGTCGAACGGCGACTACAGCTACAGCTACACCCTGGCTGACAACACCGAAGACCACACGACCCAAGGCACCGCCACCGATGATGTGAAGGACGACTTCGCGCTGGTGATCGAGGACAGCGACGGCGACGTCAACGACAGCGCCACGCTGACCATCGACATCAAGGACGACGTGCCCCTGGCCAACGACGACGAGACCACCGGTGCGTCCGACAATGCCCCGGTCACCCTGAACGTTATCAACGATGGGCCAGGCGCCGATACGCTCGGTGCCGACGGCGCCGAGCTGACCGCTGCGGAGCTTTCGGACAGCACCGCCGGCAGCCTGGACTTCAACGCCGACGGTACCATTACCTTTAGTCCGTCGGCGGGCTTCGAGGGGACCGCCGAGATCCTCTATACCCTGACCGACAACGACGGTGATACCAGCCAGGCGACCTGGCGGGTGGTGGTGGAGGACGATGAGCCCGAGATCGAGATCAATCCCGAGTCGCCCAATGCCTCGGGCAACAACGAGGTGGACGAGGCGGGTCTCGACGACGGCGGCAGCCAGGCGGCCACCGATCTGGAGACCACCAGCGGTGCGATCAACATCGACACCGGCAGTGACACCCTGGCCTCGCTGAAGATCGTGGACAAGGATGGCACCCAGGTCGACGTGACCAATGGCGGTACCGTGCAAGGCGTCTACGGCACCCTGACGGTGACCGAGTCGAACGGCGACTACAGCTACAGCTACACCCTGGCTGACAACACCGAAGACCACATGACCCAGGGCACCGCCACCGATGATGTGAAGGATGACTTCGCGCTGGTGATCGAGGACAGCGACGGCGACGTCAACGACAGCGCCACCCTGACCATCGACATCAAGGATGACGTGCCCCAGGTGTTCTCCGAGGCGGAGCACGCCCTGGAAAGTGGCAACGGCACTTTGGACTTCGGACCCAACGTCGGAGCCGATGGGGTCGGGGAGGTGGTCTTTGCCGCCGCCCTCGACGGACAGCCGGCGACGGATAGCCAGGGCAACGCGCTGCGAGTCGACGGCAAGCCGCTGAGTTATCGTTTGAGCGTTGATGGAACGACGCTGTACGCCGAAAGCGCTGACGGTGCCGAGGACGGCTTCAGCGTCACGCTCAACGCAGCAGGTGATGGCTACAGCGTCGAGGTGATCGGTGCGATCACCAATGGCGAGGCGTTCGACTCAAGCCCGGCAGATGCAGAGACGATCGGTGACTATCTGGCCTTGCACGCCGGTGATGACGTCGCGGTCAACGACCTCTTGCTATCGGGAACGACCGACCAGGATAGCGACGGCCGTATCGCCCTTGGTACCGACGGGACCCTGCGCATCGATGCGCTCAAGGGCGTTAGCGCCTCCGGGACGACGCCCGAGTGGCAGGACCACGTTGGCCTGACCAGCTATTCGCAGAAGGTCCACGTGACCAACGGTGTCACCGCCGCTCTGTTGCTCTCTGCCGTCGTGTTCGATGCTGAAGGCGCAGGCAGCGGTGATCCAGGGGCGACCAGTGGTGTCGCCATGGATCTCGGCGTCGATGATGTCAAGGTGTTCGACGCTCGGGGCGTGGATGTCACGGGAAAGGTGTCGCTGGTCGATACCGGCGATGGCGTCAAGATCGACGGCTTAAAGGATGGCTGGGAAGTGCGCCTGAGCACCGGTGACGATCGCCCCTTCGAGGCGGTCTCCATCGAGGCGCAGCAGAGTGGCAGTGAGTCCCCTGGCGATCTGTCATTGGGTGACATCAACCATCGCAGCGGCGAGCAGCGCGAGGACTTCGAGGTCCCCCTCGGTCTGGTCGGTGTCGATGGCGACGGCGATCGGCTCGAGAGCACCCTGACCCTCAACGGAGAGGCACCGGATACTCTGTACGTGGATGACAACGACGACAGCGAACAGGCCGGTGGTGATGGCGACGACGTGCTGATCGGCGACGCCGGCGGGGTGGACCAGCAACAGCCTGAAAACTACAACCTGTCGCTGATCATCGACAGCTCGGGCAGCATGGGCAATGCCTCGGGCACTGCCGGCAAGACGCGGATGCAGCTGGCCAAGGACGCCCTGGAGAATCTGCTGGAGCAGCTCCAGACCTACGGCGGGACCATCAATCTACAACTGGTGGATTTCGACAGTGGTGTCCGGAGCAACAGTGATGGCTCTGGTGTGGTCGGGGTCGACACGCTCGTCATCGAAGACTTTGACGCTTCAGATCTGACGCAAGCCTTGGACTTTATCGACGACATGGTGGCCCAGGGCGGCACCAACTACGAGGCGGGCTTCCGTGAAGCTCAGACCTTCTTCAGCGAGCAATACACGTCGACACCCGGATACAAGAACCTGGCCCTGTTTCTCACCGACGGTGAGCCGACGTTCTATCTGGACGACGCTGATGGAGATGGCACCCCCGGCCGCTACGGCCCCGGCGGAAACAACAGCGTACCCGTCATGAACAATTCCCTGGAAGCGTTCCAGGATCTTGCACCAGCCACGCCAGGGGCAGACTATCCGGCGGTGGAGGTGGCCGCCATCGGCATCGGCAACGGGATCAACGAGGAAACGCTTGAGTACTTCGATAACAGCAACGTCGATGGCACCGGAAGCCTGACCATCGGCGGTACGACCTTTGATGATCCGGTCGGCCAGGTGCAGATCGTCAACGACGAGGATGGACTCAACAACGCCATCCAGGAAGCCGCGGGAGGGCTTCTGCAACTTGGCGATGACGTCCTGTCGGGCGGAGGCGGCGACGACATCCTGGTCGGCGATGTGCTCAACAGCGACCATCTGGCCTGGACGAATACCGACACCGGTGAGGTCTTTACCGCGGGAGGGCATGACGGTCTGGGCTACGAAGGGCTCTACGAATACGTCAAGTGGGGAGTCAATGGTGGTACCGAACCCACCGATGGCGAAATGATCGGTTATATCCGGGACAATCTCGACGATCTGATCGACGACACGCGAAATGATGGCGGTAGCAACACCCTGGACGGCGGCGAAGGCAACGATACTCTGATCGGCGGCTCGGGAGCGGATAATCTGCTCGGCGGTGTGGGCGACGATACCCTGGTCGGTGGGGCCGGCGCGGATACCCTGGTCGGAGGCGCGGGCAACGATATCATCGACCTGGGCACCGGTGCCGATGTGGTCGCCTGGAGCGATGGCGACGCTGGGACCAGTGCTGCGCCTGCCAGTGATGAGGTCAACGACTTTACCCTGGGGGACGTCGGCAGTGACGCCGAGGCCGATCGCCTGGAGATGGCAGACCTGCTTGATGGGGCGACCGAGGCAAGCGTCAATGACTACCTCTATGCCGAGGAGGACGGCAGTGGCAATACCGTGCTGTACGTGAAGAGCGATGGTGGTATCGGTACCGGAGGAAACGATGCCGATCAGGTCATTACCCTCAATGGCGTCGACATGGGGGGGCAGGACTCGGCGGCCTTCCTGCAGCAGATGATCGACGACGGCCAGCTGCAGGTGGAGTAGCAGGTTGAGTTGCAGGGCTGCGGTCTCTCTCGGCGCATCCGGGGGAGGCCGACGCCGGACAGGGCTGTCCGGTCTCGGCGAGTGAAAAGGAACAGAGCCCGGCTATCGTCGGGCTCTGTGTCGTCGAGACGAGCGGCTCTTGTGGCACGCGGCGCTAGGCGCCTATCGGCGCACGGGACGCGTGCCGGAGTTGGATGTGATCAGAAGTCGATGCCGCGGCGGGCCTTGAGGCCATTGGTGAAGCCGTGCTTGACCTCCTGCATCTCGGTCACGGTGTCGGCCATGGCAACCAGTTCGCGATGGGCGTTGCGCCCGGTGATGATGACCGTCTGCTCGGCAGGCCGGTTGGCGATGGCCGTGCGCACGGTGTCGATGTCCAGGTAGCCGAACTTGAGCATGTAGGTGATCTCGTCGAGCACCACCAGATAGACCTCGGGGTCGGCCAGCATGCGGCTGGCCTCCTGCCAGACCTCGCGGCATGCCTGGGTGTCCGATTCGCGATTCTGGGTATCCCAGGTGAAACCGGTGGCCATGATCGCCACCTCGAGGTTGTCGTCGGCCTCGAGACGGTCGCGTTCTCCGCACTCCCACAGTCCCTTGATGAACTGCACCACGCCCACCCGGTAGCCGTAACCCAGGGCGCGGGTGACGGTGCCCCAGGCGGCGGTGGTCTTGCCCTTTCCGTTGCCGGTAAACACCAGCATCAGCCCGCGCTCCTCGTCGGCGGCGGCGACCTTGGCGTCGACGTGGGACTTGAGCTTCTCCATGGCCTTCTTGTGTCGGGTGTTTCTGTCCTGCTCGCTCATGCCGGCTCCCGCTGTCTGGTGAAAAGCGCAGGGTAGCCGAGGCGGACGCCGGCGTCAGCCCGGATATGCCTTTCCGCCTCAGCCGGGATCATTGGCTGGAAGGCTCTGGCGTCCCGCCTGGGGCGAAGCCGTGTTGGCCGAGCGTGCCTGTCGGCGCGCCTCCATGCGCCTGGCAAAGACGTCCATCAGGCGATCGTAGAGCGCCGCCCCCAATACACTGTCCTCGATGCCCGCATCGATGTTGGGATTGTCGTTGACCTCGATCACCAGCACGCGGTCGCCGATCTGCTTGAGGTCGACACCGTAGAGGCCATTGCCGATCAGCCGGGTGGCCTTGAGTGCGGTACGCAGCACGTCGGCCGGCACCTCGTCGATGGGGTGGCTGCTGAAGCCGCCGCTACGGGTACGAGCCCCGGAATGATCGTAGATCTGCCAATGGCCACGGGCCATGTAGTAGCGGCTGGCGAACAGCGGAGCACCGTCGAGCACGCCGATTCGCCAGTCGTATTCGGTAGGCAGCCATTCCTGCAGCAACAGCAGATCCGAGCTCTTGAACAGGATATCGGCTTCCCGCGCCAGCGATTCGCTGGACGTCACCTTGACGATGCCACGGGAGAAGGCGCCGTCAGGCACCTTGAGCACCCTCGGATAGTTGAGACCCTGCGTCTGTTCGAGTAGACGTGCTCGATCCGAACGCTTGAGCAACAGCCCCTGGGGAGCGGCGACCCCCCGGGTGCGCAGCAGTTCATGCAGATAGACCTTGTTGGTGCAGCGCAGAATGTCCTGGGGCGCGTCGATCACCACCATGCCTTCGTGCTCGGCACGCCGGGCCATCCGCCAGGTGGGGTGGTCGAGGGCGGTGGTCTGGCGCAGAAACAGCCCGTCGAACTCGGCCAGTCGAGCGCTGTCGCGATGGGTGATCAGCGAGACGTTGATGCCCTGGCGCCGACCGGCGCGGATAAAGCGCTTGAGCGCGCCCTTGTTGCTGGGCGGCAGGTGTTCTTCAGGGTCGATCAACATGGCCAGGTCGAAGCGATAGCGTCGTCGTGCCCTGGGGGTGCGCCAGACCTTCAGCGAATGGCGATTGAGGGCGCGAGCGAAGGCGTCCTGCTCGTCTTCGTGAAGCCGCCCAAGCGCAAGCGGGCGCAGCCGCACCAGTCGATAGCCCTGGGCGGTGCGATTCAGGCGCGCTTCCATCAGCGGACAGGGAAGTCGCTCGAACAGGCGGCGGGCGACACGTGCCAGCAAGGGCTCGACGCATTCGCCGAAGAACACCCTGAAATGGACGTCATCGCCGAGTCGCTCGACAGCAGCGGGCCGGCTCAGTTCATCGAGCAGCCCGGTAAGGCCCTCGAGCTGCATGTCGGTGGTCGACTTGCGGCGTAGTGAGTTGAGGGTGTCGACGCTGGGGATCACTCTGGCACCTCGCGCCTGGGCAAGCAGCGAGACATAGTAGCCTCGGCCCAGGTAGCCGAGGTCGGAACACAGGTTGATGACCTGTGAGCTGGTGGCGCCCGAGGTGGCCTTGGCATCGGCGATGTCCGCGGCGTCGACATAGTGGTCGGCGTCGATCACAACGTCACTGGGGTGGTAGGGCTGCCAGTCGCGCTGGCGGTCGACAACGATACGCAGGGCGCACATCGCAAGAATTCCTCGGCAAGGGGCGAGATAGGGGCGAGACAGGGGCGGAACTGGGGCAAGACAATGGCGAAACAGGGGTGCAGCAAGGGTGCAACAAGGCCGAAACAAGGTGAAAGCCTGAAACTGGACGACAACGCTCGAGCCGGGGGAGGGGGCCGGGCCGACGGTGGCAGGATGCGCCTGGGGTGGCGGCAAAGCAATACGGCGAGAAAGTGAAAAATATTCATTCTGTCGGCGGCTGACAGCGGCGCGTGGGCCAGACAGAATCAACAGATGACACACCTCGCCCGAGTCGGGCGGCGGGCTGCCGAGACGGGACCTCTCACTATGCCACTTGCCTTGCGTTTGGCCACCCCAAGCGATCTCGATGCCCTGGAGGGACTGGAGAGCCGCGGTTTTTCGGGGGACCGCTTCACTCGCCGCCAACTGCGCCACCTGCTCCAGCGCGCCCATGGGCTGACCCTGATCGCCGAGGGCTCCACGGACACCGGTGTGCCGCTCGGCTACGGCACCCTGCTGTTTCGCCGCAACAGCCGCGCAGCACGCCTCTATTCACTGTGTGTGGCCCCCGAGGCGCGTGGTCAGGGAGTGGGCAAGGCCTTGCTCGAGGCGCTGGAGCGCGATGGACGCAAGCGTGGCTGCGAGCGCATGACGTTGGAGGTGCGCGCCGACAATCGTGTTGCCCTTGGCCTCTATCGACGGGCTGGCTTTCGCCTGTCTTGCTGGCTCGACGACTACTACGAGGATGGCTGTGCCGCCTGGCGCATGGTCAAGGCGCTGGGCATGCCTCGCGAGCGGCCGGCCGTGGCGCCTCCGGGTTCACCGTCCGTGGCAGCTCTCGCGACATCTTCTGCGCCGACTTCTACACCACCTGCCGAGCCGCCCTCCGTCACATCCCGGAAGGACGCGGTAGCGACACCCTGCGGGTCGCCGTCGATGGTAGACTAGCGTCTTTGTCAGCGGAGCGGAGCGAGCATGCCCTCTTTCGATATTGTGTCCGAATTCGATCGTCACGAAGCCCAGAACGCCGTGGACCAGGCTAACCGTGAGGTTCAGGGGCGCTTTGACTTTCGCGGTGTCGACGCCGGTTTCGAGCTGTCCGATGAATCCGTGGCGTTGCATGCCGAGGTCGACTTCCAGCTCAAGCAGATGCTCGACATTCTGCGCAACAAGCTGATCGCCAGAAGCATCGACCCGCGCATCATGGACGTTCAGGACGCCGAGCTGTCCGGCGTCAAGGCGCGCCAGACGGTCGCTCTCAAGCAGGGGCTGGAGCAGAAGGAAGCCAAGGACATCGTCAAGCGCATCAAGGACTCGAAGCTCAAGGTCCAGGCCCAGATCCAGGGTGACAAGGTGCGGGTGACCGGCAAGAAGCGCGATGATCTTCAAAGCGTGATGGCAATGCTGCGCGGCGATGAGGGCCCTGATCTGGCGCTGCAGTTCGACAATTTCCGCGACTGACAGGATCGGCGGCTGACATGTCTCTGTTGCCGGCATCCTGAGGCGAGTGGCCCTGCGGATTCGGCAGGCTACTGGCCTGATAGCGGCGTCCGATTGGCCTCGTCGCACCCGCTGCGTTTCAATAAGGGAATTCTTGACCAATTGGCGTGGCGAGTGCGCCGCCGGAGTTCGCCCTTGATTTCCACCACCCGTCGCCTGGCCTGGCAGTTGCTGGCCTGGACCAGCTTCGCCCTCGGGGTCATCGGGGCCTTCGTGCCGCTGTTGCCCAGCACCTGCTTTCTGCTGGTGGCGGTGTGGGCGGCGTCGAAGGGCTCGCCGCGTTTCGCTCGCTGGATTCGCAGTCACCCTCGGTTCGGGCCTGCGGTGGTGGCCTGGGAAGAATCCGGTGCGATTCCCCGTCATGCCAAGTGGATGGCGCTGGCGATGCTGTCGCTGTCGGTGGTGGTACTGTTGATCAGCGTGTCGCTGTGGTGGTTGAAGCTTGGCTTGACCGTCATGCTGATCGGGATCGCCATCTGGATCGTGACCCGCCCCGAGCCCGCCTCCTCGTCCTGATGCCTGTCGCCCTGATCCGTTTCGCCTGATGGTTCCGACGTGCTCCGGGTCGCGCCGGTTCTTTGAGCCCGGCACGTCCGTACCCGTACAATATCGACGACTTTTCTGATTGGAGCATCCCCGATGTCCGACCCCCAGCCGATTCATCTGAGCGACTATCGTCCGCCGGCCTACCTTGTCTCACGCACCGAGTTGACCTTCGACCTGGCGCCTGGCGCCACCCGCGTCAAGGCACGCCTGCATCTGGAGCGTCATCCAGAGCGCGAGGCCGGTGCACCGCTTTGGCTGGATGGCGAGCAGCTTTCGCTCAAGGCCATCGCCATCGATGGCCAGCCGCTGGAGGAAGGCGAGTACGAACTGACCCGCAAGGGACTGTCGATTACCGGTGCGCCGGAGGCGTTTGTTCTGGACACCGAGGTCGAGATCTCGCCCGAGGACAACACCGCGCTATCCGGGCTCTACCGTTCCGGTGGCATGTTCTGCACTCAGTGCGAAGCGGAAGGGTTCCGTCGCATCACCTTCTACCCGGACCGCCCGGACGTGATGGCGACCTTCTCGACCACCGTGATCGGCGACCTGACCCGTGAGCCGGTGTTGCTGTCCAACGGCAACCCGGTGGAGCGGGGTGAGCTGCCGGATGGTCGCCACTTCGTGACCTGGGACGATCCTCATCCCAAACCCGCCTACCTGTTTGCACTGGTGGCCGGTGACCTGAAGAAGGTCGAGGACCGCTTCACCACCATGAGCGGCCGCGACGTCACCCTGCAGATCTGGGTCGAGGAAGAAAACCTCGACAAGACCGACCACGCCATGGGCTCACTCAAGCGCGCCATGCGCTGGGACGAAGAGGCCTACGGTCGCGAGTACGACCTGGACCTGTTCATGATCGTGGCGGTCAACGATTTCAACATGGGCGCCATGGAGAACAAGGGGCTCAACATCTTCAACTCGGCGGCGGTGCTGACCCACCCCAACACCGCCACCGACGCAGCCTTCCAGCGGGTCGAGGGCATCGTCGCCCACGAGTACTTCCACAACTGGTCGGGCAATCGCGTTACCTGCCGTGACTGGTTCCAGCTGTCGCTGAAGGAAGGTTTCACCGTCTTTCGAGATCAGAGCTTCTCGGCCGAGGTCAATTCCGCGCCGGTCAAGCGTATCGAGGAAGTGTCGTTCTTCCGCACCGCCCAGTTCGCCGAGGACGCGGGGCCCACGGCCCACCCGATTCGCCCCGACTCCTACATCGAGATCGGCAACTTCTACACCCTGACCATCTACGAGAAGGGTGCCGAGGTGGTGCGGATGCTGTCCAACCTGGTGGGGCCGGAGACCTTCCGCAAGGGCTCGGACCTGTACTTCTCGCGCTTTGACGGGCAGGCGGTCACCATCGAGGACTTCGTCGACTGCATGGCCGAGGTGTCCGGACAGGATCTCGGTCAGTTCATGCGCTGGTACTCCCAGGCGGGTACGCCGGAGATCGACGCCTTCGGCGAATACGACTACGCCAACTCCCGCTACCGCCTGATCCTGCGTCAGCGCACGCCGGCCACCCCCGGTCAGCCGGAAAAACAGGCGCTGCATATCCCCATTCGCCTGGGCCTGGTCGGTACCAAGAGCGGCCGCGACCTGTCGATGACCCTTGACGGTGAGAGCCTGGGTAGAGACGCCGTCATCCATCTGCGTGAAGACGAACAGGAGTTCATCTTCACGGATATCGAGGAAGCCCCGGTGCCCTCGCTGCTGCGCGGGTTCTCGGCGCCGGTCAAGCTGTCCTTCCCCTATTCGCGGGAGGAACTGGCCTTCCTGATGGCCCACGACAGCGACGGCTTCAACCGCTGGGACGCCGGCCAGCGGCTGACCCTGCTGGCACTCGATGATCTGATCGCGGCCCACCGCAATGGCGTCGAGAAGGTCATGGATACCCGTCTGGTCGAGGCCTTCCGTGCACTGATCGAGGAAGGCAACGACGACAAGGCGGTGCTGGCCGAGATGCTGCAATTGCCGAGCGAGGCCTACATCGCCGAACAGCAGCCGCTGGTCGACGTGGACGCCATCCACGCCGCGCGCACCTTCATCCAGCAGTCGCTGGCTCAAGAGCTGCGTGACGAACTGCTGGCACTGTATCGCGACAACCAGAGCGACGCCGCCTACGCGCCCACGCCCGAGCAGATCGGCCAGCGTGCCCTGAAGAATGTCGCGCTGTCCTATCTGATGAGCATCGAGGACGAGGTGGCGATCGAGCTGGCCCAGGCCCAGTTCGAGGCCGACCACAACATGACCGACGTGCGCCATGCGTTGACGTTGCTGGTCCACAGTAGCCGCTCGGATATCGCCGATCCGGCGCTCAAGGCCTTCGGGCGCAAGTGGTCTCATGATCCGCTGGTAATGGATCAGTGGTTCAGCCTGCAGGTAACCCGTCCCCAGGCGGACGCCCTGGATCGGGTGCGCTATCTGATGGAACACCCGGCCTTCTCGCTGAAGAATCCCAACAAGGTGCGCGCGTTGATCGGTGCCTTTGCCGGGCAGAACCGGGTCAACTTCCACCGCCTGGATGGCGAAGGCTATCGCCTGCTGGCCGACGTGGTGATCGAGTTGAACCGGCTGAACCCCGAGATCGCCGCACGCATCATCACGCCGCTGACCCGCTGGCAGCGCTTCGACGAGGCTCGCCAGGCGCTGATGCGCGCCGAACTGGAGCGCATCCGTGGCGAGGAACTCTCGCCCAACGTCTACGAGATCGTGGAAAAGGCGCTGGCCTGATGTAGCGACGACGATCGCTGCTGGAGAGCCACCGTCACAAATGCCAACGCCGCCCCTCGGGGCGGCGTTGTGCTGTGTGCTACCGGCTCGGCTGGCCTTGAAGACCGTCCCGCTTCAGGGCAGCAGCATGCCCAGGGTCAAGAGGCCCAGCAGAGCCCACAGCAGGGCGGCGATGGGGGAGCCTGTGAGGATCGCGCGCAGCCCCCGCCAAAGGAAGAAAAGGCCCAGCACCAGCAGCGCCAGGGTGAAGAAGGTCGGTGCGATGCCCAGCGAGCGAGACAGGCCGTCGATAAAGCCGGCGGCGGCGTCATCGATGCTGTTGAAGAAGGTGCCCAGGGTATCGACCACAAAGCGAATCAGGGTGCCAAGGGCCTCGCCCAGCCAGGTAAAGACGTCTTCCACCGCCATGCATCCTTGTCGTGGAGCTTGCAAAGGGCCTCGGCGTGAGCCTTGAGCTCGCGCCTTGGCCATGAGAGCCCCGAGTATCCGCATCCGACCTGTCCACGGCAAGCCCCGTGGCCGAGCGCGTCTGGGTGTTGCACAGGTCTGCGCGCGCCACTTGCTAGGGCTTGTCTGAAAAGTGCCTGCGCTCGGTAATACGGCGTTAAAAATCGGATCAAAATGCTCATTTACACCCCGTAAACTGCGCTGTCTCACCGATTTTTGCCTTGTCTAACCTTCGCTCGTCGACTTTTCGGACAGCGCCTAGCCGAGTTGTTCGGTACGCGAGATGATTCCCGCTTCCTCCGCCGCGCTGTCGGCCAGGGCGCGGCCGGCCTCGTCGTAGACGTGGTAGACCGCGTGGGCGCCCAGTTCGCGGATGGTGTCGATCTCCTCCAGGTACTCGACCACGGCGGTGATCTTGCCCGGGAAGTGGCGGCTTCGCAGCTGCTTCAGGGCGAACAGGTTACCGGCATGGTGGGGCATCGCCAGCACCACCAGTTCGACCTGAGAGGACATCAGCATCTTGTCCCAGAAGTCCGAGTCAACGGCGTCGCCCTCGACGATATTGAAGCCCTTGTCGGCCAGCATCTTCACGCTCTTGGGATTGGAATCGACCCCCAGCACCTTGAGTCCATACTCCTTGGTCAGGCGACGGTAGACGCTGCGACCGATACGGCCCATGCCCAGCACCACCGCTTCGGCGTCGCCGACCTCGATGGGGCGGTCGCTGGGCGACAGCGACGCCTCGTCGACCGGTGGCAGGCGTGGCTCCAGCCAGCGGTAGAACTGCTCGCTGACGGCATTGAGGATCGCCGATACCACGAAGCTCAGCGCGACCGCGAGCGACACCACCACCAGCCACTGCGGTGCCAGCCAGCCGCTGGATACCGCGATGGCGCCGACGATCAGACCGAACTCGGAATAGTTGCTCAGGCTCAGGGTGGCCAGCACCGAGGTGCGGTGGCGCATGCCGAAACGCATCAGAATAAGCTGGTAGAGCAGGCTCTTCAGCGGCAACAGCGCCACCAGCAGCAGGGCGATGCCGAACAGCGACCAGCTGGGCAGGGCGGTAAGGCCGATGCTCAGAAAGAAGCCGACCAGCAGCAGTTCCTTGATATTGAACATCGAGCGCGACAGCGTCTGAGCGGCGGGGTGGGGCGCCAGCAGCATGCCGATGATCAGCGCGCCGAGATCCCCCTTGACGCCGACCGCCTCGAACAGGCCGTAGCCCAGCACCAGGGCCATCACCACGCCACACAGCATCTGCATCTCGCCGTGGCCCATGCGGTCGAGCAGCCGCCGCAGCAGTGGCGCCAGCGGCAGCAGCGCGAACAGTCCCAGGGCCCAAGGGCTCGGTAGCTTGCCGGTGGAGGCGGTGAGAAAGATCACCGCAAACAGGTCCTGCATGATCAGGATACCGATGGCCAGGCGTCCGTAGGCCGCATGGGTCTCGCTTCGCTTTTCGAGGACCTTGACCACGAAGACGGTACTGGAGAAGGACAGGGCGAACGCCAGCACCAGCAGCGTCGTCAGGTCGAGTCCGGCGAGTAGACCGTTGGGTGACGTCAGCCAGCCGAGGGTGACGATCGCCTTCAGGACAGCCAGAATACCTACGAACAGCACGACGCTTGCCAGCATATGCAGGCTGGCGCCTCCCCAGACGTCCGGGCGCAGCAGGGTCTTGACGTTGAGCTTGAGACCGATGGTAAACAGCATCAGGGTGACGCCAAGGTGGGCGATCAGCGTCAGGACCGGCGTTTCGTCGTAGCCGAGCGCATTGAGGATGAAGCCACCGGCGAGAAAACCCACCAAGGGTGGTAGTCTGAGGGCCATGGCGGCCAGGCCTGAAACAAAGGCGGTCAGCACAAAAATTGGTTCAATCATGCAGGAACTCGGTCGCAAAGGGAGGCGTGTCTTGATCAATTGTAAGGGAAATACGGGTCAAGTCAGCGCTATGGCTGCGATTGTGCCCGTCCCGCAACAGCATAGGTGCGGCGTTTGCAGCAGGATGTGGCTGGAGGCCGGCAGGTGTCGGATCGTCGCTGCGGGCCTCCATGCCGGGGGAAGGATGTGATGAAATAGGCGCCGCACAGGGAGGATGTGCGACTTTCATGAACCTCATGTGAAAAAGGAAGCGTCAGGATGACCCAGCCGCCGGGCACCAATCGGCTGATCCTCAACGGACAATCGGCGCAATTGCCGGAAGTGCGAAGCGCTGTCTTCGCCTGTCGGCGAGGCGGCCTCGATGTGGACGTGCGTGTCACCTGGGAAAAGGGCGACGGCGAACGCCAGGCCACCCAGGCTGGACGCGATCGGGTCAAGCGGGTCATCGCCGGCGGTGGTGACGGTACCGTGCATGAGGTGGTCAACGGGCTGATGCAGTTACCGCGCGAAGAGCGTCCGGAGCTTGCCATCATGCCGTTGGGCAGCGCCAACGACCTGGCCAAGTCCCTGGGCCTGCCGCTCGGCCAGGCAGCGTCGCTGGACGCCGCCTGTCGTCTGCCCAGCCGCTGGGTGGATGTGCCAAGGATGAACGATCGCTATTTCATCAACATGGCCACCGGAGGTTTCGGTGCCGAGATCACCACATCGACGCCGAAGCCGCTCAAGCGCTTGATGGGCGGGGGAGCCTACTCGGTGTTCGGTGCCTTCAAGGCCTGGCGTTACCAGCTCTACCAGGGCCACCTGGCCTGGGATGGCGGGGAGAGTCGAGCGGGCATTTTCCTGCTGGGTATCGGCAATGGCATCCAGGCCGGTGGCGGTCAGCAGTTGACGCCGGCGGCGCGACTGGACGACGGCCTGTTCGACGTGCTGCTGGTGCGTGACTTCCGCTCGCTGCGCCAGCTTCGGGCGATGATGCAGGAACTGCGGGCCAGGCCCTACCATGGGCAGTACGTCGACGCCTTTCGCAGCGCCTGGTTGCGCTTTGAAGCCGATGGCGAGGCGCGCCTGCCGCTGACGCTGGACGGCGAAGCCTGCTATCAGCGCGCGTTCGAGGCCCGGGTCATGCCGTTGGCGCTGCGTCTGACCATGCCCGACAGCTGTCGCATGGCCTCACCCCGGGGAGAATGATCAGGGCGGGAGCCGCCAGAGACGTCGCCCGATAGGCGAGATTGCGGCGTGCTGAAGCGCCGACGCAAGTTGCGTGGCCTGGGTGGCTTTGGTGCAATAGCGCGCGATCAATCATGGAGATTGGGCGCATGGACAAAGGCTTTATGGAGAGAAGACGATGGCAATGACCCCTCGAATGGCGGCGGCCCTGGTGGCGCTGAGCGTACCGCTTTGGCTGGTTGGGTGTGATGGAGAGGAGCCCCCGGCGTCTCAGAGTCAGCCTTCAGCTGCTCAGGAAGAGCCGTCAGCAACTGACGAGGAGCCTTCAGCTACTGAAGAAGAGCCGACCGCTGCTCAGGAAGAGCCTTCAGCTACTCAACAAGAGCCTTCAGCGACTCAACGAGAGCCGTCAGCTACTCAACAACAGCCATCCGCTTCCGAGAGCGGGATGTCCGCAGCCCAGTCCGAGTCATCGAGTGAAGCGGCGTCGACCGGGGCCGACGGCGCGGAGAGCAATAGTGGCGCCGACGGAGCCAACGTAGACCTCAGCAGCAGCGCCACCGACACCCTGGAGCAGGGCCAGGCGCTACCGGGGGAAAGCACCGAGTCGGATGTCGATGCCATCCTCGAGGAGACCGAGCGGCGCTTCGAGGAAGCGCAACGCAAGATCGACGAGACCTATAAGCAGGCCGAGGCAACGAGCGCTACCCAAGGCACACCGGATAGCGAAGGGCAGCAGATCGACGCAGGCGGCCAAGAAGCCTCATCGCCTTCGGTGCCGGACCCTGCCGAGGAACCGGTGCAACTCGAGGGATCGAGCGAGGAGGTCGACGCCATTCTTCAGGAAACCGAACGTCGGTTCGAGGAAGCGAAGCGCAAGATCGACGAGACCTTCGAGCAGGCCGAGCGTCAGGTCCCTGAGGAGGTGCCCGCCGACGCTGACGCCTCCTTCGATGCTGACGTCAACGCCGAAGGCGATGTCGAGACCCGTACCGACAACGCGCCCTGAGCTTCTGTTGGCCGGGCGTCACATCTGCGCGTCTTCGTCATAGGCGCAAGGCTTGCCCGTCGGCAAGCTCCCATGGCATCCCTCCCGGCCCACCCCAGCCGACCCTGTCGGCCAACAAGAAAGGCCCACCGTACGGTGGGCCTTCTTGTCGCTTGGGAGAGGATCGTCCATCACCTGCGGCAATCCTGTTCAAGCGCTGTTGCTTCACGGGGTGGCTAGATCACGTTTCATGCGATCTCCCCGTGGCAAGGTCAGACAGGCGCTAGGCTCAGTCGGCGACCTTGATGTTGGAGGCCTGAAGGCCTTTCTTGCCCTGAGTCACCTCGAAGGAGACCTTCTGGCCGTCCTGCAGGGACTTGAAGCCTTCAGCCTGAATCTCGGAGAAGTGAGCGAACAGGTCGTCTCCGCCGTCGTCCGGAGAGATGAAGCCGTAGCCCTTGGTATCGTTGAACCACTTGACAGTGCCAGTTGCCATTGTCGATTTCCTTAACTCGCTAAATGATGGTGCAGGCTCAGTCACCCGGGGAGCTTTTCTCCCGTCGTGTGGTCTGAACCCTGTTGCGTGGGCATGACAAGAAAGAAGGGCGCATTGCGTGTTTCGACAATAGAGCGATCGAACTACCACTGCTGACGTTTCTACTTGCTGTCCTACGCTGCGGTCGAGTTCGCAATTCCGATCACCCGGGAAACGACACCACTGGTGTCGACCACCCCAGGCAGGCGAGAATGGCTTACCTCGACTCGCCAAGTTACTGTAGATCGAAAGGCCAGCAGCGTCCAGCCGGACGCCCGTTGCTGCCTCTTAACGGAAAAGATGACACAAGGAATTCACATGACTGCCCCCGTGATCCATAGCGACGATACCCACTCCAAGGTGGTGGGCTACCTGTTGTGGCTGTTCGGTTTCCTCGGCGCCCACCGGTTCTATTACGGCAAGCCGGTGACCGGCACCATCTGGTTTCTGACCCTCGGACTGTTCTTCATCGGCTGGATCATTGACCTGTTCTTGATCCCGAGCATGGATCGCGAGGCCGACCTGCGGTTCCGCGGTGGTCCCACCAACTACACCCTGGCCTGGGTGTTGCTGACCTTCCTCGGGGTATTCGGCTTGCACCGTTTCTACATGGGCAAATGGGTGACCGGCATCATCTACCTGCTCACCGGTGGTCTGTTCTTGATCGGCATCCTCTACGACTTCTGGACACTCAACGACCAGATCTCGCTGAAACACTCCGATAGCCTCGAGTCTGTGCGCTGATGGAAGCCTGGATCGATGCCCAGCTGTTGGGCTTCGTGGTGGCGATCACGCTGTTGAGCGTCACCCCCGGGGTCGACACCCTGCTGGTGATTCGCAATACCGCTCGGGGCGGTCTGCGCGACGGTGTGCTGACCAGCCTGGCGATCTGTTCGGGACTGTTTGTCCACGCCACCATCTCCGCCCTGGGGGTATCGCTGATCCTGCTGCAGTCGGCCTGGGCATTTTCGGCGTTGAAGCTGATCGGGGCCTGCTACCTTGCCTGGCTGGGAGTCACCAGTCTGCGTCAGGCCTGGGCCGGCAAGGGGCTCGCGGTGTCGGCGGCGAGTGGCGCCCGCCGCCAGCGTGTGTCGGCGTGGCGGCCTCTGCGAGAGGGACTGCTGTCCAATGTGCTCAATCCCAAGACGGTGGTGTTCTACATGGCCTTTCTGCCCCAGTTCATCGCCCCCACGGATCCTGCCTTGCTGAAGTCCCTGTGGCTCGCCGGCATCCACTTCGTGATCGCCAACCTGTGGCAGATCCTGGTCGCGGTACTGGTGGGCAGCGCCAGCCACTGGCTTGCCCGGCCGGCGTTCTCGCGGGTGCTCAACGGCTTGACCGGCGGTGTGCTGGTGGCCTTCGGCGTCAAGCTGGCGCTGACGCGAGCGCCGTCCTGAACCGGCTCGCTCTGCGGTCAGGCCAATAGCTCGAGACACAAGCCGGGGTAGCTACCGCAAAAGCCTGGCGTCCGACAGCAAGAACCCCCGACCACTGGTCGGGGGTTCTTGCTTTCCGAGGCGATCTCGGCGGCTTCGCCATATCATCGACGTACCATGGAACCGTTGTAGCGCGCGCTCTTCTCGGCCGCTGTGAGCACCTGAACGCCCTGGGTCGAGCCCTGGGCCAGGCTCTCGAACACCACCCGGTACTCGAGCACGGCACGGACGTAGCGGCGGGTCTCCTTGAAGGGAATCTCCTCGACGAACAGGTCGAACTCGCCCGGCGCGCGGGCAAGCCAGGTGTCGACCCGATGGGGGCCAGCGTTGTAGGCCGCCGCAGCGGCGATACGGTTACCGCCGTAGCGCGCGATCATGTCACGGATATAGGTGCTGCCAAGGCGAATGTTGGTGGCCGGGTCGAGTACGCCGTAGGGACCAGGGTCACCGATGCCTGCCTGGCGTCCCACCAGGGCGGCGGTACCCGGCATCAACTGCATCAGGCCCCTGGCCCCGGCGGGTGACAGCGCCTCGGGGTTGTAGGCGCTCTCGCGGCGGGCGATCCCCATCAGCAGGTAGGGGTCGACGTTGTTGGCCTGGCCCCAGCGGCGGAAGTCCTCCCGATAGGCTTCGGGAAAGCGCCAGGGCAGGGCGTCGAGCATCTTGCCGACGATGGTCGTCTGCACCAGGCGCACATGCCAGCCGCGTCCTGCCGCGTAGTCTGCCAGGCGCCGGGCGTCGGTGGCGCCTGCGGTGCGTACCGCATGATTCCACTCGAGGTTGGCAAGCCCTTCCTGGCCGACGCGCAGCAGCGCCTCGGTGCGACGTACCGCCGGCCAGTCGGCGACCTGGGCGCGCTCGGCCTCGCTGAAACGCGTGTCTTCCATATTGAGATCGTAGGGCTGGCCGAGGCGGTCGGCGGCGACAAAGCCGAAGAAGTCGCGTTGGCCCGCTGCCCGGGCGTAGGCGGCCTGCGCGCCTGCCTGTTGCCCACGCAGGGCCAGTGCGCGGCCCAGCCAGTATTGCCAGCGTGCCTTGGCCTGGGTCTCGGCAGGCATGATGCCGACGGTCCGCTCGACGGCGGCCCAGTCGCGATCACGGATGGCCAGGCGTGCGCGCAGTTCGAACACCTCCGGATCCTGCTGGCCGGCCAGGGCGCTGTCGATCCAGCCGAGCAGGTTGCGCTGGTCGCGGCGCAGGGCGTAGTAGATGATCTCGCGCTCAAGCGCCTGGCGTGACTGGGCCGGCAGGCTGACATTGGCGGAGACCTGCTGCCAGGCAGACAGCGCCGCTGCGGGGGATGACTCTGCTGTGGCGATGACGGCGGCCCGCACGAAGGAGGCGGTGCCAGCGCAGTCGGGACCGACGCAGCGCGCTACGCTGGCCAGTCGCGAGGGGGTGGCGGCCACGCTTTGCTGCGCTGCTGCAGCGGAGCTCCAGGCGGGTCCCAATTGACGGCCAAGATAGCTGACCAGTCCGTCCTCGCCGTTTTCCCAGGCCAGCATCATGCGCTCGAAGATTTCCGTGCCACCGATTTCGCCGCGGGCGCGCAGGGTGGAGAACAGCGAGTCACAGGCGTCCGGCTGGGAGCGACCCACCAGCCATAGTTCGCGGCCGCCCTGGGCGGCGACGGAGGGACTCTGACCCAGTTGCGCGGTGTAGTAGTAGCACTGTTCGGCGGTGGTCTCGGGGACGCCGCCGGCGACCGCCAGCAGGTCGCCGTAGCGCCCGGCCTTGCCGTAGCGCAGGATGGCCTGCTCACGCATCCAGCCACCCAGCGGTGCATCGGCGTTGGCCGAGATGTAGCTGAGAACTTCCTGGGGGCTGGCGTTGGGCAGGCGATCGCGCAGACGATAGTACGCCACATAGCCGGCCAGTTCGTGGCCACGAATGGCGGCGTCGTTGATGTTGTGGAAGTTGCCGCTACGGGCGGCTTCCAGGGCGCTGCGTATGGCGCCGTCACTGCCCTGGGCGGTTGCCGTCAATGGCATGCACAGTGCCGTGGCTGCCACCAGCGGCACGAGGCGACGAAACAAGGCGAATGGCATGGAGACCCTCCTGGTCTATGAAGATGAAGACATTGCTGCCTTTTTGTGCCGTAGGCGGCGAGACGATGTTGGATCGAAGCCACATGGTGACCGAACCGGCGGGGCTTGAACAGTTACCCGGCCAGGTCGCGAGACTTGACCCCGGTCAGCTTCGCCCCCATGTTGCGAGAAGACGACGTCGACGCCATGAAGATAGCCGTTGACACCCGATGAATACCATCGGCAATCGTTGGTACGGAATTGAGTCGAGGAGACTATCCATGGCCCTGTTTGATCGAATCCCCGTTATTGGCCGGTTTACCCAACGCACGCGAGCGTTCAAGCATATAATGCGGGCGCTCAAGCTGTTTATCCCGATGCTGCAGGATGTGCTCAGCGGTCGCTACCGCCCGGTGCCCTGGGCGGCTTTCGGCTGGATGGCGGTGGCCTTTGCCTATCTGGTGTCACCGCTGGACCTGATTCCCGATGTGCTGCTGCTGTTCGGCCTTCTCGACGATGTGGTCATCGTCGGCTGGTTGCTGACCAAGGTGGACAATAGTCTGGCCGACTATCGCGCCTGGCGTGGTATTGGCGAGGACGATGCTCCGCGGGAGGAGCGGGATATCAATGACATCTAGTGTGTCTTGCTCTTGATGCGCTGGCTCGTAATGTGCTGATTCGAGCTTTCTGATCTTGCTGCAGGATAAATTGTCTGCCGCTAACGCTTGGCGAGCTTTTGGCGGGTAAAAGAGGAAGATGCGGACCAAGGGCGTATTGTGACGGTGACCGGCTGCGTCTAGATTGTCAGTCAAACGTTTGAATTCGAGCCTGCTCATGTCCTCCTCACGCAGCACCCTGACGCCACCCTCCGTGTCGCTCTGGCGGCAGGCGCTTCAGCGCTTTGTCGATGTCATTCCGCATACTCAGGCGCTGGGCATGCGCGTCGTGGCGGTGGATGCCAGCTGCGTCACGTTATATCTGCCCGGGGGCGCCGAGTTGTGCGGTGATCGCTCGAGAAGCCTGGTGCACAGCGGGGTGCTCAGCGTCCTGCTGGACACCGCCTGCGGCGCCTCGGTCCTGCCGGCGCTGCCACGCCCCGAGGTCTGTCCCACCCTGGATCTGCATATCAGCCATCGTCGTCCCGCCTGTCAGGGGGCGTCGCTGTGGGTACGTGCTGAAGCAGAAGCCATCACCGACTCGGTGGTGTTCACCGAGGCGCGGGCCTGGCAGCAAGAAGGGCAGGTGGTGGCCTGTGCCCGCGGGCATTTTGCACGGCTGGGGGCACGCAACACGCCAGCAGGTTTTGCCGAGGCCATGTTCGCCGGTCTTGTGGAGGACGAGGGCGATCCCCGTATTGAAGACAAGGTCCCAGTTGGCGGTGCCGACAGTGGCGCGATGACGGCGGCCCCATACGGGTGTGATATCGGCTTGCTGGAGCGTGGTCGTGCCAGCGGTGATATCAACGCCTGGCTTGGTGAGGTGCCTTACGCCGATTTCATCGGGGTGACGGTGGACAGCGATGATCGCGGCAGGCGCTTTGAGCTGGAAACGCGCCAGCGCAACGTGGGCAATCCAATGCTGCCGGCGTTGCACGGTGGTGTGGTGTCGGCCTTTCTGGAGACGGCTGCAGCACTGGATACTCTGGCGCAGACCCGCGAGCCGCGCCTGCCGAGGCTGGTCAATGTCACCGTGGACTACCTCAGTTCGGCCGGGGTGAAGCCAACCTTCGCGCGCTGTCGTCTGGTGCGCGAAGGGCGGCGCATGGCCAACGTCGAGGCGTGGGCGTGGCAGGACGACGAAGACGCGCCGGTCGCCCGGGCACGCTTGACCTATGTGCTGGGGGCATCGGCGTGAGAGAGCCAGCCCGGGCAGCCGGTCGTCTGGTGACCACGGCCAAGGGCGCCGCCCTGGGTCCGGGAACGTCGACCTGCTGGCGCCAGCCTTGACCTGAAGGCGCGAGCCTTGACCTGAAGGTGCCAGCCTTGACTTGGTAGCGCCAGCCTTGAAAAGCGCAGCGCGGACCCCATATCGATTGTCATCTTGAATGACGTGCGGCGCTAGCCGTGCACTCTGGACCGCCAGCGACCCATCGCTGGCCCGGAAATCGCCATGTCGAAAGGGGTTCGATCCACCATGACCACCGCTACTCACGAAGAAACCCTGGGCTTTCAGACCGAGGTCAAGCAGCTTCTCAACCTGATGATCCACTCGCTGTACTCCAACCGCGAGATCTTTCTTCGGGAGCTGATCTCCAACGCCGCCGACGCCTGCGACAAGCTGCGTTATCAGGCGCTGGACAATGATGCGCTCTACGAGGGTGACAGCGAGCTGCGCGTCGAGATCGAGCACGACAGCGAGGCCGGTACCGTCACCCTTCGTGACAACGGCATCGGCATGAACCGCGAGGACGTGATCGCCAATCTGGGCACCATCGCCAAGAGTGGCACCGCCGAGTTTCTCAAGCAGCTCTCCGGCGAACAGCAGAAGGACGCCCGGCTGATCGGGCAGTTCGGGGTCGGCTTCTATTCAGGCTTTATCGTCGCCGACGAGATCACCGTGCGTACCCGCAAGGCCGGCGACGCCGCCGATGCAGGCGTCGAGTGGCGCTCGAAAGGCGAGGGCGAGTTCGTGGTCGCCGAGATCGAGCGCGAGAAGCACGGCACCGAGATCATCCTCCACCTCAAGGAGGACGCCAGGGAGTTCGCCGACGACTATCGCCTGCAGAGCCTGGTGCGCAAGTACTCCGACCATATCGAAGTGCCGGTGAAGATGCCTCGGACTGAAAAGGCCACCGACGACGATGGCAACGAGGTCGACGGTAGCGAGGTCACCACCTGGGAGACCGTCAACGAGGCGACCGCGCTGTGGGTGCGGCCCAAGAGCGAGGTCTCCGAGGACGAGTACAAGGCCTTCTACAAGCACGTGGCCCACGACTTCTCCGACCCCCTGACCTGGAGCCACAATAAGGTCGAGGGCAACCTGGAGTACACCAGCCTGCTGTACGTGCCAGGTCGCGCCCCCTTCGACCTGTACGAGCGTGACGGCGCCCGTGGGGTCAAGCTGTATGTTCAGCGCGTGTTCATCATGGACGACGCCGAGCAGTTCCTGCCGCTGTATCTGCGCTTCATCAAGGGCGTGCTGGACACCCGCGATCTGTCGCTGAACGTGTCCCGTGAACTGCTGCAACAGGACCCGAAGGTCGAGAAGATCAAGTCCGCGCTGACCAAGCGTGCCCTGGACATGCTCAAGAAGCTGGCCAAGGACAAGGAGGCGTACCAGACGTTCTGGAACACCTTTGGTTCGGTGCTGAAGGAAGGCCCGGCGGAGGACTACGCCAACCGCGACAAGATCAGCGGCCTGCTGCGCTTCTCTTCCACCCACACCGACAGCGCCACCCAGGATCAGTCCCTGGCCGACTACGTGGAGCGGATGAAGGAAGGTCAGGACAAGATCTACTACATCGTCGCCGATGGCTTCAATGCCACCAAGAACAGCCCCCACCTGGAGATCTTCCGCAAGAAAGGTATCGAGGTGCTGTTGCTCCACGATCGCATCGATGAGTGGCTGATGAGCCATCTCACCGAGTTCGACGGCAAGAAGTTTGCCGATGTTGCCAAGGGCGATCTGGACCTGGGGGACGTCGAGGACGAGGACGAGAAGAAGGCCCAGGAGGAGACCGCCAAGTCCAAGGAAGATCTGGTCAAGCGAGTCAAGGAAGCGCTCGGCGAGGAGGTTCAGGAGGTCAAGATCACCCACCGCCTGACCGATTCACCGGCCTGCGTGGTGCTGCCCGAGCACGAGATGGGCTTCCAGATGCGCCGTATCATGGAGGCCGCGGGCCAGAGCCTGCCTGAGGTCAAGCCGATCCTCGAGCTCAACCCGGACCACGCTCTGGTCGCTCGTCTGGAAGGGGCCGACGGTGACGGCTTCGGTGATCTGGCGCGGATCCTGCTCGATCAGGCGATCATCGCCGAGGGCGGCCATCTCGACGATCCGGCCGCCTACGTCAAGCGTCTTAACGCCTTGCTAAGCGCCTGACAAGCGTCAAGCGCCTCAATGCTCTTCGTTGACGGCGCCAGATAGTCGGGCAGCCAACTGCCTGCATGCCAACAGCGACGCCACCTTCGGGTGGCGTCGTTGCGTTCAGGGGGGAAGGGCGGGGGGCGTCTTCGCCACGCCGATGGCGGTGGTTCAGCGTTTCAGGCTGGCGAAGAGGTCTGGGCACTGGCGCTGCAGCTCCCTGTCGTCGAGCATGGCCTCGCGCTGGCGCTGGATGGCGTGCCCCCGGCGCTTGAGCACCGCATCGAGGTCATCGCCGCTGGCGCAGCTCACCTTGAGCAGGTTGATCAGTGCGTCCAGCCGCTGGGGAGAACTCGCCAGGGCCGCCTCGATATCGGCTCGGGCATTGTCGTACTGGCCCAATCGGTAGTAGGCGTAGCCACGATAGGAGAGGGCGTCGTTGTTGTTCGGGTCGATCGCAAGCGCCCGGGTGTAGTCGGCCACCGCTCCCTCGAAGTCGCGCTCGATGCGCTTTTCACGTCCCGCGCTGACCTGCTGCTGGGCCGACTGCATGGGGGCCTGGCGGGTGATGATGGTCAGGTAGCGCGGGGCCACGTCGCTGCCGAGGGCCAGTGCGGCCTCGAAGTAGCTTCGAGCCTTGTCGAGCTCACCGGCGGAAAAGGCGTTGATGCCAGCGTTGTTGAGCGTCTTCAGGCGTACCTCACGCAGGCCGTCATCACCTCGACTGGCCCTGAGCGCCTGCTCGAACAGCGCTGAGGCGTCGGCGTGTCGGCCTTCCCGGTAGAGAATCCAGCCCTGGGCGTTCAAGCCTTCCACCCGGGCCAGCGGATCAGGACTTTCGAGCAGAGGGCGTAGTTCGCGCAGAGCGGCCTGGTTGTCACCCTGCTGCAACAGCGCCTTGGCCCTGGTCAGCGGGGCCTGCTGGGCAACCACCGGCCACGCCAACCCGGCGCTCAGCAGCACGACCAGCAGGGCTTTCACGAAAGTCGCTGGATAGCGTCGTCGCCTTCCCTTCATAGCTCGCGCGAGGTCTATCGCCATCGGTCGTGACGCCGAAGCGCGCTGCTTGCTCTTCATTAGAAGCCTACCTGCGGAGAATCTCGCTCCGCTGCGGCGATGACGTCGGCCAGTTGGCTCTTCAAGGCGTCGCGCTCCTGCTCGATGGAGATCAGGCGGCCGTGCAGATCGTTGTTCAAGATGCGCAGCACATTGTCGTCCTGGACCTTCAGCACGACCGTGCCCCGGCCATCCAGCGGCATGTCCCGCTCCTGCAGGCGGATGACCGGCAGCACGCCCTCGGGCGGGGCGATGGACAGATTGACCTGGCTCGAGGGTTTCATCATCGCCATGGCCAGCCCACCGACGAAGAACAACAGGCTCAGCGCCATGAACAGCCTGGCGTTCTTGGAGATCTCCTGTAGATAGCGAATGCGCAGCTCGGTGCCCTCACGGGTCTCGCCGGAGCGCTCGTTGAGCAACAGGGTGTGGGTCTTGTTGAGCAGGTGGTAGCCAAGGATCAGCAGCACCACGGCGAAGCCTGGCAGACCGTACTCCAGTAGCGTGGGAAAGCTGTTCATCACGGGCATCCGGCGGTGGGACAGGGCTCAGGCCTACGTATGCCTTTCTCAGCATAGCGCAGGCGGCCGTCCTCGCCGCGCGAAATTGGCCTGGTGCAGGTTTCTGGGCCGCTTCGCTATCGCGGCGCCGCCGTTATGTGGAGCCATGATGCGGGTCAAGTAGGAGCGACGGGACTACTGCTAAGGTCGAATTGTGCTCTCGAGGGCAGGTGTTTTTTCGCCGAACGAGAAGCGAGCAGCAGACACGCCGTCTCCGATGCGGCGACCGCTGCTGCCACCGAACAGGCGGGTCGGCTGCCATCTCCGAGGGATGGCCGTCGCTCAGCATACAGGACTAGCGTTGTCATTTACTCTGTTGAGGTGCAAGTCGATGAAAGAGCAATTCGCGCAAGCGTGGGAAGGGTTTACCGGCGGCGATTGGAAGCAGGACGTCAACGTACGGGACTTTCTGCTGGCCAACGTGACCCCCTACGAGGGTGACGAGGGCTTCCTGGTCAGTGAACCGGCCGCCAGCACTCGGAAGCTCTGGGACACTGTCATGGAAGGCGTCAAGCAGGAAAACGCCAGCCATGCGCCGCTGGACTTCGACACCTCCCTGGTCTCTACCATCACCGCGCACGACGCCGGCTATATCGACCAGAGGCTCGAGACCATCGTCGGGCTGCAGACCGAGGCGCCGTTGAAGCGGGCGATCATGCCCAATGGCGGTATCAAGATGGTGGAGAGTTCGTGCCAGGCCTATGGCCGTGAACTCGATCCTCAGGTCAAGAAGGTCTTCAGCGAATTTCGCAAGACCCACAATCAGGGCGTGTTCGACGTCTACACGCCGGACATCCTCAAATGCCGCAAGTCAGGGGTGCTGACCGGGCTGCCGGATGCCTACGGTCGCGGACGCATCATCGGCGATTACCGCCGGGTGGCTCTCTACGGCGTTGACTTCCTGATGCGTGACAAGCAGGCGCAGTTTGCCTCGCTGCAGCAGCGCTTCGAGCAGGGCGAGGACCTGGAAGCGGTGATCCAGCTGCGTGAGGAAGTCGCCGAGCAGCACCGTGCACTGGGCCAGCTCAAGGAAATGGCCGCCAAGTACGGTTTTGACATCTCGGTACCGGCTGCCACCGCCCAGGAGGCCATTCAGTGGACCTACTTCGGCTATCTTGCCGCGGTGAAGTCCCAGAACGGTGCCGCCATGTCACTGGGGCGTACT
Organism: Halomonas sp. DN3; assembly: GCF_024137905.1. NCBI lineage: Bacteria > Pseudomonadati > Pseudomonadota > Gammaproteobacteria > Oceanospirillales > Halomonadaceae > Halomonas > Halomonas sp. DN3. The sequence goes on along the minus strand of NZ_CP099965.1, from coordinate 3,366,285 downwards.
TCCAGCTTCCTCGATATCTACCTGGAGCGCGACCTGCGCCAGGGCGTGATCGACGAGGTCCGCGCCCAGGAGTTGGTCGATCACTTCATCATGAAGCTGCGCATGGTGCGCTTCCTGCGTACCCCAGAGTACGACGAGCTGTTCTCCGGCGATCCGATCTGGGCCACCGAGTGTCTGGGCGGGATGGCGCTGGACGGACGCACCCTGGTCACCCGTACCAGTTTCCGCTTCCTCAACAGCCTCTACACCATGGGCCCGAGCCCGGAGCCCAACCTCACGGTGCTGTGGTCCGAACAGCTGCCCGACGGCTTCAAGCGTTACTGCGCCAAGGTGTCCATCGACACCTCGTCGATCCAGTACGAGAACGATGACCTGATGCGTGTGGACTTTGCCTCCGATGACTACGCCATCGCCTGCTGTGTGTCTCCCATGGTGATCGGCAAGCAGATGCAGTTCTTCGGCGCCCGGGCCAACCTGGCCAAGACCCTGCTCTACACGATCAATGGCGGCGTCGACGAGAAGCTGAAGATCCAGGTGGGCCCCAGAAGCGAGCCGATTGCCACCGAGGTGCTCGACTTCGACGAGGTATGGGCGCGCATGGATGGCCTGATGGACTGGCTGGCACGCCAGTACGTGACCGCGCTCAATGCCATCCACTATATGCACGACAAGTACAGCTACGAGGCGGCGCTGATGGCGCTGCATGACCTCGACGTCAAGCGCACCATGGCCTGCGGCATCGCCGGGCTGTCGGTGGCGGCGGACTCGCTGTCGGCGATCAAGTACGCCAAGGTACGCCCGGTACGTGACGCCGACGGCGTGGCGGTGGACTTCGAGATCGAGGGCGACTACCCCTGCTTCGGCAATAACGATCCGCGCGTCGACGATATCGCCTGCGAGCTGCTCGAGACCTTCATGAACAAGATCCGCAAGCTCAACACCTACCGCGGCGCTGAGCCGACCCAGTCGGTGCTGACCATCACCTCCAACGTGGTCTATGGCAAGAAGACCGGCACCACGCCGGACGGTCGTCGCGCCGGCGAACCCTTCGCACCGGGTGCCAACCCCATGCACGGGCGTGATACCAAGGGCGCGGTGGCGTCGTTGACGTCGGTGGGCAAGCTGCCCTATGCCCACGCCAAGGATGGTATCTCCTATACCTTCTCCATCGTGCCCAGAGCGCTGGGCAAGGACGAGGGCGCCCAGCGCAGCAACCTGTCCGGCCTGCTTGATGGCTACTTCCATCACAGCGAGCGCCAGGAAGGCGGCCAGCACTTGAACGTCAACGTGCTCAACCGCGAGATGCTGGAAGACGCCGTGGTCAATCCGGACAAGTATCCCCAGCTGACCATCCGCGTGTCCGGCTATGCGGTGCGCTTCAACTCCTTGACCGCAGAGCAGCAGCGCGACGTGATCTCGCGGACCTTCACCGAAACGCTCTGAGCCGATAGTCGTCTCGCCCGGGGCCGCGACAGTGGCCCCCTTCCGGGCTCCGGGTCACACCCGGAGCCCCTTTTGATGAGGAGTCCCGATGTCGTCGAGCACAGGTCGTCTACACCACCTGGAGAGCTGCGGTGCGGTGGATGGTCCCGGCATTCGCTTTCTGGTGTTTCTGCAAGGCTGCGTGATGCGCTGTCAGTACTGCCATAACCGTGACAGCTGGGATCGCCAGGGCGGGCGCGAGGTGACGGTGGACGAGATCCTCACCGAAGCCAGGAGCTATCTGCCGTTCATGCGCGCGTCGGGGGGCGGTATCACCTGCACCGGTGGCGAGGCGTTGCTGCAACCGGCATTTGTCCGCGACCTGTTTCAGGCGGCGAAGGCCGAGGGCATGCACACCTGCCTCGACACCAACGGCTACGTCTGTCACTACGATGAGGTCCTCGACGAGCTGCTCGCTGCCACTGACCTGGTGCTGCTGGATCTCAAGCATCTCGACGAGGGCGTGCACCGTGAGCTCACCGGCATCCCTCGACGCCGCCCCCTGGCCTTTGCCCGTCACCTGGCGGCGATCGGCAAGCCCACCTGGATTCGTCAGGTGATCGTGCCGGGTTTTACCGACAGCGAGGCATCCATGCACCTGCTGGGGGAGTTCATCGAGACCATGGACAACGTCGAGCGTATCGAGCTTCTGCCCTATCACGCGCTCGGCGAGTACAAGTGGCAGGCGCTGGGAGAGCGCTATCCGCTGACGGGGGTGGAGCCACCGAGTGGTGAGACCATGCAGCGTCTGGTGACGATCGCCTCTCAATATCACCCAGAGGTCGTTGCTGGCTGAAGCAAGTCATCGACCCTTCGAAGAAGGTAGCGAGCCCCATCACTTCACGGTGATGGGGCTCGCTGTCTTGCGGGGTCGACAGGGATGGCAGCGTCCTGGGCGTCAGTCGCTCAGTTCGCCCCTGCGGCTGGCGGCGGCGGTGAACAGTACGTCGGTGGACGAGTTGAGGGCGGTCTCGGTGGAGTCCTGGACCACGCTGATGACGAAGCCGATGGCGACCACCTGCATTGCCACGTCGGCGGAGATGCCGAACAGGCTGGCGGCCATGGGAATCAGCAGCAGCGAGCCACCGGCCACACCGGAGACGCCGCAGGCGGCCAGGGCCGAGACCACGCACAGCAGCAGGGCGGTGACGAAGTCCACGCTGATGCCCAAGGTATGGGCGGTGGCCAGCGTCATCACGCTGATGGTGATGGCAGCACCGGACATATTGATGGTGGCGCCGAGCGGAATCGAGATGGAGTAGGTGTCCTCGTCCAGCTTCAGACGCTTGCACAGCTCCAGGTTGACCGGAATGTTGGCTGCGCTTGAGCGGGTGAAGAAGGCGGTGATGGCGCTACCGCGCAGGCAGCTGAAGACCAGCGGATAGGGGTTCTGGCGAGTGGCCAGGAAGACGATCAGCGGATTGGTCACCAGGGCGACGAACAGCATGCAGCCGACGATCACCGACAGCAGTTGGGCGTACTCCAGCAGCGCAGCGATACCGGCTTCGGCCAGAGTACCGGCGACCAGTCCGAAGATGCCCAGCGGTGCCAGGCGAATGACCCAGCGCACCAGGGTCGATACCGCCTGGGACAGGTCCTCGATCATGCCCTTGGTAGCGGCACTGGCGCTGCGCAGCACCAGGCCGAGGCCGACGGCCCACACCAGAATGGCAATGAAGTTGGCGTCCATCAGTGCGCTGACCGGATTGGCCACGGCGCTCAGCAGCAGGTTGCGCAGGATCTCTACCACGCCGCCTGGCGGATTGCCGCTGGCCTGGGCGGTATTCAGGGTCAGTTCGGTGGGGAAGGCGAAGCTGGCCACTACCGCCACCAGCGCCGCCACCAGGGTGCCGATCAGATACAGCACCAGCACGCTGTGGATCTGGGTCGGCTGGCCGCGCTGATGGCCGGCGATGGCCGCCATCACCAGCACGAAGACCAGTACCGGGGCAATCGCCTTCAAGGCCGAAATAAATACTTGGCCGAGTAGCGATACCGAGGTGGCGAACTCGGGGGAAAGGGTGGCGACGGCGATACCACAGAGGATACCGATCACGATCTGAGGGATCAGCCCCAGACGATTCAGCGCCTTGAAGGGGGCGCTCAAGGAGGTGGACATGGCTCTGGTCTCGAAGCGTGGAGTGTGCATCGACCGTCGCGTCAGGACGGATGGGCGTCGGCTTGTGGCCGGAAGGAGCGCGATTCTATCACCACCGGTCATCGCCAACGGTTCGACTTAAGCATGATATCAGGAGTAAGAATCTGGCATGGATCAGCAGTTGGATAGATGGTGTGGCTGCATTCCAGGTGTCAGCTGAAAATATTGACTGGGTCGTGAAGATGTTCGGCCCGATGGCAGCAAGCCCCGCCTGATCGGCTGGGCTCGCGTGGGGGAGGAGGCGTCTTTCGAGAAAGGATGTGGCGCGAGGCTGGGACATCGAGGGGATGCTGCTGGAATCTTGCCACCCGTGTCTGTCTACCAGGGTTTAGCGGGCGTCGATGAGCGCCTGGGCCAGTTCGCGGGTCAACGCGAGAACGGCCTGGGTGCCTTCGCCGGGGGAGTCGCCGCTGGCCTGGGCATCGATCAGCGCCGAGCCTACCACCACGCCATCGGCGAAGGCGCCGATCTGCCTGGCCTGGGCGGCGGTGCGAATACCGAAACCCACGGCGATGGGAATATCGCTGTGCTCGCGGATCCGCGCGACTTCCTGCTGCACGCGCTCGGCGCTCGGCGCAGCACCGCCGGTGACGCCGTTGCTCGAGACGTAGTAGAGAAAGCCTGAGGTATTGGCGAGTACGCCCGGCAGGCGTCGGGCGTCGGTGGTGGGGGTCGCCAGACGAATGAAGTTGAGCCCGGCTTGATTGGCAGGCAGGCACAGCTCGTCGTCGTGTTCCGGCGGCAGGTCGACCACGATGAGACCGTCGACGCCGGCAGCCTTGGCCTGATCGAGAAAGCGTGTCACGCCACGGGCGTAGATGGGGTTGTAGTAGCCCATCAGCACGACCGGTGTCTGTTGATCGGTCCGACGCAGTTGGCGGACCATCTCGAGGGTCTTGTCCATGGTCTGGCCGGCATCCAGCGCCCGGCGGGTCGCATGCTGGATGGCGGTGCCGTCGGCCATGGGGTCGGTGAACGGCATGCCGAGTTCGATCACATCGGCGCCGGCCTCGCCCAGGCCCTTGAGGGTCGCGAGGCTGGTGTCATAGTCGGGATCACCGGCGGCGATGTAGGTCACCAGGGCGGCGCGTCCCTGCTGGCGAGTCTCGGCGAAGCGACGTGCGAGGCGCCCCTCGGCAGTAGTGGTCGTGGTCATGGTCTCTCTCCTGGAATCCGGGGTGTCAGTCCTGCTGGTCGGGCTTTCCCAGGCCCAGTTCATCGGCAAGACATTCGGTGGCGGTGGCCATGTCCTTGTCGCCGCGGCCGCTCAGGTTGACCACCATCAGATGATCCGCCGGCAGTCGCGGGGCGCGCTTGATCACCTCGGCCAGGGCGTGGGAAGACTCCAGCGCCGGGATGATGCCTTCCTTGCGACACAGCAGGGTGAAGGCGTCCAGCGCCTCACGATCGGTGGCCGCCACGTACTCGGCGCGCTCGATGGCATGCAGCCAGGCGTGTTCGGGTCCGATGCCGGGGTAGTCGAGGCCGGCGGAGATGGAGTGGGCGTCGCTGATCTGGCCCTCGTCGTCCTGCAGCAGAAAGGTACGGTTGCCGTGCAGCACGCCGGAACGTCCACCCTTGAGGCTGGCCGCATGGCGTGGGGTGTCGAGGCCTTCGCCGGCCGCCTCGACGCCGACCAGCGCCACTTCAGGGTCGTCGAGGAAGGGGTGAAACAGGCCCATGGCGTTGGAGCCGCCGCCGATACAGGCGACCAGCGAATCCGGCAGGCGTCCTTCCTTGGCGGTGATCTGGTCGCGCACCTCTCGCCCGATCACCGACTGGAAGTCGCGCACCAGCGCTGGGTAGGGGTGGGGGCCGGCCACGGTGCCGATGATATAGAAGGTGGAGTCGACGTTGGTGACCCAGTCTCTCAGCGCCTCGTTCATGGCGTCCTTCAGGGTACCGTCGCCGGCGGTGACCGGAATCACCTTGGCGCCCAGCAGTTGCATGCGCTGTACGTTGGGCTGCTGGCGATGGATATCGGTGCTGCCCATGTAGATGACGCAGTCCATGCCGAAGCGTGCGGCGACGGTGGCGGTGGCCACACCGTGCATGCCCGCGCCGGTCTCGGCGATGATGCGACGCTTGCCCATGCGACGGGCGAGCAGGATCTGGCCGAGGGCGTTGTTGATCTTGTGGGCGCCGGTGTGCATCAGGTCTTCGCGCTTGAGATAGATGCGCGCGCCGCCCAGATGCTCGGTCAGGCGCTCGGCGAAGTACAGCGGACTCTGGCGTCCGACGTAGTCGGCCGACAGCGAGGCCAGCTCGTCAGCGAAGCTCGGGTCCTGGCGTGCGGCGTCGTATTCCTGCTCGAGATCCAGAATCAGCGGCATCAGGGTCTCGGCCACGAAACGACCGCCGAAGTCACCGAAGAAACCACGAGGGTCGGGTCCGTGACGGAGGCTGGGAGTTGGGCGTTGCTGGTTCATGACGGGCTCCAAGGCTGACCAGGCGCGATCTGCGCCCCGAATGGCATGGACAGCAGCGTAGCGCTGCATAAGGCCGGAAAAAATCGAAATAACGGCCAGGATGTGTGAGAAAATCTCACCAGTTGAGGAGCTGCAAGACCACTTGGCCCTTCACTGTGGTCCCGAATGCGGCCGTGAGCCGTGCCCCGGAAGTCCGCCCGCACGGCACGCGGTGGCACCATCAGCTGACCTCTGGGCGCCGGGTCACACCAGGCCCAGACAAGACAAGCCCAGCCCAGACAAGCTAAGACAAGCCCAGACAAGACAAGCCCAGAAAGACAAGCCCAGAAAGACAAGCCCAGAAAGACAAGCCCAGAAAGATAAGACAAGACACCCCATGCCAAGCCGGGAGAGACGCTCGCCATGACATCGCACAACCAGGACGTCCCGTTGCCCTCGCTCAGGGCGCTCAGGGCTTTCGAGGCGCTGGCGCGCCACGGTAGCGTGTCGCGGGCGGCGGCCTCGCTGCACCTGACCCATGGTGCGGTCAGTCGTCAGATCAAGCTGCTCGAGGACCAGTTGGGGGTTGCCCTGGTCGAGAAGGAAGGGCGGGGGTTGAGACTAACCGATGCCGGCCGTGAGCTGGCTGACGCCGCCGGCTTCCATCTTGGCGCCCTGGCACGGGTCTGCGCCGAGGTCGCTCGCACCAGCGTCCAGTCGCCCTTCGTGCTGAGCTGCCCAGGCTCCTTCCTGGCGCGCTGGTTCATTCCTCGACTGGCCCGCTTGAAGCAGGCTCTGCCGCAGTTGGAGTTGCATCTGACCGCCGGTGAGGAAGGTGTCGCGACGCTATCCGGGGTCGATGGTGTGCTGCGCTTTCAGCGCTTGCCGGAAGGGGAGCCGCCGGGCGAGGTCACCCGTATCCTCGGGCAGGAACGCATCGGTCCCGTGCTCAGTCGTGAGCTTGAGCTGCATCGGTCCGGCGGGGCTACAGCAAGCCCGCCCGACCCGCGGGTACTGCTCGGCCAAGCGCTGTTGCATACCCGTTCACGTCCTTCTGCCTGGGGGGACTGGAGTCGCCGCCAGGGGATCGCGCCGGAGCGGCTGACGATGGGCCAGGGCTTCGAGCACCTCAACTACCTGCTGGAGGCGACCCTGGTGGGGCTTGGGGTCGGCATTGCGCCGGACTACCTGGTGGAAGAGGACGTGCGCACAGGGCGCCTGGTGGCGCCTTGGGGCTTTGTCGCCACCGACGCCTGCCTGGTGCTGGAACTGGCAGCCGGGCCTAGGGGGGCGCGCCATCCGCTGGCAAATGATCTGGCCGACTGGTTGGCGGCAGAGCTGGCCGAAGCGCCGGTGCTGGGCTGATACGAGGTGCTGGGCTGATACGAGGTGCTGGGCTGATACGAGGTGCGAGCCGGCAATGATGTGGCTTGCCGCGCTGTGAACGGCTGCTTGGTCGCGCTGCTGCGTGCTGGTGGTAGGGCAGGATGTCCGAATGCAGTCGTTATTAATGTTATGTTATAACGTAGTTTTTTATCAGACTGAACCGGCGGTGAAAGGATGAATGACGCACAGATCGAGGCCAACCAGGCCGTCAACGACACAGTCAGCGATACGGTCAACGACACGGTCAGCGACACAGACGCCCGGGGGAGGGAGCCCATCGACGATCCACAAAGGCTGTCGGATGTAGCCTTGCAGCAGCTGAGCCAGGGCGCCGCCCTGGACTGGGTCGGCATGGAGGGCATCGCGCTGCCCGTCGAACTGGCGGGACAGCGGATCGAAGCCAGGGTGAACGCAGGGGTCAGTCTTGACGCCCCGGAGGCCCGCGGGATTCATATGTCGAGGTTGTACCTGGCGCTTGAGGAGCTGACCGAAGAAGCGCTGACGTTGCCTCGACTGGACGCCTGCCTGGCACGCTTTCTCGACAGTCACGAGGGTCTCTCCCGGTCTGCCAGCCTGTCTCTCGAGGGACGTTTGCTGTTGAAGCGTCCGGCGTTGGTCAGCGACCTGGCTGGCTGGAAGGCCTACCCCTTTCACCTTGAAATCGAGCAACGAGGTGGCCTGCGGTCGGTAATCCTGCGTCTGGAGGTGGGCTATTCCTCCACTTGCCCCTGTTCCGCGGCGCTGGCGCGTCAATTGATCCAGCAACAGTTCAACCGTGACTTTGCCGCAGAGCCTCATCCGGCGCGTGATGAGGTGCACCGTTGGCTGGGACGGGAGTCGGGGATCGTGGCGACGCCTCATAGCCAGCGCAGCCAGGTGATCATGGCGCTCAGGCTGGGCCTCGAGGTCGAGGACGTCCCCATGGTCGAAGTCATCGACAGGGTGGAGCAGAGCCTGGGCACGGCGCTGCAGACCGCGGTCAAGCGTCCCGACGAACAGGCCTTTGCATTGGCCAACGGGCAGAACCTGATGTTCTGCGAGGACGCCGCGCGCCGCGTGCATGGTTGCCTGATGACCATCCCGGGCATCGATGGCTTCGAACAGAAGGTGATCCATGCCGAGAGCCTGCACGCCCACGACGCCGTGGCCCGCAGCAGTTGGCGCTGGTAGCGTGGGCAAGTACCTGAAGCGGCCTTGCCCTTGTATGGCCGGCCGGCAGGCTAGCGAGGATGCGTGCTGTGATCTGGTAGCGTGCGCAAGTACCTGAAGCGCACTTGTCCTTGTAGTGCCGGCCGGCAGGCTAGCGAGGATGCGTGCTGTGATCTGATAGCGTGCGCAAGTACCTGAAGCGCACTTGTCCTTGTATAGCCGGCTGGCAAGTTCGCGAGGATGCGTGCTGTGATCTGGTAGCGTGGGCAAGTACCTGAAGTGCACTTGTCCTTGTAGAGCCGGCCGGCAGGCTAGTGAGGATGCGTGCTGTGATCTGGTAGCGTGCGCAAGGGCCCGAAGCGGTCTTATCCTGGTATGGCCGGCTGGCAAGCCAGCAAGGATATGTGCTTCGGCACGCGTAGGAGACCACTTGGTGGGAGGGCAGGTCGAAACAGGGGTTTGAGACGTGGTTTTATAGGACGGAACACACCGTTCAGGGCGTGGTCATGACAAGGCCATGAAACATCCATGACGTTGCGAAAACAGCACGCCATTGTTGCCTGGTGGGTAGACGCGTCCGTGTCGACTGGTGTCTCCCGAGGGTCGTCTTTCACCATGGAAGGGTAGTAGAGAGGCGCTTCAGGTTTCTAAACGTGACGGTTTGTGTCTTTTGCTTTACTCTTTTCACATCATCGGTAGCTGATTCAGCATATAAGCGAAGATTGCTTCCACGCCCAAGCAGGTGGCCATAGGGGGAGATGTGAGATATTGCTGGCGACTCATGGTCCTGGGGCTGACACTGGCGTCGCCCCTGTCGATGGCGCTCGAACAGCCCTCGGGCACGCCTTTGTTGAAGGTGTCCGGTGACATCGGGGTCACCAATGTCGGTGATCAGGCCTGGTTCGACCGCGACATGCTCGAGGCGCTGCCCCAGGGCACGATCACGACCCATCTCCCCTGGTTTGACGGTGCCTCTGTCTATCAGGGGCCTCTGCTCGAGGGGCTGCTCGATGCGGTCCAGGCGCACGGTACCGAGCTGCGTGTTTCCGCATTGAACGATTTTGTGGCGTCGGTTCCGGTGCAGGATGCCTCGACCTTCAACCTTGTGCTGGCGATGTGGCGCGATGGCGAGCGCCTGGAAGTGCGCAATCAAGGGCCCCTGTTTGTGATTTATCCCTTTGATCAGCATCCTGAAATCTACAACGCTGTCTACCTGACGCGGTCCGTCTGGCAGGTGGAGTCCATCGATGTCCACTGAGCCGCCGGTGGCCGAGGTCAGATTATGCTGAAACTGCCGTATCGCTCGAGGGTGGCGGCCACCGCAACGGTGCTGTTTTTTGTCGCGGCACTGGTGGCGGGAGGCCTGACCTTCGATCGGCAGCAGGAATTGCAGCATCGCATCCTCGATACCGTCACCTGGAACCTCTACCAGTTCGATCGCATGGTGCGCGAAATGCGCATTCAGGCCGCCGAGGTCAGCGCGGATGATATCGATAGCCTGGTCCTCGACTACGAGATTCTGCACGGACGAAGCGACTTGTTGCGTCAGGGGCAGACTCGGGACTTTCTGCGTCAGACCAGTGCCTCCCAGGAACTGTATCGGCGCGCGGAGCAATTGATCGACGATCTGGGGGGGCGAGTCGAGCCTCTGGAGCAGGGGGGGCGCCTGCTCGACGACGACAGGGATGCACTCAAGCAGACCCTGGGGCAGTTGCAGAACGTCAGTCGCGACATGCTGTTGCAACACAAGGCCAGTGTGGCCGAGTTGCGCACCCGAGATACCCAGTCGATGCTGCGTCTCTATGGTGTCGTACTGGCCTGCATCGTGCTGATCATGGTGACCGGTACCGTGCTGGTGCTGGCGCTGATGCGTGAGGGGCGTGCCCACACCCTCAAGGCGGAGTTGCTGCAGGCCCAGTCGCGAGCATTGAAGGAAGCGGTGGAGCGTGCCGAGAACGCCAGTCGCGCCAAGTCCGATTTCATGGCGATCATGAGCCACGAGATGCGCACTCCGCTCAGTGGCGTCATGGGCATGACCGATCTGCTGCGCGACGAATCCCTGAGCGATCAGGGCAAGCGTCATATCGAAGGCCTGGAGGCCAGCGCGACGGGACTGCGCTCGGTGATCAACGATGTACTCGACTATACGCGGCTGGAGACCGGCCGGATCGAGGTCGAGCGCGAACTGTTTGCGCTGCGCCATATGCTCGACCAGACCACCCTGGGCTATCGTTCGCAACGCCTGGGCGATGTGCAGTTTCTGATGCGCCTGGCCCCGGACCTGCCCGCTTGCGTGGAAGGAGATCAGCATCGGCTGCGCCAGGTACTGCAGAACCTGTTGAACAACGCCTTCAAGTTCACCCGCCAGGGGTTCGTGATGTTGAGGGTTTCCTGTGCCCAGGATCAGCGCATTGCCTTCGTCGTCTACGACACCGGGTGCGGGATATCTCAGCTGGATGTCGAGCGCATCTTTGAGCCCTTCGAACAATCCGATCCGGTGATGGCCAGGCGTCATGACGGTGCCGGTCTTGGCCTGCCCATCGCACGTAGCCTGGTGCGCGCCATGGGGGGCGACCTCAAGGTGGACAGCCAGCTGGGCAGCGGTTCCAGATTCTGGTTCGAACTTCCCTTGCCCGCCAGCGATCAGAAAGAGGAGAAGGTCGAGGTGGCGTCTGCCCCGGCGCCGCTGGCGCCGCACCATGTGCTGGTGGTGGACGACAACCTTCTCAACAGGGAGCTGGTGGCCAGTATGCTGGCCCGCCTGGGCCAGTCCTGCGAAGTCGTGTCCAACGGCGAGCAAGCGCTGCAGGCGCTGTCACAGCGTGACTTCGATCTGGTGCTGATGGATCTGCAGATGCCGGTCATGGATGGTCTGGAGACGACCCGGCGCTGGCGCGAGCGGGAAGCGGCGATCCACCGTGGTGATGGCGACGACGACGCTCGGCTGCCGATCATCGCGGTGACGGCCAACGTTCTGCCGGAACATCGCCGGGCCAGCCGCGAGGCGGGGATGGATGACCTGATCGGCAAGCCTTTCACGCGTCAGGATCTAGGCCAGGTGCTTGGTCGCTTTCCCTCTCGGGTCTATCCCTCCCTCGACCCCGACGAAAACTTCTGGACGACTCCGAGTACATCCGCCCACGAAGGGGCCTCCGCGCCCAGCCAGACGGCGACGGAAGAAAGAGTCGCCAGTGCCGACCTGCTGTCGCGAACGACGCTTCAAGAGTTGCGCTCGATGGTCTCGGCGGATGCTCTGGAGCGCATGGTACGCGGCTACCTGGCCCGCTTTCCTGCTCGCATCGCGAGGCTCTACACGGCCCACGAAGAAAGGGACTTCGACATGCTGGTCGGTGAGGCCAGGGAGCTTCATCATGCGTCAACCACCCTGGGGTGCACGGCAGTGGTCGCGGTGGTGGAGGCGATCATCGAGCACGGTGAGATGGGCCGTCACGAGCCGCTGGTGCCGCTGATCAAGGAACTGGAGGACATCGGCACCCGCACCGGTCTTGCCTGGCGAACCACCGGAGTGCTCGACAGCTTTCGCTGAATCCTGAGCGTGAATGCCTTCCCTGGCCGTTGAACTGGCAGTAGCATGTCGCTGGTACGGCAAAAATTCGTCGAGAATGCCGATTTTCAATGGGAGAGGCGTCATGGGATGGCGAACCATCGCGTTGGTGATGCTATGGGGAATGGTCGGACAGGCTCTTGCGCTGGACGCCCCCGGTGGCAGGGTGATCCTCGAGGTGGGTGGGCGCATCTCCGTGACCAATGTGAGTGATGAAGCCCACTTCGACCGCGCCATGCTCGAGGCGCTGCCCCAGCATGTCGTGGTGACCGGCAATCCCTGGATCGATGGTCAGTCTCGCTTTGAGGGGCCGCTGCTCAGCGATGTACTGGCGGCGGTGGAGGCCGAGGGCGACGAGCTCAGGGTGGCCGCCATCAAGGACTACGAGACGCTGATGCCGGTGAGCGACGCCCACGAACATGGCGTGATCCTCGCCATGCGCCGCGATGGAGAGCGCATGAGAATCCGCGACAAGGGCCCCTTGTTCGTGGTCTATCCTTTCGACGACCAGCCGGAACTCAAGACCAATATCTACTTCAGTCGATCTGTCTGGCAGGTCGCCCGCATCGACGTCAACTGAGTTCTCATGGCCCATCGTCTGCGCATCAGGATTCCTGCCATTGCCGCCGTCGTCTTCATTGTCGCCGTGATGGTGACAGGAGGGCTGATCTATGACCGCAACAAGGCGATCTACCACCGAGACGTCGATACCGTCACCTGGACCCTGTATCAGTACGATCGCTCGCTGCGCGATCTGCGGCTGGCCATCTGGGAGCGCGGCGATAGCCGGCTGGACGAGACCCTTTTGGATTTCGAACTGCTGTACGGGCGCTTCATGGTGCTGCTGGAGGGCCAGACGAGCAACTTCCTGGATCGCTACGAGACCGGTCGTGAGCTGATCGACGAGCTGGATCGTGGCATGCAACGGCTGGATCGACGCTTCATTGCGGTGGCCGATGGAGACGTTGCCTATGACGCTGCACTGCGACGCGAACTGATAGAGCGTCTCGGCGAAGCGCAGGAACTGAGTCGGCAATTGATGCTGCATCATGGTCGAATCGCCGCAGAAGAGCGCAGCGCGGACATGGGCGTGCTCGGGCGATTGTACATCGCAGTGCTGATCTCGATCCTGCTGTCGCTGATCGCCGGTGGCGTGCTGATTCGTGCGCTGGTGAAGGAGGCGCGTCAGCATCGCCACAAGACCCATTTGCTCGAATCCCAGTCCGAAACCTTGCGCGAGGCCTATCAGCGCATGGAAGTGGCCAATCGCGCGAAGTCCGACTTCATGGCCATCATGAGCCATGAAATCCGCACGCCACTCAACGGCGTGCTGGGTATGGCCGAGCTGCTGCATGACGAGCCCTTGAGTGATCAGGGGCGCCGTCAGATAGAAGGGCTGCGTGACAGCGCCGCTGGGCTGCGTTCGGTGATCAATGACGTGCTCGACTACACCCGTATCGAGGCAGGGCACCTGGCGGTCGAACGTCAACCCTTCCACCTGTCGAGAATGCTGGAGCAACTCGCGACCGGCTATCAGACCCAGAGCCGCAGCGGGGTGCAGTTCCTGATGCGTGCCGCTCCCGCCTTGCCCACCTGGGTCGATGGCGACGTGCACCGGCTGCGCCAGGTGCTGATGAATCTGCTCAACAACGCCTTCAAGTTCACCGAAAGTGGCTTTGTGATGCTCCGGGTCTCCGACAATGGGGACGGCCGGCTGACCTTCATGGTCTACGATACCGGCTGCGGTATCGCCCAGCAGGACCAGCAGCGCATCTTCGAGCCCTTTGCCCAGACCGACACCGCCCTGTCACGCCGTCATGAGGGTGCCGGCCTGGGGTTGGCGATCTGCTCGCAGCTGGTCGCGGCCATGGGCGGAGAGCTCAAGGTGGAAAGCCAGCCGGAGTCCGGCAGCCGATTCTGGTTCGATCTTCCCTTGCCGGTGGTGGCGGGGGTGGAAGAGGGGGCTGCCAGCACCGGGCAGCAGGAGCCGCTGGAAAGCCAGCACGTGCTGGTGGTCGAGGACAATGCCCTCAATCGCGAGCTGGTGGCCGCCATGCTGACCAGACTGGGACAGACCTGCGAACTGGTGGGCAATGGCGAGCAGGCGTTGGAGGCCCTGGGCCAACGACGTTTTGATCTGGTCTTGATGGACATGCAGATGCCGGTGATGGACGGGCTGGAGACCACGCGTCGCTGGCGCCAGCACGAAGAGGCTCTACGCGAACAGGGCCAGCGGATCCAGCGTTTGCCGGTCATCGCGGTGACCGCCAACGTCATGCCCGAGCATCATCGCGCCTGTCTCGATGCGGGAATGGACGACGTCATCGGCAAGCCGTTCTCGCGCAAGGAGCTGTCTGCTGCGCTGCGCCGTTACAGCCGGGTGCACGCGGCACCGAGCTCCGCTGCCGCGAGTCCATCAGGTGGCGACAATGCCGGCAGGGGGGGCGATGGCAGGGGTTGCGATGGCAGGGCGAGTGGTCCGGACCGCGGCCTGGATAACGAGACCTTCGGCGGTACTGTCGAAGCGGCACCCGCCGTCGTTGCCCCGATGCTCGAGGATCGGCTCCGGATCGACGAGACGCTGCTCGCCGGAGACACGGTAGAGGAGCTGCGTCAGGTGATGTCGCCCCAGGGCCTCAGTCGCATGGTGGCCAACTATCTGCAGCGTTTCCCGGAGCGGCTCGAGCAGATGCGAGAGGCGCTGTCGGTCGGCGACCACCAGGCACTCGGTCAGATTGCTCATGACGTCAAGGGCGTGTCTGCTTCGCTGGGCTGCCAGGCCCTGGAGGCGCAGGCCGCCCGAGTGGAGCGCATGGCAAACGACGGCCAGCAGGCGGAACTCGAGACACAGCTCGAGATACTCGCCCGGCTGGGCCCGGCGACCGGCCAGGCTCTGCGATCGGCGGGGCTGTTGCAGACCTGAAAGCGGCCCTGGGCGGGACCCTTCGATGAGGTGACGTCCCGCCGCTGGCGGGGCCTAGACGTCGCCGGGAGCCACGCCGCTGGCCCAACGTTCGTCCGGATGCACCTCATTGGCCGGCATCACCGGATCGTAGCCCTCATGGCGCAGGGCCTCGATGACCTCTCGGGTATGTTCGCTGCCCAGCGTCTCCAGGGTGGCTTCGACCTCGGTGGCGCGCAGCGACAGGTCGGTGAAGGTACGCTGGTGGGTGATGCTGATGACGTTGGCACGCTGCTCGGCGAGCAGTTGGGTCAACTCCGACAGCGAGCCGGGTACGTCGGAGATGCCCACGCGAACGCGCACGATGCGACCAGAGCGCACCAGGCCGCGCTGGATCACCGACGACAGCGCCTGCATGTCGATATTGCCGCCGCACAGGACCAGCCCCACCTTGCGACCGCGGAACCGCTCCGGCTGGCTCAATACGGCAGCGAGTCCCGCCGCACCGGCGCCTTCCGCGACCGTCTTCTCGATCTCCAGGAACATCAGGATCGCCCGCTCGATGGTGGCCTCGTCGACCAGCAGGATGTCACTGACGTGCTCGCGCACCAGTTCTCGCGTGATCTTGCCGGGCTGCTTGACCGCGATCCCCTCGGCAATGGTAGCGAGGCTGCAGTGGATCTTTTCACCCGCCAGCGCCTGCTGCATGGCGGGAAAGCGGGCGGTCTGCACCCCGATGATCTCGATGTCGGGATTGAGTCCCTTGGCGGCCACGGCATTGCCGCCGATCAGGCCGCCGCCGCCGATGGGGATGACCAGCGCATCCAGATCCGCCACGTCTTCGAGCATCTCCAGCGCGATGGTGCCCTGGCCGGCAATCACGCGCTCGTCGTCGTAGGGGTGGACGAACACATAGCCGTGCTCCTCGGCCAGGCGAGCCGCGTAGTCTCCGGCCTCGTCCACCCCATCACCGACCAGGTGCACTTCGGCGCCAAGGGCCCGGGTATTGCTGACCTTGAGATTGGGGGTGTGGCGCGGCATCACGATGACCGCCCGGATGCCTAGCCTTGAGGCGTGGTAGGCCACCGCCTGAGCGTGGTTGCCGGCCGACATGGCGATGACCCCCCGCTGGCGCTCGTCTTCGGACAGGGACAGCAGGTGGTTGAGGGCGCCGCGTTCCTTGAAGGCGGCGGTGAACTGGTGGTTCTCGAACTTGATGTACAACTCGCAGCCGGCCAGCCGCGACAGCGTGGCGGAATGCAGAAAGGGAGTACGGGCGATATGGCCGACGGTCGCATCGGCGGCACGTCGAATGTCTTCAAGGGTCACACTCATCCGGGATCTCCAGCGGGTAACAGACAGATGGCCGGAGGTCGTCCGGCACAAGGTGTCGCCGGCGGGGTCGCCGGCTCGATCCGAGAGCCTGGCGTGGCCGGCATTGCCGAGGGGAAGGGCGGCGCTCAGTCGGTGGTAGCCGGGTGAGTCGCCGCCTGGCGCATTCGACGGCGCAGGGCGGTCGCCAGGCCGAAGACGTGGTCGTCTTCGCCTCCCATGGCATGCAGGGCGTCTGCCAGGTGCAGCAGGTAGTCGCTGTTGGGGCCGCTGGGGCCATGGGCGTGGGCGATCTGCTCGGCGATGCTGTCATCGGAGGCGTCACCGAGATAGGCCGGGTTGGCATCACCGGCGATGTAGACCAGCCCCTCGGCGGTCCTGGCGGTGGTCAGGCCGTCATCGTCGAGCGGGTCATCGACATCAGGCTGATCGTTGTCGGCGAGATCGTTGTCCAGAAAATGCAGCGTGACACGCTCACGCAGATAGCCGTTCTTTTCACGCAGGTCCAGGGGGGCCAACACCTCCGGCCCGATCAGGTAGGCCATGCCCAGGCACCGCGAGCCCGGCTGGTGGATCAGCGTCGCGACGCGACCAGGAGCCTCAGGAGTGCCGCGATGATCGTGGGAGCCCTGCCAGAACCGGCGG
This sequence comes from Halomonas sp. DN3, assembly GCF_024137905.1. NCBI lineage: Bacteria > Pseudomonadati > Pseudomonadota > Gammaproteobacteria > Oceanospirillales > Halomonadaceae > Halomonas > Halomonas sp. DN3. The sequence continues at coordinate 3,349,258 of NZ_CP099965.1, read as the reverse complement.
GCGTAGCCTTCGATCAGCGCTGGACGACGTGCGCGATAGGCGAAGTCCGCCTTCCAGATCAGCGAGCCGTAGCCGAACAGCCAGATCGCCTCGCGAGAGCCGAAATGGTCCTGGCGTCGATTGGCTTCCCGGGTGTCCACGCTGACAGGCATTGGCCGGTTGGAAGGGGAGTCCTGCGGGTGCATCGAAGATCCTTGTCGAATGAAGTCAGACGGACTGGTGGTGCTCGAGTCGATACCGCCACGCCGTCACTGCGCCGGGCAACCGGTTTGTCAGTACAGGAGGCGCGGGTATGATGGTGAGCGCCACGCAAGAAGCCACGAGGGCCAGGTTCCTTGGACCGCCAATAGGCAAATTATCAGCTCCGAAGGCCAGGATGAAGTCCGAATGTCCTGGTCCCTCTTTCGGGTGACGGCCGGTGGCGGCGTCCTGGCACTCCGACAATGATTCATGCAAGACCGAGAAAAAGGAAATGAGGCCATGAGTTTTACCGTCTATCTGTCCGGTGAGATCCATACCGACTGGCGTGAAGAGATCAAGCAGGGAGCCAGAGACGCCGGGCTCGACGTGGTGTTCACCCAGGCGGTGACCGACCATGATGCCAGCGACGCCGCCGGAGACATGCTGGGTGTGCCGGAAAGTGGCTTCTGGCGGGATCACCAGTCTTCCAGGGTCAACGCCATCCGGACCCGGACCCTGATCGAGCAGAGCGATCTGGTGGTGGTGCGCTTCGGTGACAAGTACAAGCAGTGGAACGCGGCCTTCGACGCCGGTTACTGCTCGGCTCTCGGCAAGCCCTATGTGACGCTGCACGGCGAGGACATCGTACATCCGCTCAAGGAGGTCGATGCCGACGCCCAGGCCTGGGCCACGACCACCGACCAGGTGGTAGAGATCCTGCGCTACGTGCTGCGGGACTGATGTCGGCGCTGCCTCGAGCCTCGCACGATGGCATCCACTGGCGAGGGTGGGCACTGCCATTGCCCAAGCCCTTGGCTTCAGCGATAACGCTCGGGGCAGTAACGACATGGCCCGGGATCCTGAAGGAGGATCCCGGGCCATGTTTCAGGGGCCTTGGCCCCTGGCTGGACGTCCCGTCTGGTGACGGCAGAGGTCGACAGCGCTGTATCAGGCGTTCTGGTCGATGAACTGGGTCAGCTGGGACTTCGACTGGGCACCTACCAGGGATGCCACCTTGGCACCTGACTTGAACAGCATCACGGTGGGGACGCCACGTACGCCCTGCTCGGCGGCGATTTCCGGGGCATCATCGACGTTGATGCTGACGACCTTGAGGGCGCCGTCACGCTCCTCGGCGACTTCATCGACCACCGGTGCCATGACCTTGCAGGGGCCACACCAGGGAGCCCAGAACTTCAGCAATACCGGGGAGTCGGCCTGCAGAACTTCCTGCTCGAAGTTGGCATTGGTGACATCGACATTGTTAGCCATGTGTTTCTCCATCTACGTTGCGCTTCATCGAGCGGAATGTGGGACATGTCTGCCATGTCCGGTGGGACGATGGTAGCGGTCGGCCCATACGCTGGCAAATATTGGGTCGATAGTTTCTTAGTCAGCTTACGAATCGCTGCATCTCATCTCATTATGCTATAAAGTAATCACAAAGGTGGTTTTTTATGGCGCTTTGGCATGTTGTCATGCCCGAGGTCCAGTGCTTGAACCCGGGCAAGGACGCTGTCACGCCGCCAACGCGATGGCTCCAGTCTAGTCCGCTTCCGCGACCACCGTGCCAATCCGTCGACTTCGGACGAGGTAAGCCCCGGCCATGAAATTACAGCAGCTGCGCTATATCTGGGAGGTTTCCCGCCACAACCTGAATGTGTCGGCTACCGCTCAGAGTCTTTTTACCTCTCAGCCAGGCATATCCAAGCAGATTCGTCTGCTGGAAGACGAGCTTGGCGTAGAGATCTTCGCGCGCAGCGGCAAGCACCTGACTCGCGTGACACCCGCAGGGGAGGCGATCATCGAGCTGGCAGGCCAGGTGCTCAGGCTGACCGCCAACATCAAGGATGTGGCCCAGGAACACAGCGACGAGCGGCGGGGGAGCCTGTCCATCGCCACCACCCATACCCAGGCGCGCTACTGCCTGCCGCCGGTGATCCAGAACTTTACCCAGCGCTACCCGGATGTCGCCCTGCATATGCAGCAGGGGACGCCCAAGCAGATCGCTCAGATGGTCAGCGAGGGACAGGCCGACTTCGCCATCGCCACCGAGTCGCTGGAACTGTTTAACGACCTGGTGTTGCTGCCGTGTTATCGCTGGAACCGCTGCATCCTGGTGCCGCGGGATCACCCCCTGGCCGAGGTCGAGCGTCTGGGACTCGACGAACTGGCCAAGCACCCGCTGGTGACCTACGTGTTCGGTTTCACCGGACGCTCGCAACTCGACGACGCCTTCCGTGCCCGTGGACTCTCTCCCAATGTGGTGTTGACTGCCGCCGACGCCGATGTGATCAAGACCTATGTGCGTCTGGGGCTGGGGGTCGGCATCGTGGCCCACATGGCGGTGGACGAGGTGCTCGATGAGGATCTGGTGGCGCTGGACGCCAGCCATCTGTTCGAGAGCTCCACGACCAAGATCGGTATCCGCCGCGGCACCTTCATGCGCGGCTACATGTATGACTTCCTTCAGCAGTTTGCCGACCATCTGGACCGTGATCTGGTCGACGCTGCCCTGGCAGCGGGACCGCGCCATGAACACGCGCTGTTCGAGAAGATCAGCCTGCCGGTGCGCTGACCGCGGCGAGGTGGCGCCAGGCGAGCTTCACTGACGTCACCATGAACGGCGTCGCCATGAACGGCGTCGTCATGAACCGAACGGCCCCGGACTCAAGCGAGTCCGGGGCCTTTGCGATCTTGTGAGGATGTGCAGCCAGGTACCTCAGAACGTCAACTGGTGGCCGCCTGGGGCAGGTTGAGGGCATGCAGCCCGCATTCCTTGCCACCCTGGTCTTCCCACCACCAGCGACCCTCACGTTCATGCTGGCCCGGCAGAATGGGGCGGGTGCAGGGCGCGCAGCCGATACTGACGTAGCCCTTTTCGTGCAGGGCGTTGTAGGGCACATCGAAGGAGCGAATGTAGTTCCACACGTCTTCGCTGGTCCAGTGGGTCAGCGGGTTGATCTTGTAGAGGGGTTGATCGTCACTGCCGAAGGCGGTGTCGCGCTCGGCGATCTGCAGCTTCGAACGGGTGCCCGGGCTCTGGTCCCGACGCTGCCCGGTGACCCACACCGGCAGGCCTGCCAGGCGCTGGCGCAGTGGCGCTACCTTGCGAATGCCGCAGCACTCGTGGTGACCATCCTGGTAAAAGCTGAACAACCCCTTCTCGGTGGTCAGCGCCTGCACCGCCTGTTGATCGGGGAAGCGAATATCGAGCTCGATATCGTAGTGATTGCGCACTCGTTCGAAGAACTCGTAGGTCTCGGCGTGCAAACGCCCGGTGTCCAGGCTGAACACCTTGACCTTGTCCCTGGGCGCCACCTTGAGGGCCAGGTCGACCAGCACCACGTCCTCGGCGCCGGAGAATGACACGGTCAGTTCGCCGAAGGCCTCGTAGGCGGCTTTCAGGATATTCTTGGGTGTCGCCTGGTCATTGGCCAGGACGAACGCATTGGGGTCAAAGGACGTCACGGCGACCTCCACTGGGGGTTTTGCCGATACCCTACCAAAACCCGGCGCCATCGCCCCAATATCGATTGGTTCGGTTCTTATATAGCGTTTATCGATTAGCGGTAAGGTTTCTTATTACCATTTGGCAGGTGTGCCCAGGGCGGCCATCAGATGGCGAATCTTGTCCTGGGTCTCTGTGTACTCGGCTTGCTCCTGGGAATCCGCGACGAGACCGCCGCCGCCCCAGATGTGCAGGCGGCCGGCGTCGGCGACCAGGGTGCGGATGGCAATGGACGTATCCATATGGCCACGCACATCGACGTAGCCGAGGCTGCCGCAGTAGGCGCTGCGCCGATCCGGCTCAAGTTCGTCGATGATCTGCATGGCGCGAATCTTGGGGGCACCGGTGATCGAGCCGCCGGGGAAGGCCGCTTCCAGCAGCTTGAGCGGTGGCGTCTCGTCGGGTAGGCGACCCTTCACCACGCTCACCAGATGGTGAACATTGGCGTAGCTTTCCAGTCCGCAAAGCTGGGGGACCTTGACTGTCCCTGGCTGGCACACGCGGCCCAGATCATTGCGCAACAGGTCCACTATCATCACGTTCTCGGCGCGATCCTTGATGCTCGAGGACAGCTCCTGTGCCAGGGCAGCATCCTCCTGCTCATTGGCTCCCCGTGGGCGCGTGCCCTTGATGGGACGCGTCTCCACCTCACCCTGGCGGCTTTCGATGAAGCGTTCGGGGGACAGCGACAGCAGCGCCTGTTCACGCCCTGCACGATGCCAGGCCATGAAGCCGGCGAAGGGGGTCGGGGTCGCGTCGCGCAGGCGCAGATAGGCCTGCCACAGGTCGCCCTGGTAGTCCGCCGAATACCGTTGAGCCAGATTGATCTGGTAGCAGTCCCCGGCATGGATGTAGTCCTGCACCCTGGCGAAGCGATCGCGGTAGTCCGCTTCGGTCAGGTTGGAGGTAAATACGGAGCTTAGCGAAAAGTCGCCGGCAGGAGTCCGTGTCGCCAGCCACGCCTGCACCTGCTTGCGCCGCTCGGGGGAAGCGACGAGATGGCAGCGGCGTTCCTGGTGGTCCTGGATCAGCGCCCAGTCGTACAGGCCGAGTCGGGCCTGGGGCAGGGCGGTGGCGGTCCGTGAAGGCCCTTCGATTCTCGCCAGTTGCCGGCCCAGATCGTAGCTCCAGAAGCCGATCAGACCGCCGACGAAGGGCAGCTCAAGCTCCTGGCATGGGCGAGGCAGGCGCTCGAGCAGGCGCTGCTGGGCGTCGAAGGCACAGCCGTCGAGGGCGGTACCGCTGGAGTCTCTGGGCTGGCCGTGCTGATCCACCTCCAGCCATTCGATAGGGTCGCTCGACAGGATGTCGAATCGTCCGCCGGGGGCCTGGGGCCGGCCGCTGTCCAGCAGCACCGCCCCGGGCCTCGAGCGCAGGGCCTCGAAATAGCGCAGGGGGGTCGCGTGGTAGGGCAGGGAGGTGGTCTGGAGCTCGGCGTTCATTCGGGGCCTCGGGCGTTGCAGGCGGCATATTCTACGGGCAACGACAGGGCTTGTCGTTGGGCAAGGATGGCGTGAGTCAACGCTGCATTGTCGACAGGACAAGGAAGATGGATGGCATTGTCTACAACCAATGGTTAAGGTTGTGAGCCCGATCAGGCCATTGACCCGCGCCTTGGCGTATCTTACATTTCCGTTATCCCAACATTGTCGACAATGATCCCATGACCAGCGCCGAATACGAGACCCCCGCCACCCCCGAAGTCAGAACCCTCGCCGAGCGGGTCTTTCATCAATTGCAGGACGCCATCGTCCGGGGAGAGCTGGCGCCGGGCAGCAAGATCACCGAGCCGGGACTGTCCAAGGCCTACGGTATTTCTCGCGGGCCGCTGCGCGAGGCCATGCGACGGCTCGAGGCTCACCGGCTGATCGAACGGGTACCCCATGTGGGTGCCAGGGTGGTCAAGCTGTCGATGAAGGAGCTGATGGAGCTGTTCGACGTGCGCGAGGCGCTGGAAAGCATGGCTGCCAGGATCGCCGCCGAGCATATGACCGCCAGCGAGATCGCCGGCCTCAGGGAAGTGCTGGCGGTGCACGAGAAGCAGGCCGATCTGGCCAGCGGTGAGGCCTACTATCAGCGCGAGGGCGACCTCGACTTCCACTATCGTATCGTGGTGGGCAGCCACAATCGCATGCTGATGGCCCTCTTGTGCGACGACCTTTACTACCTGGTGCGGATGTACCGCACCCAGTTCAGCGCCAGCGGTGCACGTCCGCAGAAGGCCTTCGTCGAGCACCACCGTATCGTCGACGCCATCGAGGCGGGTGACGCCGAACTGGCGGAGCTGCTGATGCGCCGCCACGTCAGCGCCTCCCGCGAGAACGTGATGGCGCGCTACGCCGCCTCGCTGGAAGGTCGCGATGAACCCCAGGTGGTCGCCGGCAACGGCCTTGCGACCTGATATCACTTTTTTTCCTGACTGGAGCCCCTCATGACATCCTTGTCCTCCTCGACCCCAGGTGCCCGCTTTCGCGCGGCGCTCAACGCCAATAGCCCGCTGCCCATCGTCGGTACCATCAACGCCTACACCGCGATGCTGGCCGAGCGGGTCGGGCATCAGGCGATCTATCTGTCCGGTGGTGGTGTGGCCAATGCCTCCTTCGGTTTGCCGGACCTGGGCATGACCACCATGAACGATGTGGTGGAAGACGCCCATCGCATCTGCGGGGCCAGCGACCTTCCGCTGTTGGTGGACATCGATACCGGCTGGGGGGGCGCCTTCAATATCGGGCGCACGGTCAAGGAGATGCAGCGGGCGGGTGTTGCGGCTGTGCATCTGGAAGACCAGGTGGCGCAGAAACGCTGTGGCCACCGCCCCAACAAGGCCATCGTGTCCCAGCAGGAGATGGTGGATCGGGTCAAGGCGGCGGCTGATGCGCGCATCGATCCGGAGTTCTACCTGATCGCCCGCACCGATGCCTTCCAGAAGGAAGGGCTCGACGCGGCCATCGACCGGGCCAACGCCTGCATCGAGGCCGGTGCCGATGCGATCTTTGCCGAGGCGGTACATACCCTCGACGACTATCGCGCCTTCTGCGAGCGAGTGGACGCCCCGATCCTGGCCAATATCACCGAATTCGGCGCTACTCCGCTGTTCAGTCAGCAGGAGCTGGCCGAGGTGGGGTGCAGCATGGTGCTCTACCCACTGTCGGCGTTCCGCGCCATGAACGCTGCCGCGCTCAAGGTCTACCAGAGCATTCACGACAACGGACACCAGCGCGACGTGGTCGATACCATGCAGACCCGCGATGAACTCTACGACGTGCTGGGCTACCACGACTTCGAGCGCAAGCTTGACGCGCTGTTCGACGAGGGCAAGGACTGAGAGACCCTCAAGCGTCCAGCACGCCTTTCATGCCTATTTTATAACAACGACCAATGACGAAAATGGAGATACGCCATGGCTGATAAACCGATTGGAGGAGCCGGTCTGCGGGGACAGAGTGCCGGCGCCACTGCACTGTGTACCGTAGGCCAGAGTGGTTCGGGCCTGACCTATCGTGGCTACGACATCAAGGAACTGGCGGACAAGGCCCGCTTCGAGGAGGTGGCCTACCTGCTGCTCAAGGGCAAGCTGCCCAACCAGAGCGAGCTGGACACCTACATCACCAAGCTGAAGGGGCTGCGTGGTCTGCCCGAGGCGCTCAAGACGGTACTCGAGCAGATCCCGGCGGACGCCCACCCGATGGACGTGATGCGCACCGGTGCTTCGATGCTCGGCAACCTCGAGACCGAGGCCGACTTCAGCCAGCAGCAGGACGCCTCCGATCGCCTGTTGGCGGCGCTGCCCTCGATCATCTGCTACTGGTATCGCTTCAGTCACGATGGCGTGCGTATCGACACCGAGACCGACGATGAGTCCGTGGGCGGGCACTTTCTGCACCTGCTGCGTGACGAGCCGGCCTCCGAGCTGCATGCCAGGGTGATGAACGTCTCGCTGATCCTCTACGCCGAGCACGAGTTCAACGCCTCGACCTTTACCGCCCGGGTCTGTGCCTCGACCCTGTCCGATATGCATTCCTGCGTCACCGGGGCCATCGGCTCACTGCGTGGCCCGCTGCATGGCGGCGCCAACGAGGCGGCGATGGCGATGATCGAGAACTGGCAGAGCGCCGAAGAAGCCGAACGCGAGATCCTCGGCATGCTCGAGCGCAAGGAAAAGATCATGGGCTTCGGACACGCCATCTACCGCGAGTCCGACCCGCGCAACGCCATCATCAAGCACTGGTCGAAGAAGCTCGCCGACGACGTGGGCGACACCCGCCTGTACCCGGTGTCCGAGCGGGTCGAAGCGGTGATGTGGCGCGAGAAGAAGCTGTTCTGCAACGCCGACTTCTTCCACGCCAGCGCCTATCACTTCATGGATATCCCGACCAAGTTGTTTACTCCGATCTTCGTGTGTTCTCGGGTGACCGGCTGGTGCGCCCACGTGTTCGAACAGCGCGAGAACAACCGCATCATCCGCCCCAGCGCCGACTACACCGGCCCGGCCCACAGCGAATGGGTACCCATCGAAGAGCGTGACTGAGCCCGGGGCTCTCCCGAAGGTACCCCAAGGGTATCCCGAGGCTCGAGCGGCGGGGCGCGCACATGGTCATGGTTGTGGTCATGGTCCAGCGCAAGTGCAAGAAGCTCCGCCGCCTTCCTACCATATTCGCGCCGCGAGGGCCGTGCCCTCGGGCGCCCGAGACCGTGACGCCCATGAACACCGACTATCGCAAACCCCTGCCGGGGACCGAGCTTGACTACTTCGATACCCGGGAGGCGGTGGACGCCATCTCTCCCGGCGCCTATGACCGTCTGCCCTACACCTCCCGAGTGCTGGCCGAGAACCTGGTGCGCCGCTGCCCGCCGGAGGATCTCACGGCGGCGCTGTCCCAGATCATCGAGCGCAAGCGTGAACTCGATTTTCCCTGGTTCCCTGCGCGGGTGGTGTGCCACGACATCCTCGGACAGACGGCGCTGGTCGACCTGGCCGGCCTGCGTGACGCCATCGCCGAGAAGGGTGGTGACCCGGCCAAGGTCAACCCGGTGGTGCCGACCCAGTTGATCGTCGACCATTCGCTGGCGGTGGAGCACCCGGGATTCGAGGAGGGCGCCTTTGACAAGAACCGCGCCATCGAGGATCGGCGCAACGAGGACCGCTTCCACTTCATCAACTGGACCCGCGAAGCCTTCGAGAACGTCGACGTGATCCCCCCCGGCAACGGCATCATGCACCAGATCAACCTGGAGAAGATGTCGCCGGTGATCCAGGCCCGTGACGGCGTGGCCTTCCCCGACACCCTGGTGGGCACCGACAGCCACACGCCCCACGTGGACGCCCTCGGCGTGATCGCCGTCGGGGTGGGCGGGCTCGAGGCCGAAAGCGTGATGCTGGGGCGTGCCTCCTACATGCGACTGCCTGACATCGTCGGGGTGGAGCTCAGCGGCAAGCCCCAGCCTGGCATCACCGCCACCGATATCGTGCTGGCGCTGACCGAATACCTGCGCAGCGAACGGGTGGTGTCGAGCTATCTCGAGTTCTTCGGTGAAGGCGCGGGGCACCTGACACTGGGTGATCGTGCCACCATCTCCAACATGACGCCGGAGTATGGCGCCACCGCCGCGATGTTCTACATCGACGATCAGACCCTCGACTACCTCAAGCTGACCGGGCGCGAGCCGGAGCAGATCGAACTGGTGGAGACCTACGCCAAGGCCGCCGGCCTGTGGGCCGACAGCCTCGTCAACGCCGACTACGAAAGGGTGTTGCACTTCGACCTGTCCAAGGTGGAGCGCACCCTGGCGGGGCCTTCGAGTCCGCACAACCGGGTCTCTACCCGAGAGCTTGCCAGTCGCGGCATCGCCGCTCCTTACGAGCAGAAGGACGGCGAGATGCCCGATGGCGCGGTGATCATCGCCGCCATCACCAGCTGTACCAATACCTCCAATCCGCGCAACGTCATCGCCGCGGGGCTTCTGGCCAAGCGCGCCAACGAGCTGGGCCTGACCCGCAAGCCCTGGGTCAAGACCTCGCTGGCTCCGGGGTCCAAGGCGGTGCAGCTGTATCTGGAGGAGTCGAACCTGCTCGGTGAGCTCGAGCAGCTAGGCTTCGGCATTGTTGGCTTTGCCTGCACCACCTGCAACGGCATGAGTGGTGCGCTCGATCCGGTGATCCAGAAGGAGGTGGTCGAGCGTGATCTCTACGCCACCGCCGTGCTGTCGGGTAACCGCAACTTCGATGGGCGTATCCACCCCTACGCCAAGCAGGCGTTTCTGGCCTCTCCGCCGCTGGTGGTTGCCTACGCCATCGCCGGCAGCGTGCGCTTCGATATCGAGAAGGACGCCCTGGGCGAAGACGCCGAGGGCAACCCGATCACCCTGAAGGATCTGTGGCCGGCGGATGACGAGATCGATGCGATCATCGCCGAGAGCGTCAAGCCGGAGCACTTCCGCGACGTCTACATCCCGATGTTCGACACCACCTTCGACAGGTCGAAGGACATCAGCCCGCTGTACGACTGGCGCGAGATGAGCACCTATATCCGGCGTCCGCCGTACTGGGAGGGTGCGCTGGCCGCCGAGCGCTCGCTGACCGGGCTGCGCGCCCTGGCGGTGCTGGGGGACAACATCACCACCGACCACCTGTCGCCGTCCAATGCCATCCTGCCGACCAGCGCGGCGGGGGAGTACCTGGCCAAGATGGGCCTGCCGGAGGAGGACTTCAATTCCTACGCCACCCATCGAGGTGATCACCTGACCGCCCAGCGGGCGACCTTCGCCAACCCCAAGCTGATCAACGAAATGGCGGTGGTCAACGGTGAGGTCAAGCAGGGCTCACTGGCTCGCCTCGAGCCCGAGGGCGAGGTCATGCGCATGTGGGAGGCCATCGAGACCTACATGGCGCGCAAGCAGCCGCTGATCGTGATCGCCGGGGCCGACTATGGTCAGGGTTCCTCACGTGACTGGGCTGCCAAGGGGGTGCGCCTGGCCGGTGTCGAGGTCATCGTGGCCGAGGGCTTCGAGCGCATTCACCGCACCAACCTGATCGGCATGGGGGTACTGCCGCTGCAGTTCGAGGAGGGCACCACACGCAAGACCCTCGGCATCGACGGCAGCGAGACCTTCGATGTCCGTGGCGACATCCAGCCGGGGGCCAGCCTGACCCTGGTGATCAAGCGGCGTGACGGGGAAAGCCTCGAGGTGCCGGTGACCTGTCGTCTCGACACCTTCGAGGAGCTGTCGATCTACGAAGCCGGTGGCGTGCTGCAGCGTTTCGCCCAGGACTTCCTCGAATCGGAGGTGGCGTGATGGCCGCTTTTGCTCCGCAGCTCCGCATTCCCGCCATCTACATGCGTGGCGGCACCAGCAAGGGTACCTTCCTGCGCAAGGACGATCTGCCCGAGGCCGCGCGTGAGCCCGGCCCCGTGCGCGACGCCCTGCTGATGCGTCTGGTCGGTAGCCCCGATCCCTACGCCAAGCACACCGACGGCATGGGTGGCGCCACCTCCAGCACCAGTAAGGTGGTCATCGTCAGCGCCAGCGAGTCGCCGGATCACGATGTCAACTACCTGTTCGGCCAGGTGGCCATCGACAAGGCCTTTGTCGACTGGAGCGGTAACTGCGGCAACCTGTCCTCGGCGGTCGGTCCCTTCGCCATCGAGAGCGGACTGATCCCGCCTGAGCGAATTCCTGCCGACGGCGAGGTGGAGGTACGCATCTGGCAGGCCAACATCGAAAAGACCATCGTCGCCCGAGTGCCGATACAGGACGGTCAGGTGCAGGAAAGCGGTGACTTCGAGCTCGACGGCGTGGCCTTCCCCGCCGCCGAGATCGGCCTGGCCTTCAAGGACCCCGCCGACGGCGAAGGGCGGATGTTCCCGACAGGCCAGGTGGTGGATGAACTCGAGGTTCCCGAGGAGGTGGTGGCCGGAGGTCGCATTCAGGCAACCCTGATCAATGCCGGTATTCCGACCATCTTCGTCAGCGCGGCCGACCTTGGCTATGACGGCACCGAGCTTCAGGACGATATCAATTCAGACCCCGCCACCCTCGATCGGCTCGAGACGCTACGGGCCCACGGCGCGCTGAAGATGGGTCTGATCTCGAGACTCGAGGAGGCCGCGAGCCGTCAGCACACGCCGAAGCTGGCCTTCGTCGCCTCGCCTCGGGGCTACCGGGCGTCCAGCGGCAAGCAGATCGACGAAGGCGATATCGATCTGCTGGTGCGGGCCATGTCCATGGGCAAACTGCATCACGCCATGATGGGCACCGCGGCCGTGGCCATCGGAGTGGCCGCCGCGGTGCCGGGGACCCTGGTCAGCCAGGCCGCCGGCGGCGACGATGGGCGCAGTTCGGTGGTCTTCGGTCATCCCTCCGGCACCCTGCGGGTCGGGGCGCGAGCTGAACAGCTAGACGGGGAATGGACCGCCACGGAGGCGACCATGAGCCGCAGTGCCCGCATTCTGATGGAGGGCAAGGTCAGGGTGCCGGCTGACGTCCTCGATTCATAACGCTCTCGACCGATGAAGCCCGCCAGTGTCGATACTGGCGCCAGTGGCGCACCACGACGATACTGACAACGGACCTTTTGCATTAGCGCCGCCGCCAGGCGGCGCTGTCGTTCTCCCCCATTCTCGAACCTCTCGCCATCCGCCCACGCTGGTCCTCGGACTCCCGGCTCTGGCTCAGGTGCAGGCACGCCGGCAGCGGGCGATAGCGCTCACTGGAAGGAGGCAGACATGAGCACCGTCGAATCCAATGTTCGTCCCGACTACGACGACGAACTCAAGGCCATCGCCGACTATGCGCTGGACGCCGTCATCGATAGTGACGAGGCCTTCGATACGGCGCGCCACTGCCTGATGGATACTTTGGGCTGTGGCCTGCTGGCATTGCGCTTCCCTGAATGCACCAAGCATCTAGGGCCGCTGGTGGAAGGCACCCAGGTGCCATGTGGCTCGCGGGTGCCTGGCACGTCCTATCGACTGGACCCGATCAAGGCGGCCTTCGATATCGGAGCCATGGTGCGCTGGCTGGACTACAACGATACCTGGCTCGCGGCGGAGTGGGGGCACCCGTCGGACAATCTGGGCGGTATCCTGGCGGTGGCCGACCATCTCTCACAGTGCCGCGTGGCCAGGGGCGAAGCCCCGTTGGTCATGCACGAGGTGCTCGATGCGATGATACGGGCACACGAGATACAGGGCGTGCTGGCGCTGGAGAACTCGTTCAATCGTGTCGGACTGGACCACGTGTTACTGGTCAAGGTGGCGTCCACTGCCGCTATCGCCAGGCTGCGCGGCGCCAGTCGTGAGCAGACGCTGTCGGCGCTATCCCATGCCTTCGTCGACGGTCAGAGCCTGCGCACCTACCGCCATGCTCCCAATGCCGGTTCGCGCAAGAGCTGGGCCGCCGGTGACGCCACCTCGCGGTCGGCGCGTCTGGTGGACATCGCGATGCGCGGGGAAATGGGCATACCCGGCGTCCTGAGCGCTCCCCAGTGGGGCTTCTGTGATGTCTCCTTCAGTCACTCCAATCGTGATCTCTCGCTGAAGCCCGAGGACACCCGGCGTCTACGTCTGCCTCAGTCGTTTGGCAGCTACGTGATGGAGAACATCCTGTTCAAGCTTTCCTTCCCCGCAGAGTTTCATGCCCAGACGGCCTGCGAGGCGGCGGTCACCCTGCACCCCGAGGTCAAGGGGCGGCTGGATGAGATCGAGCGCATCGAGCTGACTACCCATGAGTCGGCAATACGCATCATCTCCAAGGAAGGGGCGCTGGCCAACCCGGCAGATCGAGACCACTGCCTGCAGTACATGGTGGCGGTACCGCTGATGCTGGGTGAGCTTCAGGCCGAGCACTACGAGGATGACTTTCATCAGGCTCATCCGGAGATCGATGAGCTGCGGGCAAGGATGGTGGTCGTCGAGGACGAGGGCTATACACGGGACTATCTGGACCCGGACAAGCGATCGATCGCCAACGCGGTCAGGGTGGTGTTCACCGATGGTAGTGCGACCGACAAGGTGGAGGTGGCCTATCCCATTGGTCATCGCCGTCGTCGCGAAGAGGGCATGGCGGTGCTCGAGGCCAAGTGTCGACGCCACCTGGCCACCCGATTCGCCCCGGGACGTTGTGACGAGATCATGGCGCTGTATCAGGATGCCGAGCGCCTGGCGGCGACGCCGGTCCATCGCTTTGTCGATCTGCTGGTGCTGTAGAGACCAACGAGGGGAGGGCGGCTTGGGCAGCGCTGTCCCCGGGCGCACCCATGGGCCTGCAAATTCCGTCGCCGGGCAGGCTTAGCCTTTGGTCGAAATTTTTTTACACGAAGTGCTTGCCAAGGCCTGAGGTGATGCGTAAAGTACGCATCCGCTGCCGGCGACGAGCAAACGTCACAGGCGGTGGAGAGTGGTAAAAGTGATTGTTTTGAAAAGGCTTTTTCAAGTCTTTGAAGAATTCTCCACTTGACGGGCAACGAGAAATCGGTAGAATGCTTGCCACTCGAACGGAGTCGCCAGGACGGCATCGCAGGATGCGTGTCAGGCTCGCTTCGCTTTCTCTTGGGTCCTGCAGGCATCGCTTGCACGGCAAAAAAAGAAAGCCTTGACGAAACGCTTCGATTCTGTAGAATACGCCTTCCTCGCAGGGCGCTTCGCCAACAGGCGTTGCAAAGCGAGAAGCTCTTTAAAAATTGATCAGGTAATTCATGTGGGCGCTTGCCGATGAGTCAGTGACACTGTCACTGAAATATCAAGGCAAGCGACTCGTCAAACGAGACGTTTGAACCTTGAGCCAAGTTTGGTCCGCTTAACGGACTATCAGACTTTAAACTGAAGAGTTTGATCATGGCTCAGATTGAACGCTGGCGGCAGGCCTAACACATGCAAGTCGAGCGGAAACGATCCTAGCTTGCTAGGAGGCGTCGAGCGGCGGACGGGTGAGTAATGCATAGGAATCTGCCCGGTAGTGGGGGATAACCTGGGGAAACCCAGGCTAATACCGCATACGCCCTACGGGGGAAAGCAGGGGATCTTCGGACCTTGCGCTATCGGATGAGCCTATGCCGGATTAGCTAGTTGGTGAGGTAACGGCTCACCAAGGCTGCGATCCGTAGCTGGTCTGAGAGGATGATCAGCCACATCGGGACTGAGACACGGCCCGAACTCCTACGGGAGGCAGCAGTGGGGAATATTGGACAATGGGCGAAAGCCTGATCCAGCCATGCCGCGTGTGTGAAGAAGGCCTTCGGGTTGTAAAGCACTTTCAGTGAGGAAGAAAGCCTTGAGGTTAATACCCTTGAGGGAGGACATCACTCACAGAAGAAGCACCGGCTAACTCCGTGCCAGCAGCCGCGGTAATACGGAGGGTGCGAGCGTTAATCGGAATTACTGGGCGTAAAGCGCGCGTAGGCGGCTTGATAAGCCGGTTGTGAAAGCCCCGGGCTCAACCTGGGAACGGCATCCGGAACTGTCAGGCTAGAGTGCAGGAGAGGAAGGTAGAATTCCCGGTGTAGCGGTGAAATGCGTAGAGATCGGGAGGAATACCAGTGGCGAAGGCGGCCTTCTGGACTGACACTGACGCTGAGGTGCGAAAGCGTGGGTAGCAAACAGGATTAGATACCCTGGTAGTCCACGCCGTAAACGATGTCGACTAGCCGTTGGGCTCCTTGAGAGCTTTGTGGCGCAGTTAACGCGATAAGTCGACCGCCTGGGGAGTACGGCCGCAAGGTTAAAACTCAAATGAATTGACGGGGGCCCGCACAAGCGGTGGAGCATGTGGTTTAATTCGATGCAACGCGAAGAACCTTACCTACCCTTGACATCGAGAGAACTTTCCAGAGATGGATTGGTGCCTTCGGGAACTCTCAGACAGGTGCTGCATGGCTGTCGTCAGCTCGTGTTGTGAAATGTTGGGTTAAGTCCCGTAACGAGCGCAACCCTTGTCCCTATTTGCCAGCGATTCGGTCGGGAACTCTAGGGAGACTGCCGGTGACAAACCGGAGGAAGGTGGGGACGACGTCAAGTCATCATGGCCCTTACGGGTAGGGCTACACACGTGCTACAATGGCCGGTACAATGGGTTGCGAATCCGCGAGGTGGAGCTAATCCCATAAAGCCGGTCTCAGTCCGGATCGGAGTCTGCAACTCGACTCCGTGAAGTCGGAATCGCTAGTAATCGTGAATCAGAATGTCACGGTGAATACGTTCCCGGGCCTTGTACACACCGCCCGTCACACCATGGGAGTGGACTGCACCAGAAGTGGTTAGCCTAACTTCGGAGGGCGATCACCACGGTGTGGTTCATGACTGGGGTGAAGTCGTAACAAGGTAGCCGTAGGGGAACCTGCGGCTGGATCACCTCCTTAAACGACACGTCATCTGACTGTCGGTAAGTGCTCACAATGAATTACCTGATCGATAGAGCGGTTAACGGAACTTTAAGTTGGACGTTTGTGCTTCATTAGCAAGCCACAAGCCGCCAGCTTAGAGTTTTGTGCTCTAATGCTCTTTAACAATGTATATCATGCTGACAAAGTAAGATACGTTTCAAGCGTATCCGGCAATTGTCGTGACATCATCGATTGACAGACCTTTTGGGGTTATATGGTCAAGCGATGAAGCGCATACGGTGGATGCCTAGGCAGTCAGAGGCGATGAAAGACGTGGAAGCCTGCGATAAGGTTCGGCGAGGTGGCAAACGACCTGCGACCCGGACATCTCTGAATGGGGAAACCCACCCAAGGTAACTTGGGTATCTCATGTTGAATATATAGACATGAGAGGCGAACCGGGGGAACTGAAACATCTAAGTACCCCGAGGAAAAGAAATCAACCGAGATTCCCCTAGTAGCGGCGAGCGAACGGGGACCAGCCCTTAAGCAACACAACTGGTAGGTGAACAGACTGGGAAGTCTGGCCATAGTGGGTGATAGCCCCGTAACCGAAACCTGAGTGTTGTGAAATCGAGTAGGTCGAGGCACGTGAAACCTTGACTGAAGACGGGGGGACCATCCTCCAAGGCTAAATACTCCTGACTGACCGATAGTGAACCAGTACCGTGAGGGAAAGGCGAAAAGAACCCCGGAGAGGGGAGTGAAATAGATCCTGAAACCGTATGCGTACAAGCAGTGGGAGCCGACTTGTTCGGTGACCGCGTACCTTTTGTATAATGGGTCAGCGACTTATTTTCAGTGGCGAGCTTAACCGTATAGGGGAGGCGTAGAGAAATCGAGTCTTAACTGGGCGACCAGTCGCTGGAAATAGACCCGAAACCGGGCGATCTATCCATGAGCAGGTTGAAGGTTGAGTAACATCAACTGGAGGACCGAACCAGAATCTGTTGAAAAAGATTTGGATGACTTGTGGATCGGAGTGAAAGGCTAATCAAGCCCGGAGATAGCTGGTTCTCCTCGAAAGCTATTTAGGTAGCGCCTCACGTATCACCGCCGGGGGTAGAGCACTGTTTCGGCTAGGGGGTCATCCCGACTTACCAACCCGAGGCAAACTCCGAATACCGGTGAGTGCAAGCGTGGGAGACACACAGCGGGTGCTAACGTCCGTTGTGAAAAGGGAAACAACCCAGACCGTCAGCTAAGGTCCCGAAATCCTGGTTAAGTGGGAAACGATGTGGGAAGGCTTAGACAGCTAGGAGGTTGGCTTAGAAGCAGCCATCCTTTAAAGAAAGCGTAATAGCTCACTAGTCGAGTCGGCCTGCGCGGAAGATGTAACGGGGCTCAAACCAGGTACCGAAGCTACGGGTGTGTTCGCATCACTTAAGGTGATTCGATAGTGTCAGTTCGCTGCCATCGCGAAGCGATGGCAAAGCGCCTCCCGAACGTTGAGTCGGGCAGGGCAAGGTGAACGGCCTGAGTCATTTTAAGGATGCGAACACGCGGTAGAGGAGCGTCGTGTAAGCCGATGAAGGTGTGTTGAGAAGCATGCTGGAGGTATCACGAGTGCGAATGCTGACATGAGTAACGACAAGGGGAGTGAAAAACTCCCCCGCCGGAAGACCAAGGGTTTCTGTTCGACGCTAATCGGAGCAGAGTGAGTCGGCCCCTAAGGCGAGGCCGAAAGGCGTAGTCGATGGGAAACGGGTCAATATTCCCGTACCTCACAGTATTGCGATGGGGGGACGAAGAAGGCTAGGTGAGCCAGGCGTTGGTTGTCCTGGTGAAAGCCGGTAGGCTGAGGGTTCAGGTAAATCCGGATCCTCAAGGCCGAGAGGCGAGACGAACTGACTATGGTCAGGAAGTCATCGATGCCACGCTTCCAGGAAAAGCCTCTAAGCTTCAGATACTGTGAGACCGTACCCCAAACCGACACAGGTGGTCAGGTAGAGAATACCAAGGCGCTTGAGAGAACTCGGGTGAAGGAACTAGGCAAAATGGTGCCGTAACTTCGGGAGAAGGCACGCCGCATTAGGGTGAAGGTCCTCGCGACCGGAGCCTGACGCGGTCGAAGATACCAGGTGGCTGCAACTGTTTATTAAAAACACAGCACTCTGCAAACGCGCAAGCGGACGTATAGGGTGTGACGCCTGCCCGGTGCCGGAAGGTTAAGTGATGGTGTTAGCTCACGCGAAGCTCCTGATCGAAGCCCCGGTAAACGGCGGCCGTAACTATAACGGTCCTAAGGTAGCGAAATTCCTTGTCGGGTAAGTTCCGACCTGCACGAATGGCGTAATGATGGCCACGCTGTCTCCACCCGAGACTCAGTGAAATTGAAATCGCAGTGAAGATGCTGTGTACCCGCGGCTAGACGGAAAGACCCCGTGAACCTTTACTACAGCTTCACACTGGACGCTGATGTTGCTTGTGTAGGATAGCTGGGAGGCTTTGAAACCCTGTCGCCAGATGGGGTGGAGCCAACCTTGAAATACCAGCCTGGCATCATTGGCGTTCTAACTCAGGACCGTAATCCGGTTCGAGGACCGTGTGTGGTGGGTAGTTTGACTGGGGCGGTCTCCTCCCAAAGAGTAACGGAGGAGCACGAAGGTACCCTCAGCACGGTTGGAAATCGTGCAGTGAGTGCAAGAGCATAAGGGTGCTTAACTGCGAGACAGACACGTCGAGCAGATACGAAAGTAGGTTCTAGTGATCCGGTGGTTCTGTATGGAAGGGCCATCGCTCAACGGATAAAAGGTACTCCGGGGATAACAGGCTGATACCGCCCAAGAGTTCACATCGACGGCGGTGTTTGGCACCTCGATGTCGGCTCATCACATCCTGGGGCTGAAGTCGGTCCCAAGGGTATGGCTGTTCGCCATTTAAAGTGGTACGCGAGCTGGGTTTAGAACGTCGTGAGACAGTTCGGTCCCTATCTGCCGTGGGCGTTGGAGATTTGAGAAGCGCTGCTCCTAGTACGAGAGGACCGGAGTGGACGTACCTCTGGTGTTCCTGTTGTCACGCCAGTGGCATTGCCGGGTAGCTATGTACGGACGGGATAACCGCTGAAAGCATCTAAGCGGGAAGCCCCCTTCAAGATGAGATCTCCCTGAGGCCTTGAGCCTCCTAAAGGACCCAGCAAGACCAGCTGGTTGATAGGCCGGGTGTGGAAGCGCTGCAAGGCGTTGAGCTAACCGGTACTAATGGTCCGTGAGGCTTGACCATATAACACCCAAAGGGTTTTGGTCGATGATGTCCCGAATCAATTGACGGATACGATGAAACGTATCGTCAGCATGATATACATTGCTTTTTTCCGCCTGACGACCATAGCGAGTGGGAACCACCTGATCCCTTGCCGAACTCAGAAGTGAAACCGCTCAGCGCCGATGGTAGTGTGGGGTCTCCCCATGCGAGAGTAGGTCATCGTCAGGCATTTATTCAAAAGTAGGCCCGATTATCGAGAGATAGTCGGGCTTTTTCATATGCATGGCTCTCTACAAGTTCAGCCCCGCTTTTTATTTGTGGGGCCGCGCCGATAACCCCCTCGGCGCGGTCCGGCCTGGCTCTTCTCAAGGGCAGGCTCGCGTCGTTCGTCCCCCCTTGCAGCTACGCTGCAGCCCGTGTAAAGAGCGCTGGGGTGACTCACCCCCATGCGAGGGCGCTGTTGTTTGTGTGACGCCCGGAGGTCGTTTGCAGGAAGCCCATTGGGAGCGAGGCCATGCGGCGTTGCCGCAGTCCTTGTGAAGAGCTTCGGGGTGACTCACCCCCATGCGAGGGCGCTGTTGTTTGTGTGACGCCCTGAGGTCGTTTGCAGGAAGCCCATTGGGAGCGAGGCCATGCGGCGTTGCCGCAGTCCTTGTGAAGAGCTTCGGGGTGACTCACCCCCATGCGAGGGCGCTGTTGTTTGTGTGACGCCCTGAGGTCGTTTGCAGGAAGCCCATTGGGAGCGAGGCCATGCGGCGTTTCCGCAGTCCTCGTGAAGAGCTTCGGGGTGACTCACCCCCATGCGAGGGCGCTGTTGTTTGTGTGACGCCCGGAGGTCGTATACCCCTCCAGTGGCATGCTGGCATGACCGGAAAAAGACTCAAGCGTTGAACCATCGCGCTGTTCAGGGGGTGGTCATGCGGCGTCGACATTGTCATGCTTTTTTTACGATACGCCTGGAACGGGTTCCAGGCGTGTCGCCGGGTTCGATTCGCGCATGAGGCGCGGTGAATCCTCTCCCTTCAGCCACAGAGCTGTCATGAAATCGCGGAATCCTCCGTGCTTCCTTCATGCCCATCAGGGCGCCATTCATCTTTCCCAAAAGGAGAGTCCGACAGCCTGACCCTAGTCTGCTGTCGCTACCCACCACATGAGTCATACCACCGCTTCCTCCGACTCGCGGGCTTCTTCGGCCGGTTCTCGACTGGGTGATCCCATCGTGCTCATCTTGAGCATCGGCTTCATCATGGGCTTCGTCGCCCTGTCTGTGTACGACATCGAGATGGTTGCCAACGGCATCTCGGCAGGCTTTGCCTGGACCGCCAAGACCCTGGGCAGCTATTTCCAGCTGTTGCTGCTGGCGACCTTCTTTATCGCCATGGGCATCGCCGTGTCTCCCAGCGCCAAGGCGCGTATCGGCAATCTCGAGACGCCAGAGATCAGTACCTTCAAGTGGCTGTCGATGATCATGTGCACGCTGCTCGCGGGCGGCGGTGTGTTCTTCGCCGCCGGTGAGCCGGTCTATCACTTCGTGGTGACGCCGCCGGCCTTCGACAGCGAAGCCGGGACGGCCGAGGCCATTTCAGGGGCTCTGGCCCAGTCGTTCATGCACTGGGGGCTGCTGGCCTGGGCCGTGCTGGGTACGCTGGCGTCGGTGGTGCTGGCTCATGCCCACTACGTCAAGGGACAGCCGCTGCAGCCGCGGACCCTGCTGTATCCGGTGCTGGGCGAAAAGGTCATGAAGGGGCCCTTCGGTGGCCTGGTCGACGCTCTGTGCGTAATCGCCGTGGTGGCGGGTACCGTCGGCCCCATCGGTTTCCTGGCGACTCAGGTCAGCTTCGGTTTTCATGAGCTGTTCGGTGTCAGTGAAGGCTACAGCACCCAATTGATGGTGCTTGCTGCTCTGGGGGTGGTGTACGTGACCTCGGCGGTCACCGGAATCCACAAGGGGATCCAGATCCTCAGCCGCTTCAACGTGTTTCTGGCTCTAGCGATCGCTGCGACGATCTTTATCCTGGGACCGACGCTGTTTCTGACCGATGCCTTTACCCAGGGGGCGGGCGCCTATCTGAGCTCGTTCTTCGAGATGGCGACCATGACCACCCAGACCGCACCGGACTGGTGGATGCAGTGGTGGACGGTGTTCTTCTTTGCCTGGTTTATCGGCTACGGCCCGCTGATGGCGATCTTCGTCGCTCGTATTTCGCGTGGACGCTCGATCCGTCAGATGATCCTGGCGGTGGCGGTGATGGCGCCGGTGGCCACGATGATCTGGTTCACCCTGCTGGGTGGTTCCGGCATCTACTATCAGCTGAGCGGTGCCATCGATCTGACCGAGGCGCTGAACAACTTCCAGTTTGATGTCGCGACCCTGACCGTCGCACAGGCGCTGCCTGGCGGAAGCCTGATGGCCATGGCCATCCTGCTGTTGACCACCATCTTCGTGGCGACCACTGGTGACTCCATGAGCTACGCCATTTCTGTGGTCGGTGCCGGTCACGACGAGCCCAATGCGCTGGTTCGTGCCTTCTGGGGCATCGCCATGGCGCTGATGGCCGCCATTCTGCTGAGAATGGGTGCAGGCCAGATCAGTGCCCTGCAGCAGTTTATCGTGATCACCGCCATCCCGGTGTCGCTGGTGCTGCTGCCGACATTGTGGACGGCCCCCAGGGCGGCTCGTCAGATGGCCAAGGAGCAGGGCATCCTGTAATCGGGACATCGCCTCCGTTGGCCGCGGCCTGATGACTCTGCAGGTTGAGTCCTGATTGCGGCCTCCGCTCCATTGTCTGCCCCCGACGCTTGCGTCGGGGGCAGTTTCGTATAAGGCGTGGCCATCCGGCAGACGGTAACGGGTCGGCACGCTGTGCGTCTTTGTGTGCGATCTTGCTTCAGCGTCCCAGGGGCGTAGCGCCGGGCGCACCTAGCCACTCTATGCGGCGGGGGGAAGGGGCTGCACGACTCGTCGCCAGGCGCCGTGACTGCTACCATGATCGACTTTCGTCGATCCTCTGGAGTGCCCCCGTGAACTTGACCACGCCGGCCCTGCTGTTTCCCGCCATTTCATTGCTGTTGCTGGCCTATACCAATCGCTTCCTGACCCTGGCCGGACTGATCCGCAAGCTGGCGGAGCAGGTAAAGGAGGGGGAAGAGGATCACGTCACCCAGATCCGACTACTGCGACGGCGCATCTCGCTGACCAAGCGGATGCAGATCGCCGGGGTTTTCGCTTTTCTACTGTGTACCCTGTCGATGTTTGCGCTGTTCCTGTCATGGACGCCGCTGGGTATGCTGCTTTTCGGCATCAGCCTGGCATCGCTGTCGATATCCCTGGTGTTTTCGCTGTGGGAGGTGGTGATCTCCACCAACGCCCTCAACGTTCAGTTGAAGGATATCGAACTGACCGCCGAGGGACGCGCCGGACTCGACTGGAGAAAGAGAACCTTTACCCATGACGCCTGATGAAATCCTTCTGTTCTGTCGGCCCGGATTCGAGCCGGACCTGACCGCCGAGTTGACCGACCGCCTGGACGCCGAGTTTCTGGCCGAAGGCGAGGGCGCCAGCGTCGAGCCTCTGATGGAGGAGGGATTGGTCAGGATCAGCATGGACGGCGAGCGCCCGGCCAATGACCTGCATCGCCGCCTGCGTCTCGATGAGCTGGTGTTCGCCCGCCAGTCGTTGCTGGCCCTGCCGGAGCTCTCGCTGTCCCGAGACGATCGGCTCTCGCCCATCTTCGAGCAGCTCAAGGCCTGTGGCTGGAGCTTCGAGTCGATCTGGCAGGAGACCCCGGATACCAATGAGGCCAAGGCGCTCAGTAGCCTGCTGAAGGCCTTGGAACGCCCGCTCAATTCTCAGCTCAAGAAGCGTGGTGCCTTGCGCCGCAAGGCGGGAGGACGACGGCTGCACCTGGTCTGGCGTGACGGTGACCGGGTCCAGCTGGCGATGAGCTTTCCCGGCAATCGCAGTGAATTCCCCGGCGGCATTCGACGTCTGCGCTTCCCCCACGCCGCGCCAAGCCGCTCGACCTTGAAGCTCGAGGAGGCCTGGCATGAATTCGTGCCGCGTGACGAGTGGGACGAGCGACTCGGGGAGGGCATGCAGGCCGCGGACCTTGGTGCAGCCCCGGGGGGCTGGACCTGGCAGCTGGTGCAGCGGGGGATGCAGGTCTACGCCATCGACAATGGCCCCATGGACAAGGCCCTGATGGCCAGCGGCATGGTCGAGCATCTGCGTGAGGATGGCTTCGTGTGGGAGCCGCCGATGCGCCTGGACTGGCTGGTCTGCGACATCGTCGACAAGCCATCCCGGGTCATCACCATGATGGAGCGTTGGCTGTTGCAGCGCTGGTGTCGCGAGGCGGTGTTCAACTTGAAGCTGCCGATGAAGAAGCGCTGGGAGGAGGTATCGCTGTGTCTTTCCGGCCTCGCGTCACGCTTGCAGGAGGCCGGGGTTCGGGCCGAAATACGCTGTCGTCACCTCTATCACGACAGGGAAGAGGTCACCGTGCACGTTCGCCTCGATTGAGGCGGCGACACGGGCAGCAGATGGGCGTGGGTCAGTAGGCCGGTTCGAAGATCCGGACGTTTTCGGCCTCGGTCAGCAGCGGCTGGACGTGCTGCATCACTCTTTCTCGGGCCTCGCTGTTGTACCATGCCTTCCAGGCGCGCAGATCGCGCCACTTGGTGATCATCAGACGGCGGTCGGAGCGTCCTTGTTCGACCAGGCTCTCGCCGCCGAAGAAGCCATCGGCGCCCAGCGACTGGCGCATGGCCTCTCGTGCGGCCTGCTCGTATTCTTCTTCCAGGCCCGGCATGATGCGGCGCTCGATGATGATCTTGATCATGCTTTCACTCCAACTCCGAGGTATTGATGGTGGATTCTTCCGATGCGCTGCCCGCAAGCGACAAGGAACTGGATACCAGCGGTCTGTTCTGCCCTGAACCGATCATGATGATGCACAACGCGGTGCGGGACATGAGTCCTGGCCAGGTGCTCAAGGTCACGGCGACAGATCCGGCGACCACCCGAGATGTGCCCAAGTTCTGCCAGTTTCTCGGGCACGAGCTGGTGGATCATCGCAGTCTTGAAGATGGCTCGCACTTCTACTTTATCCGGCTGGGATGATATTGCCGAGGGAAGGGACTCAACGCTTGAGCCCCCTCCCTGGTGGTGACGCTGATCCTGACGCTCCTTCCGACGCTCCTTCCGACGCTCCTTCCGACGCTCCTTCCGACGCTCCTTCCGACGCTCCTTCTTACGTTATGGCGCGGCTTCCTCATCGTCGTCAGGCATGACCATCATGGCCAGGGCTTCCAGCGTCGCCGGGTCTTCCTGGCGAATACGATTGGCGATCTGGCGCTGGAAGAAGTACACCACCCGGTGTCGGCTGTGGCCCGGGTAGAGGCAGGCGTCGCCGGGCAGTACCGGGACGGTTTCGATCAGGTTCTCGTCGGCCAGCAGGGACTCGATGGTGCCATCGCTGTACAGGCGCCAGCCGAAGACCTGCTTGAGCTGCCAGGGCGCGCCTTCCTCGTCCATGCACAGGGCGTGGGTACCCTGATGATCCGGCAGGCTCTGGATCAGGGTGGTTTCGCGGGTATCCTCGTATTCGAAGTAGGCCGCCGCGTGGGCCAGTTCCATTTCCTTGTGTTCCGGGGGCTGGTCGAACAGCTCCTCGGTTTCCGGATCACGGTAGCCGACGAAGTGACCGTGGTCCGGATCGTCGAGCTGCTCGCATGGCGTCAGCGACTCCATCCACGGGACCAGCCCGACAATATCGCCGTTCTCACGCATCCCCCAGGCCAGTATCGGCATGCCGTACAGGGTATCCGGGTGCGCGTCGAGTCGGTACACCATCTCCAGTCCATCGAGCTCCGGGGCCAGGCGAACCAGGCGTCTGCGGGCCAGTTGGCGTTGGCGCATGCTCTCCAGGTCGATGACCCGAGCGGGGCGGGGTGACAGTGGAATGCCCATGATCTCCCTCCAGCGGCTGCTTGCTTACGGCATCGCATCTCGGCCCGGGGCCGGACGCTGCGCTCTACGTCCCTGTTCTCATCAATAGCACAGACTCATCAACTAGCGTAAGTCCTCGTGGGTATCACAGCGTTGACGCCATTGCTGACGCAACCACAGGTGATCGTCTCGTACGCGCACGAAACTTGCCAGTGGCGTGGTTTCGCTGTCCAGGTCGAGCCATTGCCGGCGGTAGTCCTGAAATGCCTGGCTGCCCGCCACATGGGCGTCCAGCAGTCGGTCCATGCCAGTGAACCAGCGTAGCGCCTGCGTCTCGAGGCGCTCAAGTGACGCTAGGGTGTCGCCTTCCTCGGGCAGCGTCGTCGCCTGTGAACATGCCGCATCAGCGCCAGTCCGGTCGTTGTCTGAGCCATGGCGGGAGGCGAGGTCGCTCTCAAGCAGTCGACTGGCTTCCTCGAGGCGTTGGCTTGCCAGCATCAGGGCGCGCATCAGCTCGGCACTCAGTGGACGATCCCGCAGGGTGGCAAGCGCCTGTTCCAGTGGCCCGGACTCTGGCGTCCACTGGCGGTCGAACTGGTGGATGACCGCTTCGTTCAGATAGCCAAGCGCCGCAAGCTGCTCGTCGACCGCCGAGAGTTCGTCGAGAGGCAGGGGAGAGCTTGCCCGCGAGAAGCTGCCGGTCCACTCCTCGGAGGAGACCAGGGCGTTGTAGCTGGCCAGCGGCAGTTGGCGTGTCTTGACGTCGGTCAGGCGAGCCAGGCGCTGGCGGTCACCCTCGGCCAGGGCGTCGGCGGCGTCGGCGTTCCAGCAGGCACTGAGGCGGCGCCACAGACGCAGCTCGTAGAGCCAGCGCTGGCTGGGGGCGGCGGTCTTGCCAAGCTGGTTGTTGCGCTCGGCGACCAGGTTGGCGATATGGCAGCCGCGCAGGGCAAAGACGTCGAGCATGCCTTCCCTGATCGGCGGGATCTCCAGCGTCAACTGACGGCGTTCGGGGAAGTCGCCGATGTTGGCCACCGGCGCGGGCTCCGGTGGTGGCTGGTCGAGTGCCTCGGCTAGCCGCTGTTGATAGGCCAGCAGATCACGTTCCAGCGCCGAGTCGCCACAGCCCACCAGCAGCGACAGGCAGGAGGTGAGCAGCAGCAGCCGCCACCGGCCAGGACGAAAGCAGTTCATGCTCAGCCGTCCTCCGCGCGCCTGGCAACGCTTCGGGCCTTGCGCCGGAAGCGCTCACCGAGCAGCAGCGCGGCGACGGTCAGCCCCGCGATCAGCCCGATCCAGTAGCCGTGTACCCCCATCGGTTCGATCCAGTCGCCAACCCCGTAGCGTCCCAGCAGGTGGCCGCCGCCGAGGCCGACCAGCCAGTACGCCAGCAGGGTGATGAACATGATCACCCGGGTATCCTTGTAGCCGCGCAGGGCGCCGGCGAGGGCCACCTGCAGGGAATCCGATACCTGATAGAGCATCGCCAGCCCCACCAGCGACAGGGTCAGTGCCTGGACCTCGACGTTATGGGTGTAGAGCCCGACGATGGTCTCCGCCGTCAGCCACAGCAGCAGGCTGTTGAACAGCGCCACCAACAGCGCGATCAGGATACCGTTCCAGGCCACCAGTCGCGCCAGCCGAGGGTCGCCACCGCCGAGTGTGTTGCCGACCCGCACCGTCAAGGCCATACCCAGTGACAGTGGCAGCATGAACAGTACCGAGGTGTAGTTGAGCGCCACCTGGTGAGCGGCCACCACGATCTCGCCGAGGCTTGCGATAAACAGCGCGATCAGGGTGAACAGGGTGACCTCGACAAAGATCGCCACACCGATGGGAACGCCTACGTAGAGCAATTCGGCAATCATCCGGGGATTCGGACGGGTGGGCGAGTGCCACAGTTCGATACTGCCGTAGGCGCGGCTCTTCTGGGTGTAGCGGATCATCGCCAGGGTCATCACCCACATGGCGATGGCGGTGGCGATGCCGCAACCATAGGCGCCCAGTGCCGGCAGGTCGGCCAACCAGCCGGGGGTGGCGTCGCCCAGCAGGCGAGTGAAACCGTCGCCACCGTAGATCAGCACATAGTTGCTGGGAATATTCACGGCCAGCCCGATCAGGCTGATCCACAGCGCCGGTCGGGTATGATTGACCCCGTCGGAGAACGCTCGCAGTGCCAGAAAGATAGCGACGCCGGGCATTCCGAAAGCCACTGCGCCAACATAGTCACGAGCGCGTTCGGCTACCTCGGGGGGGACCTCCATCCAGGCAAATACCGGCGCCACCGCCAGGCGCAGCAGCAGCGCCGAGATCAGCCCCAGCACCAGGCCCACCCATAGCGCTTGGTGCACGTTGGGACGAATGCCCGCCTGGCGCCCGCCTCCCAGCAGTTGGGCGACGATCGGGGTCAGTCCCATCAGGGTGCCGGTCATGAACAGCATCAAGGGCATCCACAGGCTGGCACCGACGGAGACCGCGGCAAGATCGGTGGCGCTCTGGCGGCCGGTCATCATGATATCGACGACGCTCATGCCGGCCTGGGCCAATTGGGCGCCACAGATGGGCAGTGCCAGACGGATCAAGGGCCAGCTTTCGCGGCGGCTGGTGGTGCCGAGGCCGGTGGGGAAAGGACGCACGTTAGTGGGCTCCATGCAGAGAATACGGGCTTCTTGCCCTGGTGCCTTGAGTCAGCAGGCCGCTGTCGGGACAGACGGCCAAGAGGTGATCGCCGGGCAAGTGCCGACTCGGGACACGGGGTACCGTGAGAGTGTACCAGCGATGCACCATCTTGGCGCCGCGGTCCCTGGTGACAGAGCGCGAAGGCCGAGCGCCGTCATCGGTGTCTGGTCAATCAAACCAGCGATGTCGCCAGAATAGAATGCTTCGAGAGTTTGGCTGTGCGCCAAGCCTTGGTATCCTTGCCGGCTCGCGCCAATCGGCATCGGCCACTGTTCTCGCCAGGCGGGTTCGGCAATCGTTGTCGGCAGGCGCCCTTGGCAAGCGCCCTCGCCAACATCGCTCGGTAGTGGCGTTGGTCAACAACCCGCCGCCGCTTTAGACAAACGCCCGACGTGAAGGAGCCCTTGTGGAGCACCGCCTGGAAGACGTGATCGAACTGTTCGATGGGCTGTTCCTGGGCCCCTGCAATACCCGTCTGGTGCGTGGCGGTGATGAGCCACTGTATCTGCCCGCCGACGATCAGGTGCCCTGGCATCGGGTGATCTTCGCGCGGGGCTTTTTTGCCAGCGTTCTGCACGAGGTCAGCCACTGGTGTATCGCCGGGTCGCGCCGGCGACTGCTGGAAGACTACGGCTACTGGTACGAGCCTGACGGTCGCAGCGAGATGCAGCAGCAGGCCTTCGAGAAGGTCGAGGTGGCGCCCCAGGCGCTGGAGCGCATCTTCAGCGAGGCGGCCGGGCTGACCTTTCACGTCAGCGTCGACAACCTCGGCGAGGTGGAGGTCGATCGCGAAGGCTTCGCCCGACGGGTGGCCGAGCGTGCCCGCCGTTACCGTGACGAAGGACTGCCGCGCCGTGCGGCAGCCTTCGAAGCGGCGCTGCGCGGCTTCTATCGGCAAGGGCTGGCGTTGAGCGAGGCGATCGAGCTCGGACGAGAGCAGCTCGAGCCTGCCATCGCCTGATGGTGTCGGTCACTCGATGACGTCAAGATCATCGGGTAGCAGCACCCTGCCATCATAGTCGGCTCGAACCTCGTCAAGCACGCTCTCCCGCGGGGCCGAGTAGTGCAGAACATGGGTCAGCACCAGGGTGCCAGGACGCGCTTCCCGGGCCAACTCTGCCAGTTCATCGCTCAGCGTGTGGGCGTATTGATGGTAGGCCTGCCACTGCGGTGACAGTTGTTCCCACCCCTGACGGCTGATCACCTCGTGGATCAGTACGTCTGCGCCGCTTGCCTGGCGACGCACTTCCTCGGAAAGCGACGTGTCACCCGAGATCACCAGGGTCAGGTCATCGGTGACGACCTTGTAGCCATAGGCCTGCTCCCAGTCTCCATGAGTTACCCCGAAGGCGTGGATGCTGATGCCGGGTGATTCGTGGACCAGCCCCTCCTTCTCGATTTCGGTCACCAGGGCCCTGGCCGCCGCTGGATTGGTGACAGGGCTCTTGTCGGCCAGGCGCGTATTGGTGTCCTCGGCCAGCATGGTGTAGACCCCTTGGCTCATGGCCTCGGTACCCACCGGGCCGACCACCGAGATGGGCTGTTCGCGGCGCCACCAGTAGGTGCCTAGCAGTTCCGGGTAATCCAGTACATGGTCGCTGTGGAGGTGGGTCAGAAACAGCCGCTCGATGTTCACCGAGGCGAGCGCTTCGATGCCCATTCGCTCCTGGGCCTGGCTGGCGCGCTCGACGACGCCGGGGCCAACATCGAAGAGATAGGCCTCGCCATCATGGATGACCGCGACCCCCGAGCCGGCCCGCTCCCCGTCGGGTACCGGGGTGCCGGTGCCCAGCATCACGATACTGGTGTCGGCCTGGGCGGAGGTGGACAGGGTTGCGCTGAAAAGGGCTGCGCTGGCCAGGGCCAGGAAGGTGGCGATGGTGCGGGGGGCAGGTCGGGGGCTGGCAAGACGACGGGGCTGGGCAAAAGACGTGGCAATGGTCGTCGTAATGGTCGTGGCAATGTTCGTGGCAATGGGCATGGGCTCACTCTCTCGAAGTTTTTTTGTTCGTATAGCGTACTTAAGTTCGATTTGTTGGGAAGAACAAGCCTGGCCCGGGAGGAGGGAGGAGACCAGTCGACCAAGGTATACCGCGACCACCACGTCGGGGTGACGCCGGCCGCTGCTTTGGTTTGCGCCCGGAAGGGCGGTACTGCTTCGTGACCAAGCGATAGTTCGCGAGAACGCCTGAAGCCCTGGCAACAGGGTATGGAGCTATGAGTGGGCTGGTGAGAGGGCTGCTCGTAGGGCTGGCGGGAGGACTGCTGGTAGGGCTGACGGGAGGACTGGCGGGAGGGCTGACGGTCCGAGTCGCACCGTCAGCGGTCGCATTTCGTTTGCGGACTCAGTCGCTGTCGCTGAGTCGCTTGTGCAGATGCAACATTACCTCTACCTCCTGCTCCGGACGCATGGGCTCGAGGCCCAGTTCGGCAAACAGCTCGTTGCGGGCGCGCGCCCACTCGCCAGGATCCAGGTCGGGATAGAGGGATTCTGCCGGGGCCAGCTCGACGAAGGGGTCGAGACCGTAGGTGTCGAACAGCCGTGAGATGGCCGCCTCGTCGTCGAATACGCCGGCGGTCAGCAGGGTGGCATTGAAGTGATCGGTTTCCAGTTCACGGATCACGTCCAGCGGACTCACGCCGATGCTGGCCAGCTCCTCGCGGCTGTAGTCGCCGAGGGACACCGTCTCGGCATCGAGCCAGTCCTCGTCGGGCTGGATCAGGGTGTGCTTGATGCGGCCATCGTCGAGGCTCCAGGCGATGGCCAGGGGCAGATCGCCGTCGCCGCCGGTCTCCACGGCGATAAAGGCAGGCATGTCGCCCATGTCAGGACTCCTTGATATCGAAGAAGGCGCGGGCCGTCGCGGTGCTGCTGGCGGCAAGCTCAGCTTCGCTTTCGCCGCGCCAGTGGGCGATCTCTCGCACGATCCAGGGCAGCAGCGCCGGCTCGTGGCGGCGCCCCTTGAGCTTGGCCGGCAGATTACGCGGCAACAGGTAGGGACAGTCGGTCTCCACCATCAGTCGATTGGCGGCGATGTCGCCCACCAGATCACGTAGATGATGGCCCCTGCGCTCGTCGCAGATCCAGCCGGTCAGGCCAATGTGCAGGTCAAGATCCAGGTAGCCGTGGAGCGTCTCGCGATCCGCGGTGAAGCAATGAATCACCGCCCGTGAAATATCATCTCGCCAGGCGCCGAGAATGTCACGCATTCGGGCACCGGCGTCGCGCTCGTGCAGGAACAATGGCAGCCCTGACTCGGCAGCCAGGGCGAGTTGCGCCTCGAAGGCGCGTTCCTGTTCGGCCGGGGTCGAGAAGTTGCGATTGAAGTCGAGGCCACATTCTCCCACCGCGACCACTTGGGGCTTTTGGTGTAGCTCGGCCATGGCGGCTTCGAGCTTCGGACCCCATTCGCTGGCCTGGTGCGGGTGAATGCCGGCGGTGGCGTAAAGGCCTTCGTGGGCCTGGCACAGGGCCACCGCCTGTTCGGCATGCTCACGATCGGTACCGGTGAGAATCAGCGTCTCGACGCCGGCCGCGCGGGCACGGGCGAGGGTGGCATCGATATCGTGGGTAAAGCTCTCGTGGGTCAGGTTGGCGCCGATGTCGACCAGAGGGGCAGGCGAGTGAAAGCGCAGCGGCTCCGGCAGCAGGTTCGGCAGCGTCTCGTCTGGGGCAGGCTTGTCTGGGACGGACAACGCGGTCTCCTTGGGGCGGCTATATCGATGGAGGCGCATTGTACCTGTGTGTCGGCGGCACAACCACGTGGTGCGGTGCTCGAGGTGGCCATGTCGCTGATCGCGTGGTCTCTGATTTTGACTCTCAGGTGGGATCGGTCATGCCAGCAGGAGGGGGGCATGAGGTACACTGTCGCGATGATCAAGCGAAGAGGTGAAGCGTGACCCTGCTACGACTGGAGCAGTTGCAACTGGCCTATGGCCACCATGTATTGCTCGACGGTGCCGACCTGGTGCTCGAGCGGGGAGAGCGGCTGGCGCTGGTGGGCCGCAATGGCACCGGCAAGTCCACGCTGCTGAGACTGGTGGCGGGCGAGAATCAGGCCGACAGCGGCACCATCTGGCGCGCCCCAGGCCTCAAGATCGGTGTGCTCGAGCAGGACCTGCCGGAGGCCAGCGGCGAGACCATCTTTGATGTGGTGGCCCAGGGCCTGCCCGAGGCCGGCGATCTGCTGTCCGAGTATCACCATCTGGTGCAGTCCGAGGATCCGGACATGAACCGCATGGCCACGCTGCAGACGCGGCTGGAGGCCATCGACGGCTGGTCGTTCCACCAGCGGATCGATGTGGTGCTGACCCGCCTGGGGCTGCCCGAAGACGCCGAGATGTCGTCGCTGTCGGGCGGCTGGCGCCGGCGGGTGGCGCTGGCTCGGGCGCTGGTCGCCGAACCCGATCTGCTGCTGCTCGATGAGCCGACCAACCACCTGGACCTGGACACCATCGCCTGGCTCGAGGAACAGCTTGCCGCCTTTGCCGGCGCGGTGCTGTTCATCACCCACGACCGCGCCTTTCTGTCGCGTCTGGCTACCGGCATCCTCGAGCTGGATCGTGGCAAGCTCGGGCGCTATCCCGGTGACTACGCCACCTACCAGGCCCAGAAGCAGCACGAGCTCGAGGTCGAGGCCCGGGAGAACGCCGAGTTCGACAAGAAACTGGCCCAGGAAGAAGCCTGGATTCGTCAGGGGATCAAGGCCCGACGTACGCGCAACGAAGGACGGGTGAGGGCGCTCGAGCAGTTGCGCCGCGAACGCAGCCAGCGGCGCGAGCGCCAGGGCAATGCTTCGCTGACGGTAGATACCGGCGAACGCAGCGGCAAGCGGGTGGTGGAGCTGTCCCACGTCACCCAGCACTTCGAGGACGCGACGGTCATCCGTGACCTGAATATCGAGATTCAGCGTGGGGATCGTATCGGTCTGATCGGGCGCAATGGCGCCGGCAAGACCACCCTGTTGAAGATCCTGCTGGGCGAGCTCGAGCCGAGTGAAGGCACGGTGCGGCTGGGGACCAAGCTTCAGGTCGCTTACTTCGACCAGCTTCGGGCCGGGCTCGAGCCTGAGCGCACCGTCTACGACAACGTGGCCCAGGGCAGTGATCGGGTCACGGTGGGTGGCAAGGACCGCCACGTGATGAGCTACCTGCAGGACTTTCTGTTCTCGCCGGAGCGTGCGCGTCAGCCGGTCAAGGCACTGTCCGGGGGCGAGTCCAACCGCCTGCTGCTGGCCAAGCTGTTCACCCAGCCGGCCAACGTGCTGGTGCTCGATGAGCCGACCAATGACCTGGACGTCGAGACCCTGGAGCTGCTCGAGGAATTGCTGCTCAACTTCGACGGCACCCTGTTGCTGGTATCACACGACCGCGCCTTCATGGACAACGTGGTGACCAGCGTGCTGGCGTTCGAAGGCAGGGGGCAGGTACGCGAGTACGTCGGTGGCTACAGCGACTGGGTCCGCCAGGGCGGCAAGTTGCCGCCGGCGCCCTGGGAGGGTGCGGCGCGCCAGCGGGTGGAGCCGACCGCGGATGACGCGGCACCGGAGCCGGCATCCAGCAAGACGGATACGGCGGACACGGCCGCAGCGCCAGCCAAGGCCAAGCCGGTCAAGCTATCCTACAAGCTGCAGCGCGAGCTCGATGGCCTTCCGGCGGAGATCGAGCGGCTGGAGTCTGAGGTGGCCGAGCTCGAGGCGGAGGCGGGCAAGCCCGACTTCTACCAGCAGCCATCCGGTGTGGTCACCGAGCGTCTGGCGTTGCTGCAGGAGACTCAGGAACGCCTCGACGCGGTCATGGAGCGCTGGATGGAACTAGAGGCCATGGCCGCCGGCGAGTAGACACGGACGCGCTCTGGCCCCTTTGCGTGGTACCGAGGAGTCGCTCGATAGGCGGAGTCGCTCGATAGGCGCCTTGCGAAAGGTGTCTTGCGGAAAAAGCTCGCCCGTCCACCGCTTGGGTGGACGGGCGAGGGCAAGCTCCCGGGAATGAACGGCGCAGTGGGCGCGATCCGGTTGCCGCGAGGTGCGATCCGGTCAACCGCTGGGGTTACTCTTCGCTTTCCTTGCCGACGCGCACGGCCAGTACGTCGCACTGAGCACCATGGAGCACGCCGGTGGAGGTGGAGCCGAGCAGCAGCGCAAAGCCATGACGGCCGTGGGAGCCGACCACAATCAGGTCGACGTCGTGCTCATCGGCGAAGCGATGGATCTCGGTATCGGGCATGCCGACGACCACGTGCTGGTCGTCTCGCGCCACGTGGGCATCGGCGATCTCGGCCAGGCGCTGCTTGGCATGGTCGTCCAACTGGTCCTGGATGCTGGTCAGGTCCATGGGGATGTCGCCCCCGTAGGCAAAGCCGAGGGGCTCCAGCGTATGCATGATCGACAGCTTCGCGTGGTTGCGATCGGCGATCTGCAGCGCGCGTTCGAGGATCTTGTGGGAGTCCTTGGTGAGGTCCACGGCCACCAGCACATGACGATATTCATTGCTCACGGGACTACGCCTCCAGCGGCGGTCGGTTGAGAAAAGGTCTGTGCTTCCACTCTAGGCCGCCAGTCCCGTCAAAACAATGCTGATGATCAACGATTTTTCTGAGGAAACCGTATGTTGTGGCTGCTGATCCTGGGGGTGGTAGGAATGGTCTTTGCCCCGGCCATGTGGCTGCGGCCCACCGCCCGAGAGCGTCGTCAGGGGTCGCTGCGCCAGGTGGCGATCGAGGCGGGGGCCAGCGTCAAGCTGGAGACGCCACCGCTGCACGGCGAGATCGACAAGATGGCGGCCTATCGCTGGGTCTATCCGAGCCAGCGGCCTGGCCCACGTTTTGTGCTGGTACGCACAGAACGTGCCAGCGAGGCGCTCAAGTCGTTCGACTACGACAATGGCTGGCGCTGGCGGATTCAGCCGCTGGAGCCGTTGCCATCGGTGATCAATGCGCGACTGTCGCGTCTGCTGACCCAGTTGCCCGAGGATGCCTGCGTGATCGAGTCCAGCGACAAGGCCTTGACGCTGTGGTGGGAAGAGTCGCTGGAGGCCGACGCCTTCGGCAGCCTGGCGGCGCCTGCGACGGCGCTACGCGACGCCCTGCAGGGACGTCCGGATCGTCCCGCCGCCAATCTCCCCAACTCGCCGCCCTGATATTGGCCGCTCGACAATGGACGATGGCGATCGACCACCCAGGATCGAACAGGGCTGCGTCAGGCTGGGTATCCGGCCCAGGTGTCAGGGCGGGCTTTGAAGGCGATCTCGGCGAGGCTCTTGCTGGACTCGTCGGGCTCAGGTGTCAGCGCTGGCAATCGTCCGGCGTCAGCAAGGCCTGACCGTTGGCCTCGATGCGGCTGAGCATGTCGCTGAGTCTTTCCTGTTCCTGCTCGTCCAGCCCCTTGAGCATCTCTTCCCTGGCCTGTTGCACGATGGCGTCGATCTTCTCGAGCAGAGGCGTCGCCTGCTTGGTCAGGTGCACGCGTTTGGTGCGGCGATCCTGGTCACAGGGACAGCGCTCGACCAGGCCCTGCTCGCAAAGCTGATCCAGCGTCCTGACCAGCGACGGCGCCTCGACGCCGATGGCCCGCGCCAGGTCGCACTGGGGCTGCCCGTCCGGCATGCGCCACAGGTGATAGAGCGTCACCCACCGCGTCTGGGTCAGTCCCAACGGTGCGAGGCGCTGATCGAGCACCGCACGCCAGATGCGTGGTGCCCGAGACAGTTGAAATCCGATGTTCTCGTTCATAGTGATCAAGATCGCAAGGCTGCAAATGATTTGATTGTCCGAACGCAGCGGCGGTAATGCAAGCCAACTCCCTCCTTTGCTTCGAAACTGCGCCTATTCTTCACTCTTCGGGGGTACAGCCGCTCCCTGGCTGTCGCTCGCTCGCGACTCACGACTCACGCCCTGTCTCACCGTTGTCGTGTTCCCCTTCATCGTCTGCTTGCGACGCTTGCTCCTCCTTGCCCTCGCGATCCCCTTTCTGGTCAGCCGCCGAATCGCTCTCCCTCGTCTCGCCGCTTTGTCCCGTGTCATCTTTCGGCTCAGCCTCCGCATCCTCTTCAGCAGGGGCTGGCTCCTCGTGATTCGGCGGCTCTTGCTGGCGTGCCTTGTCGGATGCCATGTCCGGTGTCTCCTGCTGTCCCTCGGGGCGGGCGGTCAACCAGCGTAGCCTGAGGCCGGGAATGCCCGCCTGGGTATCGATGCTGGCGTCGGCGGTGGTCGCCGCCCCAGGGTCTTCGGCGACCTCGAAGCGCAATACGCCGATACGTTGGCCGCCGGCGGTCATCACATCGATGCGCCAGCTGCCGCTGCTGGCCTCGGGGAAGTTCTGCTTGCGGGTCCAGGCGCGATAGCCCTCGGCGCGTCCGCCGTAGATATTCAGCGCGATGCGGTCGACGAGTTCTCCCTCGTGGCGCCACTCGTGTACCACCTCTTCCTTCAGGCCGCGTGGCGCATGGATCGCGGTGTAGGCATAGAGCCCTCGGGACGACAGCGCCTCCGGTGTCAGCGCCATGGAGCCCTGCGGCGTGCGTGCGGCCTCGTCGAAGGCCGGCGACAGGGCGCTGCCGGACAACCACAGGGTCGCCGGCGGCACCCACACCCGGCCCAGCCAGGCGACCCCGGCCAATAGCGGCAGCAGCGCGAACATCGCCAGCCAGCGGGCGGGACTCATGGGGCGCAGCAGATGCAACAGACTCGGCAGGCTGAATACCACCATGGCCACGGCGGCCGCCAGCATGCTCTGACCGGTACTCAGGTGCAGGACCAACGGCAGGGTCACCAGCACCACCAGGAACACGCACTGGGCGTGGAACACGAAGTAGAGCCAGCGCTTGCGTTCGGCCAGTCGGTAGTAGAGCGGATCAACGATGGACAGCACCGCCATGCCAAGCATGAACAGGGTGAACAGCGCCTGACCGCTGCTCCACACCGTGGTGGCGACAAGAAAGGGTAGGGCGAAGAACAGCGTCTCCTGGTGGATCATCTGGGCGATGAAGGTGGTCACGCCACGGGGCAGGGCAGGATAGCCGCGCCGCACCATCAGGCGTCCGATCAGGCTCTCCGACAGCAGCAGGGTCCAGGCCAGCAGCATGCCCCCGGCCAGCAGCACGCCGAGCCACTGCTGGCGCTCGACCAGAAAGAAGCTGGCGACACCGGCAGCGAAGGCCAGCGGTGGCCACAGCCAGTGCCAGGGCCGCAGACGCGCTACCCAGGTCTCGATGAATCGCTGCGTCGCGTTGAGGGTGGTGCGCTGAGGGGGCGAGGAGGGCATGGCGTGGTCCGCGGCGGCTGGGAGGGGCATGCTATCAGTATGCTTAAACGCTGGTGAAGCGCCGCTGCATGCTTCAACGCCTCGCAAGCCCTCTAAGGTATTGGTAGGGGTTGACGGAAGTGAATCTTTGCACCAAGCTGGCGAAATCAAACGGGCGTATGAATGTCGCCTGGCCCATCGCTTGTCGGGCCCTTTCCGGATGACACGGCATGACTTCAGTGGAGATGCGTGGATGATCTATCAAGGCAATGCCATTTCGGTGGCTCGCAATGGCGACGATATCGCCACTCTGACCTTCGACTTGAAGGATGAATCGGTCAACAAGCTCTCTGGCGCGGTGATCAAGGAGCTGGGCGAAGCGCTGGACGCGGTACGCGGCGAGAGCGGCGTCAAGGGCCTGATGCTGAAAAGTGCCAAGGACGCCTTTATCGTCGGTGCCGACATCACCGAGTTTCACGCCATGTTCGGCAAGGACGAGGCGGAGATCCAGGGCATGCTCGAGCAGGTCCACGGCATCTTCAATGGCCTCGAGGACCTGCCCTTCCCGACGGTCAGCGCGATCAACGGCCTGGCCCTCGGTGGCGGCTGTGAGGTGGTGCTGTCCACCGACTTCCGCGTGATGACGCCTGACGCCAAGATCGGACTGCCCGAGACCAAGCTCGGTATCGTCCCCGGCTGGGGCGGCTGCGTACGTCTGCCCAGGGTGATCGGCGCCGACAACGCTATCGAGTGGATCGCCGGCGGCACCGAGAACCGTGCCGACGCCTGCCTCAAGGTCGGCGCCGTGGATGCGGTGGTGCCCGCCGATGACCTCGAGGCAGCGGCGCTCGACATGCTGGCGCGAGCCAACGCCGGCGAACTCGACTTCAAGGCCCGGCGCGAGGAAAAGAACAGCGCGCTGAACCTCAATCCGGTCGAGCAGATGATGGTGTTCGAGACCTCCAAGGGATATGTCGCCGGCAAGGCCGGGCCGCACTATCCGGCGCCGGTGGAAGCCATCAAGGTGATCCAGAAGGGCGCCGGTGAAGGTCGTGCGCGGGCACAGGCGATCGAGGCCAAGGCCTTCTGCAAGATGGCCAAGACCGACGTCTGCTACAACCTGGTCGGGCTGTTCCTCAACGACCAGGTGGTCAAGAAGAAGGGCGGCAAGTACGCCAGCAAGGCGCAACCGGTGCGCCAGGCGGCGGTGCTCGGTGCCGGCATCATGGGCGGCGGTATCGCCTACCAGAGCGCCTCCAAGGGCACCCCGATCCTGATGAAGGATATCAAGGAAGACGCCATCGAGCTGGGCCTCAAGGAGGCGCGCAAGCTGTTCGGCAAGCAGGCCTCCCGCGGCAAGCTGTCCGTCGAAGGCGTGGCCGAGAAGCTCGCCAACATTCGTCCGACGCTGTCCTACGGTGATTTCGACAATGTCGATCTGGTGGTCGAGGCGGTGGTCGAGAACCCCAAGGTCAAGGGTGCGGTGCTCAGCGAGGTCGAGCAGCAGGTAGGCGACAACACCATCCTGGCGTCCAACACCTCGACCATCTCGATCACCCGGCTGGCCGAGAACCTGAAGCGTCCCGAGAACTTCTGCGGCATGCACTTCTTCAACCCGGTGCACCGCATGCCGCTGGTCGAGGTCATCCGTGGCGAGAAGACCAGTGACGCTGCCGTGGCCGCCACCGTGGCCTACGCCAAGGCCATGGGCAAGACGCCGATCGTGGTCAACGACTGCCCGGGCTTCCTGGTCAATCGCGTGCTGTTCCCCTATTTCGGCGGTTTCAGCCTGCTGGTCGAGAAGGGTGCCGACTATCAGCGCGTCGACAAGGTGATGGAGAAGTTCGGCTGGCCGATGGGCCCGGCCTATCTGCTCGACGTGGTCGGCATGGATACCGCGGTGCACGCCAACGAGGTGATGGCCGAAGGCTTCCCCGACCGCATGGCGCGTGACGCCAAGACCGCCATTCAGGTGATGTTCGACAACGATCGCCTGGGGCAGAAGAACGCCAAGGGCTTCTACGCCTACGAAGAGGATCGCAAGGGCAAGCCCAGGAAGGTCAGCGACGAGGCCGCCATCGAGCTGGTCAAGCAGGTGGTCAGCGAGAACCGCGAGTTCTCCGACGAAGAGATCATCGCGCGGATGATGGTGCCGCTGTGCATGGAGACCGTGCGCTGTCTCGAAGATGACATCGTCGGCACCCCGGCCGAGGCCGACATGGCGCTGATCTACGGCATTGGCTTCCCTCCCTTCCGAGGTGGTGCACTGCGCTATATCGATGCCATGGGTGTGGCCGAATTCGTCGCCCTGGCCGACAGCCTGGCCGAGGAGCTCGGGCCGCTTTATGCGCCCACCGATGGCCTGCGTGAGATGGCCAACAGTGGCAAGACCTTCTACGCCGACGCCAAGTGACCCCACCAGACAGGAGAAGACAGATGAGCTTGAACCCGAGAGATGTGGTGGTGGTCGATGGTGCCCGTACCGCCATGGCCAAGGCCAAGAACGGTGGCTTCCGCCACGTGCGTGCCGAGAACCTGTCGGCGGCGGTGATGAATGCGCTGCTCGAGCGCAACGCCGCCGTTGATCCTGGCGAGGTGGATGACGTTATCTGGGGCTGCGTCAACCAGACCCTGGAGCAGGGCTTCAACGTCGCACGCAACGCCCAGATCATGACCGCCATGCCGCGCAGCGTGCCGGCCCAGACGGTCAACCGCCTGTGCGGCTCGTCGATGAGCGCACTGCACATCGCCACCGCCAACATCAAGGCCGGCATGGGTGACGTCTATCTGGTCGGTGGCGTCGAGCATATGGAGCACATCCCGCTGACCCACGGCATCGACGTCAACCCCAGCGCCAGCAAGCACGCCGCCAAGGCGGCGATGATGATGGGCATGACCGCCGAATTGCTGGGCAAGCTGCACAGCATCTCCCGCGAGCAGCAGGACAGCTTCGGCGTACGCTCCCACCAGCGTGCCTACGAGGCCCAGCAGAGCGGCGCCTTTGACCGCGAGATCATCGGAGTGGAAGGCCATGACGCCGACGGTCGCCGGATTCTGGTCAAGCGTGACGAGGTGATTCGTCCCGAGGCCAGCCTGGACAGCATGGCGGGCCTCAAGCCGGTGTTCGATCCGCGTGGCGGCACCGTTACCGCCGGCACCTCCTCGGCACTGTCGGTGGGCGCCAGTGGCATGCTGGTGATGAGCTACGAACGCGCCCAGGCCCTTGGTCTTTCGCCGATTGCCCGGGTGCTGTCCACCGGAGTGTCCGGCTGCGACGCCTCGATCATGGGCTATGGCCCGGTACCGGCGTCCCAGAAGGCGCTCAAGGCGGCGGGACTGAGCATCGATGACATCGACACGGTGGAGCTCAACGAAGCCTTTGCCGCCCAGGCGCTGCCGGTGCTCAAGGACCTGGGGCTGCTCGACGTGATGGACGAGAAGGTCAACCTGCACGGCGGCGCCATCGCCCTGGGTCACCCGCTGGGCTGCTCCGGCACCCGTATCAGCAACAGCCTGCTGAACGTTATGCGGCGCCAGGACACCCGCCTGGGTCTCGCCACCATGTGTATCGGCATGGGGCAGGGCGTGGCGACCGTGTTCGAACGCCTCGACTGATCACCAGCGCGATCGACAGGTGGTGTCGACAG
Organism: Halomonas sp. DN3; assembly: GCF_024137905.1. NCBI lineage: Bacteria > Pseudomonadati > Pseudomonadota > Gammaproteobacteria > Oceanospirillales > Halomonadaceae > Halomonas > Halomonas sp. DN3. Next base: position 3,308,472 of record NZ_CP099965.1, on the reverse strand, counting down.
ACACCACGGCTGGCCCAGTAGCGCCCGGTGGCGGTCACTGCCAGACCTTGAAGCGCCGACATCCCCTGGGATGTCGGCGCTTTTGTGTGGGCGCCATCCCCAACGGCAAGGGGCTCGCACTACACAAGAATGCTAAAGAATTCCCGCATCAAGTCCCGCCGCCAGGGTCATGGCGAGCTCCTCCACCTGGTCGGTGAAGTCGTCCTGCCATTCACCCCGCAGCACCAGTGGCGCCTGGACCCATTTCCAGCGCAGACCGGTGACGATGCCTTCCACCGCCCGCTGCGTGCCGGTGCCGTCGTGACCCGCGCGGATGTACAGCACGCAGGGCAGCCCCTGGGTGTGTTCCAGCACGGGGTAATAGCTACGATCGAAGAAGTCCTTGAGGGCACCGCTCATGTAGCCGAGGTTCTCGGTGGTGCCAAGCAGGATGGCGTCCGCTTTCCTGACATCCTCGGGGCCAGCATCGAGCGGCCCCAGTACCTGAACGTCCACGCCGTCAATGTCCGGATGGCGGGCGCCACGCTCGGCCGCTTCCCTTAGTGCCAGGGTGTTGGGCGAAGGTGCATGGGCGACGATCAGCAGACGTTTCATGCAGGGCTCCGGCAAGGCTGGTGCGAGGATGGTGGCTAGAGCGGCGAGCGACGGTTCGGTGCCTCTATCTTCCGGCTGCCCCCCTTGAAGCCATGGGGGATCATCATCATGTCAAAGACATGCGGGTTTGACAGCCCGGGGCGACTCGTCAAGGCTGGACATGGCTGCCGCGGTGAAATATCGCCTAGCGGTTGCATGAAAATCACGCAGACGCCCTTTGCAGATTGTGAACCATTTCGATCCAGGGAGGATATCACCATGCCCTTTGCGCTTTCTTCGCTAAGAGTGACCAGCACCGCCTTCGACAATGACGGCGCCATCCCCGCACGGCACTCCCAGGAGGCAGAAGACCTGTCTCCGGCGCTGGCCTGGGACGGCCTGCCCGAGGGTACCAAGTCGGTGGCGGTCATCTGTCACGATCCCGACGCGCCGCTGGTCCAGAAGGGATGCTACGGCTTTGTTCACTGGGTGCTCTACAACCTGCCGGCGTCTCTCTCCTCGCTGGAGGAGGCCACCGAGGAAGGCACCCGAGGAATCAACGACGCCGGCAACCTCGGTTTCAATGGTCCGATGCCGCCGGAAGGGCATGGCGTGCACCGCTACTACTTCTGGGTACTGGCGCTGGACACCGAGACGAACCTGCCGGAGGGCCTCGGCATGAATGAACTGCTGTCCGAGGTCGAGCCGCACCTGCTCGGCATGAATCGGCTGGTGGGGAGCTATCAGCGCGACGCCTGAGGCGCTTCGGCCACCATCAGAACATGACGTACTGAAGCCCGTTTTTAACGGGCTTCTCGTTCAAGGATGACGCCCATGTACGAATGGATTTCTGCCCACAAGGACGTATTGCAGACGCTGGCCAGCGTCGGCTCCTTCATGATCTGGCTGATCTACGCGCAGCTTCTGTACTTTGGCTTTCGCCGCCAGCGTCGACCCCGGCTGATCATCAATCGCGGCAAGCGAAAGAATCTGGATGCGCTGTGTGTGATCAGCAACATGAGCGCCGAGCCCATCTACTTGCAACATATCATGATGACGCTGGAGACCTCGGAAGGTGACTGGACGCTGGATGTCAGTGACCACGAGGCGGATCTTGACGATGATGAAGACCAGCAGGAAGCGGGCCACAACGCCAGTCATTGTACCCACCAGGGTCCGCTGGACAGCGGTGGCTTCGTTCATATCGGTTCGTTCAATGCCTTGAAGGAACGTATTACCACCATCGCCGACATCGATGAGTCGCGGGATGGGCTGGTATTCAAGGCCGTCTGTGTACGGGTGATCGGCACCTACTGTTCGGAGAACCTGCCGATCGGTGCCGAGCGGCGTTTCGTGTTTCACCAGAGCGAGGATTCCTGCACCCTGGTGCCCGAAACCTGGGACACTCTGCAGTTCAGTACACGCCGCCAGCGGCGGGCCCTGAAGGCCGATATCAAGCGCATTCACGAGCGCCAGGCCCAAGGCGAAGGGGAAAAGGCGGAAAAGGAAGATAGGGAGCAATAGGAAGACAGCGCCTGACAAGGCTCTCCTTCCATTGGACGACTGGCAATCCGGCGGGGGGCGGAGTACCGTCTTCGCTTTTCCCACCTGCGAGAGTGTCATGAGCGACCTGCCCCCCTGTCCCGCCTGTGAGTCCCCGTACGGCTACGAGGATGGCCATTCCCTGGTCTGTCCCGAGTGCGGCCACGAATGGTCGTTGAACGCCGAGCCCGATGAGGGCGGTGACGAGGTGCGCGACGCCCACGGCAATGTGCTGAGCGACGGCGACAGCGTCACCGTGATCAAGGATCTGAAGGTCAAGGGCTCTTCCTCGGTGGTCAAGGTCGGCACCAAGGTGAAGAACATCCGCCTGGTCGATGGTGACCACGACATCGACTGCAAGATCGATGGCATCGGTGCCATGAAGCTCAAGTCGATGTACGTCAAGAAGGCCTGAATGCGGCCCGTGAGGCGTCATGTAAGGGCAAACGCCAGCGCTTGGAAAGCGCTGGCGTTTTTTTATGCTCGACTTGCGTTGGTTGCCCTGACGCGACCTGTGCTCAGGTGAGGCTTGCCCCCACAAACAGCGTCACCGCGGTGACGCCCAGGGTCATCAGGATATAAGGCAGCGCCCACTTGACGAAGCGCTCGTAGGGTATCTTGGCAAGCGCCAGTCCGGCGACCAGATGGGCGGCGGTGGGGGCGAACATGTTGATCCAGCCGCTGGCGGACTGGAAGGCGGTGACCACCAGTTCGCGATCCACGCCCGAGAAGTCGGCCAGTGGCGCCATCAGCGGCATGGACACCGTGGCCAGCCCCGAGGTCGATGGGATGAAGAAGCTCAGCACGATGTGGACCACGTAGGCCACCACCACGAACAGTCCCGAGGACAGGCCGGCTACCGCGCCTTCGGCCCAATTGAGGATGGTGTCGATGATCACGCCGTTGTCCATCACCACATAGATGCCGCGTGCCACGGCCACCACCAGGGCCACGCCGATCAGGTCCTTGGCACCATCGAGGAAGGTCTCGATGAAGTCGGATTCGGACTGTCGATTGATCAGGGCGATCAGGATGGCAGCGCTCAGGAACAGGGTGGAGAGTTCATCGAACCACCACCACAGGGTCGGAAAAGCCGTGATGCCCATGTCTTCCCAGGGCACGACGCCGTAGACCATGATCCCGAAGGTCATGAAAAACACCGTCATGGTCAGCTTGTGGCGCAGGGTGAACGCCTGGGTCGAGGCGGCCTCCTTGGCCTGAGGGTCGGCTGTCAGCTGCAGGTCCGCCAGCACCGAGCGCTGCGGGTCGCGCTTGATCCGCGCGGCGTAGCGCATCACGAACCAGATAGCCAGTGACACCAGGATCACGAACTGCGCCAGCCGGAGGGTGATACCGGCGCCGATCGGCAGGCCGGCGAAGCCCGAGGCGATGCCGGTGGCGAAGGGGTTGACGGTGGAGGCCAGCACACCGGTGCCGGAGCCGAGCAGGATGATGCCTGCGGCCACCATGCGGTCGTAGCCGGCGGCGGTGATCACCGGCAGGATGATGGCCCAGAAGGCGACCGTTTCCTCGGCCATGCCGTAGGTGGACCCGCCGAGGGCAAACAGCACCATCAGTACGGGAATCAGGTACTGCTCGCGCCCGCCAAAGCGCTCGACCACCGCGCCGATCCCGGCATCCAGGGCGCCCGAGCGCATCGTCACCGCCAGAAAGCCGCCGATGACCAGCACGAACAGGGCAACGTCCACGGCCTTGTGGAATCCCTGGATCGGTGCCACCAGCACATCCAAAGGCCCCTGGGGGGAACTTTCCAGCACCTGGTAGGTGCCGGGAATCGGCAACAGGCGGCCGTCACCCTGATAGTCGAGCACGTCGCTGGCAGCAATGACCTGATCGCTGCCTTCCACATGGTAGTCGTACTTGCCGGCGGGCATGACCCAGGTCAGCACCGCCACCAGCGCGGTGATCACAAAGAGCAGGGTATAGACCGTGGGCATGCGCAGGCCGGAGCGCCGTTTGGAGGAGGTCACTTGCGTTTCCATCTCGGTTTCCTCGTTTCAGAAGGTCATGGTGTAGGCTCTTTTGTTGTCGGTGTGATCAGGGACAGACGGCCCTTGTGTGACCGCCTGCCTTCGAGTCTACGGGCCTCGACAGTCTGTCGGGACTTGGGTCGGCACAATGCTTGATCCGCTGCAAGGACGGCGACGATGCGGCGAGATGAGAGGTAAATTTGCTGGCCTGGCTCAAGAAACGAGACGACGCCAATGTTTCACCACACGCGGTCTCGCTGCACGACGAGACACGCGCAGGGTTGTCGTGTGCAGGGCAATAGGAAGTGGCGCTGGGGTCGGCTGAAAGGGCGGCTGGGAGGGCGGCTGACAGGGCGGCTGGAATGACGGCCGGGAGGCCGACTGAGCGAGCGGCCGGCCCTGCCGTAAATGAGGGCCTTGGGTCGGGTGATATGGCCAGGGGCCCGTTGTGGCGGCCCCTGGCGAGTTCATCCATAGCCCAGAGATCAGCCTTCGAAGTTCCAGGTCAGGCGGGCGTTGATGCGACCCTCGCGGCTATCGGTCTCGAGGTCACGATCGCCGATGGGCTCGGCGTACTCCAGGGTGAGGCCGTACAGACGTCCTTTGCCCAGACTGACGCCGGCCGCCGCCGAAGCCAGGTGGCTATCCGCGTCGCGCTCCTGAAACTCGGTGCGGGCGCCATCCAGCACCAGGTAGGGCTCGACGCGGGAAAGCCAGGCGCTATTCACAGGCTGCAGATAGCGTAGTTCCAGCGCCCCGGCGAAACCGTAGTCGCCCTCCGCCTGGCCGGCGTCATAGCCGCGCCCGAAGCGTTGGCCACCGTAGTTGCCGCGCTCGGGTTCCGGCAGCGCATCGTCGGAATAGAAACCGTTGGCGCTGGCGGTAATGCGCCAGTGATCGCCATACAGGCGTCTGTACTGGGCGTCCAGCTGCCAGCGGGTGAAGTGCAGATCACCGTTGTCGGCAAGCGGTGTACCGTTGAGCCGGCGCTGCTGCTCGTTGGCCCCCAGATCCATGCCCTGGCGCAGGGCCAGCGAGGCCAGCCAGAACTGCCGGCCACGCTGGGTGCGATAGTTCAGGTCCAGATCGGCGGCTGAATACTCGGACTCCTCGACCAGTTGGTTGAGAGTCTGTTCCTCGAAGCTGAGTGATGTGGTCTTGGTCTCGTCGTGATGACGCAAGGCGCCGCCCAGGGTCAGGCTCGAGGAGCGTGACAGCAGCAAGGGGTAGGACAGCCCCAGGCGATAGCGTCTACGGTCGGTATCCTGATCCTGGCGCAGATCGAAGCGCTGTCCGTCGAGCAGGTAGATCAGATTCTCCTCGTCCTCACCGTCATAGCTGTCGGCGGAGGCGGTCAGGGTCAGGCCGTCGTTGCCGATATCGGTACGATAGTCCAGCGCGTAGAGCTCGTTGTCGTTGTCGATGGGCCACAGCCAGGAGAAGCCCAGGCTGTCGCCCCAGGTAGTCAGGCTCTGGGTCGAGACCCGGTTGATGAAGACGGCGTCCTGCTCATCGCCACCGCTGAGGTTGCCCGAATAGTCAAAATGATCGATGCGACGCTCTTCGACACGCAGGGTGGTGGCGCCGCCGGGGGTGCGCGGCACCGGTGCCTTCAGGGTCAGGCTGGCACCGGGAATTCGCTCGATCAGCCCGCTGACACGCTCAAAGGTGCTGCGCGTCAGAGGGCGTTCTTCCAGCAATGGCTGGACCAGTTTCTCCACCCGGCCCGCCACGGGGTCATCGTCCACCACGATCTCGGTACGGGCGATATGCCCCTCCACCAGAACGATGCGCACGTTGCCGTCACGAAAGTTGTTGGTTGGCAGGTAGGCGAAGGACAGCGGATAGCCGCCGTCCTGGTAGGCGTCGGTGATCGCCTGGACTTCGGCCTCGATGGCCTCTCGGCTCACGCTCTGCCCGATCATGGCCTGAAGTCCCTGACTCAGTTCGGCCAGATCCAGCACGCTGTCGCCGATAAAGCGCACGTGACGCACGGTGACGCGGGCAGGGATGCCGGCGCTGGCGTCGCTGGGCAGGTCAACCTCGGTTTCTACGCTGCGCTGTTGTGGCGCCAGCCGGCGATTTTCGATGATGTCGTCGACGGTCTCCAGCGTCTGCTGGGCCTGGAGGGGTGACACGGCCAACAGGCTGCCGGCGGCCATCACCAGGGGAAGGGGACTGTATCTCGAACGTGGCGGGGAAGGTGGCTTGGTGTGGGGCGTTGGATGCGGCGTAGTGCTTGGCATAGGCTTCCTTGTGGATCCCTGGACGAGGCCTGTCAGGGAGCCTCGAATATTGTTATGAGCAGCGTCTGGACTGGTGTTGAGCATGATTCCAAGATGAGGCCCGATACCCGCGGGGGTATCGGGCCTGCGTTTACCATGCTGGAGCGGGCAAGATTAGTTCTTGCCCAGAAGGCCTCCTACCAGTCCACCGACGATGCCCTTGTCGCTGCTGGCGTCATCACCGCTGTCCTGGTTGCCGCCCAGATCTCCGGTGAGCTTGTCGGTCACGCCACCGACGGTGTCCAGGGTGCCGCCGACCAGACCGCCGCTATTGCCACCGCTGCTATCGTCACCGCCGAGGCTGCTGGTCAGGCTGTCGGAGACCCCGGACACCAGACCGCCGCCGCTTTCGCTACCGCCCAGGCTGCTGGTCAGGCTATCGGAGACCCCGGACACCAGGCCGCCGCCACTTTCGCTACCGCCAAGGCTGCTGGTCAGGCTGTCGGAGACCCCGGACACCAGGCCGCCGCCGTTATCGCCACCGCCGAGGGTGCTGGTCAGGGTATCGGAGACTCCAGAGACCAGGCCGCTGCCACTGTCACCACCGAGCGAGTTGCCGAGCCCGGCGGTCAATCCACCGTCGCCGCCCAGCGTATCGTTGAGTCCGGCGATGAGGTTGCTGTCACCACCAAGCTGGTCGCCAAGCCCTGCCTCGAGTCCGCCCCCGAGGCCGCCTTGCTGGCTTCCTCCGAGGTCCGAGAGTAGGGCCCCTTCGCCCAGTAGCCCGGCCGATTCCAGCTGACTGAGTCCCTGGCCGTCGAGACGCGAAAGCAGTCGAGCTTCATCACCGCCCAACAGTCTGCCGGTGTTGGCGGCGATGCCTCCGACACCGCTGACAGCCGCACCCAGGCCAGTGGCGAGGTCATTGCCCTGCCCCAGGCGACCACCCAGTCCATCTACCGCTACGCCGGCCTGGATCAGCACGCTGCCTACCTCGGGGCCGACCACCAGGGCCTGGCTGAGCTGGGTAACACCGCTATCTGTCTGGATGACAACGGGGCGCAATACCGCCGACACTTCGCGGGTCAGGCCACCAAGGTGCGAGCCGTCGTCGTTGAAGTTCAGTGTCAGCACGTTGCCGGCCTGGGTCACGCCGCCACCAAGGGCCGCAACGCTGCTGCCGAGCTGGGTGATGGCGCCGCTGCGGTTGTCGAGCTGCATGACCAGGGGGAGCTGGTTCAGGTTGCCGACGGTGGCGCCGAGGCTGGATACCACCTCTCCGGTTTCGGAGACCGCTACACCGCCGCCGGCCAAGGTGGTTCCCACAGCGTTGGGGTTATTCGAGAAGTTGCCCAGACCATTGTCGAGTCCGTTGCTGAGCCCGGATACGGCTTGGCCGCCATTGCTGATGACATTGCCCAGTCCGTCGGTGACAAACTCGCCGCGTCCTCCCAGGCTTTGCTGCGAGATGCCATCTCCCAGGGCGGTGACCGCGTCTCCAGCACCGACGCCGGTCTGTCCTGCGCTGGCGACGGTGCGCTCCAGGTCGGTGCGGCCGTCGTCAGGTGCACTGGTATCGCCATCGAGCAGTCCGCCGAGGCCGCCGCCTGAGCCATTGTCGCCTTCACCGCCGCCGAGCAGCTCGCCGGTCGCGATGACGATATTACCGCTGCCGGTCACGCTATCGCCGGCGCCGCCAAGCAGAGAGTAGCGTTCACCGATGCGCTGACCGAGGTCGGCCAGGGTGCCACCGGTGCGTAGCAGCAGGTTGCCGGCCTGGGCCGGCAACACCAGCGCTTGACCGACGCGTGTGACCTTGCCGTCGGTGCCCAGCAGCACAGGACGAAGGGCAACACCAAGCTTGGTAGTGGTGGCCCCGAGCACCTCGCTGGAATCCTCGAAATTGACGCTGAGTGCGTCGCCTGCGCGCTCCACCTTGCCGCCGAGCCCATTGACGGTGGTACCGAGCTTGGTCACCAGGCCTGTTCGGGCGTCGAGTTCCATCACCACGGGCAGTTCGCCCAGGCCGGCAACGGTGTCTCCTGTCGCCGAAACTGCCTGTCCAAGCTCGCCGACACCGTTGGTCACGCCAGCGGCAGTGGTGCCCAGATAGTTGTCATTGGTGCTGAGGCTGCCGGCACCATCGCGTACGCCGCTCGAGATGTCGCCGACCGCATCGCCCGTTTCGGAGACGATCGTACCTGCAGGCTCGGTGACGCTGGCCAGCTGAGGGACGGCGCTTTGCTGGGAGATGCCGTTACCGATATCGGTAAGCGTGGTGTCGACACCGTCGCTTGTATCGGCGGTCGCCAGGAATACGCCTTCCAGCGATGAGCGGGCAATGCCATCGCCGCCGTCACCATCGCCTCCATCGCCGCCGGAGCCGTCACCACCGGAGCCGTCACCACCGGAACCATCACCACCGGAGCCATCACCATCGCCTCCATCGCCACCGGAGCCGTCACCACCGGAGCCATCACCACCGGAGCCATCACCACCGGAGCCGTCACCACCGGAGCCATCACCACCGGAGCCATCGTCGCCACCGCTGGTAATCGGGTCCTGGCTGTTACTGGCCAGGGTGCGAGAGTTGCTGGAATCACCAGAGCAGGCGGTCAGGGTCGCCATCGCGCTGGCGAGAGCAATAACGAGTAGTTTTCGTTGCAAAGTCATCGGTTTATACCTCACCTAGTCCGGATGTAATGGTTATCTTGGTGGAAAGGTAATAAAGCCTGTATGGGCTTTCTAAAACTCTTGTAGTTGAATATTTAGCGTAGATGCATCTTTGCGCATGGTTCCTTTTTATTAGCTTTTTATGGGTTTTAATTGGTGTTTAAGTGTTATCAAACGTAATGAAAAGTGTTATGAAGTGATTGTGCTGAAGATTGTTTTGAAAAGGGCAGGGCGCTCGGGCGTACACTGAACAAGCACCGTGCTAGGCTCATGTAGCAGCGAGGAGAGGTGATGATGAGCCCTTGGCGTTTTGCAGTAATGTTGGTCGCAGGAGCCATGGTTGTCGTGGTGCTGGCGGCCTGTGACGGAGATTCAACAGTAAGTCAGCCTTCGGAGCCGAGCGGTGAGCGAGATGTTGCGTCCGGTTCTGTCGAAAGGGTGACGTCCCGAGCTGATGAACCTGAACCTGAACCGACGACGGTAGCGGCGCTGGACGAGCCGGTGACGGTATCGCTGGATATCCGGCTGGCGTCGGATCGGCGAATGCACGTGGCGGCCACGACCAACTTGCCGGAAGGCACTAAAGTCCAGCTTCGGGTGGTGCGCGAGGCCAGCAACGTGCGTTGGCAGTCACGCACCGAAGTGCGTGAGGGCAGTGTGACAGCCGGGCCCTACGGTCCCGGTAGCGGGTTGCCCGATGGCTACTATCGTATCGAGCTGGTCACCGCGCCTGCTGACGTGCAGCCCGCCGAGGTCAAGGCGCGGATCGGGCCGAGCGGCGAGCACCTTGATGGGCCACTGGTGGCCACGTCTGAGCATGGACTGGGCAAGATCATCAAGGCTAGCCAGCGGTTTCTGGTAGGGCAGGAAGTGCGACGAACGCTGGACGATGTCGAAGTGCAGCAGAGTCCCTGAATCAACCCTTGAAATCAGCCCTTGATAAGTGTCGTTCAGACGCGAACGCAGCAGGAAGTTGTTACAGACCTCCCGTGGAAGTCGCTTTTGGAAACGTGTTCTTGAGAAGTGTTCCTGGAAAAGATCTTGGGGCAACGTTCTTGAGAAGAGTTCCTGGAAAAGACCGAGAAGAGTTCTGGAGAAGTGTTCCAGAAAAGCGTCCCAGAAAAGCGTCCTGGAAGATGGCTGGAAGCGAGCGTCATGCGTCGAACGCGCCTGGGCGCCATCGCCGACTTATAAGTAAAAGGGATAAACAGTGCAAGGGATAAGAAGCGCAAGGGATAAGAAGGGCAAGTGATAAGAAGGGCAAGTGATAAGAAGCGCAAGGCACAGAGAGCGGTGGCGACAAGACAGCCGGGCAGGGCTGAGGCGGCAAGGGACGGTAAGGCCGGAGTGACCGACCTGCCCCGTCGGGCTCGCCCTCGGGGCTTGGGCGCCTGGTTGGGTGATCTGAGTAGGCGAGAGATGAAACGTCAGGCCCGGCCGACTGCTTTTGGTTTCATCTCTGCTTTTCGTCTCACCTCAGGTCGCTGATTCGCTACGCCATAGCGCTACCACCTTGGCCTTGAGGCGCATGCCGCTGTGGTAAGGCGTGGTGGTGGTCTGGCCCTGGCGCTGAAAGGTCAGTTGCCCGTTGTTGTCCTGGGCGACTCGGCGCAGGTACAGGGTATCTTCCTCCGCCACAAGATAGAGTCCCGGCTGCCGGAATATCTCGGTCGGAGCCACGGCGGCCAGATCCAGCGGTCCCAGAAAATCGAAGTGCTCATCCGGCGCTGGCGTCACCAGGTGGCAGTCACCGTCCCAACGCTGCTCCGGGATCAGCTCCAGTGGCAGATCGATCCCCTTGTGGGCGACTTCCTGCCAGGGCAGCGGCAGGGTCGATCTCAGGTAGAGGGGAGATGGTCGGCTCGGTTCTCCTTCCAGCAGGTGTGCCAGGGGGCAGTTAAGGGCCTGTGACAGCGCCACCAGGCGTTCATGCCCGATCTGCTTGATGGTGCCGGACTCCCAGTAGGAAATGGTGACGTCAGAGACCCCGACCTGGCGAGCCAGCGCCGCCTTGTTCAAGCCGGCTGCCAACCTCAAAGATTTGATGCGCGGACCCAGCGCGTCCATGGAACCTTCCTGTCGACACATAAAGAGAATTTAGAATACTCATTCATAAGCACCTCTTGTGCAATATCAGGCGTCAACGATATTCGACGGTTCCTATGCCGCACTACCAGGTGATCGGCTCGTTGGCCCAGTCGAAGAAGCCGCCGCTGTCGTCGGGGCCACGCTGCTGCACCATGGTCATCAGTCGGTCGGCGACAAAGTTGGCGGTGAACAGCTTGTGCTCAGGGACTCGGGCCTGAAAGGGGCGTGACAGCAAGCTGTCGGTGGTACCCGGGTGGAAGCTCAGCACGCAGGACCGGGGGTTCAATCGCTTGAGTTCGATGGCAGCGGTTTTCATCAGCATGTTATGGGCGGCCTTGCTGGCGCGGTAGGCGTACCAGCCGCCCAGGCCGTTATCGCCGATCGAGCCGACCCGTGCCGACAGGCTGACCACGGTGGTGGGATGGGAGCCCTTGAGGTGGGGAAGCAGCGTCTGGAGCATCAAGGCCGGCGTGGCGGCGTTGACCTGAAAAAGGGTCGTCAGGGCGGCTTCGTCGAGGTCCTCCAGGCGTTTCTCGGGCCGAATGTTGCTTGCCTCGTCGTGCAACAGGCCAATGGCGTTGACCACAAGGTGAAGAGGAACGGCTTGGCCAGCAGGGCCGTGAAGGGCTCGACCCAGGTCAGCTCGGCCCTGTGCAGTGGTGACATCGCCTTCGATCGCTTCCAGGCGAGAAGAGGAGGCCCGAAAGGAGGTTCGGCTGACAACGGTCGCCTGCCCCAGCCGTGGGTCGGCGAGCAGTCGATCGACGACGGCGCGACCTATGCCTCCATTGCCGCCGATGACGAGGGCGCGATAGCCGTCGGGAAGTCTGTCCATGTCGCTCTCCTGGCCTGGGTGGGGTGGCAACCTGTTCGAGCCCTGCACGGGGTGACGATTTCAGAGTTTCGCGAATCCCGCCGGGTCCTGCGCAATTGCTTCGTCGGTGCGTATAATGCGCCCACGCCGCCAGCTTGGCTTCAACGACTTCAGGATGCAGGACGTTATGACTGTTCGCACGCGTATCGCCCCGTCGCCCACCGGGGACCCCCACGTAGGAACCGCCTACATTGCCTTGTTCAACCTGTGCTTTGCTCGACAGCATGGGGGAGAGTTCATCCTTCGCATCGAGGACACCGATCGTGTTCGTTCCACCGCCGAGTCGGAGCAGATGATCCTCGATTCGTTGCGTTGGTTGGGGCTTGAATGGGACGAAGGGCCCGATGTCGGCGGCCCGCATGGTCCGTATCGTCAGAGCGAGCGAGGAGACATCTATGCCGAGCACGCCCAGCGATTGATCGATGCCGGCCATGCCTTCAAGTGTTACCGCACCAGCGAGGAGCTCGACGAGCTGCGAGAGGCGCGCAAGGCCCAGGGGCTGCACCTTGCGCTGAAGCCGGCCGATCTGGCGCTCGATCCCGACGAACAGGCCCGTCGCGAGCAAGAGGGCATGCCCTATGTGGTGCGCATGCAGGTGCCGGAAAGCGGCCCCTGCGTCGTTCAGGACATGCTACGTGGCGCCATCGAGGTGGACTGGGCCCAGGTGGATGCGCAGATCCTGCTCAAGTCCGACGGCATGCCGACCTATCACCTGGCCAATGTGGTGGATGATCACCTGATGGGGATCACCCACGTGCTGCGTGGCGAGGAGTGGATCAATTCGGCGCCCAAGCACCAGTTGCTGTATGAGTACTTTGGCTGGGACATGCCTGAGCTGTGCCATATGCCGCTGCTGCGCAATCCCGACAAGTCCAAGCTGTCCAAGCGCAAGAACCCTACCTCGATCAACTATTATCGGCGTATGGGATTCCTGCCCCAGGCGGTAACCAACTATCTCGGACGCATGGGCTGGTCCATGCCGGACGAACGAGAGAAGTTCTCCCTCGCCGAGATGATGGAAAACTTCGACATTCAGCGGGTATCGCTGGGTGGCCCGGTGTTCGATCTCGAGAAGCTGACCTGGCTCAACGGTGTCTACCTGCGCGAGGACCTGGACGACCGTGCCTTTCTCCAGGCCTTGATGACCTGGGCCTTCAATGAAGACTATGTGGCGCAGATCCTGCCCCAGGTGCGCACGCGGGTCGATACCTTGTCCGACGTGGCGCCTCTGGCGGGGCACTTCTTCTCCGGGCTGCCCGCCATCAGCGAAGCAAGCTTCGACGGGATCAACCTGGAGCGTGAAGATCTCGTCAAGCTGCTGCAGTTCCTGGTCTGGCGGCTCGAAGGTGTGTCCAGCTGGAACAAGGACGCGCTGCTGGCCGAGATCAAGCTGTTGGGCAGCCACTTCGATCTGAAGATGAAGGTACTGCTGGCACCGGTCTTTATCGCCATCACCGGCTCTTCGTCGAGCACCTCGGTGATGGACGCCATGGCGATTCTTGGCTCCGACATGACCCGCGCCCGCCTGCGTCACGCCATTGGCGTGCTGGGTGGCGTCTCCAAGAAGCAGGCCAAGCGCTTCGAGAAGGAATATCGCGAGTTGCCGGCGGAATAGTGACAAGTGATGGCGGTGGGGGAGAGGCGTTATTGCGAGCCCCCATCGCCATGGCGCTTGATACGTTCAGCTCCCCCGCGCCCGCCTGCGTCACGCCATCGGCGTGCTGGGTGGCGTCTCCAAGAAGCAGGCCAAGCGCTTCGAGAAGGCGCCGCGAGCTTCCCTTAGAAATAGCCGCGAGCTTCCCGGAGAAAAAGCGAGAGCTGCTCAGGCACATTGGCGAGTGATGGCAGTGGGGGAGGCTTGATTGCCTCGATTGCCATGAGGTCTTCGCAATGGCCGGGGCGCCGAAAAATTTTGGCGCTTCCGGGGTTGACCAAATCTTATGATATCCGTAAGATACGTCTCGTCTTCACGAGATGGGGCCTTAGCTCAGCTGGGAGAGCGCGACACTGGCAGTGTCGAGGTCAGCGGTTCGATCCCGCTAGGCTCCACCAATCTCGTTTCAGGCTGCGTCCCATTCGTCTAGTGGTCCAGGACACCGCCCTTTCACGGCGGGAACAGGGGTTCGAACCCCCTATGGGACGCCACTTCATGTGCGTGACGTCTGCTCCGCATGGATTCATGCTTTCGCATGAATCGTTGTGAACTCCGTGGTCTCTCCTCTTGTTATCACCATTCGCTTTGTGAGCTCTTCGTGATTTGCACGAAGCCTCAGTTTGCTTGTGGATGGTTTGCAAAAACTGTCTTGTACGGCTTGACAGAACCTTCCTCTTGTCCACCAGTGACGCATTTTTCCCCGGTCAGCCTCTGCTACGGGGATAACGCCCGTGGTTGCGCGATTTATATTTTTTCCTTTCAAAATCAACGTGTTGCGACAGGTTAAAAATTGACCAATCTAAGTCCAATGCCCAGTTCATGGCGATTCGAGGGCGGTTTCGATAGGTTGTGAACAGGGTTATCCACAGAAAGTGTGGAAAACGCTGGGCGGGGTGTAAGGGGCTTGGGGAGAGAGGGGGATGTTGGCCCATGAGCGCATGCCGGCGCCGCGGGAAGGTCGGGCCAGCAGGAGGGCGCTGGCCCGGCAGGTATGGAAAATGTCAGTCCTTGCTGTCAGACCTTTCGCGCAGGCGTCGCAGCAGCGAGGACGTGTCCCAGCGTCCACCCCCCATTGCCTGCACGTCGGCGTAGAACTGGTCCACCAGTGCGGTCACCGGCAGGCGAGCCTCCAGCTGACGCGCCTGGTTCAGACAGATATCCAGATCCTTGCGCATCCAGTTGACGGCGAAGCCATGCTCGTATTCGTCACGGATCATGGTCGCGTGACGGTTCTCCATCTGCCACGATCCGGCGGCTCCCTGGCTGATGACCTCGACCACCCGCTCCTGGTCGAGACCCGCTTGCTCGGCGAAATGAAGGCCTTCAGCGAGGCCCTGGACAAGGCCTGCGATGCAGATCTGGTTGACCATCTTGGTCAGCTGTCCAGCGCCGACGCCTCCCATCAAGGTCACGGCTCTGCCATAGTGCTCGAGTACCGGCCTTGCCCTGGAGAAGTGTTCCTCCTGGCCGCCGCACATGATGGTCAGGGCGCCGTTCTCTGCTCCTTGCTGGCCGCCAGAGACCGGCGCATCGATGAAGCCCACATCCTGCTTCTGGCAGGCCTGGTCGAGCTCCTCGGCGAGGCTCGAGGAGGCGGTGGTATGGTCCACCAGGATGGCGCCCTGGGAGAGCGTCGACAGTACCCCGTCAGGCCCGGTGGTGACCTCGCGAACGTCGTCGTCATTGCCCACGCACACCAGTACCAGATCGGCGCCGCTGGCGGCCTCGGCGGGTGTCGCATGATGGCTGCCGTCGAAGCGCTCGCACCACTGCTCGGCCTTGCTTTGGGTGCGATTGTAGACCCGTACCGTCAGTCCGGCTTCGGCGAGATGGCCTGCCATGGGGTAGCCCATGACCCCAAGGCCGATAAAGGCGACGGTGGAGATGTCTCGACTCATGAAAGCGCTCCTTTGTTGTTTCGCTAGAGGGGGTCAGCATAGCGCCGGTTGGCGTACCGATTCATCCATTGAGCAAAAAAAGGGCCGCCCCGGAGGGCGGCCCTTTTCATGGTAATGCGACGCGGGATGGTGCGTCTTCTGGCGTGGCGGCGATTCCCTTGCATGGGGCAGGGGGCGCCACGCGAATTACCTTGTCGGCGAATTACTTGGACGGGTAGTCGCGCTTGGGATGCCCGGTGTAGAGCTGGCGCGGACGACCGATCTTGTAGCTTTCGCTGATCATCTCGTTCCAGTGCGAGATCCAGCCGATGGTACGGGATACCGCGAAGATGACCGTGAACATGTTGGTCGGGATGCCCATCGCCTTGAGGATGATGCCGGAATAGAAGTCGACGTTCGGGTAGAGCTTGCGCTCGACAAAGTACTCGTCTTCCAGGGCGATCTGCTCCAGGCGCTTGGCGATCTTGAGTTGCGGATCGTCGGCCTTGCCCAGTTCTTCCAGGACCTCGTCGCAGGTCTCCTTCATGACCTTGGCGCGCGGGTCGAAGTTGCGATAGACGCGGTGACCGAAGCCCATCAGCTTGAACGGGTCATCCTTGTCCTTGGCCTTGTCGATGAAGCGCTGGATGTTCTCTTCGGAGTCGTCGCCGATCTCGTCGAGCATGTTGAGCACTGCTTCGTTGGCGCCACCGTGGGCCGGGCCCCACAGGGCTGCGATGCCCGCGCTGATGCAGGCAAACGGATTGGCGCCAGTGGAGCCCGCCAGGCGCACCGTGGAGGTGGAGGCGTTCTGCTCGTGGTCCGCGTGCAGCATGAAGATGCGGTCCATGGCCTTGGCGTAGACCGGGTTGATCTCGTAGGGCTCGCACGGATTGCTGAACATCATGTAGAGGAAGTTCTCTGCATAGTTCAGGTCGTTGCGCGGGTAGTTGAAAGGCTGGCCGATGTTGTACTTGTAGGACATGGCCGCGATGGTCGGCATCTTGGCGATCAGGCGAATGGCGCTGATCTCGCGGTCCTGCGCCTGGGTGATGTCCAGGTGGTCGTGATAGAAGGCTGCCAGGCCGCCGATCACGCCGCACATGATCGACATCGGGTGAGCGTCGCGGCGAAAGCCCTTGAAGAAGTTGGCGATCTGCTCGTGGACCATGGTGTGGTTGCGCACCCGGTGCTCGAAGTCCTTGTACTGCTCTTCGTCCGGCAGTTCACCGAACAGCAGGGTGTAGCAGAGCTCGACGAAGTTGGAGTTCTTGGCCAGCTGTTCGATCGGGTAGCCGCGGTGCAGCAGCACGCCGTTGGCGCCATCGATGTAGGTGATGCCGGATTCGCAGGAAGAGGTGGCCAGGAAGCCGGGGTCGAAGGTAAAGAGGCCTTCCGCTCCGAGTCCGCGCACGTCAACGACGTCGGGGCCGAGGGTGCCTGAATGGACGGGAAGTTCGACAGGTTTCTCCAGACCATCCACCGTCAGGGTCGCTTTTCTCTCAGCCATGTCAGGCCTCCTTCGTGTTCGATATGGAGCGATACGTTGTCATTTCTCACTAACGTGCCGACGAATAGGGGGTCGCCCGGCAAAAAAGGTTCGCCCACTATAGAAGCGTTCAGGATATTGTCAATTCTCCCATTGAACGCTTGCTGTTGTACTATGCTCATTTAGCAGTATAGGTGTTGTACAGGTTATGGTGCTTTGCATCATTGCCTGTCCTTTTGCGGTGCAGCAACTTGACGAAGTCGCATTTTTATGCAGCTTTGCCGCATTTTTCGACGAAGCGTTCGCCAAATTGCATGGTCATGCCATTTGTCATGGTGGGGGCATGTCCCTATAATTCAGGCCGCGACTGGCAGGAACAGGAGGTCGTGTCCAACTTGTCGCAGGTTGGGTCACGACAGCGCCCTTCCCAAAACCACCGCCCGCTCGGGCCTCTGGCCCGTATGTCGTAGAGTGGGCCAAGAGAGTGTGTAGAGAGCCGTGAATAGCAAACGACCCGTAAATCTGGATCTATCCACGATCCACTTCCCCCTTCCCGCCTTGACGTCGATTACCCACCGGGTCACTGGCGTCATTCTCTTCGTCGGTCTGATCTTCGGCTTCTGGGCGCTGGACGCCTCGTTGTCCTCGCCGGCCGGTTTCGACGCCGTACGCGATGCGCTGGCGCACAACTTCTTCGCCAAGCTGGTGGCCTGGGGACTGTTGTCCGCTCTGGCCTTCCACTTCGTCGCCGGCTGCAAGCACTTCATTATGGACGCCAACATCGGCGTGTCATTGGAAGGTGCGGTGAAAAAGGCGCAGATCACCATCGTGGCTAGCGTTGTCCTGATCATTCTGGCGGGAGTCTGGGTATGGTAACCAACATCACGAGCTTCAGCCGCAGCGGCCTGTCCGACTGGATCATCCAGCGCGCCAGTGCGGTTGTCATGGCGCTCTACACGGTCTTTCTGGTGGTCTATCTGCTGGCTCATCCGCAGCTCGACTATGCCACCTGGAGCGGTCTGTTCGAGCAGACCTGGATGCGAATCTTCTCGTTGCTGGCCTTCGTCTCGCTGGCCGCCCATGCCTGGGTGGGCCTGTGGACCGTGACCACCGACTACATCAAGCCGACCGCCATTCGTGTCGGCACCCAGTCCGTCATCATCATTGCCATCTTCGTGTTCCTGGTCTGGGGCATCCAAGTGCTGTGGGGAGCCTGATACATGTCAACCATGCGTAGTTTGACCTTTGACGCCATCATCATCGGTGGCGGTGGTGCCGGCCTTCGTGCGGCGCTGGAGCTGGCCAAGTCCGGCAAGAAGACCGCGGTGCTGTCCAAGGTCTTCCCGACGCGTTCGCACACCGTGTCCGCCCAGGGCGGCATTACCTGTGCCATCGCTTCCTCCGACCCCAACGACGACTGGCGCTGGCACATGTACGACACCGTCAAGGGCGGTGACTACATCACCGACCAGGACGCTGCGGAATACATGTGTTCCGAGGGGCCGAAGGCGGTGTTCGAACTCGAGCACATGGGCCTGCCGTTTTCCCGTTTCGACAATGGGCGGATCTATCAGCGCCCGTTCGGCGGTCAGTCCAAGAACTTTGGCGAAGGCGGCCAGGCGGCCCGTACCTGCGCCGCGGCCGACCGTACCGGACACGCTCTGCTGCACACGCTGTACCAGAACAATCTGAAAAATAACACCACCTTTCTCAATGAATGGTACGCCGTCGACCTGGTGAAGAACGCCAACGGTGACGTGGTCGGCTGTATCGCCATGGATATCGAGACCGGTGAAGTGGTGCACGTAAAGTCCAAGGCTACCGTGCTGGCCACCGGCGGTTCCGGTCGCATCTATGCCTCCACCACCAATGCCCTGATCAACACCGGTGACGGTATCGGCATGGCGCTGCGTGCCGGTGTGCCGATGCAGGACATGGAAATGTGGCAGTTCCACCCGACCGGTATCCACGGTGCCGGTGTGCTGGTGACAGAAGGTTGTCGCGGTGAAGGCGGCTACCTGGTCAACAAGGACGGCGAGCGCTTCATGGAGCGTTATGCGCCGAACGCCAAGGACCTCGCCGGCCGCGATGTGGTTGCGCGCTCCATGGTCATGGAAATCCTCGAAGGTCGTGGTTGCGGCGAAGACGGCGATCACGTCTTCCTCAAGCTCGACCACCTGGGCGAGGAGGTGCTGTCCAAGCGTCTGCCGGGCATCGTCGAGCTGGCCAAGACCTTCGCCCACGTGGATCCGGCCAAGGAGCCGATCCCGGTGGTGCCGACCTGCCACTACATGATGGGTGGTATCGCCACCAACGTGCATGGTCAGGCGATCGCCCAGGATGCCGACGGCAACGACCAGATCATCAATGGTCTCTACGCCTGTGGCGAGGCAGCTTGTGTCTCCGTGCACGGTGCCAACCGCCTGGGCGGCAACTCGCTGCTGGATCTGGTGGTGTTCGGGCGTGCCGCCGGCATGTACATCGAGAGCGCGCTCAATGAAGGCATCGAGTACCTGGATGCCCGCGAGTCCGACATCGAGACCGCGATGAAGCGCATCACTCGCTGGAACGAGTCCGAAGGCGGCGAGAGCGTGCCTGAGCTCAAGCGCGAGCTGCAGAGCATCATGCAGAACTCCTTCGGCGTGTTCCGCGAAGAGAAGAACATGGTCGAGGGCGTCGAGAAGCTGGCCGAACTGCGTGGACGGATCGCCAACGCCCATCTGGCCGACAAGTCCCATGCGTTCAACACTGCCCGGGTCGAGGCGCTCGAGCTCGACAACCTGATGGAAGTGGCCGAGGCCACCGCCATCGCGGCACTGGAGCGCAAGGAGAGTCGCGGTGCGCACTCCCGCTACGACTATCCGGATCGTGACGACGCCAACTGGCTGAAGCACTCCATGTTCTTCCCCGGCGACAAGCGGGTCGGCCAGCGCGATGTCAATTTCGCGCCGAAGACCGTCGACAAGTTCGAGCCGAAAATCCGTACCTATTAAGGGGGAGTCAACATGTCCAAGCTTCAGGTATCCCTGTACCGCTACAACCCGGAAACCGACTCCGCGCCTTATATGCAGGAGTTCGAGGTCGATACCCAGGGTCGCGACCTGATGGTGCTGAACCTGCTTGAGATGATCAAGGAGGACGACAGTTCCGTGGCCTTCCGTCGCAGCTGCCGTGAAGGCGTCTGTGGTAGTGACGGCATGAACATGAACGGCAAGAACGGCCTGGCTTGTATCACCCCGCTGTCCGAGGTGGTCAAGAACAACAAGCTGGTGCTGCGTCCCTTGCCCGGTCTGCCGGTCATTCGTGATCTGGTGGTCGACATGGCGCTGTTCTACAAGCAGTACGAAAAGATCCAGCCGTACCTGCAGAATGACACGCCGGCGCCGGCCATCGAGCGCCTGCAGTCTCCGGAAGAGCGCGACAAGCTCGACGGTCTGTATGAGTGCATCCTGTGCGCCTGCTGTTCGACCTCGTGCCCGTCGTTCTGGTGGAATCCGGAGAAGTTCGTCGGTCCCGCCGGCCTGCTGCAGTCCTATCGCTTCCTCGCGGATTCCCGCGATACGGCGACCCAAGAGCGTCTGTCGGAGCTGGAGGATCCGTTCTCCGTATTCCGTTGCCGCGGCATCATGAACTGTGTGGCGGTCTGCCCCAAGGGGCTTAACCCGACTCGGGCGATCGGCAAGATCCGTGAGATGTTGCTGGCGAATGCCACTTAAATCGTGGCGCCGGGCTTGTTATCATGGGCTCGGTCCGGGGCGCGGCATCCTGTCGCGCCCCCGGATGACAGCGTCAGGAGCCGGTGCCATGGGCACCGGCTTTTGAGCATGATGCAAGACCGCTAGGCAGATCGACCGCGGCCCCGATGACCGCGGCAGAACCACCAGGGCGCTCGATGATGGTCAGTGCCAAGGGTGACGATGGGCAGGACGCCTTCCACTGAGGGGCCTGCGCCACGCCCGCGGTAGATCACGAGCATCGAGCCCACTACCACCCCATCAGTGCAGGGTGACCGAGAGATGCAACAAGGCATAATGGAGTTGATGTGGCGCTCCTCTCACGTGACGGGCAGCAACGTCCACTACGTGGAAGCGCTCTATGAGCAGTACCTCGACGACCCTAGCGCCGTCTCCGATGAATGGCGCGATTACTTCGACGAGTTGTCACGCCAGGAAGGCGCCCCGTCCGACGAGACCCCCCTCTCACCGATCCGTGATCAGTTCTATCAGCTTGGCCGCGAACGTCGCACCGCCGTTGCCGGCGCCGCGACCGTCGACAGCGAAGAGAGCCGCAAGCAGGTCAAGGTCCTGCAGCTGATCAACGCCTATCGCTTCCGGGGCCACCAGAAGGCCGACATCGACCCGCTGGGGCTGCGTGATCCGAAGCCGGTGCCTGACCTGGATCTGGCGTTCCACCAGCTGTCCAAGGCCGACCTCGATACCGAGTTCCAGACCGGTTCCTTCTTCCTGGGCAAGGACCAGGCGCCGCTCAAGGAAATCGTCGATGCGCTGGATCGCACCTATTGCCGTTCGATCGGTTGCGAGTTCATGCATATCGTCGACACCGAAGAGAAGCGCTGGCTGCAGCAGCGTTTCGAGTCGGTGCGCTCGGCTCCGGACCATGGCGATGATCGCCGCAAGCAGCTGTTCGAGCGGTTGTCCGCGGCCGAGGGGCTGGAAAGCTACCTGGCCTCCAAGTACCCGGGCACCAAGCGCTTCGGCCTCGAGGGTGGCGAGACCTTCATTCCGATGATGGACGAGCTGATCCAGCGCGCGGGCAGCTACGGCACCAAGGAAGTGGTCATCGGCATGGCCCACCGCGGTCGCCTCAACGTGCTGGTCAACATCCTCGGCAAGAACCCCGGCGAGCTGATCGACGAGTTCGACGGCAAGAAGCTGATCGAGCGCGGTTCCGGTGACGTCAAGTATCACCAGGGCTTCAGCTCCAACGTGATGACGCCGGGCGGTGAGGTTCACCTGGCGATGTCCTTCAACCCCTCGCACCTCGAAATCGTGGCGCCGGTGGTGGAAGGCTCGGTACGCGCACGCCAGGATCGCCGCGACGATGTCGATGGCGGCAAGGTGCTGCCGATCAACGTCCATGGCGATGCCGCCTTCGCTGGTCAGGGCGTGGTCATGGAGACGTTCCAGATGTCCCAGACCCGTGCCTACAAGACCGGTGGCACGGTGCACATCGTCATCAACAACCAGGTCGGCTTCACCACGTCGCATCCCGAGGACGCGCGTTCCACCGAGTACTGCACCGACATCGCCAAGATGGTGCAGGCGCCGATCCTGCACGTGAACGGCGACGATCCCGACGCGGTGCTCCACGTGACCCAGGTGGCCCTGGACTATCGTCAGCAGTTCAAGAAGGACGTGGTCATCGACCTGGTGTGCTACCGCCGCCGCGGCCACAACGAGGCCGACGAGCCCTCCGGCACCCAGCCGATGATGTACCGCAAGATCAAGGACCATCCGTCCTCTCGTGCGATCTACGCCGAGCGCCTGGTCAAGCAGGGCGTGCTGAGCGAAGACGAAGCCAAGGCGGTGGTCGAGAAGTATCGCGATGATCTGGTCGCCGGCAATCACGTGGCCAATGCCCTGGTGCAGGAACCCAACACCTCACTGTTCGTCGACTGGAAGCCGTACCTCGGTCACGAGTGGACCGGGCATGCCGATACCACTTTCGACATGAAGCGGCTCAAGCAGCTCGCCGCCAAGATGTGCGAGATCCCTGACGGGGTGAAGGTGCAGCGTCAGGTCGCCAAGATCTACGATGATCGCCGCAAGATGCAGGGCGGTGGGCTGGCCATGAACTGGGGCTTCGCCGAAACCCTGGCCTACGCCACCTTGCTCGAGCAGGGGCACCCGATTCGCCTGACCGGTCAGGATGTCGGACGCGGTACCTTCTCGCACCGCCATGCGGTGATCCACAACCAGGCCGACGGTTCCACCTACGTGCCGCTTCAGCACATGGCGGACGGTCAGCCACGCTTCACCATCCATGACTCCTTCCTCTCCGAGGAGGCGGTGCTGGCGTTCGAGTACGGCTACTCGACCACCATGCCCAACGCGTTGGTGATCTGGGAAGCGCAGTTCGGTGACTTCTTCAACGGTGCCCAGGTGGTGGTGGACCAGTTCATCTCCTCCGGCGAGACCAAGTGGGGCCGTCTGTGTGGCCTGACCATGCTGCTCCCCCACGGTTTCGAAGGGCAGGGCCCCGAGCACTCCTCGGCGCGTCTCGAGCGCTTCCTGCAGCTGTGCGCCGAGCACAACATGCAGGTGTGCGTGCCGACCACCCCGGCGCAGATCTATCACCTGCTGCGCCGCCAGGTGATTCGCCCTCTGCGCAAGCCGCTGGTGGTGATGTCGCCGAAGAGCCTGCTGCGCCACAAGGAAGCCACCTCGAGCCTCGAGGACCTCGCCAACGGCAGCTTCAACATGGTGCTGCCCGACCAGGGACAGCGTGATGCGTCCAAGGTCGAGCGGATCATCATGTGCTCGGGCAAGGTCTACTACGATCTGGCCAACTGGCGCGAGGAGAACCTGCGTGACGATGTAGCGATCGTGCGCGTCGAGCAGCTCTATCCGTTCCCCAAGGAAGAGCTGATCGAGACGCTCAAGGACTACAGTGGCGTCACCGACATCGTCTGGTGTCAGGAAGAGCCCCTGAACCAGGGCGCCTGGTATTCCATGCAGCACAATCTGCGCATCGTCGCCGATTCGCTCAAGGACGGCCTGGGCGGTCAGCTGAAGTTTGCCGGACGTCCGGCATCGGCGGCTCCCGCGGCGGGCTACATGTCCGTTCACACCGAACAGCAGCGCCAACTGGTGGAAGACGCCTTCAATCTCTAAGGCGACCATCGGGAAGAGAGAGAACACTAAGGATACGACATGGCTACCGAGATCAAGGCACCATCCTTTCCGGAATCCGTTGCCGAAGGCACCGTAGGTACCTGGCACAAGAAGCCGGGTGACAGCGTCGAGCGTGACGAACTGATCGTCGAGATCGAGACCGACAAGGTCGTGCTCGAGGTGGTGGCGGTGGAAGCCGGCACCCTGTCAGAGGTGCTGGTGGAAGAAGGCGACACCGTGGAGTCCGAGCAGGTCCTGGGCCGCATCGGTGAAGGCGGCGGCGAGTCCAAGGAAGCGTCCGAGGAGTCGTCCGAGAAAGACGAGGACGACGCCAAGGAAGACGCCTCCGAAGCGTCCGACGACAAGACCGAGAAGAAGCCGGCCGAAGCGCCCAAGGGCGGCGGCGAGAAGCGCGACGTCAAGGCGCCGAGCTTCCCCGAGTCGGTGCAGGAAGGGACCGTCGCCAGCTGGACCAAGAAGGTCGGCGAAGCGGTCAAGCGTGACGAAGTGCTGGCCGAGATCGAGACCGACAAGGTCGTGCTCGAGGTGGTCGCACCGGAAGATGGCGCCCTGGCCGAGATCAAGATCGAGGAAGGCGACACCGTGGAGTCCGAGGCCGTGCTGGCGGTGTTCGAGGTGGGTGCAGGCGGCGCCAGTGCCGATACCGCCGACCAGGAAGCGCCCAAGGCCAGCGCCGACGATGGCGACAGCGACGAGCAGGTCGGTGACAAGATCGTGGCACCTGCCGCACGCAAGCTGATCGCCGAGCACGACCTCGACGTCAGTGCCATCAAGGGCACCGGCAAGGACGGTCGCGTCCTCAAGGAAGACGTGCTCAAGGCGGTCAAGGACGGCGGCGCCAAGAAGTCCGCGCCGGCCAAGAAGGCCAGCTCCGGCGCCACCGCAGCCCCGGCCGTGGAAGGCGAGCGCCCCGAGAAGCGCGTGCCGATGACCCGTCTGCGCAAGACCATCGCCAAGCGTCTGGTCCAGGCTCAGCAGACCGCTGCCATGCTGACCACCTACAATGAGGTGGACATGGGTGCGGTGATGGAGCTGCGCTCCCAGTACAAGGACACCTTCCTGAAGGCCCACGACGTCAAGCTCGGTTTCATGGGCTTCTTCGTCAAGGCGGCTTCCGAGGCGCTCAAGCGCTTCCCTGACGTCAACGCCTCCATCGACGGTGACGACATCGTCTATCACGGTTATCAGGACATCGGCGTGGCCGTATCCACCGACCGTGGTCTGGTGGTGCCTGTGCTGCGCGATACCGACAGCATGAAGATCGCCGATGTCGAGAAGGGCATCGTCGACTTCGGCAAGCGCGGACGCGAAGGCAAGCTGGGCATCGAGGACATGCAGGGCGGTACCTTCACCATCACCAACGGCGGCATCTTCGGCTCGCTGATGTCGACCCCGATCCTGAATCCGCCGCAGACCGCGATCCTCGGCATGCACAAGATCCAGGAGCGTCCGATGGCGGTCAACGGCAAGGTCGAGATTCGCCCGATGATGTATCTGGCGCTGTCCTACGACCACCGCATGATCGATGGCAAGGATGCGGTACAGTTCCTGGTCACCATCAAGGAGCTGCTCGAGGATCCGGCGCGTCTGCTGCTGGAAATCTGAGCCTGACCGTGGCAGCGACAGGGATTTACTGCAGAGCCTCTGCACACAGAACGAACAGGAGCCAACATGGCCGACAAGTATGATGTGATCGTCATTGGCGCGGGCCCGGGTGGCTACGTGGCCGCCATCCGTGCTGCTCAGCTGGGTCTGAAGACCGCCTGCGTCGAGAAGTGGATCGGCAAGGAAGGCAAGGTGGTGCACGGCGGTACCTGCCTGAACGTGGGCTGTATCCCGTCCAAGGCACTGCTCGAGGCCTCCCACAAGTTCGTCGAGGCCCAGCACGACTTCGACGACATGGGCATCCAGGCCGGCGACGTCAGCATGGACGTGTCCAAGATGATGGCGCGCAAGGACAAGATCGTTAAGCAGCTGACCGGCGGCATCTCCGGGCTGTTCAAGGCCAATGGCGTCACCGCCATCGAAGGCACCGGCAAGGTCGTGGCCAAGAACAAGGTCGAGGTCACCGACAAGGACGGCGAGTCCAGCACGGTCGAGGCGGACAACATCGTCATCGCCGCTGGCTCGGTGCCGGTGGAGATCCCACCGACCCCGCTGACCGAGGGTCTGATCGTCGATTCCACCGGCGCCCTCGAGTTCCAGGAGACGCCCAAGCGTCTGGGCGTCATCGGCGCCGGCGTCATCGGCCTTGAGCTTGGCAGCGTGTGGAGCCGCCTGGGCAGCGAAGTGACCGTGCTCGAGGCGCTGGACAGCTTCCTGCCGATGGTCGACTCGGCCATCGCCAAGGAGACCCAGAAGCTGCTCAAGAAGCAGGGTCTGGACATCAAGCTCAACGCCCGCGTGACCGGTTCCGAGGTCAAGGGTGAGGAAGTCGTCGTCAAGTACGAGGACAACGAGGGCGAGAAGGAACTGACCTTCGACAAGCTGATCGTCTGTGTCGGCCGTCGTCCCTACACCAAGGGCGTGGTAGCCGACGGCCTGGGCGTCGAACTGGATCAGCGCGGCTTCATCCACGTCGATGACCAGTGCCGCACCAGCGTGCCGGGCGTCTACGCCATCGGCGACTGCGTGCGTGGCCCGATGCTGGCCCACAAGGCCTCCGAAGAAGGCGTGATGGTGGCCGACATCATCGCTGGCCACAAGGCGCAGATGAACTATGACGCCATTCCCAGCGTGATCTACACCCACCCCGAGGTGGCCTGGGTCGGCATGAACGAGCAGGACGCCAAGTCCGCTGGTATCAAGGTCAAGACCGGTAGCTTCCCGTTCGCCGCCAGTGGCCGTGCCATGGCCAACAACGCCACCGAAGGCCAGGCCAAGATCATCGCCGACGCCGAGACCGATCGCATCCTGGGGATGCATATCGTCGGCCAGCACGCCGGTGAGCTGATCGCCCAGGGCGTCATCGCCATGGAATTCGGCTCCAGCGCCGAAGATCTGGCGCTGACCTGCTACGCGCACCCGAGCCTGTCCGAGGCGGTGCACGAGGCGGCGCTGGCGGTGGAAGGTCACGCCATCCACGTGGCCAACCGCAAGAAGCGCTAGCAAGACAACAAGCGCCCGGTAATCCTAGGCAAGCCTGTGCAGTTTTGGCAGGCTTGCCGGTGTTTTCCGCGAGCGCATCGCCGCCGACCATGTATCGGTGGCGGTCGGTGGCGACCCGATGACTTTCGTCCCTCGGGGCAGGGTGGGTCGCCGTTCGAGTCACATGCAACCAATGGCATGAATCGATGAACCTTCACGAGTATCAAGGCAAGCAGCTGTTTGCCGACTATGGTCTGCCCGTTTCCAAGGGCTTCGCCTGCGACACCCCCGAAGAAGCCTACGAGGCTTGCAAGAAGATCGGCGGCGACATGTGGGTCGTCAAGGCCCAGGTCCACGCCGGTGGCCGCGGCAAGGCCGGTGGTGTCAAGCTGATCAAGAGCCCGGACGAGGCCAAGGCCTTCGCCGAGCAGTGGCTGGGCAAGAACCTGGTGACCTTCCAGACCGACGAGAACGGTCAGCCGGTCGCCAAGATCCTGGTCGAGAACTGCACCGACATCGCCAATGAGCTGTACCTTGGCGCGGTGGTCGACCGTGGCACCCAGCGTGTGGTCTTCATGGCCTCCACCGAAGGTGGTGTCGAGATCGAGAAGGTCGCCGAAGAGACGCCCGAGAAGATCCTGAAGGCCGAGATCGACCCGCTGGTCGGCGCTCAGCCCTACCAGGCGCGTGAGCTGGCCTTCGCCCTCGGCCTGGAAGGCGCGCAGGTGAAACAGTTCACCAAGATCTTCCTGGGTCTGTCCAAGATGTTCCACGACAAGGATCTGGCGCTTTTGGAGATCAACCCGCTGGTGATCACCGACGAAGGCAACCTCCACTGCCTCGACGCCAAGATCAACCTGGACGGCAACGCCCTGTATCGTCACCCGGACCTGCAGGAAATGCGTGACCCGTCCCAGGAAGACGAGCGTGAAGCCAACGCTGCCCAGTGGGACCTGAACTACGTCGCCCTGGAAGGCAACATCGGCTGCATGGTCAACGGCGCTGGCCTGGCCATGGGCACCATGGACATCATCAAGCTCCACGGTGGCCAGCCGGCCAACTTCCTTGACGTCGGCGGCGGCGCCACCAAGGAGCGCGTGGCTGAGGCGTTCAAGATCATCCTGTCCGACGACAGCGTGCAGGCCGTGCTGGTCAACATCTTCGGCGGCATCGTGCGTTGCGACATGATCGCTGAAGGCATCATCGGTGCCGTCGAGCAGGTCGGCGTCAATGTGCCGGTCGTGGTGCGTCTGGAAGGTAACAACGCCGAGCTGGGTGCCGAGAAACTGGCTTCCAGCGGTCTGAACATCATCGCTGCCAAGAGCCTCACCGATGCGGCTCAGCAGGTCGTCAAGGCAGCGGAGGGCAAGTAATGAGCATCCTGATCGACAAGAACACCAAGGTCATCTGCCAGGGCTTCACTGGCGGACAGGGGACCTTCCACTCCGAACAGGCCATCGAGTACGGCACCCAGATGGTCGGCGGCGTGACCCCGGGCAAGGGCGGCCAGGAGCACCTGGGCCTGCCGGTGTTCAACACCGTCAAGGAGGCCGTCGAGCAGACCGGCGCCGAGGCCAGCGTGATCTACGTGCCTGCCCCGTTCTGCAAGGATTCCATCCTGGAAGCCGCCAACGCCGGCATCAAGCTGATCGTGTGCATCACCGAAGGCATCCCGACCCTCGACATGCTGGACGTCAAGGTCAAGTGCGATGAGCTGGGCGTGCGTCTGATCGGTCCGAACTGCCCCGGTGTCATCACCCCGGGCGAGACCAAGATCGGCATCATGCCGGGTCACATCCACAAGCCGGGCAAGGTCGGTATCGTGTCGCGTTCCGGCACCCTGACCTACGAAGCGGTCAAGCAGACCACCGACCACGGCTTCGGCCAGTCCACCTGTGTGGGCATCGGCGGTGACCCGATCCCGGGCTCCAACTTCATCGACATCCTCGAGATGTTCGAGAAGGACCCGGCCACCGAGGCCATCGTGATGATCGGTGAAATCGGCGGTACCGCCGAGGAAGAGGCTGCTGCCTACATCAAGGAGCACGTCTCCAAGCCGGTGGTGTCCTACATCGCTGGTGTCACCGCTCCTCCCGGCAAGCGCATGGGCCACGCCGGCGCCATCATCGCCGGTGGCAAGGGCACCGCGGACGAGAAGTTCGCCGCCCTGGAAGCCGCGGGCGTCAAGACCGTGCGCTCCCTGGCCGAGATCGGTGACGCCCTGAAGGAAGCAACCGGCTGGTAAGCGGTCCTACCGTCAGAATAAGCGTCAGAATAAAGGCCACCTTCGGGTGGCCTTTTTTGTGGCTGGAACTCCACCAGATGCGACGAAGGGGCGGGTCGAAGGGGCAAGTACGAGGAAGGCGTTAGGGACGAGGCGACGATTGATTGGCCCGCGTGCGCCACCAGCCGACCACCTGTGCCACGAACACCGGCGCGCCCGCCACCAGATAGAGGTGGTAGCTGACCAGGCGCCAGACGATCACCGCCGCTGCGGCCTGCTCTCGGGCCATCAGCGGCAGCAGCAGGGCGCCTACGCTGACCTCCGCGGCGCCGGCGCCGCCCGGCAGTACGCTCAACTGGCTGGCGGCCATGGCCAGCATCTGCACCAGAAATGTCCAGGCCCAGTCGGCGCCGCCGCCGACCCCCACCACCGCCAGGTACAGGAGGCTATAGCGCGCCAGCCAGTGCAGGCAGCACAGCGCGAAGATCGCCATCAGCACGCCCTTGGGCAGCGCCAGCGTGGTCGCCAGGGTCCGGCGACAGCGCAGCAGGCGTCGGACCATCCAGCGCCTGGGCCCCGAGCCGACAAAGGGAGGGGGAGGGACATGGCGCAGCAGCCAGGGTAGCCACACGATCACCACCGCAAACACCACAAGCGCCAGCAGCAGCGCCGCCAGGGAGGCCTCGACCAGGGTCTGGTGAGGCCAGCTGGCCAGGCCGCTCATCGACAGCGACACCAGGACGCCCAGCATCAGGCTGAAGAACAGCATGTCGGCGAGTTGATCGACCAGAAAGATGGCCGAGGCCTGGGCCGGCGGATAGCCGCGTCGTGCCAGCAGCCACAGCAGGGTGGCGACGCCACCGCCCCCAGCGGGGGTGGCACACAGCGCGAACTTCGACGACATCTCGATCGCCAGGGCGCCACCCTGACCGAGGCGGCCGGCTCGTCCGTCGAGCATCAGTCGCAGGCGCGCCGCGTTGAGGTTCCAGCAGATCACCGCCAGCACCACCATCAGCGCCAGCAGGGGCAGCGGGAAGGCGATGACCGCAGTGAAGGTGCCGGCGCCTCCCAGCCACCACGGCAGCAGCAGGGTGATGGCCAGGGTCAGGATCAGCAGGGCGGCCTTCCACCACAGGCGCGATCGCATCCCGGCAGGGGCGCGCAGGCTCCTGTCCAGCGATGGTGTTGGCCCAAACCTAGCCATGGCGCCGATCGCGCGGGCAGACCGGATCGATGACGGCTTCGTAGTGGTTGAGCAACGAAACCATCACCTTGTCCCAGTTGAACTGGCGCTCGACGAAGCGCCGAGCGTGGCGCCCGGCCGAGCGTGGATCATTGGCGAACAGCGCCTCGGTAGCCTCGGCCATGGCGGCTGCCGAGTGTGGCTGACATAGCACGCCGCCGCCCAATGGCACGTTCTCGATCAGCGCACCGGCCCTGGCGCCGATCACCGGGATGCCGCTGGCCATGGCTTCCTGGGCGATCAGCCCGAAGGTCTCGCGGGTGCCCGCGTGCAGCAGGGCATCACTGGAGGCGAGCGCACGGGCGACTTCGTGAACGCCGACGCAGCGATTGATGACGCTGACGTTGGCGGGCACCTCGGTGGGCATGCCGGGGCCCATCAATAGCAGGTGGTAGGGAGGCCCAAGGCGCCTGGCGGTGTCCAGCAGCACCTCGATGTTCTTTTCTCGTGAGTAGCGCCCGACGAACACCAATAGACGGCTGTCATTGTCCAGGCCCAGCTTGCGCCTGAGCTCGGGATCGCGCCTGTCCGGGTGAAAGGTCGACAGATCGACGCCAAGGGGCTGCACCCGCACCCGTTTGACGCCCCAGGACGTCAGACGGTCGGCCATCGCCTGGCAGGGCGCCAGCACGCTGTCGAAGCGGCGGTAAAGGTCGACCACGTAGCGCTCCAGCCGTCGCTGCACCATCGGCCCGAAGCGATCCCCCATCAACCGAGGAAGGTCCGAGTGGTAGAAGCCCACCACCGGCACGCCGAGACGCTGGCCGGCGTCCAGTGCCGCCCAGGCGGTGACGTAGGGGTCGCCGGCTTCGATCAGATCCGGCGATAGCTCCACCAGGGCGTCGCGCCAGGGCCGGCGGCGCAGCGGAAAGCGGTAGCTCTGGCCCAGCGGGATGCGCAGTGCAGGCAACTGGTGATGGTCGCCGAGGCTGTCTCGCTCGGCCCCCGGCACCAGCAGACTGGTGCGCAGCTGCGGGAAGCGCGAAAACACCCGGTGTTTGGCTTGAAGGTAGGTGCGTACGCCGCCGCTGGCGGGGGCGTGAAACATGGTGACGTCGGCGAGATGCAAAAGGGGCCTCCATGGCGAGCGCGTCATTGCCATGAGCCTACGAGGGAAATAAGTCAGTTCAGCGACAGGGAAAGGTGCCTGGAAGAATCGCCCGGGCGGAGAACGAAAAACGGCGACCCGAAGGTCGCCGTTTTCTGTACTTCCAGGTCGATAGCGGTGTTACCGCCGCGACCGAGCAGGAAGGATCGCTCAGGCGGCGGGCTGGGCCACCAGTGAGCGGGTCTCTTCCTTGGCTTCGGTCAGGGTGACGCGTACCGCGTCGCCGAGCTTGAAGCGCTCCTCGCCCTCAATCTGGATGCGGCCTTCCTTGTCGTCGACCACCACCTTGTCGCGATCTGCGTGCATCAGCGGTGCCGGCACGAAGGCGGTGGCGCCGTTGGCGGTCAGGCGTACCCGCATGCCGCCGCGGTTGATGGCGATGATCTCGGCATCGAACACGTCCTGCTGCTTGGCCGCCGGGGTCAGGTAGCGCACGTAGAGCCAGTCCTTGACGTCGCGCTCGGCCAGGCGGTTGAGGCGACGACGCTCGGTGAGCTGCTCGGTCAGCTCGACGCTGGCCTCCTTCGGCGCCTGCTCGCCCTTGAGCACGCGCTTGATCAGGCGGTGGTTGACCATGTCGCCGTACTTGCGGATCGGCGAGGTCCAGGTGGCGTAGGCGGCCAGTCCCAGGCCAAAGTGCGGGCCCGGCTGGGCGGACATGGCGGTAAAGCCCTGGAACTTGCGCAGGCGGGCGTCGAGCCAGGCATCGTCGCGGCTTTCCAGCGCACGCTTGAGCTCCTTGTAGCGCGACAGGTCGGTCAGCGCCTCACGCTCGACGGCGATGTCCTGGGTCGCCAGGAAGCTCTGGGCGGCCTCGGCCTTGTCGTCCTCGAAGGCACGATGGACGTTGAAGATGCCGTGACCGACCTTGTCGGCCAGCAGCGCCGCACAGCAGGCGTTGGCGGCGATCATCGACTCTTCGATCATGCGGTTGGCGATGCGCCGCTCTTCGGTGCGGATCGCCAGCACGTTGCCGGCCTCGTCCAGGTCGAAGACATAGTCGGGACGGTCCTTGAACACCAGGGCGTGCTCCTGACGCCAGGCGGTGCGTGCCTCGGTCAGATCGCGGAGGGCCTTGAGCTGTTCACCGATGATGTCGTCGGGTGCCCATTCGCCCTGGCCCTCGAGCCAGTCAGAGACGTTGTCGTAGACCAGGCGAGCCTGTGAACGCGCGGTGGCAGCGAAGAACTGATAGTCACCGAGGCTGCCATCGGCGTTGACGTCCAGGCGACAGGCCAGCACCGGGCGCTCCTGGCCCTCGTGCAGCGAGCACAGATCGTCGGCCAGCTGCTCGGGCAGCATGGTGACGTTCTGGCCCGGCAGGTAGACGGTGAAGGCGCGGGTGCGGGCCTCCAGGTCGGCGGCGTGGCCTTCCTCGACGTAGGCGGTAGGGTCGGCGATGGCCACCGACAGGCGCCAGCCGCCGTCCTCACGGACCTCGACGCGCAAGGCGTCGTCCATGTCCCGGGTCTTCTCGCCGTCGATGGTGAAGAAGGGCTCGGCGGTCAGGTCCTCTCGCTCCAGGCCTTCGTCGCGCAGCGGCCAGTCGTTGCCGGCGTCGGGGCATTCCTGCTCGAGGGCGTGGCGGGCCAGGGTGACGCGCCAGGGCACTGCGGGATCATCGGTCTTGGCCACCAGCTCGTCGATCTGGGTAAAGAAGGCGCGATCGTCGGGCTTGAGCGGGTGGCGCACCAGACGCGCCACGACCCAGTCGCCGTCACCGATGGCGTCTTCCTCAAGGCTGCGCTTGATGCGTGCCTTCATGGCGGTCTTGATCGACGGGTGATCAGGCACCACCGCCAGTCGTCCATCGCGCTTCTGCACCCGGGCAACGAAGCGCTGCATGTTGCTCTCGATCAGGGTGTCGGGTTCCACCGACTTGCGCTCGCCTTCCTCGTGCAGCACTGCCTCGACGCGGTCGCCGTGCAGCACCTTCTTCATGGCGGGGGGCGGCACGAAATAGGACGCACCGTCCTCGCACTCGAGGAAGCCGAAGCCCTTTTCGGTGGCTTTGATGACACCCGTGACGCGGGGGGTGTTATCGCGGATCTGTTGCTTGAGCTGAGCCAGCAAGGCGTTGTTCTGCAGCATGGTCACGATCGAGTGGCGGGAATAAGGGGGCCACTATACGGATTGTTGCAGCCCTGGCCAAACCCCGTGGAGCCCGAGGCCACAAATCAAGGGGTTGGAAACGGCATTCGGCAAAATTTCACCGCTTCCTGTGCGGCATCCTTGCTACGCCTCCTTTCGCTCCCGTGGGAATACCTCGGTAGAGGAGTTGAGGGGGCGTGTGGGTCGCCGTGAAATGCACAGTCAGGGTTCGACCAATGTGGTATTAGATTGGTATTCAATTGGTCTCTAGGTGGAGCTATAGTGGTTATCACCAAGCTCCCAGGGACCACGCCGCCATGGATTCACGATTCGAGCACCTGCACCTCGACGCCTCGCTTGCCACGCCACTGTACCGCCAGCTGGCCAACGGCCTGGAGGCGGCCATCCGCAGTGGCAGCTGGCGCGCCGGAGAGGCGCTGCCGTCGGAACGCAACCTGGCCGAGGCGTTGGCGGTGTCACGCATCACGGCGCGCAAGGCCCTCGACCAGCTGGAGGAAAGCGGCCTGATCCGACGCGACCGCGGCTCCGGCACCTTTATTCGCCCCAGCATGGATCAGCCGCTGACCCGACTGGCGAGTTTCAGCGACATGCTGATCCAGCGGGGGTTTTCGCCGCGCTCCGAGTGGCTGCGACGCGAGCGCTGCCAGCCGAGCTCCGAGGAGAATCTACGCCTGGGATTGTCGAGCAATGCCCAGGTGTCGCGACTCAAGCGCCTGCGTCTGGCCGATGACGTGGTGATGGCGGTGGAGGAGAGCTGCCTGCCGGTCACGGTGTTGCCGGACCCCATGGCGGTCGACGTCTCGCTGTATCAATGGCTCGAGCAGGCTGGTCGCCCCATCGTGCGTGCCCGTCAGCAGGTCACCGCGGTCAATGCCGACGCCGAACTCGCCGGGCTTGCCCAGGTGGCCGAAGGCCAGGCTCTGCTCAAGGTGACGCGGCTGGGCTACCTGGCCGACGACACCCCGGCGGAGCTGACCATCACCTACTGCCGTACCGACTACTACGACTTCACCGTCGAACTCGCCCGCTAGGAGACCGCCATGAGTACCGCTCCCACCCGCCTTGCCGGCAACGTGCTGACCCCCGAGGGCTGGCGCCTGGGTGAGATTCGGCTGGAACAGGGCCGGATCGCCGCCATCGAGGGCTCCCCCGTGGACCCCTCTACCAATGATGCCCCTCGGCTGATCCCCGGCTTCGTCGACCTGCACGTGCATGGTGGTGGCGGAGCCGACGCCATGGAGGGGCGCGAGGCCGTCTCGACGCTCGCCCGCACTCACCTGCGCTTTGGCACCACCAGCCTGCTGGCGACCACCATGACCGCGCGCCCGGAAGAGGTGCGAGCGGTGCTGGGCGAGATCTCAGGCTATATGGAAGCCCCGGACCCCGCGGCTTCCCGGGTGCTCGGCGTACACCTCGAAGGGCCCTTCATCAATCCTGGCAAGCTCGGCGCCCAGCCGGCCCACGCCCAGGTCGCCAGCGTCGCCGAAATGGATGAACTGATGGCGTTGGCGCCCATCCTGCTGATCACCCTGGCACCGGAAATCAGCGGCCATGGCGAGGTGATCCGTCACCTCACCGACAAGGGCGTGCGCGTCCAGCTGGGCCATACCCTGGGCAGCTACGAAGAAGGTGTCGAGGCGCTGTCCCACGGCGCCTGCGGCTTTACCCACCTGTTCAACGCCATGACCGCGCTGCACCACCGCAAGCCGGGCATGGTCGGGGCGGCGCTGGCCCACGCCGAGTACGCCGAGATCATTCCCGATCTGCTGCATGTACATCCCGGCGCCATTCGCACCGCGCTGCGCTGCATTCCGCGGCTCTATGCGGTGACCGATTCCACCGCGGCGGCTGGCATGCCCGACGGCGACTACCGCCTGGGCGAGCAGAAGGTGACCAAGTGCCTGGGCGGCGTGCGTCTGGCCGACGGCACCCTGGCCGGCAGCACCCTGACCATGGATCAGGCGCTGCGCAACTTCGTCAGTGTCGGGCTCAGCCTGGCCGAGGCCTCGGATCGGCTGTCGCGCTTTCCCGCGGACTTCCTCGGGCGCCGTGACATCGGCCGCCTGGAGGCCGGGGCCCGCGCCGATATCGTGACCCTCGACCCCGAACTCACCCTTACCTCTGTCCATCTGGACGGTCGTCTTGTCTCTGGAGAATCCCATGTCACTCATGCTTGAAGAGGCGCTGAACGCGCCGGAACGCCTGCGCGGTCAGTTGACGCGTAACCAGACAGTGCTGCGGGAACTGGGTGATCGCCTGCGTGCCGAGCCGCCGACAGGCGCCGTCACCGTGGCCAGGGGCAGCTCTGATCACGCCGCCAGCTATCTCGCCTACCTGTGCATGCAGACTCGCGGCATTCCGGTGGCCTCGCTGCCGCCGTCACTGTCGACCCTGTCGCGTACGCCCTGGCGATTGGCCGGCCAGCTGTCCATCGCCATCTCCCAGTCGGGCCAGAGTCCCGACCTGGTGGCGAGCCAGGAGGCGCTGAAGCAGGGTGGCGCCACCACCATCGCGCTGGTCAATACGCCGGAGTCACCACTGGGCCGGGCGAGCGATCTGGAAGTGCCGCTGTTTGCCGGTGAAGAGAAGAGTGTGGCGGCCACCAAGAGCTTCCTGGCGACCCTGTCCGCCGGTGCCCAGCTGATGGCCCACTGGAACGAGAGCGCCATGCTGCTGGGGGCGCTCAATGAGCTGCCCGACCGCCTCACCGACGCCGCCGCCCAGGACTGGAGCCCGGCGGTAGAGGCGCTCAAGGACGCCGATCGGCTGATGGTCATCGGCCGCGGTACCGGTCTTGGCATCGCCCAGGAGGCGGCGCTCAAGTTCAAGGAAACCTGCGCCATTCAGGCAGAGCCCTTCAGTGGCGCCGAGGTCAAGCACGGCCCCATGGCGCTGATCGAGCCAGGCTATCCGGTACTGGTGTTCGCCCCCTCCGGCGCCGAACAGCAGGGCTTGCTGGAGCTGGCCGAGTGGCTCGAGAGCGTGGGTGCCAAGGTGCTGCTGGCCGCCGACGACCGTGTGGCCAAGCGCCATCTGACATTGACCTCGGCGGGTCACGAGGCGCTGGAGCCGCTGTCGGTGATCCAGAGCTTCTATCCGATGGTGGCCCGCCTGGCCGAGGCTCGCGGTATCGATCCAGATCAACCGAGGCACCTGCGCAAGGTGACCTGCACGCTCTAATCACTACGACAATCATACGGAGCCGATCATGACTTCCAGCAATGTCACTCTGGTGGCGCCGGTCAAGGGGGTGGTAGTCCCCCTGGCCGACGTGCCGGACCCGGTTTTTGCCGAGGGTACCCTCGGCCAGGGCATCGCCCTGGATCCCCTGGGCGGTTGCCTGCACGCGCCCTGCGCCGGCGAGGTGATTCAGTGTGCCCGTACCCATCACGCCTTCACCATCAAGAGCGACGAGGGCGTCGAGGTACTGGTTCATCTTGGCCTCGACACCGTCGCCCTCGAAGGCAAGGGCATCGAGCCCTGCGTCAGCCTGGGCCAGCGCATCGAGGCGGGCGAGCCGCTGTGCTACTTCGATGTGGATCAACTGGTATGCGAGGCGGTATCGCTGGTGACACCACTGGTGGTGCTGGATGCCGGAGGTCGTGAGTGGGTGTCGCTGGACCTGCGTGCCGGCGATATCGTCCAGCGCGGTGATCCGCTGGTGGTGCTGGGCCCCGAAAGGCTTGCCGATGATGTCACCGATGAAGAAGGCGGCGATGACCAGGCGCTGGAGCGCTCTCTGGTACTGGCGATCGAGTCAGGGTTGCACCCCCGGCCGGCGGCACGCCTGCGTGCCATCGCGCGTGATCACCAGGTGAGCCTGAGCCTGCTGCGCGACGCTCGCACGGCCAGTTCGGATAGTGTCAGCGCCCTGATGAACCTGGGGCTCGAGTGCGGTGACGAGGTGGTCATCAGAGTAAAGGGGCGTCAGGCCGACGCGGCCCTGGCGGCAGCGATGGCGCTGTTGACCACGCCGGAAGGGCATGGCCCAGGACAGGCGGAGGCCGCCACATCATCGGCAGCGCCCAGCGTCGATCTGCCCGCCGGACAGCTCGCAGGTCTTGTGGCCAGCGCCGGGATCGCGACCGGTCCGCTGGCGACACTGTCGGTCAAGTTACCCGAGGTGCCGCTGGAAGGGCTGGGGCGCAAGCTGGAAAGTCCGCGTCTGAAAGAGGCGCTCGAACGCGTCGGGCGCCAGCTGGAGGCCGCCCGAGAGCGCGCCGAACGCAGCGGTCAGACCGCCGAGGCGGAGGTGTTCGAGGCGCACCAGGCGTGGCTTGAAGACCCTGACCTGGTGGCCTCGTCGATCAGCCGCCTGGAAGAGGGACTAAGCCCTGGCCAGGCCTGGCGCGAGGCGCTGGATGCCGAGGCCGATCGGCTGCGGGCCACTGGTAACCCCATCCTGGTCGGGCGGATCGCCGACCTGCGTGATCTGCAACGCCAGGTGATGCTGGAATTCAGCGAAGGCGAGGGCAGCGGGTTCGGTGATATCACCCCCGGCGCCATCGTCGTCGCAGAGGATCTGACACCGTCCACCTTCGTCGATCTCTGCGCCCTGGCGCCTGCAGGGGTATGCCTGGCCGCCGGAGGCACCACCTCCCACGTGGCCATCATGGCCAGGGCCAGGGGAGTACCGTGCCTGGTCGCCATGGGCAGTGGCCTGATGGAAGCAACCGAGTCGTGTCTGGATCGGGCGGTGGTGCTGGATGCCGACAACGGCCGGCTGGAACTCGAGCCCGACCAGGCGCGCCGCGACCAGATTGTGGCGGACATCGCCGCCCGTCAGGCGCGCGCCGAGGAAGAACGCGCCGAGGCTCACCTGGAGGTGGTCACCCGGGACAACCGCATGGTCGAGGTGGCGGCCAATATCGGCAGCGCCGAGGAAGCCCGCCAGGCCAGCGACTGTGGCGCCGATGGCGTCGGCCTGATGCGCTCCGAGTTTCTTTTTCTGGGGCGTGACGCAGCGCCGGACGAGGACGCCCAGCGCCAGGAGTACCAGGCCAGCGTCGATGCGCTGGGGTCCAGGCCGGTGATCATCCGAACCCTGGATATCGGCGCCGACAAGCAGTTGCCGTATCTCACCTTGCCCGCCGTCCCCAATCCGGCGCTGGGCGTGCGCGGCATGCGCCTGTGGCAGACCCAACCGGCTCTGCTGGACACCCAGTTGAGGGCCTTGCTCGGGGTCAAGCCCTTGCGTCATCTGCGCATCATGGTGCCGATGGTCAGCGACGCCAGCGAACTCGAGTGGGTACGCGAACGCATGGAGGCGCTGGCCGCCGAGATGCGGCTGACCGAACTGCCGCTGCTCGGTGCCATGATCGAGGTGCCCAGCGCAGCGCTGTGCTCCGCCGCCATGGCCAAGGTCGCGGACTTCCTGTCGATCGGCACCAATGACCTGACCCAATATGGCCTGGCCATGGACCGTGAGGATCCTCAGCTGGCGGCCCAGGCCGACGTGCTGCATCCCGGGGTGCTGCGGCTGATCCAGGCCACCCTGTCGGGCACCGCCAACCGCTGCCCGGTGGGGGTGTGTGGCGCAGCGGCGGGTGACGACCTGGCCGGCCCGCTGCTGGTGGCCATGGGCGTGTCGGAATTGTCGGTGGAGCCGTCGCGTATCGCTTCGGTCAAGGCCCGCCTGCGCAGACTTGATGCCGCCGTGATCGCGCGTGAAATCGACACCCTGCTGGCGATGCCCGATGCAGCCTCGGTGCGCAAGGCACTGGCACCGCTGGTGGACGCCGCCCTCGACGTCGAACCCACTCCCGAGAGGATCCTGACATGACCACCTCCTTTGGTTCACGCCTGATGGCGGCACTTCAGCTGCTCGGGCGCTCCTTGATGCTGCCGATCGCGGTACTGCCGGTGGCCGGCCTGCTGCTGCGCCTGGGCCAGCCGGACCTGCTGGACATCGCCTTCGTCGCCAGCGCCGGTCAGGCGATCTTCGCCAACCTGGCGTTGATCTTCGCCATCGGCCTCGCCGTTGGCTTTGCCGACGACAGCAACGGCGCGGCGGGGCTCGCCGGGGTGATCGGCTATCTGGTGCTGGACGCGGTGCTGCAAAGCCTCAACCCCGAGATCGACATGGGGGGGCTGGCCGGCATCATCATGGGTACCGTGGCCGGGCTTCTGTACAACCGCTTCAAGGCGATAAAACTGCCTGACTATCTGGCCTTCTTCGGCGGACGGCGCTTCGTGCCCATCGCCACCGGCCTTGCCGGGGTGGTGCTGGGGATCGCCTTCGGCTGGGGCTGGCCGCCGATTCAGCACGCTATCGACACCCTGGGACACTGGCTGATCGACGCCGGCGCCTTTGGCAAGTTCGTCTACGGTGCGCTCAATCGACTGCTGATCGTCACCGGCCTGCACCACGTGCTCAACAGCTTTGTGTGGTTCGTGTTCGGCAGCTTCGGTGACGCCACAGGTGACCTCAATCGCTTCTTCGCCGGTGACCCGGCGGCGGGTGGTTTCATGGCCGGCTTCTTCCCGGTGATGATGTTCGGTCTGCCGGCGGCGGCACTGGCCATGTACCACACCGCAGACAAGGGCCGTCGCGCCCAGGTCGGCGGGCTCTTGATGTCACTGGCGCTGACCGCCTTCCTGACCGGGGTGACCGAACCGATCGAGTTCACCTTCATGTTCCTGGCGCCGCTGTTGTACGCCTTCCACGCGCTGATGACCGGGCTGAGCATGGCGATCATGCAGTGGCTCGACGTCAAGCTTGGCTTCACCTTCTCGGCCGGCGCCTTCGACTACGCCCTGTCCTACGGTCTGTCCACCAACGGCTGGCTGATGCTGCCGGTGGGACTGGCGATCGGTAGCGTCTACTACGTGCTGTTCCGTTGGGCGATCGTGCGCTTCGATCTGCCGACGCCAGGGCGTGAGCCGATGGACGAGGGCGCCAAGGTACAAGCCGAGGACCTGGGCGAGCGGGGGCCGGCCTTCGTCACGGCGCTCGGCGGTGCCGCCAACCTCGAGGCCGTCGGTGCCTGCACCACACGCCTGCGGCTGGTGCTCAAGGAGCCGGAGCAGATCGACGAGCCGGCACTCAAGGCGCTGGGCTCGCGTGGCATCATGCGCCTCGGCGGAGGTGGCATCCAGGTCATCCTGGGCCCCATCGCCGACAGCGTGTCCGATGAGATCCGCGCTGCCATGGCCGCCGAGGGCCAGACCCCGCCGGTGGGCGCCGACCCCGCACCTATCGCCACCGGCGTCCCCAAGGTGGTGAGCGCCAAGAGTCTCAATGACGAGCAGATAGACGCCTGGACCCGAGCGCTGGGTGGCTCGGACAACGTTCGCGCGCTGGAAGCCCGGGCAGCGACCCGTCTGCGCCTGGAGGTCGGCAGCGACGGTGCGCTGGACGAGCAGGCGCTGGCGGCAGCTGGGTTGTCACGGCGTGATGCGAGTAGCCGATGGCGTCTGGCACCTGGTGGTGGGCAAGGACGCCGAGGCCCTGGCCGGTGGTCTGCACCAGGCTGGGCTGGCAGCCCGCTGAGTGGTAGCCCGCTGGGTGGTAGGTGGCGAGTGTGATGCGCCCGCCACCTGCGGTCATCTCGCCTTACCGCCAGCGGCGGCACACTTCAGGGTGTGCCGCCGCTGGCGTTCTACGCCTGGCCATCTGGTGTAGACTTCCCCGTTCCCCCTGAAGACCCGGAGTCGCCATGCTGCCTCACCTGATCGTGTCCGACCTCGACGGTACCCTGCTGGGTGCCAACCATGACCTGGCCGAGCTGACCGTCGAGACCCTGCGTCGACTGGCCACCGATGGCCACAGCATCGCCCTGGCCTCGGGCCGTCATCATCGCGACATGATCGGCTTTCGCGATCGCCTGGGGGTGGACGCCCATATCATCTCCAGCAACGGCGCCTGGACACTGGACCCGAACGGCCGCTGCGTGCGGTCGGCGCACCTCGCCCCGGAGCTGGTCGAGGCGCTGATCCAGTTGCCGCGTCATCCCGACGTACGCCTCAACATGTACCGCGACGAGGCCTGGGTGATCGATGATCACGCCCCGGGCCTGCTGTCGCTGCACGAGGCCACCGGCTTTGGCTACCGGGTGGAAGGACCGGGAGAGATGGACGTCCAGGGGGTCGGCAAGGTGCTCTATATCGGTGACCCCAGTCTGCTCGCCGATATCGAAGCCGGCGCCCGGGAGGCGGCAGGCGAGGCGCTTCACATCACCTACTCGATGAGTCATTCGCTGGAGATCATGGCCGCCGGGGTCAACAAGGGCACCGCCGTCTCGGCACTGCTTGACGACCTCGGCATCCCCGCCACCCGTTGCCTGGCCTTCGGCGACAACCTCAATGATCTGGAGATGCTGGCGCTGGCCGGCGAGGCCCAGGTGATGGCCAACGCCCATCCCAGGCTGGCCGAGGACCTGCCCGAGGCCCGCGTGATCGGTCACCACGCCGAGGCAGCGGTGGCCCAGCACCTGCGGCAGCGGTTTGGACTGGACGGCTGACGGGGCGGCCGAGGCAAAGGCAGCGCGCTACACTGAGGCCACACTTGGGGCAGTGGTGGGGCGGCGGGCTAGGGCTTGTCTGAAAAGTGCCTGCGCTCGGTAATACGGCGTTAAAAATCGGCTGGTGCGCCAGCCCGGTCAAAATGCTCATTTACACCCCGTAAACTGCGCTTTCTCACCGATTTTTGCCTTGTCTAACCTTCGCTCGTCGACTTTTCGGACAGCGCCTAGCGCCGTCATACCGAGGTCTTGCATCCCCCGTAACAGGAGGCAGTGATGAACGGATTTGACCCGATGTTTCTCGATCGCCATGTGCGCGACACCATGGCGTTCTATCATCCGCGGGCGATCGATCCGCACGGCGGTTTCTTCCAGTATTTTCGTGACGATGGCCACATCGTCGACGCCGGACATCGGCACCTGGTCTCCAGTACGCGTTTCGTGGTGACCTACGCTCGCTTCGCGCGGCAGACCGGCAATCCCGAGTATCTGCACTGGGCCCGCCATGGCCTGGCGTATCTCGAAAAGGCCCACTTCCAGACGCGCCACCAGGGCTACGCCTGGACCCTGCGCGATGGAAAAGTCGAAGACCCCACCCATCACTGTTACGGCCTGGCCTTCGTGCTGCTGGCCTACGCCGAGGCCTATCGCGCCGGCATCGATGAAGCCTACGAGGGTATCGGTCGGGTACACGCCATGCTCGACAAGCGCTTCTGGGAACCCCAGTGGCAGCGCTTCGCCGATGAAGCAGATGAGCACTGGAATCTCAGCGACTATCGCGGCCAGAACGCCAACATGCATGGCTGTGAGGCGCTGATCGCCGCCTTCGAGGCCACCGGCGAGACACCCTATCTGGACCAGGCCATGGCCATCGCCCGCGCGATCACCAAGGCCAGCGATGACCATCCCCATGGCTGGATCTGGGAGCACTACAACCGCCAGTGGCAGCGCGACTTCGACTACAACCGCGACGATCCCAAGCATCTGTTCCGTCCCTGGGGCTATCAGGTGGGCCACCAGACCGAATGGGCCAAGCTGCTGGTGCTGCTGGCACGCTATCGCGACGATGCCTGGTTGATCCCCACCGCCGAGCGGTTGTTCTCGAGCGCCTGCGAAGCGGGCTGGGACAGGACCCATGGCGGCCTGGTCTATGGCCTGGATCTCGACGGGCAGGTA
Organism: Halomonas sp. DN3; assembly: GCF_024137905.1. NCBI lineage: Bacteria > Pseudomonadati > Pseudomonadota > Gammaproteobacteria > Oceanospirillales > Halomonadaceae > Halomonas > Halomonas sp. DN3. The sequence goes on along the minus strand of NZ_CP099965.1, from coordinate 3,265,199 downwards.
TGTGACGGCGACAAGTACTTCTGGGTCCAGGCGGAGAGCTTCGCCGCGGCCGCCGTGCTCTGGGAGGTCACTGGCAAGGCCAGCTATCGACGCTGGTACCAGCGGCTGTGGGACTACAGTTGGCAGCACATGATCGACCACCACCATGGCGCCTGGGTGCGTATCCTGACGCCGGACAATCGTCGTTACGACAACCTGAAGAGCCCTGCCGGCAAGGTCGACTACCACACCATGGGCGCCTGTCAGGAAGTCATGGAAGTGCTCGAGCGGCTGGATCGCTAGGCATCTGTCTTCGGCGCCGGCCGATGCCATGTCATTGCCGGCGCTCCACACCGTCCTGGGCCGTCAGGCGTCCTTCTTCGGTGCCTCCATGCGCCTGAGCTGGCGCCACAGATCGCGGCGCAGGTCCGCCACTCGGGGGCGCTCGTCAGGGTCGAAGGCCAGCGGGCGCACCAGACGCTGGGTGCGCAGCCCCAGACGTGCCCCCAGCAGCCCCACGCCGAGGCCCTGGGCGGCGCGGGTGGACAGCCGCCCTGCCAGGTCCAGCGACAGCATCTGCATGCTGGCGTCGGCGGCAAGCTCGGTGGCGCCGGCGAAGGCCATCTGATAGAGCACGCTGCGCAGCAGGCGTACCCGGGCGGCGTAGCCCAGTTCCAATCCGTAGAGTCGGCACAGGCGATCGATCATCGCCAGGTGGCGCCAGGCCACCAGTGCCATGTCGACCAGGGTCAGCGGGCTGACCGCCACCATCACGGCGGTTTCTCCGCTCATGCGCGAGATCAGCCGGCGCGCTTCCCGGTCACGGGGGGCGAGCAGATGGTGGGCCACCAGCGCCTGCAGGTCACGGCCGTCGTGGTGGTCTTCACGGGCCGCCTCGAAGGCCAGCCAATGGGGATCGTCGTCGCCGAGGGCCAGCTGATGCTTGAGCCGTCTGACCATGGACAGTGCGTCCCTGGGGGAGCGCGACGGCAATTCGGCCAGGGATTCACGCAACTGATCGTGGCGCTTGAGGCGCCTGAGGCGAAACAGCTCCCGGCTCAGGGCGAGCCCGCCAAGGCCGATGGTGGCAAATCCCAGCAGTTGCCAGCCGGTGGCGATCAGGTCACCGCCTGCCAGGGTAGCGGGGACCCCGGTCACCAGTTCGGCGCCGCCCAGTCCCACCGCCGCTCCCAGCACTGCGATCAGGCCCCAGCGGCGCTTGCGTGGGCGTCCCAGAGAACCCTCGAGGTCGACCTTGGTATCGGCTTGTGGCGCCTCGGCCGGGGTCAGCGCTCGGCTGTCCAGGTGATCGTCGAAGCGCAGGCCCGGACGCGGGTCACTGAAGGTGGTGTTGTCGACGCCGGCAGCGGAGGGCGCATCGTCGTCATCGGCGAAGCGTACCGCAGGGCGCGGGTCGTCACGGCTATCTCGAGTCATGCGAGCTTGTCTCCAATCAGCCAGTCCAGCGCCAGGTCCATGCGAATATGGGGCAGCGCACCGGTGGTCGAGGGCTGAGGGCGGAAGGCGGTGAAATCGAACCCCTGGCGATCCCAGAAGGCCGGGTCAGGCAGGCGGCTGGGCACCTCGCCGGGGAAGGCCAGCAAGGGCTCGCCTTCCAGGGTGACGCCCTTGAGCGCGGGGGATTTCCTGCCCTGGTGGGTGACCTCGCGGGCCTCGGTGGCGCGAATGGCCGCCAGCGACATGGCCTTGACCGGAATATTGGCGTACTTGAGGTTCTTCAGCGGCTCGGCCAGCAGTGCCTCGAGCAGCCCGACCAGACGGGCATGCTGTTCCGGGGTCACGTGGTCGGCCTTGGTGGCGGCGATGGCGAGGCGGTCGATACGCGGCGTGAACAGCCGCGAGAACAGGCTGCGCTGGCCGTAGTTGAAGCTCTGCATCAGACGATGGAGCGCCTTGGACAGATCCTCGAAGCGTTCCGGCCCGGCGTTCAGTGCCCCCAGCACGTCCACCAGCACGATCTGGCGATCGAAGCGCCGGAAGTGCTCGCGGTAGAACGGCTTGACGATATGTTGCTGGTAGTAGCTGAAACGCCGGGCCAGGGTACGGTAGACGCTGGTCTCGGGCAGCCGTTCGAGGTCCTCAGGCGATGCCTGCTCCAGCCCCGGCAGGGGGAAGAACTGCAGCACCGGGGCGCCGGACAGCTCCCCCGGCAGCAGAAAGCGGCCGGGCTGAAGGTCGGAGAAGCCGGCCTCCCTGGCGGCGCGCAGGCCTTCTGCGTAGCGCTCGCTGATCTCCGCCAGGCGGGCCTCGTCGGCCTCGTCGTCGAGCCGAAGTTCACGCACCGCGCTTTCCCAGTCGGCCAGCATGGCGCGCCTTGCTGGCCCCGCCGCGTCCCACTGGGCGAGGCTCCAGCTCAGGAAGTCGTGGTCCAGCAGCGGCAGGTCGAGCAGCCACTCGCCAGGATAGTCGAACAGGTCCAGGGTCAACTCGGCGGTATCGGGTCGCAACCACTGCTGGCGACCGGGGCGATAGCGAATCTTCAGGCGCAACTCGCTGATGCCACGGGTGGGCTGGGGCCACTCGGGAGGCGTGCTCTCGAGGCTGGCGCGGGCTCGGTCGAAGGGAAACCTGGGGACCGCGAGATCCTGCTGGGAAACGCGCTGGGCGCCCAGCAGGCGCCCCTCGCGGCTGGCCGTGAGCAGGTCGAGCCGCGCCTCGAGCCCGGCGTGACGCAACTGGTCCACCAGGGAGGTCAAGAATGCCGTCTTGCCGGCCCGAGATAGCCCGGTCACCGCCAGACGCAGCTGGCGGTCTCGGCCGCGCTCGATCAGGTCCATCAGATCACGGGTCAGGTCCGTTGGCATTGCCACTCCGTCGGTGAAAGTTATTCCTTAATCTGGGGGCGACCGGCGTCAAAGGCAAGACGCTGCGCCGCGATCAGTATCAGCGGCAGGGCAGCCATCGGCAACAGCCACAGATTGAGCGTCTGCCAGCCCAGCCACTGGATCAGCGGGCCGGCCGCCAGGGCGGTGATCGCCGCAGTAGAAAACACCAGGAACTCGTTGGCGGCCTGAACACGGGCCTTTTCTGCGGGCAGGTGACACTCGGTCAGAAGGCCAGTGGCCGGCAGAAAGGTAAAGTTCCAGCCCAGTCCCAGCAGGATCAAGGTGACATTGAAGCCCGCCAGGCTGGAGGGTGCCAGGGCGCTGAGGGCACTGGCGCAAAGCAGCACACAACCCAGCGCGATCATGCGTGTCGTGCCGAACCGCTGGGTCAGTTGGCCGGTGAAGAACGAGGGCGCGAACATCGCCAGCACATGCCACTGAATCGTCATCGAGACGTGGTGAAAGGCGTGGCCATCGGAGGCCATGGCCAGGGGGGTAGCCGTCATGGCCAGGTTCATCACGCCGTAGCCGATCATGGCGGCGAGTACCGCAAGCCAAAGCTTGGGCTGTGCCAGCAGCTCCCCGAGCGGACGTCTCTTGCCATGACGGGTGCTCGGGTCCAGCGGGGGCAAAGGTACCACCAGCAACAGGGCCAGGGCGATGAGGTAGAGCGCTCCCAGGCCGATGAAGCTTCCGAGAAAGGGCGTCGTGACAGCATCCTGACTGATACGCGCAAGCCAGGGGCCGAAGAAGGCGGCCAGCACACCACCGCCCATGACCAGACCGATGGCCCTGTCCCTGGCGCCGCTCGGGGCCAGCTCGATCGCCGCGAAGCGATAGAGCTGACCGAAGCCGATGCCCACGCCAATTGCCATGGTCGCCACGGCGAAGGCGGCGAAGTGATTGGCCAGCAGCGCCAGGTAGGCGGCTACCGTGCCGGCGAAGCCGATCAGGTTGCCGATCACGAAGCCTCGCTTGCGCCCCAATCGGCCCATGATCAAGGAGGCCGGCAGGGTGGCGAGCATCAACCCCAGCCACTGAGTCGCCACCGGCAGGGTGGACAGCCAGGGCGAGGGCGCCAGGCTCTGGCCGATCAGCGGTGAGACGGCGATCAACAGAATGTTGCCGCTCACCAGCAGCGCCTGACACAGCGACAGCAGAAGCACACCGCCGGGGAGGCGGGATGAAGTCACAGGGGGCATGGCGGAGTCTCCGGTAATGAAGGTCGTGGATAAAAAAGACTGAGGCGGTAGCTCAGCGATGGTTCGCTGAATCGGCGCCGAAGCGCGCACGGTAGACCGATGGCGAAACGCCATAGTGGCGATGGAACTGGCGTCTCAGTTGTTCGCTGGTGCCCAGGTGCCAACGTGAAGCGAGGCGTTCCAGCGAGGTTTCGCCACGCACCAGTTCGCGCCGAGCCGCCTCCAGGCGCAGTCCGGTGAGGTACTCGCCGGGACTGGTGTCCAGGTGGTGGCGAAACAGCCGGGTCAGGTGGCGTGGGGTGATCTTCAGGCTGTCGGCCATGTTCTCCAGATCGAAGGAGCCGCCGGGGTCGGCGTGCAGCCGATCGATCAACGGGCGCAGACGGGGGCCGCAACGATGCTGGCGAGACAGCAGTTCGCTGAACTGGGACTGGCCGCCGGGGCGATGGAGGAACATCACCAGTTCGCGGGCCACCGCTGCGGCGGCTTCTGCGCCCAGATCACTCTCGACCAGCGACAGCGCCAGGTCGATGCCGGCGGTGACCCCGGCGCTGGTGTAGCGCCCGCCGTCATGGACGTAGAGCGCATCGGCCTGGACTCTTACCTGCGGAAAGTCGTCGGCAAGCCGTCGACAGTGGCGCCAGTGGGTGGTGGCGCTGCGTCCGTCGAGCAGGCCAGCATCGGCCAGCAGGAAGGCGCCGGTGCAGACGGCGCCCAGGCGCCCGAGGTGCGGCGCCACCCGCGTCAGTCGTTCGCGCCAGCGCTGTTGCTGGCACTGGACGAAGACGCCGTGGCCCCCGGCGATGAGCAGGGTGGTCAGGTCGCGGCCGTTGCCGCCAGCATCGGGGGCCTCGTCGAGTTCGCTCTCCCACCCTTCCCAGTCAAGATCCGGCAGCAGTCGCAGACCGCCGTTGGTGACCAGTTCGCTCGCACTTCGGCCGATCAGACGTAGCCGGTAGGCAGTCTTGCCCAGCACGTCGTTGGCGCTGGCGAAGACCTGCCAGGGGCCGCTGACGTCGAGCATCTGACAGTCGGGGTAGGCCAGCAGGGCGACGTTTCGAGTCGTGGTCACGATGGGGGCTCCAGAGAAGGGGGACGCACCTGACAACGGCGCGACAGCGAGTCTCTGGAGTCTGGGGGAGGTCAGGAATGTCGGCAAGGACCATTACCCCACCGATATGGACATGCGGTGTCCACAACGACGACGCCCCGCCTTGACAGGGCGGGGCGTCGCGGTCAGAGCAGACCGTGGTGACGGTCAGGTTCTGGTCCGTCGGAGATCGGGAGCATCAGCCGGCAAAGGCCAGGTAGATGGCGATGACCAGGATGACCAGCACGATGCCCGCCGGCACGGCGCCCTTCCAGGGCGTCAGGTCGACGGCGCCCACGTCCTCCTGCTTCCAGGCCTCGGCGCGCGGGCGCAGCTTGCCGATCACCAGCATCAATGCCACCAGCAGCACGAACACCAGGGCGACGAAGTGGAACTCGTGCATGATCACCGGCAGCTTGTTGAAGGGCGGGATGAAGTAGCCACAGAAGATGGCCAGACAGCCACCCACCAGGGCGATCTTGGCCGCCATGGGGGGCACACGACGGGTCAGCAGGCCGACCACCACCACCGCCAGGATGGGGATGAAGTAGATGGCGTTCATCTTCTGCAGGTAGCCGAACAGGCTTTCCTGACCGGCCAGCAGCGGCGCGATGATCATCGCGGAGATGGCCATGATCCAGCCGAACACCTGGCTCGACTTGACCACCTGAGCCTCGGTGGCGTCCTTCTTCAGTACCGCCTTGTAGAGGCCCAGACTGAACAGGGTGGTGGTGGAGTTCAGCGCCGAGTTGAAGGAGGACAGGATGGCGCCGACCATCACCGCGGCGAAGAAGCCGGTGAGCGGCGCAGGCAGCACGTTGAACACCAGGTGGCCGTAGGCCGCGTCAGCCTTGACGCCCTGATCGGCGTACAGGTGGTAGGCGATGATGCCCGGCAGGACCAGGTACAGGGGCCCCAGCAGCTTGAAGAAGCCGGTCAGCAGCACGCCCTTCTGGCCCTCGGCCAGGTTCTTGGCGGCGAAGGTCCGCTGGATGATCTGCTGGTTGGTGGTCCAGTAGAAGACGTTGATCAGGAAGACGCCGGTGAACAGGGTGAAGAAGGGGACGCTCTGCTCGCTGCCACCGATGGAGTTCATCTTGTCGGGGTTGGATTCCTTGAGGATCTCCCAGCCGGCGAGCACACCGCCGCTGTCGCTGACCGCCTGAAGGCCGAAGTAGACGATCACGAAGCCACCGATCAACAGGCCGACGCCATTGAGGGTATCCGACACGGCAACGGTGCGCAGGCCCCCGAACAGGGCATAGATGGAGCCGATGATGCCGACGATCCACACCGTCAGCCACAGCAGGGTGGTGCTGGATTCGATGCCGGTGAGCCCGGACAGGTCGAGCATGCCCTGCAGGCCGATGGCGCCGGAGTAGAGGATGATCGGCAGCAGTACCACCGCGTAGGCGATCAGAAAGATCACGTTGGTGATCAGCTGGGTGCCCTTGTCGAAGCGAATCTCGAGCAACTGGGGCAGGGTGGCGATGCCGCTTTTCAGAAAGCGCGGCAGGAAGAACAGCGCCAGCGCCACCAGCGCCATGACCGCCACCACCTCCCAGGCCATCACGCTGAGGCCATCGGTGAAGGCGGAGCCGTTGAGGCCGACCATCTGCTCGGTGGACAGGTTGGTCATCAACAGCGAGCCGGCGATCAGCGGGAAGGTCAGGCTGCGTCCCGCCAGGAAGAAGCCGCTGGTGCTTGAATGGTCGTCACGGCGGGTGATGCGCCAGGTGATGAAGGCGACCAGTCCTGTAAAGAACAGGAAGGACGCGAAGGTGAGTAGGGGCATGGTGTCATCCTTGCGGTCGTTGTCCGGTGCGGCGTGGTCGTGAGCCCCCCACAGGGGGCATGGCGATTACCGCACTTGGGTCGATGTCCGTGCCGAGCGCCAGCTGGCAGGCCAGTGGCGCCGACACCCAGGAAGTATCTTTGCAGCGCTTGCGTCATCCTGCCCGCTCCAGTGCATCTTTCGGCGTTGAAGCAGCGCGGGTTCGCGCAGTGTCGCATTGACGTCAAGTCGGTGGAAATTCCGAAAGTCTTCGTCTTTTTCCAGAAAGACGTCAAACTTAAAGGATTAAGTTGACCGACGGTTGCGTATTCCAACTACGTGATCGCAAGTCTAATCGGCTCGCCGTGGCGAGCCATACGTCTTTTGTCGCAGCGGGTCAGTTTGGCGGAGCTGCTGAAATCGGCACAGGCTCGATGATGCCGAACAGTTGCAGCAGTGTCGGCGTTGCCGCGATGATAAAGCCGCACAGGGCCAGCGCACGACCGGGCCATCGGCGCTGCGGGTGGCGTGCCAGGTGAAGGCCGAGCAGGCAGACCAGCAAGCCTGTGAGATGAAACACCACGGCGAGCGATCGAAGCAGTTCAAACGAGGTCATGGGCTGTCCCTGGGCATCCTGTGGCAGAGGGGCGACGTGGCGGAACCCGCGAGCGAAAGGGCGCGGCCGCCTGGGTCACAAGAGAGCGAAGGGGAGTCTGCCATGACCGACAGGGTGGTGCGAGCCGACGAAGTGATCGAGTTCTGGTTTCAGACGCTGACACCAAAACAGTGGTTCGCCAAGGATGATGCGCTGGATGGCCGTATCCGCCATGACTTCGGTGCGACCCTGGCGGCGGCGGCCGCCGGCGAGACCTGGCAGTGGCGTACCTCGGCCCGCGGGCGGCTGGCGGAAATCCTGGTGCTCGATCAGTTCTCTCGCAACATCTACCGTGGCGAGCCGCGAGCCTTCGCCTGTGACGGTCAGGCCCTGGTACTGGCCCAGGAGGCGGTGTCCCAGCGCGCAGATCGGGTGCTCGACCCTCCCTGGCGAGCCTTCCTGTACATGCCCTATATGCACAGCGAGTCGTTGCGTGTGCACGACGAGGCGCTGCGCCTGTTCGACCAACCGGGACTCGAGCACAACCTGCACCACGAACATCGCCACCGCGAGGTGCTGGTGCGTTTTGGTCGCTATCCTCAGCGCAATGAGGCGCTGGGACGAGCGTCCACCGCCGAGGAGCTGGCCTTTCTTGCCCAGCCCGGCAACCGATTCTAGACGCGACGAAGGGCCTGTCATCGGCGCTGACCCAGCGTCACCGGACGGTATTCGTGCTGTCGCGTCTCACATTACGTGACATATCCCTACTTTCGTATGCAATGATGTAATGGTATAGCTGTGAACGGTGAAGATCGTCCCCGGGCGATCGACGCGGCACCTCGCGCCCTGGTCAAAGGATTTGGTCGAAGGAGCGAGGGTGAACGATTCGCAAGTTTCCATTCAGTGACGAAAGGAGAACGCAATGAGCTTTATCGCGTGGTTGATCATCGGTGGTCTGGCTGGCTGGATAGCGGGCAACATCATGCGTGGCGGCGGCTTCGGCCTGCTCGGCAACATCGGCGTCGGCGTGGTGGGTGCCCTGATTGGCGGCCTGCTGTTCAGCCTGGTGGGGCTGTCCAGCGGCGGCTTTATCGGTTCACTGGTCACTGCGGTGGTGGGTGCCGTGGTGCTGCTGTGGGGTGTGGGCAAGCTACGCGGTTAGCGCGCTCTGATCAGCGACCGAATGGCGGCGACTCGCCGTCATCGCAAGGGGCCCGGTGCACTGCACCGGGCCCTTGTCGTAGGTGGCCCCTGCCAGGGGCCTGATGCACCGCTCAGCCGGCGCGCTGGGCCGGGTCCGGCAGGGTCGGGAAGCGCGGCGGATGCGCCTCGAGAAAGGCGTGGCAGGCGCGCAGTACCCGGGCGTCGTCGAACTTGCCGCCGGCCAGCTGGAAACCCACCGGCAGGCCACGGTCGGTGAAACCGCAGGGTACCGAGGCGGCCGGCTGCTGGCTCAGGTTGAAGGGGTAGGAGAACGGCGCCCACTCCTCCCAGTCGCGCATCTGGCTACCCGGCGGCACCTGGTGGTTGATCTCGAAGGGGCTGATCGGCACCGAGGGCGTCATCAGCAGGTGGTAGTCCTGGTTGAACTGCTCAAGACGCATGGTCAGCTCGGCTCGGGCCGCCTGGGCGCGAAACAGCTCCACGGCCTTCCACTCTTCTGCACGCAGGGCGTTCTCGTAGAGGCCGGGGTCCAGCTTGGCGCGTTCGCTGTCGCTGAGCTGCGAGACCATCTCCAGCGAGGCGGTGAACCACAGCCGCTGAAAGATCCATAGCGGCGAGGGCAGCTCTGGATCCACCTCGCAGATCTCCGCGCCCAGATCCCGCATGCGATCCGCCGCTTCTCTGACCCGTGTGGCGACCTGAGGGTCCACCTCGGCGAAGCCCAGATCGGTGGAAAAGGCGATGCGCAGTCCCTCGAGCCCCTTGCCGATATCCTGGCCCCAGTCCTCCGGCTGGCCCCGGGTGGCGTAGGGATCGACATAGTCGTAGCGGCCAATGACATTGAGCATCGCCACGGCGTCGTCGACGCTGCGGGCGATGGGCCCGATATGGGACAGCGTCGGTTCTTCCGCCGGCGGCCACTGGGGCGTCCAGCCGAAGGTCGGCTTGAAGCCGAACACCCCGCAGAAGGCGGCAGGAATGCGGATCGAGCCGCCGGAGTCGCCGCCCTGGTGCAACACCCCCATGTTGAGGGCCGCTGCGGCGGCAGCACCGCCGGACGAGCCTCCCGCGGTCAGGCGGGTATCCCAGGGGTTGCAGGTGGCGCCGAACACCCGATTGTCGGTGACCGCCTTCCAGCCGTCTTCCGGGGTGTTGGTCTTGCCCAGCAGGATGGCGCCGGCCTCTCTCAGGCGTTTCGCCGGTGGCGCGTCGGCATCGCAGGGCTCGCTTGAACCCAGCAGCGAGCCGTTGGACGTCGGCATGCCGGCCACGTTGGTCAGATCCTTGAGCGAGACCGGAACACCGTCGATCGGACTCAGCGGCTTGCCTTGGCCCCAGCGACGTGCCGACGCCTTGGCCGCCTTTTCGGCACCCTCGGCGTCGACGTAGGTGTAGGCATTGACGGCGTCGTTGAAGCGCTCGATGCGCGCAAGCGCCGCCCGGGTGGCTTCCAGGGGGGAGGCGTCGCCACTGCGATAGTGCTCCGTCAGCGCGGCAACGCCCAGAATGCCCAGTTCGTCCTCTTGCATGGTCGGGTCCCTCGCGTCCATGGATGGACCCTTACCCTAGCTTGATTCGGCATAGTGTTGCCAACCTCCACAAACGACGACGCCACCGGCGGGACCGGTGGCGTCATCGGCTGACGGCTCAGGCCGTCAAGGCTTCACGATCAGGCGGTAGCGGCGGCTTCGCTGCCGACCAGGGCCTTGAGGTTCTGCTCGACGATGTCCAGGCCTTCCTCGAGTACCTTGTCCTCGATGGTGACCGGCATCAAGAAGCGGATGGTGTTGCCGAACATGCCGCAGGACAGCAGGATCAGGCCCTGCTCCCGGGCACGCTTGCACAGGGCGGCGGCGAGATCCGGAGCCGGCTGACCGTCCTTGCCGTTGAGTTCAAAGGCGGCCATGGAACCCAGGTTGCGCGGGTGGACCACGGCGTCGAAGTCGCTCGCCCACTGGGCAAAACGCTTGGCCAGCTTGTCGCCCAGCGCCTGGCTCTTGGCCAGGATGTCCTCTTCCTCGAACACCTCCATCACCGCCAGGGTCGCGGCGCAGGACACCGGGCTGCCGGAGTAGGTGCCGCCCAGCGAGTTGCCGCCGGAGGCGTCCATGTGCTCGGCGGTGCCGACCACGGCGGAGATCGGCATGCCTGCGGCCATGCTCTTGGCCATGGTCATCAGGTCCGGTTTCACGCCGCTGTGCTCGATGGCGAACATCTTGCCGGTACGACCGAAGCCGCTCTGGACCTCGTCGACGATCATCAGGATGCCGTGTTCGTCACAGATCTCGCGGATCTTCTCGAGGAAGCTCTGCGGAGCGGGGTAGAAGCCGCCTTCACCCAGTACCGGCTCGAGCACGATGGCGGCGGTATCCTTGGGGTTGGCGTCGGTCTTCAGCACCATCTTGAGGCGACGCACCGCCTCTTCCTCGCTGATGCCGTGTTCGGCCACCGGGTAGCCGGCGCGGAACACGCAGCCCGGCATGGTGCCGAAGTCGCTGGCGTAGGGGGCAACCTTGCCGTTCATCGCCATGGTCATGAAGGTACGGCCATGGTAGCCGCCGTCGAAGCAGATGACGTTGTTGCGGCCGGTGGCGGCGCGGGCGATCTTGACCGCGTTTTCCAGCGCCTCGGCGCCGGAGTTGGCCAGCATCACCTTGGCCTCACCGCGCACCGGGGTGATCGCAGCAAGCTTTTCGGCGACCTTCACGTAGCCCTCGTAGGGCATCACGGTCTGGCAGGTGTGCATCACCTTGTCGAGCTGGTCCTTGACCGCCTGCACCACCTTGGGGTGGCAGTGACCGATGTTGAGCACGCCGATACCGCCGGCGAAGTCGATGAAGCGGTTGCCATCGGCATCCCACAGTTCAGCGTTCTTGGCGCGGTCGGCGAAGGCGGTGGCGGGGCTGGCCGCGCCCTTGGCGACGTACTTGTCCTTGAGTTCGTTCAGCTGAGCGTTATTCATGTCGTGACTCCTTTGGGGGCACTGAATGTATAGGGTAGACGCTAGGTCCGGGACACGCAGGGCGTGCCCCGGGGAGACGGGGCTGGCCCTTAGAGACCGCCGACACAGGCGTATTTCAGCTCTGTGTACTCATCGAGGCCATGGCGTGAACCTTCGCGACCGAGACCCGATTCCTTGACGCCGCCGAAGGGGGCGAGCTCGGTAGAGAGGATGCCCTCATTGATGGCGACCATGCCGTACTCGAGTTGTTCCATGGTGCGCCAGATACGGCGATAGTCGGTGGCATAGAAGTAGGCGGCCAGACCGAATTCGGTGTCGTTGGCCATGGCGATGGCTTCGTCGTCGCTGGAGAAGCGGAACACCGGGGCCAGCGGCCCGAAGGTCTCTTCCCGGGCGACACGCATGTCGGTGGTCACGTCGGCCAGTACCGTGGGCTGGAAGAAGGTGCCCTCCAGGGCCTCACCGCCGGCGACCAGGCGGGCACCGTTGTCGAGTGCGTCAGCGATATGCGACTGCACCTTGTCCACCGCTGCCGAGTTGATCAGGGGACCCTGAACCACACCGTCCTCGAGGCCGTTGCCGACCTTCAGTTCGCCCACGCGCTTGGCCAGCTTCTCGACAAAGGCATCGTAGACGCCGTCCTGAACCAGGAAGCGGTTGGTGCATACGCAGGTCTGGCCGGAGTTGCGGTACTTGGAGGCGATGGCACCCTCGACGGCGGCGTCCAGGTCGGCGTCATCGAAGACGATAAAGGGCGCGTTGCCGCCAAGCTCCATGGAGGCCTTCTTCACGGTGTCGGCGCATTGGGCCAGCAGGATCTTGCCCACCGGGGTGGAGCCGGTAAAGGACACCTTGCGCACTCGGGCATCGCCGGTCAGTACCGGGCCGACTTCGCGCGGGGAGCTCGAGGTCACCACGTTGAGCACGCCGGCGGGGATGCCCACGTCTTCAGCGAGCTTGGCCAGTGCCAGGGCGGTCAGCGGGGTGGCCTCGGCCGGTTTGACCACCACGGTGCAGCCGGCGGCCATGGCCGGAGCGCACTTGCGGGTGATCATCGCCAGCGGGAAGTTCCAGGGGGTGATGGCGGCGACCACACCGACCGGCTCGCGGAACACCAGGATACGCTTGTCGGGTCCGTGGCCCGGCAGGGTCTCGCCAGCCACACGCTTGGCTTCCTCGGCGTAGAACTCGACGAAGGCAGCGCCGTAGGCGACCTCGCCACGGGACTCGGCCAGCGGCTTGCCCTGTTCACGGGTCATCAGTTCGGCCAGGGCTTCCTGGTGGTCCATGATGCTGTTGAACCAGGCGCGCAGCAGGGCCGAGCGTTCCTTGGCGGTCTTGCGCTTCCAGCCGGCCCAGGCCGCATCGGCGGCACCGATGGCTTCGCGGACTTCCTCGGCGTTCAAGTCCGGCACCTCGGCCAGGGTCTCGCCGGTGGCGGGATTGGTGACGCTGAAGTGGCGATCGGCGTCACGCCACTGGCCGCCGATGTACGCCTTGTCGATGATCAGGTCCTGAACGTGGGACATGCGGGAGCTCCGGAAAGGGTCAGAGAAGAGGGGTGTTATGTCATGATTGACGAGTGTGCATTATTTGAAACATCTCGCCAAGGGCTGTGATCGGAATTTTTTACGCCCGTTCGAAGAATGCATCGATGAGGCTTGTCTGGCCCTCGAGGCCCAGGTCTGGAAGATCTATCGGCAACAATCGCCATCGGCGTGGCGAACAGTTTCCGGTACACTGTGTCGCCGACTTCTAGCTGCCCGAAGCGATGGTCCTTGGCGCCTTGTGTCAGGCCGGACCGGGCTGGCCTGACTCCGTGTTTCTGCGAGGTGAGACTTGGTTGATCCGCTCAATGCCTGGTGGGCTCAGCAACTGGTGCTGTGCGACTGGGCCTTTATGCCTGACCCCTTGATGCTGCCTGAAGAGGCGGCACGTGAGCGATTGGCCGCCCTCGAGATCCCCGACCGGGGCGAACTGGGGTGGCGCCTGCTCGAGCTCAATGCGTCGAACACGCTGCCTGCCTCCCATCTGCTGGGAGCGCTTGAGCTGGTGGCCCTGGCAGGGGCGTCGGGATGGATGTCGGCCGAGGTGAGTCGTGGCTGGGCAGCACGCCTGTGCAGTGACATCCACCATCGTCACGCAAGCCTGGATGAATGGCTGGAGGCACTCTGCGCCTCCCGCAGCGGCGAAGGCTGGCTTCGCGGCGATGAGGGCTTGCTCGATACCTGCCGGGCACTGTCGAAGCTGGAAGGCGAGGGTGCCGGCATCACCTGGCCGTTGCTCGGCACTGCGCTGAGTCGCGAGCCTGCCGCCGCCCTCTGGCCCGACAGCCCGGAAGATCGCGTCTGGCGATTGCGGGCGGCCTTCTCGCCGGTACTGATGACGCCGGCCAGCATCGATGACTGGGACGGGGTCGAGGCCTGGCTGGGGGAAGTCTGGCAGATTCACGGCGCCGAGGATCTCAAGCGCGCCTTGCTGTGGCTGACCAGTCAGGGGGATCGGCAGGGCTGGGATATCGACGCCGCGCGGTTGATGGCGGTCAGTGCCGGCGAACGCCAGGCCTGGTGTGAGGGGCTGGCGCCTCAGGAGCGCCCATACGGCCGCCTGCTGTGCCGCTACGTGGATCAGGGGGAGCCGCTGGAGTGGGCCGCCTGGGACTGGCTGAGGGCGGTGGATCTGGCCTGGGCCGGCAGCTGCATCGGCTGGCTGACACCCCAGGAAGCGTCGCTGCTGGCGCATCACGCAGGCGATCTGGTCCAGCGTCGCTACAGCGACTGGAGCGCCCTGGCGCGCTCCTATCAGCGCGGCCGTGGTCTGTTCGAAGGTCAGGACCGGCTGCCGACCCTGGCAGCCGACTGGCAGTTGCTGATGGGCTCGCCGGTGAGCCCTTGGCATGGCTCGTTGCAGGAGTTGCTCGACCAGGAGCAGGTCGAGGCATCACGTCAGGCGGCCAGGCAGTGGCGCGCCTCGCCTCGCCACTGGGTGCTGGCGCTGGCCTCGGTGCGTGAACCCGAGCTGGCGGCACGTCAGGGGCCGATTCCGCCGCTGCCCCAGGCGCGTCGTGACGAGGCGCGCAAGTACCTGGCGGAGACCCTCGATCTGCACCCCGACGAGGGCGCCCGCTCACTGGTGCGCTACTGGCTGCCGGCCCAGGCCCATCATCTCAATCAGCTGGCGGCTGACGCGGCGCATCGAGCGCTGCCTTCGGCCAGAACCCCCTTTGGTGATGCGCCCCAGGCGGATCTGGCAGGTCGTGATGGCCTGGCCAGGGCGACCCGCCATTCGGCGACCATCCATATGGCCGAGAAGTATGCCTTCTACTTGCTGATGAGCATGGACAGTGAGCAGTTCGACGAGGACAGCCTGACCGATATGGCGGCGTCCCTGCGCGATGTGCTGTGTCGGTTCTACAGCACACCCAAGCGCCTGCTCGAGGCCTGGGCGACCTGGGATGCGCTGTTGCCGGAACCGGATCAGCCTTCCTTGACCTACGAGATTCGCTGGCACCTGGACGATCCGGGTAGCCTGTTCCACTGGCTCGAGTGGCGCAGCGGCGATTGGCGCGAGCCTGGCGAGCGTCCGAGCCTGATGCACTTTACCGCGCTGTCGCTGGTGGGACCCTTGAACACCGCCGCCTGGAGCCTGCCGCAGCCGGAAAGCGACCGGGAAGGGGCTTCGATCCTGGAGTGGATCGATGGACACTACGGCCTGCACTCCGCCACCGAGCTGATCGATTTCGTGCGCTTTCTGCTGGACGCCGGTGATCGCCAGGAATATCAGATCAACTACGCGCCCTACACCCTCAACAGCGCGCGCCTGAATTCCGAGATTGCGACCCTGGAGTCCGGTGAGTGCAACGAGGAAGAGCGCAATCACCTGGAGCGCCTGCTGCGGGTACGTGACAACGCCGACCAGTGCAATGACGTCGACATGTGCGCCTGGGACCTGGCCCAGGCGGTCGACCTGGCGATCGCCGGTCGCCAGCTGGGCTGGCTGGCTCAGCAGGACTTCCTGGCACTGCTCGAGCGTGCGCACCAGTTGGCGTCGGAGCACTACGCCGGTTGGCAGGAGTATGCCCGGGGTCTCTATGCAGGATTTTCGTTCTTCATGGGGGAAACCCCTGAGCGCGAAGCGTTTCTGGCTAGCTTCCGCCAGGCGCTGGTGGCCTGGCTGTCGGGCGCTCCGCCCCTCGCCGGCACCTGGGCCAGCCTGGATTTCCCGGGTGCGCGTCCCCGCCATTGGGCACCGCTTCACATCGATACCTTGCCGGGAGATGGACGAACCCTGCACTGATCGTCGCGAAACAGCAGAAAAAAACGCCAAAAAATTGTCCTGATCTATCGTCAGATCGGATAATTTTGGCTAGTATCGTGTTGATCTTTCGTCAGGCCTCCCATCAAGAAGGAGGCCGAATTGTCAAACTTGCAGCTGAGGGGCGTTATGGTAGTGACACGAGTGCGTCACTTCCACAGCGGCTCTTGGGCGCCGGCAGGCCGTCAGCCAGCCGGTTCAGGGAATGAGGTGTGTGTCGCATGAGCGTCGCCCAGACAAGCCGCGTGACAGCGGCGATGGTGTTGCTTGGCCTGCTGTCAGGCTGTGCGGCATCGAACTACCAGAATACCGCCGATAACGACTACTTTTCCCGCGATATGCCGAGCCTGGCCGAACGCGCCGCCTCGCGCATGTCCCCGCTGGAGGACCCAGCGGCAGGGGGCAGCTTCCTTGAAGATCCCGCCGCTGCCATCCGCGAGGCGCTGATGGCGGAGCACGATCGCTGGGCGGGTACGCCCTATCGTTTCGGCGGCACCGGCATGAGCGGCATCGACTGCTCGGCGCTGGTGCAGAACATCTTCAGCGACGCCTTCCAGGTGCAACTGCCGCGCACCACCGGCAGTCAGGTCCATACCGGCGAACCGATTACACGTGATCAGCTGTCTCCCGGCGACCTGGTGTTCTTTCGTCCTCCGGGCAACCGCCACGTCGGCATTTACGTCGGCCAGGGGCGCTTTCTGCACGCCTCATCGTCGCGCGGTGTGATGATCTCCAAGCTGGATAACAGCTACTGGCGCCGCTACTACTGGCAGGCGCGTCGACCGCTGGAACCCACCCGGTTGAGCATGCGCCAGTTCGCCTACAGCCCGGCGGGCATGGGCGGCTGAAGCGTCCTCGGCGCCATCGACGTCGCCACCACAACGGGGCGAGCCTTTCACTGGGCTCGCCCCGTTTGCGTTGGGTCGCCTTGGGCTTGGTTGGCGAGGCTTCGGCCAGTCCTTGGCGAGCCTTCGGCGCCTCCAGGGCTACAACGAGTCGCGTTGCGACAGGGCGTAGTCGATAAAGGCGCGCTCGGCGCGTGACAGGTAGCCCTGGGGCTGCCAGGCCAGCGACAGGGTCAGCCAGGCGGCGGGGTCAAAGGACACCGCCGACAGATCGTCCTCCTCGATCACCCGACGCAGAAAGGTGGTGATGCCAAAGCCCTGGCGGACGATGGCCTTGGTCAGCGGGATCAGATTCGACTGGAACGTCAGGCGGGGCTGGATATCCAGCCGTCGGGCCATGGCGTCGACAAACTCGCGGTGAAAATAGCCGTCCTGAAACAGCACCAGGGGCTCGCTCAGAAAGGCTTCCGGGGTCACGCTGTGGCGTGCCGTGAAGGGGTGGTCCCGGGGCGTGCAGACCACCATCTCGGCACGTAGCAGGGCCTCGGTTTCCAGTTCGCAGGTACTGCCATCCTCGACCACGATTCCCAGGTCCAGCTCGCGAGCCTTGATCATTGCCTGCAGTCGGCGGGCGCCCGCCTCGATCACCGTCATGCGGATGCCTGGGTGGCGTGCGGCAAAGCCCATCAGCAGCGGCGGCAGATAGTAGGAACCCAGCATCGAGGGGATGCCGATGCGCACTTCGCCCTTTACCAGGCCGTTGAGTTCCTTCAGCGCCAGTTCGGTGGCACTGGCGTCGGCGAGCAGCCGTCGGGCATGTTCCAGCAGCACCTCACCTTCTGGTGTCAGTCGAACACGCCGATCATGGCGCTCGAACAGACGAGTGTCGAGGCGTCGCTCCAGGCCTGCGATGGTCTGGCTGACGGCGGACTGGGCGATGTGACGGGCGCGGGCGGCGGCGCTGAAGCCGCCGTGGTCCACCACCGCGACAAACAGCGACAGCGAGCGCAGGTCAAAGGGTAGCGACATAAGGGAATGTGATGGATAGCATCATTTTCTTCTGTTGGTGTGATGGTAGTGAAGCATGGAAGATGGGCGAGGCCAACCGGAGACCACCATGATTCACGCCAATACCCCTGCCTGGCGCAGGGCGACCCTCGCCCTGTGTCTGGGCTCGATGCTGGTGTTCATCAACCTCTACGCCCCCCAGCCATTGCTGCCGCTGCTGCGCGATATCCATGAGGCTTCGACCCTGAAGGTGGGCCTGGTGATGTCGCTTGCCACCCTTACCCTGGCGCTCTCGTTGCTGGTCTACGGGCCCTTGTCCGACGCCATCGGGCGGGGCGGTATCATGCGTGCGAGCCTGTCGGTGGCAGCTCTCGCGACACTGTTGGCGGCATTTGCGCCTGGGCTCGACTGGCTGCTGGTCGCTCGCGTGCTGCAGGGGGTCGCCCTGGGAGGGCTGCCGGCGGTGGCGATCGCCTGGATGGGCGATGAGTTCTCGCCGGAGGCGATGAGTCGAGCCGTGGGGCTCTATATCGCGGCCAATACCCTGGGCGGTATCGGTGGTCGCGTGCTGGGAGGCGTCATCGGTGAATGGTATGGCGTCCAGGCGAGCTTCGTGGCGGTTGGCGGTTTGACCCTGGTGGGCGTGGCGGTGTTCTGGTGGCTGCTGCCGGCGGCCAGCGCCTTTGCCCCTCAACCCTTTCGAGCGGGGCACGCCTGCCGCCAGATGCGTGGCCACCTGGCCAACCCATGGCTGCTGTCGGCCTATCTGATCGGTGGTCTCAACTTCCTGGTGTTCATCAACCAGTACAGCTACATGACCTTTCGTCTGGCCGAGGCACCCTTTGCTCTCGGGCCCCGCTGGCTGGGCCTGCTGTTTCTGACCTACCTGGGCGGTACTCTGGGCTCGACGTTATCTGCCAGGGTCGTCGCCAGAGCGGGAGCGCCCGCCACCATGGGGTTGGGCGTTGTCATCATGATGCTGGCGCTGGGTCTGTCCCTGATACCGATGCTCGCCGTCATCATTGCCGCCTTGACCCTCAGCGCCTTCGGCTTCTTTCTGTGCCACGCCACCGCTTCGGGCTGGGTCGGTCGCCAGGCCCGCGAAGGACGAGGCGGCGCATCGGCGCTCTATCTGGTGTTCTACTACCTGGGGGCGAGTCTCGGGCCGCTGTGGCTCGAGCCGTTCTGGCTGTGGCGGGGCTGGCCTGGGGTGGTGGCGGCCAGCTGGCTGGTGCTGGCGACCACGGGCTGGCTGTCCTGGCGGCTAGGAAAGCGGCTGCAGCGTGCACAACACCAGCGCGTCGTCGAGCGTCGACTCGAACACGTATGAGTCCGCTACAGCGACGCGGTTGCTGATAGGTTGCAGATGCGTTGCAGAGACCGATCGACCTTGGCCCGCACCAGGGTCGATCGGTGTGTCATGACGTTGCTGTCAGCGCCGCGCCGTCAGGATGCTGCGGACGAGGCAGGCACGTCGTGGGGCATGGCTTCGTCTCCCCAGATTTCCTCGAGTCGATCAGGACGGCCGCAGGCGTTCTTGTAGAAGGTGTAGCGCACCTTGTTCTTCTGGTAGTAGTTCTGGTGATAGTCCTCGGCCGGATAGAAGGTGCCGGGATCTTCGATGGTGGTCTCGATCGGCTGGTCGAAGCGCTCGGCGATGTCCGCCTTGCTGGCCTCGGCCAGTTCGCGCTGTTCATCGTTGAGTGGCAGCAGGGCGGAGCGATAGGAATCACCTTCATCGCAGAACTGACGGTTGGCGACGAAGGGATCGATATTGCGCCAGAAGACGTAGAGCAGCTCCTGGTAGCTCACCGTGTCGCTGTCGAAGGTGACTTCCACCACTTCGGCGTGTCCAGTGCCCCCCGCGCTGACGGTTTCGTAGGTGGGGTTGTCGGTGTTGCCCGCCGCATAGCCAGAGACGGTAGCCTCGACGCCATCGATCTTGTCGAAGGCGTCCTCGACACACCAGAAGCAGCCTCCAGCGAAGATGGCCTTTTCTTCGGCGGCGAGGGCGGGGGTCGTGGAAAGCACGGCACCAGTCAGCAGGCCGGCCAGCAGGAAGGTACGCTGATTGAAGGGATATCGCATTCGTAGGCTCCGTCAGGATTGCGTCATTGTAAGGTTCGAGTAGGGCAGTTCCCGGTTGGTTCAGTCATTGTGGCAGGCGCATCCTTACATGCGCTGTCGATAAGGGGATGATTTTTTGCATTTTCGGTCGTAAGGCTCGGTCGCCTGTGCGCGACTCAGGCAGACTGCTACTCTCGATTGCATCCCGATAGCCGGCCGCACAGCTCCTGGTAACGTCATCGTCTCGTCGCAGGACGGGCGCAGGACGGGCGCAGGACAACGGGCGCCGCTGCTGCTGGCCACGGCTACCTATCGATCATCGACCCGATCATCGACACCAGTTGACCTAGAAGGAGAAGCGGGTGACCCGTAACAAATGGATCTTGCTGGCACTGATTGCCGTCGCCGTGGTGGCGTTCTTTGTCACCGGCGCCAACGAGGCCTTTACGCTGGACGCGATCAAGGCCCAGCAGGCGCAATTTCAACAGTGGTTCCACGAGGACCCCTGGACCGTGGCCGGTGGCTTCTTCGCGGTCTATATCCTGATGGCGGCGCTGTCGCTGCCTGGGGCGGGGTTGCTGACGCTGCTGGCGGGGGCCTTGTTCGGCTTCTGGATCGGTCTGGTGCTGGTGTCCTTCGCCAGTTCGCTGGGCGCGACCCTTGCCGCGGTGATCGCCCGGACCCTGCTGCGTGAGACGCTGGAGACGCGTTTCTCGCGCCAGCTGGCGCGAATCAACGGCGGCATCGAGCGCGAAGGCGCCTTCTACCTGTTCACGCTGCGGCTGATTCCGATCTTCCCCTTCTTCGTGATCAACCTGGTGGTCGGCCTGACCCGCATGCGTCTGTCCACCTTCTATTGGGTCAGCCAGCTCGGCATGCTGCCGGGTACCATGGTGTTCGTGAATGCTGGCCGGGAACTGGGTGAACTCGAGTCGCTGGCGGGCATCCTGTCGCCAGGGCTGATCCTGTCCTTTGTGTTGATCGGCTTGTTTCCCTGGATCGCCAAGGCAGTGGTGGCGGTGCTCAAGCGTCGCCGGCTCGCCGACGAATACCAGCGCCCGTCGCGTTTTGACCGGGATATCGTCGTGATCGGTGCGGGCTCGGCGGGCCTGGTGGCAAGCTATATTGCCGCGGCGGTGAAGGCCAAGGTGACCCTGGTGGAGCGCCACCGCATGGGCGGCGACTGCCTCAATACCGGCTGTGTGCCGTCCAAGGCATTGATTCGCGCCGCTCGCGCCGCCGAGGACATTCGTCGGGCGCCGTCCTATGGTGTCAGCGCCGGTGAGCCAAGCGTCGACTTCGCCGCTGTGATGGGCCACGTCCACGGCGCCATCGCCGAGGTCGAGCCCCATGATAGTCCGGAACGTTATCGGGGCCTGGGCGTCGATGTGGTCGAAGGAGAAGCCAGGCTGCTCGATCCCTGGCGGGTGCAGGTTGGCGAACAGGTGCTGACCACCCGTCACGTGATCATCGCCAGCGGTGCCCGCCCCAGAGTCCCGCCGTTGCCGGGGATCGAGGATATCGAGGTGCTGACCTCCGACAATCTGTGGGAGCTAAAGGCATTGCCGAAGCGCCTGGTGGTGCTTGGTGGTGGTCCGATCGGCAGTGAACTGGGCCAGAGCTTCGCCCGGCTGGGTAGCCAGGTCACCCTGGTGGAGATGGGCCCGCAACTCTTGCCACGCGAAGACGAGGACGTCGCCAGGGAGGCGGCTCAGGGGCTCGAGGCCAGCGGCGTGACGCTGTGCCTGTCGACCCGGGCGCTCAAGGTGGTGGCCGGTGACGGCGATCTCCATCGACTCGAGATCGAGGTCAACGAGGCAGGCGAGACACGTATCGAGCAACTGGAGTTCGATCAGTTGCTGGTGGCGGTGGGTCGACAGGCCAACGTCGAGGGGCTCGGGCTTGAAGAGCTGGGCGTGGGCACTCGCGACAACGGCACCCTGGACGTGGATGGCGGGCTGCAGTCTGTGCTGCCCAATGTCTGGGCCTGTGGCGATGTGGTCGGGCCCTTCCAGCTGACCCATGCCAGCGCCCATCAGGCCTGGCACGCCACCGTCAATGCCCTGTTTGGCGAATTCAAGCGCTTCAATGTGAGCTATCGGGCGCTACCGGCGGTCACCTTCTGTGACCCGGAGGTGGCGCGAGTGGGGCTCAACGAGCGCGAGGCCAAGGAGCAGAAGGTGCCCTTCGAGGTCACCCGCTATTCCTTGTCCGAGCTCGACCGGGCCATCGCCGAGGGCGATACCACCGGATTCGTCAAGGTGCTGACCGTACCAGGCAAGGATCGCATTCTCGGTGCCACCATTGTCGGTGCTGGCGCTGGCGAGATGCTGGCGGAGTTCACCCTGGCGATGACCCGCGGTATCGGACTGAACAAGCTGTTGGGGACCATCCACCCGTACCCGACCCATTCGGAAGCCGTAAAGGCCGCCGCCGGGGTGTGGAAGAACGCAAACAAGCCCGAGCGGGTCCTGGGGTATCTGGAGCGTTACTTCAATTGGCGGCGAGGCGGGGGAGACGACGCCGATTCCTCAAGCCAGCCGGTGACGGGAGACAGAGCCGGTGCGAGCCCTGAGCGACACGAAGCATCGTCGCTGTCCTCTGCCCAGTCCAACGACTGAGCGAACCGCCCAGGCAGTAGCCTGGAGCTGAAGACACAAGCGGTGGGCCCTGGCCCGCCGCTTGTGCTTTCCTTTTACCGAATCGACGTTTTACTGCTGACGAGACTTTTATGCTGGATCGCTGGACCATGCCCAGAACCCAGGCGCCCCTGGCGCCTCTGGTCAAGATGCTGGAGCGCTGCAAGGTGACGCCTGATCAGGTGACTCTGGCGGGATTTCTTATCGGCTTGCTGGCACTGCCGCTGCTGGCCGTTCAGGCCTATGGATGGGCGCTGGCGGCGATCCTCCTCAATCGACTCGCCGATGGCCTGGACGGGGCGCTGGCGCGCCGTCGGGGTACGCCCAGCGATGCCGGGGGATTTCTCGATATCGGGCTGGACTTCGTCTTCTATGCCGCCGTGGTGCTCGGCTTTGCCCTGGCCGACAGCGAGCGCAACGCCTTGCCGGCAGCGCTGCTGCTGTTTGCCTTTATCGGCACCGGGACGTCCTTTCTGGCCTTCGCCATCATGGCGGCGCGGCATGATCTCGAGCGCCCACGCTTCCAGCGCAAGGCCTTCTACTATCTGCACGGCCTGACCGAAGGTACCGAGACCGTGCTGGCGCTGGTGGCCTTTTGTCTGTGGCCGGCGCACTTTCCTGTGCTGGCTGGGCTGTTCGCCGCGGCCTGTCTGCTGACCACCGCCACTCGGCTATGGGGCGGCTATCATACCCTCAGGGCTATCGAGCGAGGCGCTGGCGCCGAGGACAGAAGCTGATCCCCGGTCGTGGCTTGCGAGGCGAGGGGTCTTTCATCAGACGTGATACTCAGACACGCGAAAGGGCAGCCTGGGCTGCCCTTTCTTTTGACCATGCCGGCACTTGATCATGCATGCTCGTGGTGCTTCCAACGAGCGTAGCGCTGATCAGTGCTCGTGGCCGCCTTCGCCGTGCACGTGGCCGTGCTCGATTTCTTCCTGGCTGGCTTCACGGACTTCGGCGATCTCGACGTCGAAGTTCAGGTTCTGGCCGGCCAGCGGGTGGTTGCCGTCGACGGTGACGGTGTCGCCTTCGACCTGGGTCACGGTGACCATCAGCGGACCGCCCTGGGTCTGCGCCTGGAACTGCATGCCCGGCTCGATGCTCTCGACACCCTGGAAGGCGTCACGCGGCACTTCCTGGACCAGCTGCTCCTGTACTTCGCCGTAACCTTCGGCGGGGGCAACCTTGGCGTTGACCTTGTCGCCGGCGGCCTTGCCTTCGAGTTCCTTTTCCAGACCCGGAATGATGTTGCCGGCGCCGTGGAGGTAGGTCAGCGGCTCGCGGCCTTCCGAGCTGTCCAGCACTTCACCTGCATCATTGGTCAGGGTGTAGTGGAACGCGACAACGGAATTTTGCGCAATTTGCATTGATGAACCTTTGGTGAGTGCGTGTGAGGACGCATGGTAACGCGTGGGTGCTGGGGCTGTCAGGGGCGTGGGACATTTTTCACCTTGTGTGGTCATATCCTGAACGGTATTCACGCGCGCCCTCTGCCACCTTCGGGTTGTTGCGCAGTATCGGTGGTGGGGATACCCTCTTGTGAGATTTTTCGATTCTGCCTTTCACGCTTTTCTTGCGGAGCTGAACATGACGCTATTTGTGATCTGGGTGCTGGCCTTTGCGGTACTGCTGGCGGTGATGATCAAGGCCTGGGACAAGGGCCTGAGCTGTGCCCTGGGCAGCCTGCTGCCGGCGGTGCTGCGCAGTGACGATGACCAGTGGATCTGGTGCCCCGCCCTTGCCGTGCTGGGGGCCACCTTCATCGTCTTCCCCATCGATATGCTGATGACACTGCTGGTGATCGGCATCATCGCCCTGGTGGGCTGCAAGCTGGGCTGCTGGGTGATGGGCAAGGTCCACTAGTCGGTGGTGACGTGAATCACCTGGCGTTCACCTGGTGATCACCGAAAGGGCCCTGAGGCGGATACGCCTCGGGGCCCTTTGTATGTAACGCAGAGATGTTTGCGGCGGAGCGAAGTGCTGTTGTCGCTTACAAGGACAAGCCCCTTTCGCGAGCGCCTTCGTCAAGCCCTCAGTAGGGGGCAACACTCTGACGTGAACCGCTGCCGATGAGGCGAACACGCTGCCCCACCTGGAAGGCCTGGTCTGCCTTCTGCACGACGACCACGGTCTGGCCGCTGTCCTTGCGAATCTCCATCTCCCAGGCGTCGGTGCGGTTGACGCCTTTCTCGATCTGGTTGCCGGCCACGGCGCCACCGATGGCACCTGCGGCGGTGGCGATGGTGCGACCGGAACCGCCGCCGACCTGGTTGCCGAGCAGGCCACCGATCACCGCGCCACCACCGGTGCCGAGGATGCCGCCGGCGGAGCTTTCACCCTGGATCTGGACGCGACGCAGGGCGGTGATGGTGCCGAACTGCACGTTCTGGGCGGTCTGTGCCTGGTTGCCGGAATAGACGTTGCCCGAGTACTGATTGGTGGCGGTGCAGCCGGCAAGCACCACGACGCTCAGCGCCAGGACAGGAAGGATGGATGTTTTCATGGCGATTCTCCTTGAATGTCTTCTGCGCCGCATTCTGAACGCATCGGTTCGGGTCACATTCGCTTGTAGTGGTACCGCACCAAAGTTCGCAAACGCTGTTCGAAAATAGTGTAACGCCTGTTTGGAGGCTTTGACAGGGCGATGGTTCCCCGGATCCAACGATGTTCGGGTCTCGTCCGTCCCATGGTGGCCGTCCGCCTGTCGCCCTTGTCGCCCCGCGACTGCCACTGAGTCGCGCCGACAGCGCTTTCCTGACATTCATCATATGCCGAACCGGACCTGCCAGGCCAATGGGCATCGGAGGGAGTCGCATTGCTGCAGTTGTCGGACTCGCTGGAGCCAGACGTGCTAGTTCGAGAGTAGGCCCTTGCCAGGGAAGAAGGAAAGGCTGGCTTGGCAGGGCAAGGTCACGGACAGCAAAAAGGGAGGCCAATGGCCTCCCTTTCTCACAGTCACAGGGCTCAGTGTCTGGGCTCAGTGACTGGGTGCCGCTGGCCCGCGATCCTCAGCCGAACTGGTTCATGGTGTTGTCCTTGCCGCCGGCCTTGAGCGCCGCGTCGCCGTGGAAGAACTCCTTGTGGTCGTCACCGATATTGGAGCCGGCCATGTCCTGGTGGCGAACGGTGGCGATACCCTCGCGGATCTCGCGGCGCTGCACACCCGCCACGTAGGCCAGCATGCCCTCGTCGCCGAAGTAGCCCTTGGCCAGGTTGTCGGTAGACAGGGCGGCCGTGTGGTAGGTCGGCAGGGTGATCAGGTGGTGGAAGATGCCTGCCTCGCGGGCGGCGTCACGCTGGAAGTTGCGCGTCCACTCGTCGGCCAGTTGGCCAAGCTCAGTGTCGTCGTAGCGTGCGTTCATCAGATCGGCACGCTCGTAGGCGGAGACGTCCTTGCCTTCGGCTTCCCAGGCGTCGAACACCTGCTGGCGGAAGTTCAGCGTCCAGTTGAACGACGGCGAGTTGTTGTAGACCAGCTTGGCGTTGGGCACCGCCTCGCGGATGCGGTTGACCATGCCGGCGATCTGGCCGACGTGGGGCTTTTCGGTCTCGATCCACAAAAGATCGGCACCGTTCTGCAGGCTGGTGATGCAGTCCAGCACCACACGGTCTTCGCCGGTGCCAGGCTTGAACTGATAGAGGCCGGAGGCGAGACGCTTGACCTTGACCAGCTTGCCGTTCTGCTTGATCACCACGTCGCCGTTGTCGATATCGGAGGCCGAGGAAATCTCTTCACCGTCGAGGAAGCTGTTGTACTGATCGCCCAGGTCGCCTGGCTCGCTGGTGACCGCGATCTTCTGGGTCAGGCCGGCACCCAGGGAGTCGGTACGGGCCACGATCACCCCATCATCCACGCCCAGTTCAAGGAAGGCGTAACGTACGGCGTTGATCTTGGCGATGAAGTCCTCGTGGGGCACGGTGACCTTGCCGTCCTGGTGGCCGCACTGCTTCTCGTCGGACACCTGGTTCTCGAGCTGGATACAGCAGGCACCGGCCTCGATCATCTTCTTGGCCAGCAGGTAGGTGGCCTCGGCGTTGCCGAAACCGGCGTCGATGTCGGCGATGATCGGCACGATGTGCGTTTCGTGGTTGTCGATCTGGTTGGTCAGATCGTCGACCTTGGCGCTGTCACCGGCTTCCTTGGCTTCTTCTCGGGCACGGAACAGGTGGTTGAGCTCCCAGGTGTCGGCCTGGCGCAGGAAGGTGTAGAGCTCCTCGATCAGCGATGCCACGCTGGTCTTCTCGTGCATGGACTGGTCGGGCAACGGACCGAACTCGCTGCGCAGGGCGGCGACCATCCAGCCGGACAGGTAGAGGTAGCGGCGCTTGGTGTTGCCAAAGTGCTTCTTGATGGAAATCAGCTTCTGCTGACCGATGAAGCCGTGCCAGCAGCCCAGTGACTGGGTGTAGTTGGCGGTGTCGGCGTCGTAGGCGGCCATGTCCTCGCGCATGATGGCGGCGGTGTAGCGAGCGATGTCGAGACCAGTGCGGAAACGGTTCTGCACGCGCATGCGGGCGGCGCTTTCCGGATCGATGTTGTCCCACTTGCCGCGCTGGGCTTCACGAAGCTGGGTCAGGGTCTTCAGTTCTTCACGAAAGGTCATGATCGGGCCGTCCTGATGTTGAATCGACTGTTTGGTTCGACGTTCTGATACGACTTGCCTGGCATCCATGGTGTGGGGCGGTGTCGGGGCGGTCGCTTTCGACCGGCCTTTGGCTCCAGTGGCTTGCAGGCTCTTGCGGTTGGCGTCATTGCAAGAGGATCGACTGCTCGCCATGCCATGCTGCACCTGCGAAGTGTAGTCAGGTTCCTGCACCTTGGCCGAGAAGTCTTTACGGCCTTGGTCGAATCTTGGCGGAACGGTAGAGGTCGACTACAAAGTGAGCGATCTGACTCGCCATCGAGGTCTGTCCGCTGCGCCATGGTTGTGACTATGGCCCACAGCGGCGGGGGTTCGCCATTGGTACTTGGGGGGACAAGGCGTTGTAGTCCGACTACAGGAAAGCGCCGCAGAGGCACATTCCTGTAGTCGAGTTTCCTGAACGGAGGAGCTGACGGAGAGGTCAGTCGTTCAGGGAGAGGGTCATATTGCGATGCGGAATCCCGGCGTCGAGGAAGATATCTCCCTCGGCGCGGAAGCCCAGGGCTTCGTAGAAACCGAGCGCATGGGTCTGGGCGGCGAGCTCGACGCTCGAGTGACCACGCTGTCGCGCAGCCTCGATGGTGGCGCGCATCAGCGCCACGCCGACGCCGAGTCCCCGGGCTTCGGCAAGCACCGCCACGCGACCGATATGGCCATCGGGCAGCAGTCTCGCCGTACCCAGTACACGCTCGTCCTGCCGCGCCAGGAAATGCAGGCAGTCGGGGTCGAGGCCGTCCCACTCTTCCTCGATCGGCACCTGTTGTTCGATGACGAAGACGCGATAGCGAATGTCACCGGCCGCTTCGCCCAGTTGTTCCCAGCTTCCCTGTTCGATCACCACCTCAGGCATCGTCGTCCTCCATGTCGTCGACCGGCCAGCCAAGGCTGCCGGCGTCGAACAGCCGTGTCAGCACCTCGGCGGCGCCGGGGTAGTCGAGCAGCGAGGCGTCGAACTCGCCGCGGTTGGCGATCTCGCGGGCCAGCGCCAGATCGCAGTCGATGCCGTCGCCGTCGGCAAACAGGGTGGCCCGGTCGTCCGCCAGCGCGTGCCAGGCGAAGCGAGAGCCCGGCGCGGCCACCAGCACCTCGCCTTCCTGTAGTGCAGCAACAAGCTCGTCTGGCGCTGTCGGTGTCTCGCTGGGTTCGAGCTGGTCCACGTACTTGGGCTGGGTCATCACCCGGCCGAACCACTGGGCCATCTGGGCCGGATCGTCCAGGGTCTCGAGGATCAACTGGCGCATGCGTGACAGCGCCGCCTGATCGAGTTCGCCCGGGTCCTCGGCCGGGGTCATTCCGGCATCGCCGTAGCGGCGAGAGGGGGGTTGCTGCTCACCCAGGTAGTCGGCGAAGGAGGTGATCGCCTCGTCCGCCGAGGGGGCGCGAAAGCCCACCGAGTAGGTCATGCAGTCATCGCTCTGACTGACCCCATGGTGCGCCCAGCCGGGGGGCAGGTAGAGCATGTCGCCGGGCTCCAGCACCCAGTCCTGTTCGGCGTTGACCTCGAAGGTCTCGAGGATACGCAGGTCGATGCCGCGCACGATGGGTGCGTCATCGGCCACCTTGCCGCCAAGCTGCCAGCGGCGCTGACCGCTGCCCTGGAGCAGGAAGACATCGTACTGGTCCAGGTGCGGGCCGACACTGCCCCCCGGAGGCGCGTAGCTGACCATGATGTCATCCAGGCGCCAGCGCGGCAGGAAGGTGAAGTCCTCCAGCAGGGCGGCGACCTCCGGCACATAGTGATCCACCGCCTGTACCAGCAGGGTCCAGTCGCGCTCCGGCAGGCGGGCGAAGGTGGCCTCGTCGAAGGGGCCGTGGCTGACCTGCCAGGGTCCGTCGGGGCCCTGTTCCTCGACCAGGCGTGTCTCGATGTTGTCCTCGCAGGCGAGCCCGGCCAGTTCGTCTGGCGTCAGCGGGTTGTCGAAGTCGGGGAAGGCGCCACGGATCAGCAGCGGTTGCTGTTGCCAGACATCGCGCAGGAACTCTGCCGATGTCAGGCCGCCCAGCAGGGTGAGGGGGGTATCAGTTGACATGAGGAATCCTGATGGTGATTGGGAGTAGCGGGCTAGGTATCGGCCCCGGCCCCGAAGAGAGGGCTCCAGAAACGCCTCACCCCACCGATTGGCGGGGTGAAGCGGGGTTCTGTCAGCGGTTCCGGCTCAGTGCTGCGGCAGGGCGCGAGCCTGCTCGACGGCATTGCCGATGTAGTTGCCGGGGGTCAGCTGCTTGAGCTCTGCCTTGACCTCGTCGGGCAGTTCCAGGCCATCGATGAAGGCGGCAAAACCGGCCTGGTCGATGCGCTTGCCGCGGGTCAGCTCCTTCAACTTTTCGTAGGGCTTCTCGATGCCGTAGCGACGCATCACCGTCTGGATTGGCTCGGCCAGCACTTCCCAGCTGGTGTCCAGGTCCTCGGCCAGACGCTGGGGGTTGGCCTCGAGCTTGCCGATACCCTTCAGCGAGGCCTGGTAGGCGATCAGGCCGTAGGCCAGGCCGACGCCCAGGTTGCGCAGCACGGTGGAGTCGGTCAGGTCACGCTGCCAGCGGGAGATCGGCAGCTTCTGGGCCAGGTGGGCGAGGATGGCATTGGCCAGGCCCAGATTGCCCTCGGAGTTCTCGAAGTCGATCGGGTTGACCTTGTGCGGCATGGTCGAGGAGCCGATCTCGCCGGCCACGGTGCGCTGCTTGAAGTAACCCAGCGAGATGTAGCCCCAGACGTCACGATCGAAGTCGATCAGGATGGTGTTGAAGCGACACACAGCGTCGAACAGCTCGGCGATATAGTCGTGGGGTTCGATCTGGGTGGTATAGGGATTGAAGGTCAGGCCCAGGCCTTCGACGAAGGTGCGAGCGTTGGCTTCCCAGTCGATGTCCGGGTAGGTGGCCAGGTGGGCGTTGTAGTTGCCCACGGCGCCGTTGATCTTGCCCAGTACCTCGGCGCTTTCGATCTGCTTGAGCTGGCGGCGCAGACGGTAGGCCACGTTGGCCATTTCCTTGCCCAGGGTGGTGGGGCTGGCGGTCTGGCCATGGGTGCGCGACAGCATTGGCACGGCAGCGTGCTCTTCGGCCAGACGGGCGATCTCGTCGGCCACCTGGCGCATGGTCGGCAGCAGGCTGTCGAGGCCATCGCGCAGCATCACGCCGTAGGACAGGTTGTTGATGTCCTCGCTGGTGCAGGCGAAGTGCACGAACTCGGTGACGGCATGCAGCTCTGCATTGTCGGCAATGGCTTCCTTGATCCAGTACTCGACCGCCTTGACGTCGTGGTTGGTGGTGCGCTCGATGTCCTTGATGCGCGCCGCGTCGGCTTCGCTGAAGTTCTTGACCAGGCCATCCAGGAAGGCCGTGGCGGTGGCCGACAGCTCCGGCACCTCGGTGATCTGCGGGTGCGCGGCCAGGCGCTCCAGCCAGCGGATCTCGACGATGACGCGAGCGCGGATCAGGCCAAATTCGCTGAAGTGTTCGCGCAGTGATTCGGCCTTGCTGCCGTAGCGACCGTCGACGGGAGAGAGGGCGGTGAGAGCGGAGAGTTGCATGGCGGTTTTCCGGTACGGGTAGGAAAGGAAGATCGAGGGATCAGAGGGTGTCCAGGGCGCGCTTGAGGCTGCCCCGCTGGAAGATCAGCTTCCAGCGACGTCCGCCCTGCTGGTGCCACAGCAGGCCGAAGCGAATGCCGGAGAGCAGGCAGGCGCGGACCCGCTCCGGCATCATCCGGCTTTGCAGCAGCGAAGGGTCGCCTTGGACCACGATTCGGTTCTTGAAGGTGGAAAGCGTCTGCTGATAGGCCTCGCCGAGGCTCGCCACGACGTTCTCATGGGTCGGACCGAAGTGTTCAACCTGGCCCTGGATTCGGGTCAGGTGGGTGCCGAGCGCGTCCATCATGTCGGGCTGGGTGCGCAACTTGTTCATCAGCAGCATCAGGCTGAAGCCGTAGCGCATCACCACCGGGTTGGCCTGGCGTCGGCCGAGTACTGCCTCCAGGGTCTCGAGCCCCAGGCGCAGATTGTTGGGATGCCCGCCATAGATGGATTCGAAGGTCGGCGGACTGGTTTCCAAGGTGGCGGTGATCTGAGTGTCCCAGGCGCGGCTGTCGACCTGGCCGGTGCGCGCCAGCTCGTCGACCAGATGGGCGGCCTGAAATACGCCGGCCAGGGCGATCGCCTGGCGAGCCGCCGGGGACTCGGGGGCGCGGTGGATAGGTACCGAATCGGTCATGCCGCTCGCTCCTCGGCGTTCCAGGTGGACCGGATGACGCCGCCGCCGAGGCAGACGTCACCGTCGTAGATGACCAGCGATTGGCCCGGTGTCACGGCCCGCTGTGGGTCGTCGAAGTGTACCGCGACGCCGCCATCGGCCCGGGTCGTCAGCGTGCATGGCACGTCGTCCTGACGATAGCGGGTCTTGGCGCTGAAGCGCCCCTCGACGCAAGGCGGCTCACCGGCGACCCAATCCATCGCCTCGGTGGCCAGGCTGTCGGTGTACAACAGAGGGTGATGCTTGCCTTGAACCGCGATCAACACGTTGCGCTCGAGGTCCTTGCCGGCCACGTACCAGGGGTCTTCCGAATAGTTGGCGAGACCGCCGATGCCGAGGCCCTGGCGCTGGCCCAAGGTGTAGTACATCAGGCCCATGTGATCGCCGATGACGTCGCCGTCCGGTGTCTCGATGCTCCCCGGCTGGGCCGGCAGGTACTGCTTGAGAAAGTCGCTGAAGCGGCGCTCGCCGATGAAGCAGATACCGGTGGAGTCCTTCTTCTTTGCGGTAACCAGATCGTGCTGTTCGGCGATGGCGCGAACCTCGGGCTTTTCGATCTCGCCCACCGGGAACAGGGTGCGCGCGATGGCGGCTTCCGGCACGGCGTGCAGGAAGTAGCTCTGGTCCTTGTTGCCGTCGAGTCCCTTGAGCAGTCGCGGGCGGCCGTCGCGCTCGCCGCGGCGAACATAGTGACCGGTGGCGATCATCTCGGCGCCGAGCATCTCGGCGTAGTCGAGGAACACCTTGAACTTGATTTCGCGGTTGCACAGGATGTCGGGGTTCGGTGTGCGCCCGGCCTTGTACTCGGCGAGGAAGTGCTCGAACACGTTGTCCCAGTACTCGGCGGCAAAGTTGGCCGTGTGCAGGGGGATGCCGAGCTTCTTGCACACCGCTTCGGCGTCCGCCAGGTCTTCCATGGCGGTGCAGTATTCGGTGCCGTCGTCCTCATCCCAGTTCTTCATGAACAGCCCTTCCACCTGATAGCCCTGTTGGAGCAGGCGGAGGGCGGAAACGGAGGAATCGACGCCGCCGGACATGCCGACGATGACTTTGCCGGTGGACGCTGACATAACGACTCTCGGAGTGGTGGGGCAAATGGGCGGTGATTATACACGAATTGCACCCGTCAACCGAAGCCTCAGCGTTCGTGCAGCACCTCCATCGGGAAGGTCTTGCCGGCCAGGGCGTCGCGGATGCGCTTGATCACCAGCGGGCTGCGCAGACGGCCCTCTCGTTCCAGCGCCTCGACGTCCTCCAGGGTCAGCCAGTGGATGGCCATGATATCCCGGTCCAGTTCGGTGCCCAGATGGGCCAGCGCCATGCCGAAGAAGGCGTGGCTGTGGAAGGTCTTGCCGTCTGGGGCCTCGTACACGTACATGCCCAGGTAGTCGGTGATGCCGACCCGCCAGGCGGTTTCCTCGGCGACCTCGCGCAGGGCCCCGTCGCGGATGCGCTCGCCGGGCTCCAGATGGCCGGCGGGCTGGTTGAACAGGGTATGAGGGCCGCCGCGGTCCTCTTCCACCAGCAGGAAACGACCGGCTCGTTCGACCACCGTGGCCACGGTCACGTAGGGGGTCCAGCGCATTATCGGCGTCTCCTTGTCGTAGGGGCAGAGCCCCGGGGGCGCTTTGGCGCGTGCAGCGTCTGGCGTTGCCATTGTCCCGGGGCCAGACCGTCGAGTCGCCAGGGGCCGATGGCGACGCGCACCAGCCTCAGCGTCGGGTGGCCCACATGGGCGGTCATCCTGCGCACCTGGCGGTTGCGCCCCTCGCTGATGGTCAGCTCCAGCCAGCAGGTGTCGGGGTGGCGCTTCGGGTCCAGGGGCGGCGTGCGCTCTGGCAGCCCGCTGGTCGTCAGCCGACGGACCTTGGCCGGCCGGGTGGGTCCATCCTTGAGAGTGACCCCTTCGGCGAGCGCCTTCAAGGCCCGATCGTCAGGCTGTCCCTCGACGAGCACTCGATAGGTCTTGGGCTGCTTGTGGCGCGGGTGGCTGATACGATGAATCAACTCGCCATCGTCACTGAGCAACAACAGGCCTTCGGAGTCGTAGTCGAGGCGGCCGGCCGGATAGATGTCCGGCACGTCGATCAGCGAGGCCAGGGTATTGCGTCCCTGGTCATCGGTGAACTGGGACAGCACCCGATAGGGCTTGTGCAGCAGATAAAGTTGACTCATGGGCGGGCTCGATGATCTGGCTCGGAAGGCGTGGCGGCGGGCCGTTTAGGCCTTTTCCAAAGATTGTCGACAAAGCCTACTCCGGGCGCGGGGGGTAATGCTATACTCCGCGCTCCACTGAATAGACCTGACAGGGGAGTTCTCAATGGGTTTCCAGAAAATTGTCGTCCCTGAGGGCGGCGAAAAGATCACCGCCAACGCCGACAACAGCCTGAACGTACCGAATAATCCGATCATTCCCTTCATCGAGGGTGACGGTATCGGTGTCGACGTGACCCCGGCGATGAAGATCGCCATCGACGCCGCTGTGCAGAAGGCTTACAACGGCGAGCGCAAGATCCACTGGATGGAAGTCTACGCCGGCGAGAAGGCCACCCACGTCTATGACGCGGACACCTGGCTGCCGGAAGAGACCCTGGAAGCGGTCAAGGACTACATCGTTTCCATCAAGGGCCCGCTGACCACGCCGGTCGGTGGCGGCATCCGTTCACTGAACGTGGCGCTGCGCCAGAAGCTGGACCTGTACGTCTGTCAGCGCCCGGTGCGCTGGTTCGAAGGCGTGCCGAGTCCGGTCAAGAAGCCTGCCGACGTCGACATGGTCATCTTCCGCGAGAACTCCGAAGATATCTACGCCGGCATCGAATGGAAGGCCGGTACCGCGGAAGCCGACAAGGTCATCAAGTTCCTGCGTGAAGAGATGGGTGTCACCAACATCCGCTTCCCTGAGAGCTGTGGCATCGGCGTCAAGCCGGTCTCCATCGAAGGCACCAAGCGTCTGGTCCGTCAGGCCCTGCAGTACACCATCGACAACGACCGCGAGTCGCTGACCCTGGTGCACAAGGGCAACATCATGAAGTTCACCGAAGGCTCCTTCAAGGATTGGGGCTACGAGCTGGCCAAGGAAGAGTTCGGCGCCGAACTCCTCGATGGCGGTCCCTGGATGACCTTCAAGAACCCGAAGACCGGCAAGGACATCGTGGTCAAGGACGTCATCGCCGACGCCATGCTGCAGCAGATCCTGCTGCGTCCGGCCGAATACGACGTCATCGCCACCCTGAACCTGAACGGTGACTACCTGTCCGACGCCCTGGCGGCGGAAGTGGGCGGCATCGGCATCGCGCCGGGCGCCAACATCTCCGACACCACCGCCATGTTCGAGGCGACCCACGGCACCGCGCCGAAGTACGCCGGCCAGGACAAGGTCAACCCGGGCTCGCTGATCCTCTCCGCCGAGATGATGCTGCGCCACATGGGTTGGGTCGAGGCCGCCGATCTGGTGCTCAAGGGCGTGGAGAAGGCCATCAGCAAGGGCGAGGTCACCTACGACTTCCATCGCCTGATGGAAAACGCCACGCTGTTCAAGTGCTCCGAGTTCGGTCAGGCCGTCGCCGACAACATGTAAGCGACGTACCGATCGTCCGATGACAGCGTCTGGTGCCGGTGATCGCTATCGCCCGTACCGGCTGTTTATCGCGGCGCTCTGAAAAGGCCCTCGCCCGCTCGGGCGGGGGCTTTTTGCTTTGTACGTTTTTTGCGTGAAAGCGTCCGTCGGATTTCCGATAATGGGAGACGGAACGGAACCCTGCCGCGCCGCCGACGTCCAATGCTCGACGCGGGTGGGCGCAGGCACCCGATTGACAGTGTGAGGCCTATGTTCAACGCAAGAGAGGAGGATCCTGTCTGGATCCGCGCCCCCTTCGCCGGAATGACCCGTCCGCCCAGTGAGCCGGGCGAGCAGGATGACGGTGATCTGGCGACCCAGGAGGCTGACCCCGAGGTGGCCAGGCCACCCATGTATAAGGTTGTCTTGCATAACGACGACTTCACCCCCATGGAGTTTGTGGTGGAGGTGCTGCAGACCTTCTTCCATCTGGACAGCGAGACCGCCGTGCAGATCATGCTGACGGTCCACAGCCACGGAAAGGCAACCTGCGGTGTCTTTACCCATGACATCGCCGAGACCAAGAGCCATCAGGTCAACGAGTATGCGAGAGAGTGCCAGCATCCGCTGTTGAGCGATATCGAGGCAGCGGACTGAGACGGGTCGATATCGGATCGCCCTGACAGTGCTGCCGCTGGCGGCGACGAGTGGTCACAGATCCGCACAAGCCGGCCCCGCGTTAACGAGAGACGGCTGCTGCGTTGACGAAGAACTTGCAACGGCGCCATTTGTACCCGATGTTGATGGTGCCGGACCACAAAAGATCCGATGCAAGCCCTATGCGGCGAGAAGGGGACTGCCATGCTGAGCAAAGAACTTGAACTGACCCTGAACACGGCCTTCACCGTGGCGCGTTCCAAGCGCCATGAGTTCATGACCGTGGAGCACTTGTTGCTGGCGCTTCTGGATAATGCTTCAGCATCAGATGTGCTGCGTGCCTGTGGGGCCAATCTCGACAAGCTGCGGTCCGACCTGCAGGATTTCATCAATTCCACCACCCCGCTGATTCCGGAAGACCAGACCGAGCGCGAGACCCAGCCGACGCTGGGCTTCCAGCGAGTGCTTCAGCGGGCCGTGTTCCACGTGCAGTCTTCTGGCAAGAGCGAAGTGACCGGTGCCAACGTACTGGTTGCGATCTTCTCCGAGCAGGAGAGCCAGGCGGTCTACTTCCTCAAGCAGCAGAACGTGGCACGGGTCGATGCGGTCAACTACATCGCCCACGGTATCTCCAAGGTCACCGGCCACGGCCAGAGCCCGTCTTCGGCGGCTCCCGAGGCCGAGGACGCCGAGGAAGCCGGCAGCGAGGCCGGCGGCAATCCGTTGACCGGTTTTGCCACCAACCTCAACGAGCAGGCCCGCATGGGCAAGATCGACCCCCTGATCGGGCGTGATCATGAGCTCGAGCGGGTGGTGCAGATTCTGGCACGGCGGCGCAAGAACAACCCCTTGCTGGTCGGTGAGGCCGGCGTCGGCAAGACCGCCATCGCCGAGGGCCTGGCCAAGCGCATCGTCGAGGAAGACGTGCCCGATGTGATCGGTGACGCCGTGGTGTACTCGCTGGACATGGGCGCGCTGCTGGCGGGTACCAAGTATCGTGGTGACTTCGAGAAGCGCTTGAAGAGCCTGCTGGCGGAACTGCGCAAGCTGCCCAACGCCATCCTGTTCATCGATGAGATCCATACGGTGATCGGCGCCGGTGCGGCGTCCGGTGGAGTGATGGATGCATCGAACCTGCTCAAGCCGCTGCTGTCCTCCGGCGAGCTGCGCTGTATCGGCTCCACCACCTTCCAGGAATTCCGCGGCATCTTCGAGAAGGATCGTGCCCTGGCACGTCGTTTCCAGAAGGTCGATGTGATGGCCCCCTCGGTCGAGGACTCCATCAAGATCCTCAAGGGGCTGCGTTCACGCTTCGAGGAGCACCACCAGCTCAAGTACACCGACGCCGCGCTGGACAGCGCCGCGCGGCTGGCGGATCGCTACATCAACGACCGCTTCCTGCCGGACAAGGCCATCGATGTCATCGATGAGGCCGGTGCCCACCAGCGCCTGCTTCCGCCGGAAATGCGCGTGGACACCATCGACGTCGATCAGGTCGAGGCGGTGGTCGCTTCCATCGCGCGGATTCCGCCGAAGAGCGTGTCCAGCTCCGATCGCAAGCTGCTCGAGAACCTGGATCGCGATCTCAAGATGCTGGTGTTCGGTCAGGATGAGGCCATCGACAGCCTGGCGGCGGCGATCAAGCTGTCCCGCGCCGGGCTCAAGTCGCCGGACAAGCCGGTCGGCAGCTTCCTGTTCGCCGGCCCCACCGGCGTCGGCAAGACCGAGGTGGCGCGTCAGCTGGCCCATATCATGGGGGTCGAACTGCTGCGCTTCGACATGTCCGAGTACATGGAACGGCACACGGTATCGCGGCTGATCGGTGCACCTCCTGGCTATGTCGGCTATGACCAGGGTGGTCTGCTGACCGAGGCGGTCACCAAGCAGCCCCATTGTGTGCTGCTGCTCGACGAGATCGAGAAGGCGCACCCCGAGGTCTTCAACCTGCTGCTGCAGGTCATGGACCACGGTCGTCTGACCGACAACAACGGGCGCGAGGCGGATTTCCGTCACGTCATTCTGATCATGACCTCCAACGCCGGGGTCGAGATCGCGACGCGTCGCTCGATCGGTTTCCAGACCCAGGACCACTCCACCGATGCCATGGAGGCGATTCGCAAGACCTTCACGCCGGAATTCCGCAACCGTCTGGATGGCATCATCCAGTTCGCGTCGCTGGCCAAGCCTGTCGTACGCAATGTGGTCGACAAGTTCCTGGTGGAACTGCAGGCCCAGCTCGACGAGAAGCGGGTGCAGCTCGAGGTGGACGACGAGGCGCGCGATTGGCTGGCGACCATGGGTTACGACCCGGACATGGGCGCCCGCCCCATGGCGCGACTGATCCAGGAAAAGCTGAAGAAGCCCCTGGCCGAGATGATCCTGTTCGGCGATCTGGCCGAGCACGGTGGTCTGGTGCACGTCAGTCTGGAGGACGGAGAGCTTCACCTGTCCACCGACGTGGAGATGGCCGACGCGCCTTGAGTGTCGAGGTAGGCTACTGGGGTGTGGCCAAGCCCTTGAAGCCTGCTTGATGAGCCTGCCTGCTGAGACCATCAGCAAGTCGGTTGCTTCGACTGGTCAGGATGTGGAACTACGCGACGCCCCGTCAACGACGGGGCGTCGTCGTTTGTATCCAGCAGGGTCTGGACGGCAATAGCCGTGCGAGTCCCCGGCAGCGGGTCGTTGCCCGGCTTTTGGACGAGGCGGTGCCGCCCTGCTGCGTCAGGCAAAGCAGGGCTGGTGCTGCACCAGAGTCTTGCTGTCTTGCGAAAGGGGGCTGCGCTTGCCGGTGGGGTGGGGCGCGCCGCTAAGGCGCGTTACCGGCAAGTAGCGTCGGCGCTGAAGCGCTGACGCCGGCCGTTCTCAACGGGAACGGTAGACGATGCGACCCTTGGACAGGTCGTAGGGAGTCAGCTCGACCTTGACCTTGTCACCGGTCAGGATGCGGATGTAGTTCTTGCGCATCTTGCCCGAGATGTGGGCGGTCACCACGTGGCCGTTTTCCAGTTCGACCCGGAACATGGTGTTGGGAAGGGTGTCGACGACCACGCCTTCCATTTCGATATGGTCTTCGCGTGCCATATAGGCGAATCCTCGCTGGTGAAATCGAAAAGATGCCTGACCTTGAGGCGTCACTGCCGTTACTGTGGTCAGGATAGCGCGATATTCTGCCGGATGCAGAAGCAGATGGCAAAGGCAGATGGCAGGTTGGCTCTCAAGGATAAGCAAAGTGCGCGATATTCTGCCGCTTTCCAGTATCCCCGGAGCCAGATGGCAAAGGCAGATGGCCATTGATAGCAGGCTAGCCCCTCAAAAAGTGCGCGATATTCTGCCGCTTTCCAGTATCCCCGGAGTCAGATGGCAAAGGCAGATGGCCATTGATAGCAGGCTAGCCCCTCAAAGTGCGCGATATTCTGCCGCTTTCCAGTATCCCCGGAGCCAGATGGCAAAGGCAGATGGCTATCAGGCACGCTTGGAGCACCCGACTCTGGAGAAATGCGGCTGCTTTCTAGAGAGCAGAGAACGTGCGTGAGGCGTCAGGTTGGGCGGTCACTCGCTATCGGTCGGCACCAGTCGCCGCCAGAGCCGGCCATCCAGGCGCTCGAGGGGAGAGAAGCTGCTCTTGTAGCTCATCTTGCGGCACTCCTCGATCCAGTAGCCCAGGTAGACATGGGGAAGCCCCTTGAGGGAGGCCATCTGGATCAAAGCCAGCACCGCCTGGGTGCCAAGAGAACGGCGCTCGAGGCTGTGGTCCGGGTCGAAGAAGGTGTAGATGGCGGACAAGCCGTGGCGCAGCTCGTCGAAGGCCGATACCGCTACCAGCTTTCCGTCCAGGCGCATTTCCAGCAGTCTCGCGTAGGGCTGATCGAGGCTCAGGAAGGTACGGTACTGCTCGTGACTCGGTGGGAACATGTCGCCGTCATGGTGGCGCGTGCAGATATAGCGGGCGTAGAGGTCGTAGTGGCGGGAGTCGAACTGCGCCGGCACCACCTCGATGGTCAGGTCGGCATTGCGCCGCATCAGGCGTCGCTGGGTGCGATTGGGGCTAAAGTCCGCTACCGGGATTCGCACGGAGATGCAGGCGTGGCAGCCTTCACAGTGAGGGCGGTAAAGATGCAGACCGCTGCGACGGAAGCCAAGTAGCGTAAGCGCGTCATATACGCCCTGTCCCGGGGATTCCTTGGGATCCAGGAACAGGGTGGTCGCTTCCTTGCCCGGCAGATAGCTGCAGGCGTGCGGCACAGTAAGAAAGAACCGCAGGTCGCGTACGGGTTGACGCGGTGTATTGCTGCTCAAGGCTGCCGTCTCCCTGTCGGATGGCATCGAGTGATGGATCAGGCGTTGGTATGGGTCGTGTCAATGGTGGTCGTCATACATTGCCTACTGATACCACGTCATTCACCGATGCCGGTGAATGACCATGCCGGCGTCGTCAGGCTGTCTCTGTCCAGATCATCCAGCCACCTCTCAAGATAGCCGATGAAGGCTGATCGAGCGATACCTCGAGCGCCGAGGCTGGCCAGGTGGGGCGTGTGCATCTGGCAGTCGATCAGACGCCCGCCGCCGGCCGCCATGGCGCGGGCCAGATGCACCAGGGCGATCTTGGAGGCGTCGGCCTCGCGGCTGAACATCGATTCGCCGAAAAATACCGGTCCCAGGGCGACACCGTAGAGCCCGCCGACCAGCCGGTCGTCACGCCAGATTTCCACCGAGTGAGCGACCCCCTCCCGGTGCAGGTCGCAGTAGGCGTCACGCATTTCATCGGTGATCCAGGTGCCTGACGCATGACCATCGTTACGCGGTGCAGCACAGGCGTCGATGACGGCGTCGAACGCCTGGTCGGCGGTGGCGCGAAAGCCCCCGTTGCGCAGTCGTTTGGCGAGGCTTCGGCGCACGCGTAGCTCTTCGGGGTGCAACACCATGCGCGGATCGGGGCTCCACCAGAGAATCGGCTGGTCGTCGCTGTACCAGGGGAAGATTCCGCGGCGGTAGGCCTCTATCAGCCATTCGGGAGATAGCCCGCCGCCAGCGGCCAGCAGGCCGTCCGGGTCGTCGAGGGCAATATCGACCGAAGGAAAGGTCACAGGATGTTCGTTGAGCCAGGGCAGCATGGGGCTCCCTTTGCAATACCGGGTGGAAGATGGGGCAGTGTGCCCCCAGCCCGCGCTTCGCTCAAGGTATGCTGGGCCTATTCGCTCACCGGCTGGCTCGGTATCATGACCTCCAGTCAGAAGGATGGAAGACGCCGTTATGGCGCAAGGGGAAGGCCGTTTGAGTGCCAACAAGAAGTCCATGTCGTCGCGCGCGACGGCGGCAGCCGCCAAGGAGACCGCCCGCAAGGTCGGGTTGCGTCTGCATGGCTCTGCCAGGGAAGGTGTGATCATCGTACTGCTGGCTGCCTGCGTATTCCTGCTGCTGGCACTGTTCAGCTTCGAGCCGGCGGACCCCGGCTGGTCGAGCAGTGGCCCCGAGACCGCGGTGGCCAACTGGATGGGCCCCATCGGGGCCTGGCTCGCCGACGTGCTGTATTCGTTGTTTGGCATCAGCGCCCTGTGGTGGCCAGGCATGCTGGCGTTTGCCGCCTGGTATCTGATCCGTTCCCGGCGAGTGGAGTTCGAGTGGGATGCTACCGCCCTGGCCGTGCGCTGCGGTGGGCTGATTCTGCTGCTGCTGGGGTGCACCACCCTGGGGGCGCTCTACTTCCATCAGCCCGACAGCGTGTTGCCATACTCCACCGGTGGCATCCTCGGGGTCGGGCTGGTCGGCGCCCTGCGGCCACTGGTGGGCGTCGGCGGAACAGGTCTGCTCGCCGTGGTCGCTATCCTGGGTGGAATGCCGCTGTTTACCGGGTTGTCCTGGCTCAATGTCATGGACGAGGCAGGCCACCGTTGTCTGTTGCTGGGACGCTGGCTCAAGTCCCGCTTTGCGCCGTCCGAGGGCGCGGACGACGCAGGGCAGGGCGCCGACCAGCGCAGCGCACCGGAGGCCAGGACCAAGGCGTCATCGCCGATCGACAGCGAAGATGGCGAGGAAGATGGTGAGGAAAGCGACACCACGTCCCGGCCTTCCTGGTGGCAGCGCCTGCGCGGCAAGAGGGCGTCGACCGACCTGGATGAGGCCGCGGGGTCGTCCATGGGCGACGACGGCAACACCGATATTCCCTGGGACGTGGCGGAATCCACGCCGTCGGCCAAGCAGCCTGGCGCTGCCTATACCGAACGCTTTGCCGAGGCCGCGCCTCGCCGTCGCCATGAAGGTAGCGTTCAGGACGGCACCACAACGCCGCGGGACACCCGTCCCACCGAACCTGAGGGCGGGCGGCGAGAGCCGACCCTGGCCCCGGAGCCCACGGCTTCCAGAGAGCGGCGAGAGCCGACCCTGGGCGGCAGTTTTGCGGCAGAGGCACCTTTGGCGGCAAGGGCAGAAGAGCCGATGTCGCTGCGTGCCGAGAGGGATGCGCCGGTGCCTTCGCCTGAACGTGCAAGCGAGCCGAGCACTCGCTCTCCACGGGCGCCCGAGGCCGCGCCTAGCTCTCAACAGACGCCCGAAACCGCGCCCGCCGCGCCAGCCGATCCACAGGAGCGCTCTCCACAGGCGCCCGGGGCCGCGCCCGGCTCTCAACAGGCGCCCGGGGCCGCACCTGGCTCTTCTGAGGCGCGCTCTCCGCAGACGCCCGAAACCTCGCCCGCTGCGCCTTCTGCTCAGGCGCGCTCTTCACAGGGGCGCTCTTCTGAGGCGCGCTCTCCACAGGCGCCCGAAGCCGCGCCAGCCGCGCCTGGCTCTTCTCAGGAGTCCGAGGCTGCGCCTTCTGCTCAGGCGCCCGAGGCCGCGCCGTCTGCGCCGGCGACCGGCGGTCCACAGGAGCCGCGTCGGGAAGAGCCCGCTCGCGGGGAGGAGCCGTCGAGCCACCAGACGCAGCCTCGTCGAGAGGAGCGTCGTGCCGAGGAAATCCCCGAGCCGGTGCTGCCTGATGATGGTGGTGCCCTGGCTGGCGGCGCCATCGCTGCAGGGGCGGGTGCCGGTCTGTTGGCGGCCACCCATGAGGCGCCGCGTAGTGTCTCGAGTCAGGCCCCCAGTTCTTCTCCCCGTCCGTCTTCTGCTGAGGACGCTGGTCAGGATGCTGGTCAGCGCGTGCAGCAGGAAGCGGAGCGCAGCGACGCCGGCACGCCGGCCGAGCCTCCCCGCGCTGAGCCAGGTCACGACGCCGCGGGCGCGAATGTTGCCGGAGGCCACGACAGCGTGGGCGAAGGACGTGTGGCTACCGCCGAGCAAGCCCGTGAGGCCGCCGACAACGACGGCCCGACGCTGTGGACGGTAGAGCACCTGCAAAGCCAGCGTCCCGGTTTCGATGACCTGCCGGAACCCGACGGCGAGCTGCCAAGCCTCAGGCTATTGACCCCGCCGGAGCCGCATCAGCCCAACTACACCGAGCAGCAACTGGCCGACATGGCGGAGTTGCTCGAGATGCGCCTGCGCGAATACGGCGTCAAGGCCGAGGTCGTCGATACCTGGCCGGGCCCGGTCATCACCCGCTTCGAGATCAAGCCGGCAGCGGGGGTGAAGGTCTCCAAGATCAGCAACCTGGCCAAGGACCTGGCGCGTTCGCTGATGGTCAAGAGCGTACGCGTGGTGGAGGTGATACCCGGCCGTCCCACCGTGG
Organism: Halomonas sp. DN3; assembly: GCF_024137905.1. Classification (NCBI taxonomy): domain Bacteria; kingdom Pseudomonadati; phylum Pseudomonadota; class Gammaproteobacteria; order Oceanospirillales; family Halomonadaceae; genus Halomonas; species Halomonas sp. DN3. Next base: position 3,221,950 of record NZ_CP099965.1, on the reverse strand, counting down.
GTATCGAGATCCCCAACCCCAATCGCGCGATGATCCGCCTGCGTGAGGTGATCGACTCGGACCGTTACCAGCACGAGGCCTCCGGTCTCACCATGGCGCTGGGTCAGGACATCGGCGGCGCCGCGGTGGTGGCCAACCTGGGCAAGATGCCCCACGTGCTGGTCGCCGGTACCACCGGCTCGGGCAAGTCGGTCGGGGTCAACGCCATGCTGATCTCGATGCTGCTCAAGGCGACCCCCGACGAGCTTCGGCTGATCATGGTCGATCCCAAGATGCTGGAGCTGTCGGTCTATGACGGTATCCCGCACCTGCTGGCGCCGGTGGTTACCGACATGAAGGAGGCCGCCAACGCCCTGCGCTGGTGCGTGGCCGAAATGGAGCGTCGCTACAAGCTGATGGCCGCCATGGGAGTGCGCAACATCGCCGGCTTCAACAGCAAGCTCGATGAGGCCGAGCGGGCCGGTGCCCAGGTTGCCGATCCATTGTGGGAGCCCCAGCCCTGGGAGATGCACCAGACCCCGCCGGTGCTGGAAAAGCTGCCCTACATCGTGGTGGTGATCGACGAATTTGCCGACATGTTCATGATCGTCGGCAAGAAGGTCGAGGAGCTGATCGCCCGACTGGCGCAGAAGGCCCGCGCCGCCGGTATCCATCTGGTGCTGGCGACCCAGCGTCCCTCGGTGGACGTGGTCACCGGCCTGATCAAGGCCAACATCCCCACCCGCATGGCCTTCCAGGTGTCGTCGCGGGTCGACTCCCGCACCATCCTCGATCAGGGCGGCGCCGAGAACCTGCTGGGCCATGGTGACATGCTCTACCTGCCGGCGGGCTCCGGTCAGCCGACCCGTGTGCACGGCGCCTTCGTCGATGACGATGAAGTGCACCGGGTGGTGGAAGACTGGAAGCGGCGCGGCGAGCCCGAGTACATCGACGAGATCCTCTCCGGTGGTGTCTCCGCCGATGCCCTGACCGGGCTCGAGGCCGAAGGCTCCGGCGACGACAGCGACGCCGAGCAGGACGCCCTCTATGACGAGGCCGTGGCCTTTGTCACCGAGACGCGCCGGGCCTCGATCTCGGCGGTCCAGCGGCGCTTCAAGATCGGCTACAACCGCGCCGCACGCCTGGTCGAGGCCATGGAGATGGCCGGGGTGGTATCGTCCATGGGCAGCAACGGCGGGCGAGAGGTGCTGGCACCGCCGCCCACCGCAGGCTAACCCGATCGGCGCGACACTGTCTCCATTTGGGGACAGTGTCGCGTCAGGATGTAATCACCATGCAAGAGGGTGTCACGACCGGGTTCAGCGGCAACTTGCCAGGCATACTGGACTCAAACGGACATCCTCCCGGCGCCGGAGCCGCTCCGGCGCGACAAGGATTTCGACGATTTCGACGGAGAGACGCTATGCCCGCACGCCTTACCTTGAGTTCCGGTCTTGCCACGCTGGCCCTGGCGCTGGCGATTCCCGCCACCGCGCTGGCCGACGGCGCTGAGCGCCTGACCCGCATGCTGGAGCCGTTGAACACCTATTCCGCCGACTTCGAGCAGCAGATCCTCGACGGCAGTGGCCAGCGCCTGCAGCAGACCGAAGGGCACATGTGGCTGTCGCGCCCCGGCAAGTTCCGCTGGGAGGTCAAGGCACCTTACGAGCAGATCGTGGTGTCGGACGGCGATGAGGTCACCCTCTATGACCCCGATCTCGAGCAGGCCACCATTCAGCCGCTGGATGAGCGCATCACCCACACCCCGGCTCTGCTGCTGTCCGGCAGCGCCAACGAGCTCACCGACAGCTACGAGGTCAAGAGCTCTCAGCAAGGCACCGCCGAGACCTTCACCCTGGAGCCCAAGGCCTCGGACACCCTGTTCGAAAGCCTGCGCCTGACTTTCTACAGCGAGCAGCTGGCGGCGCTGGAGATGACCGACAGCACCGGTCAGCGTACCGCCATCGCCTTCGATAACGCCGAGCAGAACGGCAACATCGATGACCAGCGCTACCGCTTCGAGGTGCCTGAGGGTACCGACGTGATTCGCCAGACCCGCTGATCACACCTGCCGCCGCCGATCACGCTCGGCGGCGGCCTCCCTTCCGCACCTTTTCCACGGCCTCCCATTTTCTGTCCGTTCCCTCCTTACCGTGCGCTATCGAGCACGCCGCTTGTCCCCGATCAACCCTGAAGTCTACTGCGACCTTGGCCCAATAGTGTGAGCCGACTAGGGAAACTACTATCTCGGGTATCGTTTTCACGAGGTGCCCCATGTATCCCTACGCCGCTCCCCTGCGAGACCTGTCCTTCGTGCTGTCGGAAATGCTCGAGCACGAGTCCTTGAACCTGGCCCCCTTTGCCGAGGTTGGCCCCGAGCTGGTCGACGCTGTGCTCGAGGAGGCCGCCAAGCTCGCCTCTGATGTCTGGGCGCCGCTCAATGCCAGCGGTGATCGCCAGGGCTGCAGCCGGCTGGAAGACGGCAGCGTGACATTGCCCGACGGCTTCGCCGAGGCCTACCAGGCCTACGCCGAGGGCGGCTGGAACGGGATCGGTGTGTCCGAGGAGCGTGGCGGCCAGGGGCTGCCCGAGGTGGTGGCCAGCAGCGTGCAGGAGATGCTGCATGGCGCCAACATGGCGCTGGGCCTGTGTCCGATGCTGACCGCGGGTGCCATCGAGGCGCTGGCTCACCATGGCAGCGACGAACTCCAGCAGCGTTACCTGGCGCGTCTGGTAGAAGGCAGCTGGACCGGCACCATGAACCTGACCGAGCCTCAGGCCGGCTCGGACCTGTCTCGGGTGCGCACCCGCGCGGTGCCGGAAGGCGATCACTACCGGCTGTTCGGCCAGAAGATCTTCATCACCTGGGGCGAACACGAGGCCGCCGAGAACATCATCCACCTGGTGCTGGCGCGCACCCCCGACGCCCCCGAGGGCAACAAGGGCATCTCGCTGTTTCTGGTGCCCAAGTTCCTGGTCAATGAGGACGGCTCGCCGGGCGAGCGCAACGACGTGGTATGTGCCTCCATCGAACACAAGATGGGCATCCATGGCAGTCCCACCTGCACCCTCAGCTTCGGCGAGAAGGACGGCGCCGTCGGCTATCTGGTGGGGGAGGCCGGGCGCGGCCTCAACCACATGTTCACGATGATGAACGAGGCTCGCCACAAGGTCGGTATCCAGGGTATCGGTGTCGCCGAGCGTGCCTGCCAGCACGCCCTGGCCTACGCCAACGATCGCTCCCAGGGACGCACACCTGCGTCCCGCGGAGGCGAGCCCTGCACCATCGGCGAGCACCTGGACGTGCGCCGCATGCTGCTGTCGATGCGGGCGCGCACCGACGCCCTGAGGGCGCTGGCGTTGCTGTGCGCTCAGCAACTCGACGTGGCTCGTCACCATGAGGACGAACCGCGCCGTCGCGAGGCCCAGGCGCGGGCCGAGGTGCTGATCCCGGTGGTCAAGGGCTTCTCCACCGACCAGGCGGTGGACATCGCCTCGTTGGGTGTTCAGGTCCACGGCGGCATGGGCTTCATCGAGGAGACCGGCGCCGCGCAACTGTTGCGGGACGTGCGTATCGCACCGATCTACGAGGGCACCAACGGCATCCAGGCGCTCGATCTGGCGGGGCGCAAGCTCCAGCGCGATGGCGGCGCGGCCTTGTCACTGCTGATCGACGAAGTGCAGGCCACCGCCGAAGCGCTGTCAGCCCATTCTTCTCTTGCTCCGCTGGGGGCAGAGCTTGCCGCCGGTGCCGAGGATCTGCGTGCCTGTGCGGCCCTGGTGCTGGAGGCGGGGGCAGACGCCGAACGCGGCGCCGACGCCATCCAGGCCTACGCCACACCGCTTCTGTCGCTGACCGGCCACGTACTGTGCGCCTGGCAGATGGGTCGCGCGGCGATCATCGCCCGGGCCGCGCTGGACGCCGGCAGCGACGACGACTTCTACCGGCGCAAGCTGGCCTGTGCCGACTTCGCCGTGCGCCAGTGGCTCCCCGAGGGGCGCGCCCAGCGTCGCGTCATCGAGGCTGGCTTCGACGAACTGCTTGGCGTATCGCTTGGCTGAACCGATTGGCCGTCGGTGTCCACCGGCGGCTATCTTCTGTTCAGGATCGGCCATCGTCATTTCCCTCGTAGCGAGGCGCAGGCCGCCAGTGGCTACGCATGCGACCTTCAATCAGGAGTGTCTAATGAGCAACATCTACGACCAGGGCATGCCGCGCAACGCGGCCAACCACGTGGCGATCTCGCCGTTGACCTTCATCGAACGCGCGGCCAGCGTCTATCCGGACCTGCCGGCGGTTGTCCACGGCCAGACGCGCCGCGACTGGGCCACCACCTGGCAGCGCTGCCGGCGACTGGCCTCGGCGCTGGAGCGTCGTGGGCTCGGCAAGGGGGATACGGTGTCGGTGATGCTGCCCAATGTGCCGGCGATGTTCGAGGCTCACTTTGGCGTGCCCCTGGCCGGTTGCGTACTCAACACCCTGAATATCCGTCTCGATGCCTCGGCGATTGCCTACATGCTGGAACACGCCGAGACCCGGGCGATCCTGGTGGACCCGGAGTTTGTCGAGGTGGTACGTGAGGCGATCAAGGGCCTCGATAAACCGCCTCTGATCATCGACGTGCTGGATCCCGAGTTCGAGGGCCAGGCCGAGCGCCTGGGCGAGATCGAGTACGAGGACCTGCTGGCCGAAGGTGACGCCGACTACCCCTATCGCCTGCCCGAAGACGAGTGGGACGCCATCTCGCTGAATTACACCTCCGGGACCACCGGCAAGCCCAAGGGCGTGGTCTATCACCATCGCGGCGCCTACCTCAACGCCGTCAGCAACATCCTCGAGTGGGCGATGCCGCATCACCCGGTGTACCTGTGGACGCTGCCGATGTTCCACTGCAACGGCTGGTGTTTCCCCTGGACTATCGCCGCCAACGCCGGGGTCAACGTCTGCCTGCGCAAGGTCGACCCGAAGAAGATCATGGAACTGATCGCCGACGAGAAGGTGACCCACTTCAGCGGCGCGCCGATCGTGCTCAACGGACTGGTCAATCTGGACGAGTCCCAGCGTCGTGCCATCGACCACCCGGTCAAGGCCACCACCGCCGGGGCGGCTCCGCCTGCTGCGGTGATCGCCGGGGTGGAGTCACTCGGCATCGATGTGACCCACGTCTATGGTCTGACCGAGGTCTATGGTCCGGTGACGGTGTGCGCCTGGCGCGAGGCCTGGGACGAGCTGCCGCTGGAGGAGCGTGCCCGCATCAAGGCCCGCCAGGGCGTGCGTGGGCACATGCTGGAGGCGCTTTGCGTGGCCGACCCGGTGACCCTGGAGCCATTGCCCAAGGACGGCGAGAGCATCGGCGAGATCATGATGCGTGGCAACAACGTGATGAAGGGCTACCTGAAGAACGAGGCCGCCACCCGGGAAGCGCTGGATGGTGGCTGGTACCACACCGGCGACCTGGCAGTGTGGCACGCCGATGGCTACATCGAGATCAAGGATCGTTCCAAGGACATCATCATCTCCGGCGGCGAGAACATCTCCACCATCGAACTCGAGGATGCGCTCTACGCCCACCCGGCGGTGGAAGAGGCCGCGGTGGTGGCGCAGCCTGACGAGAAGTGGGGCGAAAGCCCCTGCGCCTTCGTCAAGCTCAAGGCCACCAGCGGTGAGGTGACCGAAGAGGACATCATCGAGCACTGTCGGGGCAAGCTTGCGCGCTTCAAGGTGCCCAAGCGCGTCGTCTTCACCGAACTGCCGAAGACCTCGACCGGCAAGATCCAGAAGTTCGTGCTGCGTCAGCAGGCCAAGGAGAGCTGATCGCCGCCTGCCATCCGCTGATGGCAGGGTAAGCCCGCCCGAGACAGAGCGGGGAGCAGATCATCAGACGCCGCCTTCGGGGTGACCGGGGGCGGCGTGGTTGTGTCATGATCGAGGGAAATATCCATCAAGGGAGAAAGCAAGTGAGCGACACGCGGATCGGTGTGGTCGGTGGTGGAACCATGGGGCAGGGCATCGCCCAGGTGCTGGTGCAAAGCGGCTTCGAGGTGAGCCTCTATGATGTTGCCGAGGCCGCCCTGGAGCGGGCCAGCGCGGCGATCGACAAGGGCCTTGCCAGGCTGGTGGAAAAGCAGCGGCTGAGTGCCGAACAGCGGGACGAGGCCCGCGCGCGCCTGACCACGGTCAACTCGCTTCAGGCCCTGGCCGACTGCGGGGTGATCATCGAGGCGGCGCCGGAAGCGCCGGAGCTCAAGGAACGCCTGTTCCGGGAGCTCGATGAGATCAACCCCGAGGCGGTGCTGGCCTCCAACACCTCCTCACTGTCGCTGACCCGTCTGGCGGCAGTGTGCCAGCGGCCAGAGCGAGTCGTCGGCATGCACTTCTTCAACCCGGTGCCGGTGCTCAAGCTGGTCGAGGTCATCCGCGCCGAGCAGACCAGCGACGCGACCGTGGCCCGTGTCGAAGCCCTGGCCGAGTCCATGGGCAAGACCGCTGTGGCGATCGGCGACGCCCCAGGCTTCGCGGTCAACCGCCTGCTGGTGCCGATGATCAACGAGGCCGCCTTCCTGGTGCAGGAAGGGGTGGCCAGCGCCGAAGACATCGACACCGCCATGAAGCTTGGCGCCGCCCACCCGATGGGCCCGCTGGCGCTGGCCGACCTGATCGGCCTGGACGTCTGCCTGGCGATCATGAATGTGCTGGCCGATGGCTTCGGCGATCCCAAGTATCGTCCCTGCCCGCTGCTCAAGCGGATGGTCGACGCCGGCTATCTGGGACGCAAGAGCGGCCGCGGCTTTCACGACTACAGCGGTTGAGGCGGTGGCATGCGCCAAAAGGATGGCTTGTGAGCCTACCAAGCGTTCGCTAGGGTTGGGCCAAAGGTGGCGAACGCGCCAGGCTCCGCCGACGCCAGGCGGGCCTCGCCGACAACTGACAACTCTGACAAGGAGCATTTCGTGAGCGAACAACTGGTCGAGATGGTCGACAACGATGGCGTGGTACGCCTCACCATCAACCGTCCCAAGGCGTTGAACGCCCTGAATCGCGAGGTCATCGAGGCGCTGGCCGAGATCCTCGATCGGCTCGAAGGTCGCGAGGGCCTGCGCGCGGTGCTGATCACCGGCGCCGGCGAGAAGTCCTTCGTGGCCGGTGCCGACATCACCGCGATGCGCGAGATGAACCCGCTCGAGGCGCGCGACTTCGCCGGTCAGGCGCTGAAGACCATCAAGCGCCTCGAGACGCTGCCGGTGCCGGTGGTGGCGCTGGTCAACGGCTTCTGCCTTGGCGGCGGCTGCGAGCTGGCGCTGGCCTGTGACTGGGCGGTGGCCAGCGACAACGCGGTGTTTGGCCAGCCCGAGGTACTGCTTGGGGTCATTCCCGGCTTCGGTGGCTCCCAGCGTCTCCCGCGTCGGGTCGGCCCGGCCATGGCGCTTGACCTTTGCACCACCGGTCGCAAGATCGATGCCCAGGAGGCCCTGCGCATCGGATTGGTCAATCAGGTGATGTCCCAGGCCGAGCTCGAGGACTACGCCGCCACCCTGACCAAGCAGTTGTCCGGCAATGGCCCCGGCGCGGTGCGCAGTGCCAAGCAGGTGATCCACGACGGCATGGACCAGGATCTGAACAGCGCCCTGGCGCTGGAGACCAGCCTGTTTGCCCTGTGCTTCGCCTCCGACGAGCAGCGCGAAGGCATGAGCGCCTTCGTCGAGAAGCGCAAGCCCAACTTCTGAGCCTCGCTCGTAAGCCTTCAGCGAGCACTGAAGCGGCCATGGCGAATGCCATGGCCGCTTCGTCGTTCAGGCGCGAGGAGTCAGGGGGTGGCGCCTAGCGGGGCAATGGTCGCGTGGCCTTGTCCCGGCCCGGCGACAGCATGCCGGTGGCCACAGCGGTGCCTGCCAGGGTGATGGCCATGCCCACCAGGGTGCGCAGTCCCAGGGTCTCGTCGAGCAGCAGATAGCCCCACAGCAGGGCGCTGACCGGTACCAGAAAGGTCACGGTGGAGGCGGCGGTAGCCCCGGCGCTGGCCAGCAGGCTGAAGAACAGCAGAAAGGCGACAGTGGTGGACAGCACCGCCATGGCCAGGGCGCTGCCCCAGGCCTCGATGCTGACGGCTTGCTGCGGCCACATCAGGAGCCCAGGTACCAGCAGCATCAGCCCGGACATCGAGCAGCTGCCTGCGGCCAGCACGCGTACCGGCAGATGGCCGAGGTGGGTCTTTGAGTAGTTGCCGGCGATGCCATAGCAGAAGGTGGCCCCGAGAATCGCCAGGATGTACCAGCCATCGCCGCCCAGCTGGAAGTCCAGCCGATCGGCGGACAACACGTAGACACCGACGAAGGCCAGCGCCAGACCCAGGTACTGACGTCGGCGAATCGGCGTGGCGAACCAGGCGGCGCCGATAAGCGCGGTGAAGATCGGAGTGGTGGCGTTGATCAGCGAGGTGAAGCCTGCCTCGAGCTGGGTGGTCGCCAGGGCCAGCAGCGAAAACGGCACCACGTGGTTGATGAAGCCGAGCAGCGCCAGGCGCCCGATATTGTCGCGCACCTGGCGCAGGTAGTGCAGTGATGCCAGCAGGGGCAGCAGCAGCAGGGCGCCGACCCCCATGCGGATCATCACCACCGGGACGGCGCCGAACTCCGGCGAGGCCACCCGCATGAAGATGAAGGACAGTCCCCACAGGCTCGACAGCAGGACCAGCTTGAGGGTGTCTGAGGCCGTCATCGAGATTCCTTGTCGTGGGACGGTGGAGGTAGTGGTAGCACTTTTGCTAGCTCGCCAAGAGTATGCGAGATGCGCGAAACAGGAAAGCCGTTGAGGGTGAGGGTGCTGTGAGCCACCGATGACTCTTGTATGCTGAAGTAGACGGTACCGCAACACTGACTGGGCCAGGGAAGTCCTCGGGAGGGCGCTATGAAGACCATCGGGCTGTTGGGCGGCATGAGTTGGGAGTCCACGGTGAGCTACTACCAGGTCATCAATCGGGATGTGAACCGCGCACTTGGTGGACATCATTCGGCCAGGATTGCCTTGATCAGTCTGGACTTCGCCGAGGTCGAGGCCTTTCAGCATCAGGGCCGCTGGGAGGATGCCGCCGGGCTGCTCGCCGACGCCGCCTGGCGCGTTCAGGAGGCGGGCGCGGACCTTATCGTGCTGTGTACCAATACCATGCACAAGGTGGCCCGAGACATCGAAAAGGCGGTGGATATCCCTCTGTTGCACATTGCCGACGCCACCGCCGATGCCCTGATCGCCGACGGGGTCAAGCGGGTGGGGCTGCTCGGCACCTGTTTTACCATGGAGCAGGGCTTCTACAAGGACCGGCTCGAGGCCTACGGTATCGAGGTACAGGTACCCGAGAAGGCCCAGCGCGATCAGGTTCACCGGATCATCTACGATGAACTTTGCCATGGTGAAATCGAGCAGGCGTCACGCCAGGTGATGCTGTCGATCATGGAGGAGCTCAAGGCCGGTGGTGCGGAAGCGGTGATACTGGGCTGCACCGAGATCGCCTTGCTGGTCGCTCAGGCCGACACCGAGATTCCGCTGTATGATACGACGGCCATTCACGCCCGCAGGGCCGTCGAACTGGCGCTAGGCTGATACTGATACTGGTACTGGTTATTAGCACTGGTACTGGCTCCGTGCAGTGCCCGTGCCACCAACTTGAGACGATGGCCCCTGGCAAGGATGCCCATGAAGCTTTCCACTCTCGCCTGTTACCCCGTCAAGTCGCTGCGCGGCATCGCGCTGTCCAGGGCTGAACTCACCGAGCGCGGGCTCGCCTTCGATCGGCGCTGGATGCTGGTCGACGACGACGGGCGTTTCGTCACCCAGCGTGAGATCCCCGCCCTGGCGACCATCGGTGTCGAACTGTCGTCCGACAAGCTGCGCCTGGTCCACGAGAGGATGGCGCCGCTCGTGCTGTCACTGGACGAGCCGAAGGCGGCGGTGCGCCGGGTGCGGGTCTGGCAGAGCGAATGCCAGGCGTTGGACGAAGGCGACGGTGCGGCGAATTGGCTGGCAGAAGCGCTGGCAAAGTCCTTGCCAGAGTCCTTGCCAAAGTCCTTGCCAGAACCCCAGGGCGAAGCGGGGCGTTTCCGGCGGTTGCGGCTGGTGCGCCTGCCCCACGAGCAGCGCCGTTGGGTAGAGACCGAGTTTCTGCCGCCGGCGGAGCGCGGTGTGGTGCATACCGCCTTTGCCGATGGCTACCCCCTGCTGATCGCCTCCGAGGCCTCGCTGGCAGCGCTCAACCAGCGGCTGGAAGCCAAGGGGGAGGCGCCGGTGCCGATGGAGCGCTTCCGCCCCAACCTGGTGGTGTCGGGCGGTGATCCCTTCGCCGAACGGGATTGGGCCTCGTTGGCCGGGCCCGGCTATCGCCTCGGCCTGCGCAAGCCATGCAAGCGCTGCAAGATCATCACCCTGGATCAGCGCAGCGGTGAGGCGCCCTCGGCCAAGGAGCCGTTGAAGACCCTGGTGGAAATGGATACCCAGCCCGGTTGGAAGGGCGCCTTCTTTGGCCAGAATGCCGTCGTCGAGCAGGGCGTGGGGGCCATCCTGCGTGTGGGTGACGTGCTCGATAGCCTGAGCTGACGGTTGATCACCGGCTTTGCCGGCCAACGACTCGACGCCGCTGTCCGACTTCTCGATGCTCTCACGTTCTTCCCGTCCTTCCCGTCCTCCATCACGACGTCACTTCCGGTAGAGCCGCCGGTGCAGCTCGCGAATCTCGTCGGCAAACTCCTCAACCGGCCCCTCCACCTCGGCACTCGGCACGATGGTCTGAATCGGCAGCGGGGCGATCGGGGCAGGTGCCACCTGCCACTCGCCGAGCCAGCGGCCGAGCTGTTCTGAGGAGCTGGCGTAGACGATGCGTCCGAGTCCGACCCAGCCATGCGCCGCAGCGCACATGGGGCAGTGTTCGCCGGAGGTATAGACGGTCGAGTGCGCGCGCTCTTCGACGTTGAGGTGCTCGGCCGCCCAGCGGGCGATGGCGAATTCGGGGTGGCGGGTCGCGTCACCGCCGGCGACGCGGTTGCGATCCTCGAAGCGAACCTGCCCTTGCGGGTCCACCAGCAGCGAGCCGAACGGCTCGTCACCAGCCTCGAGGGCCTCCCTGGCCAGGTCAACGCAGCGGCGCAGGTGCTGACGATCGGTCGAATTCATTCAGTATTCCTCATAAAGATGATTCGCGGGCGGCCTCCTGCCTGGGGAAGGATGCCTCCGGGGAGGGATATCTGTGGCCCTGGCTTGACTCTAGCATGGACCAAAGTTGTCAGATGACGGACAGCCAGATACGTGATTCTTCACTGAAATATGCTTCTGGCGTCGGCATTTTCCTACGCAGCGCCCGGCGGATCGACTATTGATGCCGAAGGGTAACCCTAGGACGCTGTAGGTTGTCGGCAAGCTGGCCTGCAAATGAGGTGCGTTGCATGAACACGAGGAATACCATGTTGGCCCAGCAGATGGTGGCGCTGGCCGAGCAGGATAGAGCGTTGCTGGATGAACTCGCGGCCTCGGGGGAGATCCCCTCCGCCGACTATCATCCGCGAGTGCGTGCGCTGCGTCAGGCCAACGCCGAGCGCCTGTCTGCGGTCATCGATCGTCACGGCTGGCCGGGCAAGGACACCGTCGGGGAAGACGGCAGCGAAGCAGCCTGGTACATCGCGATGCACGCGGTTTTCGACGTGGATTTCATGCAGCGCTGCTGTTCTGCACTGATTCAGGCGGTTGCCGCCGGACAGGCGCCCGGGTGGCAGCTGGCCTTTCTCGAGGATCGCATAAGGGTCCTGACCGGTCGGCCCCAGCGCTATGGCACCCAATTCGAGATCGGCGACGACGGCTGGCCCGTGCCCAGCGTCATCGAACGGCCGGATGACGTCGATCGGCGTCGTCAGGCGCTCGGGCTGGAGCCGCTGTCCAGTCGTCTGGCACGGCTGAGGGGACCGGGGTTAGCGGGTCCGGATGACTGGCTACGGCGTTCGGCCTGAACCGCTTTGCTTCACTTCCTGCTGCATGTCGAACTGAGCCGGCCGCCATTTGGTGGCCTCTCAATCTGCCCTTGTCACCAGACTCATGACGGCGCGCCGGCATCTCGGTCGACGTCACTATCCTGCCCGGGCAGTGCTGCCACCAATCCCAGCGCCACGGCCAGCCTGACCAGATGCGCCAGGCTATCGGCGCCGAGTGTCTTCATGATGCGCTGACGGTAGACCTCCACGGTCTTGGCGCTCAGCGTCAACTTCTCGGCGATCTCGCGACTGGTAAGCCCGCGGGCCACCTCGACCAGAATGGCCTGTTCGTTGGCCCTCAGCCCTTCATATTGCTGCCGCAGCTCTTCGAGATCGGCCTGGGCCCGCTGCCGGTGCTGGTGGTGGGCCAGCGCCTGCTGGATGACATCGATCAATTGCTGTTGATTGAAGGGCTTTTCGATGAAGTCGAAGGCTCCCGCCTTCAACGCGGCGACTGCCATGGGCACGTCACCGTGACCGGTCATCATGATCAGGGGCGGACAACGGTCTCGCTCGGCCAGCCGCTGCTGGACCTGCAGACCGCTGAGGCCGGGCATGCGCACGTCCAGCAGCAGCACCTCATGGTGCCGCGACGAGGCGAGAAAGGCGTCGCCGCTGGCGTAGCCCTGACTGCCAAGTCCCACCGACTGCAATAACCAGGCGAGCGACTCGCGCAGGTCATCGTCGTCGTCGATGATGGCGATGGTTGGCTGGTCAGCAGTGTCGACAGGCATGATGGTCACTTCGCTGGTTGGGCGAGTCTCGCGGGCAGGCCCCTATGCTAGCCGATCCCCCGGCCAAAGGGGACCGTGCCAGGCGATGCCTGGTCGCCGGGTTTTTGTACAAAGCCTGGTGCCTGATCTCCGCCTGGCTGGCGCTTGGCGCCTCAAGTCAGGGGACGCGCCGAGGTATCAGCTGTTCAAGCCCTCAGGCGGAGGGCAGGGTAATGCGAAAGCGCGCACCCTGTGGCGCGTCAGGATCTTCTGGCCGCCTCGCACCGGGACCGGGGGGAAGAGCGTCTGCGCTCGGTGGGTCGCCGTCATCGATCAGCACCAGGTTGCCGCCCATGGCCTCGATCAACGACAGGCTGATCGATAGCCCCATGCCGAGACCGTCCTTGCGGCCGCTGACGAAGGGCGTAAACAGGCCCTGGCGTTGCTCTGGTGCCACGCCGGGGCCGTCGTCGACGATGTCCACGCAGCATTCACGGGAGCCAAGAGGGTAGGCTTCCAGGCGAATGCACGGAGGCCTGGGCGGAGTGGCGATGTCGCGACAGGCGTCGAGAGCGTTGCGGATCAGGTTGACCAGTACCTGTTCCAGGCCGATGGCGTCGGCCATGACGAGGTCGAGGCCAGGGGCCAGGCGTGACGCCAGATGCACGCCTTCGTGCCGACACTGGGGCTCGCACAGGTCGCAGGCCTGGCCAATGATCTCGGCGAGATTCTGGGGCGCGAGGTGAAGACTGCCGCGGCGAACGAAGCGACGGATATGCTTGAAGCGTTCGGATAGGCGCTGAATCTGATCGTTGATGCGGTTGAGGGGCAGCGCCAGTTGGTGGGCGGGTTGGTCGGGGTCGCGCTCGAGCTGCATCAACGCGCCGCTGGCGTAGTTGCCCATGGCCGCCAGCGGCTGATTGCATTCGTGGGCGATATTGGTGGCCAGTTCACCCAGGCTCGCCAGGCGATTGGCGTGGGTGATCTGCTCCTGATGGCGGCGTGCCTGGGCCTCAGCCTCCAGGCGCAGACTGAGATCTCGATTGAGGATCGACAGTCGCGTCTGCCCTCCCTGTTCACGGTGCAGCTGGACCACGCTGAGTACCGGGATCTCGCCTGAGGGTGACGCCAGGGCCAGCTCGCCACTCCAGCGCCCCTCCAGGGTGACGGCAGGCAGCACCTGTTCACGCCATCTTTGTGCCGACGTTGGCACCAAGAGTTCGGCAATGGTCGTGCTTGCGCCTTCTTCGTCGAGCCTGAACAGGCTACGTGCGGCCTGATTGCAGTAGACCACGTGTTCGTCCTGGTCGCAGAACAGCACAAAATCAGTGGTCGATTCCACCACCCTTGCCAGGCGCTCGCGGCGTGCCTCGGACTCGACCCGCCGACTGACGTCGCGGGAGACGCACAGCACGTCGGTGAGTTCGCCGGTAGCGGGGTCGCGACGGGTACGGCTGGTGGTCTCGAACCAGATGTAGTGGCCGCTGCGGGTGCGAAAACGGTAGGTCTGCTCGTAGAAGCCCTCGTGGTAGTAGATACGAGGGGACTTGGACAGCAGCGCCGCCAGATCGTCCGGGTGGAAGAGGTCGTAGGCCGATACACCGATCAAGTCGTCAGGATCATAGCCCAGCAGGGTCCTGGCGGCCTGAGAGGCGTAGAGGAAGACGCCGTTGTGGTCGTGGCGCGAGATCAGATCCGTGGTGCTCTCGGCCAGCCACTGATAGTGGCGCTTCTCCTGTTCGAGCTGCTGTACCCGTTCGCTCAGCGCCTCTACCTGCTGGCGCAAGCGTTCCTCTTCGGTTCGCGGTTCGGCGCTGGAGGCTTTAGCGTCGTTGCTGTCGTGGCGCATGGTCATCAGGCCCTAGCGAGCCGGGTCTACCACGCCACCCAGCGAGGCATTGCGTCTGAACCAGCCGGCGATGCTGGCGCGGGGCTGGCGGGTCGGCAGTACTTCATGCGGCACCTGCTCGGACAGGAAGCACACCAGGGTGCCGGCCCTGGGGGCGACCCTGGTGAGCTCCCTCTGCGGGTCCTGTTCAGCGTAGATGACCATCTCGCCACCGCCATCTTCCGGCCAGTCGGGATTGAGATAGCCTACCGTGGAGACCACGCGGTTGGCGCGGCCTCGGAAACTGTCGATATGTCGACGGTAGAAGGCTCCGGCAGGATAGCGGGCCAGATGCGCCTCGTACTCGAACAGGCCGAGAAACAGGCTCTCGTTGAGTCTTTGCCGGAGTTCGCCCATGGCGTCGAGATAGCGGCGCTGGGCCAGGGTTTCCCGATCGAGCCAGTGGATGGCGTCGCCACGAATGTCTTCGCGGGTATCGAAGTCGGATCCGCGGCCGATGCCGGCCCGGGCCAGGGCCTGCTGGTGCGCTCGGCCCTCGACCTCGGCGTGCAACGCCTGGCACAGCTCGGCGTCGATCATCGCTTCACCGACATAGAAGCCGCGTTCCACCAGGGCGTCCACCAGCTCCTCCATCCGTTGCGGCGGCAGGGGGCAGGGATCGGGGTAGCTCATGA
Organism: Halomonas sp. DN3; assembly: GCF_024137905.1. Taxonomy (NCBI): domain Bacteria; kingdom Pseudomonadati; phylum Pseudomonadota; class Gammaproteobacteria; order Oceanospirillales; family Halomonadaceae; genus Halomonas; species Halomonas sp. DN3. Next base: position 3,206,729 of record NZ_CP099965.1, on the reverse strand, counting down.
AATCGGTGCTCGTCTTGTCATCGCGGGGCCGTGCCTGGTCATCTTGGCGCTCTTCTCGGAGGCAGATGGCGTAGTCTACCCTCCGGGCGGCGAGAAAGGCTCATGTCCAGGTCGCATCCCTTGGCCAGCAGCTCCACCAGCATCATGGCGGACAGCCCCCAGATCACGTAGTCGTCGCCCTGGTCGGCGGGGATCAGGTAGCTCGGCACATAGATGTCGTTGCCGTCCACCGGGATCACGTCGGTGTGGGTACGCTGGTCATCGATAAAGTGCGACAGCGGCACCTCGAAGATCGCGTCCAGCTCGCCCAGGTCCGGGACCAGCGGCAGATCCGGCGGAATCAGCCCGACGAAAGGGGTGACCTTGAGACCATGCAGCGACAGCACATCCGAGAGCTGGCCGAGCACCTCTACCTGGCCGGGGGGCAGGCCGATCTCTTCTTCGGACTCGCGCAGGGCGGTGGCCAGCAGGTCGGCGTCATGAGGCTCCCGCTTGCCGCCCGGAAAGGCGACCTGGCCGCTGTGGGTCGACAGGTGGCTTGCGCGGCGGGTGAACAGCAGGCCGGGCTCGGGCCGATCGACCAACGGAATGAGTACCGCCGCCTCGGGCAGCTTCAGCGTCAGGCGGCGGGGGGAATGCGCTTGCAGGCGTTTGCGAAGTTTCTCTAACATGGGGGATCCGCAGGGTTTCACTCCTTGTACCCAGCCCCGTGCAGTGGCGTCAAGCCCGTCCTCCATTCCCGAGCCGGGAGCGACATGAACGATTGCAGCCCATGAATTTTTGCAGCCATTGCGGGCAGACCGTCCGTTTCGTCATCCCCGAGGGGGACGACCGTCCGCGTTACCTGTGTGACGACTGCGGCACCATCCACTACCAGAACCCGCGCATCGTGGCCGGCACGCTGCCGGTTTGCGGGTCACGGGTGCTGCTGTGTCGTCGCGCCATCGCGCCGCGTGAAGGCTACTGGACGCTGCCGGCGGGATTCATGGAAAACGGCGAGACCACCCCGGACGCAGCACGGCGCGAGACTCGCGAGGAGGCCTGCGCCGAGGTAGTGCTGTCGGGGCTCTACACCATGATCGACCTGCCCCATATCAATCAGGTGTTCATGATCTTTCTCGCCGAGCTCGATGGAGGTTACGCCGCCGGTCCCGAGAGTCTTGAAGTCGCGCTGTTCGAGGAGCACGAGGTGCCCTGGGACGAACTGGCCTTTCCCACCATCGAGCGTACCCTGCGTCACTTCTTCGAGGACCGCGCAAGCGCGACCTTCCCGCTGCACATCAGCGATATCACACCGGATCAGCGCAGGCGCTTCTTCGGCAGCGCCTGACGGCACACTTTCAAGGCTTGCCGGGGGCGGGGCCAGGGTTGCTCCCGGTGGCCCGCCGCAGATTCGAAAGGCCACCGGCCGGCTCGTCCGCTTTCGTTCGCGTTATAGATCTGCCAGCCGCCAGACGTCGTAGGCTACCTCCTCGTAGGGGTGGGCCAGCTTGAGCGCGGAGATGGCGGCGCCGATCAGCTCGTCCTCGCACACCAGCTCCACCTTGTATTCCTCAACCCGCTCAAGCTCACCCACCTGCCCGATGTGCGGGTCGGCGCCGTCCAGCGGGCGAAACTGGCCCTGACCGGCGGTCTGGAAGCAGCAGGCCTCGTAGTCACCGATGCGTCCGGCACCCGTGGCAAACACGGCTTCCTTGACCGCCTCGGCGTCGTCTCTGGGCACGAAGAAGGCAAGCTTGTACATGGGGTCTCCTTGCGTAAGCTGGGGGATGGTCGAGCCGGGTGTACCACCCGAGGGTGGCGACGCGCAACCTGCGCCCGGCGAATCTGCCAGCAGCCAGCAGGAGCCAGCATGAAACTGAATGACGCCCTCGAGACGCTGGGGCTAGCCGCCACGGCACCGCCACGTGCCCTGTCGGGCGGTGATATGGCCGAGGTGTGGCGGATCGAGACAGCGCAGGGCGCGGTGGTGGCCAAGCGCGACGATCCTGAACGCCTGGCAGGAGAGGCCGAGGGCCTTGCCGCACTCGGGGATGCCGGTAGCTCGCTGGTGATACCCGCAGTGATGGGCCAGGTCGGCTCCTGGCTGGTGATGGAAGCACTGGAGCCGGGGCCCGCCGACTGGACGGCGCTGGGTCGAGGGCTGGCGGAGCTGCACGCGCCTTGCGAGGCCGCCCACGGCTGGGCGCACGACAACGCCTGCGGGGCGACGCCCCAGCCCAATGCGCCGCTTCACGACGGACGCGCCTTCCAGCGTGAGCGCCGATTGATGCCCCTGGGCGAGGCCTGCCACGGCCGCGGCTTGCTGTCGCGCAGTGAACTTGCCCGCCTCGGGCAGGTGGCCGACCAGCTCGAGGGGTGGCTGCCTGACCAGGCGCCGAGTCTGGTGCACGGGGACCTGTGGTCCGGCAACGTCATCCACAGTTCGCGGGGCCCGGCATTGATCGACCCGGCGGTCTATCGCCACTACCCGGAGGTGGATCTGGCCATGCTGACGCTGTTCGGCGCGCCGGGTGAGGCCTTTTTCGAGGCCTACTGGCAGGCGCAGGGGCGGGAGCGCGCCCCCGTCGACTGGCCCCGGCGCGAAGCCGCCTTCCAGCTCTATCCGTTGCTCAATCACCTGCTGCTGTTCGGCCGTGGCTATCACGCGGCAGTGTTGCGAACGATCACGCGGCTGGAGCAGGACTCCAACGACTAGGGCTTGTCTGAAAAGTGCCTGCGCTCGGTAATACGGCGTTAAAAATCGGATCAAAATGCTCATTTACACCCCGTAAACTGCGCTTTCTCACCGATTTTTGCCTTGTCTAACCTTCGCTCGTCGACTTTTCGGACAGCGCCTAGACAGAGCGGGCTTCAGGAGGCGCCGAGCCCCAGCAGGCGTCGCCACCAGGGACGCGCAACCGCCCTGGACGGCTCGTGAGGCTGCTCGGCGAGGCTTTTCTCGAGAAAGGCCTTGATCGGTGCAACCTGGCTCGGGCGATCGAGCATAGGGGCGTGGCCGCAGCCCGGGACCGCCAGCGTCTCGAGCTGTGGCTGAGCCTCGCCCATGCGGGTGACGATATCCTCGGACAGCAAAGGTGAGTCTTCGCCACGCACGACCATCAAGGGGCAGCGGATGGCCTTCCAGTCGGCCCAGGTGTCCCTGGGCGTGTCGTGGACGAATTGCTCGCCGATGCGCGGGTCGTAGTGGTAGGTCCAGCTACCATCTGGCAGGCGGCGGGCGCTCTCCAGGGTGAGCTGGCGCCAGGCGTCCTCGTCATCGATGCCGAAGCCGGCGTAGTGGCGGCGAAGCTCCGCCTCCAGTTGGCTCAAGCGGGAAAAACGGTGGGGGACGGTGAAGTAGGTGGCCAGTTCGGCCAGGCCTTGTGGCACCAGTTCCGGACCGACATCGTTGAGCACCAGTCGCTCGATGCGGCCTGCACTGGATGGATCGGCGGCCAGCAGCATGCCGAGCAGCCCTCCCATGGAGGTACCCACCCAGGCTGCCCGGTCGAGTTCGAAGTGATCCATGACCGCCAACGCGACTGTCATGTAGTGGGAGTACAAGTAGTCATTGGCAGGATACAGCGACCAGCTCGACAGTCCTCGCCCCGGTGTGTCGGGTGCCAGGACTCGCCATTCGGGGCCAAGTTCTCGGGCCAGGGCAGCGAAGTCACCGCCGTGGCGTGCCAGTCCGTGCCAGGCGATGACGGTTCTGGGGGCCTCGGGATGAAACACGCGTACCGCGATCTCGAGCTCTCGGAAGGTGACCAGTCTCAGAGTGTCCATGGTGGCTCCTGGTGATGGTCCTGCAGGGGAGGGCGATCTTGGCTATGTTGCAGTGCAGCATTGTGGTTTAGCCAGCAATATAGTGCGGAATTGCGAATTTTTCACCATCCTTGCATGAAGGGCGGTAGAATACGACGCCAAACATGCGACAATGTATGTATATCGAATACCACTAGATTCGAACGCCACCCGGTGCTTTCCAGGAAGTCGAGGCGCCCAGGAAATGGCAAGGACAGTGTGTCAGGGAGGTCGTGCTCGCGTCGCGCGGCGTTCTTGGTGCGATGTCTCTGTGGCCTGGTCAAAGGGACTTGTGGACAACGCCGAGCAACAGATCCGAGGATGCTATCAATGACGCCTTCCCGACCAGTCCCCGTCACTCTGACCTCGCGGGTTCCTTCTCGCCGACGCCTTCTGTGTGCCGCTATCGCCGCCCTGATGATGGGCCAGGTCCAGGCCGCCGATCTGTTGACCATTACCCGCGACGCGCTGGACAACAACTCCGAGTTGGCCTCCGAGCGGTCCACCACCAGTAGTGCGGAAGAAAGCATCAACGTCGAACAGGCGGATCTCAATCCTCAGGTGACCGCCTCCGGCGAGGCGGCCTACAACCATATCTTCGAGACCCAGTCGCAGTCAGGCTTCAGCGGCACCGGCAGCGATGACGACTACCTCAGCTACGGTCTCAACCTGCAGGCGACCCAGAAGCTCTACGACGCCCTGAACAGCCGCGAAGTGAACGTGGCCGAGGCCCAGCTGGAGCAGCAGACCTACACCCTGGCGGCTACCGAGCAGCAGGTGTTGATCGACACCTCGTCGGCCTACTTCGATATTCTGCGTGCCTACGAGATCCTCGAAGCACGCAGGGCCCAGGAGCGCGCCATCGGGCGTCAGCTCGAGCAGGCCCAGGAGCAGTTCGACGTCGGTTTGATCGCGATCACCGAGGTCGAGGAAGCGCGGGCGACCTTCGACCAGTCACGGGCCGACCGGATCGTCGCCGAGAGCGACCTCCAGGTGGCCTTCGAGGCGCTGGAGCGCTTGACCGGCAAGCGCTACGACAGCATCGAGATGCTCCAGGACGATCTGCCCATTGCGCTGCCCGAGCCGTCCAGTCGTGATGCCTGGATCGAGCTTGCCATCGAGCGCAATCCGGAACTGCTGGCGCAGCAGGCTGGCGTCGATGTGGCGCGTGAGCGGATCGATGTGGCCAGGGCCGCCGATCTGCCGGTGGTGGAGGCCTTTGCCAACTACGCCTACAGCGACGACGAGCGTGACAACTACGACGACTACAACTCCAATAGCCAGGTGGGCGTGAGCGCCAGTATGCCGCTGTACACCGGCGGTCGGACCAGCGCTTCGGTGCGCCAGACCACCTACGACCTGGAGTCCAGCCAGTACGACTTCGAGTCCCAGCGCCGCGAGACGGTGCTGCAGGTGCGCTCGCTGTACACCCAGGTCAGCAATGACGTCTCCACGGTGGCGGCGCGCAAGCAGTCCATCGTCTCCAACCAGAGTGCCCTGGATGCCACCCGCGCGGGCTACGAGGTGGGTACCCGCAACATCGTCGACGTGCTCAACGCCGAGCAGAACCTGTATAACGCCATCGCTGACTACGCCGATGCCCGTTTCAACTACGTGATCAACCTGCTCAGTCTGCACCGTCAGGCGGGGGTGCTCGACGCCCAGGATATCGCCGAGCTCAACGCCTTCCTGGTCGAGGAAGGGCAGGTGAACTTCACCCTGCCGGAGCAGGGCGAGGCCGACGAATACGACGCGGTTCTCGATATCGGCGCACCGCCGAGTCAGGACGGCTGACGCACGCCTAGGCGTCCAGGCTGACCGCCTCCTCCCTCGAGGCGGTCAGCGCCCGGCATCTGACGATCCAATTACCCCGAAGGAATCAAGGGATGAAAACCACCATCTATCGCGGCCGCCTCTGGGCCGCACTGGCGGCGGCATTGCTGCTGGTCGGCTGTGGTCAGGAAGAAGACCCGTCCGCCGGCCAGGCCGGTGGTCAGCCACCCGCCAAGGCCATCGAGGTGGCCGAGCTGGCCTACCAGGACATTCCACTGGACAAGTCCTACCCCTCCAAGCTGATGAGCGAGCAGGAAGTCACCCTGGTCGCACGTGTCACCGGTGTGCTCGAGGAGCGCAAGTTCGAACCCGGCGATCAGGTCGAGCAGGGGGAGAGCCTCTACACCATCGAGCCGGACCTGTACGAGGCCACCGTGGCCCAGCGCGAGGCCGACCTGGCCAGCGCCCAGGCCGAGCTGTCGCGGGCCGAGCGTGACGCCAATCGTTTCCAGCAGCTGGCAGCCCAGAACTCGGTGAGCCGTCAGCAGGTCGACCAGGCCCTGGCCGACGCGCGCGTCGCGCGGGCCAGCGTGGCCCAGGCCGAGGCGGCGCTGAAGAGCGCCCAGCTCGACCTGGACTACGCCGAGGTCACGGCGCCGGTGTCTGGCGTGATCGGTCTCAGTGAGGTCAATGTCGGCAACCTGGTGTCACCCAATACCGAACTTGCCACCATCACTCCGCTGGATCCGCTGGAGGTCCGTTTCCAGATGCCTCAGAACGACGCCTTCGAGCTGCGTCGTCAGTTGAAGGACATGAGCATCGAGGACATCGCCGCCTCGCTCGAAGCGTTCTCTTCGCGTGGGGATGAGCCTGCCGTGCTCAGCGGCCACCTGGACTTCCTTGGCTCCCGTGTCGATCCCGAGACCAGCACCGTCCAGGCGGAGGCCACCTTTGCCAACCCGGACGGCGCGGTGCTGCCGGGTCAGTACGTGCGCGTGAAGATCGAGGGGCTGGCGCGCTTCGGCGTGCTGGCGGTGCCGGAGCTGGCGTTGACCCAGGGCCTGATGGGCCCGCAGGTCTACGTGCTCGATGAAGACAACGTCGCCAGGGCGCGTCCGGTGCAGCTCGGCGAGCTGGCGGGCGCCTGGCAGATCATCCTCGACGGCGTCGAACCCGGCGAGCGTGTGGTGGTCGGTGATCCGGGCAGCCTGAAGCCGGGTACCCCGATCGACCCCCAGCCGTTTGACGGCGACGCCGAGGCACTGATGCAAGAAGCCCAGTACGAGCAACAGGGGCAGGGCGCCGGCCAGGCCGCGCCCGAGCAAGCCGAGCAGGAAGCTGCGTCACCGGGCGAGCCAGCGGCCGATCAGAGCGGACAGGGCACTGCCGAGAGCGCTGACCAGGGCGAGGATGCCGCGAGTGCCACCCAGGCCGCCCAGCAGGCGCCGATGAACGCGCCGCAGGGCGATCAGGAGGCCGAGGAGGCTCGAGGAGAGGGTAACGAATGAATTTCGCCAACTTCTTCATCAAGCGGCCGATCTTCGCCTCGGTCCTGGCGATCATCCTGACCATCATCGGGGCGATGAGCATGCGGGTACTGCCGATCGAGCAGTATCCCAGCGTGGTGCCGCCCACGGTGTCGGTCAGCGCCACCTTCCCGGGGGCCGATGCCGAGACCGTGGCGCAGACGGTGGCCGCGCCGCTGGCGGAGGCGATCAACGGCGTCGAGAACATGCTCTATATGAACTCGACCAGCTCCGACAACGGCTCCATGAGCCTGAGCGTGGCCTTCGACATCGGGACCGACGGTGATATCAACACCATCAACGTCAACAACCGGGTCCAGGGCGCGCTGTCTCAGCTGCCCGAGGCGGTGCAGGAGCAGGGCGTCCAGGTCGAGCTGCGTTCCAGCTCGATCCTGATGCTGGTGTCGTTGATCTCGCCCCAGGACGACTACGACAACATCTACATGCAGAACTACGCCACCCTGAACATTCTCGACGAGCTGCGCCAGATTCCCGGCGTCGGTGAGGCCGAGGTGCTGGGCGGTGGCGAGTTCGCCATGCGCATCTGGATGGACCCCAACAAGCTGGCCGAGTACGACCTGACCCCCACCGAAGTGGCGGCGGCGATTCGTGCCCAGAACACCGAGGTGCCGGCGGGTAGTCTGGCGTCCACGCCGATCGACAGCCCGCGTGCTTTCACCTACACCATTACCGCCGGTGGACGTCTGTCCAGCGCCGACGACTTCCGCGACATCCTGCTGCGCACCAACGAGGACGGCTCTGCGCTGCGCCTGGATGACGTCGCACGGATCGAGCTGGGCGCCTCCTTCTATGGCGTCGAGGCGCGCCTCAACGGCGCCATCATGACGCCGATCATGATCCAGCAGCAGCCGGGCGCCAATGCCCTGCAGACGGCAGACATGGTCAAGGAGAAGATGAACGAGCTGGAGGTGCGCTTCCCGCCGGGCCTCGAGTACGTGGTGCCCTACGACACCACCCTGTTCATCGACGCCTCGGTGGAAACCGTCTTCCACACCTTTATCGAAGCCTTCCTGATCGTCGGCGTCATCCTGTTCATCTTCCTGCAGAACTGGCGCTTTACCGTGATCGCCATGTCGGTGGTGCCGGTATCGGTACTGGCCACCTTTGCCGGCTTCTACGTGTTCGGCTTCTCGATCAATCTTTTGACGCTGTTCGCTCTGGTGCTGTCCATCGGCATCGTGGTGGATGACGCCATCCTGGTGGTGGAGAACGTCGAAAGGGTGCTGTCGGAGGACGAGGAGATCACGGTTCGCCAGGCCACCATCCAGGCCATGAAGGAGGTCGGTGGGCCGGTCATCGCCACCTCGCTGATCATGGCGGCGGTGTTCGTGCCGGTGGCCTTCCTCGGCGGCTTCACAGGGCAGATCTATCAGCAGTTCGCCCTGACCATCGCCATCTCGGTGGCGTTCTCGGCGCTGATGGCATTGACCTTCACCCCGGCGCTGTCGGCGATCTTCATCAAGCACGACCTGCACAAGAAGGAATCCTCCTTCATGCGGGCGGTGCGCACCCCGCTGCGCCTGTTCGACCGCTTCTTCGACGGCGTCACCAGGGTGTTCATGGTGGCGGTCAAGGCGCTGGTCAAGGCCTGGGTGCTGACCCTGCTGCTGGTGGGGCTGGTCGGGGCCGGTTCCTTCTGGCTCTACGAGAACACGCCCTCGACGCTGGTGCCGGAAACCGACCAGGGCATCGCCCTGGCGGCGGTCAGCCTGCCGGACTCGGCCTCGCTCAGCCGCACCAAGGCCTATATGGCCGAGGTCAGCAAGCGCATCGAGGAAGTGCCCGGTGTGCGCTATTCCTCGGCCATCGCCGGTTACGACATGCTGACCAGCTCGGTCAACACCGCGCGCGGCATCATCTTCATCAACATGGACAACTGGGACGAGCGCGAGACCACGGTGGATGACCTGATCGGCCGGATCTTCCAGATCGGTGCCGAGGTCGACGGCGGCAACGTCATGGCCTTCAACATGCCGCCGATCATCGGCCTGTCCACCACCGGCGGCTTCACCGGTTACCTGCAGTCGTTCTCCGGTGCCACCCCCGAGGAGATCTACCAGGCCTCGCTCAAGGTGATGCAGGCGGCCAACCAGGACCCGGCGCTCAACCAGGTGTTCTCGACCTTCAGCGTCAACGTGCCGTCCTTCCGGGCCGAGATCGACCAGCAGAAGGCGCTGAGCTACGGCGTGTCGCTGACCGACCTCAATGCCACTCTGTCGAACACCTTCGGCAATGGCTTCGTCAACTTCTTCAGCTACCAGAACCGCAACTTCCAGGTCTACCTGCAGAACGAGGCGGAGTACCGCGACACCCCGGACGATATCAACAACGTCTATGTGCGCGGCGGCAATGGTGAGCGGATTCCGCTGTCGGAGTTCGTGACCCTCGAGCGCAAGGCCGCACCTGCGGTAGTCACCCGTTTCGGTGTCTACTCGGCGGCCCAGTTCCAGGGGGGGCCGGCGGAAGGCTACTCCTCGACCCAGGCGCTCCAGGCCATGGAGCGGATCGTCCAGGATACGCTTGGCAGCGACTGGGGCATGGGCTGGACCGGTACCGCCTACCAGGAGAGCGAAGCGGGTAACGCCGGCACCATCGCCATCATCTTCGGCATGGTCATGGTGTTCCTGATCCTGGCGGCGCAGTACGAGAGCTGGTCATTGCCGCTGGCGGTACTGACCGCCACGCCGTTCGCCTTCCTCGGGGGCATCGCCGGTATCGCCATGCGTGGCCTGGATACCAGCGTCTATGTCCAGATCGGGGTATTGGTGGTCATCGGCCTGGCGGCAAAGAACGCCATTCTGATCGTCGAGTTCGCCGAGTTGCAGCGCAAGGAGATGGGCAAGACCATCCGCGAGGCGGCGATCACCGCGGCGGAGCTGCGTTTCCGGCCCATCGTGATGACCTCCATGGCATTCATCTTCGGCACCCTGCCGCTGGCCATGGCCACCGGCGCCAGTGACACCAGCAGTCACCACATCGGTACCACGGTGGCCATGGGCATGGCCTCGGTGGCGATACTGGGTAGCTGTTTCGTGCCGTCGTTCTACGCCATGATCGCGTCGCTCTCCCTGCGCTTGTTCGGAGAGCGTGGTTCCGACGACGATGAGGACGAGAACGCCTCAGAAGCCAAGGGCACTGCCACCGATCATTGAACCAGTGGGCGGGTCAACATGACCGCCCCTCATCAGTAGAATGGTTGATGCAGGTCAAAGCGCCGCCTTTCCAGGCGGCGCTTTTTTTATGCTGCAGAGGCGGTGAGTCGCTGGTGGCAGGGGGCTTTTTATCGCCCATTACAAGCTTGTGGCGGGCCTGGGGGAAGTGTGCAGTGCAGCATATTGTGCATTGCAACATGCTGTCGCCAAAGGAAAAATTGGGATGTGCGGGTCGAGGTTTGTGGCCTATGGCGCTATGCTGCGGGTAGCAAGTACGCAAGTGGCAACGCCACGGGAGGTGGTATGGACATAACGCTGATCAGGGACATTGCCCTGAGTTTTCCGCTGATTCTGTTCACGGTGCTGCTTCCACTCGTCGCGCTCTACTGGATCCTGGTGGCATTGAAGCTGGTGCCGCTGCAGCTGTTCGAACGTGACAGCCTGCGTGACGATCATATGGCCAGCACGATGGTATCGCTGGGGTTTGCCGGGGTGCCGGTGACGGTGGCCTTGACCGCGCTGATCCTGTTCGCTGCTGTCTTCACGCTGGTGGCGGAACTGCTGATTCTGCAGTGGGTCAACTTGGCGATCGTGATCGTGCCGCTGGGCATCGTGGTGCTGTGGGGAGCCTTTGCGCTGTCGTCCCCGCTGGCATCCCGCTTCTGTCGGGTACTGTTGAAGCGCTATCGCGATCGGCCCTCGTTCAACCGCCGTTGCCTGCTGGGCGAGCGTGTTCAGGTGGTCGGTTTCATCGATGGCCAGGGGTGCTGCCGTGCGGTGCTCTGCTCGGACGGAACCCGGGAGATCTGCCTGAGGGGCAAGCCGGGGGCGATGCCGCGGGAAGGGGAAGTACGGGTGCTGGTCAAGTACCTGGAAGAGCACGACAGCTTCCGCTCGGTGGCCGAGCAGGAGTTTCTCGATGCGCGTACCCGGCTGGTAAGGCTCAAGCTGATCGAGCGCCATGAACCGGTACCACCCCATGAGGCGCCGACGCACGGGCACCACTACCACGGCCATCGTCACTCCCACGGCCATCAGCATTGAAGCGTGTCGAGCCCTTCCCGAGTCGATCGAGTGCCGGTTCGCGACGACGAGTCAGTCGCGACCGATCAGGCGGATCAGGTCATCGACCAGGGCAGGGCCTCGTTCACTGAGAGTGAAAGCCTGGGGCGCCCGCAGCCACTCCCAGAACAGCCCGCTCAGGGCATAGTGAAACAGGTCGGTGGCACGCTCCGGGCTAAGCCCGGGGCGTAGCTGCTGCTTGAGATCAGCCTGCTTGAACTGGCGCAGCAAGGCCTGGCAGGTTTCTCGGGCGATCTCGGCCTTGGCCTCCAGCGGGTCGAAATCGTCGGTACGCTCGCAGTGGTGCAGCAGGATACCGTGAACCCGGCGGTGGCGCGGAGTATCGGCCTGACGCAACCCGACATGACAGCTCAAGCGAATGGCCTCCAGCGGGTGGTGATCGACCGAGGAGTCGTCGAGCTCATTGAGCAGGTCCTCGAACGGCAGATGGACACGCTCCAGCATGGCCCGGAACAGATCGCCCTTGTTGCGAAAATGCCAGTACAGGGCGCCCCGGGTAACGCCGGCCCGTCGCGAGATGACCTCGAGCGAGGCGCGCGAGACGCCGCGCTCGAGGAACACTTCCTCGGCGGCATCGAGCAATGCGGCTCGGGTGGCGGCGGCTTCTTGCTTGGTACGGCGGGCCATGGGGGCGGGGCGCTCCGGCGGTGGGTCAGTCCGCGTATTCTACCGGACTGGCCCCGCGAGATCAGCGGCATCGATACGCGCACTGAGGTAAATTGGGCTCGTTTTGGCGACGTCACAAAGGTATAAGGACGACAGGTGCTGTCGTGTTTTCGACGGCGCGGCATGGCGACTAAGGAACTTTCATGGCAAGAGCCCCCTTCGAACTGGCCGGCATTACCGTCAAGCCGGGCACGCGTGCCCAGATCGACGTGCCGGTGGCCAAACTTTACACCCATGCACCGCTGGATATCCCGGTGGAGGTCGTTCACGGACGCCAGCCCGGTCCCACCTTGCTGGTGTGCAGCGCCATCCACGGCGACGAGATAAACGGTGTCGAGATCGTCAGGCGTCTGTTGCGTTCGCGCCAGATCAACCGTCTGCGCGGCACCCTGATCGCGGTGCCGATCGTCAATATCTTCGGCTTCGTTCAGCACTCTCGCTATCTGCCGGATCGGCGCGATCTCAATCGCTGCTTTCCCGGCAGTGAATCGGGCTCGCTCGGGGGGCGTATCGCGGCGCTGTTTCGCGAGCAGATCGTCGATCACGCGACCCACATCATCGACCTTCATACCGGCGCCATCCACCGCACCAACCTGCCGCAGATCCGCGCCCAGCTAGGTGACGCCGGCGAGGAGACCCGGCGCATGGCCGACGCCTTCGGCGCCCCGGTGATTCTCAACGCCGAGCTGCGCGAAGGCAGCCTTCGCCACTACGCCCAGACTCGCGGTACGCCAGTACTCACTTACGAGGCCGGCGAGGCGCTACGCTTCGACGAGTGGGCGATTACCGCCGGTGTCCGAGGGGTGCTGAGGGTGATGCGCCGGCTCGACATGCTGACCGGCGAGCAACGCCGGCGCAAGCCGCCGGCGGCGGAGGTCGCCAATGGGTCGAGCTGGGCGCGTGCGCCCATCGACGGCATCCTGAGGCCCAAGGTGCGCCTGGGTGCCCGGGTCGCCAACGGGCAGGTGCTGGGCAAGGTCGCCGATCCCTTCGGCGAGACCGAAGGCGAAATCCTGTCCATGGCCGACGGCATCGTCATCGGCATGAGCCGGCTGCCCCTGGCCAACGAAGGCGAGGCGCTGTTCCATATCGCCCGCTTCGACGCCATCGAAGAAGCCGAAAGCGCCATCGAGACGTTTCAGTCGAGCCTGGAGCCGCCGCCCGATTCACTCTACTAGGCCTCAAGGCATGAAGCGGTTCACCCAGGAGCCAAGGTTGCACGTGCTGGTGAGCGCTCGCTGACCTTAAGGCATGTGGGTGGTGATAGGGGCAGGGCTAGCGTTAGCGGTAGGGCTGGCGAGACAGATGTCCGGAGGGCTTGATGAAGATCGAGTCCCCAACCCCGGACCCAATAAGGAATAGAGAACGGCCGAGCAGATCGCTCGGCCGTTCTCTTTTTTGCAGGGCAATTTTTGCCCGTGCAGCGGAGTGTCGTGCAGCCGTTGTCAGGCGCTGACGGGCTCCGGCACCAGGCCCAGGGCATCGTCGAACACCGCCAGGCCCGCGCCGTCGCGATGAGCGTTCTCCGACAGATGTCGACGGAAGCGGCGCCCGCCGGGGCAGCCCTGGAACAGGCCAAGAAGATGGCGGGTGATATGGTTGAGCTTGGCGCCTTCTTCCAGGCGGCGCTGGATGTAAGGGCGTAGTGCCATGGCGGCGGCGTGGCGACTGTCAGCAGGCCCCGGCTCGCCGTAGATCGCCTGGTCCACCTGGGCCAGCAGCCAGGGATTCTGGTAGGCCTCGCGACCCACCATCACGCTGTCGACGTGATTAAGCTGCGTCTGGCACTCCTCGAGGCTCTTGATGCCGCCGTTGATGCCGATATGCAGATCGGGGCGACTGGCCTTCAAGCGATGCACCCGCGGATAATTCAGCGGCGGCACGTCGCGGTTTTCCTTGGGGGACAGCCCCTGCAGCCAGGCCTTGCGCGCGTGCACGATAAACACCTCGCAGCCGGCGTCGGCTACCTGGGTGATAAAGCGCTCGAGATCGGCGTCCTCGTCCTGATCGTCGATCCCGATACGGCACTTCACCGTCACCGGAATCGACACCGCCTCGCGCATCGTCGCCACCGCCAGTGCCACCTTGTCCGGATGACCCATCAGGCAGGCCCCGATCAGGTTGTTCTGGACCCTGTCGCTGGGGCAACCCACGTTGAGATTGACCTCGTCATAGCCCCACTCCTCGGCGATCGCTGCGCACTCGGCGAGTTCCCCCGGATCGCTGCCACCTAACTGCAGCGCCAGCGGATGCTCCACCTCGTCGTAGCCGAGGAAGCGCTCGCGCGGACGCCCGTGAAGGATCGCACCAGTGGTCACCATCTCGGTGTACAAGAGCGTCCGGCGGGTCAGGGTGCGCGCGAAGACGCGGTAGTCGCGTGTCGTCCAGTCCATCATCGGCGCCACGGAAAAGCGGCGGGCCTGGGCCAGGGGATCTCGGTCAGTCATCGGCATCAAGAGGTCGGGCAGGAGAGGGCGCGTAGTGTACCAGCCCCAAGGGGGCGTTTTCATTGTTGGTGTGGTGACGGAGGGGTGGGTACGAGCGGGAGCAGAGGTGCTTCGCAGTCTGGCCTTGGCCTTGCGTTCTACCGCCAAATTGGAGCAGTGAGGAAAACTTTGCAGATTGAGGACTGCTGGCGCTGGCCTTCCGGCGACGCGAGTATCGTGGTACCGACGAGGGATTGCGCCTTACCTCGGCGCGACGGGCCACCAGGCGAGAGGAGGCGATTTATGCTCAATGAGACCTTGAAAAGGCGATTGGCGAAGGACCGTCCCATGACGACAGTGACGCTGCGGGTGCCGGTTGATGTGGTGGAGTCGCTGAAGGCGATAGCGCCGCTGAAGGGGCTTCAAGGCTACCAGACGCTGCTGAAAGCCTACGTCAGCGAGGGACTGCGTCGCGATGAGGCTCGCTATCTCGATGATGGTGTGCGGCGTTTGGTGGAGGCGTTGAAGGCTCGGGGTGTGGCTCCCGAACTTATCGAACGTGCGGTGGCTGATGCCTATGAGGAGAATTGAGTCGAGCACATCCGACTGCGCGCCTTTCGATAAGGGGGCTCAATAGCCTCCTGCAAGGCACAGGCGATATGTCAGGGGAAGGTCAGATCGATGCGCTCGACTGATTTGACGCTTTCGAGCGGTATCCTCTTGATGCGGGCCAAGGGATCTCGGTCAGCCATCGGCATCAAGAGATCGGGCGGGAGAGAGCGCGTGGTGTGCCAGCCCCAAGGGTGCGTTTTCATCGTGTGGAGTATGGGTCATCGGTCGCGATCTTGCGTAGGGCCCACCTTTGCCTGTCGTGCATCATGGTCGAGCAGCCGGACTGAGCGAAGTGCCTGGGCCACTACGACCGTCTTGAGCGCTGTTCTACCTCGACCCACCGTACTGGGAGATAGCCGGGTAGGGCACCGGCTTCGGCGTCGAGCAATATGAACGCATGAACGAGCTTGCCCCGACAGCGAAAGGGCTGGTCGTCATCAGCGTCAAGGACGTACCCAAGATGCGCAAGGGGTTCATGGGCTCGAGCTGCAGTCGACGCAGTTGCGGTGCACGGTGGGTAGGGAGGCGACTATGGCTGTTGTATCTCGGGAGGTTCAGTTGACGGAAAGGAGCTGTCAAGTATTGACGGCTCCGATCCGCTTGTTCATGGGATGTACATGCCTCTTTGAATGTGCTGGTTAAAAATCACTTTTTTCAGGTTGATTAGCGTAACTTAATTTTTACTGGATGTTTAACTCGGACTTGCAGTCATCGTAGAATCCTAAGGTGGTGTTCAAGGGGACTTCTGGTAGAATATTTTGTGTTATCTTGTAGGATACTGAATTGTCTTGTTCGCACCCTTTACCCCAAGCTTCGGCAACTATTGTGGGAATACCATTGTTCACCTGACACTGTATTATTCGTGTGCGACTCGGTAAGCTTGCTGACAGCATCTCGCATTCAGGAGGGCCATCAAGTTGCTCTGTGCGATCTATCATAATAGATGACGACTGGACGGTCTCAACCTACAAGCGCAACACTATTGGAGTGCCGGAGATCCGGGCACTGACTTCTGGAGAACCTCCGCGTATACCTCCAGAGGCGTCTTGGCGTTCAACGTCTCTCTAGGCCTGGTATTGAGTGAGTCTGCGATCTCATCGAGCTCCTCCTGGGTGTAGGTCGATAGGTCCGTTCCTTTGGGCAGATACTGTCGAAGCAGACCATTGGTATTCTCGTTAGACCCACGTTGCCACGGGCTGTGTGGATCGGCGAAGTAGATGGCTGTCCCGGTACGTTGGGTTATTTCGGCATGCTTGACCATCTCGCTCCCTTGGTCGTAGGTCATCGACAGCCTCAGTGAGCGTGGAACACGGTTCAATTTGTCACTAAAGCCGACCATCGCATCCGTCGCGGTCGTACCGTCCATTTTCACCAGGATGACGAAGCGTGTCGTGCGCTCAACCAACGTGCCTACGGCAGAACGGTTGCTGGCCCCCATGATGAGGTCGCCTTCCCAATGCCCGGGCATCAGCCGATCTTCGATCTCAGGCGGCCGGAGATGAATACTGACCAAGTCAGGAATTTGGCGGCGACGATCCTTGCCACGACTGCGTGGACGCCGCTTTCCCTTCCCCTGCCGAAGGCAAGCAATGAGCTCTTTTTTCAGCGAGCCTCGGGGCATCACATAGAGCGCGTTGTAGATGGCCTCGTGGGAGACCTGACGTGTAGGGTCATTTGGATACATGCGCTTCAGTGTGATGGCTATCTGCCTAGGAGACCAGTACTTGCGCAACAGGTAGGTCACCAGATCGAAGAGAGGCGTACCAAGGCGCAACTTAGATTGTCGTCGTGCTCGATGTCGCGTCAGCGTGGCCCTGAAACCCGCCAGACTGGCGTCATAGCCAGCATGAGAAGGTACCGCATGCCGAGCCAGTTCTCGAGAAATCGTGCTGGCAGCTCTCCCAAGGAACTTGGCGATGGAGCGTATCGAGTGACCTTCACGCATCAGCATGATGGTGGCACGTTCTTCAGCAGTAAGGTGGTGGTAGCAATGAGTCATAGCGATAGCGTACCTGATCGATCAGGTGTTGCACTTGCTCATTGAGACCGCCCTGCCGAATACGAACTGTTTCACATATCTTGGGGTTGAAAAAGCTTCCTGATATGCCTTTTGCTCGTGGTGCGTCAATAACGACTACTGCAGTCTCAGGTCTCGAATTGTTTTGTGAAAACTCTTCTTCTTTATCGGCTACGCAAGAAAGTATATCATCAGATGCCGAATAAGAATTCAATGAAACAAGTAAAAGTGTACACATGAGTAGTGGCGGAATTGATTTAATCATGATGTATGTGTCCAGTTATGATTTTTTATTTTAGCACACGGAAGTCTTTCTGCTTGTCACTTGGTTCCTTATATTTTTGGTTTTGTCTTTTTGTTCTTTGGTAAAATTTTATTATCCGTATGGGAATATTTTTGGGGAATGGCTAATTGATTATTTCTTTAATAAATTTAATTCTTTATCACGATGAGAAGGCCTAAAACGGTGTTCTTCCTCTCCCGGTATGCCGTTGCACTCCGGCCCGCGAGCTAAACCTGCTGATTTTTTGGGCACACTCGCTCTCCCGCCGAGAGCGCCAGCTCTCTATTTTTATCGAGCTGGGCAAAGGGTTGGCATTCTTGCAGGGGAGTGAGGTTCTCATCTGCAATAGGGGAATATGGACGTCTCTAATTGTTGAGCTTTTTTGGATTAATGCGCTCGACTGATTTTACGCTTTCGAGCGGTATCCCTTCTATGCGACCCAGGGGTCTACGCCAAGGTTCGTGGGGGAAAGGTCAGGGCAGCGGGATGCGCCATTCGATGAGTTCGGCAAACGATGATGTATCGATCTCAAGTAGTACAGGGTTCTCGGCGGATGTGAAGTAACGGTTGGCTGTGTAGTCAACCGCTTCCGGGAGGTTGAGATGTACGCCATCCTCTTTGTGGTCGTTGCCGCAGCGGGGCACTATTCCGCTTTCTTGGGCGGTTTCCCAGGTCGCGAGAGTCAGTACACGATAAAGGGTCTGCAACGTTTGTTTCTCCTTGGTCTGCGACCAACATAGCCAAAGATCGTGTCGAGAGGCTAGCCGTGCCTCCTGCGGAGCATCCAAGTGGCTGCTGACAATTTGTTGCGGATTCTGAGGCGGGGCCGCCTCTGACGCGTACGTATGCGTTCGTCATATCCATGCTCGCGCCTGTCTCACCGACAAGTGCAACGCCAGTGGCAAGATCATGCTGCATCTGATCCAGCCCAATGGTATCGCTGTCATACAGCGAACCGAGGTTAATCGTTGGTGCTCCAGCGTCTCCAGTATCCGCCAGGCGGCTTCGACGCGCTCGCGCTCGGTAACGCGCTGCACGGTCATGATGCGCTCCTTGCGTGGTGCGGTTGTTGGGCTTCCCGGTGGGCGTGATGCACGGGTAGATGGGCGATGGTGATGCGAAGCTTGTCGCCTAGAAGCGGCGGCGGGTGTGGTCGTGCGAGGGGGTGCTGAGGCTTGACTCCCGAAATGGGAGGGGCTATATTCTCCCAAAATGGGAGGGTGTCGTGAGAGTCATCGCTAAGCGCACGTTACGAGAGTTCTGGGAGCGGGGATACGACGACGCCGAGCGTCCTCTCACCGAGTGGTATCGCATGATGGAAAAGGCTAACTGGGCGACGCCGCAGGCACTAAAAGCGGAGATCCGAACGGCCAGCATCCTCAAAGGGGGGCGAGCGGTGTTTAACATCGCAGGCAATAAGTACCGGGTCATCGTTGCGATCCGATATGCCCAGCAGATCGCTTGGGTACGCTTTGTCGGCACTCACGCCCAGTACGATCAAATCGACGCGGAGACTGTGTGAATGAATATCCAGCCGATTCACAACGATGCCGATCTTGAGCGGGCCTTCGCTCGGATGGAGGCGCTATGGAATGCCGAAGACGGCAGCCCTGAGGCCGACGAACTTGAGGTCCTGTCGATTCTGATTGAGCACTATGAAGACGAGCACTACCCGATTGGTCCATCGGATCCCATCGAAGCGATCAAGTTTCGCATGGAACAGCAAGGACTGACGCCAAGAGACCTGGAAGCCTATATCGGCGGTAGCGGACGGGTCTCGGAGGTGCTGAATCGCAAGCGTGGTCTCAGCCTGGCCATGATCCGCCGGCTGCATGATGGGCTACAGATCCCCTACGAGAGTTTGATGAACGAGACATCTGCTTAACCTTGAGCTTCCTCTCACCATGTCATTGATCACGCCGCCGCCCATAGGGCGGCGGCGGCGCGTATGGGGTCAATTTAGTTGGCCATTGACAGGGGGGCAGGATGAGGCCCTGCGTATGATTCGGCCCAGGAGTATCACTGAGATCCAGTGATCCAAACGTGATCGTCAGTGCTCCAGCGCCTCCAGTATCCGCCAGGCGGCTTCGACGCGCTCGCCGTTGGGGTAGCGCTTGTTGGCGAGGATGACGATGCCCAGTTCATGCGCCGGCATAAAGGCGGCGTAGGCGCCGAAGCCGCCGGTGGAGCCGGTCTTGTGGTACCAGCGCTGGGGCTGTGGCTCGCCTGACGGCTCGAGCATGGTGACAGGCTGGGGCTCCAGCGCCATCTCTGCGGTGGTGCCGTTTTGCAGCGTATCGAGGGTCGTCGGCAGGGCGTAGCTTTCCCAGGCGAGTCCCTGCTGCATCTCGCCGACGGCGGCGTATCCCTGGTGGGTGGCCAGCAGGGTTTGTGCCATGCGCTGGTCGCCCTGGGCGCCTTGATAGGCGTCGATATTGGCCTGAACGAAGCGTGCCAGGTCCCGTGCCGTGGTCTTGATGCCGTAGGCCTGGGTGTCCAGCGGGCCCGGGTTGACGCGCACAGGCTGGTCATCGCCGTTGTAGCCCTGGGCGTAGTGGCGGGCCTGGTCGTCGGGCACCGTAAGCCAGGTGGCATCGAGGCCAAGTGAGGGCAGCACGCTGTCCTGCATCAGCTCAGCGAAGCTTGAGCCTTCGCTCTGGGCCGCGAGCAGGCCGAACAGGCCGATGCTGGGGTTCGAGTACAGGCGCTTGGTGCCGGCGGCAAAGTCCGGCTGCCAGTTCACGAAGTAGTCGTGGAGGGTGGCGTCGTCGACGCCCGCGGGAAACTGCAGCGGGAAGCCGCCGGCGGTGTAGGTGGCAAGCTCTACCATGCTGACCTCGCCTACCGGACGACCCTCGAAGTCGGGCTCGATGCTGGCCGCGCTGTCGCTCAGGGAGAAGGCTCCGCCTTGTTGCACCCAGGCGCCCAGCGCCGCGGTGAAGGTCTTGCTGACCGAGCCGATCTCGAACAGGGTATCGTCGTTCACGGCGGCGCCGGTCGAGGACTCCCGGCTGGCGACGCCGTAGTGGCTCAGGCAGATGTTGCCGTGGTCGACCAGTGCCACCGACACGCCCGGGATGCCGTGGTGATCCATCAGTGCCTCGATCTGCTGGTCCATGGTCGGGCTTTCGCAGGAACGGCTACTCTGCTGCTCGACGGTACTCCGGTCGGCGTCTTTTGGCGCGGAGGCCGCCTGGGCGGAGGTGGTCCCCACGGCGAAGACGAGGGGCAGAAGATGAACGGGGCGAACGGGCATGAGCGGTGATTCCGTCGTGTGGGGGTGTTGCCCGGGGCCGTGGGGCCACGGGGCAGGCGGACAGGCACAGGACGGCGCGCCTTGAGGCTCGCCGAGTCTGCTGTGCCGGCACAATCATCGCCTGAACCCGGCGGCGAGTCACCCGTGGGTTGAGGGTCGATCGTGCGGCTCTCACCTCATTTCGTCTCGCTCTACCTCTACCGATCGCCACGTTTACCGATCGCCACCTTCACCCTGGTAGCGCCTGCTATATCGCCTCAGGCCAGGACCTTGAGGCCTCGTTGCACGGCGGGACGCTCAAGAAACGCCTGGAGGGTGCGGTCGACGTGGGGGAAGTTGGCAAACTCGACCAGATCCCCGGCGTCGTAGCGGTAGACCAGGTTGCGTACCCAGGGAAGGATGGCGATATCCACCACCGAGTAGTCCTCGCCCATGATCCACTCGCGCTGTTCCAGGCGCTTGTCCAGCACCCCAAGCAGGCGTTTGGCCTCGTCCACGTAGCGCTGAAGAGGGCGCTTGTCCTCTAGTTCCTTGCCGGCGAAGAAGTGGAAGTAGCCGATCTGGCCAAACATCGGGCCCACGCCGCCGACCTGGAACATCAGCCATTGCAGGGCCTGGTAGTAGGCCTGGGGCGTCTGGGGCACCAACTGGCCGGTCTTGTCGGCCAGGTACAGCAGAATCGTGCCTGACTCGAACAGTCCGATCGGCTGGCCTTCAGGGCCGTCGGGATCGAGGATCGCGGGAATCTTGTTGTTGGGGCTGAGCGAGAGAAACTCGGGAGAGTGCTGGTCCCTGGTATCGAAGTTGACCCGGTGCGCTTCGTAGTCCAGCCCGACTTCCTCCAGCATGATCGAGACCTTGACCCCGTTGGGGGTCGGCAGCGAGTAGAGCTGCAGGCGCTCGGGGTGTGTCGCCGGCCACTTGGCAGTGATGGGGAAGCGGGAAAGGTCGGTCATGGGGACATTCCTTGTGGTGAAGAACGAAGGGAGCGTGACGCTGACATCTGATGGCTGGAAGTACGAACTGACGGTGCGAGCAAGGAGCGATCGAGACAGGCGTCGCCCTTGACCTGAACCGGGGCAAGCCGTCAGCCAACGTCTGGAGGGTAGCACCCGACGACGGATTCGAGCGTCGCCAGGCGCAGAAAGGCGCAGCTCTGGTGCATTTGGCGCTGCTGCCAAAGCGGGTTCGGGCGCCTATCAGCGGGGTCTACCCCCGGGCTGACTCAGGCCCTGGGTCTTGTACGAAAAGCCACCGAGCGCAGGCACTTTTCCTACAAGCCTCACTCAGGGCGGTTGGGCCAGACGCTCTCCAGGGTGGCAAGCGCGGCCTGCAGCGGCGGCTCGCGGGTGCGTTCCTTCTTCCACACAAAGCACAGGGCGCAGTCCAGCGTCACCCCCTCGACGATGGTCAGGCCGCTGCGCTGGCGCTCGGTCAAGGCCAGCGAGTCCCGGGCCAGGCTCAACCCCACCCCGGCGCGTACCAGGTCGAGCATGCAGGCCTCCTGGTCGACCTGGGCGACCCGCCGGGGCGTCTCGCCGCTGTCCTGCATGGCGCGCTTGAGCAGGCGATGGTGGACCGAGTCGGGGGGCGTGACGATCCAGGGCAGGGTGGCCAGCGTCGACCAGCGGGTGTCCTCGACCCGCGATTCCCAACCGGAGGGTGCCACCACGTAATAGCGAAAGTGGGTCAGCTCGACAAACGCAAGTTCGCCGGCGCCGTCGGCGTGGGTGCTGCCTGTTCCGGGGGGCGCCAGATAGAAACCTGCATCCAGTTCGCCGCGCTCCACTCGCGACAGGGCGTAACCGCTCATGCCGTGGTGCAGCTCGGTCTCGAGTTCCGGGGCGCGCTCGACCAGCACCTTGAGAAAACTGCCCAGACGGATGAACTCGGGATCGATGATGGTGCCAATCCTCAACAGCCCACGCACCGTCGAGTGCAGCGAGCGGGCCATCTGATCGAACACCCGGGCGCTCTCCAGCGCCTTTTCGGCGGTGGGCAGCAGTGCCTGACCGTGGGCCGTCAGCTCCAGTCCCTGGGGGCGGCGGTGGAACAGCGTCAGTCCTAGCGTTGCCTGCAGCTGCTTTAACTTTAGGCTAACCGCCGGCTGGGTGAGATGCAGCGCCTCGGCGGCGCGGGAGACGCTGCCGAGGTGCGCCACCGTGACGAATGCTCGCAGCGTGGGGTAGTCCTGCATGGCGCCTTCCTTTCATAGAGCGTGTTATTTGAGAACTTTATATCTGGGTTTCAAATAACTCAATTGCTCAGATCACCTGCAGAGATAGGCTGTACAGCGACAAGACGAGCAGGCTGGGCACCTTTCCTCTTACGGCCACGCTCGAATGACTTAAACAACGCTTATAAAGGAGCACCCCATGACCTCGACGATTCCTCACTTCATCGGCGGCCAGATCGACGAAAGCGCCTCCCTGGGTCATCAGGACGTCTACAACCCGGCGACCGGCCAGGTCAGTGGCCGAGTGGCGCTGGCCTCCGCCAGCGAGATCGACAAGGCGGTGGAGGTGGCCAAGGCGGCCTTCCCGAGCTGGGCCGACACCCCGCCCATCCGCCGCGCCCGGGTGATGTTCCGCTTTCTCGAATTGCTCAATGCCAACAAGGATGCCCTGGCCGAGGCGATTACCCGTGAGCATGGCAAGGTCTTCACCGACGCCCAGGGCGAGGTGGCACGGGGTATCGATATCGTCGAGTTTGCCTGCGGTATCCCCCAGCTGCTCAAGGGCGACTTCACCGACCAGGTCAGCACCGGCATCGACAACTGGACCCTGCGCCAGCCGCTTGGTGTGGTCGCCGGCATCACCCCGTTCAACTTCCCGGCCATGGTGCCGATGTGGATGTTCCCGGTCGCCATCGCCGCCGGCAACAGCTTCATCCTCAAGCCCAGCCCCACTGACCCCAGCGCCTCGCTGATGATGGCGGACCTGCTCAAGCAGGCCGGGCTGCCCGACGGCGTGTTCAACGTGGTCCAGGGTGGCAAGGAAACGGTGGACGCGCTGATCGACCACCCCGACGTCAAGGCGCTGTCCTTCGTCGGCTCCACTCCCATCGCCAACCTGATCTATCAGCGTGGTGCGGCCCTGGGCAAGCGTGTGCAAGCCCTCGGTGGCGCCAAGAACCACATGGTGGTGATGCCCGACGCCGACCTCGACAAGGCGGTGGACGCGCTGATCGGTGCTGCCTACGGCTCCGCCGGCGAGCGTTGCATGGCCATCAGTGTGGCGGTGCTGGTCGGCGACGTGGCCGATGACGTGGTGGCCCGGATCGCCGAGCGCGCACGCAACCTCAAGGTCAAGGACGGCATGCAGCTGGACGCCGAGATGGGGCCGATCGTCACCGCCCAGGCCCATCAGCGTATTACCGGCTACATCGACAAGGGCGTCGAGGAGGGTGCCGAACTGGTGGTCGATGGCCGTGGCTTCGACAGCAGCAATACCGGCGAAGGCTGCAGCGAGGGCTTCTGGATGGGCGGCACCCTGTTCGACCACGTCACCCCGGAAATGACGATCTACCGCGAGGAGATCTTCGGCCCGGTGCTGGCCTGTGTGCGCGTGCCGGACGTGGCCACCGCCATCGAGCTGATCAATGACCACGAGTTCGGCAACGGTGTCAGCTGCTTCACCGAGAGCGGCAAGGTGGCCCGCGAGTTTGGCCGTCGCATCCAGGTGGGCATGGTCGGCATCAACGTGCCGATTCCGGTGCCCATGGCGTGGCATGGCTTCGGTGGCTGGAAGCGCTCGCTGTTCGGCGACATGCACGCCTACGGCGAAGAGGGCGTGCGCTTCTACACCAAGCAGAAGTCGATCATGCAGCGCTGGTCAGACTCCATCGAGGCGGGCGCGGAGTTCGTGATGCCGACCGCCAAATAACGCCCTGAATCGAGGGATCTGCGATGACAACCGCACAACAATACGACAGCGAGTTTGACTACATCGTGGTCGGAGCAGGCACCGCCGGGTGCCTGCTGGCCAATCGCTTGAGCGCCGACCCCAACAACCGGGTGCTGCTGATCGAGGCCGGTGGTCGCGACAACTACCACTGGATCCACGTGCCGGTGGGCTACCTGTACTGCATCGACAACCCGCGTACCGACTGGCGCTTTCGCACCGATCCGGACGCGGGCCTCAACGGGCGCTCGCTGCTTTACCCGCGCGGCAAGACCCTCGGCGGCTGTTCGAGCATCAACGGAATGATCTACATGCGTGGCCAGGCCCGGGACTACAACCACTGGGCCGAGGTCACCGGTGACGATCAGTGGCGCTGGGAGCATTGCCTGCCGGCCTTCATCCAGCATGAGGATCACTATCGTCTGGATGAGGGCGGCGACGCCGACGCCGCCCACCGGGACTTTCACGGTCACGGCGGCGAGTGGCGCATCGAGAAGCAGCGGCTCAAGTGGGAGGTGCTGGACGACTTCGCCGAGGCGGCGGTCCAGGCGGGTATCCCACGGACCAAGGACTTCAACCGTGGCAGCAACGAGGGCGTCGACTACTTCGAGGTCAACCAGCGCTCCGGCTGGCGCTGGAACACCGCCAAGGCGTTCCTGCGCCCGGCGCTCAAGCGGCCGAACCTGACGCTGTGGCACTCCACCCAGGTCAATCGGCTGATCGTCGCCGGCGGCGAGCCCGACGGCGAGAAGCGCTGTGAAGGGGTCGAGGTCAAGCGCGAGGGCACCACCCAGCTGGCCAGGGCGCGCCGTGAGGTGGTGCTGTCCGCCGGCGCCATCGGCTCACCCCAGATCCTGCAGCTCTCCGGCATCGGGCCTGGTGAACTGCTAAAGCAATACGGCATCGACGTCGTCCACGAACTGCCGGGGGTCGGCGAGAACCTGCAGGACCATCTGCAGATCCGTTCGGTATACAAGGTCAAGGGCGCCAAGACCCTCAACACCATGGCCAGCACCCTGTGGGGCAAGGCCGGCATCGGTCTGGAATACGTGTTCAAGCGCACAGGCCCGATGAGCATGGCGCCGTCGCAGCTCGGTATCTTCACCCGCAGCAGCGACGAGCACGAGCACCCCAACATCCAGTACCACGTCCAGCCCCTGAGTCTGGAGGCCTTCGGCCAGCCGCTGCATCCCTATCCGGCGGTCACTGCCAGCGTCTGCAACCTGAATCCGACCAGCCGCGGCAGCGTCAGGATCCAGAGCGCCGATCCGGCCCAGGCGCCGTCCATCGCCCCCAACTACCTGAGCACCGATGAGGACCGGCGGGTGGCGGCGGACTCGCTGCGCGTTACCCGCAGGATCGCCGAGCAGAAGGCGTTCGCCAGGTACGAACCGGAGGAGGTCAAGCCCGGCGTCCAGTACCAGACCGATGAAGAGCTGTGGCGGCTGGCCGGTGACATCGGCACCACCATCTTCCACCCGGTCGGAACCACCCGGATGGGGCAGGCCGACGATCCCATGGCGGTGGTCGACTCACGCCTGCGGGTGAGGGGAATCCAGGGCCTGCGGGTGGCGGACGCCGGCGTCATGCCGACCATCACCAGCGGCAATACCAACTCGCCGACCTTGATGATCGCCGAGCGAGCGGCGGGCTGGATGCTCGAGACCGCCGGCTGAGCGCCGGCGTCCTGCGCAGCAAGCGTCACAACAACAAACGATAAAGGTATCCCTGATGAACGCGCCAGAGTCCCATTCCGATCGGCTCGACCTGCGGGTCTTCGTGCCCGCCGTGCTGGTCATCGCAGGCCTGATCCTGCCCATCATCGTGTTCCCGGAGTCGGGGGCCGCACTGGTCAATGCGGCCTTTGCCTTTGCCACCGGGCGATTCGGCTGGCTGTATCTGCTCGCCGGCATCGCCCTGGTGGTCTTTCTGGTGGGCCTGGCCATCAGCCGCTACGGCAACGTGCGGCTCGGCGGCCCCGATGACAAGCCGGAGTTCTCCTACTTCAGCTGGGTGGCGATGATCTTTGCCGGTGGTATCGGCATCGCCATCGTCAACTGGGCCTGGGTCGAACCCATCTACTACTTCACAGGCCCTCCGTTCGGCGTCGAACCAAGCTCACAGGAAGCGGCCGAGTGGGCCTTGACCTACGGTCAGTTCCACTGGGGCTTCACGCCCTGGGCCTTCTATTGCCTGCCGGCCATCCCGATCGCCTACTCCATGTTCGTCCACAACCGCCCGGGCGTCAGGCTGTCCGTGGCCGCCCGCGGGGTGCTGGGGCGTCATGCCGACGGCTGGTGGGGCGCGCTTCTCGATGCGGTGGTGGTGTTCGGCATCGTCGGTGGCGTCGGTACCTCGCTGGGGCTGGCGGTGCCGCTGGTATCGCAACTGCTGAGCGGCCTGCTCGGGGTGTCACCGTCGTTCATGCTGGATATCGCGGTGCTGCTGATCTGGACCGCCATCTTCTCCGCCAGCGTCTGGTTCGGCCTGGCCAAGGGCATCAAGATCCTGTCGGACATCAACGTGCTGCTGGCGGGGGTACTGTTGGTCTTCACCCTGGTGATGGGCGACACCCTGTTCATGGTGGAGGGCTGGGTCAACAGCCTCGGCAAGATGGTCTCCAACTTCGTTCCCATGAGCATGTGGACCGACCCGGTGGGGGACTCCAGCTTCTGGCGCGACTGGACGGTGTTCTACTGGGCCTGGTGGATCGCTTACGCCCCGATGATGGGCCTGTTCGTCGCCCGCATCTCGCGCGGTCGCACCATCCGTGAGCTGATCATCGCCGAAATGGTGTTCGGTTCCCTGGGCTGCTGGGTGTTCTTCGCGGTGTGGGGCGGCTATGCGCTGGACCTGCAGATCTCCGGCACCCTGGACGTGGCAGCCATTCTTTCGGCCGAAGGCATCCCCGCCGCGGTCGAGGCGATCCTCGGCACCCTGCCGATGTCCGGAGTGATTACCACCCTGTTCGTGCTGCTGTGCTTCATCTTCCTGGCGACGACCCTGGACAGCTCCGCCTACGTGCTGGCGTCGGTGACCTCGCGCAAGTTGTCTGGCTATCAGGAACCGCAGCGCAAGATCCGCCTGATCTGGGCATTTTTGATCGCCGGCGTCGGGGTAGCGCTGATCCAGCTTGGCGGGCTCAAGCCGGTGCAGACCTCCACCATCGTGGTGGCGCTGCCGATGATTCCCGTGCTGGCGATCCTGGCATGGTCACTGGTGCGCTGGCTGCGCCAGGACTTCGCCAAGAAGGTCCTTGAACCCCACCTGGTTATCGAAGACGGCAAACACTGAGGTCACCGAGGAGGCTTCGGCCTCCTCACGTTGCCGCGCTGGCTGCGCCAGGACTTCGCCAAGAAGGTCCTTGAACCCCACCTGGTCATCGAAGACGACAAACACTGACGTCACCGAGGCGGCTTCGGCCTCCTCCCGTTGCCACCCTTGCTTTACAGGAAGACCCCGATGTCACCGAATCCTCATTCTCAACTGCCGCTCAAGGACGTCAAGGTCATCGACTTCGGTCAGTACATGGCCGGCCCTGCGGTGGCGATGATCCTCGCCGACCTGGGCGCCACGGTCATTCACGTGGACCCGCCCACGGGGCCCATGTGGGAATCACCGGCCAACGCCACCTTGCAGCGCAACAAGCTGATCGTGACGATCGACCTCAAGACCGAAGAGGGCCTCGAACAGGCGCTGGCGCTGATCGAGGAGGCCGATATCGTGATCGAAAGCTTCCGGCCCGGTGTCATGCAGCGCCTGGGCATCGACTTCAGCGCGCTGCGCGAAGAGCGTCCGGAGCTGATCACCCTGTCGATGCCGGGCTTTGCCTCCAACGACGAGCTGCGTCGTGACTGGCGGGCCTTCGAGAGCGTCATCGCCGCCCACTCGGGGGTGTTTACCGACATGGGGCTCAACCGGGTGCTGATGGGCATCAATCCGTCGTTCTCGCCGCTGCCGCTGGGCTCGGCCTACGGCACCATGCTGGCGGCCACCGCCGTCACCCTGGCGCTGCAGGCGCGTGAGCGCACCGGCCTCGGCGACGAGATCGAAGTGCCCATCGCCTGCGCCCTGATGGAAGGCCTCTGCTACAACTCGATCAAGATCGAGGGCCTGCCGGAGCGCTACAAGACCCAGCGCGAAAAGGAGATCGAGCGTCGCCGCATCGAAGGCGCGCCGATGAACCTGGACTACGACGAACTGCAGGAACTGCTCGATCCCTTCTACCGCAGCTACAAGTGCAAGGACGGGCGCATGTTCTACGTGGTCTGCCCGAGTCACAGGGAGCACGCCAAGCGCTGCCTCAAGGTGCTCGGTCTGTACGACGAGCTGGTGGAAGAAGGGCTGGTGGAAGAGCCCGACACCTATGCGCCAACCAGCCAGTGGCAGAGTGACGTGTCGCTTGGCGTCTACCCGCTGCCCAAGCGGTGGGCGGATCATATCGCCGCGCGCATGAAGGAGGTGTTCCTGACCCGCACCTCCAAGGAGTGGGAGAAGATCTTCGGCCGTGGCAAGTTCCCCGGCGCGCCGCAGCGCTGGCTGCAGGAGTGGATCCACGACGACCACGCCGAGACCGCCGGGCTGATGATCGAAGTGGACGATCCCGAATTCGGCCTGATGACCCAGCCCGGCCCGATGGTCTGGCTGCACGACAGCGGCCACGAGATGCTCACCCCGACGCCGCGCCGCTGGGTGTCGTTCGACCAGGCGCTGGCAGTGCTGCATCGCATCGAGACCAAGCTGCCCCGGGTTCGCGCGCGCAACGCCAAGGACGGTTGGCTCGAAGGCGTCAAGGTGCTGGATCTGTGCAACGTCATCGCCGGTCCCCACTCGGTGGCCTTTTTGGCACGCTTCGGCGCCGACATCATCAAGGTGGACCCCGCCAAGCCGTTCTACGACTGCTGGAACACGGTCATCTTCGGCCTGTCGCATATGCGCTCCAAGCGCTCCTTGCTGACCGATATCCAGGTGCCTCGGGGGCGTGAAATCCTCGACGAGCTGATCCGCCAGAGCGACGTGGTGGTGTGGAATGCCACCGACAGGCAGGTGGAGCGGATGGGGCTGACCGAGGCGGAAATGCAGCGCATCAATCCCGAGGCGATCTTCTGCCAGCTCGACTGCTTCAGCGGGGTGAAGCCGGGCCCCCGGACCAACTACCTGGGCTACGACGACCTGGTGCAGGCCACCACCGGCATCATGCTGCGCTTCGGGGGCAGCATGGACACGCCAGAAGAGCACGCCCACGTCGGCACCATCGACGTGATGTGCGGCTTCGGCGCCTCCCTCGGTGTCGCCACCGCCCTGTATCAGAAGCTGCGTACCCGCCGTGTCAGCCGGGTCAAGACCTCGCTGTCGGCGCTGAGCGGCCTGGCCCAGATGCCGTTCTGCTACGACTACGAGCGACGCGGCCTGTTCGACGAGCCCTCGGGCCGTGAACTCAACGGCTACGACGATCTGTCGCGCTTCTATTTCACCGCCGACGGGGTGGTGCTGATCAGCGCCTACGAGCGGGACCTGCACAAGTTCGCCCAGGTGCCGGGGATCGAAGGGGTGGTCGATGTTCCGCCGGAGGAGCGGGCGGCCTATCTGGCACCTCGCTTTATCAATGCGGTGGCCACCGACTGGGTGGAACGGCTGCAGAAGGCGGGCATCGCCGCGGCGGTGTGCGAGAACATCGAGGCGTTGCGCTCCTACAACTCGCGGCGCTGGGACAACACCCCGGGCATCGATCGTGGCAGCTACTCCTTCACCGTCTACGACGAGCACCCCAGTGGTCACGTCATCACGCAGCTTGATCCGTACGCCATCCGTCCCAAGCGGGGGCGCATCTATCCGCTGGCGCCGTCGGAGAAGTACGGCAGCTCGAGCCGTCAGGTGCTCGAAGAGCTGGGGCACAGCCCAGAGGAGATCGATCGGTTGATCGCCGAAGGCGTCGTGTCGGAGAGCTGGAGCGAGGAGTATCTGCCGACCTGAGTGGTGTTCGGCGCGGGGTTTTTGCGCTGAGTCGACCAGGCGGGCTGAAGGTGTCCTGAGCCGACCAGGTGGGGAACGTGCCTCCCCGCCTGGTCGTTTTCGTTGCGCTGGACCACTCCCGCTGCGACGGGCGTCGCCAGCGCAGCGGCTGGTAGAACGCCAGGGCGTCAGGTGAGCTGGCGTACCGCAGTCTCGACGCCACGCAGCTCGGCCAGGCCGCGCAGCCTGCCGTACAGCGGGTAGCCCGGAGCGGTGGCGCGGTGCTGATCGTCGAGAATGTGGTGGCCGTGGTCGGGACGCAGCGGCAAGCGTCGGCCGCCTTCGCGCTCGCGGCGGCGTTCCTCGGCGACCAGCGCGCTGATGACCGCGACCATGTCGACATCACCGTCCAGGTGAGGCGCCTCGTGGAAGGAGCGAGGGTCGGGGGACTCGCGCCGGGTCGAGCGCAGATGCACGAAGTGGATGCTGGGACCAAAGCGCTGAACCATGGCGGCCAGGTCATTGGCGGCGAGCACGCCGTAGGACCCGGTGCACAGCGTCAGGCCATTGGCGGGGCTGTCGACGGCCTCAAGGATCCACTCGGCGTCCGCTGCCGTCGAGACCACCCGGGGCAGGCCGAGCAGCGGCCGGGGCGGGTCATCGGGGTGGATCGCCATCTTGATGCCGAGTTCTTCGGCGACCGGGATGACCGCTTTCAGAAAGTAGCCGAGGTGCTCGCGCAGCCGCGCGGCGTCGATCTCGGCGTATCCGGCCAGTACCTCGCGAAAGCGCTCCAGGGTGTAGTGCTCTTCGGCGCCGGGCAGGCCGGCGATCAGGGTGTCGACCAGTGACTGGCGGGCTTCGGCGTCCAGGCTATCGAGGTAGCTCCTGGCTTCGGTCTTCTCGTCGTCGCTGTACTCGTTCTCGGCGCCTGGTCTGGCGAGCAGGTACAGGTCGAAGGCGGCGAAGGCTGTCTGGTCAAAGCGCAGCGCAAGGGCGCCGTCCGGCATCGCCCAGCGCAGGTCGGTGCGGGTCCAGTCGAGCACCGGCATGAAGTTGTAGCACACGGTATCGATGCCGCAGGCCGCCAGGTTGCGCAGGGTGTCGCAGTAGCGGGTGATCAGGGCGTTGCGCTCCGGCAGTCCTTTCTTGATCGCCTCGTGCACCGGCACGCTTTCCACCACCGACCATTCGAGGCCAGCGTCCTCGATCATCTGCTTGCGCTCGGCGATGGCCTGCCGGGACCAGACCTCATCGTTGGGCACCTCGTGCAGCGCGGTGACGATGCCGGTCGCGCCGGTCTGGCGAATCTCCTCGAGTCGGATCGGGTCCTTGGGGCCGAACCAGCGCCAGGTGTGTTGCATGGAAATCTCCTTTTCTCGGGTCCGGCTAGAGGGTGCTCAGTGACGCCGCAAGCCCGGTATTGATCAGTCGGCGGTAGCCATCGGTGACAGCATCGGCAAATCCCTGCTGCGCCGCCAGGGCCGCAGGGACGATGTCTTGCTGGGCCAGAAAGGCCGCCACCAGCGCTTCAGGGGCTTCGCCGTGACGTTCATGCAGCTCGATGAAGCGCGATGCCAGCGGGTCGCTCACCTCATGTGGCTGGCCGTCGAGCGAGACGCCGGAGGTGTAGCGTACCCAGGCGGCCAGCCCCAGTGCGGTGCAGTCGACCTGGTCGCTGGTCCAGTCTGCCAGTTCGCTCGCTGCGCGCGGGGCGATTAAGGTGATCGATGGCCTTGCAGGTGCGTTTGCCGTTGTGCTCAATATTGTCACAGGGCGGAACGGTGATGGCCGCAGGGCAGGGGGCGGGTGGCCCTTGCCCATGAGAGACGTTTGCCGGGTAGATAACTATCAGCCGTTGGTGTCCTCGAAGATCGACGAAAAGCGCTGCACCATCTGGGGCAGGGAGATCAGGATCTCGCTTTGATGCACCAGCATGGCTTGGCGGGCCTTGTCTTCGTCTCTCTGTTCGATGGCATCGACAATGTCGGCGTGCTGCTGGACCAGCTTTTCGAAGGGCGTGGTGTCAGGCACGCTGAGGTAGCGCACCCGGTCGAGCTGTGCCTTGACCTCTTCGATGACGCGCCAGGCTGTCTCGTGTCCGGCGCCAAGGGCGAGCACGCGGTGGAAGTCTTCGTCGAGGATGAAGAACTGGTCATACTGGCCGCTGCGGGCGCAGCGAATCTGGCGTTCGATCAGATCCCGCAGCTCGTAGATCACCTTGTCGGCGAGCCCTTGCCTGGCGGCGGAGGCGCTGACGGCGGTTTCGACTGCCTCCCTGACGAAGCGCGCTTCGCGCACCGACTTCTGCGAGATGCCCACGACATAGGTGCCGCGTTGTGGGCGAACGTCGACCAGGCCTGCCTCGGACAGGCGGATAAAGGCTTCGCGCACCGGCTGGCGGCTGACCGAGAAGGCGTCGGAAATCTCTTTCTCGGACAGTGCCTGGCCGGGGGCGAACTGCATTCGGATGATGGCGAGTCTGAGGACTCGGTAGAGCCGCTGACGCACCGATCCTCCGGTAGCATCCTGTTCCCAGAGTTCAGCGATTGCGGGGGTCAGCATGGGGGCACCTACCTTTCGTTGAGCTTTTTAGCTCTTGTACTGTTGAGCCTTTGGGCTCCGGTCTGGTATGGCTTGTATGGTAGTCATGCTAGCATAGCTGTCGGGTGCTGTCCGGCCTGGGCGTATAGCACTTTGGTCTCGCCTCGCCACCATCATCGTCACCCCGGGGGGCGCCATGCCGCACTCCGCCAACTTCGCTGCACCGGATGACTGTGTGTTGCGCAAGGACGATCATCGAC
The DNA here is from genome assembly GCF_024137905.1 of Halomonas sp. DN3. Classification (NCBI taxonomy): domain Bacteria; kingdom Pseudomonadati; phylum Pseudomonadota; class Gammaproteobacteria; order Oceanospirillales; family Halomonadaceae; genus Halomonas; species Halomonas sp. DN3. Next base: position 3,173,470 of record NZ_CP099965.1, on the reverse strand, counting down.
GCCGGCTCGGCGGACATCTATCACGCCTTCCAGGCGACCCTGCTGCCCCTCCTGCCGCTGGCGCCGACGCCGGCCAGCGCTCTGGCCCATTCGCCCTGGGGAGATTTGGCATAGGCAGCACGGCAATAGGCAGCGCCTCGATAGCCGGGGTTATCCTGGTGGAAAGGGTGACCCTTGCACGCCGGCGGCGCTGTGATGATGCTGTAAGGGGCGCGGCTTCTCAGGGCATATGGTCAGCGCGGGAGCCGGCGAGGGCGTGGCCGTCGACGGTGGGGTGGCCGGGACTGCGGTCGGTGTCTGTGCCGGCGGTGGCCGAGTCGGCAGGTGTGTCGCCTGCGAGCGGGCCTTCGCGCCCGGGTACCGGCACCACCATCATCCAGTCGAGCCCGGCGGCGATCGGCGCAAGGCGCATGCCGTCGCCCAGTGCGACCACGGCGTCTCCCAGTTCGCTTAACGGGCGACTGGACATCGGCGCCTGGACCACGGCGTCCGCCAGGCGGTTGACGCCGTCCTGCTGGGCGCTGGTGACGGGGTCAAGCGTGCCTCCCAGGCGATCGGCCAGCGTCTCGATGCGGGTATCGGCCTGCGCCAGCCCGTCTGCCAGGGTGTCGGCCAGGGGCAGCAGCCGGTTGCCGGTCCTGTCGAGGCCCTGATCGACGCGCCCAAGGGTAGTGACACCACTGTCCAGGCTGTCCGCCAGCACCAGACCCTGCAAACGCCCGGACAGGTCCTGGCCGGCATCGACCAGCCGTCCGACCTCCTCAAGGGTGGTGCGAGTGTCGCCTACCAGCGATGACAGATTGGCCGACATGTCGCCCAGTTGCTGGGCCGGGGCCAGGGCGAGTGTCACCCGGTCGTCGAGCATGTCGCCGGGACGCGTGACCATGACGCCAAACTCATTGGTCAGGCCCACCGCCTCGGTGGCGAGCATCTGACTCAAGCTGCCTCGGCCCAGGTCCGCCGCTGCCGTGAGCGTGCTGCGCTCATCGTTTCCGATACTCTCGACCAGTCCGACGACGGCCTGCTCATCCAGTCGTGGAATGCCGCTGTGGCTGATCCCGCCATGGCGCAGCGCCGTGCGCGCCGCCACCCCTTGCAGGCTGGTCTCATCACGCCTGCCTCCCAGCACCTGACCGGCCAGGGCGACCCACTGGCCGGCGCGACTCAGCCCGCTGGCGGAGGCGTCGACCAGGGCGTTGCCGGTGGTGGCGCTGACGTCTGACAGCGCATCGCCTCCGGCGACGATCAGGTCCGCCGCCAGGCTTGGCCACAGCAAGGAGTCGGAGGTGATCAGGATCGGTTCCAGGCCGAGCTGGATGGCGCTAGCCACTCGGGTGGTCAGTGACTGCTCAAGATCGCCCCATGGCTCCTCGAGATCGAGTTCCTGCTGGCCGATGCCCAGCGTGCTGGCCAGGCGACGTCGATAGCGGTCCAGTGACAGCACCCGCTGCAGCCGGTCATCGAAGCGATGCAGTAACGGCAGAGCAGCGACGCTGTCGAGCACGCCCTCAAGCGCTTCCAGAGATCCCCCCAGCGGTCCCTCAAGGTAGGCCCCGGTGCTTGCCAGGGCGGACTCGGTAGCGCTGGCCCACCCATCGGCACCGACAGCGCGGGCCACGGCGGTTCCTTGAGTCGTGAGCTGGTTGGCGGTCATCCGTCCGATCCCTCCGGCCACCAGCTCGGCGGAACGGGAGGCGCTGGGCAGCGTCGGGCTGGCCGAAAGGTGCTGTCGGTCGCCGGAAATCTGATCACGCTGAACGATCTGTACCGACGACTGGAAGCCGTGATCCGGAAGGGGCGCTGACGTCATCTCGGTGGCTGGTCTGGTGGCTGTTCTGGTGGCGGACGCTGCTGGCGAGAGAGGGGAGTGCTCAGCGCAGCCGGTCAGCAGAACGGCCAAAATGGTTACCGCTATCCATCGTGGCAATCGAGCGGCCTGTGCGCTGGGCTTGAGGATCATGAGGTGTCCAGCCGTCTGATACCGGCAATAGTGCACCAGACTATCGACAAAACGGGCGAGATCGTGGACGAACTTTGCTATAGCAGGCGTGTTGCCGGCATGGATGAGCGTTAGGAGCGAGTCATTGTCAGTTAACCTGCCCGGGATCGCGACAGGGTCGACCGGGCAAGAGGATCAGGCGAGCAGGTGGTGATACAGGGTGGTGGCGCCGATGGCGATCAAGACCAGCCCCCCGAGGATCTCGGCACGCGGCCCCACCGTCTTGCCGAGCCGGCGTCCCAGCAGCATCCCCAGGGTCGCCATCAGGGTGGTGGCGCCACCGATCGCCAGTGCCGTCACCCAGATGTTGGCGTTCATGAACGCCAGACCCACGCCCACCGCCATGGCGTCCAGGCTGGTGGTGATCGCGGTGGCGATGATCAGCCACCAGCGGGTGCGATCGCTGGTCGTGCCGCAATCGCAGCTGGCGCAGTCCTTGGGGGCGGGAGCGAGGCCACTGTGGATCATCTTGCCGCCGAGGGCGAGCAGCAGGAAGAAGATGATCCAGTGATCCCAGTGGGCAATGGTGTCATAGGCGCTGGTGCCGAGCAGCCAGCCGATGATCGGCGTCGTGGCTTCCACCAGACCAAACAGCAGGCCGGTCTGCAGGGCCACCACGAAACGCAGCCGACGCACGCAGGCACCCTTGCTGACCGAGGCCGCAAAGGCATCGGAAGACAGCGAGAAGGCGAGCAGCAGGGTCGAAGTGGGCGTCATGAAGGTGCGAATCCGGCGGTTGCCTGTTGAAAATACGTGATGTCGCTGAAAAAGCCTCGTGCCCAGCGTCACGACCGATATTCCGGGCGTTGGCTATGGACACGATAGCGAATTTGCATGGCGATATTAGCGCGCAGGCTGACAGATGCAACTCTTTACCAAGGCTGCAAGTTTAAGCCAAAACAAAGACATATAGCCGTGACTATACCTTGTGGCAGCGGCAAGAAAAGGATAGGCCAGAGGTGCACTATTGCCCGCTGGCGGGTAATCCCGAGGCGCGACAAAGCGGCAAGGTTGTCGAGGCCCTTTCCCCGATCAACGAGCAAGAAGATGCATTGGCAGCGGCAAGAATGTTGGTTCTCGGGAAGAGAAGACGGTCAGGATTTCAAGGCGTCTTCCAGCATCTTTACGATGACAAGGCCGGCCTTGGCGGGCAGGTTGTCGCCGGCATAGTGGCGAATGGCTGCGACCTCTTCGCGAAGCTTTAGATGCCGAGCTCTGAGGTGTTCGAGTTCCTGTTCAAGGAGCTCCATTCCATCCATTCCAACCGATGCAAACTGGGAAGCCCGAGGTTCGAGGGAGTCGTCAAATGGCGTGGTCACTGTCATCTCCGGACCAGGACAAGGGCACCGCCGGGCAGGCGAGACCATCGGAGAATCCTGGTCATTGAAGTGTGGCGTATCTCTCCTTGTGGCGATATAGGGATCAGGGGGTAGTTCGCCTGTAATGACGAGGTAATCAAATCTTCAATCCGTCACGATCATGAAATTACGACTCAGGCATTCGACCGATACGCGGTCGAGCCAGGCTCAGGCCTGGTCCTGAAACTCGGGCACGGCGACGGCGTCGTTGTGGGTGACGACCTCCCCGAGCTGCTGGCAGAAGGTGTTGAAGGCGTCGCTCGCATGTCCGGGGCGCCGGTGCATCTCGATTTCCACCTGGCCGAGTGCCGGCAGGCCCTGCTCCTCGCCGAGAATCCGACAGCCCGCCGGTACGCTGCGGGGTGTCTTGACGGTGATCGCGAGCCCCGCCTGGACCGGCAGGTTGATGCCGGTGGGGGACTGGCTCGAGTAACGCAGTTCCCAGGCGCGTTCCTGACGCCCCAGGGCGGCGAGGGCGTGGGCGCGAAAGATGCAGCCTTCGGGGTTCAGTGCCAGGGGCAGTCGGCTGCCACGGGTAGGATCGGCATCTTCCGCCGCGACCCACACCATGGGTTCCCAGCCGAGCAACTGGCCCGATTGCGTCGGTCCGTGGCGGATCGACAGGACCACGTCGAGCAGGCCCTGCTGGAAGCTGTCCACCAGGTCGGCACTGATGCCACAGATGACCTCGATGCGGGTATGCGGATAGGCCTCGGCGAACCGGGGCAGCAGTTCCGGCAGGTAGGCGCTGGCCTGTTCCTCGGAGGTGCCGATACGAATCTTCTCGCCGTGTTGGCGGTCGCCGAGTGCCGCCCTGGCCTCGTCCTCCAGCGTCAGCATGTGTCGCGCATAGGGCAGCAGCCGTTCACCGTCGGACGTCAGCAGCACGCTGCGGCTGGTGCGCTCGAACAGCGACTTGTGCATCTGGTCCTCCAGTCGCTTGATCTGCAGGCTGACGGCGGACTGGGTGCGGTGCAGCACGCGGCCGGCGGCGCTGAAGCCCTGGCACTCGGCCACGGTGACGAAGGCGCGGAGCAGGTCGGTATCCATAATCGATGAGCCTTTGAAATAAGTGATATCTCAACCATTCATTTCTATTATGAAGAGGCGCTCTCTATCCTGTCCAACATCACTTGAGACAGGCAGGAGTTCCTCATGCAGGCCACCGATGCGCCCACCACTTCCTCGCTGGACGGTCTGATCGACCTTGAGCACTACCCGATTCATGACCTGGACGGCGAGTCCGGACGGGCGCTGATCCAGCGCTGTCACGAACAGCTGGCCGACGATGGCTGTGTGGTACTCAAGAACTTTGTCCCCGAGGAGGCGTTGGCGCGGCTGGAGCGCGAGACCGAGCGGCTGTCGCCCGAGGCGCACTACAACCAGACCGAGACCAACCCCTACAACAATGCCGGCGATCCCGAGCGCCCGGCCCGCCATCCGCTCAATCGCTTCGACGATCGCACCAACGGCTTTGTCGCCGGCGATCGCATCGGCGAAGACACCATCATTCGCCAGGTCTACCAGCACCCGGACTTCCAGCGCTTTATCGCCACCGTGGTGGGCATGGAAGAGATTCACCAGTACGCCGACCCATTGGCGGACCTGGTGGTCAACGTGCTGAGAGAGGGCTGCCAGCATCCCTGGCACTACGACACCAACGAGTTCATCGTCACCATGATGACCCGCCAGTCCCACGGCGGCGGCCGTTTCGAGTATGCCCCGGGTATTCGCAGCCCCGAGGGTGAGAACTTCGACGAGGTCGAGCAGGTGCTGGACGGCGACCGTTCGCGGCTCAAGGCGCTGGACCTTCAACCGGGTGACCTGCAGGTGTTTTTCGGCCGCTATTCGCTGCACCGGGTGACGCCGGTGGAAGGCCAGAAGGAGCGTCACACCGTGATCTTCGCCTACGCCAAGGAACCCGGCTTCATCGGTCGCCCCGAGCGTGCCCAGCGCATCTTCGGGCGCATGGCGCCGATTCACGAGACCCTGTTGAAGGAAGGCATGAATCGCAGCGATTCGCTGGCCGACTGAGCCCACGCCGATGACATCGAAGCCGAGCACGTAGAGGCTCGGCCTGTGCCCCTTGCGACCCCGCCATATTCGAACAGGACCCTGACATGAGCATCGTCGATTTCGACAACCTGACCGACAACGAGCCGGACCATATTCCGGTCGTGCCCTCTGCGCCGATGGCCAACGGCGACAGCATCCCCACCGCCTTCGATCCCAGGCAGCTGCGCGCCGGGCGCCTGGCGCGGCTGCGCGCGACGATGGCGGAGCAAGGCTACGCCGCCATGGTGCTGTTCGACCCCAACAACCAGCGCTATGCCACCGGTTCGCGCAACATGTTCGGCTACTTCCTGCGCAACTCGACCCGCTACATCTATGTGCCCCTGGAAGGGCCGGTGATCCTGTTCGAGTACCCGGGCAGCGCCCACGTCTCTACCTGGCTCGAGACCATCGATGAGTCGCGCACGTCCAAGGTGGTGTGGTCCGCCGTCAACCAGCGCGACAACCTCTCTTCGGACCCCTTCGGTGTGGAGATCGCCGAACTGATCGAAGAGCACGGACGCGGCAACCGCAAGATCGGGCTGGATCGCTGTGCGCTCAACCTGGCGCGCTCGCTCGAGGCCCAGGGCCTCGATGTCTTCGACTGCATGCAGGACACCCTGCACTGCCGGCGCATCAAGACCCCCGAGGAGATCGCCTGTCTGGCCCAGTCCATGGCCGGCAGCGAGGCTGCGGTGGCCGAGGTCGAGGCGGCGATCAAGCCGGGCATCACCGAGAACGAGCTGTTCGCGATCATGTACGGCAACGTCATCCGTCAGGGCGGAGAGTTCATCGAGACCCGTCTGCTGTCGTCCGGCCCGCGCACCAATCCCTGGTTCAATGAGGCCAGTGACCGGGTCATTCGTCCGGGCGAGCTGGTGGCGCTGGACACCGATACCATCGGTTGTCACGGCTACTATTCGGACTTCTCGCGTACCTTCCACGTCGGCCCGAATCGCCCCAGCGCCTACCAGAAGGAGCTGTATCGCATGGCCTACGACCAGGTGCACCACAACATGGGCATCTTGAAGCCGGGCATGAGCTATCGCGAGATCGCCGAGCAGGCCTGGAAGATCCCCGAGCGCTTCCTCGACCGTCGCTATCCCTCCATCATCCACGGCGTCGGCATGCACGGTGAAACCCCGCTGGTCGCTCACCATATGGACTTCGATCGCTTCTCCAAGGATGGCGTTCTCGAACCCGGCATGGTGGTGTCCGTGGAGAGCTACATCGGCGAGGTGGGGGCCGCCGACGGGGTCAAGCTGGAAGAAGAAGTGCTGATCACCGACAGCGGTGTGGAAAAGCTGTCCCGCTATCCCTTCGACGAGGCGCTGCTCGACCGCCAGTTCTGAGGCGTCACGCTGCCCTGTCATTGTGCGCTGGGCCCATGTGAGATGGCCGCCCGGCGCTGACGCCTTTTCAGCAAGTCATATCGAGAGTTTTGATGAAAGACGTGAATCATTGGATCGGCGGTGAGTCACAGCCGTCGCAGCGCCACCTGGATGTCATCAACCCGGCCACCGCCGAGCCGGTCGGTCGTGTCGCCCTGGGGGACGCTGCTACCGTCGAGCATGCCATCGAGGTGGCCCGCCGCGCCCAGCCGGCCTGGCGCGACACGCCGCCGGCCAAGCGCGCCCAGGTGATGTACCGCTTCAAGGCGCTGCTCGAGCGCGACGCCGACGAGATCTGCGCGCTGGTCAGCGAAGAGCACGGCAAGGTGCTTGAAGACGCCATGGGCGAACTCAAGCGCGGTATCGAGAACGTCGAGTACGCCTGCGGCGTGCCGGAGCTGCTCAAGGGCGAGTACTCCCACAACGCCGGGCCGGCCATCGACACCTGGTCCAATCATCAGCCGCTGGGCATCGTGGCCGGCATCACGCCGTTCAACTTCCCGGCCATGGTGCCGCTGTGGATGTATCCGATGGCGCTGGCCTGCGGCAACGCCTTTATCCTCAAGCCCTCCGAGCAGGTGCCGTCGGCGGCGCTCAAGATGGCCGAGCTGCTCACCGAGGCGGGTCTGCCGGACGGCCTGTTCAGCGTGGTCCACGGCGACCGTGAGGTGGTCGAGGCGCTGATCGATGCGCCCGATGTGAAGGCGGTGTCCTTCGTCGGATCGACCCCGGTGGCCAAGGCGATCTACCAGCGTGGCGCCGAGAACGGCAAGCGCGTGCAGGCGCTCGGTGGCGCCAAGAACCACGCCGTGGTGCTGCCCGATGCCGATCTGGACAACGCCGCCAGCACCCTGATCGGGGCCGCCTACGGCAGTGCCGGTGAGCGCTGCATGGCGATCAGCGTGGCGGTGTGTGTCGGCGATGACACCGCCGATGCCCTGGTGAAACGGCTCTCGCAGGAGGCCCGGGAACTCAAGATCGGTGCCGGCACCGAGCGCGGCCTGGATATGGGCGCGCTGGTCAACGCCGGGCACCGTGACAAGGTGGCGGGCTATCTCCAGCAGGGCGTCGACGCCGGGGCCGAGCTGGTGGTGGATGGGCGCGAGCATCCGCTGGTCGAGTCGTCACCGGGCTACTTCCTCGGTGCGAGCCTGCTCGACCGGGTCACGCCCGAGATGAGCGTCTATCGCGACGAGATCTTCGGGCCGGTGCTGTGCGTCGTGCGTGTCGCCAGCTTCGATGAGGCCATTGCGCTGATCAACGCCCACCAGTACGGCAACGGCACCTGCGTGTTCACCCGGGATGGCGAGGCCGCGCGTCGTTTCGCCGACGCCATCGAGGTCGGCATGGTCGGCATCAACGTTCCGCTGCCGGTGCCGGTGGCCTTCCACAGCTTCGGCGGCTGGAAGGAGTCGCTGTTCGGCGATCTGCATGCCTATGGCCCCGACGCCGTGCGCTTCTACACCCGGCGCAAGGCCATCTCCCAGCGCTGGCCGAGGAGCCAGGACAGGGAAAGCGCGCAGTTCAACTTCCCCTCGAACTAGCGCGCTCTCGAGGCCAGACTCGTCCAGCAAGCGCAGCGCCGGTCTCGGACCCCCGACGAGGGAGAGCGCCTCAGGCCACCGACAACGCCCACTCCTTGCGAGTGGGCGTTGTCGTATCCGTGGCAGGCGCTCGCGCCATCACTCGGAGGCTGTCAGTGTCTAGGCGCTGTCCGAAAAGTCGACGAGCGAAGGTTAGACAAGGCAAAAATCGGTGAGAAAGCGCAGTTTACGGGGTGTAAATGAGTATTTTGACCGGGCTGGCGCACCAGCCGATTTTTAACGCCGTATTACCGAGCGCAGGCACTTTTCAGACAAGCCCTAAGTGGATGGCGGCGTCGCCGCAAGACGCGGGTGGATAGGGTTGGCGGGGCGATAGCCGGGCAGGGCAAGACGACGGGTGGCGACGCTCGGGTGCAGCGTCTCGTTGCCGAAGGAGGCAAAGCCGATGCGCCGCAGATAGCGCCGGGGCGAGATCAGTCGATAGAGGCGCGAAAGAAACCTCTGGTAGGAGTCGACGATGTCGTCCTCGCGCGGTGGTGAACCAAGCAAGGGGCGACTGTCAGGCAGCAGCGGCAGCCCCTGTTCGCAGGCGCGGCCCATCATCCAGTCCAGGCTGACGTCCGACAGCACGCGGTCCTGGTAGCCCCCGCCGACGTTGGAGTGGGCGCCGGGAAACCATACCTGCTCGAGGGTGGAGGTGGTGGTCTGCGGCGACCACAGGGTGGGGGCGAAGGCCTTGCGGTGCTCGTCGATCGCCAGCGCCTGGTAGGCGTGGCGCACCAGCGGGCTCAGGCGGGTGTCATGGAACTCGAATCGGCGGCGGTTGAAGGCGGCAAAGCTCCTGAGTGGAATCCCCAGGCTGCCCACGGTGTCCCACACACCGATCATGTGGATCTCCGGCACCCAGGCGTAGCGCGAGGCGAAGCGTCGAGCCTCGGCGGATTGCGGGCCACGCCTTCGATCGCGGTAAAGCGCGTAGGCGCGTCCCGCCAACTGCCGGTGTTCGGGGTGCAGCAGACCGCTGGTGTGAAGCATCCCGCTCAGGCTGCGCGCGGTGTAGGCGCCTCGGCTGAAGCCGAACAGAAACAGCCGGTCGTCCGGGCGCAACAGTTCGACCAGCTCGACGTACGCCTCGACCAGAATTTCCGATAGCCCGAGTCCGGTGGCGCCTGCCACCAGGCGGTCGTACCAGTGCAGGTCACTGCCGACGCCATGGTAGTAGCGCTTGACGGTGCCGCCCTCGGCCATGGGATTGTCGGCCACCGCCTGGTAGAGCCGGCTGACGTTGGTGTTGGTGTCACCGTCTTCCAGGTCCATGTCCGGCACCTGCCAGGTGCCATCGAAGAACAGCGCGACATTCTTGGCCATCGGCTTCCCTTGCTGTCAGCCCTCTTGATCCGAGCGATGCTCGGTGGTCGCTGTCAGTGTATGTCGGGGGCGTGGCCAGAAAATTGAGCGCAGAGGCGAAGGGCGTCGATCGGTCGTGCTGTCAGCGTTGCGGCAAAGATTGCAGGAGCGGGGCGGGTGGATGGCCTCCGCCCGCCCCTTGGTCGTTCGCTTGTCAGAGTGTCTAGAAGCGCGTCGCCCAGGTATCGACGACCCTGAGCGCGTCATCGATCAGATGGAGCTGGCGCCACTTGTCGAAGGTCATGCAGGGGTGCGAAGCGCCGAAGGCCAGGACGTCACCGATGCGCACGTCGCGGGCGCTGTCGGGCAACTGGATAAAGGTGTGCTGGTCCATCTGCTTGACGACTTGCCAGCCTTCCACCGACAGAAGCTCGCTGGCCTGCCCGCCTTCGCGATAGCGCCTGAGCACCTCGGGCGCCAGGTCGAAGCCGATATCGCGCTTGCCCAGTGCCACGATGGCCAGCCCCGGCTCGGGCAGCGACTGCACCTGGGCGAACACCTCCAGCGCCGGCTCAAGCCCCTGATGCAGATCCTGGCGCCGGGACAGCACGCCGGCCTGGGCCTCGCGGTAGATGCCGTGGTCGTGGACCACGTAGCAACCCGGGCGCAGCACCGGGGTGAAGCGGCCTTCGAGTCCACCGTCGCGGAACTCTTCGGCGATCAGGTCGTACCAGGCCGAACCCGACGCCGTGACGATGGGCTTGTCGCGATCGACCAGGCCTTCAGCGGCCAGTCGCTTGATGCCGTCGACCAGACGCTGGGCGTAGCGGCGAATGCCGGCCACCGGATCGTCGCCATGGACTACACCCTCATACCCCTCCAGACCCGCCAGGGCTATGCCGGGCAGGGTAGCCGCCCGGCGGGCCAGCGCCATTACCTCGTCATCATCGCGAAGTCCGCACCTTCCCCCTTCGACGCCTACCTCGATCAGGATATTCAGGGAGATGCCGGCCGCCCCGAAAAAGGCGCCTAATTGGTCCAGGTTCTCGGCGCTGTCGACGGTGACATAGAGCTCGGCGCCGCCACGGATCAGGTCTGCGGCGATGGCCATGTTGGCCTGACCGACCATCTGGTTGGCCACCAGTAGTCGCTGGGCGCCCTCGGCGAAGGCGGCGCGGCACTGGGGCAGGGTGGCCAGGGTGATGCCCCAGGCGCCGGCCTCGAGCTGCCGCCGGAACAGCGCCGGGGTCATGGTGGTCTTGCCGTGGGGCGCAAGCTCGGCGCCGTGGCGGCGGGCGAAGTCCTGCATCCATGCCAGATTGTGGGCGAGCGGCGCCTGGTGGATCACCGCCGCCGGCAGGCTGACGTCGGCCAGCAGCCGGTCGCCGGTTTCCAGGGTGCCCTTGTGGCAACCCTTGGCATCGAAGGAAGAGGAAGAGGGGGAGTGGGCCATGGAAGTTCTCCTGAAGGCGGAACGCGGCTCATGTTACGCCGCGCCGGACGATTGGCAATGTTCGAAGATTGATCTGACTACGACCATTGTCGGAAATTTTCAAAAAACTGTGGATGGTTGTTAGAAACTAACATAGCGTAAGGATACCGCAGATGACGAGGGCCCTGGACAGGCTTCGTGATCTGGCAACGTCGCAACGGAGGGAGGCAAGCCGTGAGTCAACAGATCGATATCCTGTCGCGCATCACCGCGGTGGTTCGCTCCCTGAGCGAGTCGGAGCGCAAGGTGGCGGAGCTGATCTTCGACGACATCGACTTCGTGACAGAGGCCAGCATCAGCGAGATCGCCCGGCGATCAGGCGTCAGTGACGCCACCGTGACCCGCTTCGCCCGCTCGGTGGACTGCGACAACGTGCGTGACCTCAAGCTGCGCCTGACCCGTGCCCTGGCCGCCGGTCGTCGCTTTATCGAGGACGCCGATCCCGCCCGGGGATCGAGCATCGTCTACGACGTTGCCGCCCAGACCCTGGCGCTCAACCGCGAATTGCTGTTCGAGGCGGATATCGAAGGCGCGGTGGAGCGACTCGACAATGCCCGCCAGATCCTGACCTTCGGCAGTGGTGGTGGCTCCAGCGTGATGTGCCAGGAGCTGCAGTTTCGCCTGATGCGCCTGGGCTATGCGGTCAGCGCCTATCCTCACGGTCTGCTGCCGAGGATGGTGGCCGCCACCCTGGAGCCCGAGGACGTAGTGGTGGTGCTGTCGGTGTCCGGTTACACCCCGGAGATGGTCGAGTCGGCCCAGATCGCCAGTCAGTACGGGGCCCAGGTGATCGCCATCACCGCCGTGGGGTCTCCGCTTGCCGCCGCCGCCAACGTGGTGCTGCCCATCGCCGCCCGGGAGACCGATTTCATTCTTCACCCTTCGGCGTCGCGCTATGCGTTGATGGCCGCCATCGACGTGCTGGCGCTGGAGCTGGCCATGCGTCATCGCGACCAGGCGCGCACCAAGCTCAGGCGTTTGAAGATTGCACTTGATGACCATCGCGGCGGTGACAATCGCCAGCCGCTGGGAGACTGACATGCACCATGACCTCTTGATTCGTCGCGCCACGCTGCTGGATGGCACCGGCGCAGATCCTCGTATCGCGGATGTCGCGATCAAGGGGGATCGTATCGTGGCGGTGGGGGATCTCGCCGGGCACGAGGCCAGCGAGGTGGTGCAGGCCGAGGGGCTGGTGCTGACCCCGGGATTCATCGACGTTCACACCCACGACGACACCAATGTGGTGCGCACCCCCGAGATGCTGCCGAAGCTGAGCCAGGGGGTGACCACGGTGGTGGTCGGCAACTGCGGCATCAGCGCCTCGCCGGTCACGCTGCGCGGCAGCGAGGTGCCCGATCCGATGAACCTGCTGGGCGACGCCGAGGATTTCGCCTACCCCAGCTTCTCCGCCTACGCCGATGCCGTGGCGACGGCCTGCCCGGCGGTCAATGTGGCGGCACTGGTGGGGCATACCAGCCTGCGCTCACTGGTGATGGATGACTTCGAGCGCCCGGCCCGCGACGACGAGATCGCCGCCATGCGCCTTGCTCTGGAACAGGCGCTGGCCGAAGGGGCCATCGGCATGAGCACCGGGCTTGCCTATCGCAACGCCCGTCAGGCGCCAAGTGCCGAGGTCGGTGCCCTGGTGCGCGCGGTCAGCGAGGCGGGCGGCATCTACACCACCCACCTGCGTGACGAGTTCGCCGGACAGGCCGAGGCGATGGACGAGGCCTTTGCCACCGCCGCCGAGGCCCGTGCACCGCTGGTGATCTCGCACCTGAAGTGCGCCGGTGCCGGTAACTGGGGCCAGGCGCCGCGGGCCCTGGCGCAGTTGACCGACGCCGCCAGCCGCCAGCGTGTTCACTGCGACTGCTACCCCTATACCGCCGGTTCCTCGACCCTGGATCTGGGGCAGGTCACCGACGAGATCGACATCACCATCACCTGGTCGAAGCCGCATCCGGAGCAGGCACGTCGGCCGCTGGCCGACATCGCCGCCGACTGGGGGCTGTCGCTGATGGACGCGGCCAGGCGCCTGCAACCCGCCGGCGCGGTCTATCACAACATGAGCGAGGACGACATGCGCCAGGTGCTGGCGCACCCCTTGACCATGGTCGGCTCCGACGGCCTACCCAATGACCCGCATCCGCACCCGCGCCTGTGGGGCGCCTTTCCCCGCGTGCTGGCACATTACAGCCGCGACCTGGCACTGATGCCGCCGGCCGAGGCGGTACGCAAGATGACCGGTCTTTCCGCCGCCACCTTTGGCCTGGAAGACCGCGGTGTGATTCGTCCAGGCGCCTTCGCCGATCTGGTCCTTCTGGATCTCGAGCGCCTGGAAGATAGCGCCACCTATGACCAGCCGAAGACGCCCGCCAGCGGCATCCTTCGGGTGCTGGTCAACGGCACGACGGCCTACGCCAATGGTCAGGCGTCGGGCCAACGATCCGGGCGCATGTTGCGCCGAAGCGTGCGCCTTGCGGCCACGCCACTCTAGCCACGTTTATTGCATCAGCCTTTATCAGGAGACATTGACATGACGATCAAGCGTTATGGCGCCGAAGGCGGCGTCGGTACCGGCGGTCAGAAACTTCCCTTCTCCCGCGCGGTGGAAGCCGGCGGCTGGCTGAAGGTGTCCGGTCAGACCCCGATGACCGATGGAGAAGTGGTGGAAGGCGGCATCGTCGAGCAGAGCCGGCTGGCCTTCGAGAATGCCCTGACCATCGCCCGCGAGGCGGGCTACGACATCGAGGACGTGGTCCACGTCACCGCGGTGCTGACCGACTCGCGCTACTTCCAGTCGTTCAACAAGGTGTTCGCCGAGTACTTCAAGGATCACCCGCCGGCGCGCATCTGCAGCGTTCAGGATCTGGTGGTGGACTGCAAGGTCGAGGTGGACCTGACCTGCTACCGCGCCGACCGCGCTTAAACAGGGATATTGCGTCGAGCGGCAACTCGACCGGGGCAGGGATGCCCGCATCGTAGCGACAGGAAGGCGCCGGATCCCGGCAAGGACCCGACGCCAGGCACAGCAAACGTTCACGTTCACTGTCTCGATCGCGGCAACGACCGAGACGACAAGTATAAGAGGTCTGTATGAACAGTCATCTTTTCCTTGCTACCTTTTGCGTCTACATCGTCCTGATGATCGGCTTCGGCTGGTGGATGTCGCGGAACGATCGCGGCACCGGCGATGACTTCCTCCTTGGCGGGCGCAGCGTACCGATATTCCTGACCATCGGTACCACCGTGGCCACCATGGTGGGAACAGGTTCCAGCATGGGGGCGGTAGGCTTCGGCTACGCCAACGGCTGGGGCGGCGCACTCTATGGTCTGGGTGGTTCGATCGGGGTGCTGCTGCTGGCGCTGTGTTTCGCCGGTGTGCGGCGCTACCGCTTCATGACCATGAGCGAAGAGTTGTCGTTCTACGTCGGGGCCAACCGCCTGGTGCGCAATGTCGTGGCATTGTTCATCTACGTCGCCTGCATCGGCTGGCTCGGCGCCCATATCCTCGGTGGCGGCCTGTATCTGGCGTGGATGGCGGATATCCCCGCCTGGCAGGCCAAGATGGTGGTGGCGCTGGGCTTCGGTGTCTACTGCGTCATTGGCGGCTATATGGCGGTGGTCTGGACCGACACCGTGCAGGCCATCGTGCTGTTTGTCGGCTTCTTTTTGATGGCGGCGGTGGCCGTGGTCGAGGTGGGCGGCTTCTCCGAGATGACCGCCTCCATGGACGCCGCGGCGACCAGCTTCCTGGCCATCGACAAGGTCGGCCTGGTGCCCGCCCTGTCGCTGATCACGGTGATCGCCGTCGGCGTGCTGGCGACCCCGTCCTTCCGCCAGCGCATCTACTCCGGCGCCTCGGTGGGCTCGGTGCGCCGCTCCTTCTTGGTGACCGGCTGCCTTTACATGCTGTTCTCTATCGTGCCGGCGATCATCGGCATGGCGACCTACGCCCTCAACCCCAACCTGGAAAACAGCAACTTCGCCTTCCCGTATCTGGCCACTGAGGTGCTGCCGCTGTGGCTGGGCCTGCTGCTGCTGGTAGCCGGTCTGTCGGCGACCATGTCCAGCGCCAGCAGTGACGCCATCGCCGGTGTCACCACCCTGATCCGCGATCTCTACGTGCTGGTCAAGGGCCGCGCGCCGTCGGCCAAGAGCGTGGTCATGCTGTCGCGGGTCGGCCTGGTCGGCACCATCAGCCTGGCGCTGGCCTTCGCCCTGACCTCCGACAACGTGATCGCTTACATCACCAAGATGGTGGCGACCGTGCTGGCGGGCATGTTCGTGTGCGGCGTGCTGGGCCGCTTCTGGCCGCGCTACAACTGGCAGGGCGCGATTGCCTCGCTGGTGGTGGCGTCCGCCACCTCGCTGACGGTCATCTCGGTGGAGAGCTGGAGTGAGTACTGGGGCAACCCGAGCATCCCGGCGGTGGGCCTGGCCATGGCCGCCGGTATTGTGGTCAGTCTGTTTACCCCGGCTTCCGAGCTCAGCGAAGACCAGGCACTCGAGCTGATCACCGAAGAGCGCGAGCGCATGGAGGCGGTGCCGGACGTGCCGCTGCGCAAGGGTCCCGCCAAGGCCTGAAGACCGCTCTCCAGGCCGAAGCACAAAAGCCCGCGCAGGTGACTGCGCGGGCTTCTTCGCATGTCTGCCGCGGTGGCGAGGAGCATGGGGCGCCGCTCAACGGCGCAGTGACCATATTCGGCCAAGAGCGCCGTCCTTCAACACAAGATGGTGAAACAGTGCCGCCGCGATATGGCCACCGAGCAAAAAGGGCAGCAGCAGATCGGCGCCCCAGTCCCGATGGAAGCGGCCAAACGGCTCCATCAGGGTGATCAGCGGTACTTCGAACAAGGCTGCGAGCGACGCCGCCAATGGCAGGCGCTGAAACGCGGGCAGTGTCCACTGGCCCAGCACCCTGAGGTCGAAGCCGGTACCGATATAGGCCGCCACGGGCAGCGCCAGGAGCACGGCGAGCAGGCCACGGTGGGCGAGGCGAGTCACCCGTGGCAGACCCAGGGGTGGCGGCTGCGGCAGCCACAGGTGGGCCGCCAGCAGCCCGAGCGACAGCGCCACACTCAAAAGCCCCAGGTTTACGTGGACCACCAGCAGGTACCAGTTGGCCGACTCGAGCTGGGTGGTCGCCCACTTGCGCCCGTAGGCAGTGAGGTAGAGAAGACCGATGGTCAACGCCAGCGAGGCGTGCAGGGCGCGGCTGGTCACGGCATGACGGGCAGGGTGGACATCGGGGGCGTGGGTGACGTCGTGGGCTCGGCTCGCTGGCATGTAGGAAACCTCAGGGATGCGGTATTGCCCGGTGTCAGGCAACTACCGCCATGCTGACGCCTGGCCCTTCGCCTGTCAGCCATCCCCTGTGCCATGCTGGGGGCAATTCGCCCTCGGAGCCTCCCATGTCGATCTTTCTCGTTACCCTCTTTGTTGCCTCCCTGCTGCCGATCCTGCTGGCCTGGATCGGCGCCGCCTGGCGCGTGCGCCAGTTCGGCCACCTGGACAATCGCCACCCGCGTGCCCAGCAGGCGCGTCTTGAAGGCGTCGGTGCGCGGCTGCAGGCGGCCCAGTCCAACGCCTGGGAGGCGCTGATCATCTACGCCACCACCGCGGTGGTGGCCATCGGCGCAGGGGTGGAGCTTGAAAGCCTAGACGTGCCGGCGCTGGTCTTTCTCACCTCACGCCTGCTCCACCCGCTGGCCTACGCCCTGAACTGGCAGTGGACCCGCTCCATCATCTTCGCCATCGGCATGCTGGCGTGTCTGACGATCATGATCGGGGCGCTGTGGTAGCCGCCCTGAAACGAGACCGGTGGCGGGCGGTTGTCCGCCGGCATTCAGCCCTTTGACCGTCAGGGGCCGACGGCCGTCATTGTGACGACCGCGCCAGGGTGGTGACCAGGCGCTGGCAAATGTTGTCCAGCGCCTTGGCCTTGCCTTCGTCGGCCAGGCTGCCGTCTTCATGGAAGGCGCTGCCGGCGCCGCCCACGGCAAGCTGGTCAGGCAGTACCGTGACGCCGATATTGCTCAAGAGCTGACGCAGCAGCGGCAGGGCGCGTAGTCCGCCCAGCCCGCCGGGTGAGGCGCCGACGATGGCCGCCACCTTGTTTTGGTAGGGCTCGAGGGCGCCCAGGTCGCCGTCGGGGCGCGAGACCCAGTCGATGGTGTTCTTCAGAAGCGGTGTGATGAAGCCGTTGTACTCAGGGGAGGCGATGGCGATACCTTGATGCTCCATGAACATCCGCTTGAGGCGGCTGGCGTGCTCGGGAAGACCCTCGCCGGCCTCCAGGTCACCGTCGTAGATCGGCATGGGAAAGTCGCGCAGGTCGACGAAGGTAGCCTGTCCGCCAAGGGCGTCGATGCGTTGTGCCATCAGCTTAGCCAGACGCTTGTTGAAGGAATCCTCCCGGGCGCTGCCGGCAAAGACCAGGATACGGGGACGGGTATCGCTCATGGGGTTCTCCTGCGGTGTGAACGGAAGCGCAAAAGGGCAAGGCATGGACCAATAGCCAATGGAGCACGCTCTGTCAGCCATTGCCAGCGCCGATCTTGTGCATTCATCCTGCAACATATTGGATCAAGATGGCAGAAGGAGGACGATGTGAAGTACCCCACAACGCCGGATGGGCGCTACTTTGTTGCCCGCAATCGCCTCTGGCGCTGCACCGATCCCGGCCTGGACGAGGACACGCGCAAGCGCCACGTCAAGGCGCTGATGGCGGCCCGACGCGCGGTCAAGGAGGCCAGCAAGGTCGACGATGACGACGCGCTCAAGGCCGCGCGCCGCCAGGTCCAGGCGGCCAAGGAGGCGCTGGGCGAGCGTGGCCCGGTGTGGTGGTCCGACGGCGCCGAGGATGAGTCCGGACGCGCGCCCCACAACAGCTCCTACGCCGACTGGTGGGCCAGCCTGAACGCGCAGGAGGACAAGGCGTCTGGATGAATGCCTTGCGTGTCAGCGAGGCGGCCTTCAGGAAGACCAGGGCAGCGGTGGCGCCTCCAGGCGTGCTCCCTGCCACTGGGGGATATCACCAAAGCGCTCGCTGGCGGCTTCCCAGTCGTGCTGGGCCTGGATGATCGCTTCCCGCGAATGGCCAACGAAGTTCCACCAGATCAGGATCTCGTCCTGCATCGGCTCGCCGCCGATCAACAGGATCCGGCTGCCCGCAGACAGCGACATCTCGAGGCTGTCTCGCCCACGCCCCAGATACCCCAGCTCGTCCACCGCGAAGGCCTCGTCATCGAGCTCGAGTCCGCCTTCCAGCACCAGCACGCCGTATTCGAAGTCGGGACGCAGGGGCACTGCCAGCTTCGTGGTGTCACTGGCCTGAACGTCGAGTCCCACCAGCGGCGAAAAGCTCAGGGTGGGGGCGTGATGGCCTTCGGCTTCACCGATCAGCAGGGTGAAGTCGGCGCCATCGCGGTGCCAGTGCGGTAGCTCGGCGTAGTGATCAAAGCGTGGCGCGGTGTCGGCCTTGTCCCGGGGCAGGGCGATCCATAGCTGGGCGGCGTGCAGGCTGTCGGTTTCGGCCAGGCTCTCTTCGGTATGGCTGATGCCGTGGCCGGCGGTCATCAGGTTGACCTCACCCGGTCGGATGACCTGGTCGCTGCCCAGGCTATCCCGGTGGTGGACCTCGCCGGAGAGCATCCAGGTGAAGGTCTGCAGGCTGGTGTGGGGGTGGGGGCCGACCCGCATGGCCTGTCCCTCGCGCAGGATGCTGGGGCCGGCGTGGTCGAGAAAGCACCAGGCGCCGATCAGGCGGCGCTCGCGGGTGGGCAGCACGCGGTGGATCGGCAGGCCGCTGACGTCGGCCTCCCGGGAACCGATACGCTGGATGCAGTGACGGCCATCGACGACCGGGCAGTCCCGGGACGAGGAGGGGCGATGGGGCGTTTCGTGCAGGCTCATGGTGGCCTCCTGGGCGGTCATGGCTAGACCTGGTTTGGCTGTACCTGGCTGGGATCGACAGAAAGAACAAGACCTGGGCGCAGGGCGCCCAAGCCTTGAGGTCACCCTTGGGTCTGTTGCGAATAGCTCTGCATCAGGTTGGCGTAGGCCGGCAGGTGGGACGCCAGCAGGCCGCCGAAGCCTTCGATGTCGTTGCGCCAGTCGCGGTGCAGCTCGCAGCCCACCCCGAACCAGGTCATCAGCTGGGCGCCGGCCTGGCTCATGCGATCCCAGGCAGCCTCGCGGGTCACCGGGTTGAAGGTGCCCGAGGCGTCGGTGACGACGAAGACGTCGTAGCCGGCCTCGATTGCCGACAGCGCGGGGAAGGCCACGCACACCTCGGTGACCACCCCGGCGATCAGCAACTGCTTGCGCCCGGTCTTCTCGATGGCGGCGACGAACTCCTCGTTGTCCCAGGCGTTGATCTGGCCGGGGCGGGCGATGTAGGGCGCGGTGGGGAACATCTCCTTGAGTTCGGGGACCATGGGACCATTGGGTCCATCCTCGAAGCTGGTGGTCAGGATGGTCGGCAGCTCGAAGAACCTGGCGATATCGGCCAGGGCCAACACGTTGTTCTTGAAGGCGTCGGCATCGAAATCACGTGCTACCGACAAGAGGCCAGCCTGGTGGTCGACCAGCAGCACGGTGACGTCATTCTTGTCGAGACGAACATAGGGGCGAGTCATGGCGATTTCCTGGAGTCAGGGGAAGCCTTCCCTGGAAGAGGCCTCCGGCATCCAGCCTGGAGGTACAGCCCCCGGCGGCGGCTGCCGTCGGGGTGTTTCGCAAGGCGTCGCAGGGCGATAGGAGCAGCTACCTGGGCGCCGTGGGCTCAGGTACTGAGGCGGCCAAACCGGCCACGTCGAAAGGCGTCGATGGAGGCGTGGATCTCGGCCTCGCTGTTCATCACGAAGGGGCCATGACCCACCACCGGCTCGTCGATCGGTTCACCGGTCAGCACCAGCAGCCGGGCGGCGGTGTTGGCGGCCAGGGCCAGTGTCTCGCCATCGCGGGACAGCTCTACCACGCTGCCACCGCGCACGACCTCCTGATCCTGTACCAGCAGGGTGCCGTCGAGCACTACCAGAAGGCTAGTGTGCCCGTTGGGTAGCGACAAGGTCGTTTCAGCGTCCTCGTTCAATGCCAGTTCCCAGGCGTTGATCGGGGTAAAGGTCCGCGCCGGGCCGCGTGCATCCAGGTACTCGCCGGCCACCACCCTGAGCTGGCCCGCCTCGCCCGGTAGTGTCACCACCGGGATCTCGTCACGGGTCAGGTTCTGGTAGGCCGCCGGGGTCGTCTTGTGGCGCGCCGGCAGATTGACCCATAGCTGGACCATCTCCAGGTCGCCGCCCTGGCGAGTGAAGTCCTCGGAGTGAAACTCCTCGTGGAGGATGCCGTAGCCGGCGGTCATCCACTGAACGTCGCCCGGGCCGATGGTGCCGCCGCCGCCGGAGGAATCGCGGTGGCTGACCTCGCCTCGATGCACGAAGGTCACCGTCTCGAAGCCGCGATGGGGGTGCACGCCGACGCCACGCTTTTGCTCGCTGGGCGCGAAGTGGTGAGGCCCGGCGTGGTCCAGCAGCAGAAAGGGGCTGATGCGCTCGGCGCCAAGGCGGTCGTAGCTGAACAGCGAGCGCACCGGGAAGCCGTCGCCCACCCAGTGACCGCGAGGGGCAGCGTGTACGGCGTTGATGGTCTTCATGGGACACCTCCTGTCATGGAAGGATCGCTGGCGATCCGCAATGGTGACAGCATAGAATCGAGACGATGGAGGCGGTAGTAGGCAAAATTCGGACGCATCGTTGCATATGTGGAACGATAGTGGTGGTAGTAACGGTCGTAACAAAAGCGGCGCTCAATCACCCTCGACAGGACCCGAGCCGTGCAGGATCTCAACGACTTCTTCTATTTCGTAAAGGTGGTGGACCACGGCGGTTTTGCTCCGGCGGGCCGCGCCCTGGGGCTGCCCAAGTCACGGCTCAGCCGACGTATCGCGGCGCTGGAGGCACGCCTCGATACCCGCCTGATTCAGCGGTCCACCCGTCAGTTTGTGGTCACGGAACTGGGCCAGGCCTTCTATCAGCACTGCCAGGCCATGCTGTGGCAGGCCGAGGCGGCGGTGGAGGTGGTCGAGCGCCACCAGGCCGAACCGCGCGGGCGCATTCGCCTGAGCTGTCCGCCGAGCCTTCTCGCCACCTTGTTCACGCCGCTGTTTTCCGAGTTCCTGCGTCGCTGTCCCCGCATCGACCTGGACGTGGTGGCGACCAGTCGCCGCGTCGACGTGGTGCGAGAAGGCTTCGATCTGGCGATCCGGGTACGCTATCCGCCGCTGGAAGACAGCGAACTGGTGATGCGCAGGCTGTCGCGCAGCCCCCAGCGGCTGCTGGCGTCACCGGATCTGGTGGCGCGCCTGGGGATGCCGGAAGCGCCGCAAGCCTTGAGCGATTGGCCCAGTCTCGACTTCGAGGAACCGGACCGGCGCCATCGCTGGCGCCTGGACGGTCCCGGCGGCGAGGAGCGAATCATCGAGCACCGGCCTCGGCTGGTGACCGACGACGTGGGGCTCTTGCACCGGGCGGTGCTCGATGGCCAGGGGGTGGCACGCTTGCCGTTGGTGGCCGCGGGCTCCGATCTGTGCGCCGGGCGTCTGGTGGACGTGTTGCCGGGCTGGGAGCCTCGGGCCGGACTGATCCACGCGGTCTACCCCAGCCGCCGCGGACAGTTGCCTTCGGTACGAGCACTGCTCGACTTTCTCGACGGTGCCCTGGACGAGGAGGACGCGCCGCTGCCCAGGGCGTAGGGACGATCGGGGCGCAACGGTGCTCGGCCTGACGAGACGGCCCGTGTCCGGCCGTCGGAAACGACAACGCCACGGCATGGGCCGTGGCGTTGTTGGCGCTGGGGCTCAAGCGGCCCCTGCGGTCTTGCTGGTCCAGCGCCTGATCAGGCGTCCTTTCCGCTGCCCTTGGGCGCTTCAGAGGATGAGGCCTGCGAGGCCTTGTTGCTAAGGCTCGGCCAGGCACTCGGGTCCACCTTGCCCTTGAGCTTGGGGAACTCGTCCGGGTTGAAGGTCGGCTCCTGGCCGGCCTTGAGCTGACGCTCGTAGTCGCGGAACAGGGCGAAGGCCAGCGGCGAGAGCAGCAGGATGGCGGTCAGGTTGATCAGTGCCATCATGCCCATGGACAGGTCGGCGAAGTTCCAGATGGTGCCGAGCTGGGCGATCGAGCCGATCATGATCATCGCCAGCACCGCCAGGCGATAGATGAACACCGCCGCCGCAGAGCGACGCGAGCCCGCCAGGTACTCGATGTTGGATTCACCGTAGGAGTAGTTGGCGATCAGCGAGGTGAAGGCGAACAGCAGAATGGCGATGGCCACGAACATGCCGCCCCAGTCACCGACGTGCTCGGACAGCGCGACCTGGGTCAGCTGGATGCCGTTGGGCGCGTCACCGCTCTGCAGCGCCGGCTCCGACAGGATGATCACCGCGGCGGTGGCGGTACAGATCACCAGGGTGTCGAAGAACACGCCGAGCATCTGGATAAAGCCCTGGGCCGCCGGATGGTTCGGTCGGGTGCTGGCGGTGGCGGCCACGTTCGGGGCGGAACCCATGCCGGCCTCGTTGGAGAACAGGCCGCGCTTGATGCCCTGCATCATGGCCTGGGCCACGGCGTAGCCGACTGCACCGCCGGCGGCTTCTTCAAGGCCAAAGGCACTGTTGAAGATCAACGCGATGGCGCTCGGCAGCTCATCGATATTCAGCGCCACCACCACCAGAGCGAGGATCAGGTAGAGCAGTGCCATCAGCGGCACGATCAGCTCCGCCACCTTGGCGATGGAGCGCAGGCCGCCGAAGATGATCGGGGTAACCCCCACCAGCAGGGCGATGCCGACGATCCAGGTCGGGATGTTGAATGCCTGCTCCATGGCCTGGGCGATGGAGTTGGCCTGGACGCTGTTGAAGGCGAGGCCGAAGGCGATGATCAGACAGATCGAGAAGGCGATGGCCATCCAGCGCTGACCGAGCCCGCGTTCGATGTAGCGGGCCGGGCCGCCGCGGAAGGTCTTGTCGCCGTGGTCGACCTTGTAGGCCTGGGCCAGGGTGGACTCGACGAAGCTGGTGGCCATGCCGACCAGCGCGGTCATCCACATCCAGAAGATGGCGCCGGGGCCGCCCAGATAGATGGCCACGGCGACACCCGCCAGATTGCCGGTACCCACACGAGCCGCCAGGCTGGTGGACAGGGCCTGGAAGGAGGAAATGCCCTCGCCGCCATCACGGGATCCCTTGAGCAGGGCGAACATATGGCCGAAGAAGCGGAACTGGATGCCGCGGGTCATGACGGTGAAGTAGAGACCGGCGCCGATCAACAGGTAAACGAGCAGTTTACCCCAGATCAGGCCGTTGCCGACGGAGACGGCATCGTTGAACCAGGTGGCGATGGAATCCATGTCAAATTGTCCATTGGGTAGGAATGCGGAGGCCATTCTTCACGAATTGCCGCGTATGACAAGGAGCGTAGAGAAAAGATTGAGATAAGGCGTAGTTTTCGAGAAAAAAGATATAGACTTTAGTCGCATCAAGAAGGGTGCTGTTCTCGACGGCAGGCCAGGCACCCGTATGGCGCTGAATGAGGTGTCGGTGAGTCCCTTTCTTTACCCGGCGCCGTTTCAGTTTATGCCCAGCGATGCCCGAGACAGGCGTTCGGCAGCGGGTTGGGCGACATTCTGTTGGGCGGCATTCCCCTGGATGACATTCTCCTGAATGGCATTCTGCTGGTGGACGGCGCAGGCCACCCGCAACAGCGATGCCAGGTTAGGCACCTCACCACGGATCTCGATCACCTCCTGATGCAGCTCGCTGATGAACTGAACCGTGGTCAGACTCTGGCCGGCGGCGATCTCGTTGAGGATATCCCAGAACTCGTTTTCCAGTCTGACGCTGGTCACCGAGCCCTGCAGGCGGATGGAACGGGTGGTGCACTCGTACTTGGCAGGGTCGGTGGAGGCGTACATATGGCACATGGCGTGGTCCTCTCGCTGGCGTCCGGTCGTTATCGATGATGCCGTCTTCTGACCCTGCCTGGCTCTTGCGTCAAGGAGCATTAGACCATGGTCGACGTAGTACCCCAGTGTTACCCGCCGTAGGCGGAGGCGACATAGGCTTTGGAGAGACGCAGTGTCGCATGTGGCGCTTGTCGAATCTGAATTCTACGGCCTGGGGCAAGGAGTCCTGCTATGAAGGGTAGCGCTTTTTCTCGTCGTGTCTTTCTCAAGGCCAGCGGTGGTGTGCTGATGGGCACACTGGCGATGGCCTCCGGTCCTATCGCCCTGCTGGCGCCCAGCCGTAGCTGGGCCATGTCCCTCGAAACCCTGACCAGTCGCCAGGGCCAGGTGCTGCTGGCGATGACGCGACACATCTTCCCTCACCCAGACCTTGAAGACGCGGTCTACGCCCTCGTGGTCAAGAGTCTGGACACCAAGGCCGCCGATCCCCAGGTCGCGGCCCTGGTAGCCGAAGGTATCGATGTGCTCGACCGTGAGGCGGGTGGTGATTGGCTATCGCTGTCGCCGAGCGAGCGTTTCGCCTTGCTGGAAGCGCGGGCCGGCTCGCCATTCTTCGAACTGGTGCGCGGCGACGCCGTCGTCTCGCTCTATGACAACGATCTGGCCTACGCCCACTTCGGCTACGAGGGTGAGGCGGGCAATCCCGGCTACCTGACCAAGGGCTTCAATGACCTGGACTGGCTGCCGGATCCGCCCCGGCCCGAGGGCGGCTACCTGCCCCATGAAGTACCGGGCTGACGCTGTCGCGGCGGGTGAGGCGAGCGTCGGTGACCGCTGGCGACAGCCACGGACAACAACAGCCCGCTATAGACAACAACAGACAACAACAGACAACAACGAACAATACGGACCGATGAGGAGACGTCGTCATGGCCATGACCGACAGTCAGAAGACCTTTGCGCTGGACGATGACAGTGTGGTGGTAGTGATCGGCTCGGGGGCCGGTGGAGGCACCCTGGCGAACGAACTGGCCCAGCAGGGCATCGACGTGGTGGTACTGGAAGCGGGCAAGCTGCACACCACCTCGGACTTTCTGGCCGACGAGTGGGGTGCCTTCAACCAGCTTTCCTGGCTGGACCCGAGGACCACGTCGGGAAGCTGGCGGCTGGCACGGGACTTTCCCAATCTGCCGGCCTGGATCGTCAAGTCGGTGGGCGGCACCACGGTGCACTGGGCCGGTGCCAGTCTGCGCATCCAGCCCCACGAGTTCGAGGCGCTGAGCCACTATGGCGCGGTGGACGGCGCTGACCTGCTCGACTGGCCGCTGTCCTACGAGGAACTGGCACCCTGGTACGATCGTGCCGAGGCGCGCATGGGGGTGACCCGCACCCACGACAACAAGGGGCTGCCGGGCAACAACAATTTCAAGGTGATGTACGCCGGGGCGCAGAAGCTCGGCTATTCCTGCAACACCGGCCATATGGCCATCAACAGCGAGATCCGCGATGGCCGAGCGCCTTGCCAGCAGCGCGGCTTCTGCTTCCAGGGCTGCAAGACCCAGGCCAAGTGGTCGACGCTCTATACCGAGCTGCCCAGAGGCATCGCCACCGGACACCTGGAGTTGCGCCCCGAGTCGCATGTGGCGCGTATCGAGCATGACGACGAGGGGCGTGCCAAGGCGGTGGTCTACTTTGATAGCGAGGGCCGCGAACAGCGACAGAAGGCCCGGGTGGTGGCGGTGGCCGGCAACTCCATCGAGACGCCGCGGCTGTTGTTGAATTCCACGAGCAGTCGTTTCCCCAAGGGGCTTGCCAATGGCGCGGACAAGGTCGGGCGCTACTACATGCGCCATATGACGGGGTCGGTCTACGCCACCTTCGATGAGCCCGTGCACATGTATCGCGGCACCACCATGGCCGGCATCATCTCCGATGAGGCGCGCCATGATCCGTCGCGGGGCTTTGTCGGCGGCTACGAGATGGAGACGCTGTCGCTGGGGCTGCCGTTCATGGCCGCCTTCCTCGACCCCGGCGCCTGGGGCGAGCGTTTCGCCGGCGCGATAGACCAGTATGATCATATGGCCGGGATGTGGCTGGTGGGGGAGGATCTGCCCCAGGCCAGCAACCGCATCACCCTGAACCCGGAGGTGACCGATCGTTTCGGCCTGCCGGTGGCCAACGTGCACTACGACGATCACCCCAACGACGTGGCCATGAGGCAGCACGGGTATCAGCAGGGCAAGGCACTGTACGAATCGGTGGGGGCGCGGGATGTCTACGAAGTGCCGCCCTATCCCTCGACCCACAACCTCGGTACCTGCCGCATGAGCGAGCGCCCCGAGGACGGCGTCTGCAACGGCTACGGTCAGACCCACGAGGTGGCGAACCTGTTCATCTCCGATGGCAGTCAGTTCACCACCTCGGCGTCGGAAAACCCGACCCTGACCATCGTCTCGCTGGCCCTGCGTCAGGCAGAATATATCGCGCAGCAGATGGCCGAGCAGGCGATCTGACGCCACCTGAACGACAATCGACCCCTCATCCAAGGAGACCGAGATGCACGACAATTTCCAAGGCGAACAGCACCCCGGCGTGGAGCCGGCCCCCGAGGCCACGCGCGGTTTTCGCCTCAATCACAGCATGCTGAGGGTCAAGGATCCCGAGGTGTCCCTGGCGTTCTATTCACGGGTCTTCGGCATGAGCGTGCTGAGGCGCCTGGACTTCGAGGAAATGCAGTTCTCGCTGTACTTTCTCGCCAACCTCGAGGCGGATGATCAGGTTCCCGAGGACGCCGCCGCCCGCTCCACCTGGACCTTTCAGCAGCGCGGACTGCTCGAGTTTACCCACAACTGGGGCAGCGAGGAGCAGGAAGGGCGGATCTACCACGACGGCAACGCCGAGCCCCAGGGCTTTGGTCATATCTGCTTTGCGGTGCCGGATCTGCACGCGGCGGTGGCCTGGTTCGATGAAAACGACGTCGAGTTCATCAAGCGCCCCGAGCAGGGCAAGCTGAAGGACGTGGTCTTCGTCAAGGACCCGGACGGCTACTGGATCGAGGTGGTGCAGCCGAGCCTGATGGCGAACATGGGCGACGCCTGAAGCGGTTATCTAACGCCAAGCCCCGGCGGCATCGGGTCGGGGCCATCGCGGCCCGTCCGTCGGGCTCAGCCCGCCTGCGTTGGCAGGCAGTGCGGCAGGCTGTCACGCAGGCTGCGCGGATTGAGGCCCAGGTCGGCGAAGCTGCCGACGCCGTTGGCGACCAGGTTGTCTTCGCTGATCAGCCACAGGGTATCGCGGGTCAGCGGCGGCGAGGGCAAGGGCGAAAGGGCCAGTGCCAGGGCGTGCCACAGGGGCAGGGGGACCTTGATGAACCTGGGTTCTCTGCCGAGGTGTCGCGCCACCTGGGTGACCAGATCGCGGTAGCGCAGCGGGTCGGGCCCGCCCAGTTCGTAAAGTGCCCTGGGCAGGCTCGCCCGGGTGGCCAGGCGCGCCAGGGCGCTGGCCAGATCCCCCACGTGGAGTGGTTGCAGGCGCATCTCTCCGGCGCCGAACAGCGGCACCAGCGGCATCTTGACCAGCCTTGCCAGGGTCGCCACCAGGCCTGACTGCTGGCCATAGAGGGCACTGGGGCGAACGATGACCGCACGCGGTATCTCGCCCATCACCGCCTGTTCGCCTCTCGCCCTGGCACGCACATAGGGTGAGGGTGAATCGAGCCGGGCGCCGATGCCGGACAGCAGCACATAGCGATCGATGCCCGCCTCCCGGGCGAGCCGCGCCAGCCTGGCGGCGCCCTCGACATGCACCTGCTCGAAGCTGCGCTTGCCACTCTCGCGGTAGAGGCTGACCGCATTGATCACCGCGCTGGCCCCCTCAAGGGCCGCCTTGAGGCTCTCCGGATCCTCGATATCCGCCTGGATCGCCTCGACCGGATCGCCGTCTTCCACCTCTTCCGGAAGTCTCGGGTGGCGGGCCACCACGCGGACCGCATGGCCCGCGAAGTAGAGCTCGCGCACGACGGCAGCACCGACAAAGCCGGTGCCACCGATCACCACCACCGGACGTGTGCGGTCACTCATGACGTCCTTTTGCCCTCATGCTGGCGCAGGGCATCCTGCAGGCGTTCCACCGCCAGAAAGAGCTGGCGCCTGGGTTGGGCGCCGGACAGGATGCCGGCGTGTTCGCCGTCGACCAGAAAGCGCAGCGCCGGAACACCGTGAACCCCCAGCGCCTGACCTTCCTCGCGGGAAGCTTGTACCGCCTCGCGGTCTTCACCGGCGGCAAGACTCGCTTCGAGTGCCGCGCCGTCCAGCCCCAGTTGATTGGCGATCTCGGCCAGGGCGCCGGGATCCGACAGGTCCAGGCTATCTTCGAAGAAGCCGCTGAACAGGGCCTTTCGCAGCGCAGCGACCTGGCTGGCTGACGGGGTGTCGCGATAGCGGCGCTCGGCCCAGGCCAGCGTTTCCAGGGCCAGACGCGAGCGTGGTTGGATGTTCGGCTGGCGCATGCTCAGACCTCGCTCCTGAGCCATCGGCAGCACCGCGTCTCGCCACAGCTCGTTCAGGTAGTCGCAGTGGGGATCGAGGGCAGGTTCCGGCTCGGGGCGCAGCTCGAAGGGGCGCCAGACGACGCGGATGTCATGACCGAACCTGTCTTCCAGCGCCTCCAGTTCGGGCAACTCCAGGTAGCAGAACGGGCAGCGCAGATCGCTGAAGACCTCCAGGGTCAGGCGTGGGGGAGCGGGCGGGGTCGGCATGCAACTCTCCTGGGTGGCGGTACGTGGGCCCGGACGGCAATGGGATCGACCCTAGCTTGACGATTGATGACGCCGAAGTGAAGCGCCGACGTCAGCTAGGCTCGATGCTGGCGAAGCTGCGTCAGCCGTGATCACCGGCTGAGGCGACGTCTGCCTGGTGGGGCTGTGCAGCGGATCCTCGTGTGGAGCCTTACGAATCGTCGTCAGTTGGACGGGCGTCGCGCAGATCCAGGGCGCCGGCGCGCTTGACGGCACGGATGGCAAAGCTCGAATCCACGGTATTGACCATGGGCAGGGTCTGCAGCTGTCGCACCCAGCGCTCGTAGCCTTTCAGGTCGGCGCTGACGATCTGCAGCAGATAGTCGAAGGCGCCGGACACGGTGTGGCACTCGATGACTTCGGGCATGTCCGCCACGGCGGCTTCGAAGGCTTCCACCAGGGCGTCCTGGTGGCGGCTGAGCTTGACGTGGACGAACACCGTCAGCCCCAGCCCCAGGCGTTCGCGGTCCAGCTCGGCGCGGTAGCGCTGGATCAGCCTCTGTTGCTCCAGCCGGCGTATGCGCCTGGCGCAGGGTGACGGCGACAGCCCCACCCGCTCGGCCAGTTGGTGGCTGGTGAGTCGTGCATCCTGCTGGAGCAGGGCGAGCAGATGGCGATCGATACGGTCCAGTTTTTTCAACGGATTGGCTCAATCTGGCGGAGTAAGGAAAAATATTGGCATGTCCTGCCAATATGGGTCCAGCGCGTCGGAGTCTTTGCCTGCATTTGCCCGACCGTTGGCGGCAGACTGAGGGTCAGCAGGGTGCTCGTTCAGGCGCCCGTCGAACCTCACGGAGTCCTGTCATGTCGTCTTCCTTGACCCAGGTGGCACCGCTTGTCGCCTCTCCCCGGCGCGCCCTGTTGGGGGTCGCCGCTGCGCTGGGGGCGGTGCTGATCTGGTCGTGCTACTTCCTGTCGCTGCGCCAAGGGGCGCTGTCACCACTGGGAACGCTCGACCTGACCCTGTTTCGCTACGCCGTGCCTGGCCTGGCGCTGTTGCCGTTGGCGCTGCGTCGGCGCCAGCGTCTGCTGGCGGTCAACCCGGTGTGGCTGGTCGGCATTATGGCAGGCGCCGGCATTCCCTTCTTCCTGCTGGGGGCGGTGGGCATGGGGCTGGCCCCGGTGGCCCACGGCAGCACCCTGATACCCGGGGCAGCGCCGCTGTTCGTCAGTACCCTGGCGGTTTGGGTCTTCGCTCAGCCGTTGTCGCGGGGGCGTGCCGCCGGACTGGTCGCTATTGGACTCGGCGTCGTCTGCCTGCTGGCGTCCGGGGGACAGGGCTCGCAGAGCCTGCTGCTGGGGCAGGGCATGTTCCTGCTGTCCAGCGTGATGTGGGCGGTGTTCACCCTCAGCGTGCGCCAGAGCGGTCTGTCGGCGCTCGAGGCCACGGCGGTGGTCACGGTGCCCAGTGGACTGGTCATCGTGCTGACGGTGATCGGGCTCGAGGTGAGCGGGGCGGGGGGCCTGTCTTTGCATCTGGTGCCCACGAAGGAGTGGCTGGTGCAGTTGGTGGTGCAGGGCATCCTGGTGGGGCTGGGGTCTGGCCTGCTGATGGGCGTGGCGATTCGACGGCTGGGGGCCGAGGCGACCTCGGCGCTGGGCTCGCTCACCCCGGTGGCCGCCACGGCGCTGGCCTGGTGGGCGCTGGACGAGACGATCGGCGGGGTCACGGCGGTGGGCATGCTGATGGTGGTGTCCGGCGTGATGATTGCCAGCCGTGGCCGTTGATGGCGCGGCTGTCATTCGAGCAGTGCTGAACCACAGACACCGCCCGTAGGCGGTGTCTGGGTCAATCGTCCAGCAAGGGCAATCAGCAATCAGCCCAGGCGCACCAGCATCTTGCCGGTGTTGGCCCCCTTGAACAGGTCGAGGAAGGCTTCCGGCGTGGCCTCGAGGCCCTCGCGCACGGTCTCCTGGTAGTCGATCTCGCCGGCCGCGACCTTGGGGCCGACGTCCTTGAGAAAGGCCGGGTAGTTGTCCCAGTGCTCGAACACGATAAAGCCCTGCATACGCGCTCGGCGAATCAGGATCATCGCCAGGTTGGCCGGTCCCGGTGCCGGGCCTTCATCGTTGTAGCGGGAAATCATGCCGCACACGGCGATGCGGGCGCCGACCCTGAGGTTGTTCAGCGCGGCTTCCAGGCAGACTCCGCCGACGTTCTCGTAGTAGACATCGAAACCGTCCGGGCAGGCCTTGGCCAGATCCTCGCTGAGGGTGGCGGCGTCCTTGTCGCGGTAGTCCACCGCGATCACGCCCTGGGACTCGAGCCAGTCGCGCTTCTTCTGGCTGCCGGCCAGGCCGACCACAACACCACCCTTGGCCTTCGCCAGCTGTACCGCCAGAGAGCCCACCGCGCCGCTGGCGGCGCTGACCAGCACATTGTCACCCTGCTGCATCTCGGCGATGGCATTCAGGCCGGTCCAGGCGGTCATCCCCGGCATGCCCAGCACGCCCAGGTAGGCCTGCTCCGGCACGTCCAGATCGGGCAGGGCGGTCACGCTGTCGGCGGGCAGTTGGGCCACGTCGCGCCAGCCACCCATGTGGCTGACCTTGTCACCCACCTTGAAACGATCGTCACGGGATTCGATGACCTCGCCTACGGCGGCTCCTTCCAGCGGTGCCTCGAGCTCGAAGGGTTCGATATAGGTGGTGACACCGCTCATGCGCCCACGCATGTAGGGGTCTACCGACAGCCAGTGGTTGCGGATGCGCACTTCACCGTCAGCCAGCGCCGGCAGTTCCTGCTGCTTGAGCTTGAAGACGTCCTGGCTGGGGGTGCCGGTGGGATACTCGCGGATGGTGTAGTAGTTCGACTGCATCATGCCTCCTTTGCGCGATGAACCGGAAGTCGATTGGCTGTCGTTCCGGAGAGTGCGAAGCGTGGCCGAGGGTCGCCCGGATTCACGCCTCGCTCCGTGATCGATGGGTGTACGTTCGATACAATAGACCAGTCGGTCTGTTTCGTAAAGGGGAGTGATCGTCTCCCTTGGTCCGAGGTCTATCCTCTACGACTATGCCGAATCAGCGAGGTTCCCCGAGGAGCGGGGCGGGCAGGGCGTGGCTGAAGGGCGCTACCCAACCATGACTAAAGTCTAAAGGCGTTTGATATACGTTTTCGTCAAGCTATGTCGGACATAACGTGTAGCGCCGTCAGACACATGGTGCCACATGTCCGATTTCCCTCGTTCCCTGTATGGATGGCGCCATGTCGGCAAGTTCCACTTCCACCTCGCGTCGCGCGCGCCCGGACATCGCCGATGCCCTGGCCGAGGCGATCTTCGCCGGTGAGCATGCGCCGGGGGAGTTTCTGCCCAGGGAAGTGGATCTGTGCGAGCGCTTCGAAGTCAGCCGCTCCACCGTGCGCAGTGCGCTACAGGTGCTGGTGGCGGCGGGCATGATCACGCGGATCTCGGGCCAGGGATCTCGGGTTCAACCGCTGGAGGGCTGGCACCTGCTGGACCCCAGGGTCAGCGGCTGGCTGGCGCGCTTCGCCCATCCCAATCCGGTGATCCAGCGTGAAGTCTTTGCCTTTCGCGTGGCGGTGGAGCCCTTTGTCGCACGACTGGCGGCCGAGCACGCCACCGCCGCCGATCTGCTGGCCATCGAGACGGCCTATGAAGGCATGATCGAAGCGCTGGCCAACGATGATCTACGCTTTGATGGCAAGAGCCACGACGAGTATGACGTGGCCTTTCACGAGGCGATCTTTACCGCATCACACAATCTGGTGTGGGCCCAGATCAGCCACGTTCTCAAACCTGCCATCGCGCTGCTGGTGGAACGCTCCAACCACAGCGCCGATAGGCTCAACGACAGCATGGATCGTCACCGCCGGGTGATGGAGGCGATCCGGCTTCGCCAGCCGCAGGAAGCCGCCCGAGCGGCTCTCGCGGTCCTGGAGCGCACCGGGCAGGACCTGGGTCTCGAAGGGGTGACAAGGTCGCCCGCCACGATCGAGACCACCTTCGACGCTCCCGAATTCCCTGCAACTCGCCAACAAGAAGGATGAGATTCCCATGATGGCAAGCACCAAGCTCAAGTTCTCTGGTTCTGCGCTCACGACGCTGGGCGCGGCGATCCTCGCGGCGACGGCGACCTCTGCCCAGGCTGCCGAGTACGAGTGGACCTTCCAGACCTCCGAAACCGCGGGTGAGCCGCAGTTCGAGATGAAGAAGGCCTGGGCCGACAACGTCGAGACCATGTCCAACGGCCGCATCTCCATCGAGATCCTGCCGGTCAACGCCGTGGTCCAGGCCAACCAGACCCTGCAGGCCGTGCAGTCCGGCATCCTTCAGGGCCACCTGACCGATCCCAGCTACTTCACCGGCCAGAACCCGGCCTTCGGCATGATCGGCAACCTGGTAGGCGCCTGGAGCGACCCCTACGACTTCCTCGACTACATGAACAACGCCGGTGGCGAAGAGCTCTACAACAAGCTGGTCGAGCCCTACGGTGTCCACCTGATCGGCGCCGCCGCCACCGGCCTCGAGTCGCTGCCGTCGACCAAGCCGGTGCGCTCCATCGACGACATGCAGGGCCTCAAGCTGCGTGCACCCGAGGGCATGGTCTACAACATCTTCGAGGCCGCCGGCGCGACCCCGGTCAACCTGCCGGGCTCCGAGGTCTATACCGGCCTCGAGAAGGGCGTCATCGACGCCGCCGACTACACCGTGTTCGCCACCAACCAGGCCCAGGGGCTGCACGAGTTCGCGCCGTACCCGCTGTACCCGGGCTTCCACTCGCTGCCGATGGTGGCGGTGTCGCTCAACAAGGACGTCTGGGACAGTCTCTCCGATGACCTGAAGGGCATCCTCGAGACCTCGGTCGACGCCCTGGCCTACGAGATGGTGGCCGAGCTCAAGACCCGCGACATGGAAGCCGTGCGCGAGGCCCGCCAGAACCCGGATATCGAGATCATCGACCTGCCGCAGGAGGAGCGCGTGGCGTTCCGCAATATCGCCAAGCAGGAGTGGGAGAACTGGGCCGAGAAGAACGAGATCACCCAGGAATTCTATGAGTCCGTGGTGGCCTACCTCGAGAACCACAATCTGCTGTAAGCCTCGCTGGCGTGCGCCAGTGGAACCCGGGGCGGTGCCGAGGCACCGCCCCCTCATTTTCATCTTGCGATGTCCGCGCCCGTTGGGGCGATAGATCTCGGGCGTCGCGATACATCAATGTCGAGGATGTCTCATGAGTGACGAGACACGTGCAGGGCCTGGGCCCGACCCATCACCCGATCCGTCAACGGACAAGACGCCCGAGCGTGCCCCCGATGTGGTTCGCAGTCGGTTCGACCGTGGCGTGGTTCGGGTGGCCCAGTTCGCCGCCTGGCTGGTGTTCATCGCCATGGCCATCAGCGTCTATGAGGTGATCATGCGCTACGGCTTCGGCGCGCCCACCTCCTGGGTCCACGAGACCGTGGTCATGCTGGTGGCGGTCAGCTTCTGTCTCGGCGGCCCCGCCGCGCTGGCCTCCAACCGCCATATCCGGGTCAAGGTGCTCTATGACGCCGTGGGCCCGAGGTTCCGGCTGTGGCTCGACCGCTTCAATGACCTGGTCACCTTCGGCTTCTGCCTGGGCATGACCTACGCTGCCTGGGTGATGTTCTACGGCGCCTCCCACAACCCCCTCGGCGAGTGGCAGCTGGAGCGCTCCGGCACCTCCTGGAACCCGCCGTTCCCGGCACTGGTCAAGGGCATGATCCTCGCCGCGGTGGCGATCATGTGCGTCCAGGCGCTGATTCACCTGATCCAGTCGATCAAGGGCAAGCCCGCCCCCGACGCACCCGAAGGAGGCGCTGACTGATGAGCATCGCAGACGGAACCCTGCTGCTGGTCGGCGCCATCTTCGCGCTGCTGGTCACCGGCCTGCCGCTGGCCTTTATCACCGGCCTGGTGGCGCTGGCCTTTACCTTCGGCTGGTTCGGCCCCAACGCCCTGCCGCTGGTGACCAGCCGGGTCTACGGCTTCGTCACCGAGTACTCGCTGGTGGCGGTGCCGATGTTCGTGCTGATGGCCTCGCTGCTCGACCGATCGGGCATCGCCAAGGATCTGTTCAACGCCATGCGGGTGTTCGCCGGGCGACTGCCCGGGGGCGTCGCCGTGCAGACCGTGGTGGTGGCGTTCTTCCTGGCCGCGCTGTCCGGCATCATCGGCGGCGAGATCGTGCTGCTCGGCATCCTGGCGCTGCCGCAGATGCTCCGCCTCGGCTACGACAAGCACCTGTCGATCGGCGTGGTCTGCGCCGGCGGGGCGCTCGGTACCATGATGCCGCCGTCCATCGTGCTGATCATCTACGGCCTGATCGCCAGCGTCTCCATCGCCGACCTGTTTACCGCGGCGATTACCCCGGCGGTGATCCTGATGCTGTCCTACATCGGTTATGTGCTGGTGCGCTGCCTGCGCAACCCCGCCATGGGCCCGCCGATGAGCGAGGAGGACCGCAACGCCGGCTTCGCCTCCAAGGGCGCCGCGCTGCGCTCGATCATCGTACCGGCGCTGATCGCCTTCATGGTGCTGGGCTCGATCTACGGTGGCGTGGCCTCGGTCACCGAGGCAGCGGCGATGGGCGTGTTCGGTGTGCTGCTGGCGGTGCTGGCCCGGGGCGAGTTCTCGTTCTCGATGATGCACCAGAGCCTGTCCCAGACCCTGGTGACCTGCGGCATGATCATCTGGATCGGCATCGGCGCCGCCGCCCTGGTCGGGGTCTACAACCTGATGGGTGGCAACCGCTTCATCTCCGGCATGATCATGGATCTGGACGTCTCGCCCATCGTGATCATCCTGGTAATGATGGCGATCCTGATCGTGCTCGGCATGTTCCTCGACTGGATCGGGGTGGCCATGCTGACCCTGCCGATCTTCGTGCCGATCATCGTGCAGCTGGGCTACAGCCCGATCTGGTTCGGCATCCTGTTCGCGGTGAACATGCAGGTGTCCTTCCTGTCGCCGCCGTTCGGACCCGCGGCCTTCTACCTGAAGGGCGTGGCGCCACCGGAGATCAGCCTCAAGGACATCTTCGTCTCGGTACTGCCCTTTATCGCCCTGCAACTGTGCGTGCTCGCGGCGCTGCTGGTGTGGCCCGAAATGGCCATGTGGCTAGTCAACTAGGTCTGAACCCTGACGGCGAAGGGCGGCATCAGCCGCCCTTCGCTTTATCATGGGGCTGAGTTTTCCTTCTTTTCGACTTCGAGGACTTTGCGATGAACGACGCTCAACGTCGCGTGCTGGACGCTGCCATGGCCGAGACGCCGCTGGTGGCGATCCTGCGTGGTATCACGCCGGACGAGATCGAGCCGGTCTGTCACGCCCTGGTCGAGGCCGGTTTCCGGCTGATCGAGATTCCGCTCAACTCGCCTGAGCCCTGGGTCAGCATCGAGCGCGCCGTGGCCTGTTGCCCCGACGACGTCTTGATCGGTGCCGGCACGGTGCTCGACGAAGACGATACCGCACGGCTTGCCGAGCTCGGGGCGCCGTTGATGATCACCCCCAACACCGAGGCCGAGCTGGTGGCGCTGGGCGCCGAACGTGGGCTTGCGCCGATGATCGGCTGCATGACCCCGACCGAAGCCTTGGCCGCGGCGCGGGCAGGGGCGATGGCACTCAAGCTGTTCCCGGCGGCACGCCTGGGCACCGGCTACTTCAAGGACATCAGTGCGATCCTGCCCAAGGGCCTGCCGGTGCTGGCGGTGGGCGGTATCGATCGCTCCAACATGGCCGAGTGGCATGGGGTCGGCATCGCCGGCTTCGGTTTCGGCAGCAACCTCTACAAGCCCGGACGCAGCGCCGCCGAGGTGGGGGAGATCGCACGCGAGCTGGTGGCCGAATGGCAGCGTCTGGCGGCTGACCAGGCAGGCCAGCAAGGGGGTGGCGCATGAGCCGGCGGCTGATCGCCATTGACTGGGGAACCAGCAACTTTCGCGCCTTTCTGGTGGACCTCGATAGCGGCGAGTGTGTCGATAGCGTGCGCTCGGATGCCGGGCTCAAGTCGTTGAGCACGGACGAATTCCCGCATTACTGCGAGGCCCAGGTCGGGGCCTGGCGAAAGGGCGGTGAAGTGCCGGTCTACCTGTCGGGCATGGTCGGCTCCGCTCGCGGCTGGAGCGAGGCACCGCAGCTCGAGGTGCCGCGTTCGGCCACCGACCTGGCCGACAATGTCGTAGCGGCGCCGGGGCTGGACAACGCCTGGATCGTGCCTGGCCTCAAGGTGGTGCGCGAGGATCACGTCGACGTGATGCGCGGCGAGGAGATCCAGGCCTTCGGCGCACTGGCGCTGCTGGGCTTGTCCGCCGGGGTCTGCTGTCTGCCGGGCACCCACAGCAAGTGGGCCCGTCTGGAAGGAGAGCGGCTGATCGACTTCTCCACGGTGATGACCGGCGAGCTCTATCATGCGGTGCGGTTTCATACCCTGCCGGGAGAGCCGGCCAGGGGCAGCGACGCCCACGACGCCGATGGCTTTGCCCAGGGCCTGGCGGCGGCGGACCATCCGGCGGGCTTGATGCACGCCCTGTTCGAAGGCCGAAGCCGCCACCTGTACGCAGGGCTTGGCGCTCACCAGGTGGGCAGTTTTCTGTCCGGGGTGCTGATCGGTGCCGAGGTGCTGGCCCAGCGCGAGCATCTACTGAACCACCAGGGCGCGGTGGTACTGGTCGGCTCGTCCAGTCTCAATCCGCTCTACCGCCAGGCGCTGGAGCGCCAGGGCATTCGCGTCGAGGAGGTCGACAGCGACAAGGCCACCCTGGCCGGGCTGGTCGCCTTGGCCGAACGCCACCGCGCGGC
This sequence comes from Halomonas sp. DN3, assembly GCF_024137905.1. Lineage (NCBI taxonomy): Bacteria > Pseudomonadati > Pseudomonadota > Gammaproteobacteria > Oceanospirillales > Halomonadaceae > Halomonas > Halomonas sp. DN3. Next base: position 3,135,749 of record NZ_CP099965.1, on the reverse strand, counting down.
GTGATCGCAGGCAGGGGACGGACGCTGGCGGGGACGTCGGTACGGCCTTTTCCGGGCCTGGGAGCGACGCCCTGCGAGGAAGGGGGGAGTCGAGTCCAGCGTGCTCTGTCAGCTGGCCAGTTGAGTCGAGAGCCAGGGCAGCAGGACTTCACTGGCTTCTCGCTGACGCGAGTCGGGATACACCAGATAGAAGCCCTGCTGGTCGTCGTCGAAGACGCACAGTTCGACCAGCTCGCCACGTTCGAGGTGCGCGGTTGCCAGCAGTCGAGGGGCCAGCACCAGCCCCTGGCTCGATACCGCCGCGTCGATGGCCAGGCTGGTGTGGCTGAAGCGCAGTTGGCGTGCTTCTTGCTGCCCCGGCAATCGATCTGCGAAGCGGCCCCAGAGGCGATGCACATCGCTGCACAGCGTTTGCGTCGACAAGTCCGTCAGGTCGATCGTGCCGCCTTGCCTTGCCAGGTAGTCCGGACTGCAAAGGGCGCAAAGCCCGATGCCGGCGAGACGGTGATGCTGCAAGCCTTCACCGAACGGTGGGCGGCCCATTCGGATAGCGAAGTCGACACCGTCGACGAAGAAATCCGCCAGACGTTCGCTGGCCTCGAGTTCCAGGTTGACCTCCGGGTAGGTGTCGCGAAACAGCGGGAGACGAGGCAGCAGCCACTTGCTGGCGAAGGAAGGGGTGACGCTGATCTTCAGCGGGCCTGCGCCAGCGAAGAGCTGTCGCGTGGCCTCATCGATCATCGCCAGTGCTGGCTTGAGTCGGCGGTGGTACTGCTGGCCCTTGCGGGTCAGGACCAATCCCCGCGCCTGGCGGACAAACAGGGCGACGCCCAGGTCGTCTTCGAGCTGACGGACACGTTGGGCCACGGCACTCTGGGTCAAGGTCAGTTCTTCTGCGGCCCGCCGGAAGTTCAGGTGGCGTGCCGCAGCGTCGAACATGCGCAGGGAGTCGAGTCTGGGTTGTCGTGTCATCGCGCCATCAGCCTGTAGTTTTTCTACATCCTGAAGCAAGGAGATAACGTTTTCGGCGTGAGGTCAATGCCGCCATCCTTGAACGAATCACAACGCACTTGATTCGCCGCAAGGAGACCTCATGGCCAGACCGTACACGCTCATGACTGACCGTACCCGCTTGGCAGCGAGTGCCTATCTGGCGTTTATCGCTCTCGGGGTGATCTGGGGCAGCAACTTCGTGTTCATGAAATGGGCCTCCGAGTGGATCACCTCCTCTCAGGTTGCGCTGCTGAGGGTGGGCTTTGGCTTCCTGCCGATCCTTAGCGTTGGCCTGGTCACCCGTTCTCTGCATTGGTCGCACCTGCGCCATTTGCATCACTTCGTGGTGATGGCGCTGTTGGCAACGGTGATCTACTACGTTGCCTTCGCTCAGGGGACTGCGCTTCTGCTGTCCAGTCTTGCCGGCATGCTCAGTGGTGCCATCCCGCTCTTTACCTTTGTCGCCGCCTGGCTATTCCTGCGCAGCGAGCCGCTGAACCCTCGCTCCATTGGCGGTACCTTGCTGGGCTTTGTCGGCATTCTACTGATTGCCAGTCCTTGGGGAATGTCGGTCAATGAAGTGTCACCCGCCGGCGTTGGTTATATGGTGCTTGGGTCCGCCAGCGTGGGACTGTCGTTCGTTTACGCGCGCCGTTTCGTCAGTCCACTGGGATTACCACCACTGGCACTGGCGACCTATCAGACGGGCCTCGCCCTGCTTGTGCTATTGCTTGGCGTCGACCTTGGCGGGGTGAGCACGCTGTTCGACCATCCTCGCGCAGCTTGGGCGATGGCGGTAGGGCTTGGACTGCTCGGGACAGGGGTCGCCTATGTCCTTTACTACTTCATCGTCGATCGGTTGGGGGCGGTCGTAGCCTCGGGAGTGACCTATCTACCGCCGGTGGTGGCGTTGATGATTGGTGTTCTGTTGGTGGGGGAGCCGGTGCGAGCACTGGATCTGGTAGCGATGGTCGCCATTCTGGCAGGGGTCGGTCTTCTACAGTCCGGTCGTCGCCAGTGACAGGCGCTGGACCTGTGCAGCGCTTGCCGCTTGAACGGCAGTAAGACAGGGAGACATGTCCTCGTCTGGAACAGCGTCTTGGCCGGACGGTGTGCCAGGTCCAGAAACCCAGGTCTAGAAACCCAGGCATCAAGGACCGGTGACCGATTGAGCTTCGGGACGGTCCTTGATGTCCGTTGGTGCTTGATGCCTTTCTAGACTGTTGCCCAGTGCCAGGTGAGATACGGCCATACAAGGCGGGGCCGCCAGGCTTCAGGACGGGCGGAACTCGCCACTGGCGGTGGAGGACAGACCGTCAAAGGCACCATGACCGACAAAGGTCATGTCGTTGAAATCCAGCACGTAGCGCAGCGCCAGCTGTTGCTCCTCGAGCCCGTAGACGAAGATCCGGTGCTCATCGACCGGGGTCGCCAGGTAGGCGCAGCTGATGTCCTGGCACTCCTGGTTCGATGAGGCGTCACCCAGGGAGGTGCCGCCCAGACGATGGCGCATGCGAGTGGCATTCTCGAAGACGACGCCCCAGGTGGTGCCGTCACAGCTGAATTCAAACGTCTTGCCTACCATTGGATCTGTCATGGGAGCCTCCTGTCTGCTGATATCGACGCGCTGACGAGTTACGTACTGACCAGCGACGCGCTGATGTCGACGTTCCATTGTCGACGGCCGTCTGTTGCCGCGATTTACCGTGATTTGCCGGGATGCGGTCAACGCTGTTCGCCGTCGGTGCTGGTGGTCGACCAGAGTTGCAACATGACGACTTGGTGACAATTCTACGGACTTCATTACTGCTGCATGGGCGAGAAACTTTGCCTGTGCGGTATCACCGAGAAAAAAGCCGACAGTAGCCTGTGAGGGAAGGGCGACGCCGAGGTCAGGTGGGGTCTCCCTGCAACAGGTCGTTCAGCGCTGGCAGCCAGGACTACCGGCGGCGCGCCAGCTGTGCCAGGAAGTCATCGATGATGGCATCGGGGGTCATCTGGATGTCGCAACGGATAGCCTCGTCATCGCCTGGCATTTCCAGGGTGGCGAGCTGACTCTTGAGCATATGCTCGCCGGCGAAGAAGTGCTGGCCACGGCTGTTCAGCCGCTCCAGCAGGACCTCGTGGCTGCCATGCAGATAAAGAATCTCCAGCGCGGGTGCTCCTTCGCGCAGCAGGTCCCGGTACTGGCGCTTGAGCGCGGAGCAGCCGATGACAAGCGATTGCCCCTGCTCGTGGTGCTCCCGGTAGAGCCCTGCAAGGGCGGCAAGCCAACCCTGACGATCCTCATCGGTGAGCGGTTCTCCGCGGGACATCTTGGCAATGCTATCGGGGCTGTGGTGGTCGTCACCATCGATAAACCGCGCGTCGATTCGTTCGGCAAGCAGTTTGCCGATGTACGATTTTCCCGAACCGGACACGCCCATGACGAGCAGGCAAGAAGGAGAGGAAAGGCCGCTGGATCGAGACGATGTTGTCATAGGTGGCGCCGAAAAGTGTCTGCAAGTTGGAAGCGTTATCCTAGCATTTTCACCTTGAGAATTCTCGGCGCCGGGCGTCTCGATACCGTTGTCGAAAGCGCTGTCGATACCGTTGTCAAAAGCGCTACGCGAACCGGCGCTCTATCAGCGATAGCCGTTCATCAGTTCTCGAATCAGGGGGCTGTCGGCGTCACGCAGGGTCGGCAGTTCGAAGCGCGCCCTGGCGATGGCGGTACGTGACAGTTCGGCGCAGATCAGGGTCTCGCGATCCTCAGCCTCGGCCAGGCTCTCGCCGCGTGGGCCGAGGATACGCGACCCACCCCAGAAGTGGCTGTCGCCTTCGGGTCCATAGCGGTTGGCCATCAGCACCGGTGTGCCGTAGGTCATGGCGTAGAAGCGCACGTTGAGCGCCCAGTTTTCCTCGTTGGAAAAGTCCTCGGAGACGATGCCGGAGGCCGAATTGATCGGCGCGCACAGTACCGTCGGCCGTGCCAGCAGGGCGGCATGCACCAGCGCCGGATTCCACAGGTCGGCGCAGATCATCGAGGTGGTGCTCCAGCCGGGGCGTACCGCCACCTCGGTCAGCCTGGCGCCATGGCTGAACCACTTGCCTTCCTCGAGTCCGCCGTAGGTGGGCAGGTTGAGCTTGCGGTGGACCGCCGCGATGCGACCGTCCTGGAGGATCGCCAGGGCGTTGTAGATCTCGCCGGGGCTCGCTTCCTCGACGAAGCCGACGATGACCTGCATGCCGGCGGCCGCCTTGGCCAGCTGGACCAGCCGCGGGTCTTCCGGTGGCATGGCCACCTCGAGCACCTGCGGGCCCAGGCCGTAACCGGTCAACGAGAGCTCGGGAAAGACCAGCAATTCCACGCCGCGACGGCGGGCGTCATGAATCACGTCGAGGTGATGGGCGAGATTGGCCTCGACGTCACCAAGGCGCGCGTTGATCTGGGCGCAGGCGGTCTGTAGCTGGTCCTGATGCTGCTTGGCCTGATGCTGCATTGCTGGAATTCCTGAGGGTGGGGGCAGGGCGCCACAAGGTGCCGCAATTTGCCCGGCGGATCAACGTTCCTCACTGCTGTCGCTGTTGTCTTTGCTGCGTCCGGGCGTTGCGTCACGGATGGCATCGCTTTCGTGGGGCGGCTGCAGCTTGCGCTTGAGCAGGCGAAAGCCGATCCAGTGGATGACGGCTAGCCCGACGAGGACCGCGGCGATAAGGAAATAGAAGCGAGTGTCCATAGAAGCGGCTCCGTTCGAGGCCCCGGACCACCCGGGGCCGAAATAATGCCTGACAGCAACATCTTCTATACGCCATTGAGACAGACGGCGAGACGACCTGAGTCAAGAGCCGACGAAAGCAGGCGCTTGTCAGACGAGCTCTAGCGCCCTCCGGCGGGGTCGATAAAGGCCCCAGTGACATAGGAGGCCGCGTCGGACAGCAGCCAGGCGATGGCCTCGGCGACCTCTTCCGGGCGACCGGCACGCCCCAGCGGACAGCCGGGCCCGAGTTCAGCCAGCCGCTCGGGTCGACCTGCCCGGGCATGGATATCGGTCTCGATCAGCCCTGGACGTACGGCATTGACGCGAATGCCACGGGGGCCCAGTTCCTTGCTCAAGCCGATGGTCAGGGTATCCAGTGCGCCCTTGCTGGCGGCGTAGTCGACGTACTCGTTGGGCGAGCCCAGGCGTGAGGCCATGGAGCTGACGTTGACCAGGGCGCCATGGTCGACCAGAGCGCGTGCGGCTTCCCGGGCGACCAGCAGGGCGCCGAGCACATTGGTGTCGATCACCTGACGCAGGCGCTCCACTGACATATCCGCCAGTGCCATGGAGGGCGCCACGATACCGGCGTTGTTGACCACCCCGGTGATCGGGCCCAGGCGTTGTTGCGTAGTGGCGAACAGCGCCATCACCTGGGCCTCCTCGACCACGTCGGCCTGAAGGGCAATGGCGCCGTCTTCGCCGGTCAGCGCCTGACAGGCTGCCAGGGTGTCCCGGGCGGCAGCGTCATCGCTGTGGTAGCTGAAGGCGACTCGCGCACCGGCACGGGCGCAGGCCAGGGCGGTGGCGCGGCCGATGCCGCGGGAGCCGCCGGTGATCAAGATGACGTCGGAGGGGGCGAAAGGCATGTCGAATCCTCGGGTAGCGGTCTCATCTGCCTATCCTTGGCACTTTCACGGCGCTTGTCACCCTTGCCACCTTTGTCACCCATGGCACCTTTGTCACCCTAGCCACCTCCCGTCATGTTCGACGCCCTGGGCTCGCGTGTTCAAGCTCGCGCGTTCAAGGTTGTCCCAGCAACCTCAGCAGATCGCCGATGGGGCGTGTTTCCAGGGTGCCGACGACCTCCTCGATCTCCTTGGCGCGTGCGCCCAGCACCGGGCTTGCCAGGGCCTGAAACTTGGCCGCGATCTCGTCATCGCTCAGCGGATTATGGGGGTTGCCGCGGGCTTCCATGGCGGGGCTTTGAATACGGCGACCATCGCGCAGGTGCAGCGTCGCGCTGGCCCAGCGCTCGGCCGGAAAGCGTGCGTTGCAGTCATCGCATTCGGTGATCGTCACCCGCCGTGACAGCGCCACGAGATCGTCGTCGCCGAGATCCCGGCTGATGGCGGCGACGTCGATGGTGCCTCGATCGAGGGCGCAGGCGACCGACCAGGGCAGGCTGTACTGGGCCTGTTCGGTCGTGGTCGGGGCGATGGTGTGCAGGCGTCTGGCCTCGTGGAAGGTGGTGATCTCGATGCGTTCGATGTTCTCCACCTGGCGTTCGGCGGCGGGTATGGCGAGTACCGCCTCCACCGCCGGCTGGGCCCAGCGGCATACCGGATAGGCCTTGAAGTACTGTTCCGTCAGGTAGTCGCGCCGTCCCAGATCACCCCAAACTGCGGATTGCTGCTCGTCGCACAGGGTCACCGCCGGGGCGCCGGTGAAGCCGTCCTCGGCCAGCAGCGTGGCCGCGACGCCGGCCTGGGCACCCCAGCCGGAGCCATCCTTGAGCATGGTGGGGTGATCGATGCAGCGCATCATCTGGCTGCGCGGACCATAGAATTCGGCGATACCGAGTGCGTGTTCCAGCTGGGCCGGGGCGAGGCCCTTGAGGCGCGCGGTCACCGCTGCCACGCCGAGGGCATTCCAGGCCCCTGAGGTGTGGTAGTCGGGGCTCGAGGCGTGCAGCGCGATGCCTGCCCGGGTGGCGATCTCGTAGCCCATCGCCAGCAGGCCGAGAAAGTCCCTGCCGCTGACCTGCTCGATCTCGGGCAGCGCCAGCAGTCCCGGCAGGATGGCAACGCCGGCGTGGCCCTTGGTCAGCACCTGGCCGTCGTGGGCGTCGAGTGCATCGATCAGCCAGGCGCCGTGCAGGGCGACGCCGGTAGCGGACGCCGTTGATGACGCGAACAGCAAGGGGCGATCCCCCGCGTGCTGCACCCTGACGTAGCGCCGTGCGTGCTCGGCCAGGGCAGTGTCGGTGGCGCCGGCGGCGACGCCGATCAGGTCGATCAGGCAGCGCTTGGCGTGGTGGCACTGAGCGTCATCGAGGCGGTCGAGGGGAGACGTGAGGATCCAGTGGATGACGTCCCGGGAAGTGCTCATGGGGAGGTCCTTTGTCGAACAAGGGGAGCAGCAAGAGAGGAGTCGGGGGCGATCGGTCTCTGCTGCTGGAGATTCCGCTCGCCACCGGTATATGAAAGCTTGGTGGAAGGCCCCCGAACCCGGGGGGCCGAGGGTCACAGCAGCCGTTGGTCCTCGAGGAATTGCGCCGCCACGTCCTCCACCGTCTCGCGCTCGACGTCAACCTGGGCGTTGAGCCTAGCCATGGTGGCGTCGTCCAGCAGACCCGACAGGATATTGAGCTGGGCGGCCAGTTCCGGGTGCTCGTCCAGGGTATCTTGCCTGACCACCGGGGCGAGGGCGTAGTTGGGGAAGAACTGCCTGTCATCTTCCAGCACGGTCAGGTCGAGTGCCGGGATGCGGCCATTGGTGGCCGTGGTCATGGCGACGTCGACCTCTCCCTGGTCGAGCGAAGGCAGGGTCAAGCCCTGATCCATGCGCTTGACGTTACGGCGACCGAATTCGAAACCATAGCGTTCCTGCATGGGACGCAGGCCGTCGTCGCGCGAATAGAAGGTGGCATTGGACGCCAGCACCAGGGGCTCGCCATTGTTGATCACCTCTGCCAGGTCGGACAGGCTGGTGATGCCCAGCGTCTCTGCCTGGTCCTCGCGCATGGCGAGCGCGTAGGTATTGTTGGCCTCGGACGGCTCGAGCCAGACCAGTCCCTTCTCCGCGTCCAGTTGCTTGACCCTGTCGTAGGTCTCCTGCGGATCGAGTTTCTCCTCGACCCCGTTGTAGCTGATCAGCGAGGTACCGGTGTACTCCCAGTACAGGTCGATCTGCCCGCTTTCCTGGGCCTTGCGAAGCACACTGGTGCCCATGCCGGAGCGTTCCTCGACCTCGTAGCCCCAGGCTTCGAGGTATTGGCTGGTCATCGAGGCGAGGATCAGCTGTTCGGTAAAGTTCTTGCCGCCTACCGTCAGCTCGTCGTCGGCCTGGGTAGTGCAGGCGAGCGTCGTCATTGCGGCGCCGAGGAGCAGTCGCTTGAAGGGGAACATTCCATCTCCTTGTCATGAAAAAAGGCCCCCGAGCGGGGGCCTTGAAGGGTCACAGCAGTTCGTTGTCCTCGAGGAAGGACTCGGCGACGTCCTCGATGGTCTCGCGTTCGACGTCCACCCGGGCGTTGAGGCTCGCCATGGTGTCGTCATCGAGCAGTGCGGACAGTGCGTTCATCTGCTCTGCGAGTTCCGGGTTGGCGTCCAGGGTCTCCTGGCGGACCACCGGGGTCAGGGCGTAGGCCGGGAAGAAACCCTGGTCGTCTTCGAGGATCTGGAAGTCGAAGGCCGGCACACGGCCGTCGGTGGCAAACACCAGGCCGACGTCGACCTGGGCGTCGCGCAGCGCCTGATAGACCAGGCCGGAGTCCATGCGCTTGACGGCGCCGCGCTCGACGCGGAAGTCGTAGGCACGCTGCAGCGGACGCCAGCCGTCTTCACGGGCGTAGAATTCGGCGTTCATGGCAAAGGCAAGCTCTTCGCCGTCGTTCACCGCGGACGCCAGGTCGGACAGCGTACTGATGCCGGTTTCCTCGACACTCTCGGCGCGCATGGCGAGGGCGTAGGTGTTGTTGGCGGCGGAAGGTTCGAGCCACACCAGGCCCTTCTCGCCGTCCAGCTCCTTGACGCGCTGGTAGGTCTCGTCGGCGGACAGCGATTCGGTGACGTCGTTGTAGTTGATCAGCGAGGTGCCGGTGTATTCCCAGTAGAGGTCGATCTGGCCGTTTTCCTGGGCCTGGCGCAGCACCGCCGAGCCCATGCCGGCACGGGTGTCGACGTCGTAGCCGAGGCCGTCCAGGTACTGGGTGGTCATGCTGGCCAGCAGCTGCTGCTCGGTGAAGTTCTTGCCACCGATCACGATCTCGTCGGCACTGGCGCCAGCCGTAGCGGTAAACAGGGCCAGGCCGGTCAGGGTGGTCATCAGGGTCTTCATGCGAATGTCTCCTTGCAGGGTGTCGTTGTTGGAAAGCCTAAGTATTCAGGCCCGCGCCGGATTGACGCCGCGCGGCACCACGATGAAGGCCACGCCTGCCACCAGGGCGTCCACCAGGATCGCCAGCATGGCGGTGGGGATGGCTCCGGACAGCATCATGATCGGGTCGTAGAGATCGATGCCGGTGAAGATCAGCTCGCCCAGTCCGCCTGCGCCGATCAGAAAGGCCAGGGGCACGGTGCCGACATTGATGGTCAGGGCGGTACGGATACCGGCGAAGATGACGTAGAGGGCATTGGGCAGTTCCACCTTGAAAAGGCGCTGGGTCGGTGACATGCCGATCCCGGCAGCGGCCTCCTTGAGCGCCGGCGAGACGCCCTTGAGGCCGGCGTAGGTGTTGCGCGCAATGGGTAGCAGGGTGGCCACGAACAGGCCAAACACCGCCGGCACGGTACCGATGCCGAGAAAGCTCATGGACAGTGCCAGCACCGCCAGGGTGGGGATGGTGGTGCCGACGTTGAGCACCTGCATCATCGATTCCGCGGCCCTGGCCATGCTGGGGCGCGACAGCCACACCCCCAGCGGGATCGCCACCAGGATCGCCAGGCTGCCCGACAGCAAGGTCAGCCACAGGTGCTGGACCACAAGATACTGCACGTCGGGCAGGTACCACAGGAAGTCATCGATGGCGCCGCTGGCCTGGGCCCATACCCCGAGCAGGAAGATGACAATCAGGGCAAGAACGAGTCCGGCGCTTTTCAGGCTTCGAATCAGCATCGGCTCACTCCTTGGGCTCGGCGGCCACGGCGGATGTCTCGCGCTGCTTGGTACGGAAGCGGGCGCCCAGATGGTGGGTCATGGCGCGTTGGGTGATCTGCCCGCAGACGCGGCCCTCCTCGTCGACGCAGGGCAGCCAGGTGATGTCCTGGGCGAACATCAGCGAGGCCACCTTGCGCAGGTCGTCGTCGAGACTCACCGTGGCCGGTACATTCTGGAAGTGATCGCGGCAGTAGCCCTTGGTGGTGCGGGCCAGGGAGCGGCTGATCAGGCCCACCGGCTGACGCTTGTCGTTGATCATCAGGATCGAATTCTGGTAGCCGAAGTCGTCGATGCGTGCGAGCGCCGTGGTCAGGGTGTCCTCCGGTTTGACGGTACCGATCTCATCGCTGACCACTTCGGCGACCTTGACCAGATTCAGCCGCTTGAGCGCGCGGTCCTCGCCCAGGAAGGACTCGACGAAGGCATTCTTCGGCGCCGCCAGCAGGTCGTCGGGGGACGAGTACTGCACCAGCTTGCCCTCACGGAAGACCGCGACCCGATCCCCCATCTTGATCGCCTCGTCGATATCGTGGCTGACGAACATGATGGTCTTCTTCAGGTCCTGCTGCATCTTCAGGAATTCATCCTGGATCACCGCCCGGTTGATCGGGTCGATGGCGCCGAAGGGCTCGTCCATCAGCATCACGGGGGGATCGGCGGCCAGTGCCCGGGCCACACCGATACGCTGCTGCTGACCACCGGACAGCTCGGACGGATAGCGCTTGAGAAAGGCGTCGGGTTCCAGCGCGATCATGTGCATCAGTTCGCGGGCGCGCTCCTTGTAGCGCGCCTTGTCCCAGCCCAGCAGCTTGGGCACCACCGCGATGTTCTCCTCGATGGTCATGTTGGGGAACAGGCCGATCTGCTGGATGACGTAGCCGATGTTGCGGCGCAGGTCCTGGGTGTCCATGCCGGTGGTGTCATCGCCATTGATGAACACCTTGCCGGAGGAGGGCTTCACGATCCGGTTGATCATCTTGAGGGTGGTGGTCTTGCCGCAGCCGGAGGGGCCGAGCAGGATGCAGATCTCGCCGCTGGGGACCTCCATGTTGATGTGGTCGGCGGCGACGACCGCGCCCTTGGGCGTATCGAAGACCTTGGTCAGGTTTTCCAGACGAATCATGAGCAAATCCTTGTATGCAAGTCGGCGTCGGCGAGCTCCGGGTCGTCGATGGGCGTCGACGGTGCCGCTGTCGAGGCGGCGGCTCACCTGTTGTCGTATCGACGTTCCGGCTGCGCTCGGGCGGTGTGGCGTACAGGACGCGAGCCGCCGCAGCGGCATTTCCCCGACGTTCCCGGAACACAAATGATCAGGCGGCGTTGGCGGCGCCTTCCATGCCCTTGGGCGTGAAGCGCTTCTGCACTGCCAGCAGGCCGTAGTCGACGATGATCGCCAGCAGGCTGACCGCCACCGCGCCGACGATCAGCTGGCGCGGGTCGGACTGGGAGATACCACGGCTGATAAAGGTGCCGAGACCGCCGGCGCCGATATAGGCGGCGATCGCCATGACGCCGATATTGAGCACCACGGCGGTGCGCACCCCGGCCATGATCACCGGCACCGCCAGTGGGATCTCGACCATCCGCAGGCGCTGGCGGTGGCTCATGCCGATGCCACGGGCAGCCTCGCGCAGGGCCGGGTCGACGTTGTTGATGGCGGTGTAGGTGTTACGAATGATCGGTAATTGGGAGTACAGCAGCACCGCGATCACCGCCGGCAGGTAGCCGATGCCCTGACCGATCAGCGACAGCACCGGAATCATGATCCCGAACAGCGCGATGGAGGGCACGGTGACGATGATCGACGCGGCGTAGAGCACCGCCTGGGCGACGCGCTCGTTGCGGGTGATGGCGATGCCGATGGGCACCCCGGTGAGGGTGGCGATGCCGACGGCAACGCCCACCAGCGAGATGTGCTCGAGGGTCCGGGACAACAGCAGGTCGGCGTTGTCCAGGGCGTACTGAATCAGTTCCAAGGCAATAGCTCCTGTCGAGGCCTCGCGGCGGGGTGAGTCGGGCCTGTGAACGGCCCTGGGCCAGGACACACGTCATCGGCTCGGCCTGACAAGAGGCGAGGCGTTGCGTTCACTGGCCGTTGATACGGCACAAGCTTAGCAGAATGAAGTATCTATTTGGTTTGATCATGAATGACGATCTGCAATGACGGGAATTGATGGATCTGATGCTTGGGGGTGAGGCTGTCAACCCGGACGCATAGTTAAAGTAAATGAGAATGATTGGTTTTATTGTATCTATCGGCGGCGATCGTGCCGAGAACGTGAGGACTATCGACGTGATAGATGTGTGCCGCTCTTCACATGGAGGTTATACAGGACTAAAATGGTCCCCAATCGAAGCAGGGGCTGAGCCCTGCACCGACGAGGGGAACTCCCCGAGGAGATGGGCATGCTGAAGCTTTCCCGGTTGACGGACTATGCGGCGGTGGTGATGGCACAGATCGCACGTCATCCCCAGCAGCCGCACGCCGCCGGAGAGCTCGCCGAAGCGGTGCAGTTGCCTCACCCCACGGTGAGCAAGACGCTGAAGATGCTGGTGCGCGCGGGACTGCTGGTGTCCCGGCGCGGCGCCCAGGGTGGCTACTACCTGGCGCGTCCTGCCTCGGAGATCACCGCCAGCGACATCATCGCGGCCATCGAAGGGCCGGTGGCGGTGACCGAATGCAGCCACGCCGATGGCGAATGCGACCTGGCCTCCACCTGCGGGGTGGCCGACAACTGGCAGCGAGTGTCGCTGGCGATCCGCGAACTGCTCGACAGCATTACCCTGGCGCACTTGGCCGACAGTGCGCCGCTGAAGCTGCCGATTCGCCTGCCGATCCAGAGCATCAGCCTGGCGGCGGAAGCCTGACCAGCGCCTCATCGACATCGACTTCATTACCCTGGGCGGGTAACGCCCGCCGACCGAACCGTCCGGGAGGGGACACATCATGGCAAGTCAGGAAATGGAACAGCTCGTCCGTCGCGAATATAAAGAAGGATTCGTGACCGACATCGAGAGCGACACGATCCCGCCGGGGCTGGATGAAGACACCATCGCCTTCATCTCCAAGAAGAAGGGTGAGCCGCAGTGGATGCTCGATTGGCGCCTGGACGCCTACCGTCAGTGGCTGAAGATGACCGCGCCGTCCTGGGCCCATCTGGACTATCCGCCCATCGACTATCAGGCGATCTCGTATTTCAGCGCGCCCAAGCGTGAGGAAGACAAGCCCCAGAGCCTCGACGAGGTGGACCCCAAGCTGCTCGAGACCTACGAGAAGCTGGGCATCCCGCTGCATGAGCGTGCAGCCCTGGCCGGCGTCGCCGTGGACGCGGTGTTCGACTCGGTGTCGGTGACCACCACCTTCAAGGACAAGCTGGCCGAGGCCGGCGTGATCTTCTGCTCCATCTCCGAGGCGATCCGCGACTACCCGGAACTGGTCAAGCAGTACCTGGGTACCGTGGTGCCGACCAGCGACAACTACTTTGCCGCGCTCAACTCGGCGGTGTTCACCGACGGCTCCTTCGTGTTCGTGCCGGAAGGCGTGACCTGCCCGATGGAACTGTCGACCTACTTCCGCATCAACGCCGCCAACACCGGCCAGTTCGAGCGCACCCTGATCGTGTGCGAGAAGAAGGCCCAGGTGTCCTACCTGGAAGGCTGCACCGCACCGATGCGCGACGAGAACCAGCTGCACGCTGCGGTGGTGGAGCTGGTGGCGCTGGAAGACGCCAGCATCAAGTACTCCACGGTGCAGAACTGGTATCCGGGTGACGAGGACGGCAAGGGCGGCATCTACAACTTCGTCACCAAGCGTGGCGACTGCCGTGGCGACCGTTCCCACATCAGCTGGACCCAGGTCGAGACCGGCTCCGCTATCACCTGGAAGTACCCGTCCTGCATCCTGCGTGGCAAGGACTCCATCGGCGAGTTCTACTCGGTGGCGGTGACCAACGGTCGCCAGCAGGCCGATACCGGCACCAAGATGATCCACCTGGGCGAGGGCTCCAAGTCCACCATCGTCTCCAAGGGTATCTCCGCCGGGCGTTCCAACCAGTCCTATCGTGGTCTGGTCAAGGTCGGCCCGCGGGCCAAGGGCGCGCGCAACTTTACCCAGTGTGATTCGCTGCTGATCGGCGATACCTGCGGTGCCCACACCTTCCCGTACCAGGAGATCGGCAACTCGACGGCCACGGTGGAGCACGAGGCGACCACCTCCAAGATCGGCGAGGACCAGCTGTTCTACTGCCAGAGCCGCGGTATCTCCGAGGAAGACGCGGTCAACATGATCGTCAACGGCTTCTGCAAGGACGTCTTCCAGGAGCTGCCGATGGAGTTTGCGGTCGAGGCAGAGGCGCTGCTCAACGTGACGCTCGAAGGCGCGGTGGGCTGACCCCCGGCGCTATATACCACCCTTATTCGTTTTTCTCCCGCCGCCCGGCGCGGCGGGCATCGCAAAGGTGTCTACATGCTCGAAGTCAAGGATCTCCACGTCACCGTCGAGGGCTCTGAAATCCTCAAGGGTCTGACCCTGTCCATCCAGCCTGGTGAAGTGCACGCCATCATGGGTCCCAATGGCGCCGGCAAGTCGACCCTGTCCGCCGTCATCGCGGGCAAGGACGGCTACGAGGTGACCGCGGGCTCGATCACCTTCGAGGGCAAGGATGTCCTCGAGATGGAGATCGAAGAGCGCGCCCAGGCCGGTCTGCTGCTGGGCTTTCAGTACCCGGTGGAAATCCCGGGGGTCAAGAACATCTACCTGCTCAAGGCGGCGCTCAACGCCCAGCGCGAGGCGCGCGGCGAGGGCGAGATTCCGGCACCCGAGTTCATGAAGCTGATCAAGGAAAAGGTGTCCTTCATGAAGATGGACAACAGCTTCCTGCAGCGTGCCGTCAATGAAGGCTTCTCCGGCGGCGAGAAGAAGCGTAACGAGATCCTGCAGATGCTGGTGCTGCAGCCCAAGCTCGCGATGCTCGACGAGATCGACTCCGGCCTCGACATCGACGCCATGAAGGTGGTGGCCGATGGGGTCAACTCGCTGCGCAGCGAAGATCGCGGCATCCTGCTGGTGACCCACTACCAGCGCCTGCTCGACTACATCGTGCCCGACCACGTCCACGTGCTGGTGAACGGCCGGATCGTCAAGAGCGGCGGCGCAGAGCTTGCCCATGAACTCGAATCCCGTGGCTACGACTGGGTCGTAGAGGAGCCCGCTGCATGAGTCGCAGTTCAAGTGAAGTGCAACGCTTTCTCGATCGTCTGAACGAGCGCAGCGAGGCGCGCCGCGGCGAACCCACCTGGATCGCCGCACGGCGCCAGGCCGGTGCGGCCCGCTTCGAGGCGATGGGCTTTCCCGATCGCCGCGTCGAAGAGTGGAAGTACACCGACGTGCGCGCCATCAGTCGCACCGACTTCCAGCTCACAGGCTCTGCCGAGTTTTCCCAGGCCAGCGCCGCTGCCCTGACGCTGCCGCTGGACGCCCACCGTCTGACCTTCGTCGACGGCGTCTTTTCCAGCGCCCTGTCGGACCTGTCCGAGCTGCCGGGTGGCGTGCAGGTGCAGCCGCTGTCCCAGGCCCTGGAAGAGAACCACGAGGCCGTCGGCGGCCCGCTGGGGCGCCTGACCGGGGTCGAATTCTCGGCCTTCTCGGCGCTCAACACCGCCTTCTTCGAGGAGGGCGCGCTGGTGCGCCTGGCGCCCGGCACCGTGGTCGACAAGCCCATCGTGCTGCAGTTCCTGTCCCGGGCCAACGAGGCGCGGGTGATGAGCCACCCGCGTATCCTGATCGAGGCGGGCGGACGCAGCCAGGCCACCGTGATCGAACACCATGTGGGTGAAGAGGGCGCCGCCAACTTCACCAACCTGGTGGAAGAGGTGATGCTCGATCGTGGCGCCAACCTGACCCACTACAAGCTGGTAGAGTCGCCCGAGCAGGACCTGCATGTGGCCAGTATCCACGTGGAGCAGTGCCGCGACGCTCAGTTCACCTCCTTCAACATCACCCTCGGTGGTGGACTGGTGCGCAACGACCTGGTCAGCGACCTCAATGGCCAGGGCGCCGAGGTGACCTTCAATGGTCTGTTCTACGGCCAGAATCGCCAGCACGTGGACAACCACACCCTGGCCAACCACAACGCGCCCCACACCTTCTCCCACGAGAACTACAAGGGCATCCTCGATGACCGCGCCCACGGCGTGTTCAACGGCAAGGTGATCGTCAAGCGCGACAGCCAGAAGATCGAGGCCGACCAGAGCAACGCCAACCTGCTGCTCTCCGATCGTGCCCAGATCGACACCAAGCCCGAGCTCGAGATCTACGCCGACGACGTCAAGTGTTCCCACGGCGCCACCACCGGTCAGCTCGACGAGGAAGCGGTGTTTGCCCTGCGTACCCGCGGGCTGGATGAGGCCACTGCACGTGGACTGCTGACCCTGGCCTTCGCCGGTGAGGTGATGGACCAGGTGAATCTGGACGCGGTGTCCGAGCGGGTCGAGCTGACCGTGGCCGGCAAGCTGCCCGAGCGCTTCCACCTGGCCGGTCTGGTGGAAGCCGCCGTGGCCCTCAACGAGGACTGAGCATGACCCACTTCAGCGATCTGCTGCTCGATGTGGCGAGGGTGCGCAAGGACTTCCCGATCCTCGATCGGGAGGTCCACGGCAAGCCCCTGGTCTATCTGGACAACGCCGCCACCAGCCAGACGCCACGTCAGGTGATCGAGGTGTTCGATCACTACTACAGCCAGATGAACGCCAATATCCATCGTGGCCTTCACACCCTGGCCGACGAGGCCACGGCGGCCTTCGAGGGCACCCGGGAGACCGTGCGTGCCTTTGTGAACGCCTCGAGCACCCGCGAGATCGTGTTCACCCGTGGCACCACCGAGGCGATCAACCTGGTGGCCCAGAGCTGGGGGCGCGCCAACCTCGGTCCCGGTGACGAGGTGCTGATCTCCCAGCTCGAACATCACTCCAATATCGTGCCCTGGCAGCTGCTGGCGGCCGAGCGCGGCTTCACCATTAAGGTGATCCCGGTGGATGAGCGTGGCGCGCTGGATCAGGACGCCTACCGTGACCTGATCGGCGAGCGCACCCGGCTGGTGGCGGTCAATCACGTCTCCAATGCCCTCGGTACCATCAACCCGGTGGCCGAGATGGCCCGGGTCGCCCATCAGCACGATGCGCTGATTCTGGTGGATGGCGCCCAGGCGGCACCCCATGAGCCGATCGATGTTCAGGCCATCGGTGCCGACTTCTACGCATTTTCGGGGCACAAGGTCTATGGTCCCACCGGCGCCGGCGTGCTCTACGGCCGCGAGGCGCTGCTCGAGGCCATGCCGCCCTGGCAGGGTGGCGGCGAGATGATCGCCACGGTGTCCTTCGAGACGCCGACCACCTTTGCCGCCATTCCCCACAAGTTCGAGGCGGGCACGCCGGCCATCGCCGAAGTGATCGCCCTGGGCCGTGCCATCGAATGGGTCAATTCGATCGGCCTTGAGCACATCAGCGCCTGGGAGCATCGCCTGCTCGAGCACGCCACCGAAAGCGTGGCGGCGGTGGATGGCCTTCGCGTGCTGGGCACCGCGCCGGACAAGGCAGGCGTCTTGTCCTTCGTGGTCGACGGCGTGCATAGCCAGGATATCGGTCTGCTGATCGACCAGCTCGGCGTGGCGATTCGTACCGGCCACCACTGCGCCCAGCCGCTGCTGGCCCAGTTCGGCGTCGATGCCACCTGTCGCGCTTCCTTTGCGGCCTACAACACCCCGGAGGAAGTCGACGTGCTGGTCGAGAGCCTCCAGCGGGTGATCAGCATGCTGCGCTGAAGCAGCAGGGCGGCTCGGGGCGGCGCGTGCCGCCTCGAGCCCTGGTTGGCAAGGGAGTCATTCGGCGTACCCGACTAAGGAATTGCATGAGCGAACACGATCAGATTGCTCAACTGAGCAAGGGCCAGCAACTGCCGTTGCAGCGGGACGTGGAGGTCATCTCCATTCCCTTCGGCAAGACGGTGACGCTTGACGAGGACAGCATCGTCTCGGTGATGCAGGCCAAGGGCAGCACCCTGAGTGTTGCCTACGAGGGACGTCTGTACCTGATCGAGGGATCCAACCTGGACGCGGTGGGCCTCGAGCCGATGCCACGCCCGACACTGGATCCCGAGGCCGACGACGCGGCGATCGAGGCGTTTGTCTGGGACCAGCTCAGGACCTGTTTCGACCCTGAGATCCCGGTCAATATCGTCGATCTGGGGCTGGTCTACGGTTGTCGTATCGAACGCCTGATCAGTGGTGAGCGCATCGTCACCATTCGCATGACCCTGACCGCCCCCGGCTGTGGCATGGGCGATGTGATCGCGGCGGATGCGCGCAACAAGATTCTGGGAGCACCTCAGATTTCCAAGGTGCATACCGAGATCGTCTTCGATCCCCCCTGGAGTCGTGAGATGATGAGCGACGAGGCCAAGCTGGAACTTGGCATGTTCTGACCCGGTCCTCTCTGGCCCGCGCAGCGGGTCCTGACCTCCGCTGTCAATTGGAATCGTCATGCGCGAGCCGTTGTTCACGATGTTTCGTCGCCTGCTGCTGTGTCTCGGTAGCCTGGTCCTGCTGCTCGCCCTGGCCTTCGTCGCGGCCAACGCCTGGGTGGTGGCCACCACCCGTGATCGCATCGCTCCTCGACTCGTCGAATGCCGCCCCCACCAGGTCGGCATCGTCTTCGGCACCTCCCACTGGACCCGCAGCGGTACCCGCAATCCCCACTTCGAAGGGCGCATGATCGCCGCCGCCCGGCTGATGAACGAAGGACGTCTGCGCCACCTGCTGGTGTCCGGTGACAATGCCACCCGCTACTACAACGAGCCGGTGACCATGTGGCGCGACCTCAAGGAGCGTGGCGTGCGCGAGGTCGACATGACGCTGGACTACGCCGGTTTCAGCACCTTCGATACCCTGGCCAGGGCCCGCGACGTGTTCGAGGTGGAGCGCGCGCTATTGATCACGCAGGACTGGCACCTGCCGCGGGCGTTGTTCATCGCTGATGCCCTGGGGCTCGAGGTCGAGGGCTGCCCGGCGCCGGAGAGGGAGCGTTCTCGCTGGCTGATCCTGCGGGAGTGGGTGGCCCGGGTGGCGACCCTGGGCGATCTCTACCTGTGGCAGCGTGAGCCGCGCTTTCTCGGCCCGCTGGAGCCTTTGAAGATCGCGGCGCCGGCACCTCGCATCGAGGCTCGGAGTCTTCACGAGATCATCGATGAGGTGTTGACCAGAGGCGACGACAGTGTGGCGCCATTGCTGCTGCGCACGCCTGACGCCGACAAGAACTGAGAGCAGTCGCTTCACCCAGGCATCCGCTTCACCAATAAAAACGCCTTGCCGGCAGAGCCTGGCAAGGCGTTTTTGTGGGGTGGCGTTCGCGTCGGCGGCGTCAGCGTTTGACGGTTCGACGTCCTGTGCCACGCTTCTGGGCGGTCGACTTCTGCAGGTCGTAGAGCTCGCGAATCAGCGCGCGGCAACCCTTCCATACCTCTTCGATCACCGGCTCGATGGGGCCCGGCAAGGGATGGGTAAACAGGGTGGAGAGGGACTGCATCAGCACCCGCTCCTGCTCGAGCAGCTCGTTGATCAACACCTGTGAGTCGTTGCCGACAAAGCTCTTGAGACGACTCCACAGCCACATGTAGTCGTCGCGTTCGACGTCGGCATCACGCGGCAGCAGGTCGAGGTGTTCGCGCGCCAGCTCCTGGAGCTCGCGCATGGTCTTCTGGCGCGTCTCGAAGTGGGGCTCCAGAGCGTCGCGCAGCGAGGGTCGCAGGCGCTCGAGATTGTCCTGGAAATAGTCGACGCTGTCGGCCAGGGCCTCCAGCAGGCTGTCCATCGCCACCTGGCGATTATCGAGAAACATGCGCGTCACCTCCTCCGGTGACGCAAATTGTGGGGCTCCAGCAGGAGTTTTGCCACCCCTAATGTGGCAAATATTTATGATTCTTGCGGTAGGGTGGTCGATCGCTTCGACCTTGGTCGAAAAGCGCTGACAAAGTTGACCAGGTTGCGGCGAGATATCGTCGGAGGCGAGGACCCGTGTCGCTCTTGCCAGGGCAAGCGGGCGCCAATGGCAAGACGGGCGTTAATGGATAGACGGGCGTCAATGGCAAGCGGGCGCCAATGGCAAGACGGGCGACCGTGTTGTCGGTCGCCCGTCGGCGTCATCCTTTACGGGGCTTTTATCTTGAGCCCTTGCCGCTTTAGCCCTTGGGCTTGGCCGGCGTACGGGTCCGCGGACGCGCCGTGGCGCTCTTTTCCAGGTGTTCGATGACCAGGCCGGCGATGTCCTTGCCGGTGGCGCTCTCGATGCCCTGCAAGCCGGGCGAGGAGTTTACCTCCATCACCACGGGGCCGTGGTTGGAGCGCAGCAGGTCGACACCGGCCACGCGCAGGCCCATGGACTTGGCCGCACGGATGGCGGTGGAGCGCTCTTCCGGGGTGATGCGGATGACGCTGGCGCTGCCGCCGCGGTGCAGGTTGGAGCGGAATTCGCCTTCGGCCGCCTGGCGCTTCATTGCCGCCACCACCTTGTCGCCGATGACGAAGCAGCGGATGTCGGCGCCCTTGGCTTCCTTGATGTACTCCTGAACCATGATGTTGGCCTTCATGCCCATGAACGCCTGGATCACCGATTCCGCCGCCTGGTTGGTCTCGGCCAGCACCACGCCGATGCCCTGGGTGCCTTCCAGCAATTTGATCACCAGCGGGGCGCCCTTGACCATGGTGATCAGGTCAGGGATGTCATCGGGGGAATGGGCGAAGCCGGTCACCGGCAGGCCGATGCCCTTGCGAGACAGCAGTTGCAGCGAGCGCAGCTTGTCGCGGGAACGGGTGATACCGACGCTGTCGTTGAGCACGGTGACGTTCATCATCTCGAACTGACGCAGCACGGCGCAGCCGTAGAAGGTGACCGAGGAGCCGATGCGCGGGATGACGGCGTCGAAGGGCTCGAGTTCCTCGCCCTTGTAGTGAATCGACGGATGGTGAGAAGCGATGCTCATGTAGCAGCGCAGCGTATCGACCACCCGGGCCGTATGGCCGCGTTGTTCGGCGGCTTCCACCAGGCGACGAGTGGAGTAGAGATTGCGGTTGCGGGACAGCAGCGCGATATGCATGTGCGAGTCTCCAGGTCAGGGGCGGTGGATCCGTCAGGGTTCGCCGTGCAGAAAGGTAGCGCCGGGCGCCACCAGCAGGCGGCGCAGTGCGCGGCGACCGAGAAGCATGGGATGGCGCATGTTGCGCCGGTCGGTCAGGGATAGCTCGACGGGAAATTCCAGATCCCCCATCTGCATCTGGGTGCGAATGAAGTAGCGCCACTCGGCCTGGCCGTTGGAGCTGGTGACCTTGCGCCGATCATGCAGGTGCATACGGTACTGGTGTGACGGACTGTCGGGGCCGCCGGCACGGGTGACGAAGCTGACCCACAGGATCTCGTCCTCCTCGAAGGACTCGATCTCCTCGGCGTGCAGCGCCGAGGTGCGAGCGCCGGTGTCCACCTTGGCACACAGATGCAGGTGCATCTGCGGCAGGATCACCATCTCGCGGCGACCGACGACGGCCTGAGCCTGAAAGGGCAGGTCCTTCATGTCTTCTCCTTGTCGCGGGATGCTGCTTGTTATTCAGGCGACGTCCGTTGTCGAACTGTCAGTGGCAACGAACGTCACACGGGCAAGAGAATCAATGACCGCCTGTGCCCTTGACCGCCGCCAGTCGGCGAGCGGTGGCGGAGTCCTTCGGGGCCTGACGCAGCGTCATCAGTACCGGCAGACGCAGCCGGGGGATCTGCGCCAGGTCCCTCGCAACGGCCAGGAAGTCGGCCCCGTCGCATTCGGCGACCCGCTCCAGAAACAGCGGCAGGCGCTCGGCGTGCTCCAGGTGTTGCCAGCCCCGTGCGGCGATTGCCGCGAGGGTGTCCGGGCCGCAGGCATCGCTATCGGCCAGCAGGGCGTCGAACCAGTCACCGGCCAGGCTGTCGGGCGCGTTGCCCACGGCGCGTACACAGGCGCAGAAGGTCTCGATGTCGCCCTGGCTGGCGGCCTGTTCGCCGCGTTGACGCAGCGCCTCCGCAAGCTCTGCTGATAGTGCTACATGTTCCAGACAGTAGCATAGCGATGTCAGCACTTCGCTGTGCAGCTGCGGGATAGCGGCCACCAGCGAGGCCTCAGTCTCGGGGGTGAGACGCGCCACATGGTCGGCCAGCCCCTGCAGGCCCAGCGCCTGCCAGTCGTGGCCACCCTGGCCCGACAGGAAGGCTTCGACCGGCTCAAGGTGCTCGCTGGCGGGACGCTCCAGATCGGCGCTGGCTCGGGCGTGCAGCATCGCCTGAAAGGTCAGGGAAGGGGTGAAGGCCAGCGGGTTGTCCTTCATCAGGTTGTCGATCTCGCCGCCGTCGGACTGCTCCAGCGCTTCTGCGCTGCGGCCCAGGGTGGACAGCAGGCGCTCGAGGAAGGCGTCCCGCTGGGCGGCATCCAGAAGGCCCTGTTCGTCCACCGGCAGTGCCAGGAACCAGATCAGCGGGTCGCTCATGTCACCCAGGCGAAACACCAGGGCAAGGCGGGCACGACCCTGCCAGGGTTCCGGCCAGGGGACCTGGCCGCTCTCGAAGTCTGCCAGGGTCTCGAGCGCGCAGGGGTGCACACGCCGTCCCATATGATAGAGACGCACCTCGGCACCGGTCAGGGTGAAAAAGTCGTGAAGACGATGGATCGCTTGCATGGCCCCTCCGAAAGATCAGCGTGCACTCTATCGCGCCGCTCGAGGAGTGTCAGCCGTCCACGGCGGAAATTTGTGCATCCCTCGCACTGTATTTTGCTGCACCGCTGGTGAATTTTTGATCAAGCGCCGCGAAAGAGCGTCAGAAGCGGCTCGCCGTCATCTGTCAAAGGGTTATCCACAGGGACATTCAGCGCTTCTGTGAATGAATGATGGTGGGGATAAGTCGGTGAGGTGACAGTCCGCTGACGGCGGCCGGCGGTTGGTCCCGGAAAGGGCGGTCGCAATAGCAGGAGGCTATGGTTCACCCTGGGATTTTTCACTGCGTCTGCTATCGATTTGGAATATAATGGCGGTCGTTTATTCCAAATCATGCTGAGCCATCGAGCAGCCCAGGGTTGAAGTGGCGATGGATGCCTCCACCTGTCACCCTCCCGGGCCATGCCGCACTGGCCGCCCCAATCGTTTTCAAGGAGCCGTCCATGGTTCGTCATCTGGCTGTTTCTCTTGCCGCCGCAGGTGCCATCGGTCTCGCTGCCGGTGCCCACGCCGACACCCTGAAAGTCGGCATGTCCGGTGGTTACTTTCCCTTTACCTTCGTCGAGCAGGACACCCTCAAGGGCTTCGAGGTCGACGTGATGGAAGCGGTGGCCGAAGAGATGGGCACCGAGGTGGAGTTCGTCACCGCCAACTTCTCAGGGTTGTTCGGCATGCTCGAGTCCGGGCGCATCGACACCATCGCCAACCAGATCACCATCACCGAGGAGCGGGAGCAGAAGTACCTGTTCACCTCGCCCTATGTGTATGACGGTGCTCAGGTGGTGACCAAGGAAGGCAATGACGAGGTCTCCGGTGTCGAGGACCTGGCGGGCAAGACCGTGGCCGTCAACCTGGGCTCCAACTACGAGCAGCTGCTGCGCGAGCTGCCCTACGCCGACGAGATCGATATCCGCACCTACGAGAGCAACATCGAGCAGGACACCGCGCTGGGGCGTGTCGACGCCTTCGTCATGGATCGCGTCAGCGCCACCCAGGTGATCAAGGAAAAGCCGCTGCCGCTGGCGCTGGCCGGCAAGCCTTTCTCCGAGATTCGCAATGCGCTGCCGTTCCGCCAGGACGACCAGGCGCTGCGTGACGAGGTCGACCAGGCGCTTGACACCCTGCGTGAAGATGGCACCTTGAGCGAGATCTCCGAGCGCTGGTTCGATGCCGATATCACCACGCCCTGAGCGGTGATCGACTCTCCATGAGCATTCTCGACCTCGACTACATGGTTGGGCTGGTGCCCATACTGCTCAGCTACCTTCCCCTGACCCTGGGGATGGCGCTGGCCGGGATGGCGCTGGCTCTGGTGCTGGCCTGTGGCCTGGCGGTGATCCGGGTACTCAAGATCCCGGTTCTCAACGGCCTGACGCTGTGGTTCATCTCGTTCTTTCGCGGTACGCCGCTGTTGGTGCAGCTGTTCCTGTTCTACTACGGGCTGCCCCAGGTGCTGTCGTTTCTGACCACCATCGATGGCATCACCGCCACCATCATGGGGCTGACGCTGCACTTCTCGGCCTATATGGCGGAGTCGATCCGCGCCGCCATCGTCGGCGTGGATCGCAGTCAGACCGAGGCGGCGCTGTCCATTGGCATGACCAACGGCCAGTTGATGCGCCGGATCGTGCTGCCCCAGGCCACTCGCATCGCGGTGCCGACGTTGATGAACTACTTCATCGACATGATCAAGGCCACCTCGCTGGCGTTCACCCTGGGCGTGACCGAGTTGATGGGGGCGACCCAGAAAGAGGCCGCCGGCAGCTTCCTGTACTTCGAGGCCTTCATCACCGTGGCGCTGATCTACTGGGCCATCGTCGAGGCGCTGGCCTGGCTGCAGCGGCGCCTGGAATCCCGACTCAACGAGGCCTATCGTCGATGATCAAGCTAGAGCGACTGACCAAACGCTTCGGTGATACCACCGTGCTCGACGGTATCGACCTGGAGATCCAGCAGGGCGAGATCATCGTGGTGATCGGCCCCTCCGGGACCGGCAAGTCGACGTTGCTGCGCTGTCTCAACTTTCTCGAGCAGCCCGATGGTGGCCGATTGACCTTGGGTCCGCTGAATCTGGACCTGACCCAGGCCAGCAAGTCCGAGATCCTGGCTGCCCGTCGACACACGGCCTTCGTGTTCCAGAACTACGCGCTGTTTGCCAACAAGACGGCGCTTGAGAACATCGCCGAGGGCCTGATCGTGGTCAACCGCTGGCCCAGGGCCAAGGCCCACCAGCGAGCGCGTGAGATCCTCGAGCGTATCGGCATGTCGGACAAGGCGGATGCCTATCCGGTGTCGCTGTCCGGGGGCCAGCAGCAGCGGGTGGGGATAGGCCGCGCCATGGCCGCCCAGGCCGAGGTGATCCTGTTCGACGAACCCACCTCATCACTCGACCCCGAGTGGGTCGACGAGGTGCTGGCATTGATGAAGCAGCTGGCGCGTGAACGCCAGACCATGCTGGTGGTCACCCACGAGATGGCCTTTGCCCGTGACGTGGCCGACCGGGTGGTGTTCATGGAGGGCGGGCGCATCGTCGAGCAGGGGCCTCCCTCGGAGCTGTTCCATGCACCGCAGGACCCGCGTACCCGAGACTTCCTGCGCAAGGTACTGCCCGCCGCCGAGCCCCTGTAGGCCGAGTCGCTCATCCAGCCGGCGAGATCCTCGTTCGAGAAAGTCTGCACGTCGAGGCGTGCCCTTCGAGGTGCCGCGTTTGCAGCGGTTTCTTGGGGCGCGCGTGTTGCTGCCGGGCTGGCCCTCGCTGGTCCGGCACGCGACAATGACGTGCACCAAGCCCATTTTCAAAGCGGAGGCATCATGCCCACCGAACCTTCCGTCCACGACGCCCTGGGCGCGGCTCTGCGCGAGCTCGAGGCGACCATGAAGGCCGCCAACATGTGGCGTATGGACAAGCCGGAGGCCGCCGCCTTCAACAGTCGGCAGCCGTTCTGCATCGATACCATGTCGCTGCCTCAGTGGCTGCGCTTCGTGTTTATCGCCAGGCTCGATACCCTGGTGGAGCAGCGTGCACCCCTGCCCGCCAGTTGCGATGTGGCCCCGGCGGTGGACGCCTACCTGATCCAGGAAGGCGCGCGCGCCCAGGACCGGATGCTGTTGCAGAAGGTTGTCGAGGATATCGACCGGCTGATCACCGAGAACTGAATCGCCGGTAACGGAAGAAGTCCCCAGCGAGGAGAAGGCGATGCCCTGGTACTTTGCCTATGGCAGCAACATGAACCTTGAGCGTGTCGCCGCGCGCATCGGCGAGACCCGGCGTGTGCTGGCCGGCAGCCTGGAAGGCTACGCGCTGCGCTTCAACAAGGCCTCCCGCGTCCCGGGTATCGCCCACGCCAATGTGGTGCCGGCGCCAGGCGATCGGGTCGAGGGCGCGCTGTTCGAACTCCTCGAGCCCGAGCAGATCCGGCAGATGGATCCCTTCGAAGGTTACCCGCACGAGTACGACCGTCATCGTCTGCCGGTGATTACCGAACAGGGGCCGATCGAGGCCTGGGTCTATATCGCCGGCGCCGAACGCCAGGGGGAGGGGCTGCGGCCCGCCCGCGAGTACCTCGAGCACCTGCTGGCCGGTCGTGACTTCCTCAGCGAGGGCTATCACCAGGCGCTGGCGGCGGTAGAGGCCGTCGAGCACCTCGATGATGCCACTCTGGGGAGGTTGGGGCTGTCACGTTATCATCCCCGCTAAGGCTTGTACGAAAAGTGCCTGCGCTCGGTAATACGGCGTTAAAAATCGCGTCAAAATGCTCATTTACACCTCGTAAACTGCGCTTTCTTACCGATTTTTGCCTTGTCTAACCATCGCTCGCCGGCTTTTCGTACTAAGCCTAGGCCTCTGCTTGCCCTGTTACCGCATCCCCTCCCTCGAGAATTGCAGTGGCAACTGCCACGCGAGCGACCACAGAAGCCATCTTGTGATGGTCACAGCACAGCGCCCGCTCCTGTCAGGCAGGAGCGGGCGCTGCGTGTTAGCGGTCGAGCCCTGGATCAGAAGCGGTAGCTGATACCGGCCATGATCACGTAGGGGTCCACCTCGATCTCGCCGATGTCATCGCCGTTGAGGTCGACGTCGCTGTCGATATCCAGATACCACACCGCCATGTTGGCCGCCCAGTGGTCGTCGATGATCAGGTCGAGGCCCGCCTGGCCGGCCCAGCCCCAGGACTCTTCCAGATCGAGATCAGCACCTTCCAGCGCGATATCCTCGTCGGAGAAGTGGGTGTAGTTGACCCCCAGGCCGACGTAGGGCTGCACCCGCGCCTCGGTGCCACCGAAGGGGTAGTACTGCACGGTCAGGGTCGGCGGCAGGTGCTCGACGCTGGCGCCGATATCGGTGCCACCTACGTTCAGGTCGACGTCGTGTTCGAAGGGCTCAGCGGCCAGCAGTTCGACGCCGAACTTGTCGTGGAAGCGATAGCCCAGGGTGAAGGCGAAGCCGTTGTCGTCATGGACGTCGGTGTCCATGGTGCCACCCATCAGAGAGCCGTTGTCGGAGTCGGGCTTGACCTTGGCCACACCGATGCGGGTATAGATGTCGCCCTTGCCGTAGGCGGCAAAGGCCTGGCTGCTTGCGAGGGCGCTGCCGGCGATGGCGGCGACCAGAGCGGTGGTGATCAGGGGGTGGCGCATGGTGTTCTCCTTGCGTACTGGCAAAAGTGGGCGAGCCCGATTGCCAAGCAGTGTATGCCGCATCGAGAACGTGGTTATTGATCTACCTCAATACCTCCTTTGGTAGAAAAAAATGAACCGGCAACGCACCAGAAAAGGCGCCTGGCAGGGCCAGACGCCTTCGATGCTGCGGTTGGAATGCGGCGCGATCGAGCTGACCGGTCAGCCGCTTATTTCAAGACCGCGCAAGCGCTTAGAAACGATAGGTGACGCCGGCACCGATGGTCATCGGATCGATCTCGGCCTCGCCGACATCGTGGCCGTCGACCTCGATATCGGAATCGACATCGGCGTAGCGGGCGTAAGTGCCGACCAGCAGGTTGTCGGTGACGCTGAGGTCGAGACCCACCTGGGCTGCGGCGCCGTAGGAGCTATCGAGGTCGGCGTTGAAGCTCTCGTCGGAGAAGTGGGTGTAGTTCATGCCCACGCCAACGTAGGGGTGGACGCGAGCGTTTTCCACGCCGCCCAGCGGGTAGTAGTTGAGCATCAGGTTGACCGGGGTACGGTCGACGCTGCCCACATTACCGCCGTTGACCGCGATATCGTGCTCCATGGCCTCGGAGCCGTTGAGCTCGACACCGAACTTGTCGTGGAACAGGTAGCCAGCGCCGTAGGCGAAGCCGTTCTCCTCGGAGACATCGAGATCCTGGTTGGCGATGTCGCCGTTGTCCGAGGTGGGGTCGGCCTTCTCGAAGCCACCGCGCACGTAGATGTCACCTGCCTGATAGGCCAGGGCAGACTGGGCGGCGAAGGTGGTGGTAACGAGCAGGGCTGCGGTGCCCATCAGTCGAGTCATGTTCATGCGGGACCTCCTTGATGATCCGATGGCATCCTTCCCGAGGGAAGTAACCTTGTACGCTTCGCAGTTTAAGAACAGTGTTTCTAAATGTCTTGTAGAAATATTTAATTGGCTAGATAGCAGTAACTAGCCAGAATTTATGGAACTAAATCGACTTGGGCGGGTAGGTAACGTAAATGCTGTACAATTTTTTTGCACATTGTGGCGTAGACGTCGATGCGCGCTTGTGCACTGCATAAACGCTCGCCGTCCGGCGATAAATCGTCTTCACTGTGGGAGAAGACTCCGGAGGAGAGTGCGGGATGGTGGCCAGACGAAGGCGTGAGAGGTTGCTCGGCATGTCGACGCTGCCCTGGGGCGGGGCGGCACTGGTGCTCGCACTGACCGCTCTGTTGGCGGTGTGGCTGCTGCTGGAACCCTGGCTGATTCGTGATCTTCCGACGCCGGCGAGGCTGGCCATGGTAGTTCTGGGCGTGTGGGCGCTGGGCGGGGGGTTGTCCATGCCGCTGCACTTCTCAGCGGTACCCGGCTGGTGGCGTCTGGCGGGGGCCATGCCCTGGTATCCGCTGGCACTGGTCACCTTTATCGTGCTGCTGCTGTGTCGCTACGCCGGCCTGTTTTAAACGGGGCTGATGTGCACGGCTAAGGTGGGCAGGGCGGTTGGACTGTCAGTGAGCGTTGAGCGCCAGGTGCGTGCTGGATGTGTCCCGTAACGAAGAAGGCCGCCCGAGGGCGGCCTTCTTGCGTGGCAGACGATCACTGACGATCAGGCGTCTTCCAGGGTGTCGAACTGCTCGGTGATCTCCTTGCTCGGCTCGGCGGTCATCAAGCTCACCACCACGATGGCGATGTAGGCGAAGATCACGCCGGGCACGATCTCGTAAAGATCGAACAGGCCGCCGGACATCTCGGCCCAGGCCACCACGGTGATACCACCGACCACGATACCGGCCAGCGCGCCCCACTGGTTCATGCGACGCCAGTACAGCGACATGATCAGCGCAGGACCGAAGGCGGCGCCGAAACCGGCCCAGGCGTAGGACACCAGTCCCAGTACCGTGGAGTCCGGGTTCATCGCCAGCAGGTAGGCAATGACGGCGATGCCGATGACCGCAAAGCGGCCGACCCAGACCAGCTCGGACTGGCTGGCGTCGGGGCGGAACAGCGCCTTGTAGAAGTCATCGGTCAGGGCAGAGGACGACACCAGCAGCTGGGAGTCGGCGGTGGACATGACCGCAGCCAGGATGGCGGCGAGCAGCACACCGGCGACCAGCGGATGGAAGATGGCGTTGACCATGACCATGAAGATGGTCTCGCCGTCACCCAGGTCGCGGGTCATGTAGACCAGGCCCAGCAGACCGACCGCCATGGCGCAGACCAGGCACAGGCCCGACCAGGTCACGGCGATGCGACGGGCGGCGGGGATGTCGGCTTCGGAGCGGATGGCCGCGAAACGCGCCAGGATGTGCGGCTGGCCGAAGTAGCCAAGGCCCCAGGCCAGCGAACTGATGATGCCGATGGCGGTCAGGGTTTCACCGGTGGACGCATCGACGAACCAGCTCAGCATGTCGGGGTTCTCGGCCAGGATCTGCTGGCCACTGCCGCTGAAGCCACCCAGTTCGGTCAGGGCGATGACCGGCACGACCAGCAGCGCCGCCGCCATCATCAGACCCTGGATCAGGTCGGTCCAGGAGACCGCCAGGAAGCCGCCAAAGAAGGTATAGGAGATGATGGCCAGCGTGCCGACGGTCACCGCGATGGTGTAGTCGAAGCCGAATACCGTCTCGAACAGCTTGCCGCCGGCAACCAGGCCGGAGCTGGTGTAGAACAGGAAGAACAAGAGGATGAAGACCGCCGAGATCACCCGCAACAGCGGTGCCTTCTCGCGAAAGCGCTTGGCGAAGAAGTCCGGCAGGGTCAGGGCGTCATTGGCCTTGAAGGTGTAGACGCGCATGCGCCGGGCGACGATCAGCCAGTTGAGCCAGGTGCCGATCAACAGGCCCACGGCGATCCAGGAGGCCGACAGACCGCTGACGTAGGCCGCACCGGGCAGACCCAGCAGCAGCCAGCCCGACATGTCCGAGGCGCCGGCAGATATCGCCGACGTCCAGGGGCCAAGCGAGCGGCCACCAAGGATATAGTCGGACAGATTGGTGGTGCGCTTGTAAGCAATGATACCGATGACCAGCATCAATATCAGATACAGCGCGAACGTGATGCCAATGGTGGCGTTGTTTTCGACCATGGGAGCGTTCCTTGTGGTTTTTGTCGTGGGTGGTTGGCGTTCTCAAGTCACCGGCCCTGTGTCGAGCGCGATGATCTCCCCGTGTGGGCGCGGTCGTCACGCGCGTCCCTGCGATCCGGCGCTCCCCTCGGGGTAGTGGGTGAGCGCCGGTTGCCGACGGTGCGCCGACCGTCGGGTGAGTGCGTTGGACCAGCAGGCCAGGGCCTGACTTACTCGTCCCCTAGCGCCAGCAGCGAGGCGTTGCCGCCGAGTGCCGCCGTGTTGTTGGTCACCGTCTTCTCGGTGGCGAAACGCAACAGGTAGTTGGGGCCGCCGGCCTTGGGGCCGGTGCCGGACAGCCCCTGACCGCCGAAGGGTTGAACGCCTACGACAGCACCAATGATATTGCGATTGATGTAGACGTTGCCAACGCGCACTTTCCGCGCTATTTCATCGGCAAAGGATTCGTTGCGGCTGTGCACGCCGAAGGTCAGGCCATAACCACGCGCGTTGATCGAGGCGATCACCTTGTCGAGCTCGTTGGACTTCCAGCGCACCACGTGCAGCACCGGGCCGAACTGTTCACGCTCGAGCGCATCGATACCATCGATGGTGAAGGCCGCCGGGGCGACAAAGGTGCCTTCACTGGTGTGCTCGGGCTTTAGCGGCGTTTCGCTGATCAGACGTCCTTCACCCTTCAGCCGATCGATATGCGCCTGCAGGTTCTTGCGCGCGTCCTCGTCGATCACCGGGCCTACGTCGGTGCCGAGGTCGCGAGGGTCACCCACGTGGAGTTCGGCCATGGCGCCGTCGAGGATCTCCAGCACACGGTCGGCGACGTCGTCCTGCAGGTAGAGCACCCGCAAGGCCGAGCAGCGCTGTCCGGCGCTCTGGAAGGCCGAGTGGATGACGTCGGCGACGACCTGCTCGGGCAGGGCGGTGGAGTCGACGATCATCGCGTTCATGCCGCCGGTCTCGGCCACCAGTGTCGGCAACGGCGCATTCTCACGCTCGGCCAGGGCGCGGTTGATGATCTGGGCGGTATCGGTACCGCCGGTGAAGACCACCCCGGTGATCCGCGAATCGCCGGTCAGCACGCTGCCCACGGTGGGGCCATCGCCGGGCAGCAACTGGACCACTTCACGCGGCATGCCGGCCTGGTACAGCAGCTCGACCACCCGGTGGGCAACGATCGACGTCTGCTCGGCGGGCTTGGCCAGCACGGTATTGCCGGCCACCGCGGTGGCGACCATCTGGCCGCAGAAGATTGCCACCGGGAAGTTCCACGGGCTGATCGCGGCGAACACCCCCTTGCCGCCCATGTGCAGACGATTGGACTCGCCGGTGGGGCCGGGCAGCTCGGTGGGCTCACCGAAGATCTCCTCGGCGCGCACCGCATAGTAGCGACAGAAGTCCACCGCTTCGCGGATCTCGTCGACGCCGTCGGTCAACAGCTTGCCACCTTCACGCGAGCACAGCGCCATCAGCTCCGCCAGGTGCTCTTCCATCAGGTCGGCGAAGCGCCTCAGGATGTCGGCGCGCTCCTTGACCGGGGTGACCTCCCACGCCGGGAAGGCAGCCCAGGCCGCGTCCACCGCCCGCTCGGTCTGTTCGCGGGTGGTCCACTGCACGCTACCGACCACCTGGCGACGGTCGTAAGGACTGGTGACCTCGTGGGTCTGGGCGGGGTCCTCGGCGACCTCGAAGGCCAGCAGCGGGCGCGCCTGGTAGCGGGTATCCATGTGCTTGCCCATGGCTTCCATCAGCGGCTGGTACTGGCTGTTGATGGTCAGGTTGACGCCGCGGGAGTTGGGGCGGTGCTCGCCGTAGATGTCGCGAGGCAGCGGAATCTGGGGATTGGACAGGCTGTCGAACTGTCGCAGTGTCTCGATGGGATGGACGCACAGCGACTCCACCGGCACCTTGGGGTCCACCAGCTGGTGCACGAAGGAGGAGTTGGCACCGTTCTCGAGCAGTCGGCGAACCAGGTAGGGCAGCAGGTCCTTGTGGGCGCCCACTGGGGCGTAGATACGGCAGTAGGTGCCTTCAGGTGCACGCTTTAGCGCGGCATCGTAGAGTGCCTCGCCCATGCCGTGCAGGCGCTGGAACTCGAAGGCTCGGCTGGTGTGGTTGGCCTGCTCGAGGATGGTGGTGATGGTATGGGCGTTATGGGTGGCGAACTGCGGGAAGATGCGGCCCTTGGTGGCATCGGACAGCAGGAAGCGCGCGCAGGCCAGGTAGGCCACATCGGTGGATGCCTTGCGGGTGAACACCGGATAGCCGTCGACGCCGAGCTGCTGGGACTCCTTGATCTCGGTGTCCCAGTAGGCACCCTTGACCAGGCGCAACGGGATCTCGTCACCCTGGAAGTCGGCCAGACGATTGAGGTAGTGCAGCACCGGCAGGGCGCGCTTGGAGTAGGCCTGCACCACCAGACCGAAGTGTCCCCAGCCACGGCAGATGTCGCTCTCGTAGACGGCGCGGAAGACCTCCAGCGACAACTCCAGGCGGTCGACCTCCTCGGCGTCGATGGTCACCGCCACGTCATTGTCCCGGGCCAGCTTGGCCAGCTCCTTGACGCTGCCCACCAGCTCCTCGAGGACCTGTTCGCGGCGGCCAAACTCGTAGCGCGGGTGCAGCGCGGACAGCTTGATCGAGATCGACGGTGCCGGCGTCCTGTCGCCCAGGTTGCGGCTGGTCTTGCCGACCTGACGGATGGCGGTGGCGTAGTCGTCGAAGTAGCGGCCGGCATCGCGCCGGGTACGGGCGGCCTCGCCCAGCATGTCGTAGGAGTAGGTGTAGCCCTTGTCGAACAGCGGCTTGGAGCGCTTGAGCGCTTCGTCGATATCACGCCCCAGCACGAACTGCTTGCCCATCACCTTCATGGCTTCGACCATGGCCCGGCGAATGACCGGCTCGCCCATGCGGTTGACCATCCTGTTGATGAAGCCGCTGGGCTTACCATCCTTGGGCTTGTCCAGGCTCACCACCCGGCCGGTCATCAGAAGGCCCCAGGTGGAGGCGTTGACCATCCAGGACTCGCTCTTGCCGAGGTGGGCCTTCCAGTCGGCCGGGCCCAGTCGATCTTCGATCAGTGCATCGGCGGTGGCCTTGTCGGGGATGCGCAGCATCGCCTCGGCCAGACACATCAGCATCAAGCCTTCGTGGGTATCCAGGCTGTACTGCTGCAGCAGCTCGTCGATGGTATCGACGGCGGTGTCCATCTCGCGCACTTCGCGCACGAGAGAAGCCGTCTTGTCGGCGACGCGCTCGATGTGCTCGTCCTTGCCATCGATCAGCTTGATCAATTCACTTACGAAGGCGTTTTCTTCGACCACGTAGTGATCGCTGATGCGCGCAAAGAGTGTATCCAGATCCTGCTGCCAGGTGGAGTTGTCGAGCATATTGTTGGCGTTGAGCATGTCAGTCCCCAAATGGTGAACCGCCGCGGGCGGAGAAAGGGCTTGCCGCAAAGTCGATCGCGGACGTGCAGTCACGCAATCCGGGCATGTTGGCAAGCCTAGGTTGCATGCCTCTTCCATGCTTGCCAAATGCACCGAAGGATTTGGCAAATCCACGGGCGTTACCGACTAACCCTAGCTTTAATGTGCCGATTTGGCAGTCAGATGGTGGAGATTCGGTGACGAAATCTCGCTGACATGACGTCGGGTCTGGCTGGGGGGATGGCCATAGTGCTTGCGGTAGGCGCGGGACAGGGCGCTCTGATGGGCGAAGCCGGTGAGGGCGGCGATTTCTGACAACGGCAGGCGACTGCGCATCAGCAGCTGACGTGACGCCTCCAGGCGTCGACGCATCACGTACTGCCAGGGTGACATGCCCGTCTGGGCGCGGAAGCGTTCGGTAAAGTGGGTTTCGCTGAGGCAGGCGAAGGCCGCCAGATCGGCGACCTTGAAGCGGCGCGCCAGGTGATCGTCGATGTAGCGATCGAGCGCGCGCAGGTCGATGCGCCGGTGGTGCATCGCGCCGGTTTCATCGCCGGCCAGACGCGCATGCAATGAGCCCAGCAAGGTGGTCGCCAGGCGCTCCTGATGCAGGGCAGGGACGGGGCCCTCGAGCGCCAACTGGTTCATTTCGGCCACCACGAAACCCAGGAACTGTTTCAGAGGTGCGTCCAGGGTGAAGAAACGTGGCGCGTCGAACAGCCTGGCCAGTTCATGATGATGGCCGGTGAGCGCCAGGGCGTCATCGGGAAGGTCGAGGATCAGTTGGCGGTTGTTGCCGGTGCCGGCGTAGTAGTGGAGGTGGTTGGCGGGCACGATGCAGCCGCAGAATGCCTCGATGGTGCCGCCAAGGCCTTCGATGTCGAAGTCGGCGCGCCCGGCCAGGGCGATCACGATCTGATGGTAGTCGTGGGAGTGGTGCCGGGTCGCGGTGTCCAGGGGGATCTGCCTGATGGCGCTGCTCATCGGGGGGCTCCCGCAGGCGGTAACGAGGACGTCATCATACCCGATGGGTACAGGATTCTCACTGACTGTCAGTCCCCCCTGGGCTGCTCCCTGAGGCGGATACGAGCGGCCAGGTGGTCGCGCAGTGCACGCAGGTCTTCCTGTCCGGCGCTGTCCAGCAGGGCCTTGCCCCGGGTCACCCGGCCAAAGCGCCCGTGTTCATCGACCAGGCTGCGAGCGCGGCGTCGGACGCCGTCCAGGTACTCGTCGTGGCGAATCGGATAAAGGATGACGGCATTCCATTCATCTTCGCCAACTGTGCTGTCGAGAGCACGGTCGAACAGGTCAAGCAGGTGCTGTGGCTCGGTGCGGTATCGTGGCGTGCCGGACAGCATCAACACCGCGAGCACCGCGACGAAGACGACCAGACAGACGACGAACACGAGCAGAAACAAGGACAAGGTCATGGCACGGTAGATCGCTTGAAACGGGAAAGGACGGCTGATCGCAAGGCTCTCACATCCAGCCGCACATGTCGCGGGTCCCGATCTGCGTTGACGCTGGTGTGGTGGCAGGGGCGTTCATTGCATATTGTTACATTATGGATGGATGTGAGGCCGCACGACGTCGAGATCCTTGTCGGGGTGACGGCCTGTTCGGCCATCCGCCGCGACACCAGCTCTGACCCCCGTTCTGAACAGACAGGAATGCAGAGAGGAATGCCGAGAGTAGAGGGACATCGAGCAACAGCATGGCGTGCCGGCCAATATCGCACCATCGCCGGCCATGATCGTCAGATAGTGTTCCGTCCTTGTATTTCCGGAACCGTGTAAACGAGGAGATGTGATGGCTCTGTTGGTCTCCCTGCTGCTGGCTGTCGCGCTGGGGTGGCTCGCCCAGCGTACCGGTCTTTGCATGGTGCGTGCGGTTCAGGGGATACGCATGTGGCGGCCGGGTCTGTTGCTGACCATCGTCGGCTGCGGCGTCTGGTTCTGGCTTGCCAGCCCCCTGTTCATCCATTTCCCTCTTGGCGAGGTGCTCAGACGTCACGCGATCGGGTGGCCCTTCGCCGTCGGTGGGCTGCTGTTTGGCCTGGCCGCGGCGGTCAATCATGGCTGTTCGATCTCGACCCTTTCCGCCCTGGCGCGGGGGCAGTGGCACATGCTCGCCACCATTCTGGGCTGGGTGCTGGGTTGGTGGATGCTGTACCTGGGCGCCCCTGATATCTCCTACACCCGTCTGATGGCGACCTTCACGCCGGCCTGGTGGCTGGTACTGAGTATCGTCGCAGTCTCGCTGCTGGCGATCTGGCGGCTGTCACCGGCTCACCGCCGTATCTACGCGGGTGTCATGGTGTTCGGCGCGGTAGGCGGTCTGTTGGGCGTGCTGGAACCACTGTGGTCACCGAGCCAGTTGATTCGAGACGTCACCGAGCGGCCGCTGGCGATGGACATGGCCGTCGCCTGGCCTAGCCTCGGACGCGTCCTGATCAGCGTCGCGATCCTGGCGGGAATGCTGGTAGCGGCGCGAGCCCACTTCCGACCGGGCGAGTATCAGGGGTCCCTCGGGCGCTGGATGAAGCATCTGCTGGCCGGCATCGTGATGGGCATCGGCGCCTCGCTTGCGCTGGGTGGCAACGATCTACAGCTATTGATCGCGTTGCCGGCAGGCTCGCCGGGAGCGGTCGTCGCCCTGGCCTGCATGATCGCCGGCATCTGGATCGGGCTCGCCATCGAGGAGCGCTGGGAGCGACGCCAGGACCAAGACTAGGCGCGACCAATGGCGGTCGTCAGACTGGCGGCGCGACCAGCGCTTGACGCTCTGCGGCTGGCACTTTCCCTCGAATGGCGGCCGCGTAAGGTTCAACTGGCCGACGGCAGCAGCACCTTGAGCGCGGCGATGCGAGCGTTGAGCACCTCGATGGCGACCTCGAGAGCCTCCCGTTTACGCGTTATCTGGCCGATATCACCTTCATCGAAGGCCTCGTTCAATTCCTGCTGGCGCTGTTCCACCATCTGCTGACCCTCACGTACGCGTGACTCGGCTTGGCTGAGCACGTCTTCGCCGGTGCAGCCGCTTCGGACACCATCCAGGGCGAGTTCCAGCTCATTCACCCGTGCGGTGTCCTCGGCATGACGCGCGAAGGCGAGGTCATGCTCGAGTGCCTGCGCGCGCTGATCGCAGCTATCCCTCGCGCCATCGGCCATGGCCAGGGTGCTTAGCAGCAGCCAGACAGGCGTCAGCAGCAGGGTGTAGCGGTAAAAAGGCATACGGCGTCCCCACGACTTTATGATTGTGGCGCCAGCCTAGCGTGCGAAAACCGAGCTTGAACAGGGGCCCATCGAAGGGGGGCGTAGTCTTCAAGTATGAGGCCGGTTCGGCGATAGATGCATGAAGGGCGACATGCCGGGGCCCGCAGTACCCAGGACGCTGAACAGGCAAGGCCAAAGCACGAGACAGCGTGCAAAAATGACGCCTGATCGCAGGATGGGGGGGGAGGTCTGGAGCGCGCAGCGGGAAGGGAGCACTGTGAAAGGCAGAGCGAAGCGAAATAAAGGGCGCTGCGAAATAAAGGATGCAGCGAAATAAGGGGCGCAGCGGGTCAGCTTGCGAAGAAAGCTGCAAGCACTGTGGCCGAAAAAAGGGGAGGCCCTGGAGCGGGTGAAGGGAATCGAACCCTCGTCTTAAGCTTGGGAAGCTTCTGCTCTACCATTGAGCTACACCCGCAAGGCGTTTTTGATAGTAATCTCCGTTGGTTACGCCTTGCAAGCAAAAGGCTCGTGCGGCGTGATTTTCGTCAACCGAACGGACCTGGAGCCACGCCGCAGTCATCTGGCTTGTGGTGGCGACAATGACTGCGGTGCGGTAGTGATGCCCATCACACGCCACGATCAGAGCTTGCGAATCGCCGCCGAGACGTTGTGGGCGCCGTCCAGGATCTCGCGTATCACCAATTGCGCCTCGCCGATCCGTTGCTGGCTGAGGTCACTGCGGGTGGCCACCTCGGTGATCTTCTGGTTGGCCAGTCGAATACGTTGGTTGTTGTCGTTGAGCACCTGGGTGATCTGCTCGGCGGCGCGGGTGGAGCCCTGGGACAGTTCGCGAACCTCCTGGGCTACCACCGCAAAGCCTCGGCCATGCTCGCCGGCGCGCGCCGCTTCGACCGCCGCATTCAGCGCCAGCAGGTTGGTCTGCTGGGCGATCCGCGAGATGGAGTCGGTGATGTTGTTGATCGCTCGCGTCTGCTCCTCCAGGGCGGCCACGATGGCTTGGGTCGCCTTGATCTCGTCGGCGGCCTGGCGCGAAGACTCGACAGCCTCTTCGAGCTGGACCAGGCCATTGTCGGCGATGGTCTCGGTCTGCTCCGCGGTGACACGGGCGGACTCCACGGCACTGCGAGCGGCATCGTCGGCCTCGACAGAGCGGGTGATGTCGGTGGCGAACTTGACGACGCGTGTCACCCTGCCGGTCTCATCGATCACCGGGTTGTAGGTGGCCTCGAGCCAGACGGTGCGCCCACTGGCGGTTATGCGTCTGAAGCGTCCCTGCTTGAAGGTGTTGGCGGCCAGTTCCTGCCAGAAGTCGGGGTGATCTCGGTAGAAGGTGTCGTCGCAGAACATCCTGTGATGCCGTCCCAGGATGTCGTCGAGACGATAGCCCATCGTGGTCAGGAAGTTGCCGTTGGCACGCAGTATTTCGCCTTCCGGTGTGAATTCGATCACCGCCATGGACGCGTCGAGGGCGCTGAGCACAGCATCCTGACCGGACGCCGCAAGGCGATCGTCGGTGACGTCATTGGCAATCTTGAGAATGTAGTGAATCTTGCCTCGAGCGGAGCGCACAGGAAGGTAGGTCGCCTCCAGCCATAGCGGATTGCCATTGGCGTCGATGCGGCGAAAGGTGCCGGTTTTCGACTGGCCGTCCGCCAGACCCCGCCAGAATGCCTCGTAGGCGGGGTCCTGATGAACCTCTGGCGGGCAGAACATGCGGTGGTGCTGACCGCGTATCTGATCGAGCCGATAGCCGACGGTGGCAAGAAAGGCATCACTGGCTTCGCGGATGGTGCCGTCGGGACGAAAGACAATACAGGCGGTGTGGCTATTCAGTGCGCGATACAGGGCGCTTATTCTTCTGGCCGATACCATCAAGTTACCTCGGGAGTAGAAGGGCTGGGAGCAAGGTCGAAGCAGGTTCTTGTTTTTTCTTTTTAAAATGCCTTTTCCATCCTGGAGCTGGCACTGGAGCCGAACGAGTATCGGCCGATATCGCTCGAGCTTTAGTATCTTGCGCGCATAAATGAGGGAGAGCGCCTGGCCGCGCAGGAAAAGCCTGCGGGTCAAACGATGGAACACGGCGAGTTGGGGGCAGGAAGGCAGCGGCCCGCCACCATTCGGTGCGGGCCTGACGGAAATAGACACAGGGAAAGGAAAAGGCAAGACCGCTTGGGTTGCGGACAGCAATACCCGGTAGGCCTTTTCGGGTCAGCGTCGACTTGAGTGTCAGAGCGAACCGGCCAATACCAGCGTCAGTCCGTAGGCGGCCACGCCGGCAGCGACCGGCCAGCCCAGCGATCGCGTTCGATACCATACCGCCAGCGTCGCCAGTACTCCCACGCCAGTGGCGCTCCAGCTGGCGATGCTCGGCTGTGCTGGTACCAACGAGACGCCCAGGACCGCGGCGATCATCAAAGGCCCCAGCACCGACAGCCACTGCGGCATCGGTTCGACGCTGTCTTCCGTCTGGCGCTCGGCGAGACGACGGCGCATCCATATCAGGGGCGCCATTCGCATCAGCAGGGTGCCCAGGGTGGTCGCTACCACCGCCATCCACAGCGTAGTGGTCATGATCGACTCCTTGTGACCGGTGAACGTTTGACGATAAAGAAGCAAAGTGCGCCGCACAGAGCCGCCAGGGGGATGCCGGCATTGGCCACCCCCAGCACCGCCAGCAGGGCGCCTGCGGCGATGGTCACCAGGGTCGCCAGGCCCCAGCGGAAGCTGGACAGGCGAGGCACCACCAACACGAGAAACAGGGCAGGCAGGGCAAAGGGCATCACCTCGCCCAGCAGCGGCCAGCGTTCCACCACCCATTCTCCCCCCAGTGCACCTACGGCGGTACCGGCGATCCAGGCCAGCCAGGCCAGCAGGGCGGCGCCGGTGTACCAGCCAAGCCGAGCCGCCTCCGGCAGTTGCGGCAGACGCGTCAGCGCCAGGGCGAAGACCTGGTCGGTCAGGCCGTGCATCAGTGCAGGCCACCAGCGGCTCGTGGTCATCGAGGCGGCAAGGTTCGGGGCGTAGACCACGTGACGAACATTGATCAACAGGGTCATGGCGACCACCAGCCACAGAGGAACGCCACCTGCCACCATGCCGACGAACACGAACTGGGAGGCGCCGGCATAGATCAGGGTAGAGATGGCGACGGCTTCCCAGGCACTGAAGCCCGCCTGGACGGCTACCAGGCCAAAGGAGATGGCGATGGGGATGTAGCCGCCGAGCAGCGGGATCGCCTCGCGGACGCCGGTCACCCAGGGGCTGGCACTCAAAGGAGTCGTCGTGGTGGTCATCGAGAGGTTTCCGGTGGGTGGTAGACGATGGTCAGGGTGGCGGAAGTGGCCTGGTTGTCGGACGCGTAGAGGTGTGGACGATCCGCCGCGAAGGTGACGCTCTGGCCGGGACCCAGAGTTTGGCTCTCGTGCTCGGGGCCGGTGGTCAACCGGCCGGAGATCACCGTGACGGTCTCGTGCACGCCGGCGGGGTGGGCTTCGCTGAGCCGATAGACGTCAGGGTCCAGGCGCATCCAGTAGACGTCGACGGCCGGTTGGCTATCGCCCTGATCGATCAACTGGACCTGCACGCCCTGGTCATCCAGCGCCGTGGTCACGGGCTTTATCAGGGTGCCGAAAGGCACCTCGAGGCAGCTCGCCAGGCGCCACAGGGTGTCCAGGGTAGGGTTGCCGTTGCCCTGTTCCAGCCGAGACAGATTCGACTTGGCGACGCCGGCGTCGCTGGCCAGGCGGGATAGCGACCAGCCACGCAATTGGCGCAGATGCTGAAGATGCCGGCCGAGCGCTTCGGCATGCAGCGTGTCGTCGCTTGAGAAGCTAGCTTGGGAGAAAGGCTCGATCATGAGGTCACTGTTCGGTTGAGCTGTTGTTCCATTTATCGAACGTTCTGTAAAAGGAACATAGGACGAATGTTGCGATGGCGTCAAGCCTGAGCTCGCACTGGGGGCAGGAGAAGATTCATGCGCTGTATACGTCATGGACCAAACCGAATAGGGCGTGATTACGTCGTCGGTGACGTGCACGGCCAGTACGCCCAGTTGATGGAAGCGCTGGAGAGGGTCGACTTCGATGTCGCCCGGGACCGGCTGTTCTGCGTCGGTGATCTGGTCGACAGGGGAGAGGCATCGCTCGCCTGTCTGGCGCTGGCGCTCGAGCCCTGGTGCTTTGCGGTGATGGGTAATCACGAACAGATGGCGATCACCGCCCTGGCCGAAGGCGGAGGAATGGCCTGGGATCTGTGGCAGCGCAATGGCGGCAACTGGGTCTTTCTCGATGGCGTCGAGGAGGCCCGTAGCACCATGAGCGCCGCCCGTCCGCATCTTCCGCTGGCTCGGGAAGTCGTCGCGGGACAGCGTCGCCTGGGCGTGGTGCACGCCGATCCACCCGACGACTGGGGTCAGATCGAGCAGGCCCCGGCCGAGCACCTGCTGTGGTCGCGGCGTAGATTCCGACGTGACAGCGGCGGCAGCCTGGACTCGACCCGCGTCGAGGGCGTCGATGCGGTGGTGGTGGGGCACACCATCGTCGAGGCACCGCTGTGGCTTGGCAATGTTCTGCATCTGGATACCGGTGCCTGTGCCGGCGGGCGCCTCACCCTGGCCGCTGTCGACGACATCCTTGATGCCATTACCTGAACGACCTGGCCGGCGGTGCCCGTTGATGGCCGCCGAGTAGTGGCAGCGTCGAGCTCTTGCCACAGAGCTTGGAACCGACGCAGAACGCTGTGGTCCGTAGGGCGCTTCTCTCACCGCTGTGCACCGTCGGGCCCAGGAGAGGAAAAAAAAATTTCGATGAAAGGAGAACTTTTCTGGTGACGACTGTCATATGTGGTACAGACAGCATGCGCGATGGCAGTCGTTAGCAGTGTTGATCTGGTTTGCTAAATCGATCGTTGCGCCTCATGGCTTCCATGGGGCGTTTTTTTTTGCTTTGGCGAAGGTGCTCTCCCTCTCTCTTACCTGTGAGCCCGGGGCATATCAGGCATGCTCCATGAACGCCCTTACGGTTTGCACAAGCGCCAGGGGCATCTGGAGGATCGGGGAGGCCGATGCAAGGCGGTGGTGCCAGGCGATGGAGCCAGGCAGTGGTGTCAGCGTTGGCGCTAGCGACAGCACGCACACCGCCGGCATCGTGATGCCGGCGGTGTGCGTCTACAGAAGGCGTTACGCAACAGGAGGGGTCAGGCGCTGCGTTGATGGCGTCGCATGGTGAGCACGGCGGTAAGCACGTCGCGGCGGGTGACGATACCCACCAGTCGGCCCTGTTCGGTGACGGGATACACCTTGGGTTTTGCTCCCAGCATTTCCTGGGCCAGATCGACGATGCTCTTGGTGGGAGACACCGACAGCACTTCGTTACGCATCATTTCATGGACCAGCGGTGCCTCGTGATCCAGATAGAGGCTCTCGATCACCTTGCCCAGCACGTCCTGCTCGGAGATGAAGCCGATCAGGTGATCGCCGTTGTCCACCACCGGGGCCCCTGGCAATCGGTGCAGAGCGAGACCTTCCGCCAGGGTGGAAATGGAGGTCTTGCCGCTGACGCGGTAGCAGTCCTTGGACATGATGTCCCGGACGATCGATGGAGGTGCCTTGTGTGGCATAACCGCTCTCCTTTGAAGCGGCCCGGCGCCATGCGTCGGGCCCTTGACCGTCAAGCGCCTGGACCGCACTCCAGGCAGCGTTCGGTGATCGCCGGACCCCTGCGCAGATTCACGTTGAGGTCCCTCAGTGCTGTTCTCAGGCCTTCTTCGACCACCGGGTGGTAGAAGGGCATTTCCAGCAGGCGATCCACGGTCAATCGTTGGTCGATGGACCAGGCCAACAGGTGGCCCAGGTGTTCCGCCCTTGGGCCGAACATTTCCGCGCCGAGAAGAATTCCCGAGCCGTGCTCAGCGTAAAGCCTCAGCATGCCTCGGTTCTGCCGCATCACCGTGGACCGTCCCTGGTCCTCGAACGAGACCTCGCCGATGGCCACGTTGGTCAGTTGTTCATCCCGGCGCTTGAGTTCAGCGTAGTCTACTCCAGCGCTTGCCATCTGCGGATCGGTAAACACCACCGCCAACGGAGTACGCCTGCGACCGGCGCGAATATCCGGGTAGCGTCCGGCGTTTTCGCCTGCGATGCGTCCCTCGTCGGACGCCTCGTGCAGCAGGGGAAGATCCTGGTTGGCATCACCGGCGATAAAGATCGGTGCGGGCGAACCGTCATCGAAGCGACACTGCATGG
This sequence comes from Halomonas sp. DN3, assembly GCF_024137905.1. Lineage (NCBI taxonomy): Bacteria > Pseudomonadati > Pseudomonadota > Gammaproteobacteria > Oceanospirillales > Halomonadaceae > Halomonas > Halomonas sp. DN3. Next base: position 3,092,517 of record NZ_CP099965.1, on the reverse strand, counting down.
TCAGCCGGTCGAACACCGGCACACCGCGGTCGTTGAGTTCCAGCCCGGTCTTCGGCAGGTCCAGCTTGTCCACGTTGGGCCGACGTCCGGTGGCCGCCAGCAGGTAGTCGAAGCGCTCGGTCTTCTCGGTGTTGCTGTCGCGACAGTGGAAGGTCACCACCACCTGATCGCCGTCCCGGTCGACCTTCTTGACGGTGGCGTCGGGGTCCAGCGGAAACCCTGTGTTGAACTCCTTGTCGGCGAGCGCCTTGAGATCGGGGTCGCCGAGAGGACCGATGGCGCCGCCGACGCCGAACATGCGCACTCGCACGCCCAGGTGGTGCAGCGCCTGACCGAGTTCGAGGCCGATGACGCCGGGCCCGAATACCACCACCGACTCGGGCAGGTCATCCCATTCGAACAGGTCGTCGTTGATGATCAGGCGATCCCCGGCGGCATTGAGAAAGTCGGGCCAGGAGGGGCGGGAGCCGGTGGCGATGACGATGCGCTTGGCCTTGATACGCGTGTGGTCGCCCACCACCAGGGTGTTGGCGTCTTCGAAGCGAGCGGCACCGACGATGCGGTCGTCTTCCTCGATGCGGGCCATCGAACTCAGTACGCTGCCGACGAAACGATCCCGCTCCCGCTGGAGGCGTTCCATGACTGCGGGGCCGTCGACGCTGACGCCGCTGACCTTGACCCCGAAGCCCTCGGAGTCCCGTGCCTGCTGGGCCACGTCGGCGGCGGAAATCAGCAGCTTGGACGGCATGCAGCCGACCCGTGCGCAGGTGGTGCCGTAGGCGCCGGATTCGATCAGCACCAGCTTGTCGGTATGTTGTCGCGCCGCGTGCCAGGCACCAAGGCCGGCGCTTCCTGCTCCGATAATGGCGATCTCGACCTGTCTTTCCTGCATGATGTCTCTCCTGGGAGCTGAACATGGCGCTGTGGGGAACCCGTGGGGGTGACCTCTATCAAAACAGTAGGACAGTTGAGGCGGGTTTCTCTATCAATCAGGCGTTGCTGTTACATCAAAGCCTGTATTGGCACACTGAAATGGGCCATCGGAGATACCGGTGGCGTCATTCGACCCTGGAGGTAAGTTCTCTGATGGACGCGCGAGAGTATCTGGCCCGCAAGGGGCTCGACGGTGAGCGAGACAAGGAAAGGCCCAACACCCTCGAGGAAAAGGCCTGGGACCGAGCGCGGGAGTCCCACGACCATCGTCCCAGGGCCGGGACACCCCATGACTGGGAAGACTGGGAGCGTTACCACGATGTCCTGGCCGAAGGCGCGGAAAGCCTGGAGCAGAAGATTGACGCCGAGGCCCATCGCCAGGCCCAGCAGCAGGCACAGCGTGACGCGCAGCCGCAGCGTACGCAGGATGGGGCGATGGATAGCCCTTCAAATAGCCCTTCAAATACCCCGGCAAATAGCCCGGCGGTGGAGCACTTCACCCCACCGCCTGTGCCCGAACAGAAGGAAGGCACCGATGCGCATGCGTCCAGAACCAGTGACGAGCCCATGACATCCTCGCCCCAGGTGGCGTCGGCGTTGATGGCGTCGCCAGCGGCCCGGCTCGCCTTGATGGTGCTGGTGCTGCTAATGCCCCCGCTGGCGGTGGCGGTAGCCGAAGGTGGTTCGCGCCGGATCGCGATTGCGTTCCTGCTGACCCTGCTGGGCTGGCTGCCTGGGGTGGCGTACGGGGCCTGGTGGCTGAAGCAGGTCAATCACTGAGGCGAGCAGGGCTCAGCGGGCGTGGCAAGCGTTGGGCCAGCGAGGGTGTTCGCGTATACTGCCGTAAACCTTTTTGACTGATGGGAGTTTACGGTGGGCTATCTGGTGGTGGTCACCGCCCTGTGGGCGTTCTCGTTTTCGCTGATTGGCGTCTATCTGGCCGGTCAGGTGGACAGCTATTTTGCGGTGATGATGCGGGTGGGGCTGGCGGCGCTGGTGTTCCTGCCGTTGTTGAAGCCCGGTCTGCTCGATCTGCGCCATAAGCTTGCGCTGATGGCGCTTGGTGCCGTCCAGCTCGGCATCATGTACATCTTCTTCTACCAGTCCTTCGTGCTCTTGTCGGTGCCGGAGGTGCTGCTGTTCACCATCTTCACGCCGCTGTACATCACCATTCTGGATGACCTGGCGTTTGGTCGTTTCACGCCCTTCCATCTGGTCACCGCTGGGCTTGCGGTGATCGGTGCGGCGGTCATTCGCTACAAGGGCGTCAACGACGACTTCTGGCTGGGATTCCTGGTGGTACAGGGGGCCAACCTCTGTTTCGCCATGGGACAGGTCGGCTATCGGCGCCTGTCGGTGGCGCTGCCGCCCTCGCTGCCTCGCCACCATGTGTTTGCCTGGTTCTACCTGGGCGCGGCGTGCATCGCGCTGCCGGCCTTCGCGCTGTTGGGCAGCACCTCTGGGCTGCCGACGACGCCCTTGCAGTGGGGGGTACTGTTGTGGCTGGGGCTGGCCGCCTCGGGGCTCGGCTACTTCCTGTGGAACCTGGGCGCCGTGCGGGTGGATGCCGGGGCCCTGGCGATCATGAACAACATGCTGATCCCTGCCGGCCTTGCGGTGAATCTGGTGATCTGGAACCGTGAGGCTGATCTGGTGCGTCTGGCCATGGGAGGCGCCATCATCGCCGGCTCGCTATGGCTCAACGCCTGGTGGCAGCGGCGGCGCCAGACCGCGCCGGTCTAATTTATCGTCAGTCTGGGCCATCGTCGATCTGGGCCATGCGTTGGCCTGAGGCGCCGGGCGCGGTTTGCTCCGCCAGGCCCCCCTCGCCATAATGAGCGGTCGCCAAGGGAAGGATGCGTGGATGCAATCGTTCAAGAACATCGGACTGATCGGGCGCCTGGGCAGCGCCAAGGTGGTCGAGACCCTCAAGCGGCTGATTCGTTTTCTGGATGACGCCGGCTACCACGTGATCGTGGAAGACCGTACCGCCTCGGCGTTGCTCGAACGTGGCCACGCCGAGGCCAGTCGCCGCATGCTCGGGGAACTGTGTGATCTGGTGATCGTGGTCGGGGGCGACGGCAGCCTGCTGGGAGCGGCCCGCACCCTGTGTCGTAGCGGAACCCTGGTGCTGGGGGTCAATCGCGGACGGCTCGGCTTCTTGACCGATATCTCGCCGGATGAGCTCGAGGCCCGTGTCGGTGAGGTGCTGGCAGGACAGTACGAGGTCGAACAGCGGTTTCTGCTCGACGCCGAGCTCTACCGCGGGGACTCTCTGGTGGGCAGCGGCGATGCCCTCAATGAAGTGGTACTGCACCCGGGCAAGGCGGTGCGGATGATCGAGTTCGAACTGTTCATCGATGGCCAGTTCGTCTACAGCCAGCGCAGCGATGGCCTGATCATCGCCACGCCGACCGGTTCCACCGCCTACGCCATGTCCGGCGGTGGTCCCATCATGCATCCCAAGCTCGATGTGGTGACGCTGGTGCCGATGTTCCCGCATACCCTGTCGAGCCGGCCCATCGTGATCGACGCTGGCTGCGAGATCCGCTGTCATATCGGTGAGACCAACCAGACCTACCCCCACATCAGCTGTGACGGCCAGACCCGTGCCGTGGCCAAGCCCGATGATGTTCTGGTGATCCGGCGCAAGCCCCAGAACGTTCAACTGGTGCACCCTCTGGGTCACAACTTCTACGACGTCCTGCGCAGCAAGCTGGGCTGGAGCAACAGGCTGGGAGATTGACGTGAGCAGGCGACTGGACGGCTACGACCTGATCGGTGACGTTCATGGCTGCGGCGCCACCCTGGCGGCGCTGCTGGAACGGCTGGGATATCACCTGCGCGGCGGTGTCTATCGTCACCCCCAGCGCAAGGTGATCTTCCTCGGGGACCTGATCGACCGTGGCCCGCGTATCCGCCTGGCGGTCTCCATCGCCAGGCGTATGGTGGAAGAGGGCGAGGCCTATATCGTGCTGGGCAACCACGAGATCAATGCCCTGACGTACACCCAGAAGGCCCCGCCTGATCACGGCAGGGAATGGCTGCGCCCCCATACCCCGCGCCACAATCGCATCATTCGCGAAACCCTCGAGCAGTACCATGACCACCCCCAGGAGTGGGATGATGCCCTGGCGTGGTTTCGTCAGATTCCCCTGTGTCTCGAGATCGACGGCATCCGGGTGGTCCACGCCTGCTGGGACGACCGCCTGATCGAATCCTTCAGGCAGCTCCGGCCCGACGGCTGTCTGGACCACGACTTCCTGCTCCAGGCCTCGAGCCCGGGTACCGAAGAGTCGAGGATCCTCGAGCGCCTGACCCGCGGCGGTTCCATCGACCTGCCCGGGGACACGGTCATCCATTCCGGAGACGGTTTCACTCGACGAAGCTTTCGGACCCACTTCTGGGCACGAGACCCTCGCACCTGGGGTGACGTGGTGTTCCAGCCGGACAATCTACCGGGAGACCTCGAGGACCGGCCGTTGAGCGACAGCGAGCGGGCCAGCCTCAGCTACTATGGCCCCGACCAGCCCCCGTTGTTCATCGGCCACTATTGGTGCGAAGGCGTCCCGGCCTTACCGGCCCCGAATATTGCCTGTCTCGACTACAGCGCGGTGAAGTTCGGTCGACTGGTGGCCTATCGCTACAGCTTTGAATCCCGCCTCGACGCCAACCACTTTGTATGGGTGCCGGTGCCCAGGGATGTGCGTGCGAGGCCCTTGCCCCGAGAGATCGTCTTCGATTGATACAAAACGTTACATTAAAGTCGAGCACCCGACTGAACCCTTTATCAAAAGCGGCGTCTGAGTAGGTGTTCCCTTGAATGATCCCTTGCTCTTGTCCGGCGGCCCCCTCCGCCGGACTTTTTCTGTGTGGATGAAAAAGACATCCTGCCATGCCCGGCTTGCCGTCGGGCCTTTCGCCCATCTGCGCCGCGTGTGACCGCTGCCCCTACCGGCCAACGTCATTTCAGGCCATCATCTCTGGGCCGCTACCCTTTTTCGCGCTGGAGACGCCATGTTCCGGGTCATGCTGATCCCCCACGATATCGATACTCGCGAGCTGCGACAGGCGCTCTGGTCGCACCGCATCGGACACCGTATCACCGACGAGGACGACGGCCAGGTACTGTGGCTGATGGACCCGAAACAACAGGACGCTCTGGCCGAGGTGATCACTCGCTGGCAGCGGGGGGAGGCGATACCCGCGCCCAGCGCCTCGAAGCCGAGACCGGCACGTCACTGGTGGCCGCTGCTGCGCCAGCATCCGGTCACCTTGTCGGTGCTCGGGCTGTGTCTTCTGGTGTTTGGTGCCATCGCTGTGTGGGGAGACATGGTGCTGGCGTGGCTGGCGATCGTGCCTGTGGGCATCCGTGGCGGGGCGCTGGCCGTCGGCAGTATCCCCGATGCGCTGGCGGCGGGGCAGGTATGGCGCCCGCTGTCGCCGATCTTTCTGCATTTCGGCTGGATGCACCTGATCTTCAACATGATGTGGTTGTGGTATTTCGGCCGTCAGGTGGAGACCCTGCATGGCCCATTGCGCATGCTGACGCTGGTGGTGGTGGCAGGGCTTGCCGGAAACCTGGCCCAGTACGCCACCGGCACGGTGCTGTTCGGTGGCATGTCGGGCGTCGACTTTGCGTTGCTTGGCTACGTCTGGCTGATGTCCCGGCGGGCGCCGTCCAGTGGCTTCTTCGTGCCACAGATGCTGGTGCTGTTCATGCTCGGCTGGATGGTCTTCACCATGACCGACATTGCCGGACTGGTGGGTTTTGGCAATGTGGCCAACGAGGCGCATCTGGGCGGTCTGCTCGTGGGGCTGGTGCTGGGCTGGTATCATTCCCGCAAATCACGTCTTCACTAGAGCGATGCCATGAGCGACATGACCTTCGAGCGAATGATTTCCCAGATGACGCCGTCGATCTACCAGAGCCTCAGGCAGGCGGTGTCGCTGCGCAAGTGGCCGGATGGCCGAATGCTGACGGCCGAACAGATCGAGCTGTGCATGGAAGCCGTGATGCGCTACGAGCACGACAACAATGTGCCCGAGGAGAGCCGCATCGGCTACCTCGAGCAACGCACCTGCGGCGCTGGGCCCGGCGGGCCATCGAGCAGTGCCGGGGTTTCCGAAGACATGGCGGGGCTCGCCCGGGATGCCAGTCGTGACTGAAGTACTTGCCCACGGATGTCTGTCCAAGATGGGGGTCGAACCCGACTCCCCCGCGCGCTACACCCTCAAGGCCGGCGAGAACCGTCTGCCGCTCAACGACTACCTGGGCCGCACCCTGCGACTCGAGTGGAGCGGGGCGATCGCCTGCACGCACTGTGGACGTGCGACCAGGAAGAGCTTCGGGCAAGGCCACTGCTATCCCTGCTTCAAGCGCCTGGCCCAGTGCGATAGCTGCATCATGAAGCCCGAGCTGTGCCACTTCTTCGAGGGTACCTGCCGCGAGCCTGAGTGGGGCGAGCGGTTCTGCTTCCAGCCCCACGTCGTCTACCTGTCCAACGCTTCCGGGCTCAAGGTCGGGATCACCCGCAATACCCAGATGCCGACGCGCTGGCTCGACCAGGGCGCGATCCAGGCGTTGCCGATCCTCGAGGTGGACAGTCGTCAGCAGTCTGGTTTCGTCGAGGTGCTGTTCAAGAACGAGGTGTCGGATCGCACCAATTGGCGAGCGATGCTCAAGGGCCAGGTCGAGGAGCTGGATCTGGCCGCAGAGCGCGACCGTCTGCTGAAGAAGCTGTCGGCGGGGCTGGGCGATCTGCGCGAGCGCTTCGGCGCCGATGCCATCCGTCCTCTGGACGGCAGCCCACGACGCTTCGACTACCCGGTGCTTGAGTACCCCACCAAGGTCACGTCTCACAACCTCGACAAGAATCCGCGGGTCGAGGGCACGCTGATGGGGATCAAGGGCCAGTACCTGATCTTCGATACCGGCGTGATCAATCTTCGCAAGTACACCGGCTACGAGATGTCGCTGGCGGCTTGAATCCCGTCACCGGCAGCGACAGGCGCTGTCGGCAACCCAGGGAGAGCGGTCATGTACGTGCTGCATATCGCCAATCGACAGACGTCGTCGTGGTCGCTGAGGGCCTGGCTCACCTTGCGCCAGCTCGAGATTCCCTTCGAGCTGGCCTTTCACCCCTTCGATGAGCAGGGCAACAGTCACGCCGACTTTCGTCGGTTTTCGCCCTCGGGGCGAGTGCCCTGCCTGCATCATGACCAACGGGTGGTGTGGGACTCGCTGGCCATCATCGAATACCTGGCCGAGCGTCATTCCGAGATCTGGCCTGAGCATGTGGACGCCAGGTGCTGGGCCAGAAGTGCCTGTGCCGAGATGCATTCAGGTTTCGGCGCGCTCAGGCAGCAGTGTCCGATGCACTGCGCGCTGCGCGTACGCTTGAACGAAAAGACGCCCGAGCTGCTGGATGACCTGCATCGGCTGGACGAACTGTTAGAAGACGGCTTGACGCGCTTTGGTGGACCTTACCTGTGCGGCGAGCAGTTTACCGCCGCAGACGCCTTTTTCGCCCCCATCGCCTTCAGGATGCGAACCTACGACCTGCCCATGGGTGGCCCGTCTCGCGACTACCTCGAGCGACTCCTCGCGTTGCCCGCCATGCGCCAATGGCAAAGCGAGGCGGTTTGCGAGCCGTTCCGTGAGTTGCCTCTCGAGGCGCAGATCCTCGCCAGCGGCACTGTGCTCAAGGACTTGCGCTGAAGGATCTGCGCTGAAGGATCTGTGTTAGGGCATCTGACTATCTGTCAGAGCATACGATGCCCGATTCCGCTGTCGCAGAACCGGGCCGATCAGCCGCCTTTCGACCGCGCCCGTTGTTTCAACCTTCTGCGCTGGTCTCGCTGGCCTGTGGTGCCGGCGGCATCAGATGCTTGGGCAGGTTCTGCCGCCTGGCATCGGTCCTCGGGCCGTAGTGGGTCGACAGGTAGTCGAGAATGGTGGCTTCCATTTCGGGATTGAACTGCCACAGGCCCTGAGTCTCCTGCATCCAGTCGATCAGGTAGGCCCAGTGCTCGCGTGACCCCCTGTTCTGGGTGACCAGGGCGGCGGAGTGGCAGACGGTGCAGTTGCCCTTGACCGTCTGCCAGCCCTCGGCCATCACGAACCCGCTGTCCGGATCGGTCTCGAGGGGGGCATCTGTGGCTTGCCCAGAGGCCTCGCCTGTCGATTGAGCCAGGCCAAAGGGGCTGAACAGCACCGCGCCGAGCAGCAGGCCAGTCATCAAGAGCGGGCGGGTCGACGACCATGCCCTATGCCTTCTGGTAGTACGAATTCCCATGCCAGTCTCCTCCCTCAGCCGACCTGAACCGCGATGCGGTGACAGGCGTTGTTGAGGTAGCCCTTGGGGTTCCAGCCGGGCACCACCATGGGCTGGGACTGGCCGTTTTCGTCCACCGCCCGGGCCCACACCTCGTAATAGCCTGGCTCGGGGAACTCGACCTGGGTGGTAAAGCGCTGCCAGGCGAGGCGATTGGGTGCGTCGTTGAGGCTGGCCTTCTGCCAGGTGGCACCGAAGTCGATGGAGGTGTGCACCTCGGATACCGACAGATCCCCCGCCCAGGCGTGGCCGCGCACCTCCATCGGCTGGCCCTGGGCGTGCTCGATCCCTGATCGCGGGTAGGTGATCAGGGACTTCACCGGCATCGACTGGATGGTGACGAAGTCTTCCTTGGCCACCTCAGTGCCCGGTGCCACCGGGTTCGCCGGCACGCTGTAGGAGGGAGGCGCCATCTTGGCTCCATCGTGCTTCTGGTTGCGCACGACGATCTGCTTGAGCCACTTGCCCGATACCGAACCCGGCCAGCCGCCGCACACCAGGCGCAGCGGGTAGCCGTTCTGGTAGGGAATGTCCTCGCCGTTCATCGCCCAGGCGATCAGCGACTCGTCCTCCAGGGCCTTTTCCATCGGCACACCGCGAGAGATCGCTTCCTTGTCGGCGGCGCCGCTGGCATGGCGATCGGCGCCGTAGTAACCGATATAGACGGCGTCGTCGGCGATGCCACAGGCCTCCAGCACATCGCGAAGTCGTACCCCGGTAAAGGTCGGGCAGGCCACCGCACCGGTGGTCCACTGGTTGCCGCTGGCGGCGGGGACGTACTCGCTGCGACCATTGCCGCCGCACTCTACCTGAAGCTGGTAGGTGTGCTCGGAGAAGCGCTCCTTCAGCTCGGCGATGGTGAAGGTGGTGGGGTTCTGGCACGACTCGCCGGTGATTTCCAGCGTCCAGGTGGCGGGATCGATCTCGGCTCGCTCCGGGGGCAGGCCGTTGTTGCGCACGAACATGTAGCGCGCCGGGGTAATGTCATCGTCGAGCAGATGGGCCGGTGTCTCGGCGTTGATCGGACGGTCGTTGAGGACCCTCAGCCCCTCCTTGCCCTCGATTTCGAAGGCTTCGTCGCTCTGGGCCAGGGCTGCGGGTATCAGGCCTCCCGGCATGAAGCGTGCGAAGGGAATGCTGGCGCCGAGTACCGCGCTCATGGCCAGCAGGCTGGAGCCGGTGAGAAATCCACGACGGCTGACGGGATCCACCTGCCGCCCCCACAGCTTGCGATCGGCGTCCACGGGATCCTTGGCGTAGAGGGCGTGCAGGCCCTTGGTCTGGCGGCGCATGCAGAACTCCTTATATTTTAATTGTAGGTCGTTATTCCAGAGGATCCTTGTAGCGTAGGTGGTGGCACCGGCGGCAGCCAGGGACAGTTGGAAGGCGGCAATGGGACCAGCGCTGGCGCATAGCGGCCTGGAGGCGGTGGCGTCTCGCGAGGCTTTATCCGAAACGTCGACGAGCGAAGGTTAGACAAGCCTCAGAATAGTGTTCCCTGACGGTGGGGCGCCCTGAAGCTCTCGGTATCAAGCTCACTATCAGTATCAAGGCCGCTATCAAGGCCACTATCACTACGTCGTGACAGGCCCAGGCGACGGCAGGCCTTGCGGAAGCGTTGGTCGAGCAGTTCGGCGAAGACGCCCTGGCCGCGCATGCGGTGGCCGAAGCGACTGTCGTAGTCCTGGCCGTTGCGACACTGGCGAATCAGGCTCATGACCTTGCCGGCGCGCTCAGGATAGTGGGCCTCGAGCCAGGCCTCGAACAGCGGCGCGACCTCGCGTGGCAGGCGCAGCAGCATCCAGCCGGCGGTGCTGGCGCCGGCGTCCCTGGCGGCCTGGAGCAGGCGCTCCAGTTCATGGTCGGTAAGCCCGGGAATCACCGGCGAGACCAGGGTGCCCACCGGTACACCGGCATCGGCAAGTTCGCCGATGATCCGAAGTCGGGCCCGGGGTGAGGCGGTGCGTGGCTCCAGTTGACGCTTGAGTTCGGTGTCCAGGCTGGTGAGGCTGACCATCACCCGCACCAGGCGGCGGCTTGCCAGTTCACTCAACAGGTCCTTGTCGCGCAGGATCAGCGCGCTCTTGGTCACCAGGGTGACCGGATGACGCCACTGCAGCAGCCGTTCGAGCAGTGCCCTGGTAGTTCGGTGTTCGGCCTCGATGGGCTGGTAGGCGTCGGTGTTGCCGGACAGGTTGATCGGACGGCAGACGTAGCCGGGCTTGCACAATTCCTCGGTGAGGCGTTCCACCAGGCCGGTGCGGGCGATCAGGCGGGTCTCGAAGTCGAGACCGGGTGACAAGTCCCAGTAAGCATGACTGGGCCGCGCGTAGCAGTAGATGCAGCCATGTTCGCAGCCACGGTAGGGGTTGATCGAGCGATCGAAGGGCAGGTCTGGCGAGCGGTTCCACGACAGCGCGCTCTTGGCGCGCTCGGTGGCGGTGACGGTGGCGATGCGATCAGGCGTTGCCTCTTGCCACCAGCCGTCGTCCACCTGTTCGCTGCGTGAGGGAGCAAAACGATTGGCGGGATCATAGGTCGCGCCGCGGCCCTTCAAGGGGCTCGTAGCGCTTCTTTGCTGGCCGTCGTCATGATAGTGATCCATGCCGGCAAGGCTAGCCGAATACTGTCTATATATCCAGTTGCGTGATGTCTCGGACGAACGCGGAGCGGAGCTAGGGGCTGAATAAGGAGATAAACGGGGGCTGAACGAGGGTTGAGCAAGGAGCTGAACGGGGAGCACAACGGCAAGAGGCCGCCCAAGGGCGGCCTCCTGTCGACTTGCCGGGGGAAGCGTTATTGCTTCGGCGTGAAGGAGCCGGCTTCCTGACGCTGGGGGTATTCCTCGAAGGTGGCCATGAAGTCCGCCACGATCTTGCCTACAGGGGAGAAGGCATACATGCGGCGCAGCTGCCAGTCGTCGTAGTAGGAAGAGTCTTCCGGGGCCATCTCGAACGGATCGGCACGCAGGTCGATCAGAAGCGGTGCCTTGAGCTGCGTCTGCTGACGGCGCCACGCATCCATGCCCTCGTGCTCCTGGATGCTGAAGTGTGCCTTGTACTGGCCGAAGCGCACGGCACCCAGGGAACCATCATCGACGAAGGCGAAGAAGGTGTCGCGCGGCCACTCGCCGGCGTCCTCTGCGCCAGTCAGGTGGGGCAGCACGTTATAGCCATCGATGTGCACGTTGAATTCCTTGTCACCGGCGGTGTAGCCGTCAAGCAGCTGCTCCTTGATGTCCGGCTCGCCAGCGGCGGCGATCAGGGTCGGGAACATGTCCTCAAGCGAAAGGATCTCGTTGGACACCTGGCCCGGTTCGATCTGCCCCGGCCACCTCATCATGAACGGCACCCGAATGCCGCCTTCCCAGGTGGTGGCCTTCTCGCCACGGAAGGGCGAGGTGCCGCCATCCGGCCAGGTGAACTTCTCGGCGCCGTTGTCGGTGGTATAGATGACGATGGTGTTCTCGTCGGCACCCAGCTCTTCGAGCTTGTCGAGCAGTTGGCCTACCAGAGCGTCGTGCTCGGTCATGCCATCGGCGTAGACGCCAAGCCCGGTGCGGCCTTCACTCTCTTCCTTGAGGTGGGTGAAGATGTGCATGCGGGTGGTGTTGTACCACACGAACCAGGGGGTGTCGGAAGATTCCTGGCGCTCGATGAAGTCCTCGGCGGCGGTCAGGAATTCCTCGTCGATGGTCTCCATACGCTGTTTTGTCAGCGGGCCGGTGTCCTCGATCTGGCCATCCGCGGAAGAGCGAATGACACCACGGGGGCCGAACTGTTCACGGAAGCCAGGATCGGTGGGGTAGTCGGCGTTCTCCGGCTCTTCCTCGGCGTTCAGGTGGTAGAGGTTGCCGAAGAATTCGTCGAAGCCGTGGTTGGTCGGCAGGTACTCGTCGCGATCGCCGAGGTGGTTCTTGCCGAACTGGCCGGTAGCGTAGCCCATCGGCTTGAGGATCTCGGCGATGGTCGGGTCTTCCGGCTGCAGGCCGAGCGGATCGCCGGGCATGCCGATCTTGAGAAGACCGGTACGCTTGGGTGACTGCCCGGTGATGAAGGCCGCGCGCCCAGCGGTGCAGCTCTGCTGGCCATAGGCGTCGGTGAAGCGGATGCCTTCTTCGGCGATGCTGTCGATGTTGGGCGTGGTGTAACCCATCATGCCGCTGTTGTAGGCGCTGGTGTTAAACCAGCCGATGTCATCGCCCATGATGACCAGGATGTTGGGCTTGTCTGATGACGCCTCGGAGGAGGTTTCTTCTTCGGTAGCGGACGCTGGCTGAATGCTGGCTGCCAGGCCGACCGCAGCAATCGATGCCGCCACGATGCCCTTCCAGGGCGAAGGTATTGCCGACGAATACACTTTCATGATCGTTCCCTTAAATTAAATGATGTCATTGACATGGCATTGATACAGCGGAGTGATGTGTTGGCCTGCTCTCCTTGCTGGTCGACGTACGGCTTGCTGGTCAGGTCCTGACAGCCGGCGCGTGAAGGCCGGCGGTATCGTTGTATTTCCTCCGATCCCCGCCCGCTGGGCTGGAACCAGGGGGAGGGAAGGCTGAGTCTGCTGGCTCAGCTAAAAGTGTGCCTTGATGGGCATGCAAGACAGCATAGTAAACGATCATTGCTTGTGCATGACCAACTTCCTCGAGCCTGCCCAAAGGGCGGTCTCATTTGCTTTGCCATCGTCGACTCGACCGTCAGGGTGCCAGTGACCTCGCCCTCTGTGTCGTTGGTCATCGCCCTCTGTGTCATTGGTCGTGGCCCTTGGCACCTTCTCCCCTGGCTGAGTTTGAACCGCTGTTTCTGCCTGGGCCCTCCCTCGGGTGGGGCGGACCTCTGAGGACACAAGAGGGAGCAAAAGCTTGCTCCACGACAAATAGGCCCCTCTCATGCCTGAATTTTTGTCCAGTAGTCTAGGGGCGGACACCTGGCGTATGCGCACCGAGAGTCACCAGGAGGGTGTCCTTCGAGGGCGAAGGAGAGCGAAGGCAGATGAATATAGGCTTGAACGCAGTGGAAACAATGGCGCTGGCGCTGGTCCTGCTGATGGTGGGCATTCAGCTTCGGCGCCGGGTGGAGTGGCTCGAGCGCATGTGCGTACCGACGCCGGTGGTCGGGGGCATCGGCTTCGCCGTGCTGGTATGGCTGCTACGATCGATGGACGTGCTGACGCTGGATCTGGACACCAGCGTTCAGGATCCGATGATGATCGCCTTCTTCGCCACGGTAGGGCTCGGTGGCAGCCTCTCGGTGCTGGCCAGGGGCGGGCGTTCGCTGGTGATCTTCCTGTTGACCTGCTGGGCCCTGGTGCTGGTGCAGAATGGTATCGGTATCGGCGTCGCCTCGATGATCGGGCTCGACCCCCTGATCGGCCTGATGGCGGGTGGCCCTTCGCTGGAAGGCGGCTTTGGCGGTGCGGCGGCCTTCGGGCCAGAGGCGGAAGCGCTCGGTGCCGACGGCGCCCTGACCGCCGCCATGACGGCGGCCACCTACGGTGTCATTACCGGTAGTCTGCTGGGCGCGCCTCTCGCCCGCTGGTTGATCGAGCGGTTCAAGCTTCGCATCGAGGCCGAGGAGGTCGGCGGGCTTGCCGATCTGCACGAGGAGCACCTGAGCGAAGATGATCAGACGCTGACCCCGCATCGGGTACTGAAGGCCATGGCGGTGGTGGTACCGGTGATGGTCATCGGCCTGGCCTGCCGCGAATTCATGAAAGAGAAACTCGGCATCGTGCTGCCAAGCTACGTCGGGGCCATGTTCGTGGCCATCGTGCTGCGCAATCTGAACGATCACCTTCGCCTGGTCGAGGTCTCCGAGCGCGCCATCAATCTGATCGGAGAAGTCAGCCTGGCGATCTTCCTGACCATGGCCATGATGAACCTGAAGATCTGGCAGCTGCAGGGCATGGGACTTGGCCTGGCGCTGATCCTGATGATCCAGACGCTGGTGATCATGGCCATCGCGGCGCTGGTGGTCTTTCGTTCGCTCGGCAGCAACTACGACGCCGCCGTACTCTCCGCCGGCTTCATCGGCTTTGGCCTGGGCGCTACGCCCAACGCCTTCGCCAACATGGGCGCCGTCTGCGACCACTACAAGGTGGTATCGAGCAAGGCCTACATCATCGTTCCGCTGTGTGGCGCCGTCTTGATCGACATGGTCTCCGTGCCCGCCATCACCTGGTGTCTCAACGTCTTTGCCTGAGGTCACGCTCGAGCGGTTTCACCAGTAGAGCTGTTTCATGAATAGATACCGACGCCGCGCCCACCCGGTCGCGGCGTCGGTAGTCCGGGCGAATCATGATGAATGCGGGGGCCTCGAACGGGGCTCGAACAGGGCTTGAATGAGGCAAGGCGACCCGCAGCGTGACCTGCAGCACGACCTGCAGCATAGACGCTGGATCTCGGATCCGTTTCCGAGGGAAGATCGCCTTTCGGTGATCTGCTAAGCTCGGCGGCTTGTTGCCCGCCTGTTCGCGTGTCGGAAGGCTCGGGCGGTCTTTTTCTTATTCGCCGCCCGGGCGGCGTTTGTGCCATCAGGATATCGCCGTGCGTGACCAGCCCTCGTCCTCGTCTTCTACTCCCGCCTCGACGCTTGACTCGACCCTCGACTCACCCCTTGTTTCAACTCTTTCCTCCAATATTGGCCGCATTCCTTCGCTGGACCTTGAGGCCCGCCGCCAGGCCTGTGCTCGTCTCGATAGCCTGACCAAGCCCCCCGGCAGCCTGGGTCGACTCGAGAAGCTGGCAGCGGATCTGGCGGCGATGACCGGCGAGCCGTTACCCCGGGTCGACCCTGCAGCCATCATCGTGTTCGCCGCCGACCACGGGGTGGCGGCGGAAGGCGTGTCGGCCTTTCCGGCCTCGGTCACCGCCCAGATGGTCGCCAACTTCGCCCGCGGGGGCGCCGCCATCAACGTTTTCGCCCGCCAGATCAATGCCCGGCTCGAGGTCGTCGACGTTGGGGTGGCCACGCCCAGCGATCAGGTGCCGGGTGTGGTGCTCGATCGGGTGCGGGCGGGCAGCGGCAATATTGCCTGCGAGGACGCCATGAGTCCCGACGAGGTAAAGGCGGCGCTTGAGGTCGGCATTCGAGCCGTCGAGCGCGCCCGCGCAGCGGGTTCCCGCTGTGTCATCCTGGGGGAGATGGGCATCGCCAACACCACCGCCAGCAGCGCTCTGCTGGCCGCCTTTACCGGGCTTTCCGCCGAGGAGGTGGTGGGGCGTGGCACCGGTATCGACGATGCGCGGCTGGCCCACAAGCGCAAGGTCATCGCCAGGGCGCTGGCACGGGGCACTGGCGATACCGCCCTCGATACCCTGGCGTGTCTGGGCGGGCTCGAGATCGCCGCCATGGCGGGGGCCTGCCTGGCCGCAGCGGCGGGTCGCACGCCGGTGCTGGTGGACGGTTTTATCGCCACGGTGGCGGCCCTTGCGGCGACTCGGCTGGCGCCTGGCGTGCGCGACTACCTGGTGTTTGGCCATCGCAGCGATGAGGCCGGTCACGGTGAGGCGCTGGCCGCACTCGGCGGTGAGCCGCTGTTGTCACTTGGCCTGCGCCTGGGCGAAGGCAGCGGCGCGGCCCTGGCCTATCCGCTGCTCGCCAGTGCCTGCGCCATGCTCAGCGAGATGGCGACCTTCGCCGACGCCGGAGTCGAGGGTGGCCCGTCGGCATGAGGCGAGCAGACGTCGTGAGAGTAGATGACGACAGCGCGGCCAGGGGGTGGTGGTTCCCATGACGCTGCCGCCACTGAGCCCCGAGTTGCTGGCGTTGGTGCTCGCCGCCCTGGTGCTGGATCTTTGGCTGGGGGATCCACGCTGGCTGCCGCATCCGGTGGTCGGCATGGGCCGACTGATCGGCGCCCTGGAAGCGCGGCTCAATCGTGGCAGGCCGCAGGCGCGTCGAGCCAAGGGCGTGGTGCTCACGCTGGTGGTGGTGGGGCTTGCATGGACGCTGGCCACTCTGGCGATTGGCCTTGCCGGTGTCGTCTCGCCCTGGCTGGCGCTGGTGGTGGAGGGCTTGCTTTTGTGGACCTGCCTTGCCTGCCGGGGCCTGGTGCAGGCCGCCCGCGCGGTGGCCACACCGCTGGCAAGGGGCGATGTGTATCAGGCGCGGCGCGCGGTCTCGGCCATCGTCGGGCGCGATACCCGGGAGCTTGACGAGGCAGGGGTGAGCCGAGCCTGCGTCGAGAGCGTGGCCGAAAATACCGTCGATGGCATCACCGCACCGCTGTTCTGGGCTCTGCTCGGCGGTGCGCCCCTGGCCTTGGCCTACAAGGCAGCCAATACTCTGGATTCCATGGTCGGCCATCGCAGCGATCGCTACCGCGAGTTCGGCTGGGCCTCGGCTCGCTTCGATGATCTGGTCAACCTGCTGCCGGCTCGGCTGACGGCGCTGGCGATGTGGTGTCTTGCTGCGGTGGTTCCGGGGCTGCGCAGGCGCGGCGCCTGGTCGGCGACGTGCCGACAGGCACCGGCTCACCCCAGTCCCAACGCCGGCTGGCCGGAGGCCATGGTGGCCAATCTGCTCGGCGTCGAGCTGGGCGGGGTAAACCGCTACGGCGATCAGATCAGCGACCGGGCGCGGCTGGGCACGCCCACCGAGACGATAAAGGCGCGTCACATTGACGCCGCGATTCGCTGTCTCTACGCCGGTACGGCGGGCGTGCTGACACTGCTGGCCTTGATCATCCTGGTGCTGGAGGCCGTGCGATGACATCGACCCACAATCAGCACCTGAGCGACACAAGCGCGAGCCAAACGCCAACGCAGAGCCAGGGCTCTTGCTGGCCTGATCACGGCGGCCAGGGCGCGGCGCTGCTCGACAGACTTGGCCTGTCGTCGGTGACACCGACCATGGATGTGAGCGCGAGCCTCAACCCGCTGGGCCCGCCGGTCTGGCTTTCTGATTGGCTCGCCCGCGCCATGAGCGAGGTGCGCCACTATCCTGACCCCGAGCACCGGGGCGCCGTGGCGGCCCTGGCGGCGTCGCTGGGGATAGCGCCACAGTCGGTGGTGTTGACCAACGGCGGCGCCGAGGCGATCCACCTGGTGGCCCGGGCCTATCGTCGCGCCCGCGCCTTGATCATCGAGCCGACCTTCGGCGAGTACGCCCGGGCATGCCGCCTCAACGACATCGAGATCGAGCGTTTGCCGCTCAGCGGAGATGACTTCCGGCTGGACGTCGAGGCGCTCTCGGCGCGCCTTGCCGCTGTCGATCTGGTGTTTGTGTGTCGCCCCAACAATCCCACCGGCACGCGCCTTCCCAGAAGTGACGTGGAAGCGCTGGTGGCGGCGGCCAGGCGCAGCGACACCCTGGTGGTCATCGACGAAGCCTTCGTCGACTTTGCCGACGACGAAGCCCCGCTCACCGATCTGGTGGAGCAGGGCGAGCCACTGGTGCTGTTGCGCTCGCTGACCAAGTTTTACGCCCTGGCGGGGCTGCGGCTTGGCTATCTGGTGGCGTCCCCGCAGCGCTGTCGGGCGCTGCAACACCATCAGGTGGCCTGGAGCGTCAACGGCCTGGCTGCCGCTGTAGTGCCCGAGCTGCTGGCCGATGGCGACTTTGCGCGTCGCACGCGCGACTGGCTTTACTCCGAGCGCGCCTACCTGACGGCCGGCCTGCGCGATCTGGGCCTGACGGTGGTGGACTCCCAGGCCAATTTCGTGCTGTTCAGGCCGCCGGGCCAGCCGTCGCAGGCCAATGGCGAAGCCTTGTTGTCCTACCTGGCACGGCACGGCTGTCTGGCTCGCCACACCCACACCTTCAACGGGTTGGACGGCGCCTGGATTCGCGTGGCGCTGCAGCGCCGCGCCGACAATGATCGCCTGCTCAGATGGCTTGGCGACTGGCTCGGCGACGCCCAGTCTCGTGGAGAGAACCGATGATCGCCTTTGTCAGCGGTGGCGTGCGTTCGGGCAAGAGTCACGTTGCCGAACAGGCGGCGCTGGCACTCCACGCCGACAAGCCCCGGGGGCAGCTCTGGTACCTGGCAACCGCCAGGGCCGAGGAGGGCGAGATGGCCACGCGGGTGGCGCGCCACCAGGCCCGGCGTGACAGCCGCTGGCATACGCTGGAGGCACCGCAGGATCTGTTGGCCGCCTGGCGTCAGGTGGGCGCAGGCGACACCGTGCTGCTGGATTGCCTGACGCTGTGGTCGAGTCAGCGCCTGTTTGCCGACGGCCTCGAGCGTGACGCCCGGCGCGCTGCGGCGAGAGACGCCTTTAACCAACTAGCAGCGCTGCTCGCGGACGCTCGCCGACGTGACATCGCGCTGGTGGTCGTATCCAACGACCTCAACGAGGAATTGCCGCCGAAGGACGCCCTGGTGCGCTGGTACCTGAGCGAGCTCCAGCGTCTGCACCTGCTGTTGGCGCGGTGCGCCGATCGGGTGGTGGAGGTGGTCGCGGGGCAGACCATCGAGTGGAAGCCGGCGGGGGAACGTACCGCTGACGTGAGGGCAGGGGCGGGCAACAGGCTGGGTAGAGGAGAGTCGAGTGAGTGATCAAAGGCCAAGAGTGCTGCCGGCACTGGCCGGGCTGGGGCTGGCGATCCAGTTTCTTACCCGGATACCGTTGCCGGTGATGATCGACTGGAACGGCGCCAACCGCCGCTGGGCGGCGCGTTGCTACCCGCTGGTGGGGCTCTTGATCGGCGTGTTGCTGGCCGTGGCCGCCGCGCTGACCTCTGCGCTGCCGACACCGATCCAGACACTGGTGCTGCTGACGCTGTGGGTGGCGCTGTCCGGTGGGCTGCACCTGGACGGTGTGATGGACCTGGCCGATGCGCTGGGCAGCAATGCGCCGCTCGAGCGCCGCTGGCAGATCATGAAGGACCCGCAGGTCGGCAGTTTTGGCGTGCTGGCGCTGGTGTTCCTGCTGGCCTGGAAGGCGGTCCTGTTGTGGTGGTGGCTCACGACCGACGGGGCTCTGCTGTGGCTGGTCGTGGTACCCGCCCTGGCCAGAGCCAGCGCGGTGGCGCTGCTCATCGGCGTACCCGCCGCTCGGCCCGAGGGACTCGCCCACAGCTGGCAGCAGGGCCTTGGCTGGCGCGACCTGACGCTTGCCCTAGTTCCTCTTCTGGTGGTGGTTTCCGCGGGACTGCTGCTGGCGCCGGGCGGGACGAACGTAGCCGGGCTGGTGGGGCTTCTGCTCGCCAGCGGGGGCTTTACCTGGGTCTTCGCCCGGGGGATGATCCGAGCCTTTCACGGCATCAACGGCGATATGCTGGGCAGTGCCATCGAGGGAGGAGAACTATGGCTTCTGATGTGTGTCTCGAGCTGGTGGTGGTTCGCCACGGGCTGACCCAGTGGAACCTGGACAAGCGCTACCAGGGCCAGCGCGATATCGAGCTGTTGATGCCCGACGCCCTGGCCGATATGGATCGGCTTCGCCTGGAACTGGAAGGCGAGCGCTTCGACGCTGTGGTGTCGAGCGACCTGACCCGCTGCCGCCAGACCCTGGCCCATATCGCCGAGGGACGTGGCTGGCCGGAGCCTCGCCTGGACCAACGCCTGCGCGAGAACGACTTCGGCGAGTTCGAGGGGCGCAACTGGGAAGAGCTCAAGGACGATCCGGTCTACCGGGAGTGGATCGACAGCGCCGGGGAGCTGGCGCCTCCCGGTGGTGAATCCGCCCAGGACCTGCGTGACCGGCTGGCGCTGGCCCTTGGCGCCATCTTCGATGCCGCCGTCGAGGCCGGCCACCGGCGCGTGCTGGTGGTCACCCACGGCGGGGTGATCCGCGAGCTGCGCCGAGAGTTCGAGGGCGTGCCGTTCTGGGAGGGCGTCGTCGGTCAGGCCGCAGGTCGGCGCTGGACACTCATTCGACAGGCAGAGGGCATCACATGCACGTCTTCATCGGCGGTACCGCGTCAGGCAAGCGTCAGCGGGTAGCCGAGCGCTACCCCGAGGCACGTTGGCGCGACGCCGACGAGATGATGAGACGGGTGCCCGGTGCTGGCGCTGGTCCCGCCATCGACGATGGCGACACCCTCGTCATCAGCGGCTGGCTTGCCTGGCTCGAGGCCGAACTTGGGGCCGGACGTGAGAACGAACGTGAGAACGAGTCGGCAAGTGCCGACGATGACCGGCTGGGCCAGCGCTGGCGCCAGGCCTTCACTGGCTGGGCCAGTTCGCCGGGACGGCGCGTGCTGGTGCTTGACGAGGTGGGGCGCGGCATCGTCCCGGTGGACCCGGCCCAGCGCCGTCTGCGTGATCTGATGGGCTGGCTGTCCCAGGACGCAGTGCGCCTGGCAAGCCAGGTACACTACGTTCGCCATGGCCTGACCATGCGACTCGATGGGAAGGATGCTGCCGCAGCGGACTGAGCGGACTGGCGGACTGAGCGAACAGAGCCGGCATGGCCCCCCATCGAATAAGCCGAACGGCGCTTTTCGTTGACGCCCGCTGTGCCGATTGCTAGCTTACGCGCACTCTCAGGTGCCCCGAAACGTGCCAGCATGACCACGGCGTCAGTCCTTTCTGACGCAAGACGCCGTGGCCAGAAATAGACACGAGGGGTGAAACGGGAAGTCGGTGCCAATCCGACGCTGCCCCCGCAACGGTGATCGAGTCAAGCGCGCTCACCACGCCACTGTGACAGGGTCCTTGACCCCTGATGCGACCGGACCCTGTGTCCCGCTCAGCCAGTCACGGGAAGGCGAACGCGCCGAACCGTCGAAACGCTTCGATGGTTCATCTCGTCAGCCCGGAGACCGGCCTGAAGAGCCATGCCAAGGGGCGGTGGGGTCCCGACGCGCAGCGCTTGCCTGTCAGTTTGGTGTTCTTGACGCTCCCGGGTGTCCTGTCCAGCGTTCTGTGTCCCCTGTTCGCTCCTCGGCCTTCGAGGGTCTACGCCGTGCGGGTGCGCACGGTGCCAAGGGATACACCATGTCGTCTGCTTTCTTCGCCCCTGCTCGTCTTTCTGTTGCCTGCCGCTCCCGTGGCCTGCGTCTGTGCGTCGGCCTTGCCGCCGCCCCCTGGCTACTGGTGAGCCAGGCCAGCGCCCAGCAGTCCGCTTCCTCCGACGTGACGACCGCCGAGCTGTCCTCCGTCGAACAGGCCTCTATTGAGCCCACCACCGAGCCCGCCACCGAACTCGACCCGTTGGTGGTGTCGGCGACGCTTTCGCCGCGTACCGCCAGTCAGTCGCTGTCCTCGGTCAGCGTCATCGATGAAGAGGCGCTAAGGCGCCGCGATCCGGTCAGCATTCCCGACGCCCTTCGCGGCGTGCCCGGTGTGGACGTGTCCACCAGCGGTGGCTTCGGCAAGCAGGCGAGCGTCTTTATTCGCGGAACTGACAGCTCCGCTACTGTGATGATGATCGACGGTATCCGCCTGCGCTCGGCCACCACTGGAGCACCTGCCTGGCAGTACCTGGAGCCGCGCATGTTCGAGCGCATCGAGGTGGTCCGCGGGCCTCGTGGTGCGCTCTACGGTGCCGACGCGGTGGGCGGGGTGGTTCAGCTGTTCACCGACAAGCCCGATGAACAGGGACCGACGCCCAGCGTGCAGCTCGGTACCGGCTCCTTCAATACCCAGCGGGCCTCGGCCAGTCTGTCGGGCCGCGAGGGCGGCACCTCCTACCAGTTCAGCGCCACCCGCCTGGACAGCGACGGCACCGAGGTTCGCGATGGCGGCGAGGACAAGGCCTACGACAACACTTCGGGTCTGGTGAGCCTGTCTCACACCTTCGACAACGGCGCCAACCTCGGACTGCTGGGACTACGTGCCCGTGGCAACAACGAATACGAAGGTGGTGACTCCGACTATGTGCAGCAGGTGGCCGGTGTCTACGCCGAGATGCCGGTGACCGATATCTGGTCGTCGCGTCTTACCCTGAGCGAGGCCCGCGATGAGCTGGAGTCGCATTCTGAATCCTTTGGCACTTCGGTGATCGATACCGAGACGCGTACCGCGCGCTGGGACAATACCCTGCTGCTGGGCGCCCAAGAGTTGATCGCCGGCGCCGAGTATCAGGAAGACAAGGTCGATGGCACCACCGAGTACCAAGAGACCAGTCGCGACAATGTGGCGGTGTTCGCCCAGGCGTTGATGGACTTTGAGCCATTCTCGATGCAGGCGGGCCTGCGCCACGACGACAACGAGGCGTTCGGCGATGAGGTCACCGGCCACCTGGCACTGGGCTACGCCTTCGACGATCAGCACACCCTGCGTGCTAGCTACGGCACCGCCTTCCGTGCCCCGACCTTCAACGACCTATATCTTCCAGAGTTCTTCAATTACAGCAATAGCGACCTTGACGCCGAAGAGTCCGAAACCTGGGAGCTCGGCCTGCGCGGCCAGTACCAGCGAATGTTCTGGGATCTGGCGCTCTACCAGACCAACGTCGATGATCTGATCGCATCGGGGGACGACGGTCTGGTCAACGTGGATGAGGCTCGAATTCGTGGGGTGGAGCTTGCCACCGGGCTCGAGCTCGACCAGTGGACCCTGGCCGCCAGCGTCGCCTATACCGACCCGGAAGACCGCGACACGGGCAAGCAATTGAGAAGGCGCGCTTCCCAGACCCTGCGCCTGGACGCCGATCGCCAGCTGGGTGACTGGAATCTGGGGGCCTCCTTCGTCGCCCAGGACCACCGCTACAATGACGTCGACAACGACGAGCGTCTGGCCGGCTACGGCACCTTGGACCTGCGCGCCGGCTGGGCCTTTGCGCCGGACTGGAAGGCCAACCTGACGCTCGAGAACGTCTTCGATCGCGAGTACGTGACCGCGAGCAATGGCACACTCTGGGACTACGAAAACCCGGGACGTGCCGCCTACCTGAGCGTCGGCTTCAACCTGTGATCATGCGCCGCTCGCTTGTCTCGGCCAGCGCTGGCCTGGTGCTGTCGGCGCTGGCCAGTGCCGCCATGGCGTCCTCTTCGCCCGACGGGGACGGCGACATCTGTGTTGTCGATGACACCGAGCGGGAGCTATGCCTGGCGGCGCCGGCAGAGCGTATCGTGGCGCTGTCGCCCAGCGTCACCGAGATGCTGTTCGCGGCGGGGGCCGGCGAGCGGGTGGTGGGGGTAGTCAGCTTCAGCGACTATCCCGAGGCCGCGCGCTCGCTGCCCCAGGTGGGCAGCTACGATCGACTCGACCTCGAGTCGCTGTTGGCGCTTGACCCCGACCTGGTGGTGGCCTGGGCCGGCGGTAATCCTGGACAGCAGGTCGAACGCCTGGATGAACTCGGCCTGCCGGTGTTCCGCTCGGACGCCGCCAACTTCGAGCAGATCGCCACAACGCTTGAGCGGTTCGGCCGCCTGGCCGGTTCGGCGGATACCGGCGACACCGCGGCCCGGGAGCTGCGAGAATCGGTGGCGGCCCTCGGCGAACGCTACGTTGACGCAGCACCGGTCGAGGTCTTCTATCAGGTATGGGAGCAGCCGCTGATGACCGTCAACGGTGAGCACTGGATCAGTCGGGCGCTGTCACTTTGTGGCGGCGTCAATCTATTCGCCGACGAGGCGCCACTGGTGCCTCGACTGTCGCGGGAGGCGGTGCTGGCCGCGGACCCGGAAGTCATCATCACCGGCGGCATGGGCAAGGCGGACCCCACCTGGCTCGATGCCTGGCGCCAGTGGCCGCAGATGACCGCGGTGGCCCGCGACAACCTCTATTTCATCAACCCCGACCTGGTGCAGCGGGCGACGCCGCGCCTGGTCGAGGGCACCCGAGCCCTGTGCCAACATCTGGATGCTGCCCGTGAACGCCGCTGACTCCAGCGCTACCTTTCGGCCCACCCGGCGAGGTCGGCCGCTGGGCCTGCTGGCGCTGCTCGGTGTGGTGTCGGTGGTGCTGGCCGTGTCGGTGGGCAGCGTCGCGCTGTCACCGATGGAGCTGTGGCTGACGCTGACCGGGCAGGGCAGCCCCCTCCACCAGACCCTGGTGTGGGAGCTGCGCCTGCCCCGTGCGCTGGCCGCCTTCGGTACCGGTGCCTTGCTGGCCCTGGCCGGCGCCTTGATGCAGGTACTGCTGCGCAATCCATTGGCCGACCCCTATGTGCTCGGGCTCTCCGGCGGGGCCTCGGTGGCGGCGCTGTGTGCCATGCTGGCTGGCCTTGGCGCGGCGCTGGTCTCGGCCTCGGCCTTTGCCGGTGCGCTGGTGTCGATCCTGGTGGTATTTGGCCTGGCCCATGGCAGCGGCAGCTGGTCGCCGGCCCGCCTGCTGCTGACCGGGGTCGTCATGGCCTCCGGCTGGGGCGCGATCATCACCTTCCTGCTGGCGGTCAGCCCGGTGGAGGAGCTGCCGGGCATGCTCTACTGGCTGATGGGCGATATGGCCTACGCCCGCAGTCCCTGGCCGGTACTGGTGATCGCCGCGCTGTCAGCGCTGGTGCTGGTGCCATTGGGGCGGACCCTCAACGTGCTGGCCCGGGGTGGTCAGCAGTCGCTGGCGCTGGGCGTGGCGGTGCGCCCGCTGGAATGGGGGCTGTATCTGGCGGCGAGCCTGGCCACCGCCACCGCGGTGACCACCGCCGGATCGGTGGGGTTCGTCGGCCTGATGGTGCCGCATATGCTGCGCCTTCGCCTGGGTGCCGACCAGCGCTTGATCCTGCCGGCCTCGCTGCTGGCCGGAGGCTGCCTGTTGACCCTGGCCGATACCCTGGCGCGAACCCTGATCGCCCCCCAGCAGTTGCCGGTAGGGGTGATCACCGCGCTGATCGGGGTGCCGAGTTTTCTCTACCTGCTGCATCGCAGCCACGGCAAGGGATAGGGGCGCTCATGGCTGTCACACCCGCATCCACCGACCAGGCGCTGCCAGTTTGTTCGCTGTCCTGCGAAGCGTTGGTGATCGACGTGCCCGGCAGGGCGGACGGTCAGCCGCTGTCGTTTTCCATCGAGCCCGGCAGTCGCTGGGGCATCCTCGGGCCCAACGGCGCCGGCAAGAGCACGTTATTGCACACCCTGGCCGGGTTAAGGGCGCCGCGCCATGGGCGCTTGAGGCTGGACGGCCAGCCGCTGACCGACTTGCGCCGGCGTGCCGTTGCCCAGCGTCTGGGCGTGGTGTTCCAGGAGCGCCATGATGAGTTTCCGGCCAGCGTGCTAGAGACCGCGCTGATCGGCCGCCATCCCTTCCTCCGGGCCTGGCAGAACGAAAGTGAGGACGACGTCCAGCGCGCCCTGGGGGCGCTTGAACGCCTCGACATCGCTCACCTGGCCCACAGGCCGCTGGCGACCCTGTCCGGCGGTGAACGTCAGCGGGTCAGCCTGGCCACGGTGCTGACCCAGGCGCCGCAGATCTGGCTGGTGGATGAACCGACCAACCACCTCGACCTGCATCATCAGGTGGCCGCCATGGCGCTGCTCGACGAACAGGCAAGCCAGGGTGCCGC
The DNA here is from genome assembly GCF_024137905.1 of Halomonas sp. DN3. Classification (NCBI taxonomy): domain Bacteria; kingdom Pseudomonadati; phylum Pseudomonadota; class Gammaproteobacteria; order Oceanospirillales; family Halomonadaceae; genus Halomonas; species Halomonas sp. DN3. The sequence continues at coordinate 3,066,909 of NZ_CP099965.1, read as the reverse complement.
CGTGGTGATGTGCCTGCACGATCTCAATCTGGCGGCGCGCTGGTGCGACCATCTGCTGCTTTTGTATCCCGATGGGGCGGTCTGCTGGGGACCACGCGACGATATGCTGGTCACATCCGCCCTGGAGCGGCTCTACGACCAGCCGCTGAGCGTCGCCGAGGTCGATGGCGCCGCCGTCTTCATGCCGCGGGTGGCCTCGTCGCTTAATCCGCCGCGCCCCACCAAGGAAGTTTCCCATGACGCACACGTCCCCTACGACGCCATCCCCCACGACACAGACTCCGAAGAATGTTGATCCCGAGCGCCACGCCCGGCGCATGGCCGCCAAGCAGCGGATCATGGCCGAGCGCATCGCCAGTGCCGACAAGGAACAGGGCGTGCTGCTGGTGCTGACAGGCCCCGGCAAGGGCAAGAGTTCATCCGGCTTCGGCATGCTGGCCCGGGCGCTGGGCCACGACATGAAGGTGGGCGTGGTGCAGTTCATCAAGGGCGCATTTTCTACCGGGGAGGAGGCCTTCTATCGCCGCCAGCCCGGAGTGGCCTTCCACGTCATGGGCGAGGGCTACACCTGGGACACCCAGGACCGGGAGCGCGATGTCGCCGCCGCCGAAGCCGCCTGGGACAAGGCCCGCAAGTTGCTTCAGGATCCCGATATCGCGCTGGTACTGCTCGATGAGCTGAACATCGCCCTGCGCTACGGTTATCTGGATCTCGACCGGGTACTGGACGACCTGCAGGCCAGACCGGCGATGCAGCACGTGGTGGTGACCGGGCGCCACGCGCCCCAGGCGCTGATCGAACTGGCCGATACGGTCACCGAGATGAAGGTGGTCAAGCACGCCTTCAAGGATCAAGGCATCAAGGCCCAGAAGGGTATCGAGCTTTGATCGAACCCCCAGAAGGGTATCGAGCTGTAAGGGAGCGCTAGCATGGCAACGCTGATGATCCAGGGCACCACCTCGGATGCCGGCAAGTCCACGGTGGTCGCCGGTCTGTGCCGGGTGCTGGCACGGTGCGGGTTCAGCGTGGCCCCGTTCAAGCCCCAGAACATGGCGCTGAACAGTGCCGTCACCGTGGATGGCGGCGAGATCGGTCGCTCCACCGCGCTGCAGGCCCAGGCTGCCCGCGTAGCGCCGCACAGCGACATGAACCCTGTGCTGTTGAAGCCCGAAAGCGACAAGGGCGCCCAGGTCATCCTGGCCGGTCGCGTCCACGGCAGCATGGCCGCGCTGGACTACCACGCCTACAAGACCACCGCCCGACAGACGGTGATGGACTGCCATCGCCGGCTGTCCGAGCGCTTCGACGTGATCATCGCCGAAGGGGCGGGCAGCCCCGCCGAGGTCAATCTGCGCGAAGGCGACATCGCCAACATGGGCTTCGCCGAGGCGGTGGACTGCCCGGTACTGCTGGTCGGTGATATCGACCGAGGCGGCGTCTTTGCCCAGCTATGCGGCACCCTGGCGCTGGTCAGCGCGTCCGAAAACGCGCGGATCAAGGGCTTCGTGATCAACCGCTTTCGCGGCGATATCGGGCTGCTGGAACCGGGGCTTGAGTGGCTGGCCGAGCGCGAGGCGAGGCCGGTGCTCGGCGTGCTTCCCTACCTGCAGGGGCTGTGGCTCGACGCCGAGGACAGCCTGTCGCTGGAGCAGCGGCTTGATCACGCAGGGGGCGACATGCTCAAGGTGGTGGTGCCGGCCCTGCCGCGCATCAGCAACCACACCGACCTCGATCCGCTACGCCTGCATCCTCGCGTCAGCCTGAGCCTGGTCGGCCCCGACCAGCCGATGCCCGATGCCGACGTCATCCTGTTGCCGGGCAGCAAGAATACCCGGGCGGACCTGGCCTGGCTGCGCAGCCAAGGGTGGGATGAGCGTATCCGTCGCCATCTGCGTTACGGCGGGCGGGTGCTGGGTGTCTGCGGCGGTTTTCAGATGCTGGGGGAATGGATCGACGATCCTGACGGCATCGAGGGCGAGCCCGGCGGCGTCGAAGGGCTCGGTTGGCTTGCCATGTCCACCACCATGCGCCCCGACGAGCGCCTTAAACGCGTCAGCGGGCGCATCGACACCGCCGACGGCTGCTGCAGCATCCACGGCTACGAGATTCATCAGGGCGTCAGCCGGGGCGAGGCGCTTTCACGGCCATTGATGCGTCTCGAAGGACGAGACGAAGGTGCCGTCAGCCAGGATGGTCAGATCATGGGTACCTATCTGCACGGGCTGTTCGACGGCCCCGACGCCTGCGAAGCATTGCTCGCCTGCCTCGGGCTGCCGGCCGAGGACACCCGCCGGGTGGACCTCGACGCCCACCGCGAACGTCAACTCGACCGGCTTGCCGACGCCGTCGAGCAGCATCTGGATATGGAGATGGTTCTGCGCCTGATCGGTTGAGGAAGATGTTCCGATATCGGCGCCCGGCGTAAACTGTGGGGGTGCCACAGCTTTCCCTGTACAGATGGCACCATGGCAACTGCGTCGAGGGCTTGGTCATGAAGGTGACATCCAAACATGTGGTCAGTAGAGACAAGGGATGGGCAGTAAAGACCAGCGGCACGTCTCGTGCCGGCAAGGTTTTCGAGAGCAAGGCTGAAGCCGTGGAATACGCGCGCCGCGTGGCCAGGAGGGAGCACGGTGAGCTATACGTGCATGGGCTCGATGGCACTATCCAGGAGCGCAAGAGTTATCGGCGCGAATCTGAGGCAACCAAGTCTCTGCGCTCGAAGAAGTGACGGCGTACGCCATTTGAGCGCAATGTCTTTGTCAATTGCCCGTTCGATGAGGCGTACTATCCGCTATTGCGTCCCTTGCTCTTCACCATCATCTACGTCGATTTGCTCACCCAGCAGGCTCGTGATGTAGTCAAGGACTCTGTCAGGCTGCTCGCGATGGGGCACGTGGCCACACCCCTCCAGCAACACCATCCGTGACGGCCCTTGAGGTAGTTGCGCGTAGCGTTCGGGCTGCTGTGGCGAGCCGTATTCGTCCTGGTCGCCGTGCAGCGCCAGCACAGGACACCGGACCCGTCCAAGGGTGTCATCCAGGGTCCAGCCCCGAAAGTCGGGGTCCAGCCAGGTATCCACCCAGGCGTCGAGTACCCTATGAGCCTTGTCGCCATGGTACTTCTCCAGGCGCTCGATCTGACCGGGCAGGGCGAACGCATCACGAGCCTCTCGTATGCCCGCAAGCGTGCGTTCTTCCACAAAGGCCTGGGCCGCCAGGGTAATCAGCGCCTGGCAATCGTCGTAGTGGGCCGCGATATCGGCGGCCATGCAGCCGCCTACGCTATGGCCCAGAACAACGAAACCCTCGAGCCCCAACGCGTGATGAAGCGCGGCAAAGCCCTGGTGCGCTTCGTCGGCGATAAAGGTGTGAGTCAGTTGGCCTGGGTGGCCCGTGGATTGGCCGAAGCCCAGTCGATCGTAAGCGATCACTTCGCGACCGGTGGTCATGCACAGGGCTTGGGGGAAGTCGCGCCATAGCTCAACGCAGCCCAGCGAGTCATGTAGCAACACGATGGGCGCGCCCTTGGTATCAGGCTCGGGACGCCATCGACGAACGAACAGCGATTGCCGGTCTGTGTCGTGAAGTGACACCTGAAGGTCAGATACCTGGGGCATGAAGTGGCTCGCGGTCAGCAACATATCAAGCCCACTCTAGCGAGTGGCCGCTGGCCTGCCAAGCAAGCGCTAGGTTTGGACGGGTCGCTTTCAGGACAGGTCGCTTTTAAGACAGGTCGATTTTAATACAGGTCGTTTTGTAATACAGGGCCATGCCAGTGGCAGAGCCGCCACAAGGATACCTTCAGGTGAGTCACTTCTTGTCGGCGAAACGCTCGGGATCATCGGAAATGACGGTGGTCACGCCCCATTTCCAGTACTTGGCGAAGGCCACCGGATCATTGGCGGTATAGCAAAGTAGCGGTGTGCCGCTCTGGGTAACCTCCCGAGCCCGCTCTTCCTTCAGCTTCTTCCAGTCGCAGTGCAGGCTGTAGGCCTGCACCGCTTCCATGTCACTACGCCAGTTCTTGCCGATCTTGTCGACCAGGACGCCCAGGGCGAGTTGGCTGGGTGATGCGATGCTGCGCGCGTGATCGAGGGCCGCCGGGCTGAAGGAAGACACCAGTCGACGTTCGAACGGCAGGGCTTCCAGCAGGCGTGGGATCACCGATTCGGCCAATGCTTCCGGGTCGCGTCCCCGGGTCACCTTGAGTTCCAGGTTGACCGCCATACCGCGACGATCGATCAGGTTGAGCATGTCGTCCAGGGTCGCCATGCGCTCACCGCGAAAGCGCTCGGCGTACCAGGCGCCGACGTCGTATTCCCTGGCCTGTTCCAGACGCAGCTTGCTTAACTTGCCGCGCCCGTTGGAGCAGCGCCGCATGCCGGGGTCGTGCCAGATCACCGGGGTTCCATCACCCAGCAATTGCACGTCGAGCTCGACCCAGGTGATACCGGCTTCCCAGGCAAGCTGGACGGCGCTCAGGGTATTTTCCGGTGCATGGGCCGACAGGCCGCGATGCGCCATCAGACGGGGCAGGTCGATAAGGGGCGTGCGAGATGTCGTCATGGGCTCTCCTTGGCTTGGCGTCACAACATGGCACCGGCTTTCGTCATCATCGGACATGACCGTCCTGCAAGCCAGAGGCTGCACGCCTCCATGTTGGGTCATAAAGATGACCGAACGGCGACGACATGAACACCCCATCTGTCGCAGCGGTACGCCGAGGGCGGTGTCGCTGCCTGGAATATGCTAGTCTCGCCGGTTTCGACAAGTGGGTCAGCGCCGGTCGGCGCCAGCAATTAGAGGTCAGTGATGAAGGTCGTCAAAATCAACGAGCCCCAGCAGCGGGAAGCCTGCCTGGCACGCCTTTGTGCGGAAGCCTACGGTCATCAGGCGGGTATCGCCCCCCTGGTCACCTTCGCCGGCGTCATCGGGGTGCTGTTCAAGCAGGAAGCCGCCCGGCTTCTCGCTCTGGTGGACGATCAGTCCCGTCCCATCGCGCTGGCCCTGCTGGTCAGCGACGAAGCCGGTACCAGCATGAATGTGGCCCAGTTGACGTCGCTGGATCCTGACGCCGAAAGTGCGGTCGACGGCGGCAACAAGACCGGCGCGGAAAGCGATAGCCAGGGCGAGGCACAAAAGCCTGCCGGCAAGGGCAAGCTGAATCCCGCCCTTCGCCTGGTGGCGGAACTGGCGCTGCGGGCGCCGCTGCGGGTGGACGTGGTCAGCGATGCCCAGAAGGCCGAGTTTAGCGCCGCCGGTATCCAGCGCTGGATCAAGGGCCCGGGCGAGCTGCAGATCGGTCTGGGACCCAAGCATACGGCCACCAGCCTCGACAATTTGCCGCGTACCCTGACCGTGGACGAAGCCTCGGTGGTGGCCAACTTCAAGCAGGACAAGGCACTCTTCGAAGATTACAAGAACCGCTTCGTCAGAGGCCTGGAGTCCTTCCCGCGGACGTTGTGATCAGCGACGGAAGGGCACCTGTTGAGTCCTTCCCGCGGACGCTATGAACTAGTAGAAGTGGTAGAACAACGAAGCCCCGGTCCCTGCCTCTTTTTGGAGGCGAGGGCCGGGGCTTCGTCGTTGGGCAAAGGGTCGGCGCTTGCCGGGCCGAGGTGGTTGTTGATCCGCTCGCGGGCAGCAAGAACGGAGGTGGCCCGGGTCACGCCGTCAGGGATCGATGCCCGTCGATCCGTGCAGTTGTCTAGCCTTCGCTGGTGAGGCTGAACGATCCCTTCATCATCGAGGAGTGGCCGGGGAAGGAGCAGAAGAAGGTCAGATCCTGGTCGGCGAGTCCTTCGGTGTCGAAGGTGATGCTGGTGGATTCGCCGCCGCCGATGATGTCGGTGGCGGCCAGGATGCGGTCATCCTCCGGTAGGTAGTTGCTGTCGAGTCCCGCCTGCATGCCGGCGGAGGCAATCTCCTGATAGGCGTCGGTAGGGGCCAGCACCCAGTTGTGTCCCATCACGTCTTTCGCCATGGAGCCCGAGTGGGTCAACGTCAGACTGACGGTCTCGCAGCTGGCGGGTACGCTCAGCTCGCTCTTGTCGTACTGCATCTGGTCAGTGGAATCGATGGTCAGCCGGCACTCTTCGGCGACGTTGTCCGCGGCGCCGTCATCCGCCATCGCCACGGCAGAGAACAGCGGCACGGCGGTGATCGCGAGGATGGAGGCGGAGGAAAGCAGGGCATGTTTCATGACAGCGTCCTTTTCGTTGCTGGATAGGGTGGGTGCAGGGTTTGCCACGACCGTTCACGGCGTTCAGCAAGGGGAAGCGCGGTGCACCACACAACATGTATCCATGTTTATATTTTAACTGTATACAGTTGATGAGTCTCGTAGACATCAATGGAGCTGTCAAGCGCCGACAGTGATCCCGTGGCCACGGCTGTGCCGACGGCAAATCCAGTTTGGACTTGACCGAGGTCGAGCAGAGCGCTTGACTGGGCGTACATACCCGTTAGCAGCGTAAGGAAGCCTTTCATGGCCAAGCGGATTCAATTCGCACGCACCGGCGATTCCGAGGTGCTGGAACTCGTCGATACACCGGCGGCCGAGCCGGGCCCCGGCGAGGTACGCGTCGCCAATGAGGCGGTGGGCCTCAACTTCATCGATATCTACTTCCGCACCGGTCTGTATCCGGCGCCGTCCCTGCCGTCGGGCCTGGGAACCGAAGGCGCTGGCGTGGTCGACGCCGTGGGCGAGGGGGTCGATCATCTGCAGGTAGGCGACCGCGTGGCCTACGCCCAGGGGCCCCTGGGCGCCTACGCCGAACTGCACACCCTGCCGGCGGACAAGGTGGTGGCGCTGCCCGAGGGGATCAGTTGCGAGACCGCAGCGGGGGCCATGCTCAAGGGGCTGACGGTGCAGTACCTGCTGCGTCAGACCTACCCGCTGCAGGGTGGCGAGACCATCCTGTTCCACGCCGCTGCCGGTGGGGTGGGGTCGATTGCCTGTCAGTGGGCCAAGGCCCTGGGCGTCAAGCTGATCGGCACAGTCAGCTCCGTCGAGAAGGCGGAGCTTGCCAAGCGCAACGGCGCCTGGGCGACCATCGACTACACCAAGGAAGACGTGGTCGAAAGGGTGCGCGAGCTGACCGGTGGCGAGATGGTCGACGTGGTCTACGACAGCGTCGGCAAGGACACCTGGGAGACCTCGCTGGACTGCCTGAAGCCGCGCGGACTGATGGTCAGCTTCGGCAACGCCTCCGGACCGGTCGAGGGGGTCAACATCGGCATCCTCAACCAGAAGGGCGCGCTCTACGTCACTCGGCCGAGCCTCAACGGCTACGCCGACAGCCCGGAGCGGCTGCAGGACATGGCCGACGAGCTGTTCGACATGATCGAGAGCGGCAAGGTGAAGATCGACGTGGCCCAGCGCTTCGCCCTGGCGGAGGCCGGTAAGGCCCAGGACGCCCTGGCGTCACGCAAGACCACCGGGTCTACCGTGCTGCTGCCCTGAGCGATCGATCGCCGATCCCTGTCTTCCTGATCGAACCTGTCCTCCGGACAGAGCGGGCCCGCCAAGTTGGCGGGCCCGCTTGCATTTCAGGGAGGCGTCGGCCTGACGGCGTTGTGGCTTGCGTACCGGCTGCCCTGGTCGCCGTCGGTTCTGCCTTGGCGCTACAGCGACGCCCCCAGCTCGCGAATCATCCTCTCGCGCCGCTTGAGGGCGGCCAGCCCCTCGTCGCCCAGGCGATCCGCCACCTCGGTCAGCAGGCCCTGGGCCAGCAGGAAGAAGGCGCCCATGGCGTTGGAGAAGAACAGGCTGTCGGTTGGCACCAGGAAACGGTATTCGGCGACCCGGGCAAGCGGAGACGACTCGCTGTCGGTCAGGGCGACCACCCGAATCCCCGCCCGCGCCGCCACCCGTGCGGTTTCCAGCACGCTGGTGGTGTAGGGAAAGCAGCTGATCACCACCAGCAGGTCCCCTTCATCCAGTTGCGCCAGGGCGTCGGCCACCCCCTGGTGTCCCGCATCCAGTTCCCCGGTATCGGCACGCAGCATGCCAAGCCCATAGGCCATGAACTGGGCCAGCGACGCAAACTGGCGTTGCCCGTGGACCCTGACCCGACGGGCGAGGGCCAGCAGCTCGACCACCCGGTCGTAGTCATCGGCGTCGAGTCGCTCGAGCAGGCCGGCGAAGTTGGCGCTCTCCTGGCGTCCGAGCCGGGCCAGCCGGGCGACACCCTGGCCCTGGTCGCGATCGGTCGAAAGCCTCGAGGCCAGGTCGCTGTAGAAGTGCTCGCCGCCATCGGCCAGGTCCCGCCGAAACACCGCCTGCAGCTCGCCGAAGCCCTCGAAGCCCAGGCGCTGGGCCAGCCGGGTCAAGGTCGAGGGATTCACCTCGAGCCGCCCGGCCAGCTCGCTGATCGAGGCCACCGCACTCGCCTGCGGCGACTCCAGCAGCGCCATCAGCACCCGCAACGATCGTTTGCCCAGACGAACGTCGCCGTCACCGGCCTGGATCTGCGCCGCCAGTGCTTGCAGGTCGCCGAGGGTGCTCGATTCACCGAGGCGAACAGGGCGGTGCTGAGCGCTCGGCTTGGCCGATGGCTTGGTGGCGGGCTTCGAGTCGCGAGAGGGCATGGCGTCTCCTTGAATGACGAGCGGGCCAGTGTGCCAGCTTGGCGGGCGTCTGTCCGGTGAGGCGTAGGCTCAACTTGCAAATATGCATTGTGGAAAAATAGAATGCATTTAATATTTGCATTTATGCGATGTCGTATCTACCTGCTGGAGGTTCCATGAGCCGCGTCTTTCACCGCCACCTCAAGGCGTCCTATCCCACCGCGGTGGCAGGCGATGGGCCCTATCTGATCGATGCCGCAGGCAAGCGCTACCTCGATGCCTGTGGCGGCGCGGCGGTGTCCTGCCTGGGCCATAGCGATCCCGAGGTGCAGGCCGCGATCAGCGACCAGGTCAAGCGCATGGCCTACGCCCATTCAAGCTTCTTTACTTCGGAGCCGATGGAGGCGCTGGCCGACTTCCTGGTCGATCGCGCGCCCCAGGGTATCGGCAGCGTCTACTTCGTCTCCGGTGGTTCCGAAGCGGTGGAAGCGGCGCTGAAGATGGCGCGCCAGTACTTTCTCGAGATCGGTCAGCCAGAGCGCACCCAGGTCATCGCCCGGCGCCAGAGCTACCATGGCAATACCCTGGGGGCGCTGGCCACCGGCGGCAACGCCTGGCGTCGGCGTCCCTTCGAACCGCTGTTGGCCGACACCACCCACGTCAGCCCCTGCTACGCCTACCGCGGCCAGCGCGCGGACGAAAGCGCCGAAGCCTACGGCGAACGACTCGCGCTGGAACTCGAGGACACCATTGAGCGGCTGGGGCCAGGCCGGGTCATGGCCTTCGTCGCCGAGCCGGTGGTGGGGGCGACCCTTGGCGCGGTGCCGGCGGTGCCCGGATACTTTCGGCGGGTGCGCGAGATCTGTGATCGTCACGGCATCCTGCTGATTCTCGATGAGGTGATGTGCGGCATGGGGCGCACCGGTAGCCTGTTTGCCTGCGAGCAGGAAGGCGTCAGCCCCGACCTTCTGACCGTGGCCAAGGGCCTGGGCGGGGGCTACCAGCCCATTGGCGCCACCCTGGCCAGTGCGCGTATCCGCGACACCATCGCCGAGGGCACCGGCTTCTTCCAGCATGGCCACACCTATATCGGCCACGCCACCGCCTGCGCCGCGGCGCTGGCAGTGCAGCGCGCGGTGGAGGAACGCGGCCTGCTTGCGCAGGTGCAGGCCAGGGGCGAGGCGCTGCGTGCTCGCCTCCAGCAGCGCTTCGGCGACCATCCACAGGTCGGCGATATTCGCGGACGCGGGCTGTTTCTGGGACTCGAGCTGGTGGCAGACCGGGGCAGCAAGGAGCCCTTCGACCCCGACCGGCGCCTTAACGCCGCGGTCAAGGCCGCCGCCATGGACCAGGGGCTGATGTGCTATCCCGCCGGCGGTACCCTGGACGGACGCCGTGGTGACCATGTGCTGCTGGCACCGCCCTATATCGTCGAGGAAGATCATCTCGACGAGATCGTCGACAAGCTCGACGCCGCCTTGCAGCAGGCGCTTGGCCAGGTGGGCCATTGAATCCGTGCCTGGCGCTTCGGCCCGCGCAACACCACTGACACACCAGGCCCGCCAAGGGGCGGGCTTGCTACCTTTTTCCCACGTACAGGATGACAGCATGACCCTTCGTTCCCGCTTGCCCGAGCTTGATGACGCCACCATGAGCGCGGAGCAGCGCCGGGTGCTCGACGATATCCTCAGCGGCCCCCGCGGCAACCTCGATGGTCCTTTCCTGGCCTGGGTGCACAGCCCGCAGCTTGCCGACCATGCCCAGCGCCTGGGCGCCTTCTGTCGCTATCACACCTCGCTTCCGCTGCGCCTTACCGAGCTCGCCATCCTGACCACCGCGGCCTGGTGGAAGTCCCAGGCGGAGTGGCAGATCCACGCCCCCATCGCCCTCAAGGCCGGCCTGTCCGAGTCGGTGGTCGAGGCGTTGCGAGAAGGCCGCCAACCGACCTTCGAGCGCAGCGACGAAGCCATCGTCCATCGCCTGGCCAGCGCTTTATATCAGCACCGGCGCGTCGACCAGGCCACTTACGACAAGGCAGTGGAGGCCTTCGGCGAGGAGGCTGTGGTGGAGCTCGTGGGCGTGCTCGGCTACTACGCCCTTGTGGCAATGACGCTGAACGTATTCGAGGTCCGTCGCGGCGACGAGCCGCTGCCCTTTGCCGAACCTTAGCCCTTTGACGAACCCTAACCCTTTGCCGAACCCCAGCCCTTTGACGAAGTCTCCTGGGCGCGCTGACGGGCTCTTTTAGACTACGCTGAATCAGCGGTACCCTGGCGCTTTCTCGACGACGCTTTCGCGACCTCCAGCACTCTGCAATCGCCCGTCAGGGCGCCGCCCAGGGAGGGGCCGGCATGGACGACAGTCTTCTGGTATTTATCGTGCTCGGGCTGACGCTGGCGGCGTTCGTCTGGGGGCGGTTTCGTTTCGATCTGGTGGCGCTGGCCTCCTTGCTGGCCTCGGTGGTGCTGGGTCTGGTGCCCGCCGACCAGGCCTTTTCCGGTTTTGGCCATCCGGCGGTGATCACCGTGGTGGCGGTGCTGGTGCTGTCCCGTGGCTTCGAGCGGGCCGGGGTGGTGGACGTGATCGCCGCTCAGGTGCTCAAGGTCGGCGACCGGCTCCTGTACCAGCTATTGGCGCTGACCGGCCTTGTCACCGTGCTGTCGGGCTTCATGAACAACGTGGGGGCGCTGGCGCTGCTGCTGCCGGTGGCCCTGCGGATGTCGCGCGAACACGATACCTCACCGTCGATCCTGCTGATGCCGCTGGCCTTCGGCTCGCTGCTGGGTGGCCTCACCACCCTGATCGGCACCCCGCCCAACATCATCATCTCGAGCTACCGCGCCAGCGTCGCCGGCGAGCGCTTCAGCATGTTCGACTTCTTTCCGGTGGGTGGCGCCGTGGCACTCGCCGGGGTTGCCTTTATCGTGCTGCTGGGCTGGCGCCTGGTGCCAAGGCGCACCGGCCAGGCCAGCCGCGACGCCATGTTCGATACCGCCCACTATCTGGTGGAGGTGCGGGTCGACGCCGATGCCCAGGCCCTGGGCTGGTCACTGCACAAGCTCAGGCGCAAGCTCGACGACAACGTGCCCGTGCTGGCACTGGTACGGGGCGGTCATCGCTACGCCGGCCACTCCTTCTATGGGGTGCTCAAGGAGGACGACATCCTGCTGCTGGAGGCCGGGCCCGAGGAGCTCAAGGCGCTGGAGGACCGAGCCGGATTGCGGGTCGGTCTGGCACCCGAGGAGGCGCCGGACCCTGATGCCGAGCCGACCGACAGCGATGATCAGGTGCGGTCCTCGGACAACGCAGCGGCCACGTCGACGTCGGCCCAGCCGTTGAACGCAGACGGCAACGCCGGGTCGGCTTCGCTGGCCCAGCGTACCCGGCAACTGGTCGACGAGGACGAGCAGGCGCGAGAGCGCCGCGTCACCCTGGACGAGACCCGAGAGGCGGCGCGGGGCACCGAGGACGGCGACGAGCGCCAGGACGACAAGGCCCCCGAAGACCTGCACCTGATCGAGGCGGTGGTGCGCAACGACGCCGCCATCAGTGGCCGCACCGCCGCCGAGCTGCGCCTGCACCATCAGTACGGCCTGCACCTGGTGGCGGTGGCCCGTGACGGTGGGCGCCTCAAGCAGCGTCTGCGCGATATTCGCTTTCGGCCCGGCGACGTGCTGCTGCTGCAGGGCGACCCCGAAGGGCTGGGGGAGAGCCTGACGGTGCTTGGCTGCCTGCCGCTGGCAGACCGGCGCCTGACCCTCGGCCAGCCGCGCCAGCTTGCGCTGTCGGTGGGCATCTTTGCCGTCGCCATCACGGCCATGCTGTTCGATCTGCTGCCGGCGGCGGTGGCCTTGTCGCTGGCCGCGCTGGTCACCCTGCTGGTGGGGGTGCTGCCGCTGCGTGAAGGCTACCGTGCCATCGACGGCCCGGTGGTGGTGTTGCTGGGGGCGATGATTCCGGTGGGGCAGTCGCTGGAGTCCAGCGGCGGGGCCGGCCTGATCGCCGATGCCATGCTCGGGCTTGGCAGCCAGTGGCCGCCCATCCTGGTGCTGGCGGGGCTCTTCATGGTCAGCACCTTGCTGTCCAACGTCATCAACAATGCGGCGGCGGCGCTGTTGATGGCGCCCATCGCGGCGAGTCTCGCCAGCGGTTTCGAGCTGTCGCTGGACCCCTTCCTGATGGTGGTGGCGATCAGCGCTTCCTGCGCCTTTCTGACGCCCATCGGCCACCAGTCCAACACCCTGGTGATGGGCCCCGCTGGCTATCACTTCAGCGACTACTGGCGCCTTGGCCTGCCGCTGACCCTGGTGGTGATGGTGGTCGCCATCCCGCTGATCATGCTGGTCTGGCCGCTGCAATAATGGCCAATGAAAACGCCCGGGCTGGGCCCGGGCGTCGTGGTGGTGCGCGAAACGTCGGCGCTACGCGGTGACGTTGTGGTGGTTCATCTTTTCCTTGTCGGTGACGAAGGCGTCGAAGGCGAAGTCGTCCACGCTCAGCATGTCGAGCACCTCGGCCTCGCGCTTGCGCATGAAGTCGGCATCCTCCTCGCTGATCAGACCCTCCTCGAGCGCGGCTTCCAGGCGTTCTTCCGGGTGCAGCGCCTGCACCGGCAGCTTGCCCTTGGAGTACGCCTTGTTGATCTGGCGATAGAGCACCTCGGCGCGGTCCTGGGTTTCCAGCAGGGCGTTGTAGCGCGCCACCGGGTTGTCCTGGACCTGGTCGTTGCTGTCCCAGGCGCCGACCAAGAGCTTCTTGCGCAGGGCGCTGTCGGTGGACACCGCACGGGCGATGGACCGGGCCAGGTCGTCGTGGGGGCGTGCCCAGCGGCGGCCCAGCGGCATCACCAGCACCTTCAGGGTCTTGCCCAGCGCCCGGTTGGGCAGGTTGTCGAAGACCTCGACGAAGGCTGTCTCGGCGCGGTTGAGCAGGAAGCGGCAGGCGTAGTGCATCAGTTCCGCCTCGCCCTCGACCTTGTCACCCTCGTGCCACTGCTTGATCACCATGCTCACCAGATAGAGGTTGGAGAGCACGTCACCCAGACGCGCCGAGAGCATCTCGCGCTGCTTGAGCTCGGCGCCCAGGCTCGCCATGGCGGCGTCGGCGCACAGGCTGAAGCCGGCGGACAGACGGGCCACGTCCTGGGCGTAGGGGCGGGCGACCTCGTCGAAGGGGCAGGACGGCTTGCCGATGCCCAGGCCCATGGTGAGGGCGCGGGCGGCGTTGCCGAAGATCAGCCCGGCATGGCGGAAGAACGCCCGGTCGAAGGCCTTGGCGTCATCGGCGTCCTTGGCCGCCAGTTCCTCCAGCACGTAGGGATGACAGCGGATCGCGCCCTGACCGAACACCATCAGGTTGCGGGTCATGATGTTGGCGCCTTCCACGGTGATCGCCACCGGGTTGGCGCTGTAGCCGATGCCCAGGTAGTTGCGCGGGCCCAGGGTCACCGCCTTGCCGCCGTGGATGTCCATGGCGTCGGCCAGGATGTCACGCTGGAACTCGGTCAGCTGGCTCTTGAGGATGGTCGATGGCACCGCCGGCGCCTGGCCGTGGTCGATGGTGTTGGCGGTCTGATAGACCGCCGCCTGAGCGATGTAGGCCTTGGCGGTAAGACGTGCCAGCGGCTCCTGAATGCCCTCCATCTCGGCCACCGGCACATTGAACTGGCGACGGATGCGGGCGAAGCCGCCGGCCCAGCCGATGGCGTAGCGGCCAGTACCGGTAGCGCCGGAGGGCAGGGTGATGCAGCGGCCGACCGACAGACACTCGATCAGCATGCGCCAGCCTTCGCCGGCCATCTCGGGGCCACCGATGATGGTGTCCAGCGGCACGAACACGTCCTTGCCACGAATCGGACCGTTCATGAAGGGGCTGCCGATGGGGTGGTGGCGGCGGCCGATCTCCATGCCGTCGGTGTCACGCGGTACCAGCGCGCAGGTGATGCCGAGGTCCTCGGTGTCGCCCAGCAGGTGGTCCGGGTCGAACATGCGGAAGGCCAGGCCAACCACGGTGGCGATGGGCGCCAGGGTGATCCAGCGCTTGTTGAAGGTCAGGCGCAGGCCCAGCACTTCCTTGCCGTCGATTTCCTGCTTGCACACGATGCCGACGTCCGGCAGCGAAGTAGCGTCGGAGCCGGCGCGGGGGCCGGTCAGGCCGAAGCAGGGGATCTCGCGGCCGTCGGCCAGGCGGGGCAGGTAGTGGTCCTTCTGCTCCTGGGTGCCGTACTTGAGCAGCAGCTCACCCGGACCCAGCGAGTTGGGGACACCCACGGTGGACATCAGGGTCTCGTTGACCGCGAGCTTCTGCAGCACCGCCGACTGGGCCTTGGCTGAGAAGCCGAGACCGCCGTACTCCTTGGGAATGATCATGCCGAAGAAGCGTTCCTTCTTCAGGTAGTCCCACAGCTCCGGCGGCAGGTCGGCGCGCTCGCGGGCGATGTCCCAGGCGTTGCACATGCCGGCGGCCACGGTGCACTGATGGTCGATGAAGGCGCGTTCCTCGCCGCTGAGGCCGTCATCCTTGAAGTCGAGCAGGCGCTGCCAGTCAGGACGGCCGGAGAACAGCTCACCGTCCCAGGCCACGCTGCCGGCCTCCAGCGCAGTACGCTCGGTATCCGATACGCGGGGGGCGACCTTCTTGAACATGGCGAACAGACGTGGCGACAGCCAGCCATGGCGCAGCGCCGGCAGGCCGCAGACGGCGATGACGGCGGCGATGATCAGCAGCAGTACGCCGACGAATTCGGCGTCGAGGACCAGGCCCGCGACCCCGAGAATGGCGGGCAGGGCGGCGGCAGGCGCGGCCCCGGCCTCGCGGCGGGCGATGGCGATCAGGCCAACGACCGCAAAGATGAGCAGGAGCAGGCTGAGCATGGGCGGTTCTCCTTGGAGAGCGATGAGAGGAAGTGTGGTTGTAATAAAACGCCTGTTTGAATTCTTGCAGATTAGCCCATCGCCTGACAACCGGCCATCGAAAACCTTGCCTCTTGCACCATGGTCGAACTAGAGGTCTCTTAGCTGCACAAAAAAGGCCCCGTGAAAGTCACGGGGCCAAGTCGATGTCGTCTAAATCGTGTCGCCGCCAACGGCAGCTTTTCCGGCGTCAGCCAGGCTGCGCTGTGCTATCAGAACTTGCACCGGCACCAGCACGCGCGGAGAGGCGCCGCTCGCTCTGTGTCGGATGGGCCTCCTCGAGCCGGCGCTGCGGCGGCTTCTGGGCCGGGGCGCCGTTGGCCACGTAGTAGGGCGCCTGGCTCGGCGGCAGCGGCTCGCGGCCACGGATCTTGTCGGCCATGCGCTCGGCCAGCATGATCGTCGGCGCGTTGAGGTTGCCGGTGGGAATCACCGGGAACAGCGAGGCGTCGACCACCCGCAGGCTTTCTACCCCGTGCACGCGTCCGCCGCCGTCGACCACGCAGTCGTCACCCTCGCCCATGCGGCAGGTGCCACAGGGGTGATAGGCGGTCTCGGCGTGGCGGCGCACGAAGGCGTCGAGCTCATCGTCGCTCTGCACGTCCGGCCCCGGCGAGATCTCGCGGCCGCGGAACTCGTCCATGGCCGGCTGGGCGATGATCTCGCGGGTCAGGCGAATGGCGTCGCGGAACTCTTCCCAGTCCTTTTCGGTGGACATGTAGTTGAACAGGATCGAGGGCGCGGCCTTGGGATCGACCGAGGTCAGCCGTACGCGGCCTTCGCTCTGGGAGCGCATCGAGCCGACGTGGGCCTGGAAGCCATGGGCCTGCACCGCGCTCTTGCCGTTGTAGCTGATGGCGATCGGCAGGAAGTGGTACTGCAGGTTCGGCCAGGCTTCCTCTTCGCTGGTGCGGATGAAACCGGCGGCCTCGAACTGGTTGCTGGCGCCCACGCCGCTGCCCTTGAACAGCCATTCGGCGCCGATCGCCGGCTGGTTGTACCACTTCAGCGCCGGGTACAGCGAGATCGGCTTCTTGCACTCGTACTGGATGTACATCTCCAGGTGGTCCTGCAGATGGGCACCGACGTTGTCGTTGACGTGGACCGCCTCGATGCCGAGCTCCGCCAGCAGGTCCGCCGGGCCGATGCCCGAGCGCTGCAGGATCTGCGGCGAGGCGATGGCGCCGGCGCACAGCAGCACCTCGCGACGGGTGCGCACCTCCTGGGTCTGGCCCTTGCGCTGATAGCGCACGCCCACCGCACGCTTGCCCTCGAACAGGATGACGTCGGTGGTGGCTCGGGTCTCGATGGTCAGGTTGGGGCGCTTCTTGGCCTCGTCCAGATAGCCACGCGCGGTGGAGGCGCGGCGTCCCTGAGGCGTGACGAAGCGGTCCATGGGGCCGAAGCCTTCCTGCTGGTAGCCGTTGACGTCCTCGGTGGCCGGGTAGCCCGCCTGCTGACCCGCCTCGATAAAGGCGTGGTAGAGCGGGTTGTTGCCGGGCTTCGGGGTGGCCACGCATACCGGGCCGTCGCCGCCATGGTAGTCATTGGGGCCGATATCGCGGGTCTCGGCCTTCCTGAAGTAGGGCAGGCAGTTGGCGTAGTGCCAATCCTCGAGCCCGTCGCGCTTGGCCCAGCCGTCATAGTCCAGGGCGTTGCCACGGATGTAGCACATGCCGTTGATCAGCGAAGAGCCGCCAAGGCCCTTGCCGCGACCGCACTCCATGCGGCGATTGTCCATGTGCGGCTCGGGGTCCGTCTCGAAGGCCCAGTTGTAGCGCTTGCCCTGCAACGGGTAGGCCAGCGCTGCCGGCATCTGGGTGCGGAAGTCGAAGCGGTGGTCCTTGCCGCCGGCTTCCAGCAGCAGGACCTGGACGTCCGGGTCCTCGGTCAGACGAGTGGCGAGGACGTTGCCGGCGGAGCCGGCGCCGATGATGACGTAGTCGAATTCACGGAGCTGTGACATGTGACGCCTCCCTGAAGGCAATGGGGTGACCGGGTCAGGCGTGACGCGGTGTTCGAGTGCTGTCGCGACGGGCCGGCCTTAGAAGACCGACTCGAAGGGGCCCATTTCGACCTGGACCGACTTGGTCTGGGTGTAGTGGGCCAGGGTCTCGATGCCGTTCTCGCGGCCGACGCCGGACTGCTTGTAGCCACCCACCGGCATTTCGGCCGGGGACTCGCCCCAGGTGTTGATCCAGCAGATGCCGGCTTCCAGGCGATGGATCAGGCGATGCGCACGGTTGAGGCTCTCGGTGAAGACGCCGGCGGCCAGGCCATAGGTGGTGGCGTTGGCGCGCTCGAGCACTTCCTCGTCGGAGTCGAAGCCGAGCACCGACATCACCGGGCCGAAGATCTCTTCACGCACGATGCGCATGTCATCGGTGCAGTCGGTGAACACCGTGGGGGCCGCCCAGGCGCCCTTGGCCCAGTCGCCCTGGTCCCAGGAGTCGCCGCCGGCCAGTACCCGGGCGCCTTGCTGCTTGCCCAGCTCGATGTAGGACAGCACCTTCTCCTGGTGCTCGAAGCTGACCAGCGGGCCGAAGTTGACCGAGGGGTCCATCGGGTCGCCGGCCTTGATGCGCGCCACGCGCTCCTCGAGCAGTGCCTCGAATTCGTCCTTGACGGCGTTGTCGACGAACACCCGGGTGCCGTTGGTGCAGATCTGGCCGCTGGAGTAGAAGTTGGCCATCATCGCCGCGTCGGCGGCACGGACCAGGTCGGCGTCACGGCAGACGATCAGCGGCGACTTGCCGCCAAGCTCCATGGTGACGTCCTTGAGGCTGGAGGCGGCGGAGGCCGACATCACCTTCTTGCCGGTGCCCACCTCGCCGGTGAACGAGACCTTGGCGATGTCCGGGTGGCCGGTGATCGCCTGGCCCACCTCGGCCTCGCCATGGACGACGTTGAACACGCCATCGGGCAGACCGGCTTCGGTGAACACCTCGGCCAGGATCATGGTGGTCAGCGGGGTGACCTCGCTGGGCTTGAACACCACGGCGTTGCCGGCGGCCAGCGCCGGGGCGGACTTCCAGCAGGCGATCTGGATCGGGTAGTTCCAGGCGCCGATGGAACCGATGACGCCCAGCGGCTCGCGGCGGGTGTAGACGAAGCTGTCTTCACGCAGCGGAATCTGGCTGCCTTCGATGGCGGCGGCGAGGCCGGCGTAGTATTCGAGCACGTCGGCGCCGGTAACGATATCGACGGTGGACGTCTCGCTGAACGGCTTGCCGGTGTTGCGGGTCTCGAGCTCGGCGATCTCGTCGTTACGCTCGCGCAGCAGCGCCACGGCGCGGTTGAGGATGCGTCCGCGCTCCATGCCGGACATCGCGCCCCACACCTTCTGGCCGCGCTGGGCCGCGGCGACAGCGGCGTCCACGTCGGCCTGGCTTGCCACCTGCACGTCGGCCAGGTGGCTGCCATCGTAGGGGTTGGTGACGCTGAAGGTCTCGTTGGAGGTGGCGTCGGTCAGACGGCCGTCGATGTAGAGCTTCTGGAGTTCGAGAGTTGCCATGGCATCCTCCTGTCGAAAGGGCATGTGTCAGCAAGCTGACAGCGATGTCGGGGCGATAAGTGAAGAGCAAGAATGTGCGCGTGAGTGGCGCAGGTGTTGAGCCTGCCCACTCGGTCTGCCTGAGATCCGGCTCGAGGCTCGGGGCCTTAGCCGGAAGAGACTCAGGCCGGTTCGGGTTCGTGAGCCGCAGCGGGCGCGTGGCTGTCGAGCAGTCGATTCAGGTACTCCCGCGCCAGCTGGCGGGCCTGGACCGCGTCCAGGCCTTCCGGCGACAGGGTGCCGCGCAGCCACAGACCGTCGATCATCGCGGCCAGGCCATTGGCGGCGCGCTGGGCCTCGTGTCGGGGCATCAGCCGGCGAAACTGGTAGCACAAATTGGCGTACAGCCGCCGGTCGTTGATCTTCTGCAGCCGCTGCAGGTCGGCCTTGTGCATCGAGTTGGCCCAGAAGGCGAGCCAGGTGCCGGCAGCGCGGGCGTTGGTCTGGGAGGCGTCGAAGTTGCCGTCGATGATCGCTTCCAGATGGGCACGGGGGCTTGAGTCGCTCAGCGCCTTGCGCCGCGCCGCCACGGCCTGGCCCAGGTCGTGCTGGATCTGGCGCATGGTTGCCTCCAAGAGGCCATCCTTGCCACCGAAGTAGTGGCTGATGATGCCGGCGGAGACCCCGGCGTGGCGGGCGATGCGCATGATGGTGGCATCGGCAAGCCCCACCTCGTGGATCGCCGCCATGGTCGCCTGGATCAGCTGCTGGCGGCGGATCGGCTCCATTCCTACCTTGGGCATGACAGACCTCCGTGCCGTTCGCCCTCGAACATTGAGGTGCCCGAGAGGTGAATCTGTTGATGCGCGTCCCGAGCGGTATCGAGCTCAAGAGTTGAATCTAGTGACTTGCTCCTCGAGGCACCCCCGAGGTTAGGATGTAGAGAGTATGCCTTTTATTGATTGGACGTTCAATCAAAATCTGGTCGATTCAACGGCACAGTCGTGAACAGGCCACCATACTGCAACCGATAACCTTAAAAGGAGTGCATCATGACGACCCCGACGATTCCCGCTCTGTCCGTGCTGGCGGCTGCCATCGCCGGCCTTGCCGCCCCCCAGGCGATGGCCGCCGATGACAGCTGCCAGCCGGTGCGTTTCGCCGAAGTCGGCTGGACCGACATCACCGCCACCACCGCCTTGACCACCGAAGTGCTGAAGGCCATGGGCTACGAGACGCGTATCGACACCGTTTCGGTGCCGATCGCCTACTCGGGCATGAAGAACGACGACTTCGACGTCTTTCTCGGCAACTGGATGCCGTCCATGGCGTCCATCAGCGACCCCTACGTCGAGCAGGGCGATGTCGACCGCCTGGGGGCCAACCTGGAAGGGGCCAAGTACACCCTGGCGGTGCCGCAGTACGTCTACGACGCCGGTGTCACCTCGGTGGCGGATCTCGACGAGCACGCCGACAAGTTCAATAACGAACTCCACGGCATCGAGGCCGGAAATGACGGCAACGAGCTGATCCAGCAGATGATCGACGATGACGCCTTTGGGCTCGGCGACTGGTCGCTGATCGACTCGAGCGAGGCCGGCATGCTGGCGGAGCTGCGTGCCCGCGTCCCCGACGAGACCTGGATGGTGTTCCTCGGCTGGGAGCCGCATCCCATGAACACCAACTTCGATATGGCTTACCTGGAAGGCGCCGACGACTACTTCGGCCCCGACCTGGGCGGCGCCACCGTCTACACCAACACCCGTGCCGGCTACACCGACGCCTGCCCCAACGTCGGTGCGCTGCTCAACAACCTGAGCTTCACCCTGGAGATGGAAAACCAGCTGATGGGCACCATCATGGATGACGGCACCGCTCCGGACGAGGCCGCCCGCGACTACCTCAAGGCCAACCCGGAGCTGCTCGCCTCCTGGCTCGAAGGCGTGGAGACCGCCGATGGCGAGCCTGCCATCGAGGTGGTCAAGGCGGAGCTGGGTGTTGAATAAGGCAAAGCTGGGTGTGGAATAAGCCAGAGCTGGGTGTCGAATAAGCCAGCGCTGGGGCGCTGAACAAGCCTGAGCTGACTGTCTAACAAGCCCAGAGCGTTCCCGGCCGGGGGAGAGCAGGCAAGCCCGCCGTCGAAAATTTCGCAGGCGGGCTTGCCAAGTTCATGAACGGTGTGCATAATTCTCCCCCGTCGACACGGCGCTTTTGCCGTATGACGACCCAAAAGGCTACGTAGCTCAGTTGGTTAGAGCACATCACTCATAATGATGGGGTCCCCTGTTCGAGTCAGGGCGTAGCCACCAGGATCTAGAAAGCACCCGCTGACCTCGGTCAGCGGGTGCTTTCGTATGCGGCGGGTTTTTTGCCTCCCGTCGGCCATCGTCTGGCACGGCCTTTCAGCGTTTGTGACCCGCCCGCACCTGCCCGGTGGGCGAGGGGCCAACGTTCAGGGCAGGGCTTCAGGGCAGGGCTTCAGGACGTGCAGTGCACCGTGACGGCAGCCAGAGCCTCCCCGAACCGAGGTTACGAGGCGGATCAGCGGGTTAAGCCAGTCCTTGGGTCAACAAAAGCGCAACCGGGCTTGACGATCTCGGAGCGATCCGTATACTACGCCCCGTGCTTGAGGCGATTCCCCGATAGCTCAGTTGGTAGAGCAAATGACTGTTAATCATTGGGTCGCAGGTTCGAGTCCTGCTCGGGGAGCCAACCGCAACGGTTGATCCCGCGTCACGCACCGACAATTCAAGGTAATTCCCCGATAGCTCAGTTGGTAGAGCAAATGACTGTTAATCATTGGGTCACAGGTTCGAGTCCTGTTCGGGGAGCCATCTTGCCTTGCAGCATTGCTGACATTGTCGCCAAGCTTGAAGTACTGCACATCGTTGTTCCCCGATAGCTCAGTTGGTAGAGCAAATGACTGTTAATCATTGGGTCACAGGTTCGAGTCCTGTTCGGGGAGCCAGTGCTGATTTTTGGTGTTTTCCCTTTCCTGCCGTCTCTTTTCTTTATTGAAATTATCCGGGATTTCCGTCCCAGGATTTGCTTCATGCTTTGCGTTTTTCTGCCGCATTCTTGCTGAGGCCTGCGATGCCTGAGTGTAAAAAGCGGTGTCGCAGAAAGTTTGCACTCGGGGCGAAGCGTTCTCTCTAGCCTGTCTGCCAAGTCACCATTTTAGTTCTCGCTCGCACTGGCCGAGATCGGTTTCCAGCCCTTCCCTGATCGATTCGCCCATGGCAGGTAGGGAAGCCAGGTGGAGGCTTTCCAGGATGGCGCGCCAGTCATCTTCCGCCAGCAAGACGGCGTCACCTCTTCTACCGGTGATGATAATAGGTTCGTGGCTTTCCAATGCCTTGTCGATCAAGGCTTCAAGCTCAGCGCGAGCATTCTCGACGGTTACTGTAGTCATCGGCCACCTCCTGTTGGATAAGCTTAGGACAGGATGGGCTTCTGGCCGTCAGGCCGCGCGACTCAGATAGCGTTGTTGGCACCCGCGTATGACTCAGCAAAAAAATCGCCCTCGTTGCCTGATCGGCAGCGAGGGCGATGTCGTTTCTGCGAGGGGGGCTGGAGATTCGCCAGTGTGTGGCTTTATCACCTTAGCCCATCGCAGCGGCCCGGGTCCTCGCCCGCTTGCGCAGAGCAATGACGATGGTGGTGCCCAGAAGCAGCACGGCGATGGCGATCAAGCTTGCGCTGATCGGGCGCGAGAAGAAGATGCCGAGGTCACCCTGTGACATGGCCAGCGAGCGACGAAGCTCGCTCTCGGCAATGGGGCCGAGCACCAGGCCAAGAATGATCGAGACCAGCGGGAACTTAATCTTCTCCAGCAGGAAGCCGAGCACCCCGAAGCCAAGCATCAGCCAGACGTCGAACATCGAGTTGCGCACCGAGTAGGTACCGACGATGCAGCACATCAGGATGATCGGGCCCAGCGCCGAGTAGGGCACGTTGAGCAGTCGGGTGAACAGTTTGATGAATGGCTTGGAGAACGCCAGGATCATGAAGTTCACCACGAACAGCCCAGCGAACACCGCGTAGATCAGGTCGCTCGAGGTCAGCATGAACATCGGCCCCGGCTGCAGACCATGCATGATGAAGGCGCCGAGGATGATCGCGGTGGTACCGCTTCCCGGAATACCGAGCGCGAACAGCGGCACCAGGGCGCCCATGGCGGCGGCGTTGTTGGCGGCTTCCGGTGCAGCGATACCTTCCGGTGCGCCCTTGCCGAACTTCTCCGGGTGCTTGGACCAGCGCACGGTCTCGCTGTAGCTGACCATGGCGGCGGTGCTGGCGCCGATGCCCGGCAGGATGCCGATGATGACGCCGAGGATGGATGAGCGTGACAGGGTGACGCCGATCTTCTTCAGGATGGGGGCGTCGAAGATCTTGATCTTGACCTTGGTCAGCGGCTGTTCGGCGTCACGGCTCAAGGAACGCTTCATCACCTCGGATACCGCGAACAGCCCGACGATGACCGGAATCAGCCCGACCCCCTCGGCCAGGTTGAGGTTGTCAAAGGTATAGCGGCTGGTGCCGGTGAGCGGGTCGATGCCGATGGTGGCGATCAACAGGCCCAGGGTGGCACCGATCAAGCCGAGGATCAGCCGGCCACCGAGGGAGGCCACCACGGTCAGGCCGAGGATGGCGAGTGCAAAGTACTCGGGGGAGGAGAACTTCAGCGCCACCGAGGCCAGCATCGGGGTGAAGATGATCAGCGCGATGGTGCCGACCAGCCCGCCCACCGCCGAGCTCAGCACGCCGATGCCCAGCGCCTTGCCGGCCTCGCCCTGCTGGGTCATGGGGTAGCCGTCGAAGGCCGTCATCACCGCTTCCGGCGTGCCCGGGGCGCGATAGAGGATGGCGGTGATCAGCCCCGAGAAGACGGTGGAGCCGTAGATGGCGGTCAGCAGCATGAACGCCTGGGTGGGCTCCATGCCGTAGGTGACCGGCAGCAGGATGACCACCAGGATCACGCCGCTGATGCCCGGCAGCGCGCCACCGATAAAGCCGATGAACACGGCCGAAGTCAGGATCAACAGGTTCATGGGCTGGAAGACCACGCCTAGCCCACTGAGAAAACTCTCCAGCATCGTCAGCTCCCGCGAAATACTGGTGGAAAATCGTACCGGCTGGGTGTCATGGCAAGGGGATGCCCAGCAGGGTGGAGAACACGCCCTGGATCAGCGCAACGGCGATGACCACGGTGGCAAGCAGGGCCGCCCAGTGGCGCGCGCCAAGCAACAAGGTGCAGGCCAGGGTGAAGATCACGGTGGCCAGCAAAAAACCGATGGCCGGCATCAGCAGGGTGTAGGCAACGGTGGTGCCCATCAGCCACCAGTGGCGGTTGGCGGCAAGAAACCCAGGGTCAAGAGCAACGCCGGCAGCTTCGGTGGTGCTGTCGGCGGCGTTGTCGGTGGCGCTGTCCTGGCCGGCGTCAGCCTGTTGGCCGGGTTCGGTCGCCGGGGTTTTCTCCATCGCGGCCTTGGCCTCGGCGTCGCTGGCACGCTCCTTGGCCTGGCTCATGCGGGTGGAGACCAGCAGGGTCGCCGACAGCACGATCAGCAGGAGCAACAGCGACAGCGGCCACAGGCGCGGGCCGATAAAGGTCGAGACGTCCTCGGAGCTCGGGAAATCAAGCGTCGGCACCAAGGTGACGGCGGCCAGTACCAGCAACAGGACGGCAAAGACGGTGAACTTGGTATGCATGGTGAGGCTCGGTTCACGGCGGGCCAGCGGGAGCGAGTCCCGTCAGCGCAAGGTGAGGGGCCGGGTAGTACCCGGCCCGCCAGTCCACGGGATCAGGTGTTTTCCAGAAGCCGCGTGTAGAGTTCCAGGTTCTGCTCGAGCTTCTCGCGGTAGTCGTCGCTACCCAGCCAGCCCTCGCGGTAGTGCAGGTTCACCCGCTCTTCGTACTCCTGGTAGGTCTCGGAGTCGTAGACGCTCTTCAGCGTGGACTCGAGCTTCTCGACGATGGCGTCCGGGGTGTCGGCGTGGACGAAGATGCCGCGTTCGTTGCCGTCGGTCAGGTCCCAGCCGTTCTCGACGGTGGTGGGGATGTCCGGGAAGTTCTCCAGACGCTCTTCGGCGAACACCAGGATCGGCATCATCTCGCCGGATTCCATGTAGCTCAGCACAGAGCTGATCTCGCCGAACAGGCCATCGATGTTGCCGCCCATGACGTTGGCGGCGACGCTGCCTTCCTCGTCGTAGGGGATGAAGCTGATGTCCAGTCCGGTGGCGTCACGGAATGACAGGAAGGCCATGCGGTCGGGGCTGGCCGCGTGGGTGCCGCCGATGATGACCTGACCCGGGTTGGCCTTGGCGTGCTCCATGAAGGCGTCGAAGTCGGCGTACTTGTCCGGATCGACGATCAGCGTCATCACGTCGGACTGCATGCGCGCCACCGGGGTGAGCTGGTCGAGGCCGGTGGGGTTCTGGCCGGCGGCAAGCGAGGTGACCAGGGTCGAGGAGGCGAAGTCCAGGGTGTGGCCGTCGGCGTCGCCGTTGGCGGTACGCTGGTGGGCCAGGGCGCCGGAGGCGGACGGCAGGTTGACCACCGTCACGCGGGTGTCCATGGCCTCTTCAAGCAGCGGCTTGATGGTGCGCGCGAAGTTGTCGGTACCGCCACCGGCGCCGGCGGCGACCAGGAACTGCAGCGGCTTGGAGGGGAAGTCGGCCGCCTCGTCGGCGGACAGCGCGGCGGGGCTCGCAACGACGAGCGACAGGCCGAGGGCGCTGGCGGTGATGATCGCGTTTCGGGTGATCATGGCGTTCTCCTGGGGGTGGTTGTTGTGGTTGAGCATGGGCAGATGCCCAGTGGTTGCCAGGTGGCCCGACATGACGTCAGGCCGGTTCGGAGGAAGATTCGGCGGTGGAGAAGAACATCGCGTCCTGCTCGCGGCGAAGGTGGAGCAAGGTGGAGTCCGGCAGCTGCACGTCGGCCACGCTGATCAACTGTCCTGCAGCCACATCGCGCTTGAGGACAGCGCCGGGCAGCAGATAGAAGGGCACCGGGGTGGCATCGAGTAGCGCAGCAGCGGGGTGCACCTCGGGCTGAAGGCCTGCGATGTGGCGATGGTGGCCCTTCATCTCGAGCTCCTGCCCCTTGCTGAGTGACAGCGTGGCGCGGGCGACCAGGTCAACCGCCGGGCGGGTGGCCTGGCCGCCGCCGGAGGGCAGGCCCTTGAGTACGGCGTCGAGCAGCGAGATCGGCGCTTCCAGGCCCAGCAGGTGGCGCGGTAGGTAGACCATGGCGCTTTTCTTGCTGCGACTCAGGATATGGCCCTTGCCGTCCAGTACCTCCCAGGCGTGGGCGTCCTCGCAGCGCACCACCACGAAGACGCCACCGGCGAAGCTCAGCTCGTCCGGGCGGCGCAGGCAGTTGAACACCTCCAGACGCCCCGTGCCGGAGAGCACGCCGCCGTTGCCTTCCAGATCCAGCAGGCTCGGCACCTCATGGGTACGCAGCACCAGGGCGTGGAAGGCAGGGTGGTCGGGGGTAAGGCCGGTGGCGTTGGCCACATTGGTCATCTCGCACAGGTCCGGTGCGGAGATCTGCGGAATGGCGCTCAGGTGCTCGCCACGGGCGCGCACCACGCTGCGCTCGTCGCCCTCGGGCAGCGTCCACAGCTCGGCCATGTCCGGGGCGTCGAAGCGGGTGCCGTTGCACCAGATCGCCTGATCCGCCTCGTCCCAGACAAAGTCGTATTCGCTGCTCTTGCCGGCGGCGATGATCTCGAAGCCCAGCGTCTGGGCCCAGGTCACCAGGCCGATCAACAGACTCGGTTGATCACCGTCCAGCGGAGTGAACAGGCGACCATGGCGGTTGCCCAGGCGGGTCAGGTAGGGACCGACCACCGATTCGGTTTCCTTGGTGGCGATGCCTACATGCTTGCCGGCCTTGAGTGCACTGGCCGCGTGGGTGGCACCGGCGTTTGGTATACCAGTACTTTCCACCAGGATGTCGAAATCCAGGTGCTTGACTACTTCGAGATCGCCGCAGGCGACAAACTTGCCAGCCTGCCAGGCGTCGCTTGCCTCGTCCTGGGTTTGGCATACCGCAATCTGCGAGGCCGGAATGCCGGCCTTCTCGAACGCCTGGGCGGCCGTCTCGGCGCTGATGTCCACCGCGATACGCGCGTTCATGCCGGGCATCTGCTGGGCCTGACGGAGGATGCCGCGACCGAAATCGCCAGCGCCCGCGACGCATGCCTCGACGGTGGTGGCGGTATCAAAGTGGTGAAGATAGTTCATGGTCGTAGAGCGTCTCCGTGCTGGCCTGGCCCACCGCTGGCGCGTTGCCGGGGGCTGCCTGAGCGGGTTGAAGGCCTCGGTCTGGAAGGATCGGGCGGGATCAAGATGCAGAGAAATGTAATGGTATACCATTTTGATGGTCAAACGATTGGGGCATAGACCTTGGTCGCATAAAGCAAAAGATATGCGTTATATCGTTGAATAGCAACGAATAAATACAGTGAGGTAAAGCGCGTAAATGTTTGCCCACCAAAAAACGGTATGCCATTCTTTAGGCATCGAAGACCATGACGGCAATAACGATGGACGAAGCGGCAGTGGACGCACGCGAAGGACTGGTGGAGAAGGTCGCCAACTACCTGCGTGAACATATCGTGATGGATCACTTTCAGCCCGGGCAGCGGCTGCCCGAGCGCAAGCTGGCCGAAGAACTGGACGTCTCGCGCACCCCTATGCGCGAGGCGTTCAAGATCCTCGCAGCGGAAGGGTTGGTGGTCATCTCCCCGCGACGGGGTGCGGTGGTCGCCGACGTCAGCCCCCAGGACGTGCAGGAAAAGGCCTACGTGCTGAGCGTGCTGGAGCAGTCAGCCGCGGAGCTCTGCTGCGCCAATGCCAGCGACGAGGACATCGCCGAACTGCAGGCGTTGCACTTCGAGATGAAGGCCGCCTTCCTGCGTCGCGACCGCCAGAACTACTTTCGCCTTAACCAGGCGATCCACAACCGCATCGTCTCGCTCTCCGGCAACAACTCCCTGATCGAGATCCACGCCACCCTGAGCCGACAGCTCTACCGCGTGCGCTACCTTTCCAACCTGAAAAACGAGAAGTGGTCCGTGGCCATGGACGAGCACGAAGCCATCATGGCCGCCCTGGAAGCCCGCGACGGCAAGCAGGTGGGCAACGAACTGCGCAACCACCTCGGCAAGACCTGGATGAAGTACGCCAACCCCGCGGCCGAGGACCAGACCCTCGCCGATGTCGACACCGAGAGCGGCTAGTAGGTGAGCCAGGTGCGGCAGGCGACGCCGGCCAGCCAAGGGCGTGATAGCGAGACACTGATGGGCAGGATGCAGAGCAGGTGAGGTAATGACGCTAAACGAATATCGAGCGAAGGGGTGGGACCGGCTGACTCTGTCCATCAGCCGAGCCAAGAAGCTACTTCCGCTTCGAGCCTTTGCGGTCAGAGAGTGATTAGCCGTCAAGCGGCGGGCGGGAATTGCTGCTTTTGGTGAAGGACCCGCATGATCCGGATATCTGAGCCTGCCAACTGATAGGAGATCAGAAGCGATACTTCCGGAAGGATTAGCAAGCGACCAGGAATACCTTGGCGCTCTACGCCGAGTAGCGGTTGCAGCATCAGCAGTTCTGCCCTTTCCTCAATCTGGCCATCAGTCCGTTCGGCGACCACAGGATTGAACTGGTAGAGGAAGTCGAAAATGGCTTCACGCCTTGTCAGACCCTCTTCTTCCCATGGAATCGCCGATTACCGGGGCAAGGTCACGGGCGCGGATCCGTGACTTTCGTTCTGCCATCCGGGATTTTGCGGTTTCATGATCGACAAAGGTCGCTGCACCGGCTTCGAGTCCGTCAAACGCTCGCTTGACCTGAAGCGATAACCAGTCATGGTGTGACGTTGCTTGGCGCTGTTGCTCGGCGAGTTGTTCTGCCAATTCCCTGCAGGCGCCACTGAGCGTACGCCCCTGGCTCTCTGCCATCTGCTGGGCTAGGCGCTTTGTCTCTTCATCGATGCGAAACTGTATACGGGTATCCATCTGAAGCCTCGCAGCTCATTCTGACGTATTCACGTATATTGGCTCGTTTTGGTGCTCAGTATGGCAACCCAGGCCCGCTTGCCGCGCTGGGCGTGAATACGCTTCCTGGTAGCGATACCTCGAAACGTTGCCTCACAGACGCACGGAGCCGTTCCGGTCAATTGCGGCAAGGTTCGGTGGTGGATCAAAAACGCATCGCGGTTACCTAGCGCCGAGCTGAACAAGCTATACCACCCATCCGCCATATGCGAGTGATTGCTTGCTCGCGCTGGGCAGGGCAGTCGTATCAGCTTCAAATCTCTATCCCCGAATTTTATTCGAGCAAGTGCTTCCAAAAAGCAGTTTCCGAAATTCAACAGTTTGTAAGACTTGAGCCAAAAAATGCGTAAATTCGTTCCCATTCCTCGCATCTTTTGACTATTCTGCTGCTAATGGCCAACGCCTAACTATAAACAGTGCCGCTACGAGCACGACAACAACGATCATGCGCAGGGATAGGAAAGCCGACAATGGCCAAGGGATGACCAGCCAACGCTAATCTGACGTTCAATGCGGGCGCCTTGCCGCCTGTCTGGCAGCGTGCTGCCGTTTTTGGTTACCCGCCCTCAATTCCTTCCGTACTCGTGATCGCACAGCGGCATTCGTCGCGCTGGGTGGTCATGTCGTGTGGCCGCCGTGGCGGTAGCGTGCCTGGTCGGTAGTTTATAGGTGAAGGGGGAGGGCTTTCTCTCCTCAACATGCCTTCGCCGTTTCTCTGCGTGCAGTATACATTCGTATATTCGAAATCAGACATAGGATTTACAGGCATGCTCGAAGTGATGCATTAGAGGGCGTGTCTATTGCGCTCAGTCGCTTTAAAGTTACGGCCAATCAACGGCTTTGCAATCGCTGAAGAGCGATTTTGGGCATGCGCATTTTGAAGATGAGCAGGCGCGTTTTATCACGGATTACTCCACCGTAACGTGAAGAAATTGCTGAGAAATTCAAAGGTATAGGCTGCAATTTGGGTGCGTTCATGCGGAAGCGAAATAAGCATGCCTATGAATAAAATGTCAGGCGAAAATGGAAGTACATCGTGAATTTAGAGTATAAAAAAGAACTGATACAAAAAGGCATCGATAATGGGAATTTCCCTAAGTTGTTATATAAGTACAGAACAATAGACCAAGCAAAGAAAATATTAGATGACTTCTCATTTTGGTTTGCTACGCCAGACACATTTAATGACCCGTTTGACTGCGGGCTTTCAGAAAATCAAGCTCCAACTTTGGATGACGCAAGAAAGCACTTCAAGAGATTAAATGTTTCTAATGACAGAATCGAACAATTAATCGAGTTATATAAAAGAAAACCAGAAAAGTTAGTCGAGCTTGTTAAAAACGCGAAAGAGAAGTCAATTTACTCTAAAGGCGTGCTATCTCTTTCAGAAAAATACGACGATATTTTAATGTGGTCACACTATTCTCAATACCACCAAGGAGTAGTTTTCGGCTTAGCAATGGAAGCTGACCTAGGCTTCTTCGTTACGCCAATAAGAATTGATTATAAGGATAGTTATGAAGAGCTCAATTATCTTGCTGACCCTGATAAATCAACCATCGATACGCTTAAGATCAAGTCGACTCAATGGGGATATGAAAGCGAAATAAGAATATACAAGAATGAATCAGGACTGCACAAAATAAATCAAAATGCGATCCGAGAAATTTATTTTGGAATTAATACTATACAAGAAGATATTGATGAAATACGTAGAATCTGTTCTAGCAAAGGATTAACTAATATTAATTTTTATAAAGGTGAAAAAGCCCATGGCTCATTCAAAGTCGTATTTAAGGCTTTGTAATCGCCTAACAAGTGCATGTTGTCGGACTGGTTTTCCGCTGCGCACCAAACCAGCCGCAAATGCGGGCGTTATATCTAAAGGGATACCTATGAAGCTCAGGAAAGCTGCCTACGAAAATTATAGAGGCATACGAAATCGCGTTGAAGTTGATTACGGGGATACAAGCATTTTTGTAGGACGTAACGATGCTGGGAAGTCGACTTTGTTGAGGGGGTTAGACCTTTTTCTTAATAACACTGAGGCTCTTCCAGATATTGCGAACGCATTTTCTGACTCAGGTACCTGCTGTATTGAGCTGGCGTTCGATGGCCCCTTTCCTCCAATTACAATCGATGAATCAATACCCACGACTTTCGAAGCTGAATTATTACTTGACGAAAATAATCAACTCCGAATAAAGAAAGAGTGGGATACAACAAAGTCGCAAATTAAAGCCGTCACCTACATTCGTAGAAAGTCTTTTGGCAACGATGATTTCCTGTTAGAAACAGAGAATCAGCTGATTGCTAGGTGTAGGGCTAATGGAATTGAAACGCAAAAGGCTAACGATGAAGAGTTCAATAACCCAGAGAAGCGTGAAAAGCTTCGAGATCTGTTACTTGAAACAGGGAAAGAGGTAACTTATATCTGGGAAAAGCTTCCAACTACCGGAAGCACCAGAGCAAAACAGATCCACGATCAGGTTAAATCTTTCCTCCCTAGCTTCGAATACTTTCGAGCTGACACAGCCTTATCCGAAGCTGAGGCATCAATACAGCGGCACTTTAGAGGCATTGCCTCTAAAGCGATGGTTGAAGCGGGGATAGGAGATGTTGAAGCGAAAGTTAGAGAGGTGCTTGATAGCGTTTTGGATGAGATATCTACCAAAATGAATCAAGTTTTGCCAGATTCAGACCAAGTAGGTTCATCGGTGTCTTTTGATTGGTCAAAAGGTGTGAATACAGGATTTAAAAGTGTAAATGAGCAGGCTGCGCTACCCCTAACTTTTCGAGGAGATGGATTTAGACGAATTACGATGATGTCCTACTTTGAATACCTTGCTGAAGAAAAAGCCGGGGTGGATCAGAAAATGATTTTTGGGTTTGAAGAGCCGGAAACCTTTCTTCACCCAAAGGCTCAAGAGCAGCTTCACGACAAAATTCTAGGCTTAGAGAATTCGGGTTACCAAGTGGTTGTTACTACACACTCCCCTATAGTAGTAGGGGCTTCTGATGCAAGTACAATTTCACACATCACTAGCGCGCCTGGAAATTATAGCGTTGAGCAAAATTTGGAAAATCTTCAGTCCATTGCTGATGACCTTGGTATTACGCCAGACAATCAATTTATTAAGCTATTTGAGCGTGCAAGGGTTCTTGTTCTTGTTGAGGGCCCAGATGATGTGGGAGCTTTCAATTATATGGCAGAGCTGTATAAAGCAGAAAAAAGAATTCCCTTGACCTTTGAAGATCAAGAAATAGTGCTTGTGCCCATCGGCGGATGTGATTCTGTTATGCACTGGGTCAACCTTAATATCCTTCGTGACCTTGATAAGCCTTATTATGCTATTCAAGATTCTGACAGAGATGGTCATAATGAACCGTCGCCAACAAGAGATAAATTGCTAGAGCTAGGTTTTACCGAAACTGATGATTTCTGGGTGTTACGAAAAAGAGCTCTGGAGAACTATATAAGCAAACGAGCTTTAGAGAGGTTAATTCCCGGAATTGAGATTGAATATGATGAATTCACAAGGATGAAGCCGCTGTGCGGAAAGCATGCATCAGCCGTATCTTTAGGTGGAAAAAAAATTGTTGATAGGCACTTTCAAAGTCAGACATTCGCAGAAATAGAGGAAGCTTTCAGAAGCCCGGATGGAAGTGATGAGTTCATTAATATATATGAACAAGTTTGTCGCAAGCTTTGAGCAACGTATAACAAGTTGCTGCACTCGTAAAAATTACTCGCTTCGCTCCTAATTTTCCGGCATGCAAGGCGTTATAAGTATTTAGGAGTTTTAATGAGAACCTTCAGCAAGGAAGAGAAAGCCATTCTTAGTAAATTAGTTAAATCAAAGACACTTCGAGACGAAGGTATGATTTCGCTAGATTTATTTTTTGAAGAAGAATTTTTTGGTCACACTAGCAATAAAAGCATTTTAGCGGACCCAACAGCAGGTAAAACATACCTATCAGTAGACTCGCTTGATAAAAAAGTTTGTAGAAATGGGCTAATAGAGACAGTAACTTTAGTTCATCTATTAACGGAATTAGAAGAAAATGGTTACGTTTCTTTCGTAGGTAGTGCCAATTCTAATAGAATAGCGATAGGTAACCAGCACAGTAATGGAACCACTGTCGAGCTTCCTTCATCTTTAAGTAAATTTGTAAATACAAAAATAGGCAATTTTATATTGCCAAGTGCTTCTTTGAAGGAGCTCGTTGACAATAAATTCAAATCTGAAGATAAAAGACGACATGGTCAGGCTATGTGGGTTGCTAGGATTGCTTTAATAACATCCATCGCATTTGGGGTTTGGGGTATTGTTAAAGACCTGGCGGATGCAGTTTCTGAGTGCAACACCGTCAATGCATCGATGACGCAGCCTCATGGTACTTCGCCATCAGTTCGCTCATCATCTCAATGGGACACTTGAAGTCGAAGCGCTTTCGCGGACGCATGTTCAGCTCAAGGGCTATTTCATCCAGCTCCTTCTGGCTGTAGGTCGACAGATCCGTCCCCTTGGGCAAGTACTGCCGTATCAGCCCATTGATGTTTTCGTTGGCGCCTCTCTGCCACGGGCTGTGCGGATCGCAGAAGTAGATGGCGACACCAGTGTTCTGAGTGATCTTGGCGTGCTGGGTCATCTCACGCCCCTGGTCATACGTCATGCTCTTCCGTGCAGCCAACGGCATGCGATTCAGCGCAGCGCTAAAGCCTTCCACAGCCGAGGTGGCGGTCGCATCGTTCATCTTCGCCAGGATCAGGTAGCCGCTTTTGAGTTCGACGAGGGTACCGACAGCCGATGCGTTGCCCTTGCCTTTGATCAGGTCGCTTTCCTAGTGCCCGGGGAATTCACGTTTTTCCACCTCGGGAGGACGGAGGTGAATGCTGACCATATCCGGGATCTGGTTGCGCCTGTCAACCTGGCCCCGACGTGGCTTGCAGGTCGATTTTCTTTGCCGCAAACAATGGATCAACTCCTTTCTCAGTTCACCGACGGGTAGCACGTAGATGTCGCTGTAGATCGTTTCTCGACAGACGTAGGCGTCTCGGAGATTGGGGATATTCATGTGCTTGAGCTTGCCGCTGATCTGCTCGGGAGACAAGCGCAAACGCAGCATGTGCTGGATCAGGGCGAACCGAGGGCTTCCTGGAAGCAGCTTGCGCTTTGGTCGACAACTGTCTCGGCGGTCATGACGGCGCTGTCGCGCGTGTGACGCACGATATCGGCCACCGGGCGACCCATAGCGCCGTATCTCTCGCCTGATCGTCGCTGAGGACCGCTCGAGCAGATCGGTTACCTTCCTGATGCTCAAGTCCTGCGAGAGGCTGACCTAGATCGTGGCACGATCTTCGGTGCTGAGTTCAGAATATGACATGGTGTCAACACCTTACCGGTTTGGTCAGGTGTAGCACTTAGAATTTGAGACCAAGAGGGGAATGAGGATGCTTATGAATAAAGACGTTCGGCAGCAGACCCAAGGCCCAGCGCAGCTTGCTTTCCCCATTACTCGGTGGTACTTCGATTGCTCCCTGGTGGATTTACAGGCCTATTCTGCAGAGACAATCCTTGGCCACCTGGCCTCAAGGCACGACTTCGCGTTGGATCACTTGCAGCGGGACTCGTGGCTTGACCAGATTAAGCACTTGAAGAAAACCCTAGCTGGCATCACGACGGGGCATTTGTTCTTCGAGTACACGATTCCCCGCATGGGCCGTCGGGCAGATGTCATCATCATAGTCGGCTCGTCTGTTTTCGTAGTCGAGTACAAGGTTGGCACGCAGGTCTACGATGCTGCCGCCAAGCGGCAAACCATGGGGTATGCCTTGGACTTGGAAAACTTCCATGAAGGCAGCCACCAGCTCCGTATCATTCCGGTTCTTGTGGCCACGGGGGCGGCTGAAGGGCCGATGCCAACTGAGGCACTGATCGGGTCAACTCGAGCGGTTGGACTCACGGCTGGTCCACAGCTACAAAAGGCGATTCAAGCCGCAGCCACGGCGACTGGGCCCGTCATTGATCCCATGAAGTGGGCAAACTCGCGCTACAAGCCCACGCCCACCATCATCGAGGCAGCCATTAGCCTCTACGCGGGCCACAATGTCGCTGACATCAGTCGCAGTGACGCAGGCGCCATCAATCTAACCACTACGTCAGACACGGCGGCCAGCATCATCGACAACGCCAAGCACACCGGTGAAAAGGCCATCATCTTCATCTCAGGCGTCCCGGGAAGTGGCAAGACCCTTGCCGGCCTCAACATCGCAACTAATCGTATGCACCAACAAGAAGGCGAGCACGCGGTTTTTCTGTCTGGCAATGGGCCGCTCGTTGAGGTCTTGCGTGAGTCATTGGCTCGCGACGAAGTTGAGCGGGCCAAGCAGCGAGGTGAACGTCGGACAAAGGAGGAAGCACTTCGCAACGCCTCGTCCTTCATTCAGAACGTGCACCACTTTCGCAACGAAGCCCTGGAATCCACCGAGGCACCAATTGAACGTGTGGCCATCTTTGACGAGGCGCAACGTGCTTGGGATGAACCGAAGACGGCTCAGTTTATGAAGAAGAATCGAGGCCTTAAGGACTGGGGTCAGTCCGAGCCTGAGTTCCTAATTTCGGCCATGGATCGCCACAAGGGCTGGTGCGTAATCGTCTGCCTCATCGGCAACGGCCAAGAAATTCACACCGGCGAAGCCGGCATCACCGAGTGGTTCCGGGCCATAAAGAATAGCTATCCCGATTGGAAGGCCTACGTCCCCAGCGGCCACGACCTCCAAGCCTCTGAAATCGAACGCATCG
Source organism: Halomonas sp. DN3 (assembly GCF_024137905.1). Taxonomy (NCBI): domain Bacteria; kingdom Pseudomonadati; phylum Pseudomonadota; class Gammaproteobacteria; order Oceanospirillales; family Halomonadaceae; genus Halomonas; species Halomonas sp. DN3. Next base: position 3,031,056 of record NZ_CP099965.1, on the reverse strand, counting down.
GGTGCGCCGTCAGTGCCGAATCACGCCCCGGCCTGCATCTCTCCTCATCCATCCGATCCTTCCGTTCTGAACACGTTGCAGCCTGGGTTGACGCCGTCCTGCACGGGGAAGCGGACAGGGCAACTGACCTACAAGCGAATCTGCGCGACTACCCCATTCACATTTCACGAGACCTCTCCGAATGCCGCGCGTGGCTTCGCAGCCAAACCCACGGCACCGATCGAGCAGGACTCGTTGCATCCAGCAACGCCATACGCCTGAAACCACACGGCATTCACGTCAAGGCTGGAATCAGCGTCAAGAACTGGTTTCTCGACTGGGAAGACGACGTTCGCTCAAGTCAAGCGCTCGAGGACGTGGGCACCGAATTCGACGTCCAAGGCCTTGAACTTGACTGGACCACCGTGTGTTGGGACGCTAACCTCCGTTATGTCACCAGCGCTTGGGAAACGCATCGATTTAGTGGCAGCAAGTGGAAGAACGTTAACAAGGGCGCCGACCAACGTTACCTCGTCAATGCATATCGCGTCCTACTCACGAGGGCTCGCCAGGGTATGGTTATCTATGTCCCCGAGGGAGATTCATCGGATCCAACGCGGTCATCGAAGTACTACGACGGCACGTACGAACACCTTATTGCCTGCGGCGCGACCCCGCTTGGAACGCAAAGGTCAACCGCAGAAAGTGCAACTTCTGCCCAGCAAATCACTCGATGCGCTCCTGCAATGACGCCCTAGTCTAGGCGGCTAGCGCCGGATGTGCTTGGGCGACCTTTTCCCCAGAAGCCGGTCCACCGTCAATGTGAGCTTTTCGCTAAGCACGCCATCAATCTTCTTGGCAAGGACGTCTCTCAGAGGTGAAGCGTCTCTTGTCACCACGATGTCAGTAGGGTTTCGATCTGATTCTAGGTACCAAGGATCAGTATTGTGCTAGGAACGAACTTCCTATAGTCGTCGGCTGATACCCTGTTGACCTTGGTGGGTATTCATTTCGAGTGGACAAGATCGCTGACGAACAAGGCAGGACGAAGGTGAGAACCCTACTCTGGTGTGTTGCGGTGCTGTTGCTCTTGTTGATGCTGTCGAGCGGTGCAGGGTTCTTGCATGGCTCGCTGGAGTTGTTTCCGACCGAGGAGCAGCAGCGTCAGGTTCGATGGGTCTACGGGGTGGCGTTTGTGGGCTTCGCCTTGCTCGAACTCCTGGTCGCGGTATGGCTTTGGAGGGAGAGAAGAGAGAGAAGGGCTGTTCGCCGTTAGGTTGGCGATGGCTGCGTTCAGACCACGTCAATAAAAAAGCCGGGGCTCGATGCCCCGGCTTTTCGTTTTGCTTGCGACTACTCGTTTCTTTGCCGCTTAGCCTTTTACCGCGTACTGCCAGCTCGGGCCGAGTTCGGCGAAGTCGAGCAGGATTTCCGCTGACTCCTCGACTTCGGCGCGGTCGACGGGCTGTTCCTCTTCGGTTTCTTCGTCGGCCAGGTCTGCGTCGTCGCCGCTTTCGCGGGCGTCGCCCCATTCCTCGAGGATGTCGAGGCCGAGGGCTTCGCGGCGCTCGTTTTCGAGTGCCAGCATTTCGGCGTCCTGGGCGTCGGCTTCACGCTGACGCTGCTCGCGGTTCAGGCTGACGCTGGTGTGCTGCTCGCGCAGGCGGCTCGCGAGCTCAGCCCGTTGTTCCAGGTAGTGGAAGTTGGGGTGCTCGTCGGCACGCTGCTGGTGGCGGGCGCGCAGGTCCTTCAGGTACTGGCGCGGGGTGCCGTAGCTGCGGTACTGGACGTCGCGCACGGTGTCCCAGGGCAGGGCGTTGTCGAGGGCACTCTCGCCGATGATCTCGGGGTCGAGCAGGCTCGGGTACATGATGTCCGGCTTCACGCCGCGGTTCTGGGTGCTCTCGCCAGAGATGCGGTAGAACTTGGCGCGAGTCAGCTTGATCTGGCCGTAGCTCAGGTCGTTGAGGGTCTGCACCGTGCCCTTGCCGAAGGTGTTGGAGCCGACGATCAGGCCGCGACCGTAGTCCTGGATGGCACCGGCGAAGATCTCCGAGGCTGAGGCGGACAGGCGGTTGACCAGCACCACCAGCGGGCCGTCATAGAGGGTGCCGCTGTCGGTGTCGCCGTACAGGCTGATGCGGCCACGGGCGTCACGTACCTGCACGGTGGGGCCGCGGTCGATGAACAGGCCGATCATCGAGTTGGCTTCCTGCAGCGCGCCGCCGCCGTTGTTGCGCAGGTCCAGCACGATGCCCTCGACGCCTTCGGCCTTGAGCTTCTCGACCTCTGCGGCGACGTCACGGGTGGTGGAGCGGTAGTTTTCCTCGCCGGCCTGCCAGGCGTCGAAGTCGACATAGAAGGCGGGCACCTCGATCACGCCGACCTTGTGCACGCCGTCTTCGCGCTGGATCTCGATGACCTCGCTGCTGGCCGCCTGATCCTCGAGCTTGACGGTGTCACGGGTGATGTCGACCACGGTGGAGCGGGTCATGTCCACGGCTTCACCGGGCACTACCTCGAGGCGCACCTCGGAGCCCTTGGGCCCACGAATCAGTTCGACCACGTCGTCCAGGCGCATGCCGACCACGTTGACGATGTCTTCGCCTTCCTGGCCGACGCCGATGATGCGGTCGGCGGGCTTGAGCGCGCCGTCCTTCTCGGCCGGGCCACCGGGCACCAGGCTCGCGACCTTGACGTACTCGCCGTCGGCCTGGAGCAGGGCACCGATGCCTTCGAGCGAGAGGCGCATCTGGATGTCGAAGGACTCGCCCTGGCGCGGCGACAGGTATTCGGTGTGGGGGTCCACGGTACCGGTGGCAGCGGCCATGATCAGCCCGAACACGTCCTCGGCGTTGGTCTGCTCGAGGCGATGCTTCTGGGTCTCGTAGCGCTCGCGCAGGGTGTCGATGACCTCGTCGTCTTCCTGGCCGCTGATCGACAGCGTCAGGGCGGCGTTGGCCAGGCGCTTGCGCCACAAGTCGTCTAGGCTCGCCTGGGAGGCGGCCCAGGCGGCGTCCTCGCGGTCGAGTTCGAGGCGGCCTTCGCCGTTGAAGCTCATGTCGAGGTGGTCGATCTCGTCGAGCATCCACTCAAGACGCGCCTCGGCACGATCGTGGTAGCGCTCGTAGAGGTCGTAGGCCCGCTCCAGGGAGCCTTCGAGCATTGCCTCGTCCATGCCGGTACGCAGATCAGCGAACTCATCCACGTCGTCCTGCACGAAGTAGGCACGCTGGCCGTCCAGCACGTCCAGATAACGCTGGAAGGCGCGGTTGGACCATTGGTCGTCCAGCCTCACGTCCGCGTAGTGGCCGTAGCGTAGTGATTCGGCCACCTCCATGGCCGCCTGACGCTGGTCGTCGCCGGGCGTGGGAGTAGCCAGCGCCGTAGGGGCCGCGATCAGCAGGGACAGCGCCAGGGCGCGACCCGCAGACTCAATCAGGCTCATCAATGAAGCACTCCAGGATTCGTGTACACTCGTCGGTCTGACACCGACTCGGTCGGCGGGTCCCTTGGACCGGATTCGCATTGTAGCAGCTTGATGTCAATCCTTGACCCTTGCCGTTGTGCGACATTTAGGGTCAATCCTTGAACCACACTATCATGCAACAGAGGACGCCCATGTCACAGGAGTGCTTGCCAAAGGATGATGCCGGATGCGCCAAAAGGCTCAGTCGGCTGCTTGAGTTTCTTCACCGTTCCCCCAGCCCTTGGCACGCCACCGCGAACATGGCTCAGCGGCTCGAGGACGCCGGCTACCGTCGTCTGTTGGAGACCGATAGCTGGGATTTGGTTCCCGGTGACCGCTTCTACGTGACCCGCAACGATTCTTCGATTATCGCCGTCAACCTGCCGAAGGGCCAGCCGGTCACCAGTCTGCGCATGGTCGGCGCCCATACCGACAGCCCCAACCTCAGGCTGAAGACCCACGCCGGCCAGACGTCTGCGGGCTGGCTGCAGCTTGGCGTGCAGGTCTACGGCGGGGCACTGCTCGCGCCCTGGTTCGACCGTGACCTGGGCCTGGCCGGGCGTCTGCATGTCCGTCACGCCGATGGGCGGGTCGAGGGCGTGCTGCTCAACGTTGCCGAGGCCATCGCCATCATCCCGAGCCTGGCCATCCACCTGGATCGTGAAGCCAACGACGGCAAGGCGATGAATGCCCAGACCCAGATGGCGCCGGTGGTGCTGCAGGGCGGCAAGGACGACGACCTCGATCGCCTGCTGCTGGCTTGGCTGGAGCAGGAGCACGGTCTGACCGGGGTGAAGGTGCTGGACTTCGAGCTGGGCTTCTATGACCTGCAGCCGCCGTCGCTGGTGGGTGTGGGCAAGGAACTAATCGCCAGCGCCCGCCTGGACAACCTGCTGTCGTGCTTTATTGGCCTGGAGGCGATGCTCGACGCCGACGGCGAACAGGGCATGGTGCTGGTCGCCAATGACCACGAAGAGGTGGGTAGCGCCAGCGCCTGTGGCGCCCAGGGTCCGTTCCTCGCCGACGTGCTCAAGCGGGTGAATGGCCTGGTGGGTGAGGGCACCGAGGAAGGCTATATCCGCCTGATCCAGTCCTCGCGGATGATCTCCTGCGACAACGCCCACGCGCTGCACCCGAACTTCAAGGACAAGCACGACGCCCAGCACGGCCCGAGCCTCAACGCAGGCCCGGTGATCAAGACCAACGCCAACCAGCGCTACGCCACCAACAGCGCCACGGCGGCGATGTTCCGTGATCTGTGCGAGCAAGCTGAGGTGCCGGTGCAGACTTTTATCACCCGGGCGGACATGGGTTGCGGCAGCACCATCGGCCCCATCACCGCAACGGAGTTGGGGGTGCCGACCCTGGACGTGGGGGTGCCCCAGTGGGCGATGCACTCGGTCCGCGAGACCGCTGGCAGCCAGGATGTGGAACACCTGACCCGCGCACTGACGGCTTTCTTCAACTCGGCCGAACTGGTGTAGGTCCAGCGCTCGCAGCGCTTGCCGCAAGACTGAAACGACGACAGAGCGCCTGGCGGGTAACCGCCAGGCGCTCTGTCGTTTGCGTCGGTGTCGAATCGTCGCATTGGAAGGCACAACAAAAAGGCCCGTCGATCGGTGATCGACGGGCCTTTCGGTATCTGGTGGCTACGCCCTGACTCGAACAGGGGACCCCATCATTATGAGTGATGTGCTCTAACCAACTGAGCTACGTAGCCTTTGGATGGCGCCGTATTCTACGGATTGCCAGCTTATTGTCAAGCACTTGGCGCCGTGTAGGCCACGGCGGCGACAGCGCAGCGCGCTGGAAAGCCGGCTACCACCAGTGTGCCGTGTAGCGCGAGTTCTGTGCCGGCGTGACGGAGGCCGCTGGAAAGGGCGCTACCGCCATGTGGTGGTCAAGCGCGCCAAGTGTTTGAAAAGACGTGCTCCCCGCAATCTGGCACGGGCCTTGCCCTGTAGTTGAGGGAAACAACAACAGGCGATCTGGATGGCTTTTCGTGCAGGCCTCGTGCAGGCCTCGAGTCGGCTTCTGGCCTTGGCCGTATCGAGGGCAGGCCGCCTCCAGATCAGGGGATCACGCCGGTGGCGAGATCCAGGACCACGACAGGGGAGTCGTTGCCGATGGAGCCCATCGAAACCTTCTACGACGTGATGCGGCGACAGGGGGTCACGCGTCGCTCATTTCTGAAGTTCTGTTCACTGACGGCGGCGGCGCTGGGGCTCGGGCCGGCCTACACCGCCAAAATTGCCCACGCCATGGAGACCAAGCCGCGCACGCCGGTGATCTGGGTGCACGGGCTCGAGTGCACCTGTTGCTCGGAGTCGTTTATCCGTTCGGCCCATCCGCTGGTCAAGGACGTGGTGCTGTCGATGATCTCGCTGGACTACGACGACACCCTGATGGCGGCGGCGGGGCATCAGGCCGAGGCCGCCCTGGCCGACACCATCGAGCGCTACAAGGGCAACTACATCCTGGCGGTGGAGGGCAACCCGCCGCTCAACGAGGACGGCATGTTCTGCATCGTCGGTGGGCGGCCCTTCGTCGACCAGCTGCGCGAGACCGCCGAGCACGCCAAGGCAGTGATCTCCTGGGGCTCCTGTGCAAGCCACGGCTGTGTCCAGGCGGCGCGCCCCAATCCCACCCGGGCGACCCCGGTGCACAAGGTCATCACCGACAAGCCGATCATCAAGGTGCCGGGCTGCCCGCCGATCGCCGAGGTCATGACCGGGGTCATCACCTATATGCTGACCTTCGACCGGCTGCCGGAGCTCGACCGCACCGGCCGGCCCAAGATGTTCTATTCCCAGCGCATCCACGACAAGTGCTACCGCCGGCCGCACTTCGACGCCGGCCAGTTCGTCGAGTCCTTCGATGACGAGGGCGCCCGTCGCGGCTACTGCCTGTACAAGGTGGGCTGCAAGGGCCCGACCACCTACAACGCCTGTTCGACCATCCGCTGGAACGAAGGCGTGAGCTTCCCGATCCAGGCCGGCCACGGCTGTATCGGCTGCTCCGAAGACGGCTTCTGGGACAAGGGCTCCTGGTACGCCCGGCTGCAGGACGTGCACCAGTTCGGCATCGAGGCCAACGCCGACCAGATCGGCGGCGCCGTGGCCACCGGGGTGGGTGGTGCGGTGGCGGTCCACGCCGCCGTCAGCGCCTTGAAACGGGCGCAGGTCAAGCGCCAGTCGTCAGCCAACAGGGAGGAAGCCTGATGACGCAGATCAACACCCCTAACGGGTTCAATCTGGACAGAAGCGGACGGCGTATCGTCGTCGACCCGGTGACCCGCATCGAGGGGCATATGCGCTGCGAGGTCAACGTGGATGACAACAACATCATCCGCAACGCGGTGTCCACCGGCACCATGTGGCGCGGGCTCGAGGTCATCCTCAAGGGCCGTGACCCGCGCGACGCCTGGGCCTTTGTCGAGCGCATCTGCGGCGTCTGCACCGGCTGTCATGCGCTGGCCTCGGTACGCGCGGTGGAGGACGCACTCGACATCCGCATCCCGCGCAACGCTCACCTGATCCGCGAGATGATGGCCAAGGTGCTGCAGTGGCACGATCACGTGGTGCACTTCTACCACCTGCACGCGCTGGACTGGGTTAACCCGGTCAATGCGCTGCGGGCCGACCCGCGGGCGACCTCGCAACTGCAGCAGTTGACCGGCCCCAACCATCCGCTGTCGTCGCCGGGCTATTTTCGCGACGTCCAGAATCGCCTGAAGACCTTTATCGAGTCCGGCCAGCTCGGGCTTTTCAAGAACGGCTACTGGGACAATCCCGCCTATCGGCTGTCGCCAGAGGCGGACCTGATGGCGACGGCGCACTATCTTGAAGCGCTGGACATGCAAAAGGAGATCGTCAAGATCCACACCGTGTTCGGCGGCAAGAATCCCCACCCCAACTACATGGTCGGCGGGGTGCCCTGTGCCATCAACATCGACGGTGACCTGGCGGCGGGCGCACCGCTCAACATGGAGCGGCTGAATTTTGTGCGCGCGCGCATCGAAGAAGCCTTCGCCTTCTCTAAAAACGTCTATATCCCCGATGTCATCGCCATCGCCAGCTTCTACAAGGACTGGCTCTACGGTGGGGGGCTGTCCGCCACCAACGTGATGGACTACGGCGACTACTCCAAGGTCAATTACGACAAGTCCACCGACCAGCTCAAGGGCGGCGCCATCCTCGGCGGCAACTGGAACGAGATCCACGAGGTGGACCCCACCGACCCGGAGCAGATCCAGGAGTTCGTGGCCCACTCCTGGTACCGCTACGACGACGAGTCCCGTGGCCTGCACCCCTGGGACGGCGAGACCGAGCACCACTACGAGCTGGGCCAGGGCACCGTCGGCACCCGCACCCGGATCGAGGAGATCGACGAGGCCGCCAAGTACTCCTGGATCAAGTCGCCACGCTGGCGTGGCCACGCCATGGAGGTGGGGCCGCTGTCGCGCTACATCCTCAACTACGCCCAGGGCAATGACTTCGTGATCGACCAGGTGGACTCGTCGCTTGCTGCCCTGAACCAGCTCGCCGGCACCCGCCTGACGCCGAAGCAGGCGCTGCCGACCACCATCGGCCGCACCCTGGCCCGCGCCCTGGAAGCCCACTACTGCGCGTCCATGATGCTCGATGACTGGCATGAGCTGATCGCCAACATCCGCGCCGGCGACCTGGCTACCGCCAATATCGAGAAGTGGGACCCGGCGTCCTGGCCCCAGGAGGCGCGCGGTGTCGGCATGGTTGCGGCACCCCGGGGCATGAACGGCCACTGGATCCGTATCAAGGACGGCAAGATCGAGAACTACCAGTGCATCGTGCCGACCACCTGGAACGGCAGCCCGCGGGACCCGGAGGGCAATATCGGTGCCTTCGAGGCGTCACTGCTGAATACGCCCATGGAGCGACCGGACGAGCCGGTGGAGATCCTGCGCACGCTGCATTCCTTCGATCCGTGCCTGGCCTGTTCCACCCACGTGATGAGCGAAGACGGTGAAGAACTGTCTCGCGTCACCGTCAGATAGCCGGGGGAGGGTGTCCCATGTCCCATGACTCGAAAGCGTCATCATCTGCAACGGCCAGCCCGGAGGATTCTCAGGCAGGCAAGCTAGGCCCCGGGGAGGAACGGGTGCTGCCTTCCTCGGTCAAGCAGACGTCTGTCTACGTCTACGAGGCGCCGCTGCGGCTGTGGCACTGGACCAACGCGGCGGCCATCCTGGTGCTGATCGCCACCGGCTACTTTATCGGCAAGCCGTTGCCGACGGTGTCAGGTGAGGCCAGCGATCACTTCGTGATGGGCTATATCCGCTTTGCCCACTTCACTGCGGGCTACATCCTGGCGATCGGTTTTCTGTTTCGCTTCTACTGGTCGCTGGTCGGCAATCACCACGCCAAGCAGCTGTTTCGCTTGCCGCTGCATCGTGGCCAGTGGTGGCGTGAGGTGTGGTTCGAGCTTCGCTGGTACCTGTTTCTGGAGAAGCGCCCGCGCAAGTACGTGGGCCACAACCCCCTGGCGCAGTTGGCGATGTTCATCTTCATCACCCTCGGCACCCTGTTCATGATCGTGACCGGAATGGCGCTCTACGCCGAGGGTGCCCTGCGTGGCAGTTGGCAGGACACGCTGTTCGGCTGGGTCATCCCGCTGGTGGGCCAGAGCCTGGACGTGCACACCCTCCATCGTCTCGGCATGTGGGTGATGATCACCTTCATCATCATCCATGTGTACGTGGCAATACGTGAAGACATCATGTCCCGCCAGAGCATCGTCTCGACCATGATTTCGGGAGAGCGCACCTTCAAGGATGACGACCCCTCGTAGTTCGTTGTCGTTGCTTGCCGTGACTTGTCATGCTCGCAGTTACTCGTTAGCCCTGCCGTTGAAGGGCGTAAGCGCTGACCGTTGGCGCCGGAGGCTTCACCGAGAATATCAGGTGAGGTCTCCGGCGCTTTTTGTTGGCGTTCAGGGAGGTTGGCGAGGCGCGTGCATAGGCCGGTGGGTGAGGCATCTTGGCCGGGCATTAATCAGGTAATCACAAGTCACCTTTTGAAACGTTGTTGCCCGGTGTTTTATGAAAAAGATTCTCTTTGAGTCGGCGGCTATTGGACTTTTGTAGGGTTATATACCATGTGGCTGTGCCGAAACGATGGGCATGTTTTTTATTGAAAGGTGGCGGCGTTATTCTGCGGAAATGGTCGAGATTTTCTTCAGGTCATCGTGGATATGTGCATGTAAGTGGCTGCTGTGGTGTGAAAAACCGCTTTCGCATGTGCCATGGGTGGCGAAGATGGAAGCGTTTTCGGCAGTTTTTTGGCGTCCTGTTTCTCGGCGTCTGTTTATTCGGTGTCTTGTTTGTCGTTGAAAGAATGCGCTTCGTGGCTGGACTTTGGCTTTGATGCTGCATCTTGATGTTTTTATGGCGAATGCATCCAGGAATCGGACGAAGAACGAGCCGCTGAAAGAGGCGAAGAAAGAACAAGGAAAGAACGAAGAACGAGACGCAGGATAAAGCCAACTAAAGTAGCGCAGGCAGATATTCGGCGCAGCGAAGGAGCCGGCATGAAGACGGATGATCACGAGGCGACGCCATCGATTCTGGTGCTGGGTATCGGCAATGTGCTGTGGGCCGACGAGGGCTTCGGAGTCCGCGCGGTGGAGGCGCTTCACCAGCGCTATATGTTTGCCGAGGCGGTGACCGTGATGGACGGCGGCACCCAGGGACTCTACCTGCTGCCCTACGTGCAGTCCTGCGAGTGCCTGCTGGTCATCGATGCCATCGACTACGGCCTGGCCCCGGGCAGTGTGCATGTGGTGCGCGATGACGCGGTGCCGAGCTTCATGGGCGCCAAGAAGATGTCGTTGCACCAGACCGGCTTTCAGGAAGTGCTGGCGGCGGCGCAGCTGCTCGGCTGGCAGCCACAGCGGGTGATGCTGGTCGGTGTGCAGCCCTCGGTGCTGGACGACTATGGCGGCTCGCTGCGACCGGAGATCGCCGCGCGAATCGATGAGGTGATCCGCCTGGTGGTCGATGAGCTGGTGTCCTGGGGCGCCAGGCCTGAGCTTCGCGCTGAACATAGCCCCGATCACCAGGCCCCCATCGCCGAACTGGCGCCTTCGGCGCTCGCCCTTCACCACTACGAAAACCTGCGTCCCTCGCCGCTCGATGCCTGCCGCGTCGGCGATCCGCGCTTTCTGGCGAGGGACCTTGGCCATTCTGGCGGTGCGCACGGCGATCCGTCTCGCGAGGCGGGAAGCGAGCGGGATGGTGTTGCCGACAGTGTTGCGAAGGAGTAGCCGCGATATGTGCATTGGCATTCCCATGCGGGTGCTTGAGGTCAGCGGGACGCTCGCCATCTGCGTCAGCGGCGGGGCCGAGGATCGACGAGACATCGATATTTCCCTGGTCGAGGCGGTGAGCCCCGGCGACTGGTTGCTGGTGTTTCTGGGGGCGGCGCGACGGGTGCTGGAGGCCGACGAGGCGCTGCGTATTGGCGACGCGCTAAGGGCCATGGCCATGGCGGCCGAGGGTGGGGCGGTCGATGCGGGTCTGTTTGCAGACCTGGAGCAGGGCGAACCTCGCCTGCCGCCGCATCTGGAGGCGGCGCGCAAGGCGGGCGCCTCCACCGGGTGAGTTCACCACGGGCGACAACGCAAGCGAATGATCAACAAGGGAGTCACGCCATGACAGGGCCATTGCACCGGCTGATCAATGAACTGGACTACCCCTGCCTGGCCGGGGATGAACTGGCGGCCTTCGTGACGGGGGCAGGCAATCGGGTGCTGTTTCTCAGCGGCGATCCGGCCACCAACCTCGAGACCAACGATGTGGCTGCCATTCTGCCGGAGCTGGTCAAGGCCTTTGCGGGACGCTTCCAGCCCGCGGTGGTGGATCGCGCGGAAGAAGACGCCACGCGCGAGCGCTTTCAGGTGTGGCCGGTGCCGTCTCTGCTGTTTTTTCAGGACGGTCGGATGACCGGGGTGATCTCGAAGGTGCGCGACTGGGATGACTACCTGGGCGAGATCCACGCCATTCTTCAAGGGACGTCTGCCAGCGCCAATATCATCGCTCGCGACGGGAGTGTTCGAACATGACCCAGGGATTCATGCCGCCATTGCCGGGTATCGGCCCCGGCAGCCAGCCCGAGGAGGCGGCGCTCGATTACCTGCCGATGCCGTCGGGGATGAGCACCTTTCAGCCGAGTTTTCCCGAGGTGGAGGACCCCGAGCGTATCCGGGCAACGCTGGATACCCTCAGCGCTCTTGCCGACAGGGCCGCCGAGTGGACGCCGGAGGGCGGCAATCTGGTGGTCGAGCTGCCGTCGCTCGATGCCGAGAATCGCAAGGCGCTGGCCGATGCACTCGGCGAGGGTGAGGTCGCGATCAAGGTCGGTGGCAAGGATGCCGTCGAGATTCAGGAGTCGGTCTTCGCCGGTCTGTGGCGGGTGACGTCCCGGGATGTGGATCACGCCTCGGGCAGTGTGCAGGAACATATCGAGATCGGCGTGGTGCCCCTGGCGGTGGTGCAATGCCGCCAGCAGCGCATCTTCTGCCCGCCGGAAGCCGGCCAGGGGGTGGTCAACGGGCCCTTTATCGTCTCGGAGCTGATCGAGCGCTGCGAGGAGCGTGTCCCGGGTGGCGAGCCTTATGCCATCAACCTGTCGCTGTTGCCCCATACCCCGGAGGATCTGGCCTATCTGGACGAGGCGCTGGGGCGGGGCGAGGTCACCATCCTGTCGCGGGGCTACGGCAACTGTCGTATCGACAGCACCGCCCTCGATCACGTCTGGCGGGTGCGCTACTTCAATTCCCAGGACTCGCTGATTCTGGACGTCATCGAAGTCTCCGATGTGCCCGAGGTGGCCTGCGCGGCGGCTGAAGACATCGCCGATTCGGTGATTCGACTCAAGCAGGTAGTGGAGGCGATGGCGTGACGGCACGATTCGAAGGTTCGTTTCTCGGAGACCTGGCGCGCCTGGACGACGCCGCCCGGCTCGAGTGCAAGATCTGCTGGTACTGCTATGACCCTGCCGTCGGCGACGCCGTTCGTCAGGTCGAGCCGGGGACGCCGTTCTCGGCGCTGCCCCAGGACTGGCGCTGCCCCCAGTGCGACGGTGAGCGCAACCAGTTTATGGTGCTGGATGGTCGGCAGGGCGTCGGGGGGGCGGCCGCCGCGCCCGCCGCGCCCGCCACACCTGCCACACCCGCCGGGGCTGCGACGGCGGATATGGGCGCCGTCAAGCGACTGGTCGAGACCTTTCGCGAGATCCAGACCACCGGCATGAAGGATTCCCCCTTCAACAATCTGTCGCTGCACGTCGAGGCGGTGGGATTTATCCCCTGGGAGGGCGGGCTGCTGGGCATCCTGGTCGCGCCCTGGCTGATGAATCTGGTGGTGATCCCAGGTCCCGATGACGACGTCCAGCGCCTGCGTCCTGGCGACAAGCGGGTCTACTCCTTTGCCTCCGGCGACTACGAATTCATCTTCAATACCCGGGTGCCGATGGGCGCTTTCCTGGCCTGTTCGCTGTTTTCCGACATGAGCGAGTTTGCAAGCCAGGCCTACGCCACCGAGGTGGCACGCGCCGCCATGGAGGCGCTGTTCGATCCGGCCCACCGTGCCGAGACGGATCGCCACGCCGATATCGCCGCGCTGAGCGTGGCCGGGGAGGAGGGTATCGCCGGGGCAGATGCTGACGCTGTCGCTGTGGCTAAAAGCACCGCGGCGCCCCCGGCCGACCCCGAACCCATGGACGGCGATGGCGAAGCTGGCGTAAGCCAGTGGTCTCCCCCGACACCCGGGCTCGAGTCTCGGCGAGACTTCCTGACCGGGCGCACGTCGAGCACCGCTGCCGGCACCAAAGCCGTCTCCAGCAGCGCAGCGTCCTTGGATTCTGCGCCAGGGGACGAGGACGAGTCGTCATGATGCCGACGCTGATCATCAGCCACGGCCACGGCCACGGCCACGGCCACAGCCCAGGGGGCGAGCCGGGGTTTCGCGTGAGTCAGCGAGGACGGATGCCGACCCAGTGGCTGATCGATCGAAATCGTCACGAAGCGATGACCATGGTGGGGTGTCTGTACAACCTGTGCGCCGCCGCCCAGAGCGCCGCGGCGGCCAAGGCCATGGACCTGCCGCTTGCCCCTGACTGCCACCGCCATATTCAGCTCGAGACCCTGCGCGAGCATGCCCTGGTCATGCTGCGGGACTGGCCGGGGGGGCTGGGCATGGCGATCGACGCCGACTCCCTGAAGGGGCTGGCGGGGCTTTCGCTCTCCACTCTGGAGGTGCTGGAGGCGCGGGTGTTCGCCGGGCCGGCCGAGCGCGCACTGGAGGATATCGAGGCGTGGCTCGAGCGAGCGCCGAGTCGGCCCGCCGAGGTGCTGCGCCAGGTCGCCGACTGGCCGCGGGAGTTCGGGCGAATCGCCGTGGCGGACGACCCTACCTTTGTGGGGCGCGTGGCCGGGCATGCGTCGCTAGGCGGCGTCATCGCGAGGGATGGTTGGAGTCTGTATGCGCGGATGCTGGCGCGGGTGGTGGAGGTGGCGCAGTTGATAGTTGCGCTGCGCGCCGGCGCTGGCAACTGCACCGCTGGGGAAAGCAGCGATGCCGGCAAGCCACGCTGCGGGCGTGCCTCCGATGGCAGTGGCTGGGCCGAGGCCGCCAGGGGACGCCTGGTGCATCGGGTGGCGTGCCGGGACGATCGGGTCGTCGATTACCACATCATCACCCCGACCGACGCCATGCTCGACGCTGCTGTCGGCCCCGATGGCGAGCGGCAACGGGGTTTTCTTTCCCGCCTGCTGGAATCCGCCCACGGCCAGGGCGAGTGCTGTGGTCACAGTGATGGCCACAGTTATAGCCACAGTGGTGGCCTCAGTGATGGCGACAACCAGGCCCGGCAGCGGGTGGCGATGGCGCTGAGCTGTGCCGATCCTTGTCTGCCGGTGGTGTGGCAGGAGTCGAGTGAAGCGCTGTGCCAGGCGCCTTCGCAGGCGCCATACCGGAAGGCAGGGCCGCCCAAGGGGAGGTCATCATGCACGAATTGAGCCTGTGTCAGAGCATCGTCGAGATGATCGAGGAGCAGGCCAGCGTCCAGGCGTTCGAGAAGGTGACCCGGGTGTGTCTCGAGATCGGGGCCTTGTCCTGCGTCGAGCCCGAGGCCCTGGCGTTCGGTTTCGATCTGTCCACCCGTGGCTCCGTCGCCGAAGGGGCGACGCTGGATATCGTCAACATACCGGCCACGGCCTGGTGTTTCGGTTGCAATCGCACGGTGGATATTGCCCAGCGTGGCGACGATTGCCCCCTGTGTTCCAGCGCCCGTCTGCACGTGACCGGCGGAGAGGAACTTCGCGTCAAGGAACTGGAGGTTGTCTGATGTGTACTGTCTGCGGATGCGCCGAAAGCGGTGACCAGAGTCACGCCCATCATCACGAGCACGAGCATGCTCATCCCCACGAGCACGAGCACGCTCACTCCCATGCTCACCCCCACACTCACTCCCATGCTCACCCTCATTCCCACGAGCACGACCACGCCCACGCCCACGCCCACTCTCATGAGCATGTGCACGCCCATGTTCATTCCCATGGCCACGGCGACCACCCTGGCGCTGCCGAGCCGGATGCCTCGCCGCATCTGGACTGTGGCGCAGGGCCTGCCGGGGTCGAGGTGGCGGGGATGTCGCAACGCCGTCTGGTGGAGATCGAGACCAACATTCTGGCCCGCAATGACGCCATCGCCGAGGGCAATCGTCAGCGCCTCGAGGCCGACGGTGTGCTGGCGCTGAATCTGGTGTCGAGCCCGGGTTCCGGCAAGACCACGCTGCTGGTGGATACCATTCGTCGGCTCGGCGCCGAGGGGGTGGCGGTGATCGAGGGCGACCAGCAGACCGCCAATGACGCCCGGCGCATTCGCGAGACCGGGGTGCCGGCGCTGCAGGTCAATACCGGCAAGGGCTGCCACCTCGACGCCTCCATGGTCGAACGGGCGCTGCCCCAGGTAAGCCCGCCCGGGCTTGGCCTGTTGTTTATCGAGAATGTGGGCAACCTGGTGTGTCCGGCGGGCTTCGACCTGGGCGAGGACGCCAAGGTGGTGATCCTGTCGGTGACCGAAGGCGAGGACAAGCCGCTCAAGTATCCGCACATGTTCGCCGCCGCCTCGCTGATGTTGCTGAGCAAGGTCGATCTGGCGCCCCATGTCGACTTCGACATGGACGCCTGCGAAGCCTACGCCCGTCGGATCAATCCCGAACTGGAGATCCTGCGGCTGTCGGCCACCAGCGGCGAGGGCATGGACGCCTGGCTCGACTGGATCAGCGCCCGCCGTGAGGCGCTCAGGCAGCGCGCCTTGAGTCGGGCGCGTCAGCACCTTGCCATGCTCGAGCAGCGCTAGGGGTCGCCATGTCCACCTTGGTCGAGGGTCCGCTGTTCGATGGAAGGGGTGTTGCCGCCGAGTCGCTGCCCAGTGTGCTGGTGGTCGGTGTCGCCAGCGAGCGTATCGACTCGCTCGAGGGCGTCACGCAAGGGCGCCTGGAGTGTCTGAGGGCGACGCACTGGGAAGAGGCTCGGGCGCTGCTGGTGTCCGAGTGGGTCGGGCTGGTGATTGTCGAGCTTGCACCTGAGGGCGACGCCGCCAGGGGCACGGGGCTGTCCCCTGACGGTGGCTGGGCCAGGGAACTGGCCCATCGCTGGCCCGAGGTGCAGTGTCTGGTGATCGCCGATCATGGGCCCACCTCGGTCGGTGACTGGCCCGAGGCGTTTCACCTGGTTTGTCGCCGCAGTCCGGTTGAGGTGGTGGCGCGAACCATCGACGTCGCCCTGCGTCAGTACCAGCTCGAGCGGGAGTGTCGGCGGCTGCGCGCGGAGCGTGCCCTGTACCAGCCGACCGTTCAGGCGCGGCTGGCGGCCCACCGCCGGCGGATGCGCGAGGCGGGGGGCTTCGAGACGATCATCCGGGCGCCGGGGTCACCGCTGGAGCCGCTGTGCGAAATGGCGGCGCGCATCGCCGGGTTCGACGTGCCGGTCCTGGTGACAGGAGAGAGCGGCACCGGCAAGGAGTTGATGGCCCGGGCGATCCACGCCAGCAGCCTGCGCTCGGAGATGCCTTTCTACGCCCTGGACTGCGGCGCGGTGACCGATGAGCTGCTGGAGAGCGAGCTGTTCGGCCACTGCAAGGGGGCCTTCACCGGGGCGAGTTCAACCCGCGTCGGACTGCTGGAGCGGGCCCACGAGGGCACCCTGCTGCTGGACGAGATCGGTGATACCTCCAGCGCCTTTCAGCTGCGCCTGTTGCGCTTTCTGCAGGAGGGGGAAGTGCGCCCGGTGGGTTCCAACGAGGTGCGTCAGCTGGACGTTCGGGTCATCGCCGCGACCAATCGGGATCTGATGGCCGAGGTGGCGGCGGGGCGCTTCCGGGAGGACCTCTACCATCGCCTGACGGTGGCCCCGGTGGAGCTGCCACCGCTGCGCGAGCGCGCCTGTGATATCGCGGCCCTGACCGAGGTACTGCTGGCGCGGATCGCTTCCCGCCACGGGGTCAGGGTCGGCGGTTTCACCGATGCGGCGATGGCGTGCCTGTGTGCCTACGCCTGGCCCGGCAATGTTCGCGAGCTGGAAAACCAGATCACCCGCATGGTGATGCTGGCGACCGGCGAGAAGCTTGGCGTAGAACTGCTGGCGCCGCACCTGCGAACCGATGAATGGCGTCAGGCGCCAGTCGAGCGGCGCCAGGACCTGCCTGAGCCGCCGAAAGCGAATACGACAGCCGATCCGGTCGAGGACGACGAGGACGCCGGCACCCTGCGCGAGCGGGTCGAGCGCCTGGAGGCGAGCTGCCTGGCCCGGGCGCTCGAGCGTCATGGCGGCAACAAGTCGCGTACCGCCAGTGAACTGGGGCTATCGCGCATCGGCCTGAGGGCCAAGCTGCAACGCTACGGGATCGGCGAGGCGGCCGGCGACCCCGAATAGGCCGAGATTCGACTCGGCCCGGAGCAGACCGCCATCAGCGTGTCAGCACCCGCATCAGCAGATGCGCGGTAGCTGCTCTCCCACCAGCATGTCGACGATGCGCTGGCCGCCAAAGCCGGTGCGCAGCGTCACCCGTCCCGGTTTGCCGTCAAGCGCCTGACCGATGACCGCGGCTTGCTTTCCCAGCGGATGCCCGCGCAGGGCGGCCAGGGCCGCCTCGGCCTGAGCCGCGGGCACCGCCGCTACCAGCTTGCCTTCGTTGGCCAGGTACAGTGGATCCAGCCCCAGTATCTCGCACATCCCCCGGACCTCCTTGCGCAGCGGCAGGGCCAGGTCGTCGAGTTCGATGGCAAGCCTGGAGGCCTCGGCCATCTCGTTGAGCACCGTGGCGACGCCGCCCCGGGTGGCGTCACGCAGGCAGCGGGTCTCGGGGGCGGCGGCCAGCAGCGCCTCGATCAGGCCATTGAGGGAGGCGCAGTCGCTCTCCAGGTCGGTGTCCAGCGACAGGTCGCCACGGGCCGCCAGGATGGCGGCACCGTGATCGCCGAGCCAGCCGTTGACGATGATCACGTCGTCGGCCTGGATGCGCTCGATACCGAGCTTACACTCGGCGGGAATGACGCCGATGCCGGTGGTGGTGATAAAGACGCCGTCGCAGGCCCCGCGCTCGACCACCTTGGTGTCACCGGTGACGATCTCGACGCCGGCCTCGCGGGCGGCTGTGGCCATGGAGCGGGCGATACGCCTCAGGTCATCGATCGGCAGGCCTTCTTCCAGGATCACCGCGCAGGACAGGTAGCGGGGATGGGCGCCCCCCACGGCCAGGTCGTTGACGGTGCCGCACACCGCCAGCTTGCCGATGTCGCCACCGGGAAAGAACAGCGGGTCGACCACGAAGCCGTCGGTGGTCATGGCCAGTCGGTCGCCCAGGCATGCCAGCTCGGCCAGTTCCAGCCGCGCCTGGTCCTCGAGCACCTCGGGAAGCGCGGTGAATTCCCTGACGAAGACGTCATCGATCAGGTCCTTCATGGCCTTGCCGCCGCCTCCGTGGGCCTGGGTCACCGCGCGGGCGGCAAGGGTGGGAAGCTGTCGTCGTGTCGTATCGCTCATGATTCGGCCTGGCTTGTGCTGTGGTTCGGGCTATCGACGTTGCCCCCGCCGTATTGATAGTAGGCGGCGCAGGCGCCTTCGCTGGAGACCATCAGCGCGCCCCGGGGTTGATCCGGTGTGCAACGCTTGCCGAACAGCTCGCACTGCCAGGGCTTGAGGTTGCCGGTGAGCACGTCACCGCAGCGGCAGTTGTCCGGGTCGGCTACCTGCTGGTTGGGGACGGCGAACTTGCGTTCGGCATCGAAGGCACCATAGGAATCCTTGATCTGGACACCTGACTCGGCGATCGATCCAAGCCCGCGCCACTCGCAGCTCTCGCGGGGCTCGTAGACCCGATGGAAGGCCTCCAGCGCGGTGAGGTTGCCGTCGCTGGTCACCAGACGCTGGTACTGGTTCTCGACCTCGGCGCGGCCATCGTGAAGCTGGCGAACGACCATCAGCAGCGACTGCAGGATATCCAGAGGCTCGAAGCCGGAGACCACCACCGGGCAGCCGTAACGCTCGGCGATGAAGCGGTAGGGGGCGGTGCCGATGATCATCGACACGTGTCCCGGCCCGAGGAAGCCATCCAGGCGATGGTCAGGATTGTCGAGGATCGCCTGTAACGTCGGGATGATGGTGATGTGGTTGCAGAACACCGAGAAGTTGCCGACCCCTTCGCGCTCGGCCTGGGCGATGGTCAGGGCGGTGGAGGGAATGGTGGTCTCGAAGCCCAGACCAAAGAACACCACTTCCCGATCCGGATGCTTGCGCGCCAGTGCCAGGGCGTCGGTGGGGGAGTAGACGATGCGCACGTCGGCGCCGTCGGCCTTGGCCTGCATCAGGCTCTTGCGTGAGCCGGGAACCCGGATGGCGTCGCCGAAGGTGGCGAGGATCACCTCGGGACGCTCGGCGATGGCGACGCAGTCATCGACGCGCCCCATCGGCAGCACGCACACCGGGCAGCCGGGGCCGTGAATCAGCTCCAGTTCCGGCGGCAGCATGGCCTCCAGCCCATAGTGGAAGATCGCGTGGGTGTGGCCGCCACAGACCTCCATGATGCGCACCGGGCCTCCACGCTGCTCGGCCAGGCGGGCGACCAGGGTGGTGATGTGTTCGAGGATCTGCCGGGCGCGGGCGTGATCGCGGAATTCGTCGATGAATTTCATGAAGAGACCTCCTGGTCGCCGGTCAAGGTCAGGGCGTCGAACTCGTGGGTATCGCCCAGTTCGTCCAGCAGTTCGAGGGTGCGCGCCGCAGCCTCGGCGTCGATACGGTTCAGGGCGAAGCCCACATGGACCAGTACCCAGTCGCCCACGCAGCGTTCGGGCGGGTGGTCGTCATCGACGATGCAGGCGATGTTGATCTGGCGTCGGACCCCGCTCACGTCCACAGTGGCGAGCCGCGCGTCGGCGTCATCGAGGGAAATGATCTGTCCTGGAATTCCCAGACACATGGGCGGTCTCCTGTGCGTTATTGGGTGCCGTGGTGGCGGTAGTGACAGTGGCAATGGAGGGAGCGGTTGTTGTTGTCGAGATCGTCGAGGTTGCTGAGGTTGCCGAGATCGTTGAGGTTGCCGAGGTCGGACTATCCGACGCCTGGTCGGAGGCCAGCGGATGCCGCCGCGCCACCGCGATCAGCGCCTGGCCCAGGGCGATGCCGCCGTCGTTGGCCGGCACCTGGCGGTGGGTCAGCACCCGAACAGGCAGGGGTGCGAGGCACTTAAGCGTCAGTTCCAGCAGGGTGCGGTTGTGAAAACAGCCGCCGCTCAGCGCGACGGCCTCGACGTTGCGCGTGCTGGAGAGGCGCCGGGCATTGTCGTTAGATACTTCGTCGAGTGCGTCGTCCTGCATGTCGCCTACGACGTCGTCCAGCATCTCGCCAACGACCTCGCCAACGACCTCGCCAAGCCCCTTGGCCAGTCCCAGATGAAAGCGCGCCGCGATCAGCGTGGGGTCCTTGCCGGCGGCCAGGTCGTCAAACAGCGCCGTCCACATCGGTGCCGGATCGAGGATCCGGTGACCGCCTTGTGTCCTGTGAAGGGAGAAGGGATAGGGCGCAAGGGCGCCAGATGTGCGTGACGTAGGCGGCGGGGTCTGTGTCAGCGCGCGGGCGGCCAGGGCTTCCAGTGCCATGGCCGCTTCGCCTTCGTGGTGCTGGCGATCGAAGCACAGCTCCAGGGCGGCGGCGACGGCGTCGAACAGGCGCCCGCAGGAGGAGGCGAGGGGGCTGTTGAGCCCGGCCTCGATCATCCCGCTGAGGGTATCGATCGGCTTCTGCTGCAGTCGCTTCAGTACGCCAAGGTTTGGGTGGCGGCGCTTCAGGGCGGCAAGGCCGGGACCGGCGATGAGCTGCGCCAAGAGGTTGCGCCAGGGCTCGCGGGAGGCGGTGCCGGCTCCCGGCATGGCCACGGACTTGAGCGAACCCAACCGCTGGCAATGGCGATAATCCGCCAGCAGGAACTCACCGCCCCACAGGCCGCCATCCTCGCCAAGGCCCAGGCCGTCCAGGGCGATCCCCAGTACCGGAGCGGCGTCGCGAGGATAGCCGTTGTCGGCCAGACAGGCGGCGATATGGGCGTGGTGATGGCCAATGGCATCGAGTGGCAGGCCGGCGTCGTCGGCCATTCGCCGAGCCATGTGACGAGCCATGTGACGAGCCATGTGACGAGCCATGTCGCTGGTACGGTAGTCCGGGTGAGTGTCGCAGGCCAGCCAGGCGGGATGGTGGTCGTAAAGCGCCAGGAAGTCGTCAAGATTGCGTTCGTAGTCGTCGAGGGTGGCGGCGTCGTCCAGGTCACCCTGATGCGGGGACAGGATCGCGCGCTGGCCATCCACCAGGCAGAAGGTGGCCTTCTGTTGCGGACCCAGGGCAAGCCCCGGCGAGATGTCCTCGAAGCCAGGCGGCAGCGGCAGCGATGCCGGGGCGTAGCCCCTGGCACGACGCAGCATGCGCACCTTGCCGGCGGCCAGCTGTACCAGGCTATCGTCGATGCGCCGGGCGATGGCGCGGTCGTGGGTGAGGACGTGGCTGGCGATCGTCGACAGGCGGTCAGCCAGTCGACCATCGTCGATCAGCTGGGGCTCGCCGGAGACGTTGCCGCTGGTCATCACGATGGGAAAGGACAGCCGTTGGCACAGCAGCACGTGCAAGGGGGTCGATGGCAGCATCACGCCGAGCCGGTCGAGTCCCGGGGCCAGGGCCTCGGCGAGTGGCCGGCCTGTAGCCTCGTCACGGCGCCGCTCGAGCAGCACGATGGGCGCGGCGGCTGAGCAGAGTGCCTGTTGTTCGAGCTCATCGAGCCGGCAATAACGCCTGACCATCTCCAGGTCTTTTGCCATCAACGCCAGCGGTCGGGTGGGGCGATGCTTGAGTCGTCGCAGGCGCTCGAGGGCCTCGGTGCTGGTGGCGTCGCAGGCAAGCTGGTAGCCGCCGAGCCCCTTGATGGCGAGGATCTGGCCCTGGCGGATCAGCGCGGCGGCCTGGTCGATAGGAGCCTCGAGCGAAGATTCAGCGCGAGTCTCGAGGGCATCTTCGCCCGCCAGCCAGGGCCCGCCGTCCAGCGCCACCAGACGCACCTGGGGCCCGCAGGCCGGACAGGCGATGGGTTCGGCATGAAAGCGACGGTCGCCGGGATCCAGATATTCGGCGCGACAGCACTCGCATAGCGCAAAGTCAGCCATGGTGGTGGCCGCCCGGTCGTAGGGCATGTCACGAATGATCGACAGGCGCGGGCCACAGTGGGTGCAGTTGGTCAGGGCGTAACCGGAGCGTCGCTGGTGCTGGCTCAGTATTTCTTCTGTACATGCCGCGCAGATGGCGGCGTCCACGGCGATATCGGTGCGCGTTGCGCCCTCGAGACTATCGACGATGGTGAAGCCGACTCGGTGCAGCGGCGCCAGGCCCGAGCGAACCTCGATGTCGGTGATCTGTGCCAGTGGGGGCGGGTCGCGCTTGAGTTGTTCGATCAGGCTCTCGAGGCGTTCACTGGGGCCGGCTGCCCGGATCAGCACGCCTTCACCGTCGTTGAGCACCTCACCGACCAGCGCTAGCCGGTTGGCCAGTTGCCATACCGTCGGACGAAACCCCACACCCTGCACACAGCCGCGGACCCGGATTTCTACCGTGGTCTCTGGGGTGCATGGCGGTGTCGCGGGGGTGTGAATGGTCATGACGTCCAGCGGTGAAGAAAAGATCTGCCTGACTATTTCATAGCTATCGCAGGCCAAACTTGAGCTGTGACAACCTTCTACGACCACCATACCCCTCCCCCGGGGAGCCTCCGCGGCGCTTCTGTGCTGGTGTGAGCGGATGTGCCGCTTTCCTGACCCATCGTCAGATTGCCCTGGCGCCGCATTGCCGATTTGGCATTGGACGAGTACTGTATAAAATAACAGTATTCGGTATATTGGCGTCCGCCCGGTAAGGCCAGGGCGTGGACCTGAAACCTGGACCAGAAATCTGGGCCTGAAACCTGGACCAGAAATCTGAGCCGGGCTGGAGTATCTAGCGGGCCAGGAGCGCAGCTCAGCAGAGAACGCCAGCAGCGAACACCAGCAGCGAACGCCAGCAGAGCAGGCCAGTTGAGCAGACCAAGAGCGGAGCGGGACAGGAGCGGGAGAGGAGCGATGAAGGCAGCAGACAACCAGGCCCGTGACAACGCAAGTGATGACCTCTCGCGCTTGATGCAGCGAGGCAGCGTCTGGCGGGCGCGGCGACAGTGGCACCGTGATCAGCCGGAGGGCGACACGAGGCGCGGGATCTCCACCGGGGTGGAGGCCCTGGACGAGGTGCTCGGCGGTGGCTGGCCCCGGGGAGAGCTGCTGGAACTGCTGCTGGATCGAGCGGGTTGCGGTGAGGTTCGTCTGTTGCTTCCGCTGATGCGCAACTGCGAGCGGGTGGTGTGGTTCGACCCACCCTGGCAGCCTCATGCGGCGGCCCTGGCGGCGGCGGGCCTGGATCTGTCGCATCTGGTCATCGTGCGTACCCGCCATCCCAGGCAGCGGCTGTGGGCCATGGAGCAGGCATTGAAGAGCGGCTGCTGCGATCTGGTGCTGGGCTGGTTCGCCGCGGTGCAGGGGCAATGGCTGCGGCGGCTGCAGCTCGCCGTGGCGGCAGGGGGCGGCCATGGCGCACTGATGCGACCGGCCGAGTTCGCCAGGCAAGGGTCAGTGGCCCCCTGGCGACTGCGGTTGTCGGCTCCTGACCAGAGCAGCGGTGACGAGACGGCGCCCTTGTCGAGGCGCATCAAGGTCCATGCGTTCAAGCGCAAGGGGGCCATGCCTGCCAGGGCCATCGATATCACCCTGGCCGACTCTAGGCTGTCGCCCCCGTGCCCGCGGCCGATCTCGCTGCCGTGCGCACCCAGTGGGGAACGTCGATCCCGACCCGTGTTGCTCGTCTCCGAGCGCAAGGGCGCGGGGCGATCATGAAGGGGCTGTGGCTATGCCTTCACTGTCCGCAGCTTGGCCTGGAGGTGCTGAGCGCCGGCGATGACGGCCCCCTCGCGCTGCTGTTCGAGGACGGGGAGCGTATCGCCCTGGTCTCGGCCGGGGCCTGGCAGGCCGGTGTGCGGCCGGGCATGACGATCAGTGCGGCACTATGTCTGGAGCCAGGACTCCGGCTGTTGACGCCGGATCCTGAGGTGAGCCGACGTCGTCTCGAAGGGCTGGCGCTATGGTGTGCCCGCTTCAGCGCCCGGGTCAGTCTCGAGCCGACGGGGGAGAACGCCGCGTCCTGGGGGGTGGTGATGGAGATCGCCTCGATGCTCGACTACTTCGGTGGACTCGAGGGACTGTGGCGACGCCTGCACGAAGAATTGGCGACCCTGGAGCTTGAGGTGTCCAGCGCCACCGGGCACACCCCGCTGGCCGCCTGCCTGCTGGCCCGGACGGGGGGCTATTGTGGTCAGGGCGAGGCGGAGCATATGGCCAGGCTCGGCAGGCTCCGCCTCGACCGGCTGGGGCTGTCAGCACGCCAGCAGTCGCGCCTCAAGGGGCTCGGGTTTACGCACCTCAACGACCTGCTTGTGCTGCCGCCAGCCTCGCTGGCCTCGCGCCTGGGGACAGACCTGCGGCGCTACCTTCAGCGCTTGACCGGCGAGGTCGCCGATCCCCCGCCGGTATTCGCGCCGCCACCGCGCTTCGATCGTGAGCGGGAGCTGGTCCATGAGATCGAGCTGGCCGCCGGCATCGTGTTTCCCCTGCGGCGCCTGCTGGCGGAGCTCGAGGGCTTTCTCAAGGTACGTTGCGTCAAGGCATTGTCGCTGACCTTGACCCTGTATCACCGGGAAGGCGCTCAGCACCTGAGTGTGGGGCACGCCGGGGGCGAGCAGGCGGCGGAGGCCTGGCTCGAGCTGTGCCGGCTGCGCCTGGAATCAGTGGTACTCGAAGCACCGGTGCTGCGCCTGCGCCTGGAGGTCAGTGAGGTGTGTTGTCTGCAGGCGGTGGCAACGGACCTGTTTCAGGCGCCTCCACCCAGTGATTCCCCCGAGGCGTTGTTCAGTCGGCTGCGTTCTCGTCTCGGCGATGGTGCGGTACTGCAGCCCATGGCGCTGGAGGACCATCGCCCCGAACGGGCCTCTCGGCTGGTGGCGCAGCCGGGGACCGTCCGCAGGCCCCCGCCTGAAACCCAGACCGCCTGCCATCCGGCCTGGCTGCTGGAAAACCCCGAGCCGCTGACGCCGGCGACCCTCGAGCGTCTGGTCTGGGTCGCCGGGCCCGAGCGACTGGCCAGCGGCTGGTGGGACCAGGCCCCGGCGCGGCGTGACTATCACGTGGCCTGCTGGCCGGACGGTCGCCACGGCTGGGTCTTTCGCGACGCCGAGTCGCAATGGTGGTTGCATGGCTGGTTCGGTTGAGCGTGTCGGCGAGCCACCTGACGCTGCCGAAGTCGCCCCGGGCCCTGGCTACGCTGAGCTACATTGCCTGTCCAACTTCACCTTTCTCAAGGGCGCGTCTCACCCCCATGAGCTGGTCGCCCGCGCCGCCGAGCTTGGCTATCGCGCCCTGGCGATCACCGACGAATGCTCGGTGGCCGGCATCGTGCGCGCCTGGGAGGCTGCCCGAGACCATCGGGTCGCGCTGATCGTCGGTGCCGAGTTTCGCCTGGCCGATGAGGTCGTGGTCGTGCTGGCCGAGAACCGCAGCGGCTACGCCAGCCTGTGCCGGCTGATCACCCTGGGTCGGCGCCGTGCGCCCAAGGGCAGCTATCGTCTCGGCTGGGAGGACCTGGAGGCGCTCGAGGACTGCCTGCTGCTGTACCTGCCGGGCAGCGACGACGTCCAGACCCGGTCGAGAATGGACTGGCTTAGGGAACGCTTCGGCGGGCGCTGCTGGGTGATGGTCCAGCGCCACTTCCAGGCAAGCGAGGAGGAGCGACTGGCGACGAGGATAGCACAGGCCAGCGCCACAGGCCTGCCGCTGGTCGCCAGCGGTGGTGTCCTGATGCACCAGCCGAGCCGCAAGCGATTGCAGGATGTACTGACCGCCCTTCGGCATCGCACCAGCGTGCAGCGCGCCGGTTTTCTGCTCGAGCCCAACGCCGAGCGCTGCCTGCGACCCCTGTCGCGGCTGGCGCAGTGTTTCGCGCCTGCGCTGCTCGAACAAAGCCTGCGTATCGCCGAGCGCTGTCGCTTCGACCCCGGTGAGCTGCGCTACGAGTACCCCGAGGAACTGGTCCCCGACGGCCATACGCCGTCGTCCTGGCTGGCGCACAAGGTGCGCCAGGGCGAGCGGCTACGCTTCCCGGAGGGTACGCCTTCGGATATCGCCGAGCAGATCGCTCGCGAGCTTGAGCTGATCGCCAGGATGGCCTACGAGCCGTTCTTTCTGACCATCGAGGACATCGTTGCCTTCGCCCGCCGCCAGGGCATCCTGTGTCAGGGGCGTGGCTCGGCGGCCAATTCGGTGGTCTGTTACTGCCTGTTCATCACCGAGGTGGACCCGCGTCAGGTGCAGCTGCTGTTCGAACGCTTTATTTCCGAGGAGCGCGACGAGCCGCCGGATATCGACGTGGACTTCGAGCACGAGCGCCGCGAGGAGGTGATCCAGTACATCTATCGGCGCTACGGCCGCGAGCGGGCCGGGCTTGCCGCCACCGTGATCAGCTACCGCCCCAGAAGTGCACTGAAGGACGTGGGGCGGGCGCTGGGGCTGCAACCGGGCTATCTGGCCTGGCTCGCCAGTCGACTGGATCGCCGCGAGGGCGAGGGCGCCTGGCTCGAGGCGCTCAAGCAGACGGTGGGGGAGAAGGTAGGCGCGGGAGGTGAAGAGGGCGCCTCCACCGCCGTCCCGGAACTGCTGCGTCATCTGGTCGAACTGGTGGAGCAGCTATTGGGCTTTCCCCGACACCTGTCACAGCACGTGGGGGGCTTCGTGATCTCGCGCGGGCCGCTGCACGAGCTGGTGCCGGTGGAGAACGCCGCGATGGAAGGGCGTACCCTGATCCAGTGGAACAAGGACGACCTGGAGAGTCTGGGGCTGCTCAAGGTCGACGTGCTGGCGCTGGGTATGCTGACCGCCATTCGCAAGACCCTGGCGCTGCTGTCAGACGGAGGCGAACACAGGGACGACGACAGGCGCTGCTTCGAGAGCACGGGCGAGGGCGACGACGATGGCGAGGGCGAGCATCAGGCCATGGCGATGTCCCGGGTGCCCCGGGATGATCCTGAGGTGTACGCCATGCTCAGTCGCGGGGACAGCGTCGGCGTCTTCCAGGTGGAGAGCCGTGCCCAGATGAACATGCTGCCGCGCTTGAAGCCCCGCAACTACTACGACCTGGTGATCGAGATCGCCATCGTTCGTCCAGGGCCGATCCAGGGCGACATGGTGCATCCCTACCTGCGGCGTCGCGACGGCATCGAGGAGGTCAGCTACCCCAGCGACGAGGTCAGGGGCGTGCTCGAGCGGACCCTGGGGGTGCCGATCTTCCAGGAGCAGGTGATCAAGCTGGCCATGGTGGCGGCGGGCTATTCCGGTGGCGAGGCCGACCAGTTGCGGCGGGCCATGGCGGCCTGGCGACGGGCCGGTACCATCGCCGAACACCAGCAGCGGCTGACCGCCGGGCTGCGTGCCAGGGGCTACAGCGACGAGTTTGCCAACGCCATCTGTCGCCAGATCGAGGGCTTTGGCCAGTACGGCTTCCCCGAGTCCCATGCGGCCAGCTTCGCCCACCTGGTGTACGTCTCCGCCTGGCTCAAGTGTCACCACCCCGCGGCCTTCTGCTGTGGCCTGCTCAATAGCCAGCCGATGGGCTTCTATAGTCCCTCACAGCTGGTGCAGGATGCCCGCCGCCACGACGTCGAGGTGCGTCCGGTGGATATCAATGCCAGCCACTGGGACGCCACCCTGGAGCCGGACGGTGCCCTGCGACTGGGCTTTCGCCTGGTCAAGGGGCTGGGGCGTGGTGCCATCGACTGCCTGCTGGCGAGGCGTCCGGCCAACGGCTATGCTAGCGTCGCCGAGGCCAGGCGTCGCGCGCCGATGTCGGCCCGCGAGTGGGAAGCGCTGGCGGCGGCCGGGGCGCTGTCGAGCCTCGGCGGCCATCGCTACCAGGCACGCTGGAATCTGCTGGCGCCGGATCCGGCGCTGGCGCTGGGCGAGACCGATATCCTCGACGACACCACCCCAGAGCTGGCGCCCCCCAGCGAGCAGGCCGACCTCGAGGAGGACTTTCGCCATCTGGGGCTGAGCCTTGCCCGCCATCCCATGGCGTTGCTGCGCGAGCAGGCCGCCATGGGGCGGCAAGGACTGGCGCGTTGCCTCAAGGCCACTGAGCTTGCCGAGCTGGACCACGGCCATCTGGTCCAGGTAGCGGGGCTGGTGACCACCCGCCAGCGGCCGGGCACCGCCTCCGGGGTGACCTTCGTGACCCTGGAAGACGAGACCGGCAACGTCAACGTGGTGGTGTGGAAGGACACCGCCAAGGCCCAGCGCCAGGCGCTGTTGAACGCTCGGCTGTTGAAGGTCACCGGCCATCTGGAGCGCGAGGGCAGTGTGATCCATGTGATCGCCGGACGGCTCGAGGACTTGAGCGGCTTGTGGGCCGAACTCGGCGTGCCCTCGCGGGATTTCAGATAACACTTGCCGGAACGGTGAACAAGGGCCTCCGACCTTCTTTCATCTCTTGAAAACGCCTAGACTGCAGAGAGACCTTATGAACCTTTGTCTGAGGTGGTCATGAAGCCCGCATTCATTAGTCGAGTGGTTGTCAAGAATTTCAAAAGTATCGGGTACTGTGAAGTCAAACTCGGCTCTCTTACCTATCTTGTAGGAGCGAATGGTTCGGGTAAAAGCAATTTCGTCGATGCCCTTCATTTTGTCCGCGATGCACTGGGCGGTCTCAATGAGCAAGTGCAACACCTGATCGATCAGGTACGCTATCGCTATGACGCATTGCTACCACCACCTTACTGCTGAAGAACGTGCCACCATCATGCTGATGCGTGAAGGTCACTCGATACGCTCCATCGCCAAGTTCCTTGGGAGAGCTGCCAGCACGATTTCTCGAGAACTGGCTCGGCATGCGGTACCTTCTCATGCTGGCTATGACGCCAGTCTGGCGGGTTTCAGGGCCACGCTGACGCGACATCGAGCACGACGACAATCGAAGTTGCGCCTTGGTACGCCTCTCTTCGATCTGGTGACCTACCTGTTGCGCAAGTACTGGTCTCCTAGGCAGATAGCCATCACACTGAAGCGCATGTATCCAAATGACCCTACACGTCAGGTCTCCCACGAGGCCATCTACAACGCGCTCTATGTGATGCCCCGAGGCTCGCTGAAAAAAGAGCTCATTGCTTGCCTTCGGCAGGGGAAGGGAAAGCGGCGTCCACGCAGTCGTGGCAAGGATCGTCGCCGCCAAATTCCTGACTTGGTCAGTATTCATCTCCGGCCGCCTGAGATCGAAGATCGGTTGATGCCCGGGCATTGGGAAGGCGACCTCATCATGGGGGCCAGCAACCGTTCTGCCGTAGGCACGTTGGTTGAGCGCACGACACGCTTCGTCATCCTGGTGAAAATGGACGGTACGACCGCGACGGATGCGATGGTCGGCTTTAGTGACAAATTGAACCGTGTTCCACGCTCACTACGGCTGTCGATGACCTACGACCAAGGGAGCGAGATGGTCAAGCATGCCGAAATAACCCAACGTACCGGGACAGCCATCTACTTCGCCGATCCACACAGCCCGTGGCAACGTGGGTCTAACGAGAATACCAATGGTCTGCTTCGACAGTATCTGCCCAAAGGAACGGACCTATCGACCTACACCCAGGAGGAGCTCGATGAGATCGCAGACTCACTCAATACCAGGCCTAGAGAGACGTTGAACGCCAAGACGCCTCTGGAGGTATACGCGGAGGTTCTCCAGAAGTCAGTGCCCGGATCTCCGGCACTCCAATAGTGTTGCGCTTGTAGGTTGAGACCGCCCTGTCCGGCTCTCTCGACAATGCATTGAATGAAAGAGGGGGGATTGCTCAGGTAAGGCGAAGGTCGAGTGGGCATCCCAACCATTTCGGAATCAGGCTGGATTTCGTGCTTCCGGATGGGGAGAAAGGCTACTACGCCTTCAATGTCGGTGCTATTTCGGGTGGTGGCTACGAGGTACAGAACGAAGAGTGCGTTATAGCCGGGGTCGGAAAAGGTCCTTACTTCAATGTGGAAAAGGGAGAGCTTAAAAGTACCAGTGAAGAATCTTTTCCCTCTGTTACCTCTGACCGGTTAGCCTTGGTATCTGTGTCAGGGATGAAGACCTTTCGCCCAGTATTTGATGGCTTGGTGTTGATGGGGTTTTATAATCTTAACCCCAAAGTGATGAAAGAGCTTCAGAAGCCTCAGGACGGACGTCTGCTAAAACCTTTTGGTGACAATGTGGCAAGTGTCATTGCGCATCTTGAACGCATCGCACCTGACCAAAAGGTAAAGATTGAAGAATATCTTCAGGTCGTCGCTCCCATGGTAGAGTCCTTCGAGCGAAAGCAGATAGGCCCCATGGAAACAATTGAATTTCGTCAGGCAATGGCTGGTGCCAAGCATCCCTGGAAGTTCTTTGCGCAGAACATGTCAGATGGCACGCTCCGCGCGCTTGGCGTCTTGACGGCATTGTTCCAGGAAAACAAGGACTATGCACCGACACTGATTGCCATTGAAGAGCCGGAAACTGCGCTCCACCCTGCGGCGAGTGGTGCTCTGAGAGACGCATTGAAGGAAGCTTCCACAGAAACGCAGGTCATCGTAACGAGCCATAGTCCTGAGCTTCTGGATGATTTCAATATCGATTCTGACTCCATTGTCGCAGTCACTTCCCAAGGGGGGGAGACGGCAATGGCTCCTATCGATGAAAAATCACGAGATGCGGTGCGAGATCATTTGTTTTCGGTTGGAGAGTTGTTGAAACTTGATCGAATATCGCCCGATAGAGCCAGCATAGATCAGCAACTTTCCGCTCAGAAGGATCTTTTTGGCGAGGTGGAGTGATGAGGTCCATTGCTTCCATTGTCGAAGGTCATGGAGAGGTTTCTGCGTTCCCGGTTCTCCTCGCCCGGTTGATGATGTGCTGTGGCGATGAATATTTTGATATTCAACGACCTATTCGAGTACACAAGGATAAATTGATAAGACGTGATGGTGAGCTTGAGCGCTATATCGAGCTGGCGAGAAGAGACTGCGGGGACGATGGCTGAATCTTTGTACTGGTGGATGCCGATGATGCTTGTCCGGTTGAGCTAGGAAAATTACTCCTTGATAAAATACAGGGCATTCGTTTGAGCTGTGGTGTGTCCGTGGTGATTGCCAATCGAGAGTATGAAGCCTGGTTTATCGCTTCTCGCTCGACACTTGATGGCTGCCGTGGCTTCGTCGACTCTGGCGGAGATATTGACCCTGACTCCCCCAGGAATGCCAAGAAATGGGTTGAGAAAAGAATGATTGGCAGGTCCTATAGCGAGACGAAGGATCAAGCTGCCTTTTCCCATGCCCTCGATATCGAGGTGGCTTGTCGAAACAGTCGATCATTCAGAAAACTGTACGCTGAGTGTCTGCGGCTGGTGACTGCGGGGCCAAGCCGTCCGACCTCCCAAGTTTCATGAATCGCCCCCGGAACGAGGGCGAAGTCGATCATTCAGCGCTTCAGAACGCTGAGTGTCTGCGGCTGGTGACTGCGGGGCCAAGCCGTCCGACATCCCAAGTTTCATGAATCGCCCCCGGTACGAGGGCGAAGTCGATCGTTCAGCGCTTGAGCACGCTGCCGTCGTCGTCGAGCAGGGGATAGGAGCCCTGTTCATCGTGGGTCTCGGGACCGACCAGCGCCGGCGAGAAGGTACAGATCACGGTCATGCCCTTTTCGCTCGACAGGATATGCTGCTGGTGCTTGTCGAGGGCGTAGAGCACACCGGGCTTGAGATCCCACTTGCCGCCCTCGGTCAGGTCCTCGATCTGGCCCTCGCCTTCGATGCACAGGACCGTCTCGGTGTGGTTCTTGTACCACATGTGGAGTTCCTGGCCGGGCTTGATACAGGTCTCGTGGACCGAATGCCCCATGCCGTCCTTGCGCAGGGTGTAGCGCCGGCTGATCCACTTGTCGTCCTCTACGGCTGACTTCTCCGCGTCCTTGTGACTACGTACGATCATCGTTGCACCTCCTTTGGCGGATGATGGCGGTCTCCTTCGCCGCCGTCTCGATGGGGGCCGGGGGCCGTCCTGTGATGGCTTTCCTGGTGCGAGCCTCCCGGTCCACGCAAGAAGTGGTGGGGACTGGCTTCATGCCAGTCGTCTCGCCAGTAGGCGGGGAGTTGTTGCGCTTTCTGGTGGTCGAGCAAGGCGCCGACCTCCAGGCTGTCGACTTGCCATACCCGGGTGGCGGTGGCCGGGCCCTCGAGCAGGTGCTCAGGGCGCAGCTCGCCTGGGCATGCCAGGCCCATGGTGCCGATCATGTCGAGGCAGGCGTCCAGGGTGGCCCGATGGAAGCGCTGGACGTTGTCGGCCTTGCTGTCGACATCGATGGAGCGACTGCGGACCGGATCCTGGGTCGCCACCCCGGTGGGGCAGGTGTTGGTGTGGCAACGCTGGGCCTGGATGCAGCCCAGGGTAAACATGAACGGGCGCGCGGCGTTGCAGACGTCGGCGCCCAGCGCGAACTTCTCGACCATGTCGATGGCAAGCGCCACCTTGCCGCTGGCGATCACGCTGATTTCGTCGCGCTTGCCGATCCCCTTGAGGCAGGCGTCGATGATCGGCAGTGCCTCATCGATATAGCGGCCCACATGGTCGGCGTACTCCGCCGGTCCTGCGCCGGTGCCGCCCTCGGCGCCGTCCACGGTGATGAAGTCCGGCTGGATGCCGCTTGCCAGCATGGCCTTGCACATCGCCAGCATGTCCCGGGTGTGCCCGAGGCACAGCTTGATGCCCACCGGCTTGCCGCCGCTCAGATCGCGCAGGCGCTGGATGAACTGCATCAGTTCCAGCGGGGTGGAAAATTCCGGGTGGGCCGCCGGTGAATAGCAGTCTTCCCCCACCGGGACCTGGCGTGTCTCGGCGATCTCCTGGTCGACCTTGGAGCCGGGGAGCATGCCGCCGTGTCCCGGCTTGGCGCCCTGGGACAGCTTGATCTCGATCATCTTGACCTGATCCTCGCGGGCCTTGGCGCTGAACGCTTCCGGGTTGAAGCGTCCCGCCTGGTCGCGGCAGCCAAAGTAGCCGCTGGCGATCTGCCAGATCAGGTCACCGCCGTGCCGCTGGTGATAAGGACTGATGGCGCCCTCGCCGGTGTCCTGGGCAAAGCCGCCGCGTCTGGCACCCAGGTTGAGGGCGGTGATGGCCCGTCCGGACAGGGCACCAAAGCTCATGGCCGAGATATTGAGCCGCGAAGAGCGGTAGGGGCGGTGGCACTGGGGGCCACCGATGGTCACCCAGGCTTGCTGCGGATCGACGCGAGTGGGGATCATGGCGTGGGCAATCTGGCGACGCCCCTGGCGCAGCACATCCTGGCGGGTGCCGAAGGGGGCGGTGTCGCTGCGTCCCTCGGCCCGGGCGCCGATGATCTGGCGCTGTTCGCGATTGAACGGTCGACCGCTGGTCTCCGATTCGAAGAAGTACTGGCGCAGTTCCGGACGCAGAAACTCCATCATGTAGCGCAGATGGCCGACGATGGGGTAGTTGCGCAGCACGTTGTGGCTGGAGCGCAGGTCCAGCACGCCGACCACCCCCAGCGCCGCCAGCGGTAGCCACAACCAGAATTGCTGCGGGGATGTCGGTAGCCAGAAGATGCCGAGCAGGCCGACTGCCACCAGGTAGCCGATCAGCAGTAGCCGAGGTGAACCAAGCATGAGCGCAGATCCTTTGCGTTCAGAACCTGCCTCAATGTTATACAAACATTATGCACTGTATGCAAACAGTGCCATGCTTGGCCCTTACTCCTTCAACCAGCGAAAAGCGCGCGCGAGAAAGTCGCTGGCGTCATGCTCGATGATCTCGCCGTGGGCCATGATGATCCGAGCGGGGCGCCAGGAGAGCAGGGTGCGTAGATGTTCACTCGCCAGGTAGCGTCGGCCGAGGAAGCTCAGTCGCCACTCCAGCGGCATCCTGCCATCCGGTGCCAGGATGCCCGAGAGCCTGGCCAGTCGACGCTGCCAGGGCGTCAGGGAAGCGGGGGGGAGATTGCCGATCAGATCGGCGACGATCAGGCTGCGGCTGGAACGATGCAGGAACACCGCTTCCTGCATGCGCGATGAGCCGGTGAACAGACACTGGTCGATATCGTCACCCCAGTAGCGGTTGGGAGTGCCATCCAGGGTGCTTTCGAACACCAGGTCGCCGCGCTTGGCGATGACTTCCCGGGTGCCGAAACTGCGAGCCATCGGGTAGGCCATCTGCCATTCGCGCATGAACAGGTGGTGACAATGGTTGGGGGCGATCAGGAAGTGTACCTGGCCCAACTCGTCGAGGGCATCACGCAGTGGCTCGGTCAGCGGAACGGGGCTGTGGACCCACAGCCGGTTGCCGCTCAGGCGTACCACCACCATGCGTGTCGGATAGGGCAGCAGCTTGCCACTGATGACGGGCCCATCCGCTAACCATAGCTCAGGCGCCGTTGCCTTGAGCGGTGGAGAATCATTCGAGAGTGTCACGCTATTGTTCCTGCGCTTGATGACATCTCTCGAATATAACCTCTTTGCGATAGAGTTGCTGCATGTGACTGGCATGTAAGCGACAACACCGAGGCATGCCTCGGTGTTGACACAGGAAACGTGATGTTACGTCGGACGCTGCGGTGAGCCTCAGACGTTGAAGCGGAAGTGCACCACGTCGCCGTCCTTGAGCACGTAGTCCTTGCCTTCCAGGCGCCACTTGCCGGCGTCCTTGGCACCCTGCTCGCCGTTCAGGCTGACGAAGTCGTCATAGGCCACCACTTCGGCGCGGATGAAGCCTTTCTGGAAGTCGGTGTGGATGACGCCGGCGCCTTCCGGGGCGGTGGCGCCGACCTTGACGGTCCAGGCACGCACTTCCTTGACCCCTGCGGTGAAGTAGGTCTGCAGACCCAGCAGGGCGTAGCCGGCGCGGATCACCCGGTCGAGGCCGGGCTCTTCCATGCCCATCTCGGCCAGGAACATCTCGCGTTCCTCGTCATCGAGTTCGGCGATCTCGGCTTCCAGCTGGTTGCACACGGGAACCACCACGGCGCCCTCGGCCTCGGCGATGCCCTTGACCACGTCGAGGTAGGGGTTGTTGTCGAAGCCGTCCTCGTTGACGTTGGCGATGTACATGGTCGGCTTCAGGGTCAAAAAGCCGAAGCTCTTGATCTGCTTCTTCTCGTCGTCGCTCAGATCGAAGCTGCGCAGCGGCTGGCCTTCGGCCAGGTGTGGCTGGATCTTGTCGAGCACCGCCTTGGTGGCAATGGCGTCCTTGTCGCCGCCCTTGACCACGCGAACCAGGCGCTGGATGGCCTTCTCAACGGTGTCGAGGTCGGCCAGGGCCAGCTCCAGGTTGATGGTCTCGATATCCGCCGCCGGGTCGACCTGGTTGGCCACGTGGATGACGTTGTCGTTGTCGAAGCAGCGCACCACGTGGGCGATGGCCTGGGTCTCGCGAATATTGGCGAGGAACTGGTTGCCGAGACCTTCACCCTTGGAGGCACCGGCGACCAGGCCGGCGATATCGACGAATTCCATGGTGGTGGGCACCACCTTCTCCGGCTTGACGATCTCGGCGAGCTTGTCGAGGCGCGGGTCCGGCATGGGGACGATGCCGACATTGGGCTCGATGGTGCAGAACGGGAAGTTCTCGGCATCGATGCCGGACTTGGTCAGGGCGTTGAAGAGGGTGGACTTGCCGACGTTGGGCAGACCAACGATGCCGCAGTTGAATCCCATGGGTGGTTCCTGAAGGCGTGAAGTGAAAGAAGTCGGCGCACAGTGTATGACGTCGGGCCAGGCGGGGACAGCCCGGGCGGTGCAACCACCTGCTGTCCCTGTTGGCGCCCGCCGGGTCAGGCAGAGTGGCTGTGCAGGCGGTTCATGGCCTTGGCCCAGTCGCCGGATAGCGCCTGGGGCAAAGTCGCCAGGCACTCGATCAGGGCGCCGTCGATGGCCTCGCGCTCGGTCTTGCCGGGGCGGCCCAGCACGTAGTTGGTGACCAGCTTGGCGCTGCCGGGATGACCGATGCCGATGCGCGCACGATGGAAGGACTTGTCGTTGCCCAGGGCGCTGATGATGTCGCGCAGGCCATTGTGGCCGCCGTGGCCGCCGCCCTGCTTGTAGCGCGCGCTGCCGGGGGGCAGGTCGAGCTCGTCGTGGGCGATGAGCATCTCGTCGGGGGCCAGCTTGAAGAAGTTGGCCAGCGCCGCCACCGAGGCACCGGAGCGGTTCATGTAGGTGGTCGGCACCAGCAGGTGCAGGTCGCTGCCTTCGACAAAGGCCTTGGCGTAGAGGCCGAGAAACTTCTTCTCCGGGCGCAGCTCGGCGCTGGACTGACGCGCGACTTCCTCCACCAGCCAGGCGCCGGCGTTGTGACGCGTCGCCTCGTACTGGGTGCCAGGGTTGGCAAGGCCGATCAGCGCCTTGATCCTTGTCATGGTGGTCTCTCCGGTCAGCGGTGCGGGGCAAGCGCTTTGCTCAGGGCCTTGGCGACGAGGCCATGGGCAAAGCCCTCGGAAACGAAAAGGGCCACCGCAGTGGCCCCTGAATCCGGCAGAAAAGGATTACTCCTTGTCGCCTTCTTCGTCTTCGTCCTTGGCTTCGTCCTTCGCTTCCTCGGCAGCTTCTTCGCTGGCCTCGGCGGCGGCGGCTTCTTCCTCGGCGATTTCTTCCTCGGACTGCATGACCTTGGCCTTGGTCACGTTGACGATGGCCTGGTCGTGCTCTTCACCGTGGCTCAGCTCGACGATGGTCACGCCAGCCGGAACCTTGAGGTCGGACAGGTGCAGGGTGCTGCCGATCTCGAGGTCAGCGATGTTGACCTCGAGGTAGTCGGGCAGGTCCTTCGGCAGGCAGCTGATCTCGACTTCGTTGGCCAGCTGGTGCAGTTCACCGTCCTGCTCCTTGATGGCCTTGGACTCGTCCTGACCGACCACGTGCAGCGGAACGCGCATGGTGATCTCGTGAGTCGCATCGACGCGCAGGAAGTCGGCGTGGGTCACCAGCGGCTTGTACGGGTGGCGCTGAAGGTCACGCACCACGACCTGCTGGGACTTGCCGTCAACCTCAAGGTTGATGACGGAAGAGAAGAAGGCTTCGTCTTCCAGCGCCTTGTAGAACGCAGTCTTGTCGACGGCGATCGGCTGCGGCGTCTTTTCACCACCGTAGATGATGGCGGGGACTTGCTGGTTCGCACGACGCAGGCGGCGGCTCGCACCTTTCCCCAGGTCGTTACGAACATTGGCGGTAAGTTTGTAGTCAGACATGAAATTGCCTCTTGGCTAAAGTAAGGAAGCCACCGAGCCCGCGACCAGACCTCGGTGGTTCCAGATGCCCCGGTTGTCGGGGCGCGTTTCCCGCGCGATATGTCGCTTAGTGGAACATCGCGCTGACGGATTCCTCGTTGCTGACGCGGCGGATCGCTTCGGCGATCAGGCCGGCCACGCTGAGCTGGCGGATACGTCCGCTGCGACGCGCGGTGTCGGACAGCGGGATGGTGTCGGCCACCACCACTTCGTCCAGCACCGACTCGGAGATGTTGTCCACCGCAGGGCCCGACAGGATCGGGTGGGTGGCGTAGGCGACCACGCGCTTGGCGCCGTGTTCCTTGAGCGCTTCGCCCGCCTTGCACAGGGTGCCGGCGGTATCGATCATGTCGTCCACCACCACACAGGTGCGGTCCTGGATATCACCGATGATGTGCATCACCTGGGCCTGGTTGGCCTGGGGACGACGCTTGTCGATGATCGCCAGGTCAGCGTTGAGCTGCTTGGCGATGGCACGGGCGCGGACCACGCCGCCGACATCGGGAGAGACCACGACCAGGTCGTCGTAGTTCTGACGCTCGATGTCGTCGAGCAGGATCGGCGAGCCGTAGACGTTGTCCACGGGTACGTCGAAGAAGCCCTGGATCTGGTCGGCGTGCAGGTCCATGGTCATGACCCGGTCGACGCCGGCCTTGACCATCATGTCGGCCACGATCTTGGCCGAGATCGGCACCCGGGCGGAGCGCACGCGGCGATCCTGGCGGGCGTAGCCGAAGTAGGGCACCACCGCAGTGATACGGGTGGCCGAGGCCCGGCGCAGGGCGTCAACCATCAGGATCAGTTCCATCAGGTTGTCGTTGGTCGGTGCACAGGTGGACTGCAGGATAAAGACATCCTTGCCGCGCACGTTCTCGTTGATCTCGACCGCGACCTCGCCATCGCTGAACTGGCCGACCGTGGCATTACCCAGTCGGCTGTCCAGGCTCTCGGCGACCTTACGGGCGAGTTCGGGGTTGGCATTCCCGGCGAAAACCATCAATTTTGACACGCGCAGCCACCTTTGCTGTGTTGGGTCTTCAGTGTGAGCCTGGGGGAGTGAGTCCAGGACTCAGAAGGAAGTTGGCTGGGGTAGGAGGATTCGAACCTCCGCATGGCGATACCAAAAACCGCTGCCTTACCGCTTGGCTATACCCCAGCATACGTCCTGCCTCACGCGGGCAGGGCGTCGAGGAGAGGCGATCGATTCAGGCCCAGGGCCTTGAAGGCGTGCCAGGTCGGCTGTTGGCATCGGACATCGTCCAGCAACTGGACGGCCTCGGCCTCCGACTCCAGACGGGCAAAAACGCACGCGCCGGTACCCGTCAACATTGACGGCGCCCGGGCGTTGAGCCAGTCCAAGGCACGAGCCACCTCAGCATAGGCTTGCCTGACGGTGTCCTCGCAATCGTTGCGCCAGCTTGACGCTCCCCCCTTGAGTGCGCGCGCCATGGTAATGGCGGGGGTGTCCCGTGTCAATTCCGGCGCAGTGAACACGGCGGGGGTGGAGACCGCCACACCCGGGTGCACGACCACGAACCAGGGGGTGTCGAGTGCCACCGCGACAAGGCGCTCGCCGACGCCTTCCGCCCAGGCGGCCAGGCCGTGGACGAATACCGGCACATCGGCGCCCAGCGTCAGGCCCAGTTCGGCCAGACGCCGGGTCGTCAGTCCCAGGCCCCACAGATGATTCAGCCCGACCAGCACGCTGGCGGCGTCGCTGCTGCCTCCCCCCAGACCACCACCCATGGGCAGGCGCTTGGTGACGCCTAGATCGGCACCGAGCGCGCAGCCGGTCTCGCGCTTGAGCAGGTCGGCGGCCCGCCATAGCAGGTTGGCCTCGCGGGGTACGCCCTCGAGACGGTCGGTCAGGGTTATCTCACCGTCCTGGCGCAGGCGCAGGTGGATATCGTCACCGTGGTCGAGGAACTGGAACAGCGTCTGCAGCTCGTGGTAGCCGTCGTCGCGACGGCCGACGATATGCAGCATGCGATTGAGCTTGGCCGGCGCCGGCAACGTCAGGGTCTGCTGCGCGCTGGCATCGGAAGAGAAAGAGGTGTCGGGCATGGGGGAGTCTATAAAGGGTGCTGTCCAGGGATCGGCTGACCGAAGTGATGGCGTTCGGTGACTGGGGGCGGCGCCAGCCATCGATGGCTGGGATCGATGAAGGCTCTCGTTGCTTCTCTCTATAGGGCTTTCGCTGCTTCTCTTCTATAGGCTATAGGGCTTTCGCTCCACAGGGCTTTCGCTGCTTCTCTCTATAGGGAGCTTGCTGCAAGGAGCGCGTCGACAGGGGGCAGAGGGCGATGGTGCTTCATTTTACCCGAGTGACAGGCTCCCGCCACCCGGGGCGGGAGCCTGTGCGACTACTCTTCCAGTGGCTGCCACTGGTTCACCACCAGGGTGGCGCGCAGGTCGTCATAGGTCATCACCAGCCGGTTGGGTAGCCAGGTGCCGTTCACATCCTTCCAGCCGCGGTAGTCGATCTCCCAGCCGTCCTGTTCCAGTGAGGCGGGGAAGCCAAGCTCGTCGTCGGTCATCTCGAAGTCACTGTCGTCGGCGGGCAGGCCGCGTACCCAGTCGGTCAGGCTCGAGACCGGAAGCGACCAGCCCAGGCGCTGTTCCATCAGGGCTTCGGGGCTGTCGGCCTCGAAGCGTCCTTCGCTGGTGGTCAGCGAGACGCGACCGTCACGTCCTTCCAGGGTACTGCGGCCAGCGCCCATGGGGCCGGTGACCAGTAGGCGATAGTGGTAGGGGGTCTGGCGCCAGTCGAGGTTGGCGCTGGTGGATTCCTGGGGGGTGCGCAGGCCGACCTTGCCGGTCAGGTTCCAGGAGGTGAAGGCTTCCACCTGTTCGGTCTGGGCTTCCCAGTCACCGGCCTGGCGCTCCTGGCGCGGCTCGGTGACGCTCTGGGAGGTGGCGCAGCCGGCCAGCAGGCCGAGCCCCAGGGCGGCGGCGGTCAGGCGAAAACAAGACATCATCGCGGGGTCCTTGCGGGTAGTGGTCGTGGTGGTGTCAGAGTGGTCAAGGCGCCGTCGGTTCAAGGCCTGATTTCGGGGCGACGGTCGAGGAGATCGACGATCAGCGGGCGCTCGGGGAAGCGTTGCTGGGCTTCCTGCAGCAGGTCGCGGGCGCGCTGCTTCTGGCCCAGGTCCCACAGCACCTCGATCAGGTGGGCGGCGACCTCCTGGTCGGCGATCTCGCGCCAGGCGCGCTCGATCCAGGGTAGCGCAACCTCCGGTTTGCCCTCACGGTAGGCGACCCAGCCCAGGCTGTCGAGAATGGCGGGATTGTCCGGCGAGAGTTCGTAGGCCCGCTGGATCAGTCGCTTGGCCTCGTCGAGATCATCCGGGTCGCCGGCGTCGGCCAGGGTGTAGCCGAGCGCATTGAGCGCCACGGCGTTGTCGGGCTGCTGTTCGACCAGGGTGCGCAGGTCTTGTTCGGAGGTGTCGAGGTCGCCTTCGCTCCAGGCACGCATGGCGCGGAAGTAGCGCAGGTCGCCGTCCTCGGGGCTGCGCGCCAGCTCGCGGTTGAGCAGTGCCTCGGCATCGGGCTCGAGACCTTGCTGGTCGAGCAGTTGCACTTCGGTGATGACCAGGCCGGTGTAGGCGTCGTCATGGCGCAGCCGTTCGACCCGCAGAAAGGCCCGAGCATCGAGCATGCGGTCGGCCTCGATCAGCATGCTGGCCGCGCGTTGACGCGACAGCAGGAAGTCAGGGCCTGGCGGTACCCGGCGGTAGTAGAGCAGGGCGTTGTCGACCTCGTCTTCCTGTTCGGCGATGCTGCCAAGCAATAGATAGAGGGCGCTGGGTGCCTGGGGATCATCGACCAGCGGCAGCAGCAGTCGGCGGGCAGGGTCGTGGTGGCCTTCTTCCAGGTAGAGCTGGGCCAGGCCGACCCGCAACAGGGGATTGTCGCCACGGGTCTCGAGCAGGGAGTCGGT
The DNA here is from genome assembly GCF_024137905.1 of Halomonas sp. DN3. Classification (NCBI taxonomy): domain Bacteria; kingdom Pseudomonadati; phylum Pseudomonadota; class Gammaproteobacteria; order Oceanospirillales; family Halomonadaceae; genus Halomonas; species Halomonas sp. DN3. The sequence goes on along the minus strand of NZ_CP099965.1, from coordinate 2,989,669 downwards.
GCTGCTTTCGGCCGAGACCAGGTTGCCCAGGCGAATGTCGGCCCGTGCCATCAACAAAAGGAAGCGGGGGTCGCCCGGGGAGAGGTTGAGGCCACGCTTGGCCGCCAGGCGGGCCTGGTGGTACTTGCCGGCGTCCAGGGCGATGCGTGATTCGGCGAGAATCCGCTGGGGATTATCGCGACTGTCGCTTCCCAGTGCGGCAATTCGTCGCTGGGCCCCCTCATGATCCCCCTGGGCCGAGTCGGTCAGGGCCAGCGCCAGTTGCAGGTCGTCTTTCCTTGAATCGGTCAGGCCGGGGGCGTCGAGCGCCTGTTCGAGGGTGTCGGCGAGCGCCACCGGCTCGCCGCCGCTGGACAGGGCGGTATCGACGAAGCGGGTGATGTCGGTGTCGTCATCGGCGGCGATCAGCCGCTGCTTCAGGGCTTCGTCCCAGTTGCCGCGTCCACCGGCGAGGTTGCCCAGGATCTGGGCGGCCACCGGCGCCTCGGGCGCCAGCTCCTGCCAGCGGCGCGCGGCGCGTTCGATCAGGGCGGTGTCATCGGTGAAGCGTGAAGTCAGGGTGGCGCGTTCGACCAGGGCAGCGGAGTGATAGCGATCGGCTGCCTTGAGGTAGCCTTCGGTGGCGCGTCGATAGTCGCCCCGCTGACCGGCCATTTCGGCAATCAGCAGCGTCGACAGGCCGTCGGCATCGAGTCCACGGGTGATCGGTGGAGCACCGGCCATGGGGTCAGCCTGTGACGCGCTGCCTGGGCTGTAGGAAAAGCTCTGACAGCCGGCGAGCCACGCCGTCAGTGACAGGGTGGCCAGAGTGCAGGTCAGCTTTCCGTGGCGCGCGTTCGGGGGCATTGAGGCGTCATCTTCTCCATGAGAATTCTCAGCATAACGGCTTGGAGAGTCTTGGCAAAGGTCAATGCCCGGGGGAGCGAGGTCAGAGCTGCCTATGGTAGGATATGCGCCTTGCAGGAGCGGCCTGGTTGGCCGCTCCGGACATCATCTGATGAAGACGTCGAACGCATGACCCTGCTTGCCCTTGGCATCAACCATCGAACCGCGGCCGTCGAGGTGCGCGAAAAGGTGGCCTTTGGCCCCTCGCAACTCACCCAGGCGCTCTCCGAGCTGCGTGCGCTGCCGAGTGTGCATGAGGCTGCGGTGCTGTCGACCTGCAATCGCACCGAGCTTTACTGCGTGACCGAGTCGAGCGGCGAGAGCGAGGTGCTCGACTGGTTGAGCCGGTTTCATGCGTTGCCCCGCGAGGACCTGCTGCACTGCGCCTACCACTATCTGGAAGGTGACGCCGCGCGCCATCTGATGCGTGTCGCCGTGGGTCTGGATTCCATGGTGCTGGGCGAACCCCAGATCCTTGGCCAGCTCAAGGATGCCTACCAGGCGGCCAGGGACGCCAGTGGACTCGGCGGGGAGCTGGAGCGGCTCTTTCAGCATACCTTTGCGGTGGCCAAGCAGGTACGCACCGAGACTGCCATCGGCGAGAACCCTGTCTCGGTGGCCTACGCGGCGGTCAGTCTGGCCAGTCGAATCTTCGACGACTTCTCGCGCGCCAGGGCGCTGTTGATTGGTGCCGGCGAGACCATCGAGCTGGTGGCACGCCACCTGCACGAAGCCGGGGTGCACCAGTTGACGGTAGCCAACCGCACCCGCGAGCGGGCCAGCGCCCTGGCCGGCAGCCTGGGCGGGCAGGCCATCAGCCTCGATGAGATTCCCGTCGCCCTGGAAAAGGCCGATATCGTCATTTCGTCCACCGCAGCGCCCTTGCCGATCCTCGGCAAGGGTATGGTCGAGCGGGCGCTCAAGCGTCGCCGCCACCGCCCGGTGTTCATGGTCGATATCGCCGTGCCGCGGGATATCGAGCCAGAGGTCGGCGAGCTCAGCGACATCTTCCTTTATACCGTCGATGATCTGCATGAGGTCATCGAGGAAAACCGGCGTCACCGCCAGGTGGCGGCGGACCAGGCCGAGGCGCTGATCGAGCACGGCGTGACCCACTGGCACAAGGAGCGCCGGGTGCGCGGCGCCGGCGAGGTGATCCGCGATGTGCGCGCCAAGGGGGAGCGGCTGCGTGATGAGGCCCAGACCCAGGCGCTGGAGCGCCTGGCCAAGGGCGAGGATCCCGAGGCCGTGGTGCGCCGCCTGGCCCACCAGTTGACCAACCGCTTGATGCATCAGCCCACCCTGGCCCTGCGCGGTGCTGCTGCCGATGAGCGTCAGGACCTGCTCGAGGCTGCCGTCGAACTGCTGCTGGGTGAGCCCGAGTCCCGGCGCTAGTCCGGGTCTGGCTTGCCAGCGATGCGCCTTCTTACATGATTTCAAGGATTTGCCGATGAAAGCTTCTCTGCGTGAGCGCCTCGATGCCTTCGTCGACCGCTTCGAGGAACTCTCTGCCCTGTTGTCGGAGCCCGACGTGATCAGCGATCAGCCACGTTTTCGCGACTATTCTCGCGAGTACGCCGAGCTCGAGTCGCTGGTCGACGCCTGGCGCCGCTATCGTGGCGTCGAGGAAGACGTGGCCACCGCAGAGCAGATGGCCGAGGACGCCGACGCCGACATGCGCGAACTCGCCCAGATGGAGCGCGAGGAGGGTGTGGCCAAGCTCGAGGAGCTGGAGGCCGAGCTCAAGCGGCTGCTGGTACCCAAGGACCCCGACGATGGGCGCAATGTCTTTCTCGAGGTGCGCGCGGGAACCGGCGGCGACGAGGCGGCGCTGTTCGCCGGTGACCTGTTTCGCATGTACTCGCGCTACGCCGAGAACCAGGGCTGGAAGGTCGAGGTGGTCAGCGCCAGCCACGGCGAGCAGGGCGGCTACAAGGAAATCATCTCTCGGGTGAAGGGCGAGGGCGTCTACGCCCGGCTCAAGTTCGAGTCCGGTGCCCATCGCGTTCAGCGGGTTCCCGCCACCGAATCCCAGGGCCGCATCCATACCTCGGCCTGCACCGTGGCGGTGATGCCCGAGGCCGATGAGGTCAGCGACATCGACATCAACCCGGCCGACCTGCGGGTCGACACCTTCCGCTCCAGCGGCGCCGGCGGTCAGCACGTCAACACCACCGACTCGGCGATCCGCATCACCCACCTGCCCAGCGGTGTGGTGGTGGAGTGTCAGGAAGAGCGCAGCCAGCACAAGAACAGGGCCAAGGCGATGTCGCTGCTGGCGGCGCGGCTAAAGCAGTCGGCCCAGGACAGCCAGCGCCAGGAACAGGCCGACGCCCGTCGCTCGCTGGTGGGCTCCGGCGATCGCAGCGAGCGCATTCGTACCTACAACTTCCCCCAGGGGCGGGTCACCGATCACCGCATCAACCTGACCCTGTACAAGCTCAACGAAGTGGTCACCGGCGACGGCCTCGATGAGGTCATCGACCCGCTGATCCACGAGTACCAGGCGGAGCAGCTCGCCGCTCTGCAACAGGACGGCTGATGCGCTGTGACGTGCTGATCGCCCGGGCGACCCGCCGCCTCGAGGCCGTCGGCAGCCCGACGCCGCGGCTCGACGCCGAGGTGCTGGCCATGGCGGCGATGAAGGTCGACCGCACCTGGCTCTATACCTGGGGCGACAAGCCCATGGCGACGCTGGCCCGGGCTCGCTTCGAGGCTTGGGTGGCGGCGCGTGCCCAGGGCATGCCGGTGGCCTACCTGACCGGCGAACGCGAATTCTGGGGGCTGGCCCTGGCGACCTCGCCCAGCACCCTGATTCCCCGCCCCGACACCGAGACCCTGGTGGAGGCCGCGCTGGCCCGGGCTGATGCCAAGACCGGTGCCAAGAGTGATGCCCAGAGTGATGCCAAGAGCGGCGCCTTGCTCGACCTGGGCACCGGCACCGGTGCCATCGCCCTGGCGTTTGCCAGCGAGCGCCCCGGCTGGCGGGTCGAGGGCGTCGATCTGTCCCCTGAGGCGGTGGCGCTGGCGCGGCGCAACGCCGAGCGACATGGTCTGGCGGTACGATTTCGCCAGAGCGACTGGTTCGATGCGCTCGATGACGAGCGCTTCGACCTGATCGTGGCCAACCCGCCCTATATCGACCCGCAGGATCCTCATCTGGGGCAGGGCGATGTGCGCTTCGAGCCAAGCTCGGCGCTGGTGGCCGCCGACCATGGCCTGGCCGATCTATTTGCCATCGCCGAGCGCGCCCGGAGCTTCCTCCAGCCGGGCGGCTGGCTGTTGATGGAACACGGCTACGAGCAGGCCGAGCGGGTGCGAGAGCATCTTGAAGCGCTGGGCTATGTTCGCTGCGACAGCGTGCATGACCTGGGGGGCCACCCTCGGGTGACGCTTGGGCAGTGGGGCAGGCAACGTTGAAGCCGGGACTGGAGTCTGTTGGGGGCATGTGATACTGATTATCAGTAAAATGTTTTGCCACCAAGCGATTGGGCGCGAGAGATTGTCGTGAAATGCTTTGCGACCAGGCCTTTTTGGTCGATTCTTTCCCTGCGTGCCCCTCGCCGTCAGACCAGCGTTCAGGACCACAATGAAAACCAAGAACCGCTCCCTCGACCGTATCGATCTGAAGATTCTGCGTTGCCTGCAGGAAAACGCCCGGGTGTCCTATGTGGACCTCGCCGCCCAGGTGGGGTTGTCCACCACGCCGTGTCTGGAGCGCGTCAAGCGCCTCGAGCGCTCCGGGGTGATCCGTGGCTACAAGGCGGTCCTCAACCCGCGCATGCTCAAGGCCAATCTGCTGGTGTTCGTCGAGATCAGCCTGGAGACCCAGTCTCCGGCGGTGTTTGACGAGTTCCGTCGTGCCGTGTCGAAGCTGCCGCAGATCCAGGAGTGCCACCTGGTGTCCGGGCAGTTCGACTATATTCTCAAGTGCAGAATTCCCGAGATGTCCGCCTATCGTCAGCTGCTTGGCGACGTGGTGCTGACCCTGCCCGGGGTCAAGGAATCCAAGAGCTACGTGGTGATGGAAGAAGTGAAGGAAGATTTTGCCCTGCACGTGCCGGATATCGAAGAGTTCGAAGACAAGTGAGTTTTCATGAATGACCAGGACCTGCTGCGCTACAGCCGCCAGATCATGCTTCCCCAGGTGGACATCGAAGGCCAGGAGCGCTTGCTGGCGTCGCGCGCACTGATCGTCGGTGCCGGTGGCCTGGGCTCGCCGGTGGCGCTGTACCTGGCCGCCGCCGGAGTCGGACAGCTGACCATCGCCGACGCCGATGTGGTCGAGATCTCCAACCTGCAGCGCCAGATCGCCCACCAGGAGCAGGACCTGGGACGCAACAAGGCCCAGTCGGCCGCCGACTCTGCCATCGCCCTCAATGCAGGCTGCCGGGTCAGCGCCATCGAGCGCCATCTGGACGCCGAGGGGCTGGTCCAGGCGGCGCGGGAGGCCGACGTCATCCTCGACTGCACCGATCGCTTTTCCAGCCGCTACGCCATCAATGCGGCCAGCGTCGCCGCCGGGGTGCCGTTGGTCTCCGGCGCTGCGATCCGCTTTTCCGGGCAGTTGGCGGTGTTCGACCCGCGTGACGAGACGAGTCCCTGCTACGCCTGCCTGTATCCGCCGGATGATCAGGGCGACGAGGCCCTGTCCTGCGCCGAGAGTGGCGTCATCTCGCCGCTGGTGGGGCTGATCGGCTGCTTCCAGGCGCTGGAGGCGGTCAAGCTGTTGTCCGGGGCCGGCAGGCCCCACCGGGGGCTTGCCACCTTCGACGGCCTGAGTGGCGAGTGGCGTCACTATCGGCTGGGGCGCGATCCACGCTGTCCTGCCTGCGCAGACCGGGGGCGGTCCGGCGGAGCAAGCGCGTGAGCCGGCAGAGCCCGGTCACCGACTTCGATATTCGTCTATTGCGGGTGTTCAAGGCGGTGGCCGAGTGCGGTGGATTTTCCGCCGCCGAGAACGAGCTTGGCATCAGTCGTTCGGCCATCAGCCTGCATATGGGCGACCTGGAAAAGCGCCTGGGGCTCAAGCTTTGTCGGCGGGGGCGAGGCGGCTTCGCCCTGACCGAGGAAGGACGGGAGGTGCTGGAAGGGGCTAGGCGTCTGCTGTCGGGACTGGAAGCCTTTCGCACCGAGGTCAATGCGCTGCACCACAGCCTGCGCGGCGAACTCAATATCGGCATCACCGATACCCTGGTCAGCTCACCTGAGATGCGTATCACCCATGCCCTGGCAAGCCTCAAGGCCCAGGGCCCGGAGGTGCGCATCAACATGCACATGGACCCTCCCGGCGAGATCGCCCGCGGGGTGCTCGACGGACGCCTGCATGTCGGTGTCGTTCCGGCGGTCAACCTGCCTGCCAGCGTCGATAGCCAGGCGCTCTACAGCGAACGCTCCGGGCTTTACTGTGGCCGGGGGCATCCGCTGTTCGCCGAGCCATCGACGGCGCTGGAGGCGCTGGGCGGGTGGCAGGCGCTGGGTCAGTGGGACGCCGTGGTACCGTCCTATCCGCTGTCGGAAGCCGGCCGTGAGCGCCATGTCGGGCTCAAGCCCAGCGCCACCGCGTCCGACCGGGAAGGCGCGGCCTTTCTTATCCTGACCGGGGCCTACATCGGCTATCTGCCGGATCACCACGCCAATCTCTGGGTCGCGCAGGGTCGGCTGCGCGAGCTGTGCTCCGAGAGCGCCGCCTACGAGACGCCCTTCGTCGCCATCACCCGCCGTGACCGCCGCCCGCATCGGGTGCTGGAAGCCTTTCTGGCGGCGCTGGGGAAGAGCGATGCGGGTGTGTCAGGCGACTGATGGCGCCTCCTAGATCTTTGATCAAACCGCCAACGTCTTCGCTTCGCTGACATGATGTCTCGCTTATACTCTTGGCGATGAAACGAGAGACTGACGCTCTGTCGTTGCTCTGCGTTGAGTTTTCCACGTCTGGCATCTTGGATTCGAGCGCTTCCGGGCGCGCCGGCTTACGTTCGAAGCGTGAGCGTCGCCAAGGCGACTTCCATCGAGCGGGATGCATGACGTGAAGTGTTGATGTTGGTGCGTCAGCCGCTTTAGGTATCGAATCGCTGACGTTGAAGTCAGGAATTTAGTGTTATTGGATACTTGACGCCTGGTGGCGAGAAAGTGGCACACTGTCGGTGTCACCTTCATGCGAAGGTGCGAGATTCAATAACAACAAGCGCATTGCGCAACCAATACGGACTCTCTATGACAGATTCCTCCACGTCCGAGGCCGCCTCCTGGTACCGCGATTCCGTCCGGGTCGAGCTGTTGCCGACACCCAGGCTAGAGGGCGACGTTCGCGCCGATGTCTGCGTGATCGGGGCCGGGGTGACGGGCTGTTCGGCGGCGCTGCATCTGGCCGAGCAAGGCTACAAGGTGGTGGTGCTGGAAGCCCATGACGTCGGCCATGGCGCCTCCGGTCGCAGCGGCGGCCAGATCCTGCCCGGGCTCGGTACCGACATGGACACCGTGGAACAGGCGCTTGGCCTGTCGGCGGCCCGCGATATCTGGGAAATGAGCCGCGAAGCGGTGCGCCTGACTGCACAGCTGGTCGAGCGTCACGCCATTCCCTGCGACCTTGCCTGGGGCTACCTGCATGCGGCGGTCAAGCCGCGCCATGTGCGCGAGTTGCGCGCCTTCCAGGAGACCATGGCGCACAAGTACGACTACCAGGCGCTGGAATGGCGCGAAGGGCAGTCGCTGCGCGAACATGTGGTCACCGACGCCTACCCGGCGGCCCTGTGGGAGGCCGAGGGCGGGCACCTGCATCCGCTCAACTATACCCTCGGCCTGGCCAGGGCCGCCCAGCAGGCGGGGGCGATCTTCCACTCGCACAGCCCGGTCACCGCGGTGACCAAAGGCGAGCCTGCCCGGGTGAAGACCGCCGGCGGAGAGGTCACCGCCGATAGCGTGGTGGTGGCGACCAACGCCTACGGCATCGACCTGTTGCCGGAGATGCGCGGGCGCATCATGCGCTGCGCCAACTACATGATCGCCACCGAGCCGATGAGCGAGCAGCATGCGGCCCAGGTGCTGCCGAAGAATGACGCCCTGGCCGATGCCAATTTTGTGCTCGACTACTATCGGCTGTCGGCGGATCGACGACTGATCTATGGCGGTGAAGTCAGCTACGACGGGCGCCCGCCCAAGGGGCTCGAGGCGCGCATCGACGGCAAGATCCGGCGCCTGTTCAAGGTGCTCGACGATGTCGAGATCGCCTACCGCTGGGGCGGTGACGTGGCCATCACGCTCAATCGCGCCCCGGACTTCGGCAGACTGGCCGCCAACCTCTACTATGCGCAAGGCTACTCCGGTCATGGCATGGCCATGGCGGGACTGGCCGGCAAGTTGCTGGCCGAGACCATCGCCGGGCAGAGCGAGCGCTTCGACGTCTTTGCCGCCATGCCCCATCGTCGCTTCCCCGGCGGTCGCCTGTTGAGAACACCGCTGTTGCTGCTGGCCACCCACTTCTACAAGCTTCGCGATCGGCTGTGAGCTGCCGACAACGACGAGGAATGCCCCTATGACCGAGACCTCCACCGCCGAGCGCCACTCACAGCGCCGGGATGAGCCCCATGATGGCGCACGCCCGGGCGTCGATGCCGCCGGCTCCGAGCGGACCGCCTCCGCGATCCATATGCAGGGCCTGCACAAGCGCTTCGGCGCCAGTACGGTGGCACTCGATGGCGTCGATCTGACCATCGAGGCCGGCGAGTTCTTTACCCTGCTGGGCCCATCGGGCTGTGGCAAGACCACGCTGCTGCGCATCCTGGCGGGTCTGGAAGATGCCGATCAGGGACGCCTGACCATCGGTGAGCGCGACGTCACCGAGGTGGCGCCGCACCATCGCAGCGTCAATACCGTGTTTCAGTCCTACGCGCTGTTTCCCCACCTGTCGGTGCGCGACAACCTGGCCTTCGGCCTCAAGATGCGCGGTGTCGATCGTGCCGAGCGCGAGGCACGGGTCGAGCGCATCGCCGAGTTCATCCAGTTGGGCGATCTGATCGATCGGCGCATCGATCAGCTCTCCGGCGGACAGCGTCAGCGCATCGCCCTGGCCCGGGCGCTGGTCTGCGAGCCCGACGTGCTGCTGCTGGACGAGCCGCTGTCGGCGCTCGACGCCGGCCTTCGCGGCCAGCTACAGGTTGAATTGCTGAGGGTGCAGAAGCGCCTGGGCATGACCTTCGTCTTCGTGACCCATGATCAGGACGAGGCCATGGTGATGTCCGACCGCATCGCCGTGCTCAATGGCGGGACCATCCAGCAGGTGGGGCCACCTCGGGAGGTCTACGAGCGCCCGGTCAATGCCTTCGTCGCCCGTTTCATGGGCCATGCCAACCTCTATCCGATCAGCGCCCGCCAGGGCCAGCGCGTGACCACCGAGCTTGGCGAGCTGGAGCTCGAGCCCGACCTCGACACGCCACAGCAGGGAGGCGGTGAGCTGTTGCTGATTCGCCCCGAGACGCTGGACGTGCGTCTGGGTCGTCATCAGGGGGTGAACCACCTGGTCGGGCGGATCACCGAACGGCTCTATCGTGGTAGCCACGCCGAGTTCCGTCTCGCGGTCGGTGACACCACCCTGCAGGCCACCATCAACAATCGCGGGCGCCGACTGCCCGAGGTCGGTGACGAGGTGACCCTGGTGGTCGCCCCGGAAGACCTCGTCACCGTGGCCAACTGAGGGGGCATGTCATGACCGATACCGCTGTCCTCGGACGCAGCCAGGGCATGGTCAGAGAAGCGCGCCATCTTCTCTTTACCGTGACACCCGGCGCGGCCTGGATCATCGTCTTTCTGGTGCTGCCCAGCGCCTACCTGATGGGCGTGGCCTTCATGACCAACGGGCCCTATGGCCTGCCGCAGATGCCGCTGTCGCTCGATTCGTTCAAGCAGCTTGCCGGCTTCGGTTTTCTGGGCTGGAGCCCGGGCAACCTCTACACCCTGTTGAGGTCGCTGTGGCAGACCCTGGTGGCGACCGGCCTGGTCGTTATCGTGGCCTATCCGATCGCCTACTACATCACCACCTGCCGGGCGAAATGGCGGCCGATCATGCTGCTGCTGGTGGTGGTGCCGTCCTGGACCAATCAGGTCATCCGTACCTTCGGCTGGATGAACCTGCTGGCGCCGGAGACGCCGCTTTCCAGCGTCGCCGAGTCGCTGGGGCTGATCGCCCCCAACATGGGGCTCTACCCGTCCAACTTCGCGGTGACCCTGGGGCTGGTCTACAACTTCCTGCCGTTCATGGTGCTGCCGCTGTACGCCGCCTTCGAGAAGCTCGACACCGCCCAGGTGGAGGCCGCCCAGGACCTCTACGCCACCCCGGTGAAGGCGTTCTGGCACGCGGTCTTTCCCCAGACCTTGCCGGGGCTGCTCGCCGGGATCGTGCTGGTGGCGATTCCGGCCTTCGGCATGTACGTGATTCCGGAACTGCTGGGCGGCGGCAAGGCGTTGATGCTCGGCAATCTGGTGGCCAACCAGTTCTCCGGTGGGTCGAACTGGCCGCTGGGCGCCGCCGGCGCCATCCTGATGCTGCTGGCGACCTTCGCCGGACTCTATGCCATGCGCCGGATCGGCAAGCGACTCGGCGGCGGTGAGGAGGTGGTGATATGAGAAAGCGCACACTCAAGCGAGGTCTGAGTGCCTTCTGGTGGCTGACCCTGGTGTTTCTTTACCTGCCGCTGGCGGTGGTGGTGCTGTTCTCCTTCAACGCCGCCAACAGCGCGGCCAGCATGACCGGACTGTCACTGCGCTGGTACCACCAGCTGTTCGCCAATGACCAGATCATGAGCGCCTTCGGCAACACCCTGGTGCTGGCGCTGACGTCCTCGCTGATCGCCCTGGTGATCGGCTGCTTGATCGGTTATGGCATGTATCGCCACCGTCACCGCAAGCTGGGCTGGCTGATCGTGCTGATCTATCTGCCCATCGTGCTGCCGGATATCGTCTTCGGTATCTCGGAGATGGCCTTTTTCGTCAAGGTACACGAGCTGACCGGGCTCCTGGGGCCGGGGCTGGGCACCATGATCATCGCCCACGTCACCTTCCAGATTCCGTTCGTCGCGCTGATCGTCTACTCGCGCTTCGTCGGCCTGGATCCGTCTTTGTTCGAGGCGGCCAAGGACCTGTATGCATCGCCCTTTAAGCGAGTGGTGCACTTCATGCTGCCGACCATCAAGCCGGCGTTGATATCGGCCTTCTTCCTCTCCTTTACCCTGTCGGTGGATGACTTCGTCATCAGCTTCTTCACCTCCGGCCCGGAGAGCGCGACCCTGCCGATCTATATCTGGGGCGCGATCAAGAAGGGGGTGTCACCGGAGATCAACGCCATCGCCACACTGATGATCGCGGCGGTGGCGCTGGCCGCCCTGGCAAGCCTCGTCGTCAATCGGCGCAAGGCATGACGCCTGTGCCATCGGCGGACACAGAGGCGATCTCGGAACAGATCGATCAACACCTGACGTACCCAGACAAGACCAAGCAATACAAGGAGAAAGCAACGATGCTCAACAAGACTCGCAGCGCCCTGGGCCTCGCCGTGGCAGCCGCCATGCTCGCAGGCGTCGCCCAGGCTGAAGAGGGCAAGCTGTACCTGTTCAACTGGACCGAGTACATGGACCCCGAGATCATCGAGGCCTTCGAGGAAAAGTATGACGTCGAGGTGGTGACCAACTACTTCAACTCGAACCCGGAGATGATCGCCAAGCTCAATGCCGGTGGCACCTCCCAGTACGACATCGTGGTGCCGTCGAACTACTACATTCCGCGGATGATCGAGACCGGCCTGATCCAGAAGCTCGACCGCTCGCAGATTCCGAACTTCGACAACCTGATGGCGCAGTTCAAGGATCCGAGCTTCGATCCCGGTGCCGAGTACTCCGCTGCCTACCAGTGGGGGACCACGGGCCTTGTCTACAACACCGAGACCTTCCCCGATGCGCCCAAGAGCTGGTCGTTGCTGTTCGACCCCGAGGTCAACGGCGACTATCCGTTCTCGATGATCCAGGATGGTCAGGTCGCCACCGGCAGCGCCTGCGCCTATCTGGGCGCGAGCTTCGACTGCAGCGGCCTGGATGACCTGAAGAATGCCGCCAGACTGCTGATCGAGACCAAGAATCGCGACAACTTCTCGGGCTTCACCGACGGCACACCGACCCTGCAGCAGCTGGCCCGGGGCGTCACCCACGTGGGCATGTCCTTCAACGGCGACTACCTGTACTTCAAGGATGAGGACCCGGAGACCTTCGAACATCTGGACTTCGTGATTCCCGACGAAGGCGCCGAGATGTGGGTCGACTCCATGGTCATCCCCTCCGAGGCACCCAACCCGGAGCTCGCGCACAAGTTCATCGACTTCATCCTGGACGCCGAGATCGGTGCCCAGCTGTCGAACTACAACTACTACGCCAGCCCCAACGAGGCGGCGCGCCCGCATCTCGACGAGGTGCTGACCCAGCCGCCGACCCAGCCCAGCGAAGAGGACATGGCGCGGCTTGTCTTCACCCCCAGCCTGTCCGGTCAGCAACTGCAGACCTTTCAGCAACTGTGGTCAGAGGTAAAGGCTCGGTGAAGGGATTGGCCCAGGGGCGTTGATGCGCCCGGGGCCGCCCTGCAAGGAAAGAGCCCCGGCGACGTCGGGGCTCGGCCACCGAGTGAGACACTCACGTAACGGAACACTCTCATGAGTAACCGCCAGGAAAGCCCAGCGCTCAGCGACTGGTTCAAGCAGTACGGCATCACCGAGGTCGAGTGCCTGGTCACCGACCTTACCGGCATCCTCAAGGGCAAGATCATGCCCGCGGGCAAGTACCTCAACGGCGGACGACCGCGCCTGCCGGACTCCATCTTTATCCAGACCGTCACCGGGGGCTATCCCGACGATGACGACATCCGCTTCTGGAATCCTGCCGAGCGGGATATGGAGCTGGTGCCTGACCCCAACGCCGTCTTCCTGGTGCCCTGGGCCGACGACCCTACCGCCCAGATCATCCACGACTGCCACTATCTGAGCGGCGAGCCGGTGGAGCTGGCGCCGCGCTATGTGCTCAAGCGGGTGCTGGAGCTGTACCAGGCACGTGGCTGGGTCCCGGTGGTGGCACCGGAGGTGGAGTTCTTCCTGGTCAAGACCAACACCGACTCCGACTACCCGCTGGAGCCGCCGGTGGGGCGCACCGGTCGCCAGGAAAGCAGCCGCCAGAGTTTCTCCATCGATGCGGTCAACGAGTTCGATCCGCTGTTCGAGGAGATGTACGACTACTGCGAGGCGATGAATCTGGATCTGGATACCCTGATCCACGAAGAGGGCGCCGGGCAGATGGAGGTCAACTTCCAGCACGGTGATCCGCTGGCGCTGGCCGACCAGGTGGTGCTGTTCAAGCGGGTGCTGCGCGAGACCGCATTGCGCCACGGCATGTACGGCACCTTCATGGCCAAGCCCATGGCCAATGAGCCGGGCAGCTCGATGCACATTCACCAGAGCCTGATTGACCCGGCCAGCGGACGAAATCTGTTTGCCGGCGAGGATGGCCAGCCCAGCCGTCTGTTCCACCACTTCATCGGCGGCCTGCAGCGCTACCTGCCCTCGGCGATGCCGCTGCTGGCCCCCAACGTCAACTCCTACCGGCGGCTGCTGCGTACCGAGACCTCGGGCTCGGCGCCGATCAACGTCGAGTGGGGCATGGACAACCGTACCGTGGGCCTGCGCGTGCCGGTCTCCGGGCCCGAGGCCACCCGGGTCGAGAACCGACTGGCCGGTGCCGACGCCAATCCCTACCTGGTCATGGCGGCGTCACTCGCCTGTGGTTACCTCGGCATGCTTGGCCAGGTGGAGCCGCGCCCGCCCATGGTCGGCTCGGCCTGGTCCGGCGGCAACAAGCTGCCCGACGATATCGGACCGGCGCTGGACCTGCTGCACGAGTGTGACGCCCTGGCAGGTATCCTCGGCGAGCGCTTTACCAACAGCTACCTGGCGGTAAAGCGGGCCGAGCACCGGGAGTACTTTCAGGTGATTTCGTCCTGGGAGCGTGAGCACCTGCTGTTGCGGGTGTGAGCCGCCGCTTTGGAGGACGCCCTGGGGTGGCGCAAGCCTGAGAAGGTGGCGCGAAGCTTAGAGAGTGGCGTAGGCCTGAGAAGGTGACGCGATCCCGAGAAGGTGGCGCAAGCCCGAGACGGTGGCATGAGGCACCATCAGCGAGCCAGGCCAGGTGCCTGGCTCGCTGCGTTGTGGAGCTATGGCGTCGGTGCGTGGTGGTGATTATTCCATGTCTTTATCTTGAAGATGTCTACTTTCGCCGCGTAGAATGCGATCTAGTGTTGAATAAAATAACCACTTTGGGAGTCCGTCATGTCCAGCCGTTCCACCGCTACCGATCCCCGTGGAGGGGCCGCCGAGGTCCAGCATGCCGCGTCCTGGTATGCCGCCTCGGCCAATGCCTCACCCCAGCGCCCGGCCCTCGAGGGAGAGGTAAGCTGTGATGTCTGCGTGGTCGGGGCCGGCTTCACCGGCATCTCCGCCGCGCTCCATCTGGCGGAGCAGGGGCTCAAGGTGGTGGTACTGGAGGCCGCCAGGGTCGGTTACGGCGCCTCGGGGCGCAACGGCGGTCAGATCGTCAACAGCTACAGCCGCGACATGGACGTGATCGAGGACAAGTACGGCGCCGACACCGCGCGTGCCCTCGGCGACATGGCCTTCGAGGGCAATCGCATCATCCGTGAGCGCATCGCCCGCTACGACATCCAGTGCGACCTGCGTGAAGGCAACCTGTTCGCCGCCTGCAACGAGCGCCAGCTCAAGGGGCTGCGCGAGCATCAGGCGCTGTGGCAGCGCTACGGCCACGACGGGCTGGAGCTGTTGGAAGGCGACGCCTGTCGCCGCGAGGTGGGCAGCGATCGCTATACCGGCGCCCTGGTGGACCACTCCGGCGGTCACCTGCATCCGCTGAACCTGGTGCTGGGCCAGGCGGCGGCTCTGGAGTCCCTGGGTGGTGTGATCTTCGAGCAGAGCCCGGTGGAGTCGCTGGTACACGGCCAGCCGGTGGTACTGAAGAGCCGCAACGGCAGCGTTCGCGCCGAGCGTGTGGTGATGGCGGGTAACGCCTACATGAGCGGCGTGATGCCGGAGCTCGAGGCCAAGTCGATGCCCTGCGGCACCCAGATCATCACCACCGAGCCGCTCGGCGAGGACCTGGCCCGGGAGCTTCTGCCCAACAACATGGCGGTGGAAGACTGCAACTATCTGCTCGACTATTTCCGCCTGACCCGCGACAACCGCCTGATCTACGGCGGGGGAGTCAACTACGGCGGCGAGGACCCCCAGGACATCGAGGCGGTCATTCGTCCCAAGATGGAAAAGACCTTCCCGATGCTCAAGACGGTCAAGGTGGACTACGCCTGGAGCGGGACCTTCCTGATGACTCTCAACCGACTGCCCCAGTTCGGGGTGATCAATGACAACGTCTACTACGCCCAGGGCTACTCCGGTCATGGCGTGACGTGCACCCACCTGGCCGGTCGCCTGATCAGCGAGGTGATGACTGGACGTGACGAGCGCTTCGATGCCTTTGCCGGCCTGCCGCACCTGCCGTTCCCTGGCGGCCGCATGCTCAGGGTACCGCTGTCCGCCATCGGCGCCTGGTACTACCAGACCCGGGATAAGCTGGGCATCTAGCCGCTGGTCGGTGTAACAGACAAGTGCGGGCAAGCCAATGGCAGCGGGATGCTCCGTGACCCGCGCTCCCGGCTTGAGAGCCCCATTGTCGCGTCTCGCCCAACGCCTCGCTGCCTCCGGCAGCGAGGCGTTGTGATGTGTGGGCAGGGGGGGCAATGGCATAAGAGGCGAGGGCAGCAGCGCCCGTCGTCGCCGATCGGGGGCACCTCTGTCGGTGAGTTGCGACAGCCTCACAAACAACTTGCAAGTGGCTCCATGGTTCTTCGAACGCTGTTCGATAACGGCTAGGATAGGGTTATCACATCGCCAAGACATCTGCCGTGGCGCCTCTCGCGCGCTAGGCTCTGGCCGAAAAGTCGACGAGCGAAGGTTAGACAAGGCAAAAATCGGTGAGAAAGCGCAGTTTACGGGGTGTAAATGAGCATTTTGATCCGATTTTTAACGCCGTATTACCGAGCGCAGGCACTTTTCAGACAAGCCCTAAGCGAGCACCCCGGCGGAGCAAGGAGAACAGCATGAGCAAGTCGATCATCGTCGGTTCCACCCTCGCGGTCTTTGGCCTTGGTGGCCTGGCATTTGGCGCCTGGCAGGTGCAGCAGGCGCCCCAGGGGCCGCAGTTCGCCGATATTACCGCCGTCACGCCGGTCACCGAGACCGTCTCCACGCCGCGAGAGGTCTGCGAGAACGTTCAGGTGACACGCCAGGCGCCGACCCGGGATCCGCACAGTATTCTGGGCAGCGCTGCCGGTGCGGTGGTCGGTGGCCTGGTGGGCAACCAGATCGGCGGTGGCAGCGGCCGCAAGATCGCCACCGTGGCCGGTGCCATCGGCGGTGGCTTCGCCGGACGCGAAGTGCAGCGTCGGGTCGAGGCCGGCCAGACCTATACCACCACCGAACAGCGGTGCCACACCGTCAACGACACCCGTGAAAAGACCCTGGGCTACGACGTGGCCTGGGAGTATGACGGCGTGCGTCAGGTGGCGCGTCTGGAGCAGGCGCCCGACGGCGAGCGTGTGCTGATCGAGCAGGGTCAGCCCCAGTGGGACGTGGTCCGGGGTGCCCCCGACAAGTCCTGACGGGAACCTGGTTCCGGTCTTCAGCCTTCGCGTAAACACCCAGCCCCCGCCAACCGGTATCTTTCGATGCTGGCTGGCGGGGGCTGTTGTCGTCGCTGTAGTTGTGAACCTGAACGTGAACGTGAACGTGAACGTGGGCGTGAACGTGGGCGAGGGCAGGGGCGCTGGTCCCGGGCGTCCTACAGATCGCTGTTGGTCTTGTTGACCACCTTGCCGAGGGCGTCGATGGGCTTGCTGGAGGGGTACTTGTAGGAGGCGAAGCGCACCGCCAGCACGGACAGGGCCAGCAGGAAGATGCCGCCGCACAGGTACAAGAGACCGGCGTCGGGCTTGGGGTGGTGGGAAATGTCACCGATCAGGTAGCGGGTCAGGGCGGTGATGGCGACGTACAACAGGAAGCGAATCGGCAGGTGATTGGTCTTGAAGTAGATGCCCACCATGGCGCCCAGCTCAAGATAGATGAACAGCAGCAGGATGTCGTCGACGCTGGCGTGGCCACTGGTCAGCATGTCGAGGAAGGCGACCACCGAGGCCCAGGCGATCATCCCGCCGATGACGAAGAGCCCCAGGTAGTGAAAGCCTTCCACGAGCAGGTTGCCGATGGTATCGGCGTGATGGTGCATCTTGTCACGGCTGGTGCGAGCCCATTTCACAGGCGATTCCTCATCGGTGTGGTGGCGTCTTTCACGCTAGCCCGGCGTGGTAGGCGTGACAAGCCGATACTCCGTTGGTTCAGGGCGGTTTGTTGACGCAGACACGCGGATTGCGCCGCTTTTCGCCGGCATACTGAAACGCCGCCGTATCGACAAGGAGCCGGTCGATGGTGACGACGCTGCCCCAGGCCTTCTTTCGCAACTTTATCGGTCCTTCGCCGGACTGGTACAAGACCGCCATCCTGATCTGCCTGCTGATCAATCCTCTGGTCTACGCCTGGTCTGGGGGATTCGTCGCGGGATGGCTGTTGCTGGTCGAATTCATCTTCACCCTGACCATGGCGCTGAAGTGCTATCCGTTGCAGCCTGGTGGGCTGCTGGCACTGGAAGCCGTGGGCATCGGCATGACCGGCCCCGACAGTGTGATGCACGAGGTGGCGCTCAACCTGGATGTCCTGCTGTTGCTGGTGTTCATGGTGGCGGGCATCACCTTCATGAAGCAGCTGTTGCTCAAGGCGTTCACACGCCTGCTGATCGGCGTCACGTCCAAGCGTCTGCTGTCGCTGTGCTTCTGCGTGACGACGGCAGCGCTCTCCGCCTTTCTGGACGCCTTGACGGTGATCGCTGTAGTGATCAGCGTGACGGTGGGTTTCTACGCCATCTATCATCGGGTGGCGTCGATGAAGGGGCAGCACGACGATCATGACCACAGCGATGATAGCGGGCTTCCCGAGGTCAACCACCAGGACCTGATCGACTATCGTCGCTTTCTGCGCTCGCTGCTGCTCCACGCCGCCATGGGGACCGCGCTTGGCGGTGTCATGACCATGGTCGGTGAGCCCCAGAACCTGATCATCGCCGAGCAGGCTGGCTGGGGCTTTGGCGAATTTGTGCTGCGCATGGCGCCTGTCACTCTGCCGGTGCTGGTGGCAGGCCTTGCCACCTGCCTGCTGGTGGAAAGCCTGCGCTGCTTCGGTTACGGCCAGCGTCTACCGGCCAAGGTACGCGCCATCCTGGTCGAGCACGATCGCCAGGAGCGGGCAGGCCAGTCGCTGATCGAGGTGGCCAGGTTATGGGTGCAGGCGGCGGTGCTGGTCTGGCTGGTGGTGGCACTGGCTCGCCACGAGGCGTCGGTGGGGCTGATCGGGCTTGCCGTCATCGTCCTGGCCAGCGCCTTTCTCGGCGTCACCGAGGAGCACGCCCTTGGCAAGGCCTTCGAGGAAGCCTTGCCCTTCACCGCCTTGCTGGTGGTGTTCTTCGCGGTGGTGGCGGTGATCATCGAGCAGGATCTGTTTGCACCGGTGATCGAGCTGGTGCTGTCACGCCAAGGCAGTGAGCAGCTGGGCCTGGTGTACGTGACCAATGGTCTGCTGTCGATGGTCTCGGACAACGTCTTCGTCGGCACCGTCTACATCAGCGAAATTCACTCGGCCTTGAGCGCTGCGCGCATCGGCGCCGAGCAGTTCGACCTGCTGGCCGTGGCGGTGGCCTGCGGCACCAACCTGCCGTCGGTGGCGATGCCCAATGGCCAGGCCGCCTTCCTGTTTCTGCTGACCTCGGCGGTGGCACCGCTGATTCGCCTTTCCTACGGCCGCATGGTGTGGATGGCCGCACCCTATACCCTCGCACTCAGCCTGGTGGGGTTTGTGTGCGTACGCTACGTGCTGGTGCCTGCCAATCAGGCGATGCAGGCCATGGGGTGGTTGTAGGGTTGGTGTGCTCGCAGATCCAGGTTGCGTCAAGCCTGGCGCAGGTCTCCTTGAAGGACCTTCTTCTCCGCCACCAGCGGTGCGCTCTTCTGATCGAAGGCATGAAAGTGGTCGGTGTCCAGATGCCATCTGAAGGCGTCTTGGTCCCGGTAGAGCTCGTAGAGGACGAAGGTGTTCTCGTTCCGTAGTCGAACCACATCGAAGCGCTGGCAGTGACGTTCCTTTTCCAGGCTATCCGAGGCTTGGCGCAGCAGTAGTGCCTCGAGGCGATCGGCACACCCTTGCTGCGGGGTAAAACTGACGATGACGGCGTGCACGGTGAATGTCTCCTGTCTGGGGTGGATGAGAGCGGTGACTGATGAGAGCGGGGTGGATGAGCGTTGGTGTCGGCAGCTCGGTGCCGACACCCGTCTCCTTGTCGATGTGACGCTACTGATGGTCGTCGGCGCCATGCGCTGGCTTGCCAGCTAGCGCACGCCCTCTGAATTTTTTCCAAAGGCGGCTGCGATAGCGCTTCCAGGCCGGGATCTGAGACGCGATGGTCAGCACGATCACGGCGATCAGCAGTAGTGACACCGGTCGTTCGAAGAACCCCATCAGGCTGCCCTCGGACACCATCAGGGCGCGGCGCAGGTTTTCGTCCGCCATCGGGCCCAGAATGACGCCGATGACCAGAGGCGAAATCGGATAGTCCATCTCTCCCAGGACGTAGGCGGCGATGCCGATCGGCACCATCAGGTAAAGATTCAGCAGGCTGAGGCCCAGCGCGTAGGACCCGATGACCGACAGCACCGCGACAATCGGCAGAAAGATTGACGAGGGTACCCGCAGCACCTTGATGACGTGCTTGGCCAGAAACATGCCGTTGATCCACATGGCCAGGGAGGCGAGGGCGATGATGGCGGTGAGCTCGATCAGGAAGTTGGGCTGGGTGATGGCGATCATCGGACCCGGGTTCAGGCCGTGCAGCATCAACGCGCCCAGCAGCATCACCGCCGGTGGGCTACCTGGAATGCCGAGGGTCGTCAGAGGAATGAGCGCACCACCAATACAGGCATTGTTGGCCGTTTCCGACGAGACCAGGCCGGCAGGTTCGCCCTTGCCGAAGCGTTCAGGGTGGGCAGAGGAGTTCTGGGCGGTACCGTAGGACACCCAGCCGGCGATATCCTCGCCGACGCCGGGGACGGCACCGATACCCACGCCGATGAACGCCGAGCGGATGACGTGGCGCAGATTGCGGAAGACCGCACGGAATTCGGGCAGCACGCGCTTGACGGGCTGGGGACTGCCGAGGGCTACCCTGTCGCGCAGGGTACGAATGATCTGCGGGATCGCAAAGGCGCCGATCAACACCGGAACGACCTCGATGCCACCGTCCAGCTCCGGCAGGCCGAAGGTGAACCTGGGGAAGAACTGAAGCTGGTCGCGACCGATCGTCGATAGCGCAAGGCCCAGCAGTCCGGCGATCCATCCCTTGTAGACCAGGTCCTTGCTCGTCAGGGTGCCGCTGATGATGATGCCGAAGAGCGCCAGAAGAAAGAATTCATAGGACGTGAACTGCAGCGCAGCCTCGGAGATCAGCGGTGCCAGGGCGATCAGCGCGACCATGCCGATCAGGGTGCCGATAAAGGACGCGGTGGTGGTCATGCCGAGCGCCTTGCCGCCTTCCCCCCGTTGGGCCATGGGGTAGCCGTCCATGGCAGTGGCGGCGCCCGCCGCGGTGCCGGGGATATTGATGAGAATGGCCGGGTAGGACCCACCGTAGACCGCCCCTACGTACATGGCGATCAGCGAGATCAGTGCCGTCTGAAGGTCCATCGAATAGGTCAGCGTTGTCAGCAGGGCGACCCCGAGCGTCGCGGTCAGGCCGGGAAGCGCCCCGAAGATGATACCCAGGAAGCTCGACCCCAGCAGTAGCGCCACCATCGCGGGGTTGGTAAGGATCTGCCAGATGGCATGCGCGAATACCGAAAGCTGCGCGATAAAGTCCATGCGAGTGTCTCCTTAACCTTGGGCCGTCAGGTGGCTGACGAGGGCTTGCATGGTGTCTATCACCAGACCTTCCACCGGGAGTGGTACCAGCAGGAAGAAACGGAAGATCGGTACCAGCACCAGGGGAATGGCAATGCTGACCAGCACGACGGTGCGCAGTTTCCTGCATTCTCTAGGCGAATGGCGCAGCAACCACCAGGCGATGGTGGCGACTGTCAGAAGCGTGGCGATAGCTACCAGATCCAGGGCGTACTGCTGAGATGTTGGCCGATGGCTCAGTAGTGTGATGAGTACGCAAGCGATGACGGCGCCGACCAGTGTCAGGGGAATGAGAGCCATCTTTTCGATATAGAAAGGTGTGATGAAGAGAAAGAGGAAGAGGGCGCTGGCCAGTGCAAAATCGACGCTGGGAACGAACGAGTAAACGTACAGACCGATAAAGGCCATGATCACGGCCACACGACAGGAAGCAGAAGCTGGAAAGGACGCCTTCGATCGGCCCTTCGAGGCGCTCTCTCTGCGTCTGGCGCCGCCATCGAGGATGGCGCGTCGCAGCAACAGCAGCGACACCAACCCCAGGGTGACGGCGATCGACAGGGGGAACAGCGCGGGGGAAACGTACCAGGCGTTGGTGACACCGCCGTAGCTGTCGGTCATGGGGAAGGTGAGGGATTTTGCGAGCATGGCGAATGCCAGCAGCAGCAGTGCTAGGCTCGTGAAGAAATCGCGGCGTCGCCGCTGGATGAGTTCGTCGTTCCCCGAGAAAGCGGCGCCTGCCTGATTCTCGGGGTCAGGGAGCTGTTTGCTGTCAACCATGATGTGTCCAGTGAACCTGATGTTCTACGAGGTATTGACGTGGCCCGGAAAATGCCCGGAGGCAACGATTGCCTCCGGGCCTTCGGTTATCGGGAACGAAGAAGTCGCGATCAGGGCCTTGGAATATTCAATTCCTCCGGATTGATGGAAGCAGACTCCAGGTCATACAGCGTCCATGAGAAGAGGGACTCGAGCCGAGAGAATTCCTCCGAGGCTTCTTCTCCCGTCTTGCCGGACAACTGGAAGTAGTTGTCCTCTGCCCACTGTTTTACCGCGTCAGTTTCCAGTGCCTGCTCGAACGCCTGTTCAAGGGTCTCCTTGACCTCCTCCGGGGCATCGTCGCGGACGGCAAAACCGATGGTCTGTCGAATAGGCAGATATTCCTTCAACTGCGGATAGCTGTCGAAGGCAGAGGGGATTTCACCGGTTCCCTCGATGTCGACCGGGCTATCGGTCAACACCGCCAGGGGCCGAAGTCGATTGGCCGCAATCAGTTGCTGCTGCTCGGCAAGAGAGGTGATGACCACGCTGACTTCACCCGTGATGGCGGCGTTCTGGCCCGGCGCGGAACCCGGGTAGGGAATGAAGTTGAGATCTGCCCCCGTGCCTTTCTCGAAGGCGAGCAGATTGAGGTGATGAACGGAGCCCGAGCCCCCCGCGGCTGCCTTGATGGTGACGTCGCCGCTGGAGGCCGCCTCCACCAGTTCTTCCAGGGTGGTATAGGACGAATTGCTGCCCACGGAGATCAGGTCCGGCGATCCCCCGATGATGAAGGGGTACCAGCTGTCGAAGGTATTTTCCCAGCCGCCCTGGACCGCCGCGGCGACATTGGATTCGGACAGACCTGCCAACGTATAGCCGTCGGCGGGCTGGTTGCTGACATGGCTCATGCCGATGGAGCCGGCGACACCGCCCGGTTTGTTGACCACGTTGATGCGCCTGGGAAGGAAGGCATTCATTTCTGCGCTGACGACCCGGTTTGCGACATCGGTGCCGCCGCCGGCCGACCACACGACCACATTGGTGATGTCGCGTTCGGGGTAGTCCGCGGCGGCTGCGTGAAAGGAGAGACCCATGAGCAGGGCGATTGCTGGCGTGACATGACGTTTCATTTGGCTTCCTCGTCGCTTGTTGTTGTGCCGGTCGCCCGGGTGGCTGACGCGGTCTGGTCTTGACCGGCTTTGTGCATGTGTTAATGTATACGTTAACGAGTTGGTCGTCAAACGCTGGTCAAAGGGCCACAGAAACGGTCCCTCGGAACATCGAAATCCCGGAACAACAAGAAGACTGACCAACGCAAGAACAGAACAACGAGACCCAGGAACAACATGATCGAACTCGAAGCGCTGGACTATAGCGGTGGCGACTTGAGTCGGCCCGAGTGCGTGCTGACACATTCGAGTGGCCTGCTGATGACCGCAGACTGGACCGACAGCGGTGGCGTGGCGATCTTCCGCCATGCAGATCGCGCGCCGGCCCTTCGCATCCTGTCGAACCAGCAGGGCTTCCAGCTTCGTCCCAACGGTATTGCTCTGGAAGACGACGGCGGTGTGATCGCGACCCATCTGGGCGAAGACCAGGGGGGCGTCTTCCGGCTGCACGTCGACGGCGCCCTCGAGCCGTTGGTGACCGAGATCGACGGTGTCGCCCTGCCTCCCACCAACTTCGTTCATCGAGACGGCGCCGGCCGCCTCTGGATCACCGTCAGCACCCGTCAGCAGCCCCGCGCCAAGGGGTACAGCGCGGCGGTGGCCGACGGTTTTATTGCTCTGGCCAACGCCGATGGCAGTGACGCCAGAATCGTCGCCGATGGCCTGGGTTACACCAACGAGTGCGCCCTGCACCCCGATGGCCGGTGGCTCTACGTCAATGAAACCTTTGCCCGCCGGCTGAGCCGTTTTTCCGTGGAGGAAAAGGGACGACTCGGCGAGCGCCAGACCGTCTGTGAGTTCGGCCCTGGCACCTTCCCCGATGGGGTGACCTTCGATGTCGAAGGCGGGGCCTGGATCACCAGTATCGTCAGCAATCGGGTCATCCGGGTCTCGCCGACCGGGGAGCAGAGTGTCGTGCTGGAAGACAGCGACGAGGCCTATCTCAAGCAAGTGGAGGAGGCGTTTGACGCCGGTCGGATGGGGCGCCCTCACCTGGATGGCGTCGTCAGTCGTCGACTCGGTCACGTATCGAGCCTGGCATTTGGCGGCAGCGACCTCGATCGGGCTTACCTTGGCTGCCTGCTGGGGGACCGCCTTGCCTCGTTTCAGGCGCCAGTGCGCGGCGTGGCGCCGATACATTGGCGTGCTCCCTTGACCCGATTGCGTTCGGCACTCGCCGGCGCCAATGCCTGACTTCTTCAAGTAACAACCAACAATAGCGAGAGGCTGTCAAATGACCAACAAGACCCACTTTTCCATCGCTGTCTTTCCCGGTGACGGCATTGGCCAGGAAATCATGAAGCCGTGCGTCACGCTGCTGGAGGCAGCCATGGCGAGGGTCGGGGGCGTATCGGCGAGCTTCGAGGAGCTGCCTGCCGGTGCCGCCCACTTCAGGGATACAGGGGAGTCGCTTCCCGAGGCCTCGTTGAAGCGTGCCGACGAGGCCGATGCGATCCTGCTGGGTGCCATGGGGCTGCCGGACGTTCGCTATCCGGATGGCACCGAGATCTCGCCACAGATCGACTTCCGCTTCCGTTTCGGCCTGTACGCCGGGGTCAGGCCGGTGCGCACCATCGCCGGGCTTCAGCCGATGCTCAATAACCCCAGCGCCCACGAACTCGACTTCGTGATCGTGCGGGAATCCACCGAGGGCCTGTTTGCGTCTCACGGCAGGGGCGAGATCAAGGGCGACGAGGAAGCGCGCGATACCCTGGTCATCACCCGGGATGTGAGTCAGCGACTGTTCGACTTCACCCTGGCGCTGGGCCAAAGCCGCCAGGCCCAGGGGGGGAAGGGCAGGGTGACCTGTGTCGACAAGGCCAATGTGTTCAAGTCCTTTGCCTTCTTCCGCAAGATCTTCGACGAGCGGGCCGAGGCGCATCCGCAGCTCGACTGCGACCACATGTACGTGGACGCGGCGGCGCTCAACATGGTCACCAGGCCCTGGGATCTCGACGTGATGGTCACCGAGAACATGTTCGGCGACATACTGTCCGACCTGGGCGCCGGTCTGATCGGTGGCATGGGTTACGCGCCTTCCGCAGACATCGGCGATGATCACGCGGTCTTTCAGCCATGCCATGGCAGTGCGCCGGATATCGCTGGCAAGGGCCTCGCCAATCCAACGGCCATGGTGCTGTCCGGTGTGATGATGCTGGAGTGGCTGGGAGAAAAGCACGACTGTGAGCCGGCGCTGAAGGCAGGCAAGTTGCTGCGAGAGGCCGTGGACGCTGCCTTTGCCACTGGCACCCTGGTGACTTGCGAGCTGGGCGGGGATGCCGGTACGACCGCGGTGTTCGAGGCAGTCATGGCCCAGCTGGTCGAGCTTCCGATCCAGTAGCTTTTGATGGTTGGGTGGTGCGCCGCTCAAAATGGCAGGTCGCAGGAGGTAGGTTGTTGATGGAAAAGCTAAGGGTCGCAGCGGTTGGCGCCGGATACTTCAGCCAGTTTCAATATGACGCCTGGTCACGCATCCCCGAGGTTCAGGTGGTGGGCGTGTGTGATCAGGACACCTCACGTGCTCGGGAGGTGGCCAAGCGTCATGGGGGCTGGGAGGTCTACTCGGATGTCCTGGCGATGCTGGAGGAAGCGCGCGCCGACGTGCTGGATATCATCACGCCGCCCTCTTCACACCTGGCCTTGATCCGCCTGGCGGCGGAGCGCGGGGTGAACGTGATCTGCCAGAAGCCGTTCTGCAAAAGCCTGGAGGAGGCGCGCCAAGCCGCCGTCCTGGCCGAGCAAAGCGGGATTGAACTGATCGTTCATGAAAACGTCCGGTTTCAGCCCTGGTACGAGGAGATCCAGCGGCAGATCGCCGCGGGCAGGCTGGGGCAGATCTATCAGGCGACGTTCCGGCTGCGCCCTGGAGATGGACAGGGGCCGCAGGCCTATCTGGAGAGGCAGCCGTACTTTCAGAAGATGGAGCGGTTTCTGATCCACGAGACCGGGATACATTGGATCGACACCTTTCGCTATCTCTTCGGCGAGGTGTCCGCGGTCTATGCCGAACTGAGGCGCCTCAACCCGGCTATCGCCGGTGAGGATGCGGGGCATGTCATCATGGAGTGTGCCGGCGGGGTTCGCGCCGTTCTGGATGGCAACCGCCTGTCCGATCATTGCGCCGATAACCGGCGGCTGACCATGGGCGAAATGACCATCGAAGGAAGCGAGGGTGTGCTGGTGCTGAGAGGCGATGGCACCCTGGGTTACAGAAGGCACGGGGAGAATCTGTGGCAGGATATCGACTATGAGTGGGTGGATCACGGTTTTGGCGGGGACTGCGTCTATCGGTTCAGCCGCCATGTGGTGGACGGCCTGATGGGGCGGTCGAGGTTGGCAAATACCGCGTCTGACTATCTCGCCAACATGAACATCGAAGAGGCTGTCTACACCTCTGCCAGAGAAGGCAGGCGGCTTCGTGTGTCCAGTGACGTCTGTGGAAGCTGAGGATTTGCAGCGATGAACTCAAGAGACACGTCTTCTCGATCCGTGCCGGCGAGCAGGGGCGAGGGACCTCCGGGGGACAAGCTGTCGCTGCCGGAAAAGGCGTACTACGAGATAAAGCGTCGGATACTCGACAACGAGTTTTCTTCGGGATCCTTTCGCCTCGAGAAGGAGTTGGCGGAACTGCTCGACATGAGCCGGACGCCCGTGCGAGAGGCAATGATTCGGCTGGCCAATGAAGGGCTGGTGGAAATCAGGCCGCGCCACGGTATGCGAGTGTTGCCGGTGTCGGCCGAGGATATGGTCGAGATATACGATGTGTTGACGGCGCTCGAGACCCAGGCGGTCGAGTTGCTGGCACGACGCGGATTGTCCGACCAGGAGCTCGGCCAGTTGATGGATGCGGTGGATGAAATGGACGATGCCCTGGCCGATGACGACCTGACCCGCTGGGCAGCGGCGGACGAGCGATTCCATCTGCTGCTGGTGGAGTTGTGCGGCAATCGCCGCATCGCCACCATCGTCAACACCTATTGGGATCAGTCCCACCGTGTGCGCATGTTGACCCTGGGACTACGGCCACGGCCGACGTCATCGAACAACGACCATCGGGCCGTTGTCCAGGCCATTCAGAATGGTGACGTCATCGCCGCCAGGGACCACCACCGGGAGCACCGGGTAAATAGCGGCAGGATGCTGGTGGAGCTACTCGACAAGTACGGTCTTTCTTCGATCTAGGCGTGTGTCGCGATACGAAAACCGGGAGCGCATTGCGCTCCCGGTTTCGTTACACCAGCGCGTAGCCCAGCGCCACGAAGCCGAGGCTGGTGACGGTTGCCCCGATCAGGGTGTAGGGCAGCTGGGTCAGGGCGTGCTGCATCGGCAGGACGCCGCTGCCCTGGGACGACAGTACCGAGGAGTCCGAGAAGAAGCAGGCGTGGCTACCGAAGCTCGAGGCCGACAGCAGGGCACCCACCACCAGTGGCATCGACACCTCCATATGGGCGGCCATCGGGATCACGATGGGGATCGAGATCACGAACACGCCCCAGGACGATCCGGTGGCGAATACCACCACCGCCATGGAGATGAAGACGATGGCCGGCAGCAGCGCCGGGGTGATGTAGGGCGCCAGGGCGTCGATCATGAACTGGGTCATGCCGAGCTGGTCGTTGACCTCCTTGAGCACGAAGCCAACGGCGACGATGGCCAGCGGCAGCATCATGGTGCGAAAGCCGTCCATGATCGAGTCCATCAGGCTCGAGAAGGTGGACAGGCGCTGCACCAGGAACAGCACGATGGTGAACAGGGTGGCGGCGATGACGCCCTTGAGCAGGTCGATCTCGAAGTAGGCGCTGGCGCCGATCAGCACCGCCATCGGGGCGACGAAGTTGAACAGGCCAAGCCAGGGGTTGCCACGCGGGGTGTCGTCGCCAAGCGGCTCATCCGGGGCGCCGTCGGGAATCGTCTGGCCGGCGCGGGCGCGGGCCTCGGCGGTCTTCATCGGGCCAAGGTCAGGCACGATGCTCATGGCCACCAGAAAGACCAGGCCCATGGCGACCCAGCCATACAGCATGTAGGGAATCGACTGGATGTACAGCCACATGCCGGGGCCATCGGTGGCGCCGTTGGTTTCCAGCAGCTCGGCAAAGTACACCGCCCAGGTCGAGATCGGCACCAGGACGCAGATCGGGGCGGCGGTGGAGTCGACGATATAGGCAAGCTTTTCCCGCGATACGCCGAAACGGTCGGTCAACCGCTTCATCGCCGCCGAGGTCGCCAGCGCATTGAGGTAGTCGTCGATGAAGATCAACAGTCCCAGTACCGCAGTGCACAGCAGTGACTGACGGCGGGTCTTGACCAGGCGGCTCATGAAGTGGCTGAAGCTCAGGGTGCAGCCGGACTTCTCGAGCATGGCGATAAAACCACCCATCAGGCCGCATACCAGGATCAGCCAGGCGATGGTCTCGTTCATCATGACCGATAGCGAGACGTCGGCCAGGGCACCGATATAGTCGCTCGGCTCGATCAGGATAAGCCCGGACAGCGCGCCGATGGCCAGGGCCTCCAGGGTCCTGTGGGTGGCAATCGCCACCACCAGCACGATCAGCGAAGGCACCAGGCTGATCCAGCCGAAGGGGGTGCCGGCTTCGTGGTGGAAGGTCAGGCCGGCCACCAGGGCAATAAGCCCTGCGACCATGGCAAAGGTGCGACCCTTGCCCTTCTGGCTGGGCTTGCCGGGGGCGAAGGGATGGGTGGACGGTGCGTTGGTCTGGGTCATGGCGTCACCTCCAGTGCGAGGCCTGGATCGATGACAAGGGGCGTTGTGGTTGTCATGAGGGGAGGTACCCGTGATTGCTGTGAGTTATATCGGGTTGTTGAGGTCTTGCGTTCGTGCCGGGCGAGCGCACAGGGCGTCCCTGCCCGGTACGGGAGTCCGGGGCGTTAGCGTCGTGATTTCCCGCGCTCAGACGTGGCGCAGGTACCAGTCGTACTCCAGGCGACTGACGCTTTGCATGGCCAGTTCGCGCTCGGCGCGACGGTTGGCCAGAAACACCTTGAGAAACGCCTGGCCGAAGGCTTCTCCAAGCGGTTCGCTGTGCTCCAGCAGGTCGAGGGCCTTTGACCAGCTGTTGGTCAGGGTGGGCTCGTACTGGCGGTAGGCGTTACCAGTGACAGGCTCCCCCGGCGAGACAGCGGTATCCAGACCGTGACAGACCGAGGCCAGCAGGGTGGCCAGCAGCAGATAGGGGTTGGCATCGGCTCCGGCTACTCGATGTTCTACCCGTCGGGCGGCGTTGGCTCCAGAGGGGATCCGCAGTGCCACCGAGCGGTTATCGTAGCCCCAGGTCGGCGTCATCGGCACATAGAGGCCGGGCTGGAAACGTCGGAAGGAGTTCAGATTGGGCGCGAACAGCGCCATCGAAGCAGGCATCAGCTCCATCAGGCCACCGATGGCATGACGCAAGGCAGGGGTCCCCAGCGGGTCGCCATCGCTGTCGGCGAAGACATTGTCGCCGCTTTCGTCGATCAGGCTCATGTGGACGTGCATGCCGTTGCCGGCCTCGCCGCCGTAGAGCTTGGCCATGAAGGTGGCCTCGAAGCCGTGGCGCAATGCCACGCCCTTGATCAGGCGCTTGAGCAGCACCGCGCTGTCGCAGGCCTTCATCACGTCATCGCCGTGGATCAGGTTGATCTCGAACTGCCCAGGAGCGCATTCCTTGAGCGCGGTGTCCAGCGGCAGTTGCTGTAGCTGGGCGGCGGCGTGCACCTCCTCGAGGAAGTCGGCGTACTCGTCGAGTTCGTTGATCGAATACAGCTGGCTATCGCTCGCCCGCTCGCCGCTCGCCGGGGAACGGCAGGGCTGGGCCATACCCATCTCGTCGCGTTGGCGATCGACCAGATAGAATTCGAGCTCCAGCGCGACCACCGCCTTGAGGCCGCGCTCTGCCAGTCGCTCGACCTGGCGCGCCAGCACGTTGCGGGGATCGGCGAAGAAGGGGCCGTCCTGGTCATCGCGCATGTTCATCAGCAGTTGCGCCTGGCGTCCCTTGCGCTGCCAGGGCGTGACCATCAGGGTGCCGGGAATGGGGCGGCAGACCTGATCGCGATCGCCGATGTCGAGCCCCAGCCCGGTTTCCTCGACGGTATTGCCGGTGATGTCGAGGGCGAACACCGAGCCGGGGAGCTGGATGCCGCTTGCGTAGGCCTTTTCGAGGTTGTCACGGGGGATGCGCTTGCCGCGCAGCACGCCGTTCATGTCGCTGATCAGCAGGTCTACGCTGTCGACCTCGGGATGTCGGGCCAGAAAGTCGCGAGCTTCGTCGACGCTGGGGGTGCCCATGCTGTCACCTTTTGTTGGTTCGTTGTGATGTGGCTAGTGTTTCGCTGACCGGGCCATGGTGTCAAATTATTTACGCGTAGAGGTGAGGGGCTTGTCGAGGTGACGAGTGGTCTTTTGTTTTATTTAAGTTAGTAAAAACAAGTAGTTGGTAGTCTTTCTGTCAAGATTTTCGGCGCCGGGCTTGGCAAGAAAATCCGACCAAGGTATGTTGAGGAAACCATAACAACGGATAGAGCTGCGAGGAGTTCGATGAACATTCGTCCGCTGGTTGGCGTCATCGCCTGCCGTCGAGAGGTCGAGGGTCACCCGGCCCACATGGTGACCGACAAGTATCTGCGCGCCCTGCGTGACTACGGTCTTGAACCGATCATGCTGCCGGTGTGGCAAGGGCAGGGCCAGGAAGATGCCCGGGCGCTGCTGGCGCGCCTCGATGGACTGGTGCTGACCGGCAGCTACACCAACGTACTGCCCGAGCGCTACGGTGCTGAACGCGAACCGGAGAATACCCGGGACGACGTGGATCGCGACGCCGCCGCCATGAGCTGGGTGCCGCTGGCGCTGGAGCAGCAATTGCCGCTCTTGGGCATCTGTCGAGGATTTCAGGAGCTCAACGTGGCCTTCGGAGGCAGCCTGCACCAGGCGGTGCAGCGGGTGCCGGGGCGGCTCGATCACCGCGAGCCGGAGGGTGAAAAGGCCGAGCAGTATGCGCCAGTACACGACCTCGAGATCCAGCCAGGCGGCCGTCTGGCCGCGCTTTACCCCGAGGCCAGCGCGCGGGTCAACTCGCTGCATCAGCAGGGTGTCGATCGACTTGGTGAGGGGCTGCGCGTCGAGGCGCTGGCGCCGGACGGGCTGGTGGAGGCCATCTCGGTGGCTGACGCGCCGGGGTTCACCCTGGCGGTACAGTGGCATCCGGAGTGGGAGCCCCAGTCCCATCCGCTGTATGACGCCATCTTCAAGGGCTTTGCTGCTGCCTGTGCGACGCACTAGGGCTTGTCTGAAAAGTGCCTGCACTCGGTAATACGGCGTTAAAAATCGGATCAAAATGCTCATTTACACCCCGTAAACTGCGCTTTCTCACCGATTTTTGCCTTGTCTAACCTTCGCTCGTCGACTTTTCGGACAGCGCCTAATGTCCTGGGCGTCGGCGTCGTGCCGAGTTGGGCAATGACGTCGGCCCGACGGTGTGTTTGTCGCTGTGTTCTGCCTGCTTCGATGGATACTGTGCCGACTTACCATTGTCGGTGGGGAAAAGCTGTCCGCTGCCTCGACAGGCACAGATATCCTTCTATGCTCAAACGGTGAGGATCGCCCCTGATGCTCGCAGTTGGATGCCCCCTCTCAAGGAATCGAAGGAGAAGACCATGGTGATCAAGCGTTCGTCTTTCATGCTGGTGCTTGCGGGTTCGCTGCTGTCTCTGGGCGCGGCGACGGCCCTGGCGGAGTCTAGTGCCCAGGATGAGCATCGCCAGGAAATGGAAGAGCAGGCGGCCAGTTCTCAGCCCGGTGAAGGCATGATGGATCAGACCAACGAGACCTTGCTGGAAGGGTCCGCCGCGGCTACCGAGAAGCGTCAGGAAATGCTCGAGGGCTCCTCGGACCCGGGCAATGTCGAGGGCAAGATGGATGGCTACAACGCCGATATGCTCGAAGGCAGTGCGGCCGCCACCGAAAAACGTCAGGAGATGATGAAAGAGCAGGAGTAAGCCTGCGACGGGGTCATCGCCCCAGGCCTCCTGGCGACCCATCACTCAGCAGATGGCAGCGGTGCCGTAGTCACAGGGTCACCACGTCGTGCTGGCACCCTTTCTCAACGTCGTCACAACACCTGAAGTCGTCCCAACGAAAGCGCCGCCCCAGGAGGGCGGCGCTGTCGTTGTGATGGTGGTGGTAGCGGAAGTCGTCACGCTGGACGGAGCGGGCGCTGGCGAGCCAGCGCCCGGAGGCGCTCAGGCGCTGGCGTCGCTGGCCGTCGCTACCTTCGTTGCCGCGGTCGCGCGCTGGCCCAGGGTGAACAGCACCGCGGTCAGGGTGGCGACGCCTCCCGCCAGGCCCAGCCACCAGGGCAGGCCGAAACCGGTGCCGAGTGCGCCGAACAGCAGCGCCACGATGCCGACCAGCATGGCGTAGGGTAGCTGCGTCCTGACGTGGTCGATCAGATCACAGCCGCTGGCCATGGCCGCAAGCAGGGTGGTCTCGGCCAGCGGCGAGCAATGATCGCCCCACACCGCGCCGGCCAGCACTCCCGCCACCGAGGCGTACAGCAGCGGCATGCCTTCGGCGGTGCCGGCCATGCCATTGTGCTCGAGTACGGCCCAGGCCAGCGGTACCACCAGCGGCATCATGATGCCCATGACACCCCATGACGAACCGGTGGCGAAGGCGGTGAAGCCGGCCAGGCCGAAGATCACCGCCGGCATCCACTGCGGTGACAGGCTATCGCCCAGCACCGTGACCAGAAAGTCACTGGTGTGCAGGTCCTCGTTCACGCTCGCCAGTGCCCAGGCCATCATCAGGATGGTGATCGGCAGCAGCATCGACTTGACGCCCTCGAACCAGTAGTGGGCGGTTTCGGTCATGCTCATCAGTCGTTGCACCTGGGTCATGAACACCGCCGTCACGCAGGCCGCCAGCGAACCCCACATCATGGCGCTGAAGGAGTCGCCCTCGCCGAAGATGTCGCGCAGCTGATGGTCGCCGCCGCCGAGGGCATCGAGACCGGTGGCGTAGATCCCGCCCAGGGTGATCGCCACCAGCACGATCATCGGTATCACCGCGTTCAGCGCCCGGGTCGGAATGCCTTCCTTGGTGGGGATGTCGGCTTCCTCGACGATGGCTTCCCGGCTGCTCATTGCCTGGCGGGCGCCGGGCTCGGACAGTGCCTTGCGCTCGGCGGTGAGCATGGGGCCGAAGTCACGACCGCTCCAGGCCACCAGGAAGACGAAGGCGAGCGCCAGGATCGGGTAGGCGTTGTAGGGAATGGCGTTGACGAACACCGAGTAGGCGGACTCGTTCCAGTCGTCGATGGCATCCATCGCCTCGCTGATCAGCCCGACCTGAAAGCCGATCCAGGTGGTCACCAGCATGATCGCGGACACCGGTGCGGCGGTACTGTCCACCAGGTAGGCCAGCTTGGCTCGCGAGATCCTCACGCGGTCGGTGATATGGCGCATGGTGTTGCCGACGATCAGGGCATTGGCGTAGTCGTCGAAGAAGATGGCCAGACCCAAAAGCGCGGTGGAATTCTGCGCCTGGCGTCGTCCACGGATCACTCGCGCGATGCGCTCGGCGATGCCGCGGGTGCCGCCGTTGCGCGAGATGATGCCGACCATGCCACCGATCAACAGGCAGAACAGCACGATCGACATATGGTCGCTGTCGCTGGCGGCGGACAGCACGTGGACGTTGACCGAGTCGCCGAAGGCGCCGAGCAGGGCGCCGGCGTTCATGCCGTGAAGCACCCAGCCGCCGAGCAATAGCCCGGCAAACAGCGCCAGGATGACCTGGCGGAAGGCCAGCGCCAGGGTGATGGCGGTCAGAGCAGGCAGCAGCGAGAGCCAGGCGGGAACAGGGTCGAGTTCGAGGGTGGCGGCGGGGGTGTCGGAGGCGTCGTAAAGCGACAGGGTGCGTGGGCCGTCGGTGACGGTCAGGCTGAGTGTCGCGACCCCGTCGGCGTCGACCTCGAGCGGATGGCGACGAGTGCCGTCGTCGATGTGCCAGGGGAGGTCGGGATCAAGCCCGCTGGCCTCGACGTCGGTCGCGACCCCTTCGAGCAGGATGTCCGGGCCGCTTAGCTGGGGTGCTGCCTGGACGGTGGAAAGGCTCGCCCACAGCAGCAAGAGCGACAGCAAGAGCAAAGGCACGCATCGGGTTTTTCGCCGGCCCGTCGGCGAAGGACATGGTGGTTTCATGGTGGCCCCGGTTGTTGTTGGAAGGTGTGGAGAGCGCCGTTTGGCGTCAATGAAAGTTGGTCGTTTGGCCGTTGGTTGTCAATTTTTTTTGTGGCTAAAAATAAAAAATATCGACATTGTACGATGGTCGTAGACCGATAATCAGTGACTTATGGTTTTTTTCTAAGGAAATGCTGCGCTGGGCTTGGCTTTCACGAGAAGGGTAGTTATGTTGAGTAAACCATAACAAAGCAACTCACCAATATCGGGAGACTTGGCCATGACCTCGCCAGGCGCCGCACGGCTCAAAGAGCTCGATCGCGAACACCATCTGCACCCCTTCACCGACTTCAAGGCGCTCGGGGAGGAAGGCAGTCGTATCATCGTTGACGCCGAGGGGGTCTACATCCAGGACGCGGATGGGCATCGCATCCTCGATGGCATGGCGGGGCTCTGGTGCGTCAACCTCGGCTATGGGCGTCAGGAGTTGGTGGACGCCGCCAGCGAGCAGCTCACCCAGCTGCCGTACTACAACAATTTCTTCAAGACCACCCATCCACCGGCGGTGGAGCTTGCCGAGACCCTGTGTCGACTGGCACCGGCGCACATGAACCGGGTGTTCTTCACCGGTTCCGGCTCCGAGGCCAACGACACCGTGCTGCGGATGGTGCGTCGCTACTGGGCGCTAAAGGGCCAGCCAGAAAAGCAGTGGATCATCGGTCGCGAAAACGGCTATCACGGCTCCACCGTGGCCGGCATGAGCCTGGGCGGCATGGCGCCGATGCATGAACAGGGTGGTCCCTGTGTGCCGGGTATTACCCACATCCGTCAGCCTTACTGGTTCGGCGAAGGGCGAGATCAGACTCCGGAGGCCTTCGGTCGTGCCTGCGCCGAGGCGCTCGAGGCGCGTATCCAGGAGCTGGGGTCCGACAAGGTCGCGGCCTTTATCGCCGAGCCGGTACAGGGTGCCGGCGGCGCCATCATCCCCCCGGACAGCTACTGGCCGGCGATCAAGGAGGTGCTCGAGCGCCACCAGATCCTGCTGGTGGTCGACGAGGTGATCTGTGGTTTCGGCCGTCTGGGCGAGTGGTTCGGCAGCGTCCACTACGACCTCAAGCCCGACCTGATGCCGATCGCCAAGGGGCTGTCCTCCGGCTACCTGCCGATCGGTGGGGTGCTGGTCGGTGATCGTGTCGCCGACACGCTGATCGACGAGGGCGGCGAGTTCTACCACGGCTTCACCTACTCGGGGCATCCGGTGTGCGCCGCGGTAGCGCTCAAGAACCTTGAGTTGATGCAGGCCGAAGGCGTGGTCGAGCGGGTGCGTGATGATCTGGGGCCTTACCTGGCGACGCGCTGGAAGTCCCTGGAGTCCCACCCGCTGATCGGCGAGGCGCGCTCGCTGGGTCTGATCGGCGCGCTGGAGATCGTCGCTGACAAGGACAGCGGCAAGCGCTTCGACAAGTCGCTGGCGGTGGGCAACCTGTGTCGCGATATCTGCTTCGAGACAGGCCTGGTGATGCGCTCGGTGGGAGACACCATGGTCATTTCACCGCCCCTGGTGATCAGCCACGATGAAATCGACGAACTGGTGGGTCTGGCCCGGGAGGCGCTGGACGAGACGCTGCGCCGGCTGACCGCCCAGGGCGTCGAGATCACCGCCGCCGAGGAGGCTGATGCATGAGTCGTCCCCTCGACAAGGCTGGCTGGCAGGCCCTGGCCGACACCCTGACGGCGCGGCTGGAAACCCGCGCCTACATCGATGATCGCTTCGTCGACGCCGCCAGCGGCGAGACCTTCGAGACCATCAACCCCGCCACGGGGGAAGTGCTGGCGCGGGTCGCAAGCTGTGACCAGGCCGATGCCGAGTTGGCGGTTGCCCGCGCCCGGCGCGCCTTCGATGGTGGAGAATGGTCGCGCCTGGCGCCGACCCGGCGCAAGCGGGTGCTGCTGCGGCTGGCCGAGCTGATGGAGGCCCACCGCGACGAACTGGCGCTGCTCGACACCCTGGACATGGGCAAGCCGATCACCAGCGCGCTGGGTGACATGGCCGGCGCCATCGGTGCGATACGTCACCAGGCCGAATCCATCGACAAGCTTTACGGTGAGGTCGCGCCCACCGGCGAAGAGGCGCTCGCGCTGGTGCTGCGCGAGCCGATCGGGGTGGTGGCGTCCATCGTGCCCTGGAACTTCCCGATGATGATGACCGCCTGGAAGATCGCACCGGCCCTGGCCGCCGGCAACAGCGTCATCCTCAAACCGTCGGAGAAGTCGCCACTGTCGGCGCTGCGGCTGGCTGCCCTGGCCCAGGAGGCCGGCCTGCCACGCGGCGTGCTGCAGGTGTTGCCGGGCTATGGTCACACCGTGGGCAAGGCGCTGGCGCTGTCGATGGACGTCGACTGCCTGGGCTTCACCGGCTCCACCGCGGTCGGCAAGCAGCTGATGCAGTACGCCGGTCAGTCGAACCTCAAGCGGGTCTATCTGGAGTGCGGTGGCAAGAGCCCCAATCTGGTGTTCGCCGACTGCAGGAATCTCGCCCAGGTGGCGCACCACGCCGCCGAGGCGATCTTCCATAACCAGGGGGAGGTGTGTATCGCCGGTTCGCGACTGCTGGTCGAGAACAGTGTGCGCGAGGCCTTTATCGAGCACCTGCTGGCGGCGGCCGAGTCGATGCAGCCGGGGGATCCGCTGGACCCGTCGAGCTTCATGGGGGCGATTGTCGATGCGACCCAGCACCGTCGCATCCTCGACTTCATTCGCCAGGGGCAGGAAGAAGGCGGACGGCTGCGTGCCGGCGGCGAGGCGCTCGGCGGGCCGGGGCTGTACATCCAGCCGACGGTGTTCGACGGTGTCACCGAGGACATGACGATCGGACGTGAAGAGATCTTTGGCCCGGTGCTGTCGGTGTTCGGCTTCGACAGCGAAGAGCAGGCCATCGCCCTGGCCAACGACTCGGTCTATGGGCTGGCCGCCGGGGTGTGGAGTCAGGACGTCGACCGCATCATGCGGGTCAGTCGTCGTCTGCAGTCGGGCCAGGTGTTCGTCAACAACTGGGCAGGCGGGGATCAGAGCGTGCCCTTCGGCGGGGTCAAGCAGTCCGGCAATGGCCGCGACAAGTCGCACCACTCGCTGGCCGAATACACCGAACTCAAGAGCGTCTGGATCGCCTTGAACTAGACTTCCGGTCCGATGTCATCAACGCGCACTGATGGGAGATGACTCCCTGATTGGCCACGCCTTGCGTGGCCTTTTTTGTGGTTTGCAGGGCGGGCAGTGCCGAAGGGTAGGGGGCTGTCAGTGTCCGAGCGACGCTACTAGAAGGCTCGCGCTGGGGTGATGCAGCTGACCAGTCGGCAGGCACTGGGTAGGCGCCGGGGGTGCGGAGACCTTGCCTTGGCGCCTTTGAGCCGACGCCACGGTATTCGCCGCTAGAAGGCTCGCGCTGGGGTGGTGCAGCTAACTAGTCGACAGAGGGTCTCGCTGGGATTGCGAAAGCGGTGGGGCACATTGGTGTCGAAGTAGTACGCCTCGCCGGCGCCAAGTACCCGGGTCTCGGCACCGATGGTGATCTCGATCTCGCCCTCGAGCACCACCCCGGCTTCCTCGCCCTGGTGGGTGATCATCTCGCGGCCGGTATCGGTACCCGGGGGGTAGGTCTCGATCAGAAACGACAGGGCGCGTGACTCGCGGTTGGCGCCCACCAGCTTGAACACCACGTCGCCGCTGCCCATGTCGGTCAGTTCGTCGGCGCTGTAGAACACCTGGTTCTTGCTCTCCAGATCCATGGTGAAGAAGTCGCCGACGCTCATCGGGATGGCGTCGAGGATCTTTTTCAGCGAGCTGACCGAGGGGCTGACCTTGCCCTGTTCGATCAGCGACAGGCTGGAATGGGTCACCCCGCAGCGCTTGGCCAGCTCGCGCTGGGAGATATTGCGCAGGTTTCGCAGGGCCCTCAGGCGGGTACCGACATCGTCCGACATCGCGGGTTCCTTGGGTAAAGCCAGTGGAAGCCGGCGATGGCGCTGCCATCGCCGGTGGTCGCCTTAGCGCCCATCAGCACAGGGCGTCGAGCTTTTCCTTGAGCAGGGCGTTGACCTGCTGGGGGTTGGCGGTGCCGCGTGAGGCCTTCATCACCTGGCCGACAAAGTAGCCGATCATCTTGCCGCGCTTGTCGGGCTCGGCGTCACGGTACTGGGCCACCTGGGCGGGGCTGTCGCTGATCACCTGGTCGACCATGGCCTCGATGGCGCCGGTGTCGGTGACCTGCTTCAGGCCCTTGGCCTCGATGATGGCGTCGGCGCTGTCGCCTTCACCGTTCCACAGCGCCTGGAACACCTGCTTGGCGGCCTTGCCGTTGATGGTCGAGTCGATCACTCGCTTGACCAGGCCGCCGAGCTGCTCGGCGCTGACCGGGCTATCGGAGATGTCCAGTCCGTCACGGTTGAGCGCGCCGGACAGCTCGCCCTGGACCCAGTTGGCGGCCTGCTTGGCGTCGCCACAGATGTCCTTGACCTGCTCGAAGTACTCGGCCATCTCGCGGCTGGCCGACAGCACCCCGGCGTCGTAGGCGGACAGTCCCAGCTCGCTCTGGAAGCGCGCGCGCTTCTCGGCGGGCAGTTCGGGCAGGCTCTCGCGCAGGTGGTCGACGTAGGCGCAGTCGAGCACCACCGGCAGCAGGTCGGGGCAGGGGAAGTAGCGGTAGTCGTTGGCTTCTTCCTTGGTCCGCATGCTGCGGGTCTCGTCAGCCTCGGGGTCGTAAAGGCGGGTTTCCTGCACCACCTTGCCGCCGTCCTCGATCAGCTCGATCTGGCGCTCGACCTCGTAGGCGATGGCGCGCTCGACGAAGCGGAAGGAGTTGACGTTCTTGATCTCGGCACGGGTGCCGAATTCCTGCTGACCCTTGGGTCTGACCGAGACGTTGACGTCACAGCGCATCGAGCCTTCGGCCATGTTGCCGTCGGAGATGCCGAGATAGGTGACGATGGAGTGGATCGCCTTGAGGTAGGCCGCCGCCTCCTTGGCCGAGCGCATGTCCGGCTCGGAGACGATCTCCAGCAGCGGCGTGCCGGCACGGTTCAGGTCGATGCCGGTCATGCCGTGGAAGTCTTCGTGCAGCGACTTGCCGGCGTCTTCCTCGAGGTGGGCGTGGTGCACCCGGATGATCTTGTTCTCGCCGTCCTCCAGGCAGATTTCCACTTCGCCGGCGCCGACGATGGGATGGTACATCTGGCTGGTCTGGTAGCCCTTGGGCAGGTCGGCGTAGAAGTAGTTCTTGCGATCGAACACCGATACCTCGGGGATCTCGGCATGGATGCCGAGGCCGAATTTCAACGCCATCGCCACCGCCTGCTCGTTGAGCACGGGCAGCACGCCGGGCAGGCCCAGATCAACGGCGTTGGCCTGGGTGTTGGGCTCGGCACCGAAGGCGGTGGAGGAGCCGGAAAAGATCTTGGAGCGGGTCGCGAGCTGGACGTGCACCTCGAGACCAATGACGGTTTCCCACTGCATCAGGAGTTCTCCTCGGTCATCTCGGGACGCTTCAAATGCCAGTCGGTGGCCTGCTGGAACTGGTGAGCCACGTTGAGCAGACGGGTCTCGGCGAAGTGGGTGCCGAGAATCTGCAGGCCCACCGGGCGCTTGCCGGCAAAACCCGCCGGAACGCTGATGCCGGGGATGCCCGCCAGGTTGACGGCGATGGTGTAGATGTCCTGCAGGTACATCGAGACCGGGTCCTTCTGGGCGCCCAGGTCGAAGGCCGGGGTCGGCGCGGCGGGGCCCATCAGCACATCGACCTCTTCGAAGGCGTCGAGGAAGTCCTGTCGAATCAGTCGGCGAACCTGCTGGGCCTTCTTGTAGTAGGCGTCGAAGAAGCCTTCGGACAGGGTGTGGGTGCCGATAAGGATGCGTCGCTTGACCTCCTCGCCGAAGCCCTCCGCGCGGGAGCGCTTGTACAGATCGATGAGGTCCTCGGGGTTGTCGCAGCGATGGCCGAAGCGCACGCCGTCGTAGCGCGACAGGTTGGAGGAGGCCTCCGCCGGCGCGATCACGTAGTAGGCCGGGATGGCGTAGGCGGTGTGGGGCAGGCTGACCTCGCGCACGCTGGCGCCGAGCGACTCGTAGACCTTGATCGCTTCGCGGATGGCCTGGTTGACGCCGGCATCGAGGCCGTCGCCGAAGTATTCCTTGGGCAGGCCGATCTTGAGGCCGGACAGCGGCGCGCTGAGCTCCTCGGTGTAGTCGGGAACACCGCGGGCCACGCTGGTGGAGTCGCGCACGTCATGGCCGGCGATGACGTTGAGCAGGTGGGCGCAGTCTTCGGCGCTGCGGGCCATGGGGCCGCCCTGATCGAGGCTCGAGGCGTAGGCGATCATGCCGTAGCGCGAGACCCGGCCATAGGTCGGCTTGAGTCCGGTGATGCCGCAGAAGGCTGCCGGCTGGCGGATCGAGCCGCCGGTATCGGTACCCAGCGCCGCCGGCACCAGGCCCGCGGCGACCGCGGCGGCGCTGCCGCCGGAGGAGCCGCCGGGGACGGCGTCAAGATCCCAGGGGTTCTTGACCGGGCCATAGAAGCTCGACTCGTTGGAGGAGCCCATGGCGAATTCGTCCATGTTGGTCTTGCCCAGGCTGACCGTGCCGGCGGCCTTGAGCTTTTCCACCACGGTGGCGTCGTAGGGGGCGACGAAGTTGTCGAGCATCTTCGAGCCGCAGCTGGTCTTGACCCCCTGGGTGCAGAAGATGTCCTTGAGTGCCAGCGGCACGCCGGTCAGGCGGCCGGCTTCGCCGCGGGCGCGGGCCTGGTCGGCGGCCTCGGCGGCCTCGAGCGCCTGGTCGGCGGTGACGCTGACGAAGCTGTTGAGTGTGCCGTCGAGGCGGTCGATGCGTCCGAGCAGATCCTGGGTCAGCTCGCGACTGGAGATCTCGCCGGCGTCGAGCGCCTGGCTGATCTCGGTCAGTGTCCTGTCATGCATGGGCCTGGCTCCCTGTATGCGTGAATCCAATGTCGAGAAGGGTGGGGCGCGGGGTCACTCGACGACCCGCGGCACCAGGTACAGGCCATTCTCGACCTGGGGAGCGCAGCGCTGGAAGTGCTCGCGCTGGTCGTTCTCGGTGACCTCGTCGGCGCGCAGGCGCTGGGTGGCATCGAGGGGGTGAGCCAGCGGGGCGACGCCTTCGGTGTCGAGCGCCTGGAGCTGATCGACCATCTCCAGGATCCGGCCGAGATCGTCGTGATAGTGGGCTGCGTCATTCTCAGAAAGGTCGATCCGGGCCAGGTGAGCGGCACGGAGGACCTCGGCGTGTTCAAGCGCCATGATCAATTCCTCGACGGAAGGGGTCCATGAAATGACCGCAGAAGGTACCACATTCGCGCGTCGTCGGGCAGGTCTTGCCGGTCAAGGGAGACGCGCATCACGCTTGCCGCTAGGGGGGGTCAGTGATACCGTTTGCGTCCGCACAGGGTTTCCGGTCTGCACTAGGTATCTTTATCCATGTTCAAACGTTTACGAGGTGTGTTTTCCAGCGATCTGTCGATCGACCTGGGGACGGCCAATACGCTCATCTATGTGCGTCATCGCGGGATCGTCCTGGATGAACCCTCCGTGGTCGCGATTCGGCAGTCCGGCAACATGCGCAGCGTTGCTGCGGTCGGCGCCGATGCCAAGCGCATGCTGGGCCGCACCCCCGGAAACATCACCGCCATTCGCCCGATGAAGGACGGCGTCATCGCCGACTTCACCGTGACCGAGCAGATGCTCCAGTACTTTATCCGCAAGGTGCATCAGAGCACCTTCCTGACGCCGAGCCCCCGGGTCCTGGTGTGCGTTCCCTGCATGTCCACGCAGGTCGAGCGCCGCGCCATCAAGGAATCCGCCGAGGGCGCCGGTGCCCGTGAAGTCTTCCTGATCGAGGAACCCATGGCCGCGGCCATCGGGGCCGGGCTACCGGTGGAAGAGGCGCAGGGTTCGATGGTCGTCGACATCGGTGGTGGCACCTCCGAGATCGCCATCATCTCGCTCAATGGCGTGGTCTATTCCGAGTCCATCCGCATCGGCGGCGATCGTTTCGACGAGGCCATCAGTTCCTATGTACGGCGCCACTATGGCAGCCTGATCGGCGAAGCCACCGCCGAGCGCATCAAGGAAGAGATCGGCTGTGCCTATCCGGGCGGCGAGCTGCGCGAAATCGACGTGCGCGGTCGCAACCTGGCCGAGGGCATTCCGCGCAGCTTCACCCTCAATTCCCACGAGATCCTCGACGCCCTGCAGGAGCCGCTGGGCTCCATCGTGTCGGCGGTCAAGAGCGCCCTGGAACAGTCACCGCCCGAGCTTGCATCAGACATCGCCGAGCGCGGCCTGGTGCTGACCGGTGGTGGCGCGCTGTTGCGTGATCTGGACAAGCTGATCGCCGAGGAGACCGGCCTGCCGGTGGTGGTCGCCGATGACCCGCTCACTTGCGTGGCACGTGGTGGCGGCAAGGCGCTGGAGATGATCGATCAGCATACCTTCGAGCTGCTCTCCAGCGACTGACGACGTCTGGCCCAGGACCTCCAGGGAGTCGGCCTATCAAACCGCTGTTCTCGCATGGCTCCGTGCCCGGGTACCGCATGCTGTTGTGTGCGGTGCTCGCGGGCGGGCTGATGTTTGTCGATACCCACTTCACCCGAATGGAATCGGTGCGTGCCCAGTTGTCGACGCTGGTGGCGCCGATCCAGTGGGCCGTCAGTCTGCCCAGTGACGTGCTCAACTGGGGCGCCCTGGCGCTGTCCGAGCAACGCTCGCTGGTGGAAGAGAACGCGCGACTGCGCGAGCAGCTGCTGACCCTGTCCCATCGGGTACAGCGCATGGCCAGCCTGACCGCCGAGAACGTGCGCCTGCGCGAGCTGCTCGACGCCGCCCGGGATCACGAGGTGCCTTACCTCACCGCCGAACTGCTGTCGCTGGATCCCGACCCCTTCACCCACCAGATGGTGATCGATCGTGGCCGCCGCGATGGCGTCTATGTTGGTCAGCCGGTGATGGACTCCTCCGGTATCGCCGGTCAGGTCAGCGAGCTTTCCGCCTACTCGAGCCGCGTGCTGATGCTTACCGATGCCAGCCACGCCTTGCCGATCCAGGTCAATCGCAACGGTCTGCGCTTCATCATCCAGGGCACCGGCAGCTACGACG
Organism: Halomonas sp. DN3; assembly: GCF_024137905.1. NCBI lineage: Bacteria > Pseudomonadati > Pseudomonadota > Gammaproteobacteria > Oceanospirillales > Halomonadaceae > Halomonas > Halomonas sp. DN3. The sequence continues at coordinate 2,946,374 of NZ_CP099965.1, read as the reverse complement.
CGCTGAAGGTGCTGCACGTGCCGGATACCGCCGACATTCGCGTCGGTGACCTGTTGATGAGCTCCGGTCTGGCCGGACGCTTTCCTGCGGGTTATCCGGTGGCCAGGGTCAGCGACGTCAGTCACGATCCTGGCGAGCCCTTCGCCACGGTCAGCGCCGCTCCCGTCGCCCAGTTGCAGCGCTCGCGTCACTTCCTTCTGCTGTTTCCGCCGGAGCCTGCGCTCGACGTCTCGCGAGGACGCTGGCACCCGGAACTGGACCCCGAGGCCGTCGAGGCAGCCCGCCGCCTGGGTGAGCTGTTGACGCCCCCCGAGCAAGACGAGGAGGACGACTGATGGCCGCTACCCCTCGCGTCAGCCTGGTGTGGGTATGGTTGACCCTGTCTCTGGCGCTGTGTCTGCAGGTCATGCCCATGGCCGACGGCTGGCAGGTCTGGCGGCCCGACTGGCTGGGCCTGATGCTGTTGTACTGGTGCATGGCACAGCCCGACCGGGTGGGCGTCTTTCATGGTTTTGTGCTGGGCCTGCTGCTGGACCTCATCGAAGGGGCGCCGCTCGGGCAGAGCGCGCTGACGCTGTCGTTGCTGGCCTTCCTCTCGGCGCTGGTATATCCCCGCTTCAGGACCTACTCGCTGCTCCAGCAGGCGGTGCTGATCTTCGTCCTGCTGGGACTGGTGCAGTTGGTGGAACAGTGGCTGCGTACCCTGTTCGGCCCGTTTTCCATGCATCTGTCGTTTCTGATGCCGTCGTTGATCGGGGCGGCGCTGTGGCCTTGGCTGGCGACCCTGTTCAAGGCCATCGGCCGGCGTTCCGCCAAGACCTGAATCCCTCATGACCTGAGCCCCCACGAAAGCGTTGGAGACGCAAGCGATGAGTGAGCCCCTCGATGCTGCTGTGAATTCCCCGGTGCTGCGCCTGGCCTCGGCCTCGCCCCGGCGGCGTGAGCTGCTGGCGAGCATCGGTGTGGCGGTGGAGATCGCGCCGGTGGATATCGACGAGACGCCGCATCCTGGTGAAGCGGCCCGGGATTACGTCGCCCGCCTGGCCCGGGCCAAGGCCGTGGCTGGGGCAGAAGCCGAGACTGGGTCTGGGTCCAGGCGTGGAACGGGTCGCGACTTGCCGGTGCTGGGCTCCGACACGTCGGTGGTGCGCGACGGCGAGATTCTCGGCAAGCCTGTCGACGCCGAGGACGCCTTTGTCATGCTGCGCTCGCTGTCCGGGCGCTGGCATCAGGTGATGACCTCGGTGGCGGTCAGCGGACCCGCCGGGGTGCTCGAGGCAACGGTCGTCAGCGATGTGCTGATGCGTGAGCTCCAGGACGACGAGATTCGCGCCTACTGGCGCACCGGTGAGCCTGCCGACAAGGCAGGCGGTTACGCCATCCAGGGGCTCGCCTCGATCTTCGTCGAGCGCGTCGAAGGCAGCTATTCCGCGGTGGTGGGGCTGCCGCTCTACCAGACGGCGAGCCTGCTGCGCCGACAGGGCGTGCCTGTGTGGAACGGCGCTTTATTGTGACGGTGTCGTGAGGGTGGCGTGAAGGTGTAGTGGCGCCGCCGCTCGACGAGACGGCGAGCCGCCCGCTGGGCCACCGGCAGGCGTGTGCTGCTTCAGTCGAGCCGGACGGGAGGTCCGGCGCCAGCGCCATCGCAACCGCCGGCGGCTATGTCATAATGGCGCGAGACATCAAAGGACAAGGACTGCCGAATGAGTGGTGAAGTACTCATCAACCTGACGCCCATGGAAACCCGCGTGGCCGTGGTGGAGAACGGCGTGCTGCAGGAGGCCTTCATCGAGAGGGCCAGGCGTCGTGGCATCGTCGGCAATATCTACCAGGGCAAGGTGGTGAGGGTACTGCCCGGCATGCAGGCGGCCTTTGTCGATATTGGCCTGTCTCGTGCAGCCTTCATTCACGCCCACGATGTCGGTGAGCACAGCGCCAACGGTGATGACCAGCCGTCCATCTCGCAGCTCTTGCATGAAGGCCAGTCTCTGGTGGTTCAGGTCACCAAGGACCCCATCGGCTCCAAGGGCGCTCGCCTGACCACCCACTTGTCGGTGCCGTCGCGCTACCTGGTGTACATGCCGGATTCGCTTCATAACGGCGTGTCCCAGCGCATCGAGGACGAGACCGAGCGCGAGCGCCTGCGCGGTCTGGTCGAGGAAGCCGCGGCCGAGCAGCAGATCGAGATCACCGGTGGCTTTATCGTGCGCACCGCCGCCGAGGGCGTGACGCTCGAGGAGATGGTCGCCGACATGCACTTCCTGCTGCGGCTGTGGCGCAAGGTCAGCGAACGTCGGCTGACCGCGCCGGCACCCAGCGTCATCTACGACGATCTGCCATTGTTCATGCGCACCCTGCGCGACGTCATGCGCGACGATATCGAGAAGGTGCGCATCGACTCCCGCGAAAACCACGTCAAGCTGGTCGAGTTCGCCGAGGAGTTCATGCCCTCGGCGGTGGGACGCATCGAACACTACGCCGGCGAGCGACCGATCTTCGACCTGTACAGCGTCGAGGACGAGATCCAGAAGGCGCTGGCGCGCAAGGTCCAGCTCAAGTCCGGCGGCTACCTGGTGATCGACCCCACCGAGGCGATGACCACCATCGACGTCAACACCGGCGCCTACGTCGGTCACCGCAACCTCGAAGAAACCATCTTCAAGACCAACCTCGAGGCGGCCACCGCCATCGCCCGTCAACTGCGTCTGCGCAATCTCGGCGGCATCATCATCATCGACTTCATCGACATGGTGGACACCGAGCACCAGCGCCAGGTGCTGAGGATGCTCGAGAAGTCGCTGGAACGGGATCACGCCAAGACCAAATGCACCGGCGTCACCGAGTTGGGGCTGGTACAGCTGACCCGCAAACGCACCCGTGAAAGCCTCGAGCAGACCCTGTGCGAGCCGTGTCCTTCCTGCCAGGGCAGGGGCACCCTCAAGACGCCGGAATCGGTGTGCTACGAGATCTTTCGCGAGATCCTGCGTGAAGAGCGCGCCTACAACGCCGAAACCTACGCGGTGCTGGCCTCCCAGGCGGTGGTGGATCGACTGCTCGACGAGGAGTCGGCAGCGGTCGCCGATCTCGAGGAATTTATCGGCAAGACCATTCGTTTTCAGGTCGAGACCCACTATTCCCAGGAGCAGTACGACATCGTGCTGATGTGATCCGATGAGGCCGATCCGCCTGCTGACTCGCTGGTTGTTGACGCTGGTGGCGGTAGTGCTGGCGATGGCCGCGCTGCTGACGCTGGTGCTGCGCGTATCGTTGGGCCAGGTCGATCGCCTCGAGGATCGACTGGTCGAGATGATAGCGTCGCGCTTCGAGGCGGAGACCCATCTGGTGAGTCTCGAAGGCAGTCTGCACGGCCTCGACCCCGGCTTGACCCTGGACGGGCTGCGACTCGAGGCCGAAGACGCCACGGGCAGCTATCCGTTGTTGCAGGTCGAGCGCGGTGAAGTGCGCCTGGACACCCTGGCGAGCCTCGACGAGGGGCTGCCGGTGGTCGACAAGGCCCACTTCCAGGGCGTCACCCTCCACCTCTATCAGGACCGCGAACGTCGTTGGCTGTGGCCACAGCCGGCGCGTATCCCCCCCGAACTGATGCCCGAAGGGCAGTTTGACCTCGAGCGTCTGGACTTCTGGGTCGGCGTCATGCTGCGCCAACGTGCCTGGGTCGATGACCTGCGCGTGGTGCTGCACGGGCGCCGCGAGGTGACCACCCTGCATGCGCCGCGGCTGTTGATGACCGGCGATGAGATGCGCACCCATATCGAGGGTGAGGTATTCATCGAGGATCGCGACGCCGAGGCCATGGAGATCGTCATGGCCTTGACGCCGGGCAGTCGCGAGGCGAGCAATTTCAGCGCCGCCCTGCAGGGCACCATGCAGCTCGACAGCCTGACCGGCTTGTCACGACTGATCGGCATCGAGGACGTGCTGCGTTTCGACGAGGCCAGCGGGGACGCCACCGTCTGGGCGCGCTGGGACAATGGACGCCTGGCGGATGTGCGCCTCGATGTACTGGCACCGCGCCTGGCGCTCAATCAGCGCGACGAGATGGCGACAGCGGTCGCCCAGGAGATGGGCGAGGGCTCTCCTGGTGGCATCGTGCTCAACGGGGCCGAATTGCGCGGTCAGTGGCTGAGACGCGACGTCGATGACTGGGAGGCCTGGTTCGAGGGTGACGCCGAAGACGTGAGCTGGACCGGCGACGACGGCGAAACCGCGCCGGAAGGTGGCGCCTTGCCCCAGTACTGGCACGTGGAAAGTCGTGAAAACGGCTGGTGGGCCAACGCCAGCGGCTTCGAGCTGGGTGCACTGGCGCAGTGGCGCGAGCGTCTGCGCCTGCCTGAGGGCCTGGCCCGGGCGGTGGACGCCTTGAAGCCCCGCGGTCAGGTGACCGGGCTGGGCTTTGGCAGGCTCGATGACGAATGGCGTGCCCGGGTCAGCGCGCTAGGGGTCGAGGTCGACCCCTGGGAGAGTGCGCCCGGCGGCGGCCCGCTGGATGTCTGGGTGGAAGCCGACGGCACCCGTGGTCGAGTGGACTTCGTCGACGCTGGCAAGGCATCGATGCATTTCCCTGAGCTGTTTGCCGCCCCCATGCAGCTCGACTACGCCACCGGCGAGGTGATCTGGTCCTACGACGGGCCGCGCAGCTTCGTCAGTGGACGCGACCTCAAGGTCGGCTGGCGCGAAGCCGAGGTGGAAGGGGGCTTTGGTCTGGCCATCGCCGCCGATCGTCGCGGGGGCTTCGGTCTTGAGCTGGACATGCGCGACGTCAACGCCCGGGATATCGCCCTGAGCGAGTGGTTGCCGATGCCGCTGTTGCGCAACGATGTCGACGCCGAACTCGCGGACTGGCTGGCCAGTGGTCTGGCCGGGCGGGTGCCCCAGGGGCAGCTGCGCCTGCATGTGCCGCTGCGTGAGCAGGACGACCTCGACAGCGAGAAGCTCGACAGCAGTCTGAGCCTGGATCTGGATATCGTCGAGGGGCGGGTGCCCTACGCCGAAGGCTGGCCGGCGCTTACCAACGTCAGCGGCCACCTGTCCGTCGAGGATGACAGTCTGCAGGCGCGCGTCGACCACGCCGAGAGCCAGGGCGTGAAGACCGAAGGCGCCAGCGTCAAACTGGCCGACGAGGTCCTCAGCGTCGAAGGGCCGCTGTCGGCGTCGCTGACGCAGTTGCTGGCATTTCTCGAAGAGATGCCGGTGGAGGGCGCCGAGGCCGCCAGTGACTGGCGCGGCGAGGGTAGTGTGACTGGCCAGTTGTCGCTGTCGCTGCCGATGGCCGACCCGGACGCCCTGGACCTGAAGGTCGAGGCCGACGCCCGGGCGTCGAGGGTCGTGCATCAGGGCACCGAGCTCGAGTTCGAGAACGTCAGCGGCCCCCTGACCTGGTCCCAGCAGGGCGAAGAAGGTGGATTGTCCGGTCGTCTTGAAGGCCAGGTGCTCGGTGGTAGTGTGGCGGCTGACCTCCAGGGCAGCAACGATAGCGTGGCGCTGTCCGGACGTGCCGATGCGCCGGCGCTGCTGGACTGGGCGGGACTCGAGCCTGGGGTACTGCTGTCGGGCTCCTTCCCCTGGCAAGGCCGGCTTGAGCTCGATGCCCAGCGTCTGTCGCTGGAAAGCACCCTGGAGGGGCTGTCGATCGCACTGCCGGCACCGCTGGGCAAGCGTGCCTCCCAGACGGTACCGCTCAAGCTGGACCTGAGCCTCGGCGATTCTCCGGTGTTGAGCGGCCAGTACGGGCGCGATGTCGGCGCCCGTTGGCGCGCCGCCGGGCCCGGCGGCAGCCAGGGTCAGCTGTGGGTCGGTCGGGCGGCACCTGGCGCTTGGCCCGGTGAGCCGGGCTGGTCGGTACTGGCCTATCTGCAGCGACTCGATCTGGGCGCCTGGGCCGACGCCCTGAAGCCCTTGGCCGGTGCCATGCCGGAAGGCGGCTCCAGTGGCGGTGGCGGGGCGGGACTGTCACGCCTGGAGGCCCGCACCGACTGCCTGAGCGACGGCGATCGCTGTCTGGGCACGCTGACCATCGACGCCAGTCCCCGCTTCAGCCGAGGTGCCAGGCAGTGGCAGGCGGCGCTTGGCGGAAGCCTGGTCGACGGCCAGGTGACCTACCGCCCGGGCACTACTCAGCCATTGGAGCTCGATCTCGATCGACTGGTGCTGGACAACTTGATTCCCGAGAGCGGGAAAACGGCGGTTCAGGGTGCCGAGTCCGGTTCGCTGTTCGGTGAGCTTGAAGTCACCAGCGCGCCCGCGGCCTTCCCGCAGCGAGTGCGCGAGCTGCCCGACGGTCGTCTCACCATCGACGATATCGTGTACCAGGGCAATCGGGTCGGGCCCTTCAACGGCGCATGGTGTTCCAGCGGTGATCGGCTGTCGGTCGAGCCGGTATCCCTCACCCTGGGCGAGGTCACGGCAGAGGGGTCGCTGGTATGGGAGGCCTCCGGTAGTCAGGCCAGCCTGACGCGCTCGCGACTGGCGCTCACCGGTGGCGATCCCGGGACCGCGCTGGCGGCGCTCGGGCAGGACGTGGCGGTACGCGCCGAAAGACTCGACGTGGACAGTCAGCTGGCCTGGCCGGGGGCCCCCTGGCAGTTTGCGCTGGCCCGATCACGCGGTAGCCTGAACGTCGATATGGTCGACGGGACCTTTGCCAATATCAGCTCGCCCTCGGCCAAGGTGGTGGGACTGCTCAACGTCGACAACCTGCTGCGGCGCCTGCGTCTGGATTTCTCGGACGTCACCGGTGAGGGTACCGCCTTCGACCGTGTCAGTGGTGCCGCGACCCTGTATGGTGGAGTGTTGGAAACCGAAGGGCCGATTCGTATCGATGGCCCCGCCACCGACTTTACCCTGGACGGCTCCGCCGACCTGGCGCGACGTCAGCTCGACCTGATGCTTGGCGTGACCGTGCCGGTCAGCAACAACCTGCCGCTGGCAGCCGTGGCCGTAGGGGCGCCCGTCGTGGGCGGTGCCCTGTTTGTGGCCGACAAGCTGTTCGGCGACGTCATCGACCGGGTGACGCGAATTCACTATCTGGTGCAGGGTCCCTGGACCTCGCCCCGGATCACTCTGGAAAGTGCTCAATGACATCTCAAGCTGCATCCTTCGATGAGGCCGTGGCCACCCTGTTGACCCCGGGAGGCCTCGATCTCGGCGGTCTCGACACGGGTCTCCGGCACGCTCTGGGCCCTGGCATCGACTACGCCGATCTGTACTTTCAGCGGACCTGGCAAGAGGGCTGGGTGCTGGAGGACGGCGAGGTCAAGGAAGCCAGCTACAACATCGACGGTGGCGTCGGGGTGCGCGCCATGGCCGGCGAGAAGACCGGCTTCGCCTACTCCAACCAGATCAACGCCGATGCCCTGGCCGAGACGGGCCGCACCGCTTCGGGCATCGTGCGCAGCGGCGCCACCCTGACCCAGGCGCCACGCATCCAGGTCAGTGCCGAGCCGCGCTACGCGGGCATCGACCCGCTGTCAGGGCTGTCGGCCGAAGACAAGGTCGCCATGCTCAAGCTGGCCGACCGGGTGGCCCGGGCTGCCGATCCCAGCGTGTCCCAGGTCAGCGCCTCGCTGTCCGGCGTCTACGAAGTGGTACTGGTCAGCGCCAGTGACGGCACCGTCGCCGCCGACGTGCGCCCGCTGGTGAGGCTCAATGTCAGTGTCATCGCGGTCAAGAACGGCCGGCGTGAACGCGGCAGCGCCGGTGGTGGCGGCCGCTACCCCATGGCGAGGCTGCGCGACGAAGGCGTCGCCGAGACCTACGCCAAGGAAGCGGTGCGTCAGGCGCTGGTCAACCTGGAGGCGACCGATGCCCCCGCCGGACAGATGCCGGTGGTACTGGGGGCCGGCTGGCCCGGCATCCTGCTGCACGAGGCGGTGGGCCATGGCCTCGAGGGTGACTTCAATCGCAAGGGCAGCTCGGCCTTCGCCGGCCGTATCGGCGAGCGAGTGGCGTCGCCCGGCGTTACCGTGGTCGACGACGGCACCCTGATGGATCGCCGTGGTTCGATGTCGGTGGACGACGAGGGCACCCCCAGCCAATGCACCACCCTGATCGAGGACGGCATCCTTACCGGCTACATGCAGGACAAGCTGAACGCCCGCCTGATGGGCATGGCGCCCACCGGTAACGCCCGTCGCGAATCCTTCGCCCATATGCCGATGCCGCGCATGACCAATACCTACATGCGCGCCGGCATGGACGACCCCCAGGACATCATCAAGAGCGTCTCGCGCGGGCTTTACGCGGTCAGCTTCGGCGGCGGCCAGGTGGACATCACCTCGGGCAAGTTCGTGTTCTCGGCCAGCGAAGCCTACCTGATCGAGGACGGTCGGATCACCGCGCCGGTCAAGGGGGCGACGCTGATCGGCAACGGCCCCGAAGCCATGGGCCAGGTCTCGATGATCGGCCACGACATGGAGCTGGACACCGGTATCGGGGTGTGCGGCAAGGAAGGACAGGGGGTGCCGGTGGGCGTCGGTCAGCCGACTCTCAAGCTCGACGAGTTGACCGTGGGTGGCACCCAATCCTGATACAGCCGAGGCAAGCTGGCTGAGCGACAAGGCGGCGCCGACGGAGGTGTCGGCGCCAAGGCGGAGCCTGCAGGACCTAGGCGCTTTTCAGAAAAGCCCTAGGGCGGTGGCGGTAACGCCGTCGAGCGCAGTCACTCGTCAGACTGGCCTTGGAGCCCGGCGGTTAGATCTCTGCGGTATCACGCAATAGCTTGTAAAGCCGCTTGGCGTTGGTGGGGGGCTTGTTCTGCTCGCGCTCCTTGCGGGCGTTGCGGATCAGCTGACGCAGCGCCTGGCGATCGGCCTGGGGATAGTCTTCGAGGAAGGGTTCGACGGCGTCATCACCTTCTTCGATCAGGCGATCACGCCACTTTTCCAGGCGCAGAAAGGCATGGTCGCGCTGGACCTGGGCCTTCTCGATGTCGTCGAAGACCGCCTGGATGGCCTCCAGGTCTTCCTTGCGCATCAGCTTGCCGACGTACTGCATATGGCGGCGTCTGGCCTCGCGGGCACGAATGCGGTCGGTCTCGTCGATGGCGCGAAGCAGATCGTCCGACAGCGGGAAGCGGGCGCGCTCCTCGGGCTTCATCGCGATGAAGCGCTCGCCCAGCGCCTGCAGCTCGTGCATCTCCCGCTTGAGCTGGGACTTGCTGGGGCGGTCGTCGGGGGAAAGGTCATCCTGGGTCATACCGGGTCCCTGGTGAAGGCATCGGGGAAAATCGAAAAGGCGGTGGTCGCGCCGGGCGCGACGTCCGCGAAAGTATACCAGTCTGTGGCGCCCGAGGCGCCGCAGGATGACAGTCTCAGCCGACCCCTATGGTCGGACAAGGAGTACAAGATGACACAGGCGTTTGATGCCAGAGCCCAGCAGGCGGTGCTGGAAAGTCGTGCCGAGACCGCGCTCGAGCTTGCTCGGCGACTGGGTGCGGATGCCTGCGAGGTCGGCGCCAGCGTCGATCAGGGCACCGGTGTAAGCGTGCGCGAGGGCGATGTGGAGTCGGTGGAGCTGTCCCGCGATCAGGGCATCGCCGTCACCGTCTATCTGGGCAAGCGCAAGGGCAGCGCCTCGTCCACCGACGCCAGCGACGCCTCGATCAAGAGCGTGGTCGAGAAGGCCATCGCCATCGCCCGCTACACCGGCGAGGATCCTGCCTCTGGGCTTGCCGACGCCGGGCTGATGGCGACCGAGTTGCCGGATCTCGACGTCCATCACCCCTGGGCGCTGGACACCGACAAGGCGATAGAGCTGGCGCTTGCCTGCGAGGCGGCGGGCCTGGCCGAGCCGGGTATCCGCAGCTCCGACGGTGCCAGCCTGTCGAGCGGCGAGGGCGTTCGCGTCTACGCCAACAGCCATGGTTTTCTCGGCAGCCAGCGCGGCAGCCGTCACTCGCTTTCCTGCCTGCTGATCGCCGAGGACGCATCCGGCATGCAGCGGGACTATGACTACACCAGCGCCCGGGATCCACGGGCGCTGCGTGACCCGGCGGAGGTCGGCCGCAGCGCCGCCGAGCGTACGCTACGGCGCCTCGGGGGGCAGCGCCCCCAGACCGGGCGCTTCCCGGTAATGTTCGACCCGACCCTGGCAAGCGGCCTGATCGGCCACCTGATGTCGGCCCTGGCCGGCGGCGCTATCTACCGCGACGCCTCCTTCCTATGTGGCCGCCTGGGTGAGACTCTGTTTCCCGAGTGGTTCAGCCTCGCCGAGCAGCCGATGCTGGAGGGTGGCATGGCCAGCAGTCCGTTCGACGGCGACGGCGTCCAGACCCGCAACAATCGCTTTATCGAGCAGGGGCGTCTGGCCAGCTACATGCTGTCGGCCTACAGCGCGCGTCGGCTCGGCATGCAGACCACCGCCAACGCCGGCGGGGCACGCAACCTGCGCCTCGAGGCGCCGCTGGAAAGCCGCGAGGCGCTGCTCTCGAAGATGGATCGGGGCGTACTGGTCACGGAGCTGATGGGGCAGGGCGTCAACGGCGTCACCGGTGACTATTCCCGCGGTGCGGCCGGTTTCTGGGTCGAGAACGGCCAGATTCAACATCCCGTCGAGGAGTTCACCATCGCCGGCAACCTGGCAGGCATGTTCCAGGGCCTGGTGGGCCTGGGAGACGATATCGATACCCGTGGCAGCATCCACAGCGGTAGCTGGTTGATCGATGAGATGACCATCGCCGGTAGCTGACAGTCTCTGGAAACGTCAATTCACTGCTTACTGAGTAGTGAGACCTTCGGCGGCCCTCGGGGCCGCCGTTTTTTTGCCGTTGAGCACTTCGTGCCGCGAAGACGCTATGCTGAGCCATAGGCAGGGCTCTGGCCACCAGGGCTCGCGACCGACAATCGGGGTGCGGGGATGACAATGAAGCGGTTTTCCTGGCTGCTGCTGGCAATGGCAAGCGGCTTGGTCTCGAACGCAGTGGCAGCGACCGCAGAGGCCACCGAGCCATCCAGCTCGGACGGTGCGGTCAATCTGGATACCTATGTGCGGGCGCAGACCGACACCCACTTCCAGAACTATGCCGATGATGGCTATTTTGGCAGCCTGCGCCATGACCGCGCGCCGTTGCCGGTGGACGCCGAGGTGGTTCGGGTCAATCGGGATATCTTGCACAGCGTCGGCGTCTTCGATCTGGCCTCACCGGTGACCTTTACCGCCCCGGCCAGCGCCACCCGACTGCAGTCCATGCAGGTGGTCAACCAGGACCACTACACCCCGATGATGTCTTACGGTGGACGCGAGATCGTGCTGGATGAAGAGAGTGTCGGTTCGCGCTATGCCCTGGTCATGTTCCGTACCCAGGTGGACGCCGACTCGAACGCGGACATCGCCGAAGCCAACGCGCTGCAGGATGCCATCGAGTGGTCCCAGGATGACGCGGGAGAGCTGTCATTGCCCGAGTGGAATATGGAGCGACTGAGCGAGGTAAGAGAGGCGGTGCTTGGTCTGTCGCCCTTTATCTCCGGCAGCCACGGCATGTTTGGCGCCGAGGACAGCGTCGACCCGGTGCGGCATCTGTGGGGGACGGCCGCGGGTTGGCTGGGCCAGCCCATCGAGGACGCCTACTACGTCACTGTCAGCCCGCTTCACAATGATGGCGAGACGCCTCAGGTGCTGATTCTGCCGGTGGACGTGCCGGTCACCGGGTTCTGGTCGGTGACCGTCTACGATGCCAGAGGGCGTCTGATCGAGGGCGCCGAAGGGGCGCACTCCCTGACCAGTGTCGAGGCCGACGCCAACGAGGATGGTTCGGTAACCCTCCACTTTGGCGGCGACCCCCAGGCACCCAACCATCTGGCGATCGCCCCGGGATGGACGTACACGCTGCGCTTCTACCGCCCGGCCGAAGCCCTGATCAAGGGCGATTGGCTGCCACCGTCGCCGACCCCGGTGGGGCTGCCGGTGCCGGGTTCTGGCTAGGAAAAAGGTAAGCCAAACTTGAACGTCCATCCCCGCGGATGGACGCTGTCACCAACACCTGCTGCGCTTCTACCGCCCGGGCTAGTCCTGAGACGCCTTGAGCGCCTGGTCCAGGTCCGCCATCAGGTCGTCGACATGCTCGATGCCGACAGATAGGCGCACCATGTCCGGGGTGACCCCGGCGGCGGCCAGTTCCTCGTCATTGAGCTGGCGATGGGTGGTCACCGCCGGAATCGCCGAGCAGGTCTTGGCGTCACCGATATTGACCAAGCGCAGGATCAGCCCGAGCGCGTCGTAGAAGCGCACCCCGGCGTCTCGTCCGCCCTTGATGCCGAAGCTCAAGATGCCGGAGGCCCGGCCCTCCATGTAGCGTTTGGCCAACTCGTGGTCCTTGTGATGTGAAAGGCCAGCGTACTTGACCCAGGACACCGCCTCGTGGCCCTCGAGGTACTCGGCGATGGTCTGGGTGTTGGCACAGATGCGCTCGATACGCAGCGCCAGTGTCTCGAGACCCTGCAGCAGATTCCAGGCGGCCTGGGCGCTGAGGGCCGCCCCCATGTTGCGCAGTGGCACGACCCTGGCGCGGGCGATAAAGGCCGCGTCGCCGACGTCTCGGGTATAGCTGATGCCGTGATAGGAGGGGTCGGGCTCGTTGAGCAGCGCAAAGCGTTCGGCATGGCTGGCCCAGGGGAAGCGACCGGAATCGACGATCACGCCGCCCACGGTGGTGCCGTGGCCACCGATATACTTGGTCGCGGAGTGCACCACGATATCGGCGCCGTGTTCGATCGGGCGCCACAGGAAGGGCGTGGCCACGGTGTTGTCGACGATCAGCGGGACACCGTTGTCGTGGGCCACCTGGGCGAGTGCGGCGATGTCCACCACACTGCCCGAAGGGTTGCCGATACTTTCGCAGAACACCGCCTTGGTACGCTCATCGATGCGATCGGCGATGCCGGCGAGGTCGTCCTTGTCGGCGAAGCGGACCTCGATGCCCTGGCGCGGCAGGGTGTGGGCAAAGAGGTTGTAGGTACCGCCGTAGAGTTCGCTGATCGAGACGATATTGTCGCCGCTTTCGGCAAGCGTCTGGATGGTATAGGTAATGGCGGCCATGCCGGAGGCCACCGCCAGGCCGGCGATACCACCTTCCAGGGCGGCCACGCGATTTTCCAGCACCGCGCAGGTGGGGTTCATGATGCGCGAATAGATGTTGCCCTCGACCTTCAGATCGAACAGGTCGGCGGCATGCTGGGCATCATCGAAGGAAAACGAGGTGGTCTGGTGGATCGGGACCGCGACAGAATGCTGGTCGTCAGGGGCGTAGCCGTGGTGCAGGGCGAGGGTTTCGCGTTTCATGGCAGTTCCTTTGATGGCGGTTCCTGGTCGGCCAGGGGAGCGCCTGGTGGCGTCTTGGGGTCGGGTCTGACAGCCTAAGCCGCGGCGGCCGAGGCCTCAATCAGCAAAAGGTGCTGGACCGGCAAAGGGGCCCGACCGGGGCGCACGATAAAGACACGACACGGGAGCGACAGCGTGGACACACCCTCCAGCGACGCAAGCGAGATTTCGGGCATCGACACCGTTGAGGCGGCGCGGCTCTTCGCTACGGCGGCTCACGGCGCCATCGGTCAGCGGCGCAAGTACCTGGATACCCCCTACATCGAGCATCCCGCCGCTGTGGCCGCGCTGGTCAGCCGCCACTGTCCCGGCGAACCCGCCATGGTCGCCGCCGCCTGGTTGCACGATGTACTGGAGGACACCCAGGTGACGGCCCAGACACTGGGCGAAAACTTCGGGGAAGAGGTGGCCGCGCTGGTGTTGGCGCTAAGCGATCTCGAAGGGCCTGAGGTGGGCAATCGCGCCGAGCGCAAGCGCTTGGCGCTGGAGCGTCTGGCACAGGCCGGGGCCCGCGCCCAGACCATCAAGTACGCCGACCTGATCCACAACACCGGCTCTATCGTCGAGCATGACCCGGGATTTGCACGCCTCTACCTGAAGGAAAAGCGAGCCCTGCTCGAGGCCATGACCGAGGGGGAGGTCGGCCTTCGTCGCTTGGCCTGGGAGGTGCTTGAGCAGGCCGAGGCCCGTCTTCGACAGCGCCGACAACCGGGAGAGAGCCCCACCGGCAGGTGAGGCTCCTGGTAGCGATCAGCCAATAGCGCGGACGCTCTAGAATTGCAGACCCAGGGCCAGCCCCCCGAGTACGTAGCAGAACAGGGTGATCAGGGCGACGCCGATCACGTTGAGCACGATCCCGCCACGGGCCATCTGCGAGATGGTGACGGCGCCGGAGCCGAACACGATGGCGTTGGGCGGCGTGCCCACCGGCAGCATGAAGGCGCAGGTCGCGGCGAAGGCGGCAGGTATCAGCAGCGTCATGGCGTCGGCGCCAATGCCGACGGCGACCCCGCCCAGCACCGGGATGAAGGTCGCGGCGGTGGCAGTGTTGGAGGTGATCTCGGTAAGAAACAGCACGATGGTGGTCACCGCCACCACCAGCGCCACCATCGGCAGCGCTCCCAGCGCGCTGACCTGTTCGCCGAACCAGCCGTCGAGCCCTGACGCCGCCACCGCGCTGGCCAGCGACAGACCGCCGCCGAACAGCAGCAGTACGCCCCAGGGCAGGCCATCCTCGGCGTCCTGCCAGTCCAGCACCATGTCGCCCTTGGCGTTGCCCGGCAGGAAAAACAGCACGATACCGGCGCCGATGGCGATGGCGGTGTCATTCAAGGCGTCAAGGAACGAAAACCAGTCGCCGATCAGCGGCAGGCTGGCGATCAGCCCCGGTACCACCCACAGAAAGGCCGCACCGGCGAACACGAACATCACCATGCGCTCGCCCTGGCCGAGCGGTCCCAGGTGATCGAGCTGGTCTTCGATCATCGCCTTGCCGCCGGGAATCTCATCGAGCTTGAAGCGATAGAGCACCCGGGTCATGAGTACCCAGCCGATCAGGATAAAGGTCAGCGCCAGGGGCAGACCGACCATCATCCACTGCAGGAACCCGATGTCCCGGCCCAGTTCGTCGGCGGCGTAGCCGGCGACGATGGCGTTGGGGGGAGAGCCCAGCAGGGTGCCAAGCCCGCCCATGGAAGCCGACCAGGCGATGGCCAGTACCAGGCAGACACCGAAGCTGCGGATGTTGTCATCCTTGATGATGTCCGAGACGCGGCCGCCCTTGTGCAGGTCTTCTCCGACCGCGTCACTGTCCTGTGAGCTCGAGCGTTCCACCACCAGGGTCAGCACCGACAGCGCAATCGGCAGCATCATCAGGGTGGTGGCGGTGTTGGACACCCACATGGACAGAAAACCGGTGGTCAGCATCATGCCGAGCACGATACGACGAGGTTCGACCCCGACGCGATGCAGGGTGGTCAGGGCGATACGCCGGTGCAGTTGCCACTTTTCCATGGCGATGGCGATCAGGAAGCCACCGAGAAACAGAAACACGATGGAGCTGGCGTAGGGAGCGGTGGCCTCGGACACCGAGCGTTCGGTCAGCATGGGAATCAATACGATGGGCAGCAGGGAGGTGACCGACAGCGGGATCGCCTCGGTCATCCACCAGATCGCCATCAGGGTGCCGATGGCGGCCACCCAGCGGGCATCTGGCGACATCGACTCGGCACCCCCAAGGGCCACCCAGACCATGGCCGCACCGGCCAGCCCGAAGGCCCGCAACGACCAGATCAGCCGAGGCGAGCGTCCGCCGCTGTCGCTGTCAACGTCCTGTTGTTGTGTAAGTGACTCTGCCATGGGGCCTCCCGCCGATCGCGAAGATGGATGTGACACTGCGGTGATGTACCGCCATCTCAGCGTAGACGAGGGCCAGGGACGTCGAGTTTGGGGGCCGACGTCGGGGGCACAGGACGAAGCGAACCGGCACAGCCTGATAGGTCATCCTCTCGGGCGGGGGCGAGAGCCAGGGGCGAGAAGCAAGAGGCGGGGCGAGAGACGAGAGGCGAGAAGCGAGAGGCGAGAGACGAGAGGCGAGAAGCGAGAGGCGAGAGACGAGAGGCGAAAGACGAGAGGCGGGGCGAGAGACGAAAGACGAGAGGCGAGAGGCAAGAAGCGAGAAGCAAGAAGCAAGAAGCGAGAGGCTGTCGGCGGACCTCAGACAACGGCGTCAGACGGGGCCTTTGGGGTGACGTCATCGAGCCGATGGTAACTGGCCAGCAGGCGGCGGCTGACGCGAACATTGTTGTAGAGCCTCTGTCTGCCGTCATTGGACGTCGACGCCTCTCCATGGCGCTCGAGACAGGCTTCGGCCCGATCCAGCAGCTCGCCAAGCTGGGCGGGAGTAAAGTCGTGGCCCGATGATGTCCGTTGCGAGGCAGGCAGGGAGGCGTCCTGCGGCAGCAGTTCCACGATGCGGTGGTACTGGCTATGCAGCAGACGATGGAGGGCGCGGGCGAGGTCCTGTGACAGGTCGGCCTGAAGGCCTTCGGTAGCGACCTTGTCGTCAAGTTCCAGCAGTGCCGGTACACGGGGATCGACGCCGTGGATGGCGTGTTCGCCTTCGGGGTGCTTCAGCGTCAGCGGTATCAGCATGCGGTAGAGATGAAGGCGGTCGCGTTCCAGCGATTTGCGCGTGGCGTCCGCTTCCTGGCTCAGGCGGTTGAACTTGACCTGGGCGCCGAGGGCGTTGATCTGACTGACCGAACGGGAATAGCCGATCACCAGCGCGCTGACGAGACCCAACGAGAACAGCGAAACCGCAGCACCTCCGTTGACGTCGTCGCGACTGTCCAGCAGCCAGTAGCTCAGAGCGGCGCTGGTGATGACGATCACCAGTGCCACCCAGGTATTGGTGCGCGTTGATTCCTTCCTGCTGTGCATCCTTGCCCCCCCGCCCCCAGCCACCTGGTGTGCCTTTCGTCGGGCACACCGGGGAAAGGCTGGGCGCTGTCTGACGCTCCCTGGTTCGCCACGCTGGGCGGAACCTGACTGGGGCCAGCCTAGCAGCGGGTCAGCGTCGGCGAAACGCCTGTCGACTCAGTGGTCGATGTAGACATAGTGCTGCCAGCCGAGCATGCGCAACAGCACCTTGCGCATGATGGCGACGTGGTGAAAGTGCTCGGTGTAGACCGCTGCCTGGGCGCCGATGCCCAGCGGCATGTCCGGCATATCCTGGCCCGGGGCGAGCTTCAGGGTCACCAGCGCAGGGGCGTCGGTCCTGGCGAAGGCGTCGGCGCCCAGCAGCCGATCACCGGCGGCGACCTGGGACTCGGCGATGGCCGGCAGCACCTCGATGACTTCGGCGGCGAACACCTGGCCCGGCAGGGCGGTGAAGGTCAGTTCGGCCTCGTCGCCTGGCTGGATGCGGTTGAGCGCCTGCTGGCGGAAGGCGCCGGTAAAGCGGCCGGGTTCGTCATGCACGAAGACCCCCAGTGGCTTCAGCGGCAGCGGTACCGCCATCATTCCCGGGCGCACCGCGAGCTGTGTCAGAAAGCCGCCCGTGGGTGCGCGGATGACCGTATTTTGCAGATCATATTGTGCCTCGGCCAGTTGGGCGCGCTTGGCGACGACCAGCGGGTCCTCGTCATCGCCGTCGGGGCGCTGTTCGGCGCGGGCCCGCTCGAGGGCGGCCTCGGCCTGGGCGACACGTGCAGCCGCGGTCTGGGCGTTCTGGGAGGCTTCGTCGATCTGCTGACGGCTGAAGGCCGAGGACGCGGCCTGATAACGTGCCAGGGTCCGACTGGCCTGATCTCTATCGGCCTGGGCCGCCACCAGGTTGGCCTCGGCCTCGGCAACGCCGGCGCTGCGACTGTCGGAATTGCGCAGGGCGTCTTCGAGCTCCGCCGTCAGCCGCTCTACCCGGGACTCGAACTGGGTGGCGTCCAGGATGAACAGAGGGGTACCGGCCTCGACCAGGGTGTTGGGGTCGACCTCGACGGAGCTGACCCGAGCCCGGACCTCGGATACCAGCGGCGTCACCGCGTAGGCCTGGCGAACCTGGCGGGTAAAGGGATGGTTGTAGTTCATCAGCAGCACCAGGGTCGCGACCACGATGATGCCGCCGAGTACCGCAGTGGGAACCGTCCACTTGTTGAGCGGGATGCGGAAGATCTTGAACACGGCGATACACAGCGCCGCATAGGTCAGCACGATAAGCAGATCCATCAGTCCTGACCCCCCTGGGTATTGCCGGACGTATATTGGGCGCGAGCCGGTGGCTCTGCCTTGAGCGACGGCGCTGAGGCCTCCTGGGCGTCGAGCCGCTGGCGCAGGTGGTCGAGTTCGAGGCGTAACTCGTCGATCTCGCTGCGCTCTCGCGCCTGTTCTTCCTCGATCTGCTTGAAGCCCCAGCCGCGATCGGGCCGATAGAGGGTGGCCCAGATCCACAGGAAGGGCCACAGCACATGTAGGGTGAACAGGCTGACCCAGCCGGCGACGTGGATCGCGTCCTGGTGCGGGTGGTCGCGCTTCTTGGCGATACCGTAGGGGATGTCGTGGATGACGATGACACCGTAGAACAGGGTCAACACCACGAAGCACAGGATGCCGAGGGCAAAGTAGTTCAGCATGCAATGACCTTTTTTCGCGGACCTGCGCAGCGTGCGAGGTCGATTTCAATCATGGAACATGCATGTAACGATAGCAGGATCGAGCCCAGATAAAGCCAACGGATGCTTAGGCGGCGTCAACGGGACGCACCCGTCCCAGTGCTGGATTCCACGCTAAGGGTCAGGTTTCGCCAGAGGCTCGTTTCGGGCAGTTGCATACGCTATCGCAGGGGAGTGTCGCAATGGACTAAGTATTATTTGGATAAGGGCTGAGCTTGCGCTGGGGCCAGGGTGCGAATAAGGCTATGAAGCAGGTCAGCATTCGTGACGACTTGCCTATGGATGGCGATGGGCCGGCAAGGTCTTGGCTTTATGATAGTAAAAAGCAATCAAGAATGTATTTGTGATAGTTTTTTGGTTGATAAATATGCCGTGACGGCCTCAGGTCTCTGTTCTAGCTTGAATGAGCACAATTCATTAATGACTATTGGTCGCGTTTGGCCAATGCGCATCGACAGGGACGATTACAGGGAATGAAAACCATACCTTTCGCAGTCACGGCGATTGCACTTGCCATTGGCGCCACTCCGGCAGTTGCTGCTGAAAACGCCGCATCGGAAAGCACGAAAGCCTTCAACCAGCAACTGCGAGATTACTTGCCCTTTGATGATGATACCGATTTCGAGAATGCCAGGCGTGGCTTGATTGCTACGCTGGACGAGAGTGTCATCAAGAAGCCGGACGGTTCGCCTGTCTATGACACGGCGCAATTTGACTTTGCCACGGGGGACTCTCCGGATACGGCAAATCCCAGTTTATGGCGGCAAAGTCAATTGAACGCAATAAATGGCTTGTTTGAGGTTGTTGAAGGGAAAATTTATCAGATACGAGGTTTTGACCTTGCCGTCATGACCTTCATCAGGGGGGGATAATGGATGGATTGTCGTCGATCCCCTGACCGCCAATGAAACGGCTGCCGCCGGCCTGACTTTGCTGCAAGAGCATGTGGAAGATATTCCCGTTACCGGCGTGATTATCACGCACAGTCATGTGGATCACTTCGGGGGTGTAAAAGGTATCCTGACCCAGGATGAAGTCGATGCAGGTGAGATTCCGATTGTGGCGCCTGAGAATTTCTTCGAAGAGTCTGTCAGTGAGAATCTGATCGCCGGCAATACGATGAGTCGTAGGGCCAGTTACATGTATGGCAACGTTATCGAGAAAGGGCCAGAAGGCTCACTTGGTTCTGGGCTTGGCACCACCACCGCAGCCGGTACTGTGACTATCGCTCAACCGACGATAACGATTGACGACACCCCAACGACCGAGGTTGTTGACGGCGTCGAGATCGAGTTTCTCAACACGCCAGGTGCAGAGGCACCGGCTGAGCTGATGTTTTATGTACCTGAGTTCAAGGCATTGATGCAGGCAGAGGAAATTAGCCACACCCTGCATAATCTGTATACCTTGAGAGGTGCAAAGGTACGAAGCGGTGATCTGTGGGCCAAGTATATTCACGATGTCATCAACCGGTATGGAGACGATGTAGAGGTCAGTCTGGGGAGCCACCACTGGCCCACCTGGGGCAACGAGAATGTCGTTGAATACTGGGAAAAGCAGCGTGATACCTACCGCTACCTGCACGACGAAGTGCTGCGCCTGGCCAACCATGGCGAGACAATGCTCGAGATAGCAGAACAGATCGAGCTGCCGGACTCGCTCGCTCAAGAGTTCTACAATCGTGGTTACTACGGTAGTGTCAGCCATAATGCCAAGGCGCAATATCAGCTGTACTTTGGGTGGTTCAGTGGTAATCCTTCCGAGTTGCATGAACTTCCTCCTGCAGAAGAAGGTGCAAAGTTTGTCGAATACGTAGGTGGCGCGGAGCAAGTTCTCGAGAAGGCTCGTCAGGACGTAGATGAGGGGAACTATCGGTGGGCCGCGACGGCGTTGAATCATCTTGTCTTCGCGGAACCTGAGAACCAGGAGGCCAAAGACCTGCTGGCAGACGCTCTGACTCAGATGGGCTATCAAGCAGAGAGTGGTCCTTGGAGGAATTTCTATCTATCCGGGGCGAAGGAACTTCGTGAAGGCGTAGCCGAGGTGGCGACACCCGATACTGCCTCCCCAGATATGGTGAAAGGTCTACCGCTCGATATTTATCTGGATTATCTCGCTGTAAGACTTAACCATCCTGAAGCCGTCGGTAAGGACTTCGATATTAACTTTGAAATGCCCGACGTTGACGAGAAGTTCACCATCTCCATTTCTAATGGGGTAATGAACTACACGATTGGCGATTGGGCAGAAGATGCAGCGGCAACGGTGACAATCGATCGTGCGCAACTGGATAGCATCAACCTTGGTGAAACAACCATGGCGGATTCGATTGATGCGGGCGACGTGACCGTGGATGGTGATCAGCAGACTGTCGATGAATTTATCGGCCTGCTCGACAGCTTCGAATTCTGGTTCGATATCGTAACGCCCTGACCATCGCTTCAACCTTCGATGTAATGGCAAGAGCGCCCTGAACCGCCCCTCAAGTTTGGGGCGCTCTTTTTTGGGACCACTGTAAGGTCTCGAAGTATCGCGGGAAGAATATGCAGGGGAAGCCGGGATTGTTCGCCGTCGGTGGCGATGGCGTTCGGGCTTTTCCTGCAAAGCGCCATGAGATGATGGAGTGCTTGCGAGCGCTGACCAGGCCTATCTGCAGCAATGCCATCACGCTCAAGAGGTGATAGGTAGGTGCTGGATCATTGCAGGGAAGACCCTGACGAGCCGTCATGTCAGGTGTCGCCAGGCATGATGAGACCATGCCAGGATTCTACCCTGAGCGAATGGCCTAGGCGTCTTGGGAAACTGACAGCTGTAGGAAAAAGCTGAGCGAGATCAATATGGTGCGGATGGGGAGACTCGAACTCCCACGCGCTAAGGCACTAGAACCTAAATCTAGCGTGTCTACCAATTCCACCACATCCGCACGCGGGGTAGGCGGGGCATATTTTACGTTGCCGGCCTGGCAAGTCAAACACTTCCGTGAGGTGCGCTCGCTTCGATCGAGTCAGGGCCCCGCTATCCGCCCGGACGCTGCGAGCGGCTCGGGGGCGGGGCTGAGGCTTGTGAGGTCGAGCTATGGCAGCGAAAGATGATCGGCGGCTTGATCGGCCAGTGCCCGATGGTCGCTGCCATCGAGGCGAGGAATGATGCCGAGGCAGGGCCCCGGCAGTCTGGCTTTCAGGTGATCGAGGTTGTCCCGGTAGAGGGTTTCATCTTCGGCGAAGCCGGGATCGACAAGGTTGCCGATCCAGCCGGCGCAAGTGACGCCATCTGCCTTGAGGGCTTCGGCGGTCAGCAGGGCGTGGTTCAGGCAGCCGAGTTTCAGTCCCACCACCAGGATCACCGGAAGCTGAAGGCGTGTGGCGAGCCCCGCCAGGTCCTCCTGGTCGTTGAGCGGGACCCGATAACCGCCGGCTCCCTCGACCAGGATCAGATCACGGGGGAGCTCAAGGCTTCCCCCCAGCGTGTGGCAGAGCCTGTCGAGGGACAGGTCCGCGCCGGCATAGCGAGCCGCCAGGTGTGGCGCGATGGGGGGCGCGAAGGCGAAGGGATTGATGTCGTCATAGGGTACAGACGGCACGCTCTGGGCCTGCAGGGTCAGGGAGTCGATATTGCGCAGGCCCTCGGCGGTGGACTCACACCCCGAGGCGATCGGTTTGAGGCCGAGGGTGGTCTGGCCCTGGCGGCGTGCCAGGGCCAGCAGGCCGGAGCTTGCCAGGGTCTTGCCGGCGTCGGTGTCGGTGCCGGTCACAAAGTAGCTTGGCATGGCGAGTGCGGGATCCTGTGCTGCAAGTTTGGTGGCGGTGAAACGACGATGGGGCACCTCACTCAGGGGCGCGGTGGTCAGGCGTCAGCGATCGAGAATCAACGTCAGCCGCTGGTAGGTCACCGGTAGTCCTTCGGGTCTGCGCAGGTGTTCATAGCGGGCCCGCGCCTGTCTTATATCCTGACGGCTCAGACGGGCGCCGGGACGGGCGACCTGGGCGCCGACGCCCTTGACCGAGGCCATCACGGCGTCCAGGTCCGGGTAGTAGAAGCGCTCGGCACGCTGCTCGAAGGCGGTGGCGGCCCAGGGGCGGGAAAGCACTGCACACCGGTGGTCGTCGAGGCTTGCGAAGTCCAGCACTCCACTGGCCTTGCCCGGTTGACGCCAGACCTGGCCGATCTCTGCCAGGGTGCCTGGCAGCAGGGTGTTGAGTACCGCCCGTCCCCCAGGCGCCAGGACGCGATGGAGTTCCGCCAGCACCTGCTCCAGGTCGGGACACCACTGGATGGCCAGATTGGATATCGCCAGGTCGAGACTGGCATCGGCCAGCGGCAGCGCCTGGGCGTCGGCGCAGACCCAGGCGCACGCCGTGGCGCGCGGATGAGGTGATGCCTCTTGTCGACGTGGCTGGGTGCCTCGGTCGTCCTGGGCTGGTCGGGCCGGTGTCTGTTGGGCCGGTGTCTGTTGGGCCGGTGTCTGTTGGGTCGGTGTCTGTTGGGTCGGTGTCTGTTGGGTCGGTGTCTGTTGAACCAGTGTCTGGCGAGCCTGTGCCAGCATCGCCGCGGACAGATCCAGCCCCAGCACGCTGGCGTCAGGGTAGCGCTCGGCCACTCTTCGGGTCAGGTCGCCGGGCCCGCAACCCAGATCGAGGATCCGCTCGGCGTGATCTGGCAGGTGGGGCCACAGCGTCTCGGCCATGGCCATCTGGGCGCGCGCCAGTTCTCGGTAGCGCGGGGCCGCCCGCGAGAACGCTCGGGCGACCCGTCGCTGCCAGTCACCGGGTGTGGCATCGGGCGCTGCGGAGACGCCCCTCTGGTCCGGCGCGTCCGTGGCCGTGTCGCTGGAGCGCGCGGGCTCGAGCTGGCGCTGCACAAGCGGAGCGTTCATGGCGTCACCTCGTCAAACCCCTGGACTTCGCGGTCGGCATCGGTTGCTTCGCGGTCGGTATCATCGTCTTCGCGGTCACCATAGTGAGCCCCGCGGCGGCTGGTGGGTGCCTTTCCTTCATCTAGCATCCGCAAGGCGTGGCGCTGAATCGCCTCGGCCAGACGGGCCGGCTGGCTCAGCATCGGGCAGTGTCCGGCGCCTTCGATACGCTCGTCCATGGCCGCGCGTACGGCAGGCGCCAGCAAGGGGTCCGTGGCACCGCACAGGGACGTGACGGGGACGGGAGTTGCATTATCCGGCGCTTGGCTTGAGACATGGCCTGGTACGCCGCCAGGCAGGTCACCGATATCGGCGCTTGCCAGGGTGGCGAGGCCCTGCTCCAGTGTGGCGTGATCGGCGCCGATGTCAGGCGTCAGCAGGCTGCGCAGCCGGCGCAGGGCGTCACGGGGCGAGGGCTCGCCGGACAGCTGCCAGCGCAGAAAATGCTCTCTGGCCCTGGTCGGGTCGCGGCGGAAGGCGGCGCGAAAATCAGCCAGCGCGGTCGTTGTCACCCCGTTCGGGTGACAGAAGGTCGGACCCATGCCGAGCAGCACCAGGCCGTCGGGGGCGGGCAGGTGCCGGGTCAGCGCGGCGGCCTGCAACGCGCCGAGCGACCAGCCCACCCAGATGACCGGCTCGCTGTCGCGGGACGACAGGGAAGGCCCCATGGCCTTCGCCAGCGTCTGAAGGCCAGAGGACGGGTGTGCCTGCTGCTGGAAAAGCCCCGTGTCTGCGTCTGAGGCGTCTGCGTCCGAGACACCTGCGTCTGCAAGCCCGGGCCTGCCGCCCATGCCGGGCCAGTCGATGGCCTCCACCGTCACCGAGGTCCCCCAATGGCTCGCCAGCGGTGACCAGATTCTGGCGTCGATGGCCCAACCGGACAGCAGTACCAGCCGGATCATCGGGATGCCCCTGCGCAGGTGGCCGACTCCTGCTTCTGGCAGGTCAAGAGCGCCTCGAGCAGACGGTCGATGTCGTGGTCGTCATGGGCGGCGCTCAGGGTGACACGCAGCCTCGAGGCGCCGGCGGGAACCGTCGGCGGGCGAATGGCGCCCACCCGGATGCCGGCGTCGTCAAGCGTGCTGGCCCAGTCCAGGGTGCGCTGCTCATCGCCGAGCAGGATCGGCTGGATGGGGGTGGCCGACGCCATCAGCGGCAGCTTAAGGCTGGCGGCTTCGCGTCGGAATCGCGCGATCAGCCCATCCAGATGGCGGCGTCGCTCGGGTTCGCCGGCCAGTATCTCGAGAGACTGAAGCGTCGCTGCCGCCACCGGCGGGGGCAGGGCGGTGGTGTAGATGTAAGGGCGGGCGAACTGGATCAGATGCTCGATCAGGGCGTCATCGCCGGCGACGAAGGCACCGGCGGTGCCGAGCGCCTTGCCCAGGGTGCCGACCAGCACGGGGACCCGCTCGCAGCCGAGTCGTCGACCGACGCTACCGTCGCCGTTTTCGCCCAGCACGCCGATGCCATGAGCATCGTCGATCATCAGCCAGGCGCCGTGGCGCCGGCTGAGCTCGGCCAGGCCGTCGACGTCGGCGCAGTCCCCGTCCATGCTGAAGACACCGTCGCTGATGACCAGGCGGCGGCTGGCGTCCGGCACCCGATCCAGCAGGCGCGCCAGGTCATCAAGGTCGTTGTGGTGATAGCGCCGTGAGCGGGCGCCGGACAGCCGGGCACCGTCGATCAGGGAGGCGTGATTCAGCCGGTCTTGCAGAAGATGCACGCCGCTGTCACAGAGCGCCTGTATCACCCCCAGGTTGGCCATGTAGCCGGTGGAGAACAGCAGCGCCCGGGGGCGCCCGGTGAGGCGAGCCAGTGCTTCTTCGAGTGCCTCGTGCACCGTGCTGTGTCCGGTGACCAGGTGTGAGGCACGGGCCCCGGCGCCGAAGCGCTGTGCACCATCGGCGGCGGCCTCGGCCAGGCGCGGGTCAGCGGCCAGACCGAGATAGTCATTGCCGGCCATGTCGAGTCGTTGCGCGTCCTGCCGATGGACACGGCGCTGGCGCCAGCGATGCGCCTCGTGGCGTGCCTGGGCACTCTGGCGCAGATGGGAATGCCAGTCTGCGCTCATGGGGTAGGCTCCCGGCGGGGACGCACCACAGTGGCGCAGGGCAGGCAGCGGGCGCACATGGGGCTAGACCGCAGCGTCATAGAACTGGGCGCTGCTGGCTTCCCTGGCCTGGCGCTCGATCTGCCGGGCCAGGACCTGTTCGCGCTCGTCGTCACTGGCACAGGTGTCGCGACGTTCCGGATGCAGGCCAAGCTTGTCGAACAGCGCGCGGTCGCGCTCGACCTGTGGGTTGCCGGTGGTCAGCAGGGTGTCGCCGTAGAAGATCGAGTTGGCGCCGGCCATGAAGGCCAGTGCCTGGGTCGACTCGTCCATTTGCTCCCGCCCGGCGGACAGTCGCACATGGCTCTTCGGCATCATGATGCGGGCCACCGCGATGGCGCGCAGGTACTCGATGGGGTCGAGGTCCTCGACGTTCTCCAGGGGCGTGCCGGGGACCTTGACCAGCATGTTGATCGGTACCGACTCCGGGTGCGGTGACAGGTTGGCCAGCTGCCTGAGCAGCCCCGCGCGATCGCGGGCGGTCTCGCCCATGCCGAGGATGCCGCCGGAGCAGATCTTCATGCCGGCCTGGCGCACATTGCCCAGGGTGTCGAGGCGATCGGCGTAGCTGCGCGTGGTAATGATCTCGCCGTAGTACTCAGGCGAGGTATCCAGATTGTGGTTGTAGTAGTCGAGGCCGGCGTCGGCCAGCTGGTGGGCCTGGGCTTCGTCGACCATGCCGAGGGTCATGCAGGTCTCGAGCCCCAGCGCCTTGACCCTTTTCACCATTTCGATGACCACCTCGAGATCCCGCTGGCGCGGGCTGCGCCAGGCGGCGCCCATGCAGAAACGGCTGGCACCGGCATCGAGTGCGGACTTCGCCTGCTCCACCACCTTTTCGATCTCGAGCAGCTTCTCCTTGTCCAGGCCGGTGTTGTAGTGGCCCGACTGAGGACAGTACTTGCAGTCCTCGGGGCAGGCGCCGGTCTTGATCGACAACAGGGTCGAGACCTGAACGGCGTTGGCATCGAAGTGCTGGCGGTGGATGCACTGGGCCTTGAACAGCAGATCATTGAAGGGCAGGGCGAACAGCGCTTCGATCTCATCGAGCGTCCAGTCGTGACGGGGGGCGGCATCGGCGGCTAGGGTGGAAACTGTGGACGTCGAGTCGGCAGACATGGGTGTCTCGCTATGGTCAACTTTTTAAAATCGGATTGGTTGACGACAAGGATAAGTGGTGTGGCGAAGCTGTCAACCTGCGTGATCGGCAAGGTTGACCATGGCGTGGCGAAACTGATGGCGGATCGCTGCCTGTTCTGCCTGGCGACTCTGGCGCCAGGGCCAGGGCCAGGGTCAGGGTCAGGGGAAGGGTCGGGAGAAGGGTCGGGAGAAGGGTCAAGATCGGGGCTCGCGGCGATTGCTGCGCCGGGTCCTGTGTCCGTCCTGCTGTGTGATCCCTGCCGCCGAGGGCTTGACCTCAATCGTTGTCCCTGCGAGGGCTGTGGCGAACCCTTGCCCGAGCACCGCTGGCGGCGTCCGGCGGGTGAACGCCTGTGCGGTCGCTGTCTGGTGGAGCCCTTCAGCTTCCATGAGGTGCGGACGCCGCTGATCTACCGCGACGAGATCAGACGTCTCGTCCAGCGCTTCAAGGCCGAGGCCCATCTTCCCAGCGCCCAGTTGCTGGTCGCACTGTTTCTCGAGGCATCCCTCGTGGGCGAGAATGGCGTGCCTGACGCTCTGATCGGGGTGCCGCGTCATCCCGTCAGGGCCAGGCGCTTTGGCTTCGATCAGGGCCAGTGGCTGGCCTGCGAGCTGGGGCGTCGGCTCGGCGTGCCGGTGAGGCGGGCCTGGCGGCGTCGCGATGATCGCCCCCAGCATGAGCTCGGTTCGCGGGCCCGTCGTCGCATCGCGTCGGGCATGTTTGGTATCGCGTCAGGGCTGCCTCGGCACGTAGCGCTGGTCGATGACGTCATGACCACCGGGGCCACCCTTGAGCGGCTGGCGCAGGCCTGTCGCCGCGCGGGGGCGCGCCGGGTAGACGCCTGGGCGCTGGCGAGGACGCCGCCACCCTGGCTCTGTTAAGCTCGGCGCCTCTCGCCTCGTTTGATATTTGTGCTTTTACCCGGAGCCCCCATGACCACGACCCCCACGCCCTTCAGTGAACTTTCTCCGCAGCGCGTGGTGGAGGCGATCGAATCACTGGGCTTGTGGCTGCCCGGCGAGCCCTTTGCGCTCAACAGCTACGAGAACCGCGTCTATCTGGTACAGGACGATGACCGCAAGCGTTGGGTGGCCAAGTTCTACCGCCCTGATCGGTTGAGCGATGAGGCCATCGGCGAGGAGCACGGCTTCCTGCGTGAGCTCGACGATGCCGGGGTGGCGGTGGCGGCCCCCTGGCGCAACGACGCTGGCGAGAGTCTGCACCGGGCGGGGGGCTACCGCGTGGCGCTGTTTCCCCACCTGCCCGGCCAGGCGCCTGAGCTCGAGAACCCCGACCATCTGTTCGCCCTGGGTGAGCTGATAGGACGCGTCCACGAGGTGGGCCGGCGCGGCGAGTTCGCCCATCGCTGTCGGCAGGAGCCCCGCGCCATGGCCGAGCAGGCCCGTCGCACGGTACTCGAGAGTCCCTGGTTGAGCGAGCGTCAGCGCAAGGCCTACGAGCGCATCTCGCAGCAGTTGATCGAGGCGCTGGCACCACCCGCGGGTGTCAGCGCACCCATGCAGAGGGTTCACGGCGACTGCCACATCGGCAATATGCTGGGGCGGGAGGATCGCTTTGCGCTGGTCGATTTCGACGACGCGATGATGGCGCCGGCGGTACAGGACCTGTGGATGCTGTTCACCGCCCAGGGGCCGGAGGAAAGGGCGATGCAGCTATCGGAGGTGATCGAGGGCTACGAGCAGGTGATCGATTTCGATCGCCAGCAGCTCGCCCTGATCGAACCGCTGCGCGCCCTGAGGTTGATGCGCCATAGCGCCTGGGTGGTGGCGCGCTGGGACGATCCGGCCTTTCCCCGGGCGTTTCCCTGGGTCGCCGACGCCGGCTACTGGGACGAGCACATCCGCCAGCTGGAGCATCAGCGCCTGGCCCTGGCGGATTCCGAGCGCTGGCTGGCGGGTGGCTGACAGATGGGGTCTGGCGGACGCCGTGTGCTGTCCGCCATAGGTGCCGCTACTCGGACGGAGTGGTCTGGCTCGACGGGGTGGCCTGCTTGGTTTCGGTGTCGGCGTCTTCGCCACGACGTTCGGCGTTAAGCTGCGCAGACGGATTGGGCATCTGCTCGATGGCCAGCGGTTCGGTCAGTTCCAGCTGAAAGACGCGGTCGGCGTCCAGGTGGCAGCCGCCGTCATCGCAGGCGGCGATGCCGAACTGGCCATCCTCGTCATAGGCGCCGGCGATGAGTTCGCCGGAGTAGATGTGGCTTTCGCCGCCATCGGTCTCGACGCAGGTGAGGGCCTCGGTGGTGATACGCAGGCGTTGGCCATCGCGCTTGGCGTCGCCGACCAGCACGCAGTAGTGGGGCAGGTCGGTGCGTCCCTCGGCATCGGCGGCGGGCTTGAGCATGACATCATCGAGCCGCTGTCCGGCGGGGTCGAGGTCGATGCCTTCGATAATGCTGACGTCGATGCGTGCCTGGGCGGGTAGCTCCAGGCTGTCCGCCATAGCGGGCGTCATGCTGGTCAGGGCGCTGAAGGTCAGAATGGCGACGAGGGGCGTGCTGGGCCGGGCAAGCAGGCGGCGAAGGGCAGGCATTGGCGATTCTCGCGATATGGCTGGCGAAATGCGGGCAACAGGACGGGTAGCTGCATGGAGGCATGCCACCGACAGTGTCGCCTGGCACATGGACAACCTGATGACGATAGCACAGGGCTGTCGGGTGGACAGCTATCGCTCTCGTTGCGCGACACTCTGTCACGTACCTCGTCGCGACGGTGGCGGCAATCTCCCAATAGGCATTGGCAACGGGCTTTTGCCGCGGGCTGTGGCAAGCTCGGGTGTCGCGCCGATTTCTCGCCAATGATGGGGGGGTGACGGTGGGCAAAAACGCCAGGCGAACTGCGGAAGGCGACACGCTGCGGTAGACTATCGCTCACGCAATGCAAAAGCTATACTTCAAAAATTGTTTGTACAGGTTTTGTGGAGCCAGGCGGGCCGCCTGGTGTTCGCCCGAGCCGACGACTCCCCTGAAGGGCTGGATCATGACTGACGAACTCGCCAATCACTATCGACACATCATTGAGGAACTGGGCGAAGACCCGGAGCGAGAAGGGTTGGTGGATACGCCCAAGCGTGCTGCCAAGGCCATGCAGTTTCTCAACCGCGGCTACACCCAGTCGCTGGAAGAGATCGTCAATGGTGCGGTGTTTTCGTCCGAGACCGACGAGATGGTGCTGGTCAAGGACATCGAGCTGTACTCCATGTGCGAGCATCACTTGCTGCCCTTCATCGGCAAGTGCCATATCGCCTACCTGCCCAACGGCAAGGTGCTGGGACTGTCCAAGTTTGCCCGGATCGTCGACATGTACGCCCGCCGCATGCAGATCCAGGAGAATCTGACCCGTCAGATCGCCGATGCCGTGCTGCAGGTCACCGATGCCCGGGGCGTGGCCGTGGTGGTGGAGGCGCGACACCTGTGCATGATGATGCGAGGGGTCGAAAAGCAGAATTCCAGCATGACGTCCTCGGTGATGCTGGGGGCCTTCCGCGAGAAGCCGAGCACCCGTCAGGAGTTCCTGACGTTGGTCAACAGCCGCTGAGGAGCCGGTTCTACGGCCGCCGCACGAAGCGCTGAAGCCGATGCTTTTCGTTTACCGCTTTCAAGCATGACGCACGGGAGGGGCCATGTCCCTGCATGTACTGGGTGACCAGCATCTGGATCACGACCTTGCCACCATCCGCATCAAGAACTTGCGGTTGAGGACCTTCATCGGCATCAAGGAGGAGGAGATCCTCAATCGCCAGGACGTGGTGATCAATGCGGTGATCCGCTACCGCGCCGACAAGGCGGTGGCGTTCAATCATATCGAACAGGCGCTCAACTACCGCACCATCACCAAGCAGGTGATCGCGCTGGTGGAGGAGAACCGCTTTCAGCTGCTGGAGCGGATGACCCGCGAAGTGCTGGACCTGATCATGAGTCACGAGCAGGTGCTGACCACCCAGGTGGAGATCGACAAGCCCCATGCGCTGCGCTTTGCCGACTCGGTGTCGATCACGCTGTCGGCCTCGAGGGCGCCGCGGGATCAGGATTCGGTGAGTTGAGGCGACGGCTTCGAGTTGGCGATCGGCCAGCGGAACGCTTAGCATGAAAGCTATATCGTCGTCGCGCAGTCGCTGAAGCGTCGTCGCCAGTCATTGCAGTTTTCCGTCAAGCCCGAGCCAGGAGCCTTCATGAAAGCCCTTAACGACATGCCGCTGTTTCGCCCCTTTGCCTATATCGACGGAAGCTGGGTGGCGGCCGACAGCGGGGAGCAGATCGACATCGTCAATCCGGCCAGTGGCGAGACCATCGCCCAGGTGCCCCGTCTGGGTCGCGCCGAGACCGAGGCGGCGATCGACGCGGCCGACGCCGCCCTGCCGGCCTGGCGCGCGCTGACGGCCCAGGAGCGGGCAGACATCCTGATGAAGTGGTACGAGCTGATGCTCGAACATCAGGACGAGCTGGCCACCATCATGACCCTCGAACAGGGCAAGCCGCTCAAGGAAGCCGCCGGCGAGATCGTCTACGCTGCCAGCTTTTTGCGCTGGTTCGCCGAGGAAGGGCGCCGGGTCTACGGCGAGACCATTCCGGCGGCCAAGGCCAACCAGCGTATCGTGGTGACCAAGCAGCCGGTGGGTGTCTGCGGCGCCATCACGCCCTGGAACTTCCCCGCCGCCATGATCACCCGCAAGGCTGGCGCGGCCCTGGCGGCAGGCTGCACCATCGTGGTCAAGCCGGCCAGTCAGACCCCGCTGTCGGCCACCGCGCTTGCGCTGCTTGCCGAGCGCGCCGGGGTGCCGCGTGGGGTGTTCAACGTGGTACCGGGTTCGGCCAGCGAGATCGCCGCGGCCCTGACCGAATCACCGGTGGTGCGCAAGATCACCTTCACCGGTTCCACCGAGGTGGGGCGTACCCTGATGTCCCAGGCGGCCCAGCATATCCAGAAGATCTCGCTGGAGCTTGGCGGCAACGCACCGTTCATCGTGTTCGAGGACGCCGATCTGGACGCGGCGGTGGACGGCGCCATGGCTGCCAAGTTCCGCAATGCCGGCCAGACCTGCGTGTGTACCAATCGCTTCCTGGTGCAGTCCAGCGTCATCAACGCCTTCAGCGAGAAGCTGGCGGTGGCCATGAACAGCGAGCTCACGGTCGGCGACGGCACCACCGAGGGCGTCAACATCGGACCGCTGATCGACGACAAGGCGGTGGGCAAGGTCAACGAGCATGTCCAGAACGCGGTGGACAAGGGCGCCGAGCTGTGGATCGGTGGTCACCCCCATCCGCTGGGTGGCAACTACTTCACGCCGACCCTGGTCAGCGGTGCCACCAGCGAGATGAAGGTGGCCCGGGAAGAGACCTTCGGTCCGCTGGCGGCGGTATTCCCGTTCGATGACGAGGAGGACGCCATCGAACTGGCCAACGACACCGAGTTCGGTCTGGCGGCCTACTTCTACTCGAAGGACCTGGGCCGAGTGTGGCGAGTGGCCGACGCCCTCGAGTACGGCATGGTCGGCATCAATACCGGCCTGATCTCCAACGCCGCGGCGCCCTTTGGTGGGGTCAAGGCCTCCGGCCTCGGTCGCGAAGGCGGGCACCAGGGCCTGGCCGAGTTCCTCGAGACCAAGTACCTGTGCATCGACCTCGGCGAGTAAGTCGCTGTCTGCCGCCATCCTGCAGGTGGCGGCAGACCGCTCAGCGATAGCACACACACAAGGGCCCCGACGCACGCGTCGGGGCCCTTGTCGCAGATTGGCGCGTAGATTGGCGGGCGGCTCCTGGGTGGGCCAGAACCGGCGGGACCTGGGGTCCCGCCGCGCCGCGCCGCCACGCGACCGCGTCAGTGGCGGAAGTGGCGCATACCGGTGAACACCATGGCGATGCCGGCCTCGTTGGCGGCGTCGATGACCTCCTGGTCACGCATGGAGCCGCCGGGCTGGATCACCGCGGTGATGCCGGCGCTGGCGGCGGCGTCGATGCCGTCACGGAAGGGGAAGAAGGCGTCGCTGGCCATCACCGAGCCGGGCACCGAGAGGCCTTCGTCGGCGGCCTTGATGCCGGCGATGCGGGCCGAGTAGACGCGGCTCATCTGGCCGGCGCCGACGCCGATGGTCTGGCCTTCCTTGACGTAGACGATGGCGTTGGACTTGACGAACTTGGCGACCTTCCAGGCGAAGGCCAGGTCACGCATCTCCTGCTCCGAGGGCACGCGCTCGGAGACCACCGTCAGGTCGTCGCGGGTGACCGTGCCCAGATCGCGGTCCTGGACCAGCAGACCGCCGGTGACGCGCTTGAGGTCGTGGGCCGGTGCCATCTGGCCGAGCCAGTTGGCGCTGACGTCGAGCAGGCGCACGTTCTTCTTCTCGGCGACGATGGCCTGGGCCTCGTCGCTGACCCCGGGGGCGATGATCACCTCGACGAACTGACGATCGATGATGGCGCGGGCGGTGTCGGCGTCCAGCGGCACGTTGAAGGCGATGATGCCGCCAAAGGCGCTGGTGGGATCGGTGGCGAAGGCCTTGTCGTAGGCCGCAAGAGCGCTCTCGCCCACGGCCACGCCGCAGGGATTGGCGTGCTTGACGATGACACAGGCGGTGTCGTCGAAGCTCTTGACGCACTCGAGCGCGGCGTCGGTGTCGGCCACGTTGTTGAACGACAGCGGCTTGCCCTGCAGGGTGACGGCGGTGGAGACGCTGGGTTCGCTGGCGCCTTCTTCCACGTAGAATGCCGCCTGCTGGTGGGGGTTCTCGCCGTAGCGCATGGACTGCTTCTTGGTCAGCTGCAGGTTGTAGGTGCGCGGAAAGCCGTCCTCTGCGCCCTCGACCCGACGGCCAAGATAGTCGGCGATGGCACCGTCGTAACCGGCGGTGTGTTCAAAGGCCTTGACCGCCAGGTCGAAGCGGGTGGCCTGGGCCAGCGCGCCGCCGTTGTCACGCATCTCTGCGATCACCCGGTCGTAGTCGTCGGCGTTGACCACGATGCTGGTGTAGGCATGATTCTTGGCGCAGGCGCGCACCATGGTGGGGCCGCCGATGTCGATGTTCTCGATGGCGTCTTCCAGGCTGCAGTCAGGACGCGCCACGGTGGCGGCAAAGGGGTAGAGGTTGACCACCACCATGTCGATGGGCGCGATGTCATGCTCGGCCATGACCTCGTCGTCCTGGCCGCGACGCCCGAGGATGCCGCCGTGGATCCTGGGGTGCAGGGTCTTGACACGGCCATCCATGATCTCGGGAAACCCGGTGTGCTCGGACACCTCGGTGACGGCGATGGCGTTGTCGGCCAGCAGGCGGTAGGTGCCGCCGGTGGACAGCAATTCGACGCCCATGTCGGCGAGGGCGCGGGCGAAGTCGACGATACCGGTCTTGTCCGACACGCTGATCAGGGCGCGACGAACGGCGAGAGAGGAGGGCTGGGCCATGGGGATGTCTCTGTTGCGAAGGGAAGCGAAGGGCGCCTTGGCGCAGAAAAGGGAGCCGTGGGCTCCCTTGGGGTCGGGTCAGATCAGTTCGTAGTGCTTGAGCTTCTTGCGCAGGGTGCCACGGTTGAGTCCGAGCATCTCTGCGGCACGGGTCTGGTTGCCGTTGGTGTAGACGAGCACCGACGACAGCAGAGGCGCCTCGACCTCGGCCATCACCATGGCGTGGAGGTCGGTGACGGTGCCGCCGTCGAGATGGTCGAAGTAGCGTTCCATGGCGGCGAACACGGCCTCGCGCAGGGGACGTTCGTCACTGGCCTGCGGTGCGGAGGGTGCCAGGCCGTCGAGGCCACGCTGAGAGGTGTCGAGTTTGGAGGCGGACACCGACTGGTCGATGGGTTGCTGGCTGGTCATGCGGCACGGGTTCCATGGTGTGCCACGGCCCTGGCCACGCGCTCGGGGGCGCTGGCGGGGTCGTGACGAAAGAGTTCGTCGATAAAGTCGCGCTGGGCCTGGGTCGAGGTCAGGCCGTTGAAGGTGGCCTTGAGCTGGCGACGGCCATCGTCGTCGAGGCGTCGATCGCTGGACAGGTACCAACCCAGATGCTTGCGCGCGATGCGCACGCCCATATGGTCACCGTAGAAGGCGTGCAGAGCATCGAGGTGAGAGCCGAGGACGTCGCGTCGTTCCGCGTCGGAAGGCGCCGGCAGGATTTCGCCATGGCGCAGATAGTGGCTGATCTCGCGGAAGATCCAGGGGTTGCCCTGGGCGCCTCGACCCACCATCACCGCATCCGCACCAGTATAGTCGAGTACGCGCCGAGCCTTTTCGGGAGACGTGATATCGCCGTTGGCAAAGACGGGGATGCTGACTCTTGATGCCACCTCGGCGATGGTCTCGTACTCGGCTTCGCCCTGATAGCGTTGCTGGCGATGACGGCCGTGGACGGCCAGCGCCTGGATGCCGGCATCTTCCGCCAGCCGGGCGATGCGCACCGCGTTGTTGGACTCGGCGCACCAGCCGGTGCGGATCTTCAGGGTCACCGGCACGTCGACGGCGGCCACCACCGCATCGAGGATCTCCGCCACCAGCGCCTCGTCCCGCAGCAGGGCAGAGCCCGCGGCCTTGTTGCAGACCTTCTTGGCCGGGCAACCCATGTTGATGTCGATGATCTCGGCGCCCTGTTCGGCGTTGAGGCGGGCGGCGGTGGCCAGCATCTCGGCGTCGCCGCCGGCGATCTGCACCGCCCTGGGGCCGGGTTCGCCCCGGTGGTCCATGCGCAGGCGCGACTTGCGGGTGTGCCACAGGCTGGGATCGGAGGTGACCATCTCGCCCACCACCAGTCCCGCGCCCAGGCGACGACAGAGCGCGCGGAAGGGGCGGTCGGTGACCCCGGCCATGGGCGCAAGGATCACCGGGCCGGCCAGCTGATGCGGGCCAATGCAGGTGGTGATGCCTGAATCTTGCTGTTGCACCATGGGGGATCTGGGATCGTGGTCTGACATGGGAGCTGCCGTCGTTCCGGGGCTGCATATCATACGCCTCGAAGCATCTTTGGTGAAGGCGTGTTCGAGACGTTTTAATGCGAAAGGCTGCCCGGTGACAGCCTCTCGTGGCGCGATGTTCAGTCCTTGGCGGGGCGCCGGCCGCTAAGCCGCACCCAGCCTTCACGGACTTCCGGCTCGTCCATGAAAAGTCCCTCGTGGCGGTAGGCGTCGATCACCTCGTCGGCCTGGGCCTCGAGGATGCCCGACAGCGCCAGGCGACCACCGTCGGCGACATGGCCGGCGATGGTCGGGGCCAGTTCCACCAGCGGGCCGGCCAGGATATTGGCCACCACCAGGGCGAAGCGCTCCTCGCCCATCTGCTCCGGGTAGCGCAACGTCAGGCGCGACTCGTCGATGGCGTTGCGCTCGGCGTTGTCACGACTGGCGCTGAGCGCCTGCGGGTCGATGTCGGTGCCGATGGCTCGGGCGGCGCCGAGCTTGAGTGCGGCGATGGCAAGGATGCCGGAGCCACAGCCGACGTCGAGCAGTTCGATGCCGTCGAGTTCGCCGTCGAGCGCCAGCCCATCGAGCCACTCGAGACACAGCGCGGTGGTGGGGTGGGTGCCGGTACCGAAGGCCAGGCCCGGGTCCAGATGCAGATTGACCGCGTCATCCTCGGGCGGCTGGTGCCAGCTCGGCACGATCCACAGTCGCTGACCCATGCGCAGGGGCTCGAAGCTGTCCATCCACTCGCGCTCCCAGTCGCGGTCATCGATCAGCTCGTGCTCGATGACCGGGCAGGGCTCGCCGGGCAGGGATTCGGCCCAGGCGGCAGACAGCCGCTCGAGCATGTCCGCCAGGCCGTCCAGATCGTCGTAGAGACCGGTGAGAATGGTCTGGTCCCACAGTGGGGTGGTGCCCCGGTCCGGCTCGAACACCGGATCGTCGTGGGCGTCCTGCAGGGTGATCGCGGTGGCGCCTTCGGCCAGCAGCAGTTCCTCCAGCAGTTCCGCCTGCTGTGGTGGGACCTCGGCCTTGAGTTGAAGCCAGGGCATGGCGGTATTCCTCTTCGGTCTGGTGCAACGTCAACGGGGCGGCCTGGGCCGCCCCGTTGTCACGCTCTTGGTGCAAAGCCGCCGTGCTACTGCGCGAGCTTCTTCTCGAGGTAGTGAATATTGATGCCACCCTGCTGGAAGTAGCCGTCGCGCACCAGGTCCTTGTGCAGGTCGGTGTTGGTCTTGATGCCTTCCACCAGCAGCTCGTCCAGGGCGTTGCGCATGCGCGTCAGCGAGGTCTCGCGGTCGGCGCCCCAGGTGATCAGCTTGCCGATCAGCGAGTCGTAGTGGGGCGGCACCGTGTAGCCGGTGTACAGGTGGGAGTCCATGCGCACGCCGAGACCACCCGGAGGATGGTACAGCGTGACCTTGCCCGGAGAAGGCATGAAGGTGCGAGGATCCTCGGCGTTGATGCGGCACTCAAAGGCGTGGCCGTTGAGCTCGACATCTTCCTGGCGGATCGACAGCGGCAGGCCGGAGGCGATGCGCAGCTGCTCGCGCACGATATCCACGCCGGTGACCATCTCGGTGACCGGGTGCTCTACCTGGACACGGGTGTTCATCTCGATGAAGAAGAACTCACCGTCCTCGTAGAGGAACTCGAAGGTGCCGGCGCCGCGGTAGCCGATTTCCACGCAGGCTTCGCGACAGGCGTCCAGCACCTTGGCGCGGGCGTCCGGATCCAGGCCCGGCGCGGGTGCTTCTTCCAGCACCTTCTGGTGGCGGCGCTGCAGCGAGCAGTCGCGGTCATACAGGTGGATGGCATTGCCCTGGCCGTCGGCCAGCACCTGAACCTCGACGTGACGCGGCTTCTCGAGGAACTTCTCCATGTACACGGTGCCGTCGCCGAAGGCCGAGTGGGCCTCGGTACGGGTCACGGTGACCGCGGAGATCAGGTGGGCTTCGGTGTGCACCACGCGCATGCCACGTCCGCCGCCGCCGGCGGCGGCCTTGATGATCACCGGGTAGCCGATGCGCCGGGCGGTGGCCAGCAGCTCGCCTTCATCGTCGCCCAGCGGCCCGTCGGAGCCTGGCACCGTGGGCACGCCGGCCTTCTTCATCGCTTCGATGGCGCTGACCTTGTCGCCCATCAGGCGAATGGTCTCGGCGCGCGGGCCGATGAAGGTGAAGCCGGAACGCTCGACCTGCTCGGCGAAGTCGGCATTCTCGGAGAGGAAGCCGTAGCCGGGGTGGATGGCGCTGGCGTCGGTCACCTCGGCCGCGCTGATCAGCGAGGGGATATTGAGGTAGGACTGGGCCGAGGAAGCGGGGCCGATGCACACCGCCTCATCGGCGAGCCGCACGTGCATCAGTTCGCGGTCGGCCTTGGAGTGGACCGCAACCGTCTTGATCCCGAGCTCCTTGCAGGCCCGCAGGATGCGAAGAGCGATCTCGCCGCGGTTGGCGATAAGAACCTTGTCCAACATGGTGGTGTCCGCCGAAAGTGAATGATCAGGGAAGACGCAAGTCTTCTCAGGAGATGACAACCAGGGGCTGGTCGAACTCGACCGGCTCGCCGTCCTCGACCATGAAGGCCTCGATCACGCCGTCACGATCGGCTTCGATCTGGTTCATCATCTTCATCGCTTCGACGATGCAGATGGTGTCACCCTTGCGCACGCTGGCGCCGACTTCCACGAAAGGCTTGGCGCCGGGTGCCGGGGAGCGGTAGAAGGTGCCGACCATCGGCGAGACCACGGCCTGGCCCTGGTAGCTCGGGCCGCTGTCGGCGCTGGGTGCGGGAGCTTCGGCCGGGGCCTGGGCAGGTGCGGCCGCCGGTGCAGCGGGTGCGCCCCAGGGTTGGGCGGCGGGTGCCGGCTGCCAGCTGCCACCCTGCGGATGACGGCTGATGCGGACCGATTCTTCACCTTCCTGGATCTCGATTTCGCTGATGTTGGACTCTTCCAGCAGTTCAATCAGCTTCTTGACCTTACGAATATCCATGACGTTGTCTCGATCGTGTGAAGTGTCTACCGGGCGCTGTAAACCCGGTCCAAGTCGTTAGAGATCGCGGCAAGATGGCGGCTCTTGGCGTCTCTATCGTGTCAGAATTCAGAGTAGTGCGGAGTTTGCCGAAAATTATGAAGGTTGTCCAGCGAGGCCGAACGCTGTTCGCTGACGCCTTCACCCGCTGGTGGTAGTCGCCTGGGCGCCGTCGAGGGCGCGGCTGACCGCGGCGATATGGCCGGCCAGGGCATCGGCGTCGAGTTCGCCCTGGATACGTGCCTGTCGAAGCTCCTGGTCCCCGTCGAAGAACAGAAGACTCGGTGGGCCGAACAGACCCAGATGGTCGAGCACCTCACGACTAACGGCGTTGGTGTCGGTCACATCGACGTCGATCCAGCGGAAGCCGGCGAGGGCCTCACGTACCCGGGGGTCGGGAAACACCTCGCGCTCCATCACCTTGCAGGAAATGCACCATTCGGCGGTGACGTTGACGAAGGCGGGGGTCGTGGACTCGGCCAGGGCCGCCTGAAGCTGGCCCAGGCTCTCGACGATGCGGTCGGGATGGGCCGCCTCGATAGAGTTGCTCGTCGCGCTCATGGGGCCGGCGGCCAGGGGACGAAGAGGGTCGCCACCGCCACGGGCGGCGCCGATGACCAGCGCGATGCCCCACACCAGCAGCACGATACCGGCGCCCTGGCGGACCCGCGGCCAGCCCGGTGTACTCGCCAGATCGAGGGCGCCGAGGGCCAGCGCCGTACCGATGGCCAGGCCCGCCCACAAAAGCAGGGTGACCGGGGCCGGGATCAAACGCTCGATCAGCCAGACGGCGACGCCCAGCAGCAGCACACCGAAGGCGATCTTGACCCCGTTCATCCAGGCGCCCGAGCGCGGCAGCAGGGTGGTGCCGAAGCCGCCGACCAGCAACAGCGGGACGCCCATGCCCAGCGCCAGGGCCAGCAGCGCCGCGCCACCGATGACGGCGTCACCGGTGGAGGAAATGAATACCAGGGCGCCGGCCAGCGGTGCCGACACGCAGGGCGAGACCACCAGCACCGACAGCGCACCGGCCAGCGCCAGACCCAGGGGGCCGCTGCGCTGGGCGCGTGCTTGCCAGGCATCGATGCGTGAGCCCAGCCCCGAGGACAGACGTAGATTGAAGACCCCGAACATGGCCAGTGCGAACAGGGTGAAGAGGGCGGCGAACACGATCAGTACCGGGGCCGATTGCAGGCGTGCCTGAAGGTTGAGCCCGGCGCCGAACAGCCCCATCAGCACGCCGACCAGGGCGTAGGTGGCGGCCATGCCGGCGACGTAGCTTGCCGAGAGCGCAAAGGCGCGGGGGCGGCTGGGGTTCTGACCGACGATGATCGACGACAGGATCGGAATCATCGGCAGCACGCAGGGGGTAAAGGTCAGCCCGAGGCCAGCCACAAAGAACAGTCCGAGCATCAACGGCAGGCTGGCGTCCTGCATCAGGGCGCGGAAGCGGCCGTCTTCGCTGAGCGGAGCTGCATCGACAGAGGCGGCAGGGAGGCTGCCCGCTTGCTGGCTCGTGGGCGGCTGTCCGGCGAGGTCCGCTGCGGTAGCCTGGGCTGTGTTGTCATTGGCCGTCTGGCCGTCCTCCAGGGCGTCGGCAAAGGCGGCGGGGGGCTCACTCTGGGCGGCGGCCAGCTCAAGCCGCTCCGGGGGGTAGCACAGACCGGCGTCGGCGCAGCCCTGGAACGTCAGGGCGATGTCCAGGGGCCCCTGACGGGTGTCGGCCAGCGGGGCACTGAACACCACCTGATCGTAGAAGACGTTGACGTCGCCGAGAAATTCGTCGGTCTTGGCCTCCCCGGGCGGTAGCGACAGCTCACCCAGGGCGTCCGGTTCGCCTGGCAGTTCCAGCGAGAAACGGTGACGATAGAGATAGTAGCCGTCGGCATTTTGCATGCCGATATAGAGCCGATCGCCGTCGTGCCAGGCGCTGGCGGTAAAGGCCTCGTTCACCGGCAGAAACTCGGCGCTGCTCGACGACGAGGAAAAGAACTGGGCCTGGGCCACCCAGGGGGACAGCAGCAGACAGACGAACAGCAAGAGGCGTGTGGCGAAGAACACGTCGAATCCTTGTTGACGATGGGTGTGGAAGACGGGGCAAGGCGTGGCGGGATTCGCCTGCCGTGTCAGACCCCGCTGTGTGACCGTGGAAGCGGGGCGGGGTTCCCGCGGACCCTGCGCTATGATCAGATGCAAGCGTATTCTACCACTGGCGCCGGCGCTTTCCCTCATTGGAGGCAGGGCTGGCCGGCCTTTGATGAACGACAAGGAGAGCGAAATGAGCAGTCGTCGACAGCGCGCCGAAAGGCGTCGTCAGGAGCTCGAGAACCCGCAGTACGGATGGATCTGGAAACCGCTCGCCGTGCTGCTGGTGCTTGCCGTGATGGTGGCGGTGGGGCTGGGGATCTGGTGGAGCCTGGCGCCGTCGCGCTTCGACGTGGAGACTGCCACCCAGGAGCAGCGCATCTCCGCGGCGCCGGCGGCCAGAGGCACCGTTACGGTCGCGACCCTGGCCACCCTGATCGATACCTTGCAGGACAAGCCCGGCGGGTACCTGCGAAATGACCTGATGCCGCCGGGACTGCTGCTCGACAATATGCCGTCCTGGGAAACTGGTGTGCTGGTTCAGGCGAGGCTGATGGCCGCCAGCCTGGCGGACTTCGACCCCGGCGCCGGTGAGTCGGTGAATACTCTGATCGCTGCCCTCGAACAGGACGCCGACGATTGGCTGGCCCCGTCCATGGAGGATCACCTGGCCCAGGCGGGGAACTCGGCCCGCGCCTATCTGGCGCGTTTCGACGATGGGGTCGGCGCGTCCTTCGTCGATCAGGGCCAGGGCCTGGCGCTCTATCTGGACGCGGTGCGCCAGCAGTTGGCCTCGTTGCGGGAGCGGCTGTCATCCACGGTCAGCGACAGCGAGCGCTTGAAGGAACTGGGTATCGAAGTAGCACAGGACAGTCGAGTGCCCTGGTACCGCGTCGACAACGTGTTCCACGAGACCCGCGGTCAGACCTGGGCGCTGGGACACCTGCTCGAGGCGCTCGAGCGTGACCAGGCGGATCTGATCGCAAGCGCGGGCCTCGGCGACAGCTACGCCCGGGCGCTGGCCGAGATCGAGCGTATGCAACGTCAGTTCTGGAGCCCGGTGGTGCTGCGCGGCAGTGGCCTCGGCATCTTCGCCAACTATCCGCTGACCATGGCCCATCATCAGAGCCGACTCGATGGCGCCCTGGCGTCCCTGATCGATGGCCTGGGTGGCGCCAACGCTGCCCCGGAGGCTGCGACACCGCCGGTGACCGAGGTGACCCGTAGCCCCGACGATGAGGAGGCGGCGGAGTCAGCCGGCGTTGAGAAGAGTGATGAGCAGGGTGGCCAGCAGGGCGCTGAAGCCAATAGCGGCGAGCAGGGCGCCGAAGCCAATAGTGACGAGCAGGGCGCTGAAGCCAATAGCGGCGAGCAAGGCTCCAACCAGCAGCAGCCTGCCGAGCAAAGCGCCGAGTAGCAAGAGCCGAGTCAAGAGTCGAGTCAAAAGCCCCGAGCCGTGAACGGGGCCCAATGGCGGGGTGAGAGAGACCGGTTGCCGATTTTCTCCCTCGTCCTTGCCTGAATTTTCGCAAGCTACCATGCCCTCGTTGCCGAGGGCATTTTTTCTCAGTTTGCTTCGTTCGCCCGGATACTTTTTGCCGCTCCGCGCTTTGGTAATTGGAGGCCTGGCGTCCCCCTGGCTGACGCGCCATGTCGCCGATGACTAGATACGTCATCCCGGCGCATGAACCGAGGGTGCTGTAGCGATCGCCTCGGCGTATCAGGAATCAGTGATCTGTCGCACTGCAATGGTGCGTCTGCGAAGGGCCCATGGGCGCGCCCTTTGCCCACATTCTCGATCCTGGTTCCTCAGCGCTTTTTCCGCACATTTCCAACCTTATGATTCGGCTAAAGAAATACTTCCTCCACGGTAACTGTCCGCTGGCGCTCCCGACGTGTCCTGAAGGAACACGCAATTACAAGCGGAAACAGTCGCTCTCATGCTTCCGGGATACCGATATGGGG
This sequence comes from Halomonas sp. DN3, assembly GCF_024137905.1. Classification (NCBI taxonomy): domain Bacteria; kingdom Pseudomonadati; phylum Pseudomonadota; class Gammaproteobacteria; order Oceanospirillales; family Halomonadaceae; genus Halomonas; species Halomonas sp. DN3. The sequence goes on along the minus strand of NZ_CP099965.1, from coordinate 2,903,721 downwards.
TTTGTCAGCCTGTGTACGCCAGGAATTTCGGACTGCCAGGACGGCGCGGCTATGCAATCGTACTGGCATAAATCGCAGTACCTGGCGGCCATCGAGTCTTCGAGCGTCGACGGGTGCTGCGGGCTGTCGGTGGTCGATCGTCTCGCAGAAGACGCAGCCTCGACGGTGACAATAACCATCTGTCTACGCGCAGGGCTTCAGGGATATGCCATCGATATCACCCTGGGGCGGTAGCGTGTCACACGCTCAGGGGGACGATATGGATAAGGTGAATCAGGCACACCAGTGGACAAGGGTCGTGGACGAGTCGCAACGATCGCCCGGCTGGCTGGCGGGTGCCGTCTTCGCAGTGCTGCTTGCGCTGACCGTGAGCGGTTGTGCCTATGCCCCCGGCGGGCACATCGACTACGAGACCGAGGCGCCGGACATCGATCATCTGGTCGACATCCAGGCCATCACCCCGGCATTGGTGGCGAACTTCCGCCAGAACGTCACCGGCGATGTGGCCAGCACCATGCCTTCCTACCTCAAGGCCCAGTTGACGGACTACGAGTACCGTGTCGGGCCGGGTGATGTGCTCAACATCACCGTCTATGACCACCCCGAGCTGACCATCCCGGGGGGCGCCGAGCGCAGCCCCGAAGAGACCGGCAAGACGGTACAGCCAGATGGTCGCATCTATTTCCCCTATGTCGGACGTTTCCGAGTGGCCGGGCGGACGGTGGACCAGATACGCCGAACCCTCACCGGCATGCTGTCGAACTACATCACCGAGCCCCAGGTGGACGTCAACGTCGCCGCCTACCATTCCAAGAAGATCTACGTCAGTGGAGCGGTGGCCACCCCCGGCGCCCAGCCGATCACCACGGTCCCGCTGACCCTGGTCGATGCGGTCAGCCAGGCCGGGGGGCCATCGGAGACGGCCAACTGGCACGAGGTGGTACTCAATCGTGATGGCACCAGGGAGGTGCTGTCGCTGTACGCGCTGATGCGCCATGGCGACCAGACCCAGAACCGCCTGCTGCGCGATGGCGACGTGGTGCATATCCCGACCCTGGAGTCCGAGAACGTCGCGGTGCTGGGGCAGGTCAGGAATCCCGGCAATCTGGTGCTGGGCAACGAACGTATCACCCTGACCACCGCCCTGGCGCGAGCCGGCGGCGTCATCGAGACCACCGCCGAACCGTCGGGGATCTTCGTGATTCGTCCCAAGCCGCCGGGCGATGCCAAGCTTGCCACCGTCTATCAGCTTGATATCAGCAACGCCACCTCGCTGACCATGGGCACCCACTTCCCGCTGCAGCCCCAGGACGTGGTCTACGTGACGGCGGCCCCGCTGGCACGCTGGAACAACGTGATCAGCCTGCTGCTGCCGTCGGCACTGCTGCCCGGCACCATCGCCGACACCACCACCCGCATCGGCGAGATCTGATCGGTGCGTTTTGCCAGTGCGCTGGTGCTGTGTCGAGCGAACCTGTGTCGTAGTCCGCTCGGTGCGGCGCTGCTGCAGAGGCGGCTGCCCGCCATGGAGATTCAGTCTGCCGGGCTTTCTGCGGTGCGCGAAGGTGAAGCCGCGCCCGCAGAGGTGCAAGCGCTGGCCAGGGAAGCCGGGCTCGAGTTGAGCGCTCACCGCGCTCGGGTGGCAACGCCCGAGATGATCGCCAATCACGATCTGGTGCTGGTGATGAGTGCGTCCCAGCGCCAGGCGGTCAGCGAACTTGCGCCCTTTGCCACCGGCAAGACCCTGCTGTTTGCCCACTGGCTCGACGGGATCGATATCCCCGACCCCTACCGCAAGAGCCTGGACGCACACCGTCAGGTATTCGTGATGCTTTCCGATGCCGCCGACGCCTGGCACCGAAGGCTCGCGCCATGACCTCGTATCGCCGCGCTCGAGGCCACCGACAGGACCTGCCGTCATGACCCAAATGTCACGCTTGCCTTCCGCTCCCGGCCGCGAGGATATCGACCTCGGGCGCATCCTGGGGCTATTGCTCCGGCACAAGTGGTGGATCCTCGCCGTCACCCTGCTGTTCGGAGCGGCAGGTTATGTGTCCGCCTTGCTCAAGCCACCCATCTACGAGGGCGACGCCCTGGTGCACGTGGAGCGTCGGGCCTCGGTCAGTCCGCTGGGGGACCTGGCCACGGTGATGGGAGAAGAGGAGAACACCTCGGCAGAGGTGCAGATACTGCGGTCTCGCATGGTGCTGGGGCGGGTAGTTGACCGCCTCGCCCTCGACACCCAGGTGTCGCCACGGCGTCTGCCGCTGGTCGGTGACTACCTGGTGCGTGAAGGGGTGACCCGAGAGGACCTGGCTGAGCTGGGCTGGATGACCGCACCGCTTGGATGGCTCGAGCGGTTGATGCCCGAGGCATGGGATCTGAGCCATCTGGTGTGGGCAGGGGAGTCGCTGCAACTGGCGCGCCTCGAGGTCGCTGACGCCTATCGCGGCGCGGCCTTCCGCCTGGTGGCAGGCCGAGATGCCGGCTATCAGCTGTTTGGTCCTGACGGTGATCTGTTGGGTGTCGGTCGTGTCGGCGATACCGCAAGATTCGACGGAGGCGATGTGGTGTTGAGCGTTCGCGAGATGACCGCAGCGCCAGGTGCAGAGTTCAGCCTGTCCAAGCGCCCCCAGGTCTCGGCCATCGATTCGCTGCTGGCACGCTTGACGGTCACCGAGCAGGGCAGCGGCTCGAGCGCCAGCACCGGCATGTTGCGCCTGACCCTGACCGGCACCGACATCGATCGGGTGCGCGAGTCGCTGGATGTCCTGGCGGAAACCTTCCTGATGCAGAACGTCGAGCGGCAGTCGGCCCAGGCCGACCAGAGCCTGGCCTTTCTCGATGAGCAGGCGGTGGCATTGAAGGCCTCACTGTCGTCGGCGGAAGATCGGCTCAATGCCTATCGCGTCGAGGTGGACAGCATCGACCTGGACTCCGAGGCGGCCTCGGTGGTCGAGCAGTTGATCTCGGTGGAGGAGCAGCTCAACACCCTGGATTTCCAGGAAGCCGAACTGGTCCAGCGGTTCACCCGCAATCACCCCACCTATCAGGCGTTGATGCGCCAGCGCGGCATCCTCAACCAGGAGAAGGCCCGGCTGGAGGAGCGTGTCAGCGAGATGCCCGAGTCCCAGCAGGAAATCGTGCGCCTGACCCGGGACGTGGAGGTGACCCAGGCGATCTATGTCAATGTGCTTAATCGTGCGCAAGAGGTGGCGGTCGCCAAGGCCGGCACCATCGGCAATGTGCGGGTCATCGACGATGCGTATGTGGATGACGATCCGGTGGCACCCAACGCCGGCCTGATGATGGCCCTGGCCACGGTTATCGGTGCCTTTCTGGCGGTGGCGGTGGTATTGGTGCGTGGCATGCTCAATCGCGGCATCGAGAGCCCGGACCAGCTCGAGGACCTGGGGCTGCCGGTGTACGCCACGGTACCGCTTTCCGAGTTTCAGCAGCGCCTGGTCAAGCGGGTCAAGTATCGCAGCGACCGGCGCAGTCAGCCGGTGATCAAGGGCCTGCTGGCCCTGACTCAACCGACCGACATGGCCATCGAGGCGTTGCGTGGCCTGCGCACCAGTCTGCACTTCGCGATGATGGAAGCGCCCAACAACTGCCTGATGATCACCGGCCCCAGTCCCGAGATCGGCAAGAGCTTCATCTCGCTGAATCTGGGCGTGATCTGTGCCCAGGCCGGTCAACGGGTACTGGTCATCGACGCCGATATGCGCAAGGGGCACCTGCACAGCGCCTTCGGCGCCAAGGCCGAAAGTGGCCTGTCGGACCTGCTGTCGGACAAGAGCGAGGTGGCCGAGGTCATCCGCCACACCGAGGTGGAAGGGCTCGACTATCTGTCGCGAGGCGCTTGCCCGCCCAATCCTTCGGAACTGCTGATGCGCGAGCGTTTCACCACGCTGATGGAGCAGTTCAGTCGCGACTACGATCTGGTGATCGTCGATACCCCGCCTGTGCTGGCGGTGACCGACGCCGCCATCGTCGGCAACCGCGTGGGCACCAGCCTGCTGGTGACGCGCTTCAAGCTCAACCCGGTCAAGGAGGTCAGGGTGGCGCTCAGGCGCCTGGAGACCTCCAACGTCAGGGTCAAGGGCTGCATCCTCAACGCCATGGACCCCAGCGCCAGGCACGGTTACGGCTATGGTCACTATGTCTATGCCTACCAATGAGTGCGGCGGCGGCGACAACCAGGGGCGCTTAGATGCTGACTGATCTGCGCGAACTCTACGGCCTGCTGACTCACCACCAGCGCCGGCAACTTCTGCGGCTGCAGGTGCTGGTGGTGGCGATGGCGCTGTGCGAGCTGCTCAGCGTCGCCTCCATCGCGCCCTTCATGGCGGTGGTGGGCGATCTGGAGCGCCTTGGCGGGGACGGCGTGATGGGCGAGCTCTATCGGGCCAGCGGTGCCGACTCGCCGGAGCGCTTTCTTCTATGGCTCGGGCTGGGGGTGCTGGGCGCGTTGTCGGTCGCCGCAGTGGTGTCGATGGTGACGGTGTGGCGGCTGGCGGTCTACGGCGCCACCGTCGGGGCGGAGCTGGGGTCCCGACTGTTTGCCCACTACATGCACAAGGACTGGCTGTTCCACGCCGGAGGCAGCAGCAGCTATCTGACCAAGCAGATCGCTCAGGAGTGCCAGCGAGTCATGCTGGGCGTCATCGATCCGTTGATGCAGATGAATGCCAAGGTGGTGCTGGCGCTGTTCATGTCGCTGGCCATCCTGATCTACAACCCCGCCGTGGCGCTGTGTGCCATGGCGTTGTTCTCGCTGGCCTACCTGCTGCTCTATCACACCGCCCGACGTCGCCTGATGAGCAACGGCGAGGCGCTGTCGGCGGCCCAGGGCCAGCGCTTTCGGCTGATGGCCGAGGGATTCGGAGGGATCAAGGATCTGTTGCTGCTGGGGCGTCAGACCCAACTGACCGAGCGTTTCGATCGGGCCAGTCGGCGCTTTGCCCGGGCCCAGGGCACCAATCAGGCGCTCAAGCAGGCGCCGCGCTATGCGATGGAGGTGGTGGCCTTCGCCTCGGTGATCCTGCTGTTGTTCTACCTGCTCAAGACCCACCAGGGCGAGATGGCGTCGATGCTGCCGGTACTGGCGGTGTATGCCCTGGCGGGTTTCAAGCTGCTGCCGGCTTTTCAGCATATCTACGCCAGCGTCTCGAGCATCCGCGGGAACCTGCATGCGCTCGAGGAAATTCGCAATGACCTGCGGGCCAGCCATGCCCTTGACCAGGCATGCGTCCTTGAGCATGGCGGTGACCCGGCCCAGGGCGGCTCACCCCTCAAGGCCCGGCGCGAGATTCGCCTCGAGGGCGTCAGCTTTCGCTATCCCGGCGCACGCTCTCCCGCGGTGGACGACGTCAGCCTGGTGATCCCGGCCAACAGCGTGATTGGCCTGGTTGGCGCTTCCGGTTCCGGCAAGTCCACCCTGATCGATCTTTTGCTGGGGCTGATGCAGCCCCAGCGAGGGCGCATCAGCGTGGACGGAAAGGTCATCGATGAGGCCAATCGTCGCCAGTGGCAGGACGCGCTGGGTTTCGTCTCCCAACAGCTCTATCTATGCGATGGCAGCATTCGCGACAACGTGGCCTTCGGTCTGGCCCCCGAGTGCATCGACGACGACCGCGTCGAAAGGGCACTTCGGCTCGCCCACCTGGCCGAGTTCGTGGCCGAGCTGCCTCAGGGCATCGAGACCCTGGTCGGCGAGCGCGGTGTCCAGCTCTCCGGGGGACAGCGCCAGCGCATCGGCATCGCTCGGGCGCTCTATCACGAGGCCGAGGTGCTGGTGCTGGATGAGGCGACCAGTGCCCTGGACGGCATCACCGAGCGGCTGATCATGGACGCGATCCATGACTTCGCCGGTCGCAAGACCATCGTGCTGGTCGCCCATCGACTGACCACCGTCATGGCCTGCGAGTGCATCTACATGATGGAGCGTGGACGCCTGGTGGATCAGGGCAGCTACCGGGAGCTGATGTCGCGCAACGAGGTGTTCAAGCGAATGGCGCAGAGCGCCTGAGACGGGACTCCGGTGAAGGGCGCGAGCGAGGGCGCGGATGAAGGCATGGGTGAAGCGACGGACGAACCGCTGGCGAAGTGACGGACGGAGCGCTGGTAAAGCGAACGCGCATCGATGAAGGGAGGCGGGCACCGATGAAGCAGTGCTTCGTGATCGGCGGCGGCGGCCATGCGCGGGTGCTGCTGCATGGACTGCGCGGGCTTGGCTGGCAGGTGGCCGGCTACGTGGCACAGGAGCCCTCGTCGGCCATGCCGGTCCCCTGGCTGGGGCAGGACCGTTGTCGACTGGCGTCGCCGGAAGGCCTGCCAGGCGTCGCCTTCCTGGGGGTCGGCATGGTCACCAGCGCGCCCTGGCGGCGCTCGCTGATCGAGGCCTTCCTGGCGCAGGGATTCGACCTCCCGCCGTTGATCACGCACAACGCCTTGGTGCATGACGACGTGAAGCTGGGAGACGGCAGCGTGATACTGGATGGTGCCGTGGTGGTCACCGGCAGTCGTCTGGGACGAGGCTGTCTGATCAACACCCGGGCGGTGGTCGACCATGACTGCGTGTTGGGCGACAACGTCCACGTCGCCTGCGGTGCCACGCTCAGTGGGGGCGTCAGGCTAGGGGCGGACGTGATGATCGGCACCGGAGCCAACCTGATCCAGGGGGTCGAAGTGTGTGCGGGGGCGGTGATCGGCGCCGGTGCCACCGTGGTCGGGGACGTGACGCGCCCTGGGGTGTATCTCGGGACGCCCGCGCGACGACGGGAATGAATGCGCCTGGCTGACACGCATCACCACAAGACGTCACAGCGAAAAGTGCCAGAGGCACAAAAAAAATTAAAGCAGGTCTACGCAAAAAGCAGGTCTACGCAAACAGGGAAGGCGCTTCTGCCAAGAGGCGCAAGCAGGGGACACGAATGAGTCATTCCGAGGTTGTCGAGACCAGGAGGGTGGCATCGAGCCGCGCCGAGTCGCCAGGCGTACAGGTGATCGCCGAAGCCGGCGTCAATCACAATGGGTGCCTGGATACCGCCATGGCACTGGTGGACGCGGCACGTGAGTGCGGCGCCGATGCCGTCAAGTTTCAGTGGTTCAAGGCGGAGCAACTGGTGACCGCCGACGCCGCCCAGGCAAGCTACCAGCGAAAGGCCTGTCCGGAGGACGGCTCCCAATACGCCATGCTCAAGCGCCTGGAACTCGGCCTTGACGATTTTCGGCGATTGGCCCAGTACAGCCGTGACAGTGGCATCGAATTCCTGGCCAGCCCCTTCGACGAGGACAGCGTCGAGTGGCTGGCTGCGCTGGACGTCGGTTGCTTCAAGGTGGCCTCCGGGGAGTTGACCAATCTGCCGCTGCTTTCACGTATCGGCGCCCAGGGCAAACCGGTGCTGTTGTCCACGGGCATGAGTTTCCTGGGGGAAATCGAAGCCGCCTTGGCGACCCTTTTGGCGGCGGGGGCCGGCGACGTTACGGTACTGCACTGCGTCAGTGAATACCCGGCGCCGGTGGATCAGATCAACCTCGCCGCCATGGACACCCTGGCCCAGGCCTTCGGATGCCCGGTCGGCTACTCCGATCATAGTGATGGTATCGATATCGCGCTGGCGGCGGTGGCGCGTGGGGCCGTGGTCATCGAGAAGCACCTGACCCTGGATACCAGCATGGCGGGGCCGGACCACGCTGCCTCGCTGGATCCTCAGGCCTTCCTGGCGATGGTGACCGCCATTCGTCGTATCGAACAGGCCCTCGGCGATGGGCGCAAGCGCCCGGCGCCCTGTGAGCAGCCCCAGCGGGAACTGGTGCGTCGCAGCGTGGTGGCCGGGCGTGACATCGACGCCGGCGAGGTGCTGGCGCACGCCGATTTGCTGCTCAAGCGGCCTGGCAGCGGTCTGCCGGCCGCCGCCCTGCCTCAGTTGATCGGCCGGGTGGCCAGACGCCGTATCGGTCGCGACGCCCTGCTGGATTGGGCGGATCTGACATGACGGCCTGGGCATGAGGGGGACTGGCATGACACCGAGAAAGATCTGGGTCCTGACCAGTTCTCGAGCGGACTATGGGCTGCTCTACTGGTTGCTTCGGGAAATCGACGAAGACCCTGCGCTGGAACTGATGCTGGTGGCCAGCGGATCGCACCTGTCCACCGAGTTCGGCTCCACGGTCAGCGAGATCGAGCGCGACGGCTTTCGTCTGCATCGACGCCTCGAGATCCTGCTGGCGTCGGACTCACGCAACGCCATGACCAAGGCCATGGGGCTGGCGCTGTTGAGCGTCGGCGATGCCCTGGTCGAGGACCGGCCCGACCTGGTGGTCCTGCTGGGCGACCGTTTCGAAATCGTGCCGGTGGCGTTGGCGGCGGTCACCCACGGTATCACCCTGGCCCACCTCCACGGGGGCGAGACCAGTCGTGGCGCCCTGGACGAGTACTATCGTCATGCGGTGACCAAGCTGGCCAACCTGCACTTTCCCGCCACCGAGGTCTACCGTCGGCGGATTCTGCAGATGGGGGAAGACCCCGGCCGAGTGTTCGTCCACGGCGCGCCGGGCATCGATCACCTGTACCGCAGCCGCACGCCGACCAGGGCAGTGCTTGCAAGGGCCCTGGACATGCCACTGGACCGGCCCACCGCGCTGGTCACCTATCACCCGGTGACCGCGGGTACGGGCGAGGACGTGGAAGCGCTGATCGCGGCCTTGTCGCGTTTCGAGGATCTGGACGTGCTGGTGTGCAAGGCCAACGCCGACTGTCATGGACGCAGCATCAATGCCCGGCTGGCGCGCTGGTGTGCCGAGCGCCCCGAGGCCAGGCGTCTGGTCGACAGTCTGGGGCAGCGTCTCTATCACGGCTGTCTCGAGCACATGGATGTGCTGGTGGGCAATTCGTCCAGCGGTCTGATCGAGGCGCCATCCTTCCGTCGGCCGGTGGTCAATGTCGGCAAGCGTCAGGACGGCCGCCTCAAGGCGGCAAACGTGATCAATGTCGAGGCCTCGGAGGAGGCCATCGCCAAGGGCATCGAGACCGCCCTGAGCGAGACCTTCAAGCGTTCGCTGGGCGCTCTGAGCAATCCCTATGACCCCTTCGAGGATGGAGCCGCCTCCCGGCGAATCAAGAACACCTTGAAACGGGTCAAGCTGGATGCCGGTATCCGTGAGAAGTGGTTCTTCGACATCGACGAGGTGTCCCCTCTGGGCGGCGCCGCTGCTTCGACCAAAGGCCTGATGGGCTGACCTTCTTCCCTTCGACAACGACCCCTTCAACCGTTCAGGAAATGATGATGACACCAGTGTCCGAGGCGGCAATGTCGGTGACGGCGGTGATACCGGCACGGGGCGGCAGCAAGTCGGTGCCGAGAAAGAACCTGAGGCCGCTCGGCGGACGACCGCTGCTGGTCTGGTCGATCGAGGTGGCACGGCAGGTGAGGGCGATCGATCGGGTGATCGTGAGTACCGATGATGACGAGATTGCCCAGGTGGCCCGCCGGCATGGCGCCGAGGTGCACCGTCGGTCGGCGCATCTGGCCACCGACGAGGCGCTGGTGATCGACACCATCCGTGAACTGTTTGATGAGCTGAACCAGGGCGGCGAGGCTCCCGAGGTGATGGTGCTGCTGGAGCCCACCTGCCCCTTGCGCAGTGCCGAGGATGTGGCCGAGTGCCTGTCGCGCCTGGTGGTGCAGGGGCTGGACTCGGTGGCCACCTTCAAGGCTGCCGAGGTCAATCCTCACCGTACCTGGCGGCTGGATGCGCGGGGCCGGCCCACCGCCTTTATCGACGGCAGCGATCCCTGGCTGCCGCGGCAGGCGCTACCCATGGCCTATCAGCTCAATGGGGCCGTCTATGCCTTCCGTCCCGATCGTCTTCCCCAGGATGGCAAGGCGTTGCTGTTCGGGCGTAGTGGCGCGGTGATCATGCCGGCGGAACGCTCGGTCGACATCGACCGCGAGCACGACTTCGTCATCGTCGAAAGCCTGTTGAGGAGAGCCCGTTGAGCCAGCCTGTCGAAGCCTTAGTGACTCCCGCAGCCACCGATGTGCGCCCGGCGATCTTGATCACCGGGGCTACCGGTGGAGTCGGCATGGCCCTGTGCCGCCACCTGAACCGCCGCTTTCGGGTGATCGCTCTGGGGCGTGACGCCAACGCCCTGGCAGAACTGGCCGCAAGCCTTCCCGGTGTCGAGGTCCACTGCCTGGATCTCGCCGGCGGTGAGATCGCAAGTGACATCGCGTCACTGATGGAGCAATGCGGCGACGTCGGCTATCTGATCAACAATGCCGGCTTCAATCGGCCTGCGCCAGTGGACGCCGATATCGAAGCCGTGCTTCGGCGCTCGCTCGAGGTCAACGCCATCGCGCCGGCCATGCTCATGGCGGCGGTGCTGCCCGGCATGCGCCGTCGTGGCTTTGGCCGCATCGTCAATATCACCTCCGGCGCACCGCTCAACTGTTTTGCCGGGCATGCCGCCTACAGCGCCTCCAAGGCGGCGCTGAATGCGCTGACGGTGACCGCCGCCAGAGAACACCAGGACGTGGATATCAAGATCAACCTGATGAGCCCCGGCCCGGTGCGCAGCAAGATGGCCCCCGAGGCACCGATGGCGCCCGAGGTCTGTCTACCGACCCTGGACCATCTGCTGGATTTGCCCGCGGATGGCGCCAGCGGGCGCTTCTTCTGGCTGGGTCACGAGATACCGCTGACGCCGTCCCTCGATGGCATCGACTGGCTGGCGGGGACCGCGCCGGCAGGTTTTGCCCGGCTTTGGCCAGAGGCAGACGAGAGCAGCGGTCTCGACAGCAGTGGCGCGGACGTAAGCAGCAGTGACAGGGAGTGCCGATGAGGCGTATTGGCATGCTGGGCATGAGTCCGGGCAACGGTCACCCGTTTTCGTTTTCCGCCATCCTCAATGGCTACCACGAAGCGGCCATGGCCGAGGCGGGCTGGCCGGTGATCCATGACTATCTGGCATGGCGACATCGCTCGGAATTCGGCGTCGGTGATCTGCGTGTCACCCACGCCTGGACCCAGGATCGAGACGTCACCGAGCGGCTATGTCGCGCCTGCCATATCGACGAGGCCGTGGCCGAGCCTGGTGACATGCTGGGGCAGGTGGATGCGGTCATCATCGCCCGAGACGATCCGGCGAGCCACCGTGAACTGGCGGCTCCCTTTCTCGAGGCGGGCCTCGCGGTGTTCATCGACAAGCCGCTGACCCTGGATCTGCAGGATCTGGCCTATTTTTCCCCCTACCTGGCAGCAGGGCGCCTGATGTCATGTTCCGGCATGCGCTTTGCCAGCGAACTCGACGCCCTGCGTGCGACGCCGGGGGCGCTGGGGAGCTGGCACCTGGCCAGGGGCGCTATCGTCAAGGACTGGGAGCGCTACGGGGTTCACCTGCTCGACGCCATCCTGCCGTTGACGGCGGCGACGCCGGTGTCCGTCAGAGCGCTTGGGGCAGGCCACCAGTCCTTCGCCATCACCATGAGTGACGGCAGCCTGATGAGCATCGATGCGCTCGGTGAGGTGCCGCCGGTCTTTCGCATCGAGGTGTTTGGTGATACCGGTCAGGCCAGTGCCGACATCCGCGACAACTTCGGCATGTTTCGTCGCACCCTGTGGGAGTTCTGGCGGATGCTCGAGCAGGGGCCGGATCGTCATCAATGCCAGACCACACTCGCGGTGATCAAGACCTTGATCGCCGGGCGCCTCGCGGCCGAACGGGGAGAGGAGGTACGTCTCGATGCGCTCTGACAACGAGGGTGCAGGCCTCGTACCCGCGCAGGCGCGCGCCGTGTCGGCGCTGTTCGATCTGAGCGGTCGGGTAGCACTGGTCACCGGGGCTCTGGGCATCCTGGGGCGGCACTTCTGTCGAGCACTCGCCGAATGCGGCGCCTCGCTGGTGGTCGTGGATCTCGACGCTGCCGAGGCCGAGCGCTTCGCCGCCGAGCTTCAGACCGACCACGGTCAGCCTTGCCTCGGCCTTGGCTGTGACGTCAGCGACGAGGCCTCGGTCGAGGCCATGGTGGCGCATGCGGTCAAGACGCTGGGAGGCATCGACATCCTGCACAACAATGCGGCGACCAAGGCGCGAGACCTGGAGGCCTTCTTCGCCCCGGCCGAAGACTACACCCTGGCCCAGTGGCGTGACGTCATGGCGGTCAATCTCGACGGTGTCTTTCTGGTGTCGCGAGCGGTAGGCCGGCAGATGATCGAGCAGGGTCGAGGCGGCAGCATCATCCATACCGGTTCCATCTACGGCGAGATGGGCTGCGATCCGCGTATCTACGAGGGCTCGCAGTACCTGGGGGTGGCCATCAACACGCCTCCGGTCTACGCCGCCTCCAAGGCCGGGGTATCCGGACTGGCGCGTTATCTCGCCACGCTCTGGGCAGGCCACGGTATCCGCGTCAATACCCTGGTACCGGGCGGCATCGAGAGTGGCCAGAATGCTGCCTTCGTCGAGCGCTATTCGGCCAGGGTGCCGCTGGGGCGCATGGGAACACCGACCGATCTGGTCGGCGCGCTGATCTTTCTGGCCTCGGATGCCTCCGGCTACGTGACGGGGCAGACGCTTCACGTGGATGGTGGCTTGAGCGCCTGGTAGCACGGCGTCGATGCACGCTGCCCGATAAACGGCACCAGTTGAACGGCAGCGAAGGGATTGCCGGAGGTGTGGCAAGGCGTGCCCCATGGCCGCTGCAATATGCGCAGGGAAGGAGTTTCGCTCGATGTTGACCATCGTGATGTACCACTATGTCCGACCGCTGGCCGGGTCGCGCTATCCGCGCCTCAAGGCACTGGAGCTTGCTGCCTTTCGCGCTCAGCTCGACCATCTCGAGCGGCACTATCGGCCGGTGACGATGGAACAGGTGATCGCCGCCTGGCGCGGCCAGCAGACATTGCCCGAGCAGGCGGTGCTGTTGAGCTTCGACGACGGCTATCGTGATCACCTCGAACACGTGTTGCCGGAGCTCGAGCGACGCAGCCTTCAGGGTAGCTTCTTTCCCTGCACCGGTACCCTGCGCGACGGCCTGATCCTCGACGTCAACAAGATCCAGTTCGTGCTGGCCAGCGTCGCTTCCACCGCCGAGTTGCTGCCGGCCCTGGCCAGGGCACTGGATAAGCGTCGCGAGCGTCATGGCCTGGGGACCTACGAGGATATCCATCGCAGGGTCTATCATCGGCTGTCGCGCCAGGGACGCTTCGATGACCCCGATACCCTGTTCTTCAAGCGCCTGCTGCAGCGAGAGTTGCCCTTCGAGGTTCGCCATGACGTCATCGATGAGCTGTTTGCGCGCTTCGTCAGCACGGACCAGCGAGCCTTCGCCGAAATGCTCTATCTGAGCGATGCCGAGGTCCGCCAGCTGCACGACGCCGGCATGCATATCGGCTGCCACGGGGATCAGCACTTCTGGTTCGACAGCCTGACGCCCGAACAACAGGGCAGGGACCTCGAGGTCAGTCTCGCTTATCTTCGAAGCCTGGGGGTGCTCGGCGACGACTGGGTGATGTGCTATCCCTACGGTGGCGTCGACCAGGCGCTGCTGGGCCGTCTACGCCAGCTTGGCTGCGCCGCCGGGCTGACCGTGACGTCGCGGCAGGCCGACCCGGCCCGGGACGACCCCTTGCTGCTGCCGCGCCTGGACACCAATGATCTGCCCAGCCAGGCCGCTGCCTGCCCTGGCGACCCGGCGACCGTCCAGGTTTGATAGCTGACCACATCCTCGTCCACTTCCACGTCTTCCCCATTTGCGCCGAGCCTGGCGCGGCCCCGGCGGTTTGCCGCCAGCCTACCCACCATGCACAGGGATCTTGTCATGACAGCGTGCACGCAGAGCGCGACGACAGCGTCTGTCGCCGCCGGCGACGCCATGATGGCCATGTTGGCCGACCTCACTCCGCTGAATCGGGTGATCTGCTCGAGCGACTACGACGCCACGGTGGTCTACCTGGCCGAGCGCTGGCCGCTCAGGGAGCATCGTTTCGAGGCCTCTGACGTCCACAATGGCTGGGTGATTCCGCCCAGGTGGGACGTGCTGGAGGCGGCCATCTACAAGGATGGCGAGTGTATCTATGATGGTCGCTGGCATCCCATGGCGGTGATGGCGCTGTCACTGCCGTTCCGAGGCACGGTCTCGCGAGAAGAACTCAAGTCCCACCTGCATTTTGATCACCGCTACGAGGAGCGCATCCCGTTTCATTTTCGCCAGCTATTTACCAGCTGGCAGCGTGACTGGGGGTTCTGCGTGCCACGTCGTCTTGTCGAGCGTCTTGCGCCTGGTGACTACGAGGTGGTGATCGAGACCCGCGAGGCGCCGGGGTATCTGCGCTGCCTGGACTATCACCTGCCGGGGCAGCTCGAGCAGACCATCGTGCTGGGGGCCAACCTGGATCATCCCGGCGTCGCCAACGATGGTCTGTCCGGCGTGGCGGTGGGGCTCGCCGTGTTCGAGGCGCTTGCCGCGCGACCCAGGCGCTTCAGCTACCGACTGGTGCTGGCCCCCGGCATCATGGGCACCGAATATTATCTTGGGCGGCTTCCCGCCGCAGAGCGCGCTTTACTGTTCGAGGGGCTGATGCTCGAGATGCTGGGCTCGCCCACCATCCTCAATCTGCAGCGCTCACGTGGCGCCGGATCGAACATCGAGCAAGCGTTGTCCCGCGTGCTCAACGAAGGCGGGCACGACTACCGCGAGGGCGCCTTCGAGAGCCTGCTGCTCAACGACGAGTATCTGTGGGAAGCCTATGGCATCCCCATGGCTTCGCTATCGCGCTACCCCTATCCCGAGTATCACACCGACGCCGACAACCTTGGCTTGATGTCGCCGCAGCGCCTGCTCGAGGCGCGTGACGTGGTGCTTGCCGCCATCGACGATATCGAGTCCTCGCCGCTGATCAAGAAGCGCTTCGAGGGCAACGTCTGCCTGTCGCACCCCCGCCATGACCTCTATGTGGATCCTGGCCAGGTCGCCTTCGGTGACGTGCCGGACGAGTCACGCCGGCGGATGCGCCTGTTGATGGACTCCATCCCGACCCTGACGCGCCCGACCACCGTGCGCCAGCTGGCCAGGGAGGTCGGCCTCGAGGAGAGCGTGGTCCACGACTATCTCAAGCGCTGGCGCGATTGTGGCCTGGTGGAGCTGGTATGAATCGGGCGCGGGAGGAGGTGAGTGGCGAGCGCGCGCATCCGCCGGGCGGGGCAGCAACAGCGCCTGCGGAGGGGACCGGCACATGGGGAACCGCGCCAGCGCCAAGCACGCAGGCGTCGTTTGGCCGAAGCGTCTTTATCTGCTGCAAGCCGCTGCAGTTTCTGACCTGTGCCTCGATCGTTCGTCACTACCGAATCGAGCAGGCGCTGGTGCTGCTGGTGGCCGAAAGCATCGCCGAGTATGACGCCTTCTACGCCTTTGTCGAAGCAAGCCACCATCGTTCACTCTTTGACGAGATACGCCGCGTGCCGACCCAGGCCGCGGCACGCGAGGCGCTGGGCGCCTTGCACTACGACAGTCTGTTCATCGACAACGATCGCACCAGCAAGTACCTGCTGCTGGCGCCGCTGAAGACAGGCTGTCTGTGCCTTTACGAGGAGGGGGTCAGCACCTACTTCAGCTCCTATCTCTACGAGATGCCTCTGTCCAGGCGGTTGAAGTGGAGCCTGGTGGCCTTGGTGCGCGGTTGCGGACTGCGTTTCGGGGGCGGTCGCAGGACCGACCTGGTGTTCGTTTCGCGGCCGCGGACCTACGCCCGATTGAATCCCCGCCTGGCGCACAAGGCGCGCTATTGCCCGGGGCTCGTCGGTGAGCTGGAGCAAGGCTGGGAGGACTGGCAGGCACTGCTGTCGCCCTGGCTCGACCGGCTGACGTCGGCAACGCCGGCGCTGGTACTGGGTACCTGGGGGGGCGGCGATATCTCCGCCGAGAGGCTTGCCGAGCTCAAGCGACGTCATCCCCTGTTGCTGTTCAAGCCCCATCCCCACGACGGCTGCGCCTGGCTCGATGCTGACATCCAGGTGCTGGAGCAGCCGTGGATTCCCGCCGAGGTGTGGATTCGTCTACTGGCTAGCCGGGTCGACGAACTGGTGGTGTATCACTATTCCTCGTCTTCTGAGCTCTACTGCCTGGATCTGCTCGACAGGGTGAGCTTCGTCGACCTCAAGGGCGACGTTCATATCCGACGAGTCTGCGATCTGGCCGTGGGCGATCCCGGTCACGACGACATCGACCAGGTGGCGATTGCCTGAGAAGGACGCTGTCCGTCCAGCGCCTGGCCCCGTGGTAGTCGAACGGCATGCCCGCACGTCAAATGAGTGAGCTTAACGCCGATGGTTCCCATCCCTTATGTCACCTCCGCCTGGGACGTGTACTCCGCCCTGGCGGTGTTCGTGCTCGGTATGTGGCTTGCCAGAGCGGTGGGGCGAGCCTTCGGGCTGTCTTACATGCTGTGTCTGCCGCTCTATCTCTGGCACACGGCCTTCTGCGTGCTCTACGCCTGGTTCGTCAACGGCGACGGCGGAGATTCCTTGATGTACTACCGGGCGTCGTTGAACGACGGCGTCGAGTTCTCCTTCGGCACTGCGGGGGTGATCGTGTTCACCTCGCTGTTTACCCAGGGCCTGGGGCTGTCGTTTCTGGGGACCTTTCTGGTGTTCAATCTGGCCGGCTATGTCGGGCTGCTGGCCTTCGCCGGCAGTCTCCATCAGGCCATTGCCGAACGTGCCCTGGGTATTCGTCTGCTGGCGCTGGCCGTACTCTTTCTACCCTCGATGCACTACTGGGGCTCCGCCATCGGCAAGGATGCGCTGTCGTTTCTGTCCATGGGGCTTTCGCTGTGGGCGGCGCTGGATCTCAGACGCCGTCACCTGCTGATGGTGGTGGCGGTAATGATTATGCTGGTGGTGCGTCCGCACATGGCCGGTATACAGCTGATCGCCTTGGCGGCTGCCTTCTGTCTGCAGCCCGGCGTCGTGCTGTGGCAGCGGCTTTTGCTGGGGACTGCGGCGCTTGCCGGGGCGGCGATCATCGTACCCCTGGCGCTGGATTACGCCGGGGTCGGCAGCGGCTCCGATGCCGATCAGGTGATGAGTTACATCGAATTGCGGCAGAGCTACAACCAGACCGGCGGCGGCGCGGTGGACATCGCCTCCATGAGTCTGCCGATGCAGCTTTTCACCTATATGTTCAGGCCGTTGCCCATGGAAGCCAGCAGTGTGTTCCAGCTGGCGTCCTCGGTGGATAACGTCATCTTGCTGTATCTGATGGTAGTCGGTGGCATCGCCGCCATCACCGGGCGCAATGCGCCTCCCGCCAATCGACTGTTTCTGTGGTTTTACCTGCTGCTGGCCTGGACCATCCTGGCGATGACCACCGCCAATCTGGGCATCGCTGCACGTCAGAAGTGGATGTTTACCCCGGTGCTTATCTATCTGTTGATGTCCGTCATGGGGCGCCCGCGACAGGTAACCACCGACGCCGAGTCGACCGGGGGCTCTGCGCCGTCTGTCGAAAGCACGCCAAATGGAGTGGCGAGATGATCAAGCGACTGTTGATGGTAGCGAGTTACCCCGAGTCCATCGTCGGGTTTCGCGGTGAGCTGATCAGGGAGATGGTCACTCGCGGTATCGAGGTTCATGTCGCCGCACCCGTGGGGGGGAAGGGCGCTACCGGTGCCACCGGCGGCGAGGGTGACGCCGAGCGTTCGGCTGCTTCGTCGCGTCTGAGAGACAGTCTCGAGGCCCTCGGCGCGACGCTGCACGATATCCCGCTTTCGCGCACCGGCATGAACCCGCTGGACGATCTGAAGACCCTGGCGGCTCTGATGAGATTGATGCTGCGGGTACGTCCCGATGGGCTTTTTGCCTACACGATCAAGCCGGTGGTCTACGGGGCACTGGCTGCCTGGGTGTTGGGGGTGCGCCAGCGGACCC
Source organism: Halomonas sp. DN3 (assembly GCF_024137905.1). Classification (NCBI taxonomy): domain Bacteria; kingdom Pseudomonadati; phylum Pseudomonadota; class Gammaproteobacteria; order Oceanospirillales; family Halomonadaceae; genus Halomonas; species Halomonas sp. DN3. Next base: position 2,885,786 of record NZ_CP099965.1, on the reverse strand, counting down.
TGCTGGTCACCGGGCTGGGGTACGCCTTTACCGGCACCCAGGAGGGCGCCCAGGGTGGCAACAAGCGCCGCTTGATCAAGGCGCTGGTGCGGCGGTTGTATCGCGTCGCTCTGGGACGGGCTCATATGGTGCTGTTCCAGAACCCGGATGATCGTCGCCTGTTCATCGAGGAGGGGATTCTCCTTGATACCACGGCGTCCCGGGTGATCAACGGTTCCGGAGTGGATCTGGCGCATTTCTCGCCGGTGGCTCCAGCGACCGAGCCGGTCAGCTTCCTGCTGATCGCTCGGTTGCTGGGTGACAAGGGGGTGCGCGAGTACGCCGAGGCGGCGACGCGTATCCGCCAGCGCCATCCCCAGGTGCGCTTTCGCCTGGCGGGTTGGCTGGACGACAACCCCGACAGCATCGCGGCGCACGAGCTTCAGTCATGGATCGATGACGGCGCCATCGAATATCTCGGTCAACTCGATGATGTCCGTCCGGCCATCGCCGAATGCAGCGTCTATGTGCTGCCGTCCTATCGTGAGGGGACCCCGAGAACGGTGCTCGAGGCCATGGCCCTGGGGCGTGCGGTGGTGACCACCGACGCGCCGGGATGCCGCGAGACCGTCGCGCCAGGGGTCAACGGTTATCTGGTGGAGGTGAAAAATGTCGACGCCCTGTGCCAGGCGTTGCAACGCTATCTGGAAACGCCGGCGCTGATCGTCCAGCACGGCCAGGCCTCCCGGGCTCGCGCCGAGGAGCGCTACGATGTGCACCGCGTCAATCACAGCATCCTCGACGCCATGGGGGTCGATACGGCGTCATCCTGCCCGGCAGGGCTTGACCCCAGCGTGGTGAGATGATGATGGCCAAGCGTTGTCTGGATGTGCTGGTGGCCGCCTCGTTGCTGGTCCTGCTATCCCCTTTGATGCTCGGCATCTGGGGACTCGTCCGGCTGAGGCTTGGCAAGCCGGCCTTTTTCTTTCAGTGGCGCCCTGGGCTGCATGGCCGTCCCTACCGCTTGATCAAGTTCAGGACCCTCGCCCAGCGCTGTGACGAGCAGGGACGCACGCTGCCCGACGAGCAGCGCATGACGACGCTCGGGGGGTGGCTGCGGGCGTCCAGCCTGGACGAGCTGCCCGAACTCTGGAACGTGCTGAAAGGCGAGATGAGTCTGGTCGGGCCACGCCCGCTGCTGATGGAGTACCTGCCGCTGTATGACCGGGTCCAGGCCCGTCGCCACGAGGTACGACCGGGGATCACCGGATGGGCTCAGGTCAACGGCAGGAATGCGCTTTCCTGGCGCGAGCGCTTCGAGCTTGACGTCTGGTACGTGGACCACCACAGCCTGGCGCTCGATATCCGGATACTGGCCATGACGGTCGTCAAGGTGCTGCGACGCGAGGGTATCAGTGGCCAAGGGAGCGTCACCATGAAGCCCTTTCGAGGCAATGAATGACGCCCCGGGATACCGACTCGGTGGCCGCGGTCTTGCCGCAACGGGGCTGGCTGACAGCGCTTAGACGTCATCGCTTGCTGTCCCAGGTGTTGCTGGTAGCCGGTGGCACGGCGGGGGCTCAGGCGCTGAGTCTGGCCTTTGCGCCACTCATCACCCGTCTGTTCAGCCCCGACGCCTTCGGCCTGGCCGGTTCCTTCAGCGCCCTGGTCAGTGTCGTCGCGCCGCTGGCGGCCCTGACCTACCCGGTCGCCATGGTGCTGCCGCCCCGGGACGAAGACGCCCGGGGGCTGGCCCGGCTCAGCATGGGACTGGCGGTGCTGCTGGCGCTGGCCGCCGTGGCGGCGCTCGCTGTGCTGCAACCACTACTGGATCGGCATCTCGATCCGAGGCTTGCCGCCATGCTGATCTGGCTGCTGCCTATGGCCATGCTGCTGGCGGCCATGCAACAGGTGATGCAGCAGTGGCTGATTCGGCGCCAGCGATTCGGGGTGACGGCCAAGGTGGCGATGATCCATGCCCTGGTCCTCAACCTGGCCAAGGCGACCGGCGGCGTGCTGCATCCGGTCGGGGTGACGCTGGTGCTTGTCACCGCCGCCGCCAGTGGGCTTAACGCCTTGCTGCTGTGGTGGGCAGACCGGCGACTCGGTGATGGTCTGGTCGGCGGGGGACGGGGCGCCCCATGGCGGGAACTGGCGCGTCGCCACCTTGACTTTCCCTTGTATCGTGCACCCCAGGTGACGCTCAACGCCTTGTCGCAGTCGTTGCCGGTGTTGTTGCTGGCGGGATTCTTCGGTACCGCAGCCGCCGGGCACTACAGCCTGGCGGCCTCGGTACTGGCCGCGCCCATGGTGCTGTTGGCGAAGTCGGTCAACGACGTCTTCTATCCCCATGTGGCCTCGGCGGTCAACCGCGGCGAGCCGATTACCGCGTCACTGGCGAAGACCACCCTGGTGATGGCGGCGGTGGGGCTCGTCCCCTTTGGCGCCATGGTGGTGCTGGGGCCCTGGCTGTTTGCTCTGCTGTTCGGTGACCCCTGGTGGCAGGCGGGCGAGTACGCACGCTGGATGGCGGTCTGGCTGTACTTTGCCTTTCTCAACAAGCCCAGTGTGGCCTCCATCGCCAGTCTGGGCCTGCAGCGTGGTTTTCTGATCTACGAGGTACTCAGCGTTCTCGGCCGCGTGGCCGCGCTGTATGTGGGGTTTCGGGTGTATCACAGCGATCTCGTTGCGGTGGTGGCCTTCTCTCTGGTCGGCGCCATGCTCAATCTGGCGCTGGTCGGTGTGACCCTGTTGCGGGCAAGACGGCGTGACCAGGGATTGATCAAGACGTGAGAGCGCTTCTGCACAAGGGATTATCGTATGACAGGATTTCAGCGAGCCTTCGACAGGACGGAGAAGCTGGGGTGGCGATGCGCTCTGGGGGTGGTCGACCGCCTGTCGCCGCGTCTGGCGACAAGGCTGGTGCACCGGCGAGAGTATGGGCAGCGGCTCGAACTCGACGATCCCAGGGATTTCAATGACAAGCTGCAGTGGCTCAAGCTGTACGGTGATCGTCGGGGGCTTTCGCGTTGCGCCGACAAGTACGCCGTCCGAGAGTTTGCCGCCGAGCGAGGCTGCGCCGTTGCCCTCAGTCGACTGATCGGCCTCTACGAGAGCGTCGATGCGATCGACTGGGAGGAACTGCCGGCGCGCTTCGCGCTGAAGTGTACCCACGGTTGCGGCTACAACGTGATCATCGACGATAAGCGCAAGGCGGACGAGCGAGCGGTCAAGCGACGGCTGCAGCGTTGGCTGAAGGAGCGCTACGCCCGTCGCTATCTGGAGTATCACTACGACGCCATACCCCCGAGAGTGCTGGCCGAGGAGTACATCGAGACCGCTACCGGGGGAGTGCCCGTGGACTACAAGGTCTACTGCTTTCATGGTCGCCCTCGTGTGGTGCTGGTATGCACCGACAGGGGAGGCGACATGCGTTTCGACTTCCATGATCCGGCTTGGCAACGGCTCGAGCTGAATGATCGCAAGCACCAGAGCGCAGAAGACGTGGACCGTCCGCAAGCGCTCGACCAGATGCTCGAACTGGCCGAGCGGCTTTCGCGGGGCTTTGTCTTTGTCCGGGTCGACTTCTACGAGCGGGAAGGGCGGGCGGTGCTCGGTGAGATGACGTTCACACCCGGGGCGAACGTATCACGGCGCTACAACGCCTACGGACAACGCTACCTGGGCGACCTGATCGAACTGACGCAGGTGGGCCGGCGCTGCCGACACGACCGCGAAGTAACGGCAGGGCGGTCATTGAGCTTCAATGGAACCGTGCAAGGAGCGGACAATGGCGGTCATGAATGAGTGGATGGGCGCGGCCAAGTCCCGCCTGTGGACGTTGGGGATGTTGGGGCTGGACGCCTTCTCCAACGAGCAGGCGACGCGACTGATGCACCAACGCAAGACCCGGCGCCGCCTCGACCTTCGAACTCCCAGGCGCTTCGACGAGAAGCTTCAGTGGCTCAAGCTGTTTCATCGTGACCCGCTGATGGCCAAGTGCGCCGACAAGCTCGGGCTGCACGATTACGCGAGGTCCAGAGGCCAGGGTGCGATTCTCAATGATCTGCTGGGCGTCTACCGCAGTGTCGACGAGATCGACTGGGAAGCCCTGCCAGACGCCTTCGTGCTGAAGTGCAATCATGGCTGCGGCTACAACATCCTGGTGCACGACAAGTCGACCCTGGAAAGGCGCAAGGCCCGCCAGGATCTGTCGCGCTGGATGACCGAACGCTATGGGCGTCGCAAGCTCGAGTATCACTACGATCAGATCGTGCCGCGGATCTTTGCCGAGCGCATGCTGGACAGCGGGGGGAGGGACGCGCCCCTGGACTACAAGGTCTACTGCTTCAACGGCGAGCCGTTGGTGGTGCTGCTGTGCGCCTCGGACAAGGGGCAGACTCGCTACGCCTATTTCGATCGAGACTGGGGGCCGCTTGAGCTGATGGCTGCCAAGGTGCCGATCATCACCGACACCGCCGATCTGGCCCGTCCAGCTTGTCTTGAACCACTGCTCGAGTCCGCCCGCGCCTTGGCCGAGCCTTTTGCGTTCGTGCGTGTGGACTTCTACATCGAGCAGGGCCGTCCCGTTCTCGGTGAGATGACCTTTACGCCCTCGGCCAACATGGACAATGGCTACAGCGATGAAGGGCTCGATTACCTTGGCTCGCTGCTTCGGCTTCCGCAGGAGCGCTCATCAAGGCGATCCGACGGTGGCAAGGTCGCGGGCCCCAGGTGAGTCAAGGCCCTCCGGCATGGTGCCGGGACCTTCAGGGCTGTGTTTTCAGAACGGGTTTTTTCGAACCGTTCTTCCAGGCCAGGGCCTCAGACCCGTGCCCTCAGAACAGTGTCCTCAGAACAGCGCCTTCAGGGCAGAACCGTCAGGAGAGGAATCGATGCAGGTCTCGGTGGTGATACCGACCTACAATAGCGCCGCTTTTGTCGAGCGAGCCCTGCTGTCCGTGGTAAGCCAGACTGAAGGGTTGAGCCACGAGATCCTGCTGGTGGACGACTGTTCGGATGATCGTGAGGCGCTCTCGCGGCTGGTGCAGCGATACGAAGCCGTCAGGCTGATCGAGAAGCCTGCCAGGTCCAACGCCGCCGTGTCCCGCAACCGGGGACTCGAGGAGAGTCGTGGGGCTTTCGTCTTCTTTCTGGACTCCGATGATGCCCTGGCGCCAGGGGCACTCAAGCGCCGCATGGCCATGCACCGCGATAGCGGCGCCGGCGTCATCTTTGGCAACTATCTTGCGCGCCTCGCCGACGCCTCCCGCCTGAGCGCGTCGCGACTTCCGGCCTACCACGGCGGCGACATGCGTCACTACCTGTTCGTGGAGCGTGGAGACGTGCGTTCTTCCACCCTGTCGCTGTGCAAGGCCTTTTGGCAGGGGGCGCGCTTCGATGACGCGACGCGCAAGCACCAGGACTGGGTCTTCGCCATTCGCGCCTTTCACCAGGGCGAGCGTCTACTGTTCGACCCGCAGCCGACCGCAGTCATGGACGTGACGCGCCAGGGCCGCATGAGCTCCAGCGCCAATCTGGATGCCAGTCGTTACGTGGTCAAGCGCTACCTGTGTCAGGACCATCATCGCAACGCCTTTTCCCGACGCCAGTGGTTGTCCAGCCTGAGCAGACGAGACCTTACCGCCTGCCGCTTTCAGGTGGAGATATTCACCCCTGGAAACTGGCGCGAGCGGCGGGATCTCGCGCTATTTCGATTGGCCAGTCACCCAGTGCTGATCGGAGCTGCCTCCGCGCTGTTGACGTTGGCGCTGAAATTGCGACGCCTGGGCTCCCGATCGAGCGCGATGCAGCGTTAAGTCTCCCTTGAGACGCCATCGTGCTCGTTCAAGCCCGCCCGACTATTGGTCATGCTCGAACGAAGAGCAAAGGAAAAGGACGCCATGCAAAGCCCTGTTCGCAGCCCTGTTCGAAGCGCTATTCGAAGTCCTATGCAAAAGATTGCCTTGTTTCTGCCGTCGCTGCGGGGCGGCGGCGCGGAGCGGGTCATGGTGCTGCTCGCCAATGGCTTCGTCGCGGCCGGTCATGAGGTCGACCTGGTGACCGCCAGCGACGAGAACGTCTACCAGGCGGAAATCGCCCCCGGCATCCGCCACTTCAGCCTGGGCGCCGCCAGGGTCGCCAGCAGTCTGCCTGCGCTGGTGCGCTATCTGAAGCGCGAACGGCCCGCTGCGCTGTTGTCGGCGATGGGCCACGCCAACGTGGTGGCGGTGGCGGCGCGGGCGCTGGCCCGCCTCGACTGTCGACTGGTGGTGACCGAGCACACCAACTATTTTGCAGTGACCGCCAGAAACACCGGCTTCAATGCCCGGGTGATGCGGCGGCTGATGCGCCATGCCTATCTGCGAGCCGACGCCGTGGTGGCGGTCTCCCAAGGTGTCGCCGATGACCTGGCCAGAGGCCTGGCGCTGGACCCCTCTCGGATCGAGGTCATCTTCAATCCCATCGTCGATGAGCGGCTGGTGCAGCTCGCCGAGTCGTCGGTGGAGGATATCGGCGAAGTCGGCATCGTCGCGGTGGGACGCTTGATCGAACAGAAGGGTTTCGACGTGCTGATCGACGCTCTGGCACGCCTGCGTCAGCGCCATGAGCACCGAGAGGTGCGACTGACGATTCTCGGCGAAGGACCGCTGCGAGACACGCTGCTTGACCAGGCGCATCGTCTCGGGGTGGCCGACGCCGTATCGCTGCCCGGGTTCGTCGACAATCCTTTTGTGTATATGCGCAAGGCTCGGGTCTTCGCGTTGTCGTCCTACGCAGAGGGGTTGCCTAGCGTGCTGATCCAGGCGATGGCCTGCGGCACTCCGGTGGTAGCGACTGACTGCCCCTCGGGCCCTCAGGAAATTCTCGAGGGCGGGCGCTGGGGGCGGCTGATTCCCATGGGCGACAGCGAAGCGCTTGCAGACGCGCTCGAGGAAGTGCTGGCGCGTGACGAGCATCCTCCGGTTCACCAGCGCGCCGCCGATTTTGGCGCCGAACTGGCCGTCGAGCGCTACCTTGTTCGCCTGAACAGCGGCGTATCGTCGATGGCGTCGCAGGGCTGAGTTCTGGTGCGCCTGCGCAAGGCTCTGTGCTCGGGCCATCCGCGGCAAATCTCGGCCACCGCCATTTCCGTGGCACCTCTGCATTTTTCCTGAGCGGTTAAATTGTTGTCGCTTTCTTGCCCATCACAGGATGTGTCTGCCCATGTCTGTGCGCGTACTTCATGTCATCACCGGACTCGGTACCGGTGGCGCGGAGCGAAATCTCTATAATCTGCTGGCCGCAGGCGTCAGTGCCCCGGACGAGGTCGCAGTGATCGCCCTGATGGACGAGGGTAGCTACGGGCCCCGTATTCGTGCGCTGGGCATCGAGGTCCATGCCCTTGGCATGCGCCAGGGAATCCCCGCCCCCTGGACCCTGCCTCGTCTGAGCGCTCTGGTGCGACGTTTCGCCCCTGACGTCATTCAGGGCTGGATGTACCACGGCAACCTCATGGCCAGCATGGCGGCTCGCCTGTGCCACCAGCGGCCGGCGGTGAGCTGGAACGTGCGCCAGTGCCTCTACCAGATCGAGCGCCACAAGCCATTGACGCGATGGGCCATTCGCGCCAACCGACGGCTCTCGGGCGGACCCGGGGCGATCGTTTTCAACAGTCGCCTGTCTCGGCGGCAACATCGCGACTTCGGCTTCCGCGATGACGCAGCGCTGGTCATTCCCAACGGATTCGATACCGCCGCCGTGGCCCCGGATTCGGCCAGCCGGCAACAGGTGCGGAAGCGTCTGAGCTTTAACGATGAACAATGGGTGGTGGGGCATGTGGCCCGATGCCACCCGATCAAGGATCATCCCAATCTGTTGCGGGCCTGCGTCACCGTCGCCGAACAAATGCCTCAGGCGCGCTTTCTGGTGGTCGGTCGTGGCGTCGATTTCGATGCGCCGCAGTTGGCGGGCATCGTGCCGGACGAGTACCGCTCGCGCTTCTTGCTGACGGGTGAGCGAGACGACGTGGGTGAGCTGATGCAGGCGATGGATGTGTTCTGTCAGAGTTCATGGCTCGAGGCCTTCCCCAATGCCCTGGCGGAGGCCATGGCCTGCGAACTGAGCTGTGTGGCGACCGACGTCGGTGACAGCGACTACATCCTCGGTACCAGCGGACGCATCGTGCCACCACGAGATAGCCAGGCCCTCGCCCGGGCCTTGCTGGAAGCCTTGAACGAACCTGCCGACAGGCGCCGGGAACGGGGACGAGAGGCAAGAGAGCGCATCGTGAGCGAGTTCGGTCTTGCTCAGGTGGTTGAGCAGTATCGGCAGTTGTACCAGCGGATCGGCCTTCCGGCGCAGGTCGGTAGTCTGCCGTCTGCACCGTCCACTGAAGCATCGACCGAAACAGTTTCCGAAACAGCTTCCGAACCAGCTTCCGAACCAGCTTCTGGACCATCGACTCGACCATGAGTCACGCCACGTGCGCTGAGTGGGAGCGAGTTTACGATAGCGCCCATCTTCGTATCCGGGGATGCCCCGACAAGACCTCTGCAGAGAGAAGCCCCTATGCTAAATGGCCCCTTCGCACCCTGGCCCTGCTTCGATGAAGGCGACGCCGAGGCGGTATCGCGCGTGCTGCTCAGCCAACGCGTCAATTACTGGACCGGCGACGAGGGCCGCGAGTTCGAGCGCGAATTCGCCGCCTGGACAGGCGCTCACCACGCTGTCGCCGTGGCCAACGGCACCCTGGCGCTGGATCTGGCGCTGCATGCCCTGGATATCGGACCAGGGCACGAGGTGATCGTGACCCCCAGGACCTTCCTGGCGTCGGTGTCGGCCATCGTCAATGCGGGCGCTACCCCGGTGTTTGCCGACATCGAGCGTGACTCCCAGAACCTGTCGGTCGCCAGCGTCGAGGAGTGCCTGAGCCCACGCACCCGCGCCATCGTCGCCGTCCACCTGGCGGGCTGGCCCTGTGACATGGATGCCCTCGGTGAACTGGCGCAGACCTTTGGTCTTTCGATCATCGAGGACTGCGCCCAGGCACACGGTGCGCGCTATCGTGGCCGCAGCGTCGGCACCTTCGGTGATGTGGCGGCCTGGTCATTCTGTCAGGACAAGATCATGACCACCGGCGGGGAAGGGGGCATGGTCACCACCGACGATCCTGGGCTGCACCGGCGTATGTGGGCCTACAAGGACCACGGCAAGAGCTGGGAAGCGGTCCATGAGCGGGCCCACCCGCCGGGGTTTCGCTGGCTGCACGACAGTTTCGGTACCAATTGGCGGATGACCGAGATGCAGGCGGTGCTGGGAAGACGCCAGCTCGAGCGCATGGCTCAGTGGAGTCAGCGCCGCCGCGCCAATCTTTACGCCATTCTCGACGCCGCAGATCGCTGTCCGGGACTGCGGGCTCCGCGTCCGCCCGAACACATCGTCCATGCCGGCTACAAGGCCTATGTGTTTGTCCGTCCCGAACGCCTGGCCGAGGGCTGGAGCCGCGACGCCATCATGCAGTGTCTCAATGCCCAGGGGGTGCCCTGTTTCAGTGGCAGCTGCTCCGAGGTCTACCGGGAACGCGCCTTCGACAACACTCCCTGGCGCCCGGCGCGGCCGTTGCCGGTGGCCAGGGAACTGGGAGAGACCAGCCTGATGCTGCTGATCCATCCGACCCTGACCGAGGAACAGATGGACAAGACCTGTCGGGTGCTCGAGGAGGTCATGGCGCGGGCAACGCAGCCTGCACTCTGTCCCGAGTGACGCCGCCCCGATTGACGCCGCCCAGCATGACTCGGTCATGAGTCACTCTGTCATGACCCACTCTGTCGCTAGCGGGTCTGTCCTGAGTGACGCTGTTGGAAAGGATCTATCAACGTCGGTCTATCGACGTCGGTCCGTGGAGCGTGGCTGCGGCTAAGCCTCTGGAAAAACCGCAATGGGCAGGGCCTTCGGGTCCTGCCCATTGCGTTTCTGGGGCACCATTTTGGCTGTCTGCCGGGCACCTCGTTCGCCTGCGACGCCGCGGCGATTGGCCAGGCGACTGCGGAAGGAAGGGACGCAAGGCGATGGCCGCTGCAGATGCCCAGGCGTGGCTACGGACGCTAGAGGCGCAGATACAGATGCCCCCAGGCGTAGTTGCTAAGGCTAGAGGCGCAGATCCGCCGCGCCCTTGGGCAGCAGATACTTGAGGTCATACAGCACGTGTTCCGGCTTGCCCCAGCCGCGGATTCGCTCGACCCCGATATCACGGAATTCGTGGTGAGCGACGGCGATGATGACGGCGTCGTAGGCGCCGGGTTCCGGTTCGTCGACAGGGCGAAGGCCAAAGGCGGCCACCGCCTCGTCACGGTCCACGTGGGGGTCGAGCACGTCCACCGCCACGTTGAACTCGCGCAGCTCGTCGATGATATCGATGACACGGGTATTGCGCAGGTCCGGGCAGTTCTCCTTGAACGTCAGGCCCATGATCAGTACCCGGGCATCCTGCACATGGATGCGTCGCTTGGCCAGGCACTTGATCAACTGATTGGCCACGTAGGCGCCCATGCCGTCATTGATACGGCGGCCGGACAGGATGACCTCGGGATGGTAGCCAACCTGCTGCGCCTTGTGGGTCAGATAGTAGGGGTCCACGCCGATGCAGTGCCCGCCCACCAGGCCAGGACGGAAGGGCAAGAAGTTCCATTTGGTGCCGGCGGCTTCCAGCACCTCTTCGGTGTCGATGCCCAGACGCTCGAAGATGATGGACAGTTCGTTGATCAAGGCGATGTTGACGTCGCGTTGGGTGTTCTCGATGACTTTGGCGGCCTCGGCCACGGTAATCGAGCTGGCTCGGAAGGTGCCGGCGGTGATGACCGAGGCGTAGAGCTCATCGACGAAGTTGGCGCTGGCCGGCGTCGAGCCGGAGGTCACCTTGCGGATGTTGGTGACCCGATGCTCGCGATCACCGGGATTGATGCGCTCCGGGCTGTAGCCGGCGAAGAAGTCGCGGTTGTAGCGCAACCCGGACAGCTTCTCGATGACCGGTATGCACTCGTCTTCGGTGGCGCCAGGATAGACCGTCGACTCGAAGATCACGATATCACCCTTGGCAATCACCCTGCCCACCGTGGCACTGGCCCCCAGCAACGGTGTCAGGTCGGGATTGTGCTGGGCGTCGATCGGGGTGGGTACCGTGACGATGTAGACATTGGCGTCGGCCAGCCTGGCCGGCTGATAGGTGAAACTCAGCAGCGGCGCCAAGTTCAGCTCGCCTGGTGTCACTTCTCGCGTGGTATCGATACCGTCGTGCAACTGAGCAATACGCTCGGCACTGATATCGAAGCCCAGAGTGGGGTAGCGCTTGCCGAATTCGACCGCCAGCGGCAGGCCGACATAGCCAAGCCCGATGACCGCGATGCGTGCCTTGTCCAGCGTCAGTGAATGTTCCATGGGGGCCTCGTGTCAGCAGAACCTGGGGGATCGGCGCTAGAGTGGCTTTGCCGCAAGCGCAAGGGGGGCGGGGCTGGGGTCTGCGGCGCCAGCGAGTCGTCGTGTCGGTGAGGACGGCTGGGCCATGTGCTGGCGCCAGACAAGATCGGCGATACCCCCGGTAGGGCTGTAACCGGTAGGCGGCAGGCGCAGCAGTTCCCTCACGCGCTCGAGTTCAGCGCTGTCCAGTGCCGAGCGCAGCTGCTCCAGGTAGGGAGCCAGTTGCGACCAGGACCAGTAGCCTTCGTTGGCGGTCATGATCCGAGGGTGCTCCGAGGGCTGGTCGTTCTGCCCGATCAGCAACTCCTCGTAGAGCTTTTCGCCGGGACGTAGTTGGGTGAAGACGATGTCTATCTCGCCATGGGGGTTGTCGGCCGTGCGAGGCTCCAGCCCCGACAGCCGAATCATCTGCCTGGCGAGATCGAGAATCTTCACCGGTTGCCCCATGTCCAGCACGAATACGTCTCCCCCCTGGCCCATGGCGCCTGCCTGGATGACCAGTTGCGCCGCCTCCGGGATGGTCATGAAGTAGCGGGTGATCTCTGGATGGGTCACGGTGACCGGGCCACCTTGTTGAATCTGGCGCCGGAACAGGGGAATCACCGAGCCGGAGGAACCCAGCACGTTGCCGAAGCGCACCATGCAGAAGCGGGTGGTCGATGATTGCTCTGCCAGCGCCTGACACACCAGCTCGGCGAGGCGCTTGCTGGTGCCCATGACGTTGGTGGGGCGCACCGCCTTGTCGCTGGAAATCAGCACAAAGGTCGATACCCCACTGTCGATGGCCGCTCGCGCAGCGGCCAGGGTGCCAAAGGTATTGTTCTTGAGGCTTTCGACCATGTTGTGCTCGACCATGGGCACATGCTTGTAGGCGGCGGCATGGTAGATGGTGTCCACCTTGAAGCCCTGCAGGATGATGCGAAGACGCTTCTGATCCTGGATCGTGCCGAGAAATGGCTTCAGCTCCACAGCAAGGTTCAGGCTGTCCAGGAACCCCAGGAGCTCCTGTTCGATCTGGTACAGCGAGTACTCGCAGCTATCGAAGAGCAGCAGTTGGCGTGGGCGTTGAGCCAGTATCTGTCGGCACAATTCCGACCCGATCGAGCCGCCGGCACCGGTCACCATGACAACCTGGTCGCGGATATTGGCGTCCATCAGGTCCTGTCGCGGGGGGACCGGGTCTCGGCCCAGCAGTTCTTCGACACTGACGTCACGAATATCTTCGATCTTCGCTCGGCCCTGCACCACATCGTCCAGGCGTGGAATGGTCTGAATCGTGATATTGAGGGGTTCCAGTGACGCCACGATCTCCTGGCGACGTCTGCGTCTGGCACTGGGAATGGCGAGCAGGATCTTTTCGATGTTGAGGCGCTCGACCAGCTCCGCAATATGACGAGGAGAGTGGACCTCTAGACCTTCGACATGGGTACCCTCCATGCCGCGCCAGTCATCGACGAAGGCCACCGGAAGGTAGTCACTTCCCTGGCGAAGAGAAGCCACCAGCTTGCATCCTGCAGAGCCCGCACCATAGATCAGCACCCTGGGCTTGTCCTTCATCAGACGATGCTGGTAGAGGCTTCTCAGGGCAAAACGCGTGCCGCCGGTCAGCAGTAGGCTGAGCAGAAAATAGTCGAACAGGACGCCTGCAGGAAGCGGAAAAAATATCGCGCGGCCAAGCAGGTCAAGCACCAGCGTCGAGGTGGCGACGCCAATGAACAGGGTCACGATGGCGCGGCTGCCGACGTATCTGAGTACAGCGCGATAGAGGCCTAGCTTGATAAACACGACCAAGGAAATCGCCGTGACAAGTACATTCAAGGCGTAGGCGGAAGGGGCGCGCATAAAGGCGCCAAAAAGCCCGTTGATGGCCATGGATACGACGAGGCTGGCCTCGATAAGCATGATATCGGCGGCGAGCTGAAATATCCTTTTCTTGCGACGAGGGAGTCGCAAGGCGGCTTCGATCATGTTGCCCATGGTAGGGATCCCCTGCTTGGAAAATCGTCCATGTTTTAGGATTTTATTTGGACGACTGTGCTGTTTCCTCGTTGTCTGGATTGGCTTTACGACGTGCGATTCTTTTCCTGCATCATATCTGCATTGAAATATTTCACCAGCGTCAAAAAACTCCTATTTCTTGATGGTTTTGATAATTGGTCAGCGAGGTTTAGAGAAGTCATTTATATGCGTGAAATTAGTGGTGTGCTTATGATGTGTTGGTATGAGGTAAGTCAGGTAATCGTGTCGAAATTTCTAGATGTACAAGGGAAATGTTGTCCTCCTCCATTGAAGTAAATGGAAAGGTGTTGATAATGGCGTGTATGCAGAGGTTCCGTAAGATTTACTGTGCAGAAAGTCAAAAAGTGTGCAGTTGTAGGCTGATGGTAGAAGGGGAAAGCGTAGTTGATTGATGCGGCAAATATTATTAGGAGCTTTGCCGTCGAGCATTAGATATTGACCAATCGTCGGACTAGTGGAGCCCTGTTGGTGCTCGGTTCAGGGTGTTTCCAGCACGGCGGTCGAACGTGGCGAGAGTGCCGTGGACGGACCTTGCCAGCACCATGGGAGAGGGAATAGATGAAGGTGCTTGTTACCGGGATGGCAGGGTTCATTGGCTCGACGCTGGCCGCACGTCTGGCCAGTGACGGGCTGGAGGTAGTCGGTGTGGACAATCTCAACGACTACTACGACGTGTCCTTGAAGAAAACGCGGCTGGCACGTCTCGAAAAGCTGCAGAACGTACGTTTCGTGCGGCTGGATCTGGCCGATCGCGAGGGTGTCGGCCGGCTGTTTGCCGACGAGCGCTTCGATCGTGTCGTACACCTGGCGGCACAGGCGGGGGTAAGGTACTCCTTGACCCATCCCCACGCCTACGTGGATGCCAACCTGGTGGGGCACCTGAATGTGCTCGAAGGATGCCGGCACCAGCAGGTAGAGCACCTGCTCTATGCCTCGTCCAGCTCTGTCTATGGCATGAATCAGGTGGTGCCCTTCGCCACACGCGACAATGTCGACCATCCTGTCAGCCTCTACGCCGCGACCAAGAAGGCCAACGAGCTGATGGCGCACACTTACTCCCACCTCTACGGACTGCCGACCACCGGACTCAGGTTCTTCACCGTCTATGGCCCCTGGGGGCGACCGGACATGGCGATGTTCCTGTTCACCAAGGCGATCCTCGAAGGTCGTCCGATCGACGTCTACAACCACGGGGAGATGTCGCGGGACTTTACCTATGTGGACGACATCGTCGAGGGCATCGTGCGCTTGCTGGAAGTGGTCCCCAGCGCGGACCCCGACGCCGGCGTGGTCGACGACTCACCGGATCGCAGCAGTGCACCCTACGCGCTTTACAACATCGGACACGGTAGCCCGGTGGGGCTGATGGACTTTATCCACGCCATCGAGGCGGCACTGGGGCGCAAGGCCGAGTACAACTTCCTGCCGATGCAACCGGGCGATGTTCCTCGGACCTGGGCCGACACCACTGCACTGTATCGCGCTACCGGCTATCAGCCGCGCATCGGGGTCGAGGAGGGCGCGGCTCGATTCGTGGACTGGTATCGCTCCTATCATGGCATCGTCGCCTGAGCCATGCGCACGCCGCCGGGTGTGGCAAGGCACTATCGAGGATGGCCGGCGCAGTCCTCGTCGGCGATCCAGGGGCTGGCACTGTTCGTCTTCCTGTCCAGTCTGCTGACGCTACCCTGGGCGTATCGGTTAACCGGAATGCTGCTGGTGTCACTGGCGGCGATGGCGGTGCTGGTGCGGCGCAGCCTTCCCCGGGACGCCGAGTCCCTTGCATGGGTGGCAATGCTGGCGCTTTTCGGCTGTCAGCTGGTGTTGGACGCGGGGCGTAGCGGGCCGCCCCTGGCGCGTTATAGCGTGCCGTCACTGCCCTGGTGGCCCTGGCTTGGGCTGCTTTTGTTATTGGCATGGCGTGCCAAGCCTCCCTCGCTTTACTGGTGGTGGCGCGGGATTACCCTGGGGGCGGTGCTATCCGGGCTGAAGGCGCTGTATGACCGACTGATCGAGGATGAGCGTCGGGCTGGCGATCTGATCAACGCCATTCCCTTCGGCAATCTCAGCCTGGTGCTCGGGGTGCTCAGCCTGGTGTGGTGGCTCGACAACGTCAGTGAAGGGCGGCGCGGCCTGTTCCTCTGGTGGGCGGCGCTGGGAGCGGTGATGGGTCTGCTTGGCTCGCTGCTGTCCGGCACCCGGGGCGGCTGGCTGACCCTGCCGCTGGTGATGCTGGTGCTGGTCCTGCGCCACGGCCGGCGGGCGCGCCTCTACTGGTCGACGCTTACACCCCACCGGCGCTTCGCCATCCGGATGACCGCCACCCTGGCGATCGGCGTGGCGACCCTGGTGGCACTGCCTCGGCTGTGGGCACTGGCCGAGGATATCGTCTTGCTATGGCGCCAGGGGGCCGTCGACACCAACGCGGGCTTGCGCTGGCATCTGTGGGGCATCGCTGGCGAGGCGTTCGCAGCCAGGCCCCTCTGGGGCTGGGGAGAGGATGGTCTGGTCGCCTGGCTCGAGACACTGGTCGCGGCGGGCCGGCTGCCCGAGGGCATGGCCGGAATCGGGTTCCAGCTTCACAGTGACGTGCTGGACACCGCCGCTCGACGTGGCCTTGCGGGGGTGGCGCTGCTGCTGCTGTTCTATGGGATTCCGTTGGCGAGCTTTGTGCGTCGCCTCGATCATGGCGATGGCCAGTGTCGTGTGCTCGCCCTGTCCGGCGCGCTGATCGTGGTGATGTATGCGGGGTTCGGCCTGACCCAGACGATGTTTCGTGACCCCCATACCTTCAGCGCCTATCTGGTGATGTGCACCGCCTGCTTTGCCCTGCTGAGAACGCGAGGCTGAACTCCCGGGTGCTCGAGGACCGCAGCAGCAGCCGTTGATGCGCAGGCGGAAGAGCGCAGCGTCCAGCCCGCCAGACAGGCACAGTAACAGGCACAACAAAAAGCCGCCCGAATCCGGGCGGCTTTTTTTGACGCTTCCCGTGGACCAGGTGTGGCCTCGGGGAAGCAACCGTCGCTGGCACGTCTGCGCCGAGGCTCAGGCCTTGGTATAGGCAGCGGCGGACTTTTCGATGGCCTTGCGGGCGGCCTCGACACCTTCCCAGGATTCCACCTTGACCCACTTGCCCTTCTCGAGATCCTTGTAGTTCTCGAAGAAGTGGGCGATCTGCTGACGCAGCAGCTCGGGCAGGTCGGTGACCTCCTGAACATCGTCGTAGAGGCTGGACAGCTTGGGGTGCGGGACGCACACCAGCTTGGCGTCTTCGCCGGCTTCGTCGGTCATGTTGAGGATGCCCACCGGGCGGGCGCGGATGACACTGCCGGGTGCGACGGGGTAGGGGGTGAC
The DNA here is from genome assembly GCF_024137905.1 of Halomonas sp. DN3. Classification (NCBI taxonomy): domain Bacteria; kingdom Pseudomonadati; phylum Pseudomonadota; class Gammaproteobacteria; order Oceanospirillales; family Halomonadaceae; genus Halomonas; species Halomonas sp. DN3. The sequence continues at coordinate 2,868,980 of NZ_CP099965.1, read as the reverse complement.
CACCAGGGCGTCCAGGGGGTCGCCGTCGTCTGCCAGGGTGTGCGGAATGAAGCCGTAGTTGGCCGGGTAGAACATCGGCGTCGCCATGAAGCGGTCGACGAGCAGGGCACCCATGTCCTTGTCAATTTCGTACTTCACCGGGGCGTGATTGGCGGGAATCTCGATGGCGACGAAGAGGTCGTTGGGGAGTTCCTTGCCGGCGGGGATGTTGTCGAAGTTCATGCTCGCGTCCTTCGTTGGGCGGATGTCCGCCTGGGCGGCGGAAAAAAATCCGTCGGATTATACGAACCCCGTGACGGGATTACCAATATGGTGGGCGTATCTTGACGCGCTGCAGCAAGGCGCGCAAGACAACCAAAGGACGAGGCGATCCGAGGAGACGTCACTAAAGCACAGTAAACAAAGCCAAAGGCGACTTGTCAGGCATATCAGGGATTCGGTGTGTATCATACCGCCGGTAAAGGCGTCGGCCCCCTGGCCCACGTCTTGTCGCGTCATCCACGCAGGAGTCACAGGAGGTGATCTTGGCCACCGCACGTCTCGCTCTGAGTTATGGGCAAGCCTTTGTGGCGCCCGAACGCCATCGGCAGCGCAGTTCGATGTCGGTGCGCCTGCCGGAAGAGGGCGAGCCCAAGGGTGCCTGCGCGCTGATCAGCGATTCAGCCTCTGGCCATGCCCTGGCCAAGCAGGCGGGAGATCTCAGCGTGCGCGGATTTCTCAACGACTACTACGCCACGCCGGCGCACTGGACCATCAAGGCCTCGGCCCAGCGAGTGATGCGTGCGCTCAACGCCTGGTGTCATGGCATGACCCGCCAGATGGAGGACGGCAGCTATGTGTCGTCGTTGTCGACGGTGGTGTTCAAGGACCGTTGCGCCCACCTCTTTCATGTGGGTGACACCCTGGTGTTTCGACTTCGGGGAGCCGAGTTCGAGCAGTTGAGCCGCGACCACGTCACCGATCTCGGGGGCTATCGCTACCCGGCCAGGGCGCTGGGCATGGATGTCGCTATCGACATCGACTATTCGGAGTGGCCGCTGAAGCAGGGGGACATCTTTCTGTTCACCACCCAGGGGGTGCGTGGGACCCTGATGCCCTCCGACTATGTGCGGCTGATTCGCGAAGATGCCAGTGACCTGGACGCGGCCTGTGAGCGCCTGGCCGAGGCGGCAAGCTCCAGGGCTCGTGAGCGGGGCTACGGCAGTGACCCCTTCTGCTTTCAACTGGTCAGGGTGGATGAACTGCCTGATGCGGCCAGCGACGCTCCCAGTCGGCTGTACGGGGATCTGCCGATTCCCCCCGAGCTTGCGGTGGGTGACCAGATCGACGGACTGGTGGTGGAAGCGGTGATGTCACGCACCGCCCACTCACGGGTCTACCGGGTGCGCGATGTGGATACCGAGCGGGTCTGTGTGCTCAAGGCGCCAAGTCCTGAATTGTCCAATCGAAACGCCTACCTGGAGCACTTCCTGCTTCAGCAGTGGGTGGTGGAGAGGGTTCACTCGCCCTTTGTGGTCAGCGTGGTCGAGCCTTCCCGGTCCCGCCGCCATCTCTACTACCTGATGCGTTACGTCGATGGCATGACCTTGAGCGAGTGGGTCGCGCGCTATCCGCGTGCCAGTCTCGGTCAACGACTCGACATCGCGCTGCAGCTGGGCAAGGCGCTGCAGGCGCTGCACCACCGTGACCTGATTCACCAGCAGGTCCATCCGGACAACGTCTTGATCGATGATCAGGGGCGGGTGGTACTGACCGACTTCAGCGCCTGCCATCTGCGCGATGTCGATGGTCACCGGCGATCCCGCCGGCTGGTGGCCCAGGTGGGTCTCAATGAACACAGTGCGCCCGAGTATGCCCTCGATGATGAGGTCGGCCGGCGCAGCGACCAGTACGCCCTGGCATCCACGGTGTACTGGTTGATCAGCGGACGTCTGCCCTACGCGGTGCCGACCCATCAGCTGCGCAGTCATACCGATCTCGAGCAGTTGAGCTACCGGAGCGTGCGTCATTACCGGCCGGATGTCAGCGCGGAGCTCGACGAGGCCTTGAAACGCGCCCTGGACCCGCAGCGATCGCTGCGTTTTCGGCGCCTGTCGGAATTTCTCTATAGCGTGCGGCCTGGCCGCCAGCAGGTGTCTGAAGCGCCGAGGCGTTCGGTGCGCGCCTGGAAGGAACCCGCCAACCTGTGGCAGGCCATCGCCGGACTGTTGCTGGTGCTGTTGATCCTGTCCTGGTGGCTACGCTAGGGCTTGTCTGAAAAGTGCCTGCGCTCGTCGACTTATCGGAGAAATCCTGGGGCTTTGGTGATCCGTGGCGGGGCCAGCCGGTCTTCCTGACACACCCTGCGGCGTCAAACGAAAAGCCCCGAGGCCTGGCCTCGGGGCTTTTTTCGGTGCATCGCAGGGTCGCGCTCGCCGGGTCTCGGTAGCAGCGACCGGTGGCGTCAAGTGTTACCGGTTTACAGGCTGAATGCCGGCAGACGCTTTTCCACCCGCGCGAGCTTGAGGCGCGCCATCTTCGGCAGGCCGTTCTCGAAGGGAGGGAAGTCCTCGCCCTGGATCAGCGGTGCCAGGTAGGCGCGGCCGGCGTCGCTGATACCGAAGCCATCCTCGCGGATGTACTCGCGCGGCATGAACTTCTCGCGGTTGGCCACATCGGCCAGCGGCGCCGCCTCGATCTCCCAGCGGTAGGGGTTGTCGCTGACGCGCTTGATCGCCGGCATCTGGGCGTTGTGCCCCTCGAGCGCCAGTTCCACCGCCTTGACGCCCACCGCGTAGGCCTGCTCGACGTCGGTCTTGGCGCCAAGGTGGCGCGCGGCGCGCTGCAGGTAGTCGGCAACCGCCCAGTGGTACTTGTAGCCCAGGTCCTGCTTGACCATGCCGGCCAGGGTCGGGGCCACGCCGCCGAGCTGGCGGTGTCCGAAGGCGTCGGTGTTACCGGAGTCGGCGAGGAAGGTGCCGTCCTCGTAGCGTGCGCCCTCGGAAACCACGATCACGCAGTAGCCGTAGTTCTTGACCGCGTATTCCACACGCTCCATCACCTGGCGACGGTCGAAGGGAATCTCGGGGAATATCACCAGGTGGGGTGGCTCACCCTCGCCCTGGCCGGCCAGGCCACCGGCACCGGCGATCCAGCCGGCGTGGCGACCCATGACCTCGAGCACGAACACCTTGGTGGAGGTGGCGCACATGGAGGCGATGTCCATGGAGGCCTCGAGGGTCGAGGTGGCGATGTACTTGGCCACGCTGCCGAAACCGGGGCTGTTGTCGGTGATCGGCAGGTCGTTGTCCACGGTCTTGGGCACGTGGATGGCGGTCAGCGGGTAGCCCATCTTCTCGGACAGCTGCGAGACCTTGAGGCAGGTGTCGGCGCTGTCGCCGCCGCCGTTGTAGAAGAAGTAGCGGATATCGTGAGCCTTGAACACCTCGATCAGGCGCTCGTACTGGGTGCGATGGCTCTCGATGTCCTTGAGCTTGTAGCGACAGGAACCGAAGGCACCGCCGGGCGTGTGGCGCAGGGCGGCGATGGTGTCATCGGACTCCTGGCTTACGTCGATCAGGTCCTCGGTCAGGGCGCCGATGATGCCGTTGTGGCCGGCGTAGACCTTGCCGATGCGATCACTGTTCTGGCGGCAGGTCTCGATGACGCCGCAGGCGCTGGCGTTGATCACGGCGGTGACGCCGCCGGACTGGGCGTAGAAGGCGTTGTGCTGGGCCATGTGGCGTGGGGCTCCTGGTTCTGGATCGTGAATACGGTGAAACGAACAACGTCCCCACGCGGCGTGGCGAAGGGAAAGAATCGGTGGGCGCGTCGCGGTCGGCCAGGCCTTCGTCGGGAAGGGCTTCGCGGACTAAAGCCATCGCGTGGCAACCATCGCCGGGACAGCGCCGGAACATGGTCGGCGATTCTAGCCCATCGGCCTGGTGCCTGCATCCGACGGGCATGACCCGGCGCAGCCGAGCGCCGACGTCGAAGTAAAACAGTGGGCGATCGGCAACAGCGACGAGGGCGTGACGTCGCCTCTGGAGGCCTTTGTCGGGGCATGCTAGGCTGCCGCCAACCTTGAGTGCCGTTGTCTGCCGGGGGCGCCGTGCGCGTCGACTCGGGGACGGGGCAGCAGCAGCGCACCGGAGGCGCCATGCATCTTCATATCGTCGGTATCTGCGGCACCTTCATGGGCAGCCTGGCGCTGTTGGCGCGGGAGCTTGGCCACCAGGTCAGCGGCTCGGATGCCAGCGTCTATCCCCCCATGAGTACCCAGCTGGAAACGGCTGGCATCGCCCTGATGCGCGGTTACGCCGCCGACAATCTGACGACGACACCGGACCTGGTGGTGATCGGCAACGCCCTTTCGCGGGGTAACCCTGAAGTCGAGGCGGTGCTCGATCGTGGCCTGCCCTATGTGTCCGGTGCCCAGTGGCTGGCCGAGCACGTGCTGCCGGGGCGCCCGGTGATCGCGGTGGCGGGCACCCACGGCAAGACCACCACGGCCAGCCTGACCGCCTGGCTGCTCGAAAGCGCTGGGCTGGCCCCTGGCTTTCTGATCGGCGGGGTGCCGAGGAACTTTGGCGTATCGGCGCGACTGGGCGGCGAGCAGGCGCCCTTTGTGGTGGAGGCCGACGAGTACGACACCGCCTTCTTCGACAAGCGCTCCAAGTTCGTTCACTACCGCCCGCTGGTCGCCATCCTCAACAACCTCGAGTATGACCACGCTGACATCTTTCCCGACCTGGCTGCCATCGAACGCCAGTTTCATCACCTGGTGCGTACGGTGCCCGGGCGTGGCCAGTTGCTGGTGGCGGACGACGCGCCGGCGCTGGACCGGGTGCTGGCCCAGGGCGCATGGACTCCGGTGTCGCGCATGGGGCAGCAGCAGGACTCGGCCTGGCGCATCGAGCTCGAGCGTGACGATGCCAGTCGTTTCAGGGTGATCCAGCGGCGGCCGGACGGTGTCGACGAGGATGCCGTGGTCGACTGGGGGTTGACCGGTGACTACAACGCCCGCAATGCCCTGGCCGCCCTGGCCGCCGCCAGCGTGTTCGGCGTGGATCTGGCGCGCGGCGCCGCTGCGCTGTCGCGTTTCGAGACGCCCAAGCGTCGCCAGGAGGTGCGCGGCGAGGTCGGCGGCGTCCAGGTGATCGACGACTTTGCCCATCATCCCACCGCCATCGCGGCGACGCTGTCCGGGCTGCGCGCTTCGACCCAGCGCGGTCGCCTGCTGGCGGTGATCGAGCCGCGTTCCAACACCATGCGTCTGGGCACCCTGCGCGATCGCCTGGTGGACAGCGTGGCCCAGGCCGACCAGGTCTGGTGGTACCAGCCCGAGGGGCTGGACTGGTCGGTGGAGGCACTGGTCGAGGCCTCGCCGATACCGGCGCACCGTCGTGGTGACATCGATGCGCTGGTCGCCGATCTGGTGGCACAGGCGCGTCCTTATGATCGTATCGTGGTGATGTCCAACGGCGGCTTCGGCGGCATCCACGAGCGCCTGCTTAAGGCGCTGGAGGCCGCTCATGGCTGAAGGCTTCAAGTCCCCTGTGACCGTGGCCCTGACCGGCGCCTCCGGCGCCCAGTACGGACTCAGGCTGATCGAGGCGCTGGTGTCGGCGGGGCACGAGGTGTGGGTGATGATCTCCAAGGCCGCGCATCTGGTCATCGCCACCGAGACCGAGGTGTCGTTGCCGCCACGCCCGGCGCTGCTGGCCGAGGCGCTCAGCGAGCGGTTCTCGGCGGCCGAGGGCCAGATCCGCTGCTTTGGCCGTGAGGACTGGATGGCCCCGGTGGCGTCGGGCTCCGGCGCCAGCAGTGCCATGGTGATCTGTCCGTGTTCGACGGGAACGCTGTCGGCGGTGGCCTGTGGCGCCAGCAACAATCTGATCGAGCGCGCCGCCGATGTGGCGCTCAAGGAACGCCGCCGCCTGGTGCTGGTTCCCCGGGAGACGCCGTTCTCGGCGATCCATCTGGAGCACATGCTCAGTCTGACCCGCATGGGTGCGGTGGTGTTGCCCGCAGCACCTGGCTTCTACCACCAGCCGCAGAGCATCGATGATCTGATCGACTTCATCGTGGCGCGCATCCTCAATCAGCTGGGTATCGATCATCAGCTGATGCCAAGGTGGGGCGAGGGTTCCTCCGGGTCCACCGCCAACGACTGAATGCGTAGCTGGCATCGTCATCACAAGACACCGCCATCACCTGGCACCATCTTCACCTGACACCATCATCACCTCGCGCCGTCAGACACCTCTCCAGCGCTGCTCGGGATAAGGAAATCCATGCCCAGTCTGTCCGTTCTCTCTGTGTTCGTTCCGACCTTCTTTCTGGTCTCGCTGACGCCAGGCATGTGCATGACCCTGGCCATGGTGCTGGGCATGACCCAGGGGGTGAAGCGGGCGCTGTGGATGATGCTGGGGGAGCTGGTTGGCGTGGGGCTGGTGGCCTTCTCCGCCGGTGCGGGGGTGGCGGCACTGATGCTCAAGCTGCCGGCGTTGTTTGCCTTGTTCAAGTGGCTGGGTGGGGCCTACCTGGTCTATCTGGGCTGGCTGATGTGGCGCTCCCGGGGGCGCATGGCGATCCCTGACAATCTTGAGGATACGGCGCCGCCGAAGCGACGGGAGCTGGCCATGCAGGGCTTTGTCACTGCGGTCGCCAACCCCAAGGGCTGGGCCTTTTTCGTGGCATTGCTGCCGCCCTTTATCGATCCGGCGCGGCCGGTGCTGACCCAGTTGGCGGGGTTGATCCTGGTGATCCTGAGTCTCGAGTTCAGCTGCCTTCTGCTGTACGCCAGCGGCGGCAAGAGCCTGCGTCACCTGCTCGCACGCGGCGGCAGTGTACGGCTGCTCAATCGAATCGCCGGGACCTTGATGATTGGTGTGGGCCTGTGGCTGGCGCTGGGCTAGGGCTTGTCTGAAAAGTGCCTGCGCTCATCGATGTCTGGACAAGGCCCCGGGCCGCCTTGCCAGAGGTGTCGGTTCGGGGGCGTGTCACTTTCCTATACCGGCGGCAGCCACAGGATGCGTGCGCTGACCAGGGCCAGCGAGCAAAGCAGCAGTGCCGGTAATGGACACGGCGTCAGGGCCGTCCGGTCTCGCCTGAGCCAGGCCAGTTGAACCATGGCGCAGACCACCAGGCCAAGCAGGGCTCCCCCGACGAGATCGCTCAGCCAGTGCACGCCCAGCACGATGCGCGACAATGCCATGGGCACGACGATGGCGATCGCCACCCAGTAGGGCCAGAAGCGTTGGCGGCGTGGCAGCGTCTGGGCGATAAAGGCGGCCGCCATGCCGTACAGGACCACCGCCGTCGAGGTGTGGGCGCTGGGATAGGACAGAGAGTGGACGAGATAGTCAGGGGCGTCCGGACGAAGGCGTCCGATCACCTCCTTGCCCAGGGTGTTGAGCGTGGCGATGGCCATCAGCCCAGCGCTCACGTGGCCCAGTGCCGCCCAGTGACGGCGGCTGGCCAGCCACACCAGCCAGGGCAGTGCCAATGCCGCCACGCCGAGGGTATCTCCCGCCTCGGCCAGTGTCTCGGACAGCGCCAGAAGTCCGGGTAGCTCGAGCCCGCCGATCAAGGCGTGAAGCCGCGTATCCATCATCAGCGGTCCGTCTGCCTGGAGCACGACCAGCGTCCAGGCGCTCAGCGCGGTCAGTGCACCCAGGAGCAATAGCCAACTGGCCAGGGGAGGCTCTTCCTCGTGGTGGGGGGCCAGGGCCTGCCACAGGCGTCTCCCGCCGGGCAGGTGATGGCTGACCCAGGCGAAGCTACGGTAGAGCAGGCCCTGAGGCGAGGCGTGGTGGCGGACCAGCGAGAACAGAAGCGCCAGCACCGCCACGGTGACGCCGAGCGCTGTCAGCCAGGGGTGGAGGTCGTCCGGCAATGCCAGCCACTGTTGCCAGGTTCGACCCAGCAGATAACCGGGCAGGATGTAGGCTGGTGCCCACAGCAGGGCGGAGCCAAGATTGGCCCAGGTGAAGGTCGTCGGCGGCATGCGCAGAATGCCCGCCACCAGCGGCACGATGGGGCGAACCGGCCCGACGAATCGCCCCAGCAGCACCGAAAGAGGACCATGACGCTGGAAGAATCGAGCGCCTCGGGCCAGCCATTCCGGGTGATGCGACAACGGCCACATGGCGGTGACCTGTTCGCGGTAGCGATAGCCGATGGCGTAGCTGGCGCCGTCTCCCACCACGGCACCGGCAAAGGCACAGGCCATGACCCAGCCAACCGCGATGTCGTAGTGGCCGGCCAGGGAGGCGGCGGCGGTGATCAGAACGACGCCAGGCACCACCACGCCGATGAGGGCAAGCGACTCCACCAGCGCGATGGTAAAGATCAGCAGCAGCAACAGTCCGGGCGAAGGCGCCCACTGAATCAACCAGTCCCCGGCATTTCCCACCCTGTTCTCCTTTGCGTTGGGCCGTCGTGATGTTTCGGCATTCTGCCACAGTCAGGGTGGGCAGGAGCGACCGGGTGGGAGGGGAGTGACGGCCAGTGCCTCGCTGCGGCGAGCCAGTCGCTGCTCGAAATGCTGCCAGGGTTCCTTGGCGTTCAGGGCGCAGAGCCGTGAGCGGAGGGTCAAGGGGCCGATGTCCGACAGGCGAACCTCGGACAGCGCCTGTTCCAGTCGCTTGATCACCAGCATGGCACCGCTTTCGGTGGTGTTGGGCAGTACCAGCCAGAAGGTGTCGTGGGATTCCCGTCCCAGAATGTCGTGGTCACGGCAGTGAAGGCGTACCGCCTGGCACAGTTGGTCGAGTTGCGTTAGCTGAGTGCGAGAGCCGTACTGCTCACTGGCGATTTCCAGTTGTGGCAGGTGCAGGATCACCACCGCCAGCCGCTGGTCCAGATGCTGGGCGCGCTCGAACTCCCCGTTCAGGCGCTCGTGCAGGGTGGCGCGATTGATCGCATCGCAGTCGACGTCGCTGGGGTCGGTGGCCCGGTTCAGGTCGCGCTGACGCAGGTATTCCCAGCCGGCCAGGGAGGTGACCGCAAGGAAGGTCAGCAGAAACTTGATTTGATCGAGGCTTGGCGAAGACTGGCCGACCACCATGAGCCAGATCGGCATGACGGCCAGCGCCAGCACCAGAGCAGGGCCGAAGGGCAGTACCAGCAGGATCAGGGTGATCGGTACGCTGATCCAGAAGGCGTCGAACGATGCCTGCAGCACCGTCTGGTCGTACAGTGCCAAGCAGCCGCACAGCAGCAGCAGATAGTTCGAGACGCGCGAGGCTCTTCTGGTATCGAAGACCGCGATCACGGCCATCAGGCAACTCAGGGACGCCGGCAGCAGGATGCTCTCGTATTGCCCGAGCAGATAGTGCCACAGGGCCAGTGACGCCAGCAGCAAGGTCCCCATGACATCGGCACAGACACGCCAGGAACGGACCCACTGGGGTGGCTCGATCATGCGTCGTCCTCCACCACCTGGGTGACAGGGCACTGCTTGTCCAGGGCCGCCAGCACCATGGGCAGGTTGTCCAGATTGGCAATCGATACGGTGCGTACCGTGATCGGCACGGCGATGTCTTCCAGCAGTTCCTGGCGTCGCTGTCTGGCCTGCACGGCGTCTCGACTGGTCAGCATCACGGCGACGGTACGTCCGTTGAGCCGATAGGCGTTCTCGAACCGCTTGATGCGCGTGCAGATGTCCTGGGCGACTCGCCACAGAGAACGTCCATGGATCTGGATCACCACCAGCTCGGCGTGGACGCCGTCACGGGTGGCGCGGCTGTTTTCCCGAGCCAGGTCGCGTTCCAGCTGACTGGCCGACCACAGCGGCAGGCCGGGCGCCAGACGGGCTCTCCTGCGCATCAGGCGTTGCGAATGCCCGCCCGGCAGCGCACGTCCAATCGCAAGAAAGCACAGGCACAGCAAGAGCGCGCCTGCCAGGCCCCAATGGTGAAGGCTCATCTGGGTGATCAGGCTCCACCAGCTTATCCCGGCAAGGCTGGCGTTGAGTATCAGCATCCACTGGGGTTGGGGCAGGATCAACAGGAAAGGCCAGGCCCACAGCCAGGCACCGTTGGCGTCGGGCGATAGCATCACCAGGGCGGCAAGCAGCACGCTGGCCACCACCAGCCAGGCGCGGTAGGCATGGCGGCGGTGGCTGAACTCGATGACGATGCCGGTGATCCCGAGCCACAGCGCGGCCAGACCAAGCAGCGTAGTGTCCAGCGCCCGCGCCGAGGTCGCCGCGCAAAGGGCCAGCAGTGCGGCCGCGGCGAACAGGTTCAGCTTGAACAGGCCGACTTTGTACTTGTTCCGCATGCTGTCTTAATATGATCCTTTCAGTGGTTCACGATCCGCATCACGTCCGCGTTGTCATCCCGGTGCAAGCTTTCTTTCTTTGCCCGGAGACCTCGTTCTACCAGGAGACTCGTTTCACCGTGTCCGACTCATCCGCCAATGCCACCGCCGAGTGCGTCGCCGATATCGACGCCTACATGACCGCCATGGGCCAGGCGGCCCGTGTTGCTGCCACCGATATGCGTCGCCTGCCACCCGCGCGCAAGAACCAGGCGCTCAAGGCGATGGCTCAGGCGCTGGACGCGTCTCGTCAAGAGATCCTGTCGGCCAATCGGCAGGATCTGGCGCGCGGTCGCGACAAGGGGCTCGACGAGGCTCTGCTTGATCGCCTAGCCCTGGATGACGGCCGCATCGACGCCATGATCGAGGGCCTGACCCAGGTCGCTGCCTTGCCCGACCCTGTCGGTGAGATCGATGGCCTGAGCACTCGGCCCAGCGGCATCCAGGTCGGCATGATGCGCGTGCCCCTGGGTGTCATCGGTATCATCTACGAATCTCGCCCCAACGTCACCATGGAAGCCGCCAGCCTGTGCCTGAAATCGGGCAATGCCTGCATTCTGCGCGGGGGCTCCGAGGCCAGCGCGTCCAACCAGGCGCTGGCCCGCTGCATCGCCTCTGGGCTGGCCGAAGCCGGACTGCCCCAGGGCGCCGTGCAACTGGTGGCGACCACCGACCGCGCCGCCGTGGGTCGCTTGATCAGCATGGACGAATTTGTCGATGTGATCATTCCCCGCGGTGGCAAGTCGCTGATCGAACGTATTTCGCGTGAGGCCAGGGTGCCGGTGATCAAGCATCTGGACGGCATCTGTCACGTCTACGTGGACGCCGCCGCCGACCTTGACAAGGCCCGTGCCATCGCGGTCAACGCCAAGACCCATCGCTACGGCGTGTGCAACGCCATGGAAACGCTGTTGGTGAATGCACAGGTGGCGCAGACCCTGCTGCCGACCCTGGCCGCTGACTACGCGGAAAAGGGCGTCGAGGTGAGGGGATGTGCCCGCGCCCGGGCGATCGTCGATCACTGGCTCACGGCGAGTGACGAGGACTGGGCCACCGAGTACCTTGCGCCGGTACTGTCGGTCAGGGTAGTCGATGATATCGATGAGGCCATGGCGCATATCGAGCGCTACAGCTCGCGTCACACCGAGTCCATCGTCACCGAGAACTACAGCCTGGCACGCCGCTTTCTGGCAGAGGTCGACTCGAGTTCGGTCATGGTCAACGCCTCGACCCGGTTTGCCGATGGCTTCGAATACGGGCTCGGTGCGGAGATCGGCATCTCCACCGACCGACTGCATGCCCGGGGGCCGGTGGGGCTCGAAGGGCTGACCACGCGCAAGTATGTGGTCTTCGGCGATGGCCAGATTCGACAGTGAGTGGCGCCGTTCGCTTTGACGTCGAGGGCCGTCCTGCGCACATCGGCATGCTTGGCGGCACCTTCGATCCCGTCCATCTAGGCCACCTGCGCACCGCGCTTGAGCTTCGCGCTGCGCTGTCGCTCGATGGCGTGCACATGATCCCCGCGGCTCAGCCTCCGTTGCGCGATCGGCCCCAGATCACCGCCGAAAAACGGCTCGAGCTGTTGCGCCTGGGGATCGGCAATACCCCGGGGCTGGCGGCGGACCCCTGCGAGCTGGAACGGGAGGGCCCGTCGTTCAGCGTGCAGACGCTCGAGTCCCTGCGTGAGCGCTACGGCCACGAGGCGCGCATCGTCATGGCCCTTGGTCACGACGCCTTTCTCAAGCTGGCGAACTGGCACAACCCGGAAAGGATCTTCGCGCTTGCCCATTTGGTGGTGGTCGAACGCCCCGATCACGAAGCGCCCTTGCCCGAAGCGCTTCGGGCGCTGATCGAGGGGCGCGAGGTCGAGCATGGCGATGCCCTGATGGCCAAGCCCCAGGGCCGACTGCTGCGCCTGTCGCTGCCGTCGCGGATGGCGATCTCGGCCACCTTCGTCAGGCATAGCCTGATGCAGGGAAAGAGCGTGCGCTACCTGCTGCCGCCGGCGGTGGAAGAGCGCATCCAGGCGCAACGCCTGTACCGCGCGGTCTGAGCGCGGCAGCCAAGGCAACACGGTCCGAGAAATTCGATCAGGCGCTGGATTGGCGCTGCCACTCGGCTTCCCAACAGGTACAATGGGAGGTCGATGACTACCCAGTGATGAGGGGCTATGCAGATTGAAGCATTGAAGGCGCTCGTGATCGAGTCGCTTGACGATATCAAGGCCAAGGACGTCGAGGTGCTCGACGTGTCTCGGCTGACCAGCGTGACCGATTGGATGGTGGTGGCGAGCGGGACCTCGACACGACATGTGTCGGCGCTGGCCAACAGCGTCATTACCAACGCCAAGGACAATGGCGTTCAGCCGTTGGGCGTCGAGGGTGAAAACGGGTCGGACTGGGTGCTGGTCGATCTCGGCGGCGTGGTGGTCCACGTGATGATGCCGGACACCCGTGCGCTGTACGATCTGGAGCGACTGTGGTCGGACCTTCCCAGCGATGCACCGGCACCAGAGGAAGAGGCCAAGGCATGAAGGTCCGCCTGTTGGCGGTGGGAACACGCATGCCAGGCTGGGTAACCGACGGTGTCGAAGAGTACCGCAAGCGTCTGCCGCGGGATTTTCGTCTGGAGGTCGAAGAGATCGCCCCGGGCCATCGCGGCAAGAACGCGGATACCGCGCGCGCCGTGGCCCAGGAAGCCGAGCGCATCGAGTCACGCCTCAAGGGTGATGAGCATCTGGTGGCGCTGGAGGTGCTCGGCAAGCCATGGACCACCGAGCGGCTGGCCGATGAGGCCGATCAGTGGCGTCATGCCGGGCGTGATGTGGTGCTGCTGGTGGGTGGCCCGGATGGCCTGGCCCCGACGCTGTCGGCCCGCGCCCACCAGCGCTGGTCGCTGTCACCCTTGACCCTTCCCCATCCACTGGTGCGGCTGGTGCTGGCCGAGCAGCTCTACCGTGCCTGGACCCTGATGGTGGGACACCCCTACCACCGATGATGGCTCCTGCGTCAGACAAGGATTGCCTCTCGCATGCGTAAGCGTCGCGAAACCCTCAAGAACCCCGAGAACGCGCTGCGCATCTTTCGTGTGCGTGCGACGCTTGCCGGGGTGGTCGTAGTACTGCTGTCCGGCCTGCTGGTGGGACGGTTGTGCTATCTGCAGATCGTCCAGCACGAGGTCTACAGCACTCGATCCGAGAAGAATCGGGTGAGGGTGGAGCCGCTGCCCCCGACCCGCGGGCTGATCTACGACCGCAACGGCCAATTGCTGGCCGAAAATCGTCCCACCTACAACCTGACCCTGGTGCGTGAGCGGGTCGATGATCTCGATGCCACCCTGGAGCTGCTGGTCGAGCTGCTGGATCTGCCGGACGAAGAGGTGGACGCCTTCAAGGTGCGTTCACGCCAGCGTCAGCGTCCCTACCAGCCGGCGCTGTTGATGAGTGATCTGACCGAGTCGCAGATCGCCAGGCTTGCGGTCAATCGCCACCGCTTGCCGGGAGTGGAGGTGCAGGCCCAGCTGCTGCGCTTCTATCCCGACGCCGAGATCATGTCCCATGCGCTTGGCTACGTGGGCAGGATCAACGCCGAAGAACTCGAGAGCCTGGATCCGGGCAACTACGCCGGTACCCACTTTATCGGCAAGACCGGGGTGGAACGCTTCTACGAGGATCAGCTGCACGGTCGTGCGGGATTGAGAAAGGTCGAGACCAACGCCCGGGGGAGGGTGCTGCGTGAGCTGGGGCACACCGACCCCGAGCCGGGGCAGGACCTGACCCTGACCCTGGACATGGACATGCAGCAGCTCGCTGTGGATCTGCTCGATGGTCGGCGCGGCGCCATCGTCGCCATTGCGCCCCAGACCGGCGAAATTCTGGCGATGGCCTCGGTGCCTGGATTCGACACCAACCAGTTTGTCACCGGCATCGACGTCAAGTCCTACCGCGGGCTGCAGAGCGATATCGATCTGCCGCTGTTCGATCGGGCGACCCGGGGCAGCTATCCGGCGGGGTCGACGATCAAGCCGTTCATGGCCATGGCCGGGCTGATCGAAGGGGCCGTTACCCCAGACGAGGTCATCTACGACCCGGGCTACTATCAGCTGCCCAATGACGACCGGCGCTACCGCAACTGGCTGCGCTGGGGTCATGGGCGGGTGAATCTCGAACGCGCCCTGGCGGTGTCCAACAACACCTATTTCTATTCATTGGCCCACGAGCTCGGCATCGATCGTATCGACGAGAACCTGGGGGCCTTCGGCTTCGGCAGCCGGGTCGCCGCCGACGTGGCCGGGCAGGGGGATGGTCTGCTGCCATCCAGAGACTGGAAGAAGGCACGCTTCAATCAGCCCTGGTATCCCGGCGAGACGCTGTCGGTGGGTATCGGCCAGGGGTATCTGCAGATCACTCCGCTGCAGTTGGCGGCCGCGACCGCCGTGCTCGCCAATCGCGGCCACTGGGTGCGCCCGCGGCTGGCCAAGCGCATCGGCGACCAGCCGGTGCCGGTTGATCTGCCCGACACGCCGCCGGATATCGAGGCCCCCGAGAACTACTGGACCCGGGTCTTCAACGGCATGGAAAAGGTGTTGTCCGGGCGCGAGGGCACGGCACGGCGCACCGGGGCAGGCCTTCAGTATCGCATGGCCGGCAAGTCGGGTACCGCCCAGGTGTTCTCGCTGGGGCAGAACCAGAAGTACAACGCCGCTGAACTGCGGGAGCGTCTGCGCGACCATGCGCTGTTCATGGCCTTTGCGCCGGTGGAGGACCCTCAAATCGCCATTTCGGTCATCGTCGAGAACGCCGGTGGCGGGTCGACCCACGCCGCGGGGCTGGCTCGGGCCATGGCCGATGCCTGGATTCTCGAACACAACGCCGGTCGTCCGCGCACCGACGAGACCGCCGCCGAGGAGGAAGACTGATGGCCATCGATTTTGTGCGCTCGTTGCGCGGCCACCCGGTGCGTCCCCCTGCCAGCGGTATCGCCCGACGCACCTCGTTCTGGCAACGGATGCACGTCGATCCCTGGTTGCTCGGCATGCTGCTGGTGCTGATGTGCAGTGGCCTGGCGGTGCTCTACAGCGCCAGTGGCGAGAACGTTCACGTGGTCACCGCCCAGGCGATTCGCTTCGGTGTGGCCTGGGCGGTCATGCTGGTGCTGGCGCAGTTTTCACCGGCGACGCTGATGCGCTGGGCGTTGCCGGCCTATCTGGCCGGCCTGGTGATGCTGGTGGCGGTGGAGATCCTCGGTGACGTCGGCATGGGCGCTCAGCGCTGGCTGGTGATTCCCGGCGTGGTGCGCTTTCAGCCTTCCGAGATGATGAAGATCGCCATGCCGATGATGGTGGCGGCCTGGCTCAGTCGCCACGAGCTGCCACCCAATTGGCGCGCGCTGGCAGGTTGCGCGCTGCTGATCGCTCTGCCGGTGGGCCTGATCGCGCGCCAGCCGGACCTTGGCACCTCGCTGCTGGTGGCGGCAGCGGCGGTCTTCGTGATCCTGCTGGCGGGGCTGTCCTGGCGCTTTATCGGTGTCATGGTGGCGCTGGCGGGGGCAGCGCTGCCGCTGTTGTGGATGAATATGCACAACTATCAGCGTCAGCGCGTGCTGACCTTTCTCGATCCCGAAAGCGACCCGCTGGGCGCCGGCTGGAACATTATCCAGTCGACCACCGCCATCGGCAGCGGGGGCGTCTGGGGCAAGGGCTGGCTCGAAGGCACCCAGTCGCAGCTCGAGTTCCTGCCGGAGCGGCACACCGACTTTATCGTGGCCGTGCTGGGCGAGGAATTCGGGCTGGTCGGCATGCTGGCCTTCCTGCTGCTTTACCTGCTGATCGTCGCACGTGGACTGTGGCTGGCGGGCGCCGCCCAGGATACCTTCGGCAGATTGCTGGGAGGCGGCATCATGCTGACCTTCTTTATCTACGTCTTCGTCAATATCGGCATGGTCAGCGGCATTCTGCCGGTGGTCGGCGTACCGCTGCCCCTGGTGAGCTACGGGGGGACGTCCAGCGTGACCTTGATGGCCGGTTTCGGTATTCTCATGGCGGTCAATGCACATCGCCGGTTGCTGCCACGCTAGGGGCTGGCGACCAGGCTAACGGGAGCCCGGAGAGAGGCGGCGACAGTGGCCCCGGGGCCGGCGAGCGAAGCGCTTGCCGGCTTTGCAGGGGCGGCGGCGCCTGCGGGTTCCCCAAGGGAGAAGATCGATGACAGTACCCCTGGTCCAGGGAAGGAAAGGCCTCGGCGCGGCGTTGTGTGGGCTTCTGGCCTCGCTGTCGCTGGCGGCCCAGGCGCAGGATTTCGCCTCGCCGGAGGTCGACGCGATGATGGATCGGCTCGAGCGCCAGGGCGTCTCGCGCCAGTGGCTGGAGCGCGCCATGGCCAGGGCAGAGTTCCAGCCGTCGGTGCTCGAGGCCATGAGCGGTGCCGCCGAGCATCACCTGACCTGGGAGCGCTATCGTGGCATCTTCCTCGGTGAAGAGCGCATCAACGAGGGCGCGGCCTTTATCGAGGCCCATCGTGACGCCTTCGATCGCGCTGAAGCGCGTTATGGTGTGCCACCGGAGGTGATCGCTGCGATTATCGGCGTCGAGACCCGCTACGGGCGTATCACCGGTGATCATCGGGTGCTCGATTCGCTGTCCACGCTGGCCTTTCATCATCCCCGGCGCGGTGAGTTCTTCGAGGGGGAGCTCGAGGCCTTTCTCGACATTGCCTACCAGCAGAACGTCGATCCCGGAGCCTTGAAGGGCTCCTACGCCGGTGCCATGGGCTATCCCCAGTTCATTCCCACCAGCTACCAGGCCTACGCGGTCGACTTCAACGACGACGGCCAGCGCAACCTGTGGACCGATCCGGTGGATGCCATCGGCAGTGTGGCCAACTATTTCGCCGAGCACCGCTGGCAGGCGGGTGGCACCCTGTACTGGGAGGCCGAAGGCCCCAGCTCGGTGCCGTCCTCGATTCGCTTCAACCGCACCGATCCGCCCTATGTGCGTGTTGCCGAACTGGAAGCCCAGGGCATCCAGCCGGTGGAGCCGCTGCCGGGGGATGCCAAGGTGGTGCCGCTGGCTTTGGACATGGAAGACGGCAGCACCCACTACCGCCTGGGTGGGGCCAACTTCTACGTGATCACCCGCTATAACCACAGCCACCTCTACGCCATGGCGGTCACGGAACTGTCGGAGGCCATCGCCGAGGTGCGCTCGCTGGGAAAGCCCCAGTGGTGGCATGCCCTGGACACGGAGGTGAGTTCATGACCCTGCGCGCGCCCTTGTTGCCGACCCTGTCGCTGCTGGTGGCCCTGACCGGTTGTGCCGGCGGCGGCGGTACCGCCCCGGAGACCACTCAGCAGGCGGCCGCGACGCCTCAGGATTCGCGGGCGACGGCGGGTGGGCGCTATGCCATGAGCGGCGACGCCTATCCCGAGACGCCGCCGGACGTCAGTCAGGTGCCGGACGCCGTGCCGCGCGACGAGCCACGCTCACGCGCCGGCAACCGCTCGACCTATGAGGTGTGGGGCAAGACCTACCATGTGCTGGATGAGCCGAGTGGCTATCAGCGCGAGGGTACCGCTTCCTGGTACGGTCAGAAGTTCCACGGCTACGCGACCTCCAACGGCGAGATCTATGACATGTACAAGATGACGGCGGCGCACAAGTCGCTGCCGTTGCCGACCTTCGCCCGGGTGACCAACCTGGACAACGGGCGGTCGGTGATCGTGCGAGTCAACGATCGCGGCCCCTTCCACGACGACCGCGAGATCGATCTGTCCTACGCAGCGGCCGCGCGGCTCGATATTCTCGACCATGGCACGGGCCGGGTGCGGGTCAGCGTGATCGATCCCGATCAGTGGCAGGCCAGTCGCGGCGCGGGTGCCTCGAGCGACTCGGTCAGCGGGGGTGTGCGCGCCGCGCCAGCCAGCGCTGCGGCCAGCGCTGCGGCCAGTACTGGGACCAGAACTACGGCCAGTACTGCAGCCCGTACTGCAGCCAATGCGGCGCCCAGCGCGCCGTCCGCCGCGTCGCCGGCAGCAGGCCAGAGCGCCCCGCAGGCGCCCGCGGCCGGGACTCCCGGCATCTATATTCAAGTGGCAGCCCTGGGGTCGGCGGATAGCGCCCAAGACCTCAAGGCGGATCTGGAGACGCGGTTGAATCAGCAGGTGCGTGTGGCCAGCGCCGCCGGTCTGCACAAGGTGCAGGTCGGGCCGTTGGCGAGCCGCGGGCAGGCGGAGCCGGTCCGCGAACGCTTGCGCCAGGCGGGATTCGCGCAGACCTTTGTCGTCGATGCTCGCTAGGTATCGACGAAGTGCAGCCGACGCCTCGCTGATCGTCCGGCCGGTCGATGCCGGCGGTTCCAGTGAGGCCGGCTGTTGGAAGCATTGTGCGGTGGCCCTGATCACCGCTTTCCCTGATTGTTGTAACGAGACATTTCACCATGATCGCTAAGTCATCCTTTACTCGCCGCTGGTTGCCCGTGGCCTTTGTATGTGCGGCCCTGGTGGCGCCCCTGACGAGTGCTCAGCAGCCCGACTCGCCTACACCGGACGTGCCAGAGCCCCAGGTCATGATCCCGGCACCGCCTCAGCTGGCGGCCAAGTCGTGGATCCTGATCGACGCCAACAGCGGACGAGTCCTGGCCGAGCACAATTCTGACCAGCGCCTGCCGCCGGCCAGCCTGACCAAGCTGATGACGGCGTACCTGGTCGAACGTGAACTTGATCGGGGTAACATCCAGCCCGACGACATGGTGCCGATCAGCGAGAAGGCCTGGCGTACCGGCGGCTCGAAGATGTTTGTCGAGGTCGGTACTCGTGTCTCCGTCGAGGAGCTGCTCCACGGTATCGTCATCGTCTCCGGCAATGACGCCAGCGTCGCCATGTCCGAGTATCTGGCCGGCGGCGAGGCCCCCTTTGCCGACCTGATGAACCAGCACGCCACCCAGCTGGGCATGGAGAACACCCACTACGAGAACGCCACCGGGCTGCCGTCGGAGAATCACTACTCCTCGGCCCGGGACCTGATGCGTCTGGCCAGGCACATCATTCTGGACTACCCGGAACACTACGCCATCTACAGCCAGAAGCACTTCACCTACAACGGCATCGAACAGGCCAACCGCAACCGTCTGTTGTGGCGCGACCCCAGCGTCGACGGCCTCAAGACCGGCTGGACCGAAGAGGCCGGCTACTGCCTGGTGTCCTCGGGCCAGCGTGATGACATGCGCTTGATCTCGGTGGTGATGGGGACCAGCTCAGAAGAAGCCCGCGCCCAGGAAACCCAGAAGCTTTTGAGCTATGGCTTCCGCTACTACGAGACACTGAAGCTGTATGACCGTGGCGCCGTACTCAACACGCCGCGGGTGTGGGAAGGCAGCACCAACGAGCTCAAGGTGGGCGTCGACAATGGCGTCTACATGACCGTTCCGCGCAACCGCAATGACGAGCTCACCGCGCGCCTGGACATCGACAGTGGCTTGACCGCGCCCATCGCCGCCGGCCAGCGGGTCGGCACCATGGAGGTGCGCCTCGGGGACGAGGTGGTCGGCGAGCGTGACCTGGTGGCGCTGGAAGCGGTAGAGCAGGGTGGGCTGTTCAAGCGCATGATCGACAAGGTTCAGCGCTTCTTCAGCGACCTGGTCGGCGGCTGGTTCGACTGATCGTCCCTGTGGTGCGGCCCTGGCGTCAATGCGCGCCCTGTGGTCGCCTGACGCCGGCCGAGGTGAGCCGCCTCGGCCGGTGTCCTTGGTCGTGATGCCAAGGTTGAGTAGAATACTCGGGTATCCATTGTAAGGGGCATCGGATGAACGACAGGACCTTTCGCGATCTGCGCACCCAGGCAGGGCCGGATCCGGCGGATGTCACCATCACCTTTCCCTGCGACTATCCAATCAAGGTGGTCGGAGACGCTGCCGAGGACTTCGCCGCCACCGTCAGCCAGATCGTGCATCGCCATGATCCGACCTTCGAAGGCAGCAGCCTCGAGGTGGTCGACAGTCGCAATGGGCGTTTCCAGTCGGTGCGGTTGACCATGCGCGCCACCGGTGAAGCCCAGCTCAAGGCGCTGTTCGACGAACTCAAGGCCACAGGCCGCGTGCACATGGTGGTGTGATGGAGGCGATCGACGTCTATCATCTGGGGCTCAAGCCCTATCGGCCAGTGTGGCAGGCGATGCGCGAACTGACCGACACCCGAGATGGCGATACGCCTGACCAGATCTGGGTGGTCCAGCACCCGCCGGTGTTCACCCAGGGCCAGGCAGGCAAGCCCGAGCATCTGTTGATGCCGGGCGAGATCCCGGTGGTGGAGACCGATCGCGGTGGGCAGGTGACCTACCACGGGCCGGGTCAGCTTGTGCTGTACCCGCTGATCGATGTCAAGCGTGCCAGACTGGGGGTCCGAGACCTCGTCAGTGCGCTGGAAGACAGCGTGGTCGATGCCCTGGGCGAGCATGGCATCGAGGCAAGCGCCCGGCCTGACGCGCCTGGCGTGTATGTCGGTGAACGCAAGATTGCCTCGTTGGGGTTGAGGATTCGACGGGGTGCCAGTTTTCATGGCATCGCGGTCAATCTCGAGGTCGATCTCACGCCATTTTCGTTTATCAACCCATGTGGCTACGCTGGACTCGAGATGACCCGGCTGGCCGATCTGGTCTCTTCGAGGCTGGACATGGAAGCCGAAGCGCGTCGGCTTTTGCGCACGCTGGCGACGCGACTGGGACAACGCGAACTGATCGAGCGCCCCGGCTTGCCGGGAGTGCTCGACGCCCACAATTTTGACTGATCGCACAGGGCACGCCGAAGGCCGTCACAGCAACGTGTCTCCCGAGCGATCCTCACAGGACAGTGAAATGACAGACAGTTCCGCCATCCAGGCGGCGGCCGCCGCCGCCAAGGCCAAGAAGAACGCCCGCAGCGAAAGGGGAGTGAAGCTTCGCGGCGCCGACAAGGTGGCGCGGATCCCGGTCAAGGTGATCCCCACGGAGGAGATTCCGCGCAAGCCGGACTGGCTCAGGGTACGCATGCCGGTGTCCAAGGAAGTCACCCGCATCAAGGAGACCCTGCGACGTCATGGCCTGCACACCGTCTGCGAGGAAGCCTCATGCCCCAACCTGGGCGAGTGCTTCAACGGCGGTACCGCCACCTTCATGATCATGGGCGATATCTGTACCCGCCGCTGCCCGTTCTGTGATGTGGCTCACGGGCGTCCCAACGCCCTGAACGAGCGCGAGCCGCGCGAACTGGCCGAGGCCATCGCCGAGATGCGCCTGAACTATGTGGTGGTGACCTCCGTCGACCGTGACGATCTGCGTGACGGCGGTGCCCAGCACTTCGTCGACTGCATCCGCGAGATTCGTCGTGATAGCCCGAGCATAGAGATCGAGGTACTGGTGCCGGACTTTCGTGGTCGCATGGAGGTGGCGCTGGACATCCTCGAGACCACGCCGCCCGACGTCTTCAACCACAACCTGGAGACGGTGCCGAGCCTGTATCGCAAGGTGCGGCCGGGGGCCGACTATCAGTGGTCGCTGGACCTGCTCAAGGGCTACAAGGCGCGCCGTCCCGAAGTGATGACCAAGTCTGGCTTGATGCTGGGTGTCGGCGAGACCGACGAGCAGGTCATCGAGGTGATGCGCGACCTGCGTGCACACAACGTGGACATGCTGACCCTGGGGCAGTACATGCAGCCGTCTCGCAATCACCTGCCGGTGGATCGCTGGGTGCCGCCGTCCACGTTCGACTGGTTCGCCGAGCAGGGGCGCGCCATGGGCTTCACCCACGTGGCTTCCGGCCCGTTGGTACGTTCGTCTTACCATGCCGATCAGCAGGCACACGGCATCGAAGTCAAGTAGAGCGAAAGCGGTATTTCAGCTACCCACAACGCCCGGCATTGCCGGGCGTTGTGCTTTTGAGCGTACCCGCTCTACAGTGAATCTCCTACGCGATGTGCAGCTCCGAAAAGAGGGGGCTTCGCAGTACCTGCATTATTGCGCTATATTGCACTGCAACAAGTGCGCAGACGCAAGGATCGCCGCCTGCGCATCACGCAACCCTGGGAGCCTATATGAATGCGTTGATGCCAAGCGCCACCGCGCCCCTGTTCGCGCTGGCGGAACCCTTTGCTCCACTGTTCGACCCCTTCGGCTTCGGCCGTGCCGCGGCCGACTACTGGCGTGACAGCGTCGAGCGCAGCATCCTCTACTGGGATGTCATGCGCCAGCGCGGCAACGAATACCTCGAACATATCGAGAAGACCCGCCCCACCGTACTTGGCTTCGATACCGACATCGTGATGGAAGGCGAGACCCTGCCTCGCCCCGTCAACTATGAGCTTTTGCGCGTGCACCCGCCCGAGGGTGTCGAGACCGATGAACTGGCACGCCCCTTCGTGGTGGTCGACCCGCGCGCCGGGCATGGCCCGGGTATCGGTGGCTTCAAGCCCGACAGCGAGATCGGCATCGCACTGCGCGCCGGCCATCCCTGCTACTTCATCGCCTTCATGCCCTATCCCGTCCCGGGGCAGCGGGTCGAGGACGTGGTTGAAGCCGAGGTCACCTTCCTGCGCCACGTCGCGGAGCTGCATCCCGATAGCGAAAAACCCATGGTCGTGGGCAACTGTCAGGCGGGCTGGCAGATCATGATGGCGGCAGCGCTCGAGCCCGAGCTGTTCGGACCGATCCTGATCGCCGGTGCACCGCTGTCCTACTGGGCCGGGGAGCGCGGCAAGGCGCCGATGCGCTATACCGGCGGCATGACCGGCGGCAGCTGGGCCACCCATATGCTCTCGGACATGGGCGATGGCCTGTTCGACGGAGCCTGGCTGGTGCAGAACTTCGAACGCCTCAATCCGGCCAACACCTGGTGGGACAAGCAGTACAACCTGTACGCCCATGTCGATACCGAAGCCGATCGCTATCTTCAGTTCGAGCGCTGGTGGGGCGGCCATGTGGTGCTGGGTGGAGAAGAGATCCAGTACATCGTCGACAACCTGTTTGTCGGCAATCGCCTGTCCACGGCCCAGCTGGTGACGTCCGACGGGCGCCGTATCGATCTTCGCAACGTGCGCTCCCCGGTGGTGGTGTTCTGCTCACAAGGTGATGACATCACGCCGCCGCCCCAGGCGCTTGGCTGGGTGCGTGATCTCTACGACGGCGTCGACGACATCATCGCCAACGAGCAGACCATCGTCTACTGCGTCCATGACAAGACCGGCCACCTCGGCATCTTCGTTTCCGGCAGCGTCTCGCGCAAGGAACACGCCGAGTTCACCGCCAACATGGACTATATCGACGTGCTGCCGCCGGGGCTCTACGAGACCACCGTGTCCAAGGCCAGCGAGCGGCCCGACGCCGAATTGATCGAGCGGGACTACCTGCTGGAGTTCTCTACCCGGGACCTCGACGACCTGAATCAGGTGGTCAAGCATAGCCCCGAGGACGAGCTGCGTTTCGCCACGGTGGCCAGGGTCTCGGAGATCAATCTGGGGCTCTATCGTCAGTTCCTGCAACCCTGGATTCGTGCCGTGTCGACACCCGAGTCGGCTCGTTGGATGCGCAAGATGCACCCCAATCGCATGGGGTATCGCCTGCTGTCCGATCGTAATCCGATGATGTCTTCGTTGCCGGTCATGGCGGAGTCGGTGCGCAAGCATCGTCATGAACTCGGTGATGACAACATCTTCCGAGTGTATGAGGACATCGGGTCGAGCCTGATCTCGCGGAGTCTGGATGCCTGGCGGGTACTGCGCGATCGCGCCCTCGAGAAGGCCTTCCTTGACCTCTACGGTCAGCCGCTGTTGCAGTCGCTGGTGGGGCTGAAAGGCGCCGTGGAGGGTGAGCGTCAGGTGCCTGGCTCCGAGCCGGAGCGTCGTCGCTTTATCCAGCGTCGCCAGCAGGAGGTGCGCGAGCAGGTGGCGCAAGGCGGCGCCCACGAGGCCGTGATGCGCTCGGTGATCTTCGTGCTGGGTGGTGCTCCTGCTACCGATGGCCGCAATTTCCGCCGGCTGCAGGCGTCGCGCAGCGAGCTTGAGCCGGAGCTGCGGCTGGAAGACTTCAAGCATCTGATGCGCGATCAGTTCTTTATCCTGAAGCAGGATCGTGAGGCTGCGCTGGAGGCCATTCCCGAGCTGCTCAAGGGGCTCGATGCCAGGACGATCGACGGCCATATCGAGCATATCGAGCATGTACTGGCGGCCAGCGGTGAGCTCAGCGAGCACGCCGCCGCTCGTTTCGAGCGTATCAAGGCGCTGTTTGGCAAGGCCCGTCCGGCAACGCGTCGTACGGCCCGCCGCAGTAGTGGGGCCAGTGGTAACAGCCGCACCAGGACGGCGCCGGCTAGCGGCACTTCAGCCAAGCGCGGCACTCGTCAATCTGCAAGCGAAGCTTCCCGCGTCGAAGGGCAGGCCCAGGCCGCGCCCAAGGCCGACGCCGAGCCTGCTGATGCGCCTGCGGCAAAGGCTCAGGCGAGGACCGAGGCGAAGCCGGCTGCCGAAGCGAAGCCTGAAACTAAACCTGAGGCGAAGCCCGAGCCCAAGCCCGAGTCCAAGCCGGCGGCTGAAACTAAACCTGAGGCCAAGTCCGAGACCAAGCCGGCGGCTGAAGCCAAACCTGAGGCCGAGCCCAAGGCTGCCCAGGCCGCCACGCCAACCTCTTCCGAGGTAGGCAATGACGCCGAGAAGGCGCCGGCCGCCACCCGTCGGCGCAGCACCGGATCGCCCCGAGGCCAGCGGCGCAAGCGCTAGTCAAGCGCCTGTCAGCCTTCGATGATCGAGTGTGAGACATCGACCATTCTGCTTGCCCCTGCTTCGTGCAGGGGCAAGTCGGTTCTGAGGGGCGGCTTGTCGGCCGTCGAGGTAAGGGCTAGTCTCTTGGCGATGTCAGGTGGACGCCAGGGCGTCAGTCGTGGGAAACGGCTGGGCATGCGTCTAGCCTGCCTGGGGCTCGAACCGATGTGACTGGCGCGACGTTCGGCGCTGGGTTAGGGTAAGCGCATTTTTCCCGTCCACCATCGGCGGGAGTGGCACATACTGGCGTTCGCCAAGGAGCGCGGCGCCCTGACTACTGTGGAGTACTATGGGCAAGTCTCTGGTCATCGTCGAGTCGCCCGCCAAGGCGAAGACGATCAACAAGTACCTCGGCAACGAGTTCATCGTGAAGTCGAGCGTGGGTCACATCCGTGATCTTCCGACCAGCGGCTCTGGCAAGGCGGCTTCCGATCCCAAGGAGCGGGCTCGCCAGGCGGCCGCGACGCGCAAGATGTCGGCTGAGGAAAAGGCGGTCTACAAGCAGCAGAAGGCGCATAGCCAGCTGATACGACGCATGGGTATCGACCCCGACCATGGCTGGCAGGCCAACTACGAGATCCTGCCGGGCAAGGAAAAGGTCGTGGCCGAGCTCAAGAAGCTGGCGGAGAAAGCCGACACCGTCTATCTCGCGACCGATCTGGACCGCGAAGGGGAAGCCATCGCCTGGCACCTTCGCGAGACCATCGGTGGGGACGAGCAACGCTATCGCCGGGTGGTGTTCAACGAGATCACCAAGAATGCCATCCAGGAAGCCTTCACCGATCCCGGTCAGCTGAACATGCCCAGAGTCGAGGCCCAGCAGGCTCGCCGCTTCCTCGATCGTGTGGTGGGCTTCATGCTGTCGCCGCTGCTGTGGGCCAAGGTAGCCCGCGGGCTCTCGGCCGGTCGTGTCCAGTCGGTGGCCATGCGCCTGATCAGCGAGCGCGAAAGCGAGATTCGCGCCTTCGTGCCCGAGGAATTCTGGGACGTTCATGCCGATCTGGTGACGCCGGACGGCGAGGCCATCCGCTTCGAACTGGTACGTCAGGATGGCAAGACGTTCAGGCCCACCAGCGAGAGCGAGACCCTCGAGCGCATCGCTGCGCTGCGCAAGGCCAGTCTTGCGATCACCTCGCGGGAAGACAAGCCGACCCGGTCCAAGCCCAACGCCCCCTTCATCACCTCGACGCTGCAGCAGGCCGCCAGTGGCCGGCTGGGGTTCTCGGTGAAGAAGACCATGACCCTGGCCCAGCGGCTCTACGAGGCGGGCTACATCACCTATATGCGTACCGACTCGACCAACCTGTCCCGTGAGGCGGTGGAGAGCGTGCGTGACTATATCGGTCAGGAGTTCGGCGATCGCTACCTGCCCGAAGCCCCTAATCGCTATTCCAGCAAGGAAGGCGCCCAGGAGGCTCACGAAGCCATCCGGCCGTCCGAGGTGTCCCGCCGCTCGACCGACCTGGCGGGCATGGAGCGGGATGCCGAACGCTTGTACGAACTGATCTGGCGGCAGTTTGTCGCCTGCCAGATGACCCCCGCAGAGTACCTGTCGTCGACCCTGAGCGTGGTGGTGGACGGCTACGAGCTCAAGGCCAAGGGCCGGGTGCTCAAGTTCGATGGCTACACCCGGGTGATGACCCCCATGGGGCGCAAGGAAGAGGATCAGGCGCTGCCGGATCTGGGCGAGGGCACCCCGATGCACCTCGACGCGCTGGACCCCAGGCAGCACTTCACCAAGCCGCCGGCCCGTTACACCGAAGCCAGCCTGGTCAAGGAGCTGGAGAAGCGCGGCATCGGTCGCCCCTCGACCTACGCCGCCATCATCTCCACCATCCAGGATCGTGGTTACGTCAAGCTCGAGAACCGACGGTTCTACGCCGAGAAGCTGGGCGACATCGTCACCGAGCGACTCAAGGAGTCGTTTCCCGATCTGATGGATTACTCCTTCACCGCGCGCATGGAGGATAGCCTAGACGAGATCGCCGAGGGCGAGCGTAGCTGGCGTGAGTTGCTCGACGCCTTCTATCAGGAGTTTCGCGGGGAGCTGGCCAAGGCCGAGAGCGACGAGGGGATGCGGCCCAATCAGCCGGTACCCACCGATATCGACTGCCCCACCTGTGGGCGAAAGATGCAGATTCGTACCGCCTCGACCGGTGTCTTCCTCGGCTGCAGTGGCTACAACCTGCCGCCCAAGGAGCGCTGCAAGACCACCATCGACCTGCTGCCGGGTGAAGAGGCTGTCGCCGCCGATGCCGGCGAAGAAGCCGAGACCGATGCCCTGCGTGCCAAGGAACGCTGCCCGGTGTGTTCCACCGCCATGGACAGCTACCTGATCGATGAAGGGCGCAAGCTGCATATCTGCGGTAACAGCCCCGACTGTGAAGGCTACAAGATCGAACAGGGCAAGTTCCGCATCAAGGGCTACGACGGCCCGGTCATCGAGTGTGACAAGTGCGGCTCCGAGATGCAGCTCAAGTCCGGGCGCTTCGGCAAGTACTTCGGCTGCACCAGTGACAGCTGCAAGAATACCCGCAAGCTGTTGCGCAACGGTGAAGTGGCTCCGCCCAAGATGGATCCGATTCCGATGCCGGAACTGGCCTGTCAGAAGGTGGAAGACCACTACGTGCTGCGCGATGGCGCCAGCGGGCTGTTCCTGGCCGCCAGCAAGTTTCCCAAGAACCGGGAGACCCGTCCGCCTCTGGTCAAGGAATTGAAGCCCCACGCCGCCGAGCTGCCGGAGAAGTACCACTACCTGCTCGATGCGCCGGACCAGGACCCGGATGGGCGCCCGGCTCAGATTCGTTTCTCGCGCAAGCTCAAGGAGCAGTTCGTGATGACCGACGGCGACAATGGCAAGGCCAGTGGCTGGAAGGCGAGCTGGGACGGTAACAAGTGGGTGGTGGAGGATAAGCGCAAGTGACACCGCGGGCCCGCACCAATCAGTTGTTGTATCAGGCGCAGTTGCTGCTGGACGTGGCGCCGGGTGATGACGAGCACCAGGGCGCCAGAAAGAGGGCCGGCGAGGAGGGCGCCCTGGCGTTGTTCGAGCTGGCGATCGACGCCCTGCTGCGCGACGTCTGCGAGCATGCGCATCTGGCGGAGCATGACTGGCGAAGCCTGTTGCTGGGTGATGACCCACCCGCCGTGGCCGAGGTTCATCGGCTACGTGAGCTGGCCCGCGACGGCAGCAGTTGGCTATACCGTGTCATCGGTCATCTCGAGGCGCTGCACGGCGATGAAGGTGCGAGTCGGCCTCGCTCGCCGGCATTGTCCGGGGTAATTGCCGTGGATCGGCAGGCGGATCTGGGGCAGGAATTGCAGCATTGCCTCGAGGCGGCCAAGGTCGAGATAGCCGCCTTACGCCAGACCAGTGAGGAATGGTAAAGGCAGAGTGTCGTCGGCCGGCGACGCTTCTGTGCGCCGTCGTTTGATAGCTGCGACAGAGCTCGTTTGCCTGCCGTGAAATCGGCCAGGTTCCGCGTGAAGTTCCGCAGAATCGGGATTACACTGCGTCACAGATGTTTTCGTTTATTCACAGTGAGTTTGTCCATGTTCGCCCAGAGTCAACGTCGCCGTTTCATCCAAATGATACTTGGTGCCATGCTGCTACTCCCTCTGGGTGTCAGTGCCAGCATGGACATGGTGGAGGACCAGCTTCGCCGTGCCATTGTCCCGGACTCCTCCAGCGAGATCTGGGTCCTGATCGATAACCAGGAGTCTCGCCTGACGGTGTATCGCGGGGGGGTGGAGCTGGCCCGATACTCACCGATTTCGGTCGGTAGAGGAGGCGCCAAGTCCCAGCGGGTCATGGGCGACAAGACCACGCCCAGAGGCGAGTTCCACGTCAATCGCTTCAACTTCGACAGCAAGTTCGACATCTTCATCGGGCTGGACTATCCGACACCCACCCACGCCAGGATGGCGCTGGAGACGGGGCTGTACAGTCAGCAGGATTACGACGACTATTTCGACTACTATCGCCGGCATCGTAGCCCGCCCCAGCAGACGATCCTGGGCGGTTATATCGGCATACACGGAGTCGGCGATGGGGACATGGACATCCATCGCAACTTTGACTGGACCAACGGATGTGTCGCCGTGACCAATCATGAAATTCGGGAACTTTCCGGCTTGATTGATGTTGGCACTCGCGTCGTCATCCGCTAGTCTTTAGGGGCGCAAGGGACGTTCAAGACTATGGACAAGCGCCGTTGTGTATTATAAAACAGCGTTTGACTCCTGTGCTTAGCAGCACAAGTCGCTGCAAGAAAGGCCTGCCTTTGCAGGAAGCCTGATGGATACATACCCTGATCGGGTATGTTACTGTCACCAACGCAGTACCAAGGAAGACTCAAGGAGAACACCATGACTCTGAAGACTACCCTGAAGCTGACCGCCGCCGCCGCTTCTCTGGCCGTTCTGGCTGGCTGTGCTTCTTCCAGCGCTCTGGAAGAAGTCCGCATGACCGCTGAGTCCGCTCAGGCCGACGCTGCAGAAGCTCGCAGCATCGCCACTCAGGCTCAGAACACTGCCAACCAGGCACAGCGTGACGCTCAAGCGGCCCTGCAGCTGTCTCAGCAGAACCGCGAAGAGATGAACCGCATGTTCGAGCGCTCCATGCGCAAGTAATCGTTTCGCATCCCTTTCGCGGGATTGACCGACAGGACGTCAGGGTTTCATCGAAATCAGGTCGTCCAGGTCATGAAACGATAGGCTGAGGCCCCACCGAAAGGTGGGGCCTCAGTCGTTTGTGGTGTGTGATCATGGCATGACGATTGATGGTGGGCGGGAGCTGCCAGTCAATCGTCTGACCGCTGCCTGTTCCTTCGTCTGACGGCTGCCTGTCTGGCTGCCTGTCCTGTCGCTTGTCTCCTGACGGCTGACTCTCCTCTGCCTGACGGCTGCCTGTCCTGTCGCTTGTCGCCTGACGGCTGCCTCTCCTCTGCCTGACGGCTGCCTGTCCTGTCGCTTGTCGCCTGACGGCTGCCTCTCCTCTGCCTGACGGCTGCCTGTCCTGTCGCTTGTCGCCTGACGGCTGCCTCTCCTCTGCCTGACCACTGACTGCTGCGGATGCGTCGTTTGAGCTGGATCATGGTGTCGCCACCATGCCGACGAGGCTCGCTCTGGAAATGTTGGCGCCAAAAAAAGGCGCCCCTGTCGGGGCGCCGTGCACGTCACGTGCTTGATGTGGTGCCTGTGGTTGCCGGTTCAGCCTTCGTGGCTGACCTGTCCCAGCAGGGCAGGCTCGTCGGCGATCAACTCGATATGGTCATAGAGGCTGCCAGGCAGCGGCTTGGGTTCTGCCGGGGTGGTGGTCTGCATGGCGACCGGCAGGCCGCTGGGCGTCTCCATGGCGCTACGCAGGCGCGCAAAGTCGACGTCGTAGTCCTTGTCCTTGACGGCGGCCTCGACCTCCTCGATAGCGGCGGTCATGTCCTCGATCGGCGCGCCTTCTTCCTCGTCGAGGTAGGGGTAGGCCTGGACATAGAGGTGCTCGTCGGACCAGCCGAGCTTGAGCGGTTCGTTGACCAGTCGGACACGGGTGCCCACCGCGACTTGATCGAACAGATTCTCGACATCGTCGGGCAGCATGCGGATGCAGCCGTGGGTGACGCGCATGCCGACGCCCTCGGGCTTGTTGGTGCCGTGGATCAGGTAGCCGGGGATGCCCAGGCGCATCTTGCGCGTGCCCATGGGGTTGTCGGGTCCGGGCGGCACCACGCCGGGCAAGGGGTCGCCGGCCTCGGCGTGTTCGCGGCGAATGGAGGCGGGGGGATACCAGGACGGATTCTTGACCATCTGGGTGATGGTGGTGGAGCCCAGCGGCGTCTTCCAGTCCATGCGACCCACGGCGATCGGGTAGGTCTGCACCGTACGCGGCTCGCCTTCCTTGGCCGGCGGGTAGTAGTAGAGGCGCATCTCGGCCACGTTGACCACGATGCCGTTGCGCGGTGCATCGGGCAGGATGAACTGGGCCGGGATGGTCACTTCGGTACCCTCGCCGGGATACCAGATGCTGATGTCGGGGTTGGCGCGGGTGATGGCGTTGAAGCCGATGCCGTGCTCGTGTCCGATATCGATGAGGGTGTCTTCCTCGTCGGCTTCGACGGTGTAGACCTCACCGATCAGGTCGCCTTCTTCGGGCAGCAGGTAGTGGCCTCGGGGCAGGTCGTCGGCCGCCGCCAGAGGTGCCGCCAGCGCGCCCACGACGCCACACAGGGTGGCGAGGCGGACGAGTGGCCGGCGAAGTGAAGTCGAAGTCATTGCAGCAGTCTCGATAATGGGTGAAAGCCGGGGATCACCCGGCCGGAATTTGCGGTGTCCTATGTACATAGATTGCCCGCTAATGCGGCGTTGCGCCAGTCCCTTGCAAGGGATGGCTCAGGCCGCCTGAGTCTTTCGATTGAGTTGGTCCAGCAGCGCCTCGACGGCCTCGAAGCGGGTCTCCTCGACGGCCATGTCGGCCTGGAAGCGCAGGGTGTCGGCGCCCTCCAGTCGATAGCGTTCCGGCGCCCCCTGGATCAGCCCCACCAGCGTCAGTGGATCCACCGCGGTCTGGCCGCCGAACAGCACGCGCCCGCGCTCGGCGCCCGCTTCCAGGCGCACGATACCGAGCCTTTCGGCACGCTGCCTGAGGCGGGTCTGGCGCAGCAGCGTCTTGACCGGGGCGGGCAGCAGCCCGAAGCGATCGATCATCTCCACGCGCAGTTCCTTGAGCTCGGCCTCGTTGTCGGCGTTGGCGATGCGCTTGTACATCACCAGACGCTGCTGGACATCGGGGAGATAGTCGTCGGGAATCAGCGCCGGCAGGTTGAGGCTGATCTCGACGCCTTCCTGCAGCGGCGCCTCGATATTCGGAGTGCGGCCTTCACGGATGGCCTTCACCGCCCGGTCGAGCATCTCCATATAGAGGCTGTAGCCCACCGCTTCCATCTGGCCGCTCTGTTCGTCGCCCAGCAGTTCGCCGGCGCCGCGGATTTCCATGTCGTGGCTGGCCAGGGTGAAGCCAGCGCCCAGGTCCTCGGCCTGGCCGATCGCCTCGAGGCGCTTGACCGCATCTCGGGTGATCGAGCGAGGCGGCGGCGCCAGCAGGTAGGCGTAGGCCTGGTGGTGGCTGCGGCCTACCCGGCCGCGCAGCTGGTGGAGCTGGGCCAGTCCGAACTTGTCGGCACGCTCGATGATGATGGTGTTGGCGCTGGGCACGTCGATGCCGGTCTCGATGATGGTCGAGCACACCAGCACGTTGAAGCGCTTGTGATAGAAGTCGGACATCACCCGTTCCAGCGAGCGCTCGGGCAGCTGCCCATGGGCCACCGCGACGCGGGCGTCGGGCACCAGTTCGCGGACCTTCTCGGCGGCGCTCTCGATGGTCTTGACCTCGTTGTGCAGGTAATAGACCTGGCCGCCACGCAGGATCTCGCGCAGGATCGCCTCCTTGATCACGGCTTCTTCGCGCTGCTGGACGAAGGTCTTCACCGACAGGCGTCTGGCCGGTGGGGTGGCGATGATCGACAGGTCGCGGATGCCGCTCATGGCCATGTTGAGGGTTCGCGGGATCGGCGTTGCGGTCATGGTCAGTACGTCGACCTCGGCACGCAGGGTCTTGAGCCTTTCCTTCTGGGACACGCCGAAGCGATGTTCTTCATCGATGATGACCAGCCCCAGCTCCGGGAAGTCGAGCTTCCGAGACAACAGCTTGTGGGTGCCGATGACGATATCGACCTTGCCTTCGCGAACGCGCTTGAGGGTGTCCGTCTGACTGCCGCTGCTGGTGAAGCGGGACAGCAGCTCGATATCCACCGCGGTATCGGCGAAGCGGTCACGGAAGTTCTCGAAATGCTGGCGGGCGAGCAGGGTGGTCGGCACCAGCACCACCACCTGGCGTCCGGACTGTACCGCAAGAAAGGCGGCACGCATGGCGACCTCGGTCTTGCCGAAGCCGACGTCGCCGCAGACGACACGGTCCATCGGGCGCGGTGCGGTCATGTCCTGGATCACCGCCTGGATGGTGACGCGCTGGTCCGGCGTCTCCTCGAACGGGAAGTTGGCGACAAAGCGCGCGTACTCCTCGTCGGGCGGGGTGCAGGCGAAGCCTTCCCGGGCCTCGCGGCGGGCATAGATGTCGAGCAGCTCGGCGGCGGTGTCGCGGATCTTTTCGGCGGCCTTGCGCTTGGCCTTTTCCCACTGTTCAGAGCCGAGGCGATGCAGCGGTGCCAGTTCGTCGTCGGCACCGGCGTAGCGCGAAATCAGGTGCAGGCTATCCACCGGCACGTAGAGCTTGGCACCGTCGGCGTACTCGAGGCTGACAAACTCGGCCGCCTGGCCGCCGGCTTCCAGCGTTTCCAGCCCGCGGTAGCGACCGACGCCGTGGGACTGGTGGACCACCGGGGCGCCGACCTTGAGCTCAGACAGATGGCGTACGGCGAGTTCATTGTCGTCGGTGGCCTTGGCCTGGCGGCGGGTCTGGCGCACGATCTCGCCGAACAGCTCCGTCTCGGTGATCACGCTGAGGGCGGGGGAGCCGAGCGACAGGCCGCTGGAGAGCTGGCCCTCGGCGATGGCCAGGCGAGTGCTGCCGGCGAGGAAGTCGGAAAATCCGTCCACGGCGTGCAGTGCACCGGTAGCGGGGGCCAGGGTCTCTTCCAGCGCTTCCCGGCGCCCCCGTGACTCGGCGACGAACAGTACCCGGCGCTCGGCGTGCTCGCTCAGAAAGCCCTTGAGTGCCGCCAGTGGATCCTTGGCCCGGGCGTTGATCGCCACCTGGGGGGCGTCGCTGGCATCCGAGGGGTGGGCGTGGGGATGCTCGCTGTCTGCCGTCAGTTCGACCCTGGGGTGAGTCTTGATCAGCCCGAACAGTTCCGCTTCCGGGATAAAGGCGCGGTGGGGCGGCAGCAGAGGGCGGGTCGGATCGACGCCGAGATTTTCGTAGCGGCTGGTGATCGCCTGCCAGTGGTGCTCGGCGGCCTCGCGGCAGCCGGACATCAGGGCGACCCGGGTGTCCGCAGGCAGATGGTCGAACAGTGAGGCGGTGGCCTCGAAGAACAGCGGCAGATACTGCTCGAGTCCAGGTGAGGGGATGCCCTTCAGCGCATCGACATAAAGCGGGCACTGGCGTGGGTCGACGTCGAACAGGGTCTCGAAGCCTTCACGAAAGCAGGCGATGGCCGAGCGTGACAGCGAATACTCGTGCGCCGGCAGCAGGTCGATCCGCTCGACCTTGTCGAGGCTGCGCTGGGTGTCCGGGTCGAAGCTTCGGAGGGTGTCGATCTCGTCGTCGAACAGGTCGATGCGAAGCGGATGG
Organism: Halomonas sp. DN3; assembly: GCF_024137905.1. Lineage (NCBI taxonomy): Bacteria > Pseudomonadati > Pseudomonadota > Gammaproteobacteria > Oceanospirillales > Halomonadaceae > Halomonas > Halomonas sp. DN3. Next base: position 2,834,594 of record NZ_CP099965.1, on the reverse strand, counting down.
TCGCTGCCCATGGGAAACAGATCGATCAGGGCGCCACGCAGCGCATATTCCCCCGGCTCGAAGACGGTTTCCACCGCCCGGTAGCCCGCCCGTGACAGCTGTTCGCGGAAGGTTTCACGCTTGAGGGTGGCGCCGACCTCCAGGGTCAGCACTCGCCCGGCGATATAGTCCACCGGTGGCAGGCGCTGCATCAGGGTATTGATCGGTACCAGCACGATGCCGTGCACGCCGTCCTGCAGATGCCTGAGGGTGCGCAGCCGCGACGAGACGATGTCCTGATGGGGCGAAAAGCTGTCGTAGGGCAGCGTCTCCCAGTCGGGGAAGGGCAGCACCGGCACGTCGGCATAGAAGGCCAGTTCATTCTCGAGCCTCAGCGCCTCGGCGGTATCCTGGGTGATCACCAGCAACGGCGCGTCGGCAGCCAGGCGCGAAAGCGCCAGGGCGCTTGCGCTGCCGGCGGGCGTGGTGAGGTACAGGGTGTCACGTGCGCCCTGGGGATGCGGCGGATCGAGCGGCGAAAAGGTAGGCATAGAGGAAGTCGTTTCGCTGGCGTTCAGAGGTCGAGCAGGCATCATACCAGCCCGATCTCGCTCATGTAGTCAAACCGCGATTTGTGTAACGGGCCTACAGGAGGTGCGACCATACAGTCATTGCCCCTTTCAAGGGGGGAGCCGATAATACGCTCGTTTCCCCATCAGACTTAGAGGTCTCTCGTGAGCCAGCAACACGATATCGTCTTCCAGCAATGGCACGACAACCAGGCCGTGGCCGAGCAGATGATCCCGCTGATCGGCAGCCTGTATCGTCGCAATAACGTGGTCACCACCATGTTCGGACGTTCGCTGTTCAACCGCAGCGTCATCCGCATCCTCAAGGACCATCGTTTCGTCAGGAAGATCGAAGGTACCGAGTTGTCGGTGCAGGATACCTTCCCGCTGGTGCAGGCGATGACCCAGCTGAATCTGGGGCCGGCTCACGTCGATGTGGGCAAGTTGGGTGTGGCTTTCAAGAAGCAGGGCGGTGGCGATGCGCTGGCGTTCATGCGCGAGCAGCTGGCCGAGATCGTCGACTGTCACGATCCTGACGCCGGCAATGGCGAGCCCAAGGACGTGGTGCTCTATGGCTTCGGCCGGATCGGTCGTATTCTTGCACGCGTGCTGATCGAGAAGGCCGGTGGTGGCAATCTGCTGCGCCTCAAGGCCATCGTGGTGCGCGGTCGTGGCGATATCGCCAAGGATCTGGAAAAGCGCGCCAGCCTGCTGCGTCGTGACAGCGTCCACGGCCCCTTCGACGGCACCATCAGCGTGTGTCCGGCGACCCGCACCCTGACCGCCAACGGCAACGTGATCCAGGTGATCTACGCCGATTCGCCGAGCGATGTGGACTACACCGCCTACGGCATCAACAACGCCGTGGTGGTCGACAACACCGGTATCTGGCGCGACGAGGCTGGCCTCGGTCAGCACCTGGAGTGCAAGGGCGTGTCCAAGGCGCTGCTGACCGCTCCGGGTAAGGGCGACCTGAAAAACATCGTCTATGGCATCAATCATGGCGACATCACCCAGGATGATCGCATCATCTCTGCGGCGTCCTGCACCACCAACGCCATCGTGCCGGTATTGAAGGTGATGAACGACGAATACGGCATCGAGCATGGCCACGTCGAGACCGTTCACTCCTACACCAACGATCAGAACCTGATCGACAACTACCACAAGGGTGACCGTCGCGGACGCAGCGCACCGCTGAACATGGTGCTGACCGAGACCGGTGCTGCCAAGGCGGTTTCCAAGGCACTGCCGGAGCTGGGTGGCAAGCTGACCGGCAACGCCATCCGCGTGCCCACGCCCAATGTGTCGATGGCGATCCTCAACCTGTCGCTCGAGCGCGAGACCGACGCCGAGTCGCTCAACGACTACCTGCGCCGCATGTCCATCGACTCGGCCTTCCAGAAGCAGATCGACTTCGTCGACTCGCCGGAGGTGGTCTCCACCGACTTCGTCGGCAACCGTCACGCCGGCATCGTCGACGCCAAGGCGACCATCGCCCAGGGCCGCCACGCGGTGGTCTATGTGTGGTACGACAACGAGTTCGGCTACAGCTGCCAGGTGATTCGTATCCTGCAGCAGATATCCAACGTGGCCTTCTGTAAGCTGCCGCGTCACGCCTAGTCCGTGCCGAGCGGGGCGAGAGTCTCGCGTTGAGGTAGCTCGAATACCCCTTGCCAACCTTGTTTGGCAAGGGGTTTTTCTGTTTGGGATGGAAGCGGTTTTGCAGAATCACGCAGTTCTGCGACGTTCGATCATGTGGTCAATCCACTGGCTTGTCTTTATAATGCTGGGGATTTTTCGGGGTGGTTCGATGTCGCCTCGGCGTGACTGGTGATGCGTGGCTTATAACAAGAATTCCTCTCATTTCCACCGAACCTCCGTCCATTATCTACGATCCATCAACTGGGCGAGTCTATGATCGAAGTCAAGAAAGGCCTGGATCTCCCCATCACGGGAGCGCCGGAGCAGCGTATCGAGGATGCGCGACCGGTGCGCCACGTGGCGCTCCTGGGGACCGACTATATCGGCATGAAGCCGACCATGGAGGTCAAGGAGGGGGACAAGGTCAAGCTGGGCCAATTACTGTTCACCGACAAGAAGATCGAGGGCGTGCGCTTTACCTCGCCGGCCTCGGGTGAAGTAGTGGCGATCAATCGCGGGGAAAAGCGCAGGCTTCTGTCGGTGGTGATCGAGGTCGACGACAGCGCCGAGGCCGAGTCCTTCACGGCCCATGGCCGCAATGCGCTCGAGTCCCTCGAACGTCAGACCGTGGTCGACCAACTGGTGGAGTCCGGTCTGTGGACCGCGCTGCGCACTCGCCCGTTCTCGCGTACCCCGGCGCCCGACGCCGTACCCACCGACATCTTCGTCACCGCCATCGACACCCAGCCGCTGGCCGCCGATCCGTCGCTGGTCATCAACGAGCAGGCCGAGGCGTTCGAGGACGGCCTCAAGGTGCTGGGACGACTGACCGAGGGCAAGGTGTTCCTGTGCACCGCCACCGATGCCCAGATTCCGGGCACCAAGGTCAAGGGCGTCCACCACGAGAGCTTCGCCGGTCCCCATCCTGCGGGCCTGGTCGGTACCCACATTCACTTCCTGTCCCCGGTGTCGCTGCAGCGTCGCGTCTGGCACATCGGCTATCAGGACGTGATCGCCTTCGGCAAGCTGTTCAGTGAAGGCAAGCTGGATCTGAGCCGAGTGGTCGCCGTGGGCGGCCCGCGTGCCGAGCGTCCGCGTCTGGTGCGTACCCGTGTGGGTGCCAGCACTGACGAGCTGCTGGATCACGAGATCAAGTCTGCCGATGACACCCGCGTCATCAGCGGAGGCGTGTTCTCCGGCTTCACCGCCGAAGGCAGCCTGCGCTACCTGGGCCGCTTCCACAACCAGATCACCCTGCTGGAAGAGGGCAACAAGCGTGCCTTCATGGGCTGGTTGTCGCCGGGTGCCAATCGTCACTCGGTACTGGGTATCTACCTGTCGAGCCTGAAGGGCCTGCGCAACTATGCGCCGACCACCTCGACCAATGGCTCCGAGCGCGCCATGGTGCCGGTGGGTGCGTATGAAAAGGTGATGCCGCTGGACATCATGCCCACGCAGCTCTTGCGTTCGCTGATCGTCGGCGACATCGAGTCGGCGATGGAGCTCGGCTGCCTCGAGCTGGATGAAGAAGACCTGGCGCTGTGCACCTATGTGTGCCCGGGCAAGTATGAGTACGGTCCCATCCTGCGTGACAACCTCACCATGATCGAGAAAGAGGCCTGATGATGGGTATTCGACAGACACTCGACAATCTCGAGCCGCACTTTCACAAGGGTGGCAAGTACGAGAAGTTCTATCCGCTGTACGAGGCGGTGGACACTATCTTCTATGCGCCTCCCAGCGTGACCAAGACCACGGCTCACGTGCGTGACGGCATCGACCTCAAGCGCATGATGATCACGGTGTGGTTCTGCACCTTCCCGGCCATGTTCTTCGGCATGTGGAACGCTGGCTGGCAGGCCAACGAGGCCATTGCCGCGGGTTACGACTCCATGGGCGGCTGGCGCGAGATGATCCTGCTGACCTTCGCCGGTGGCCACGATGCCGGCAGCCTGTGGTCCAACTTCGTGCTGGGCGCTACCTACTTCCTCCCGATCTACCTGGTGACCTTCGTCATCGGTGGCTTCTGGGAAGTGCTGTTCGCGATCAAGCGCGGCCACGAGGTCAACGAAGGCTTCTTCGTCACCTCCGTGCTCTACGCCCTGATCCTGCCGGCTACCATCCCGCTGTGGCAGGTAGCGCTCGGCATCACCTTCGGTGTGGTGATCGGCAAGGAAATCTTCGGTGGTACCGGCAAGAACTTCCTCAACCCGGCGCTGACCGGTCGTGCCTTCCTGTACTTCGCCTATCCGGCGCAGATCTCCGGTGATGCCGTATGGGTCGCCGCCGACGGCTTCACCGGCGCTACGCCGCTGTCTACCGCCTACCAGAGCGGTATGGCCGCACTGCAGGACCAGTACAGCTGGTGGGACGCCTTCCTTGGCTTCATTCCCGGCTCCGTGGGTGAGACCTCGACGCTTGCCATCCTGATCGGGGCGGTGGTGCTGATCGGCATGAAGATCGCCTCGTGGCGGATCGTTGCCGGCGTGTTCCTCGGCATGGTAGCGATGAGCTCCATTCTCAACCTGATCGGTTCCGACACCAACGCCATGTTCGCCATGCCCTGGTACTGGCATCTGGTGGTGGGTGGCTTCGCCTTCGGCATGGTGTTCATGGCCACCGATCCCGTGTCGGCGTCCATGACCAACCCGGGTCGCTTCATCTTCGGCGCTCTGATCGGTGTGATGACGGTACTGATCCGTGTGGTCAACCCGGCCTTCCCCGAGGGCATCATGCTGGCGATCCTGTTCGCCAACCTGTTCGCGCCGCTCATCGATCACTTCTTTGTTCAGGCCAACATCAAGCGTCGCGCCAAGCGCACCGCTGTCGTGGCCGAGGAGACCGCCTGATGGCACAAGGTAACAACTCCATCAAGAAGATCCTGACGGTCGCCTTCTCCCTGTGTATCGTCTGCTCGATCATCGTGTCGACGGCGGCGGTGGGACTCAAGGCGCGCCAGGAGCGCAACCAGGAGCTGGACCGCAAGTCCAACATCCTGGCCGTGGCCGACCTGTACGAACCGGGCATGGACGTCGGCAAGGAGTTCTCCCAGGCGGTGACCGCCAAGGTCGTCGATCTCGACACCGGGGAGTACACCGATGAGGTCGATCCCGAGACCTATGACGGCTTCCAGGCCGCCAAGGATCCGGCCCAGTCGCGCACCCTGTCCGGGGAGAAGGACATCGCCGGTCTCGGCCGTCAGGAGCAGTTCTCCACCATCTATCTGGTCGGTGACGAGAACAACCCCGAGCAGATCGTGCTGCCGATTCGTGGCCAGGGCCTGTGGGGCCTGATGCGCGGCTACCTGTCTGTGCAGGGTGACGGCAACACCATCGGCGGGATCACCTTCTATTCCCACGCCGAGACACCTGGCCTGGGTGGCGAGGTCGACAACCCGCGCTGGAAGGCGCAGTGGGAAGGCAAGGAAATCTACGCCTCGAGCGACACCATGGAGCCGGCCATCCAGCTGGTGAAGGGTGGTGCCAGCGAGTCCACCGAGGTCGACGCCCTGTCCGGCGCGTCTCTGACCAGCCGCGGCGTGACCAAGCTGGTGCAATTCTGGCTGAGCGAGGAAGGCTTCGGTCACTACCTGGCGCGCTTCCGCGATGGCGTGGACAGCCAGGCCAGCGCCGACGCCAGCCCCTCTGACGACAGCGAAGGAGCCTGACGATGTCTGCACCGACTCCCAAGGGCGTCATCCTGACGCCTATCTTCAAGAACAACCCCATCGCCCTGCAGATCCTCGGTATCTGTTCGGCGCTGGCGGTGACCTCGAGCCTCAGCGTCTCGCTGGTCATGAGTCTGGCCGTGATCTTCGTGACGGCGTTCTCGAGCATGTTCGTCTCGCTGATCCGCAATCACATTCCGTCCTCCATCCGTATCATCGTGCAGATGACCATCATCGCCTCGTTGGTGATCGTGGTGGACCAGATCCTCAAGGCCTTTGCCTATGAGATGTCCAAGCAGCTGTCGGTATTCGTCGGTCTGATCATCACCAACTGCATCGTGATGGGCCGCGCCGAAGGCTTTGCCATGACCAACACCCCGACGCTGTCGTTCCTCGACGGTGTCGGCAACGGTCTGGGCTACGGCTTCATCCTGATGACCGTCGGCTTCTTCCGCGAGCTGTTCGGCTCCGGCAGCCTGTTCGGCGTGACCATCCTGGAAACCGTGCAGAACGGTGGCTGGTACGTGCCCAACGGCCTGCTGCTGCTGCCGCCGTCTGCCTTCTTCATCATCGGTCTGATCATCTGGGTGCTGCGCAGCCTCAACCCGGAGCAGGTCGAGGACAACGAGTTCGTGATGAAGGAAAACACCCAGCCGAAGGAGGCCGTGTAACATGGAACACTATCTGAGCCTTTTCGTTGCCTCGGTGTTCGTGGAGAACATGGCACTGGCGTTCTTCCTGGGCATGTGTACCTTCATGGCCGTGTCCAAGAAGGTATCCTCGGCCATCGGTCTGGGCATCGCGGTGGTAGCGGTACTGACCATCACCGTGCCGGTGAACAACCTGATCCTCGAGTATCTGCTGGCGGAAGGCGCGCTGTCCTGGACCGGTATCGCCGGCGCCGAGAACATCGATCTGTCGTTCCTGGGTCTGCTGTCCTACATCGGCGTCATCGCCGCACTGGTGCAGATCCTCGAGATGTTCCTCGACAAGTTCGTGCCGGCGCTCTACAACGCCCTCGGCGTGTTCCTGCCGCTGATCACCGTGAACTGCGCCATCCTCGGTGGCACCCTGTTCATGGTCGAGCGCAGCTACAACTTCGGTGAGTCCGTGGTCTATGGCCTGGGCGCCGGTGTCGGCTGGGCGCTGGCGATCACCGCCCTGGCCGGTATCCGCGAGAAACTGAAGTACAGCGATGTGCCCGCTTCCCTGCAGGGACTGGGCATCACCTTCATCACCGTGGGTCTGATGTCCCTGGGCTTCATGTCCTTCTCCGGCATCCAGCTCTGAGTGCCCTGCACCGGGGGCGCTGGCCCTCGGTGCAGGCCCTAACCCTAGCAATAGGAAACCGACATGGTTGATACAACAGTCATCGTGCTCGGCGTCGTCATGTTCACCATCATCGTCATCAGTCTGACGGCGGTGATCCTGGCGGCCCGCTCCAAGCTCGTGAGCTCGGGCGATGTGACCATCGAGATCAATGACGATCCCGAGAACACCCTGACCACCCAGGCCGGCGGCAAGCTGCTCAACACCCTGGCGGCCAACGGCATCTTCCTGTCCTCCGCCTGTGGCGGCGGCGGCTCCTGCGCCCAGTGCAAGTGCCGGGTCGAGGAGGGCGGCGGCTCGATCCTGCCCACCGAGGAAAGCCACTTCACCCTGCGCGAGAAGAAGGTCGGCTGGCGTCTGTCCTGTCAGGTACCGGTCAAGCAGGACATGAAGATCCAGGTCCCCGAGGAAGTGTTCGGCGTCAAGAAGTGGGAATGCGAGGTCATCGAGAACCCCAACGTCGCCACCTTCATCAAGGAGCTGAACCTGAAGCTGCCGGAAGGCGAGGAAGTGGCCTTCCGTGCCGGCGGCTACGTGCAGCTGGTGGCACCGGCCTACGACATCAAGTTCTCCGACTTCGATATCGAGGAAGAGTACCGCGGCGACTGGGAGAAATTCGGTCTGTTCGACGTCTCGCACAAGAACACCGAAGAGGTCATTCGTGCCTACTCCATGGCCAACTATCCGGAAGAGAAGGGTATTCTCAAGTTCAACATCCGGATCGCGACGCCTCCGCCCAACTCCAGCCACCCGCCTGGCCTGATGTCCACCTACGTCTTCAGCCTGAAGCCGGGTGACAAGGTCACGGTGATGGGGCCCTTCGGTGAGTTCTTCGCCAAGGACACCGACGCCGAGATGGTCTTCATCGGTGGTGGTGCCGGCATGGCGCCGATGCGCAGCCACATCTTCGACCAGCTGAAGCGTCTGAACAGCGAGCGCAAGATGACCTTCTGGTACGGCGCACGCTCCTGGCGCGAGACCTTCTACAACGAAGAGTACGACAAGCTGGCCGAAGAGCACGAGAACTTCGACTGGCACCTGGCACTGTCCGATCCCCAGCCGGAAGACAACTGGGAAGGGCCGACCGGGTTCATCCACAACGTGCTCTACGACATGTACCTCAAGGACCATCCGGCCCCCGAGGACTGCGAGTACTACATGTGCGGGCCGCCCATGATGAACGCCTCCGTCATCAAGATGCTGCTGGATCTCGGCGTCGAGCCCGAGAACATCATGCTGGATGACTTCGGCGGCTGATCACACGCCTGTCCGTGTGCCCAAGGGCACCTTGCGAGCCCCGCCCCGTGCGGGGCTCGTTGGTTTGTGCGCCTTGTGATTTTGCCGCGAGAGGAGATCTGGCATAATTGTCGCGCCGACTCGAGAATGCCCCGCTGACTGTCCTGCGAGGACACGGGACCTTGTCGAGTCGGTACCTTCAACGCCTCGGGCGTATGGCGACGGCCATTCGTTGTTCCGCCCAGGGATATCTCTTGTCCAACCGCTGTCCAATGGGAGAAAGGCAGGCGATGGTGTTCGCGACAAAGTGTTCGCGAGAAAGTGACCAGAGCCATCCTGCCCCATCCAGCGAGGAGTCCATCATGACCATCTACCTTATCGTTTTCGGTGCCATGCTGCTGATCATCGGCGCCATGGCGATCGGTGTCATTCTTGGCCGCAAGCCCATCGCCGGCTCCTGCGGCGGGCTCAACCAGCTTGGCCTGAAGGACGGCTGCGAGATCTGCGGCGGCAAGGATGAGGTGTGCGAGGAAGAATCGAAGAAGCGCGCCACCAGTCAGCGCCGCCAATCCGACGAGAATCGCGGACTGGACCTGGGCTACGACGCGACTCGTCGCTGAGCGGCAGTATCGACGCCCCCTGACCATGACGGCGCCTCTCGAGGCGCCGTCCTCATGATAAGCAGTGCCCGGCATCTCACATCCGGGTCGGTTTCCAGGAGAAGGAAGACACGATGGCAGTCCACAACTATGACGTGGTGGTGATCGGCACCGGGCCCGCCGGCGAGAGCGCAGCGATCAATGCGGCCAAGCATGGCAAGCGGGTCGCGGTGGTCGAAAAGCAGGCGCGGGTCGGCGGCAATTGCACCCACTGGGGCACCATCCCTTCCAAGGCGCTGCGTCATCAGGTCCGCCAGATCATGTCGTTCAACACCAATAGCATGTTCCGGGATATCGGCGAGCCGCGCTGGTTCTCGTTCCCCAAGGTGCGTGAACGCTCCCGGGTGACCATCGATCAGCAGGTGTCCATGCGCACCAACTTCTACGCGCGCAATCGCATCGACCTGTATCACGGGATCGCACGCTTCAAGGACGAACACACCCTGATGGTAAGGGGCAGCGGTGAAAACCAGGAAGAGCTGGTAGCGGACAAGGTGATCATAGCCACCGGGTCACGGCCCTATCGTCCGGCGGACATCGATTTTCGCCATCCTCGTATCTACTGCTCCGATACCATTCTTGGTCTGCAGCACACCCCGCGTACCCTGATCATCTTCGGCGCCGGCGTCATCGGCTGTGAGTACGCCTCGATCTTCTCCGGGCTCGGACTCAAGGTGGATCTGATCAACAACCGCGGCAGCCTCTTGTCCTTCCTCGATGACGAGATCAGCGATGCGCTGTCCTATCATCTGCGCAAGCATGGTGTGTTGATCCGCCACAACGAGGAGTACGAGCGCGTCGAGGGTGACGAACACGGCGTCACGGTGCATCTGAAGTCGGGCAAGCGGCTGCGTGCCGACGCCTTCCTGTGGGCCAACGGGCGCACCGGCAATACCGACCAGCTGGGCCTCGAGAACATCGGTCTCACCGCCAACGGCCGCGGTCAGCTGCAGGTCGACGAGCACTATCGTACGGCGCTGCCCCACATTTACGCCGCCGGAGACGTGGTCGGCTGGCCGAGTCTCGCCAGCGCCGCCTACGATCAGGGGCTGAACGCCTGCGACGAGCTGCTGGACCGGGAGTTCCGCTACGTCACCGAGGTGCCCACCGGGATCTACACCATTCCCGAGATCAGCTCCTTCGGTCGCACCGAGCGCGAGTTGACCGAGGCCAAGGTGCCTTACGAGGTCGGCCATGCCTTCTTCAAGGACACCGCCCGCGCCCAGATCACCGGCGATACCGTCGGCATGCTCAAGATCCTGTTCGATCAGGATACCCTGGAGATCTACGGCATCCACTGCTTCGGCGACCAGGCCTCGGAGATCGTCCATATCGGCCAGGCGATCATGCAGCAGGAAGGGGAGGCGAATACGCTGAAGTACTTCGTCAACACCACCTTCAACTATCCGACCATGGCCGAGGCCTACCGGGTGGCCGCCCAGAATGGCCTCAACCGGGTGTTCTGAGCCGGCCAGCACGACCGACAAGAAAGGTGCCCTTGGGCACCTTTCTTGGTCTGGGGTCGGACTATGGGTGCCGGCTGGATCCGGTGCCTGAGCGCTAGGCTCTATCCGAAAAGTCGACGAGCGCAGGCACTTTTAGACAAGCCCTAGGCGCTGTCCGAAAAGTCGATGAGCGAAGGTTAGACAAGGCAAAAATCGGTGAGAAAGCGCAGTTTACGGGGTGTAAATGAGCATTTTGATCCGATTTTTAACGCCGTATTACCGAGCGCAGGCACTTTTCAGACAAGCCCTAGTGCTGGCCGCTCTCGTGGGCAAAGCAAGGCGGCGAGGAGGGCAGGGCGTCTTCCTGATCTTCCTGGTGCAGTGCCTCGAGCAGGCGCTGGCGCAGCTCGGGCAGATGGGTGCTGTCGATATCACGTGCCGCGGTCACCAGCGTCAAGCGGCCACACCGGGCCAGGCGCATCAGCGGATACAGCCGGTCGGGGTGGTCGCGTAGCTCGCCGCGGTAGCGAATCTCGAAGACCCTGGAACTGATCTCCTCAAGCTGATACTGGCGTCGCAGGGCATTGCTGGGTGAGGCCTCACGGTACCACTCGGCAAGCGCCAGGGACTCGCGGCTGCGTCCTCTGGGCCACAGGCGGTCGACCAGTACTCTGGCGCCGTCGTCGGGCTCGGGCGCCTGGTAGACGCCCTTGAACACGATGTCGTAGCTCATCGAGCTCCTCCTTGCTGTTCGTTCAGCGCCTCCCTGGCGCCTTGCTGCCAGGGCCCGTCAAGCGAAGCCGCACGCCTGAGCGCTTCTCGAGCCCCTTTGTCATCGCCTTGGGACGCCAGGGTGAGACCCAGGTTCAACCAGGCCGGCGCCAGCGACGGATCGTTTGCGACAGCGCTGCGCCAGGCGTCGATGGCTGCGTCAGGCTGGCCCGCCGCATGGTAGGCGTTGGCCAGCGCGAAGTGCCCCATGGCCTCCTCGGGAAAGCGATCGACCAGGGCTTGCCAGGCCGGCAGGCTTTGCTCTGGTCCCTGGACTCGTTCGAAGTCCGAGGTCGCCTGGATGGCCGCCTCAGGTGCAATCGTCACCGGCAGCTCTCCTGGCGTCAGTGCCACGAAGGCCCAGCGCTCGGAACGTTGCCAGGTGGCGTCGAAACGCCCGAATTCGGTGGCATCCTGACGGGTGACGCCGGTGCGCAGCAATACCTCTTCGCTCTCGAGATCGTAGCCGTTGACCACCGCGAAGTGCCACAGCGGGAAGGCCGGCAGCGACAGGTTCTGCAGTACCACCACCGCGCGGTCGGCATCGACTTCCTCGAGCAGCGAGGCGAAGCGCGGCGCCAGAGTGAACGGGATTCGCCCGTGCCGGCGACTGGCGGCCAGCATCTCGGGCTGGAAGCTGCCCTTGCGGCTGGGCACGTAGATTTCGGGGATCAGTTGATCGACGCCGACGTCGACCCCTGCATGGTTGAGCACCATGGCCAGTGTGGCCGGGCCGCACTGGTAGTCACGCTGGGGGTGAAAGGGGACGTCTTCGAGGAGCTGGCGTTGGGGCAGCGTAGCGGTGACGCTGTGGTCCAGCTCGGGGGCGCTGGCACAGGCGGTGAGCCACATCACCAACGAAAGAGCGCCCGCCAGGCGGGCGCTCGAGACGAATGAGCGCATCACGCGCATGTCCTTAGCGGGTGAACGGGTAGACGTCGGTCAGACCCAGGATGTCGGTGACCAGCAGGATGACGAAGACCGCGAACAGCACGCCAATGACGCTGGCGCCGGCGGGCATCTGGTCGAGCTGGTCGGCCATCTGCTGAGCTTCGGCGTCGGACAGGGCGGCTACGCGATCCTCGACCTCACCGGGGTCGACGCCCTGGAGTTCGAGTTGCTGGCGTACGTCATCGCGGGCCAGTACCTGATGGATGCGTTCTCGGGCGTCCTGGCTCTGCTGGGAGGCCAGCACGTCGTTGGTCGAGGCCAGCGGGACCGAGGTGGCGGCCCCGGCGCTGGCGGCGCCCAGGGTCAGGCACAGCATCAGAACAGTACACAGCAAGCGGCGCAGTCGTGAAGTCATGGGGGCTTCCTTGTTGATGGTGTCGGGAATTGTTCGATCCTTGGTGATGGCGACATGCATTCAGTGGCATCCTGCCTGCCGGATGCGTTGGCGACAACAAGAGTATAACGAAGGTGGTACAGGAATTTCATGCAGGTTGTTGGTTTCTCTAGCCTAGGCGGATGCAATTGCGTCCTTGATGCTTGGCCTGGTAGAGCGCCTGGTCGGCCCGCCGGTACAGGGTGGAGAAGTCGTCATCGGCATGGCTTGAGACGGCGATGCCGATACTGACCGTAAGGTTGGCGCCGGCCGCCGGTTGGGTCAGGTCGAAGTGCTCGGTTTCGTGGCGAATTCGTTCGCCGACGGTTTCGGCGTTGCGGGCGTCCGCCTGGGGCATCAGCAGGGCGAACTCGTCGCCACCCAGACGCGCCGCCAGATCGCTGCGCCTGGCCACGCGCTTGAGCATCTCGCCGAAGGACTTCAATACCTTGTCGCCGGTGGGGTGGCCGTAGCCGTCATTGATGCGTTTGAAGTTGTCCAGATCCAGCAGCATCAGCGCCACTGGGCTATCCGCTGGGCGCCGAAGGGCCAGCAGGTGGGGGGCCTGGTCGAGCCACTGGCGACGATTGTAGAGCTGGGTGAGGTCGTCGGTCATCGCCAGATAGTGCAGGGCGTTGCTGTGGCGTTCCAGACGCAGCAAGGCGACGAACAGCACCATGCCGACCACCAGTACCAGCGCCGTCAGTACGGTGGCCACCAGTGCCAGGCGTCGATCGAGCTTGCGCTGGTGCGACTCGGTCTCCATCAGATAGATGGCCAGCTCATCGATGGTCGAAGCGAGCCCCGGCAAGGTGCCGTCGATGTCTGCGGTGGTGTCGGAGAGAGGCGAAGGAGCGATCAGGTTGATCGCGTGCTCGGCGCGTTGCAGGTAGCCGACCACGCTGTCCCGCTGGGAGGCGGGCAGTCGCGTGGCGGTGCCTGACAGCAGTCGTAGACGATGGTGGAGGGTATCGGCCACTTGCGTGAGCTCGTGAGCCCGGGGCGAGTTGTCGATGCCGGCAAACTGCTTGAGTGAAGCGATGCTCGCCACATTTTCCTGAGACCGTGCCGTTTCGATGATGAGGGCATCGCGGACAACGCCCATGGGCTGGCGCACCTGGCTCAGGTAGCCGAGCAACAGCAGGGCGCTGGCGGTCGAAAGCAAGGTGACGCCGGCGGCCAGAACCAGCGGGAAGACACGGGTCATGATGGGGGCACTCGCGGTCGCTGGCGACCAGACGCGCTGGGCGCCCAAGGGGTAATGATGCAGGTGCTTGCCCTATTCTATGCGCAGAGTACCCGCAGTGCGGGGTCATACCCCCATTGGCCGGGCTGACCTATCCCATCCTGGCGTCACAGGGGTGACGCCAGGCCACATCATGCGAGAGCAAGGAAGACGAATCGTCGGCTACGGCGCCACGCGATAGGACCAGGCCATTTCTGCCAGCAGTCCACGACCGCCAGCGAGGGTCAGCGCCAGGTCCTGAATGCCCTGTTCCAGCGGCAGGTCCGCTGCGCCCTTGATCGACAGGTCCAGGCGTTGGGCGAACATCAGAAGCTTGTGCAGACGCTTGAGTGGCAGGCGACGGATGGCCTCCTGGTAGGCGGGGCGCCGACGGTCGAAGATCGGAGGCTTCTGGGCCTTGCAGGCGTGCTCGAAGCTCTGGCCCTGGTCCAGGTGCTGATGCAGCGACAGCAGGGTGCGAATCTCGCGGGTCAGGGCCCACAGGATGATCGGTGGCTCGGTACCCTCGGCGGCCAGTCCCGCGAGGATACGCAGGGCGCGCTCGCGCTCGGCTTTCAGGCAGGCATCGACCAGAGTGAAGACGTCGTAGCGGGCGCTGTTCTCGACCCCGCCGGAGACGTCACGGGGGGATACCTGGGCGCCGGGAGGGAGCATCAAGGCCAGCTTCTGCAGTTCCTGGTCGGCGGCCAGAAGGTTGCCCTCGGTGCGCTCACCCAGCAGCCGGGCGGCGTCCAGTGACATCGACAGACCGTGGCGCTGGGCGCGGTCCCTCAGCCAGAAACCCAGCCGGGAAGGGTCGACCGGCCACACCGGAACGAACAGCCCCAGCTTGTCGAGCGCCTTGAACCAGGCGCTCTTCTGCTCGCGGGCGTCGAGCTTGGCGCAGCTGACCAGCAGGATGTTGTCGCTGCCCTGTGCCTGTTCGGCGTATTCCTTGAGCGCCTTGCCGCCTTCCTGGCCCGGCTTGGCGCTGCCCAGACGCAGCTCGATCAACTTGCGCGAGGCGAACAGCGACAGGCTCGCCGCCGACTCGGTGAGGCGGCCCCAGGCGAAGTTGGCCTCGACGTGGAGCACCTCACGTTCCTCGACGCCCGACTCGCGCGCACGTGCCCGGACCTGATCGCAGGCCTCCATGTGCTGCAGAGGCTCATCACCGGCGACGATGATGACAGGGGGTACGGACTTGGAAAGAGCGTCCGGCAGCTTGTCGGCAAAGACCTTCATGGGTGAATCAGGCTTCCTCGATGGCGCGCAGTCGGTCGATCATCTGGCGTACGGCCTCGCGGCGGGCATTTTCCAGGGCATCCGTGCGCAGCTCATCCTGGGACAGCAGGTTGTCGTCGGTGATCGAGAACTCCTCGAGCACCTCCACCGCCTGGCGATCGGCCAGGTAGGCGCCATCGCTTGCACGCTGGATCGAGTAGGGAATCCGCAGCACCAGTTGCTGGTCCTGAGAGCCGGTATCGAGCACGCCGACCTGACGGATGCTGACGTCTTCGCCACCCAGGTTGAGACGCAGCGACGCCGTCTCGTCGACGCGGGTGCCGAGGCTTTCCAGACGCTTGGTCAACTGCTCGGCGAAGGGGGTGTCGGCACCGTCGAGCGCCAGGCTGTCCAGGGACAGCACCTCGCCGCCGACGCCGCGCAGGTGGAAGCCGCAGCCCGCGAGCAGCAGGGCGGCGCCGGAGGCCAGGGTCAGACCAAGGAAGTGACGACGCTGCATGGGAACTCCTTGTCCAGCGTGAGGGAAAAACCGAAGGCACAGCCTTCGGCATCATGTCCTGGTATCACCGACAGTCTGACGCGGCGGGCGAGACGCCCGCCGCGAGCTGTCAGTTGGCGACGATGTTGACCAGCTTGCCCGGCACAACGATCACCTTGCGCAGGGTCTTGCCGTCGGTATGGCGCTGGACGTTGTCGTTGGCCAATGCCAGCGCTTCGACGGCGGCCTTGTCGGCGTCGGCGGGCACCTCGAGGCGCGCGCGCAGCTTGCCGTTGACCTGCACCACCAGCTCGATGCTGTCGCGCGCCAGGGCGCTTTCGTCGAACGCCGGCCAGGTGGCATCGATGACCGCGCCGTCATGGCCCAGTGAGCGCCACAGTGCGTGGCAGGCGTGGGGCGTGATCGGTGCCAGCAGCAGCACGCAGGCCTCGATCGCCTCGCGGCTGACTGCCAGGCCCTGAGGGCTGGTATCGCCGAACTTGGCGATGGCGTTGGTCAGCTCCATCACCGCGGCGATGGCGGTATTGAAGGTGGTGCGGCGGCCGATGTCGTCGCCGGCCTTCTTGATCGTCTCGTGGGTCTTGCGGCGCAGTTCGCGCTGGGCGTCGTCGAGCGAGGCGATGGCGGCGGCATCCAGCGCTGCCGGCGTACCGGCCTCCAGATGCTCGGCGACCAGACGCCACAGCCGCTTGAGGAAGCGGTGGGCGCCCTCGACGCCGGAGTCGGACCACTCCAGTGACTGCTCCGGGGGGGCGGCGAACATCATGAACAGGCGCACGGTGTCGGCACCGAAGCGATCGATCATGGCCTGGGGGTCGACGCCGTTGTTCTTGGACTTCGACATCTTCTCGATGCCGCCCATCTCCACCGGCTGGCCATCGCTGATCAGGGTGGCGCTGAGCGGGCGTCCCTTGTCGTCACGCTTGACCTCGACGTCGGCGGGGTTGAACCACTCCTTGCCGCCGTTGGCCTCGGGGCGGTAGAAGGTCTCGGCGATCACCATGCCCTGGGTCAGCAGGCGCTGGAACGGCTCGTCGGAGTCGACCAGGCCGAAGTCGCGCATCAGCTTGTGGAAGAAGCGGGCGTAGAGCAGGTGGAGGATGGCGTGCTCGATGCCACCGATGTACAGATCCACCGGCAGCCAGTAGTTGGCACGCTCATCCAGCATGGCCTCCGGGTTGTCGGCGCAGCAGAAGCGCGCGTAGTACCAGGAGGACTCCATGAAGGTATCGAAGGTGTCGGTCTCGCGGGTCCAGCCATCGCCCAGATCGCTGAACGCCGGCATCTTCTTGAGCGGCGAGCCGGAAGCGTCCACGCTGACCTCCAGCGGCAGCGCCACCGGCAGCTCGTCGTCGGTGAGCGGCACGGTCTGGCCCTCGGGGCCGTACTTGACCGGAATCGGCGCGCCCCAGTAGCGCTGGCGGGCCACGCCCCAGTCGCGCAGGCGGTAGTTGGTCTTGACCTCGCCGTGGCCGTCGCGCTCGAGGCGGCTGGCGATGGCGTCGAAGGCCGCCTGGAAGTCGAGGCCGTCAAACTCGCCGGAGTTGATCAGGCTGCCGTGCTCGACCCAGGCGCCCTGGGACAGGTCCGGGGCCTGGCCATCGGCGTCGGCGATCACCGCGCGGATCGGGAGTTCATACTTGGTGGCGAACTCCCAGTCACGCTGGTCGTGGCCGGGCACCGCCATCACCGCACCGGTGCCGTATTCCATCAGCACGAAGTTGGCGACATACACCGGCACACGGTCGCCGGTCAGCGGGTGGATGGCCTCGAAGCCGGTGGCCATGCCGCGTTTTTCCATGGTCGCAAGCTCGGCTTCCGAGGTGCCGCCGTGGGAGCACTCCTCGAGGAAGGCGGCGAGTTCGGGCTTGCCCTCGGCGGCCTTGATCGCCAGCGGGTGGCCGGCGGCCACCGCCACGTAGGTCACCCCCATCAGGGTGTCGGGGCGGGTGGTGTAGACCCTGAGCGGCTCGTCGCCATCGACGTCGAAGGCCAGCTCGACCCCCTTGGACTTGCCGATCCAGTTGCGCTGCATGGTCTTGACCTGCTCGGGCCACTCGACCTTGTCCAGATCCGCCAGCAGCTCATCGGCGTAGTCGGTGATCTTCAGGAACCACAGCGGGATTTCCTTGCGCTCCACCGGCGCACCGGAGCGCCAGCCACAGCCGTCGATGACCTGCTCGTTGGCCAGTACGGTCTGATCCACCGGGTCCCAGTTGACGGTGGACATCTTCTTGTAGACCAGGCCTTTTTCCACCAGCTTGGTGAAGAACCACTGCTCCCAGCGGTAATAGTCGCTGTCGCAGGTGGCGAACTCACGATCCCAGTCATAGGCAAAGCCCAGCGCCTTGAGCTGGGCACGCATGTAGTCGATGTTCTCGTAGGTCCACTTGGCCGGCGGTACCTGGTTCTTGATCGCGGCGTTTTCCGCCGGCATGCCGAAAGCGTCCCAGCCCATCGGCTGCATCACGTTCTTGCCCTGCATGCGCTGGAAGCGGCTGACCACGTCGCCGATGGTGTAGTTGCGTACATGCCCCATGTGCAGCTTGCCGCTGGGGTAGGGGAACATCGACAGGCAGTAGAATTTCTCGCGATCCTGATCCTCAATCGCCTTGAAACACTGGTTTTCATTCCAGAACTGCTGGGCGTCGTGTTCGATTTCGTGGGGCTTGTACTGGGCGTCCATCGCGGTCTTCGAGTACCTTGCAATCAAGGCGCGCCCAAGGCGGCGCGCAGGGTATGGGTATCGTCCGGCGGCAGGGTTGTGCAGAATCAAGGTTGATGCGGCCCTGTCACCGGCGCGGCAATGATGCCCGCAAGGATACCCCAGCAGCCCGGGGTCCGGCTATGGTGGGCCGCCAGTGTTCCGTTCGGGTTACCCCGAGCGGTCCTTGTCTGCATCAAGGAGGACACCGTCATGAGTGATCAACATTCTTCGTCCGGCGAACATCGTCTGCGCGACGGCTATGAGCGGGTACTGGCCCGGCTCAAGGAAGGGGCCGAGGACCTCACCTGGGACAATCTGCAGAAGGATCTCGACGACGCCGTGGAGTTCGAGGCGGAGCTCGAGGAGTACACCAAGGACGAACTGGCGCTGCTGAGGGCCTGGGTCGAGCGTGATCTCAAGGACATGCGCCGCTACCTGGCTGCCGGCGGCGAGGGCGTGGCCAGCTGGCTCGGCATCGACCTGACCATCCTGTCGCGCAAGGTGGTCGACTCGCTCTTGTCGATCGCCGATCGCAGCGTGATCGAGCGCGAGCAGCTCGAGGACGACCTTGAGGCCTCCCGTGCCGACTACACCGCCGGCGAACTGGCGGCGCCGGGACGCATGTCCTGCGTGCACTGCGACGCCGTGGTCGAATTGCACGGGGTCAAGCGCATCGAGCCCTGCCATCAATGCGGCCATCGCTACTTTGGACGTGTCGGCTGACGTCCGCCGACCGCGCCGTCGGCGCAATATCAGGTGGCAATCGTCTGGCGTGCGGCTCAGGCCGAGACGGCCTGGGCCAGGCAGGCGATCGCCACCAGCACCAGCGCCGACATGACCAGAGCGTAGTGTAGATTGTGCTTCATCATGCGATAGCCACTGATCCCGTAGCGCCCCTGCAGTGACAGGTTGATGCCCGACAGCGGGCCGACGGCGGTGCCCACGCCCCAGGACGCCAGGGCGACGAAACCGAACAGGGTCTGGTGGGGGCCATCCAGATCCAGCATCGAGGCCAGCACCGAGATGCCGATGATCGGGTGCAAGCCGGCAATGGCGCTGGCGACGATGGCCACATAACTCAGCATGGCAGGCCCCACGCCAAAGTCGGCAAACAGCGTCCAGTCACCGTTGGTGGCGGCGGCGACCAGGATCGAGAGTCCCTTGGTCAGAAGTCCCGCACACAGAAACAGGGTGATTTCGCCGCGCATGCCCGGCAGTCGGTAGTGAAGGTGACGAACAAGGCGTTCTCGGGTCGCTGCAGCGCCCCTGGCCAGGTTGGCGGCCAGCGCCAGTGTCGGCATCAGGAAGGTGATGATGCTGACGATGGTCAGAGACGGTGTAATGACGTAGTGAAACACCATCACCAGCCCGGCCACGCTGGCCGGCATCAGCAGACTGCGGGGGGACAGTGAAAAGCCAGGGACCTCGCTGACGTCGAAGCGGCGTGACAGTTCGAACACGCTGTAGAGGCCTCCGGCAAAGGCCAGCGGCAGTCCGGCGGCCAGCACCGTGGTGTATTCAAGCGATGGAGCCAGGGAGACCGCCACGCCCATGGCGGCGAAGAACGGCGACCACATGGCGGCGCTGGAAAGCCCTCGGTTGAGCCCCAGTAGTTGAACGTCGAGCAGACGACCGCGGCGTTCCAGGCGATCGCCGACCATGAAGACCGCGGACAGGTTGAGGATGGCCCCGAGCAGCTGCACCCCCAGCCAGGTCCCGGCCAGACCTCGGCGCCCGGTCACCGGTTCGCTGTTCGGTGGTCCCTCCGAGGGGCGCCCGATCAAGGCGATAAAGCTCACCCCTACCAGCATGGCCACCACGAAGGCGTTGCCATCGAGCAAGGTGGTGATGTCGGGGGTGGCGTCGAAGCCCACCACCGCCAACGCCAGAAAGGCAAGCCCCAGCACCGCCAGCACGCCGGCCTGCCACTGATTGCGCCGGGGAATGTCCGGCCACATCAGCAGGCTGGCGGCCCACAAGGGCAGGCTGACGCTCCAGCTCGGCAGCCCGTCGAGGCCCAGGCCCGCGATCTGCGTCAGCAGGCCCGCCAACGTCAGTGCGCCGGCCAGGCGGTGTCGCGGAGGAGGCAGAGGCATGCGAGTCATACAGACGTCCCTGTGGTGGTGCGCTCAAGGCGAGGCGGGGTCTGCCACGGCTTCCTGGTCGAGGCATTCGAGCAGCGAGCGGGCGGCGTTGGACAGGGTGCGGTCGCGGTGCACCAGGTAGCCGAGCGGGCGCTGTATGGCAGGCTCCTCGAGGGCCAGTCGGACCAGTCTTTCGCTGGCGATGTCCCGCTCGACCATGGGGTCGGGCAACAGACTCCAGCCAAGCCCGGCCGAGGCCATCATCTTGAGGGTTTCCAGATAGTTGGTCGACTGTCCCACCCGCGGCGTCAGACCGTGTCTGGCCAGCCGCTCGAGGATCAGCTGGCGGGTGAAGGTCAGTGGGCCCGGCAACAGGGCGTCATGCTCGCACAGGGTCGCCAGGGTTACGCGGCTCTCCCGGGCGAGCGGATGCTCCGGGGCGGCAACGAAGGTCATGTCGTCGACCCACACTCTGGTAGCGCGAAGCTGAGGGTCGGGGTGGGCCGACAGGGTCACCAGGGCCACCTCGATATCGCCGTCCAGCACGCCCTGGTAGGCTTGCTCGGAGTCGAGGAAGCGCAGGTCGAGGCGAACCTCCGGGTAGCGCTTGACGTAGCTGCCCAGCACCGGCGGCAGCCGGTGCAGTCCGATATGATGGCTGGTGGCCAGGGTCAGTTCGCCGCTGACCTCGTCGCTCAGGTTGCTCAGGGCCCGGCGGCTGTCGTCGACCATGACCAGGATCTGGCGAGCCCGCGGCAGCAGCAGCCGTCCGGCTTCGGTCAGACTGACGCGGCGGCCGATACGGTCGAACAGGCGGGCGCGCGTCAGCGCCTCCAGGCTGGCGATACGCTTGCTGACGGCCGGCTGGGTGAGGTGAAGCTGCTCCGCCGCGCGGGAGAAGCTGCCGCTGTCGGCCACGGCGAGAAAGGCCTGCAGGCTCTGGGTATCCATGGCAGTGCTCCCGGGTCGGAGGACGAGGAAAAGTGGCGACGGTTTGCCGGGTAATGATGTATTCCACTTGGGAATCGTTTGAATAAATAACATGAATTGATTTTATTGGCGAGTGGCGCGACACTCGACCTATCCCATCCCCGGGCAAGGCCCGCGGGACCGGCAAACGACCGTTTTCGATCAATCGAGAGGGGCGGCTTCAGAACGACCGACAGGCCCACCGCCAGCGTGGCGCCTGGAGCCAAGCCCCCGGAGGAGACACCGCATGGCAGGCCAGACACTCTACGACAAGTTGTGGCGGCAGCACCTGGTCAAGGAGCGCGATGATGGCACCGCGCTGATCTATATCGATCGTCAACTGCTGCACGAGGTGACCTCGCCCCAGGCCTTTGAAGGTCTGCGTCTGGCCGGGCGCAAGCCGTGGCGGCTGGACGCCAACCTGGCGACCCCGGACCACAACGTGCCGACCACCGTGAAGGAACGTTCCGAGGGCAACAGCGGAATCAAGGATCCGGTATCCTTGATCCAGGTGCAGACGCTTGATGATAACTGCGAGGCCTTCGGCATCGAGGAGTTTCGCATCAATGACCCGCGCCAGGGCATCGTCCACGTGGTCGGCCCCGAGCAGGGTGCGACGCTGCCGGGCATGACCGTGGTGTGTGGTGACTCCCATACCGCTACCCACGGCGCCTTTGCCGCCTTGGCCCATGGCATCGGCACCTCCGAGGTCGAGCACGTGCTGGCCACCCAGTGTCTGTTGGCGCAGAAGATGAAGAACATGCAGGTTCGCGTCGAAGGCGAGCTGGGCGAGGGCGTCACCGCCAAGGACGTTGTATTGGCGATCATCGGCGAGATCGGTACCGCCGGTGGCACCGGCTACGCCATCGAGTTTGCCGGCAGCGCCATCGAGAGCCTGTCGATGGAAGGTCGCATGACGGTGTGCAACATGGCCATCGAGGCCGGAGCCCGGGTCGGCCTGATCGCGGTGGACGACACCACCATCGAGTATCTGGCCGAGCGCCCCTTTGCTCCCAGCGGCGAGCAGTGGGACGCCGCCGTGGCCGACTGGCGCGAGCTGGTCTCCGATGCCGACGCCGTGTTCGACAAGGTGGTGACGCTGGACGCTGCGTCCATCGAGCCTCAGGTCAGCTGGGGCACCAGCCCCGAGATGGTCACCGGTGTCAGCGGTGAGGTCCCGGATCCCGCCGAGGCCGGTGACGACACCGCGCGCACCGGCATCACCCGGGCGCTTGAGTACATGGGGCTGTCACCGCGCCAGAAGATCACCGATATCCGCCTCGACAAGGTGTTCATCGGGTCCTGCACCAACTCACGCATCGAAGATCTGCGTGAGGCGGCCAAGGTGGCCCGTGGTCGCAAGGTCGCCGACAGCATCCAGCTGGCGATGGTCGTCCCGGGCTCCGGTCTGGTGAAGCGTCAGGCCGAGGAGGAAGGGCTCCACAAGGTGTTCATCGAGGCCGGCTTCGAGTGGCGTGAGCCCGGCTGCTCCATGTGTCTGGCGATGAACGCCGACAAGCTCGGTGCCGGCGAGCACTGCGCCTCCACCTCCAACCGCAACTTCGAGGGGCGTCAGGGTTACGGTGGTCGCACCCACCTGGTCAGCCCTGCCATGGCCGCCGCTGCCGCCATCGCCGGCCACTTCGTCGATGTGCGCCAGTTTGATTCCACCACCGCTCGCCAGGAGGCCTGAGCCATGCAAAAGTTCGAACGCCTCGAGGGTCTGGTCGCGCCGATGGATCGGGCCAACGTCGACACCGACCTGATCATTCCCAAGCAGTTTCTGAAGTCGATCAAGCGTACCGGCTTCGGCGTCAACCTGTTCGATGAACTG
Organism: Halomonas sp. DN3; assembly: GCF_024137905.1. Lineage (NCBI taxonomy): Bacteria > Pseudomonadati > Pseudomonadota > Gammaproteobacteria > Oceanospirillales > Halomonadaceae > Halomonas > Halomonas sp. DN3. The sequence continues at coordinate 2,811,408 of NZ_CP099965.1, read as the reverse complement.
CGCTACCTCGACGAGGGTCAGCCCGGTCAAGACGTCAGCCAGCGCCCGCTGAACCCGGATTTCGTACTCAATCAGCCGCGTTATCAGGGTGCCCAGGTGCTGCTGGCACGGCGCAACTTCGGCTGCGGCAGTTCCCGTGAGCACGCGCCCTGGGCGCTGGAGGACTTCGGCTTCCGCGCGGTCATCGCGCCGAGTTTCGCCGATATCTTCTACAACAACGCCTTCAAGAACGGCATCCTGCTGATTACTCTCCCCGAAGAGCAGGTCGACCGGCTGTTCGCCGAGGTCGAGGCCAACGAGGGCTACCGTCTCGATATCGATCTCGAGCACCAGCGTGTGGTGACCCCCGGCGGCGAGATCCTCGAGTTCGAGGTGGACGCCTTCCGCAAGCACTGCCTGCTTGAAGGCCTCGACGATATCGGCATCACCCTCAAGGACGAGGCCGCCATCGCCGATTTCGAGGCGCGTCATCGCACCGCTCGCCCTTGGCTGTTCCGCGAGCCGGCCAAGGCGTAGACCTGTCTGTCATCGACAGCTGGCCCCGCCCGATGGCGGGGCCTACGATTCTCTCGATCTTCATCTTTCTGCCAGCTTTCAGGAACCCCATCTCATGACCCGCAAGATTCTTGTCCTTCCCGGTGACGGCATCGGCCCCGAGATCACCGCCCAGGCCAGCCGCGTGCTCGAGGCGCTCAAGGCCAAGGGGCTCGACGTGGACGTGGAGGAAGCCCTGGTAGGCGGCGGCGCCTATGACGTCCACGGCGTGCCCTTGCCCGAGGAGACCCTGGCCAAGGCGCGTGCGGCGGACGCCATCCTGCTGGGGGCCGTAGGCGGCCCCCAGTGGGACACCATCGAGGACCTTTCCAAGCGACCGGAGAAGGGGCTTCTGGGGCTGCGCAAGGAGCTGGGGCTGTTTGGCAACCTGCGCCCGGCCATCCTGTATCCGCAGCTGGCCGAGGCCTCGACCCTCAAGCCCGAGGTGGTGTCTGGGCTCGATATCATGATCGTGCGCGAGCTGACCGGTGGTATCTACTTCGGCCAGCCCCGCGGCGTCGAGGAGCGTGGCGGTGAGCGCGTCGGCTTCAACACCTACGTCTACAGCGAGAGCGAGATCGAGCGTATCGGCCGGGTGGCCTTCGAGATGGCGCGCAAGCGTGACAAGAAGCTTTGTAGCGTCGACAAGGCCAACGTGCTGGAGGTCACCATCCTGTGGCGCGAGGTGATGGAGCGCCTGTCCGCCGAGTACCCGGACGTGGAACTGTCGCACATGTACGTGGACAACGCCGCCATGCAGCTGGTGCGCGCGCCCAAGCAGTTCGACGTGGTGGTGACCGGCAACATGTTCGGCGACATCTTGTCCGACGCCGCCGCCATGTTGACCGGCTCCATCGGCATGCTGCCGTCGGCCTCGCTCAATGAAAGCGGCCAGGGCATGTACGAGCCTTGCCACGGCAGCGCCCCGGATATCGCTGGCCAGGGTGTCGCCAATCCGCTGGCCACCATCCTCTCGGTGGCGATGATGCTGCGCTATTCGCTCAACGAGCCTGCCATGGCCGAGCGCATCGAGGCTGCGGTGGGCAAGGTACTGGATCAGGGCCTGCGCACCGCCGACATCGCCTATCCAGGCACTCGCCAGGTGTCCACCAGTGAGATGGGGGATGCGGTGCTGGCGGCGCTTTAACACCTTTGTTAATGGGGCTGGCGCCCGGCAATCGGGCGTCGCCCATCCTGACTGTGCCGGTGGCATCTGAAAGGTGCTGCCGGTTTCTGTATAATGATTGCCTCACTCGATTTCTGGAGGACTTCACATGTTGAAAGTCGGTTTCGTCGGTTGGCGTGGCATGGTGGGTTCCGTGCTCATGCAGCGGATGGTGGAAGATGGAGATTTCAACGGCATCGAGCCGGTCTTCTTCACCACCTCCCAGGTCGGTCAGGCCGGCCCCGACGTGGGTGTGGACGTGCCTCCGCTGAAGGACGCCTTCGACATCGAGGCGCTCAAGGCGCTGGACGTGATCATCACCTGCCAGGGCGGCGACTACACCAAGAAGGTCTATGAAGACCTGCGCGGTGCCGGCTGGAAGGGCTACTGGATCGACGCTGCCAGCACCCTGCGCATGAGCGATGACGCCACCATCGTGCTCGACCCGGTCAACCGCAAGGTGATCGACGCTCAGCTCGACGCCGGTGCGCGCACCTTCGTCGGCGGCAACTGCACCGTCAGCCTGATGCTGATGGGCCTCGGCGGGTTGTTCGAGGCGGACATGATCGAGTGGATGACCTCCATGACGTATCAGGCCGCATCCGGTTCCGGCGCCAAGCACATGCGCGAGCTGCTCAACCAGATGGGCGGCCTGCGTGACAGCGTGGCAAGCGAGCTCAAGGATCCGGCCAGCGCCATCCTCGACATCGACCGCAAGGTCACCGAGGCGATGCGTACTGGCGCCATCCCCACCGACAACTTCGGTGCGCCGCTCGCCGGCAGCCTGCTGCCATGGATCGATTCCAAGCTGGATAACGGTCAGAGCCGCGAGGAATGGAAGGGCTACGTCGAGACCAACAAGATTCTCGGTCGCCAGGACAGCCCGGTCCCCATCGACGGTCTATGCGTGCGTATCGGCGCCATGCGCTCTCACAGTCAGGCGTTCACCATCAAGCTCAAGCAGGACGTGCCGCTCGACGAGATCGAGGAGCGTATCGCCAGCCACAATGAGTGGGTCAAGGTCATCCCCAATGACAAGGACGCCACCATCGATGGGCTGACGCCGACCGCCGCCACCGGCACCCTGAGCATCCCGGTGGGTCGTCTGCGCAAGCTGAACATGGGTGGTGAGTACCTCAGCGCCTTCAGCGTCGGTGACCAGCTTTTGTGGGGCGCCGCCGAGCCGCTCAAGCGCATGCTCAAGGTACTGCGCGAGCGCTAAGGCAAAGCACTATCGGTTCGTCGGGGCGCCTTTTGGGCGCCCCGACGTCGTTCAGGGCCTCTGATGTGCGGGCCCATCGCGTTGTTTACATGATCGATCAGCAGCGGAGCAGGGCGCTTGGGCAAGACCACCGTTCGTTCATTCGTCAGGCGATTGCGCAGGCGGCCAGACGGGCCAGACGTTGCCAATCCCTGGCGCAAGAAACCATTGGCCGACAACCTGACGGCCTATCTCGAGCTGATGCTGGAACACACCAGGGAAACGACCGCTGCTGGCCGGCCCAGACTGCTGCTGGTGGCCGAAGCACTGGGCTTCAAGGGGGGTGGCGAGACGGGTATCCCGTTGTCGAGTCCAGCACTACTTCGCTCTTGTAAGCATCCCTTTATCGAGACGCTGAGGCCGAACCTCGCCCTGGTGCCGGAGGGCGGCAGCGAAGCCACCGCCACCATCGCCTGGGAGTGCTTCGCTCGTCTTGGGCTGACGCCGCTGGTGTGGAACGCCTTTCCCTTTCACCCCCATCAAATAGCGCGGACGCACAGCAACCGCGCGCCACGCGCAGCAGAGCTGCGCGAAGGCATCGACTGGCTCAGGCGGCTTGATCAGCTGGTCGCTGCCCACTCGACGCCGACGATGGTGGCCGGGGTGGGGCGAAAGGGCACCCTGGCCGCCCAGGCTGCCTTTCCCGAGCGCGAGGTCGGCGCCCTGCGTCACCCTTCCTACGGCGGCAAGGCCGAGTTCGAGCGCGGCCTCGCAAGCCTGGCCGAGGTTCTGAAAGGGGCAGTCGTGCACTGACCGAGGACATCAGAGTACGGGAAGCATCGACGCTTCTCGCAGTTGCTCGAGATGGACGCCTTCGCCGAAGACCACTGCCACAGTGTCTGTTGTATCGAGCTCAGGAGCGGACGCCAAATGGCCTTCAGGCGCGTCACCCACGCCAGGCAGGTCACGGGAGAAGTCGAGCAGTTCCGTCGTCGTCAATGCTCTTGATGCACTCACGTTGACACTCAGCAGGGCATCCACCGCGTCACCATCGCCATCGACGACCCTGTAGTGGATGTCGGCTGTTCCAATGAAGTCACTGAGTGGGGTGAAGATGACGTTGCCGGTCGACTCTGTGGCGATGTTGCCTACCTCCTTGCCACCGCGCACCCAGGCCTCCGTCAATCGGCCGCCCTCGGCGCCGAGGGCGTCGTTGGCCAGCACATTGGTTACCAGTGTCCGTCCCGAGAGGATCACCGCCTGATCGCCGACAAGGTCGGGTCGGTCGTCGTCGACCACAATTGACAACGAACCCGTTGCGCCGCGCCCCTGCTGGTCATGCAAGGTATAGCCCAGAGCTAGTCTTAGGTCGTCCTCGACGAGTGGATTCGTGTGGTCCAGCGGTTGAAACAGCGCGATGGTAAATTCTCCTCGGCTCGCCTGCGTCAATTGGATCGAGATGACAGACTGGGCATCACGAGCTGAACTTCCTTCAAGGATGCGACCATTGTCGCTCAGGCTCCAATTCAGCGGGTGCCCTTGGCTGGCCAGGTTTGGCAGCTGATCGGTATGCCACTCAAAGGACTCGAGTCCTGCGCTGCCGACCGAGTACCCCAAGGAGCCGGTTGTCATGGAGGACACCCGGGCGGCATCGTTGAGCCCGCCGTCGATGCCGCCGGCCAGTCCATCTTCGTCGATGACGGCCTTGACCATGCCGGTGGACGGATCACCATCGGTCGCTGGCGTGGACGGTCCCGTCGTCGCTATCGGGGCGATAATCTCGATTTGCCCTTCGCCCAAGGCGACATCACCGTCACCATCGGTGGTAACGATGGCAAAGTCGAGGCTTGCGTCGGTCTCGGAGTTTTTTGCATGAAATCGCCAGTTCCCGTTCTCGAATACTGTCAAGGTGCCGACCGACGTCGTGATTGGTGTGCCGATAGGGTGATTGCCTGACGTTTCGTTGGCGATCTGAACCGCGGTGCTGCCGTAGCCATCGGCACCCGGCTTCTGGTGCCAGAAACCGGTGATATGGTCTCCGGCATCGACGGCGACCGGTGCATCGACACCGTTTGAGGGAGAGTCGTCGTCGATGATCACTCCCAGTCTCGACGATGCCTTATGTCCTTGACTATCTTCGATAGCGTAGGGAATGGAGAAGGCAAGGTCGTCTTCACCGGTGGTCATGGGGTGGTCGAGTGCGCCGAGAAGGCTGAAACGGTAGGTTCCTCGTTCAAGGTCGGTGAGTGCAAGATGCCAGACGGGCTCGCCCGTCAAGGTTTCTGCCAGCAGAGTCCTGCCGCCATCCGCGATGTGATAGTGGACGGACTGTTGACCCGAAGTCAGGCGCGGTAGGCCGTCGGTGGACCAGGAAAAGGGCGTGGTGGCCGATGGCCCGTGGACGCCGTGGTTGTAGGGCAATCTTCCCTGGTGACTTGACGATGATGCGAGATGATCATTTGGTCCCCCAGCGAGACCACCCCGTATTCCATCTTCATCGACAGTGAGACTGCTGGCGATCTCCCCGAAGGGCACGTAGAAGCTTCCAGGATCTGTCGCCGAATCCCGCTTGCTTGTCTGGTGGTTCATTCAGTCATTCCGTGCGATCCAATAGAGTGGAGACGCATGCTATCCAGAGTTTTATGTATACATATCCGAATTTAGTGAATTTAGTTATGTATTGGTCTGTGCTCTTCTATGATGAGTTTGCAGGTCCGTGAGACATTTCTCACAAAGGGGATCGCTACACTCGTCGGAAGGCCAGTGCGGACGCTGTGGTCAAGGGGATGCGGATCGAAATGTGGAGATTTCTTCAGTGTGCTGTAGGACTCTCTCGTGAAATATCTGACGCTTTTCCTCGTCCGGTTTAAGCCTTTGATAGTGTGACTTTCAGTAAAAGAGCATGGTGCTAGCCTCGTGACGAACCAGTGGCGGCGTCAATCGCCAATCAAAGCCAGGGCTGGCGCTTTGTGGCACAGCAAAAACACCCGGCACAAGGCCGGGTGTGGGGTGTATCTGACCATCACTTTAACCACCTACCATCGGGCGGACGTCAGAGCATGTGCGGCTCGGCTCAACTCACCTCGAGCTGTCCATCTTGTAGTAGTCTGGCGAGGAAGCTGTCACTGGAAGCCCCGCCCATGCTGATACCATTGAGTGTGATTACCTGATCTACACCACTGCCGCTTGCTCCCTCCGATCTTACCGATATGACGGTGCTGCTGCCCCGCTGACTGGCATCGAGGTAGTCCGATACCGTGTCTGAGCGTGCGTTCTCGAGGAGATCAGACAGATCGAGCTTGTCGGCTTCAGCGCCGGTGAAGATGTTACCAAGGGTAAAGTCCTTGATCTCGTCTGTTGCCGGATTGCTGGTGCTGCCGGCGTCCAGCGGTTGGTAGGCAATGGTGTCGGAGCCAAAGCCGGTCCAGATTTCGTCATTGCCGCTGCCGCCGATAAGCAGGTCATCACCCCCGCCGCCGATCAGCACGTCGTTGCCACCGCCGCCTCTTAGCGTATCGTTCCCGCCATCGACACGCTCGGTATCCATCAGTGCCAAGTAGTTGTCCTGCACATAATCGATAATCTCGTCTTCGGTCGGTGCAAGACCGTTGCCGGCAGTATTGGACCACGTCAGAAAGTCGATCAAGCCTCCATAGTTGAGCCCATCATGAGCACCCGCCACGAAGATTTCTCCAGTGTCGCCATTGCGCCAACTCAAGTGATCGGAGTTGACGGTATCACCGAAAATGATATCTGAGCGGCTGTCGCCACTGAGAATATCGGATCCGAGCTCTACCTGTGCCTCGCTCAGGGTTCCTTCAAGCAAGGTATTCTGAAAGTCTGTAGCTGTAAAAACTCGCTCTACCTCCCCAGCCTCATCGGTGATCGTACCGTCCTTGTAGCGTTATGTTCTGGTGCCTATGGGGTCGGTATTATCGAGGAACTGAATTTCCTGGTCGAAATTCCCGGGCTCGCCGATGGAGGTGATCGGCCTGCCGATAGCCACAGCCTCGACTTGCACGGAGTCCTTCATCTCGTCGAAGGCCTCGATGGCCTGGGAAATAGGCATCTTCCGACCAAAATTACCAAAACCAGCAGGGGCCCCGGTGTTGTTGTCCAGCCAGGCCGTTGAAAAGCCATCTGTCATGAGGTAGGCAATATCCTCGGCGTTATTGTTTACCGAATCAAAGTAGTCGGTGCTTTTTCTTAGACCTGATTCAGTATTTGTCCCAAGGGTGAGCGAGATGCGGTCCAGGTAGGAGAATAGCGTGGGTAGGTCGGACGGATCCAAGTCACGCATGTCGATATTGCTACGAGCGTCTGCGTCAAATTCGACAAGATTGAAGTTGACGGTCCCTTCGTAGGTGGTGAGCTCGAAGGCAAAACCCTTGATGGCTTCGATCGCGATTTCAATCCGACTAGGCCCTGGCCCGGTTCTACCTGAGCCATCTGCCTGGTAGCTCATCGTAACCGACGTATCCAGAATCAAAGAGATATTGTAGTCGGCGGTCGTGTCGATGATGACGTCCTTGCCGCCAAGGTCTCCGATCAACACATCATTGCCAGAATTGGTCGAGGCAATGTCATCGTCATTGTCACCGACGAATAGCTCATCTTCGGCTCGTTCCAGGGTGACGCCTATGTTGAGTGAATCGGAACTGGTATCACCATCACCGTCGATGACGTCATAGCGGATGGTGGCGTTGCCGGCAAAGTCCGGGTTGGGGGTGAAGGTCAGGCGGCCATCGGGGCGGGTGCTGACCTGGCCGACACTGCTGCCACCCTGGACCTGGGCACCGTCGAGTTCGCCGCCGTCGGCCCCGAGGCGGTCGTTGTCGAGCACATTGACGGTGATCGGGGTGTCGCTGTCGGTACTGGCGCGATCACTGGCGGTAACCGGACGGTCGTCGTCCACCAGCACACGCAGGTTGCCCGAGGCGCGGTCGCCGTCGCTGTCGGTGATGGTATAGCCGACGTTGAAGTTGATGTCGTCTTCACGGTCGGGGTCGCTGTGATCCAGCGGACGCAGCAGTTCGACACGGTATCGACCGCTGTCGATATCGGTGAGCTCTACCCTGATCACCGTATCGCCACGCATGTTGGACGCCGTCAGGGTGTCGGCGGCGCCATTGAGCGACCAGCGTAGAGTACTGCCTTCCGAAGTCAGCGAGGGCAGGCCATTGGTGGTCCAGCGGAAGCTGCCACGGCCATCGTCGCCGAAGTCGTAGCCGAGGGTGCCGGTGGCGACGGTGGCTTCGCCCGCTATATCGCCGGTGCCGCCGGGGATGCCATCCGGCAGGCCGTCTTCATCGAGCACCGCGAGGGATGGCTCGGTATCGGGGTCGCCGTCGGTTTCCGGAGTGGTGGGGATGTCGTTGCCTTCCTCGACGTAGACCTTGAGGTAGTCGCTGACGCTGTCGCCGTCGCCGTCGACGACGTCATAGCGGATGGTGGCATTGCCGCTGAAGTCGGGGTCGGGGGTAAAGGTCAGGCGGCCATCGGGGCGGGTGCTGACCTGGCCGACACTGCTGCCACCCTGGACCTGGGCGCCGTCGAGTTCGCCGCCGTCGGCCCCGAGGCGATCGTTGTCGAGCACATTGACGGTGATCGGGGTGTCGCTGTCGGTACTGGCGCGATCACTGGCGGTGACCGGACGGTCGTCGTCCACCAGCACACGCAGGTTGCCCGAGGCGCGGTCGCCGTCGCTGTCGGTGATGGTATAGCCGACGTTGAAGTTGATGTCGTCCTCACGGTCGGGATCGCTGTGATCCAGCGGGCGCAGCAGTTCAACGCGGTATCGACCACTGTCGATATCGGTGAGCTCCACCCTGATCACCGTATCGCCGCGCATGTTGGACGCCGTCAGGGTGTCGGCAGCGCCATTGAGCGACCAGCGTAGAGTACTGCCTTCCGAGGTCAGCGAGGGCAGGCCATTGGTGGTCCAGCGGAAGCTGCCACGGCCATCGTCGCCGAAGTCATAGCCGAGGGTGCCGGTGGCGACGGTGGCTTCGCCCGCTATATCGCCGGTGCCGCCGGGGATACCATCCGGCAGTCCATCCTCATCGACGATGGCCTTGGCAGGGTGGGTGTCGGGGTCGCCGTCGGTTTCCGGGGTGGTGGGGATGTCGTTGCCTTCCTCGACGTAGACCTTGAGGTAGTCGCTGACGCTGTCGCCGTCGCCGTCGACGACGTCATAGCGGATGGTGGCGTTGCCGCTGAAGTCGGGGTCGGGGGTAAAGGTCAGGCGGCCATCTGGTCGGGTGCTGACCTGGCCGACACTGCTGCCACCCTGGACCTGGGCACCGTCGAGTTCGCCGCCGTCGGCCCCGAGGCGGTCGTTGTCGAGCACATTGACGGTGATCGGGGTGTCGCTGTCGGTACTGGCGCGATCACTGGCGGTGACCGGACGGTCGTCGTCCACCAGCACACGCAGGTTGCCCGAGGCGCGGTCGCCGTCGCTGTCGGTGATGGTATAACCGACGTTGAAGTTGATGTCGTCTTCACGGTCGGGGTCGCTGTGATCCAGCGGGCGCAGCAGTTCGACGCGGTATCGACCGCTGTCGATATCGGTCAGTTCTACCCTGATCACCGTATCGCCGCGCATGTTGGACGCCGTCAGGGTGTCGGCAGCGCCATTGAGCGACCAGCGTAGAGTACTGCCTTCCGAGGTCAGCGAGGGCAGGCCATTGGTGGTCCAGCGGAAGTTGCCACGGCCATCGTCGCCGAAGTCATAGCCGAGGGTGCCGGTGGCGACGGTGGCTTCGCCGGCTATATCGCCGGTGCCGCCGGGGATACCATCCGGCAGTCCATCCTCGTCGACGATGGCCTTGGCAGGATGGGTGTCGGGGTCGCCGTCGGTCTCCGGGGTGGTGGGGATGTCGTTGCCTTCCTCGACGTAGACCTTGAGGTAGTCGCTGACGCTGTCGCCGTCGCCGTCGACGACGTCATAGCGGATGGTGGCATTGCCGCTGAAGTCGGGGTCGGGGGTAAAGGTCAGGCGGCCATCGGGGCGGGTGCTGACCTGGCCTACACTGCTGCCACCCTGGACCTGGGCGCCGTCGAGTTCGCCGCCGTCGGCCCCGAGGCGATCGTTGTCGAGCACATTGACGGTGATCGGGGTGTCGCTGTCGGTACTGGCGCGATCACTGGCGGTGACCGGACGGTCGTCGTCCACCAGCACACGCAGGTTGCCCGAGGCGCGGTCGCCGTCGCTGTCGGTGATGGTATAGCCGACGTCGAAGTTGATGTCGTCTTCACGGTCGGGATCGCTGTGATCCAGCGGACGCAGCAGTTCGACACGGTATCGACCGCTGTCGATATCGGTCAGTTCCACCCGGATCACCGCGTCGCCGCGTACGGTGGACGCCGTCAGGGTGTCGGCGGCGCCATTGAGCGACCAGCGTAGAGTACTGCCTTCCGAAGTCAGCGAGGGCAGGCCATTGGTGGTCCAGCGGAAGCTGCCACGGCCATCGTCGCCGAAGTCGTAGCCGAGGGTGCCGGTGGCGACGGTGGCTTCGCCCGCTATATCGCCGGTGCCGTCGGGGATACCATCCGGCAACCCATCCTCGTCGACGATGGCCTTGGCAGGATGGGTGTCGGGGTCGCCGTCGGTCTCCGGAGTGGTGGGGATGTCGTTGCCATCCTTGACGTAGACCTTAAGGTAGTCGCTGACGCTGTCGCCGTCACCGTCGATGACGTCATAGCGGATGGTGGCATTGCCGCTGAAGTCGGGATCGGGGGTGAAGGTCAGGCGGCCATCGGGGCGGGTGCTGACCTGGCCGACACTGCTGCCACCCTGGACCTGGGCGCCGTCGAGTTCGCCGCCGTCGGCCCCGAGGCGATCGTTGTCGAGCACATTGACGGTGATCGGGGTGTCGCTGTCGGTACTGGCGCGATCACTGGCGGTGACCGGACGGTCGTCGTCCACCAGCACACGCAGGTTGCCCGAGGCGCGGTCGCCGTCGCTGTCGGTGATGGTATAGCCGACGTCGAAGTTGATGTCGTCCTCACGGTCGGGGTCGCTGTGATCCAGCGGTTTGGCAAGCGCGACCCTATAGGACCCGCTGGCAAGGTCCGTGAGCTGGATGGAGATTACACGCTCCCCGGCTGCATTGTTCCCGATAAGCGATCGTCCATTGGCGCTTAGGTCCCAAGAGACGTTGCTTCCCTGGCTCGATAGGCTGGGTAGTCCATTTTTCGACCACCGGAACTCTCCTGGTCCGTCAGGGCCAAAGTTGTAGCCGAGAGAGCCTTCGGTGACGATGGCCTGGCCTGCGACATCGTTGAGGCCTCCCGGAATACCATTGGCCAGCCCGTCCTCATCGACGATTGCCTTGGGTGAGTTGGTCGAAGGATTTCCATCGGTTTCAGGCGTGGTCGGATGTCCATTTTCGCCTCCACCGGTGATATCAATATGGCCATCACAGACAACACGATCGCCATCGCCATCTATCGTGATGATAGAAAAGTCGACTTCGCCGGTATCAACACCGATATCGTCTTTGGCGGTGAAGCTCCAGCTACCATTGGGGCTAACACGAAGGACCCCATGAGGCGTCTGAATGTTTTGACCAATTTCGTACCTTTCGGTGCCGCCATGAAGGGTGACATAGGTATCGGCGACACCGTCAGCGCCACCATTTTGGGACCAGGACGCTGAGAGGCTATCTCCCTCTTCCAGGGACAGTGGACTGTCGACGCGGTTGATAGGGGAGTCGTCGTCGACAAGAATCCCCAACCTTGATGTGGCCTCATGGCCCGCCTTGTCCTTGATAGTGTAGGGGAGTGACAAGACAAGGTCGTCTTCTACGCTGTTGATAGGGTGATCTAACGGGCGTAGGAAAGTGACACTATATTCGCCAGAATTCAGGTCGGTAACCTTGGCATGGAAGACGGGCGAGCCATCATCCAGGCGACCGGTAATGGTTTCCCCGCTGGGAGAGACCTGGTATCGCAATGACATGCCAGAGGATGTTACATCCGGGGTGTCACTGGAGTGCCACGAAAAGGCGCCGGTGGTCGCGGGACCATTTGTGCCGAAGTTATAGTTCAACACTCCCGTCGCCTTGCTGGATTCTCCTTCGATATCATTGGGACCTCCAGCAAGGCCGCCGGGCAGTCCGTCCTCATCGACCTTGATCAAGCTGTCGATATTGCAATTGCAATCAGTAGCTTGTACTGATTTTTTGTCTGCATGGCTCTGACTATTGGAGTTTGCCATCTCTCTATGCTCCGCGTTTTAGTGAACATCAATGCAGAGGTACGCTAGTCGATGCGCGGGCTGGCATATAGTGGACAGTTGGGCATGCAAGAAGACTATATCGTGCCGTTTTGAGTTAAACGCGTCACAATCTACCTATGAAAATTAAGAAAAAATATGGGATCGGTGTTTGCTCTATTTTCATTCCTTTTTTTAGTTATTGAATTTCATGGTAAAAAATAGAAGTGAATGGTTTTCAGGTGTCCTATTATTCCTATTCATATTTTTTCACATTACATGTGGTGCCGTTGTTATCCGGAAAAGTGATAGGTCCCGGGGGGGCTGCATCAGACTTTTAATGCTTTCAAATCCATGATATGGGACAGGTGTCGCCACGTGAGGAGGAGGTTGAGGATTGCAAGACCCTCCCTCCTTGGAGTTTTGAGGTTTTTTCAATTAAAAAAGCTTTGCCGAAGCGGTGGCTGCATCGCTGATAGATGCGCCCCACTGAGAGGAAGTGTATTTCTTCAAAAGAGGCTTTATGATGTTGCAGGTTTAAGTGGTAGTAAATGCTTCTCTTGTTGGGTTGGGTTTTTGGTGGGTTGTTAACTGTTGCTCTGAAAGACACCCGGCGATTGCCGGGTGAATGATTTGTAATCAATTTTGGGCAAACGTTGAGTTTTACGTAATCTCGAGTTGCCCGTTGTTGATCAGCTTGTTGATGTAGTCTTCACCACTTCCATTGAAGTCGACGGTTCCGCCTGTCAAGGTGATGGAAAGGTCCGCATTGCTACCATCTGTGTTTATTCCTCCATCGCTCTTTACTGACAGAATGACTTCGCCATCATCGCCTGAGGCGTGAAGATAATCTAGCACGGTATCTTCGGTTGCATCTTGGAGAAGTTCGCCAAGGTCGAGGCGGTCAGCGTTTGCATCGGTCTGCGGATTGCTCTCTCTAAAAGCAAGGACCTTATCGGAATCCGGTGAGGAATCAGTTCCTGAATGACCGACTTGCCAGACGAAGGTATCACCTCCTCTTGCGCCGATCATGGTGTCACTTCCAGTACCCCCAATCAGTACATCGTCGCCGGCATCGCCGAACAGGATATCATCCCCAGCTTCACCCGAGAGTATGTCATTTCCGCCATCCAAGCCACCAATATCACGGATAGCGAAGGCATTATCCCGTATGTACTCGATAATCTGCTGAACGCTAGGTTCTGCTCCGTCGTTTTCGCTCCATTTGAGGAATTCGATGAGACCTTCGTAGCCGAGACCATTATGGCTGTTGGCACCAAAGGTCTCTCCAGTGTCTCCATTTGTCCAGCTCAGGCCATCGGAGTTGATCTTGTCACCGATGATGATGTCATCTCCGGCTCCGCCCGTCAGAATATCGTCCCCAACGGGAAGGTTGACCTCAGTGGAAGAGCCGGTTTGCAGAGCGGCTTCCAACTCGCCAGATGTCGTGATGTTGACGATCTCTCCTGTGGCATGGGTGACGCTTCCACCACTGACGTTGACGGTCGCGGTGCCACTGACGTTGGTGTTGTCAAGCATGCTGAGTATGGTTGCACCGTTGGCAAATGGTTCAACACTGATGCCTTCAAGAACGCTGTATTCAGCAAGATCTTCTGCGGCGAAGATCGCCTGATTGACGGTCTGTGTTGTGGGCTCGTTGCCAGGACCACCAACGCTATCATCGTTGCTCAGGAAGAATGTTGGTACACCATCGGTAACGAGATAGGTCAGGTTCTCGAAATCATCACGTGACTCGGTTTCGAAAAAGTCGATTGCGTCTCGTATACCGGCCTCAGTGTTGGTGCCGAAAGCGACGTTGATGTCGTCCAGGTGGCTTCCCCAGGCGCCGAGGTCGCTTCCGTCGAAGGACAGGAAGTCTTTCGAAGTGGCGGTGCGATTGAAGTCAACGATCCTCAGATTGATAGTACCTGTATGGTCGGCCAGCTGCTCGGCAAAGGTTTTCAATGCTGCACGCGCAATATCGAGTCGTGTCTGGCCACTGGCGGTCGGGTGGGCAGGGCCCATGGTATTGGACGAGTCCAGCACGATAGCGATGTTGTAGTTCTGAGCGGGCTTGATAATGGTGTTAGTACCACCCAAGTCGCCGATCAACACATCGTTGCCATCGTTGGTGCCATTGACGTTATCGGTATTGTCACCGACGGACAGCTCGTCTGGTACTTCGGTCGTCACGGTGGCGGTACTCGTGATGGTGTCGCCATCTTCATCGGTCACCTGATACTCGATGACCGCATTACCGGAGAAGTCTTCGGCGGGGGTAAAGGTCAGGGTTCCGCCGGGATTGATGGTAACGGTCCCGGTGTCGGCACCACCTACCACTGTGGCACCAGTGATATCCCCACCGTCTGCCCCGAGACTGTCGTTACCAAGTACATCGATAGTGACAGCGGAATCGTAAGGTGTCGTGGCGGTATCCGGTGCGGCAACGGGGACATCGTCATCGATGACGACGTTGAGCTGCCCGTCGGCGGTATCTCCGTCACTGTCAGTAACGGTGTAGCCGACATTGAAGTTCAGGTCGTCCTCCACGCCGTCGACGTTGTGTTGCAGTGGTTTGGATAGGGTGACCTGAAATTCCCCTGTCGAAGTATCGAGCATGTCGATGACCAGAACTCGATTGCCATCTTCGTCCAGGCCGACCAGTGAAAGGCCGCTACTGCTCAGGAAGTAGCGAACGTCCTGGCCGTCGGCGGTAGTGGAGGGCAGGCTTGTGGTGTTGGAGTTCCACGAGAAGCCACCGTTGGCCGCGGGACCGTCATCTCCGAAATCGTAGCCAAGGGTGCCGGCCACGACGGTCCGTTCGCCAGCGACATCTCCGGGGCCCCCGGCATTGCCCCCGGGCAGCCCATCTTCATCCAGCACTACCTTGGCCGGGTTCGTGTCAGGATCACCGTCGGTCTCAGGCGTGGTGGGCTGGTCATCGCCTTCATCGACGTTGACGGTGAGCTGTCCTTCGGTGGTGTCACCATCACCGTCGGTGCCGGTGTAGTCGATGTCGGCGTTGCCGCTAAAGTCCGGGTCGGGCACGAAGGTCAAAGTGCCGTCCGGATTGATGGTGACCGTACCCACGTCCGGGCCGCCTTCGACGGTGGCGTCGGTGATGGTGCCGGGGCCGTCGGCGCCATTGTCGTCATTGCCGAGCACATCCACGGTCACCGGGGTATCGTTGTCGGTGTTGACGGTGTCGTCGTTGGCTACCGGAGTGTCATCGTCGACGGTGACCTTGAGGACGCCGGAGGCGCTGTCGCCGTCACTGTCGGTGATGGTGTAACTCACGTCGAAGTTGATGTCGTCCTCGACCTCGGGATTGGAGTGATCCAGCGGCTTGGCCAGCACAACCTTGTAGGTGCCATTGGCGACGTCGGTGAGCTGCACCGAGATCACCCGATCACCGTTGCCGTCGAAGCCCACCAGCGAGCGACCGTTGCCGCTGAGCGTCCAGGTGACCGGGCTGCCATTGGAGGTCAGACTCGGCAGATTGTTGGTGTTCCAGGTGAAGTTGCCCTGTCCGTCATCGCCGAAGTCATAGCCCAGCGAGCCAGTGGCGGCGGTCCGCTCGCCGGCCACATCGTTGATGCCGCCGGCGATACCACCGGGCAGACCGTCCTCGTCGACGATGGCCTTGGCAGGATTGGTGTTCGGATCACCGTCTGTCTCGGGGGTGGTCGGGATGCTGTCGCCACCCTCGGTGATGTTGACATGGCCGTCGCAGGTGATGCTGTCGCCGTCACCGTCGGTGGTGACGATCTGGAAGTCCAGCGAGCCTTCAGCGTCCGGATCCGCGGTAAAGCTCCAGCTGCCGCCGGGGTTCACCGTCAGGATGCCGTTGCCGGTATCGATGGGGCTACCCAGGGGATAGTCGGTATCGTCACCGGGCAGCTTGACGGTGGTATCGGCAACGCCATCGGCACCACCATTCTGGGACCAGCTGCCGGTCACGGTATCGCCCTGATCGATGGAAGCGGGGGTGTTGATGCCATTCGTCGGGGTGTCGTCATCGACATCGACTACCAACCGTGCAGTAGCCTCCACGCCTTGACTATCCTTGAGGATGTAGCGTAAGGCCAGCAGCAGATTGTCCTCGGTTCCCTCGATGGGGTGGTCCAGGGGGCCAAGAAGTTTGATCTTGTAGCTACCCTGCGCGAGGTCGGTCAAGGTGAGTTGCAGGACAGGACTGCCATCCGGGGTACGTGCAGCAAGGGTCTGGCCGCTTGGTGACACTTGATAGGTCAAGGGCTGATCTGCAGAAGTGAGTGGCGGCAAGTCCGCAATGTCCCAGCGGAACGCTCCTGAGCTTGCGGGACCGCTGGCTCCGAAGTTGTAGCCCAGGCTGCCGGTCATGCTGATCGCTTCACCAGCCGCGTCGTTCGGTCCTCCCCGGATTCCGACCGGCAGGCCATCTTCGTCGAGAGCTACCGATGCGCCAGTCTGGCAATCACAGTTTTCTAGCGTTAGGGCCAGGTTGTCGCTGGCGTGTCGCATTGTCGGGTTGGCGCCCATGTCATGGCTCCTTGAGAAGGCCCGTGGAAGGAAGAGGCACAATAAACCTATGCAATGCGAGGGATCTTCGACAGTGTACCTGTGATACAGAAAATGAGAGGTAAGAACGAAATGTGAAAGAGAGTATTAACTAATTGAAGTTGTTGTGATTATTGAGTTTTATGCCAAGATCAGGAGGCGTGTATTTAAAATCTCCTAACGGATTTGTCGTCAATGTCATTCAAAAATTGAACAAATCGGCAAAGACTTGCTGGTGGCTTATGGTCTTGTAATGGGATAGTCCGTTAATCTTTTTCAGCCAAGCAACATGGTGTCGATAAGCAGGATGGGGGCGGGAGCAGCTGTGAGGATGGCGCATCAATGCAGTGACACAAGATAGATCAGAATAGAAGTCCAATCGAGCTGTTGCCGGTAGCGATATTCGGTCTTGTTCGTAGGCGTTTGTGCTGCAACAGGTGCGCCTTGGCGGAGAGTTCTGAGTCGTCCGGACAAGTGGAAAGTTGCTGCAACTCTGGACACTGCAAGGCCAGCTGGGGCAGTCGCTTGAAAGTATCACCCGGCACGAGGCCGGGTGATGGGTCTTTCAGGTCTAGTGCTAGATCGCACTGTGTGGGAAAGGATCACTCCACGTCGAGCTGTCCGTTCTGGATCAGCTGGTTGAGGAAGTCGTCGCTGGAGGCACCGCCCATGCTGACGCCGGTCAGGGTGATCACCTGATCCGCACCTGAGCCGTCGGCGCCGATGCCACCGTCTGACTTGACCGAGATAACGGTGTCGTTGCCGTCCTGGCTGGCGTGCAGGTAGTCCGACACATCGTCTTCGGTGGCGCCGTCGAGCAGGTCCGACAGATCGAGCTTGTCGGCCTCGGGGTTGCTGGCGGTGTTGCCCAGGGTGAAGTCCTTGATGTCGTCCTCTGCGGGGCTGCTGGTGCTGCCTTCGTGACCCGACTCGTAGCGGAAGGTGTCAGAGCCGGGCCCACCCCACAGTTCATCATCGCCGCTACCGCCGATCAGCACATCGTTACCACCGCCGCCGATCAGCACATCGTCGCCACCTCCGCCCTTGAGGGTGTCGTTACCACCGTCGGTGCGGTCTGTGTCCATCAGCTCTTTGTAGTTGTCCTGGACGTAGTCGATGATCTCGGCGTCGGTCGGTGCCTCACCGTTGCCCTCGTTGACCGACCACTTGAGGAACTCGGTCAGACCTTCGTAGTTGAGACCGTCGTGCTCGCCGGCGATGAAGATCTCGCCGGTATCACCATTCTTCCAGCTCAGGTGGTCGGAGCTCACCGTATCACCGAAGATGATGTCGTCGCGGCTGTCACCGGAGAGCTCGTCGTCGCCCAGCGGCGCCTGAAACTCGGTCTCGGTGCCTTCGAACAAGGAGGTTTTAAAGTCACTGGCGGTCAGGACCTTGGTCACGTCGCCGGCTTCATTTGTGACGGAGCCTTGCTTGAAGCGCTCCGTTACGACCTTCACATCTCCAGTATTGGTGTAGAACTGGAGTTGCTTGGCGACGTTGGCTGGCTCATTCACCGATCTTACCGGGTTGCCGATGGCGATCGCCTCCACCTGGGCGATTTCCTTCAATACATCGGCGGCTTCGATCGCCTGCTTCACCGGCAGGGCTTTCGAGAAACCGCCAATAACGACCGGATTACCATTGTTGTCCAGATAGGCGGTGGAGAAGCCATCGGACATGACATAGGCAACATTGTTGAAGTCGTTGTCCAGCGACTCGAAGAACTCTGTGCTCTTGCGAATCCCCGCCTCGGTATTGGTGCCGAAGTCAAATTCAATGCTGTCCAGTTGTGCGTTGAGCGCATCGAGATCCGACACGTCGAGGCCACGGATATCGATGGTGCTGGTGGCATTTTTATTGAATTCAACCAGATTGAAGTTGACCGTGCCCCCGGAGGCGGCAAGCTCGGCGGCGAAGGCCTTGATGGCCTCGACGGCGATATCCAGTCGGCTCGGTCCTGGCCCTGTCGTACCTGAACCATCCGCTTGGTAGCTCATGGTGACAGACGTGTCGAGGATCAAGGAGACGTTGTAGCTGGCTGCCGGGTTTGTGCCGATTTCCGTACCGCCGAGATCACCGATCAGCACATCGTTGCCGGACTGGGTCGCCTTGGTATCGTCGTCGTTGTCGCCGACGAAGAGTTCGTCGTCCGCCTTCTCGAGCGTGACATCGACATTGACCGAGGCAGAGCTGGTATCGCCGTCGGCGTCGGTCAGGGTGTAGTCGATGACCGCGTCGCCCGAGAAATCCAGGTCCGGGGTGAAGGTCACGGTGCCATCGGGGTTGACCACCACGGTGCCGACATCCGGGCCTCCCACCACCGTGGCGCCAGTGACGGTGGCACCGTCGGCGCCGGTGCTGTCGTTGGCCAGTACGTCGATGGTGACCGACGCCGCACTGTCGGTGCTGGTACTGTCGTCGACCGCGACCGGTGTGTCGTCGTCGACAACGACGTTCAACACGCCTTGGGCGGTGTCACCGTCGCTATCGGTGACGGTGTAGCCGACCTCGAATCGCAGGTCGTCCTCGACACCGGCCACCGGATGCTCCAGCGGCTTGGACAGGGTGACGCGATAGTCGCCGGTGGACGGGTCCAGCATGTCGATGGCGATAACCCGGTTGCCATCCTCATCCAGGCCTACCAGTGACAGCTCGTTGCTGCTCAGGAAGTAGCGAATCTCCTGGCCGTCGGCGGTTGTTCCCGGCAGCTTGGTGGTATCCGGCGTCCAGGCGAACCCACCCCCGTTAGCGGCGCCATCGTCACCGAAGTCATAGCCCAGGTTGCCCGAGACGACCCGTGCTTCCCCGGCGACGTCGCCGGGACCACCTGCGGCACCGCCCGGCAGACCGTCTTCATCCAGAACCGCCGTGGCGGGGTTGGTGTCGGGGTCGCCGTCGATTTCCGGAGTCGTCGGCTGGTCATCCTTTTCGCCCACGTTGACGGTGAGCTGTCCTTCGGTGGTATCGCCGTCACCATCGGTGCCGGTGTAGTCGATGACTGCATTGCCGGAGAAGTCCGGGTCGGGCACGAAGGTCAGGGTGCCGTCCGGATTGATGGTGACCGTACCCACGTCCGGGCCACCATCGACAGTAGCGTTGGTGATGGTGCCGGGGCCGTCGGCCCCATTGTCGTCATTACCGAGCACATCCACGGTCACCGGGGTGTCACTGTCGGTGCTGGCGGTGTCGTCGTTGGCCACCGGGGTGTCATCGTCGACGGTGACCTTGAGCACGCCGGAGGCCGCGTCGCCGTCACTGTCGGTGATGGTGTAACCCACGTCGAAGTTGATGTCGTCTTCGACATCGGGATTGGGGTGATCCAGCGGCTTGGCCAGCACCACCTTGTAGGTGCCATCAGCGACGTCGGTGAGTTGCACCGAGATCACGCGATCGCCATTGCCGTCGAAGCCCACCAGCGAGCGACCGTTGCCGCTGAGCGTCCAGGTCACCGGGCTTCCGTTGGAGGTAAGACTCGGCAGATTGTCGGTGTTCCAGGTGAAGCTGCCCTGGCCGTCATCGCCGAAGTCGTAGCCTAGCGAACCGCTGGCGGCGATGGGTTCTCCTGCCACGTCGTTGATACCGCCGGCGATGCCGCCAGGCAGACCGTCCTCGTCGAGTATGGCCTTGGCCGGGGTGGTGTCGGGGTCGTCGTCGGTTTCGGGAGTGGTGGGCTGGTCGTCCTTTTCGCCCACATTGACGGTGAGCTGTCCTTCGGTGGTATCGCCGTCACCGTCGGTACCGGTGTAGTCGATGACCGCATTGCCGGAGAAGTCCGGGTCGGGTACGAAGGTCAGGGTGCCGTCTGGGTTGATGGTCACGGTGCCCACGTCCGGGCCGCCTTCGACGGTGGCGTCGGTGACGGTGCCGGGGCCATCGGCGCCGTTGTCGTCATTGCCGAGCACGTCCACGGTCACCGGGGTGTTGCTGTCGGAGGTGGCGGTGTCGTCATTGGCCACCGGAGTGTCATCGTCGACGGTGACCTTGAGCACGCCGGAGGCCGCGTCGCCGTCACTGTCGGTGATGGTGTAGCCCACGTCGAAGTTGATGTCGTCTTCGACCTCGGGATTGGAGTGATCCAGCGGCTTGGCCAGCACTACCTTGTAGGTGCCGTCAGCGACGTCGGTGAGTTGCACCGAGATCACGCGATCTCCGTTGCCGTCGAAGCCCACCAGCGAGCGACCGTTACCGCTGAGCGTCCAGGTCACCGGGCTGCCATTGGAGGTAAGACTCGGCAGACTGTCGGTGTTCCAGGTGAAGCTGCCTTGGCCGTCGTCGCCGAAGTCATAACCCAGCGAACCGCTGGCGGCGATCGGCTCTCCCGCCACGTCATTGACCCCGCCGGCGATGCCGCCAGGCAGACCATCCTCGTCGACGATGGCCTTGGCCGGATTGGTGTTCGGATCGTTGTCTGTCTCAGGTGTGGTCGGGACGCTGTCGCTGACCTCGGTGATGTTGACATGGCCGTTGCAGGTAATGCTGTCGCCGTCACCGTCGGTGGTGACGATCTGGAAATCCAGCGAGCCTTCAGCGTCCGGGTCTGCTGTAAAGCTCCAGGTGCCGTCCGGATTGACCGTCAGGGTGCCGTTGCCAGTATCGATGGCGGTGCCCAGGGAATAGTCGGCATCATCACCGGGCAGTTTGACAGTGGTATCGGCGATGCCATCGGCGCCACCATCCTGGGACCAGGTGCCGGTGACTGTATCACCCGGTTCCACTTCGCTGGGAGCATCGATGGCGTTCGTCGGAGTGTCATCGTCAATATCCAGAGCCAGTCTGGCGGCGGCTTCGTCCCCATCATCGTCAGTGATGACATAGCGTACGGAAAACACCAGATTATCTTCGGTACCTTCCTTGGGGTGATCCAGCGGACCCAGCAAGGAAACCTTGTAGCTGCCGGTGGCGACGTCGGTCAGCTTGAGGTGAAGAATAGGTGTGCCGTCTGGAGTGCGTGCTGTGAGGGTCTGGCCGCTGGGGGATACCTGATAGGCCAGCGGCTCCCCGCCCGAGCTGAGCTCAGGAAGGCTGGTCGGGTCCCAGCGAAAGGCCCCGGTAGCTGCTGGCCCGTTGGAGCCGAAGCTGTAGCCAAGTACACCGGACCCGGTAATCGCCTGGCCGGATACGTCTTGAGGCCCGCCAGCGATGCCATCTGGCAGTCCGTCCTCGTCCAGGATCGTCAGGGCGCTAACCGCACAGTCACATTCCACCGCCAGCAAGGCGGCAAGTGTTGAATAGGTTTGTGTCATGCCATTGTCAGAATTCATCGTGATTTCCTTGCTCTTTTATCGTCGCAGAGGACGTGGCAAGTTAAACCTATTCAAGGTTTAGGTGCTCTGACATTGTACTCATGGGCTAGGTTTTAAGAATTGCATGGATGTTTTTCGTATTGGCATAAAGTTCTGTTTTTTGGGGTTTAAATAGAAATTTAGATGCCGCTTTTCGATAGTTTTTGATTTTTTTAATGTTTCGTATGAATCTTTATGCCTGTATTTTAGTCAGAGGTTTTCGTCTTTTTTGTAAGGTTTATCTGATGGTGTTTATAACAAAAGGGGATGGTCTGATGCGTTAAATAAAGATGCATTTAGTGATGCCGTGTTGTCAGACTGGTTGAATCGCTCCCGGTTTCGTGGCGTACCTCATCCACTGGCTCTACCGGCGTGTCTACAGGTTGGGATCCCCCCGCGTGACTGTCCTCCGTGAGTCAGAGAAAGCCGCCACTGGCCGCATGGCCGGTGATAAGGGATAATGCGTGCCTCGTTGTCTCCACCGCTTCCTTTGCTCAGCAGGTCGTATGTCCTTCTTTCACCATCTCGATGAACGTACCCCCCTCAAGGGTCGTCTGGCGCTCAGCGTCGAGTACGACGGTACCCACTATTGCGGTTGGCAGCGGCTCAAGCACGCCCCGTCGGTGCAGGGGGCGGTGGAGAAGGCGCTGGCCAAGGTGGCGGGTGTGCCGATCACGTTGCATTGCAGCGGACGCACCGACTCAGGCGTGCACGCGACCCGCCAGATCGCCCACTTCGACCCGCCGGTGGAGCGTTCCGAAAAGGCCTGGGTGTTCGGCGGCAACGCCAACCTTCCCCGGGATGTGGCGATTCGCTGGATTCGCGAGGTGCCCGACGAATTCCACGCCCGCTTCAAGGCGTTGGGCCGGCGCTATCGCTACGTCATCCTCAACCAGCCGAGTCGCCCGGTGCTGGAGCGTGCCAACGCCACCTGGTGCCGCGACCCGCTGGATGCCGACGCCATGCACGAGGCCGCCCAGGCGCTGGTCGGCGAGCACGATTTCTCGAGTTTTCGTGCCGCCGGCTGTCAGTCGAAGACGCCCTGGCGCCACCTGCACTTTATCGAGGTACACCGCCACGGCCCGCTGGTGGTGGTGGACCTTCAGGCCAACGCCTTCCTGCACCATATGGTGCGCAACATCGTCGGCGCGCTGGTGACGGTGGGGCGGGGTGAGCAGGGCACCGACTACATCGCGAGACTGATGGCACTCAAGGATCGCAAGCAGAGCGACGTGACGGCGCCAGGCTGCGGGTTGCACTTCGTCGACACCCTGTACGACCCCGAGTGGCAACTGCCCGCCGAACCATTGGGGCCGAATCTGCTGGCTTTCCTGGGGGAGTGGACGGGTGAGCGCCCGCTGCCGGACTGCCCCATGGTGGAGTTTCGCCGCGGACGTCCGATCGCCGAGACGCGCAGGGCGGTGCGTGCCGAAGAGCTCGCCGACGCTTCGGCGGCACACGCCGCGGACAAGGAGTCCTGATGATCGCTTCCGCGCACCGTACCCGCGTCAAGTTCTGCGGCTTTACCCGCGAAGAGGATATCGACGCCGCCGTGGCGTTGGGCGCCGATGCCTTGGGCTTTGTGCTGTGGCCCGGCAGCAAGCGAGCGGTCAGCCTGGAGCGGCTGGCCGAACTCGCGGCGCGGGTGCCGGCCTTCGTCACCCGGGTGGGGCTGTTCGTCGATGCCGACGACGAGACCATCGAAAGGGCACTGCCGTGTCTCGACCTGCTGCAGTTTCACGGCAGCGAGAGCGCCGAGGCCTGTGAGCGCTTTGCGCGCCCTTATATCAAGGCGCTGAGAATGCGCGACGGCCTCGATCTGCACGAGGCTGAACGCACCTACGCCGGCGCCCAGGCACTGCTGCTGGACGCCTATCGCCCAGGCGTGCCAGGCGGCACCGGTGACACCTTCGACTGGTCGCGCATCCCGTCGTCGCTGGCAAAACCTGTTATCCTCGCCGGTGGCCTGTCGGCGGACAACGCCGCCGAAGCGATTGACCGGGTGAGGCCCTTTGCCCTCGACGTCTCCGGGGGCATCGAAAGCGCGCCGGGCGCCAAGGATGCAGAGCGCATGCAGGCCTTTATGCGCGCCGTGGGGCAGGGCGACGCCCGCCGCTGAAGCGGCAGCAGGCCCCATGCCCGGTGGCGACCGACCATCACCGACCTTTCATTCAGCCAGTTTATCCGCAAGGAGTCCGACGTGAGCAAGTTCAGTGAACTGACCCAATGGCCTGACGCTCGGGGGCACTATGGGGCCTACGGAGGTCGCTTTGTCTCGGAAACCTTGAGTTTTGCGCTGGACGATCTGAGCCGCACCTACGAAAGCCTCAAGGACGATCCCGACTTTCAGGCCGAATTTGACCATGACCTGGCGCACTACGTCGGTCGGCCGTCGCCGCTCTATCACGCCCGGCGCTGGTCTTCGCAGCTTGGCGGTGCCCAGATCTGGCTGAAGCGCGAGGATCTCAATCACACCGGCGCCCACAAGGTGAACAACACCATCGGCCAGGCACTGCTGGCCAAGAAGAGTGGCAAGCCCCGGGTGATCGCCGAAACCGGCGCCGGCCAGCATGGCGTGGCGACCGCCACCGTGGCGGCGCGGCTGGGCCTGCGCTGTGACGTCTATATGGGCGAGGCCGATACCGAGCGTCAGAAGCTCAACGTCTATCGCATGCGCCTGCTGGGGGCCAACGTCATTCCGGTGACTTCCGGCACCCGTACGCTCAAGGATGCCATGAACGAGGCGCTGCGCGACTGGGTCACCAACGTCGACGATACCTTCTACATCATCGGCACCGTGGCGGGGCCGCATCCCTATCCGCAACTGGTGCGTGACTTCAACGCGGTGGTCGGCCGTGAAGCGCGGCGCCAGTCGCTCGAGCAGTTCGGCAAGCTGCCTGACGCGCTGATCGCCTGCGTCGGCGGTGGCTCCAACGCCATGGGGCTGTTCTATCCCTTCGTCGAAGACGACGGCGTCGAGATGTATGGCGTCGAAGCCGGTGGTGACGGAGTCGAGACCGGCCGTCACGCCGCGCCCCTGGCGTCTGGCGCGCCCCGCGGCGTGCTTCACGGCAACCGCACCTACCTGATGTCCGACGAGGGTGGCCAGGTCAGCGATACCCACTCGATCTCGGCGGGCCTCGACTACCCCGGTGTCGGACCCGAACACGCACTGTGGAAGGACGTCGGCCGGGTCAACTACGTGGCCGCCAACGACGACGCCGTGCTCGAGGCCTTCCGTGAGCTGACCCACGTCGAGGGCATCATGCCGGCGCTGGAATCGGCCCACGCCCTGGCCCACGCCAAGGTGCTGGCGCCGACCCTGTCCCCGGACCAGAACATCGTGGTCAACCTGTCCGGGCGTGGCGACAAGGACATCCTCACCGTTGCCAAGATCGACGGAATCGACCTGTAGGAGCTAGAGAATTCCATGTCTCGTATCGATAAACGCTTTCGTTCTCTCGCCGATCAGGGTCGCAAGGCGCTGGTTCCCTACATCACCGGGGGCGATCCCACCCCTGAGGTGACCGTCGACTACATGCACGCGCTGGTCGAGTCCGGTGCCGACATCATCGAACTCGGGGTCCCCTTCAGCGACCCCATGGCCGATGGCCCGGTCATCCAGAAGGCCTGTGAGCGTGCCTTGAAGCACGGCACCCGCCTGACCGACCTGCTGGCCATGGTGGCCGAATTTCGGCGTCAGGACGACGACACCCCGGTAGTGCTGATGGGCTATCTCAATCCCATCGAGCGCCTGGGTATCGAGCGCTTCGCCCGAGAGGCGAGGGCGGCCGGCGTCGATGGCGTGCTGGTGGTGGACATGCCGCCGGAAGAGGCCGATGAACTGGGGCCCTTGCTGGAAGCCGAGGATTTGGCGCCAATCTTTCTTGTCGCCCCTACCACTTCCCCAGAGCGTGCCGCTACAATATGCGCCCACGCGCATGGCTATCTCTACTATGTGTCGCTCAAGGGAGTGACCGGCTCGGCGAGCCTCAACGCCGACGATGTGGCGGCCCATCTGGCGCCGCTGCGCGAGCTGACCGATCTGGCCCTGTGTGTCGGTTTCGGTATCCGCGACGGCGCTTCCGCCGCGGAAGTGGCAAAGGTTGCCGATGGCGTCATCGTCGGCAGTGCCCTGGTCTCACGCATTGCCGAGCACTGTGACGCTCCCCGCGAGGCCATCGCCGAATTGAAGGCGGTGATGACAGAGATACGCCAGGCCCTGGACGCCTAAGAGGCGATCGGGGAAGAGATTCGACCCTGTCGTCGGCCACCGCCGGCGACCGTAGCAACGGAAGACTTCTGACATGAGCTGGCTAGACAAGATTGTGCCCTCGGTGGGCCGCATTCAGCGCAAGGACCGCCGGGCGAGCGTTCCGGACGGTCTCTGGCGTAAGTGCCCCAAGTGCGAGTCGGTGCTTTACCTGCCCGAACTCGAAAAGCACCACAACGTGTGCCCCAAGTGTGATCACCATCTGCGCCTGACTGCGCGCAAGCGCCTTGACTGGTTCCTCGACAAGGAAGGTCGCGAAGAGATCGCCGCCGACCTCGAGCCAGTGGATCGTCTCAAGTTTCGTGACTCCAAGAAGTACAAGGACCGCCTGGCCGCGGCCCAGAAGGACACCGGCGAGAACGACGCCCTGATCGCCATGCGCGGTTCGCTGGATGGCCTGCCGGTGGTCGCGGTGGCCTTCGAGTTCACCTTCATGGGTGGCTCCATGGGGGCCGTGGTCGGCGAGAAGTTCGTGCGTGCCGCCACTATCGCTCTCGAAGAGGGCCAGCCGCTGGTGTGTTTCTCGGCATCCGGCGGTGCGCGCATGCAGGAAGCGCTGTTCTCGCTGATGCAGATGGCCAAGACCTCCGCCGCGCTTGAGCGCCTCAAGCAGGCCGGCGTGCCCTATATCTCGGTGTTGACCGATCCGGTGTTCGGTGGCGTGTCGGCGTCACTGGCCATGCTCGGCGATCTCAACGTGGCCGAGCCCAACGCCCTGATCGGCTTTGCCGGTCCTCGGGTCATCGAACAGACGGTGCGCGAGAAGCTGCCTGAAGGCTTCCAGCGCAGCGAGTTCCTGCTCGAACACGGCACCGTCGACATGATCGTGCATCGCCACGAGATGCGTTCGCGGTTGGGTGGGGTGCTGCGCAAGCTGACCCATCAACCTGCGGTAGGTATCGCCGACGACAGTGAGCCCGACCTGGTGGACGCCGCCGAAGCCGCCGAGCGTGACCTGGCGGTGGCCATGGCAGACAGTGAAGGCGCCCAGGCCGAGCACGCGCCGGAGACGGCCGAGCAGCAGACGCACAGCGATGAAGCCGATGCTGCCCAAGGCGAGGAGCCGAAGGACGGCGAACGCACCCAGGACACACCGCGCTAGCCCATGGACAACGACGGTCTGCCCACCACGCTGGATAGCTGGCTCGCCCGACTCGAGGCCGCCCACCCCGTCGGCATCGATCTGGGCCTCGAGCGGGTCGCCTGTGTGGCACAGCGTCTCGGTCTGACCGAGCGGCCGATTGCACGCCGGGTGATCACCGTCGCCGGCACCAACGGCAAGGGGTCCACGGTGGCCATGCTCGAGGCGCTGGGACGGGCCCATGGGTTGTCCACGGCGGCCTACACCTCGCCCCATCTGGTGCGTTACAACGAGCGCCTTCGGCTGGACGCCAGCGAGGCCAGCGACGAGGTGCTGATCGAAGGCTTCGTCGCGGTGGAGCAGGCCAGGCTCGCGCCATCCCCGGTCAGCCTCACCTACTTCGAGGTCGGTACCCTGGCGGCGCTGTGGACCATCGCCAGGCGCCAGCCCGAGCTGGCGGTGCTGGAGGTCGGCCTCGGTGGTCGCCTGGATGCGGTCAATGTGGTGGATCCGGATGTGGCCGTGGTGACCACCGTGGCTCAGGACCACGCCGCCTTCCTGGGCAACGATATAGCGATCATCGGCCGCGAGAAAGCCGGGATCATGCGTACCGGGCGCCCGGCGGTGCTTGGCAGTCCTGACCTGCCCTCGAGCGTTGCCGACCATGCCCGTTCGCTGGGTGCGCCGATCTTTGCGCTCGGCGAGGCCTTCGCCCATTCGGGCAGCCATGCAGGCTCTCAAGCAGCACATTGTGCAGGACCTGATGGCGAACAGGGCGGCTGGTCGTGGCGCGGCAGCGACGCGCAAGGCCAGCCGGTCGGCCTGGAACGACTAAGCGATCCCGGGCTGCCGATGGATAACGCCGCTGCTGCGCTGCAGGCACTGTGGCTGGCCCTTGGTGAACTCGATCCAGACGCCTGTCGCCAGGCACTGGCCGAGGTGCGTCTTCCCGGGCGGATGCAGTGGCGCGGTAACTGGTGCCTTGACGTGGGTCACAACCCTCACGCCGCCAACTACCTGGCCGGGCGACTGGCCGAACGGCGTGAAGTGCAAAGGGACGTCCAGGGGCGGACCCTGTGTCTGATCGGCATGCTCGAGGACAAGGACGCCGAGGGGGTCATCGCCGCGCTGTCGCCGGTGGTGGACGCCTGGCTGCCGGTGACGCTCGAGGGCGATCGCGGACGTAGCGCAGCCGACCTGGCGGCACGCATCGAACATCAAGGTGGCACCATCCTTCACCACGCCGATAGCGTCGATGACGGCGCCGACTGGCTCGAATCGTGCGTCGAGCCGGCAGATCGTGTACTGGTGACGGGATCCTTCTTCACCGTGGCTGCCATACTGGCGAGATGGAGCCGCCAGTCCAGTGGCGGTGGCGTCATCGAGGGAGCGACATGAAATACGGAATGCGTGAGCGGATCAGCGGGATCATTATCGTGGTGGCGCTGGGCGTCATCTTCGTGCCGATGTTGTTTGATGAGCCCGAATCCCCCGAGCAGCGGCCGGACCCGGTGCTGACCATCGACCCGCCGGTGGATGTGGAGCGCCGCGACGTGCCTGAGCCCACCCCGCCGGAAGGGCTTGGGCAGATTCAGGCACCGGTTGCCCCCGGCGAGGGCAACGCTTCGCAGGCCGACCAGGGCCAGAGCGAACCCTCCGAGTCCAGCCAGCCACAGCAGGTGGATCCTGAACCGGCGCAGCAGGTGGCCGAACAGGCGTCCTCCGAGCGCCAGGCCGAGCCCGAGGCGGCCCCCGAGGCCAGCCAGCCGCGAGAAGATCCTATCGCCGCCCTGGCGCGCCAGGCCGAGCAGCGCACGACGAGCGGCCCCACCGCGGTGGAAGGCGGTGAGTGGGCGGTGCAGGTGGGCAGCTTCGGCGAGGCCGGCAACGCCCAGCGCCTGATGCAGAAGCTGCGCGACCAGGGTTACCCCGCCTACTCGCGTGAGCGCAACAACTCGCTGACCACGGTCTACGTGGGCCCCTTCGGCGCGTCCGAGGACGCCGAGGGCGTGATGAGCGAGCTCAAGTCCCGGGAAAATCTGCAGGGGCTTCTGGTCAAGGTGGATAGCTGATGCTGGTGACATGGGTGGACTGGGTCTTCGTCGCCGTGCTGGCGCTGGCCGTGGCGGCGGGCTTCGTCCGTGGCCTGGTGCGTGAGGCGCTAGGCCTGGCCAGCTGGATCGTGGCGCTTTTGGCGGCACGCATGTTCGCCGAGCCGGTGGCCGAGGTGCTGGGCAACTGGATCGACAGTCCGGACGGCCGGCTTATCGTGGCCTTTATCCTGATCATCGTGATCACGATCCTGCTCGGCGGCATCCTGATACGGATGATCCAGGCGGCGGTGGAGTGGGCCGGCGCCGGCTTTCTCAACCGCCTGACCGGCGCCTTGTTCGGTGGGGTGAAGGCGGCAGCGGTGTTGACCCTGGTCACGCTGCTGATCGGCTTTACCCCGCTGGATCAACTGACGGCCTGGCAGGATGCCAGCGTGCGCCCGCACTTCGAGCAACTGCGTGACTGGGGCCTTGGCCAACTGAGTGATTTCGAGGGCAGCCTGCCGGACTTTCCCGAGTCCCTGCGCGAGCTGCCCCAGGCAGAACCATCGCCGCCGACCGGTGGCGAGGCAGAGGGATCTGCCATCGACGATGCGAAGCAAGGTGCCACAAGCACGCTCTGACTTCGCCAGTGACAGACGACTCTTGCGCTGGCCCCCGGGCGGCGTTTCACGGTAAATGAGGTAAGTTGAATGTGCGGTATCGTCGGCCTGATGGCCAAGCAGGCGGTTAACCAGGCAATCTACGACGCCCTGACGGTGCTACAGCACCGGGGTCAGGACGCGGCGGGCATGATGACCTGGAACGAGGGCCGTTTCCTGCTGCGCAAGAGCAACGGTCTGGTACGTGACGTCTTCCACACACGCCACATGGCGCGCCTGAAGGGCAACCTGGGCATCGGCCACGTGCGCTATCCCACCGCCGGCTCGTCCAGCGAGGCCGAGTCGCAGCCGTTCTACGTGAACTCTCCGTACGGTCTGGCGCTGGCGCACAACGGCAACCTGACCAATTCCGAGCAGCTCAAGAAGGAACTGTTCTCCTCGGATCTCCGTCACATCAACACAAGCTCGGACTCCGAGGTGCTGCTCAACGTCTTCGCCCATGAGCTGGGCAAGCAGGGGCCCCATCTGCTGCCGGGCGACATCTTCGACGCCGTGCGTCGGGTGCACCGTCGTTGCCGGGGCGGCTACGCTGCGGTGGCGGTGATCAACGGTGTTGGCCTGGTCGCCTTCCGTGATCCCCAGGGCATCCGTCCGGTGGTCTTCGGCACCCGCGATCAGGGCGAGGGGCAGGAAGTGATGATCGCCTCCGAGTCGGTGGCGCTGGACGTCGGTGGTTTCGAGCTGGTGCGCGACCTGGCGCCGGGCGAGGCCATCTTCGTCGACATGGATGGCAACTACCACACTCAGTCCTGTGCCGATCGTCCGCTGCTTGCCCCCTGCATCTTCGAGCACGTCTACCTGGCGCGCCCCGATTCGCTGCTGGACGGTGCCTACGTCTACGGCACCCGCCTGCAGATGGGCCGCAAGCTCGCCGATCGCATCAAGAGCGAATGGCCGGATCACGACATCGATGTGGTCATCCCGATTCCCGACACCTCGCGCACCTCGGCACTCGAGATGGCCCAGCACCTGGGGGTCACCTATCGCGAAGGCTTCATGAAGAACCGCTACATCGGGCGGACCTTCATCATGCCCGGGCAGACCCAGCGCAAGAAGTCCGTGCGCCAGAAGCTCAACGCCATCGATATCGAGTTCAAGGGCAAGAACGTGCTTCTGGTGGACGACTCCATCGTGCGTGGCACCACCTGCAAGCAGATCATCCAGATGGCCCGCGACGCCGGCGCCAACAAGGTATACTTTGCCTCTGCCGCGCCGCCCGTGCGTTATCCCAACGTCTACGGCATCGACATGCCCGCCGCCAGCGAGCTGATCGCCCATGGCCGCAGCGAGGCCGAGGTGGGCGAGCTGATCGGTGCCGATCGTATCGTTTACCAGGACCTCGAGGACCTGAAGGCGGCCTGTCGTGAGGTCAATCCGGCGCTGGCCGAGTTCGACTGTTCGGTGTTTGATGGCAAGTACATCACCGGCGACATCGACGAGGCCTACCTGTCTGATCTCGAGGCTTCGCGCAACGATGGCGCCAAGCAGGATCAGAGCGCTGGCGATCACGCCCTGGTCGGCATGCACAATCAGGACGATATCGACTGATACCCAACAGCGGATCGCAGGGCGCCGTCGACCGGCAAGGGGAGTGCCCCAGGGCACTCCCTCTCGGCACGCCAGAGACGACGGCACCGGGCGAGTGATGGAGACGGATATGCTGGACCCGACGCAGGACGAATGGAACCTCGAGACCCTGGCCATCCGGGCGGGGCACGATCGCACCCAGGAGCAGGAACACTCCGAGCCGATCTTTCCGACCTCGAGCTTTGTCTACGGCAGCGCAGCCGAAGCGGCGCGCAAGTTTTCCGGTGATGAGCCGGGGAACGTCTACTCGCGCTTCACCAACCCCACGGTACGTACCTTCGAGCGTCGCCTGGCGGCGATGGAAGGGGGCGAGCGCTGTGTGGCCACCAGTTCCGGCATGGCCGCCATCCTGTCCACCGCGCTGGCACTGCTTCAGGCCGGTGACGAGATCGTCGCCTCGCGCTCGTTGTTCGGCTCCACCGTCAGCCTGTTCGACAAGTACCTCGGCAAGTTCGGTATCACCACACGCTATGTGGAGCTTTCCGATCTGGACGCCTGGGAAGCGGCGATGACCCCGGCGACTCGACTGCTGTTCGCCGAGACGCCTTCCAACCCGCTGTCCGAGGTCGTCGATATCGAAGCTCTGGCCGAACTGGCCCATCGCCATGATGCCTTGCTCGCCATCGACAACTGCTTCTTGACGCCGGCGCTGCAGCGGCCGCTGTCACTGGGCGCCGATCTGGTGATCCATTCGGCCACCAAGTACCTGGATGGCCAGGGGCGCGCCATCGGCGGGGCCGTGGTCGGGCGTGACAAGGAGCTCGAGGAAGTCTTCGGAGTGGTGCGGACCTGCGGCCCATGCCTCAGTCCCTTCAATGCCTGGATCTTCACCAAGGGACTGGAGACGCTGAACCTGCGGATGAAGGCTCACGCCGCCTCGGCGCTGGAACTGGCGCGCTGGCTTGACGCTCACCCGGCGGTAGAGAAGGTTCACTACAGCGGACTCGAGAGTCATCCCCAGCACCAGGTGGCGAGCCGCCAGCAGCAGGGCTTCGGCGCCGTGGTCGGGGTCGAGGTCAAGGGCGGGCGCGAGCAGGCCTGGTCAGTGGTCGATGCCACCCGCATGCTGTCGATCACCGGCAACCTGGGGGATGCCAAGACCACCATTACCCACCCGGCGACCACCACCCACGGGCGCCTGTCGGACGAACAGAAGGCGACCGCCGGCATTTCCGAGAACCTGCTGCGCATCGCCGTGGGGCTCGAGAATCTCGACGACATCAAGGCTGACCTGGCCAGGGGGCTCGACGCCCTGGTCTAGAGGTTCGCCCGAGGCTGCCATGCTGGAGCCTCCCCATAGTGATGTGTCGAAGCGCTGCTTTACCACGACCGCCGCACGAGTCCGCTCGTCGGCGGTCGTTGCGTTACGGGGGAAGGGCAGTAGCCAGGCGCGCCATATCGCGGTTTTATCGTATCTATCGTTCGAAATTTTTCCACGGTTTGCCGTCTAAAGATGCGTTAAGCTCGATTTCATCGATTAATCAAAGGACGTTGGCATGTGGCGAAATTCACGCCAGGGGTGGGGCCTGTTCGCCATCCTGCTGCACTGGACAAGTGCGCTGGCGATTCTCGGTCTGTTCGCCCTGGGCTGGTGGATGACCGGTCTCGACTACTACAGCAACTGGTACAACCTGGCACCCTGGTGGCATCGTGGCGTCGGCATGTTACTGCTGTTCGTGGTGGCTGGCCGCATTCTCTGGCGGCTGGTGCAGCCATCCCCCGAGGCCCACGGTTCAGCGCTTGAGCGTCGCGGAGCGGCGCTGGGCCATCTGGCGCTGTATCTACTGATGACCACGGTGCTGATCAGCGGGTATCTCATCTCCACCGCCGACGGCAAGGGCATCGCCGTGCTCGACCTGTTTACCGTGCCCGCGCTGATCAGTGACCTGCCGGAGCAGGCCTCCCGCGCCGGCGTGGTTCACTGGTACAGTGCGCTGGCGCTGATCATCCTGTCGGCGGGCCACGCCCTGGCGGCCTTCAAGCATCACTACCTGGACCGTCAGGATACCCTGGTTCGCATGGTCGACCCGCGCCTGGCGCGTCGGGCCAAGCCTGACAAGACCACCGGGGAGCAGGCCTGAGCACGCCAACGTTACCCTGCGACCGCCGGCAAGCGTTGTCCGGACGTCAAGAATCGACCGCCCCGGGGCCGATGCATGACCCAAGGTCGGTATAGAGAAAGAGTGCTGACGCAATCACCGCGTAACCATCAAGGAGAGTGACATGTTCAAGAAGACCGCCATCGCCGCCCTGACCGCTGCTTCGCTGCTGCCGCTGGCCCAGGCCCAGGCCGCCGACTACGCCATCGATTCTGAAGGCCAGCACGCCTTTATCCAGTTCAAGATCAGCCACCTCGGCTATTCCTATATTTTGGGTAGCTTCGAGTCCTTCGACGGTACCTTCAGCTACGACCCGGAAAACGTCGAGGCGGCGTCCGCCGAGGTCGAGGTCGATGTCACCAGTCTGAATACCAACCACGCCGAGCGCGACAAGCACATCCTGAGCGGTGACTTCCTCGACGCCGGTGAGTACCCGACCGCCACCTTTACCTCCACCGGTTTTGAATCTACCGGCGATGGCGAGGGTGTTCTGAGCGGTGACCTGACCCTGCACGGTGTGACCAACAGCATCGAGATGCCGGTGACCCTGCTGGGCGAGGGTGACGACCCCTGGGGTGGCTATCGCGCAGGCTTCGAAGGTTCCACCGAGCTGGCACTGTCCGACTACGACATCGACATGAGCAAGTTCCCCGAGCCGATGCACAACCTTGAGCTCTACGTGACCTTCGAAGGCATTCGTCAGTAACACGCCTTGGTCAACATGACGAAAGCCCCGGGACAGGTGCCCGGGGCTTTTGCCGTTGAAGGAGGCTGAGCGAGGGTTCGTTATGGCTTACCATAAGCGGCCTATCTACCATCCGGAGACACCGTGCACCTAAGTTCCGACTCTACCTCCCTGGGGCGCACCCTGTGGCAAAAGACCTGGCCGATGGCGATCGGAGTGTTGTCACTGCTCGGCTTCCAGCTGGTCGACTCTGCCTTCGTCGCGCGCCTGGGCACCGCCCCCCTGGCGGCCCAGTCCTACACCTTTCCGCTGTCGTTTCTGATCATCGGCGTACAGGTGGGCATGGGGATCGCCATTGCCGCCTTGATTTCCCGGGCGCTGGGGGGAGGCGAAGACGACCGCGCCCAACGTCTGGGCAGCCTGTCGCTGATGATGGGGACAGTCGCCATCGGCCTGCTGGCGCTGGTGTTATGGGCCCTGCAGAGTCCCATCTTCGGGGCCCTTGGGGCCGACGCTCACGCGCGGGAGTTGATTCGCGCCTACTGGGCACCCCAGCTGGTCGCCGCCTGGCTAGGGGCGGTGGTGTACTTCGGCTACAGCCTGTTTCGTGCCCACGGCAACACCAGCTTTCCCGGCAGCATGATGGTGCTGACCAGCCTGGTGAACCTGTGTCTCGATCCGATTCTGATCTTTGGTATCGGCAACTGGGACGGGCTGGGCCTGCCCGGGGCCGCCTGGGCCACGGTGATCGCCTTTGGCAGTGGCCTTGCCTTGCTCGGCTGGCAGTTGAAGGGACGCCACTGGCTCGCGTTCGAAGGCCTCCGGGAGGAATGGCGGCTATCGGGGCGCTCCTTTGCCGGGGTCGCCTGTCCCGCCATGGTCAGCCAATTGATGCCGCCGCTGGCGGCGATGCTGGCGATTTCCACCGTGTCACGCCTGGGCGAATCCGCCGTGGCGGCCTGGGGACTTGCCAGCCGTCTGGAGACGGTGTCGCTGATGGTGGTGCTGGCGCTGACCATGTCGTTGCCACCCTGGCTCGGCCGCTGCTACGGCGCCGGCGACTGGGCCCAGGTGCACCGCCTGATGCGCCTTGCCCTAAAGGTAGTGGTGGTGTGGCAGTTGATGCTGGGTGTGTCGCTGGCACTGGCTTCGCCCTGGGTCGCCCGTGCCCTGGCCGGCACGCCGGAGGTCAGCGAATCGCTGATGGTGCTGATGCGCTTCATGTTGCCGAGCTATGCCGCGCTCGGGGTGTGCATGCTGGTGGTGTCGGCCGGCAATGCCCTCGGCTGGCCGATGCGCGCCATGTTGCTGTCTGCCGCGCGGTTGTTCGTGTTCTACCTGCCATGCCTGTGGCTCGGCGTAACGCTGATGGGCGGTGTTACCGGCCTTGGGCTTGGAGCGGGGATGGGCAACCTGCTGGCGGGGCTTGGCGCCTACCTGTTGCTGCGGCGGACCCTGTCGCGCCCCAAGCGTAGCGGAAAGGGTGAAATCCAGGGTGGTTGAATCAACTGTTTTGACGTAAATGAAGGAAAGGAAAGCCTGTCGCTGGTGATAACTTCGATATCACTGTTCGCGAAAGGTAGGAAAAAAAGAATAAAACACTTCGGGCTCGACCCTATACTCCTCTCATTGCAGGCCGTGGCCATTGGCCACGGCCTATCTCATGCTCAACGCCCGGGATCGGGACGGGCCATCGACAACGAGAACAGAGGAGTGGCGACATGAAGGTACTGGTACTGGGAGCGGGTGTCGTAGGGGTTACCACCGCCTACTATCTGGCCCGTCAGGGACACGAGGTAAAGGTGGTCGATCGTCAGCCCTCCGTGGCGATGGAGACCAGCTACGGCAACGCCGGCCAGGTATCCTTCGGCTTCTCTTCCCCCTGGGCTGCCCCGGGCATCCCCCAGAAGGCGGTCAAGTGGATGTTCCAGGAGCATGCACCGCTCAAGATCCAGCCCAAGATGGACTCGAACATGGGTCGCTTCATGATGCAGATGCTCAGCAACTGCAATCCCGACAGCTACGCCCTCAACAAGGAGCGCATGGTCCGCGTCGCTGAGCACAGCCGCGCCTGCATCAATGCGCTGCGTGACGAGACCGGGCTGCGCTACGAAGATCGCCAGCGTGGCCTGCTGCAGCTGTTCCGTACCGAAAAGCAGGTCGAAGCGGTGGGCAAGGACATGAAGGTCCTCGAGCAGTGCGGCGTGCGTCATGAACTGCTGGACGCCAGCCGCATCGCCCAGGTGGAGCCGGCGCTTGCCCGTGTGCCCGGCAAGTTTGTCGGAGGCCTGCATCTGCCCGACGATCAGACCGGTGACTGCCACCTGTTCACCAATCGCCTGGCCGACTACTGCCGCGAGAAGCTCGGTGTCGAGTTCATGTTCAACACCACCATCGAGCGGCTGACGCGGGTCTCCGGCAAGGTAGAGGCGGTGCACACCAGCGCCGGCACCCTGACCGCCGACGCCTACGTGATGGCGCTGGGCAGCTACTCGCCGTTCCTTGCCCGTGACCTGGACATCCGCCTGCCGATCTACCCGGTCAAGGGCTACAGTCTGACCCTGCCGGTGGTCGACGACGGCGGCGCTCCCCAGTCCACCGTCATGGACGAAACCTTCAAGGTGGCGATTTCGCGCTTCGACGACCGTATCCGTGTCGGCGGCACCGCGGAGCTGGCATCCTACGACCTCAGCCTGGCCGAGAAGCGTCGTGCCACCATTTCCATGGTCGTGCGCGATGTATTCCCGGAAGGCGGCGATCTGGTCAAGGCCGAGTTCTGGACCGGCCTGCGTCCGATGACCCCGGACTCCACACCGATCATCGGCGCGACCAAGTACGACAACCTGTGGCTCAACACCGGCCACGGCACCCTGGGCTGGACCATGAGCTGTGGCAGTGCTCAGCTGCTGTCCGACCTGATCGACGGTCGTACGCCCGCCATCAACCCCGATGGTCTGGCCGTATCCCGCTACGCCGCCTGAAGCCTGAGGCTGTAGAGGCAAGACAAGGCATAACGTCAAGGCACAGCGCCAAGACACAGCCGCCACCGGTAGACAGCCAGAGCAGGGTGGTGCAGCAGTGCTGCCACCCACGCAGCCGCCAAACGACACCCCGACGGGCCCCGCCCGCCGGGGTGTCGTCGTTTGTGGTGACGATTCGGTGTCTTCCTCCACATACCGTACGCAGGATTGTAAACAACGACAGACGTCCACCTCGGGATTGAGCTCATGCTCGAATCACCGTGCCCGACGGACTACGCTGGGAGAGGATAAGTAAAGTTAGCCTCATGAGACGCAGCTATCACCGGCACTCCCGGCCAGGGGGGGCGAAGGCGTTGCCTTCGCGTTATTGAGGCGGTGGTCGCACCACAAGATAGCAGGGCACTTGTCGTGACGTGAAGGAGGCACTACAGGGGCGTGTTCGAGTGACACACCTCGGCGGTAGCCTGCCCGCGAGGAATTCGAGAACTCCCGTTTATTGCGGACGCGTTGCACTCAGAATTAGCGGCCAGAACCTCTTAAGTACAGGAACATGAAGGGGATACCTGATCGCAAGAGGTTCTCGAGCTTGATTTTGTACTTATTTAATCATCAGACTCATCATAGAGGGTAGGTGTCCGCACTGCTGTTGCAGGGTGGTGAGGATGTTGGTGTGAGGGATCTTTTGGACAAAATGGAAAGTTGTCGTTAGTAGTAGGCATTTGACGTCCATAGTGATGGTGAAGTTATCACTTAGCAGATACCGTTGGCCCGTCGCAAGGTCTTGCTGGCGAGAAGGCGAGTGCCAGTTATTACACGACTGATCGGGGCGTTCTGTGTTCTTGCTTGGAATGTCTATGGATGCCAGGCCTAGGTGTAGTGAATTTACCGTGAAAACAAAGTTCATAGAAATATTTATTTTAAGCGCCATAATTATACCGCACCGGTATGATTATACAATATTTTGGAGTTTGAGCATGGATTGGGATACAGTCGCTAGATTTTTATTGGGTTTTGCCGCTATCGTTACTGCATGGAAAACGTTTTTTGATGTTTCTTCCGGAAATAAAATCAATCTAAGAGAAGAGTATAATTTCGCAAAAGGGTTTTTAAATGATTCGGGAAAGGAGACTCTGCATCCATATGTACTTAGTAAAGGTTATCAGGCGATTGCAGGCACGATAGCTGTAAAATCTAATGAAATAGAGTATATTTTATCTCTGAAAGACTCTGTTCAATGCTTGCGCGATTTTATTTTTTCTAAACAGATGTTCGAAAGACTGGAGGTTGAAAGAGACTTTAAGTTGTTTTTTAAGAAAAAGTATAAGACGAAATTTTCTAGGGTGTGGCGTAAGTCATTTTATTCAATATGTTATGTGATTATGTCGTTTTTAGCTCTTTCACCAATGGTTTTATCCAGCATCCTAGGTTTTTCATCCTCTGAGGTGTTACTTAAAGTTATGTTTACACTACCTTTTTTTGGCTTGTATGCATGGCTTTCGATGAAAGCGTGCGTAAAAATAGGTAGAGCAGAATATCT
Source organism: Halomonas sp. DN3 (assembly GCF_024137905.1). Classification (NCBI taxonomy): domain Bacteria; kingdom Pseudomonadati; phylum Pseudomonadota; class Gammaproteobacteria; order Oceanospirillales; family Halomonadaceae; genus Halomonas; species Halomonas sp. DN3. Next base: position 2,772,511 of record NZ_CP099965.1, on the reverse strand, counting down.
TTTCAATAATCAAAGTCAGTTTGCGTCAAGGGTTTTGTTATAATCATCGTTAATGATTTTAATATGCCGTATGAGCGTTTTTGAAACTTGGCCTTTATGTTGGATTATCTCACCCATTGTTAGATTTATTACAAATAAGTTTCTCCATTGTTGTAGAGGTAGATTGCCCCGAAGGTAAGATGCGAGCTGAAATCATGATTGCAGTTTGTGACGTGTCTGCAAGTGTCGCTTGGTACAAAGTAATTCTAGGTTGCTCAAACGACCATGATCGCCCAGACTTTGATCGGCTTATGTACAACGGAAAAGTATTTTTTATGCTACACCAGCTTCAGGCAGGCGAACATGGTCTCAAGCCACCTGCTAAAGACGCTGTCGGGAATGGCTTCCTTCTCTGGGTCTTCGTCGAAGATTCTAGAGCAGGTATTTCTGCGAGCCAAGCAGCAGGACGCAGAGATTATCGTGCAGCCGCATGATAACTCGCTTGCTGGGTGGCGTGAGTTTACCTTTCGCGACCCAGACGGTTATCACATAGCAATTGCAGAGTCGATGTAAGTGAGAAACCGTCTAACAATTCGTTTGAGCCGAACCCGCTCTGCGGGACTAAAGTAGAGAAGCGCTTGAATTGCAAGGGGAATCTAGTGATATGTTTGGTTGTGCTGGCTCATCCGCTGAAGAGTAGTTTGTGTTATTATTTTGCACATAAGACTGTTAAGTATTTAGCACCTAAATGCTATAAAATTACGCTGGTTGACTTATATGAGCGCAGTTTTTCGCCAGTTTTAACCTGTCATGAGTGAAGGAGTTATTATCAGCCTAAATTTAATGATGGCTTGCTTGTCGAAGAAATATCACAGTTGAAATAAGCAGAATCGCTGATATTGGTATTTCCTACGGCGCTCTCAAAGAGAACGTGCAATATCTTGTCGATAAGATTTTGAATTTTCTCATTGAGACCGCCCACCTGATACATTACACCTACCAAGTAATGGTCAGTTTCAAATCTCTGTCAATACACTCCGGAAGTTTAATGAAACCGTCGAGGAAGTAAGTCGTGTGCCAAGAAAAATACAGTCAGGTCGGCGGTCTCAATGAGCAAGTGCGTGTGGCATCGAACGGGACCTGCAGGGCCGCGCCATTTTTCCTACGCTGAATAGGCATTGGCGTGGGCGATCGTCATGTGGCTCAGGATGGATGGTGCTTAGCGGGACGGCGCCGTCTCGGTGGTATCCGGTATCGAATCGGTGAGCGGGTGGCTGAGGATGGATCAGGCCAACCGAGGCCAGCGATCAAAAGGTGCGGTACACCCAATTGTGCACTCGGTGCACTCGGTGCACTCGATGCGTTCAGGTTCAGGCTCGGGGAGGTGGCGTATGACCAGGCGCGTTGGGTTTCGGAGGCTATGTCTCTCGATGGTGATACTCGCTGGTTCGTCGGCGGCTCTGGGCGCCGGCCTGCCATCGGGGGAGGGCAGGGAGGCAGTCGAAGTGCAGTGCTCGGTGTGCCATCCGGTCAGTCGCATCAGCCAGAGCCTTGGCTACAGCCGTGAGGAGTGGCTCGAGTTGATGGGCACCATGGTGGATCTCTCGAGTGATCCTGCCCGCCGCGGGGCTATCGCCGACTATCTGGCGGAGCATTTTCCTCCCAATGAGCGGCGGGCACCGACGTTGCTTGAGGGAGATACCGATATCAGTTTCAACGAATGGGTGGTGCCGACGCTCGGGCAACGCTCGCGGGATCCCGCCGAGGCGCCAGATGGCGGGATCTGGTGGGCGGGCCAATGGGGAAATCTGGTGGGGCGCATTGATCCCATGTCCGGTGAGATGCGCGAATACCCGCTACCGCCCGGCAGCATGCCTCACTCGGTGACGCTGGATCGTGACGGTGGCGTGTGGTTTACCGGCAACAAGAACGGGACGCTGGGGCGTCTCGACCCGGCCAGTGGGGATATCGAGGTGGTCGACATGCCGGACCCCTCGGTGCGTGATCCCCACACGGCCGTGTTCGATGATGACGGTGTTCTCTGGTTTACGGCGCAGCACGCCAATCGCGTCGGACGCCTCGATCCACAAACCGGTGAGGTCGAACTCGTTGCCATGCCCACCACTGGGGCGCGGCCCTACGGCATCAAGATCGATGCAGAGGGCACACCCTGGGTGGCCTGCAATGGCAGCAACTGCCTGGTACGGGTCGATCCCGACACCATGGCGCTTACCGAAATCGAACTTCCCCACCAGGCAACCACTGTGCGCAGGCTCGATATCGCCGATGACGGCATGATCTGGTACGTCAATTCGGGAAGGGGCCGGCTTGGGCGCTATGACTCCCGCAGCGGTGAGGTGCAGGAGTGGCCGTCGCCAAGCGGCGAGAAGTCTCATCCCTACGCGATCGCGGTACTCGATGGCGTGGTCTGGTACAACGAATCCGGGATGCGTCCCGATGCCCTGGTGCGCTTTGATCCCGCCACCGAGACCTTCCAGAGCTGGGCGATCCCGTCCGGCGGTATTTACGCCGGTATCGTGCGGCATATGCGACCGACCCGGAATGGCGACCTGCTGATTCATCAGAGCGCCACCAATCGCATCATTCGTGTCGAGATCAATCGCTAGGGACCACCGGTTGTTCCGGTACCCGTTACGCCGTCCCCTTCAGGCACCCCGTCGAGAAAGCCTCTCGGCGGGGTGTCTTCGTTTGTTGCCTTGATGGTTGATTGAACATCGTCACATTGACGAAGACAGTCTATGCTTCAAAGGCCAAGTTTACTTAGGAAGAGTGTTCTACGGGGGTAGTCATTCTGATTGAATCCACCAGGAGTACTTGGTAAGTACTTGATAAATTAGCCGAGATGTTTGGTGTCCTGCGGTCGTGGCCCCGGTGCCTTTTTAAGCACATTTTATTCAGGGCTGCGCCGCCAGAAGCGCTTTCCTTTCCGTGTCAGATGAAAGAGGTCAGCGCGGGGACGCTGTCGGGGCGCCTTGCCCGTTATCCAAAGCTCCGGTGTCCGAGCATGTTTCCCTCCTTCCTCGCATAGCACCGGATTCCGGTCGCCTGCCTCCTGTTTCAGTGGGCTGACGTCCCGGAAGTCGACTACCCCCGCTCGGTCATCGTTTCGATGACCCGGGTAGCGTTATTTCTCGCCGAGCTTCTTGTTGACGACCTGTACTGCGCTGCCCTGCGAAGTTGCAAACGTCATTCAACGTCAAGGAGCCAACACATGAACACGTCAAAAGACCCCGATCCCTGCCCATGCCGCTCTCAGGTGGGGCTGGGCAAGGATCGGGCGGAAGAGCTCGTGGTGGCCAGGGTGCCCCAGGGCTTTGAGGCCAACATCAATGTGCGCCTAGTGCCTGGAGGAGACTTCGCGCTCCCCAAGCGTCCTCTGCGCTGCCGTCCTCGCAAGGGAGCGCCCCGTCGGGATGCCGAGCCGCTGGCGTTACCAGTGGAGGTGATGAAGAAACTCCAGGAGGCCGACAAGTTGATGATGGAGTGGTTGGCCAAGGACGAGGCGAACGCGAGCCTATACATGGCGCGTCCTGTCGAGGCCTTGCCCAAGGCCGGTGTCAAATTGTCAAGGCAGGAGCTGAAGGCCGTCGAGCGGGCCCACGGGGAGGTCGAACAGACAGCAGTGGTAGGTCCCGGAGTGAAGGTGGCGGGTTTCAAGGCTGCGGCCTTCCCGCGTGGTCGTATCGGCGAGATCAAGCCGGGTGCGAAGCCGCAGGACGATGATGGCTTTGCTGTTCACAAGGAGGGCTAGTCATGGCACTGGATCGAACAGCCGGTTTTGACATGCTCGTTCAGATTTCCGAGAACGAACTCAACAATCAACTTGCCACGGCCTTCCTCGCCGGAGGGATCTTTCCACCCAGTATCAGCGTGCCAGTCAATGCAGGCGGTGTCAGCGGGAGCGCCGATCTGAATTTCGATACCCCCGTCGCCGACCTGGACCGCCCTCGGCCGAGAATGGGGCTGACCGTTCCCTTTTCCAATTCTCAGCTCCAGATCACCGCGCCCCTGGCGTTGACGGTCGCCCCGATCGGTGGCGCCATCACGGTGGTGGGCAGAATCGCCATGGTGACCGAGGGCAGCAATCAGTTCGCCACCATGGACTTCAATGCCGGTGCGCCCACGGTCAATGTGGCGTTCGATCCTGCGTCGGTGTCACTGCTTGAGCCGCTTCTGGATGTTGCGGGGCTGAGCCTCACGCGGGCGCAGAACATGATGGCGGGAGTCGTGCTCGACCAGCTTCAGTCCAGCATCGGTCGAATCGATCTGACGCCAGCGATCCCGGTCGTCGACGATACGGATGCGACAACCGTCTTCGACATCGATGTCACCACCGTGAACGATACCACGGCACTGGATCGTGATTGCCTTGCGTTCGGTGTGCGCATGTCCAGCGACGGCGGGGGTAATATCAATAACGTCACCTCCAGCTTGATCCCTGCCGGGAGCCAGTCGCTGGTGACGATGAGCAACTTCTGGTTGCTGGCCAGGGTAATGCGCCCACGTATCGCAAGCTCCATGGGCAGACCTGTCACCGATTTCGACACCCCCTTGAGGCTAAACCGCAGTATCCCCGCACCGGGTGGTCAGGGGACGCTTCGAAGTCTTGAGGCTCGCGTTGTCGCCAATCGCATTTCCGTCACGGGACGTGCCACCGACTCGGGTAGTGGTTGGTCGGCGGAGTCGAATTTCTCGTTCTTCATCGATATCGGTCTGGATGCTGGGGCGATCACGGTGACTGCGACCACGCCGGTGGTGGATACCGATGTGGACCTGGCCTGGTGGGTGTGGCTTGCCTCACTCGGTCTGGGAGGTCTGTTCGGCGGTATCGTCGGAGTCATCATTGCCGCCGTGGTGCTGGCGATTGTCGAGGCGGTGGCAGAAGGCATCGCCGATGGTCTGATTTCGGATGGCATCAGCGGGGCCATTGGTGGCCTGCCGGCGATCCCGCTCGGGCCCATCGGTGGTGGTCTGACGCTGTCCAGTATCGTCCTCGATGATCTGGAATTGCGCTCGAGCATCGTGCGGTCGGTCTCGGTGCCGGTAAAACACCAGGGCGGAAACGTCGGTCTCGAAGGGTTCTCGGTGGATCTGGAGAGTGGCGCCCTCAGTGCGGGGGTGCTGCCCGGAACCGATCTCGCCTGGAATCCCGCAAGCGGCTTGAATGCCGTCGGTGGCAGTGGGCTGACGGTGACGGGGACCTCCTTCGGCGCGCTGACGCCGGTGCAGATATCGCGCCTGCCGCTGGCAACAAGCCAGATGTCTTTGGGCCTGATACCCCTCACTTGGCCGCGATGGTTCCTGTTCATGCCTCACCATGAGGTGGTCTTCGGGATGCGCACGTCCGAAGGGCGCCTGGCCAAGTTACGTGCCTGGCGCCAGATCGATCAGCAGGGTGCACTGCATCTGGACTGGATCACCTTCGACACCCCGACGCCATCGCTGGATATTGCGGCACGATGGAGCGTGACAGAGCGCGGAGAGGTGACTGACTACATTGCGAAGGACTGTTCTCGTTGTCGTTCCAGCCCGGTGCGATGGTGCGGCGTGTTTGAAGCCTGGCCCAGGCTCACCGCCTTCCCGGTGGACTACGAGTGGTGCCTGTGTGGGCAGACCCTGGAACAGGGCGATGGCAAGGTGAAGAGCGCGGCAGGCATCATTCCCTATCGACTGGAGGGACGACGCCTCAAGGTCGCGACCGAAATGGGCCAGTCGTTCAAGTGCGAGCTGTGTGTCAGCGCCATCGATGCACGTGGCCTGGAGCTGTACACCTGTATCCAGCTCAGTCAGCCCGGTATCGAGCGACGCTGCCGTTCGTGCAAACCGACTCGCAAGGATGTGTCGGTCAATCTGTTGCCGGTGGCCGCTGAGCTTGCCTACTGGCGACCCTTGCTGCCGCGGGAGCCGCTGGTCGAGGTAGATCCCATCGGCTAGGCTCGAGCCCACAAGAGACGCAAGAAAGTAGAAGGAAAATAGATGGCAGGAGGGGCCGGTACCCGAGCTGGGTTCCGGCCCTTTTTTTATGGATGCGGGTCAGCATGGCATCGGATGGGACCTTGTATCCTGAAATTTTGCCGACATGGGGTATGTCATGAGGTATGGCGTCTGTGGACTTTTCCTGATGCTGGCGCTGTTGCCGGGAGGCGCCGTGGCCCATGATGATCCCTGGACCAGGGACATCAACGAAGCGGCGGTGGGGACCGGTTTCGATGATCCTTTTTCGCAAGGCATCAACGAAGCGGCGGTAGGAACCGGTTTCGATGATGCGTTCACGGAAGACGTCAACGAAGGCGTGATCGGCGCGGGCATCGATGATCCGTTCACCGACGATATCAACGAAGGCGCAGTCGGATCAGGGCACGACGATCCTTTTACCCCGGGTATCAATGAAGGCGCGGTAGGCTCGGGGTTCGATGATCCGTTTACTGAACTTATCAATGAGGGGGCGATTGGCTCGGGTAGCGGTGGTTTCTGATCCGCTCTTGTCAGTGCGGGTCTCTGTCGCAGGTCTCTGGCGCAGGTCTCTGGCGTCAGCGCAGGTCTTTGGTGTCAGCCTGGCATATGCACCGGGAAGGCCGTTGACGTCGTCTCGTGCTACATTGCCAAGTTCGCCGTGGCGGATTGCGATTTCCGTGACGGCCTCGGAGTGTCTTGTCCATCCTCACTGAGGAAAACCGTTGAGCGCCATCGCCACCACACCGACACCGCCGTACTACGCGGTGATCTTCACATCCACGAGAACGCCGGGAGATGACGGCTACGGCGAGATGGCCGAGCGCATGGTCGAACTGGCGGCACAGCAGCCGGGGTTTCTGGGGGTAGAGTCGGCGCGCTCGCCGGGTGAATATGCCGCCGGCATCACGGTGTCCTACTGGTCTGATCTGGCATCCATTCGCGCCTGGAAGGCCAACCTGGATCATCGCGAGGCCCAGGCCAGGGGCCGCGAGCGCTGGTATGCAAGCTACCGCGTCAGGGTGGCACTGGTGGAGCGGGAGTATGGACTCGACGAGACAGCGGGGATGAGCTGAGCAGCGACGTCGCTGTCATGACGCACCGCTAATATGACATGGCCAATAACAAGGCCCCGCCGGGAAAGCTCCTTGATTGCAGCCCGGCGGGGCCTTGTCGTTCTTGCGTATTGCTCTCACGTGCCACGCCACTTTCACCCGACGGGGCTGGCGTTATCGCGTCGCCCTTGCTCAGTGGCGAGCGGTGAGTCTGACAGGGGAGTCGCCCTGGTCGAGGGTCGCGTCGCCGCAGGCGAGTGCGTCAACGACGGGAATGAGCTGTGTGATGACAGCTTCCACGCAATCGTCATCGTAGCGGCGGCCGCGTCGCTTCTTGAAGCCCTGCTCGTACAGTCGCATATGGTGGGTGGCGCTGACGCCGGCCTTGTCCAGGCAGTGGGCGGTGCAGTGCATCTGGCAGCCGTCGAGTGCCACGATCGGTCGCCCGGATTGTGCCTTGCGCACCAGCCCCGGTACGCCGCCACCAACGCCCGAGATGCAGGACATCTCGGCGATGCCGCGATGGTCGAGCGCAACAGCAACGCTGTTGGCGAGCTGGGCCACGTCTGAGCAGCCGGAGCAGGCGTAGACCAGGGGAAGGGGTGAGGGGGTGGCCATGGTGGGCTCTCCTTGTCGGAACATTTTTGGGTGTGTTGTCGGTGTTCAGGTCGTGGCGCTAGCGGGCGAATTGGCTTAGCGGCAGGTAGGGATAGCGCTGGCCGGGCACCACCTGCTGGCCAGGGGGCACCTGGAGATAGCCGTCGGCTTGCGCTGCACTCTTGAGCATATTGGAGCCCTGGTCGCCGGCGATCCTGGCCACCGGGGCGATGTCGCTGTGATCCAGGCGGACACGCAGCCACTGAGTGCGGGTGCGGTTGGCGCGGTAGGTGAAGCCGGCATGCACTGCAAAGCTCGCCAACGGTGCGACGGTTCGGCCCTGTCGACGATGCAGTACCGCCAGGCCCAGCAGGTGCCAGGCGACCAGGGCCGCGGTGGGGTTGCCGGGAAGCCCCAGCAGCGGGGTGCCGGTGGACGCGGACTTGCCGATATAGCCCAGGGTGAAGGGCTTGCCGGGTTTCATCGCCACGCCACTGAGGCTGATGCCGCCAAGGCGCTCGAGGCAGGGCCTGACGTGGTCTTCCTCACCCACCGAGACGCCGCCGGTACAGACGATCAGATCGGCCTGGCGGGCGGCGAAGGTCAGCGCTTCTTCCAGCGCCGTGGCGCTGTCGCTGATGTTGCCAAGGTCCACAAGCTCGGCGTTGTGATCCTGCAGCAGGGCGTGCAGCATGCCGGCATTCGAGTTGTAGATCTGGCCTGGGGCCAGCGGTTTGCCCGGCGTGACCAGCTCCGAGCCGGTACTGATGACGGCGACGCGCACCCGACGCCGGCAGGGCACCTCGGTGATGCCCTGGGCCGCCAGCAGCGCCAGGCGGATGGCATCGAGGGGCTCACCCGGCTCGAGCAGCGCCACTCCCTGGGTCAGCTCTTCGCCACGCCGCCGGATATGGTCTCCCAGGTGCACGTCAGCGGGAAAGTGGATCTGGCCGGCGTCATCGATCCGTACCCGTTCCTGGGGCACCACCACGTCGGCACCGCGGGGAATCGGTGCGCCGGTGAAGATGCGCGCACAGCCGTCGAAGGGCAGGGTGATCGGGGCGGCGCCGGCGGGCACCCGGGCCACCACCGGCAGGGCAAGCCGGTGCTTGAGGTCGGCCAGGCGCAGGGCATAGCCGTCCATGGCGCTGTTGTCGATGCCGGGGACGTCGTGCAGCGCCTTGAGCGGCGTGGCCAGGATGCGGCCACGGGCGTGGGTTGTTCTCAGCGTCTCGGTGTCTTCCAGCGGGCGGGTCAGGGCGATGACCTGCTCGCGGGCCTGCCAGGGATCGATCAGGGTGCGGTCCCTGGTCGGTGTATCACAACCGCAGGTCTCGCTCATGGGGTGACCTCCAGTGCATCGCGCTGGGCCTTCGAGTGGGGCTCGGAAGGCGCCTGGTGATCCACGCTGCGGCTGGTGCAGCGCTGGCTGTCGTTCACCACCATGGCGACGAAGTTGCAGGGCCGGGTGCGGGCATCGAGCTGGGCTGCAAGAATATCGTCCCAGGCCATGGCGCAGGCCTTGGGCGAGCCGGGCATGGAGAACACCAGGGTGCGATCGATCACCCCGGCCACGGCGCGAGACTGGATGGTGGAGGTGCCGATGGCCTCGAAGGAGCGCAGACGAAACAGCTCGCCGTAGCCTTCGACGACCTTGTCGAACAGTACCGTCAGTGCCTCCGGGGTATTGTCCCGTGCGGTAAAGCCGGTGCCACCATTGACCAGCACCACCTGGATGTCGGCACGAATCACCCAGGCGCTGACCTGGGCGCGAATGCGGTAGATGTCGTCGGGGACCAGGGCGCGCTCGGTCAGTCGATGTCCGGCGCCGGCCAGCCGATCCGCCAGCAGGTCGCCGCTGCCATCCTCGGCCATGCTACGGGTGTCGGACACGGTGAGAATGGCGATATCCAGCGGGGTGAACACAGCGCTCGTGGACGTATGAGACATGCAAGAACTCCGGCGGAGAAATCATGAAGGGAGCCCGCCGGACCCTGAGGTCTGGCGGGGGTGTCAGGTGGGAGGGAAGGGGGAGTCGGTACGCGCGGCGCCTGATCGGCGCTCTGTCTGTGCTCTTTCAACGCCCTTGGTGGCGACCTTTCAGCGCCCTCGTCAGCGCATCAAAGGACCGTCGACATCGTCGTCGGCCAGGGTGAAACCCTCGACGCCGATCTCGCTTTCCAGCGCCAGCAGGTAGTGGCGCAGGGCGACTCGTGTGGCCTGTTCGGTCAACTCATGGGCGACCCTGTCCTTGACCTCGGTGTAGGGCAGTGGCTGGCGCTCCAGACGCGCGTCGATCACCACTACGTGCCAGCCGTAGCGCGACGGCAGCGGACGCTCGTGCAGGCCTTCGGGCAGAGGTTCCAGAGCACGGTCGAGCTCGCTGACGGTCTGGCCGCGGGTGACCCAGCCAAGGCTTCCGCCTTCGTCCTTCGACGGGCACTGCGAAAACCGCTGCGCCATCTCGTCGAAGCGCTTGGGATGCTGCTTGAGGGTCTCGATCAGTTCTTCGGCCTTCTTGAACTGCTCGTCACGGGCGTCCAGGTCGTCGGGGGCCGCCGCCAGCAGGATATGCCGGACCTTGAGCCGAGTGGGCTCGCAGAAGCGTTCGGGGTGAGCCGCGTGAAAGCGCACGCAGGCCTCTTCATCGGGCGGGGGGACTTGCAGTTCCTGATCCAGCATCACGGCGATCGCACGCTCGTCGGGCTCGTGCAACGAGCCCGTCTCGATGCCCAGGATCTCGGCGCGCTGGCGCAATAGCTCCTGGATGACCAGGGCGCGGGCCGCCGCCTTGGCGGCGGCCTCGCGATCCGTTGACGGATGGAACTGCATCTCCCCGGCGATGGCGTCCTCGCCGATCACGCTGTCACCGACACGAATGCTGGGACTTGGCGCGTTCGGCAGGGTTTCCACGGGGATGGTTTGCATGACATGCCTCCTCAGGCACGGCGCCGGACGATCTGGTAGCGACGTCCCAGGTAACCCAGGGGAGCACTCCAGGCGTGAACCAGGCGAGTGAACGGGAACACCAGCACGATGGTCAGGCCGACCAGAATGTGCAGGTGGTAGATGAAGCCAATGCCTTCGAGGTGGGAGGCGGCGCCGCCCTGGAAGAAGACGATGGCCTGGGCCCATTCGGCGAGCTTGATCATCACGCCGCCGTCCAGGTGATGCAGGGCGGCGGGAATGGTCAGCAGGCCGAGGGTGACCTGAACCACCAGCAGCACGATGATCAGGTTGTCCATGAAGCTGGAGGACGCCTTGACCCGCGGGTCGGTGAAGCGGCGATGCAGCAGCATGGCGCCACCAATCAGACAGGCGATACCGGCAAGGCCGCCGACCAGGATGGCGAACACCTGCTTGGTGCCGGCGCTGATGAAGGGGGCGTAGACCCAATGCGGTGTCAGCAGGCCGACCAGATGCCCGAAGAAGATCACCAGGATGCCGACGTGAAACAGCGGACTGGCCAGGCGCATGCGCCTGGACGACAGCATCTGGCTCGAGCCGGTCTTCCAGGTGTACTGGCCATGGTCGAAGCGCAACAGGCTACCGATCAGGAAGACGCTGCCCGCCAGGTAGGGATAGAGGCCGAACAGCAGGGTGTGCAGGTAGTTCATGACAGACCTCCAGTGGGTCGAGAGGGCATGGCATCGGGGAGGCGAACGGTATCGGGCTGGATGCTGCCCCGACGTTCGGCGAGGCGCTTGCCCTCGGCGGAGGTCAGCGCACAGTCCTGGTCGGATTCGGCCGAGAAACGCACGGCCTCCTCCTCCCACACGGCGTCGAGGGCGGCGGGGGTGTTGTCCGCCGGCTCTTCCTTGACCGCCTCGCGGTGGAGGTCCACCTGACCCTCGGCGCCGATCAGCGACAGCAGGGTCAGGGTCACCAGCGCCTGATCGCACTGCTTGGCCTCGAGGCGAGCGGTGATGAGCGCCAGGATATGGCTGACGTCACCGATCCAGCGGGCCACCTCGTCACCCTCACGGGTGGAGAGGAACTCCAGCAGCAGCGGCAGGTGGTCGGGAAGCTCGCGGCTGTCCAGGGCAAAGCCGGCGTCCTCGTACTCGCCGAGCAGGTCGACCATGGCCTGGCCGCGGTCGCGGGATTCGCCATGGACATGCTCGAACAGCAGAAGCGAGGTGGCGCGGCCGCGATCGAACTGGGCGACGTAGGCCGCCTGGACGTCCAGCAGGCGGGCATCACCAAGGCGATCGCACCAGTCGAGCAGTGCCTGCCGGGGGGCTCCCCCCGGCAGTGGCATGGCGGCAATCGCCGCCTTGACCTCGGCAAGCCCCTCGATCAGTTCCCGGTCGGGATAGTCGAGCAGCCGGGCCAGGGCGCGCAGCCCCTGGGCGAGTGGATTAGTCATGCTCGACCTCCGGATGGCTGGGGTCGTACTGCTCGACGTTGACCAGGGTGGTGGTCTGCTTGCGTCCGCCAAACAGGCTGGTCTCGTCGCTGCCGCCCTGGCAGCCGTTGCCGAAGGTGAAGCCGCAGCCGCCACGCTCCGGGAAGGCCTCGCGGGCCTGCTCGCGGTGGCTGGTCGGGATGACGAAACGATCCTCGTAGTTGGCGATGGCCAGGTAGCGGTACATCTCCTCGACCTGAGCCTCGCTCAGCTCGACCTCGTCGAGCACGTCGTGGCGCAACTCACCGTCAACGTGCTTGCCGCGCATGTACTCACGCATGGCCATCATGCGCTTGAGTGCGCGAACCACCGGCGCCTCGTCACCGGCGGTGAGCATGTTGGCCAGGTACTTCACCGGGATACGCAGCGATTCGACCTTGGGCAGCACGCCGTCGGTTTCCACGTGGCCACCGTCCACCGCCGACTGGATCGGCGACAGCGGTGGCACGTACCAGACCATCGGCAGGGTGCGGTACTCCGGGTGCAGCGGCAGTGCCAGCTGCCAGTCCATGGCCATCTTGTAGACCGGGGACTCCTGGGCCGCCTTGATCACGTTGTCATCGATGCCGTCACGCTTGGCCTGGGCGATGACCTCGGGATCATTGGGGTCGAGGAAGATCTCGCACTGGCGCTTGTACAGGTCGCGCTCGTCCTGGGAGGCGGCGACCTCCTCGATACGATCGGCGTCGTAGAGCAGTACACCCAGGTAGCGAATACGACCGACGCAGGTCTCGGAGCACACCGTCGGCTGGCCAGACTCGATACGCGGGTAGCAGAAGATGCACTTCTCGGACTTGCCGGACTTCCAGTTGTAGTAGATCTTCTTGTACGGGCAGCCGGACACGCACATCCGCCAGCCGCGGCACTTGTCCTGGTCGATCAGGACGATGCCATCCTCTTCACGCTTGTAGATCGCACCACTCGGGCAACTGGCCACGCAGGCTGGGTTGAGGCAGTGCTCGCACAGGCGCGGCAGGTACATCATGAAGGTGTTTTCGAACTGGCCGTAGATATCCGCCTGGATCTTGTCGAAGTTGGCGTCCTTGCGGCGCTTGGCGAACTCGGTGCCGAGAATCTCTTCCCAGTTCGGGCCCCATTCGATCTTCTCCATGCGCTGACCGGAGATCAGCGAACGGGGGCGCGCCACCGGCTGGTGGCGGCCCTTCTTGGCCTGGTGCAGGTGCTGGTAGTCGAAGGTGAACGGCTCGTAGTAGTCGTCGATCTCCGGCAGGTCGGGGTTGGCGAAGATGTTCGCCAGCACCCGCCACTTGCCGCCGATGCGCGGCTCGATGGTGCCATCCTCGCGCCTCAGCCAGCCGCCTTTCCAGCGCGCCTGGTTCTCCCACTCCTTGGGATAGCCGATGCCCGGCTTGGTCTCGACGTTGTTGAACCAGGCGTACTCGACGCCTTCACGACTGGTCCAGACGTTCTTGCAGGTCACCGAACAGGTATGACAGCCGATGCACTTGTCGAGGTTGAGCACCATGCCCACTTGGGAACGGATCTTCATTTCACTGCCTCCTGGGCGCTGTCCTGTCCTTCGCCGTCCAACCAGTTGACGTGCTTCATCTTGCGCACCATGACGAACTCATCGCGGTTGGAGCCGACGGTGCCGTAGTAGTTGAAGCCGTAGGAGAGCTGTCCGTAGCCGCCGATCATGTGGGTCGGCTTGGGGCAGACGCGGGTGACAGAGTTGTGGATACCGCCGCGGGTACCAGTGACCTCGGAGCCGGGCACGTTCACGATGCGCTCCTGGGCGTGGTACATCATCGCCATGCCGGTCTTGACCCGCTGACTGACCACCGCGCGGGCGGCGATGGCGCCGTTGGCGTTGTACAGCTCGATCCAGTCGTTGTCCTCGACACCGATGGCGACCGCGTCCTCCTCGGACAGCCAGACTATGGGGCCGCCACGCGACAGGGTCAGCATCAACAGGTTGTCGGAGTAGGTGGAGTGGATGCCCCACTTCTGGTGCGGGGTGATCCAGTTCAGCGCGATCTCCGGGTTACCGTTGGGCCGCGGCATCGCCATGGCCTTGGTGGCCTTGGTGTCGATGGGCGGACGGTAGACCAGCAGGCTCTCGCCGAAGTCACGCATCCAGGCGTGATCCTGGTAGAACTGCTGGCGGCCGCTGACGGTACGCCAGGGAATCAGCTCGTGGACGTTGGTGTAGCCAGCGTTGTAGGACACGTGCTCGTCCTCCAGGCCAGACCATGTCGGGCTGGAGATGATCTTGCGCGGCTGAGCCACCACGTCGCGGAAGCGGATCTTCTCCTCTTCCTTGGGCACTGCCAGGTGGGTGTGATCGCGACCGGTGATCTTCGACAGCGCATCCCAGGCCTTCACCGCCACCTGACCGTTGGTCTCCGGGGCCAGTGCCAGGATCATCTCGGCGGCGTCGATGGCGCTTTCGAGTCTCGGCTGACCCTTGGCCGGACCCTCGAGCTTGACGTGGTTGAGACCACGCAACAGCTCGACTTCCTTCTCGGTGTTCCAGCCGATGCCCTTGCCACCGTTGCCGATGCTCTCGAGCAGCGGGCCCACCGAGGTGAAGCGCTCGTAGGTCTCGGGGTAGTTGCGCTTGACCTCGATCAGGCTCGGCATGGTCTTGCCGGGGATCGGCTCGCACTCGCCACGCTTCCAGTCGAGCACTTCGGGCTGGGCCAGCTCGCCGGGGCTGTCATGCTGCAGCGGCAGGGTGACCAGGTCGGTCTCCTCACCCAGGTGGCCGGGGCAGACCTGTGAGAACTTCCTGGCGATGCCCTTGTAGATGTCCCAGTCGCTGCGCGCTTCCCAGGCCGGATCGGTGGCGGCGGTCAGCGGGTGGATGAAGGGGTGCATGTCCGAGGTGTTGAGGTCGTCCTTCTCGTACCAGGTCGCGGTGGGCAGCACCACGTCGGAGTACAGGCAGGTGGTCGACATGCGGAAGTCCAGGGTGGTGAACAGATCCACCTTGCCCTCGGGGGCCTCGTCGTGCCAGGTGACTTCCCGGGGCATGGCGCCGCCGGATTCGCCCAGGTCCTTGCCCTGCAGCCCGTGGCGGGTGCCCAGCAGGTACTTGAGCATGTACTCGTGACCCTTGCCCGAGGAGCCCAGCAGGTTGGAGCGCCACACGAACATGTTGCGCGGGAAGTTCTGGGGGTTGTCCGGGTCCTCGGCGGCGAAGCCAAGACGGCCCTGCTTGAGCTGGCTGACCACGTAGTCGGCGGTGGACATGCCCGCTTCACTGGCGGGGCCTGCCAGGCGCAGCGGGTTGACCCCGAGCTGCGGCGCCGACGGCAGCCAGCCCATGCGTTCTGCACGCACGTTGAAGTCGATCAGGCTGCCGTCGTACTTGTCGGCCTTGGCCAGCGGCGACAGCAGTTCCTTGACCTCGAGCTTCTCGTAGCGCCACTGGCTCGAGTGGTTGTAGAAGAACGAGGTGCCGTTCATATGGCGCGGCGGACGCTGCCAGTCCAGGCCGAAGGCCAGCGGGGTCCAGCCGGTCTGGGGGCGCAGCTTTTCCTGGCCCACATAGTGGGACCAGCCGCCGCCGGTCTGACCGATGCAGCCGCACAGCACCAGCATGTTGATCAGGCCACGGTAGTTCATGTCCATGTGGTACCAGTGGTTCATCCCGGCACCGACGATGATCATGGACCGACCCTGGGTCTTGTCGGCGTTGTGGGCGAACTCGCGGGCGATGCGAATACACTGGTTGGCGGGCACGCCGGTGATCTTTTCCTGCCACGCCGGGGTGTAGGGGCGCAGCTGGTCCAGTGCGGTGGCACCGTCGTCCTCGCCTTCGCCGCCGAGGCCACGGTCGATGCCATAGTTGGCGCACATCAGGTCGAACACGGTGACCGCCAGCACTTCCTTGCCGTCGGCCAGGGTCAGCTTCTTGGCCGGCAGGCAGTGGTGCAGCACCTCGTTGCCTTCGACGTGGTCGAAGTGCTCGTGGGCGATGCCACCGAAGTAGGGGAAGGCCACCTTGGCGACGCTGTCGTGGGCGTCGGCCAGCGACAGGCGCAGGTCGATCTCCTGGCCGTCGGCGTCCAGTGACTCAAGGCTCCACTTGCCCTTTTCGTCAGCGCCGTTCTCGCCCCAGCGGAAGCCGATGGAACCGCGCGGCACCACCAGCTGGTCACGGGTCTCGTCCCAGGCGACGGTCTTCCACTCGGGGTTGTTGTCCTGGCCGAGCGAGGCGTCGAAGTCGGCCGCGCGCAGCTGCTTGCCCGGGGCGTAGGTGCCGTCCTCGCGGGGCTCCAGCGCCACCAGGAAGGGCATGTCGGTGTAGCGCTTGACGTAGTCGGTGAAGTAGGCGCTGGGCGAGGCGAGGTGGAACTCCTTGAGGATGACGTGGCCCATGGCCATGGCCAGGGCGGCGTCGGTGCCCTGCTTGGCGGAGAGCCACTCGTCGGTGAGCTTGGAGACCTCGGCGTAGTCCGGGGTGATCGACACCGTCTTGGTGCCCTTGTAGCGCACCTCGGTGAAGAAGTGGGCGTCCGGGGTACGCGTCTGCGGCACGTTGGAGCCCCAGGCGATGATGTAGCCGGAGTTGTACCAGTCGGCGGATTCCGGCACGTCGGTCTGCTCTCCCCAGGTCTGGGGGGAGGCCGGCGGCAGGTCGCAGTACCAGTCATAGAACGACAGGCAGACCCCGCCGATCAGCGACAGGTAACGGGCGCCGGCGGCGTAGGAGACCATCGACATGGCGGGAATCGGCGAGAAGCCGATGATGCGGTCGGGTCCGTAAGTCTTGGCGGTGTAGACGTTGGCCGCCGCGATCAGGGTCTGCGCCTCGTCCCAGTCGGCGCGGACGAAACCGCCCATGCCGCGGGCACGCTTGTACTGATTGGCCAGGACCGGGTCCTCGACGATGGAGGCCCAGGCGTCCACCGGGTCGGCGTGCTTGTCCAGCGCGCGTCGCCACAGGCTGACCAGCTCCTGGCGAATCAGCGGGTACTTGAGGCGGTTGGCACTGTACAGGTACCAGGAGTAGCTGGCGCCACGCGGGCAACCGCGGGGCTCGTGGTTGGGCAGGTCGGCGCGGGTACGCGGATAGTCGGTCTGCTGGGTTTCCCAGGTGACCAGGCCATTCTTGACGTAGATCTTCCAGCTACACGAGCCGGTGCAGTTCACCCCGTGGGTGGAGCGCACGATCTTGTCGTGCTGCCAGCGGGCGCGATAGCCGTCTTCCCAGTCACGTGTCTCTTCGCGGGTTTCGCCGTGTCCGTTGGCGAATTCCGGAGGACGTTTGGTCAGGTATCTCAGGCGATCGAGAAAATGACTCATGGAGGTCTCCTCAAAGGCCCCCCGAAGGGGGCCTGGCTAGGCGGTCCTTGCGGACTTAAATGTCACGGTCTTGATGGGAACGTCAGTGCTGGGTCTGGGCCGCACCGGCGCTTGGCTTGCGGGTTGGACCCGCATCCAGGTTGAGTTCGATCTCCGCGCCCTTGCGGCTGTAGTAGAACCAGGTCAGGGCGGTGCAGAACACGTAGAACACGATGAAGCCGATCAGCGCCGCTTCGGCGCCACCGGTCAGCGAGATCGAGGTACCGAAGGACTTCGGAATCAGGAAGGCGCCATAGGCGGCGATGGCCGAGGTGAAGCCGATGGTGGCAGCGGATTCGCGCTCGGCGTGGACCAGCTGTTCGGCGGCGGTCAGGTTGGGCATCAGTCGCGGCACTTCCTTGCGGAAGATCGACGGAATCATCTGGAAGGTGCTGGCATTGCCGACACCGGTGGCGAAGAACAGCAGCATGAAGGAGGCGAAGAAGCCGTAGAAGGCGATCGACATGTCCTTGTTCATCAGGAAGAACAGCACGCCGACCACGCCAACAATCATGGTCAGGAAGGTCCAGAAGGTGACCCGGGCACCACCGAAGCGGTCGGCCAGTCCACCGGTCCAGGCACGGCTCAGGGCGCCGACAAACGGGCCAAGGAAGGCGTACTGGAGGGCATCGATGGCCGGGAACTGGGTCTTGGTCAACAGCGGGAAGCCCGCGGAGAAGCCGATGAAGCTGCCGAAGGTGCCGGTGTAGAGGATGCACATCAGCCAGTTGTGCTTGCGCTTGAAGATGACCGACTGTTCCTTGAAGGAAGACTTGGCGCTGGCGATATCGTTCATGCCGAACCAGGCGGCGACGGTGGCGATGGCGATGAACGGCACCCACACGAAGCCGGCATTCTGCAGCCACAGAAGGTCGGTGTCGGACATCGGCTGGCCGCTGCCGGTGAACATCACGAAGCTTCCGGTGGAGATCACCACAGGTACCAGGAACTGCATCACCGACACGCCGAGGTTACCGAGGCCGGCGTTCATGGCCAGGGCCTTGCCCTTCTCACGCTTGGGATAGAAGAAGGCGATGTTGGCCATGGAAGACGCAAAGTTGCCGCCACCGAAGCCACACAGCAGGGCGATGATCGCCATCACCAGGTAAGGCGTTTCGGGGTTCTGGACCGCGAAGCCGATCCATAGCGCTGGCAGCAGCAGCGAGGCGGTGGAAATCGCGGTGAAGCGGCGGCCGCCAAAGATCGGCACGGTAAAGCTGTAGAAGATGCGCAGGGTGGCACCGGAAAGACCCGGCAGGGCGGCCAGCCAGAACAGCTGGTTCGGGCTGTACTCGAAGCCTACCTGGGGCAGCTTGGCCACGACCATCGACCACACCATCCAGATACAGAAGGCCAGCAGCAGGCAGGGGATGGAGATCCACAGGTTACGTGCGGCGATCTTGCGACCGGTGGACTGCCAGAAGGACTCGTCCTCGGGGCGCCAGTCCTCGAGCACGAAACGGCTCGGGGTGGACAGCTCGGGCAGGTCGGTGGACTCGCAGCGATCGCGGGCCTCGATACGCTCGGCCTTGCGGATGGCGTAGTGCATCCACAGGAACGCGGAGGCGACCACGACGAACATCAGCATGAAGCAGCTCTGCCAGATACCGATGACGTCGTTGAGCATGCCAAAGGTCAGCGGCAGGAAGAAGCCGCCGAGGCCACCGACCATGCCGACGGCGCCGCCGACCAGGCCGACGCTCTTGGGATAGTAGACCGGGATGTGCTTGTACACGGCGGCCTTGCCCAGCGACAT
Organism: Halomonas sp. DN3; assembly: GCF_024137905.1. Taxonomy (NCBI): domain Bacteria; kingdom Pseudomonadati; phylum Pseudomonadota; class Gammaproteobacteria; order Oceanospirillales; family Halomonadaceae; genus Halomonas; species Halomonas sp. DN3. The sequence goes on along the minus strand of NZ_CP099965.1, from coordinate 2,753,430 downwards.
GAAGAAGCCCAGCACCATGGTCAGCAGGATGAAGCCGACCAGCGGCATGGCGAAGGTGAACTCGACCGGACCACGGACGCCGTCGACGACGTACTGGGTAGGCGGATAGCTCAGCAGGAAGGTACAGATGACCGAGGCCAGGAAGGTCCAGTACATCACACGACGGGCGCCGTAGCGGTCGGACATCCAGCCGCCGAGGATACGGAACAGTGAGGCCGGGATGGTGTACAGCGCCGCCACGATACCCGCCGCGGACAGGCTCAGGCCGTAGACCTCGATCAGGTAGTGGGGCAGCCACAGGGCGAGGGCGACGAAGCCGCCGAAGACGAAGAAGTAGTACAGCGAGAAGCGCCATACGCGCAGGTCGGCCAGGGGCGCGAACTGCTCGGACAACGGCAGACGCACGGCATTGCGCGACTGGTTCTGGGGGTCTTCCTTGGCCAGCAGGATAAAGGCCACGCCCATGATCGCCATGATGGTGGCGTAGACCAGCGCTGTGCTCTTCCAGCCCATTGCCATCAGCAGGAAGGGCGCGCCGAAGTTGGTGACGGCGGCACCGACGTTACCGGCCCCGAAGATGCCCAACGCCGTACCCTGGCGTTCATTCTCGAACCAGGCAGAGGTGTAGGCGACACCGACGATGAAGGAGCCGCCGGCAAGGCCAATACCCAGCGCGCCGACCAGCAGCATGACGTAGCTGTTGGCGAAGGTCAGCAGGTAGACACAGGTGGCGGTGACCAGCATGAGCAGACCGAAGACCCAGCGGCCCCCGAAGCGGTCGGTCAGTACACCGAGAAAGAGTCGGCTGATCGAACCCGTCAGCACGGGGGTGGCCATCAGCAGGCCAAGTTGGGTGTCGGAGAGCGCGAAGTCCTCCTTGATCTGGATGCCGAGAATCGAGAACAGGGTCCAGACGGCGAAGCAGAGAGTGAAGGCGAGTGTGGATAGGCCTAGCGCTCTGTTCTGCTGACGCCGGGGTACGGTGTCATGTTGGAGCATGTGCTTTCCTCTTTAGGGGTGCCGGTTCGGCCCCTAAACCTTGCTACAATGTATCTGTATGGCACTTGATTGTGATCAAGAGAATCGCGTGCTATATCCAGAGCTTTTGCTGAATTACCTCCATGGAGGTATCCGGGTGTTTTTGAGGTGGTCGTCACGTATTATCTGCCCTCTCAGATGGATACGACATTCCGGAATTTTCTAGATGACAAAACCCTTGATCTGGGTCAAAAAGGGACGGTGTGGTAGATGAACGGCGCCTTTTACCTGCGCCGATCACTGATGCTGCGCATGCTGGTCGCCATGGCGGCGATTTCCTGTCTGGCTCTGGTCAGCCTGCTGGGCTCCATCGTCATTGCCAAGAGCGCGGGAGGTTACGCCGACGCCATCAATCAGGCAGGTTCGCTGCGAATGCAGGCCTACCGTCTGCTGGCAACGTCGGAGTTGCTGCCGGCGGATCACCCCAGGCGACGCTGGCAGCACGAACAGATGGAGGCCACGTTGGCTGCCGGGGCGATTCTCGCGCTGATTCCGGTGGACGCCGATGACCCGCTGAGAGAGGCCTACGACAGGGTGGTCGAGTGCTGGCACGAGACCCTGCGCCCCAACAGGGTGGACTTCGAAGGTGGTGACGTCTTTCGACTGGATGATCGGGTCGCCGAGTTCGTCGACAAGGTCGATATCCTGGTGGGAAGGCTGCAAGAATACGCCGAGTCAAAGGTCGTCTTTCTTGAGGTATTTCAGGGGGCGTCGCTCGCCATTCTCGTGGTTTTTATGGTGATGGTTGTCTATCGAATAGTTTGCGGTGTCATGCCACCATTTCGTGACCTTATTCGCGTCGTTAATGGTGTAATGGTCGGCGATTTTTCAGGAAGAACTATCTATCGGGGTAACGACGAGTTGGGCTTGTTATCCCGAACAATCAACAAGATGAATGCCAGCCTGTCGGAAATGTACGGCCAGCTGGAAAAGCGTGTCGCGGCGAAGACCCATGAACTGAAACGCAGCAATGATGCGTTGCGTATGCTTTATTTGACCGCGCGGCGTCTCAATGGGGTGACACCGCTGACCCGGGAAGAGCTCGAGGAAGTGCTGCGCCAACTCGAGGCGGTGACCGACGAAGGCCCCTTCGAGTTGCGCCTGTCCATGGGTGGCAACGGCAAGGATATTGTCAGACTCAGCTCTCGCCCCGGTGCGGAAAGCGCTTTCGTTCAGGCACCAACCCGAGGGCGTGATATATCAGACAAGGCGACTTCCGGACCCTATGCCAACGGCAACGAATACGCGGTCAGGGTGCGCGAAGCCGGTCGGGATTTTGGCGAGTTGCGTGTCCATCAGCCGCCCGGCCATATGCTTGCCCAGTGGAAGATCGAGCTGGTGGAGACGGTGGCCAGGCTGATAGCGGCGGCCTTGTCGCTGTCCGAGAAGGGCGACGAACAGCGTCGCCTGGCGCTGATGGATGAGCGCGCGGTGATTGCCCGAGAGCTTCATGACTCGCTGGCGCAGTCGCTGTCCTACCTGAAGATCCAGGTCACCCGTCTGCAGATGCAGCTCGATCAGCAACGCCACGAACAGGTGGCGCAGGTGGTCGCGGAACTCCGGCACGGTCTCAATTCGTCCTACCGCCAGCTCAGGGAGCTGCTCAACACCTTTCGCCTTCGCATCCACGAGTCGGGGCTGGAAGCCGCGTTGGAGGAAACGGTGCAGGAGTACTCCAAGCGCGGTGACTTCGAGCTGACTCTGAAGGGTCAATGGAGCGGGCTGTCGCTGACCCCCAACGAGGAAATTCATGTGCTGCAGATCGTGCGCGAGTCGCTGTCCAACGTGGCCCGCCATGCACGAGCTCGGCACTGCACCATCAGCCTCGCCGTCGACGACACGGGGCACTATCAACTTTCGGTCACGGATGACGGTGTAGGCATCGGGCCGCAATCGGATCCTTCCATGTCCCACGGGATGGCGATCATGGAGGAGCGGGCACGAAGCCTGAGTGGAAAGCTCACGGTCAGAGGCATCAAGCCCTGCGGCACCGTGGTGACCGTCCGCTTTCTGCCACGTCTGTTGGCGCAGCTACCTGTGGCGTCCGAGTGATGGACTTTCACGGGCGCAAGGTCGCGACGACGTGGCCTGCTGAACGTGTTACCCGGCAGCGGGTCGGGTGAAACCACTCTGGAGATAGCACTATGAGCATGCTTCGATTGATGATCGTGGACGATCACCCCCTGTTCCGGCGGGGGGTGCGTCAGCTGGTGGACATGGATCCTAGCCTGGTGGTGGTCGGTGAAGCCTCGGATGGCGCCGAGGCGGTGCGCAAGGCCGTCGATCTGCAACCCAACCTGATCCTGCTCGACCTCAACATGCAGCCCATCGACGGTATCGAGGTGCTCAGGCGAATGCGTGACGCCCGGGTCAAGAGCCGTATCGTCATCCTGACCGTGTCCGACTCGGACGACGACGTGGTGCGCGCACTCAAGGAAGGCGCCGATGGCTATCTGCTCAAGGACATGGACCCCGAGGAGGTGCTGCGGCTGATTCGCGAGGCCGCCCAGGGCCAGGTGGTGCTGGGGCCGCAGATGGCGTCGCTGCTGGCCAGCGTGGTCAAGGGCGAGCTGCCGGCAGGAGGGGACGACGGCATGTCGTGCCTGACCGCACGGGAGCGGGATATCCTGCGCACCCTGGCCCGTGGCCTGTCCAACAAGATGATTGCCCGGGAGCTGGACATCGCCGAGGGCACCGTCAAGGTCCACGTCAAGCACCTGTTCAAGAAGCTGGACCTGCGCTCACGGGTGGAAGCAGCGGTATGGGCCACCAAGCATGGCCTGGGCTAGGGCTTGTCTGAAAAGTGTCTGCGCTCGGTAATGCGGCGTTAAAATTCGGCTGGTACGCCAGCCCGGTCAGAATGCTCGTTTACACCCCGTAAACTGCGCTTTCTCACCGATTTTTGCCTTGTCTAACCTTCGCTCGTCGACTTTTCGGACAGAGCTCAGTGCTTGCAGGAACAGGCTTGCAGGAACAGTGGTTGCGCTCGGTGGCGCCGGAAGGTTCGTCTCGATACGACAACGCCCGGGGCGGGCCCGGGCGTTGAAGGTTGGCAGGCAGAGCCGGCTGGCAGGGCGTCAGTCGTTGACGGCGGCCACTGCCTTGGCCAGGTACGGCAGGTTCTCCTGGGAGAAGCCAGCGACGTTGGCGCGGCCCGAGCGCACCATGTAGATGCCGTACTCGTCACGCAGACGGTCCACCTGTTCCGGCGTCAGGCCGGTGTAGGAGAACATGCCGCGCTGCTCGGCGATGTGGGCATACTTCTGGTCCAGCCCGTAGGGCTTCAAGGCCTCGACGAAGTCACGGCGCAGGGTGTTGATGCGATCGCGCATCTCGGTGAGTTCCTCGCGCCACACCGCGGCGAGTTCCGCTGAATTGAGGATCTCGGCCACGATGCTGCCGCCATGGGCGGGCGGGTTGGAGTAGTTCTCGCGGGCGACGATGGCGATCTGCGAGCGGACGTTCTCCATCTCTTCGCTGTTCTTCGCCACCACGATCAGCGCGCCGGTGCGCTCGTTGTAGATGCCGAAGTTCTTCGAGCAGGAGCTGGTGATCAGCACGTTGTCGAGGTTCTCGGCCAGCAGGCGAACGGCGTAGGCGTCCTCGTCGAGGCCCTCGGCGAAGCCCTGGTAGGCGAAGTCGACCAGCGGCAGCAGGTCGCGCTGCTGGATCACTTCGAGCACCTGTTGCCACTGCTGGTGATTCAGGTCAAAGCCTGTCGGGTTGTGGCAGCAGGCGTGCAGCACCACCACATCACCCTGGGGAATCTGCTTGAGGGCCGCCAGCATGCCGTCGAAGTCGAGACGGTTGTCGGCATCCACATAGGGATACTTGTGCAGTTCGATGCCGGCGGCGGTGAAGATGCCGTGGTGGTTCGGCCAGGTCGGGTCGCTGACCCAGATGCCCTTGCCAGGCAGTTGGGTCGCGACGAAGTCCGCCGCCAGGCGCAGGGCGCCGGTACCACCGGGGGACTGGGTGACGCTGGCGCGACCGGCCTCGAGCACCGGGGAGTCCTGGCCCAGCACCATCGGCAGCACCACGGCACCGTACTGGGCAGCACCGTGGGAGCCGATGTAGGTCTTGGTGGTCTCGTTGTTGAGCAGCAGGGCTTCGGCCTCCTTGACCGCACGCATCACCGGAGTGTTGCCCTTTGCATCACGGTAGACGCCGACGCCAAGATCGACCTTCTGGGGATTGGTGTCCTTCTTGAAGGCCTCGATGAGCCCGAGGATGGCATCCCCGGGAACCCGCTCAATCTTCTCGAACATTTTAGCTTGCTACCTCGTCGGTTCTGGCCGCTAGGATGAAATCGTTCTTGTGCAGGCCCTTCATCTCGTGGGACCACCAGGTCACGGTGACCTTGCCCCACTCGGTCAACAGGGCCGGGTGATGGCCGGCTTCCTCGGCGATCTCGCCGACGCTGTTGGTAAAGGCAAGGGCCTGCCGAAAGTTGCGGAACTTGTAGCTCCGCTCCAGTTGCATGATGCCATCGCGCTCGACGATCCGCCACTCGGGGATCTGCGCGTGCCACTGTTCGATCTCGTCCTCGGTGGCGTGGGGGGCGTCCCAGCTGCAGGCTTCGCAGGACTGCTCGGTGAGGGTCTGGGTGGTGTCGTTCATGCTGTCTCCTGGTGGTGTCGGTTAGGGAATGTGGATGTTCACGCGTGTTCGCTGCGTCGGTCGTTATCGGCATCGTCCGAGCCGGTAGGCCTGGCCTCGTCGGCTGTTGGCCTGGGCTCTGTCTCTGACTTGGGCTTGGGCGGAAAGCGGGGTTTGAACAGCCCCTGCGCCTTGGCTTCCTCGACCAGCGCCATCAGGTCGCGTTGTGACAGCTCCTCAAGCCGGTCGAGGCTGTCCAGAACGTAGTAAAGGGGCTGCAGGATGTCGATGCGATAGGGGGTGCGCAGGGCATCGAGGGCGTCGAAGGGCGCGTGTACGGGGGTGTCGGACAGGGCGTGCAGGGTCTCCTTCGGCGAGGAGATGATGCCTCCGCCATAGATGCGCCGGCCGTCCGGGGTGTCCACCAGGCCGAATTCCACGGTCATCCAGTAGAGCCTGGCCAGGTAGACCCGGTCCTTGGGTTCGGCGGCAAGGCCGATGCGCCCGTAGGTGGCGGTGAATTCGGCAAAGGCCTCGTTGGTCAGCATCGGGCAGTGGCCGAAGATCTCGTGAAAGATGTCCGGTTCCTTGAGGTAGTCCAGCTCCTCGGGGGTGCGGATGAAGGTCGCCACGGGAAAACGACGGTTGGCCAGCAGTTGAAAGAAGGTGTCGAAGGGGATCAGGGCCGGCACCTGGGCGGTCTTCCAGCCGGTGGCCTGCTCGAGGACCCGATCGACGTCACCCAGTTGTGGAATCCGATCGGTGGGCAGGGCGAGACGCTCGAGGCCATCCAGATACTGCTGGCAGACACGCCCTTCGATCAACGTCAGCTGGCGCTCCATCAGCGTCTGCCAGGTTCGGTTCTCGACCTCGCTCCAGTGGATGACGCCGGCGGCGTCAGGCTCACGGGCCTGATAGGCGGTGGCCTTGGCGGACGGGGTAGGCGAAGAGGGTGCGTGCATGGTGTCTCCCGGCGATTGTCGACTGTTGTGGTATCGAGATTGAGTCGAGTCTAGTCACGGAGGCTTTCGTCACGCAGCCGCGCATTCGGGGGATAGGCGCCGGAAGGCGGCCCTTTTCTGTCAGGAAATCTTTACAGCTGGTGCTCGAGATGGTGTCTATCGACCAAAGATGCAGGACGCGCTCCTCTGTCTTCGATAGGCTGTAACGAAATCTTGACATGCGAGTCAGACCAGCCTGACGGAAACTTCAGATGGTGTGACCCTTTTGCGGAGCCATTCCCTTCATGCGCCTGAGAGTTCACTGCCAGAATCGTGTCGGCATCCTTCGCGACATAGTGGCCCTGCTGGCCGACTATGGGGTCAACGTGGCCCGGGGCGAGGTGGGCGGAGAGCACGGTAACGCCATCTATCTGCACGTACCACAGTTGCTTCACGCCCAGCTGGCGACGCTGAAGCCCAGTCTCGAGCAGGTGTCCGGCGTGTTCGGGGTGCGCCGGGTCAGCCTGATGCCCAGCGAGCGCCACCAGCTCGAGCTTGAGGCGCTGCTGTCGTCACTCTCCGACCCGGTGATGTCCATCGACATGGAGGGGCACCTGGTGGCGGCCAACCGGGCGGCGAGCCAGCTGCTCGGCGTGCGCGTCGACGAGGTGCCCGGGCTGTCGCTGAATCGCTACCTGCCGGAGCTCGACCTGCCGGAAGTGATTCGTCGCAACAATGCTCGGGTCAACGGCCTCAGGATCCGGCTCAAGGACGCCACCTACCTGGCCGATATCGCGCCGCTGCATCGCGAACACCACGACGACGTGGCCTCGCTGGCCGGGGCTGTGGTCACGCTGCATAGCGCCGATCGTATCGGCGAGCGTATCTATCAGGTGCAGCGCCAGGAGATGCGCGGCTTCGAGGCCATGTTCGCGGCCAGCCCCCGACTCGCCTCCCTGATCCACGAGGCGCGGCGCATGGCGCCGCTGGACGCCCCGCTGTTGATCTTTGGCGAGACCGGCACCGGCAAGGAGGTGCTGGCGCGGGCCTGTCACCTGGCCAGCCAGCGCGGTCAGGCGCCGTTCATGGCGCTGAACTGCGCCGGCCTGCCGGAGTCCATGGCCGAGACCGAACTGTTTGGCTATGCCCCGGGCGCCTTCGATGGCGCTCGCCCCGAGGGCAAGCTGGGTCTGCTGGAGCTGACCGCCGGTGGCACCATCTTCCTCGATGAGGTCGGCGAGATGAGTCCGCGGCTGCAGGCCAAGCTGTTGCGCTTTCTGCAGGACGGCGGCTTTCGCCGGGTCGGCGCCGATGACGAGACCTACCTGGACGTGCGGGTGATCTGTGCCACCCAGCAGGATCTGCTGGCCCTGTGCGGTCAGGGGCTGTTTCGTCAGGACCTCTATCATCGCCTCAACGTGCTGTCGTTGAGCGTTCCCCCGCTGAGGGATTGTCTGGATGGCATCGAGGCCCTGGCCGGGCACTTTGTCGACCGAGCCGCGCGCCAGATCGGCTGCGCGCTGCCTGCGCTTTCCCCCACGGCACTGGCGCGCATGGCCAGCTATCACTGGCCCGGCAATGTGCGGCAACTCGAGAACGTGCTGTTCCAGGCGGTGTCGCTGTGCGAGACCGGGGTCATCGAGCCGGCCCATCTGCGGCTGCCGGCCTCGGGGGCGCCGACGGGTCTTGCCGGTATCGAACTGGACGGCTCGCTCAACGACATCCTGGGTGAGGTCGAGCGGCGCGTCTTGGCCTCGCTGTACCCCCAGCATCCGTCCAGTCGCCAGTTGGCACGCCGCCTTGGCGTATCCCACACCACCATCGCCAACAAGCTGAATCGCTATGGCATCACCGGCAGCGAGGGCTGACGGTGAGTGTGAGAGTGAGACTGAGACTGAGACTGAGGGAGCTCGATGCCCCGACGAGGCACCGACGAGGCATCGAGGCCCACTGCTCGCGGTCGAATAGCTGGCGTTCGAATAGCTGGCGGTCGCAAGGCTAGCCTTCGAATAGTGGTGCGAGGGCCTGCCTGACGTCGGTATAGCGGGCGCTTTCCTGGCTGGCGAATCCCGGCAGGCGTCGCGCCTTGGCCTGACTCAGGCGCGGGCTGATGACGCCACACAGGAAGCGGGTAGCAAGCTCCAGGTCCAGCGGCTTGCCTGGCTCGACACTTTCCAGTGCCTGGACCAGGCCCGTCAGCCAGGCGCGCAGTTCGCCCTCGTCCGGGAGCGCCGGAGCCGGGGCGGGCGGCAGGCTGGCGGTCTCGCCGCGACAGGCCGAACAGTGGCCACAGCGTCGAGGGGCATTGGGGTCACCGAACCAGTCGGCGAGTCGCGCGCTGATGCAGTCGTCGGCCTCGAACAGCGCCAGCATGGCGTCGAGTCGCCCGAGCTCGACCCCCGCGCGCTCGACGAACTGCTGATGCAGCTCGGGGGCCAGCCGTCCGGGGTCCACGGCCGCGAGTTTGTGGTAGACCTCGGTCATCTGCTTGCTTTCCAGGCGCATCAGCCCCTGTTCCGCCAGGTAGTCGAGCGCCTTGAGCACCCGCGGGCGGGAGGTGTCCAGGCCGCGTTGCTGGCCCAGCTGGTCGAGGCGTTCGAAGTCCAGCCGATACCAGGTACGGGCCTTGTGCGAGGCATCGAGCAGTGCGCCGAGAAAGGCGCCGCGCTCGCCGGGGAAGCGGGCGAGCAGGGCTTCGGGTTCGATCGCCAGGCTGAAGCGATACTCGGCGAAGTAGCTGTGGCTGGCGCGCACCACGCCGGCCAGTTCCAGCTTGACCAGCAGCGTCTTCAGCGGCAGCTCGCGGATGTCCGAGAGGCGTGACAGGGCGTTGAGCGACAGCTCCCAGCTATCGGAGGCATCCGCCAGGTCGGTCAATACCGCCTCGATGCCCGACAGCGGTGGTACGTCACCATGGATAAAGTTCTCGAGCACCGGCAGGTGTTCACGTCCGGCCAGCATCAGGCACTCCGACGGCTTGCCGTCGCGCCCGGCGCGTCCGATTTCCTGGCTGTAGTTCTCGATGGACTTGGGCAGGTCGAAGTGCACCACCTGGCGGATATCGGCCTTGTCGATGCCCATGCCGAAGGCAATGGTGGCGACGATGCCGGGCAGGCGTCCGCTCATGAAATCCGCCTGCAGTCGCTGGCGGGTCTCACTGTCGAGCCCGGCGTGGTAGGCGGCGACCTCGAGCCCGGCGGCCTTGAGGTAGGCCGCCAGGCGTTCGGCGCTTTGCTGCAGGGTGACGTAGACAATGGTGCCGCCGTTGCCGAGTCTTGGCGCCAGCCAACTGGCCAGATGGCGAGCCCTGTTGTCGGCGGGCAGCGGGGTGACGGCAAGGTCCAGATTGGCGCGGTAGAAGCCGGTGGTGATGACATCGTCAGGCGCGATATCGAAGCCTCGACGCATGTCATCGATGACCTTGGGCGTGGCGGTGGCGGTCAGCAGCAGCACCTGATCGATGCCGAACTCCCGGCGATAGTCGGGCAGTTTCTGGTAGTCCGGTCGAAAGTTATGTCCCCATTCCGACAGGCAGTGGGCCTCGTCGATCACCATCAACGAGACCCGCACGTCGCGCAGAAAGGCGCGAAAGCGTTCATTGCGCAGGCGCTCGACCGATACCATCAGGACCTTGAGCTGGCCGTTGCGGGCCGCTGCCATGACCTCCCGAGCCTGATCGCGATCCTGACTCGAATCGATGCTGGCGGCGGCGATGCCGCGCGAGGTCAGCGTCGCCAGCTGGTCCTGCATCAGCGCCAGTAGAGGGGACACCACCAGGGTGAGGTAGGGCAGGTGCAATGCCGGGAGTTGATAGCACAGCGACTTGCCCGAGCCGGTCGGGAAGATCGCCGCTGCGCTGCGGCCTTCTGCGATGGCGTTGATGGTCTCCCGCTGTCCTGGCCGGAAGTGGCGGTGGCCGAAGACGTTCTCGAGGGTCTGGTCGATGGTGGTGGACATGCTGGCTCCCTGATGGCGGGCCCTGTGACAGCGGCAGGATCGGGGGCAAGGGTACCCAAAACAGTCACTGGCATGAAGCGACGGCGTGCCAGCTCAGCTGGCGGTGTCAGGATGATCCCTGGGGCAGCCAGCGCTGGATCACGCGATCGCGGCCCTGCTGCTTGGCTTCCATCAGGTTGGCGTGGACCTGCTGCATCAGTTGCGCGCTGCTCAAGCCGCGAACGAAGTCAGAGACACCGATACTGACGGTGACCTTGTGGCGACCGATGCCGAAGTCCTGACGAGATATGCTCTCGCGCAGGCGTTCCGCCAGCTCGCGCGCTCTGCCAGCGGGTGTCATCGGCAGCAGCAGGGCGAATTCGTCGCTGCCCATGCGTGCCAGCATGTCCTCCTGGCGCAACTGGCTGGATGCCAGGGCGGCGATCTGACAGAGCACCCGATCACCGAGTCCGCGCCCCCAGGTGTCGTTGATCAGGGCAAAGTGGTCCAGGTCGATCAGCAACAGCGATAGCGGCGTGCCATGGCGGTTGGACATGGAAGTGATCTTGTCGATGTGCCCCATCATCGAACGTCGGTTGGTCAGCCCGGTGAGTTCGTCGGTGCCGGACAGGTAGCGAAGACGTTGCTCTTCGGCGACCTGATCCTCGATGTCCACCAGCAGGCCGTGCCACAGGATGCCCTCTTCGGAGCGTTCCGGCAGGGCCTCCAGCGAATACCAATGCGGGGTGAGTTCGCCGATCGGCAGGCGCAGTCGCGTGGAGACCGGCGACAGCCAATGGGCAGAGTGCTCGATGGCCCGGATGAATTCGCCATAGGCGTCACCCAGCAGATCGCCGAGCCGCTGACGCACGTCGTTGATCGACAGCAGTGGCTCAAGGCGAGTCGTCATCGGGTCCTCACCGGTCACTGCAGGCAGCTGCAGGCGACCGCGCGCGTCTCGCTTCAGGGTGAACAGCACCCCGGGGACACGCTTGAGGCAGGCAAGACTCGCGCTTTCATCGCAGGTCGGGGAGGGTGACGGCGGGTCACGATCTTCCATAGCAGGCAGTCCTTGGCCACGGGATGGCGGGTCAACCCGAGGTATCGGGCCTTCTCCCCCATCTTAAAGGCAGGGTATGGCGGGTATATCAGTCCAAGGGACTAAGAAATATCAGACAAAACTCTGCGTTTGTGGATTACGCCATAGAGGGGAAAGGCTTGAACGTTTTCGCCAGGCCGCTGGTAGCGGGCGTTTGTGGCCAAGTAGCCGGGAGCTGATCGATCGGCAGACATCGGAGCAAGGACAGGATCAAGCATATGCTGGACCGAGAGTGACTAGGCTGGTTCCCGTCATGATTCACCGATAGCGTGCGCATTGCCGGCAACTCCGTGGTTACCGGGGTGCGTCATAGCGAAGCTCTCGCCCCCTGGAAAAGACTACCTGCCACAGTTGCAGGTAGCGCGCTCTGAAGGCTCCGGCACAGATCGCCAGGTAGTAGCGCAGCATCCGATAGGTGCGTTCATTGCAGTGCCGTGTGTTGTAGTGACGTGCAATGTCATGCCAGCAGGCGTCGAGGTTGGCCAGCCACGCCAGCAGGGTGGGATCGTAGTCGGAGCCGAAGTTCTGCCAGTCTTCCACCATCAACGTCTCCTCGCTGTGCTGGCAGATCTGGCGGGCGGACGGCAACACGCCGTTGGGAAAGATGTAGCGATGGATCCAGGGGTCTGCGGTGATGCGAGAAGTATTGGAGCCAATGGTATGCAGCAGTAAGAGTCCGTCATCCGGCAACAGGTCGGCCACCGTCCGAAAGAAGGTCGTGTAGTTGCGCTGTCCTACGTGTTCGAACATGCCGATCGAGGCGATCCGGTCGTACTGGCCTTGCAGGTCGCGGTAGTCGGCCAACTGGATATCGACGGGCAAGCCCTGGCAGCGCTCTCTGGCCAGTGCCACCTGCTCCCGGGATATGGTGATGCCGGTCACGCTGACGCCGTAGTGACGTGCGGCGTGCTGGGCCAGGCTGCCCCAGCCGCAGCCGATGTCGAGAAGGTGCATGCCAGGGCGCAGGGCCAGCTTTCGACAGACCAGATCGAGCTTGGCGAGCTGGGCCTGATGCAGCGTCGTTGCCTGGCGCCAGTAGCCACAGGAGTAGCACATGGTGTCGTCCAGCATATACCGAAACAGGTCGTTGCCGAGGTCGTAGTGAACCTCGCCGACCTGATAGGCTCGGGCGCGACTCTGGAGGTTGAAGAAGCCCGCCTGCAGGCGATAGAAGAGGTGGCTCGCGGCGCTACGCGAGCGTTGGCCCAGACCGTGGCGCAGTAGCCGATGGGCAAGCTGGTCGATACGCCGCGCCTCCCACCAGCCATCCATGTAGGCTTCCCCGAGCCCCAGCGTGCCCTGGTGCAGGATGCGGGCGAACAGATCGGGATGATAGATTTGGATATCGTGGGGTTCAGGTCCGTTGAGGCGAATGCCCGAGCCCTCGAGCAACTGCTCGATGATCCGTCGAGGGCGATTGTTCGGCAGTGCGATGGGATGGGGGCGGGCGTCGCTGGTCATGTGGCCTCCTGGTGTCCGTGCAGGCGGCATGTCCGAGGAAACGAGAAGCGGGCAGGAGAGTTGCCCGCTCCGAAGTGAGGCCAGGTCCGCCACCTCGGCAGGGGCCTGAATCACCTTCGGCTATCTTTATTGTTGCAAAACAGCATAGTTCAGCTGGCATGCCTTTCCAGCGAAGAACGCGGGCGGGTTGGCACAGAATCAAGGAGGCTTAAGTTATGCACGTTATCGTCGATCTTTGCGTGGTCCCCCTGGGTGTGGGCGTTTCGGTCTCCGACCACGTGGCCGCTTGCCAGCGGGAGATCCAGGCGTCCGGTCTCAGCCACCAGATGCACGCCTATGGCACCAATATCGAAGGCCCCTGGGATGAGGTCATGGCGGTGGTCAAGCGCTGCCATGAGGTGGTGCACGAGATGGGGGCGCCACGCATCACCACCACCTTGAAACTCGGTACCCGGACCGACCGCGATCAGAGCATGGCAGACAAGGTCGAGAGCGTGGCACGACGCCTGGGTGACTGACGGCTCACTTCGAAAGCACACTTTACCGCCTGCCCCGACCTCGCGACGCTGATCGCTGCATGAGACGGGGCGCGTACCTTGCCGGGCCCCGTCAGTCCGCAGGTGGCAACAGATGGTGACCGGCCTGGTCGGCCAGGTGGCGGCCGAGTCGCTCCAGCGGCTCGCCGCCGTGGCGCCAGTAGTGCCAGTACAGCGGTACGTCCAGATGCCAGCCCGGCACCACGTCCTCAAGCTCCCCCGTCGAGAGCTCCCGATACGCCTGGATTTCGGGAATGAGCCCGAAGCCGAGGCCCGCGTGGGCCAGGCGCAGAAATCCCTCGACGCTGGCGCAGCGGTGGTGCGGGAAGGGGCCGTTGACGCCATGGGCCGCCATGAAGCGGTGTTGCAGTTGATCGTTGGGCCCGAAGATGATGGCCGGCGCCTGGGCCAGAGAACCGGCGTCCGCGCCCTGGGGGCAGTGTCGGGCCATGAAGTCGGGACTCGCCAGGGCGCGGTAGCGCATCACGCCCAGGGCGATGACCCTGGCGCCCTGAACCGGCATGTCGCTGGCGCACAGGCAGGCAGCCACTTCGCCCAGGCGCATGCGTTCAAGTCCGACCTCCTGATCCTCGATGACCAGATCCAGGGTAATCGCCTGATGCTTGAGGTAGCCGGCGATGGCGCCCGGCCACCAGGTGGCGAGGCTATCGGCATTGATGGCGATACGTAGCTGACGGTGGCCCAGTGCCAGCTGCGGTGCATCCTGGATCAACTCGCCCTCCAGCAGTTGTACCTGCTGGACGTGGTTCAACAGCCGTTGACCCAGTTCGGTCGGTGTCGGCGGGGAGCCCCTCACCAGCACCGGCTGTCCCAGGCGAGCCTCCAGCAGCTTGATGCGCTGGGATACCGCCGATTGGGTCAGCCCCAGCGCGCGGGCCGCGCGCTCGAAGCCCTGGTGGGTCAGCACGGCGGCCAGTGCATCGAGCAGTTTGTAGTCCAGCATGGGCGTCTATCCATGTCCTTGAGTATAAGAAATGGTAATGAGGCAGTGGGAGAAGTGATTTCTCTTATTTACCAGCTTGCCCTAGTCTCTGCCACATCCAGCAGCGCGCAACATCGGCGCAGCGTCGACAATCATCGTGAGGAAGGACAGACCATGTGGCTTTCACTGATCCAGGGCGTGGGCACCGGAGCGGGACTGATCATCGCCATCGGCGCGCAGAACGCCTTTGTGTTGTCCAAGGGACTGAGGCGACAACACGTCTGGTGGGTGGCGGGGATCTGCGCCCTGTGCGATGCCGTGCTGATCGGCCTGGGGGTGATGGGCCTTGGCGCCCTGATCGCCCAGAGCGAAGGGGCCATGCTGTTGGCGCGATACGGCGGTGCCGCCTTTCTTGCCTGGCAGGCCTGGCTGGCCATCGGGCGGGTTCGACGGCCCAGGGGCATGGACGTTGCATCGTCTGCCTCCAGTGCCAGCCTTGCCCAGGTGGTGCTGGCGACCCTGGCGGTGACGTTGCTCAACCCCCAGGTCTATCTGGACACCCTGGTGATGCTGGGCGCCATCGGTTCGCTGCAGGAGAGCCCGGTGGGGTTCTACGTGGGGGCGACCATTGCTTCCTTTGTCTGGTTCTTCGGCCTGGTAAGCGCCGCCGGCGCCCTGGCACCGCGGCTGAAGAGCCCGAGGGCATGGCAGTGGGTGGATGGGATCATCGCCGTGATCATGCTGCTGGTGGCGTGGCAGCTGGTGACGCTGACGGTGTAAAGGTCCCAGCGATAGGCAGCTTGTCATGCCAGCGTGACGTCGTGTAAGGATTTCGTGACGCCTGGGGTGCAGAGCGCACACGGGGTGTCACGCCAGCGCTACAGCGGGCCGACGCGGGGGCGTGTGCGCTACCACCTCAAGCCGCTCCGGGGGGATGGGGGGCGCGTGTCGAGGAGCCTAGGATGGGGAGTGACAATCACAATGACGGAGGCCCACATGACCGCAGTCGCTCCCATCGATACCCACAACCCCATCGGCACCAATGGCTTCGAGTTCGTCGAATACAGCGCCCCGGATCAGGCTGGCATCGACGCCCTGCGCGAGCTGTTTCTCGCCATGGGGTTTACCGAGACGCGCCGCCACCGCTCGAAGCGGGTCACCCTGTTTCAGCAGGAGGGGGTGAACTTCGTGCTCAACGCGGAACCCGGCAGTCACGCCGCCAAGTTCGCCGAGATTCACGGTTCGGGCGCCTGCGCCATGGCGTGGAAGGTAGCGGATGCTCGTCAGGCACTGTCCTACGCCATCGATCAGGGCGCTCGTCAGGTCGACCACCCCGTCGGTCCGGGCGAGGTCGGCATCCCGGCGGTGGAAGGCATCGGGGGTTCGTTGCTGTATTTTGTTGACGATCGGGTCGACGATCAGGGACGCACCATCTATGACATCGACTTCGAACCCATCGCCGGTACCTCGGCGACGGACAACAGCGTTGGTCTCAAGGTACTGGATCACCTGACCCACAACGTGGCGCGCGGTCAGATGGACCCCTGGGCCGACTTCTATACCCGTATCGCCAACTTCCGTGAGAATCGCTATTTCGACATCGAGGGCAAGAAGACCGGGCTTCATTCCCGCGCCATGACCGCACCCTGCGGCAAGATGCATATCCCGATCAACGAGTCCGCCGACGACAACTCCCAGATCGCCGAGTTTATCCGCGAGTACAACGGCGAGGGCATCCAGCACCTGGCCATGGCCACCGACGACATCTACGCCACGGTGCGCGCGCTGAAGGCCAACGGCATTCGCTTCCTGTCCACCCCCGACACCTACTACGAGAAGGTCGATGTGCGGGTGCCCAACCACGAAGAGCGGGTCGAGGATCTGCGTGAGTTGAGCCTGCTGATCGATGGCGGTCCGGATCAGGGGGTGCTGCTGCAGATCTTCACCGAGACCGTGATCGGTCCGATCTTCTTCGAGATCATCCAGCGCAAGGGTAACGACGGCTTCGGCGAGGGCAACTTCAAGGCGCTGTTCGAATCCATCGAGGAGGATCAGATTCGCCGCGGTGTCCTCGACGCCGACTGACGTCGGTCGGCTACAGCCGCTGTCGTCACTGGCGTCTTGTCGGCCAGATGAGCGGCAGCGGATCCTTCGCCAGGTAGGCCCTTGGCCGCGACTTTGCGTCGTCGGCCTGCCCAATCACAACAAAATCCGTCACAATGGCGCGCTGGATGCCCTGGGTCTGTGCTGTTTCAGGCTGTTTTCGGGGCGCCACCGCCATGGTGGACAAACAAAAGTGCGCAAGCGATCTCTGGTGAGTCATGACAACCAATGAACCCTCTCGCACCCAGTGGCTAGGCCGCTGGGGCTTCGTTCTGGCCGCGACTGGCTCCGCTGTGGGCCTGGGCAATATCTGGAAATTTCCGTACATGACCGGAGAGTACGGCGGCGGCGCCTTCGTGCTGGTCTACCTGGTCTGTATCCTGTCGGTCGGTGTGCCCATCATGATGACCGAGATCGCCCTGGGGCGGCGTGGTCGGGGCAGCCCTATCGACGCCATTCGCCGGGTGGTCAAGGAATCCGGAGGCAGTTCGCTGTGGTCGCTGTTCGGCTGGATGGCGATGCTCTGCGGCTTTCTGATCCTGAGCTTCTACGTGGTGGTCGCCGGCTGGTCCTTCGCCTACCTGTGGAAGATGATCTCCGGCGGACTGGTCGGTTCCAGCGTCGATGACATGGCGGCCATCTTCGGCGCCAACAATGCCAACCCCTTCAGCCTCGGCGGCTGGAGCACCCTGGTGACCGTGGCCACCATGGTGATCGTCGGCAAGGGGGTGCAGCAGGGCATCGAGAAGAGCGTCGGCTGGATGATGCCGGGCATGGTGATCATGCTGCTGATCATGATCGTCTACGGCATGTTCTCCGGTGGCTTCGGTCAGGCCGTCCACTTCCTGTTCGACTTCAAGGCTTCCAGTCTGTCAAGCGAAGGCATGCTGGCCGCCATGGGCCATGCCTTCTTTACCCTGTCACTGGCCTCCGGGGCCATCCTCACCTACGGCAGCTACCTGCCGAGACGTGCTTCCATCGGTCGTACCACCCTGACCGTCGCGGTGGCCGATACCCTGGTGGCGCTGATGGCGGGGCTGGCGATCTTCCCGGTGATCTTCGCCAACGGCATGGAGCCCAACAGTGGACCCGGCCTGATCTTCATGAGCCTTCCGCTGGCGTTCCAGGCGATGCCGATGGGCACGCTGTTTGGCATCCTGTTCTTTATCATGCTGTCGATGGCGGCGCTGACCTCCTCGATCTCGATGGTCGAGGCCACGGTGTCCTGGCTCAACGACAACAAGGGCATCAGCCGCAAGGCGGCCGCCTGGGGCACCGGCATCGTGCTGTGGCTGATGAGCACCCTGGCGATGCTGTCGTTCAATATCGGTGCCGACTGGACACTGGCCGGCAAGCACTTCTTCGATTGGCTCGACTTCCTCACCTCGCGTCTGATGATGCCGCTGGGCGGACTCGGCATGGCGCTGCTGGCCGGTTTCTTCCTCAAGAGCGAAGCGGTACGCGATGAGCTGGATCTGCCGGCGGGCGTACACGCCCTGTGGCTGTTCATGGTGCGCTACGTCAGTCCCCTGGGCATCCTGGTGATCTTCGTCGATGCGCTGGGCATCGTCGCTGTGGATTTCGCCGCCCACTGGCTGTGGCTGGCACTGATCCTGGTCGTGATGACCGGTCTTGGTGAAACCCTCAGCCCGAGGCTGCGGCGGACGCTGAGCGCCAAGGGGTAAGACAGTCACCCCACTGACCCTGCCAAAGCCGCCAGAGCGCCGCTTTCCCCGTCGGGGAAGGCGGCGCTCTGGTGTGGGGTGACGACGCCTTGCAGCAGCAATGAAGTGTGTTTTTGGTAATAACGAAGTGGACGCTTAATTCCGACATGGCATAATGATGCCCGTTGTCATCGCCCGTTGTCATCGCCCGTTGTTCACTCTGGAGTCCACCGTCATGAGCCCTTCCCAGTTGCCTGCCCACAGTGGCTTTCCGGCCGGTAGCGTGAGTCTCGTCGGTGCCGGTCCCGGCGATCCTGAGCTTCTGACCCTGCGAGCCTGGCGGCGACTGTGCGAGGCCGAGGTGGTGCTGCACGATCGACTGGTCAGTGAGGAAATCCTGGCGCTGGTGCCGGCATCGGCGGATCGCTACTACGTCGGCAAGGCTCGCTCCGATCACAGCCTGCCCCAGCAGGACATCAATCGCTCGCTGGTCGACTGGGCCCGTCAGGGCAAGCGTGTGGTCAGGCTCAAGGGGGGCGACCCTTTCATCTTCGGTCGTGGCGGTGAGGAGCTTGAGACCCTGGTGGCCGAAGGCGTTCAGGTGGAAGTGGTACCGGGCATCACCGCGGCTTCCGGCTGCAGCGCCTACGCAGGCATCCCTTTGACCCATCGCGATCACGCCCAGTCGGTGCGCTTTATCACCGGGCACTTGAAGGAGGGGGGGTGCGAACTCGACTGGCGGGCGCTGGCAAGCCCCGGTCAGACGCTGGTGTTCTACATGGGGCTTGGCAGTCTCGACTACATCAGCCAGGGCCTGATCGGCGAGGGACTGAGCCCGGACACCCCGGTGGCGCTGGTCGAGCAGGGAACTACCCAGCGCCAGCGCGTCCATCTATCCAACCTGGCTAATTTGCCGAAGTTGAATGATCGGGATATCATTCGACCGCCCACCTTGATCATCGTCGGCAGCGTGGTATCGCTGCACGAGCAACTGGCCTGGTTCGATCATGCGCAAGCGGGGAGTCGTGGGTGGATGCACGGCAAGCATCCGTCACCCCGAGAACGTTCTTCGGATTGAACGTGCGCCATCGCTGGAGACTTCGCACCAGGCTCTGAATCCCCGCGTCTCGCGGGTTACCTGAGGTGAAGATGATGTTGTCCATTTCTCTGCGTCGTATGTTGTCCGGTCGATCGACCATGGCCGCCTGGGCGGCCGCCGTTGTTCTGGCCATGGCGTCGCTTGCGAGCGCGCCGGCAATGGCCCGTGACGACGGAGAGGTTGCTTCCCAGCGCGGCCAGGCTTCCTACTACAGCGATCGCTTCCAGGGGCGTCGAACCGCCAGCGGCGAGTCCTTCGACCAGCAGGCGCTGACCGCCGCCCATCGCAGTCTGCCCTTCGGTACCAAGGTGCTGGTCACCCGTCGTGATACCGGCCAGAGCGTCGAGGTCGAGATCAATGACCGCGGCCCCTTCGTCCAGGGACGGGTCATCGACCTGTCCAAGCGTGCCGCCCGCGAGCTAGGCATGCTCAAGCGCGGCACCGCGCCGGTCCTTCTGACCTACCTGCCCGGAGCTTGACCCGGGGCACCAACAGGGGCCACAAGCATCGGTACGTCGAAACGAAGATGTGCGATCGCAGGTGATCGACCAAGGCCCGCCAGGCAAGCCTGGCGGGCCTTGTCGTGTCTGCGCAACGATGGCAGGGCGCATCGTCACCGCGAGAACTGCTCGATCGCCCGGGTATCGACCGGCTGATCGTGAAATTCGCGCTGCCAGCGGGCGAGCAGGGCGGTGCGCTTCAGCTCATCGAGGGTCGCCAGCAAGCCGGGGCTCAGAGGAATCGGCCTCAGGCCGTCAGGGTAGTCGCGGCGCATGGCAGTGGCGGTGCCCGGGCCATCCAGCTGGGGGTGCAGGGCGCCGAGTTCGCCGGCCTCGGCGATGACCCTTTGGCCGTCGGCGCTCAGTAGGTAGTCGATAAAGCGGCGCGCTGCCCCCGTGTGCGGCGCCTGGCGAGGCACGAAGGCCAGACGTCGAATGACCAGGGCATAGTCGTCGGGAATCACCAGCCTGAGCTCGGGGTCATCGGCGATCCTTTCCCGGGCATAGCTGCCCAGCACGTTGTAGGCGATGTCGTAGCGACCCTGCCTGAGGCCTTCCAGCATGGCGCCGGTGGTATTTACCAGGGCGGTATCTGCCTTGCCCAGCGCCGCCACCAGATCCCAGTAGCGCGGGGACAGGCGTGACTCCTCGATGGCGTAGGTGTAGCCGGCGCCGCTGGAGGTGGGGTCGTAGGTGACCAGGCGTCCTTGCAGCGGCGAGCGCGCCTCGGCCAGCAGGCCGAGCAGATCGGCGCGGCTGTCGACGGGGCCGAGGCGCTGCTCGAGGCGGCGGCTGACCACCATCACGATGGGTTCGAAGGTAAAGGCAAACAGCTCCTGACGCCACTTGGCCGTGTCCGGCCAGCGCTGGGTGATGGCGGTGTCGATGCTCTGGGCGTGACCCTCGTTGACCAGCAGGTACTGCCAGGGCATGGCCGACGAGATGACCACATCGGCCTCTGCGGGGGCGTCGAGAAAGCGCTGATGCACGTCCAGCGTCGAGAAGTTGCGGTAGGTGATGGTGTAGCGCGGATGACGACGATGGAAGTCCTCGAGTAGCGGCAGGGCGTAGGGAATATCCAGGGCTGCGTGGATCACCAGCGCATCTGACGACTCTCCTGTACCTTCGAAGGTGACCTCATCGTAGGCTGGCTGCTGCGAGGCGTTCCCCGGGTATGCCTCGAGGGGGGAGTCGGCCCCTGCCTCGGGTATGGATTGCGCCAGGGACTCATCAGGCAGAAGCGTCCACAGCGCCAGCGACGCCACCAGCGTGACAACGGCGGTCATCCAGGGGGGCAGCGCAAGGGTGCGGGATATCATGGCTGGCTCCGTGAAGGGGCGGACGTCGATCCCTTGTCGACGCCTTCGCCGAATTGCAGGCTGACTCGCAGGCCCGGCGGTGGTGCTTCCCGGGCGTCACCAAGGCTCAGTCGAGCGCCGTGGGTGCGGGCGATGCCGTCGACGATGGCCAGGCCCAGACCCGAGCCTTCGCTGGTGTGTTCACCGCGGTGGAAGGGGCGCAGTACCAGCAGTCGACGCTCGTGGGGGATGCCTGGGCCGTCATCGACGACCGCCAGAGCGATCGGGTCGGCGCTGACCTCGACGGTGATGTGCATGGCACCGTAGTGGCAGGCGTTGTCGATCAGATTGGCCAGCGCCTCGCCCAGCTGCCAGTCGAGCCCCTGCACGTGCACCGGTGCCTCTGGCGCCTCCAGACCAAGGTCGACGCCGGCGCGCTGACAGCGTTGCCAATGGGCCATCACCGCCTCACGGGCGACCTGAACCAGATCGGTGGGGGCCAGTTCGGGCTGGTACTCGGGATTGTCCAGGCGGGTCAGCGACAGCAGTTGCATGGCCAGGCGCGAGGCGCTCTGGCTGGTGGTCTGCATGGCGCCCAGGGCCGAGCGCCAGATGGCGGGGTCGTCCTGGCGCAGGGCCAGTTCGGCCCGGGCGGAAAGTCCCGCCAGGGGGGTGCGGAGCTGATGCGAGGCGTCGCCGATAAAGCGTTCCTGGTTGGCCTTGACCCGACGCATCCGTGCCAGCAGCTCGTTGACGGTGTCACGCAGCTCGGCCAGCTCTCGCGGCAGCGGCAATTCCAGCGGTGCCAGGGTGCGCGGATCACGGGTGCGTATCTGGCGTCGCAGTCGTGTCAGCGGTGCCAGCGCCAGGCGAATGGCGATCAGCAGGGCGGCCACCGACAGCACCGCCACCGCCAGCAGGTAGGCGAGGCTCTGGCGAAACAGCTCGCCGCTGAGCGCGTCGCGCCCCTCGCGCGTGTGGGCGACCCGGATCTCGAAGGGCTCGCGCAGGCGCCAGTCCTCAAGCCGAGAGCGGCGCACCCCGAGGCGCAGAGGCATATCGTGGTAGTCAACGTCGCCATAGACGACGTCGCTCGCGTCCTGGGCGGCGCCTTCGATACCGGGTAGGTCGGCGTTGCCGGTGACCCGCTCACCGCGAGCGTCCACCAGGGTATAGAACACCCGTTCGTCGTGGCGCGAGGCGAGCATTTCCAGGGCCGCCGGAGGCAGGTCGAGCCATAGTCGGTCGTCCTGCCACTGGGCCTGTTCGGCGATCGACAGACTGGCGGCGTCGAGCAGTCGGTCGAAGGCCCGGTCGGCGGTCTGGCGAGCGTCCAGCCAGGCCCGCCACAGCACCACCGAGCCGACGATCAGCATCGGCAGCAGCAGCCAGGTCAACAGTCGGCGATGCAGTGAATCTCCGCTCATGGTGCTTCCAGCAGGTAGCCGAGACCGCGCACCGTGCGCAGGTTCACTCGATGCCCCTGAAGGCGCTTGCGCAGACGATGCACGTAGACCTCGATGGCATTGTCGCCGAGTTCCTCCTCGCCGAAGGCTTCACGCACCAGGGTAGCCTTGTCCACCGGCTGGCCGGCGTGTCGCATCAGGCACCCCAGCAGGCGCTGCTCTCGCGGAGGCAGTGCCAACGCCTCGTCGCCCAGGCTGAAGCGCTGGGCCAGGCTATCGAAGCTGAGTTCGCCCACGGTGATCAGGCCGGAGGGCGCGCGGCGACGCATCAGGGCGCGTACCCGGGCCTCCAGCTCCTCCAGCGAGAAGGGCTTGGCCAGGTAGTCATCGGCACCCAGGTCGAGCCCTCGCACGCGATCTTCTACCGCGCCGCGAGCGGTGAGAATCAGCACCGGGGTCGAGCTGTCGTGGCGCCTCAACGCCTCCAGCACCTCCAGGCCGCCGAGCCCAGGAAGGTTCAGATCCAGAAGTACCATGTCCAGTCGGTGATTTCCCTGGAGGCGGTCGCGGGCGTCGATGCCGTTGTCGAGATGCACAACTTCGTGGCCTGCGATGCCGAGGGCATCGACCAGGGTCTCGGCCAGAAGCCGATCGTCTTCCACCAGCAGCAGTGTCATGCGCGCCTCCCTTGGGTGTCCCGCTGATCGATCAACTGTGTCACCGCCTCGTCGAGCCGTGTCGCGGCGGCCTGTGTGTCCAACCGTCCCTCGGGCCCGGACAGGGCCAGCCAGAGTTCGTGACGACCTTCCAGCGGCAGCCGCCGACACACCATGATGCCTCCCGCAAGGGCCGGCGCCGGAGCGTCGGTGTCGCGAAGGGGCCACTGGCTGCCGGGAACAAGGTCATGGCGCAGGCTCTGATCGGGCAGGGCGGCCAGGCGACATTGAACCACGCCGGCGGTCACCTCGAGCAGGCTGGCGGTGTCGCCGAGTTGTCGCGCCAGGCCGTCGAGCAGCGGCTGGATCAGCGCCGCGAGATCGCGACTGGGGGCGTGGCGACGGGCGAGGCGCACCGGAGCACCGCCAATGCGCCAACGGCCATCCTCTCCACGCTGGGTGTAGTCGAAGCGTTCCAGCGAGGCCAGGAGCCTGAGCAGGGTGCTCTTGTAGAAGCCAGTGGCGTCGGCCAGTTCTGCCAGACTGAAACTATCCTGAGGAGTATCGAAGACCTCCAGGACCGAGAGGGCCCGTTCGACCGCCTCGACGCGATCCTGTGCCATGTGAACCTTCCTGTCGGTGATATCGAATGATGTCGATGGCATTCAACTTTGGTCGGAATTACGCGATCGCGCGTTGACCCGGATGCTGTCCGGGCTTAGCTTTCCATCCAAGGGAACGACGTTCTGCCTTACAGAATTGTAAGCCAGGTGTCAGTTTCCAACAAGTGGAAATCTCGGCGCCGTCTCGGCGTCAATCGCGACGGGATGTCGGCTCGTGCCTCCTGTCAGCAGACAACAACAGAGGACTTCGTCATGTCCATGAACACGCCAGTCAAACTGATCGCCATCGCTGCCATCACCGGCGCAGTCAGCACTGCCGTTGCCTTCGAGCCCGAAGGCAAGGTGGAGTGTCTGGCACCTGCCGATCCGGGCGGCGGCTGGGACTTCACTTGCCGCAGCGTCGGTACCGTGCTCGAAGAGCTGGACCTGGTGCCGCGCGGTGTGCAGACCGTCAACATGGCCGGTGCCGGTGGTGGCGTGGCCTACGCCCATACCGTGAGCAAGCGCGCCGGTGATGACCAGCTGCTGGTCGCGGCCTCCACCGCCACCACCACACGCCTGGCCCAGGGTCAGTTCCCGGGCATGACCGCCGACATGGTCAACTGGGTCGGCGCCCTGGGGGCCGACTATGGGGTCATCGCCGTCAGCGCCGACAGCGAGTACCAGGACCTCAACGCCATCATGGACGCGATCAAGGAAGACCCGCGTGCGGTGAAGTTCGCCGGTGGCAGCGCCAAGGGCGGCTGGGATCACCTCAAGGTGCTGATCGCGGCTCAGGCCGCCGGCGTCGAGAACCTGCCGAGGATCCCCTACCTGTCCTACAACAACGGCGGCGAGGCCATGACCCAGGTGGTCGGCGGCCACGTGGACGCCTTCACCGGTGACATCACCGAGGCCCAGGGCTTCATGGAGTCCGGTGACCTGCGCGTGGTGGCGGTGCTGTCCGACGAGCGTCTGCCGGGCGAGTTCAGCGAGATTCCCACCGCCAAGGAGCAGGGCATCGACGCCGTGGGTCCGAACTGGCGCGGCTTCTACATGCCGGCGGATATTCCTGAAGACGCCAAGCAGTACTGGGTCGACGCCATGGACACCATCTACGAGAGCCAGGAGTGGAAGGACGTCATGGAAAGCAACGGCCTGATGCCGTTCCACATGAGCGCCGGTGAGTTCGAGACCTTCGTCAAGGAGCAGATCGCCGACATCAACCAGCTCTCCAAAGATATCGGACTGATCCAGCAATGAGCATGTTCAACGACCGCGTATTCGGGGTCTTGATGATCGTCCTGGCCGTCGCGTACGGCTGGGGCGCCACCCAGTTTCCCGAACCCTTTGGCGGGGCCGAGGCGGTAGGCCCCGAAACCTTCCCCTACCTGCTGGCCGTCGTGCTGGGGCTGTCCAGCCTGTACATGGTGGTGCGCCCGGATCCTGACAATGCCTGGCCCTGGAGCCGCACCGGCGTCGAGCTGATCATCGCCCTGGTGGTGCTGGTGCTCTACGCGGCCCTGCTGCAGCCGCTCGGCTTCATCCTGGCGACCCTGCTGGCGGTGGGCACCCTGTGCTGGCGCATGGGCGCGCCGCCGGTCAAGGCCTTCATCGTCGGCGGTATTTCCGGCGTGGTGGTATTTCTGATCTTCAACTTTGCGCTGGACCTGCCCCTGCCCCTGGGTGTGCTGTCCTTCCTGGAGGTGGGCTGATGGAAACCCTTGGCTACCTGATCGATGGCTTCGGGGTGGCGCTCGCCCCGCATAACCTGATGTTTGCGCTGCTGGGCGCCTTTCTCGGCACCCTGATCGGCGCGCTGCCCGGACTCGGCCCGGCCAACGGTGTGGCGATCCTGATCCCGCTGGCCTTTACCCTTGGGCTCAAGCCCGAGACCGCCCTGATCATGCTCACTGCGGTCTACGCTGGCGCCATGTACGGCGGGCGTATCTCGTCGATTCTGTTGAATATTCCCGGTGACGAGCCGGCCATGATGACCTGCCTCGACGGCTATCCCATGGCCCAGAAGGGCAAGGCCGCCGAGGCCCTGGCGATCTCCGCCATAGCTTCCTTCATGGGCAGCCTGATCGCCACCGTGGGCCTGATCCTGCTGGCGCCGATCCTGGCCGATTTCGCCCTGACCTTTGGTCCTGCGGAATACTTCGCGCTGTTCCTGCTGGCCTTCGCGACCCTTGGCGGTATCACCGGCAAGAACCCGATGAAGACCGTGGTGGCCGCCTGCATCGGTCTGATGATCGCGACCATCGGTATCGACAATACCGGGGTGCAGCGCTACACCTTCCAGGTGCTTGAACTTTACGAGGGTGTCGACTTCATCATCGCCATCGTCGGCCTGTTCGCCATCTCGGAGCTTCTGTTCTTTATCGAGGACCGTGCCGGCAAGGGCAAGAAGACCATCAAGGTCAACAAGCTCAAGCTTTCCTGGGCCGACATCAAGGGCATCATGCCCTCGAGCATCCGTGGCGGCATCCTCGGCTTTATCGCCGGCGTCCTGCCGGGTGCCGGTGCTTCGCTGGGCAGTTTTATCGGCTACACCCTCGAGAAGAAGGTGATCGGCAAGAAGGGCTACTTCGGTGAAGGTGACCCGCGCGGCGTGGCAGGCCCCGAGGCCGGCAACAACGGCGCCTCCAGCGGTGCCCTGGTGCCCATGCTGACCCTGGGCGTCCCGGGTAGCGGCACCACCGCGGTGCTGCTGGCGCTGCTGATCTCGCTGAATATCACCCCTGGTCCGCTGATGTTCACCCAGAACGCGGATATCGTGTGGGGTGTGATCGCGGCGCTGCTGATCGGCAACTTCCTGCTGCTGGTGCTCAACATTCCGCTGGTCGGTATCTTCGTCAAGCTGCTGTCGGTGCCGCCGATGTACCTGTTGCCGATCGTCACCATGGTGGCCTTCGTCGGCATCTACTCGATCTCCAACACCACCTTTGATCTGTACTTCATGGTGGCCTTCGGGGTCGGTGGCTACATCCTCAGGAAGCTCGAGATCCCGCTGGTGCCGGTGATCCTGGGTCTGCTGCTTGGCCCGGAGATGGAGAAGAACCTGCGCCACGCCATGGACATCTCCGACGGCGACTGGACGATCCTGTGGGACAGCGGCCTGGCCATTGGCCTGTGGCTGTTCGCCGGTCTCGGCCTGATCCTGCCGTACATCGTCGGCCCGATCCTGAGAAAGCGCATGGAGGTTCAGACCGGCCACACCACACCGGGCGATTGAGCGACCCCGCTCCCGGTGGTTGACGAAGGCCTTCGGGCTCGACTCGACTAACGACCTTGGGCGCCCCGATGGGGCGCCCTTTTTTTGTATGCATCATGACCGAGCGGGCGTATGCGGAGGCATATCAGCCCGCTGGCTGGTGTTGTCGGTCATCGATCCAGCTCCTGGCCAGCCAGCCGCCGGCCTCGGCGATCCGCTCCGGTGTCGAGCCGGCGTAGCCCAGCACCAGCCCAGGCATGGCGTCAGGTGCCAGGTAGTGACCCGATAGCGGTGACAGGGTGACGCCCTCGCGCCGTCCGCGCTCGATCAGGCGTTGCTCCTGTGCCCGTGAGGCGAGCCTTGCCACCAGGTGCATGCCGGCCTGGCCGGCCGACAGTTCAAGTCCTTGCTCTACGGCAGGCGCCAGGGCCTCCCTTAGACAGGCTTGACGCTGTCGATAGCAGTGGCGCATGCGCGCGATGTGGCGAGAGAAGTGTCCCTCGACGATAAAGTCTGCCAGCGCTGACTGGGAGACGTACTGGCCTTCCCGATGCAGTCGCGCGTTGGCGCGGCGAAAGTCGTCCACCAGGGCCTCGGGAAGTACCAGGTAGCCGAGCCTGAGGCCCGGGTAGAGCACCTTGCTGAAGGTGCCGACGTAGAGCACCGGACCGCCCCCGGCCAGCCCCTGCAGGGAGGCCACCGGCGCAGTGGTATAGCGAAATTCGCTGTCGTAGTCGTCCTCGAT
Source organism: Halomonas sp. DN3 (assembly GCF_024137905.1). Lineage (NCBI taxonomy): Bacteria > Pseudomonadati > Pseudomonadota > Gammaproteobacteria > Oceanospirillales > Halomonadaceae > Halomonas > Halomonas sp. DN3. Next base: position 2,725,587 of record NZ_CP099965.1, on the reverse strand, counting down.
GATCAGCGCGCCGTGGTGGCGGGCGAAGTCGAGCAGGGCGAGGCGCCGTGCCACCGGCATCGTCACGCCGCAGGGGTACTGATGCGAGGGGGTGACATAGATCAGTCGCGGTGGCGGGCTATCCGGGGCGAGAGCCTCAGGCTGCATGCCCTGTGCGTCCACCGGTACCGGGACGGGCGTTAGCCCGGCCATGTTGAAGCAGGCCTTGGCACCGGCATAGCCGGGATCCTCGACCCAGACGCTGTCACCGGGGTCGGCCAGCAGGCGGGCGATCAGCTCGAAGCCCTGCTGGGCGCCCTGGGTGATCAGGATCTGATGTGGTTGGCAATTGACCGAGCGCGATAGACGCAGGTAGTCACACAGTGCCGTCTTGAGGGCGTGATGCCCGCCGTTGGTGGCGTAGCCGAAGGCGTCGAGACTGGCCTGGTGACGATGGCGCCGTAGCAGGCGCTGCCATGCCTCGCGCGGGAACAGGTCGAGGGCGGGGACGCCCGGGGCGAAGGCATCACGGGAGCCCTCCATCTCGCCGCAGCTATCCAGTAGTTGCAGACCTCGCCGAGAATGCCAGCGGCTCGCCTGGATGGGGGCGCCGGGCAACGGGCTGGGTTCAGGCAGTGCCAAAGACGCCACGAATAGCCCGGACCCCGGGCGCGCCTCGACGAAGCCTTCCGCCACCAGGCGGTCCATGGCGGCAAGCACCGTGTTGCGGCCGATGCCGAGGTCCGCGGCCAGTCGTCGAGACGAGGGCAGGGCGCTGGCGGCGGGCAAGCTACCTTGCTGTATCCACTCGCGCAGGGCCGCGTACAGGCGCTGGGACAGCGAACCCCATGGGGGTTCGGCGGCGGGTGGCGCAAGGCGCATGGCCAGCGCTTCGGTGATCCATTCGGCGTGACGGTGAAGGCTGGGCACTGGTTCCCCTTTTCTGGACAGTATTGGTTCTTATGGTGGGACCACTATTGCGCAAGACTGGGTGTCTGTCATCCCGACGAGCCGGTGCGCCTCTGGCCAGCCGGCGCACACGACCGCCAATGTGATAGGTGACTCATGAACCATGTTCGTCCTGCCTGTATCGCCGATCTACAACCCCTGAGTGAGCTGCTCGATGGCTACCGGGTGTTCTATTCACAGGAAAGCGACATCCAGGCTGCCCGCGACTTTCTCCAGACGCGCTTCGCGCTCGCCGACTCGCGCCTGCTGGTCAGCGACAACGAGGGTGTGCTCGAAGGCTTCGTTCAGCTCTATCCGACGCTATCCACGGTACGGGTGGGACCGCGCTGGACCCTGGCCGACCTGTTCGTGGCGCCCGAGGCGCGTGGCAAGGGGATCGGCCGTGAGCTGATGGAGGCCGCCGCGAACCTGGCGAGGGAGCAGGGTGTCGGGCAGTTGACGCTCAATACGCAGACCCACAACCACACCGCCCAGGCGCTGTATGAGTCACTTAACTGGCAACGCAACGACGCCTTCTACGCCTATACCCTGAACCTGGATGACCCTGCGGGCACATAAACTTCTACTTCTCGCAGTCAACATTGATGGATGCCAACCACTCTGAAGGAGCGCGTGACCCTTGTATCAGCCAAGACACTTCGCCATGACCGACGAAGACGCCATGATGGCGGTGGTCCGAGCCTATCCCTTTGCGACCCTGGTCACCGACGGTGACCAGGGGGTGTGTATCGACCACTTGCCGCTGATGGTCGAGCAGACGTCACAGGGCGCGCTGGTGCTGCGTGGACATATCGCCCGCGCCAACGCCCTCTGGCGGCTGGGTGAGGGTGAGGGTGAGCGAGCAGACGCGGGAGCGATCGAGGCGGTGGCGATCTTTCATGGCCCTGACGCCTACATTTCGCCTGGCTGGTATCCCGACAAGCGCCGCCATGGTCGCGTGGTGCCGACCTGGAACTACCAGGTGGTGCATGCCCATGGCCGGCTCGCCTTCCAGCGTGAAAGCGATTGGCTCACCTCGCACCTGACGTCGCTGGTCGATCGCTTCGAGGCGGGCCGGGAAGCGCCCTGGGCGGTGGACGACGCCCCCGAAGACTACCTGGAGGGGATGCGGCGTGGCATTGTGGGGGTGGAGCTCGAGGTGACGCGCCTGGTGGGCAAACACAAGGCCAGCCAGCACAAGCCGTTGGAAGAACGCGAGGGTATCCGCGAAGGCCTTCGAGAGGATGGGCGTTCGGCTCGTGACGCTGCCGTGCTGTGTGGAGATGATCCAGCGCCAAGGTACGAAGGCGATTGACCCCTTGGACTGGCATTCGAGATCGGGCGACTGGTGGGCAAGCACTTGGCTGACTAGTACAAGCCCGGCAGCACAAGCCCAGGAAGAACGCGAGGGTATCCGCGAAGGCCTTCGAGGGGATGGGCGTTCGGCTCGTGACGCTGCCGTGCTGTGTGGCGATCAGCAGCGATGATTCCACCCGCTGGGGCAACAACGATGGGGCAACAACGATGGAGCAAGGACGCGAGATGAATGACTGCCTGAGGCAGGCAACGCTCGAGGACGCCGAAACGCTGGCCTCCCTGGGGCGCCGGACCTTTTACCAGACCTTTGTCGACTTTTACTCGAAAGCGACCATGGAGCGCTATCTGAGTGATGCCTTTGACCTGGGAAGGGTGCAGCGCGAGTTGGCCTGCCCACAGTCGCGATTCTGGCTGCTGGAAGAGGCCGGCCGCAGCGAGACGGGTGAAGCGGGAAAGGAGCGCGAGGGCGTTGCCAAGGGGCCCGTAGCGGTCGGCTATCTCAAGCTCAACTGGGGGGAGGCCCAGACCGATCTGAGCGAGCACAATGGTCTCGAGATCGAGCGCATCTATCTGCTGGCCGAGGCCCAGGGCCGAGGGCTTGGCAAGATGCTGTACGACAAGGCCATCACCGAGGCGCGAGAACAGGCCAGGGCCTTCGTCTGGCTGGGCGTGTGGGAAAACAATCATCCCGCCATCGCCTTCTATCGCTCCCGGGGCTTTGTCGAGGTAGGCACCCACAGTTTTCAGATGGGCGATGTGGTGGACAGGGATCTGATCATGCGGCGTGATCTCTGACGTAGCCATCGCCATCGCCATCGACCATAAGGTCCCATGGATAGAACATCGCTGCACCACGATACTGCGAGGCCACCATCAATGGACAACAACAAGACGAGGGAATCTCTGTGAGTTATCGAATTGCCACCATCGCTGGTGACGGTATCGGCCCGGAGGTCGCGGGCGCCACGGTGCAAGTACTGCAAGCGCTGCTGGGCAGCGACGTGCTACGTTTCGACTGGCTCGACGGTGGGGCGGGGCACTATGACAAGACCGGCGAGGTGCTGCCCCAGTCGACGCTGGACGCCTGTCGGGCCAGTCACGCCATCCTGCATGGCGCCGCCGGGCTGCCGGGGGTGACCTACGACGACGGGACCGAGGTGGGCAACGACCTGCACCTCAAGCTGCGCTTCGGACTGGACCTTTACGCCAACGTGCGTCCGATCCGCCTGCTGCCCGGGGTCGAGTCGCCGCTGAGACACCATCAGCCCGGTACCATTGACTATGTCATCGTGCGCGAGAACACCGAAGGCCTCTACGCCAGTCGCGGCGCAGGGGTGGTGCTGCGCGACGAGATGGCAAGCGACAGCCTGGTGATTACCCGCAAGGGCACCGAGCGAGTCGCGCGCTTCGCCCTGGAGCTGTCACGGCGACGTCAGGGCGCACCGAAGGACGGCAAGCGGCGGCTTACTGTCTGTGACAAGGCCAACATCCTCAGAAGCTACGCCTTCTTTCGCAAGGTGTGCGACGAGGTAGGCGCCGAGTTCAATGACGTCGAACTCGACTATGCCTACGTCGACGCCATGACGGTGCACCTGGTCAAGCGTCCGGACTTCTATGACGTGATCGTCGCCGAGAATCTGTTCGGTGACATCATTTCGGACCTGGGGGCGGCCACCGTCGGCGGGATGGGGGTGTCGCCGTCTGCGGAACTGGGCGATCGCCACGGTCTGTTCCAGGGGGCCCACGGCAGCGCCCCGGATATCGCCGGGCAGGACGCCGCCAACCCCATTGCCACCCTGTTGTCCGGGGCCATGATGCTCGAATGGCTGGCGGTGGAGCACGCCGACGATCGTCTGTCTGACGCCGCCGGTCGGTTGCGTCAAGCGGTGGACGGCGTACTGTCCGATGGCCGGTATCGGCCCCGGGAATTCGGCGGCAATACCGGCTGCAGCGCCTTTACCGAACAGGTGCTCCGCCAGCTCGACCGTCTGCCAGCGTAATGGTACTAACGCGGCAGATTGAACAGAGTGGGCCAGTGATAGATATGTGGTCCATTCTGGTGCCGGCCGTGGCGGGCTGCACCGGTGCTTGGCGCTGTAGTGGTGCAGAAGCAGGGGGCGGGGGAGCGAAGTGCACCATGCATGGTGCAATGGTGCGCCCCGGTGGCGCGAGATGCTCTCTTGTGGCGCAAGGCGGGGTGGGTAAGCCCCCGTCTTGGCCGACGTAATGTTGGAATTTATAAATGTTTTATATGGCTGGCATGGGACTTGCTTGAAGTGGTGATGGAGGTCGACGTCGCAAGACGTCAGGCCTGAGCGATACAGCGGTTTTACCTGAACCGCCTGGCTCCCTCTCGACGATGGTCCATCACAACGACAAGGCAACCCCTGGAGGTTTCCCATGCCCACCGCTTCGATCTCTTCTACGCAGGTTTGTGCCCACCGTTCCAAAGCGCTTTCTAAAAAGGCGCTGGCCAGCCTGGCCGTGTCCACGCTGTCGCTGGCCATCGCCGCACCGGCGCTGGCCCAGGAGGACCCGATCAAGGTCGGTATCCTGCATTCCCTGTCCGGTACCATGGCGATCAGCGAGTCGACCCTGAAAGACACCATGCTGATGCTGATCGAGCAGCAGAACGAAGCGGGTGGCCTGCTCGGCCGCGAGCTTGAGCCGGTGGTGGTGGACCCGGCCTCCAACTGGCCGCTGTTTGCCGAGAAGGCCCGCGAGCTGCTGGCGCAGGAAGAGGTCGACGTGATCTTCGGCAACTGGACCTCGGTGTCGCGCAAGTCGGTGCTGCCGGTGGTCGAGGAGCTCAATGGTCTGCTGTTCTATCCGGTGCAGTACGAAGGCGAGGAATCCTCCGAAAACGTCTTCTACACCGGCGCTGCGCCCAACCAGCAGGCGATTCCTGCGGTGGACTACCTGATGAACGAGGTCGGTGTTGAGCGCTGGGTGCTGGCCGGTACCGACTATGTCTATCCGCGCACGACCAACAAGATCCTCGAAGCCTACCTGAAGTCCCAGGGCGTGGCCGACGAGGACATCATGGTCAACTACACCCCCTTCGGTCACTCCGACTGGCAGAACATCGTCTCCGAGATCAAGCAGTTCGGTGGTGCCGGCAAGAAGACGGCGGTGGTCTCCACCATCAATGGCGACGCCAACGTGCCTTTCTATCGGGAGCTGGCCAACCAGGGCGTCGAGGCCTCGGATATCCCGGTGGTGGCCTTCTCGGTGGGTGAGCAGGAGCTGTCCGGTCTCGACACTGCGCCGCTGGTCGGCCACCTGGCGGCCTGGAACTACTTCATGAGCGTGGATGAAGACGTCAACTACGACTTCATCGACGCCTGGTACGACTACACCGGCGACGACAACGCCGTCACCAACGACCCCATGGAAGCCCACTATATCGGCTTCAACATGTGGGCCGAGGCGGTGCGCAAGGCGGAGACCACCGATGTCGATGCGGTCAAGGAAGCGATCATCGGCGTCTCGGTGCCCAATCTTACCGGCGGCTACGCCACCATGATGCCCAACCACCACATTACCAAGCCGGTGCTGATCGGCGAGATCCAGGACAATGGCCAGTTCTCGGTGGTGTGGCAGACCCCGTCCACGGTGGCCGGCGACGCCTGGTCCGACTATCTGGAAGGCTCCCGCGATCTGATCAGCGACTGGCGTGCTCCGCTTGAGTGCGGCAACTACAACGTGGTGCAGGGTAGCTGCGGTGGTGGCTCAGACGTCGCCTCCAGCGAATAGAACATAACGACAAGGGGCCGGTGTGCACGGCGCACCGGCCCGGATCACGCCAACCCTGCCCGTGGTGCCGTCGGCACCCGGGTGTCTCAAGGGACCTCACCATGAATCTACTTGCAGGTCGTCACTGGCTGAGCGCGCTGGTGCTGCTTTGCCTCGTCGCCCTGGGGCTGGGCCAGGCTTGGGCTCAGGACGCCGGCGCTTCTAAGGCCGCTTCTTCCGACCAGGGGCCGGCGCTGTTGTCGGCGCTGGCCGAGTCCAGCTTCCGCGACAAGAAAGCGGCCATCGACGCCATCGCCGAGAGCGGTGACGAGCGCGCCCGGCGCTGGCTCGAGAGCTTTGCCGAGGGCAAGCTCGCCCGCGTCAAGGACAGCGGCGCTATCGTCGTGGTACTGGAAAATCGCGGTCGCAACTGGCCCGTGGCCGACGCCCTGACGCTGGAGCCGGCGGGCGAAATATCGCGCCGCGAGCTCGACCGCGTCTCCATCAACAACAGTCTCAGGGGCTATCTGGACAGCACCCTGGCGCTGATCGACCTGCGTGTCGACGACCCTGCCCAGCGGCTGGCGGCGGCGCGGGATCTGCTGGGCGAGGTCGAGGCTGACGCCGTCGAGTCGCTGAGCGAGCTGGCCGCCGCCGAGAGCGACCCCGAGGTGGCCGCGACCCTGGAGCAGGCCATCGCCATCGCACGGGTCGAACAGGGGGACGTGGCGGCGGTCGAGGCGCTGTCCGGTAGCCTCAATGGCCAGGCCAGGGCCGCGCTGATGCAGGCCAGCCGCAGCGACGATGTAGCGCTGGCGGAAGCTGCCCAGGCGGCGCTGGCCGAAAGCGAGCAGGCGCTCAAGCTCAACCGCGCCGCCGAGACGCTCTACTTCGGCCTGTCGCTGGGCTCGGTGCTGGTACTGGCGGCGATCGGCCTGGCTATCACCTTCGGCGTCATGGGGGTGATCAACATGGCCCACGGCGAGCTGATTATGCTGGGGGCCTACACCACCTGGGCGATGCAGCAGCTGTTGCCGGGTCAGCCGGGGCTTGCGCTGCTGCTGGCGATTCCGGCGGGCTTTCTGGTGGCGGCGCTGGTGGGCGTGGCCATCGAGCGAGGCGTCATCCAGTTCCTCAAGGGGCGTCCGCTGGAAACCCTGCTGGCGACCTTCGGCGTCAGCCTGATCCTGCAGCAGCTGGTGCGCACCCTGATCTCACCGCTCAACCGTACCGTGGTGACGCCCGAGTGGATGAGCGGCTCGCTGGTGATCAACGAGGCGCTGTCGCTGACCCTCAATCGCCTCTATGTGCTGGGCTTCGCCATCCTGGTGTTTGCCGCCCTGATGCTGGTGATGCGCCGCACCCGGCTGGGGCTGGAGGTACGCGCGGTGACGCAGAATCGTGCCATGGCACGCTCCATGGGCATTCGCGCGACCCGCGTCGACATCCTGACCTTCGCGCTGGGGTCGGGGGTGGCTGGCCTTGCGGGGGTGGCGCTGTCACAGCTCACCAACGTCGGTCCCAACCTCGGCCAGAACTACATCATCGACTCCTTCATGGTGGTGGTGTTCGGCGGGGTCGGCAATCTGTGGGGCACCCTGGTGGCGGGGCTCTCGCTGGGGGTGATCAATCAGGTGCTGGAGCCCTGGGCCGGGGCGGTACTGGCCAAGATCCTGGTGCTGGTGTTCATCATTCTGTTCATTCAAAAGCGCCCGAGGGGACTCTTTCCCCAGAAGGGCCGCGCGGCGGAGGGCTGAGCGATGCCATCATCCCGACTATGGCTGGCTCGCCCGTTCGGCGAGCGGTCGACTCTGATCTTCCTGGCGGTGCTCGGTGCCACCATGGCGCTGGTGGTGGCGGCAAATCTGCTGCTGGCGCCGGAGCATCCGTTACACGTCTCCACTTATACCGTTACCTTGCTGGGCAAGTACCTGTGCTATGCGCTGCTGGCGGTGGCGGTGGATCTGGTCTGGGGTTACCTGGGGATTCTCAGCCTGGGCCACGGCGCCTTCTTCGCCCTCGGCGGCTACGCCATGGGCATGTACCTGATGCGCCAGATCGGCGACCGCGGTGTCTACGGCGATCCACTGCTGCCGGACTTCATGGTGTTCCTCGACTGGGACAGCCTGCCCTGGTACTGGCTTGGCTTCGACATGGCCGGTTTTGCCTTTGTGATGGTGCTGCTGGCGCCGGGCCTGCTGGCGCTGGTGTTCGGCTTCCTGGCGTTCCGTTCGCGGGTCACCGGGGTCTATCTGTCGATCATCACCCAGGCGCTGACCTTTGCGCTGATGCTGGCGTTCTTCCGCAACGAGATGGGCTTTGGCGGCAACAACGGCCTGACCGACTTCAAGGAACTGCTGGGCTTCGACCTGTCCGCCGACGCCACTCGACTGGGGCTATTTATCGCATCCGGCGTGGCGCTGGCGCTGGGTTTCCTGCTGTGCCGTGCCATCGTGGTCAGCAAGCTTGGGCGGGTCTGCGTGGCGGTGCGCGACGCCGAGTCCCGCACCCGCTTTCTCGGCTACCGGGTGGAGCGCTATCAGCTCTTCGTGTTCGTCGTCTCGGCCATGCTGGCCGGGGTCGCAGGCGCCCTCTATGTGCCCCAGGTGGGCATCATCAACCCCAGCGAGTTCTCGCCGCTGTTCTCCATCGAGGTGGTGGTGTGGGTGGCGCTGGGTGGCCGTGCCACCCTCTATGGCGCGGTGATCGGTGCGCTGGCGGTGAACTACGCCAAGAGCGTGTTTACCGGGGTGATGCCGGAGGCCTGGCTGTTCGCGCTCGGTGCGCTGTTCGTGCTGGTGACAGTGCTGCTGCCTCAGGGCATCGCCGGGCTTTTGTCACGCTCTCGCCAGCAAGGCAGCGACGATGACAGCGACACGCCAGCCGACACGCCAACCGACACGCTAGATGCAACCCCCAGGGAGGCCACCTCATGAGCTTTCTTCAGAGCCTGGCCGATCGCGATCGGGTCTTCGACTTCCTGGTCCCGGAACAATCGCCGGTCGACGTACGCCACGGCCCGATCCTCTATCTCGAGGACGTGTCGGTGAGCTTCGACGGCTTCAAGGCCATCAATGATCTCAACCTGACCATCGACGACGGCGAACTGCGCTGCATCATTGGCCCCAACGGGGCCGGCAAGACCACCATGATGGACATCATCACCGGCAAGACGCGCCCGGATCAGGGCAGCGTGTGGTTCGGCAGCCGCCACAACCTGTTGACCAAGAACGAGCCGGAGATCGCCCGGCTCGGCATCGGGCGCAAGTTCCAGAAGCCCACGGTGTTCGAGGCGCTGACGGTGTTCGAGAACCTCGAGCTGGCGATGGCCATGGACAAGAGTCTGTGGCCGACGCTCAAGGCGCGCATGACCGGGGAGGTGCTGGCGCGAATCGAGGAGGTGCTCGAGACGGTGGGTCTGGCGTCGCTCAGTCGCCGCCAGGCGGGCATCCTGTCCCACGGACAGAAGCAGTGGCTCGAGATCGGCATGCTGTTGATGCAGCGCCCTCGACTGTTGCTGGTCGACGAGCCGGTGGCGGGGATGACCGAGCAGGAGATGGAGCGTACCGCAGAGCTGTTATTGAGCCTCGCCGGCAAGCACTCGGTGGTGGTGGTGGAGCACGACATGGGCTTTGTGCGTTCGATCGCGCGCACGGTGACGGTGCTGCATCAGGGCTCGGTGCTGGCCGAGGGCAGTATGGACAAGGTGGCAAGCGACCCCAGGGTGATCGAGGTCTACCTGGGTGGCGACGAGGAGGCGGCATGATCGGACTGGAGCGGGTACCTCAGCAGTCTTCGGTAAGAGCGCTGTACTGGGCGGACGGCGCATCCCGCGGCAGGCTGGCCACGCTGTGGGCGAAGGTCTGCGGCCGGTGGGTGCAGGAGATGGGCAAGGAGGTGGATCGATGCTGAGCATTCGCGGGCTCAATCAGTTCTATGGCGAGAGCCATACTCTGTGGGATCTCGATCTCGACGTGCCCAGGGCGGCCTGTACCTGTGTGCTGGGTCGCAATGGCGTCGGCAAGACCACCCTGATGAAGGCGATCATGGGCGAGGTGCCGATCACCGGCGGTGAGCTTCGCTACGCCGACGGTGTCGCGCTGGAAAGCCGTCGCCTCGAGGATCGCTCACGCCTGGGCGTGGGCTATGTGCCCCAGGGACGCCAGATCTTTCCGCTGATGACGGTGGAGGAGAATCTGCGCACTGGCCTTGCCGCCCGTGGCGATGGCCTGCGCCAGGTGCCCGAACGGATCTATGAGCTGTTCCCGGTGCTCAAGGAGATGCGCCATCGGCGTGGCGGCGATCTGTCCGGCGGTCAGCAGCAGCAGCTGGCGATCGGGCGCGCCCTGGTGATCGAGCCGAAGCTGTTGATCCTCGACGAGCCGGGGGAGGGCATCCAGCCCAATATCGTCGCCCAGATCGGCGAAGTCATCCGTCGGTTGATCGCCGATGATGGGCTGACCGTGCTGCTGGTGGAGCAGAAACTGCCCTTTGCCCGACGCTTCGCCGACCACTTCGCCATCCTCGATCGCGGGCGGAGAGTCGCCGTCGGTGATATCGGTGAGCTCGACGACGCCGTGGTGAAGCGCTACCTGACCGTCTGAGCGGTAGCGCGTCAATCAGGGTGAATCGCTGCACATCAATGGTGCGCAATCGTAAGGTTGCGCACTTTTTTTGTGCGCGACCAAAGGCGTGCTTTTCTCTGGTGCAATCCTTGGTTGTTCTATAAGAAATTGAAAAATAAGTAGAAAAATAGAGATTCGGGAAGCTGGTACGGGGCTTGCACCTTGATTGGGCAATGGTGGTGGCCTTTTTTACTTTCGCTTGCCACGCCGACTCGACGGACCGCCCGGGAGAGCCATGAGCGCGCAGACAACACAGGATTCGACCGATCGGCACGGCCATCGTTTCGACGCAGGACGGCGCTGGGAGGCCAGCCTCGATCTCGGCTTTCGCCATGATGGCCAGGCCACTCGCCTCTATCGGGTGGATCATCGCGGCCCCCTGCGGGTGCAGCGTCCCTTCTATCCCGAAGGCCGCGACGGCACCTGCCACGTCTATCTGCTGCATCCCCCGGGGGGCCTGGTCAGCGGCGATATCCTGGATATCCAGGCGCGGGTGGGCGCGGGCGCGCGGGCACTGCTGACCACACCGGCGGCCAACAAGCTGTATCGGGCCGACCGCAACGCCGTGGCCTGGTCCCAGCGCACTCGTCTGGTGGTCGAGGAGAGCGGGCTGCTCGAGTGGTTGCCCCAGGAAACCATCGCCTTCGACGGCTCGCGAGGGGTGCAGGCCACCGAGATCGAGCTTTCCGGCAGCGCCCGCTGCCTGGGCTGGGAGGTGCTGGCGCTGGGGCGGCCGGCCAGTGACCTGCCGTTTGCCAGTGGCCACCTCGAGCAGCGCTTCCGGCTGTCCCGGGACGGACGACCGCTGTGGATCGAGCGCCAGCCCCTCGACCCTGACCATCGTCGTTTTCACGGCGCCTGGGGGCAGCGAGGGTGCAGCGTCCAGGCAACCCTGTGGGCGGTCGGGCTCGAAGACGAGTCCGCGGCGATCGAACGTCTGCGCCAAGGGTTGGGGCAGGGAGGGAGTGACCTTGCCGGCAGTCCCGGCGCTGGTGAAGCCGAGCGCTGGGCCGTCACTGTGCGTGATGGCGTCCTGCTGCTGCGCTACCTCGGTCACTCGCGGCGCGAGGCCTGGTCGCTGTGCGAGGCGGCCTGGACCTTGCTGCGTCCGATGCTGATGGATCGCGAGGCCTGTGTGCCACGCATCTGGTTTACCTGAATGCCATGCCGGGCGGGCCAGGTGACCCCTGGCCACCCTGACCAACATCGAGGATGAAAGGATGGAGCTGACACCGCGTGACAAGGACAAGCTCTTGCTGTTTACCGCTGGCCTGGTGGCCGAGCGGCGACGCGCCAAGGGGCTCAAGCTGAACTATCCCGAGGCGGTGGCCTTGATCAGCTGCGAGATCATGGAGGGTGCCCGGGAAGGCCTGAGTGTGGCCGAGATGATGAGCCGAGGGCGCCAGATACTGGGGCGTGACGAGGTAATGGAAGGGGTGGCGGAAATGGTCGACGAGGTGCAGGTCGAGGCCACCTTTCCTGACGGCACCAAGCTGGTAACGGTGCACAACCCGATCTCGTGACGCTGCCAGGCCCCGGCTTGATCCGGGGACGACGCGACAGGCTCATACGCTGATACCAATAGGGAGGGCGCGGGATGATCCCCGGAGAATACCAACTGAAGGACGGTGACATCGCCCTGTGCGAGGGTCGCGACAGGGTCACGCTGGAGGTGGCCAATCGCGGAGATCGACCGATTCAGGTCGGATCCCACTATCACTTCGCCGAGACCAACCCGGCACTGGCGTTCGATCGCGACAGGGCGCGGGGCTTTCGTCTGGACGTGGCCGCCGGCAGCGCGGTGCGCTTCGAGCCGGGGCAGAGCCGTGAGGTCACCCTGGTGAGCTTCGCCGGGCGTCGTCATATCTACGGCTTTCGAGGTGAAGTCATGGGCGCGCTGGACGATGCCGGTGCACCCAGCGGCGACAGCGGCCAGGAGGACGCCCGATGAAGATTAGCCGTCAGGCTTATGCCGACATCTATGGCCCCACCGTCGGCGACCGGGTGCGCCTGGGAGACACCGAGCTGTGGATCGAGGTAGAAAAGGACGCCACCCACTACGGCGACGAGGTCAAGTTCGGTGGTGGCAAGGTCATTCGTGACGGTATGGGGCAGAGCCAGCGTCTCGACCAGACGGTGATGGACACCGTCATCACCAATGCCCTGATCCTTGACTGGTGGGGCATCGTCAAGGCCGACGTGGGCCTTCAGGCGGGGCGCATCGCCGCCATCGGCAAGGCCGGCAATCCAGACACCCAGCCGGACGTCACCATCGTGATCGGACCCGGCACCGAGGTCATCGCCGGCGAGGGCAAGATCCTCACCGCCGGCGCCATCGACGCCCACGTGCACTTCATCTGTCCGCAGCTGGTGGACGAGGCCCTGGCCAGCGGCATCACCACCATGCTGGGGGGCGGTACCGGGCCTGCCACCGGATCGAACGCCACCACCTGCACGCCGGGGGCCTGGCACATCCACCAGATGCTCAAGGCCTGCGACAGCCTGCCGATGAACATCGGTCTGCTCGGCAAGGGCAACGTCAGCCTGCCTGAAGCGCTGGAGGCCCAGATCGAAGCGGGCGCCATGGGGCTCAAGCTGCACGAGGACTGGGGGACCACCCCGGCCTCCATCGATACCTGCCTGAGCGTGGCCGAGCGCTACGACGTCCAGATCGCGATCCACACCGACACCCTCAACGAGTCCGGTTTCGTCGAGGACACCCTGGCGGCGTTCAAGCAGCGCGGCATCCATACCTACCATACCGAAGGCGCCGGAGGCGGCCACGCACCGGACATCATCACCGCCTGCTCGAAGGACTATGTGCTGCCGTCGTCGACCAACCCGACCCGGCCCTACACGGTGAATACCGTCGACGAGCACCTGGACATGCTGATGGTGTGTCATCACCTCGACCCCAATATTCCCGAGGACGTGGCTTTCGCCGATTCGCGCATTCGCCGCGAGACCATCGCCGCCGAGGACATCCTGCATGACCTCGGCGTCATCTCGATGATCGCCTCTGATTCCCAGGCCATGGGACGCGTCGGCGAGGTGGTGTGCAGGACCTGGCAGACCGCTCACAAGATGAAGGTGCAGCGTGGTTTACTGCCGGAAGATCAAGAACGTGGCGCCGACAACCTGCGTGCCCGCCGGTATGTGGCCAAGTACACCATCAACCCCGCCATCACCCACGGCCTGGCCGATGAGATCGGTTCTGTCGAGGTGGGCAAGCTGGCCGACCTGGTGCTGTGGGACCCGGCCTTCTTCGGCGTCAAGTCGGCGCTGGTGCTCAAGGGGGGAATGATCGCCATGGCCCCCATGGGCGACCCCAATGCCTCTATCCCGACTCCCCAGCCGGTGCACTACCGTCCGATGTTCGGGGCGCTGGGCCAGGCCGCCGCAGCGACCCGGGTGAGCTTTGTCTCTCAGGCCGCGCTGGATGCGGGGCTCAAGGATCGGCTGGGGCTTCAAAGCCGCCTGGTGGCTTGCCGGGATGTGCGCGCGGTGCGCAAGGGCGACATGAAGCTCAATGACCGTTGCCCGGATCTCAAGGTCGACGCCCAGACCTACGAGGTCACCTGCGATGGCGAGCTTCTGACCTGTGAACCGCTGGACGTGCTGCCGTTGGCCCAGCGCTATCACCTTTTTTGAGTCAGCGATGATGACGGTTTTCGACAGTGCCGCTGACAGTACCAAGGAGTCATCCATGAGTTCGCTATTGTCGCTGACCCGCCGGCTCGGGCCGTTGCCCGTCGGCGAAGGGCAAGACGGCGTCCAGGACACCCTGACCCTGAGCTACGACGATCGCATCAAGGGGCGCCTGCGGGTGACCCTGGACAGTGGGCGTGCGGCGGGTCTGTTTCTCGAACGCGGGCCGGTGCTGCGCCACGGCGACGGTCTTCAGGCCGATGATGGCAGCCGCGTCCGGGTCATCGCTGCGCCGGAACCGGTGGTGACCGCCTGGGTCGCGCCGGGGCCGGACGCTGGCCTTGCGTTGGCTCGGTTGTGCTACCACCTGGGCAACCGCCACGTGACCCTCGGTATCGGCGAGGGCGAGTACCAGGGTGACGCCTGCTGCTACGTGCGCTTTGCGCCGGACCATGTGCTGGAAGAGCTGGCCGAGCGGCTTGGTGCGCGGCTCGAGCACCACCAGGCACCCTTCGATCCCGAGCCGGGCGCCTACACCATGGGTGGGCATTCGCATGGGCATTCGCACAGCGATTCTCATGACCATGGGCACGGGCACGGGCACGGGCATTCGCACGGGCATGGCCATTCACACGGCTCCTCACATGGCTCCTCACATGGCTCCTCACATGGCTCCTCACATAGCCACGCTCAGGGGATCACCTGATGGCCGGGATCGAGTCTGCGTCACAGGCGCACGATGATCTGGCCCTGCTGGGGCTGCTGCAGCTGGTCAGCCCGGCGTTGCCGATCGGCGCCTTCGCCTGGTCCCAGGGGCTCGAGAGCGCCTTCGAACTGGGCTGGGTTCACGATGAGAAGAGTCTTGGCGACTGGCTCGAGGGCGTGCTGGAGGATGGCCTGGCGGTGGCGGAACTGCCTGCCCTGGCGCGACTCGTCGAGGCCTGGCAGCAGGGCGACGAGGATAGGGTGGCGCATTGGGACTGCTGGCTGGGGGCGGTACGCGAGACCCGAGAGCTGCGCGAGGAGGATCGCCAGCTGGGCGCGTCGCTGGTGCGCCTGATGCGCAGCCTGGGGCTGGCGCCCGAAGTCGGCTTGCCTGACGAGCCTGGCTATGTGACCGCCTTCAGCGCCCTGGCGGTAGCCCGCGGGTTGCCGCCGCGACAGGCCATGCTGGGCTTTGCCTGGGCCTGGCTCGAGAACCAGCTGGCGGCAGCCTGCAAGGCGCTGCCGCTCGGGCATACCGCGGCCCAGCGACTGGTCGAGCGGCTGCGTCCGGCGCTGGTCGAGGCGGTGGGGCGTGCCCTGATCATCGACGATGACGACATGGGGCCGGCGCTGCCGGGGCTCGCCCTGGCCAGCGGCCTGCACGAAACCCAGTACTCGCGGCTGTTTCGCAGCTGAGCGAGTGACAACGATGCCATCGATACCGGGGTATCGACGGCGCCATTCTCCGGTCTTCGACACGTCGGGGAATGGCCTTACATGACAGGCAGGAGAACACCATGACCACTTCAACCACTCCCTCCCAGTGCCTGCGCGTCGGCGTGGGCGGCCCGGTGGGCTCGGGCAAGACGGCGCTGCTCAAGCAGCTGTGTCGGGCCCTGCGTGATCACTACGATATCGCCGTGGTGACCAACGACATTTACACCAAGGAAGACGCCGACTTCCTGACCCGCAACGAGGCGCTGTCGCCGGATCGCATCCTCGGCGTCGAAACCGGCGGCTGTCCGCACACCGCGATCCGCGAGGACGCCTCGATGAACCTGGCGGCCATCGACGAGCTGCACCGCCGCCATCCTGGGCTCGAACTGGTGCTGGTGGAGTCCGGCGGCGACAACCTGTCGGCCACCTTCAGTCCTGAGCTGTCGGACCTGACGCTCTACGTTATCGACGTCTCCGCGGGTGACAAGATCCCGCGCAAGGGCGGGCCGGGCATCACCAAGTCGGATCTGTTGATCATCAACAAGATCGACATTGCCGAGCAGGTGCATGCTTCGCTGGAGGTGATGGACCGTGACTCGCGCAAGATGCGTGGCGAACGTCCTTTCGTCTTCACCAATCTGTATGACGGCGTCGGTCTCGACACCATCATTGGTTTCATTCTCGAGCGGGGCATGTTGCCCGACCGGCGAGCCGAGGCAGTGGAAGCCTGAATCGCCCGTTACCACGCAGCCGAAGCGTTGCGTTCTCAGTCAACAAGGAGTCTGTCATGACACAGCGTTCTCGTGTTTCTTCCCGTTCCCTGGCGTTCGCTGGCGCCATGGCCGCTGGCCTTGTCGCACCGCTGGCGCTGGCGCACCCCGGCCACGGCGTCGAGCATGGCGGCCTTGCCGCCGGCCTGATGCACCCCTGGTTAGGGCTCGATCACCTGCTGGCGATGGCGGCTATTGGCCTGTGGAGTCTGGGGCAGGGGGCAGCCATGCGACGCTTTACCCCGCTGATGGCACTGGCTGGCATGCTGGCCGGGGCTGGTCTGGCGCTGTCCGGCGCGCTTCCCGCCGGCGCCTTGCCCGGTGTGGAAGGGGGAATTGCGCTGTCGGTGCTGATCGCCGGGGTCATGGTGGCGGCGCTGATGCGTCTGCCGGCAGCGCTTGGCGGAGGCCTGGTGATCGCCCTGATGACGATGCATGGCATCGCCCACGGCGCCGAGATGCCTGCAGCCGCCTCACTCGTCGCCTACGTGGTGGGCTTTTCGGCCTCGACGCTTGCCATCACCATGCTGGCGCGGGTGCTGGGTGGCTGGCTGGCCAACCGCGAACAGCGCCTGGTGCGTGCCCTCGGCGCTGCCATCGCGGTCTGCGGTGGGGTGCTGGCGCTGAGCTGAGCGATCTCCCACTGACCGTCGATGGTCTCTCGCGCCCGGCCCTGTGCCGGGCGCGAGCGTTTGAGGCTGCTGCATCGCCCTGCCTGCGACGGCGGAGACGGGTACGTGTGTGGGTGAAACGTTTTGGGCTATGCTCGTGCGCCACGGATGAATTCGCCAAGAGGACGCTATGGCCAGGCTGGGACGCACGATCAAATGGAGCGGGGCAGTACTGCTGGTCGCCTGGGCGGGGATGGGGCTGTGGCAGAGTATCAAGCCACTACCGGAAAACGTCGGCAAGGCCTGGCCCGAGCGGCCAGTGGGCGAGGTCGAATTTCTCGCCGATCGAACCTGGTATGACGAGGGTGGCCGTCGCCATCTTGATCAGCACATCTTTGACGAAGCGGTCAACATGATCGAGGGTGCCCGCCGGCTGATCGTCGTCGACATGTTCCTGTTCAATCGCCTCGAGGGCAGTGGCGGGGGCGACTTTCTGCCCCTGGCCGAACGCCTTGCCGATGCGCTGATCGCCGCCCGCCAGCGCCAACCGGCGCCGCGAGTGGTAGTGATCACCGACCCCCTAAATACTCTCTATGGAGGCCAGCGGGTGCCGCTCTATCAGAGCCTGGAGGCGGCGGGGGTCGAGCTTGCCATCACCCGTCTCGATCGCCTGCGCGCCTCCAACCCGCTGTGGTCAGGCCTTTGGCATCTGGGACTGGATCGGCTTGGCAACGACCCGGACGGGGGCTGGCTGCCCAATGCCTTCGGTGGCGAGCCGGTGACCCTGAGAAGCTACCTGGCGCTGCTCAATTTTCGCGCCAATCATCGCAAGACGCTGACGGTGGATCACGCCGAAGGGTGGTCGACACTGATCACCTCGGCCAATCCTCACGACGGCAGTAGCCTGCACTCCAACGTGGCGCTGAGGATCGATGGCCCCGTCGCCCATGACGTCATCGCCTCGGAGGCCGAGGTGGCGTCCTGGTCCGGCGTCGAGTTATCGCAGCCGCCAGCACCTGAGGCCGAGCCATCGGATGGCGCGATGGCGCAACTGCTGACCGAAGCCGCCATCCGTGACGCCGTGCTCGCTCAGGTCGATGACACCGTCGCCGGCGATCGGCTGGATGTCGCTGCTTTCTATGTCGCCCACCGCGGGGTGGTCGAGGCGCTGAAGGAGGCCAGCGGGCGAGGAGTGGCGGTTCGGGTGCTGCTCGACCCCAACCGTGAGGCCTTCGGTTTCGAAAAGGGAGGCCTGCCCAATCAGCCGGTGGCCGAAGAGCTGTTGGACGCGGGCGTTCAGGTGCGCTGGTGTGTCACCGACGGTGAGCAGTGCCACAGCAAGGTGGTGCTGGTGAGAAGGGGCCCGGCGAAGGACGAGCTGGCGGACGCCGTGATTCTGGGCTCGGCCAACCTGACCCGACGCAATCTCGACGACTTCAATCTTGAAAGCAGCGTCTTGCTAAAAGGGCGAGGAGTCGTCGCCATCGACGATATCGGCGCCTGGTTCGACCAGCGCTGGGACTCGAGCGAGGGACGTCGAACCAGCCGAGCCTGGGCGCCGCGGGACGAGGCTGGCTGGTTCGATGGCTGGCGCTATCGATTGATGGAGGCCAGCGGCCTGTCCACCTTCTGACCTCGCTGGTGGGCTGTGCAGGACGGTGGAGATACCGACGCGGGAGCAGGATGTGCCTCGACCGGCCAGCTTGACAGTCCGCCACCCCGCGACCATGTTTCACACGCTGGCCGACGCTCGATTTGACACAATTTCGAGCTCGGCGTGGCGACATCGCAACGCCCGTGTCGGGCACAAGGAGAGTCTTCGATGGAAAAGTTCTGGTTGGTGGTAAAGGTCGTGATCCTGGCGCTGATCGCCATCCTGGTGGTGCAGAACATCGAGATGGTGCAGGTGAAACTGCTCGGCTGGACCATTGCCATGCCGATGGCCCTGCTGGTGGTGGTGATCTACCTGCTGGGCATGATCAGCGGTCGCGGCCTGATGGGGCTGATTCGTCGCCTGCAGGGCAAGGAGCCGCAGCGCCGCTGAGGGCATCGACCCGCGAGCGCTTTCGAGGGTCCTGGTGCCAGGGCAGGCCGAGGCGGCAGTTGTGCTCGAGCTCTGCGATGACCTGGGCGCCCAGCAGCAGGATCACGGCGCCGATCTCGAGGCTCAGAAGCACCACGATCAGGGTCGCCAGGGGGCCGTAGACCGCGCTTACCAGTGACAGGTTGGCGAAGTAGTAGACCAGGGCGATCCTGACCCCTTCCCACATCAGGGCGGCGGCAAAGCCCCCGGCCAGGGCGCGCCTCAGGGAAATGCGTACCACCGGCAGGACCTTGTAGATGGCGCTGAACAGCAGGAAGACGCCGACGAAGCTGGTCAGGTTGAGGGCCGGCTCCGACAGCGAGGCCATGGGCAGCTCACGGCCGTATAGCGCCATCCACAGTCCATTGAGGGTGCTGGCCAGGCTGACCGCCATGGCCAGCGCCAGCAGCGCCGCACTCAGTACCAGCATGAAGGCGTAGGGCAACAGGAAGGAGACCCAGAGGCTGCGGGTGTCCTTGACGTCGGGCTTTCTGAAGATCAGCGCCAGGGCGTCTTCCAGCATGCGAAAGGCGAAGGAGCTGAAGATCAGCAGCACCGGGATGCCGTAGATGCCGATCGCGTCGCGGGAGTCCAGCAGTGCGCGCACCGACTCCAGCATCACCTCGGCGTGGGTCGGGGCGATGTGGCGTGCCTGCATGGCGATCACATTGAGCAGCTGCTGCTCGTCCACGACCTGAGCCATCGCCACCACCATCAGTGCGAACAGCGGAATGGTGGACAGCAGAATATTGAAGCCGACCCCGCCCGCCAGCAGCATTCCCCGATTATGCAGAAAGTGGGTCAGCACCCGCCACATGAAGAAGGCGAGCCGTGGCAGCAGAGTAAAGACGGCGTGTTGGTACCAGCGCGGTGCTGTCATGGGCCCGAATCGTCCTTGAGGGATAGGGCATGATACGCTGGGAGCCAGTGTCAGCGTCAAACCCTTGCCCAACCAGATGGTCAAAGGGCGGGTGTACGCCGGGAGGAACGAGTGGCATCTGCAGACCAGGAATCCCGCACCGAATCCGACGCCAGGCTGATCTACGATGGACAGTGTCCGTTGTGTCGGAGCTTCGTGTCGCGCTACGGACTGTCCAAGGGACGGCTGGATCTCGTTGATGCGCGCCATCACCCCGAAGAGGTCCGGCGTCTGGAGCGTCTGGGCTGTCGCCTGGACGAGGGTATGGTGCTGGAGCTCGGCGACGAGCGCTACCATGGTGATCAGGCGGTACGTATGGCGGCAGTGGCCGGGCGAGGTCGAGGTCCGTTGTCGCGTGGGATGCTGTGGTGGCTGTCGTCGAGACGGCGAGCACGCCTCAGCTATCCGCTGCTCAAGGCCGTTCGTCGTGTCATGCTCAAGGGGCTCGGCGTCGGTCCGATCAGGCCTTGAAGTGTGTCGCTCCCACCGGATGGGGCCGCCGACGGCCTGGCGTTGATCATCAACATTGAGCATCGGCAACGGGCATCAGCACTGGGTATCAGCACCGGGCATCGGCACCGACCAGCGATACTGGCCACCAACGCCGTTCATCTACCGTCATTTATCACAAGCCACCAGGAGGGAGGCAAGATGCAACTAAGTCGACGTCTGTCGGTCCCTCATAGCGAGATCGCCATGAGTGCGATTCGTGCCCAGGGAGCCGGCGGCCAGAACGTCAACAAGGTCGCCTCGGCGATTCATCTGCGCTTCGATATTCAGGCATCGTCGTTGCCTGACGACGTCAAGGAGCGCCTTTTGGCGCTCAATGATCATCGCATCACCCAGGACGGAGTGGTGATCATCAAGGCCCAGTCGGAACGCACCCAGGAGGCCAACCGCGCAGCGGCACTGGCGAGGCTGAAATCGCTGTTGCAGCAGGGACTGGTGATTCCCAAGGCGCGTCGCGCCACCCGGCCCAGCAAGGCGGCCAAGCGGCGTCGCCTCGAAGGCAAGAAGCAGCGGGGCAAGCTCAAGTCGCTACGCGGCAAGCCGGAGACGTAGTGCGTCGAACAGGCGCTGCATCCTGAACGCTTGTGAGGGCGGCTTTCCGCAGACTCCTGCGCTTCGGTAATGGGGCTCGACGCTCTGCGGAAAACATGCTCGGATAGGGTACACGGCAATTTTCTAATGCTCGCTAGCGCGTATTTTTGATGGAGCACACCCCTGACGCGCCCGCAGTCAGGCAGTATGCTGTGATCACTTTGGTCCTCGAACCTCAGGACCCGTCCCACCCCAAGGGAGACCCCCGAATGGAAGAGATCAATCCCGACAAGGACAACAACACCGAGAAGGATGGCAACACCTCCGAGGCGACCCAGTCTTCAGCCTCCGGCAAGGATGCCAAGGAGCTGTTCAAGGACAACCGCGTCAAGGGCCTGGCGGCGGTGGCCGGCGTCAGCCTGATCTGGGCCATCGGTGCCCAGCTCAGCGCCAGTTCCAACGGCGAGGCACGCACTGCCCTGACCAAGGAACTCGATGCCAGCGAGTCACGCGTCGAGACCCTGCGCGAGCAGGTGTCCGGGCTGGAAGAGAGCCAGGCTACCCTGGAAGCCCAGCGTGCCGAGCTCGAGAGCCAGGTATCCCAGTGGGAAGAGGCCGAGACCTCGCTTGAGGAAATGCGTGCCCAGCTCGAAACCCTGAAGGCCGAGGAGGCCGAAGCGCGTACCGCCCAGGCGGCAGCCGAAGAGCAGGCCGCCCAGGTACAGGCCGATCTCAAGGAACTCGAATCCACCCAGGCATCCTTGCAGTCCGACCTGGTGGCGGCGCGCAATCGTCTGGAAGAGGCGCAGAACGAACAGCAGCAGCTGGTGGAGCGTCGTGATTCGCTCAAGTCCGAGGCTGAGTCCTTGACCGGAGAGGTCGATGACGCCGAGAAGCGCCTGAGTGATCTGGAAAGCTCCATCGAAGAGATGCAGAGCGCCGTCGGTTCACTCGAGGAAGAAGTGGCGAGCCTCGAGAGCCAGCAGCAGGAGGCGCAGAAGCAGGCCGAGCAGGCCCAGGCCCGCCTCGAGCAGACGCTGGCCAGCACCGCCGAGCAACGCGAGCAGGCCGAGGCGCGTGTTCGCCAGGCCGAGTCCCGTGCCGAGGAAGCGGTCGCCCGCCGCGATGAGCTGCAGGCCAGGATCGATGAACTCGAGGCCCGTGCCGACGAGCGTCGCCAGCGTCTGGCTCGTCTCAACAATCAACTCGACACCTGGCGCATCGAGCTCGAGAACCTCGATCGTGCCACCGCCGAGCTCTCTGACGGCGCATCCTCCGGTCAAGGCAGCGACAGCGAGGGTAGTGCCGATGAGCAGGCCTCGTCCCAGGGCGAAAGCAGCAGCGGCTCCGTCGAGGTCATCAGCTCCGGGGGTGGCGACCAGAGCAATGGCGACCAGAGTGGTGGCGGCGAAAACAGCGGCGACCAGAGCAGTGATGGCATGAGCCAGGCCGATATCGCCGTTCAGTCGGCGAAGCGGTCGGCGGCAGAGGAACAGTCGTCGCAGGAGCAGGACTCTTCTCAGTCCTCGGGCAACAGCGCGGCCTCGGCCAGCGAGCAGGGCTCCAACGAGAGCGCCGCCGAGGACGAGGACGTGGCCTCGTCCGAGTCCATGGAGAAGACCCCGGGTGGCAGCGAGGGTGATCAGGCTTCTGCCGACGCCTCCCAGAGCGGGGAAGGTTCCTCCGCCGACGCTTCCCAGGCGGATGCGGCCAGCGAAGAGGGCTCCGCCGATGCGGCCGCCGAGGGCGAGGAGTCGTCTACCCAGTGGACCGATGAGGTAGCCTCCGGTGCCGCCGAGGCCGTCGAGACGGTCAAGGACGTGGCCCGTCAGGCTGCCGAGAAGGTGCGCGATGCGGCAGCCTCGGTCACCGACGACGCCAGCACCGAAAGCACCAACTGAGCGTCAGCGAGACGGTTGCCGGCGGTGACGTCGGCAAGCTTGCGGGAAGCAACAGCGGCGGGCCTTCGGGCCCGCCGCTGCGTTTGGCGGTCCCGCTTCGCTTAACCTCGCGCCGCCTGGGCCCTATACTGGCCCGGCGGATTAACCGCGCCCATCTGGAAACAGGAGCGAGACGTGATCGAAGGGGTCAAGCATATCGTTGCCGTGGCATCGGGCAAGGGTGGTGTCGGCAAGTCGACGGTGACCGTGAATCTGGCGCTGGCCATGGCCGCCGAAGGCTATCGCGTCGGCGTTCTCGACGCCGATATCTACGGGCCCAGCCAGGCGCAGATGCTGGGAGTCGGCGAAGGCGTGCGCCCCCAGGCGAGCGGCGAGAACCAGTTCCTGCCGCTGGAGGCCCACGGCATCCAGGCCATGTCCATGGCGTTCATGGTCGACGTTCGCGAGCCCATGGTCTGGCGTGGCCCGATGGTGGCGGGAGCCTTCCAGCAGATGCTCAACCAGACACGCTGGAGCGACCTGGACTATCTGTTCGTGGACATGCCGCCAGGCACCGGTGACATCCAGCTCACCCTGGCCCAGAAGGTACCGGTGGACGGCGCGGTGATCGTCACCACGCCCCAGGACATCGCCTTGCTGGACGCGCGCAAGGGCATCGAGATGTTCCGCAAGGTCAAGGTCCCGGTGCTGGGCGTGGTCGAGAACATGAGCCTGCATACCTGTTCGAAGTGCGGCCACAGTGAGCCGGTCTTCGGCGAGGGGGGCGGAGAGCGCATCGCTGCGGAGTACGATACCCGGGTGCTGGGGCGCCTGCCGCTTTCGATGGGCATTCGTGAGCAGGTGGACGGTGGACGTCCCAGCGTGGTCGCCGAGCCCGACGGCGAAGTGGCGACGACCTTCCGCACCATGGCGCGTCAGGTGGCCGAGCAGATCGACGGTGACGGTGGCGACCAGGGGCCGAGCATCAGCTTCAGCGAGTAAGGGCCAGCGGAGGATGACGCCTGGCGGCGTCGCCGGCTGATCCTCATCAAGCGCCTGTCAGGCGCCTATCACCTTTGCATCGTGACGTGGCAGCGAGGGGCCGCTATCATGTGGCCCCACCGAACGCGTCCACTCTTCGAGCACCCAGCAGGAAGTCCCATGAGCATCAAGTCCGACAAATGGATCCGCCGCATGGCCGAGAACGAAGGCATGATCGAGCCCTTCGAGGCCGATCAGGTTCGCTACGTCAACGACCGGCGGGTCATCTCCTATGGGACCTCGAGCTACGGCTATGACGTACGCTGCGCCGACGAGTTCAAGGTGTTCACCAACATTCACTCGGCGGTGGTCGATCCCAAGGCCTTCGACGAGAAGAGTTTTGTCGACATCAAGGGCGACGTCTGCGTGATTCCGCCCAACTCCTTCGCGCTGGCGCGGACCGTCGAGTACTTTCGCATCCCGCGCAGCGTGCTGACCATCTGCCTGGGCAAGTCCACCTATGCGCGTTGCGGCATCATCGTCAACGTGACGCCGCTGGAGCCGGAGTGGGAAGGTCACGTGACCCTCGAGTTTTCCAACACCACCAATCTGCCGGCCAAGATCTACGCCAACGAGGGCGTGGCACAGATGCTGTTTCTGGAGTCCGACGAGATCTGTGACACTTCCTACGCCGATCGTGGCGGCAAGTACATGGGCCAGCGTGGAGTGACTCTGCCGCGCACCTGAGTGCGAAGAGGCGAGGGCTTACCGCTCACGCGACTGCTGCATGCA
Organism: Halomonas sp. DN3; assembly: GCF_024137905.1. NCBI lineage: Bacteria > Pseudomonadati > Pseudomonadota > Gammaproteobacteria > Oceanospirillales > Halomonadaceae > Halomonas > Halomonas sp. DN3. The sequence goes on along the minus strand of NZ_CP099965.1, from coordinate 2,700,836 downwards.
AGGCCCACAGACAACAAGGCCCGCCGATCGCTCGGCGGGCCTTGTTGTTTCAGGCGACAGCGCGGCCAGATTTCACCGGGACTCGTCGTCTTCGTCGAGTTCCTCGGCTGCGTCCTCGTGGGACAGTCGCATGCCGCCCGGCGGCAGCGGCTGGCCGTCGATGGTCGCGATGTCGCCCTGCAGGCGCAGACGACCCTCGAGGAACCAGCGTACCGCGATCGGGAAGATCAGGTGCTCACGACTCAGCACTCGCTCCTTGAGGGTCTCTTCGGTGTCATCCTTGTTGACCTTGACCACGGCCTGGATCGCCACCGGCCCGCCATCGAGTTCCTCGGTGACGAAGTGTACGCTGCAGCCGTGCTCGTCGATGCCGTCGGCCAGTGCCCTGGCGTGGGTGTGCAGGCCCTGATAGGCCGGCAACAGCGACGGATGGATGTTGATCATCCGTCCCATGAAGCGCTGGACGAAACGTGGCGTCAGGATGCGCATGAAGCCGGCCAGCACCACCAGGTCAGGCTCGTGGCGCTCGATCACCTTGATCAGGGCGCCGTCGAAGGCCTCGCGGCTGTCGTACTCGCGGTGGGGCAGGGCCACCGCGTTGATGCCGGCATCACGCGCCCGCTTCAGACCGTAGGCGTCGGCGACATTGGACACCACGGCCACGATCTCGCCACCCAGTTCGTCGTGGCTCTGGGCGTCGATCAGGGCCTGCAGGTTGGTGCCACCCCCCGATATCAGCACTACCACCCGTGGCTGGGTGGCCTCTTCCGGGGTGAAGCCGTTGAGCTCGCCCTCGTTCACGCCCTCGCTCATGACGCCGGCATCTCCAGTTGCACCTGCTCCTCGTCGCCCTGGCGCGCGGCGATGTGGCCAATGCGATGGACGCCTTCGCCCTGGGCCTGCAGGTGAGCGCGGATCTGGTCGGCCTGATCTTCAGGTACCACCAGCACCATGCCGATGCCGCAGTTGAGCACGCGGTGCATCTCATGTTCGTCCACGTTGCCCTGCTGCTTGAGCCAGTCGAACACCGCAGGGCGCTGCCACAGGCTGGTATCGACGTGGGCGGTGAGGTCCTCGGGCAGCACCCGGGGCAGGTTCTCGAGCAGGCCACCACCGGTGATGTGGGATAGGGCGTGGACCTGATAGTCGTCGTGGCGCAGCAGTTCCAGCAGCGGCTTGACGTAGATGCGTGTCGGCGCCATCAGGGCGTCACCCAGTGACTGGCCGTCGATGTCGGTGGACAGGTCGGCGTCAGCCACCTCGAGGATCTTGCGGATCAGGGAGTAGCCATTGGAGTGAGGACCGGATGAGCTCAGGCCCAGCAGTACGTCACCGGCGGCGACCTTGGTGCCATCGAGGATCTCGTCCTTCTCCACCACGCCGACACAGAAGCCGGCCAGATCGTAGTCGCTGCCTTCGTACATGCCGGGCATCTCGGCGGTTTCGCCACCGACCAGAGCACAGCCGGCACGTTCGCAGCCTTCGCCGATGCCGCTGACCACGTCGGCGGCGATATCGACGTCCAGCTTGCCGGTGGCATAGTAGTCGAGGAACAGCAGCGGCTCGGCGCCGGCGACCACCAGGTCGTTGACACACATCGCAACCAGATCGATGCCGATAGTGTCATGGCGGCCCAGGTCCATGGCCAGGCGCAGCTTGGTGCCGACCCCGTCGGTGCCGGAGACCAGCACCGGCTCACGGTAGCCGCTGGGCAGCTGGCACAGCGCGCCGAAGCCTCCCAGCCCGCCCATTACCTCGGGGCGGGTGGTGCGTTTGGCGACGCCCTTGATGCGATCGACCAGGGCGTTGCCGGCGTCGATATCGACACCGGCGTCCTTGTAGCTGAGCGAAGCCCTTTCGGGGGAGGAGGAGGAGTCGGTCATGACAGATCCTGTGGAGTCGGTCGACCCGCGGGCGTGGTGCGCACCAGCGGACGAACGTGAGACAATGGGCACGTTGGGGGCGGAGATTGTAGCACTGTGCTTCGGCCATCGCAGCCATGGCACACTATCGGTCGGGCATCACAGGGAATGGTGGTTTCTTTCGGGGAAAAGCGAATGAGCAAGCAGTGGTGGATCGTCGCCGCGGTGGCGGCTGTTGTGCTGTGGTTCTTCGTCAGCATCGAACCGGTGTTGGCGCCCTTCTTCGTCAGCATGGTGCTGGCGTACCTGGGTGACCCTATCGCCGATCGCCTGGAGGAGCGCGGGCTGTCGCGTCAATGGGCGGTCTGCGTCGTGTTTGTGCTGTTGACGCTGCTGGTAGGGCTGACGCTGCTGCTGCTGGTGCCGCTGCTGGGACAGCAGATCGGGCAGCTGGTGGAAGCGCTGCCGGCGGTACTAAGCTGGATTCAGAGCACGGTGTTGCCGGAGCTGCAGTCGTTGACCGGGCTCGATCTCAGCACCGACTTCGATGCACTGCGCAAGGCAGTACTGGAAAACTGGAAAGAAACCGGTACCGTCGCCGCCAGCGTACTGGCCCAGGTGTCGCGGTCGGGTATGGCGCTGGTCGGCTGGCTGGCCAATCTGGCGTTGATTCCGGTGGTGACCTTCTACCTGCTGCTGGACTGGGACGTGCTGGTGGGCAAGGTCAGGCGTCTGCTGCCGCGTCAGTGGGAGCCGACGGCCGTTCGGCTGGCCAAGGAGTGCGACGAGGTGCTGGCGGCCTTCCTGCGTGGCCAGTTGATCGTGATGCTGTGTCTCGGCGTCATCTATGCCATCGGACTGACGCTGCTGGGAGTTCGCTTTGGCCTGCTGATCGGGCTGCTCTCAGGACTTGCCAGCATCGTGCCCTATCTGGGCGTGATCGTGGGGATCTCGGTGGCCGGTGTGGTGGCCTTCTTCCAGTTCGGCGACTGGCTGGTACTGCTGGGCGTGGGGCTGGTGTTCGGCTTCGGGCAACTGGTGGAAAGCACCCTGCTGCAGCCGAAGCTGCTGGGGGACAAGATTGGCCTGCATCCTGTCGCGGTCATCTTTGCGGTGCTGGCCGGCGGCCAGCTATTCGGTTTCACCGGTGTGCTGCTGGCGCTGCCGGTGGCGGCCATGGTGATGGTCATCTTGCGCTACCTGCATGATACGTATAAGAATTCGTCGCTCTATGACGCGGAGCATGAATCCGACAAGGAGCCCTCCGCCGCCAACGAGGAGTCCTCATGAGTCGAGCCCCCGCGCAGTTGCCTCTGGGCGTCGGACTGCGCGACGACGCGACCTTCGACAACTACCATCCGGGTGCCAACGCCACCCTGGTGGAGTGCCTGAGCCATCAGTTCGATGACAACGGCGAGCCCTTTCTGTACCTGTGGGGGGGCGACGGCGTCGGTCGGAGCCACCTGTTGCAGGCGGCCTGCCACCAGGCCTCCGCGCGGGACCTGCGAACCCTCTATCTGCCACTGGAGGAGCTGGGCCACTTCCCGCCGTTGATGCTCGAGGATGTGGAGCGTCTCGACCTGGTGGCCATCGATGATCTGGATCGAGTGGTGGGGCGCAAGCGCTGGGAGGAGGCGCTGTTCCATGCCTTCAACCGGCTGCGAGACAGCGGCAAGCGATTGTTGATCGCCGCGGATCGCCCGCCCCGGCAGCTCGATATCAAGCTGGCGGACCTGGCGTCACGGCTGACCTGGGGCATGACCTTCCACCTCAGGCAGCTGTCCGACGAGGACCGCATGCAAGCGTTGAAGCTGCGTGCCCACCTGCGTGGCATGGAGTTGCCCGACGAGGTGGCACGCTACATCCTGCATCGTGGTGCACGCGAGCTCAGTGAGCTGTTTCGCTCGCTCGAGGTGCTGGACAACGCCTCGCTGTCGGCACAGCGCAAGTTGACCATCCCCTTCGTCAAGAAGGCACTGGACTGGTAGCGGTCTGGGCATCTCCAGGAAAGCTCTCCAGTAAAGCAAGACGGCGACCCACAATGGGTCGCCGTCCTGTTGTCAGGGCCAGGTCGAATCGGTACGCGGTATCAGCGGCTGAGCTGAATCTCGCTGTGGCCACCATTTCTTAGCGTGACTTCCTTGATCACGATCTGGCGGTTGCCACTGGCCGGATCGACCACCGTGCCCGAAACGTAGAAGTCGCCGGGGGGCAGGTCGCGTAGCTGAAAGTAGCCGTTGGTGTCGGTGCGGGTGGTGTGGGTGTATTCGCGGGCCCGTGGGTCGGCGCGTTCCACCGCCCGGCCGGCCAGCGCCTGGGCCGCCGCCTCGGCGGAGTACTTGGTAATCGGTGCGACCGATACCGTTTCGCCACCGCCGATGACCGGGCCTGCGGGGGTGTTCAGGGTGAGTCTGCCGGACAGCACGGCGCTGCCGCTCTTCGGCAGCTGGGCGTAGACGTCGGCGGGGAAGGGGATTTCCCTGGGGACCCTGGCCTGATCGGCGGTGGGCTGGTCGTCTCTCGGGCCCGGCTGTTCGATCGGGGTGTCGGGTTCGCCGATATCGATGACCTCCGGGGCGCGGGACGTGCCGGTGGTGCTGACGCTCTGACAGCCGGTGATCAGCAAGGCGAGGATGGCGATTACCGCCAGGCGGAATCGGCGTGACAACAGCGGGTAGGGTGCCTTCATGGCGCGGTCTCCTTGCAACGAATGTCGTTGGGCCCTGTGTGCTGTCAGCTTATGGAATCGGCGTCGGAATTGCCACGCGTGGCGTGTGCGTGGCCGGATAGGCGTCTGCCGCCTTGCGAGCGTTGTTGCCTGATGGCCTGGCCTCGACGCTGCCTGCAGACGCAAAACGGCCCCCGATCGAAATCGGGGGCCGCTTGGTGAACGACCTGAGTCGTCGAGGCGTCTGCCCGAGACAGCCATGTTTACTTGGTGTTGGCGCTAGCCTTGGTGGCGGTGTCACAAGGCAGCGCCTCGACGCTGCCTGCAGACGCAAAACGGCCCCCGATCGAAATCGGGGGCCGCTTGGTGAACGACCTGAGTCGTTCAGGCGTCTGCCGTAGCCAGATTACTTGGCGTTGGCGGTAGCCTTGGTGGCGGTGGCCTGCTTGACATTCTCTTCGGCCAGCTTCTGGCTCTTGGAGACGAAGTCCTGCTGCAGGGCCACGACCTTCTCGGCGTCGCCTTTCAGGCGCTCGGTCAGGTCCTTGGCGACCTTCTGCTGGCCTTCCATGTAGGAGCGCAGACCTTCGACGTCCTTGACGGAAGTGAAGGCGCGAGCCTGGGCCAGACCGGTCTCGGTGTAGGCCTTGGCGGCTTCCAGCTGGGCGCTGGTCAGCTTCTCGGCGAAGTCGACGGTCAGGCTGGCGTAAGCGCGGGCCGGGCCGAAGAACAGGTTTTCGACTTGCTCGTTGTTGAACAGTGCTTTGGTATCGATAGTGCGCATCATGTGAACCTCCTGGGGTTTCGAACTACTTGTCGGCGATGACCGTGGGACCATTCCCAGTGGTCGATGCCGTTGCGTCGTCTGTTGCAGTGCACAATAGCAGAGGGTTTTGTGCATCGCAACATGGATTGGGTCGAGAATCGGGGGAAAAGGGGTTTGGATCCAAAGAATGCTTGAAACAGCGAAAAAACGACGAAAAGTCCGTTATCTAGCCTTCTTCGCCCTTTGATGGGATACCGGCGTGCAAGTTCACCGTGCCCCTGGATCACCTTCAGCCTAGTGTGGAGACATGACAGCGATGTGATCCCTGCAAGCCTTGCAAGCAGGAAGTCTCGCCACCATGGTATTCAAGAGAAAACGAAGGACCGTACCCTTAACCCTTTGCCTTTGACGATCAGGAGTGATCCATGACGCAGACCCGTATCGAACGCGACAGCATGGGGGAGCTCGAGGTTCCCGCCAATGCGCTCTATGGCGCCCAGACGCAGCGTGCGGTCAACAACTTCCCGGTGTCGGGCCAGCCGATGCCGTCAGCCTTTATCCACGCCATTGCTCGCATCAAGCGAGCGGCGGCGGTGGTCAACGGCGACCTGGGATTGCTGGACGACGATCGTCGTCGTGCCATCGTCGAGGCGGCAGACGCGATCATCGCGGGTCAGCACGATGATCAGTTCCCCATCGATGTGTTTCAGACCGGGTCCGGCACCTCGAGCAACATGAACGTCAACGAGGTGATCGCCCACCTGGCGAGCTCCGATGACTTGAGCGTCGGACCCAACGACCACGTCAACATGGGGCAGTCGAGCAACGATGTCATTCCCACCGCCCTGCACCTGTCGGCGGCGCTGGAAGTTACCGGTACGCTACGCCCGGCGCTCGAGCACCTCAGAGGTGTCATCGACGCCAGGGCAGAAGAGCTGGACGACGTGGTCAAGACCGGACGCACTCACCTGATGGATGCCATGCCACTGCGTCTTGGTCAGGAACTCGGTGGCTGGTCGAGCCAGGTGGGGCAGGCCATCGAGCGTCTCGACAGCGCCATGGTGCGGCTGTGTCGGCTGGCCCAGGGGGGGACTGCGGTCGGCACGGGTATCAACGCCCATCCCGAGTTTGCCGAGCGCATGGCCGCCGAGCTCTCCGCCCGCACCGGGCTCGCTCTGACGCCCAATGACAGCTTCTTTGCCAGCCTTGGCTCCCAGGACGCAGCGGTGGAACTGTCGGGTCAGCTCAAGGGTCTGGCGTGTGTGGTGATGAAGATCGCCAATGATCTGCGCTGGATGAACTCCGGTCCGCTGGCGGGGCTTGGCGAAATCGAGCTTGAAGCCTTGCAGCCGGGCAGTTCGATCATGCCGGGCAAGGTCAATCCGGTGATACCCGAATCCGCCGCCCAGGCCGCCGCTCAGGTGATCGGTCTGGACACAGCCGTGACAGTGGCCGGACAGAGCGGCAACTTCCAGCTCAACGTGATGCTGCCATTGGTGGCAAGCAACCTGCTGACGTCGATCACCCTGATGAGCCAGACATCGCGGCTGCTGGCGGACAAGGCGATCGCGACCTTCAAGGTGCGCGAGGACAACCTGAGTGAGCCACTGGCGCGCAATCCCATCCTGGTGACGGCATTGAATTCGGTGATCGGCTATAACGCCGCGGCGGCCATCGCCAAGAAGGCCTACCAGGCCGGTCGGCCGATCATCGACGTGGCCGAGGAGGAGACCGACCTCGGACGCGATGAGCTCGAACGCCTGCTGGATCCCGCCTCCCTGACCCGTGGCGGTATTCCCGAATAGAGGTGGCGAGGGCGCGGCCGACATGGCGCCTCTTGGAATAGTGCCTCTTGGAATAGTGCCCTGGAATAGCGCCCATTGAAGAAGAAGAGCCTTGCCACGACGGCAAGGCTCTTCTTTTCTACTGCTACCCGTCTTTTCTATTGCTGCGAGTCCATCGTCACAAGCTTTTTCGCCACACGTTTTGCCGCCACATCTGTTACCACGACATGGACATCGCCTGGAAGGCGGGAACTCAACTCGACTGATCGCGCTCCCTGGCTTCCTCGACGGTTTCACGGGCGTCGTGATGCTCTTCGTTGTCGGCGTCCGGGGTGTCGTGCTCGTCGGCTCTGGAGGGGCGATAACAGACGGTGGCAAGGATCGGGAAATGGTCTGAGCCAAAGGCCCGCAGCCGATCCATCTTGGCAAGGGTGAAGTGCTCGCTGACGAAGACATGGTCCAGCGGCCAGCGCAGGAACGGATAGCCGGCGTGGAAGCTCGAGAACATGCCGCGGCCGCGCCGCAGGTCCAGCATGCCGCTGACGCGGCAGAACAGGCGCGTGCTGCGTGACCAGGCAACGTCGTTGAGGTCGCCGGCGACCAGCGTCGGTACCGGGTTCTGGTGGATCTCTTCGGCGACCAGCGAAAGCTCCGCGTCCCGCCACAGCGATTCCTCGCTCTCGCTCGGTGCCGGTGGCCTGGGGTGAAGGGCGCGAAAGCGGATGTGATCTCCGCTTTCGAGTTCCACCTCACAGTGGATTGAGGGGATGTCATCCTGGATCAGCCACTTGACCTCGGGGTCGATCAGCGGGCGACGGGAATACAGGTGCATGCCGTAGAGGTTGTCCAGCGGGACCCGCACGGCGTAGGGGTAGCCGTCTGCCAGGCCGGCATCGAGCTTGTCGCCCCACCATTGGTCGGATTCCAGGGTCAGCACCATGTCCGGGTCGCGCTCGGCGATGATCTCCAGCAGGTCGTCGCTGCGCCGGTTCGGCGTGAGTACATTGGCGATCAAGAGCGTCAGGCAACGCTCCGGGGCGTCGCCCTTGGCGGCCATGACCTGCACCGGCCACAGCGGTGTCCAGGGCAGTACATAGAAAGCCTGGATGGCGAAGACGACCAGGCCGGCCGTGGCAATCCAGAGTGTCAGGGAGTCGCTCGCCAGCGGGCTTGCCAAAGCACAGAACAGCCCGATGAGTCCGATCTGGACACGGGGGAATTCACAGGCCCTGAGCCACCACCAGTGGGACGGAATCCTGGCGATCAGGGTAGCGCCGGCGACGATGGTCACCACCGCGATCAGAAGGGTATCGATGACAAGTGAGAGCATGCAGGGGTCCCTTTTCGGTCCGGCGCACCGGCTCGGCGCAACAATGATGATGACGAGCCTAACGGTCCTCGGCCTTTAACGATAGAGCCAAGGAGCGCCGTTGAGGACCTCAGGCCCGTTCGCGCGATGTCGGTGTGGCACTCGCGAAGTATTCCTCGAGCCGTTCTTGGGCCTCGTCGCCGAACAGGATTCGGGCGGCCTCATCGAGGCCAGGTGACCCGTGCAGGGTCTGAGTGTCCACCACCAGGGCGATCTTGGAGCGGCGGCGCAGGAAGTCCTCGAGTCGTGTGATCATCTCTCGCCGGGCGGCGTGCTCGAGCTCGCAGCGCAGGTATTCGGTACCCTCGATCAACAGCTCTCCCTGTCGCGGGTCCTGGCGGATCTGCTCCAGCATGTCGAAGGCGTTGAGGCCGTAGCGACGCCACAGGCGCTTGCTCAGAGGTTCACTGGACGAGGAAGGGGTGCGCTCATCGAGGCCCAGCAGGCTTGCCTGGTGCAGGAATTCTCGCCTGTCCGTGTTGGAAGGTTCGCCGTACCAGCGGGCGCGGGGCTGTGGCAGCTCGAGGCCTAGTCGTTGCACCTCTCTGACGATCTCCTCGCCGACGTTGAGGCAGTCGGTGAGCTTGCCGCCAAAGATGCTGATATGGCGCTCATTGGCGTTGATGTCGATGGCATGCTTGCGCGACATCTGGAGAAAGTCGCGGCCATTGCCGGCGTTGGCCTTGACCGCCAGCGGGCGCACGCCGCAGCGAGTGGCGATGATGTCCGAACGGTCGAGCGGGCGCTTCAGGCTCAGGCGCTTGTTGATGTTGTCCAGCACGAAGTCGATGTCGGGGTCGCTGATCGCGACCTCCGGGCGCTCTTCCTTGGTGTCGGTGGTGCCGATGCAGGTGCGCGGCCCCATGGGAATGGCGAAGAACAGCCGCCCGTCGTCGGCAAAGAAGGCCAGCACCCGCTGGCGCTCGGACAGCCGTGGCACGATCAGGTGGATGCCCTTGGAATAGGCGTGGTGGTGATCGGTGGTCTGTCGGCTCAAGGCGTTATGGTCGTCCACCCAAGGGCCGGTGGCATTGATGATGATTCCGGCGCGCAGGCTGAAGGTCTCGCCGCTCTGGTTGTCCCGGGCGTCAACGACCCAGCCGTTGTCACTGCGCCGTGCCCCCCGCGACTCGACGTAGTTGGCCGCCGCCGCGCCGTAGTCCAGCGCCGAGCGTACGAAGCTATAGACGAAGCGGGCATCGTTGTCATGCAGGTAGGCGTCGGAGTACTCGAAGCCACCGATCGCCGCACGCGTATCGACCAGTGGCTCGCGTCGGTTGATGCCTTTTGGCGTCAAGTAGCGCGGCAGTCGGGTGAAGGCGTTGCCCATCAGCCAGTACAGCCAGGTGCCCGCCCAGAGCATGCGAGGGTGATAGCGAAAGCCCCTGTCGATGGTGGTCAGAAAGCGAATTTCCTGGACCGTCGACGGAAAGCTCCTGATCAGGTGGTTGCGGCTCTTGCATAGCTTGCGCACCAGCGAAAAGTCATAGCTTTCCATGTACTTGATGCCGCCCCACACCAGATTGGACGAGTGCTGACTGGTCTCGCCGGCGAAGTCGCCACGGTCGATCAAGGCCACCCGGGCGCCCTTGCCGGCCAGCGCGGCGGCGCTGGCGGCGCCGTTGATGCCGGCGCCGATGATCAGTACATCGAAGTGCTCCTCCTTCAGGCGCTGAAGGTTGGCGTCACGTAGTTGCATGCATGTCCCCCGCGGTTCCTGAAGGAGTCGGGACGTAAAGCCCCGGTGTGGTCAGTCTTCGTCGCGCTCCCGGTTCATGGGCCGTTGTACTGCCTTCTTTTCACTCTTCGTCGCGCTCCCAGTTCATGGTCCGTCGCACGGCCTTTTTCCATCCCTTGTAGCGTCGTTCCCGTTCGGCGTCTTCCATGGCAGGCGTAAAGGTGCGTTCGATGTCGCCCCGGGTGGCGAGCTCCGGCAGGTTCCACATGCCCACCGCGATCCCCGCCAGGTAGGCCGCCCCCAGGGCGGTGCTCTCGATGACCCTGGGGCGTTCGACGTCGACCGCCAGCATGTCAGCCTGGAATTGCATCATGATGTTATTGGCGACGGCGCCGCCGTCGACCCGCAGGGCCTTGAGGGTGATCCCCGAGTCCTTCTGCATGGCGTCTATGATGTCTCGCGTCTGGTAGGCCAGGGCGTCCAGGGTGGCGCGGGTGATATGCTCCTTGCCGGAGCCTCGGGTCAGGCCGAAGATCGCTCCACGGGCGTACATGTCCCAGTAAGGAGCGCCGAGGCCGGCGAAGGCGGGGACCACGTAGACACCACCGGCATCCTCGACCTTGCTGGCGTAGTATTCGGAGTCTTCCGCCGAGTCGATCATCTTGAGTTCGTCGCGCAGCCACTGCACCGCCGCGCCGGCGATGAAGATCGATCCTTCCAGCGCATAGGTGACCTTGCCGTCGAGCCCCCAGGCGATGGTGGTCAGCAGACCCGAGGTCGAAGGAACCGGGGTCTCGCCGGTATTCATCAGCAGAAAACAGCCGGTACCGTAGGTGTTCTTGACCATGCCCTTGTCGAAGCAGGCCTGGCCGAACAGGGCGGCTTGCTGATCACCGGCGATGCCGGCGATGGGGATCTGGGCGCCACCGAACATTTCCTTGGCGGTGGTACCGTAGACCTCGCTGGATGGCCTGACCTCGGGCAGCATCGCCCGGGGAATATCGAGGGCCTCGAGCAGTCGGTCGTCCCAGTCGAGCCGCTTGATGTCGAACAGCATGGTGCGCGAGGCGTTGGAGACATCGGTCAGGTGGCGTTCGCCGCGGGTCAGGTTCCACACCAGCCAGCTGTCCATGGTGCCAAACAGCAGATCGCCGGCCTCGGCGCGCTGCTGGGCACCGTCCACCTGGTCGAGGATCCAGCGAATCTTGGTGGCGGAGAAGTAGGCGTCGACCACCAGGCCGGTGGTGTCGCGGATATGGGCTTCCAGCCCCTGGGCCTTGAGCTCGTCGCATAGCGGTGCGGTGCGTCGATCCTGCCAGACGATGGCGTTGTGGATCGGTTTGCCGGTGTGCCGGTCCCAGATCAGGGTGGTCTCGCGCTGGTTGGTGATGCCGATGGCGGCTACCTGGGACGGCTTGACGCCCTGGGTTTCCAGCACTTCTCGTGCGACTCCCATCTGGCTGCCCCAGATCTCCATGGCATCGTGTTCCACCTGGCCTGGCTTGGGGTAGTGCTGGGTGAATTCCTTCTGCGCGATGCCGACGATGCGGGTGTCCTGGTCGAACAGGATGGCCCGGCAGCTGGTGGTGCCCTGATCAAAGGCGAGAATATAGCGTGTTGGCATGTTCCGGTGTCCTGACGGTTGTTGTGGTCGAGCGATACCTTCACCTTCGGTGAGCAGACGGTTTCCGTCTAGTGCTGCCGGCAGGGACATGGCCAGATGCAGCGACGTCGGGTGCCCCTATGCAACGTCGCCGCCGCGGGTGATCAATGGTCGTACGAGGCCACAACAAGTTCGTTATCGAAAATAAAGGTAGCGTTGAGGTCGTGAACGAACAACCAGAGCGCGAAAGTTTTCGATAGCACTTTGGTCGTGGCATCTGGAGAGCAGGGGAAGAACGTCGCCTCGGCTGGGTTTGTGCGCCAAGGCGTCCACGGGGCCGAAGAGGAATCGGGATGGCCTGATGTTTTCGCAAGATGACACAGAGCTGCTGGGCCAGGCCAGGTGCAGGATCAGGCCAGGTGCAGGGCGACCCCGTGTTCCTGCAGTAGCCGTGCGATGGCCTCCGGTGGCTCACGATCGGTGAACAGGGCGTCGAGTTGGGATACGTTGCCCTGGCGCACCACCGGGTTGCGGTGAAACTTGGAGTGATCGGCGGCCAGAAACACCTGACGTGAGTTCTCGATAATCGCCTGAGCGACGCGGACTTCCTGATAGTCGAACTCGAGCAGGGAGCCGTCCTGATCGATGCCGCTGATCCCGATCAGCCCAATGTCCACCTTGAACTGATGGATGAAGTCGATGGTCGCCTCGCCGATGATCCCGCCGTCACGGGGTCTGACCTGGCCGCCGGCGACGATCACCTTGAAGTCTTCCTTGTGATGCAGGATGGACGCCACGTTGAGGTTGTTGGTGATGATCTCCAGGCCCTGATGCTCAAGCAGTGCCTCGGCCACCAGTTCATTGCTGGTGCCGATATTGATGAACAGCGAGGCGTGGTGGGGCACCTGGCGCGCCACGGCATCGGCGATGCGTCGTTTGGCGTCGAGGTTGAGCGTCTTGCGGGTGGCGTAGGCGGTATTGACGGTGCTCGACTCGAGGCCCGCGCCACCGTGGACTCGGCGCAAGCGGCCTTCGCTTGCGAGTGTGTTGAGGTCGCGGCGGATGGTCTGAGGGGTCACCGCGAAGTGATCGGTCAACTGCTCGATGCTGGCGTATCCCTGGCGACTGACCAGTGCAATGATGGCGTCCTGACGCTGCTGCTGGTTCATCCCGATTGCCCTTGTGCTTGGAAGGCCTTGAAAGATGGAAAGCCCTTGTGCCTGAAAGGCCCCTGACAGACGGAAGGCCTCGATAGATGGAAAGCCCTTGTGCATCGATGGCCCTGGAACAGGCAGGCCCTGGTGAATGGAACATCCTGGTACATTGCCGGCGAGGACGTCGCTTTGGCGACGCCGATGAGGCTGTCGTGGATCTCGCTTCACCAGACGCATTCCCGATGATCGTAAACGAACGCGACCGGATTTGGCGATGGTGGAATCGCGCTGCGGTGAAGGCGTTCGAGACGCCGCACGCGCCCCTCGAAGGAAAAAATCATTCGGTGAACTCAAGGGCTTGCAAAATTCTGCCGAAGGCGTAGAATTCGCATCCGTTGTCAGCAGCGAGGGTGGTGACTCCCTCGTTTCGGCAGCCGTGTAGGACCATAGCTCAGTTGGTTAGAGCGCCACGTTGACATCGTGGAGGTCGGCGGTTCAAATCCGCCTGGTCCTACCAGCTAGATCGCACATCGAGTGATGCAGGACCATAGCTCAGTTGGTTAGAGCGCCACGTTGACATCGTGGAGGTCGGCGGTTCAAATCCGCCTGGTCCTACCAGCACTACCTCGCAGTGCCATTGCAAGGCGTATTGCGACGTGCCATCTCGCTTTCCTGCTTCAGGACCATAGCTCAGTTGGTTAGAGCGCCACGTTGACATCGTGGAGGTCGGCGGTTCAAATCCGCCTGGTCCTACCAGATTACAGACAAAAGCCCCGCGGCCTCGCCTCGGGGCTTTTGTCGTTTCTAGGGTCGTCGCCGTCGCCGGTGTTTGGCAACTGCTGCCATCGCCTGATCAACGCAGTGGCCAAGCCGCGGGTGGGCATTGAAGTGAGTGCGCCGCCTCTGGGGCGGCGCGATTCATCCGTTCGGACGGTTCAGGCGTCGCCGAGCCCGCTCAAGCGGCGGAAGGTGGCCACCAGGCGCTCGATGCCGGCCTGGTCGTCTTCGCTGAAGCGCCCCTGGTCGGGGCTGTCCAGGTCGAGCACGCCCCATAGTTCACCGTCCTTGTCGAGCACCGGTACCACCAGCTCGGAGCGCGAGGCGCTGTCGCAGGCGATATGGTCCGCGACCGCGTGGACGTCGTCGACGCGTTGGGTCTGGCGGCTGCGGGCGGCGGCGCCACAGACACCCTTGTCGAAGGGGATCGGATGGCAGGCTGGCTTGCCCTGAAAGGGGCCCAGGGACAGCATGCGCGGCTGGCGCTGCAGATAGAAGCCGACCCAGTTGAGGCGCGGGACTTCCTGCATGATGAAGGCCGAGGTCTGGGCGGCGTTGGTCAGCCAGTCGCCGGAGTCGAGCAGGGCGGTGAGCTGGCGGTCGAGAAGATCGTAGGAAGACATGTCGAGTGTGGCAGTGTCCGCGGGTGAAAACGGCGAGGCCGGCCCTGGGGCCGGCCTCGAGAGGGAGTGCGCGTCAGGCTTACTTCCAGCCAGGAACGGCGGCGCCCTTGAACAGCTCTTCTGCCTTGGCGGCGACTTCGTCGCTCTGGTAGGCGTCGACCAGCTGCTGGATCTCCTCGCGATCCTCGTCGCCACCGCGCACGGCGATGATGTTGACGTAGGGCGACTCGGGGCCTTCCTTGACCAGGGCGTCGTCCAGGGTCAGGCCGGCCGGCTGGGCGAAGGTGTTGTTGATGAAGGCCATATCCACGTCGGGCAGTACGCGCGGCAGCTGGGCCGCCTCGATCTCGCGGAAGTCGAAGTCGTGGGGGTTTTCCACGATATTCAGCGGCGTGGCTTCCAGATTTTCGGGGTCGTCCAGAGTGATCAGGCCCTCGTTGTGGAGCAGGATCAGTGAGCGGCCTTCGTTGGACGGGTCGTTGGGCAGCGCGATGGTGGCGCCCTCGGGCAGGTCCTCGATGCTCTCGTACTTCTCGGAGTAGGCCCCGATCGGGTAGACGAAGGTGCGCCCGGCGATGGCGAAGTCGTAGCCGCGGTCGTTGACCATGGCGTTCATGTAGGGCTCGTGCTGGTAGGCGTTGGCGTCGAGGCTGCCGTCGGCCAGGGCGGCGTTGGGCGTCACGTAGTCGGTGAACTCGATGATCTCGATCTCCAGACCATAGCGCTCCTCGGCCAGATCGGCGGCGACCTGCATGACGTCGGTCTCGGGGCCGGCGACGGTGCCCACCTTCAGGCTGTGCTCATCGGCGTTGGCCTGGCTGATCGCCAGTGACAGGGTGGAAAGCGCCAGGGCGCCCAGCAGTGTCTTGCGCATTTTCAGTGTCTCCCGAAACGGTGTGTGACGTGTGTGGCGATGTTAATGGAATAACACGTCTTTCGCTAATGCAATTTGGTTATTAAGGCCATGCAGGGTGCATGTCACTTGTGGTCACTCTTGCGCACCAGATAGTCACCCAGGCTCTGGAAGGCCTGAACCATGACCACCAGGATGGCAACGGTGATCAGCATGATGGTCGGATTGAAGCGGTTGTAGCCGTAGCGAATGCCCAGGTCGCCAAGACCACCTCCGCCCACGGCGCCGGCCATGGCCGAGTAGCTGACCAGGGTCACCGCGGTGACGGTCAGGGCGGTGAAGATGCCCCCGCGGGCCTCCGGCAGCAGTACCTTGGTGATGATCTGCCACGGGGTGGCGCCCATGGACTGGGCGGCTTCCACCAGCCCGGGAGAAATCTCGTTCAGTGCGCCCTCGACCAGGCGTGCGATAAACGGAATCGCGGCGATGGTCAGCGGCACGGCGGCAGCGTTGGTGCCGATGGACGACCCCACCAGCATGCGCGTGAACGGAATGATCGCCACCATCAGGATGATGAAGGGGATCGAGCGGCCGATGTTGGTGATGATGCCGAGGACCGACTGCAACACCGGCTGGGCCAGGATCTGGCCCGGGCGAGTGACATACAGAAGCACGCCCAGAGGGATGCCGACCAGGGCCGCGATCACACCGGACACCGCCACCATATAGAGAGTGTCGAGGGTGGCTTCGAGGATGAGGTTAAACATCGCGCTGGACATGGCCAAGCACCTCCACTGTCAGGTCGTGAGATTGCAGGTAGGCGAGGGCGCGCCGGGTGTCCTCGGCGTCCCCCATCAGTTCGGCGATCATCAGGCCCAGGGTTCGCTCCTGGATGGACTCGACCTTGGCCTGCAGAATGCTGACGTCCACGCCGCACTCCCGCGCCAGCCGCGAGATCAGGGGAGTGGACACGGCGTCGCCGGAAAACGCCAGGCGTACCACCGGATGCGAATTCGGCCCGGGTGTCTGCTCGAGGCGGTCGATCAGCTCCCTGGGCGGTTCGAGTTCGAGGAATTCGTTGAGGAAGTCGCGGCCGAGCTGAGTGCGCGGGGCGGTGAAGAAGTCACCGACATCGGCTTCCTCGACCAGCCTGCCACCGGAGATCAGGCTGACGCGATGGCAGATCGACTTGACCACCTCCATCTCGTGGGTGATCAGCAGAATGGTCAACCCGAGCTTCTGGTTGATGTCCTTGAGCAGTTCGAGGATCGAGGCGGTGGTGTGGGGGTCCAGCGCCGAGGTGGCCTCGTCGCACAGCAGTACCTGAGGACGGCTGGCCAGGGCGCGGGCGATGGCCACGCGCTGCTTCTGACCGCCGGACAGCTGTGCCGGATACTGCTGGGCCTTGTCGGCCAGGCCGACCAGCTCCAGCAGAGGCGTGACGCGCTTGGTGATCTCGTCGCGCTTGACGCCCATCAGTTCCAGCGGCAGAGCGACGTTGGCGAATACCGTGCGCGAGGTCAGCAGGTTGAAGTGCTGGAAGATCATGCCGATACGGTGGCGCGCCTGATTGAGGGCGGGGCCGGAGAGGCTGGTCAACGTCTGGCCATCCACCTCCACGGTGCCGGAGGTAGGCCGCTCGAGCAGGTTGACGCAGCGAATCAGCGTCGACTTGCCGGCGCCGGACAGGCCGATGACGCCGTGAATCTGCCCCTGGGGTACGTGCAGGTCGACGTCGGCTAGCGCCTTGACGGCGCGTGAGCCGGCACCAAAGGTCTTGGAAAGGTTGGTCAGTCGTATCATCTCAGCTACCGGGTGGGCACCGAGGGACCTGGGCGGGCAAGAGAACGGCAATGGGCAGGCATAAAAAAAGGCCACCCTGACGGGTGGCCATCAACGCTGGACACACCCTTTTAGCTGCACTTCATGCACCGACGCCTTGTGAGCGTCGCGGCACGGGCGCCCGCAATCCGGGTACAAATCGGCGCCTAAAAATGTAGCGGGCAAGGATAGGGCGAGCGAAGGACCCTGTCAATCGTTTACGCATAGCCGCTGGCAAGGTCTTTCGAGGTAGGCGCCACGTCGTAGTGGATCCGCCCGCCGGACGCCGTGACTGGCGATAGGTTTTCTGAACAATAGCGCAAGCGTGGACCTTTGGAGGCGCGGCTTCTAGACTGGGCCGGTTCGGGGAAGGCCCCGTGATGGCAAGGAGATAAAGATGTTCACCGGTATCGTTCAGGGCACCGCCGAGGTGGTCGAGATCAAGGAAGCGGAGGCCTTTCGCAGCCATCTGGTGCGGTTGCCGCGTCACCTGTGTGAAGGCTTGGAGCTGGGCGCATCGGTGGCCCACAACGGGGTCTGTCTGACCGTCACCGATATCGATGGGGATCTGGTCAGCTTCGACCTGATGCGCGAAACCCTGCGGGTCACCAATCTCGGCGGTCTGAGCGTCGGTGATCGCGTCAACGTCGAGCGGGCGGCGCGCTTCGGTGACGAGATCGGCGGGCACGCCATGTCCGGTCACGTCATGGGGCAGGCGGAGCTGGTGGAGCTCGACGAGGCACCCAGCAACCGTCGCCTGTGGTTCCTGTTGCCGCAAGGGCTCGAGCGCTTTGTCTTTGCCAAGGGCTACATCGGCGTGGACGGCATCAGCCTGACCATTGGTGAGTTGCGCAACGATACCCGGGGGCCGGCCTTTTGCGTCGACCTGATCCCGGAAACGCTGGCCCGTACCACACTGGCCGACCGTCGCCCGGGAGACAGGGTCAATCTCGAGATCGATCCCCAGACCCAGGCCATCGTCGAGACGGTAGAGCGGGTCATGGCGGCCAGGGGCTGAGCGTCGACAAGTACCTTTGCAGCCAAGTGCTGTAGCTTTGTGCCGCAGCGCCCGGACGGGCGTCGGCGGTGGTCTCCCTCGCTTGAGAAGCTGCTAACTTAACCGGATGTAACATTCCTTTAAGTGCACCGACCGTGATCAGCGAGGGACTACCATGAAAATGACAGCCAAGGCATTGGCGACAGGCGTGTGCGCCGCAGCGGCGTTGGGAATTGCCACGGCTGCCGTGGCCCAGGATCTGTCTCCCTGGGTGGACAGCGAGGGCACCATCTCCCTGCCGGACAACTTCCGCACCGAGATGGCGCATCTGGGCTCCTGGTTCGTGCCCGAAGGGGACGCCAGTGGCTTCCATAACGTCTATACCGAGCCCGAGAGCGTCGCGTCCTTCCGCGAGAACGGGGTCTTCCCCGACGGCGCCGTGCTGGTCAAGGAGTTGCGGGCACACAGCACCGGCGACTACACCACCGGCGCCGGGGTGAGCTACGAGAACGAGACCATCAAGCAGTGGTTCGTGATGGTCAAGGACTCCACCGACCGCTTTGCCGACAGCAATGGCAGTTGGGGCGATGGCTGGGGTTGGGCGCTGTTCAAGACCGATGATCCTTCCACCAACGTTTCGGCCGACTACAAGGCCGACTGTCTTGGCTGTCATGTCCCGGCCCAGGACAAGGACTGGATCTATACCGAAGCCTATCCGATTCTGGTAGAGTAGCGCGCCTTCGAGAGTCGCCGACATCGGGCGCGGTACGGCGGACTCGCCGTACCGCGCCCGATGTGCGTTTGGCCCCGGCCGATCGTCGAGGGCTGGGATGCCGCTTTATGGGGCGGGCAGCCTTGCTTGACGTGGTGGCGCTGGAGGTCGCGCGGACGACCCTGCGTGCTCCCTGTGCGTTGGCCAGGTTGTGCAGGATCGTCGTGATTCCCTGGACGGCCTGCTATATGGTGTCACTAGTCGCAGGGTGGCAGGGCGCGTTCGGCGAACTCTCGTCCTGGACACTCCCCTATTGACTCCACGTGCAGGACCCAGCGCATGTCCAACCAGCAGCCTGAACCGAGCTCCGGCAAGAGCCCGCTCGATCGCTTCTTCAAGCTCAGTGAGCACCGCACCACCGTCAAGACGGAGGTGATCGCCGGGATCACCACCTTCCTGACCATGGCGTACATCATCTTTGTCAACCCGAGCATCCTGTCCGAGGCGGGCATGGACTACGGGGCGGTCTTCGTGGCGACCTGTGTCGCCGCCGCGGTGGGCTGTCTGGTAATGGGGCTGTGGGCCAACTATCCCATCGCTCTGGCGCCAGGCATGGGTTTGAACGCCTTCTTTACCTACGGTGTGGTGCTGGGCATGGGCTACACCTGGGAGGCAGCGCTGGGAGCGGTCTTCCTGTCCGGTGTTACCTTCTTTCTGCTCAGCATCTTTCGCATCCGCGAGTGGATCATCAACTCGATTCCGATCACCTTGAGACTCGGCATCGCGGCGGGTATCGGTCTGTTTCTGGCCATGGTCGCGATGAAGAATGCCGGCATCATCGTCGACAACCCGGCCACCCTGGTGTCGGTGGGCGATCTGTCCGAGCCGGCCCCGCTGTACGCCCTGGCCGGGTTCTTCGTGATTACCGCGCTGGCCCATCTGCGCGTCACCGGGGCGGTGATGATCGGTATTCTGGGGGTGACCCTGGTGGCCATGCTGCTGGGCCACAATGAATTCAGCGGGGTGGTGTCGATGCCGCCGTCGATCGCGCCGACCTTGATGTCCATGGACCTGGCCGGTGCCTTCGATGTGGCCATGATCAGCGTGGTCTTTGCCTTCCTGTTCGTAGATCTGTTCGACACCTCCGGTACCCTGGTGGGCGTTGCCCATCGCGGTGGCCTGCTCGACAAGGACGGCAAGCTGCCGCGCCTGGGTCGTGCGTTGATGGCGGACTCCACCGCCTCCATGGCCGGTGCTGCCCTCGGCACCTCGACCACCACCAGCTATGTGGAAAGCACCGCCGGCATCGCCGCCGGTGGGCGTACCGGTCTGACCGCCGTGGTGGTCGCGGTACTGTTTCTGGCCAGCCTTTTCTTCGCTCCGCTGGCGGGCTCCATTCCGGCCTATGCCACCGCGGGGGCGCTCCTGTACGTGGCGTCGCTGATGGCGGGAAGCCTTGCCCATGCCGACTGGGACGACGCCACCGAGGCGGCGCCGGTATTGATCGCCGCCCTGGCCATGCCGCTGACCTTCTCCATCGCCGAAGGTATCGCCTTCGGCTTCGTCAGCTACGTGGCGATCAAGGCCCTGTCCGGTCGCTTCAAGGACCTGAACGCCGCCGTGGTGATCCTCGGTGTACTGTTCGCGATCAAGATGATCTACCTCGATTGAGCCCATCGGGCTGACCGGGGCTGGCTGGCCAGGACCGGCTGAGCCGGCAGGTTGGCCAGCCCCGCCGTGCGGCGCCGAGACAAGGCGCCGCATGTGTCATGCATTCTTCTTTCGACCCCTAGCGAGAACCGCCATGAGTATCTACGGCGACTACATCAAGTCCGTCATTCGCACCGTTCCCGACTGGCCCCAGCCGGGTGTCAACTTTCGTGACATCACCCCGCTACTGCAGAACAGTGCGGCCTTTCGCAAGCTGATCGACAGCTTTGTGCACCGCTATCAGGAGATGGATCTGGACGCCATCGCCGCCATCGACGCCCGCGGTTTCATCGTCGGCGCGCCGGTGGCCTACGAGCTGGGCTGCAGTTTTGTGCCGGTACGCAAGAAGGGCAAACTGCCGTTCAAGACCATCAGTCAGACCTACACCCTGGAATACGGCCAGGCCGAGGTAGAGCTGCACTCGGATGCCTTCCGCGATGGCGACCGTATCCTGGTGGTGGACGACCTGATTGCCACCGGTGGCACCATGCTGGCCGCGGCCGAACTGATCAGCCGCAGCGGGGGACATGTGGTGGAGACGTCTGCCATCGTCGATCTGCCGGATCTCGGCGGCTCCCAGAGAATCCGTGACTCTGGCCACAGCGTGTTCGCCGTGTGTTCCTTCACCGAGGACGAGTGACCCATGAGCAGTCAACGCTACCATCGCCATTTCGTGGTGTCCTGGGACCAGCTTCATCGCGACGTGCGCGAGCTGTGTCATCGCCTGATCGAGCGCGATACCAAGGGCATCATTGCGATCACCCGGGGTGGGCTGATTCCGGCCGCGCTGATCGCTCGGGAGCTCAATGTTCGCCTGATCGACACCGTCTGCATCAAGAGCTACGACCATATGGAGCAGGACAGCCTCGAGGTGCTCAAGGGCGTGGATCACGACGGCGAAGGATGGCTGCTGGTCGATGATCTGGTGGACACCGGCAAGACCGCGCGCAAGGTGCGCGAGATGCTGCCCAAGGCGCACTTCGTGACCATCTACGCCAAGCCCGAGGGTCGTCCGCTGGTGGATCAGTACCTCACCGAGGTCGCCCAGGACTGCTGGATCCAGTTCCCCTGGGACATGGGCGTGGCCTACGTCGAGCCCCTGGCGGACCAGCGGCGGTGAGCGACATGGGTCAGGTATTGCCCGACAGCTGGGAGCGCTGGCTCGGAGCCGAGTTCCAGGCGCCCTACATGCAGCAGCTCAAGGCGTTTCTGGCGGCAGAGAAGGCCGCCAGGAAGACCATCTATCCGCACTCGTCGGACTGGTTTCGGGCCTTCGAGCTGACGCCGCTGGACGAGGTACGAGTGGTGATCCTGGGGCAAGATCCCTACCACGGTCCTGGCCAGGCTCATGGGTTGTGCTTTTCGGTGCGCGAGGGCGTCAAGCCGCCGCCGTCACTGGTCAATATCTACAAGGAGCTGGCCCAGGACCTGGGGGTGACTCCGGTCAACCACGGCCACCTCGAGGCCTGGGCGCGCCAGGGGGTGTTGCTGCTCAACACCTCCTTGACGGTGGAGGAGGGCAACGCCGGCTCCCACCGGGGCAAGGGATGGGAGACCTTCACCGACCGCGCCATCGAGACCGTCAACGCCGAGGCGCCGCCCTGTGTCTTTCTGCTGTGGGGCAGCCACGCCCGCCAGAAGAAGGCGCTGGTGGATCAGGAGCGTCATCTGGTGCTGGAGTCGCCGCACCCGTCGCCGTTGTCGGCCCACCGCGGCTTTTTCGGCAATCACCATTTCTCTCGGGCCAACGCCTTTCTCGCCGAGCATGGGAGATCCCCGGTAGATTGGCAGCTGCCGCCGACTCCATGAACGTGTTGGGCGGACGGCGTGGTCGTCCGCCGGCTTTCGGTGCACGCTGCGGGTTAACCTGACGCGGCGTTGCAGGTAGAATGGCGCGCAATTTGTCGCCCGCGTCCATGCGACGAAGGTCGTCCAAGCACCACCTCCCGTTATCAAAGAGGACTCGCCAATGAGCGTCCATGCCATCGATCACCCCCTGGTCCAGCACAAACTCGGTCTGATGCGTGAAGCCGGCATCAGCACCAAGAGCTTCCGTGAACTGGCCGGCGAGGTGGCAAAACTGCTCACCTACGAGGCGACCCAGGACCTGGAGTTGCAGGACTACGACATCGATGGCTGGAGTGGCGAGACCATCACCGTCAAGCAGCTCAAGGGCAAGAAGGTCACCATCGTACCGATCCTGCGAGCGGGACTTGGCATGCTGGAAGGTGTCACCGACCTGATTCCCAGTGCAAGGGTCAGCGTGGTCGGTCTCTACCGCGATGAAGAGACCCTCGAGCCAGTGCCCTATTTCTCCAAGTTCGCCAACGACCTGGACGAGCGCATGGCGGTGGTCATCGATCCGATGCTGGCCACCGGGGGTTCCATGGTGGCCACCCTGGACATGCTGCGCGATCGCGGCTGCCAGTTGATGCGAGTGATCGTGCTGGTGGCGGCGCCCGAAGGCATCCGTCGCGTTCAGGAAGCCTATCCGGATATCGAGATCTACACCGCCTCGGTGGACGAGCGCCTCGACGAAAACGGTTATATCGTGCCGGGACTGGGCGACGCCGGGGACAAGATCTTCGGTACCCGCTAAGCACGCGATATCCCGCCAATGCCACGGCCAGACTATCCAGCGGTGGCATTTTACCCAGTGGTTTCATGCCTATGATCGAAAGCAGACATTTCAGGTGAAATGTCTGCTTTGCTGTGTCCGCAATTCAGTTGGGCGGGAACGCAGTTCAGCCATTGTCCGTCTGGACAGACGCCGCGCTCTCGTTGTGGCTGTCGGTGGTTGATTCAAGAATCAAGGAGGCATGGATGAAGTTGTTGCGTGTGGCAGCTAGTGCTGCAGTAATTCTGAGTCTGGCGGCAAGCGTTCAAGCTGGGGGGATACGCCCCGACTGCGATGCTGAAAAGGTCGCCAAGAATGCGGCACTCGAGGCCACGGTGGGGGTGTCTGGTCGTTGCACCGAAGATCGCGCCGTGGAAAACGCCAAGGACAACGTCAATGATCGTGTCGATGACGCCCGGGACGGGGTCGCGGATCACGTCGGCGATGTTCGGGGTGGGGTTTCCGATCGGGTGGATACTGCACACGACAGCGTCGAGCGAGCGGACGGGAAGGTCGATGATGCGCTGGATAAGCCAGTGCGTACGCTGTTGAACTGACGTCAGCGGGTTCTCCCGCCTCCGTCGTGCGCCCAATGTTCCTTTGCGAACATTGGGCGCTTTTTTTTTCTGGAAACAACATCTGCACCAATGCTCAGCTATCAGAGAGGTGGCTTTTCGCATTAGACAAAAGTTGGTGGCGGTGGAAAAGAAAAGCAAAAACAATAGGATGAGACATAAAAAGGGCGTCTTCTAGCGCGTAGTGGGGCCTTTCGTTTAAAAACATCACGGGCGAGTAGAGATTCTCTACTACCGTACAGATGACGCCCCTCGGAGACGAGGGGAACCTCTGCGCGAAAGAGTACGCCCATGTCCCTGATCCTCGACGGCGTCACCCGCAAGGTGGCGAGCGAGACCCACATCGATGACGTCAGCCTGACCCTGGAGCCGGGTTCCTTCAATGTCCTGCTGGGCCGCACCCTGGCCGGCAAGACCAGCCTGATGCGCCTGATGGCCGGGCTGGACCAGCCGACCCGGGGGCGCATCCTGATGCAGGGTGAAGACGTGACCGGCAAGGGGGTGCGCCAACGCAACGTGGCGATGGTCTACCAGCAGTTCATCAACTACCCCCATCAGAGTGTCTTCGACAATATTGCCTCTCCGCTGAAGCTGGCCCGTGTCGCCAAGAGCGAGATCCAGCGGCGTGTCCACGAGATCGCTGAGCTGCTGCACATCGAAGGCCTGCTCGACCGCCAGCCGCTGGAGCTGTCCGGTGGCCAGCAGCAGCGCACCGCCATGGCACGGGCACTGGTCAAGGACGCGGACCTGGTGCTGTTCGATGAGCCTCTGGTCAACCTCGACTACAAGCTGCGCGAGGAGTTTCGCGAGGAGTTGAGTGCCTTGTTCGCCCGGCGTGACTGCATCGCGGTCTACGCCACCACCGAACCGGCGGAAGCGCTGGCGCTGGGTGGCAATACGGCAATTCTGCACGAGGGGCGCCTGGTTCAGCATGGCCCGACCGCTACGGTGTTCCGCCAGCCGGCCTCCCTGACCGCGGCGGAGATGTTCTCCGAACCCCCCATCAATGTGCTGGAAGGGCGTATCCGCGACGGTGAGGTCAGCTTCGACGACGAGGTGCACTTTCCGCTCGATGAAGCTCTGGCGGCGCTTGACGAGGGCAGCTACCGCTTCGGTGTGCGGCCGGCTCATCTGGCCATGCAGCCCCGGGCGGACGATGACCTGGCGCTTGACGTCAAGGTTGAGCTGGCCGAGATCAGTGGCTCCGAGACCTTCCTGCACGTGGGCAACGAGAGGATGTCGCTGGTGGCGCATCTTCCCGGTGTTCACAGCTTTCGTGTGGATGAGCCGATCACACTCCATGTACCGGTGCATCGCCTGTTCGTGTTCGACATGGATGGCAAGACCCTGCACGTGCCGCCGGAAGCCGGTGACGGTGGGGGGCGTCCGACGCTTCCGTCTTCACGGCAGGCACCGCCGGCTTCGGCGTCAGGGGAGGAGCGCTAGCATGGCCGAAATTCGCCTTTCACAGTTGGCGCACAGCTATTCGGCGTCGCCTTCGACGCGCAGCGACTACGCCATCGAACAGATGGATCACGTGTGGGAGCAGGGTGGTGCCTATGCCCTGCTGGGGCCATCCGGCTGCGGCAAGTCGACCCTGCTCAATATCATCTCCGGGCTGCTGGTGCCTTCCCAGGGCGAGGTGCGCTTCGACGGGGTCATGGTCAACGAGCTGCCGCCTGAAGAGCGCAACATCGCCCAGGTGTTTCAGTTCCCGGTGGTCTACGACACCATGACGGTCTACGACAACCTGGCCTTCCCGCTGCGCAACGTGAAGACCCCGGAGGAGCGGGTTCGCGAGAGGGTCGAGGAGGTCGCGGATATCCTTGATCTGACCGACCGCCTGGCCAGCAAGGCGCGCAACCTCAGCGCCGACGAGAAACAGAAGGTGTCCATGGGGCGTGGCCTGGTCCGAGATGATGTGGCGGCCATCCTGTTCGACGAGCCACTGACGGTGATCGACCCGCAGCTCAAGTGGAAGTTGCGGCGCAAGCTGAAGGAGATCCATCAGCGCTTCGCCATCACCATGATCTACGTGACCCATGATCAACTCGAAGCCTCGACCTTTGCCGACAAGATTGCGGTGATGTACGACGGTCGAATCGTCCAGTTCGGCACCCCGCGCGAGCTGTTCGAAAGCCCCGCTCACACCTTCGTCGGCTACTTCATCGGTAGTCCCGGCATGAACTTCTTCACGCCATGCATCGATGGCGACAACATCCTGATCGACGGCCAGCGCCTCGAACTGTCCGCCGCGATGCACCGCTCGCTGCTTGATGCTCGTGAACGCAGCGACAACCTCAAGCTGGGCATTCGTCCGGAATTCATCGAGCTTGCCGAGGACGGCACGAGCGGCACCCTCAGCGCCGTGGTGGACCACTGCCAGGATCTCGGGACCTACTCGATCTTGACGCTGGCGCTAAACCAGGCGCGCTTCAAGGTGCGCGTGGAGGAGGGCGGGCTCGCGCTTTCCGGGCGCGTATCGGTGCGTTTCCCTGAAAGATGGCTGACTTTGTACGTAGACGAATCCCGGGTAGAGGTGGCGTCATGAATCTCTGTATCGATCTGCAGTGTCGTCCACCGCAAAAGCAAGACCGGTTGGGCCGCTCTCTACGTGCAGATGAATCACGTGTAGAGGTGGCGTCATGAATCTCTGTATCGATCTGCAGTGTCGTCCACCGCAAAAGCAAGACCGGTTGGGCCGCTCTCTACGTGCAGATGAATCCCGTATAGAGGTGGCGTCATGAACAAGGTCCCCAATAATCGCGCCTGGTGGCTGGTGCTGCCGATGCTGGCGCTGGTCGCCTTCTCGGCCATCGTGCCGCTGATGACGGTGGTCAACTACTCGGTGCAGGACGTCTTCGACGCCAATACCCGCTTCTTCACCGGCACCGAATGGTTCGTCAAGATGCTCAACGATCCGGCGCTGCAGGCGGCGCTGGCCCGGCAGTTTGCGTTTTCGCTGACCATTCTGGCGATTCAGGTGCCGCTGGGGGTGGGGATCGCGCTGTTGATGCCCAAGCGTGGGTGGCGGGCGTCGCTGGTGTTGATCCTGGTGACCTTGCCCTTGTTGATCCCGTGGAACGTGGTGGGCAGCATCTGGCAGATCTTCACCCGTGGCGACATCGGTCTGATGGGCTGGAGCCTGCGCCAGATCGGCTATCCCTACAACATCACCTCGAGTCCGCTGGACGCCTGGGTGACCATCGTGCTGATGGATGTCTGGCACTGGACCTCGCTGATCGCACTGCTCTGCTATAGCGGTCTGCAGGCGATTCCAGAGGCCTACTATCAGGCGGCGCGCATCGATCGCGCTTCACGCTGGGCGGTGTTTCGCTATATCCAGCTACCCAAGCTCACCAACGTACTGGTGATCGGGGTGCTGCTGCGTTTCATGCATTCCTTCATGATCTACGCCGAACCCTTCGTGTTGACCGGCGGTGGGCCGGGAAGCGCGACCACCTTCCTCAGTCAATCGCTGGCGATCATGGCCACCGCCCAGTTCGATGTAGGGCCTTCGGCGGCCTTTTCGCTGATCTACTTCCTGATCATCCTGCTGGTCTGCTGGGTGTTCTATACCGCCATCATGAATCTGCAGAAGGACCGGCAGGGAGGGGCGCGCCATGACTGATTCCACGCCATCCAGTCCCGACCAGGTGCGAAAGCGCGCGGAAAAGGAGGCGGCCCGCCGCCGTCGACAGGGCCGTTCGACAGGACGACGCTTTCGCAGTGGCTTCTTGATGCTGGCCTACATCGTGTTTGTACTGCTGCCGATCTACTGGCTGGTCAACATGTCGCTGCAGACCAATAGCGAGATCCTCGGCGAGCTGACCCTGTGGCCGCAATCGCTGACCCTGGCCAACTACGCCAAGATATTCACCGACCCGAGCTGGTACATGGGCTACGTCAACTCGATTACCTATGTGTTGATGAACATGGCGATCAGCATGAGCGTGGCGCTGCCGGCGGCCTATGCCTTCAGTCGCTACCGTTTCATCGGTGACAAGCACCTGTTCTTCTGGCTGTTGACCAACATGATGGCGCCGCCGGCGGTGTTCCTGCTGCCGTACTTTCAGCTCTACTACACGGTGGGCCTTTTCGATACCCACATCGCCGTGGCGCTGGCCCACTGTCTGTTCAATATTCCGCTGGCGGTATGGATCCTCGAAGGCTTCATGTCCAGCGTGCCCAAGGAGATCGACGAGACCGCCTTTATTGATGGTTACAGCTTCCCGCGCTTCTTCGTCCAGGTGTTCATTCCGATGATTCGCTCCGGCATCGGCGTGACGCTGTTCTTCCTGTTCATGTTCTCCTGGGTCGAGCTGTTGCTGGCACGCACTCTGACCTCCACCGAGGCCCAGCCCATCGCCTCGGTGATGACGCGAACCTCGACCGCCTCGGGCATCGACTGGGGCACCCTGGCGGCGGCCGGGGTACTGACCATCGTGCCCGGCATCGTGGTGGTGTTCTTCGTGCGCCATCACATCGCCAAGGGCTTTGCCCTGGGCCGGACCTGAGGAGCACCGACATGGACTGGATGGTATGGACCCTGCCCACGGCGATCTTCTTTGGTGTCATTGCGCTGTTGCTGGTGGTCATGACGACCTGGGAGCTGGTATCGCCGACGCGGGAACGGCGCGGTTTTCTGCCGATCAGCACCACCCGGGGGGACCGTTTCTTCATCGGCATGCTGTCGGCGGCCTACATCCATCTGGCGGTCGTGGGCTTCACCAGCCTGAGTCTGTGGCTGGCGCTGGGCGTATCGGTGGTGTGGATGCTGGTCCTGCTGCGATGGGGCTAGCGGGGGCCAGGCTCCCTTCGACGACAACGATCGACCTGACGGTCGACGACAACAATAGAGGTGACCATGAACGCTAGACTCAAGCTGACCAGACTAGGTGCTGTGGGGCTATTGCTGCTCAGCGGCGGCGCCCTGGCCCAGGACGATCGAACGGCGGTGATCGAGCGCCTGGCCGACGAGGTGTTCAAGGACTCGACCCTGAGCCGCGAGGAACGCATCGCTGAACTGGAATGGTTTGCCAAGGCTGCCGAGCCGTTTGAAGGCATGGAGATCAACACCGTCGCCGAGGGCCTGACCACCCACACCTGGGAGCGCGACGTGCTGGCGCCGGCATTTACCGAGCTGACCGGTATCGAGGTAACCCACAACATCATCGGTGAAGGTGATGTGGTGCAGAACATGCAGACCCAGATGCAGTCGGGGCGCAATATCTATGACGCCTACGTCAACGACTCGGACGCCATCGGTACCCATATTCGCTACGGCTCGACCATCAACCTGAGCGAGGCCATGGCCAACGAGTGGAAGGACCTGACGCTGCCGACCCTCGATCTGGACGACTTTATCGGCATTCAGTACACCACCGGGCCCGACGGCAGCATCTACCAGCTGCCCGACCAGCAGTTCGCCAACCTCTACTGGTTCCGCTATGACTGGTTCCAGCGCGATGATCTGAAGGCACAGTTCAAGGACATCTACGGCTATGATCTGGGTGTGCCCACCAACTGGACGGCCTATCAGGACATCGCCGAGTTCTTCAGCGAGCACGTCG
Organism: Halomonas sp. DN3; assembly: GCF_024137905.1. Classification (NCBI taxonomy): domain Bacteria; kingdom Pseudomonadati; phylum Pseudomonadota; class Gammaproteobacteria; order Oceanospirillales; family Halomonadaceae; genus Halomonas; species Halomonas sp. DN3. Next base: position 2,671,694 of record NZ_CP099965.1, on the reverse strand, counting down.
GCGAGATCGACGGTCAGAAGGTCTACGGCCACATGGACTACGGCCGTCGGGATCCGTCGCTGGGGTGGCGCTTCCATGACTCCTGGTTGTCCATGGCCGGCATGGGCAGCCCCGGGGTGCCGTTCGGCAACCCGGTAGACGACTGGGGCATTCGGGTCGATGAAGAGAGCCACCCGGTGGGGGCCAGCGTCAGCCGTGGCGGCGCCACCAATTCACCGGCCTCGGTGTTCGCCGTGACCAAGATGGTGGAGTGGCTTCGAGACTATGCGCCGCCCGAAGCCCAGGGCATGACCTTCGGCGAGGCCGGGCCGGTGCCGGCCCAGGGCAACGTGGCCCAGCAGATGTTCTGGTACACCGCCTTTACCGCCGACATGGTCAGTCCCGATGTGGCGGTGACCGACGATGAGGGCAATCCCAAGTGGCGCATGGCACCGTCTCCCACCGGCCCGTACTGGGAAGAGGGGATGAAGGTCGGCTATCAGGACGTGGGGGCCTGGACCTTCTTCGATTCGACGCCGGAGGATCGGCGCAGCGCGGCCTGGCTGTTTGCCCAGTTCACCGTGTCCAAGACCGTCTCGCTGGAGAAGCTGATGGCGGGGCTGACGCCGATCCGCCGGTCCGACATCTTCTCCGACCAGATGACCGAGATGGCGCCGAAGCTGGGTGGCCTGGTGGAATTCTACCGCAGTCCCAACGAGTCCAACTGGACGCCTACCGGCACCAACGTGCCTGACTATCCGCGCATGGCGCCGCTGTGGTGGCAGAATCTGGCCCCCGCGGTCAATGGCGACATCTCCGCCCAGGAGGCGCTGGATAATCTGGCCGGTGACCTCGACAACATCATGGCGCGTCTGGCGCGGGCCAAGGTGTTTGCCACCTACGCGCCGGTGCTCAATGAACCCAAGGACCCCGAAGAATGGTTGAGCCAGCCCGGCGCGCCCAAGGCCAAGCTGGACAACGAGATGCCCCAGGGCACCACGGTGCCCTACGAGCAGATGATGGAGGAATGGATGTCGGCCGGTACCCGTGAGTAGGACGGAGGCTTGTGCGCAGGTGACGGCGCTTCGTAGGTCGCCTTTCGTGCATGGCCCCTGATGTGCAGGACGCCGGGCCCTCGCTGGAGACAGCGGGGGCCCGCTGCCTTGTGGGCAATACATGGTGCCGGCTGGATAGCACAGGCTGGATGAGAGGAGCGTCTGCCAAGCGTTGGCGGTGGCGTCCAAAGACGCGCAAAATTTTGCCGAAACGTTGCGCGTGCGTTGGTACCATAGCCGGCGTTTGTCCACCGCGGAGCCCTCCATGTCAGACCCCTCGTCCTCTTCCTCGCCCGTCGCCCCATCGGCGGATTCCTTGCCTCGACTGGCGCTGGTCGGTGCCCAGATGCTGTTCGTGGCGTTCGGCGCCCTGGTGCTGGTGCCATTGCTGACCGGCCTCGATCCCAACGTCGCCATGTTCACCGCCGGTATCGGCACCCTGGTGTTCCATCTGACCACGCGTCTGACGGTTCCGGTGTTTCTGGCGTCGTCCTTTGCCTTTATAGCCCCTATTCAGGGCTCCATCGCCCACTTTGGTGTCTCCGCCACCCTGGGCGGGCTGATCGCTGCCGGTTTCGTCTACGTGGCGATCTCCCAGGCGGTTCGGCTGAAGGGGACGGGGTGGCTGCATCGGCTGCTGCCGCCGGTGGTGGTAGGACCGGTGATCATGGTCATCGGTCTTGCCCTGGCGCCGGTCGCGGTGAGCATGGCCACCGGCGAGAACAGCGAGACCATCGGTTACACCCAGGCCATGGTGCTGTCCATGTCGAGCCTGCTGGTGACGCTGATCCTGGCGGTCTTCGGGCGCGGTCTGTTGCGCCTGGTGCCGATCATGGGGGGGATCGTCACCGGCTATCTGATGGCATTGCTGATGGGGGTGGTCGACTTCAGCCCGGTACGTGAGGCGGCCTGGCTGGCGTTGCCATCCTTCACCGCGCCGAGCTTTCACTGGGCGGCGGTCCTGTTCATGATCCCCGTCGCCATCGCGCCGGCGGTGGAGCATATCGGTGACATGGTGGCGATCGGCTCGGTGACCCGCCGCAACTACCTGGAGAAACCAGGCCTTCACCGCACCCTGTTGGGCGACGGCCTGGCGACCATTTCGGCGGCGCTGTTCGGTGGGCCGCCCAACACCACCTACTCGGAGGTCACCGGGGCGGTCACCCTGACCCGTGCCTTCAATCCGATGTTCATGGTGTCCGCCGCACTGGTAGCCATCACCCTGGCCTTCGTCGCCAAGCTGGGGGCAGTATTGCAGACCATTCCTACCCCGGTGATGGGCGGGATCATGACCCTGCTGTTTGGCTCCATCGCGGTGGTCGGCATGAATACCCTGGTGCGCGCCGGCAAACCCCTGACCGCCCCGCGTAACCTGGTGGTGGTCTCGCTGATCCTGGTGTTCGGCATCGGTGGTATGCAGTTCGGCGATGGCCAGTTCGCCCTGCAGGGGGTCAGCCTCGCCGCCTTGATCGGCATCGCCCTCAACCTGGTGTTGCCCCGGGCCAGCGAGGACGAATGAACCCTGCTATTACCATGGCCCGGCGTGACAGCCGGGCCATCGGCTGTTGGCGACAGGCCACTGACAATCATGCCCTGTCGAAGGCTTTTCTCAATGGTGGAGCTGCTCTCCACCATCGGAGACGGTGGGGGGGGGGGCAGGTGTTGGCGACAGGGCACTGACGATCATGCCCTGTCGAAGGCATTTCTCAATGGTGCAGCTGCTCTCCGCCATCGGAAAAGGTGGGGGGAGTGTTCGCACTGACAATCACGCATTCCTGATCCCCCAGGTTGCGAAACCGATGGGGCAGGCGTGAGTCGAAGTAGTAGGCGTCGCCGGGGCCGAGCAGACCTGTCTCGCCGTTGACGGTGATCTCGATCTCGCCGGCGATGATGACGCCGCCTTCCTCGCCGTCGTGTTCAAGCATCTCTTCGCCGGTATCGGCTCCGGGCGGATAGCGCTCGTGGAGCACCGACATGCGTCGGTCCGGGCGTCTGGCCGCGACAAGCCGCCAGGACAGATGGCCATCGCCGATCTCGGTGAGCTCCACGGCGCGATAGAAGGGGCTGGGGTGGTTCGGTTCGTCACCCGCGAAGAAGGCGCTGATCGATACCGGCAAGGCGTCAAGAATCTTCTTAAGCGAGCTGACCGATGGGCTCACATTGTTAAGCTCAATCAGCGAAATGGTGCTGTTGGTCACACCGGCTCTTTTCGCCAGTTCGCGTTGAGAAAGCTGCTTTTCCTGTCGTAGTTGGCGCAATCTGGCGCCGACGTCGAAACTGTCTTCCATCCTGTTTCCCGTCTCGGCAAAGCCGATGTTGTGCATAATGATGGACACATGATACCCGCTAACGTCGCTGTCCGACATCCCTGACGTCTACTGTCTACCCCGATACGCTCATGGCAGCCTGCGGGTGGCTAAGGCATCATGGAGGATGCTGTCGACGACCAATAAAAGAGGTGCAATGGTGGCGAGGCTGGACGCGAAGGAGATAAGCGGCGTGGTTCTGGCGGGAGGCCAGGGGCGACGCATGGGGGGAGTCGACAAGGGGCTGGTGCCGTTCGACGGCAAGCCGCTGGCGGCGCACGCCGTTGCCTGTCTGAAGCCCCATGTGGCTAGCGTGATGATCAATGCCAATCGCCATCTGGACGAGTACGCGACTCTCGCCGATCGAGTGGTCGAGGATCACCAGGCGGGATACCACGGACCCTTGATGGGCATCTACAGTGGTCTGGTCGCGTCCTCTACGCCCTGGGTGGTGGTGGTGCCCTGTGACAGCCCGGCGCTGCCCGCCGATCTGGTGCCCCGGCTGGTGGCTGGCTGGCGCGATGGGCTTGATATTGTCGTCGCCCATGACGGCGAGCGGCTGCACCCCGTGGTGGCGTTGCTGTCCCGTCACCTGCATGAGGATCTGGCGGCGGTACTGGAGCAGGGCGAACGCAAGATCGACCGCTGGTACGATCGCCACCGCTGGGATCGGGTCGACGTCAGCGACTGCGCTGCCGCCTTCGCCAATCTCAACACCGAAGAGGAAAGGCGACGGCTGGAGGCGTGTCGCCAGGAGCGTGACTCATGACGCAGGCGCTGAGCTTGCGCCCCGATCAGCCGCTGTTGGGCATCGCCGCCTGGAGCGGGACCGGCAAGACCACCCTGCTCGAACGTCTGGTACCGATGTTGAAGGGCGCCGGGCTCAAGGTGGCGGTGATCAAGCACGCCCACCACCGCTTCGAGGTAGACCAGCCTGGCAAGGACAGTCATCGCCTGCGTATGGCGGGGGCCGAACCTATCCTGATCGCCTCCCGCGCCCGGCTGGCATTGATGATGGAGACGCCGGGGGGCGAAGAGGCCGATCTGGCAACCCTGCTGGCCATGGTCGCGCCGCTGGAACCGCAACTGGTGCTGGTCGAGGGCTTCAAGGACTGGCCTTTGCCCAAACTGGAGCTCCATCGGCCGGCGCTGGAAAAGCCGCTGATGGCGGAAGACGATCCATGGATTCAGGCCGTCGCCAGTGACGCGCCCCTGGCGACAAGGGGCGATGTGCTCGATCTCAATGATCATGACGCCATCGCCGCCTGGGTCCAGGCCTGGGTGAGGCGTTGGCCCGAGTGGGTTGTCGCGCACCAGGGAGGAGAACCGTCATGACAACGCTCTCCTGTTTCGATCTTGGTGAGCGCATGCTCGGCGTCGAGGAGGCGCGCGATGCCCTGTTGACGCTGGTGGCTGGTCGCCTGGCGGCGGAAAAGGTGCCCCTGGCCAGGGCCCATGGCCGAGTGCTGGCCGAGGCGGTAGAAGCGCCTTTCGATGTGCCCGGGCATACCAACTCCGCGATGGATGGGGTGGCGCTCAACTGGTCGACCGAGGGCCCCGGCGAGGTCTTTCTCCAGGTGGGAGAAGCCCTGGCGGGGCAGCCTTTTCAGGGTCGCCTGGGCGACGGTGAGTGTATTGCCATCACCACGGGGGCGCCCTTGCCGCCAGGGGCCGACACCGTGGTCATGCTCGAACAGCTCGAGCGAGATGGCGATCGTGTGAGGGTGACACGCGCCGACCGCGTCAAGCAGGGGCAGAACGTGCGCCAGGCGGGCGAGGATCTGCGTGCCGGCCAGGTGGCCATTGCAGCAGGCAGGCGCCTCGAAGCCGCCGCGCTTGGCCTGCTGGCTTCTCTCGGGCAGGCCGAGGTCCGGGTGCGGCGACGTCCTCGGGTAGCCGTGTTCTCCACCGGCGATGAGGTCACGGCACCCGGTGAGGCACGCGCCCAGGCGGCGATCTATGATGCCAACCGCTATTCTCTGATGGGGTTGTTGCAGGAGCATGGCGCCGAGGTGATCGATCTCGGCATCGTCGCCGATGACACCGACGCCCTGGTCGAACAGCTCGCTGACGCCGCCCGGACCGCAGATCTGGTGGTCTCCAGTGGCGGAGTGTCGGTGGGGCAGGCCGACCACACCCGGGAAGCGGTGGAGCGTCTTGGCAGGTTGACCCTGTGGCGGATCGCCATGCGGCCAGGCCGGCCCATGGCATGTGGGGTGATTGGCCCCGACGAGACACCCTTGCTGGGACTGCCGGGTAACCCGGTGGCCTGCATGGTGACCTGTCTGGTGTTTGTGGTGCCGATGCTCGCGGCTCTGGAAGGGCGCTCACCCACTCAGCCACGCTGGAAGGCCGTGGCCGGTAGCGCCTTTCGCAGCAGGGTCGGACGTACGGACTACAGTCGCGGTGTCTTTCACTGTGATGCGGACGGGACCTTGCGGGTGGTCAATACAGGCAATCAGGGTTCCGGTATTCTGTCGTCCATGGTCTCGGCCAATTGCCTGGTCGAGATTCCCGAGGATACGGACTCGGCGTCCATCGATGATATCGTGATGGTACTCCCTCTCTTTCGATTTTCCTGAGGCTTGAACATGACGCTTTCCCATCTCAACGCACGCGGCGAAGCCAACATGGTCGATGTCGGCGACAAGGCAGCGACCCGACGGGAGGCGACGGCGACCGGAAGCATCTCCATGGCGCCGGAGACTCTGGCGCTGTTGAGCGATGGCAAGTTGCCCAAGGGCGACGTGCTGGCGACCGCCAGGATTGCCGGTATTCAGGCCGCGAAACGCACCCACGAGCTGATCCCGCTTTGCCACCAGCTGGCGTTGTCCAAGGTCAGCGTCGACTTCGAGATCGACGCCGAATCCAGCTGTGTCAGGGTGTCCGCCACCTGCCGTCTGACCGGACGGACCGGGGTCGAGATGGAAGCCCTGACGGCCGTATCGGTGGCCTGTCTCACCCTTTACGACATGTGCAAAGCGGTGGACAAGGAGATGGAGATCGGCGAAATCCACGTGGATGCCAAGCAGGGCGGCAAGTCCGGTGACTATCTGCGTCGGAGCGCGACCGCTGCGACGGCAACGCCGATCGTGACCAGCCCCGAGAACAGCCCGGCGTTGACCCTGGGGCTTGCGTCCGCCGCGGAGCAGTGTGTCAGGGTGAAGTGCCTGGCTGAACTGCGCGAAAGGCTTGGCGTCGGTGAAGCATCGGTGCCCCTGGACAGGTTGCCCAGTGCCGATGTTGCCGGTCTCAAGCAGGCACTGAAGACCCTGGATGATCGCTTCAAGGGGCTGGATGAAGGGCGTGTGCTGTGCGCCGTCAATCAGGTGATGGCGAGTGACGGTACCCGTCTGACCTGTGAGGACGAGGTGGCCTTCTTCCCGCCAGTGACAGGAGGCTGATCGATGATACGCGTGCAGCATGAGACCTTCGATGCAGGTCATGAACAGCGCCGGATGCTCGAACATCGCACCGACATCGGAGCGGTGGTCAGCTTCACTGGACTGGTCAGGGACTTCAATGAACGTCCGGACGTCACGGCGCTGACGCTTGAGCATTATCCCGGCATGACCGAAGCGTCGCTGGCCGAGATCGAAGCTGAGGCGCGACAGCGCTGGCCGCTCGATGAGGTAACCCTGATCCACCGGATCGGTCGTCTGGAGCCCGGTGATCCCATCGTACTGGTGGTGGTGGCCAGCGCCCATCGGCGTGCCGCCTTCGAAGCCTGCGAATTCTTGATGGACCATCTGAAGACCCGGGCGCCATTCTGGAAGAAGGAGCACACCGAAAGCGGCGATTACTGGGTATCTGAACGTCGTCAGGATCATGATGACGCCAAGCGTTGGGAGGTCGCTTCGCAATGACACAACAGTTGATCGATAGTTTCGGTCGCCGGGTGACCTACGTCCGATTGTCTGTCACCGACCGCTGCGACTTTCGCTGCGTCTACTGCATGAGCGAGGAGATGACCTTCCTGCCACGTGCCCAGGTGCTGACGCTGGAGGAAATCGCTCAGGTGGCGCAAGCCTTCACCGAGCTCGGCGTGGAAAAGATTCGTTTGACCGGGGGGGAGCCGCTGGTCCGTCGCAATATCGAGCAACTGGTGTCCAGTATAGGGGCATTGCCGGGGCTTCGGGACTTTGCCATGACCACCAACGGGGCGGGCCTGAGGCGGCATGCCGAGGCGCTGCGCCAGGGCGGCATGAAGCGTCTCAACATCAGCCTGGATTCGCTGGATCCCGAGCGCTTTCGACGCCTGACGCGTACCGGTGACCTCGACAAGGTGCTGGACGGTATCAGCGCCGCTCGGCAGGCCGGCTTTGAGCGCATCAAGCTCAATGCGGTGGTGCTCAAGGGGCGCAACGAAGACGAGGTGCTGGATCTTGTCGAGTTCTCCAGGGCAGAGGGGCTGGATATCAGCTTTATCGAGGAGATGCCGCTGGGCGATGTGTCCGACCATTCCCGTGCCGAGACCTATTGTTCAAGTGACGAGGTGCGCGAAAGGATCGAGCAGCGCTACCCCCTGATGGCCACGACGGAAGCCACCGCAGGGCCTTCTCGCTACTACCGTATGGAGGATAGCGAGACGCGGGTCGGATTCATCTCGCCCCATAGCCATAACTTCTGTTCTTCCTGCAATCGTGTTCGGGTCACGGTGGAAGGGCGTCTGCTGCTGTGCCTTGGTAACGAGCATTCGGTGGATCTCAGGGCGGTATTGAGGCGCTACCCCGGTGACATGGAGAAGCTCAAGGCCGCCATCGTGGAGGCGATGCCGCTAAAGCCTGAGCGGCACCATTTCACCACCGATGGGGATGTTCAGGTGGTTCGCTTCATGAACATGACCGGTGGCTGACAGCGCTTTCGCCAAGTGACCGTTTGTTTCCTTACCTGCGCGGGCGCCTTGGGCGCCCGCTCTTTGTATCCTGGCCGCTGTCTTTTTTCCTCGAGGTGTCAGCGTTTCAACCAATATTGACCGGTCAAGGGGGGACTGGGCTCGTCCAATGCGCTCGCTGTTGACGTATAAAGACCGCCAATATTTCGGTAATTGACAAGGAAAAATCTCCAGCATTTCTTGCCAAGAGTGGCCGGTTGCATATACTTTTCTTCAAGTGAATTGCGGCGTGCGCCGCTTGGTGTCAAAGCTATGGAGTGAGCTATGTCCAGCGAATCATTGGAACGCATTGCGAGAAACAAGAACGTGGCACGGGCAGCGGCTCGTCAACTGAGCATGGAACAGCTGCAAAAACTGGCGGAAGTGGTCGAGGAGGTCATCGATCAGAAGCGCGACGAGGAGCGCCAGCGCCAGGAAGAAGAGATGCAGAAGGCCCAGAAGCTGGCGGAGATCCGTGAGCAGATCACCGAAGCCGGCCTGTCGCTGGATGATCTCGTATCGGAGCAGCCCAAGCGCAAGCGTGGACGTCCGCCCAAGAACGCCAAGTAATACTGGTAGCGCAGGTGTGGTCACGCGAGTTCGGTTGACCTGACCTTGCACGGACGTGTCGCGTCGCCAGTGCAGCTTGGCCGCTGTGTCACCAAGGCGCGTGCATGACGCAAAGCGCGTGAATGGTGACGGCACGGCCACAAGTACGGCGAACGTCGAGCCGCGACCGGCCCTGGAAACGTCCAGGGCCGGTTGTTTTGTTTATAGGGGGGAGGCTCAGACGTCGCCGGCGATGCCTTCGATATCGCTCGCCATCAACTGGAGTTCGACCTGTGGCAGACGCTGCAAGTGTTCGCCCAGCCAGGCCTGAATACGAGGGTAGAGGCCACGACGGAGCGCCGACAGGGTATCGACGGCCAGGTCGTCGAGTTGTTCGTCGAGCCAGTCGATGAAATTGTCCTCGTCCAGGGGGCTGGTCTGGCTTGAGTCGATCATCAGCCGGCCAATTCTGGCCCAGCCGGTGTCGGTCGCCACCAGGCTGATGGCGAGGAAGAGTACGCCGTGGCGATTGCGCGCATGTGCCGGAGATTGACGCCGGTCGATGCCTCCGCGTTCGATGATGCACTGAGACAGAGGGAAGCTTTCCTCGCGGGTCAGGCCGCCCTGGTCGAAGCGGATCAGATCGCCGTTGCGAGGTGCCAGCGGAGCCTCGATGCCCAGGCGAGAGGCCAGTTCCTGATGCGCTGACTGATGGTTTTCCTCGCCATGGACCGGCAGCAGCCTGGTCGGCTGGAGCCAGCGATAGAAGCGTTCCAGTTCCTGCTGTGCGGGGTGCCCGGAGGCATGCAGTTCGGGGTGGCTGGCATCATCGATGATGGTGACCTGAAAGCGCGCCAGGCCGCGCTTGAGCCGCTCGATAAGGTGCTCGTTGCCGGGAATGGCCTTGGCCGAGAAGATGACGGTATCGCCAGTGGTCAGCTCGAAGTGGGGGTGCCTTCCCTGGGCAAGGCGCGACAGCGCGGCGCGGGGTTCGCCCTGGCTCCCCGTGGCAATGACCAGTACTTCCTCGGGTGGTAGATAGCCCAGGTCGCTGACGGGCACCAGCGCTGGAAAGTCGTCGAGATAGCCCAGTTGCCTGGCATGGCCCACCATGCGCTCCATGGAGCGCCCGAGCAGGCTGATCCGACGTCCGCAACGAGCAGCGGCGCGGCCGATGGCCAGGACCCGAGCCAGATTGCTGGCGAAGCAGGAAACGACAACGCGGCCCTGGCAGCGGGAGATGGTAGACACCATGGCCCTTGCGACCTCGCCTTCACTGCGTGAATGGCCGGTCACGTTGGCATTGGTGGAATCACCCACCACCAGATCGACCGGCGCGAGGGCGCGAAACAGATCTTCGTTCACCGGCTGGCCGATCAGCGGCTCTGGGTCCAGTTTCCAGTCGCCGGTATGCAGGATGCGCGAGTTGCCTGCCTGAATGAGCAGGGCGCAGCTTTCCGGGATGGAATGGGTCAGCGGCAGGAAACGGAGGGAAAACCCTGCGATGTCCCTGGCGTCCCCAGGTTCGATGACGTCTATCGCGTCGGTGGGAAGTCCCCGTTCGCCGAACTTGACGCGCAACATGGCGGCGACCAGAGGGGTCGCCAGAATAGGGCAGGCCCAGCGTGGCCATAGCCAGGCGGCGGCACCGATATGATCTTCGTGGCCATGGGTAATGAGCAGCGCCTGCGGACGGATGCCGCGGGTATCCAGTATCGAGGTGTCCGGCACCTGGAGCGGCTCACCAGGAAGGTCCTGGCGAATAAGCATGCCACAGTCGACGGCAATCCAGGCGTCCTGATAGCCGTACAGGCTTAGATTCATGCCGATCTCGCCACAGCCTCCCAGGGGCAGAAAATGCACCGGTGGGCGGCGTCGTGGTCGAATCTGGGCTCGCGGAATCGGCATCATGCTCGGCATCGTGGACGGTGTTCATTTCACTATACGGGATCGACCGCGCACGACTCAACGCGAGAGGTCAAAGGACCCGTGCAGCGGTCGTTCGCCATCTCACTTTTCGCTACAATGCATGCCCCGAATGGGCGTGCTCATCGCCCCTCCCCATGGTGGTGCAAGGTTGGTCACCGAGAGTTGGTCCAAGGATACAGGTGTTATGTCCCATTTCTATCGTCTGGTCGTGTCGTGTCCCGATCGACTGGGTATTGTCGCCAGGGTGTCGAACTTCATTGCTGGCCACGGTGGTTCCATCACCGAGGCCAATCAGCACTCGGACCTGGCCTCTGGTCGCTTCTTCATGCGCTACGAAATCCTGGCCGACTCCATCGGCATGTCGAAGGAAGCCCTGTGCGAGGCCTTTGCGCCGGTAGCGCGTGAATTCGAGATGGACTGGGCGCTGCGCGACACTCGTCAGAAGCGTCGCGTCGTGCTGATGGTTTCCAGGGAATCTCATTGCCTGGTGGATCTGTTGTATCGATGGACCGCTGGAGAGCTCGATTGCGAGATTGCGGCGGTGATTTCGAACCATGACGACATGCGCAAGATGGTCGAGTGGCACGGTATTCCCTACCATCATGTGCCGGTTTCGGCAGACGACAAGAGTGCCGCCTTCGCCGAGGTCGAGCGTCTGGTCGAGGCGTCCGAGGCCGACAGTATCGTGCTGGCGCGCTATATGCAGATTCTTCCGCCTGATCTGTGCGAGCGCTACAGTGGGCGAGTCATCAACATTCACCATAGCTTCCTGCCATCCTTTGCCGGGGCCAAGCCTTATCACCAGGCTTACCAGCGCGGCGTCAAGCTGATTGGTGCGACCTGCCACTACGTCACCGAGGAACTCGACGCCGGGCCGATCATCGAGCAGGATATTCACAGGGTCAGTCACTGTCATACGCCGGATGACCTGGTGCGTTTCGGGCGCGATGTAGAAAAGACCGTGCTGGCACGGGGGCTGCGTTGGCACCTCGAGGATCGGGTGCTGATCCACGACAACAAGACCGTCGTCTTTGCCTGAGCCGGCATCAAGGGCGCCGGCCGTTCTTTCTACGCCCGGCGCCTGGTCCGGTCACTCACCCAGGCATGCCAACCGAGCCGGAATCGCCCGCACAGGTAGGCAGCAGGAAGAGGAGGGGCCATGTCCTTTGCTCAGGTGATCCTTGCCCCCTGGCTGATCTGGGTTTGCGCGGGGGTGGCGTTGTCGGCCCTGGTGCTTGCCCTTTTCCAGCGTCCCTGGCGCGCCCTCTTTCAAGATACTGGCCTGCAGCATCGCTGGCTGGCGGCAACGCTGATGGTGGCGATGCTGTGGCAACTAAGGGCCCAGGCGGTCGATTGGCTCAGTCTGCACCTGCTGTTCACCACTCTGATGACGCTGGTCTTTCGAGGCCCCCTGGCGCTCTTGAGCTGTCTGCTGGTCAATCTGTCACTGGTGCTGACCGGGCGCGTCGCCTGGCCACTGCTGGGCGTCAATCTGGTGGTCACCGGCCTGGTACCGATGCTGGTGACGGTGCTGATCTGGCGCCTGGTCGATCGACGGCTGCCATCTCATCCCATGGTTTTCCTGTTTATCGGCGGGTTCTGGTGCGCGGCGCTGTCGGCACTGGCTTCGGGGCTCGCGGTGCTGGGGTTGACGCGGCTCGGCGCCAGTGACCCGTCAGCGTTATTCCAGGCCAGCGAGTACGCGCGTTTCCTGCCGCTGCTGATGCCGTCGGAGGCCTTTATCAGCGGCATGCTGCTGAGCATTCTGATGTTCTACCACCCACACTGGGTCGCCACCTTCAACGACAGCCGTTACCTGGACGACGATGGTCGCGGCGGCCGGGGCCCGTGAGCTGAGCAGGGCCGGCGACCTTGCCTCAGGCGGGTTTGATCTGGCGTGACGGTTGCGGTGTCCGGTCCGCGTGGCGGGCGCAGTCCGGATTGTAGTGCAGCCCCCGGGATTCTCGCCTGGTGCAGGCGCTGGCGACCGTCAGACTGGCCAGAGTGAGCGCCTGGCGACAGGCGTGCAGCTCGACACTCGCGGCGCCGCCCCGAGTCAGGTCATGAAACTCCGATTCCAGTTGCTCGAGGGTCGTGCGTGCCTCGGCCAGCCCTTCGTCCTGGCGCACGATGGCGACCCTCGCGCTCATGATCTGGCGGACGCGCTGGCGCAACGAGGCGAGTTTCTCGCTGGAAACCTGTCGATCTCCGGTTGTTGCGCTCGGCCGTGGTGTCAAGGTGCGTCCCGGCGCCGGCTCACTCAGGTGGCGAGCGGCGGATCTGGCGTAGACCAGGCACTCGAGCAAGGAGTTGCTGGCCATGCGATTGGCGCCGTGCAGTCCGGTGCAGGCGACTTCGCCGATGGCGTAGAGCCCCGCCACGCGCGTGGCTCCCCGATGGTCGGTGGCGACGCCGCCGCAGCTATAGTGGGCCGCCGGCACCACCGGGATGGCCTGGGTGGTGATATCCAGGCCACGTGTGAGGCAGTGGGCGTGGATGGTGGGGAAGTGGTGACGTATGGCGGCGTCGCCGAGGTGACGGATGTCCAGCAGCACATGGTCGCTCGAGGTGCGCTGCATCTCGGCGTCGATGGCGCGGGCGACCACGTCTCGCGGGGCCAGTTCGGCGCGCTCATCGATGGCGGGCATGAACCGCTCGCCACGCACGTTCAGCAGCAGGCCGCCTTCGCCTCTTACCGCCTCGCTGACCAGAAAGGGCGGTCCCTGTGGATCGAACAGGCAGGTGGGGTGGAACTGCTGGAACTCCAGGTTCATCAGTTCGGCGCCGATCTCCCAGGCCATGACCATGCCCTCGCCACTGGCCGGGGCGGGGCTGGTGGTATGCAGGTAGAGCCCGCTGGCGCCGCCGGTAGCCAGGACGGTGTCCTGGGCGACAAGGTCGTGAGGGCGCTGGTGGGCGTCCAGGCAGCGGGCACCGCAGCAGGCGCCCAGGTCATCGGTGAGCAGTTCGACGGCGATCAGGTCGTCGCGCAGCGTGATCTGCGAATGGGCGCGCACCCGGGCCAGCAGGGTGTCGGTCACGGCCCGGCCGGTGGCGTCGTCGGCGTGGATGATTCGGCGAGCGTTGTGGCCGCCTTCCCGCGTGAGGTGGTAGGGATAACCGCTGGCCGCCTCGGGATCCGGCGTGAAGGGCACGCCAAGGCTCAACAGCCAGGCGATGGCGTCGGGGCCGTTTTCCACGGTGAAGCGCACCGCCGCTTCATCGCACAGCCCGTCCCCGGCAATCAGGGTATCCTGGATGTGGGCCTCGATGTCGTCCTGAGGCGACAGCACCGCGGCAATCCCACCCTGGGCCCAGCGACTGGCACCTTGCGCCTCGACACCGGGGCGCAGCAGGGTGACCGGCCGGCGATCGGCGATCTCCAGGGCCATCGCCAGACCGGCGACGCCGCCACCGATGATGAGGACGTCAAGAGGGGCGTTTGCCATGCGTGGTTCCTTCCTTGCGGTCGAAAGAGGGGGCTCGGTGGAGCCCGTGTCGGGGGGCGCGGCGGCGCAGGCGCCTGCTGGGTAGCCGCTCGAGTCCGCCCAGGCGGCGGGCGGTCGCTTCGGTCAGGCGGGCCAGCTCCCGGTTCAGCCAGAGATAGCCGCTGGGGCTGAACAGCATTCTGCCATCCTCGGCGCGTGCCGTGGAGGCGAGGTCGGCGAAATCGTCCAGCGCGAAGGGCGTGACCTCGAGCGTGACCGGGCGTCCGGTGCGCACCTCGAAGGCGAGGGTGCCGAGATCCCGCGCCAGGGCGTGCTGCTGATCGCGCAGTCCTGCCATGGCATCGATCTGTTCGTGACCGGCGCGCGTGGTCCAGTGGGTCTCGAGCAATAGCTCCAGGGTGGACAGCATGCGTCGCTGGTAGGAGATCAGCTCGTCGACCTCGCTGCGGGTCAGGCGTCCTTCGCGGTGGACCGCGTCGGTCAGTCCGCGCTGCTTGACCAGCAATTGGCTGGCGGCCTTGAACAGTGCCTGGGTATCGATGCCCGGTGCCGATGTGGCGCTGGTGTGGGTGTGATACAGCCGCGCCATGCGATCCAGACAGTCGGCCAGCAGGAAGCGCAGCATGTCGGTGGCCTTGTGGGGCAGGAAGACCAGGGTGGCGCCGATGCCGACCAGGGTGCCGAGCAGTACGTCGGCGCTTCGCCAGAGTGCCACGCTGAGCTGCTGCGAGCCGTCGCCGATCACCAGCAGCAGGCTGATGGCGAACATCAGTCCGCTGTAGGCCTGGCGACCGCCGAAGACCACCCAGGTGGCGATGGCGATGCCGATCAGCGCGCCGAGTTGTACCCCCCAGCCTGGCAGCGGGAGGATGATCAGCGCCAGGCCGAGGGCTGCGCCGATCAGGGTGCCGGCCAGGCGCTGGCGCCCCTTGTCCAGTACGCCCCCGATATGGGGAAGGTTGCCCATCACCATGACCGTGCTCACCAGCGCCCAGCCGCTGTGCTGGAAGGGGAACGTCTGGACGATGGCAAATGTCACGATCAGTGCCAGACTGACCCGGAGTACGTGGAAGAGGCGGCGATGGCGGTGATTGATGAAAGGGTCGCGCAGGCGTCCGAGCAGCATGGTTCAGCCTCTCTGTCGGCCTGGGGCCGGCTCTCGAGCCGGTTGAGGGTGGGCGGTGGGAGGCGCCGTCATACGCTGTCCGAGATCGTCGGGCAGGGGATCTCGGGGTAGAGAAGCATTGTCGCTCAAGATGCTGAAGACCGTGCAGTGCTGATGAAAATGGGGATGAAGTTTACCACGCAGGCTCGCGTGCCGTCCCGAGCCAAATGGTGTCTCGAGGGACGGTGTCCAGGTGGCTGACAACGGAAAGGGGCCCCGTCCCTGGGGCCCCTTTCATCATGGTGAGTCATCGTGGTGAGTCATGGTCGCACGTCATGGTCGCACGTCATGGCCGCACATCATGACTCAGCGTCAAAGGCTCAGGCGGCAGCGTCCTCTTCCATCATCTTGTGAATGAGCTCCTTGAGGTCCTCGACCTGTTGCTCGAGGGCGTCCACCCGGTCCTCTTCGCTGTTCTGCTGGGCTTTCTCCTCGATTTCCTGCATGTGCTCCTGCAGGGCTTCCGAATCCATGGCGAAGGTGCTGCCCGCCATCACAAATGCGGCGATCATGGTCGTTCCGACTAGCGTGCGTTTCATGTGGCATCTCCTGGAAGTCGTCCCTGAACCCTGTGAAGGCCCGCGCTCACTCCATCGAGGCGATATGGCGCTCTGCCGTCCGTGAACTGAACTGGCACAATTCACTATAGGAGGTATTTCTTTATTCGCCATTATTGATATTTCGGCGCAAGCGATGAGCAAGGATGTGGGGAACGATGAGAAGGCGATGAGAAAGCGACGAGAGGGCGATCAGAGGATGATGAAAGACGGTGCGGGGCAGGGAAAGCGTCTGGCGTGCAACGCCAACGGCAAGATGGCTAAAGTGGGCTAGGCGACCAGAACGCGACCAGAACAGCACCACAAGGCAGGTCGTCAAGGGAGTGAGTCACGTAAGACATCGATAGGGTTGGTGCCCGGAGCCGGGCTCGAACCGGCACGGTGTTGCCACCGAGGGATTTTAAGTTCGATCTGATCTAATTGGCGGCCGCGCTTGCAATGCGGTTTTTATGAAAATCAGTCACTTAAAGTTGCGTAATGCTGGACATAGCTGCCTCTCAGGCATTGACTGTGCGACCAAATTGCGACCATATTAAGGTACGGTGAGATTTCTTGGTGACAACGACTTTTACTTAGGAACGGGACAAAGGCGTCTAGCAAAGCATCTGACTGGTATTTTCACAAGCAATGTACTAGAGATCTAGTCATTGCTTAGCTTCTTTTATGAGTTGTCTAGTTGTTTTTTATTACTTTTACGGAGTGATTTTCCAGAATTGTGCAGGTGTGAGCAACGTTGTGGTCCTACGAGCTTTGCTATGTCAGCATATACTATATGAATTGCTGAAACAGGAACGCTTTTGTTAGAATAAACTGATGGTTGCGAGCAAGATGAGCTTAAGGAAAAGTTAGAGCTGCTCAGGGAGATACTGTCTTCTATAGAAATTATATCTAAGTCTACCGATTGGCGAGATGATAGAAGCAGGGTGAGAATTGGGCGATTGTCTCATACTGGCATGCTTCTCATCGATGTTATAGAAGACTTCACGTCACAGAGGCGGCGTGATGGTCATCAACAATGATGATGCAGGGAATGGAGATAGTTAAAGATAATGTATTGCCTATTTTTGCGTAGAAATTCCCACTGATTTCATATAAGTCTCAAAGGCAATGCAGGCTGCTTTGCAGCGAGCATCAACCTCACTTTCGAGTGTATCAAGTACATGTCGTTGGGCACCCGGCTTGTACTCCACAATGTCCCACTCGATTTCTGACCCAATCTCGCTGTAATGCGCTTCTACCTTGATGGATGTTGTGACATTCATAGCGTCTCTCCAAGTCTTCTATGTTCCTGAGTGTAACAGTATTTTGAGACATTGGGATGCTCACGCTCGGACCAGCATAGAGAAGTGAAAAAAGATAGTTTTAAGGCCTGGTTGCGGCGCGTTCGAGCACAGGTCAGTGAATTTTGGCTCGCAGGGGCAGGGCTCATGAGAGAAGAAATAATAAGCTTTACAGCTGTAGATGGTGGATGGGAGCTGTTCTGTAGAAACTGTTACACGCTAGAGTTTAACCACTACTCAGATTCTCCGTGGCTCCAATTCGAAATTCAGCCTGAAACAAAAAATGGGGGACGCTACACCGTCAGGTGCCGCGTATGCCGCCATGTATCGCGACGAAAATCGCTGCATCCGGATAGTCTTCGACCATCTTAGATTCGGGTTGCGAGCAAGGTAGTGGCGCTGGCGGAAAGGTTATAGCAGATCGTAGATTGTGGATCGCACCTCGTACCGCTCTGATCTACGCTGAGCCAAGCACTTTGCTTTCAGGAGACAGGGATGCTCACGCAGATGATCAGTTACCAGGTTGTGGAGAGCGGGCTGGAAATGCGTTGCCTGGTGTGTCAGACCGTCGAATTTCAGGAGACAGGGCGGCAAGGCTGGAGGCTTTTCGAAGTGGTGCCAGACGGTCCTTGGGGCAGATGCTTCATCATTACGTGCAGGGCCTGTGGCCACAAGAACCTGCGCGCCTCTTTGCAGCCTGACTGGTATGGCTGAGGTGGGCAGTCAGCTACGACATCATGCTGTGACGCCATCTCAATGAGCCCCGGTGCTCGTGAGCCTGGTGTCTTTGGTAGTCGGCAGGCCGACGGCTGAGCCTGCAAAGACTTACTCGGCTAGTACCGCTTCGGCACAGAAGCTGACATTATGTTCTACGCTAAGCACTAGGAGGCTAGGCGTAGGATAGTCATGTTGGACATGCCGATGATCAATTTTGCGACCGTGGAAGGCGGCTGGGAAATGTACTGCCTGAAATGCCACTCTGCCGAGTTCAACGTCACGGATCGCTCACCGTGGAGCCAGTTCGAGATCCGGCCGGGTGCCCCGCATGGGAGGTACTACATCATAAAATGTCGTTCATGTGGCCACGAGGCTCTCCGAAATACACTGCAGCCGGATTGATGAAGCCCTCTGCAGGACTGATACATGCCCGTGGTTGCAGGGCTGGCGGGAAGAAATGTGCTCTACCATACACCAGGCCATACACGGTGCCGTCGGCTAGGCTTGGGTGGGAGGCTGTTCTAGAGGAAATGGTAGCACGCCATGGGCTACCCTATGGCAGGTCGTGTTGAGCGCCATCCCTGGCGCCCAGCTTAATCCCAGCCGAGATTACCACCAGCGCCGGCCATGATGCCGAAAATCCTCGGCGGACGTTGGGTGTACTCGGTACCGTCCTCGTCCGTCACGGTGTATTCCGCACGGGGCGAGACAGATTCATACTTGGCCAGTGCCCCGGAATCGCCTTCAAACTGGTCAATCAGCCGGCGGGCCGTACCCTCACCGCTGTACTCGGTTTCGGCCAGCACCTCGACACCGGGCATGCCTCGCCATTGATCCACCTCGTGGTCACGTAGCCGGGCATAGACCATCACCTTGTCACCGCTGACCTGAGCTGGCGTTCGGGAGAACGCGGTAATCACCGGCGGCTGGGCAATGCTGCCGTCCTCGGTCTGAGCCAACATATCTGGCTCGGTGGCGGCCAGGTGCTGCACCAGGGCCGGGAAGTTAGGTACGTACAGAATCGCGTCGATCATAGCAGTGTCCCCGCAGTGGCAATGGCTGCGCACACGGCAGCCGGAGTGAATACGTCAAGAAAGGAGTCCCGGCCCCATCCAGTGGTCAGCCCTTCGTGCCAGCGTACCGGCATAGGGCGGCCCCAGGACCAACCACGCAGGGTGGCCAAGCGGTACTCGTGCTGGGCAATCTCACGTCCCAGGAAGACCGCCACCGGCACAATGCCGGCAGCGATAAGGCCGAGTACCGGCCACAAGGCGATCTGGATCAAGACAGCAATGGCAGCGTGTTCCAGGTGCGTTCGGTTCATGCCGTCAATGCCTCGAGTTCGGCGGCGGACAGGGCGCGAGGGAACAACTGCACGTTTGAGTAGCTAGCAACTATCTGTAGAAAAAAACTATTAGAGCCTATAGCAAGCGTCTTGTTTCCGGGGCTTTGAAGGTCGTCAGGGCACTGCACAGATCTCGACTGCCCCCCGGATGAAATAATCAGTGTATAAGTGCCGTCTCCATTTGCTGAGGCAGATACGGCAACTCTGTTTTTAGTGCCGTATATCGCATCAACCGGCGAATTCACCAGATCACCGTTTGACGAACTCCCTAGCCTAAACTGAAACCCGGTATTTGTATTACCTCTAGCGAGAATTTCTAGCTTGATCCCGCTCGACTGGTAGTAAAACACCTTGTCGCCGCTATTAGCCCACTCGGGATTTAGCTCAACGAGAAGTGACCAACTGCTAGGGTTAAGTTCGCTGTTAACCATCCTCAAAACCCTATCAGCCCCCCGCGTCACCGGCGCGCCATCGGTGGGTATATAGCTGGTGGGGGTGGTGCCCTCCTCGAGCTGTGCACCCCACACGGTGACTCCTGTACCACTGGCACCCCCTGCATAGACATATGCCCTAATGTTGGTTGATTGGCCAATGGTGGCGCTCAGGTAGACTCGCCAGAAATCACCGCAATCCTTCACATCTGCACGAGCATTGCTGTATGTTCCATAATCTCCAATAAAAACGACTTCGCCTGTTGTCGCGTTAATTTCTGATGTGGCGGTATTGCCAGATTCGCTGGAGTCTCTTATTTGAAGTCTTGCCGTTACGTCTGTCTTTTTTACAAAATATGAAATAACGTAACTAGACGACGATGTAGGTACCGCAATACTTTCAAAAAAACCACCGCTAGATGCCGAGATTGTATACAGAGTTGCCTCACCGAGGCCGTCTGGCGAGGCCTGCCCCGAAGAGTCCACTGTCGCCGAAAAAAGGGTCCATGTTGTGAAGTCGATTGAGTACGGAAGAAGATTCGTCGCCCCTCCCTCAATCAACGCCCCCAGCGCTTCGCCCGTCTCAGGGTCATAGTGATAAGCGACGGTGTCCGGCGGCACTTCCACCAACGTACCTTGCGGGCCTGGCACAAACTTGGGGGAAGATCGCTCAGCCGTGAACATATCGTCTACCGATACGCCGTGTTCCAGCCGTCGCGTGCCCAGCATGTAGGTCTGTGTCTTGAAGTCGGACAATAGAGACGGTACCGGCTTGTCCGTGTCTCGCTGGATCAGCCCAAGCAAGGCGGTCTCGCGCTTGTCTACGGTGGTCAGCACGTCGTCACGGGCCGCCAGTAGGTCGTTCGTCGCACCGGCGATGCTGCCACCGGTGTAGTTGCGCACGGCGTCCACAAGGGCGGTGTGGCGCGTTTGAAGGTTGTCGATGCTGTCTTGCAGTGCGGGGTCGAGATCGGCCATGTCAGGCTCCAAAGTAGTCGATGGCGTAGCGGACGTGCCGGTCCATGGAGGCGAGAGCGCTATCTACGTCGCTCATGGCGGAATTGAGTGCTTGCTCGGCGGCTGCGAACTCGCCTCGGGCGGCATCGAGGGCGTCTTGCTCGTCCTGAGCCTCGACAGCGAGGTCGTCGAGTAGCGTGATGGCTTCGGCGTCTGTCATGCGTCCTCCGGGCATGAAAAAGCCGCCTCGAGGGCGGCTTGGTAGTCGTTGAAGGCGTGGTGCATCTCCGCTGGCGTTTCAGCTTGACGAATGCGGTGCTTGGCCCGGATCCGTTCGGCCTCGCGCGCTGCTTCAGCGTCACACCATCGACGCCGAGCGGCGGTGACGCTATCGATGGCCGCCTGTAGGGACACGCCCAGGGCATTGGCCTCAGCCCTGAGCAGCGGGCCGCCGCCGGCTTTGGCCTCCTGCCATTTCGCTTCGCGCATCGCGACAACCGACGGCAGGGGGCCCGGCACAGCCCCGTCGACTTCAGCCAGGTAGTGCGATCGGGCCGCCTCTACGTTCGCGTGCTGCTGGATACTGAGCCTAGCCATTGACGACCACCTCCAGCGTCTCATCAAGGTGAGGGGCGGCGCCCATGAGCTCGACCGTGTACGTTCCTGGGACATCAAACGCCAGCTCCGTGGGGGCGTCGTCGGCAACAATGCTGCTGGAGCCGACTGTCACTTTCGTCCCAGCGGCCAGGCCCTCAATGGTGACCACCAGCCCATCGACGGTGATGCTCGTGCGTTGCGGCTGTTTCGCCTTGATTTCTCCATCATCGAGGTCCACATAGTGAGCCGCATCATCGAAGCCGGCGGGCACCTCCACGTACCCTTGCGAGGCATCGCATTGCAGGTCGATTACCTTGTCCGGGCACTCGACGATGTACTCAATCATGCCAGTGGCCTTTTCGTATATCGCCGCGATCATCGCTTGGCCCCCATTCCAATCAGGGTGCAGTAATTGACCCCGGTGTTGCCGTAAGCGCGCTTGCTCTGAACTTTAATGGTTACAGTGCCATTCCTTGTGCCGGCGTCGATAATCCCCTGAATGGATGGATCATTGCCGGCCATTTCGTACTTCACGGAGCCGTTCACTACCCATCGCCAGTATGTGTTGGAGTATCCCGACACACTGGCTGAGAACCAGGCGATAGCTCGGCCCCCCTCGGGGTTGAACGAAATCGAAAGCGTGTCCTTCCAGCTGCCCTGATTGCTGATCGTGGAGGTTCTACTGGAGCTGACAGGTACGGTGACAGCCTGTCCCTTGATCTGCAGCGTGTCGACATAGGCGTCCCCCGTGTAGATGCGGTTGCCGTTGATACGCGTGCTGCCTGGACGGGTCCAGTAATCAACACGGCTTTTCGCGCTATTGCCATTGTTGGCTCGGTCCCGAACTGTCGAAGCGCTGGTGCCCGCTACGCGTGAAGTGTCGTATGCAGTATTGCTTGCGGTTCTGTCTGCGTCAGAAGGCGGTTTGGTGCCAGCTATCTCGGAATAGCTCACGCTGTCCTTGCTCGCGAGAGCGCCTGCTCCATTGACCTGCGAGAACTCGACAACACCGCGAAAGGTGAAGTCGGAATTGATCTCGCCGCCGGTCGGCGTGAGCAGCCATCCCTCCTGGCCGGGAACGTAGTTGTCCGATTGGCCGCGCTTCACCACGAGCTGTTCGACGTCGATGTACTCAGCCTTGAGCTTCCCATCCTCAAAGATGAACGTGCCCTGGCCGTCGCGCAGCTTGGTGAACACCAGCGACTGAATCAGCGCCTCTTTGAGGTAGGTTGTGCCGTCATCGACGATGAAGGGGATCACCTCACTGTCAGCGAGGCCGGGCTGAGCGATGTAGAACTGATCGGCACGAACCGCAAACTGAGACTCGTCTCCGTCGTTCGACAGGCCGATACCCGAGACATACCCGTTTGCGTCGAGACGCAGCGTCCACATGGCATCGATGCGACCCGTTTGGGTGTTGATGCTGGCTTGGGTTTGCTGCTGGACGCTGGCAATCTCGTCGCCGAGCTCAGCCTGCACCGTCGTGATCTGCTGGGCTAGGGCAGCGCCGTCCTCCACGCGGGCTTGCTGTTCGGTCTGGATGCCAGCACGACTGCTGGCGGTACCAACGTTAATCGACTCGAACTGGATGGCCTCGATCTCGTCGCCTTCCTGGCGCAGGCGCTCCAGGGCGCGAATCGCTGCGGACTGTTGCTGGGTGGTCAGCGTCAGGATGGACTGAGCCTGGGCCAGCGCTTCGTCTTCCTCGACTCGGGTCTGCACCTCCTCCTGAAGTGCAGCGGTGGTGTCGCCAGTTGTCGACTCGACGGTGTCCAGGCGTGACGCTAGAGCAGCGTCCGCGCTGGTCCGAGCGTTCTGCTCACTGGTCAGGCCGGACTCTACCTGGCCGGTGCGAGCGGATAAGCTGGTCAGCTGCGAGGATAGCGCCTGGTCGGCATCAGCGCGGGCCGTTTGCTCGGCAGTAATCGATGCCATATTGCCATCGACGTCGGCGCGCAGTGCGGTGATATCGGACGCCATTGCGCTATCGGCGCTTGCGCGCGCCTGCTGCTCTGTCACCAGGCCAGCGGTGTTGTCATCTACCTCGGCCTGGAGCGCTGACAGGTCGCTGGCGAGCGCCTGGTCACCCTCGACACGGGCCTGCTGCTCAGCCTCGATGGCCGCCGTGATCTCGAGGATCTCGCCGGCAACGCGCTTCACGCTGACGGCATCGACAATGACGCCCAGGCCAGCACCAGAGGTGTCAGCCCAGATAGCGATGTGGTCGGTTGTGCCGCTCCCGCCTTCGGGCACCACATAGCTGAACTCGAACACCTGCCAACTGGTGGTCGGCGTGAATCGATGCCAGCCGCTGTCGCCGGCGCCATTGGTGCTGTAGGTCACTGCGAATTCAGCCGATGCGCTCGCATCCGGCTGAACCGCTGCCACGCGCACCGTCACCTCGTATCCCTCGAATGCCGCAGAGGCGCCCGCCGGGATGGGGGCATGCGTAACACCCGTGGCGCCGCTTGAGGCCGGGGCGCTGGCCGTGGAGGTGAGCAGGGCCGACTGCATGCCGCCGTAGACGTTCCCCGTTTCGGCGGTGAGGGTGTCGGTACCGGCGACGACCCACTGGTTGAAGTCGGTGCCGGCCTCGAAGCCGCTGGCAAACTGGGGTAGCGCATCCACCTTGGCGGATAGCTCCCCGATCTGAGAGGCCAGCACACTGTCGCCATCCACTCGGGCTTGCTGTTCGGTGGTGATCCGAGCAGCCTGCTGGTCAATCTCCGCCTCGAGGGCATCTGAACGGGCAGCGAGGGCGCTGTCACCGTCAGCGCGCACCCGCTCCTCAGTACGGATTGAGGCCGTGCGGTTGGCCGTCTCGACGTTCAACGCCTCGTAGATGATGGCGTCGAGTTGCTCGCCCTCCTGCTGGACCCTCTGGAGTTGGCCAATGTAAACGCTGTGCTGGCCAGTCGTTTGGGTCAGGCCATCGAGACGCTCAGCAATAAATCCGTCCTCGGTCTCTCGGGCCTCTTGCTCGCTGACGATCGCGCTCTCGGCGGCGTCCAGTCGATCGGCCAGCTCACCGTCCACGACCTCCAGGTCGTCACGGGTCTGCTGGAGCGATTGCTGGACACTGCTGACTCGCCCATCCAAGCGAGCAGTTTCGCTGGTCAGCGTGGACTGCACGCCATCTACGCGGCCGTCGATACGCTCCACTTCGGCGGCATTCTCG
Source organism: Halomonas sp. DN3 (assembly GCF_024137905.1). NCBI lineage: Bacteria > Pseudomonadati > Pseudomonadota > Gammaproteobacteria > Oceanospirillales > Halomonadaceae > Halomonas > Halomonas sp. DN3. Next base: position 2,647,327 of record NZ_CP099965.1, on the reverse strand, counting down.
GCGACGCCTTGAGCGGTTGAGTCGATCTTCTCTCCCAGGGCGGGAAACAGATCGTCTTGCTTGATCTCACCGCTGATCACCGACATGATCGCGCCCGGATCGTTGTCGGTGGTGGCCGCCAGCGCGTAGAAGGACGACGTGAAATTTACGGTCCAGCCGCGGATCCAATAGTAGTACGTGGTGTCGGGCTCCAGGCCTACATCGGTCCATGACATGCCGACGCCAAGGCGGACAGCGCTGGTTTCGACGTCACCGAGGGCCAGCGGCAGGGTGGAGCGGAAAAACTCCCACTGCGAGCCGGCGTAGACCCCCTGAGGGATCAACACCATCTCGAAGGTGCCTTCGCGCACGTCCACGGATAGCGGCGCAGATACTGCCTGCCCAGTGACCAGCAGGGTGACATTCTGGGACCAGTCTGAAAACAGGGCGCCATTGCGTGCGCGCACCTGGATCTCGTAGTTCTCACCGTCCTGCACGTCGCGGATCGTCAGCGTGCCGGAGGGCGTGAAAGGCCCCGCCTTTTGCCACTGACTTTGCCCGACCACGCGATAGCGCGCCTCGATCTCCAGGGAGGGCAGGCCCACCTGAGCCGAGAACGCATAGCTCACCCGGATCAGCGTCTGGAACGAGCCATCGGGGTTCCGATGAGATGCCGACTCATCGCCGCGAACGGCTGTGATCTTCGGCACCGGCGGACGTATCTGGTCTACCGGGATCGGGTGCGTGATGCCCGGGTCGAAGTCGGGTGCTGACGAGAAGTCGTAGATGTCAGTCGCCGCCGGCACCAGGGTCAGGTCAGCGGTGAAGTCACCGCCGTGCTCGATCTTTGAAACCTTGCAGTCGATGGATTCTTTATCGAGGACGCCATAGAGCACGAGGTCGCCCACCTGCACGTCGATGGGATCGGACAGGGTCAGTTCGTTGGTTTCACCGATGTTGGTCGAGGTGACGACGGTGGTCGCTTGAGGTCCGTCATGCCCGCGGACGCGCACGCCATAGGGGCGCGAGGTCTCATACTGGACGGTCTCATCCAGCGTGATCGTCAGGCCGCTGACGGACGTTACTCGGGCCTGCCCGAGGCCGACAGAGATCACATCGTAGGCCAGGGCAACGCGGTTCCCGCGCATGACGGCCAGGTTCTCCCAGTCCATCTGAACGCGGTGGGTCTCCGGGCGGAGGATGGCCTGGCGGATGTGGTACATGCCGTGGTGGTACGCCTCGGCGGCACTGGCCACGCCCTGGGTCTGGAAGTCCTCGAAGCGCGTCGCGTTGCTGGCGTTGTAGCCGTCACGGTACACAATGCGCTCGGCGTCGGACCAGGTGTCCGGGTCGATATACTTCACGCGCAGGGCGTGGGGCATGTCCTGGAACTGCCGAGAGGACGAGAACCCAATAGCATTACGCGGCGAGATCGCCTGCACCACAGGCTCGTTCGGATTGTCCCGCACCACGCCAAACAGGCCGTCCTGGAGGGCGAACGAGGCCTGGCCGGTGGAAGCGATGGCTTTGGCGCGCTCGAATAGCGTCTCGCTGGCGTCGTGCACCCAGTGGTAGCTGAGCCCTTGGGTCCCGCAGAACAGCGCCCACTCCCGAATGCTCGCGATGTCGATCTGCCCTTCACTCACCGGGCGCCCGACTTGCTCGCCGGTGAGGGCGTCGAGATAGGCCCATGCTGGATTGCTGGTCGCCTGCAGCGAGAACGAGGAGCCGTTGTAGACGCGAAGGACCGCCTGGGTCTTCACGTTCAGCTGATCGATAACACCATTGAGCTGGTCTGTCGCACGAATGCGCAGAGCCAGGAGCACATGGTCACCTTTGTACGCTGGGCCCGGCTGAACGGAACGCAGCACGGACCACTGGCAATCCGAATAGACCGCTTGCTTGCCGCCGTGGAAGGAGCGATTCCGCGTGACCCGGACGTCATACTGGCCCTGCGACACCTTCCAGCGGCGGTTGACGCGCTTGGTGTCCTTGGTGGGGCCATCAATGATCCAGGCGCTATCCTTCACGATCCACGAGTCGGAACCGGTCGGCCGGTACTCGATGCGGAACTCGACCTTGGTTTCTGACGTGGAGCCCTTGCTGTTGATAGAGAACAGGCCCTGCGGGAAAACGAGGTCCAGGCTGATCTCTTTGGTGTTGGACGCAGTGGTACGGGTAGCGCTGACGCCGTCGTAGACCCAGACGTCGTCCTCGTAGTCCGGGTTCGGACTGAGCGCGACGCCGACCGCTTCCTCGTCGATATCGGCATAATCGAGGGACAGCTGGCTGGCGGTGCCGATCTCCCACTCGACGTCGTCATACTGGCCGATCTCAGTCTCACCGATGCGGATGGCGTCGCCTACATTGGTGCTCTGGTTCAGGCGAGCGTAGCCTGCACCCACACGCCGCCCCGCGACCTCGAGAGGGCCATAGCCCAGGCACAGCAGCATCCGCAGATACTGATCGTTGCCGGCAATCTCGGTGACGGGATTGGCCGCCAGCTTGGGGTACCAGCGCGGATTGCCATAGACCCGGGGCACGACGCCGTATGGGTCGGCCTGGTTGCGGGTGCCGGTCAACGACTGGCGAACATTGGGAGACGGCACGGCGCCGGCCTGCTCCGGCGATGCTGGAGGGATCAGGGCGTTGACTGCCAGGTTTCCAGCAAGAGTCACTGCGGCGCTAGCAGCAGCACCCGCCAATGCGCCGGTTGTGGTGCCTACCCCGCCGAAGGCCGCTGCTGCCGCGCCGCCGGTGTAGGCGGCGAGCACAGCCACTGCAATGATCGCCACAGCGCGACCAATATCATCCTCGGGGTTGGCGTACAGGGTGACCACGCCATCGGCAGGCAGAGGCGTGCTCCAGTCCTCGCGAGACCACACTTCACCGTCGACCTGGGCGAAAACGTTCACCGGCAGATCGCCAAAGGTTTCGTACAGGGTCGCGCCGTCCGGAATTTCGGCGCTGTAGCATTCACTCCGCAGGGGATGCGGACGGGCGACAATCGTGGTCATACCGATAAAATCCTTCGATACGTGAGCGCCAATAGGGGCGGGTGTATTGCTCGATGCAGGCGTCTTTCTGGCGGGTCGTGTGGAGCATCCACCCCGGTGCGATGACCAGGCCGATGTGGTTGGGGCGCCCATCAACGTTGAACAGCACGGCGTCCCAGGGCTCCGGGGCGGCCACTCTGCGCCAATCCACCAGTCCACCCTGGATCATGGCCGCGGTCACCGGCGTCATGGTGTCGGTGTACCCAACATGCTCTGGGATCTCGATGGCCAGTCGGTCGGCGTAGACGAGACGCAGGAGGCCGTAGCAGTCATATCTCGGGCCACGGCCACCCGACTGAAACGGAAGCCCGATGTACTCGCTGACGTCGAGCATTAGAACAGCCCGGGGGCAAGGCCAGGGTTGAATATCTCGGCGACGGCGGGCTCGTTGAGGATGTCCATGGCGTAGCCAATGGAGAGAGTCACCACGTCCACCCCGATATCCGAGTTGAGCAACACGAAGTCGAGCGGGCCGATCTCCGGCGTGACTGCGCCGCCTTGCACGCGCACGATGTCCAGGCGAACGCCGGGCGGAGAGTCCACGCTCCGAAGCAGATCGACCAGCGTCCGATCGACGTTGTCGACCCTCATCTCAACGGTGGGGATGCGCTCTTCAGTGTCCGAAGGCAAGGTCAGCTCGAAGGGCAGGCCGATGTAGGTTTGCCCATTGAACTGAATGTTCTCAGTGTTGTTGACGATGCGCGCAGGCTCAGACATCTGGGCGTGAGTGAACTGGACACAGGCCAGCATCATGGCGCCGCTGTTCTGAGCGAACAGCTCTCTCATCGTATCGGCAGAGATAGAACGAACGGCCACGGCGATCTCCGGGCAAAAGAAAACCCGCCGAGGCGGGCTAGGGTTGAATCTCGAGGGTTAGAGATAGGCGGTAGTGCGTCGCTCCGGCGCCAACCGGTGCCAGCTGGTAGGGCGGATCGCCTTTCAGTAGCACCGACACCGTTGCTCCGGTCCTCGGGTGCGGAATATCGAAGGGCAGGGCGCCGGCTGCAATGTCGTCTGAGTAGAAGGCCTCGAACGTCGGGATCTGGTCGCGCGTCAGATGACACTCAAACGGCACCGTCATGGTCGCTGCAGTGAAGCGCCGCCGGGTCTTGGCCGGGCCGCTGTCCATCGAGGACCGCAGCACCTGGCTCTGCGGGGACTCGTTGTAATTGGCCGCGAGCGTCTTCTGAGGGAGGGAGGCGGGCCAACTGGGCATTATAAGGGCCTCCGCTTCTGCCGATAGTTGCGGGACATGGTCGAATCCATGGTGCCGTCGTTGAACATGCTCTTGACCTCGTCGCGTATCAGGATGCGGATCTGCCGCCGGCCATCGGAACTTCGGCTTTCTTGCACCTCCGGCTGCGCGCCGCCTTGTCGCTGGTCGATCACCTGGACGACGGTGTCGCTGATGGCCGTTGGCGAGCCTCCCACTAGGCCTCCATTGGCATAGCCGGGCATGTTGTTGAGGCGCTCGAGCATAGGCAGGACGCCTGGCCGTTTCACCACTTCTCGGCGCACAACAAACTCTTCACCATGAACTACGCCTTTCGGTTCGTACTTGCCGCCAGGGCCTGTCCATCCACCCTCCGCAAAGCCCTGGAAGCTGCCAGCGCTCGAAGAGCCGTATGAAGCTCCAAACGCGCTCCCGCCTGACGCGCTACCGAAAGCGCTGCCGATCAAGCCGCCCCAGTCAAAGCCTGAGATTGCCTCTACTGCGGGCTCGGTGATGCTCTTGCGAACCGCAAGGCGAGCGATGTCCTCGGCAATGCCGGCCAGGACTTCCCGGAAACCCTCGCCGCCCACGATGGCGTCCTCGAACGCGCTGGAGAAGGTCAACCCGAGATCCCGAGTGAGGTCGTCAGTCTCCTTGACCTTCTCCGCCAGCCCGCCGGTGGCGATCTGCTCCATGAAGCCGCCGGTCAGCTCTGCCGAATACTGTGTGCGCAGTCGCTCCTGGGCTTCAGCAAGGCGAAATGTTTTGTCAGCGGCAGCTTTGAGGTCGAGAAGATTCATTTCCTCCCGAAACTGCCGGTGGGCAGCTTCAAGGGGGAATAAGCGATCGATCAGGCGCTGCTGGGATTCAGCGAGCTCTTTTGTGGCTTTGTCTGCTTCACTCGTGCTCTCTGCCAGGGTTCTTAAGCTGTTGGTGGGCTTTATGCTGCTTTCGCCCAGCGATTCCAGGCGATTCTCAAGCTGGACAACAGCCTCGTCGTAGCTGGCAATCTCTGTTTCGATTTGCCGCACGGCTTCCACTGCCTGATTTCGCCCCGAGCCAGCGCCTGGGCCGATGCCGACATAGCCCGGCCCAGGGCCTTGCATCTGGATGGCATCTCGCTCCGCTCGCGCGGTCTGCGCAGCTCGCTGTAGGTCCGCGATATCAGCCGAGAGCTTGGATATGCCGTTCTTGAGCGCTGCCTCGCTGTTCATGTTGATTGAGTCTGTCAGCGCGTCAACAGTGGAGGTAACTGACTCAATTTTAGGCTGCACTAGGCCCAGTTCTTCTCGGAAGTAGTAGATGCCTCCGGCCGCCACAACGGCTGCGCCTACGGGGCCGCCAAGCAGTGCTATCGCACCTGATGCGGTCCTTACCGCAGCGCCCATCGCAAGCTGTGCAGTAGCCGCTGTACCACTGACTCCTGCCAGGCGGGCGAGAGCAGCCTGGTAGGCGAGGGTCTGTCCCAGGGCGGCCAGCTTGGCGGCGGTAGCAGTTGCCAATGCCCCGGACAAGCGGCCCGCCATCAGCACGGCCAAAAACTGCGCACCATCCACCAGCGTGTCTATGTTGTCCGATAGGCCAACAATGGCATCACCTGCGAGCCCGACAGCGTCGTTCAGCCCTTCGCTCGCTCCCACCCATTCGAGAATTTTGTTTCGTGACACAGCCATTTTCTGGCCAAACGTTGCAATCGACTGGCCAAACGCCTGGTCGATACTGACCGCTGCGCCCTCCATGGCGTCGATGATGACCTGGGCAGTGATGCCGCCCTCAGCGGCAAAGTCTTTCAGCTCACCAGTGGTCATGTCGAGAGAGTTAGAGATGGCCCTCATGATCTCCGGCGCTTGCTCAGCCACTGAGTTAAATTCATCACCGCGAAGCGCCCCAGCAGCCAGGCCCTGAGCAAGCTGAGTGATAGCGCCGGCAGACTCGTCCGCAGTAGCGCCGGACAGCGCGAACGACTTGTTGATGGAGTCGGTAATTCCGAGCAGGCGCTCGCTGGAAATGCCCAGCTCTTGGGTTGATTTCTCTAGGCGGGTATACAGATCGACGGTTGACTCGTAGGTAGAGCGCGAGTCGTTAGCGATCTGGAGTAGCTCGCGCTGTGTCTTGGCAAGCTCGTCGCTAGAGCTGGTCACCTGGCGAATCTGATTTGTGGTGTTGGACCAAGCATCGGCATATCGGATCACCTCGCCGGCACTGGCAGCGCCAACGAGACCGGCCAGCGCCCCGGATGCCGCAAGTGCAACGCCGCGAAGCCGGGACGTCTCCGCCGCCACTCCGCCGAGGCTCCCGGCAGCTCGATCTCCAGCCCGATCGACATCGACGAGCCCACGCTCCACGCGCTTTAACGACCGCTCACCGCTACGGCTATCGATCACCAGCTCAAGGCGGCTGGAATAAGGCATCACAATCTCCAAGCATAAAAAAAGCCCGCTATGAGCGGGCCTTATGGTTTTTCGGGAGGATGGCTAGAGTTCCGCCTTAAACCGGGTTAACTCGCCTGACGACGGGTCAAGATACCATCTGCGCGCAATGTTCTGAGGTTCGCCACAGAACATGAAGTAATATGGCTCCCCGGCTACTCGGGAGAATCCGCCATTATTCCGCATCACCTCAGCATCACAGTCATCTCTTCCGCTTAGTTCGACGATTGCTTCGGTAAAAGCATCTTTGTACTTCTCTGCGTCTTGTGACAAAGCCGCAATAGATGCGGCCTCTTCCTCGCTAATCGAGTCCCCACCACAACCTGTTAGAGCCATCGCGACTACTGCGGCGACAATACACCCTTTCATGACCAGCCCTCGCCATCCTCGCCAGCACGGGTATTTTTTCGCACTGCCTCGAAGTATATACGTGCGTACTGATCTCCGAGCCATAGAGACATGCGGGCCATCAACGTGCTTGAGTCAAAAAACTTTGCAATGATGTAGCGGCGCGCTGGCTGACCGTCGCGGGGGATTTCGTTCTCTATCTTCTTTTCGACAACTGCACCATTTTCCTCAGCCGCAGAGATGATCTTCTCGATCAAGGCCTCACCGTCACTGGGCGTTAGGCTCTTTATCTCAGCGAGCAGTTTGCGCTCCTCCTCTAGTTTCTCAACAAGGTCTTCGGGCACGAAACCATTCAGCTTGTCTTTGATCCGCAATCCGGCGGTTTCCGAGGTAACGTCATGGAAAGTTCGGTGAGCTTCGCTGTAGTCGCGGTAGTAGGGCGCATGCTTCTTTTTCATGATGCCTCCGTGCGTGTTTTCCCCAGCGTAGCGAATAGGGCAGGGCGAGGCTAGGTTCTGCTTTCCATGTATACCCAGTCCATCTCACGCATAACGTTAATGTACTCATCTGCTGAGCAGGGTAGCACCATCATCTGGCGCAAAGCAGCCATCTCAGACAACGGTATGGGCTGAATGGCGCCGAAGCCGGCAGGTCTTGATGGGGAGAGGAGGTCGAACAGGTGCAGCCAGAAGGCACAGCGCTCGTCGATCTCTGGCGGCTCAACCTGCTTTGAGAGATTGAGCGCCTTTGCGATCGTGGCGAGCTTGGTTTCTCGCCCGGCTGTTGTCAGGCGGTACTTGAGCGCTGCCGCGGCTTTTTTCCTTGGTCCTCAATGTCCTCACGACGAAAGTTGGACAGGTCGTTGGCCTGACTGAGAATGCGCGCCACCAGATCAGGGTTGTCCAGCATCACCTCAACGGCATTTTCGATGCTGTAAGGGATCGGTTCGCCGCTATCGTCTTCGACGCCGCTCCAGTCTCGCAGAACGCCGGTGGCGATGGCCGTGTACAGGGCGCGCTCTTTCTCAGCTGGCTCGATCTTCTTCCGATAACCGGACTCCTCCAGCGCCTGCTCGTAGATGGGGTTGCCAGCTCGGGCGACCTTGAACTGGCCGCCCATGATTGCTAGCCAAACGCCTTGAGTGAAGGCGTCAGGTGAGTATCGTTTTGCATTGAAAGCCATCGGGGATTCCTTATACCAGCACGCGGGTGACTTTGATGGGAGTGTTCTTGGCGGTGTAGTTGAGCGACACCTGGACGATGTCCTCATTGCCACCGTCCGGCAGCTCGCCGTCGATCTCGATTTCTGGCAAGTCGAAGGTGTAGCTGTTGCCGGCGGCATCGGTCAGAGGGAAGGACACGCCGATAGCCTCGCGGGTCAGCATCTTCTTCCATTGGTTCCAGGCCGCCTTGCTCCAGGCCATGGTGAGCGAGCCGGAGACGTTGGCCGATGTGGCAATCAGGGCGCCGGGACCGGCCTTGCCGAGGCAGCGTTGGGTTTGCAACGTGTTGTCGATGGACATGGACAGGGCGCTGATACAGGCCTCGCCGGCCAAGGTGGAGCCGTCGACCAGAATGTCGCCAACACTGGTGGCGGAGCCCATCGCCACGGTGGTTGTCTGAGGATTCACGGTGCCAGCAGCGGTCGGGTCGGTCTCGCCGTCCTCATAGCCGAGGCCCATGCCGGTGAAGCTGCAGGTCACCTTGCCTTCTTCGGGGATGTCGAGCTGCATGGCACCGATGTGCACGCCCTTGAAGGTTGAGTAGACGCCGATGTCTTTGAATGCCTTCACGATGGTGAAGGCGTGGCGGTCAGCACCAATCTCCAGCACATCAGTCGCCCAAGTGCCGTAGAAGGCTGCCTCGAGCAGCTTGTCGAACGTGCCCGCGCTCATCTCGCCGGCCAGGTCGCCGGAGTAGTCGAGGCTGGTGATGATGCCGCCGCCCTGCATGCGCGTCTCACGTTTCTCGGCAGAGACCTCGGTGGAGACGTTGGGCGTCAGGGTATTGCCGGTGAGGCGCAGGGTGTCCCAGGTCGCCGGATCGGGCGTTTCCCCAGGCGTGGACTCGGGAGCGAGGTAGGTTGCGATCTGAGAACCGCTGGACATGATTTTTCTCCAGGCATGAAAAAAGCCGCTCAAGGCGGCTCGGAGGTGGGCGGTGGGGTGGTTTAGCCGACGCGGAAGGGTGTCGATACGTTCAGTTGGTAATTGCCGTCAGAAGGGCCAGCGCGCTGCACTGACGAGGCAAGCGTCTCAAGGTGCCCGGTACGCCAGAACTGCAGGTGCGCAGCCAGGGAGTCGGCGATCTGGTACGCCTGCCGGCTGCCCTGATTGTCCTTGGTGAACACCTGGCACATGATCAGCCCGGGGCGGCGAACGCAGGGTTCGGAGCCGAGACCAGCGACGAAGCTGTCGCCGTGCTGGATGGTCAGCCTCACCCATGGCTCTTGGTTGGCGATGGCCGTATCTACTGCGTCACCGTTGGGAGCGCCGTCATAAGCCACCGGCACGCCATCCCAGGCCGCCATCCGTGTCGTGATGGCGATGCGGATCTCGTCGAAGGTCATGTGTTCTGCGCTCGCAGGTTGTCGAAGGTGATGGCGTAGACGCCGGCGGGGGCTTGAATGCTGTAACCCGCTGGGGTCGTCTTCCCAGCGGGCTTATAGATGAACTGGCCGAACTCGATAGCCTCCGCATAGGGAAGATTCGACTGCACGTAGATCACTTCCCAAGCGGTGCGCACTGACTGGATCTTCGCGGACCCCTTGGCAAGGGTGGCGCTGCCACTCCTATCGGTGTCCTCCAGGCTATAGCCATTGTCCGGTGTGGCAACGCTTACGCGGTGACTGCCGCGAAATGCACCGGTATCGACCGGCGAACGCTCGATGACACCGCTCAACGCCTGCAGCGCCGTGGCCCGCAAGCGCTTGTTCTGCTGGGCTTCGACCTCGCGGGCGAAGCCAGAGAGTGACTTGCTCCAGCCCTTGCGTGCCATTACTCCCTCCAGAGGTAAATAGCCCGGCACTTTGGCCAGGCTGCTAGAAGCTAGCGTGATCGTAAGCCACCGTAAGGTTCCAAAGCTTGCTGTAAGTCCTCAATGAGGGCCACGCCAACTCCCTCCGTTCTGCGTAGCTCCTGGTGGGATAGCTTCACGGCTTGAGCAACGGTGGATATGCCAAAGTGACGGAGGAAAGACTTGGTCTTTGCCCGCTTGACGAGATCGTGAACGTTGATAGCGGACCATTCCTGCTCTTTGTGAGCCAACTCCCGCTCTTTCAACATCTCCGCCGCGATGCTGTAAGCGGTTCGTGCAATCGCTGCCCGATGCCGGGTGTCGGAGTTGAGAAGCTCTACGCCCTCGGCCGTGACCAGAGACTTCATCGCCTCAACGGCAAATTGATCCAGCAACTCGTTGTCATCGCCCATTATGTAACCGCCAGGTAGAGGTGGTGTAGCTATTGTAGCCGCTTGTTCCAATTCAGTTTACGGTCTCCTGAGCTGAATCGTCCAGGTGGCCTTGGCGGGGTCCTGCCCAACGTTGACCACCAGCATGCCGTCGATGGTGTCGTCGATCGTCGGGGTGTCGCTCACCTCGTTCTGCAATGCGGTCAGCTTTACGTCGGTGCGCCGGATGTGCTGGTCATCGACCTCTTGGATCGAGTACCCGCCGAACACGCCGCGCCCGGAGTAGGTCGCCGTTGTCTCGGGATAGGTGCCCTCGATGGGGTCGAACTCGCCCGATACGACAGTGCGCGAACCGGTGAACGTCGTCACCGCGTCCGCTAGCTTGGTGTCGAACGCCTTGCCGACCTTCGCTTGCACCTTTTCACGAATACCCATCACGCCCTCCGAACAGCAAAGGTGGAGCCACCGCCGGCGGTGAGGTAGGGCCGGAGCAGATCGTTGACCAGTCGCAGCGTGCCGGAGCTAGCCGAGGCGCCATCTTGATACTCTTCCTCGACTTTAACGCCATCAGCATCGACCATCTCGCGCTTGAGGCTTGGCGCTCGATCGCCGTAGAGGTTTCCGGCAGCAGCATCCTGCGCCAGATAGGCGCCGGCCTGCTTGATGTCGTCCTCGACGGGATCAGAGGCCATGACACCACGGGCCGACAGCCAGGCGTTAGCCTCGAGGACAGCGCGGGTCTTGTCGCCATCTCCTTCCCAGCCAGCGGGCAGCAGGGCGTCAACGTCTGCGACGGTGATGTACTCGGTCATGTCATGTCTCAATCAGGTGGGCGAGAAGGGCTTCGATCTCCGCAATGCCATCAGTCCCGCCGGTAACGATGGCGAAGGCGCGAGCATCCATGGTCGTGTACTCGCCAGCCTGCCAGCCGAGATATGCCTCAAGAGACGGCGTGTCCGAGCTCGTGCCAGCAGTAGAGAAAGACCCGCTCGTTTGCTCGGCACCGTTCTTGCGCAGCCAGGCCGATGCATTGGCGTAGTCCAGCAGCGCCGAAGCGGTGAACGGCTCGTCGACTGCAATGACCTCCGCCTGCACGCCTGGCTCGAAGGGGTCCTCATCCAGCCTGCGACCAGCTGCTTGCAGGTAGGTCGTGGCTCTGGTGTTCAGCCTGGCCCGGGTGCCAGTGCTTGATGTGCCGGTCGAGAACCAGATCATCGATTTATCGGCGCCGGCCAACTCTCGGTACGCCCCGGCGAAGGCTAGGTACAGGCTCGGTGAGTTCTGCGCAAGGCTCAGCGGCAGGTCGTAGTAGTCGTCGACACCATCGAATTCAAGGCGCCAGTTTCCAACCGAACCTCGAAGCGTGCCCGGCGCGGGCGTGGTCGCGTGATTGCCTCCACCCGAGAGGTCATCGATTCGGCCAACCGGGTCGCCATCAGCCGTTGCCGGAATCGTGCCGGCCTCGTCCTGCCAGAGAATCGTGTTGCCCTGGTAGTCAGGCTGGATGACGTAGAGAGCACCAAGCTGCCCCGGCGCGAAGGCTGCCGCGACAGCCTCGCCGATGTAGTCGGGCTCAGGTTGCGGCGACTGGGGTGCGGTAGGGCGGCGCTGTTGCACGCGGAAGAATTCTGATGCCGCCAGGCGGCGCCGATCTCGCGCAGTGCGAGGCCGATTGATGCGTGTAGCCATGTGGCCTCCTGGCAGCAGATTCGGTGGGCGGCCGGAGCCGCCCGTTGCATTACTTGCGAGCGGCCTTGCGCTGCTTGTTGCGGAACTCGGCCAGCTCTTTCGGGCTCACGCGCTGACCAGGGACAAAGCCGTCCTTGTTGGTCTTCTGCGCAGCCGGCTTGGCTTGGGTTTCGGTGGCATCTGCCATTGCGATCACCTTTCAGCTATCGGATGAAGGGAAGAAGGGCGCCCGAAGGCGCCCGTCGATCAGTTGTGCACGAAGAAGGCGATACCGACGTTCTCGCGCTCGAACTCGCGCGACCAGTTGGCGGCAGTCTCGAACTCGGCGATGGTCGGAGAGAGGTCAGCGACAGAGGCGTCGGTGAACTTGTAGCCCTCGGGGTGCATCAGCCACTCCTTGCGCTCCCACAGGGTCTCGATGCCAGCACCGTTACCGGCGGCCTCGTCAAACTCGATGGCCACAGGACGACGCGGAGAGCCTTCGCCGTAACCGATCACGCCCTGACGGTAGAGCACGGACACGTAGCGGAAGCCGCTGGTGGTGCCGGCGATGACCGGGAGCTTCTTGTCCTCGACCACGCGGAAGCCGTTGTAGGTCGGGATCATGATCCCAGTGTTGGCATCCTGGATGTACTCGATGGCTTGCTGCTTGATCATCTGGGTCAGGGTGTCCGGATGGACAGCCAGGAGAGCCAGGTTGTCGGCAGATTCGCCCATAGTGGCGCGAGCGTCGACGAAGCCGTCGAAGCTCCACTTGTTGTCGGCAGTCGCGTTGGCGCCGTCCTCGGTGGAGGCGTCAAAGATCATGTCACCTGATCCGGCATCGTTCTGGTTGAACAGGCCGAGCGTGATGGCCTGGACGCGAGCGGCGAAACGCTGCTCCCAGTACGCGGAGGTGCGCGAGGCGATCTGGCGCATCGGGTCTTCGTTGCCGATCAGGCTTGAGACCAGGTTGGCCGCTTGCCAGCCGTTGTTGACGAAGATCTTGCGGGCCGCCATCTTGCCGGTGCCGATCTTGTCCGGGGTGGCCTTCTGGGTCGGGTCGTCGCTGGAGTTGTTCTCGCTGGATGCGTCGAGATCCTTCCAGTACGGAATCGAGGTCAGGCCGCCTTCGCCATTGGCGCGCGCTTGAAGCTCGTTGCTGGTCACCGCAACGCCAGATGCGATGTAGGCGTTTCGATCGGTGCGGTCTTCTTGCAGGTACGAGAGGTAGACGTCCTCGTCGAACTGCACATCGGAAAGTCGAACAGTTGCCATTGTGAGGCTCCTTGCTTATCGGTTGGCGAGCGCCTGGCGGAACCCTTCGGGGTCACGCTGCTTGAACTCGATGCGCTCTTTTTCACTCATGTCAGAAAGCTTCTTGCCGGCGGCGCCTCCGCCCTGGCTGCCGGGGGAGCCCCCTCCCGACGCCTGACTACCAGCCAGGTAGGCGTCATAGCGCCCGGACTCCTGGATGGTCTTCTCCAACTGCTCCAGCGAGGTAATGCCGTCACCCGAGACAGTGACCTTGCCGGATTCGTTGTCGTAGTCGAACTCGAAGCGAGTCTTGAGCAGGTCGCGCAGGTCCTCATTGCGGGTGCCGCCGGCACCGAGCCGGGTCACCACGTCATTGAGCGCGCTTCCGACCTTCTCCTTACGAATGTCGCCGACGAGCTTCTCGTACTGCTCGCGCTGCTCCTGCTGGCGTTCGGCCATCAGGCGCTCGAGCTTTTCGTAATCGCCATCGCGCTTGGCCTTTTCTTCTTCGGCCTGCCGCTTTTCTTCGTCGATGGTCTTAATCTTGTCCGCCAGCTCGCGCTTCTCTTCTTTGAGCTGCTGGTTGGTGACCTTGAGGCCAGCCACCTCGTCGTCGATGGCCTGCTTGTGCTCGGCCTCGGTGTAGACGGTGATCGTCTGGCCTTCGTGCTCTACCTGGATCGGCATCATCAGCTCCTGTGTTGATGCGTTCGCCCGCGGCCTGCGGGCAAAAGAAAGCCCCGCTCGATGGCGGGGCCGTGGTGTGTGGTGGTGTCAGGACATCGTCAGGTCATACCTGGCCGCCAGTTCGTCAAGCGTTAGGGCTCGGCCCATGTCGTCGGTGAACTGGTCGATGCGCAGCTTGCCGGAGCGGAACAGCGCTGCCCGGCGCGGACCCAGCACGTCGTCCTGGAATTCCTTGGGCTGCCGCTTGAGCCAGCCGCCATAGGTGACGCGAGAGTCGACCGGGCCATTCATAGACGCGCGGTCGCCTACCTGGGCCAGTCGGTACTGCTCTTTGATCACCGGGCGCATCAGGCTGCGGCATCCGTAGTGAGCAGGAGGGCGGGGGCCTTGGCCGAGCGGGTAGACCTCACCGTCACGCGATCGGCATACCGGTGTCGTGCGCCCATCGAGGGTACTGGTCCACTTCTCGCCTTCGATGATGTCGCTGTTGGCGGCGAACACCTCGTTGCGGGCAGCGCCTCCGATGCCATTCACCGCCGTGCGAATCACCGTCTCGGCCTGGCGCCGGCTGCGGGTGGTGACCATACGAGCCACGTCGCGGGCCATGTCCTGCTGCGTACGGCCCTCAATCACGCCAGCCTGCACCGTGCGCAGGGCGTCGCGACCAACAGCTGTTGAGAGCTCGTCGAACATCTGAGGGACGGTCAGTCGCTTGACGGTGTCACCCGATACCAGGGTGAGCTGTCGCCGGGTGGTGACTGCCGCCACCATGTCGGTATTGATGCCCTGGGCCAGGTCGACAGTGACTGCAGCACCGAGCAGGCGTTGGGTAAAGTCGATCTCCTGGGTGGCGAACGCCTCGAGCTCCAGCTGCTGCTGGATGCTGTCGGTGGCCTCGGTGACCAGCACCTGGATGTCGCGCTCCAGGGTAAGCATCCTGCCCATGGCGAACTCGGTAGCGTCGCCGGCAGCGATGCGGGCCCGGAGGTCCTTGGCCAGCTGGCGGAGGATCGGCAGGGCGCGCTTGATCTGGCCGCTGCTGAGGCGCTGAATCATCACCTGGTGGCGAATGAGCCGCTCCAGCAGCTTGAGTTCGGCTGTCATCAGATCACCCCGAGGTCAGTCCCACCTGTGGCCACGTCCGCGTCGATTTCTTCATCGGTGCGTTCGGGATCAATGCCGCCAGTTCGGCGCCGCCAATCGCGATAGTCCTTCTTGGCGATCAGGCCGCGATCCAGCTCCTGGATGCGGGCGATGACCTCTTGCGGGTCGGCGTCCTCGGCATAGAACTGCTGGTTCAGCTCGAACTCGATGGTGTCGACCGGTTCAATGGCCTTTCGCGTCATGAAGGTCAGGGCCCACTGCAAGCAGTTTCGCAAGGCGTCTGAAACGTTGGTCGCTATGGTCGAGAGGTTGGAGTTTTCCGCGCCACTACGGGCTCGCACCGCCTCTGCCGTTTCGTTACCGCTGCGCTGCTCAATCAGCCGGGCGCCAATCGACAGCATCTGCTCCTCTTTGCGCTTCATCCCCTCCATTGGCATGGAGTTTGGTTGCGCCTGCACAAGGTTCATTGAGCCGCCGCCCTGGGTGACCACGCCTTCACGAGAACCCCAGCGAATGCCGTTCGGGTTGAGCTCTTGCCAGTCTTGGGTGCTGGTCGTCCCTGCATCAACGTGAGGCATGACCTGGCCAACGGTGAAGGAGGATTCTTCCCAGTCTGCGCTGTTGCGGTAGTGAGCAATATTGAGGTTGGCAATGCCCAAGAGCATGGGCTTGTTCGGTGCCTCGTCGTTGTTGACGGCTCCACCGAACTGGAACGGAATAATCGGCCAGGCCTGACCATTCCCCATGCGCGGCTTCACTTTTGTGCCCGCCGGCTGTCCGTCCCGGTAGACCTCCTGGGTGTAGACCCCATCCTCGAGGCGCAACACGCGGTACTGGTATTCAGGGTCGCTCTGGAATTCGTCTTCCGACTTGTCGAAGGTTTCTCGCAGCACTACCAGGGTCAGGAGTTCGCCTTGGCGTTTCCAGTTGATGATGTTGTCGCTGGTGTAGTGGCGGAAGCTGGCCTTGAGCCCTGCGCTTTGCTCTTTCGTCAGGCCGTCCTCGGCCTCGGGGAAGTCGACGAGCACGCCATGGCTGCCTGCCTGCATCAGATAGGAGCAGAACAGCTTAGCGAACTGCTCCAGACTCATGCCTGACCCATCGGCGTCATCCTGCAAGTACTCGATGGCTTGCGGGAGCTTGGATTCTGGCGGCTTGCGAAAGATCGCTCCCAGCATGCCGTTGTGGGTGCGGGCCGTCACATCCAGCCAGACAGCGCCCTCGCGGTACTCCTTCGTGCGCTTCTCGTCGTTTGGATCAGGGTTGCGCAGATATTGTTGGACCGACTCATCGCCCGCCACGGCATCACGGACACGCTGCGCCTGCCTCTCGTGCGCAGCGTAGAGACGATGCTGAGTATCGACGGGCATGGATTACCTCACAGACTGAATTTGATGGGCCCAATGCTGGCCGGCTTGTTGATCGGGAAGCGCTTGGCGATGAAGTAGCCGCCTGCGTCCGGGGCGTGATCGAGCCCCTGGGTCTTGTCAGGCGCGCCGTGCTTGTCATAGGCCTGCTGCTCAAGGCACGCCGTGTACGACGGGCAGCGGCGCACGTTGACCCGGTATCGGCGCTCTCCCTTGGCATTGCAGAAGGCGGAGCACATGGCGGTGATGCGATCCCTGACGCTCGGGTTACTGCTGTCTACCTCGACGGCAAAGCCAGCCTGGCGGAGCAGGGCAAGATCGTTGGTTGAGGCGTCGACCGTCTTGCGGCCCTTGCCCGAGGCATCGGGGTAGACGGTGATCTTGTGCTCGGGGTAGCGATCCTTGATCAGGTCGATCATGGCCGGGGTGTCCAACACACCGGTCAACTCGCCCACTGCCAGGGGGTCGCCGTCGCGGATGACATGGATCACCGCGCTCATCTGCTGGACGTTGAAGTCCATGCCGACGTGCAGGTGCTCGCCACGTTGCTCCACCGCATCGGTGTCGTTCAGCTCACGCGAGAAGGTGTGATAGACGGTGCCGCTCGTCAGGTTGACGAACTCGCCCATCAGGTAAGCCTGCAACAACGCCTCGGGGTAGATGTCACGCAGCGAGTCGACGTAGCCCTCTGGAAGATGCGGGTTCGACTCAGTCGGTGCCTGGATGATCCGGTAGCCGGGCCCTGGCTCACGCTTCCATGTCTGGTACACGAAGCGGAAGCCCTCGGGGGTCGTGGTCACGCCGATGGTGTTGGGCTTGCCGTCGGGCTTCTTCTGTCTGTTGCGCGACAGAATTCGGCGCCACACCTCAGCAGCGTCGCCGGCCTTGAGGGTATCGAGCTCGTCAACATCAGCGTCGGCGTGCTCGTAGCCGATGATCCTGGCCGGGGCATCCATGGAGCGGAAGAAGATGCTGCCGTAGCCCTCGATGCTGATGTAGTTCAGCGGGGACTTGTAGAGCTTGTACGGCACGCCAAGGCGCGTCAGCACCTCCTCAAAGCGAGGGAAGGCGATCATCCGCACCAGGTCATAGGTCGGCTCGTAGAAGCCGCGATTCAGGCCTGGGTACTTGAGCTTGCCGATGATCGAGCGCAGCACTGCCGCCTCGGTCTTGCCCGCGCCGAACCCTGCAACCATTGCCGGGAACCGGTCTTCCGCCATCATGTAGTCGTACTGCGGACCTGATGGCTCAACCTGAGGCATGCGGGTTTACCACCTCGATATGAATGGGTCGGTCTTTGTCGCCCAGGCCGTTGTCCGCAAACATGCCCAGGTGCTTGGCGATCTTCTCCAAGGCGCTGTTCTTGTCCCACAGCTTGATCTTGTGCACGTACTCGATGTCAGGCTCTTCGCCATCGGCACCGGGCAGCATCTTGGTCACCACCTCGACGCTCTGCACGGCGGCTGCGATGTCGTCGTCCAGATCATGAACACTGCGGAGCTGGCCACCGGCGGTGAATAGCTTGCGGATGTCGGAGAAGCCAAGCCGGGCGAGCTCTCGAAGCACGCGGTCTTGCGTCACCTCGGTACGCTGCTCGCGATCCTTCATGCGCTGCTGAATCGCTGATTCGATGTCAACATTGGTCAACAGACGCTGACCCTGGGACTTGGCCGTTTTCTCGCTGTACCCGGCGCGTATTGCCGCCTGGGTGGCGTTCAGATCAATCAGGTACTCATCCACGAAACGAGACTGCCGTGCTGTCAGCGCGACAGCCTCCCGGGCAGTCTTCTTGGTCATGGTTGCCTCATCGAATAGGGACCGCCTGAGCTTTCTCAGACGGCTGGTACGGAGTGCAGCGCTTCACAGCGTCCGCCCTTGGTAGGTGGGGACCACCTCCGGGTGCTGCAGGGTGTTTAGCGTGCTGAGCTAGGGCCTGGGTGGGTACGGAGCGACCGCTAAGCTCAAGCGTCTTACATCAGCCTTGGGCATGGGCGTGCATCGAAACCGTTGCTATACCGATGAGTAGGCTGTTGCCATAGGTTCGTTCTCAGCATACTCTGCCACCGCCTTAGTCGATCTGTAGGAGACCTGGAGGTGGACAAGTATTTGGTCGAGAGCTACCTAACCGCTAAGAGCCGGCGGGTGCGGTGGGCGGTAGTTAAGCTTTCTCAGCACTACAATGAAGAGTCAAGAGAGGTTGTTTCGCGGCACGTCCTGGAAGAAGAAGCTCGTGCCGAAGCGGCAGCTCTATCGTTCAATGTGGAGCCTGCCACCTAGGCTATGCTAGGGGTGACCCTTGTGATTGCGAGGTAGCTCCACAATGCCTGCTAGATTTCAGGTTCGCTCAGTGCTCACTGACCCCGACAGCACTAAGGTCGATTACTGGCAGGTGGTCGATACGCACTTAAACGACGACGTCATTGCTTCTTACCACGACTGCGAAGCAGCTGAACGAGAAGCCGAAAAACTCAACCGCGATAGCGAGGCTGACTGAATAGCTGTCGGGCTCACTTTGTTCTGATTGCATCCATGAACGTGCGGGGCTGCTGCCCACGCTCGAGCGCCTTGTTTACGGTGCGCTGGCGGACGTTGATGCCCAGGGCGGCACCCATGGTCACGAATAGCCAGATCAGCATGCCAGTGAACTCGGGATCACCCACGACCGCGGGGTCGATCACTATGGTGTAGGCCATAACGGCGGACAGGGTGCCCAAGGAGAAAGCGAACACCCAGCCCAGGGCAGGGCGCCAACCGCTCTTGAACCAGCCCTCGTGCTCCAGCTCGGCGCGCATGGTGCGCTGTGTCTCGGTCAGTCGAGCCGTCTGCTCGGCGGCAGCGGCCTTCTCAGCCTCGAGGCGCATAGCCTCCAGTGCCTGACGATGCTCGTTGTTGAGGCGGACCAGCTCAGCACGCTTGGCAGGGTCCTGAGTCGCTGCCACCAGTGCAGCAGGATCGTTCTCGATGCCCAGCGCAGAAGTAACCATGAGAGACGCACCAGCTGCGGCGCCGCCCACAGCAGGACCGCCAAGCGCAGTGGCCACGGCAGGCGCGTACTTGGCGACTTCTTCAACGGCTGATCTCCAGTTCATCACCGGTTCTCCAGGCGCGACACCCGGGCACCCAGGGCATCGATGCGGCTGTTGATATGATCGCGGTACATGGCCGCGTCGTTGATCGTCATGTAGTCGTTGCCGACCTCTCGCAGATCAGCACGAAGCTGTTCCGTCAGGGCAATCAGTTGACTGATGCGCTCGTCCTGGCGAGCTGATGTCTCGATCAGGGTCAGGGTGGTGTTGCCTGACCAGGCGAGCAGGCCGACGACGAGGGCTAAGAGCACGGTTTGCACGTGCCTCTCGAGGATAGGCTTGGCCTTCAAGGCAGTATCGGGACTCGTTTCAGACATCCCGCCTCCTGGGTGGGCCTGCGTATGGGAATAGGAATCAGGGCCGCGAGACTCTGACGGTCTCGTCAAGCCAGTGAAACTGGACGCTCTCAGGCGTCAGGAATAGGTCGCGCTCTGCCGCTCGGCGCCGGGTCAGGCCAGCCAGTACGCGGCCGCCGGCTTTGTTCCAGCGGGGAAGCTCGTCAGCGGCGCCACGGTAGTCGCAGGTGTTCAGCTTGCGCAGCAGGGTAGAACGCTCCAGGGCACCGGGGCCGACGTTGTAGGTGAACGAGACCAGAGCGTCGAACTGGTTCTGGTTGAGCGGCACGGCCACCAGGCGCTCGACGTCGTCCTCGAACCGGGCAACGTCATAGCGGAGTAGGGCGAACGCCTCATCCTCGGTGATAATGTCGCCGGGCTGTACCCGGGAACCATCGGGGTACCGGGTCGTGCCCAGGCCGATGGTCCAGGGATGGCCGCCAGTGCCAGGATCTGGATATGACTCAAGCTCGAGGCCCTCGAACTCGGCGACCAGGTTCAGTCCGCGCTGGCTGGTCTTCATGGCGACACCTCGGGGAATAAAACAGCCCGCACGAACGGGCAAGGACACCAGGCTGCGGCGTCATTCAGGAAAGGGTGCCGCCCGACCAGGGCGAGGGAAGGCTCGCAGGGCGGCATAACGAACTACGCCCCGGCGGGAGGCCAGGGCGCAGGAACGAAAAAGCCCGCCGGTGAGGGCGGGCCTTGATATTTGATACTGCTGGCTCTTGACGGTCGTACTGCGAGCCTACATGAATTGTAGGTTGCGAATGGAAAATGTCAAGCGATTCCTGCTTTTGCCATCAGAATTGCTTCGATTCGCGCATTTTTGGCAGCATCCTTGATCGCTTGGCCGTCCTTGAACATCGGCTTTCGCTCTTTGGTCTCCCGCCGCTCCCTACGTGGCTCCTTGGCGGCCTCGATGCGGGCCAGCTCGCGCTCTGCGTCGTCGGGGCGCATGGGGAAGACGTGCTGGCTGTTGCGGTGACTGCGTGGCACTTCGGTCTCGACTACCGATACGACCGTCTGCGCCGCGTCGACACATGCACCAGGCCATCCAAGCATCTGGGCGTAGCTGCCCAGGGCGGCGGCCACCTGATCGAATGTGGCGCACCAGGGGCCCTCGAGCCGGCTATCCATCTTCGCCGCCTTGATCATCAGGGCCATCAAGCGGCGGGTGGGCAGTTTGCCCAGCACCACCCTGGCCACCTCGTGCCAGTAGCTGTTCGGGATTCCCTTCTCGTAGGCAACGAGCATCTGGTCGTGCCGGCCACCACCGCCGCCTCCGCAACCGATCATGGCCACAGGCGAGTGCGCGTGCCAGCCCGGGCGCCGATGGAGCAGGTCGAGGCGTCGCTCCAGCTCCAAGTCGATCAGGCGGTCAACGTAGGCCCGCGCTGCGTCATCAGTGTGCTCGGGGTGCGCCTGCTTGGCATGGTCGCGCAGATCGCTCATGCTCATGCGCCCGTAGTCGTAATGTCGTTGCTTGGTCGCTGCCATCATGCCGCGCTCTCCCGTTTTGCTCGTGCTTTGGCTTCGCTCGCCGTGCTGTGTTCGCTGATGTTTTGGAACCCTCGCCAGAGGGTGTAGCGGTCGACGCCGCTGTGAGTCGTCTTGCAGATCACGAATTCGCCGCTTTGGATCGAGTAGGCGCTTTTCCGTGACCACTTCACGACCGGCGCCTCGGGTCGTTGTGGTAGCGCCGGTCTGGCGGGCGCTCGGATTGCTTGTCGCTCATACCGCCTCCACCGGGATGATCTCTACCCAGGTGCCGGTTTCGCTCTTTCGGTCGATTTCAGGCGGCTCCATGATGATGCGGCGGACGTACTCGCCTCGGTCGTCGGGCAGAACGCCAGCGGCCACCAGTGCGTCCTCAACGTGCTTCACGTTGGCCGAATAGTTGGATGTGTCCCTCATGCGCTGACCCTGTCCAAGCCGAGGCTGGAACACGAGGTCGACCATGCCGTTGATCGGCTTTATGCCCGCGCAAGCTGCTTTGGCCGCCCAGGCTGCGTCTTTGACTTCCCGGCTGCGGGCGAACCTGTTCTGGCGCAGAGCCACATTGGTGCTGCTGGCGAGGTACGGCACGAAGATGCGCACGCGATCGGAGACCGATTCCTCGTGGCGGAGCAGGGCATTGTCGGCGTGGTCAGCCATGGGCATCCTCCTTGGCGGCGATGAACTCGAGGGCGTCGGCCAGGGCGCCGACGATGGGCTCGTCTGTGAAGTGGTCGAGGCCGCGGTTGATGGTGTCGATCAGCCACCTTGGCTGTCGGGCCTGCATCTCGGGGCTGGCATGGATCGCCTGATGGCACTCCCGGCAGGCGGGCATGGCGAAGCTGTCCGGCGCTGTGTTGCCCATGCCAGACAGGCCCCAGTGAAGGCCGATACAGTGATGGGCGTCAGTGGCGCGGCCATCGCAGACGCAGCAGGGGAGGGACCGGACGAACGCCAGGTAACGCTCACTGCGCCACCGTGTGTCGCTCGACGCCTTCTGTGCCGCCTTGCGGCGCTTCTGCAAAGGCTTGCGGGCCATCGGCGCCCGGTTGCGGAGTGGCGTCTTCCGCTGGAGGGCTGAGCGCTTCATGAATCCCTCCTGTCGATCTGCTCGAGAAAGCTGCGCATCTCCTCGCGGGCCCGGCGCTTCTCCTCGCGCTGCGCCCAAGCCAGGGCGGCACAGGCGCCGAGGCAGGACACGATGGCGAAGGCGAATAGGGCGAATGTCGGGGTCATGCAGCGGCCTCACGGTATTCGTCGAACACTCGCAGGGCGGGGTCGCTCCACTGGACACCATGCTCGGCCCCGAAGGCATCGATCAGGATCAGCAGGTCGGCGAAACGTTGCTTGGTCATCTTCGAGGTGCGGCCGCCGATCATGACGAAGCCGCTCTCGAGGCCCGGCACCACGTCCTGACGCTCCAGGGCAGCGCTAAAAATGTCCTTCCAGGCATCCTTGGGCAGATACCGGCCATACCACTCAACCTGCCGGCTGACGTCGGCCAGCACGGCCCATAGGCGGCGGTTCTGGTCGAGGCTGCGCTGGTTTTTGGGCCGGCGAAGCACCAGCTCGACAGGGCCTGCTTCCAGGCCCCGGCTAGCCATTCGGGCCGCCATCTGGATGACGCCGCCCAGGTCCCGCAGGGTGGCGATCTGATAGGTCAGCTCTTTGCTGCTCATGCCACCTCCTCGCGGTACGCTTTGTCGTAGCTCCAGGAGGGCGTGATGATCTCCAGGGCGCTTTGAGGGCGTCCCTTGACGCGGCGGACACGAAACTTGCCCTCTCCGCATGAGAAAACGCCGTATCGCCTCCCGCTGATCTCGGCACGGTTCACAGCCATGTGCACGGCGTGCGCTGGGCAGTCAGTCATGGTTGATCGGTAGTTGCACTTGATGGCGGCGTTCATGCGGCGGCCCTCCTGCGCATGCTCATGATCAGGGAGCGGCGACGCTTGGCATTCTCCCTGGCCCAACGGCGGTAGTTAGGGCCCAGCACGCCGATCTGCTTGTGGACCCACGAATTGCTGACCTTGTAGCCGATGGCATTGAGGTAGGCAGTGCACTCGGAGCAGTTCATGCCCTTGAAGTCGATGCAGTCGCCCAGGATGTCGTGGATCTCGGCCACCAGGGCTACGTCTTTCCGGCGAAAGGCCCCGACCCGCTCCGGGTTGCACAGCCCCATGTCTGCGGCCTTGCCCCGCACCGAAATGCGGGAGCGCCCCAGCTTGTCGGCTGCCTGTTGGTAGGTGGCACCGCTGGCAATGATCTGCTCGAGCCTGTCCAGCTCCTGGCGTGTCCAGGGTTGGCGGGGGCCGGCCTGGCGAGTCAGGCCCAAGTCCCACGCCTTGTGGTTGACAGAGCTCTTGGTCCGGCCAAGCTCCTCGGCGATGGCTCGGTGGGTAACGCCTTCGGCCAGGCGCTGGCGAAGGGTGGTCAACTCGGCCTCGGTCCAGATGCGCCCGCTCATGCATCACTCCCTTCGGCGAGAATCCCTTTGATTCGAGCGATGGTTTCTTCGGTGCTCTTCGGCGGCTCTTCGCCACGGGTTCGCCAGAAATCCTCCGCCTCCTGCTGAGCCTTTCGCTCACTGGCCTCTTGGGCCTTGCGGATATCGCTTTTCATCTCATCGCTTTCGAGAAGGGCTACCCGGTCATCCAGCGCGCCGCCCTCGAGGAGTCGATTGCACAGCGCCTCGTACTCGGCAAAGAACACCTTGCGCAGCCGGTATCGCTCGCCTTCGCTGGAGCAGTGGCGAAGATCCCACGAGCCGGTGGCAGTGGTGGCGTCCATGACGGCCTGGTGGCTCCAGTGGTGCTCCATAATCCGGCCTGCGTAGGTGCAAGCCTCGCGGAAGGCGATCTCGGGTTCCGGCAGCCCGAAGTCTTTCAGGCTCGGCTTGAAGATTCGGCAGAGCTCAGCGATGGATGGCGGCCAGTTCCCGCCCTCGAGCTTGATTTCTTCAATGGCCATGTCGAGCGATTCCATCGTCGGCAGTGATGACCACCTCGCCATCGAAAATCCGAGCTCCCGCTTGGCCAGTTGAAGCATCTCGTTCGTCGAGAACGACATCCGCCAGGTCCTCGGAAAAATCGCCTCCAGCCGAGTAAACGCCCGGTTCACCAGCGCCTGAATCTCCTCCTTGCGCTCCTCCTTCGTCGAACAGGCCTTCCGCCCAGGAGGTGTCGTAGGGGTCTGCGAGGCTCGCTGCGACACGATCCTGCTCTGCGCGACGGTTGCCAGCTGAGATGCGGTTTTCATGACGAGACTCCTTGAGCTTCTTGACCTGGATTTCGAGCTGATCCCACTTGGCGCGCAGCTTGGCGGGGCTGAGGATGACGCCTGACCAGAACTGGTGTTGGGCAGTCCAGGTGATCAGGAAGCGGATTTGTTCGACGGTGCGCTCGTCACGGGTTCGCATCAGGCGAAACTCGTTTGCCCAGGAGCTCATGTTCGGACGCTTGGGGTTGGTCAGGTCGGCACTGATGGCGGCGAACATTTGCTCGGCCATCTCGTGGTCAACGGGGTCACCCCATTTCTTCGGCGAGGATTTCTTCGAGGACTTTCTAGAACCTTTAGGTTCTAGAGTGTCTGTAGTGTCTGTATTTGTGTCCCCATCTTGGGGACGTTTTTCGTCCCCATTTTGGGGTCGGTGTCCCCAAGTTGGATCGGGCTTCCGTTTTGGGGACACCCGGGACTTTTGAGCCGAGAAATCCCACTCGCTGATGCGGGTATTGATGCCGATCGGTGCCTGCGAGCCGCCATCGCGACGAAGAACCTTCTTGGCCAACAGGCCGTTCACGGCTTCGCTGCAACGCTTCGACGTCAGGCCGGTCATCTTGGCCAGTACGCTTTGCGAGAGGCGTGCTGAGGAGCGATCCCACCCGAAGGTGGCTCGCTCTACTGCACGGACGACACGGGCCTCTCTGCTCGTCAGAGGGGCCTTGCAAAGCGCCTCGACGATAGCGTTGGCAGTACGGACATATCCGTCTTCCAACTGCGCACCTCTCTTTTCCCTGGGCGCCTCGGACGCGCTTGGGAACTGGAATATCTGAGCGGTATCTGTCATGATTCACCTATCACCTTGAGTTGTGATGAAGCCCCGTTCTGGTTGGTCGCCGGCGGGGCTTCGTTGCATCAGGCCTTGGCCAGTCTCGGCTCGGCCATTTCCTTCAACTCGCTGCGCAGCGCGCACAGCTTCTCGATGGCTACGTCGACAGCACGGTCGATGGCCCACGCCTCATTGGCGTCAACCTTCCCGTCTGCCAGCGCGGCCTGAACCTCTTGGGCAACGTTGCCCACTGCCACCTGCTGGTGGATGATCCGGTCGCACAGAGAGGCGTCGTCGTCCGGCTTGTCGGCAGGGACCGCCATCAGCCCCATGTCAGCCAGGATCTCGCTCAGGCAACGGGCGTCTTTGGTCAGCACGGCGATATTGATGAAGTCGGAGAGAGTCAGGCGGACGGGGTAGTCCGGATCGACTTTCTTGCGCAGGCGGGAGTCATCCATCTTCAGGCCACGGGCCACAGTGGCGAACCCGCGCTCCTTGACCACCTGCCTCATGCCTTCTGTATATAAATCCATGTCCGGACTCCCTACTGGTGCTGCCTCTCACTGTTTCGGTGGAGGGGCTAATCTGTGGTTGTGGTTAGGCGGCACGCTTCTTGAGCTTCGAGTGCATCAGGTCGATGGAGCGGCCAACCGAGTAGCTAGGATTGGCGATCGCGCCAGTGCGGATGCGATAGATGGTTGAGATGTCGCATCCGGCCTTCTCTGCGACCGCCTTGTAGGTGGCCCCGGATGCCAGAATGGCCTCCAGCTTCTTGGCCAGTTCTTCGCCAAACATGGCGGAGCCCTCTTGGTGTGGGTATATGCTCAGGATATGCATTCATGCATTTAAGTCAAGGGCAAATGCATTTGCCGTATGCACCGCCTCGCGGGATCATTGCACTCATGCAAAACAAGCCCGTTCGAGAGATTCTTCAGCAGCTCATAGCTGAATCAGGTATGCGTGCCATCGATGTGGCGCGTGAGTCAGGCGTGGCGCAGTCGACGCTATCGCGAATCCTGAGCGGCAAGATCGAGCACCCTACGGACCGCCAGATAGCCAAGCTGGCGGAGTTCTTTGGCGTGTCCGGGGATCAGATGCGGGGAAGGGAGGCTTTGAAGCCTGGCGCTGCAAAAGTTTCAGAGCACCCGGCGTTCAAGGAGTCGAACGTTGCTCCGCCGCCGAAGATGGAGGGCTATGTGCCGGTCATCTCATGGGTCCAGGCCGGAGCCTGGACGGAAGTGTGCAACGTCGACTATCTGAGCGACGAAGTCGTGCCGCGCCCGCCGGCATGCTCCGACAGGACCTTTGCGCTGCGGGTGAAAGGGCAGTCGATGGCCCCCAGGTACAGCCCAGGAACCATCATCTACGTCGATCCCGATGTGATGCCATTCGATGGTGATGACGTGGTGGCCGTCCTCACGGACAGCAATGAAGCCACGTTCAAGCAGTACGTTGAGGAGCCTGGCGAATCCAAGATGCTCAAGGCACGCAACCCCAACTGGCCTGAGCCATGGGTGTCGATCAACGGTAATTGCGAGATCATCGGCGTAGTGATTGCTGACCTGAGAATGCGGGTTCCGCGGTCGCAGTGAGCAAGCTGTGGCGAAGGAGGGGTAGCTTTGGACGCGAATGAGGTGGAGGTGGCGGCTAAGACGCACGCGAAGCTTATTCGCAATGAGGTCGCGAGGGAGATGATTGAATGCCCTGTCGGCAATGACGAAGAGCCGCCGATAACGATTCTTATGGCGGGCGCTCCAGGGGCCGGAAAGACCGAAGCATCCAAAGAAATGTTGAGAGATTTTAATATCTTGCGGCTTGATCCAGATGACCTTAGGTCGAGGTTTCCGCAGTATGACGGTGGAAACTCAAGCCTTTTTCAAGGAGCAGTCTCGCTCGTTGTTGAGCGTGTGTTCGACAAGCTGGTGAAGAGCAGGAAGAGCTTTCTCCTAGATGGGACCTCTGCTAATCTCAACAAGACGCGGAGCAACATCGCTAGGGCGGTGCGTGCTGGGAGGCACGTGAGGCTCTGGTATGTATACCAAGACCCTGCTCTGTCGTGGACGTTTGTCGAGGCTAGAGAGAAAACCGAAGGCAGAGGGATACCCTTGGAAGCCTTTGTTGATCAGTACTTTAACTCCCGCTTTGTCGTACGAGAGATGAAAGAGGAGTTTGGCGATGAATTGTATGTCGATGTGCTGGTCAAAGACCTTGATCAAGACGAAACTAAGTACTACGAAGACGTGGCGAGCGTGGATGATGTCTGTCCCAGTTCGCGAACACGCGATGAATTGAGAGAGATTCTCAATCAGAAGGAGGCTTGAGGTGATGTCATCACGGACCCAGGAATCAACACGCGGAGCTAGTCTCTCGCACTATCTGCGCACATCGTCTGCCGAGGAGAAGAGCCGGTACTTTGAGGCCGCCCTCAAGCGCGCAGCAGAGCAGCAACGGTCTGTCATTCGAGAGGCCCGCATGAGCTGCCCTAGATAGACGCTCAACAACTTCCAAAGACCCGCCCGCGAGGCGGGTTTTTTGTTCCCGCCTGTAGCGCTCCCGCTCGATAGCCGCCCTTGAGGCGGTTTTTTTATGCCCGGAAAACAGGCGCCTGCATAAAGGGCGCATTTTTTTTGCAAGAAATATGCATTGATGCATTGACTCAGAATGCACAGGTGCATATATTTGGAAGCGTGGACAGGGCAGCAGCCCACCACCGGCCACCTGGCCACGCTCTTTAACAATCTGACGTAGTAATCGCACAGCTATCCCGCATGCAGAGGCGTGAAGACCACCAGAAGAATAGGTCGGCGTCGCGGGGCATCCCCCTAAAACGGTTGGGGGCTGTAGGGCTGCTGGGGGACACCTGCCTCAGGGGCTACCGATGGCGACATCGGCGGTGCGAGAGAAACGAATTCCGACGCCCTGCACAGCGGGGCGTCATCCACCAGCCTTCTCGCCGAGAGGGCTGACGGATGACAACCAGGAGGAATCGCCATGAGCGAAGCACGGCAAGAATCACGACTGAATATCGAGGTGGATCCGAGCGCGGTCAGCGGGGTGCTGGCGGACCGGCTGGATGAGATGGCCGATGACGGCATGACGCTGACGCCGGACGACCTGCGCGACTGGGCCGCCCGGCTGAGGGGTGAGGCTACTTCTTCCGAGTGAAGGTGAAGCCCTTCGAGCCCTTGAAGGTGCGCTCTATCATGTCGCCGACCTGTTTTTCGGCCTCATCAGTCGCACGTTTTCGCAGCTCGGCCATCACCTCGGCCTTGTCGCCGATCTCGGTCTCACAGGATGCGCAACGGATCATCTGATCCTGCTCTTCGTCGTCCGGGATTCGGAACTGATCGCTTCCGCAGTTCTGGCATTGGGCTGACACACGAGTCATCGAGCTTTCCTTATGTTGCGATGTGGAAATCACAGCATAGGGGATGCGCGTCACCTGCGCAGTGGTGAGGCAGCCGGGGCTGACCGGCAACGCGATCCGCTACGCAGTGCGGCCCAGCGCCCCGGCAGAGGCTGACAGTATCTGCCCATCGGGAAGGCAGTCGGCGGGAGCGGAGCCGGCTGGTGGGGTTGAGCGAACGGCTTAGCGGCCGGGATCGACACGCCTCACGCCCTGGCTGATCACTAGGGCGCAGAAATCCAGGTAGCGCTCACGGTTCGACACCGTGTGGCTGCCTTCCCGATGCACCCGCATCACCATCTGTTCCCTGCATTGCCGCTCACCCGAGCGGCTTTTTTATGGGCCTCATTCAAGGAGGGCAGCACATGAACCCAATCCGCGAGTTCGCCGTCTGGGCGGTCAGCATGCTGCCCCCTGACGCATCGAACGAGACCATCGCCATCACCGTAATGGGCTCGTTTTTCGCATTCTTCACAGCCCTGGGCGGCCTGGCTGGCCTGCTGGGGTGGATCTGCACGAGGGGTAGGGCATGACACCGGATTCTTGCTGGGTCGCGGTGGCGGCCCTTCTCTACGCCCTGGCATTCATCGGCGCCGCTTGGTGCGGCAGGAGGTAGGTATGTGCACGAGTGGATGGAGCAAACACTCGAGGGATATCGAGGCCCTGCGAGACGCTGGCCGAGAGCCTGGAGCGTACCCGGTCGATGACGCGATCAAAGAGGCTCTGATGGCTGACCAGCTATCGATGGACGGTCTGATCATGGCCGTTGCCGAGGTGTTTCTGAGCAACGGCTATCGGGGCGGCTCGGAGGTCAATCGAGCGATCGAGATCGCCCTGGATCAGCACTACCGGAGGAGGGCGGCGGCATGACGTTCACGACCACCGTTGCCGGTATCCCGTGCCGGTGCCAGGTGACGCTCTACAGCCCTGGGGTGCCGATGCGCACCACTGGGTTTGGATTCGGTGACGCCGATCCACCAGAGCCGGAGGAGTTCGAGTTCGACATCCTCGACCGGGGCGGTTACCCGGCTGCGTGGCTCGAGCGGAAATTGACCGACGACGATTACGACCGGCTGCTCAGCGAATACCACGAGAAGCAGGACGCCTGGGCGGCATGAGAAAGCCCCAGCCGATGGCGGTCGGACTGGGGCGGATACCAACAGTATCGAGGAGAGGGTAGCGCAATGAGCAACGCAGTAGCCACTATCCGGCAGGACATCTACGACACCCGAGACTCGTTCGCCGCGGTGCTGAGTGAGCCGGGCCTCAGCTTCGAGAGAGAGGCGGGTTTCGCCGTTCAGACAATCCAGGCGAACGACTACATGGTCAAGGTGGCCATGGGGAATCGTCAGTCGGTGGTGAATGCGGTGACCAATATCGCTGCCATCGGCATCAGCCTCAACCCGGCGAAAAAGCAAGCCTATCTGGTGCCGCGAGACGGCAAGATTTGTCTCGACATCAGCTACATCGGGCTGATGGACCTGGCTATGGCCACCGGTGCCATCCGGTGGGCGCAGGCCGAACTGGTGCTGGCCAACGACAACTTCGCCTTGCAGGGCATGGATCGCCCGCCGCTTCACAGCTTCAACCCGTTCGCTAAGGATCGCGGCGACGTGGTGGGCGTCTACGTCGTCGTCAAAACGTCGGACGGCGACTACCTCACAGAGACCATGAGCGCGGACGAGGTAAACGCCATTCGTGATCGCTCGAGCGCCTGGAAGGCCTATCAGTCCAAAGGCAAGTCGTGCCCCTGGGTTACCGACTGGGGGGAGATGGCAAAGAAGACGTGCGTGAAGCGGGCCTACAAATACTGGCCCAAGACGGAGCAGCTCGAGCAAGCGATCCACCACCTCAATACCGAGGGTAACGAAGGCCTAGCGCCGGATGGCCCACAGCGTGATGAGGGGCTTGGTCAGCGATGGGTTGATCAGGCAACCAAGGCTGAGACCACTGAGCGGTTAGCAGAGGTCTGGCAAGCCGGTCTGGCGGACATCAAGAAGGCCCGAGACATGGCGGCCTATAGCGAGTTCAAGGCGGCGGTCGAGAAGCGCGGGGAAGCTCTCAAGCAGGCCGAGGCCAATACCATCGAGGGGGAAGCCCAATGCGAATCATAGAGTGCGATCAAGGTAGCGCAGATTGGCACCTGGCACGAGCTGGCTGCATTACCGCCAGCATGTTTGAGGCTGCCCGCGCCAGGCTCAAGAGCGGCCCAAAGAAGGGACAGCCTACTGAGAAAGCGCGGGACTATGCATTCCGCCTCGCAATCGAGCGCATAAGCGGGCAGCCCCTCGACGAAGGGTTCGAGACCTGGGCGATGAAGCGCGGCCACGAACTCGAGCCCATGGCACGGATGGAGCACGAGATGGCCACCGGGCTGATCGTCCAGCATGCAGGGTTCGTCACGACTGATTGTGGGTTCTTCGGCGCCTCGGCTGACGGCCTGATCGATCCCGACGGCGGCAGCGAATACAAGTGCTTTGTGGCGCCGGACAAGCTGCGCGCATTCCACATCGACAACGACATCAGCACGGTCGTGGATCAAGTCCAGGGCGGCATGTGGATCACTGGGAGAAAGTGGTGGCACATCGGCCTGTATTGCCCGGCACTGGAGCCGATCGGCAAGCAGCTCTGGTTCAAGGAGTTCGAGCGCGACGAAGAGTACATCGGCCAGCTCGAGGAGGACCTGATGGCCTTCAAGTCGATGGTGGATGAATACGAACAACTGCTGCGAAGCAAAGCAGCGTAGGAGGAGAGCATGACCGCAGTAGCTGAGAAAGAATCGACAGAGCTGGTCACAGTGCCGTCCAAAGAGACGGCGCTTGAGGTGTTCAAAGCTGACAAGGGCTTGGACCCCTACCTGGCAGCGATCCGCGAGGAGCTGGATGCATTTCTCGCCGAACCGCCCACCCTGGATACCGCAAAGGGACGACAAGCCTACGCCTCCATGGCGCACAAGATAGCCCGCAGCAAGACTGCAATCGACAATATTGGCAAGGAGCTGGTGGCCGACCTCAAGCAATTGCCAAAGACCATCGACGCAGAACGGAAGCGGTGGCGTGACCAGCTGGACGCATGGCGCGACGAAGCGCGTGGGCCGCTGAACGAGTGGGAGGCCGCCGAGGAGGCGCGCAAGGAGAAGCACGAAGCCGGAATCCGGCATATCAGGGATTGCGCGATGGGCCTTATCGGCGGCGAGCCCCAGCCGTATGGCCTGCTCTTCCGAGAGCTAGAAGAAAAGGTTGTGATTGACGAGTCATGGGAAGAATACGAGGCAGAGGCCCACAGAGCAAAAGCCGACGCGATGGCGACCTTGAAGGCTACGTTCGCTGAACACCAAAAGCGAGAAGCAGAGCAGGCCGAGCTTGAACGCCTTCGCCAAGAAGCGGCAGAGCGCGAGCAGAAGGAGCGCGAGGAACGCATTGCCCGAGAGGCAGAAGAACGGGCGCGCCGTGAAGCCGAGGCGGCCGCCCAGGCAGAGCGTGACGCGGTCGCTCGCCGAGAAGCCGAAGCCAAGGCGGCAGCAGAGCAGCGTGAGCGCGAGCACCAGGCAGCAATCGAACGCCAGCGCCGGGAAGCAGAAGCAGAGCGTCAGCGCATCGAAGACGAGCACCGCCGTCGCGAGGAGGAGCGCCTGGCCGAGGAGCGTCGCCAGCAAGATGAGTTGGCCCGACGCCAGGCCGACAAGCAGCATCGCGCCCGCATCAACCGCGCCGCCCTTGAGGCCATGATTGACGGTGGGATGCCGGAAGACTGCGCCAAGACGGCTATCACGCTCATTGCGAAAGGGCAGATACCCAGCATCACCATCAACTACTGACAGGCCCCACACCGGGGCCTTTTTTGTGGGAGGCGGTATGGAACAACACCAATGGAAGACCACAGAAAAACAGTACGTGAAGCACCGTCTCGATGAGGGCGCCACCTACAAGGACATCGCAACAGAGTTGGGGCTTGGGCGTGACCAGGTATGCGGCCTTGCCAGGCGCAGTGGGTTTACTGATCCCATTCGCCAAGGGGCGTGGCGTCGGCGCGACTGGACGGACATCGATCGAACGGTGCGGGACTGCATCGAAGTCCAGTGCATGTCCATTCGTCAGGTCGTCAGCTACCTGCGACTTCAGGGCATATCGACCTGTTATTCCAGCATCAATAACCGGGTCAAGCTGATGCCCGCTTCGGTCCAGTTTCAGGCCAGCGTCAACGCGGCCCGTCGCCAAGCCAGCAATGCCTATCGAATGCGCTTGCGGATCAAGCGGGCGGCATGAATAAACGCGCCGTGCCCGGTGGCGCCAATGACCGGAGCCGAGGCCAGGCCACCGTGTCTCAAAACGGAGTCAGCCCGCTGGCCGCCGTCTCCTCAGCTCCACCCGTGCTGAGCGCGGGCGAGCTCACTGCACAGCAGTAGGCGGCAGGGCGGGCCGGGTGCCGCACGTGAAGCGGCAATTTCTTTCCAGCCTCGGCACGCGCCGGGGCTTTTTCATGGGAGCACGATCATGTGGTTCAAAAATCTCCATCTCTACCGCGTTCACAGCGCCCATATCTCAAGCCTGGAGTGGCTCGAGCAAGCGCTGGGCGAGCAGGCGTTGCGCCCCCTCAGTGGCAGCGAAGCACGTCGCGTTGGCTGGGTGCCGCCGGCCGGGCGCGGCGGTGACCACTACCTGCATGAGCTTCAGGGGCATCACCTCATGAGCATGTGCCGGCAAGAGCGAATCCTTCCCGTCTCAGTAGTGCGAGAAGAGGTCGAAGAGCGCGTCGAGGCGATCGAGGCGGAGGAGTGCAGAAAGCTGCGCCGCCAAGAGAAGCAGGCAATCAAGGAGCAGGTTTACGAGGAACTGTTGCCGCGGGCATTCGTGCGGACGCAGCGATTCGACGTGTGGTGGGACGTGAGTCGCAACCTGATCGGCGTGGCCACCTCGAGCCGCAAGCGTGCAGAGGAAGCCCTGGACCTTATGCGCGAGACGCTGGGCAGCCTCAAGGTCACACCGCTTGCTACGCAGACCCTTCCGATGCGCGCCATGACGACTTGGCTTACGGACCCCGGCAGCCGGCCGGTCGACATGCAGATCGGGGATCAGGTCGAGCTCAAGGCAAAAGGTGATGACGGAGTCGTGCGCGGCCGCCAGGTGGACTTGGACAGCGATGACATGCAGCACCTGCTGGAGAGCGGGCGCCAGGCAAGCAAGCTCGCCCTGGTGCTCGAGGGGCGTATGACCTTCGTGCTCCACGACGACCTGGCCATCAAGGCAATTCGCTTCGATGACACGCTGATTGACGAGGCGAACGAGGCTGATGACGGCGATGACGCGGTAGCCCGCCTCGAGATCGACTTCCTGCTGATGGCGAAGGCCCTGGGCGAAAGCGTGGATCGCGTCGTGGAGTGGATGGGCGGCGAAGCCCAGCAGTACGGCGCGGGCCA
The DNA here is from genome assembly GCF_024137905.1 of Halomonas sp. DN3. Taxonomy (NCBI): domain Bacteria; kingdom Pseudomonadati; phylum Pseudomonadota; class Gammaproteobacteria; order Oceanospirillales; family Halomonadaceae; genus Halomonas; species Halomonas sp. DN3. The sequence goes on along the minus strand of NZ_CP099965.1, from coordinate 2,613,026 downwards.
CAAGGATGACTTGCTGAGGCAGGGCGCCGCATGACATCAGCCGAGTGGGTCGAAGACATCGAGGTTTGGGGCGAGGTCGGCGCCAGAGCTGTCGAGCAGGCGCTGGCCGATCAGATGTGGAGGGAGTGGGTATGCAACGAGTAGACAGACTGCGCGGCCTGGTGTCCGTGCAGCAGGAGATGAGGGTGCGGGAAGGGCTGCCGGTGCGGTTCAGCGCCCGGCATGTGGCGGCGGGCCTCGGCGCCGTGATGGGCCAGTACCGGTTGGTGAAAGCGCCGGAGGCAGCGCAAGAGGCGATCCGGCAGTGGCACGAGCACGGGCGGATTCAGCGCGACGGCACGCTCGACGGGATACCGGCATGGAGGAAGGCGGGATGACCGCGGCCATCATTCTCGGCCTGCTGATCATGGCCGGCGGGGCGCTGGTCCTGAGAGAGGCGAGGCGGGCTTACAGAGAGCAGCGGAGAAGGGTATGAGCAGTTCGATTGAAGCGCTACAGCAGCGGCTGGAGCAGGTGGAAGCCGAGAGGGGCGCGCTGGCGGCGCATGTGGAGCGGCTTACCCGCTACTCGAAAGAGGCGCGGCTTTGCCTTGATCACGCAAGGGTCTTCATCTCCACGCGGCAGAAGATGCACGAGTGCGGCAGAGAGGCCCATGACGAATGCCTGGCATGTCTTACCCAGTCCCTGGAGGACACTCCCGCCACCAGCCTCGCCCGCCGCGATGCCAGGGTGAAGGCGGAGGCGCTGGAGGCACTGGCGAACAGCCTAAACCTAAGCTTTGACAGAAATATTATCAGCAAAAACGGCATTTTAGAAAAGGCCGCCGAATACCGCCAACAGGCCGAGGGAGGTGGCGATGAGTAGGCAGGCCGGGTGGTACTGGGTGAAGACGGACTGTCTCGGTCGAGAGCCGAGAGTGGAATGGGACTGCCTCTACTGGTGCACGGAAGATGAAGGCGAGGCCGCTTGGCTGTGCGCAGCAGGCGTTGATTTTGATGACGACGTGCTCGAGATCGGCCCCCGCATCCCGTCGCCGGACGAGCCGTGGCAGTGCGTACCGGTAGAGGCGACGCGAGATATGAGGGACGCGGTTTACAAGAAGACAGGAAGTGTACAGATCATGGCGGACGCCTGGGCGGCTTGGCCTGACATGCTCGCAGCGGCGCCGAAGCCGGGAGGAGGCGATGAACCTTAGCTGGTGCGGTTCCTAGTATGCCAGGTATAGGTTCAGCGGCGCCCGTGGAAAACAGAGTGAGCCTGGTGAGCATCATTGTGCCCACCCGAGCAAGGGGTGCGGGGTATAGTAGGGGAAACGCAAAAACTGGAAGCCATTTATGTCCTTCGATGTTGACGAGCTACTGTATCTAGCCGCTTTCCCTACTCGTGCAGAAATTCTTAACGTGGTCCAAAAATTCGACCCGATCTGTGTGTCTAGGATTTCTGAGGTGCTATCTCTGACTCAGAATCAGACGACCAAGCATCTCACCAAAATGCGCGAAGCAGGTCTTGTAAAGGCGGATCGGTCAGGCCGTACCGTGTACTACCGCCTTGCAGATGAACCTTGTTTGCGCGACTTCCTTGAATGGCGGCGACGATACCGCCAGTGAACTGCCGATCATCATGCCGCCCACCGAGGCGGCTTTCTTTTGCCCTGAAGGAGAGCTTGATCATGACACCCCTGATGCCGCCGAGCGAGGTGGCGGAACTCTTGGCCATCAGTGAGCGCAAGGTCTACGCGATCAAGCACCTGATTGGCTATGTCGCCCTGGGCGGCAACGTACGGTTTGAGCGAGAGGCGGTCGACGCTTACATTGAGAGCTGCAAGCGCGGCCCCTCACGAGAGGAGCAACAAAAATGGGTATCACGGTTCGATACCGCGCATCTCGGAGAAGGTGGATCGTCACCGAGTCGGGTGAGCGCGGCAGATATCAGCGAACGTTTGTCACGGAAAAGGAAGCAAAGCAGTTCGCAACGAAGCGAGAGGCTGAACTGAACGAGGCTCAATTCAATGGCCTCATGGGAAGGCAGGAGCGAAGAACCTTCATGGAGGGTCTTCTGCGCTGGGTCGACGAGTACGACACGAACAGCCAGGGCGCGAGCATTCGTGCAGTCGCCCGCTGGTTCGACGAGAACGCGCAAGACGTGCTTCTTGGTCAAGAGGTGTTGGATGCCGCCCGGTCGATGCAGAAAGATATGCGCAGGAAGCGGCTCAGCCAAAGCACGATCAATAACCGGACCCAGGTGGTCAAGCGAGTTCTGAGCCTGGCGTATCGGGAGTGGGATTGGCTGGATCAGCCGCTGGACGGCAAGCTGCGCAAGCCTACCCCGAAAAACGAGCGCCACGTCTACCTGACCGCAGGGGATATTCGGCGTCTGGTTGAGGCTGTGCCGGAAGAGTATCCGGAGGAGCGGCGAATCATCACGCTGGCTGCTTTGACGGGACTACGCCGCGGCGAACTCCTGTCGCTTGACCATGGCAACATCCAGGGTGGTCGCATCGTGTTGCGACCAGGGCAGACCAAGAGTGGCAAGGCCAGGGTCGTGCCGCTGCCGGAGGATGGTGCGGCATTGGTGGCCAACCTGCCGTTTGCATCTGACGCTCATCAATTGCGTAAGGCGTTTGAAGCTGCCCGGCGGGCTATAAAGCGTGATGATCTGCGCTTTCATGACCTTCGCCACACCTACGCCAGCCTGCTAGCTGAGGCGGGGGAGGTGATGACGACGGTGCAGGCGCTACTTGGCCACAGCAGCTTGGTGGTGACCAGCCGGTACGCGCATATGTTCGACTCGCGCCTGGATCAAGTGGCTGGCAGGCTGCCGAAGCTTTGCGACCAAATTGCGACCAGAGAGGAGGGTGTCGAGGGACTAGGTAGCGTAAGGCATTGAAACGATTGGTGCCCGGAGCCGGGCTCGAACCGGCACGGTGTTGCCACCGAGGGATTTTAAGTCCCTTGCGTCTACCAATTTCGCCATCCGGGCAGGAACGTCGCCAGAGGTAAGGCGATAGGGTCCGAAGGGATCGGACACGGCTTCTGGGAAGCGGGGCACACCTGAAAGGAAAAATGGAGGCTGGAGTCGGAATCGAACCGGCGTACACGGAGTTGCAGTCCGCTGCATAACCACTCTGCCATCCAGCCTCATGAGTCATCCATCGTCTGATGATGGAGCGGGAAACGAGATTCGAACTCGCGACCCCAACCTTGGCAAGGTTGTGCTCTACCACTGAGCTATTCCCGCCTGACTCGAGGACGTATTATACGGATAAGTCGGTGACTGTCAAACGCTTTTCCCTGAATTTTCGAATAGGCCCCGGATCGCCAGAGCGCTGCCTACAGTGAGCGGCTCAGGTGCGGCCAGGCGGCCCGCAGGTACTGGATCATCGACCACAGCGTCAGTATGGCGGCGGCGTACAGGGTGACAACGCCCAGTTCGGCGATCAGGTGGCCGGGAGGGAAGGCCAGCAGCAGCAGCAGGGCGACCATCTGCAGGGTGGTCTTTACCTTGCCGATCCAGGACACCGCGACCGAACCGCGCTTGCCCATCTCCGCCATCCACTCGCGCAGTGCCGAGATGACGATCTCGCGGCCGATGATCACCAGCGCCGGCAACGTCAGCCAGGCGGCGTCGTAGCGCTCGATCAGCAGTGCCAGCGCCACTGCCACCATCAGCTTGTCCGCCACCGGGTCGAGGAAGGCGCCAAATGGCGTCGACTGGTCCCACTTGCGCGCCAGATAGCCATCCAGCCAGTCGGTGATGGAGGCCAGGCCGAACAGGGCGGCGGCGGTCAGCATGCTGTATTCGAAGGGCAGGTAGAACAGCACCACCAGCAGGGGGATGAAGACGATGCGTGCCAGGGTCAGAATATTGGGAATGTTCATCGATACCGCTGTCCTTGCTGGAGGGGGGCGACAAGAAGCGACGGACGACGTTGGCGCCCGTCAAAGTGGTTCATTCTATCCGTGATACCTCAACTCATCCATGCAGGGCACGATGAATTGTGTCTGCCATGGTGGCGCTGATGCCGGGGACCCGAGCCAGTTCATCGCGGGTGGCCTGCTTGATGCCCTGGAGTCCGCCGAAGAAGCGCAGCAGTTCACGTCGGCGTTTGGGGCCGACGCCGGGGATATCCTGAAGCGTCGAGGTGCGCCTGGCCTTGTCGCGCTTGGCACGGTGGCCGGCGATAGCGAATCGGTGCGATTCGTCGCGGATGTGCTGGATAAGGTGAAGACCCGGCGAGGTCGGTGGCAGCGCCAGAGAGCGATCCACGGTCTCGACAAAGAGGGTCTCGAGGCCAGCCTTGCGGGTGGTGCCCTTGGCCACCCCGAGCAGGATCACGCCGTTGATGGCGAGCTCGGCGAGCACCTCCCGCGCCATGTTCAACTGGCCCTTGCCGCCGTCCACGACCAGGATGTCGGGTAATACGCCTTCCCCTTCGTTGAAGCGCTTGAAGCGACGAGTCAGCGCCTGCTGCATCGCTGCGTAGTCATCGCCGGCGGCGACTCCCTTGATGTTGAAACGCCGATAGTCGCTCTTGCGCGGGCCGTCCTGGTCGAACACGACGCAGGATGCCACCGTGGCCTCGCCGTGGCTGTGACTGATATCGAAGCATTCGAGCCGTTGCGGCGTCTCGTCGAGCTCGAGTGCCTGGCGAAGATCTTCGAAACGTTTGGCGAGCTGGGTCTGGTTGGCCAGTTGGCCGGCCAGTTGCTGCTCGGCGTTGGTGCGGGCGAGTTCACGCCACTGGGCGCGGTGACCGCGGACCTTGTCGGTCATGCGTACCCGGCGTCCGGCATGCTCGCTCAGCGCCCGGGCGATCAGTTCGGCGTCGGGTACGGCGTGGCTGGTCAGCACTTCAGTGGGGATCTCCCGGGCCTGTCCGAGGTAGTACTGGCTGACGAAGTCACCCAGCAGTTCCGGCTCCCCGAGATCGAGGCTGTTGGCGGGGCTGTAGTGCCGCGCCCCCAGCAGACGCCCCTGACGAATCGACAGCACCGAGATGCACAGGGCACCCGGCTGGGAGGCCAGGGCAAAGGCGTCGGCGTCTCCGCTGCCGGTATCCACCACCTGGCGCTGCTGCAGACGGCGCAGATCCTGCAACTGGTCGCGCAGACGTGCCGCTTCCTCGAAGTCGAGGGCCTGGCTTGCGGCCTCCATGTCGCGGGTCAGCTCCTGGCTGACCGATTCGCTGCGTCCCTCCAGGCACTGGATGGCGTGTTCGATGTCGCGGCGGTAGTCTTCTTCGCTGATGTAGCCCACGCAGGGGGCGCTGCAGCGCTGAATCTGATACTGCAGGCAGGGCCGGGTGCGGTGTGCGAAGACGCCGTCCTCGCAGTTGCGGATACGGAACACCTTCTGCATCAGCGATAGCGTTTCGCGCACGGCGCCGCTGGAGGGATAGGGCCCGAAATAGCGGCCGTCATCGTGTCGGGTCCGTGCTCGCTTGTGTTCCAGAGCCGGGAAGGGATGACGGTCGGTGACAAACACGAAGGGGTAGGACTTGTCGTCACGCAACAGGATGTTGTAGGGCGGTCTGAGCTGCTTTATCAGGGTCTGTTCGAGCAGCAGCGCCTCGGTCTCGCTGTTGGTCACCGTGACCTGGATGTCGTGGATGCGAGCGACCAGCGCCTGAGTCTTGGTATTGAGTGCGCCACGGAAATAGCTCGCCAGGCGGGCCTTCAGGCGACGAGCCTTGCCGATATAGAGGGTATTGGACTGGTCATCGAACATCCGGTAGATACCGGGTGATTCGCTGACGGTCTCGAGAAAGCGTCGGGCATCGAAGGTCATGGTCTGGTAAGGCTCACCCTGTCACATCACGTCAGGGAGCTCATGCTACCAGAGCCTGGCGGGGGACGTATCGTCCCCGACGGCACATTGGGTAAGAGCCTCAGGCTGGCTTCTAGTCTTCCTTGAAGCCTTCGACAAGCCCATGCCGCAGCCCCAGGTGGGTCAGGGCGACATCGGAATTGACGCCGAGCTTTTCGAAGATGCGATAGCGGTAGGTGTTGACCGTCTTCGGGCTCAGGAACATGCGATCGGCGATGTCGGCGACGCGTTGGGCGTTGACGATCATCATCGCGACCTGAAGCTCGCGCTGGGACAACTGATCGAACGGATTTTCCTCGTGGTCGATGCGCGACAGTACCAGCCGTTGAGCGATCTCCGGGCTGACGAAGCGCTGTCCGGCGAACACCGCGCGGATGGCCTTGACCATCTCGTCGTGCTGGGAACCCTTGCTGATGAAGCCGTGGGCACCGGCCTCCAGCAGCCGCTGGGCAAAGGCTTCCTCGATAAAGGCCGTCAGCACAAGAATACGGATGTCCGAGGTCAGTCGGCGGATCTTGCGAGTGGCCTCGAGCCCGCCGATGCCCGGCATGCGAATGTCCATCACCACCACGTCGGGATTGAGGCGGCGAGTCTGAGCAATGGCCTCTTCTCCGTCCGCGGCTTCCCCGACGACATTGATGTCCTTCTCTGCATTGAGCAGATGAACGATGCTGGTGCGTACCAGGTGATGATCGTCAGCGACAAGAACCCTGATCAATGCCGATACTCCTGGAAAAGGTGAAAACTGGGATCATGGATTTGACCGAGGCGAGCCAATGCTCATTGCGGGGTCTTCTCATGATGATTCGCAGTAGACTGTCACAAATTGATCCTAAGGGGAATTGGGTCTCAGGGGGGCGACGGCGTTTTCAGCATAGCTGCATTGATAGTGTGCTATATCTCTGATAGCGGAGCGCCGCGGTTTCGGGCGCTTGCCGCCCGGGACTGCTGCATGAGCCCCAACGTCCCGGTTGGCTTGATGTGATGCCACCTGTCGTGTCATTTCATGTTACCAGCCGCAGGGCGGGTGTGCAGTGTCGTAGGCGTGAACCGGGCGCCGCCACGGCGAGACCATGGAGATGGTCGGGCGAAACCGTCATGCGGACGCGCCGGCAGGCTATGCTGAACTTGACCAGCGTCAATGAAAGCACGATTGCGTCCACGACACGCCTTGATCTGGTGCGCGGTGGCTGCGTAGTGCGTCCCCGCGTCCCGATCGAGTCCTCTGGATGGCCAGTCTGGCCAAGGTTGCGCCATGTCCCGTCCCCTGTCTGAACAAGACTCCCTGCTCGCCGACAAGTTGCGTTTTCGCCTGGCGCGCCCCACCAGCGCCTACGATGTCGTTGGCTATCGTTGCACGGGGACACCTTGCGCCCCGCCAGGCGCGCGCGAAGCCGTCTGGGCCAGGGACGACTACCGTTGTCGCTTTTGTGGCTTTCGCAGTGCCAAGTATCAGCAGGCGGTGACCCTGGGGACTGACAGTCGCAATGTCGATGATCTCGAGACGGCCTGTCTGTTCTGTGATCAGGTGAATCGCCTGGACCTGGTGCCTTCCATGCGTTCCGGTGTACTGGTGTGGCTGCCCGGCGTGACCCAGGCGGACCTCAATCGGCTGGCCCCCGTCATTTTTGCAGCGCGCCCCGACAGGCGGCTCCAACTGCGAGCACGCGCCCTGCTTGATCGTGTGATGGAGGCGCGAGCCACCGCCAGAGAACGCTTCGGTAGCGACGATCCACTGACCTTGGTCGAGTTGCTGAGAACGGGGGAAGAAGCGCGAGCGGACGGCCTGATGCAGCAAGGCTTGCGCCTTTTTCCGCTGGATCGGCGGGTCGTCAGTCAACAGGGGCTTTGCTTCAATCAGTTCCCGCAGATTCTGGCGTACTGGCGCTCGAGGAAGGGCCCGCTAGGGGGCGAGCGAATCGCCGAAGCGCTGGCGATGGGCGAATCGCGGCTGATGGCCGGGGGCGGTTCAGATGCCACCGCCTCTTCGGTTCCGTCGTCCTGACGTCCGTAGGTTGGTCAGTCCAGCGGCGCGTGGATGCGCTCGGGCAATCCGGCAGCGATGGGTTCGTCATCGAGCATCTCTATGTTGCCGCTGGCGCTCAGCATGAAGCGGGCGAGAAAAAAGGCGTCGGCATAGTAGAGCGTCGCCAGGTAGCGATAGACGTCTTCGTCATCGGCCGGGTCCTGGCGCGGCGCGTGACAGCTTCCGGCGATGATGGCCTGAATATCGGGATGGACCGGGAGCAGCGGATCCTCGAGCGAATCGACAATATAGAAGGGACCGTCCGGCCCTCTGACGAAGAAGCAGAAGAAGCGCAGGTAGCCGAGCGCATTGGCGGCGCAAAGCTGGATCGGCTGGCGAGCGTTCAACTCGTGGATCGGCGGGGCAGTACCGTTCAGCCGGGTCAGCGGGCGCGGCGCGTGGTCCCCAGCCGCACCTTCCTCGATGAAGTACAGCGCCAGGCCCTGCGTCCAGTCGGGATGTTGCAGGCGTATCAGGGTGGCGTCGGGGTACCAGGGCAGTCGGCAGGCGTCGGCCACCAGTCTGTTGTCGGCGAGATGCTTTCCATCGATACGGCTGCCGCAGGGCCAGTGGGACTCGACAAATGCCGGCCTGCAGCGCCGCCAGGGGTACTGCCAGGGATTGCTTTCCAGCGCCGGGGCGAGAGCGCTGCGGGCAATCGCTGGATCGGGGACCATGTCGTTGGGCGAGGTGCCTGCGGACTGTTCCTGGTCCCCATCCGCCGCAGGGGCGCACAAGGCCGCCACCGCCTTCTCGATAGCCGCGGTGGACTGACCCGCGCCTTCGAGCCAGGCAAGTATCCTGGGGTCGGCCACCGGGCCGTCCTCGAGGGCGCGTCCAGCGTCGTCGCGAGTGCATGTCCGGGTCAGACGGTCGGCATAGACCTGGGCGACGCTGCGTCCGTCGCGGGTTCGCACGGCCGCATCGGCGTTTCGCTGAATCAAGGCCAGCGCCAGTGGAAACTGGCCTAGTGACAGCGCGATCAGCACCGGTGCGTCGCGGTCACGAGTGCTCATGTCAATATCGGCGCCGGCGTCTGCCAGCACGATAGCGATGTCCTTGTAACCGCCTTCGGCGGCCAGTTGCAAGGCGGTGACGCCTGGCTGTTCTGCGCAGGCATCGACCTCTACGCCGGCGGCTGCAAGACGTTCGACCAGGGGCTGACGGCGGTGCTGCACGGCGAGGTGCAGGGGGCGCCAGCCCTCGGCGTCGCTGGCGTCACAGTCTGCCCCCGCCATGATAAGCGTCTCGACCAGGTCCAGCGCGCCGCCGACACAGGCCAGGTGGAGCAGATTGGGGGCTAGGGGCGCCTTGGCGCTTCCTCTTGTGGCAACGCCTGGCTCGGTTGCCCGCTCGATGAGCAGGATCTTGGCCGCCTCGCTCGCGCCCGTGAGGCAGGCGAGCTGCAGAGCGCTCATGGCGTGCTGGTCGAGGGCGTCCACCGATACGCCGCCGAGATCCAGTAATACCGTGACGACCTCGGCTCGATTGGCCAGGGCGGCCAGGTGAAGCGCCGTGCGGCCATCCGGGGTGGTGGCCTGCATGTCGGCCCCGTGGCGAGCCAGCAGCCTGATTGGCTCGGCATGTCCCTGATCGGCGCACAGGTGCACCAGGTTCCAGCCGGCAAAGGGGCCGTGACCAGCCCAGTGCAACAGGGTGTTCGGGTCGCTGCCGGCGCGTAGCAGTACCTCGGCACAGGCGACATGACCGCTGGTCACCGAGGCCTGCAGCGCGGTCTGATGGATCGGTTGCTCTGCCTTGGTGGCCTTTCGATGGTCCCTGCCGTCGAGTTTTGCACGCGTCTGGCAGAGCAGTGCCAGGGTGTCCGGGTGGCCGTGCTCGGCGGCTAGATGCAGTACCGTGCGGCCGTCGCCGATCGTCGCGGCGGGATTGGCCCCGTGCTCGAGCAACAGCTCGGCCACCCTGGTGGCGCCGCGGGCGGCGGCGATGTGCAAGGGGGTGTGTTCGAAGTCGCCGCGCTTGCCTGACGGGACTCCCTTTGCGCCTTCCTTGTGCCAGGCATCCAGTCGTTCCCGGGCGCTGCTGTCCTTGTCCCAGTCCGCGGCGAGGGCGAGGGCATCGAGGGCGGCGCCGTGTTCGATCAGCCAGCGGGCTATTTCCGGATGATCATTGTAGGCGGCCAGGTGCAACGGCGTGGTGTCGTTGGCCAACCTGGCGTCGATCTCGAGTCCTTGGGCCACCAGCGCCTCGGCGGCCTTCACATGATTGCCGCGGGCGGCGAAGTGCAGATAGCTCCAGTGCGTCTGATGGGGGGCTGCCGGGTCGGCCCCGAGGGCAATCAGGTGGCTGATGGTGTCGGCTCGATCGTTGGCGATCGCCTGTTGCAGCGGGGTCTGGCGGTTGGCGTTGGGGAGGTCGGGGCACTGGTCGCGTTGCTGTATCAGGTAGTCGAGCACCCTGTGCTGGCCGGCGAGCGCGGCCAGGTGCATCGGTGTCTGGCCGTGGGGCGCTTGCTGCGCGTCCAGACTGGCCCCGGCTTCCACCAGACGCTGCAGGCAGTCGACGGCTCCTGCCTGTGCCGCCAGGTGTACGGGGCGCCACTGGTCCTCGTCGGCGTGGTCAGGGTCGGCTCCGGCCGCCAGCAGCGGTTGCAACAGGTCGAGACGGTTTTTCCAGACCGCCCAGAAGGTCGCGGTTCGGCCATCCTTGCGCGGCAGGTCGACCGCCTCGGGCCTTCTGGCCACCATTGCCTCGATGATATCGGCGCGCTGGTAGAAGGTGGCCAGGATCAGGTGTGTCGGCTTGCGAGGGCTCTGGGTGACCGCCGCAGCAGGATCGGCTTCCAGCAGCATCAGGGTGAGGCAGAACTCCCGCAGGCGGGCAAGCTCCTTGGTCGATGGCTGGCCTTCGCCGAGCACATCATGCCAGATCGCCAGCACCCGGGCCGCGCGATCCAGGTAGAGCAGGCGATAGGCGTTCCAGCGCGCGGTGTCGGGCGGGCTGGCAAGACAGTGCTCGGCTTCCCCCACCAGTTGACGGACGCATTCGCGTACCGGGCGCTCCCGTTCCAGCCACTCGCTGGCCTGGGGCCAGTGGTGGAGTACCGCCTCGTGGACCAGGCGGACACGCCCGTGGCGTTCATCGATCAGCAGGCGCCGCTCGCGCAACGCCCGGGCCAGTTGAAAGGCGTCTGTGGCATCCGCCGCGGGGAAGACCGTGGCGGGTAACGTAAAATGCTTTTCGCCGACCTGGCGCCAATCCACCAGGCGACGCAGCAGGTCACCGACGACGCTATCCGACCACAGTGCGCCGGACGCCGCCTTGGCCTGCTCGAAGGCCTCATTGGCGAGTTGGGTGATGGCGCCTTCGATACTGTCGTGGCCCTCGGCGTTGGCGGTGTCCAGTACCCACAGGGGGGGCTCCCGCTGGTGGTCGCCCCCGTCGGGGGGACGAGGGTGACCGGTGGTCTGGAAGGCCTCGGAGCCAGACGCGCTCTCGGTGAAACCTGCTCTGACGCTGGTGCCGAGCCCCAGGGTGTCGTCGTCGGCCTGGCGGTCACCACTGCGGCCAACGCTCGTGGTGATACCGTCACCCAGGGACGCCGAGTCAGCGATGGTGGCTTCCTCGGCGAGCCGCAGGCCGTGCTCGTAGAGATTGCGCAGCGCCAGTGACAACAGCGGCAGCAGGCTGTCCTGGGCGTCGCCTCGACCATGATGGCCGCGAATCCGCTGGATATTGTCCTTGAGCCGGGCCACCAGGGCGTCGCTGATGGCCAGGCGTCCGGTCAGCCGAAAGGGCTTGCGAATGATTTCGTCGAGACTGTTGTCTGGAGGAAACGACATCCTCGTTACCTGGCCAGTGGCATGGAGTTCGTTGAGCAGACTGTCACGCTCCACCAGCTCCTGACGGTTTCCCTGGAGAGTGACAAAGATGCCCAGGCGTGGGGCCAGGGCGCGGCATGAATGGGTCGCGTGGAGCCACTGCACCAGCGGATCCCAGAACTCGGCTTCCTGCTGTTCGCCATACAGAGCGTCGACGATCTCCTCGAACTGGTCGAACCCCAGCAGCAGACGAGGAGGTCGAGCCAGGCGCGTGGTGGCGGCGTCCAGCAGCAGACACAACTCCTCGTTCAGGGCTTCGATACGCAGGTCCGTTGACGTCCTGCCCAGCAGACGGCGAGCTCTCCTGGCAGTTGGTTCATCGCACCAGCCGGCGCTTTCCAGGCGTTTCACGATGGCGTCGAAGAGCATCGTCAGCACGCATCTGTCGCCGCTTGCTGCGTCCGTGGCTCGGCTATCCGGGGCCAGGTCGGAAGGGCGCAATATGCAATCAAGGCAGCGATGATCGGCGCTGTCCGCTACCAGGGCTCCGATGATGCCGGCACGCAGGAACGACGACTTGCCCGAGCCGCTTCCGCCCTCGACCCAGACCACGGGGACCCGGTCCTGCTGGTTCCAGCGCTGCTTGAGTTCCTCTCTCAAGGTGCTTCGCTGGTCGGAGCGTCCGCAGAAAAGCGCGTGGTCCCCGACGTCGTAGGACTCCAGACCCTTGAAGGGGTCTCGGTCCGACGCCGTCAGGGCCAGGTTCAGGTCCCGCTCCATGAAACGTCTCAATTCACCGATAAAGGCGTCCTGAGAATCGATGACACGAATGACGTGGCCGCGACGTTGCACGAAGGCAACCAGATTGATCAGTTGCTTGAGCTGCTGGGTGCGGTCTTCCAGTCGCCTGGTGATACAGGCTGAGTCTGTTCCGCACTTGTCCTGGCATTCATGAAAGTGACGATAGTTGCCCCAGGCGGCTTTCAGTGGCTCGGTGGTGTCCAGCAGGTCCCTCGGCCCGACCAGACACAGCAGCAGTGGCAGTGCGCGAGATCCGGCCGATGCCTCCTGGCGCTGTCGCTCGCGGTAGGCCAGGGTGGCCAGCAGTTCAAAGGTGGAACCGGTAAGGGCGAATCCACCACGGTCGGCCCAGGCGTTGTCCCAGGGAATCACCAGGCCTGGGGTATCGCCGCCGTCGTCGGGCTTCATGGGATCGAGGACCCGCAGGTCATCGATGGGGTGCTGGCTTGCCAGAGGGCTACCGACCTTTTCACCGAAAAGGCAGATCACCCCTCTGCAGAGGGGGTCCGAGGGGTGGGGAATCTGCTGCTGGGCCGGCACCGCATCATCGAAACCGTCTTCGGCGGTATCGACCTCCCAGGCGTAGAGCCGAAGGCCGTGATCGTCGGCGGCCTGGTGATGCAGCGTCTCGATCTCGTCCCGGCAGACGCGGCGCAGGTAGGCCACGTCACCGGGTGACGCAAGAAAGATGCTGGGGTTTTCCAGCGACGGAAAAGTGTTTTCAGATGAACCGGTTGAACCGCATGAGCCGGCTGTCCCGGGAGGGGGGAGGTCGGTCGCTGTGGCGTTCGGGGGCTCGCGGGAGACGTCGCTCATGGGCTGGGTCCTGTCCCGGGCGTCAGGCCCACTGCGCCAGCAGTCGATCCAGGAAGGCGGGATCGACCACCGGTGGTGGCGTAGGCTTGGGCCGTGCCGGACTGACTCTGCGCAGACGACGTTGCGGACGCAGCGCCTGGGGCATGATCTCTCGGCTGCTGTCGTGCAAGGGGTTGCGGTCGAACTGGCCACGAAACAGCGGGTCGCTGCGGTATTCCGGTCGCCTGGCCAGGCGTGCCTCGTCGCCGGCGATCAGCAAAAGCATCTCGTCAAAATCCAGGTCGAGCAGCTCCTCCGGGCGCGGGAAGCCGGTCAGGGTCGCCAGGTCCATCGCCGCGTTCATGTTGGGTACGCCAAAGGACTGCACCACCCGACAGTTGTTGAGCATGGTCTGCCAGTCCTGGGGATACAGCTGTCGCAACTGGCTCATGTCCTGCCAGAAGCTCCAGGTCTGCAGGCCGTAGCCGCGCAGCAGGGTGATGGCCTGTCGCAGCTGCGGCAGAGGACCGAGCTGGGGCGCTTCGTCGAGCAGGAACAGGGTGCGCAGCGCTGGCGCCCGGCGTCGGCGCACCACCGCCGCGATCAGCACGCCGATCCACAGTCTCAGCAGGCGGCCGTGGGATTCGAGCTTCTCCGGGGGAATCACCAGGTAGATCGACACCAGTTCCCCGCGGGTGACGTCATCCAGCGAAAAGGTGGAGTCCTGGGTGGCCTCCAGTACCGCTTCGCCGCGCAGGAAGCCGAGACTGTTCTGGGCGAAGGCCATGTAGCCGGCCAGGGTGGTCTCGGCCGGCAGAGTCAGACTGGCGGCGGTGGCTTCCAGGTCCGGATCCTGCATCTGGCGCATGCGCTCGGCCAGCTTGGCCAGCTCTTCGGTATCCTGGCTGACCATCTTGCGTAGCTTGCCGAGCAGCCCCTTGCGCTGTTCCGGCTGGCTTCGGATCAGGTAGAGCAATAGACCATTGAGCACCTGCTGGGCGCGCTGCAGCCAGAAGCGGTCACGGCCGTCGAAGCCGTGTGACTCCATCATCAGCTCCGACAGCATGGCGATGTCATCGAGCTCGGTGCGTGAATTGGGGATGACGATGTCGGTGGGGTCCAGCCGATCCGCCGGCAGGTCGGTGATGCCCATGGGGTCGAGCACGATGACCCTGTGGCCCATCTGGCGGCGACGACGGGCGGTCACCGCCGCGTTCTCGCCCTTGGGGTCGACCACGATCACCGGCCCCGGATAACGCAGCAGGGTGGGGATGATGCAGCCGGTTCCCTTGCCCGAGCCGGTGGGGGCAATGGTCATCAGATGGCCGCTGCCCTCGAACAGGATCGGATCGAGCTGCTCCTGGTTCGCGTTGGTGGTGGGTGCCCCGATGCGGAAACCGAACGGCTGATGAGGCTGGCCCTGCTCCAGCGACCAGCCCACCAGCAGACCGTCCCCCTCCACCGATGACGGCAGGCGACGAGGGGGCAGAGGCGAATCATCCGGTACCAGGGTCATGGTGTGGGGTCCTCGTTGGCAGGCAAGGGGGCTCAGCGCAGGTAAGCTGATTCAGGGCAGGCGCACCGCGCCGATAAAGCGTTCCAGTCGCAGCGGCAGATCGTCGAGCAGGGTGCGGTCCTCTTCCATGTGGACCTCGCCGTCGCGCAGCACCGTGAAGTCGCAGTCCCACAGCGAGCGCCCGTAGACCACCGGTACCTGGATATGCCAGGCGACGACCGGACTGTCGACGTCGCTGTTGAGAGAGCGCTGTTCAGCCAGATCCCCGCTGTGCAAGGTCATGGGGGCTGGCGCGTCGGCTTCGTCGTTGGCGCATACCACACGGGGGGGATAGCTCACCTTGGACAGCGCTTGACGGACCGCATCGAGCGCCTGAGGCGGCGGATCGGCATCGACCCAGGGAAAATAGTCGGCGGATTCCAGCACACGAAAACGGCCGCTCTCGGCACCTCCGATGATGAACCCGGTGAACAGGTGCAGGTATTCCAGCGCCGCGGCCGGGGAGGTGGCAGGATCGCCATAGACACTGTTCAGTCGAAACAGCGCCTTGCTGGTCAGGTCCAGCGGCAAGACACCGCTCTGGCCATAGATGAAGGCGAACAGGCCGGGGCCTTCTTCGGTCTCCAGCAGGACGTCGCAGAGCAGATGGCGGCGATAGCACAACAGTGGCATGGCGCGGATCGCCAGGGCGGTGAAGCACTCGCAGGTGGGCCGGATATCGTCGGCGAGCTGGGCCTGGGTCAGGTCCAGCAACAGCGGCAGACTGTCCTCGGCGGACAGCGTCTTCCAGTCCCCCGGGACGGGCGGCACGCTGGGAAAGGCCTGGTCTGCAGGCGTGAGGTGCTTCTCGAGAAATGTCTCCCAGCGATCTCGGTCCATGCAGGCCTCCGCCTGTATTGGGGCTACCGCTTCAGAAGCCCCGGTGGTGCAGCAGGGGCCGGGGGGCTGTCTTCACCCTAGATAGCCGCCGTCGTCTTGGCAACGGCTTCGGCGCCAATCAGAGCGTCAAAAAACTGGTTCTTCGTGATCATGAATTCCGTGCCAAGGCGGAGTAAGTCAGCCGCTATCTTCTTATGTATAGGAGAGGTGAGGCGGGAGGCCATCGACGATGGCGTGTGACCCTGAATCGAAACAGTGCCTGAGCGAGCGCGAGCCCGCCGGCTTCGGTGGCGGGGAGAACCTGTATCAGGTGCTGGAGACCTGGGGCACGGTGAGCGCTCTGTTGTTGGTGCTGCTGTTGTTGGTGCTGGTGCTGCAATATCGCAGGCGCTGGCTTGGTCGTCTTCCGCAGTTTGCTGCGGCAATGGTGCTGATACTCGGCAGTTATCTCGCGACTCACGTGGATGACGGCCCGGGGTTGACCAACGTCTATCGCACCTTGCAGCTGTTCGCCGGCCAAGCGGATTGGACGAGCACTCTGTTGGCGCGTGCTCACGGTGAGGGTCCGCCAGACTGTCTAATACATGGGGTTCGACTGCTCGGCCTGTTGGCCACGCTGTCGCTGGTGTTGGCGCTGTTTCGCAATTGCCACGGGGTCCTGTTGGAGGCTACCGCCAGAATCGTCCATGGCAAGGGGCGCGTCGTGGTCTGTGGTCTGGGTGAGCTAGGAATGCAGTTTGTCGAATCCTACCACCGCCAGGGACAGGGATTGCCCTTATTGCAGCGCTTGCGACACCGCAGCGGGCTGGTGGTGATCGAGCAGGATGCCTCGAATCCCGGTATCGACTGGTGCCTCGATCGCGGCTATCTGGTGTTGGTGCGCGACGTCTTTGATAGCAGGATTCACCAGCGCGCCTGCATGGGGCGTGCTCGAACCATTCTGCTGACCCTTCCCGATGATACCCGCAATATCGAGCTGGCCATTGCCATTCGCAATGGGTGCTTCACACAACGGCCATCGTCGAACGACCTCAACGACAGCCGCACCATACTGATGGTGCACGTGGACGATATTGCCCTGGCGCGTCGGGCTGAGGACGCCAGTCGGCTGTCGCTGCAACAGAGCGTCAGCCTGCGTTTCTTCAATCTGTTCGAATCCAGCGCGCGTCAGGTGTTGGCGAAGCACGGACCGGACATCTACGCTCGGGTGGCCGACGCCGATCGAATCCACATCGCCCTGTACGGCGACAATCCCATGGCCGAGGCGTTGATCATTCACCTCTTGCAGCTGTCTGCCGCGATGCAGCATGGCGGTGCCTCGCTGTGCATCAGCCGTTTTACGCGAGAACCAGGAGACGCCTGGCCGGATTCACTGGCCGAACTGCCGGCGCGCGAGGAGCTTGCCTCCTGGGTGGAGTTTCGACGCTACCCTCTGGAGGATGCGTGTCGGGTACCGAGGGCAGGCCTCACCGAATGCGCGCGTTTCGCCGGGACTCCTCCGACACAGCACTTTGTGTGCATCGATGATGACAGCCTGTCGGCACGGCTTGCCCTGGCACTAAGGGGCGAATTGCTATCCCGTGAGCCGTTTTGCGTCAACGCAGAGATCCGCCCATGGAACGCCCCCGTCTTTGTCAGGCTCAAGAGGCGTCAAGGACTCGCCAGGTTGTTCGATGTCATGACTCGGTGTCAGGCAGGGACTCGTCAGGGCGACGCCAGGCGCTACGAGATACCCGATGGCCTGACGCCCTTTGGCATGCTCGACGAGGTCATGAAGTGGGAAGCGCTGGTCAATGAGCGCCGCGACAATCTGGCTCGAACCTTCCATGAGCAGAGTTACAGCCCGATGGCAGCAGCGCCAGGCAATGTCTGGAAAAAGCAGACCAAGGTGGGGTGGGAGGAGCTTAAGATATTCTTCAAACGCTCCAATCGAGCCCAGGCCGACCACGTACCGGTCAAGCTGCGGGCACTCGACTGCGTCGCCTCAGAGCCTTCGGTGGTACTGACACCTGACGACGATGGTGACAGGCCACAAGGGCGGAGCGAGGCAAAGAGCATGATCGAGAGGGCCGCAAAGGATGCCCGGATCAGCTCGGAGCCGGTCTGGGGCCTGGCGTTTGAGCCTGAGCATCATCGCCTGCTGGTGGCTTTCGGCGGCGAGTACGAGGCCTTGCCGAGCAATGTCATGCAGTGGGATCTGCCCCACGGGCAAAAGCACCAGGCAAACTCCTCGCTCAAACCGTGCGAGGACTGGAAGTCTGACGGTGAGCAACGAGTCGAGGCAGGGACAGATCTTCGTCTCGATCGACTTGCGGAATCCTGGGTATCAGCCTGCTTTGGCCTTGGCGTGGTGGACAAGGGTGGCCGGCTATCGTCGCCACGCGAGGGAGAGCTGCAGGTGGAGACTCCCGATGGTGGACAACAGTGCATCGTGCTGGAGCAGGGGGCGCGGCTGACGGCGCTGGCGCTGCTGGTGGAAGAAGGTGGCGATTGGTGGGTAGCCATTGGTCGAGCGAGCGGTGCTGTAGAAATCGAGCGTGGGCCATCGCGACCCGCCCACCTGATACTGGGCAGCCCCTGGCAGCGCTTGCTGCTTTCGAGGCGCCCACAGCCGGCGGAACACCAGAATGCGACGGTGACGGCCTTGACGCCCTGGGAGCGACTGTCGCGAGTCGAGCATGATCGCTGGAACCTCTTTCACTATCTGAATGGCTGGCGAGGCGGGAGCCCGCGCGTCGATCCGGCCCGTATCCACGACAACCTGGGGTCCTGGGACGACTTGGCGGACCAGACCCGGGGCTACGACCGCAAGGGCATCATTCAACTGCCGATGCTGCTGGCCGAAGCCACACGTCATCAGCAGACGGTATGCCGCTGTATCCGAATCGGTGTGACGGGAAGTTTTCGCCACCCCCGGGATCGTGTGACCCAGGACAGTGACGTCAGACGTCTATGTCGGGAGCGACTGGGCGAGGCATCCCTCGATCGGGAAGAACGCTGTCAACGACGCAAGCAATCGACGAAGACGTCAGTGGTCGATCTCAAGCCATTGTTGGATCGAGCCGCCTCGATTGCCGATGGTATGCCGATCCGTTACGAGATCCATAGTGCCCTCACCGAAGGACCAGAGCGTGAGTTGACCGGCTATCTGATCGACGCTTTGGACGCTGATCTGGCACTGGTGCTGCCGCTGCCCTTCGAAATTCTTTACCGGGATTTCGCTGAGGATGACAGGCATCGGCTGGATTCGGTGGAAGAATATTGCGCCATGGCGGCCAGGGCAACGTGTTCTCTGGAAATGCCAATGCGCTTTGGCAATCTTGAACGGTTGGGTCATCGCCGTGATATGGAGGAGCAAAGGTGCCCGTTGTACCAGCAGTACCAGTTGGCGGATGCCTGGTTACTTCAGTATTGCGACCTGGTGCTGGCCGTAGATAGCTGTCGGATGACCCGGCTGGAATCTCTCATTACCGATCCACCAGGAAAGACACAATGGGACAGACTACGACCGATCCTGCCTGGTGATGTCTTGCATACAAGAAACCTCCTTGGGCTGAGACCTCTTGAAGATGGAACGTACAGGCTGGTGGCACATAAATCTCAGACCATGTCGAACCGCCAAGAAGATCGGGCCTCTCGATAGGGAGTGGCGGAGTGACTCAAAAGGGGGGGACGCCACTGAAATGCCTGAAGGCCCGTTATAAAGGAAGCGGAGGCTAGAATCCGGGCACCAGTTCCCGCTCGCTGTAGATCATGCTCCAGACCTTGAGGTCGTCGGCCATGGTCAGCTGCAGCTGACCGAGCAGACGACGGACCACGGGGCGCTCCGGTGTGTTCAGGCGAGAGGTCAGCTTGCTGCCCAGGCGCTTCAGGCGTTGACTCATGCGCCGGGACTGCTGAGCGGCGGCGCGTAGATCACCGGTGGCGCGGATGCCGAAGATGGCCGCGCCCAGCACCGGCAGAAATCCGCCGAGCAGGGTGGCTACGGGCTTGTAGAGCTCCGCCGGAAGTGCCGGACCGTTGAGGTAGACCAGATAGCACACCAGATACAGGACGCCGCTGGCCAGCGTCAGCCAGAGCGCCCCCTTCGCCAGGTACTCGAGGCGATCGTCCTGAGTCTCCAGGCGCTCGGCGGTTTTTCGGTGATAGCCGATCTGGCCGTCGATCTCTTCGTGCAGGGCCACGTCCAGGGCCCGCCTGAGGCTATCACCGGAGACGACGGCGTCGGGTGGGCCGATTTCCCGCAGCGAGCAGCGCACGTACCAGGGAATCCAGTCGAAGCGACCGTTGTCCACCGGCGGCTCGGCGGCGCCGACGGGTGAGGTACCGATCAGCAGCGATAGTCGTGCCGGTCGGATCGCCTCGGCCAGGCTGCGGTAGGCCAGCCATCGGCTCTGCCACTGCCCACGACGCCCGAGCCAGGTGATGAACAGGATGCTGGCGATGATCGCAAGCTCCATGCTGACCAGCAGCGCCTTGACGCCCTTGCTGTCCCACGCCAGCACCGCCAGCAGACCCACCAGCACGGCGAGCGCTGCCAGCAGGAAGTTGGTGGTGTAGGCGCTGCGAAAGAGGTGAGCGTAGTCGATGGCGCGATTGTCTGCGGCGATCCAGCGTTGTCGCAGGCGCTGGTCCAGGGTCGCCTCGTAGCTATCACCGCCAAGATGGTGTGCGGCTCTGAGTGTTTCCTTCCAGGCTCCGCTGCGTTCACATTCAAGCCCCAGGTCGACCGATGCGGCGAAGGGTACGTCGCGCACCAGCAAGGCACGCAGCCACTCATGAACACAGTAACGGGTGCGCGGCCGTGGGGTCTGGCGGGCAAAGTCGCCAAGGCCCTTGAGCGGGCAGCTGGCGTCGTCGGGGCCGCGGCCCAGTAACAGCAGCTGCTCGAGTCGGTCGTTCAGTAGCTGGCTGATGGCACCTGGCGTCAGGGCTTTCCAGTCGCCGTCGTCCAGGGGCTCGACGACGTGCTCTCGGGGGACCCACAGGTGCAACTGGCCCTGCAGGTCGAGCCACAGTGTGATCAGGCCACGCAGGCGTGCCTCGTCGATGATCTCGGCGGTACCTCCACGTCCTCGTGAGGGCTTGCCGTCCCATACCGCCAGCAATACGTCGGAATGCGCCAGCACCAGATGGCCGGCCGCCTCGTAGCCGGCTTCCCGTTGATCGCCGGGCTCGCCGAGGTCGAGTTCGGTACAGCTGGTCACCGCCGGATGCTCGAACCAGCGCCAGTAGTCGGCGAGGGCGTCGCCGTCGAAGTCGTCGGCGTATTGCCGACGTCGAAAGGGCAGGATCAGGTTGATCTCGTAGCCACGTGAGGCCGCCGCCTCGGCGACCAGCCGGTCGGCGCCCTCGGCGATGGCGCTGGCCAGTCGCATGCAGGCAGGCTCATCGGCATAGAGGCCGGGTTCGGCCTGTTCTCCCAGTCGGCGCGTATCGGCGGCGAGGCGGTCGAGTATGTCCTGGGCCGCCTTGCCCAGCGCGTCGTGGTCGGCCTCCACCAGGTCCTTGGGACGGTGCCCGGTCACGCCCACGCGCAGGGTGAGTCGAGGGGCAAGATAGGCATTGTCGGTCACGGCGTGTCTCCGGGCTCGTCGAAGGGATCCTCTGGGGATTGCGTCGTGGCTTACTGGAGCATAGGTGAGGTCGCCTCGTTTCGCCGGCCAGCGAGTCTGACGGCAGGCTGCTAGTGTCGAGGGCTAGGTATTATTTGCCGTTCGACGCCAGCGGGACCGGGTTCAGGTCAGTGATGTCATGGGAATGTTCGATAAGCTCTTGGATCTGAGGGTAGGCGTCCATGATCGTTCGAAGACGCCTGCAAAGCCCCCGCTGCACTGGCACCTCGTCATGTCCGACGTTGGTGGAGCATCGACCAAAGTCTCGTCGTCACTTCCTTGCATGGGCCAGTGGGGACAACTAGATTCAGTCTCGGTGGTATGACACGTATACAGTCGCCCAGGCGTGGAGCCTGTCGATTCGATTGCGTGCATCCACCTTGCACACTCCACACGCCACAAGAGCCCGGGAGAACAACAAGATGCGCCCCAATCACTGCCAGCCGCCCGCTCGCTTCATTCGTCGTAGCCTGATCGCCGCCATGGTCGGCGTCAGCCTGTCGGCGGCCGCCCAGGCGGAAACGCTGACCTTCGCCCACGTCTACGAGACCTCGGAGCCCTACCACGAGTGGGCCGTCTGGGCCGGCGAAGAGATCGAGAAACGCACCGATGGCCGCTACTCGGTGGAGGTGCACCCAGCCTCTTCACTGGGCAAGGAAGCCGACATCAACGAGGGGCTGAGCCTCGGCACCGTCGACCTCATCTTTACCGGCAATCAGTTCGCCGGCCGTTCCTACGGTCCAATCGGCATCGCCGGTGCGCCCTACATGTTCCGTGACTTCGATCACTGGCAGGCCTACGTCGACAGCGACCTGTTCGCCGAGATCGCCCAGGGCTATGAGGACGCTACCGGCAACGTGCCGCTGGCGATGAACTACTACGGCAAGCGCCACACCACGTCCAACGAGCCGATCAATACGCCGGAGGACATGCAGGACCTGAAGATCCGCGTCCCCAACGCGCCGATGTACATGATGTTCCCCGAGCAGGTCGACGCCAATCCCACCCCGATCGCCTTCGCCGAGGTATATCTGGCCCTGCAGCAGGGTGTCGTCGACGCCCAGGAAAACCCGCTGCCCACGATCAAGGCCAAGGCCTTCTACGAGGTGCAGGACGTCATCAACCTGACCGGTCATATCACCGACTCCCTGATCACGATTGCCGGCGGTCCGCTGTGGAATCGCCTGTCCGAAGAGGATCGGCAGATCTTCCGCGACGTCTATGAAGAGGCCGGCGAGAAGATCACCGCCGACATCGTGCAGCAGGAGCAGGACCTGGTGGCCTGGTTCGAGGAGCAGGGCGTCACCGTCAACGAGGTCGACACCGCACCGTTCCGCGAGGCGGTGATGCCGGCTCACAACGGTGACGCGGCGACCTGGGACCAGGAAACCTACGATCGCCTCCAGGCTATCGGCCAGTAAACGACGGAGGGGAGGGCGCCGTGCGCCCTCCCTCGGGAGATCCTTCATGACCCGACCTGACGTGAGTGACCCTGGCGTCGAACACGAGACCACCAGCGCCTTCGAGGTGCCCGATGACGACGACCGGATCCGGCCGGGTGACTACGGCATCGAGGACTATCTGACGCTGGTGGTCTTCTGGCTTCTGGCGTTGGACGTCTTTGTTCAGTTCTTCAGTCGCTACGTGCTCGGCAACTCCATCGCCTGGACCGAGGAGATCGCCCGCTACCTGCTGGTGGCGGTGGGCTTTCTCGGCAGCGCCATGGCCGCCCGCAAGGGCTCGCATATCGCCGTGGAATTCTTCTATCGCTACCTGTCGGAGCCCACCGCCCGGGTCATGTGGACCCTGGTGGATCTGGTGCGAATCGCCTTTCTCGGCATGCTGGCCTGGATCACCTGGCAGCTGGCCCAGCGCACCAACTCGATGATGGTGTCGGTGGACCTGCCCAAGAGTCTGCTCTATTACGTGGTGCTCTTCGGGGTGGTGCTGATGCTGGTGCGCTCGATCCAGCTGGCGGTGCGTCACTGGCGCACCGGCGAGAGTGAATTGATGTGTCGCGATGAAGACGACTGAGCGCCTCGAACAAGGAACAACCCCATGACTGAAGCAATGATCAGTGCCCGGCGCGGATCGCCAGTGCCCCCGGTGGTGGCGGCACTGGCGGTCGTCGGCTGCATCGCGCTGGCGTTTTTCGAGAACTACCTTTCGTTTCTGTTTGCCGCCCTGTTCACCCTGCTGGTCTGCGGGGTGCCCATCGCCATCAGCCTGGCCGGCTCCTGCCTGATGTACGTTCTGCTGACAGGACGCGTGCCCGACGTGGTCGTAGTGCACCGCATGGTCAACGGCATCGATAGCTTCCCGCTACTGGCGATCCCTTTCTTTATCCTCGCCGGCAACCTGATGAACAACGGCGGCATCACCACCCGCATCTTTGACTTCGCCAAGGCGCTGATGGGCTGGATGCGTGGGGGCCTGGGCCACGTCAACGTCGGTGCCAGCATTGTCTTCTCGGGGATGTCCGGTGCCGCCGTGGCCGATGCCGGTGGCCTCGGCACCATCGAGATCAAGGCCATGCGCGACGCCGGCTACGATCAGGAGTTCGCCGTAGGCATCACCGCAGCGTCTTCGACCATCGGCCCGATCATTCCGCCGAGCCTGCCCATGGTCATCTACGGGGTGATGGCGTCGGTCTCGGTGGGGCAGTTGTTCGCCGCCGGCCTGGTGCCGGGCCTGCTGATGGGTCTGACACTGATGGTGATGATCACCTGGCTGTCACGGCGTCGCGGCTACCAGCGCGATGCACGGTTCTCGGTCTCGGTGCTGGGCAAGACGTTCTCGCGGGCCTTCCTGTCGCTGCTGACCCCGGTGATCATCGTCGGCGGCATCGTCACCGGTGCCTTTACCCCGACCGAGGCGGCGATCGCGGCGGTGGTCTATGCGCTGATTCTGGGGGGACTGGTCTACCGTACCCTGACCTGGCGGCGACTGTTGAAGGTCAGCATGGAAACCATCGAGACCACCGCGGTGATCCTGTTCATCGTTGCCGGCGCCTCGATCTTTGCCTGGATCCTGACCAGCAACCAGGTCACCCAGCACGTCATGGGGCTGCTGGGACCCTTCCAGGACAATCCCATCGCCGTGCTGCTGATCATCAACCTGGTGCTGATCGTGGTGGGCTGCTTCATGGAGACCATCGCCGCCATCACCATCCTGGTGCCGGTGCTGCTGCCGGTAGCGGTGGCGTCCGGGGTGGATCCGGTGCACTTTGGTGTGATCATGGTGCTCAACCTGATGATCGGCCTGTTGACCCCGCCGGTAGGCATGGTGCTCTACGTGCTGTCGCGGGTGTCGCATATCTCCTTCGAGAAGTGCATGCGCGGCACCCTGCCTTTCCTGATCCCTCTGGTGGTGGCGCTGTTGCTGGTGACCTTCATTCCGGCGATTTCGCTGTGGTTGCCGACGCTGGTCTACCGCTGAGTCCCGGGTCGCCGCTGCGGCGGTGACGCGGTATGGCCGAGTCAAGGCGGCGCCGAGCGATCGGTGCGCGCCTTGCGGCCCTTATCCCCCTCACAAGGAATCCCCATGAGTGTCAGTCAATACGAGGCCTGTCGGGTCGATTACAAGGATCTGCATCGCTTTATCGAACAGGCGCTGACGGCCGCCGGCGCCGATCAGGCCTCCCGGGAAGCGGTGGCCAAGGCGTTGGTCACGGCGTCGCTGATGGGCACCGACAGCCACGGCCTGAGGCTATTGCCGCACTATCTCAACGCCCTGCAAGGCGGGCGGATCAAGGGCAGCCCGACGCCGAGCATCAAGCAGCGTCTGGCCGGCACTGCGGTACTGGACGCCGATGATGGCTTCGGCCATCTGGCCGGGTATCGGGCCATCGAGCATGCCGTCAGCATGGCCCGGGAGGTCGGCATCGGTGCGGTGGCGGTCGGCAACTCGTCGCACTTCGGTGCCGCTGGCTGCTACGCCCTCGCCGCGGCAGAGCAGGGCATGCTCGGCATGGCCTTTTGCAATTCCGATCCGTTCGTCCTGCTCCACGGTAGTCAGCGGGCCTTCCACGGCACCAATCCGATCGCCTTCGCTGCACCGGTGGCCGGCGAGGATCCGTATCTGCTGGACATGGCCACCAGCTCGGTGCCCATGAATCGGGTGCAGCAGTATGCGGCCATCGGACGGCCCTTGCCGGCGGATATCGCCGCGACCAGCGACGGCAGCACAACCACCGACGCCCGCCAGGTCAGCGCCTTGTTGCCGGTAGGTGGCGCCGGCTTTGGCTTCAAGGGGGCCGGGCTTGGCGGCATGGTCGAGGTGCTGAGTTCGACCCTGGCCAACATGGTCCACGGTTTTCGCCTGCTGCCGATGGGCGGGCCGGACATGTCGACTCCCCGCGGCGTCGGCCACTTCTTTCTGGTGATGGACCCGGGCGCCTTCGAGGAGCGCAGCGCCTTCGAGCGTCGCCTGGCCGAGTACCTCAAGGATCTGCGCGAGATGACGCCGGTAGAGGGTCAGCGGGTGCTGGCGCCGGGGGATCGCGAGTGGCAGACCCGCGACGAGCGCAAGCAGACCGGCATTCCCCTGGACCATGCCCAGCGCGATCAGTATCGCCAGATTGCCGAGCGCTTTGCGCTGGCAGCGCTGACCGAGCACTGACCGAGCGCCGTCGAGGTTTGGCCTGGCCCGGGGGGTGAGTGTGCCGCAGTGACGCCTTGCTGCCCAGGGGGTGCGCCTTGCAGTACCATGTGCGCCGTGTCCCGGAGACGCTCCGGGTGATGGATCGAGGGAGACCCGCGTCGATGAGCAAATATCGGGTGGAGCGCAAGACGCTGTCCGAGCAGGTGGCCGAACAACTGGAGGCTGAAATCCTCGAAGGGCGGCTGGGCGAGAACGACCAGTTGCCGTCCGAACGTGAATTGATGGAGCAGTTCGGGGTCGGGCGCCCGGCCGTGCGGGAGGCGCTGTTCTACCTGCAGCAGCTAGGCCTGATCGCAATCAACAGCGGCACCCGGGCACGGGTTATCCGGCCTACCGCCGAGGCCGTGATGGCGAGGCTGTCCGGGGTCACCCGGCAGTTGTTGGCCAAACCCGAAGGGCAGCAGTACTTTCAGGAGGCTCGGGCGCTTTTCGAGGTCGCGCTGGCCCGTCAGGCGGCGCAGCACGCAAGCGATGAGGAGATCCAGGCGTTGCGCGACGCTCTGGCGCATCAGCGTTCGGTGATCGGCGATGATGCCGCCGTCAAGCGGGCCGATAACGACTTTCATGGCGTCCTGGCGAGTATCGGGCACAACCCCATCTACGACGCCATCCATCAGGCACTATCCGAGTGGCTCGATGACCGTCGCGCCCTGGCGCTGCAGCAGCCCGGGGAGGACCTGGCTGCCCTGGAAGCCCACACCGAGATCGTCGAGGCCATTGCCGCCCGGGACCCGGAAGCCGCCGAGGCCGCCATGCGACGGCACCTCGATCGTCACTACGGCACCTATATGCAGCTCAAGCAACGCCTCAAGAGTCGCCAGGACGACGCCTGAGCCTGAGGGAGCGGAAGCACCCGTGCTGCACCGGGCAGCGAGAACGGCCTTGGGCCAAGGGCGTGAGCCGAAGCCATACGCCGCCGCCGGATGACATCCGGCGGCGGCGTGTTATTGAAGGGTACCTTGTTTGAGTGAGCCGCCAGCCTGGACAGGACGTGGTCAGTTCGAGGACAGGGACGATGTCGACGCGGAAGCCGTCGATGGGAAAGCGCTGGCCAGGCGTGGTACGTCCCGACCCTGGCGGGCGGCCATCTGTACCACCGGCGCCAGCCTTCGCTCCAGCTTCTGGGGATGATTCTGGGCGATATCGGCCAGTCGGTGGTCCAGCCATGGATTGCGGAAACGATCCAGAATGCTGTCGACGTAGTCCTCGAGTTCCATGCCCGGAAGTTCCTGATCGAGCACCGGTACCACCTCCTGGCGCAGCATCTTCTCCAGTTCGTCTCCCAGGCGGGGGTCGTCTATCGCCTGGCGAACCAGTGTCACTTCCTCGCCGAGACCGAGATCCATGACGCGAGCGACCAGCCAGGTATGAGCCAGGTTCAAGAGGTGCAGCTTGCGACGCTCGAAGGGACGGATATCGTCGACCAGATGTACGTCCGGGTGGGAGAACGGCATCACCAGCCCGGGCGTTTGCTGAATCGCCCAGAGGCCATAGGGCTCGGCGACGGCGCCCACCGGATCCAGCTCGGCGGAGACGATGCGGTCCACCAGGGTCACCGCCCACACGCAGTCCCGCTCGAGCCATGCGATGAAGCCATCGTCGTCGTAGTGGGCCTGTGCCAATTCCAGGATGACGTCCTTGAGCTTGAGGGCGTTGTCGGTCAGAAGCTCGCATGGCAGCAGGGTGACGCCGGGACGGCCGGCGTCGAAGCGTATCTTCAGCAGGTGCGTCAGCTTGGCGGGGAAGCTCTCGGGGCAGTCCCGCCGTGGGCCATCGCCCGCCGGGACCTGATAGCCCGCCTCGGAGGTGTTGGAGACCACGTGAGTTACCTCATCGCGAAAACGCCGCTCCACTTCTGCCCAGGCTTCGCTGGCAACCAGCGCGGTGGTGATGCTGTCGACCTGATGGGTGGTATCGATCAGTTCGCCATCCCGTCGGCCGCGCATCTTGACCGGGTAGACCGGGTCCCTGGCCAGGGCGTGGGCCTTGGTTCGCCCGGCCGCACGGTCTGAGCTCTGTACCGCAATGATACGGATATCACTGCCGTGTTCGTCCCGGGCCTGGCTGGCGAACAGGTCGACGTGGGCCAGCAGAAAACGGCCGATGCCGAACTGCATCAGGGTGACGGTGGTTGCGTTTTGCATGTTGCCAGTCTCTCTCAAGGGAAGCTCACAGGCTCTCTCACGGGGACGCTCACAGGCTCTTTCACAGGAACGCTCACAAGGACACCCCGCGCTTCCAGGGAATGAAGTCGTGCTGGGCCAGCCCCACGGCGCGGGTGGTGTAGCGCCCAGACGCGGTCTCGATGCACAGCGCCAGCAGGTCATCGGCGAGCTCGTCGATGGAGGCCTCGCCCCGGATCACCGCTCCGCTATCGAAGTCGATGATGTCCGCCATGCGGCGGGCCAGGTCCGAGTTGCTGGCGACCTTGAGGGTCGGTGCAACGGGGTTACCCGTGGGCGTGCCGAGCCCGGTGGTGAAGATCACCAGGTTGGCGCCGGAGCCGACCAGGGCAGTGGTGGACTCGACATCGTTGCCGGGACTGCACAGCAGCGCCAGGCCGGGCCGCGTGGCGGTCTCGGTGTAGTCGAGGACCTCGACCACCGGGCTGTCGCCGCCTTTCTTGGCGGCCCCGGCGGACTTCATGGCATCGGTGATCAGACCATCGCGGATATTGCCCGGCGAGGGGTTCATCGAGAAACTCGCACCGACGGCGTCGGCGTGGCGCTGGTAGGCCTGCATCAGCGACGAGAAACGTTCGGCGGTGGCGTCGTCGACGCAGCGCGACAGCAGTTCGTGCTCGACCCCGCAGAGCTCGGGAAATTCGCTGAGGATGCCGCTGCCGCCGAGGGCGACCAGGCGATCGATGACACCGCCCACCACCGGGTTGGCCGACAGACCCGAGAAGCCGTCGGACCCGCCGCACTCCACCCCGATACGCAGGGCCGATAGCGGCGCCGGCTGACGGGTCACCTGGTTGGCCTCGCGCAGGCCATCGAAGATGGTGCCCAGGGCCTGTTCGATCAAGGCGTCTTCGCTGGTGCTGGCCTGTTGCTCGAGGTAGTGCACCGGGCGCAGGCCCTGCGGGTCCTTGCTTGCCACCGCCTGCTTGAGCATGGCGATCTGGGCCTTCTGGCAGCCAAGGCTCAGCACCGTGGCGCCGGCCACGTTGGGGTGGGTGATGTAGCCCGCCAGCAGGTTGCACAGCGCCTGGGCGTCGTCGTCGGTGCCGCCACAACCCAGGGTATGGGTCAGAAAACGCACGCCATCCACGTTGGGAAAGGGCGAGGAGGGAGGCTCGGTCACATGGCTCGGGCTATCGCCATGCAGCATCTGGCGTGCCATCTGCTTGTAGTCGCGGAAAGGGTCGTCACCCAGGGCGTCCGCCACACACTGGCGAAGCACCTCGATATTGCGGTTCTCGCAGAACACCAGCGGCACCACCAGCCACAGGTTGGCGGTGCCCACGCCACCGTCCGGACGATGGAAGCCGTCGAAGGTGTGATCTTCGAAGGCGGAAACGTCCGGTGCCTGCCAGTGCTCCCGGCGGGTGACCGGGGTATCCGAGTGGGTGAAGTGCTCCAGGTTGTCGGTGCGGATCACGCTGCCACGGGCGATCGCCCGGGTGGCCCGGCCGACGGTGACGCCGTACATGGTGACGGTGTCACCGACGGCCAGATCCTCGAGGGTGAACTTGTGCTTGTGGCGGACGGCTTCCACCAGCGTCAGGGTGTCGGCACCCTCGTCGATGCGGTGCCCCTGGGGCAGATCGCGCAGGGCGACACGCACATTGTCGGCAGGATGGACCCGCAGGCTTTCCTGGGCGGGCTGGTCGCTGGCGATGGTCGCGTTGGACGACGCTGCCTTGTTCGATGCAGCGGTGGTCGATGACGTGGTGGTCGATGACTGTGTGGACATGGGACGGTCCTCGGCAAAGGCGTTGACGTTGTTATCGTGACGGCCTGGTGATCGGGTGCAGCAGATGACGGTGGTTGCCGTACGCCGCCTGGTGAAAGAGTGTTCGGTGCCCGTCGAAGGGGGCTTGCCGGTCCTGGTGCCGACTTATCGATCGAGGTGAATCATCGCCTTGATCACGCCGGCCTCACCGCCGCACCACACCGGCATGGACTCCGGCAGGGCCTCGAGCTTGGCACGATGGGTGATCATCGGGCGCACCTGGATACGGCCTTCTTCCAGCAGTTCGGTGACGCAGTCGAAGTCTTCGCGGGTGGCGTTGCGGCTGGCGAGCAGGGTCAGTTCTCGGCCGTGAAAGCTCGGGTCGTCAAAGCGAATGTCTGACTTGACGATGCTGACCAGCACGTAGCGGCCGCCGTGTCCGGCCAGGCCGAAGCCGGCCTCCATGGCGCTCGGATTGCCGGTGGCGTCGAACACCACGTCGGCCAGGGCGCCGTCGTTGAGACTGGCCAGGCGCGCCTGCGGATCGTCCTCACCCACTACCAGGGTCTGCTCGAAGCCGAGCGCTTCGCGGCAGAAGGTCAGGCGTTCGGCGCTGGTATCGAGCAGCAGCACTCGTGCACCGCGGGCCCGGGCGACCTGGGCGACGCCGATGCCGATGGGTCCGGCGCCGACCACCGCCACCAGTTCATCCGCTTCCACCGCGGCCCGGCGCACCGCGTGGGCACCGATGGCCTGGCACTCGATCAGTGCCAGCTCGTCTGGTTCCAGTGCCGGGCAGGCCACCAGATGATCGACCGGAACCTTCAGCCACTCGGCCATGCCGCCGTCGCGATGGACGCCGATCACCTGCATCGCCTGACAGCAGTTGGTCTTGCCGCGCCGGCAGGCGCGACACTCGCCACAGTGCAGGTAGGGGATCACGTACACCGGCTGGTGCTCGAGGCGGGCACGGGTCGCCTCGTCCACGTCGTCGGCAAGGGCCTCCACCGTACCGGCCAGTTCGTGCCCCAGCACCCGGGGGTATTCGAAGTAGGGTTGGTTGCCGCCGAAGGCGTGGATATCGGTGCCGCAGACCCCGATGCGCGAAATGCGCACCAGGGCCTCGCCGCCGGCAAGCTCGGGGCGGGGGCGCTGTTCCAGGGCCATCTGCCCTGGTTCGACGCACACCGCCACGGTCATGGGCTGGTCGGACTGGCTCATGCGTTCGAATCCGCCACGACCTTCTGGGTCTGCACCCCGAGGCCCTCGATGCCCAGGCGCATGGTCTGACCCGGACGCAGGAACACCGGCGGATTCTGGCCCAGGCCGACACCAGGCGGCGTGCCGGTGGAGATGACGTCGCCTGGCTGCAGGCTCATGAAACGGCTCAGGTAGCTGATCAGGTAGGCCACCTGATAGACCATGGTGCGGGTATTGCCGTCCTGGTAGCGCTTGCCGTCGACCTCGAGCCACAGGTTAAGCGCCTGGGGATCTTCCACCTCGTCCGGGGTCACCAGCCAGGGGCCGAGGGGACCGAAGGTGTCGCAACCCTTGCCCTTGTCCCAGGTACCGCTTCGCTCGAGCTGGAATTCCCGCTCGGATACGTCGTTGATCACGCAGTAGCCCGCCACGTGGTCGAGGGCGTCGGCTTCGTCGATATAGCGACCGCCCTTGCCGATCACCACGCCGAGTTCGACCTCCCAGTCGGTCTTGGAGGAATCGCGGGGAATGATGACGTCGTCGTCAGGGCCGCAGATGGCGCTGGTCCACTTGTTGAAGATCACCGGTTCCGGTGGCACCTCGGCGCCACTCTCGGCGGCGTGGTCGGCGTAGTTGAGGCCGATGCAGATGAACTTGCCGACCTGACCGACGCAGGGGCCGATACGGGTGTCGGCGGGAACCTCGGGCAGGCTTTCCAGATCGAGGCCGGCGATGCGCGCCAGGCTGTCACGTCCGAGGGTCTCTCCGGCAACGTCGTCGATGACGCCGGACAGGTCACGGACACGTCCGTTGGCGTCGAGAATACCGGGAGCTTCCTGGCCGGGGGCGCCGAATCGCAGCAGTTTCATGGGGTGTCCTTTGTCGTTGATTGGATGGATGTTTTTGCTGAGTTGATGGTGTTATATCGCGCCGATGTCATCGCTTTGCGTCGATCAGTGTCGTCACGCCAGCCAGCCGCCATCGATGATCTGGCTGGTGCCTGTGGTATACGCCGATTCATCCGAGGCCAGATAGACGGCCAGTGCGGCGATCTCCTCGGGCCTGCCCAGGCGTCCCATTGGCTGGCGGTCGAGGAAGGCCTGGCGCACCTGGGCTTCGTCCTGTCCCTGAGCCTCGGCCTGGGTGCGAATACGCTGCGCCAGGGAGGGCGACTCCACGGTACCCGGGCAGATGGCGTTGCAGCGGATGCCCTGAGTCACGTAGTCCGCCGCCACCGAGCGCGTCAGACCGATGACGGCGGCCTTGCTGGTGCCGTAGGCAAAGCGTCCGGCAACACCTTTAAGGCTGCTGGCGACCGACGCCATGTTGATGATGCTGCCACCACCGGCCTCCAGCATACCGGGAAGAAAGGTCGAGATGGTGTGGTACATGGCGGTGACGTTGATCGCCATGGAGCGCTCGAAGTCCTCGATGGAGCACTCCAGCAGGCTGCCGCTATGCACGTAACCGGCACAGTTGAACAGGATGGTCGGTGTCGGAATCTTCGCCACCAGCTCGGCGATCGCCGCAGGGTCGGTCACATCCAGGGTGTGGCAGCGGACACCCCGGCGATCTGCCAGATCCTCGAGCTTGGCCGGATCGAGGTCGGTGGCGTGGACCTCCGCGCCCTCGTCGATAAAGCGCTCGACGGTGGCGCGACCGATGCCCTGGCCGGCGGCGGTGATCAAGGCGGTCTTTCCTGACAGACGCATGATGTCTCCTGTTGGCAGGGGCGACGAGGTTGTTGTCATGGCGGCGAAACATCAGGTGTCGTAGTGACGAAGGCCTGGTGCTCTCCCTCTAACGGAAGCTTGCTCGTGTCGCGGTTTTCGCTAGGTGGTATGACAGGCTGCTAGCATGACGTTATCCGTAGTATGGCGCAGGTTGGCTGGATTGCAATTGGCGCCAAGGGCCGACTTTGGTCGCAAAGGATCAAGAGAGCCGGGGTAGCGGAATATGGCTGATAGCAAAGAGCGGGGACGGAGATCGCTGGTCCGCGGGAAGAGGGCGCCGAGAACATAAAAAAAGGCGGCCGGGGAGGGCCGCCAGGAGGGCAGGGAACGCAAGAAGGATGGCGGATATCGCTGCCGAGAGACATCCTTCTCTCGGGGCAGCCCCTATGCCACTTCTGGACTCCGGGGCGAATCCAGTGGCTCGCCGGTAGACGTACCCTGCAAGGCCATAGGGTGACGCAGGGTCACCGCCATCGCTTCATGCTCGGTGGTGCCAGGTGCTTGTCTTGCCGGCCTTCGTGCTACTGGGTATCGGGTGTTTATATGTCTATACGGCCGGCTGCGGTGCGCATGTGAACGTACCGCACGTTTCTACATAGCACCTTTCATTGGCACCTTTCATTGGCACCTTTAGGCACCATATTCCAGATGGTCCCCGTTCCTGACTCTGACTCCCTGGCCGATGGTTCAGGCCCTGGACTGTCGGAACGGGGGCGGACAGGCGATCAGCCGTCGTTGCCAAGCTGGGACTGGGTGCCGCCACCGGCGTCGTCGCCGGCGCCCTTGCCGGCGGTCAGTACCGGGTAGTACTGGGTAAAGACGAAGTCATCGGCTGCCGCCGCCGCGTGGCAGGCGTTGCAGGCTGCGGTGGGGAAGGGCGCCGCAGTCTCCTTGAGGCTCGAGTGGTCCGGCGTCGAGAAGCTGTAGTAGGCCCAGTTGCCGGGCTCGTCCGGGAAGTGCTCGCTGCTCTTGATGGTTGCCTCGAGGCCGATGTACTCGCCCATGAAGTAGCCGTTGCCGCTGGCCGCCTGCTTGCTGCCGACGCTGATCAGCTCCTTGATCATGATGGCGCCATCGCGGAATTCACCGGTCTCCTTCCAGTGATCCCAGCTTTCCGGATCGATGTAGACGGCGTGGAACTCGGGGAACGGCGCCTTGCCGTTGTTCATGTCATTGGGCGTGAGCGGGGTACCGACGAACACCCATTCGCGGAAGCCGGTGGGTCGCGTGAGCTCCCCGTCGGTGATCTCGAAGTAGGTCTCGGCGACCGCGTCGAAGGCGATCAGGCTGGCGCCCATGGCGGTGGCGATGGCGGTGAGACGGGAAATCCTGAGCATGGTCTGTCCTCCTTGGTCACCGAGGCGCACCTGGACGCATCCATCCACGGGTGCTGCGCTGACGGCGACGAGTCACGGCAAGGGCGGCGCAGGCTTCTTGGGTGGCCTTTGGCTTGCTCCCTGTCCTTTATCCGGGCCTTGAGGCCCTTGTCTGATGATGGTCGATGTTCGTTGGTCCCCTCGCTCGCGCGAGTGCAGCGATGACGTTGCTGGCTTGTTACTGGCCTTGCGTTGTTCCTGACCTTGCGCTCGCTATGCAACACGCCTTGAGCAAGAACAACCGTCATATCTCGATTCACTGACTGACATCGGCGGGAGGGGTCTTGAAGGTATAAGTCAGAGCCATGTCACTCGCCATGTCCGGCGCGGGAACTCGCATACCGCATGCGCAAATGCTTGAGTAGCAGCGCGTAATGGCACAGTTGGCGGCCAGAAACAAAAAAAGCCTCGCCGAGGGCGAGGCAGAAGGGAGATGTCGGTTCGTGCGGGTCTTGCGTGGTGTCAGCCGCGCTGGTGGGCGAGCCAGGCGCGGATACCGTAGGTCCAGGGGGGCAGCTGGTCGGAGCGTTCGACGCGATTGACCAGTGCGCCCAGGCGAGGCGTCGAGATGGTGACCACATCACCCAGGTGATGGGTAAAGCCCTGACCGGGCCCGTCGCGGTCCTGAATCGGCGAGAACATGGTGCCGAGAAACAGCATGAAGCCATCGGGGTACTGGTGATGGGCGCCGATGGTCTGGCCGACCAGATCCAGCGGGTCGCGGCTGATCTCGCGCATGTCGCTCTGGTCTTCCAGCAGGAAGTCGTCGTCGTTGCCCTCGATGCGCAGGCTGACCATCGCCGAGCGCACGTCGTCGATCGAGAAGTGGTCATCGAACAGGCGAATGAAGGGCCCGATGGCACAGGAGGCGTTGTTATCCTTGGCCTTGCCCAGCAGCAGGGCGCTGCGTCCTTCGACATCGCGCAGATTGACGTCATTGCCCAGCGTCGCGCCGCGGGCGTTGCCCTTTGCATCCACCGCCAGCACGATCTCGGGCTCGGGGTTGTTCCAGCGCGATGACGGGTGCAGCCCCACCGCCGCGCCCTGGCCCACCGCGGACAGCGGCTGCGACTTGGTGAAGACCTCGGCGTCGGGGCCGATGCCGACCTCCATGTACTGGGACCAGGCGCCACGGGACTGAAGCTCGGCCTTGAGCGCCATGGCCTCGTCGGAGCCGGGACGGATCTTCGACAGGTCACCGCCGATCACGCGCTTGAGTTCCTCGCGCAGCTCGCCGGCGCGGGTGGCGTCGCCACCGGCCTGCTCCTCGATGACGCGTTCCAGCAGGCTGACCGCGAAGGTCACTCCACAGGCCTTGATCGCCTGGACGTCGCAGGGGGCGAGCAGGTGAGGGGCGCGCTGGGGTGTCTGGCAGGAATTTTCCAGCAGGCTGTCCAGGCTACCCAGGGACTCGCCCTCGGCGTTGGCGATCAGCTCGGCGGCGTCGTCGCGTTCGAGCAGGTCGGCCATGACATTGATGGTGGCCGACAGGTCGATAAGCTGGCCGTCGCGAACGGTTACCAGGACGGGGCCTCGCTGGTCGTCGCGCCACACTCGGCCGACCAGCAGGGCACGGTCGGCGTCGTCGGGCAGGATGTCGCGGGCGGTAAGGCGGGGACTCATGTTAGGGCCTCTATCTGTTGAAAAGGGGAAGTCGATGGCTCAGCGCTGCATTCTCGGCAGGATGCGTCCGGGGCTCATCAGGCCGCGGGGGTCCAGCAGGCGCTTCAGGCCACGCATGATGTCATGCTCCGGCGCCGACAGGCTTTCGAGGAAGTAGGGCTGCTTGACGCGACCGATGCCGTGCTCGGCGCTGATGCTGCCGTCGAACTCGGCGACAATGGCAAACAGCTGCTCTTCCAGCTCATGCAGCAGACTGCGCTTGTCATCGTCGTCCAGATGCGCCGGCGGCAGGATATTGAAGTGCAGGTTGCCATCGCCGACGTGGCCGTAGGCGATGACCTGAGAGTCCGGCGAGGCCTCGGCGATCGCCGCCTCCGCCTGGTCATGGAAGGCGGTAAGCTGCGAGATCGGCAGCGAGACATCGGTACGCAGGTGCTCGCCGCGGCGCTGCTGGCCTTCCAGCATGGCCTCGCGCAGCTGCCATAGCTGGGCCGCTTGGGTGTCGCTTGTGGCCAGCACACCATCCTCCAGCAGGCCGTCCTCGAGTCCTCGCTCGAATAGCGCCTCGATCATGCTGTCGAGATCGGCAGGCCCGCTGGCGGCGACTTCCATCAGCACGTACACCGGGTGGGGTGCATCCAGCGGGTCCGGCAGTGAGGGATCGGCCTCCAGGGCAAGCTCCATGCAGGCCCGCGGAATCAGCTCGAAGGCGGTCAGCAGGTCGCAGCAGCTGCGTCTTGCCTGGGCGTAGAGTTTCAGCACCGAGGCCACGTCGGGGCAGCCGATCAGCGCCGTGCGTGTCACCTGGGGGCGGGGGTAGAGCTTGAGTACCGCGCCGGTGACGATGCCCAGGGTACCCTCGGCGCCGATGAACAGCTGCTTCAGGTCGTAGCCGGTGTTGTTCTTGTGCAGTGCCTTCATGTCGTCGAGCAGACGGCCGTCCGGCAGTGCTACCTCGATACCCAGTACCAGCTGGCGCATCATGCCGTAGCGCAGCACGTTAAGGCCGCCGGCGTTGGTGGCGATATTGCCGCCGATCTGGCAGCTGCCCTGGGCGCCGAGGGCCAGCGGAAAGGTGCAATCCTCGGCCTCGGCGGCGTCCTTGATGGTCTGCAGTACGCAGCCGGCGTCGACGCTCACGGTGAAGTTGATCGGATCGATGGAGCGAATTTTATTAAGCCGCTCCAGGCTGATGACCAGCTCCGGTGTCTGGCTGTCCGGCAGGGCACCTTCGACCAGACCGCTGCCGCCGCCCTGGGGGACCACCGGAATATCGTGGCGATGGCAGTAGCCGAGTACCTGCGCCACCTGCTCAGAGGTCGCCGGGCGAGCCACCGCCAACGGCAGACCGCCGCGGGCGCCGGCCCAGTCGACCCGATAGCGCTCGAGGTCGTCTGTCAGCACGCCGGTGCTGCCCAGGGTCTCTCGCAGAAAGGTCAGCAGGTCGTCGTTGGCGCTCATCGGGGGCTTCTCCGCTTGGCGGGCGGCCAGGGGCCGCCCAGGTTGTTCAAGTTCGGGGTTATCGGAACCACAGCACCACTCCAGGGAACAGCAGGAACACGACCAGCAGTGCCACCAGGGTGAAGTAGAAGGGCAGCAGGCTCTTGACCAGGCTTTCCATGCCGACCTTGCCGACGCCACAGCCGACATAGAGCACGGTGCCCACCGGCGGGGTGATCAGGCCGATACCCAGGATGAAGGACATCAGCACGCCGAAGTACACCGGGTCGATGCCAAGCTTCACTACCACCGGCGTCATCAGCGGTGCCAGGATCACCATGGCAGGGGTCAGGTCCATGAAGAAGCCCACCACCAGCAGGAAGGCCGACAGGATCAGCAGCAGCAGAAGCTTGTTCTCGGTGATGGCCGACAGGCTCACTACCAGTTGCTGGGGAATCATGTTGGCGGTCAGAAGCCAGGCCAGCACGCTGGCGAAGGCCAGCAGCAGCATGACCACCCCTGTCAGTCGACCGGTGCTCACGCACAGCTCGAAGAAGCGCTTGAGCGACAGGCTGCGATAGACGAAGAAGGACACCGCAAAGGCATACACCAGCGCGATGGCGGCGCTCTCGGTGGGGGTGAAGACCCCGGTGAGGATGCCCCCGACGATGATCACCGGCAGCAGCAGCGCCAGGATGGCGTCCTTGAGGGCACTGGCGAGCTCCGGGAAGGAGAAGGCCTGGCCCTTGCCGTTCTTGCGTGACTGCACGTAGGTGGTGGCCGCCAGTCCCAGGGTGATCAGGATACCGGGCACGATGCCGGCCAGGAACAGCTGGGAGATCGAGGTGTTGGTGACCACGCCGAACAGGATCATCGGGATAGACGGCGGGATGATGATGCCGACCACCGAGGCCGCGACCACGATGGCGGTGGCCATGGGCGCGCTGTAGCGATGCTGCTTCATCGGCTCGATCATCATGCTGCCGACCGCCGAGGCGTCGGCCACGGCGGAGCCGCTGATGCCGCCGAAGAACATCGAGGTCATCACCGCCACCTGACCCAGACCGCCGGCGACGAAGCCGACCATGGCGCTGGCCAGTCGGACCAGACGGGTGGCGATGCCGCCCTCGCTCATCACCTCGCCGACCAGGATGAACAGCGGAATGGCCAGCAGCGGAAAGGAGTCCAGGCCATTCACCGCCTGGGCGACGATGGGCGACAGCGAATAGTCGGAATAGAAGAAGATGAACAGGCTGATGGCGCCGAGGCCAAACGAGATCGGCATGCCAATGACGATGCAGATGGCAAGTCCGATAAGGATGCTCCACAGGATCATGGTTCGGACCTCCTGAGCAGGGCCACCAGGGCCAGGGTGTTGGCGATCAGGGTCAGCCCTGCCATCACCGGCATGGCGCTATAGAGCCAGGTCTTGGGGATGCCGAGCATGGGGGTGGCGCTGGTATAGCCGGAGATCAGCTCCTTGAAGCCGAGCAGGATGCAGATGCAGACGAGGTAGATCACCGCCACGGCGGTCAGTCCCAGCACGCGGCGCAGCCCGGCCGGGGCCAGGTCCTTGAAGTAGGTCACCGCCACGTGTTCCTTCTCGAGGCTGCCGAGCCCGGCGCCAAGCAGTACCAGCCAGATGAACAGCACCCGGGACAGCTCCTCGGCCCAGGCGTAGGAGGTATTGAGCACGAAGCGACCGAAGACGTTGGCGGTCACGCAGAACACCACGCCGAGCACCAGCAATCCGACGGCGATGCGCAGCGTGGTAATCAACCACCCCAGGAGTCCCGGGGTGGAAGTGGAGGATAGGGTGGTCATGGGTCACCTCCGTGGTGACGACGACCCCGCCGCCGACAGTGGCGGGGTCGGGCTAGGGCTTACTGGGAAACAGCGCGGATATCGTCGATCAGCTCTCCGCCGATCTTCTCGCGCCACTCGTCATAGACCGGCGACAGGGTCTCCTGGAAGGTGGCCACCTGTTCCGGGGTCAGCTCGGTGATGTTCATGCCCTCGTCCATCAGCTCCTGCTTGATCTGGTCGTTGAGGGTGCGGCTGACTTCACGCTGGTAGTCGCCCATCTGCTTGGCGGCGTCGGACAGCAGATCCTGATAGCCCTCGGGCAGACGGCTCCAGAAGCGCTCGGAGACCAGGGTGATAAAGGGCGTGTAGACGTGGTTGGACTCGGTGGCGTAGTCCTGCACTTCGTTGAACTTGGACGATTGAATGGTGATCCAGGGGTTCTCCTGGCCGTCGACCACGCCCTGCTCGAGGGCGGTGAACAGCTCGGCGAAGGACATCGGCGTCGGGTTGGCGCCCAGGGTCTTCCAGATATCCAGGTGGATCGGGTTCTGCATGGTCCTGACCTTGAGGCCATCCAGATCCTCGGGCGAGGCCACCGCGTTCTGGCTGTTGGTCAGCTGGCGATAGCCGTTCTCGGCCCAGCCGAGGGCCTTGAGTCCATTGGTGCTGGCGGTTTCCAGCATGCGATCACCGATCTCGCCGTCGAGCACCTCGTCGGCCACTTCCGGGGTGGGGAACAGGAACGGCAGGTCGAAGACCGCGAACTCCGGGAACATGTTGACCAGCGGCGACGTGGACGGCGAGGTCATCTCCAGGGTGCCGGACTGGAGCGCGCTGACCGCCTGGAGGTCATCGCCAAGCTGTGCGCTGTGGAACAGCTCGACCTGGATATGGCCGTCGCTGCGTGCCTCGACGATGTCCTCGAAGTACTCTAGGCCACGGTACTGGGCGCCGGACTGGGTGGTGCCGATGCTGAACTTGAGGGTGTAGTCGTTGCCGTCACCTTCGGCCACGGGTCCGTCGACCTCGGGGATCGGCGGCATCTCGCTGGCGGCCTGGGCGGTGGCAACACCACCCAGCGTCAGGCTGCCGATGGTCAGGGCGGCGATGGCCGCGCCCAGGCGGCGACGGGTGAAGGGGGCGACGGACGTTGTGATTGTTGTCATGCTTCTCTCCAATTTGCGTGGCGTGCTGGCCATTGCGTAGCGCTCTGGCCCTTGCTTGGCGTGCTGGCCAGCGGCCCCGGGAAGCGTTTCATCCCGGGGCCGCTGGCCGGTGGAGCGGCTCAGGCGTCTTGCCAGGCCGCGCCTTCGGGGTAGCGATGCATCTCGAGGGACTCGGGCTTCATGGTGATGCTGTAGCCCGGCGCCTCGGGCACCAGGTAGCGACCCTGACGGATACGCACCGGGTCGACAAAGTGCTCGTGCAGGTGGTCGACGTACTCCAGCAGGCGACCTTCCAGCGAACCGGAGACGGCGATGTAGTCGAACAGGGAGATGTGCTGGGTGTATTCGCACAGGCCCACGCCGCCGCCGTGGGGGCAGATCGGCACGCCGTACTTGGCCGCCAGCAGCACCACGATGATGACCTCGTTGAGCCCGCCCAGACGCGCCGCGTCGAGCTGACAGAAGTCGATCGCGCCGGCCTGCAGCAACTGCTTGAACATCACCCGGTTGTGGCAGTGCTCGCCGGTGGCGACGCCGATGCCACCCTCCAGGCCGCCCCTGAGGCGACGACGGATCTCGGCGTGACCGAGGATGTCGTCGGGGCTGGTGGGCTCCTCGATCCAGTGAGGATTGAACTCTGCCAGACGGCGCATGTTGACGATGGTCTCGTCCACATCCCACATCTGGTTGGCGTCCATCATCAGGGTGCGTTGTTCGCCGATCTCCTCGCGCAGGATCGCCGCGCGCCGGCGATCTTCCTCGATGTCGCCACCGACCTTCTGCTTGAAGTGCTGCCAGCCCTCGGCCAGGGCTTCGCGGCACAGTCGACGCATCTTTTCCTCGGAATAGCCAAGCCAGCCTGCGGAGGTGGTATAGCCGGGGTAGCCCTCGGCCTTCATCTCGGCCTCGCGCTCGCCCTTGGTGCCGGCCTTGCGACGCAGCAGGGCGATGGCCTCCTCGGGGGTGATGGCGTCGGTGACGAAGCGGAAGTCCAGGCAGCGCACCAGCTGTTCCGGGCTCATGTCGACCAGCAGCTTCCAGATCGGCTTGCCTTCACGCTTGGCCCACAGGTCCCAGATAGCATTGACCAGGGCGGCGCTGGCCAGGTGCATCACGCCCTTTTCCGGACCCAGCCAGCGCAGCTGGCTATCGCCACTGGTCAGCTCGCGCCAGAAGGTGCCCATGTTCGCGGTGATGTCCTCGAGCTTGCGGCCCACCAGGGTGGGTGCCAGGGCGTTGACCGCAGCGACGCAGAGATCATTGCCGCGGCCGATGGTGAAACTCAGACCGTGGCCCTCGTCTTCCTGATCGGTGTGCAGGATGACGTAGGTGGCCGAGTAGTCCGGTGCCTCGTTCATGGCATCGGAGCCATCGAGCTGGCGTGAGGTGGGGAAGCGGATATCGCGGGCGTCGACCCGAGTGATGGTGGTCATGCTGGCGGCCTTGTGGTGAATATTGTTGGTTGTCCGACGAGTGGCCAGGGAAAGCATCATGGGCGTCGATCAGCGGTTGGCTGCTTGCGGAAAGCGCCTCCCTCTCTGGTTGCTCTCCCGTTCCTCTGTTGCTGCTGTCTCGTCGTTCTATTGTCAGTGAGGGCAGTCTAAACAGAGCGCTAAAAGAACGGCCAATCCAAGTTTTTGGCCATTTGATAACCTCAGGTTATCATGTGTTTTTCAATCATCAGGATGATGCGCTACATGCCCCATGACAGCGGTATTCACGCCAAGACGTGGCTACGGATCAGGCATATGGTATTGCTGGTCGCCTTGGACGAAAGTCGTAACATGCACGCGGCTGCAAGGCAGCTGAATATCAGCCAGCCGGCGGCCAGCAAGATGCTCAAGGACATAGAGGGATTTCTCGGAATACCGCTGTTTCTGCGTGAGCCCGGGCGGATGGAGCCGACCGACGCCGGTGTGACGGTATTGCGCTATGCACGGCGTCTGCTCAACGACACCGATCGGCTGGTCGAGGAACTGGCTTCACTGCGCGAAGGTGGGCACGGTCGGCTGGCGCTTGGCTCGGTACCC
Source organism: Halomonas sp. DN3 (assembly GCF_024137905.1). Classification (NCBI taxonomy): domain Bacteria; kingdom Pseudomonadati; phylum Pseudomonadota; class Gammaproteobacteria; order Oceanospirillales; family Halomonadaceae; genus Halomonas; species Halomonas sp. DN3. The sequence goes on along the minus strand of NZ_CP099965.1, from coordinate 2,570,853 downwards.
GGTGCCGCCCCGGTGATGTTGCCAAGGGCCATGGCGGAGCTGAAGTCGCACCGGCCGCGGCTCGCCATCTCGTTGATCGAGAACTCCAGCGATCGACTGCTGGTGGATCTCGAATACAAGCTGCTCGACGCCGTCATCGGCCGCTACACCGAGCCGTCCCAGCGTCATCTGTTCGACTTTCTGCCGCTCAAGGAGGAGCCGGTGTCGGTGGTGGCGCGACCCGACCATCCGCTGTGTCAGGGGACGCCTGAGTTGGCCGAGGTGGCGCGCTGGCCCTGGGTGCTGCACCCCATGGCGAGCCCCATGCGCGGGTTGTTCGAGGCGGCCCTGGCCGAGGCCGGCGTCGCCTCGCCGCGCAACGTCATCGAGACCACCTCCACCCAGGCCTCGCTTCAGCTGGTGGCGAGTACTGATACCCTGTCGCTGTTGCCAAGCTCGGTGGTCAAGACCACCTTCTCTCAAGGCCGTTTCGCGGTACTGCCGCTGACCATCGGTGAGCCGCTGGGCTACTACGGCGTGCTCACGCGCAAGGGCGAGCCCTGGCCTGAACTGCTGACCGAGTTTGTCGCCAGCCTGGTCGGAGAAGAGGATGCGCCCTGAGCAATATCGTGGGCAGGAATGATCGTGGGCGTGAAAGGATGTTTCTGGGATGTCTTGGCCAATAAGTTGGGCGTTTCATGCCGGCAATAATGGCCAAGATATTCGCCGAATAAGCGTGAAATGTTACCGGCGGTTTATCGGATGTGATCGCAAAGGCAGGAGGAGGCGGTGGCGGGAGGATGTCTGGATAGGTAGTTGGATAGGTGTCTTGATAAGCGACGTGATGTGGGGGTAAGTGTGCCAATAGCCGTCGTTGAATCATGAGCCAAGGCAGTCGTTCCCTGCGTGTCTTTATCGGGGGATTCGGGCCGCAGGACGATGACAGAAAGACGGGGCCATAAAGACCGGGACAGAATGACAAGAACAAGAAAAAGAAGACGAGACAGGAGGCGCCGATGATCGGCGCCTCCGTCCGTTCGCTTCAACCATGGCTTCAGCTACGTCTTCAGCCATGTCTTCAGCGATGTTTTCAGCCATGTCTTCAACTACGTCATTTCAAGACCCTTGGTTGAAGACGTGTGCCAGGCGGTTTACGCCTCGCGCTTGCCGTCCACCAGGCGGCTGACGTTCAGCGGGTTGCCGTCCTTGAGCGCCTGCGGCAGCAGGGCGTCCGGCAGGTTCTGATAGCACACCGGGCGCAGGAAGCGGTGGATGGCGGCGCTGCCCACCGAGGTGGTGCGCGAGTCAGAGGTGGCCGGATAGGGGCCACCGTGGACCATGGCGTGGCACACCTCGACCCCGGTGGGCCAGCCGTTGGCCATCACCCGTCCGGCACGCCGCTCGAGGATCGGCAGCAGGCCACGGGCCGCGTCGATGTCGCCGTCGTCCATCTGCAGGGTCGCGGTCAGCTGGCCCTCGAGGCCCTCGGCCAGTGCCTTGACCTCGTCCAGGTCGGCACACTCGACCACCAGCGAGGTCGAACCGAACACCTCGGCCTGCAGCGCCTCATCATTGAGGAAGTCGCTGGCCTTGGCCACGAACAGGCCGGCCTGGCACTGGTTGGGTCCGTCGCCCTGGGGGCCGCGCGCCACTTCACGGGCCTTGTCGCTGCCGCCCAGGGTGTTGACTCCCTGGGTGTAGGCGTCGTGGATGCCCGGCGTCAGCATGGTCTGTGCGCCGGCACCCTTGACCGCTTCGGCGGCGGCCTCGACGAAGCCGTCCAGCGCCTCGCCCTTGACCGCGATCACCAGCCCCGGGTTGGTGCAGAACTGGCCGGCCCCCATGGTCAGCGAGCCGACGAAGGCCTCACCCAGCTCCTTGCCACGGGCCTTGAGCGCCTCGGGCAGCAGGAACACCGGATTGATCGAGCTCATCTCGGCGTACACCGGGATCGGCTCGGGACGCGCCTGGGCGGTCTTCATCAGGGCGGTGCCACCGCTGCGCGAGCCGGTGAAGCCCACCGCCTTGATCCGCGCGTCGCTGACCAGGCCCTGGCCGACCTCGCGACCGGAACCGAACAGCAGCGAGAACACGCCTTCCGGCAGTTCACAGCGGGCCACCGCCTTCTGCAGCGCGCGGCCGACCAACTCGGAGGTGCCGGGGTGGGCGGAGTGGGCCTTGACCACGACCGGACAGCCGGCGGCCAGGGCGGAGGCGGTGTCGCCACCGGCCACCGAGAACGCCAGCGGGAAGTTGGAAGCGCCGAACACCGCCACCGGACCCAGCGCGATATGGCGCTGGCGCAGGTCGACCCGCGGCATCGGTTCACGGTCCGGCAGGGCCGGATCGTGCCGCACGTCGAGCCATTCGCCGGCGCGCACCACCGAGGCGAACAGGCGCAGCTGGCCGCAGGTACGGCCGCGCTCGCCCTGCAGACGTGCCTGGGGCAGGCCGGACTCCTGCATGGCGCGCTCGATCAGGGTGTCACCGAGCGCCTCGATCTCGTCGGCGATGGTCTCGAGAAAGGTCGCACGGGCCTCGAGGCCGGTCTCGCGGTAGCTATCGAAGGCCGCCCAGGCCAGTTCGCAGGCGCGCTCGACCTCGGCCTTGGAACCTGCCTTGTAGCCAGGCTCGAGGGTCTCACCGGTGGCCGGATTGACGGCGTGGATGGGCTCGCCCTTGGCCTCGACGGCCTGGCTGCCGATCAGCTGCTTTCCTTCCAGAGTCATGTTGGCTCCTTTTCGCTTGCGGGGATGGGGTTGTCGGTGTGCTGTCTGGTACCAGTGTCAACGCCGGCTCGACCTGCGTTCAATGCTCGTGTCGTCATTGTTCGGGACAGTCGAAGCCTGTCTCCGGTCGATTACATCGGCGTGACGCTGGTCTGTTCTTCGTCCTCGGTGGGCGGCGCCAGCGGATTGCGCAGTGGACGCCCGAAGGCCGGTAGCTCGATCTCGTAGCGCTCGCCCGGTTTGACACTGACACCGTCGGCGAAGCTCAGGGTGGCGGTGCCGAAAAAATGGACGTGGACGTCACCGGGCCGACGGAAACCTGGGTACTTGAAGTGGTGGTGCTCCAGGTTGGCGATGCTGTGCGCCATGTTGTCCTCGCCGGTCAAGAACGGCTTCTCCCACAGGGTCTCGCCGTCTCTGGTGATACGCGAAGTACCCTCCAGATGAGAGGGTAGTTCACCGATCAGCAGTTCGGGGCCGAAACTGCAGGCGCGAAGCTTCGAGTGGGCCAGCCACAGGTAGTTGTAGCGTTCGGTGATGTGATCCGAGAATTCGTTGCCGATGGCGAAGCCCAGCCGATGGGGGAGGCCCTGATCATCGATGAGGTAGAGCCCGGCGAGTTCGGGCTCTTCGCCTGCATCCTCGGCAAAGGATGGCCAGGGCAGCGGCGCCTCGGGGGCCACCACGCAGTCGCCATCCCCCTTGTAGAACCACTCGGGCTGGGCGCCCACCTGGCCTTCGGCGGGCTTGCCGCCCTCGACGCCGAGCCTGAACATGCGCATGGAATCGGTCAGCTGGGCGTCGTCGGTTTCGGACGAGTCGGCGTGCATGGCGCTGCGGGTATCGGCGCTGCCCAGATGGGTCAGGCCGGTGCCGGTGACCAGGCAGTGCGCGGGATCCGGATGGGTCAGCGGCGGCAGTAGCTGACCGCTCGCGACCAGATCGGCGTAGTCGAGGGTCTCGTCACCGAGGCTTTCCTTGAGCGTGGTCGCCAGGCCCTTGCCCTCGGCCAGCGCACGGCGTGCCAGGGTATAGGTGTCGGCGTCGGTCAGTCGCACACGGTCCGGTCCTTCGACCAGGGCGGCCCTGACGCTGCCCTGGTGGCGGCACTGGATGATGCGAAGGGTCTCGGGGGTGTCATGATGCATGGCGATATCCTTGCGTGACGTGGGCGCCTTGTCCCGGTTCACGGTTGGCCCCAGAGGCATCTTACGCCTCTGGGGTGGTGTATGGTCAACATACAAAGGTATGGGTTGACGTTATGGAAAGGTGGCTTTGCTGGCGTCTAGCCTGGCGCCTGGTCTCGGAGAGGGGCCGATCCGCTTCATTGCACCAGCCACATGGCCATCTCGGGCCACACCAGCAGCGCCGCGAGTACACATAGCTGCAGGGCGATAAAGGGCAGCACCGAGACGAAGATGTCCTTGAGGCTGATCTCCGGTGGCGCCACGCCCTTCAGGTAGAAGGCCGCGGGCCCGAACGGCGGCGACAGGAAGGACACCTGCATGTTTACCGCGAACAGGATGCCGAACCAGATCGGGCTGTAGCCCAGCTGCACGATGATCGGCACGAAGATCGGCAGGGTCAGCATGGCCACCCCGATCCAGTCGAGGAACATGCCGAGCACGATCAGGATCTCCATCATCACCAGAATGATCACGATGGGCGAGACGTCCAGATCCATGATCATGCCGGAGATGAAGCGGTTGCCGCCCATCAGGTTGTAGACCCCGACCAGGGCGGCGGCGCCGATGCCGATCCAGATGATCATGCCGCAGGTCACCAGAGTCTGGGACAGGCTCTGGTGCATCATCGAGAACGAGAACTCGCCCCGGGCCAGCACCGCCAGCAGCACGCCGAACACGCCCATGGCCGCCGCCTCGGTGACCGAGGCCACGCCGCCGTAGATCGAGCCCAGCACCATGAAGGCGATCAGCGCCGGCACGATGATCGAGCGCAGCGCGGCGCCCCTGGAGGCGAAGCCGGCGTTGCGGTCCTCCTCGCTCATCGGCGGGCCCATGGCGGGGTTGCGCAGGCAGCGCACCAGCACATAACCGATGTAGGACAGCATCAGGATCACCGCCGGGGTGATCGCCGCGGTAAACAGGTCGGCGATGGAGACGCTGGCGATCAGGCCGTAGATGATCAGCACGATGGACGGCGGCATCATGGTACCGAGCGCCCCGCCGGCGCAGACCACGCCGATCGACAGGTGCTTGTCGTAGCCGAGGCGGAGCATCTGCGGCAGCGCCAGGATGCCGAGCAGCACGATCTCGCCGCCGATGATGCCGGACAGCGCGGCCAGGAAGAACGCCACCACCACGGTCTGCACGGCGACGCCCCCGGGCAGTCGCCCGGCGAACACACGCATGGCGTTGAACAGATCCTTGGCGATGCCCGATCGGTCGAGCAGCGAGGCCATCAGCACGAACATCGGCACCGCCACCAGCGAGTACTCGGTGACGAAGCCGTAGACCCGGCTGGTCACCAGCGGCAGGGCGTTGGAGCCGAACCAGCCGAAGGTAAAGGCCAGCGCCACCAGGCCGGTAATAAAGGCCAGCGGCAGGCCGGTGACCAGCAGCGCGAAGATGGCGCCGACCAGCAGCAGGGTTCCGTCTGCGATGCTCATCAGTCAGCGCCTCCTTCGGGTGCGTCGGGGGCGGGCTTGCCCTTGATCGACTGGATCAGGTGGATCAGCGCCTGGACGCACATGATCGCCACCGCGGCGAGGATCATGCCCTTGACCAGGGCCGGGAACGGCGGGTTCCAGGAGGTGCCGGAGCGCTCCAGTTGCCACTCGCCGAGGGGGTTGTGGGAGGCGCCGTAGAACATCACCCAGGCGGCGTAGGTCATGCCCAGGCAGAAGCCGAAGGTGACCAGGTCATTGAAGCGGTCGAGCCACAGCCGGAACCTCGGGCCCACGGCGTCGTAGAGCACCTTGACCCGGATATGGCGGTTGGAGGCCAGCGCCGCCGGGCCGCCGAGACAGAAGCTGACCGCCACCAGCATGACCACGGTCTCGTGGACCCAGGAGGTGGGCGCGCCGAAGCCGTAGCGCATGATCACCTCATAGACGCTGATGGCCATGGCGATGAACACCAGCCAGGCGGCGAACTGGGCCACCCGGACCACGCCACGATCGAAACGACTGCGCACCACATCGGGGGCACGCTCGGGCGTCCTGTCCGTTGACGGGTCGGGGTTCGGGCCGCGAGAAGGCTCGGGTGAAGGATCATGCGAAGGCTCGTGCGAAGGCTCTTGTGACGGATCAGGCGGCCGCCCGGCGCCGTCATGTGGCGATCCGGCGGGGGTGTTGTGGGAGGAGGGAGGCGTCATGGTTGCTCCAGGCCGCTGGCGGCGTTGGTCAACAGGTTGAAGGTCACGACCACGGGGGCGGTCAGCAAGTCGTCACGGATCTGCCCCCCGGTGTCAGCAGGCTGGACCGGGGGGCAGGGCCCCCATCGGGGGGACAGGACGGCTGGCGAGGCTTACAGTTGGCCGCGGGCGGTCAGGAAGCCGGTGGCGGCGTCGTAGACCTTCTGGGTCATCTCGTTCTTGCCGGCCCACTCCTGCCATTCCTGTTCAGCCGCCTGACGGAAGGCCTTGCGTTCTTCGTCGGGCAGGTCGAACGGGTGAACCTCCGGGTCCTCCTGGAGACGGGCAAGCGCTTCGATATCCTGGGCCTTGAGTCGGGCGATCAGGTCGTAGGCCATGGCGTCGAAGGCGGTCTCGAGGGTGGTCTGAAGGTCTTCGGGCAGGCCGTCCCAGATATCCTTGTTCACCGATACCGCGATCATCGGCATGGAGTGGAAGCCCGGGTACAGCGGGTAGGGCGCAAAGGCGTGGAGGCCCTGGGCGTCGTTGTTCGACAGCACCGTGGAGTCGGCGGCGTCGATCACGCCCTTCTCAAGGCCGGTGTAGACCTCGGAGCCCGGCAGGTTGACCGGCGTGGCGCCGATGCGCTCGAAGATGTTGTAGACCATGCCCTGGGGCGCACGAATCTTGAGTCCCTCGAAGTCTTCCAGCGACTCGATGGCCACCGTGGACGGGATCGACTCCAGCGGGAAGGTCGCCGCCGCCACCAGATGGGCGCCGTAGGGCTCCACCAGCTCGTTGTAGAGATCTTCGCCGCCGGCGTTGTTCATGAACTCGAGGAAGTCATAGGGGTCGTTCCAGGCGCCCACCAGGTTGCCGAGCATGCCGAAGGCCGGGTTCTGGCCGGAGAAGTAGCTGGGGTCGGTCATATGGCCCTGCAGGATGCCGGAACTCACCGCCTGCAGGGTTTCGGTGGGACCGACCACCGAGTTGATCGGCAACACCTCGATGGCCACACGGCCATCGGTCATGGTCTCGATGCGCTCGGCCCACTCCTGCTTGATCTTGAAGCTCGGCTCGCCGGCGGTCTCGGAGGCCTGGAAGGTCCACTCGTATTCGGCGGCCTGGGCACTGGCGGCAGCAGTGATGGCGATGGATGCCGCACCGATGGAGGCGGCAAGACGGGAAAGCCTGGGGATAGCTCGCATGGTCGATCTCCCTGATGAGAGCGTGATCGTTATTGGTGTGGCGGCAAGTCTTGACCGAGTTGCGAGTATGTTCAACATATACTTTCGTATGTGTGTACTTTGTGACGCCCGCGACGTAGGCTTGCCCAGGACCCGACGAGCGGGTCGGTATTCGCCATGACGTCAAAGGCCAGCGATTGGCCCGAGACAGCAGGCAGACCGGTTGCCGCTCGCCCCGTGACAGAGTTGAAGGAGCCAGGCAATGGCCGATAGTGATCAGGATTCCCCAAGCGTGGGTGTCGAGGCAGCAAGCGACGAAGCGGCGACCGAAGTGCCCCGGAAGGCACGCTTTCGTAGCGCCGAGTGGTTCGGCAGTGCGGACAAGAACGGCTTCATGTACCGCAGCTGGATGAAGAATCAGGGGATTCCTGACCACGAATTCGATGGCCGCCCGATCATCGGCATCTGCAACACCTTCTCCGAGCTCACGCCGTGCAACGCCCACTTCCGCAAGCTGGCCGAGCACGTCAAGAAGGGGGTGCTGGAGGCGGGCGGCTACCCGGTGGAGTTCCCGGTGTTCTCCAACGGCGAATCCAATCTGCGTCCCACCGCCATGTTCACCCGCAACCTGGCGAGCATGGACGTGGAGGAGGCCATTCGCGGCAATCCACTGGACGGCGTGGTGTTATTGACCGGCTGCGACAAGACCACTCCGGCGCTGTTGATGGGGGCGGCCAGCTGCGACATCCCGGCCATCGTGGTCACCGGCGGGCCGATGCTCAACGGCAAGCACAAGGGCCGGGATATCGGCTCCGGCACCGTGGTCTGGCAGTTGTCCGAGGAGGTCAAGGCAGGCAAGATCTCGATCCACGACTTCATGGCTGCAGAGGCCGGCATGTCACGCTCCGCCGGCACCTGCAACACCATGGGCACGGCCTCCACCATGGCCTGCATGGCGGAATCGCTTGGCGTATCGCTGCCCCACAATGCGGCGATTCCTGCGGTGGACTCGCGCCGCTATGTGCTGGCGCACCTGTCGGGCAATCGCATCGTCGACATGGTCAAGGAGGACCTGCGGTTGTCTCGGGTGCTGACCCGGGAGGCCTTCGAGAACGCCATTCGCACCAACGCCGCCATCGGTGGCTCGACCAATGCGGTGATCCACCTCAAGGCGATCGCCGGACGCATGGGCGTCGAGCTCGAGCTCGATGACTGGAACCGGGTAGGGCGTGGCACCCCGACCATCGTCGACCTGCAGCCGTCGGGGCGCTTTCTGATGGAGGAGTTCTACTACGCCGGCGGGCTTCCGGCGGTGCTGCGGCGCCTCGGTGAGGCAGACCGCCTGCCCCACAAGGAGGCGCTGACGGTCAACGGCCAGACCCTGTGGGACAACGTCAAGGATGCGCCGCTCTACAACGATCAGGTGATTCGTGAGCTGGACAACCCGCTGGTGGACGACGGTGGCATGTGCGTGCTGCGCGGCAACCTGGCGCCCAAGGGAGCGGTGCTCAAGCCCTCGGCGGCGAGCCCCGAGCTGATGCGTCACCGTGGTCGCGCGGTGGTGTTCGAGAACTTCGACGACTACAAGGCGCGGATCAATGACCCGGATCTGGAGGTCGATGCCGACAGCGTGCTGGTGATGAAGCACTGCGGTCCCAAGGGCTACCACGGCATGGCCGAGGTGGGCAACATGGGCCTGCCGGCGAAGCTCCTGGCCCAGGGCGTGACCGACATGGTGCGGATCTCGGACGCTCGCATGAGCGGTACCGCCTATGGCACCGTGGTCCTGCATGTGGCGCCGGAGGCGGCGGCCGGCGGTCCCCTGGCGGCGGTAGAGAACGGCGACTGGATCGAGCTGGATGCCTACGACGGGCGTCTGCATCTGGACGTCGACGAGGCCGAGCTCGAGCGGCGCCTGTCCGCCAGCGATCCCACCGAGGCGTCGCGCCGTATCGCCTCCAGCGGCGGCTACCGTCAGCTCTACATCGAGCACGTGCTGCAGGCCGATGAAGGCTGCGACTTCGACTTTCTGGTGGGCTGTCGTGGCGCGGACGTTCCGCGACACTCCCACTGAGCGCCCCGACCTTCGCACCCAATGGCAGACCGTTGCCGCTCGCATGCCGGCGGCAACCGCAGGAGAACACCATGACCCAGCGCCCCCGCCTTACCCCCGACCAGCTGCGTTCCCGCTGGTGGTTCGACAACCCCGACCACCCGGGTACCACTGCGCTGTGCATCGAGCGTTACCTCAACTACGGGGTGACCCTCGATGAGCTGACCTCGGGCAAGCCGATCATCGGCATCGCCCAGTCCGGTTCCGACCTGACCCCCTGCAATCGTCACCACATCGAGCTGGTCAAGCGGGTCAAGGATGGCATTCGCGCCGCCGGCGGGGTGCCCTTCGAGTTCCCCCTGCATCCGATCCACGAGAACGTGCGCCGGCCCACCGCAGCACTGGACCGCAACCTGGCCTACCTGGGCCTGGTGGAGGTGCTGCACGGCTATCCGCTGGACGGCGTGGTGCTGACCACCGGCTGTGACAAGACCACCCCGGCCTGCCTGATGGCGGCGGCGACGGTCAACATTCCGGCCATCGTGCTGTCCGGTGGCCCCATGCTCAACGGCTGGCGGGGCAACGAGCGGGTCGGCTCCGGCACCATCATCTGGGAGCTGAGAAAGCGTCTGGCCGCCGGCGACATCGACTACGCCGAGTTTCTTGCCCGGGCCAGCGACTCGGCGCCTTCGGTGGGCCACTGCAACACCATGGGCACCGCCTCCACCATGAACTCCATGGCCGAGGCGCTGGGCATGAGCCTGCCGGGGTCGGCGATGATTCCCGGGCCCTACAAGGAACGCGCGATGGTCGCCTACGACACCGGCGAGCGCGCGGTCGAGATGGTATGGCAGGACCTGCGTCCGCTCGACATCCTGACGCGCGAGGCGTTCGAGAACGCGGTGGTGGTGTGTTCGGCGCTGGGGGGATCGTCCAATGCGCCGATCCACGTCAACGCCATCGCCCGCCATGCAGGCGTTGCCCTCGACAACGACGACTGGCAGCGACTGGGCCACCGGATTCCGTTGCTGGCCAACGTGATGCCGGCGGGTGCCTATCTGGGTGAGGAGTTCCATCGTGCCGGCGGGGTGCCGGCAGTCCAGCACGAGCTGCTCGAGCGCGGACTGCTGCACGGCGACGTCACCGGCGTCGACGGCCGCCGCCTGGCCGACAGCATCGCGGGCCGCGAGACCCTGGACGAGGAGGTCATCCGACGCTTCGACAATCCGCTGGTCGAACACGCCGGCTTCCTGAACCTCAAGGGCAACCTGTTTGAGTCGGCGCTGATGAAGACCAGCGTGATCTCGCCGGACTTTCGTCGGCGTTTTCTCGAGAACCCGGAGGACCCGGAGGCCTTCGAGGGCCGGGTGGTGGTGTTCGACGGCTCCGAGGACTACCACGCCCGCATCGACGATCCCGAACTCGGCATCGACGCCAGCACCATCCTGATCATGCGTGGGGCGGGACCGGTGGGCCATCCTGGCGGCGCCGAGGTGGTCAACATGCAGCCGCCGGAGGCGCTGATTCGCCAGGGGATCGAGTCGCTGCCGTGTCTGGGCGACGGGCGTCAGTCGGGGACCTCGGGATCGCCCTCGATCCTCAACGCCTCGCCGGAAGCCGCCACCGGCGGGCCGCTGGCGCTGGTCCAGACCGGCGATCGACTACGCGTGGACCTGGGCCGTTGCGAGGTCCGCCTGCTGGTGGACGACGACGAAATCACCCAGCGTCGACAGCGTCTCGACGCCCAGGGCGGCTATCCCTATCCGGCCCACCAGACGCCGTGGCAGGAGATACAGCGCACCCTGATCGAACCACTGGATCGCGGCATGACCCTGCGCGGCGCCGACGCCTACCGTGACGTGGCGCGCCAGAGTCCGCCCAGGGACAATCACTGAAAGGGTGATCCTCGCCCTTGTCTGGGCGCCCGCCAGGGCCTTCGCAGCAGCACACCAGGGCTGACCCGACCTTTTACCCGGTGGTAGTTAGGGTGGCGACAGGTCCCTGGCGTAGCTGGGGCAGGGTTGGTCACGCCCCTCGGCTCAATTATGCTGTGCTCCTTGATTACGTTGAGGTCTCCGCGGGGACCGCTCCAGGAGGCAGTAATGCGGCAGTTTCGACTGGGCGTGGCCGGCGCCGGCAAGATCGTCCGAGACCAGCATCTGGACGCCATCTGTGCCACCGAAGGACTTGAGCTGGTGGCGTCGGCGGACCCTCATTCGCGCCTGGATGGCGTGGCGTCCTTCGCCAGTCTCGAGGAGATGCTCGACGCGGAACCGGATATCGACGCCGTGGCGATCTGCACCCCTGCCCATCTGCGCCACAGGCTCGCCAGTCAGGCGCTGGCCCGTGGCAAGGCGGTGCTGTTGGAAAAGCCGCCGGGTGCCACCCTGGCCGAGGTGCAGGACCTCAAGGCACAGGCCGAAAAGGCGGGACTTACGCTGTTCGCCGCCTGGCACTCGCGCTTTGCCCCGGGCATCGCCGCGGCCGCTGACTGGCTCGCTGGACGCCGGGTAGAGAGCGTCGATATTCGCTGGCACGAGGACGTGCGGGTGTGGCATCCAGGCCAGGCCTGGCTGTGGGAAGCCGGCGGCATGGGGGTGTTCGATCCGGGCATCAACGCCCTGTCCATCGTTGCCGCACTGCTGCCCGATCCGTTCTTCTTGAAGCGGGCCAATCTGGTGGTGCCCGCCAACGCCCAGACACCCATCGCGGCGACGCTTGAATGGCGTACCGCCGATGGCGTCCTGTTGAGCGGTGACTTCGACTTTCGCCACGAGGACCCGCCGTGCTGGGAGATGACCTTCGTCACCGATGGGGGAACCTTGACCCTGGAGGCGGGGGGCGCCCGTCTTATCGTCGATGGTGAGACCCTGATCGATGAGCCGGAGCGCGAATACCAGGGGGTCTACGCGCACTTCCACAGCTTGCTCGAGGCTGGCCACAGCGATATGGACATCACGCCGCTGCAGCAGGTGGCCGACGCCCTGATGCTGGGGCATCGTCAGGCCACCGAGGCCTTCGTCGACGATGATGGCAGCGCCTGAACACGCCACTTCGCGTCGATCTCTCGATGACCCACGACGTCGTCGCTCACTTGGTGTGAGCTGAACCCGCCAGAAACAGTGGGTTATTCGTCAGTGGCGAATTCGTCGTGGCGAGCCAGCAGCTGGCACAGTACCTGGGCGGCAGCGCCGCGGGCGGCGGTCGCCAGGCTGTCGTCGAGGATGCGCACCGGGATCGGCGGCGCTTGTGGCAGCAGATGGTTCTGATGACGAGTGAAGAACGCAAGCGCCGGGTCCAGCAGCGGTGCGCCCAGCTTCACCAGCGAGCCACCGATGACGATGCGCTCGGGATTCAGGGTGAGGTGGAGATTGAGCAGCAGCAGGCCCAGGGCTTCCCCTGCCTGGTTGAGGGTCTCGGCCACCAGGTCGGGGTCGCGGTGATGCTTGATGCCTTCGCTCAAGGAGGCGCCGGCCTCGATACCCAGGGCATCACGCAGGGCCCAGCCACTGACCAGGGTCTCGGCGCAGCCGTGGTTACCGCAGTGACACGGCTTGCCCCCCGGCGCCAGGAGTGTGTGACCGATCTCGCCGGCCAGCCCATGCACGCCGCGAATCACCCGGGGTGGCGTGCCTTGCACCACCAGCCCGCTGCCGATCCCGGTAGCCGCGCTGACGTACAACAGTGACGACGGCGTCGCGGCCTCCTGGCCGCTGGACGGGCTGCAATAGAGCTCGCCAAAGGCCGCCGCCTTGGCCTCGTTGTCCATGCACCAGAATCGTCTCGAATCATCGCCGAGTTCCGGCAGGCGCTGCCTGAGCATCTCGAGCAGCGGGACGTCTCGCCAGCCCAGGTTGGGCGCCAGGCTAAGCCGCGACTGCTCCGGCGACGTCGGCCCCGGCACCGCCAGTCCCACACCGAGCAGCGTCCTGTGTGAAAGCGCCGTCCGGATCAGCTCGCGCACCATGGGCACGATCTGATCCAGGGTGTCATCCGGCCGGGTCGGCACCACGGCCTGGTGTCGCTGGGCCAGGATCTGGCCGTGAAAGTTGATGGCCAGCACGTGCAGGCCATGGACCCCGATCTCGATGCCCAGGATGGCATGGCTGTCGGGATTGAGGGACAGCGCCCGTCCGGGGCGGCCGCTACCCCCACGCAGCAGATCGCCTTCGACCAGCCAGCCCTGGTCCAGCAGCGTCTGCACGGCGGCGCCGACGGTTACCTTGGTCAGGGCGGTGCGCTGGGCAAGCTCGGCACGGGTCAGCCCGGGCTGGCGGCGCAGCCACTCCAGCAGAGAGGCGCGGTTGCGTGACTTGAGCGCACCAAGGTCGCCGGCGGTGGAAGAGGCGGTCATGAACGAAAGTCTCCGACCCTGTCAGGGATGGGGAAGGTCGCGTCGAGTGTATCAAGGCGGGCGACGGGCCGCAGCGCCGGACTTTAGGGCTTGTCTGAAAAGTGCCTGCGCTCGGTAATACGGCGTTAAAAATCGGCTGGTGCGCCAGCCCGGTCAAAATGCTCATTTACACCCCGTAAACTGCGCTTTCTCACCGATTTTTGCCTTGTCTAACCTTCGCTCGTCGACTTTTCGGACAGCGCCTAGCGCCGTACAGTAGCGCCCGGCTGCATCGACCGACTGCATCGGCCGAACAAGGATCCTGAGTGAATCCGTGCGACGCCTGTGCCGCTTTTCAGAAGAGCACTGGATTTCAGAAGAGCACTGGGCGCCATCAAGCTCCTTTCCGCAGGGAGGCTACTGTTCGACATAAGTGCAATGGCACAAGGCGTCCGACTCGACAAGACTGTGCACTTAGTTAGGACAATTTACTAACGAAATATTAGTAAAGAGAAATAACAAACATCTCTCGTCGAACGAACGGATCTCGCCAGACGAAAGGCTTCGCCAATCGAAAGATTTCGCCAATCGAAAGACTTCGCCGATCGAAAGGCGAAAGCGGTGACAGACGCCGCCTCCGGCAGGCCAAGCCGATACGTCGACGAGCGCAGGCGCTTCCAGGCAAGTCCTGGATGGCTTAGGTACAACCCCTACAACAGCAACGGGAGTCACGCTGACATGACGAAGGAATCTCGAGCGCCGGTGGCGCTTTATCCAGGCCTTGCGGGCAGGCGGGTGGTCATCACCGGTGGCGGCTCGGGAATCGGAGAGGGGCTGGTGGAGGCGTTTGTCGAGCAGGGCGCCGAGGTGCACTTTCTCGACCTCGCAGAGGCGCCATCACAGGCGCTGGTGGCGCGTCTGACCGAGCAGGGTGCCGGCCGCGATCGGCTGCAATTCCATCACTGTGACCTGACCGATCTGGCGCGTCTCGACGAGGTGCTGAGCGCGATCGGTGATGTCGATGTGCTGGTCAACAACGCGGCCAACGACGATCGCCATCGTCTGGCGGACATCACCCCGGCCTATTTCGACGAACGCATCGCCGTGAATCTCCGCCATCTGGTGTTCGCCACCCAGGCGGTGGCGCCGGGGATGGCCAGGCGTGGCGGCGGTGCGGTGATCAACCTCGGCTCGATCAGCTGGCACCTGGGCCAGGCAGGCCTGGCGCTCTACGAGACGGCCAAGGCCGGCATCGAGGGGCTGACCCGGGCGCTGGCCCAGGAACTGGGTGAACAGGGCATCCGGGTCAACTGCGTGATCCCCGGCAACGTCAAGACGCCGCGCCAGTCCCGCTGGTACAGCGCCGAACAGGAGGCCCAGATCGTCGCCGAACAGAAGCTCAAGGTGCGCCTCGAGCCTCATCACGTCGCGGCGATGGTGGTATTTCTCGCCTCCGACGCGGCCAGCGGCTGTACCGCGCACAACCACTGGGTGGACGCCGGCTGGCTGTGACCCAGCCTTTCTTCCATCGCGATATCACAACAACAAGGAGTTCAGCATGCCTATCGTATCCTCACCGGCGGACGCCGCGTCGCTCAAGCGACAACGCTATGTGTTCGCCATCTGCTGTATCGCTGCCATCGGCGGTTTTCTGTTCGGCTTCGACAGCGGCGTGATCAACGGCACCGTCGATGGTCTGCAGACGGCCTTCGACTCCGACAGCGTCGGCACCGGCTTCAACGTGGCCTCGATGCTGCTGGGCTGCGCCATCGGTGCCTTCTTCGCTGGCCGCCTGGCCGATCGCTACGGCCGTCGTGCACTGCTGATCGTGTCGGCGGTGTTCTTTCTGGTCAGCGCCTGGGGCTCCGGGGTGGCGACCGGCTCGCTGGAGTTCGTGATCTACCGGGTGCTTGGCGGCATGGCGGTGGGTGCGGCCAGCGTGATGACGCCGGCCTACATCAGCGAGGTGGCGCCCGCCGAGCGGCGCGGACGGCTGGCCACGATCCAGCAGGTGGCGATCATCTCGGGGCTGTTTATCGCCTTCGTCAGCAACTATCTGCTGGCCAACATCGCCGGCGCCTCCACCGCCAGTCTGTGGTTCGGCTTCGACGCCTGGCGCTGGATGTTCTGGATCGAGATGCTGCCGGCGGCGGTCTTTCTGCTGGCACTGCTGGGTATCCCGGAGAGCCCGCGTTTTCTGATCAGTCGCGGACGCGACGACAAGGCGACACGGGTGCTGGTCACCCTGCTCGGCGAGCAGGCGGGGCAGGCCAAGGTCGCCGAGATCAAGGCGTCGCTGAACGCCGACCATGTGCCGAGCCTCAGGGACCTGATCAACGCCACCAGTGGCAAGTTGCACGGCATCGTCTGGGTCGGTATCGGGCTGGCGGTGTTCCAGCAGCTGGTCGGGATCAACGTGGTGTTCTACTACGGTGCGGTGCTGTGGCAGGCGGTGGGCTTCTCCGAGGGTGATGCCCTGCTGATCAACGTGATCAGCGGTGCGGTGTCGATCGGCGCCTGTCTGATCGCCATCGCGCTGATCGACCGCATCGGTCGCAAGCCGCTCTTGTGGGCAGGTTCGGTGGGCATGGCGCTGACCCTGTGCCTGTTGGCCTACGCCTTCTCCACCGCCAGCATGGTCGACGGAAAGCTGGCCTTGGCCGGTGACATGGGGGTGCTGGCGCTGCTGGCGGCCAATGCCTATGTGCTGTTCTTCAATGTGTCCTGGGGGCCGGTGATGTGGGTGATGCTCGGTGAGATGTTCCCCAATCAGGTGCGCGGTTCGGGACTGGCGGTCTCGGGGCTGTTCCAGTGGCTGGCCAACTTCGCCATCACCATGACCTTCCCGATCATGCTGGCGGGAATCGGCCTTGCCGGGGCCTATGGTGTCTACGCCTTCTTCGCGGCCTGCTCAGTGGTGTTCGTGATGAAGTGGGTCAAGGAGACCCGTGGACGGGAGCTTGAGCAGATGGCCTACGAATAAGGTCCGCGCTCTGGGGTGACGTGACGGCCAGCGAGCAGGATGGCCAGGGCGAGCAGGGGCGGTTGGCCTGCAAACAAGGCGCCAGTCACCCCGATGGTCAGGACCCCGGCGAGATTCACTCGCCGGGGTCTTCTCGTATTCGGCGACCGACAACGGGCGGTAACTTGCGTCTGTTCGGAAGGGGAAGCGCGACAGGGCTGCGACTCAGCCCGTGGGTGGCAACTCCAGGTCGCTGCCGAGCACCGAGTCGCCGGGTTTGATGCCCAGGGCGTCGGCGGTACCGGCCAGCACCGCCTGGGCGGCGCGAAAGGCGTCCTGGGGACGCCGCGTGCGTATCGCCTCCATCAGCTCGCGGTGACGCTCGAGGCTGTCCTCGGGGTCGCTGGCGCTTTCGTTGGAGGTCTCGATCAGCAGGTAGATCGAGGGGCGCAGGATATGCGAGAGCTGGGACCAGACGATATTGCGGGTGGCCTTGAAGATGGCCACATGGAAGGCGATGTCGTGATCGCTGTGCAAGCGCTTGGCGTCGCCCTCGGCGGCGTTCATGGCGCTTTCCATGCCCTCGAAGGCCTCCTCGATGGCGACCAGATCGCGGGCCGTCGCGCGGCGGGCTGCGGTCATCGCCACGTAGGGCTCGACGTCGAGGCGGAAGCTCAGGATCTCGCGCTGGATCTCGGGGTTGGGAGCCGCGTAGCGGGTCATCCAGTCGGTGACCGACGGGTCGAGGATGTTCCAGGCCTCGACCTCGCGCACCTTGGAGCCGTGGCCGGAAATGCGTTCGATGATGCCCACGTCCACCAGCTGGCGCAGGTCGCTCCTGACCGCCGAACGGTTCAGTGCAAACTGTTCGGCCAGGTCGACCTCCTTGGGCACGAAGTCGCCGGGGCGATAGCGTCCGCCGAAGATGGCCTCGGCCAGGTAGTCGGCCACGCTGGGGCGTTTGCTGTTGCTGCGAGATGGGACGGCCACTGACTTGCTCCTGGCGAATGCAGTGACGATGCTAGCGAATGTGCAACATAGTGACAATGCGCCTTAGCGACAATGGGGCATAGCGACAATGGGGCACAGTGACAACGGGGCATAGCGACAATAGGGCACAGTGGCAGCGCTGGTGGGCTCGCGGGCAGGCAGTCTAGAGGGAACCGTCTTCTCAGAAGCCACTCTCGCGGATCACCACCGAAGCGAGCCAGGTAGTGAACTGGCCGACCAGGCTCTGACGCTCGGCGTCGATGTGCAATTGGCCAGCGGCCTGCCTGCCGCCTGTCCAGGGGCTGTCCAGGCGGGCTTCGATCGCGATCAGCGCGCGTTCAAGACGCAACTTGCCGCGCTCATCCGGGTCCTCGTAGGTGGACAACGGGCCGCCGTGGCGTGCCGCCAGCAGGGGGTGACTCAGGTGCTCGGCGCGGGTGGCACCGATGCTGGTGACGTGTCCGGCCAGTGCTCGGGTGTGGCCCTCCACCAGAAAGCGCACCCGGGTGCCAGGACTCAGGCGGTGGACCTCGCCCTGAGGCACGTAGGCATCGATGACCCAGGTCGAGGGATCCACCAGTACGCCCAGCGGCTCTCGGGTGGCGACCCATTGTCCAGGCGTCTGTTGGCGATCGAAGCGCTGCCATTTGCCGGCGAAGGGGGCGTTGATGACCAATCGCTGCTGCTCCCGCCGGGCGGCCTCTCGTCCGCTTTCGCTGACGCGGTGTAGCGCCAGGGTAGCGCTGTCGCGATGGCGCCCATCGTCGGCGTCGAGCAGCCCCGCCAGTTCGGCCTCCAGCAGGTCGAGCTCGCTTTCCTGGGCCAGCTCGCGACGTCGGATATCCGGCTCGCTCAGCCGCACCAGGGCCGCCTCCCGCTCGACCCGCCCGGAGGCGGCGATGGTCTCCAGGCGTGCGGGAAACGGCGAGTACAGGGTCAGTTCGCGCTCGGCGTGGAGCACGCCAGGCCCGCTGACGCGGGTCTGCAGGGGCAGGCAGGCCAGCAACAGCAGGAAGCCTAGGGCGAACAGCCAGGCCAGGCGAAAGCGCCGCGGGACGGCGCGGCGATGGGACCACCAGTGCTGCAATTCTCGGGTGACGGGCATCAGGATGAACCAGGCTATTTCCACGGCGAACAGGACGATGCCCAGCGCCTTGAAGAACAGATGATAGACGGCCAGGGCGATGCCGAGGAACAGCACCAGTCGATACAGCCAGGTGGCGAAGGCGAACAGCACCAGCGAACGTCGCTGATGTCGGGGGAAGGGCTCGGGCCAGGCCTCGTCGAGCCCCAGCAGTCGACGGCGCAGCCACACACGGGCCTGGGCGCCGGCGCGCTCGTGCAGGTTGGGGAAGTCGAGCAGATCGGTCAGCACGAAGTAGCCGTCGAAGCGCATGAAGGGACTTGCGTTGATCGCCAGGCTCAGCACCCAGCTGGTGGTGGCCAGGTACAGAAGTGCCGAGTTGACGGCGCCCGGCTCGGTCAGCACCCAGCCAAGGGTCGCCAGGCCTGCCAGGCCAAGCTCCACCAGCATGCCCGCCGACGAGATCGCCAGCCGCGATCGACTGCGCCTGAGCTTCCAGCTCTCGCCGGTGTCGGTGTAGAGCATCGGCCACAGCACGATAAAGGCGACGCCCATATGCGCCACCCTTACCCCCAGACGGGTCGCCACCAGGGCATGGCCGAGCTCGTGGCAGGCCTTGGCGACCACCAGCGCACAGGCGAAACTGAGCATGCCCGACAGCGAGAAGGCTTCCATCACCGCGTGGGTAAAGTGGTCCCAGCGGCGCACCACCAGCACCAGCCCGAGCAGTCCGAGCAACAGCACCGCCGTGACCATGCCACGGCTGAACAGCCAGGGCAGGGCGCGCACCACGGCGCCGAGAAAGCGCTGCGGGCGCACCAGCGGCAGGCGAAAGAACAGATAGTGATGCAGCCACCAGGACAGCTTGCGCCAGGCGGCGCCTGTGGCGGCCTCGCGGGCCAATCGGTCGGTAGCGTCGGGCCCGGCCCGCAAGAGACGGTGATGCTCGAGAAAGTCCACTAGTTCGAGCACCTGCTCGAGCGACGGCTGCATCGGCGTCTGGGCGGCGATCTCGTCGCGAATCCGCGCGGGACTCGCCCCCCAGCGCGCCAGACACTCGAACTCGAGCCAGCCGATCCGGTAGAAGCGATTGGTCACCGGGTCCTGGATCGACCACTGGGGCTCGCCGTGGCGATCACGACCCGCATCCACCAGCACCAGGTCCTCGCGCAGCGGTGGCGGCGGACGATTCGCCCGTTCATCGACGCCGGCGGTGTGATGGGCCATCGTCGCGCTAAAGGGGCTGGCGTTGGCTTCCGTGGGTGAGGCAGCCGCGCTATGGGAAGCCCCCGGACCATGGCTTGCGGGTGTCGCTGAGGCCATGGCTACCACCCCGTCCAGGCGCGCAGGGCCGACAGCGGCCGGCGCAGCAGGTAGTAGCCGAGACTGACCTCTTCGCCGTAGACCTTGGCGGTGCCGTGCAGCCCCAGGCGTACCTTGTTCGCTGTCGAGTCGGTCTGGGTATCGGTCCCCTGGTCGAGGCTCTGTCCGGCGCTGTCTTTCACCTCGGTCGGCGCAAGCTCGGCCAGCAGGCGATAGGCGGCGACGCCATCTGCGTCGGTCGAGGCTTCGTAGCTGGTCTGGGTGAGGCGCGCGCCGATCGGTTCCAGCGGCCGGGCGCTGAGGAATACCTTGACCTCGGCCCCCTGTGCCAGGGTGATGGCGTCGGCGGCGGCCAGCTGGATCTCCACCGCCGGCTGATCGGGGTCGGCCAGGCGCAGGATGCGCTCGCCGGTGGCGACGGGGCGTCCTTCCCAGTCGTCGGGGTCGCTGTAGACCGCGACGCCCGCCGTCGGAGCCGTCACCAGGGTGCGTTCGAGCCTGGCCTCCAGTGCCTCCAGTTCGGCCAGGCGCTGTGCCTGCTGGCGCCTCAGGCGGCTTATGTCGGCGAGCCGTGAGCGGTCGTCGAAGGCCAGGTTGCCGGCGGCGTCGAGCTCGGCGCTGGCCACCTCGAGCTGACGCCTGAGTACCTCGGCGCGGCCTTCGAGTTCGCTACGATCCAGGCGAAACAGGGGGGTGCCGGCCTCGACGCGTGAGTTGGGTTCCACCAGCATCTCGGCCACCACACCGTCCAGCGGGCTGGTGATGGCGGCGCTGTCCAGCGACACGATCTCGGCCGGGGCCAGGGCCGACTGGCGCACCGGCAGGAACATCGCGGCGATCACCGCGACCAGCAACAGCCAGCCGAGCCGACGACGCGGTAGCTGCCAGGCGCGTCGGCGTGGCGCCAGGGCAAGCCAGCAGTAGCGCCAGGTGGCGGCCAGGCCACCGAGCTGCTGGCGCAGGGCCTGGGGCGGTGGCTGCTCGAGCAGAAACAGCGCCCAGGCATGGTCGCTGGACGAATTTCGGTCGACGTCGGCGCCGCCGGGACCCAGCGGCACCAGCCACAGCACCTCTGGCCACCACTGGGCCCAGCCCTCGGCCAGGTCCTCGGGGAGTTCCAGTTGATCGCGCAGCAGCAGCCTGGGGCCATCGATGTCGTGTTGATCGAGCAGCCAGGCGCTGAGCCTTTCCACCCAGTTGACGAAGGGGGTGCGCTCGGTGGGCGTGGCCAGCCCCGAGACACAGCGCAGCCTGAGCGCGCCCCGGGCATGGCCTTCCAGCACCAGGGCCTGACGAAAGCGCAGCAGTGGATAGGGGTCGTTGGCGATGGAGAAGGCCAGGGTGGTGCGCGAGTCGGCGTCCAGCGCGCGATCTCGCAGGGCCAGGCTCAATGACGCCAGCGACGCCGGGCGTGGGTGTTCGCTGGCGCTCATGGCGTGCCTTCGTCGCTGTCCTCTGTGGTGGGCGATTCGGCCACCAGGGTGGCACGCCCGGTCATGCCCGGCATCAGCTCGTCATGGGCCTGGTCGAGGCGTGCCTCGAGCTCGACGGTCTGGGCCACGGCATCGATGCGGGCACTCACCGCGCTGAGCGTGGCGGCGTAGCGCTTGCCGGTCTCGCTGACGTCAAGACTGAGTGGCTGGCCTTCGCCGAGCTCGGCCAGGTGCGCCGAGGGGGCATTGAGCCGGACCTTGAGAGGGCCATCACCGACCAGATCGACGATCGGCGTGCCGGCGGCCATGGTCTGAAAGGGCTTGACGTGAACCGCGGCGATGCGCCCGGCGAAGGGTGCTTTCAAGGTACAGCGATCACGCTGGACGGCGGCAAGGTTCAAGGCGCTCTGGGCCTTGTCGACCTCCGCGCGGGCCAGCGCCACCTCGAGATCGCCCACCGCGTCCAGGCGGCGCAGGCGGTCCTTGGCCTGGCTGTTGAGCCGGGCTACGCCGAGTTCGGTATTGGCCACGTTGACCCGGGCCTGCTCGATTCGGCAGTCGAAGCGGGCCAGCACATCGCCCTCGGCCACCGTAGCACCCAGCGACACGGCCAGCTCGTCCAGGGTGCCTTCCATGCGGCTCGACAGGGTCGCCTCCTGCTGGGGGGCCAGCAGGGCGCGCATGGTCAGCTCGCCTCGGTTCTCCTGTATCGGCTGCTGGGCCGATGCCAGCGCCGAAAGCCCGAGCAGGGGCAGGGCGAGACCGAGGAGCATCCCGGCCGAGCGCGGGCGAAGACGACTAGACGGCATCGGTGCCCCCCTCATCGGCGCCCGTCCCAGGCTGCGGGCGACGCGGCTCCAGGGTGGGCCCGCCGGCTGGTGCCGGTGGCTGGCCCGGGTGAGGCGCAATGATGCCCTGGCGCTCGTGGGTGGTCATGATCCGCTCGATCTCGCTGGCCAGGGTCTGTACATCGTGCTGGGCGACGGTCTCGGGCAGCACGTCCAGGCCCACCGAGTTGAACAACCGGCCCCAGGCGGCCTGGGCGCGGGAGTAGGCCGCCTCGCGCTGGTACTGGGACAGCAGATAGCGGCTCTCGGCGCGAATCACCTCAAGCTCCGAGCCGATGGAAGAGGAGGCCGCGGCCTTGGCGTAGGCCAGCAGGTCCTCGTCCACCTCGAGGCTCTCGTCGCTGTACTCGAGCTCTTCGCGGGCCAGGTGGTAGCGCAGGGCGCCCACCCGAACCTGGGTCAGGACCGCCATGGACAGCGCGGTACGGCGCAGGTCGTCGGCGTCACCCTGGGTGTCCTGGGCTTCGTTCAGATCGGGATAGGACAACAGCTTCAACAGGTTCAGGGACACATTGACGCCGGTCTCGGTCCAGTCGTTGTTGTACAGGTAGTCGTTGGAGTCATACTCGATGCCCGCGCTGACCGTGACGTTGGGCCACAGCCTGAGCTTGGCGGCTTCCAGGTCGTTCTGGTTGACCCGCTTGCGGTACCACTCCTCCATGATCTCCGGGCGGTGCTGCAGCGCCAGCTGTTCCAGGCGCTCGATATCGCTGACGTCCGGGGGAAGATCCGGTTCCGGTTCGTCGGCCAGGATCAGGCGGGTACCAGGGGGCAGCGACATCAGTGCGGCCAGTTCGGTCTTGGCCAGCTCCAGATCCTGGCGGCGCGCGGTCAGCAGGGTGGTGGAGTCGAGCAGCGCGCGCTGGTAGGCCAGCACCTCCTGGCGTGGCAGCAGCCCCTGGCGCTGGGCCTCACGGGCGGCGTCCAGCGCTACCTCAGTGCGCGCCAGCAGCACATTGAGGCGAGGAATCAGGCGTTGGGCGGCGAGTGCGCGCCAGTAGGCGTTGCGCACGTCGCGCAGCACGTTCTGGGCGACCTTGCGCCGACGTTCCTCGGCCATCAGCATCTGGTCGGCCTTCTGCTGGTTCTCGTAGTAGGCCAGGCCGAAGTCGAGCAGGCTCCAGGACAGGCCAAGGCCCGCGGTGGAACGGTAGCGCTGCTCCGAGGTGGAAGGACGCAGGCTTTCCTCGCCGTCCTCGATACCGATGGAGGTGCCGCCGGAGTCGTTGCTGCGATCGCTGTAGCCGGCCTCGGCGACGATGCGTGGCAGCAGTTCATGGCGCGAGACGTCACGCAGGTTCGAGGCCAGGGCGCTTTCCATCAGCTTCAGGCGATAGTCGAGGTTGTACTTGAGTGCCCGGGCGGCGGCCTCGTAGAAGGTGACCGGCTGATTGAGCGGCTCCTGCAGGCGATACATCTGGGCCTGGTCGCTGATCGCCCGCTGACGGATCTCGGTGGCGTCGAAGGGCTGGGGCTCGAGGCTGGAGCAGGCACTCAGGGTCAGGCCGGCGGTGACCGCCAGCGTGGTGAGCGGTAGTCGATGCATGCGGTGTCCTTGTCGTTCGAATCTCACAGGTCCTGCTCCCCTCGCAGCGGCGCGGTGGAGCCGGCCATGGCCGTCAGTTGTGCGCGAAAGCCTGCAGCGACTCTGGGAGAGGCGCCGGAGGTCTCATCTGGCCCGCGCCAGCCGTCCTGGGCCAGCGCTGCTGGCGCGAGGCGATCGTCCTGGTCACCATCGGCGATCCATTCGGCCCCCGGCGGCAGCACAGGCCGGCCGTCATCTGCCGCGTCGCGGTTCGGCGCCTCGGCCGAGCCAGGTCGAGCGTCGCCCGGCGTCGAGCTTCGCGTCGGAATCGTCGGTTCGCCATCGGCACCAGTGGCGTTGTTCAGCAATTGTTCGCGGGTGGGAGCGTAGAGGGAGGGATCGGCCAGCAGGCCATCCGCCGTCAGGTCGGTGCGGCCGTGGCGACCCAGCATCAGCAATTGATCCTGCTCGGCGTACAGGCGACTCAAGGCTACGCCGCGTAGCACGTACTGGCCTGGCACCTCACCCAGGCCGTTGGCCAGCGACGGGATCTGCGTCTCCAGCGGCCGGACCAGCCAGGGCTGGGCGCCGTGGGACAGGCGCAGGTAGTCGAAGACCTGGCGGCTGTTGCGCTCGACTTCCGGGGTGACGTAGACCACAGGGTCGACATCGCCAAGGGTGGCGCGCGACTGGCGCCCATCGTCCGGGCGCAGGAAGTGGGGGCCGGCGCCATCCCTGATCGGAATATAGGGTGCGGCGATATCCAGGGTCAGGGTCAGGGTGGCGGTGTCGCTGGCGCCGGCCTGGTCGGTCAGGGTGTAGACGAAGACCTCCTGCAACAGCGGACCCAGGCCGCTGGCGCGCAGCACCTCGCTGTTGGTGCGGTCGATAAAGTAGCGGTAGCTGCCGTCCGCCTCGATGATCAGGGTGCCGTAGCGGCCCGCCAGGCGCTCGCCGGGCGCCGCGCTGACGCCATCCTGTGCCACCAGGGTGACCCTCTGGGTCTCGCCGTAGCGCTCGGCGTCGACGTCTGTGTCGTTGGGCAGCACATTGCCGGTGGCGTCGGGGCGGCTCGCGCCTCCGCCGATGTCCACGGCGTCGCCGCTGTCGTCGCGGGCCGTCGGTGCGTCGTTACGCCCATCGATGGTGATCGTCAGGCTGGCACTGGCGGGGCCGCCCCAGCGGTCCTCCAGCGCATAGGTGAAGACGTCGACCAGGGTCTGGCCGCTTTGACGCAACGCCTGGACCTCCGGGTTGTCGTCATCGACCTGGTAGCGGTAGCTGCCGTCGGCCTCCATCACCAGGCTGCCGTAGCGGCCCTTGAGTGCCTTGCCGAGGGTGCCTTCGGTGCCGGCGCTTGGGTCATCGCCGGTGCGAACGCCGGTCACCGTCAGGTTGGGGCCGAGCAGGTTGACGCCGAGGTTGATGTCGCCATCGACGTCGCTGTCGTTGTCGAGCACATTGCCCACGGCGTCCGTCCCGGGCGTGGCGTTGTCGCGGCCACCGGCCTCCACCGCCAGGCCATCGTCGGCGCCGGGCACCGGCGCCTGGTTCTGGCCGCGCACGAACACCGTCAGTTCGGCCAGGTCCACCAGTCCCGCCAGATCACGGGCCTCGTAGGTAAAGACGTCACGGCGGAACTCCAGCGGGCCAAGCCCGAGGATCTCGGCGTTGGTCTGGTCGACCGCGTAGCTGTAACTGCCGTCGGTGGCAAGCGTCAGGGTGCCGTACTGGCCTGTCAGGGTTATCGTGCCGGCGCTGGGGGTGGACAGGGCCCCGCCTGCGGCCTCGGTGCCGGGGCGGGCGCCACTCACGGCCAGTTGGTCACCGGCGTCGATATCACTGTCGTTGTCGAGCACATTGCCGCTGGGATCACGGCCGGTGCCCTGATCGCTGTCGGCCACCGCCAGGGCGACGTTGTCGGCGGCCACCGGGGCATCGTCGCGTCCCTCGATGGTCACGGTCAGACGCGCCGTGGTGCTGGCACCCAGGGGGTCGACGCTGCGGTAGACGAAGACCTCGGTGAGGGTATCGTTGGCGGTTCTTAGGGCCTCCACCGCCGGATTGCTGTTATCGACCACGTAGGAAAAGCTGCCGTCGGCGTTCAGGGTCAGGGTGCCGTAGCGTCCGGCCAGCGGCTGGCCGGCGTTTACCGTGGTGGTGTTGAAGCGGACCTGATCGACACTCAATGGCTGTCCATCCACGTCGTCGTCGTTGGTCAGGACATTGCCGCTGGGGTCGACGCCCGTGGTGGCGTTGGCGGTACCCCCGGCTTCCACCGCGATGGCCTTGTCGGCCACCGGGCTCGGCGGATCGTTGGCGCCGGTGACGATGACCACCAACTCGGCCAGGTCCGCATTGCCGGCGGTGTCGATCAGCCGATAGGTGAAGGTCTCGCTCAGGGTGGCGCCTGCCGCCAGTGCCTGTACGGCGGCGTTGTCGACGTCGACCACGTAGCGGTAGCTGCCGTCGGCGTTTACCGTGAGGCGCCCGTACTGACCATCGACGCTGGCGCTGACGCCACCGAGGCCGGTCATGGCGCCGCCGGCCGTCTCGCTGCCGGGGCGAATGGCGCCGACGGCGAGTGCACCCTGGTCGATGGTATCCACGTCGGCGTCGACGTCATCGCCGTCGTCATCAGCGATCAGATTGCCGGTGCCGTCTACCGCCGGCGTGGCGCCGTCGGTGGACGGTGCCTGGGCGCTGGTGGTGTTGTTGGTGGCGACGGGGTTGTCCTGGGCGCCTTCGATGGTGATGGTCAGCACCGCGATGTCATCGAGTCCCTCGGCGTCGGTCACCAGGTAGCTGAAGGTCTCGCTCAGGGTATCGCCCACCGCCAGGGCTTCGACGGCTGTGTTGTCGTCAGCGATGACGTAGTTATAGCTGCCATCCGGATTGATGGTCAGGGTGCCGTAGCTGCCGTCTATGGCGGTGGCACCGGTGACGTCGTCAAAGCTGCCGAGAGGCTCATCGCCAACACGGATCCCGGACACCGCCTTGGTCTCGCCGTTGAGGTCGACGTCGGTGTCGTTGGTCAGCACATTGCCGGTGGCGTCCTGGCCGGCGGTGGCGTTACTGATGCCACCTTTCTCGATGGCCACGCCGCCGTCGTCGACGCCCACCGGGGCGTCGTTGGCGCCTTCGATGGTGATGGTGATGGTGGCCTGGGAGGTGACGCCCGCGCGATCACTGATTTCATAGACGAAGGACTCGGGCAGCGTATTGCCGCTCAGCCTCAGGGCCTCTACGGCGGGGTTGTCGTTCTCGAGCTGGTACTCCGCCGAGCCGCTCGAGGAGATCACCAGGGTGCCGTAGGTGCCGACGATACGGGTGGGCGAGGCGGGGTCGCTGTTGACCGCCTGAAGTGAGCCCGCCGTGGTGCCCGCCCGGACCACCGTCAGCACGTCGGGGTCGGCGTCATTGAGGTCGGCGTCGGTATCATTGAGGATGACCAGGCCGTTGGGGTCGATACCGCCGAGATTGAAGCGTCCCCCGGCCTCCACGGCGATGGCGCTGTCGTCGGTGGCGACAGGGTCGTCGTTGACCGCAATCACTTCGATGCCCAGGGTATCGCGGTCGGTCAGGGCGTCGGCGTTCTCGCCGGGGGTGCCATTGCCGCTATCAGGGTGGTCGCCGAAGTTGCCGTTGTCGCTGGTGACGATGGTCAGGGTATCGTCACCATTGAAGTTGGCGACGCCGGTATAGGTCAGGGTGGCGAGGGCGGCGTTGATCTGGGTGACGCTGCCGGTGAGGATCAGCTCGCCGGTGCCGCTGCCTGACACACTGGCGCCACCGGCGCTGGAAGCGTTCAGGGTGCCGTTGTTCACACTCAACGTCGTGGTCAGGTTCTGGGCCCCGCTGGTACCGGGTGTCAGGGCGTCGGGATCGGCAATCGAGATGCCGGTGATGGCAAATTCGATGTCTTCGTCACCGGAGACCGGCGAGCCCGGCAAGGTGTGCACGGGGGCATCGTTGAGTTCGACATAGCCGATATCGGCGTCGAAGGTGGTGGCGCCGTCGACGTTGCCGGTGATCAACGACAGGCTGCCGTCGCCGAAGGTGCCACCGTCGGAGTCGATACGTGCCTTTAGTTCGCCGGCACTGCCGTCGGTGAGGCTTTCGCTGGCCGAGATCCGATAGTTGCCCTTGGGCAGCACACCGAAGGCGTAGTTGCCGTTTGCGTCGGTGAGCGTGGTGTAGCTGACGTCGTCGGCGTTACCGAAGGTATCATCGCTGCCTGCCCAGGTCAGGGTCACACTGACGCCGGCCAGACCATCGCCATCGGGTGCGGTGCTGGCGTCGGCGGAAAGGGTGTCATTCCACAGGGTGCCTTCGACAAGGCCGAGACTCGCCCCGGCGGTCAACACATAGTCATTGAGCCCGCCGCTGCCGTCGGCATCGGTACGTTCGCCCGCTGCCGTGCCGTCGGCGCCGACATCACTGCCACCAAAACCATCGAAACTGCCGTCGTCGGGCAGGCTGGACCAGGCAAGACGGGCCTCGGCGGCGGTGGCCGCCACCACCGCATCGTTTGGTACCTCGACGCGATAGGACACGCTGACCTCGCTGCCCGGGTCGAGTTGCGCAAAGGTGAGCTCGATACCCGTGGCGGTGGCGTTGGCCAAGACTCCGGCCGGCAGGCCGCCCAGGCTGTAGCTCTGGCCATCGATGACCACACTGTCGATGACATAACCGCTGCCAGAGGGGAAGGCGTCGGTCAGCACCACTTCGTAGGCGGGCATGCCGCCGTTCTGGGTAAAGGCAACGGTGACGCTGGCGGTACCGGTGGTGTCATCCGGGGCGGGATCGAAGGCCACCACCGTCTTGGTCATCTCGGTAAAGGACGGCTCGACGATACGTTCGTAGATTTCCTCGCTCTGGAAACTGGTGCCGTCGCGGCTTTCGGTAACGACCATGCCAAGCTCTGTCCCTGCCTGGTTGGTCGAGACGTTGTCGACCCGCACATTGAACTCGAGCGAAATGCCTTCCTTGTCGAGGTCATTATCGGCGTTGGTGATGGTGCCCAGGTCGATGGTCAGGGTGCGTCCATCGCCGCTGATGGTGTAGCGGGCAGGGTCGAGCACACTCTCCGGTCCGCCGCTCAGGTCACTCTGGATGTACCCGGCCTCGGGGGACTGGCCATTGCCCTCGACGGAATCGGCGTTGGTGTTCAGGTTGCTTGTCAGACCGCCATCGTTGGCGATGAAGGCCATCAGGATCTGGTTGGCCGTCTCCGGGAGAATGGTGAGACCTTCATCGACCTGAACCGTCAGTTGATAGTTGTCCGTAGTGCCTTCGGGCAGCAGCGCCACCACCCGGTAGCGGATGATTTCACCCACCGCGACGTCTTCGCGGGTGTCGCCGGTCGGATCTGCAGCAGCGGTGCTGTCCAGCCCGCCGACGCGGGACACCTGCAGTGTCTGAGCGATCGGGATCGCCTGGATATCGATCTGCCGATAGTCGTTGAGGGAGCCATCCCCCAGTTCCCCGTCGGCTCCTGTCCGTTCGGTACCATTGCTGGAGCTGGTCTCGTCGAGACTGGTCCAGTCGACCCGGGCCTCGGAGGTCAGGTTGGCCAGATCCGCGGCAGTGGCGCCCACGGTGCCACCGATGGTCAGGGTGATGGAATGGCCGCTACGCAGGTCGAGATCGAATCCACTCTTGAGGCTGAGTTGATAGCCGTCGGTGTCGTTGCCGGTGATCTCGAAGTCACCCACGGCGGGCCCGTTGGCGTCACTGAAACTCACCGCCTCAAGGCTGACGCCGTCGAGTTCAGCAGGTAGCTGGACAGACAGCCCCAGGTCGAAGGCGTCGACCCCCGAGGTGTTCGAAAAGGTGACGGCGTACTCGATGGCGTCACCAGAGTCGACTCCGAGACCCGGGTCGGAAGGAGTGGTCAGCGCCTGTTCGATGCTGACCGTGGGTTCCACCAGGGTGGTGGTCGGGCCCGTACCGGGCTGACTGACGTCGCGATCCACGGCGGTGCTGCCGTTGACCTCGTCGCCGTCGTCGTCCTGGTAGGTCAGGCTGGCCTTGTGTTCGTGCTCGGTACTTTGCTGGTTGTCGAGGGTATTGCTGGCGATCAGGCGTACCCGCAGCACGAAGGTGTTGTTGCCGGTGTCGTTGTCGCCGGTGGCGCTGGCGGCGCTAAAGGTGTACTGGGCATCGACGCCGTCAGCGCCCAGGGTGCCGCCGCTGCCGGCAAGCGCGCTGACGGAGACGCTGCCGGCGAAGTCTGCGCTCAGGTTGTCGCTGCCGGCGGCCAGGGTGATCAGTTCATAACCCGAGCCATTGAAGCTGGTATCCAGCGCCATGCCCGGCGGTATCAGGTCATTGATCACGAGGCTCTGGGTAGTGCCTTCCGGCAGGGTCACCACGATGTCGTAGAGCATCGACTCGCCGACCACCAGGTCGGCGCCGTCGGTGTGGCTGGCGCTTGAGTCGTCGTCAGTGGCGGCGCCGCCGTCCGCGAAGGTGGTGGTGATGGTTGGCGCCGCCACCTGCTGGGTCGCGTCGTCATCGAGATCCGTCGGGGTAAAGTCGCTGCCACCGTCGACGCTGGCGTAGTTGGTGAGCGTTGCCGTGGTGCCGAGGGTGCGACTGGCGCTGACCGCCGCGGCCACGGTCACGTCGTAGGTGATGACGATGATGTTGGTGCCAGCGGCGTCGCTGGCGCTGCCATCCCGCCCGGCCTGCAGGGTGGCCTGGCCGCTGTCGTCGAGCAGGGTGATGGTGTTGCCACTGACGCTGTAGTCGGTGCCCTCGATCAGCACGCTGCCGTCACCGAGCGTCAGGGTCAGGTTGGCACCGCCCAGGCTGCCACCGACAAAGGCCAGGTCCGTGGGCAGCGCGATCTCGGTCGTCACGTCGAAGGCACCACCGCCGCCGGTGTTCTCGAGCAGCGTGGCCAGGCGCAGGGTGTCGCCGGCGTCGATGTCGGTGACGTCGCCGTCCACCGCCGCCGGGTCGGTAATGCTGCCGGTGAAGGGCGCACCCGCCGTGCCGGGCGCATTCCAGCTGCCGCTGGTGCCGCTGACGCTGCCGTTGGTCGAGGACACCACCCCATGGGTGATGGTGACGACCGGCTCGGCCACCGACTACACCTTGACCACGTCCTGGGTCACCAGTTCTGTCTTGTCGAGGGTGGTGGTCTGGCGCGATTCGGCCAGCACATCCAGCGAGCGGCCATCGGCGAAGGGCTGATCCCCCACCGTCATGGTAAAGCTCAGGGCGATGGTGCTGGCCTCTGTGGTGCTGAGGTCCGCCAGGGTAAAGACGATGGCGTTGCCATCACCGCTCGCTACGCTGGTGATATCGCCCGCCCAGCTGTTGTCTGCTGCCAGGGACCACTGGCCGGGGTCAGTACCTTCCGTCCAGCTGATGCCCGAGGTGTCGAGCAGCGGTAGCGGCAGGTAGGCGATCAACTGGAAGTTTTCGTGGTCGCCGGTGACCAGCTCGTAGCGCAGGGTGAAGGTCACCTGGTCGCCGGGGGCCAGTTCGCTGGCGCCTCCTTCGATGGCGATGTCCACCTGGCTGGTGGGCACTGTCAGTTCGGTGCTGGAGTCGTCGGTCTCGCTTTCGCCGGTCAGGTTGTTCGGGTTGAGCAGCAGGGTGGCATCGACCTCGGCGGCATTGCCCAGGCTGTCGCCTTCGTTGATGGCAGGGTGGTCGGTCACGTTCGCGTAGGCGTCATCGATGACCGCGCGATAGCTGATCAGCGCACGGGTGGCGCCGGCGTCGATCACCCCATCGAAGGCGGCGTCGCCGGCGAGCCAGGCCTGGTCATCCAGGGCGTTCTCGATCGACTGGGCGATATCGAAGACAAGGGTGGTGGTGCCATCGGCATTGACGCTGGTGGTGACCACCAGATCGATGGTGGTGGCGTCATCACCGCTGTAGAGGATCAGCGTCGGGGTGCCCTCGAGGGTCTGGCCATTGCCGAGGGTATCGGTGACGACAAGTTGACCGTCGAGCTGGGTGTCCTCGCCGAAGGCGAAGTAGTCCGACAGTGCCATCTCCAGCTGGTATTCCAGGGTATCACCCGGGGTCAGGCCGCTGGTGCCGGTATCGATGGCCAGGGTGGCGGTCTTTTCCAGGGTGATCGACTTGGCAACGAAGCTCAGCGCATCGCCGGTTCCCTCGAAACTGACCTTGCCGTCGGGGTCGTCGGGATTGCGGTCGCGATCGTCCAGCGGCAGCCAGACGCCGCTGCCGGTGGGGGCGTCAAAGGTGATCGTCTGGTCATTGCCGGTCACCGGGTCGAGGACAGGATCGCCGTTGGCATCGGTCTCCGGCACATAGAAGTCGACCCGGCTGGACTGGGCCTCGGTGAGGTTGTCGTAGGTCACCGTGTAGGAGGTGATGAAGGCATCGCTGTCGATCAGCGCCTGGATGGTCAGATCACCGGTGTAGGTGTTGCCGCTGGCCAGGGTGATGGAGGTCAGGGTGCCGTTGCCGGGATCGATGGCGGTGACCTGAACGTTGTCCGGCACCGGCTGGGTGATGACCACGTCGGTCAGGGTCTGGGCGGTGGCACCGGCACCGGCCGGTCGCACCGTGGTGACCAGGCTGTGGGGGTAGTTCTCGCCGGTGGTGGTGTCGCCCTCGCTCATGTCGAGGCTCTGCTCCACCGCTATGACCGTGGGGGTGATGGTGAAGGCGACCGCGCTACCGATCAGGCTGGGGTCCTGCTCCGGGTTGGACAGGGCATCGTTGCCAAGCTCGAAGCCGGCCATGGCCTGGATGACCAGGTCCGGGCTGCCGTTGGTCTGGGAGGTATCGGCCAGTTCGCTCAGCTCGCCGGTAAAGGTGACGTCGATGCTTGGCTGGTCGCTGGTCAGGCTGGCGAAGGGCAACGCCGCCACCACCAGGGTGTCGCCGGCCTGGGCCCCATAGGCCGAGGCCAGCACGGTGATCGGGTCGCCATTGGCGTCCTTTGCCAGGGGATGCACCGCCTCACCGTTGGCGTCGAAGGTCACCTGGTAGAGGTCCAGTTGCCCCCCCAGGTAGCTGGCCGAGGTGATGACAATGCCATCGTCGACCTCGGCGCCTGCGCCGTCCTTGCCGGTGGCGGGCACGATCAACTGGACAAAGGGGGCGTAGCCCTCCTGGGCAGTGGAAGCATTGGACACGCTGACGGTGAACTGAAATTCCTCGCCCAGCGGCACCTCTGTTGCAGATTCGCCGAGCGACGCCGTGGGCTCGGCGTCGGCCAGCAGGCCATCCAGGGTTGCCAGGGCGGCGAGTGCTACGCCACGGTCCTCAGCCAGCTGCCCCTGTTGACGCTCCAGTTCCCAGTCGCCGCCCAGGCCACTGTGGCCGGTATCATCGGCGGAGGCGCCCACGTCCATGCCGGTGGCATTGGCGAGGCCTTCCACCAGTTCGAGCCCTGCGTCGGTGGCGCCGATGCGACAGCCGTAGAGCAGCAGGTCGGCGTCGGCCGTCAGTGCCTCGCGCCACTGGCCGAGGCTCGCCGTCAGGCTCGTGAGAGTGTCGTTGCCGACCCGGGTATCGCCGAGCTGAAACTGTCCTGAGGCGCCGTGGCTGAAGATCTCCACGCTCTCGACCTGGTCCATGCCGGCCAGGGCTGCGGTGATGGCCTCGATACCGTTCTCGTCGGCGTCCACCTCCAGCAGTTCGGCGTCGTCGGCAAGACCCTCGCGGATCGTCTGGCGCTGGGCGTCGGAGAGGCGGGCGTCCACCACCACCAGGTGGCGAGCCGGCGCTCCGCTACCACGGGGGCTGTCGCTGTCGCCTTGGGTGGCCGGTACCTGGCCATCGCCGTCTGTCGGCTGGTGCTGGTTGGGTTTCCCACCGTCGCCATCGCTGGCGGGGTCGGGGGTGGCCGCCATGGCGCCATCGAACAGCAGGCGTGGCTCCAGCGCGATCAGCCGTGAACGAGTTCCCTTCATACCGACTCCTGCCTTTCCTTGTTGTCACTGTATCGATGGCAGATGACGCTTTTAATGCCATTTCTGCACAATACCCTAAACATAGACGTTGAATCTCTATTCTGTGCCGAAAAAGTGGAGGGGTAGCTACCCAGATCAGGACGGTAGTGACAAGCCTATGGTAGGCGGCTGACGCCAAGGCCCCAGCCCTTCACTCGAGGGTTGGCAGGGCTCTTTTTCGGGGGAGGGCGAATGCCAGAGGTGCGCGCTGAAGCAAATAACGTGAGGGATAACGCTGAAAACGATATGGAATCGCCGACGATCCCGGGATGGACGTGAGTCGAGGACGGGCGAGCCGAGCAGGCGCGTGAGGAAAAGTAGAAAATGCACCCTGTGCCGGCGGTCGATCGACGTTGGCCGGCACAGGGAAGGCGGGAAGGTCACATCGACATGGGCGTCGATGCCGGTGCGGATGGCGAAGCGACGTTACACCCGACGTGGTTGTCCAAAGGGGCGCCAGGCGCGACGTACCGGTTGTACCCCCGGAAAGTGGTGCTCGACCTGACGCAGGCACAGCGTCAGCACGATGGTCAGCAACAGATAGACGGCGGCGATCAGCAGCAGTGGTTCGTAGGTCAGGAAGGTCTCGTCGCGAATGATGTTGGCCGCCTGGAGCAGATCCATCATGGCGATGGTCGAGACCAGCGGGATCGACTTCAGCAGCAGGATCATCTCGCCGGTGAGGGTGGGCAGACACAACTGTACCGCGCGGGGTAGCCACAGACGCCAGAATACCTGGAACGGGCTGAGGCCGAAGGCCCGCCCGGCCTCGCGCTCGCCAGGCGGTACGCTGAGCAGGGCACCGCGCAGGATCTCGCCGCTGTAGGCGCCGACCGAGAGGGTGAAGGTAAGGGTGGCGTAGAAGAACGGGTCGCGCAGCAAGCCCCAGAAGATGCTGTCCTGGATGCCGGGGATGCCTTCCAGCAGCCGACCCACGCCGTAGTAGAAGAAGAAAAGCTGCACCAGCAAGGGGGTGCCGCGAATGACCGAGGTCACCGCCGTGGCCGTCCAGGCCAGCGGTCGGGGGCCCCTGATGCGTGCCATGGCCATGCCGACGGCCAGGGTGAGGCCGGCGATGGCCGACACCAGCAGCAGCCACAAGGTATTGATCAGGCCTTCGATGAGGTATTCCTGATAGAAAGGGTCGCTCAACCAGCTGAAGTCCATGTCAGGTCTCCCGGGGCTGGAGGTGAGAGTGAGGCTGGCCGCGTTTGACACGCCGTGAACGTCCAAAGGGCGCAATGAAATGACACCAGCGCATATCAGGTCTCCCGGGGCTGGAGGTGAGAGTGGGGCTGGCCGCGTTTGACACGCCGTGAACGTCCAGAGGGCGCAATGAAATGACACCAGCGCATATCAGGTCTCTTGGCTCTGGGGCTGTCCACGCCTGACCCGGCGCTCGATCAGCGCGAAGACCAGGTTGGACGACAGCGTCATCATCAGATAGAGCACACCGGCGGCGGCGTAGAACAGAAAATGCGCACGGGTGCTGGCGGCGGCCTGTTGGATGGTGAAGAACAGTTCGCTGTAGCCGATCACGCTGATCAGGGCGGTGTCCTTGATCAGGATCAGCCAGAGGTTCGACATCCCTGGCAGGGCGTTGGGCAGCATCGCCGGCAGGGTGATGTGGAGAAAGCGTGCCCAGGGGGAAAAGCCGAAGGCGTCGGCGGCCTCGAGCTGGCCCTTGGGGATGGCGGAGATGGCGCCGCGGAACACCTCTGTCATGTAGGCGCCCTGGACGAAGGCTAGCACCCCCACGGCGGTGACGAAGCCGTTGATGGCGACCTGCCCGGGCAGGCCGAGGGCGTTGGTCAGGGCGGTCAGCGCCTGGGAGCCGGCATAGTAAAGCAGGATGATCAGCAGAAGCTCCGGCACCGCACGCACGCCGGTGGAGTAGGCGCCGCCGATTCCGCGCAGCCAGGCGTGTCGAGACAGCCGGCAGGCGGCACCGACAAAGCCAAGCAGCACGCCGATGGCGTAGGCCAGGCAGGCGATCTGCAGGGTGGTGAGGGCGCCGTCGAGGATCGGTCCGGCCCAGTCGGCCAGCCCCTCCTGAGAAGCGTTGTTCATGGAGCATTCTCGTCGTGGGTGAAAGTCGCGATGGCAGCGGGCCTGGTGCGCATCCGGCGTCTGTTGCCGGCGTTCGACCAGGCCACGGCCTCAGGGAGAAGCGTCGTTCACACGAGCGCGTCGCCGATAGGTTCTGGGCTTTAGACGAAAAGTCGACGAGCGATGGTTAGACAAGGCAAAAATCGGTGAGAAAGCGCAGTTTACGTTTGTAAATGAGCATTCTGACCGGTCTGGCGCACCAGCCGATTTTTAACGCCGTATTACCGAGCGCAGACACTTTTCGTACAGGCCCTAGCCCACGCAGACGTCGGTGCCGAAGTAGCGCTCGGACAGCTCGCTGCAGATGCCCTGCTGATTGACCGCCTCGATGGCGGCGTTGACGTCCTCGGTCAGGGCGTCGTCCTCCTGGCGCAGGCCGATGCCGACGCCTTCACCGTAGGCCTCGTGGTGCGGCGCCGTGGCCTTGATCTCGAAGTCGGCGGCTTCATCGCGTTCGACCAGCTCGATCATGGCGATCTCGTCGGCCAGGATCAGGTCCAGGCGGCCGGAGAGCAGGTCGCGATTGACCTGTTCGGCCTGGTCGTACAGACGGATGTCGACGCCGCTGTCACGCAGGGCGCGACGGGCGTAGGTGGCGTTGGTGGTGGCGCTCTGCACCCCCAGCACCTTGCCGTCCAGGCCCTCGGGCGGCTCGATCTCCAGTGAGCGGGCGGCGACGTAGGCACCGGGCGTGAAGTAGTAGGGCGAGCTGAAGTCGATGACTCGCAGGCGCTTCTCGGTGATCGACATGGAGTTCATGATCATGTCGATGCGTCCGGCCTTGAGCGAGGGGATGATACCGCTCCAGCCGGTCGGGGTGATCTCGCACTCACGGCCCATCTGGTCGCAGATGGCCGATGCCAGTTCCACCTCGAAACCGGTCCAGTCACTGTCGGAGGAGGTGTAGGTGAAGGGCGGATAGGGTTCGGCGGAGATGCCGATCTTGAGGGGCTCGCCAGCGTCCTGGTTGGCTGCCTGGTCGGTCGCATGGGCGCTGCCGATGGTGGCGGCAGCGAGTGTCGTGGCGAGCGCGACGCCCAGGGCAAGGCGACGAGCGAGGTCGGCTGACGGGCGCAGGGAATGGGATACGGTCATGGGAACTCCTGGTTGTTGTGTGACTGGCAGTCAAGCTGCGGGGGCGATGAAGCGCCGGCAGCGTTCGTTGTCGCTGTGTTCGAAGATGCGCTCGGGGGAGCCGGCTTCGCCGACGACGCCGCGGTCGAGAAACACGATCTGGTCGGACACCTCCCGGGCGAAGGCCATCTCGTGGGTCACCATCAGCATGGTGCGCCCCTCGTCGGCCAGGCCGCGGATGACCCCCAGCACCTCGTTGACCCTCTCCGGGTCCAGCGCCGAGGTGGGCTCGTCGAACAGCAGGATCTCGGGCTCCATGGCCAGCGCTCGGGCGATGGCCACGCGCTGCTGCTGGCCACCGGAGAGAAAGGCCGGGTAGGCGTCGGCGCGCTCGGCCATGCCGACGCGCTCCAGATAGTGGGCGGCCAGGGCGTTGGCCTTCCTGCGTGAGATTCCCTTGACCCGCACCGGGGCCTCGCTGACGTTGCCGAGCACGGTCAGGTGCGGCCAGAGGTTGAACTGCTGGAATACCATGGAGACCTTGCCGCGCAGGCGTTGCAGCTGATGGCGACTGAGCGGCATGTCGGTATGGCTGCTGCGGGGGCCCTGCTCGGTGAAGCGGATGCGTTCATCGGCGATGGACAGGCTGCCCTGCTGGGGTCGCTCCAGCAGGTTCATGCAGCGCAGCAGGGTGCTCTTGCCGGAGCCACTGGCGCCGATGATGGTGGTCACAGTGCCTTCGGCGACGCTCAGGGAGACGTCGCGCAGCACGCTGGTGTCCCCGTAGCGCTTGACGAGGTGACGAGCCTCGACCACGGGGGAGGTCGGGCTCAAGTCGTCGCTGGTGGTGACGGATGGTGGCATAGGCGACTCAGGGGCTGGTGACAAGACAGGCATCGGCAAATTCACGAAGCCGTGTTGCGGCGCGACTCAGGCGCTCCGGGGGCTGGGTCAGGCTCAGCCTCACAAAGCCAGCCGCCGAGGGGCCGAAGGCCTCACCGGACAGCACCGAGATGCCGCATTCGTCGAGCAGGCCATCGGCGAACTCGGCCGATGACAGACCAGTGGCGCGGATGTCGACCATCACGAACATGCCGGCGTCCGGGCAGATCGCCTTGACCGAGTCGGCACCGTCTAGGGCGCGGCAGACGCTGTCGCGGCGTTCACGGTAGGCGGCGTGCATGGTGGCAAGCTCGGGGAGGTCGCTGTCGAGCGCGGTGATCGCCGCGTCCTGGATAAAGTCCGGGCAGCCGTACAGCATGCACAGCGCCAGATTGTCCAGGTGCTCGATCAGCGCCTCGGGCGCGACCACCCAGCCCAGCCGCCAGCCGGTCATGGCGTGGGACTTGGACAGGCTCGAGATCACCACGCTGCGATTGGCCATGTCGGGCAGCGCCAGCGGGCTGTGGTGCTCGCCCTCGAAGACCAGCTCGGCGTAGACCTCGTCGGAGATCAGCCAGAGGTCATGGCGGTGACACAGCTCGGCGATCTGCTCCCACTGCTGCCGGGTCATCGACTGGCCGGTGGGGTTGTGGGGGCTGTTGAGCAGGATCGCCCGGGTGTTGTCGGTGATCGCGGCGGCGATATCGGCCACGTCGAGTCGAAAGCCGGCCTCTGGCCGCAGCGGCACTCGGGCCAGTCGTGCACCGGTCGACTGGATCACCGCCTCGTAGGTGACGTAGCTCGGCTCCGGCACGATCACCTCGTCGCCAGGGTCGAGCAGGCACTGGGCGGTGGCGTAGAGCCCGCACTGGGCGCCGGCCATCACGATCAGCCGCTCGGGGGACACCTCGACACCCTGATGGCGACGATAGTGGCGGCTGATGGCTTCGCGCAGCTCACCCTTGCCCTGGACGTCGGCATAGTGGGTCGCGCCGCGGTCGAGGCTTTGCTTGGCCGCCTCGATGATCGGGGCGGGGGTGGTGAAGTCGGGATCGCCCACCGACAGTACGGTGATGTCTTCACCGCTGGCCTGGCGCTTCAGCGCACGCACATGGATGTCCCAGGCGGCGGCGCCTTCGCCGGCGATGCGTTGGGTCAGGGCGGAGACTTTCATGGTGAAGGGTCCTTGTTGTCGGAAGCGGCGGGAGCGTCGATGCCGAGGCGGCGCAGTTCCGCCCGCCAGGCAAGCTCGGTGCCCTGGGGGCTCGCGGCCCAGTCGTCGTACTGGCGGGCGACCTTTTCGCAAAGCTCAGGACTGGCGCTGACCAGCGCCGCCCCGGTGGCCTGGGCCGCGAGCTGGGCCTGGCAGGAGCGCTCCAGGTCGCGCATGCGCAGAAAGGCGTCGCCGACGCTTTCGCCGACCACCAGCAGGCCGTGCTGGCGCAGGATCATGCTCATGTGCTCGCCGAGGTCACGTACCAGCCGTTCGCGCTCGTCCAGGTCGAGGGCGATGCCCTCGTAGTCGTGATAGCCGATGCGTCGATAGAACTGCATCGCCCACTGGTTCAGCGGCGCGAGGCCCTGCTCGAGGCAGGACACGGCGACCCCGGCGACGCTGTGGGAGTGCAGTACACAGTGGGCGTCGGGACGCGCCGCGTGGATGGCGCTGTGGATGGTAAAGCCGGCCGGGTTGATGCCGAGGCCGGTGGGATCGTCGAGCACCTGGCCGTGCTCGTCGACAGTCACCAGAGAGTCGGCGGTGACCTCCTCGAAGCGCAGACCGAAGGCATTGAGCAGGAAGCGCCCCGGGGCGACTCGTGCCGAGATATGGGTCGAGATGCCATCGTCCATGCCATCCATGGCCATCAGCCGGTAGGCCGCGGCCAGGTCGCGGCGGATGCGCTGCTGGCGGCTGTCTTCGCTCACAGGCTCGCCTCCAGGGCGGCCAGGGCGTCATCGCCGTCGCGGGTGGTGACGCCTTCGAGGAAGGCAGCGCGCTTGTCGGGATGCTGCTCGAGCCACTCTCGGGCGACCTCATCGAGGTCACGCTCCTCGAGGCTGAAGGCCTTGATGAACTCGCTCTGCTCATGCGCGCTGAACACGAACTGGTCGAGCAGTCGGGTCAGGTTGGGATTGGCCTCGGCGAACTCGCTGGCGACGATGGTCTTGACGTCGCTGCGGCCGTTGTCGGGGCCGAACACGCCTTCGCTGTCGTCGAGAATGTGCACGTCGTACTCGGGGATCATCCAGTGAGGCGTCCAGCCGTAGAAGACGATCCAGCGTTGTTCGTTCACCGCCGCCTTGACTTCGCTGAGCATGCCGGGGGTCGAGGAGGACATGACCTCCCAGTCACCGAGCCCGTGGGTGTCGCTGTCGATGGCGGCGTGGATGAAGTCGGTCACGGTGGAGCCGCTTTCGATCGAGTAGAAGGTGTGCTCGAAACGCTCGGCGTTCTGCGCCTCGCCCAACTGGGAAGCGTCGGTGATACCGGCCTCGGCCACGTAGCCGGGCACGGCGAATCCCATGCGCGCGCCGGTCACGTTGTTGCCCAGATCGACGATGGCGTCCGCCGCCATGGCGGCGTCGTAGCTTTCCTGCTGGGCCGGCAGCCAGCCGGCCAGAAAGGCGTCGCTGTCGCCGGTGGTCAGGGTCTTGTAGCCCACCGTGGAGCTGAGCTCCTGGCGTTCGACCTGGTAGCCCAGGGGCGCGACGAGCTGCGCCAGGATCTCGCTCTTGACGGTGACCCCGGGCCAGGGCGGGACGACCAGGCTCAGCTCATCGTCGCGGTCAGCGGCCTGGGCGGAGGCGGCGGCAAGGCCGAGCGCGGCTGCCAGGGCGATGGAACGGGGCTTGTGCGAGAAACATCGAGTCACGGGGAACTCCTTCGTTATTTTATGAATGCATAAGTGATGCATAACTGATGCATAAGTGATGCATGGTCGGGACGCCGTCGATCCGCTCGGCGCCGGCGTCCTGCCTCAGTGTTCGAGCTGGCGACACCAGGCCAGGGCGTCGATCTCGACGATCAGCGGTGAGCCGGCATCATTCAGGCTTGAAAGCGCCGACGCCAGGTCGTCGGCGCCGGCGGCCTGACGATAGCGGCAGTCGAAGGCCTGGGCGAGGGCGGCGAAGTCCGGGGGAGCCAGATCGACACCCACGTGAGCGACACCGTCGGCGCTCATGTAACGGCGTATCTCGTCGTAGCCGTCGTTGTTCCAGATCAGGATCGCCAAGGGCCTTGCCAGGGCGGTGTCGGCGCAGGCCGCATCGCTCGAATCACGGTCGATTGACCCCTGCTCGGCGCGAGCCCGGTCGGCCTCCAGGGCGATATCCCGGGCGGTGGCTAGCTCTCCCAGCACGAACTGCAGGCCGCCGTCGCCGACCAGCGCCACCACCGGCAGATCCGGTCGTGCCAGTCCCGCGCCCAGGGCCGCAGGCAGGCCGTAGCCCAGGGTGCCGAAGCCGGTGGCGGCGTTGAACCAGCGACGTGGCGCCGGGCGCCTGGCCACCACGTTGCCGGCGTACACCGGGCCGGTGGAATCGCCGACGATGATCGCCTCGGGCAGTACCTCGTCGAGGGTGGCAAACAGCGGCCGATAGCGCGCGAGCTCCGGGTCATCGGCGAGGGCCAGCTCGTGGCGCACGCGCTCGCAGCGCTCGCGACCGACTTCTCGTTGTGGCCGGCCTTCATCTTCGCCGCGCTCCAGTGCGACCAGCAGGGCCTCGGCGGTCAGCCCGATATCGGCCACCAGGGCCAGGTCGGCGATGTGACTGCGCGCCAGCTGCTCGGCGTCCAGATCGACCCGGATCAGTCTGCCCTCGAGCTTGAAACCGTCGTCGAACACCAGGTCGTAGTCGGTTTCGCCGAGTTCGGTGCCAAGGGCCAGGATGACGTCGGCCTGCCGGGCCAGTCGGCGTGTCGCCGGCAGGCTGGCGGTGGCGCCCAGGTCCAGCGGATGGTCGGCACCGAGCAGCCCGCGGGCATTGATGGTGGTCAGGGTGGGGGCGTCCAGGTGTTCGACCAGGGCGGTGACGCTGGTGGCGGCGGCGCAGGCGCCACCTCCCACCAGTACCAGCGGGCGCTGTGCCTCGCCCAGCAGTCGGCTGGCGGCCGCGACGGCCTGGGGCGCTGGCGCCGGGGGAAAGACGCGCATCACAGCAGGCATCGGTGCCTTGACCGGGGCGGCGAACAGATCGATGGGGATCTCGATATGCACCGGCCCCGGGCGTGCGCCCTGGAACACGGCGAAGGCGCGGGCCAGCACTTCGGGCAGCGCCTCGGGATCGAGCAGGGTATGGCTGAAGCGCGCCACCCCGGCCAGGGTCTGGCCCTGATGGGGCATCTCGTGGAGACGGCCCTGGCCGCGCCCAAGCGTCGACACGGTATTGACGCTGGAAATCACCAGCATCGGTACCGAATCGGCCAACGCCTGGCCCATGGCGGTGGCGATATTGGTCATGCCCGGGCCCGTGATGATAAAGCAGGCGGCGGGTCGCCCGCTGGCCCGGGCGTAGCCGTCGGCCATGAAACCGGCGCCCTGTTCGTGGCGTGGCGTGAAGTGGCGAAGTCGCGAATGCTCAAGGCCCCGGTACAGCTCGACGGTGTGCACGCCGGGAACGCCGAAGACGGTGTCGATTCCCTGGGCCTCGAGCAGCTCGATCAGGCGCTGGGCGCAGGTGGTCATCGGCAGGCCTCCCGGTCATTCGCCAGGGGCTCGGGGCTCGAGTCGCTGTCCTCCACCACGCTCGGCAGGCCACCGAAGGGTTCGCGGCCCATAACGTTTTCGATCATCGGCAGGAAGGCGTCCAGTGGCAGGGTGTCGTAGTCGGGGTCGAAGCTGGTCTGGTCCCAGTCGTCGCAGAAGCGCACCGTGCGGGCGTAGGCCGGGTGGTCGCGATAGGCCTCACGGGCGTGGCGATCCTGGCCGAAGAAGTGGCGGTAGTGGTAGCCCTGAAACAGCTCGTGGTGACGGATCATCCAGACATTGAGCGGGTCGACGAAAGGCTCGAGGATGGCGGCGGCGATCTCGGCGTGATTGGCCGGGGCCAGGTCGTCGCCGATGTCGTGGAGCAGGGCACAGACCACGGTCTCTTCATCGGCGCCGTCACGCAGCGCGCGGGTGGCGGTCTGCAGACAGTGCTCGTAGCGGTCCACCGGGTAGCCGTGGGTGTCGCCCTTGAGTCGCTCGAGATGGGCGAGCACACGACGGCAGGCGTCGCTCTGGTAGGCACGAAAGTGCCGGTCGATCAGGCGCCACTCTTCGGCGGTGCTCTGGTCAAAGCGCGCGAAGCGGGCCTGGGTCAGTGCGAGATCGCTGGTGCTCATGCGCTGGCCCCCTGGGTGGTTCGTGCGAGGTTGTTGGCGGCACCGGCTTCCGAGTCGTGTGCGGGCTTGAGCCGATCCTTCAGCAACAGGCGTCGACTGGCGGTGCTGTCACGATCCACGTAGCCCTGGCGCAGGTGGCGTACGCCGCCTTCGAGCTGAAAGGCGGTACGCCCGTGCAGCAGGCGGTAGTTGTCCATGATCAGCATCTCGCCAGGGGACAGCTTGAGTTCGAGGGTGAGCTCGGACGAGCGAATCAGTTGGTAGAAGGCCTTGCGGGCGGCGTAGTAGCGGCGCA
Source organism: Halomonas sp. DN3 (assembly GCF_024137905.1). Classification (NCBI taxonomy): domain Bacteria; kingdom Pseudomonadati; phylum Pseudomonadota; class Gammaproteobacteria; order Oceanospirillales; family Halomonadaceae; genus Halomonas; species Halomonas sp. DN3. The sequence goes on along the minus strand of NZ_CP099965.1, from coordinate 2,527,456 downwards.
GCAGGGCGCTGTCCATCAGGTCGATACGCTCGGTGCGGTTGGAGTAGCGTACCCGCGTCACCTCGCCCCGGGCGTCGAGCTCGATCAGCGGACCTTCGCTCTCCAGACGGGTGGTCTCGTCGTGGTAACGAAAGCGCGGGGTCACTTCGGTCAGGCAGGCGAAGGCGTCGGGATCCTGCTGACGCAGGCGTCGAGCGGCCTCGAAGCCGTCCACCAGGGTGCTGTCGCCACCATCGGCGGCGTTGGTCAGACAGTGCAGCCAGATGTAACCGGGGATCGGATCGCGATAGGGGTTGTCGGTGTGCGGCTCGAGGCCACGCTGGGTCATGGTCAGGTCGTAGGCGTTGGCCACCGACTTGACGTCGGCGATGCCGCCCCAGTTGGTCCGGCGCAGCGGGCCGATACGGTCGATCAGCGGCTGCATGCCGTCTTCGCTGACCGGTACATCCGTGACGCGCACGAAACCGAAGCGATGCAGCTGGTCGAGCAGATCGAGCAGCGCCGGATCGCTTTCCAGTGCTTGCTTGAAGCTGGCTTGCGGGGGTGTGGCGAGCGTCGAGTCCCAGTACACCCGTGAGGCGTTGTCGTCCGAGCGCTGGCAGCGCACGGCATCCTCGAGCTCGTCGATCGTGATGCTGCCTCGATGGCCATCGGAGAAGGCCACGACCAGCCGCTCATCCTGGACGTCTGCCTTGGTGAGGATCAGATCCAGCGGTAGTTCGGCGGCCTCGATCAGACGCTGCCCGGTCTGGGGGTCCAGGGTTTCGGCATCGGGCAAGCGTTCGCGCAGCCACAAGGCATCAAGACGGTGATGCCCTTCACCAAGGGTCAGCGCCAGTTGGTGGCCGTCATCGGTCAGTTGCGGGGGCGTCTGCTGGGTCATCGTCGAGGCTCTCTCCGGATTCGATCGGTCTGGCATTGTAGGAGGCTCACCAGGTCGAGGAAGGGCGGTTCGACACCTGGCGTCGCTGTCTGGGCTACAGGTTACTGTGCTATTTGGGATACAATTTGATCAAATTCGCCATAGCCTTGATAAAATTCGCCCCATGTCGGACGTTGAACACCACTTGCACAGTGACATAGACAGCCACGCCAACAGCCACGCCAACCGCCAGGCAGACAGCGAGGCCCGCTGGCCCGACAGCCATCCCTATCCGCGTCCGGACTCGCCGCCGCTGTTGTCGCCCGACCAGGCCGAACACACCCTGGACGTGTGGCTGGTGCCCAAGTTTTCGATGCTGACGCTGTTCTGCCTGCTCGAGCCGCTTCGGGTGGCCAACCGTTTTGGTCGGGATCTGTTTGCCTGGCGCCTGCTGTCCGCCGATGGCGAGGCGGTGACGGCCAGTAATGGCGTACGCATCGATGTCGATGGACGTCTGTCCGAAGTTACCGAGGCCGACTGGTACCAGGGGCTGGCGTCAAAGGGGCGTCTGATGGTGGTGTCGTCCTATGAGCCGGAAGCCTGTATCGGTGCCGAGGATCTGGCGCTGCTCAAGCGACTGGCGGCCCATGGCGTCTGGCTTGGGGGGGTGGACACCGCACCCTTTATCCTGGCCAGGGCGGGCGTACTGGAGGGCTATCCGGTGGCGCTGCACTGGGAAAGCGTGCCGGCCTTTCGCGAGGAGTTCCCTGAGCTGGAAGTGCGAGCGGACAGCTACGTCTGGGAAGGCGGACGTCTCACCGGCTCCGGCGGCGCCGCCAGCATCGACATGATGCTCGAGTGGATCGTGACCCTTTATGGTCCTTCGCTGGCCGAGGCGGTGGGGCGACAGATCGTGCATTCGCGGCCAGCGGAGGCGAGGGGAGCCGCAACATCGCAGCAAGCAGCAGGGAGGGCTGGGGCCAGCACCGGCTGGGTAGCGGATCGGGCTTCGCCCAGGGAGCTGCCGCGTGGGGTGCTGCGCGCACTGGCGGTAATGGAGGCCAATCTCGCCCAGGCGCTGCCGATTCCCGACGTCTGTCGTCTGGCGGGCCTGTCCCAGCGCCAGTTGACCCGGCTATTCGTGCAGGAGTTCGGCGAGACGCCCAAGCAGTGCTATCTGAACATGCGGCTGGACCAGGCCCAGCGCATTCTAGCCGACAGTCGCATTGCGGTGACCGAGGCCGCGGTGGCGGTGGGCTTCAGCCACCTGGCGCACTTCTCCAGGGCTTACCGCAAGCGCTTTGGCGAGGCGCCGAGCGTGACCGCCCGGCGTGGGCTGCGGCCACCGGCGCCGGCGGAAGGCTAGCCGGTGGCCTGGCATCGCTGCTAGGCCTGTCCGGCCTCGGCCAGTTCCCGCTCGCGGCGACGGCGCTGGACGATGCGATAGCGCGAGCGCACCTCATCGCGCTCGAGGTAGCAGCCCTGCAGCCAGCGGTGGCCGGAGTCGCCTTCAAAGGCGTCCCGAGCGTGCAACAGGCGGCGATTGTCGAAGATCACCAGGTCGCCGGGAGCGTAGGTGAAGCGCATGGCGAAACGGGGCTCGCGCAGGCGCTGCTGGAGCGCCATCAGTGCCCGGTAGGCCTCCTCGACCTGGTCGAAGTCGGTCATCAGCGGGCCGCGCAGGAAGTCGGCGATGCGCACCTCGAGCAGTTGCTGCTGTTCATCGAGCACGATCATCGGCGAGTGCCAGACGTAATCGGTGGTCTTGGCGGTATTGGCGTAGCGCCAGTGGACGCGAGTCAGGGTAGCGAAGGCCTCGGGGTCTTCCTCGCGCAGGGCCTCGGCCACTGCGAAACCATCGAGCATTACCGCCTGGCCGCCGGCCACGCTGTTCTCGAGACAGTGCAGGAACTGAAGACCGGGATGGTACTCGCGGGTCGGCAGGTCCACGTGGGGCGGCAGGGCAATCGAGGTGTAGGCGTTGGAGTCCGGGTCCGGCTTGGCGCGAACGTTGAACAGGGTGCCGAAGTTGGTGGCCCGCAACGGCCCGAAGCGCTCGGCGATGTTCTCCAGGGTGCCGGGCTCGGTGGGCAGGCCGCGTAGCCGCACGAGGCCGTGGCGCAGCAGCGCGTCAAGCGCCGGTGCCAGGATCGTCTCTTCTTCGGGGCTGTCGGTCTGCGTCGCGGTCCAGCCGCCGGCGTCCAGGGTGACCGGTTCCTTGTCCTGGCCGCCGAGCCAGGTCTCGACCGGTACCAGCGGTGCCAGCGGATCCTCGGTGTTATCGTAGTCGTGGGCTCTCAGCCAGCCGGGGTGAAAGCGCAGGCTGCGCTGTTCCGGCGTCATCAGCAGTTCGACGGCGCCGCTGGCGTCCAGCGTCGCTTGGGCAATTTCCGGCCAGGCGTCCAGGCTCGACAGATCGAGGATGCGCTCCCTTGTCGCTGGATTGATGGTGCTGTCGTCGGCGGCGTTTTCGCGCAGCCAGACGCTGTGATAGCGGCTGACACGGCCGTCCTGCCAGTTCACGGTCAGCACCCTTGGCGTCGAGGCTACGCTTGCGATGGGCACCTCGATGGGCCAGGCGTCATAGTCCGGGGTGCGCGGTAGATCGACCGACGCGGACTGCTGGTGTTCGCTGGTGTGCTGTGGCTGGTTCATCGGGACTCCGTCGAAGCTGGGACGGGCGCGTGGTGCGTCATGGATGGCAGCGCCCGCGCTGTGCGTCATGGATGGCAGCGCCGACTGGCGCTCAAGTGGGGACCAGCTTGCCTGTCAGGCAGCACCGAAGTCGTGCATAAATCGACAGGTATCGTGCAGAGTCCGACATGCCAGGCATGCCAACTGGCCAAGGCGAACAGGGCAACAGACAGAAGGCCCGTGTCAAAGGAGGCGTCGTCTTGGCTCCCGGGGGCTGGCGCCGAGTTGTTGTCGACTGCGGGCGAAAGGCGCGGGTGAAGCTCGAAGATGGTAGGCCAGTGTCAAAGGAGGCGTCGTCTTGGCTCCCGGGGGCTGGTGCCGTGTTGTTGTCGACTGCGGGCGAAAGGCGCGGGTGAAGCTCGAAGATGGTAGGCCAGTGTTAAAGGAGCCGTCGTCTTAGCTCCCGGGGGCTGGCGCCGTGGTGCTGGCGAAAGGCGCGGGTGAAGCTCGAGGCGGACGCGAAGCCGCTGGCCAGGGCGATGTCCATGACGCCGTGACGGGTGCTGGTCACCAGATGGTGGGCCAGCGCCAGGCGGCGCTCCAGATACAGCCGGCTCGGGGTACGGGCCAGGTGGTGCTGACAGTCTCGCTCGAGCTGACGCTCCGACAGGCCGATCTGGGCGGCCAGTTCGGCGATGGCCAAGGGGGACTCCAGGTGGCTGTCCATCAGGCCGATGACCCTGGTCAGGCGTTCGGGCAGCCGCTCGAATTCGCTGGCGTCACGCTGGCGACTGGCCGGCAGGCGACGATGGTCGTGCACCAGTTGCTGCTTGACCCGCCGGGTCAGGGCATCGCCGTGGCGGCGGCGGATGGTGTCCAGCGCAAGGTCAATGGAGGCGCTGGCGCCGGCGCCGTAGAAACCGACCGGGCCGACCTCGTAGAGCGACTCCACCGCCTCGATGTCGGGATGGCGACGGCGAAATTCGGGCAGGCTTTCCCAGTGCAGGGTCACGGTGTCCTCGATCAGACCGGCGTCGGCCAGGCAGAAGACGCCGGTGTCCAGCGCCCCAAGGCAAGTGCCCTGGGCCCGGCGGTGCGCCAACCAGTCCTTGAGCGGCTGGTCCACCGCAGCCATCGGCTCGAAGCTTGTGCACACCGCCAGACTGGGCAGCCAGGGGGCATTGTCCAGGTCATGCTCGACGCTCAAGGGAATGCCGTTGCTGGCGGTGACCGGCTCGCCGTTGCGGCTGATCAGGTGCCAGCGAAACAGCGGCTGTCCGGCCAGGCGGTTGGCGATTCGCAAGGGATCGATGGCCGAGAACAGCGCCACCATGGAGAAACGCGGCAGCAATAGAAAGCCGATGGGTTCCGGGACAGGGCCCTGGTAGGTCAGACGCATGGAGGCCTCGTGGATGGTAGGGCAGGACGGCGCAGGCCACGCCAGGATCGGTGGTTCGGGTATCGGCGCACCAGTGTCAGCGGATTCAGGATCGGCCCGGTCCGCTCCGCGATGCAAGGGTGCCACCCTCGTGCGCTGCCCTCAACTCAGGGCGCAGGCGAGACACGGCCAGTCAGGAGGCGCAGCCCCACTCTACTCAGCCTTTGGACGTTATCGTCGATGCCCTCATGCTATGCTGCGCCGCAGTCACGGGCGTCGGTAAGGAGGCGGACAGCGATGGTAGAGCTCAGTGGTCAACGCCTGGAGGCGAGCGCCGGTGAAATCGAGCAAGCCGAACAGCGGCTGGGTTTTCTGCTGCTGCCGCAGTTCTCGATGATGGCGTTTTTCTCGGCGGTGGAGCCGCTGCGCATCGCCAACCGCATCGCCGGTCGCGCTCTTTATGACTGGACGCTGATCGGGCTGGGCGGAGGGCCGGTGACCGCAAGCAACGGCATGACCCTGCTGGTGGACCACCCCATGGAAGACGTCCGCAATCTGCCGTGGCTGGCGGTATGCAGCGGCTTCGATCCGGAATTGTGGATCGGCCACGGGCTCAGCGCCTGGCTCAACCGGCTCGACCAGGGGGGCTGCTGCATCGGCGCGCTGGACACCGGCGCGGTGGTGCTGGCGGAGGCCGGCTTGCTCAGGGGGCATACGGTGACCCTGCACTGGGAGACGCTGCCCACCTTCAACGAACGCTATCCCTCGATTCGCACCTGCGACGAGCTGTTCCTGCTGGAGGAGCGGCGCTTCTTCTGTGCCGGTGGCGCGGCGGCCATGGATATGACCCTGGAGATGATCGCCCGTCGCCACGGTATGGCGCTGGCGGTGGACGTGTCCGAACAATTGATTCACGACCGCCTGCGCTCGCGCACCGACCAGCAGCGAATGAGCCTGGTCAGGCGTCTTGGCACCCACCAGCCGCGGCTGGTCGATGCGGTAGCGCTGATGGAGTCGCACCTGGAAACGCCCCTGCCGCTGGCCGAGATCGCGCGCCGCAGCCGCGTGTCGAGTCGCCAGCTACAGCGCTTGTTTGCCGATGTGCTGGGCACCTCTCCCAGTGCCTACTACCTGTCGCTGCGCCTCAAACGTGCCGCCCAATTGCTCAAGGATACCGACCTCGATGTGCTGGCGATCGGGCTCAGCTGTGGATTCGGCTCGGCGTCGAGTTTCAGTCGCGCCTTCCGCAGGGCGTTCGGAACGGCGCCGCAGGCCTATCGACACCACGGCTGACCGGGCCTCAGGTCAGATCTCGGCCCACATCCGCAGCAGATTGGCCAGGCTCTTGGAGATGCTGTCGAACTCGGCGGTCTTGCCGTCGCGCTCGAAGATCTGGCGGCGAGTGGTGTCGAGGTCGAACAGCACTTCACGTTGTTCAGGATGGCGTACCTGGCTCTGCAGCCAGCCCACCGCGGCCAGTCGTTGCCCCTGGGTGACCGGGTCGACGCGATGCAGCGTCGAGGACGGGTACAGGATCATCGAACCCGCCGGCAGCTTGAAGCGCTGTTCGCCCTGGGTGGTCTCGGTGACCAGCTCTCCACCCTCGTAGCTGTCCGGATCCCCAAGGAAGATGGTGAAGGACAGGTCGGTGCGCATCGGCCCCTGGGGGGTGGGCATCACCGCGTCGTCGACGTGATTGCCGTAGGTCATGCCTTGCTGGTAGCGACTGAACATGACCGGCTTCATTCGGCGCGGGCGCGCGGCGATCTGGAACAGGGTGTGTGCGGACAGGGTCTGCATGACCTCGTCACGCAGGGCGGCGATGGCGGGCTCCTGGCTGCTCGCCTGCTGGTTGCGCTTGACCGTGCGCGCATGCCAGCCGGCGGTCTCCCGTCCGTCACGAAAGTCGCTGGCGTCCAGTGTCTGGCGAATACGCTGGAGCTGGTCGTCGGTCAGCACCTTGTCGATACACAGAATCATCGGAGGCTCCCGCAAATGCCCGTCAGTATACCCGACTGTTAATCGTTTGCATTACACTTCGTGACACGCCAGTCTAGTGGGCAGGCACCTGATGGTTTGACTGGCGCAGACATTGCCAGATCGGACATGGGTTTGCGGCAAGTGGACCCTGGTTCCATCGAGCGCAAGCCCTGAACAAGAAATTGGCCCCATGTAGACGTAGAAGGAAGGAGCACCCCATGACGCAAGAGACCCGTACCAAGCTGTGGATTGGTGTTGGCGCCAGCATCCTGCTCGGATCCAGCGCCGCCTGGGCCGACCATCACGGCGATGGCGACGATATTCACAAGGACGACACTGCCTACGAACAGAGCCACGGAGGTGAAGGTGGCGAAGGTGGCGAAGGTGGTGAAGCCGGCCACGGTGGCGAAGGTGGCGAAGCCGGCCACGGCGGTGAAGGCGGCGAAGGCGGCGAGCACGGCCACGGCGGTGAAGGTGGTGAAGGTGGTGAAGCCGGCCACGGCGGTGAAGGTGGCGAAGGTGGCGAGCGCGGCCACGGCGGTGAAGGTGGCGAAGGTGGCGAGCACGGCCACGGCGGTGAAGGTGGTGAAGGCGGTGAAGGTGGTGAAGGCGGTGAAGGTGGCGAGCGCGGCCACGGCGGTGAAGGCGGTGAAGGTGGCGAACACGGCCACGGCGGCGAAGGCGGTGAAAGTGCCTCCCTCGCCAGCGATCCCTATGCGGTCTTTGCCTATCTGACGGCGTCTTCCGGTGGTGAAGGTGGTGAAGGCGGCGAAGGTGGTGAAGGTGGTGAAGGTGGCGAAGGCGGTGAAGGTGGCGAAGGTGGCGAAGGCGGCGAAGGTGGCCACGTCGACGCGGCCAACCCTGGCGTCTACACCACTGAGCTCGCGCTGATGCTCGGCCACCTTGAGGTCGCCAAGGAGCTCTACACCGAGGGGGCCAAGACCGCGTCCTACCCCCACTTTGGTCATCCCTACCACGAGGTGTACCCCGGCATCGCGCCGGCGCTTGAGAGCCGTGGCATCGACGCTTTCGATACTGAGCTGGAAGCCTTCTCCGGCAAGGTGCAGCAGGGCGGTGACTGGAGCGAGGTCGAACAGGATTACGCATCGCTTCGCGAGACCATCCTCTCGGCCATGGCCGACGTCGACGATGGCCTCGAGCAGGATGCGGGCTTCCAGGCCAAGGTCCAGCTGGCGCTGTTGAAGACCGCGCTGCACGAGTACGAAGAAGCCGTGCATGACGGCGAGTTCAACAACGTGGTCGAGTATCAGGACGGTCGTGGCTTTGTGCTGACCGCCCGGGAGTCGCTGGAGCGCCACGCCGACATGTTCCGACAGGCGGGTGCCTACGACGCCCTGGTCGAGGGCTACGACGGGCTGCTCGAGGCCTGGCCAACGGCCAAGGCGCCGGAGTCTCCGGTGATGACGGTAGGCGAGCTGTCGGCGGCGATGTTCCCGCTGGAGGCCGAATTGGGCAAGTTCTGATGGAACTGCCCTCGAGCTAGCCTCCCAGAGCTCGCGTGAAGGGGCCGGCGTCTGCCGACGCTGGCCCCTGGACGGAAGTCCGCCAACCACACCTGGTCATGACGCAGACAGGGCCTGTTTCCAGGCCCTGTTTGCGTTGGTCGTTGGGGTGGCACTCGACAATGCGGCTCAGGAGTCCTGGCCCTGCCTGTCGCTCAGATCATCGTGCCTGCCTCGGATACGCACCAGGAAGGCGGCGACCAGGGCGAAGATACCGAAGGCAACAGGCACGGCGGCGACCGAGATCAGGGTCAGAATGACCTTGAAGATGTCGCCTTCCAGCCAGTTGATCACCACCGCCAGGGCGGCCATGGCAACGATCCAGAAGGCCCGTGAGCGGCGCACCGTCAGCATCTCGCAGACCAGTCCCGCAGAGTCGGCGCTGGTGACGAAGAACAGCAGGATGTTGAGCGCCAGGACGGCCGACAGCACGCCATGGCTGTCGAGGGTCGCCATCAGGGCGAAGACGTCCTCGGAGCCGGTCTCGAGTCCGCCGAGGCCGAAGGTGGTAAACCACAGGCAGGAGAACAGGCTCGGCACCAGCATCACCCCCAGTACCAGCTGGCGCAGGGTGCGGCCCTTCGAGATACGCGCGATGAATACGCCGGTGAACACAAACCAGCCGTACCAGGCGGCCTCGAAGGCGTACAGCCAGTCCGCCAGCCAGGCCTTGTGCTCGGGATCGCCGAGGCCGATATCGGTCGCCATCGCCGGGTACTTCACCAGGTATTCCGGCAACAGTCGGGTGAAGGTGCCGAGGATGTCCAGCGGTGAGGTCAGAACGAAGACGCTGACCATCAGGAACAGGGCGAACAGCGTGTTGTAGTTGCTCAGCCACTTGATGCCACGCTGGAGCCCCGAGGCGCTGGAGGCGATCGCGAACAGCGACAGCACCAGGATGATCAGGGTGGGGCTGGCGTCGATGCCGAAGAACTGCTCGAGGCTCTGTTTGAGCGGATCGGTGGCGTAGGAGAAGGTCAGCGACAGGCCGATGACGGTAGATACCACCAGGCTGACCAGGTTGAGCTTGCTGAGAAAGCCGCCACCAAGCAGCGTTTCGGCGGGCTTGTCGATGTTCAGGTTGTACATGGCGTGAGCGAAGATCACGCCGATCGCCAGATAGCCGGCCCAGGCCAGCAGACCCCAGTGGTTGAAGGCGTACAGCAGGGCCTGGTCGGTGCTGTGGCCGGCATCGACGTGGTAGCGCGGTTCCAGCACGCCCCAGGTCACCAGGCCGATGCCCATGCCGGTGGCGAACAGCATGCCGAGCCAGGCCAGGGTGGAAAACTCGGGATCTCCCTGGCCGAACCTGAGCCGCCCCAGGGGGGTGAACATCAGCACGGTAAAGACGATGGAGGCGGCGAAGGCCGGGTAGGTGAAGATGAAACCGAAGTTGCCGATGACGTTGACCTTGATGGCGTCAAGCAGCGTCTGGAAGGGGCCTGGGGCGAGGGCGGCAAAGGAGATCAGGGCGATGACGGTGGCCACGGTGGCGACCGAAGTGGTGATGTTCTGGTTCATTGGCGTCTCGTTGTCGTTTTGGAGGGGCGGGCGGTCGGCGGTGTCCTCGGTTGGGCAGGTTAAAGGCGACGAAAATGTGCTGGATGGTCGATTCAAGCACTTGAAAAACCAGGCGTTTAGAGAAAAGACTCTAGTCAAGATGTGCGGCAAGCGCACGGCAGAATGCTCGCCAGGCAGCCTCCATCGCAGGCAGTGACGAGCGCGCGTGCAGGGCGCCGTGCAACATGCCCTCGGCCATATGCACACCGATCTGGTGGTGGCAGCGGCGCCATTCATCCAGTGTTGCCAGCAAGGGGGGCGTCAGCGGGTCATGCTCCACGGCGAGGCACTCGATGGCCCGGCTGGCGGGCAGGTCGTCGCCGATTCGGCGAGCCTGTTCGGCGATCATTGACCAGGCCGCCAACACGTCCTGCCGGCTGAGCAGCGGCGCGTCCGGTCCGAGGCTTGTGTCGCTTGGCGTGCCGAGCAGCGGGTAGACCAGGCCCAGGGGGCTGTCGTCGGCAGCACGCCTGGCGGCGTCCAGCACCAGCCGGGCACCGGCGCTGTCGCCGACCAGGGCAACCGGCGCAAGCCGCCGACGGACCACCTCGACATCGTCGAGCAGCGCGAGATAGCTCGCCTCGGGCATCAGCCGGTAGTTCAGGCTGACCACCTCTCGCCCGAGGGCCTGGGCAAGACCGGCGGCGACACCCTGGTGGCTCTCTACCGAACCGATGGTGAAGCCGCCACCGTGGGCGTAGAGCACCACGCCGTCGGCGCCGAGGTGCGGCCGATAGCGGCGCACGCCGACGCCGTCGATGACCTCGTCGGTGACTGCGATCGTGGCCGGTACGGGGCCGGCGAAGCTGGCGCAGAGCTCGTCGTAGTGGCGCCTCGCCTGGTTCATCGGCATCGTCGCCATGGCGTCGAGCCCGGCCTGGAAACGTTCGGCGAAGTCATCGATGGTCATGGTCTGGTGTTCCCTGGCCGAGTCTGCGCTGATGGCGCGTTCAGCGTCGGACGATGCCGATACGCCGCCCGAGCCCCTCGGGAGCGGGCGATGAGATGACCGGCAGCGCAGCGATGGCGGTGTCCACCGCCTCGGGGAAAGGTCCCGGGCGCCCGCTGTCGAGGTCGATGCCCATCAACATCTGTTCGCTGGTGGCCAGCAGCTGTTCGCTGCTGTACAGCTCGAACCACAGATGCAGGCGCTTGGCGTCACGATCGACCAGCGCGACCTCGACCTGAAGGGGCTGCCCCTGGTGGGCCTCGCGCAGGTAGCGCAGATGGGTCTCCAGGGTGTAGAGGGTGTAGCCGTGCCGGTGGCGACCGGCCTCGTCGAGGCCGATGCGCTCCATCAGGGTATCGACCGCCAGGGAAAACACCCTGGCGTACTCGGCGTCGTTCATATGGCCGTTGTAGTCGACCCAGTCAGGCTTGACGTCGGTGTCGAGCAGCGCCATCAGATGCGCCCCTCGAGGCCTTCCGCCTCCGGCCAGTACTTCTGGACCAGCCCGAGCAGTTCGACCAGAAAGTCGTCACGACGGCGATCCAGCTCGGACACGCTGCGACCCGCGGCCTGGTGCTCGCAGCCCTCGACCACCCGATCGATCAGCTCGTCGGTCAGCTCCGGCGCCTCGAGCTTGGTCCAGGGCAGCTTCAGGGCGGGGCCGAACTGTTCCAGCATGTGGCGCATGCCCTGATCGCCGCCGGCCAGATGGAAGGTCAGGAAGGTGCCCATCAGTGACCAGCGCAGGCCGCAGCCGTAGACCACGGCGGCGTCGATCTCTTCGGTGGTGGCGACACCGTCGTTGACCAGATGCAGGGACTCCCGCCACAGCGCCTCCATCAGGCGATCGGCGATATGCCCTTCGATCTCGCGACGCACCACCAGCGGGCGCATGTCGAGTGCCTGATACAGCGCCTGGGCCCGCTCGGTGTGCTCGGCCTGGGTGGCCTCGCCGCCGACCAGCTCGACCAGCGGCAGCAGATACACCGGGTTGAAGGGGTGGGCGACGATGACCCTGCCGGGCGCGTGCTGACAGCCCTGTTGCAGGTCGCTGGGCTTGAAGCCCGAGGTCGAGGAGCCGATCAGCACCTCAGGCGGCGCCGCGGCGTCGATCTGGGCCAGGATGCTGCGCTTGAGCTCGAGGCGCTCGGGCACGTTTTCCTGGATCAGGTCGGCGCCGTCCACTGCGGCTTCCAGCGAGGTCGCAAAGCGCAGGTTGTCGGGGCTTGCGCCCTCGGCCAGGCCCCGTTTTTCCAGTGACGGCCAGGCATTGTCGACGAAGGCACGGGTGCGTGCCTCGGCCCTGGGGTCGGGGTCAAAGGCGGCAACACGCCAGCCGTTGGCCAGGGCGCGAGCGATCCAGCCGTTGCCGATGACGCCGGTACCGATGACGGATAGCTGTTTCATGCATCACCTCCAGCGCTGTCGCCGGCGATCTGACCGGTGGACGGGTCGCGCAGCTTGAGGAACTTGCGGGTTTCGGCCGGGGTCATCACGTTGGCGCCAAGGTGGTTGATCATCCGACCGGCCTTCTCGACCAGCTGGGCGTTGGAGGCCAGTACTCCCTTTTCCAGGTAGAGGTTGTCCTCGAGGCCGACGCGGGCGTGGCCGCCGAGCAGTACCGCCTGGGCGGCCATGGGCATCTGGTGGCGACCGATGCCGAAGGCCGCCCAGTTGGCGTTGGTCGGCAGCTTGTTGCGCATGGCCAGCATGGTCTCGGTGTCGGCCTCGGCGCCCCAGGGGATGCCCAGGCACAGCTGGTAGAGCGGGTCACCGTCGATCAGGCCTTCGGCCTGGAGCTGGCGGGCGAACCATACATGGCCCAGGTCGAAGCACTCGAGCTCCGGCTTGACCCCGGCGGCCTGCACCAGACGGGCGTGTTCACGCAGCCAGTCGGCGGAGTTGACGTAGATCATGTCGCCAAAGTTGAGGCTGCCGCAGTCCAGGGTGCACAGCTCAGGCAGCAGCTCGCCCACCGGCTCATGGCGCTGGGCCGGGGTCTGGATGTCGGTGCCGGGGCCGCCACGGGTCGGATCCTGGCTGTCCGGAATCCAGTCCCCGCCACCGCCGGCGGTGATGTTCATGACGATGTCGGTGTCGGCCTCGCGCACCCGCTCCATCACCTCGCGGAAGTGATCCAGCGAGTGGCTGACGCCACCGGTCTCGGGGTCGCGCACGTGGATGTGGGCGATGCTGGCGCCGGCCTTGGCGGCCTCGATGCAGTCGTTGGCGATCTGCTCGGGGGTGACCGGGACCTTGTCGCTCTTGGCGGTGGTGTCGCCGGCGCCGGTCACGGCGCAGGTCAGAATGACGTTGCGGTTCATGATGCTCTCCTCGTCGTGAATGGGCGCAGTGTGGCGAAGATGACGGCCTGTCACTTGGCGCCAAGCGTCGTTTCGTTGACGTCATGCGACATCCTTGGTGTCGCTGCCAATCTGTGCCAGAACAGGCGTGATGAGGAGGGTAGGGAGAGTGCGGGGAAAGGATTCGGCAACGAGCGCCACCAAGTAGCACGTTCATCGACGTATCCCTTCACCTCTGTATTGGAATAGAGACCCATGACCGACTTTACTCAGCACGATCTGTCCAGCGCCCCCGAAAAAAGCCGCCCCCTGCTCGAGAAGGCGCAGAAGGAGATGGGCATGATCCCGGCCCTTTATAGCGTGATGGCCGAAGCGCCGGGCGTGCTGGAGGCCTACCAGCGACTGCATGAGCTGTTTCTCGCCTCGAGTTTCGATGCCGCCGAGAAGACGGTGGTATGGCAGGCGATCAACGTCGAGCATGATTGCGAGTACTGTGTGGCCGTGCACACGGCGGTGGCCAGCATGATGAAGGTGGACCCCGCCATCACCCAGGCGCTGCGCGACCAGCAGCCGCTGGAAGACGCTCGTCTGGAGCTGCTGCGCCAGACCACGCTGGCCATCGTGCGTGATCGCGGACGTCCGGATCCGGCCGTGGTGGAGCACTTCCTCGAGGCGGGCTTCAGCCGGCAGCAGCTGCTGGATATCGTGCTGGGGGTGAGCCAGAAGATTCTGTCGAACTACGTGAATCACCTGGCGGACACGCCCATCGACGACGCCTTCAAGCGCCACGCCTGGACGAAGGGGGCTGCAGATACCGACGCGGCGGCCTGATCGAGGGGGCCTGATCGAGGGGGCCTGATCAAGGGGGCCTTCACCGGCGACGTGGTGGCGTGCAGCCAAGCGGCAGACTGCCGTTTGCATAGGCCTTAGGTAACAACGACCGCCGCTGGCAAAGGCAAAGGGTAAAAACGAATAGTGGCAAGAGCCGATACGCCCAAGAGCCGATAGCAGAAGCACCAAGGGCGCCCGCTGGGCGCCCTTGGCATATCTGGCTGGTGTCAGGAGACCGCCGGGCTATTAATCGCCTGTCTATTTACCGCCTGGCTGTTGATGGCTGGCGACACCCAGACAGCAGCGTCGGTCGCTCGCTTTAGACCTCAGGCGCTGGCGTGAAGGTCGGCGGCGCCGACACCATAGAGGTCAAAGGCCAGTTCACGTCCGGTGGTGGTGAGCACCAGCCGCCCCTGGCTATTGTGGGCCACCAGCGCCTGGCGCAATAGGCGGCGCAGACGCGAGGCCTGGGACCGTGAGCGGGTCAGGGAATCGAGCCGCTCGGCGCTGAGCCCGCGACTGGGCTGGGTGATCGCCTCCAGCACCTCGCCATCGCGGTAGAGATCCTCGATGAAGGCGGTGAGGTCGATGCGCTGGGCGGTGTCGTTGTGATCAGCGGTGAGGGCCATGGTCCCATCCCGAATAAGAAGATGGGACCAGTATACGACAATCGTCGAATTAGACCAAAGTCTATAAGTGCGTCGACCAGGATCTCAGCCGTTGACCTGACCCAACATCAAGAACTCCAGCAGCGCCTTCTGGGCGTGCAGGCGGTTGCCGGCTTCCTGCCAGACGACCGCGCGGGGATCGTCGAGCAGGGTCTCGCTGATCTCCTCACCGCGGTGGGCCGGCAGGCAATGCAGGAACAGCACGTCCTTGGCGGCGGCGTCGAGCATCGCTTCGGTGACCTGGAAGCCGGCAAAGTCCGCCTCGCGACGAGCCTGCTCTTCCTCCTGGCCCATGGAGGCCCAGACATCGGTGGTGACGAGGTCGGCGCCGGCCACGGCGGTCATCGGGTCGCGCTCGATCACCACCCGGTCACCGGCGGCGGCCAGGATATCCTCGCGGGGGTCGTAGCCCTCGGGGCAGCAGATACGCAGTTTGAAGTCGAACTGGCGAGCAGCGTTGATCCAGGAGTGGCACATGTTGTTGCCGTCGCCGATCCACACCGCGGTGCGGCCCTTGACGCTGCCGCGCAGCTCGGTCCAGGTCATGACATCGGCCAGCAGCTGGCACGGATGGTAGTCGTCGGTCAGGGCGTTGATCACCGGCACGTCACTGGCGGCGGCGAATTCCTCGAGACCCTGGTGGGAAAAGGTCCGGATCATCACCGCATCGACCATCTCCGAGAGCACCCGCGCGGTGTCACCGATGGGCTCGCCGCGCCCAAGCTGGGTGTCGCGCGGTGACAGAAACAGGGCGTGCCCGCCAAACTGGGCCATGGCGGTCTCGAAGGACACCCGGGTACGGGTCGAGGATTTCTCGAAGATCATCGCCAGGGTGCGGTTGGTGAACGGCGTGTAGGTCGGGCCGTGGGCCTTGAGGCCGTTCTTGATGGTGATGGCGCGCTGGATGAGGTAGCGCAGTTCATCCTGGCTCAGGTCCAGTAGGGTCAGGAAGTGGCGGGTGGCCATGGCATCTCTCCAACGAGGTAAAAAACGACCATCCTAGCCAGCCCCGAGGGGATGCGCAACGCGCCGCCGGGCCGTACAATGCGGCCATGCAAAGGCCGAGTGTGGCCATCGGGTATTGCCTCCTGCGAGGTAGTCCGCCGGGGCCGCATTGAAAATGGGGCGGGATGCCCCCATTGTCCCGGTCTGCGTCACTTAGCAAGGGCGAGCAAGCCAAGCCCGTTTCAACGAGGAGCCGTGATGAGTACCACCGTCGAGAATATTCAGCGCCAGATCAGTGAAAATCCCATCCTGATCTACATGAAGGGGTCTCCGCAGCTGCCGCAGTGCGGCTTCTCCGCCCAGACCGTGCAGGCGCTGATGGCCTGTGGCGAGCGCTTTGCCTTCGTCAATGTGCTGGACAACCCCGACATCCGCGCGGAGCTGCCCAAGGTGGCCAACTGGCCGACCTTCCCGCAGCTCTGGGTGGAAGGCGAGCTGGTCGGCGGCTGCGACATCGTCGTCGAGATGCACAACAACGGCGAACTCGAGCCGCTGGTCAAGCAGGCCGCCGAGCGTGCCCGCCAGAACGAGGAAGGCGCTGCCGACTAAAGAGCGCTGTTGGTGGCCGTGCGCCCGCCAGGCCAACGCCTCTCCATAAATCGTTGTCCGGCGGGACCGCGTCGACCGGCTGCCGCGAAAGCTTCGCACCTACGATAAAGGCCCCGATGGTCATCGACCATCGGGGCCTTTATCGTCTTGAGACTTTAGTGGCCGAAGGGGATCAATCCTCTTCCATGCCTTGCTCCTGCTGGGCCAGCCGCCATCCTCCCAGGTCCTTGTAGCGATTGACCATGGCGCAGAACAGCTCGGCGGTGCGCTCGGTGTCGTAGCGGGCCGAGTGCGCGGCGTTGTTGTCGAACTCGATACCGGCGGCGCGACAGGCTCGGGCGAGCACGGTCTGGCCGTAGACCAGGCCGGCAAGCGACGCGGTGTCGAAGCTCGAGAAGGGGTGGAAGGGATTGCGCTTGATCTCGCAGCGATTGACCGCGGCATTGAGAAAGCCGTGGTCGAAGGCGGCGTTGTGGCCCACCAGGATAGCTCTGGTGCAGCCATGGGCCTTGATCGCCTTGCGCACCGGACGGAATATCTCGCCGAGTGCCTCGGATTCGCTGACCGCCACCTGCTTGCGCAGCGGGTCATCGAGGCGGATGCCGGTGAAGTCCAGTGCTGCCTGCTCCACATTGGCACCGGCAAAGGGTTCGATGTGGTAGGCGAAGGTGGCGTCGGGCAACAGGTTGCCTTCCGGGTCCATGGTCAGGGTGACGGCGGCGATCTCCAGCAGGGCGTCGGATTCCGGGTTGAAGCCGCCGGTCTCGATATCCACCACCACCGGCAGAAAACTGCGAAAACGTTGCGCCATGAGTTCGCGGGCGATCAGCTCGCTCATGCACCTCTCCTTGTCGGGCCGTGTGGGGTCAGGGGGCCTGGTTAGTGCAGGCCGAAACGGCGAAAGTCTAGCAGTTTGGGGCAGCGGCGTCCCGTGGCCGGTATTCGGCACCCCAGATGCACGCTATAATCGGCGCTCTTCGGGCGTTATTCGCGCCGCGAATGCGTTGGTCACACCATGGTTGGTTACAAGAAGGAGCCCCTAGCATGTCCGATGTAAAGAAGGTCGTGCTCGCCTATTCCGGCGGACTGGACACATCCGTCATCGTCAAGTGGTTGCAGGAAACGTACGACTGCGAAGTGGTGACCTTCACCGCTGACATCGGTCAGGGCGAGGAAGTCGAGCCTGCCCGTGCCAAGGCCGAGGCCCTGGGCGTCAAGGAAATCTACATCGAGGACCTGCGCGAAGAATTCGTGCGCGACTATGTCTATCCGATGTTCCGCGCCAATACCATCTATGAGGGCGAGTACCTGCTGGGCACCTCCATCGCCCGTCCGCTGATCGCCCGCCGCCTGATCGAGATCGCCAACCAGACCGGTGCCGACGCGATTTCTCACGGCGCTACCGGCAAGGGCAACGATCAGGTTCGTTTCGAGCTTGGCGGCTATGCGCTCAAGCCCGGCGTCAAGGTGATCGCCCCCTGGCGCGAGTGGGACCTCAACTCCCGCGAGAAGCTGATGGCCTACTGCCAGCAGCACGATATTCCGGTGGACTTCAGCAAGAAGAAGAAGTCCCCGTACTCCATGGATGCCAACCTGCTGCATATCTCCTACGAGGGCGGCATCCTCGAGGATCCCTGGGCCGAGGCCGAGGAAGACATGTGGCGCTGGAGCGTGTCGCCGGAGGCCGCCCCCGATACCCCGACCTACGTCGAGCTGACCTTCGACAAGGGTGATATCGTGGCCATCGACGGCGAGCCGATGAAGCCCCACGAGGTGCTCGAGAAACTCAACAAGCTGGGTGGCGACAATGGTATTGGCCGTCTGGACATCGTCGAGAACCGCTACGTCGGCATGAAGTCCCGCGGCTGCTACGAGACGCCCGGGGGCACCATCATGCTGCGTGCCCACCGCGCCATCGAGTCGCTGACCCTGGATCGCGAAGAGGCTCACCTGAAAGACGAGCTGATGCCGAAGTACGCCGAGGTGATCTACAACGGCTACTGGTGGAGCCCCGAGCGCCGCATGCTGCAGGCGGCCATCGACGAGACCCAGAAGAACGTCTCCGGTGTGGTGCGCATGAAGCTCTACAAGGGCAACGCCATCGTCGCCGGTCGCCGCTCCGACGAGTCGCTGTTCGACGAGTCCATCGCCACCTTCGAGGATGACCAGGGCGCCTACGATCAGAAGGACGCCGAAGGCTTCATCAAGCTCAACGCCCTGCGTCTGCGCATCGCTGCCGGCAAGGGTCGTCGTCAGGACTGAGTGGTAACGTCGCGCGACAGGCCAAAGGAGTTCCCATGCTGAAGCAACTGTTCGGAGCGCTGTTCAAGGGGGACGGCAAGTCGTCGTCCCGGGCCGCGCCCGAGGCCGAAGCGGTCGAGTACCGTGGTTACCTGATCATCTCGCAACCCGAGGAGCAGGGCGGTCAGTTCCGCGTCAGCGGTGTCATCCGCAAGCCCATCGAGGGCGGCGAGACCCTGGAGCATCGGTTCGAGCGTTCCGACCTGGTGCCGGGGCGGGAAGCCTGTGACGCCCTGATGCGTCAGAAGGCCGAACGCTACATCGATGAAGTCGGCGACGAGATGTTCGAACCGCGGTGATTGCTCACCGCGACAACGGCGCCCTCCGGGGCGCCGTTTGTGTCTGTGGGGCTGTTGTTTCAGGCAGGTCGTCGCCGCGCCCGTCAGCCCATTCAATACGCCCCGGCCCATGCCGGGGAGAGCCACACCTCAGGCCATTGCCTGTCTCAGGGAAAGACCCGCCTCAAGGCATGACTCGTTCCAAGGAGAGCCCCATGATCGTCGTGCACCATCTGGAAAATTCGCGTTCACTGCGTATCGTCTGGCTGCTGGAAGAGCTGGGCGTGGACTACGAGATCCGCCAGTACGCCAGAGATCCGAAGACCATGCTGGCACCCGCCGCACTCAAGCAGGTGCACCCGCTGGGCAAGTCCCCGGTGATCACCGATGAAGACGCAGGTAGCCGCGTGGTGGCGGAGAGCGGCGCCATCATCGACTACCTGCTCAGGCGCTTCGATACCGAGCATCGACTGTGGCCCGAGCCGTCAAGCGCCGACACCACCGACTTCGTGTTCTGGATGCACCACGCCGAGGCCTCGGCCATGCCGCCACTGGTCATGAATCTGGTGTTCAGCCGGCTCGGCAAGCCGCCGGTGCCGGCACTGATGCGGCCCCTGGGCCGGCTCTTTGCCGAGGGCGTGCGCAAGCAGTATCTGGGGCCGGAGATCCGCCGTCTGATGGACTTCTGGGAGCACAGCCTGGAAGGGCGAGAATGGTTCGCGGGCGAGCACTTCAGTGCCGCCGACATACAGATGAGCTTCCCGCTGCTGGCGCTGGAAGGTCGTGGCCAGCTCGGCGACCACCCGCAGCTTGGCGCCTTTGTCGAGCGCTGTCGCCAACGGCCCGGCTATGTCCGCGCCGTCGAACGGGGAGGCGAACTGTCGCTGTAACCTGGTGCGGAAGGCCGCTCGCGCATCGCCTGGCAGAAAGGATCCTGTGGGTATGGCCGAAGGACCGTCTGGGAAGGACCTTGCATGAGGAGCGTGACAGTAGGAGCGTGCACGAGGGGTGTGCTACCAAGCGCCTTGCCTGACAAGGCATTGCGCCTGCTGCGTTGCTCGGCATTCGCTGGAGCGAATATTCATGTCGGCAAGTTATGAACATGAAAATTATTATTCATTGCAAGCATATTGAGTTTGCTGCTCCGAGCGGGATAATGGGCGTCAACACCCACCTAGGAGGTCAAGATCATGCTGAGGTCCCTGACATTTGCCGGTGCCTTGCTGGTGGCAGGCTCCGCCCAGGCGCTTGAGGTCGATCCGCTGGTCAGCCCCGCCTGGCTGAGCGAGCATCTGGACAACGACAATCTGGTGGTGCTGGACATTCGCTCCAGCATCGACAATGGCGGCGATCGCTCGAGCTTCGAAGACGCCCATATCCCGGGCAGCCTGTACTCGAGCTATACCGAAGACGGCTGGCGCGAGAGTCGTGACGGCGTCACCGGGGTGATGCCGCCGGTGTCGAGTCTACAGCGGTTGATCGGTGGGCTCGGTATCGACAACGACGATACCGTGGTGCTGGTGCCGGCGGGCACGGGTGCCACCGACTTCGGCAGCGCCGCACGGGTCTACTGGACCTTCAAGGTACTCAGCCATGACCAGGTGGCGATCCTCGACGGTGGCTTTGCGGGCTGGAAGGAACAGGGGCTGGAGGTCGTCAGTGGCCCCGTCGAATATCCCGACCCGGTGCGCTTCGAGGGCGAACTGGACGAGTCACTGCTGGCCACCACCGAAGAGGTCGAGGCCGCACGGGAGTCCCAGGGGCAGCTGGTCGACGCTCGCCCCGAGGATTACTTCAAGGGGGACAATCAGTCGCCGGCGGCGGCGGCTCCTGGCACCATCCCGGGTGCCTTGAACCTGCCTCACCAGAGCCTGCTGGCCAACGATGGCGGCGCCTGGCGTCTGGACACCGCCCAGGTGACCTCGCGGATACAGGCGGCCGAGCTGGACGCCAGCGCCAAGACCGTGGCCTTCTGCAACACCGGCCACTGGGCCGCCACCGACTGGTTCGTGCTCAGCGAAATCGCCGGCTTCGACAATGTGGCCCTGTATGACGGCTCCATGGCCGAGTGGACCCAGGACGAGTCACGCCCGTTGGCGGTGGCCAAGCAGGGACTGGGCAAGGTGCTCGACGCTCTGGGCCTTGGCGACGACTGATCGCCCTGAGGATCCGGTTGCCCTGAGGCTCCGGTTGGCGCCTTGTTAAAGCGTCGATTTCGCGCAATTGCTGCGCCTTTGCTACGTTATCGTTGCCTCGCTTCTGCGTCCGTGCCGTACCTGTTGCTGGATGGCAGGGTTTGACGCTATCGCCACGCCGCCGACCCCGGGTCGCCGGCGTGGCCCTCTCATCACGAGTAGATCACTACCATGACACAGACTTCCGCTGCGGCCCTCGTCCAGGGCCGCCTTCCTGTCGATCGTTTCGTCGTCGGCGTGGCCCTGGCCGGGATGCTGATCCTGGGCGGGCTGGTGTGGCTCGAGACCGCTCCTTTCCTGGTGGCGCTGTTCGGCGTCGGTATCGCGCTGGGGATGGCGCTCTACCATGGGGCCTTTGGCTTTACCGCCGGCTGGCGCAACCTGGTCACCAAGCGTCGCGGCGCCGGCATGCGTGCCCAGTTGATCCTGTTTGCACTGACCTCTGCGCTGATGATTCCGCTGCTCGGCAGCGGAGAGCCCGGCATGGTGGGCGCGGTGGCGCCCATCGGCACCTCGCTGGTGGTGGGCTCCTTCGTGTTCGGCCTGGGCATGCAGTTGGGTGGAGGCTGTGGCTCAGGCACGCTGTTTACCGTCGGCGCCGGCAACCTGCGCATGCTGGTGACACTTGCGTTCTTCATCATCGGTGCGGTGGTCGGTTCGATCCACCTGCCGTGGTGGCTCGACCTGCCGAGCCTGGATCCTGTCAGCCTGATCGACAGTGTCGGTGTCTTCGGCGCCATCGCGGTACAGTGGGCGGGACTGGCGCTGGTGATGCTGTGGGTCAATCGAGTGGAACGCCGCGCCCACGGTTCGCTCGAGCGCTCCGAGCTGCGCCTGGCACCTGCCGAAGGCGGGATGCTGCGCACCCTGGTGCAGGGACGCTGGCCCTTCGTCTGGGCGATCCTGGTGCTGGCGATCGGCAACACCCTGACCCTGGCCATCGGCGGGGCGCCCTGGGGCATCACCTTCGCCTTCAATCTTTGGGGCGCCAAGGCGTTGCAGGCCATCGGCGTGGACATGAGTCAGTTCGAGTTCTGGACCTGGGACTACCCGGCCATGGCGCTGGCCGATTCGGTGCTGGTGAACATCACCTCGGTGATGAACTTCGGTTTGCTGCTGGGTGCCATGCTGGCGGCGGGTCTGGCCAATCGCTTCAATGAAGCCAGTCGCAAGCCCATCGAGGGACGTCAGTTCCTGGCGGCGATCATCGGCGGCCTGCTGCTGGGCTACGGTGCCCGCCTGGGCTTCGGCTGCAATATCGGCGCGCTGTTTTCGGGACTGGCCTCGGGCAGCCTGCACGCCTGGGTGTGGTTCGCCTGCGCCTTCGTCGGCTCGCTGGTGGGGATTCGCCTGCGCCCCTGGTTCCGACTGCCCAACTGATCGACCGACCCACTGATCCATTGTTCAAGGTGATTCCCATGAAAGCCGCCTATCATCGAAGCCGCGTCATCGGTCTGTTGCTGGCGATTCTGGTACTGATCATGGCCGACCACCTGGCCAGTCCCACCTTCGCCTTCAACATGGGCGACGGCCACGCTCGCACCTCGCTGAACCAGCGTGACGCCAGCGCCTGTGCTCCCTGTGGGGCGCCGTGCCCGTCCACTCGCCAATAGGGCTTGCATGAAAAGTGCCTGCGCTCGGTAATACGGCGTTAAAAATCGGATCAAAATGCTCATTTACGGCTTGTAAACTGCGCTTTCTCACCGATTTTTGCCTTGTCTGACCATCGCTCGCCGACTTTTCGTAGAAAGCCTGGAATTATGCCTGCGCTCGGTGACGGTTCTCGGTCCAGGCCCTTTGGGCTCACCCTAGTGTGAAGGCATTAGCGATAAAAGAGGCGCCCCTGCCAAGGCAGGGGCGCCTCTTGTGGTCGTCAGTCTGACGGGGAGACGATCATTCTCGTGGGTCCTGTTCGCGGCGGGGGATCTTCGGCCCCAGCGGCCCGAGCCACAGCCAGACCTGGAGCACCACCAGGGTCGGTAACAGCCAGGTCGGCGCGCCCACCGTCCACACCAGCACCTGGTGGATCATGAAGGCGGTCAGGCCGCCGAGCAGGCCAAGCACCGGGAACATCAGTGGCCGCTCGGAGCCCGGGCGGCCACTTAGCCGGAACAGCGAGCCGGTGAAGGCGCCAAAGCTCACGGCCATGGCCAGCGGAATCCAGAGTTGCTGTAGCACTTCCTGCATCGTTAACCGCTCATGTTGAGACTTGGGCCCTCAGGCTAACGCGTCTGGCCGCCGGCTGCGCTTGAACTTTGGCGTAATTCGCCTGGCTTCCGGCTTCCGGCTTCCGGCTTCCGGCTTCCGGCGCTGCATCCTTGGTGATGGCGCTGTCGCCGGCGAGCGCTTTCGTCTGTGGTGCTGGGGGCCAGGACGGGCGAAAACCGTCGCTGGGTGCAGTCGCGGCCCATGCAAGGTCTAGATGTCGGTCTTGTCCTTGAACTCGCACAGATCCTCGATGACACAGCTGCCGCAACGTGGCTTGCGCGCCACGCAGGTATAGCGGCCATGGAGGATCAACCAGTGGTGGGCGTCCTGGCGAAACTCGCGGGGCACGTGGCGCACCAGCCGTTCCTCGACCTCCACCACGTTCTTGCCCTTGGCGATGCCGGTGCGGTTGGAGACCCGGAAGATGTGGGTGTCCACGGCGATGGTGGGCTGGCCGAAGGCGGTGTTGAGTATCACGTTGGCGGTCTTGCGTCCGACCCCGGGCAGGGCCTCCAGCGCCGGACGGGTGGCCGGTACCTCGCCGCCATGGTTCTCGATCAGCAGATGGCAGGTCTTCATCAGGTTTTCGGCCTTGGTGTTGTAAAGGCCGATGGTCTTGATGTGTTCCTTGAGCGCGTCGATCCCGATATCGATGATCGCCTGGGGTGTGTTGGCCACGGGGAACAGGCGAGCGGTGGCCTTGTTGACGCCGACGTCGGTGGCCTGCGCCGACAGCAGTACCGCGGCCAGCAGTTCAAACGGTGTGCTCCAGTTGAGCTCGGTGGTCGGCTCGGGATTGTGGGCCCGCAGGCGGGTAAAGATCTCGTGGCGTTTGGCAGCGTTCATGCTCGTCTCTTTGGTTGGCAAGCCAGGGGCTGAATCGACAGCGGGCCAGGCCGGGCGGATCTTCAGCGCACGACCCCGGTAACCCGCACCCGGCGTTCGTCCCTGGGCGTCCGGGTCGGCGCCGGGCGGCGGCGCTTCACGGCGTCGTCGATGGCGTTCTTGGCGGCGATCAGCAGCCCGGTGACCAGAAAGGCCCCCGGGGGCAGCACCAGAAACAGCATGCCGCCATCACCCGGCAGGTGCAGTGTCCAGTCACCGGCTGCGTCGCCCAGCAGCAGGTCCATGCCGGCGAACAGGGTGCCTTGCCCCAGCAGTTCGCGGATACCCCCGATCAACACCAGCACCAGAGTGAAGCCGAGGCCGTTCATCAGGGCGTCGAACAGCGCCAGCTTGAGCGGTTGGCGGGAGGCAAAGGCCTCGACCCGAGCCAGGATGGCGCAATTGGTGACGATCAGCGGCAGGAAGATGCCGAGCACCTGGTAGAGCTCGTAGGCCAGCGCCGCCATGGCCAGTTCGACGCAGGTCACGAAGGCAGCGATGATCAACACGAAGGCCGGCAGGCGTACCTCAGGGCGTACCTGGTGGCGCAGCGCCGAGGCCGAGGCGCTGGCGCCGAGCATCACCCCCAGGGTGGCGATCCCGAGCCCCAGGCCATTGACCACACTGCCGGTGACGGCCAGTAGCGGACACAGGCCGAGCAACTGGACCAGGGCGGGATTGTTGCTCCACAGCCCCTTGATGGCGATGTCGCGAGCGTCGCTGCGGGTCATGGGCTGGGCTCCTGGTTACTGGCGTCTGGCGTATCACGCGGCGACCCGGCAGTCAGCACCGCTTCGTTCACCGCCTGGATGACGGCGCGAGAGGTGATGGTGGCACCGGTCAGGGCTTCGATGGCGCCCTGCGGGGCCAGGTCCAGCTGGTGGCGCGCGAGGCCTTCGAACTGATCGATCCAGGGGCCCTTGCGGCGCTCGATGGCGTCGCCGAGACCCGGCGTCTCGCGGTGATCGACGACGCGCACTGCCGTGACACGCCGCTGCGGTGTCAGTGCCACCAGCACCTCGACGGGGCCTGCGTAGCCGAGCGCTGAAGAGGGTTGCAGGGTGGCGAGCAGCGTGCCGCTTTCGTCCAGCGCCTGCCAGCCTTGGTCACCGGCCGGCGCCGGCACCAGCCTGGCGGTGCCCTGAGGCGCCAGGCTTTGCAGCAGGGCGTCCTGGTGGGCCTGGCGATTGGCCTCGATACGCCCCTCGCTGAGCGCCTGGGTCAGGCTGACCGCACCCAGGGTCACCAGGGCGAACAGGGCAAGTTTCACGGCCAGTGTTCGCGGAGCCGACGTGTTGCTATCAGGGCTATTCATCAGCGCAGTCTATCAGTGCTTTCCAAGTGAGGCGGTCGTCCATCAGCGCTCTTGACCAAGGCGGGTCGCTGGCTAGCCGTCACCGTTGTGCCTCCGGGTGGCTCGAGCATTCGATGGCCGGTCGGGCACCAGCTGGTCGAGCAGGGGGGCGGCCAGGTTCATCAGCAGCACGGCGAAGGCCACGGCGTCGGGGTAGCCGCCATAGGCACGGATGATCATCGTCAGGGCGCCGATGCCGGCACCATAAGCCAGGCGTGCACGACGACCGCTGGCGGCACTGACAGGGTCGGTGACGATAAAGAAGGCGCCGAACATGGCCGCGCCCCCGAGCAGGTGGAAGCCGACGCCGCCGCTGGCCGACAGTTGATCGAACAGCCAGGCGAGCAAGGCCATGGAGGCGAGCATGGACAGCGGCAGGCGCCAGTCGATCAGCCGGCGGTAGAGCAGGTAAAGACCTCCGGCCAGCCAGGCCACGGCGACGTTGCGCCAGGCCTCCAGCGCCGCTGGTGCCACTAGCTCGGCGAGGCTGGCGTCTGCGGCGCGATGGCGGTAGGCGTCCAGCGGTGTGGCACCGCTCAGCGCATCCAGTGCGGCTGGTGGGTGCTGGCCCAGCCAGCGTGCCAGCCAGGTCGAGGGCTCGACGGCGTCGGGGCCGAATAGCCCCGAGGGTGCGGGCCACAGGCTCATCTGGGTGGGGAAGGACACCAGCAGGAGGGCGTAGCCCACCATGGCGGGGTTGAACAGATTCTGGCCGAGCCCGCCGTAAAGGTGCTTGGCCACCGCCACGGCGGCAAGCGAGCCGATCAGGATCAGCCACAGGCTGGTGCCCGCCGGCAGCGCCGCACCCAGCAGTACCCCGGTCAACAGGGCGCTGACATCAGCGATGGTTGGCGAGACGGGCCGCCGACGCGCCGCCAGCATCATCGCCTCGATCAGCACACAGCAGGCCGCTGCGGTGATGACGTTGGTGACGACGCCAAGGCCGAAGAACCAGCTCTGGGTGATGAGTCCGGGCAGGCAGGCCAGCGTCACCCGACGCATCAAGGTAGCGCTGTCGTGTCCACGGCGAGCGCTGTCTGCGCTGGTGTGGCGGTGAAGGTGGCTCATGGCCGTGTTTCCTCCTGACGGGCGGCCTTGAGTCGTGCATCGGCGGCGGCGAGGTGCTGTCTGGCGGTATCCAGCTGAGTCTCGAGGTCGGCGAGGACATCCGCCGATTGCTGCTGCTGGGCGGCGCGCTCCAGCGCCTTCTCAGCCTTGCGTGCCGCGGCCTTGGCGGCTGCCTGGGCGATGCGCAGGCCACGCACGTCCGCGACGCTGGCGGTTCCTTTGGCGTCGGCTGAGCTATCCTTGGCGCTGCTTGCGTCACGCTGCTGGCCGCGCCGGGTGGCGGCCTGACGACGGGCCTGGCGACGTGCTTCACGCTCGGCCGCCTCGCGCTGCTCGCGGGCCTGGCGTGCCTCGAAGCGGTGGCGGGCCTGGTCGGCCCGGGCGCTCTCGGCGCGCGCGGTGCGCAGGCGCTGCTTGGCCTCGCCGAAGCCGTTGGCCAGCGGCAGGTGGCTGGGGCAGACGTAATCGCAGGCGCCGCACTCGATGCAGTCAAACAGGCCGTTGGCCTCGGCCTTGTGGTCTTCGCCTGCCTGGGAGTGCCACCACAGTTGCTGAGGGGCAAGGCCCGCCGGGCAGGCCGGCTGGCAGTCGCCGCAACGGATGCAGGGGCGTGCGGGGGGCGGCGTCGGCAGTTCAGCCGCGTCAGCGGCGATCAGGCCGTTGGTGGTCTGGGTGATGGGTTGGTCAAGCGACCCGATCGCCTGACCCATCATCGGCCCGCCTTCGATCACCCGCGACAATCTGGTGCGATCGAGGCCGGCGTCCTCCAGCAGGTGTTCAATGGCGGTGCCCAGGCGCGCGGTGACATTGCCGGGGCGTGCCAGTGCTCGGCCCGCCAGGGTCAGGGTGCGCTCGATCATCGGCTTGCCGAGCGCCACCGCGTCGTGGATGGCCGCCAGGGTCCCGGGATTGTGACACAGCACGCCGGCGTCCACCGGCAGCTGGTCCGAGGCGAGACGGCGGCCCAGCAGGCGCTCGATCAGCTGGCGCTCGCCGCCGCTGGGGTAGCGGGTGGGGATCACCTCGAGCCGTGCCGGGCAGGGCAGCTCGCCTAGCCGGGCCCGCACGGCGCTGGCCGCCTCGGGCTTGTCGTCTTCGATGCCGATGACAATAGAGCCGGCCCCGGTGGCATGGGCCACCATCGCTGCACCGAGCAGCACCCGGTCGGTGTGCTGGCGCAGTGTCTGGTCATCGGCGCTCAGGTAGGGTTCGCACTCGGCGGCGTTGACCACCAGGGTATCGATGCCCGCCTGGCGTGCCGCGCGGACCTTGAGATGGGCCGGAAATCCGCCGCCGCCCATGCCGGCGATGCCGGCGTCGGCAATTCGTTGGATGATTTCGCCGGGGGCCGCGCCTTGCCAGTCGAGCGGCGGCAGCCAGTGGTGCTGTGAAGCGCCGTCTGCTTCGATCACCACGGCGGGTCGGTGTTGTTCGCCGGAGTCCGCTTCGTGGCCAAGGACCAGTGCGCTGACGTGGCCCGAGATGCTGGCGTGCACCGGCAGCGCCAGGTGGCCGACGGCGCGTGCCACTGGCTCGCCGGCACGCACGTACTGGCCCGGCTTGACGATGGGCTGGACCTCTCGCCACGGCTGGTCGCGGCCATCTTCCAGCAACAATGTCACCCTGGCCGGTAGCGGCGGCGTGCGTATGCCCAGGTCGCGGGTCTGCGACTTGCGGGTAGGGGGCAGCACGCCGCCGGCGGGCCGGGTACCCGCCGACAGTGATCGCCAGAGTCGCTCAAGTACTGCCATGAAGCGTCTCCGTGGTGCGGTCGCTGGCGATGATGCCGGCGGTCCAGCGGGGTTGTGGCTCTCTTGGCAGCATGTCGATGCAGTCCACCGGGCAGGGGGCGATACAGAGGTCGCAGCCGGTGCATTCGTGAGCGATGACCGTGTGCATCATCTTCGAGGCACCGAGGATGGCGTCCACCGGGCAGGCCTGGATGCACTTGGTGCAGCCGATGCATTCATCTTCCCGAATAAAGGCCACCCGGGGGGTATCGTCGGCGTCGCCGTCGAGCGCCAGCGGTTCCCGACCAAGCAGTTCGGCCAACTCAAGGATGGTTGCCTCGCCGCCCGGTGGACAGCGATTGATCGCCTCTCCCTGCTCGACGGCTTCGGCGTAGGGCCGACAGCCGGGATAGCCACACTGGCCACATTGGGTCTGGGGCAGCAGGGCGTCGATCTGCTCCACCAGGCCATCCTCGCCGTCCTTGAAGCGACGGTTCAGCCAGCCCAGCAGTCCGCCGCAGACGCCGATCAGCGCGACCATCAGGACCACGCCGACAAGACTCGTCAGGCTCATGGAGAGCCCCCGGTGGCAAGCCCGGTAAAGCCCATGAAGGCCAGCGACATCAGGCTGGCGGTGATCATGGCGATGGCCGCACCGCGAAACGGGCGCGGTACATCGGCGCCCGCCAGGCGTTCGCGCATGGCCGCCAGCAGGATCAGCACCAGCGAGAAGCCCAGAGCGGCGCTGAATCCGTACAGCAGCGCATCGAAGAACCCGCCGTCGCGACCCAGGCTCAGCAGCGCCACGCCCAGCACCGCGCAGTTGGTGGTAATCAGCGGCAGGAAGATGCCAAGCACCCGATGCAGCAGGGGGCTCAGATGGCGGACCATGACCTCGGTGGCCTGGACTACCACGGCGATCACCACGATAAAGGCGATGGTGCGCAGGTACTCAAGATCCAGCGGCACCAGCAGATAACGGTGCAGCAGGTGACTGGCCGCCGATGACAGGGTCAGCACGAAGGTGGTGGCAAGGGACATGCCCAGCGCCGATTCCAGCTTCGAGGACACCCCCAGGAAAGGGCATAACCCGAGAAACTGCACCAGCACGAAGTTGTTGACCAGGGCGGTACTGACGAGGACGAGAAGAACGTCGGTCATGGAATACACGAGGTAACGGCCGGCGGGCAGGGCCCCGCCGGCGCATGGGCGTGATGGAACCCCTTAGCTGACCCGCTGGCCGGGTTCTGCGCCACTGTGGGGTTCGAGCAGATAGATGCCGTCGTCGTTGCCAGCCGCCAGCACCATGCCTTCGGAAACACCAAAGCGCATCTTGCGCGGTGCCAGGTTGGCCACCATGACGGTCAGCTTGCCTTCGAGGGCCTCCGGCGAATAGGCGCGACGGATGCCGGCGAAGACCTGACGGCTTTCGCCGCCGAGATCCAGCGACAGCTTGAGCAGCTTGTCGGCGCCTTCGACGTACTCCGCCTTGGCGATGCGGGCGATACGCAGGTCCACCTTGGCGAAGTCGTCGAAGCTGATCTCGTCGGCGATCGGCGTCTCGGCCAGCGGGCCCTTGGGCGTTTCCTTGAGCTTCTGTTCTTCCACCAGATCCTCCTTCGATGCTTCGATCATGGCATCGATACGATCGTTCTCGACCCGGGTCATCAGCGGCTTGAACTTGTTGACGGGGTGATCGCCCAGCCAGGTCTCGCGGCTGTTCCAGTCGAGGGTGTCGAGATTCATGAACAGTCTGGCCTGTTCGGCCATGGCCGGTACCACCGGGGCAAGGTAGACCATCAGCTGACGGAACAGGTTGATTCCCATGGAGCAGATGTCGAGCACTTCCTGCTCGCGGCCTGCCTCCTTGGCCAGCACCCAGGGCGCCTGGTCGGCGATGTAGCTGTTGGCCTCGTCGGCCAGCTCCATGACCTTGCGCATGGCGCGGCCGAACTCCCGCTGTTCATAGTAGTCGGCGATCTCGTCACCGGCGGCGATGAAGCGTGCCAGCATGTCCGGCTCGGCGCAGTGATTCGACAGCTGGCCGCCGCCGAGCTTCTTGACGAAGCCGGCGCAGCGGCTGGCGATGTTGACCACCTTGCCCACCAGGTCGGCATTGACCCTGAGCGCGAAGTCCTCGAGGTTCAGGTCGAGGTCATCGACCCGGGAGGTGAGCTTGGCGGCGAAGTAGTAGCGCAGGTACTCGGGATTGAGATGCTCGGCGTAGGTCGCGGCCTTGATGAAGGTGCCGCGTGACTTGGACATCTTGGCGCCGTTGACCGTGACGAAGCCGTGGCAGTTGACTGCGGTGGGGGTGCGCATCTCGGCCCCATGCAGCATCGCCGGCCAGAACAGGGCGTGGAAGTAGACGATGTCCTTGCCGATGAAATGGTAGACCTCGGCCTTTGAATCGCGCTCCCAGTAGCTGTCGAAGTCCAGCCCCTCGCGCTCGCACAGGTTCTTGAAGCTCGCCAGGTAGCCGATCGGAGCATCCAGCCAGACATAGAAGTACTTGCCTGGCGCGTCAGGAATCTCGAAGCCGAAGTAGGGCGCGTCGCGGCTGATGTCCCACTCGTTGAAGCCGGACTCGAACCATTCCATCAGCTTGTTGCGGATCTGCGGCTGGACATGGTCGTCCTTGATCCAGGCACTGAGGAAGTCGGCGAAGTCAGGCAGCTTGAAGAAGTAGTGGGTGGAGCTGCGGACTTCCGGGGTGGCGCCGGAAATAGCCGATACCGGATCGATCAACTCGGCAGGGGTATAGGTGGCGCCGCAGGCCTCGCAGTTGTCGCCGTACTGATCCGCGGTGTGGCACTTGGGGCA
Source organism: Halomonas sp. DN3 (assembly GCF_024137905.1). Classification (NCBI taxonomy): domain Bacteria; kingdom Pseudomonadati; phylum Pseudomonadota; class Gammaproteobacteria; order Oceanospirillales; family Halomonadaceae; genus Halomonas; species Halomonas sp. DN3. The sequence continues at coordinate 2,496,372 of NZ_CP099965.1, read as the reverse complement.
GGTGCCCTTGATGAAACGATCGGCCAGGAACAGACCCTTGACCGGATCGTACATCTGCTCGATGTCACGGGTGGCGATGTGCCCCTTGTCGCGCAGGCGCTTATAGATAAGCTCGCTGAAGTGGCGATTTTCCTCGGAGTGGGTCGAGTGGTAGTTGTCGAAGGCCACGCCGAAACGGGCGAAGTCCTGCTGGTGTTCGCGGGATACGCGGTCGATCAGCGCCTCGGAGGTGATGCCCTCCTGCTCGGCACGCAGCATGATCGCGGTGCCGTGGGCGTCATCGGCGCAGACGTAGTGGCACTGGTGGCCGCGACTCTTCTGGAACCGCACCCAGATATCCGTCTGGATGTACTCCAGCAGGTGGCCCAGGTGAATGGCGCCGTTGGCGTAGGGCAAGGCGCTGGTGACCAGAATCTGGCGCTTGTCGGGTGCGGTGATGGACATGGTGTGACGTGATATCCCGTTGAAAATCAGGCGACGATTGTAGCTAGGATCGAGGTCGTGTGCATCCGCTATCGTGCTTGGGCGCAGCCATGAAAGAGCCGTTGTGCAGACGGTGCATTGTCAGGAGGACGCCACCAGCAGGCCGACATGCTCAAGGCCTCGGTCCTTGAGGTGCAGCGCCTGGAGGCGGCTCATGACGCCCTGGTCACAATAGAGGAGATAGCGGGTGTCGCGATCCAGCGCATCGCTGCGGGTCGCCAGTTCATAGAAGGGAATGTGATCGACGGGGCAGGCGAGTGGCCCAAGCGGACGGCGCTCGACGTCGTCCGGGGGCCGCACATCGATGACCCGGGTCGCCGTTCGGGCGAAGTCGTGGAGCCCTCCAAAGGAGACTTCTGCCAGGGGCTCCTGGGAGGGTGCGCTGACGCCTTTGGATACTGGCGCATCGACAGGCTGGCGAGTGGCGCTGGCCAGGGCGCGATCCAGCAGGTCGGCCGGTAGCCCGGCCTCTGCCGCTTGAAGCTCCTTCAGCGACGCCTTGACCCTGGGGCGACTGGACATCCCGCCGCAGTACTCGGGCATTCGGCTCGACGCCTCAGCGGTAGCGATCCGGTGGGCCTCATCGATGATGGTCTGCTTGTCATCGGTCAGCAGCGGTCGCAACACCGGCAGGTGGCTGGCGCGGTCGATCAGGCCGAGGTTGGTCAGTGTCTGACTGGACACCTGGGCGATCACCTCTCCTGTCACCAGGGCGGGGATGCGCGCGCGTTGCGCGATTCTTGCGGCGGCCTCGATCATCAAGCGCTTCAGCACCAGCGACACCAGGGCATCGGGTACCTCGCGACGCAGTGTCTCGACCACTTCCTCGAAGGGAACGGTGATGAAGTTGGCCTTATGGGAGGCACTGTATCGCTGCCACAGGTCTCGGGTCAGCGCCTTGACCGCCTTTTCCTGTTCCTGTCCGCCAAAACGAAAGAGGACAAACTGACACTTGATGCCGCGCCTGAGCATCCGATAGGCCGCCACCGGAGAGTCGTAACCCCCGGACATCAGTACCAGCGCCTCTCCCTGGGTGCCTAGTGGAAAGCCACCGAGGCCCGGCCCAAGGTCGACTTCCTCGATCAAGGTGTCGCCATCGATCCGCAGTGGCATCACTAACTCGGGGGTGCTCAGGTCGACCCTGGCATCAGCAGCATGGGCGAGCAGCGCTGCGCCCAGCGCACGCTCCACCTCCACCGAACCGAAGTCGTGATGTCCCTTGCGCTTGACCTTGACCTTGAAGCGCTTGCCTTCGATATCCGATACCCGTTCGCACGCCAGTTGTTCGATGGTGCTCCGCCAGTCCCCAAGCGGCCTGTTGCGCGTCCTGGCCACGCGCTGAACGCCCGGTATCCGGGTCATGCTCGCTTCGAGTGCCAGACGATCCTCGCGCGCAAGGCCCCGCGGAAGTCTTACGACCAGATGGTCCCATTGGGCAACGACTTTGGTCTTGGGCTCCTGGCGTCTGAGTGCATTGCGCAGGTTGGTGGCAAGGCAGCGACCCATGTGCCGTCTCACCGAGGCGGACTTGGTGGTGAGGTCGGCAGAAAGGGAAAGGCGATATTCCATGGTGTGAAAGCCGGGACTACGATGTAAGAATAGTAACGTTGATCCAGATCAAGTTTGATTGAGATCTTCAAGATTCCGCCGATGGCAGCTTGGGCGATCGGCGGGGGCAGGAGCAGAGCGATAAAAGTCCGTCAGTACAGCGCTTTTTCTTCCTGAACGACCTCTTTTAGAAGCTCCAGGAAGAGCCGGTCGGCTTCGGAGTGCTCCTCGGCGCTGTCAGGGATATGAATGCTGGTGGTATCCGATATTTCGTTGGCAATGTCGGCCATGACGCTACTGTCGCTACCGCTTTCCAGGTGTCGGCGGGCGATCTCGAGAGAGGTCTCCAGGACCTTGGGATCCTGTAGCAACTTCTTGATAAAGCCGGTTAGTTCGTTGATGACACGGGTTTTTTGAATTTCGGATGAGGCCATCGGTAACTCCTTGGCTAGGCACTTGATCCAAGGGGTTACGATAGCATGTTTGCGTACTGCTACGGGACAGGTTTGCCGTAGAACGATGGGGTTGGCTCTGTCAAGAGGGGTTTCGCCGGACAAGGAGGGCGCTGGACAGTCTGTTGTTACTGAATGTGATCAAATGTGCGAGAATTGTAGTTGTAGTTGGATGGGATATTAGCAGCGTTGGGGAAGCGCTCGACAATCGGCGCTACAGGGAAACTGCTCGCCCATCCCGGGGATGATGAGAATGGTAGCGCCGAAGCAGCACGGTTGGTCCAGCAGATTACGGGGTTGTTGGGCTAGTTCGTTGGTACTAGATTCAACTGTACTGGCTGCGGCCATTGATAATTAAGGGAACACGAATGAAAACGATCTGCCGAGAAGCTCGCTCTTCCATGTTGCGGCCGCTGGTAAGTGCCATCGCATTGGCCTCTACGTCAATGCTGATGGGGTCAGGAGTCATGGCCCAGGACGCGCAGGCATTGCCGCCTGGCACTACGTCGCCGGGGGCGGCGACCCTGCGTGACGTCGTGGAGCAGACCATCAATACCAATCCCGAGGTGCTGGCTGCCTGGAACGGCTTCCAGGCTGCGGGGCACGACGAACGAGTGGCCTTCGGAGGCTACCTGCCTCAGATTGACGTCAATGCAGGCGTTGGCCTCGAGGATCGCCAGAACGATCAACAGGGCAGCTACGATACTGACTATGCTGAGGTGACGCTGAACCAGATGATCTATGACGGCTTCGCTACCGCCAGCGAGGTGGAGCGTCTAAGCCGGGCAGAACTGGTTCGCTACTACGAGCTGCTGGGGGCGAGTCAGGACGCGGCGCTGGACGCGACCAACGCCTATCTTGATGTTCAGCGTTACCGCCGCCTGGTGGGCCTTGCCCAGGAAAACTACCAGAAGCACCTGGAGGTCTATCAGCAGATCGAGGCCCGTGCGCTGTCCGGCGCCGGTCGTCGTGTCGACCTTGAACAGATCAGCGGTCGTCTGGCACTGGCCGAATCGAACCTCATCACCGAAGCGTCCAACCTGCACGATGTATCTGCGCGTTTCCAGCGTCTGGTGGGGGAATTGCCGCCGGAAGCGCTTGCGCCGGCGCCGACCTTCGCCGAGCAGCTACCCGCTGACGTCGCCCAGGCGTTGCAGCTTGCCTACGAGGGTAACCCGGACTTCCATGCCGCCATCGAGAATATCGAGGCGGCTCGCGCCGAGCGTGAAGGCACCAAGTCACCCTTCCATCCCAGGCTTGACCTGGTGGGCCGCAGTGGTACCTACAAGGGCAGCGATACCGACGGTGACTTCATCTCCGATAACGATCATGAAGACCGTCACAGCATCGAACTGGTAGGTAGCCTCAATCTGTACCGCGGCGGCAGCGACCTGGCGTCGTTCCGCGCCGCCAGTGATCGTGTCGAGCAGGCGGTCAATCTGCGTGACAAGGCCTGCGTCGACATCCGTCAGACCACCACCATCGCTTACAACGATACCCGTCGTCTACGCGACCAGCTCGAGTATCTGAACGAGCACCGTCAGACCACCGACCGTGTTCGCGGGGCGTACAAGCAACAGTTCGACATCGGTCAGCGTTCGCTGCTCGACCTGCTGGACATCGAGAACGAGTACTTCGAGGCGAGTCGTGCCTATGTGAATGCGCAGTATGACGTCGCCCTGGCCGATGCCCGTACCCTGCGTGCCACCGGAAGCCTGCTGGAAGTGCTCGAGGTGCGCAAGGATGGGTTGCCGACCCTCGCCGAGCTGGACAGCAACGGTGTGTCGATTACGCCGGATATCGTCTGTCCGGCGGTAGGCCCCCGGTCCTACAGCATCGAGGAGCTTACCGGCTCCACACGGGCTCCGGACGTCGTCATGCCTGCGGACGCTCTGTTCGAGATCAACAGCTACGTCCTCAGCGCGAGAGCCAAGCAGGAACTGGGTGCGCTGGCCGATCGCATCCGTGGTCGTAACGACCTGGTCCGGGTATTCATCGCTGGCCATGCGGACATCTCCGGTACCGATGCCATCAATGACCCACTGTCACGCAATCGAGCGGCTGCGGTGGGTGAGTACCTGATCAGTCAGGGGGTCGATCCATCCTTGATCGAGACCGAGGGCTATGGGTCACATCGCCCGGTTCAATCCAACGCCACCGTCGAGGGCCGCCGGCAGAACCGTCGAGTGGAGATCACCCTCGAGCGCAGCGGCGAGAATCTGGACATGGGGGCCTTGCCTGGTTTTGCCGGTAATGACAGCGTGTCACTTGCCTGGGCGCGAGGGGTCGAGAACCACAGCCTGGAGGGCTAGAAACTCAGCGGAAGATAGCGCCCCCCTTGGGGGCGCCATTTCCCGAGATGTGAATGCAACTGCCACGTTCTGGTCCTTGCATTGCAGCAAAGGGAGCCGTGACGACTGCAGGGATGACAGGCCGGGTCGCACGGGAAGGACGTTCTGGTACAGCCATCGGCCGACAGAGAGGTTTACGTGGACGATTCACGAGTTGCGGATGAAACGGAAATTACAACACCTGACGCGCAGGAACAGGATGATGCCAGAGGCCCCGTCAAGGATGAATTGCTGGAAGTGCTGCTGTCGATTGCGCACTACCACGAGCATGATGTAAGTGCCGATTCCCTGACAGCGGGGCTTCCGCTTGAAGATGGCGCACTGACGCCCGGGATCTTTCCCCGAGCGTCGGAACGTGCCGGGCTGACGGCGCGAATCGTCAAGAGTCGCCTGGTGCAGTTGAATCCCGCGCTATTCCCCGTCGTGCTGTTGCTGGAGCCGGGGCGAGCCTGCGCATTGCTGGATATCGACGTCAAGGCGCGTACCGCGCAGGTGATTTATCCCGAACTGGGGCAAGCGTCGGTGGAAATCTCGCTGGACGAGCTTCACGAGCGGTACAGCGGGACGGCGATCTATACGCGTCCGCGCTTCCGTTTCGATGCCCGTTCAAAGGATGTCAACGAAAAGCGCTCTGGGCATTGGTTCTGGAGCGTGATCAAGGAAAACAGGCGCCTTTATCGTGACGTGATACTGGGCTCTGTCGCCATCAATATCTTCGCGCTGGCGATGCCCCTGTTTGTTCTCAACGTCTATGATCGCGTGGTGCCCAATCACGCCACCGAGACGCTGTGGGTCCTGTCCATCGGTGCCTTGATCGTCCTGGCGTTCGATTTGACCCTCAGGTTGATGCGTTCAAGCTTTGTCGATCTTGCGGCCAGTCGTGCTGACGTCAAGCTCTCGTCGCGTATCATGTCACGTGTCATGGGGATGCGGATGGAGGCCAAGCCTGCCTCGACCGGTTCCTTTGTCTCGATGTTGCAATCCTTCGAGTCGGTTCGGAGCTTTATCGGCTCCGCCACCGTGATCGCCATGGTGGACCTGCCGTTCGTTCTGATGTTTATCGCTATCATTGGTCTGATAGGCCCTGCATTGGTCATTCCGATCGTGGTCGGCGTGCTGTTTATCTTGCTCTACGCCCTCGGTGCCCAGGGAAAGTTGCACGACCTGTCGGAAACCACCTTGAAGGTAGGCGCGCAACGCAACGCCACCCTGGTGGAATCGGTCTCCCAGCTGGAGACGGTCAAGACGCTGCGGGGCGAGAGCCGAGTGCAGGGGCAATGGGAGCAGGCCAGTGCCTTCCTATCGCGCACCGGGGCTCAGCTGAAGTTTCTCGGTACATCGGTCACCAGTATTGCCCAGTGGACCCAGAATACTGTCGGTATCTGCGTCATCCTCATCGGCGTCTATCTGATCATCGATGGGAATCTCTCCCAGGGTGGTCTTATCGCTGCCTACATGCTGTCGTCTCGTGCGCTGGCGCCGGTCAGCCAGGCCGCCGCACTGCTGGCTCAGTATCATCAATCGGCCACGGCCCTGGAGTCGTTGGATAGAGTGATGGAAATGCCGGTGGAACGTGAGGAAAAGAGCTATATCGATCGTCCCGCCGTCAAGGGATTGGTGAAATTCGACAAGGTCACCTTCCGCTACCCCCAGGCCGAGAATGACAGCCTGCGCGACGTATCCCTGTCGATAGCGCCAGGCCAGAAGGTGGCGCTGCTGGGGCGCGTAGGTTGTGGCAAGACCACATTGCAGAAGTTGTTGCTCGGTCTGTACCAGCCGACGTCTGGTGCCGTGCTGATCGATGATGTGGACATTCGTCAGTTTGATCCCCTGCAGTTGAGGCGTCATATCGGTTATGTGCCCCAGGACGTTCGGCTGTTCTACGGTTCGTTGAAGGACAACATCATCGCCGGTGCCGGTAGTGAAGGGGTGGATGACGATCTTCTGCTCAAGGCCATCCGTATCAGTGGGCTCGACGGACTCGTCAGTACTCACCCCCAGGGCGTCGAACTGCAGGTGGGCGAAGGCGGACAGATGCTCTCGGGAGGTCAGAAGCAGGCGGTAGCGATCGCCCGTGCCATCGTGCACGATCCGGCGATCTTGTTGCTTGATGAACCGACCAGCGCCATGGATCACGCCAGCGAGGAGGCCTTCAAGCGTAACCTCAAGGACTATGCCGGCGGCAAGACGATGGTGGTGGTGACTCACCGCACATCCCTGCTGTCGCTGGTGGATCGTATCGTGGTCATCGACTCCGGCAAGGTGGTGGCAGATGGTGAGCGTGACAGCGTCATGGATGCGCTGCGCAAAGGCCAGATCGGGAGGGCCAGCTGATGTCCAGCAAGAGTGCTGAACAGAAGGGATTCGAAGGCGTCGGTCGCGTATCACGGAAAGGTGGCAAAGTCTTCCGTCCCTTTATCGATAGATTATTCGCACGCCGTGTCAGCGCGTCCCATCTCAACAGAGACTGGGCGAGTGACGCTGACTGGGCGCGAATGCAGCAGGATCCACTGCGCGCCAGGCTGATGCTTTACATGGTTGTGGTCGCGATCATCTGCGTCATTGTCTGGGCGTGCTTCGCACCGATCGATGAGGTGACGCGGGGCAGTGGCAGGGTCATTCCCTCCAGCCAGCTTCAGCGTGTGCAAAGCTTCGATGGTGGCGTGGTTCAGGAGATTCGCGTCAGCGAAGGTGACTTTGTTTCCACCGGCGATCTGCTCATGCGCATCGACCCGACGCGTTTTCTCTCGAACTTCAACGAGAACAGGGCCAAGGCAGAAACCTTGCAGGCCAAGGCCGAGCGGTTGAGGGCGTTGGCGACCGGGTCCGAATTCTCTCCATCGGAGGCATTGATCGAGCAGGCGCCGAATATCGTCTCCCGCGAGCGCGAGCTGTATCACAGCAGTCTGGAAACGCTGGACGAGCAGAAGCAGATATTGCAGGAACGACTGGAGCAGCGTCGGGCAGAGCTCAACGAGGCAACTGCGCGTCGCAACGCAGCCAGTCGTGAGCTGAATCTCGCTAGCCAGGAACTCAATTTGACACGCCCTCTACTGTCCAGCGGCGCGGTCTCGGAGGTCGAGGTGCTGCGTTTGCAGCGTGAGGTTTCCAGGGCCAGCGGTGAGCGCAACCAAGCGGCGGCCCAGGTGTCGCGGCTGGAGTCGGCGATTCAGGAAGCGCTGGGCGAACTCCGCGAGGTAGATGCGAAGGCGCGCAATGAATGGCGTCAGGAGCTGTCGGCGACCCTGGGTGAACTGTCAGCACTCGATGAGTCCAGCGAGGGGCTTCAGGACAGGGTGCGTCTCTCGGAGATACGGTCGCCGGTCGACGGCGTTGTGCAACGCCTGGCGATCAACACCATCGGCGGGGTGGCTCAGCCCGGCCAGGAGGTGGTGGATATCGTTCCCACCGACGACGCTCTGGTGGTCGAGGCGAAGATTGCGCCACAGGACATCGCGTTTCTGCGCCCGGGTCTGCCTGCCACCATCAAGCTGACGGCCTATGACTTTTCCATCTATGGCGGACTGGATGCCCAGCTGGAGCACATCAGCGCGGACACCACCACCGATGAAGAGGGTAATACCTACTATCGGGTTCGTGTGCGCACCGAAGACAGCGCGGAAGCCGAAGCGGTGGATGTCATCCCCGGCATGACCGCTCAGGTGGATATCCTGACGGGCAAGCGCACGGTGATGCAGTTCCTCTTGAAGCCGGTACTGCGTGCCTGGGGTAACGCGATGGGAGAGCGGTGATGACTCGATACCTGGTCTATCAAGGAAGTAGCGAGGTGCCGCGCTGGAATGATGCCTTCAGTGATCTGGAGGTGGTCGCTCCTCACAGTGTCATCGACCATGCCGTCAAGGGCGATCTGGCCTGGGTGGTGGTAGAGGCTGGTGACTGGGCGGGACTCTGCACACGCCTGACCACCAAGGGTGTGCTGGTTTCGGTGCTGTCCTTCAATCCACATTCCGCCGAGGCATACCAGGCCTTCACCGCCGGCGCGAGGGGGTATGTCCACGCACTTTCGACACCTGAAGTACTGCGTCAGGTCGATGTCGTGGTGCGGCACCGGGGCATCTGGCTATGGCCCGAGTTGATGGACAGCCTGGTGGGAGGCGTCTTCAAGGCGATGGGGGGCGCTCCGGCCGTGCATCACGATATGCTGGAGGGCCTGACGGAGCGCGAGAAGGATGTCGCCCTGGCCGTCGCGGAGGGGCAAAGCAACAAGGTGGTGGCGAGGGAGCTAGGGATTACCGAGCGTACCGTCAAGGCCCATCTTGGTGCAGTCTTTCGCAAGTTGGGCGTCAAGGATCGTATGCAGCTGATCCTGCGCCTCTCCAGGGACCGTCAGTGAGGCGTGCTCTCGAAACAGAGCGGGGGGTGATTCGGGATCGTGCTATTCCTGTCACTCCTTGCTTGTACTCGTTTTCCACACAGTAACCTCGTCTCTTTTCCCGCCTGAAAGTCAATTTTCGGCTTACGCCGACTTCTCCGCGTGTTTGATGAATAGACTGTCTTGTAAGAGATGGGCTGTAACCTTGCTGATCATTACACCTTAAATATGCGGTAATGATTCGTTGGGATTGAGTTTGCCATGACCTGACCTACTAGACAGTATCGCCCGCATGGGCCCCCCCCTATTTTCTGTGAGAAACCCAACAAGCAGAAAACGCGGGGCCAGACCCATGAACATCATTGTTACCGTAGGAACTGTGTGGATTGTCGATCAGACCGGGGAGAAACAGGTTGCCAGGCCCGGAGATGTGCTGAAGCCAGGCCAGTGGCTCGTTACCGGTGATGATGGTCGAGTCGTTGTTGGAGAGCAGCCGGGGCGAGCATCGCTTGTGCTCGAGGCCGGCGAAGTGCTCGAGCTGCCTCTGGGACAGGGTGACGCTGAATCGGACCAGCTAGATACCCTTCTTCTTGCACAGATTGACTCGAATGATGCGGCAGAGACTTCTGCGCTCGACGAAGAGCGGCTGGAAGAGGTCCTGGATGCCATTGAATCCCGGCAGGACCTTCTTGATGCCTTTGATGATCCAGAAGCGGGCCCAGGGATTGGTGGTGGCAACAATGAAGGCAACTCGTTCGTCCGGCTATTGCGTATCCTCGAGCAGGTCTCTCCGCTTTCGTACGAGTACGGCCTGAACTCGGCTGATGGTCAAGAACCTCACCTGTTCCTCGGCGATATCGTGGACGGCGACAATCCCGGCGAAGACGAAGATGGCGAGAATGAAGATGTATCGCTGGAGGGGCTTGAAGGTGGGCCCGATGGCTCTGGTATCGCCCCGGACGGCGACGATCTACCGGGAGGACTGGAAGGCGCCGAGCTGGTGGTGCGTGAGTCGGGACTGGCCCAGGGAAGTCAGCCTTCAACAGACACCTTGCAGCAGTCCAGCAGTTTCAACTTCGACACTCCCGACGGTCTAGGCACGCTGACGTTGGGAGGTGCGCTCTCCTTGACGCTGGCGGACCTTCAGGCCCTGGAGGCGACTCCCAGGTCCCTCGATACGCCCCATGGCATCCTCTGGCTGGATGGTTTTCAGGGGGACGCCACGGGGGGCACCGTGCTCTACCACTTCGAGCTGACCGCCGCTGTCGACAATGACGGGACGCAGGGGGCGACCGGTGGTGGATTTCTTGAACAGATCGACGTAACGGTAACGGATGGAGATGGCGACGGGCGCTCCGCCAGTCTGGATGTACTGATTGTCGATGATGTTCCCGGCATCGAGCTGGGCGGTCCCGCCGAGGTGGGGGAAGGCAGTACCATCGAGGGGAGCTGGGGCGCCGTCGATGGTGCCGATGGCGTCGCCAGCCTCGTTGTGTCAGTGGCGGGGATCGATGAAGCCTTTGCACTGGGCCAGGAGATCGTGCTCGAGGAAGGACGGTTGACCGTCAGTGGAGACGGAACCTGGTCCTTTTCTGCAGCGGGTGGTCTCGACCAGGGCGCAGCACCATCACTGTCGTTCGGTCTTGTTCAGACCGATGGTGATGGAGATCAGACTCAGGCGCGCCAGACTATCCAGATCCTCGACGCCGCTGGTCCCGTTACACCCAACGAAGGGGGAAACCCGGACGCGGCGCCGGCTGAGGTGGCGCTCGACGAGGACGGCCTGGATGGTGGTATCGCCGGTGGAGGAGGCGACGTGGCAGGCGAGGCCACGGTGATCACGGGTGTGCTCGGCTACGACTTCGGCGATGACGGACCGGCGGCCGAAGGGGCCTTCGTCTGGTCTCTTGCGGGACTCCCAGCGTTGAGTTCTGCCGGCGAGTTGCTGAGCTATACGGTGTCGGATGACGGCTTGACCCTGGTGGCCGCCATGGAGTCAGGCGATGAGGTGCTACGCATCGCGGTAACGGACCTTGCCAGCGGTGCCTTCGAGGTAACCCTGGCACGTCCGCTGGACCATCCAGAAAACTCGACAGAGGACGACATCACGTTGGCGGTGAGCTATACCGTTGTCGATTCCGATGGTAGTCAGGCCGTTGGTGGCCTCGATATTCGTATCGATGATGATGCTCCAGAGACAATCACTGCGGAGCCGTTGGCGCTCAAGAACGGTAGCATCGGCGATATTGCGCTGGAAGGCGGTTATGGCGCGGATGGTCAGGCCGGGCCGATCTCCTTTGCCGGTGAATTGAGTGGGGCAGCGGTCGAGGACGTCAACGGTAACGTCATCATGTTGGAGGGCAGCCCATTGGTCTGGCAGTTGAGCGACGATGGGGCCGGGCTGGTAGCGGTCACCTCGACAGGCCAGACGGGGTTTTCCATTGTGCTGGACGAGGCCAGCGGTACGGCGAGTGTGGCGACAGAGGAGGGTGAGCTGTCTGTTTCCACTCGCCTTGAAAGTGGGGTAGATGGTATCTCTCTTACCGAAAGTACAAACCAGGGAGTGGTGGATATCTCTGATGACGATGTCGACGGCCAGTTGGTCTTTTCATCTGCGAACGGTATCGATATCTCAAGCGGAGCGCTTGGGGTCGGGTCTGGCCGGATCAGTGAAGGGGATCAACTGCGTATCGATATGGTGGAGGGCGCAAGTGATGCGGAAGGGGCGGTAATTTGGGACTCTCATATTCGGGTAGGGGAGTTTAGCCAGACTGTACTGCTTGATGGTGCCGATAACGCCCGTGCCAGCTTCCAGCTTCGTGCTCTGGCTATCGTGGCAGAGGACGGGCAAGATCAATTCCTGCCGCTATCATCGAGCGATTTTCGTGTTCTCGATCAGCGCGGTATTGATGTGACGTCCGAGGTCAGGGTGGAAGTTGCTGGTGATGGGCTGGCCGTGGAGGGGCTCCAGGATGGCTGGACATTTGTCGTCAGCCGGTCTGAAGGCATGCAGGCGCTTGTTGTAGACGGAGGCAGTGGTGAGCCCTTTGCACTGGGCAGCGTTTCAGTGACCCGCGGGGCGTCGTCTGGTGATGCTGAGCTGTCGCTGGCGCTTGAGGCAACCGACAGTGATGGTGATCAGGCAGATGGTGAGCTGATACTCTCCCTTGCCGGGCCTGGCGAGCTTCTGGTCAACAACAACGCCAACAACGGGATAGCCGCAAGTGGAGGCGATGATGTCATCGTTGCCGACAAGGGCGGAGCGTCTACCATCATAGATCCTGCAGGTGACTATAATCTTTCGTTCATACTCGATTCTTCATCGAGTATGAAAGAGGAGGTCGATACACTTCGTCCTGATGGTTCTGGAAACTATACTCGCCTCGAACTTCTCAAGGCTTCGATGCTGCGGCAGTTGGAAACCCTTGCTGACTTTGATGGGACTCTGAATCTTCAGCTGGTTGATTTTGATGGTATAGCCAGGAGCCCCGTGGTGTTCGAAGACTTCGGACAAGAAGACCTGGAGGCAGCGCGCAGCTATATTCTCGGTATGGGCGTTGGTGGTTCCACGAATTTTGATGCTGGTTTTGTTGCAAGCAAGGACTTTCTTGCTGCCATGTCCGAGGCCAATAGCTTTGAGTCCACAGCGGTTTTTGTCACCGACGGACTACCCACGGTATGGTTGGACGACGATGGCAAGGTGGTTATTCCTAGCCCCCTCAATCCCGGGTCACTAGCTGCGGTGGAGGAGTCGGTTGCATCGTTTCAGGAGTTGCTGGAGTTTGCGGATACAGTCCATGGCATTGGTATTGGGCAAGATAGCCTGGTGGATTATATCCGCTACTTCGATAATACAGATGTCCTGGCGAACGAGGTCGAGACAACGCTGGAAGATGGTAACGCCTATACCGGGTCTGCTGGCGAGATTAACGTGGTAAACACCGAGGACGATCTTAATCTTGCGCTTGATACTGGATCCAGTATATCGGAGCTGGAACCTCTGGGGAGTGACCAGGTATTTGCGGGGGCCGGAAACGATCTCGTCTTCGGCGATACCGTCAACTCTGATGCTCTAGGATGGGTCAATGGCGAAACCGAAGAAGAGTTTGCATCGGGTGAGCATGATGGGTTGGGGTATGAAGGGCTCTATGAGTTTCTCAAGTGGTCTCCGGAGCATGGCAATGGATCGGCTCTCGGAAGTGACGATATAAAGGCTTACATACTTTCCAACGTGGAGGCTCTGACCAATCCCGAGCGCCAGGATGGAGGGGACGATGAACTCTATGGCGAGCAGGGTGACGATATCCTGATTGGTGCGGCTGGGCAGGACGTCCTCGTCGGAGGGCAAGGTGATGACATTCTATGGGGCGGGCTAGATAGCGATAGATTTACCTGGGAATCCGGCGACGTAGTGCCTGATACCCCCTCCGTTGATCGGATCGAGGACTTTGCACTTGGCATGACAGAGCAAGGTGACAAGCTGGATCTGAGCGGTCTGCTTGTCGATGGAGCGTCATCTGATCTTTCTAGCTACCTGATTGCCTTGAATGAGGGCGATGATATCGTGTTGAAGGTCAAGACCTCAGGTGGTATCGACGCCTCTGGAAGTAATGCGGATCTGACTATCGAGTTGGGTGGCGTCGGGTCTGCTGGCAGCGGTGATCAAGTGCTTCAGAAGATGCTGGATGACGGTCAACTGATAGTGGATTGATATCTGTAGGGTGCAAGAAGGCCTGGCTATGCCAGGCCTTTTTTTATTGGTTTTCTGCAAGGTCCCTGGATTGCTTTTTTGGGGTTGAAAAGCACGTCCTGGTTGCGAAGTGAAATTCATTGTTGAACAGAGTTTCTCGTAAAGAGTGAAAAGAAGGATTCTTGAGTCTTTTTCCGCCTTGAGTAACTTCAAAATTTTGCCGTTACGATCTTTTGGCTCTTTTGGTTGTATGGCTTGTCCTTGAGTACAGTGTGTGTCGTCCCCTGGCTTACATATTTTGTGTCTTATGCACGCAAGCATGTCAGGTACAGGGAAACTATCATGGAAGATGCCGTAATTGTTGCTGTTTCGGGTGAGGTCTGGATTCGAGACGTCGAAGGAAATGTGCAGGTAGCCAAGGTCGGCGATCGCCTCGAAGAGGGTAGCGTTCTGGTGACTGGCCCGACGGGCGTGGCACGGCTCGATTTGGGCGAGAGCGGGGCGCCGCTTGTCGTCGATGCCAACCATCAGTTGAGTGTGCCATTTGGCCAGGGGGATGGAGCCGACTTTCCTTCAGGCGAGGTGCTTGGGGAGGAGCGACTCGATCACCTGTTGAGGGCGCTCGATGGAAACTCTTCTGAAAACTCGGATTTGTTGCCCCAAGGCGGTTCGCCGGGGGGAGGGGGAGAGGGCAATGAGGGACATGAATTTGTACGACTGCTGAGAATCGTAGAGAAAGTCACTCCTCTGAAATACCAATTTGACCTGCTGCCTCCCGATGAATTGCAGCCCAGGGCCGGGGGTGCCAATACCCACGATGGAGATCTCGAGCCTGAAGCTGGTATGGATGACACCCCCACCACGCCGGATAGCGACGGCGATCCGGCGACCCTGGCGCCCGAGAGCCTGCTCGATGAGGACGGTCTGCCCAAGGGAATCGCCGGTGGCCCCGGCGACGCGCCGGGCACCGATGTGGTGGTCACTGGCTCGCTCGGGTATGACTTCGGTGAGGATGGCGCCGCCGCTGAAGGCGCCTTCAGCTGGACCACCGATGGCCTGCCGTCGGTCACCAGTCAAGGGGGAACGGTCACCTGGACGGTGTCCGATGATGGTCTGACCCTGAGTGGGGTTGATGAATCCGGCGAGCCGGTGCTGACGGTCACGGTGACCGACCCGGCCAAGGGGGAGTACGAGGCCACCTTGCATCAGGGGCTGGATCACTCGGATCCGACCAGCGAGGACGATATCGTGCTGACGCTGGGCTACGAGGTCACCGACAGCGATGGCGACTCGGCCAAGGGCAGCCTGGTGCTGACCGTGGACGATGACATGCCGGCGGTGACCATCGCAGGCCCAGAGACGCCGGATGAGGACGGCGGCCTGAGCGGCACCTGGAATGGCAATGGTGGCGGCGACGGGACAGGCGAGATCACGGTGACCCTGCCCGGAGACGAAACCGAGTACCCGCTGGACACGCCCATCGACACAGACGGTGGCACCCTGGTGGTCAAGCCGGACAATACCTGGACCTTCACCCCGGACGAGCCCGGTGAAGACGGCGGCAAGCCAGGCAAGGCGCCGGGCTTCGAGATCACCATCACCGATGGTGACGGCGACAGCACCACCGCCACCTATGTACCGCCGGCCCCGGACGACACCCCCACCACGCCGGACAGCGACGGCGATCTGGCGACCCTGGCGCCCCAGAGCCTGCTCGATGAGGACGGTCTGCCCAAGGGAATCGCCGGTGGCCCCGGCGACGCGCCGGGCACCGATGTGGTGGTCACTGGCTCGCTCGGTTATGACTTCGGTGAGGATGGCGCCGCCGCTGAAGGCGCCTTCAGCTGGACCACCGATGGCCTGCCGTCGGTCACCAGTCAGGGCGAGACGGTCACCTGGACGGTGTCCGATGATGGTCTGACCCTGAGCGGGGTGGATGCCTCCGGCGAGCCGGTGTTGTCAGTCACGGTGACCGACCCGGCCAAGGGGGAGTACGAGGCCACCTTGCATCAGGGGCTGGATCACTCGGATCCGACCAGCGAGGACGATATCGTGCTGACGCTGGGCTACGAGGTCACCGACAGCGATGGCGACTCGGCCAAGGGCAGCCTGGTGCTGACCGTGGACGATGACATGCCGGCGGTGACCATCGCAGGCCCAGAGACGCCGGATGAGGACGGCGGCCTGAGCGGCACCTGGAATGGCAATGGTGGCGGCGACGGGACCGGCGAGATCACGGTGACCCTGCCCGGAGACGAAACCGAGTACCCGCTGGACACGCCCATCGACACAGACGGTGGCACCCTGGTGGTCAAGCCGGACAATACCTGGACCTTCACCCCGGACGAGCCCGGTGAAGGCGGCGGCAAGCCAGGCAAGGCGCCGGGCTTCGAGATCACCATCACCGATGGTGACGGCGACAGCACCACCGCCACCTATGTTCCGCCGGCCTCGGACGATACCCCCACCACGCCGGATAGCGACGGCGATCCGGCGACCCTGGCGCCCAAGAGCCTGCTCGATGAGGACGGTCTGCCCAAGGGAATCGCCGGTGGCCCCGGCGACGCGCCGGGCACCGATGTGGTGGTCACTGGCTCGCTCGGTTATGACTTCGGTGAGGATGGCGCCGCCGCTGAAGGCGCCTTCAACTGGACCACCGATGGCCTGCCGTCGGTCACCAGTCAGGGCGAGACGGTCACCTGGACGGTGTCCGATGATGGTCTGACCCTGAGTGGGGTTGATGAATCCGGCGAGCCGGTGCTGACGGTCACGGTGACCGACCCGGCCAAGGGGGAGTACGAGGCCACCTTGCATCAGGGGCTGGATCACTCGGATCCGACCAGCGAGGACGATATCGTGCTGACGCTGGGCTACGAGGTCACCGACAGCGATGGCGACTCGGCCAAGGGCAGCCTGGTGCTGACCGTGGACGATGACATGCCGGCGGTGACCATCGCAGGCCCAGAGACGCCGGATGAGGACGGCGGCCTGAGCGGCACCTGGAATGGCAATGGTGGCGGCGACGGGACCGGCGAGATCACGGTGACCCTGCCCGGAGACGAAACCGAGTACCCGCTGGACACGCCCATCGACACAGACGGTGGCACCCTGGTGGTCAAGCCGGACAATACCTGGACCTTCACCCCGGACGAGCCCGGTGAAGACGGCGGCAAGCCAGGCAAGGCGCCGGGCTTCGAGATCACCATCACCGATGGTGACGGCGACAGCACCACCGCCACCTATGTACCGCCGGCCCCGGACGACACCCCCACCACGCCGGACAGCGACGGCGATCTGGCGACCCTGGCGCCCAAGAGCCTGCTCGATGAGGACGGTCTGCCCAAGGGAATCGCCGGTGGCCCCGGCGACGCGCCGGGCACCGATGTGGTGGTCACTGGCTCGCTCGGTTATGACTTCGGTGAGGATGGCGCCGCCGCTGAAGGCGCCTTCAGCTGGACCACCGATGGCCTGCCGTCGGTCACCAGTCAGGGCGAGACGGTCACCTGGACGGTGTCCGATGATGGTCTGACCCTGAGCGGGGTGGATGCCTCCGGCGAGCCGGTGTTGTCAGTCACGGTGACCGACCCGGCCAAGGGGGAGTACGAGGCCACCTTGCATCAGGGGCTGGATCACTCGGATCCGACCAGCGAGGACGATATCGTGCTGACGCTGGGCTACGAGGTCACCGACAGCGATGGCGACTCGGCCAAGGGCAGTCTGGTGCTGACCGTGGACGATGATAGTCCGGTCATCGCCGCCACGATTGACGGTGATGAGGATAGCGTGACCGAGGGCACGTCAGTGCAAGGTAGCTGGACCGGTGGAGTTGGTGCCGACGGCGGGAGTGTCGTGGTCAGAGTCCCGGGAATACCTGACGGCTTCGCCCTTGGAGACAAGATCACGACTGAGCTCGGCACTTTAGTGGTGTCTCCTGATGGGACCTGGACGTTTACGGCAAAAGATGGACTCGATCAGACCGACGAACCCTGCCTGGAATTTACACTGGAAGGTCTAGATGCTGACGGCGATCTGGCACAGTGCACCATCAGCGTTCCGATTGTGGATGGAGCGGGCCCGGTGACACCCGACTCGGACGGTGATCCTTCAACTGAAACTGTATCCGTCACGGTGAACGAGGATGCGCTTCCAGGTGGTAATGCGGGAGGCGAGGGGGATCTGGCCAGTGCCAGCGATAGTGCGACTGCGAATCTGGGCTTTAACTATGGTGCCGACGGAGCCGCTTCTGAGGGGGCCTTCCGATGGAGCCTTGACGGACTTCCGACCGTGACCAGCCACGATTCACCGGTCGAGTTTGCGGTGAGCTCAGACGGGCATACGGTGATCGGTAGCAATGCGGATGGCGAGCGGGTTCTGACAATAAATCTGTCAGATGCAGAAACCGGTGATGTTGTGGTCTATCTCAGCAAGGACGTGGACCATCCCGAAGGGCAGCAAGAAAATAATCTATCGCTTTCTCTCGGGTACACCATCACTGACAAAGATGGTACTCAGGCAGAAGGATCGCTTGAAGTAGTGATCAATGACGATACGCCTACCATCGCGACATTCGATCCGGAAAGCTTCATGGCCTCGATGGGAGCGGCTGCCCGGTCGGCTGAGCTGCCATTATTGCCGGAGGAGGATGAGCTGGCCTGGAGTCTGGGGGAGCCCGCTTCCAGCGCTGACAGCTCTCACGCCATGGCGGTCGATGCCTCGGGCAACATGCTGGATCTAAAAGAGTTGCTCGAAGACATCGATGATCTGGAAGGTGGTGAAAAGGTGCTGGCCATCGCAGATGGTGACGACACCGTGGTCCACGTAAAGCTGGATGGAGGGCTCTTGCAGGACGGCAGCAATGCGGATGTCCAGGTGACTCTGACGGGGGTCGCCATGGACGGAAGCAGTGACGACTTTCTGGTCAGGTTGCTGGAGAGTTCACAGTCGGATATCGAGTGAGCGAGTGCCAGCGCGCCCGGCTATAGCCGGGCGTGCTGGCAGGATGACGGCAGTGCTTTCTGGAGAGACAGGAATGTCAGGCCGGCTGCTGTCGGTCAACCGCAGGTTGCGGTGACGCCAGTCGTTGCACCATAGCCGTCACCATGCGGCTGGAGTGATCCGCCGCCTGCTCGAGGAATTCTTCGAAGGACAGGTGGTTGTCACCTTGCCCGGCGATATCGGATAAGGCGCGAATCACCACGAAGGGGCAACCGTAGAGATGGCAGGTCTGGGCAATCGCGGCCGCCTCCATTTCTGCCGCCAGCATGGTGGGAAAGCGGGTGCGGGTGCGCGAGACAAGATCGGGGCACGCCATGAAGACGTCGCCGGTTGCGATCAGGCCCTCGACCACCTTGACCTCAGCCATGCCTTCGACGCAGTCCCGTGCCACCCGAACCAGGCGCTCATCCGGGAGATAGGCCGCCGGCATGTTGGGCACCTGGCCATGTTCGTAGCCGAATACCACCGCGTCGACATCGTGGTGGCGCACCTCGCTGGACACCACCACGTCGCCGATCGACAGTCCTTCGCCGAATCCGCCAGCGGAACCCGTGTTGATGATCGCCTCGGGCTGGTAGTTGTCCAGCAGCAGCGTCGCCCCGATGGCGGCGTTGACCTTGCCGATTCCGGATTGCAGCAGTACGACCTCGACCCCATGCAGGCGGCCGATGTAGAAGGTGGAACCGACGTGGGTGCGGGTCTTGACGTCTTCCAGTTGGGCCGCCAGTTGGGCGACTTCCTGTGCCATGGCTCCGATGATGCCAATGCGTTTCATGCGATTCCTCTTGAGGTGGAGCCTCGGCTCAGGCGAAGACCTGGTGCCACTCGTCACGCTTGGCCAGCAGGCCTTTTGCCAGCTCCTGGGCGCCTTCCAGGCTGTGGGATGCGGCCCAGCCACACTGCATTTCGTTGCAGGCTGGGACTTCGGTCGCTGACAGCACGTCGTTGAGCGTACCCTCGATCAGTGCCAGCACGTCGTCGTAGTCGTCGTGGTTGATCATGGCGATATAGAAGCCGGTCTGGCAGCCCATGGGGCTGATATCGACAACCTTGTCCGAGTGGTTGCGCGACAGCTCGGCCATCAGGTGCTCCAGGGAGTGCAGGGCAGGCATCTCCATGTGCTCCTTGTTGGGCTGGCAAATCCGCAAGTCATACTTGTGGATGCGATCGCCGTTGGCGCCGGTCTTGATATCTGCCAGACGCACATAGGGGGCGCGAACCTTGGTGTGGTCGAGGTTGAAGCTCTCGACATTCATCTTCTTGTCGCTCATGGAGTGTCTCCGTGATCCGGTGTTGGATGAGCGCGATGCTACGTCAATTGAGTCCATCACGCATGGATGTCACAAGTGCAGGTTCAGGCGTCGGGAGTTTCGCGATGCTGGCCGTCATGAATGTCTGCGGCCATCAAGGTGTTTTCCAGCAGGCTGGCTACCGTCATCGGGCCAACGCCACCCGGTACCGGTGTGATGTGACCAGCACGTCGGGCAGCCTCGTCGAAGTCGACGTCGCCCACCAGGCGTCCATCTTCCTGTCGATTGATGCCAACATCGATGACGATCGCGCCGTCACGTACCCATTCGCCCTTCACCAGTCCTGGTTTTCCGACCGCGACCACCAGCAATTCCGCCTTGCGCACCTGGGCCTCGAGGTCGCGGGTAAAGCGGTGGCAGACGGTGGTCGTGCAGCCCGCCAGCATCAATTCCAGTGCCATCGGCCGTCCTACGATATTGGAGGCACCGACCACCGTGGCGTCGAGGCCTCGCACCGCCAGACCCGAGTGATGCAGCAGCGTCATCACGCCCTTGGGGGTGCAGGGGCGCAGCAGCGGCAGACGTTGGGCCAGCCGTCCCAGGTTGTAGGGATGGAAGCCGTCCACGTCCTTGCTTGGCAGAATGCGCTCGAGGATAGGGCGAGCGTCCAGGTGGTCGGGCAGCGGAAGTTGAACCAGAATGCCATCGATGGATGAGTCGGCGTTGAGCTGGTCGACCAGGGCTTCGAGCTCTGCCTGTGAAGTGGAAGCGGGCAGGGCGTGTTGAACAGATGAAATACCCGCCTGCTCGCAGGCGCGATGCTTGTTGCGTACATAGACGTGGGAGGCGGGGTCTTCACCGACCAGCACCACAGCAAGCCCCGGGATGCGTTCTCCGGCATCGATCCGCGCCTGTACCTGACGGGCGACCTGCTGGCGTACTGTGGCGGCAATGGACTTGCCATCGATGAGCTGGGCGGTCATGGGGTTCCCTCGGTCAGAAGTGGGTGTGCTGGATGAAATTGGCGGCCACGGATTTTCGCACGCTCCGCCATCCAGGCAAAGCTTGAGCCCGAATGACAACAGGAATGTCTCGGTAGCCTGTTGACTTGGCGGGAAAGTTCCGTAGAATACGCAGCGCTTGCAGAGACTGCTTCGGCGGTTTGCATGGCCGAGCGGCTGGCCGGCGGGGTGTAGCGCAGTCTGGTAGCGCGCCTGCTTTGGGAGCAGGATGTCGGGGGTTCGAATCCCTCCACCCCGACCACAACAGCTTGTTGGAGAAGAAGTTTTTCTCGAAAAGCGGGTTGTGGTGAAGAGTTCGGTTCTGTAGAATGCGCCTATAGCTCAACCGGATAGAGCAACGGCCTTCTAAGCCGTAGGTTGCAGGTTCGAGTCCTGCTGGGCGCGCCAGTAAAGTTTGCTGGTGGCTGCTTTTGACAGGCTCGGGCAAAGGTTGTAGCGGTATTGTCCTGACATGGTGGATGTAGCTCAGTGGTAGAGCCCCGGATTGTGGCTCCGGTGGTCGTGGGTTCGATCCCCATCATCCACCCCATTCAGGCGATGCAAGTGTGGTCAAGCCCGAACGTGGGTTCGGTAGCTGACAGGTTGTGGTGGATGTAGCTCAGTGGTAGAGCCCCGGATTGTGGCTCCGGTGGTCGTGGGTTCGATCCCCATCATCCACCCCATCAACCTGATTCCTTCCCCGAGTTTCTTTCTTGAACAAGTCGTTGTCGAATCTGAAGCTGGCAGGCCAAGTTGCTTGTCCGGCGTCTTGTCGTGCCTGTGTTTCGCCCTCGTCGGCGGTCGTGTCGTCATTCGGTGGCCACGAATTTTCCGATAGCCCCTTGTAAAAGACATGCCAGGCCCCATGTTGTGGGCGTTGGCGCTTGCCAGTGCCCGGCGGGATTCTTAGAATCTCCCCTTTGACGTTTTCAATTTTTCAGTACGCCCCCAGTCGGTAGAGGATTATTCATGCAAGTTTCCGTCGATACGACCTCCCAGATCGAACGCCGCATCAACGTCCAGGTGCCGGCCGCCGAGATCGACGAGGCCGTCGCCGCCCGTCTCAAGGATGCCGCCAAGAACGTTCGTCTCGACGGTTTCCGCAAGGGCAAGGTGCCGATGTCGGTGATCCGCCAGCGCTATGGTGCTGATGTGCGCAACGAGGTGGTGGGCGAGGTCATGCGTGAGCGCTATGTTCGCGCCATTACCGATGAGAAGCTCAATCCGGCCGGCTACCCGCAGATCGAAGCCACCGTCAACGAGACCGGCAAGGACCTGGAGTTCACGGCCACCCTCGAGGTCTATCCTGAGTTCGAGCTGGCGACCATCGAAGGCGCCGAGGTCGAGCGTCCGGTGGTTGAAGTGACCGATGCCGACGTCGACGAGATGATCGAGACGCTGCGCAAGCAGAACGCTGCCTGGGAAAAGGTCGAGCGTGCTGCAGAGCAAGGCGATCAAGTCAATATCGACTTCCAGGGCTTCCTGGGTGACGAGCCGTTCGAAGGCGGCAGTGCCGAGAGCCATGATCTGGTGCTGGGTTCCGGCAGCTTCATCCCCGGCTTCGAGGATCAGCTCGAAGGTGCCAAGGCGGGTGAGGACAAGGTCATCAGCGTGACCTTCCCCGAGGACTACCAGGCAGAGCAGCTGGCCGGCCAGGAAGCGACCTTCAAGGTCAAGGTCAACGCGGTCAAGGGTCAGGCGCTGCCGGAAGTCGATGCGGAATTCATCGAGAAATTCGGTGTCGAAGGTGGTGACGTCGAAGCATTCCGCGCCGAGGTCAAGAAGAACATGAGCCGCGAGGCTGACCAGGCGGTCGAGAATCGCGTCAAGCAGCAGGTGCTCGAGGCCCTCAAGCAGGCCAACGAGATCCCCGTTCCCGAGTCGCTGGTCCAGCAGGAGGTCGATGGCCTCAAGCGTCAGGCGGCGCAGCAGTTTGGTCTGGGCGAGGACTTCGACGTCAGCCAGTTGCCCAACGAGCTGTTTACCGAACAGGCCAAGAGCCGCGTGCAGGTCGGTCTGCTGCTGGCTGAGGTGATCAAGGTCAACGAGCTGGATGCTTCCGACGACGAGATCAAGGCAAAGGTCGAGGAGCTTGCACAGCAGTATCAGGAGCCCGAGCAGGTCGTCGAGTACTATATGGGCAACGAGCAGATGAAGACCCAGGTCAAGTCTGCACTGCTGGAAGAAAAGGCCGTCGACGCTTTGCTCGATCAGGCCAATGTGAAGGACGTGGAAATGTCCTACCAGCAGGCCCTGGCTGCCGCGCAGCAGCAGCCGGGCGACGAGGCGGAGGAAGGCGAGGACGCTTGAGGCGCCTCTCCTGGCCGGCCCCGTCGGGCCGGCTTCGTCGTTTTGTCACGCAAGGAAACAAGGACATCTCCTCATGAACACCGAGTTCGATATCAACGCTGCCGGCGGCCTTGTGCCCATGGTGGTCGAGCAGAGCGCCCGCGGCGAGCGTGCCTACGACATCTACTCCCGGCTGTTGAAGGAGCGGGTGATCTTCCTGGTGGGGCCGGTCGAAGACTATATGGCCAACCTGCTGGTCGCCCAGCTGTTGTTCCTGGAGTCCGAGAACCCGGACAAGGACATCCACCTTTACATCAATTCGCCCGGCGGTTCGGTGACGGCGGGGATGTCCATCTACGACACCATGCAGTTCATCAAGCCTGACGTCTCGACCGTCTGTATCGGTCAGGCGGCGAGCATGGGAGCCCTGCTGCTGGCCGGTGGTGCCGCTGGCAAGCGCTATTGCCTGCCCAACTCGCGGATGATGATCCACCAGCCGCTGGGTGGCTATCAGGGGCAGGCCTCGGACATCGAGATTCACACCCGTGAAATTCTGGGCATCCGCGAGCGACTGAACCAGATCCTGGCGCACCACACCGGCCAGGATATCGAGACCATCGCCAAGGATACCGATCGCGACAACTTCATGAACGGCGCCCAGGCCGCGGAGTATGGCCTGATCGACGCAGTGCTGGATAAGCGCCCGGCATCCTGATAGCGTGATAGCTCGCGCGATGACTACGTGATTACCGGTGGCCCCTGGGGCCACCGCTGCCAGAGAGGTACGCGAATGGCCGACGGCAAAGGCAAGGACGACAACGGCAAGCTTCTGTATTGTTCGTTCTGTGGCAAGAACCAGAACGAAGTACGCAAGCTGAT
The DNA here is from genome assembly GCF_024137905.1 of Halomonas sp. DN3. NCBI lineage: Bacteria > Pseudomonadati > Pseudomonadota > Gammaproteobacteria > Oceanospirillales > Halomonadaceae > Halomonas > Halomonas sp. DN3. Next base: position 2,472,101 of record NZ_CP099965.1, on the reverse strand, counting down.
CGCCGGTCCGTCCGTTTATATCTGCGATGAGTGTGTCGATCTCTGCAACGACATCATTCGCGAAGAAGTTCTCGATGCCGATGCCGAGAGCGACGAGGAGCGTCTGCCCGTTCCGCGCGAAATTCGACACACTCTCGACGACTACGTGATCGGTCAGGACCGCGCCAAGACGGTGCTGTCGGTGGCCGTGTACAACCACTACAAGCGTCTGCGTCACAGTGGCAAGGATGAGGTCGAGCTCGGCAAGTCGAACATCCTGCTGATCGGGCCCACCGGTAGCGGCAAGACTCTGCTGGCGGAGACCCTGGCGCGGTTGCTCAATGTTCCCTTCACCATCGCCGATGCCACCACGCTGACCGAAGCGGGCTACGTCGGCGAGGATGTCGAAAACATCATCCAGAAGCTGCTGCAGAAGTGCGACTACGACGTGGACAAGGCCGAGCGTGGCATTGTCTACATCGACGAGATCGACAAGATCTCGCGCAAGTCGGACAATCCGTCGATCACCCGGGACGTTTCCGGCGAGGGCGTGCAGCAGGCGCTGTTGAAGCTGATCGAGGGCACCACGGCCTCGGTGCCTCCGCAAGGTGGTCGCAAGCATCCGCAGCAGGAATTTCTGCAGGTCGATACCGGCAATATCCTGTTTATCGTTGGCGGTGCCTTCGCCGGCCTCGACAAGGTTATCCGGGATCGTGCCGAGACCGGTGGCATTGGCTTCAATGCCGAGGTCAAGAGCAAGGATGAGACCAAGGGTGTCGGCGATCTACTGCTGGACGTGGAACCCGAGGATCTGGTCAAGTTCGGCCTGATTCCCGAGTTCGTCGGACGTCTGCCGGTCATCGCAACCTTGACCGAGCTGACCGAAGACGCGCTGATTCAGATCCTGACCGAGCCGAAGAACTCGCTGGTCAAGCAGTACGCTCGGTTGTTCGATATGGAAGGCGTCGAGCTGGACTTCCGCGAGGATGCCCTGCGCGCGGTGGCCCACAAGGCAATGGCGCGCAAGACCGGCGCCCGTGGCCTGCGTTCGATTCTCGAGTCGGTGCTGCTCGACACCATGTACGAGATTCCCTCTCTCGAGGGCGTCAGCAAGGTGGTTATCGACGCCTCTGTCATCGGTGGGGAGAGTGACCCCCTGCTGATCTACAGCCAGGCCAGCGACGCTGAGGAAGACACTCGCGTGGACGGCACCGACGGCTAGTCCGTCAGCGCTTCCCGCGACGCCGTCAAAAGGGGCCGCAGACGCGGCCCCTTTGTCTGCCGGAGCCTTCGATGGCGATTCGGCTAGGCGTTTCCCCTTGCAATGCCTCGGGGCTGCCCCCATCCCCTTAGGTTTCACCCGCTAAGTTTGAGGAACGTCTGCGATGCAGCAGAACGCCGAACAGACTATGAGTCTGCCCCTTTTGCCACTGCGTGACGTGGTGGTATACCCGCAGATGGTCATCCCCTTGTTTGTCGGCAGAGAGAAGTCGATTCAAGCGCTGGAAGCCGCCATGGCGGATGACAAGCGGGTCTTGCTGGTCGCCCAGCGTGAGGCGAGCAAGGATGATCCCGATGACGAGGATCTGTTCGCCATCGGCACGGTAGCCGAGATCATGCAGCTGCTGAAACTCCCGGACGGTACCGTCAAGGTACTGATCGAGGGGGAGTCTCGCGCCAATATCGGTGAGATCTCGGTAGCCGAAGAGGGTTACTCCACGGCCCAGGTGATACTGCGTTCCAGCGAACCCCTGAGCGAGCGTGAGCAGGAGTCGTTGGTGCGGGTGCTGCTCAACCAGTTCGAGCAGTACGTCAAGATGTCGAAGAAGGTGCCCAACGAGGTACTGAATTCGCTGTCCGGGATAGAGGATCCCAGCCGCCTGGTGGATACGATCTGCGCCCATCTGTCGCTGAAGATCGGCGACAAGCAGGAATTGCTCGAGATGGATCGGGTCCGCGATCGTATCGAGCACCTGATGGCGCTGATCGAAGCCGAGATCGACCTGCTGCAGGTAGAGAAGCGCATTCGCTCCAGGGTCAAGGACCAGATGGAGAAGTCCCAGCGCGAGTACTACCTCAACGAGCAGATGAAGGCCATCCAGAAGGAGATGGGCGAGCTCGAGAACGCGCCAAACGAGGCCGACAAGTACGAGCAGGCCATCAAGGACTCCGGGATGCCCAAGGAGGCCGCCGACAAGGCCAACCAGGAGCTCGGCAAGTTGCGCATGATGTCACCTTCCTCGGCGGAGGCGACGGTGGTGCGCTCTTACCTCGACTGGCTGGTGTCGGTACCGTGGAAGAAACGTACCCGGGTCAAGCACGATCTGATCAATGCCCAGAAGGTGCTCGACGAGGACCATTATGGACTGGATGAGGTCAAGGAACGCATCCTCGAGTATCTGGCCGTGCACAAGCGGGTCAAGAAGCTCAAGGGGCCGGTGCTGTGTCTGGTGGGGCCTCCCGGCGTCGGCAAGACCTCGCTGGGCAAGTCCATCGCCCGGGCGACCAATCGCAAGTATGTGCGTCTGGCCCTCGGCGGCGTGCGTGATGAATCGGAAATCCGTGGGCATCGCCGGACCTATATCGGCTCTCTGCCCGGAAAGCCGATCCAGCGCATGGCCAAGGCGGGGGTGAAGAACCCGTTGTTCCTGCTTGACGAGGTCGACAAGGTCGGCATGGACCATCGTGGAGATCCTGCGTCTGCGCTGCTTGAGGTGCTGGACCCCGAACAGAACAATACCTTCAGTGACCACTACCTGGAGCTGGACTACGATCTGTCGGAAACCCTGTTCATCTGTACCGCCAACTCGATGAATATTCCGGGGCCGCTGCTGGACCGCATGGAGGTGATACGCCTCCCGGGGTACACCGAGGATGAGAAGCTGGCCATTGCCACGCGCTATCTGGTGCCCAAGCAGCTGGCCGCCAACGGCTTCAAGGAAGATGAGCTGAGCTTTGGTGAGGATGCGCTGCTGGAGCTGATTCGCTACTACACTCGCGAAGCCGGCGTTCGCGAGCTCGAGCGGCAGATCGCCAAGGTCAGTCGCAAGGTGTTGCGTGAGCGGCTCGAGAAGGAAGGCAAGGAAGGCGCCCTGGGCTCGCAGACGCTGGCGGCCGAGGATATCGAAGCCTACGCTGGCGTGCGGCGTTACAGCTACGGTCTGGCCGACCAGCAGGACCAGGTCGGTCGTGTGACCGGACTCGCCTGGACCTCGGTGGGAGGTGAGTTGCTCAATATCGAGTCGGTGGTGACGCCTGGCAAGGGGCGTCTCAACAAGACCGGTTCACTGGGTGACGTCATGAAGGAGTCGGTGAGTGCCGCCCAGACGGTGGTGCGGGCCCGCGCCGAGGCGCTGGGGATCGATCCCGAGCGGTTCGAGAAGGAAGACCTGCATATCCACGTGCCGGAGGGAGCCACCCCCAAGGACGGCCCCAGCGCGGGTATCGCCATGGTGACCGCCATGGTCTCGGCTTTCTGCAACCGTCCTGTGCGTTGCGACGTTGCGATGACCGGTGAAGTCAACCTGAGAGGCGAAGTCATGCCGATCGGTGGGCTCAAGGAGAAATTGCTGGCGGCCAGGCGCGGTGGTATAAAGACGGTGCTAATACCCGAGGAGAACCGTCGCGATCTCAAGGAGGTCCCTGAAAATATCAAGGATGCTCTGACGATCCATCCGGTTCGCTGGATTGATGAAGTGCTCGAGCTCGCTCTGTCACAAAAGGTGGATCAAAAAACCGACGATTCACTGTCGACAGAGTCGTCTGCGACACACTCAATGGTCAGCACACACTAGTGACGTTTTTTCCATGATCTTGGGTGTAGAATGCCGAGTTCATGCGGATTGGCAAGGAAGGTTGCTTGACAGGTCTTTTGCAGCATTGCTATAAATTATCGCCATGCTGCGATCGAGCCTGTCGGCAAGAAGTATCGCCGTTTCGAATTTTTTTCTGTAATAGTCAAGGGGTGAAGTGTGAACAAGTCCGAGCTGATTGATGCCATTGCCGCGTCTGCCGATATTCCGAAGGCCGCCGCTTCTCGCGCGCTGGATGCTATGGTGGAATCCGTGACCGAGAGCCTGAAGCAGGGCGACAGCGTTTCACTGGTTGGCTTTGGTACCTTCTCCGTCAAGGAGCGCGCTGCACGTACCGGCCGCAACCCGCAGACCGGTCAGCCGATCGAAATCAGTGCCGCCAAGGTGCCGAGCTTCAAGGCCGGCAAGGCTCTGAAGGATTCCGTCAACTAAGACGCGTGGTCTCGGCGGCACGTCGAGCATCGTCACGTTGACACGAGTCTGGCGGCCACCGCCTACGCCGGACTCGCCAAGGGCGCATCGCTATCGCGGTGCGCCTTTTTCATGAGTTTGGGGGAGGTCGCGCCAGGCCCTCGGGTGCGTATACTGGTGCGCGACGAATCCCCATCCTTTCGCAGAGGCATGCATGCTGCAGAGTATTCGCGACCGATCCCAGAGCTGGATCGCAAAGATCATCATTGGTGCCGTGATCGTCACCATGGCACTGTTTGGCGTAGAGTCGTTGATTGGTCTATTCGGACAATCCGGCGACGAGGTCGCCACGGTCAATGGTGAGCCCATCAATCGCCAGCAGGTCGAACTGAATGTCCAGCGCGCCATGCGCTCCAACCAGGTGCCTGCCGACCAGGAGCGCGCGCTTCGCGGCGAAGTGCTTGAAGGCTTGATCAGTGACCGCTTGATGATCGATTACGCCAAGAATGGCGGACTAGCGGTTTCGGACAATCAACTCGACCAGTTGATCGTCAGTCGCCCGGAGTTTCAGAATGCCGATGGCCAGTTCGACCAGGAGCTCTTCCGCAGCCGTCTATCAAGTGTCGGCTATACGCCATTGTCCTTCCGCGAGCAGCTCAGTCGTGACGTCATGCGCGGGCACATTCAGCAAGGCCTGATCGCCAGCGACTTCACCTTGCCAGGTGAACGCGAGCGGCTTGCCGAGTTGCAGCGCCAGACGCGTAGTTTCCGCTACCACCGGCTGACCGAGGCGGACCTCGAGGCGCCTGTCGAGGTGTCTCAGGCGGAAATGACAGCCTACTACAACGAGCATCAGCAGGAATTCCTGCGGCCGGAGCAGGTCAAGCTCGGTTACATCGTGCTCGATCAGGAGGCCATGGCCGCCGATATCGAGGTGAGCGAGGAGGACCTGCGCGAAGCCTGGGAAGCCCAGGCGGAGAACGCCGATCGTCAGATATCACATATCATGGTGACCTTCGGCGACGAGCGCAGCAGAGACGAGGCCGAGGCCCGTATCGAAGCCATCAAGGCGCGACTGGCCGATGGCGACGCGTTCGACGATCTGGCGGCCGAGTTCTCCGATGACACATCCACCAGCGACGATGGTGGCGATCTTGGGGTGATCACCCGGGGTATCTTCGGCGAGGCCTTTGAAGAGGCCGCCTTTGCCCTCGACGAGGGCCAGGTCTCCGAGGCGGTCGAGACCGACAACGGACTGCACCTGATCAAGGTGACCGAGATCGATCGTGCGGACTTTGCCTCCGAGCGTGACCGTCTGCGTGATCAGCTTGCTCAGGCACAGGTGCGTGACGCCTTCAATGACAAGGCCCAGCAGTTGATCGACGAGAGCTTCGCTGCCGACGATCTTCAGAGTGTGGCTGACGACCTTGGACTCGAGCGTCAGACCAGTGATTGGGTCGGTCGTGAAGGCGCTGAAGGCGTACTGGCCGAACCTGGCGTGATGGACCAGGCCTTCAGCGATGAGGTGCTTGGAGAGGGCTTCAACAGCGAGGTCATCGAGTTGGATGGTTCACGGCGTCTGGTGCTGCGGGTACTCGATCACCGCGACGCGGCGACGCTCCCGCTGGAGCAGGTGAAGGACCAGGTCGAGGCGGCGGTGCGTCAGGCCAAGACCCGCGACGCCTTGATCGAGCTTGCCGAAGAGCGAGTGTCGCAGCTGCAGGGGGGCCAGTCGCTGGATATCGATTGGCAGCGTGCTGACAACATCAGCCGTCAGGACGCGCCCAGCGTACCCGATGCAGTGCTGACCACCGCGTTCAAGCTGCCGCATCCTGAAGAGGGCCAGGTGGTTTACGGCCGGGCGGTCGATGGCGCCGATGTCAGTCTTATTGCCCTGGAGAGCATTGGCCAGGGTGAGGGTAACCAGCAGATGGAGCAGTTTGTCGCCAGCATGGCCGAGCGGCTGCGTGCCCAGGCGGTGCTGGATGGCCTGTTGACCCATCTACGCGATACCGGCGAGATCGAGCGTTACTAGCCAACTCGTCTAGCCAGCGCGGAGAGGGGCCGCACGCGTGTCGCGGTCCCACTGCTGTCGAAAAGGAGCGCCAGATGGCGCTCCTTTTCGTTGGCGCCGGCCTGTGAAGTCCTGTTGGAACGATTGTTGGAGAGATGTTTCGGGTATTGCGTGCCTGCTCGATGGTTCTTTTTATACCGTTATCTTATTTGGTCGTCATCTGCTGTCAATCTTCTAGCCCGGAGCCAAAATCCGTCATGCAACCACTGGCCAGCATCCCCACCCATGTCATCACCGGGTTTCTCGGCAGCGGCAAGAGCCAGTTGATCCGCCATTGGATCGATCGCAAACCCGTTGGTGAGCGGTGGGCAATCCTGATCAATGAGTTTGGTCAGGTGGGCATCGACCAAGCGATAGTCGGGGAGCGCGACGACGTTACCGTGCAGGGGGTGCCAGGAGGGTGTCTCTGCTGTCAGGTGGCGACGGTCTTCCGCTCGGTGCTGGTGCAGTTGCTGCGCCGCGAACGGCCAGATCGGTTGTTGATCGAGCCCTCCGGGCTCGGTCACCCGGCCGGCCTGCTGGAGGTGCTGGGGGGCGGCGATCTTGCCCAGGTGCTGGATCTCCGCCAGGTCATCACTGTGCTCGATGCACGTCGTCTCGATGATCCCAGAGTCACGAACCATTCCACCTTTGTCGATCAGTTGGCAGTGGCCGAGGGATGGGTGCTGTCCATGCAGGACCTGCTCGAGGACGAGCATCGCCAAGGGGTCGAGCGATGGCGCCAGGAGAGTGGCTTGGCACCATCCTGGATGGTCGAAAGCGGCGCGAAAGGGTTGCCGATCAGCCATCTGCTCGACTCCCCGGCGCGAGGCCGTCAGAACGCCCGTGGCGATGCTCAGAGTCTGCTGCTGCGTCGGCCTTCGCTGCATGCCGAGGCGATCGACTCGTCGCCAGGCACGCCAGAGGCCCCGGCGCCCATCGCCGATGGTGCAGCAAGACAGAACGGACACGGTCTGGGTTATCGCTCCGCCAGCTGGCATTGGCACCGCGAGGAGTGTTTCGATCTCGCAGCGCTGGAGCAGTGGTGGAAGCAACTGCCATCTGGCGTGCGGGTGAAAGGGGTCATGCGAACCGGCCGGGGCTGGCGTACCTTCCCGCTTCCGTCCGTTCCCGGCAACGAGGCTCAGGCGTCCTGGCGCAAGGATTCGCGGCTCGAGATGATCTGGCCAGAGGATATGGAACTCGACATCGATGGCCTGGAGCGGGCGCTCGAGCGGTGTCGATGTCGGCCGTCGGGTGAGGCGGGGCCGGACGCCTGAGCGTCCGGCGTGTCATCGACGCCCGATGGCCCGGGGCGGGCAGGGCGTCGATAAAGGCTGGGTCAGAAGGAAAAGCGGTTGAGTGATGGGGCCTCGCCGTCTTCGATGCGCACCTCCCAGCCCTGATCGTGGGCCCAGTCGCCGACCACGATACGTTGCGCCGACACGGGCTCGCCGTGAGGGCCGGCAAGGCTCAAGTCATGCACGGCGGGACGATGGGTATGACCGTGAATCAGCCGGCGAACCCCGTGGGCCTGCATCACGTCGACGACTTCCTCGGGGGTGACGTCCATGATGTCAGCGGCCTTGGTGCTGTTGGCCTCGCCGGACTGCTGACGCAGCTGGCTGGCCAAGGCCAGACGCTCCGGGATCGGCATGGCAAGGACTCCTGCCTGCCACTGCGGGTCACGGGCCTTGGCGCGAAACGCCATGTAGGCTTCGTCGCTGGTGCACAGGCTGTCACCGTGCATCATCAGGGTAGGCTCACCGCCAAGGTCAAGTCGTTGCGGTTCGTCGAGCAGGGTGGCGCCGGCCCGCTGGGCGAAGCTTTCGCCCAGCAGGAAGTCGCGGTTGCCGTGCATCAGGAAAAGTCGCATGCCGGCGTCGCTGGCAGCCTTGAGGCGTTCGGCCACCTGGCAGGCCAGTGCCGCGTGGCCAGACGGATCCGCGGCGCCGAGGTCCATCAGGTCATCGCCGATCCAGGCGTCGAAGATGTCACCGATCAGGTAAAGGTCGGTGCCTTCGGCGGTGTTGCGCTCGAGGTAGTCGAAGAATCCCTGGGTGATCTGCGGCGCCTCGGGATGCAGGTGCAGGTCAGCGATCAACAGAGTGGTCATGGTGTTCATGGTCTCCTGAACGCAGCACGCCCGCAGTGCGGGCGTGCTCGGTGGAAAGACAGGAGGATCAGGCGTCGTCCTTGACGTAGGCGCGCTGGATGATCACGTCCTCGGCAGGCACGTCGGCGTGCATGCCGCGTCGGGTGGTGGCCACGTCCTTGATCCGGTTGACCACGTCCATGCCGTCGACCACACGACCGAAGACACAGTAGCCCCAGCCCTGCATGTTCTTGCCGGTATGATTGAGGAAGTCGTTGTCGGCCACATTGATGAAGAATTGGGCGGTGGCGGAGTGAGGGTCCTGGGTCCGCGCCATGGCCAGGGTGCCGGTGGCGTTCTTGAGGCCGTTGTCCGCTTCGTTCTCGATGGGGTCACGCGTGGGCTTCTGCTCGAAGTTGCTGTCGAAGCCGCCGCCCTGGACCATGAAGCCGTCGATCACGCGATGGAAAAGGGTGCCATCGTAGAAGCCATCGCGGACGTACTGCTCGAAGTTGGCCGCGGTCTTTGGCGCCTCTTCATGGTTGAGTTCGATCGAGATGTCGCCAAAATTGGTCTGCAGAATGATCATGGAGTGGTCCTGTAGCGTTTACAGCGCCTCTTGGCGCCTTTCTCGTTCTCGGCCCGGCTTGGCGCCGGGCCCTGGCGTGACGCTATAATAGCCGTTTTGCTTCGCAGCGCGAAGCCGGGGGCGGATCTGTGCCCTTCAAAGCCCTTACTTCACCAGAGGTTGATTCATCAACATGACCACCGAGACCAGCAACGCGCCGAATTTCATTCGCAATCAGATTCGCGAGGAAATCGAGGCCGGACGGTCACAGAAGATCGTGACGCGATTCCCCCCCGAGCCGAATGGCTTCTTGCACATCGGGCACGCCAAGTCGATCTGTCTCAACTTCGGACTCGCGGAGCAGTTCGGTGGTGACTGCCATCTTCGCTTCGATGACACCAACCCCGCCAAGGAAGAGCAGGCCTACATCGACGCCATCAAGGAAGACGTGCACTGGCTGGGCTTCCAGTGGGCGGGCGACATTCGTTTCGCCTCCGACTACTTCGACCAGCTCTACGCCTGGGCGCAGCATCTGGTGAAGGAAGGCAAGGCCTATGTCGATGATCTGTCTCCGGACGAGATTCGCGAATACCGCGGTACCCTGACCGAAGCCGGTCGCCCCAGTCCCTACCGCGACCGCAGCGCAGAGGAGAACCTCGATCTGCTCGAGCGCATGCGCCAGGGGGAATTTGCCGAAGGCGAAAAGGTGCTGCGCGCGAAGATCGACATGGCTTCGCCCAACATCAACCTGCGCGACCCGATCCTGTATCGCATTCGGCATGCCAGCCACCACCAGACCGGCGACAAGTGGAAGATCTATCCGTCCTACGACTTCACCCACGGGCAGTCTGACGCCATCGAAGGGATTACCCACTCGGTCTGCACCCTGGAGTTCGAGGACCACAGGCCGCTCTACGAATGGTTTCTGGAGCAGCTGCCGGTGCCGGCCAAGCCCCGGCAGATCGAGTTTGCGCGCCTGAATCTGAACTATACCCTGACCTCCAAGCGCAAGCTCAAGCTGCTGGTCGACAACGGCATCGTCGATGGCTGGGATGATCCGCGCATGCCTACCATCTCCGGGATGCGTCGGCGCGGTTATACACCGGCGTCGATTCGCAAGTTCTGCGAGATGATCGGTGTGACCCGGGCCGACGGCGGTCTGGTGGACATCGCCATGCTGACCCATGCCATCCGCTCCGACCTCGAGGACAATGCGCCTCGTGCCATGTGCGTGCTGAAGCCGCTCAAGGTGGTGTTGACCAATGTCGACGCCGACCACGAAGAGGTCTATGAGGTGGCGGGACACCCGGCCCGTGACGACATGCCGGTGCGCCGTATCCCCTTTACCCGAGAGCTGTGGATCGACCGCGACGATTTCATGGAAGAGCCGCCGAAGAAGTTCTTCCGTCTGGCCCCGGGCAAGGAGGTTCGCCTGCGCAACAGCTACGTGATCCGTTGCGACGAGGTGGTCAAGGACGAGGCTGGCGAGATCCAGGAGCTGCGTTGCAGTGTGGACTTCGACACCCTGGGCAAGAACCCGGAAGGGCGCAAGGTGAAAGGGGTCATCCACTGGGTCAGTGCCAGCCACGGGGTGCCGATCGAGGTGCGGCTCTACGACAATCTGTTCCTGGTCGAGCAGCCGGACAAGGACAAGGACGCCGATTTCCTCGAGCACCTGAACCCCGAGTCGCTGGTGACCGTCCAGGGTGTCGGCGAGCCGAGCCTGGCCGATGTCGGCAACGAGGATCGCTACCAGTTCGAGCGTGTCGGCTACTTCTGTGCCGACCGCTACGCCAGCCGCCCCGATCACCTGGTGTTCAATCGCACGGTCGGTCTCAAGGATACCTGGGCCAAGATGCAGAAGAAGGGCTGACATGCAGATCTACAACACGCTGAGCCGCACCAAGGAAGAATTCACGCCCATCGAGCCGGGCAAGGTACGCATGTACGTCTGTGGCATGACGGTGTATGACTTCTGCCACCTGGGACATGCCCGGGTCATGGTCGCCTTCGATGTCATCAGCCGTTATCTGCGCCATCGTGGCTATGACGTCACCTACGTGCGCAACATTACCGATATCGACGACAAGATCCTGCGTCGCGCCGAAGAGAACGGCGAGAGCATCGGTGAACTGACCGAGCGCATGATCGACGCCATGCACGAGGATGAAGGTCGGCTGTTTGTCCAGCGTCCGGACCAGGAGCCCAGGGCCACCGGTCACGTGGCCGAGATCATCGCCATGATCGAGGTGCTGATCGACAAGGGCTTTGCCTACGCGCCGGGTAACGGCGATGTCTACTATCGCGTGCGCAAGTTCGAAGGCTACGGCAAGCTCAATAATCGTAACCTCGACGATATGCGCTCCGGCGCCCGCGTCGAGGTCGACGAGCACAAGGAAGATCCGCTGGACTTCGTGCTGTGGAAGGGTGCCAAGCCGGGTGAGGCCAGCTGGGCCTCTCCCTGGGGCGAGGGGCGTCCGGGTTGGCATATCGAATGTTCGGCAATGTCCACCTGCTGCCTGGGCAACACCTTCGACATCCACGGTGGAGGTCCGGACCTGACCTTCCCGCACCACGAGAACGAGATCGCCCAGAGCGAGGCGGCCACAGGCGAGCGCTACGTCAATACCTGGATGCACGCCGGAGCGGTGCGGGTCGACAGCGAAAAGATGTCGAAGTCACTGGGCAACTTCTTCACCATTCGCGAGGTGCTGGAGCACCACGATCCAGAGGTGGTCCGGTATCTGCTGGTGGCAAGCCACTATCGCAGTGCCATCAACTACGCCCCGGAGGCGCTTGGCGAGGCACGCAAGTCACTCGAGCGCTTCTATACCGCGCTTGACGGTGTCGCGCTGCCGGCGGAAATCGAAGTAGGGCCGGGCGACTACGCCGCACGCTTCAGCGCCGCCATGGACGATGACTTCAACACGCCGGAGGCCCTGTCGGTGCTGTTCGAACTGGTACGCGAGCTCAATCGTGCGCGCAAGGAAGGCAGCGATGACGTTCCTGCCCTGGCGCTCGAGCTCAAGCGTCTGGGCGGTATCCTGGGCTTGTTGACCCAGGAGCCGGCCGCCTTCCTCAAGGGTGGTTCGGTAGCGCTGTCCGAAGACGAGATCAATGCGCGTATCGCGGCTCGGGCGGAGGCCAAGAAGGCCAGGCAGTTCGCCGAAGCGGACCGCATCCGCGACGAGCTCGCCGCCCTGGGGATCGTGCTCAAGGACTCCCGCGAAGGTACCACCTGGGTGGTCGACAAGGGCTGAGCTCAGCCCGTAGTCGCCTGTCGCTTGTGCACCGCACGGGGCGGCAGGGGGACCTGTCGGGGCCAGTCGTCGCCGACCACGAAGATGCGCCGTCCGCATGCCGCGGGCGGCGCATTTTTCATGTCCGGGGTGGCAGGCTCATCGGCATCCTGGCCAAGGACCCATGAGCCATCCAGCGGCGGGTCCAGTGCCTCTCGCTCGAAGCGCAGGGTGTCCTCGGTCAGCATCACCTGTACCGGTGTCGCATAGGTGGCGAAATGTGCCGCCAGCGCCCGTGTCAGGTCGTCACGGCTGCTCCAGTGTCGCGGTTGTGGCGGGGCCAGCCAATGGGGTTTCGCCAGGCAGGTACCGAAGCGCATGTTCTCGAACTGTCGGCACAGGGCCGACCAGTCGCGCCAGTGACACCAGAGCCCCTGTAGCGCCGAATCCGGCACGCCGCGGGGTAGCGCCATGGGACAGTGCCAGGGTTGAAACAACACCCCGGGCATCGCCAGGTGGGCCTCGATTCCGTGTTGCAGTGACGCCAGGGGAGCCCCTTTGATCGTGTTGGCGGGGCTGTCATTCAGGCCCAGACGCAAAAGCTCTCGGGCGCGCTGGCTCTGCAGCAGGGGCAGTTGATGATGCAACAGATGGCTGACCTTCAGCGCCAGGCTGTCCAGCCCCCCGGGGCCTATCCAGCGACAGGTATCGCTCGAGTCCCCCGGACCGCAGGGGAGGCCGAGAAAGAACTTGATCGCCACTTCCAGGTGTTGAAGGCGCCCACCGGCGTTGCGGTAGAGCAGGTCCAGTTCGCCCAGGGTCCGCTTTTCTTCTCGAATAGGCACATTGTGAGCCAGCAACTCGGTAGCCGGTGCCGTAGAGAGCAAAAATTGCCAAAGAAACTCGTGATATTGTCCAAGCCGGGTGGTGGCGGTGCGCCCCACCATCGCCTCAAGTGCGCTCGGGTCGGCGTCGATGGCCGCCAGATAGGCGTGTCGGTGCTCCGGCTCGCCCAGCCCGAGCTGGGTCAGACTCGGACGCCCGGGCCAGTCGGTGTCGATCAGGTCGGGAGCCGTCATCAGCCATGCCAGATCACGCACCATGGGATGGTTGGGTACTGCGCCGAGCTGGACGGCGGTGGTTGCGCCTTGGCATGAGGTCATGATGGACTCACGTTGGTGAAACGTTCAGCAGGCTTGGCCTTGCCTCCTTATACTCAGCATACACACACAAGGAATTGGGTGAGATATATGAAACGTCCCCTGGTGTTAGCCGTGATGGTCGCCTCTGCCCTGGCGGGGCAGGTTCAAGCACAGGACCCGCTGGTGGTGTCCTCCAAGATCGATACCGAGGGCTCCGTGCTGGGTCAGATGATCCTGCAGCGCCTGGAAGCGGCAGGGCTCGAGGTCGAGGATCGGCTTCAGCTTGGCGGCACCAGCATCGTGCGCGAGGCCTTGATCAACGGCGAGATCGATATCTATCCGGAATACACCGGCAACGGTGCCTTCTTCCACGACATGACCGACAGCCCGGTGTGGCATGACGCGGACAAGGCCTATGAAACGGTGAAGAGCAAGGACGCCGAGCAGGGGCTGGTATGGCTCGAGCCGGCCTCGGCCAACAATACCTACGCCATCAGCGTGCGCGGAGACGTCGCCCGTGACAACGGGCTCGAGACCCTCGAGGACATGGCTGACTTCATCAACCAGGGGGGCGAATACAAGCTCGCGGCCAGTACCGATTTCGTCGAGTCCGCCTTTGCCTTGCCGGCGTTCGAGGAGGCTTACGGCTTCTCTCTGGACGATGATGACCTGCTGGTACTCTCCGGGGGCAACACCGCCGCGACCATGCGCGCCGCGGCCCAGCAGACCAGCGGCGTGAATTCTGCGATGACCTACGGCACCGATGGTGGCCTGCAGGCGCTGGACCTTACCGTGATGACCGACACCAAGGGTGTTCAGCCGGTCTATCAGCCGGCTCCCGTCGTGCGCAAGGAGGTGCTCGAGGCTCACCCCGAGATCGAAGAGGCTCTGGCGCCGGTGTTCCAGTCGCTGGATCTGGAGACCCTGCAGCGTCTCAACGGTGACGTGGCGGTGAACGGTCTGGACCCGGCGAAGGTGGCCGCCGACTACCTGTCGACTCTCGAGGACTGAGCCATCGGTCTCTTGAGTGCAGTGAACGGTGAGCGCGGCAATACGGTATTGCTGACTCTGATGTTGGTGGGGCTCGGTGCCTGGTGGGCCTTGCCTGTGGTCAGCGTCGCACCGAATCGTATCGTGCCCGGCGAGGCTCTCTACGCCTGGGAGGTGGCCGGGCCCGCCATGGCGCTGCTGGCCAGCCTGCCCATGGGCCTTGCGGCATTGTCGGCGCGTAGCGCTGACCCCGGCTGGCGCTCGCTTGGGCTGGTGCTGCTGGCGCTGGCAGGCCTGCCGCTGTGGCTGGTGTTGGCGGTGCACCAGCTTATCGATCCTGAGCTGCCCCAGGCGCGGCTCGGGATCGGTTCAGGCATCTGGTGTGCGCTGTTTGTGCTGATGTTGGCGCTTTTGGACCTGCGGACTCGACAGCGGCTGTCGACCGGGGTGTCCTGGCTCTTGATGCTGACTCCGCTGGCGCTGCTCGCCGTCTGCCTGCCGCTGGGGCTGAATCGTCTGGCGTTGTGGCAGGAGTACCAGGGCCGTGCCGATGACTTCTGGCTGGCCATCGGCGAGCACCTGCTGCTGGTCACTACCACCGTCGGCGTCAGTCTGGTCCTCGGCGCCGGCATCGCGCTGCTGATGCGGCGCTATCCCGAAGCGCAACGGGGCGCCTTCGCGGTACTCAATTTCCTGCAGACGATCCCCAGTCTGGCCTTGTTCGGCTTGTTGCTCGGACCGCTGGCCTGGCTTGCCAATCGCTACCCCTGGGTCGATTCGCTCGGCATCAGCGGCATCGGTTGGGCGCCGGCGCTACTGGCCCTGGTGGCCTACAGCCTGTTGCCGATGGTCAGAAACACCTTTGTTGCCCTGGAGGGCGTTTCCCCCGGTGTGATCGAGGCGGCGCGCGGCATGGGCATGAGTCGGTTGCAAATCTTCTTTCAGGTGCGCCTGCCACTGGCGGTGCCGGTACTGCTGGAAGGGGTGCGCATCACCACGGTGCAGGCCATTGGCCTGACCGCGGTGGCGGCCCTGATCGGCGCCGGTGGGCTCGGGCGTTTCATCTTTCAAGGGCTGGGTCAGGCGGCCATGGATCTGGTGCTGTTGGGGGCCTTGCCCATTCTGGTGATGGCAATACTCGCCGATGCGGTACTCGGCAACCTGTCGAGGCGACTGGGGAGAGGAGAGGCCGCATGATCGAATTGATCAATATCAGCAAGCGTTTCGGGTCGACCACTGCGGTGGACAGCATTTCGCTGAAGGTGGAGAGCGGGGAGTTCTGCTGCCTGGTGGGGACCTCCGGCTGCGGCAAGTCCACTACCCTGAGGATGATCAACCGGCTGATCGAACACAGCGATGGCGAGATCCATATCGACCAGCAGCCCATTCGCAGCTTCAGGGAAGAGACGCTGAGGCGTCGGATCGGCTACGCCATCCAGAGCACCGGTCTGTTCCCCCACTGGACCGTGGCGCGCAACATCGGCCTGGTGCCGCGACTGCTCAAGTGGCCAAAGGCCAGGATCGACGCACGGGTCGAGGAGCTGAT
Source organism: Halomonas sp. DN3 (assembly GCF_024137905.1). Classification (NCBI taxonomy): domain Bacteria; kingdom Pseudomonadati; phylum Pseudomonadota; class Gammaproteobacteria; order Oceanospirillales; family Halomonadaceae; genus Halomonas; species Halomonas sp. DN3. The sequence continues at coordinate 2,456,266 of NZ_CP099965.1, read as the reverse complement.
GGCCTTGCTGGGGCTGTCGATGGACGAATTTGCCAGCAAGTACCCCGACCAGTTGTCCGGGGGGCAGGCGCAGCGGGTCGGGGTCGCCCGCGCCCTGGCGGCGGACCCGGATATCCTCCTGATGGACGAGCCGTTTGGCGCCCTGGACCCGATCACCCGCGAGAGCCTGCAACTGGAGCTGCGTGATCTTCAGGCGCGGCTGGGCAAGACCATCGTATTCGTGACCCACGACATGGACGAGGCCCTGACCCTGGCTGACCGGCTGGTGGTGATGCACGAAGGGCAGATCATGCAGCAGGGGCATCCATTGAGCGTGCTGAGAGACCCCGCCAACGATTTCGTCGCCTCGTTGCTGGGGGGCGAGGATCGCGGCCTCAAGGAAGCAGCGCTGCTGCCGGTCAGCGAGCGGATGATGCCCCTGGGCACCGGTGGCGTGGCGCGCGAGCGGATCGACCAGGGCGCCTCGCTCAGGGAGGCGCTGTCGGTGATGCTATGGCGCCGGGTCGAGCGCCTGGCGGTGGTCGATGACGATGATATTCCGATCGGCGAACTGAGCTTTCGTCGGCTGGTGGGAGCTCGGGGCCATGACTGAGCACTGGGCCAGCCGCTGGCGGGTCCCTGTCATCTGGGGGCTGTTGCTGCTGGCGGGTTGTCTGTTGATGGGGCAGCTGGAAGCGCTGTTTCGCTGGGTCGAGCCCGATAGCCGTGACGTGATCTTCTCGCGGGTGGACTTTCTGGTGTTGCTGGGACGCCATCTGCTGGTGGTCAGCGTTGCCGCCGTGCTGGCCACCTTGATCGGGGTGGGCGGCGCCATCGCCGTCACTCGTCCGGGAGGACGCGATTTCCTGCCGCTGGTCGCCCAGGTGGCATCGCTGGGACAGACGTTTCCTCCGGTGGCGGTACTGGCACTGGCGGTGCCGGTGCTGGGTTTCGGTACCCTGCCCATCGTGGTGGCGCTGTTGCTCTATGGTCTGCTGCCCATCGTGCGTAACACTCTCGCCGGGATCGAGGGTATCGATCCCTCGGTGCGGGAGGCCGCCCGTGGCATGGGCATGACCAGTGGCCAGATCCTGCGCCAGGTGGAATTGCCGCTGGCGGCACCGGTGATCCTGGCCGGCATTCGCACCTCGGTGACGATCAACATCGCCACCGCCGCCCTGGGTGCTACCGTTGGTTCAAGCAACCTGGGGGACCCGATCATCTCCGGTATTGTCAATGGCAACACCGCCTACATCGTCCAGGGCGCGGTGCTGATTGCACTGCTGGCGCTGACGGTGGACAGCGTGTTCGCGCGCCTGGCTCCTGCTCGCCGGGCCTGATGGCGTCGACCGGGTCTGAACACCGAGACCTGGTCCGCTTTCCCTTTCCTGATCCCCGTATCCGCGAAGCCCCCGTGCAGAGAGGGGGGGCTTCGTGGTGGCCTGCGTCTCTCCCACCAGCCAGTCTCCCCGTCACGGTGGCCCGGTTCGGGCGTCCCATGTTGCCCGCCGCAAAGCGGTCCATCGAGGCAATTCGAGACGAATTTTCGACCAAAGTCGCGGCTAGGCAGACGTCTCAGTTTACGTTAACGTCAAGTCAGTGCGTTGGTCCCGCCACGGGCAATCCCCTGGCAAGGGGCGGGAATAAAGACAACACTGCCCTCAAAAGGGGCAAAGGAACAGCACGATGACGACGACCGCACAGACCCACCGCCCGGACTTTCTGTCCGGCGACGAATACAGCATTCCCACCTATGCGGTGCTATCCCAGGATGGCACCCTCCATGACGGCGCCGAAGGGCCGGATCTCGAGCGCGACAAGGCGCTGAGAATCTACCACGCCATGGTGGCCACCCGGGTGCTGGACGAGCGCATGATGGCGGCGCAGCGTCAGGGACGCCTGAGCTTCTACATGCAGTGCACCGGCGAGGAAGCGGCGGTCATCGGCAGCGCCGCCGCCCTGGACGACGCCGACATGATCATGGCTCAGTACCGAGAGCAGGGCGCCTTGGCCTATCGCGGCTTCAGCTTCGACGAGTTCATGAACCAGTTGTTCGGCAATGAACTGGACTACGGCAAGGGCCGGCAGATGCCGATCCACTATGGGTCGCGCAAGCTGCACTACATGACCATTTCATCACCGCTGGCGACTCAGATTCCCCAGGCCACGGGCTATGCCTATGGCCAGAAGCTGGCAGGAGAGGGCCTCTGCACCATCGTCTATTTTGGTGAGGGCGCTGCCTCCGAGGGCGATTTCCACGCGGCGCTCAATATGGCGGCGGTACACGAAGCGCCGGTGATCTTCTTCTGTCGCAATAATGGCTACGCCATTTCCACGCCGTCGGTGGAGCAGTTCGCCGCGGATGGCGTGGCGCCCAGGGCGCTGGGATATCGCATGCACGTGATCCGCGTCGACGGCAACGACGTGCTGGCGGTCTACCGGGCCACCGAAAAGGCACGACGTCTGGCGGTGGAGGAGAACAAGCCCGTACTGATCGAGGCCATGACCTACCGTCTGGCGGCCCACAGCTCTTCCGATGACCCATCGGGCTATCGTTCGCGCAAGGAAGAGGACGCCTGGCGGGCCAAGGACCCGATCCGGCGCATGCAGCTGTGGCTCGAGGCCCAGGGCTGGTGGAGCGAAGACGAGGAAAAGGCGTTGCAGGACGAACTGCGCCGCGAGGTGCTGGAAACCATGAAACGGGCCGAAAAGCGCCCACCTCCGGCGATCGATACCATGGTCACCGACGTCTATGCCGACGTGACGCCTGCGCTGCAGCATCAGCTCGATGCTCTCAAGCAGCATGTTCGTCGCTACCCGGAGGCCTATCCGCGTGGGGCCAGGTCGCTGGACCCGGCGTTGAGCCATCGCGATGCCGACCAGGGAGGGGACTGAGATGCCGACCATCAATATGCTGCAGGCTATCAACCAGGCGCTGGACATCGCCATGGCCGAAGACGACAAGGTGCTGTGCTTCGGTGAGGACGTCGGGGGCTTCGGTGGCGTCTTCCGTGCGACCAGTCACCTTCAGGAAAAGTACGGCAAGGCGCGCTGCTTCAACACGCCATTGGTGGAGCAGGGCATCATCGGCTTCGCCAATGGGCTGGCGGCCCAGGGATCGGTGCCGGTGGCGGAGATCCAGTTCGCCGACTACATCTTTCCGGCCTTCGACCAGATCGTCAACGAGACCGCCAAGTTTCGCTACCGCTCCGGCGATCTGTTCAACGTCGGCGGGTTGACCATCCGCGCGCCCTACGGCGGTGGTATCTCCGGTGGCCTCTATCACTCCCAGTCGCCCGAGGCCTATTTCGCCCACACCCCGGGTCTCAAGATCGTGGTGCCGCGCAATCCCTACGAGGCCAAGGGCCTGTTGCTGGCCGCCATTCGTGACCCAGATCCCGTGCTGTTCTTCGAGCCGAAGCGCCTCTATCGCGCCTCCACCGGCGAGGTCCCGGAAGAGGATTACCAGCTGCCGCTGGGAGAAGCCGAGGTGACCAAGGAAGGAGCCGATATCACGCTGCTGGGCTGGGGGGCTCAGATGGAGGTGATCGATCGGGCGGTGGAGATGGCAGAAAAGGACGGGGTGTCCTGCGAAGTGATCGATCTGCGCAGCATCCTGCCCTGGGACGAGGATACCGTCGCCGAGTCGGTACTGAAGACAGGCCGCCTGGTCATCACCCACGAGGCGCCCCGCACAGGGGGCTTCGCCGGAGAAATCGCCGCTGCCATTCAGGAGCGCTGCTTTCTTTACCTGGAGTCGCCGATCCAACGGGTGACCGGCATCGATACACCTTTTCCGCTGACGCTGGAGAAGGAGTATCTGCCCGACCATCTGAAAATCTACGAGGCCATCAAGACCTCACTCCACTACTGAGACGGCGCCGGGAGCCAAGACATGACAGAGTTCAAGCTGCCTGACATCGGCGAGGGCATCGTCGAGTGTGAGGTGATGGAATGGAAGATTGCCGAGGGTGATACCATCGCCGAAGACCAGCCTGTGGTCGAGGTGATGACGGACAAGGCGCTGGTGGAAATCACCGCCCCGGAAGCCGGCGTCGTTACCAGGCTGCACGTGGCGAAGGGTGAAATGGCGCGAGTCCATGCGCCCTTGTTTGCCTATCGTGGCGAGCATCAGGGCGGCGATGGTCAGGGCGAAGAGGCCCAGCGTGATGAGGGTCAGACTGAAAGCGAAGGCAATGCCCCGGCGCAAGCCGCCAGCCCGAAAGAGGCGCCTGTCCATAAGCCGGCAGAGCCAGTAGAACCGCCGTCGAGCTCCAGCAAAAAGGGCGGTGCGGGGCGACGGGTGGACTTTATTCTGCCCGATATCGGTGAGGGCATCGTCGAGTGCGAGATCGTCGAATGGCACGTGGCCCAGGGGGACGAGATCAGCGAAGACCAGCGACTGGTCGATGTCATGACCGACAAGGCCATGGTCGAGATCACTGCGCCGGAAGATGGGGTCGTCGCCGAGCTGTATGTGGCCAAGGGCGAGATGGCCAAGGTCCATGCGCCGTTGTTTGCCTATCAGGTGGCGGGTGCCGCCGCTGGTGAAGCGCCGGCGGTCGAGGAGGCGTCGCCCCCGACCCCGACCCCGACCCCGACCCCGACCCCAAAGAGTGACTCTCCCGTGCACAAGACTGCGTCCGAGGGGGGCAAGGGCCCCTACGGGCGCATCCCGGCGAGCCCGGCGGTACGCCGACTGATCCGAGAACACCAGCTGCGACTCGAGGACATTCCCGGCAGCGGTCGCCAGGGCCGCGTGTTGAAGGAAGACGTGCTGAGCTTTCTCGATGGCGCGCGACACAGCGGTGCCGTCTCCGCGGCCGATTCCGGGTCCGATTCCGGGGCCGAGTCAGCAGGGACGGGCTCTCCCGCCGGCACCGATGCAACAGCCCGCGACGAGGGAGAGGTGCGAGTGGAACCGCTGCGCGGGGTCCGGGCGGCCATGGCGCGCCAGATGGTGGCGGCGGCCAGCAGCGTGCCGCACTTCCAGTACGGTGAAGAGATCGACGTCACCGACCTGCTGGCCTTGCGCGGCCGGCTCAAGCCCCAGGCCGCAGCCAGGGACGTCAAGCTCACCCTGATGCCGTTTTTCATCAAGGCGCTGGCGTTGGCGATCGATGAACATCCCCTGGTCAATGCGCGTCTCAATGACGAGGCCACCGAAATCCACTATCCGCCCCACTGCAACGTGGGCATGGCGGTGGACGGCAAGGCCGGCCTGATGGTGCCCAATATCAAGGGCTGTGAGCGCCTGAGCCTGCTTGAGATCGCCGCCGAGGTGCAGCGTCTGACCGAGGCCGCGCGCGAGGGGCGGGTGGCTGCCAGCGACCTCAAGGGAGGCACGATCAGTATTTCCAACATCGGTGCCCTCGGCGGGACCTATGCCGCCCCCATCATCAATATCCCCGAGTCGGCGATCGTGGCCATCGGCAAGACCCAGTGGCTGCCACGCTTCGACGAGGCAGGGCAGGTCGTGCGTCGGGGCATCATGACGGTGACCTGGGCCGGTGATCATCGCTTGCTGGATGGCGGCACCATCGCGCGTTTCTGCAATGCCTGGAAAGGCTATCTCGAGGACCCTGAAAGCATGCTGCTTCACCTGTCCTGAACGGTTGTGACGGCGTGCGCCCGAGGCGCCGCCGTGGCATCGTGTATCGGTGGAGGATACCGCCATGCCCCAGGCCCCGTTGCAGCAGTTCTACATCCCGGAAGATCAGTCGATCTACCTGCTCAGCCAGGACGACGCGCGCAAGCTCAAGGAGTGGGTCGCGCTGTGTCGTACCCAGCTCGAGCAGCTGGGCTATCGGCGCATCGAGCTGGTCGGCAAGGGCGCCTACGGTTTCGTGTTTGCCGGGGTCAGTCCCGACCAGCGCCATCACGTCTTCAAGTTCAGCCGGGTCACGTTGCCGCAGCACCTGCAGGATCGCCTCGAGGAAGAGGCCTTCATGCTCGAGCAGGTGGTGCATCCCCGTGTGCCGGCGCTGGTCGCCTATCAACGGGTGCGCCACCAGGCGATTCTGGTGATGGAGCGGGCTCCGGGGCTCAATCTGGAAGAGGTATCGCTGCGTCAGGGTCGGCTGTCACCACGGCTGGTGGTGCGTATCGCCACCCAACTGGCCGATATCCTGCGTGAGCTGAGGCGTGAAACCACCCCCGCCGGCGCCCCGAGAAAGCCGGTGGTCCATGGCGACATCAAACCGTCGAATCTGGTGTTTGACGCCCGCGACGAAACGGTGGCGCTGATCGACTGGGGGTCGTCGGTATTTGCACAGCTCGACGCACGGCTGCAGTTCGTCACCGCCAACGTGATGGAGCTGATGTCCGACAATCTGCAGCAGACCAACGCCAGGCTCGGGGACGTCTATTTCATCGGCGAGGACCAGCTTGGGGGCGCGCTGTCATCACCGCGCTTCGACGAGCAGGGTGTCGCCGGGACCCTCTATGCGCTGGCCTCGGCGCAGTCCTGCCGTTTTGGACATCGCGCCATCCCCGCCACCTCGCTGGGTTTGCCGATGGAGTTTGCCAGGACCCTGGACGGGATGCTCGATCCCGACCCCGAGGTGCGGTTGAGGGCCGGCGACCACTTCATTACCGAAATGCCGCGCCTGGGACGGTTGGTGATGCTCGATCTGCCGCGGCCCCAGGAAGTGGCACAGGTGCCGGTGTGGAGCCGCGCACTGAGTCGCGAGATCGATACCGTGGTGTACAGCTCGCGCAAGGCATTTCTGAGGGAAGAGGGCGTGGAGGAGACGCTCAATGACGTCAACGATGTTCAGCTGGATCGCTACTATCGCAACTTCATGCAGGGCATGGGGGAGACCGAAAAGGCCTTTCTGGCCGCCGTCAGCCGGCTGGGCAAGTACCCGGTGGTCGGGGGGCTGGCGGTGCGCTGGGAGGCCGATGGCGTCTATATCGACTCGTCATTGAATCTGCACGATGCAGGGCTCAAGCGAGCCTTCGTGGCGGCGGTCAACAACATGGTGACCCTGGCGCGGGCGATCCATCGGCGGGGCATCTTCAAGAGCTGCCTGTTCAATGCCCGCGATACCCTGCACCTGGAGCGTACCAGTCCGGATCACCCCTTCGTGGTCGATCCGTCGCTGAAACTGTCCTATGAGGTCAGCGCGGTGCCGGAACTGGAGGATCGCTCCCGTCTGCACAGCTATTTCGAGGACGGTCCCGACCCTGAGGAATTGCTGGTCCTGCCGGAGGCGATCATCACCTCGTTGCAGGCGCTCAATGATATCCACCACACCGGCATGATCATCTTCGAGGTGCTGCCGTCGCATCTCAAGATTCACCACCACTATCGGCTGCTCGACCCTTCAAGGGAGCAGGAATTCCATGACTGTCTCGAGGACATCGTCGATGCGGTGAAGCTGATCGAGGGACTGGGTATCTCCGGCTTCATGAAGATGCCTTACAAGGACACGCGGTTCTTTCCCCACGTGGCACGTCAGCCGGAACGCTACTATCCTCGCGACCCCAGAGCGGCGCTGGCAAGAGCGATGTCCGAGCAGCCGGCCGGGGGGGAGTCAGAAGCGCTGCGAGAAGGTCTGCACCAGGCGCAGCGCTAGCCAGACGTTCGACGCGCTCTCGCTATTGAGCCTCCCCGCGCGTTGTTCACCTTTCGATGATGGAGGGAGGAGGCGACGAGTCGTCAGGCGCCGAGCCCGCTTTCGCGCAGCAGTTGATCGATGGAGCGCTCTGCACGCTGGCTGCCGGCGCCCTCGTGGGCCAGCTCGGCTTCGAGGACCTCGGCGCCTTCGCTGACCAGACGTTCGATCAGTGCAGCCTTCGACAGGCCGGTCTTTTCGGCCAGGAAATCCAGGCGTGCCTCCAGGTCCCGCGAGAATCTGAGTAGATGGGGCATGGTATTCCTCCGGTGGCAACGCGTACGGCTATCAGATTTATGAAAAGTCTAGGTGTTACGGGTGACAGTCCGGTGACAATCCCAGGCCCTGTCCAGACGGTGCCCGCGTCCATCGAGGTTCAGGACCAGGCACGGTGCTCTTCCAAGTGTGCAGCTATCCGTCTGGCGCTGTCGCTCTCCCTTGGGGAGTAGCTCACTGCGCGCCGAGGCGGGAGTGTGGCCCTTCTTTGAGAGCAGGTGAGCGCAGGCCCACTGCCTTGCTCCAGCGTAAGCGCAGTCATGGTGACTCAATCCAGGCCGCGCCGAGCCATCACTTCGGTGATGATCGGTACCGGCGTCATCAGATGGTCACGCATCATGCGCCGGGCCTTGCCGGCGTCCCGACTCAATACCGCCTCGGTCAGTGCCGCATGTTCGTCACGCTTGACCGCCAGGGCCTCGCTGGAAAACACCGTCTCGCGAAGCCACAGGTGGCGGTAGCGCTCGACCTGGTCGAACAGGGTGTCGCGCACCTGCATCAGGTGAGGCGAGTTGCAACCGGCCACGATGGCACTGTGGTAGGCCTTGTGGCGACTGTCCCAGATATCGAGCAGCTCCTCGGAGGAGCTGACGCTTTCGACCTTGGCCAGGGTGTGCGCGGTAGCGATGATATCGGCTTCCCAGCGATCGTCACCGCGTTGGATGGCCAACTCCAGCATCAGCCCCTCGAGCTGGGCGCGGGCATCGTACAGATCCTCGAGCTCCGCCAGCGACATGGGGGCCACCCGATAACCGCGTTGACTGATGGCAACCACCAGGCGGTCGGCAACCAGCTGGGACAGGGCTTCGCGCAGCGGCCCCACGCCCAGGTCGTAGCGTTCTTTCAGCCTTGCCATCAACAGCTTTTCGCCCGGGGCGAAGACACCACGAATGATGTCCTGCTTGAGCCAGCGGTAAGCGCTGATGGCGAGGTTCTGCTTGGGTGAGTCTTCCATCTCGTGGCCCGTCCATGTATCACCGGGCCATCTTACCGCAATGCCGACAATGTCGATATTCTCCTAAGGCATCGGTCGGCACCCAGTTGTGTCGATGGCAGCAAGTGTGGCTTTCCTATCTGCGGCAACGATGGCTAGAGGCCGACCCTTCGACCCGCAAGAGCGACACGGCTCCGGACTCGCCTGGTAGTTGTCGGGCAGCTACCGGGCAGCTACCGGGCATCGTCCGGCGAGGCGAGTCTGGTGGATCAGTCCCGGGTGCGTCGAAGCTCCGTCCAGGCGGCATAGGTACTCAGGAAGACGCGGCCGGTCAATTCATCGAGAAAGTCGGAATGCTTCAGCCGGTCCATCACCGGCCCCTTGACCTCGGCCAGGTGTAGGGTGACGCGAGAGTCCTTCAGACGGGCGTTGATCGCGTCCAGGCTTTCCAGCGCCGAGGCGTCGATCAGATTCACCGCAGAGCAGATAAGTACCACGTCGCTCAGCTCGGGGCGCTGTGCCACCAGGGTATAGAGGGTGTCTTCGAGATAGCGGGCGTTGGCGAAATAGAGGCTTTCGTCGACCCGGAACAGGGCGAGATGGCTGACGGTCTCGACCTGGTGCCGGGTGATCGAGCGAAAGTGCTCACTGCCAGGGATGCGACCGACGATGGCGCTGTGGGGGCGACTGGTACGGTACAGGAAAAGCGCGATCGAGAGACCGACCCCGGCGATGATGCCGGCTTCGACGCCTTCCACCAGCGTCAGCAGCATGGTCACCGCCAGGGCCGAGAAGTCGCTGCGGGAGTAGCGCCAGGTCTGGCGAATCAGCGGGATATCCACCAGCGTCAGTATGGCCACGGTGATGGTGGCGGCGAGGGTGGCGATCGGAAGATGTTCCAGCAGGGGAGTGAGCGCCAGTGTCACCACACCAATACCGATGGCGGCAAACAGACCGGCCATGGGGGTGCGTGCACCAGACTGCTGATTGATCACGGTGCGTGACAGTCCGCCGGTGACCGGCATGCCGGCGGTGACAGCAGCGGCCAGGTTGGCGCCGCCGAGTCCGATCAACTCCTGATTGGGGGAGACGCGCTCGCGGCGCTTTGCGGCCAGCATCTGGGCCATCGAGATGGACTCGACAAAGCCCACCACACTGATCAACAGCGCCGGCACCAGCAGCGCGTGCCACAGGCCCAGCTCGAATGTCGGCAGACCGAAGGCTGGCAGGCCGGCGGGGATCTGCCCCACGGTCGCAACCCCCCTGGAGGCAAGATCCCATCGCCAGCTGATCAGCGTGGTGACGACCACCGCTGCCACGGGACCTGCGCGTACCAGCATGCTGGCAGGCCCCCTGGGCAGGCCCAGTGCCGTCAGAGCGTGTTGCCCATAGCGGCGGGTCGCCCACAGGAAAAGCAGGGTCGAGGCGCCCATCGCCAGGGTCATCAGGTTGGTCTGGTCGAGGTGGGATAGCTGGCTGTAGATCAGTGCCAGGGCGGTATAGCCGCCGGCCTCGATGCCCAGCAGGTGAGATAGCTGACTGATGGCGATCAGCAGCCCCGAGGCCGAGAGAAAGCCACCGATGACCGGGTGGCTGAGAAAGTTGGCGAAAAAGCCCAGGCGCAGCATGCCCATGGCGGTCAGCATCAGTCCCGACAGCAGTGCCAGCACCAGCGCCGCCTCGACGTACGCGGCGCTACCGGGAGTGGCCACCTTGGTCAGAGCGGCGCCAGTCATCAGAGCGATGATCGCCACCGGGCCCACCGCCAGCGACCGGCTGGTGCCCAGCATGGCGTAGACCACCGCCGGTAGCAGACTGGCATAGAGTCCTACCACGGCAGGCAGACCCGCCAGAATGGCGTAGGCCAGCGACTGGGGGATCACCATGACGGTGACGATGATACCCGCCAGCAGATCGCCCCACAGCAGACGCGGCGTATAGTGTGGCAACCAGGCAAGAATCGGGAGGTAACGCTTGATCATGGAAATGCCGACGTCCTAGTCAGGGTATTGGGGGCCTGGCGCAGGCGCTTGCCGAGAAACCTCTAGCCTAGCCGAAAGCGCTGAGCCAGTAGAGTCTTGTCAGCGCAGGCTCCTGGTGCGCTGCATGAAATTCAGGTCCAGATGACGTTTCAGACGGCTGGCCAGTCGTCCGCCCCACCAGGCGTTTCCGTAGAGCGCCAGGGCTTCGCCGTGGCCGAGATTGACGATGGACAAGGCCCGCGCAGGCGGGCGGTAAGAGGCCAGTGGCGCCTGCGGGTCCAGCGATGCGACCAGGTTCCGGGCCAGTACGGGGCCCTGACGAACCCCGTGGACGCCCAGCCGTGGCAAGGGATGGTCGATCAGTGCAGCACAGTCTCCGCTGGCAAAGACGCCGTCGGTCCCCTGGACCTTCAGCGACGGGTCGATGGCGATGCCGCGACCATCGATCGTCGGCAGGCCGAACCTCTCGAGTCCTCGCGGAGGACCCAGCCCAGTGGCGTCGACGATGTCAGACGCCGGCAGCTGTCGGTCATGGTGGCTGTCGACGACAAGGATTCCGCGACGCTCCAGGGCTGCCAACAGGTAGCGTCGGGCTCGCACGGGCGCTTCTGGCAAGGGGCCCGAGCCGCGATGTCGCAGGCGAATGGTCAGAGCACCAGCGGCGACCTGGTGGCGGCGGCCGAGCGCTTCGATGGCGCAGGCGATCTCGACCCCGCTGGCGCCGGCACCGAGAATCTCGACACTCACCGACTGTCGGCGCTGAAACCGACGCTCGAGGCTGCGCCGCAGCCGCACCAGATGTGGGATGGGCTTGATCTGCCAGTGTGTCTGCTTGTCGCCTGGTAGCGAGGCTGCGCTATCGCCGCTGGCTTCATCATCGCTCGACCGCAACACAGGAGCAGAGCCCAGATTCAGCCCCAGTCGATCAAACGCCAGAGAAGTCCCGTTGGACAGCAGCGCCTGGCGCACGTCGGTGCTCAGCGCACAAAGACGCGCCCTGACCAGTGCAACCCCTCGCCCATGACAGAGCGTCGCAGGATCGATCCTGTCGGTCGCAGGTGAATGGTCGCCGGCCAGCACGCCGCTGGCCAGGCCCGAGTACCAGAAGGCGCCGGGGTCGACCAGGGTGACATCGAAGCGCGACAGCAAGGAGCTCTGGTGCAGTAGATGCAGGTGGGCGTGGCCTGCCCCGATCAGCAGCAGCCGTGGCTTGCTGCCGATAGCGGTAGGGCGGGATCGCGCGGTGGTCGAGGACATGGGCGGCCGTCATCCTGAAAGCGAGTAGCGATCATCCCGGCTGACATGCGCGAGGTCAAAGACGGTGCGCGCTGGACCTAACCCTATCTTCATTCCATCGCTACCTCCAAAGGGAGCGCGAGGGGAACATCGGTGGCTTCTAGGCTTCATCTACGGGGCGAGACAGCACTTGATCGAACGTCGCCAGCAGACGCTCCCGTGGGAGCCTTACTCATGCACATCCTGCTGGGGCGTGCCCTCTCCCGTGGTTGAGGTCACTGATACTGGTGAGACTCAGGAGACTTGTGCCGACCGCCCTTGGCCTGCTGGCCATGGTCGCTTCTGCGATGCTATCGGGTGATGAACTGGACGAGTCGCAGGGTGCTTCACTGACACTGTTGACCTCTTACCACCAGGGGTACCGGTGGAATGACGATGTGGTCAGCAGTGTCGAGGCGCGTTTTCGTCACGAAGCCAGCGCAGACCGACAACTGCTGGTGGAGTATGTCGATGCGCTGCGCCTGGCTCGGCCGCTGGCCCATGAGGCCCTGCTCCAGCGATTGACCGCCAGCACCTTGAATGAAAGCGGCAGTCTGATCATTGCCGATGACCCCGCCATGGCTTTCTATCTGGAGTATCGTGACGAGCTCCCCTGGCCGCGCAAGGTGGTGGCACTGGGACTCAATGATGACCGCTTCAGGGAGCAGGCCCAGGCGCTTGGAGTGAAACTGCTCAAGTCCTACCCGGTCATGGCGCAGTCGCTCAATATGCTGGTGGAAACCTTTGGCTCACCGGTGCCTTTGATGCTGCTGGCCGAAGACTCCGAACACGCCTTCAATGTCGTCGATGACATGGTGGAGGTGATCGGCAGTGTCGCCGATGTGACCCTGGTCGATGTGGTCACTGGCTGGACCCCGGAAGAGGTGATCGAGCGATTGTCGCGAAGCCCGCCGGGTACTCGACTGTACATGCAAGGGGGGCAGGACTCCGGTTGGTCCGAAGGGGCGGGAAGTACCGCCCATCGACTGGAAGCGCTGGCCGCCCAGGGCTATCCGGTGTTCTGCCATTTCGAATTCCAGATGGCGATAGGCTGTGCCGGCGGGGCGATTCTCGATGTCGACTTCCTTGCCCACGCCGCCGTGGAGCTGGCGCTGACGCCAGCCTTTGACCTGGTACCGGCCAGTTCCTCGGTGATGGCCCAGCGTCACCTGATCGATGCCCGCTGGTACCGTCTGTTCGAAGGCCATGACAACCTCCCGTTCCAGTGGATCGGCGTTCGCGGACGGCTGGAGCAGGTCGCGCGGGAGTATCGTCAGGCGTTGTATGGGGTGTCGGTGGTGGCGGTTGGCTCGCTGCTGGGCGTGGGGGCCTTGCTGGTGGCGCGCAACAGGTCACGACGTCTTCGTCGCAAGTTGATGGTCGATCAGCGCTTTGGTCTGCCTACCAGGCTGGCGTTGGTAAGCGACTATCGAGGCAGTCGATGCGAGGAGGTGGAGTGGCTGTTTGTGCTGGTCTCACCCGAACTCAGGAGCTATCGCAGGCGCTTTGGCAGCGGCAGCCTGGAGGGTCTTCTACGGATCAGTATCGATGTCTTCAAGGCGCACCTCCCCAAGGGCTGGCGGCTGTATCTGGGGGGCGAAGAGCAGCTGATCGGCATGGTCCCTGCCCAGGCCCACGGACCCGATGTGGAATCCCAGCTCGATAGCTACCTGGCCCTGGTGGGGCAGTTTCAGCAACGCGACAGCGCACGGGTCCTGCGCTGGCATGCCAGTGTGGTGGTGGTGCCCGGCCATTCCACCGACTTGACCAACTGTCTGGCTTCGCTGGAAGAGGGGGTGCAGCGGCTGGAAAGCGAAGGCTGGGTACGTCCGGTGCTCAGGGTGACCGCGGCGGGTCCCTATCACGAGACTCAGCTGCGTTGGCTGTGCCGGCAGGTCAGTCTGCTGATCGAGAATCCCGGCAATCAATGGCGTCTGGTGGCCCAACCCAAGATGGCGCCCTCGAGCAGAACCCTGGTCGGTGCCGAGGTGTTGATCCGCTGGTGTCATCCCGACGCGGGCAATATTCCGCCACCGGAGTTTCTTCCGGTCATTCTGATGCTCGGCCTGGCGGAGCGTTTCGACCGTTGGGTGATCGGCCGCACCCTCGACTGGCTGATGGAACTGCGAGGCGCGGCCTGGGTCGGTACCGTCTCGGTCAATGTCCACCTTTCGACGCTCGTGGCCGATGACTTCCCCGATTTCATGGTGACTGAACTGGCGCGACGTCGGCTGCCTCCACGCTGCCTGGCACTCGAACTGGTGGAGCACGAGCATGTCGATGACGTCGAGCGGGTTCAGCGACAGATGAGGCGGCTCCACGAACGCGGTATTGGCGTCGCCCTGGACGACTTCGGTAGCGGCTACACGGCCTTCAACCTGCTTCAGCGCCTGCCCTTGGCGGCGATCAAGCTGGATTATTCATTACTCCACGCCGCGCGGCGTTTCGATCAGGCGCGACAGGCTTATGCGGCGCTGGTGGGACTCTGCCATCGCATGGAACTGACGGTGGTGGCGGAAGGCGTCGAGACCGTCGAGGACGCAAGTTGGCTGATCACCCTGGGGGTCCAGGAAGGGCAGGGCTACTTCTTCGCGCCACCGATGGAGCTGGAGGATCTGGTCGCGGTCTATGGCGAGAAGCCAGCGGGCCCGATGCCGACGACGGTACTGCGTCAGGTGGGCACTCGGCGCTGCTGACGCAGGCTCGACCAGGAGTAGAGCGCCAGCGCGATCCAGATCAGCACGAAGGTAGTAAGCTGCTCGACCGCCAGGGGCTCATTGAACACCCACAACGCAATCAGAAACTGCAGCGTCGGGTTGATGTACATCAGAAATCCCAGAGTACCGAGGGTCAGCCGGCGCGCAGCGCCGGCAAAGGCCAGCAGCGGCAGGGCGGTCAGCACCCCGGACGCCATCAGCAGCGCGGCGCTGTAGGGAGCGGTGAAGAATAGCGCCCCGTCGAAGTGGCTGGCCGGAAGCTGTTGTATCAGCAGCAGCGCCAGTGGAAGGAGCAGCAGCGTTTCGATGAACAGGCCCGACAGCCCGTCCAGCGCAAGCTGCTTGCGCAGCAGTCCGTAAGTGCCGAAGGACACCGCCAGGCACAGGCTCAGCCAGGGCAAGGTGCCCAACTGGAATAGCTGCAGCACGATGGCACCGAGGGCAAGGCCAATGGCCAGGCGCTGCGTCGGCGCGACGCGTTCCTTGAGCACCACCACGCCCAGCGCCACGTTGACCAGCGGTGTCATGAAATAGCCCAGGCTCGCCTGCAGCACCCGGTGAGTCTCTACCGAGTAGATATAAAGGCCCCAGTTGGCGCCGATGAGCAGAGCGCAGGCGAGCGCCGGCAGCAGTTGTCGAGGTGCCTGGCGAATATTGGCGATGACCGACCAGCGCTTGAGCAGACTGATGACCAGTGCCAGAAACAGGCACGACCAGATGACACGATGGGCGAGTATCTCGAGTGCACCTACGCCGTCGAACAATGCGAAGAAAAGGGGGAATCCACCCCAGGTGCCATAAGCCAGCAGCGCAAAGGCGACGCCCTGGGCCGAGGGTGTGGAGAGTCCTTTCATGCCGCGAATTCCCGTTCAGAGTTGGTGCCGATGTTGGTATTGACGTTGGTATCGATGTTGGTAGCGAAGGTTGAGCCGATCGTCGCGTCAGGCCGGATGACGGTGGAGTTTTCCGGGGCCTGGGGCATTCGACCGTTGCCACCTGCTGCGACAAGGCGCTGTGTCGTTTAGGCTAGGGGGACGACGTCAATTGATGAGACTACCATGACACAGCTGCGTACGACGCTTGTCCAGTGCAACCTTCACTGGGAAGATCCCGAGTCCAACTGCCGGATGCTGGAGGACAGCCTGGCGGACCAGGGCGCCAACGATACCGACCTGATCGTGCTGCCGGAAATGTTCGCCACCGGGTTCACCATGAACTCACGCGAGATGGCCCAGCCCATGGCGGACAGCAGCGTGGTGGCATGGCTTGTGGATCAGGCTCGCCAACGAGGCTGCGTGGTTACCGGCAGCGTTGCCATCGAGGAGCAGGGCGAGTACTTCAACCGCCTGGTCTGGGCGCGACCGGACGGCGACATCAGCTGGTATGACAAGCGCCATCTCTTCCGCATGGCAGGCGAGCATGAACGCTACGACATGGGTCGTGAGCGCGTGATCGTCGAGCTCAATGGCTTCCGCATCCTGCTGAGCGTCTGCTACGACCTGCGCTTTCCGGTATGGCTGCGTCAACGCCAGAACCCATCGACCCACTTCGAATATGACGCCCTTCTATGTGTTGCCAACTGGCCGGCGCCGAGGCGCCATCCCTGGCGCACGCTGCTGCAGGCGCGTGCCATCGAGAACCTGGCCCCGGTGATCGGTGTCAACCGCGTCGGTGAGGACGCCAAGGGCCTCGCCTACTCGGGTGACTCCATGTTGATCGATGCCAAGGGTGAGGCGCTGATCGACGAGGCGCGTGATGAGCCCTTTATCAAGACCGGTGTGCTCGACCGCGACGAATTGGCGGCATTCCGGGAGAAGTTCCCGGCATGGCAGGATGCCGACGCCTTTCAACTCGCCGATGACGAGGCCAACTGATGCGTCTGGACCGCTTTCTCAGCGAGACCACCGACCTGACGCGCAGCCTGGCCAAGCGGGCCCTGGTGCGCGGGGAGGTAACGGTCAACGGCGAGCTTGAAAAGAAGGCTGCGCGACATGTGGCGAGTGATGAAGAGGTGCGCTGGGAGGGACGACTTCTTGAGCTGGTTGGACTTCGTTACATCATGCTGCACAAGCCCGTCGGGGTGGAGTGTACGGCCAGACGGGGACTCTACCCGCGGGCGGTTGACCTGATCGATCTGCCCAAGGCCGAGCGTCTGCAGCCGGTAGGGCGACTGGACGTCGACACCACTGGCTTGCTGTTGTTGAGCGACGATGGCCAGTGGTCCCACCGCATCACCTCGCCTCGCCATCGCAGCGCCAAGATATACCAGGCACTGCTGGCACGGGACCTGGACGACCCTGACGAGGCCGTCGCACGTTTTGCCGAGGGCATCATGCTGGAGGGCGAGGAGACCCCGACGCGTCCCGCTACCCTGACCTGTCACGGGCCGAGGGAGGTCGAACTCGCCATCGTCGAAGGGCGTTATCATCAGGTCCGTCGCATGTTCGCCGCCATCGGCAACCATGTCGAAACGCTGCATCGCCACACGATCGGCCCCTTGACCCTGGATGCGTCACTCGAACCCGGCCAATGGCGCGAATTGACAGCCGAGGAACGCGAGCTGTTTTAAAAGCGCGGGGCCGGGCGCTGGTGTGAGAGCGCTGGTTTGGATTGCAGCAGCGGGCGCTGGTTTGACTGCGCGGGGCCTGGCGCTGTAGCGAGAGCGCTTCAGGCCCCTCCAGGCGGCTTCCCCGGCCGGCTAGTCGTTCTCGTGAGGCGTGGCGAGTGCGATGCGCGCCCGCCCTGCGTGCTTGGCCCGATACAGTGCGCTGTCTGCCATCGCCAGCAGGCAACTCGGATCGTCGCTGGTGGCCGGGAAGCTGGCGATGCCGCAGGATACCGATACCGTACCCAGGCTCTGGCCCTCGTGGCGGAAGCTCGCGCTGGCCAGGGCGTGGCACATGCGCTGCATGCGATGGTGAGCGTCGTCGGCCTCGGCGCCGGGCAACAGCACGACGAACTCCTCTCCACCAAAGCGACAGACCACATCGATATCACGAAAGCTGTTGGCAAGCATTCTGCCAACCCCTTCAAGCACCGTGTCACCCGCCGCATGACCATAGCGGTCATTGAATTTCTTGAAGTGGTCGATGTCCAGGATGACCACCGCCAAGGGACTCTTCTTGCGCAGCGAAATGGCCGTCTCGTGGGCAAAAAGCTCGTCGAAGTAGCGACGATTGTGCAGTCCGGTCAGATCATCGCGATAGGATAGCGCCGATAGTTCTTCCTGCAGGGCGATGCTCGACAGCACCAGGGCCAGGCGGCTGACGCCGAGTTCGATGAAGCTGCGGGTGCGATCCCAGTATTGCGGGCGCTTGACCAGTGGCCCGTCGGGCACGACGCAGATCACGCCCAGTCGACGATGCTGACGATCCGGGCCGGTCAAGTCCAACGGGAAGACCCAGTGAGGCAGGTTGTCGGGAGGGGAAGGTGCCGAAGGGTCCGAGGGCGGCCTCCTGGTGGAGATCGTGAGCAGGTCATCCAGGGCGGGCAGGCTTTCTTCCGTGCGCGTTCGAAGCGGCGGAATCGCGGTGGTGTCCAGACAAGCCGGGGGGCGATAGGTGGTGGGCCAGAACAGTTCCAGCGTCATGTTGTCCGGCTGATCCTGAGGCCGGTAGAAGGCGCCCTGCATCGGTTCCAGTATCTCCGGCATGGCCCGCTGGGTCAGGCATAGTGCTTCCTCGAGGCTGGTACATGCCTGCAGCGTGTCGATCAGACTGGCCAGTCGTTGGGTCTTGTGGTGTTCGGTGGCCAGCACCAGGGCACGTTGTCTCTCCTGTTCTGCGAGGCTTTCCAGTTGCCGGGTACGCTCGGCCACCTCTTGCTCGAGGTGATCGTTGAGTCGCTGCAACTGGCGTTGGGAGCGAGCATAGTGGCGCGTGGAGATGACGATCATGGCGACGATGAAGGCCAGGGCACCAAGATGCACCGGTACACTGATCCAACCCACGAGACCATGGGCCACCAGCATGTCGGTGATGGCGATGGCAGCAAAGATGGCGTAGCTCGCGACGATCAGGCGTTGGTCGCTGTCGAACTCTCGTCGATAACGAAACAGCCAGCGTGCCATGTAGGCCAGCGCCCCGAGCAGTATCAGGTCGAACAACGGAAAGGTCGGAGGAAGCGATATCACGTCCAGCATCGCCAGCGCCGGGGCGATGATGGCGTATGCCAGCAAGCCGAGCCACAGACGTCGCATGCCCCGACGCGGGATCTGCGGAAACCAGTGCTCGAGGATCAGCGCCATGGCCACCGGCAACGAAAAATAGGCGATGGCGGCCACATAGTCCCACGCCAGGGGCGCGAACACGATCAATTGGCTGGCGTCGCTCTCGGCCAGCACCATCAAACCGACGGCCAGCGAGAAGAGCCCGAGGCTACCCAGTCGCCAGCGTTCGGGCTGGGTCAGGATCAACACGAGCGCCAGGGCTGCGACGATCAGGCAGGCAAGCGCGATCACCAGTTCGCCCTTGGTGGCCTCGAGAATCGAGGGCAGTATCCGTGACTGTTCCATGATCACGACCTTGCCCCAAAGCCCGATGTCCTTGTAGGACGACTTCAGGCGCAGGTACAGGGTCTTGCCCTGGGTGGGCGAGGGCAGCTCGATGGCGTGCCAGGTCCAGCCGGCGAAGGCCCCGGCGTCCGGTCCTTCGAGCTGACCGTGGCGATAGACGTGTTGCCCATCGACGTAGGCTTCGGCGACCAGGTTGAGGCTTGAGACGAACAGCGCCGGCTGAAGCCAGTCACCGGCGGGCAACTCCCGACGCAGCCAGAGGCTGTCGCGACCGTCACGACCAGGGGGATTGCCGATGCCCTCCAGGGACTTCCATTCCCCTTCAGCGGCGGTGAGCCACTCAAGCTCTCCGTCAGGAGTGCGGGGCGAGTCCCCCCAACGATATTGCCAGTCATCATTCAACGCGAGCTCGCCAGCCAGTGCCTGACTGCCGGGCAGCCAGAGCAGGGCGAGTACAAGAAGCGTGATGCAGCGGAACATGGCGAGACCTATGGACGGTAACCCGGCCAGTATAGAACGAGGTGGCAATAACAACATTCGACGGGATAGTCGAAAGAATAAACGTTTGGGGCCTGGACGGCCCCAGTCCCGGCATGAACCGCCATGGAGCGCATTTGGCTGCAACCGCGCTCAGATGCCATGCCTTCTACCACCCCTGTCGGGACACCTCCTGTCAGCCTTGCTTCAACCCTGGGGCTCAAGCCCCGCCGCCTTGACCAGAGCCCTGGTGTAGGGATCGGCCGGCCGGGAAAGTACGTCCATGCAGGGCCCCTGTTCGATCAGGCGGCCTTCCTTCAGCACCATCACCCTGTGGGCCATGGCGCGCACCACCGCCAGGTCGTGGCTGATGAACAGATAGCTCAGTCCGCGCCGTGCCTGGAGGTCCCTGAGCAGGGCGATTAGTTGTTTCTGCACTGTCCTGTCCAGTGCCGAGGTCGGTTCATCGAGTACGATCAGGCGCGGCTCGAGGATGATCGCTCGGGCCACCGCGATGCGTTGGCGCTGGCCGCCGGAGAACTCGTGGGGATAGCGTTGGGCGACGTGTTCCGGGAGCTCCACCTCACGCAAGGTCGCACGGACCCGAGCGCTGACTTCCTGCTCGGAAAGCTCAGGCTGATGATAGCGAAGTCCCTCGCTGATGATATCCGCCACCGGCATTCGCGGAGAGAGAGAGCCGTAGGGGTCCTGGAACACGATCTGCAGATTTCTGCGCTGCTGGCGCAGCGCCTTGCCCGATAGCTGATCCAGCCTGGCGCCGGCGAAGTCGATGATTCCCTTGGCCTGGTTCAGGCGCAGCAGAGCGGAGGCCAGGGTGGTCTTGCCGGATCCCGATTCGCCGACCACGCCCAGGGTCTCGCCGGCGGCGATGTGCAAGTCCAGCGGGGCCAGCGCCTCGAAGCCAGGCTGGGGACGCTGGAACAGGCGTCGGCGCCGTTCGAAGGTGACGCTTAGCTGGCGGGCCTCGATCAGGGTCGGGGCATCGCCACAGGGGGTCGGGACACCTTCCGGCTCGGCGTCCAGCAATTCCCGCGCGTGGGCGCTCTGGGGTGATTGGAAGACCCGCTCGACGGTCCCGGTTTCCTGGTGCTCGCCATGACGCATGACACACACACGGTCGGCGTGTCGACGCACCAGATTCAGGTCGTGGGTGATGAACAGCATGCCCATGCCGTGGTGATCACGCAGCTCGGCCAGCAGGGCGAGCACCTCCTGCTGTACGGTCACGTCCAGGGCGGTGGTGGGTTCATCGGCCACCAGCAGTTCAGGCTGGTTGGCGATGGCCATGGCGATCATTACCCGCTGACGCTGCCCGCCGGAAAGCTGGTGGGGCCAGGCATCGAGCAGTTCCTCGGCTCGCGGCAGTTTTACCTGTTCCAGCAGTTCGCGGCAGCGGTGGCGAGCCCCGCGGCCTCGCAGGCCCTGATGCAGGCGCAGGGTCTCCGCCAGCTGTCGTCCGATGGAGTGCAGCGGATTGAGCGAGGTCATCGGCTCCTGAAACACGAAACCGACGCGGTTGCCGAGCAGCCCCTGCCATTTGCGCGGCGTCAGCCGCGACAGGTCGGTGTCGCCGAGCCATCTACCGCCCTTGATCGTGGCGTTGGGCGGCAGCAGGTTGAGCGCGCCAAGCGCGGTGACCGACTTGCCGGACCCCGACTCACCCACCAGCGCCAGGGTCTCTCCGCGCCTGACGTCCAGCGACAGTTCCTTGACCACGGTGGTGTCGCCGAAGCCGATCGACAGCCGATCCAGCGACAGCAGGGTGTCATTGTTCATGCGCGGGGCTTCCTTGCGGTGTCGTGTTGCCGCTGGCGCTGTTGACGTGGCGCGGATCGAAGGCGTCGCGAATCCCCTCGCCGATGAACACCAGCAGCGACAGCATGACCGCCAGGGTCATGAAGGCGGTAATCCCGAGCCATGGCGCCTGGAGGTTGTTCTTGCCCTGGGCCACCAGCTCGCCCAGGGAAGGCGAACCTGGCGGCAGCCCGAAACCGAGAAAATCCAGCGCCGTGAGGGTGGTGATGGCGCCGGTGAAGAGGAAGGGTATGAAGGTCAGGGTCGCCACCATGGCGTTGGGCAGCACATGGCGCCACATGATCAGATGCGACGGCAGCCCCATGGCCTTGGCGGCCCGTACATACTCCAGATTGCGCGCACGCAGAAACTCGGCACGCACGATATCCACCAGTCCGAGCCAGGAAAACAGCAGCATGATCCCGAGCAGCCACCACAGATTGGGTTCCACCAGGCTGGCCAGGATGATCAGCAGGAACAGCACCGGCAAACCCGACCATATCTCGGTCAGGCGCTGGCCGATCAGGTCGACCTTGCCGCCGAAATAGCCCTGCACCCCACCGGCCAGCACCCCCAGCACCAGCGACCCGGCGGTCAGCACCAGAGCAAAGATCACCGACAGGCGAAAGCCGTAGATCACCCGCGCCAGCACGTCACGTCCCTGGTCATCGGTACCCAGCCAGTGGCGGCCATCCGGGGGGGACGGCGCAGGGTGGTCGAGATACTCGTCCAGGGTGTCGTAGGAGAACGGAATCGGCGCCCACAGCATCCAGCCATCCGACTCGATGGCGTTGCGGGTAAAGTCATCGTGATAGTCCGCCGCGGTCGGCAGAAAGCCGTCGAAGACGGTATCCGGATAGTCGACCAGCATCGGGAAGTACCATTGCTGCTGATACTGCACCAGCAGCGGCTTGTCATTGGCGATGAGTTCGGCCCCCAGGCTGAGCACGAACAGAAGGCCGAAGGCCCACAGTGACCACCAGGCACGGCGCTGGTGGCGAAAGACGGCGAGGCGACGGCGGGTGATGGGAGAAAGGCTAGGCACGATCAGGATTCCCGTGTCTCGAAGTCGATGCGCGGATCCACCCAGACGTACGTCAGGTCGGATACCAGTTTGAGTATCAGACCGATCAGGGTGTAGAGGTAGAGGGTGCCGAAGATCACCGGATAGTCACGCTGCATGACCGCCTCGAAGCCGAGCAGGCCCAGCCCGTTGAGCGAGAAGATCACCTCGATCAGCAGCGAGCCGGTGAAGAAGATCCCGATCAGCGCCGACGGCATCCCGGCAATGATGATCAGCATGGCGTTGCGGAAGACGTGGCCATAGAGCACCCGCCTGTCGCTGGCACCCTTGGCCCGGGCGGTCAGCACGTACTGGCGGTGGATCTCGTCGAGAAAGCTGTTCTTGGTCAGCATGGTCAGGGTGGCGAAACTGCCGATGGCCGAGGCGCTGACCGGCAGCACGATATGCCACAGGTAGTCCTTGACCTTGCCCCAGGCGCTGAGCTCGGAGAAATCCGGTGACGTCAGCCCTCGCAGCGGGAAGACGTCGAAGTAGCTGCCGCCGGCGAACAGCACGATCAGCAGGATAGCGAACAGGAAGCCAGGAATGGCGTAGCCGACGATGACCAGGCCGGAGGTCCAGACATCGAAGGCGGAGCCGTGTCTCAGGGCCTTGCGTACACCCAACGGGATCGACACCAGATACACCAGCAGGGTGGTCCACAGACCTAGCGAGATCGACACCGGAAGTCGCTCGAACATCAGGGTGGTGACCGCCTCGCCGCGAAAGAAGCTCTCGCCGAAGTCGAAGGTGGCGTAGTCCACCATCATGTCGATAAAGCGTTCATGGGCCGGCTTGTCGAAGCCGAACTGCTGCTCAAGCTGGGTGATGAACTGCTCGGGGATCCCGCGGCTGCCACGAGACTCGCCGCTATCGATGGTCTCGCCGCCACCGCCCTGCAGGCGCGTACTGGCCTCGCTGGAAAAGCCCTCGAAACGTGCCAGCAACTGGTCGATGGGCCCGCCCGGCGCGGCCTGGACGATGATGAAGTTGAGCAGCATGATCCCCAGCAGGGTGGGGATCATCAGCAGCAGACGGCGCAGTACGTAGGCACCCACGGCATTTCCTTGAGGATTGGGTTTGCCAAGGCGAAGCGTCGTTTCGCACGACGCTTCGCACCACCAGAAACATTTTCTGTATCAGGGCCGCCGGCGTGGTCGGGCCTGCCGTTCGGGCTGGACACGTGCGCCTGCCCTCTGAATCTTTGACCTTCTTACCACAGCACGGCGCCCCTGGGCCGCCGTTGAATCAACGGCTACGCTGACGATCCTCGATGACCGCCTCGCGTTCAGGGTCTACCCACCAGGCGCTCAGGTCCAGCGTGTACTCGGGGAAGGGCTCCTGCCAGGCAAACTTGTCCCACACCGCGATGCGGTGGGCGGCCAGATGGAACTGCGGGACCACGTAGAAGCCCCAGCGCAGCACTCTGTCCAGCGCCTGGGCGGCGGTGTCCAGTGCCTGGCGCGAGTCGGCGGCGATCAGGCGATCGACCAGAGCG
Organism: Halomonas sp. DN3; assembly: GCF_024137905.1. Lineage (NCBI taxonomy): Bacteria > Pseudomonadati > Pseudomonadota > Gammaproteobacteria > Oceanospirillales > Halomonadaceae > Halomonas > Halomonas sp. DN3. Next base: position 2,432,118 of record NZ_CP099965.1, on the reverse strand, counting down.
TCGATGACGGGATCCTGAAGGCCGATCAGATTCCGGCTCTGGGGGCGTTCGGCATACTCGCTGCCCCAGAACTCACGCTGTTCATTGCCGGGACTCAAGGACTGCGGAAAGCTGCCCACCACCATGTCGAAGTCGAAGCTGCGCAGACGATTGAGGTACTGATTGACGTCGACGGTACGGATATTGCCCTGCACTCCCAGTCGGGCCAGCCTTCGCAGCAGCGGTTGGGCGATGCGCTCGAACTGGGTGCTGTAAAGCAGGATCTGGACGTGCAGTGGCTCGCCATTCTCGGGGTCGATCATTACCCCGTCACGGGCCTCGTAGCCGGCCTCACGCAGGAGTTCCAGGGCCTTCCTCAGGCGTGGACGCATCTCCTGTGGCTGCTGCATCGGCAGTGGCTCGCTGAAGACGCGCTCCGGCAGCTGGTCGCGGAAGGGCTCGAGCAGTGCCAGCTCGTCTTCGGACGGCAAGCCGGTGGCTTCCATCTCGGAATTCTCGAAGTAGCTGTCGGTGCGCGCATAGGCGTCGTAGAACAGGTTTCTGTTCAGCCACGGGAAGTCGAAGGCAAGAGTGATCGCCTCGCGCACGCGGCGATCCTGAAACTTGGCCTTGCGCAGGTTCATGACATAGGCCTGCATGCCGGCGGGCTGGCCGTCATGGACCTGAAGCTGCCTGACGAAGCCCTGCTCGCGCGCAGGGAAGTCGTAGGCCGTGGCCCAGTTGCTCGCGGAATTCTCGAGGCGGAAGTCGAGATTGCCGGCCTTGAAGGCCTCCAGTGCCACCGTCTGGTCGCGATAGTAGTCGTAGATCAGCCGTCCGATATTGTGTCGGCCGACGTTGACCGGTACCTCGCTACCCCAGTAGTCGTCGACGCGCTCGTAGACGATGCGGCGGCCCGGATCGACCTCGGCGATCCGGTAGGGGCCGGAGCCGAGCAGCGAATCGCGGGTCACCGCCTCGAAGTCGCGATCACGCCAGTAGTGCTCAGGCAGGATCGGCATCTGGCCCAGGATCAGCGGCAGTTCGCGGCTTTCGCTGTCACCCAGATCGAAGTGCACGGTGTCGCTGTCGATGGCGGTGACGCTGTCGACATCGCTGTAGTAGGCGCGGTAGAAGGGCTGCCCCTTGGTGGTCAGCGTCTCGAAGCTGAATACCACGTCCTGGGCGTCCACGGGTTCGCCGTCATGGAAGCGCGCTTCGGGGCGCAGGTCGAACTCGACCCAGCGCCGTTCGGGGTCCAGGCGGATACCCTCGGCCAGGAGCCCATACATGGTGAAGGGCTCTCCCGGGTTCGATTCGAGCAGGGTATCGTAGATCTGTGTAAGGCCAGAGGCTGGCGTGCCACGAACAATAAACGGATTGGTCGAATCGAAGCTGCCCTGGGCGGCGCGAATCAAATCACCGCCTGACGGAGCATCAGGATTGGCATGGGGAAAGTGGCGAAAGTCAGCCGGCAGGGCCGGCTCACCATAGAGCGGAAGGGCGTGCACGGTGGGCACGCTGGAAACGTCTGCGGCCTCGCTGGCGGTCGCCAGCAGGGCGCCCAGCAGGCAGGCGCCAATTGCCACCTGTCGCATGGCGGTGGAGTCCTTGTCCTGAGGGGCGCCACCGTGGCGCCCGCTTTACCGACCGGAAAGTGTCAGTTGCTGACCGGGTTGAAGAGCCTGCGGGTTGTCGATGCCATTCCAGCGTGCCAGGTCCCGGGGCGAGATGGAATGAAGCATGGCGATGCGGTTCAAGGTGTCTCCGCTCTCGACGACATGGGTCTCGTCGGAGGCGCTGGCCACTTCGATCTGCCCCAGGTTGCTCAAGGCATTGCGCAGGGTGGCGGCGCTCTCTGCCGGCACCAGAATCTGACGGGTGTGACGCGGGTTGACGTTGCGCGACTTGAGTCCGGGGTTCAGTTCGCTCAGCTCGTGGGTGGTCACTCCGGCCAGAGCGGCTGCCTTGTTCAACGAGATCGGTGCGGTGACCGAGACCTTGGCAAAGGCCGCCGAGCCGCTGATCTCCGGAAGGTTGACGCCATAGCGCTCGGGATCATTGATGATCCGCGAGATGGCCATCAGCTTCGGCACGTACGCCATGGTCTCCGAGGGCAGGTTGAGATCCCAGTAGTCGCCGGCGAGTCCGCGAGCCTGTGCCGCACGGCGGGCATTGTTGACGGTGCCGGCGCCGGCGTTGTATGCCGCGAGTGACAACTGAAGGTCGCCCTCGTACCACTGATCCGCCTGCATCTCGATGTAGTCCAGGGCGGCGCGGGTGGAGGCCACGACATCATTGCGGCCATCCCAGGCACCATTGCGCTTGAGGCCGAGGGCGTCACCTGTACGCGGCATGATCTGCCACAGTCCGACGGCGCCAAAGTGGCTACGTGCCTTGGGATCGAAGGAGCTCTCGACGAAGGGGATCAGCGCGATCTCGCCCGGCAGACCACGAGATTCGACCTGCTGGGTGATCCAGGCGAGCCAGGGGCGGGCGCGCTCGGTGATCTCCGCCACGTTATGGGGGCTGTCCTGGTAGTAGTCGATCCATTCCTGCACGCGGGCATTGACCGGCTGGTCCTGCCACTGGAAATCCGCCCGCAGACTTGTCCAGGCATCCTGCGGCTCGAGTTCCAGGGCATCCCAGAAGTGGCGAGTCAGGTGTTGATGCGAAGGCGCGGCGTTTGCGTCAGCGCTGGTTCCGCCATATGGCATGGCGCCACCGGGGGGGAGTGGCGAGGCCTGGGATGTATAGGCACCGGCCATCAACGAGCCAAGGAGGGCCAGACTGCTGGCCGCGCCAAGAAGTCGTCTACGGGTCGTGTGAAATGTCATGCGTACAGAAACTCCTGGCCCGCGATGCTTATCGCGGGCGTCCTGTGGGACGATGGTTCAGGACGCCGAGCCGTTCAGAAGGAATCCTTCCAGGCTCTTAGCGTGGCAAAGGTGGCGTCCGTGCTATCGGTCGACCCATGGGCTGAGGCAGCGCGCTTGACATCTTCATCATCGCAACGAAGGAAGGGATTGATGCGGCGCTCACGTTCCATCGTTGTTGGCAGCGTGGGTCGGTCCAGATCTCGTGCCTTCTGACATTCGTCGAAGGCGGTGGCAACGTCGGGGTTGCCGGGGTTGGCCGCCTTCGCAAAAGCGAGGTTGGCCAATGTATATTCGTGCGCGGAGAATACCAGTGTATCCGCCGGCAGGGAATTCAGTCGGTCGAGGGACCCCTTCATCTGCTCCGGGGTACCTTCGAACAGGCGTCCGCAGCCACCGCTGAACAGGGTGTCCCCACAGAACAGCAGCGGCGGGATGCCTGCGGTAAAGAAGGCCAGATGGTCCAGGGTATGCCCAGGCACCGCCATCACCTCGAACAGGCGGCCCATGACGCGAAACTCGTCACCGTCACGCACGATCTCGTCGACGCCTGCGATCTCGGGGTTATCCGGCCCGATCACCCGGGGCGAATAGCGCTGGATCAGTTCGGCAACGCCGCCGGTGTGGTCATGGTGGTGATGGGTCAGCAGGATGCAGCCCAGGCTCAGCCCTTCACGTTCGAGAAAGCGCAGAACAGGTTCGGCGTCACCGGGATCCACGACGCAGACCTCTTGACTCGAATCCTGGCGCAGCAGCCAGATATAGTTGTCGCTAAAGGCTGGAATCGGTGTCACGCTTAACATGGTCGGCAGGGTCCTCGGAGCGAGCCTTGAGCGGGCAGCATCTAGCTGGGCGGCCGGCGCAGACTTCAGTAAACTTCGTTTTTTCGCCTTGCAAAATCAGACACTTTGGAGGCACAGGTCGACTATGTCAAATGCGTCGGAGCCGATGGAGCTCGCGTGCCTGGTGCGGCACGCTCGACGCTATTGGTCCAGTGACAGCGGATGCGCCGTGCGGCGTTCCGAGCGAGCCTGCCTGGGCCCGCTGGCCGAACGCTGGTGCGGCCAGCACGGTCTTGAAATGTCACTGGCCGAGCCACTGGCCGACATGAGCGCGGTGCGCCACTGGATACGGTGGTCTCCGACCAGGGAGCTGGCGGAAAGTTGCAGCACGCTGGTTTGCCGCCCTGAGCGCTTGGCACTGCCCGACGGAGCGATGGACGTGGTGGTGCTCAATCACTTGCTGGAGGTGGTGTCCCACCCCCACCAGCTTCTGCAGGAGGCCGCCCGGGTGGTCTCGCCGCAGGGGCGACTGGTACTGCTTGGCTGGTCCCCGCTGTCATCGTCGGGCTTGATGAGGGTGCGGCCTCGCCGCCGGCGGCAGATGCCGGGACAGGGCGTATGGCGAACGCCGCGGACGATGAAGGACTGGCTTCAGTTTGTCGACTTCGAGATCGAGCGGGTAGACTACTGCCGATTTCGCCTGCCGGGGCTCGCCGGTGGCAATGGCATGCTGGAGACCCTTGGCCGGCGCCACAACCTGCCCCTGGGCGATTGTTATATCATCCAGGCTCGCTGCCGCTCGCAGCTGGCCTGTACCCAGGGAAAACGCCCGCTGTTCGGCTTGCCGGTCGGTAACACCGCACTCGGTACCACCAGGCTCGAGCCCAGTGTGCGGCAGACCCCCAAGCAGAAGAAGGTAGCAATGCGTTGACCACTCCCGATTCACTCCCTGTCGTGACCATTTACACCGACGGGGGTTGCCGCGGCAATCCCGGACCCGGCGGCTGGGGAGCGCTGCTGGAAAGCGGGGATCACCGCAAGTCGCTCAAGGGCGCCGAGCGTGATACCACCAACAACCGAATGGAGCTGACCGCCGCGATCATGGCGCTGAAGACGCTCAAGCGCGAGTGTCACGTGGATCTCTGGACCGATTCGGAGTATCTGCGCAAGGGCATCACCGAATGGATCCATGGCTGGATCAAGCGTGGCTGGAAGACGGCTTCCAGGCAGCCAGTGAAGAACGCCGATCTGTGGCGCGAGCTGCATGAACAGACACGCCGACACCAGGTCAGCTGGCATTGGGTCAAGGGGCACAGCGGCCACCCTGGAAACGAGGCTGCCGACGCCCTGGTCAACGAGGCCATCGACGAGTTGCTGGAAGGCGCCTGACGCCGTCGGCCTACACCCCACAGCCCATCCGACTTCAGGGACCCAGAATGCGACAGATTGTACTGGATACCGAGACCACCGGTATCGAGACTCGCGACGGCCACCGTCTCATCGAGATCGGCGCCGTGGAGATGATAAACCGGCGTCTGACCGGAAATTCCTACCATCAATACATCAATCCCGAGCGTGAGATCGATGCCGAGGCGATCGGTGTCCACGGCATCACCAACGAGCGGGTCGCCAATGAGCCGGTGTTCGCCGAGGTGGCGGCCGACTTCTGGGAGTTTATCCGCGGGGCCGAACTGGTCATCCATAACGCGCCCTTCGATGTCGGCTTCATCGACCACGAATTCAAGCTGTTGAAGGCCACCCACCCCGAGCTATATGCAGGGCCCGTCAAGGATCACTGTCGTATCCTCGATACCCTGACCATGGCAAGGGGACTGCACCCGGGGCAGCGCAACAGCCTCGACGCGCTTTGCAAGCGCTACGACATCGACAATGGTCACCGCGTGCTGCACGGGGCCTTGCTCGATGCCGAGATCCTGGCAGACGTCTATCTGGCGATGACCGGTGGGCAGACCGCCCTGACCCTGGATGCGGGCAACGACAGCGACCAGCAGGCGGCGGTGCCCGGCGAGCTTTCGGTGCGTCGGCTGTCATTGGAGCCGGGGCGGCTGAGCGTGGTACGCCCGACAGAGCAGGAGATGGCGGCCCATCTGGCCAAGCTCGACAAGGTGCGTGGAAAGGCAGGTGAGTGTCGCTGGGACGACCTGGACCCTGCCTACGCCGGCCCTGGCAGCGCCACGCAGGACGGTGCCTGATGCTGCATCGAGAGCTGCCAAGAGGTGTCGAGTCGGGGCGTATCATTCGCCTGGCGAAAGGCTGTATTGCGCCTGGCCTGGACAATACGCCGCTGGGGCCGGTCGAGCCCTGGGATGAGCGTGTTCAGCCGTTGTGCTGGTGGTCGGACGAACCGGTGGGGCTGCGTCTTGAAGACAGCCCAGGCGCCGACTGGCCAGACGGCCGTAGCTGGCTGTCGAGGTTGCCCGAGTCATGGTACGGGCTGGTGTCAACGGCGCTGCAGGTGGGTGCCTGGATGGGCAATCACCGGTTTTGCGGGCGTTGCGGCAGCCAAGCGAGGCGTCTGGAGCACGAGTTTGCGATGCACTGCGACAATTGCGGCCATCGCAACTACCCGCGCATCTCGCCCTGTATCATTACCCTGGTGACCCACGGGGAGTCGCTGTTGCTGGCTCGTAGCCCGCGTTTTCCACCCGGACGCTATTCCACCCTGGCAGGATTCATCGAACCGGGAGAGTCGGCTGAGCAGGCGGTTCATCGCGAGGTCCACGAGGAGGTCGGTCTGAAGCTGGGGCGGCTGCGTTACATTCGCAGTCAGGCCTGGCCTTTTCCCCACTCCCTGATGCTGGGCTATCTGGTCGAGGCGGCAAGCCGACGCATCGTGATCGACGGCCACGAGATCGAAGACGCCGCCTGGTTCTCGCCACGGCAGCTACCGCAGTTGCCGCCGCTTTATTCGATCTCGCGGGAGTTGATCGAGTTGCACCTGTCCGAGGTGCGTGACGGTCGGTCCTGACGGGCAGTCGCCGGGAGGGGCCACTGCCCATTTGAGCATCACTTCTCGGGAAACAGCTCGGTCAGGCGGGTCGCCAGCATGATATTGCCGGTCGCCTTGAGCTTGCCGGTCATGAAGGCTGTCATGCCGTTGATATCACCGGTCATGATGCCCTTGAGGGTGTCGCTGCTCATGCTCAGGCTGACAGAGGGATCGTCGTGCTCGCCCTGCTGGATGTCCAGTGCGCCATCGTCGATGACGACATAGTGATCCTCGGTATCGCTGAAATGGAACTGGAAGATCTCGTGCATGCCCTGGGCAGCGTCGGGATTGAAGCGAGAGCGTAGCGTATCGAGTGTCTGTGACATGAGAATTCCTTGCAGTTGTGTGAGTCGCTGTCAGGCAGCGTATTTCAAACGAGTGTTTCAATCAAGGCCGGGCGCCGTTCAGGGTCTATGACCGTCAAGGTCCAGGTCTTTGCAGAATTGTGCCGGCTGACAGGGAGAGAGCGATGGAAGACTGGCTGGGTGAGATCCTGACCTTTTTTGTTCAGCTGCTGCTGGTGGCGGGGGTCGTGCTGTTGGCGCTGATCGTGCTTGCCCGGGCCAAGGGTGGCGGCAGTGTACCCAGGGAGCAGCTCAGGATCGAGGACCTGGGTCAGCGTCAGCGTCAGTGGCGTGAGCGTTTGATACAAGCCAGGACAGGCACAGAAAAGCGGTCTCGTCTGCGCTGGCCGTGGCGTCGGGATGCTAAGCCCAGGCAGGATGAAGCTGCGGAATCGAGCGCCACCACCTGGGTGATCGATTTTCATGGCAACCTCAAGGCCAGCGGCGTGGACCGCCTGGCTCGCGAAGTGTCCTTGCTGCTTGGTGTGGCTAAGGAAGGGGACGAGGTGGTCATTCGGCTGGAGAGCCCCGGAGGCCTGGTCCACACCTATGGGCAGGGTGCGGCGGAACTGCACCGGCTCACCGAGGGGGGCCTCAAGACCACGGTCTGCGTGGACAAGGTAGCGGCCAGCGGCGGCTACCTGATGGCGTGCAACGCACAACGCATCCTGGTGGCCCCGTTTGCGGTAATCGGCTCCATCGGGGTGGTGGCCCAGATCCCGAATGTCCACCGCCTGCTCAAGCGCCATGACGTCGATGTGGAGCTGGTGACCGCCGGGCGCTACAAGCGCACGCTCACCGTGCTGGGCGAAAACACCGAGGAAGGCAGAGACAAGCTGCAGGCGGACCTCGACGCCATCCATGCCAAGTTCAAGGACTACGTCGACCAGCGCCGCTCCGCCGTGGATATCGACGCCGTGTCCACCGGCGAGGTCTGGTACGGAGAAGAGGCCGTGTCCAGAGGGTTGGCGGATGAGGTCACCACCAGCGAGGCTTATCTCAGCAAGGCGATGGAACGTGGCAAGGTGCTGAGCCTGAGGCTTGCGGCGGTGCCATCACTGGCCGAGCGTCTTGGTTTTTCCGCCTCTGGCATGGTCGAGCAGGCGCTCGACCGGGTGGAAGAGCGTGTCGATGCGTCCGGCTGGGAGCATCGGTAGGCGAAGCGCGCGTCGCGGTTCATAACATTGGATCGCAATACTGCCTGAGCTGAGCCGCCCCAGCTCCGCCTGTCCAAGTCGTTCTATCCATCGAGCGAGCCCGATGCCCTCCAGCGAGGGCTATCGGGTGCGAAGCGCCTGACCAGAGTCTGTGGTCGCGCTTCAGTCGTCGTTGGCGGCGTTCATCTTGACGATGGCGGCGATCATGATGCTCGCGCTGTCGCCTTGCAGTGAGTAGTAGATGGTCTGGGAGGAGCGCCGAGTACTGACCAGCTCGGCTCGCCTGAGGATGGCAAGGTGCTGGGATAGGGCCGACTGGCTCAGGCTCAGGCGTTGATTGAGCTCTGTCACGGACAGCTCGTTGCCTTCAAGTAGACACAGGATTCTTAGGCGATTGTCGTTGGCGATGGCTTTCAGCAGGCCGCTCGCTCTGTCTACCACGGCATCTCCACCCTCAAGCAGGCGGCCGGCAACACGTTGTGAGCTGTTCATCAGCACTCTCCCTTGCAGCGGTGACTGACACGAATTGCACCCGTTGGACGTCGTGGCGCTAGGCGCCACCCGAGATGGACGGCAATAGGGATCGAGGTGTTGTGCATGGATGGCTTGTCATCCTCATTGAAGAGATCCGCTAGTCGGATTCGGCGTATCCGGCTCCTCGGAATAGTGTTGGTCCGGGGCGCAGGACACCTTTCATTTGGTCGCTGATGAAAGCCGAAGCCTTTCTTTCCGTTAGTGATTAAGAAACTTCTCAATAATAGCGCATTGTTGAAGTAAACGCGTCTTAAACGCGTGTTTGTGACCGTTTCGGCAGAATTAGATAATAAGTTTTTCAAAATGTGTCCATCTCGTTGTTTCTTGTATTTGTATTTAGCAGATTGACAATATTGTGCAATATCAGGTTTCCCTGGGTATCCGGCATGACACATCTGGTGCCTGGATCTCCAGTTATCTGATTGTGCCCGTCTATCCGGGGTGGCCTGAGGGTAAAGGGGAAGGGTTCGAGCAAGGGAGTGCTGGCAAGGCGCAGGCTTGTCTCGTATAATTCCTGCCGCCAAATTTGCACCCCACGCGGTGGCGCGAGACTTTTCGCCATCCGGCTCGAAATCTTGCGCCATCTGGCCTGGAATTCAGAGCCATCCGGCTTGGGATTCTGAGCCATCCGGCTTGGGATTCTGAGCCATACGGCTCGGCCCGGTCGGTGCGATTCGCGTCAGTCGTCGTGTGCCACTGAGCAGACGATGGCGAGTCGACGGCGAAACAGCACCAGGTATTGCTTGAGCAGGCATGCCGCAGCGCCATCCAGAGGTATCTCAGCCGGGCGTGCCTGTACCCGTATTGTGGTTGTTCCCAGGGTTCCCTCACCCCTTGCGAAAAAGGAATCATGATGTTCACTCTGTCCTTCGAACAGCGCCGTCGTCTGCTGGCGTTGATGGTCGTTTTCCATATCGTCGTTATCGCCGCCAGCAACTACCTGGTCCAGTTGCCGTTTACGGTGTTTGGCTTGCACACGACCTGGGGCGCTTTCAGCTTTCCCTTCATCTTCCTGGCAACCGATCTGACGGTACGCCTGTTCGGCAAGGGGCCGGCCCGCGCTATCGTGATGCGCGTGATGCTGCCCGCGCTGGTGGTGTCGTACGTTGTCTCGGTGGTCTTTCCGCAGGGCGGCTTCGCTGGCCTTGCAGCATTCGATGGTTTCGATCTGTTCGTCGCCCGTATCGCACTGGCCAGTTTCATGGCCTACCTGCTCGGACAATTGCTCGACGTGCAGGTCTTCGACCGGCTCCGGCGACTCAAGCACTGGTGGGTGGCGCCGGCGGCGTCGACCCTGGTCGGTAATCTGGTCGATACCGTGGCGTTCTTCTCCATCGCCTTCGAGGCTGGCCCTGACCCGTTCATGGCGCAGCATTGGCCTGAAATCGCAGCGGTCGATTACGCCATCAAACTTGCGATCAGTCTGGCCTTTTTCCTGCCCCTGTACGGCGTGCTGCTGCGTTATCTGAGCCAGCGACTGGTGGCGGTGACCGGCAGTCAGGACGTCTGGCCGGAGCAGGTCGCTCGGGGAGAGGGGCGCTGATAAGGGCCTCGATCCCCGGCGGTTGAGCCTGCTGGGCCGGTGTTACGGTCTGGTTCTGCTCTGGTTCTGATCTGGTTCCGATCTGGTTCCGATCTAGCCCCGCCCTGGTTTGCTCTGGCTGTGCTTGCTGCCTGGCTCCGCGCCCCGCCTGGCACGTTCAGTACTATGCTGGTGTCGTGAAGCACGACGTTCTACCGGCTCTCTTCCAACCTTCGATCGCTCAAAGGAGTGCAGCTATGACGGTTTCCCTGGAATATACGGACAGTGGTGGTCAGGGAGAGCCATTGGTCATCGTTCATGGCCTGCTGGGTAGCGCCGACAACTGGCGCTCCCATGTCAAACAGTGGTCAGGCGAGCGCCGTGTGATCGCCCTGGATCTTCGCAATCATGGCCGGTCTCCCCATGCCGAGGGTATGGACTATGACCAGATGGCCGAGGACGTGGCAGCGGTGATGGACCGCTGCGGCGTCACCAGAGGGCACCTGCTTGGCCACTCCATGGGCGGCAAGGTGGTGATGACCCTGGCCAGGCTGCATCCTGAGCTGGTGGCGTCGCTGATCGTTGCCGATATCGCGCCGGTCGCCTATGAACACCGTCACGATAGCGTCTTCAGCGCACTGCGGCGTGTCGAGCAGGGTGAGCCCACCGACCGGCGAGAGGCCGATGCCTTGATGGCTAAGGTGATCGACGACAAGCCCACTCGCATGTTTCTGGCTACCAATCTGGTGCGCGGCGACGATCGCGTACTACGCCTGCGGGTCAATCTCGATGCGATCGAAGCCGGCTACGGCCAGATCATGGCCCCTCCGGGTGGCGAAGGAAGCATCGATGTGCCGACGCTGGTGTTGCGCGGTAGTCGCTCCGACTACGTCGCCGATGACCTGCTTGAGTCGCTGCGCGCCGTCCTGCCCAGGGCCGAAGTCAAGACCCTGGACGCTGGTCACTGGCTTCACACCGAGCGCGCGCAGGAGTTTCAGGAGCAAGTGGCCGAATTTCTGGCCTCTCTGGACGACTAGCCAGTGCAATCAAGGCGCCGGTGATTGGCCGGGGTCCTGGTCCAGGTGCCGCTGATTAGCCGGGGTCCTTGCCCAGGCGCCGGTGATTGGCCGGGGTCCTTGCCCAGGCGCCAGTGATGAGCCGGGGTCCATGCCCAGGCGTCTGTGGTTTAGCCGGGGTGCTTGCCCAGGCGCCAGTGATTAGCCGGGGTCCTTGCCCAAGCGCGAGATCGGGGTCAAGCGTTCGACGATCTTCTGGTCATGTAGATAGCGCTCCAGGCGACGATAGCGGCCGTGGTCCATGGCGCCGGGGCGCAGGCTGAGTCGGCGCCTGATGTCGGGCCAGGCCTCGGCATTGGCGGGGCTGTCCATGGTCGGCTCGAGTCGAGTCATGATCTCCCAGCTCGCGGCGGGATGGTCGATGATCCAGCGCGTGGCTTGTTCCAGTGCGTCGACGAAGGCGCGAATGGCGTCCTTCTGTGCCTGAAAGTGGTCCTGGTTGGCCACGACGACCAGGCCGTCATGCACCGGGATACCCAGTGTCTCGGTCGGCATGGCGCGGGTAGCGATGCCGAGGTCGGCGAGCTCTCGCGGCAGGGACAGTGCCGCGCCGCCGATGAAGGCATCGATCCAGCCTTCGTTCATCGCGCGTATCACGCTGAAGTGCACGTCCTTGGCCTCGACATGGGACAGGTTCAATCCTTCGTGTTGAAGGATGGCCCTGAGCAAGACGTCTTGTCCCGAGCGCTGCGCGTAGCCGATCCGGTGATCGATCAGTCCCAGCACCGAGTCGATGTCCGCATCTTCGCGTACCAGCAGCGCCGACAGTGGCAATTCGCTCAAGGTGGCAACCCTGATGATGGGGCGCCCCTGGTCCACCAGCCGGTGCAAGGTGAGCTGGTCGGTCAGTGCCAGATCCGCCTGGGATGCCGCCACCAGCTTGGCAGGTACGTCGGGATCGGCGGGGGTCTGCAGCACGACGTTCAGTCCGCGCCGCGAGAACAGCCCCCTCTCCTGAGCCACCAGCAAGGCTGCGTGCTGCGGCCCGGGTGACCATTCCAGCACCACAGTCAGCTCGGTGACCGGCGGCGGCGCGATCGGATCGGCAGGAGCCGCCGTGGCCGACGGTGCCACCGGCATCGCGGGCGTGTCGATACCGGGTCCACCAGGCAATCCACGGTAGCGCTCGAGAATATCGCTCACCACCGCCGCGTCGGCGCTCGAGGGGGGCGTTCCGTCGACCCGCTCGGAAGAAGTCTCGACCTGTTGCTCCTGGGCAAGGGGCGGCGCTGTCTGTTGCTGCGCTGCGGCTTCAGCGGGCGCCTCCGGCTCGGCCAGGGCAGGGGGCAACGCGCCGAGGCTCGCCAGCAGCAAGCTCAAGCCCGCAAGCCGGATTAGCCGGTGTTGCCTGGGCGACGACTTGGGCATCAACAATCTCCATGGGTCAGGCATTCGTACCAGCGCGCTAGTGTATCCAAGGGCGAGCTTCGTTCACCAGCGGCATCCATCAACATCCTGGTAATTCGAAGTGCCTTCGATGAATCACGTTACACTCGACAGATCGCGGCGTGGGGCCGGGCGTGAGACAATCATGATGAACGTTGCAAGGGATACGCATGGATTCGATCAATAGTCTCTTTCTTCTGTGTGGAACTCTGATTGCGCTGAGTGTGCTGGCCAGTCGGCTTTCCGCTCTGGCCGGCGTGCCACTGCTGGTGCTGTTCCTGATACTCGGCATGCTGGCGGGTGAAGACGGCCTGCTGGGTATCGACTTCGACAACTACTCGCTGGCCTTTGTCATCGGCCATCTCGCCCTGGCGATGATCCTGCTGGATGGTGGCCTGAGGACACGGCTCAAGACCTTTCGCGTCGGTTTCAAACCCGCCCTGGGGCTCGCTACCGTCGGGGTCTTCATCACCAGCGGTCTGGTCGGTCTGCTGGCGATGTGGGTCTTCGATCTATCGTTGCTGCAGGGCCTGCTGGTCGGGGCCATCGTCGGTTCTACCGACGCTGCGGCGGTCTTCTCGATGCTCAGTGGCAGAGGGCTCAACCTCAATGAACGGGTCGGCGCCACCCTGGAAATCGAGTCCGGCACCAATGATCCCATGGCGATCTTTCTCACCCTGGTGCTGGTCGAGGCGCTGGTGGGGGACCTCGGTGGCCCCCTGGACATGCTGCTGTTCTTTGTTCAGCAGTTCGCCATGGCCATCGCCATCGGGCTTGGCGCGGGCTGGCTGATCGGTCGCTTGCTGCGCTATGTGGATCTTGCACCGGGACTTTACTCGCTGCTGGCCCTGGCGTTGGGGTTCTGCGTCTTTGGCTTGACCAGTGCCCTGGGGGGCAGTGGCTTCCTGGCGATTTATCTGGCCGGATTGATGATCGGCAATCAGCCGGGGCGGCACCTCAACTTCATCTTGCCGGTGCATGACGGACTGGCCTGGCTAAGTCAGATCGGGCTATTTCTGGTGCTTGGCTTGCTGGTGACACCTTCGGCACTGCTGGAGGTGCTGTTGCCTGCATCGGTGGTAGCCCTGGCGCTGATCTTCGTGGCGCGTCCGTTGGCGGTGGTGCTGACGCTCAAGCCGTTTTTCCATTTCCGCTGGCGCGAGGTGGGATTCATTTCCTGGGTGGGGCTTCGCGGTGCCGTGCCCATCGTGCTGGCGATCTTTCCTGTCATCGGTGGCGTCGAGCAAGCCGGCCTCTACTTCAATGTGGCCTTCGCGGTGGTGTTGCTGTCGCTGTTGATTCAGGGCGGAAGCTTGCCCTGGATGGCACGCCGCATGAAGGTCATGGTGCCGGACAGTGCCACTCCCAATCATCGGGGGCCACTTGGCATCCTGCCTGAAAACGACTTCGAGATGTTCGTCTACAAGGTCGAAAATGCCGATCTCGAAGACGTCCCGATCCGGCTGCTGCGCTTTCCCTCAGGTGCCTTGATCTCTGCCCTGTTCCGCCAGCACGTGATGCTGCACCCCAAGGGCAGTACACAGTTGCGCATCGACGATATCATCTGTGTCATCGGCAAGAGCGACGATCTGCCAGCATTGAACCGGCTGTTCAACGGCGACGCCAAGCATCGCCAGCAGCGAGCCTTCTTCGGCACCTTTACCCTGGATGCGGACGCCAGGATGGGCGATGTGGCCGATGCCTATGCGTTGACCCTGAGCCCCGGCGAGGCCTCGCTGACACTGGGCGAATTCATGGGGCTGCGCTTGGGCGGGCATCCGGTGGTCGGCGACGACGTCGACTGGCATGGCATCCACTGGGTGGTGAGCGAGATGGAAGGCAACCATATCACCCGTGTGGGCCTGCGCCTCTACTGAGGCGCAGCGTTCCCGTTTCGGAAAGCATCGAGCGGAAAGCATCGAGCGGAAAGCATCGAGCGGAAAGCATCGAGCGGAAATAACCGGGCGGAAATTATCGAGCGGGGTCTATCGAGAAAGCCCCTTGCCAAGATGCCCTGGAAGAGCCCGTCAGGGCACCAGCAACTTGAACTGCAGCGAAAATTGGTCTTCGGGCACGGCGTAGTCGTCGGCGAAGTTGTGTTCATACAGACCACTGATCTGCAGCGGGGAGTCTCCCAGCTTTACCAGTTTGCTGAGTCGGCCACCCACGGGCAGGCTGCTCCAGTCGCTGTGCTCCCAGTCGTAGGTGATGTTCATCTCCGAAGTGCCCACTGACCAGCCCTGGCCGAGCCCGAGATTGATGATGGGCTGCAGGATGCTCAGGTTGACGTCCTCGCGATCGTCCTCACCGGCGACACTGAAGATGTTCTGGTTGAAGGCGCCATACAGGAAGGAGCCCCGCGAGGCCGCAAACCCGACCGCCGGACCCAGACCCCACTGTTCGGCGCCACGATGCTCACCGCCGGTCGGCAGAAGGGCGACCACACCGAAGCCAGAACGACCCCAGGAGTGTTCGAAGGTGGTGAGGTCGAACACCGTAGAATCGCTAAGGCCGGTGGAACCGCCGGGATCCTCGGTCAGTGAGGGCACCGTCAGGCGAAAGATGTGCTGGTGGCCCGCCAGCCGGTAGGGCAGCGCCGTTCTGAACTGGACGATGTTCTGTGAATCATTGGTGCCGTGGACTTCCGGGCTCCAGGAATTCTGTAGCTGGAAGTTCATCAGTGGCGCAGTGGGGTCGGAGGCGGCCTGTCCGAGTTCCTGCTCGGCCAGGACGCCGGGGCTGATCGCCAGTGTGCCGATCAGCAGCGCGGCACCAACGGATCTGCTGGCTAACGGAACGTTCACCCTCAGGCCATTCTGTTCGCAGAGCTCGCCGCCCCGAATCCTGACTCTTCCCTGATGCATCCCGACATTCCCCCAGCCGATGAGAGAGCCCCTGCAACGCGGGCTCGATTGCTATTTCGGCATAGTGTAGTCGGTCTTGCATGTAATATGCGTTTTTGTGCTTATCTGCCGGCGGGCGGATCGGCAGGGTCCTTGTTGCCAACCGTCCCCCGGACAAACCTGTCCCAGGATTTACCAGGCCCCCTGGTCGATCATGGCATTGGCGACGCGCCTGAATCCCGCAATGTTGGCGCCCAGCACCAGGTTGTGGGGCTCGCCGAATTCCTCTGCGGTGGACGCACAGCAGCGATGGATATTGGCCATGATCGCCTGGAGGTGGGCATCGACCTTCTCCAGCGGCCAGATCTGCATGCTGGCGTTCTGCGCCATTTCCAGTTGACTGGTGGAGACGCCGCCGGCGTTGGCCGCCTTGCCGGGGGCGTAGGCGATGCGGGCCTCCAGCAGACGGTCCACCGCCAACGGCAGGGTCGGCAGGTTGGCCCCCTCGCATAGACACTCGAGCCCATTGGCGAGCATCGCCTCGGCGTCGGCCAGGGTGACCTCGCCCTGGGTCGCGCAGGGAAAGGCGACCTGGCCAGGGATGCGCCAGACGGCGTGGCCGTCGGCGGGGTAGTCGTCCAGCGCAATGAAGCGTGCCTGGGGGTGATCCTTCAGATAGCCTTCCAGCGAGACGCGCTCGACCTCCTTCAAGCGCTTGAGAGCGTCCAGATCGATGCCGTTCGGGTCGTGGAGGCAGCCGCCCGAATCGCTGCAGGTGATGGGCAGGGCATCCAGTTGATAAAGCTTCTCGATGGTATAGATGGCGACGTTGCCCGCGCCGGAGACCAGGCAGGTCTTGCCGCGCAGTTCCTGGCCCCGGGCTGCCAGCATGTGCTGGGCAAAGTAGGCGGCGCCGTAGCCGGTGGCCTCCTTGCGGCCCAGCGATCCGCCCCAGTCCAGCCCCTTGCCGGTAATCACTCCTTCGTGTCGCCGCGTCAGGCGCTTGTACTGGCCATAGAGGTAGCCGATCTCTCTGGCGCCGACGCCGATATCGCCCGCCGGGACATCCACGGTGGGTCCAATATGGTCCACCAGTTGGGTCATGAACGCCTGGCAGAAGCGCATGATTTCCCCGTCGGAGCGTCCGCGTGGGTCGAAGTTCGCGCCGCCCTTGGCCCCGCCGAGTGCGAGCCCGGTCAGTGCGTTCTTGAAGATCTGCTCGAACCCGAGGAACTTGATGATGCTGGCATTGACACTGGGGTGAAAGCGCAGTCCTCCCTTGTAGGGGCCGAGTGCCGAGTTGAACTGGACACGGTAGCCCTTGTTGACCTGGATGTTGCCGTTGTCGTCGGTCCAGCAGACGCGGAACATCAGTTGACGCTCGGGCTCGACCAGTCGCTCGATGATGGCGTGCTCGAGATAGCGAGAGTCCGACTCCAGCAGAGGCCTCAGGGACGCCAGGATCTTCTCTGCAGCGGCATAGAATTCCGCCTGGGCGGGGCTGGTGGCTTTCAGCCCCTCCAGAGTGTTGTGCAGGTAGTCCATGGCCGCATCTCCTTTTCCGAGGCTTCCTTCGGCGTTGTGCCGTAGCTGGCTCGTTCACTATAGAAGCGGGGCCGCTGGTCAGACAGCGGGATGCGCTCTATGGCGAATTCCAGATGCGTCTGGCAGCGGCCGTAGTCAAACACCGTGACAAGCGGCATCATTCAAACGAAAGGGCGACGGTCGCCCGGTAGCCGTTGATGAAAAGGTCAGGCGCGATGAAACGATCCTATTTTCCCGTGATACTGGCGCTCCTGGTGTCGATTGGCCTGGTGGGCTGCGACGAGACACCCACCGGGCGTAGCCAGCTTGCGCTGGTGCCAGGCTTCGTGATGAGCGACATGGGGGGTGACGCCTTCGATCAGATGCGTAGCCAACTGCCGCTTTCCAGCGATGCTTCCATCAAGACCGAGGTCCAGTGCGTCAGCACCGCCTTGATCAAGTCGGCGCGGCTCGTCTATCCCCAGGTCGAGATGCCTGATGACTGGCAGGTGGTCGTGTTCGACAATCCCTCGCCCAACGCCTTTGCCCTGCCGGGAGGGCGCATCGGCGTGCACTCGGGGCTTTTGCAAGTGGCTCAGACGCCTGACCAGCTGGCGGCGGTGGTCGGTCATGAGATCGCCCACGTGCTCGCCGACCATGGCAACGAACGATTGACCCAGCAACTGGGCATCAAGGCCGTGCTGCTGGTGGTCGGACTGATGAGCGAGGGGGACGTGGGTCAGGAACCCTTGCTTCAGGCGCTGGGCATCGGCAGCCAACTCGGCATCGCCTTGCCGTTCAGCCGAGCCCATGAGTCCGAAGCCGACGTGATGGGGCTGGCCATCATGGCGCGCGCCGGATTCGATCCCGGCGAGAGCGTCGCCCTCTGGCGCAATATGGCATCGGTTGGCGGTGATCAACCGCCGGAGATCCTGTCCACCCATCCGGGGCATCAGTCACGTATCGAAGGGTTGCGTGCCGAGATGGTGCAGGCCAAGGAGGTTTACAGAGGCGTTTCGCCCAGCCGCTGCTAGGGCTTGTCTGAAAAGTGCCTGCGCTCGCTAAGACGGCGTGAAAATCAGATCAACAGGTGGGTCAGACGTTGGTGGGCGTTCGACCGAGCTTGTCTTCAAAGGCCAGGGCCGCGGCGGCGGCCCTGGCTTCGTCCTGTCCATCGTGGCGAGAGACCACCCGCCGTGAGGCGTTGGGAGAGGAATCCGAAAATGCCACCACCGCCCAGCGAGTGCGCTTCATCGTTCTTGTCTGATAACTCTCTACACGATAATGCTTCATGTCCATCCATCTCGGCATAGTTCACGGGTATGACCCTGATTGCCGACGTAAAGTTCGAAAGCCTCACCAATTAGAGCAGCTCAATCGTAAAGGCTTCTATCTTGCCGCCAAAGGCGAAAGGGCGTCGCTCTGCGTAGTGGCGTGAGACGGGGGAGCCCAGATCGCGGCCCACGTCGAAGGTCTCGCTGGCGCTGAAGGCCAGGGGGACCGTCGAGAGCACCTGACCTTCCGCCGCGGTCTGCCCATCCACCTCGATCGTCACCTGCGCCGCTTTACCGGGCACCGGGATCCGGGTGGTGATGACGATGTCGTGGCTGCCCGGGGCCAGGGCGGCTGTGTGAATGCGGGTATTCTCCATCAGCAGCATATTGTACTCGTAGGTCAGCCTGCCCTGATCAAGATAGACGCTGAGCCCGCCGCCGGCACCTCCGATCGCATACAGCACGCCGTCGACGCTGTCCTGGCTGGTGTCGATACGCAGGCTGGCCCGGGTGCTCTGGCGGCCGATGCCCGGGGCCGAAAATTCCGGCATGCGTTGGGTCGTCTGGGTAAAGGTCCAGTGATCGTAGCGCGTCTTGACCCGGTCCTCGGGGTGGACGCGAAGCCAGTTGCCCGCACCGGTGGGGAAGGCCTTGTTGTCCTCGGCGATATCCATGAAGCGTTGTTTCATCATGGCCAGTCGCTCAGGCTGAGCGTGGGCCAGATCTCTGGCCTGGGAAAAATCGCTTCGCAGGTCGTAGAGTTCCCACACATCTTCGGCGGAATCCCAGTCGGCGATCCGCTGTGCCGCGCTCGAGGTATCCCAGGGAACCAGCGGGCCAAAGGTACCGGCAAAGTAGCCATCCAGGTAGAGCCCTCGACTGCCGTTATTGTCGAAGAACTGGTGGTGCTTGCGCTCGGGCGCCCCGGGGTCGTCGAAGGTGTAGCTCAGACTGATACCGTCCATGGGCATCTGCGGGTAGCCGTTGACGACGTCCGGTAGCGGGATCTCCAGAATGTCGTAGAGGGTCGGGGCAATATCCACCACGTGGTGGAACTGGTGGCGGACCCGATCATCCGGTGCGATATGCCCGGGCCAGGAGATGACCATGGGATTGCGGGTGCCGCCGAAATAGGCACCCAGCAGCTTGGTGCCCTTGAAGGGAGTGCTGCCCGCCCAGGCCCAGCCTGCGTGGTACATGTTTTCGGTCTCTGGGCCACCGAGTGCGTCGAGGCCGCCCATGCGGTCCAGGACTTTCAGCTGCTGTTCGACACTGCTGCCGATGTTGTTCTGGGCCAGCAATTCGCTGATCGAACCGTGCTGGCCTTCGGCGCTGGAGCCGTTGTCGCCGACGATATAGATGACCAGGGTGTTGTCTCTAAGTCCCATGTCCGCCATGCCTTCGAGCAGTCGCTCGACCTGGCTGTCGGTGTGCTCCACGAAGCCCGCGTAGATTTCCATCAAGCGAGTCTGGAAGTCGCGCTGGCCCTCGGGAATCTCGTCCCAGCCTTGCAGGCTGTCGTCGCGGGGCGTGAGCTCGGTGCCGTCAGGGATGATGCCCATCTCGAGCTGTCGCTGGTGGGTACGCACGCGGTAGGCATCCCAGCCATCGTCGAACTGGCCGGCGTAGCGATCGGCCCATTGCGGTGCAACGTGATGGGGGCCATGGGCCCCGCCCGGCGCCCAGTACATGAAAAACGGCTTGTCCGGATCGAAGGCCCGGTAGTCGGCGAGCCACGCGAGCGCCTGGTCCGTCAGGTCCTCGGTCAGGTGGTAGTCGGGGTCGTCTTCGGGGGGCTCGACATGCAGAGTGTCCACGGTCAGTCGTGGCTCCCACTGGGACGTCTCGCCCCCCAGAAAGCCATAGAAGTGCTCGAAACCATAGCCGGTGGGCCAGCGGTCCTTGGGGCCGATCGCTGTCGTCTCGACCGCCGGGGTGTTGTGCCACTTGCCGAAGGCGGCGGTGTGGTAGCCGTACTGCTTGAGCACCTCGGCGATGGTGGCGGCATTCTTCGGAATCACGCCGGTATAGCCGTCGAAGGCCACCGCCCGTTCGGCAATGGTACCGGAGCCCACCCGGGTATGGTTGCGACCGGTCAGCAGGGAGGCCCGCGTGGGGGAACAGATGGACGTGGTATGAAAGCCGGCGTACTCGATGCCTTCATCGGCCAGGCGCGACAGCGCTGGCATCCTGATCTCGCCACCGAAGACCTCGGACACCCCGAAGCCCACATCGTCCAGCATGACGATAAGAACATTGGGGGCGTCTTCCGGCAGGTGGGACGGCTCGTCCGGCCACTGCATGGTGGCGTCCTGGAGGCGAGGTGGTACATCGCTCGGCATGGGGGCGGGGGCGAAGGGTAATAACGCTCCGTCCGTCTCGGGCCGACCGGTCTCGGGCTGGCTTGCCCCAACCGGGCCCGATACGGGAGAGAGCAGCACCAGGCCGGCGAGGGCGCCGACCATGACTTGCATGGACCTTTGCATGGACCTCTGCATGACACACCTTCCTCGATAGCGGATTGCTGCGCATGGAAACGCTGGCTCGACGGGCGTGTCCCTGGCGACAATCGTTGCTGTGTTTCGGTACCCGACTCGTTCAGAAATCGTTGAGCGCCTATCACAGCAGGCCGAGCTATCGGCGGCGATAACACTGAGGAGAGATGTCGCGACGTTCTCTGGGGTGATTGACCCCGGTCAGGATTGCCGCATTGTCCTGGCAGGGCATGGCTTATGCCGGGCATAGCGCTATTTGGGGCTGCGCCGTGCGTCACCGCCGTTCTTCTTCACGTCTATGTTCAAGACCGGCGGTCGGCTCGCCTTGTGGGTCTTCTCCAGCCAAGTATTCAGGGTCCTCCAGTGGCTCGCCCGCTTCGTTCTGAAGCTGTAGATCGTAGGCGGACTGGAGGCCCGGTGGATCCTCCACCTCTTCATCGCCCACCTGATGAATATGGCCTGGGTACAAGGGCGACAGCAGGGCAACAAGGATGCCGATTGACGCGAAGATGGCGAACCCCTCGGCATAGCTGAAGACATTGAGCAGAGCGCCGATGACCGGCGAGCCGGTGGCCTGGCCGAGCGACACGGCCATGAAAGGCAGCACCGGCCCCATCGCCAGACGCCCGGGCAGCAGGCGAATACCGGTCATCAGGTAAAGGCCTGTCAAGCTCATGTAGGCAAGCCCAAAGACAAGAGCGGAGAATGCTGCCAGCACAGGTTGAGCGGGACTGGCAGCAAGCAAGGCCAGGCTTGCCGCCAGCATGGTCAGCATCAAGGCCTGGGTGATGGGCGGATTGTTGCGATCTGCCAGATCCGCGACTACCGCACCGCCGAGCCCGGCGATGCCGACGGCGAGCCACAACCACCCCGTGGCACTTGGCGACAGACCGCCAAGTGTCACCACCAGGTCCGGAGCAAAGATCCAGTAGGCGGCCGAGATGAAGCCCATCGCGTAAGCAAAGAGAGAAAGCCTGACGAGCCGTGACCACGGCAGTTCACGCAATGGGGGCGGGTCGGCAGCGTTCGCAGGGGTGATTCGCGATACCGAGGGTAGATACAGCCAGGTGGCGCACACGCCGATGACCGTCAAAACGGCGAACGACAGATAGGCCAGCCGCCAGGCGTCCGCCATGAACAGTACGGTCGGCACGGCGACGATCACGCCGATACTGGTTCCCGCATTCATTACCGAACTGACACGAGCATGCAGGGAGCGCCTTACCAGCGCCTGCATCCCGGCGGTGAGTGCGGGCATCATCAGGCCGGTACAGATGCCACAGGCGAATACTCCGATGCTGAGCAGGGTGGCATCTTGCGCCTGGCTGATCAGCGCCAGGCCGCCGACACAGAAAAGCCCGGACAGTACCGCTGCATAACGGGCGCCGAGACGATCGGTGGCGTAGGGCGCCACCGCCGTGGACAGCAGGAAGCTGACGAGGGGAAGGGCGCCAATGATGCCGATGGCATCAGGCGTCAGTGACAGCTCATCACGAATCTGGGGGACAAACAGGCCGAAGGCAAAACGCGCCAGTCCGTAGCTGATGGCGACCAGGGCCGCGCCGAAAACCGCAAATCCGGTGCTGGAAAGAGACCTCATGCTAGCTCCTCTGACATGCACGTTGCGCCACCTGTAGCGCTCTGGCGCCTTGATGCATCGTGTCTGGTTCGTCCCTGTCGTGCTGACTGGAGCAACAGATGCAAGCAGGGTGCACGATTGGCGGCGTTGTCGGCAATCCAGTAACGACAACCGTCGATCTTTTCACGACAACGTGTGAACACACCTTGCTGCTGGGGGGCCTGGTGTACAGAACCAGATGTGCAGTAGCTGGTGTGCAGTCCCTAGTGTGAAGAACCATGTGTGCAGGACCATGGCGGGGCAGCGCCTCGAGACCGTCGAAGGACTGGCGTGCCGACAGGCAGGGAGCTGTTGAAGGAAGAGGGAAGAGGGAAGAAACGAAGAAGGGGATCAGTCATTTGACTGATCCCCTTCTAGATTCGAGGTGGCGGAGGGACAGGGATTCGAACCCTGGAAGGGCGTTAACCCTTGCCGGTTTTCAAGACCGGTGCATTCAACCGCTCTGCCATCCCTCCGGCTCACGGCGATGTACTTTACCAGCTTTTCTTCTCACGTCAACACTTCTGTGCGATCAATGTCTTACGCGAGAGAGTGGCCTCCGTCCATGATGGCTTCAGGGAGGCCGTTGCAATAGGGTGACTGCGCAAAAATTGTGCAGCTAAGCAAATTTTTGTCGCCGATAGGAAACAGTGTTCGTGCCGCCCATGGCGGGGCAGAGGGCAGGTTCAATCGCTTGAAGGGCGTTGAAACCGCGCCGCCAGGCGGCTTGCGTCGGGAACCTGCGGGGGGCATGCTGTGTCGAATGCATGTCAACCAACAGGGAGCTCTGGATACATGGCTTATCAAGAGTCACAGGTGAATCGTCAGACCCAGACGCAGGTCGCTGCGACGAACAAGGTTCTGCGCAACACCTACGGCTTGCTGGCGATGACACTACTGTTCTCTGCCATCACCGCAGGGGCCGCCGTGGCCCTCGGCGTACAGCAGATGAACATTCTGGTGTTCTTTATCGGCGCCTACGGCCTGATGTTCCTGGTCCACAAGACCGCCAACTCGGCCCTCGGCCTGCTGGCGACCTTTGCCTTCACTGGCTTCATGGGCTTTACCCTCGGCCCGATCCTGAGCGCCTATCTGACGCTGTCCAACGGTCCTGAGCTGATCATGACCGCACTGGGCATGACCGGCCTGACCTTCTTTGGTCTGTCGGCGGTGGCGTTGATCACGCGCAAGGACTTCAGCTTCCTGGCCAATTTCATGATGGCTGGCGCCATCGTGCTGATCCTGGCCATGGTGGCGGCGTTGATCTTCAACATTCCGTCGCTGTCGCTGATGGTATCGGCTGGCTTCGTGCTGTTCTCCTCCGCGGCGATCCTGTACCAGACCAGCGAGATCGTGCACCGTGCCGGCGAGACCAACTACATCCTCGCCACTATCACTCTCTATGTGTCGATCTACAACCTGTTCATCAGCCTGCTGTCGCTGCTGGGCGTGGTAAGCCAGGACTGATCGTCGCAAGACGTTCTGGCACAACTGTCGTACACTGTCGGCCCCGCCTTGGCGGGGCCGACGTGTTTTTGATGACCCGCTTTGTTCAACTCCCGACGTTGGCGGGAGCCAAGGGAATACCATGCGTTATGCCATCCTGCTGCTGGGTGCCCCCTACAGCCATCAGGCCGCACACAGCGCGCTGCGCTTCGCTCGTGCCGTGATCGCCCGTGGTCACCACCTGGAGGCCGTCTTCTTCTATCGCGATGGCGTTCACAACGCCGCGCGCCTGGCATCGCCGCCCCAGGACGAGCCTCATCTGGTCGACGGATGGACCACGCTGAATCAGGAGCATGGCGTGCGTCTCGAGGTATGCATCGCCGCCGCACTGCGCCGAGGCATCGTCGACGCCGACGAGGCAGCCAGGCACGGCAAGCAAGGCCACAGTGTCCAGGCGCCGTTCGAGCTGACCGGCCTCGGCCAGCTGGTGGACCTGGGTCTCGAGTGTGACAGGCTGGTAACCTTTGGTGCCTGAACGACACCGAGCTGCTGCCGACTGCCGCCAGGCAATGGGTCCCGAGCAGGGCAACGCTGAACCGAGAAGAGTGGAAGGTCGATGATTGAGGAACCCAACGACGATTCGGGGGATCTGCTGGTGATTCTTCGTCATGGCCCCCATGGCACCAGCTACCTGAAAGAAGGTCTCGACACGGCGCTGGTGGCCGCCGCCTTCGGACGCCGGGTATCACTGTTGTTCATGGCCAGTGGCGTGGCGGCACTGGTGCCGGGGCAGGGCGCCGGTCCGCTGGGGCAGAAGGGCACCCAGCCGACGCTGGCCATGCTCGAGATGTACGACATCGACCGGCTGTTCGTGGATGGGGCAGGACTTGCCGAGTTGGGCGTGGCGCCCGAGACGCTGACGCCGGATGCCACTGTCATCGAGGGTGACGCCATTGCCGCCCTGATGGCGGAGCACGCATTGGTGCTGACCTTCTGAATCGGCGTCACAGACGACTCGAGACCGCGTCTCTGTCGGGGCTCGCTCCCACCAGGTTTCACCCATCGACGTCAGCCACTGGACTCACCCACGACCACTACCACTACCAGGAATCGGGATGATACTGCACACCCTCAATCGTTCACCGCTGGAGTCGACGGTCTATCGGCAGGCGCTACGGGCGTTGGCAGAAGACGACAAGCTGTTATTGATCGAAGACGGCGTGCTTGGCGCTCTGCCGGCCCAGCAGGCGCTGTGGTCGTCGCTGCCCGGTCGTCTACTGGCGCTGGCCGAAGATCTCGAGGCGCGCGGCTTGAGCGAACACTGTGCCACCGGCATCGAAGTCGTCGACGTGGACGGTTTTGTCAGGCTCACCGAAGAGGCCGATAAAGTGGTCAGCTGGTACTGAGGTAACACGATGGCAAGCACTGAAACTGCACGAACCCTGGAACTCGGCCAGGCCTCCGTCCCCCTGGACCCGGAAGGCTATCTGGTCAATCTCGATGACTGGAGTCCCGCCGTCGCCGAGGCTCTGGCGGCGGAAGAGGGTATCACCCTCGGCGACGAACACTGGCAGGTGATAGACGTCCTGCGAGACTTCTATGCGCGCTTCGAGCAGGCACCGGCCATGCGCCCGCTGGTCAAGGCGGTGGGCCAGGCGCTGGGCAAGGACAAGGGGAGCTCGCTGTACCTGATGAAGCTGTTCCCCGGCAGTCCCCCCAAGCTGGGCGCCCGCTTGGCGGGGCTGCCCAAACCAACCAACTGCCTGTAGACGTGCGGCGTTGAACTTTCTCGCCCACGCCTGGCTCGCCCGTGCCGGTGACGACGACTTTCTGCTCGGCAACCTGATCGCCGACGGCGTCAAGGGGCGCGATCTCGGCCAGTGGCCCGAAGGCGTCGCAGCAGGCATACATCATCACCGGCGGGTGGACGCCTTCGTCGATCATCATCCCTCGGTACTTGCCGCTCGACGTCGGGCACCTGCGGCGAGTCGTCGTGTGGCCGGTATCGCCCTGGATCTGATGTGGGACCACTTTCTCGCTCGGGATCTGGCTACCAGCGACCCGCACGAGCGCGAGGTCGTGATCGAGCGATGCTATCGACTGTTCGAGTGCCACGGCGCACCGCAGCGGCTGGCCACCATGGTGCCGGTACTGGTGCGTGAGGACTGGCTGCGTCGCTACGCCAGCCTCGCCTTCACCTGCCGTGCCATCGCCGGCATTGGCTCACGCCTGTCCGGGCCCAACCGACTGGCCGAACTGGTACCGCATCTGCGCGATGACTATCGTCAACTGGACGACGACTTTGCGACCCTGTGGCGCGATACCCGCACGGAACTCGAGACCTCGGGTTCCTAGGGCTCTAACCTTCGCTCGTCGACTTTTCGGACCGCGCCTAGCGACTACCGCGCTGCTTCAGCGGACCGCTACCAGGTCCGCAGCCACAGGCATTCCACCTTGTCGCCCGGCGCTATCTCGCAATGGGGCGGGATCACCGCCAGGGCGTCGGCATCAATGCAGGATGACAGTACCCCGGAGTTCTGGTCGGAAAACGCCAGGGCGCTGACGCCCTGTGGGCCGAAGACGAGGCGCACCCGCATGTAGTGCTGGCGCGGACCGGTGGAGGTGGCAAAGTCGCTGCGGGCCCATAGCCGCGGTAGCTCCGCCATGGACTCACAGCCCTGCAGGGCACCCAGCAGCGGGCGCAAGAATAGCCAGGCACCGACATAGCTGGACACCGGATTGCCGGGCAAGCCGACAAACCGCACTGGCGTGCCGCCAGGACCTTCCATCTGGCCCAGGGCCAGCGGCTTGCCGGGACGAATGGCCAGGCGCCACAGGTTCAGCGTGCCCAGTGACTCCAGCGCCGCCTTGACGTGATCTTCCTCACCGACGCTGACGCCGCCGGTGGAGACCACCAGGTCCGCTACCTCGGCGGCCTCCTTCAGACAGGCGCGGGTACCCTCCGGGCTATCCGGTACGCTGCGCGTGAGCACTACTTCGGCGCCGAAGCGCTCCAGCAGGCTCTTGAGCATGGGGCGGTTGGAGTTGTAGATCTGGCCAGCTGCCAGGGGCTTGCCCGGATCGATGATCTCATCGCCGGTGGACAGCAAGGCCACCCTGGGTCGGCGGTGGACGTCCACTTCGACGATACCCTGGCCTGCCAGGTGGCCAAGTGCGGCGGCGTCCAGCCGAGTGCCGGCGTCCAGCAGCGGGGCGCCTGCGCGTACGTCGCGGCCGCGCCGGCGCACGTTGTCGCCCGCCGGGATGTCGGCGGGAATGACGGCCTCATTACCTTCACGCTGGACCTTCTCCTGCATCACCACGCAGTCGGCGCCTTCGGGCAGCTGGCCACCGGTAAAGATGCGGGCACAGCGGCCGCGCTCCAGTCGCTCGCCCGGGGCCCCGGCGGCCACTCGCAGGGCCACAGGCAGGCGTTGTCCGGCGTCCTCATGGTGCAGGGCGTAACCGTCCATGGCGCTATTGTCGAACGGCGGTACATCCAGGGCGGCCACGACCGGGGCTACCAGCACCCGGCCTTCGGCCTGTTCGCAGGGCTGGCGCTCCACCGGCAGCGGCGCGACGCCTTCGAGCAGGGTGGCCAGGGCGTCCTCCATGGGCGCCAGTGACGCTGCGTGGCTAGACGTCATGCTGCCCCCGCTCCGGTATCACCAGATTGGCGAAGTTGCAGGGCCGGTGACGGCTGTCGAGCTGCTCGGCAAGGATGCCGTCCCAGGCGGTGCGGCAAGCGCCGGTGGAGCCCGGCAGGCAAAACACCACGGTGTGATTGGCCATGCCTCCCAGGCAGCGGCTTTGCACGGTGGAGCTGCCGATTTCCTGATAGGACAGCTGGCGGAACAGCTCGCCGAAGCCCTCGATGCGCTTGTCGAGCAGGGCCGATACCGCCTCCGGGGTGGAATCCCGTTCGGTGAAACCGGTACCACCGGTGGTCAGGATCACCTGCACTTCGGGGTCGGCGATCCAGCCTGACACCACCGCGCGGATACGATAGATGTCGTCGATCACGATCTGCTTGTCGGCGAGCTGGTGGCCGGCGGCCTCGAGCCGCTGCACCAGCGCCTGACCGCTGCGATCGGTGTCTTCGGTGCGGGTGTCGGAGACGGTCAGCACCGCCACCTTCAACCCGATCATGGTGTCCTGACTCACTGGCGTCACTCCTTGTCACCGGTACGCTGCTGCTTGGCCTGCTGGCGAGCCTCGAAGGCCGCCATCTGTTCGGGGGTGGCCTTGGCCTGATACATGTCCTTCCATTCGCTGTAGGGCATGCCGTAGACGTGTTCACGGGCGCTTTCGTAGTCGAGCGTCTCACCGCGCTCTTCGGCGGCGGCGACCAGCCACTTGGACAGGCAGTTGCGGCAGAAGTCCGCCAGAATCATCAAATCGATGTTCTGCACATCCTTGTTGTCGTCAAGGTGGCGAAGCAGGCGGCGGAAGGCGGCCGCCTCGAGTTCGGTGCGAGTGGCCTCATCGAGGTGCTGCATGGGGGACTCCAGTAACAGAAAACGATCAGTCGGGCGACAGTCCCACGATGGTAACGCAAGACCGTCACAAGAACAGCGGCAAAAGAATGCCGCCCCGAGTGAGCCCGGGGCGGCGAGAGGGATAGCGGTCACCGTGGGTGGGGCTGCGCTCAGGAGGGGCTGGGAGATTCCGGTTTGGTATCGTCCGTTGCCTCGACGTCAGCCGGGGCCTCGGCCTGATCCTTGACCTCTTCGTACCACAGGTTGTGGTGCTGCTTGGCCCAGCTTTCGTCGACGTAGCCGGTGGTCATGCCCTCGAGCGCACCCTCGGTCCCCAGGGTGCCGATATAGATGTGACCGAAGGAGACGGCGGTAAGCGCGAGGGCACCCACCGCATGGATGATGTTGGCCCACTGCATGGTGTCCCGGCTCTGGTCGAAGTTCGGGAAGTCCAGTACCAGGCCGCTGACGAAGACAACCATGCCGGCCGTGGCCAACAGCCAGAACCAGGCCTTCTCGCCACCGTTGGCAAAGCCGGCGTCTGGATGCTTGTCGCCGACCATGCCGCCGCCTTGCTTGAACCACTCGATATCGTGGGCCTTGATCCAGTTGTGCTTGAGAAAGCGCAACAGCACGAAGATCAGCAGCAGACCGAAGAACGGACCGATGTAGTTGTGCAGGAACTTTGTGCCGCTGATCATCGCAGCCCAGAAGGCGTCGCCAAACACTGGCTTGAACACGAACTTGCCGTAGAGAATGTTGAGGCCCGTCAGCGCCAGGATGATGAACAGCGTCGCCAGGGTCCAGTGCAGCGCCCGGCTGAGTACCGACCAGCGCAACAGCTTACGCCCGGTGCGTGGCTCATCGAGGCGGCTGCGACCGACGATCAGATAGAAGATGGTGATCATCGCCAGCATGCCGCCCACGGCGATCAGCCCGAAGGGCGAGACCCACTTGTTGCGCCATTGGCGCCAGCTCTCGCCGCTCTGGTTGATCAGGCTGTAGGTCGAATCATGGCGGGTATCGATAAAGGACTCGCCATCCTTCACCTGGCGCCAGGTGTCGGCGTCGGCGCTGGGCACGGCGGTGGCGATCTCGGCATTGGGGTCGGCACCCATGGCGGGAGCGGCGCAGGCCAGCAACAGCAGCAGCAGTGCCGGCAGCACCAGCCTCAGGGCTCCACCCGGTCGAGGCAAGGCATCACGAAGGTTCATGGGGCCTCCTCACTGGTTGCGTGTGGCGTCGTAGGCCATGGCGTCGATCGCCGAGGGCGAGCCATTGCCGATATCCGACCAGGCGCCATCCTTGTGACCACGGCGCACCACCCGCTCGCGGAAGATGTCGGCAACGGTCTGGGCATCGCCTGCCAGCAGCGCCTTGGTCGAGCACATTTCGGCGCACAGCGGCAGCTTGCCCTCGGCGATGCGGTTGGCGCCGTATTTCTCGTACTCTTCTTCGGGGCTGTCGGCGGGGCCGCCGGCGCAGAAGGTGCACTTGTCCATCTTGCCGCGCTCGCCGAAGGCGTCCTGCTGGGGAAACTGCGGCGCGCCGAAGGGGCAGGCGTACAGGCAGTAACCGCAGCCGATGCACAGATCCTTGTCGTGCAGCACGATGCCGTCGTCGGTCTTGTAGAAGCAGTCGGTGGGGCAGACCGCCATGCAGGGTGCGTCATCGCAGTGCATGCAGGCCACCGAGATGGACACCTCGGACGGCTCGCCATCGTTCAGGGTGACCACCCGGCGGCGCTGGATGCCCCACTCGACCTCGTTGGCGTTCTTGCAGGCGGTGACGCAACCATTGCACTCGATGCAGCGCTCGGCGTCACACATGAATTTCATCTGGGCCATGTCGAAACTCCTGTTGGTTCGGTGACGTCGGTGTCTAGCTGGCGAGTTCGATGCGACACAGGGTGCACTTGGTTTCCTGCATCTGGGTCACCGAGTCGTAGCCGTAGGTGGTGGCGGTGTTGACCGCCTCACCGATCACGTAGGGCGTGGTGCCATCCGGATAGCGGTCGGCCAGGCTTTCGCCCTGGAACATGCCGCCGAAGTGGAAGGGCATGAACACCACTTCCCGCGCTACCCGAGGCGTCACCATGGCCTTGACCTTGATACGGCCGCCTTCGGCGCCTTCCACCCACACCATGTTGCCGTCCTTGACCCCCAGGTCGTTGGCCAGGGCAGGGTTGATCTCGACGAACATCTCCTGCTGCAGCTCGGCCAGCCACGACATGGAGCGCGTTTCCTCGCCGCCGCCTTCGTACTCGACCAGGCGGCCAGAAGTCATGATGATCGGGTACTTCTTGCTGGCATCATGCTGCTGAATGCTCTGGTACAGCGTCGGCAGGCGGTAGTGCGAGGCGACGTCATCCCAGGTGGGGTAGTCCTCGACCAGATCCCGGCGTGAGGTATAGAGCGGCTCGCGGTGCTTGGGAATCGGGTCGGGGAAGGTCCAGACGTTGCAGCGCGCCTTGGCGTTGCCGAAAGGTGAGCATTCATGGGCGATGGCAACGCGCTGGATGCCGCCGGACAGGTCGGTCTTCCAGTTCTTGCCTTCCGCCGCGGCCTTTTCTTCGTCGGTCAGCTCATCCCACCAGCCCAGGTCCTTGAGCATCTGGGCGCTGAACTCGGGGTAGCCGTCCTCGAGGTCGGAACCGGCGCCGAACGAGTTGTCGGCGAGAATCGGGGTGCCTTCGTGCTCAATGCCAAAACGCGCACGGAAGGTCAGGCCGCCCTGGGACACCGGTTTGCTGGTGTCGTACAGAATGGGGGTGCCGGGGTGATTGAGCTCCGCGGTACCCCAGCAGGGCCATGGCAGGCCGTAGTAATCGCCGTCGGCCGGGCCGCCTTCGGCACGCAGATCGCGGAAGCTGAAGGTATGCCAGTTCTGCTGGTGGGTCTTGAGCCGCTCGGGGCTCTGCCCGGTGTAACCCACGGTCCACATGCCGCGGTTGAACTCCCGGGTGATGTCCTCGATCAGTGGCTCCTCGCCGTTGATCTGAATGTTCTTGAACAGCTCGTCGGCAAATCCGAGGCGCTGGCTCAGCAGGTACATGATGCTGTGGTCGGGCTTGGCCTCGAAGGCCGGCTCCACCACCCGGTCACGCCACTGCAGAGAGCGATTGGTGGCGGTGACGCTGCCGTAGGTCTCGAACTGGGTGGCCGCCGGCAGAAGATAGACGCCATCGCTGCGATCGTGCATGACCCCGGCGACGGTGGGATAGGGGTCGACGATGACCATCATCTCGAGCTTCTGCATCGCTTTCTGCATTTCGGTGCCGCGGGTCTGGGAGTTGACCGCGTGGCCCCAGTAGAACATCGCCTTCAGGCTGGTGCGCTGGGAGATGTCCTGATCTTCCTCGAGGACGCCATCGATCCAGCGCGATACCGTGATGCCGCTGGAGTGCATGGGGTAGCCGTCGGCGTACTCGGTCTGATCGAAGCGGCTCTTGAGCCATTCGTAATCGAGGTCCCAGATCTGCGCCCAGTGCTTCCAGGCGGCTTCCGACAGACCGTAATAGCCGGGTAGCGAATGCGACATCAGGCCGAGATCGGTCGCCCCCTGGACATTGTCGTGCCCCCGGAAGATGTTGGCGCCGCCGCCTGACTTGCCGATATTGCCCAGCGCCAGTTCGAGGATGCAGTAGGCCCGGGTGTTGTTGTTGCCGGTGGTGTGCTGGGTGCCGCCCATGCACCAGACAATGCAGCCGGGACGGTTTTCCGCCAGCCGCCTGGCGGTATCGTACATGGCGGCTTCCGGCACCCCGGTGATGCGCTCCACTTCACTCGGCGGGAAGTTGGCGACCTCGTTGCGGACCTCGTCCATGGCGTAGACGCGCTGGTCGATGTACTGCTGGTCTTCCCAGCCGTTCTCGAAGATGTGCCAGAGCAGGCCCCAGATGAAGGCCACGTCGGAACCCGGCCGGATCCGCACGTAGTGGTCGGCCTTGGCCGCCGTGCGGGTGAAGCGCGGATCGACGACGATGATTTCGGCCTGGCTGCGCTCCTTGGCCAGCAGGATGTGCTGCATCGCCACCGGGTGCGCTTCGCTGGGGTTGGAGCCGATGAACATGATCGAGCGGCTGTTCTGGAGGTCGTTGAGCGAGTTGGTCATCGCTCCGTAGCCCCAGGTATTGGCGACGCCCGCCACGGTGGTGGAGTGGCAGATGCGCGCCTGGTGGTCGGTATTGTTGGTGCCGGCCAGCGCCGCGAACTTGCGCATCAGGTAGGCCTGTTCGTTGCTGAACTTGGCCGAGCCGAGCCAGTAGACACTGTCCGGGCCATGCTGCTCGGTCAGTTCCAGCACCTTGGCACCGATTTCGTCGATGGCCTGGTCCCAGGACAGACGTTGCCACTCGCCCCCGACCAGCTTCATCGGGTACTTGAGGCGGCGGGTGGAGTGACCGTGCTGGCGTAGTGAAGCGCCCTTGGCGCAGTGGGCACCGCGATTGATCGGGTGATCGAAGGCCGGTTCCTGGTGGGTCCAGACCCCTTCCTGGACCTCGGCGTAGACGCCACAGCCCACCGAACAGTGGGAGCAGATGGTGCGGCGGGTTTCCACCGGAGCATCGCTGTAGGGCGTCTTCTCGACCGCCTCGGCGCGTTGCATCATCGGTGAGCCGAACAGTCCAAGACCGGCGACACCGCTGGTCGCTGCGCCACTGCGCTTGAGGAACTGGCGCCGCGAAATGCCGAGACCGGAGACCTTGGGTGTGGTGGAGGTACGTGTCAGTCGCATGGCAGGCTCTCCTTGTTGTCAGTCGCGCAGGGATGCGTAGAAGGCACGTACGTGTTCTGTCTCGCGGTAACCGGCGCTGTCATCGGCTTTCTCGGTGGCGGTCGTGGCGCTGTCATCGCGCGCCACAGCAACCGAGGCCTGGCCGACCACCACCGCGGCACCGGCGGCCACGGTGCCGCCCCCCAGGGCCTTGAGAAGACGACGGCGTTGAGTGTTGGGCGTTGTGCTCATGCTCATTCTCCTGCTCCAAGGGCCTGGCCTCGGTCCTCGTGGACGCTGGTGCCGGGCACAGGGGTTCCAAGGGTAGTGTTGTCGATCAGGATGGCGCTCTCGCGCTGGAAAAACAGCGTCGCCAGTTCACCCAGCGCCGCATAGAAGGGGGTGTCGACCCGGGCAAGATCGTGCATGCAGCGGTTGGCCCAGGGTGCCAGGTGGCGATGGAAGAAGCTGCCGGCTCGCTGATCGTTCTGGCCGATCAGCATCGCCATGACCTCGCACATTGCCGCCAGATGATCTTCCGGCTCCGAGACGTCGGCAGAGCGCTGGATGCCCAGCGTCTTGAGATCCCGTCGCAGTGCGACCAGTGATGCTTCCATCAGCCCGCCTTCGCGGTAGTAGGAGGCGTAGGGCAGCACGTCGCCCTGGATGACCCCGATCAGATGACGAAAGTGGGCACGCTCCAGGCGTTCGACGTCGCTGTCGGCAGCGGCGGCGGCCAGCCGGCTCCAGGCCTGGCTCAGACGAATGTCGTCCGGCTCTCCCTCGAGGCCGGCAAGCCACTGGCGAAGGGCTTCGCTGGGGGGCTCGCGCAGCAGTGCCGCCAGCAGGGCGTAGATGTCGGCCCGCAGTTCGGCTTCTTCGGTGCGGGAGTCAGGAATGTCGTGCGTGGTCATAGCTTGAGCTGGGCCTCCGGATTGGTCGCCATCTCGTGCCATACGTCCTTGACCCGGCAGTCCTGACACATTTCCAGCCGACGTGCCTGGTCACCACTGAAGTACGCATGGTTGGCCAGCTTCTGCTGGATGGCGGCGATGGTGCGGGCGTTGGCGAAGGCGCTGCCACAGACGATGCAGTGAAAGGGTGCGTCTTCGTGGCACACTCGCCACTGGCTGCGTTCCGCGCTGGCGAGGAAGCCGGGAGACAGGCGGATGGCGGATTCTGGACAGCTCTTGCTGCACAGGCCGCACTGGACGCAGTCTGCTTCGCGAAAGTCGAGGCGCGGGGTGTCGCCTCCGGCGCCGAGCGCGCCGGTCGGGCAGCTGGCAACACAGCCCATGCACAGAGTGCAGGCATCGGCATTGACCTCGATGCCCCCGAATGGACTGCCCGGAGGCATCGGGTGCCGCTCGCCGTCCACATGGCCAGTGGTGGCCAGATGGTCCAGTACCAGGGTGAGACGCTCGCGCTTGCCCGGCGCTTCTGCGCCATCTGTTGCCCCTGTATTGCCGGTTCGCCCGCCGGCCATTTGTACCGTGGCCGACGGGGTGTCCTTGTCGCTCCCGAACGCTTGAGCCTGTTCCAGGGAGCGCAGCCGGGGCGTCAGACCCGCATGGCGAGGCAGGGCGAGCGAGCTTTCCTGCTCCTCGTCGCTGAACCACTGCAGTCGGCCGGGATCATGCCCCAGCGCCTGGAGGATCGCTCTGCCCTGGGCCAGCTGATCCTCCAGGTGAGCGACCAGCCTGTCCGGCATGTCGGAGTAGGCCTGGATGCGCA
Organism: Halomonas sp. DN3; assembly: GCF_024137905.1. Taxonomy (NCBI): domain Bacteria; kingdom Pseudomonadati; phylum Pseudomonadota; class Gammaproteobacteria; order Oceanospirillales; family Halomonadaceae; genus Halomonas; species Halomonas sp. DN3. The sequence goes on along the minus strand of NZ_CP099965.1, from coordinate 2,397,324 downwards.
CTTCGCAGGCGCCGGCGGCAATGGCCGACAGCCAATGGTCGACGCCGGCAGAACCCAGATCTTCCAGCGCCACATCGATGACGTGGCCGGCCGCGTCGGGTTGCAGGTGCTGGGCGTGATCGGCCTGAACGAAGCGCAGCACCGCCGACTGGCCGCCGGCGGCGTGGTAGTGGTCGAGCCAGGCGAGCAGGGTGTCCTGCTGACGCAGGCTATGCGGTTGGCGGAATTCGATGGCCCCGGTGGGGCAGGCGCTGGTACAGCTACCGACCCCCTGACACAGGTAGGGATCGATCTCGATGCGGGCATCGATGCGTCCGGGGACGCTCTTGATGGCGTCGGCGGGACACACTTCCAGACAGCGGGTACAGCCACCGAAGCCACGAGTGGAGTGGGCGCAGCGATCGGCGTGGACCTCGAAGTAGCGGGGCTTTTCGAATTCACCGATATAGTCGCCGAGGCCGTCGATCAGTGTCGTGCGCGCTTCACCGGCGACCGGGGCATGAAAATAGCCGGGAGGTGGCAGTTCCAGGGGCAGGCGCGGTGTCGGTGTCAGATCCAGCACCAGGTCATGGTGTTCTCGGCCCAGCAGTGCCCGGGCAAGCTCGATGGGGCCCTCATGGCCGTCGAGCCAGGCGCTGAAGTGGCCAAGGTAGCCTTCCAGGTGCAGCCGTCCGAGTTGGGAGGCGAGTAGCGGCTGGAGCTGCACATCGGCAGCCTCGGCACGCTGCAACAGAGCATCATCCGGCACATCGGTCACCACCAGCGTGATACTGGCAAGCCCTTGTTCAAGCCCTCGTGCACGCTCCAGCACTTCCAGCAGGGACGCGCTGTCGCCAATCGCCAGTAGATGGCCATGGCTTTGGTAACCCACCGTTGCTGCGACGAGATTGAGCGGCCAGGAGACGGCGCCAAGGGCTCGCTCACGGGCCTGCCGGTTGACCTCGGTGTCCACCGGCACGGTTGCGATTTTCTGGTTCATGCTGACTCACGGTCGAAAACTTTGTGTTCGTTATGATTTTTTTCTTATGTGTCATCCCCAAGTGTGAGCGCTCTACATCAAATGCGCCAACACTCCTTGGTCGAAGGCGGTAAGCACCGCTATGACGAGGTGGGACCAGGCCCCTCGGGATCTTCCTCGCTGGCAGCCAGCGCCCGGCCAGCGGCTGGCGCTGCACGGCCTGCCTTGGCGGATGCGGAGGTGTGGCTGACACCTCGTTCGCCAGCTTGTGTCATGGCCTCCGACGTTGTGGCGTTGGCTTGTGACTGTGACTGTGACGGCGTTGGCGTCGTGGTGGTTTCGGCGATGTCCTCGTCGGTGGAGCCGTCTTCCTGATCGCTGTGCCCTGGCGGGGTGTCTGGCAGGGCGTCTGGCGGGGTGCCTGAAAGAGCGTCTGGCGTTTCGCCGGTTGAGTCGGCGACGCTGTCTTCCGCGGTCTCCTCGTCATCGACGTTATCCCACCACCGGCGCAGGCGCTGGGCGGTCTCGCTGGGCAAGGGGGTCAGCTTGGCGCGAAAGTCATCATCATAGTCATCCAGCCCGTCGCGCAGGTTGTAGCGTTCACCGCGAAACAGCTGGCGCAGGGCGCGTTTCTTGAGCGCCCGGTCCACGCCCGAGGCGAGGTATGCCCGAATATCGCTGCCTGGCGCCAGCGACTCGGGAGGCGGTAGCTCGACGTCCGCATCAGAGGTCGCGTCCGCAATTGATGCGCCGTCGTGCACATCGTGCTCGGGCGCGGCAGCGGTATCGACCTCGGAGTGGGACGGTTCGGCATCGCTGCTGGCAATTGGGGCGGCGGGGGCTCCCTGCTTGTCGACAGCAGCATCACTGGCGGCGGTGGCGTCAGGGGGTGTGCCGTCAACAACCGACGGGTCCTTGAGCTTTCTGCGGGACCACTGTGACAGGCGACTCATGGGGTGTTCTCCCGGGCACGTCCGGCACCCTTGCGCTTTTTCTTGCGCCCCTCGATCGGCGCCTCGCCATGGGCCACCAGATAGGCCTCTATCCAGGCCTGGATCGCCAGTGGCATCTCTGTGGCGAGCACGCGGTGTTCTCCGTCCATCCAATTGGCCGCGACGTCCTGACTTGCGGTGATGGCATCGAGATGGGGCTCTCCGTCGCTATGTCCGGCGCGGATAAACAGACGTGGGGCAGCGGCCTGAAGGTTGAACCGATAAGCCGCCCGCTCGGTCAGGCTGAGCACCAGCGTCACGACGCTGGGCCCCTGATCGCCAGGCTCCAGACGCTCGACTGCCCAGCTGCGCTGGCGAAAGCCCTTGATTACCTTGTCCTGTGGCGTGATCGTCACACTGAGTGGCCGGCGATTGGCTAGCCTCGTCATGGCGTAATGTCCTTGGCAATGGCAGGATGCGGTCAGTCATGCCGTCGAACCTGATCCGTGGTTCCGACTGCTTTTATCGGCCGACTCGTGTCAGCAAGCAGTATTAGCAAAGCAGTTTCCGCATCACGCCGTCAATTCGACGTTATCCGGCCACCTCAGCGCTTATTGTCCGATGGGAAGGTCGATCGGAAAGGCCTATCGGAAATGTTTATCGGGGATCGAAATGTCGACCATACAACGTAGTCACGCCCTGTTGCCGCCCACCATCGAGATCGACGTCGTCGATGAGTTCGGCGAATCGCACCGTCAGGCTATCGCCGCGGAGCGCTCGCTGACGGTTTACCTCAACCGGCGGGAAATCGTCACCCTGATGTCGCTGGGAGCGGACCCGGAGGCGTTGGTGGTGGGCTATTTGCGCAATCAGGGGTTGATTACGCAGCGCAAAGACCTCGAGGCGGTGATGGTCGACTGGGAAGTCGAGGCTGCGGCGGTTGTCACTCGCCATTCGCCGGAGGATCTGGAGCAACGGCTAGGCCAGCGCACCGTTACCACCGGCTGCGGCCAGGGCACGGTATTCGGCCGCCTGCTCGATGCGGTGCCACAGACCCGGCTTTCCCAGGCCAGGGTGAGTCAGTCGGTGATCTATCGGCTGCTCGACAACCTGGGAGACTACAACGAGACCTACCGCAGCGCGGGGGCGGTCCATGGCTGTGCGTTATGTCGCCAGACCGAGGTGCTCGACTTTGTCGAAGACGTGGGCCGGCATAATGCGGTGGACACCCTGGCTGGCCGAGAGTGGCTCGACGACCTTCCGCTCGGCCAGGCGGACATCTTCTATACCACCGGACGGCTGACGTCTGAGATGGTGCTCAAGGTGGCCCAGATGGGTATCTCGGTGCTGGTGTCGCGCTCAGGCGTTACCCAGAAGGGCGTGGAGCTGGCCCGGCGCTTCGGCGTGCTGCTGATCGCTCGGGCCAAGGGGCGCAGGCTCCAGATTGTCCATGGGCGCGAGCGCTTCGACTTCGACGCACAGCCGGCCCGGCGTCCCGGAGATATCAAGCGCCGGCAGACGAAAGACTAGGCGTGATCGGGGGCTTCCCAGACGTTGTCGCTCAGGTGTTCTCGCGACGGGTACAGACCGACAGTACGGTGGCGTCCTCTTCACTCACCGAAACCAGCGCGTGACCCATGTCGCTGTCGAAGTAGATACTGTCGCCTGCAACCAGGCGCAGCGGCTCGTAGAATTCCGAGTACAGCAGAATCTCGCCGTCCAGCACCATCAGGAATTCCTCGCCATCATGGCGCACCCACTCGGAAAATTCCTCGAAGTGTCTGGCGCGCACGATGGTCTTGAACGGGATCATGCGCTTTTGCGCCAGCTCACAGCTGAGCAGCTCGTGTTCGTAGGTTGGGGTAGGGTGGCGCTGGCCTTCGCCGCGGCGCGTCATGTCTCGCCTGCCCATGGTGCGGGTCTGCTGCCTGGGCGGTGACAGCAGTTGGGGCAGGTCGATGTCGAGGCCGCCGATCAGCTTCTGAACGGCGGTAAAGGTCGGCGAGATCTGATCGTTCTCGATCTTCGACAGGGTAGAGCGCGCGAGACCGGTCTTCTGGCTGACGTCCTCCAGGGTCCACTGGTTGGCCAGACGAATCTCCTTGAGTCGCTCCCCAAGACGAAGGGGTTCGACGAAGGCCTTGCGGCCGGAGGCGATCTTGAGTGCCGCCTCCTGATCGGTGTGTTGCGCCATGTCGTGTTCACAATAGGAAACCAGGTTTCCTCTAGGCTACCACAGCGTCGCCACTCCCTGCCTGTGTCTCGGCGGGCATTCGACCCGGGTTTTCTATCTGGACTATCTGCCCCGGCCTGCTACTGGAGTTTACTGACAGCCTGGCGGTTGAGTCCACCATGAGGCAGTTCGGCGCGTCGATATTTCCCGGACATGTTTCCCGGCATCGGGAAACACAAGCCGACGGAAGGGGCGGGGGCAGGGCAAAGCAAGGGCAAGGCAAAGCAAGGGCAAGGGGTGAGCCAAGCCACCAGGTGAAAGGCGATTCGCCAAGGCGGCTCCAGTCGCCGTCGTCAGGGCTGGTAGGCCAACCCCAGCAGGGCCCGCAGATGGGCTTCCACCGAACGTCCCAGCGCCGCCAGGTCATAGCCCCCTTCCAGCACCGAGACGACGCGGCCCTCGGCATGTCGCCGGGCAATATCGAGGATGCCCTGGGTGATCCAGTGGTAGTCCTCGTCGGCGAGACACAACTCTGCCATGGGGTCGTCGCGATGGGCGTCGAAGCCCGCCGAGACCAGTATCAGTTCCGGGCGGAAGTCTTCAAGAGCGGGCCACCAGTCACGCTCGATGGCCGCGCGAAAACCAGCGCTTTCGGTGCCGGCGGGCAGCGGCGTGTGGACCACGTTGGGGTAAGGGGTATCCAGATAGCGCCAGGGGTAGAAGGGATACTGGAAGCTGGTGCAGACCATCACCTCGGGGTCATTCTTGAAGATGTCGATGGTGCCGTTGCACTGGTGGACATCGAAGTCGAGGATGGCGATGCGCCGGGCTCCATGGACGGCGCGGGCGTGGGCCGCGCCGACGGCAACATTGTTGTAGAAGCAAAAGCCCATGGCCTCCTGGGCCTCGGCGTGGTGACCGGGGGGCCTGACCGCACAGAAGACATTGTCGGCCTGACCGCGAAACACCTGATCGACCCCCTTGACCACGGCGCCGGCGGCCAGACGTGCGGCCTGCAGGCTGTCGCTGTTCATCAGGGTGTCGGCGTCGATCGAGGCGTGCCCGTCCTGGGGCGAAGCCTGCTCCAGCCGAGCGAGGTGCGCCTCGGGATGCACGCGCTGCAACTGCTCTTCAGTGGCCTCCCGAGCGTCTGCCTGCATCGCGTGTTGCAGCACGCCAGAGCGCATCAGTTGCGCCCTGATGGCATCGAGTCTCAAGGGACTTTCGGGATGATCCGGCCCCATGTCATGACGCTGGCAGTACGGGTGACTGAGAAAGGCTGTGATCATCGATATCTCCGACTGGTCTGGCGCCACCTTAGGAGTAATACGAACCCCGAGACAGTGGCAAATGGTCGAAGCGTGATGCCAAGGATGCCTTGTTCCTGGTCAAGCTAGCGCTGGACGTGGTTGTGGGGTAGCGCCACACTCCGGCACTATTTCCATAACGTTCAAGTGCGCAAGTGCGCACAATTCGCCGCCAGGGTGTCGGCTACCCGTCGCCTGAGGAGACCACCTGTGAGCACCCAGTTTCTTCGTCGCTTTTTCGATCCCGCCTCGATCGCCGTGGTGGGTGCCTCCGAGAAGCCAGAGTCCACGGGTGGGCAGGTCATTCGCAATCTGCTTGACGGCGGCTACGGCGGCAAGCTGTGGGCAGTCAACCCCAAGGGGTACGCCAGCGTCCACGGGGTCGAGTGCGTCGCTCGCACCTCTCAACTTCCCGAGGTGGTGGACCTGGCGATCCTGTGTTCGCCGGTCTCGACCCTGCCGAAACTGTTGAGCCGGCTGGGTGAACGCGGGGTGCGAGCGGCCCTGGTGCTGTCCGGTGGCAGTCAGCTGGAACAGGACGAAGGCGGCAAGTCGTCGATCCGCCAGCGCATGCTCGATGCGGCCCGGTCCTCCGGCATCCGAATACTGGGGCCGGAGTGCATGGGCTTGATCGTGCCGGGACGACGGCTCAATGCGTCCTACTCCAGTCATACGGTGCCCAGGGGCAAGGTGGCGTATCTGGGGCAGTCGGGCATGCTGGCCAACGCCATGATCGACTGGGCGGCCGGGCGCGGGATCGGCTTTTCTCACCTGTTGACGCTGGGGGAAAGCGTCGATGTCATGCTTCCCGACCTGATCGACTACATCAACCAGAATTCGCCCACCCAGGCGATCCTGTTGCACCTTGAGCGAGTGCACGACGCCCAGCACTTCATGACCGCCGTGCGTGATGCATCGCGCAATCGGCTGGTACTGGCAATCAAGAGTGGCAGGACCAGCCAAGCCGACCTCAGCGGCCTGCCACCGACGCCAGGCGTCACCCATCGTGATCGGGTCTTCGATGCCGCCTTCGCGCGGGCTGGCGTGGTGAGGGTCAACGATTCCGACGAGCTGTATGACGCCCTGGAGACACTGTCACGGATGCGCCCACTCAAGGGTGACCGTCTGGCGATCGTATCCAACGGGCTGGGTCCGGCCATGCTGGCCATCGACAAGTTGATCAACGCCGGAGGTCGTCTGGCCGAATTCGAGGAGGCTACACAGGCATCGCTGCGTGAGCGAGACCTCGATATCAGCAAGCCCGGCGAAAACCCGGTGGATCTCGGGGGCTACGCCACCCCGGAACGCTTCGTGGCGGCGTTGGAGATCGTCGCCGCCGACCCCAATGTGGACGCCGTGCTGGTGGTCCATGCTCCGACACGTCTGGCGCCTTCCAAGGCGACCGCCGAGGCGCTGATCCGTGAACGCAAGCGCTTTCGGCGTAACTTGTTGACCAGCTGGATGGGCTTCGAACAGGCGATCGGCGCTCGTCACCTGTGCCACGAAGCGGGTGTGCCCACCTATCTGTCGCCGGAGAAGGCGGTGAAGGCCTTCATGCACATGGTCGACTATCAGCGGGTCCAGTCGCTATTGCAGCAGACGCCCCCGAGCCTGCCGTTTTCGACCTCTGCCGAGGTGCGAGAGCGTTGCCACCGGCTGATCGACGAGGTGCTCGCCGATGGTCGCGAGAGCCTGACCCATAGCGAGACCGCCCAGGTGCTCAAGGCCTACGGCCTGCCGGTGGCGGAGAGTCGCTATCCCGACGGTGCCCAGGCCGCCGAGGAGGCCGCCCGGGAGCTGACGGGACCCTTCGCGATCAAGATCGTGCACGACGGCAACAGTCGGCCATTTCGTTACCGGCGACATCCTCACAAGCTGTCGGCGGGGCTGGTCCAGGATCTGGCCAGACCCGGCGACGTGGCCGAGGCGGTGGATCGCCTCAGCGAGAAGGTCTCCGAGAAATTTCCCGGCTTTCGCGTGCGAGAGTTCTGTCTCCAGCCCATGCAACGGGGCAAGCATTCGATGCAGCTGTGCGCGGGCATCACCCGGGACCCGGTCTTCGGACCACTGATTCTATTCGGCATCGGTGGCTACAAGGTCAATATTCTGGCGGATCGACAGGTCTCTCTGCCGCCCTTGAACATGACGCTGGCCGCGGACATGGTGTCTCGTACCCACGCCGCGCGGCTGATTCGTGAGCACTCGAGTGATCCAGAGCGCGATGAACAAAGGCTGTGCCAACTACTGGTCACCCTGTCGCAGATGGCCACCGACCTGCCTCGGCTGCGTGGTCTCGAGATCAACCCGCTGCTGCTCAATCGCGACGGCATGGTGGCGGTGGACTTCGCCATGGACCTCGGTTCTCCTGCACGCTTCGCGATCATGCCCTATCCCGAAGAACTGAGGGAGTGGGTCAAGCTCAGAAACGGCTGGGACGTCGAGTTCAGGCCCATTCGGGCAGAAGATGCCCCGCTTATTACCGACTTCCACGGGCAGTTGTCCGAGGAGAGCATCCGCTTTCGCTACTTCCACAACAAGACCGATTTAAGCCAGGGCGATCTGTCGCGCCTGGCCCATATCAACTACGACCGACAGATGGCGTTTATCGCCGAGCGTCTTTGCGAAGACGGCAGCAAGGAGATGCTGGGGGTGGTTCGGGTCTGGAACGATCCCGACAATATCCGAACCGAGTTTTCGATCATCATCCGCGATGACCTTCAGGGGCTCGGTATCGGCAGTCGTCTGATGGAAAAGATGATCCGCTACTGCAAGGGGGTCGGCACCCTGGAGATGGTCGGCAAGATCATGATCGACAATCACCCCATGCGCGCACTGATGAAGCACCTCGGGTTCCGACAAAGCTTCAACATGGAGGAGCAGGTGGTGGACGCAGTGCTGCGCCTCAACGAGCCGGGTAACGATTGGCAGCGCCACCGCCTGGAACGGCCGATGGAGTAGCAGGTCGGCGTTCGATTCCAGGACCGCCGGCCTGGCCTCCCGCCTGAGCTTGCAAGGCGGGAGCCGGTCGGATGATTCGTTCAGGGTGCCAGCCGCACCACTTCCCAGTGGCCATCGCGGCGGCCGTAGCGAACCCGGTCATGCAGGCGACTGGGCTGTCCTTGCCAGAACTCGATCATTTCGGGGACGACGCGGTAGCCGCCCCAGTGCACCGGGCGCGGGATGTCCTGACCTTCGTAGGCCTTCTCGAAGCGCCGCTGGCGCTGCTCGATCCAGTCGCGATCGGGGATGACCACGCTCTGGGTGGCGATCCAGGCCCCGAGCTGACTGCCGCGGGGACGGCTTGCAAAATACTCGTCCGACTCCTGCTCGGCGACCTGCTCGGTGCGTCCCTCGATGCGCACCTGGCGCGCCAGCTTGGGCCACCAGAAGGTCAGGGCCGCATGGGGGACGTTGGCCAGTTCGCTACCCTTGTGGCTGTGATAGTTGGTGTAGAAGACCATCCCGTTTTGATCGAACCCCTTGAGCAGCACCACCCGCGCGTGGGGCAGGCCCTGGCTATCCACGGTCGACAGGGTCATGGCATTGGCATCCTGGGGATCGGTATCCAGGGCCAGGGCGAACCACTCATCGAACATGGTGAAGGGATCCTTGGGTACCTGGCCTTCGTCCAGGCTGCCGCCTTCATAGTCACGTCGAATGTCCGCAATATCACGGGTCATCGGTATCTCCGGTGGAATCAGACAAAAAAAGGACGGCCACTAGGGGTACCGTCGTCCAATTGATAAATCATCGCACCTTGTGTCCGAGATGTCGCCCCGCGTCGCCGGGAACACCACCGTCATCGTCGCGAGTCATGATGAATGTCAGCTGCTACAGCTTTAGCAAGTACCGCTTTGGCAAGGCGCCACCACAGGGAGTGGCTATCTTGAGTATATCGTCACTGGCGCCAGGCGTTGTGCCTTTATCAGCGAGGGGGAGCGACCATGCCATCTATCGAGTCAACGTCAGCCGCCGAGCACAGGCCATCAGGGCGTAGCCGGCGTGTCTGGAGCCTGGCCATCCGGCTATTCCACTGGGGGCTTGTGGCCTGCGTTGTACTCTCATTTCTGACCATGAAGGTGGAGACCGACCTGTTCGACTTTCCGCAGAACGTGCACGCCAGGGCTGGGCTGATAGCGCTTGGGCTTGTGCTGTTTCGATGGGGGTGGGCGCTGGTCGGCGATTACCACGCGCGCATCGGCTCATGGTTGCGATCTCCCTCGGTAACGCTGGCCTATGCCAGAGACCTGATGAAGCGACGCGCCGATATCTTTGCCGGTCACAATCCGCTGGGGGGCTGGGCGGTGCTGGCGATGCTGATGAGCCTGACGATTCAGGCACTGACGGGGCTCTTTGTCACCGATGACATCTTCTTCGAGGCGCCGCTGCATACCCTGGTGCCAGCAGCAGTCAGCGACGCGGCTCTGTGGATTCATCACCTCAACGCGAATGTGCTGCTGGCGCTGATCGTGCTTCACCTGGGTGCACTGGTGGCCCATCGCTGCCTCGGCGAGCGACTGGTAGGCGCCATGTTCAGCGGCCGAAAGACGCTGCCGCGGGGTGCGCACTGGGCCGAGACGGACGCAGAGACCCACCAACAACCAGAGCAACAGTCAGATCAAGAGCTAGTTCGGGCGTCAGATCAGCAGCAAGGGCAAAGTGGAAGCAGCGGCAAAGGGGTAGAGCCTGGCCGCTCGGCCCTGATGGTGCGAGCGGCGCTGCTGGCCCTGTTCAGTACGGGGTGTGTGATGTGGCTGTGGGGGCGCTTGTGAAGCGGCGAAGGGTCACTCGGCGCGGAAGTTGTCGTGACACCCCTTGCAGGTATTGCCGACGGTGGCCACCTGCTTGAACAGCGCATCCTGGTCACCACCATCGGCCATCTCGGCGAGTTTTGCGGTTTCCTCGATCAGGGTGTGGTAGCGCTGGTCGAAGTCTTCGTAGTCATCGGCGATGTCCGCCAGGGCATCGGTCTCGACGCCATGGTCGTCTCCCTGCAGTGAGCCCTTGACGAAACCTTCCCAGGGTAGCGGCGCCACGGCGGCGAGGCGACGCGCCTTCTCGAGAAACAGTTCGGCGTCGAAGTCGCGCTTGCCCTGGGCCATCGCGCCCAGCGGGCCGATCTGCCAGGCCATCACGCCTAGCGCGTCCTGACGGTATTCGATGGCGTCTTCGATCTCGACGCTGGCATCGGGGAGTTCCTCGGCGAGTGCACAGGCGCTGGCCAACGTTAGTCCAAGTCCGGTCACGAGGGCATGCAACGGGGTCACGGTCATTGTCCTTACTCCTTGCCTGGCGACATGGGCCGGGCGTTGTCGAGGATGGCGTCGCGAATGCAACGACATCCTCAAGATAGCAAGGAGAGCGGCTGCCGCCAGAAGGGCATGACGGTCAGCCTGAACAAGAGCTATGAATTGCCCTGGTGCTGTCGCATCTGACGAGAGCGAAAGCGTGCGTAGCCCATGCAGCCGGTAAACAGCACCAGCGCCACCAGTGCCTCAGCGACGCCACGCAGACCGAGTCCCGGCAGGGTGGCGATCATCACCCCCTGGGCGAAGTAGAGCAGACTGACGAAGGCCAGCCAGGCATGGCCCCGTGGACGGCGGGTCAGGATGGATGGCAGAAACAGCACAAGAGGCAGCACGAAGGCGATTATCGGACCGAAACGATTGCCGTCGGCTTCCACCGCGATACCGCGGTACACCATCATTGCCAGCAGCAGGCCAAAGCCGACCAGCACCAGCTGGCGCGACTGCCGGGTCAGGCGGTCAAGCCCGCGGCGCTGTTCTACCCCCTCAAGCCAGGCTCTCATGAGGCCCCCTTGCGGGCGTCAGCCAGAGCGAGCGTCAGCCGCGCCAGGCGCGCGCCCTGGGCGAAGGCCAGCTCACGCTCGTGTTCATCCAGCGGGCGATCGCTGCGAACGCCAGCCAGGTGGCTGACGCCGTAGGGGGTGCCTCCGCCCTGGGTGCGGGTCAGGGCCGTCTCGCTGTAGGGCAGCCCAGCGTAGACCATGCCATGGTGGAGCAGCGGCATCAGCATCGTCACCAGCGTCGTCTCCTGGCCGCCGTGCAGGCTCGAGGTGGAGGTGAAGGCGGTGGCGGGCTTGTCGATCAGCGCTCCTGACAGCCACAGCTCGCTGGTGCCGTCGAGAAAGTGCTTGAGAGGAGCCGCCATGTTGCCGAAGCGTGTGGGGCTGCCGAGCGCCAGGCCACTGGCGTTGCGAAGATCGTCGAGGTCAGCGTAGATAGCGCCTTCGGCGGGGATCTCCGGGTCCACCGCTTCACAGGTCGGCGACACCGGAGCCACGGTACGCAGGCGAGCATCGACGCCGGCGACAGACTCGACACCGGCGGCGATGCGCTCGGCCAGCGCCCGGGTGGCGCCCTGGCGGGAGTAGTAGAGGACCAGAACGTAGGGCAGATCCGACATGCACTTTCCTTATGGCAAGAGCCTATGGGTTGACGAAAGCCCGAGGCAACGGGCGAAGAGGCTGGCTGGCCTCAACTCTCCAGCAGTGACGTGATGGCCTCGGGCGGGCGGCCGATTACCGCTCGCTCGCCGTTGTCGAGAATCGGGCGCTGGAGGATTCGAGGATGGGCCAGGATGGCAGCCACCACCTGGGATTCATCCTCACGGTCGGCGCCCAGACTCTTCCATTCGGTCTCGTTGGCGCGCACCAGGTCGCTGAGCTTGCCGTCCAGCCGGGCGATCAGGCCACGCAATTCCTCACCGTCCAGGGGATCGTCGAGGTAGCGGCGGACCTGGACCTCGGCGCCGGCCTGATCCAGCAGGGCAAGGGCTTCGCGGGACTTCGAACAGCGAGGATTATGCAATAGCGTGAGTGCGGCCATGACAGCTCCGGTCGAGTGGGAATCGGCGGCTATTGTAGATCGCCGGCGCGACCGGCCACAACGACGCGCCGCCAAGGCAGGTCATTGCTCGAGAAGGCGATAGGCCCAGACCTCATCGCCGCGAGCGAGGGTTAGCCTGACGCGTTCATAGCGCACGCCCAGACGCTCGTAGCGGTCCAGTTCGGCCAGGGTCTCGCTATCCACCGCCAGCAGCTGACCGGCCACCTGGTCGTCACGATCGATCGCCAGGTCGAGCCCCTCTCGGCGATACCCCGGGAGCAGTGCGGGCGTCGACTCGAGTCTTTCTCCGGTCACCAGCCAGCGCACCCAGGGGGAGCGCAGGGTGCCGTAGACAAAGACTGGGTGGGGGCCGTCAGCGGACTGCTCCATGGCGGCCGGAGGCGTATAGCCATAGGGGCTCTGGTAGGTGTACCAGAACCAGCCGTAAAGGCCGATGATCAGTGCGCCAACAAGACAGAGCAGGCGGGCAAGCCAGAGCGTCAGGGTGTTCATGGGGGACCAGTGACAAATGAGCGGTGTGTGCAGGAAATCGAAAGTTGGCGTGTCTCGCTTGACTAGCCTCTCACCAGGCGGCCGGCTTGTCGAACCGAGGTTTCCCTCTATCGGTGGCGGTCCCGGCCTTGCTAGGATAAAGATTCCCGCCAAGACGAGGAGGTGCCCCATGAGCGAATTTCTCCGCGCCGAGTCTTTTGATGGTGCCCATGATGATGTGGACTTCAAGGCCATGATGGGGGACGTCCAACCACTGCGCCAGGCCAACAATCGTGCCGATGCCGGCCGTCGCCGTGGCGCGCCAACCGAATCACAGCTGGCCAGGCGTCGTCATGCCCTGAGTGGAGACGACGGGCTTGACGGGCTCAGTGACGACTTCGTCGACCTGGTGCCTCCCTTCGATCCGCTGGAATACCGCCGCGATGGCATTCAGACCGGGGTGGTCGAGCGCCTGCGGCAGGGCGGCTATCCGGTGCAGGCCAGTCTTCACCTGCTGCGGCGCCCGTTGCATGAATGCCGGGGGAGTCTGCCCCAGTTCATCCGCGACGCCTACGCGGCCGATCTGCGCTCGGTGTTGATCGTCCATGGACGCAGCCGCGAGATCGATGGCGCCGCCAATGTGCTGCGCTCCTGTCTGGCCAAGTGGCTACCCGCCCTCGACGAGGTCCAGGCGTTCGTGTCTGCTCAGGAGGCTGACGGTGGACTCGGCGCCACCTGGGTGATGCTCAGAAAGAGCGAGCGTGCCCGCGCGGCGAACCGTGAACGCCAGCAGAAGCGTCGCGGATAGACCTGGCGAAGCCTGTTGCGGCTTCCCGGCCGCTTTCCTGCATCGATCCTCTTGTTACTTCCTTTCCACCCGGCGCCATCCTGCAGATGGCGCCGGGTCGCTTGCGTGGCCTCGCCAAGGACGCCATCGAGACAATCGGCATCAAGTTGGAACAGTCTGCACTGGCTGCCGCGACTAGGGTTCCTATAGCGCGATAGTGGCAAGCAATGCGCTGGCAGGGTCACGGCAAGGTGGGGAGCGACTTGATGAGTCATCCACTGTCGGTGCAGTGGCCTTACGACGTCATTCAGTTGGCAGGGGGCTACATGATCATCGCGGAACTTCACGATCACTGGCAGTGGTTCAAGCATCACTCGATACCTACCTTGGGGCACCGCTACTGGCACTGTGATGAGCTGATGCCATTGCTGCGCCGGCTAGACCGGGCGAACCGGCGGATTCAGGACTTCGGCCCGGTATTCACCGACCATGACCAGCAAAAGCTGGATCATCTGCGTGATCGCGCCATGGCACTTGTCGAGCAGGCGAGTGAAACAGCGACAAGGTGTCAGCAGCGGCTGGCGCTGGGCGACCAGGGGAGCTCTCGACCGCTTGACGAGCAAGAGCGGGCCTTGCTGCTGTCTTTCTACACGCTTCACGTCATCGAGCCTCTGGAGGATGCCCGGGCCCATCTGCTCGAAGAGCTTGGCTAGTCGACCTCTGGCATCGGGTGGGGGTGACGCCAGACACGGACATTGATGTCGCCAGACATCAGAGCAGCAACTGACGCTCGCACCACTCTCGGTGCCAGTCCTGGGGGCTGGCACCGTATTGACGCTTGAAGGCACGGGTGAAGCTGGCGGCGTTCAGGTAGCCACAGTGGTACGAAAGCTGATCGATGCTGGGCGGTTGGCGAGTCTTGAGCCTGGCCCTTGCCTGTTCCAGCCGGGTTCGCCTGAGGGTCTCGGCCACGCTCTCTGGATGGGCCGCAAAGGCGCGGTAGAGCCCGGCACGAGAGCAGCCAAGAGCGTGAGCGATGCAGGCGACGTCCAACCGAGGCTCACCGGCGTGCAGTTCGATATAGCGGCAGGCGGCCTTCAGCAGGCTTTGGCGCTGGGTCGCCTCCCACTCGAGCGACAGCGGCCCTTTCAACTGCGCCAGCGCTACCAGGCTCATGTCGCGAGCGGTATCCAGTGCGCAGGCCAAGTCCTCGCCGGCGAGGGCCTCTTGCTCCTTGATGACGCCAAGCAGATGGGTCGTGAGCAACCGGGTCATGGCGTTGTCGGGAAGGCTGAAGGGGCTCGACTCGGCCAGCGTAAGCGCACCGGGCGCCTTGGCGTGGACCTGATCTCGGGGAATCATCAGGTACAGCATCGAGTGCTGCATGGCGAGGCTGGACAGGGGCTGGAGGCTATCCAGCACCACCAGACCACTCTGGCTGGTGACACGATGTCGCTGGCCGTCGGCTTGCTGTAGGCGTGCTTCCCCCGCGAGCGTCAGGCTGACCAGCACAAAGTCGCTATTGTCCTGGGCGAAGTGGGCGCTGGTGTCATCGTTGGTGCACCAGCCAAGGACCGTGCCCTCGGTGCTTGAAGCGTTGATCAGGCTGGCACGATAGTCGCCGGCATGGCGGCCCTGGGGAAGGTCGAGCGCTATGGAGGGATGCAGACTGCGCCAGTAGTCAAAGCGTAACTCTGGTGCAACCACCATCGTCGAGTGACGCTGAAAGGCCGCCAGGGGGGATGGCGCTTCGCTGGACATAAGGAGCCTGAACAAGGTCTGGGGTGCGTGATCATCATCTGTTGCGCGTTCGAGCAGCGCTTGTTCAGCATAGATCACTACGCCAACTGGTTCGGCGGCCAGTGGCGAGCTACCTCCAATGCCTGAGAAAAAGATGAGATTGGCTCGTCTTTCAGAATCGTTCGCTTACATATTGTGCATGGATGGGCATGGGTGGGCATGAACGGGTATAAAGCGCGGCACACCGAGATCCCATCTGCTGGTGCCCCTTCCACCAGACACGACAATGCCGCGATTCCTGCTGGCGCCAGCCTGTCACCACTGGGGCGATGGCGCCGGAGATCGCGGCATTGTTGATGGTGATGCTTCCTGCTTGCCTGGCAGGAGGTCGGTCGAACCAGGCAAGCTGTGCAACCCGGATAGGGTCAGGCGACGGCGGTTTCCCGCTGGCGTTCACGCGCCTCGCGCTGACGGCGCAGGAACATCGGCTCCGGGTTGTCGACGGACACCTGGTAGTGGCGCGAGAACACCGTGAGCGAGGCCAGGGCGTCTTCCACGACCTGGTCTTCGCGCAGCGAAAAGGCGTCGAAGCCACAGCGTGCCATATAGGACAACTGGTCGATCAGCACGTCGCCCACGGCACGGATCTCGCCCTTGAAACCGTGACGCTCCCTGAGTACCCGGGCCAGCGAATAGCCGCGGCCGTCGGTAAACTTGGGAAAGTCGATGGCGATCAGCGGCGCGTCTCTGAGTGCGGCGACGGTGTCCTCATCGAGCTGGGTGTCGCTGGGCAGCCAGGGCGCCAGGTCGTCGCGACGCTCGGCGGCCAGCCAGACGTCCAGGCGGACGATGGTCATGGGCTTGACGGGGGTTGCACCCTCGTCATCGACGTCAGACTGGAGCACCCAGGCGTCTTCCACCAGGCGGCGTTCCTTGATCAGCGGGCGTTGCGGCGTCTGCTCAGGCATAAACGTGCTCCTTGAAGGGTTTCAGACCGATGCGGCGATAGGTGTCGATGAAGGTTTCGTCGGCTTCGCGGGCGCCAACATACACCTGCAGCACCTTGTCGATGACCTCCGGCACATCTTCGCGGAAGAAGGAGGGGCCGAGGATCTTGCCCAACGAGGATTCGTTGCCCTGACTGCCGCCGAGGGAGATCTGGTAGTACTCCTCGCCTTTCTTGTCCACGCCGAGAATGCCGATGTGGCCGACGTGGTGATGACCGCAGGCGTTCATGCAGCCGGAAATATTGAGATCCAGCGGGCCAAGGTCGTAGAGGAAGTCGAGGCTGTCGAAGCGCTCCTGGATCGCCTGGGCTACCGGAATGGACTTGGCGTTGGCCAGGGCGCAGTAGTCGCCGCCAGGGCAGCAGATAAGGTCCGCCAGGGTGCCCACGGTGGGGTTGGCCAGGCGCAGCTCCTCGAGCTTGTGCCACAACTCCTCGATGCGGTCGACGGCCACGTCGGACAGCACCAGATTCTGTTCGTGGGTCACCCGCAGCTCGCCGAAGCTGTACTCGTCGGCCAGGTCGGCGATCTGAGCCATCTGTTCGGAGGTAACGTCACCCGGTGAATGACCGCTGCGCTTGAGCGACAGGGTAACGGCCTTGTAGCCCGGTACCTTGTGGTCGGTGACGTTGTTGGTGACGAAGCGAGCGAAGGCCCGGTTGTCACGACGCAACGCCTCGAAGGCCTCGATGGCGGCGTCATCCACCTTGCGACGGGGCGGATCGACGAAGTGCGCCGCCATGTCGTCGATGGCCTGCTGATTGAGGGTCTGGGCGCCGTCCTTGAGGTGGGCCCATTCTTCCTCGACGCGCCGCCGCATCTCGTCGATGCCGAGTGCCTTGGTCAGGATCTTGATGCGCGCCTTGAACTTGTTGTCGCGGCGACCGAACTGGTTGTAGACCCGCAACACTGCCTCGAGGTAGGTCAGCAGATGCTGCCAGGGCAGGTCCTCGCAGATGGTCTCGCCGATCATCGGAGTACGGCCGAGACCGCCACCGACCAGCACCTTCACGCGGACGTCGCCGGCGTCGTTGCGCCACAGACGCAGACCGATGTCGTGCACCTGAATGGCGGCACGATCCTCGGCGGCGCCGGTCACGGCGATCTTGAACTTGCGCGGCAGATAGTAGAACTCCGGGTGGAAGGTCGACCACTGACGAATCAGCTCGCACCAGGGGCGCGGATCCACTTCTTCATCGGCGGCGATGCCGGCGAACTGGTCGGTGGTGGTGTTGCGGATATCGTTGCCGCTGGTCTGGATCGAGTGCATCTGCACGCTGGCGAGCTGTGCCAGCATCTCGGGCACGTCTTCAAGCTTCGGCCAGTTCAGCTGAAGGTTGGTACGGGTGGTGAAGTGGCCGTAGCCGCGGTCATAGCGGGCGGCCAGTTCACCGAGCTTGCGCAGCTGGTAGGAGGCCAGCATGCCATAGGGGATGGCGATGCGAAGCATGGGCGCGTAACGCTGTACGTACAGACCGTTCTGCACCCGGATCGGGAGGAATTCTTCCTCGCTGATCTTGCCTTCGAGGTAGCGACGCATCTGGTCGCGGAACTGTGCGACGCGTTCGTCGACCAGGGTCTGATCATGGTTGTCGTAGCGATACATTCAGCGCTTTCCTGCAGCCAGGGAATGACGGGACGTTGCGGGTTACTCTACCTGCACGCCATTATGCTATAAAAGAATAAATAGTCATAGTTTGGGTGCAAAAGGTAATTAAAAGGTGTTGATAGGCGTCGTGCGGGGCGTTACACCTTCAGACTCTGCCAGCGGCGGCGTTGCCAGATCACCGCAAAGCACAGCGAGTTGAGCGCGCGGTAGCCTAGCTGACACCACCAGATGCCGGCCAGGCCGAAGCCTTCATGCACGCCGAACCACCAGGCCAGCGGCAGGAAGACCAGCCACTGACCGGTCAAGGTCAGCTGCATCACCGTACGATTGGCGCCGGCGCCGAGCAGTGCCTGGGTGAACACCAGGGCGGCGGCGTCGAGCACGATCATCAGCGCGGTCAGGCGCAGCGGATCGACGCCCAGGGCGATCAGTTCGGGGTCATGCAGAAACAGGCCCAGCACGGCTTCCGGCATCAACGCCATGGGCAGGGACAGGGCAGCGAGCAGCAACCAGGCCATGTGCACCACCTCCCAGCCCCAGCGGTGGGCCCTTTCCGGCGACTCGCGCCCCAGCGCCTCGCCGACCAGGCTCATCGCCGCCATACCGAGGCCCACGCCAGGCAGAATCAGCAATAGCGATAGATTCACCAGCACATGGCCCACCGCCACGCTGGCGGTGTCGACCTGGCCGAGGATCCAGAACAGCACGGCGTAGCCGGCGGCGAACCAGAGCTGCTGGAAGGAGTGCGGCGTGGCCAGCTTCAGGGTGGTGGCCATGGTGCTGCCGCCGAGTCGCCAAGGCGAATGACACGGCCTGTGACGAGTGCCGCGATGGCCAGGCGTATGGCTCAACCAGGCCCAGATGGCGACACCGGCAAACAGCGACAGGCTGCTGCCGAGCCCGGCACCGCTGACGCCCATGGCGGGCAGGCCCCAGTAGCCGAAGATCAGGCCGATGCTGGCCAGCAGGTTGACCAGATGCATTACCAGCATGATCCGCAGGTACAGGCCGGTCTGCTGGATGCCGTTCCAGTAGCCTCGGTAGCAGAAGATCATCGCCACCGGCAGCAGCGCGATCAGACGCCAGCGAAAGTAGTCCACCGCCATCGACGTCACCCGCGGATCGTCGTTGAGCCAGGCCATGATCGGACCGGCCTGCCACAGACACAGAACCATCAACGGCAGGCCGATCATGACGGCCAGGGTAAGTCCCGCCGCCAGCGGCTCCCCGCGTGGATCGTGGCGCAGCTCAACGCCAAGCTCGGCGGCCGCCGAGGCAACGGGCGTCTGATGGCGTTCGCCATGGCGCCGCGCTACCTGGGCCTGAACCCCCGACGACAGCCCGAACAGGCAGGCGGTGACCATGAACATGGCGTAGCCGCCGATGCCGGCGGCGGCCAGCTCGGTCTCGCCGAGCCGGCCCACCAGGGCGGCATCGACCAGGTTCATCAGGCTCTGGCTCAACATGCCGGCCATGATCGGCAGCGCCAGGCGCAGGATCAGACGCCAGCGCGTCAGGTCGGGCAGCAGGGCCTGTTGTTGCAGGGAACGCATCAGGCGTCGTAGGACAGTACCGGCGACAGCCAGCGTTCCATGACGTCCAGCTCCATGCCCTTGCGACTGGCCAGGGCCTCGACCTGATCCCGGGTAATCTTGCCGGTGGCAAAGTACTTCGACTGCGGGTGGGAGAAGTACCAGCCGGACACCGCCGCCGCCGGCCACATGGCAAAGCTCTCGGTCAGTTCGAGTCCGGTGCTGGCCTCGGCGTCGAGCATGCGGAACAGCGTCGCCTTCTCGGTGTGGTCAGGGCAGGCGGGGTAGCCGGGGGCAGGGCGGATGCCCTGGTACTTCTCGGCAATCAACGCCTCATTGTCGAGCTGTTCCTCGGGTACGTAGGCCCAGAACTCCTTGCGCACCCGTTCATGGATCAGTTCGGCGAAGGCCTCGGCCAGGCGATCGGCCAGCGCCTGGACCATGATGGCGTTGTAGTCGTCGCCCTTGGCCTTGTAGGCCGCAGACAGCTCCTCGACGCCGTGACCGGCGGTGACCGCGAAGCCCCCGATCCAGTCCGGCTTGCCGCTGTCCTTCGGGGCGATGAAGTCGGCCAGGCTGTAGCAAACTCCCTCTCGGTTCTTGGTGGTCTGCTGGCGAATATGGTGCAGACGCTCGATCACCTCGCCGCGGGTCTCGTCTGAATAGACTTCGATGACGTCGTCATCGACGCTGTTGGCGGGCCACAGGCCGATGACCCCGCGCGCCTGAATCAGGCGCTCATCGATCAACTTGCGCAGCATCACCTGGGCCTCGTCGAACAGTTGGCGTGCGGCTTCGCCGACCACCTTGTCGTCGAGGATCTTCGGATACTTGCCGACCAGCTCCCAGCTCATGAAGAAGGGCGTCCAGTCGATACGATCGACCAGTTCGTTGAGGTCGTAGTCCTCGAACACCTTGAGACCGGTAAAGGTCGGCGCCGGCGGGGTATACCCCTGCCAGTCCAGCGCCGGCTTGCGCGCCCGGGCATCGGCGTAGGACAGGTCGGCGGCCTTGGGGCGGCGCTTGGCATTGCGCTCGCGGACCTTGACGTACTCCTCGCGGATCTCGTTGACGTAGGCCTCTTTCAGCCCCGGTGACAGCAGCTTGCCGGCCACGCCCACGGCACGTGAGGCGTCGGTCACATAGATCACCGGCTGCTCGTACTGGGGTTCGATCTTGACCGCGGTGTGCGCCTTGGAGGTGGTGGCGCCGCCGATCAGCAGCGGCAGCTCGAAGCCCTGGCGCTGCATCTCCTTGGCTACATGGACCATCTCGTCAAGCGAGGGGGTGATCAGTCCCGACAGGCCGATGATATCGGCGTTCTCTTCCCGGGCGGTCTTGAGGATCTTGTCGGCGGGCACCATCACGCCGAGGTCGATCACCTCGTAGTTGTTGCACTGGAGCACCACGCCGACGATGTTCTTGCCGATGTCGTGGACGTCGCCCTTGACCGTGGCCATGACGATCTTGCCCTTGGCCTGGGTGTCTTCGCTCTTTTCCGCCTCGATGTAGGGGATCAGGTAGGCCACCGCCTGCTTCATCACCCGTGCCGACTTGACCACCTGGGGCAGGAACATCTTGCCGGCACCGAACAGGTCGCCGACCACGTTCATGCCGTCCATCAGCGGCCCCTCGATCACCTCGATGGGGCGAGTCGCGCGCTGGCGGGCCAGTTCGGTGTCATCCTCGATGTAGGCGGTGATGCCCTTGACCAGAGCATGCTCGATGCGCTTCTCGACCTCCCAGCTACGCCACTCGAGGTCCTCCTTCTTCTCACCGCCGGAGCCGTCGCCCTTGTACTTGTCGGCGATATCGAGCAGCCGCTCGGTGCTGTCATCACGGCGATTGAGCACCACATCCTCGACGGCTTCGCGCAGCTCTTCCGGCAGGTCGTCATAGACCGCCAGCTGGCCGGCGTTGACGATGCCCATGGTGAGCCCTGCGCGAATCGCGTGGTAGAGAAATACCGAGTGGATCGCCTCGCGCACCGGATTGTTGCCGCGAAACGAGAAGGACACGTTGGAAACGCCGCCCGACACCATGGCGTGCGGCAGGTGTTCGCGAATCCAGCGGGTGGCCTCGATGAAGTCCACCGCGTAGTTGTTGTGCTCGTCGATGCCGGTGGCGATGGCAAAGATGTTGGGGTCGAAGATGATGTCTTCGGCGGGGAAGCCGATATCGTCCACCAGCACCCGGTAGGCACGTTGGCAGATTTCGGTCTTGCGCGCGAAGGTGTCCGCCTGGCCGGCCTCGTCGAAGGCCATCACCACCACGGCGGCGCCATGACGACGGCACTCGGTGGCCTGGTGGCGGAAGGCCTCTTCGCCTTCCTTGAGCGAGATCGAATTGACCACCGCCTTGCCCTGGATGCACTTGAGGCCGGCCTCGATGATCTCCCACTTGGAGGAGTCGACCATGATCGGCACTCGTGCGATATCCGGCTCACCGGCGATCAGATTGAGAAAGCGCACCATGGCTTCCTGGGACTCGAGCATCCCCTCATCCATGTTAATGTCGATCACCTGGGCGCCGTTCTCGACCTGCTCGAGCGCCACCTCCAGGGCGGTGGTGTAGTCCTCTTCCTTGATCAGTCGCTTGAAGCGAGCAGAGCCTGTGACGTTGGTACGCTCACCGACGTTGACGAACAGCGAATCGTGCTCGATGTTGAACGGCTCAAGGCCGGACAGACGACAGGCTCTGCTGCGGTCCGGAATCTGGCGCGGGGGCAGGTCCTTGATCGCGCGGTGGATGGCGGCGATATGCTCGGGGGTGGAGCCACAGCAGCCACCGATGATGTTGACCAGGCCACTGCGCGCGAACTCGGCGACAATCTCGGCCATCTCTTCGGGGGTCTGGTCGTACTCGCCGAACTCGTTGGGCAGACCCGCGTTGGGGTGAGCCGAGACGAAGGTGTCGGCCTTGGTCGACAGCTCCTCGACGTAGGGGCGCAGCTCCTCTGCGCCGAGGGCACAGTTGAGGCCCACGGTCAGCGGCTGGGCGTGGCGTACCGAATTCCAGAAGGCCTCGGTGGTCTGGCCCGACAGGGTGCGCCCGGAGGCGTCGGTAATGGTGCCCGAGATCATTACCGGCAGGCGCTCGCCGGTCTCGTCGAAGATCTCTTCGAGGGCGTAGATCGCCGCCTTGGCGTTCAGGGTGTCGAAGATGGTCTCGATCATGATCAGATCGGCGCCGCCTTCGATCAGTGCCAGGGCTGCCTCACGGTAGTTGTCACGCAGGGCATCGAAGGTGACGTTGCGCTTGGCCGGGTCATTGACATCCGGTGACAGCGAGGCGGTACGCGAGGTCGGACCGAGCACCCCGGCCACGTAGCGCGGCACCCCGGTCTCTTCACCGACGTCGTCGCACACCTGGCGGGCCAGCCGAGCGGCTTCGCGATTGAGCTCCGGGACCAGCTCCTCCATACCGTAGTCCGACTGGGACAGGCGGGTGGAGTTGAAGGTATTGGTCTCGAGGATATCGGCCCCGGCAAGCAGATAGTCGCGATGGATGCGCGCCACCAGGTCCGGGCAGGTGAGGGCCAGCAGATCGTTGTTGCCCTTGAGGTCCGAGGGCCAGTCCTTGAAGCGCTCGCCGCGGAAGTCTTCCTCGCTCAAGGCCGCATTCTGCAACATCGTGCCCATGCCGCCATCCAGCATCAGAATGCGGTCTTTCAGGCTATCGATGAGGCGGGCTGTCTGAGGGGTCGGTGCTGCTACGGCCATGGGCGGGTGTGTCTCCAGCTAGACGCTTGTCAGGTCGACGAACGATAAAATTTTTATGGGCCAGCGCTTGTGTCCACGCGGCAGGACCCCCATGTGCATGCCGGAATACACGGCGATGTATCGGGAGTCGGTCGAAGGGGCCATATGGTACCAAAGCACCGGGCCTGGCGGCAGGGGCAGCGTACCTGCGAAGGCGGAAACCAAAATCCGAGTAAAATACTCGGGATTGAGTCTGACGCAGGTGTCGCTTACCATGGTCCTGACCAAACCCGCGGGGCCACAGCGCCCGCTGTCAGGCGGGGCGAACTAGCGAGAGACCCATGAGCGAGAATATCCAGATCACCGACAGCGCACAGGACTACCTGGCGGAGCTGCTCGAGAAGCAGAACGTCGAAGGTATCGCGGTGCGGATCTTCATCACCCAGCCGGGCACGCCCTACGCCGAGACCTGCCTGGCGTACTGCCGGCCGGGCGAGGAAGAGCCCAGTGACGAGCGCCTGGAGCTTTCCAAGATCGCCGTCTACCTCGACGCCAACAGCATTCCGTTCCTGGAAGAGGCGGTGGTCGACTTCAATGCCGACCGCATGGGCGGCCAGCTGACCATCAAGGCGCCCAACGCCAAGATGCCCAAGGTCAACGCCGACAGCCCGCTGGAGGATCGCATCAACTACATCCTCTACAGCGAGATCAACCCGGGTCTGGCGGCCCACGGTGGTGAGATCAAGCTGATGCAGCTGACCGACGACCAGGTGGCGGTGCTGGCCTTCGGCGGCGGTTGCCAAGGCTGCGCAGCGGTGGACCTGACCCTCAAGGAAGGCGTCGAGAAGACCCTGATGGAGCGCATCCCGGAGCTCGCCGGCATCCGTGACGTCACCGACCACACCGATACCACCAACGCCTACTACCGCTGATGTCCTGACGGGCTGGTTCAGGCCCTGGCGCACATCGCGCAATCATCAACGCCGCTCCACGGAGTGGCGTTTTCGTGTCCTGACCCTTTGCCTCGCTCGGTCGATGGCGCCTTGGAGTCGACAGGCCCCTGACTCTGCGGGCCACGTCAATGCAGACTACCTTGAGCGGCCAGAACCAGGTGATGCTTCCTGCGGTCGATAGACCTCGCCACGACAGCCGGCCAGTAGAACTGGTCCGGAGAGTTGACTGGCAGAGAGCTGGGCGAGGGCCTAACGAGGGCCTAACGAGAGAACCGTGCTAGAAGGACGGGGTCTCTTGCTTGCCGTTTCCGCCGGATGTGCTCTGGTTGTCGTCGGGACGCTCCCGTTGCTGCCTGGCCAGTGCCCAGATCTTCTCGTCCAGCTTGGCCTCGAGTGCCTTGAGTCGCTCTGACTGATTCGCCAGCAGGCGCCGTTGCTCTTCGATGCGCTCGTTGAGCAGGTCTACTTCGTGGCCTCGGGCGCGCAGGTTCTCCTCGGCTCTCGAGCGCTCCATCTGCGTCTCGCGATGGCGCTTTTCCTCGTCTGACAGCTCGCCCCGCAGTGCCTGAAGCTGCTGCTGCAATGCCTCCTGGCGCTGGTCAGCCTGCTTGAGCCGCTGGGCATGGGCCTTTTCCGCGCTTTGTCGTTCCTGGCGCGCCTCGTCCAGCATGGCCATCAGCCGCGCCTCGGCGGCCTCGTGGCGCTGTTCTTCCTGGGCCAGGCGCTCGCGATGCTGTTTCTGCTGTTCATCCAGCGCCTGCTGGTACTCCCTGCCTTCACGTTCCTTGTCCTGCTGCAGACGGGAAAGCTGAGCTTCGAGCTGGGTGGCGCGCTCGCCTTCCTTGATGAGCTGCTGCTCCAGTGCCTGATTGGCGCTCGCCAGCCGTGCCGACTCCGAGGCCGCCTCCTGCAGACGCTGCTCCATGGATGACAGGTGGGCCGACAGGGCGCTTTCGCGCTGTTCGGCGTCCTCGGCGCGACGATCAGCGGCGGCCACCTTTTCAAGCGCGCCTTCCACGTTGCGATCGGCCTCCTGGCGATAGTGGGCCAGGTTTTCCGCCGCCGCCTCCTGGGCCTTGCTCCAGAGCTCTTCGGCCAGTCCCTGAAGCTCCACGGGCATCCCCTGGGGGGGCGGAACGTCTCGTCGCTCTTCCCGGCGCGAACGCCAATCGCGCAGATGCTCGCTGATGGTGGTGAAGCTGCCGGTGCCGAGTATCTCTCGGACCTTCTGAACGCTGGGGGTTTCCTGCTGCTTGAGCAGGGTGTCCACCGCTCGTTGAACGTCGTCGTAGGTGATCCCGGTACGGGCCATGAAGCTCTCCTTGATGCGGTGGTCGAATCCGCCAGCGGCTGATCATGCCTGAATGCCCCCTCGCTCGCCATGCTCCGGTTCGCTTTCTGTGACACCCGTTGGCACTGCCGTGCGGTGACGTCACGTGAGCGGTGCTCACACTCCTGCGAACCCCTGCCAGCTTCATGAGGGGGCGGCTGATGCCGCCAGCCATCATTTCCATTAAGCAAAGGCGATAGTACGTGTAATTACATAATGCGTAAATACGTACGCATATTTATGATATGCGACGCTAAATCAAGATTACGCGCCTTATCTTGAATTTTTGCACCTACAGGGGCAGACTAAAACGATCAGCGCTCGTTGCGAATGCATGGGAGAAGCTGGCGTCGTATAGCGCGGGAAGGGCTGCGGCGAGTTGGTTGCAGCGGTAGAAGCGGTGCGCCTTCTCGTTGACGTCGAACAAGGGCGGGTAGAGAGCGTCTACGGGAGAAGTTCTTCTTTTGATAATGACTAGTTTAAAATCAATGCGTTACACGATTACCTTTTTCGCCTGCGAGGCGGCCTTTGGCTAGCCTGGAGCAGGGAAAAACGAGAGCAGGAAAGAGCGCGGGCATGGCAGCGCCAGACCGGGGAAAAGCGAGAGCGAAGAATGGCTAGAGAAGAGCTAGAGCAGAGAAGGGCCAGGCCGGGGAAAAGCGAGAGCTGAGAATGGCTAGATCAGAGAAGGGCCAGAATAGAGAGCGGCAAAAGTAGAGAAGCACGAGGGCGGGAGAGGGCGGGCAGGTGAGTAGCGGTCAAGCCACCCTGACAGCAGGGCATCAGGGGTTATGCCCACGCCACTTGGCATAAGCTGCCGTTCCAAGCGCCAGAATGATCAGCGGCGAAGCCACGAACAGGAACGTCTTCAGGGATTCGAGAATATCCGGTGTCATACGCCCTCCTCAGAGGAAAACCTCTTCTTAGTAGTGATTCCGAGAGCTGCACAGCCAATCCCCAGCAGCACCCCCGCGAGCGAAAGGAGTGCGGGTATCTGAGACGTGAATAGGCCGCCCATGACACTGAGTGCCGCGATGGTGGCACCAACCCGGTGAACGAAGTCCCCGAAGCCACGGGCAACGAAATGCTGGTTGTGACTCATGATCGATCTCGACGGCTCCCTGTCGTTCATACATCAGCATACCCGAGCCCCCAGATACCGGCGCAACCAGGCTGCGCACTATCGCGTTCTCGCACATTGGCCGCGCGCAACCGGATGTGGCCATCGGTGTCTTGAGCGGCCAGCTGGTCAGCAGGACTTTTTATCTATTCAGCCGCGCCAAGCGACGACACGCAATGGCGCAAGCCAATGGGCAGGTCATATGAGCAAGACACCTCCGGTACAGGCACAGGACGGCAGGGCGGTCATCGACAGCATGCCGCGGGGCACCCTGGTTGAGGGCGAATTACCATCTTCGTCGTCCCCGCAGGCCCTGATCGAGGCGGAAGATGACTGGCAGGCGGTGGCCCACTGGCTTGCCGAATACGCCGGCAGTGCGCAGACCCAGCGCGCCTACCGCCGCGAGGCCGAGCGGTTGCTGCTGTGGCTTGAAGAGCGTCACCTTTCGCTGGCCCAGATGACCCGGGCTCACCTTGATGAGTTCGAGGCCTTTCTCGCCGACCCGCGCCCCCGCGAACAGTGGATAGGCCCGGTCAGGCCGCGTCAGGATCCTCGTTGGCGACCGTTTCGTGGCCCACTGTCGCCGGCAAGTCGGCGCCAGAGTCTGGTGATCCTGCAAGGCATGATGGCCTGGCTGGTGGAGGCGGGCTGGCTGTCGCGCAACCCGTTTCGACTGATGCGCGACAAGCGCAGGCGACTCAACAATGGTCAGCGGCGTGTCGAGCGCTATCTGGAGCGTCCGCTGTGGGACTGGTTGTGGGCCTGGCTCAACGAGCCGCTGGAGCCAGGTGCCGACCGACGAGCCAGATTTCTCTGGACCAGGCGGCGACTGGTGTTCGGCTTTGCCTACCTGCTGGCCCCGCGGATCAACGAGATGAGCCAGGCGCGCATGGAGGATCTGGTGAGGCGGGAAGGGCGCTGGTGGTGGCAGGTGGTCGGCAAGGGCGGCAAGTTTGCCGAGATTCCGGTGCCGCCCGACATGATCGAGCTGGTCCGGGAGGCGCGGACGCTCTACGGCGAGCCGGCCGATCCCGCCGGAGACCCGGCGCCACTGTTGAGACGCCTGGATGGAAAGACCGCGCTGGGTGACAACCAGTTGTACCGACTGATACGCACGACCTTCAGCCAGGCCGCGGACCGCCTGGAAGAGCAGGGCGGGGATCCCCAGGCGGTGGCACGGCTACGACAGGCTACGCCGCACTGGCTCAGGCATACCGCTCTGACCCATCAGGCCCAGGCGGGCGTGGAGCTTCGTTATCTGGCGCAGTCGGCACGTCACTCACGCCTGGAGACGACGTCACGCTACCTTCATACCGAAGACGAGGAGTGGCATCGCCAGCAGTCGCTGCACGGCCTTGGCCAGGCAGAAGGGGCAAAATGGGGTCAAGGGAAGGGGGAGAACAAGGAATGAAGAAACAGCGCCCCTGGACAGGTTTCTGGCTGGGGGCGGCTAGTAGAGCCCGCCAATGGAGCCACCAGGCAAGCCTAGTGCTCGAGGGGGCCGCGCTTTCGGGCGATATAACGATTGGCGTGCTCGGTGAGCGCCTTGACGTCGGACTTGTAGCCACGGTCGAGTCGGTAGGCGGCCACTGCCAGCGCCAAGGTGGCGCCCAGCATGATCAGCATGGCGATATGGAATGTCATCACTTGTCCCTCCAGGTGAGCAGGGCCTTGGCATAGGATGCCACGAGTGCCAGGCCAAAGCCAACGAAGGCGCCCCAAAGCGGCTTGGCCGTGCTGGCCACCACCAGCGTCGCCCCCGAGCTATCCTTGTCGGCGAAGAACAGCGCAATCAGCGAAAGTGCGCCGACGGTGGTGCCCGCGCGATCGGCCAGATCCAGCAAATTGGTAAGGATGGCCGCTCGCTTGGCCCGCCGCTGGGCAGCCAGGTGAGCGATGATCTCTTCCAGCTGCTGCTGCGTCAGGCCTCGCTCGGAGGCCGGCGTGCCGGTCTTGTCGGCCCGTGACGAGCCCAGATACTGGTCGAGCTCCTTTTCCAGTGCATCGAGTCGTCTATCACGTGAGCGATGCGGGCCCTGTCCTTGGGGGTCTGGCGCTTGCATGTCGATCTCTTTATGTAGCTTAGGCGGCGAGCGACAGCGAGTGTTCCGTTGTCACCCGCTCAGGACGAATTCTAGCATGACGCCTGGCCGGGTTCTCCGAACCGGGGCTGACCGGGGGAGGACGACGGCGGGGCCTGGCAGGTATAATCCTGGCAGCATTCTAGGGAGTCACCATGACCACGACGAGTACCGCAGAACAGGCCCAGCAGGAGCTGCTGGAAGAGTTTGAACTGTTCGACAACTGGATGGACCGCTATCAGTACATCATCGACATGGGCAAGGCATTGCCGGCCTTCCCCGATGAGCACAAGCGTGACGAGCTGAAGATTCAGGGCTGTCAGTCCAATGTGTGGATGCACCACGAGCGCCAGGGCGACACCCTGCACTTTGCCGCCATCTCGGACGCCGCTATCGTGTCAGGGCTGATCGCCGTGCTGATGCGCATCTACAACGCTCGAAAGCCCAGCGACATCCTCGCCACCAGTCCACATTTTCTCAAGGACCTGGGCCTCGACAAGCACCTGTCGCCGACCCGCAGTAATGGCCTCAACGCCATGCTCGAGCGCATCTATCGCGTCGCTGAGCAGGAAGCCGCCTGACCCTTGAACCCTGGGCGTCGACGAGGCGCCCGCGTCAGTCCGCTGATCTCGAGTCGCTGTCGCCGCGCACCTCAAACCGCTCGTCGAGCTCCGGGTCCTGGCGGCACAGCCTCTCGCTGGGCCCGCCAGGCACAGGATCGATGCCGCCCTTGGCGCCGGGATGGCAGCGCAGAATACGCTTGAGCGCTAGCCAACCGCCCCGTATCGGACCGTGAACCACGATGGCTTCGTGACTGTAGTGCGAGCAGCTTGGCCAGTAGCGACAGCGTGGGCCCAGCAATGGGCTGATGACACCCTGGTAGAGGCGAATCAGCGCCAGTAACGGCCATGCCAGCCAGCGCTTCGGTCCGCGCGCCCGGGGTGATGGCTCCTGCGCGGGGGGCGATCGATCATCGCGACCACGGCTGCTGTCAGCCCCGGCCGTCGCTGATGACTCAGGGTCCCTTGGTGTAGAGCTCATCAGGATCGATCAGCGCAGCGCTGTTGATGCGGGCGCTGTCCGCTTCCAGGGACAGATAGAAACAGCTACGACGGCCGGTATGGCAGGCCGGACCGGTCTGCTCGACCTGCAGCAGCAGGGTATCGCCGTCACAGTCCAGCGACGCACTCTTGAGATGCTGCTGCTGGCCGGAAGACTCGCCCTTGCGCCACAGCTTGGCGCGGGAGCGGGAGTAGTAGCATACCCGGCCAGTGCGCAGCGTTTCCTCCAGCGCCTCCCGGTTCATCCATGCCATCATCAGGACTTCGCCGCTATCGTGCTGCTGGGCGATGGCCGGCAGCAGGCCATCGCCGTTGAATCGCACATTGGCCAGCACCTCTTCGAGAGAATGACGGCTATCGCAGGGTTCGCGCTCGAGGCGTTTGAGCAGGTCGGTCATGGGGCTCAGGTGGCGTCCTTGGGGGTGGAAGAGGCTGTATCGACTGGATCAGCGGTGGCATCGGCACGCTCCTCGGCACCATCGTTGTTGCTGCCTTGGCAGGCCTGGCACAGGCCAAGCAGTTCGATGGTCTGGCGCTGTACCTGGAAGCCCAGCGTCCTGGCACGACTTGCCAGTTGCTCGTTGATCTCGTCGAGGTGCAATTCCTCGACGCGCCCGCAGTCCCGGCAGATCAGCAACTGGAAGCGATGGGCATGCTCGGGGCAGGGACAGGCGACGTAGGCATTGAGCGACTCGATGCGATGTACCAGCCCCTGTTCGATCAGGAACTCCAGCGCACGGTACACCGTCGGGGGGCGCGCGGCGGCGTGATCCTTGGCTAGCCGATCCAGCAGATCGTAAGCCTTGAGGCCACCGCTGGCCTCACCGATCAGTTCCAGTACACGGCGCCGGATGGGGGTGAAACGCACGCCACGATGTGCGCAGTGAGCTTCAGCCTGTTGTAGCAGGGCGGTTTCGGTCATGGGGTCCAATATTCACGAAGCGGCAACCTAGTCTACGCGCTGGCCCGCCGGCGGGCCAGACACGCGAAACTGTCAAATGGCTTCTGCCGGGGCTTCCTGCAGCTCGCCCTGGCGGGCGAAATGGTGCTGGGCGAAGGCCACCCGCTCGGCAGCGCTGCGCTCCTCGGTCTGCGCCTCGATCAGATCGAGGCGTCGCCGCAAGCCTTCGCCATTGGCCATCTGGATCGCCAGGCCAGGGCGGGCGTTCAGCTCGAGCAACATGGGGCCGCGATCACGATCGAGCACCATGTCGGTGCCGAGATAGCCAAGCCCGGTCATCTCGTAGCAGCCGGAGGCGAGCTCGAGAAGGGTGGTCCAGCCAGTGATCTGCAGGCTGGCCAGTTCGTGGCCGGTATCGGGATGATCGGTGCGCGAACGATCGAACTGGACGCCTCGTACGGCGCGCCCGCTGGCGATATCGATACCGACGCCCACCGCACCCTGGTGCAGGTTGGCCTTGCCGTCGGAGGCGGCGGTGGACAGCCGCATCATCGCCATCACCGGGTAGCCCTTGAACACGATGACACGGATATCCGGCACCCCTTCGTAGGTATAGGCAGCGAAGGTGGTATCGAAGTTGATCAGCCCCTCGACCAGGGCAACGTCCGGGGAGCCCCCAAGCGAATAGAGCCCCGAAAGGATATTGGAGACGTGGCGTTCGACATCCTCGATATCCAGCTCCGCGCCGCTGGGCTTGATGAAGTGCTTGCCCTCGACTCGCTCGATGACCAGGATGCCCTTGCCGCCGCTGCCCTTGGCCGGCTTGATCACAAAACCGTTGTGGCCCGCCAGCATCTCGCTGATGTGCTTGACACTAAACTGGGTCGACACCGTACCGATATGCTCCGGCGTGGTGATGCCGTATTCCTGTGCCAACAGCTTGGTCTTGAGCTTGTCATCCACCAGCGGATACAGCTTGCGACTGTTGTAGCGACCGATGTAACGGATGTTACGCCGGTTCATGCCGATGATGCCCTTGGCCTTGAGCTTGCCGGGACTGGTCCAGTTGAGCATGGCTCAGTCCTCCGTGACCGGCTTGAAACGACGCAGTTCGAGCAGCCGGTAACCGGTGTAGTTGCCCAGCAGCAGGATCAGCGCCATCAGGATGAGCTGCAGGCCGAGGAAGTTGAAGGTGATGTGGCGAATCCAAGGATTGTTCATCGCCAGATAGGCCAGTACCGCGGTCAGCAGGCTGCCGCCGCCCTGGATCAGCACCTCCTTGGGGCCTTCTTCTTCCCACAGGATCGACATCCGTTCGATGGTCCACGACAGGATGATCATCGGGAAGAAGGTGATCGTCAGGCCCGCATTGAGGCCAAAGCGATAGGACAGCACGGTGAAGATCGAGATGATCGCTATCACCGTTATGATCACCGCCGTCACCCTGGCCACCAGCAAAAGATTCAAGTGTGACAAATAGCTGCGGATGACCAGACCGACGGCCACCACCAGCAGAAACCCGACCAGGCCGGTGAGCAGGGTGGTCTGGATGAAGGCCAGGGCAATCAGTACCGGCATGAAGGTACCGGACGTCTTGATGCCGATCAGCACCCGCAGCAGCACCACCACCAGCGCACCGATCGGGATCAGCAGGATGGTCTGGAACAGTGCCTGCTCCTCGAGCGGCAAGCTGTGAATCGAGAAGTTGAGCAGGGTATCGCTGTCCTCGGCGAGCTGGCTGCGTACTGCCGCCGCGGCGGGCTGGTTGCGTACCAGCATGGAGAAGGAAATACGTGAATCGCGACCGCCTTCCACCTCGAGCACGGCATTGCCCGCGCTTTCCCACATCAACAGGTTGTCGGGCTTGCCCTGTTCGCCGGTGGCCGGATTGAACAGTGCGCGCCTGTCGCCGTCATAGACCTGTATCCATGAGGTCAGGCTCTGGCGCCGACGGCCGCTGTCGAGCATCAGGCCACTGACCTCACGGGCGGCAACGCCGGCCTGGTTCAACAGGCGCACGGCCAGCGGCACACGATCGAACTGGGTCAGCAGTAGCCTGGCATTTTCCCCCTGGCGGTCATCGGCGAATTCGCTCAGCAATTCACGGGCGAAGGTAAAGGCGTCGGACGAGCGTGCCCAGGCGCGGTCGATCACCTGCTGGGCGGCGGTGTCGTAGGGACGCTCCCAGGCGACATCGGTCACCGGCGGCGGCGGGGGCGGAGTGGTTGCCTTGCGGGCACCTTCGGTCACCAGTACCTGGGCGGTGTAGTAGAGGCGTTGATCGCCCACCGCCTCGCGGGTGGACCACTCGGCGCGACGTGCGCCGTTTTCCTGCAGGAACGCCAGGCCATAACCCGGCGAGGCGGTGTGCTCGGTCAGCACACGAAAGCCGTCCTGAGAGGAGGGCAGGGCCATGTCCACCTTGGCCGGCTCGCCCTGGCCATCGAAGGTGACCTGAGCCTCGATTTCCCAGACCTGGCGCTGTTCGCCCGGCGTCCAGGGGACCTCGAACTCCACGTGGCGGTGAATGCTCATCGCGATGCCAACCACCATCAGCAGGGCGACGATCAGATAAAAGGGCAGTCTGGACATGGGTCTTCCTTAATCGGGAGCGAAAGGCCGACGCCCCGGGGCGTCGGCACACTGCGTTATCTCAGGGCTGTTCCTGATCATCACGATCGGCCGCTTCCTCGTCGGCGGCTTCGCTGGCCGATTCCCCTCCTGGGAATTCGGGACGGTCGTGCAGGTAGTGGCGGGCCACGTCGATGACGGCGATATCCAACAGGAAACGACGGCCAAGCAGGACGGGATAGCTCAGGTGGGTGCGGTCGTTCAGGGTGAATTCGACCTGTTCACGCAGCGGGCCGAGGGTCATCAGCAGACTGACCACGGGGCGGCTTTCTTCACCATTGGCCTGGACGATGGTCACCTTGCGTTCTACCGGTGCCTCGATCCATTCATCGCGCACGGCCTCGACCACCGAATCCTCTTCATTGAGGCCCAGCTTGAAGCGCACCCATTCGTCGCCATCCCGTTCGAAGGTGGTGACATCGGTAGCAGACAGCGATGAGGTATTGGCCCCGGAGTCGATCCGCGCCTTCAGATAGGTGCCCACATCGGGCAAGCCAACCCACTCGCTGCGACCCAGCAGTTCCTTGTTGTCGATACCGGACTCGGTGCTGGCCTCACACTGCGTCGTCCGAGGACCGGGCTCCGCGCTGCCGCGCTCGAGCCCGGCCAGATCCTGGCGTACGCCGCGCAGCAGGCTACCGACTTCGCGGATATCGGCGGTCATGCGGCGATCCTGCGCCGCCTGTTCACTGAGCATGTCGTGGGTCAGGTCGCAGCGTCCCGCCAGGCGCGTCTCGAGCCCTCGGATCTCGGCGTGGAATTCCGAAGGCGTGAGAGGTTCGGGGGGAGGCGGAGCGTCGACCGGTGCCAGTGCACAGCCACCGAGCATCGCGGCGGCGGCCAAGGAAAGAAAACGAGTCGGTCGGAGGGGCATGACGCTAGCGTCCTTGTATCGGCATCGACAAAAAAGGTGAGACTCGCAAAGATCGCTCCCGAAGAAAGCAATCGAACGAGACAAATTGAAGCGATGATAAGGAGCGACGCCAGCGCTGTCCATGCTGGGGCCGGGTTGATCACGCCTCAGGTGCTCCGCTGTACTGCTGAGAACCGCCTACAATCCCGAGCCCGCACCCCTGGAAAAGCGCTAGGGTGTCTACTGGGCGGGGCTCATGTCTACCTCATCAGAAATCGGGACAATAGAACCAAGGAGTTGCCTGAGTATTGGCGGCTACACAAGTCCCTATACACGCCCCTGGGCATTCCGCTTCTACTATGCAGAACCTTTCGTGCTTTGCTGAAGCTAGCACGAGGCTGACTACAATAACGCAACAAGATAGCGACATAGTCGACTACAAGGTTCAACGTTCTCGTCGGAGCCCTCGCCATGGACAACAAGATTCTTGTGGTAGTGACCAGTCACGCCAAGTATCCCAATCATGATCGAGCCACGGGTCTGTGGCTAGGTGAAGCCGTGCATTTCATCGATCATGTCGAACAGGCTGGCTGGACCTGCGACATCGCAAGCCCCAAGGGGGGCTATACGCCCATCGATCCCCACAGTCTGGCGGCCGCCGAGGCGATTGACTGGGACTACTATCAGAACAAGGACTTCATGAACCGCCTGGGTACGACGCTGGCCCTGGACGAGGTCAACGCAGCGGACTATCGGGCAATCTATCTGGCGGGCGGGCATGGGGTCATCTGGGACTTTCCGGGCAACGAGACGCTCCAACGCCTGTGTCGGGACATCTACGAGGCAGATGGCATCGTATCCTCTGTGTGTCACGGTGCCGTGGGCTTGCTCAATGTGACCCGGGATGATGGGGAATACCTGATCAAGGGCATGAAGGTGACCGGCTTCTCCAATCACGAGGAGCACTTGGCCAAGCTCGACGACATCGTGCCGTTTCTTACCGAAACGGAGCTTGTCGAGCGTGGCGGACTCTATCTGAAGGCGGATCGCGCCTGGGAGCCATTCGCCGTGGTCGATGAGCGGCTGGTCACCGGGCAAAATCCCGCCTCGGGCCGACGCGTGGCCGAACTGGTGCTGGAAGCGTTGGGCGACTGATCACCGTCGGTCAGCAAGATCTTTTCTATCCGGACATCACCATGGCAGCCAGACATCGTCAGGGAAGACGCACGATAGCTGTTATCGTCATCACGGCGCTGGTCGCCGGACTCGTCATGGGGTTCTACGCAGGAAGCCGTTACCAGCTCTGGCATCTCCAGGACGCCTGCCTGGATGCCGGAGGACGGGTTTCAGGCGACGGTGTGGCACGATGTGAAATCGAACGTGAGATCGAGCGTGAGTTCGACCCCAGGTAGCCTTGGTTCGAACCTGTTGGCGGCAGCAACCGTGTCGGTCGTGGGTATGTGCGCGCCATCGGAGATCGCCAATGATTGTTCGTGAAGAAGCTCCAAGAGATCACGACGCCATCGAAGCATTGATTCTTGCGGCCTTCGACGGCCATCCCCAGCATGCACCGGGCACAAGGCCTACAGAACACCTGATCGTCAGAGCGCTGAGGGCAAGCGAACGCCTGACACTATCCTTGGTGGCGGACAACCAGGGCATGATCGTCGGGCATCTGTGTCTGTCACCGGTGCTGATCGATGGCCAGGCGACAGCCTGGTTTGGGCTTGGCCCTGTAGCAGTAGCGCCGGCATGTCAGCGCAAGGGCATCGGCGCACGCCTGATCCGCGAAGGACTTGGGCGCATGCAAGAGCAAGGCGCCGCTGGTGTGGTCGTGCTGGGTGAGCCCGAGTACTACGGGCGCTTCGGCTTTTCGCGACATCCGGGGCTATGGCTCGCCCAAGTGCCGGCTGAGTTTTTTCTGGCGCTGCCGTTGGATGATCGCGAAGGTATGCCGACCGGGGAGGTCACGTATGATCCGGCGTTTTCATCCTGAACCGCCAGAGGTGCAAGCGGCGATGAGCGTGTCAACAGAGGGGAGCCGGATGGATGGGGCAGAAATGGATGGGGCGGAAACGGATGGTACAGAAAGCCGGCACCGTATCATTAACGTCCATCGATAGGGATGATGCAGAGCGCAGAGGCTAGTCCGGGAGAACCGGCAAACACCTAATTTAACATAATATAGATTATGCGAACTATGGGTCATGAAAGCTTGTGAAGGCTGATAACAGCCTCTTGTCACCAGAACCCCGCGTCAATCGCTGTCCTTATCTACCTCGGACTTACCTCGAACCCGGCGGTAGCTTCCCACCGAGCCCAACGGATTCAGATCATCGAACTGGCAGCCCTGTCGAACGGTCTGGGTCAACCGATGACAACTGACGTACTGGCAACCGCCGGCACTGACTCAACCCTTCTCCTTGAACTGCTGGTAAGTCTCCCGGGCGCGTTCCAGGTGGCGCGCCATGGCGGCTCTGGCGGCGTCGGGGTCGCGTGACAGGATCGCGTCGAGAACGTCCTGGTGCTCGGCTTCCACGCGCTTGAGATAGGTGCTGGTGGAGTCGGTATTGACCTCGCTGGTCGCCAGCTTCGAGCGTGGAATCGCGCTCAGGTTGAGCTGCTCCAGCGCCTGAGGGAAGAACGGATTGTGGGTGGCCCTGGCAATCGCGTGGTGGAACTCGAAGTCCTCGTTACGCGCCTGGCTACGCTGCTGACGAGCCTTGACGAAGGCCGCATGGGTGTCACGCAGGCGAGTCTCGTCGTCGGCCTCGAAGCGCTCGGCGGCCAACGCCGCCGCCGCAGGCTCCAGATTAAGCCGCAGCTCGATGACATGCAGGATGTCTTCGACGGTGGTCGGACGAATCCGCTTGGCGGGCATGGCCTCGGCCGGTGCGGCCCGGATCACCGTGGTGCCGACGCCACGCCGTGCCTCGACCAGGCCCAGCGACTTGAGGTGAGCCACCGCCTCGCGAATCACCGTCCTGCTGACACCGAAGGAATCACACAGGCCGCTTTCTGTCGGCAGCTTCTCGCCGACGGCGATGGTTCCGGCGGTGATCAGACCTTCCAGCTGGTCGGCCACGTTCATCGACAGACTGCCTTCACGCGTCAGCTTCTTGACGTTTAGCGGTGCCGGTTCCGTGCGGGGTGCTGGCTTGGCTGCCATGGTCGATTCCTCTTCAGTTCGCGTGGCGATGACGCGACGTGCCGCAAAGCGCTATCACTGGGCTACTTTTCAGGGCTATTTATCAGGGCTGTATATCAGCACTGACTATCAGGACGCCAGTGTATCAAGGCGATGGCGTCAGGTCCCCGGTGTCAGGCTGCTCGATCCTCTATCCCTCTATCCCTCTGTCCCTCTGCCAGTGCCGGAGACGGATGCCTGGTGGCTTTCCGCGACGATTCAGTGGCTATTCATCGTCAGGGTGGCCCTGGCCTGCAAACTTGCCGCCCTGGAAGCGCACCGAAGGGTCATCGGGAGCCAACCGCCCTCCCCTGGCCTCGATCTCGGCACGCCAGGGTTCGGAGCTGTCCCTTGGCACCCAGCCCAGAAAACCTGCTTCGCGATTGTCCCACCATTGTTCGGCGTTGTTGGAGGCGCCGTAGACCACGGTGTAGCCCAGTTCAGGGACGCAGAAGGCGCGCTCGAGCAACGCCATGAAATCCTCGACGCTCATCCAGGTGGCCAGCATGCGGGCATCGGCGGGCTCGGGAAAGCAGGAGCCGATACGCACCGCCAGGGTCTCGACACCGAACTTGTCGAAGTACAGGCTGGCGAGGTCCTCGCCGAAGCCTTTCGAAACGCCATAGAGCGAATCCGGGCGTTTCGGCACCTTGGCGTCCAGCCGCTGATGCTGTGGGTAGAAGCCGATGACGTGGTTGGAACTGGCGAATACCACCCGCGGCTTGTCATGACGGCGCACCGCCTCATAGAGGTGATAGGTGCCCATGATGTTGGCCGGCAGGATCTGCTGCCAGGAACGCTCCACCGATACACCGCCCAGGTGGATAACACCATCGCAGCCTTCCACCAGGCGAGCGACAGCATCGACGTCGGTCAGGTCTGCCGTGACGATCTCTTCATGGCGGGTGTCGTGGGTCACGTCCTGGTCGACGGCGACCATGTCGGACAGGCGGACCTCCTTCGCCAGGCGACTCAAATGAGGTCTCAGAGCGGTGCCCAGGCCCCCGGCGGCGCCGGTGACCAGCAGTCGATTCAACATGTCAGAATTCCTTCTCGGGTGTCGTGTCTCGTGTCTCGTGATACGCGCCTTCAGCGACCGAAGCCGTACAGTTCGGCGGGATTGTCGACCAGGATGCGTTGGCGCTGCTGCTCATTGGCCCAGGCCAGCAGTACGTCGAGTTGGTCAGGGTCGTCGGGGTACTGATCTCGCGGGACACCAACATGGGGCCAGTTGCTGCCCCAGAGGATGCGCTCCGGTGCGTGGTTGATGACCCGCCGGGCGATGGCGCCGACGTCGTCGTAGTCGGGCCCTCCGCTCAGGCTGGTCTCGTAACCGGCGCAGACCTTGAACCAGGCGTTGCCGCGGTCAAGCAGCCTGAGAATGGCATCGACGCGAGGATCATCGGCCGGCACCGGATCGATGAACTTGCCGATATGATCGATGATGTACGGGCACTCGATACGTTCCAGCATCGGCAGGTGCTGGTCGAGCTCGCGGCCATTGAACTGTACCATCAGGTGCCAGCCCAGGGGCGCGATCAACGGCTCGACCTCGGGCAGGCGAGCCAACGGCATGGCGCCTCCGCCCAGGTTCATGATGCGTGCGCCGCGTACACCTCGGCCATGCCAGTCTTCGAGGGTTTTCAAAGGGGTGTCAGGACTGACGGCGGCGACCCCGCGGGCCTTGTCCAGGCCCAATTGGTCGAGCGAAGCAAGCAAGGCGCCATTGTCGAACTGATAGGCGTTGGACTGGGTCACGACCACCCTGTCGAGCCCCATCCAGCGCTGGAAGCGCCGGAGATCCTCGACGGTTGCCAACTCCTTGATCGGCGGCCCGCCTGGCTGGCCTTTGTAGCCATCGAGGAAGAGATGAATATGGCAATCGGTGGCGCCGGCGGGTGCCTTCAGCCTGGGCGCGCGCCCTTCCAGCGGACGGGTATTGGCCGGTATCACTGTCTTGTCTCCTTGAGGGCGAAACGTGTCAGGGCGTCGCGATCGATCTCGATGCCCAGTCCAGGGCCGTCAGGGATATCGACCCAGCCCTGATGATGCTCCAGCGGCTGGGTAACAATTGCCTGGCGGAAGGGATTGTGGGTCCGATCGAACTCCATGATGGGTTCGATCGGCTCACGTCTCGGCGGATTGGGCGGCAGCGCCGCCATGGCCTGAAGGCTGGCGGCGATGCACACGGCGGTGCCCCACACATGGGGAATCAGGCGCACGCCATGAAGCGCCGCCATATCCACGACGCGCCGCATCTCGGTGAAGCCGCCGACGCCGCATATGTCGGGCTGGCAGATATCGATGGCGCGACTGGCCAGCGGCTCCTGCATGGCGTAGCGGCCATGCCAGTTCTCGCCACTGGCGACCGGTAGAGGCTGGCCATCGCGCACCGCGCGATAGGTATGAATCTGCTCCGGTAGTACCGGTTCCTCGAACCAGTCGACGTCGTAAGCCGCCGCCCGCTTGCCGACCTCGAGGGCCTCCAGCAGGTCATAGCCGTGGTTGGCATCGATCATCAGACGCCGATCGGGACCGATGGCCTCGCGCACGGCGGCGATGACCCGAAGATCTTCCTCGACGTTGAAGCCGATCTTGATCTTGACCCCGTGAAAGCCTTCCTCGGCGTAGCCCGCCACCTCCGCGGCGATATCACTGACCCGGTCCACGCCATCGCGACGAAAGGAGCCGGTGGCGTAGGCCTGGACGCGTTCGCGAAAACGCCCTCCCAAGAGCTCCGACACGCTGGCACCGTAGTGCTTGCCCTTGATGTCCCACAGCGCGATGTCGATGCCGCTGAGGGCGGTCATGGTCAGCCCCCGCTGGCCCTGGTCACGCAGCCGGTTGTAGAGCACGAGCCACAGTCTTTCATGCTCCAGCGGGTTGGCGCCGATCAGGGTGTCCGCGTAGGTGGCCACCACCGCGGCGTTGGCCTGGGCCGGACCGAGGCACTCCCCCCAGCCGACGGTGCCGTCTTCGCAGGTGATCTCCACCAGGCAGTGCTGGCGGCGTTCGAAGCGCATGGAAGCACTTTCGAAGGCCTGTTCAAGGGGATGATCCAGCAGATGGGTCTCGACCCTGGCGATCTTCATCGGTGTGCCTCTTTTCCTGTAGGTGGTCAGCGGTGTGTGACGCCTCGTCGAAGGGTGGCTTGGCATGGTCGCCATCACTCCAGCATATTGGGCAGCGCCATGGACAGAGCCGGTACGTAGGTCACCAGCATCAGGGCGGCGAACAACGCCAGGTAAAACGGCCAGATGGTGCGAACGGTCTGTTCGATCTTGATCTTGCCGACCACGCTGCCGACAAACAGGCAGGCACCCACCGGCGGCGTGCACAGGCCGAGCCCCAGATTCATCATCATCATGATGCCGAACTGAATCGGATCCATGCCGAACTGGGCGGCAATCGGCAGAAAGATCGGCGTGCAGATCAGGATCAGCGCCGCCATGTCCATGATCATGCCGAGTGCCAGCAGGATCAGGTTCAGCATCAGCAGGATGGCGAGCG
Source organism: Halomonas sp. DN3 (assembly GCF_024137905.1). NCBI lineage: Bacteria > Pseudomonadati > Pseudomonadota > Gammaproteobacteria > Oceanospirillales > Halomonadaceae > Halomonas > Halomonas sp. DN3. The sequence continues at coordinate 2,356,611 of NZ_CP099965.1, read as the reverse complement.
GATTGTCGGTGATCCCGAGCAGCGTGTTTGACAGCAACTCCGGCACGCTATAGAGGGCGAGCAGATAGGAGAACGCCGAGGCGCAGCCGACCAGGATCATCACCAGCGCGGTGGTGCGCACCGACTGGTAGACCGCCTGCTTGAACGATGCCCAGCGCAGCTCGCGATAGACTAGAGCGGTGATGACGATGGCGTAGATGGCCCCGAAGGCGCCTGACTCGGTCACCGTCAGCACGCCTGACAGCACGCCGCCCACGATGATCACCGCGGTCAGCAACCCTGGCAGTGCGGCGGCAAAGCTGATCGCCAGCGCCTGCCAGCCTGGAAAGCGCTCGCCCTGGTAACCACGCTTGACCGCCACCAGATAGGCGGCCAGGGCCAGCAGACCACACATCAGGATGCCCGGCACGATGCCCGCCATGAACAGCTTGGTGATGGACAGGCCGCCGCCGGCCGCCACGGCGTAGAGGATCATGTTGTGGCTGGGCGGAATCACCACCCCGGCCACCGACGAGGTCACCGTCACGTTGACCGCGTAGTCCGCGTCGTAGCCCTTCTCCTTCATCACCGGAATCAGGATGGAGCCGAGCGCTGAGGTGTCCGCCACCGCGGAACCGGAAATGCCGCCGAACAGCATCGAAGAGGTCACATTGACCACCCCGAGCCCTCCGCGCACCCGGCCCACTGCGGCAGAGGCCAGGCGCACCAGGCGCTGGGAAATACCGCCGTGCAGCATCAGCTCGCCGGCGAAGATAAAGAACGGAATGGCCAGCAGGGAAAACACCGAAATGCCCGAGAGGATGCGCTGGAATGCCACGAACAGCGGCAGTCCCTCATAGAGAAAGCCCCCTACTGCTGCCAGTCCTACCGCAAAGGCCACCGGAGCGCCGACCGCCAGTCCCAGGGCAAAGAGTCCAAAAACGATAGCGAGTCCCATGCTCAGTCCTCCTGGGTCGGGTTGTGCCGGCCGCCAAGCCGCTTGACGATGTTGGCCACAGCGAACAGCACCATCAGCGCGCCACAGATCGCCAGCGGCGCGGCACGCCAGCTTTCAGAGAGTCCGAGCATCGGGATAGGTCGTGCCAGGTTGGTCATCATCAACTGCCAGCCCTGCCAGGCCATGAAGCCGCCAAAGGCCACCACGAACAGATCCGCCAGATGGTGCATCAGACCCTTGATGGGCGCCGGCATGTTGTCGCGCAGCAGGTCGATGGACAGGTGGCTGTTGTGACGAACGCCGGCAGCGGCGCCGAGAAAGGTGATGTAGGCCACGCTCAGAAGCGCCGTCTGCTCGACCCAGGTGGGGGTGTCATTGAGCACGTAGCGGCCAAATACCAGCCAGCCAAAGGTGATGATCAGCAACACCAGCAGCACCCCGGCCACCATGATGCAACCATGGGCGATACTGTCGAGGATGCGGTCCAGTCGGCTGGGTGTTTCACGCTTGTAGCGTATGCTTCGTGACTCCGGCGATGCCGGAGGAAAGGCACCACGGCGTACCGTGGCGCCCTCTTGCTCTGACTCGGTTTGCTCGGACCCGACGTCAGAGGTGTCGGTGGGTGCGTTCACGCATCAGCCTCCCCGCCCGCCCCCGGCACCGGGGACGGGGCTCTCGTATCAATGGGATCAGTCGGCCTGAGCCGCGCGAATGTCGTCGACCAGCGAGGCCAGGTCCGGGTTCTCGGCAAGAAAGCCCTCATAGACCGGTTGCATCAGCGCCTGGAATTCTGACTTGTCCGGAACCTCATTGATCTCGACGCCTGCATCCAGCGCCGTTTGCCGACTGGCCGCGGTACGCTCTTCCCACAGTTCACGCTGCTGCTCGGTGGCGACCTGCCCGGCCTCCCGGACCGCCGCCTGGTCCTCTTCGGACAGCTCGTCCCAGGTACTGCGGGCCATGCACAGGCACTCGGGAATGACCAGGTGGTTGGTCAGCGAGTAGTAGCCGGCAACCTCGTAGTGACCGCTGGATTCGTAGGACGGGAAGTTGTTCTCGGCGCCGTCGATCACTCCGGTCGTCAGCGATTGGTAGACCTCACCGTAGGCCATGGGGGTGGCGTTGCCACCCAGCGCATCGATCATGTCGACGTAGAGGTCGTTGTTCATGACCCGAACCTTCATGCCCTCGACATCTTTCGGAGTCTCGACCGGATGGTCGGTGTTGTAGAGGCTGCGCGAGCCTGCCCCGAACCAACCCAGCGCGACCAGGCCCTGCTCCTCCATCGCTGCGGCGAAGCGTTCGCCGATCTCGCCATCCATCAGTTCGTACATGCGCTCTTCACTTTCAAAGATGAAGGGCAGCGAGAGTACGTTGGCCGCCGGCACCATCGGACCCATGGGGCCCATGTTGAAGTTGCCGAAATCCAGAGCACCGTTGCGGGTCTGCTCGATGGCATCGGGCTGATCCCCCAGCACGGCGTTGTGATAGACCTTTGGGGTGATGCGCCCTTCCGTTCGCTCGTCCACCTCCTTGGCGAAGGTCTCCAGCGCAATGCTGTTGGGGTACTCGGGAGGATGAATGTTCCAGCCGCGCCACTGTTCGGCCAGGGCTGGCGTTGCCAGCAAGGCGGTGGTCGCGGCCAGGCCCGCAAGATGGATGGCGCGGGTGAGCTTGCGTGAAGCGGCGGGATTCATGGCGAGTCCTCTGGTTGACCTTGTTGGCGTTGTTGTCATACCCGGTTGGGCAAGTGTCCGGCCCTCTCGTACTGCCATTACATGGCGATGGCCTGAGCCGTTTTCTGGAAACCATGGCATACTATGTATGACAAAGTAGAAGAGAGCACTTCCTGGCTGCAACCCCTTCCTGACACTTTTTGACTAAAGTGCAATGCCACTGTCGAGGTGCGTTAGCCAAGGCGGCCAACATGATCGACATTTTTCGGAAAAGCTCTTTATTTGCGGGCAATAACGATCTGTCCGAAACCTATTTCTGGTGCAAAGACGCCCCGCTGCAGCGGCAGTTGATTTGTAAAATGCTGTCACTTTTGGGCATGGCGCGTGGCCCGCTGTGTCCCTGTGCCGCCTGAGCTGCATAGGCGACGGGAGGTCTCGTGGGACGAGCATGGCCTCGGCTGATAAAGACATTCAGCGCAGACAATATCGATGCAGAACAACGGGAGAATCGGGCGCCGCTGAGCGCCCGAGAACATGACGGAGATTCGTTCGAGGGAAGGATCGAGGCGGCGCGCCAGAACCATCGGATCGGGCGCTGGTCGGGAGTTGGCTAGAAGGCCCAGGCCGCCGACAGCGACACCGTATCGCCATCGAAGCGATTTTCGGATGACACATCGTGAAGCCACTTGCCGATCAAGGTGACCGGCGCCTGGCCGAGTGAGACGCTCTTCATGAAAGCCGGCCCTACCCCCGCCCCGCTACTGCGAAAACCATCTTCCAGGCGATCCGGTACCGGTCCCGAGTCCGACTCGAGCTGTTCGTAAACGTACCCGGCCAGACCCAGTCCGAAGCTTGGCGTCAGGTACTTCGCCGCCAGCACGTCCAGGTGAAACTCGTCGCCGGTGGTGTAGTCGGTGGCATCGTTCTTGAAGTTGAACAGGATGCCCGCGGTCATCGACAGGTCCCATCCGCTTTCGGGCAGCCAACTGTAGGTAATGGTGGGGTCGATCGACCAGTAGTGCCGCCCCAGGTTGATCCGATCATCCTCGTCGTAGCGCCCCACCGGAATATTGATACCCACCGCCGCCGTGGTGTGGTGAGTCCCGTTGGTCCAGTTGAGGGCGACCGGCACCAGGTACGGATCACCGAAGCCGCTGTTGCTTCCGGTGTTGAAGCGTTCCTGGCCTGGAATGCTGGCCTCGAGATCGACGCTGACGTCAAACACGTAGGGAAGATTGATCCCGGCGATGTAGGTGGCGCCGAGCCACTCGACGTCGGTCACCCAGGTCAGCTTGAGCAGGTTGAACCACAGCGTCTGGTCGAGACCCGCCGACAGCCGCCCGCCCAGGGGGCGCGCGCCGATATCGCCCTCGTAGCGCACCAGGTCGTTGCGCGCATAGACCCCGGGTGGCGGGGCCAAGCCTGCGGCAAAGTCGTTATAGGCGCCCGGTACATAGATGCTGCTGCCACCTTCCGAGGCATGAGCCGTCGCTGGGGCCAGCAGTGCTGCACCAAGGATCGGCGCTGCCAGCAGGTAGTGATACATACCGGAGGTCAGGAGTCGGGGGCGACAAATGGCCATGGGGACGGTTCCATTGAGAAGTTTGCTGCAAAGTATAGGTAGCGCTCCGGACTTTTGGGCACAATTTTGACGTGCCTGCCTCCTATGCCCCCACGTCCCCTGCTGCTCTTCCCGTGACGTCTACCTCCAGCGTCGTGCGACTACTTCGGTCAATTGGCCGGATACGACAACGGCGCCTCAAGGGGCGCCGTTGTCGGGTACGGGAAGCGAGTTCCGGTTCAATCCTGGCGGTACGTCCTTACTCGCCGGCGGGCGCGTAGGAGCCATCTTCGCGGTGCACTTCCTTGCCGGTCAGGCCCGGAGTGAACACGCAGGCCAGGTGCATGGTCTTGGAAGCACGCAGCAGGTGCTCGTCATGCTGATCCAGGATGTAGATGTCGCCCGGCTTGATCGGCCAGATCTTGCCGTCGGCCAGGGTCTCCACCTCGCCTTCTCCCTCGATGCAGAACACCGCCTCGAAGTGATGCTTGTAGTGGATGTGGGTCTCGGTACCCTCGAAGATACGGGTGATGTGGAAGGAACACTGACCGCCGTCATCGGCGAGCATCAGGCGGGTGCTGTCCCAGTTACCGTTCTCGGCCTTTACCAGGCGGTCGGTCTGACGGGCTTCTTCCAGGTTGCGAACGATCATCGAATTCTCCGTTGTCGGGTGTCGGGGGCGTCGGCGGTGCCGGGCATCGAAAGGCCCTGTGCGAGGCTTCGAGCGCTGGTGGCGTCCGCAGAAAAAGCGAGGGCGAGCCCTCGCTTTTGATATTGCTCAGGGCAGGATCAGCGGCACCTTGCTGCTGGCGCCTGCCCGCAGATAACCTGCGGGCGTATCCTGTTTCAGCTCAGCGCCTCGTGGGTGCTGCGCTCGAGGATATCGAGACCTTCGATCAGATCCTCGTCGGTGATGGTCAGCGGACACAGGCACTTGACCACCTCACCGTCCTGGCCACTGGTCTCGATCACCAGGCCGTTCTCGAAGGCCTTGGCGGTGATCTTGTCGGCGATATCGCCGCTTTCCACGTCGATGCCGCGCATCAGGCCGCGGCCACGCTCGGATGCCGGATATCCCTTGTCGCTGAGCCAGGCGGCGATCTTCTGAAAGCGCTCTTCCACGATCCGCGCCTTGCGCTGGATGTCACGCTCGAAGGTATCGTCGCTCCAGTACTTGCGCATGGCAGCGGTAGCGGTGACGAAGGCCAGGTTGAAACCACGGAAGGTACCGTTGTACTGACCCGGCTTCCACTTGTCGAGCTCCGGACGCATCAGCACGTGGGCGAACGGCAGGCCGAGTGCGGACAGCGACTTGGAGTTGGTGACGATGTCGGGTGTGATGCCGGCGTGCTCGAAGCTGAAGAACTTGCCGGTACGACCGCAGCCCGCCTGGATATCATCGATGATCAGCAGGATGTCATTGTCGCGGCAGATGCCCTCGAGACGCTTGAGCCAATCCAGGCCGGCCACGTTGATGCCACCCTCGCCCTGGACCGTTTCGACGATGACCGCGGCGGGCACGTCGAGACCGCCGGACTTGTCGCCGAGCAGCTTCTCGAAGTAGTCCAGGGTATCGGTCTCGCTACCCATGTAGCCATCGAAGGGCATGAAGGCTGCACCCTGGGTCGGAATACCGCCGGTCGCCTCGCGGAACTTGCGGTTGCCGGTGGTGGCCAGCGCCCCCATGGTCACGCCGTGGAAGCCATTGGTGAAGGTCACGATGTTGTGACGACCCTTGGCCACACGAGCGAGGCGAATGGCAGCCTCGACGGCATTGGTGCCGGTCGGCCCCGGGAGGTGGACCTTGTAGTCGAGACCACGCGGCTTGAGGATCACCTCTTCCAGGGTCTCCAGATAGTCGCGCTTGGCGGCGGTCCAGAAATCAAGACCGTGGATGATGCCGTCGGTGGCCAGGTAGTCGACCAGCGCCTGCTTCAGGTGCGGGTTGTTATGGCCGTAGTTCAAGGTGCCGGCACCGGCCAGAAAGTCGATGTACTCGCGGCCTTCCTCGTCGGTCAGGCGAGCGTTCTGCGCCTTGGTGAAGACCACCGGGAAGGAACGGGAATAGGTACGAACTTCGGATTCCATGCGTTCGAGGATCTGGGTCTGCATTGCGACCTCCTGTCGGGTTCGTAGGGGAAGTTATCGGGTATCGGTGGCGACGGACGCTGGCGCCCTGTCACCACCCTGGAAGCCGTTAGATACGCGTCGTGTCGAAGGGACCGATGCGCACCAGGTTTTCCGGATCGTGTTCTCCACCCAATTGGTCGGTAGAGAAGTACTCGCGGCTGTTCAACGGCGCCTGCCAGCGATCGGCCAGGCGGCGGAACAAGCCCCAGGAAGCCTGGTTATCCGGTGTGATGGTGGTCTCGAGGTGGTGGACCTCGGCAAATTCAGGGCGGGTCAGAATGGCTTCGACCAGTCTCCGGGCCAGACCGGTACCGCGGGCCTTCTCGCCCACCGCGACCTGCCACAGAAAGTAGGTGTCCGGAGCATTGGACTTCACGTAGCCGGAGACAAAACCGACGATCTCGCCTTCCTCGTTGGTGGCAACGGCACAACTGTCACGGAACTGGGTGGCCAGCAACAGGTAGGCGTAGGCGGAGTTGACGTCCAGGGGCGGGCAGGACTTGACCAGCTCGTAGATGCCCCAGCCATCCTCGGGAGTGGACTTGCGAATAAACAGCGGCGCCGCTTCGTGACCCACCACCGCGTCGGCCACCGTAGGCTTGGCGAGGTCGGCTGATGGTGTGAAGGGCTCAGTGCTTGCGGTCATGTTCGTTATGCTTCGCTGTAGCGAATTTGGACAACCATTATAACAGTCGAGTATGACATTTCAAAATCTGGATTATTCTTAACCCCTGGAAGCATAAAAAAAAATTATGCGAGCGGCGCCAGGCCACGTCTCATGGCGGCTCGGAGCGATCGCTGCCGCTCACCTCCCCTATCCCTTTGGCGTAATCGATTGCCTCTCCAACGAGACGATTTCGTCCGCCTGAAGCAGTATAGTCGGCCCTTTTGGATCGGCGAGAAAAGGCCACAAAAAAGGGCACCCACAGGTGCCCTTTCTGGCGTCGGCCGGTTTCTGACTGTCGTCGTCAGGTACGGGTCGGCGTGCGCATGGTGACGAACTCTTCGGCGCCGGTCGGGTGGATGCCGACGGTGGCGTCGAAAGCTGCCTTGGTCAGGCCCGCACGCACCGCGATGGCGATGCCCTGGATCACCTCGCCGGCCTCCTCGCCGACCATGTGCGCCCCTACCACCACGTCGCTTTCGTCGTCGACGATCAGCTTCATCAGGCAGCGTTCATCGCTGCCGGACAGGGTGTGTTTCATGGGACGGAAGTCGGCGCTGTAGACGCGGACCGCCTTGCACACCTCGCGGGCCTTCTCTTCGGACAGGCCAACGGTGCCGATGTTGGGATGGCAGAACACCGCAGTGGCGATGTTGTCGTAGTTCATCGGCGCCTTGGGCGCGTCACCGTAGTGGTGTGCAACCAGATGCATGGCCTCGGCCAGGGCCACCGGCGTAAGCTCAGGACCGCCGGTCACGTCGCCCAGCGCCAGGATCGAGGGCACCGAGGTCTCGAAGCGATCGTTGACCTGGATGGAGCCGTTCTCGTTGAGCGCGATGTCGAGCTGGTCCAGGCCCAGGCCTTCAAGATGCGGCTTGCGGCCGGTGGCGGACAGCACCGCATCCACCTCAAGGGTCTCGCCGTTGGTCAGGGTGGCCTTGATCCCGCCTTCGACCTTCTCGAGGGACTCGATGTTGGTGTTGAAGTGCAGGTTGACGCCCTTCTTGGCCATCTCGTCGCGGGTGAACTCGCGCACCTCCTGGTCGAAGCCGCGCAGGAACAGGTCGCCGCGATACAGCAGGTGGGCGTCGGCGCCCAGGCCGTTGAAGATGCTGGCGAACTCCACGGCGATATAGCCGCCGCCAAGCACCAGAAAGCGCTTGGGAAACTCATCCAGGTCGAAGATCTGGTTGGAGTTCATGGCCAGTTCGCTGCCGGGGAACGGCGGCACCCAGGGCCAGCCACCCACCGCCACCAGGATCTTCTCGGCGCTGATGGTCTCGCCGCCGACCTCGACATGGTGTTCGTCCACCACCTTGGCGCGACCGTTGATCAGGCGCACCCCGGCGTTGTCCAGCAGCTTGCCGTAGATGCCGTTGAGTCGCTTGATCTCACCGATCTTGTTGTCGCGCAGGGTCGCCCAGTCGAAGCTCGGCGCCTGGTCGAGCTGCCAGCCGAAGCCGCGAGCGTCGTCGAAAGCCTCGTGGAAGTGTGCGGCGTAGGAGTAGAGCTTCTTGGGCACGCAGCCCACGTTGACGCAGGTACCGCCGAGGTAGCGATCCTCGGCGACGGCCACCCTGGCCCCGGTTGCCGCCGCGGTACGGGCAGCGCGGACACCACCGGAGCCGGCACCGATGACAAAGAGGTCATAGTCGAATTGTGACACTTGCGTCTCCTGATTCTGTTGCTGGGGCCCTTGTTGTCGGGACCGCTTTCGGATCATTAGGGGCCTGGCCTACCAGGGACCTGCCTCGAGGCCCACCAGGATGGGAAACCCTCCCATGATACCAGCGGGCTGGCTACCACGGGAGGGTGCTTGACCACCTTGACCGAGGGGGGTAAAAACATGCACCACTTTAGCCATCCACTGCTTGCACGGGGAAAGTTCATGAGTGATATCGACAATCTGCTCGCCAATAATCGGGCCTGGGCCGACAGAATCTGCCAGGAAGACCCTGATTTCTTTGCCCGCCTTGCTCAGCAGCAAAGCCCGGAGTATCTGTGGATCGGTTGTTCCGACAGCCGCGTGCCGGCCAACCAGATCATCGACCTTCCCCCGGGTGAGGTGTTCGTCCACCGTAACGTCGCCAACCTGCTCTACCACAATGACATGAACGCCCTGTCGGTGGTGCAGTTCGCGGTGGACGTGCTCAAGGTACGTCACATCATGATCGTCGGCCACTACAACTGTGGCGGCGTGCGCGCTGCGGTCACCGGCGGCGAGAACGGTATGGTGGACAACTGGTTGCACAGCGTACGCGAACTCTACAGCATGCATCGCTCGGAACTCGAGCATCTGCCGCTGGACGAGCAGGTGGATCGCATGTGCGAGCTCAACGTCAAGTCTCAGGTCAAGACGCTGTGTCGTACCAAGATCGTCCAGCGTGCCTGGCAGCGCGGCCAGGCGCTGTCGGTGCATGGCTGGGTCTATGGCCTCAGTGACGGTCGTGTCACCGACCTGGAATGCAGCGTCCACGGCCTGGATCAGGTCGCCCAGCTCTATCGTATCGATCGCGTCTGCCCGCCCCAGCAGTGACGGCTGGTCTGAACTGACCGATTGACCGCCAGGCGACCCTGGACACCACTGTCGCCTCGGCGCTGTGTCGATTGCCCTTTCGCGCCCCCGAATCTCGTTCGGGGGGCGCTTGCACTTGCGGTTACCTCACTCGTCTCCGCCGGCTACCTCAGCTCCTCTATTTCCCCTTACTTTCCTGTCTGCGCCACCCTTCTCGTCGCTCAGCGCTTGTCTGCCCCTTGAGGACACGCTCCCCGGGCCCATATTCGTTCCTCGCATGGGTGCTGTCACAATTTCGATTGTGTTTAAACGCGACATCTCACTATGTTGATGCAGGACATTGACTAGCCGGCGCTTACAACATTGACCAAGGCGCCCGACTGGCAATTACAACAACCTCAACAAGCAGGAACTCCTTCCATGTTCAAGAAGACCCTTCTGGCCGGTGCCCTCGGTGCCGCCATGCTGACGGCTGCCCTGCCCCAGACCGCACTGGCCGAAAACACCCTGCGCATGGCCTACGACGCCGATCCGGTGTCGCTGGACATCCATGAGCAGCTCTCCGGCGGTATCCTGCAACTGTCGCACATGGCCTTCGATCCGCTGGTGCGCTGGACCAAGGACTTCGAGTTCGAGCCCAGACTCGCCACCGAATGGGAGCAGGTCGACGACACCACCATGCGCATCAGCCTGCGCGAAGGGGTCACCTTCCATTCCGGCAACCCCTTCACCGCCGAGGACGTCGCCTGGACCGTCGAGCGCCTCAAGCGCAGCCCGGACTTCAAGGCGATCTTCGAGCCCATCGAGACGGTCAACGTGGTCGACGAGCACACCGTGGAGATCATCTCCAAGCGGCCCAACCCGCTGCTGCTGAACATGGCCACCTACATCTTCCCGATGGACAGCCAGTTCTATTCCGGCGAGACCGACGGCGGCAAGGCCAAGGACGAGATCGTCAAGAACGGCAACTCCTACGCCTCGCGCAACATCTCCGGTACCGGCCCCTTCCAGGTGACCAACCGCCAGCAGGGCGTTCGGGTCGACTTCGAACGCTTCGATGACTACTGGGACAGCGAGTCCCCGGGCAACGTCGACGCCATCACCCTGACCCCGATCGGCGAGAACGCCACCCGCGTCGCCGCCCTGCTGTCCGGTGACGTCGACTTCATCGCGCCGGTACCGCCCAACGATCTGGAGCGTATCGAGAGCGACGAGGACACCAATCTGGTGACCATGTCGGGCACCCGCATCATCCTGTTCCACATGAACCAGGAGCGGGTCGAGGCCTTCCAGGACCCGCGCGTGCGTCAGGCCTTCAACTACGCGATCAACCAGGAAGGCATCGCCGATCGTCTGATGAAGGGCTTCGCCACCCCGGCCGCCCAGTTCTCGCCAGAGGGCTACTCCGGCCACAACCCGGATCTCGAGCCGCGCTTCGATCTCGACCGGGCCAAGGAACTGATGGCCGAAGCGGGCTATGAGGACGGCTTCTCGGTCAGCATGATGGCGCCCAATAACCGTTACGTGAACGACGCCAAGATCGCCCAGGCGGTAGCCGCCATGCTGGCGCGGATCAACGTCACGGTGGACCTGAAGACCCTGCCCAAGGCCCAGTACTGGGGCGAGTACGATGATCGCGCCGCCGACATGATGATGATCGGCTGGCACTCCGACACCGAAGACTCCGCCAACTTCCACCAGTACCTGACCGAGTGCCCGGACGCCGACAGCGGTGGCGGCCAGTACAACGCCGGCAACTACTGCAACGAGGAGCTCGACCAGCTGATGGTCGACGCCAACCTCGAGGTGGATCTGGAAAAGCGTGGCGAGATGCTGCGTGAACTCGAGCAGGGCCTCTACGACGATGCCGCCTTCATTCCGCTGCACTGGCAGAACCTGGCCTGGGCCTCTGCGGCCAACGTCGACATCGAGCCGGTGGTCAACGTGATGAACTTCCCCTACCTCGGGGATCTGGTCATCGAAGAAGAGTAAGACGACAGGCACCGCCGCGCGGTGCCTGCAAGCTCCCATTCAGCAGCTGCCTCGGCTCCGTGACATGGTCGCGGAGTCGAGCGCCTGTACCCTGGACAATCCCCATGATCGCATTTCTGATCAAGCGCCTCTTTCATGCGCTGCTGGTGATGTTTGTCATCAGCGTGATCGCCTTCGCCATCCAGGACAACCTGGGTGATCCCATCCAGCAGATGGTGGGTCAGTCGGTGCCCGAGAGCGAGCGCGAGGTGCTGCGCGAGGAACTGGGGCTCAACGATCCCTTCCTGGTGCAGTACTTCCGTTTCGCCGTCAACGCCGCCCAGTTCGACTTCGGCTATTCGTACATCTACAACGAGCCGACTACCGAAGTGGTCCTGCGACACCTGCCGGCGACCCTCGAGCTGGTATTCGCCTCGACCCTCCTGATCATCTTCCTGTCGGTGCCGATCGGCGTCTACAGCGCGATCAAGCCCCGCGCCTGGCTGTCCCGTTTCTTCATGGGGGTGTCGATCATCGGCATCTCCATCCCGGTGTTTCTCACCGCTATCGTGTTGATCCAGCTGTTCGCCATCGGCGTGAGCTTCACGCCCTTCCCCGCCGATACCGGCTGGGGCGCCTGGCTCAACGGCCTGCTGTCCACCGAGGGCGGCATGCCGGCCTACGGTCGCGGCGACCCGATCCACGTGTTCGGCACCTGGACCACCAACTTCGCCTCGCTGGAAGGCCTGACCTACCTGGTGCTGCCGGCCATCTCGCTGGCCTCGATCATGCTGCCGCTGTTCATTCGCCTGATCCGCGCAGAGATGCTCGAGGTGATGCAGTCGGAGTACGTCAAGTTCGCCCGGGCCAAGGGCATCTCGATGCGTCGCATCTACTTCCTGCACGCGCTGAAGAACACCATGTTGCCGGTCATCACCGTCGGCGGCGTGCAGATCGGCACCCTGGTGGCCTACACCATCCTCACCGAGACGGTGTTCCAGTGGCCCGGCATGGGCCTGATGTTCCTCGACGCCATCGAGCGCTCGGACATCCCCCTGATCGTGACCTACCTGATGATCGTCGGCCTGATCTTCGTGATCACCAACACCCTGGTCGACCTGATCTATGGCCTGGTCAATCCCACCGTCAAGCTGACAGGTAAGCCCGCATGAGCACCCAGAGCACTGCGACGAGCAGCCGGTGGGAGCGGTTTCGCGACTCCTACCTCTTGTACAGTTTCAAACGCGACCTGATCGCCCAGACCAGTCTTCTGATCTTCGTGGTGATGGTCCTGGCCGCGCTGCTGGCGCCTTGGCTTGCGCCGGCCGATCCCTACGACCTGGCCCAGATCGACATCCTTGCATCCGAGCTGCCGCCGTTCTGGATCGACGGCGCCGACCCCCAGTACCTGATGGGTACCGATTCCCAGGGGCGCGACCTGCTCTCGACCATCCTCTACGGCATGCGGGTGTCGCTGGTCATCGGCTTCGGCGCCGTGGCGCTGCAGGCCACCCTGGGGGTGTGCTGCGGTTTGCTGGCGGGCTATCTGGGTGGGCGCGTCGACGCCTTTCTGATGCGCCTGGCAGATATCCAGCTGTCGTTCTCGACGTTGATGGTGGCCATCGTGGTGGGCGCCCTGTTCAAGGCGATCTTCGGCGGCGCCACCTACTCCGACTATGCCATGTGGCTGCTGGTGCTGATCATCGGCCTGGCCGAATGGCCCCAGTACGCCCGTACCGTGCGTGCCTCGGTGCTGGCAGAGCGCTCCAAGGAGTACGTCGACGCCGCCCGGGTAATGGGCCTGCGCAGCCGGCGGATCATGTTCCGTCACATCCTGCCCAACACCCTGTCGCCGATCTTCGTCATCTCCACCGTGCAGGTGGCCAACGCCATCATTTCCGAGGCGGCGCTGTCGTTTCTCGGCCTCGGCATGCCCGAGACCCAGCCGTCGCTGGGCTCGTTGATCAAGTCCGGCTTCGACTACATCCAGTCCGGTTCCTGGTGGATCACCCTGATTCCGGGCCTGGTGCTGGTGGTGCTGGTGCTGGTGATCAACCTGCTCGGCGACTGGCTGCGCGACGTGCTCAATCCACGACTGTACAAGGGCTGAGGTAGACATCATGGCACTACTCGACGTCAATCACCTCGACGTGCGCTTCGCCCTGCGACAGGGCGACGTGAAGGCACTGCGCGATGTGTCGTTCAGCCTGGATCGTGGCGAGCGTCTGGGCATCGTGGGCGAATCCGGCGCCGGCAAGTCGGTCGCCGCCTTCAGCCTGCTGAATCTGATCGCCAAGCCGGGCTATATCGCCGGCGGCAGCATCACCTTCGATGGCCAGGAACTGACCGGGCTTGGTGAGCGCGCCCTGCGCAAGGTGCGCGGCCACCGCATCTCGATGATCTTCCAGGATCCGATGATGACGCTCAATCCGGTGCTGTCCATCGGTGAGCAGATGGTGGAATGCCTCAAGGCCCACCGCCGTATCTCCAGCAAGGAAGCCCGCGCGATCTCGCTGCGCAAGCTCGAGCAGGTGCAGATCCCGTCGCCGGAAAAGCGCCTGGACCAGTATCCCCATGAGCTGTCCGGCGGCATGCGTCAGCGCATCATCATCGCCATCGCGCTGCTGCTCGACCCGGATATCATCATCGCCGACGAGCCCACCACCGCCCTGGATGTGACCATTCAGGCGGAGATCATGGCGCTGTTGCTGGAGCTGTGCGAGAAGCACAACGTCGGCCTGATCCTGATCACCCACGATCTTGGCGTGGTCAGCCAGGTAACCCAGCGCATGCTGGTGATGTACGCCGGCCGGGTGATCGAGCAGGGCCCGACCCGAGAGATCATCAATGATCCGCAGCATCCCTACACCCAAGGGTTGATCAATGCCCTGCCCCAGATGGCGACCCCGGGCGAGCGGCTCAATCAGATACGCGGCAGCATGCCGTCGTTGAGCCAGCTCCCCAGCGGCTGTCCATTTCATCCGCGCTGCGACTTTACCCAGCGCCAAGACGGCAGCGAACGGACACCCTGCAAGACCGAGGTACCGGCCTTCGTGCGCTCCGGCAACTGTGAGGTGGCCTGCCATATGGTCGCCGAGATGCAGGATGCCGAACGCATCGTGGCCAGGGAGGACAACTCATGAGCCAGACCACTCAGGCAGCCGTCAAACCGCCGACCGAGCCGATTCAGCAGGACGGCCCCGCCGACATGAACCCTGCCGCTGGAGGCGACAGCCTGCTCGAGATCCGCGGGCTGGAAAAGCGCTTTTCGCTGTCCGGGGATTTCCTCGAGCAGCTCAAGTTTCGGCGTGGTCGTATCGTGCGCGAGCAACAGCACGTGCACGCGATCAACGGGGTCGACCTGGACATCCGCCGCGGGGAGTCGCTGTGCGTGGTGGGCGAGTCCGGCTGCGGCAAGTCGACGGTAGCGCGCACCGTAATGGGCCTGCTGCGGCCCAGCGCCGGCGAGATCCATTACGACGGCGAGCGTATCGATCATCTCGATTCGAAAGCATTGCTGCCTTTCCGTCAGCGCATGCAGATGATCTTCCAGAACCCCTACGCCTCGCTCAATCCGCGTATGACCATCCAGCAGACGCTGGAAGAGCCGATCCGCCTTCACCACCCCGACTGGAAGCCACAGCAGGTCGTCGACAAGGTCCACGAGGTGATGGGCTCGGTGGGCATCGCGCCGGACTGGGGCTCGCGCTACGGCCACGAGTTCTCCGGTGGCCAGCGACAGCGCATCGCCATCGCCCGGGCGCTGGCGGTGGATCCGGAATTCATCGTCGCCGACGAGCCGATTTCGGCGCTGGACGTGTCGATCCAGGCCCAGGTGCTGAACCTGTTGATGGAAGCCCAGCGCGAACACCATCTGACCTACCTGTTCATCACCCACGACCTGGCGGTGGTGGAGCATTTCGGTACCCGGGTGGCGGTGATGTACCTGGGCCGCGTGTGCGAGGTGGCGCCCACGGCGACGCTGTTCGCTCGCCCGCGTCACCCCTACACCCAGGCGCTGATGTCGGCGATTCCACGCCTGGAGGACGACCGTCCCCAGCACCTGCGTCTGCAGGGCGAGGTGCCGACCCCGGTGAACCTGCCCTCGGGCTGCGTGTTCCACGGGCGCTGCCCCCACGCCAACGAGCGCTGCCGCCGGGAGATTCCCCGTCTGATCGCCACCGATGAGGGCGGCCAGGTCGCCTGTCATGGCGTCGAGGAAGGTCGTCTGTCTTGACCGCTGCCTTGACCTCCATCGCCTTCACCTGCAACACGCCGACGCCGGGTACGCCCGGCGTCGGGTTATCTGGCACAATCGACGTTTCGCAGGACAGGTGACACTTCCATGGAAATACGTTGGCTGGAAGACTTTCTCGCCTTGGCCCGCACGCGTCATTTTTCCCGTGCCGCCGAAGAACAGAACGTGACTCAGCCCACCTTCTCTCGGCGCATCAAGCTGCTCGAAGAGGAGATGGGCACCACCCTGATCAACCGTCAGACCCTGCCGCTGTCACTGACGCCGGCCGGCGAGGCCTTCCTCGCCATGTGTCACGACGTCACCCGGCGGGTCGACCTGACCCGCCAGCGACTGGCGCAGATGGCCGAGGAACAGGCCGGACAGCTACGCCTGGGGGCACCCCAGAGCCTGCTGGCGCAGTTCCTGCCCCAGTGGCTCAGCGGCTGGCAGTCGCCACCGCCGCTGCAGCCCTACCTGCGTGCCACCGCCTGGCTGGTGGGCGACTATTTCCAGGGACTTGCCTCCGGCGAGATCGATCTTGCCCTGTGCTACTGGCCGACCAGCGGCAATCCGCTGGAGCTGGCCAACGAGGACACCGATTATTGCGTCATCGGCCGCGAGCGCTTTATGCCGGTGTGCCTGCCGGATGCCAGCGGCCAGCCTCGCTTTGCGCTGGAAGGCGGCAAGGGGCGCGCCCTGCCATTGATCGCCTATCATCCCCGGGGCATGATCGATGCCGCCATCCGCTCCCACCTGGACCGACTCGGCGACGCCCCTACCCTGACGGTGCTCAACGAGAGCGTACAGAGCGGCAATATCCGAGAACTCGTCGCGCTGGGCTATGGGCTGGGCTGGTTGCCCGAGCGCAGCCTGGGCGAGGCGCTGGCCTCCGGCGCGCTGGTGGCGGCAGGGCCGCCACGCTGGACGGTGTCCTTCGATATCCGCCTGTATCGCCACCTCTCGACCCGTCGCGCGGCGGTCGACGCCGCCTGGCAGGAGCTGTGTGCTCACGCCCTCGAGACCGAGGCTCAACCATGATGCCCCCGACCACCCAGCGGAGACCTAGCCTTGCCCCAGCCTGACGCCCGTTCAAGCTTGTCCCCTGCCACCTCGGGCCTTCGCGCGGATGCAGCGACACCGGGCGGCTTTCGTGCCGCCCGCTGGCTGTCCAATCCGCATGTCCAGACCCTGCTGCCGAGGGTACTTCGTCCCGCGGAGGTGGACTGGCGACAGGAATTTCTCGACCTGCCCGACGGTGACGAGGTGGAGCTTAGCTGGGTGCTGCCGGAACCCGATGACCAGAGCGCCCCGCTGTTCGTGCTGTTCCATGGCCTCGAGGGGGGAATCACCTCGCCCTACGCGCACGATCTGCTGGCGGCCGCCAGAGACCAGGGCTATCGGGCGTTGCTGATGCACTTCCGTGGCTGTGGCTCACGCCCCAACCGCTTGCCGCGCGCTTACCACAGCGGCGATACCGGCGACGCCAAGGTATTGCTTGAGGTACTGGGCGATCGCTATCCCGAGGCACCCAAGGTCGCCGGTGGCGTGTCGCTGGGGGGCAATATGTTGCTTCGGCTGGTCGCCGAAGAGGACGCTAACTCGTTGGGGCTCGACGCCGCGGTGGTGATCAGCGCGCCGCTGGATCTGGCGGCCTGCGCCCAGCGCCTGGGCGAGGGTTTTTCGCGGGTCTACGAACGCCACCTGCTGGCCTCGCTCAAGCGCAAGGTGATACCTCGGCTCGAACGCGGCGAGCTTTCCCTCAAGGTCAGCGTCGAGCAGGTGCGCCGGCTGAAGCGCCTGCGCGACTACGACGACGTCATCACGGCGCCGATGCACGGCTTCCGGGACGCCGATGACTACTATGCCCGTGCCTCCAGCGGCCCGGTGCTCGATCGGGTGGCCGTTCCCACCCTGATGCTGCATGCCCGTGACGATCCTTTCATGCCGGCCGACCTAATCGAGCGTTTCCCGGCTCGCTCGCCGCTGGTGACCCTCGAAGTCGCCGAACGCGGCGGCCATGTCGGATTCATGGAGCCAGGCCCTCGCCGCCCTCGCCCTTGGCTTGGCCGACGGCTGGCGCGCTACCTGCAGGAATTGTCGCTGACACCAGACTCAGCAGTTATGCAGGACTGCCCATGATGCCACTAGGGTGAATCCGTCTCTGCTTGCAACATCTGAACCGTCGGCTGCGGCTTCTTGCGGGCCTGTGCCAAATCATAGTTTGTCTGCATGGCGAGCCAGGCGTAAGCGGTGCTGACGCCTGCGGTTTCCAGGCGCAACGCGAGCTCAGGACTGATTCCCGCTCTTCCATTCAAGACCCGTGACAAGGCGACGCGTGACATCCCTAGTGGCTCGGCCGTTTCCTTTACCGATAGGCCAAGCTCCTCGATGACATCCTCGCGCAACAGCTCTCCGGGATGCGGAGGTTCATTCATCATGTTCTTGTCTCCTTATCTTGAAGAAACTGAAGACTTGGCGTTCCCCAAGCGGGGAAGTATCCGAGACGTCGATAGCCACGGGCGCTTTTCGGACAGCGCCTAGTGGTAATCGAGATAATTGACCAACTCCACATTTGCGTCCGCGAAGCGAAACGTCACGCGCCAATTACCGTTGACACGGATAGACCAGCAGCCTTTAAGCGCCCCCTTGAGCTGATGCAACTTGAATGAGGGCAGGTTGAGATCCTCCGGCCGACAGGCGACATCGAGCAGCGCCAGGATGCGTCGAAGCTTGGACGCGTGGGTGGCCTGGCCCCGGCCATGGCCGGGGCTCTTGAGCTTTGCGCGGTGTGTTGCGTGGGGTGCTGCGCGCTTGGTCACTGCAGTTCCGGTGGGTCTCCCGGCAGGCTCCAGGTGTAGATCAGGTCCACCGCCTGGGCGGCGCCGGAGACCGCTTCCAGGTAGAGACTCCGCCACAGCTGGTAGGTCAGGGTCAGCTCGGCGATGGGCGAGAAGATGCCGACGCCGTAGCCCACCTCCAAACGGTCGGTGAGACGGCCGCTGACCACCACCTGACTGCTCTCGCCACTGCCGGAGGTATCCAGCGACAGGTCCTGGATGCCGAAGGCCTCACCCATGGCGCCTACCGCCCCCCCGGTCTTGCCCAGGGTCAGGCCGATCAGCGCCGAGGTCAGGGCGCCGCTGGAGTCGCCGCTGTCATCCGGCGCCCGACCGCGCAGCACGTAGGACAGCGCCCGAGACTCGTCCATCGACGGCTCGGAGAAGATCTCCAGATCGGGCTGGCTGGCGGTACCGGTGACCTTGAGACCGGCGATCACTCCGTCTTCGGTGCTGGCCGGGTTACGGATGGCTTCGAAGTCCAGCGTCGGCAGACTCGGCGGGCCGGCGAAGATCAGCTTGCCCTGGCGAATCTGCAGATCCTGTCCGTAGGCGCGGAAGCGGCCATCGACCAGGCTGACGTCGCCGAACAACTGAAGTGGCCCGTTGTTCTGGCGCACCTCCAGATCCCCTTCCAGCTCGGTCTGCAGACCGTAGGCGCTCAGGCGCATGTCGGGTCCCAGCAGCAGCCGTACGCGGATGTCGATGGCCATGCCCGCCTCGGCCATGGCCTCGGCGGTGGATTCTCCGACCGGATCTTCCTGGGCCCGCCGTTCGGCCTCCTTGGCCTCCTCGTCCATCTCGCGGGTGATGATGATCTCGTCACCGCTCGGGGTGACCGCGGACGCCGGAACGTCACCGACCTTGAGCCTGGCCCAGGGGATCCGCACTTCGCCACGAACTCGCAGTCGCGAGGGGTTGGCGGTGATGGTCAGGTCCGGGGCCAGCTTCAGCTTGCCGAAGGCCGGCATGGCGGCGAGCAGTGGATCCTGCACCGCGGACAGCGCCATGTTGGCCTCCCAGCTACCGTCAGGCCAGGCGGCGTCACCGGTGATATTCAGGCGCCCTTCCTCGGCGTCCACATGGCCGGAAATCCGCGCGCTGTCGCCGGACAGTGCGATATCCAGCCGACCATCGGTGACCGCCAGGGGGATATCACCACCGTGGACCCTGAGCCCGGTCAGGCTGATGTCGCCACTGAGATCGGGTGCTTCACGGGTTCCGGCGATACGGATGGTGCCGCCAAGACTGCCCTCGAGTTCATCGAGGCCGGCCGCCAATGGCTGATAGGGTGCCAGGCGCACGTCGGTAATGGTCAGGGTGCCGTCCAGGCCACCGCGTCCCATGGGATCGTCGATGGCCAGGGCCAGGTCGATATCGCCGCTCTGGGCCAGTGACAGCGCCAGGTCCATGTCGATGCGGGCCTCGCTGGCGTCTGCACTGAGCGACATGCTGGTGGCAGGCACCGACCAAGGCTGGCCATAGGCGTCCTCGCCGGTCACGCTGACCTCGCTGTCGACCTGGACGTCGGCCTGCCAGCGACTGCCGCCGGTCGACCAGCCAGCGACGACACGAGCGCCGGTGTCGCCGTCGATGGCCCAGCCCTGAGGCAAGGCCTCGTTGACCAGGTCCATGGGCAGCTCATTGATCTCGAGGGTCAGCGAGCCGGCGTCCGCCGAGGCGCTCAGCGGCTCGCTGATGCAAACGGCGCCGCCCTGGCGACGTGCCAGGCAGAAGGGCTCGGCCTGGACCGACCCCGCGGCCAGGTCGGCCTCGAAGCTCAGCGGATCATCGAGGGCGATATCGCCCTGGGGCAGCGTGACCTCCAGCGGCGACAGGGTGCCCTTATAGCGGTCGCGGGCCTCGTTCATGGCCCCGTCAAGGGCCAGCACCAGACGGTTGAGTGGCCCCTCCTCGCTGCCCTCCACGGTGAGCTCCAGGCGGTGATCCGACAGCCGCCCATCGAGATCCACGGCGATATCGGAGAATCGCTGACCGCCGGCTTCGACCTGTCTTGCCTCAAGATCAATATCGAGCTCGGGGTCGTCGATACCGGCCACACGGCCGGACAGCGACAGTTCGCCGACACGATTTTCCTCAAACGCTACCCCGCTGCCGTTCAGGGCCAGGTCTAGCTGAGGCGCCTGGAGGCTGCCGCTGGCGGTGATGTCACCGGATAGCTGGCCGGCAAGCCCCGGATACAGGCTCGCCATGTCCGGCAGTGATATCTCGGCGTCGACGTCGAGGTTGGACTCGCTGACCTGGCCGACGGCCTGGATGCGATTGTCGCCCTGGCGGAAATCGAGGCTGTCGATGTCCCACTGCATATTGCTGTTGCCGGCGAGCTTGGCCTCCAGCGACAGCGGTCGGCCATCGAGGGTACCCTCGATATCCAGCGCCGGCACCTCCACCCGCCACCCCTCATCGGTCTGGGTGAACGCCACCTGCAGGGTGCCGTCGATATCCCCCGCGAGCCCTTCGACGAAGGGTTCCGGATTAAGGTCCGTGAGGGTCGCTGCCGCCTCCACCGAGACGCCGTCAGACCAATCGACACGTCCCTCGGTGCTGAGCGCGCCGGCACCCTCCGGTGCGACCTCAAGAGGCGCCCAGGCAAACTGTGAAAGATCCCCCTGCCCCTGAAGGGCCAGGGTGGTTGGCGGTACATCCGGACCCTCGGCGGCCAGGGCCAATTTCAGCGTATAGCCGGTCAGGGAACCCTCGATGGCGAGATCCAGATCGCGGGCGATCCACGGCTCCACCTCGGCCGTGGCAGCGGTGGCATTGTCCGCTTCGGGATTACTTGCTTCAGCATTGTCTGGCGCGCTTGTCTCGGCGTCGCTCACCTCGCCAGCCTCTTCGACACCTTCAGGCAGGGGGCTGTCCATGCCAGGCAGCGGCCATTGCAGTCTGGGGCTCTGGAAGGTGGCGCTGAAGGGCAACGTGGGGTCGAGGGCGTCGAGTCGGGCGACCAGGTGGGTGTCCACCGGGCCTGAGGTCTTCAGGTCGATTTCCAGGTCGGCAAGACTGCCGGCTGCACTCAGCTCGACCCGTTCGCCGGACAGCGCCGGAAAGATTTCCGGCAGGTACAGATCGGCGGCAAAATTGAGCTCCAGCGGGTAGTCGCCGCTCAACGTGGCGCGGGCCTGGAGCTCGGCGTCGGCATCGGCGGAGGCCACCGCCAGGGGCTCGATGGTAACGGTCTGGCCGCGGGCATCGAGACTCAGGTCCAGACGCTCGACGTGGTAGTCGAAGGCCCCGTCGACGGTGGTGTCCTCGACCACCAGCTCGGGTACTTCAATGGCCAGTGGCAAGGTGACCTCGGGCAGCACCAGACGCTCACGCTCATCCAGCGGGATGTCATCGGCCTTGGCTGCGGCCCCTTCCATCTCGGCGGCGGCCTCGCTCGGCAACGGCGAGCGCACCGCGATGGCGGCGTCGATGGCCTCGGCGCTGACGATGGGCCCTTCATGTTCGGCGTCGCTCAGGGCCAGCATGGCGCCGGGCGTCAACGGCAGGGTCAGATGAAGACCCGCCAGGCGCGTAGGTCGAACGCTAAGGGTATCGCCCTCGGCCACCGCCGCGGTGGTGAAGCTGTCCCAGGCCAGTCGGGTGCCGTCGGCCAGTTGCACGGCGACGTCCTCGACCGCCAGCTCACGGATCTCGACGGGAAACGGCAGCGCCAGGGGCCCCGGCTCGGCACTGGTCGGCTCGGGTTCGACGGGAGGCTCCTCCGCGGCTTCGCTCTCGCCCAGGCGGACGTCGGTACCCGACGCCCTCAGGTAATCAAGACACAGCCGGCCATCAAGAACGCAGTCCTCTGCCCAGGACAGCGACAACGCATCTACCGACAGCCGCAGACTGCCCATCTCCATGCGAAAGCCATCCAGCGCAAAGGTGTCGAGCAGCGCGCCTTCGACCGCCTCGTACTCGAGAAAGCCCATGCGCTGGCCCTGATCCAGCGCCATTCGGGTACCCCAGGGACTCAGCACCAGGCCGCCAATCAGCAGCACCAGGCCAACCAGGGTCAACGGCAGCCAGATCAGAAGACGTGTCAGGGCCCACAGGGCGCGTCCTTTTCTCATTGAAGCCTCGTGTCAGGGGCCAGCGGCATCGGGTTCAAAACTCGGGCCCGATGGCGAAGTGCAGCCGGAAATTGTCGTCTTCGTCATCGAAGGGATGGGCGACATCGAATCGGATCGGGCCGACCGGAGAAATCCAGCGCACGCCCAGACCCGCGCCCTTGTTCAGGTCGCCCGGCCACCACTCGGAGAAGGCGTCACCGACATCGAAGAAGGCCGCGCCCCACCACTTGCCGGTGATTCGGCGCTGGGCCTCGACGCTGGCGGTGAACTCGTGCTGACCGCCTTCCAGGTCGCCGTTCTCGTCTTCCGGCGACAGCGACTCGTAGCTGTAGCCACGCACGCTGGAGTCACCACCGGTAAAGAAGCGAAGCGAAGGGGGAATCTTCTCGAAATCGTCGGTATTGATCGCGCCGACACCCAGTCGGCCGATAAAGCGGTTGTCGTCACCCAACTTGCGGATCCAGGCGGTATCGCCGGTCATGCGGAAAAACTCGGCGTCAGAGCCCCAGGCGTCGCTGGAGTACTGCAGTTCGAGATTCTGGCGATCGCCCCAGGTGGGAAACTGAGGGTTGCGGGTACGGGTGCGTGACCAGCTTACCCCGGGATAGAGCAGCAGTACCTGGTCGGACTGGTCACCCTGGGTGAAGTCCTCGTAGGTGGCGCGAAGATAGACCGTCTGCTCCCAGTCATTCTCGAACACCCAGTGCCGACCAAAATCGACAGTACTCTCGAAGCTTTCGGTGTCCTCGATGTCCTGCTTGCGCAGCCCGTACTGCAGTCGGTAGCTATCGTTGAGTGGATCCTCCAGCGGGATCTTGTAGGTGCCGCTGAACTGCTGATCCGGTGCCGACAGGTATAGCTGATTGGTCCAGCTATGGCCGTAGCGGTTGACCCAGGGCTGCTCCCAGGAGAACTGCAGGCGCGGCCCCACATCGGTGGCGAAGCCGATACCCGCCTCGAACTGGTGACGATCCGCCGGCGTCACGCTGACATCGATCGGCATGGTCGGGAATTCCGGCGGATACAGTCCAAGCGCCACCGCCAGAGCGTCGCGGCTGATCCGCGGCCCCTGGTACGGCGTCGGGATCTCCGCGACGTCCACCGAGTACCACCAGTTATCGTTCTCGGGCAGCGCCAGGGAGCCCTTCTGGCGTTCCAGGCGGGGGCGTACCGTCAGCGAGCCGAACCATTCGGTCTCGCTTAACTGGTTGTTGAGTTCGGCGACGTCGCTTGCCAGGTAAGGATCGCCGTAGTCGAAGGGCACCAGATTGCGCAGGCGTTCCTCGACGATGTGATGGCCCTTGAAATTGACCCTGCCGAAGCGATAGCGCGGCCCGCTGTCCATGCCCAGGTACAGCCGAGCGCTGTTGGCCCAGGGGCGAATTTCCATGCGCTCATCGGTGAACTGCCAATCGAAATAGCCTCGCTCCACGGTCAGGCCCTGCAGCCTGCCCTTGAGACTCTCGTAGGGGGCGTGTTCGAGGATGTCGCCTTCCTCTTGCGGATAGGCATCGATCGCCAGCTGAAAGGGGGCGTCGTCGCGGGCGTCGCCCTCCAGGGTGAAGTCGATCACTTCCAGCTTGACCGGCTCCCCCTTGTCGATGGTGAGGAAGACTTCCTGGGGCTCGTCATCGCGGTCGAAACGCATCTCGATCTGCGGTTCATAGTAGCCGTAGACCCGCATCGCCTCCTGGGTCAGTCGAACCACCTCGTTGCGCAGCCGCTCCACACGATACTGGCTGCCGTCGAGCCCTTGCAGGTAGACCTCGACATTGTTGGCCATATCCCCTTCGATACCGACGATCTCGGCATCCATGCCCAGGGCCGGCACCGACACCGAGACCAGGCAAAGGGCGGCCCCTGATCGACGGACGAAAGGACCCAGACCCGAACGAGCGGGAACGCGATTTTCCATAATAGACTGGCTTTCCTGACGTGGGTGCTGGATCAACGCAGCGCCTCCAGTTGGGCGCTGAACGCGAGCTGGGACTGACGCAGTTCGCGAAGATCGGCGCCAAGCGACCGGGCGCTGTCATCCAGCGCATCCAGGCGCTGCTCGAGCCTGGCTTCCATTGCGCGACGTTCCTCCGCACCATCTTGGCGCGATTGGCGCAGGCCTTCAACGTCCTCGTCCAGGGAGGCAAGCCGCTGCTCCAGGGTGTCGAACCGCGGCAACAGCTGTCCCAGTCGGGTGTCCAGACGCGTCACCACCTCATCGACCCTGGTGGTCAGCGACCCCAACCGGCCGGCAAAGGACTCGCGGGCATCGTCGAAACGGTCCATGCGGGCCTCCAGGGCACCTCGAGCATTGTCGCCGGCTCGTTCAACGGCACCCAGTGATGTCCGGGTCGCCGCCAGCGTATCGGCGATGGAAGCGACACGCTCTTCGACGTCCTGCAGAGTGTCGGCGTTGTGGCTGTGTTGGTCCAGCGTTGTCTGTGCCTGTTCGGAAACAGTGTTTCTTATATCCTCTGCGGTCGACTCGAGTCGCTGGGCCAGGGCATCGTCACGCTGTTCGAGTTCGGCCACTCGACGCTGGATGTCGGCCACCAGGTCCCCTTCTCCCTGCTCGGCATCGAACCGCGCATGAATGTTGGACAACTCCCCCCTCAAGCGGGTCAGCTCACCCTCGAGCCGCTGACGTTCCTGCCAGGCCAGCCAGCCAGCGGCCCCCACTGCACAGATAATCAACAGCACCAGTAGCCATAACGGCCAAAGTCTAGGCGCCGGGGGCCGGCGATAGCGAGCGGCGGATACACTCTCTCCTGGATCGGGTACGATAGCGCCCGGACGGCCGACTTCCGGTGGATGCCCCATGAAACTCTCCTTGCGGTTCAGCGTGTGGCACTGTGGCACCGGATGGCATCGCTGGCTCAGGGCCGATCACGTGCCACGGGCCTTGGCGGCCAAAGTTGGCTGATAGTGTAAGGTTTTTTACCATATTTACGCACGGCAGACGGATAACGCGTTAGCGCTATCCCTATCAACGCCTTGCTGTGGGGCACCTGCCATACCTCGCTTCACCATGACGTTCACGACCCCGGAGTCCCCATGATCCTTGAATTGCCCGCGCTGCCCTTCGATAGCCACCAACTGGAACCTTACCTCTCGAAGGCCTGGGTCGAGGAGCGCTATCAGGGGGACCATCAACGTCATCTGACAGCGCTCAATCGTTGGGCGAGCGGCTCAGGCACGGCTTCGAGATCCCTCGAAGACGTAATGTCAAAGGCCCATGGTGAGGTCCTCGAACATGCGGTCGAAGCCTGGAACCTTACCCTGTTCTGGCACTGCCTGTTACCGCGCCCGGCAGCGCCGGAGGGTCGACTGAACGAGGAACTGACACAGACGTTCGGCTCCTTTACAGGATTGAGAGAGGCGATGCACGGGCGGGTCGAGGACGAACTCGAGCAAGGGAACCGGCGGCCAGGCTGGCTGTGGCTGTTGCACTCCAACCGTGGCATGAGCCTGATGATCAGTGCCCGTGGCCAGCGGCTTGATGCCGCATCGGGCAGGCCGCTGCTGGTCCTGGATCTTGGCTGTGGAAAGTCTCCGGTGGAGCAACTCTGGCCGCTGATTCACTGGGACCTTGTCGCCCAGAATCTGGGCGACTGTCATTGACCGATGACACCTCGAGCAGCTCGGGTCGGGCCAGGCCTGGTCTGGTCTGGTCTGGTCTGGCCAAGACAGAACAAGACAGAACAAGACACCAAAGCAAAGAGCGCAGTAAATGCTGCGCTCTTTACGGGACAGGCCCGGTGTCGGCCCACGGTTTTGCTGTCAGACCCTGAGCGATATATCAGGTTGCCGGGTCGGCACGTCGGCCGATGCCGCGATAGTGAAAGCCCTGGGCGGCGACGTACTGGGGATCATAGATATTGCGACCATCGAGGACCAGGGCGCCCTTCAGCTGTCGCTTGAGCGCCATCCAATCAGGATTCCAGTAGGCCTTCCACTCGGTGACCAGCATCAGCGCATCGGCGCCATGGCAGGCGTCTAGCGGGTCGTCCTGATGCAGGCTCAACAGCGGGTGGTCACCGACCACCGCACGTACGGCAGGGAGGGCAGCGGGGTCATGCAATCTAACGTGCACACCCTGGGCCCACAGGGCACGCAGCAGCGTCAGTACGGGCGCATGATCGATGCGTGCGGTGCCGGGCTTGAAGGCAGCCCCCCAGATGGCCACGGTACGACCTTCCAGACGCCCCTGATAGTGGGCCCACAGCTTGCGGAACAGCGTCTCCTTCTTGTGCTCGTTGATCTCGAGCACCTGGTCGAGCAACTCGGAGTGGCGGCCGCTGGCCGACTGGACATCCACCAGGCCCACCAGATCCCGGCTGAAATTGGGGCCACCGAAGCCACAACCGGGGTAGAGGTATTCATAGCCGATGCGCTGATCTGCCCCCATGCCCTGACGCACATACTCCACGTCCACGCCCAGGGTGTCGGCCAGACCGGCCATCTCGTTCATGTAGCTGATACGGGTCGCCAGCATGCCATTGATGGCCAGCTTGGTCAGCTCCGCGGCCCGTCGAGGCATCCGCTTGAACACCTCGTGACGCCGATTGAAGGCGCGCATCAATTCGCGCACCTGGCGCTCGGCGTGGTCATCGTCGCAGCCCAGCAGCCAGCTGCGGGCGCGGGTAAAGGTCTCCCAGGCGCGCCCTTCCTCGAGGGTGTCAGGAAGCGCCACCGAGGTCACATTCTGGCCCTCGAGCAGAGACTCGAGCCGCTCGGTGTCCCCCACCGGAAAGGTCGCGTTGTTGACGATGATGGCCCCGTCGGCAAGACGAGAGGCGTTTTCCTCCACCAGACGGCTGGCATCGTCGCGCTGGGTCGGTGACAAGGCCAGCCACAGCACGTCGATTTCCGGGCCGTCGGCCTCGCTGTTCCGCTCCAGGGTCAGATGCCCGGCTTCCATGGCCTCTGTCAGGTGTTGCAGTACCGAAGGCTCGCGGATCAGCCAGTCGCTATCCTTGAGCTCGCTCCAGTGTCGATCCAGCGGTTGCCAGCAGACGTCATGTCCTACCCAGGACAGCGCGGCAGCAGCGGTGGCTGCCGAAAGCTCACTTCCATGTATCACGACCTTCATGACGTCAGTCCTCGGCGGCGTAGCGTTTCAGCAGCTCGGTGAAGCCCTCTCCGTAGCGGGAGTGGCGCCGACCGTAGGCGAGAATCGCCTCCAGGTAGCCGAGCTGATGGCCGCAATCGTAGGTGGTGCCCTGCATGCGATAGGCGTCCACGCCTTCTGCGACGCGCAGCTCCTCGATGGCATCGGTCAACTGGATCTCGTTGCCGGCGCCGGGCGGGGTCTTGGCCAGCAGCGGGAAGATACGACCCGGCAGCATGTAGCGTCCGATCACCGACAGGTTGGAGGGCGCCTCCTCGACCTTGGGTTTCTCGACCAGGCCGGAAAGCTCACAGGACTCACCGGGCTCGGGAGACTCGCCCTTGGGTGCGACGATGCCGTACTTGTAGACCAGCTCGCGTGGAACTTCTTCCACCATCAGCTGGGAGCGCCCGGTGCGTTCGAAGGCATCGATCATGCCGGCAAGGTCATTGCGCTCAAGGCCATCATCGTCGACCAGCACGTCCGGCAGCAGCACGGCAAAGGGCTCGTCGTCACCGATCACCGGACGGGCGCACAGCACCGCGTGGCCGAGGCCCAGAGGTTCTGGCTGGCGCACGCTGATGATGTTGACGTCGGCAGGGACGATGGCGCGCAGCTCCTCGAGCAGCTCGGTCTTGCCCTTGGCCTCGAGCCCGGCCTCCAGTTCAAAATGCTTGTCGAAGTGGTTCTCGATGGCGCTCTTGGTGCCGTGGGTCACCAGCACGATGTCACGAATGCCTGCCGCGACGGCCTCCTGTACCACGTACTGGATCACCGGGCGATCGACGATGGTGATCATTTCCTTGGGGATGGCCTTGGACGCCGGCAGACACCGTGTGCCAAAACCTGCGACAGGGAGAACGGCCTTGCGGATCATGGAGACTTCCTTCTTCTCGAAAATGGGTTCGGCTGACCCCCATGGCGATCTGGGCCATGGGACTCGGAACAGGGAATGCGTAGAATAGCGTACCAGACGAACTCGGTCCGCTGACATCGGCGGCATGGAACGCCCTGGAGATACAGATGAGCACATCCGATACCCCTTCCGCCAACGTGGACCACAACGAGATCGACAAGTTCTCGGCGCTGGCCGAACGCTGGTGGGATCCCGAAGGCGAATTCAAACCGCTGCATGCCATCAACCCGCTGAGACTCGACTTCATCGACGCCAGAGTGGGACTGGCCGGGCGCGAAGTGCTGGACGTCGGTTGCGGCGGAGGCATCCTCTCCGAGGCCATGGCACGCCGCGGCGCTCGGGTGACCGGTATCGATCTGGCCGAGGCGTCGCTCGCGGTTGCGCGTCAGCACGCCGATGAGCAGGGGGTCGCTCTCGAATATCGCTACATCAGCGTCGAAGACATGGCCGAGGAAGCTCCGGAGCGTTTCGAAGTGGTGACATGCCTGGAAATGCTCGAGCACGTGCCCGACCCCGAAGCCATCGTGCGTGCCTGCGCTCGACTGCTCAAGCCCGGCGGACAGCTCGCGCTGTCGACCATCAATCGAAACCCCAAGTCCTACGCCCTGGCCATTCTCGGCGCGGAGTACGTGCTCGGCATGGTACCTCGTGGTACCCATGACTACGCCCGTTTCATCCGCCCAGCCGAACTGGCCCGCTGGTGCCGTGACGCTGGACTCGAGATCGAGGAGCAAAGTGGTCTGGTCTACCACCCGATCACTCGTCAGTTCTCGCTATCCGCCAACGACGTCTCGGTCAACTACCTGATGCTCTGTCGCAAGGAGACCGCGTGAACGATTCGCTACCTCACGCCCTGCTGTTCGACCTTGACGGCACCCTGGTGGATACCGCCCCTGACCTGGCCCAGGCCACCAATCGATTGCGCCGGCTGCATGGTCTGGACGAGCTGCCCTACCCTGCCATTCGCGCCCAGGTGTCCAATGGTGGCAGCGCCCTGGTCACCCTGGCGCTGGGGCTCGAAAGCGAGCACCCCGACCACGCTGCGGCGCGTCAGCAGCTGCTCGACCTCTACGCCGAAGCGGTGGCCGAACACAGCCAGGTATTCCCGCCGCTCGATCGTCTACTGCTCCACTGGGATGGCCTCGACCGGCCCTGGGGGATCGTCACCAACAAGCCACGTCTGTATGCCGAGCCCTTGGTCGAAGCGCTGGGACTCGCGCCGGGCGTCATGCTCTGCGCAGACGACCTGCCGGTGAAGAAGCCACATCCAGAACCACTGCTGGAGGCGGCCAGGCGCCTCGACGTCGCGCCCGAGGCGTGCTGGTATCTGGGCGACCACGTGCGCGACATGCAGGCGGCAAAAGCCGCGGGCATGCCGGCCATCGCCGTGGGTTATGGCTACATTGCCGAGGAAGAAGATTACCGGGACTGGCCGGCCGACCGCTGGTTCGATACCGCGGAGGCGGTTCTCGAAGCGCTGAAAAGGCACTGAGAGTCTAATGAGAGGACGCTGAGAGGCCACTGAGACGTTGCTGGAAGCCAGACGTCGACGAGCCAGGGCGGCGGCCGAAGCCCTGCACGACGACGCGAGGCGCGACCTGAGCTTCGCTGGCGCTGGGGTCGGGATCGGCAGTTTAGGCGGTGAGACGCAAGGAACGGCGGGCCGATCGGCTCGCCGTTCCTTTTGCAACGCTCGTTGAACGCTTCACTTGCCTGTGACGTCAGCTTCTCGGCGGCTGGGCGTCGAAGGCTTCCCCGTTGCGGCCCTTGCTGTCAGGGCCCATCAGCCACAGATAGGTCGGCATGATGTCCTCTGCGGTCCGCAGGCTCATGGGGTCCTCGCCCGGGTAGGCGCTCTTGCGCATGGCGGTGCGGGTCGCCCCGGGGTTGAGGGTATTGATCCTCAGGGTCCCCAGATGATCGATCTCCTCGGCCAGTACCTGGGCAAAGCCTTCGGTGGCGAACTTGGAGACCGAATAGGCGCCCCAGTAGGCCCGCCCCTTGCGGCCAACACTCGACGAGGTAAAGATCACCGAGGCGTCGGCAGACTTGGTCAGCAGTGGCAACAGCGCCTGGGTCATCCAGATGGGCCCGTTGATGTTGACCTGCATGACCTGATCCCACAGTTCTGGATTGTACTGCTCGAACGGAGTGATCCGGCCTAGCTGCCCGGCGTTGTGCAGGATACCGTCGAGCCGGCCGAACTCCTTGTCCAGCGCTTCGGCCATATCGTGGTAATCCTTGAGCGTCGCCCCTTCGAAGTTCAACGGGAAGATCGCCGGTTGCGGACCTCCGGCGGCCTCGATCTCGTCATACACCTTCTCGAGCTTGGCGGTGGTACGGCCCAGCAGAATCACGGTGGCCCCGCGACGTGCGTATTCGATCGCCGCGGTGCGCCCGATGCCGTCTCCGGCACCGGTCACCAGCAGAATGCGATCCTTTAGCAGGTCTTGAGGTGCCTGGTAATCAATCTTGCACTCGGTCATGGCGCTTCCTTGATCAGGCCCCGGCCTGACGCAAATAGTCATCGGCAAGAGATGCCGCATTGCTGTCAGGATAGTCCTGCTGGACGGATTCCAGAAGTGCGTGGCCGCCTTCGGTATCTCCCTGCCGTGCTTTCAGCAGTCCCAGCTTGTACATGGCGTCGGGAACCTTGCTGCTGTCGGGAAAACGGTCCAGTACGGTCTCGAAGGCATCGGCGGCATCGCCAAAGGACGACTGTGCCGAATGCAATTCACCGAGCCAGTAGTAGGCGTTGGCGGTCAGGCTGGAGTCGGGATAACGATCGACGAAGGTATCAAAGTCGCTGATCGCCTGATCGAAGTCTCGCGACTGCACCTTGGAGAACGCCGACTGATAGGCCTCCCTGGCATCATCGCTGGCCTGGCCAGAGGACGATGAGGATGCTCCGCTGCCGCTGCCGCTGCCGCTGCTGTCTGCGGATTCGCTCGGCGGCTCCGTTGCTTCACTCGGGGCGCTTGGTGGCGCTGCCTGGCGCGGCAACTCGGACATGCGCTGATCGAGGTCCATGTACTGCTGGCGACTCTGCTGCTTGAGCTGATCGAGCTGGTAGCGCAGTTCTTCGATCTGCCCGCGCAATTCTCGCAGCTCGCGCTGGTGCTGCTCGACCTGGTTGAACAGTGCGAGATTGCCGCTGGCCTGGGCCTGGGTGGCCGTCTGATCGTAAAAGCTGTTGCCACCGCTGAGGTCTCTGACGACCGGCTGCTGAGCCAGTGCAGGTGACAGGATGGCGGGTACCATGACGGACAACGGGAGCACCAGGGCTCCCGCGCCGCACAGTCCCTTAAGACTGTGTCTCATTGACTTCTCCCACGTCCGACGTCAGTGGCTTTCAGTAAGCAAAGACCACACGGCGGTTCTGTGCAAAGGCATCCTCGTTGCTGCCGCGAGCTGCGGGGCGCTCTTCGCCGTAGCTCACCACTTCCATCTGCGAGGGATTGACGCCCTGCAGGCGCAGGTAGCGCTCGACGGACCCGGCACGACGCTCGCCAAGCGCGAGGTTGTACTCGCGGGTACCGCGCTCGTCGGTGTGGCCCTGCAGCACGACGGAGGCGTTGGGGTTGCTGCTCAGGTACTGGGCGTGGGCGTTGACCACCGATTCGAACTCGGGACGGATGGCGTCGCTGTCGTAGTTGAAGTAGATGGTGCGCACTTCCGGGATGCGGCCGTCGGCCATCTGGCCGGCACCGTCGGTGCCATAGCCGGAGCCGCTGACCTGGCCGCTGCCGGCGGTGCCGGTACCGACGCCGGTGCCACCCATGGTACCGCCGGTACCGGTGCCTGCGGCGCTGCCGTCCTGGGTGCCGCCGGTGCTGGAACAGCCAGCCAGAACGGCCAGGGAAGCGGCGATGGCCAGCGAACGGGCGTAGGGCTTGAGAAACATCGTGTCACTCTCCTTGCGTGATGCATCAAAGTCGATTCATCGGCATATGGCCGTCGAATCAGTTCAGAAACGGGGACCAGGCCGGCTCACGGACATCGCCCTGGGCGGCGGGCAGACGGAACTGCGCACGTCCATCGGCGGTGACCGCTCCCAGCACCCCGGTGCTACCCTGCTGGGTGGCGAAGATTACCATGGTGCCATTGGGCGCGATACTGGGAGATTCGGCCTGCTGGGCATCACTGATTTCCACCAGACGCCCGCTCTCGAGGTCCTGCTTGGCCACCTGATAGCCATTGTTGCCGCGGTGGATCAAGAACAGTGTTTCGCCGTCCGGCGACAGGCGGCCACGAGCATTGTAGTTGCCGGTGTAGGTCAGACGCTCGGCCTCACCACCGGACACGCTCTGGCGATAGATCTGGGGGCCGCCCGAGCGGTCCGAGGTGAAGATCAGGGAGCGGCCGTCCGGCGCCCAGGCCGGCTCGGTTTCGATGCTCGAGGAGTTGGTGACACGCTGAACGTTGCGCGAGCCGATATCCATCACGTAGATCTCGGGCTGGCCATCCCGGGACAGCGCCATCGCCAGGCGACGACCATCCGGCGACCAGCTCGGTGCGCTGTTGAGCCCCTCGAAGTCGGTCAGCTTGACGCGCTGACCGGTGGCCAGATTCTGCACGTAGATGGCCGGCCGTTCAGTCTCGAAGGACACATAGGCCAGCTTGCCGCCATCCGGCGACCAGGCCGGTGACATGATCGGTTCATCGGACGTCAGGACCTGCTGGCTGTTGCGCCCATCGGCGTCGGCCACATAGAGCCCGTACTGGGTGTTGTCGCCCACCCCCTGCGAGGTGACATAGGCGATGCGGGTCGAGAAGGCGCCGCGAATGCCGGTGATCTCCTCGAAGATCTGGTCACTGATATAGTGCGCCGCGCCGCGCAGATCGGAACTCGATGCCGTGACCGTCTCGCCCAGCAGCCGGCTCTCGCCGCTGACGTCGAGAAGCTCGAAGCGCACCTTGACCTGGCCACCCTCCTGACTGGTGCTGCCGACCACCAGGTAGCGCGAGTCGAGACTGCGCCAGTCACCATAGGTGACCTCTTCGCTGGACGAGGGCTGGTTGAACATCTCTGAGCGCGGCAACGGTTCGAAGTAGCCGCTGCGCTCCAGGTCATCGGAGACGACCTGGGCGATATCCTCGGGTAGTCCCCCCGCCTGGTCGGTGAAGGGCACCACCGCGATCGGTGTGGCCCTTTCGTTGCCACGGGTGATATCGATGGTCAGATCGGCCTGGGCCGCTGGCCCGGCCAGCCATACCAGCATGCCTGCCACGACAGCAAGCAGGCGCTTGGCAAGGCTCGTGTGAGCGACGGTCATGCTGACCCTCCTGGTCCACCAACTCGCATTCAAGGCTCTCATCAGCGAATGTCTCCCGGTCTGAATCGCAGATTGAATTGACGATAGTCGCGTTGCACGCCGCTGGGAAGGTCTCGCAGTTCGGTGAACGGAGCTGCAGACTCCACCGCCTGGATGGCGGAGTTGTCGAAGGCGGCGTTTCCGCTCGAACGTGTGACCGTTGCAGCAAATACTTCACCCGAGGGCCCCAACCTGACCTGTACCTCGGCGGTGGTGCCGTCGCCCACATTGGGCGGGATGACCCAGGCCTGCTCCACCGCACGCCGCACCAGCTGGATAAAGCCATTGGCGGCCTCGTTCCCCTGTTCGGCGTTGGAGACGGCACTGGAATCGCCCTCGATGATCCGCTGAAGCTGCCGCTCGGCCTCTTCTCTGGCCTTCTGTTCGGCGGCCTCGCGGGCCTGGCGTTCG
The DNA here is from genome assembly GCF_024137905.1 of Halomonas sp. DN3. Taxonomy (NCBI): domain Bacteria; kingdom Pseudomonadati; phylum Pseudomonadota; class Gammaproteobacteria; order Oceanospirillales; family Halomonadaceae; genus Halomonas; species Halomonas sp. DN3. The sequence goes on along the minus strand of NZ_CP099965.1, from coordinate 2,322,252 downwards.
GCTTCTTCCTGTGCCTTGCGCTCGGCTTCCTCGCGGGCCTGACGCTCGGCTTCTTCTCGTGCCTGACGTTCGGCCTCTTCCTGTGCCTTGCGCTCGGCTTCCTCTCTTGCCTGCTGCTCCGCTTCCTCTCTTGCTTTCTGCTCGGCTGCCTCGCGGGCCTGACGTTCGGCTTCTTCCTGTGCCTTGCGCTCAGCCTCCTCTCTTGCCTGCTGCTCGGCTTCCTCTCTTGCTTTCTGCTCGGCCTCCTCGCGGGCCTGGCGTTCGGCCTCCTGCTGTCGCGCCGCCTCTTCCTCACGGCGTCGCTCGGCTTCGGCCTGGCGCTCCTGCTCGGCCTGCTGGCGAGCAGCCTCACGCTCGGCTTCCTCTTCGGCCTTGCGCTGGGCGGCGGCTTCGGCCTCGGCGGCCCGCCGTTCGGCTTCCGCCTGGGCTTGTTCGGCAGCTTCTTCCCTTGCCTGCTGCTCCGCTTCCTGCTGAGCCTGTTGTTCTGCCGCCTGACGCTCGGCCTCTTCGGCGGCCTGCTGCTCTGCGGCCTCACGGGCCTGACGTTCGGCCTCCTCCTGAGCCTGGCGCTCGGCTTCTTCCTGAGCCTGACGTTCGGCCGCGCGTGTGCGCGCCTCGGCCGCCTGCTGAGCCTGATCGGTACGTGTCTCGGTGCTGATCAGGGTAGCCTGCACGATGGCGTTGTTAGGCGCCTCGGGTTCACTGCTCGGCCACTTGATCACGCTGATGACCAGAATGCCCAGGTGCAGCGCAACGGCCAGCACCGTCGGCAGACCATAGCCAACTCGCCCGGCGGAACGCTTGAGTGTCTTTCGCCGCTGTGGTTTCGCCATGAGCGCTCCTAACCGTCCTGGGGCGGGGGTTCGGAGATCAACCCGACGTTGGCGACGCCGGCCACCTGCAGCGTGCTCATCAAGGTCACCACCTGGCCGTAGGAGACGTTGCGATCACCCCGCACCATCACCGGCGTACCGGGGTTGCGCTCGAGCAGAATGACCACGCGGTCACTCAACTCGTCCAGGCTGACCTGGGTCTCGTCGCCACCGAGGCTGATGAAGTACTGCCCTTCCTTGTCCACCGAGACGATGATCGGGTCGGTGTCTTCGGTGTCCTCGATCGGCTCCGAGGTCGCCTGAGGCAGGTCGACCTTGACCCCCTGGGTCAGCATCGGCGCGGTGATCATGAAGATCACCAGCAGCACCAGCATGACGTCGATAAAGGGGACCACATTGATTTCCCCCATGGGCTTGCTGCGCCCACGGCGATTGAAGGGTCCAAGCATGCGGCGTCTCCTTGATCAGGCGGCGCCGGCGTCGGGCCGGCCCTGCAGGTTGCGGTGCAGGATGGAGTGGAACTCCTCGGCAAAGTCTTCGTACTTGCCCAGCAGGCGCGACGATTCCGCCGACAGGCGGTTATAGAAGATGACCGCGGGGATCGCTGCAAACAGGCCCATGGCGGTCGCGACAAGCGCCTCCGCGATCCATGGTGCCACCGTGGCCAGGGTCGCCTGCTGGGCCATCGACAGCGACTGGAAGGAGCCCATGATGCCCCAGACGGTGCCGAACAGGCCGATATAGGGGCTGGCCGAGGCCACCGTGGCGAGGAACACCAGGTGCAGGTTCAGGCGTTCTTCTTCACGTGACCAGGCCACCCGCATGCTGCGTTGGACGCCGTCGAGGATCGCCTGGGGGCTGCGGGTCTTCGGCATCAACCGATTGAACTCGCGAAAGCCGGCGCGAAAGATGTGCTCGGCGCCCTGAGTCTCGCCCTCGGCCGGGGCGTCTCGATACAGCTCGTTGAGGTCGACGCCGGACCAGAAGCGGTCCTCGAAGGCGCGATGCGCCTTGCGTGCACGGCGCATCACGAAGCTGCGCTGGAACACCACGATCCAGGAAAGCACGGAACCGATCAGCAACAGCAGCATGACAAATTGCACCACGCCGCTGGCGTTCATGATCAGATGGGGAATGGACATGGAGTCGTTCACGGAAATCCTCGTCTCGGGTCAGTCGTTGGAAGCGTCGAAGGCCTGATCGTCAGGGGCCATGCCGAAATGGGTCCAGGCCTGGCGCGTCACCACCCGGCCTCGTGCGGTGCGCATCATCAGACCTTGCTGAATCAGGTAGGGTTCGATCACGTCCTCTATGGTGTCGCGCTCCTCGCCGATGGCCGCCGACAGCGAATCCACGCCCACCGGGCCACCGTCGAACTTCTCGAGCATCGCCAGCAGCAGGCGACGGTCCATATGGTCGAGGCCATGGTGGTCGACGTGCAGCATGTTCAGCGCCTGATCGGCCACCTCGGCGGTGATGTGCCCTGCCGCCTTGACCTCGGCAAAGTCACGAACCCGCCGCAGCAGCCGGTTGGCGATACGTGGCGTGCCACGGGAGCGCCGGGCCACCTCACGGGCGCCGTCCGTGTCGGTGTGTACCTCGAGCAGGCGCGCCGAGCGTGCCACGATCTCGGTCAGCTCGTCGATGGCATAGAACTCGAGGCGCTGCACGATACCGAAACGGTCGCGCAGCGGTGACGTCAGACGGCCGGCTCGGGTGGTCGCTCCGACCAGGGTGAAGGGGGGCAGATCGAGCTTGATCGAGCGTGCGGCCGGGCCCTCACCGATAACGATATCCAGCTGGAAGTCTTCCATGGCGGGATAGAGGATCTCTTCCACCACCGGCGAAAGTCGATGGATCTCGTCAATGAACAGGACGTCACCGGCCTTGAGATTGGTAAGCATGGCGGCCAGGTCGCCGGCACGCTCGAGCACCGGCCCGGAGGTCGAGGTCAGGCCCACGCCCATCTCGGTGGCGATGATATTGGCCAGGGTGGTCTTGCCGAGTCCAGGCGGGCCGAATACCAGGGTGTGGTCGAGACTCTCGTCCCGGGCCCGGGCGGCGTGGATGAAGATCTCGAGCTGCTCCCTGACCCGGGGCTGGCCGATATAGTCGGCCAGGCGCCTGGGGCGGATGGCGTGGTCCACCCGCCCTTCTCCTTCCTGCGGATCGGCGGCGATCAGTCGGTCGGTATCGATCATGGTCAACCCGCCATGCGGCGCGCCAACGCCGCCTTGATCATGGCTTCGGTGCTGCCCTCATCCTCGAGGCCGGACAACATGCGGCTTGCCTCGGTGGGCTTGTAGCCCAGACTGACCAGCGCCGCCTCGGCGTCAGCCAATGCCGTCTTGCCGGATACCGGTGTGGACGGCTGAGCGTTCCCTTCAAGCGGCAGGCTGTCGGGATGCTGCCAGTGGGGAAAGCGATCGCGCATCTCGATCACCAGACGTTCGGCCGTCTTCTTGCCGACGCCAGGCAGACGTGTCAGCGCCTTGACGTCGTCTTCCATCACGCAGCGGATGAAGGCGTCCTCGTCCATGCCGGAGAGAATCGCCAGGGCCAGCTTGGGGCCGATACCGTTGACCTTGATCAGTGCGCGAAATAGCGCGCGCTCCTGCTCGCGGGCAAAGGCATACAGCAGATGGGCATCGTCGCGCACGGTCAGATGGGTGTACAGCGACACCCGCTCCCCGGCGCCCGGCAGGGCGACCAGGGTGGTCATGGAGGCTTCCATCTCGTAGCCGACGCCATTGACGTCGACCACCAGCCAGGGTGGTTGGGTTTCGAGCAGTGTGCCCGTGATGCGTCCAATCATGGCGCGAATACTTCCTTGATCTCGGCGGTAAAAGTGATCGCCAGTGTACCTGAGACGGCGGTCACGAATCGCGGGAGCTGCTACCCTGCAAGCGTACCTTGCATCCCACTATACGGTGGCAGCCTGGGCCCCGCCAGCACAAACAAACGCTGTTCGATAATGCTTCCGTCGCCACTTTGCGACAGCCTGAACGTCAGCCGATGCAGCAACAACAACCCGACGCATCAGCGTGAAAAAACCTAGGGGCGATACTGGCGCCAGGACGTCCCCTTGCCGCCCCCCCTGGAGCCGCTGGGCCGCCCACCGAAGGAGCCCTGGGTGATCAAGCCACGTGACGCGTAGCAGTGCGTCAGGGCGATTCCCAGAGCATCGGCGGCGTCCGCCTGGGGCGTGCCAGACAGTCCCAGCGTCGCCGTGATCATGTGCTGCACCTGGGTCTTGTCGGCACCACCGCTGCCGGTGACCGCCTGCTTGATCTGGCGCGGCCCATACTCGTGCACATCCAGGCCGTGATTGGCGGCGCAGACGATGGCGGCACCCCGCGCCTGGCCCAGTTTCAGTGCAGAGTCGGCATTTTTCGACATGAACACCTGCTCGATGGCGAAGGCCGCGGGACGGTGGATCCCGATCAACTCGCTGATCCCGGCATAGACCTGCGCCAGACGCTGGGCCAGGGACTCATCCTTGAGGCGGATGCAGCCACTGGAGATGTAGCGCGGCTGCCGCTCGCTGGCGTCGAGTACCCCGTAGCCGGTGATACGCGAGCCAGGATCGATCCCCAGCACGATCATGCCGAGTTCCCCGGCAGGTCAGCGCTCCAGTTCGGCAAGAATGGCATCATTGAAGTCCGCATTGGTGAAAACATTTTGCACGTCATCGAGGTCTTCGAGGTGATCGATCAGGGCGAGCACACGGCGCGCGAGATCGGCATCCTCGATGGGCGTGGTGGTATCGGCGAAGAGTCCGACGTCGCTGTAGACGGGCTCAAGCTCCGCGGCCAGCAGGGCATCCTTGACGGCACCGAAGCGCTCCGGTGATGTCACCACCTCAAGGCTGCCGTCTTCGTCGGTCAGGATATCCTCGGGCTCTGCCTCCAGGGTGGCCGCCATGGCTGCCTCCTCAGAGGTTCCCGGTGCCAGGGTCAGTCGCCCCTGGTGATGGAACATGAAGGCGACCGATCCGCTGGTGCCCAGGTTGCCGCCATGCTTGGAAAACGCGTGTCGCACATCTGAGACAGTTCGATTGCGGTTGTCGCTCATGCACTGCACCAGGATGGCGACGCCTTCCGGACCATAGCCCTCGTAGGTGATCTCCTCCATGTCATCGCCATCATTCTGCCCTGCCCCGCGATCCACCGCCCTCTGGATCGTGTCCTTGGTCATGTTATTGGACAGGGCCTTGTCGATGGCGGCCCGCAGACGCGGATTGTCAGCGGGTTCGGGCCCGCCCTGACGAGCGGCCACGCCCAGCTCGCGGATCAACTTGGAGAATATCTTGCCGCGCTTGGCATCCTGAGCGGCCTTGCGATGCTTGATGTTCGACCACTTGCTATGTCCTGCCATGGTGCATCCCGTTGGTTGCTGGAAGCCGACGCTTCGCACGTCGCCGGGCGATATTGGAAGACAAGGCCCTGAAGGAGCCTGCCAAAAGCACCTGAACCCGGCGCTGGATCAAATGCGCGCCACAAAGCCCGCCACCTGATCACCCGTTGTGCTAGCGTCGGGCGCTTGATTTATCGCGCATTCTACCGCGCGTGCAGCTCACCAGCGAATCCAGCTCAGGAGTGACGAATGACGGATGTGGCCATCATTGGTGCAGGGCCAGTGGGCCTATGCCTGGCGCGAGCACTGGCCGGTGCCGGCTTGAGTGTGGCACTGATCGATCGAATCGATCGCCCTCGACTGGCCGAGCCCAGGCCCGATGGGCGCGAGATCGCCATGACCCAGGCATCCTGCGACCTGCTTGCCGACATTGGTGTGTGGCAGCGGATCCCCCAGCACGAGGTGGCACCGCTGACACATGCCAAGGTGTTCAACGGACAGTCGTCCTTTGCCATGGACTTCGACTCCGGCGACGATCGACCACTGGGCTTCATGGTGCCGAACCATCTGATACGCCGCGCCGCCCTCGAGGAAGCCGAACGCATGGACGGCATCGACTGGCACTTCTCGGCGCTGGAAAGCATCACCAGCGACCCCGGTGCGGCGCGTCTGGCACTGGAAGACGGTACTCGACTGTCGGCACGTCTGGCGGTGGCCGCGGACAGTCGCTTCTCCGAGTCCCGCCGCCAGATGGGCATCGCTGCGCGCATGCGCGACAACGGCCGCAGCATGCTGGTGTGTCGGGTTCGCCACCAACGCGCCCATGACCAGTCTGCCTGGGAGTGGTTCGACCACGGCCAGACCCTGGCGCTGTTGCCATTGCACGAACACCTGTCGTCGGCGGTGGTGACCCTGCCCAGCCAGCAGATGTCGGAGCTTACCGCGCTGCCGCCCGAGGCACTGTCGCAGGCGTTGACCCATCGCTACGGACGCAGGCTCGGCGCCATGACCCTGGAGGGCGAGACCCACGTCTATCCCCTGGTAAGCGCCTACGCAGAGCGCTTCGTGGCCGAACGCTTTGCCCTGGTCGGTGACGCCGCGGTGGGCATGCATCCGGTGACGGCACACGGCTTCAACTTTGGCGCCCAGAGTCAGCACCGCCTGGCCCGCCGGCTGATCCGTGCCCACCAACTCGGACAGGACATCGCCGACCCGCAACTGCTGAAGCGTTACGAGCGCGAGCATCGGCTGGCCACCTGGCCGCTGTATCAAGCCACCCAGGCCATCGTTGGCCTCTACACCGATGACGGAGTGCCGGCACGAATGGTCCGTCACCTGGGTCTGCGCCTTGGCGACCGACTGGCACCGGCGCGTAGAATGATCGGACAGCATCTGACCGAGCCTCATGGTGGCTCACCGCTCACGCCTCTATCGTCTCTATCGCCTCTCACCACCCTTCCGTCGCTGGCCCGTCGCACGGCGTCTTCCTTGCCGTCACCACTGTCCAGGCTGCTGGGCTGATCACCCATCAACGACAAACCCCCGCCGATGGGCGGGGGTTTGTCGGTACAGCGCGATAGCCTAGGGCTTGTCTGAAAAGTGCCTGCGCTCGGTAATACGGCGTTAAAAATCGGCTGGTGCGCCAGCCCGGTCAAAATGCTCATTTACACCCCGTAAACTGCGCTTTCTCACCGATTTTTGCCTTGTCTAACCTTCGCTCGTCGACTTTTCGGACAGCGCCTAGCGTTATTCGCTGGCTTCGGGCTTGGCCTTCTGACGCAGGCGGATACTCAGATCCTTGAGCTGGTCGTTGCTGACCTCGCCAGGGGCGTCGGTCATCAGACAGGCTGCACTCTGGGTCTTGGGGAAGGCGATGACCTCACGGATGGTACGAGCGCCGGTCATCAGCATGACCAGGCGATCGAGACCGAAGGCCAGACCACCGTGGGGCGGCGCACCGTAGTGCAGCGCGTCCAGCAGGAAGCCGAACTTCTCGCGGGCTTCTTCTTCACCGATACCCAGGATCTCGAATACCACGCTCTGCATGGCCTGATCGTGGATACGGATCGAGCCGCCACCCAGCTCCGTCCCGTTGAGCACCATGTCATAGGCACGCGACAGGGCCTCGGCCGGGTTGGCCTTGAGCTCCTCGGGGCTACACGCCGGCGAGGTGAAGGGGTGATGCAGCGGGCTCAGGCGACCGTTGTCGTCGGCCTCGAACATCGGGAAGTCGACGACCCACAGCGGCGCCCAGGGCTGGGTGTAGAGATCGAGATCCTCACCCAGCTTGACCCGCAGAGCCCCCAGCGCCTCGTTGACGATGCGCGCCTTGTCGGCACCAAAGAAGATGATGTCACCGTCTTCGGCACCCACACGATCCAGCAGGGTCTCGATCACGCCTTCCATGAACTTGACGATCGGCGACTGCAGGCCCTCGATGCCCTTGGCACGCTCGTTGACCTTGATCCAGGCGAGGCCCCGCGCGCCGTAGATACCGACGAACTTGGTGTACTCGTCGATTTCCTTGCGCGACAGCTTGGCGCCACCGCTGACCTTGAGTGCGGCGACACGGCCGTCATCGGCGTTGGCCGGACCGGAGAAGACCTTGAAGTCCACCTCCTTCATCAGGTCATCGACGTCGGTCAGCTCCAGCGGGATGCGCAGGTCCGGCTTGTCGGAGCCGAAACGATGCATCGCCTCATGCCAGGTCATGCGCGGGAACTCGCCCAGATCCACGTCGAGCACGTCCTTGAACAGGCCCTGCACCATGGACTCGGTGATGCGCATGATGTCGGCCTCTTCGACGAAGGATGCCTCGAGGTCGATCTGGGTAAATTCCGGCTGACGGTCGGCACGCAGGTCCTCGTCACGGAAGCACTTGGCGATCTGGTAGTAGCGATCGAAACCCGCCACCATCAGCAGCTGCTTGAACAGCTGAGGCGACTGCGGCAGCGCAAAGAAGCTGCCGGCGTGGGTCCGGCTCGGCACCAGATAGTCACGTGCACCTTCCGGGGTCGCCCGGGTCAGCACCGGCGTCTCGATGTCGAGGAAGCCCTCGCCCTCGAGGAAGGCCCGCACGCTATGGGAGATGCGAGAGCGCAGACGCAGCTTCTCGATCATCTCCGGGCGACGCAGGTCGATGTAGCGGTGCTTGAGGCGAATTTCCTCACCCACCTTGCCGTGCTCGTCGAGCTGGAACGGCGGCGTGGCGGCGGTGTTGAGCACCTCCACTTCCTTGGCCAGCACCTCGATCAGGCCGGTCGGCATGTTCGGGTTCTGGGTTCCCTCGGGACGCATGCGCACTCGGCCCTGGATGCGCAGCACATACTCGCTGCGGGCGCGGTCGGCATTGGCGAAGGCCTCGGCGGTATCGGGGTCGACCACGACCTGGGCGATACCGTCACGATCGCGAAGGTCGAGGAAGATCACCCCACCGTGGTCACGGCGGCGGTGTACCCAGCCGCACAGGCTGACCGTCTGGTCCACCAGGGTTTCGTTGAGCTGGCCGCAATAATGGCTGCGCATGTTGGTTCCTGTCATGTTGCGTGAAGGTAAAGGCAATTCGTTGGATCAGGCAGCGGCGCCGTCACCGGAAGCGGAGCCACCACCGGAGGAGGCACCGCCTCCGCCGCTGTCACCCGCCAGGTTCTTCTTGGTGCCACCGGTCTTGAAGTCGGTCTCGTACCAGCCGCCACCCGCAAGACGGAAGCCAGCCGCCGAGACCAGGCGGTTCAGTTCGGGAGCTTCGCAGGCCGGGCAGTCGGTCAAGGGAGCGGCGCTCATGCGCTGCAGCTTCTCCAGCCGATGGCCACAGGCCTTGCACTGATATTCGTAGATGGGCATGGTTCTAGGTCTCCGTTCGCATTGTTCCTGCGGGGCGGGAAGCCGGCGTCTGATCTGCCTGACACACCCTCGATCACGCCGCTTCCGATCCCGACATGCGATATAGGGCCGGCCAACAGCAATTCCAAGCCCAAATCAAAGGGGCGCATTATAGCGTGCTGAGCGCCTCAAGGCCCAGCCCTGTGCACCGATCTTCGCCACCAGACTCACCACACCCACCAAACACAACAGGAGAAGCGATGAAAGCTGTATTACTGGACGCCGACAGCCTGGGTACCGACATTGACCTTGGACCGCTGCGCGAGCAGCTCGAGAGCCTCGAGGTTCACCCCACCAGCACCCCTGCCGAGGCGCGTGAACGGCTGGCCGGCGCCGACGTCGCCATCGTCAACAAGGTGGTGCTGGATGCCGATACCCTGAACGCCCTGCCCTCCTTGCGGCATATCTGCGTACTGGCCACCGGCACCAACAATATCGACATGGAGGTGGCGAAAGAGCGTGGCATCCGTGTCGACAACGTCAACGCCTACGGAACCGCCAGTGTCGCCCAGCATACGCTGATGCTGATCCTCGCCCTGGCCACTCGCCTGCCCCAGTACCAGCGCGACGTGGCCGAGGGCCGCTGGGGAGAGAGCCCGTTCTTCTGTCTGATGGACCACCCGACCCTGCAACTCGAAGGCAAGCATCTGGTGCTGGTGGGACAGGGTGAACTGGGCTCCAAGGTGGCCGCCCTGGCCGACGCATTCGGCATGCGGGTGAGTTTCAGCGCGCGACCAGGCAACGAGGCCAATGACCGGCGCCCGGCACTGGCCGAGCTGCTGCCCGAGGCCGACGTGGTCAGCCTGCATTGCCCGTTGACCGAACACAGTCGTCATCTGCTCAACGCCGAGAACCTCAAGACCATCAAGAAAGGCGCCCTGCTGGTGAACTGCGCCAGGGGTGGAGTGATCGATGAAGAAGCCGCTCTGGCCGCCCTGCGCGAAGGGCAATTGGGAGGCCTTGCCGTCGATGTCCTTCCCGCGGAGCCGCCTCGTGATGGCCACGCCCTGATTGACGCAGTCAACGAGTCGCCGCGCCTGAACCTGCTGGTCACCCCGCACAGCGCCTGGATCACCCCTGAAGCGCGACAGAACATCGTCAAGCTGACCGTCGACAACCTGCGGAACGCTGCGCAAGAGAGCTGACGCCGTCCATGGCGGGCACGGAAGACCGTGCCCGCCTGACACCAGGCCATTCTTGGCACCCTGCCCCTTGCCTGCCCCTTGCTGAGCTCTCTCCAGGCTCTCGCCACGCCCTCGTCACGCTTAGGCCAGGCTTATGCAACGTTATCGCGCCCCTGATCGGCATGTTCGGGCGAGTTTAGCGAATGCGAAGCTTCCCAACGGCCTGTCCTTATCGCCTATGAGTAACAACTCGATGCATTTGGCACATTCGGATTTTGTTGCACCCAAGATAACGGTATAACTCTGAAAACAAGGTAACAGCCTCGTTATCGATGGCGGTTCCACTCTTGCGTCGACCCGGCATCACTCCGATACTTCGCGCTGAGCCCACCCCCTCATCGGACACCCCATGCTGTACAACTACGGGTCGATCAATCTCGACCATGTCTATCGCGTTCCCCATCTCGTTCGCCCGGGGGAAACCCTGGCGAGTCATGAGCACCGAGTCGGCCTTGGAGGCAAGGGAGCCAATCAGTCACTCGCGCTGGCCAAGGCCGGTGGTCAGGTGGCTCACTGGGGTAGCCTGAATGCCCAGGATGGCTGGGCCCGCCAGCAGCTTGCCGATGCCGGGGTCGACGTCAATGGTATTGCCGAGGTGGCCGCCCCCTCCGGCCACGCCATCATCCAGGTCGACGACGGCGCAGAGAACGCCATCCTGCTGTTCCCCGGAGCCAATCACCACCACTCGGCCAATGACCTTTCCAGGCTGATGGAGGGCACTCAGGCCGGCGACTGGCTGCTGCTGCAGAATGAATGCAGCGCCCTGGCCGATGCCATCCGGCTCGGACATGAAAAGGGACTGAACATCGCCTTCAACCCGGCGCCGATGAGCGACGCCGTGCTGGACCTGCCGCTCGACCGGTGCGATCTCCTTTTCGTCAATCGGGGCGAGGCCGCCTGGCTGGCCGGTGTTGCAGAGGATACCGATGCCGACGCCTTGCTCACCGCCCTTTCCGAGCGCCTGCCCAGCACCCAACTGGTGCTGACGCTCGGAGGCGAAGGCGCCTGGCATCAGCACGGCGGTCAACGCCAGTTCCAGGCGGCGAGTCGGGTCGAGGCGGTTGACACCACCGCCGCCGGGGACACCTTCATCGGCTACTATCTGGCCACGATGCAGGAACAAAAGACCGTGGCGGATTGCCTGGCGCTGGCCTCCACCGCCGCCGCCCTCGGCGTTCAGCGCCAGGGCGCGGCCGCCAGCATTCCGACCCGCGACGAAGTCGACACAGCGCTGGCGAGCGGCCAGCACGCCATCCGTTGAGACCTTCAGGCCAATCACAGGAGCTTCCGTGAGCACCCCGATCATCTTCGATACCGACCCGGGCGTCGACGACGCCCAGGCCATCGCCATCGCCCTGCGCCATCCCGACATTGAGCTGCTCGGCATGACCACCACCTTCGGCAACGTCGACATCGAGACGGCGACCCACAATGCCCTGCTGCTCGGCGAGATTGCTGGCCAGCCGGTGCCGGTGGCCCAGGGCTCGGCCTGCCCCATGGTCAAGCCTCGTCATCCGGCACCCAAGCATATCCATGGCGACAACGGCCTGGGCAATATCAGCCTGCCCGAGGTCAAGGGACAGGCCGATGCTCGCAGCGCCCCCCAGTTTATCGTCGACACCGTGCGCCAGCGTCCGGGCGAGGTCAGCCTGGTGGCGGTCGGTCCGTTGGGCAACCTTGCCGCAGCGCTGCAACTGGACCCCGAGATCACCCGCCTGGTCAAGCAGGTGGTCATCATGGGCGGATCCATTCGCGAAGGCGGCAACGTCACCCCGGTGGCAGAAGCCAACATCTTCAACGATGCCCACGCCGCGCAGCGCGTACTGACCGCCGACTGGCCGCTGACTCTGGTGGGGCTCGACGTGACCCATCGCTGCATCCTGACGCCGGACCACATGGCCCGCATCGAGGCAGGCCAGGGCGAGCTCGGCAAGATTCTGGCCGGCAGCTACGACTTCTATCGCGCCTTCTATCGTGAAGCCCTCGGCATCGACGGCTGCTGCCCCCATGACAGTGTGGCCCTGGCCTGGCTACTGCGCCCGGACCTGTTCGAGACCACCCGCGGCCACCTGGGTGTGGTCACCGAAGGGCCGGCCGAGGGGCAGACCATCCTCGCGCCGGAAGGCAGAGGCTTTATCGCCGACCGCTGGTCGCAGACACCCGTGGTCAACGTCTGCATGAAGGTAGACGGCAAGGCCGTCAGCGACTGGATCGCGGACACCCTGGCCTGAACGACTCAAGCCAGCAAAAGCCCCGGGCGGGCACGACACTGTCCCTCGACAATATCCGTCGTGCCCGCCCGGGGCTCCTTTCCCTCTGAATCTTTCACGTCAAGCAGCCGGGGTCGACGACCCCGGGCACTTTTCGCACAGCCCTAGCCCGTCGTGAAATCCTGCGGCAGCTCCGCAAGGGTCACCTCACGGATGGTGACCTGGGTCACTTCGGCCTGCTCGGGCCCGTATTCAAGCCAGTCGGCGACCCGTTCCACCGCGTCACGAGGCCCACACAGCAACACCTCGACACTGCCGTCCGGCAGATTGCGGGCATACCCTGCAAGCCCCTCTGCCTCGGCTTGCTGCCTGGTGGCAAAGCGATAGCTCACGCCCTGTACTCGCCCTTCCACCAGGGCCTCCAGGCATAGGGTGTCATCGGACATCGTGGCTGCCTCCTGCTGCTCGTCCATTGGTTCCTCTCTGGCGACATCGGCATCCTGAACCGTATCATCGACGCTGACCTCGTCATCTTCGTTGGCCTGACGACTCTCCACCGTGCCAGCAGTCTCCACTTCCCCTGCCTCCAGCTCCGCCTCATGCTGACGCTCGCGAGCCTCCTGCTCGAATTCCCGTTCTTCTTCGGCGCTCAACTGGGCCCGCACGCTCTGCTGATCGAGCAGTTCCTGCTTGACCAGTACGGCGCTGTTGCGCGGGATGATGGGCTTGTGCCGGGCGAGTAGATGGACCTTGGTAAAGGCGGCACCAAACAGCAGGATCAGCGAGGAGTAGTAGACCCACAGCAACACCACCACCACCGACCCCGCCGCGCCGTAGGTCGAGGCCGTTGCGTTGTAGGCCAGATACAGCGCGATACCGGTGCGCCCTATCGAGAACAGCAAGGCCGTGACAACCGCACCGACGATGACGTCGCGCCAGCGCAGTACCACGTCGGGCAACACCTTGAAGATGGTGGCAAAGAGCGCGGCGATCACGCCGATCGACACCAGCAGCTCCACCCCTCGTGTCAGCAGGCTGACGTAGGGCAGCACATCATCGGCGGCCTTCAGTGCCGCCCTGACGAACACCCCGAGCCCCACCGATACCAGCAGGATAAAGCCGATCGCCAGCACGATCGTCAGTGACAGCATACGATTCTTGACGAAGATCCACAGACTGTTGCTGCTGGGGCGTGCCGCGACGCCCCAGATGGTGTTCAGCGAGAACTGCATCTGGCCGAACACCGTGGTGGCACCAACCGCCAGGGCGGCAAAACCCAGCAGCGTCGGCAACAGGCCGGACTCCTGGATGCGCGACTGGGCGACGGCATGCTCGATGGCGGTGGCCGCCTCGGGGCCCATGGTGCCCTGCAACTGGGCGAAGATTTGCCCCTGTGCCGCCTCCTCGCCCAGCACCACACCGATCACCGTCACCGCGATGATCACCGTCGGCGCCAGCGAAAATAAGGTATAGAACGCCAGCGAGCCGGCGTAGCTGAAGGCGTTGCGCTCCAGCCACAACGCCACCGAGCGACGCAGCACCCCCCACCAGAAGGCGAAAAACTGAATGATCATGGCGTTCCCTCGTCATTATCGTTGCCCTCAGCATACCTAACACCGACGGTATACGCAGGAACATGCGCCAACGCGACACCCTGGCGCAGCCAGTTCATCACGACCGGATCGTCGTGACGGGTTGATCGAGCCACCTTCGTCTAGTTCCTTCATCTATCCTGGGAGCCTTTCTGTTTGCGCAGGTCTGTTTGCGCCTGCCAGTCAGCGCCACCATAATGGCGGCGACGTTTTCCAGGAGCCCTCCATGCCCACCGATCTGGCCACCTCTCCGCCGCAGACCGAGTTCGACTGCCTGGTGTTCATCGGACGCTTTCAGCCCCCGCACCTCGGCCATCTGGCGGTGATTCGGGCGGCCCTCAAGCAGGCCAGACAGGTCATCGTGCTGGTAGGCTCCGCCTGGCAGGCGCGCTCGCTGCGCAATCCCTGGCGTTTCGACGAACGCCGCCAGATGCTGCGCAGCGCCTTCGACGAGGACGACAACGCTCGCCTCGAGATCGTGCCGCTGCTGGATGCGCTGTACAACGACGATGTCTGGGTACACGACGTCCAGCGCAAGGTGCGCGATCTGGCCCATCCCGAGAGCGCACGGTTGCCACGCATCGGGCTGATCGGCGCCAGCCGCGGTCAGTCGAGCTATTACCTGTCACTGTTCCCCCAGTGGGAGTCGGTGAGCGTACCGTTGGTCGAAGCGATCTCCGCCAGCCAGATTCGAGAACGGCTATTTCGCTCCGAGGGCTCGGCGGTTGAGTATCTCTCCACCAACGCAAGCCACGATCTTCCACCGGGCGTGGTGGAACATATCCGCCGCTTCATGAGTGGCAAGCCCTACCGCCAGCTCGGCGAAGAACAGCAACTGCTCGACCAGTACCGTTCGGCCTGGGCCCAGGCGCCCTACCCGCCGATCTTCGTCACCGTCTGTGCAGTCGTGGTGCAGTCGGGCCATGTGCTGCTGGTGCGGCGCACCTCGGCGCCCGGCAAGGGACTCTATGCCCTGCCCGGGGGCTTTATCAGCGCCCAGGAACGACTGATGGACGCCTGTCTGCGCGAGCTGCGCGAACGCATTCGGCTGAAGGTGCCGGAGCCGGTGCTCAAGGGATCGCTACGCGGTCAACGGCTATTCGACGAGCCGCACCGAAGCTGGCGTGGGCGAACCCTGGCCGAAGCCTTCTACTTTGCCCTGCGACCGGATCAGAACCTGCCGAGGCTGAAACCCGTCAAGGGTGGCGACCATGCCCGCTGGGTGCCCCTGGCGGAACTCGAGCCAGAAAGCCTGTTCGAGGATCACTTCTTCATCATCCAGAACTTTCTCGGACTGCCTGCCGATCGACGCGCCTGACGCACCAGGCAAACCCACCAATAAAATGCCAGAGCGGGCAGGGAAACGTTCCCTGCCCACCGATCCTACGTCCCGGCAGCCGTCACCTAGTTATCAACCGTCCTCCGCCAGCAGTGCCAACGCCTCGAGCAGATTCGGGTCCAGGTCATTCGTCTGGCGGTAGGCCTGACCGAGCTGCTCACTGAATCCTGGCGCAATCTTAGATGATGGCTCGCTTCGTTCACTTACCTCGAGTCGCACCTTGTCCAGGTTCAGCGACAGGCGGTAGTGATGCTCTTCACCACCACTACCTCGGCTATCGATATCCAACGTCACCTTTTCCAGAGCCGCCGGTCGATCGATCAGCAGCTGACCGATAGAAGGACGCTGGATCCAGTCCGGCAAGGCTCGGCCCCCAGGTAACGACACCTTGATGTCGCGCTGTCCATCCGGCAGCTTGAGCCACGCCCGCTCGTTCTCGACCAGAGCCTCCAGCGTCGCTCGGGCATCGCTGCTTGCCCACGATGTCGCTCGCACGGCACCGGGATGAGCCAGCGACCTGGCCTCCTGCAGCATCGAGGAGTTCCAGGTACTGGATTCTCTCGGCTGATCCTTGTCTACCACCTCCATTTCGGCGTCGGTCAGCGCCGAAATACCATGGACCGCCGCTCTGACTGCCCCATCCGCAGACAGATCGGCAAGGCCACCGAGTCCTGCCATCTGATTGACAGCCTCATGGACTGCCCCATCGGCATGTATCGAGGGGGCGCCGTCGCCCGGGGCAGTACTCACCGACAAGACGTCAGCTGCACTGTCGCCGATGTAGAAGCCCTCTGGAGACTCCACCTTCACCGAGACGGTGACGTATGTGACGCCTCCCTGCCCATCAGACACCGCAACGACAAAGCTGTCGCTGCCGCTGAAGCCCGCATCCGGTACATAGAGGAAGGAACCATCCGGGTTCAGGGTGAGCTGCCCGTGTGCCGGCCCCTTGTCCAGCCCAAAGGCCAGATCGTCACCATCGACGTCCGACGCTATCACCTGACCAGTCGCGGGTTCACCGCTTCCAGTGACGATCGGCTCCGCCTTTCCCGCAGGAGCGTCATTGACAGGTTCCACCAAGACGTTGACGACCACGGTGGTGGTGGCGCCGTAGGTATCCGTCACGGTGACGCTGAAGCTGATATCGCCCGTGACATCGGGATCCGGCACGAAGGTGAAGGTGCCATCCTCATTGAGAATGACCGTACCGCCGTCGGGTTGATCGTCGAGGCTGAAGGTCAGATCATCGCCATCCACGTCCGTGGCAACGACGCGCCCGTCCACCGGGGTGTCCTCGGGGGTCACAACGGGATCGGCGCTGGCCACCGGGGCGTCATTGACCGGCTCCACCAAGACGTTGACGACCACGGTGGTGGTGGCGCCGAAGGCGTCCGTCACGGTGACGCTGAAGCTGATATCGCCCGTGACATCGGGATCCGGCACGAAGGTGAAGGTGCCATCCTCATTGAGAATGACCGTACCGCCGTCGGGTTGATCGTCGAGGCTGAAGGTCAGGTCATCACCATCCACGTCCGTGGCGACGACGCGCCCGTCCACCGGGGTGTCCTCGGGGGTCACAACGGGATCGGCGCTGGCCACCGGGGCGTCATTGACCGGCTCTACCGAGACGTTGACGACCACGGTGGTGGTGGCGCCGAAGGCGTCCGTCACGGTGACGCTGAAGCTGATATCGCCCGTGACATCGGGATCCGGCACGAAGGTGAAGGTGCCATCCTCATTGAGAATGACCGTACCGCCGTCGGGTTGATCGTCGAGGCTGAAGGTCAGGTCATCACCATCCACGTCCGTGGCGACGACACGCCCGTCCACCGGGGTATCCTCGGAGGTGACGATGGGATCAACGCTGGCGACAGGGGCGTCGTTGGCCCCCAGCACGGTGATGGTCAGCGTCGCGGTGGCAACAGTGCCATCGCTATCGATGATGGAATAGCTGAAGGTCTCGGTCAGCGTCTGCCCAGGCTTGAGCGCTTCCACCACGGGGTTGTCGTTGTCCAGCGTATAGGAATAGCTGCCGTCCGCATTCAGCACCAGGCTGCCGTAACGACCTTCCACCGGCTCGCCGACGCCGCCCTCGGGCGATGTCTCACCGTCCCCGACCGCCGAGACCATGCCATCGACGGCAACACCATCAGCACCATAGCTGTCATTGAGGATGACGTTACCGTTGCAGTGGCTTCCCGGCTCGGTGCCTTGCTCGACCGCCTCTGCGCCGTCATTGTCGGCGACAGGGCCGTCATCGATGATGGCGATGGCCAGGCTGCCGATATTGTCGGTGGTCTCGCCCTCCACGTCGGTGACACTGATGGCGAAACTGTCATTGACCGCACCGTCTGAATGGTTGGCCCGGGACGTCAAGGTGTAGGTGTAGCCCACCTCACCGGTGGCAGAATCGTAGTAGCGTAGCACCAGGGTGCCATAGTCGCCGACCACTTCGATGGGGTGGTTACCACAGTCCTTGAGCTGGTCCAGGCTGATACGGGTCCCTCCCAGGGTCAGCCGAGACAGGCTGTCCGCCGGCCCCAGGGTAAAGGTGCCGCTGTGGATGAAGCCGTTGCCTTCATGGCTGCCGCCCGTCAGACCGGACTCGTTCACCGCACCGTCGGTGGTGGCATTGCCGTTTCCTGCATCGCCCCCTCCTGAGCCACCGTCGCCATCACCCAGCCCACCTACGCTGACCTGGTCGTCCACCGGCGTGACCTTTAAGTCGAGGGTGGCGGTGCTGGTACCACCCGCACCATCGCTGACGGTGTAGCTGATCGGCGGCAGCGTGCCATGGTAGTTCAGCGCCGGCACGAACCGATAGCTGCCATTGGCGCTGATGGTGAGCTCTCCGACCCCGTCGATGACGGCGGTCTGTCCCGCCAGGAAAGTCCCCTCCAGGCCATCGACACTGAAGCCCGTAATACTGAGGCGATCGCCCTCGATATCGCTGTCGTTGGCCAGCAGACCATCTTCGGCGGCGACCGTCAGAGCCGTGTCCTCGGCGATCGTGGCCTGGTCGTTCTCGGCGGACGGAGCGTCATTGACCGGTGTCACCGAGACATCGACCTCCACCGTGACGGTGGCACCAGAAGGGTCGGTCACGGTCACGGTGAAGCTGGTGTCTCCGTGGAAATTGTCATCCGGGGTGAAGGTGAAGTTACCGTTCTCGTCCAGGGTGACGGTGCCACCCTCGGGCTGGGCATCCAGTGTGTAGGTAAGGTCGTCCCCGTCCACATCGGTGCCGACGATCTTGCCATCGACCGGAGTATCCTCGCGGGTGGTGACCTTCTCCGCCGTTGCCGTCGGAGCGTCGTTGGCGCCACGAATGGTGATCGTCAAGGTGGCGGTGGCAAGATCGCCGTCGGCATCACGGATCTGGTAGGCAAAGGATTCTTCTAAGGTCATGCCGACCTTTAGCTTATCTACTTTGGCATTGGCGTTGTCCAGCGTATAGGAGTAGCTGCCATCTGCGTTGAGGGTCAGGCTGCCGTACTTGCCCTCCAGCGGCACCCCCAGCTTGCCGTCCACGCCGACGCTGACCACCGCCCCATTGGCGGCTTCGCCATCGGCACCCGGGCGATCATTGGCCCACACGCTGCCGCTGCCGGCAGCACCGTCCTCGTCGACGGTACCGCTGTCATCTGTCGCACTCGGGGTGTCATCGATGATCTTGATCGCCAAGGTACCGGCATTGGCGCTGACCTCGCCCTCCACATCGGTCACGCTGATCACGAAGTCGTCGCTGACAGTCCCCGTGGCATGATCCGCATTTGAGGTCAGCCGATAGCGGTAGCTCACCGTACCGGTGGCACGATCGTAGCCTTCGATGGTCAAGGTGCCGTAGCGGCCTTCGATCACTATGGGCGACGACGCGCTGGCCTCGAGTTCAGCGAGGCCGATGCTGCGACTGCCCAGGGTGAAACTCTCAAGGCTATCGGCCGGTCCCAGGGTGAAGCTGCCGCTGTGGACCAGCCCATTGCCTTCGTCACTGCCTCCTGCCAGACCGGCCTCGTTGACGGAGCCATCACTGATGTTGCCACCCGCACTGCCATCGTTTCCGTCACCGAGCCCGCCAAGGTTAACCTGGTCATCCACCGACGTGACAGTGATGTCGAGAGTGGCTGTGCTGCTGCCGCCCTCACCATCGCTGACGGTATAGGTGATCGTCGGTACTTTGCCGTGGTAATTGAGGACCGGTTCGAAACGCCAGGCGCCATCGGCTCCCACCGTCAGCTTGCCGACACCCTCGATGGTGACGGTTGAACCGGCATCGGCACTCTCGCTCATGCCGTCGACGCTGAAGTCCACGATCGTCAGGCTGCCATGATCGCTGTCGATGTCGCTGTCATTGTCCAGTAGCCCCGGCAAGCTGTCGTCGGCCTCCGAATCCAGCGGCGTGTCCTCGGGAGTCGTGGCAGTCTCGCCGGCAACCACTGGTGCGTCATTGACCGGCGACACCTTGACCGTCACATCGACGGTGGTGGTGCCACCGTTGCCATCGGAGACCTCGACCTGGAAGGTGATATCGCCACTGACGTTGTCATCGGGGGTGAAGGTGAAGGTTCCATCTTCATTGAGCGTGACCTTGCCGCCGTCAGGCTGCTCGACGAGTTCGAAGCTGAGATCATCCCCGTCGACGTCATTGGCCTCGATGGAGCCGCTGACGGGCGTGTCCTCCTGGGTCGTCAATGCATCGACGCTGGCCGTAGGGGCGTCGTTGGCCCCCTTGATGGTGATGGTCAAGGTCGCGGTGGACGCGCTGCCGTCGGCGTCGGTGATCTGATAGCTGAAGGTCTCGGACAGCGTCTCTCCCGATTGCAGGGCATCCACCCTGGCATTGGTGTCGTCCAGGGTATAGGTGTAGCTGCCATCGGCGCCCAGGATCAGGCTGCCGAAACTGCCGGCGATCTCGGCGCCGACGCTGTCCGCACTGACGCTGCTGCCCTTGCCTACCGCACTCACCTTGGTTCCGCCATCGGCGCCTTGGCGGTCATTGGTCACCACACTACCGGCACCGGCATCGCCATCCTCGACGACGCTGGCGGTATCCTTGGCGGCGATCGGCGCATCATCGAGGATCTTGACCACCAACTCCTTGCCGTAGGTCTTGGTATCGTTACCGAGGGTATCGGTCATTGATACCTCAACGTGGTCGAAGACCGCCCCCCCGGAGTGATCGGTCTGCTCGGTCAGCACAAATCGATAAGTGACGGTATTTTCCCGTACGTCGGTGCCTTTACCCAATGTATAGCCGGTGATCTCGAAATAGCCGTGCTCGGCCTCGATACGTACTGATGGGTTCGCCTCGGATAACGCCGCCAACTCGCTCTGGGTGAAGCTGGTGTCGCCGATGGTCAGAGTATCGAGCTGCTGTCCCACCCGGTCGACCACCGAGAACGCCCCCTCATAGATCACCTCGCCCGAGACTCCGGGGTCTGTGCCGGTGGCGCCATCCGTGTTGAGCTGGGCTTCGTCTACCTCGCCCCCTTCCGTACCGATGACCGCCGTCGTGCCATAGATGCGGATGGTCAGGCTGGCGGTAGACGTGTCGCCGTCGGGATCGGTCACCGTGTAGGTAAAGGTGTCCTCGATCTTCTCGCCCGCCTTGAGATGGGCCACTCGGTCAGCGTCAAAATCCGGCACATAGCAGTAGCTGCCGTCGTCGTTCATGGTCAGGGTGCCGAACTTCCCCTGGAGCCCCTGACCGACGTGGGACGCCGATGGCTGATCCGAGCCCGCGCCTACGCCGCTGACCGTGCCACCGTCGCCGCCAAGGATATCGGCGTCACCGTCCATGGCGTCGGGATCCTTGCCCCCGCCCCCGGTCAGCACATTGCCATCGGCGGTGCTGCTGGGTTGTCCCGGCATGTTGATCGCATCGTCGACGTCGCTCTCGGCCTCCGGAGCATCGTCGAGGATGGCGATCGACAGGGTCCCTACGTCCGTGGCGACATCACCGTCGACGTCGGTCACGTCGATCGCAAAATCGTCGCTGACCGCCCCCAGGCTATGGTCGGCGCGGGCCGTGAGGGTATAGGTGTAGCTGACCTTGCCAGTGGCGCGATCGTAGCCGTTGATGGTGAGTTCACCATGATCGCCCAGGATCTTGATCGGCGTATCGCCGCTGGCGGCCAGCTTGGCAAGCGTCAGGGTGGTTCCACCAAGGCTGATACTGGAGAGGCTATCCGCCGGCACCAGAGTGAAGCTGCCGGTGTGGGAGACGCCACTGCCCAGGGAACCAGATCCGCCCGGCAAGCCTGCCTCGCTCACCTGTCCGTCATTGACATCGCCACCATCACTGCCATCACTACCATCGCCCAGGCCACCGATGGTTACCTCATCATCCACCGCCTCGACGGTGAGCGAGAGTTCTCCCGTCGTTGTCCCGCCCTTGCCATCACTGACGCTGTAGCTGATCTTGGGCACATCTCCGTGGTAGTTCAGCGCCGGCTCGAAGCGGTAGGACCCATCGGCGTTCAAGGTGAATTTGCCGACACCGTCGATGGTGGCTTCCGTGCCGGCCTCGAAGGTTCCCGTTACGCCTTCGATGGTAAAGCCGCTGCCGCTGAGGCTGTCACCATCCACATCGCTGTCGTTGGCCAGTACCCCATCGTCCTTGTTGACCACCAGGGGGGTATCTTCACTGGTGGTGTTGGTGTCCGGCTTGGCGACAGGAGCATCGTTGACCGGTGTCACCGTCACCGTCACTTCCACCGTGGTGGTGCCACCGTGACCGTCGTCCACTATGACGTCGAAGCTGACGTCACCGTTGACGTTCTTGTCCGGTGTAAAGGTGAAGCTGCCGTCGTCATTGAGTGTGACCGTGCCCCCATCCGGCTGGGCCACCAGGTCGAACGACAGCGAATCGCCGTCCACGTCGCTGGCGGTGATCTTGCCGGAGACCGGCGTATCCTCAGGCGTGGATATCGCATCCACGCTGGCCACCGGCACATCGTTCGCCCCCACGATGGTGATGGTCAGGGTCGCGGTGCTGGTATCGCCATCGGCATCGATGATCTGATAGGTGAAGACCTCGCTCAGGGTGTCCCCCACGGCCAGCTTGTTCACCTCGCTGTTGCCGCTATCGAGTTCGTATAGGTAGTTGCCGTTGGCGTCCAGCACCAGACTACCGTAGCTGCCCTCTAGTCTGCTGCCGACGCCCCCGCTTGGCGACTCCTCTCCAACACCCACCGCATGGATCACCCCCTTGCTGGGGACGCCATCGGCACCTGCCAGGTCGTTGCCGATGACCGAGCCACTGATATCGTCGCCCTCCTCCGCGATCTGGGCGCTATCGGCCTTCGCCACCGGTGTGTCGTCGACGATTGCGATGGCCAGGGTTCCGGCATTGGCCGAGACATCCCCGTCAACATCGGTAACGCCGATGACAAAGCTGTCGTTGACCGCCCCCCCCTTGTGGCTGGCCTTGGCGGTCAGCGTGAAGGTGTAGCTGACAGTACCGGTCTTCTGGTCAAAACCGGTAATGGTAAGGAAACCATGAGCGCTGGTGATCTTGACCGGAGTGGTGGCACTGGCCTCCAGTTGTGCCCGGCTAATGGAGGTGACGCCGACCGTCAGGCTCGCCAGGCTATCGGCAGGGCTCAGCGTGAAGCTGCCACTATGGTTCGCCCCGCCGCCCACCACGTCGGAGCCTCCGGACAGCCCCGACTCCTTGACCTCCCCGTCGGTAACGGTGCCGCCATCGCTGCCGTCGTTGCCGTCGCCAAGCCCCCCGAGGCTGACCTTGTCATCCACCGGCTTGACCGTGATAGCCAGCGCACCGCTGGCTGTCCCGCCATTACCGTCACTGACGGTATAGCTGATCTTCGGCACGCTGCCGTTGTAGTTGGGCGCCGGCACGAAGCTATAGGAGCCGTCGGCGTTGAGTGTCAGACTACCGACACCCTCGATGGTGGCAGTCTCGCCCGCCTTGAAGCTGCCCGTCATGCCCTCGACGCTGTATCCGCTGACCCTCAGGCTATCGCCCTCCAGGTCACTGTCGTTGGCCAGCACCCCCTTGTCCTTGGCGACCTCAAGCGTCGTGTCCTCGTTGGTCTCGGCCTTGTCATCCACTGCCGTCGGGGCGTCATTGACCGGCGTCACCGTGACGGTGACCTCGACGGTAACGGTTCCTCCGTTGCCATCGGAGACGCTCACGCTGAAGGTGATGTCGCCGCTGACGTTGGCGTCAGGGGTGAAGGTGAAGCTGCCGTCCTCGCTCAGATTGACGGTGCCGCCTTCTGGCTGGGCGACCAGATCATAGGACAGGCTATCGCCCTCCACGTCCTTGCCCGCAATGCTGCCGTCCACCGGCGTATCTTCCGCCGTGGTCAGGTCATCAACGGTCGCGGTCGGTGCATCGTTGGCGCCCTTGATGGTGATGGTCAGGGTTGCGGTACTGGTATCGCCATCGCCGTCGGTGATCTGGTAGGTGAAGGTTTCGATCAGGGTCTCGCCCTTCTGCAAGACATCGACTTTCGCGTTGGTGTTGTCCAGCGCATAGACGTAGCTGCCGTCGGCGTTGAGCGTCAGGGTACCGAAGCTGCCCACAAGGGCACTGCCGACGCTTCCCCCATCGGTGGATTCGGCAACCCCCACCTTCGACACCTTGCTGCCATCGGCGCCCTGCCGGTCGTTGCTCAGTACGTTGCCTGTGGAGGCCGCGCCGTCCTCGGTCACTATGCCGGTATCGGCTGTAGCCGTGGGTGAATCGTCGACGATACGAATCGCCAGTGTCCCCATGCCCTTGGTGACGTCCCCTTCGACATCGGTCGCGTCGATGACAAAGCTGTCCTTTATCGCACCACTTGAGTGGTCGGCGGCGGACGTCAGGGTGTAGCGGTAGCTCACCGTGCCGGTGGCAAGGTCATAGCCCTTGATCGTCAGAGTACCGTAGCTGCCGGTCACCTTGATCGGTGTCGTGGCGCTGGCCTGGAGTTGAGCCAGGGAAATGGACGTACCTCCCAGGGTAAGGCTCGCCAGGCTGTTCGCCGGGCTCAGGGCAAAGGTGCCATCGTGGGTCAGTCCGGCGCCGTCGGTCGCGACCAGTCCCGATTCCTTGACCTCGCCGTCGACGCCATCCCCGCCATCGCCGAGTCCGCCCACCGTCACGCTGTCATCCACCGCATCGACCGTAATGCTCAGGATGGCGGTGTCGCTGACCCGCCCATCGCTGAGCACATAGGTCACCTTGGGAACCGTGCCATGGTAGTTGAGGGCAGGGTCGAAGCGGTAAGAACCATCGGCGTTCAAGGTCAGCGTGCCGACGCCGGCAATGGTAGCGGTTTCTCCCGCCTTGAAGCTCCCCGTCACCCCTTCGATACTGAAGCCCGCCACCGATAGGGCATCACTGTCGATATCGCTGTCATTGGCCAGAACACCCTTGTCCTTGCCGACGATCAGCGGCGTATCCTCGGCGGTGCTGGCGCTGTCATCGGCCGCCTCGGGCGCATCATTGACCGGACTGACCTTGACCGTCACCTCCACCTGGGTCTTGCCGCCATGACCATCGTCGACCGTCACACTGAAGGTGATATCACCATTGACGTTGGCATCCGGGACAAAGACGAATTCACCACTGTCCTTGTCGAGAGTGACGGTTCCCCCCTCCGGCTGAGCATCAAGAGTAAAGCTCAGGGAGTCATCTTCAGGGTCCTTGCCGACGATGGTGCCGGTGGTCTCGGCGTCTTCCGCGCTATAGACGGTCATATCATCGGCCGTCGGAGCGTCGTTGCTCCCCTTGATGGTGATGGTGAGAGTCGCCGTGCTGGTATCGCCATCGGCATCGGTGATCTGATAGGTGAAGGTCTCGGTGAGGGTCCCCCCCTTCTGCAGGGCGTTGACCGCGGCGTTGGCGTTATCCAGGGTGTAGAGGTACTTGCCGTCGGCCTGGATCAACAGGCTGCCGTAGTCGCCGGCAATGCTGCTGTTCACCCCGCCGGCAGGCGTCGCGTCGCCCTTGCCGACCGCGCTGATCGCACCACTGTCCGCAGCGCCATCGGCCCCCAGGGTATCATTGGAAATGACATCGCCCGTCAGCGTGCTGCCACCGCTGGCGTCCTCGTCGACACTGCCGGTATCGGCGGTGGCGGCAGGGACGTCGTCGACCACCAGGATGGCCAAAGTCCCGGCGTTGGCGGTGCTGTCTCCGTCGGTGTCCTTGGTACTGATCGAGAAGGAGTCCTTGATCGGTTCAGAGCCATGCGAGGCTTCTGACGTCAGGGTATAACGGTAGGAGACGGTACCGGTGGCGCTATCGAAACCGATGATCATCAGATCACCGTAGCTGCCGGTGATGGTGATCGGAGTGGTACCACTAGCCTCAAGCTGGGCCAGGGTAATCTTGGTGGCGCCGATGGTGAGGCTATCGAGGCTAGAGGCAGGACTGAGGGTGAATGTGCCGGCGTGTACACCGTCACTGCCACCGGCATCGGTACCGCCCGTCAAGGCCGACTCATTGACGCTGCCATCGCTGCCCTCACTGCCGTCCCCCAGCCCACCGAGCGACACGCTATCCTCCACTTCGGCGATGGTGATGGTCAGGGTCGCGCTGGCGGTCCCCCCTTCGCCATCGCTGACGGTGTAGGTGATCACGGGGACGCTGCCGTTGTAATTGGGCGCTGGAACAAAGGTATAGGAGCCGTCGGCGTTGAGCGTTACCGCTCCCTTGCCGGCAATGCGGGCGGTTTCGCCGGCCTTGAAGCTGCCGGTGAGGCCAGCCACGCTGAAACCGGAGACGACCAGACTATCTCCCTCGGCGTCGCTGTCATTGGCCAACAGCCCTTCGCTCTTGTCGACGCTCAGCGTCTCGTCTTCCTTGGCACTTCCCTTGTCATTGGCGGCGGCAGGTGCATCATTGACCGCGGTCACCTTGATGGCAAGCGTCGAACTGGCGTACCCCCCTGAGCCCTTAATGGTATAGGTGATGATCGGCAGAACCCCGAAAAAGTTCTTCACTGGATCGAACCGGTAGGAACCATCCTTCGACAACGTCAACTTGCCGATAATATTGCCGTCGCTATCCTTGACGGTATTGGCTTGCCCCAGCACCAGTGCGGTATCGGCCACGCCGTCACCATCGGTGTCGATCGCCGCCGAGGCAATTTCGGTGGCCCCTGCCAGGGTATCGTTGGACAACAGCCCATTGTCCTTGGTAACCACCAGAGCCACGTCCTCATTGGTTTCCGCCGCGTCTTTCACCGCCGTCGGCGGATCGATGCTGTCGCGATAGTCCAGATCGAAACCGGGGGGTGAGGCGTCGCTTCCATCGGCCGCGATATCATTGTCGCTGTCGGCCAGGGAAAAATTGCCGCCAACCAGGTTTTCATCATTGCTGTCGTAGCCGTCGTTGGCATCCGATCCCTCGAAGATATCGAGCAATCCATCTCCATCGGTATCGGTGGCGTCACTGACGGATGCCGCCCCATCATCTCGCTCGGCGATGTCCAACTTGCCGTCATCGTCGGAATCGCTGTCGAGATAGTCCTTCGTGCCATCGCTGTCGGTATCGACTGGCGCCAGTCCGAGGCTGACAGACGCCCCGATGTCGTCAGATTTGGCATCGTAGGCGTCATCCAGCCCATCGCCATCGGCATCGATTCCGGTTGGCGCTATATACTCACCGGTAGTCTGCGCTTCCACGTTGTCGGTGATGCCATCATTATCGCTGTCGATATCCAGATGATCAGCGATATTGTCATGATCAGCATCCTTGGCCACGCCACCGATATTTACCCTGACACAGGCCCCTATATTGCTGTCGTTCTCATTGAGAGGATTCCAGCTCATGCTCAGGTTCATCGATTTGACGTCGACGACCCTTATCGACCAAGACTCTCCGTAAATATTACCTAATCCTCTCATGCTGAACGTGACGGAGTTCAGATAGACGCCCTCGGCAATATTCAGAACATTCTTGGGATCATGGACCACGATGTAGGCACCGGGACTCGAAACGGTAAGCCGGTCCTTGTTGTCAAACTGTCTTCCACTGGAGACTGTCTTGCTATCGATGACAAAGTCGACGATAGTATCTGACGAAAAGTTGGCAGTCGACACATTATCATTGGAATAATTGAAATTAATCGCACCGTCGCTCCCCCCATAACTGAGACTTCCGGTGGTAGGGTCGGAGGTCAACTTTACGCTTGTCCCGTCGTAATCAAGGTCCGGTATCTTGTTGCTTCCAATATTACTGGTGTCGATGGGAAAACTTGAGGAAGTATCTTTTCCTTCAGTAATATCGAGAATGCCGTCATTGTCTTTATCGATATCCTCATGATCCATGACGCCATCACCATCACCATCACCATCGACCACCGGGTTTTCCCGATAGTCCAAATCGACGACCAAGGGTTTCGCTCCCTCGCCGTCCGCCGGCAGATCATCATCGGAGTCCAGTAGTGCAAAGCCATTGTCCGAGACATTTTCATCGTTGGCATCGAAGCCATCGTTGACATCTTCCCCCTCGAAAATATCCAGCAGGCCGTCATGGTCGGTATCGGTAGCATCTGAAACAGAAGAGGCCCCATCATCGCGCTCGGTGATGTCCAGCTTGCCGTCATCGTCGGAGTCGACGTCGAGATAGTCTGCCGTGCCGTCGCCGTCCGTATCGACCGACGTCAACCCCTGGCTGGCACCCGCACCGGCATTTCCGGTGGCCGCGTCGTAGGTATCATCCAAACCATCGCTGTCGGCATCGACGCCTGTTGGTGCGGTGTAACCGCCGGTGGTCTGCGCCTCCACGTTGTCGGTTATGCCGTCATTATCACTATCGAGATCCAGGTAATCGGCGATATCGTCGTGGTCACTATCTTCTGCCACGCCTCCAACCAGCAGACGCATCGTTCCGCCACCATTCGTGCTATCGTAAAGATGCGCGACATTTTCCATGCTAAGGGTCAATTCCTTCACACCCACGACCCGAATCTTCCATTTTTGATTGTAGGTGTTCGACGACGTATCTTCATAAAAACTGAGCGGACCGAAATAGACACCTGGATCGATACTCAGGTTGTTACCTGGATCTTCCACAATGATCATGGCGCCAGGACAGCCAATGGTAATGATATCCTTTTTTTCCAGCAGGGGGCCGTCCGACCCAAGTTTCGACATCAAGACGAAGTCTACAATCTTGTCAGAGGTAAAGGTGATCGAAGTCGACCCCGACGTCTTGGAGGGGTACCAGAAACTGAATTCCCCAGGATTGTTACCGGCAGTAAATTTTCCGTTTGCGCTCGAATCCAACTTGACCGTCGAACCATTATAATCCAAATCGGGAATTTTCCCCGTTGTACCAATATTACCGACATTCACACTCTCTAGTGTCGAATCGTCCCGCCCTTCACTGGAATCAACGATACCGTCGTTGTCATCGTCGATATCGACGTGATTCATGACGCCATCGCCGTCGGTGTCGAGCCGAGCACTATCGCGAAAATCAAGATCGCCCAACATCGGTACTGGGCTCGCGTCATCGCCGCTGAGATCGCCGTCGCTGTCCGAGAGGTTAAAGTCACCGCCAGAGACCAGTTCGTCATTGGCGTCGAACCCGTCGTCCTTGTCGCTACCCTCGAAGATGTCCAGCAGACCGTCGCCGTCGGTATCGCTCTTGTCGCTGATTCGAGAAGGCGCCCCATCGCCACGTTCGGCGATGTCGCGAATGCCGTCCTCGTCGCTGTCCGCGTCGAGAATATCGGCGGTTCCATCCTGGTCGGTATCCACCGCAGACAAGCCGCCGCTGGCTGCTACCGACCCATCCGCGCTGTCCTTGTCGTAGGCGTCGTTCAGGCCGTCACCGTCGGCGTCGCTACTGCCAGGCGCAATATAGCCGTCGGTGGACTGGGCCTCGACGTTGTCGGTGATGCCGTCATTGTCGCTGTCCAGATCCAGCTGATCGATGACCCCGTCTCCATCGCTGTCACGCGCCCCACCGACACCAATGCGCAGGGCGCCTCCCAGGGCGTCACCATCTGCTGAGGCCGGAGTCTTCATGCCTACGCTGACCTGCTGGGCGTTGACCACACGAATCGACCAGGCCTGGTCGTAGGCGTCGTTTGGGCTGTGCTTGACCGAAAAGGTGATGCTGTCCGAGTAGGACCAGCGGCGATCTCGAGCTCCCCATTGGGGTCGTCGACGATAATGACGGCTCCGGGACTTGAGATGGTGATCTTGTCTGGAAAGTCGAGCCAATGTCCTTCGCTCCCCTGCTTCGAAGTAATGACAAAATCGACAGGAGCATCGGCCGTGAGACTCACTGACGCCTCTCCGTCCTCGTCACAGGTGAAATCTATCTCACCGCTGTCGTCGATGGCGCTGACACTGCCGGTGTGGCTGACGTCAAAGGACACGGTCGTTCCGTTGAGCTCTAGGTCGGTGACCTTGTCGCTAGCGATGGTACTGGTGTCCAGCGCCGTACTGTCGTCCGTCTCGCGCTCGTTGGTATCGATCACTCCGTCGTTGTCGTCATCGATGTCATCGCTATCGGCGACACCGTCACCGTCGCTATCCTTGCCGGCGTCCCGACTCGCTGCTTGCTCCGATGCCACCGCAGAAAGCGCCTGGGTCAGGGCATCGCTGGATTCAGCGCTCTGTTCAGATGGCGCGGCGCCATCATTCCCTGCCGACGCCGTCTTGTCAGCGTGCTGATCCACCGCCTTTACCGTGGCCACGCCGGCAGCGTCCAGCAATACACGAGATTCGAGCTCACGAAACAGCAGGTCGTCCTTGGACATTTTCTTCTCCTTACCTTGGAATCAGTTCTCGCGAGCGCACCGGTGCGCTCAGGACATTGTCTTTCGGGGTCAGGCGCTCCACTCGCGCACCAGTACCTGGGCGATGCGTCGCGCCGCCTGAACCGCCAGGCTGACGGGCTCCCCCTTCAATCGAATCTCTCCACGAAGCTCGGTCAGCGGGGCGACCACCGGATGCCTTGTCAGGGCGGTCACCTCGAAGGCCGCCTGTTCCGGGATGGCCCTGCCCTCATCGAGCCTGGACGCCACCGGGCCGCCATACACCGACGCCAGAAGCCCTTCATCCAGGTATGACGATGCGGCCGACGCCATGCTGTACAGCTGCATGTCGATGGGCTCCAGGCGACGCTGGTCGTCAACGAACTCGCAGGCATCACCGGGCGCTACCAGACGCAGATCGTCGCTATCCAGATAGCCTCTGGCCTCGAGCGAGGAGGATGACGCCACCAGTGCCAGCTGGGTGTCGACGTCGACCCAGCGCCCCGGATGCAGAGGACGCGCCATCTCGACCACGACACCATCGATGGCCGCGACCACCTCCAACTGGTGCTGGGTGCGTGCCAGACCTGACAGGCGCTCACGCTCCATTTCCTGCTCGCTGGCAAGCACCAGGCTCTGCGACAGGTCTTCGCGGTCGGCACTGCGGCGATCGAGTCGCCGCTCCACCAGGGCGAGGCGTTCATGTGTGGTGCGCTGCATCTGCTCGAGCTCCGGTGCCTCCAGCGTCATCAGCACCTGGCCCCGCTGCACGACCTCACCGACCTCGACCAGAACGCGATTCACCCTGGCCGGCCTGGGCGAATAGGACGGTGCCTGTCGGGCGGCGCCAAGCACTGCGGGGATACGCACTTCATGGGGTAGGGGCAGCGCAAGAAACCCAGCCAGCAGTATCATCACCAGCGTGGTGCCCAGTGCGCGCAAGCCGACATCGCGTCTTCGCGTCCACCACACCTTGAGTTCGCGCAGGATCGGCAGGGCGATGAACCAGGCCACCTCCACGACAAACAACAGGACCCCGAGGAGCTTGAAGAAGAGGTGGTAGACCACCAGGGCGATACCCAGGAAAAGAAAGAAGCGATAGATCCATACGGCGAAGGCGTAGACGATCAAGAGCCTGCGCCGAGCCAGCGTCATGGACTCCGGAACAGCGTCGCCAAACCCGAAAAGCGACTCCCTCAACCACCAGCGCCCCATGGCAAAGGCTCGCTCCTGCAGGTTGGCCACCCCGACCAGATCACTGAACAGGTAGTAGCCATCGAATCGCATCAGCGGGTTCAGGTTCACCGCCAGGCTCATTACCCAGCCGGTGGTGGCCAAAGCGAAGGCCACGAAGCGCAGTGCACCGTCGGGCAAGAACACCCAGGCCAGGGTGGCGTAGACTGCGATGATCAGTTCTACCGCCACCCCGGCCAGGTCGATCAGGACACGCTTGCGGCGGGAGGAAAGACGCCAGGCATCGGTGGTGTCGGTAAACAGCACCGGCATCATCACGATCAAGGCCACCCCCATGCTGCCGACTCGAGCCCCCTGTCGAGTGGCGCAGAAACCGTGGCCAAGTTCATGCAGGGTCTTGACCAGTGCAAGGCTTCCGCCGAAGGCCACCGCACCGGCAACACTGAACATGTCCGGCAGGGTGGTAAGAAAGCTCTCCCACTGGCGAGAGACCAGATAACCGCCGCCGATCGCCATCAGCAGCGTCACCAGCCAGAAGGTTCGAGTGAAGAAGATCCCGACCCAGGGAAGGCAGCGCTGAAGCGCCGGTGCCGGATGCACCAATGGAATCCTCACGAATAGATAGTGATGCAGCAGCCAGCTCCACCAGCTCGGTCGGCGTGCGCAGCGTAGATGCCATGCCTTCCGGTAGCTGTGGTCTGGCCGGCATACCAGCAAGTCATGCTGATCGAGAAATACGATCAATCGCTCGACGTCCTGCAGGCTGACATCATCGATTCCCTCGATTCGAAGCCGTGCCAGGAGCGCCTCCCGGGTACCCTCCCCCCAGTGATTCAGCACCACCACCACCCGGTGTTCCACCTCGAAGAACCGATTGGCCAGCGGGTCATGAATCTTCCAGCGCCGAGCCCCTTCGCCTTCCGCGCCCCCTGCTATCAGCTCCAGGTCCTGGCGCAGTGGAGGAAGAGGGATCGCCGCATCGATGTCTTCGGCCGTACCGGTACCGTGGTCCATGATTCACATTCCTGTGAGCTGACGAACAGCAACAAGGGGACGACGGAACAGGTAGTAGAACAGCGATACCGGGGTGCCCTGGATCCTGGCTGTTCCCCTGAGCCCCATGCGCGGGACCCAGCCATCTCGGGTTTCCGGCTTGGCCAGTACCTCGAACCTGGCCACCCCACTGGCATCGGGCTGGGCCTTGTAAGACGCCCGTTCAAGGGATGCATCCAGCGGGTCCAGCGGCGCCGCATCCAGAAAGACACTCACCTTGGCTCCGGCAACCAGATTGACCGCATCGGGCGCGGCGACTTCCAGCCTGAAGGCGATCGACGTCGCATCGGCCACCTGCATCAAGGCCTCACCTACCTTGACCGGCCGACCAACCCAATCCTGTGGATCACTGTAGAGCGCAACCCCGGGACGTTCGGCCCGGATGACAGCTTCCCCCAGCCGCTGCCGGGCATAGTCACGTTCGGCCTCCGCCAGTCGCAGTTCGCTCTGGGCGGTGGCCAGTTCACGCTTGGCCTCTGCACGTGAGATCGCCGCCTGCTGAAGCCGCAAGGCGCGAGATCGGGCGACCTGGACCTTGCGTTCGGCAACTTCGAAGTCGTTTCTCAAGCCAAGATCCACCAGTTGCACCAGCGGATCCCCGCGGGCCACCCGCGCGCCCGGTGTCACCAGGATCTTCTCGACCACGCCTGCCAGAGGCGCAGCCACCACGAAGGGTGCCTCAGGCACCACTTCCGCTGGCGCAAGCACCGACAATGGCACCCTGACCAAGGCCAGTGCCGTCACCAGGCCGACCCCCACAAAGGCGGCCAGCCAGGGGCCCCTGCGTTTCCACGCATGCAGGCTGCGTCGGCTCCCGAGCAGTGCGCAGACACCGTGGCCATAGGCGTCGGCCAGACGTCGCGCCAATGTCTGATGCGCCTCATCCCAGGGTGAACGGCGCACCAGCAGCCAGCCGGCACCGACACAACGTCCCCCCTGTGTCAGCGGCACCCACAGCCCGTGCCCCGTCATTGGCGATGCACCATCACGCCCCTGCTCGGCCCGGATATCCAGACAGCGAGGCTCGCTCCCCGACTCTGTCCCAAGCCGGCGAACCAGGCGTTCGTAGTCACGTACCAGAGCGCTATCCCGGGCCAGTCGGCTGACGCCTCCCACCGCCTGTACTCGCCAGCGCCTCGTTCCGCAGCGGCTCAGCACCAGCGACTGATCGGCATCCAGCAGGCCATGCCCTTCGTTGGCCAGATGACACCACAACTGATCGAGACTGCCGCACTGGCGCAACTCGCCCTCGACGCGCAGTAGCCGCATTGCCCCTGCCTGCGCCCCGCCTTCGGGCGCTGCCTGCCTGGCGTCACCAGAGGCAGACGGATTACCCTCGTTGCACTCCACTCCTGGCGCTGCGGGACGACAGCCAAGTGCGACCGTCATGTCGTCGCACTCCCACGACAGGTACCGGCATCCGATATCGACTGCCGACTGCCATCGGCCTTCCAGCGCGCAAGGCCACTCATGCCCGGCAGCACCCGCGGTGGGACATCCGTGACCCGACTGATGACCTTTACCGTCTGGCTGACAGGATCCACCGCTGCCGAGACCCTCGACACCTCGGCCGTCAGGTGATCTCCGGTTTCATCCACGACAAAGGAAAAATCGCTGCCTGGAGCCAGCCAGGCCAGCCAGCAGGAAGGCACTACCATCTGCAACTGCAGGGCCCCATCGCTGACGATATGGATCAAGGGAGCATTGGCCTGAGGGGTTTCGTTGGTCCTAACCAATGGCTCCACCACACGTCCGGCGAAGGGCGCCTTGAGTTCGCATCCGCGCTGCTGTTCGTGAATGGATTCAACACTGGCGCGCAGCTCGCGCACCTTGTAAGTGGCGATGTCCACGTCGGCCCGCCCCGTCGCCCCCATCTCCAGCAGTTCTCGCTGAACGGCGGCGTTGCGAGACTCTGCTGCCACCTGAGCCTGAGCCGCATGCAGGTCCGCCTCCAGCCTCGCGCAGTCGAATCTCACCAGCACCTCATCCTGGGCAAAGTGATTACCCTCCAGGTAGGGCACCTCGATGACAGGAGCGGAGATCCAACTGGACAGCACTGCCTGCTGCTCCGCTTCGAGAATGCCGCGGACCTCCTCGCCTCCCGCCTGGACGTCACCAGCGCCCATGATCAGACCCAGCAGCACCAGGCGAAGCGCTCTGTCGCGTATCATCGAGGAACGCCTCGGCGAAGCTGGACGACTCGAGCGCGTGTTCATGAGCGCCCCACCCGCTCCAGAGCCAAGGCGTCGCCTCGACTGGCCCACAACCGGCGGAGATCGGCCGACAGCTCGGCAACACTTTCGTCACTGCTCATGCCAGCGTCCACCGCGTCTATGCCGGTAGCGGTATACACATTGGCATAGGCACCCTGAAGATCGGACAGCGCCTGATCCATACGGACCTCGGCCAGCAGCGTATTCATCTGTTCGCGGATCAATGTCTGTTCGCTGACATGCTGAGCCTGATACCCAGCTGACACCTGATCCTCGATCGCCCGCTGCACTTCCAGGAAGCGACGCGCGGTATCAAGCTCTCCACGACGTAGCTGGTAACGGGCACGCGTCACCGACACCTGGGTGGCCACCGCCATGGTCAGCGCCAGGCCGCGCGCATCCAGCAATTCGCTCTGGGCCTCGATACGCTCCTGGCGGGCCGGCAAACTGAACACCTTGAGCAGATTCCAGCTGGCGTGGGCACCCCAGGTCACCCAGTCGCTGTTGTACAGAAAGTCGTCATCGCTGTAGTTGGCGCCGGCAAACAGCTTGAGACTTGGCAGTGTCTCGAGAATTGCGGCGGTCCCCTCACGCTGGTTGTTACGCAGCTGATAGGCCACCTCGCGCAGCTCGGGCCGGTTCATCACCGCCAGCTTCAACATCGCATCGTAGGACAGGTCTATCCCGGCCCAGGCCAGGTCACGAGATGGCAATACCAGCTCGTAATGCTGCTCCGGCGAGAGATTCATCAACGCCGCGAGCTGCTGCTTGGCCACCTTCAATTCTCGCGTCAGAGACTCAAGATCACGACGAATCGTCAGCAGTTCCCGTTCATAGCTCAACGCCGGTAAGGGTGCCGTCAAATGACTATGCTGTTGTCTGTGGGCATGCTCCAAGGCCTGCTCGGTACTGGCCTCCAGTGAGCGAGTCTTGGTCAGCAGCCTTTCGGCACTGACGGCACGCCAGTAGGCGGCGCGAACATCCTCGATAATCCTCTGGATCACCTTGCGCTTGCTTTCTTCCGCCAGCATCACACCGTCGGCACGCTGCTGAGCCCTGACGTAGGAAAGACCAAAGTCGAGCACGTCCCAGCTCATGGTCAAATCCGTTGCCAACTGGTTGCGTTCGCTTGATGACGATGGTTCCAGCGAAGTCTTTCCGGTCAACAGCGACTTGCTTCGACTGCCCGGTTCATTGGAACGACCATTGTAATTGAGGTTGCCAACCACCTTCGGCAGCATGTCGTAGTGGGCAAGGTCGAGCTCCTTGACCCTCAGGGCCTGTTCCATCACTTCGACGCGGTAGTCGAGGTTGTACTTGATAGCCCGTGCCATGGCGGAATACAGATCGATGGGAGCGACGACCGGTTCCTGATCTGACGTCACCTGGGCAAGCAGTTGATCCGCCCTGAGCTGGCGAGCCTCGGGTGATATAGGCTGCGGTGACACGGCGCAGCCTGACAACACCATGACCGCGGCCATCCCCAGAAATGCTGCTCCTTTCCTGACAGGATTTGATGATAACTTCCTGCTCTGGATCTGCGATCTTGTGTCGATCATCCTTGTAGCCCTCAAACCGTATTGTGACGTTGAGTTGCGATATTCCATCGTCGATGGCTTCCCTTCATCCATGAAAACCTTTGTCCTTTGTGCCCTGAAGCGTCGGCCAAACAAACTCGAACCCGCACAGTTTCGTAAAGGTTTGTTGTCGGTGTGTAAGCAACTATGTTCGTTGTTGCTCAAGCTGGTCAATCGCCCACGCACCAAATCCTTCTGGCAGCCACTGCCTTCACTGACCCAGATCAAGCACAGCAAAAATGATGCGATAACACCGCAATAAAGGTTCACACTCCCCTTTAGCTACGAACTTAATTGACACGACATTACGGTAACCAATGAGCGTATTTACGGACCAAAAACGGGCATGAAAAGCCCGTCAATCCAGGACAAGACTGAGTTAAAGACGTAGATAATCTACTCTAGCGACGTACAACGCAGGCAAGAGAGCAGGCGGTTTTTCCGCAACACAACCGCCGACGACAAGACGTTGGCATGCCGAGAAATGGGCTCGTGACGATAGATGACAAGAGGGTAAGGGAATAAGCGAGCAAGGGGATTAGGGAGCAAGGGGGTAAGGGAATAAGCGAGCAAGGGGATTAGGGAGCAAGGGGGTACGGCAACAAGGGGCTCAGGCGTGAGATGTTTGCTGAGGGGACGCGTAAGGTGTCAAGGACCACAGCATGGACTGCAAGCCCCGCGTGCGGCGCGCATGTCGATACGCAATAAGAAGGTGAGGTGCGGTCGTCAACAGCGACACAACGCCAGGCTAGCCCTGACCAGACCAGACCAGACCAGGCAGCGCTATCAGTAGTTGATGCTCAACAGGCGCTTGTCGACAGCAACGTTTCATCAAGCAACAGCCATCAGGCCTCGAGAAAATCTCGCGGCAGCTTCATCATCTGGCGCCACAGTTTTTCGACGCCGGGTTTACTGAATGCAACCAAGAGGTGTGAGCAGCGATGCAGTGCGTTGCCGACAGTGGGGAGGCAATCGCACCTCCATCAGGCCTCGAGGAAGTCTCGCGGCAGCTTCATCATCTGGCGCCATAGCTTTTCGACGCCGGGTTTGCTGAACGCAAACCAGGAGGTGTGAACAGCGATGCAGTGCGTTACCGACTGTGGTTGGCCTGATCGCACCTGCATCAGGCCTCCAGGAAGTCTCGCGGCAGCTTCATCATCTGGCGCCACAGTTTTTCGACGCCAGGCTTATGCACCAGTGAGCAGCGATACAGGCGAATCTCCAGCGGGACATCCCACTGCTCGCCGCCGGCGCGCACCACCGCCCCGCTCTTCAGCTCCTGCCTGAGGCAGAAGTCGGGTATCCAGGCCATGCCCACGCCCTGCATGACCATGGCCTTGAGCCCCTCGGCCATGGCGGTCTCGTAGACGGTGCGCAGGCGCATGCGCAGCGGGTCATTCTTCAACAGCATGCGCACGCTGCGCCCGAGAAAGGCACCCTGGGTGTAGGCCAGGTACGGCAGGGAGTCGTCACCCTCCAGAGGGAAGCGCGGCGCCCCCTGCTCATCCGGCAGGCTCACCGGTATCATCTTGACCCGCCCGATGGAAAACGAGGGGAAAACTTCCCCATCCAGCTGCATGCTGGCGTAGGGGTCGTAGTAGGCCAGCATCAGGTCGCAGTTGCCTTCGCGCAGCACATGGATGGCCTCCCCCACGTTCATCGCCACCAGCCGCGTCGGCAACTCCCCGAGCCCCTTCTGCAGCCGCGAGATCCATTGAGGGAAGAAGCTCAGCGCCAGCGAATGGGCTGCCACCACGTCCAGCGCCTCGTTGGCCATGGCCAGGCCGCGCAGATGGCCGAGGGACTCGTTGAGCTGCTCGACGATATTGCGAGCGGTCACCAGAAACAGCTGCCCCTGAGGGGTCAGGTCGATGGGCGTGGTCGAGCGATCCACCAGGGTGACGCCCACCGCCTGTTCGAGTGAGCGAATACGGCGACTGAAGGCCGGCTGGGTGACGTGGCGCTGGCGTGCGGAGGCCGAGAAGCTGCGGGTGTTGGACAGCGCAACGAAGTCCTCGAGCCATTTCGTTTCTAGATTCACCAGCACTCCTTGTCAAGACACCAACCACACGGGACGCCATCGCCTTGAACGTGACCGAAGGGGCCACATCAGACCGCCCGATAAAACGGCTAAATGTACCGGAAAGCGCCCACCTTCCCAAGGGAATACTGACGCTTTATTGCTCCGCCACGCTGCGCGCCACTGTGCCAGACATTGACCAGCCTCCAGCAGAGCCTTGATCTTTTTGCCTCGGGGGATGGCAAGGCAGCGGCGGCGACTGCACAGACTACTGCACAGGCGCCAGCAGGTAGGCGGCCCGGGACACCAGCTTGCGCCACAGCGGACGCGAGTGCAGCTCGTCGAGGCTGACCTCGCGGCAGTTGGCGAAGTCCTGTTCCAGCATGGCCTCGACCTCCAGGGCGAACGCCTGATGTGGCACCAGGGCGGTGATCTCGAAGTTCAACCGGAAGGAGCGGTTGTCCAGATTGACGGTACCGACACTGGCGGCGCTGTCATCGATCAGCATGACCTTCTGATGGAGAAATCCCGGCTGATAGCGATAGACCTTGACCCCGGCGCGGATCATGTCCGGCAGGAAGGCGAAGGCCGACAGGAAAACCAGCAGATGGTCGGGACGTTCCGGCATCATGATGCGCACATCCACCCCGCGCATGGCGGCCAGGCGCAGTGCGTCCTGGACGCCTTCGTCGGGAACGAAGTACGGACTGGTCACCCACAGACGCTGATGGGCGCTGTGGATCAGGTGCTGGACCAGCAGGCTCGCGGTCTCCTGGGGATCCGCCGGGCCCGAGGGAACGATCACCACATGGCGCCCGTTGCCTTCATCGAGCGTGGGCTGATCCACCTGGGGCGCCCAGGAAAGACTCAGCATGGTGCCGGTAGCCCAGTGCCAGTCCTCCCAGAAGGCTTCCTGCAGCCCCAGCACACTGGGCCCGACCAGCTTCAGATGGGTATCGCGCCAGGGTCCGTGGCGAGGATCCTGTCCCAGATACTCCACCCCCACGTTAAAACCACCGAGCCAGCCTTCGCGACCGTCCACTACCAGGATCTTGCGATGATTGCGGAAATTGAGCTGAAAACGGTGACGCCATCCGCGCGAGGAGTGAAAGGCGCTGACGTGGATGCCCGCCTCGCGCAGCTCGCCCAGATAGCCGTCGCCAAGCTGCCGGCTACCGATCTCGTCGTACAGGAAGTAGACCCGTACCTGACGCCGTGCCGCGCGCACCAGATGTTCCTGCAGCCGACGGCCAAGTTCATCATTACGCACGATGAAGAACTGAATGAGGATATAAGAGCGGGCCGCATCGATACCGGCAAACAGGCTGTCGAAGGTCTGATCGCCATCGACCAGCAGCTCCGTCGAGTTGGCGCGGGTCAGCGGCATCATGGCAAGCTTTTCGACCGCCTTGACGTCGGCGTCGGTGGCCCCCACCAGATAGGAATCGAAGCGATCTCGATAGCGCAACAACACCCGCCGCAGCAGCGTATCGCGCTGGCCGCGCGCCGACACATAACCGTAGAAGCGTGGTCGGCCGAAGACCCAGTAGGCCGGCAACGCCAGATACGGCATGGCGACCAGCGAAATGATCCAGGCGATCGCCCCCTGAGAGGTTCGACTCGACATCAGCGCGAGCACGGCGGAGATGGCCCCGCCCAGGTGAATCAGAAAGATGGCCAGGCCAAGTAGCCATGAGGTCATCGAAGGTCTCCATCCGTGTGACACCGCACCACATCGGCCGGGGCGCACTTGCTAGCGTTATTGCGGACTCCAGCATACCCGTAACGCAGGCGGCCCCGCCAGATGACGGGGCCGCCTATCGTGTCTCGCCGTGCACCAGGGCGAGACATGGCATGGGGAGATCAGACGCTCTCGGCGATGATTTCCTTCCACTTGGCCGGACCGGTCTGGTGCACCGATGAACCCTGGCTATCCACCGCCACGGTCACCGGCATGTCCTCCACCTCGAACTCGTAGATGGCTTCCATGCCCAGGTCCTCGAAACCGACAACCCTGGAGGCCTTGATCGCCTGGGACACCAGGTAGGCCGCACCACCCACCGCCATCAAGTACACCGCCTGGTTGTCACGGATGGCCTCGATCGCGATCTGACCACGCTCGGCCTTGCCGACCATGCCCAACAGTCCTGTCTGCTCGAGCATGGTGCGGGTGAACTTGTCCATGCGCGTGGCGGTGGTCGGTCCAGCCGGCCCCACTACTTCGTCACCGACCGGATCGACCGGCCCCACGTAGTAGATGAAGCGCCCTTTCAGATCCACCGGCAGCGACTCGCCCTTGGCCAGCATGTCGACCATGCGCTTGTGCGCCGCGTCGCGCCCGGTCAGCAGCTTGCCGTTGAGCAACAGGGTATCGCCCGGCTGCCAGGTCTTCACCTCTTCCGGGGTGACCTCGTCGAGATTGACGCGCTTGACGTTGCCACCGGCTTCACGGGTGATCTCCGGCCAATCCTCGAGCTTGGGCGCCTTGAGCGCCGCCGGCCCACTGCCGTCCAGGGTAAAGTGGGCATGACGGGTCGCCGCGCAGTTGGGGATGATCGCCACCGGCTTGTTGGCGGCGTGGGTCGGGTAGTCCTTGACCTTGATGTCGAGCACCGTGGTCAGGCCACCCAGCCCCTGGGCACCGATGCCGCTGCGGTTGACCTTGTCGAACAGCTCCAGGCGCAGCTCCTCGGCGCGATTGGCAGCGCCTCTGGCCTGGAGGTCCTGGATGTCGATCGGATCGAGCAGGGCTTCCTTGGCCAGTTCCATGGCCTTCTCGGCGGTTCCGCCGATGCCGATGCCGAGCATGCCGGGCGGACACCAGCCTGCGCCCATCTTGGGGAGCTGTTCCATGACCCAGTCGACCACCGAGTCGGAGGGATTGAGCATGGCGAACTTGGACTTGGCCTCGCTGCCGCCGCCCTTGGCCGCCACGTGAACCTCGACGGTATCGCCAGGCACCAGCTTGTGGTGGATCACCGCCGGAGTGTTGTCCTTTGTGTTCTGACGCTTGCCGTCGGGGTCGGCCAGCACCGAGGCGCGCAGCACGTTGTCCGGGAAGTTGTAGGCCCGGCGCACCCCTTCGTTGATCATGTCATCGAGGCTCATGTCGGCCTCGAAGCGCACGTTCATGCCCACATGGACGAAGACCGTGACGATGCCGGTATCCTGGCAGATGGGACGATGGCCGGTGGCACACATCCGCGAGTTGATCAGGATCTGGGCGATGGCATCCTTCGCCGCCGGATTCTCCTCCCGCTCGTAGGCGGCCGCCATGGCGTCGATGAAGTCCTTGGGGTGGTAGTAGGAGATGTACTGCAGGGCATCGGCGACACTCGTGATGAGGTCGTCCTGGCGAATCACGGTCATGGCAGACTCCTTGGCTGGGTCGATACGCCCGCTCTCTTGGCGTCCCGTAGGCGTCATGGCGGGCTTGCGAGGGCCCGTAGTGTAGCGCATTACGCCACGGCTCGGCAGCCGTCTGTGCCGGTTCGTTTAACGCGCTACTGACCCGGCGTTTGCTTGCCGGCTGGCGGAGATCCCGCCTCACCCTGGAGAACGAGCCTGCGCTGCGCCAATTGAACAAGATGCGCCAGCCAGGGCAGCAAGGGCAGCCAGGCGGCAGATCAGGCCAATCGGCAAGATAACGGTATAACGTTCGAATAAAGGCACTAGGAGCGCGGTCAAGGCAGGACGGACTGCCAGGTTCGCCCGCCCCGCTTTCGCTGCCTCCTTTATACCGCTCCGAGCGCCAGCTGACGCTCTCTGAGCCCATGCAGGCGATCGCGCAGGCGCGCCGCTTCTTCGAACTCCAGATTGGCGGCGGCCTCGCTCATGGCGTCCTCGAGCCGCGTCATCTCCTTGCGCAGCTCCTCCGGGGACAGGCTGGCGGGATCGTAGACCGCTTCCGGTTCGGCCACCTTGCGCTCGCCCTTGCGTCCACGAGTCTTGCGGCTGCCCGGAGCCTGGGCGGCTTCGAGGATATCCGCCACCGAGCGGGTCACCGTCTGCGGCGTGATGCCGTGTTCCTCGTTGTGTGCCGTCTGCTTGGCGCGGCGCCGCTCGGTCTCGTCGATGGTCTTGCGCATCGAGTCGGTGATGCGATCACCGTAGAGGATCGCCTTGCCGTTGGCGTTACGCGCGGCCCGCCCCACCGTCTGAATTAGTGAACGTTCGGCGCGCAGGAAGCCTTCCTTGTCGGCGTCGAGGATCGCTACCAGCGACACCTCGGGAATATCCAGCCCCTCGCGCAGGAGGTTAATGCCGACCAGCACGTCGAACTTGCCCAGGCGCAGGTCGCGGATGATCTCGACCCGCTCCACCGTGTCGATATCCGAGTGCAGGTAGCGCACCTTGACGTCGTGTTCGTCCAGATACTCGGTCAGATCTTCCGCCATGCGCTTGGTCAGGGTGGTGACCAGCACCCGCTCGCCCACGGCGGTGCGCAGACGGATCTCCGACAGCAGGTCGTCCACCTGGG
The DNA here is from genome assembly GCF_024137905.1 of Halomonas sp. DN3. Taxonomy (NCBI): domain Bacteria; kingdom Pseudomonadati; phylum Pseudomonadota; class Gammaproteobacteria; order Oceanospirillales; family Halomonadaceae; genus Halomonas; species Halomonas sp. DN3. Next base: position 2,279,587 of record NZ_CP099965.1, on the reverse strand, counting down.
TCGAGGCCGGACGCACCTCGATCTCGGGGTCCAGCAGCCCGGTAGGACGCACCACCTGCTCCACCACCTGGCCGGCGTGCTCGGCCTCGTAGGGGCCCGGCGTGGCCGAGACGAAGATGGTCTGGGGCGAGATCCGCTCCCACTCCTCGAACTTCATCGGACGGTTGTCCAGCGCCGACGGCAGTCGGAAGCCGTACTCGACCAGGGTCTCCTTGCGCGAGCGGTCACCGCGGTACATGCCGCCCACCTGGGGCACACTGACGTGGGACTCATCGATGAACAGCAGCGCATCGGCGGGCAGGTAGTCGAAGAAGGTAGGCGGCGGCTCGCCGGGGTTGCGTCCGGACAGGTAGCGCGAGTAGTTCTCGATGCCGTTGCAGTAGCCCAGCTCCAGCATCATTTCGATATCGTAGAGGGTACGCTGCTCCAGCCGCTGGGCCTCGACCAGACGGTCTTCCTTGCGCAGGAAGGTCAGTCGCTCGACCAGCTCCTCCTTGATCCGATCCACCGCCGCCAGGATGGTCTCCCGCGGGGTCACGTAGTGGCTCTTGGGGTAGATGGTCATGCGCGGCACCTTGCCCCGCACCTCGCCGGTCAGCGGATCGAACAGGCTGATGGTGTCGATCTCGTCGTCAAACAGCTCCACCCTGACCGCCTCGTCCTCGGCGTCGGCCGGAAAGATATCGATGACATCGCCACGTACTCGATAGGTACCGCGCTTGAAGTCCATGTCGTTGCGGGTGTACTGCAGTTCCGCCAGACGACGCAGAAAGCCGCGCTGATCGATCAGTTCGCCGCGGGTAAAGTGCAGGCGCATCTTCAGGTACTGGTCCGGGTCACCCAGGCCATAGATGGCCGACACCGACACCACGATCAGCGCATCACGACGCTCCAGCAGGGCCTTGGTCGCCGACAGTCGCATCTGCTCGATATGGTCATTGATCGAGGCGTCCTTCTCGATGAAGGTGTCCGACGAGGGCACATAGGCCTCGGGCTGGTAGTAGTCGTAGTAGGAGACGAAGTACTCCACGGCGTTGTCCGGGAAGAACGCCTTGAACTCCCCGTACAACTGGGCCGCCAGGGTCTTGTTCGGCGCCATGACGATGGTCGGCCGCTGCAGCCGCTCGACGATGTTGGCCATGGTGAAGGTCTTGCCCGAGCCGGTCACCCCGAGCAGGGTCTGGTGGGCCAGACCCGAATCGAGCCCCCCTACCAGGCTTTCGATAGCGCTCGGCTGGTCACCGGCAGGCTGGAACTTCGACGACAGACGAAAGGACTTGCTCATCATGACTCCTGCTGGGGGACACCACCCAGATCGGGGCGGCTGGCGCCGACTTCAAGTCTCGCTCACGCTCGCCGACGTCAGGTTTGGGCCGTTGGCCCCAGCGTTCGCGTAGTAATTTCCACCGTGGAAGTGGTCATCAAGCGGTGGATCGGGCACTTGTGGCTGATCTCCTCCAGCCGTGCCAGCCGCTCGGGATCCTCGATGCCGTGGAAGGTCATCGCCACATCGAGCCGATAGACGCCCTTGCGCTCGTCGCGCTCGTCTCTGGTGACCGTGACGCTGACGCCTTCCAGCGGCCACTCCTTGCGCTGCGCATACATGCGCGAGGTGATCGCCTTGCACGCCCCCAGCGACAGATCGAAGTAGTCGTGGGGGTCCGGCGCCAGGCCATCGCCACCGAAGGCGGTGGGCACATCGACCAGCAGGTCGTCGAAGCTTTCGATGCTGACCCGCTGGCGCAGCTTGCCATCCTTCTCGGTAGTAATCTCGATACTCATCATTTCACCTCGATGCCGAGCTTGAGTCGCTTGATTGCCTCGATCAGGGCCTCGCGGCGAGCGCGGCCTTCCACCTCGGCGCCATGGCGGCCGACCTCCACGCTGTCGACGCCGTCGAGCATCATCAAGGCGGTGGTGATCTGATTGACCTGGTCGGCGTTATCGACGCCCTGGAAGGTCAGGGATTGCTGGGACATGAGGCGCGCCTCCTTGGCGGGTGAAGCGGAAGGACCGAAGATCGTGACGTAAGTTTGAAACTGGAGAAAAAGCTTAGCACGACAGCCCGTGCGGGTTCTTCTGCCCGTACCTTGCAAAAGGGGCGTCTCACCCTCACATTGCTGACAGGCGCAAACTTCACCTTTTTCGATACGCGCAACAGGATTGCTCATGACGGATTGGATCACCGCCCACGGCGGCCGCTTGACCGGCTCGGACCAGGTCGACTTCGACACCCCCGACGCGGCCCGCCTCGCCCTGGACAGCACCGTGGCCACCCCGTTGGTCCATCTCGGCGCGCTGGACGTGGTCGGCCCCGACGCTGAGCGCTTTCTGCAGGGCCAGACCAGTGCCCAGCTCGCCCACGCCAATGGCCACTTCGCCCCGCTGACCTGCTTCTGCACCCCCAAGGGTCGCATGCTGGCCAACGGCCAGCTGATGAAGGTCGATGACGAACGCTTCAGGATCGTGCTGCATCGCAGCCTGGTGGCCCCGCTGGCCCAGCACCTGGGCAAGTTCGCCGCCTTCTACAAGGCCGAGCTGACACCCCGCGATGACCTGGCGCTGATCGGCCTGATCGGCCAGGAGGCACCCGCCCTGACCGAGGTCGACTGCGACCTGACACCGCCCGATCCCTGGCGTCAGGCCAGCCACGGCGACACCCTGGTGCTCGGACAGCCTGGCCCTCGCCCTCGCTATCTGATCATGCTGCCGCAAGGCGAGGCCGAGGCCTTTTTCTCTCGGCTGATCAAGCAGTGTCAGCCGGTGGGCAACCAGGTGTGGCGACTGGCGGACGTCCAGGCGGGTCTGTGTTTCATCGACGCCGATCAGCAGGACGCCTACCTGCCCCAGATGCTCAACTGGGAGGCGCTGGCGGGCATCAGTTTCAAGAAAGGTTGCTACACCGGTCAGGAAGTGGTGGCTCGCGCCCACTTCCGCGGCCAGGTCAAGAAGCGCCTGTATCGCGCCCAGCTCGAGGGAACTCGACTACCGCCGCTGGGCAGCGAGGTGATCGACGAAAGCGGCAAGCGCCAGGGCGAGGTGGTGGCAAGCGCCCTCGATGCCTATGGGCAGGCCGAGGTACTGGCGGTGCTGAACACCCGCGCCGATGAGGCCGCCCTCAGCTGCGAGGATCAACGCCTGAAGCTTCTGCACCTGCCCTACGCCATCGATCGCCTGGACCCCGAGAGTCTGGTCTGACACCGCTGACGCCCGGATTTTTCGATCCGGGCGATATTCCTGCCCTCGCCCTTGTCAGGACGACGGCAGGCCGAACAGCCGGCGGGCATTGTCACTTGAGTGCAGCGCCACGGTTTCCGGTGTCTGCCCTCTGATCTCGGCCACGTGGCGACACACCTCGGCCACCATGGCAGGTTCATTGCGCTCGCCCTGGTGGCCCGACAGCGGCATATCGGGGCTGTCGGTCTCCAGCACATAGGCATCATCGGGCAGCGACGCCACTGCCCGGCGCACCCTCCTGGCCCGGGGATAGGTCACTGTCCCCCCGAGGCCCAGCGTAAACCCCAGATCGACAAAGCGGCTCGCCTGCTCCGGAGAACCGGCGAAGGCGTGGATGAGGCCCCCTGCGGGGAGTCCGAACTGTGCCAGGCGCTTGGCGACCTCGTCGTTGGCGCGCACACAGTGGACCACCACCGGCAGACGCAGATCCCGCGCCAGCCTGAGCTGGGCATCGAACAGTCGCCATTGGCGATCGAGGGTGTCGCCAAAGCGCGCATCGATCCCGCACTCCCCCAGGGCAACGCAGCGAGGGTTGGCCTCCAGCGCCCGGCCCAGCGCGCTGATATCGTCGTCCTCGCCCTCCAGCCGATGATGCTCCAGAAACACCGGATGCAGACCGAGACAGGCGTGCAACCCCGTCTGCTCGGCCAGGTCCAGAGTGCGCTGCCAGGCGTCACGGTGGGTACCGGCCACCACCAGCTGTTCGATCCCCGCCCGCCTGGCCCTGGCCAGGACCTCATCGCGGTCGGCGTCGAAGTCGGCAAAGTCGAGGTGGCAATGGGCGTCGATCAGCATCAGAGCTCCTCTTTCTACACCGTCCCACAGCCTCCCACACCTTCCCCCCCGCACCAGGTCTTCAGCTTGGCATGGCAGAGAGCGCAGGAGGCGCCGTAAAAACGTCGCGAGCGATTCAAGCGCAGCAGTTTTTCCGGTGTCTCCTCAGTGCTCGCGGGTCTCCCTGAACCGTATATCCGGCCAGCGCTCCTGGGTCATCTGCAGATTGACCCGGGTCGGGGCGATATAGGTCAGGTAGCCACCGCCGTCGATGGCCAGGTTGGTGCTGGCCTTGCGCTTGAACTCCTCGAGCATCTTCGGATCGTCGCAGTAGATCCAGCGGGCGGTATTGACGTTCACCCCTTCATACATGCAGTCGACCTTGTACTCTTCCTTGAGGCGATGGGCGACCACATCGAACTGCAGGGTACCGACGGCGCCAAGGATCAGGTCGTTGTTGTCCAACGGCATGAATACCTGGGTGGCGCCCTCCTCCGAAAGCTGCTGCAGGCCCTTCTGCAACGCCTTCATCTTCAGCGGGTCCTTGAGCCTGACCCGCTTGAACAGCTCCGGGGCGAAGTGGGGAATGCCGGTGAATCGCATGTCCTCGCCCTGGGTGAAGGTGTCACCGATCTGGATGGTGCCATGGTTGTGCAGGCCGATGATGTCACCGGGCCAGGCTTCTTCCACGTGGGCACGATCGGAGGCCATGAAGGTCAGGGCGTCGGCGATCTTGACGTCCTTGTTGATGCGCACATGGCGCATCTTCATGTTCTTCTGGTACTTGCCCGAGCACACCCGCAGGAAGGCGATGCGGTCGCGGTGATTGGGATCCATGTTGGCCTGGATCTTGAACACGAAGCCGGTGAAGCGCTCGTCCTCGGCCGGTACCTCGCGCACGTCGGTTTCCCGCGCCTGGGGCGGCGGCGCGTACTTGACGAAGCCATCGAGCATCTCGCGCACACCGAAGTTGCCCATGGCGGTACCGAAGTACACCGGCGTCAGCTCGCCACGGCGATAGGCCTCGAGGTCGAAGCTATGGGAGGCACCGCGCACCAGCTCGACCTCCATGCGCAGTTCCTCGGCCAGATCCTCGCCAAGCACCTCGTCCACCTCGGGGTTATCGAGGCCTTCGATGCGCTTGTCTTCCGGAATCCGGTTGCCCTGTCCCTGGGTGTACAGGTGGATGACGTCGTTATAGAGGTGGTAGACCCCCTTGAACTGACGCCCCATGCCGATCGGCCAGGTCATCGGCGCACACTGGATATTGAGCACCGTCTCGACCTCATCCATCACCTCGATGGGGTCACGGATGTCGCGGTCCATCTTGTTGACGAAGGTGAGGATCGGCGTGGTGCGCAGGCGACAGACCTCCATCAGCTTGATGGTGCGGTCCTCGACGCCCTTGGCGCCGTCGATCACCATCAGCGCTGAGTCCACCGCGGTCAGGGTGCGGTAGGTATCCTCGGAGAAGTCCTCGTGGCCCGGCGTATCGAGCAGGTTGACCATGCGACCGCCGTAGGGGAACTGCATCACCGAGGTGGTCACGGAGATGCCGCGCTCCTGCTCCATCTTCATCCAGTCCGAGGTGGCGTGGCGATCATCACGCTTGCTCTTTACCGAACCGGCCAGCTGGATGGCGTTCCCGAACAACAGCATCTTTTCGGTGATGGTGGTCTTGCCCGCGTCCGGGTGGCTGATAATGGCAAAGGTGCGCCGAAGCCCGGTTTCCTGGGCCTGCTTGGGGTTGGACATGGAGACGGTTGCCTGCTTGCTCGTAAAAAAGTGGGGCACGGGGACAAGGCCCCCATGCGCAAGGGCGCCATGATACCGCGACAGGGGCCCTGGCTGCATCTGACTATACTGACACCATCATCCTCTCTATCGAGACCCTCGAGCGTCCTTGCGGCTCTGCTGTTCATAGCGCTTCGCATTAATGCAATAGATTCGCGATCAAGCTGTCATCGACGGCCGCAATGCTAGGCGTCTGGCCGCGACCGCTCCCCTCGAAGGGCGACGCGCCACCCCGCCAAGACGACCGGACGCAACGACAAGGAGAGCCCCATGCATACCACCCGACGCCAGTTTCTCGGACTCGGCCTCAAGGCCAGCGCCGGCCTCGGCCTGATCACCGCCGCCCCCGGCATCGTGCTGGCCGAATCCCGCCGCCCCGTGATCACTTCCGGGGTGATGAGCGGCGACGTCGGTGCCGACCGCGCCGTCATCTGGTCGCGTGCCGACCGTCCCTCGCGAATGCTGCTGGACATCGCCGACAACGCTGCCTTCAACAACGCTCGTACCCTGCAGGGCCCCACCGCCCTGCCTGCCAGCGGGCTGACCGCCAAGCTCGACGTCACCGGCCTTGCCGACCTGCCGGAGGTGTTCTACCGCGTGCGCTTTGCGGCCCTCGGCGACGATCGCGCCGTCAGCGAGCCGGTCATCGGCCGGCTGTTGATGCCGGGGCAGTCACGCCGCTCGGTGCGCTTCGTGTGGTCCGGCGATACCGTCGGCCAGGGCTGGGGCATCGACGAATCTCGTGGTGGCATGCGCATCTACGACACCATGCTCAAGCAGTCGCCGGACTTCTTCCTGCACTCCGGTGACACCATCTACGCCGATGGCCCGCTTGAGGAAAGCGTGAACCTCGAAGACGGCAGCGTCTGGCGCAACCGCATGACCGAAGCCAAGAGCAAGGTGGCCGAGACCCTCGACGAGTATCGCGGCCAGTACCTCTACAACCTTTTGGACGACAACCTCAAGCGCTTCAACGCCGAGGTGCCGATGTACGCCCAGTGGGACGACCACGAGACCGTCAACAACTGGTACCCCGGCGAGATCCTCGATGATCCGCGCTACACCGAGAAGAACGTCTCGCTACTGGCGGCGCGAGCCCGCCGCGCCTTCCTCGAGTCGATGCCGATCCGCCAGCGCCCCGAGGCCCCGGAGATGATTCGTCGTCGTTTCACCTACGGCCCCGAACTCGAGGTGTTCATGCTCGACATGCGCACCTATCGCGCGGCCAACAGCACCAATACCCAGGGCGCAGACGACCCGGCCTCGAGCCTGATGGGGGCTCGCCAGGTGGACGACTTGATCGCGGCGCTGAAGGCCTCGACGGCCACCTGGAAGATCATCGCCTCCGACATGCCGGTGGGCCTGGTGGTCGCCGACGGCGAGCACTTCGAAGCGGTGGCCAATGGCGAGGGTGGCGCCCCTTCCGGGCGCGAGCACGAGATCGCCCGACTGCTCAAGGCGATCCACGACAACGCCATCGCCAACGTGGTGTGGCTGACCGCCGATGTCCACTACACGGCCGCCCATCACTATGCGCCGGAACGAGCCAGTTTCAAGCAGTTCACGCCCTTCTGGGAATTCGTCAGCGGCCCGCTGCACGCCGGCACCTTCGGCCCCAATACCCTGGACGCCACCTTTGGCCCGGAGGTGGTGTTCCAGAAGGCCCCCGCCGATGGTCGAGCCAACCTGCCGCCCAGCGAAGGCTTTCAGTTCTTCGGCCAGGTGGACCTGGATGGCGACAGCCTGGCGCTCACCGTCACCCTCAAGGACACCGAGGGCAACAGCCTGCACCAACAGATATTGACGCCTCAGCAGGCCAGCTAGTCAGGCGATGCCACCTGTCGCTGCCAAGACCCGACAGCGCCGCCGTCAAGGCGGCGCTTGTCCTTTGCCCCTGAGGCCACGGGCCCAATGGAGCGCACGACAGGCCCACCATGCGCAGGTCCGACTGCTCCCCCCTATAGCGGCCTAGCCCTCAGACGTGGTGTGACGTGATGTCCGTGAGGCCAGCGCTGCCCGGAGGTGTTCCAGGTAGCTCAGCAGTACCGGGATCACCGCCAGCACCAGCAGGGTCGAGACACCGAGGCCGAAGGCGATGGTCACCGCCATGGGGATCAGGAACTGGGCCTGCAGCGAGGTCTCGAACAGCAGTGGGGTCAGTCCACCGATGGTCGTCAGGGATGTCAGGAACATGGCCCTGACCCGCTGCACCACCGCCTCGTTGAGAGCCGCGTCGATATCCCGCCCGGCGTCACGCTCGTGACGATAGAAGGTCACCAGGATGATCGCATTGTTGACCACGATCCCGGACAGCCCGAACAGCCCGAACATCGACAGGATGGTGAGATCCAGCCCCATCACCCAATGGCCCAGCAGGGCTCCCACCAGCGCCAGCGGAATGGTCGCCATCACGATCAGCGGCAGGCTCCAGGAGGCAAATACCCAGGCCAGCACCACGTACATCAGGCCCAGCCCGATGATCAGGCCGGTACGCATGTCGGCGAAGGTATCGCGCTGGTCCGCCGCCTGGCCCTCGAAGGTGTAGCTCAGGTGGTAGCGCTCGGTCAGCGCCGGCAGCACCTCGGCTTGCAGCGCCTCGACCACCGTGGCGGTGTTGGTCACCTCGGTGTCGAGGTCGGCACTCACCTCCACGGCCAGACGCCCATCGGCGTGACGCAGCGCCTCGAAGCCCTGGCGGTGATCCAGCGCCATCACCTGGTCCAATGGCACCAGGCGGCCATCGTCCACTCGCACCATCAGCCGCGGCAGGGTCGCCAGGTGCTCACGCTGGTCCTGCGGTAACAGCACCCGCACCTCGATCTCGTCGGCACCGTCCTGGTAGGTCTGCACCAGCACGCCATCGAAGGCTGCCCGCAACTGGCGCCCGAGTTCCCGGGTGGTCAGGCCCAGCGCCTGACCATAGGCGTTGACCGAGTAGATCAGCTGTTCGCGCCCCCAGGGCATGTCGTCCTCGGGCTCCAGCACCCCGGGCAACTGTCCGAGGCTACGGGTCAGTGATTCCGCCGCCCGCTTCAGCGACTCGGCGGACTCGCCGACCAGGCGCACGTTGACGTCACGCCCCGGCGGCCCGCCGCTGCGCTCGACGATGGACAGGGTGTCGAGTCCCGGGACCTCGGACAGACGCTCTCGCCAGGCACGGATAAACGGCAGGTTGCGCACCGAGCGCCTGTCTGACGGCACCAGCTCGACCATGATCGAGCCGACATTGTCACCGGTCCGTCCGCTGGCGTCGGCGGACAGGGTACCGCCCACGCGCACCACGGCGCTGCGCACCAGATCCCCGCCGAGATCCTCTTCGGTGTCGTCGAGGGCCTTTTGCATGGTGGCCAGATAGTCCTCGACCCTATCTCGAGAGGTGCCGGTGACGAAACTCAGGTTGGCGTAGAGGATATTCGGCTCCGGCGTGGGGAAGAAATTGAACGCCAGACGTCCGCCCGCCAGGAGTCCCACCGTCACCAGCACCAGCGCCAGCGCCGCGCTCAAGGTCAGCGCCCGATGGCGCAAGGTGCTGGCGGAGAAGCGTCGGAAGGGCCCCTGGCGAAAACGATCGAAGCCGCCGTCGAAGGCACCTCGCAGACGCCCCAGCGGCCCCGGACGGCGCTCGCCGCCGGCGCGAGGCGAGAAGGCGTTGCGCAGGTGGGCCGGCAGCACCACGAAGCACTCAAGCAACGATGCCACCAGCACGCAGATCATCACCACCGGAATGTCGCGCAGGATGTTGCCGATGATTCCCCCCACCATCAACAGCGGCATGAAGGCGGCCACGGTGGTCAGCGACGACGCCACCACCGGCCACAGCATCCTGCGGGCCGCACCCGCCGAGGCCAGGCGTGCCGCCTCACCTGCGCGAAAGTGAGCATCGGCGTCCTCGCCGACGACGATGGCGTCATCGACGATCACCCCCAACGCCATGATCAGCGCGAACAGCGAGATCATGTTGACCGAGCCGCCGATGCCCCAGAACACCGCCAGGGCACCGAGAAAGGCGGTGGGAATCCCGATGGCCACCCACAGCGCCACCCGCGCCGGCAGGAACAGATACAACAGCGCCAGCACCAGCACCAGGCCGCCCAGGCCATTGTTGATCAGCAGACCGATGCGATCGGCGATCAGCTGCCAGGTCTCGTCGTGGACCTCCAGCGTGATGCTCTCGGGCAGCTCCGCGCGGGTTCGCTCCAGCCAGCCATTGAGCACCTCGGCGGCGGCCAGTGAGTTGCCGTTCTCCGAGCGCTGCAGCATCAGCTCCACCGCCGGCTGTCCGTGGTGGAGCACCTCCACCTGACGCGGACGGTTCTCCTGGCGGATCACCGCGATATCACCGAGCGCCAGACGCACCCGCTGGCCCCCGCGCACCGCGATATCGGCGAACTCCTCGGCGCTGCGGCGCTGTTCCACCGCGCGCAGCTCGCGCTCGCCGTCCTGACTGCCAAGCAGCCCCGCGGGCAGGTCCAGCGACAGTCCCTCGATGCGCTCGGCGATCTCCGGCAGGCTCAGGTCCAGCTCGCCGAGCCGCTCCACCGGTACCTCCACGCTGATCTGCTGCTCCGGCAGCCCGACCAGCTCGACCCGATCGATCCCGGCCGACAGCAGCTCGTCCTCGAAGCGACGAGCCAGCCTCCGCAGCGCCTCGCGATCGACGTCACCGGACAGTATCAGGCGAGCCACCGGCTCGAAGTTCTGGGCCCGCGAAACGCGCGGTTCCTCGGCGTCCCCGGGCAGATTGGTGAAGCCATCGACCTGCTCGCGCACATCATCCAGCGCCAGCACCGGATCGGTACCCTCGAAGAACTCCAGGGTAATGCTCGACACCCCCTGGGCCGAGGTCGAGGTCATCCGCTTCAGGCCATCGAGATTGCGCAGGCGCTGCTCCAGCGGGATGGTGATGCCCTGCTCCACGTCTTCCGCCGAGGCGCCGCTGTAGACGGTCTGCACCGAGACGATGTCCAGCGCAAAATCGGGGAAGAACTGGATGTTCATCCGCGACAGGCCGAGGGCGCCGCCGATCAGCATCACCAGCATCACCAGGTTGGCCGCGACCCGGTGGCGGACAAAGAAGCCGATCGGGCCTCTGGGAGCATTCGGTTGGGTATCTTCGCTCACGGGCCGGCCTCCGCCCGCACATCGTCGCCCGCGGACGGGGAGCTCACGGGCTCACCAGACCTCTGGCCAGCCAGGTCCACCACTCTCAATCCTTCGATGGCGTTGGGCAGATGGGTGATGGCCAGGCGCTGGCCGTCGGCCAGACCGTCACCGCTGACGATCACCCAGGTGCCCCCGTCAGGACCGCTGGTCTCGCCGTGTCGCCTGACCTCAATCGGCCGCAGACGCCCCTGTTCGATGACGTAGATCCGATCGGCACCGTACAGGGCGCTGAAGGGTATCGCCGCACTCTCGGCCACCTCGGGACGGGCGAGTGACAGCGATACCAGCGAACCAGGCCGCAGGCGGGCCGGCGAGGACACCACCTCGAGGATGGCCTCGGTGCCGGCGGGGTCCCCCTGGCCCGACAGTGCTCTCAGCCGATAGCGCCCGCCCTCGTCGTCGACGGCCTCAGGGCGAGCGCCATCGGCCAGGCTCGACACCAGTTCGGACTGCACGCCCCTGGGCACCCGGGCACGCACCTCGAGGCCATCGAGCGGGATCAGATCGAGCAGGGCGTCACCCTCGCGCACCCGGTCGCCCGGCGCGACTTCAACAGCGGTGACGATACCGGCGAAAGGCGCTTCGGCCCGAGCCCTTCGCGCATCGCGACGGGCTTCGGCCAGCGACGCCTCGGCCTGGCGCCGCTGGGCCTCGAGACTGGCCAGCCTGGCCGGGTGTCCGTCGAGTTCGCCCTGGCGACTGACCAGCGTCACCTGGGCTCGAGCGATTTCGTTCTCGTCGGCGTCAAGCTCGGCCCGGGAGGCCAGATTACGCCGCACCAGCGAGCGCATACGCTCGAGCTGACTGCGGGCGTTGTCGAGCAGCGACTGTTCCCGAGCCAGCGCCTGTCGATCGCTCTCGAAGCGAATCTTTTCCGCCTCGATCTCGGCCTCCAGCCGTGCCACCTCCGCCTCGGCCCGAGTCACCACCGGCACCACGTCTTCCTCGGCCAGGGCTACCAGCAGGTCGCCCTCTTCGACCCGGTCACCATCACGTACCGGGCGCTGCCCGACGTGGCCATCCAGCGACGCCACCAGCCTCAGGCGATCCGGCGCCAGCACCTCGCCGTAGAGCGCCAGGGTCGGTGCGTGGCGGCCCAGCGACAGCGTCATGGCGGCGACCGGCCACTCGCGTTCTTCCACCGTTACCGGAGGCGGCGCCGGCCGCGTCACCTTCAACAGCCAGAATCCACCCACGCCGATCGCCAGAACCACGATCGGTAGCAGTCGCTTCAGCATTCCATCCATTCCCTTGTTCAGACCGCGCCCTTTGCCGATGAAGCGCTGTGTCAACGCATGCCGATAAAGCCACTTGGTACTGTGCTCAAGCCGACAGTCACGTCGAAGACACCACCTGGCGTCTTCGCTGCACAGGCCCCTGCCACTGTTGCCCAGCCACGGGCGAGACGCAATCGCTCACCGCCAACGACCTTGTCCCTTGTGCGCATGCCCCTGGGAGCGGAGACACCGATCCGGGCGCCGTGCCTGTAGCGCGCGCCCCACGACGGCCGCCCCTGCGATGCGCTATCATGCCGCCACTCATCGAGGGAGAGATCATGCCTGCCGCCCTTCCACTGCCGCTGTCGACGCCCAACCGCAATCTGATCCGCCTGACCTTCGTACGCGGCATCACCTGGACCGGTTTTCTGGTCGCCATCATCGTCGGCATCGAGCTGCTGGACTTCGCCCTCGACGTTCCTGCGGTGATCGCGGTAATCGTCGCCATGGGCCTGATCAATATCGCCACCTGGTGGCGCCTGGGTCGGCCCAGGGATGTCAGCCATCACGAGTACCTGATCCACCTGCTGCTGGACGTGGCCGGGCTGACCCTGCTGTTCTACTTCACCGGCGGTGCGACCAACCCCTTCATCACCTACTATCTGGTGCCGGTGACCATCGCCGCTGCCACCCTGCCCTGGCGTCACGCCTGGATCCTGGCACTCACCGCCATGGCCGCCTACAGCGCCCTGATGGTGGTCTACCATCCGGTGCCACAGCTGGGCTCCCACTATGCCTCCAGCGTCAACCTTCACGTGCTCGGCATGTGGCTCAACTTCTTCCTGTCGGCAGGCCTGGTGACCTTCTTCATCTACAAGATGGCCCACGCCCTGCGCCATCGCGACCAGACCCTGGCTCGGACTCGCGAGGCGGCGCTGCGCTCGGAGCAGGTGCTGGCGGTGGCGACCCAGGCCGCCGGCACCGCCCACGAACTCGGCACGCCGCTGTCGACCATGGCGGTAGTGCTGTCCGAACTCAAGAACGAACACCACGACGACCCCAGGCTGGTGGAAGATATCGACCTGTTGCGCCAGCAGGTTGACACCTGCAAGGCGCGCCTGCGCAACCTGGTCGAAAGCGCCGACCTCCGGCGCAAGGACGAGCCGGAGACCCGCGACGCCCAGAGCTGGCTCGACGGCGTGATCGACCGCTGGCTGGTGCTGCGCCCGGACGTTACCCATCGCCTTGAGGTCGCACGCAGACGCGGCCAGCCATCGATCGCGGTGGATACCACACTGGACCAGGCGCTGACCAACCTGCTGAACAACGCCGCCGACGCCCAGCCAGACGATATCGAGATCCAGCTCGACTGGACCGCCGACAAGGTGATCATCGATATCCGCGATCATGGGCCAGGCATCCCCATGTCGATCGCCGACCAGCTCGGCGAGACCTTCGTGTCGACCAAGAGCAAGGGACTGGGAATCGGCCTGTTCCTGACCCATGCCACCATCAATCGCTTCGGCGGGGGCGTCAGTCTGTATAATCATCACGACGGCGGCACCCTGACCGAGGTCACCCTGCCCCGCGTCGGCTGAGTCTCCATTCACGAGGACATCATGCAAGACACCGCACACCGGCTACTGATCATCGATGACGATGAGGTCTTTTGCCACGTACTCGAACGCGCCATGCAGCGCCGCGGCCACGAGGTCGAGGTGGCCCATGACGCCACCCAGGCGCTGGAACTGGCGCGTCGCCACCAGCCTGAGGTCGCCACCCTGGACCTCAAGCTCGACCAGGACTCGGGGTTGAAGCTGTTGCCCGAACTGCTGGAGGTGGTTCCCGACTGCCGCATCGTGGTGCTGACCGGCTACTCCAGCATCGCCACGGCGGTGGAGGCGATCAAGCTCGGGGCGGTCAACTACCTGTGCAAGCCAGTGGACGCCGACGAGGTACTCAGCGCCCTGGAACAGCGTGAGGGCAATCCCGAAACCGAGGTGGCAGACAACCCGCCGTCGATCAACCGCCTGACCTGGGAGCATATCCAGAAGGTGCTGCAGGAACACGACGGCAACATCTCGGCCACCGCCAGGGCGCTCGGCATGCACCGTCGCACCCTGCAGCGCAAACTGCAGAAGCGTCCAGTCCGGCGTTGATGACACCATCGTACGCCGCTGGTGACAGCCCCCCGATACAGCGGACACCCGATACAAAAGAGACGCAGCCCAAGGGCTGCGTCTCTTGTTTGAGCTCAACACGCTAGGCGCTGTCCGACGTCGGGTGTCTCTCCGTCCTTCTCTACCGTCCTTCTCTGCGCCAGGCGCCTCTAGATCAGAGGTCTTTGCGCCCGTGCATTTTACCCCCAGGCTCTCAACACGAAGGGCCAAGCGCCAGGGGGTCTGCAACAGAGGGGCTGAAACAGAAAGGCCTGCAACAGCGTGCTTTACTGGGCGGTCCAGCCCAGATCGATATTCCAGCTGGCGCCGGTGACTGCACCGGCCGCATCCGAGGCAAGATACCCGACCAGGCTCGCCACCTCGGAGGGGTCGATCAAGCGCTTCACGGCGGCATTCTTGAGCATGATCTGTTCGATCACCTCCTGCTCCTCCATCCCATGGAGTCTGGCCTGGTCGGCGATCTGATTGTCCACCAGTGGCGTCTTGACGTAGGCCGGACACAGGGCGTTGGCGGTGATGCCCTGGGCGCCGCCTTCCAGCGCAGCGGTCTTGGTCAGTCCGATCATGCCGTGCTTGGCGCTGATGTAGGCGGCCTTGCCGGGCGAGGCCACCTGGGCATGGACCGAGGCGATATTGACGATGCGCCCCCAACCATTCTCGCGCATCGACGGCCAGGCCGCCTGGGTCAGCAGGAAGGGCGCGGTCAGCATCAGATCGATGATCTGACGCCATTTTTCCTGGGGGAACTCCTCGATGGGAGCGACGTGCTGGATGCCGGCGTTGTTGACCAGAATATCCAGCCGCCCGAAACGCCTCAGGGCTTCATCGACGGCGCCGCGACAGGCCTCGGCCTGGGTGAGATCGGCCTCGTGGAAGACCGCACCCTCGGCCTCGGCCACCTCCCGTCCGGCCGGGTTGAAGTCGACCGCCAGGACTTGATGCCCCTGAGCACGCAGATGGGCGACGACCGCCGCACCGATGCCGCTGCTGGTGCCGGTCACCAGGGCAACTCTGGGAGTGGAATGATCGCTCACTATTGCTCTCCTCTGGGTCTGGAACACATCACCCGTCGAACGGGTGGCGTCGCTGATGACGATGCCTGCCAATGCCTACATCAGCATCCCAGCATATGCCAGTGCTGCATTGCAGCGCCAGCCGGACAAAGGTCTCGATCGCTCACTCGGGGGCCGTCATCACCTTGTCCATCAGCCGCTGTGCCAGGCGACAGGCCTCGCCCATGTCGTCGACATCGCCAAGGTCGTTCAATAGCAGGCAGCGCCACAGTATGTCCCCGGCCATGATTTCCGGCTCCAGCTCGAATTCCCCCCTTGGCAGCTCCAGCACCTGAGGCCCGACCGTGCCCGTATCGCACGCCTCGGCGGATTCCTGCACCAGCGCCAGCGACAGGTCGCAGGGCGTCAGCCAGGCGCCAACCAGCCATCCAGGTCGGCCAGGACAGGGCGCAAAACACAAGGCATCCACCGCAAGCCGGGGGTGAAACTCCGGACGCGCCTTGAACGCTCGCAGGTGGCGATCACTGAATTCCCTGGCAAGACGTTCCAGCCGCCGGTACTGCTCCATCGATAACGCAGACATCCCACCTTCCTGTCACTGTTGAACCCTTGATTCCCCGTTACTGTCCTCGACACCCACAGGCACGCGCCGAACGGGAATGTTAGACTTCAGCCAAAATCCCTCCCCCCTGCAAGGAGTCGCCCATGACCCTCGAGGAACGTCTGGAAGCCACCATCGACATCGCCACGGCGGCTGGCAAGATGATCCGCGATGCCCGCGAAGGTGACGACCTCAAGCATCACTTCAAGGAAGGCCAGGAGCTGGTCACCGATACCGACGTGGCGGTGGACACCATGATCACCGAACGCCTGGAGTCGGCCTTCCCCGGCGAGGACCGCCTCAGCGAGGAGCTGGCCCCCGACAAGGATGCCGTGGAAGAAGATGGCGCCCTGTGGGTGGTCGATCCCATCGATGGTACCGTCAATTTCGCCCACGGGCTTTTCCATGTGGCGGTGTCCATCGCCTACGTCAAGGATGGGGTCACCCAATTGGGCGTGGTCCATGCCCCCTTCCTCGGCGAGACCTTCACCGCAATACGCGACAAGGGCGCCTGGCGCAATGGACAGTCGATCAGCGCAAGCCAGAGCGAGTCCCTCGAGCAGAGCCTGGTCGGTACCGGCTTTCCGTACCGGCGTGATAGCCGTCTGCCCCTGATGCGACGCCTTGGCGCGGTGCTTCACCACTGTCGCGATGTGCGTCGCAACGGCGCCGCCGCCCTGGATCTGTGCGATGTCGCCTGTGGTCGCCTGGACGCCTACTACGAAACCGTCTCTCCCTGGGATTTCGCCGCAGGCTGGCTGATCGCCCGAGAGGCCGGCGCCCGCACCGGGCACCTGTATCCCTGCCCGGCGGGTCTGCCCGAGGACCTTTACGGCGAGAACCTGCTGGTCAGCGCCCCGGCGATCTTCGACGAACTCGGAGAGCTGCTGCGCCAGGCCGACGCAGGGGAATTGCGCGATATCGGTATCGGTTGAGCGTCGACTTTTCGCCATGCCGATAGCCGTGTTCGATCGAACGGCATTCAGCAACGCTATTGGCCTTCCGCGACGCAATCCGTCACAATGCGCGCCATCCACTTACTCATTGGCCGTCCCGCCGCCTGGCGCCGGACAGGTCGCTGATTCAACACTACCCACTGCATCAACGATGCGAGGAGCTTTCATGATTGTTGTCATCTTCGGTCGCCCCGGCTGCCCCTTCTGCGTACGCGCCAAGGAGCTCGCCAACTCTCTGAGCGACGCCGGTCGCATCGAGGGCTACCGCTACGTGGACATCCACGAAGAAGGCATCACCAAGGCCGATATGGAAAAGACCATCGGCAAGCCGGTCACCACCGTGCCGCAGATCTTCGTCGACCAGACCCACGTGGGCGGCTTTACCGAGTTCGACCAGTACGTTCGCGACAATGAGCTGATGCCTGCCTGAACCGACGGCACAGCCGGTAACAAGACGGGAAGCCCACACGGGCTTCCCGTTTTCTTGCTGAAGACCCCACGAGACGTGCGCCTGATCATGCCACCTGCCCTGCCCATCCTGGCCAACAGAGCTTGCCCTCACCCGTCTGGCCGCCGAAACCGTTGAACGTTCGCCCGTCGTTGAAAGATCGTCCCTCCTTCCTGCCTATACTCACAGAACAGGCTTCCTGGCAGGCAAGGATCGGCAATGACAGAGCAGCAGCGCTTCGCTCAGCAATTGTGGCTGGACTACGTCCATCAGCACCCTGACATCGGTGCGCTGCGCCTGTGGCCGGTGGATGCGCCGGTCGAGTGCTTCACGCTGGTCACCGTGAGCCAGTCCCCCTGGAGCCTGGCCTCCCTGTTGCCGGATCTTGAGCAGCACGGCTACCGCCCTCTATATCGCTACGCCCTGCCCGACCGAGGCCTGCTCGCCTGCCTGTTCGCCGGCCGTGAAGAAGGGCCGAGACTGAACATCGTCGAGCTGCAGACCACCCGTCTGTCGCGCCAGCCTCGCGATACTCTGCTGAAGCTGGTCGCCACCGGCAACGCTGAACGAACACCATTGCTTGGCGCCAACCGCCCCTGGTCGATGCCTGACTGGGACAGCTACCAGCAGCTTCATCGCGCCCATCCACTGGCCGGCTGGCTGGCGGTCATGGGCCCCCGGGTGCATCACGTCGCCTTCGATTGCCACAGACTCGACAGAAGCCTGGTCGAGCTGGACCAGGCACTCCAGCAACATGGCCTGCACGCCGGACAGAACGAGGATCTGGCGCTCCCCCTGTCGGCGATGGTCGAACACCGCTTCTACCCGACCTGTTCTCGGCGTCTGGCGTTCGCCCTGGGAGATGAACATCGAGTGCAGCTCGGCGGCCTGCTGCTGCTGGAAAAACAGGCCAGTGCGGGCCAGCAGCGCACCGCCGACGTGATGCTGCCACCCCACAGCCGCTGCGAAATCACCTGACGCCAGGTCAGCCGACGGCGTCGGCTGTGTGCTCTTCTTCACCCTCCAGGTCCAGCTCAAGCTGCTGGGGCTCGTAGCGGGGATCGATCTCGGCGAAGTGCGGAGTCTCCATCACCGGCTGAGCGACGAAGGGCTCCTGCTCGACCGACTTGCCCCGCTCACCGTGGAGCCTGACCATCACGAACATGGCCAGGGCAAAGGCCGCCATGCCGAGAAACAGCCATAGTCCGTCGGGACCCGCCGCCTGCATCACCAGCGAGGCACTGAAAGGCCCGATGACCGAGCCGATGCCGTACCAGATCATCAGCTTGGCATTGGCAGCGACCACCTCCTCGGGTTCGAGCCAGTCATTGGTATGGGCCAGACTGAGCGAGTACAGGGTGTGCAGCATGGCAGTGTGGCCGCAGGCGATCGCCAGCAGCAGCCAGAAGCTGGCACCGGCCGCCGCCGAGATCAGAGCACCGGTGACGGTCATCACGATCGCCATCCACAGAATGACGCGACGCCGGTCGAGACGATCCGAAACCCGTCCCAGCCCCCACTGGGCGACCAGCGCCACCAGGGTGGTAACCGCCATGAACTTGGCGGTCTGGGCGGTGGTCAGGCCGATTTCCTGACCGTAGTACGGAGTCATGGCGAAGAACGCCTGCACCATCAGGCCGCCGGTAAAGGCACCGACCAGGCCAACCGGCGCCCGCCGATACAGGGTCGACAGACGAATCTTGCGCGGCGTCACGTCGTGGTGACGACTGGGCCCCTGGATGCGATGAATCGACAACGGGACCAGCGACAGCGCAAACAGCATCCCCACCACCGAGAACAGTACCGGGCCGCCCGGGTCGGCCAGGTTGAGCATCCACTGGCCGCCGGCCAGCGAGGTGGTCGAAATCACCATGTACCAGCCCAGCACGCGACCGCGATTATCGTTGCTGGACTCCCCCGACACCCAGGACTCCATGACCATCAACAGGCCCGCCGTGGCACCACCCCCGATCAGCCGCCAGACCAGCCAGGCCCAGGGATTGATCCACAGTCCATGAAGCATGGCGGTGACCGCCAGCGACGCCGCACAGGCGGCGAACACGCGAATATGGCCGACGCTGCGAATGCGCTTCTCGAGCCAGTAGCTTCCGGCCACGAACCCCAGCGAGAAGCTCGACATCAGAAGCCCCGCCATCTGGGAGGGGAAGCCCTCCAGCGACATGCGGACCCCGAGCAGGGTCATGATCAGACCGTGACCCAGCAGGAAGCTGATCTCACACAGGAACAGAACCGGGAGAGTGGCAGGGAGTGCGCGCAACACAGACCTCCGTGGCGATGGCGAATGGCCGGCCGAGAGCCCGTCTCGACCAGTGACCTGGGCGCCGCATTGTACCTGCCAGGGCTAGACTCTCCATCCCTCCCACGAGGTTCATCCACAGATTCTGTGGATAAAGCTGTGCATCAAGGCGTTTGAACCGTCCAAAAGCCCGATCACTGCGGCACCGGACTCAAGATGGTCATAAATTCGGCAACCGCGACAGGGTCTCGCAAACGCCAGCGGCCCGGCGTAAGCCGGGCCGCTGTAAGGGTGCCAAAACCTTGTTCTCGCTCAAGGTATCAACCAGCAGAACATGCTGGCTCGGCAAGGGTGACGCCGGTCAAAGGGCGTTTTGGTCAGTCGAAGACCATTTCCGGGACGTCATCCGGCACGATCAGCTTGCCGGCGGTCTTTTCCTTGATCTCCTCGACACTGACGCCCGGTGCCCGCTCCTTGAGGATAAAGGCGCCGTTATCGATCTCCAGATAGGCCAGATCGGTCAGCACACGATTGATGCAGCCGGCACCGGTCAGTGGCAGGCTGCAGGACTCCAGCAGCTTGGAAGTGCCGTCCTTGGAGGCGTGGGTCATGGTGCAGATGATGTTTTCGGCACCCGCCACCAGGTCCATGGCTCCGCCCATGCCCTTGATCAGCTTGCCCGGGATCATCCAGGAAGCGATGTTGCCGTTCTGGTCGACCTCGAAGGCGCCCAGCACCGTCAGGTCGACGTGACCGCCGCGAATCATCGCGAAGGACTCCGCCGAGGAAAAGATCGCCGACCCCGGACGCGCGGTGACGGTCTGCTTGCCTGCGTTGATCATGTCCGGATCGACCTCTTCCTCGGTGGGGTAACGCCCCATGCCGAGCAGACCGTTCTCGGACTGCAGCATCACGTCCATGCCTTCCGGAATATAGTTTGCCACCAGGGTCGGAATGCCGATGCCCAGGTTCACGTAGAAGCCGTCTTCGAGTTCGCGCGCGACACGCTGCGCCATCTGTTCACGAGTGAGTGCCATCTTGATGCCTCTTTGCTGTTCTTTGGAGAAGTCGTTGCGTCAGGGCGATGCGCCTGATCAGCCCTGGTGTACGGTGCGCTTCTCGATACGCTTCTCGAAGGTGCCCTGGATCAGGCGGTCGACGTAGATACCGGGCGTGTGGATCTCGGCCGGATCCAGCTCGCCCGGCTCGACGATCTCTTCGACCTCGACCACCGTGATCTTGCCGGCGGTGGCGACCATGGGATTGAAGTTCTGGGCGGTCTTGCGATAGACCACATTGCCGTAGCGATCGGCCTTCCAGCCCTTGACGATGGCGAAGTCACCGACGATGGCCTCTTCAAGGATATAGTGGCGACCGTTGAATTCGCGCACTTCCTTGCCCTCACCGATGGGGGTGCCATAGCCGGTCGCCGTGTAGAAGGCGGGAATACCGGCACCACCGGCGCGCATCTTCTCGGCCAGGGTCCCCTGCGGGGTCAGCTGCACATCGATCTCGCCGTCGAGCATCTGACGCTCGAACAGGGCGTTCTCGCCCACGTAGGAGGCCAGGATCTTGCTGATCTGACGGTCCTCCAGCAGCACCCCGAGGCCAAAGCCATCGACGCCACAGTTGTTGGAGACCACCATGAGGTCCTTGACCCCGCGACGCTTGATCTCGGCGATCAGGTTCTCCGGAATGCCGCAGAGACCGAAGCCTCCGGCCAGCACCGTCATACCGCTCTCGATGCCGTCCATCGCCTCTTCATAGGAATACACGCGCTTGTCGAATCCGGCCATGTGGGGCGCCTCGTCTGTCGATGAAAGTGAAAGGAGAGGTGGCGAACCGGCACCGTTCCGGTGCCCCGCCCTGCCTCAAGGTAGCACTGAAGGCAGTGTTGCTCGCCCCCATATATTTGTTAAGTTTGTTTTATTTATTGATTATTTATATCTTTAAATAAATTTGACCTTGGTAGCATGTCGTGACCGTCAAGCAACTGCGTGCCTTTCTGGCGGTGGCCAGAACCCTGAGCTTCACCCAGGCCTGTGAACAGCTCCACCTCTCCCAGCCGGCGCTGAGCCTGGCGATCAAGGGTCTCGAGGACAGCCTAGGCGGTAGACTGCTGATCCGCACGACCCGAAGCGTCCGCCTGACCCCCGAAGGTGAGTCCCTGGTGCCGCTGGCCAAGCGCTTGCTGGTGGAATGGGACAATACCGAGGACGCCCTGCGCCAACGCTTCACCCTGCAACTTGGACGGCTCTCCCTGGCCGCCATGCCGGCCTTTGCCGGCAATCTGCTGGCCCCGGCGCTGGGGGTGTTTCACCGCCAGCACCCCCGCATCAACGTCACCGTGCATGACGTGGTCAACGAGCAGGTGATCGACATGGTGCGCCAGCGCCAGGTGGAGATGGGCATCGCCTTCGAGCCAGAGGCCACCGGCAGCCTGCACTTCACTCCGCTGTTTCACGACCGCTTCGTGGCCGTGCTGCCCCCACGCTCGCCTCTGGTACAGCATTCGAGCCTCGACTGGGAAAGCCTGATGAGCTGGGACTTCGTGGCGCTGCAGCGGCCCTCCATGGTACGCCGCCTGCTGGAGCAGCAGCTCGGTGCCCGACACGGGGCCCTCAAGGTAGCCTTCGAGACCCATCAGCTCGCCAGCGTCGGACGCATGGTGGCCAATGGCCTGGGCGTCAGCGCGGTGCCCTCGCTGTGCCTGCGTCAGATGCAGGAGGCCGGCGCGGTCTGCCGCCCGCTCAAGGATCCCGTCATCGAGCGCGCCGTGGGGGTGGTCACCTGGAATCCCCATGAGCTGTCGGTGGCCGCCCGCGCCATGCTCCAGGTACTGGTCGACAATATCGAGACACCGACCCTCTCAGAAGCATGACGCCGACATGGCCGTGGACCCTCGCACTGGGCAGCCGGCACCGGATCCATTAGGATTGGCGGGCCTGCCTCGCCCACTGTCACGGCTTGGCGACACCCGCTTTATCTGCTGTTGCGAGGTTATCCTAGGAATGTCGACCCTCAAGGGCCTGATCAGCGTTCTGCTGCTGGTTGGCAACACGCTATTCTGGACCATCCCGCTGGTGATCCTGACCCTGCTCAAGGTGGTCACCCCCGGGCGGCGCTGGCAGCGGCGCGTGCTGGCCGGGCTCAACGCCATCGCCCTCAACTGGATCGGTTTCAACCTGTGGTGGATGCGTCACTGGATCAAGCCCGATCTTCGCATGTCGGTGCCCGAGGGACTGAGCCCGGACGCCTGGTACCTGGTGCTGTCCAACCATCGGAGCTGGACCGACATCTTCCTGCTGATGATGGCGTTTCATCGCAAGATCCCGATGCCACGCTTCTTTCTCAAGCAGCAGCTCATCTGGATCCCGGTCGTAGGCATGGCCTGGTGGGCACTGGAGTTTCCCTTCATGCGCCGCTACAGCAAGGAGCGCCTGGCCGCCAACCCACGCCTGGCCGAACGCGATCGCAAGGCCACCGAGCGCATGTGCGAGCGCGCCCGCGACGTCCCCATTGCCATCATCAACTTTGTCGAAGGGACCCGTTTCACCCCGGCCAAGCGCGAGGCCAGGCAAAGTCCCTTTCGCCATCTGTTGCGCCCCAAGGCCGGCGGCATCGCCCAGGTACTGAACCTGCTTGGCGATCGTCTCGACGCCATCATCGACCTCACCATCGACTACCAGTCGAGCCAACCCAGCTTCTGGCGCTTTCTGTGCGGCCAGGAGAAGGCCATTCGCCTTGATGCACGCCGCCTCGACGTGGCGCCGTGGATGCTGGAGGGGCGCTATCACGACGACCCGCACTACAAGGAACGCTTCCACTCATGGCTCAACGCCCTGTGGCAGAACAAGGACGCCTCACTCGACTCGCACCGCTGGTGATCGCCCTGCTGCTGGCCGGCTGCGCCGGTCAGGGGGCATCCCCTGCGTCATCGCAACGCAGCGCCAGCGTCGCCGGCAGCAGCATTGCCGGCGACTGGATCAGCGTACAGCGCGGCGACACCCTCGGCTCCATCGCCCGCCGCGCCGGCGTACCGCTATTGCGGCTGCAACGCTTCAATCCGGGTGTCGACGCCCGCCACCTGGCCGTGGGTCAGCGCCTGCTGGTGCCCTCTCATCAGGAGCGGGCGCCGTCCGGCGGCCCCTATCGCTATCAGATCCGCCCCGGCGACACCTATAGCGCCGTTGCCAGGCGCTTCGGCACCACCGCTCAGCGCATCCAGAGTGCCAACCCTGGCGTCCGCGCCACCGACCTCAAGGTCGGCCAGGTGATCCAGGTGCCGCTGGCCAGCCGATCGGTCGCCAGCCGCTCATCGTCCAGCAGCAGCTCAGGCACGTCCAGCCCCTCTCGCTCCGCTTCGTTGCCGGATCCCGGTCCGGTCGCCTCTAACGCTCGTGGCTGGCCCTGGCCGCTGGACGACTACCGGGTGGTGCGCCGTTACGGCAAGGACAGCCGCGGCAGCCTGCAGCCGATGCTGCTGGCCACCGACGAGGGCGCCCGGGCCAAGGCCGTTGCCGATGGCCAGGTGCGGTTTGCCGACGGCATGCGCCAACTGGGCCAGGTGGTGATCGTGCACCACGCCGACAACCTGCAGAGTGTCTACGCGCTATGTGACGACCTGCTGGTCAAGCAGGGAGAACAGGTCAGCCGTGGCACCCCTCTGTGCGTGGTCGGCAAGCATGCCTCGACCGGCCGCCACGATCTGCTGTTCGACATGCGCCATGGCGGCAAGCCCATCGACCCGGACACCATCCTTCGCTGAGCGCTGCGGGCCGAGTCGACGCAAGCACAGACCGCTTGTCCGTCGCCCGGCCCCGTCGACACCGTAACAGCCTGTTCATATCGCTGACCTAGAGATGTCATGCTGGAGCATCACTCTGTCTCGGGAGCGGGCCATACGGGGCCCGACCGGTACGAGGAATTCCATGCGCATCTGTCTGGTCAGCGAAACCTGGTCTCCTGATATCAATGGGGTCGCCCATACGCTGGGGCGCATCAGCCAGGAACTGCGTGCTCTTGGCGTGACGCTGCAGCTGGTCCGGCCGGCCCCCGTCGACGGCTCCACCGAACCCGCCACCGGGATGGCCCACGAACTTCGCGTACGCGGCATGTCGATGCCGCGCTACAAGGAAGTGCGTATCGGCTGGGCCTCCGCCAGTCGTTTGCGCAGGCTATGGCGCGACAATCGTCCCGACGCCATCTATGTAGCGACCGAAGGCCCCTTGGGCTGGTCAGCCCTGCGCGCGGCAGAAAAGCTGGACATTCCCGTGGTCAGCGGCTGGCACACCAACTTCGATCACTACTGCCAGGACTATGGTCTGCCGTGGCTGGCGCCACTGGTACGCAATCGCCTGCGGCATTTTCACAATCGCTGTGCGGCGACCCTGGTACCGACCCATCAGCAAGCCCGGGAGCTTGCGCAAAGAGGCTTCGAGCGCGTCAGCGTCATGGCACGCGGCATCGAAGGCGATCGTTTCACCCCCGCCAAGCGCAGCCAGCAACTGCGCGACAGCTGGGGTGTCGGCCAGCACCAGCCGGTGGCGCTTTACGTGGGCCGACTGGCGCCGGAGAAGAACCTGGAGCTGTTGCGCGACACCTTTCTCGACATGCTCGAGGCGCGCCCCGACATGCGCCTGGTGGTGGTGGGCGACGGCCCCGGGCGGGCATCGCTGGAAAAGGCCCTGCCGGACGCCATCTTTACCGGCTTCATCGATTCCGCCGAGATGCAGATCCACTACGCCAGCGCCGACATCTTCGTCTTTCCCTCGCTGTCGGAGACCTGGGGCAACGTCATTCTCGAAGCCATGGCCAGCGGCCTGGCGGTCGTAGCCTTCCGCCACGCGGCCGGCGCCGAGTTGATCACCACCGACAAGGATGGTGTCAGCGTCGCCGCCGGTGACAACGCCGAATTCCGCCAACAGGCGACAGCGCTATGCCAGCAGCAGGCACGCTACGCCCGCCTGGGCCGCGCCGCCCGGGAACGCGCCCTGGCCTACCGCTGGCCGTCCATCGCCCAGACCTTCCTCGACGCCCATCACCAAGCCCTGACGTCGGGAACCGGCCTGTCGGACCCCGCCAAGGCCTAGATCAGGCAGTGGCTCGAACACCCCGCCGCCAGAGCGAACACCCCGCCGCCAGAGCGAGTGGCGGCGTGGAGACCACAGGCAGCGGGCCCTAGCACGACACATGACGACAAAAGACGCTAGAAGACGACTTACCGCCAGGGAGATGTGACATGCCCACTAAAAGCCCGCAGATGTTCGACCGCCTGGATATGCTCGAGTGGCAACTGTGCCAGCGCACCGCCGGCCTCAGCATTCACCGCCCCTGGCTATCCACCTTGAAGATCTCCAGCAAGCTGGGCGACTGGCCGATCTGGGTGGCGCTGATCCTGGCGCTGCCGGCGATCCACGGCCGCGATATCGGTCTGCGCCTGATGCTCGAATACACCGTCACCGCCGTGGTGGCGATCGCGGTGTACAAGCTGCTGAAGACCCGTCTGTGTCGAGAGCGGCCCTTCATCACCTTTGGCGGCAGCATCCAGTGCAACGAACCGGCCAGGGACCGCTACAGCTTCCCCAGCGGCCACACCATGCACGCGGTGATGTTCTGCACCCTGGTCGCGGTACACAGCCCCGCCCTGCTGCCCTGGCTGCTGCCCCTGGCGGGCCTGATCGCCATCTCGCGGGTGGGTCTGGGACTGCACTACTACAGTGACGTCCTTGCCGGCGCGGCGCTCGGCTATGGCATGGCCCTGGCTAGCCTCGGGCTTTCCTCGACCACTCTGCTGATCGCGGCGTCCCACTGACGCCGCCTCGGGGGGGCATCACTGCCGCTCGCCCGCATCTCGCCCGCACCTCCAGTACAAGCGCCACCGCTCCTGATCGGTGGCGTCAGCCAGCCTTCACTGGCATCCTGCTTGAATGCCTCCACATGACCCCAAAGCGCTGCTCGAATTGCTACACGAAGCACCACTCGAAGCGCCATCCCAAACCCTGGTCGAGACCCCGCCGCTTTACTACCTGCCCGGGCTCATAAGCGAGTCCGACGCCAGCGACCTGCAGGATAGGCTGCGCCAGGAACTCGACTGGCAGCAGCCCGAACTGACCCTTTACGGGCGCAGTCATCCCATTCCCCGCCAGCAGGTATGGATGGGCGATCACGCCTATCGCTACTCCGGCAGGGACTTCGCGCCCTGCCCCTGGCATCCGACGGTGGCGGCCCTGCGTGATCGTCTCAATGACCTGCTCGAACGGTTTTCGGCCGTCGACAAGAGCACACCGACCAGCGCCTTCAATAGCGTACTGATCAACCGCTATCGCAACGGCGAGGACCGCATGGGCTGGCACTGCGATAACGAAGCGGAACTTGGCGACTGCCCTACCATCGCCTCCATCAGCCTGGGGGCGACCCGTCCCATGCGCTTTCGCTGGAAGAACCGCTCGTCCGAGGCCTTCAACGTCTGGCTCGAAAGCGGCAGCCTGTTGTGGATGGGCCCCGGCTGCCAGGAACAGTTCGAACACGCCCTGCTGCCGCGCAAGATCCCTGGTGAGCGAATCAATCTGACCTTTCGTCGACTTGTCGCCTGACCTGCAATGCTGGCGCCAGACCCGAGCCGTCTCTTTCTCCAGGACATAAAAACGGCGCCCTGTGGGCGCCGTTGATCGTTCATTCGGTGGCAACTTGCTGCCACCCAAGATAACGGTATAAGGCGTTATCTATCAAGTTATCAGCCGCGTTATCAGCCGCGTTATCAGCCGCGATAGTAACCCGGTGTGATGACCGGCATGCAAGTCACCGTCATCGGCAGACGCTTGCCTCGCACCTCGGCGTACACGGTGGTGCCGATCTCGGCTTGATCGAGGCTGACGTAGCCCATGGCCACCGGCTTGCCGACGCTGGGGCCAAAGCCACCGGAGGTCACCTGCCCGAGTAGACGATCGTCCTCGCTGTAGAGCTCGGCACCTTCGCGCACCGGGGCACGCCCCTCACCCAGCAGGCCGACGCGCTTGCGCTGGTGGTCCTTGACTTCGACCTGGTGCAGCACCAGATCAGCCCCCGGGAAGCCACCGGCGCGCTCGCCGCCACGACGACGCGGCTTGCCAATGGCCCAGATCAGCCCCGCCTCCACCGGCGTCGTGGTGGTATCGATATCGTGGCCGTAGAGACAGAGCCCGGCCTCCAGGCGCAGGGAATCACGCGCACCCAGGCCGATGGCCTCGACCTCTTCCTCGGCCAGCAGCTTGCGCGCCAGGGCGTCGGTCTGATCCGCTGGCACCGAGATCTCGAAGCCATCCTCGCCGGTATAGCCGCTGCGGCTGATCCACACCGGGATACCGTCGATGTCGAAGCGACCATGCTGCATGAACACCATCTCGCAGGCTGCCGGACACAGACGCGCCATGACATCGGCGGTCTTCGGCCCCTGCAGCGCCAGCAGGCCGCGATCGACCACCTCGACTTCGTGGTCGGGCAGCCCGCGACGCAAATGGGCGATGTCCTGATCACGACAGGCCGCGTTGACCACCAGGTAAAGGTGGTCACCGGCGTTGACCGTCATCAGGTCATCGAGGATACCGCCGTCTTCGCTGGTAAACAGGCCATAGCGCTGCATGCCTTCGGGCAGGCCGACCAGATCCGCCGGCACCAGGGTCTCCAGCGCGGCCAGCGCGTTCTCGCCACGAATCAGGATCTGCGCCATGTGCGAGACGTCGAACAGGCCGCAGGCCGCGCGGGTATGCTCATGCTCTTTCTTGACCCCCAGCGGATACTGAACGGGCATGTCATAGCCCGCGAACGGGACCATCTTGGCCCCCAGCTCTCGATGCAGGGCATTCAGCGGTGTCGTCTTGAGTTCACTCATGGCGTTTCGTCTCGTGGTTCGTGAAAGAACCCTTGCAACGACAGGAGGTGCCCCTGAGGGCACCTCCCGTGGTCGGCTCAGGCTCAGGACTTGTCGTGATCAAGGGCCTCGCCCGGCAGGATGTCCTTGCCGTCGAAGTAGTCCTTGGTCAGCTTGAACACCACCGGCGACAGCAGCGCCAGGGCGATCAGGTTGGGAATCGCCATCATGGCGTTGAAGGTGTCGGCCATCAGCCAGATGAAGCCAAGCTGGGCCAGCGCACCCACCGGAATGGCCAGCACGAACAGTACCCGGTAGATCATGATGGAGCGGGTACCGAACAGGAACTGGAAGCACTTCTCGCCATAGAAGGACCAGCCAAGGATGGTGGTGAAGGCGAAGATCGCCAGGGCGATCGACACGATGGCCTCACCCCAGCCATTGGGCAGGGCATTGTCGAACGACAGCGCGGTCAGCGAGGCGCCGGCCTCACCGGTCTCCCAGATCGGCGCGGTCAGGATCACCAGGGCGGTAATGGTGCACACCATGATGGTATCGATAAAGGTACCGAGCATGGCGATCAGACCCTGGCGAACCGGGTTCTTGGTCTGGGCCGCGGCGTGGGCGATCGGCGCGCTGCCAAGACCGGCCTCGTTGGAGAAGATACCCCGAGCGACACCGAAACGGATGGCCGCCATCACCGCTGCGCCGGCGAAGCCACCCATGGCGGCGTGGGGATTGAAGGCGTAGTAGAAGATGTTGCTCAGGGCGCCACCGATCTGGTCGGCATTGACCGCCAGGGCACTGACACCGGCGATGATGTAGGCGATACCCATGATCGGCACCAGCTTGCCGGCCACCTTGGCGATACGCTTGATACCGCCGAGGATCACCGCACCGGCCAGCACCATGATCACCACACCGGTAATCCAGGGCTCGATGCCGAAGCTCGACTCGAGGGCGTCGGCCACCGAGTTGGACTGCACGGTGTTGCCGATACCGAAGGCGGCCACGGCGCCGAAGAAGGCGAAGGCGCCACCCAGCCACAGCCATTTGCGGCCGAGTCCGTTCTTGATGTAGTACATCGGTCCGCCGATATGGAAACCGGTGTCATCGGTCTCGCGATAGCGAACCGCCAGCACCGCCTCGGCAAACTTGGTGGCCATGCCCACCAGGGCGGTGATCCACATCCAGAACACCGCACCGGGGCCACCCAAGGCAATCGCCGTGGCCACACCGGCGATGTTGCCGGTACCGATGGTCGCCGACAGCGCCGTCATCAAGGCGTTGAACGGCGAGATCTCGCCTTCATCCTTGCTTTCGGACTTGCTGTCACGCCCGCCCCACATCAGCTTGAACCCCATCCCCAGCTTGCGGATGGGCATGAGCTTGAGACCCAACTGGAGGTAGATACCCACCCCCAGCAACAGGATCAGCATGATCGGTCCCCACACCACCCCATTGATGGCGGAGAAGATATTGTTGAGTGCTTCCACGGAAGTCTCCCTTTTGACTCGGCACTTGTTGTTATGCGCTGTCGACCAGCAGAAAGCCTGTTTACCGTGAATTGTTATCGGAATAACAGGCATATCAGACGAATCGACAGCACGGACCCGCCTACGATAGCGGATATTGTCGCAAGGGCACCAGCAACGCTTGTCCACGCTAACGCCGCTTCGCCAGCCGTTGTTTGCATGAACGTCAATCGTGTTTCCTATTGGAAACTTTTGCCACCTTAGCCAAGGCGTTTGGTCTTGGCAAATCCCCCTTTGGTCGCTGAAGGCCCCTGCGCCTCTTCGACGTCTGTAGCATAGTCGCCAACGTCGAATCATGCCGGGTCTCGCCACCAACGCGTCCATCGCGTGCCATCCGCCCATCCCCTTCACCTCACCGTGGCTTCAGCCACGGGCGTGGACTGGACGCCAACCGCGAGTCGTTCCACCCTATGTCTTGAGAGTGCGGCGACCACCCCGTTTTTCTCTCATCATGGACTCGCCAAACGCCGAGAATGGCGTTAGCATGCGCGAAACCGGAAAACCTTTTTCGTATAGGAAATCGAGATGAGCTCAATCCCCGCCAACCTGCGCTATGTCGACAGCCACGAATGGATTCAGGACAACGGCGACGGAACCGTCACCATCGGCATCACCGATCACGCTCAGGAAGCCCTGGGAGACGTGGTCTTCGTCGACCTGCCCGAGGTCGGCACCAGCCTCGCCAAGGGCGACGAATTCGGCGTCATCGAGTCGGTCAAGGCCGCCTCTGACCTCTATGCGCCGGTGGACGGCGAGATCGTCGAGGTCAACGAGTCCCTCGAGGACGCTCCGGAAACCGTCAACGAAGCGCCTTACGAGGATGGCTGGATCATGAAGGTGCGCCTCGACGACCAGAGCGCCCTCGACGACCTGCTCGACGCCGACGCCTATCAGGCGGTGGTCGACGCCGAAGGCTGAGCCGGGCCTCTGCGACCCGCGCCACCAGGGGGAGCCACTCCCTCCCCTCGCCGGGGCCATGTGGCCCCGGCCAACGCGCCCGCCACCACGCGAGGCAACCCGTTATTCATCCGGATCTTCGGGGTCCGTCACACTCAAGGTGTTCCATGGCTTTCGATACACGTCGCCTGGCCGAACTGGCCGATCACGATGCCTTTCTCCGTCGTCACAATGGTCCCGATGGGGACGACAGGGCCAAGATGCTGTCGGCCCTGGGTGTCGAAGGCGTGGAGTCCTTGATCGACAAGACGGTGCCCGCCAACATCCGCCTGGGCCGTGAGCTCGATCTGGACCCCCCCAAGGCCGAAGCCGAGGCGCTGGACTACCTGTATCGTCTGGCCCGCCAGAACAAGGTTGCCCGCAGCTACATTGGCCAGGGCTACTACGACACCCACCTGCCGGCGGTCATTCAGCGCAACGTGCTGGAAAACCCGGGCTGGTACACCGCCTACACCCCCTATCAGCCCGAGATCTCCCAGGGCCGCCTGGAAGGCCTGTTGAACTTCCAGCAGATGGTGATGGACATGACCGGGATGGAATTGGCCAACGCCTCGCTGCTGGATGAAGCCACCGCCGCCGCCGAGGCCATGGCGCTGTGCCGGCGCTCCAACAAGAAGGCCAAGACCAATGCCTTCTTCGTTGCCGACGATGTCTTCCCCCAGACCCTGGACGTACTCAAGACTCGCGCCTCCTGGTTCGGCTACGAGATCGTCATCGCCCCGGCGGACGAACTCGCAAGCCATGACGTCTTCGGCGCGCTGCTGCAGTACCCGGGCAATGACGGACGCGTCCACGACCTGGCACCGCTGATCGCCGAGGCCAAGAAGCGCGGCGTGATGACCTGCGTTGCCACCGACCTGATGGCCCTGGTCCTGCTCAAGGAGCCCGGCGCCATGGGCGCCGATATCGTGGTCGGCTCGAGCCAGCGTTTCGGCGTGCCGATGGGCTTCGGTGGCCCCCACGCTGCCTTTTTCGCCACCACCGACAAGCTCAAGCGCTCGATCCCCGGCCGCATCATCGGGGTGTCCAAGGACGCCCGCGGCAACACCGCCCTGCGCATGGCCATGCAGACCCGCGAGCAGCATATCCGTCGCGAGAAGGCCACCTCCAACATCTGCACCGCCCAGGCGCTGCTGGCCAACATCGCCGGCTTCTACGCGGTGTACCACGGCGCCGAGGGCCTGCGCACCATCGCCGGGCGCATCCATCGGTTGACCACCATCCTGGCCACCGGCCTGGCCCAGAAAGGCGTCAGCCTGGCCAACGACAGCTACTTCGACACCCTGCGTCTGACCGGGGTCGATCGCGGCAAGATCCACGGTCGAGCCATGACCCACGAGATCAACCTGCGCTACTTCGACAACGGTGACGTGGGTGTCAGCCTCGACGAGACCACCACCGCCCACGACCTGGACGCACTGTTCGACGTGCTGCTGGGCGAGGAGCACGGCCTTGGCGTGCGCGAACTCGACGACGGCATCCTCGAGTCCCAGGCCAGCGGCATTCCTGCGGCTTGCCGACGCGAGAGCGACTTCCTTGAGCACCCGACCTTCCAGCGCTATCGCAGCGAGACCGAGATGCTGCGCTACCTCAAGCGCCTGGAGAACAAGGACCTGTCGCTGGCCCATGCGATGATTCCGCTGGGCTCCTGCACCATGAAGCTCAACGCCACCACCGAGATGATGCCGATCACCTGGCCGGAGTTCGCCCGCATCCATCCCTTCGCACCGAAGGATCAGGTCGCCGGCTATCGCCAGATGATAGACGAACTGGCGGCCTTCCTGGTGGAGATCACCGGCTACGACCACATCTCGATGCAGCCCAACTCCGGCGCCCAGGGAGAATACGCCGGTCTGCTGGCGATCCGTCGCTACCAGGCGGCCCAGGGCGAGGGCCACCGTGACGTCTGCCTGATTCCCAGCTCCGCCCACGGTACCAACCCGGCCTCTGCTGCCATGTGCAGCATGCGCGTGGTGGTGGTGGAGTGCGACGAGGATGGCAACATCGACCTGGCCGACCTCAAGGCCAAGGCCGAGCAGCACTCACAGGCGCTGTCCGCGATCATGCTCACCTACCCGTCCACCCACGGGGTGTTCGAGGAAGGCGTGCGCGAGGCCTGCGACATCGTCCACGCCAACGGTGGCCAGGTGTACATCGACGGCGCCAACATGAATGCGCAGGTCGGCGTGGCACGTCCGGGTGACTTCGGCGGCGACGTCAGCCACCTCAACCTGCACAAGACCTTCTGTATCCCCCACGGCGGTGGTGGCCCCGGCATGGGCCCGATCGGTGTCAAGGCGCACCTGGCCCCCCATGTGGCCAACCACAGTGTGACCCCGATCGACGGTGTCGAAGAGGACTCCGGCGCGGTGTCCGCGGCGGCCTTCGGCTCGGCCTCGATCCTGCCGATCTCCTGGGCCTACATCAAGATGATGGGCGCACGCGGCCTGCGCGAGGCTACCGAGCTTGCCATCCTCGGCGCCAACTACATTGCCACTCGCCTGGAAGCGCACTATCCGGTGCTCTACAAGGGCCAGAACGGCACCGTGGCCCACGAGTGCATCATCGACATCCGTCCGCTCAAGGCGGCCTCCGGCATCAGCGAGGAAGACATCGCCAAGCGCCTGATGGACTACGGCTTCCACGCCCCCACCATGTCCTTCCCGGTGGCCGGCACCCTGATGATCGAGCCCACCGAGTCGGAGTCGCTCTATGAGCTGGACCGCTTCTGTGACGCCATGATCGGCATCCGCGAGGAGATCGCCCGGGTCGAGAGCGGCGAGTGGAGCCTGGAGGACAACCCTCTGGTGAAGGCCCCGCACACCATGGCCGACCTGATGGACGCGGACTGGAACCGGGGCTACTCCCGCGAGATCGGCGCCTTCCCCTCCGAGGCGGTCAAGGGCGCCAAGTACTGGCCGGCGGTCAACCGGGTCGACAACGTGCTGGGCGATCGTCAGCTGATCTGCTCCTGCCCGAGCATCGACGAATACCGCGACTGAGCTGCCAGAACGCTCCTGCGGTGACAAACAACGACGCGGCCCTCGGGCCGCGTCGTTGCATTTGCTGTCCCTCTTTATTTCGGGGCTTGGCGAGGACGAATTTCAGCCGTCCCCCTGGCCATTTCGATGACGATGACGCATCTCGCTGGCCGAGCAATCGAAACGGCGTCGAAAGGCACGGCAGAACTGCGCCTGGTCGCTGAACCCCCAGCGGTAGGCGATCTCACCGATGCTCACCCCTTCCGCCAGATCGCACAGGTCCCGACGTGCGGCCTCGAGCCGCTGCATGCGAATCCAGTCGTTGACCGAGTGGCCGGTCTCGGACAGCAACTTGTGCAGATAGCGCAGCGAAATGCCGCACCCCTCCGCCACCATTGACGGCCCCAGTTCCGGGTCGCCAAGGCGGGCCGAGATGAATCGCTCGATCCGCATCAGGTGGGCGCTTTTCAACTGGGACTGGTCGCTGACCAACACCCGGTCATCCTTCTCCAGCACCAGCGACAGCATCGACAGCGCCTGCTCGAACAGGCGCTGACGCTCATCACGGGAGCACTCATCGAAGCGACTGGCACAGATCGCCAGAAACTCGACGAAGGCCCGCCCCATGCCAGTGTTAGCCTCGAAGCAGTGCTGAGCGTAGCGCTCGACACCGCGCACCCGATGTTTCATCGAGGCATCCGGCACCTTGAACACCCACATGGCATTGGCCTGCTCGTAGCCGAAGCGATAGGGAAGATCCCCTCGCTCGACCAGAAACTGCCCCGGCTCGCAACGCAGCGAACGTCCACCCTGCTCGAAGAACACGCCGGCACGCTGGGGTATGGTCACCAGGAAAGAACTCTCCGGATCGGCGGCGATCTGCGCCTGGTCGCGGGAATACACTAGCCCGTCGGAACGGAGGCGTGACAGCGAGAAGTCCTGGTCGTCGGTCTTCCACACCTTGAGATCGCCGCGAAATGGCGCGTTTTCGTCGCGGTAGCTCAGGCTCAGGGGAAAGTAGGTGTCGGAGATCCAGCGCGACCAGCGCGCCCTGGTATCCTGTGTCGCGACCATGTCACTCATGCCAACCTCCTCGGCACTCGTGCCTCTCGTTATTGTTGTTGCGGTCTGGTGTGGCTGTCTCGTGGCGCAGAAGCCGGGATCGATCCTGCCGACCCCGGGAAACCGTCGCCTCAGCCGTCGATCGGGCTGAGCACGTAGCTTGCAGTGCTCGACAGTGCCGCCTTCCAGCCGGGTGGCAGCACGATATTGGTGGTGGCCTCCTGGATGACCGCTGGCCCTGTCACCTCATGCCGGGGGTCCAGTGCCTCGCCGTCGTAGACCGGCGTGGGCACGGGTTCGCCTTCACCGTCGAACAGCATATCACGGCGACCCAGCAGCGCCGCCTCAAGCTCCCCCCCTCGGGCCTCCAGGGTCGGCATGGTCGGCGGTTCCACCTCACCGATCACCGAGCACTCCAGGTTGACCAGCTCCACCTCGCTGTCCGGCTCGCAGTAGGAATAGAGCGCCTCATGGCGAGCGTGGAAGGCGTCGCGCAGCGCGCGCCAGCCGGCCTCATCGAATTCTCCGCGCTCGCTCTCGACCGTACACTCGTGGATCTGGCCCCGATAGCGGATCTCGAAGCGATAGCGGCAGGCAATGGCGTTATCCTCGAAACCGTCCCGCTTGAGCTCGGCGACGCCTTCATCACGCAACTCGGCAAGGCGCCGGTTGACCCGCGCGCGGTGCTCCGGGTCGTCATCCAGCGGCAGCACCAGCGAGGTCAGCCGCTCATGCTGGACATTGGAGATGATCTGGCCGAAGGCGCAGAGTCCTGAGGCCACCTTGGGCACCAGCACCTGGCGCACGCCGATCTCCTCGGCCAGGCGCACCAGATGCATGCCGGCCGCGCCACCGGCGCCGATCAGGGTGAAGTCGCGGGGATCGTAACCCTGCTCCACCGATACCCGGCGAATGCCATTGACCATGTTCAGATTGACCAGGGTGCAGATGCCGAAGGCCGCACGCTCGACGCTGATGCCCAGTGGCTCGGCGATCCTTTCGCGAATCGCCGCCACCGCCGCTTCACGGTCGAGGCGCACGGTACCGCCGAGCACCGCTTCAGGGTCGAGGTACCCAAGCACCAGGTTGGCGTCGGTGACGGTGGGTTCGCGTCCTCCCTTGCCGTAGCACACCGGCCCCGGCGAGGCGCCGGCGCTGCGCGGCCCCACCTGCAGCATGCCCTGTTCGTTGAGGTGGGCGATGGAGCCACCGCCGGCCCCCAGGGTCTCGACCTGGATCATCGGCACCCCGATGCGCTGGCGCAGGAAGTCCACATCCTTGCTGTAGTTGGTCTGGCCACCCCGGGTCAGGGTGATATCGAAGGAGGTGCCGCCCATGTCCACGGTGATGACGTTGTCGACACCGAGCGGCCCGGCCATGTAAAGCCCGGCCTGGGGCGCCGAGGCCGGGCCCGAGTTGATCGCCGCCACGGCCTTCTCGCGCATCACCTTGCCCAGCGCCAGTCCGCCGTTGGACTGGAAGTACTGTACCGGCTGGCGAGCGCCCAGTTCCTCGAACAGGGCGTCGATGCGCGAGACATAGCGCTGCATCACCGGACTCAGATAGGCGTTGACCACGGTGGTCGAGGTGCGGGTGTATTCGCGCACCTGGGGATAGACCTCACTGCCGCAGCAGACGAAGGTGTCGGGCATCAGCTCTCGCACGATGGCCAGGGCGCGCTGCTCGTGGTCGGTGTTGGCCACCGACCACAGAAACGAGATCGCCACCGCGTCCACCCCTTCACGCTTGAACAGCGCAACTGCGTCACGAATCGCCTCCTCGTCCAGCGGCTGACGCTCGCTGCCGTCGGCCAGCATGCGACCGCCGATCGGCCGGCGAAGATAGCGCGGCACCAGCATATGCGCCGGGGGATACTCCGGATCATAGCGATAGCCGTCTTCCTTGTGACCGAGGCGGATTTCCAGGCTGTCTTCATGGCCCTCGGTGCACAGCAGGCCAACCTTGGCGCCCTGACGCTCGATCAGTGCGTTGAGCGCCACCGTGGTGCCGTTGATGCAGAGGTCCGCGTTGGCCACCACCTCACTGGCGGGGCGTCCCAGCGCATCGGCGATCTGGGCAAGTCCTGCGCGGATCGCCTGGGTGCCGTCCTCAGGGGTTGAGGGGCTCTTGAACAGGCTGACGCCCTTGCCCCGCTCTGCCAGGATGAAATCGGTAAAGGTGCCGCCGGCGTCGATGCCGAGTCGATAGATTGCGGTCATGGGAATCTCCTAGCGTGTCTGGCGCAGTTGACGGGTGGCGGACTCATCCAGGTGCAGCTGGTCATCGACCACTACCCCGTAGTCCTGGCGGGCGCCCTCACGGGACACCAGACCATCACGGACGTCGCCGGCAACCTCCTGCGGCGGTCGTGTCCAGGGGTCGCCGAAGCCACCGCCACCAGGATTGACGTTGATGACCCGCTCGCCGGGTTCGATGGTCAACAGCGCATTGCGGTCATATACCGTCTCGCTGCCGTCTCCGTGGCGATGCACCAGCCGCCCGAGCTTGGGCTCGACCAGGGCATTGCGCGCACCGCCTGCGCCAGCAGTGGCGTACTGTCGTCCCTCGCCGAAGGCTACCGCCGTCATGGCGTGGTCCAGCGGCTCGATTTCCAGCCAGGTCCCGGACCCGCCGCGCCGCTCTCCCGCACCACAGCTGTCGGTCACCAGACCATAGCGATGGATCAGGATCGGATAGGAGGTCTCGAGCAGTTCGATGTCACCGGACATCAGCGCACCGAAGCAACACAGCGGGCCCCGTGAGTGCCAGCCGTCCATGGTCCGGGTGGCACCGGCGCCGGAGATGATCGACGCCAGCACCATGGTCACGTACTGCTCGTTGCCATGACGTGGGTCGAAACCGGCGATATTGATGCCGCTGGCGTGCCCCCAGGACGCGCTGACCCGCTCGGGCGCCGCCTGCTCGAAGGCCAGGCGTACCGCATCGGTCAAGGTCTCCATGGGCGTGGTGGTGCAGTTGGCGTGGGGTGCCGGCTCGCTGGCGTTGCACAGGGTCCCGGGCGGGCCCATATCGACGCTCAGGCAACGATAGAGCCCCTCGTTGTAGGGAGGCGGCAGCTGGGCGAACATCATCAGCCCCAGCAGCACACCTGACATCGAGTTGCCCTCATAGGAGTTGATGAAATAAGGCACCTGAGGGGGGCTGTCGATACGAATGGCCACCTCGTCGCCCTCAATCTTCACATGGGCGGTGATCTCGAGATCGCCAAGCCCATGGCCGGAATCCTCCAGCACGGCGGTGCCGCTGTACTCGCCGTCGGCCACCTCGGCGATCAAACTGCGCATCTGGCGGTCCGCCATCGCCTTGAGTTCGGCGATCGCCGCCTTGACGGTGTCCACACCGTAGCGCTCGAGCAGTCGCAGCAGGTGACGCTCGCCGACGCCGCAGGCACCGTATTGGGCATTGAGATCCCCTTCCTGATGCTCGCGGGCACGCATGTTGGTCAACAGCAGATTGATCACGTCTTCGCGACGGCGCCCCTTCTCCCACAGCTTGACCGGGGGAATCCTCAGGCCCTCGGCGTAGATCTCCTTGGCGTCGGGGTTGTAGCCGGCCGGGACCGGGCCACCGATATCCGTCAGGTGGCCCTTGCACACCGTCCAGAACACCAGTTCGCCCTCGAAGAACACCGGCTTGTACATGCAGCAGTCGATGATATGACTGCCCTTGTAGGCCGGGTCGTTGTGGTAGACGACGTCCCCGGGCGCGATATCCTCGCCGTAGAAGCCGGCCACCGCCTTCATGGCGGGAATCAAGGAACCCAGATGTATCGGGATGTCCTGGCCCTGCAGGATCATTTCGGGTACGGCATCGAACAGGGCATTGGAATAGTCATGGGCCAGATTGAAGACGCTGGATCGTCCGGTCTTTTCCAGCGTCAGGGTCATCTCGCGCTGCGCCGTCTCCAGCGCTCCCCGGACGACCGCCAGGGTAATGGGATCCACAGTTGTCATGGTCACTCCGCGCTCTTGTGGTTGTTGGAGTCGAAGCGGTGCGCCGCTCCTCATCGTCATCTTCTCGCCGACGGCCATCCAGGGATTGGCGTTGAAGGAGGCAGGAGTTGACACTGAGTGCACTGGAGGGTGGGCTGGCGACAAATGCACAGGGTCCGCGCCTGCGGAGGGAAACTCCGAGCGCGGACCCTCGTCGCCTGGGCACCGGGAGCCCTTGTGCAGGTCAATCCCGGGACGGCGATAATCCAGCGACGTCGATGGAACCGCCTGGCAGCATGCGTGACAGGGTGAAGGCCAGCAGGAAGGTGGCCGGTGCCGAGAAGCTGGCGAGGGTCGGCTGGTGCATCAGCACCACCCCGACCAGGCAAGCGCCAGCCCAGGCGCCGAGCCCCGCCAACCGGTAGACCGGCTCGTCTTCCTCGACACTGGCGGGTGCAGTTTCACGAGCGGCGCGGGACAGGATATGACTGAGCGCGACCCCGACCCAGGCGACCACGAAGATGCCTTGATAGGCCAAGGCCGTGAGCAGATAGCCGAACACATCGGCCGACATCAGCGCCCAGGCCAGGGCCGCCACCAGTGCCATGGCCAGTCCATAGCACGCCTTTCCAGGGCGCCACTGTCCCAGCAGGCTGGCGAGATTGGAGGTCGCCAAAAAGTAATTGGCGGTATTGATGCGGCTCTGGGTCACCCACACGAGCACAAGACCCGCCAGCCCCATCAGCTCCAGCAGGCCCATGACGATGGCCGCCTCGGA
The DNA here is from genome assembly GCF_024137905.1 of Halomonas sp. DN3. NCBI lineage: Bacteria > Pseudomonadati > Pseudomonadota > Gammaproteobacteria > Oceanospirillales > Halomonadaceae > Halomonas > Halomonas sp. DN3. Next base: position 2,239,833 of record NZ_CP099965.1, on the reverse strand, counting down.
GAGCCCTGCGGTGGGCAGGGTGGCGTCCAGCAGGATGCCCACCACGGCGCTGAAGCCGAAGGCCAGCGCGTAGAACGGCAGGCCGAAGGTGATGCGAGCGTGGAAGCGACGATCGCGGTCCTTGCCGAAACGGGCGTAGTCGAAGGTAAACATCATCAGCACCCAGATACCCATGTAGTAGGTAAAGGTGTGCCACCAGCCGAAGGCCGGGGCGCCACCTTCAGGCACCCGGGTCAGCCAGCCCTCGGGATAGCCGTATCCATCGATGGCCAGCCACACTGCCGCCAGCATGCCCAGCAGATAGACCGGCAACAGCCAGGCGTTGAAACGGTCCAGGAAGCGCTGGACGCCGGCGCCGATCAGGGCGATACCGACGATCACCACGACCAGGGTGGTCAGCGCCATCGGCCAGCCACTCTGGTGGCTCAGCGCCAGGGCCATCACGTAGCCTTCGAAGACGGCGTAGTACAGCGCCGTGGCAAAGAAGATCAGGGTCGCCACCAGGGCTCCCATGCGACCGAAAAGCGTGCGGGAAAACTCGGCAACGGTGAGACCGGTGCGCTGGGCGAAACGGCTCAGTACCGCGTTGATGGCGCTGTAGACCAGGATGCTCATGACGATCCCGATCAGCGCATTGGCGGTGCCATAGCTTCTGGCCATGGCCGCCGCCACGACCAGATAGAAGATGGCGCTGAGCACGGCCCACCAGGCCATCATCAGGCTGGAGCGGGACATCCGGTCAGCGTCTTCCTGCGCCTCGCTTGGGCGGTGTTCAGTGATGGGGGGACTAGCCATGGTGATTTCCTCTTGTTGTTGTCGGCATCCGGATCGGACCGCAGCGAGCTAGTGAACGTCAGACGCCTGTCGGGCGTCGGCGGGCAACTTGCCCAGCGCGGATCACGGCACTGCCAGACTGAAAGGTCACAAGAGAAAAGGCTTGGCGCTCAGCGCCCCGGCGCTTGCGTCACAGGGCACTGACGGAAAACTGGCGGTTGATACAAGGAGGAAGGACTGACACCTCAACCCTCGGCCTGGCGACCCTCGGGGTGGCCGAAGCGCTCCAGATGACGCTGCTCGCGAAAGGCCTCGAGCAGGTGGTGGTAGCGACTGGGGACCCGCGCCCCGCGTCGACTGACGAGGTAGAGCGTCTCGTCCATGGGGTGGGTCAGGGTCATCTCGCGCACCTGACGTTGCCAGGGCGAGGTCTCGAGCACCAGGCGCGAGACCACGCTGAAGCCGAGGCCACGGGCCACAGCGTCGAGCACCATGCCCACCTCGTTGGTGAAGCCCTGTCGCGGGAAGTGGCTCATGGAGCTGAAGTCGTCGGGAAAATTGGCTCGCAGCAGGCTACCGGCCTTGTCCAGACCATCGGTATAGCTGATGAAGCCGAGCCCCAGCAGGTCATTGAGGCTGGTGCCGGTAAAGTCCGCCGGCACTACCAGGCTCAAGGGTTCGTCGTGCCACGCCTCACACTCGAGATCCGGGTGACGGGTGACCTCGGTGACGATGCCGAGATCGTGCCGACCGGCCAGCACATCGGCCAGGATCTCCTGATGAAAGGCGAAGCAATAGGATACGGTCAGTCCTGGATGCCGCTGCTGCTGGCCCAGGATAAACGGATAGAGCATGAGCCCGATGCTGCCGGGTGACGCCAGCCGACACTCGCCACTGTCGAGACTCTCGTCGTCCAGAGAGTGACGAAACTGTTCATGCTCGGAAAACAGCTTTACCGCGTAGTCGTAAGCTCGGCGGCCGGCCTCGGTCAGCCGGAAGCGGCGCCCCTGGCGCTCCAGCAGGGTCTTGTCCAGATAACGCTCGAGCTTGCGCACGTGCTGGCTCACCCCCGGCTGGGTCATCTCGAGACGCTGGGCGGTACGGGTGAAGCTGCCGGTCTCTACCAGGGTGATGAAGGTGCGGAAGTACAGGGCATTGAACATGGAGTGACGCCAGGGTGATCCGTCCGGTTTGCAGGCCAGCGACAAGCCAGGTCGTGGCTACTGCAAACCAAGGCCAATTGAGGAAATGCCCACGCAGTGAACGAGGCCCTTTCCTTGGGTCGGCATAGTCTACCACTTCGGCACGAAGCCCGCAGCGGTGCGCCCTGACGCCCGGCCGTGGTAGCATCGAGCCATGATCGAGCGTTCATTTCACACCACCTCCGACCAAGAGTTCACCACCATGCATGACCCCATCGCCGCCCGTGCCGACGCCATCCATGATGCCCTGATCGACATGGAGCGTGACGCCAGCGCCGAGGAGCTGTTTCCGCTGGGCTATCTGATTCCCCAGATCCCCCTGGTGGTGGACCAGCTGGACTACGACCCGAGCGAAGTCACCAGTGACGATTTCGACGCCGTCTTCCATGAATGGCTGGACGGCGCCTTTGCCCAGGACGGCATGAGCGACGCGGATCAGAGCGCCGTGCGCGCCCTCTTCAATCAGGCGTGTGCCAAGGCCCCTGCGCCCTGACAACCGCCCAGACAAGGAAGCCTTTTATGCCCGAGACCATTTCCACCACGATCTCCCCCGAGGGCAGCCTCGAGATTCTGTCCCAGCACGAGGTCAATCGTCTGCGCGACAGCTCCCAGACCGGCCTGCACGAGATGCTGCGCCGCTGTACGCTGGCGGTGCTCAATTCCGGCAACCCCATGGATGACGGCCTGGCCCTGCTGGAGACCTACCCCAACTTCGATATCGAGCTTTTGCAGCAGGACCGCGGGGTACGTCTGAAGCTGACCGATGCCCCCGCCGAGGCCTTCGTCGACGGCCGCATGATTCGCGGCATCCGCGAGCATATCTCCAGCGTGTTGCGCGACATCGTCTACGTCTACAACGAGATCCAGAACCAGTCGCGCTTCGACCTGGCCACCGGCGAAGGCACCACCAACGCGGTGTTCCATATCCTGCGTAAGGCCGGCACGCTCAAGCCTAGCCGGGATCCCAGCCTGGTGGTGTGCTGGGGTGGCCACTCGATCTCCCGCGAGGAGTACGAGTACACCAAGGACGTGGGCTACCACCTGGGGCTTCGCGATCTCGACATCTGCACCGGCTGCGGCCCCGGCGCCATGAAGGGACCGATGAAGGGCGCCAACGTCGCCCACGCCAAGCAGCGCCGCTACCCCGGCCGTTACCTGGGGGTGTCAGAGCCCGGCATCATCGCCGCCGAGGCGCCGAATCCCATCGTCAACGAACTGGTGGTGATGCCGGATATCGAGAAGCGCCTGGAAGCCTTCGTGCGCCTGGGCCACGGTATCATCGTCTTCCCCGGCGGGGTCGGTACCGCCGAGGAAATCCTCTACCTGCTCGGCATCCTGCTGCACCCGGACAACGCCGACATGGAGTTCCCGGTGGTGTTCACCGGCCCCGCCAGCGCCGCCGAGTACTTCCAGCGAATCGACGAATTCCTGGTCTACACCCTCGGCGAATCGGTGCGCGAGCTCTATCAGATCATCATCGATGACCCGACCGAGGTGGCCCGCACCATGCGCGCCAACATCGACAAGGTCACCGAGTATCGTCGCGCCCGCCAGGACGCCTTCTATTACAACTGGCGCCTGACCATCGCGCGTAACTTCCAGGAGCCCTTCGTGCCGACCCACGAAGCCATGGCGTCGCTGGCGCTGAACCGTGAACTGCCCAAGCACGAACTGGCCGCCAATCTGCGCCGCGCCTTTTCCGGCATCGTCGCCGGCAACGTCAAGGAACAGGGCATTCGCGCCATCGAGGCCCACGGCCCCTTCCGCCTGCACGCCGAGGCCGACCTGATGGAGAAGCTCGACGCCCTGCTGACGTCCTTCGTCGCCCAGGGTCGTATGAAACTCGCGGGTGACTATGTCCCCTGCTATACCCTGGGCGGCGCTGTCGCCTGATCGCCCTCATCCGTATCCGCAGCACCATAAACACATCGCCCCGAGCCGCAAGGCTCGGGGCGATGTGCATTGAGACCTTCAATCAATCCCGCTTCGAGAACACCAGCACCACGGCGTGCAGCAACAGCCCCGCGGTCGCCCCCTGGGAAAGCACCGCCAGACCAAGCGCCATGCCATCGACCAGGGTGCTGTAGATCGCCATTACCACCAGGCCCACGACCATGCAGCCCAACAGGGTGAACAGCATGCGTAGAAAGCGCGAGCGTCCCGCGCCATCGAGCAACCGCCACTGAAACAGGCTGGCCAGGGCCAGTACACCGAGCACGATATAGCCCAGCGTCTCGCGGGTATCGAGACCGGCCATCTGGTAGCGCGGCAAGGTCAGCGCCAGCACCAGCATCAGGCCGACCATCAGGCTCAGGCGAGCTGGGCTCGCGATCGCCCTGGCCATCAGGCCACCTTCAGGTTCTGACGGGCAATCCAGCCCTCGACCCAGGGCAGCGCCTCGTCATCGGCCATGAAGGTCTCCATGGCGTCGATCTCGAGCCGGTCGTCGAGGCGTGTTGCGCCCTGTTCCTCGAGCAGCTGGTCCAGGCGGCGCCCGGCGCCGCAGAAGGTTTCTCCGTAGGAGCTGTCGCCCAGGGCGATCAGGCCATAGCGAAGCTGCCCAAGGCCGGGGCTCTTGTCCTGCAACTCGCGCACGAAGCTAACGAAATTTCCCGGGAAGTCACCGCTGCCGGTGGTAGACACGCAGAACAGCGCCAGATCGGGTGCGTCGTCGGTGACGTCGGCCAGGGTCGGGTTTTCGAGCACCGAAACCTCGTAGCCCGCGTCCTCGAATAACGGCTTGACCTGTTCGGCTACGTCGAGAGCACCACCGTACATGGTGCCAACCAGTATCTTGAGAGTAGGCATGTGATGGAATTACCTGAGAATTTTGGTCGGATTCTAGCACGTAGGCTGGCGCCTGCGCATCCCTCGGGCGCTGCAAGCCGTGTCTGGACCGGATACCATGGCAGGCCAGTTCACACTCCCCCGCCCACCGCCACCACACAAGCGAGAGCCCCATGCGCGAGACCTTCGAGGCCTGGATCACCCCCATCATGATCGGCGGCCTGATCCTGTTCATGTGCTTTATCATCTGGGACCTGGCGAAGCAGTCCAAGGCTGGCCGCTTCGGCACCCTGATGCTGTTCATCGTGCTTGGCGCCGGCATGCTGGGCTACGTGGCAAAGGTCGTCATTACCTGGTATCTGGAAGGCAAGGGGGTCTAGCACCGCTCCTGGCGACACTTGCTCTCGTCGACTCTTCCACCAGAGCCTCGGCCTCCAGGTCGACATCGCCATTGTCCATGGCGTCGTTGTCTTACCGATTCTGCCGTTTTGTTCGTACCGCCGATATCAGGTATCGAACCATTGTTGTATACAGTTTGTCGTCCTACATTGGATACACTAGCGCTGCATAGTGTATTCAGTGACTAGAGACGCCCTGACAACAACCACAATGGCCAGGATCATGCAGACACCCCCCACGACACTGTTCGACTTCCACGGCCGGCCCGGCATAGCCCGGGCGCTGCCCATCTCGCTTCAACACGTGCTGGCGATGATCGCCGGTGTCATCACGCCGCCGCTTATCGTCGCCGGCGTGGTCGGCGCCACCCCGGCGGAAAAGCTCCAGCTGATTCAGGTAGCGGTGCTTGCCTCCGGCGTCTGCACCCTCTTCCACCTCTACGGCGTCTGGAAGTTCGGCGCCCGCCTGCCGGCCATCTTCGGTGTCGGCTTCGCCTATGTGCCAACGCTGATCGCCGTCGGCGCCCAGTACGGCATCGAAGGCATCCTGGGCGCCCAATTGATCGGTGGCATCACCATGATGGTGGTGGGCTACTTCATCCAGTTCATCCGCCACCTCTTTCCCCCGGTGGTGGCGGGCACCGTGGTGCTGGTGATCGGACTGTCGCTCTATGACATCGCCATCCGCTACATGGCTGGCAGTGGCAACGTCAACGCCGAAGGCTTCGGTGATCTCGTCAACTGGGGCCTGGGCGTTCTGACGCTGGTCACCGTCCTGGTGGCGTCCCAGTTCGGGCGCGGCGTGGTCAAGCTGTCGGCCATCATCATCGGCATGCTGGTGGGCTATCTGGTCGCCATACCGCTGGGCATGATCGACTTTTCCCCGGTGAGCAACGCCCCATGGCTGGCGGTGCCGGAGTTGATGCCGTTCGAGATGGAGTTTCACTCCGCGGCCATCATTTCCATGGTGGTGATCTGCGTGATCAATTCGGTCCAGACGATTGGCGATCTCTCCGCGACCAGCGTGGCGGGGATGAACCGGGAACTGGCGACAAAGGAACTCACCGGCGGCCTGCTCGGCAATGGCCTGACGACCACCCTGAGCACCTTCTTCGGTGCCCTGCCGACCTCCACCTACAGCCAGAACGTCGGCATCGTGGCGATCACCAAGGTCATCAGTCGAAGCGTCTTCATGCTGGCGGGTGTCATCGTGCTGCTGGCCGGCCTCAGCCCCAAGTTCGGCGCGCTGATGACGACCATCCCCTATCCGGTCATCGGTGGCGCCACCATCACCGTGTTCGGGATGATCACGGTGACCGGCATCCAGCTGCTGATCAAGGACGAGATGACCGCCCGCAACATGACCATCGTCGGGCTGTCTCTCGCCCTTAGCCTGGGCATCACCTCGGTGCCGTCGGCGATCGAACAGTTCCCGGAAACGGTCAAGGACGTGGTCACAGGTGCACCCATCGTGATCGCCGCGATCAGCGCCTTCCTGTTGAACCTGCTGTTGCCGCGCAAGACACTGGCCCAGGAGGCCCAGGAAAGAGAGGAAGAAGCCCGACAGACGAATCTCGATCGCCAGAGCACCGAGGAAGGCTGACGCCCGGTGCACCGGTGACCTTGATATCAGCCACGGCTGCAAAGGCTCTGTTGCAAGGCTCCACTCCAGCCCCGCCACAAAAAAAGCGCCGCCCTCTTGGGGCGGCGCTTTTTCCGATAACACTTTCCGTCACGACCTTCGGTTACGACACTTCTTTAGGGTGACGCCTTTACGGGCCGGAACCTTTCAAGACGGCGCAAGACGTCGCAAGACAACACTATCGTGGAGCGACGCTTGGCGATCGGGCGAGGCCGGCAAAGCCAAGGCTTCACACCTCTAGGCTTCCTCGGGATGCCCCACCTGGCTTTTCAATTTCTGCCCGGGCCGGAAGGTCACCACACGCCGAGCCGAGATCGGAATCTCTTCTCCCGTCTTGGGATTTCGCCCAGGCCTTTCACGCTTGTCGCGCAGATCGAAATTGCCGAATCCCGACAGCTTGACCTGCTCGTTTTCCCGCAGACAGGCGCGAATTTCCTCGAAGAAGGCTTCCACCATGGTCTTCGCCTCCCGCTTGGACAGGCCGAGCTCGGTATGCAGATGCTCGGCCAGTTCTGCCTTGGTCAACGCTCCCATGTTCTTATCCTCATGGTGATGGTCACGCCAACCGTCCGCGCCCGTCAGGGGAAAGCGTCAGGCACGCAGCTCGGCATCGAGTCCCTGCCGAGCCGTTGCCACGATGGCATCGACCAACTGATTGATTTCTTCGTCATTTAGCGTGCGCGAAGGATGCTGCCAGGTCAAGCCCAAGGCCACACTCTTACGACCTTCGGCTACGCCTTTACCCTGATAGACGTCGAAAAGCCCCAGTTCGGTGAGCCATTCACCGGCTTCGGCACGCACGCGGTCGAGCAGCGCCTGCACCGGCTGGTCCTCATCCACCACAAAGGCCAGGTCGCGACGCACCTCGGGATACCGTGACAGCGGCGCAAAGGCAGGGATGCTGCCCTGGCTGAGCGCGTCGAGGCGCACCTCGAACAACACGGCGTCGGTCTTGAGACCAAGCTTGGCCTTGACCGCCGGGTGCAGGGTGCCGATCCAGCCGGCTTCCTCGCCGCGATGGAGGATGCGCGCGCACTGTCCGGGATGCAGTGACGGGTGCTCGCCCGGCTCGAAACGCCAGGCGTCGGCGCTGCCGGTTACTTCGAACAGACTCTCGAGGTCACCCTTGAGATCGAAGAAGTCGACCTTGTCGCGACCGCCGGCCCAGCCTTCGGGAAGGCGCGAGCCGCAGACGATGGCGCCGAGCATCGGCACCTGCTCCAGTTCATCGAGCTCGCCGCGGAAAACGAGGCCGCTCTCGAACAGGCGCACACGGGGCTGCTGGCGATTGAGATTGTGCTCAAGCGCCCTGACCAGGCCCGGGAACAGGCTCGCCCGCATCACCGACAGATCCGCAGAAATCGGGTTGGCCAGCACCGGCGACACCGCTTCGGGCAGCAGCACACGCTGCAGCTCCGGGGCGACGAAACTGTAGGTGATCGCTTCCTGGTAGCCACGTGCGGTCATCTGACGACGCAGCCGCGACAACGGGCTTCTGGCCTCATGGTCTGCCTTGAGGGCCAGGCGCACGGCTGGGCGACGCACCGGCAGACGGTTATAGCCGTGAATCCGCGCCACTTCCTCGATCAGGTCTTCCTCGATGGTGACGTCGAAACGCCAGCTCGGCACCTTGACCCGGAAGCCAGCGTCGATGCTTTCCACCGCCATGCCCAGGCGCTCGAGGATCTCGCCGACCTCGGCGTCGTCCAGGCGCTTGGACAGCGCCTTGGCCAGCCGATCGGTGCGCAGGGTCACCTCACGCTGAGCCGGCAGGTGCGCGTCGGATGCCTGCTCATTGAGCGGCCCGGCTTCGCCGCCGCAGATGGCGATCAGAAGCTCGGTGGCCCGCTCGATGGCACGGCGCGTCAGCTCGGGATCGACGCCGCGCTCGAAACGATGCGAGGCATCGGTGTGAAGCCCGTAGGAGCGCGCTTGCCCGGCCACCGCCAAGGGGGTGAAGAAGGCGCCTTCCAGGAAGATATCGCGGGTGGCCTCGCTGACACCGGAGTGTTCGCCGCCCATCACGCCGGCCAGGGCCAGCGGTCCCTTCTCGTCGGCGATGATCAGGGTGCTCGGGTCGAGGCTGACGGTCTGGCCATCGAGCAGCACAAGCTCCTCGCCCTGGCGCGCCAGACGCACGATCACGGCACCCTCGAGGTTGGCACGATCGAAGGCATGCAGCGGCTGACCCAGTTCCAGCATCACGTAGTTGGTCACGTCCACCGCCGGATCGATGGCGCGCACGCCGCTGCGGCGAAGACGCTCCACCATCCACATCGGCGTGGGACGGTTGATATCGACGCCCTTGATCAGACGGCCGATATAGCGCGGACAGCGCTCAACGTCCTCGACCCTGACCGGGAAGGTTTCGTCATGACTGGCCGCAACCTCGGAGATCTCCGGCTCGTTCAGGCCAAGACGGTTGAGCACGCCGACTTCGCGGGCCAGGCCCTGGACGCTCAGACAGTCACCGCGGTTCGGCGTCAGATCGACCTCGATGGTGTGGTCATCCAGGCCCAGGTAGTCACGCAGGGCGGTGCCCACCGGAGCGTCCTCGGGCAACACCAGGATGCCCTCGGAGGTGCCCTCCTCAAGGCCCAGTTCGGAAGCTGAGCAGATCATGCCGCGGGACTCGACGCCCCTGAGCTTGGCCTTCTTGATCTTGAAGTCACCCGGCAATACCGCGCCCACCCGGGCGAACGGGATATGCTGGCCGGCGGCCACATTGGGGGCGCCACATACCACCTGCACGGTCTCGCCGCTTCCGTCGTCGACCTGACAGACGTTGAGCTTGTCGGCATCAGGGTGCTGGGCCTTGTCGACCACCTTGGCCACTACCACCTCGCTGAAGGCCGCCGCCACGGGTTCGACGGCGTCCACCTCGAGCCCCGCCATGGTGATCTGGTCGGCAAGCCCCTGGGTGGAAAGCTGCGGAGATACCCACTCACGCAGCCACTGTTCGGATACTTTCATGAGGACTCCTTGACGTCCTGTTCCTGCATTCGATGTTCTTTATCGGGCCCTCTGGCCCGCAGCGCTCAGTGAAACTGACGAAGAAAGCGCAGATCGTTTTCAAAGAACAGGCGCAGATCGTTGACGCCATAGCGCAGCATGGCCAGGCGCTCGGCACCCATACCGAAGGCGAAACCGGTATAGCGCTCGGGATCGATGCCGCCGTGACGGAAGACTTCCGGGTGGACCATGCCGCAGCCCATCACCTCGAGCCAGCCGGTGTGGGAGCACACACGGCAACCTTCACCGGCGCACATCACGCAGGCGATATCGACCTCGGCGGAGGGCTCGGTGAAGGGGAAATAGGACGGACGGAAACGTACCGACAGGTCATCGCGCTCGAAGAAGGCATGCAGAAAGTCTTCGATAGTGCCCTTGAGGTCGGCAAAACTGACGTCTTCCTCGATCAACAGGCCCTCGACCTGATGGAACATCGGGGTATGGGTCAGATCCGAGTCACTGCGGTACACACGACCCGGGCAGACGATGCGGATCGGCGGCTCCTCGGCCTTCATGGTGCGCACCTGGACCGGCGAGGTGTGGGTGCGCAGCAGCCGGGTGGCGTCGAAATAGAAGGTGTCGGCCATGCCCCGCGCCGGATGGTGGGCCGGGATGTTCAAGGCTTCAAAGTTGTGGTGGTCGTCTTCGAGCTCTGGCCCCACCGCCACCTCGTAGCCGATGCGACGGAACAGGCCTTCGATACGCTCCAGGGTGCGTGTCACCGGATGCAGGCCACCGGTCGGCTGTCCACGACCCGGCAGGGTCACATCCAGGCGTTCTGCGGCAAGCTTGGCGTCGAGCTCGGCCTTGGCCAGGGCCTCGCGCCGGGTATCGAGTTCCTTGGCCAGCTCCTGCTTGGCCTGGTTGATGCGCTCACCGGCCGCCGGGCGCTCCTCGGCGGGCAGCTTGCCGAGCCCCTTGAGCAGCGCGGTCAGTTCGCCCTTCTTGCCCAGGTACTTGACGCGAATCTCGTCGAGTGCGGCCATGGAGTCGGCTGACTGGATGGCGTCGCGAGCTTGTTGAACCAGGTCGGGAAGGTGGTCCATACGTTGAGCTCCGATATCGTTGATCGTTCAGTGGTGGAGTGGTCGCGCAATAGTAGAGAGATCGCGATGAAAAAGGGGTCGCCAAAAAAACAGGGGAAGAGCGGCTGCTCTTCCCCTGGGGCGATCATGAACGCTCTTCTCTCCATGGGGAGAGCTCGCTCATCATTCGAACGCGCTTACTGGGCAGCCTTGGCCTTCTCGACGATGGCAGCAAAGGCTGCCTTCTCGTGAACGGCCAGGTCAGCCAGGACCTTGCGGTCGATTTCGATACCGGCCTTCTTCAGACCACCGACGAAGCGGCTGTAGGACAGACCGTGCTGACGGGCACCGGCGTTGATACGCTGGATCCACAGGGCACGGAACTGACGCTTGCGCTGGCGACGGTCGCGGTACGCGTACTGGCCGGCCTTGATGACGGCCTGCTTGGCAACGCGAAAGACGCGCGAACGGGCACCGTAGTAGCCCTTGGCCTGCTTCATGATCTTCTTGTGACGACGACGGGCGACGACACCACGCTTGACACGAGTCATAGCACTCTCCTGACGTTAAAGGGGGTTCACCAAGGGTTTATACGTACGGCAGCATGCGACGCACGAGTGCCTTGTCGGCGTCGTGGATCTGCTGCATGCCGCGCAGCTGACGCTTACGCTTGGTGGACTTCTTGGTCAGAATGTGACTACGGAAGGACTGCTTGTGCTTGAAGCCGTTGGCAGTCTTCTTGAAGCGCTTGGCAGCGCCGCTGTTGCTCTTGATCTTCGGCATGAGAATAACTCCGCTCGAGTTTCTTTAGAAAATCCGGGGCCAATGGCCAGCCTTCACAGGCTGACCAATCGTTGAACCGGCCGTCGGATCACTTCTTCTTGGGGGCAATGATCATGATCATCTGGCGCCCTTCCATCTTGGGGAAGGATTCCACGGTCCCGATTTCCTCGAGATCCGCTGCGATCCGTTCCATCAGCTTGCGGCCGATGTCCTGGTGCGCCATTTCACGCCCGCGGAAACGCAGGGTGACCTTGCCCTTGTCGCCACCTTCGAGGAATCGAATCAAGTTCTTCATCTTGACCTGATAGTCACCCTCGTCGGTGCCAGGACGGAATTTGACTTCCTTGACCTGGATTTGCTTCTGCTTCTTCTTCTGAGCAGCCTTCTGCTTCTTCTGCTCGAAGACGAACTTGCCGTAATCCATGATCTTGCAGACGATCGGATCGGCATTGGAAATCTGTACGAGGTCCATCCCTTCCGCTTCGGCACGCTCAAGGGCGTCGCGGGTATCCACGATGCCAAGCTGTTCGCCGTCGCTGGCGATCAGGCGGACCTGATCTTCGGTGATGCGCTCGTTCATTGGCGGACGCTTGTCCTGGGGGCGTCCTCTGGGGTTGCTTCTCTTGATGGTTCCGTCTCCACTGTAGCTTTGGAAGGTGCGAGAGCTGGGAAGGTGCGTGCCTAGAGCCTCACACGAGGGGGCGACCCATGCCGCCTACCCGTTAGTACCGCTCGGCCTGAACTCGTTCAATAAAGGCGTCCACGGTCATGGTGCCCAGATTTTCGCCGCTGCGCGTACGCACAGCCACCGAGTCGGCCTCTACTTCCTTATCTCCGACCACCAGGAGATAGGGTACCTTCTGCAACGTATGCTCGCGAATTTTAAAGCCGATCTTCTCGTTCCTCAAGTCCGACTTGACGCGAAGACCGATTTTTTGCAGTCGTGAGGTCAAGGCTTCGGCGTATTCCTTCTGGGCATCGGTGATGATCATCACCACCGCCTGCTCCGGCGCGAGCCACAGCGGCATGGCGCCGGCGTAGTGCTCGATCAGGATGCCGATGAAGCGCTCCATCGAACCGACGATGGCACGGTGCAGCATGACCGGCGGCTTGCGCTCGCCCTCTTCGGTCACGTACTGGGCACCCAGGCGCGTGGGCATCATGAAGTCGACCTGCATGGTGCCGACCTGCCACTCGCGGCCCAGGCAGTCCTTCATGTGATACTCGATCTTGGGACCATAGAAGGCGCCCTCGCCCGGCAGCTCCTGCCACTCGACCCCACAGGCCTCCAGCGCGCCACGCAGGGCGTTCTCGGCACGATCCCAGGTGTCGTCGTCGCCGATGCGCTTTTCCGGGCGCAGGGCGATCTTGATCGCGATATCCTCGAAGCCAAAGTCGCTGTAGACCTTGAGCGCCTGGCGATGGAAGCTCGTCACCTCAGGCTGCACCTGCTCTTCGGTACAGAAGATGTGGCCGTCGTCCTGGGTAAAGGCGCGCACTCGCATGATGCCGTGCAGCGCGCCGGACGGCTCATTACGGTGACAGCCGCCGAATTCGCCGAAGCGCACCGGCAGTTCACGGTAGCTGCGCAGGCCGGAGTTGAACACCTGGACGTGGCCCGGGCAGTTCATCGGCTTGAGCGCGTACTCACGCTTCTCGGACTCGGTGAAGAACATGCCGTCGGCGTAGTTATCCCAATGGCCGGACTTCTTCCACAGCGACACGTCCATGATCTGGGGACAGCGAATCTCCTGATAGCCGCCCTCCTTGTAGACGCCACGCATGTACTGCTCGACGCGCTGCCACAGGGTCCAGCCGTTGGGGTGCCAGAACACCATGCCCGGCGCCTCTTCCTGCATGTGGAAGAGATCGAGACGACGCGCCAGCTTGCGGTGATCGCGCTTCTCGGCCTCCTCGAGGCGGTGCAGGTAGGCCTTGAGCTGCTTCTTGTCGCCCCAGGCGGTGCCGTAGATGCGGGTCAGCATGGCGTTGTCGGCATTGCCGCGCCAGTAGGCACCGGCCAGCTTGGTCAGCTTGAACGCCTTGAGGTGACGCGTGTTGGGCACGTGGGGCCCACGACACATGTCGGTATATTCCTTGTGGCGGTAGAGGCGAATAGTGTCGCCTTCGGGAATCCCGCGCACGATTTCCTGCTTGTAGGGCTCATCGCGATGCAGGAATTCCAGCATCGCGGCATCGCGATCGACGTACTCGCGGACCACGTCGTACTCTTCATCGATCAGCTGCTTCATGCGCTTCTCGATGGTCTCGAGGTCTTCCGGGGTGATCGACTGGCCGAAATCGATGTCGTAATAGAAGCCGTCGGTGATCACCGGGCCGATGGCCATCTTGGCCTCGGGATAGAGCTGCTTGACCGCGTGCCCGATCAGGTGGGCACAGGAATGCCGGATGATCTCCAGGCCTTCCTCGTCACGTGCGGTCAGGATCGCCACCTCGGCGTCCGTCTCGATCAGGTCCGCGGCGTCCACCAATACGCCGTCGATCTTGCCGGCCACGCAGGCCTTGGCAAGTCCCGGGCCGATGCTCTCGGCCAGTTCCATGACGCTAAGGGGGGAATCGAAGGTTCTCTGACTGCCGTCAGGCAGTGTCACGATGGGCATGCAAGCTGTCCTTGTGCGCAGTGGTGATCCATACCAGGGATCACGTGTCGCCAAAATGGATTCGAGGGGTGAAACAGCGACATAGAATATCAGAAATGGCGCCACCGGCGCCATGCTCTACCCCTGCGAAGGGCGTCGCGACACCTCTGGCGAGCGGGATGGCAAGACAGGCCACCATCACCCAAAACGCAGCGAGGCGCCCGAAGGCGCCTCGCTGATGTCATCGCGCTCGATCAGACGATCGAGACGGACTCGGTCAGGGCAGACTTACTGCCACTCACCCAGTTCCACACGACGGTTTTCCGCACGACCTGCATCGGTGTCGTTGGTCGCGATGGGCTGCTCTTCACCGTAACCGATGGCACGCATGCGGTTCGGCTGAACACCCTGGCTCGCCAGGAAGCGAGCAACGGAAGCGGCACGCTCCTGAGACAGCTGCTTGTTGTAGCTGTCGGAACCGACGCTGTCGGTGTGACCTTCGATGCGCACGCCGACGTTCGGGTTGGCGCGCAGACGCTCGGCAACACCAGCCAGAACCTGCTCAGCCTGAGCGGTCAGGACGGCGGAGTCGAACTCGAAGTTCACGTCACGCAGGACCAGGTCCTTCTCGCAACCGAGGGAGTTGACCTCGACGCCAGCCGGAGTACCCGGGCACTGGTCCTGGAAGTCCGGCACGCCATCGTTGTCGGAATCCAGCGGGCAACCCACTGCGTCCACGGCGACACCGGCCGGAGTACCCGGGCACTGGTCGTTGGCGTCGTAGACGCCGTCACCGTCGGAATCCTTCGGAGCGTTCATCGGCTCCTTGTTCGGCTCGGCACACAGCAGAGCGCCAGCCACGGTGCCGACGGTCGCGCCGACAGCAGCGCCGGTTTCCTCGTCGTCATCGCTGGTGGTGCCGTAGCCGATACCACCGCCGATCAGACCACCGGCGATACCACACACCATCGGGTGCTGGTACCACGGCTTGGCGTCAGATGCGCTCATGCCGGAGGAGGACTGAGAGGCGGAGCTGGCGCAGCCGGAGAGGCCGACAACCAGTGCAGAACCGAGCAGCAAGCCAGTCGTTGATTTTTTCATGTAAGACTCCTTCTTCTATCTGACACTCAATGCTGAATACGGGTAACCCTGTTCTTCAGCGGGTCCAATGTTGTGCCGATCGAGAAACAGGATAGGTACCCTACTTCCTCATAGGCAAGAAAAGCATGAAATACAGCGCCTAGCCAGTCTATTAGTCGCCAATATCTCAACGTCTTCTGCCAACGGCCCATCGTGCAAGACAATTGCTGCACGACCAATCCCTTGCAGGCGATATCATGACGTATCGCTTCTGTACAATCAAACTAGCACAGGCGATACCCGCCCGTCATTCACTTCATCGAACAGTGTTCGAGATCGCTCAATTGAGAGAGTCGGGGTAACGGGCTTGAAAATCCAGCGCAGCCTGTGCCGCAGCCAGCACATCGTCGCGATTCGCTTCTTCCACGGCCAGTCGCTGCTTGTCTTCAGCGAACCGCTCCTTGGGCGTAAGCTCTTGACGCGCCTGATGTGTGTGCAGATGACGGGTCTGTTCGTAGACCTCGGCAAAGACCCTGAACTCGCGCCGCTCAAGCAGTGCCGGATCGATGATCTCGAACAATACTTTCAACCGCCAGCAGCCTTCGGTCACATCGACCTGACGCTGCAATAGCGCCGACGCAACCAGACCGAGGTTTTCCAGGCCATTTTCCCTGGCACGACGTTCCTCGTCCCGAATCACTCCCTCTCGGCGCCGCACCTCAATCTTCAACGACCAGGCGTACCACGCCAACGCGGCAATGATGACAATGCCAAGCCCGAGCAAGGCATAAGCGAGCGTCGTGGACATGCAGCCCCCTGTGCGATGGTCAAAGGGAGCATTCTACACATCTGCCAGGGAGGCTGAACCATCCATCACGAGAAAGGCCGCTGACTACCGTCTGCATTGTTGCCACCTGTCGATGTCACTTCTGTGACACCGAACCGTTGAACGAAGGTAGTCGGCCCTCACGGACTCAAGGCGATGCTCAGATAGTGATCCAGCAACAAGGCCAGAAAGACGCCAAGCAGATAGCGGATGGAAAACCAGAAGGCCTGCAAGGGCGCCTGGTCGTCGTGTCCACGCCAGACCCTGAGATTCCACTGCATGAAGCGTAGATTGAGCACACAGACGCTGACCAGATAGAGCCAACCACTCATGCCGATGGTGAACGGCAGCAAGGTGGCCGCCACCGTCAACCAGCCATATAGCCAGACCTGCAGTCTGGCAAAGGCGAGGCCATGGGTTACCGGCAGCATCGGTACGCCGGCCTCGGCGTATTCATCGCGCTTGTAGATCGCCAGCGCCCAGAAGTGCGGCGGCGTCCAGGCAAAGATGATCAACATGAGCAGCAGCGGTTCGGCTCCCACTGTCCCGGTCACGCTGGTCCAGCCCAGCAGTGGCGGCGCGGCACCTGCGACACCACCGATGACGATATTCTGCGGCGTGGCCCGTTTCAGAAATACCGTGTAGATCAACGCATAACCGACCAGCGACCACAGCGTAAGCCAAGCGGTCAACGGATTGACGGTCAGCGCCAGCAGCGCCACCCCTGAGGTGGACAATGACAGCGCCCAGGCCAGCGCCAGTGGCGTCGACAAGCGACCGGACGCCAGCGGGCGCCGCGAGGTGCGATGCATCCGCGCATCCAGCTTGCGATCCACCACGTGGTTGATCGCCGCCGCCCCGGCGGCGGCCAGTGCAATCCCGATAAGCCCGCACACCATGGCGTTAAGCGCAGCTGGCGATATCGCACCGGGGATCGCCAGCAACATCCCCACCAGGGCGCATACCAGCATCACCATGACCACTCGCCATTTGCACAACGTCAGCAAGTCACGCCATAGCGGATGGGTCGCTGCCCCCATGGCCTGTGCATCACGCATGGAGCCACCCTCCTCTGGTCTGGCGTTGACGTCCCTTCACCGCCTGTCTTGAATGGCGCAGCTTCCACGCTACCAGGGTAAAACTGAAGACCAGCAGTACCGCGCCGGCAGTATGTAGAAGCGCCAGGCCCAGCGGCAGCCACAGCAGCACATTGGCGATACCCAGGGCGACCTGCAAAGCTGTCGCTCCTGCCAGCGTCAGCAGCCAGGGCCGCATCTCACGGCGATGCCAGCGACGGATCACCACCAGTGCCAGCGCCAGCGTCAACGCCAGCGCTCCCAGCCGATGGGCCAGATGGATCGTCGTGCGTGCTTCGGCGTGCAGGGCCCCGTGCAGATAGTTGGGCCCCACCGTCTGGGTAAGGTGAAAGCCCTCACCCCAGTCGGTGTCGGGCACCCACTGGCTATTGCAGGTGGGAAACCCCTGACAGGCGATGCCCGCGTAGTTGCTGGAGGTCCAGCCCCCCAGCGCCAGTTGCAGCACCAGCAGCATGGTGGCCACCCCCATCAGCGCCCCCAGTGGTCGGGCAGCGAGCGCCGCCTCGTCCCTGGCGACACGACGCAGGCGCAGATGCAGCCAGACGAACAGCGTCATTACCGTGAGTCCACCCAGCAGGTGAAGGGTTACCACCTGGGGCCACAGCTTGAGGGTCACGGTGTAGGCACCGAAGGCCCCCTGCACCATCAAGGCGGCGAACAGCATCAGCATCAGACGCCAGGGAAACCCAGGCTTGCGCCGCCTGGGCCAGGCCAGCACCAGCAGGGCCATCACCATGACCCCGAGACATCCGGCCAGGTAGCGATGAATCATTTCCATCCAGGCCTTGGATGCCTCCAGCGGTGCATCCGGACTATGCAGCAGAGCGCTGCTTGCATCGGGCACGACCAGCGCCCCATAGCACCCCGGCCAGTCGGGACAACCCAGCCCCGCATCCAGCAACCGGGTGAAGGCACCGGCCATGATGACCAGGGCGGTGAACAGCGCCCCCACAAGACTCAGGAGCCGCAGCGTCGCCAGGCGTCGATCATTCATGGCGCACCTCCTGGCGGGCGTCTTCGCTGGCACCTTGGCTGTCGTGAAGACTGACCAGATCAGCAGTACCTGCGGTAGCCTCGGCCTCACCGGGATCTTCGCCCAGGGCAGCAAGCGGTGGCTCGGGGTTGCGCTTGAACAGATGCTCGATGTCGTCCATCACCGCCCGGGTCTCCACCCCGGCAGGATAGGCGACCGCCACCCACCCCTGGGGATCAAGCAGCCACGCCTGCCCCTGACTGGCCCACTCCGGCGACTCGGTCCAGGTCATCAGCGACTCGCCAGGCAAGGCGGCAGCGTCTCCGCCTACGCGCAACCGACTCAGACGATGGGCGTCCTTGCCCAGCGCCCGGTGCAGGCGCCACCAGCGATCCGCGTCTTCGGCGCAGCTATCGCCGCAATCGTAGGCCAGGGTCCAGGCATGCGCCGCGAGCTCCCCTCCACGATCGCGACTGGCAATGTCTGTGCGCTCAAGAGCCGGCCACCGGGACAGCGGCGGCACATCGGCATCAAGCGCCCCGTGGGCGGTACGGTTGTCGGGAATCCCGATACGGAACTCGACCATGCCCCAGGCAAGCGCCATGGGCATCACAAAGATCGCGATCAGTGCGACCAGCTTCAGCCGCTGCCACCCCATCGTCGTCATCCTCGCACCTCCACTCCTTGCGTCGACACGTTCCGTCCTGTCGTGTCCGCTGGGCTATCGGGTATCTGTCGTTCTCGCGCTAGTGTCGTGCTCTCGCGCTAGCCTCTTGTCCTCGCCGATGTCGCTTGTCTTTCGACCCTTTCCTGTCCTTCGCGGCGTTGTTGTCTTCCGCGGTTTTCTTTCGCGGTTTTCTTTCGCGGTCTTGCCATCTCACGGCCTTAGCGTTCTTGCCTCGCGGTCATGTCGGCGATCGACGTTTCAGGGCGTGAGGTACCCGCCGCCCACAGGTCACGATAGAGTCGTCGACCTCCAAACAGCAGCGCCAGCAGCGCCACCAGCGAAAGCCCCCACCACTGCAGTGCATAGGCCAGATGTCGCTCTGGTGGCATGACGTTAGGCGTCCACCAGTCCTCCAGATGCCCGGGACCCTGGCGCTGATGCAGCCAACCGGCAAAGCTGAACTCCTCGTTCCAGGCTCCGAGTTCGATGCGCTGCAGTCTCGTGCCTTCGAGGTTGTCACCGAACCGCGGCGTACGCCGGCCATCCGCCTGCCAGTCACCGCTCAGCGACACCAGCCCCTTCGGCGTCTCTGCGTAGGGCGCCTGGCGCGACACCCCTGTCTCGAGAAAGCCGCGCTCCACCAGCCACCGCTGTCCCTCGACGTCGACAAAGGGCGTGAGCACCGCCACCCCGAGTCGATTGCCAAGCATCCGATTGTCCAGGTAGAGGGTTTCGTCGGCCTGAAAGACGCCTTCGAGTGACAGGCGGCTGCCGTCCGGCGGCAATGTCCCTGGCATGTTCAAGGTCGGTGCCTCGGCAAGGTTTGCAAGATAGTCGCGCTTGCCGGCGGCGCGCTCCCACTGCCATAGTCCAAGGCCGATACCCAGCACCATCAGCGCTGCACACAGCAGGCACCAGGCCACCAGCCGCCCCGGACCACGCCTTTTCCCCTCACTCGAACGGACTCTCACCATGCTGCTCAAGATCCTGATTCTGATCGTGTTCGTGGCCATGCTGGCCAGTCTCGCGGCCGGGGTCGGCTTCCTGCTCAAGGACGACAGCCACTCACGCCGCCTGCTGGTCTCGCTCAAGATCCGGGTAGCCCTGGCCGCCCTGCTGCTGGCGTTGCTGGCCTATGGCTTCGCCACCGGTACGATCGGCTGAGCGGCCCCCACGCCGCCTGCCTCAGAACACGTAGACGAAGATGAACAGCCCCAGCCAGACCACGTCGACAAAGTGCCAGTACCAGGCAGCCGCCTCGAAACCGAAGTGATTGTCGCCACTGAAATGGCCCTTGCGGATACGCATCAGGATGCTGGCCAGGATGATGGTGCCGATGATGACGTGGAGGCCATGGAAGCCCGTCAGCATGAAGAAGGTCGAGCCGTAGATGCCCGCCTCCAGGGTCAGGCCCAGATGATGGTAGGCCTCGTAGTATTCGACCCCCTGGATGATGATGAAGCAGGTACCCAGCAGCACCGTGCCGAACAGCCAGTTGTGGGTGGCACGACGCTCGCCCATCTTCAACGCTTCGTGGGCCACCGTCAGGGTAATGCTCGAGGACACCAGCAGCAGGGTGTTGACCAGCGGCAGCTGCCACGGGCTCAGGGTCTCTGTCGGCCCCGAGATGGCGCTGTCCGGTGGGTTCTCCAGCGGCCAGCTGGCGGTGAAGTCGGGCCACAGCAGCGCCGTCACGCCCTTCGCCCCCTCACCATCGAGCCACGGCAGCGCCAGGGTCCGCACGTAGAACAGCGCCCCGAAGAAGGCACCGAAGAACATCACCTCCGAGAAGATGAACCAGCCCATGCCCCAGCGGAAGGAGCGATCCATCTGGGCGTCGTAGAGCCCGGACATGGACTCCTTGATGACATCCCTGAACCACAGCACCATCACCGCCAGGATGCCCACCAGACCCGCCAGCATGATCGGCGACCCCGCCGCCCCGTGCACCAGCCAGGTGCCCCCGCCGACCATCATCACGCCCATGGCCAGGGAACCGAGGATCGGCCACTTGCTGGTCGCGGGTACGTAGTAGCTGCCACCACTCATGCTTCACCTCCTGGATCTTCGCCAGACGCCGGTCGGCGTCCCTTGTCACTGCCCGGTGCGCCGTCGGCCACCGTCGTCACCGCCACGTCCGGTCCCTGGTCCTGCGGGTAGAGCGTGTACACCAGGGTCACGGTCTTGATCTCTTCGGGGAGATCGCGGGTCAGTTGAAACACCAGTGGCGCCTCGAAACTCTCCCCCGGCGCCAGCCGTTGATTGTCGAAACAGAAACAGGCCAGCTTGCGCAGATGTAGCGACGCCGGAGACGGGGTCACGCTGGGCACCGCCCTTGCTACCAGCGCCTGGTCACCCAGATTGCGAAAGGTGAAATACACCTCCGTGCTCTGCCCTGGGTGAACCCGAACCTGGCGACTGTGGGCCTCCAGCTTCCACGGCAGTCCCGCACTGCCACGGGTCACGAACTGCATCGTCACCGTGCGTTCGGTATCGACCTCTTCGTGCACCAGCGTCTGAGCGCTGGTCGAGGTCTTGCCGTTGAGGCCCGTCACCTGGCAGAAGACGTCATACAGCGGGACCAGGGCAAACGCGAAGCCAAACATCCCCGCCAGCACCACCAGAGTCTTCACCACGGTTCGTCGAACCTGGGGACTGCGATCCTCGACGACGTCCGTCATGGCGACACTCCCGACTCAGTGCTCCACCGGCCGATACTGGGGCGGGTGCTCGAAGGTATGCAGAGGCGCCGGGCTCGGCACCGTCCACTCAAGATCCTCGGCACCATCCCAGGCCTTGGCTGGCGCCTTCTTGCCGCCCCGCACGCACATGATCACGATGACCACGAACAACAGTTGCGAGAAGCCGAACATGAAGGCACCGATACTGGAGAGCATGTTGAAGTCGGCAAACTGCAACGAGTAGTCGGGAATTCTTCGCGGCATGCCGGCAAGCCCGGAAAAATGCATCGGGAAGAAGGTCAGATTGACCCCGATCATCGACAGCCAGAAGTGCCACTGGGACAGGCGCAGGTGCGGGTAGTGGCCGGTCCACTTGGGAAGCCAGTAGTAGACCCCCGCCATGATCGAGAACACCGCGCCGGGCACCAGCACGTAGTGGAAGTGCGCCACCACGAAGTAGGTGTCGTGGTACTGGAAGTCCGCCGGCGAGATCGCCAGCATCAGCCCCGAGAAGCCACCGATGGTGAACAGCACCACAAAGGCGATGGCGAACAGCATCGCCGGCTCGAAGCTGATCGAACCCCGGAACAGGGTGGTGATCCAGTTGAACACCTTCACCCCGGTCGGCACTGCGATCAGCATGGTGCTGTACATGAAGAACAGCTCCGCCACCAACGGTAACCCCACCACGAACATGTGGTGAGCCCACACCAAAAACGACAGGATGGCGATGGAAGCGGTGGCGTAGACCATGGAGGCATAGCCGAACAGCCGCTTGCGGGCGAAGGTCGGAATGATCACCGAAACGATGCCGAAGGCCGGCAGGATCATGATGTAGACCTCGGGATGCCCGAAGAACCAGAACAGATGCTGGAACAGCACCGGATCACCACCGCCGCCGGCATTGAAGAAGCTGGTGCCGAAGTTGATGTCCATCAGCATCATGGTGACCACCCCGGCCAGCACCGGCATTACCGCGATCAGCAGGAAGGCGGTGATCAACCAGGTCCAGACGAACAGGGTCATGTCCATCAGGCGCATGCCCGGTGCGCGCAGGTTCAGGATGGTGGCGATGATATTGATCGCCCCCAGGATCGAGCTGATACCGGCGATGTGCAGCGATAATATAAAGAAGGTGGTGGACGGCGGCGCGTAGGTGGTGGACAGCGGCGCATAGAAGGTCCAGCCGAAATTCGGTGCCCCACCCGGCATGAACAGCGTACTCAACATCAGGGTAAAGGCGATCGGCAGCAGCCAGAAGCTGAAGTTGTTG
This sequence comes from Halomonas sp. DN3, assembly GCF_024137905.1. Classification (NCBI taxonomy): domain Bacteria; kingdom Pseudomonadati; phylum Pseudomonadota; class Gammaproteobacteria; order Oceanospirillales; family Halomonadaceae; genus Halomonas; species Halomonas sp. DN3. The sequence continues at coordinate 2,217,013 of NZ_CP099965.1, read as the reverse complement.
AGCCTCGGCAACGCCATGTCCGGCGCCCCGATCTGCAGCGGCACCATCCAGTTGGCCAGTCCGACGAAGGCCGGCATCACCGCACCAAACACCATGATCAGGCCATGCATGGTGGTCATCTGGTTGAAGAACTCGGGCTGCACCAGCTGAAGACCGGGCTGGAACAATTCGGCCCGTACCACCAGCGCGAAGACCCCACCGATCAGAAACATGGTCAGGGAGAAGATCAGATAAAGGGTACCGATCTCCTTGTGATTGGTGGTCAGTACCCAGCGCATCAGACCGCCTGGGCGATAGTGATGCTCGTCGTGTCCCGCCGAGCTGGCCTCGGAGGCCGACGACTCGAGTCGATGCTTGGGAGGCAGTGACGCCATGGCGAAGATCTCCCCTGTTGGCCGCCTGCCTGACTCTTGGCGGGCGTCGATGGTGCGTTCAACGTGACTCCTGAGAGCCCCCGGTTGCTCGGACTGGTCGTTCGTCGACCATCCCTTGTTCGCTATTCCCTTGCTCGTTCATCTCTTGTGCTTGCATTTCCCGGCACCTGAACGGCTCTCCAATCGCGATCCCGACAGCCGTTCGTCCGGCTACTCGGACAGCATGTCGGCGATATCGGCCGGCTGGGTCACCTCGCCTGTCTCATTACCCCAGGCATTGCGTTCGTAGGTGATGACGGCGGCGATCTCCACCGGATTCAGGGTGGTGCGGAAGGCCGGCATGGCGGTACCCGAGACACCATTGACGACGGTATCCAGATGGCGCTCCGGCTCGTCCAGCAGTGCCTGGTTGCCCGCCAGCGCCGGGAAGGCAGGCGGCAGGCCACTACCATCGGCCTGGTGACAGGAGGCGCAGATGGAGCCGTAGACCTGCTCGCCACGCTCCATCAGTTCGTCCATGGACCACTCGCGATCCACCCCCTGGGCCTCCTGGGCAGCAGCGGCCTTGCGCTCGGCCAACCAGGTATCGAACTGCTCCTGCTCGACCGCCTCGACCACCACTGGCATGAAACCGTGATCCTTGCCGCAGAGTTCCGCGCACTGGCCGCGATAGATGCCGGGCTCGTTGATGCGCACCCAGTTTTCGTTGACGAAGCCTGGCACCGCGTCCTGCTTGACCGCCAGTTCGGGCACCCACCATGAGTGGATGACGTCGTCGGCGGTCAGCAGCAGGCGTACCTTCTTGCCCACCGGCAGCACCAGTGGTTCATCGACTTCGAGTAGATAGTTTTCCCCCTTCTCGCTCTCGCCGGAGATCTGCTCGCGGGGGGTCGCAAGGTTGGAGGTAAAGTCGACATCTTCACCCAGGTAGCTGTAGTGCCAGCGCCATTGCTGGCCGGTCACCATCACATCCAGGTCGGCGTCGGAGGCGTCGTACATCTTCTTGAGCGTGGCGGTAGCCGGCACTGCCATGCCGACCAGAATGAGCAACGGCAGGGCCGTCCAGATCACCTCGACGGTGGTGTGCTCATGGAACTTGGCGGCCTTTGCGCCCTGGGAGTGACGATAGCGGAACAGCGAGTAGAACATGGCGCCGAAGACCACCACGCCAATGATCACGCAGATCCAGAAGATCGTCATGTGCAGCGAATAGACCTCACGACTGACGTCCGTCACCCCGACCGGCATGTTCCAGTCGGACGCCTGGAGGTGCCCTCCGAGTCCTGCGAACAGCGTTCCCGCAGTCATCCACACATGCCGCATGCGCATCGATGCCTCCTGGAGCTCGTTGTTATCTTGTTCGCTCGCCAATGGCTCGAGTATAGAAGAGCCTGGTCACTGCCCCGCCTGTAGCGGGCCGAGCCTTCAACGCAAGACGCCACCCTGCCAACGGGTCGATCAACCCGCCGCCAGGGTGGCGATCACGATCAGAATCACGACAAACAGCACCCCCATGAGGATGCCTACGACGATAAAGCTGGACGCCTTGCCGGTGGTGAAGTCTTCCTGACGCCGGGACTCGCGTTGCACGCCGAAAAACGCGGCGAGTACCGACTTGATGGTCTTCCACATCTTGACCTCCGGCCCAGTCCCTTCGCTTGACCATAGTTCAGCCGGAGACAATTTGCGTTGCGCATTAGACGAAGGTCAGAGTCCGAATATCGCCACAATCAGTGGAAGCAAGAAGGCGGTGATCAAGCCCGTCAGTCCCATGGCAAGCCCAGAGAAGGCACCGGCCATGGCCCCCAGCTTGGCGAACGCCTGGGCCGTACCGAAACCGTGGGCCGAGAGCCCCATGGTAAAGCCCTGGATCACCGGGTCCTTGATGCCAAGCAGACGAAAGATGAACGGCCCCAGCGCACAGCCGATGGAGCCGGTAATCAAGACGAGTCCCGCCGCCAGTGACGGAATACCGCCAATCTTCTCCGCCACCCCCATGGCAATGGGCGACGTCACCGAGCGCGGTGCCAACGACAGCACGGTCTCGGGCGCCGCCCCGAACAGCAGCGCAATACCTAGGGTCGAGGCCACCGCGGTCACGATACCCGCGCCGCAAGCCACCAACAGGGGCAGCAGCAGCTGACGCACCCGCTCGCGATGGTCATACAGCGGGATGGCCAGCGCCACCGTGGCGGGCCCCAGCAGAAAGTGGATGAACTGGGCGCCCTCGAAGTAGGTGGCGTAGTCGATCCCGGTGACCAGCAGGAAGGTGATGATCAGGGCAATGCTCAGGGTTACCGCGTGAAGCAGCGGCGTGCCGCCCAGCCACTTGTTGATGCGCACGGCCAGGGCAAAGGCCAACAGCGTGACCAGCAGCGACAACAGCGGATTGCCGGACAGATAGACCCATAGCTCGTCGAGTTCGGCCACATCCATTACTGACCTCCCCGGCGAGCGGCCAGCCTTGCCATGACCCAGGCGGTGACCGCCAGGGTCAATGCCGTGGACAGCACCAGCGTCGCCGCAATGGCGAGCCAGTCATCGGCTATCAACCGGCCATGCACCATTAGCCCGACACCCGCAGGCACAAACAGAAGCGTCAGGTAGCGCAGCAGACCCTCCCCTGTCGTACGCAGGCTCTTCGGCACCTTGCCGCGAATCGACAGCCCGATCAGCAGGATCACCATTCCGATCACCGGACCGGGTATCGGTAACGTCAGCCCCCGCGCGATCAACTCACCAGCGAACTGACACGCCAGCAGTAGACTCATTCCCAGAATCAGCGGCATTCCCTGGTCCTCCTCGTGTCCCATTGCCTACCATTAGTGTGTCAGAGCACGGACAAAGTGGGCAGCGCTGACGCCCGGGGCTGGTCAATTTCCAACCAATTGAAATAAAAGCGCAAAAGGGGCTTTTCATTTTGAAATGAACGCGCTAGTATACGCCTCGTCTTCGGGGGACAGGCCAGACGGTCACACAACCCATAGGCCAAGTCGGAGCGTGGCGCAGCTTGGTAGCGCGTTGCAATGGGGTTGCAAAGGTCGCAGGTTCGAATCCTGTCGCTCCGACCACTGAATTCAAGAATCAGGCTCTTGCGGACATTTTCGCGAGAGCCTTTTTCGTTTCTGAAGCCCCTATCCCCTCCAGGTGTCAGCACGCACCACTTTGTGACCAGATGATCCCCCGCCCTTCCCGACGCCTCACAACGAAAAGACCCACGTTCGACCCGATGCATGTGCAAGTGACTTACCGCTTGCCGCCCACGCACATCGCCACGCGGTCAGATTTTCCGTGCCAAGACGATTGGTTACGCCTCAACATCCAACAAGCCTCCTCTGCCCTGCCCAAGAGCCGCCTACAAGGCTATCTGAAGACCGCTAGAGAACCGACAGGGCCAAGGCAGCTTGAGAACCGAAGGGCTTACAGAGCCCCACTGGACGCCACAGACAGGTTTCCAGTGAAGAGAACCGGGATATTTCAAGCAGGGGGTACGGGAGCCGGTGGGGGTCTGTTCAAGAACAATGGGACGTTTTGAGCTCTTGGAGACCCCCTCCCTCTTTTGGAGAGTGGAGGCCGAAGTAAAGTACTTGAATTTTTTGGTGTTTTCCACGTTAAACGCTATGACTGACATACCAATGGCAAGTGTCAGGTCCCGGGCAGGGGTACACATGTATCAAGCGAATAGCTTCTCGACAAGATCAATAGAGAACGTGGCGGGCCATGCCCGCCACCTGATATTACAAATGCCTAGCAGCCACCTCCCGGAACTGCCCATTTTCCTGAATAGACTTCAACCCCTGGTCGATCCGGCGCAAGATGATTCGAGTTTGTGGATTAGTTCGCATCCCCACCGCATGGAGCGTCTGAATTGTTGACAGATCAATCACCTCAGCGGTGCGTTCTTCCATATCTAGGCTTTGGATGATGCGGTCAGAGGTGTCAATGTTGACGGAAACAAGGTCCACCTCCTTCGAGGCCAACATCTCGAAGCAATCCTCCGGTGTGGCAGGACTAACCCGGGTAACACTCGGCTCAACAAGCCCCGCTGCTTCAAGGTCGTGTGTGAAATACCCATCTGGCCGGCATAGCGTCATGCCGTTTGCATCCTCAGCTGAACTGATATTTTCTACTTCCCCCGCGCGCCCATAGAAAGTCACAACAATTTCGTGTAAAGGACGCGACCAAAGCAGGTTTTCACAGCGCCAGACAGAGCCTTTCCCGAGATTACCGGTGCTGCTGCAATCCGGTTTGAACCAAGGATACGCAATGTCATAATCCCCCTCTTCCAAGAGTGGCGAAAGATGGACTGACCAATCCCCGATTGGTCGGATCAGGTAATCGGCCGGTTGCCCTCCAAACTGCAATGCGCGATGAATAAGTTCCGTACTGAAGCCTCCTTCAGGAAGACCTTCTCCAACATATGGCGCGTAGTTCTTACCTGTAAGAATCCTAATATTCTGTGAGCTCGCATCCTTTATTTCTGGCAATTGTCCAGTGGGTCCTGGCTCGCTCAAACAAGGAACAAACAGATCTTCACCTACGGGAACAATATTCGGGCTAGTCAGAACACCCGGGTTGAGATCGAAGATTTTTTGGTATGCTCTGGGGTTATCGTAAGCACGCATTGCCATATCTGAAAGAGAGTCTCCACGCTGTGTCGTATAAGTAGAATTACAGGAAATCTCTTGTGCCTGGGTCGAAACTGCTCCCGAAAGAAGCAACGTCAGAAGCGGAAGACCGAATAACATTTTCATCGAATTCACCTTGATTCCCCTCCATTAGCTGATAAAACTGAACCTCTCTACCCTAAAGCAGGCCTTATACCAATGAGCTATCACTAAAACCTTTTCTATTTTATTACTAAAAATCACATTAGTGTATTACGATTATTGGTTAGAAGTTCGTGTGAGCCTGGGCCTCATGTCGTTGAATCAACTTTTAGCCTCTACCTCCAATAACGGATATTCAGTAATTTTCTTTTCGTCAATATAATATACCTCCAACCTTCTTCAACCCTTGAGCAGGCCGATCCCCGCATTCTAAAGCAGTCAATCCCCACCACTTACCACACTCTTCATTGCCGTATAAGAAAACGTAATAAGAGCACCTACAGGATTCACGCGACCTGAAGGCCAACGATCTCCATATCATTACCACAAGCGTAGTGAAGATTTTTAAGAAGCACACACCACTTCACGAACCTCTGCCGGGGAAGAATTCAGCAAGGGGTTTGGGAGAGTACTTTTCCATCGAAGAGAGGTTTAGATCGTTGGTACTATTGCACCAGAGGCAATACGGACACGATATTCAACCGCCCTGCGACCCGAACTACTATTTATTCCGATGTCGTGCACTACACTTCACATCGGCTTTAGTGCCAACCTTTGCTCGCTGTGTCTAGCTGATTAGATTGTAGTAGAGTGAGACTTCAAGCATCTTCGCCATGGACCGATGCAGGTGCTGACTCGAGAAAGCATCAGGTAAGATCGGCAAGAGATGATCCCGGCATCGTCCAGGCACATCGCCACGCTATCGAGTATCAATATCTTTCAGCAGCCATGATCAAATAATTGGTTGCTATCGGACATCGTGCAGAGGTCTACTTACAGACGATACCAAGCCCCATTGGATTGCCAGCGACATCTTTGTTTGCAAAATAGAATTGTTCTCATTGGGGCTCATTCGCCAATACGACACCGGGACCTACGAGCATTAGAATTTCCAACCATACACCTCATCATTGGACACTATCTGCTACCAACCGGGAGGCACCTCTATTCGCCATAGCACAGCAGATGCCAAGATCTACTGCTGCTCAAGCGGAACTTATTATCCTTCACTGAAGTGCTTCGTCTTGTCAGACATGAGCTACTTAACCTAGAAATTACTTTTCTCGTAAACACCTTGTAGATATCTACTACAATCAACACCAATCAAATTAGAACTATCCATTCACGTTATGCAGCTACAATAAAGTCAACAATGAATACTAGAGGTATCTGGACATGCTCCGGTCTAAACGATCGCGTGCAGCATTCTCAGCGCTTTCGCCATATAGCCTCGTTCCCGCCGCCATGGTGAGAATATCCGCAACTGCATTGCCAAAAAACAATCGTTTGATCAAGCTTTCAGCACAGCATTTGCTTTCGCCAGTCACCGTACTGTCTTGTCTGATCTATCTCATGGCACTGTCGGTTGACGCCACTGCAACACAGAGTGATACCAAGCAAGAAGCCTTTTCGATGGAAACGTTGCGCGCTCTCGTAGAGCTTTCCCAGGACGACAGCAACAGTGCCTACTCGGTACACCCCTCCTATCCCAGAGACTGGGAGAGACGCGAAAGAAGGCTTATCACCATCTATGAGCGCGGTGTCCCCGTCATGGTCCACTCTCACCGCTACTACGGCGCTACCGGCTGGGATATCGGTATGTCATTCAGTTGTGCGCCCGGCAACAAGGTGCACTACACCCAAATGCTATTTGCCGGCGGGGACGGGTACGACCTTTCGCCCGACGCGGACCTTTCGCTCAGAATATTCCCATACGGCGGCGGCCAAACGGTGATTCCGGTGACGCTGATCGAGGCGCTGCCTGATGCAAGGGGGCTTATCCGTGTCCACAGTACCTTTTCTCCTACCGAGCGATTTTTCTCCTCTCTAGGCCCTACGACCAACTTTCAAGTCCAGTTGAAAGAGAACGGACAATCGGTGCCGTACTCAAGTGGTACAGACTTCTCGACCTTCCATGAAAACGTCAAGCCCGTGCTCGATGCCTGCGCTGGTATTCAAACGAGTGGCCCCGCCAGTAATCTCGCCCAGAAAGAGGGGCAAAGCTCAGCGCCTCGGTCACCCCCTCACTCGCCCGGAGTCTGGACACCCAACGAACATGACATCCTGTTGGCACTGCGGGCCGCTGTCGAGGCAAAGATGGCGCAGATCGACGCCTTCGCCAGCCAATGCGAGACCGTGGGTGAGACCCAAAACCCCTTCGCGGCCTTAGCTTGTATTGGTACTGGCTTCGGCTCCTTCAACTCCGACAGCATGAACCTCGACGTTCGGTCTGTGTCACTGGATGAGTGCGTGCGTTCGCAACAGGATTTTGCCTATTGCCGCTACACTGTGGATGCCGACTTCAGCGGCACTGGCCTGATGGGCGAACTTTCGGGCTTATTCAACACCTCCATGGCGATGGGGGGAGCGAGTTACGGGCAATTCTCCTTCCGGGATGGCCGCTGGTATCTCGAACGCACCTACGAACGGTGTAGCTGGGGTGGGGAGCAAATCCGGTGTGAGTGGAAGGAATAAGATGCAGCGATACCGCCCCCCTATCCCTCCACTCATTGGCGGTATCACCGCTGGCTCCAGCGCATTGACTCCGACACGATGATATGGCTGCACGATCGGCCTACGGCTCCGTGAGCTGCTACTGAGCCCTGCTCACGCACGAATCGTCTCCGACTCACGAAACGCCTCTGATCGATGTCAGCCCGCCATCGACCTAGCCCGGTCTCTCCGGCGCCCCCCCATCGGCACCGCTCGAGAGCAAGATATGGGTGCTTCAAGCCGCCTGTCGCCTCAATGCGGATGATCCCCGCCGCCGCATCCATTAGGCTATGCCGAGACGTCCCGACGATAGCGATGCGTGTTCTGCTTAAGCTAGCGCCGTCACCGCCTCGGGCTGCCACGCCTTCACGCAGTACAGAGAACTCGCCATGACCGATACCACCGCCGCCTCGGGCTTGATCGTCCTGCAGGGCAACCGTATGGAGGATCTGCGTGATCTGACCCTGAAGTGGCTGGGGCGACGCCCGCTGCATCCGCTGGCGCGCACCCTTTTTCTGGTGCAAAGCAACGGTATCGCCCAGTGGCTCAAGACCTCCATCGCCGAGCGCCAGGGCGAACCGGGCTACGGCGTCTGCCTCGGCACCGACGTTGCCCTGCCCGCGCGCTTTCAGTGGCAGGCCTATCGAGCGGTGATCGAGGCGGTGGAAGGCCCAGGCCAGGTGCCGACCACCTCTCCCTGGGACAAGAGTCGCCTGCGCTGGCACCTGATGAAGCTGCTGCCCGAAGCCCTGGACGACCCGCTGTTCGAGCCGCTGGCGCGCTACCTGCGCGAGGACGATGAGCAGCGCAAGCGTTACCAGCTGGCCGAGCGCCTGGCTGACCTGTTCGATCAGTACCAGGTCTATCGCGCCGACTGGCTCACCGCCTGGGAGGCCGGCAACGATGTGCTCACCCTGCCCGGTAACCGTGTCACAGAGGTCCCCGATGACCAGCGCTGGCAGCCGGCACTGTGGCGCAGGATCAGCGACGCCCTGCCCGCCGACCAGCGCCACAGCCACCGCGGCGCCGTGCACCAGCGCTTCAAGCGGGCCGCCGAACAGCTGACCCGCGAGGTCGAACAGGGCGAGACGGCCTGTCCCCCGGAAATACCGCCGCGTATCGTGGTATTCGGCATTTCGTCGCTGCCCCAGCAGACCCTGGAGGTGCTGGCCGCCCTGTCCAGCATCAGCGAGGTGGTGCTGTGTCTGCTCAACCCCTGCCAGTTCTACTGGGGCGAGATCATCGAGACCCAGGAGGTACTGCGCCGCCACGTGCGCCAGCGCCGTCGCCAGGGTATGCCAGTGGAGCTTCACCACTCGCTCGAACACCTGCATCTACACGCCCATCCGCTGCTGGCAGCATGGGGCAAGCAGGGCCGCGACTACCTGCAGCTACTCAGCGAACATGACCACACCGACGTGGAGGCGTTGAGCGCCCTGCTCGACGACTCGGTGGATCTGTTCCTGGCGCCGCCCACCGACACCCTGCTGGGCCAGCTGCAGGACGACATCCTCAATCTGCGCCCGCTGGCAGAGACCCAGGCCGAGTGGCCAGCGCTTGATCCCGAGCAGGACCACTCGATCCGTTTTCACATCTGCCACAGCCCTCAGCGTGAACTGGAGGTTCTGCACGACCAGCTGCTCGAGGCCTTCGCCGAGGATGCGACTCTCGAACCCAGGGACGTGATGGTGATGGTGCCGGACATCAACGACTACGCGCCCTATATCGACGCGGTATTCGGCCAGTTCGCCCCGGGCGAGAAGCGCCACCTGCCCTACCACGTGGCCGACCAGCAGGAACGCCATCGCGAACCCATGCTGGTGGCACTGGAGACCCTGCTGTCGCTGCCGCGTCTGCGCTTTCGCGCCAGCGAGATCCTCGACCTGCTGGACATCCCGGCCATCCGCACGCGCTTTGGCCTTGGCGAGGGTGACCTTTCCACCCTGCAACGCTGGATTCGCGAGGCCAACGTGCGCTGGGGCCTCGATGCCTCCCAGCGAGCCGAACTCGGCCTGCCGGAACACGACGAGCTGCACACCTGGCGCTTCGGCCTCGAGCGCATGCTGATGGGCTACGCCGTGGGCGAGGCCAGCGACGACGGCGAGGACTGGGGCGACATCGTGCCCTACGACGAAGTCGCCGGCCTCGACGCCACCCTCGTGGGTCCGCTGTACCGGCTGATCATGACCCTCGACGAAGTTCGTCAGAGCCTGCTCGAACCCAAGACGGCCAGCCAATGGGACCATGTTCTGGGAACCATGCTGGAGCGCACCCTGGCCCCCGGCTCCAGTGCCGAAGAGGCCTTGCTCGGGCGCATCCAGGCGGCGCTCGAGACCTGGCACGAGGAGGTCGACTCGGCCGAGGTCGGCATCCGTCTGCCCCTGGCGGTGGTGCGTGAAAGCTGGCTTTCGCGCATCGACCAGCCCCAGCTGTCCCAGAGCTTCATGATGGGTCGCATCACCTTCGCCACCCTGATGCCCATGCGCGCGATCCCCTTCCGCCACGTCGTGCTGCTGGGCATGAGCGACGGCGCCTACCCGCGCCGCGCCGAGGCCATGGACTTCGACCTGATGGCCATGCGCGGGCACTATCGCGCCGGCGACCGCTCCCGGCGTGACGACGACCGCTACCTGTTCCTCGAGGCGCTGCTGTCGGCGCGGGACCGGCTGACCATCAGCTGGTGCGGACGCAGTCCCCAGGACAACGGCGAGAAGCCGCCCAGCGTGCTGGTCGGGCAACTGCGCGACCACCTCGGCAAGGGCTGGCGCCTTCCCGACCAACCGCCCCACGATGAGCGCTCGCTGGCCGAAGAGCAGCAGATGGCCGAGGCCCTGCTCACCGCCCTGACCACCGAGCACCCGCTGCAGCCCTTCGGCGCCGGCTACTTCCTGGCGGACTCGCCGCTTTATACCTATGCAGACGAGTGGCAGACCCTGCACCAGCGTGATTCACGTCACCCGGACCCCATGGCGGCCACCTCAGCCGATGAGGCGCTACCACCCTGGCGCCCCGAGGGCGCCATCGGCCTGTCGCAGCTTTCTGGCCTGCTGCGCGATCCCGTCAGCGCCCTGTTCCAGCAGCGCCTGTCCACCAGCATGCGCGACGAGCAGACGCTGAGTGACGACGACGAACCCTTCGCCTTCGCCGGCCTTGCCAGATGGCAGCAGCGCGAGGCCTTAGTGCAGCCGCTTGGCCAGCGTCTGGCCCACGACCGCGCCTGCGATCCCGCCCTGTTGATCGAACGCCAGGTCCAGCGCCAGCAGCGCGCCGGCCACTATCCGCCGCCACCGGTGGGCCCGGTGATCCGCCGCCAGTTGCTGGAGCGAATCCCCGACGCCCTCGACCACTACCGCGAACTGCTAGAGCGCTACCCGCGCTCGCTAGAGCGGGCACCGCAGCTTCGCCACGACAGTCGCCTTCCCTTGCCCGACTCCAGTGAGACCCTGGTATTGGAAGACGCCCTGTCCCACCTGCACGCGACACAGGCGCCGTCCCAGCCCGAGGCCACCGAAGAGGGCGACGCGGGCCCTGGTGAGGTCGCCCGCATCGTGCTGTTGACCAGCCAGATCCACCAGGGCGAGCATTTTCACTGGAGCCAGATTCTGCGCCACTGGCCGGCGCACCTGGCGCTGCAGTGCCTCTACCCGAATTCGCCGAGCCACCTGGTATCACCCAGCGGCGTGCTGGAGATCCCCGGCATGTCCCGCGAACAGGCTGCAAGACGGCTGGATGCGCTGATGAGCTGCTGGCTCACCGCCATGCAGGGGGCCACGCCCTGCCACCCCGACATCGCCTTTGCTCTGCTCGAGGAGTACCCCGTGGCAGAGGATACAGCCTGGCCGCCGGCAGACGCCCGGTCATCAGCCACACTGCGCAAGGCCTGGGAGCAGGCCAGGGAAAAGCTGCCGGAGCGAAGCCCGCTGCTGCTGCGCGAGTTTCCAAGCCTGGATGAGCTGATCGGCGACGATGGCTTTGTCGAGGCCTGTCGTGAGCTCTACGCCGACCTGCATGGCTGGATCAGCACCGCGCGCAGCGCTCGCAAGGGCTCTGGCAATGGCTCTGACAAGGGCTCTGACAAGGGCTCTGACAAAGCATCGGGCAAGAGTAACGCCACCACCGGGAAGGAATCCTCATGAGCCTGCCGTCCGACCTTTTTTCCACCGACGACCAGCCGCCCTCCCCGGACAACGCCGGCCAGACACCGCTGCCATTGGCGCTGCCGCTGCGGGGCAGCCAGTTGATCGAGGCCAGCGCCGGCACCGGCAAGACCTTTACCATCGCGCTGCTCTACGTGCGTCTGGTGCTGGGCCACGGCCAGCCCGACAACCCGGCCAGTCGACGCGACAATGGCTTCAGCCAGCCGCTGGTGCCGCCGGATATCCTGGTGGTGACCTTTACCGAGGCCGCAAGCCAGGAGCTGCGCGATCGTATCCGGGCGCGCCTGGTCCAGGCCGCCGAGGCCTTTCGCGCCGGCGACAGGGACGACGGCTCGACCACGGCCCCGGACGACGGCCTCGCCGAACGCGACCCGCTGCTGGCCGCACTGCGCGACGACTTCGAGCGCGACGCCTGGCCCGCCTGCGGCCGACGACTGATGCTTGCCGCCGAATGGATGGACGACGCCGCCATCTCGACCATCCATAGCTGGTGTCAGCGAATGCTCAAGGAGCACGCCTTCGACAGCGGCAAGCTGTTTCGCCAGGAGGTGGTCAAGGATCTCGGCGAAATGACCCAGGAGGCGGTCACCGACTACTGGCGCACCCGCGTCTACCCCCTCGACGAGCCCCTGGCCGCGTCCATGGTCGAGCTGTTCGGCTCGCCCCAGGGGCTTAACAAGGCGCTGCGCAACCTGCTCGGCCGCGAGGATGCCAGCCTGGTCTTCTGCGGCGAGCCATTGGCCGCTGGCGATTTCGGTGCCCATCTCGCCCAGTTCAGCGACGCCCGTGGGAGCGCCGACAGGCTGGAAGACGCCGCCCGCCGCGCCTACCTAGATGACAAGGAGACGGTGCACGACTGCCTGCGCACGCTGCGCCCGGCGATGCACGGCAGCAGCTTTCGCGGCAAGGATGATGACGACACCTTCGACGGCTGGCTGGAACAGCTCGGCGACTGGGCAAACGGCAAGCTGCCCCTTGCCGAGGCGAAGTTCGTGCAGAAACTCGCGCGCTCCAAGCTGCGGGTAAAAAAGGGTACCGAGGTGCCTGAGCTTGGCCTGTTCGAGGCCCTGGAGGCGTGTCGCGATAACGACGAGCAGGTCGAGATACTGCAGAGAGAGCTCTACCCCCAGGTGCTGGCGGATGCCCGTGACTGGGTCAGCCAGCGGCTGTCCGAGCAGCTCGAGGCCAACGCCCAGATGGGCTTCAACGACATGATCACCGGGCTTGCCGGGGCCCTGGACGGCGACGGTGGCGAGACCCTGGCACGGCGCATTCGCCAGCAGTTCCCGGTGGCCATGATCGACGAGTTCCAGGACACCGATCCGGCCCAGTACCGCATCTTCGAGCGGGTGTATCGTATCGGCGATGCGACCACCGCTGAGCCAGACGCCCAGCACGACCTGGATGGGCCAGGCGCTCCTGAGCATGACGCCACGGCGCTGATCCTGATCGGCGACCCCAAGCAGGCGATCTACGGCTTTCGCGGCGGCGACATCTACACCTACCTGGGCGCCCGTCACGCCACCCTCGGGCATCACCACAGCCTCGACACCAACTTCCGCTCGAGCGAGGCCGCCGTGGCGGCAGTCAACCGGCTGTTCGCGTTTGCCGAACGTAGCCACCCCCGCGCGGCCTTCCGCTTCGCCGCCGACGACCACAATCCATTGCCCTTTCAATCCGTCGGCGCCAATGGTCGCAAAGAAACCCTGTGCCTGGATGGCAAGCCCGCCACGGCGCTGACCGGCTGGCTGATCGCCGACGGCAACAAGGACAACGGCTGTCTCAACAAGGAAGGCTACCTGCGCGAGGCATCCCGCCACTGCGCCGACCGCATCGCCGACTGGCTCAATCAAGCCAGTCCTGGCGAGGGCACTCCAAGCGCCGGTTTCGCCACCTCAAGGAACGCCGGTGACGACAAGCTCAAACCGCTGAAGGCCGGCGATATCGCTATTCTGGTGCGCGATCGCAGCGAGGCCAGCGCCATCCGCAACGCCTTGAGCGAGCGCGGCCTGGCCAGCGTCTACCTGTCGGATCGTGACAGCGTCTTCGCCACCGCCGAGGCCCGCGACCTGCATCACTGGCTGAAGGCCATGGCCAACCCGGAGTCGGTGTCGACCCTGCGCACGGCCCTGGCCACCGCCACCCTGGGCCTGGGGCTGGCCGAGCTTGACCGGCTGCAACGCGACGAGACCGCCTGGGAGCGGGTACAGGAGCGTTTTCTTGGCTACCGCCTGCGCTGGCAGCGTAGGGGCGTGCTACCGGCGCTGCGCCAACTGCTGCACGACTACCGGATTCCCGAGCGACTGCTCGGCGCCCACCAGGGCCAGCGTCGTCTGACCAACCTTCTGCACCTGGCCGAGTGGGCCCAGCAGGCCAGCGATACCCTGGACGGCGACCACGCCCTGATTCGCGTGCTCGCCGAACACCTGGACGACCCCGGCCACGACGAGCAGATCCTGCGCCTGGAAAGCGACGCCGACCTGATCCAGGTGGTGACCATCTTCAAGTCCAAGGGACTAGAGTATCCGCTGGTGTGCCTGCCATTTCTGTGCACCTACAAGGAGATCAGCGGCCAGTCCGGAACGCCGCTCTACCACGTCGACGACCGGCCGCTGCTCGAGCTGGCGGCCAAGAAGGAGATGGCCAAGGAGGGCTTTGAGCTGGCCGACGACGAACGGCTATCCGAGGAGGTGCGGCTTCTCTACGTCGCCTTGACCCGAGCGCGCCACGCTACCTTCGTTGGCCTTGCGCCCCTCAAGCTCGGCAACGCCAGGAGCGCCACCCTGCACAAGTCAGCGCTGGGCTACCTGCTGGCCGGCGGTGAGGCGATCCCTGACCTGACAAACCTGCGCGAGCGCTGGGAGAGCATGAGCGGTGGCTTCGAGGCCATCGCCCTGGACGCCATCGACGCCAACAGTGATAGCCCCCAGATCCAGTACCACCCGGTCACCACCGAGCTCGCTACCAAGGGCGCGCGCACGCCCAGCCACCGGCCCTTTGCCCCCTGGTGGATCGCGAGTTACTCCTCGCTTGCCCAGAAGGGAGCCACCGCCCCCGAGACACCCGAGGCCGAAGTGCTCGAGGAAGAGCATCTGGACGCCCGCCTGGTGCCCGCGGCGCGAGAAGCCGGTGCCCCCCAGCCCGGCACCCTGCACGCCTTCCCGCGGGGCCCTGGCCCTGGCACCTTCCTCCACGGCGTGCTGGAGGCGCTGGCCGAGCACGGCTTCAACAGCGCGCTTGACGATACCGGCCTGCTCGCCCGACTGGCCCAACGCTGCCGCCGCCGGGGCTGGGAAGAACACACCCAGGCGCTGACCGATGGCATCCGTCGCTGGCTGACCACGCCGTTGACCTCGACCACACAAGAGCGCCCCGACGGCGAGGTTGTCGACGATGGGCCGGTGCTGGCGAGCCTTGAGCGCTACCGCGCCGAGCCCGACTTCTGGTTCGCCACCCATGACGCCATCACCCCGGCCATGGACAAGCTCACCCGCCAGCACCTGTTTCCCGGCGAGCCCAGGCCCCAACTGGGCTATCAGCGCCTCAACGGTCTGCTCAAGGGCTTTATCGACCTGTTGGCCGAGCATCAGGGGCGCTTCTATATCATCGACTGGAAGTCCAACTGGCTGGGCCCCGACGATGACGCCTACCATCAGGACGCCATGCGCGCCGCCATGCTCGACAAGCGCTACGACATGCAGCTCGCGCTCTACCTGGTGGCGCTGCATCGCCACCTGCGCCAGAGCCTGCCGGACTACGACTATGACCGCCACGTTGGCGGGGCCATGCTGGTCTTTCTGCGCGGTATTGCCGCTCCCTCGCGCGGCGTCGCCGCGATCAAGCCGCCCCGAGCCTTTATCGAGGCACTCGACGATATCCTGGCGGGACAGGCGGGCAGCGCTGCAACCACCGCCCGGAGCAGTGATCCAGGCGATGACATGATCGATGATCAGGACAGCAGCGGGGAGGCAATGGCATGAGCGAGACTAACCCTGAGGTTCACAGCACAGAGAACGGCGAGACTCCGAGCGCAATGACCACGACCGCCCTGCCGTCCACGCCCTTTGCCAGCCCGGAACAGGCACTGGCCGACCCCGAAGCCCTGCTGTCGCTGCTGTTTGCCTGGGCAGAGCACGGCTGGATCCGTGATCTGGACGCGGCACTGCCCCATCGGCTGGCCAGGCTCGCCCCGGACGGCGACGCCAGCTGCCTGCTGGCGGCCATGCTGGTCAGCCACCAGGCCGGCCAGGGCCATCTGCTGCTGGACCTGAATCAGGCCCGCCGCCAGCCCGAGTCGCTGATCGCCGTCGCTCGCGACGTGGCGCGTGACGACACCGCCCCGCCCCCGCCGGAGGCCCTGCTCAGCCGACTCGGCGACGACTGGGTACACCGGCTTCAGCGCTGGTCGGCGGTGGCGCAAGGCCCAGGCGCAAGCCCCCTGGTTCTCGAGGCAGAGCGCCTCTATCTACGCCGCTACTGGCGCAACGAACAGCGAGTCGCCAGCGCCATCGCCGCGCGGCTGTCGACGTCCGACGCTCCAACCAAGGATCATCCAACCGAGGACACTCCAACCGAGAACCATCCGACCGCCGACAGTGACGCCGCCCGCCTGCGTCCGGTACTGGACACCCTGTTTCCACCGTCCGATCCGCGTGCCGCCCAGGCCGCCTCCCAGAAGCTCGCCTGTGCGCTGGGCGCACGCGCGCCCTTCGCGGTGATCACCGGCGGCCCCGGCACCGGCAAGACCACCACCGTCATCCGTTTGCTGGCGCTGTTGCAGACCCAGGCCATCGCTGAGCGCGGCGCCCCCCTGGCGATACGCCTGGCCGCCCCCACCGGCAAGGCGGCGGCGCGACTCAGCGAGTCCATTCGTGACCAGATCGCCGCCCTCGACGAACTGCCGCTGCCCGACGCCGCCCGGGTGCGCGCATCGATTCCCCACGAGGTCTCGACTCTTCACCGGCTGCTCGGCGCCCGGCCCGATACCCGTCACTTCCATCATCATCGCCTCAACCCTCTGCCACTGGACATGGTGGCGGTGGACGAAGCGTCGATGGTCGATATCGACATGATGGCGGCACTGCTCGACGCCCTGCCGCCCCATGCTCGCCTGGTGCTCCTCGGCGACAAGGATCAGCTCGCCTCGGTGGAGGCCGGCGCGGTGCTTGGTAACCTGTGCGCCCGGGCCGAACAGGGTCACTATCGCAACGATGTCAGCCACTGGCTCGAAGCGGCTACCGGCCTTTCGTTGCCCGAAGCGCTGCACGACAGCGACGGCCGGGCGCTGGATCAATCCGTCGCCATGCTGCGCCACTCCTTTCGCTTCGATGACGCCAGCGGTATCGGCCAGCTCGCCCGCGCCATCAACGCAGGCGACAGCCGGCGGGCACTCGCGGTGCTGGACGACGACGCCTTTCCCCAGGCCCAGCGCCAGGCCCTTCCCCGCGCCAACGAGCGGCGCCTGATGACCCTGGCGCTGGACGGCCGAGGCCAGGACGCAGCCTGGGGCTATCGCTTCTATCTGGGCGCCATCACCCCGCGCCCCGACACCCCGGAAGCTGGCGCACTCGAGCAAAGCGGCCTGCTGCGGCCACGCCCGGCGCTCTCGTCCGAGCGAGTCGAGTGGGACCGTTGGGCCTCTGCCATCCTCGAGGCCCACGCCCAGTTCCAGTTGCTGACGCCGCTGCGCGCCGGCCACTACGGCGTCGAATCGCTCAATCAGCGCATCGAGCAGGCGCTGGCGCGGGCCGGACTGATCGACAAGCCGGATCACAGCACCCACTGGTACGAAGGCCGTCCGGTGCTGGTCACCGGCAACGACTGCGCGCTCAAGCTGATGAACGGGGATATCGGCATTGCCCTCAAGGTACCGGTGGAGTTCGCCAACCCAGAGGCCGGCACCACCCTGCGCGTAGCCTTCCCCGCCGGCGATGGCCAGGGCGGCATCCGCTGGGTGCTGCCCAGCCGGCTGCAGCGGGTCGAGACGGTATTCGCGATGACGGTGCACAAGTCCCAGGGCTCCGAGTTCGTCCATACCGCCCTGGTGATGCCGGACACCCTGTCGCCGATCCTGACCCGCGAACTGGTCTACACCGCCGTCACCCGCGCCAAGAAGACCTTCACTCTGCTCAGCGCAAGCGACGTGGTGCTGGCCAAGGCCATCGAACGGCGGATTGCGCGTCAGAGTCGGCTGTTTCAGTCGCCCGGAACATAGGCCCTGCAAAGTCCCGGTCGCACTACCTGTCAGCAGAAAGCCGCGTCCTCACAGCGCCAACGACGCTTTGGCACAAGGCGAGGTGGGGATGCGGCCAACGCAAGGACGCTCTAGGCTGGTGAAGAAAGGAGTGTCACACGCATCCAAGGAGGATTCATGCCCGCCACCCGCACGACCTCGCCCGCCCTGGAGCGGGCTCATCTGGTGTGGGACCTGTTCATCATCGCGCTGGTGATCGCCAACCTGGCGCTGTTGCTGTTCGACAGCCTGTTTCTGCTGCCACCGCTCAACGCCGCCTTCGAGGCGGCGGCTCCCGGCCTGCACGGCGCCTACGACCGGCATATCCATGCCAACTTCTTCAGCATCGACTTGGCCTTCGTCGCCGTTTTTCTGTTCGACGTACTGCTCAGCTGGGCCGTCGCCATCTACCAACGGCGCTACCACCGCTGGTTCTTCTACCCCTTCGTGCACTGGTACGACGTGCTGGGGTGCATTCCCCTCGCCGGCTTCCGCCTGCTGCGTATCCTGCGTGTGATCTCGCTGCTGCACCGTCTCCACCGCCTGGGCCTGATCGACGTGCGTCGCTGGTATCTCTACTCGGTTGTCGCCAAGTACGCCGACATTCTGATGGAAGAACTCACCGATCGTATCGCCATCCGCCTGCTCGACAACGTCCAGGAGGAGCTCACCAGCGGCGACGGCCTGGCCTCACCGGCCATCGAGAAGATCGTCACGCCGCGCAAGGAGGCCCTGGTGCGGGAAGTCAGCCAGCGCCTCGAGACCATGGTCGGCGACATCGCCTACCACAACCGTTTCGCGACACTGGCCTACGTCCGCGGCCTGGTCGCCCGAACCCTGGCCGAAACGCCAGAGCTTCAGCGACTCAAGCGTCTGCCCATGGGCTCCCAGCTCACCCAGGGGCTGGAGTCATCGATGTCCGACCTCGCCTGCCACCTGGTCGATGAAGCCCTGAATGGCCTCAAATCCAGGGAGTTTTCCTCGCTGGTCGAACACATGGCCGACACCGGCTTCGACGCCTGGCTGCGCACCGACCCCGAGACCGAACAGATCACCGAACAGGTGCTGGTCGACATGCTGGAACTCCTCAAGGAACGTATCGCGGTCAAGCGCTGGCACGACAAGTACGCGTGAACCGAAATGGGCCACGGGAACTTCCTGTGGCCCCCTCTGGGTTCAGGGGGGCCTGTCATTCGGTTGGCAGGTTTCGGCCAGAAGCGGACTTTCGGAGAGTCTTCATGTACGCTTGCAGCAGGGGCGCGACTTCAGGAGCGCCCCTTTCCTGTTCTTCTTTGCCTATTTGCTCATTGAGACCGCCATCTCCTTTTCGCATAACGCCCGCATTTTCGGCTGGTTTGGAGCGCAGAGGAAAACCAGTCCAACTGCGTACTTTTGTTAGGCATGTTCTACCCCAATACTTTGAAGTAACGCGGAATACTGGTCTGGATCTTTCTCTTCAATTTTACGTAATATAAAACTCGCCGTTGTCTTCATCTCAGGAACATCAATGGGTAAAACACTTCTCTCAAAGACACCCGCCAAATGGGAGAACTCATTATTGATGCGATCCGTTAATGACGCAGCCAATGCATTATCTCCGAAAAAGCGCGCCAATTTGTCATCTTTTTCTACTGCATTTGGATACTTATAGTACAAAAAAGCCTCTAGAAACTTACGGGCATTTTTCCCAAAATTATAGTAGCAATCATGATTTTCATCACCGTCTATTTTGGCATGTGCACACTTATAAATTTGGTGGAACAGGAAATTGAACTCTGTGACGTAGTCTTTCAGGTATCGAGGCATCAACATAATATCACTGACTTGATCTGTTCGCGCAATGATAAAATATTGAGATTTATTTTTATTCAATGCACCGGGGAGCCGCTTCAGATACTTCAAAAAATCCAAGTTGTGAGTTGAAATAAATAGCTGCTTAAAACGATCACGTTCTTTTATCTCACCACCATCTTCATATTTCTCCGGCGTTACAATCTCAGCGTTAATAAGACTGTAAACAAAAAAGATATGATTTGCATCCAAACTGGAGATAGGGTCGTCGATCCAGATTATTGGCTGGTTGCCTTTAGTCTCTATGTCATCAAGTTTAGCCATGAAGTAACAGAAGGCTATCAAACTACATTCACCTTCACTGAGGTGGAATGCTTTTTTGTCATTTCTAGTTACCTCAAATCGGTATCCAGATGATGTATCCCCGGGGATTGCTTCAATGGCTTTGAGTGAAAGATTCTGATGGCCGAAGAAATCATTCAAATAATCATTTACACGGTCAGCGCCCTTGCTTTCATCTTTTAGCTGAGTCTTCAGTTCAGCTATTTTCTCTCGTTTTGCATTAACTTTTTCTTTCGCCGAATTCCTAGCTTCCTTCGCTAAGCCCATAGCGTCATTCAGAAATTCAATGGCCGTATTCTCTTCTTCATACTTTATGTCAGTTATGAATGTAAAAACCTCATGGAGGCGGAGAGCCGCACGAGCTTCATATTGTTCAGAGCTTAGTGAAGCCGTAAGCTGGTTGGATTCGTGTCTGAGTTGCTCATACAATCCCCTGACCGCATTCAAATCTTTTTCAACCGACTCAGGTGTATTGAATTCAAGAGGTGTGAAAATTTCATCTCTTCGTTTTTCGATCTGTTCTTTTATCGAATCCAGACTCTCAATGTAAGACGCTGATAGGGTCGACAACTGTTCTGTCAGCGAATCCAAGTTAGCTGTATAGGTAGAGTAGAAATCCGTTTTTTTGACTTTCAGTAGATCAGGAACTCTGGATCGCTCACGTTCAATCGATCCAAGCAGGGTTTCCAGCGCTTGACGAAGAGCTTCAGACTCCTGATTAAAATGCTTGTCCAGCTTCTCCCACAAACCTTCTGGAAGGTCGCTACCACAAAATGCGCACTTATCTCTTTTCTCTTGATGGTGGCCCCGACCAACCCTTACCCACGCTGCCAGAGCCGCATCGTTCAGCAACTCCTGAATTGGTTCAGATGCCTGAATCTTTTTTTCGATTAACTCTTTTGCCTTTGAAGCGATTACAGAGTATTGGAGATTGAAAGAGGTTGATTCAGGGATTTCCGATTTGGGTTCTTCTCTGAGGAGGTCATAAAACTTACCTACTTGCTCGTCAGTAAGCGGAGAGTAAGTGTCTTCAGTGACAGCCGAAATATCTATCTTTATTTTAGAAACATTGTAGTTGGCATCACCAAACGCTTTATTATGTTTGATTCCAGTGCCTGCCTTATTGGCTTTATCACGTAACTTTCCCTCCAATTCTGACAACTTGTCGCCATGGTCTTTTCGGGCTTTTGTGAAACTCTCCTCAGCACCGACGAACTCCCCCAGCAGTCCAGACTTGTTCTCTTCATTGCCAAGGTCGGCTTCATGCTTCTCGATTTCTTCTTCAAGCTTTGTATTATCTTCCCCCAATATAGCGAAAGAATTGATAGCCTGTTCATTATCAACAATGAAACGCAGATTGTCCCTGACAAAGTCCTCATTGAATACCCGAACGACTTGACCATGATTGCTTAGTGAATTCTGCGTAGCAGTGCTGCCTCCATCAAAAGACACCCGAAACTCGGGTGAACTATATTTCTCTGAGATACAACCGACTTCTAAAGCTCGAAGGATTCGAGAAAGCGTTGTTTTTCCAGAATAATTGCGCCCGTACAGAATGTTTAGTCTTTTAAATTCTGCAACATTATTCCCAGTGTCTCGCACGGATGATGACCACTGAAAATCATCATAGACAGCCATACCTTTTATTGAGTCTATTTTTTTAATATGTCCGCTCATGCATGTCCTTTTTGCAAATGTCTAACAAGTATTAGACGGAACGTCTCTGATATTTAATGAACACGCCGACACGTTCATCAATATTTACTTAATGCTGTACTTTCCATAATCTACTAAGAAATATTCGAACTAAGTATAGATAGGCTGTATAACACCGATGAACGTGCTGGCGGCCTTTGCCAGCATGGCCGCTTTGGGTCGAAACCAGAACTTCTGGCATATCCCAGTGTGCTCCCCTCAACCTCTACGTTTTTCCAACGCTTTGCTGGAGTAAATAAAACGCAACCTCGGCATTAGATACGCCAGCGGCTTTTGAAATTCTCGCTCACCGTATAAAGACTAATATCCCAACATTGATCGCGCCAGCACAATCCCCCCCCCTCTTTCGTCGAAAACGCTGACTCACTTGATCAACGTCTGCTGTCCTTACTTACCCACTTGCGCTACGGCAATCAGCCATGCAGAACGCACGCTACCACCAGAATGTCACCGGCCTTGGAGCTATCGCCCTATCCCTTGGCTTTCATCCACGGCCTGGCTCATGCGTACCAGGCCTCGTCAGTCGCTAAACCTCACCATCCTTCGCTCTCGCAAAGCAGACTCATCCCACCAAACTAACTTTGCCCCCTGCCCTCCTGTGCTGGCGCAGCCATGCACGTCCTGATACTGTATATTAAAACAGTATCTGCGATTCAGGAGGCCCCCATGCGCGACGACTATTCCCTTGTTTGGCGAACCCTTTCGTGTAGCGCCTATGGCAACGACGGGAGCCTGTGCCATGAGTCTTGAGGTGGAGGTGCTGGGGCAGGTCGATCCCCACGCGCCCGCAACCGCCTTGCCGCTGGCGGCGGCCGAGGTTCGCGCGGGCTTTCCGTCACCGGCCGATGACTACCTGGAGGGACAGCTCGATCTAGTGGCGCATCTGGTGCCCCACCCCAGTGCCACCTTTTATCTACGCGCCAAGGGCGAGTCGATGAAGGGCCTCGGCATCTTCGACGGGGATCTGCTGATCGTGGATCGCTCGCTGGAGCCGCGCAGCGGCTCGGTGCTGATCGCCAGCGTCGACGGTGAGCTGACCTGCAAGCAGCTTGGCTATATCGGCAATCGTCCCTACCTGCTGGCGGCCAACGAGGCCTTCGCGCCGATTCCACTCAACGGTCGCGACTGCGACCTGTGGGGCGTGGTCACCCACAATATCCACGCCCTGGCAGCAGGAGTCGCGCGGTGATCGCGCTGGTCGACTGCAACAACTTCTACGTCAGCTGTGAGCGGGTCTTCGACCCCTCGCTTCGCGGCAAGCCGGTGGGGGTGCTGTCCAACAACGACGGCTGCGTCATCGCCCGCAGCCAGGAGATCAAGGACCTCGGCGTTGCCATGGGCATGCCTGCCTTCAAGATCGAGGGCGCGCTGCGCAGGCAGTGCATCCTGCTGTCGAGCAACTATGCGCTCTACGGCGACATGTCACGTCGGGTGGTCGATACGCTGCGGGAGTTTGCTCCCGCCGTCGAGGTGTACAGCATCGACGAGTGCTTTCTCGACCTCGCTGGCATGGCGCCCGCCGGGCTGGACGCCCACTGCCGGCGCTTGCGACACACGGTGATGCGCCACACCGGCATTCCGGTCGGCGTCGGCGTGGCGACCAGCCGCACCCTGGCAAAGATCGCCAACCACCAGGCCAAGAAGGATCCCCACGCAGACGGCGTCCATGTGCTCGAGGCCGATTCAGCGGCAACCCGGGCGCTGCTGCAACGCCTGCCGGTCACCGAGGTCTGGGGCGTTGCCGGGCGCACCGCCGCCCGGCTTGGGCAGCTCGGCATCGAGTCCGCCTGGCAGCTACGTGAAGCCGACCCCAAGCATATTCGCCGCCATTTCAGCGTGGTGCTGGAACGCACGGTACGCGAGCTTCGCGGCGAATCCTGCATCCGCCTCGACGACGTCGGCGCCCCGCGCGAACGGATCATGACCAGCCGCTCCTTTGGTCGGCCCACCGACGATATCGCGCAGTTGCGCCAGGCAGTGCGCGCCCACGCCGGCCGCGGTGCTGAAAAGCTGCGCGGTCAGGGCTGCGTGGCGCGGGCGCTGCTGGTGTTTCTGAAGACCAACAAGCATCGCCAGGATCTGCCCCAGCACCATCCTTCGCTGGTGGTTCCGCTGGAGCGTCCCAGCGACGACAGCCTCGAGATCGTGGCAACCGCGACCCGGGCGCTTGCGCGTATCTATCGCCCAGGACACCAGTACATGAAGGCCGGCGTGATGCTGCTCGACCTCGCCGACAAGGCAAGCCTGCAGCAGGATCTGTTTGCCGTCGACGACGCCAGACAAGCGCGCAATCAACGCCTGATGGACACCCTGGACGCGATCAACCAGAAGCACGGTCGCGGCGCCTTGAGCCTTGGCAAGACCAGCGTGGACGCGGCCTGGCAGCTCAAGTGCGAACATCGCACCTCGCGCTACACCACTCGCTGGGATGAGCTGCCAATTGCCAGGCTGTAGCAGTCGGTATGACACACACCTTGACGGGCGGCCACCCTCTTTTCCCCCAAGATACCAACACGACGAACGGAAAATCTGTGCGCCAGGCCATCACACAGGCTATCGCCGGAAGCAGTCAGAAATTCTCAAACCTTTACGCGCGTTTGACGACAGTCACCTGCATCATGGCGGCGCAATCTTGCCTAAGCTTTATCTCAACAACGATTCTTTAAAGCACAGTTTCTGCTAGATGCTCTCACTCCGGCAACTTCAACGATGGCAATTGAATGACGTGCACGCTGATCCCGGCGACGCCGTCGAGGCCATGGCGCGAGCCAGCTGACCTGGGCTGCTTGCCCTGGTAGGCGTAAGGACTCACCGGCGAGCACCTACATAAACCACGACTAGCCCGAGTGCCTGGAACTGCCGGCATCGCGGCACAAGAAAAGCAAAAACTGACCAAGGTACGCTATGAAAAATCCAGTCTTGATGGGCCTCGTCCTGCTTTCGGTTTCCCTGCCTGCCATGGCCAGGGACGTGACGGGTGGTGTCTACGTCGCCACCAACAACGCCGACGAGAACTCGCTGATCGCCTGGCGCCAGTTTGACGATGGCACCCTGGAGAAAGTCGGCGAGTACACCACCGGCGGCACGGGCAACGGCATGGATGGCGGCCTCGACCCGCTCGGTTCGGCCTACGGCGTGTGGCGTTCGGCAGACAACCGCAACGTACTGGTGGCCAACGTCGGCGACGGCACCCTGTCGTCACTTCACGTCGAAGACGACCTGACGCTGACGCTCAACAATGTGGTGGATGCCGGCGGCGCCAAACCCAAGGCCATCGACGGCCATGGCGACATCGTCTACGTCGCCAGCACCGATGGTGCCAACGAAGAGCCTGGGGTGATCAAGGGCTTTACCATCGATGGCGATGGCAAGCTGAGCGAGATCCCCGACTCCGTTCGCCCGCTGGACGATTCTCCGGTCAGCATGGAATTCACCGAGGACGGCAGGTACCTGACGCTGGTCGGTTTTCTTACCGGCATGGTGCATGTCTATGCGGTGGAAGACGATGGCCTGCTGTCCGAGGAACCGATCTCGAGTCTCGAGTCGCCGCACCTGAGCGAGGAGCGCTTCTTCGCTCTGCCCATTGGCACCAAGCTGGTCACTCGCCCGGACGGTCACAGCACCCTGCTGGTGACCGAAACCCGCTATATCACCCAGGGCTATCAGTTCCACCCGTCATCCGAGGAGTCCAAGGCCAAGTATCCCTTCCTGCAGGAATACGAGGGCCAGACCGGCTCCATGTCGTCCTACGACATAGACGAGAACGGCAAGCTGACCCTGGTGTCGGCGGATGTGATGACTGGCGACGACATCTGGGGTGGCGAGCAGGCCGCCTGCTGGGTCACCACCTCGGAAGACGGCAAGTACGCCTGGACCACCAACTCCCATACCTCGAGCCTGTCGACCTTCAGCGTCGATCCCGAGGACGGCAGCATCGCTCTGCTGGAAGAAGCCGCCTACCGCGCCGAGGATTACAACGAGTATTTCGCCGACATGGACCTGAGCGCCGACGGCAACTACGTCAACATCATCAGCGGCAACACCGGCAAGACCTGGGTGTTCGAGATCCAGCACGATGATGGCAGCCTGAGCGTCGTCGACGCCTATCCGGGCAGTGCCGAAGTCCACTCCTACGGGCTGGTGACCATCCCTCTGCCCCAAGGCGGCTAGGCGACTTCTTGGAGAAGGCCCGGGCGTCCACGACCAGAGCCACGACGCTGGGCCAGAAGGCTATGTCACAAAGCTATGCCACAAAGCTTCACCAGAGAGCTGACCAAAATCGCCAGATCAAGCGGGTAGGTAAAGTAGCTAAAAGAGGGGGCCGTGCTGACACGGCCCCCTTCTCTATTGCAAGCAGCATAAAAAACTCAGCTCGTGTGAGGTGCTTCCCGGCTCGAGACCGCAGGCCATAGATCCAGCAGCCGATGCAGTACCGCCATCACCGCCAGGGTGGCCAGCAGTGCCACGCACATCGAGCTGAACCGATAGACGGCGTCGACGACCAGATCCTGATCGGGTCTCAGGTACTGGCCAAACAGGATACCCAGGGTCGTCAGCCCGCCGAAGCCGATGCCGGAGCCGGCGTTCTCGATGACGTGCTCCCGTGCGAACAGCAAAAGACCGATGGCGTAGGCCAGCAGCACCAGCAGCAGATGATCGCTCTTGGTGAACAGCACCAGTTGCAGCACCAGTGCCAGGTTGCAGCCCAACAGAGTGCCGATGGCACGACGCCAGGCCGACATCCGGGCGCCATGGTAGCCGAGGGCAAACAGGATCAGGATGGTCGCCATCTGCGCGGACAGGGAGTCGCGCAGATCGAGCAATTGAAACACCAGAAAGGACAGGGTCGCGGTCAGCGCCCCGATCAACGCCTGATGGCGCTTCAGCGCCGCCGTCTTGGCCTGACGTGGTGGCGGCTGTCGCGGCGTGACATCGGGAAACAGCCAGTGCATCAGGGCGGCGATGGCCACCGCCAGAAAACTCGCAACGGTGTTGCTGGCCAGCAGGTCGAACAGGTCGAGGTCGGGGTAGCTGGCGAAATGCAGCATGATGCTCAGGGTCAGCACGCCGTTGGCGCCGAACACGAACAACGGCCCCCTGGCCATCAGCGTGAAGCGTCCCAGGAACATCAGGAACACCAGTCCCGTCATCACCACCGGCAGATGCTGGGTCAACCCCACCACCAGGCTGATCTCGACCACATTGAGGCAGGCGTTACCCAGGAACTGGCGCACCACATGGGCGTTGAACACCGGAATGATCCCCAGCAGAAACATCGGAAAGACGGTGAAGAAGACACCATAGTTCCAATGCATCAGCTGGCTGATCAGAAAGCCGAGCCAGGCCCCCACCGCGATACGCAGACACTGGCGCAGGCCGTTGTCGCTGAGCTTCGAGGCCTTCGGTTGCTGCTGCCCTGACGACGCCCGTGGCAGCTTAATAGACGACGCCCGTTGCTGCTTGTTAAACGACGCCCGTAGCCGCTTAGTAAACATAATGCAGCCAGGACATCAGCCGAATCTGCAGCGCCCCCAGCGGATGGGCCAGCGGGTGCTCCCCAGGAAACAGCTGCACCGTGGCGCGGGAGCCGGTGGGCAGACTCGTCGGAGCGTCCCCGGCCAGCGAAAGGTGCAGGCGAAGGCGCTGGGCGTCGCGCAGCCAGCGGTCGCTGGTGGGGATGTCGGCCAGGTTACCGTCGGCGCTGATCTGTCCGTCGTAGACCCCGGCGTCGCGCTTCTCTACCCGGGCGGCAAAGACCTGGCCGGGCATGGCGTCGAACACCACACGGGCCTCGTCGCCGGCGGCGACCTTGCGCAGGCTCTTCTCGCGGAAATCCGCGATCAGTTCGACCTCATCAGTGATCAGCGCCAGCGCTGGCTGTCCCTGGGTGGCGTAGTCACCCACCTCGAGTTGCAGGTTGCTCAGCGTGCCGGAATGCTGGGCCCGCACCAGGGTGTGGTCGAGATCGAGCTCGGCCTGCTCCAGGGCGTTGCGGGCCTGACGCAAACGCAAGTTGGCTTCCCCTTCGGCGCCCAGTTCGGCCTCCAGGCGCGCCACTTCGGCCTCGGCGGACTTGACCTCGGCCTGGGCCTGACGGTCGGTGGCTACCAGGCCATCGAGGCGCTGGCGCGAGATACTGTTCTGGCTGATCAAGCGCTCACCTCGCCGGCGCTCCTGGGCGCTCTCCTGGGCCCTGGCGCGAGCCGCTTCGAGGGCGGCGCGGGCCGATGCGATGCTGGCGCTCAAAGTCGCGTTCTGCTGACGCGCTGCCTCCAGTTCCAGTCGCGCCTGCTCAAGCGCCAGCTCGAAGGGCGCGGGGTCGATACGAAACAGCGGATCACCCGCCTCGACATGGTCGTTGTTGCTGACGTGGACCCGCTCGACGGGGCCGCTGACTTCCGGGGCGATACGCACCACCGGGCGCATGACCCGCGCCTCCGGGGTCATCGGCATGTAGGTATCTGCCACCACAAAATAGGCAAACATCAGGACGAACATGCCCAAGGCCAGGCGAACGATCCACCTGAAGCGCTGGTCGGGGGTCATGGTATTCCTCTTGGTTACACGACGGGCTGACTTGACGGGCTCACGTGACGGAGCCGCTCGGTATTTGACGAAGGCGTCCCCCGTCGACCGGCCGCGTAGACTAGCACTTTGTTAGCCTGTTAACAATATTGCGATCCTTCATGCACCCTTCCTGAACCTTTGCCGATTCGTGCAGTCGTACCCTTCGACGTGCTCGACCAGGCGTAGCGACTGCTTACCCAGGCAGTCGCCCGACACCCGACATGCTCGACCCACAAGGATGATGGATATGCAGCGACGTGACTTCCTCAAGGCGGCCACCGCCCTCAGCGCCTACGCCCTGCCAAT
The DNA here is from genome assembly GCF_024137905.1 of Halomonas sp. DN3. NCBI lineage: Bacteria > Pseudomonadati > Pseudomonadota > Gammaproteobacteria > Oceanospirillales > Halomonadaceae > Halomonas > Halomonas sp. DN3. Next base: position 2,188,206 of record NZ_CP099965.1, on the reverse strand, counting down.
CTCTCCGCTGCTGGCCGCGCTGGACCAGCGGCTCATGACCACCGGAGAAAAGGTCTCCTTCGACTACGCCTGGCTGAAAGGCTTCGCCCGCCATCTGTCGGGGCAACCTCACCAGGATCACGAAGGCGAACTGCCCGACCAGCTCAAGTCCCTTTCCTGGGACGACTACCAGGCCATCGGCTACCGCGCCGACCACGCCCTGTGGAGCAACAGCGACGCGCCCTATACGGCCCAGCTGTTTCACCTGGGTCGTGGCTTCACCACCCCGGTCAGGATCTACCAGGTCAGCCAGGGACAGGCGCAGGAACTGGCCTACGACCCGGCGCTATTCAACTTTTCCGCGGGCGATGGGGATAGCGTGGTCGATACCGATACGCTGTCCGAACGCCTCGGCTTCGCCGGCTTCCGCCTGCACCATCATCAGGACCCCAAGCGCGATATCGCGTCCTTCCTGGGCGCCAGCTACTTCCGTGCGGTCAGTCAGAGCATGCAGTACGGCATGTCGGCCAGGGGCCTGGCCATCGACACCGCCGGCAGCGAACCCGAGGAATTCCCCGACTTCACCCGCTTCTGGCTGGAACAGCCCGAGGGTGAAGACAAGGTCATCGTCTACGCCCTGCTCGAGTCGGAGAGCACCACCGGGGCCTACCGCTTCGATATTCGTCGCGACGTCGAAGGCGTGGTCATGGACGTGGCCGCCACCCTCTATCCGCGCAAGACGATCGAGCGTCTGGGCATCGCGCCACTGACCAGCATGTACCTGGTCGGCGAGAACGATCGTGACGTCAACTATGACTGGCGCCCGGAGATCCATGACTCGGATGGGCTATCGATCCACACCGAAAGCGGCGAATGGCTGTGGCGCCCGCTGGTGAACCCGCCCCAGCTTCGCTACAACGCCTATTCCGCCACCAATGTTCAGGGCTTCGGCCTGGCCCAGCGCGACCACGACTTCGACCACTACCAGGACGATGGCGTCTACTACGATCGCCGACCCAGCGTGTGGGTCGAACCTACCGAGGGCTGGGGCGAAGGCAGCGTGGACCTGGTCGAGCTGCCTGCCAAGGACGAGACCTTCGACAATATCGTGGCCTACTGGCAACCCAAGACTCCGGTGGAGGCCGGCCAGGAGCTGCGCTACGCCTATCGTCTGAGCTGGTACGACCTGCCGCCACAGCAACCCAGCCTGTCGCGCTGCGTGGCGACCCGTACCGGACTGGGTGGCGTCGTCGGCCAACGTCGCGAGTACTTCAGCTGGCGCTTCGCGGTGGACTTCCGCGGCGGTCCCTTCCCCTTCGATGACGCAAGCGAGGTCGAGGTGGAGCCGGTCATCGAGACCAGCGCCGGGCGTATCGAGATCACCTCGGCCCGACCACTGGACGCCATCCAGGGCTACCGGGCCATGTTCGATGTGGTGCCACCGGACGAGGGCACCGAGCCGATCAATCTGCGCCTGTATCTGCGCGATAGCGAAGGCAAGCCGCTGTCGGAGACCTGGATCTACCAGTGGACGCCGCCTCCCGGCGATGAGCGCGAGCTACATAACCCCGATCACTTGTAGTCGCCCCACCCACCGCTGATGCGGGGCGTCGCAAGGGCGCGCCGCATCCCCCGACACGAGCTGGCCACGCCTTGTTACCGGACGGTGAAAAGGTCAGGGATAATTCTGGCGAGCGTGAACCACTGCGGTAACTTCGATGCGATCCGTTACCTGATAGATCACGATAAAGTTGGGGTGGACCACTATCTCCCGTGTACCGGGAACCCGCCCTACTTGATGGAGGAAAGGGTGCTCGGCAACCGAGGTAACAGCAGATTCGAGTCTACTGCGAAGTCGCAGAGCCGCCTGGGGATCACGTTCTGCAATGTAGCTGATCACTTCCAGCAAATCGGCAACAGCGCCGTCGTGCCAATGGATTGGCAGACTCACGCCTCTTCGCCACCGCGTCGCTTCCTCGCATCGTTGATGATGATGTCGACCTTGGCCATGACCTGATCATGAGACATTCCCTGGCCTGGATGATCGATGCTGCGCTGAACCTTTTCACGCAACCAGCGATCATGGCTCTCCGCCTGCTCCTGCGTCTCGAACTCGGAAATTATCGGATCCAGCTTGGTGGTCATGAAGTTTCTCCTTCAGACTCCCTAGGCGCTGTCGGAAAAGTCGACGAGCGATGGTTAGACAAGGCAAAAATCGGTGAGAAAGCGCAGTTTACGGGGTGTAAATGAGCATTTTGACCGGGCTGGCGCACCAGCCGATTTTTAACGCCGTATTACCGAGCGCAGGCAGTATTCAGACAAGCCCTAGTCTAGCGGACGTCCTGGCGTTTGACACTGGTCCTCGACAAGCCATGGCATCAAAGAGATCACTGCTAGCGACAACGCCGGCCTCCGTTTCGGCATTAGTCTGCCACGCTCCATTTTTTCCTTCCTGTCTCCCCCCCCCCTCAACCCGGCCGAATTGACCGCGTGGCGCCGCTTCCGGCATGATCGTGGCTGCTAGATCACTCCAACCTCTCAACAAAAACAAGGCGCTAGGCGGCTACCATCGTAAAGTGACGGCCCGCCGAGAAGACGCCATTTCGCTGAACACCACCAAGGAACCCCCATGACACGCCACATCGCGCCCCGCCCCCTTGCCCTGACCACCCTGGCCGCCGGCATCGCTCTGTCCACTGCGCTTGCCACGTCCGCCGCCCAGGCCAACGACTTCGCCGACATGGACCCGGTCAAGCTGCGCCTGGCCCACGTGGTCAACGAGCAGGACGGCTTCCATATCGCCGCCACCAAGTTCGAGGAACTGGTCGAAGCCCGCACCGAAGGCAAGGTCGACGTCGAGATCTTCCCCAACGCCACCCTGGGTGATGAGCGCACCCTGCTCGAGGGCATGCAGATCGGCACCGTCGACATGGGCGTGATCACCAACGGCCCGGTGGCCAACTTCGTCGAGCCCATGGCGGTGTTCGAACTGCCGTTCCTGTTCGCCTCGCCCGAGGAGGCCTACTCGGTACTCGACGGCCCCATCGGCCAGGAACTGCTCGACAGGCTGGCCGACGTCAACCTCAAGGGCCTGGCCTACGCCGAGCGCGGTTTCCGCAACCTGACCAACTCCGAGCGCCCGGTGGCAAGCCCCGAGGACATCGACGGCCTGCGCATCCGGGTCATGGAAAACCCGGTCTACGTCGACACCTTCCGCGAACTCGGCGCCAATGCCGTGCCGATGGCCTGGACCGAGGCGCTGACCGCCATGCAGCAGGGCACCATCGATGGCCAGGAAAACCCGATCAACGTGATCCACTCGTTCAAGCTTAACGAGACCCAGGACTACATGACGCTGTCGCGCCACACCTACGCCCCGGCGATCTTCGTCATGGGTATGCCGTCCTGGCAGAAGCTGCCCGAGGCCGCCCAAGAGGTCGTCGAGGCCGCCGCCCAGGAAGCCGCCGAGTACGAGCGTGAGCAGAACGCCGCCATGGCCGAACAGCAGCTTGCCGAACTCAAGGAAGCCGGCATGCAGATCGAGGAGTCTCCCGACATCGCCGCCTTCCAGGACGCCGTCGCTCCGGTCTACGAGACCTACGGCGAGCAGTTCGGCGACTACCTGCCGCGCATCCAGGAAGCGCTGAAGGCCGGGGAGTCCAAGTAAGTGCTGTCCCTGCTCGAACGCCTTGAGCGGGGACTCGACGCCGTGACACGCCCGGTGGTGTTCGCCGCCATGGCGGCGTTGATCGGCGTCATCTCCCTGCAGATCATCTCCCGGGTGGCCTTCACCGCGGTGGGCTGGACCGAAGAGGTCGCACGCTTTCTGCTGGTCTGGATCACCTTCCTGGCCGCTACCCTGGCCTACCGCGCCGGCCGTCATATCGCCGTGACCTTCGTGGTCGACGCCCTGCCCGGCCTTGGCGGACGAGTCGCCAAGATCATCGCACACCTGGTGGTGCTGGCCTTTCTGCTGGCGCTGATCATCATCGGCTGGAACTACATGCAGTTGCAGAGCTTCCAGAAGTCGGCGTCACTGCGCCTGTCGATGACATGGATCTACGCGGTGATGCCGCTGGCGGGCGCCTTGATGGCCTTCACCACCCTGGTGGCGATCGTGCGAGAGCTCACCGGCCAGACGCCGGCGAGCCCGCAGGAGGTGACGTGATGCTGTTGCTGTTCATCTCCTTCGTGGTGCTGATGCTGATCGGCGTGCCCATCGCCTTCACCATCGGCGCCAGCACCCTGGCGACGCTGGTAGTCCAGGGCACACCGCTCGCGGTAGTGCCCCAGCAGATGTTCCAGGGCATCAACACCTTCGCCCTGGTCGCGGTGCCGATGTTTATCCTCACCGGCGACCTCATGGCCCAGGGCGCGGTCAGCCGCAAGCTGGTCGACTTCGCCGACAGCCTGTTCGGCTTTCTCAAGGGCGGGCTTTCGCTGGTGTCGGTACTGGCCGGGATGTTCTTTGCCGCCATCTCCGGCTCCGGTGCGGCCACCACCGCTGCGGTGGGCTCGAGCCTGGTGCCGGAACTCAAGCGCAAGGGCTATGACCCGGCCTCCGCCGCCAGCCTGATCGCCGCCAGCGGCACCATCGGCGTGGTGATCCCACCCTCGGTGCCGATGATCATCTACGCGGTCATCGCCCAGGAGTCGGTGTCGGACCTGTTTCTGGCGGGCTTTCTGCCGGGGCTGGCCATGGGTCTTGGCCTCGGTGCCATCGCCCTGGTCCAGGCCCACCGCCGCCAGTACCCCCACGGCAGCCCGCTGTCGCTGGCGACCATCTGGCGGACCCTGCGTGCAGCAAGCTGGGGGCTGATGACGCCGGTCATCATCCTCGGCGGGATCTTCTCGGGGGTCTTCACCCCCAGCGAGGCGGCGGTGGTGGCGGTGGTCTACGCCCTGCTGGTGTCGCTGTTCGTCTATCGCGACCTGACCTATCGGGACGTCTACGCCGTGATGATCCGCTCGGCGATCACCACCTCGGTGATCATGCTGGTGATCGCCACCTCGGCGGTGCTGAGCTGGACTTTGTCCAGCGCCCAGGTGCCGGCCCAGATCGCCCAGTCGGTGCTGTCGCTGTCCACCGATCCCTACGTCATCCTGCTGCTGGTGGTGGCGGTGATCCTGCTGACCGGGGTGTTCATCGAGACCGCCAGCGCCCTGATCATCCTGACCCCGGTACTGTTGCCGCTGGTGACCCAGCTCGGCATCGACCCGGTGCACTTTGGCCTGATCATCGTGGTGGGGCTGGCGATCGGCATGATCACCCCGCCGGTGGCGATCAACCTGTACGTGGCCTCTTCGGTGACCCAGCTGCCGCTCGAGCGTATCACCCGTGCCATCCTGCCCTACCTGCTGGGGCTGATCGGCGTGCTTTTGCTGGTGGTCTACGTGCCCCTGTGGCTATCCTCCTGACGCCGGAGGCTATCGTCCTGACGCTGGAGGCGAAAAAGCCTATTTAGCGCCAACCAGCGAGCCGCGGATGCTGTCACCAGGATCCGCGGTTTTTTCTTTGCTGCCACAGCGCCATACTGGCGATGGACCGCTTCATCGGCGACTCCTTTGCAGCTTCACCGTACCCTGACATCCGGAGCCCTCATGTCCCTTCGCCTGCCTGTCGTTGCCCGTCCCGGCCTTCGCGCCTTCCTGCACCAAGCAAGGATCGGCCTGCCGAACCGCGCCATGATCACCGCCATGATCGCCGCCCTGCTGCTGGCAAGCCTCGCCGGCTGCACCACTTACACCTACGATGACGGACACAAGGAGACGGTCTGGGGCGTTCCCCCGGTGGATGAGCACAAGACCGAACAGGAGCGCCAGAACGAAGGCGTCAAATATCGTGAACCGGGCGTTATCCCGGAAGAATGATGGCCCGATTTACCCCCCCACTTCACCGGTGGTACAGGCCTCGCCAGGACCTGCTGACGCTCAGGTGCTGCCGCCCTTCACCAGGGTGAATCCTAGATCGCGGATCGGCTGTTCCGGAGTCTTGCCGGACAGACGCTCGAGCAGCAGTTCCGCCGCCTGGGTGCCCATCTCGCTGCGGGCCACCGCCAGGGTGGTCAGCTTCGGCGTCAGGTGCTCCGCCAGCGGCAACCCCAGATAGCCACCCACCGCCAGCTCCTCGGGAATCCTGATGCCCTGGCGGCTGGCCGCCAGCAGCACGCCGCTGGCGACGATATCGTTGGAGCAGTGGATGGCTTCCGGTCGCGGTGTCATCGCCATCACATCCTCCAGCGCTCGTACGCCGACCTCGTAGGACGCCGGCTCGTGGTACTCCAGCACCCCGCCACAGGCCGCGCCCGCCTCCTCCAGCGCTCGCTGGTGGCCCTCCAGGCGCTGTGCCGCCCGGTAGTCATGCCCCAGGTGAGAGCCGACGAAGGCGATACGCCGATAGCCCTGCTCAAGCAGATGGGACGCCATAGCGTGACCCAGGGCAACGCCGTCCACCCCCACGTTCATGTCGATGGGGTCGTCACCCACTTCCATGATCTCCACCACCGGGCGCCCCCAGTCCCTGAGTCGCGAGATCACCCGGGGCCGGTGGCGTAGACCGGTCAGGATCACCCCGGACGGCGAATAGCCGAGCACCGTATCGACCAGACTCGCCTCGCGGTCCAGATCCCAGTCGGTGGTGGCCAGCAGCATCTGATAGCCCGCCGCCTCCAGTCGCTTCTGGATGGCATCGATGACCTCGATAAAGGTCAGGATCGCCAGCGACGGCACGATCACCGGGATCACCCGGGTGCCCGCTGCGGCAAGCCCCCCGGCGATCAGGTTGGGCACATAGCCAAGCGCCTCCACCGCCGCGTCGACGCGTTCTTTGACCTCGGCGGAGACTCGCCCCGGCGTATTCAGCGCCCGCGATACGGTGATCGGCGCGACCCCCGCCTGCCGGGCCACGTCGGCCAGGGTCACTCGGCCCTTGCCCCGGTGGCGCTTGCGTGAGCGAATTTCCTGGCTGTCCATCGGCGTCCTTCCTCGCAGATTCCTTTGGCCACAGTGTAACCCAAGACCAAAGTATGGGTAGCGCTACCATCTTAATGGTAGCGCTACCCATGCAATGTCGGCTACCTTTCGACTACGCCTCGACGCAACAGCGTCGTCGGACGATACGCCCCGAGGAGACAACGACAATGAACGCACGCAGCCTCACCCCCCTTGCCCTGGTCACCGCCATCTCGCTCGGCGCCGCCGGCACCGCCGGCACCGCCGCCGCCGAAGACCTGGCCATCGCCATCCACACCGACCCGTCCCACGCCATGTTCAAGATCGGCGAGCGCCTCAAGGACACCATCGAGAGCGAGTCCGATGGCGAGCTGACGGTAACCCTGCTAGGCACCGAGGTCGGTGGCGAGCGCGACCACCTGGAAGGCGCCAGCTACGGCGAGTACGCCATCGCCCTCGGTGGCTCCATGCCGATGACCCTGTATGCCCCCGAGTTTGCCGCCGCCGACCTGCCCTTCGTCTACGACTCCAGTGACCAGGCCCGCAAGATCTACGAAGGCGAGATCGGCGAGGCGCTGAATCAGAGCCTGATCGCCAAGGGCAACATGCGCCTGGTGGGCCTGTCGGCACGCAACCCCCGCAACCTGACCTCAAAGACCCCGGTCAAGACCCCGGAGGACGTCAGCGAGGTGCGCATGCGCGTGCCGGAGATCGCGCCCTGGGTCGCGGTATGGGGCGAGATCGGCGCACTGCCGAGCCCGATCGCCTGGCCGGAGGTCTACACCTCGCTGCAGACCGGCGTCATCGACATGCAGGAAAACCCGGTGGACAACATCTACGCCGGCAAGCTGTTCGAGGTGCAGGACTATGTCAGCCGCACCGAGCACGTCTACTCGTTCTTCCACTGGCTGATGAACGAAGACGTCTATCAGGAACTGTCCGACGAACACCGTGACATCGTCCTGTCCGCCATCGACGACGCCACCACCTGGGGCGATCAACTGGTCAGCGATGGTCAGGCGGAGCTGTTTGAAAAACTCAAGGAAGAAGGCATGGAGGTGGTCGAGCCCGATGTCGCCGCCTTCCGTCAGGCCGCGCGCCCCGCCGTGGAAGAGATCGCCCAGGACTACGACCCGGCCGTTCGTGACTATGTGCTGTCACTGATCCAGTAAGTCCGAGGCGGCGCCAACCCCAAAGGCGTTGTTGCCTCGAGGGTTTGCACAGCATCTGACCGTCCCACGGGGCCTCGCCGACCGAGGCCTCCCTCTCTTGAGTCAAGTCCCCGCCACCCGGCGGGGGCAACGGAGTGTCCGATGACCTCTTCTCCTACCCTGTCCCGGGCACTGGGTGCTTTCTGGTGGTTGTTGACCACCGTGGTAGTCGGTGCCTTCGGCCTGATGCTGCTGGTCATGGCCATTCAGGTAATCGCACGCTATGCCCTCGGTGTCGCGGTGCCCTGGACCGACGAGGTTTCCCGCTATCTGTTCCTGGCGGAGATCTTTCTCGGTTCCGTGCTGGCACTGCGCTACCAGGAACACATCCGCATCACCGTCGTCACCGACCTGCTGCCAGCGGGCGCCCAGCGCTGGGCGGCGGTCGCCGCCGACGCCATCAGCATCCTGGTGCTTCTGATGATCATGGGGGGCGCCTTCAACATGATGGAGCGCACCGCCGGCATCTTCGCCAGCACCTTCGACATGAGCTTTTCCTACCTGTACCTGATGCAGCTGGTCGCTGCCGGCCTGATGGCACTGCTGCTGGTGGAGGACCTCGTCGTTCGTCTGCGCGGCAAGCCTCCCACCTTGCCTGACGAACCCAAGGAGTAAGACACCATGGAAATCTTTGCCATCATGTTCGTCGGCCTGATCGTGCTGCTGATGCTGGGGGTGCCGGTCGCCTTTGCGATGATCGCCTCATCGGCGGCGGTGCTGGCCTATACCCGTGGCTTCGCCGAGATCCCGCTGGAGATGATCGCCCAGCGCACCCTGTACGGCGTCAACAGCTTCACCCTGCTGGCGATCCCCGCCTTTCTGCTGATCGGCCGGCTGATGAACTCGGCAGGCATCTCTGATCGGGTGTTCGACGTGGCGCGCTGCGCCGTGGGTCACCTCAAGGGCGGGCTCGGCCACGTCAACGTGCTGGCCAGCATGCTGTTTGCCGGCATGTGGGGCTCAGCGGTGGCCGATGCTGGCGGGCTTGGCGCGGTGGAGATCAAGGCCATGGAAGACGATGGCTTTCCCACCGACTTCAGCGCCGCGGTCACCGCCAGTTCCGCCACCATCGGGCCGATCATCCCGCCCAGCATTCCGGCGGTCATCTATGGCGCCCTGGCCAACGTCTCCATCGCCGCGATCTTTCTCGGCTCCATCCTGCCGGGCCTGTTCATGGGTGCCGGGCTGATGGTGATGGTGGCGGTGATCTCCCATCGTCGTGGCTACCCGACCCGGGCCCGCGCCACCATGGCCGAATTCACCCGTGCACTGTCGCGGGGCCTGCTGCCCATGCTGACGCCAGTGATCATTCTGGTCGGCATCCTGTCGGGGCTTTTCACCCCCACCGAGGCCTCGGTGGTGGCGCTGCTCTACTGCATGATCATCTCGTTCTGCGTCTATCGCTCGATCACCCTGCGCGAGTTCGTCCAGATCCTGCGTGACACCGCCATCGACACCTCGGTGCTGCTGCTGATCATCGCCGGCAGCGCGCTCTATAGCTGGATCCTGGCGCGTTATCAGGTCACCGCCCTGGTCCCCGACTTCCTGCTCGCTACCGTCAGCGACCCCATGCTGCTGCTTCTGCTGTTGAGCCTGTTCATCCTGCTGATCGGACTGTTCATCGATTCGGTGCCGGCGCTGTTTCTGCTGACGCCGCTGCTGGTGCCGGTGGTGGTGCAGTACGGCATCGATCCGGTGCACTTCGGCGTGCTGATGATCTTCAACCTGATGATCGGGCTGATCACGCCACCGGTGGGCACGGTGCTGTTCGCCATCCAGAAGATCACCGACCTGCCCTTCAACACCCTGGTGCGGGCCACCCTGCCGTTCTACATCCCGCTGGTGGCGGTGCTGATCGTGATCACGCTGTTTCCGTCCATCGTGATGTTCCTCCCCAACCTCTTGCTCAAATGACGCCGCGACCGGGCAAGGCTCCAGGTCCTTGCCCGGCGGGCTTATCTCAATAGGAGTCATGCCATGGCTGTACTGATCACCGGTGGCCTCGGCCACGTCGGTTCCTGGGTCGCCACCCTGCTCGCCCGCCAGGGCAAGAAGGTCATCATCTGCGATATGGCCGCCCCCCACGTCGACCGCATGGGGCTCGACTATCTCGAGGAAGTGCGTGACAACGTCCACTTCGAAGCGGTCGACGTGCTCGACACCCACACCCTGTTCGAGACCTTTCTGCGCTATCGCGACGAGCTGGAAGGGGTCATCCACGGCGTCTCGGTGATCGCCGGGCCGAGCTTCCAGACCCGCCCGTTCAAGCACCTGTCGATCAACGCCATGGGCACCCTGAACGTCTACGAGACCTGCCGCCTGCTGGGCATCGACAAGGTGGTCAACATGAGCTCCGGCGCGGTCTACGGTGACGCCGCCGGCCCCCAGGTCGAGACCATGCCCTACAAGGCCACCGACCTTTACGGCGCCACCAAGATTTCCGGGGAGCTCTACGGCGACCAGTACACGGCGACCTATGGCATGGACATCCGCCAGGCCCGACTGTTCTTCGTATATGGCCCCGGCAAGCGCCCGTCCCACATGCACGCGGTCTACCAGGCCATGTTCGGACCACTCGAGGGGCTGCGCGATGTGCACCCGGACAACGGGCGTGACCAGACCACCGACTGGACCCACGTCGAGGACACCGCGAGGGGCATCCTTGCGCTGTTCGATGCCGACAGCGTGCCTCACCGCCACTACAACATCTCCTGCGGGGTGCCGATCGCCCACCAGGACATCGTCGACAGCGTCACCGACCTGCTCGGCCACGACAGCGGCATGCGCCTGGGTCCGGGCCCCTTCGTGGTGCGGGGCAGCCCCCTGGACATCACCCGCGCGCGCGAGGATCTTGGCTTCGAGCCACGATTCACCGATATCCGCGAGGGGCTCGAGGACTACCATCGCTGGCTCAAGAAGAACGCCTGAACCGACACGGCCGGCCTGTCAGTGGCAGGCCGGCCTGTCATCTGTGTATCGACCTCTGCCCGGCCTGTCAAAGGCCAGCCGCTCGCAGACGGGGCGATCCGCTCCCGCCATCATTGCCGACGGAACACCAGCGCCAGATTGTTGGCCGGCAGCTCGTGGACGGCCTCCCGGCTCAGGCCGTGCGCGGCGGCGACCTCGGTCACCTGCTCCAGGTCCCGCACGCCCCAGCGCGGATCACGGCGCCTCAGGTCGGCGTCGAAGGCCGCATTGGACGGCGCGGTGTGCTCACCACCTCGCCGGTAGGGACCGTACAGCAACAGCACGCCACCCGGCTCGAGGTGGGCCTCGGCCTTTGCCATCAGCGCCGGCGTCACCTCCCACGGTGAGATATGGATCAGATTGATCGCCACCAGGGCGTCAAAGGTTGCCTCCGGCCAGGCTTCCAGCACGTCGCGGCGTACCGGCGCCAGCAGATTGCCGCCCTGCGGTGTCACTTGCCCGGACGTTCCCCCCGACGGCCCCTCCTTCAGCGTCTCGCTTTCGCTTTCCCCCTCGCTATCTCCCCCCTTGTCCCCTTCTGCTACAAGCGTGCGCCAGGCAGCGATGGACGCCAGCGCCGTTTCGGAGACGTCACTCGGCTGCCATACCCAGCCCGGCTGGCACTGCGTCATATAGAGTCCGTGCTCACCACTGCCGCTGGCGAGCTCCAGCACGCGGGCATGGCGTCCCAGGCACTGGCGCAGCACCGCGTGGATGGGCTCGCGATTGCGAAGCGCCGCTGGACTGGAGAGTCTCGCGTCGGACATGGGAAAACCTCACGGTAAACAAGGGGAGTAACAAGAGCGGCAATGGCCAAACGAATATAACGGAAGCATGGTAACGTCTGGCATCAACGGCTTGCGCAACGATGCCAAGCGATGATCGTCCCGGTACACTAGCAAAAGATACCCTTCATCTTCACCAAGGACGGCCCATGGCTCGACCCGCGCCTCGCTACCTCGAGATTCAACAGCACATCCTGGCCAAGATCCAGCGGGGGGAATGGCCCACCGACCATCGCATCCCGGGTGAGGAGCAGCTGGCGCTCGACTTCAACGTCAGTCGCATGACCGCCAACAAGGCCATCCGCGAACTGGTTCAGCGCGGCTATCTTACCCGCCAGCCGGGCGCGGGAACCTTCGTCACCGAACGCAAGGCGGAATCCTCGCTGATGGAGGTCCACAATATCGCCGAAGAGGTCCGCGGTCGCGGCCATCACTATCGGGCCAGGGTGCAGCGTGCCGAAGCGATCGATGCCAGTGAGGACATCGCGTTGCAACTGGGGGTCAAGCGAGGCAGCAAGGTCTTCCATACCCGCATCGTTCACCACGAAAACGACGAGCCCATCCAGCTCGAGATGCGCTACGTCAATCCCCGCCACGTGCCCGACTATCTGGACGCCGACTTCACGCTCACCACGCCCCATCAGGTGCTGATCCAAACCTGGCCGATCACCGATATCGAACACGTGGTCGAGGCCGTTTCGGCAGACACGCAACAGGCCGAGGAGCTGGCCATCTCCACCTCCCTCCCTTGCCTGCAGTTGCGGCGGCGCACCTGGTCAAATGACCTGCTCATCAGCTACGCCGTGCTGATCCACCCGGGAGATCGCTACAAGCTGCGCTCGGCGTGGAAGGACTGAGCGACGGACACAGCCTCCACCAATGCACGAGGGCCGGACAGTGATTGTCCGGCCCTCGTACTTACGGCGACAGCGATCGACAAGGTTACTGCAGCAGCATGGCCGCCGGGATCGCCATCACCAGGGTGAGTGCCACCCGCACCGCCCACACCACCAGCATCTGCCAGATGGTGATGGGAATCCGGGTGGCCAGCACGCAGGGAATGGACGCCGAAAAGAACAGGATGGACGACACCGACACCACGCCGGCGGCAAAGCGCGCCACGAAGTCGATTCCCGCGTCGCCACCGAGCAGCAGCGCCGGCAGGAACATCTCGGCCAGGCCCGCCGCGCTGGCCTGGGCCAGTTCCTGGGCATTGTCGATGCCGAAGATCGCCACCACCGGATAGAACAGCCAGCCCAGCCATTCGAACACCGGCGTGTACTTGGCCACCAGCAATCCCAGCAGTCCCACCGACATGATCGACGGCAGGATGCTGATCGCCATCACCAGCCCTTCGGTCAGATTCTTGCGTACGCTGGATCCCAGCCGCGGCGCCTGCTCGGCCACCTTGATACCGGTGCGCCACGCCAGCGCCAGGCGATCCCCCTTCTGCGCTTCAGGTTCGCCGTCGGTCGCGGTGTTGTCCATGCCTGACAGCGGCCACAACCGCGCGGTCACCGCCGAGACAACGAAGGTGATCACCAGGGTGATCCAGAAGTAGGCGTTCCAGTAGTCCATCAGCCCCAGGGTCTTGGCGACGATGATCATGAACGGCGCGGAGACGGTAGAGAAACCGGTGGCAATGATGGCCGCTTCTCGGGCCGAGTACTGGCCACCGGCGTAGGCACGGCTGGTGATCAACAGTCCGATCGAGTAGCTGCCGACAAAGGAGGCCACCGCGTCGATGGCGCTTCGACCCGGGGTACGCCACAGCGGGCGCATGACGGGCTGAACCAGGATGCCGATCAGCTCGAGTAGCCCATAGCTCAGCAGCAGCGCCAGGAAGATGGCACCGATCGGCACGATCAGCCCCACCGGAATCACCAGCTTGTCGTAGAGAAAGGGCAGCATGTCCGGCTGATGCAGCAGTGCCGGGCCGGCAGAGGTCATGGTCAAAAGCGCCGCCACGACCCCGAGAAGTTTCAGCACGGTGAAGATCTTGTCGGTGAGACTGCGTCGCCAATCCCCCTTGATCAACGGATAGGCCGCGCCGGCGATGATCAGCGCCAGGGCGTAGAACCTCGCCCAGTCACCGAGCCCGGCCCGGGCCGCGGTCACCAGATGATCCAGCGGAATCGTGGTTCGACCTTCCCAGGCAACCGGAACAAAGAAGATGAAGATGCCGATGGCGCTGGGCACCAACAGCTTGAACAACAGCAGGCCGAGGGGTGTCTGGCCTACCGAGGAACCAGGAGTCGTCGCCATGAAGGGAACCTCGTCGAAGTGTGAACCAACTCGTAAGTGTCATCTTGTTTGTATATACATTTCAACCGCTATAGTGGCAAAGCACTCCCCCACAGCGCCTTTAGACGATGGTCTAATACGCCACAAACTTCTCCTCAGATTCGTTCGTTAAACGGCGTTATCACGCTCCGCTAGACCTCTTTCCTGCAGCGTCGCAGACAGGCCGCCGGTCAGGGCATCGGACGAACCGGCAAGGACTCCAGAACCACACTTTCCTGTATATACATGATGCTGTCGAGCGATCCCATGGGGCACCCGACGCCTTCCGCGCGTGCCTGAAACGCTCTCGGGCCCCTCGACGACTCGGGGTTCAGAAAAGCCGGTAACGATCCCGCGGCCAAGACGGAGTGCACTCGGCCTAGCCGACCTGCGCTCCCCCGGGGCGATGCTTCAGAGAGGACAGGCCTGGTGCATCCGCGACCCTGTATATACGTTTATCGAAGCAATCCGTCGGGATTTCACGCCTATCCGCGCACTACGACCATGGTCTATTGATGCGCCATGACCTGAAAGCGAGCCCATAAAACGCCTGCAAGCCGCTGTTTCAACAACCATCCATCAGGCCCAAACCAGGGTTCGGGCAATGCATCACTGGCGACTCGGCTGCTTGACGAAACGGCCTGAAGGCATTATTTGTATATACATTACCCGACACGGAGCATCCCCATGTCCGAGCAATCCAAGCGCCTGCTGTGGCGCGATCTGGCGATCTTCGACGGACTGACCACCCTGCCCGAGCGTCACTGGGTAGCGGTCGAGGATGGACGGATCTGCGAGCTGGGCACCATGCAGACCCTTGACCCGAGTCAACATCGCGACGCCGTCGACATGGGGCAAGGCGGCGTCATGACGCCGGGCCTGATCGACTGCCATACCCACCTGGTCTTCGGCGGGCAGCGCAGCGACGAATTCGAGCTGCGCCTGCAAGGCGCCTCCTACGAAGAGATCGCACGTCGCGGTGGCGGCATCCTGGGCACCGTTACGGCGACCCGGGAAGCCGACGAATCGGCCCTGTTCGACGCCGCTGCGAAGCGTCTCACGTCGATGATCGAGGACGGCGTGACCAGCGTCGAGATCAAGTCCGGCTACGGCCTGACCCTGGCCGACGAACTGAAGATGCTGCGGGTGGCACGACGTCTCGGCGAGCAACTGCCCGTTCGCGTCACTACCACCCTGCTGGCCGCCCATGCCCTGCCACCGGAGTATGCAGGCGACGCCGATGGCTACATCGAGCTGGTGTGCAACCAGATCCTGCCGGCGGCCCACGCCGAGGGCCTGGTCGATGCGGTCGACGTGTTCTGCGAGCGCATCGCCTTCTCGAGCGAACAGTCCCGGCGCGTGTTCGAGGCGGCCAGGGCGCTTGACCTGCCGGTCAAGGCCCACGCCGAGCAGCTTTCACTGTCCGGTGGCGCTGCCCTGGTGGCCCAGTTCCGAGGGTTATCCGCCGACCATATCGAGTATCTGGACGACGACGGCATCGCGGCGATGGCCGATGCCGGGACCGTCGGCGTCCTGCTGCCCGGCGCCTTCTACACCCTGCGTGAAACGCAGCACCCACCGATCGACACCATGCGTCGTGCCGGTGTCGCCATGGCGGTGGCCTCGGACGCCAATCCTGGCACCTCGCCCATCGTGCTGCCGACCCTGATGCTGAACATGGCCTGCACCCTGCTGCGCCTGACGCCCCAAGAGGCACTGGCCGGCATGACCCGCCACGCCGCCCAGGCCATCGGCCAGCCAGACCTTGGACGCATCGCCGTCGGCGCTCCCGCCGATCTGTGCGTCTGGAACATCGATAGCCCGGCCGAACTGGCCTATGCCGTCCAGCCGGGACGACTCAAGCATCGCCTGCTGGAGGGCGTATTGACCCATGGATGAGCAGCTCGCTTCCCCCTCGTCTCCCATCGCGCCGCTGACCGAAGCGGACATGGGTATCTGGCAGGGGCGTATCGACCCCGAGCCCAACAGCGAGCGCTGGCACCAGCGCATCGCCGCCTACCGTTCCGGCGCCGAGCCTGGCGTCGTGGTGACGGGCTTTGCCAGTGATGCCGGTGTCGCCCGCAACAAGGGGCGGGTGGGCGCCGCCGATGGCCCAGCCGCCATTCGCCGCGCCCTCGCCCCCATGGCCTGGCACCGCGACGCCCCGGCCTACGATGCCGGCGACGTTCACTGTGTCGGCAATGGCCTCGAGGATGCCCAGGAGGCGCTGGGCGCGCGGGTGACCGAGATCCTCGACCAGGGCCACCAGCCGGTGGTGCTGGGCGGCGGTCACGAAGTCGCCTACGCCAGCTGGCGCGGCCTCTCCGAGCATCTGGACAAGGGCCACCGCAGGCCCACCGTGGCGATCATCAACCTGGACGCCCACTTCGACCTGCGCGACCCCAGCGAACAGACGTCTTCCGGCACGCCCTTCGCCCAGATCGCCGCCGACTGCGCCCGGCGTCGCTGGCCGTTCCGCTACGCCTGCCTCGGGGTCAGCCAGGCGGCCAACACCCGCGCCCTGTTTCACACCGCCAAGCGGCTCAAGTCGCTGGTGGTCGAGGATCGCGAGTTTCGCGATAGCCGCATCGCGTACATCAAGCGCGACGTGCAGCGTCTGGTAGCCGACTGCGATCACGTCTACCTGACCATCGACATGGATGTCTTCCCTGCAAGCGATGCCCCTGGCGTCAGCGCTCCCGCCTCGCGGGGCGTGATTCTGACCCACTTCGAGCCGATCCTCGAGTTCCTGCGTCGCTCGCGCAAGCTCCGCCTGATCGACATCGCCGAGGTCAACCCGGCGTATGACATCGACCAACGCACGGCGCGTCTCGCCGCCCGCCTGGTCCATCAACTGACCCGGTCCAACGCCTGACCGAGCCTTTTATTCCCTTTCACCACAGGTACCGACATGAACCAGATCACGCCCTCGCTGAACGACCGTCACGATCCTTCGCGCAAGATCGCCGCCCCCACCGGCACCGAGCTGTCGTGCAAGAGCTGGCTGACCGAAGCCGCCCTGCGCATGCTGATGAACAACCTCCACCCTGACGTCGCCGAGCGTCCCGAGGATCTGGTGGTGTACGGCGGCATCGGTCGCGCTGCCCGCACCTGGGAATGCTTCGACAAGATCGTCGAGGTGCTCAAGCGCCTGGAGGACGACCAGACCCTGCTGATCCAGTCCGGCAAGCCGGTGGCGGTGATCCCGACCCACAAGGACGCGCCGCGGGTACTGATCGCCAACTCCAACCTGGTGCCGGCCTGGGCCAACTGGGAGCACTTCAACGAGCTCGACAAGAAGGGACTGATGATGTACGGCCAGATGACCGCCGGGTCCTGGATCTACATCGGCTCCCAGGGCATCGTCCAGGGCACCTACGAGACCTTCGTCGAGGCTGGCCGTCAGCACTTCAACGGCGACCTCAAGGGCCGCTGGGTACTGACCGCCGGCCTCGGCGGCATGGGCGGCGCCCAGCCGCTGGCGGCGACCCTGGCCGGCGCCTGCTCGCTGAACATCGAGTGCCAGCAGTCGAGCATCGACTTCCGTCTGCGTACCCGCTATCTGGACGAGCAGGCCAACGACCTGGACGACGCGCTCGAGCGCCTTGCCCGCTACACCAGTGAAGGCAAGGCCATTTCCATCGGTCTTTGCGCCAACGCCGCCGACGTCCTGCCGGAACTGGTCAAGCGCGGCGTCAAGCCGGACATGGTCACCGACCAGACCAGCGCCCATGATCCGCTGCACGGTTACCTGCCCTCTGGCTGGACCTGGGACGAGTACGTGGCCCGCGCCAAGAGCGAGCCCGACGCAGTGGTCAAGGCCGCCAAGGCCTCCATGGCGGTGCATGTGCGCGCCATGCTCGAGTTCCAGAAGATGGGCGTGCCCACCTTCGACTACGGCAACAACATCCGCCAGATGGCCCAGGAAGAAGGCGTCGAGAATGCCTTCGACTTCCCCGGCTTCGTCCCGGCCTACATTCGTCCGCTGTTCTGCCAGGGCATCGGCCCGTTCCGCTGGGTGGCGCTGTCCGGCGATCCGGAGGACATCTACAAGACCGACGCCAAGGTCAAGGAGCTGATCCCCGACGACGAGCACCTGCACCACTGGCTCGACATGGCCAAGGAGCGCATCAGCTTCCAGGGTCTGCCGGCGCGTATCTGCTGGGTCGGTCTGAAGGATCGCGCGCGCCTCGGCCGCGCCTTCAACGAGATGGTCAAGAACGGCGAACTCAAGGCGCCCATCGTCATCGGCCGTGACCACCTCGACTCCGGTTCCGTGGCCAGCCCCAACCGCGAGACCGAGTCCATGCTGGACGGCAGCGACGCGGTGTCCGACTGGCCGCTGCTCAACGCCCTGGCCAACACCGCAGGCGGCGCTACCTGGGTCTCGCTGCACCACGGCGGGGGTGTCGGCATGGGCTTCTCACAGCACGCCGGTGTGGTCATCGTCGCCGACGGTACCGACGAGGCCGATGCCCGCCTGGCCCGCGTCCTGCGCAACGACCCGGCAAGCGGCGTGATGCGCCATGCCGACGCCGGCTACGACATCGCCAGCCAGTGTGCCCGCGACAACGGCCTCGACCTGCCGATGCTCAAGGACTGATGCCGTCCCGGGCGCGGCCAGCCGCTGGCGCGCCCGACCCTGGCATCGAGGCGCCTTGTCCCTGAGGGCGCCTCCTGCCCGGGAGCGCCATGTAAAAAGCGCAGACGCCTGCACAAAGGCCGCCCCTCAGGCGGCCTTTATCGTGTACAACCGTGATTCACTTCGATGCCACTTGATACGTGCGCCGACGCCCCTGAAGCGGCCGGCGACGGGTCAGGCGCAGCACTGCTTGAACTTGCGCGCACTGCCACAGGGACAGGGATCGTTGCGTCCCGGCTTGAGTCGAGACACCCTGGCCTCGCCATCCAGATAGACCCAGCGCCCCTGGTAGCGAACAAAGCGCGAACGCTCTTCCAGCACGCCCCAGCGCTGGCGCCCTCTCGGACCCTCGGCATAGGTCGCACGAAACTGCACCCAGCCCTGATCGCCTGTTTCACCGCTATCGAGTATCTCGAGACGCTTCCAGCGGGTATCGTCGTCACCGCCCAGTTGCGCCGGGCAACTGTCCGGGTGCCAGCTATGGCGAAGGTAGTCCTCGAGCCCGAGGGCGAAGGCCGCAAAGCGCGAGCGCATCAGCGCCTCAGGCGAACCTGCGTTCTCGCCCTGGTGCAGCAGACCGCAGCAGTGCTCGAGGACCAGGCCACTGCCGCAGGGGCAGCGGGTGGATGACGTCGTGTTCAAGGTGCGGCTCTCCTCTCATCTACCTTGCGTTTTGCCACAGCGCGGGCCTTGTACGAACACCCGACGTGGGTGGCAACGCTTTAAACAGACTGCCGACCTGTACCGGCCTCACGCAAATACCGACCAGCCGGTGGCCTTGGACAGCCCTTCCAGGGCAGCGGTGCCCTTGAGCGAATTGCCGTAGCGATCCAGGCCCGGCGACCACACTGCGATCGAGGCCACGTTGGGCACCACCGCCATGATCCCGCCCCCGACACCGCTCTTGCCCGGGAAGCCGACCCGATAGGCGAAGTCCCCCGAGCCATCGTAGTGGCCGCAGGTCATCATCAACGCATTGATCGCCCGTACCCGCTCGAGCCCGATCATGCGCTGGCCCTCGAAGCCACCACACAGAAAGCGTGTGGCCCTGGCGAGCTGGGCGGTGGACATCTCGATGGCGCAGTGATGGAAGTAGGTGCCCAGCACCCGGTCACAGTCGTTGGTCAGGTTGCCGCAGGAACGCAGGAAGTAGGCCAGGGAGAAGTTGCGATCCCCGGTGGCATGCTCGGAGCGCGCCACCTGCTCGTTGATGTGGATGTCCTCGTCGCCGGAGGCCTCGCGCAGAAAGCGCAGAATCTCGCCGAGGGTATCGCGCGGCGCATTGCACCCGAGTACCGCGTCGGTGGTGACAATCGCCCCGGCGTTGATGAAGGGATTGCGGGGAATGCCCTCTTCCACCTCCAGCTGGACGATGGAGTTGAAGGCCCGGCCCGATGGCTCGCGCCCGACCCGCTGCCAAAGACCATCGCCGTGACGCCCCAGCGCCAGCGCCAGGGTGAAGACTTTCGACACGCTCTGGATCGAAAAGGCCTTGGCGGCGTCGCCGGCATGAAACTCCTGTCCATCCACGGTGCACACACTGATGGCGAACTGACGGGGATCGACGCAGGCAAGTTCGGGGATATAGCTTGCCACCTGGCCCCACTCGCCAGCCTGACGAGCCTCGCGATCCAGCCTCTCGACCAGCGCCTGCAGTTGTTCCGGCGTAAGGGTCTTTCCCATGAGCGTGATTCTTCCAGGAGCCTGACAAGGCTGGCGATGGTCGCCCCCTCCTTCGTGGCTGTCAACGCCGGTTCCCGGCCGGGGACAATCTCCCGGGCGATATGTCCCGCTCAGCGCCCGCGCCGCTTGGTGCGCATGGTCGCCTCGGCGGCAAGCGGATCTTCTGGCCAGGGGTGCTTGGGGTAGCGGCCGCGGTTCTCCTTGCGCACCTCGGGGTAGACGTTGTGCCAGAAGCTTCGAAGGTCCATGGTCGTCGCCAGCGGCCGCCGCGCCGGGGACAGCAATTCCAGGCGTACCGGCACCCGCCCGTCGACGATACAGGGCGTGGCTTCGCAACCGAACAGGGCCTGCAGCTTGGCGGCCAGCACCGGCACGATACGCGTGCCGTGCTCGTCGCCGTCGTCGACCTCACGCTCATAGCGCAAGGCCGCACTGTCACCGCTTGGCAGCGCCAGCCGTCGCGGTGCCAGCTCGTCCAGCTGGCCCGCCAACGGCCACGGCAGACGTTCGCGCAACAGCCGTTCCCAGGGCAGCGCCAGCACCTGATCGAGCCTCGACAGGCCATCCAGATGCGGACCGAGCCAGTCCTCGAGCTCGGCCATCAGGCTGGCGTCGTCAAGCTCCGGCCACTGGGGATCATGCGTCCGTCGCAACAGCGCTACCCGTCTTCTGAGCTGTTCTGCCGCCTCGTCCAGCGGCAGCGCCTCGCGCTGCCCCAGGGCGTCGAGCAGCGCCCTATGCCTCGCCTCTCGACTCGGCGGTCCTGCCAGGGGCTTGCGCTCCAGCACCACGGCATCGAGGGCGCGTACCCGCTCGCCTTCCAAGCGTCCCGCCGATGCGTTCCAGGCGACCCGTTCGGTCCAGTCGACAAGTTCAGGAAAATGCGCCAGCAGTGCCGCCTCCTCGATCCGCACGCCGCGATAGAGTCTGGCCTCACGCTGGCGACCGTCCAGGTCCACCGCGACCAGCAGGGGCGCATGGGCCAGGGGGTGATCGCTTGCCAGCGTCACCAGGCCACCGCCACGCAGGCGAAAGCGTCCGGGCGAAAGGTGCTGAGCGACACGGTCGGGGTAGGCGCAGAGCAGAAGCTCGCCCAAGGTTATTGAGGCGCCCGGCTCGCCTGTCTCACGCGGCTCGCCCATACGGGCCTTGTCCAGCGCCACCCCGGCGCGCTTGCACAGTCGCCGGGCCTCCCGCTGCCAGGCAGGGTCTGGCCTCGGCGACGACAGCAGCGGTACGAACACCCGCTCCAGATCCGGCTCCCGTGAGGCGCCCTGACGACCTTCCAGCCAGGCGGCCAGGGCACAGGCCAGGGCCAGCGACGCCTCGCCGGCGCGGCTGGCTCGCTCCAGCATGGCGGCGAGCCGGGGATGCACCGGCCAGCGTCCGGCTGCCCGGCCCAGCGAACTCAAGCCGCCATCAGGCTCGACCAGCCCGAGGGACTGCAACAGCCGACGCCCGCTATCCAGGGCCGCTGTCCCTGGCGAAGTCACCCAGGCAAGCGCGGACACGTCCTTGACGCCCCAGCGCGCGAGTTCGAAGGCCAGGCCGGACAGGTCTGCCTGGTGGATCTCCGGCTCGGCGTGGGGCGGCAGCGGCTGCTCTTCCGCCCACAGCCGATAGCAGCGTCCGGGCCCCTGGCGCCCTGCCCGCCCACGCCGCTGATCGGCGCTGGCTCGGTTGACACGGCGGGTCTCGAGACGCGAAAGCCCGGTACGCGGGCTGAACACCGGCACCCGCTCCATTCCGGCATCGACCACGCTGCGCACGCCATCCACGGTGACACTGGACTCGGCGATGGCGGTGGCCAGCACCACCCGACGCCGGCCATTCGGGTCAGGACGAAGGGCAGCGCGCTGCTGCTCGAGCGGCAAGCGTCCATGCAGCGGCAGTACCGCGATATCCTCCAGCCGCTCGCCCAGCCAGCGCCCGAGACGTTCGATTTCGGCAACCCCAGGCAGGATCACCAGCACGTCGCCAGCAGGATCACCACCACCCCTGGCATCGTCATCTCCGCCATTGGAGACAGGATCGGACGCCTGCAGCGCCTCCATGACCACCCGGCCCTGCTGCTCCTCCGCCGAGGCGCGCTGGGACAGCGGCCGATACAGCGTCTGGACCGGATACTGCCGCCCCGGGCACTCGATCACCGCCACGTCCTGCCCCAGCACGCCTTGCATGGCGGCCACGTCCAGGGTGGCGGACATCACCACCAGGCGCAGGTCCTCGCGCAGCCCCTGCTGGACGTCGAGGGCCAGCGCCAGCCCCAGGTCGGCCTCCAGACTGCGTTCATGGAACTCGTCGAAGAGGATGCCGGTGACGCCCTCCAGCATGGGGTCATGCTGCAGCATGCGCGACAGCACGCCCTGGGTGACGACTTCGAGGCGAGTCGTCGGGCCGACGCGGCTCTCGCCACGCATGCGATATCCCACCGTCTCGCCCGGCCGCTCGCCCAGCAACTCGGCCATGTGGCCCGCCGCCAGACGCGCCGCCACCCGACGAGGCTCCAGCAGCAGCAGACGCCCGCGACCATCGTCGCCACCGCACCAGTCACAGTCCAGCAGGGCCAGCGGTACCCGAGTGGTCTTGCCGGCCCCGGGCTCGGCCACCAGCAGCGCCCGGTTGTGCTGTTCAAGCGCTACGGTGAGCTGAGGCAGTCGGGCATCGATGGGCAGGCTGGGCGGTGAAGACATCGGCTCGGGGGCTCCTCGGGCGGGACGGGACGGGACTGAACTGGGCTGCACTGGCCTGCACAAGCAAGGCAGCAATGCGCCGCCGATGATAGCACGCCGTTCCCCCAGGGCCCGGCGGCAGCGACCCCGCCCGAGGCCTAATTTGTATACACCAGAAACAACATTTTGTTGCCAGTAGATGACGTTTTTGTCTACGCTCTTCAAGCTGACCGAAAGGTCAGGTTTTTTTAGCGCGACGCCCGTCGCGGCATCACCCAGACAATCGACAGCGGCCACTACAACGACAAGAGGACCCTGAGATGAGCGAGACCACGTCCACGCTTTCACCGCGCGACCGTCATCCGGCAGCCAGCGCGAGTCGCCCTGACGGCGACGACGGTACTGCGGATCAAACCAACCAGGACGCCGTCGGCCGGCTTGCCTGGCTGGATCGCTACTTCAACGTCAGCCGCCGGGGCAGTTCGCTGAAGACCGAACTGCTGGCCGGGATCGCCACCTTTCTGGCGGGCATGTACATCATCGTGGTCAATCCGGCGGTATTGTCGGACGCCGGCATTCCCTTCTCAGCGGCGCTGTCGGCTACGGTGGTCATCAGCTTTCTGAGCAGCCTGGCCATGGCGCTGTACGCGCGAAACCCCATCCTGGTGGCGCCCGGCATGGGCATGAACGCCCTGTTCACCTACACCCTGGTACTGGGGGCGGGTCTGTCCTGGGAGGTCGCACTCGGATGCGTGTTCTGGTCCGGTGTGATGTTCGCCGTACTAGCCATGTTCAACGTCCGCGAGGCGATCATCGACGCCATTCCGCCGTCGCTGCGCTACGCCATCACCTGCGGTATCGGCCTGTTCATCACCTTTATCGGTCTCAAGAACGCCGGCTTCATCGTGGCAAGCCCCGCCACCCTGGTCAGCCTGGGCAGCCTGGACGCAAGTCTCGCCACCTTCTTCATCGGGCTGATCGTGACCGCAGTACTGGTCATTCGCGGCTTCAACGGTGCCCTGATCCTCGGCATCGCCACCACCACCCTGCTGGCCGCACCGATGGGGCGTCTGTGGGGTGACGAGGTGGTCGTGGCATGGCAGGGACTGGCCGCCTGGCCGGACTTCTCGGCGCTGGGCCAGGTCGACGTGCTGGGGGCTCTCAAGGTCGCCTACCTGCCCTTTATCTTCGTGATGCTGTTCACCAACTTCTTCGATGCGCTGTCGTGCTTCATGGCGCTGTCGGAATCCGCGGGACTCAAGGATGCCAAGGGCAACCCGCGCAATCTCAAGCGCTCGATGACGGTGGACGCCTTCGCCTCGATGATCGCCGCTCCGCTGGGCACCAGCGCCGCCCAGACCTTTATCGAGTCCGGCGCAGGGGTCGCCCAGGGCGGGCGCACCGGCCTGACCGCGCTGGTGATCGCGCTGCTGTTCCTGCCGTTTCTGTTCCTGTCGCCGCTGCTGTCGCTGGTGCCGGGCATCGCCACCTCGCCGGCGCTGGTGCTGGTCGGCCTGTTCATGATGGCCCCGGTGGGCAAGATCGACTGGGCACGCTTCGAGGAGGCCTTTCCGGCCTTTCTGGCGATCATCCTGATGCCGTTGACCTACTCGATCACCCTGGGCATCGCCTTCGGCTTCATGAGCTTCGTGCTGATCAAGCTGGCCACCGGCAAGTTCACCGAGATCAAACCCGCCATGTGGGTGTCCGCGGTACTGTCCGCGATCATGCTGGTGACAGCGCAATAGCGTAAGCAAGCGCCACCGGGCCTCAGCCCCGTGGCGCCGACACCACCCCGCAGTCCTTCAATATCACCTGGGTCAGAAAATCGGTGACACGCTGCATATTGTCATCGGTGAAGTCGTCATGGCCGGTGATGCCGGCGACCTGGCTTTGGCAGGTAATGAGCAGCGTAGTGCTGGCGACGTCCCCTGCTATGGCGCGGAGGAAGATCTTACACCGCAACCCTTCAAGACCACCTGGGTCAGAAAATCGGTGACCCGCTGCATATCGTCATCGGTGAAGTCGTCGTGGCCGGTGATGCCGGCGACCTGGCTTTGAAAGTCTGCATAGTGCTGGGTCGCCGACCAGATCAGGAAGATCAACGATACCGGGTCCACCGGGTCCATCAGGCCGCGCTCGGCCCACTGACGAAACACCTCGGCACGGCTTTCGACCCAGTCGCGCAGCTCGCCACGCAGATAGTCCTGCAGAAAGGGAGCGCCCTGAAGGATCTCGCCGGCAAACAGGCGCGAGGCCTCGGGGTGGCGTCGAGACATCTCCATCTTCGAGCGGATAAAGGCACTGAGCACCTCGGCGGGATCATCATCCACCGAGATATCGTCGAGCATCATGTTCCAGCGCTCCATCACCCCTTCCAGCAGGCGAACGTACAGCGCCTTCTTGCTGCCCATGTAGTAGAGCACATTGGACTTGGGCAGCCCGGCTTCCTCGGCAATCAGCTTCAGGCTGGCGCCCCGATAGCCGTGACGCGAAAACACTCGCTCGGCGGCGTCGAGTATGTCGCGTTCGTTACGCTGGCGAATGGCACCAGCCTCCGCCTCCAGCGGCGCCTTCAGCGCCGTGTCATCAAGCTGTGAGCCCATGGTTATCCCGGTCGTCGAATCGCCCGCCACCGCCGGTTGCAGGTGGGTCGGCAAGGAGGAAAAGAGTGCCTGAACCCCACCGCTCTGGCAATTGGGCAAAGCGGCTAACCTGGCGCGACAGCGCCTGTGACGGGCAGCTTTTTAGGCCTCTGCCGTGGTCGCCGACAGGAACACGCGGCGGGCACCGAAAAAAACTCGACGGCGTGACTTGAAGAAGCTGACCGATTGGTCAAGAATGAAGTTACTCCCTTGCCATGGCGATGCCCCTTGGTACCGACTCGCTGACAACCACTCGGCTAAGACAGCAACCAGGACATCGACCAGGACATCAACGACGACAACGACAACATAAGCGGACCTGACCATGATCGAGTTCTTCCTCAACGGGCGGCCACGGCGCGTCGACGCCGAGGCCCACCTCAGCGTGCTCGACCTGCTGCGCGAGCGCCTCAACCAGACCGGCACCAAGGAAGGCTGCGCCTCCGGCGACTGCGGTGCCTGCACCGTGGCGATCGGCGAGCCCGATGCCGACGGCAACCTGCGCTATCACAACGCCAACGCCTGCATCATGCCGGCCCACCAGCTCAATGGACGCCACCTGGTCACCGTCGAGGGGTTGTCCCGGGGAGACGAGCTGCACCCTTGCCAGGCCGCCATGGTGGAACACCACGGCAGCCAATGCGGCTTCTGCACTCCGGGTATCGTCATGTCGCTGTTCACCCTTCATGAAGATGACCGCACACGGCCCGCGCCACTGACGCCTGAGCGACTGGAAGCGGCGCTGGGCGGCAACCTGTGTCGCTGCACCGGCTATCGCCCGATCCGCGACGCCGCCCTGGCCATGGGCGACACCCCGGGCTTCCGGCCCGAATGGCTCGACGATGACGCCCTTGCCCGAACGCTTGCCACCAATGTGGGAGAGCCTGCTACCCGCACCGGCTTTTACCAGCCGCGCCGCCTCGATGAACTGGTCGAACTGCGCGCCCGCCACCCCGACGCCCGCCTGGTGGCCGGCGGCACCGATCTCTGGCTCGAAGTCACCCAGAATCTGGCGGACTTCGCCGAGGTCATCGACGTCACCCGGGTAGAACAACTCAAGGTGCTGGAAGCGGGCCACGACGCCAGCGGTCGACCAGGGATGTGGGTCGGCGCTGCCGTCACCTACACGCAACTGGAGCCGCTGTTTGCCGAGCGCTATCCCGCCTTTCATCATCTCCTGCATCGACTGGGCTCTGGTCAGGTGCGCAACCGCGGCACCCTGGGTGGCAACGTGGCCAACGCCTCTCCCATCGGCGACACCCCACCGGTGTTGCTGGCACTCGACGCCCGCCTGCGCCTGACCGGACCCGGCGGCAGTCGCGAACTCGCCGCGGCAGACTTCTTCATCGACTACAAGAAGACCGCCCTGGCGCCGGACGAGTGCCTGGAAGCGATCTTCCTGCCGACGCTGGCAGCTGACCGCCAGCTCAAGGTATGGAAGCTGTCAAAACGGCGTGAGGACGACATATCGGCGGTACTCGGTGCCTTTAGCTGGACCCTGAAGGACGGCAGCATGGCCGAGGTGCGCCTGGCCTTCGGCGGCATGGCCGCGATCCCGGCCCGGGCAACCGGCGCCGAGGCGGCACTGGAAGGCCATGCCCCTTTACCCGAGCGGTTCGCCGCCGCCATCGATGCGCTGGCCGAAGACTTTCAGCCCATGAGCGATGTGCGTGGCAGCAGCGACTATCGTCGACACGCCGCCGCTGCACTGATCGAACGCCTGCGCCTGGTCGTCGCCGACGCGGCATCCCAGGACTCTCAGCACCCGACCCAGGAGGTGATGCTCCATGCGTACGCTCACTGATCTGACCACACCCGCCTCCGCGGCCAGCGATACTGCCGAGACTCCCCGCCACGCACCGGCGACCAAGGGCTTCTCGGGCAGCGCCGCACGCCACGAAAGCGCGGTCAAGCACGTCACCGGGCGCGCCGCCTACATCGACGACCTGGCGCTGCCGGCGGAC
This sequence comes from Halomonas sp. DN3, assembly GCF_024137905.1. NCBI lineage: Bacteria > Pseudomonadati > Pseudomonadota > Gammaproteobacteria > Oceanospirillales > Halomonadaceae > Halomonas > Halomonas sp. DN3. The sequence continues at coordinate 2,160,424 of NZ_CP099965.1, read as the reverse complement.
GCGCTACACCTGGCGGTGGGTCTCTCGCCGGTCGCCAGCGGACGCATCACCGGGCTGGACCTGTCCGCCGTGCGCAGCGCCCCGGGCGTGGTCGACGTGATCAGCGTCGCCGACGTCCCGGGCCACACCGATATCGGCCCGGTCTTTCCCGGCGATCCGATCATGGCCGACGGCGAGGTACTCTACGCCGGTCAGGTGATCTTCTGCGTCGCCGCCACCAGCCATCGTGCGGCGCGCCAGGCGGTCAAGAAGGCGCGTCTGGAGATCGACGAGGTCGAGGCGAGCCTCGACCCGGTGGCCGCCGCCGAGGCCGGGGACGTGGTGCGCCCGACCCACCGCCAGCAGAGCGGTGACTGGGAGGCCGCCCTGGCCGGCGCGACGCACGTCATCGAGGACGAGCAGTTCGTCGGTGGCCAGGAGCACTTCTATCTGGAGGGGCAGGCCTGCGTGGTCCACCCCACCGAAGACGAAGGCGTGATGGTCCACACCTCCAATCAGCACCCCAGCGAAACCCAGAAGCTGATCGCCGAGGTGCTGGGCATCCCCTTCCACGCGGTCACCGTGGAGGTGCGCCGCATGGGCGGCGGCTTCGGCGGCAAGGAGACCCAGGCCTCGCCCTGGGCCTGCCTGGCGGCGCTGGTCGCCCGACGCACCGGCAAGAGCTGCCGTGTTCGCCTGCCCCGGGCCGAGGACATGAAGGTCACCGGCAAGCGCCACCCCTTCCACAACCGCTATCGGCTCGGTGTCGATGAACAGGGCGTGATCCAGGGCGGTGACATCACCGTCATCGGCGACTGCGGATACTCGCCGGATCTGTCCGAAGCCATCGTCGACCGCGCCATGTTCCACGCCGACAACGCCTATTCACTGGGCCAGGCTCGGGTCACCGGTCATCGCGCCCGTACCAGCACCGCGTCAAACACCGCCTTTCGCGGCTTCGGTGGTCCCCAGGGCATGATGGTGATCGAAGCCGCCATGGAGGACATCGCCCGCCGCGTGGGCGAGGACCCGCTGACGGTGCGCAAGCGCAACCTGTATCGTCAAGGCCGTGACCTGACCCACTATGGCCAGACGGTGGACCAGATCACGCTGCTGCATGACCTGATCGAGCGGCTCGAGACCTCGAGCGACTACTGGTCCCGGCGCCAGGCGATCACCGAGTTCAACGCCGACAGCCCGGTCATCCGCAGAGGCCTGGCGCTGACCCCGGTGAAGTTCGGCATCTCCTTCACCGCCCAGCACCTCAACCAGGCCGGTGCCCTGCTGCACGTCTACACCGACGGCAGCGTGATGATCAATCACGGCGGCATCGAGATGGGTCAGGGCCTGCACACCAAGGTGTGCCAGGTGGTCGCCCGCGAGCTGGGGCTCGATCTCGAAGCGGTACGCATCAGCGCCAGCCGTACCGACAAGGTGCCCAACACCTCACCCACGGCGGCCTCCAGCGGCGCCGACCTGAACGGCCAGGCCGCCCGCGACGCGGCCAGCAAATTGAAGTCGCGGCTGTTCGACTTCGCCGCCGAGCGCTACCAGCTCGACCGTCAGGACATGCGCCTGGCACAGGGCGAGCTGATCGCCGGCATCGGCGGCAGCGAACGACGTATCGCCTGGGGCGAGCTCATCCAGGACGCCTACCTGGGTCGGGTGTCGCTGTCCGAGAAAGGCTTCTACGCAACGCCGTTGATCCACTACGATCGGGCCAGCGGCAGCGGACGCCCCTTCTACTACTTCGCCTATGGCGCCGCCGTCGCCGAGGTGGCACTGGACACCCTCACCGGCGAGTACCAGGTGGATCGGGTCGACATCCTCCACGACGTGGGCGACTCGCTCAATCCGGCCATCGACGTGGGCCAGGTGGAAGGCGGCTTTATCCAGGGCATGGGGTGGCTGACCAGCGAGGAACTGAAGTGGAACGAGCGGGGCCAGTTGACCTCGTTCGGCCCGGCCACCTACAAGATCCCCGCCTACGGCGATCTGCCGGCCACTTTCAACGTCGAGCTGATGCAGGGCCACCCCAACTCCATGGCCAGCATCTACCGCTCCAAGGCGGTCGGTGAGCCGCCCTTCATGCTGGGGATGTCGGTGTGGTGCGCGCTGCGCGACGCCCTGGCGAGCCTCACCGACTACCGCCAGGCGGTACGGCTGGACACCCCGGCGACACCTGAGCGGGTCATGGCGGCGGCACGCCTGGCACGCCGGGTGAATGAGAGTCGCGCAGGAGGCACTCCATGAGCGGCGAGCGCTGGTACGACGCCCTGGCCCGCCTCCGGCGCGCCGGCCTGCCCCATGTGCTGGCCACCCAGGTGACCAGCCAGGGGTCGACCCCGCGTGAGCCTGGCGCCAGGATGGTGATCACCGCCGACGCCATCATCGACACCCTGGGCGGTGGCACCTTCGAATGGCAGCTGATCGCCTGCGCCCGGGAACGCCTCGAGCGCGGCGAGGCCGGCCTCAGCCTGGAGGCCTTTTCGCTGGGTGGCCGCAGCGGCCAGTGCTGCGGCGGCTTCGTCAATGTGCTGCTCGAAACGGATCTCGGTACGGCCACGCGCCTGGCGCTGTTCGGCGCCGGCCACGTGGGCCGCGCGGTGGCCTCATTGGCGGCGCCGCTTGGCTGGCGACTCGACTGGTACGATAGCCGCGAGGACGCCTTCAGCGGGCTCGACCCGGCCCCAGGCCAGCATCACCACCGGCTTGACGACTGCAACGCCAGCGCCGAGTCGCTGCCTGCCGGCAGCCACGTGCTGGTGCTGACCCACGACCACGCCGAGGACTACGCCCTGGTCGAGGCACTGCTCAGGCGCGGCGACATGGCCTCGATAGGGCTGATCGGCTCGCGCAGCAAGTGGGCCAGCTTCCGCGGGCGACTGGAGCGTGCCGGCATCCCGCACGATCGCATCGACGCCGTGCGCTGCCCGATCGGCGACTCCGGCGGCGACAAGACGCCCTACGCCGTCGCCCTGGCCGCCCTGGCCGAGCTGCTGCCACTGGCAAGCCCCAGGCCGGAGGGGGCACGTCGCGACGCGCTGCGCGGCCTGGAAAGCGCAGAGGTACGACGCCTGTTTTCCTGAACCTGTCCTGGCCCGGCCTTACCCGTCTGACCGGGTAGCGCCAGGTGTCTGCCTCCCTGGCCGCCGCGCCTGCCGCCCCCTGAACACAACGTCACCGCCACAGTGCGATGACGCGATGCCCCTATAAGCGACGACCCGATAAAGAGTGCCCCATGACCGAGACCCCTAACGCCTCTGCCAGCACCGCGCCCGCGCCCGAGGCTTTTTCCGGAACTTCCGCCGCCGCCTCCACCAGCCCCGCTGGCGGCCCCTGCTCATCGAGCTGGGTCATGCGTGCGCGCATCCTCAGCTTCAACGCCGATCCCGGCGATGGCGACACCCCGCTCGAGGGCAGCGTCAGCTACTTCGCCGACGGCGTGCTGTGGTGGGCCGAGGGTGTCGTTCAGGCGGTGGGCGACTATACCGAGCTCGCCCCCCACCTGCCCGCCGACGCCAGCGTCATCGACCACCGCGACAAGCTGGTGATGCCAGGCTTCATCGACAGCCATGTGCACTACGTGCAGCTCGAGATCATGGCCTCCTACGGACGCCAGCTGCTCGACTGGCTCAACGAGTACACCTTCCCCGAGGAATGTCGCTTTGCCCAGCGCGAACACGCCGAGCAGATGGCCGACGTCTTCCTTGACGAACTGATGCGAGTAGGCACCACCACCGCCCAGGTGTTCTGCTCGAGCCATCCGGCCTCGACCGACGCCTTCTTCAGCGCGGCCCAACGCCGCGACCTGTGCATGCTGGCCGGCAAGGTACTGATGGACCGCCATGCCCCCGAAGCGCTCACCGACGACACCTACGGCGGCATCCGCGACAGCGAGCGCCTGATCAGTGACTGGCACGGCACCGCGCGTCTCGGCTACAGCGTCACCCCGCGCTTCGCGCCTACCTCCACCCGAGCCCAGCTCGACGCCGCCGGTGGCCTTCTGCGCAATGACCCGAGCCTGTGGCTGCAGACCCACCTGTCGGAGAACCTGGGTGAGCTCGACTGGGTGGCCGAGCTGTTTCCGGGCAGCCGCGACTACCTGGCGGTCTACGAGGAATCCGGGCTGGTGGGGCCGCGCAGCACCTTTGCCCACGGCATCCACCTGGACGACGAGATGCGTGCGCGACTGGCCGAGCGCAGCGCCAACATCGCCTTCTGTCCCAGCTCCAACCTGTTTCTCGGCAGTGGCCTGTTTGACCGGGCCGGCGCCCGGGCCCAGGGGCTGAATCTGACGCTTGCCAGCGACATCGGCGCCGGTACCGACCTGTCGGGACTTGCCACCCTCAAGGCGGCCTATCAGGTCGGTCAGCTCAGGGGCACACCACTGACCGCCTGGGCGGGTTTTCATGATCTGACCCGAGGCAACGCCGTATCGCTGTCGCTGGACGATCGCATCGGCAGCCTGACCCCCGGTCGCGACGCCGACTTCGTGGTCATCGACCTGTTCGCCTCGCCGCTGCTGGCCCGACGCATGGGGCGCACCCAGTCACTGGCAGAGGAACTGTTCACCCTGATGATGCTGGGGGACGACCGCGCCATCTACGAGACCTGGGCGGGGGGACGCCTGCAGCACCGCCGCCAGACCTGAAGAACCCGACGACAGGCGCCGGCGACCGGCGCTTGCACTGGGTGATGGCTGGCCGGGAAATTCCTCGGCGAGTGCGCTAGAATGCGCGCCTTGAATACCACACGCTGCCAACGCTGCTCCGGATTTACGCTCCGGCTCGCACGAGGACAACCATGAGTCACGATACCTCACCCCCTGACACAGCCACCGAAACCGCCACTTCTGGTCCAGACACCCTGGTGGTGTGCGCGCTTTACAAGTTCGTCACCCTCGACGACTACGAGGCGCTGCGCGAGCCGCTGCTCGACACCCTGCTCGAGCATCAGGTGCGCGGCACGCTGCTGCTGGCCCGTGAAGGCATCAATGGCACCGTCGCCGGCACCCGCCAGGGCATCGACGCGGTGCTCGCCTGGCTGCGCGCCGACCCACGCCTGGCCGAGCTCGACACCAAGGAGTCACTGACCCGTCGTGCGCCCTTTATGCGTACCAAGGTCAAGCTCAAGCGCGAGATCGTGACCATGGGCGTCGAGGGCATCGACCCGCGCCATACCGTCGGCACCTACGTGGACCCCAAGGACTGGAACGACCTGATCCAGGACCCCGAGGTGCTGCTGATCGACACCCGCAACGACTACGAGGTCGAGGTCGGCACCTTCGAGGGCGCGGTCAATCCGGCCACCAGCGCCTTTCGCGACTTCCCCGAGTACGTGAAGAAGACCCTGGACCCGAGTCGCCACAAGAAGGTAGCGATGTTCTGCACCGGCGGCATCCGTTGCGAGAAGTCCACCGCCTACCTCAAGGAGCAGGGATTCGAGGACGTCTACCACCTAAAGGGCGGCATCCTGAAGTACCTGGAGGACGTACCGAGGGACAAGACCCTGTGGCGTGGCGAGTGCTTCGTGTTCGACGACAGGGTCACCGTCGACCATGACCTCAAGCCCGGACGCTATGACCAGTGCCACGCCTGCCGCATGCCGATCACCGAGCAGGACAAGCAGAGCGAGTACTACGAGAAAGGCGTCTGTTGCCCGCGCTGCTACGACCGTCTGAGCGACGAGCAGAAGGCCCGCTTCGCCGAGCGCGAGCGCCAGATGCGCCTCGCCCGGGAGCGCGGCGAAGCCCACCTGGGCGCCGACGCGGTGGCACGCATGGAAGAGCGTCGCGAGGCCAAGCGACGCGCCAGGGAAGCGGCGCGCGAGGCCAATCGCCAACAGGGCTGATACACGGCTTCTGGTGTTGCACGCCCGTTGATGCACGCCGGCTCATGCACGCCAGCCCTCCAGCCACAACATCAGCAACACCACCCGCCAGACCAAACAAGAGGCGCCCTGGGCTTTCTACCAGAGACGGGCGCCTCTTTTGCGTGTCACCGAGCACTTCGCCGGTAGCGAAGGGCGCGCCGAACCGCCCCCAGGTGCACTGAAAGAAACGGCGTCGGCCTGTTCAATCGCTTCCTCGCCTCGGTCGGCGATCACGCCGAAAACACCTCAAATTCCGACGCTTTCGCCTCGACATCATGCCTTAACAACTTTCCACACCACCCATTGCCTGAAAAGCGGCCGCTGCACACACAAGATCACCTATTACTAATACCAGCGCGGGCAAGCCACAGTGCCATCTGGTGACAACAAGCACGCCTTGGCATCGGGATTCGTCGTCGACCTGTGCCGATACTGGTTTACCCCATGCCGTTCGCCGAAAAACGGCAGCCCCAGGTCGCCCGCCCAGACGGCATACCGTGACGTAACGAAGAGAACACATCATGCGACCTTGGCCCGACAACCGTCCCCCTGCTCTTGCCTGCACTTTATTGACTGGCACTTTTTTGACCGGCACTTTTTTGACTGGCACTTTTCTGGCCTGCAGCATGGCCGTCGCCTCCCAATATCCAGCGGCAACAAAATCCAGCGCCGAATCCGACGAGCAACAGGACTATCGGCAGTATTTCACCCCTCTGCCCTCGCTTCCCCCCATCCCCGCCGACAACAGCCTCACCGCTGAGAAGGTAGCGCTTGGCAAGATGCTGTTCTTCGAACCCCGGCTGTCGAAGAGCAGCAACATCAGCTGCGCTTCCTGTCACAACCCGGCTCTGGCCTGGACGGACCGGCTGCCGACGGCGGTCGGCCACGATGGCCAGGTGGGAGAACGCAACTCCCCCACCGTGCTCAACTCGGGTTTTCTTGGCTCACAGTTCTGGGACGGCCGTGAACCCGATCTGGAAGGCCAGGCACTAGGCCCCATCCAGAACAGCATCGAGATGGCCCACGACCTGGACGGCGCCCTTGCCCGCCTTTCCGCCGTCGAGGGATATTCCGAACTGTTCCAGACGGCATTTCCCGCCGACGAGGCTCCGCTGTCCTCCGGCAACCTGGCCGACGCCATCGCCAGTTTCGAGCGCACGCTGAATACGCCGAACGCCCCGCTGGATCGCTACCTGCTGGGTGACGAGGAAGCTCTGACCGACCAGCAGAAGGCAGGCATGAAGGACTTCGTGGACATCGGGTGCATCAGCTGTCACCGCGGCGCCAACTTCAGCGACAGCCTGTTCCACCCGATTCAGGTGCCGGGATCGGATGATCTCGGGCGCTTCGCGGTCACCAACGAGGAAAGCGATCGACAGGCCTTCAGGACGGCCTCACTGCGCAACGTCGCCCTGACCTACCCCTACTTTCACGACGGCTCGGCCGAGACGCTTGAAGACGTCGTGCCCATCATGGCCGAGCAGATGCTCAAGCGAGAGCTTGATGATGCCACCGTTGAACGGCTGGTCAGCTTCCTGCATGCCCTGACAGGAGAGCAGCCAGTGGTCACGGTGCCTGCTCTGCCCTGATCCAGCCCTGATCCAGCCCCGGGCCAGCCCGGCATCGGCTTCGTTTCAGGACTGACACCAACAACCCCTGCAAACGCCAGCGCCGCCTCCCCGACAAGGGGCAAGGCGGCGCTTGATGAGCCAGTCCCGGCGTCAGGCAGTTTTCAGACAAGCCCTAGGATTCCACCAGCCGCTGTCTCAGCGCCTGCCTCCTGTCCTCATCCATGAAGGCCGCCTCGATGGCGTTGCCGGCCAGCCACTTGAGGGTCTCGTTGGACCAGCCGAAGGCCTGCTGACAGGCGGCGAAGTTGTCGCGCATGCCACCGCCGAAGTAGGCCGGGTCATCGGAGTTGATGGTTACCACCAGTCCTGCGTCGATCAGCGTCGGCAGGCCGTGATCCTCGAGCCGTTCCACCACTTTCAGGCGCACATTGGACAGCGGACACACCGTCAGCACGGTGCCTTCGTCGGCCAGCCGCTCCATCAGCTCGACGTCCTCGATCGCCCTTACGCCATGGTCGATGCGACACACCTGAAGCTCATCCAGCGCCTCACGGATATAGCTCGGTGGCCCCTCCTCTCCTGCGTGGGCCACGCGTTCAAGGCCCAGCTCCCGCGCCCGGGCAAAGACCTCCTGGAACTTGCTCGGCGGATTGCCTCGCTCAGCGCTGTCCAGCCCCACGGCACTGAAGTGGTCATGCCAGGGCGTGCTGTCCTCGAGCAGCTGCATGGCATCGGCGGCGGGCTGATCACGCAGAAAGGCGAGGATCATGGCGGTGGAAATATCCAGCTCGGAGCGAGCCTTGGCACAGGCGGCCGTCAGGCCCTCCATCACCTCGGACAGCGCCACGCCACGGGACAGGTGGGCCTGGGGGTCCACGTGCATCTCGATATGCACTACCCCCTCGGCGGCGGCGCGCCGGAAGTAGTCCATCGCCAGGTCCTCGAAGTCCCGGGCGCGGACCAGCACGCTCATGCCCTGATAGTAGAGATCGAGAAAGGACTGCAGGTCGCTGAAGTCGTAAGCCTGTCGCGCCGCCTCGATATCGGCGTAAGGCAGGCTGACCCCGTTACGCTCGGCCAGCGCAAACATCAGCTCCGGCTCCAGCGTACCCTCGATGTGCAGATGCAGTTCCGCCTTGGGCAGGCGGGTCAGAAAGTCGTCGGTCATGGTGTCTGGCCCTGTGGCTTCGAACCGTAGAAATCAGGTGTCATCTTTCACATGGTGACGCATTCGCCCCGGGCTTGCCATGGCGTTCCGGCCGCCATCTCGATGACCCTGGGGATGTGCTCCATGCCGGGCGACGGCGAGTCGGGATCATGATGGTGCACCAGCATCAGCACCGTGCGTCCGGCCAGCCAGGGGCCGATGCCCTCGGCCACCCGCCGCGCGGTGGCCGCATCCAGCGAGGCAAAAGGCTCATCGAGCACTACCAGGGCGGGATCGGTCAGCCACAGACGCGCCAGGCCCAGACGTCGCGCCTGGCCGCCGGAAAGCTGTCGCCCCCCTTCCCCCACGCGTGTCTCGAGCCCAGCGGGCAGACCCTGCGCCCAGTCGGCCAGGTCTACCGCAACAAGCGCCTGCCACAGCCGCTCCGGGCTCGCCTCGGGGGCGCCCAGACGCAGATTCTCGGCAAGGCTTGCGTCAAACAGCTCCACCCGCTGGGTCAGACAGCCCACTTGGCTGCTCAACCACTGCGGGTCCAGGGCTTCCACCACTTGGCCGTCCAGAGTCAAGCGACCCTGGTGGCCTCGCAGCTCCCCGGCAAGCAGCGCCAGCAGCGTCGACTTGCCACTGCCGGAGGGGCCACAGATCGCGGCCCTTTCCCCTGGCGCCAGCCGGAAGCTCAGGGGCGACAGCGCCTGATCGAGCGCCCGCGGATAACGAAAACTCAGCGACGTAGCACAGACCTCCAGCCCTCCACACTCGGCGGTCCCGCTTCGAGGCGCAGCGTGCACTGCAACAGCTCGGGTGGTGTCTGAGACGTTTGCAGGCGCTGCACGCTGCCGGTCGATGGCATTGAGCCGCTCGGCGGCGGCGAGGCTCGCGCCGGCCTGGGTGAAGGCGGCAGGCAGGCTTGCCAACCCCTCGGCCAGGGCCAGCGAGGCCAACGGCAGCATCACCAGCACGGCGGCGCCAATCTGGCCGCCACCGAAGGCGGCGAGGCCACCGATCAACACAAGCCACCAGGCGCCCCCCATCACCAGCGTTGTCAGGACATTGCCAAACCCGGTGATCAGTGACAGTCGCCACTGAGCCGCCAGCAGCTCGTCCTCGAGGGCTTCAAGCTCGCCACGGCGGCGCGCCAATGCGCCGTAGGATTCGAGTTCACTCAGACCGCCAAGGGTTTCGATGATTGCCGAGCGCAGTCGCTCCAGCCCGGCGACACGGCGACGACAGGCCGCAAGACCCAGGCGGGCCTGTCCGAGGGTCAGCCAGCTCCAGCCGAACAGCAGCAAGACGCCCAGCACCAGCGCGGCCTGGGGCAGCCACACCGCCACCAACGCTACCAGTGCCGCCCCCAGCACCAGCGCCATCGCCGCCGGCGCCAGCAGCCGCAGGTAAAGCGCGTCCAGGGTATCGATATCGGCGGTCAGACGGTTGAGCCAGTCGCCGGATCGCCTTGCCCCGAGGCTGGCGCCGTCCATCGCCACCAGGCCCGAGAAGCAGCGCGCCCTCAGGCGAGCCAGCAGTCGCAGGATGGTGTCGTGGTTGTAGAGGCGTTCGACGTAGCGTGACACGGTGCGGGACACCGCAAACAGACGAATGCCCGCCCCGGGGGTGTAGACGTCCAGGGTAGCCGCCATACCCGCGGCCAAGGCCGCGCCGGTCAGGGCGCTGGCGGTGATGAACCAACCCGACACCGCCAGCAGCCCCAGCGCCGACAGCGCGGTCAGCACCATCAGCACCACGCCAAGCACCAGGCGCCGACGAAACGACGCATGCACCTCGATCCACGGACGCAGACTGGCAATCCCCGCAGCGAATCCCGTATCCGTGCGCTCAGTCGACGACGCCATCGGCCACCTCTTGCTGTTCTCTTCCACTCGCGGTGACTCGCCCATCGAGCAGCTCCACACGCCGGTCCCCCATCGCCAGGATGGCCGGGTGATGGCTGGCGATGACCAGCGCCCGGCCCTGGCCGGCCAGACGCCGAAAGCCGCCAATCAGTACCGCTTCGGTCTCTCGATCCAGACTCGCCGTCGGCTCGTCCAGCAGGACCAGCGCGGCATCACTCAGGAACACCCGCGCCAGCGCCAGGCGCTGGGCCTGGCCGCCGGACAGGCCCAGGCCATTTTCGCCGATCCGGGTATCGAGTCCCTCGGGCAGAGCCGCGACCAGCGTCCCAAGCCCCGCCTGCTCGAGCGCAGTGCGCAGGTCGTCATCGCCAGCGTTCGGCGCCGTCAGGCGAAGATTGTCGGCGAGGCTGCCCTGGATCAGCAGCGGGCGCTGGTCCATCCAGGCGAAGGCGATGCCCGGTGCCGATTGGCGCATCCCTTCGCCAGGCCCGACAAACCCCGCCAGCATCGCCAGCAGGCTCGACTTGCCGGCACCCGATGGGCCGCTGATCACCACCACTTCACCGGCCTCCACCCGGAAGTCCAGCGGACCCAGCACGCGGCCACGCCCAGGGTGATCCAGGCAGGCGCCTTCGAGCCGCGCAAGCTGGCCACCGGACAACACTGAAGAAGCGGGACTTTCCGCAGTGCCAGGCGCCGAGACGGGCGACACTCGCGAAGGATCGATGGGTTCATCGAGCAGTTCCGTCAGGGCCTGGGCGGCGGCCAGCGCCGAGGCACGGTCGTGGTAGTGCTGGGACAGTGTGCGCAGCGGCTGAAAGAACTCCGGGGCCAGCAGCAGGATGGTCAGGCCACTGGCCAGCGTCAGCGAATCGGCCACCTTCAGCGGCAGGTCCCCGAGCAGGCCAAAGCCGATGTAGATGGCCAGCGCCGCAATCGCCACCGAGGAGAAGAATTCGAGCACTGCCGATGACAGAAAGGCCAGCCGCAAGGGCTTCAGGGTGCGCCGGCGATAGTCGTCGGCGACCTGGGCAACCTCGTCGGTGACCCTGTCGCCGGCACCGAACAGTCGAATGGTGGCGATGCCACGCACCCGATCGACGAAGTGCCCGGACAGTCGCGTCACCGCCGCGAACTGGTCGCGATTGAGCGATTCGGCACCCATGCCCACCAGCGCCATGAACAAGGGAATCAGCGGCGCGGTGATCGCCAGCAGCAGCGCCGCCAGCCAGTTGTGCCAGGCGATGATGGCGAAGATGACCAGCGGCACCACCATCACCACCCGAAGCTGGACCCAGAAACGTGAGGTGTAGCCGTCCAGTGCCTCGACCTGCTCGACAAGGCGATGGGCCAGCCCGGCACTGTGATGGCGACCGGCACGCACCGGTCCCAGCGCAAACAGATGCTCGAGCAACTCGTGGCGTACCGCGCGGCGAAGGCGCTGGCTGGCTCGCTGGGCCAGACACTCCTGAGCAAAGCCAGCCCCGGCACGCAGCGCCAGAAGCCCCAGTAGAGAGACAAGCCAGGGCCATAGCTGGCTCAGGGAACGGTCACCCTCGATCGCCAGTACCAGCACCTTGGCCAGCAGTACCCATTGGACCACACCCGCGAGTCCTGCCAGCACCGCGAAGGCCGCGGCCAGGGTCAGCGGACGACGCTGAGCCCCGGTGTGCTGGTCGAGCCACAGCCGCGCCCTGGTGGCCTCGCCGCGAGACGACTCAGAACGAGGCGACTCAGAACGAGGCGACTCAGCACCAGACGACTTAGTGATAGCCGCCCCCTCTTACCTTGCCGCGGAACACCCAGTAGGACCAGGCGGTGTAACCCAGTACCACCGGGATCACGAACAGCACCCCGAGCAGCAGAAACAGCTGGCTCTCCGGAGCCGAGGCGGCGTCCCACAGGGTGATGTCCGGCGGGATCAGGTAGGGCCACTTGCTGGCCACCAGCCCCAGGTAGGTGAAGAAGAACAGTCCCAGGGTAGCCACGAACGGCTGGCCCTCGCGGCGACGGGCCACCGAACGCCACACCATGGCGGCGCACAGCAACGCCAGTGCCGGGAACACCCAGAACAGTGTCAGGTGGCCGAACCAGCGCTCACGCACGAACTCGTCGACGAACGGCGTCCAGATACTGATCACGGCAAAGCCCGCCAGCACCAGTCCCAGCAGCCTGGGTGTGATGCGGTAGGCCCATTCCTGCACGTGCCCCTCGGACTTCAGAATCGTCCAGGTCGCCCCCAGCAGCGCATAGCCCGCCATCAGCGCAAGGCCAGTGATCACGGTGAAAGGCGTCAGCCAGTCGAAAGGACCGCCCACGTAGACATTGTTGGTGACCTCGAAGCCCTCGATGTAGGCGCCGACCACGACCCCCTGACAGAAGGTGGCGACCATCGAGCCCCAGCAGAAGGCACGGTTCCACCAGTGGCGATTACGTACCGACTTGAAGCGGAACTCGAAGGCGATGCCACGGAAGATCAGGCCGGCCAACATCAGGAAGACCCCAAGATAGAGCGCCGGCAGCAGGATGGTGTAGACCAGCGGAAAGGCCGCCAGCAGTCCCGCCCCGCCGAGTACCAGCCAGGTCTCGTTGCCGTCCCATATCGGCGCTACTGAGTTCATCATGACGTCCCGGGCGTGCTCGTCCGGGGCGAAGGGGTAGAGGATACCCACCCCGAGATCGAAGCCATCCATCAGGATGTACATCATCACGCCGAACCCGATGATCAGCGCCCAGATGGCAGAAAGATTGATCAATTCCATGTCATCAGCTCCCGAACTGGCGGCCGGCGTCGGCCTCGAGGGTGGCGTGGGCGGCGGACAGCGGGCGCTTGGCCGTCTCGACCTCGTCGTCGTGGGGCACCTCGGCCAGCATGCCCTGGCGCACCACCCGGGTGAGGTAGTAGCCCCCGGTCAGGAACACCACCGCGTAGACCAGCACATAGCCGATCAGGGTGGCGAGCACCATCCAGCCACTGAGCGACGGCGTCACCGCCTCGCCCTGGGTCATCATGCCGTACACCAGCCAGGGCGCGCGGCCCGCTTCGGTGACGAACCAGCCGCCCAGCACCGCGATAAAGGGCGCCACACTCATCAGCCTCAGCGTCTGCAGGAAGGGACGACTCTTGTACAGACGACCGCCACGGCGCAACCACAGGCCGGTGAAGGCCACCGCGATCATCAGCATGCCCATGCCGACCATGGCGCGGAATGACCAGAACACGAACCACACCGGTGGTTGCTCCTCTACCGGGACCTCCTTGAGCCCGGGCACCTCGCCATCCAGGTCATGGGTCAGGATCAGGCTGGCCAGGCGCGGAATGCCGATCTCGAAGTGATTTTCCTGGGCCTCCTTGTCCGGCCAGGCGAACAACAGCAGCGGCACCCCGGACTGGGTTTCCCAGTTGGCCTCCATCGCCGCCACCTTGGTCGGCTGATGCTCAAGCGTATTGAGACCATGGGCGTCGCCGACCACCGCCTGTACCGGCGCCAGCACCAGCAACAGCCACATGCACATGGACAGGGCCTTGCGGTTGGCCTCGACGTCGCGACCGATCAGCAGATACCAGGCGCTGACGCCGGCCACCACGAAGCCGCCGGTCAGGAAGGAAGCCAGCGCCATGTGGGCAAAGCGATAAGGGAAGGAGGCATTGAACATGGCCTCGCCCCAACTGGTGACGCTGAAGTGGCCATCGATCATTTCCACCCCGGCGGGGGTCTGCATCCAGCTATTGGTGGACAGGATCCAGAAGGCCGAGATGAAGGTGCCCACCGCGACCATGATGGCGGCGAACAGGTGAACCCCCTCGGCCACCTTGCCACGTCCAAACAGCAGCACCCCGAGGAAGCCGGCTTCCAGGAAGAAGGCGGTTACCACTTCATAGCTCAGCATGGGGCCGAGGAAATTGGACGTCGCCTGACTGAAGTTGCTCCAGTTGGTTCCGAACTGGAAGGCCATGACGATCCCGGAGACCACGCCCATGCCGAAGACCACGGCGAAGACCTTGACCCAGAAGGCGGCCAGTCGATCCCAGGCGGGATTGCCGGTCTTGTAAAAAAGTCCATGCAGGACAGCGACATAGGACGCCAGCCCTATGGTAAAGACGGGGAAGATGGCGTGGAAGGATACGACGAAGGCGAACTGTATACGTGACAGAAGCACGGGATCCAGTTCCATGAGCGACTCCTCGAGGCAGGGATGACCGACGGCACCGCCCTGCCTCAGGAGCACAACCCGACCGAAGCAGGACAGCATCGAACCCGAGCGGAAAAGAGTCGATAGAGCGCAGCCTTGCTCAGCCGCTCTGTCTACCCACTATAGTATGCACAATCATGCATATCTGATTCCGCTTGCCCCCAGCATAGAGGTCCCGCCGGCCTCTGTCCCATGGCCAATTGTCGCACGCATCCATGGCCGATCACCTACCCGCTTGTCCGCCACCCGGCCTTGCCTTCGCCGTAACAATGGCACAGTAGTCGGGCGCCAGCTCACGCCTGCCCCAGCACCAGCGATACCAGATAGGCGGTGTAAGCCAGGTAGACGGTGACCAGAACGCCACCCTCGAGCCGATTGATGCGCCCCGCCCGGCCCTTCCTGCCCAGTGCGAACACCGCCATCATCAGGGTCATGGCCGTCATCAGCGACCAGTCCCGCAGCAGCACCTCACGTCCGGCCTCGATCGGCGCGATGACGGCGGCCAGCCCCACCACCCCCAGGGTATTGAACAGGTTGGAGCCGACCACGTTGCCCAGCACCAGATCATGCTCCTTGCGACGCAGGGCGCTGATGGACGAGGCCAGTTCCGGCAGCGAGGTGCCGATGGCGACCACGGTCAGGCCGATGATGACGTCGGACACCCCGAGCCCCTGGGCGATATCCACCGCGCCCCACACCAGCAACCGGGAACTGACGACCAGCAGCGCCAGGCCCAGCAGAGTGAGGAAGATCCCCTTGCCCAGTGACATGGGGTGAGCATCGAGTTCCTGTACCGTATCGGTGGCCAGGGCGTCCGCCCTGGCGGCGGCTTCCTCGCGCCGGCTCTGGATCACGCTTGCCACCATGAACACCAGCAGCGCCAGCAGCAGCAGCGCCCCCTCGAGGCGGGAGACAAGTCCGCCCCACATCATCAACGCCGACACCAGGGTGGCGGCGCCGAGTACCGGCAATTCGCGCCGAATCACCGATGAATGCACCGCCAGGGGGGAAATCAGCGCCACCAGCCCCAGAATCAGGCCGATGTTGGCGATATTCGAGCCATAGGCGTTACCGAGTGCCAGCCCCGGGTTGCCCTGTGCCGCAGACAGCGCCGACACCGTCAATTCCGGCGCCGAGGTACCGAAGCCGATGACCAGCATGCCCACCAGCAAGGGCGACAGTCCCAATCGCGCTGCGGTGGCCGCGGCGCCCTCGACAAAGCGCTCGGCGCTCCACACCAGCACTACCAGGCCACCCAGAACCGCCAAAACGGGAAGCAACATGTCAACTCCTCACCCATGATTTCGGTCGCATCTTTGTCTATGGTGTCACCCACGTCAACGTGCCACACTATTTAATTCGCAGGATCAGCTTGTTAAGCCATCAGCGCCTGATTCGCGACGAAAAGCAGACAAACAGAATCCTCTTTCAAGGCCGGAGTTCACCTACCACTGTGTCGACCCCCGTACGTGGCCCCCTGGAACGGATCCGCAACGCCTCCGTCACCCAGCATCCTCCCCCCGAGGTGCGCATCAGGTCGCGCCGGCGTCTGCGCGCCTGTCACGAGTGCGACTGGATCATGGCGCTGCCACCGCTGCGCCCTGGTGAAGAAGCGGACTGTGTCCGCTGTGGTCACGACCTGGTCAAGCGCCACGCCTTTCCCGCCCAGCGCAGTCTTGCCCTGGCGCTGGCGTCGCTGGTGGCACTGGGGCTGGCGCTGTCCTTTCCGTTTATCGGGTTCAGCACGCGTGGCGTCGGCAACGAGATAGAAGTGGCCCAGACCGCCACCCAGATGCTCGAACACCATCAGCCCATCGTCGCCATGGTGGTCATGATGTCGATCATCGTGTTGCCGGCAATCTATCTGCTGACGGTGGTGTGGCTGCAGCTCAGTCTGATGCTGCCTCGTCGGCTGCCCTATAGCCGTACCCTGGCCCGTGGACTTTCCCATATCGCCCCATGGCTGATGGCCGACGTCTTTATCGTCGGCACCATGGTGGCGCTGATCAAGGTGGCGGGACTTGCCGAAATTTCCCTCGGTCCGTCGTTCTGGGCCTTTATCGCCTACGCCATCCTGCTGCTGGCGACGACCCTGTCATTGGACAAGGACTGGCTGTGGTTCTCGCTCAGCGGCGAGCCGCTGGCACCGGAGGGCACACGCACCGGCGAAACCGCTGCCTCCCAGGGGCTCACTGGCTGCCCCACCTGCGGCCTGATCAACTGCCTGGACAGCGAGGGCCATGGCCGTTGCGTACGCTGCAGCGAGAAGCTGCACGCCCGCCGGCCGCGCAGCCTGCAGACCACCTGGGCATTGCTGTTCACCGCCGCAGTGCTCTATATCCCCGCCAATGTCTATCCCATCATGTATACCACCAGCCTCGGCAGCTCGGACCCGCAGACCATCATTGGCGGTGTCATCTACCTGGCCAGCCACGGTTCCTGGCCGGTGGCACTGGTGATCTTCGTGGCCAGCGTCATCGTGCCCATCGGCAAGCTGCTGGCGCTGATCTGGCTGTGCCTGGTGGCGCCGCGGGCACCGGGCATGCGCTCGGTGGTGCGGGCTCGCCTGTACCGATTGACCGAGCTGATCGGACGCTGGTCGATGGTCGACGTCTTCGTGGTGGCCATCCTGGTTGCCCTGATCCGCGCCGGCGCGCTGATGTCGATCGATCCTGGCCCCGCTGCGCTGGCCTTCGGTGGTGTGGTGATCATCACCATGCTGGCGGCCATGAGTTTTGACCCTCGCCTGCTGTGGGACGGCAGCGAGGATCCCTGCAACCCGATGGACTCCGGGGATGATGACGGGTCGCACGAAGACCGCTACGGCGACCACTCGGGCCTGGCGTCCGACGCCGCCCCTTCACCCCATCGCACTGCGCCGGATGAACAAGGAAGCACATCATGAGTGACGCCGATAAGCGCCACCCCGACAACCCGCCAGCGCCGTCCGACAAGGACATGCACCGCGCCGCGCCGACCCAGCAGAAACGGCTGTCGCCGGTGTGGATCGTGCCCTTCGTGGCACTGCTGATCGGCGCCTGGCTGGTCTACGACAACTATGCCAGCCGTGGCCCCCAGATCGCCCTGCATCTGCCATCCGCCGATGGCATCGAGGCCGGCAAGACCTTGATCAAGACCCGTAACGTGGAAGTCGGCAAGGTCACCTCGGTAGCGCTCAGCGACGATCTTTCCGGCGTAGAGATCACCGCTCAGATGGAGCCCCAGGCCGAGAAGATGCTGGTCGAGGACACCCATTTCTGGGTGGTCAAGCCGCGCATAGGGCGCGAGGGTATCAGTGGACTCGGCACTGTTCTGTCCGGTGCCTATATCCAGCTCGAGCCGGGCCGCAGCGAGGTGGATGCCCGGGAATTCGACGTCAGCGACCAGCCCCCGGTCGCGCCACCCGGCGCCCAGGGGCTGCGCCTCAACCTGGTCAGCCAGGTCGGCAACTCGCTCAGTGTGGGCGACGCCGTCACCTTCCAGGGGGTCAGTGTCGGGCGGGTCGAGGAGGCCGACTTCGATGTCTCCACCCAGAGCATGCACCACCGCATCTTCATCGAGAGCCCCTACGATAGCCTGGTCACCGAGAACACCCGTTTCTGGGCCACCAGCGGCATCGACGTGCGCTTCGGCTCCGACGGCTTCCAGGTGCAGGTCGAGTCGCTGGAAGCGCTGCTCGGCGGCGGCGTCACCTTTGGTGTGCCCGACGATGTCCCCGCCGGCAAGGAGGCGGATGAGGACGCCAGCTACGAACTCTATGCCGATGAGGAAGCCGCCCGCCAGGGTACCTTCAATCGCTATCTCGAGTACGTGCTGCTCAATGAGGACACGGTGCGCGGCCTGTCTCGCGGGGCCCCGGTGGAATTCCGTGGCGTGCGTATCGGCACCGTGGCAGCCGTCCCCTGGAACTTCACCTCACCGCAGCCGGAAAACCGCGACAAGCTGGCCATCCCGGTACTGATCCGCATCGAACCTCAGCGTCTGGGCATCGGCGCCAACGAACTGGATCTGCAGGAATGGCGCGAGCGCTTCGACCGCCTGTTCGAACGCGGCCTGCGCGCGACCCTCAAGAGCGGCAGCCTGCTGACCGGGGCGCTGTTCGTCGACCTCAAGATCGACGAAGAGTTGCAGGGCCAGTATCTGGCCGAGACCTTCGCCGACCGTCCGGTGTTCCCCACCGCCTCGGCTGGCCTTGCCCAGATCCAGGCCCAGGTCACCGCCCTGCTCGACAAGCTCAACCGCCTCGAGATCGAGCCTATCCTGTCGGGACTCGACCGAAATCTTCAGGTCTCCGAGGCCATGCTGACCCAGGCCCGCTCGCTGGTGCAGAGCATGAACAGCCTGCTCGACAACCCCGAGACCCAGGGCTTGCCCGGCAACCTCAACCAGACCCTGGTCGAGCTGCGCCGCACCCTCGACGGGCTGTCGCCGGAATCCAGCGTCTATCAGGACCTGACCCGCACGCTGAACGAGGTCGAACGTCTGGTGCGTGACCTGCAGCCGGCCGCTCGCAAGATCAGCGACGATCCCCGCGCGCTGCTGTTCGACAGCATCCAGACCGAGGACCCGATTCCGCGGGCACCACGCTGATCGCCACCCGCCTGAGTCTGTGGACTCGGGCGGGTGAGACGGAAGCATCGACAACACTGACCTCACCGGAAAGGAGTTCTCCATGAGGCCGATACATCGCCTGTGTGTTCCCCTGCTGGCGCTGTGGCTGGGCGGCTGCGCCAGCGGCACCGCCCCCATGAACCACTATGTGCTGCCCCCGGATGCAGGCAGCAGCGACGCCCGGGTCCCCAGCGCCGACGATACCCCGCTGCTGGTGTCCACGCCCAGGCTCGCCAACTACCTCGAGGCCGAAGGCATCGTCCTTCAGCTCGATGACATCTCGCTGAACGAGGCCAAGTCCCACCAATGGGCGGCACCGCTGGCACAGCAACTCGAACGCGGCCTGCGCGACCGGCTTGAGGCCAGACTGCCTGGACGCCGGGTGCTGCTGTCCGGCGACAGCGGCAACGCCTTGACCCTGGAGTTGAGCGTCGACCGCTTCCAGGGACATTACGACGGCTACGCCGTGGCCTCGGGACAGTGGCTGCTGCGTGACGACCAGCGCCAGGTGGTGGACAGCGACAGCTTCGAGGCCACCGAGTCGCTGGACAGCGACGGCTATTCGGCACTGGTACGGGCGCTGGGGCGCACCTGGGATCAGGTGGCCGATGATATCGCCGCCCGGGTCCGCGTCGCTCCCTGAGCGTCTCGACAACGCCTCCCCACCCCTCATCAAGGTTCTGCCGGCCCGACTTCTTTTCACCCCCGCCGATGCGCCGGGCCGGCAAATCTGGCATCATGCCCGCAACGGTGACGGGGGTCCCCCGCTAGAGCGGTCACCGAATTTTTCCCCACGCCTTGTCCGGGACCGACGCCATCAGAACGGTGGCGTCCAGCGAGTGCGTGCGTGCTGGAGTTTGCATGAGTTTTTCCGATCTCGGCCTGCGTGCCGAATTGCTTCGCGCCGTCACGGCGCAAGGCTATGACACCCCGACTCCGATTCAGCGTCAGGCCATCCCCGCGGTACTCAAGGGTGGCGACCTGCTGGCCAGTGCCCAGACCGGCACCGGCAAGACAGCGGGCTTTACCCTGCCGATGCTGCAGCGCCTGGCCGATGGCCCTCGCCCCTCCAAGCGCCAGGTCCGTGCCCTGGTGCTCACGCCCACCCGTGAACTCGCCGCCCAGGTCGGCGAGAGCGTGCGCGACTACGGTCAGCACCTGTCGCTGCGTCACCACGTGATCTTCGGTGGCGTCGGCCAGCAGCCCCAGATCGACGCCCTGCGGCCCGGTCTCGATGTGCTGGTGGCAACGCCTGGCCGCCTGCTCGACCTGCACCAGCAGGGCCACGTGGATCTGTCGAGCGTCGAGATCCTGGTACTCGACGAAGCCGACCGCATGCTCGACATGGGCTTTATCCACGACATCCGCCGTGTGCTGAAGCTGTTGCCCGAGAAGCGTCAGAACCTGCTGTTCTCGGCGACCTTCTCCAGCGAGATTCAGGCGCTGGCCGACAAGCTGCTCGACCGCCCGGAAATGATCGAGGTCGCACGCCGCAACACTACCGCCGAGACCGTCGACCAGGCCGTCTACCGAGTGGACCGCGAGCGCAAGCGCGAGCTGCTGTCACACCTGATCACCAGCCAGCGCTGGTTCCAGGTGCTGGTGTTCACCCGCACCAAGCACGGCGCCAACCGCCTGGCCGAGCACCTCGACAAGCGCGACATCTCCGCCATGGCGATCCACGGCAACAAGAGCCAGTCCGCGCGCACCCGCGCCCTGGCGGCGTTCAAGTCCGGCGAGCTGCAGGTTCTGGTGGCTACCGACATCGCCGCCCGTGGTCTCGACATCGATGAGCTGCCCCACGTGGTCAACTTCGAGCTGCCCAACGTCGCCGAGGACTACGTCCACCGCATCGGTCGTACCGGTCGTGCCGGCAACGAAGGCCAGGCCATCTCGCTGGTGTGCGTCGATGAGCATGGCCTTCTGAAGAACATCGAGCGCATGATCAAGCGTGACCTCGAGAAGCGCATCGAACCGGGCTTCGAGCCCGACCCCAACGCCAAGCCGGAACCCATCGAGAACGGCCGCAACAAGCGCGGTGGTGGTCAACGCCGCAGCCAGGGTGGCAACAACAGCTCCCAGCGCGGCAACGGACGACGTGGTGACGGCGGCGGTGGCGGCGGCAATGCCCGCAACGGCAATGGCGAGCAGCCTGCACGTCGCAGGCGCAGGCGCTCCGGCCAGGGCAACCGCCAGGGACAGGCATAAGCGCGAGCCTCGGCTCAGGCAACGCCCCGAGCGGCGGGACAAGAGCAATCCAGGGGGCGACTTGCCGCCCCCTTCCATCTCAGCAGGACAGCGATATGGCATCTCCAGAACTGATCAAGGAATATCGCCGCTTCCGGGCCTTCCAGAAGCAGGCGCAACTCGACACCGAGCATCGCGGCGCCCAGGCCAAGATCGACGAGGCAAGGGTCAGTGCCGCGCGCATGACCGAGGCCTACCGCAGCATGGCAGAGAAAGGCGCCGAGCAGGGGGCCTGCTATCGCACCCTCTACCTGCGCGACCATGACGGCGTGGCGCTGACCTGTGAAGGCTGGATGTTCGTACGTCGCGTGCTGGCCGAAGGCGGTGCCACTCGCGTACGCGCCAGCCTGCTGGAGACCTTCCGCCTGGAGAATGGCCAGTGCGCTCCCGGTGATACTCCGGTCGAAAAGATCACCCTGGAGATCTACGATCAACTGCTGGTCGACAAGGGCATGGCCACCGCTGTGCGCATCGACGGCGTCGACGGCGATCGCCACAGCCAGTTCCTGACCTTCAATGACCAGGTGCGTGGCGATCTACGTCGCTTCCTGAAATAACCGTACAGGCCGCCGTCCGCGGGGCCTGCGCCTCCGGCGGCGCGCCTTCCCCGCTGTGGTGGTCCAGCCGCTGGAGCCCCCGATGAAGGTCTCGTCCCTGCCCTGGCGCTTTCTGGTGCTGATGGTACTGGTCGGCCTCAACCTGAGACCGGCACTCTCTTCGCTCGCCCCCCTGCTCGCCCGTGTGCAGCAGGATACCGGCCTGTCCCCCAGCGCCATCGGTGCCCTGACCACCCTGCCGGTGCTGTGCCTGGGGCTATTCGCTCCGCTGGCGCCTCGCCTGTCGCGCCAGTACGGCCCGGAGCGCGCCTTGTCGCTGGGTCTTGTGGTCATCACCGCCGGTCTACTGCTGCGCTGGCTGGGCAGCCCCCTGGCACTCTACGCCGGCACCCTGCTGGTGGGCGCCGGTATCGGTGTGTCGGGTGCCCTGCTACCGGCGCTGGTCAAGCGGGAGCTGCCCCGGGGCGCCGACCTGATGACCGGGGTCTACACCATGGCCCTGTGCCTGGGCGGCGCCCTGGGCGCCGGCCTGGCGATTCCTCTGAGCGACCTGCTGGGTGACTGGACCCGCAGTCTGGCGGCCTGGTCATTGCTGGCCGTGGCGGCGCTGATCGCCTGGGAGCTCTACATGCCGCGCACCGCCGCTACCCCGCGGATGGCAGGCGATCCCGGCACAGGCATGACCCGTGGCCTGCTGCGCCAACCACTGGCCTGGCAGGTGGCGCTATTGATGGGCACCCAGTCGTCGCTGGCCTACATCGTCTTCGGCTGGCTGCCGACGCTGTTGATGCAGCGGGGCATCGGCGAGGCCGAGGCCGGCCTGTTGATGGGCATGTCGGTGATGGTCCAGCTGATTTCTGCGCTGCTGGCTCCCTGGCTGGCCCGCTTTGGTCGCGATCAACGCCCGGCGCTGCTGCTGGTACTCGCCAGCACCGCCAGCGGCCTGTGGATCCTGTTGATGGCCGACACCTCCCTGCGCTACCTCGGCGCACTGCTGCTGGGACTCGGCCAGGGCGGCAACTTCTCCCTGGCGCTGACCCTGATCGTGCTGCGCAGCGCCGATTCGCGTCTGGCCGGCCGACTGTCCGGACTGGCCCAGGGTGGCGGCTATGCCCTGGCCGCCCTGGGCCCCTTGAGCGTCGGTATCATGCTCGACCTGCAGGCACCGATCACCGCCATCGCCTGGCTGTTGATGGGGATCGCCGCGGCCGCCGCCAGCTTCGCCTGGTTCGCCGGTCGTCAGCGTCAGCTCTGCTTCGATGCCGACGATAATGTCATCACCCGCTGCGCGCCTCGCCGAGGCTCACGCTGATACTGTCACTCGTGTCTTCACTCCTTGTGCAGGAAGCCCACCCATGACCCACTCACCCCTGGACCCGGTGCTGGTGATCTATGCCGGCGGCACCATCGGCATGATCGAGACGCCCTCCGGCCTCGCCCCCGGCCCCGACATGGAAGCCCGGGTGCGCGAGGCCCTGGCCACGCTGCCTGACGATCGCCGGACCGCCCTGTCACCCTTTAGCTGGTTCGAGGTCGACCAACCCATCGACTCCAGCGGCGCACGCCCCGAAGACTGGGCCCGGCTCGCAGTGCTGATCGCCGAACGCGCCCATAGCCATCGCGGCGTGGTCGTGCTTCACGGCACCGATACACTGGCCTGGACCGCCTCGAGCCTGGCCTACCAGCTTCAGGGCATCGATCGCCCGGTGGTGGTCACCGGCTCCATGGCGCCGCTGGCCCACCAGAACAGTGATGCCCTGTACAACCTCGAGAGCGCGCTGCGCTACGCCGCCATGCCTGAGTTGCAGGAAGTGGCGGTGAGCTTTGGCGACAAGCTGCTGCGGGGAAGTCGTGCACGCAAGTGGCACACTCGCGAACCCGATGCCTTCGAAAGCCCCAACCTGGACCTGCTGGGGGAGCGCCACGGCAACGACGTCCGGCTGTATCGCGAGCACAGCCTCGAGGCAACGCAGCGCGGTGCGCCCCGCTACGAGCTTGGCGATTATCATGGCCTGGGGGAGCAGGTGATTCGGGTGGTGCTGTGGCCGGGTATTCAGCCATGGCAACTGGCGGCATGGCTGGATGATGACCGCGTCAAGGGCGCCTTGATCGAGGTGTGGGGCGGCGGCAATGTGCCTGACGACCCCGAACTTGGCGCCGTGCTGGCAGAGGCCAGCGGCCAGGGCAAGCTACTGGTCGCGATCAGCCAGTGCCCTCACGGAACCATCGACATCGGACACTACGCCGCTGGCCAGATGCTGGCCGACGCCGAGGTGGTATCCGGCGACGACATGACGCCTGAGGCGGCCTATACCAAACTGGTGCACCTGCTGTCGCTGCCCCTCTCGTTGGAGCAGAGGCGTCGGCTGTTTCGGACCCCGCTGGTCGGTGAACGAGGTTGACAACCCGCAGGTCGGACAGCAATTTTATGCTCTGTTGACACTCAAGGGGCCATGATGGAGTAAGGTTAGGAAGTCCCCGTCATGACAAGGAGTTGCTCATGGAACACCCGGATCATCCCTTCAGCGAATTGTTTGAACAGCTGGGCCTGGCATCCGAACCGGAAGCCATCAAACGCTTTATCGATCGCAACTCGCCGATTCCCGAAGGGGTCGAGTTGCCCGATGCGGCCTGCTGGAACGAGGGACAGGCGGAATTTCTGCGCGAAGCCATCGAGGCCGATGCCGACTGGGCCGAGGTGGTAGATCATCTGGACGCTTCACTGCGCAAACCCTAGGGCTTGTCCGAAAAGTGCCTGCG
Organism: Halomonas sp. DN3; assembly: GCF_024137905.1. Classification (NCBI taxonomy): domain Bacteria; kingdom Pseudomonadati; phylum Pseudomonadota; class Gammaproteobacteria; order Oceanospirillales; family Halomonadaceae; genus Halomonas; species Halomonas sp. DN3. The sequence goes on along the minus strand of NZ_CP099965.1, from coordinate 2,135,613 downwards.
CTCGGTAATACGGCGTTAAAAATCGGGTCAAGATGCTCATTTACACCTCGTAAACAGCGCTTTCTATCCGATTTTTGCCTTGTCTGACCATCGCTCGTCGACTTTTCGGACTAAGCCAAAGCCCGCTGCGCGAGCCGCTGATGTCGGCGGCTCGCGCCACTATCAGGCCGATGGATCGGCCCTGACACCAATCGCACAACGACAATCGATGGCCTTTTCGACGTGACCTGCCTTCCCCCTGATATCGAAGCGCGGCTCGAGCCCGCCACGCGTCTTCCCTCTCTGCCTGCCGTGGTATCCGAGCTGCTGGTACTGGCGAGCAATCACGACGCGCCGCTGACCGACTTCGCGACCCTGCTGTCCCGTGACCCGGCCCTGTGCCTGCAGCTGCTGCGGCTGGCCAACAGCCCCTACTATCGCCGCGGTAGCGATCCCGTCATCTGCTGCGAGCACGCGGTGACACGCCTCGGTATCGATGGCACCCTCACCGCGCTTTTGGGCTTCACCCTTGTGCGCGACGCGACCCGCGGCCCCCTGGCCGACTATTGGCGACGTACCCTCGCGGCCGCGCACCTGATTCCGGCCATCGCCAAGGTGGTGAATCCCCGCCAGCCGGGCGAACTGTCAACGCGCGCCCTGCTACGCGAGGTCGGGGTACTGCTGCTGTACGCATTGGACCCGAACTACTTCGAGCTGACCGCCCAGGCCGCCACCCGCGAACAGCGCCTGGCTCTGGAACACCGGCATCTTGGCTGCGACCGCGACCAGGCGTCGAGCTGGCTGGCACAGCGCTGGCAGCTGCCCACCAGCCTGTTCCTTCAGCGCCCTCTCGAGCCGGAAGACCAGCGTCACCACGAATGGCTCGACGGCATTTGCCTGGAGCTGGCCGACGAACTGGCCGGATGCTGTCTGGACGACGACAGCGACGCCATCCCCGCCGTGCTTCATCGCTTTCAGCGACGCATGAACATGGACGGCAATGCCCAGGCACGTCTTGTCGATGAGCTCGCGAGTCGCCTTGAGACCTTGCCGGACTTTCTCGCCACCACGCTGTCGGCAGATGAGGATATCGAACGCCTGCTGGTCGCCGGCAAGCAGCGCCTGCATGGGCTGACCATGAGCCTGGCCGAGCGCTTGCACCATCGTGAGGACCAGCTGATATCGCTCCAGCGCGACAACGAGGCACTGGATGTGCGCGCCAGCACCGACGCCCTCACCGGCCTTGCCAATCGCGCCGCGCTGGAACAGCGCCTCGAGGAGATGCTCGAGGACGCCCATACCCGAGACAGACCGCTGTCGGTGCTGTTTCTCGATCTGGATCACTTCAAGCCGCTCAACGACCGCTATGGCCACCGGCTCGGCGACATCGTGCTGGTCAATGTCGCCGCTACCCTGCGCGACGCAATCCGTGAGTCGGACCTGGCGGCCCGCTACGGCGGAGAGGAGTTCGTCATCGCCCTGCGGAACACGCCGGAGGCAGGAGCACTGCGAGTCGCACAGCGGCTACAGCAGTGGTTGTCCGAGCAGCCCATGGCCCAGGTCGACCAGCGCCCCCTTTACGTCAGCGCCTCCATCGGCATCGCCCAATGGCAGCCCGGCATGGACAGCATCGAAGCAGCATCGCTGGTGGAAAAGGCGGACCTGCAGATGTACCAGGCCAAGCAGGCCGGCCGTGCCCGCATCAGTCAATGTGAACAACAGCAGGAGCGCACCAGGGAAACCCCCTGAAGCAGCACCTGATCAGAACAGGATCTACGCCAGACGCCGCGGCAGTAGACGCCAAGTCGCTCGCTAGAGACGCGCCTCGACCCGCTCCAGGATCTGGGCGCTGACCTTGGCGACCAGCGGGCGAGCCGCGCGATTGACCGCCTTGGCGACCAGCCGATTGCGGATCTGGTAGTCGACGATCAGGCTGACCGCGGTACCTTCATCGACCGCTTCGAGTTCATAGCGGCCCTGATTGCGCACACCGTCGATCGACTCCCAGGCCAGCCGGCTGGGCGGCGACTTCTCGGTCACCTGCACCTCAAAGGTCCAGTCCATGCCGACCGCGTGGACATGCCAGCGATAGCGATCGTCCCCGAGCGGCTCGATCTCGGTGATCAGATCCGAATAGTCGGCAAAATCCTCGACCTTTTCGAGCAGGGCGAAGACGCGCTCGGGAGGCGCGGGAAGCGTGGCGCTGTGTTCGATGGTGGGCATGGCCAGACCGACTCCTTGCCTGAGGGATGCTCCAAGGTAAGGCTGCTACGGAGCCTAGCATCCCGGTTCCCCAGGCCCTTGTAAAGCCGTGCCTATCATCAGGCTGACGGCAGGTCCCGCAGCAACAGAGCGAACTCGAATTCATCAGGCGACAGCGCCTCCCCCGGCAGCTTGAGCCTTACCCGGTGACCATCCCCGGGCGCTACCTTCAGCGCGCTGCCGTTGCCCGCCTCCATCGCCTCAAGGGTGAAGCGACGGTTGCCGGAGGGCAGCATCAGCTCGAGGCGATCGCCGACCTCGAAGCGGTTCTTGACCTCGATATCCAGCCAATCTGGTCGCGACTGACCCACTACCTGGCCGACGAACTGCTGGTGGACGCCCACCGAGTGCCCACGCTCGTAATTCTGATACTCGTCGTGGACGTGGCGTCGGTAGAAGCCTTCGGTATACCCCCGATTGGCCAGGTTTTCGAGCTCATCCATCAGCCCCATGTCGAAGGGGCGCCCGGCCACGGCGTCATCGATGGCACGACGATAGACCTGGGCCGTACGTGCCACGTAGTAGGGGGACTTGGTCCGCCCTTCGATCTTCAGCGAACTGACCCCCATCTCGGCGAGCCTCGCCACATGCTGGACGGCGCGCAGATCTTTTGAATTCATGATGTAGCTGCCGTGCTCGTCCTCGAACACCGGCATCAGTTCGCCAGGTCGCTGAGGATCCTCGATCAGCGCCGAGTTCTCCTCCCAGCCCTGTGCCACGTCCTGCGCCGGGATCAGATCGCCACAGGCGTCAGTGCCGGCCGGGTGGGTCCGGTAGTTCCAGCGACAGGCGTTGGTACAGGTGCCTTGATTGGGGTCGCGCCGGTTGAAGTAGCCCGACAGCAGACAGCGTCCGGAATAGGCGATGCACAGGGCACCGTGAACGAAGGTCTCGATCTCCAGGGTCGGGCACTCGGCACGGATCTCGGCGATTTCCTCAAGCGACAGCTCTCGCGACAGGATCACCCGGGATATGCCCTGGGACTGCCAGAAGCGAGCCGCCGCGTGATTGACCACGTTGGCCTGCACCGACAGATGTATCACCTGGTCCGGCCAACGCTCTCGCACCATCATGATCAAGCCAGGGTCGGACATGATCAGCGCATCCGGCCCCGCCTCGACGATCGGCGCCATGTCCTTCAGGTAGGTCCTGAGCTTGGCATTGTGCGGAGCGATATTGGAGGCCACGTAGAAGCGCTTGCCACGCGCCTGGGCCTCAGCGATGCCTCGAGTCAGGTTGTCGAGGCCGAAGTCATTGTTGCGCACACGCAGTGAGTAGCGCGGCTGACCGGCGTAGACCGCATCGGCGCCATAGGCGAAGGCGAAGCGCATATGCCGGTAGGTGCCGGCCGGTGACAGTAGTTCAGGGGCATTCATCCAGGCGTCTCTCTCGTGGGCCGGGCTTGGTCCGGGCTTGTGCCGGGCATGGTTCGGGATTAAACCGGGCAGACAGCAGTAAACCGCGCAGCCTGCCACAACCGCGAGCAACGGACGTTGACAAGGAGCAAGTCGCCGGCATCAACGCCGCACTGGTGTTGCCGTCCGGCTTTCGTTACCCTTGTCGCGCCGGACCGGACCCCGGCCGCTGGCGATTCTTGTCGCCACCCCAAATTCTCCGAATCGAGACCCCCTTCATGAGCACGACTTCCCGCTCCACCGTGGTGATCTACTCCGGTGGCATGGACTCTTTCACCGTACTTCATCGCGCCTTGCACGAAGGCCTCGAAGTTCACGCCCTGTCATTCGACTATGGCCAGCGCCACGCCCGCGAACTCGAGGTGGCCCGCCATGTCTGTCAGGAGTTGAAGATCCCTCATCAGGTCGTCGACATCACCGCCATCCATGGCTTGATCGACAACTCTGCGCTGACCGACGCCAATCGCAAGATCCCTGGCGGTGACTACGCCGAAGACAACCTCGCCGCCACGGTGGTCCCCAATCGCAACATGGTGCTGCTGTCGCTGGCCATCGCCAAGGCGGTGAATATCGGCGCCAGTCGCGTCGACTACGGCGCCCACGGCGGTGACCACGTGCTCTATCCGGATTGTCGTCCCGAGTTTGTCGAGCAGATGAATGCGGTGGCCGCCATCGCCAATTTCTCGCCGGTAGAGATCCACGCACCCTATCTACGGTCCAGCAAGAGCGAGATCCTGGCCGACGGACTGTCCATGGGACTGAACTACCGCGACACCTGGACCTGTTACGAGGGCCGTCGCCTGGCCTGTGGCCGCTGCGGCAGCTGTCTGGAGCGGCTCGCCGCCTTCGCCGACCAGGCTGTCGAAGATCCGTTGGCCTACGCCGCCAATACCCGGCAGGAGCCGGCGATTGCACAGGCAGACCAGGGCGGAGCGCACCAGGATGTATAGCGTCAAGGAAGCCTTCTATACCCTTCAGGGAGAAGGCGTACAGGCCGGCCGCGCCAGCGTCTTCTGTCGCTTTGCCGGCTGCAATCTCTGGTCGGGTCGCGAGCAGGACCGCGCCAGCGCCCAGTGTCGCTTCTGCGACACCGACTTCGTCGGCACCGATGGTCAGAACGGCGGACGCTTTGCCACCGCCGGCGCCCTGGCCGAGCACATCACCCGCTTGTGGCCACACCCCCACGAGGGTGTCACGCCCTACGTCGTGTTCACCGGTGGCGAGCCCCTGCTGCAGCTGGATGCCGCCTTGATCGACGCGGTGCACGCTGCCGGCTTCGAGATTGGCGTGGAGACCAACGGTACTCTGGCCGCGCCGGACGGTATCGACTGGCTATGTGTCAGCCCCAAGGGCAATGCGCCGCTGGTGCAGACCCGCGGTGACGAGCTGAAGCTCGTCCATCCCCAGACCGACGCCCCGCCGGAACGTTTCGAGGGGCTCGACTTCGACCATTTTCTGCTGCAGCCGATGGACACCTCCGGGCTGATGCCCAGCGACGCTCGCAAGGAGCCGCTCTCAGCCACGGTAGCGCACTGCATGGCGCATCCACGCTGGCGGCTGTCGCTGCAGACCCACAAGATCGCGGGGATCGACTGATGGCACTCTTTGTACGACGACTGACACATCTCGACGTGTCGCTGTGGTGTCCCGATCGTGGACTGATCGGCGCGAGCTGGCTGGTCGACGTCGAACTCGATGGAGAGCTCGGTGAAGACGGCATGCTGTTCGACTTCGGCGAGGTCAAACCCTGGATCAAGGCGCGTCTCGACGGTGGCGCCGATCACACCCTGCTGGTGCCTACCGAAGCCCCTGGCGTCAGCGTCAGCGAATGTCGCGAAGGTATCTGCGTACGCACCACGACGCCCTACGCCATGGAGGTGCGCGGGCCCCGCCAGGCCTTTACCCTGCTACCCTGGCGCAGAATCACCCCCGAGGCCATGGCCGAGCACCTGTCACGCCAGTTGATGCGCCAACCGCCCGAGCGGGTATCCAGCATCGAACTGAGCCTCGCCGATGAGTCCATCGATGGCGCCGCCTACACATACAGCCACGGCCTTCGCCGCCACGCCGGCAACTGCCAGCGTATCGCCCACGGCCACCGCTCGCGGCTGGAAATCGTTCAGCGCGGCGTGCGACAGCCGGAGCTCGAGCGCCGCTACGCCCGCTGGCTCGACGATACCTACCTGGTGGACGAACACGACCTGGAACAGCACCAGGGCGAAATGCTGCAGTGCGGCTACCGCTCGCCCCAGGGCCTGTTTCACCTGCGCCTGCCCCGCGAGCGCTGTCACGTCCTGCCCGGCGCCACCACGGTGGAACGCATCGCCCAGTGGCTGGCGGCGACCGTCGCCCGAGACACCGGAGAGGACACCGCGGTGCGCGCCTATGAAGGCGTCGACAAGGGCGCCACGGCAAGAAGCCCCGGCGAACGATCTCGATAACTTCTCGATAACTTCTCGATAACGTCTCGAGATCGGCAAGAGTGTCCGACCACCGAGACAACCAAGCGCATTTGAAGAATGCCATGAGCCAACCGACGTCATGAGCGAACTGATCGCCTCCTCCTCGCCGCACGAGGCCCGCACAGCGACCGGCGAACAGGGCTGCCGCCCCGGCTGCGGCGCCTGCTGCATTGCGCCGTCGATCAGCTCACCGATTCCCGGCATGCCGGCGGGCAAGCCCGCCGGCATCCGCTGCGTGCAGCTCGACGACGACAACCTGTGCCGCCTGTTCGGCCGACCCGAGCGTCCGGCGGTGTGCGAGCGCTTCGACTACGACACCGATATCTGCGGCAGCCACAGAGACCAGGCACTGGCCAATATTGACGAACTCGAACGTCTGACCTGAGTCGGGCTGACCTGAATCATGCTGACTTGCTCCGAGTAGCCGTCGCTCAGCATCATCTGCACCTGGTGTGTTCAGCACGCCCCCTTCTTGCTGCGCTCCCTACTGATGCCCACTCGACTGATGCCCCATCAGTGATCCACCAACAAGAAAAGACCGGGCCACCCAAAGGTGGCCCAGCCTTCCTTGTAACGACCTTCATGACAACCCTGGTCATGACGACCCAGGTCTACTCCACGTCGAGCTGCCCGTTATTACGCAGTATCGTCAGGAAGGCCTCCGACGACTGACCCTCCATGCTGACCCCGTCCAGGGTGATCTTCTGGTCGGCGTTGCTGTGCTGATCATCGAGCCCGCCATCGCTCTTGATGTAGAGCACGGTGCCACCGTCTTCCTCCTGGGCGAAGACAAAACTATCCAGCGCCGACTGGTCAGGGTCAGTGCTCGAGGAGTCAAAGTCGTTGAGCAGATCCTTTAGGGACAGCTTGTCGGCATTCGGGTCCTTGACCTGGAAGTCGCTGACCACGTCGAGCGCAGGGGCGTCAGCACTGCCGGCATCTCCCAGATTCCACACGAAGGTGTCAGACCCTAGCCCTCCAAGCAGGACATCATCGCCAGCGCCACCAATCAGTACATCCGCGCCACTTCCTCCAGACAGATCGTCATCGCCGCTTCCACCAATCAGGGTGTCATTGCCGGTTCCGCCAGTTAACTCCAAATCCTCATCAGGCAGAGTAAGGTTCAGAAGCCCTTCAGCAGTATCTCCATCACCGTCCGTCCCTTCCAGCGACAAAGGCAGTGTCTTGTCGAGCCAGGTGTATTTAAAATCGGTGCTTTGAGAGAAACCCTCCCAGTCACCAACACCTTTCAGCTCCAATGCTTCGAAGGGCTTATCGCTTGTCAAGACGAACTTCGATCCGCTAGGTACATTATTCAACCGAAGCGCGCCATCAGTCATTTCTATAATCGTTACCCGGGAAGTGATGTCAACACCCGATCCGTTGTAAATGCGCACATCGCCCGCATCGAGGTCAAGCTTCTGGTCCTGATTGTGATCGCTGGGACGACCACTGTCTTTGTCACCATCGGGAGCCCATGCAAAAGCCGTCACTATGAACTGCGGGGTAAGTTGTCTCGCCTGATAGATCGTCTGCTCAAAGCGAATGGCACTACGATGATCGTCCCAACTCGGGACATTAGACGAAACATCAAGGTTGTCAACAAAGTCATAACGCACGACTTCGCCACCGCCGGTATAATAATCAAAACCCGCCCCCATCTTCGAACCATTCGCCACAACTGTTGTTGAATTACCTGAATATACTGATCTGGCGGAGACAAGGACGTCGGGGGCGCCATTGCTACCATCGATGGTAAGGTAATATGAACCGAGGCCACTGCCGTCACTGATCATCGACGGGCTAGAGTCACCAACGGCCTTGAGATCATTATCGAAGGCCTCCACCGAATAGTTGGATCCATCCGCTGACAGGCTGACCCGGTAGACGACATCACCGCCGGATGTTCTTGCTTACACCGCCTTGCCATCGCTGATCACATGGTAGGTCAGCGTTTCGCCAGTCGACGTGGTCACCGTTCCGCCACCAAGGCCTTTCACCTCAGCCCCATCCATCGCGGGACTGAAGCCAAGTGACTCTAGACCGTCGGCACCGCTAGTGCTGAAGTTGACTGCACCGCCCTCGCCGGACACAAGGAAGGCGCCATCGGGAGTGAAATCCCTCGGTGCGTCATCGATAATCTCGATATCCAGCACACTGCTGGCGAAACCATCCTTAGAATCGATAACCAAGACCGAAAAGGCATCAGCATAGCCTTCATCATTTGCACCCGCCTGACTGTCGTTGTCTACCTTCCTATCAAGATGATATTCGTAGCTGAGCGTGCCTCCGCTCACATCACCGCTATATCCGGTCAGTGTTAAGGTGCCATAGTCAGTGCTCAGCACGACCGGAGTGCTGCTGGAAAGCGCCTGCAGCTCTGACAGTGTCAGGCTTTCAGTGCCGACCTTCAGCTCTTTCAAGCCATTGGGCGTAGATAGATTGAACGAACCTGTGCGAGAAAGCTCGTTGGCGTCTGGCTGACTGCCATCGGCCAGGTTCGCCTCAGCGACCCTGGCCTCAGGCTCTAAGGTATCGAACCCCGTCAGCGCTGCCGACGTAGCCTCCGAGGGTAACGTCAACTCCAGGCTACCGTTTGCCCTGTCACCATCACCATCCGTACCCTCCACCGGCAATGACAGTGCCTCGTCCAGCCAGGTGTAATTGAAATCACCCAGCGAATGGGCCCATGAATCATCGGTACCACGAATCTCGACCGCCTCGAAGGCTTCATCGGTGGTCAGCTCAAACCGGACGTTGTCCGGCAAGTTAAACACTCTAAGCGTGCCGTTGGCATTCTCGGTAAAGCTTACATTCGCAGTAATATCAGTGCCCGCACTGTTATAGACGCGAACATTCTCCTTCGTGATAAATATCGTCTCGTCAGTGCTCTCAGCGTAAGGATGGCCACTGGTGTTGCCCTCATCATCGGCCCAGGCAAACACCTTGATTTCAAGGCTCGCATTAGCTGGTTTTTCGTTGAAAACGACCTGCTCGAAACGCGTCACACCCCGATGATTGTCCCAGCTTGCTTCGCTATTCGAGAACTCAAGATTATCGACAAAGTCGAAGCGCGTCACTTCATTATGGCCTGTCAGGGAGTCGCCGCCCACGGACAGCTCGGAGCCCATACCGTGCTGAAACCAAGAAGCACTATTGCCATTTTTGCTCCAGGCCGATACCAGCACGTCCGGAGCCCCCTCGCGGCCCTCGAACTCAAGGTATTTGTCACCATCGAACTTGGGATTCGTGGGGTGTTGATAATCCACGTGTCTTTGGTATTCGTCAACATCATGGTCGGAATCGGCGAACGCTCTAAGCTCGTCATCAAATACGTTAACCGAATAGGTGGATCCATCCTCCGCTAGAACAACCTCGAATGCCACTTCATCATCGCCGGTCTTGGCCTCCAGTGTTTTGCCATCACCATCCAGTTGATAGGTAAGGCCCTTTCCAGCAGAAGTGAGAACCTTCCCACCATGGATGCCTGTGACTTCCTGGCCGTCGATGGACGAGGCGAATACCAGTGAGCCCACACCATCGGCACCTACGATATCTGCAAAGACATCTCCCACCATGCCGTTGGCCAGAAGTCCTTCCGCTTCGAATGCCTGGGGCATATCATCATCGATCAGCACCGACAGCTTGCCGTTGGCCTCGCTGCCATCGGCATCGGTCACGGTGTAGCCGGCATCGAACGTCAGGTCGTTTTCATTGTCGCCCGCCGCGTGCTTCAGCGCCTGGTGCAGCGTCACCTCGTACTTGCCTGCGGCCTGATCGGTCAGCTTGATGGTGATCACCGACGCTTTATTACCACTATCATCGGTCACCGTCCCGGTCAGCGTGTGGCCATCGGCACTGCGCTCAAAGCTCACCGTACGCCCGTCCACCGTCTCAAGGTCGTCGGGCAGGCCGGTCAGGTTCCACTGGAAGGCGTTGCTGGTCGCGGCGCCATCGTCGCCAAACTCATAGCCCAGCGTCCCTTCCGCAACGGTAGCCTCTCCCGTCACATCGCCGGTGCCTCCGGCGTTGCCGCCGTCCAGCCCGTCTTCGTCGACGGTCGCCGTCGGGCTCGCGGTGTTCGGGTTGCCGTCTTCGCCCGGCAAAGTGGGCGTGGAGTCGTCTGCCAGGGTCAGGCTCAGGATCGCCTCGCTGGTGTCCCCGTCACCGTCGGTGAGGGTGTAACGAATCTCCACCGGGCCCTCGGCGCCGGCCTTCGGAGTAAAGGTCACCTCACCGGTAGCAGCGTTGATACTGACGCTGCCCTTGGAAGCGGCGCCTTGCGGCACCACTTCTACGGCGCTCGTCAGCGTCGCACCATCGGCACCCACGCTGTCGTTGGCCAGGACATTGACCGTCACCGGCTGGTTTTCGTTATCGGCACTCTGGGTCGCGCTGTCGTCGGCCGCCACCGGGCTATCATCATCGATCAACACCGACAGCGTGCCGTTAGCCTGGCTGCCATCGGCATCGGTCACGGTGTAGCCGGCATCGAACGTCAGGTCGTTCTCGTTGTCGCCCGCTGCGTGCTTCAGCGCCTGGTGCAGCGTCATCTCGTACTTGCCTGCGGCCTGATCGGTCAGGGTAATGGTGATCACCGACTCGGCGACGTCGTTGCTATCGGTCACCGATCCGGTGAGCGTGTGGCCATCGGCACTACGCTCAAAGCTCACCGTACGCCCGTCCACCGTCTCAAGGTCGTCGGGCAGGCCGCTCAGGTTCCACTGGAAGGCGTTGCTGGTCGCGGCGCCATCATCGCCAAAGTCATAGCCCAGGTCGCCCTTCGCAACGGTGGCCTGTCCGGTCACATCGCCGGTGCCTCCGGCGTTGCCGCCGGCCAGACCGTCCTCGTCGACGGTCGCCGTCGGGCTCGCGGTATTCGGGTCGCCGTCGTCGCTCGGCACGCTGGGCGTGGAGTCGTCTGCCAGGGTCAGGCTCAGGATCGCCTCGCTGGTGTCCCCGTCACCGTCGGTGAGGGTGTAACGAATCTCCACCGGGCCCTCGGCGCCGTCATTCGGAGTAAAGGTCACCTCACCGGTGGTCGCGTTGATACTGACGCTGCCCTTGGAAGCGGCGCCTTGCGGCACCACTTCTACGGCGCTCGTCAGCGTCGCACCATCGGCACCCACGCTGTCGTTGGCCAGGACATTGACCGTCACCGGCTGGTTTTCGTTATCGGCACTCTGGGTCGCGCTGTCGTCGGCCGCCACCGGGCTGTCATCATCGATCAACACCGACAGCGTGCCGTTGGCCTGGCTGCCATCGGCATCGGTCACGGTGTAGCCGGCATCGAACGTCAGGTCGTTCTCGTTGTCGCCCGCTGCGTGCTTCAGCGCCTGGTGCAGCGTCACCTCGTACTTGCCTGCGGCCTGATCGGTCAGGGTAATGGTGATCACCGACTCGGCGACGTCGTTGCTATCGGTCACCGATCCGGTGAGCGTGTGGCCATCGGCACTACGCTCAAAGCTCACCGTACGCCCGTCCACCGTCTCAAGGTCGTCGGGCAGGCCGCTCAGGTTCCACTGGAAGGCGTTGCTGGTCGCGGCGCCATCATCGCCAAAGTCATAGCCCAGGTCGCCCTTCGCAACGGTGGCCTGTCCGGTCACATCGCCGGTGCCTCCGGCGTTGCCGCCGGCCAGACCGTCCTCGTCGACGGTCGCCGTCGGGCTCGCGGTATTCGGGTCGCCGTCGTCGCTCGGCACGCTGGGCGTGGAGTCGTCTGCCAGGGTCAGGCTCAGGATCGCCTCGCTGGTGTCCCCGTCACCGTCGGTGAGGGTGTAACGAATCTCCACCGGGCCCTCGGCGCCGTCATTCGGAGTAAAGGTCACCTCACCGGTGGTCGCGTTGATACTGACGCTGCCCTTGGAAGCGGCGCCTTGCGGCACCACTTCTACGGCGCTCGTCAGCGTCGCACCATCGGCACCCACGGCGTCGTTGGCCAGTACATTGACCGTCACCGGCTGGTTTTCGTTATCGGCACTCTGGGTCGCGCTGTCGTCGTCCGCCACCGGGCTGTCATCATCGATCAACACCGACAGCGTGCCGTTGGCCTGGCTGCCATCGGCATCGGTCACAGTGTAGCCGGCATCGAACGTCAGGTCGTTTTCATTGTCGCCCGCTGCGTGCTTCAGCGCCTGATGCAGCGTCACCTCGTACTTGCCTGCGGCCTGATCGGTCAGGGTAATGGTGATCACCGGTTCTTTTTCTGCGTTGCTATCGGTCACCGATCCGGTGAGCGTGTGGCCATCGGTACTGCGCTCAAAGCTCACCGTACGCCCGTCCACCGTCTCAAGGTCGGTCGGCAGACCGCTCAGGTTCCACTGGAAGGCGTTGCTGCTCGCGGCGCCATCGTCGCCAAAGCTGTAGCCCAGGTCGCCCTTCGTGACGGTGGCCTCTCCGGTCACATCGTCGGTGCCTCCGGCCTTGCCGCCGGCCAGACCGTCCTCGTCGACGGTCGCCGTCGGGCTCGCGGTATTCGGGTTGCCGTCGTCGCCCGGCAAGGTGGGCGTGGAGTCCTTCGCTACCGTCACCGTCAATGTCGAAGAGGACTCGTCACCGTCACCATCGGTGATGGTGTAGTCGATCACCGCGTCATCTTCAAAGCCACCCGCCGGGGTAAAGGTGATCTCGCCGTTGGGATCGATTGACACCGTACCGACGCTGTCGCCTCCCCGCACGGAGGCAGCGGTCAGGGTGGCACCATCGACGCCCTGGGTGTCATTGGTCAACACGTTGTAGGTTTTCGCCGTGTCTTCCGCCGTCTCGGTAGCGTCGGCAACCGCCTCGGGCTCGGTGTCGAGGATGTTGATCTCCAGCGCAGCGCTCGAGCTATCACCCTCGTTGTCGGTCACCGTCAGCGTAAAGCTGTCCAGCACCGTAGCATCACTGCTGTGATGGGCCCTCGCACCATTCTCGGTGTAGCTGTAGGTGATCTTGCCGCTGGCCGGGTCGTAGTCGATCACCGTAATACGGCCGTGCGCACTATTAATGGCCACATGAGTCGAGTCATCGCCCGCGCGGACCTTGGTAATGTCCTCGCCTTCCAAGGTCACCGTCGTGATGCCGGCATCCGCCGCCACCGTCATGGTGCCATCGAACGCGTCCCTGCTACCTTCCACTACGCTGTGATCGCCGGCCACCGACGCCGGATCATCGGGATCACTGCCGTCCGGCCCGTTGCCGTCGGGAATCTCGATCGTCGGTACGTCATCATCAACCCCGTTGATGGTGATCGTCAGCGTCGCGCTGCTGGTGTCATCGTCGAGGTCTTTGAGGGTGTAGCTGAACACCTCGTTCAGCGCAGCACTGTCGCCCTTCAGCGCCTGCACCGTCGCGTTGGTGTTGTCCAGCGCGTAGCTGTAACTGCCGTCCGCCGCGATGGTCAGGGTGCCGTACTGGCCCTGAATCGACACCTCACCAGTGGCGGGAACGGACGCACTGCTCCCCGATACGTTGTCACTGCTGATGGTGGTGACGTCGGGCTTATCTTCGCCCTGGGTGTCAGCCCCGGCGCCATTATTCGCACCCGCGATCACATTACCGCTGACCGAGGTGGCATTCTCCTGGATCGCGTTGGCGTCATCCTCTGCCACGGGCGCGGTGTCGAGGATGCTGATCTCCAGCGCAGCACTCGAGCTGTCGCCCTCGTTATCGGTTACCGTCAGCGCAAAGCTGTCCAGCACCGTGGCGTCACCGCTGTGATCGGCCCTCAGCCCATTCTCGGTGTAGCTATAGGTGATCTTGCCGCTGGCCGGGTCGTAGTCGATCACCGTAATACGGCCGTGCGCACTATTAATGGCCACATGAGTCGAGTCATCGCCCGCGCGGACCTTGGTAATGTCCTCGCCTTCCAGGGTCACCGTCGTGATGCCGGCATCCGCCGCCACCGTCATGGTGCCATCGAACGCGTCCCTGCTACCTTCCACTACGCTGTGATCGCCGGCCACCGACGCCGGATCATCGGGATCACTGCCGTCCGGCCCGTTGCCGTCGGGAATCTCGATCGTCGGTACGTCATCATCAACCCCGTTGATGGTGATCGTCAGCGCCGCGCTGCTGGTGTCATCGTCGAGGTCCTTGAGGGTGTAGCTGAACACCTCGCTCAGCGCAGCACTGTCGCCCTTCAGCGCCTGCACCGTCGCATTGGTGTTGTCCAGCGCGTAGCTGTAACTGCCATCCGCCGCGATGGTCAGGGTGCCGTACTGGCCCTGAATCGACACCTCACCATCGTCGGGAACGGAGGTCGCCTTGTCCGCCGCCACGTTGCTGTGGCGGATCGCGCTGACGTCGGGCTTATCTTCGCCTTGGGTGTCAGCCCCGGCGCCATTATTCGCACCCGCGATCACTTTACCGCTGACCGAGGTGGCATTCTCCTCAATGACGTTGGCGTCATCCTCTGCCACGGGCGCGGTGTCGAGGATGTTGATCTCCAGCGCAGCACTCGAGCTGTCGCCCTCGTTGTCGGTCACCGTCAGCGCAAAGCTGTCCAGCACCGGATCGCTGCCGCTGTGATCGGCCCTCAGCCCATTCTCGGTATAGAAGTAGGTGATCTCGCCGCTGGCCGCGTCGTAGTTGGTCACCGTCACGCTGCCGTGATCACCCACGATGGTCACATGGGTCGAGTCATTGCCCTCCTGGGCACCCATGATGTTCTCGGCCTTACCGTCCTTGTCGGTCAGGGTCACGCTCGTGATGCCGGCATCCGCCGCCACCGTCATGGTGCTGACCGGGGTCTTGTCACCGCTAGCTTCCACCACGCTGTGATCGCCGGCCACCGACGCCGGATCATCGGGATCACTGCCGTCCGGCCCGTTGCCGTCGGGAATCTCGATCGTCGGTACGTCATCATCAACCCCGTTGATGGTGATCGTCAGCGTCGCGCTGCTGGTGTCATCGTCGAGGTCCTTGAGGGTGTAGCTGAACACCTCGTTCAGCGCAGCACTGTCGCCCTTCAGCGCCTGCACCGTCGCGTTGGTGTTATCCAGCGAGTAGCTGTAACTGCCATCCGCCGCGATGGTCAGGGTGCCGTACTGGCCCTGAATCGACACCTCACCAGTGGCGGGAACGGACGCACTGCTCCCCGATACGTTGTCACTGCTGATGGTGGTGACGTCGGGCTTGTCTTCGCCCTGAATGTCAGCCCCGACCGCCGGATCCCCCACTCCATCGATCACATTAGCGCTGACCGAGGTGGCATTCTCTTCGATGACGTTGGCGTCATCCTCTGCCACGGGCGCGGTATCCAGGATGTTGATCTCCAGATCCGCGCTCGAGCTATCACCCTCGTTGTCGCTCACCGTCAGCGCAAAGCTGTCCAGCACCGGATCGCTGCCGCTGTGATCGGCCCTCAGCCCATTCTCGGTATAGAAGTAGGTGATCTCGCCGCTGGCCGCATCGTAGTCGGTCACCGTCATGCTGCCGTGATCACCTACGATGGTCACATGGGTCGAGTCATCGCCCTCCTGGGCACCCATGATGTTCTCGGCCTTACCGTCCTTGTCGGTCAGGGTCACGCTCGTGATGCCGGCATCCGCCTCCACCGTCATGGTGCTGACCGGGGTCTTGTCACCGCTAGCTTCCACCAAGCTGTGATCGCCGGCCACCGACGCCGGATCGTCGGGATCACTGCCGTCCGGCCCGTTGCCGTCGGGAATCTCGATCGTCGGTACGTCATCATCAACCCCGTTGATGGTGATCGTCAGCGTCGCGCTGCTGGTGTCTCCTTCGTCGTCGGAGACCGTATAGCTGAAGGTCTCGGTCAGCTTCTCGCCTTGCTTCAACGCCTGAACCTCGGCGTTGTCAGCATCGACACTGTAGCTCCAGGTACCGTCCCCGTTGTCGGTGAAGGTGCCGTATTTTGCCGTGTCGTCGTCGCTGAAGCTGTCGAACGACATGGGGTCGGCGCCGGCGGTGTCGTTGGTCAGCACATTGCCACTGCTTGCCGTATCGGCATCCTCACCCAATGCCGCGGTGTCATCCTCGGCCTGGGGTTCGGTGTCGAGGATGTTGACCTCCAGCGCAGCGCTCGAGCTATCACCCTCGTTGTCGGTCACCGTCAGCGCAAAGCTGTCCAGCACCGGATCGCTGCCGCTGTGATCGGCCCTCTGGCCATTCTCGGTGTAGCTATAGGTGATCTCGCCGGTGGCCGCGTCGTAGTCGGTAACCGTCACGCTGCCGTGCACACCATTGACGGTCACCGTCTTGCCGCTCGCGCTATCGGCCTCGGTGATGTCCTTGGCCACACCGTCCTTGTCGGTCAGGGTCACCCCGGTGATGCCGGCATCCGCCGCCACCGTCATGGTGCTGACCGGGGTCCTGTCACCGCTAGCTTCCACCACGCTGTGATCGCCGGCCACCGACGTCGGATCATCGGGATCACTGCCGTCCGGCCCGTTGCCGTCGGGAATCTCGATCGTCGGTACGTCATCGTCAACCCCGTTGATGGTGATCGTCAGGGTCGTGGTGCTGGTGTCACCGTCGTCGTCGGAGACGGTGTAGCTGAAGGTCTCGGTCAGCGTTTCGCCTTGCGTCAACGCCTGAACCTCGGCGTTATCAGCATCGACACTGTAGCTCCAGGTACCGTCACCGTTGTCGGTGAAGGTGCCGTATTTTGCCGTGTCGTCGTCGCTGAAGCTGTCGAACGACATGGGGTCGGCGCCGGCGGTGTCGTTGGTCAGCACGTTGCCACTGATTGCCGTATCGGCATCCTCACCCAACGCCGCGGTGTCAGCCTTGGCCTCGGGCTCGGTGTCGAGGATGTTGATATCCAGGCTGTCGGAATTGCTTTCGCCAGCAATATCGGTAACCACTACTTCGAAGCGATCGACAACACTGCCATCGCCGGCGTCATGATCTGCTCTTTGCGAGTTCTCGGTATAGCGATATTCAACGACACCGCTATCGAAACCAGTGATTTCGAGCATGCCTTGATCGGTTTCGATCACCACCGGATTGTCGCTGGTGGCCCCGGTGATATTCGAACCTGCAATGGTCGCTGTAGCGATCCCGGCGGTGGCTGACAGCAGCATCGCACCAGAGACCGTCTCACCACTGCCCTCCACTACGCTGTTGTCGCCGACGGAGAGGTCACCATCGCTATCCTGAATCACCACATTGGGATCACCATCCGTGCTGCCGTCGATCAGCACGGTCAAGGTCGCAGTGCTGACGTCACCATCTGCGTCCTTGACGGTGTAGCTGAAGGTCTCAACGAGATGCTCGCCATCATCAAGTGCCTGTACCGCAGCGTTCACCGTATTGACGGAGTAGCTCCAGGTACCGTCACCGTTGTCGGTGAAGGTGCCATATTTAGCTGAAGTGTCGTTAAAGCCTTCGAACCTCAGTCCATCGGGCCTGGACTGGTCATTTTCCAGAACATTTCCAATGACTGGCGAGCCGCTATCTTCCCCGACACGAGCCGCGTCATCTTCCGCCAACGGCACGGTGTCGAGGATGTTGATCTCCAGCGCAGCACTCGAGCTGTCGCCCTCGTTGTCGGTCACCGTCAGCGCAAAGCTGTCCAGCACCGGATCGCTGCCGCTGTGATCGGCCCTCAGCCCATTCTCGGTATAGAAGTAGGTGATCTTGCCGCTGGCCGCATCGTAGTCGGTCACCGTCACGCTGCCGTGATCACCTACGATGGTCACATGGGTCGAGTCATCGCCCTCTTGGGCACCCATGATGTTCTCGGCCTTACCGTCCTTGTCCGTCAGGGTCACGCTCGTGATGCCGGCATCTGCCGCCACCGTCATGGTGCTGACCGGGGTCTTGTCACCGCTAGCTTCCACCACGCTGTGATCGCCGGCCACCGATGCCGGATCATCGGGATCACTGCCGTCCGGCCCGTTGCCGTCGGGAATCTCGATCGTCGGCACGTCATCGTCGTTGCCGGTGATGGTGATCGTCAGCGTCGCGGTGCTGCTGTCGCCGTCGTTGTCGGAGACCGTATAGCTGAAGGTCTCGGTCAGCGTCTCGCCTTGCGTCAACGCCTGAACCTCGGCGTTGTCAGCATCGACACGGTAGCTCCAGGTACCGTCACCGTTGTCGGTGAAGGTGCCGTATCTTGCCGTGTCGGCGTCGCTGAAGCTGTCAAACGACATGGGATCGGCGCCGGCGGTGTCGTTGGTCAGCACGTCGCCACTGATTGCCGTATCGGCATCCTCACCCAATGCCGCGGTGTCATCCTCGGCCTCGGGCTCGGTGTCCAAGATGCTGATATCCAGGCTGTCGGAATTGCTTTCGCCAGCAGTGTCCGTCACCACTACTTCGAAGCGATCGACAACACTGCCATCGCCGGCGTCGTGATCTGCTCGTTGCGAGTTATCGGTATAGCGATATTCAACGACACCGCTATCGAAACCAGTGATTTCGAGTTTGCCTTGATCGGTTTCGATCACCACCGGATTGTCGCTGGTGGCCCCGGTGATATCCGAACCTGCAATGGTCGCTGTAGCGATCCCGGCGGTGGCTGTCAGCAGCATCGCACCAGAGACCGTCTCACCACTGCCCTCCACTACGCTGTTGTCGCCGACGGAGAGGTCACCATCGCTATCCTGAATCACCACATTGGGATCACCATCCGTGCTGCCGTCGATCAGCACGGTCAAGGTCGCAGTGCTGACGTCGCCATCTGTGTCCTTGACGGTGTAGCTGAAGGTCTCTACCAGATGCTCGCCATCATCAAGTGCCTGTACCGCAGCATTCACCGTATTGACGGAGTAGCTCCAGGTACCGTCACCGTTGTCGGTGAAAGTGCCATATTTAGCTGAAGTGTCGTTAAAGCCTTCGAACCTCAGTCCATCGGCTCTGGAGAGGTCATTTTCCAGAACATTTCCAATGACTGGCGAGCCGCTATCTTCCCCGACACGAGCAGCGTCATCCTCCGCCAACGGCACGGTATCGAGGACGTTGACCTCCAGCGCAGCGCTAGAGCTGTCACCCTCGTTGTCGGTCACCGTCAGCGCAAAGCTGTCCAGCACCGGATCGCTGCCGCTGTGATCGGCCCTCAGCCCATTCTCTGTGTAGTTGTAGGTGATCTCGCCGCTGGCCGCGTCAAAGTTGGTCACCGTCACGCTGCCGTGATCACCCACGATGGTCACATGGGTCGAGTCATCGCCCTCCTGGGCACCCATGATGTTCTCGGCCTTACCGTCCTTGTCGGTCAGGGTCACGCTCGTGATGCCGGCCTCCGCCGCCACCGTCATGGTGCTGACCGGGGTCGTGGCACCGCTGCCTTCCACCACGCTGTGATCGCCGGCCACCGACTCGGGATCACCTGGCTGACTGTTTTCCGGCTCGTTGCCGTCGGGAATCTCGATCGTCGGCACGTCGTCATCGTTGCCGGTGATGGTGATCGTCAGCGTCGCGGTGCTGGTGTCTCCTTCGTCGTCGGAGACCGTATAGCTGAAGGTCTCGGTCAGCGTCTCGCCTTGCGTCAACGCCTGAACCTCGGCGTTGTCAGCATCGACACGGTAGCTCCAGGTACCGTCACCGTTGTCGGTGAAGGTGCCGTATCTTGCCGTGTCGGCGTCGCTGAAGCTGTCAAACGACATGGGATCGGCGCCGGCGGTGTCGTTGGTCAGCACGTCGCCACTGATTGCCGTATCGGCATCCTCACCCAATGCCGCGGTGTCATCCTCGGCCTCGGGCTCGGTGTCGAGGATGTTGATCGCCAGACTCTCAGTGACAGTGCCACCGGCAGCATCCGTCACCACGATGTCAAAACGATCAAACACGCTACCATCACCTGCAGTGTGGTCGGCAGCCAAACCGTTCTCGGTGTAATCGTAAGTGGCGATTCCGGTTTCTGGATCGAAGCCGGTAATGGTCAACGTACCGTGCTCACCTTCAAGCACCAGCGGAAACTCGGAGGCAGCACTCGCGATCTCTCGCCCAGCGACACCGATCGATGCAACACCCGACGGCGCAGACACAGTAAAACTGCCGGTCACGGTCTCTTCACCGCCCTCAACGGCACCGTTGACGCCGGCAGATGCCTCTCCATCACTGTCTTCAAACTCTATCGATGGGGAGCCTGCGTCGACTTCCTCTTCAAGCTCTTCAAGCGGTGTACCGCCCACTTCCCCGCGCTCAGACGGTCCGATCTGGAGAGGATCACCAAAGGAGTAGAACTGTGAGCCAGAAACTTCGGCAATTCTCATCAAACGAACGAAGTCAAACCCATCATTGCCCCCACCCGCAACGTCGCCCGCTGTAGGTTCCTCGATCGCTTCGAGGATGTCGGTGTTGCCCTCGGCAATCAGCTCCAGCAGCTCCGAAACTTCCTCGCGGCTCAGAAAGTCAACGGAGTTGGCATCGCCCTGCCCCATATCCTCAGGCAACGAAACCTGCTGCGCATCGACCAGGGTGACACCGGGCCTGCCGTCCGCAAACTGCAGCGTCACGAGGGTGCCGTCCGCCGTGATGACGATATCGCCGACCTCCAGACGATCCCCTTCTTCCAGAGCGATGACGTCGCCATTCGGCCGTTTGACCCAGGCGTTTCCTTGCAATGAGCTGACAATAGCGATGGTAACAGGCACGGGGACCTCGAGTTTTTCGTAACGGGGCGTAAGACAATGGCTAGTAAACTGGTACGAAGAATACTACTTACGCTACACGTCGTTACACACTGTACCAATGGCCAATAGTCGCTACGATCAAGTAATGCACCTTCCGAGATACTGCTTTCTTCCTAGTCACCATAGAAAGCCATGCTTTTTGCTGCCACTTTTGTACGTTTTCTCTTCTTTTTCATGCTGATTTCGGAACAGCGTGGTGAAACATTGGCCCTTGCACAGGAGCGCTGGCGGCGAGAACAGACAGACTGGGGACGCCTTGAGCTGACAGCTCGAGACGCCTGTAAGAAACAAACAGAAACGCCCGACTGGCCAAGCCAGTCGGGCGTCGTCTTGTCGCTGAGACGTCAGTGAAGGGGCAGCTAGCGCATCAAGCGTCGGTGGTCTGCGATACCCGACGATCGAGCAGGCTTCGCCAGCGCATCAACACCGGCGCATCACTCAGGCTGACCTGGGACAGCAGACGGCGAAACTCGCTTCGAACCGCATCGTCGTCGGGATCGACACACGTCAGCCAGACTTCCAGAGCCCCGAGCAACTGATGAAGGTTGCCGTCCCGCTCCGCCTGGGTGCGCGCCTGCTCGGCGAGGGTCCGTACCGCTTCGGCGTCGCGACCCAGGCGGTGGCGTACCAGCGCCAACTGGGTGGCAAGCTCCGGGACAAACAGCGTCGTGCGCTCTCGGGCCATCAGCAGACACTGATCCAGATAGTCTTCGGCCTGCTCCAGCTCCCCCATGGCAAGACAGGCGTCCACGTACCACAGGTTCGGACGCTGACTCGGGTCCCGGCCGGTCACTTCCGCCAGTTCCTCGTGGGCCGCCTGAAGCTGCTGCAGGCCTTCACGACTCCCCGCCAACGCCTGCTGCCATCCCAGTACCGCACGGGAGGCGACCTGCCATAGGTGCAGATCGGAGCTGCCGGTGAGCTCATACGCTCTCTGGGCCCGATTGGCCGCTTCGTGGACATGCCCAAGCTGGCGGTACAACGCGGAGGCGTACATCAGCGCCATCGCCAGACTGCCGGGATGATGGATCTCTTCCGCCAGGCGAATGGCCGATTCCACATGGCGTTCCGCCCGCTGGTAGTCGCCACGCAGACACAGCGCCCATCCCTGGAAGCAGGCAGCCGCCACCTGCGGGTGGTCAGAGAACGGCAACCACTCGATCATCATCGGCTTGTTCAGCGGATCCAGCTCTTCCAGATGGTCATAGGCCTGGCGAATTCTGCCAGCCCAGTACTCACAGCTTGCCCCGGCGTAGTCGGCTAGGCGCTGGTAGCGCGGGTCCTCAAGACGCAAGGCGAGATCGTTCAGCCGCGAGGCCAGCAGAAAGGCGTCGGCGTGGGCGTTGCGCTGACTGCAGCCAACCCATAGTCCCCACTTGACCAGGAACGCCTGCTCGAGATCGTCCTCATCCTCGAGGTCGGTGGTGCACTCAGCCAGCAGCTCACGTGCCTTGACGAAGCTCTCGTGGGCAGTAGGCGAACCATGCCCCTCCAGGGCGAAAGCGGCCTGACCACGCACCGTCAGCAAGCTGATTTCACGCTCTGCCTGGGGCTCGACCTGGCGCAGACTGGCGAGGCCGGCGTCGGCCATCTTCAGCGCCGTGCGATTGGCACTGACCTTGAGCGCCTCCCGGGCGGCAAGCTCGAAGTAGCGCGCGCCTCGAGCGTAGTGACCACTGCGCCGCAGGTGCATGGCGAAGTCACCGGGATGACGACTGATCCACACCGGGAAACGTTCTTCGATCAACTGAACCACGCGGCGATGCATGTCGACCCGCACGTCACGCGGACAGGAAAGATAGGCTGCCTCATGCAACAGCTGGTGGGTGAACTGAAATTCTCGCGCCCCCACGTCACCATCGGACGGCTCGATGATCTCGAGTCGACGCATTTCTTCCAGCGCCCGGCTCAGCCGTTCCGGCTCCCAACCACTGCACTCGGCCAGAAAGTCGAAGCGGAAGTGGCGACCCAGCACCGCCGCGATGTGCGCCACTTCGCGATCGCCATCCAGTTGATCGATGCGACTGGTCAACAGGCCAAGCAGGCCGTGGGGCAGTTCGTCGAGCTGGACGCTACGCCCTTCCCGCCGGTCCATGTCGAGACGACGACAGATCTCCTGCAGGTAGAGCGGGACGCCATCGCAGCGCTCGATGATCTGGCCCCGCAGGCGCGGCGACAGATGCAGCCGATAGCGCCGAGCCAGCTGGGTCAACAGCCGCGACGACTGCATGGCGTCGAGCCTGCCAAGCGCAATCTGCTGATCCCAGTGCAGTCGGGTGGGCAAGGATTCACGACCATGATGGCTGGCGATCAACAACAGCGGACAGTTGATCGGCAGCCGCGCCTGGAGGCCGGCCAGCACCTTGAACGATGGCTCGTCGACCCACTGCAGGTCGTCGATCATCAGTACCAGCGGACGTTCCTGTGACAGCTCATGAATCAGCCCATGCAGAAGCGCCACCACCGCTTCCACCGCCTCGCTGCTCTGCGCAAGCAGCGAGACTTCGTGAGGTTCGCGAATACCCATGGCCTCTTCGAGCCAACGAATATCGTCGTCATCCAGCTCGCTTAGGCCCAGGCGCTCGACCAACGCCGCCAGGCCCTCGCTGTCGATCTCGCCCCCCAGGTGCCAGCGCACCAGGTGGCGCGCCACACCATAGGATTCCTGCACCGACATGCGGGTGTTGGGCTGCCAGCAGATGGTGGCGTCGCGACTCTGCTCAAGGTGGCGAAACCCTACCAGCAGTGCCGACTTGCCAAGCCCGGAAGGCCCCTTCACCAGCACGCTCTGACGCAGGCCGATACCGGCCCGCGCCAGTGCATCGCGCAGCATGCGCAGCGCGTTCTCGCGCCCCACCAGGCTTGGCGGCGTCGCGTCACGGCCGCCCTCATTGGTGCCCAGCACCAGGGCACGCAGGCGGACTCGGCCGTCGCTTGCCACCAACCGCGAAAACAACCTCGGTTGCAGGTCCAGCGCCGGCGGCATGTGCTGGCTGGCCTCCTGAGAAATGACGAGTTCGCTGCCCTCGGCGGCGCTCATCAAGTCGAGTGCCCGCTGGGTCACCTGACCCAGCGGGTCCACCAGGTGGCGCGACGGCAGATAGACCACCTGGCCGCTGTTCAGGCCCGCCGCCAGGGTCATGTGGGGCAGGCTCCCTTCACCGGTCCAGTGTCGCTGCAACTCTTCCGCCAACAGACGTCGACAGTGTTCGTACAGGGCCACCAGTTCTGCCAGCTGATGCGCCGGCCCATGGGTACCGAAACAGGCAAGCCCCAGCCCGCCCGTGGCCCCAGGCAACCAGAAACCTCCCAGATGGTGGCACTGCTTCTCGAGCCAGCGCATCAGTTCGATCTGCAATGCCAGACAGGCCCGCGTCTCGGCCCGGCTGCCCATGTCGCCGTCCAGTGTCAGGCGAATCGCCATGACCGACAGCTGCCTGTGCTCGACCTCCTCTTCGCCGAGCGGCGGACTGTCCATCGCCAGGGTCCGCGAGAAGGCGCCCTTGGGCGACAAGGACGGATTTTCGGGCTGTCCGTCGGACCAGTAACAAGCCAACTGCAGGAAACTGGGGTCTGGCTGTTGCCCGGACAGCGCCAGCAACTGCAGGAAGGCGTTGTACTGCTCATGCGCCGCCGCCATCTGGCCTTGCTCGGCCAGTTGGCGCACCAGCTTTTCATGAAAGGGAGCGTAACCGGAAAATCGGCTGACCAGCTCCTGCAACAACGCATCGGGGATGCTGCCTTCCTGGTCGAGCACGTCTTCGGCGAAGCGAATGACCCGCTGGCGCCACTCGTTGCGCACCTGAATCAGCCATCGCTGGAAGTCGGGACAGGCCGGCAGCTGTAGCTCCTCCACCAGGTCGCCTCGATATAACCCCAGCAATTCTTCCAGGGTGTCGATGTCACGACTGCCCTCCAGCAGCCGCTGCAGTTCATGAACATCGAACCCCCATTGCGACGGCAGTTGAAAGGCGATGGTCTGGCGCGACACCGTCAACACCTTGTCGGCCTCATCCCCCAGCGACTGACGCAGACAGTGAAGGGCATGTCTCAGGTTGGTGCGACCGGAGGACAACCCCTGGTCGGGCCACAGCAGTTCGGCCAGGGTCGCGCGGTTGACCGGCTGCTGATGCAGCAGCAGGTAGACCAGCAGCGCCTTGACCTTGTCGTAGCTGAATTGAACGAGGACATCGTCTCCCAGGTTGAGGGAAAAGTGCCCAAAGAGTGCCAGGTGGTCCTGGTCCGTTATCTGGGAAGCATCGTGTTGGGCGTCCCGCATGATGGTGTCCCTGCGTGGCGGTGCTATCGGCCTCAGGCCGGCACACCGCTGTGAAATCGAAAGGCGACGTCCGGGGTCGTCACAAGTTGCTCTTCGCGGGCCTTGAAGACCGCAATGCGCGCTTCTATCGGCGCGTCTGAAAGCTGGCTCGCCAGTGTGATGTAGTCCTCGAAGTGGCGTCCTTCCGACTTAACCAGACCTCGGTAGAACTTGGCAAGTTCGTCGTCGAGATGTGGAATAAGTCGCGCAAAGCGTTCACAACTGCGCGCCTCGATCAAGGCACCGACGATCAGCACATCCACCAGACGCTCCGGCTCATCGCGCCTGACCAGTTCCCTCAGTCCTTCAGCATAGCGCGATGCGCTGAGATGGCGGTACTCAATCCCCCTGGCGCGCATGATTTTCACGACCTGCTCGAAGTGCAGAAGCTCTTCACGAGCCAATTGCGACATCTTGGTCAGCAGGTCGACGTGATCCACGTAGCGATACATCAGACTCATGGCCGTGGACGCCGCTTTCTTCTCGCACTGGGCGTGATCGATCAACAACAGGGTTTCATTGTCCAGCGCCCACTCGACCCATGCATTCGGCGTCGCACACGGCAGGAACTCGAGAAGCTCCTCAGGCAGCGAGGTGTCATGGTCGGGGCTGATGGTGACATTCATGAAAGCGGTTTCCATTGCTGGGCCCCATCGGGCCCGGACTCGAGATGAAGTGTCCGACGTTCTTCGGCGGCCTGCTGAAGGGCCTGGCTGATGGCGGCGTACAACTGCTGAGGCTGGTCCGGCACACCTGGGCGCAGCACGATACCGTAGGCTGCCAGGTCGCCGATACGATCACGCCCCACCCTCAGCAGCTCTATCACACGCGACGCCGCCGGCTGAGACGAACGAAAACGCACGCGATGGCGTCGCATCTGGCGCTCCAGCAGGTCTTCGTCGATCACCTCGACGAAATTCGCGGCCACCTCGATACGCAG
Source organism: Halomonas sp. DN3 (assembly GCF_024137905.1). Taxonomy (NCBI): domain Bacteria; kingdom Pseudomonadati; phylum Pseudomonadota; class Gammaproteobacteria; order Oceanospirillales; family Halomonadaceae; genus Halomonas; species Halomonas sp. DN3. The sequence goes on along the minus strand of NZ_CP099965.1, from coordinate 2,109,658 downwards.
AGCGTCCAGTTCCCCGATCCGCCTCTCGCGCTCATCGCCATCCAGCGAGAACCAGCGCAGAATTTCCTGATCATGGCGCTGACAGCCACGGCAGACGTTATCGCCCACCGTGGTCGAACACAGCCCGACGCAGGGCGACACCACAACTTGGGTCATCGTCGGACACCTCATCGTGCTAAAAATTGAATCGGCACATGGTAACGCCTGCCTCGAGCGGACACACCCCTACCCCAGTCGAATAGGCACGAACCGGCCTCGGCGACCAAAGTTCAAAGCCCGTCATGACGGGCTCTCTTAACATTGTCGACAGTTTATTCTAGAATCCCGGCCACCGTTGACAGCGTGTCCCTCACGTTCGAGCGAGACGCGTTCGAGCGTGACCACCACAAACCAATGAGGGCCCCCACGTGCTTGAAGCCTATCGCCAACATGTCGAAGAGCGTGCCCAGGAAGGCATTCCCCCCAAGCCGCTGAACGCCGAACAGGTCGCCGAACTGGTCGAACTGCTCAAGGCGCCGCCCGCCGGAGAAGAAGAGACTGTCCTCGATCTGCTGACCAACCGCGTTCCGCCCGGGGTGGACGAGGCCGCCTACGTCAAGGCCGGTTTCCTGACCGCCCTGGCCAAGGGCGAAGCCGAATCTCCGCTCATCGACAAGGTGCATGCCGTCAAGCTGCTGGGCACCATGCAGGGTGGTTACAACATCGCGACCCTGGTCGAACTGCTCGATGATGCTGAGCTTGCCAAGGAAGCCGGCGAGCAGCTCAAGCACACTCTGCTGATGTTCGACGCCTTCCACGACGTCGCCGACCGCGCCAAGGCCGGCAACGAGGTGGCCAAGGACGTGATGCAGTCCTGGGCCGACGCCGAATGGTTCCTGTCCAAGCCGGCACTGGCCGACAAGATCACCCTGACCGTGTTCAAGGTGCCCGGCGAGACCAACACCGACGACCTGTCCCCGGCCCCCGACGCCTGGTCACGTCCGGATATTCCGCTGCATGCCAACGCCATGCTCAAGAACGAGCGTGACGGCATCGAGCCCGAAGTCCCCGGCACCAAGGGCCCCATGGCGCAGATCGAAGCGGTCAAGGCCAAGGGCTTCCCGGTCGCCTACGTCGGCGATGTGGTGGGTACCGGTTCCTCGCGCAAGTCCGCCACCAACTCGGTGCTGTGGTTCTTCGGCGACGACATCCCCAACGTGCCCAACAAGCGTGCCGGTGGCTTCTGCTTCGGCGGCAAGATCGCCCCGATCTTCTTCAACACCATGGAAGACGCCGGCGCCCTGCCGGTCGAGATGGATGTGTCGAAGATGGAAATGGGCGACGTCATCGACGTCTACCCCTACGAAGGCAAGGTCTGCCGTCACGACACCGACGAAGTGATCTCCACCTTCGAGCTGAAGACCCAGGTCATCCTCGACGAGGTCCGCGCAGGTGGCCGTATCCCGCTGATCATCGGTCGCGGACTCACCGACAACGCCCGCAAGGCGCTGGGTCTGGAGCAGTCCGACGTCTTCCGCCTGCCCGAGCAGCCCAAGGACACCGGCAAGGGCTTCACCCTGGCCCAGAAGATGGTCGGCAAGGCCTGCGGCCTGGAAGGCGTGCGTCCCGGCATGTACTGCGAGCCGAAGATGACCACCGTCGGCTCTCAGGACACCACCGGTCCGATGACCCGTGACGAGCTCAAGGACCTGGCCTGCCTGGGCTTCCAGGCGGACCTGGTGATGCAGTCGTTCTGCCACACCAGCGCCTACCCGAAGCCGGTCGATGTGGAAACCCACCACACCCTGCCGGACTTCATCATGAACCGTGGCGGCGTATCGCTGCGCCCGGGCGACGGCATCATCCACTCCTGGCTGAACCGCATGCTGCTGCCGGACACCGTCGGCACCGGCGGTGACTCCCACACCCGTTTCCCGATGGGCATCTCCTTCCCGGCGGGCTCTGGCCTGGTGGCCTTCGCCGCCGCCACCGGTGTCATGCCGCTGGACATGCCGGAGTCCATCCTGGTGCGCTTCAAGGGCAAGCGTCAGCCTGGTGTCACCCTGCGTGACCTGGTCCATGCCATTCCCTACTACGCCATCCAGCAGGGCCTTCTGACCGTCGAGAAGTCCGGCAAGAAGAACGCCTTCTCTGGTCGCGTGCTGGAGATCGAGGGCCTCGAGGATCTTACCGTCGAGCAGGCCTTCGAGCTGTCCGATGCCAGTGCCGAGCGCTCCGCGGCGGGCTGCACCATCACCCTGTCCGAAGACTCTGTCTCCGAGTACCTGAAGTCGAACATCACCCTGCTCAAGTGGATGATCGCCAATGGCTACGGTGACAAGCGCACCATCGAGCGTCGCATCCTGGCCATGGAAGAGTGGCTGGCCGACCCGAGCCTGATGCGCGCCGACGCCGACGCCGAGTACGCCGAGGTCATCGAGATCGACCTGGAGCAGCTCAAGGAGCCGGTACTGTGCGCCCCCAACGACCCGGACGACGCCCGTCTGCTGTCCGAGGTGGCAGGTCAGAGCATCGACGAGGTGTTCATCGGTTCGTGCATGACCAACATCGGCCACTTCCGCGCCGCAGGCAAGCTGCTCGAGAAGCAGCCCGCCGGCAGCCTGAAGACCAAGCTGTGGCTCGCCCCGCCTACCAAGATGGACCAGCACCAGCTGACCGAGGAAGGCTACTACGGCATCTACGGCCGTGCCGGCGCGCGCATGGAAATGCCGGGTTGCTCGCTGTGCATGGGTAACCAGGCCCGCGTCGCCGCCAAGAGCACGGTGGTATCCACCTCCACCCGCAACTTCCCCAACCGTCTGGGTGATGGTGCCGACGTTTTCCTGGCCTCCGCCGAACTGGCCGCCGTGGCCGCCGTGGAAGGTCGCCTGCCGAGTGTCGATGAGTACCGCCGCTACATGGGCGAGTTCGACGCCATGGCCGGCGAGATCTATCGCTACATGAACTTCCACGAAATCGAGGAGTACCAGAAAGCCGCCTCGAACGTGATCCCGGTGGCTCAGGAAGCCTGAGCCAGGCCGCGATCGCCAGGTGAGGCCCTGATCGGGCCTCACCAGTGCCAAGAGATTGGAACGCGGTTATCACGGAAATTTCCGGAAAGACATCCGGAAACAAGAAGCGCCCCGGAGGAAAACTTCCTCGGGGCGCTTTTTTCATACCTTCTTGTGATTATTCCACGTCGAGCTGTCCGTGCTGCACCATTTTGTCGAGGAAGCTGTCGCTGGAAGCACCGCCCATGCTGACCTCGGTGAGGGTGATCACCTGGTCGGCCCCGTCGCCACTCGCTCCTATGCCACCGTCCGTCTTCACCGAGAGCACGGTATTACTGCCCTCCTGGCTGGCGTAGAGGTACGCAGAGACGTCTTCATCGGTGGCGTCGTCGAGGATGTCAGACAGGTCCAGGGTGTCCGCGTCGGCGTTTGTCGCAGTATCTCCCAGGGTGAAGTTGTTCACCACGACCGAAGAGGGACTGGAGGCAGTGCCTACATCTCCCAGATCGAGCACGATGGTATCAGCACCGACGGCTGCCCAGATTTCACCGTCACCATCATCGTTGGCGCTGGTATCAAGGCTACGAGCCGACGCCGTTGCTGCACTGGCAGACCCAGCAGACGGCAAGGTCAACTCAAGGCTTCCGCTGACCGTGTCACCATCGCCATCCGCGCCTTCCACCGGGAGTGTCAGCTGGCCGTTGTTCGAACCAGACCCATCCCCCTTCTCCAGCCACGAATACTCGAAGTCACCACTCAGACCAAACGCGTACCAGTCATGCAATCCCTTGAATTCCAGCGCTTCGAACGGCTGGTCGGTTGCCAGCTCGAATCGAGAACCACTCGGGATGTTCATGATTCGCAGCGAGCCGTCGTCCAACTCGGTAATATCCAGGCTCGAGGTGACGTCGCGACCGCTGGTGTCAAAGAAGCGAATATCGCCGCTGCTCAGGGTCAGCACGTTTTCCTGGCCCACTTCGTAGGGATGCCCACTGGTGGCGTTGCCATCCGGCGCCAGGCCAATGGCCTTGATCGTGAGCATCGGGAATTCCATCCGCTCGGCGCGAAACACGACGTCGCTGAAGAAATTGACCCCACGATGATCTTCCCAGTTGGGACTATTGCTGGAGAAGGCGAGATCGTCGATAAAATCGATACGAGTGATCTCGTTCTGGCCGGTCAGGGTATCGCCACCCACCGCCACGAAGTTATCCCCCTGGGTCCTCAGGAAGGTCGGCCGACTCATGCCATCGTCGACCGACCAGGCAGATACTAGTACATCCGGGGCGACGTCGCCGTTGTCGAAAGCGAGGTAGCGATGCCCGAATCCGGTAGCACCTGTCCCCGTCTGGAAGGGAACGACAACCTCCTTGGTGGCCTCGCTGAGCTCGAGACTCGACTGCCCGATGGCGGCAATGCCGTCATCGAAGACATCGACGGTATAGCTGGAGCCATCCGCAGCCAGACTGACTTCGAATGCCACGAAACCGCCAGCGGTGGTTGCCTGAAGGGTCAGCCCGTCACCACTGAGCTGGTAGGTGAGAGTTTCACCGCCCGAGGTTCTGACCGGCAAGCCGCTCGGACTTGTCACCTGGGTACCCGCCAATGATGCACCGAAGGTCAGTGAACCGGCGCCGTCGGCCCCGAAGAAACTGATGTCATCGGTAGCGCCATCGGTCAACACACCGGCCTGGACCGCTGAAGGCTGAGGTGAGTCGTCATCGACCACGACGACCAGATTGCCTTGCGCCGTGTCTCCATCACTGTCGGTCACGGTGTAGCTGACGTTGAAGCGCAGATCGTCCTCGATGTCCGCCACCGGGTGATCGAGCGGCTGGGAAAGCACGACCCGGTACTGGCCCGTGGAAGCATCCAGCATGTCGATGGCGATGACGCGGTTGCCGGCTTGATCAAGACCCACCAGGGACAGGACATTGCTGCTCAGGAAGTAGCGAATATCCTGACCGTCAGATGTCTGCGCGGGCAGACCCGAAGAGTCGGCGCCCCAGGCGAAGCCACCACCGGCTGCGGGACCGTCGTCGCCAAAGCTGTAGCCCAGCAGACCGGTAACCACGACCGCCTCGCCCGCGGCGTCACCACTACCGCCCGCGATTCCTCCGGGCAGGCCATCTTCATCCACCACCGCGACCACCGGATCCGAGCCGTCCGTCTCTGGCGTGGAGGGTCCGGTACCGCTATCGCCGACCGCAACGCTGAGGCTGCCGCTGACAGCGCTGCCGTCCCCATCCGTGGCGGTGTAATTGATGGTGGCGTTGCCGACAAAACCGGGGTCGGGAGTGAAGGTCAGAGTGCCGTCCTGATTCACCGTGACGGTACCGACGCCGGCGCCGCCCTGGACGGTGGCGTTGGTGATGCCGCCGGAGCCATCCGCGCCAAAGTCGTCGTTGCCGAGCACATCGACGGTGACACTGCCATCGTTGTCGGTGGTGGCGCTGTCGGCGTTGGTGACCGGCATGTCGTCATCAATGGTGATATCGATGCTGCCCGTGGCGCTGTCGCCGGCGCTATCGGTGATGGTGTAGCCAACACTGAAATCGATATCGCTCTCGACATTGGGGTCGGAGTGATCCAGCGGCCTGGTCAGCACCACCCGGTAGCTACCGCTGGCGATGTCGGTCAATTGCACCGAAATGACACTATTACCACTGCTGTCGGAGCCGGTAAGTGAGAGTCCGTTACTGCTCGGCGACCAGTTGACCGGACTGCCGCCGGAGGTCAGGGCAGGTAGCCCCACAGTGCTCCAGGCAAAGCTGCCTGGCCCGGCGCTACCAAAGCTGTAGCCCAGCGAGCCGGTCGCCACGGTGCGCTCCCCGTGGACATCCTCGATGCCACCGGCAATGCCGCCAGGCAGGCCATCTTCATCGACAACAGCGTTAGGTGCAGTGGTATTGGGGTCGCCGTCGCTATCGGGAGTGGTGGGTCCAGTGCCGCCACCGTCGATGACGTCGACGTACCAGTGGCCCACCATCGGATCACCGTCGCAATCCAGCACCTTGTACTTGATGCTCGCACTGCCGGTGAAGCCATCATCCGGAATGAAGGTCAAGGTGTGATCGTCGTTGATCACCACCTGCCCATCGCCGGACACGACTTCGGCTTCGACCAGATGGCCGAGATCGGCGCCCGGGCTGTCGTTGGCCAGCACATCCTTGGTCACCGCCTGGCCCACCTCGGTACTGGAATTGTCGTCCACGACCAGCGGAGTGTCGTCGTCGACAGTGACCTCCAGGTAGCCCTTGGCCTCGCTGCCTTCGGCATCCTTGACCACATAGCCCAGCGCCAGGTCGATATCGTCTTCGGTTCCGGTGGCGAAGTGATCCAGCGGGCGCAACAGGGACACCGTCACCAGATCCGAATCATCCGCCCTGACCACCGTGAACACGGCCTCGCCCGTCACCTCGTCACGCCCGGTCAGGCTAAGGCCGTCAGCCGAGACCTCATAGACAACCGTGTTTCCCTGGCTCTGCAAGTTGGTCGGCAGGCCATCGGTGGTCCAGGTGAAGGCGCCGCTGGAGGCGGGTCCGTCTGCACCAAAATCATAACCTAGCTGCGCACTGACGACGGTGGCCTCACCGGCTACATCGCCAGGTCCGCCGGCATTGCCCTCGGGCAGGCCATCCTCGTCCACCACCACAGAGGGCGAAACGGTATTGGGGTCACCGTCGCTTGACGGGGTGGTCGGGCCGGTATCCATGGCTTCAGTAATGTCCACGGTGACCTTGACCCGCCCCCTATCACCGTCATTGTCGATCGGCCTCAGGGTGAATTCGAGCTCGGGATTGGTACTGTGATCGAGTCCCTCCTTGGCCTCGAACCTCCAGGTGCCGTCAGAGTTCACGGTCAGGGTCCCGACCGACAGCTCGATAGGCGTGTCCAGACGGTAAAAACCTGACGACTCGGAAACGTAGACGCGCATTTCGCGCAGACCATCAGCGCCTGCGTTGATCGACCAGGTGCCGCTGGCCACCTCTCCTTCGACCACCGAGTCCGGCGCGGTGGCGGTGGCATCAGGCACGTCATCCTCGACGAAAATCCGCAGGTTGTCGGTTTGCGTCCCCTGGCTAGCGCCGCTCACTTCTACCTTGAACGCGTCATTGACGCCTTCGTCGCCGCGCCCCTGAGAACGGTGATCGTCGGAGTTTTCGGTCAACTGATAGGTCCAGTTGTAGCTGCCCTGACCATCCACCGACACGGTCAGGGTGCCAAAATCGCCACTGAGGCTTCCCCCTCCCGTCAGGTCAACACCGTTCACCACGAAACTGTCGATCTGCCCCCCGGCCGGAGCTTCATAGACGCCTGAAGCCGAGGTCGCAGCCGACCCCGCGCTGGTGCCGTCAGCCAGCCCCGCTTCATCCACGCTGAAGTCGCTCGTAGTAGGCGGGGTGGTGCTATCACCTTCAGTGATCTCAACCGTGACCTTGGCTCGCCCCCGATCTCCGTCATTATCGATGGGTCTCAAGGTGAATTCGAGCTCGGGATTGGTGCTCTGATCGAGTCCATCCTTGGCCGTAAACTCCCAGGTGCCATCCGAGTTGACGATCAGAGTGCCCACCGATAGCTCGATGGGTGTGTCCAGACGATAGAAGCCCACCTCCTCGGACACGTAGACGCGCATTTCGCGCAGGCCATCCGCGCCGGCATTGACCGACCAGGTGCCGCTCGCCACCTCACCTTCGGCCACCGAGTCAGGCCCGGTGGCGGTGGCTTCGGGCACGTCATCCTTCACAAAAATCCGCAGGTTTTCGGTTCGCGTGCCCTGGCTATTACTGTTTACTTCGACCCTGAACGGATCATTGATGTCTTCTTCACCACGCCCCTGGGATCGGTGATCGATGGTGTTATCGGTCAACAGGTAGTCCCAGCGATAGTTGCCCTGGCCGTCCACCGATACCGTGAGAGTACCAAAATCGCCGCTGAGGCTACCGCCTCCGGTCAGATCGACGCCATTGACGACAAAGCTGTCGATCTGCCCCCCGGGTGGCCGTTCGTAAACACCTCCTGCCGAGGTCGCAACGGAGCCTGCCCGGGTGCCGTCGTCCAGCCCCGCCTCATCCACCATGAAGTCGCTATTCTGATTCGCCATGCTGTGTTCCCCACGTGTCACTGACAACAACGAGATATGACTGACGCGCCGCCGTGCGATATCCACACGCCGCTCCGACTCAGCCGAGCTACACATTTCCCATGGCAAAAGATATGCGCACACAACGATTTATGGTGTCCGAACTTCTTCATCGGCAATAGCTTAGGCAGAAACAGGCAAGCTATCCGCCTCCCCCTTCACGTACAGAAAGACTTGCTGCTCTATCAGACAAGAGGGTTCACACGGCTTCAGCGCCAACATCATTGGTCGCCATCTATCCTTCATCGCTGCATAGTACTTACCAAAGAGAGGGTTTCCCCAAGATCCCTGCTCCTCCACGCTATTTCCTCGATTCACGACCGCAGCTCTGGTGTTTCAAGCATGAGAAATCCCCGCCAGATATTGCTAAATCCTCTAACCATGCCACCGCCGAATTTCCAGAAACATAGTCGAACGGCAACGGGAAAAAGCTCTCCATAAGAAAGGAAGCATCTGAAATATATCTTCATACTATAGGAGTGAGACGGCACCACAACGATGAAACAACATCTCTCCTCAGAATATAAAATGACGCCTCAAGCACAGTTGATAAGACATTACCTATAACTGCCCAAGCATCGACTCTACCGTCTTCTAAAAAACGGATCTTCAAGCGACGATAAAACGAAAAATCGAATGATAAAAAAGCATATTTTTTAAAACATATGCGCACACTTTGTGCTAGAAACAAGACAACCATTCCGTTCAAGGCTACATGGGTGAGTAGAGGGACGGCGAAGATCCCCTGGAAGCGAATCCTCAGAAAGGCGCACCCAGGTATCAGTCCTCAGGGCACCGCCCCCTTGACTCATATTCGCGTGCAATCCGTCGTGGAACCTGCGAGGGGACGTACCCGCTTTGCTGATGCTCTGGCGGCTGTAGCGCTGAAGATACCCATCGTCGGGCCGGGTCTGCCGGCATCTGTCGCACTCAGCCCCCCTGCAGGACCTTGCAGAACGACGACGGGCCACCTCGCTCGACCTCCTCAGCCCCACATCCCCCGGGGGCTGGATAACATCGACACCTGTGGCATCATGCCAGGACTAGCCACGGAGACGCTCCCATGACCCAGATTGTCACGCCCGATATCTGCGACGCCTACCCCGAAGTGGCGGTGTGCGACCCGATCTTCGTCAACTACGGGGGCCAGGAGGCCTTCTTTGGCCCCGTGAAAACGGTCAAGTGCTTCGAAGACAACTCACTGGTCAAGCAGGCGGTCGCCGAACCAGGCGACGGAGCGGTGCTGGTGGTGGACGCCGGCGGCTCTACGCGCTGCGCCATGCTCGGCGACATGCTCGCTGAACAGGCCGCCGGTAATGGCTGGGCCGGGGTGATCATGTACGGCTGCGTGCGCGACGTGGACATCCTGGCGGAGACCGACCTGGGCATCCAGGCGCTCGGCGCCCACCCGCGCAAGAGCGAAAAGCGCGGCGAAGGTCAGCGTGATGTTCCCGTCGCCTTCGCCGGTGTCGACTTCACGCCAGGCCAATGGGTCTACGCCGACAACAACGGCATCCTGGTCGCCGAGTCCCGCCTCGAACTCGATTGACGGGCGATCATCCTTCCTTCTTTCATCACCACAGCGGTGGCGTCGCAAATGCTGACGCCATCGCTGCCTCACGGGGCGCCAGGCGCAAGGTTGCGCCCGCTCCTTCCGCCAACACCCAACGGCAGACGATAGAGTCATGACGCTTGCCAGGGATGTCTACACCAGCCTGCACGACCACCTGCGTCCCCTGCTGGCCTACCATCTGCTGTTCACGCTGTTCGCCTCGGCCGCACTGCTGCCGGCCATGGGCTGGCTGCTGGCCGGCTGGCTTTCCCGGGTTGGCCGCCCCCTGGTCACCACGGTGGATGCGGTCGAGCTGCTGCTGTCCCCGCTGGGCTTCAGCTGGATCCTCGCCTTTGCCGTCATCCTGCTGACGCTGCTTTACCTGCAGCAGGCCGGGATGATGCTGGTGGCGGTGGAGCGCCAGGGCTCCCACGCGCGCCAGGCCTTGATCGCCCTGTGGCAGAGCCTGCATCGTCTTCCCAGGCTGTTGGGCCTCGCCAGCCTGCAGGTGTCGATTCACCTGCTGGCCCTGACCCTCGTCGCCGCCTGTGCCAGCCTGGTCCACGATTCCCTGCTCGGTCACCTGGATCCCTACTATGTGCGGCGGGTGCGCCCACCGGCCTTCTGGCTCTACACCTCGACCCTGCTTCCGCTGGTCGGACTCTGGGCCGCGCTGGCGGCGCGACTCTACATCCGATGGTGGCTGGCGCTGCCCTGCGTGGTACTGGAGGGTCTCTCGCCTGTCGCAGCGATGCGCCGCAGCTACCAGTTGACCCGGCACCGCCAGGGGGGACTTGCGCGGGTCATCTTTTCGATGCTGGCGGTACTGCTGGTGCTGCCGTCGGCGGTGTCGATCGCCTTCAGCGCCTGGGTCGCCCCCCTCTTGTCGACACTGCCCGAGATCGGCGCGGTGGTCATCACGACCATGTTGCTGGTGGTCACCGCCGCGACCCTGCTGACGCTCAGTGTCGCCTTCGCGGTGATCGTGCTCAACGCCCTGCTGGCGACCTGCCTGTACCTGCGCCGCGCCCATCGACTGCCGCGCCCCGATCCCCCACCGGCAGACGCCCACCCGGGGCGGCTGGCCTGGGCGGTGGAGGTCGGCATCCTGGTATTCGCTGTCTCCCAGGCGTGGCTGATGGTGGAGCGACAGGAGCTCAATGACGAGGTCGAGGTGATCGCCCACCGGGGTAGTTCGGAGGTAGCGCCGGAAAACAGCCTGTCAGCCATCCGCCAGGCCCTGGAAGACGGCGCCGATCAGATCGAGATCGATGTACGCCTGAGTGCCGACGGCAGCGTGGTGCTGAGCCACGATGCCACGCTGCAGCGTCTTGCCGGTGACCCGCGGCGGGTCACCGACCTGAACTGGCAGGAGTTGGCAACGCTGGATGTCGGATCAGGCTTCAGCCATGCCTTCGCCGGCGAACGCCTGGCCAGGCTCGACCAGGCCCTGGCTGCGGTGCGTGGCCGCGCCGACCTGATCATCGAGCTCAAGCCGAGCCGTGGCCAGGAACAGGCGCTGATCGAGGCGGTCGTGGCAGAGCTTGACGCCGAACGCCGCTGGCGTCTGCACTGCCGAGACCAGGCAGAAGACCGCCTGGCACGCATGATCTGTGGCGATCCCAGGCTATTCGAGACCACTTGGCTTGCGTCCTTGTCGTACCGTCAGATCCACCTGATCGACGCCCAGGAGCCTCGCGCCAGGACACTGCTGCTGGCAGAGTGGGCCCTGCCCGGCAGCCTGCCGCAGCGTCGCTTCGACGGGCTCGGGCTGCGCAACAGCCAGATCGACGATGATCAACTGCGACGCGCCCACCTCAACCAGACGCCGCTCTACGCCTGGACGGTCAACGATCCTGGCCGCATGGCCAGACTTATCGACATGGGCGTGGACGGCATCATCACCGACCGCCCTGAAAGACTCAGCGCGCTGCTGCGCGAACGACGCAGGATGAGCGACGCCGAGCTACTGCTGACCAAGCTGCGCCACTGGCTGGCCGATGACTGAACGAAGAACCCCCGCCCCGGCGGTAGCCGGGAGCGGGGGCAACATCAGTCCGCGGAGCGAATGGCGCGCCTCAGTCGCCCATCACGACGCCTTCACGGCGGGGGTCGGCACCCCCATAGAAGCCGTCTTCGGTGACCTTCAGCGCCTGCAGACCGCTGGTCAACTCGCGAGTCTCGACCTCGTGGCCAAGCCCCCGCAGATCGCTCAGCGTGGCCTCGGGGAAGCGGCCCTGCTCCAGATAGACGGTGCCACCGGTGGTGATCGCATGGGGCAGATCGAGCGCCTGCTGGGCGTCCACACCACGCGTAAGCATGGCATCCAGCGTCTGGGCGGTGTAGTGGATGATCGCCGCGCCTCCGGGAGACCCGAGACTCGCTACCAGCTCGCCGCTCTCACGCTCGAACACCAGCGTCGGACTCATGCTCGAACGCGGCCGCTTGCCGGGCTGCACCCGGTTGGCGATCGGTGTGCCCTGCTCATCTGTCGGGGTAAAGGAAAAGTCGGTCAACTCATTGTTGAGCAGATAGCCGCCATCAAGCTCGCCGCCACCGTTGGCCATGATGCGCGAACCAAACGCCTGCTCGATGCTCGAGGTCATGGCGACCGCCTGACCCCGGGGGTCGACGATGCTGATATGGCTGGTGCCGTGCTCGGGCTGCTGGGGCTGGGAGGCGTAGGCGGTCTCCAGCGAACCGGGGTTACCGGGGCGCGCTTCGCCGCTGCCCATGCTCTGTTGCTTGATCAGCTCGGCGCGCTTGGCCAGATAGTCGGGTGCCAGCAGCGTATTCCAGTCGCCGCCAGGAGGTTCGACGAAGTCGCTGTCACCGATGTATCGGCCGCGATCGGCAAAGGCCAGGCGCGACGCCTCGAGAAACGGATGCAGCCAATCCACCGTGGGCACGCCCTCGTGGATGGCGGTCTCGATCTCCGGCAGGGCCTCCATCATGCCGAGTATCTGCATCACGGTCAGGTGTCCCGATGAAGGCGGCGGAAAGCCGCAGACCTCCCAGTCACGCCAGGGGGTACACAGCGGCTCACGCTCGAGCGCAGCGTAGCCCGCCATGTCCTCGAGACTCAGGGTTCCGGGCAATTCCGGGTGATTCTGCACCCGGGACACCAGATCCTCGGCGAACTCTCCGGTGTGAAGCGCAGAGCTGCCCTCCTCGGCCACCTTGGTCAGAATCGCCGCCAGGGCGGGATTGCGCAGGGTCGTTCCCGCCTTCAGCGGCTCGCCCTGGTCATCGAAGAAGTAGGCCCCGGCGATCTCGTCCTCGGCGAGACCTGGCGTCGACGCCAGGCTCTGATGCAGCCGCGGGCTGATCTCGAAACCTTCCGTGGCCAGGGTAATGGCCGGCGCAAACAGCGACTTCCACGGCAGCTCGCCGTATTCGTCGTGCGCCAGCTCCAGCATCCTCAAGGTACCGGGCACCCCCACCGAACGCCCGCTCTCCACCGCGGTCATGAACTCGATCGGCTCGCCATCGGCATCCAGGAAAAGCGCCTCATCGGCACCCAGCGGCGCCTTTTCGCGGCCATCGAAGGCGTGGACCTCTTCCCCGTCGAACAGCATCAGAAAGGAACCACCACCGATGCCACTGGATTGCGGTTCGACCAGCGTCAACACCATCTGCACCGCGATGGCGGCATCAATGGCCGAGCCCCCGGCCTTGATCACCTGATAGCCGGCGTCGGTGGCCAGCGGATTGGCCGCCGCCACCGCAAAGGACGCGGTCGACCAGCCGGGCTTCTCCTGGTAGCCGGAACTCGATTCCGGCGAGATGTCCGGGCGGGCGTATTCGAATCCCTCCTGGGCAAGGGCCGATGTGGTCAGCAGGCCGGCCAGCAGCAGATTGCCGCAGACGATGGAAGACGCCAGACGCGCCAACCTTGGCGAAGTACGCGATGTCATCACCGCTCCTTTTGTGATGAGAAAGACGGGAGTGTTGTGATTGCTTGATTCAGCATAGGCCCTGGACGTCGAGACGGCACGCACACACGGTGCCTTGCTCGTGCTTGCCAGCCATCGTTACCGCCGACGACCGAGGCTGTGATTCATTGCCGGCGCTCGTAACGATCAAGCCGCCAGCGGCAGAACCACGAGACCAGTGCCAGCGCCAGCAACGCCACGGCGGTCACACCGAGCACCGACACCAACTGGTGATACCCCTCAGGGGTGCTTTCGGCCCTGGCCGCCATGCCCTTCTCGGCCAGGCGCACCACACCGTATATCAACGCCATCAGCAGGCCCAGCGGCAGCGCCGAGCCACAGCGTGACAGGCCCCGAGTCAGCGCCCAGGGCGGCGTCGGCTCCTTGTTTCTGGTCGCCTTTGCTGAAGCAGCCTTGCCCCGTGTGGCCTTCGGCGCCGGCCCGGATTCTGGCTTGGCCTGGGCCTTGCTCGGGGCCTTGTTCGGGGCATCGCTGCGACTGCGGGCCCTGGGTCGTGGCTTCGTCTTTTGTGTTGCCGCGCCCGATGTCTGACGTCCCCCTGGCAGCAGCCGCCCGAGGGTCCAGCGCCCCAGCGACCAGCAGGCCCAGCCCAGGCACACCCCGATGGACAACAGCACGCTGCCCATGACCAACAGATACGCCATCACAAGATCCTGAAAAGAAAAGCTTCCCATGGTGCCAAGTTAGCGGGCACTTGGGGAGCCCCTCGAGGCGATTGAGCGAGTTTCGTACACCCGCTGAACGCAACGACGCCGCGGAAGGTCCGCGGCGTCGACAGGCAGGCGATCGTGTCGCCGTCTCACAGCATGGTGGCGGTCAGCCGATGGTCTCGCCGGCCAGCATGAACCAGGTCTCCAGTACCGCGTCCGGGTTCAGCGACACCGAGTCGATGCCCTGCTCCATCAGCCACTTGGCCAGCTCCGGATGGTCAGACGGCCCCTGGCCGCAGATCCCCACGTACTTGCCCTTGGCCTTGCAGGCCTGGATCGCCATGGCCAGCAGCTTCTTGACCGCCGGGTTCCGCTCGTCGAACAGGTGCGCGACGATACCGGAGTCCCGATCGAGACCGAGGGTCAGCTGGGTCAGATCGTTGGAACCAATGGAGAAGCCGTCGAAGTACTCGAGGAACTCATCGGCCAGCAGGGCGTTGGCCGGCAGCTCGCACATCATGATGACCTTGAGCCCGTTGTCGCCGCGTTTGAGGCCATTGGCCGCCAGCAGGTCGACCACTTCGCTGGCTTCTTCGGTGGTACGCACAAAGGGAATCATCAGCTCGACATTGTCGAGGCCCATCTCGTCGCGTACCCGCTTCATCGCCCGACACTCGAGCTCGAAGCACGGACGGAAATTCTCGGAGATGTAGCGCGACGCACCACGGAAACCGAGCATCGGGTTCTCTTCACCGGGCTCGTAGAGCTTGCCGCCGATCAGGTTCTCGTACTCGTTGGACTTGAAGTCCGACATGCGCACGATGACCCGCTCCGGATAGAAAGCCGCCGCCAGGGTCGAGATACCCTCCACCAGCTTGTCGACGTAGAAGCTGACCGGATCGTCGTAGCCGGCGATACGCAGATCGATGGTCTGCTGCAGTTCGCTGGGCAGGGTGTCGTATTCCAGCAGCGCCTTGGGGTGAACGCCGATCATGCGGTTGATGATGAACTCCAGACGCGCCAGGCCGACACCGGCGTTGGGCAGGGTGGAGAAGCTGAAGGCGCGATCCGGGTTGCCCACGTTCATCATGATCTTGAACGGGATGTCCGGCATGGCATCGACGCTGGTGACGTTGCGGTCGAACTCCAGCAGACCATCGTAGACGTGGCCGGCATCGCCCTCGGCGCAGGACACGGTGACTTCGCGGCCATCGCGCAGCACGTCGGTGGCGTCACCACAGCCCACCACCGCCGGGATACCCAGTTCGCGGGCGATGATCGCCGCGTGACAGGTGCGCCCGCCACGGTTGGTGACGATGGCAGAAGCGCGCTTCATGATCGGTTCCCAGTCCGGGTCGGTCATGTCGGTGACCAGCACGTCCCCGGCGTTGACCTTGTCCATCTCGTCCGGGCTCAGGATGACCTTGACCGCACCACGACCGATGCGCTGACCGATGGCGCGACCGGTGACCAGGGTGCGCCCCTTCTCCTTGAGCTGGAAGCGCTCCAGCGAGCCGCCCTCCTGCTGGGACACCACGGTCTCGGGGCGTGCCTGAACGATGTAGAGCTGTTGATCGTCACCATCCAGTGCCCACTCGATGTCCATGGGACGGCCGTAGTGCTCTTCGATGGTCATCGCCTGGCGCGCCAGCGCCATCACCTGTTCGTCGTTGATGCTGAAGCGACCACGATCGGCCAGCGGCACATCCACGGTCTCCACCGACTTGCCGGCGCTGGCATCACCGGTGTAGACCATCTTGATCAGCTTGGAGCCGAGGTTACGCCGCAGCACCGCCGGGCGGCCTGCCGCCAGGGTGGTCTTGTGGACGTAGAACTCGTCAGGGTTCACCGCGCCCTGCACCACGGTCTCGCCGAGACCCCATGACGAGGTCACGAATACCGCATCACGGAAGCCGGACTCGGTGTCCAGGGTGAACATCACGCCGCTGGCCCCGGTCTCGGAGCGCACCATCTTCTGCACGCCGGCGGACAGCGCCACGTTCTCGTGGGCATAGCCACGGTGCACCCGGTAGGAAATCGCGCGGTCGTTGAACAAGGACGCGAACACCTCGTGCACCGCCCGCTTGATGTTGTCGTAGCCTTCGATATTGAGGAAGGTTTCCTGCTGGCCGGCGAAGGACGCGTCGGGAAGATCCTCGGCGGTAGCGGAGCTGCGCACCGCCACCTTGAGGTTGGGATGCTTGCCTAGCATCAGCTCGTAGGCTTCGCGCAGGGCGGCCTCGAAGGCCGGCGGCAGCGGGGTATCGATGACCCACTGGCGAATCTTGCTGCCGGCCTCGGCAAGGGCATTGACGTCATCGACGTCGAGACGCGCAAGCTCCTGGTTGATTCGATCGTTGAGCCCCTCGTGGGAGAGAAACTCGCGATAGGCCTCGGCGGTGGTGGCGAAACCGCCAGGCACCGTGACGCCCGCGCCGGACAGGTTGGAAATCATCTCGCCCAGGGAAGCATTCTTGCCCCCGACTCGCTCGACGTCGTTCATGCCCAGCTGATCAAACCACAGAATGTACTTGTCCACGTGACCCCCTTGGATGTCGACGACCTCGTCCGTGACGCGCCGTCATGACTGGATGCTGGCGACTCTATCAGCGCCTCACCATATTCGCCATTGGTCTAAGAGCGAAGTCACTGGAGGATTTTTACAACACCCGAGGGAAATCGACGATTCCTGTAGTCAGCGCCCTGACGCCGCTATCGAGGTCTCCGCCAGGGCGCGCAAATCGCGACGTCGGATGCTGGCGTCAAAGTACCTGAAAGGCGCGCGAATGCTTGGCTCGGCCCCACCGCCAGGTCCCGTTTCAGAGGCTGATCGAAAGCCAGCCTATCTTGTAGTCGGGGACGCCTGTGCCGCCTTAGGTTTACTTTGGAACAGCGACAACTTGTCTCACCGCAGCGGTAAACGGACAATGCCATCACTGTCTTCAAGGGAATCGTCATGACCCGAACCGCCTTCTTCATTTCCGACGGCACCGGCATCACCGCCGAGAGCCTGGGCCGCAGCCTGCTGGCCCAGTTCGAGAACGTCGACATCCGCAAGCTGACCAAGCCCTACATCGACACCATCGAGAAGGCGCGCTCGCTGGTCAGCATCATCGAGGCCACCGCCGTGCGCGACGGCGTGCAGCCGATCATCATCGACACCATCGTCGACGAGAAGATCCGCGCGGTGATTCGCCAGGCACCGGGCTTCAAGGTCGACATCTTCTCGACCTTCCTCGAGCCGCTGGAGCGCGAGCTGGACACCCACTCCTCCTACAGCGTCGGGCGTACCCACGCCATCTCCAGCGACGATGTCTATATGGACCGCATCCACTCGGTACACTTCGCCCTCGACAACGACGACGGCGCCCGAACCCACCAGTACGACCAGGCAGATGTCATCCTGGTCGGGGTGTCACGCTGCGGCAAGACGCCGACCTCACTGTACCTGGCGCTGCAGTTCGGGGTGCGCGCGGCCAACTACCCGCTGACCGAAGACGACCAGGACGACAGCGGCACCCTGAAGCTGCCGCCGGTACTGGCCAAGCAGCGCCACAAGCTGTTCGGCCTGACCATCGACCCGCGCAGGCTTGCCGCCATCCGCCACGAACGTCGCCCCAACAGCCGTTACAGCAGCATGGATCAGTGCATGCAGGAGGTCGCCCAGGCCGAATCCATGTTCCGCCAGCTGCATATCCCCTTTATCGATGCCACCCGCTTCTCGGTGGAGGAAATCTCCACCCGCATGATCGCCGAGACCGGCATCAACCGCCGCTTCTCACCACGCTGACGCCCGCCTGCGTCCGCCGGTACAAGGCGGAAAGGTGCCCCCTTTCCGCCATCTCCCCGTCGGGCCGCTGCCCCTGCTCGGCTGCATCACAGCGCAGTGTCCGTGGGCTTGGGCATAAGGCTGAGTCACAAGGCTCCGGCCTGTTCCAGCGCACCCAGCGACTTGCAATGATAGTCAATCTCGTTACTATTTCTTTCCGTAGTGGACTTCCCGGCGCAGCCATCCCTTACCTGTCGTCGCCGCGCAAGAATAACCGCCCTGAGAAAAGGTAACGCCCCATGATCTCCCGTCTCGTCCGCCGTCCCCTGGCGCTTGCCATTGCCGCCAGTGCCGTTGTCGTGTCTAGCCACGTCGCCGCCGAAGACGTTACCGCCGAGGCGGTGGTGAGCCACTACACCGATCTCGCCCACACCACCTACAGCGACGCGCTGAAGACGGCCAAGGCGCTGGACGAGGCCATCGACAGCCTGCTGGCCGCGCCGACCCCCGAGACCCTGGCCGCCGCCAAGAAGGCCTGGCGTGAGGCGCGGGTGCCCTACCAGCAGAGTGAAGTCTTCCGCTTCGGCAACGCCATCGTCGACGACTGGGAAGGCCAGCTCAACGCCTGGCCGCTGGACGAAGGCATGATCGACTACGTCGCTCAGGACGGCTACCAGCACGAGCTGGGCAACGCCGGCGCTACCGCCAATATCATTGCCTCCGAGCGCATCAACGTCGGCGGCGAAGAGATCGACGTCAGTACCCTGAGCCCGGAGCTGCTGGCCGAGCTCAACGAGATCGGCGGCTCCGAGGCCAACGTGGCCACCGGCTACCACGCCATCGAGTTTCTGCTGTGGGGCCAGGATCAGCACGGCTACGAGGCCGGCGCCGGCGAGCGCCCCGCCAGCGACTTCGCTCAGGGCGAAGACTGCAGCAACGGCCACTGCGACCGCCGTCGGGCCTATCTGAAGGCAGCCAGTCAGCTGTTGATCAACGACCTGGAATGGATGGTCGCCCAGTGGGCGCCGGTAGACGGCGACAACTACCGCAGCGAACTGACCGCGCAACCGGCTGAAGAAGGCCTGCGCCGCATCCTCTTCGGCATGGGCTCACTGTCACTGGGGGAGCTCGCCGGTGAGCGTATGAAGGTCGCGCTGGAGGCCAACTCCTACGAGGACGAGCACGACTGCTTCAGCGACAACACTCACAACTCGCACTACTACAACGGTCAGGGCATCCAGAACGTCTACACCGGCAGCTACCAGCGCATCGACGGCACCACTCTGGAAGGCCCCGGCGTGGAAGCCCTGCTGGCCCAGCGCGACAGCGAGCTGGCCCAGACCCTGGAGCAGCAGATCGAGGCCTCCATGGACGCGCTCGGCACCCTCAAGGAGACCGCCGAGCGCAGCGACTCGCCGATGACCTTCGACATGATGATTGCACCGAGCAATGATCAGGGCGCTGCCATCGTCAACGATGCCATCCTGGCGCTGGTCACCCAGACCGGCTCCATCGAACAGGCCGCAGGCGAATTGGGCGTCACCTCGCTGCAGCCCGACGACGCTGGTCATACTTTCTGACCCGGTCACTGGACCCCGCTTGATCCAGATCAGGTGATAACGCCTTGGCGAATGATGCAATGAGAGTCATTCGCCCCAAGAAGCCGCACGGTCCACGTGCGGCTCACCTGTTTCAAGGAAACGCCAGATGCGTCAATTTCCGTCGCTCCTCCCGACTCTGTCAGCGTTGCTGGCGGCCCTCGTCATCAGCGCGCCGGTCAGCGCAAACGACGAGCCAGCCGGCGAGCCGCCCATCCAGAACGACCCACGCTCGGGTGGCGAAGGCTCGGTCAGCCAATTCGACCATAACGCCTACTCGCTGCCCCTTGGCAACATGAGCATGACCAAGCGCCTGGACTTCAGCGTCGGCAACAGCTTTTTCCGCAACCCCTGGGTGGTGGCACCGGCCAGCACCGATGCCCGTGACGGCCTCGGACCGCTGATCAACACCAACAGCTGCCAGGGCTGCCATATCAAGGACGGCCGCGGTCACCCTCCGGCCCCTGGCGAGGCGCCGGTGTCACTGTTCCTGCGCCTGTCACTGCCCGCCGAAAGCGACGAGGATCATGACATCGTTCGGCGCACCGGCGCCGTTCCGGTGCCCCACTACGGGCGCCAACTCCAGACCGCGGCGATTCCCGGCGCCACGCCGGAAGCCGACATGGTACGCACCCTCGAGGATCGCGAGATCAGCTTCGACGACGGACACAACGTAGTGCTCGCGGCGCCCGTCTATTCCATCGAGAAGCCCGCCTACGGGGAGCTGCCCGAGAATCTGCTGACGTCCCCCCGGGTCGCCCCGCCGATGATCGGCCTGGGCCTGCTCGAGGTGGTCGACGAGGCGCAGATCCTGGCCTGGGCGGATGAGCAGGACGCCGACGGCGATGGCATCTCGGGCCGGCCCAACCGGGTGTGGGACGTGCGCCAGCAGACCACCGTGCTGGGCCGCTTCGGCTGGAAGGCCGGCGAACCCACGGTGGAGCAGCAGAGTCTGCACGCCTTTGCCGGTGACATGGGCCTGACCTCGCGCCTGGCCGCGAGCACCGACTGCATGCCGGGCCAGGGCTGCGAGGACTTCCCCGATGGCGGCGATCCCGAAGTCAGTGACGAGGTCGCCGACTTCATCACCTTCTACGCCTCGAGCCTGGCGGTACCCGAGCGACGCGACATGGATTCGCCAGAGATTCAGGCCGGCGCCCGCCACTTCAACTCTCTTGGTTGCGCCAGCTGCCATCGCCCCTCGCTGACCACGCCGGAGGACACCGAGCGTGCCGAGCTGGCCGGTCAGACCCTGTGGGCCTACACCGACATGCTGCTGCATGACATGGGCGAAGGCCTCGCCGACGGTCGCCCGGAGTACCAGGCCGACGGCAACGAGTGGCGTACCCCGCCACTGTGGGGGCTCGGCCTGGCCCAGAGCGTCAACCCCCAGGCAGGCTTCCTGCACGACGGACGGGCGCGCACCCTGGAAGAGGCGATCCTCTGGCACGCCGGCGAGGCCGACGCTTCACGAGATGCCTACCAGGCGCTCGAGGCGCGTGAGCGCCAACAACTACTGGACTTCCTGAATTCCTTATGACGACTTCTTCACGACACTCGGGCAGCGCCCTGGCAGCCGCCCTGCTGCTGGCGACCGCCGGCTTCACGTTTGGCGGACCCGACACCGCCCAGGCCCAGGGCTCTGACGAGGTGACTGGCACGAACTCCGGCAAGGCCACCGACGTCCCCGCCGACACCGTTCAAGACGCCGACGGCGCCAACACCGCGCGCAGCGTCTGGCATCAGGATATCGGGCTTGGCTATCGGCAACTGGCAAGCCGGACCCAGACACTGGCCGAACGCCTGGAGGCGAGCTGCGGCGAGGCAGAGGTCGACCGACCGGCGCTGCGCAGTGAGTGGCTTGCGGCCTACCAGGCCTGGCAAGCGGTGCGCTTCGTGGATTTCGGGCCGATCGAGGTCGATAGCCGTGCCTGGCAGCTGCAGTTCTGGCCTGACGCCAAGAATCTTGTCGGCACCCGCGTCGGCGCCAGACTGCGCCAGGACACCCCCGTCAGCGCCGACGACATCGCCGAGGCCGGTGTCGCCGAGCAGGGTTTCCCTGCCCTTGAAGTGCTGCTCTACGACGACGTGATGGCCGGCCGCTCACTGGGCGATCCCCTGCCCTGCGCCCTGACCGGTGCCATCGGTAAGCATCTGGTCGCCGTCAGCGACGCCGTGGTGGCCGACTGGCAGGCCTTTGCGCCGCACTACCTGGCCTCCGACAGCTACAACGAGGCGACCCTGCACGGTGCGATGCAGTCTCTCGAGATTCTGGAGGACAAGCGCCTCGGCGAGCCGCTCGGCTTGATGGGCGCCGCGCCCAACGCCTATCGCGCCGAAGCCTGGCGCAGTGGCCAGTCGGTGGCCCTGGCGGCCGCCAGCCTGGCCGGCCTGGAGCAGTACTTCCAGCCGGGCCTTGCGACCTGGCTGGACCAGGCCGGCCATGCCGAACTGGGCGACGCCTTTGCTCGCCAGCTTGAGGACACGCTCGAACAGGCCGAAGCCATCGAGGGGGGCATCGTCGATGCTCTCGATGACAGTATCGATGGCGAACCCGAGCACCAGTCATCGCGGCAAGCGCTGGCGACCCTCTACCTGGAGGTGGCCCAGCTGCGAGCACTGCTCGATGATCAGATCGCCCCCGCCCTGGGGGTGGTCAAGGGCTTCAATTCCAGCGACGGAGACTGACCCGGTGGCGTCACTTCCTTCTCTGTCCCGGCGGCGCCTGCTCAAGGCGTCGCTGCTGGGAATGGCCGCCACTGGCCTTCCGGCCAGCCTGTGGGCGCTGGACAATGACGGCCGCCGGCAGTGGTACTTCAGCGCGGTGGACGACAGCGACGGTGGACACCATCTGGCTGGGCTGCGCCGCGACGGCGCGGGCCACTTTCTGCTGCCAAGCCCCGAGCGCTGCCACGGCGGATGCCTCAGACCGGGTCGTGATGAGGTCGTGCTGTTCGCCCGACGCCCGGGCCACCGCTTCCATGTGCTCGACGCCAGGCGCCAGACATCGGCGCTCGAGATCAGCGCAGGTCCGGGACGGCACTTCTACGGCCACGGCGTGTTCGACCCGAGCGGACGCTGGCTCTACGTCACCGCCAATCGCATCGACGACGCCATGGGGCTGATTCAGGTGCACGACGCCGAACACGACTACCGGCATGTAGGCGACCACCTTCTCGACGGCATCGGTCCCCACGAGATCGGTCTGATGCCCGATGGCGAGACCCTGGTGGTGGCGCTGGGCGGCATCCGCACCCATCCCGACAGCGGGCGGGCCAAGCTCAACCTCAGCGACATGGACCCCGCCCTGCTGTTGCTCGATCGCCACAGTGGCGAGATCCGCGAACGCCATCGACCGTCCCACCACCAGCTGAGCTGTCGCCATCTGGATATCGCCCCCGACGGCACCATCATCGCCGGCTACCAGTTCCAGGGTCCCGAGTGGGAGACCGACCATCCGCTGATCGCCAGGCGCGCGCCGGACGGCAGCTTCAGCGAGCAGGTACTGCCCTCACCTCTGCAAGCGCGGCTGGCCCAGTACACCGCCAGCGTGGCGGCCAGCCGGGTACGCCCGAGTGCGGCGATTTCCGCTCCCCGAGGCAACAAGGTGCTGGTGCTGGGCAGGGCCAGCGGCGAGCCGCTGGCACAATTCGATATCGAGGATGCCGCAGGACTGCGCTGCGACGGCGCCGGAGGCTATCTGGTCACCACCGGCAGTGGCGAGGTCCACCGAATAGACGATGGCGGCCGCCATCACCAACTGGCCGCCTTGCCGCTGCGCTGGGACAACCATTTGACCTGATCACCACCCGCGGGTTATCGGCCATCGGGCCGTCGACCATCAATACGTCGCCCCTGCCATCAACGACCGCGCCAACAACACGGCCAGGCCCCTTCGGGCCTGGCCGTTATGCACTCGGGTACTGCTGGGGGGGGGCTTAGCGGATGATGCCTTCCCTGCGCAGCCGCTCAATATCGGACTCCGACAACCCCATCTCGGTCAGCACCCTGTCGCTGTGTTCACCAAGGCGTGGTGGCGCGGACTCGGCGGTGGCACTGGCCCCATCGAAGCGCAGCGGGTTGGCGACCTGGGGTACGCCGTCGATCTCCCGGGCCATGCCACGGTGACGCACCTGAGGATCGGCGAACACTTCCGGCAAGGTATGGATGGGCCCCGCCGGTATCCCCCGGGCCTCGCATTCGGCGAGCCAGTGATCGCGCTCGCCGCCGCTCAGAATACCCTGGATCAAGGCCACCAGATCCTGGCGATGGGCGACCCGTCCTTCGTTGGTGGCGTAGTCGCCTTCGGCCCATTCGGGGTGCCCGAGCAACTCAGCCAGGCGGGCGAACTGGGCGTCGTTGCCCACGGTCAGCACCAGATGACCATCGCGGCAGGCAAACGCCTGGTAGGGCACGATATTCGGATGAGCGTTACCGAAGCGCTGCGGTGCCACACCGCTGACCAGGGTGTTGAGCGCCTGGTTGGCCAGGGTCGCCACCTGAACGTCGAGCAGCGCCAGGTCCACGTGGCTGCCCTCACCGGTCTCGCGCCGGCGATGCAATGCCGCCAGCACCCCCACGGTGGCGTAAAGCCCGGTCATCACGTCGGTGATCGCCACTCCGGTCTTCATCGGCATGCCGTCGGCGTCGCCGGTCAGACTCATCAAGCCGCCCATGGCCTGAATCATGAAGTCGTAGCCTGCCCGGTGGGCGTAGGGGCCGGTCTGGCCAAAGCCGGTGATGGAACACACCACCAGCGCCGGATTGATCTCTCGCAGCGAGGCAGCGTCGAGGCCATAGCGAGCGAGCCCGCCGACCTTGAAATTCTCGAGCACGATGTCGGCGCCCTTGGCCAACGCCTTGATCAGGCACTGGCCATCCGCGCTTGCGATGTCCACCGCCAGCGACTGCTTGGCACGATTGGCACAGAGGTAATAGGCGGCCTGGCGTTCGACGGCATCACCGTCGATCGGCTCGCCCTGATGCCAGGGCGGCCCCCAGCCGCGGGTGTCATCGCCACGACCGGGGTGCTCGATCTTGATCACCCGAGCGCCGAGGTCGCCGAGCAGCTGGCCGCACCAGGGGCCGGCCAGCACCCGCGACATGTCCAGCACGGTAACCCCCTCGAGCGGCCTGGCGGCGCTGGCGGCTTGCGCGCTTTCGCCTGGACCGCTACCGCCTGCCGTATTGCCGGCGCCGGCCTCCGCTGGGCTGTCTGCCTGGTGCATGGCGGTGTCACTCACCCGGTGAAGGCCTGCAGGCCGGTCTGGGCACGCCCGAGGATCAGGGCATGCACATCATGGGTGCCTTCGTAGGTGTTGACCGCCTCGAGGTTCATGACGTGACGGATGACGTGGTACTCGTCGCTGATGCCGTTGCCGCCGTGCATGTCCCGGGCGACCCGGGCGATATCCAGCGCCTTGCCACAGTTGTTGCGCTTGATCAGCGAAATCGCCTCGGGCACCAGTTGGCCGTCGTCGATCATCCGCCCCACCCGCAGCGACGCCTGCAGGCCCAGGGCGATCTCGGTCTGCATGTCGGCGAGCTTCTTCTGGATCAGCTGATTGGCGGCCAGCGGGCGGCCGAACTGCTTGCGCTCCATGGTGTAGTCACGTGCAGCGTGCCAGCAGGCCTCGGCGGCGCCCATGGCACCCCAGCTGATGCCGTAGCGGGCGCGGTTGAGACAGGAGAAAGGCCCCTTCAGGCCCTGCACGCCAGGCAGACGCTGGTCGTCGGAGACCTCGACGTCCTGGATCGCGATCTGGCCGGTGATGGAGGCGCGCAGGCTGAACTTGCCCTCGATCTTGGGCGCGCTGAGGCCAGGCATGCCCTTCTCGAGCACGAAGCCGCGGACCACCCCCTCCTCGTCCCGCGCCCAGACCACGAAGACGTCGGCGATCGGCGAGTTGGTGATCCAGGTCTTGGTGCCGTTCAGGCGCCAGCCGGAGTCGGTGCGATAGGCCCGGGTCGACATGCTGCCGGGATCGGAGCCATGGTCCGGCTCGGTCAGACCGAAGCAGCCCACCCACTCACCGCTGGCAAGCTTCGGCAGGTAGCGATCGCGCTGGGCGTCGCTGCCGAAGGCATGGATCGGGTACATGACCAGGCTCGACTGCACGCTCATGGCGCTACGATAGCCGGAATCGACCCGCTCGACCTCACGGGCGATCAGGCCGTAGCTGACGTAGTTCATGCCGGCGCAGCCGTAGCCATCGATGGTGGCGCCGAGCAGTCCAAGCTCCCCCATCTCGTTCATGATCTCGCGATCGAAGCGCTCGTGACGGTTGGCCTCGAGCACCCGGGGAAGCAGCTTTTCCTGGCAGTAGTCGTGGGCGGTCTGCTGGACCATACGCTCTTCCTCATCGAGTTGATCGACGAGGCGGAAGGGATCTTCCCAGGTAACGGGGGTGATGCTGGTCATGGCGGGGGCTCCAGAATTTCTACATTTTCACCAAATGTAGACCTAATGGTCGGTCTTGCCAACCCCCACCTTGGTCGAGCGATGACGAATCACGGGCCTCGACGTCGAACGACGAGGCCCGAACGTCGTCAGCCAGGCTATTGGCCGGACGGCTCGCCGGCCCGGTACAGCGACTGGATGCTGGAAAAATCCAGACCGCCGTTGCCCTGGGCGCTGTGCAGCGCGAACAGGTTGCGCGCCTGGGAACCCATCGGCACGCTGGCGCGGGACTCAAGCGCCAGCTCCCAGGCAAGCCCCAGGTCCTTGGCCATCAGGTCGGTCAAGAAGCCGCCCTGATAGTCACGTGAGGCGGCGGAACCCTCCATCACCCCGGGCCAGGGGTTGTAGACGTTCAATGCCCAGTTGCCGCCGCTGCTCTGCTTCATGATCTCCGACAGCACGGCCGGATCCATGCCGTTCTTGACACCCAGAGACAGCGCCTCGGCGGTACCGCTCATCAGGATGCCAAGCAGCATGTTGTTGCAGATCTTGGCCACCTGGCCGCTGCCGCTTGGGCCTGCGTGGAACAGGTTCTTGCCCATGGCCTCGAGTACCGGACGGGCCTGCTCGTAGGCGTCGGCGTCGCCACCGACGATAAAGGTCAGGGTGCCGGCCTTGGCGCCCCCGATGCCGCCGGACACCGGCGCATCGAGATAGGCCAGACCACGCTTGGCGGCCTCGCCCGCCACCAGCCGGGCATCGTCCGGCGAAATGGTGGAGGCATCGAGCAACAAGGGCCGCGAGGAGAGCTGGTCAAGCAGTCCCTCGGCACCGTCACGGCCGAGGTACAGCGCCTTGACGTGCGCCCCCGCCGGCAGCATCGAGACCACCACCTCGGCGCCTTCGGCGGCCTCCAGGGCGGAACTCGCCCGACTCGCGCCCTGCTCTTCAAGCGTCGCCATGGCCGATTCGACCAGGTCGAAGACCCGCACCTGGTGGCCCGCGCCGACCAGATTGGCGGCCATCGGCGCGCCCATGTTGCCAAGGCCGATAAAGGCGATTTGCATAAGATGTCTCCTGGCTATCTAACGAATTGTGATTGTTGTGCTGTCGCGTCAAGCGGCGATCAAAGGTCGTCGAGTGGCCCGGGACCGTTGCCCCAGGGGGCTCCGAACATCGCCGCCAGATCGGCGCTGCCTACGCTTGCGACGTCTCGATGCCGCCACTGCGGTGACTTGTCCTTGTCGATCAACAGCGCGCGCACTCCCTCGGCGAAGTCGCCCAGCACGTTGCACTGGATCGACACCACCAGCTCGTCGCGGAAGGCGTCGGCCAGCGAGGAGTGGCGATGTCGCTCGAGCATCCGCCAGGCCAGGTGCGCGGTCAGTGGGCAGCCCTTCTCGAGTCGTGCGCGATTGGCCGAAAGCCAGTCATCGTCGCGATCATCGCCCAGGATGGCAGCCACGGCGTCCTCCACGCGGCCCTTGAGGGTCAGCGAGGTGATGTGATCCAGATGCGGCCAGACCTGCGCCCCGGGAGCCTTCTCCGGCGCCTCGAATTCACCGAGTACGTCGCACACCAGCGCCTCGGCGTCATCCACGTGGCCGGGGGCGAAGTGGCAGTCGCAGAGCCGCGCGAGCAGCTCGTCGCGCCGCTCGCGCGGCACGAAACGATCCGCCATGCCCAGGTCAAGGGCGTCCCTGGCGTTGATGCTGGCACCGGTAAGGCCCAGGTAGAGCCCGACCCCCGGCGGCATCTTGTTGAGAAACCAGCTGGCCCCGATATCCGGATACAGACCGATGGTGATCTCCGGCATGGCGATCCGAGTGGTCTCGGTCACCAGACGATGCCGGCCACCGGCGGTCAGGCCGAGTCCACCGCCCATGACGATGCCATCCGCCCACACCAGCAACGGCTTGGGATAAGCATGCAGCCGATAGTCGAGGCGATACTCGGCGGAGAAGTAGTGGCTGGCATAGCTGCCGACATCGCGCTTGGCCTCCTGCTCACGCTTGAGCTCTCGCACCAGCGCCACCACATCGCCACCGGCGCAGAAGGCCTTGTCACCCTCACCATCCAGCCATACCGCGTGAACATCGGGGTCCCGGGCCCACTCCTCGAGTTTCTCGTCGAGCAGCTCGATCATCTCGAGCGACAAGGCGTTCAAGGCCCTGGGCGCGTTCAGGGTGGCGATGCCGATGCAGCCGCCGCCGGCCGCCGGGCGGCGTTCGAATCTGACCAGGTCGTGACTCATTGTTTGGCTCCTTGCACTCTTTTCCATGCGCTGTCTGTTCACTCCGCCGTCACTGCAGCGATTCGACCACGCCATCGGCGAGCAGGCGACGACCGACGATCAGGCGCATGATCTCGTTGGTCCCCTCGAGAATCTGGTGCACCCGGGTATCGCGGACCAGGCGCTCCAGCGGGTACTCACGAATGTAACCGTAGCCCCCGTGGAGTTGCAGTGCCTCGTTGCAGACCTTGAAGCCGATGTCGGTCGCAAAGCGCTTGGCCATGGCGCAGTGGGCGGTCGCCTCGGGATCGCCCTGATCCAGCCGCCAGGCGGCCTGGCGCACCATCAGACGGGCCGCCATCAATTCCGTGGCCATGTCGGCGAGACGGAACTGCAGCGCCTGAAAGGACGACAGTTCGCGACCGAACTGCTTGCGCTCACCCAGGTAGTCCCGCGCCAGCGTCAGCGCGTGCTGGGCCGCCCCCAGCGAACAGCTGGCGATATTGAGGCGGCCACCATCCAGCCCCTTCATGGCAAACCGGAAACCTTCGCCCTCGTCACCCAGCCGATGGTCGGCGCTCACCCGCACCCCATCGAAGCTGACCAGTCGGGTCGGCTGGCTCTTCCAGCCCATCTTGTCCTCGTTCTTGCCATAGCTGACGCCCTCGGCATCGGCCGGCACCACGAAGGCCGAGACGCCACGGGCGCCGCTGTCCGGCTCACCGGTACGCGCCATCACCACCAGCACCTCGGTGGAACCGGCACCGGAGATGAACATCTTGGCCCCATCGATGACATAATCGTCACCGTCTCGCACGGCCTTGGTGCGCAGATTGGCGGCATCCGAGCCAGCGCCGGGTTCGGTCAGGCAATAGGAACCGAGCCACTCACCGCTGACCATGGCGTCGACGTAGCGATCACGGACACTGTCGGTGGCCCAGTTGGCAATCATCCAGGTGACCATGTTGTGGATGGTCAGGTAGGCGGTGGTGGCGATACAGCCCTGGGACAGCTGCTCGAAGATCAGCGACGCATCCAGGCGCGAGAGTTCCAGGCCGCCGTGCTCTTCCGGGGTATAGATCCCCAGAAAGCCCGCTTCGCCGGCACGCCGAATGACGTCCAGCGGAAAGTGCGAGTTGGCGTCCCACTCGGCGGCGTGATCCTTGAGTTCGACCCGGGCAAAGTCGGCGGCGGCGTCGACCAGGGCCTTCTGATCGTCGGTAAGGGAAAAGTCCATGGTGGCATCCTTATGTTCAAGGCGTCGATGGCGAGCCAGACAGCGAGTCGGACAGCGAACCGTTCGGCTAGCCATCCAGCCGTCCGGGCGGCTTCCCCGCCATGCAATGGGACCCAACCTAGCACTTGCTCGGTTTTCGACCTATCAACCCATAGTCGTACACGGCGCTACGGCCCCGGACACCGGCGCCTCTTGCCCAGGCGAGGGGCAATTTCGCCACATACACTTTACGTTAACGTAAACTTTGACTAGTGTCTTTTCCAAGGACCCCGCTGCGTCGGGTCCTCCCAACAGGACAGAGCATCATGAGCAAAACCGCCAGCGCCACCCGCGCCGCAGGCTCCTCCAGCGAAGCTCGCCAGCCCACTGCGATCTCCCGCACCTACAGTATCGGAGAGCTGGCCAAGATGTTCGAGGTGACGCCTCGGACTATCCGCTTCTATGAGCAGGAAGGGCTGTTGGCGCCCCGACGCCAGGGCCAGAAGCGCATCTACCGCGAGAAGGATCGGGTGCGCCTCAAGCTGACGCTCAGAGGCAAGCGGCTCGGGTTCTCGCTGGCCGAGATTCGCGAGGTGGTGATGATGTACGACGCCATGCCGGACGGAAACGCCCGCCAGCTCAAGCGTCTACTCGAGATCATCGCCGAGAAGCGTGCCGAGCTCGACCGCCAGCTCGAGGATATCCGCCTGATGCGCCTCGAGATGGACGACGTCGACCGGCGAGCCCGTGACGCCCTGGGTCAGCTCGGCGAGAAGGGCTAGGCCTGGTCCTCAACGACTGGCTGCTGGTCCCTCGCCTGCTGCGACACCCCGACGGCCAATGCTCTGCCCCGAACAATGACAACACCCTGCCCCACGGCAATCACCAGACGACAAGACGAGAGCCACGATGACACGCCAGTCTGCTTCCTCTCCCGATCTCGCTCCCTCGACCGCACCCTCACCCTCGAGCGTGAGCTACGTCAGCGGCATCAGTGACCTGCCCCTGAAGGGCCAGACGATCGGTGACTGCTTCGACGAAACGGTATCCCGCTTCCCCGATCAGGACGCCTTGATCAGCCGCCACCAGGGGCTACGCTATCGCTGGCGCGAGCTTCAGGACGAGGTGAATCAGGCGGCCCGTGCGCTGCTGGCCATGGGCGTCAAGAAAGGCGACCGGGTAGGCATCTGGTCGCCCAACTGCGCCGAGTGGACGATCACCCAGTTCGCCACCGCCAAGATCGGCGCCATCCTGGTCAACATCAATCCGAGTTACCGCACCCATGAGCTCGACTACGCGCTCAAGCAGTCGGGCACCTCGACGCTGGTCCTTCAGGGCAGCTTCAAGACCTCGGACTACGTGGCCACCCTGGCCGAGCTGGCCCCGGAGCTCAATGACGTCCAGGGGGCCGGCCCGCTCAAACTGGCCGGGCTGCCCGAACTCAAACGTGTCATCTGCCTCGACACGGCCAAGACCCTGCCGGGCATGCTCGCCTGGGAGCGCATCTTCGAGCGCAGCGAGGAAGTCAGCGCCGAAGAATTGGCCGAGGTGCAGTCAGGACTGCAGTTCGACGAGCCGATCAACATCCAGTACACCTCCGGCACCACCGGTGCGCCCAAGGGCGCCACCCTGTCCCACCACAACATCCTCAATAACGGCATGTTCGTGGCCCGGGCGATGAACCTGACCGATCAGGATCGCATGGTGATTCCGGTACCGCTCTACCACTGCTTCGGCATGGTGATGGGCAACCTGGGTTGCGTGACCCACGGCGCCACCATGATCTACCCCGCCGACGGCTTCGACCCCGAGACCACCCTGGCGGCGGTGGCGGAAGAAAAGGCCACCACGCTGTACGGTGTCCCCACCATGTTCATCGCGGAGCTCGAACACCCGGACTTCGAACGCTACGACCTGTCGTCGCTGCGTACCGGGATCATGGCGGGCTCCATCTGCCCGATCGAGGTGATGCGCCGGGTCATCGACCAGATGAACATGCAGGACGTGACCATCTGCTACGGCATGACCGAAACCAGCCCGGTCAGCTTCCAGACCACCACCGATGCGCCGCTGGACAAGCGCGTTACCACGGTGGGTACCATCCACCCGCATCTGGAGGTCAAGCTGGTGCATCCGGAAAGCGGCGCGGTGGTACCGAAGGGCGAGACCGGCGAGCTGTGCACCCGTGGCTACAGCGTGATGCTCGGCTACTGGAACAACGAGGAAGCCACCGCCAAGGCCATCGACAATGCCGGCTGGATGCATACCGGCGATCTGGCGACCATGGACGATGAAGGCTATGTGGCCATCGTCGGCCGCATCAAGGACATGATCATCCGCGGTGGCGAGAACATCTACCCCCGCGAGATCGAGGACTTCCTCTACACCCATCCCGCCATCTCCGACGTTCAAGTCATCGGTGTACCCGACCAGAAGTACGGCGAGGAGGTCATGGCCTGGGTCAAGCTCAGCGAGGGCGAACAACTCGACGAGGAAGGCCTCAAGGCCTTCTGCAAGGGCAAGATCGCGCACTACAAGGTGCCGCGCTACGTCAAGTTCGTCGATGAGTTCCCGATGACCGTCACCGGCAAGGTGCAGAAGTTCAAGATGCGTGAGGAAGCCACCCACGAACTTGGACTGGCCTGAGTCTGAATAGCAGGACCTGAAGGCCAAGCCCCTGCCATACCAGGCACCCAAAAATAGAAGCGCCCCGGAGGGTATCCCCGGGGCGCTTCTTGTATCGCTGAAGCCGAACGCTGCCGGCCGGTCTTGCCCTTACCTTTTTCCCTTACCTTTTTACATCCCCTTCGGTGCGAAGATTCCGGGGACGTTGCGCCAGTAACCTTTACCGACCTTATATCAGCATACCGAAACCAAAGACGTAGCGGTCGGTCTTGCCCTTACCTTTTTACATCCCCTTCGGTGCGAAGATTCCGGGGGCGTTGCGCCAATAGCCTTTTATGTCCATCCCGAAACCAAAGACATAGCGGTCGGCGACCTCCAGACTGCAGTAGTCGGCCTTGAGGCCTGGCACTGCCTTGCGGTCGTGATTCTTGTCCACCAGCACCGCGGTCGAGATGCTCTTGGCACCGGCCTCGCGGCAATAGTCTAGGATGGCCGCCAGGGTGGCGCCTTCATCGAGGATATCGTCGACGATCACCACATGACGTCCGGCCATGGGGATCTCCGGCGAGACCCGCCAGAACAGCTCTCCCCCTCGGGTCTTGCCGCGGTAGCGAGTGGCGTGCAGATAGTCCACTTCCAGCGGGAAGCCCAGGCGCGGCAGCAGGTGGCCGGTGGTGATCAAGCCACCGTTCATCACGCAGTAGAACACCGGCAGCTCATCGCCGAGATCCCGGGTGATCTCCTCGGCCATGCGATCGAGCGCACGCTCGACTTCATCGTGGCTGATCAGGCAGTCCGCGGTGTCCATCACCTCACGCATATCGTCACGTGAAGCGCTATGGGCAGGGTCCAGTTTCGGCATAACAGTCAACTCGTTTCAAACATCAATCGGAAGTCATCGCCTCGAGGCGAGCGTGTACCCGGCGCCAGCGAGACAGGGCCGGTAAGGCATCCAGATCAGGACGTGCACGGCCATAGCGCAAGCGAGAAGCCCGGCGAACGGTGCGCTCGGCGCAGGCATCGAGCACCGCCTTGGCAGCGGCTCGGTCATTGCACACCAGCACCATGTCACAGCCGGCGTCGAGGGCCGCCTGGGCGCGCTCCACCGGCCCACCGGCAACCTGGGCGCCGGCCATGGTCAGGTCATCGGAAAAGATAAGGCCCTTGAAGCCCAGGCTCTCCCGCAGCATGCCAAGCCAGGGGCGCGAGAATCCCGCCGGCCTTGGGTCAAAGGCGGGATACACCACATGGGCCGGCATCATGCCATCGAGCTTGGGCGCCAGAGACTGAAACGGCACCAGGTCGTGCTGTCGGAGTTCGTCGAGGCTACGTTCGTCACGCGCGACTTCATGGTGGGTATCGGCCTTCACCCCGCCATGGCCGGGAAAGTGCTTGCCGACCGCCGCCATCCCGGCGTCATGCAGGCCCTCGACAAAGGCACCCGCCAGCAGTGTCACGATCTCGGGGTCACCGGCAAAGCTGCGATCTCCGATCACCGACGACAGCCCGACGTCGACATCCAGCACCGGCGCGAAGCTCAGATCGAGGCCACAGGCGGCCATCTCCATACCCAGTAGCCAGCCGGCGTCCTGACAAAGCCGCACGGTCGTCTCGGGTGAATCCAGGTACTCCTGTCCCAGGCGGGACATCGGCGGCAGCCGGGTGACACCGTCTTTCAGGCGCTGGACACGCCCTCCTTCCTGGTCGATGCCCAGCAGAAGATCAGGACGCACCTCTCGAATCGACCGGCACAGCTCGCGCACCTGGCGCGCATCTCGAGTGTTGCGTCCAAACAGGATGACACCACCGGTGGCAGGATGCTCGAGCAGCGACCGCTCCTCTGCCGACAGCTCATGGCCATCGAGATCCAGCATCACGGGTCCGAACGTCTGGGTCATGTCGCTTACCTGATCGGAAAAAGGGAACAATTTTAGACTAATGGCTGAGCAGGTGACACCCCAAGGGCGTCCCAGGGCGCCTGACAAGGGAAACCAGGCGCCTGGCATCGCGCCCTGCCTTGTCCTGTCACCAGACAATTGCCTCTTGCCAACGGTAGAATAGCCTCCTTTGACCGCCCCCGAACCACGGAGCTCCTTTTGCTGTTTTCGGATGTCACTTTCGCTTTGCTTGTTCTGGTTGCCTTGCTGGGGCTATGTCTCGGCAGCTTTCTCAATGTTGTCATCACCCGCCTTCCGGTCATGCTGATGCAGCAGTGGCGCACCGAAGCCCGTGCGGCCCTCGAATTGTCAGACGACATCGAGGAGCCACTGTCACTGGCTCGCCCCCGCTCTCGCTGTCCGCGCTGCCTCACGCCCATCGCCTGGCACGACAACCTGCCGCTGCTGGGATGGCTCAAGCGTCGCGGACGCTGCGCCAGCTGTCAGGGGAGAATCAGCATCCAATATCCACTGGTGGAATTGGCCAGTGCCCTGCTCGCGGTGTGTTTCTGTATCCTCCACGGGCCCACCTGGCCTGCCCTGTGGCTTTACGGCGCCACCCTGACGCTGCTGGCCCTGGCGGTAATCGATCTGCGCACCCAGCTGCTTCCCGACGCCCTTACCCTGCCGCTTTTATGGTGTGGCCTGCTTTACCAGCTGCTGTTCAGCCCCGCCAGCCTGGATGATGCGGTGATCGGCGCCATCGCCGGGTACGCCGTGCTGTGGACCATCGGCAAGACCTTTTACGTCCTCACCGGGCGCGACGGCATGGGGCTTGGTGACGTCAAGCTGATCGCCGCACTCGGGGCCTGGCTCGGCTGGCAACTGTTGCCACTGGTGATATTGATCGCGGCCTTGCTAGGTGCACTTTCGGGTCTACTGATACAGTGGAGGTCCCGACACCTGAAGGGCCAGCCCTTGCCGTTCGGTCCTTCGCTGGTAGTGGCCGGCGGTCTCGGCCTGCTGGCCGGCAATGAACTGCTTGCCGGATATCAAGCCCTGACGGGAATGACATGAAGAGGGGCTGCGCTCGGTGACACGGGATGAAATTCGTCTCGAATTGCATGATTGCACCTCGTAAACTGCGCTCTCTCACCGCTGCAACCTTTGATCGTCGCTTGCCGACGTTGCGGTCAAGGCCCAGGCTACTGCACCACACAAGCACTACGCTGAACACACGAAGGGAGTACGGGTGGCATGATAATTGGACTGACTGGTGGCATCGCCTCAGGCAAATCGACGGTGGCCCGTCTGTTTGGCGATCTCGGCGCTCGCTGGGTCGATGCCGACGATATCGCGCGAGAGGTGGTCGCCCCGGGCGAGCCGGCCCTCAAGGCCATCGTCGACCGATATGGAGATGCCATACTGACCAGGGAAGGTCGCCTCGACCGTGCTGCCTTGCGCGCCCTTGTCTTCGCCGACGAAAAGGAACGCCGCTGGCTTGAAGCGACCACCCATCCACGCGTGCGCGAACGGTTGGTCACTAGACTGTCACTGCTGCGGCAGCAAGACGCCCCCTATGTGCTGCTGGTTTCCCCGTTGCTGTTTGAATCCGGACAGGTGGACATGGTCCAGCGCACCCTGGTGGTAGACGTACCAGAAGCGCTGCAGATCGAACGCACCACCCAGCGCGATGATGTCGACCTGGCCCAGGCCAAGGCTATCGTGGCCTCGCAGATGGGTCGTGACGAGCGGTTGTCACTGGCCGACGACGTCATCACCAATGACGGTGATCTAGCGGCGCTCTCCGAGGCCGTCAAGGCACTGGATGCCACCTATCGCAGGCTCGCCGCCAAGGCCTGAGCCTGCCTCTTCCGCTTCGACGTTTACGTCTTGGATCAGGAGCCCCACATGTCACACAGCACTCGTCAGGGCACCTTGAAGGTTGCCTGCCCACAATGCCGCAAGGAAGTACTCTGGACGCCCGAGAACAGCTATCGCCCCTTCTGCAGCAAGCGCTGTCGTCTGATTGATCTGGGGGCCTGGGCCGATGGCAGTCATCGCATTGCCGGCGAACCCGCCATGGACGAAACCAGCATCGATGAATGGGTCGCCAGAGCCGAGCGCGACCTGCACAACCAGGACTGAACGATGGCCCGGCCAGGCAATGCCAGCGCCCCGTCACGGCCCGCCTACCAGCTATTGGCAGAGCTCGACGCAGGGTTCGATCGGATCATCGCGTGCGCCAGAGAGGTCGTCGACCGCTGGCAGGCATCACGCCTTCCTGCCTGGTCCTTCGATCGCGAGACAGCCGATGCGGACTGGCTGCGCCAGGCGTTACTGGATCTGTGGTATGTCGACGGCCAGGACGGCCGTGTCACACGCAGCTATATCGGTCTGGTGGCCGCAGACCCTGTCACCTGCGAGGCGGCTCTGGCGCTGAACCAGGCCAAGGCGGAGTTTTCTGAACGGCTGAGTGTCATTCGCCAGCAATCGCCCCAACTGATACCCGAGATCAAGGCCAGGCTGCCGATACGCCACCCGGAACTCAATGATCACCTGGGGGGCGCTGGCCTCGCCCGCCTCAATCTGAAACAGACCTGGCGCGCCCTGCCCATCGCCGAGGCGCCGGTGGAGCGGGTTCGTCTGGCCTGGTACGCCAGCGGACGCTCCATCACCCGCTTGAGCGTGGCCGAAGTCGAGCGCAAGCTGATGGCCTTCGACACCGAGTCACCGCACATTCGCATTCAACTCGAGCGCCTCGCCGGCATTCCTTCCAGCGAGCCCCTGGCCCAGGTGCAACGACAGGCACCGCTGATGCGAGCCAACCTCTTTTACCGGGACCCTCTGCCGGACGGTCGCCTCAGGCGTGCCATGAATGCGGCTCTACCCCTGCTTGTGCCCCAGGCGCAACTCCCCCATCACAACCTTCCGCCGGCACAACCGCCAGCCGAACGCCAACGCGCCCGGAGAAGCGACGAACGCCTCGAGGACACCCCCTTCCTGCCAAGCTTGAGAGTCTTTCGCTACCGCTGAAGGGCCCGGTGCGGCGCACGCCAGCGCGCCCGCTCAACGAGGCTTGCCCCTGACCTGCCAAAGCACCTGCACCCCGCCTCAGGCGCCTGCGTTCCGGCAACCGCCATAAGCAGCGCGCGCCTGTCGGCAAGCGCTGACATCAGCAATTGCTGACATCATTTTGCAGTATTTGCGCAAAGACGCCACGGCCTTTACCCACAGAGCCGTCGGAAAATCCCTGTCAAAATCGCACAGGTTGAAGTCCGGCAAGCTCCATCTCGATGACCCCTGACAAAGGCAGAGGTCATGCGGTCAGGCGATGCGCCCCATCGATTGCAGCGTGGCGACCAATTCCCGCACCGATTCAGGGGTCTGGGCATATTCCTGGATCAAGCCCAGCAGCCGCCGCTCGAAGTCCTCTTCCTTACGACGCTGCTCTTCTTCTTCCAGGCTGTCGATGGAGCGGACCGGAGGGCCGGTGGGGATCTCGGCGGCCTTGTTCGGGTTGTCCAGGCTGCGCAGCGCTTCCGCGAAGGCGTCATCCAATTCACGAAAGCGGCGAAGCTTCTCGCGTTCGTCCATAGGCTTTTGGGAACTCTGAGATTTCATTTGTTACCAGTCGTTAACGTCGATGGAGGTGCGACAGATTCAGTATCCTGCGGCACCACCTTATCAAGAAAGGCTCGAAAATAACGCCTTTTTTACTTTCACAACAGCATGTTAGATATGCAATCCATCACTGACGTTTTGTGCACAAACGATCAAAACGGCACATTGCACTTGCCAGACAGGCGCGCTAGACTGCATAACTACGTAACAGGATGTATCCTAACGCTACAAACCTACACCATCATACCTCGGGACAGGCGGATGTTCCGACTACAACGACCAGCGATACGGACGCTCGGATTCGCTCTCCGAGGACCCAGGGAGGGTCGAGTCCGCGCCGATGGTTCAGGGAGGCAAGACCATGTTCAACGAGATGATGCGCGCCGAAATCTGGCTCCAGGAAACCCTGGACAGTCAGCTGAGTATCGAAGATCTTGCCACGCGTATGGGGTACTCCTCATCCCAGGTGCGTCGGCGCTTCCGCCAGTCGTTCGGCATTTCTCCAAGTGCCTACCGCGACATGCTGCGACTCGAGAAGGCCGCCAGGCTGCTGATCCATACGCCCCACGGCGTGCATGATATCGCCAAACGCTGCGGCTATCGCAATCACTCGGCGTTCACCCGCGCCTTCCAGCGCCGCTACCGTGTCGCTCCCCGGGAGTACCGTCAGAACCAGCGTCTGGAACTCTATCGCCAGCGCCACAATCTGCCCCACTTCTCGGTGAAGATGGCCGACCTGCCGCTGCGGCGTGCCGCGGTCACCCGCCTCTATCAGCCGCCCGAAATCATCGAAAACCTGGACAACTGGCAGCGTAATGCCGAAGGCGCCTACGATCTGCCGGCACGCCTCACCAACGCGGCACCGATCGCTATCCTTCACGATCATCCGCTGGCCAGCGAGGCACCCCGCATCGACCTGGGTGTCCACGTCGACGAAGAGCACGCACACCGCCTGGCGCTGCCACTGCCGTTCCGCCTGGTCATGCTGCCGGCCCAGCGACACGCCTGCATCACCCTCGAGGACAGCTCACACCTGACCAGCGCCATGCTGTTCATGGCCTGTCGCGGCCTGTCTGAACACGGCGTCTACCTGAGCGGCGAAGCGCCTCAGCTGGTCAAAGGCAAGTATGGGCTGGAACTGCGACTGCCGCTACTCGAAGAGGACTGATCGCTTAGCCTCTCCGAGCCCGCAAGCCTCCCTTCTGGTGGCCACTTCGGTGGCCACCTTTTGCGTTCCATCATACCAGAATTCAAGCAGAGTACCGGCAACGGCAACGACAAGGCCACAGCCCCGCCTCGCCTCGCCTGCATCACACTGTTGCAGCGGGAGGCCACGCTTCGTCCCTTCCCCGGAAACTAGAAACATCGCAATCGGCAACATCGCAAGGGGCAGTCGAAGCTACGGGCCTCGCCTCCAACGAGACGCAGCCGATCAAGGAATACCGTGCAAAAAGAAACCGTCCCGAACAATACGACGACGTCACTGTCATGTCGATGGTTCAAGACGGTTCTGGTACAGCAAGCCTGAAGGTCAAAACAGTGTCGGGCCGATGCAACGTCCAAGGCACCGCTTCAACTGCGGCTCAAACAATCATCAGTCTTCTACACGCACCAGCCAGGACTCGACGGTGTCATTACCGTGCTCTTCCTTCCAGGCTTTCAACGTCTTCTGATTGCCACCACGAGTTTCGACGACTTCGCCGGTATTCGGGTTCTTGTAGATCTTCAGCTTGCGCTTGCGACGACCGCCAGCGGCCGGAGCAGCAGCCTTGGCCGGGGAAGCCGCGGCCTTGGGATCCAGAATGGCGATGACGTCAGATGCGCTCTTGTCGAACTCTTTCATCAGCTCTTCGAGCTTTCCCTTGAATTCGAGTTCGGACTTGAGACGGTCATCGTTCTGGAGCTGACCGAGCCTTTCCTGCAGTTGCTGGAGCTGCTGCTCCATCTGCATATAGTCATTCAAAAGTGAAGACATTAAGGTACGCCTATAGTAGTTGCTTTCGGATGCAGGGGCATTATCACTCCTGCATGAGTATATGACAACCAGCCAAACGACGTTATTCAAACGTTATTGGCCAAAAGCAAAGTCAAAATCCTGTCTAACAAACGGTAGATGCTTACAACAAGGGCATCAACCCGAAAACACGTCCCCTCAAGCATATGTGGTAAAAACTCGCCCCACTCACCAATAATACTGAGGCAGCGCCGCCACGAGGGGCATTCCAGCCCTCTACAATTTCTTACATATAAAAAAAGAGCGCTCCCCGAAGGAAGCGCTCTTGACCATTACCAGTCCCGAACAGTGTCGGGGTCCGGCTTAGTCCTGACCCATCTGCTGCTTGATCAGGTCGCCGATGGTGGTCGGGCCACCGGTCTCGACTTCCTGGTCGCGCAGCTTGCTCATGTTGCGACGGGTGTCGTCCTGGTCCTTGGCCTTGACGGACAGGGCGATCTGACGGTTCTTGCGATCGACACCGACGATACGGGCCTCGACACTGTCGCCTTCGTTCAGCACGTTGCGCGCGTCTTCGACACGGTCAGCGCTGATCTCGGACGCCTTGAGCACGGCAACGACGTCAGTCGCCAGCTCGACGTGAGCTTCCTTGGCGTCAACCTCGACGACACGACCGGTGACGATGGTGCCCTTGTCGTTGACGGACAGGAACTCGGCAACCGGGTCGGTATCGAGCTGCTTGATACCCAGGGAGATGCGCTCACGCTCCGGATCGATGGACAGGATGACGGCTTCGGCCTCATCGCCCTTCTTGAAGGAACGCACGGCTTCTTCGCCAGTCTCGGTCCAGGAGATGTCGGACAGGTGAACCAGGCCGTCGATGCCGCCGTCCAGACCGATGAAGATACCGAAGTCGGTGATGGACTTGATGGTACCGGCAACGCGGTCGCCCTTGTTGAACTGGGCGTTGAAGGTTTCCCACGGGTTGGCGGTGCACTGCTTGATACCCAGGGAGATACGACGACGCTCTTCGTCGATATCCAGCACCATGACGTCAACATCGTCACCGACCTGAACCACCTTGGACGGATGGATGTTCTTGTTGGTCCAGTCCATTTCGGAGACGTGAACCAGACCCTCGACACCCTCTTCCAGCTCGGCGAAGCAGCCGTAGTCGGTGAGGTTGGTGACACGGGCGTGCACCTTGGTGCCTTCCGGGTAACGATCCTTGATGTTGACCCACGGATCTTCGCCCAGCTGCTTCAGACCCAGGGAGACGCGATTGCGCTCGCGGTCGAACTTCAGCACCTTGACGGTGATCTCGTCGCCGACAGCCACGATCTCGCTCGGATGCTTGATGCGCTTCCAGGCCATGTCGGTGATGTGGAGCAGGCCGTCAACGCCGCCCAGATCAACGAAGGCACCGTAGTCGGTCAGGTTCTTGACGATACCGATGATCTGCTGGCCTTCCTGCAGGGTGGCGAGCAGCGCTTCACGCTCGGCGCTGTTCTCGGCTTCGAGAACGGCACGACGGGAAACGACAACGTTGTTGCGCTTCGGATCGAGCTTGATGACCTTGAAGTCGAGCTCTTTGTTCTCCAGGTGCGTGGTATCGCGCACCGGACGAACGTCGACCAGAGAGCCGGGCAGGAAGGCACGGATGGAGTCGACGTCGACAGTGAAGCCGCCCTTGACCTTGCCGTTGATCACGCCCTTGACGATCTCTTCCTTCTCGAAGGCAGCTTCCAGCACCTTCCACGCTTCGGCACGCTTGGCCTTCTCGCGGGACAGGCGGGTTTCGCCGAAGCCGTCTTCCACAGCTTCGAGGGCCACGTGGACCTCGTCACCGACGGCAATGGTCAGTTCGCCGCTGTCGTCGCGGAATTGCGCGGCAGGGATCTGACCTTCGGACTTCAGGCCGGCATTGACGGTGACCCAGTCACCTTCGATGTCGACGACAGTAGCCGCGACGATCGCGCCCGGCTCCATGTTGATGTCCTGGAGAGACTGTTCAAACAGTTCAGCAAAGCTTTCGCTCATGATGTTCCTACGTGATCAACGTTGAGTGCGGCAGGGCCGCTTCTCCGCACCACCAGCAAGTGCGGGCCATATTCAAAAACCCCCGGGGATGTTGGCACTGGTTGGACCTGACCGAGTTTTCCGTTTCCTGTACTCGGGCACGTCGTGACATCTGGCCGGGGACGCCGCAAGGGAGTTCAGGTGCCGGACAAGAGCCCCTTTCGGGCCAACAGTTCGGACAGCCGATCAACCACTTCCGGTATGCTCAGGCGGGTCGTGTCGAGCTCGATGGCATCATCGGCCGACACCAACGGCGCCACGCTACGCTGCGTATCGCGGTCGTCGCG
Source organism: Halomonas sp. DN3 (assembly GCF_024137905.1). NCBI lineage: Bacteria > Pseudomonadati > Pseudomonadota > Gammaproteobacteria > Oceanospirillales > Halomonadaceae > Halomonas > Halomonas sp. DN3. The sequence goes on along the minus strand of NZ_CP099965.1, from coordinate 2,067,705 downwards.
CGCCTGAATCTCCTTCAAAAGACTCGATAGACTAGCATCCACCCCGGCCTCCCGCAACTGCAGGTGACGCCGGCGCGCCCTTTCCTCGGCGCTGGCGGTCAGAAATATCTTCAAGGGCGCATCGACGAACACCACGGTGCCCATGTCCCGGCCATCGGCGACCAGGCCGGGCGCCTGGCGGAAGTCCCGCTGGCGCTCGAGCAGCGCCTGGCGCACCGCCGGCAACGCCGCCACCAGAGAGGCACTGTTGCCCACCTGCTCGGTGCGAATCTCGCGAGTCACGTCACGCCCTTCGAGCTCGACCACCGCCTCGCCGTTCTCGGCGCGAAACACCACATCGAGGGCCGAGGCCAGTGCCGCCAGCGCCGGCTCATCGTCCAGCGCGATGCCCTTGCCGATAGCCGACAGCGCGGTCAGCCGGTAGAGGCTGCCGCTATCCAGCAGATGCCAGCCCAGTCGCTCGGCAATCAGCCGGCTGATGGTGCCCTTGCCGGCGCCGCCGGGGCCATCGATGGTCAGCACCGGGGCCGAATGCTCGTCATGATCGCTCATGCCTGCTCCTCGCGTACCTCTTCGAGTTCAAGGCCGACACCTCGTGCCAGCTCGACAAAGCCGGGGAAGGACGTGGCCACGTTGGCGCAGTCGTTGACCTCGATCGGGCTTGATGCGCGCAGGGCCGCGATGGTGAAGGCCATGGCGATGCGATGATCCTCATGACTGTCCACGCGCCCGCCGTCATAGTTGGCGCCATCGCCGCCATTGCCGACGATGTCGATGCCATCGTCATAAAGGGTGTTGTCGATACCCAGCACGCTCATGCCGTCGGCCATGGACTGCAGGCGATCGGACTCCTTGACCCGGAGCTCCTCGGCGCCGCGCAGTCGCGTGGTGCCTTCGGCGTTGGCCGCGGCAATGAACAGTGCCGGGAACTCGTCGATGGCCAGCGGCACCTGGTCCTCGGGAATGTCGATGCCCTTTAGCGGCCGATAGCGGATATGCAGATCGGCGACCGGCTCGCCCCCTACCTCTCGCTCGTTCTCGAGGCGCAGATCCGCCCCCATGGCGGTCAGGATGTTGATCACCCCGATCCGGGTCGGATTGATGCCGACGTGCTCCAGCACCAGATCCGACCCCGGGGTGATCGCCGCCGCCACCAGGAAGAAGGTCGCCGAGGAGATATCCGAGGGTACATCGATCGGGCCAGCGGCCAGCTTGCCGCCGCCCTGCAGCCAGCAGGTATCGCCCTCGCGCTCGACGGCGTAGCCAAAGCCATTGAGCATGCGCTCGGTGTGATCGCGGGTCGGTGCGGGTTCACGCACTCGGGTCTCGCCTTCGGCAAACATCCCCGCCAGCAGCAGACAGGACTTCACCTGGGCGCTGGCCATGGGCATGTCGTAGTGGATGCCCTTCAGCGCCTGGCCACCCTTGATCCTGAGCGGAGGACGCCCGCCTTCGGCGGTGTCGATCACCGCCCCCATCTGGCGCAGCGGATCGGCCACCCGCCCCATGGGACGACGCGTCAGCGAGGTATCACCGGTCAATTCAGTGTCGAAGGCCTGCCCCGCCAGCAGCCCGGCAAACAGCCGCATGGCGGTGCCGGCATTGCCGACGTAGAGCGGACCTGCCGGCTTCTTCAGGCCGTGCATGCCGACCCCATGGATGGTCACGCGGCCCTGGTGCGGGCCCTCGATGGCCACCCCCATCTCGCGGAAGGCCTGGAGCGTGGCGAGGCTGTCCTCGCCCTCGAGGAATCCGGACACCTCGGTAACGCCCTCGGACAGCGCGCCGAGCATGATCGAGCGATGGGAAACCGACTTGTCGCCGGGGACCCGGATGCGACCGGTGACGCTTCCGCCCGGGGCCACCCGGTAGCGCAGCATGGCTGATTCTTGCATCTGATATTCCGCCTGATAACTGGTCTGATTCAACAGAGTATCGAAATAGTGGCGCGCATGACTGGCGCGGTCGAAGGTGGCCAGCAGACCGTCGCCATCACCACGGTTCACCGCGTCCCTGAGTCGGGCCAGACCTGACTCGAAGTCATCCAGGGCTTCGAGCACGGCGCCCCGGTTGGCCTGAAAGATGTCTCGCCACATCACCGGATCACTACCGGCGATGCGGGTGAAGTCGCGAAAGCCGCCGGCGGCGTAGCGAAAGATCTCGAGGCGCTCATCCTGGCGCGCCAGGGTATCCACCAGCGAGAAAGCCAGCAGATGCGGCAGATGGCTAGTGCGCGCCAGCACCTGATCGTGGCGAGCCACGTCCATCTCCAGCACCTCGGCACCGGTCAACTGCCACAGGGCCCGCACACGCTCAAGTGCATCGGGGTCGGTAGCGCAGGTCGGCGTCAGAATCACCTTGTGGGCCTGGTACAGCTCCGGATTGGCCGCCGCCACGCCGCTCTTTTCCGACCCGGCGATGGGATGCCCCAGCACAAAGCGGGCGGGAAGCTCACCGAAGGCCTCGATGGCGGCCGCCTCGATCGCTGCCTTGGTGCTGCCGACGTCGGTGATCACCAGATCGCCGGAAGCGCGGCCACGCAACGCGCCTAGCTCGCCCATGACCTGGCCCATGGCCAGCACCGGTACCGCCAGCACCACCAGGGTAGCACCCTCGATGACCTCGGAGAGTTGTGTCGAGCCCGCGTCGATCAACCCCATGCGACGTCCGCACTCAAGCTCCTTCGGATCTGGGTCACAGGCCAGGATGAGACTGTCATCCCCCTGCCCCACCCCCGCCTTGCGCAAGGCAGCGGCCAGCGACCCTCCGATCAAGCCAAGTCCAACGATGACGATGCGTGAAGCCCGAGGCAAGGATGCGGGTACTGCGCCACGCGTTGCCACGTCCTGCATTGCGACGTCCTGCATTTCTTCTTCCTGCATTCCTTCTTCCTGCATTACTACAGGACCCCCTGGGGGTAGGAGCCAAGCACCTTGACCTCGGAGACACGCAGGCGCACCTCCTCGAGCAGCGCCGACACCCGCGGCTCCTCGACGTGGCCACAGAAGTCGATAAAGAACACATAGTTCCAGGCACCGGTGCGCGATGGTCGCGTCTCCAGACGCGTCAGATCGATCTGGTGGCGGTGGAACGGCTCGAGCAGGTCGTGCAAGGCACCCGGCTGGTTGCGGGTCGCCACCACCAGCGACGTCTTGTCGACCCCGGACATGGGCACGTCCTGGTTGCCGATGATCAGGAAGCGCGTGGAGTTGTCCGGGCGATCCTCGATCTTCTCGGCCACGTGGCTAAGGCCGTAGAGCTTGGCCGCCATGTCGCCGGCGATGGCCGCACTGTGCCACTCGCTCTTGACCAGCCTGGCTGCCTCGGCGTTGGACGACACCGGTACCCGCTCGGCGTGGGGGAAGTGGGCATCGAGCCATTTGCGACACTGGGCGAAGGACTGAGGGTGCGAGTAGATACGCGACACCTTGTCCTTGAGGGTAGTGTCGGCCACCAGCAGGTGATGGTGGATGCGCAGCACCACCTCACCGCTGATACGCAGCCCCGAATCGATGAAGGAATCCAGGGTATGGTTGATCACGCCTTCGGTGGAGTTTTCCACCGGCACCACGCCGTAGTTCACCGCGCCGGCCTCGACCTCTCGGAAGACCTCGTCGATGGCCGCCATGGGCAGGCTGATGGCGCTGTCGCCGAAGTGCTTGAGCGCGGCCTGCTGGGTAAAGGTGCCCTCGGGGCCGAGATAGGCCACCTTGATCGGCTGTTCCAGCGCCAGGCAGGCCGACATGATCTCGCGAAACAGCCGCGCCATTTCTTCGCTGTCCAGCGGCCCCTGGTTGAGCTCCATCACCCGGCGCAGCACCTGGGCCTCGCGCTCGGGGCGATAGAACACCGCCTGGGGGTCGCTGGCGGTCTTGGTCTCCGCCACCTGGCGAGCACACTCGGCACGCTCGCTGATCAGGCGCAGGATCTCGGTGTCGATATGGTCGATGCGCTGACGCAGCGACGAGAGGTTCGGCTCTTGCGAATCACTCATGGGTTGTCTCCTTGTAACGCCCCGTGACCGGGCGTTGACGCATGGCTGGCGAAACCTGGCCCCGCCACCTCTTTACTGGGTGCGCCAGCTCTCGCACGAACCTCAGCCGCGCCGCTTCTCGAAATCGCCCATGAACGCCACCAGGGCGTCCACCGCGGCCTCAGGCACCGCGTTATAGAGGCTTGCGCGCATACCGCCGACGCTGCGATGGCCCTTGAGATTCAAAAGCCCCGCCGCTTCCGCCTCTTCCAGGAAGGTGTTATCCAGGGCGCTGTCGGCCAGCACGAAGGGCACGTTCATCTTCGAGCGATTACGCACCGCGATGGGGTTGGAATAGAAGTCGCTGCGGTCGATGGCCTCGTAGAGCTTGGCCGCCTTGCGGTCATTGATCTCGGCCATCGCCTCGAGACCACCGACGTCGCGCTTGAGCCAGTCGAACACCAGACCCGCCAGGTACCAGCTATAGGTAGCCGGCGTGTTGATCATCGATCCTGCCTCGGCCAACTGACGATAGCTGAACAATGACGGCATCTCGCTCACCGCCTGGTCAAGCAGATCATCGCGCACGATCACCAGTACCAGACCGGCCGGCCCGATGTTCTTCTGGGCGCCAGCGTAGATCACACCAAAGCGCGAGACGTCCAGCGGCTCAGACAGGATGGTCGAGGAAAGATCCGCCACCACCGGCACCCCGACCCCGTCGCCGCGCCGCGCCACGGGCACAAAGTCCAGTGCCAGACCACCGATGGTCTCGTTGGGAGTCACGTGGAGGTAGGCGGCGTCGTCTGACAGCGCGATATCACCCTGCTGCGGCGCTTCGACATGGCCGTTCTCGGCGCTGGAGGCGGCGATGTGGGCGCTGCCGAACAGATGCCGCGCCTCCTTGATCGCCTTGTTGCCCCAGATACCGGTCTCGATGAAGTTGGCACGACCGCCGCGGCCAAGCAGGTTCATGGGCACCGCGGCAAACTGCTGGGTGGCACCCCCCTGGGTGAACAGCACCCGATAGTTGTCAGGAACTGCGAGCAGTTCACGCAGATCGGCCTCGGCGCGCTCGGCGATGGCCACGTACTCGCTGGAGCGGTGGCTCATCTCCATCACCGAGAGCCCGCGGCCCTGATAGTCCAGCATCTCGCGCTGGGCACGTTCGAGTACTGCGGTAGGTAGCGCGGCGGGACCCGCGCAGAAATTGTAGTGGCGTGTCATGGTGTCCTGGCGATTGATCGTCAAGGGCAGGCGTCCGGCGACGCCCGCCAGTCACTATATAGGCGGGCCACGGCGTCCATCGCGGACACCGTGGCACCCCGGATCAGTCGTTATTGTCGGTGCTGCTGTCGTCGTCCGCGCTGTCGTCGCCCGGTTCGGCGCTGCCGCCCTCGGCGGCGTCATCTGCCGAGTTCTCGACAGTGTCCTCACCACCCTCTTCATCTTCGGCGTCGAGCTCGTCGTCGCCGTCAAGCTCCTGGATACGCACGGTCTTGACCAGCGATTCGGCTTCGCCGAGGCGGATCAGGGTGACGCCCTGGGTGTTGCGCGAACTGATCGAGACTTCCTCGACCCGGGTGCGCACCAGGGTGCCGCGATCGGTGATCAGCATCATCTCGTCGCTGGAACAGACCTGCATCGCCGCCACCATGGCGCCATTGCGGGCGCTGGTCTGCATCGCGATCACGCCCTGGCCGCCACGACCGCGCAGCGGGAACTCCTCGAGACGGGTACGCTTGCCGTAGCCGTTTTCGCTGCCGGTGAGGATATAGATCTGGCCGTCGTCACCGCTGGCGTCGACATCACCGGCCTCGCCACGCTCACCGCCCTCGGCGTCGGCATCGATCTCTAGGCTCTGCGGGATGATCAGGCTGATCACCTCGGCGCCATCGAGCAGTCGCATGCCGCGCACACCGCGCGCGGTACGGCCCATGGCACGGACCTGGGACTCCTCGAAGCGGATCGCCTTGCCGTTGGACGACAGCAGCATGGCGTGGTCGCTGCCGGAAGTAATCGCGGCGCCCACCAGGCGATCGCCCTCCTCCAGGTCGATGGCGATCAGGCCAACGCTGCGCGGACGCGAGAACTGCTCGAGGCTGGTGCGCTTGACCGTGCCCCGGGCGGTGGCAAAGAAGATGTAGCAGTCCGGATCATAGTCCTTGACCGGCATGATGGCGTTGATCGACTCGCCTTCTTCCAGCGGCAACAGGTTGACCAGCGGCTTGCCGCGGGACCCGCGACTGGCCGCAGGCATCTCGTAGACCTTGAGCCAGTAGACCTTGCCGCGATTGGAGAACAGCAGAACGGTGTCGTGGGTCGAGGCCACCAGCAGGTGCTCGATGACGTCCTCGTCCTTCATCGCGGTGGCCGACTTGCCACGACCACCACGACGCTGGGCCTGATAGTCCGACAACGGCTGGGTCTTGGCGTAACCCGAGCGGGACACCGTGACCACCATGTCTTCCTCGGCGATCAGGTCCTCGATGGACAGGTCCAGGTGGCTTGCCTGAATGTCGGTACGACGCTCGTCGGCGAACTGATCGCGCACCGCGATCAGCTCTTCGCGAATCACCTCGAGCAGGCGATCGGCGGAGGCCAGGATGGCCATCAGCTCGGCGATCTTCTCGAGGATCGACAGATACTCGTCGAGCAGCTTCTCGGTCTCGAGGCCGGTCAGGCGGTGCAGGCGCAGCTCGAGGATGGCCTGGGCCTGGGCCGGCGACAGACGGTACTCGCCTCCAGCCTGGTCCAGACCAAAGCCTTCTTCCAGGTCTTCGGGCTTGCACGAGGTGGCGCCGGCGCGCTCCAGCATGCCGGTGACCTGGCCGGGCTGCCAGGACTTGGCCAACAGCTTTTCCTTGGCTTCGGCAGCATTCGGCGAGGCCTTGATCAGCTCGATCACCTCGTCGATGTTGGAGATCGCCACCGCCAAGCCTTCGAGGATGTGGCCGCGCTCACGCGCCTTCTTCAGTTCGAACAGGGTGCGCCGGGTGACCACCTCGCGACGGTGGCGAATGAAGGCCTCGAGCACCTGCTTGAGGTTCATGGTCTTCGGCTCGCCGTCCTCCAGCGCCACCATATTGATGCCGAAGACATTCTGCAGCTGGGTCTGGGCGAACAGGTTGTTCACCACCACCTCGCCACTCTCGCCGCGCTTGACCTCGATCACCACCCGCAGACCGTCCTTGTCGGACTCGTCGCGCAACTCGGCGATTCCCTCGATCTTCTTGTCCTTGACCAGCTCGGCGATCTTCTCGATCAGCCGCGCCTTGTTCACCTGGTAAGGCAGCTCGGTGACGATGATGTGGTCACGGCCGGACTTGTCGTCGTGTTCGATGGTGTGCTTGGCGCGTATATAGATGCGCCCGCGGCCGGTACGATAGGCCTCGAGAATGCCCGCGCGGCCGTTGATGATACCGCCGGTGGGGAAGTCGGGCCCCGGCACATGCTCCATCAGATCATCGACGCTCAGGGTGTAGTCGTCGACTAGCGCCAGGCAGGCGTTGATGATCTCGTTCATGTTGTGGGGCGGGATATTGGTCGCCATGCCCACGGCGATGCCCGAGGAGCCGTTGACCAGCAGGTTCGGCACCTTGGTCGGCAGCACGTCGGGGATCCGCTCGGTACCGTCGTAGTTGTCGACCCAGTCGACAGTATCCTTCTCGAGATCGGCCAGCAGCTCGTGGGCCAGGCGCGCCATGCGCACCTCGGTGTAACGCATGGCGGCGGCGTTGTCGCCGTCGATGGAGCCGAAGTTGCCCTGGCCATCGACCAGCACGTGGCGCATCGAGAAGTCCTGGGCCATACGCACGATGGTGTCGTACACCGCACTGTCGCCGTGGGGGTGGTACTTACCGATCACGTCACCCACCACACGGGCGGACTTCTTGTATGGCTTGTTCCAGTCGTTACCCAGCTCGTGCATCGCAAACAGCACACGCCGATGAACCGGCTTCAGGCCATCGCGCACGTCCGGCAGCGCTCGGCCGATGATCACGCTCATCGCGTAATCGAGGTACGACTGCTTCAGCTCGTCCTCGATATTGACTGGCAGAATCTCTCTGGCGATGTCACCCATGGGTCGTCAAGTCCTTTGCACAGCAACAGGTAGGCGCGTCACGCAGCCGTGACAAGGCGCACAAATACAGCGACCTAGCATACCACCCTTGGGGCCTTCCGCGCAGCGTCTGTCGTTGTGTGCGGCGCCTTGACCGCTGCCGTCATGACACCACCAGCGGCGCCAGGGCATCACGCAGCTCACCCTCGATCGCCACCGCACTGTTGCTGGCCACGTCCAGCAGCACGAAGGTCAGCTCGGCGCGAGCCACCAGGGCACCATCGCGGCGGCGCAGGATCTCGTGGCGCATCTTGGCGCTGCGCCCGCCCAGGGCCGACAGACGGGTGGAAATGTCCAGCTCGTCACCGGCCACCGCCGCCTGGCGATAGTCGATATTGAGATTGACCGCGACGAAGGCGACATCTCCCTTTCCCAAGCGAGACATCAGCGCCGGATGCTTGTCGAAATAGTCCCAGCGCCCTTCCTCCATGAACTCCAGGTAACGGGCGTGATTGACGTGGCCATAACCGTCAAGGTGGTAGCCACGAACCTTCAGCGAAGTGGTGCTGATAGCGTCTTCCATGTCATTGCTCCTCATTTAAACTACTGTTTGATTCTGACCTCGAGCGGGCAAAGTGGCAACACTGTCACCAAAGAGGGACGGGCGCGGGCGACGCAGCCTGCTAGGCTTGGCCGCAACCCTGTTCAATCGACCATTGCGATGGCTGGCAACTGGCACCCGAAGGGACCATTCGCCATAATGTGCCTCCTTTTTGACCCGAGAATTGCTCCATGTGGTTCAAGCACTTGCACCTCTACCGTCTGCACGACGCCAGCACCCTGGACAGCGAGCAGCTGGAGACGGCCCTCGCCGAACAGGCTTTCCGCCCGCTCGGTGGCACCGAAGCCCGCCGCATCGGCTGGACGACGCCTGCCGGACGGGGTAGCGATCGCTATCTCCACGAGCTGCAGGGCCAGCGCCTGATGACCGCCCTGCGCCAGGAGCGCATCCTGCCCGCTTCGGTGGTCCGCGAAGAAGTCGACGAGCGCGTCGAGGTCATCGAGACCCAGGAAAGCCGCAAGCTACGCCGCCAGGAAAAGCAGGCAATCAAGGAGCAGGTCTACGAGGAACTGTTGCCCAGGGCCTTCGTACGCAGCCAGAAGACTGACCTCTGGTGGGATACCCGGCGAAACTTGATCGCCGTCAACAGCTCCAGCCGAAAGCGCGCCGAAGAGCTGCTGGATCTGTTGCGCGAGTCCCTGGGAAGCCTCAAGGTAACGCCGCTCTCGGCCCAGACACTGCCGATTCGCGCCATGACCACCTGGCTCAACGACGCCTCCTCGCGCCCCGCCGACATGCTGCTCGGCGACCAGGTCGAACTCAAGGCCAAGGGCGACGACGGCGTGCTCAAGGCACGTCAGGTGGACCTCGACGGCGACGACATTCAGCAACTGCTCGAAAGCGGCCGACAGGCCAGCAAGCTGGCGCTGGGCATGGAGGGGCGCCTGCGTTTCGTGCTCCACGACGACCTGGCGGTCAAGTCACTGGCCTTCGATGACGCCCTGATCGACGAAGCCAACCAGGCAGATGACGGCGACGATGCCGTGCTGCGCATGGAAACCGACTTCATTCTGATGGCCCAGACCCTGGGTGAAAGCGTCGACCGCCTGATCGACTGGCTGGGCGGCGAAGCCCAGAGTTCTTCTGTTTCGGCTACTGACCTCACTGCGACGACACCATGACTTCAACATCCGATGCCCCGCAGGATCCCTGGCACGATATTCGCCCCTATCAGGACGACGAGGTGGCGACGACCCTGACTCGCCTGGCAGAGGACCCGGAGCTGTTGAGCGCCCTGACCCGCTATCGTCTGCCGCGCCTTTCCCGCATGATGCCGCGCCTGTCACGCACGCTGGCCAGCTGGGCGATCAAGCGCGAGACGCGCGACGTCACCAGCGTGACGGCGTTTCAGCAACGCATCGCGGCCTACATGCAGCGCATGCTGAAGACCTCCACCGACGACTTTCGCGTCGACGGGCTCGATCGCCTGGATCCAGGTACCGCCTACCTGTTCATCGGCAACCATCGCGATATCTCGCTGGACCCGGCCTTCGTCAACTATGCGCTGTACCTTGCCGGTCGCAACACCGTACGCATCGCCATCGGTGACAACCTGCTCAAGAAGCCCTACGTCACCGACCTGATGCGGCTCAACAAGAGCTTCATCGTGCCGCGTAGTGCTCGCGGCAAGCGCGCCATGCTGCAGGCCTACCACAAGCTGTCGAGCTACATCCGCCACTCCATTCAGGACGACAATCACTCGATCTGGATGGCCCAGCGCGAAGGCCGGGCCAAGGACGGCATCGATCGCACTGACCCTGCGATCATCAAGATGATGACCATGGCCCACCGTGCCGACAACCGTCACGCCCCGCTGGGGGAAGGCATCGAGGCCCTGCGCCTGGTGCCGGTATCGATCAGCTACGAGTACGACCCCTGCGACGTGCAGAAGGCCAGGGAGCTGAAAGCCGTCAGTGAAGACGGCAGCTACAACAAGAGCGAATTCGAGGACATCAGCTCCATCGTCGCCGGCATCACCGGCCACAAGGGGCGTGTCCATCTGCGCTTCGGCACGCCGATCGACCGCAGCTTCGATACGCCGGAAGCGGTCGCTGCCGAGATCGACCGCCAGGTGCTGAATGGCTATCACCTCTTCCCCAGCCACCATCTGGCGCTGGAGGCCCTGGGCAGCCATCCTGAGCTGGTGGACCTGTCCGAGGTATCAGAGGCCGACCGCGATCGATTCGCGCAACGTCTTTCCGAGGTCCCGGAAGACCTCAGATCCTGGTGGCTGGCCCAGTACGCCAACCCTGTCATCAACTGCGCGCGGAGCGAGCCTGCGTCGTGAGCCAGAAAAGCCAGCCGGGACGCTCCAGACACGCCTTTGCCTGGACGGCCCAGGGCGTCACCCTGATCGGCGCCGGCGTGGATCTTGTCGTCGGCGTGCTCAAACTGGTGACCGGCGTGATCGTCGGGTCGGCCGCGCTGATCGCCGACGGCATCCATTCCTTTTCGGATATCGTCACCGACGCCTTCGTGCTGGCGGCGACTCACTACGGTCGCCAGGCGCCCGACCGCGACCACCCCTACGGCCACGGCCGCATCGAGACCCTGGCGACGCTGTGGCTCGGCAGTGTGCTGATCTTTGTCGCCGGCGCCATCGCCTGGTCGAGTGTCGAGCGCCTGCTCGATCGGTCTTCGAGCGCCGCACCCGGCCTCGTTGCCATCGCCGTGGCCGTGGTCTCGCTGCTGGCCAAGGAAGCGATCTACCACTACACCTTGCGCGCCGCCCGCCGCTTCGACTCACCGCTGCTCGAGGCCAACGCCTGGCACTCGCGCACCGATGCCATGTCTACCCTGGTGGTGCTGGTCGGCCTGGTGGCGGGGCAGTTCGGCGTCGGCTGGATGGACGCGGTGGCCGCCATCGTGGTCGGCCTGATGGTGGGTTGGGTCGGCGGACGGCTGATGTGGCAGTCATCGCGAGAGCTGATCGACACCGCCCTGCCGATCGAAGAGCAGCGAGCCATGCGTCAGCTGGCAGAGTCGGTGCCAGGCGTCGAGAGCGTGCACGACCTGCGCACCCGCCAGCTGGGCAGCGACGTCGTGCTCGATCTGCATATCGTAGTCGCCCCCAGGGTCACGGTGTCCGAAGCCCACGAGATCGGCAACGCGGTCAGCCGACAGCTGCGCGAGGCACACACCCGCCTGAAGGATGTCACCTTCCACATCGACCCCGAGGACGACGAGGGCCAGACCGAACACAGCCTGCGTCCGGGCTTGCCGCTACGCGAAGAGATCGAGCAACTGCTGGATGAGCGCTGGTCGCATCAGCGTGCCTGGCAACACCGTACGGCGCTGAATCTGCACTATTTGGATGACCGCATCGACATTTCGTTGTACGTTGACTCTGATATCCATCATGGGGACCTCGATGAATTGGCTCATCAATTGTGCCGAGACCTCGACACCCTGCCCTGGGTGGGCCAACTGAAGCTGTGGCAAGGGCCCGGCAAGGCCTGACCTCCGCCCGGCTTGGAACTCGCCATGAGCCCAGATGCCGTCCTATCTCGCCCGACTCGCCGACGCCCCCCTCCCTGGCTCGCCTGGGGATCTGCGAGCCTGTTGAGCGTCGTCCTGGTGCTGGCACCCGCGCCGGTGGATGCGACGCTCGACCATGCGAGAATGCGCGCGGCCATGAGCGCCGAGTACGGCAGTCAGGGGGTAAGAGCCCTGGACGACTGGCTCAACCTGATCGATCGCCTGAGAGGCGCCGACCTTCGGACCCAGCTACGCGACGTCAATGATTTCTTCAATCGCGAGATGCAGTGGCTCGAGGACCGCACCATCTGGCGCCAGAGCGACTATTGGGCCACCCCCATCGAATCGCTGGGACGCGGCGCAGGCGACTGTGAGGACTACTCCATCGCCAAGTATGTGACCCTCAAGGAACTCGGCATACCCATCAGCAAGTTGCGCATGATCTATGTGCGTGCTCGACTGGGACGTAGCCAGGTCACCCAGGCCCATATGGTGCTCGGCTACTACGAGACGCCAGGCGCCGAGCCCCTGATTCTCGACAACATTGCCGCCGGCATTTCCCGGGCCAGCCTGCGCACCGACCTGGACCCGCTATTCAGCTTCAACAGCAGTGGCCTGTGGGCGGGTGGAACCACCCAATCGCGGGCGGATCCCCTGGCGCGCCTGTCGCGCTGGCGAAATGCGCTGGATCGCATGCGCCAACAGGGAATCCAGTGACATCATGCCAATCCTTCATCTAGAGACGTCGCCATGTCGTTGATCAAACAACTCTGGCTCGCCATCATCGCCATCCTGCTGGTTGCCCTGATCGGCAGTCTGGTGGTGGCCGTATCGGGCAGCCGCGCCTACATCGAACAGGAAATACTGATCAAGAACGCGGACAACGCCAATGCCCTGGCGCTGAGCATGAGCCAGATGCCTGACAAGGATGAAGTGACGCTGGAGCTTTTGATCTCGGCCCAGTTCGACACCGGCCACTACCGCAAGATCCAGCTGCTGGACACCGAGGGTAGGCCGATCATTCGTCGCGTCTCTTCCACCCCCGAGGATACCGGCGTACCGGGCTGGTTCCGTGAGCTGGTGGCCTTCGAGGTCCCCGCCGGCACGGCGGTCATCCAGGATGGCTGGCAGCAGCTTGGCACCTTGCAACTCGAAAGCGCACATGACTTCGCCTACCAGTCGCTATGGCAAAGCACTCTGCGCATGGCCACCTGGTTCGTGGCAGCAGGCGCCCTCAGCCTGCTGATCGCCTACCTGCTGGTACGTCAAATCCGCACCCCGCTGAAGACCCTGACGCGCCAGGCCAACGATATCGGTCAGCGTCGCTTCACGGTCGCCCCGCTGCCCCGCACGCTGGAGCTGCGCGAAGTGTCCGACGCCATGAACCGGCTGTCGGAAAGCGTGCGCGAGATGCTCCAGCGAGAGAGCGAGCAGATCGACCGGCTGCGCCGACAGTTGCTGCACGACTCGGTGACAGGCGCCTTGACCCGGGAAGCCTTTATCGACCGTCTCAACTACAGCCTCGAGCAACAGGGTGAATCCAGCTACGGCGTGGTGGCGATGATCCGCGCCACCGACCTGGCCGCGCTCAACGAGCGCCGCGGCCACTTGCACACCAATGGCGTGCTCAGCGACCTTTGCCAACGCCTGACCGCCATCGCCGATGCCCATGGCGAAGGCTACGTGGGTCGCCTCAATGGCAGTGACTTCGCCCTTATGCTGTGCGGCAACGTCGACGAAAGCTGGGCCCGAGAGCGGCTGGACGATAATCTCTCGACCCTGGCGGAACAGAACGCACCGGTGCTGCGGCTGCCCGCTGCTCTGGCGACCTACCACCACGGCCAGGAGCGCACCACCCTGATGGCGGCGCTGGATGGCGCCCTGTCGCTGTCCGAGACCCGCCCGGGACAGGCGATCGAATCCTGCCACAATGTGGAACAGGAAACGCTCTACCGTAGCCGCGCCGAGTGGCGCTCATCGCTGGTCGACGCGATGGAGCACGGCGTGCTGCTGGGACAGTATCCGGTGCTGGATCGGCGCGGGCAGCTGCTCCATCACGAGGCCCCTGCACGACTCAACATCAAGGGCGAATGGCGCCAGGCGGGTGTTTTCATGCCCTGGATCGCCCGTCTGCGCCTCCACGACAGCCTGGATATCAAGGTGATCGATGCCGCCCTCGACACCATCCATCACCACCGGCAACCGCTGGGCATCAACCTGTCCCATGCCGCCATCACCCAGCCCAATGTGGTGATCGCCCTGCAGCAACGACTCAGCGCCCGCCCGGACTCGGCCCCTTTCCTGTGGATCGAGGTGCCGGAGTCGATCGCCCGAAGCGATCTCGAGAGCTTCCGTTATCTGTGCCAGTCGCTGGCCCCCTTTGGCTGTCATCTGGGCATGGAGCACGTCGGTGCGGCCTTCCGCCAGCTGGGAGATCTGCAGGATCTTGGGCTGTCCTACATCAAGATCGACGCCACCCTGTGTCGTGGCGTGTCGGAGCGGCCGGAGCAGCAGACCATTCTCAGGGGCATGGCGACCCTGTGCCATTCGCTGGCGATCCAGGCCATCGCCGAGGGCATCGACGAGGATCGCGATATCGACACCCTGTTCGACCTGGGCCTGGACGGTGTCACCGGCCCCGCGGTGTCCGCCAGGATGGAGCCCGACAGGCATTCGTGAGCATCGATGCAACAGGACATACCGCGGAAAGTGCCAAGGCAAAGATAGACAGCAAAAGGCCACCCGAAGGTGGCCCTTTGTCTTGCGCCAAGCCGGCGCACGCGTCTTCAGGCGAGCTTAGCTCAAATGAGGGGTTCGTCGTCCCCCACCAGATCCACATCGTTGTAGCGACGACGCAGTGACTGGCGGTCCATGATCTTGCGGCGCGCCGCGTCAGGCAGATCGGTGAAACTGATCACGCCCTTGTCCATCAGCAGATCGAGCACGTCCTCGAGCACCCGCACAAAGGCCAGGTCCGAGGCATGAAACTGGGACTGATCGTTGCGGGCATTTCCGTCTGACAGGAAGAACAGCAGCTCCTGATCATCCGGCGCCATGAATTCGTCGCAGGTTGCTGTAGGCTCCCGGCTGACACAGACAAGCTTTCCTTCCCCGTCACGCTGGACGTACATGTCACGTTCTCCGCAATCTTTGTTGGTCGAGCATATATCAAGTTTCCCTTGATCAGTAGCCCTCGGCGCTTACCGCCGAGGGCCCTGCTCGTTTCACGCTATACGGCTGGGTCGAGCGCCTGCCTAGACATCCAGCTGGCCCTGGTTGAGCAACTGGGTCAGGAAATCATCGGGGCTCGGTGCCGCATTGGCTACACCTTCCAGGGTAATAACCTGATCTGCATTCGCGTTGTCATTCGCCAGATCCCCATCGCTCTTGACGTACAACACGATATCATCCCCTTCCTGTTCGGCGTGGATATAGTCATTCAGCGATTGCTGGTCATCGTCCTTGTCGTAGCCTTGCAGCAACTCGCTGAGATCCAGCACATCCGCTTCTGGGTCCTCGCTGGCATCCACACCGGCCGGTGCTACATGAAAGTCGGTGATGACATCATCGGCGGGATCTCCCGGCACGCCCTCATCACCCAGCACCCAGGCGAAGGTATCCGCACCGAGGCCACCGACCAGGGTGTCGTCACCGGCACCACCGAGCAACAAGTCATCACCCTCTTCACCGTACAGCGTATCGCTACCACCACCACCGATCAGGGTGTCGTCACCGTCACCGCCCTTGAGGGTGTCGGCGCCGCCATCCTTGCGCTCGGTGTCCATCAAGGATTCATAGTTTCCGCGAATGTACTCGAGCACCTGGGTTTCGTCAGGGTCCGCTCCGCCATTTTCCGACCACTTGAGGAACTCGAACAGCCCTTCAAAACCAAGGCCATCATGCTCGCCTGCCCTGAATGCCTCACCATCGCCATTGGTCCATTCGAGATGGTCGGTATTGATGGTGTCACCGAAGATGATGTCACCACGATCGGTCCCATCGAGTACATCGTCGCCGAGTTCCGCCAGCTTGTCGAAGGACGAGCCGCCCTTGAGCACCGCCTCGAGCTCCTCGGCGGTGTTGACGATAGAGGGCTCACCGGCAGGTGCAGACAGCTCGTACTCATTTACAGTAATCTTATCCAAGATAATGCTGTCAGATTGCCCCGAACCGTTCACCACGTTAACGATAATTCGATAAACCCCAGAATCGAGGAAGCTACTTTCTAACGTTGTCCAGCTTTCGCTTTCACCGCCTACTTCACTGTATACAGTGCTCCATCCCCCCTGACTATCGTATTTCTGAATCAGGTATTGAAACTCATCATCGGGGCCATACAGATCCGTTCTGTAACGAATTTCTATAGCCGTTTCTTTGCCAGGCGCAGAATCTAACGTAAAGGAATCGCTAATCGCGTACGCACTCCAACTGTTTGTCCCGGACGTTACGTCCGTCAGCTCGAGCTGCCCGCCAGAAACTCGCAAGGAGCTCCGCTGATCACCATACAGCGTCCACGCCCCCTGGGCATCCAACTCATCGTTTTTACCCGAAAAGTCGGCCAATACACGGGAACCGCTAAGTTCAATCGCACTACCGCTTCCTTCATCCAGTACATCGGTGTTGTCAAAAAATCTTAGAATATCCTTATCAACACCAGAACCTATACCAATCGTTTCGACGCGACTGACCGCAGAAAGCTCTCCAAAGGCATCAATAGAATTTACAAACTCATCGACCCCAAAGCTCCTACCGGTTCCACCGACATCGCCTGTATCGGTGACATAGAAGGTCGGCTGACCATCCGTCAAGAAAAACGTCAAATTCTCGTAACCATTATTCTCCGCAAGCGCCTTCAGCCAGCCTTCAGATTCGGTAAATGCCGCTTCGTAATTCGTCCCCCCACTGGCTAATGCCTCATCAATGTGCTCAATAATGTCCTCGAGGTCTTCAGACGAGGATCCTAAGTCAAGCGCTTCTACTGCGCTTGCGCCTTCATCAAAATCAATGATTTGAACGTTGACGGTACCTTCAAAGTCAGCGAGCTGCTCGACCAGGTTCTTTAATGCTCTTTTGGCCAACTCCATACGAGTCAAGCCTTCAGTACCTGAATCCTCGCCCATACTGCCCGAGGAATCGAGAATCAGAGAGATGTTGTAGTTCTGAGCCGGATTCACCACGGTGAAGCTGCCACCGCCATCGCCAACCATGACGTCACTGCCGCCACCGCCGGAAACAGTATTGTCGGAGTTGTCACCGACGTATAACTGATCCGGGGCGCTGACTTCGACGGTCAGGCTGCCCGCAGCGTTATCGCCGTCACCATCAATACCGGTCAATCCGAGCTCGATGTCAAAAGCATCCCCGGCCTCACCAAGCCGATAGTCCATATCACCCAGGGTAAAGGGAGTGCTACCACCGCCCATGACCTCAATGCCCTGGAAGCTAACACCGGGACTCAGCTCAAACGACCAGCCATCCTGCATACCGATGAGCTCAAGGTCACCAGTCTTCTCGACAACCGATATGGAGACTTTGCTCGTCACGTCGATGCCCGCTTCGTCGAGGATACGGACATCCCCCTCCGCCAAAGTGATGTTAGTGGCTTCCAGCTCGCCAGGATCATCAGAACCAGCGCTGCCGTCGGCATAGTTGAAGGCAGCCACGGTGACCACTGCCTTGGCGCCGTCCCCTTCAACATGGATGGTCTGGGTCACCTCGGACACACTTTCGTGACCCTGCCAGCTCGGCTCACCGGTGATGGAGAAACCCAGGCTATCGAGGAAACTGATGCGGATGACCTCGTCAAGCTCGATACCAGGGCTCGCACCACCGAAGACACCAAGGGTACCGTCCAGCGGCACCATGCCAACGCCATTGGGCGTCGAGTAGAGAACGTCGTTGTCACCCTCATCGTCCTGGTAGTTAATGCCGTGGTACTGCACGACACCATCGAGACTCAGATCAGAGATATCGGCACGCTCGACACGCCCGTTGCTGATCTCGCCATCGCCAACTTCAATGCTGTAGCTGTCGCCGGCGGGATCCAGCGTCATGCTGAAGCCGACAGTGCCATCTGCGGTCACCGCCTCAAGGGTATGCCCATCGCCGGAAAGCTGATAGGTCAGCGGCTCGCCATTGAAATACAGCGTGTTGCCATCACTATCCGTCGCAGCCTGCCCCTGCAGGTCGGCAAAGGTCACGTCCTTGACCCCATCGGCTCCGGAGACAGCCGCAAAGTTCAACTGCCCAGTCTGGCCGCCGGCAAGATCGATAGCATCGGCCGTGAAGGTCTCCGGACTGTCATCGTTGACCAGCACCTGCAACTGGCCATTCGCCGGGCTGCCATCGGCGTCAACGATGGTGTAGCCGACATTGAACGCAAGCGAGTCCTCCGTACCCTGCTCACCATGATCCAGCGGCTGGTGCAGTGTCACCTTATAGGCGCCATTGGCCACCCCGGTCAGGGCAACGGTCAACACCAGCGCGTTGGAGGCGTCACGCCCCGTGACCGTGCGGCCGTCGTCGCTCAACGTGTAGGACACCGTCTGGCCACTGGCCGTTACCGTGGGCAGGCCATCAAGACTCCAGCTGAAGGCGCTTGAGCTCGCCGCCCCATCGTTGCCGAAGGAATAGCCAAGCGTCCCGGTGACGACGGTCGCCTCACCGGCCACATCACCCGGGCCACCGGCATTGCCACCCGACAAGCCATCTTCGTCCACGCGAGCGACACCATCGGCGGCCTCCGGCGTGGAGTCAGCCGCCACATTGACAGTCAAGGTGGCGTTGCTGGTGTCGCCGTCGGCATCGGTGATGGTGTAGTCGATGACTGCATCGCCCTCGAAGCCGTCCGCCGGGGTGAAGGTCACCTCACCGCTGTCGCTATCGATGGTCACCCTGCCAGCACTTTCGTAGCCCGACGCCATGCTCGCCGACACCAGAGTGGCGCCATCGGCTCCGCCCTCGTCGTTGGCCAGTACGTCGACGGTGACCTCAGTGTCCTCGGCGGTGCTCACCGCATCATCGACCGCCTTTGGCACGTCATCGACAATATTGATGCTGATGCTGGCAGTCGAGCTATTGCCGTGGGCATCGGTCACGGTATAGCTGAACACGTCCTGGCCATTCAGGGTGTTCTGACCGTTATCCGCCTCGGCGCCGGTCACGGCGGTATCGAGGGTATAGGTGTAGGACCCGTTCTCCTCGATGACCAGAGTGCCGTAGTTGCCGCGCAGGGTCGTGGCGGTGAACGTCAGTGCGTCGCCCTGGGCATCACTTGCCTGAAGCTGGCCTTCCGCCACTTCGCTATTGCTGGCGGCATCGCTGCCCGTGGCAAGCCCGGCCTCGCTGACGGTTGCCGCGCTGGCATTGGCCGTGGGCGAGCCGTCGTTCACCACAAACTTGATGTTGGCCTGGCTGGTATCACCGTCGGCGTCCCTGATGGTGTAGCGCACCACCTCTTCATAACTGCCATTGGCGTCGGCGGTGTAGGTGTAACTGCCGTCGGCGTTCCAGCTGAGCTGACCACGCAGCCCGCTGTCATCGACGGAGACAACCGTGGCCCCGTCCGCACCCTGGACGTCATTGGCCAGCATTCCGTTGCCCGCTGTGGTGGTCAACGAGGTACCGGACTGCAGCGAAGCGGGGGTGTCATTGACGGCCTGAGGCACATCATCGATGACATCGACGGTAATGGTGCCGGTGGCAGAATTGCCGTGGCTGTCGGTCACCGTATAGACAAAGCTCTCGGCGTCATCGACGGGGTTATCCGACGAGTTGACCGGTTTGGTCAGGGTGTAGGTGAAGGAACCATCGGCGCGGATGTCGATCTCGCCATAGCTGCCCTTGATGGTCTCCGCCTTGAAGGTCAAGTCGTCGCCCTGGGCATCGGTCGCCACCAATTGCCCTTTCACTTGCTCTGAATGGGTCGCCGACTGGGAACCCTCGTCAAGCCCGGCCTCGTTGACCTGCACGTTGGTCGGCTGAGTCGTCGGCGTACCGTCTTCGACATTGATGGTCAGGGTGGCCTGACTGGTATCACCGTCGGCGTCGGTGATGGTGTAGTTGACCACCTCGGTGTAGCTGGCGTTGTCCTTGGCGGTGTAATCAAAGCTGCCATCGGCGTTCCACGTCAGGGAACCCTGCAGGGAAGACTCATCGACGAAGGTCACGGTGGCGCCGTCGGCGCCCTGGGTGTCATTGGCCAGCAGACCAAGATCGGCACCCTTGCTGATCTCCTGCGAAGACTGCACGCCATCGAGCTGATCATTCACCGCCTCCGGCGCGTCATCGACCACCGAAACCTTGACGGTAGCCGTTGCACTATCCCCATCAGCCTGGCTCGCCACCACACTCACGCCATCGATAGACAGTGAGTTCTTCAGCGTCGCTGCCACCTCATGGGGCAGACTGTCGCTGAGCGTGGCCGTGACACTGACATCGCCACTGTTCTGAGCCGCCACCGAGGCCGGCGCCTGCAGGCTCAGGGTCAGCACCAGGTCGTCGCTGCCAGCGAGTCGAGCCTCCAGCTCACCCTCGTCGTTTGCGCTCCAGACCAAGGACTCACCAGCCGCCAGACCCTGGACGCTGATGCCGGTGACGCTGTTATCGGCACCGATATTGCCAAAGCCGAAGTTCACCAGGCTGTCGCTACCCGCCTTAAACGTCAGTACGCCACTGTCCAGATCCGCAGAGACTCCGGTGTCGGCGTCCTGCAGCGTCAGATCCAGCGCCTCGGTAGTAGCATCATCATCGCCTTCCTTGATGCTGACGCTCGGGCCGGTGCCGTCGGTAATGGTGACGCTGTGGCTATCGGTGGCGCTGTCGCCATCGCTGTCTTCGGTGGCGATGGTGAAGTCGATCGACGGGCTGTTGCCCTGGTCGAGGTTGTCCTTGGCCTCGAAGGTCCAGGTGCCGTCGCGACCGACGGTCAGGGTGCCTTCATCAAGATCGAAGGTCACGATATCGGTAGCACCGTCGCCCAGCACCTTGTCGATGCCGCCGGCGGTCACGGTCACCGTGGCACCATCGGCACCGGCGTCGGTGGTCCAGGTGCCGTTGGCACTCTGGCCTTCGACCACGGTCTCGGCGGTATCCGCGATCTCGAGGGTCGGCTGATCGTCGGCCACGCTGACCGAGACACCCGCCTCGGTACTGGTGCCGTCGGTATCGGTGCCGACCACGCTGATGCCGGTGATCGACAGGCTATCGGCGTCGACCGCGTGGGCCAGGCTCTCGGCCAGGGTCGCCGTCACGGTGACAACCTGCTCCTCGCCCGCGGCCACAGGACCAGAAGAGCTCAGGGTCAAGGTCAGGACGGCGTCACCGCCGGCCTCGGTGCGGCCTTCCAGCTCACCGGCGTCGTTGGTGCTCCAGATCAGCTCGCCATCCAGGCCGGTGACGCTGATGTCGGCGGTGTCACCAAAAGCGATCGAGGTGATGGCGTCGCTGCCGGCGGTAAAGGTCAGGCTGGCCACGTCGCTGTCGGTCGCCGCGCCTTCGGTCTCGGCGTCATCCAGTGCCAGGCTGGCCAGGGTCGAGGCCGGGTCGCTGCCGGTGACGCTGACACTCGGGCCGGTGCCGTCGGTGATGGTGACGGTGTGGCTGTCGGTGGCGGTGTCGCCATCACTGTCTTCGGTGGCGATGGTGAAGTCGATCGACGGGCTGTTGCCCTGGTCAAGGTTGTCCTTGGCCTCGAAGGTCCAGCTGCCATCGCCAGTGACGGTCAGGGTGCCTTCATCAAGATCGAAGGTCACGGTATCGGTAGCACCGTCGCCCAGCACCTTGTCGATGCCGCCGGCGGTCACGGTCACCGTGGCACCATCGGCACCGGCGTCGGTGGTCCAGGTGCCGTTGGCGCTCTGGCCTTCGACCACAGTCTCGGCGGTATCCGCGATCTCGAGGGTCGGCTGATCGTCGGCCACGCTGACCGAGACGCTCGCCTCGGTACTGGTGCCGTCGGTGTCGGTGCCGACCACGCTGATGCCGGTGATCGACAGGCTATCGGCGTCGACCGCGTGGGCCAGGCTCTCGGCCAGGGTCGCGGTCACGGTGACGACCTGCTCCTCGCCCGCGGCCACAGGACCAGAAGAGCTCAGGGTCAGAGTCAGGACGGCGTCACCGCCGGCCTCTGTGCGGCCTTCCAGCTCACCGGCGTTGTTGGTGCTCCAGATCAGCTCGCCATTCAGGCCGTCGACACTGATGTCGGCGGTGTCGCCAAAGGCGATCGAGGTGATGGCGTCGCTGCCGGCGGTAAAGGTCAGGCTCGCCACGTCGGTATCCGCGGCGGTGCCTTCGGTGTCGGCATCCTGCAGGGAAACGGACGCATTGCTGCTGGCCGGATCGCTGCCGGTGACCGAAACGCTCGGGCCGGTGCCATCGGTGATGGTGACGGTGTGGCTGTCGGTGGCGGTGTCGCCATCGCTGTCTTCGGTGGCGATGGTGAAGTCGATCGACGGACTACCGGCGCTGTTCTGTACCTGGTTGTCGTTGGCGTCAAAGGTCCAGGTGCCGTCGCGACCGACGGTCAGAGTGCCTTCGTCGGTGGTGAAGCTGACCGTTGCATCACTGGCATCACCCAGCGGCTTGGTCTCGCCTGCCACCGTCACACTGACGGTCGCCCCATCGGCACCGGCGTCGGTGGTCCAGGTGCCGTTGGCGCTCTGGCCTTCGACCACAGTCTCGGCGGTATCGGCGATCTCGAGGGTCGGCTGATCGTCGGCCACGCTGACCGAGACGCTCGCCTCGGTACTGGTGCCGTCGGTATCGGTGCCGACCACGCTGATGCCGGTGATCGACAGGCTATCGGCGTCGACCGCGTGGGCCAGGCTCTCGGCCAGGGTCGCCGTCACGGTGACAACCTGCTCCTCGCCCGCGGCCACAGGACCAGAAGAGCTCAGGGTCAAGGTCAGGACGGCGTCACCGCCGGCCTCGGTGCGGCCTTCCAGCTCACCGGCGTCGTTGGTGCTCCAGATCAGCTCGCCATCCAGGCCGGTGACGCTGATGTCGGCGGTGTCACCAAAAGCGATCGAGGTGATGGCGTCGCTGCCGGCGGTAAAGGTCAGGCTGGCCACGTCGCTGTCGGTCGCCGCGCCTTCGGTCTCGGCGTCATCCAGTGCCAGGCTGGCCAGGGTCGAGGCCGGGTCGCTGCCGGTGACGCTGACACTCGGGCCGGTGCCGTCGGTGATGGTGACGGTGTGGCTGTCGGTGGCGGTGTCGCCATCACTGTCTTCGGTGGCGATGGTGAAGTCGATCGACGGGCTGTTGCCCTGGTCAAGGTTGTCCTTGGCCTCGAAGGTCCAGCTGCCATCGCCAGTGACGGTCAGGGTGCCTTCATCAAGATCGAAGGTCACGGTATCGGTAGCACCGTCGCCCAGCACCTTGTCGATGCCGCCGGCGGTCACGGTCACCGTGGCACCATCGGCACCGGCGTCGGTGGTCCAGGTGCCGTTGGCGCTCTGGCCTTCGACCACAGTCTCGGCGGTATCCGCGATCTCGAGGGTCGGCTGATCGTCGGCCACGCTGACCGAGACGCTCGCCTCGGTACTGGTGCCGTCGGTGTCGGTGCCGACCACGCTGATGCCGGTGATCGACAGGCTATCGGCGTCGACCGCGTGGGCCAGGCTCTCGGCCAGGGTCGCGGTCACGGTGACGACCTGCTCCTCGCCCGCGCCACAGGACCAGAAGAGCTCAGGGTCAGAGTCAGGACGGCGTCACCGCCGGCCTCTGTGCGGCCTTCCAGCTCACCGGCGTTGTTGGTGCTCCAGATCAGCTCGCCATTCAGGCCGTCGACACTGATGTCGGCGGTGTCGCCAAAGGCGATCGAGGTGATGGCGTCGCTGCCGGCGGTAAAGGTCAGGCTCGCCACGTCGGTGTCCGAGGCGGCGCCTTCGGTCTCGGCATCATCCAGTACCAGACTGGCCTGGGTCGAGGCCGGATCGCTGCCGGTGACCGAAACGCTCGGGCCGGTGCCATCGGTGATGGTGACGGTGTGGCTGTCGGTGGCGGTGTCGCCATCGCTGTCGACGGTGGCGATGGTGAAGCCGATCGACGGATTGCCAGCGCTGTTCTGCACCTGGTTGTCGTTGGCCTCAAAGGTCCAGCTGCCGTCGCGACCGACGGTCAGAGTGCCTTCGTCGGTGGTGAAGCTGACCGTTGCATCACTGGCATCACCCAGCGGCTTGGTCTCGCCTCCCACCGTCACACTGACGGTCGCCCCATCAGCACCGGCGTCGGTGGTCCAGGTGCCATTGGCGCTCTGGCCTTCGACCACGGTCTCGGCGGTATCCGCGATCTCGAGGGTCGGCTGATCGTCGGCCACGCTGACCGAGACGCTCGCCTCGGTACTGGTGCCGTCGGTATCGGTGCCGACCACGCTGATGCCGGTGATCGACAGGCTATCGGCGTCGACCGCGTGGGCCAGGCTCTCGGCCAGGGTCGCCGTCACGGTGACAACCTGCTCCTCGCCCGCGGCCACAGGACCAGAAGAGCTCAGGGTCAAGGTCAGGACGGCGTCACCGCCGGCCTCGGTGCGGCCTTCCAGCTCACCGGCGTCGTTGGTGCTCCAGATCAGCTCGCCATCCAGGCCGGTGACGCTGATGTCGGCGGTGTCACCAAAAGCGATCGAGGTGATGGCGTCGCTGCCGGCGGTAAAGGTCAGGCTGGCCACGTCGCTGTCGGTCGCCGCGCCTTCGGTCTCGGCGTCATCCAGTGCCAGGCTGGCCAGGGTCGAGGCCGGGTCGCTGCCGGTGACGCTGACACTCGGGCCGGTGCCGTCGGTGATGGTGACGGTGTGGCTGTCGGTGGCGGTGTCGCCATCACTGTCTTCGGTGGCGATGGTGAAGTCGATCGACGGGCTGTTGCCCTGGTCAAGGTTGTCCTTGGCCTCGAAGGTCCAGCTGCCATCGCCAGTGACGGTCAGGTGCCTTCATCAAGATCGAAGGTCACGGTATCGGTAGCACCGTCGCCCAGCACCTTGTCGATGCCGCCGGCGGTCACGGTCACCGTGGCACCATCGGCACCGGCGTCGGTGGTCCAGGTGCCGTTGGCGCTCTGGCCTTCGACCACAGTCTCGGCGGTATCCGCGATCTCGAGGGTCGGCTGATCGTCGGCCACGCTGACCGAGACGCTCGCCTCGGTACTGGTGCCGTCGGTGTCGGTGCCGACCACGCTGATGCCGGTGATCGACAGGCTATCGGCGTCGACCGCGTGGGCCAGGCTCTCGGCCAGGGTCGCGGTCACGGTGACGACCTGCTCCTCGCCCGCGGCCACAGGACCAGAAGAGCTCAGGGTCAGAGTCAGGACGGCGTCACCGCCGGCCTCTGTGCGGCCTTCCAGCTCACCGGCGTTGTTGGTGCTCCAGATCAGCTCGCCATTCAGGCCGTCGACACTGATGTCGGCGGTGTCGCCAAAGGCGATCGAGGTGATGGCGTCGCTGCCGGCGGTAAAGGTCAGGCTCGCCACGTCGGTATCCGCGGCGGTGCCTTCGGTGTCGGCATCCTGCAGGGAAACGGACGCATTGCTGCTGGCCGGATCGCTGCCGGTGACCGAAACGCTCGGGCCGGTGCCATCGGTGATGGTGACGGTGTGGCTGTCGGTGGCGGTGTCGCCATCGCTGTCGACGGTGGCGATGGTGAAGCCGATCGACGGATTGCCAGCGCTGTTCTGCACCTGGTTGTCGTTGGCCTCAAAGGTCCAGCTGCCGTCGCGACCGACGGTCAGAGTGCCTTCGTCGGTGGTGAAGCTGACCGTTGCATCACTGGCATCACCCAGCGGCTTGGTCTCGCCTCCCACCGTCACACTGACGGTCGCCCCATCAGCACCGGCGTCGGTGGTCCAGGTGCCATTGGCGCTCTGGCCTTCGACCACGGTCTCGGCGGTATCCGCGATCTCGAGGGTCGGCTGATCGTCGGCCACGCTGACCGAGACGCTCGTCTCGGTACTGGTGCCGTCGGTATCGGTGCCGACCACGCTGATACCGGTGATCGACAGGCTATCGGCGTCGACCGCGTGGGCCAGACTCTCGGCCAGGGTCGCGTCACGGTGACAACCTGCTGAGTACCGCAGCGGCCGTCAACCGCCGGACTCAGGGTCAGTCAGGACGGCGTCACCGCCTGCCTCTGTGCGGCCTTCCAGCTCACCGGCGTTGTTGGTACTCCAGATCAGCTCGCCATCCAGGCCGGTGACGCTGATGTCGGCGGTGTCACCAAAACGATCGAGGTGATGGCGTCGCTGCCGGCGGTAAAGGTCAGGCTGGCTACGTCGGTATCCGCGCCCCTTCGGTCTCGGCGTCATCCAGTGCCAGGCTGGCCTGGGTCGAGGCCGGGTCGCTGCCGGTGACCGAACGCTCGGGCCGCTACCGTCGGTAATGGTGACGGTGTGGCTGTCGGTGGCGGTGTCGCCATCGCTGTCTTCGGTGGCGATGGTGAAGTCGATCGACGGGCTGTTGCCCTGGTCAAGGTTGTCCTTGGCCTCGAAGGTCCAGCTGCCATCGCCAGTGACGGTCAGGGTGCCTTCATCAAGATCGAAGGTCACGGTATCGGTAGCACCGTCGCCCAGCACCTTGTCGATGCCGCCGGCGGTCACGGTCACCGTGGCACCATCGGCACCGGCGTCGGTGGTCCAGGTGCCGTTGGCGCTCTGGCCTTCGACCACAGTCTCGGCGGTATCCGCGATCTCGAGGGTCGGCTGATCGTCGGCCACGCTGACCGAGACACCCGCCTCGGTACTGGTGCCGTCGGTGTCGGTGCCGACCACGCTGATGCCGGTGATCGACAGGCTATCGGCGTCGACCGCGTGGGCCAGACTCTCGGCCAGGGTCGCCGTCACGGTGACGACCTGCTCCTCGCCCGCGGCCACAGGACCAGAAGAGCTCAGGGTCAGAGTCAGGACGGCGTCACCGCCGGCCTCGGTGCGGCCTTCCAGCTCACCGGCGTCGTTGGTGCTCCAGATCAGCTCGCCATCAGGCCGGTGACGCTGATGTCGGCGGTGTCACCAAAGCGATCGAGGTGATGGCGTCGCTGCCGGCGGTAAAGGTCAGGCTGGCACGTCGGTGTCCGAGGCGGTGCCTTCGGTGTCGGCATCCTGCAGGGAAACGGACGCATTGCTGCTGGCCGGATCGCTGCCGGTGACCGAAACGCTCGGGCCGGTGCCATCGGTGATGGTGACGGTGTGGCTGTCGGTGGCGGTGTCGCCATCGCTGTCTTCGGTGGCGATGGTGAAGTCGATCGACGGACTACCGGCGCTGTTCTGTACCTGGTTGTCGTTGGCCTCGAAGGTCCAGGTGCCGTCGCGACCGACGGTCAGAGTGCCTTCGTCGGTGGTGAAGCTGACCGTTGCATCACTGGCATCACCCAGCGGCTTGGTCTCGCCTGCCACCGTCACACTGACGGTCGCCCCATCGGCACCGGCGTCGGTGGTCCAGGTGCCGTTGGCGCTCTGGCCTTCGACCACAGTCTCGGCGGTATCCGCGATCTCGAGGGTCGGCTGATCGTCGGCCACGCTGACCGAGACGCTCGCCTCGGTACTGGTGCCGTCGGTATCGGTGCCGACCACGCTGATGCCGGTGATCGACAGGCTATCGGCGTCGACCGCGTGGGCCAGGCTCTCGGCCAGGGTCGCCGTCACGGTGACAACCTGCTCCTCGCCCGCGGCCACAGGACCAGAAGAGCTCAGGGTCAAGGTCAGGACAGCGTCGCCGCCGGCCTCGGTGCGGCCTTCCAGTGCACCGGCGTTGTTGGTGCTCCAGATCAGTTCGCCATCCAGGCCGGTGACGCTGATGTCGGCGGTGTCACCAAAGCCGATCGAGGTGATGGCGTCGCTGCCGGCGGTAAAGGTCAGACTGGCACGTCGGTGTCCGAGGCGGTGCCTTCGGTGTCGGCATCCTGCAGGGAAACGGACGCATTGCTGCTGGCCGGATCGCTGCCGGTGACCGAAACGCTCGGGCCGGTGCCATCGGTGATGGTGACGCTGTGGCTGTCGGTGGCGGTGTCGCCATCGCTGTCTTCGGTGGCGATGGTGAAGTCGATCGACGGACTACCGGCGCTGTTCTGTACCTGGTTGTCGTTGGCGTCAAAGGTCCAGGTGCCGTCGCGACCGACGGTCAGAGTGCCTTCATCAAGATCGAAGGTCACGGTATCGGTAGCACCGTCGCCCAGCACCTTGTCGATGCCGCCGGCGGTCACGGTCACCGTGGCACCATCGGCACCGGCGTCGGTGGTCCAGGTGCCGTTGGCGCTCTGGCCTTCGACCACAGTCTCGGCGGTATCCGCGATCTCGAGGGTCGGCTGATCGTCGGCCACGCTGACCGAGACACCGCCTCGGTACTGGTGCCGTCGGTATCGGTGCCGACCACGCTGATGCCGGTGATCGACAGGCTATCGGCGTCGACCACGTGGGCCAGACTCTCGGCCAGGGTCGCGGTCACGGTGACGACCTGCTCCTCGCCCGCGGCCACAGGACCAGAAGAGCTCAGGGTCAGAGTCAGGACGGCGTCACCGCCGGCCTCGGTGCGGCCTTCCAGCTCACCGGCGTCGTTGGTGCTCCAGATCAGCTCGCCATCCAGGCCGGTGACGCTGATGTCGGCGGTGTCACCAAAACCGATCGAGGTGATGGCGTCGCTGCCGGCGGTAAAGGTCAGGCTGGCCACGTCGGTATCCGCGCGCCTTCGGTCTCGGCGTCATCCAGCGCCAGGCTGGCCAGGGTCGAGGCCGGGTCGCTGCCGGTGACCGAAACGCTCGGGCCGCTACCGTCGGTAATGGTGACAGTGTGGCTGTCGGTGGCGGTGTCGCCATCGCTGTCTTCGGTGGCGATGGTGAAGTCGATCGACGGGCTACCGGCGCTGTTCTGCACCTGGTTGTCGTTGGCCTCGAAGGTCCAGCTGCCGTCACGACCGACGGTCAGGGTGCCTTCGTCGGTGGTAAAGCTGACCGTTGCATCACTGGCATCACCCAGCGGCTTGGTCTCGCCTGCCACCGTCACACTGACGGTAGCGCCATCGGCACCGGCGTCGGTGGTCCAGGTGCCATTGGCACTCTGGCCTTCGACCACGGTCTCGGCGGTATCCGCGATCTCGAGGGTCGGCTGATCGTCGGCCACGCTGACCGAGACGCTCGTCTCGGTACTGGTGCCGTCGGTATCGGTGCCGACCACGCTGATACCGGTGATCGACAGGCTATCGGCGTCGACCGCGTGGGCCAGACTCTCGGCCAGGGTCGCGGTCACGGTGACGACCTGCTGAGTACCGGCAGTGATCGGGTTGTTCGCGTCAACCGCCGGACTCAGGGTCAGAGTCAGGACGGCGTCACCACCTGCCTCTGTGCGGCCTTCCAGCTCACCGGCGTTGTTGGTACTCCAGATCAGCTCGCCATCCAGGCCGGTGACGCTGATGTCGGCGGTGTCACCAAAACCGATCGAGGTGATGGCGTCGCTGCCGGCGGTAAAGGTCAGGCTGGCTACGTCGGTATCCGACGCAGCCCCTTCGGTCTCGGCGTCATCCAGCGCCAGGCTGGCCTGGGTCGAGGCCGGGTCGCTGCCGGTGACCGAAACGCTCGGGCCGCTACCGTCGGTAATGGTGACGGTGTGGCTGTCGGTGGCGGTGTCGCCATCGCTGTCTTCGGTGGCGATGGTGAAGTCGATCGACGGGCTGTTGCCCTGGTCAAGGTTGTCCTTGGCCTCGAAGGTCCAGCTGCCATCGCCAGTGACGGTCAGGGTGCCTTCATCAAGATCGAAGGTCACGGTATCGGTAGCACCGTCGCCCAGCACCTTGTCGATGCCGCCGGCGGTCACGGTCACCGTGGCACCATCGGCACCGGCGTCGGTGGTCCAGGTGCCGTTGGCGCTCTGGCCTTCGACCACAGTCTCGGCGGTATCCGCGATCTCGAGGGTCGGCTGATCGTCGGCCACGCTGACCGAGACACCCGCCTCGGTACTGGTGCCGTCGGTATCGGTGCCGACCACGCTGATGCCGGTGATCGACAGGCTATCGGCGTCGACCGCGTGGGCCAGACTCTCGGCCAGGGTCGCGGTCACGGTGACGACCTGCTCCTCGCCCGCGGCCACAGGACCAGAAGAGCTCAGGGTCAGAGTCAGGACGGCGTCACCGCCGGCCTCGGTGCGGCCTTCCAGCTCACCGGCGTCGTTGGTGCTCCAGATCAGCTCGCCATCCAGGCCGGTGACGCTGATGTCGGCGGTGTCACCAAAGCCGATCGAGGTGATGGCGTCGCTGCCGGCGGTAAAGGTCAGACTGGCAACGTCGGTGTCCGAGGCGGTGCCTTCGGTGTCGGCATCCTGCAGGGAAACGGACGCATTGCTGCTGGCCGGATCGCTGCCGGTGACCGAAACGCTCGGGCCGGTGCCATCGGTGATGGTGACGCTGTGGCTGTCGGTGGCGGTGTCGCCATCGCTGTCTTCGGTGGCGATGGTGAAGTCGATCGACGGACTACCGGCGCTGTTCTGTACCTGGTTGTCGTTGGCCTCGAAGGTCCAGGTGCCGTCGCGACCGACGGTCAGAGTGCCTTCGTCGGTGGTGAAGCTGACCGTTGCATCACTGGCATCACCCAGCGGCTTGGTCTCGCCTGCCACCGTCACACTGACGGTCGCCCCATCGGCACCGGCGTCGGTGGTCCAGGTGCCGTTGGCGCTCTGGCCTTCGACCACAGTCTCGGCGGTATCCGCGATCTCGAGGGTCGGCTGATCGTCGGCCACGCTGACCGAGACGCTCGCCTCGGTACTGGTGCCGTCGGTGTCGGTGCCGACCACGCTGATGCCGGTGATCGACAGGCTATCGGCGTCGACCGCGTGGGCCAGGCTCTCGGCCAGGGTCGCCGTCACGGTGACAACCTGCTCCTCGCCCGCGGCCACAGGACCAGAAGAGCTCAGGGTCAAGGTCAGGACAGCGTCGCCGCCGGCCTCGGTGCGGCCTTCCAGTGCACCGGCGTTGTTGGTGCTCCAGATCAGTTCGCCATCCAGGCCGGTGACGCTGATGTCGGCGGTGTCACCAAAGCCGATCGAGGTGATGGCGTCGCTGCCGGCGGTAAAGGTCAGACTGGCAACGTCGGTGTCCGAGGCGGTGCCTTCGGTGTCGGCATCCTGCAGGGAAACGGACGCATTGCTGCTGGCCGGATCGCTGCCGGTGACCGAAACGCTCGGGCCGGTGCCATCGGTGATGGTGACGCTGTGGCTGTCGGTGGCGGTGTCGCCATCGCTGTCTTCGGTGGCGATGGTGAAGTCGATCGACGGACTACCGGCGCTGTTCTGTACCTGGTTGTCGTTGGCGTCAAAGGTCCAGGTGCCGTCGCGACCGACGGTCAGAGTGCCTTCATCAAGATCGAAGGTCACGGTATCGGTAGCACCGTCGCCCAGCACCTTGTCGATGCCGCCGGCGGTCACGGTCACCGTGGCACCATCGGCACCGGCGTCGGTGGTCCAGGTGCCGTTGGCGCTCTGGCCTTCGACCACAGTCTCGGCGGTATCCGCGATCTCGAGGGTCGGCTGATCGTCGGCCACGCTGACCGAGACACCCGCCTCGGTACTGGTGCCGTCGGTATCGGTGCCGACCACGCTGATGCCGGTGATCGACAGGCTATCGGCGTCGACCACGTGGGCCAGACTCTCGGCCAGGGTCGCGGTCACGGTGACAACCTGCTCCTCGCCCGCGGCCACAGGACCAGAAGAGCTCAGGGTCAAGGTCAGGACGGCGTCACCGCCGGCCTCGGTGCGGCCTTCCAGCTCACCGGCGTCGTTGGTGCTCCAGATCAGCTCGCCATCCAGGCCGGTGACGCTGATGTCGGCGGTGTCACCAAA
Source organism: Halomonas sp. DN3 (assembly GCF_024137905.1). NCBI lineage: Bacteria > Pseudomonadati > Pseudomonadota > Gammaproteobacteria > Oceanospirillales > Halomonadaceae > Halomonas > Halomonas sp. DN3. The sequence continues at coordinate 2,035,773 of NZ_CP099965.1, read as the reverse complement.
AGCGATCGAGGTGATGGCGTCGCTGCCGGCGGTAAAGGTCAGGCTGGCCACGTCGCTGTCGGTCGCCGCGCCTTCGGTCTCGGCGTCATCCAGTGCCAGGCTGGCCAGGGTCGAGGCCGGGTCGCTGCCGGTGACGCTGACACTCGGGCCGCTACCGTCGGTGATGGTGACGGTGTGGCTGTCGGTGGCGGTGTCGCCATCACTGTCTTCGGTGGCGATGGTGAAGTCGATCGACGGGCTGTTGCCCTGGTCAAGGTTGTCCTTGGCCTCGAAGGTCCAGCTGCCATCGCCAGTGACGGTCAGGGTGCCTTCATCAAGATCGAAGGTCACGGTATCGGTAGCACCGTCGCCCAGCACCTTGTCGATGCCGCCGGCGGTCACGGTCACCGTGGCACCATCGGCACCGGCGTCGGTGGTCCAGGTGCCGTTGGCGCTCTGGCCTTCGACCACAGTCTCGGCGGTATCCGCGATCTCGAGGGTCGGCTGATCGTCGGCCACGCTGACCGAGACACCCGCCTCGGTACTGGTGCCGTCGGTGTCGGTGCCGACCACGCTGATGCCGGTGATCGACAGGCTATCGGCGTCGACCGCGTGGGCCAGACTCTCGGCCAGGGTCGCCGTCACGGTGACGACCTGCTCCTCGCCCGCGGCCACAGGACCAGAAGAGCTCAGGGTCAGAGTCAGGACGGCGTCACCGCCGGCCTCGGTGCGGCCTTCCAGCTCACCGGCGTCGTTGGTGCTCCAGATCAGCTCGCCATCCAGGCCGGTGACGCTGATGTCGGCGGTGTCACCAAAAGCGATCGAGGTGATGGCGTCGCTGCCGGCGGTAAAGGTCAGGCTGGCTACGTCGGTATCCGACGCAGCCCCTTCGGTCTCGGCGTCATCCAGCGCCAGGCTGGCCTGGGTCGAGGCCGGGTCGCTGCCGGTGACCGAAACGCTCGGGCCGCTACCGTCGGTAATGGTGACAGTGTGGCTGTCGGTGGCGGTGTCGCCATCGCTGTCTTCGGTGGCGATGGTGAAGTCGATCGACGGGCTGTTGCCCTGGTCAAGGTTGTCCTTGGCCTCGAAGGTCCAGCTGCCATCGCCAGTGACGGTCAGGGTGCCTTCATCAAGATCGAAGGTCACGGTATCGGTAGCACCGTCGCCCAGCACCTTGTCGATGCCGCCGGCGGTCACGGTCACCGTGGCACCATCGGCACCGGCGTCGGTGGTCCAGGTGCCGTTGGCGCTCTGGCCTTCGACCACAGTCTCGGCGGTATCCGCGATCTCGAGGGTCGGCTGATCGTCGGCCACGCTGACCGAGACACCCGCCTCGGTACTGGTGCCGTCGGTATCGGTGCCGACCACGCTGATGCCGGTGATCGACAGGCTATCGGCGTCGACCGCGTGGGCCAGGCTCTCGGCCAGGGTCGCCGTCACGGTGACAACCTGCTCCTCGCCCGCGGCCACAGGACCAGAAGAGCTCAGGGTCAAGGTCAGGACAGCGTCGCCGCCGGCCTCGGTGCGGCCTTCCAGTGCACCGGCGTTGTTGGTGCTCCAGATCAGTTCGCCATCCAGGCCGGTGACGCTGATGTCGGCGGTGTCACCAAAGCCGATCGAGGTGATGGCGTCGCTGCCGGCGGTAAAGGTCAGACTGGCAACGTCGGTGTCCGAGGCGGTGCCTTCGGTGTCGGCATCCTGCAGGGAAACGGACGCATTGCTGCTGGCCGGATCGCTGCCGGTGACCGAAACGCTCGGGCCGGTGCCATCGGTGATGGTGACGCTGTGGCTGTCGGTGGCGGTGTCGCCATCGCTGTCTTCGGTGGCGATGGTGAAGTCGATCGACGGACTACCGGCGCTGTTCTGTACCTGGTTGTCGTTGGCGTCAAAGGTCCAGGTGCCGTCGCGACCGACGGTCAGAGTGCCTTCATCAAGATCGAAGGTCACGGTATCGGTAGCACCGTCGCCCAGCACCTTGTCGATGCCGCCGGCGGTCACGGTCACCGTGGCACCATCGGCACCGGCGTCGGTGGTCCAGGTGCCGTTGGCGCTCTGGCCTTCGACCACAGTCTCGGCGGTATCCGCGATCTCGAGGGTCGGCTGATCGTCGGCCACGCTGACCGAGACACCCGCCTCGGTACTGGTGCCGTCGGTATCGGTGCCGACCACGCTGATGCCGGTGATCGACAGGCTATCGGCGTCGACCGCGTGGGCCAGACTCTCGGCCAGGGTCGCGGTCACGGTGACGACCTGCTCCTCGCCCGCGGCCACAGGACCAGAAGAGCTCAGGGTCAGAGTCAGGACGGCGTCACCGCCGGCCTCGGTGCGGCCTTCCAGCTCACCGGCGTCGTTGGTGCTCCAGATCAGCTCGCCATCCAGGCCGGTGACGCTGATGTCGGCGGTGTCGCCAAAGGCGATCGAGGTGATGGCGTCGCTGCCGGCGGTAAAGGTCAGGCTGGCCACGTCGCTGTCGGTCGCCGCGCCTTCGGTCTCGGCGTCATCCAGTGCCAGGCTGGCCAGGGTCGAGGCCGGGTCGCTGCCGGTGACGCTGACACTCGGGCCGGTGCCGTCGGTGATGGTGACGGTGTGGCTGTCGGTGGCGGTGTCGCCATCACTGTCTTCGGTGGCGATGGTGAAGTCGATCGACGGACTACCGGCGCTGTTCTGTACCTGGTTGTCGTTGGCGTCAAAGGTCCAGGTACCGTCGCGACCGACGGTCAGGGTGCCTTCATCAAGATCGAAGGTCACGGTATCGGTAGCACCGTCGCCCAGCACCTTGTCGATGCCGCCGGCGGTCACGGTCACCGTGGCACCATCGGCACCGGCGTCGGTGGTCCAGGTGCCGTTGGCGCTCTGGCCTTCGACCACGGTCTCGGCGGTATCGGCGATCTCGAGGGTCGGCTGATCGTCGGCCACGCTGACCGAGACGCTCGCCTCGGTACTGGTGCCGTCGGTGTCGGTGCCGACCACGCTGATGCCGGTGATCGACAGGCTATCGGCGTCGACCGCGTGGGCCAGGCTCTCGGCCAGGGTCGCGGTCACGGTGACCACCTGCTGAGTCCCAGCAGCGATCGGATTATCCACGTCAACCGCCGGACTCAGCGTCAGCGTGATCACGGCATTGCCGTCACCCTCCACACGCCCTTCCAGCTCACCGGCGTCGTTTGCGCTCCAGACCAAGGACTCACCAGCCGCCAGGCCCTGGACGCTGATGCCCGTGACGCTGTCATCGGCACCGATATTGCCAAAGCCGATCGAGGTGATGGCGTCGCTGCCGGCGGTAAAGGTCAGGCTCGCCACGTCGGTATCCGAGACGGCGCCTTCGGTCTCGGCGTCATCCAGTACCAGGCTGGCCTGAGTCGAGGCCGGATCACTGTCGGTGACCGAAACGCTCGGGCCGCTGCCGTCGGTAATGGTGACGGTGTGGCTATCGGTGGCGGTATCGCCATCGCTGTCTTCGGTGGTGATGGTGAAGTCGATCGACGGACTGTTGGCCTGGTCGAGGTTGTCCTTGGCCTCGAAGGTCCAGTTGCCGTCACCAGTGACGGTCAGGGTGCCTTCGGCGAGCTTGAAGCTGACACTCTCGCCATCGCCCAGCGGTTTGGTTTCGCCTGCCGCTGTCACGCTGACGGTGGCCCCATCGGCACCGGCGTCGGTGGTCCAGGTGCCCTCGACTTCCTGGCCTTCGACCACGCTGGCAGGCGCTTCGACAAACTCGATGGTCGGGCCGTCATCGGCGATCGCAATGCTGAGACTACCGTTGGCCGCACTGTCGTTGTCGTCGGTGACCACCAGGGCCACCGTCTCGGTGAAGCCAGCATCCGTGGCGTCAGCCTGGCTGTCATTGTCGACGCGGGTGTCCAGCGTGTAGCTGTAGCTCACGCTGCCGCCGGCGGCCGGGTTGGCACTATCCGACGGTGTAAAGCCGGTCAGGCTAAGGCTGCCGTATTCGGTATCGACCACCACCGGGCTATCGGCGGTCAGGCCTTGCAGCTGGGCCAGGGTCAGCGACTGGTTGCCCACCTGCACGCTGGCCACGCCATCGGCGCTGGTAAAGGTGAAACTGCCAGGCTGGGTCAGTGCGCTGCTGTCGGCATCGCTGCCACCAGCAAGATTCGCTTCGCTGACTGCTACGTCGCTGCCCTCGCTCGCCAGCCCCGAGAGGCTGACGCCGTCGTCGGTACCGGTCACGGTGATGGTCAGCGTCGACGGTGAGGTGTCCCCGTCGGCGTCGGTCAGGGTGTAGGCAAAGGTCTCAGTCAGGGTCTCCTTGCCGCTAAGCGCCTGCACCCGCGGATCGTCGTTATCGAGCTGGTAGGTGTAGCTGCCGTCGCTGTTGAGCGTCAGCGTGCCGTACTCACCGGCGCCCGTCGGCGCGTCCAGCGCTACGCTGGCCGGATCGGCCTCGGTGGAATCGGCGCCGGTGGTGTCGTTGGACAGCACATTGCCGGAAACAGAAGCGGTCTCCTCGGCAATGGTGTCGCTGTCGTTACTCGCCGACGGGCTATCATCAGCGATCGCGATGCTGAGGCTGCCGTTGGCCGCACTGCCGTCATCGTCGGTGACCACCAGGGCCACCGTTTCGGTGAAGCCAGCATCCGTGGCGTCAGCCTGGCTGTCGTTGTCGACGCGGGTGTCCAGCGTGTAGCTGTAGCTCACGGTGCCGCCGGCGGCCGGGTTGGCACTATCCGACGGTGTAAAGCCGGTCAGGCTAAGGCTGCCGTATTCGGTATCGACCACCACCGGGCTATCGGCGGACAGACCCTGCAGCTGGGCCAGGGTCAACGACTGGTTGCCCACCTGTACGCTGGCCACGCCATCAACGCTGGCGAACGTAAAGTTGCCAGGCTGGGTCAGAGCCGCAGCATCCGCCGCGGAGCCCTCTTCCAGATTCGCTTCGCTGACAGAAACGTCGCTGCCTTCGCTCGCCAGGCCAGAGAGGCTGACGCCGTCGTCAGTGCCGGTCACGGTGATGGTCAGCGTCGCCGGTGAGGTGTCCCCATCGGCGTCAGTCAGGGTGTAGGCAAAGGTCTCGGTGAGGGTTTCCTTGCCGCTGAGTGCCTGCACTCGCGGATCGTCGTTGTCGAGCTGGTAGGTGTAGCTGCCGTCGCTGTTGAGCGTCAGGGTGCCGTACTGGCCGGCGCCCGTCGGGGCGTCCAGTGCAACGCTGGCCGGATCGGCATCAGTGGTGTCGGCGCCGGTGGTGTCGTTGGACAGCACATTGCCGGTGACCGTGGCGGTCTCTTCGGTAATGGTGTCGCTGTCATTACTCGCGGACGGACTGTCGTCGGCAATGGCGATGCTGAGGCTGCCGTTGGCCGCACTGCCGTCATCGTCGGTGACCACCAGGCCCACCGTTTCGGTGAAGCCGGCATCCGTGGCGTCAGCCTGGCTGTCGTTGTCGACGCGGGTGTCCAGGCTGTAGCTGTAGCTCACGGTGCCGCCGGCGGCCGGGTTGGCACTATCTGCCGGTGTAAAGCCGGTCAGGCTAAGGCTGCCGTATTCGGTATCGACCACCACCGGGCTATCGGCGGTCAGACCCTGCAGCTGGGCCAGGGTCAACGACTGGTTGCCCACCTGTACGCTGGCCACGCCATCAACGCTGGCGAACGTAAAGTTGCCAGGCTGGGTCAGAGCCACAGCATCCGCCGCGGAGCCCTCTTCCAGATTCGCTTCGCTGACAGAAACGTCGCTGCCTTCGCTCGCCAGGCCAGAGAGGCTGACGCCGTCGTCAGTGCCGGTCACGGTGATGGTCAGCGTCGCCGGTGAGGTGTCCCCATCGGCGTCAGTCAGGGTGTAGGCAAAGGTCTCGGTGAGGGTTTCCTTGCCGCTGAGTGCCTGCACTCGCGGATCGTCGTTGTCGAGCTGGTAGGTGTAGCTGCCGTCGCTGTTGAGCGTCAGCGTGCCGTAATGGCCGGCGCCTGTCGGCGCGTCCAGCGCCACGCTGGCCGAATCGGCATCGGTGGTGTCGGCGCCGGTGGTGTCGTTGCCCAGCACATTGCCGGAAACGGAAGCGGTCTCCTCGGCAATGGTGTCGCTGTCGTTACTCGCTGACGGGCTATCGTCGGCGATGGCGATGCTGAGGCTGCCGTTGGCCGCACTGCCGTCATCGTCGGTGACCACCAGGGCCACCGTCTCGGTGAAGCCGGCATCCGTGGCGTCAGCCTGGCTGTCATTGTCGACGCGGGTGTCCAGGGTGTAGCTGTAGCTCACGCTGCCGCCGGCGGCCGGGTTGGCACTATCTGCCGGTGTAAAGCCGGTCAGGCTAAGGCTGCCGTATTCGGTATCGACCACCACCGGGCTATCGGCGGACAGCCCCTGCAGCTGGGCCAGGGTCAGCGACTGATTACCCACCTGCACGCTGGCCACGCCATCGGCGCTGGTAAAGCTGAAATTACCGGGCTGGGTGAGTGCCGCAGCATCCGCCGCGGAACCCTCTTCCAGATTCGCTTCGCTGACAGAAACGTCGCTGCCTTCGCTCGCCAGGCCAGAGAGGCTGACGCCGTCGTCGGTGCCGGTCACGGTGATGGTCAGCGTCGCCGGTGAGGTGTCCCCATCGGCGTCGGTCAGGGTGTAGGCAAAGGTCTCAGTGAGTTTCTCTTCGCCGTTGAGTGCCTGCACCCGCGGATCATCGTTGTCGAGCTGGTAGGTGTAACTGCCGTCGCTGTTGAGCGTCAGCGTGCCGTACTCGCCGGCGCCTGTCGGGGCGTCCAGTGCTACGCTGGCCGGATCAGCCTCGGTGGTGTCGGCGCCAATGGTGTCGTTGCCCAGCACATTGCCGGTGATCGACGCGGTCTCCTCGGCAATGGTGTCGCTGTCATCACGTGCCTTCGGCACATCGTCGTTGACGTCGATGGTCAGGCTGGTCTGTGCTGTATCGCCATCGCTGTCGGTAACGACAATGGCGAACAGATCCGCCAGGTCGTCGCTGCCGGTGCCCTGGCTGGTGTGGTCCTGGGTGCTGCCGTCCAGGGTGTAGCTCCAGCTGTACTCCCCGTCAGAGACACTGACGCTCAGGGTGCCGTAGTCGGCTTCCACCGTGCCGCCGCCCGTCACGTTCTGGCCGTTGATCACCAACGAGGCCAGGCTGTCGCCGCCGGTGGTGATCGGCAGACTACCGCCGGTGGACTGGCTGCCGTCGCCCGCCGCGCTACCGCCCGGCAGTCCGGCTTCGCTGACGCTGAACTGACCACCTTCGGCATCGGGGGATTCGTCCGGCACGCTGACGGTGGGCGTGGAGTCCGCCGCCACCGTCACGGTGAACACCGCGTCGCTGGTGTCGCCATCGGCATCGCGAATGGTGTAGTCGATGACCGCATCGCCTTCGAAGCCCGCCGCCGGGGTGAAGGTCACCTCACCGGTGTCGCTGTCGAAGGACACGCGGCCCTGGCTCGAATCACGCAAGGTGGCGTCGGTGACACTGGCACCGTCCACGCCCTGGGTGTCGTTCGCCAGCACGTTGTAGGTGACGGGGGTGTCTTCGCCGGTGTTGGTGGCGTCATCCACGGCCACGGGCACATCGTCGTTGACATCGATGGTCAGACGGGCCGAGGCCTCGTCGCCATCGCTGTCGGTAACGACAATGGCGAACTGATCCGCCAGGTCGTCGCTGCCGGTGCCCTGGCTGGTGTGATCCTGGGTGCTGCCATCCAGGGTGTAGCTCCAGCTGTACTCGCCGTCAGAGACACTGACGCTCAGGGTGCCGTAGTCGCCTTCGACCGTGCCGCCGCCCGTCACGTTCTGGCCGTTGATGACCAACGAGGCCAGGCTGTCGCCGCCTGTGGTGATCGGCAGACTGCCGCCGGTGGTCTGGCTGCCGTCGCCCGCCGCGCTGCCGCCAGGCAGTCCGGCTTCGCTGACGCTGAACTGACCACCTTCGGCATCGGGGGATTCGTCCGGCACGCTGACGGTGGGCGTGGAGTCCGCCGCCACCGTCACGGTGAACACCGCGTCGCTGGTGTCACCATCGGCATCGGTGATGGTGTAGTCGATGACCGCATCGCCCTCGAAACCTGCCGCCGGGGTGAAGGTCACCTCACCGGTGTCGCTGTCGAAGCTCACGCTGCCCTGGCTCGAATCACGCAGGGTGGCGTCGCTGACACTGGCACCGTCCACGCCCTGGGTGTCGCTGGTGCCGTCTGTATTGACCAGGACGTTGTAGGTGACGGGGGTGTCTTCGCCGGTGTTGGTGGCGTCATCCACGGCCACGGGCACATCGTCGTTGACGTCGATGGTCAGACGGGCCGAGGCCTCGTCGCCATCGCTGTCGGTAACGACGATGGCGAACTGATCCGCCAGGTCGTCGCTGCCGGTGCCCTGGCTGGTGTGATCCTGGGTGCTGCCGTCCAGGGTGTAGCTCCAGCTGTACTCGCCGTCAGAGACACTGACGCTCAGGGTGCCGTAGTCGCCTTCGACCGTGCCGCCGCCCGTCACGTTCTGGCCGTTGATGACCAACGAGGCCAGGCTGTCGCCGCCGGTGGTGATCGGCAGACTACCGCCGGTGGACTGGCTGCCGTCGCCTGCCGCGCTACCGCCCGGCAATCCGGCTTCGCTGACGCTGAACTGACCGCCCTCGGACTCGGGGGAATCGTCCGGCACGCTGACGGTGGGCGTGGAGTCCGCCGCCACCGTCACGGTGAACACCGCGTCGCTGGTGTCGCCATCGGCGTCGCGGATGGTGTAGTCGATGACCGCATCGCCCTCGAAGCCTGCCGCCGGGGTGAAGGTCACCTCACCGGTGTCGCTATCGAAGGACACGCTGCCCTGGCTCGGATTGCGCAGGGTGGCGTCGCTGACACTGGCACCGTCCACGCCCTGGGTGTCGCTGGTGCCGTCTGTATTGACCAGGACGTTGTAGGTGACGGGGGTGTCTTCACCAGTGTTGGCGGCGTCATCCACGGCCACAGGCACATCGTCGTTGACGTCGATGGTCAGACTGGTCGAGGCCTCGTCGCCATCGCTGTCGGTAACGACGATGGCGAACTGATCCGCCAGATCGTCGCTGCCGGTGCCCTGGCTGGTGTGATCCTGGGTGCTGCCGTCCAGGGTGTAGCTCCAGCTGTACTCGCCGTCAGAGACACTGACACTCAGGGTGCCGTAGTCGCCTTCGACCGTGCCGCCGCCCGTCACGTTCTGGCCGTTGATCACCAGCGAGGCCAGGCTGTCGCCGCCGGTGGTAATCGGCAGACTGCCGCCGGTGGTCTGGCTGCCGTCGCCTGCCGCGCTACCGCCCGGCAATCCGGCTTCGCTGACGCTGAACTGACCGCCCTCGGACTCGGGGGAATCGTCCGGCACGCTGACGGTGGGCATGGAGTCCGCCGCCACGGTGACGGTGAACACCGCGTCGCTGGTGTCGCCATCGGCGTCGGTGATGGTGTAGTCGATGACCGCGTCGCCCTCGAAGCCCGCCGCCGGGGTGAAGGTCACCTCACCGGTGTCGCTGTCGAAGCTCACACTGCCCTGGCTCGGATCACGCAGGGTGGCGTCGGTGACACTGGCACCATCAGCGCCCTGAACATCGCTGGTGCCGTCGGTATTGACCAGCACGTTGTAGGTGACCGCTGTGTCCTCGCCGGTCGTGGTGGCATCATCCACCGCCTCGGGCGCATCGTCGAGAATCGCGATATCCAGAGTGCCACTGGTGGTACTGCCATCGCTGTCGACAGCACTAATCTCGATGCTGTCGACCACGCCATCGTCGGTTGCGCCATCGACGCTATCATTGTCGACGTTGTCGGTCAGATCGTAGGTGTAGGCAACGCTACCACCGGTGTCATCGCCGCTATAGCTTGTCAGCGTCAGGCTGCCCAAGGGCGTCTCGATGGTCAGCGGATTGCCGGACAGGCCATTGAGCCGATCCAAGCTGATCGGACCACTGCCGCCAACGGTAATGAACGACAGGCCATCGGGAGCGGATACACCAAAACTGCCACTCGCTGATGTCGCGGCGGTGCCTGATGCACTACCGCCAGGAAGTCCTGCCTCACTGACGGTCTGTTCGGCAGAGGAAAAGCCGATATCGGCGCTGCCTGCTGCTCCCGCAGGCCCATCGAGCCCCGTCAGGGTGACGGACTCGTCCTCATCGGCCGCGGTCCCGCCATCCTGCTCCTGAACGTCGTAGGCCTCGCGCTGATAGCCGTACTCGAACGACAGCGGCGACACTTCTTCGACAATACGCAAAAGACGCACGAAATCGTGCCCGCCCTCGACGCCGGCGCCCCCCGCAGCGCCAGCGGCAGGAGCTTCCAACGCCTCGAGCAGATCTCCTTCGCCCTCTTCGAGCAGCGCCAGGACCCTGGCGACCTCGGCGTCTTCTATCACCTCGTCATCGGCCGACCCTTGCTCGTTGATCGCCTCGCTAATCGCCACCTCAACCTCGCCGCCGAGCTGCGCCAGGCGGGTGCCATCGGGTTGCACGAGGTTCACTCGAGCGCCGGTTTCGGTGATCACCACCTCGCCCTCAGTCAGGCGGTCGCCCTCGGCCAGGGGCCTCAGGTTGCCTTCAGCATCTCTGGCCCAGGCTTGGCCGGTAACTTGTACGACGATGGCGATGATCATAGGGGCGCGTCTCTCTTTTTTTGGATGACAGACCTAGGCCTTGTGAACAAAGGGATGACAAACCTAGTCCGGCAGCAACAAAACTGTGCTTATGCGCACATTACATGCATGGGGTATAGGTCAATACTGTACTAGAGGACAATGAACTACCTCTAATCCAATGGCCCAACTTTCCCATGCCTCTTCGCTACCCCTTTGATGCTTCACGTCAGTCCTTGTTGAGCCCTCCTCCAATACAGAGCCGCCTCCCCTGGCATTCCCCTGGCCCGCACCTCGGCGCTGCCCAGGGGCCAGATACGAAAACGGCGCGCCCTTTTGGGGCGCGCCGTTTTCGTGGTCAAGAAACCCTGAGCCATATCATCAGGGTTAGCTAATGCAGATTACCGTCCAGAACATCTCATCCGAGTATGAGGACGGCGTACCAGGACGCGGCTCGAGGTCGCTACGTCAGATCATCGCATCAGGTTATCGCATCAGGTCTGTCAGTCCTGGCGCATCTTCCAGCCCAGGGTTTCACCGGCACGCAACGGCACCAGCGTCTTGCCTTCGCCAAACGGCAGTTCTGCCGGTACCTGCCACTCGACCTTGTCCAGGGTGATCGAGTCGCTGTTGCGCGGAAGGCCATAGAAGTCGGGACCGTGGTGACTGGCGAACCCTTCCAGCCGATCCAGCGCGCCGGCCTGTTCAAAGGCGGTGGCGTACAGCTCGATGGCCGTCAGCGCGGTATAGGCGCCGGCACAGCCACAGTCACTTTCCTTGTCGTGACGGGCATGGGGCGCGCTGTCGGTGCCGAGGAAGAAGCTCTTGTCGCCGGAGGTCGCCGCCTCGATCAGCGCCTCCCGATGACGCTCGCGCTTGAGGATCGGCAGGCAGTAGTAATGCGGTCGAATCCCGCCTACCAGCATATGGTTGCGGTTGTAGAGCAGGTGATGAGCGGTGATGGTCGCGCCGATATTCGACGGTGACTCGGCCACGAAGCGCGCCGCGTCGGCGGTGGTAATATGCTCAAACACCACCTTGAGGTCAGGATGACGGGACAGCAGCGGCTTCATGACCCGCTCGATGAACACCGCCTCGCGATCGAAGATGTCGATCTCGTGATCGGTCACCTCGCCATGCACCAGCAACGGCATCCCCAGCCGTGCCATGGTGGCTACCGCTTCCTCGCAGTGACGCAGATCGGTCACGCCTGAGTCGGAATTGGTGGTGGCCCCGGCCGGATACAGCTTGACCGCCTGCACCTTGCCGCTGCCCCAGGCCGTCTCGATGTCTTCCGAAGTGGTGCGATCGGTAAGATAGAGGGTCATCAGCGGTTCGAACTGGCTTTCCGCAGGCAAGGCAGCCAGGATGCGTTGGCGGTAGTCCAGTGCCTGGTCCAGATTGGTCACCGGCGGCTTTAGGTTCGGCATGATGATCGCACGGCCCATCTGGCGGGCGGTATCGGCCACCACGGAGGCCAGAGCGACGCCATCGCGCAGGTGAAGGTGCCAGTCGTCGGGCCGGGTCAAGGTAATCGCAGTCACTTGTTATCCTGTCGTCGAGTGATCCATGGTCGGGCGCAGTATACCGTAAAGGGCAACGTTTCATGGCCCAAACGGGGTGAGATTTCGCGTATCATTCGAGGGAAATGCGCCCGGATCTGATCCGCACCGTCGAGGAGTCGCGGCACGTTACCATCGATGTCCTGGGCGATACGTCGTCAAGGGCGCCGTCAACGAGCCGACGAGTACCAGGGCCTCTGGCCGCGCGCAGACTTATTACAGAAACATCCTAGCGAGAGTTACATGCCCAAGGTTCGTCACTACGCCGACCTCGTCGCCACCCTGGCAGGCCTGATGTGGCTGATGCTTTACTGGTCGATCAGCGTGTCGCTGCATATCGGCAGCGCCGAGCCGGCCCTGGCCGCCCTGCTGCTGCTCAGCAGCATGATCCTGGTGAGCTTCGTTCACCGCCCGGTGCGGGTGATGCTGGGCCGCTACCACGTCCGCAAGCGGCGCACGGAGATGTGGATGCACATCCTGGCCCTGCCGCTGAACCTGGCATTTCTGCTGGCCATCGGCATCGACCATCTGATTACACCGATGAGCGGCGCCCAGAAGATGCTGCTGTTCAATGTACTGGCGACGGCCAGCTGGCTGGTGTTCCTGGTGACGCTGCTGATCAAGCTGCTGGCACGCGCCCTGGCCGATCGCCGCGGGTCATCCGGCGCCGAGCCTGCTCTTTCGACCGATAGCTCGACCAATAGCGCGAGCGATACCTTGAACGATACCTCGAACGACGGTAACTCAGCCTCCGACCTTCACCGTCGTGACGCCGACGAGGCCTGATAAAGGCCTCAGATCATGAGGGGGCCGATGTCTGGTCACCGACTGGCCCCAACCTGACCTGCCCCGCCGCCGCCGCCGCCGCCGACAACAGCGCTTGCACGCAGCTTGCGCGCCGCTTCACCACCTCTTTCGCCCTCGCTGACTACCACGCTAGACCGCCCCTTGCAGAGGCGGCATGGCCCCGGACTACCGGCATGGGCCGGCGCTAACGCACTGCCGACATGGGCCGGCGCCAGCGCGGGATCAGAAGCGGTCCACCCTGAACGGCGCCATGTCGATGTCCGGCTGCTCGCCATCGATGACCTGCGCCAGCAGCTTGCCGGTCACCGGGCCCAGGGTGAAGCCCTGATGACCGTGGCCACAGGCCAGCCACAAGCCTGACTGCCCGGGTACGCCACCGATCACCGGCTTCATGTCCGGGGTACAGGGTCTGGCGCCTTTCCACGGCGTGGGCTCGAGACGCTGCCCCAGCGGAAACAGCTTGCGTGCCTGCTGCTCCGCTGCCTCCAGCTGTTCCAGGTGGGCCGGCGCATCAAGACGCTCGAGCTCGGCCCCCGTGGTCAGGCGAATCCCGCTACTCATGGGCGCCAGCAGATAGCCTACCTCGGCGTCCATCACCCAGTGGGTCAGCCTGGCGTCATTCGACTGACCATAGTGCATATGGTAGCCACGCTTGACGAACAGCGGGATCGACAGCCCCAGGGCCTTCATCCAGTCCTGTGACCAGGGACCTAACGCCATCACCAGCCCATCTGCCTCCAGGGTGTCGCCCGAAGTGTCGATGCGCCAGGTATCGCCCTGCCGGCGCACATCGGTGACGTCCGCCTGGATGATCTCACCGCCGTCATCGGAAAATGACTTGGCGTAGGCGGCCACCAGATCGCCCGGGCTTGCCACCGTCCAGGGATCGAGCCAGTGGATCGCCCCGGCAAGTCCGGACTCCAGACCCGGCTCAAGGCGCGACAGCGCCTCGCTGTCGAGGTAGTCGAAGCGGATGCCGAAGCGCTTGGCATCCAACTCGGCCTGGGCCGCTCGCTCGCCCAACGCCTTGCTGCTCCGATAGACCTCGAGCCAGCCCTGGCGACGTACCAGCGCGTCGGCACCGGAAGCCTCGATCATCGCCGAGTGGGCCTCCAGGCAGCCGCCTATCAGCGAGGCGTACTCCGGTACGATCTGTTCGTAGCGGGCGGGCGCCGAGTTCTGCCAGTACTTGAGCAGCGTCCCGGCGCTTGCGAACATCGCGCCCGGACGATAGCGAATGTCGATCTGGCGATTGGGTACCACCCGCAACAAGGTCGCCAGATCGCGCGGGAAGGCATAGGGACGCACCGCCTCACGCTGGATGATGCCGGCGTTGCCGTAGGAGGTCTCGCGACCGGGCTCACGGCGGTCGACAAGTGTGACCTGGTGGCCACGGCGCCTCAGATGCCACGCCACCGACACACCGACCATGCCGGCTCCCACTACCACCATCTTGCGCGACATCATTCCCTCCTTGTCCTATAACGCCTGCTAACGTCTGATGACGTGTGATTACCTGGACACGCCGCCCGTCGCCAGTAAAACCATGGCGGCCACGGCGTCATATGCAGAAAAACTTATTGTAACGTCAAGACTTTCGCTACACACCCTCGGCGCGATTCTGTTCGACGATACGGGTGCGCACGAAGTCCGAGTGGCTAACGTGCAACAGCTCCGCCAGGGCGCGGATACGGTGTTCCTCCAGGGCATCCTTCTCGCCGTCGGCAAACGCCAGCGCCCACATCTGCTGTACCAGCGCTACCCGATCTTGGTAGCCGGTGCGGTCACGCAACTCACGCACGAAGCGGTGATGATCCACCGCTCCCTCGGCCTCTTCCCGAGCCAGTGTCATCAGCTCGTCCAGCGCTTCGTCCTCGAGTTCGAACTGTTCCTTGAGCTGGCTGCGCATCAGCTGGATCTCGCTGTCATCCAGGCGGTAGTCCGCACGAATCACCTCGCACAGCAGCACCGCCGTGGCCAGTGACAGGTCCCCCCTGGACGACGCATCTTCTTGCTGCGCCACATCATTGATCCAACGCTTCAGGGACGCCATCATCGTCATCGTGTTTTCCTCGTTGTTGCGCCTTCCAAGAGTTGCGCTTTCCAGGAGTTGCGCCTTCCAGGAGGCTCATGAACCGCGCGTGACGGCGCCCCATGCTTCGCCCTCGACATTCATGGGCTCATTTGGAATACCACCATGCCTCATCCGCTGCTGATCGTCTCCCTCGCCGCTCTGATCGGTGCCGTCATCGCCGGCGTCGGCGCGTACAAGGTCCGCGACGTCAACCGCTGGCCGACCACTGAGGCCACCGTGACCCACGCCGAGATCCGGCTGGCGGAAGCCCAGCGCCACCAGCGCGAGCGAGACGATCAGCAAAGGCGTTACCTGGCATTGCTGCGCTTCGAAGCCACCATCGACGGTCGGCGTATTCAATCCGACAACGCGGGCTTCGATGGCGTTCCCTCCTTCGCCCGACAGGAAGACGCCGATGCCTACATCGCCGACTATCCCGTAGGCAGCGTCGTGCGTGTGCGCTACTCACCGCGCAAGCCTGAGCTGATGCATGTGGGCAACGCCTCGCTGCCCTGGGGCCGCATCGGCCTGGCGGGTTTCCTGCTGGTGGCAAGCCTCGGCGCCTTTGCCCTGTTCTCGTTCAAGACTTGAATCACGCCTCACGCCCACTCGCTGTCGCCAGCCCCGCACATCCTGGCGTTGAAACATGAATGTGTAATGCAGACTACAATCGTCCCGACAGCCTGATATCGCCCCCTCCTGGATTGATGGAAGCCACGATGACGTCCGCAGATTCATGCTCTACACCGAAGGGCGAGGCCCGCCGCCAGCGGCTGCTGGCCGCCGCCCGCGAGGTATTCCTGGACAAGGGCTACGCCGGCGCCAGCGTCAATGACATCGTCGCCCGCGCGGGCGGCTCGCTAAGCACCCTCTACAAGCTGTTCGGCAACAAGGAGGGGCTATTCACCGCGGCCCTGGAAGCCCAGGCGTCCAGTGTCTGGTGTCGACTGGGACAGGCCGGCGAGCGTCCGCCGCAAGAGGTGCTGGAGGAGCTTGCCCGAGACCTGATCGACCTGGCGCTGCCAAACGCCAACATCCGACTGATTCGTGGCATCGCCGCCGAGGCCGAGCGCGCCCCGGAGCTGGGAGCACTGTTTCTCGATCACGGCCCGGATCGTACCCGCCGTGAACTGGCCGAGTACCTGCGCGACCAGCATGCCCGCGGCAAGCTGGTGGTAAAGGACCCGCGCACCTCGGCCGGCTTGTTTACCGGCATGGTGCTCGGGGAATGGATGCTCGATTCGCTGGTCGGGCGCCCACCCTCGCTGACACTGGAGGCCAGAGACCACCGCGCACGCTACGCAACCGAGCTTTTTCTGGCGGGGCATGCACCGACTTGAAGATTGGGCTGACTCCTCGCCCCACCCCGCTTCGGGCACCTCTTCTAGCGGGCTTCCTACAAGAAAACCTGCTTAGATGTCAGGCCCGTAGTCACCCTCCTTGAAAATGCGCCACTCCTCGGCGCGACGCCGCTCCAGTCCTGCCATCACCTCGCCGCCAGCATACTTCCAGGCAAGCCACGCCTGTTCCAGCGTCGCGTAGGGGGTGACCGTACGCGGATCACACAGCATGGCCACCAGCGAAGAGCTCGAAAATGCCGCTAGTCCGATATTGAAGGCCAGCAACACCAGGGCATCGAACTGGTGCTGACGAAGACCTCGCGCGCCCACCCTGGGACGACAGGCCTCGAGGCGATCGAGCACCCCAAGCTCCACGTGCTGCAGGTCCTGGCGCAACAGTGACTCCGCCCAGTTCCTGTCGATGCCGTTGGCAAACCGCGGCCACTGCTGTCGAATGATCAGATGGCCCACCCCGATCGTCGCCCCCTTCTGCCAGTGGTGGATGGGCGCTCCGCTCAGATCGAGATAGGGCATCAGCCGGCAGCCCTCGGCGTTGATCAACCATCGCCGCCCTCTCGGGCTCAGGCGACAGGGCGGAGGCCTGACCTCCGCGTCGATCACATCGTAGAGCGAAACCGATCTCGGCCCTGTACGCCTTGTCCCGCTGGCTGCGGGATTCTCCTCCGGGTCATCCTTGCTGCCCACTTGTGTTGCCATGCCACCCTCCGTGCCAATTGACGCGGGCTCTGCATGAAAGGTCGACATTCCTGAGACCGCGCGTGCAGCACCCGCCGCTCCACTCCATGGAGCAACGCCTTCAGATTGGCAGCCTGCTGACGGCAAAACCCCGACTCAGGACAACAGAAACCGAGTCGTTCGGCGGTCACAGACGAAAGTGCTCGGCCCAGTCAACCTTGGCGGGTCGAGCTTGAGGCGAGGGATTTGGCGGGCGGGTCTTGCCGACAGGCCTTCGGGTCAGACTTTAGGGCTGAGCTTGCAGGCTGTGCTTGTGGCCCGAGCGTTCAGGCCTGGCTTGCACGGCGAACGTGAGGGCCCGGCCAGGGCTGGCCGGACCATGGGCATCACTGCGGACAGGTATCGGAAGCGACCTGGCCCTCGGCCCAGCGCCCCCAGCGATACAGAAATAGCGCGTAGGCCTTGAGGGTGTGCTGGATAGAGGCAATCTCGACCCGCTCATCGATGCCATGGATGCGTTCGGCCACGGGCCCGTAGCAGGTCCCGGCGATGCCGTGTCGATTGAGCGCTCGCAGATCCGTGGTGCAGGTCAACGCCACCGAGGGCAGCTCCTCACCGGTCAGGGCACGATGACAATCGGCAAGCAGGGCGACCCCGGGGCTGTCGGTGTCGACGTGGTGGCCCTCGGAGCGAAAACCGTGAAACTCGACGTCCAGTCCGGAGATGCCCGGGCCCAGCGAGGCGCTGGCCGCCTCGACGCAGCGCCGCACCTTTTCCATGATGTCTTCCACCCGGACTTCAGGCGCGAAGCCGATACGTCCCTCCAGGGTCGCCCGGGACGGCACGCTGGACGCCCAGTTGCCCCCTTCGATCTTGCCGATGTTCAGGTTGAACGGGTGCTCGATCTCGTCATAGGGCGGCTCGCGCCCGGCGTTCAGTTCCGCCTCCAGTGCCTTGAGCGGCGCCACCACCGACTGGATCGCCTCGATGGCGTTGGCCCCGGCGGCGGTATCCAGCACGTGGGCCGGCACCCCGTCCAGCGACACCTTGAACCACAGGGTGCCGATCTGGGCCGTGGTCAGGGTCGCCCCGAACGGCTCGGGAATCAGCGCAAAGTCGCCGCGGCCGTCACGGGCCAGGCAGGCCAGCGCACCATGGCCGGTGCATTCTTCTTCGATCACCGTCTGCAGCGTCAGCGGAAAATCAATCTCGAGCCCTGCCCGCTTCATCGCCGCCACCGCCGTCACCATGGCGGCGATGCCGGCCTTCATGTCGCCAGCGCCACGCCCGTAAAGCCAGCCATCCTCCTGCCAGGCTTCCCAGGGGGGACGAGACCACATCGACAGCGGCTCCGCCGGCACCACGTCCAGGTGGCCGTTGAAGATCAGGTGCGGCCTGGACGAGGTGCCGTTGATCACCGAGATCAGGTTGTGTCGGTCGACGCCCCTGGCCACCGGTGCCTGCTCGGCATCTGCGCCTTTCTCGGGCAGTGGTACGCGCTCGACAGGCAGCCCCATGTCCAGCAGATGGCTTTCCATCACCTCGAGTACCCCGGCCTCCGCCCCCAGCACGCTGTACTCGCGCACCAGAGCGCTGGTCAGGGCAAGGGTCTCCGGCATCAGTTCGTCGCAGGCATCGAGCAGCCGCCGTTCGTTGGCGTCCAGGGCATCGGTGGATAGTTGTGGTGTCGTCATTGACGGCAAATTCCGCATGTTAAATGTGTTTTACGCTTACTAGTTATGCACCTTCGAGCACCTGCAACACAAGCCCACCGCACCTGATACAGGCTCTAGCCGCGGCCCTGGGCCCACCGTTCGACCAGGACTTACGTCACTATTTGAATCGCTACTTGAGCCACGACGTCACTCCCGACGCCGCCCACTCGTTCAGCCACGCGCCACCGCGGTGTGATCGGCCAACCGCTCGATCACCGAGTCCCTGGCCACGCCAATATGGTAGTCCACCTCGTCCCGGCAGCGCTGAGGATCACCGCTCTTCAGTGCCTCCAGCAGCCGCCAGTGGGAAGCGGCGATGCTTTCGGGGGTCTCGTGGGTACGGGTGATCAGAGTGATGCACAACCGCAGCTCGAAGCTCAGGTCGTCGAAGGCACGTGCCAGCCGGGCGTTGTCGGCCAGCTCGAACACCAGGCGATGAAAGGCCAGGTCCTCCTCGATCTTGAGCCCCTCGTCATCACCGGCGGCGACCTCGCACAGACGACTGATCTGCCGATGCAGACGCTGCTCGGTATCCGCGTCGAAGCGCATCATCACTCGCTCGAAGGCGTGGCGTTCCAGACCGATGCGCAGATCGAAGACATCGCTCAGCTCGGCCACATCCAGGGTACGCACGAAGAACCCGCGCCGCGGTCGCGATACCAGCAGGCCACGGCTCTCCATCAGCCTGGCGGCCTCGCGTACCGGGGCCCGGCTGATGCCGAGCTCCGCCGCCAGTCCGGCCTCCGACAACCGCTCGCCCGGTGCGAAGCGCGAGGCCAGGATCGCCTCGGTCAAGTAGTCGACCACCTGGTCCACCAGGTTGCGCTGAACCACGAAGGGCGCGGCTGAGGGGTCCCGAGGATTGGCCATGCTCGACTCCCGTAGTTGGCCTGAAGGGTCATACCCCAGTATGACCGTATCCTGCGTCGAACAACAGTCGATTGCCGACTGTCGACAGTTTGTGCCGAGGCTGCTAGGTTCTAAAGGGCTTACGGAAATCCCCAACAACAACAGTCCCGGAGCTGGCCTCAGCGACGCGAAAGCCCGGCAACAGCGCACTGGCGGCGCTTTCTGCCCCTGGCTTCACGCACCTCTGGCAACACCTCCGGGCCACCAAGGTGCCCTGATATGACCTCGAACTCCCGCCACCCCCGCTTCGCCGTTCTGCCATCTTGCTCGCCGCTGTCCCCCTCGACCCGGGCAAGCTCGACCCAGGCACGCGCCTCTCGCTTCAATACTTCCCTGCTGACGCTGGGGCTCGCCGCCCTGCTGCCGCTGGCGGCCACGCAGGCAATGGCCCAGGACGACGGCCAGGACGCCCAGCAAGAAGCCACCCAGGAACCCCAGCGTGGCGGTGTCATCGACACCATCATCCAGCCGGAGCCGCCGGGCCTGGTGCTGGGCATGATCCAGAACGCCCCCACCCGCACGGTGGCCGGCAACATCTACGAGGGCCTGCTGCGCTACTCCACCGACATGGAGCCGATGCCGCAACTGGCCAAGAGCTGGGAGATCAGCGAAGACGGCCTGACCTACACCTTCCACCTGCAGGAAAACGCCAAGTGGCATGACGGCGAGGCCTTCACCGCCGAAGACGTGGTGTTCTCCGCCGACGTCTTCCACCGCGACTTGAACCCCAGCGCCCGAGCGGTGCTCGAGCACGTCGAGAGCATCGAGGCGACCGACGACCACACCGTGGTGTTCACCCTGAAGAAGCCCTTCGGCCCCTTCCTGATCTCGTTCGAGGCCGGCACCTTCACCATGGTGCCCGAGCACATCTACGCCGGCACCGACTTCCGCAACAACGAGGCCAACAACCATCCCATCGGCACCGGCCCGTTCCAGTTCGACAGCTGGGACCGCGGCACCGTCATCAAGCTGACCCGCTTCGATGACTACTACGAGGAAGGCCTGCCCTACCTCGATGGCATCAACTGGCACGTCATCCCGGACGGCGCCTCCCGCGCGGTGGCCTACGAGAACGGCACCGTCGACGTGCTGCCCTACGGCACCGTAGAGAACTTCGACGTTCCCCGGCTGACCGCCATGGACAACACCTGCGTGACCGAGAAGGGCCACGAGTACTTCAGCCCCTTCGCCATGCTGTGGATGAACAATCGTGAGGGACCGACCGCCGACAAGCGCTTCCGTCAGGCGGTGATGTACGCCATGGATCGCGAATTCGCCCGCGACGTGCTGTGGAATGGCATGGGCCAGGTCCCGTCAGGGCCGTTTGGCTCCAACGCCAAGTTCAATGACGCGGACCTCGAGGGCTACAGCTACGACCCGGACAAGGCCGAGGAACTGCTCGACGAGATGGGTTACGACGGCGAGGAGGTCACCCTGCTGCCGCTGCCCTACGGCGAGACCTGGAATCGCTGGGCCGAGGCGGTACAGCAGAACCTCAAGGAAGTGGGCATCAACGTGCGCACCGAGGCCACCGACGTGGGCGGCTGGAACCAGCGCCTGGGTGAGCGCGACTTCGACCTGGCCTTCACCTACCTGTACCAGTACGGCGACCCGGCGCTCGGCATCTCGCGCACCTACCTGTCCACCAACACCGAGAAGGGCTCGCCCTGGAACAACGTCGAGGGCTACCAGAACCCCGAGGTGGATGAGCTGTTCAACGCTGCCGCCACTGCCTATCCGGACAGCGAGCGCGAGCGTCTCTACCACGAGGTGCAGCAGATCCTGCTCGAGGACGCACCGCTCGGCTGGCTGCTGGAGCTCGGCTTCCCGACCATCTACCGCTGCAACGTCAACAATCTGGTGACCTCGGCCGTGGGCGTCAACGACGGCTTCAAGGACGCCTGGATCGCCGACTGAGCCAAAAAAGGCGATACGGCGCGGCCCACCACGGGCCGCGCCAGCCCTGATTTTGCTGCTGCCATCACCACAGGCTTACTGCCCGGGACCTCACCATGCTCTACGCCCGCCTGATCATTTCACGACTGTTGAAGGCCGCCATCGTGCTGCTGCTGATCGTCGTGTTCAATTTCGTGCTGATCCAGCTCGCCCCCGGCGACCCGGCGGCCATCCTGGCCGGGGAAGCCGGCGCCGCCGATGAAGCCTTCATCGCCCAGCTGCGCGAGCAGTTCGGGCTGGACCAGCCCATGTATGTCCAGCTGTGGCACTACGTGTCCGGCATCCTGACCCTGGACTTCGGCTACTCCTACCGCCAGCAGATGCCGGTGCTGGACCTCATTCTCGACCGCCTGCCCGCCACCCTGCTGCTGACCGGCACCGCCTTCGTGCTGTCGCTGGTGCTCGGCATCCTCGCCGGCTCCATGGCCGCGATGCGCGTCAAGAAGGCCTCTGGCTCGCTGATCATGGCGCTGGCCCTGCTGTTCTACGCCACTCCGCTGTTCTGGGTGGCGCTGATGGCGGTGGTGCTGTTCTCGGTGTACCTGGACTGGCTGCCCGCCTACGGCATGTTTACCGTCGGCGCCAACCTGGAAGGCCTGGCCTACGCCCTGGACGTGGCCAAGCACCTGGTACTGCCGGCCACCACCCTGGGCCTGTTCTTCATGGCCATCTATACGCGCATGACCCGCGCCTCGATGCTCGACGCCGCCCAGCAGGACTTCGTCAAGACCGCCAAGGCCAAGGGCCTGGCGCCGAGGGTCATCCAGCGCCGCCACATCCTGCGCAACGCCCTGTTGCCGATCATCACCCTGGCGGGTCTGCAGGCCGGCCAGATGGTCGGCGGCGCCATCCTCACCGAGACGGTGTTCGCCTGGCCGGGCATCGGCCGGCTGATGTACGAGGCGCTGATGCAGCGAGACTACAACCTGCTGCTCGGCATCTTCTTCTTCTCCGCCGCCCTGGTGATCCTGTTCAACATCGCCACCGACCTGGTCTATCGCCTGGCCGATCCACGCATCAAGGGGGCCGCCGCATGAGTTTCTTCGCCCGTTTCGCCCAGAACCGAGGCGCCCTGGTGGGACTGATCATCCTGTGGGCGATCATCCTGATGGCCGTGCTGGCCCCGGTGCTGTTCCCCGAATCCCCCTGGCGCATGGTGCAGCGCCCCTTCCTGCCACCGCTGGCCCAGGACGGCTTCTGGCTCGGCACCGACACCATGGGCCGCAACGTCGCCGCCGGGCTGATGCACGGCGCCTGGGTGTCGCTGCTGATCGGTCTGGTATCCACCGCCGTGGCGCTGGCCATCGGCGTGCCTTTGGGCGCCATCGCCGGCTACTACGGTGGCCTGGTGGACGACGCTCTGATGCGCTTCACCGAGTTCTTCCAGACCATCCCCAACTTCGCCCTGGCCATCGTGCTGGTGGCGATCATGCAGCCCAGCGTGACCTCCATCGTGCTGGCCATCGCGATCGTCAGCTGGCCGCCGGTGGCCCGCCTGGTGCGCGCCGAGTTCATGTCGCTGCGCCATCGCGAATACGTCGAGGCGGCGCGCCTGGTCGGCCAGACCAACACCCAGATCATCCTGCGCCAGATCCTGCCCAATACCCTGTCGCCGATCATCGTGCTGGCCTCGCTGATGGTGGCCACCGCCATCCTGCTGGAGTCGGCGCTGTCGTTTCTCGGCCTCGGTGATCCCAACGTGATGTCCTGGGGCTACATGATCGGCGCTGCACGCACCGTGATCCGCCAGGCCTGGTGGCTGTCGTTCTTCCCGGGCCTTGCGATCCTGTTGACCGTGCTGGCGTTGAACCTGGTCGGCGAAGGGCTCGATGACGCCCTCAACCCCAAACTCGCACGGGAGCGCTGAGCCATGAACACCTTTGACAACAGCACCAGCGGCACCAGCGCTTCCACTGCATCGCGCAGCGAACCGGTGAAGGTGCCGAAGGGCGCCACCGCCGGCGATCTCTGTGGCGATCACAGCGGCGATCCCGCCCCGGAACCGATCCTGCGCATCGAGGGCCTGAGCGTCGCGCTGCCCGCCGGCGCCGATCGCGAATACGCCGTGGAAGAGCTGTCCTACGAAGTCAGCCCCGGCGAGATCCTGTGCGTGGTGGGCGAATCCGGGTCCGGCAAGTCCATGGCCGCCAACACCGTCATGGGCCTTCTGCCCAAGGGCGTGCGCCCGGTGGCCGGGCGGGTGATGTTCGAGGGCGAGGACGTGCTGACCCTCGACGAGAAGCGCCACCGGGCGCTGCGCGGCAAGAAGATCGGCATGATCTTCCAGGAGCCGATGACCGCCCTCAACCCACTGATGCGCATCGGCGACCAGATCGCCGAGGTGTTCGAGGCCCACGGCGAGCTCAAGGGCGCCGAGCGTCAGGCCCGGGCGCTGGAGCTACTCAAGGAAGTCCGCCTGCCCCAGCCCGAGCGGGCCATCCGCGCCTACCCCTTCGAGCTCTCCGGCGGCCAGCGCCAGCGGGTGATGATCGCCATGGCGCTGGCGCTGGAACCGAAGCTGTTGATCGCCGATGAGCCCACCACCGCGCTGGACGTCACCACCCAGGCGCAGATCCTCGAGCTGATCGCCGACCTGCAACGTCGCCACCATATGGCGGTGATGTTCATCACCCACGACTTCGGCGTGGTCGCCGAGATCGCCAACCGGGTGTGCGTGATGCGCCACGGCCGGATCGTCGAGATCGGTCGCCGTGACGAGGTGCTCGACAACCCCCGTCACGACTATACCCGGGCGCTGATCGAGGCCATTCCCAGCGACGCCGCACCGCCCGAGCGCGAGCCGATGGCGCCGACGCCGATCCTCGAGGTACGCGATCTGAATCGGGTATTCCGTTCCCGCGGCGGGCTGTTCAAGCCCTCCCGTGAGGTACGCGCCCTGGACGAGGTCAGCTTCACCCTGTCACGCGGCGAGACCATCGGCATCGTCGGCGAGTCGGGCTCCGGCAAGTCGACCCTGGGGCGCTGCGTCGTGCGCCTGGAGCGTCCCGACAGCGGCGAGATCCTGCTCGGCGGCGAAGACCTGTCCGCGCTCAAGGGCGACGCCCTGCGGCGCCAGCGCCACCGGGTGCAGATGGTGTTCCAGGACCCCTACGCCTCACTCAACCCGCGCACCCGGGTGGGCATGGCCATCGCCCAGGGCCCCATCGCCAACGGCGTGCCCCGCGACCAGGCATTGGCCAAGGCCGACGAGCTGCTCGAACTGGTGGGGCTTGGCGGCAGCGCCGACCGCTTCCCTCATGAGTTCTCCGGCGGTCAGCGCCAGCGCATCGGCATCGCCCGCGCCCTGGCACTGGACCCGGAGTTGATCGTCGCCGATGAAGCGGTGTCGGCGCTGGACGTATCGATCCAGGCCCAGGTGCTGGAGCTGCTCGAGGATCTGAAGCAACGCTTCTCGCTGTCGCTTCTGTTCATCACCCACGACCTGCGCGTCGCCGCCCAGATCTGCGATCGCATCATCGTCATGCAGAAGGGCCGCATCGTCGAACAGGGCAGCGCCCAGGAAGTCTTCACCCGGCCTCAGGCCGACTACACCCGCGAACTGCTTGCGGCCATTCCCGGCCGCGACAAGACCACCGATAACAAGACCAGCAAAGAGGAGACCACCCTCTGATGGCCGTCACCTCCCAGCAATTATCGCCTTCGCTTGCCACCCTGATCGAGACACTGCGCGAGCGCCTGGGCGCCGCCCAGGTGCTGACCGGCGACGACGTGGCAAGCCGCCAGGTGGACTGGCTGAGCGGGGCGCCCTGTCGCGCCGCGGCCATCGTGCGGCCCGGCACCCCCGAGCAGGTAGCAGAGGTGCTCGCCCTGTGTCACCAGGCCCGCCAGCCCATCGTCACCCACGGCGGCCTGACCGGGCTGGTCCACGGCGCCGAAACTGCCCCGGACGAGCTGGCGCTGTCACTCGAGCGTCTTGCCGCCATCGAGGAGATCGATCCGGTGGCCGGCACCATCACCGTGCAGGCCGGCGCGCCGCTGCAGAAGGTCCAGGAGGCCGCCCGCGAGGTCGGCATGCAGTTTGCGCTCGACCTGGGCGCCCGGGGCAGCTGCAGCATCGGTGGCAATATCGCCACCAACGCCGGCGGCAACCGGGTGATCCGCTACGGCATGATGCGCCAGCAGGTGCTGGGGCTCGAGGCGGTCCTGGCCGATGGCCAGGTGATCAGCGCCATGAGCCCGATGCTCAAGAACAACGCCGGCTACGACCTCAAGCAGCTGTTCATCGGCAGCGAAGGCACCCTGGGCGTGGTCACCCGGGCGGTGCTCAAGCTGCAGCCGGCGCTTGGCGACACCCGCACCGCGCTGGTGGCCTGTCCCGACTTCACCTCGATGACATCCCTGCTGGCGCGCCTGCGTGACAGCCTTGGCGGAAGCCTGGCCGCCTTCGAGGCCATGTGGCAGAACCACTTCGCCCTGATCACCGAACAAGAACGTCATCAGCCGCCGCTGGACACCGACGCGCCCTACTACGCCCTGGTCGAGTCCCTGGCCAACGATGAGGACCACCACCGCCAGCAGTTCGAGGCAGCACTGGAAGCGTCCGTCGAACAGGGCTGGGTGGTCGACGCCGTGATCGCCCAGTCGGAAAGCCAGCGCGACAAGCTATGGGCTATTCGCGATGATATCGAAGGCCTGGTGGAGGCACTCTCGCCAATCATGGCCTTCGACGTCAGCCTGCCGATCGGCGAAATGCAGGACTATGTCGCCGAGGTTCAGGCACGCCTCGAGGCCCGTTGGCCCCAAGTACGCCTGGCGGTGTTCGGCCATCTGGGCGACGGCAACCTGCACCTGTCGGTGGGTGTGGGCAGCGATGATCCGGACACCCGCCACGAGGTCGAGGCCTGCCTCTACGAGCCGCTGGCCCGGGTCATGGGATCGATCTCCGCCGAGCACGGCATCGGCCTGGAAAAGCGCGACTGGCTGTCGATCTCGCGAAGCCCCGAAGAACTCGCGCTGATGGCGACGCTCAAGCGCACCCTCGACCCCCATGGCCTGCTCAACCGCCACAAGGTGGTGCCCTGGTCCACCCCGCTGACATGACCGGACCTGACCTGACCTGACCTATTAGCATAAGCCGCTGTCGTAACGCTCTCGGAGTACCCTCTGACACGCCTTCGCCCCCTTCAAGCCAACTCCCACAGGACATCCCATGGCATCCGACACCCCCACCTTCGCCGACCACCTCTACTCCCCGGGACCGGACAACCCCTTCCCTGGCATCTGGGTGCTGAAGCGCCGTATCGGCAAGGAGATCCCCCACCGTCTGGGCTCCAACGAAGGCCTGGACATGCCCCATCGCGCCCTGCGCGAGCACTTCGGTGACGCCATGGTCGAGCACGTCTACTGCTACGGTGACTCCGAGGCCCTGGGCGTACGCGAACGCCTCGTCCGGCTGCACGGCTTCGACCTGGACACCCTGCTGGTGGACGCCGGCTGCGACAGCCTGCTGGCGCTGGTGCTGCGGGCCACCGCCCCCGCCGGTACCAGCGTGGTCAGCTCCGCCGGCACCTACCCGACCTTCGGCTACTTCGCCAAGGGCCAGGGCTGCCGCCTGATCGAGGTCGACTACGAGGAGACCGCCGACCACCTGGCGCCGGACATCGACGCCCTGATCGACGCCGCCCACCGCCACCACGCTCGGCTCGTCTACCTGGCCAACCCGGACAACCCCACTGGCTTCGTCCACGACGAGGCTACGGTCGCGCGGTTGCGTGACGCCTTGCCTGATGACTGCTGGCTGCTGCTGGACGAGGCCTACCACGACTTCCGCGACGACGCCGCCAAGCCGAGCTTTACTCGCGCTCTGCCTGGGGTGATTCGCTGTCGCACCCTGTCCAAGGCCCACGGCCTGGCCGGGCTGCGCGTCGGCTACGCCATCGCCGAGCCCGACACCCTGGCGCTGCTGATGAAGGTGCGCATCCACTACGCGGTGTCGACCCTGAGCCTGGCCGCCGCCGAGGTGGTGCTCGACCACCAGGACGAGACCGACGCCCACATCCAGGCGGTGCTGGAGCGCCGGGCGCGCCTCGCCGAGCACTTCAAGGCGCTGGGCGCCGACGTGCTGCAGAGCGGTACCAACTTTATCGGCATTCGTCTGGCCGACGCGGATCTGGCCAAGCGGGTCAACGCCGACCTGTTGGACGAAGGCAAGCTGATCGCACGCCCGGCTCATCCGGCCCTCGGCCATGTGCTGCGCATCACCGCTGTGGCCGATGCCCTCGAGCCTGGGCGGCTTGCCCGTCTGGAGCAGGCGGTGCGTGAAGGAGTCTGAGGCCTAGGCTGAGGCGATGGAGAAGTCAGTTTCCAGGCAAGGTTTCGATGACAGACGAGGTTTCCAAAGAAAGTACCGCCAGGCGACCGAAGCCGCCTGGCGGTAATGCTGGGGTGATGTAAGCGCCGTAGGCCCTATCGCATGCCAGCATAGCAAGCGGCTGGCCCGGGCCCTCGCCCCGGACCTCGCCACGGACCCTCAAGGTCGGTGAAACGCCACCGACGCCATCTTGCCAGGTGGACGCCGGCCTTCAGCTGGCGCTCTCCAGTATCGCTTCGTTCAACACCGCCTGGGGGAAGTGGCGGCGCAACATGCGATTCTGGAACTCGTCCACGAAGCAGGCGTTGATGATGATGATAAAGCGCTCGAAAGGGGCGCTTGGCTCGCATTGGGTAATCGCATCGACGCTATGGAACAGGCGATCGTCACGCAGATGCAGCACCTCCCCTGGCGCCAGCGTGACCCGGCCGACTTCCTGCTGGCCGGCCTTGTCCCGATACAGGGTGTTCACCGCCCCGCTCACGTTGTCGCGATTGAGCACCACGATGCTCAGGTACTTGCAGCCGTCGGCGTGGATGCCCTGCCCCTGCAAAGGATCCACGGTGCCGTCACCACGTACACCGGTGATCTGCATCAGAATGGGCGCGCGGCGCTCGAGCCCCCATAGCTCCGCCCAGGCCTTGACGAACGCCTTGACGTCCTCGCGCTCGGTAAACTCGGGCAACAGCGGCTCGTAGTAGCGCAGCCGATCCGCCATGCTGGCGGCGTCATTGAAGCGTCCCCCCTGGGCCATGGGGCACTCCCCCAGGGTTTCGACCTCACCCTCCTCGTTCAGGTGCAGCCAGGACATGCGCTTCCAGCGGCGATTGACGTAGGGGTCCCGCGGCAGGTCGCCGAGAAATGACTGCCAGGCGGACAGATCAATATGCGCCAGGCGCGTCTTGCTCCAGGACTGAGAAGCGACCTCCTCAAGGACAGAAAAATCCCAGTACCCGGATTCAGGAATCCAGTGCTCGACGTTGATCGCCTCGATGGCGGAAAGATGCCGACCTTGTGCGACCTTCTGCGCTGTATTCATGTCATTAACCTCGGTTTTGTGCATAAACATGTGCACTTCATGGATGTTGCATATGCAACACCGAGGATCATGTGGAGCGCCCACACAATGGTCAAACACCGCGAACGAAGAAACTTCGTTGACCAACTTGCTGCCAAAAGAGAGTATTTGCGAAGTTCGGTCCGATAATGAAATATCTCATTACGACGTTTCGCACTCGCTGCTAGCGACAATTTGTACGACACTGCCGATACATGCGGATTCGTTACTTCTGTTCGGGCACACCCTCTGGCACACCTCGCTGTCGCTACTCAGGAATTGACGCCATTGCACATCGGTGACAGATTCCACACACCGCGCTCGACCGCTGCCGATGCCGGCAGCGGCGGAGAGAACGCCCTCCCGCTGCCGTCCCTGACGCTCAGCGACTGGCGCTTTCGTGAACTGCTGATGAGCCTTTCGCGGGTCGCGGTGCAGGGGTATGACAGGGACAGGCGCGTCATCTACTGGAATGGCGCCAGTCAGGCGCTGTATGGCTACAGCGAGCAGGAAGCCCTGGGCAAGCGCCTGGAACAGCTGTTGATACCGGAGGCCATGGTGGACGCGGTGATCGATGCTCACCAGGCGTGGGTCCACCGCGGCGTGGAGATCCCCGCCGAAGAGCTCGAGCTCAAGCACCGTTCCGGCGCCAGCGTACCGGTCTTCTCCCACCACGTGATGCTGGGCCGGGAAACCGACAATCCGCTGATGTTCTGTATCGACATCGACCTGGCTGGTGAGCGCAAGGCGCGTCGCGATCTGGACTACATGACGCGCTTCGACCGCTTGACCGGCCTGCCCAACCGCCACGCCTTCGAAATCGAGCTCAAGCGGACCCTGGCAGAGTGTCGGCGCCACAACGACAGCCTGTTGATCCTGTTTGTCGACCTCGACCACTTCAACGAGATCAATGACACCCATGGCTACGACTGCGGCGACAAGGTCATCCGCCAGGCGGCCAACCGCCTGCAGGCCTTCCGGCGCAGCGATGACCTGCTCTGCCGCTTCGGTACCGATGAGTTCGTGCTGGCCCTGCCCCAGGTGGACGTGGCCACCGACGCCATACAGGTGGCAGAGCGCCTGCTGGAAAGCCTCTCCCGCCCGATGCGGGTGGACGGCCGCGAACTGAGAATCCACGCCTCGATCGGCATCAGCACCTTTCCCGACAATGGCAGCGAGGTGCAGGAACTGGTGGGCAGTGCCGATGCCGCCAAGACCCGGGCCAAACTCACCGGCCGCAACACCTACCAGTTCTTCAGCCCCGAGGCCCACGCGGCGATGGTGCGCCAGCACACCATCGCCGAACGCCTACAGCGCCTGCTCGACCGGGACGGCGGCGGCGAACTTGGCCTGGTCTACCAACCCCAGGTGGCTGCCGCCAGCGGGCATATCGACTCCCTCGAGGCGCTGCTACGCTGGACGACCCGGGACGGTGAAGCCATCTCCCCCGCGGAGTTCATCCCGGTAGCCGAGCGCAGCGAACTGATCAAACGCCTGGAGAACTGGGTGCTGCACAAGGTGTGCGAGCAGCAGCGCCAATGGCGCGCCGAGGGCAGCCGCCGAGTGCGCGTGGACGTCAACGTCTCCGGGCGTCACGCGGTCATGCCCGGCATGTTCGAGGCCTTCGCCTCCTGCGTTGCGTCGTACGGACTGGGGCCTTGCGAGATCGGCATCGAACTCACCGAGAATGTGCTGATCGAGGCCGGCCAGGACGTGCTGGACAGCCTGCGCCGCCTCTACGACCAGGGTTACAAGATCGCCATCGACGACTTCGGTACCGGCTTCTCATCGATGAGCTACCTCAAGGTGCTGCCGATCACCGCGCTCAAGATCGACCGCACCTTCGTCGCCGAGTGCACACATGACCCCAGGGACAGGGCAATCATGGAAGCCAGCATCTTCCTTGGCCACCGCCTCGGTCTCGAGGTCGTCGCCGAAGGCGTCGAAACCGATGAGCAGCAGGCGCTACTGCAGGAAATGCGCTGCGACCTGCTCCAGGGCTTCTACTACCACCGCCCCATGGATGCCGAACTGGCGGCGAGGCTGTTGCGTTCCGGAGGCTGCAGCCTCGCAGGTGCAGGGGCAAAGAGCCATTGACCCAGACTCTTTACCTGGGCCAATAAACAATACGCCCCGGGGGGCATATACCCTCGGGGCGCATCGTTTAGTGGGACGGCTCTTGCGCGACACTTGGTTAGCTTAGCTACCCGCGACCAGAGAATCACCGCGGCCCACGGCAAAGTACATCAGCCCGGCCTGGCGCACGCTCTCGGGGTCGTAGAGATTGCGGCCATCCACCACCACCGGCATCGATAGCTGTCCCTTGAGCCAGACAAAGTCCAGCGAGCGAAACTCCTTCCACTCGGTACAGATGACCAGAGCATCGGCCCCCTTGACGGCCTGAATGCGATCGCCCGCCAGCATGAGGTCTTCACGCTCACCATAGATGCGGCGAGTCTCGCGCATGGCTTCAGGGTCATAGGCCTGGACCTTGGCGCCGGCCTCCCACAAGGCTTCCATCAAGGTACGGCTGGGAGCGTCACGCATGTCGTCAGTATTGGGCTTGAACGACAGCCCCCAGATCGCAATGGTACGCCCCTTGAGGTCACCGTCGAAGGCGTTGGCGAGCTTGGTGAACAGTGTCTGCTTCTGACGCTGGTTCACTGCCTCTACGGCTCCCAACAGCTCGGCCTCGTAGTTCACCTCGCTGGCAGTGCGAGCGAGCGCCTGGACATCCTTGGGGAAGCAGGAGCCGCCGTAGCCGCAGCCAGGATAGATGAAGTGGTACCCAATCCGTGGGTCGCTGCCGATTCCGCGGCGTACCTGTTCCACGTCGGCGCCAAGGCGCTCGGCAAGATTGGCAACCTCGTTCATGAAGCTGATCTTGGTGGCCAGCATGGCATTGGCGGCATACTTGGTCAGCTCCGCCGCTCGCACATCCATGAACATCAGTTTTTCCTGCAGACGGATGTAAGGCGCGTAGCACTCCCTCATCAGCTGCTTCACCTTGTCGGAGTCGGTACCGACCACGATGCGCGCACCATGAGAAAAGTCCTCGATGGCCGCGCCTTCCTTGAGGAACTCAGGATTCGAGCAGACGTCCACGTTCAGGCTGACACTACGCTGCTCGAGCTGGGACTCCACCATCGCCTTGACCCGATCGGCGGTACCCACCGGCACGGTGGACTTGTCGACCACCACCTTGTCGTCCTGCATATGCTCACCGATGGCCTTGGCCACCGCCAGCACGTACTGCAGGTCTGCGCTGCCGTCCTCATCCGGCGGCGTGCCTACGGCGATAAATTGCAGCACACCGTGGTTGACCGCCTTGGCTGCATCAGTGGTGAACTTGAGCCGGCCCGCCGACACGTTGGTCTTGACCATAGGTTCAAGCCCCGGCTCGAATATCGGGATCTCACCGCCCTCCAGTCGAGCAATCTTTTCCTCGTCCACATCCATGCAGACGACATCGTGGCCAACATCCGCCAAGCACGCCCCAGTGACCAGGCCCACGTAGCCGGTACCAAAAATGGTGATCTTCATCCCTTGTCACTCACTCGCTGGAAGTTTTGATCGACCAAGAATAGCAACCCCGTCTTGTAAATGGCATGACCACACCACTGCCTGGATCAATTTGTAAGACCGAACTCCGCCAAGTGCACAACAATAGACAGCCGACGAGGAGCCAGGAGCCCATCCAGAGTTCGCTAGACGTCATAGAATCGGCGATACCAGTCAACAAAGCGGTTCACACTCTCTTCCACCGGCATCTGTGGGCGATAACCCCTCGCCTGGTAAATCTCATCAGTATCCGCCCAGGTACGCGACACATTACCCGGCTGCATATCCTTGTAGGGCCAGATGGCATAGCGCCTCCCTCCTGGCCCCACCTGAGCACTCGCCACGCCGGCTATGGTAGGATTCGCGACGATACCATCTCGCCAGCCCAGCAGGAGTCGCCGTGAAACATCAGCGTATTGCCTTTGTCATTGAAGACCTCTACGGCGGCGGCGCTCAAAAGTCGCTGCTGTACACGGCGGACCAACTGCGCCAGCGTGGACACGATGTCAAGGTGTTCACCCTTCGCGACAAGGTGGAACATCGCCTGCCTGAGGGGCTCGAGATAGAAAACCTGGATGTTGTCACGCGTCTGACCAAGGCGACATCCACCACACTGACAGAGAAGTGGCAGGCTAGAAAGATCGACAAGGCACTATCGGGCTGGCACCCGGAAGTCGTGATCTCCTGCTCCTGTGACAAGATTACTCGACACCTGGACTGGCCCAACCTTTACTTCTGGATCAAGTCCGACGTCAGCGCCAAGTTCAGCGACCAGGCAGCCCAAGCCAAGGCATTTGCCAAGGTGCGCCGTTTCTACAAGGGTCGCAAGGTGATCGCGGTGTCCCAGGGCGTCAAGGAAAACCTTGAACAAGTAGTAGGCCTCGAGGCCGAGACGGTCATCCCGATCTACAACCCTTACGAGCGGGAACCCTTTGTCGCGATGGCGGACGAGACCCTGAGCCTGCCTGCCGGAGTCGAAAAACACCGCTATCTGTTGTCGGTTGCCGCCATCGAGCCTCGCAAACGCCAGGACCGCCTGCTGCGCGCCTACCGTCAGGCACGGGACGAGCATGGCCTAGATGTGCCCCTGGTACTACTGGGCAAGGGCAAGCCGGAGAATGAACAACGGCTGACATCCATGATCGGCGAACTGGGGCTCGATGACCACGTCCACTGGTTAGGCTATACCGCCAACCCCTACCCCTACATTCAAAACGCCCTGGCCATGGTGCTGACCTCGGACGCCGAAGGCCTCCCACGGGTGCTGATCGAGTCATTACTTCTGCACACCCCGGTGATCAGCGTCGACTGTCCCAGTGGCCCAAAGGAGATCCTGACCCAGGAACTCACGGACTTCCTGGTCGCCAGGGACGACGAAACAGGGCTTGCCAGCGCCATGGCCCGCATGGTCGAGGCGCCCATCACCATCGAACCGCGTCATTATCAGCAGTTTCTCAGGGAGAACGTGCTGCCGAAGTTCGAGGCCCTGCAGTTGGAGACGTCCTGAGTCATGCAGTTGCTTGATATTCCCTTCAACGATCGAAGTCGGCGCTACCTGATGTTCCATACCAGGAACCTGCCAGAGCGCCTTGAACTTTCTCAGACCACTACCACCGCCGCCTTCGAGGCGATGGGCTCCAGCCGCTTTTTCGTTTCACAGGATGGCAGGATTCTGGCCAAGGTAGTGCCGGACAAGTTCTTGAAGAAACTCGAGCCCTTCAAGTGGTTGACGCGCGACTACCTCGAGAAACGCTGGTTGGCACAGTCGGATGCACGCAAGGAATACCAGAGCATGCGCATCCTCAAGCGGGCGGGGCTGAAAACGCCACGCTTTCACGGCTGGGGATTGAGCCTCAATCCGCTCAATAGAAACGCTTCACTGCTGTTGATGGAGAGGGTCAGAGGAGCAACAACGGCAGGAGACGTGTTCGACCGGCTTCCCCGCCCCCAACAGGAAGGCTTTCTGGATAAGTTCAGCAAAGAGGTGGCCCAACTGGCCCAGGCGGGCTTCGTTCACCGGGACCTCCACTTCAATAACCTACTGATCGATGAAGAAGGCGAGTTCACCTGGGTGGACGCCCATGTCAGGCCCCTGCCTCGCAAACTGGCCAAGAGGTGGAGTTCTCTGGAACGTTCACTGACACCAGACAAGCTACGTGGCCAAGCCAACCGGGACCTCGTCTCTGCACGAATCCGCCACTATCTGGATCAATTCGAAAAGGCTCGAATATAGGACAGCACGTAGCGCTTGACCCAACGAGACGTCAGCTCGACCTCACCTTTGCGCGCGCCACGCCGTACGGCCTTGCGGAACTCGGAATAGCGCGAGGTGCGATAGAGAGCATTGAGATACGTAGACACACCCCGCTTGACCAGCAGATCTAGCAGTCTTGGCTCGACCTGCTGCACTACCTCGGGGTTGGAACACACCGCATCGACAAATCGATATTCCTGCTGAACGATACGCTCGTGGTGGTTTCGCGCGCGCATGCCCCCGAGGTCATACATCCGGGAGCAAGCCTGGCCGCTGTACCTGGCATTGACACGACATAGCACCCGAATAAAGAACTCGACATCTTCCTTCTGGCGAAGATCCTCGCGGAACCCTTCCAGTTCCCAAAACAGCTCCCGTGGCAACATGAAAGCGTTGGTATGCAGCCAGCCATGGCCTTTCAGATAATCACTAATCGTAATGGCACCGCCCTTGGCGATGGGGCCCGGGAAAGCCACCTCCTGCTTGCCCGCCACGATATTTCCGCCGAAGGCGATTCCCTCGAATTCGGGATCCTCCTGATAGACGGCGACCCGACTTGCGATCGCGCCGGGAAGCAACTCATCGTCAGAATCGAGAAAGCAGATCCAGTGGCCCTTCGCCAGGCGCGCCCCCGTGTTGCGAGCGGCACTTTGCCCAGCATTGCGCTCAAGCTGCACGACCTTAAGCCTCTGGTCGTCGTTGGCCAGCGCACGTAGTACCTCGACCGTATCGTCGGTCGAGGCATCGTCGACCACGATACACTCGATCTCTTGGTACCCCTGTGAAAGGACTGTACCAACCGCCCTGACCACCGCGTGACAGCGATTGAAGGACGGAATAATGACGCTGACGAGAGAAGGCTCCACGGACAGTCCACCATCTGGCTCATGATTTGGCGCCAGATCATACCAACATTGTGCCGTTTCACCCAGCGGCCTCAGCCGCTCTATGTCGCCTAAGGGGGATAGCCTACCTCTTTACGGATTTTTACTATATTGCGGCCCTTCGCTCGTCGGCTGTCACGCTCTCAGATCCAGGCTCGCTTTCCCTTCCCCCACCGTGCAGCGCTAGATAGCGCTTCACAACATTGTCGAGGCGAAAAGGCTCACACTGCTGCTCACTGACAACGGGCGTTTTCTCGACCGCGCGAGCGATAGCCACGCCAAACGCCTCGATATTGCCAAGTGGCACCAGCCAAGGGGACAAGTCCCCGGTCAGCAGCTCCGACGGGCCGGTCGGGCAGTCGACGCTGATGACCGGCGTCTGACACGCCAACGCCTCCAGCAAGACGAGCGGGAACCCTTCGTAGTCGGAACTCAAGAGCAGGGCTCGGGCCTGTTTCATGTAGGGGTACGGGTTCCCCCTATACCCGACGAGCACTACCTGGTCTTCCATTCTCCGTTCACGGACCATTTCTTCTACATCGGCCAGGCC
Source organism: Halomonas sp. DN3 (assembly GCF_024137905.1). Lineage (NCBI taxonomy): Bacteria > Pseudomonadati > Pseudomonadota > Gammaproteobacteria > Oceanospirillales > Halomonadaceae > Halomonas > Halomonas sp. DN3. Next base: position 1,999,562 of record NZ_CP099965.1, on the reverse strand, counting down.
ACTGCCACCTCCCACCACTACCAGCGGTAACGCCACACGGCTTGCCTGGTAAGCATCCAGCAGGCGATCGAGGCGTTTTTGGCGATTGTCCGTGCGGCCGACGTACACCAGATAGTCCTCCGGTACATCGGTGACGGTGGTACTGGCCAGGTCACGTACATTTTCGATGGCGATCGGATTATGGATGGCCTCGCCACGAGATGGGGTGATGTTGAAGTGTCGGATCAAGCGATCCAGCATCGCCTGGGACACAGTCACCAGTTTTCGGCCGTGATACAAGGAGCGCACCTTGTGTTTCTTCAGCAGACGAGCAAGACCCCGCTTGTTCCCCAGAAAACCGATCACCGGGTCAGAATGGAGGCAATACCAGGCAGCGTCCTTCAACCGAGACCGAGACACGACCTGGTGCGCGTGGTGCAGGTGCGCGTACACCAGATCATAGTGGGTCCCATTGGCCGCCAACCATCCATCAAGCAGCCTCGCATGACGTCGATAACGCAACCACTTGCCGATGCGCCCCTGCCCCCGGTAAGGCAAGGTGCTCACCTCAACCTCGTCTGGCAAGGGATGCGCTTGGCGTTCACTCAGGATCAACAGGGAAACGTCGGCGCCAGCGGCGACCATGCCATCGATCAGATCCTTCACCACCACGGGCGCTCCGCCCGACTCCAGATGATCAACGACGAACAAGATAGATAGAGCGGAGCCCTTGAGCATGCGGAAGACATCCTTGAAACAACGATATCTCCCATCATCCACTGCACCTTATCCTTTGTAGCTCCTATAACTGACTGAAACGCGCGTCTGAAGGACGCCCGGTGCCAGTCTGCGCGTTCGAGCGAAAGTGACGCCCAGCCCCCTCGTTTCCTCCATGAACGATCACACTACGTGCGCTGGCTCAACCCTCGATAAAAGCCTCCGCAACCCGCTGGGGCCGGAAGTCGTCGAGCCAGGCCTCGTCCACGTCAGGCTTCGGCCCCTCAAGCGCTTCCACGATCCCGGCGGCCAGCGCTTCTTCACCAGGTTCAACCAGGCAGTCTTCGAGTTCTCCCTTGAGGATGTCTCGGACGCCACCGGGGCAATCGACAGACAGCACTGGCGTGCCACAAGCCAATGACTCGAACAGCACGATGCCCATACCTTCAAACCGGGAGCTCAGGACGAATAACCGGGCGTGGCGCATCCAAGGGTACGGATTCTGTTGATTGCCGACGAAGAGGACCCGATCGGCAATATCCAGCTCTCGCGCAAGCGCCTCCAGCGTCTGCCTTTCCTGGCCATCGCCGACCAGCACCAACGGCAACATAACCCCGGATCGAGCGTAAGCGCGCAGCAACAGATCATGGCCCTTGGCAGGCACCAGACGCGCTACATTCAGCAAGTAAGGCTCTGCAGGAATGCTGGCATTCGGTTCCAGCATTGCTTCACGAATGGTCTGCACCGGACACGGGTTGGGTATGACGTGCAGAGACCGGGGACGAAACTTCCATAGCCGCTGCGCCTCGCGCAGACTGTCAGCCACGCCCTGCGATACAGCCACCAGGTCACGGTGATGGTACAAGCAGCGTGAATACAACATACCGCGTCGACTTTTGCCGTTCAGATGGAAAATGTTTTCGAGCACGTAGCGAGCGCGCTTGTCACGGAAGCTCCACACCAGTTCGAAAGTGCCTATCCCCCTGAAAATGATTCGATCGACCTTGCCGTACTTGCGTTCAAACCGCCTGAGCCAATGGCAAAATACGACGCCGCCCATCACCCCATTGCCAAGGAAAAGTGCCTTTCCCATCAGCGGGTTGAGCAGCAATCTTGCGATGACTTCCAGGCCATAGCCGATCAACGTCAGCCTGTTGCGTGCCTGCAGCGGTAGATGGTGAACCACAACCTCATCGTGTTGGGGTACAAGCGGCTCCTTCACCTTGCAAAAGCTGACCAGATGACTCTCGTGCCCCGCTTCGTGGAAGGCATCGGCCAGGTTCACCGCCACCCGCTCCATGCCTCCCACCTTGAGGGACCTGACCACCACCAAGGTTCTCATCAGCGTTGCCCTTGTGTTCATTCGTCCATTTGCGTCTTTCAGACCACAAATTTTTATGCAGGTTCAGGCTAATGTTTAAAAACCTCATGAACTAGCCGCTCAAATACTCACTTATGCGCACTTGCTGCCAACCTTGCTCCATCTTGGCTGCTAGGCTTTCTAAAGGGAAAGCTCCGGTACAGGTACACGGGAATGACGGCAAAGAAGCGCATACTTCTCGTGCTGAGAAGAATGGGTATGGGTGGTATCGAACAAGCGACGAAAACGCTCGCCATGGCACTTGACCAGCAGGGCCACGACGTCCACTTGCTGATACTGAAGGGACCCTTGCCCCCACTGGACGAACCTGGCTATCAGATCCACCACTACGATGTGGATCGAGAAAGCCGCACGGGCCTTGGCCGCCTCAATCATCTTGCCGACAAGGCGATTCTGTCACCTTTGATCAAACACTCCGGCTTCGTCTGGCGAGGAAAGCGTTGCTCGAACGAGTTCAAGCGCTGGTTGAAGGCCCAGGAAGAGAAATGTGGGCCCTTCGATCTGATCTTGATTCGCGGGCAAGGCGCCTTTGAAAACCTTTGGGCCTTCAATGACTACCGCACCTGGCGAGTCGTGGAAGCCGTGACGGGTCGCTTTGCATATTCGGCGAAGGGAAGATGGCTCACTCGGACCCTGTATCAGGACAAACAACTATTATTCGTTTCCAGAGGAGTCCAGGAAGAAGTCGGCGCTTACCTTGCAAGGCAACAGGTATCCATTGCACGGACAGCGCTTCTCTACAACGCCGTGCCTGTCGAACTTATTCGCAAAAAAGCTCTGGAGCCCCATAGCCCGAACATTGCCTCTCCTTACATCGTGCACGTTGCGCGACTGGTGCCGGTAAAAAATCAAGAACGACTGCTCAAGGCCTACCATATCGCCATCAATCAAGGACTTGACCAGGATCTGGTGATCATCGGCGACGGTTCCGAGAGGCGCAGGCTCGAAGATCTCACGATAACCCTCGGACTGGCGTCCAGGGTCCACTTCCTGGGGCAACAGGAAAATCCTTACCCCTGGGTCAAGGGCGCTCACGCACTGGTTCTCAGTTCCAACTTCGAAGGCCTTGGTATTGTATTGCTGGAGGCACTGTCGCTGGGCGTCCAGTGCGTGGCCTGCCGGGTGCCGGGCGGCATCGCTGAAGTCCTGACAGGCCCGCAAGAGAGGCTGCTTGCCCACCCCAGCGAGGAGGGGCTTGCGAAAAAGCTACTGGAAGCCAAGCATCAACCTGTCATGATAGAACATCAGATGATCGAAGTATTTGAGCCAAAGACTATCATTGCGCAACTCCTCGAGCTTGCCCCTATCGTCTCGGAAGATGCTTATGCCCACCCAGCGTGACCATCGCTTACCCTTGGCTCCCGACTGGCAATATCAGGTCAGCGTCGACAAGTCCGGTTCTATCGACACGACATCTCTCTTCACCACAACCTGTAGCGCGGACCTCACCAGAAACAACACCTGGATGCTGGCCGTTCGCTACAAAGCCTCCTCACGCTGGAAGGTGCCTGCTGTCACCGTCGGATGCGACGGTACGGATCTGTTTACCCAGTATTTCGAGCCCGGTGAGGCAGGCAGGCGACTGATCAACCTGACGGGGATCCACTCCCTGGCGAATCTTAAGCTGACGCTTCAGCATATGTCCGTTGAGCACGATGCAGACCTGCTCGGCTTCCAAAGGCCAGACGTCGGTACCGGCCCCATCCTGATCATCGCCCCCCACCCGGATGACGCGGAATTGGCGGCATTTGGTCTCTACCGTAAATATCCAGAGAATACCTGGATCGTCACACTGACCGCTGGCGAGCGGTTGAAGCGCCTCGATAAGCAATACTGGCCCGAGCTCGATGATTCGATTGGCGAAGCCGCGAAGCGAAAGGGCTTTATTCGCGCCTGGAACAGCGCCACCACCCCCTTGCTGGCCGGCGTCCCCGCCAACCAGCTCATCATGCTTGGCTACTTCAACGATACCTTGGCCGCGCTGCAGGATTCGCCAGATATCGACGTACCCTCGTATGCGGCAACACAGATGACGCCCGATACCTATCGCAGATGGAACAAGGTAGCGCTACCCAGTGACGGCAAGGCGCTCAACACCGGCCAACACCTCCAACAAGACCTCGCCGCCCTTCTAGACCAAATCAAGCCAGCCACCATCATTACACCCCACCCGGAGGTGGACCCGCACCCTGACCATATCGCCAGCACTCGACACCTGGTCGCCGCATTGCACCAAAGCGGCCATATCCCCGTATCGATCCTGCTCTACGCCAACCACCTGAAAAGTACCCGCGGCTTTCCACGAGGACCGGTCCACGCCGCCGCAGGCGTCTGGCCACTCGATATCACCGACTCAGCGTTTGGCGACTGGAAGCTGGCAAGCTTTCCATTGAGCCTTGAGGGCCAGAAACAAAAAACCCTGGCGCTGCACTCCATGCATGATCTTGGAGGCAGCCCAGGGCTTGAGCGACGGCTGAAACGCAGACTGTTGAGGCGACTAGGCGGAATACCGATGCATCAATGGAAAGAGTACGGCGCTCATGACTTCTTCCAGACTCATATCAAGGCGCATGAAAACTATATTGCAGTTACGGCGTCGACTTTACTCACTTACACATAGTGTGTGGAATCACAGCGTCCTACTAGGCTTTATACGAAAAATCGACGAGCGCTGGCACTTTTCGCACAAGCCCTGGCAAAACAGAACTAACCACCAACTACGTACCTACTCTCTCGCTCCACCGTCTTGCAATTGCCAGCGCCAATAGTGGGTGATTAGCCCCCCTACGATGATGTTGTGGGCATAGACACCGGTCCAGAAGGAGTTGTAGGACTCGAATTGATTGACCACCAGCCAATAGATAAAGAAGGAGGCGCCAAAAAGGGCCATGTCACCGGGTAGTATCCCGCCGCGCCAGGCTTGCCAGGTAGCATGGCCAATCCAGACGGCAAGCGCAGCGATAAGAGCCAGCCCCACTGCACCATATGCTACCCATATCTCGATAAAGTAATTGTGAAGGTGTCCATACTTCTCCTTCACCCGGTCCGGTAACCACTCGGTGTGGTCCATCACAAGGCCGCGCGCCTCGCCTCCCCATCCGACCAGAGGGCGCTTTTCTATCCATTCAAACGCAGCCTGCCAGGAATGGATGCGGATGCCAATACTGGTATATGGCACCTCCTCGATCTTGCCATCCAACAACATACCAATGACCGAGGACTCCTTGCTGACCCTTTCGAGTAGAGGTTCCTTGAGCAGGTTGCCCGCGCCTACGACCACGACAAGCAACACTGCAGAGGATGCCAAAAGGACACGACGACTGACGAACTGCCGACCATCCCGGCGCCTGCTGACCAACCAGACCAACAGCACAAGCGGCAGGACCAGGGCGAGAGCGAGCCAGACGGCGCGGGTTTGACCAATCATCACGGCGATAGCGGAGAGCCCGACAACCAGGCCCCAGCCAATGACGCGAGCAATACGCCACCGCCCTGGTGCCAGACAACGCGGAGTGAACACCGCCATACCAAGCAGCACAATGCCAAACAGCATGGCACCATGTTGACCGTTACGAACGCCGAAGCCTACGCGATGCCCGTCAAAGCCTTGCAACCACTCGTTCAGCCCGTCACCCTGAACGACGCTTGACAGTAGCAGGCCAATGACTGCCAGGCACCAGAGCACCAAGGTATTGCGAGTACTACCACCGAGCCACCAGGCGACGGCAATAAAAATGAAAAGCTTGGCCAGACGATCGATCTTGGGGTTATCGGCAACCCACTGAGGATGGTCCATGCGGCCCAGCCACCAGGACAGCACCTGCACGGCTATCGCCGCCAGCAATAACCAGAGAGCGCCTCCGCTACGGATGCCACGCCCGAGTATCAGCACAGACAACAGACCGAGCACCGCCATGACGGTCTCGGCGGACGAGCCCACCTCGGGCCAGAGCAACCTGAAAAACGCATAAACCAGAAGCGCGATTACACCCAAGGAAAGCAAGCTCTTGGGGCAGCGCCAGGCAACGGGATATTCCCAATAATCTTGTGGTTTCACGACGGCCCTCGACTGACGTCTTCAAGGCGCGTACTTTACCGAAACGTCCCTGTCGCGTACACAGCGGATTGATCTAGCCGCCCTGAATACCGTAAAACGGTATTATCACCCCATGAATTGCCCTGAGTTCGTCATGTTCTGTTCATATCAGGGAACTAGAAAGACCATATTGCCATCGCAAGCTTCCCCAGCAGTAATGCAGTTAGCGCACGATACTTTATGATGGCAAGGGCCTAGCGTTGTCTTGAGCAAAAAGAGTTAGCCACTTCTAACGGGAGGACTCCTCGACCTCTTCCACGACACTACGCGCAGCCGACAACTGGTAAGGCACGGTAGCTGGCCACTCGAAGGTTGCAGGCCACTGCGTAGGGTCCAGCTCACCAGCTTGCTGTTCAGGCATGCAGTCTTGCAGCGCAAGCGCGACCTTATCCAAGGCAGCATCCCCTCTGGCATTTCCTGCAGTCCGTTGCCACCACTCCCGGTGCACCGCCCGCACACGCACGGGAACCGACGGTAGACCTAGACGCTGAGCCATGGCCAGACGATGCAAACCTCGATTGATCTTGAGGATAGTCCCTTCCCGCGTGATGGCCACGCCCAGTTCATCCTTGCCACGTGAGCCATCAAAGCCCCTAATTGCCATATCATCGAGAAAGCTCAAATACACCTTTAGATACAGCAAGATACGGTCTTCGGAGTCCAGCAGTATGCCTTGCTGGTGTGAAGACCAGGGCCTGCCGCTGTCCAGCAGATTCTTGAGTTTTTCAAAGCGCTCTGTGGTTGTCAGATCGTCACGGTTCACATCAAGTTCGCTGATAAAACGGTAGCGCGAGCCAAACCGTAGATCAGCGCGCCTCAGGTCCCACTCGCCGTCCCAGACGAAGGCCGACGACGAGGGGCGTAACTTGTGGGGATAGCCCCGCCAGTCGGCACTTCGAATCAGTGCCCGTGGATTGACGTGAAGTGTCAGCGCTGCATCCAGATATTCTTCAATCGCCCTTCTGGGCAGCCCGCCCCTTTCGAGAGTCGCGGCGCCTGGCAAATTCGATCGCCACCACCCCAGCACTCGACGCTCAGCGGGCACAACAACAGCCCGTTGAAAGCCGCCCCTGACGGCTACCTGCAACCTGGCACGCCGAACCGGCCAACGCATGCTGGGGTCGAACAGGGGGGCAAAGGCTGGGTCACCCGCCGGCGCTATGGGTACCGCTTGCCCCTGTCGGGACGTTGTTGTCAACACTGTCTTATGCCACATATCTTACCGCGGTGCCCCTGCGCTTTCGTACGCGCGTAGTGCTCCGTACAGCGTGGCCAACCAGAACGCGAAGACCATGACGCCACTATTGTGGGCCATGAATACCTGGGACAGACCAAAATCCATATAAGCCACCGGCAGTAGAACTCCGGCCACAGCAATCGAGCGAACCTGAAGGTTCGGATCAGAAAAACGCTTCGCGAAAAGTCGCATAGGCACCAGGTACAGGGCAAGCAGAAGAATCAGCCCGATCACACCGCACTTGGCAAAGGTATCGATGAATTCGTTGTGCGCGTGTCCGTAACGGGTCACATAGGAATCGACGTTGCCCTGTTCGGCCAGCGCTTTCAGGCCGCGCTCGTACCCATTGTCTCCCCAGCCAATCAGCGGCTTTTCTATGATCAACTGTCCTGCTCCCCGCCACATCTCGAAACGCGCACCCACCGAGCTGTGGGAGTCCCCCTCCAAGACATAGCCCTGGACGTCTTCGATGGCGTGGCTCACGCGAGCCTTTACTCCCGTTTGCGGCAAGGCGTACACCGCACTTGCAGCCACCAGGATCAGTGCCCCGATCACAACCTTGAGGCGAACCGACAGAAAGCCGCCGTAGCCTTTATAGAGCACCAGCAGGATGAAGGGAAAGCCTACCCAGCCCCCGCGGCTCCCGGAAAAAAGCGACCCCAGGATCCCCATCAGCGCACCAAACAATAGAAAGCCGGTCCACCTCCGGTGATTTGTCTGCTGCAAGGACCACCCCAAGCCGGCGAGACACAGAACACCCATCAGCATGCTGAGATTGCCAAACTGGATCACAAAGGTGAAACCCTCTGCTCGCGACACCCCTTCGACCAACTTCTGCCACGCCGCCCAACTGCCTGAACCGATCGCCCCACAGGCCAACCCTGCCCACATCCAGCCCAGTCGCGGCGGATGTGTCATTACCCACAACAAGGCAGGTATCGCCAGAAGAAAGCGCGAGGGCTTATCAAGGCCACTGAGCCCTTGCCCGTCCATCCAGGCGCGCAGCATCCAGACCAACGAGAACACGGCCATGACAATGAGCAAGAGTTTGTCATTGTTAGTCAGAGAAGGGAGTTGCCACCGACAGAGCAACAAGATGCCTCCACCCAACAACAGCGCAGCGCCGAGGGAATATCCACTTGGCACGACCAGCGTCAAGGCGCCAAGGAGAAAGACAGCAAGGCTGGTATATCGATGCGTCGCAGGCATCTTTACGGCTGGTGAGGGATTCATCTCAATTCCAGGATTGACGGCGTGATCCAAAAGCGGCGCAGAACGAAAAAGGCCGGCACAAAGGCCGGCCATATTAGCACATTCGTCTAGCGAAACTCAGTTCTCGTACCCCTTCGGGTTCGCCGATTGCCAACGCCAGGTATCCGCCATCATGTCATCCAGCGTCTTCTCTGCGACCCAGCCCAGTTCATCACGCGCTTTGGTAGCATCCGCCCAAAACGCCGGCAAGTCACCAGCACGACGCGGCCCGACGCGGTATGGCACCGGTACGTTGTTCACGCGAACGAAGCTATCGACCATGTCGAGAACCGAGACGCCCTGCCCCGTCCCCAGGTTGAAGATCGCCACACCGGACTCATGGCGCGCTTCCAACGCCTTGAGATGACCAACCGCCAGATCTACTACGTGCAGGTAGTCCCGTTCACAGGTCCCGTCACGGGTCGGGTAATCATCACCGAAGATGGTCAACTCGTCGCGCCGTCCAACAGCCACCTGGGCGATAAAGGGCATGAGGTTATTAGGAATGCCCAAGGGGTCCTCCCCCATCTTTCCGGAGGGATGCGCACCAATGGGGTTAAAATACCGCAGCAGCGTCACCGACCACCGACTATCGGCCGCGACAAGATCCTCCAGCATCTTTTCCACCATCGCCTTGGACGTACCATAGGGATTGGAGGTGGTGCCACGAGAAGTCGTCTCGACGTAGGGGACAGGCGCCTCGCTGCCGTACACGGTGGCCGACGAACTGAAAACGATGCGACGAACCCCGGCGGCTTCCATCGCCTGGCACAGTACCAAGGTCCCGTTAACATTGTTCTCATAGTAGGCCAACGGCTTCTCTACGCTCTCACCCACCGCCTTCAGGCCAGCGAAATGGATGACCGCGTCGATGTGATGCTCGGCGAAAACCGCATCCATGGCCACACGGTCACGGATATCTGCCCGAACAAAGACAAGACTTCTACCGGTAATTTCTTCGGCACGGCTCAGGGCAACCTCGGAGCCGTTGCAAAGATTGTCTACTACAACCACTTCATGGCCGCTCTCCAGCAGTTCCACCACAGTATGAGAGCCAATATATCCGGCACCGCCGGTAACCAAAACGTTCATGACGATTCCTTGGTTCGCTTGCTACCGGGCATGCGGATGATAAAACCCACGCCATACCGTCAGGATAAGAATCTTGATATCGAGCCATAAAGACCAGTTGTCGATGTACCATAGATCATGCTCGATCCGCGCCTTGAGATCCGTATCCCCACGCCAACCGTGAACTTGCGCCCACCCCGTAATACCGGCCAACACCATATGTTTCTGCATATAGCCGGGTATTTCGTGCTTGAATTTTTCGACAAACATCGTGCGTTCCGGCCTTGGACCGACCAACGACATATCGCCTTTAATTACATTTATCAACTGCGGAAGCTCGTCAAGACTCGAGCGTCGCAGAAAGCGACCGACAGCCGTCACCCGCTTACCATTCGCGCCGCCCCACCTGACCCCCTCAGCTTCACTATCCACTGCCATACTGCGAAATTTAAGCATTTGGAAGCTTTCACCATTCCAACTCATACGTTCCTGACGATAAAAGACAGGTCCTCGAGACGTAAGCTTTATAGATGCAGCAATAATTATCATTATTGGAGATAGAAAGAATAAGGCCAGCCCGGCAAACACCTTATCCTCAGCGGCTTTGATAAATTTCGCGGTGCCGCTCATTGGACTACAGCTCATATCGAACAAATAGAGACCTGCGACACTTGATATATCATGATTAAGAAGCCGCAGCCCCTGCATATCAGGCATATAACGAACATTACCTGTATAATGCGCCAGGCTCCCCAAAATACTCTCTACTACTGAACCTCGTGAAAATGGCAAACAAATCCATACTTCATCAGTATGTACGGTAGAATCCAGTTCCGGATCAAATGCTCGGCAATCATCGAGCCCGATAGAATCGCAATTGGAAGCATCCATCAAGCGGAGCGAAACCACGTCAAACCCTGTTGATTTATCCTTTCGGAGCCTGTCCAAGACCGTTTGACAAGACGTAGTGTCTCCAATCAACGCGATGGTCTTCCTATTATGGCCAGATAACCGTATCCGATTAAGCAAAGGATAGGCAGCAGCACGTACGGAGACACAGAGAACTAGAGATAAAATCAGCCAATATGCTAGCCACTGTCGAGAAAAGCGGTCCCCGGTTTTGGAAAAGTAAAGGTATGCAAAAATAATCGCGCCGAGAACTGAAAATGCTCTCAAGATTCTTACCAACAACCGAATTCGTACTGAGCCTCGCCACGACCGATATATACCAACATATGAAAACACGATCATACCAAGGAGGGCTGCTGACAGTATCATCCACTGGTAACGCTCAACCATCATTTGAAGTGAGCCGAATCGAAACCAATATCCGAGTAAACCGCCGCCAACGATGGCCATAAAATCAGCCAGCCGTGCAGCTAAATGTGAGTAAGGGGCAAAACCAGAGATAGTCTTCACTGAAGAACACCAGGTAGAAATTTTAATAGATAATTATTATAAAGACAGCGGCTTTATCTATCCGTCAGCGTGACGAGCATAGATTAGTTCAGCAGCGTAGCATATATCTTCGTCGTCGTAACGAAATATATCCCCTGGAATTTGATAGGAATTCAACACATTTGAAATAATAGAAAATTTACTTTTTTTAAAACCTGATTTATAGGCCTGCTCTATAGTCTTTGCAATTTCGTCTGACGAAAGATTTTTTGTCTTATACACATACTCTGGCTTAGTAAAAAAGCTTTCACCAAGGCAAACACAGGGACGCTCGAATAGCAGAGCTTCAAACCCGACCGTAGAGTTAAACGTTAATACAACCGCGCTATTTTCTATAAGATGAGAAACCACACCTTCGCGTATAAAACTGAACCCTTTGGTATCGTAACGGGCTGTATCAAAAGGATGCACCTTAAACCAAACATCCCAGCTACTGTCTAGTTTTTCGGCAGCAGACGCAATAATATCGATCATCTCCTGCATGCCCGGAAACTCCTTTGAAAAGGTCAGCTGCGTGTCTCCAGGACGCTGCAAAGCGACCAAAAGAATCTTGCGATCGCTAGTATCAGGTAGGTAACCCTTATTCGGAAGAAGTTTTCGGCTACAAAATTCAACAAACAGGCCCAAATAATTCGACAATGAATATTTTTTGTGAAAAAGGTATCGTCTATGCGCTTTAAAGGCTATCTCAAAATACGCCCACAAAATAAAAAACAAAAATTTAGGAAGCAAATTTAACCTCGGCTTCCTTTTTTTGTTGAAATTAAACTTTCTAATGACATCTGTATCCAAACTATCATCATGTGTAATACTTCTAAAAATCGAATTTGCATTAGTTCCCCGTGAATCCACGGATGTTGTCACGGGCCTGAACGCACCTCTTTCTATGACCACAAAGGGAATAGTCATTTCCTTGCACAGAGTGATGCCAAGCGCACACAAAAGAAAACGCTCGTTATGAAAAATACAGAATGTGGGACTTTTCTGACGAAAAATGTCACGCAACCATTGCTCGTAAAAACGCTGGTTATCCTGTATATTCTTGCACCCCCATACTAAAGCATTTGCTGTAAGTTTTACATCACACCTTGGTTCTTGAATAACGTCTGGAGCTTGGTATACGTTTTTATCAAGGCGGGTAGTATAAATAGCATAAGCATTTGAAGAGAGGACTGCTTCGCAACGTTCACCTGAAATACGGGCCAGCTCTTCCCCCAGATCCTGCATATAATCACTGTACGCAGGATCAAATACCAATACTGTCATGTTGGATCTCTTTCAAGCATCAAAGCAGTGACGGCCTTTTTTTCTACCACTTGTAATCGTACAAGCTTTTTAATAAATCGATCAGATGCGGACATCATCCTCCGGCTTACAATGAGTGTTATCATCGCGAGTATAGGGTTTATTGGTGACCACAGAAGATAATCAAATATCATAAAAAGAAAAATCGCAAAAAAAGTCCCTTGGCACGTATATTCCACCAAGAATTTATACTTCAAACCAAAAACGACTCTTCTAAGGTAGAGATTTCGATACATCCAAGAAAAAACACCAACTATTAAGAACACCAACACCACTATAAATGTCGAAACCTTGATGTTAACAAAAACTAGTGCTGAAAAACATATGGCTGACAAGATAAAGTCCGAAAGAGACTCTGAGAACATCTTGTAATGGACAACTACATCTCTCGTTTTCGCTGAACTCCAAGTTTTTTCATCCTTCTGTCTGACTCCTCTTACTGTCTGCCCACCTTTACGCACTGCCACCTTGGAGCAATACAAGAAAAAAATAGAAAGCAGATAGGTAAACACCGTCATAAAAGACAGAATAATAACCCATTGGTGTAATGTACCGAAAACCATGTAAGGGGCCAGCGATTGCGGTATATGATCAGCCGACAAAAGCAATATTATTTTAAGCGGAATTATAAAAGAGACAACCTTTAAAACCTCCGAAGTAAAAAGGCAGAAGACAGCGATGGAGAAGCTCCATCCATACGTTTTCGAAATGAATTTAACATCTTTGAAATATCTAAAAAGAGAATAGTATAGCGTCTTAATAAAACTCATGGTATAGGTTCAACGCCGTAGTATATTAAGAATCTTTCTTCGAAGAAAAACTAAAAAAGTTTTCACCTTACTTGAGTTATACGTTCCATTCTCTCGCCAATCAACCAATTGATCCAATGCTTCTTCAGGTGACATGTATAGACCTGTTTTAAGGCTTACATAAGTCGGGTAGTAAATCAGTGCCCCGGCAACAAGCTGATCTAAGCCTAACTTTCTACTTCGGCGCGGATGGCTTTGCTTATCCTCAGTCAATCCCCAACCTGCATAAAAAGGACTACCATAGACAACGACACGTTTTCGACGGATCAAAGCCTCGAAACCAGCTAATGATGTCATCACGTGCACCTCGTCAACACAATCCAGCAATTGTGCCATGATTACATCAGTCAATATCTCGTCACAGTAATGACTCGCATCTTTTTCTCCCTTACCTTCCTCCCGAAAATTTGCGAGAACATCTGGATGCGGCTTATAGAGGATGTATGCATCGGGATTCTCCAAACGGACCCTCTTCAACAAGTCTAGGTTCGTACGAATATCCCCCGCACCATACCGAATGGAAGCATCGGACTCTACCTGGCCCGGGACAAGAATAATTGGGCCATTCACCTCAGGGCGCAGCCAAGCTGAAGCACCAACATTATATTTGGTCACTTGGTCTTTTATTACACGCCGGCTTAGTGCGTTAGCCCTTCTTTCATCGGAAGACGAAAACTCTGCCGTATTCAAAAAGACTTCGAGAGCAGACGGCTTCCTGGCATCATAATAGATCCCTCTATCGTCTATGACCCAAGAGAGTGGTCGGGCCAACTTAGCCCCTAGCCCAATTGAACGTATAAAGGCATCTTCCAATCGAACCACCTTGTAGTCGTTCTCATTTAGTGCTTCACCTCCTGGATACTCGTGTAGCGGCTTGCTGCCCCAAACGACCAAGGTGGAACCAACAGGAATAGATTTCCTATTACCCGCGGCAATACGGTAAACTTGAGCGCCTTGAAAGTAATTGTGTAATACTGGAAACTTCCACCGAGTGAAACCTAAAGCATACATTTCCCCGATGAATGCAAAGCGCTGACGACGTTGACTTAAAATCCAGTCAATAACGGACTGCAGAGATGTTGGCGATGCAGATTCCGGGTGGCGATAGAAACACCCCCGTTCAAAATATCTTATCGCATCATCAAGTACATCGTCTGATAGGTTTTGGGATACAGCATAACAATCCTTACCCTTCAGTCGCGCGTCAATCGCTAACACCGACGAGTGCACCCATACAGAGTGAGCGGCATGCATGATCACCGAGACATGGATATCATTGCCCACAAACACTACGTCATTAGTGCCTAGCTTTCCTCTTACCCAATTGTGTAATGCTTCATCAAGACACCACACAGGAAGATAAACGACAGTTGAGCGTTTTATCTTCCTGTCTCGAATCTCCAAGATATCCTTCAGGACATCTCGGACTGTGCCATACCTCTCAATATCCCTTTCATCAACGACTATCAAATCATAATCAGCTGGTAGGCGCTCTCTCAGAGGCGGGGTATCATTTACCCAAGAAACATCTCCTTGGCTCCAGCTGTTTAGGAACTCTTTGACACTATCGACGGGATTAAATAACTCTTGTGCGTTACCCACAGGAGTGAGGCGTATCGACAGGTTTTCCTTTATTCTAAGGTGTTTGACTGTATACGGGGCCAAAGGCCCCGGCTCAACAATGTAGAGTGGTAGTCCTAGGTCCTTGGAATATTGTACCGACACCCTGTCCTCGCAGGAATCGGTAATAATCGCATCGGCTTCGTCAACCCCTTCTAAGGGGGCTACCGAGCGAATAAATTCCTCGAGCTTCCAACGTTTTAATATTTTTTTTGATGCGACGAACTTCATTGCGCTTTGAAACCCGTCAGTTGTTCATATCCATCAGCCGTCGCAATATTCGATAACTTCCCTTGAGCATCAAGGATAGCATCGGCAAGTTCCCTGAACGCTCCGTCTCCCCCGCGGGACGATAGAACCATATCCGCAGATTCCCGAATATAGTCTGGAGCATCGGCCACGCTCACCGATAAGCCACAGGCTTCAAAAGCCGGCAAATCCAAGGTGTCATCCCCAATGAAAAGAGTGTTTTCACAGGCCACATTTGCCTCTTCCATCAACTCTTTACATGCCAAGCGCTTATCTTTTGCACCCAACCGGACCCTTTCGATCTTGAGATCTGAAAGTCGTTTCCTCAATACGGCCGAATCTCTTCCTGACAAGACAGCCACTTTGATATCTGACATTTCCAAGACTCGTATCGCCAACCCATCGTGCACATGAAAGGTTTTTAAACTCTCGCCTTGGGTATCATAAACGAGACGTCCGTCAGTTAAAACACCGTCCACATCGGTAATTACCAATTTGATATCTGCAAGTGTCGGCTGTTGTGGGCGCGAATTCGTGACGCCAGACACTAGAGCGCGAACACGTTCTAGGCACTCAGGGGTATCCACGCCCGCCGCTGCTTCTTCGACTTCGACGGTACGTATCTTGAATCCCGCGTGTAGTAGCCTCAATTGCTCAAGCTTTTCCGCTGCCTCCAGCATCGGTTGTTCCAACTCGCCATATTGGTCTAGTACCGAGCGTCGATAACTATATATCCCTATGTGCTTCCTAAAGCTCGCACCATCACCATCTCGGTCATAAGGAATTGCAGAACGGCTAAAATATAAAGCATCTCCCTTGGCATTCACTACCAGTTTCACCGAATTCGGGTTTCGCGCCTCTACTGAGTCAATATTATGATACAAGGTAGCCACATCTACCGATTCGTCAGCAGCCATACAGTCGATTAACTTTTCGACATCTTCTGGACGAAATAGAGGCTCATCGCCTTGAATATTGACGAAGATATCTGCATCAAAGGCTCTAGACACTTCGACGAGACGGTCAGTCCCCGATTGGTGATCTGGATCGGTCATGATTGCCTGACCACCGAAGCCCTCGACGGCACTCAACACACGCTCATCGTCTGTAGCAATAATGACACCGGCAACACCATTAATAGTGGTTGCTCGTTCGTAAACATGCTGGATCATTGGCTTCCCACCAATGTCCGCTAGCGGTTTCCCTGGCAACCTGCTGGAGCCATAACGGGCAGGAATCACAATGCGAACGTTCACAATCCCGCCCTCCTACTAAGAGATGTCAACAGGTGCAAATGATTTCACCAAATCGTCTACCGCTTTAATCTGCTGCAGGAATGGCTCCAGTTTTGCCAGAGGTAAGGCACTCGGACCGTCGCACTTAGCCCTGTCAGGGTCGGGGTGTGCTTCAAGAAAGAGGCCGGCAAGCCCCGTCGCCATGCCTGCCCGCGCCAACTCTAGCGCCTGAGCTCGCCTCCCACCAGAAGCTTCACCTAGAGGATCTCGGCATTGCAGTGCATGAGTGACATCGAAAATTATGGGGCAATTGTTCGTCACTTGTTTCATGACACCGAAGCCCAGCATATCGACAACCAGATTGTCGTATCCGAAGTTAGATCCGCGTTCGCACAAGATCACCTTATCGTTACCGCACTCAGCAAACTTCTCGACAATATTCTTCATCTGGTGTGGGCTGAGAAACTGTGGTTTCTTGACGTTAACTGGCTTTCCGGTCACCGCGATAGCTTTGACGAGATCGGTCTGGCGCGCGAGGAATGCCGGCAATTGGAGGATGTCCAGCACTTCCGCTGCTGGTGCTGCTTGCTCCACCTCGTGCACATCCGATATCACAGGTACACCGAACGTTTCCTTTACTTTCTGAAGGATTCGCAGCCCTTCCTCCAGTCCCGGGCCTCGAAAAGAATGAATCGATGAGCGGTTAGCCTTGTCGAATGAGGCTTTAAAGACATAGGGAATACCCAGCCGGGTCGTTACATCCACATACGTCTCGCACGCTCTTAATGTGCTATCAAGGTCCTCTATAACGTTGATACCGCCGAACAGAGTAAAAGGCGCGTCATTCTTAACACTATCGACAAACATAGCTATCACCTCAAGACCAACTGAAATTTACTGAGAGTACTCTTTATCTTCTAAAGCAGACAACTCGGACTCTTCCAACTCAATCATTCTACGCTTAAAGTCAAGGTACTCTCTTACCGCTGAATAGTCGAAGTCACTGCGTTCATCCTCTTCAATTATGGCCTCGGAGAGCTCACCACCATTTGTATACAAATCCTTGAGTCTCTTCAATCTATCCAATGCGCCCTCTGGCGTTATTGATTTCTTTTCGATCGGATCAAAATACTTAGGATATAGAATATAGGCTGCCGCGAAAACTTCATCGACTGTAAGTTTCCGTGTCCTTCTTGGATTCGGCTGTCTATCATCAGTCAGCCCCCACCCTGAGTAAAACGGGCAACCAATTGTCGTTACGGGTATGTCACGTAATAATGCTTCAAAACCAGCTTGCGAGGTGATAGTGTAAACATGATCTATTGTTTTAAAAGACTCCGCCAATGGCACACTCAAGTCTTCAAGAACTAAGGCGAAAGGTTTTACGTTTTCGGGGTCCGAAACGGCTCGACGATGACCGTGCAGCACATCAGGATGTGGTTTGTAGATAATTTGTGCATCAGGATTTTCCAAAGCGGCCAAAGCAACTAGCTCATTGTTGGTC
This sequence comes from Halomonas sp. DN3, assembly GCF_024137905.1. Taxonomy (NCBI): domain Bacteria; kingdom Pseudomonadati; phylum Pseudomonadota; class Gammaproteobacteria; order Oceanospirillales; family Halomonadaceae; genus Halomonas; species Halomonas sp. DN3. The sequence goes on along the minus strand of NZ_CP099965.1, from coordinate 1,981,650 downwards.
ATCATTCGGTCGCAACCGTACTCAATGGATGCGTCTTCCTCTACTTGCCCGACAACCAAAATACGCTTCTTCGTTTTTTCGCCATATACTTCGTTTATATCATAGTCGCCGGAAAAGTTATATTTACTAACGCCACTAGACAGCAATTTTTCCTTTAACGCTCTTGCTCTAATCATCAAATCTTCGTCAGAATTAAAATCATAGGTGCTCAGCAAGCGTTCCAAATCTGACTCTTGGTTGGCATCAAAATACGCCGTACGACTGTCGAGAGACAGGGAGAAGGGTGGTGTTCTTGTCGAACCCAAACCGACGGATCTAACAAATCCGTCTTCTATAAACCAGCGTTTGACCCCAAGCAACTCAATTCCCTCTTTAACATCATCTCGAATCTGAAATCCCCACTGAAAAAATTCGAAATCCCTCTTTAAAATTCTTATTAATCCGATTTCCGCCACGAGCTCTACAAACGTAATATTGTATTTCATAAAGACTAGCTCGCGATCAGGAAACCAGTCCTTCACATACCTCTTCCAAGGAGAAAAATTAAGCACGTATGTAATTTTTTTGCTTTCTCTTTTTTCTTTCTTTACAGAAAACTTCTTGGATAATTTATACCAAAAAAAAGCAAGACCGACCAAGCACACAGCAATGGGGTTCTTCAACCCCCCAGCCACCATGTGGATTTTTCTATCGATCCCATATCTCTTAAGCTTAGCTTTTAAAGCCATCTATAAGTCTCTCTTGTCGACATTAACAGTCAAAATATCTCTAAAACACCGACAACATCACCATCGACATTCTTGACTAGCAGTGCCTTTATCTTATGAGAATGCATAAGCTCTTCCGCTTCAGCAATAAGCGCTTCTTCATGAATAGAGTGTGGCTTCTCAGTCATTAGGTCTTTTGCTTTTGAACATTCCCAACCCAAGTTTGAAAGGAGCCCACGTCGTATATCACCATCAGTGATTAGGCCGTGAAGCACTCCATCATCGATGACTGCTACCATACCGATGCGCCCTGTAGTCATCGCAATAAGACATTCCTGCAGCGAGGTCTCTTGGGAAACAGAAGGCACGGCCCGATGCATTTCATCCTTGACTCGTGTCAGCAGCTTTCTCCCTAAACTCCCACCTGGGTGATACCTGGCAAAATCAAGCGGCTGAAAGCCCCTGGCCTGAATCAGCGCAACTGCTAGCGCATCGCCCATTGCCATCGTCGCTAACGTTGAAGTCGTTGGCGCCAGGTTATTGGGGCAAACCTCACGCTCCACTCCCACATCCAGGAAGATCTCTGAATGCTGGGAAAGCGAAGATTTTTCTTCTCCGGTCATCGCGATGATTCGATTCCCGAAAGATTCCAAACTAGGAATCAATCGTAGTACTTCCTCTGTTTCCCCACTATAGGACAGTAGAATCACTAGGTCATGGGGGGTGATCATCCCAAGATCACCATGAAAAGCCTCGCCAGGATGCATAAAGAAACTAGGCGTGCCGGTGGAAGCAAAAGTCGCTGCCATTTTTTTTCCAATTATCCCCGACTTTCCCATTCCGGAGATAATCACTCTACCTTTGCACTCGAGAATGGCTTCCACAGCCTCTTCAAATTGGCCATCAAGCTTCTTAGCCATCTGCTCGATCGCTAAAGACTGGGCTACCAACGATTGTTTTGCAATACTGATATGTTTCATTGATCGAGCTTTCCTTTTTTCACTTCTCCTCAAGCTGTGCTCGAGGCTTTAACACATAATGTTCTTTCAATAACGCCATATAATAGACTTTATTGAACGTCATATACTGTATCGAGTTTCATTAGCATGCTGCCAAGGGTTGCTTTCCCCGAAGCATTGCCGTGAACCAAGTTAATTCTTTCAATCACCGCGTTGCTACTTCGCACGAAGCTCATTAAATCCGCTTGATCTGCATGGGCAGAAAACCCTGAAATCGTCTCAACCTTGGCGACAACAGGCACTTGATCACCGTCCAATGAGACCTGATTCCCGCGTCTAGCACACTGAATCTGGCGACCGGGAGTCCCTTCCCCCTGGTACCCGACAAACAATACGGTGTGGCGAGAATCGGGAAGAAGGCGCTTCAGATAGTTGACAACCCTGCCCCCAGTCACCATGCCGCTGGCGGCGATGACGATGGCCCAGGTGTTGGTGGTGGCGAGGTGCTCAACCATGGCGAGGTGGTCGTCGTGGCTGTCAACGGTGATGAGGCCATCGAAGCTGAGGGGGTGGCGGCCTTGATCGAGCCGAGCCTTGGCTTCGCTGTCCCACCAGGGCTTGAGGTCTCGGTATACTTCGGTGAAGCGGGCAGCTAGCGGGGAATCGACAATGATCAGGGGGCGCTCGCCTTTTTCTCCTTCCTGTCGCTCGTGCAGAAGGGTCTCGATTTCGTAGAGCAGCTCCTGGGTGCGGCCGATGCTGAAGGCTGGAATGACCACGCTACCGCCCTCGCGCTGTGCACGATAAATCGTTTCCTTGAGCTGTGCGCGCCGCGTCCTGCGACCTTCATGCCTCCTGTCGCCGTAGGTGCTCTCAAGCACCAGTACGTCGGCCCGCTCCAGCGGAGTGGGATCCGGCAACAGCGGAGTACCGGGCGGCCCCAGGTCCCCCGAGAAGACGTAGCGATTATCCAGACAGGCGCGCTGGTCCTCAACATCAATTTCGACGTATGCAGAACCGAGTATATGCCCCGCGTTCTGTAGACGCACCTTGACCTTGTGACGCGCATCGTCTAGCAAGCTTTTCCAAGTGCCATAAGGACTTGGCTCAAGATGCATCTCGACTCTATCAAGAAATCGTTCGATCAGCCTGCGATCACGGGTAAAACCAATCTTGAGGGCATCCTCGATCACCAGCGGCAGCAGCCGGGCGCTCGGCGGGGTACAGATGATGGGGCCTTCGAACCCAGCCGCCATCAGGTAGGGCAGACGACCGATGTGATCGATATGGACATGGGTCACCACCAGGGCGATGACATCGTCGATCGGGAATTCGATCTGGTGGCGCTCGAAGCTGGACCGGCCTTTCAGGTCGCCTCCTTGAAACAGCCCGCAGTCGATCAGGATGGCGTGGTCGGGAGAGATCTGAAGCCGATGGCAGCTGCCGGTGACGCCGTCGGCGCCACCGTGGTGCACTATCTTCGGGAAGGCCAAGCGTTTAACTCAGTTATGGTGTACCAGAGCCACTGTCATCATCGCTTGAGTTACTAGCAATATTATCAAGATCCACCAACTTAGGTATTTCCAACTTCACTGGCACACTTTCGTCAGCATAGCTATCGTTTGCAGGCTGTGCTTCGAGAGAGCCCTCTGTGTCTGCATCAGGTGCATCGTAGGCCACTTTCGACCCGTCGCATGCACTCCAAGTGTATTCGTTCTCCAACTCACCAGCATTTTTGTCCGCCACACCGATCACACCGCTAATCGACAACGCCGTCCTCGCAGCTGCCAGCTCTTCCTTGCAGGCATTGACCGCGGCGCGCTTCTGAAAATTGGTGTACTGCGGTATGGCGATGGCGGACAGCAACCCGATGATCGCCACCACCACCAACAGCTCTATCAGGGTAAAACCGCCCTGCCCTGCTGGTGTCACGGTGCCGTTCTTCTCTGCGTGACTGATGCTACTGATGCCTTCCATGTCTACTGCTCCCTGTTGGCTTCTTTTCATTTGCACGATGAGGTGCTGACTAAACGGTCGAACGAGGTGGAATGAGAAACGCTGAGCCAGCGATCGCGCCCTGTCTCGCCGCCCTTTCGACATCTAAGGCATCTTACGCGGCGCTGCGGGCGCCTCTGAGGGCTATACGACCAAACCTTGACCGGTGACGGGTTTACGGGACAAAACCGTCTCCGCGGCCTCTATGGGCGTTCTGTCGCGGGGTAGACTGGCGGCTAGATCCAAAGTGTCACCGACGGGAGCTATCGAGCCGACCGTGAGGCTCGCTTCCAGGGAGGGTGCAGTGCAGTTTGATCAGGGGTTCGGAAACGGCTCGCCGCAGCGTCCAAACAGTGGATTGGCCCAACGACTGGTGTCACAAGGATTATTGAGCCCTCCGGCGGCGCTGCGGGCTGAACAGGAGGCCCAGGACAGCAACAGCACGCTATTGCGCTACCTGGTGGAGCATGAGCTGGTCAGCGTCGGGCCAGCGACTCAAGCAGCGGCAGAAGAATACGACCTGCCATTTGTCGATTTACGGGAGCTGGAACCGAGCGAACTGCCGGCGCTCTCTTACTTCCCCGAAGCCCTGCTACGCGAGCATTCGGTGCTGCCGCTCAGCCTCGATGATCATCAATTGCATGTGGCGGTACCCTACCCTTCTACTCTTGCTCGCCTGGGTGAACTGCAGTTCGTCACCGGCAAGAGCTTGAAGCCGGCTCTGGCGCCACTGGATCAGATCCGAATGCTGCTCGACACCTACCTAGGTGCCGATCGCCCCGATGATGGCGCCATCGCCGTCGCTCTGGGCGCGCTTGGTGCCTCAGGCGCGAACACTGCGGGCGCCGACGAGCGGACGGGGAAGATGCATCCGTCACGGCAGTCGGATCTGGCTTCTGGCCAGGGCGTGGCTTTCGACACTGAACAGGATGCAGATCTAGACGAGGAGCTCCATGCCGGGCTGGGTTCCGGGCTCAGCTCCAGCCTGAACGACCAGGCCGATGACGCGCCGGTGGTGAAGTTCGTCAACACCATCCTGCGTGACGCGGTCAGAAAGCGTGCCTCGGACATCCACTTCGAGCCCTTCGAGGAGTCTTTTCGAGTGCGCTTTCGCATCGATGGCCTGCTCCACGAGGTGGCCCAGCCACCGCTTAATCTGCGCGGGCGCATCGCCTCGCGCCTCAAGGTGATGGCGCGGATGGACATCTCGGAACGCCGCCTGCCCCAGGACGGCACCATCAAGGTCCAGCTCGACGATGGCGAGGACATCGACTTCAGGGTCAACTCGCTGCCTACCGTCTATGGCGAGAAGATCGTGCTCAGACTGCTGGGCTCCAGGTCGGCACGCCTGGGTATCGAGCAGCTCGGCTTTTCACCGGAACAGCGCCGGCTGTTCGAGACCGCCCTGGCAAATCCCCAGGGAATGATTCTGGTCACCGGTCCCACCGGCAGCGGCAAGACAGTGACGCTGTACACCGGCATCCACCAGCTCAACGCCGTCGAGCGCAATATCTGTACCGCCGAGGATCCGGTGGAGATCAAGCTGCCGGGCATCAACCAGGTCAACGTGGCGCCGCGCATCGGCCTGGATTTCGCCAATGCGCTGCGCGCCTTTCTGCGCCAGGACCCAGACGTGGTGATGGTTGGCGAGGTGCGCGACCGAGAAACCGCCGAGATCGCGATCAAGGCTGCCCAGACCGGCCACCTGGTGCTGTCCACGCTGCACACCAATTCCGCCGCCGACACCCTGTCGCGGCTGGCGAACATGGGCATCGAAGCCTTCAACATCGCCAGCGCCGTCAGCTTGATCGTTGCCCAACGCCTGGCCAGGCGCCTGTGCAGTCTGTGTCGATCTCCCGTCACCCTTCCCACCGAGGTGCTCATGCAACAGGGTCTAACTCAGGCCGAGGCCGACACCGCCCAGCTTTACGAGGCCGTGGGCTGTCGTCACTGCACCCAGGGCTACAAGGGGCGGGTCGGGCTTTTCGAGGTGGTGTCTGTGGACCAACGCATGCGCCGGTTGATTCTGGAAGGGGGCAGCGCCGATGACTTCGACGCCCTGGCCCGAGCCCAGGGCTACCCTAACCTTCGTCGCAGCGGCCTTGATCGGGTGCTCGAAGGCGTGACCAGCCTGGCCGAGGTCTGCCGCATCACCGCCGCTTGAGGCCGCCGCCCTTCCCTCCACCATTTGAGTCCACCGACACGTGCCCTTTCGTCATCGTTCGCCTTCGAAGGCTCCGCCTGCCTCTTCGTCCCTGTCGTCGTCCTCGCCGGCCTCTCCTCCTAGGCCCCCCGGGCAGGTGGGTGGCTACACGCCCGACGCGACGCAGGGGGAAACAACCTCTTCTGCCTCCAGCGGATCAGGGCCCTACGCTGGCCACAGCCACCTTTCTGCCGGATCAAACGGGTCAAGCGGGTCACGCGACCACCTGCGCAGCGCACGCCGTTCCGCCCCCCCGCATCCGCGCCAGAGGTGCTGGCACTGGAAAGGCGAGGATCGCCAGGGCCAGCGGCGCAGCGGGGTACTGCTGGCAACTGGCCGTCCCGAGGCCCAGCGCCAGTTGCATCAGCTTGGTGTTGTTCCGCGCAAGCTGCGCCAGGGCGGCACGCTTGCGCGCTTCGAACGCCAGATATCGCCCCGGGATCTCACCCTGTTCTCGCGCCAGCTGGCGACTCTGCTGACCGCCGGCGTGCCTTTGCTGCAGGCCTTTAACGTGCTGGGCGAAAGCCTTTCAAAGCCAGCCATGCGGCTAGTCGTTCAGGCGCTGGGCATGGACGTCAGCGCCGGGGCTAGCCTGGCCCAGTCACTGGCCCGCCACCCGCTTACCTTCGATGCGCTTTACGTCAACCTGGTCGCCGCCGGTGAGCAGTCGGGTACGCTGGAACGCATGCTCGAGCGCCTTGCCGGTCATCTGGAAAAGCGCGAGCGATTAAAGGCGCGGGTGCGCAAGGCGCTGTGGTATCCCTCGACAGTGGTGGCGGTGGGTATCGCGGTCAGCGCGATCCTGCTGATCAAGGTGGTGCCCCAGTTCGAGCAGATGTTTGAGGGCGTCGGGGCGAGCCTGCCCCCGCTGACACGCCTGACCATCGAGCTTTCGGAGTTCGCCCAGCAATGGTGGCTGGTGCTGCTGGGAAGCGCAGGCGCAATGGCTGGTGCAGCGAAGTGGTGGATCAAGCGCTCGGCCAGGGCGCGCTTCGGCGCTCACGGCCTGGCGCTAAGGCTACCCGTGGTTGGGACGATCCTGGAAAACGCCTCGGTGGCACGCTTCTGTCGCACCCTGGCCACCGCCTTCGCCGCGGGCGTGCCGCTGGTGGAGGCGCTGAAGACCGCCGCCGGCGCCTGCGGCAATGATGTCTACCGCCAGGCGGTGGCGGCAGTACAGAGCGAGGTCGCCAGTGGCCAGCGACTCCACCTGGCGATGCGGGGGACGAGACGCTTCCCGACGCTGGCGCTGCAGATGGTAGCCATCGGCGAGGAAGCCGGTGCCCTGGACAGCATGTTGACGCGAGTAGCAGACCACTTTGAGCGCGAGGTGGACGATCGCGTCGACACCCTGACCAGCCTGCTGGAGCCGCTGATCATCGTGGTGCTGGGCGTGGTGGTGGGTGGCCTGGTGCTGGCGATGTATCTGCCCATCTTCCAATTGGGTAACGTCATCTGACCAAGCCCTGAGCTGACGAGCGCGTCTCTCAGTGATACCTGCATCGAGGTCAGGATAGGCTCGCTAGGCCGGCGCGATCCGTCGGCGCGCTTAGTCGTGCAGCCACACCGGCGTGCCGGGCGTCGCTTCGTCGAACAGCCGCAACAGGTCGTCGTCACGCAGGCGAATACAGCCATGGGAGTCGGCCACCCCCATGGGCTTGTCCGGCGGGGTGCCGTGAAAGTAGATATAGCGGCGCTGGGAATCGACGTCGCCGCCTCGATTGGAGCCCGGCTCCAGACCGCTGAGCCAGAGGATTCTGGTCAGGATCCAGTCGCGCTCTGGCTGGGCCTGGCCTAGCGCCTCGCTGTAGACCTCACCGGTGGGACGACGGCCACGAAAGACGCAGCCCACAGGCTGCCCGTCACCGATGGCCGCACGGATCTGGTGCCAGCCCAGCGGGGTCTGGCCGCTACCCTCTTGCTGGCCGGTACCGGCAGCACCGGTGGACACCAGGCATTGCCAGGCGAGGTCTTCACCCCGCCATAGCGTCAGCTGCTGGCGGGCGGTGTCGACCTCCACCCACACGCCCTCGCTGGGGGGAAGCGCTGCCAGTTGTGGGGTTCGCATGACCCTGACTCCCTTCTCGGCTTATGCAGTTGGCTCGCGCGTCGCCGCTGGCATCGTCGGCGCCGGCTCCGGCAGTGGCGCCTTCAGCGCCGATACCACCACCGGCATCATGCGACGCACCAGGTCGCGCACCGAGACGTGCTCGTCGTAGTCCTTCTCGGCGATGTCGCGCAGGGCATCGAGCCCTGACAGAGTAAAGATCACGGTGCCCAGCGCAAAGTGCAGACGCCAGAATCGCTCGGAGTCCGGCAACTCCGGCGTTGCCTTGCGCACCAACGCCACGAAACGGGTGAACACGGTGCCGTACTGGTCCTGAATATAGCGACGCAGATGCCCCTGGGCCTGACTGTAGGCCAGCCCCAGCAGGCGCATGAACACCTTGAGGCTGTGCCGCTCGGCCGGTACCTCGAGCACGGTGCGGGCCATGGTCTCGAGCAGCACCTCCAGCGGAATCACGCGATCGCCGTAGCCGCGCTCGAGCTCATCGATAGCGGCATGGAAGCGATCGGAGAAGGGATCCAGGTAGCGGGAGAACACCGCCTGGATCAGCGCCTTCTTGGAGCCAAAGTGGTAGTTGACGGCGGCCAGGTTGACCTTGGCCTTGCCGGTAATGTTACGCAGCGACGTTTCCGCGAAGCCGCGTTCGGCGAAAAGCACCTCGGCGGTGTCCAGGATGCGCGTCACGGTATCGGTCTGGGCCATTCGCGGGCTCCGTCCAGTCTTGTCAAGGGCAGTTGGAAACAATTGTTTGAATACTGGCTTGAGTGTAAGGGAGCCGCCCTTCTCGCACAATCAACCCTGGCTACACCCTGTTTCAAACGAATGCATCAGGCGACTCTCCCGCTACCCCCCGCTACGTAGTGCCCTGACATACTTTCCTCGATCTCTCGCGATTTTACTGGATGTACATCCATACTGTACACTTCACCAAGGGCGAGCATTGACGCCCCCAGCACTGGCACGCGCCGGCAGCAAGCCGCCGCCAAGCCACCCTGTTCCATCGCCGCCCGTGGGAGGCCGCATGACACGTCCCCTGACCCCTCGCCAGCAAAACGTCTATGACTTTATCGTCAAGACCATGAACGAGCTGGGGTACCCGCCCACCCGCGCGGAGATTTCACGCGCCCTTGGCTTTCGCTCCCCCAATGCTGCCGAAGAGCACCTTCGGGCGCTCGAGCGCAAGGGCGCGATTCGCGTAATTCGCGGCACCTCTCGCGGCATCCGCCTGCCGGCTCAGGAGGCAGACTCCGGCGCCGCCAACGAGTCGCCCCAGGAAGCCAGTCCCTCGCAGGGCCTGCCGATCATCGGCGAGGTCGCCGCCGGCAGCCCGATCCTCGCCGCCGAGCACATCGACCGCTACTGCCCGCTGCCGCCGGACTACTTCACCCCCCGCGCAGACTACCTGCTGCGCGTACGCGGGCTGTCGATGAAGGACGTCGGCATCCTGGAAGGTGACCTGCTGGCGGTGCATCGCACCGAGCGCATCCGCAACGGCCAGATCGTGGTAGCACGCCTGGAGGATGAGGTGACGGTCAAGCGCTTCCAGCGTGACGGCCATCAGGTCACGCTGGAGGCCGAGAACGCCGACTTCGCGCCCATCACCCTGGACCTGCGCCGCGACAGTCTGGATATCGAGGGCGTCGGGGTTGGGGTCATTCGCGGTGGCAACGGCCAGGCCCTGGGCTAGTCGCCGTTTTCACCGACGTCGTGCCAGCACCTGCCCGCCCATGCCAGCACCCGTACGCAAGATTCTGCATGCCGACTGCGACTGCTTCTACGCCGCGGTCGAGATGCGCGACAACCCTGCCCTGCGGGACATTCCGCTGGCGGTGGGCGGCGCGCGCAAGGGCCGCGGCGTCATCACCACCTGCAACTATCCGGCGCGCAAGTTCGGCATCCATTCGGCGATGCCGACCGCGCGAGCTCTGCGCCTGTGCCCGGAACTGACGCTGGTTCCGCCGGACTTCGACAAGTACCGCGAGGTGTCGAGGCAGATTCAGGCGATCTTCCATGAGCTAACACCACTGGTCGAACCGCTGTCGCTGGACGAGGCCTATCTGGACGTCAGCGATGTCGAGGGATTCAAGGGCAGCGCCACCTGGATGGCCCGCTGGCTGAAGGAGGAGTGTCTGGCGCGCACCGGCATCACGGTGTCGGTGGGGGCGGCACCGTCCAAGTTCCTGGCCAAGATCGCCAGCGACTGGGACAAGCCGGATGGGCTGACGGTGATACCACCCGACCAGGTAGAAAGCTTCGTGCTGGCCCTGCCGGTGCGCAAGCTGCACGGCGTGGGGCCCGCCACCGGCGCCCGCCTGGACGCACTGGGCATCACCACCTGCGAGGAGCTGCGGGCACAGCCCATTGACAGACTACTGGACGAGTTCGGCAAATTCGGGCGACGCCTCTACGAACTCGCCCGCGGCATCGACGAGCGTCCGGTCAAGGTGGAGCGCGAACGCAAGTCGATCAGCGTCGAGAGCACCTACGGCCGGGACCTGCCGGACCTGGCCGCAGCCCAGGAGGCGCTGGTCACCCTCTGCGAGAAGTTGAAGGCACGCATCGACCGCAATGGCCGCCCGCCCCTGGCCGGTGTGTTCGTCAAGGTGCGCTTTGACGACTTCACCACCACCACCCTGGAGTCGAAGGGCCTGGAGCCGGATCTGGCCAGCTACCGCCAACTGCTCGACCAGGCCTGGCAACGCGCCCACCGCCCGGTGCGCCTGCTGGGCGTCGGCGTGCGCCTGGTGCCACAGGAAGCCAGGCAGCAGCTGTCATTGCCGTTTTGACGTCTGAGAACCCAACGCCACTGGCATGCCAAGCAGGTAGCGTCTCAGCACGCGGTGCTCTTCGGGTGTGATCGAGTCGGGCCACAGCCAGTGGGTATGCCCCTGCCAGCGCAGGGAGATCAGCCTGGCGCCGACGCTTTCGCAGGACAGCTCGATCTCGCGCCAGTCAGCGTCGTCCGAATAAAGCCTCCCGGACCTGTCCGCAGCTGACGCCAACGGACACCACTGCCAACGCCCAGGCACCGGGGCCCTGGGCTTGCCCCACCAGCGCGCAAGCGCCTGACTCAGGGCGCGCAAAAGGCGTCGCTGCCGACGCTGCCATACGGAAAGACCCGCCTCTTCCGCTTGCTCGTCATCCACGGCGACCAGCGGTGCCACAGATGTCACTGCTGGCTCACTCTCGACCAGGCACCTTAGCTGACCCTGAAACGGATGGCGGTGGGCGTGAATCAGTCTGCTGCAGAGAGCTGCGGTGAGTACAGCCCCCACCGGCGAGGGAGTGGCGCCGGCGACGACCAGAGCGAAAGTCGCCACCAGCGCCCCCTGGAAGAGATGCTGCTGCTCAGAGGCCCCGATTGTGACCGTGACCGCTGGTCTCGGCATAGTCCACGATCATCTGCACGATACGGCGACGGCTGGGCTCTTCCGGCCACTCGCGACGCATCAACCACATGAACAGGTCCTGGTCCTCCTCGGTGATCAGCAGGCGATAGGCGGCCTGGTCGGCCTCGTCGAGTTCATCGTAGCAATGCTCGAGAAACGGCAGCAGCAAGAGGTCCAGCTCCCACATGCCACGGCGGGAGTGCCAGTGCAGGCGCTTGCGCTCGGCCTCGAGGCGGGAGGCCACGGAAGACGGTTGATCCAAGGGGAACCTCGTCAGGGATGGAATGTGTGGCCTCAGTATACCGCAGCACGATCCGCCAGGCAGCCGCCGGCGTATCCTGAAGGTGACCCGGCGCAAGATCATTGCCACGAATGTAGTGCGTTGTTTTCTCAAGACTTGAAAAGTATGCTATCTAAAAACAAGAGGCTGTGACGGATACGGCCTTCGCCACTGGCTTGGCCAGCGCTCAACACCCAGGTGGGACTCACGGAGACAACCGATGACAAAGTCCGAACTGATAGAGCAGATCTCCATGCGGCAGCCGGAGCTGTCGATCAAGGACGTCGAGGCTGCGGTGCGCCTCATTCTGGATGACATCACCGATACCCTCGCCGATGGTGGGCGGGTCGAGATACGGGGTTTTGGCAGTTTCTCTCTGCACTATCGGGAGCCCCGGGTCGGCCGCAACCCGAAGACCGGTGAAGCGGTGGAGCTGGAAGGCAAGTTCGTGCCACACTTCAAGCCCGGAAAGGAGTTGCGCGAACAAGTCGACGCCAGCCGTGCGCTGGGCTACTGAGTTCGCTGACAACCGCTCTCTCCGTTCTCTTTGTCTCACTATGGGAAGTCACACATGCGTTGGCTAAAAAGCCTGATCATGGCCATCATTCTGCTGGCGGTACTGGTCATCGGTATCCTGTTCGCGACCAACAACCAACAGGCCCTGCCGCTGAACCTCATCTGGTTCGAATTGCCCGAGGCCTCCCTGTCGGTGTGGCTGCTGGCCTCCCTGGCTGTCGGTGTGCTGCTTGGCATGCTGGCGATGAGCGGCGTCTACATTCGGCTGCGCGCCCTGCTGACTCGCGCCCAACGCCACAATCAGCAGCAGCGCAAGGAACTCGATCGTCTTCGCGTGCAGGAGATGAAGGAACTTCCCTGAATGCCCGATCTTCTGCTGCTGGGCCTGCTGGTCGTCGCCCTCGCCATTGGCTGGGCGCTCGGCCGGCGGGAGAGTCGACAGCAAGAACGCCCCGCCCCAAGTCTTCACCGCGACTACTTTGTCGGTCTGAACTACCTGCTCAACGATCAGCAGGACCGGGCCATCGAGACCTTCATCTCTGCGTTGGAGGTCAACAGCGATACCATCGAGACCCACGTCACCCTGGGCAACCTGTTTCGCTCTCGCGGTGAGGCCGATCGCGCCGTCAAGATTCACCAGAACCTGCTCGCACGTCCTTTCCTGGACGGCCACCAGGGAGCCTGGGTTCAGCTCGAGCTGTCCCGGGACTTTCTGCAACTGGGTCTGCACGATCGCGCCGAACGGCTGCTGAAGGGGCTGGTCAAGGAAGAAACCCACGCCGAAGTACGCCACCACGCCAAGCGGCTGCTGGTGGACCTGTTCGAGCGCGAGGGCGAATGGCAGCAGGCGATTGACGAGGCCGTCCCCCAGTTGACCCGACGCCATGATGACCTGCGTCGGGCCGCTGCCCACTGGCACTGCGAACTGGCCGAAGAGGCGCGATCATCCAACAGCCACGGCATCGCCAGAAAGCACCTGAAACAGGCGCTTTCCATCGACGAGCGCTGCATCCGTGCCAACCTGATTCAGGCAGAGCTGTGCCACGACACCGGCCAGTACCGTCAAGCGCTCAAGCATCTGGATCGCATTCCCCAGCAGGACGCCGACTTTATCCCGACGTTGCTGGAGCCGCTGGAACGCACCTATCAACTGCTTGATGATGCCGAGGGACTGATCGAGCACCTGCACCGCCTGCTCGAGCTGAACCCCTGTACCAGCGTGATGCTGCTGCTGGCGCAGACGCTGCGTCGGGTGCGCGGTGATGATGAGGAAGCGATCGCACTGATCACCGATCAGCTCAGGAAGGAGCCGAGTCTCGGTGGGGTTGACTACCTGATGGGGCTTTACCAGCGCAGCGAGGCAAGCGAAGGCGATCCCCGTTTCGACCTGCTGCGCCAGCACACCCAGCCGCTGATCAAGGCGCTACCCCGCCACCGCTGCCGGCGCTGCGGCTTCTCCGGTGAACACCTGCACTGGCAGTGCCCCAGATGCAGGAATTGGGGCACCACCAAACCCATCACCGGTATAGAGGGAGAGTAGCGGTCAGCCCTCCTTCAACTCCTTCTCGATCGCCTCGAGCGCGGCCATCGGGTCTTCAGCTTGAGTCACTGGCCTTCCCACCACCAGGTGCGTGCTACCGGCGTCCATGGCCTCGCGTGGGGTCATGATCCGCCGCTGATCGCCGGCCTGGGCAAAGCTTGGGCGAATGCCCGGGGTGACCTTGAGGAAGTCTTCGCCACAGGCGGCCTTGAGACGCGCCGACTCCTGCGCCGAGCACACCACGCCGTCCATCCCGCTGGCCCTGGCCAGACGTGCCAGGTGCTCCACCTGCTCCTCCAGGGCAACCGAAACGTTGGTGGCTGCAAGTTCCTCGGCGGTCATGCTGGTCAGCACCGTCACCGCGATCAGGTGGGTCGCAAGGCCCTGCTTGTCGAGCCGTTCTCGCGCCGCTTCCATCATGCGGGCGCCGCCGCTGGCATGAACATTGACCATCCACACGCCTTGCTCTGCCGCCGCCTGAACGGCAGCCGCCACGGTATTGGGAATATCGTGAAACTTGAGATCGAGGAAGACCTCGAAACCCCGGCCATGCAGCGCTTCGAGCACATTGGGGCCGCTGCGGGTGAACAGCTCCTTGCCGACCTTGAGACGACAGCGCTCGGGGTCCAGTCGATCCGCCATGCACAAGGCAGCGTCCAGGGAGGGGTAGTCGAGTGCGATGATCAAGGGCGATGAGGTAGTCACGGAGGCCTCCGGCACAGTGGGATCGAAAGGCGCACCTGCGGCCTGCATGACGTGAGCCAAGCCGGCCCGGTCGCTACACACCGGATCCGGAGCGCCAAAACGCCGCAGTATATCAGCCCAAGCGACTTCCGCGCGGCCCTCTCGCCTCACTGGAATATCTAATTTCACTGATACTTTTATAAGTAATTTCTTATAACAGGATCCGTTGGTCGGCGCCTAAGGTGAAAGTCGAGACCCAACGGCATCACGTCGAACGGACTCGAAGGGGCAAGCCCCTACGTCATGAAGACGACTTTCAACACCAAGGAGATGTCCGATGCAGACCCACAACGCACAACAGGCTGTTCGCCATCCATCGCTGAACGACAAGTCAAACACCCTCCCCGGGAGCAAGCGGTCCAGACTCTGGGCCATCGCACTACTGGCTCTGACCTGGATGTTGCTGGCCCAGCCGGTCATGGCCGAAGAGCGGCTGAGTATCGAGCCGATCAACGTCAACGAGGCCAGCGTCGAACTGCTGGCGGAACTCCCCGGTATCGGCCCCGGCAAGGCCAAGGCCATCGTCGAAGACCGCCAGGCCAACGGCCCCTTCACCACCATCGAGGACCTGACTCGAGTCAAGGGCATCGGTGACGCCACCGTCGCTCGCCTCAAGGATGAAATCAGCCTGCGCTAGACACCGGCTGCAACCTAGCCCTCCGCCGCGCTGTGCGGCGGAGGGCTTGTGGGCGTGAGGACAACTGAACACCTCAGACAACGGGCTCTCCAGACAACCAAAAGGCCATGACGGGCCATCACCTGGAACGCTCGATTTCCTCTCGCAGCTTGGTGACCAGCTCTACCGAAATCTCGGCCACTTGCGCGATCGTCTGGTCATCCAGCGAGGTCTGCTGAATCATATTGCGGGCTACGTCTTGCCTGCCTTCCTGACGTCCTTCCTGACGTCCTTCCTGACGTCCTTCCTCGCGCCCTTCCTCGCGCCCTTCCTCGCGACCTTCCCGACGGCCCTCCGCCAACCCCTGCTGCTTCCACTGCTCAGGCCACCGCTTGGCTCTTTCTGCCAGCATATTGTGCACCTCGCTCAATTCATTCAGGGCCTGCCATCCGCCCTGTTCATCATTTGACACCCAGTTTGGCAATAGTACTCGCTTGATCCAGATGACGAAGTGTCGACGCAAATCTGTCTGCTCTGGCGTCTGCAACCATTTCACCAGCAATCCGATCAGCTCGACCGCATCTTCGGGACTCCGGTGATGCTCCAGCTGGAAGATGGCCGACACCACATTACGCGCTTCGCTGGAGAACTGCTGGTCGGCAACGAGGGCGCCTTCATCCAATAGCAGAAAGGACAGATCCGGTCGGTATTGCGCCAGGCTGCCGGGCCCTGCCTGAATGAGATCTCGAACGGTGACCGGCGCGCTCCAGCGACGCTCTCCATTATAGAGCACGATAGGCAACACCGGCGGTAGCTTGCCCGACCGAGTCAGCTGTTTCTGCTTGACCAGATCCTGGTAGAGCAGCCCGACGTAGGTCATGGTGCGAAGCGCCATGAAACGATCCACCGTGCTCTGAAATTCCAGCAGCAGGTAGACGTAGCACCACTCATCACCGAAGCGCGCGCGCCAGATGACGTCGTTTTCGCGATCACGAAGGTCATCAGTGACGAAGCTGCCGCTGACCCGCTCCAGCGAGTCGAGGTCCAGCTTCTCGATCCAGTCTTCGCCGATAAAGCCGGTCAGCAGGTCTCGGATCACCCTCGGCTCGCTGAACAACAACTTGTAGCTTTGATCATGCTGCTTTTTCATGGCGCCCTGACCCGGCCAGCCGGCCAGCCTCTCCCATTGCCTGGATCTAGAGCCGCAGCCCCCCGTCCACTTCCATCACGCGGGCGGTGAAGTAGTCGTTATCAAAGATGAAGGCAACGCTCTCGGCGATATCGGCAGGGGCGCCAAGGCGGCGCAGGGGCACGCCTGCGGTCAGCTTTTCGAGCATGTCGTCACGCATGGACGCGGTCATCTCGGTCTCGATAAAGCCAGGTGCCACCGCGCCCACGCGAATGCCGTGACGAGCCAGTTCCTTGCCCCAGGTGACGGTCAGGGCGGCAACGCCGGCCTTGGCCGCCGCATAATTGCTCTGGCCCATGTTACCGGCACGCGAAATGCTCGAGATATTGACGATGACGCCCCGGCGGTCATCCTCGATCATGGCCTTGGCGGCGGCACGCCCGCACAGGAAAACACCGGTCAGATTGACATCGATGACCGCCTGCCACTCGTCCAGCCCCAGCGTCTTTTCGACCTTGCCGTCGCGCGCCTTGACCAGCAGGCCGTCGCGCAGGATACCGGCGTTGTTGATCAGACCGTCGAGCGGCCCCATATGCTCGCGGATGTCCGCAAAGGCTTCAGTGACAGAGGCCTCGTCCGCCACATTGGCGACAAAGGCTCTGGCGGTGATGCCGGCATCGAACAGACCATTGACGGCCTGGTCCAGCTGGTCGTTGTCGGTGTCGATCAGTGCGACCCGCGCTCCACGGCGCCCCAGATGGTGCGCCATGGCCAGGCCAAGCCCACGGGCTCCGCCGGTGATGGCGATAAGTGCATCGTCGAGTTGCATGCGGTTTCCCCTTGCAAGACGCGTCGTACACGCGCGTTTCAGATGGTTTTTCTGTCATGGCACCCAAGGCATAGCGCCAAAGGCGTGGCAGCCCGTACCTGCCGCCAGGCAAAGCGGCCGCGTGATACATCAAAGCACCACATATGAGCCCACTAACCATTGGTGCACTGCATCATGACAACCTTTCACAACCCCCGCCACTCTTCCTTGGTCTAGCGCAAGCCTGCGGAAAGCCCCGCACTCGAATCAGGCAATAAGAGAAGATACTTGCCAGGTGGTGCAGCGGAAACCGTAAGCCCGACTACGCGAGTGGCCGCACCAGTGTCGGCAAGGCGCAGTCAGCAAAAGCCATAGCAACGCTTGAACTCCGAGGTGGCCACCCCCATCTTGAACGGAGATCACAACGCGGAGCTGACATGCCCTTTCTTCTTATCTTCACCATCTTCGCCCTGCTCGACTTCGCTGTACTCTTTTCGGTGGGTAGCGAAATCGGTCTGCTTTCCACCCTGGCGCTGGTGCTGGCCACTGGCTTCATCGGTCTGCACCTGATCCGTCGCGAAGGCGTGGCCACCTTCGCACGCGCCCAGGAGCGGATGTCCCGCGGCGAGATCCCCTCCTCGGAACTGATGACCGGTGCCGCGCTGATCTTCGGTGGCGCCCTGCTGATGGCGCCGGGTTTTCTGTCTGACGCACTCGGCTTCATGTGCCTGATTCCCAACGCTCGCCGCCTGCTGGGCAAGGCGCTGGCCAAGGTCGGGGTGCGCATGAAGGGCTTCCAGATGGGAGGCACCCATTTCGGTGGTACCCAGGAAGGGGGCTTTGCGGGCCCGAAGGCCAATGGCGATGGATGGGACGAGGCTTCCGGCCGTCGCCGGGATGACACCAGCTGGCGCGAAAGTTCGGCCGGCGATGAAGAACCGCTGGAGGGCGAATTTATCAGCAAGGATGAGCGACGCCGCTAGGGCTTGTCGCATCATCACCTGGTCTCTCGCATCGGCACCCTTCGGGGTGCCGATGCCGTTTCATGGGCCCCGTCAGCCTTGGATGCAAGAAGACAAAAAAATTTTCATCCAAGCCCTTGAAAGCCCCCACTCCAGCCCCACTTACCAGAGCAGCACCAAGCTTCGGTGAGGGAGCACGCTCCCCCGCCATTGACAGGAGGGCCGACAAGGGCCTGCCACTTCATCGGCAGCCCGGCAATGACCTCCAGCTCTCGCCGAGTCGCAGGGCGTCACGACGAGAGTGAACAATGAACCGCCGGGGTGGATGCCCCGGCCTTGCAAAACCATCAGGAGAACGTGAGCAATGAACATCCGTCCCTTGCACGATCGCGTCGTCATCCGTCGCGTTGAGGAAGAGCAGAAGACCGCAGGCGGCATCGTGCTTCCGGGCAACGCCCAGGAAAAACCGACTCGTGGCGAAGTTCTCGCCGTCGGTAACGGCCGGATTCTCGAGAGCGGCGACGTGCGTCCTCTGGACGTCAAGGTCGGCGACACCGTGATCTTCAAGGATGGCTTCGGCGTCGAAAAGCAGAAGATCGACGGCGAGGAAGTCCTGATCATGAGCGAGTCCGACATCCTGGCGGTCGTCGAGGGCTAAGCCCTGCCCCGCAGACTCACTCGTTTCAACGTTCACTTTTGACGCTTAGATTCTAAGGAAGTACAGAAAATGGCAGCGAAACAAGTCAAGTTCTCTGATGATGCCCGCAAGCGCATGGCGCGTGGTGTCGATGTCCTGGCCAATGCCGTCAAGGCTACCCTGGGCCCGAAAGGTCGCAACGTGGTGCTGGAGAAGTCCTTCGGCGCGCCGACCGTGACCAAGGACGGCGTCAGCGTCGCCAAGGAAATCGAACTGAAGGACCGGTTCGAAAACATGGGCGCGCAGATGGTCAAGGAAGTGGCTTCCAAGACCTCCGACGTGGCCGGTGACGGTACCACCACCGCTACCGTGCTGGCCCAGGCCATCGTCGCCGAAGGCCTGAAGGGCGTGACCGCCGGCATGAACCCGATGGACCTCAAGCGCGGCATCGACCAGGCCGTCGTCGCTGCGGTCAAGGAAATCCAGGCTCTGTCTGTGCCCTGCACCGACTCCAAGGCCATCGCCCAAGTTGGCACCATCTCCGCCAACGGCGACTCGCGCATCGGCGAGATCATCGCCGAGGCGATGGAGAAGGTCGGCAAGGAAGGCGTCATCACTGTCGATGAAGGCCGTGGCTTCGAAGACGAGCTGGACGTGGTCGAGGGCATGCAGTTCGACCGCGGCTACCTGAGCCCGTACTTCGTCACCAACCAGGACACCATGGCGGTGGAACTGGAAGATCCGTTCATCCTGCTGGTGGACAAGAAGATCTCCAACATCCGCGAACTGCTGCCGACCCTGGAAGCCGTCGCCAAGGCCGGCAAGCCGCTGGTGATCATCGCCGAAGACATCGAAGGCGAAGCGCTGGCTACCCTGGTGGTCAACACCATGCGTGGCATCGTCAAGGTTGCCGCCGCCAAGGCGCCTGGCTTCGGTGATCGCCGCAAGGCCATGCTGCAGGACATCGCGATCCTGACCAACGGCACCGTGATCTCCGAGGAAGTGGGTCTGAACCTCGAGCAGGCCACCCTGGACCACCTGGGCACCGCCAAGCGCGTGACCATGTCCAAGGAAAACACCACCATCATCGATGGTGCCGGCAACGATGGTGACATCGAAGCACGCGTCAACCAGATCCGCGCCCAGATCGAAGAGACTTCCTCCGACTACGATCGCGAGAAGCTCCAGGAGCGTGTCGCCAAGCTGGCCGGCGGTGTTGCCGTCATCCGCGTCGGTGCCGCTACCGAAGTCGAGATGAAGGAGAAGAAGGCCCGCGTCGAGGACGCCCTGCACTCTACCCGCGCCGCGGTCGAGGAAGGTGTCGTGCCTGGCGGTGGTACTGCCCTGATCCGCATCCTGACCAAGATCGCTGGTCTCAAGGGTGACAACGAAGACCAGACCCACGGTATCGCCATCGCTCTGCGCGCCATGGAAGCACCGCTGCGTCAGATCGTCACCAACGCTGGCCAGGAAGCCTCCGTCATCGTCAACCGCATCAAGGACGGCGAAGGCAACTTCGGCTACAACGCCCAGACCGGCGAGTACGGCGACCTGTTCGAAATGGGTGTGCTGGACCCGGCCAAGGTGACTCGCAGCGCGCTGCAGTCCGCTGGCTCCGTTGCTGGCCTGCTGATCACCACCGAAGCCATGATCGCCGACGATCCGGACGAGAAGGACGCTGCTCCGGACATGGGCGGCATGGGTGGAATGGGCGGCATGGGCGGCATGATGTAACGCCTGCCCCGGGCAGCTCCGGCTGCCCGACCCGCGCACCCCCAAGCGCACAAAGCCCTGCCTGATGGCAGGGCTTTTTTGTGTTCCACCATTCATCGAGCCGCCTCATCCAGAGGTTGAGGACTTTTCAATTTATTCCCGCCCCCGGGACATGATTCACTATCGGCTGGATCAACTTGCAGGCAACATCATGGATTTGACGCTACTGGACGGCGGCATGGGGCGTGAGCTCAAGCGTATCGGCGCCCCCTTCTCACAGCCCTTGTGGAGCGCCCAGGCGCTGATCGAAGCTCCCGACCGGGTCATCGAGGCCCACCTCAACTTTATTCGGGCCGGCGCCCGAGTGATTACTGCCAACAGCTACGCCTGCGTGCCGTTCCATCTTGGCGAGCGGCGCTATCGGGAAAAGGGGCCGGCACTCGCTTCTCTTGCAGCACGATTGGCAGCGCAAGCGGCAAGCCGCTGGCAGGATGAATCCGTCCAGCCACCACCGCAAGCCAATGCCCCTGAAGCCTCGCTTAGCGTAGCCGGCTGCCTGCCACCCGCCCTGGGCAGCTATCGTCCCGATCTGTTCGATCCCTGCCGCGCCAGGGAGATTACTACCGCCCTGTATCATGCGCAGGACCCACACGTGGATCTGTGGCTTGCCGAGACGCTATCGAGTCTTGCCGAGATCGCGGTCATGCAGGAGGTCCTGGCGGCATCCAAGAAGCCCCGCTGGTACGCTCTCACCCTGCAGGACGAGGTGTCCGATATCGCACGCCTGCGCTCCGGAGAGTCCGTCGCCGAGGCGACCCAACAGCTATGTCAGGGCGGCGCCGACGCCATCCTGTTCAACTGCTCGATTCCGGAGGTCATGGCGCAGGCACTGGTCGACGCCGGCGACGCCATGCAACGACTCAAGCTATCGCGCCCGCTGGGCGCCTACGCCAACAGCTTCTCGCCGATCGGCGATGCCCACCGGGCCAACACCACCTTGACGGCGGACCGGGAGCTGACCCCGGCAGGCTACCTGGACTACGCCAAACGCTGGCACTCCCTGGGCGCAAGCCTGATCGGCGGATGCTGTGGCATCCATCCCGCCCATATCGAGCGGCTTGATGAGTGGTGCCGAACACATCGCTAGTCACTGAAGCTGCAAAGTCTCCAGCACTCCCCCCCTCTCTTTGGTGCTCCAAGTGCTCTGACACCATCCTTCGCTTTGGGCGAAAGTGGCGGTATGGTGTCGCTCGTTTTCCCATCGACGGTTGCCGTGCTCCATGACTCAAGCCTTGCCCTTCGCCAATCTGCGCATCGTTCTCGTCCAGACCTACCATCCCGGCAATATTGGCTCCACTGCTCGCGCCATGAAGACCATGGGCCTGACCGATCTGGTGCTGGTCAATCCACGCGTCTTTCCCGATGAAGAGGCCACCCGCCTGGCCGCAGGTGCGGCAGATGTGGTCGAAAACGCCCGTGTGGTCGAACGTCTCGAGGACGCCATCGATGACTGTGTCAGGGTGGTCGGGGCCAGCGCCAGGCTGAGAAGCCTGCCACTGCCCCACTACGACGAGCCGGACGAGATGGCCCAGGCGCTGGTGAAGGACGCGGTGCACGACCCGGTGGCTCTGGTCTTCGGCCGCGAGCGCTTCGGCCTGACCAACGACGAAATCCGCCTGTGCTCGCATCAGGTCAGCATTCCGGCCAATCCCGACTACGGCATCCTGAACCTGTCCCAGGCGGTGCAAGTGCTGGCCTACGAGTTGCGCCGGGCCTGGCGCCGACTCCCCTGCCCTGATATCGATGTCGCCGTCGATAGCAATACTGACACGGATACCGACACCGACAACGTCGCCACCTCGGGGACCCCGTCCCGACTGCGCCAGCCCACCCGTGAGCAGGTCGCCCACTTTCAGGCACATCTGGGCCGGGTGATGCGCGACAGTGGTTTTATTACCCAGCCCCACGCGCGCACCGAGGAACAGCTCCAGGCGCTGTTCGCCCGGGCCACGCCCACGCGCAAGGAACTCTCGCTGCTGCGCGGCCTGCTGTCATCCCTCGAGGCACACCTGCCCCCTTCCAGCGACGATCGCCAGGACTGACGTCACTACAGCAAAAGGCCCCGCCTGAGCGGGGCCTGGATGGCCATGTCGGGGGTGGCGTCGATCAGCCTTCGATGACGCCACAGGCGACGCGGGCACCGCCACCGCCGAGCTTGGGCTCGTCGGAGTAGTTGTCACCACCGGAGTGAATCATTATGGCGTGACCTGCCAGGTCCTCCTCGCTGATGCGCGGCGCCAGGGTCGGCAGTGTCGCCTCGCCCTGCTGCCCCACCGCCAGCGCCGGCAGGTCACCCAGGTGGCCGTCACCGTAGGGGCCCTGGTGGGTGCCGGTGTCTTCCGGGTCGAAGTGGCCTCCGGCGCCAGCCGCCGCTACCGTCTCGCCATCCTTCTCGGCCGGCTCGCAGCTCGGGTTCACGTGAACGTGAAGGCCGTGGATGCCGGTGTCCAGACCCTCGAGGTCGGGGGTGATCCTGAGACCATGCTCACTATCCTCGAAACTGATGGTGCCGAGGGAGTCGCCAATACCGTCGGTGCTGACGCTGTGCATCTCCACCTCCGTGGCGGCGTGGGCGGTGCCTGCCACCACCAGGCCTGCCCCCAGCAAGCACGATCCGGCAAATACGCGTGCCTTCAACATCTTGTCGCTCCTGTCCATGTGTCGATCCTCTCCATCTGTGAACAAGTGTCCTGCTGCGCCCTGGGCTCGATAGCTCCTTCATCTTCCCAGAAGCGCCACGACCCACCGGTCGATGAGTCTCCCCCAGCGTGGACCATATCGACGGATCTGCACAACCCGTAGCACTCATGTCTCACTATTCCAGTGGCTCACACGTCGGTGTTCGGGCCGGGCCTGGCGCACAAAAAAACGCCCGCGCGAATAGCGCGGGCGTCTGGGCTTTCCGGCGGGCGATCACAGCGTCATCGCCGCCAGCCAGCCAAAGCCGATCAACGGAATGTTGTAGTGCACGAAGGTCGGCACCACGCTGTCCCAGATGTGATCATGCTGACGATCCACGTTGAGGCCGGAGGTCGGCCCGAGAGTGGAGTCCGACGCCGGGGAGCCGGCGTCACCCAGGGCGGCGGCGGTGCCGACCAGGGCCACCGTCGCCAGATCGGAGAAGCCGAACTGCACCGCCAGCGGAACGAAGATGGCGGCGATGATCGGGATGGTCGAAAACGACGAGCCGATGCCCAGGGTGATGAACAGCCCCACCAGAAGCATCAAGAGCGCCGCCAGGCCACGGTTGTCGCCGATGACCTCGACGCTGGCGCTGACCAGGGTCTCGATCTCGCCGGTGGCGGTCATCACGGCAGCAAAGCCGGAGGCCGAGATCATGATGAAGCCGATCAGGGCCATCATGCGCATGCCGCTGGTGAACAGATCATCGGCTTCGCGCCAGCGGAAGATGCCGCCCATGGACAACAGCGAAAAGCCCACCAGGCCACCCAGGATCATCGAGCCGGTATAGAGCTGGATGCCGAGCGCAGCGACGATCGCTACCACCGACATGATCAGGCCCAGGGTGTGAGGCTCCTCGATCTCGCTGTGGTCGTGGCCTTGGCCGTGGGCCGGGGTATTGCCAAGCTCCACCTCGTCATAGACCCGAGGCTTGCGGTAGGACAGGAACACCGCCACCAGAAGCCCGAGGAACATGCCGGCGACCGGCACCCCCATGGCCATGGGGACCATGGCGCGGTCGATCTCGAGGCCCAGTGCGGCGCCAGCCTCGTTGATGTTGGCCAGCAGGATGTCGTTGAGGAAGATCGCCCCGAAGCCTACCGGCAGCAACATGTAGGGCGCGGTCAGGCCGAAGGTCAGGGTACAGGCGACCGCGCGGCGGTCCATCCTGAGCTGATTCATCACCTTGAGCAGCGGCGGAATCAGGATCGGGATAAAGGCGATGTGGACCGGGATCAGGTTCTGGGAGGAGATCGCCACCAGCAGCACGCTACCGATCAGCAGGTACTTGACCGTGGCCTGACGGGACGCGCTGGACTCCTGCCCCAGCAGAGTGATCAGGCGGCGTGCCAGCAGGTCCGGCAGGCCCGAGCGAGAGATCGCCACGGCGAAGGCCCCGAGGGTGGCGTAGGCCAGCGCCACCTTGGCACCGCCACCGACACCGTCGTTGAAGGCCGCCAGGGTGTCCTCGATGGACAGACCACCGGCCAAGCCGCCCACCAGCGCCCCTACCACCAGGGCCAGCACCACGGAGACCCGCGCCAGCGACAGTCCCACCATCACCAGCACGGCAAGGATTACAGCGTTCATAGACGAATCCAGGTTTATGTTCGAGAGAGGGTTTGCGCAATCAAGGCTTGTCGGAAAAGCACCGGCGCTCGCCGGCTTTTCGTGCCGAGCCTGGTGCCTGGCGAGACGGCCTCGACTGCCGTACGCGACGGCGCCTGGGCATTTCGCCGGTAACAGGCGGCGCGAATGGTACCAGAAAAGTCCTGTGGCCGGGATGTCACCAAAGGGTCATGAGGCGGTTATCTGACTGACACACGCCTGGTCGATACTACCTCTGTGTTCAGGCGACACCGGGCAAGGGACACTGCCCCTCGAGCGTCACGGAGGCGACGGCGCGGGAAGCGCCAAGGGAGCAACACGGGCACAGGGAAGCTGCCCCAGGGAGGAAAGACGGCTAGCTGCGCCACGACTCAAGGGTCGTGGCGCCTTTCTTTGTGGCCATCGTGCAGCCGCCTGGTTGTGTAAACCGACCTAGTCGCTGTCCGTATCGCTGTCTGTGTCGATATCCACTTCGCTATCCGTCGGGACCAGGCTCAGCCAGTCGGCGTAGCGCGCCAGATCATGGCGATCTCCATTGGTCGCCGGCGACAACCGACCTCGACAGACGTCGCGATACAGGCGCTGCAGTCGTGCCGTAAGGCTATCGACGGCTATCGGCTCAGCGATCCCGGGTGCCCCGGCGCGGGCGCCGATATGGCGACCATCGAGCTCCCGCAACGGCAGTATCTCGGCGGCGGTGCCGGTGACAAAGGCCTCGTCGGCGATGTACAGCTCATCGCGGGTAATGCGGCGCTCCTGCACCTCCACGCCCAACACCTCACGCGCCAATCGGATCACGCTGTCCCGGGTGATCCCCTGCAGGCAGGAGGTGACCTCCGGGGTGTGCAACACCCCGTCTCGATAGAGAAAGACATTGGCCGCGCTGGCCTCGGCCACGTAGCCTTCGGCGTCAAGCATGATCGCCTCGTCAAAGCCCGCCTTCACCGCCGTATTCAATGCCAGCATGCTGTTGACATAGTGGCCGCTGGTCTTGGCCCGACAGGCGCTGATATTGACGTGATGGCGCGCCCAGGACGAGGTCAGGGCCCTGAGCCCGACGGCAGCGGTCTCGGCGCTGACGTAGGGTCCCAGGTCCCAGGCCACCACCATCATCTGACAGCTCAACGCCTTGGCGCGCAGCCCAAGGCCCTCGGGACCGAGAAACACGGTGGGCTTGAGGTAGGCATCGGTCAGCCCATTGCGGACCAGGCACTGGCTCTGTGCCTCGATCAGCTCTTCATGGCTCCAGGGCACCTCGAGGTCGAGGATATGGGCGCTGTCCAGCAGGCGTCGGGTATGCTCGTGGACCCGAAACAGCCGGGCATTGCCGTTGTCGTCACGATAGGCGCGCACCCCCTCGAAGCAACCCATGCCATAGTGCAGCGAGTGGGTCAGCAGATGGGTCGTGGCCTCCCGCCAGGGCAGCCATTCGCCGTTCTTCCAGATCCAGCCGTCGCGCTGGTGCAATCCACTCATGAGCCTGGCTCCCTGTCCCTGCTCCTGTTTGCGTCGCTGTCCCTGCCACCGCCGCTGGCGATAGCCTCTTCAGCCTGGCTGTCGTCGCGGGCCTTGGTGATCTGCCCAGGCCAGTCGCGTCGCCAGCCGTCGATCAGTTCGCGCTGATGGGGCTGCAGTGTCTGATAGCCCCAGGCGGCGATCTCGTCGTTCTGTGGGTCATCCACGACGATGTCGCTGTCGGCCAGCGCCTGAATCACGGCGTGGCCACACAGCGGGACATAGCCTTCCGAGTAGCCGCCTTCGTGGACGACCACCAGGCGCCCTTCACAACATCGCTGAGCCAGCGCCTTGACCGACTGGGCCATGCGCCCGAAGGCATCGCTATTGAGCAGCATCTTGCCCAGCGGGTCCTTGGCGCAGGCGTCATAGCCACAGGCCACCACGATCAGATCCGGCGCGAAGGCCTCGATGGCCGGCAACACCAGGCGCTCGAACGCATAGTCATAGGCGCCAAGCCCCGAGCCCGGCGGCAACGGCAGGTTGAGGCAGGACCCCGACGCGCCCTCACCGCCCTGCTCGTCGAAGCCGCCGGTCTCGAGCGGATAGTTGCCGGCCTGGTGCAGCGATACCGTCATCACCTCGGGGTCGTCCCAGAAGGCACTCTGCTGGCCGTTGCCGTGGTGCACGTCCCAGTCGAGGATCGCCACCCGCCGCACCAGCCCCAGCGCTTTCGCTCGCATCACCGCCACTGGAATGTTGCCGAGCAGGCAGAAGCCGCGACCGCGATCGGCTTCGGCGTGGTGCCCCGGTGGACGGCACAGCGCATAGGCGCTGGCGTGGGTGCCACGGGCCACCGCCTCCACCGCTGCGATGGCAAGCCCGGCGGACTGCCGGGCGCTGGCCAGACTGCCCGGGCGATAGGGCGCGGCCTCGCCGGCATCGCCACCCAGGCCCGCATCACCCGCCTCCAGCGCATCAAGGTAGTCTTTCGTGTGGAAGCGCTGCAGGTCCTCGCGGCCGGCCGCCGGCGGCTTCACCACCTCAAGCTCGTCGATCAGCCCGCTGACCTCCAGCAGGTTCTTGAGACGGCGCTTGCTCTCCGGGCTCTCCGAGGCTGGCTGGGGCTGCAGCCAGGGCCCTGGCGCCGAGAACACCCCGATCGCCCCCTGCTCGTGCCAGAAGCAGCGCTCGTGCCAATAGAAACCGGTCGTCTTGCTGTGGCTCATGGGCGACCTCAGGCCTGGGGCAAGGCGGCCACCACCATGATCTCGACCTTCCACTCCGGCCGGGCCAGGCACGCTTCCACCGCGGCACGTACCGGTGGACGTCCGGGGCTGACCCAGGCGTCCCAGGCGGCATTCATCTCGTCAAATTCGGCCATGTCGGTAACCCACACCTGGGCCGAGATCAGTCGATCCTTGGAGGTCCCGGCCTTGGCCAGCAGTTCGTCGATTCGCGCCAGCACCTGCTCGGTCTGGCCGCGCATGCCTTGGCTGGCGTCAGCCGGTACCTGGCCGGAGAGGTAGACGGTGCCATTGTGCACGGCGATCTGGCTCATGCGGTCGTTGCTGTCGTGAAGGGTCGGGCTCATGGTGTTTTCCTTGTGGGAGATCATCCGCGGGATAATCGTTGGGCTATGTATTGAGCTGTATTGGGCTGTATCAGGCTTTATCAAGCTATGGTCAGGCGTCGTTGAATCCGCGCAGGAAGGCGGCCAGGTTATGGCTCAAGGCCGCGGTCGGATAGCCGCCCTCCTGCACCAGCACGGTGGGCAGGCCCAGCTCACCGATCTGGCGACCGATGGCGACGAAGTCCGGGGTTTCAAGCGTCAGCCCCGCCAGCGGGTCGTCCTTGTGGGCATCGAGTCCCAGCGCCACGACCAGCGCGTCCGGGCTGAAGCTCGCCATGGCGTCGAGCAGCTCATCGAGACCGGCCTGAAAGGCCTCGATACCGCTGCCCAGTGCCAGCGGCACATTGAGGTTGGCGCCGAGTCCAGGACCGATGCCTGTCTCGCCGGCACCGCCCCAATAGTAGGGATAGAAGTCGCTGGGATCGACGTGCAGCGATCCTGTCCAGACGTCGCCACGGTCGTAGAAGATGTCCTGGGTGCCGTTACCGTGGTGGAGGTCGATGTCGAGGATCGCCACCTGGGACACATGCTCGCGCAGCACCGTGGCCGCCAGGGCGGCGTTGTTCAGAAAACAGAAGCCCCCGGCACGATCGGGACCGGCGTGGTGCCCCGGCGGACGACACAGAGCGTAGGCGGTGCCGCCGCCGGCGACGATGCTTTCGGCGGCGGCCTGGGCGGTAGCGGCACTGGCCAGGATGCCCTGAAAGCTGGTCTCGGTCATCGGACAGGCCATGTCGTGCATGTGCCAGCCCACCTGCCCCACCGGATGGCGCGGGTAGTGCTTGCCGCCGCCGCAGGGGTGGACGTTCGGTGCCACGAATTCGGTGGCGTCCGGCAACGCCTGCCAGCGGGCATGGATGGTCTCGAGAAAATCCAGGTAGCGCTCGCTGTGGATCTCCTTGAGACGCTCCCTGAGCGTGGGACTGTCGACCTCGGCCGGCGCTGTCAGGGCCAGGCCGACCTCGGCCAGGCCTTCGCTCAGAAGCTCCGCCCGGCGGGGCCCTTCGGGGGAATCGGTAAGGGCTCCACGCTTCAGGAACTGAGGCGGCGCGTGACGTTCCTGGTCAGGATGGTAGAAAAGTTTCATCTGCATCTGTCTCCGGTGATGACGCTCCGTCACTGCTCACATCAGTCGAGCAGCGAGGGGATCCATGTCGATAGTGCCGGAAAACCCGCCAGCAACACCACTACCAGGATAAAGGCTGTATAAAACGGCAGCGACGCCAGGATCGCCTTTTCGTAGGGGACCTGGGCGATTCTTGCCGCCGTCATCAGCGTCATGCCCACCGGTGGCGTGACGTTGGCGATGTTGAGGGTGACGATCATGACGATGGCGAAGTGCAGTGGATCGAAACCCAGGCTGACCATCGCCGGCACCACCACAGGGCCGATGACCACTAGCGCCGGCAGTACATCCATGACCGTGCCGATGACGATCAGCAACAGGCACACCAGCAAGATCTGCACGAAGGCGACATCGCTCAGGGAGGTGATCAGGCTCGCCGCCTCCCGGGCGACGCCAGAGCGGGTGACAAACCAGCCGAGCACCGCCGAGGTCGCCAGCAGAAAGAACACGACACCGGAAAACTTGACCGTGGTCACGAGCGCCTGGGCCACCTTGGCCAGGGTCAGGTTGCGATAGAACAGCATGCCGATCAGGATCGCGTACACTGCGGCAAAGCCTGAAGCTTCGGTGATGGTGGTCATGCCCGAGAGTATCCCGCCGAGGATGATCAATGGCACCAGCATGGCCGGCAGCGCCGAGAAGAATGCCAGCAGAGCCATCTTCAGCGGCGTCGGCGCCTGCTTGGGGTAGCCCCGCCGCCAGGCCAGCACGATGCTGGTGGCCAGCAGCGCCACGGTCATCAGAATGCCCGGCACGATGCCTCCGGCAAACAGGTCGATGACCGAGACGTCCCGCAGCAGGGTGGCGTACACCACCATCACCACGCTTGGGGGAATGATCGGCCCGATGATCGAGGAACAGGCGGTGATCGCCGCCGCGTATTCGGCGTCGTAGCCCTGCTTCTTCATCTCCGGAATCATGATCTTGCCGATCGCCACGGTATCGGTGATGGCGGCCCCGGTCAGCCCGGCGAAGAACAGCGACACCGTCACGTTGACGTGAGACAGCGCCCCCCTCACCCGACCGAACAGCGCATTGTTGAAGGCGATCAGCTTCTGGGTCAGCCCGCCCTGGTTCATCAACTCGGCGGTAAAGATGAAGTACGGCACGGCGATCAGCATGTAGCCGGAGACACCGGAGAACATGCGATCGGCGATGATCCCCACCAGGCGCTCGCCGCCCAGCTCATAGACCCCGGCAACTCCCGAGATCGCCATGACCACGGCGACCGGGGCGCCGATCGCCAACACCAGGATAAAGGCCAGAATCGCGGCGGTCATGAGCGTGGCTCACGGGCGACAGCGTCGCCTTGTGGTGAAGAGGGATCGGAGGATTCGACACGGCTGTCGACCGCCTGCTCGGCGTTGCTGCCGGCGCCATTGTCATTGGAATGAATCGCCTGCTCGATCACCGCGTCGCTGTCGATGAAGTGCTCGAGCAGTGCAAAGCCGTGCACCAGATGCAGTGCGATGATGGCGCCGGTCAGCGGCACCGCGAAGGTGGTCCACTTGTAGGAAATCTGAATACTGTCGGACACCATGTAGCTCTGGCGGGCGTTGGAGAAGAAGTCCCAGCCGTAGAACATCATCAACACCGCCAGCGCGCCGATGACGGCCAGGGTCGCGCCGGCTGCCAGCACCACCAGTGGGCGCGGCAGCAGCTTGACCAGCAGTGTCATGGCCACGTGCTCGCCGGAATGCAGCGCGATGGTCGAGGAGATGAGCCCGATCCACGGCAGGAAAAGGCGGGCCAGGGAATAGGTCCAGCTGAGCGCGCCGCCGGTAAACAGGGTGTACAGAAACCCGGTGAACGAAATACCCAGCATGGCCAGGACACAGCCGACGCAGAACACGATGGCGAGGCGATTGACGCCGTCGCTCAGGCGCTGGAGCCAGGCCTGAAGAGATCGCAGTGATGACATGACAGGAGAACTCGGGCAAGGCGGTGGGCACTGGCGGGGCGGCCTGGCCGCCCCGCCGCGACAATCACTGGCCGTAGCGGCTGTAGGCCTCTTGCGGCAGCGACTGGCGCAGGCCATCGACCTCGGCCAGCAGGTCGTCGATCAAGGCGGCGTCGAGCCCGAAGTCGTCGACGATCCAGCTCTTCCAGGCCGGACGCGCCACCTCGGCCATGCGCTGGCGCTCTTCTGCCGGCATCAGGTAGCACTCCTCGAAGATCTCGCAGGACGTCTGCCAGCTGGCGGTCGCCAGCATGCCGGAAGCGCCATGGCTCAGGCTGACCGCCTCCCGGGCGGCGTTGGTGATGACCCGCTGGTGCTCCTCTGGCAGCTCCTGAAACCAGCTCTCACTGACCATCCAGCTGGCGCTGTTGTACACGTGCCCGGTCAGGGTGGTGTAGTCGGTCACCTCATCCAGGCCGAAGGTGGTGTTGATCACCGGCGCGTTGAACTGACCGTCGGCGAGTCCGGTCTCCAGCGCGGTGATCAGCTCGCCCCACGGCAGCGGTGTTGCGGAGGCACCCAGCGCCTCCATGGTGGCGACGTGGGCCGGATTTTCCTCGGTGCGGATGTTGAGCCCCTCGAGGTCATCGACGGTCTTGATCAGCCGCTCGTTGTTGGTGAAGGCAACAAAGCCGCCACCATCATCGAAGGTCCCCAGATAGCGCATGTCCGCCTGTTCGATGGCGCCCTGCATGAAGTCGGCAAACCACTCGCCATCGAAGAAGGCCCAGGCCTGGCGCCAGTCATCGAACAGGAAGGGGGCCGTCACCGCCTGATACTCGGGGTAGAACGACGACATCGCGCCGGAGGTCAGAATGGCGGACTGCAGCGCCCTGCCACCGGCCTGGACCTGGGAGCCGGTCTCGACTTCGGAGCCCATCTGGCCGCCACCGAAGATGCTGACGGTGACGTCGCCTTCGGTGCGACTTTCCACCAACTCCTTGAAGTGGACCAGGGCAGGATAGATAGCGTTGTTGGTCAGGTTCTCGGGGATCAGGGTAGCGATGGCCATCTCGTAGGACTGAGCCTGCGCCTGGGACGCCATCAGCGCCAGCGGCAACGCTGCGAGCGCCAGCATCGGCGCTCGTCGCCGCTGTCTGGCCCGTTGGCCACGGCCACGCCGGGCGCCGACCTCGTGGTTGTCGTGCGAGCGGCGGTCAGCCGAAATGTGGTCGTCAGTGCGGGCGGAGGCAGGAAGGGAGGTCGAAGACATCGGTAACTCCGGTTGTTGTCATGGTTGTTGTCATTGTTGATGGCGCCGAATCGAGGCCGGCGCCGAGTGACTCCTTTTCAGGCTATGCGCGAAACCCATCGTCAACTTGCCCGAGACTACGAAAACCTTGCCCGGAACTCAGGCAAACCGTGTCGTCGGCCACAACGTCACCGCGACGAGAGGAGATCGACAGGCGCAAGGCAAAAGCCCCAGTGGCCAGAGCGACCAGCGGATCGGCAAGAGAGGAGAAAAGTGACAGGTGGCTGAGCGCGAGAGCGGAGAGAGGCTGAATCGCTGTCCAGGCATTGTTTGAAAAGTCGGCGAGCGATGGTTAGACAAGGCAAAAATCGGTGAGAGAGCGCAGTTTACGAGGTGTAAATGAGCACCTTGATCCGGTTTTTAACGCCGTATTACCGAGCGCAGGCACTTTTCATCAAAGCCTATGGATCTGTGCGCTCCCGCGAAGGCGCCACCCCATGAACCCTGCGATAGGCTCGGGAAAAACTGCCCTGGTCACGAAAGCCCACCAGCGCCCCAATCTGCCCCAGCGGCAGCTCGCTGTGACGGATCAGCGCCTGGGCGTGGCTCAACCGGCGTCGGCGAACATAGGCCTGCGGCGTCACCCCGGTGGCCTGGCGAAAGCTGGCGTGGAAGTGACCGGGGCTGAGCGCGCACAAGGACGCCAGGTCATCCACGCGAATGTCGCTGGCCAGGTGCCTATCGATCCAGTCGTCCAGCAGACGCAGATCGAGCCGACCGCTGACGCCCGTCGATCGTGCAGGAGCACAGGTTTCGCTGGAAGCCTCCAGATGGAGATAGAGCGCGCGTAACAGAAGCGCTGCGATATCGTTGCCCAGGGTGGGGAATTGATCCAGTTGCCGCATCAGGCTGTCGGCAAGTCGCTGCAGATCGGGGGGCACCGCGAAGAAACGCGGTCGCTCGAATAGGCGGGCCACGTCGACGTCCGGCAGCCCGAAGACCACCGGCACGTCGAGCACGAAGGTACGATTGTTGCCGTCTCCCAGGTAGTCGTGATGGCAGTTGCCTGGAATCAGGCAACCACGTTCGGCGGTGACCCGTTGCTCACGCCCCTCGAGGGACAGTTCGGTACTGCCGCAGGTGGGCAGAATCAACTGGTGGTAGCCGTGCACGTGGGATACGTGCTCGTTGGCCAGGGTCTTGGTCCTGAGATCGATCCGGCTCACGATCGCCTCGCCTGAAGAAGATACCTCTACCATGCCGCTCACCGAACAACCTGACAAGCCGGGACGAACGCCCGGCTTCACGCGACCTCAACGCTTGTCGCCTGGGCCTCCTTGTGGCGGTGGCATGGCGGCCGTTGTCAGACTCGGCGTCTTCTCAACAGCGGCCCTTCTTGGCCTGTCCTGGCGGACAGAAGTCGCCACGCCGATCGTGGTCGTCGTAATAGCGATCATGGTCATGATCGTGATCATCGTGGCGATGGCGGTCATGGTCCCAATCGCGATCATGCCAGCCGTCATCACGGTGGTAGTCGCGGTCACGATGGTCGTCGACGACGATCAAGGGCTCTGCACTGACCCGTGCGGGATCGTAACTGCATCCCGCAAGTCCCATCAGCACGAGTAAAAGTACTGCTGTACTCACTGTCTTCATGCGCACTTTCCGGCCACCTTCAGCAACGACCCTTCTTGGCCTGTCCCGGCGGACAGAAGTCGCCACCGTCATGATCTCGATGGTCGCGGTGATCGTCGTCGATGATGATCAGCGGCTCCGGCGAGACCCGTGCGGGGTCATAGCTGCAGCCCACCATCAACACGGCCATCGCCAGGAAAACAATCCGTCCAGCGGTTCGCATATGCATGACTCCTTGCGTTCAAATTGACACCAGACTAACGCAAACGTCGCCTTTTCACCGCTGTGGACGTCTTGCAACACCCGGCGTCTGCCAACAGCGACAACTATTGTCTGAATCCGGCGCCCAGAAAAATGCCGCTCCCGGGGGAGCGGCATTCACGAGGTTGACAGTCGCAAGCCTGTCAGAACAGCTCGTCGGGTTGCTGCTGGGGCAGGCCCTGCAGATCCAGCGGATCGACGACCTCGGGCACTTCCTGAGCGGAATCGCCCTGCTCGGCGGCCACGGTGAAGCGCGACGATGGCACCACCTGGTCGGTTTCCTCCGGCGGAACCCCGTTGCCTTCGTACATCGGCTTGATACCCTCGATGACGAACATGTTGTCGTTGTAGTCGAGGTTGGAACCGGAATAGTCCTGAAGCACCAGATACGTATCAGCGATCTCGTTGCCTTCATCGTCCAGCGCCTTGAACACACGAACGTAGTAGCCACGCTCCAGATCCGGAGCATCAGCCGGAGGTTTGCCCCTGCCAGGAGGGTTCAACGATGGATCGGTGGACAGGGTGGCCACCTCGAGGCCAAACAGATCATTGCCTCCCCAATTATTGGGAATATCATCACGCGTGAAGGTTCCCTCCGGCTGATTGCCCTCCAGCGTGATCGGCAGGAACGACTGGTTCTGATCCTCCGCGTGCCGGATCAACTTGATATCCTGGGAGGTGTTCTTGAAGGCGTGAAGACCAAAGGCCGAGACACCAGCACCGTGGAGGGCAACGGTCTGCACCACGCGAGCTTCATCGACCCCGTCGGCCAGGGTCCAGTAGCGCGACAGCACTTCCTCCTCGCTGACTGCCCGGTAGAAACCGAAGTCGTCGAAGGCCGAACCCCTGGCGCCACCGTCCGTCGGGATGCCGCCAATACGGTTGCCGAACCCCGCGACATTCCACACCTCGTCGACGGTCGGCTCCCAGCCTCCCTCATCCTGGGCCTGCCAGAACCCTGCCAGTGTCAACTCCTGAACCGGGGAATCGGCGTCGTTGGTCACCAGCCGCAGGCTCCCGAAGAAGCTGCCGTCATCGGCGTTAGTGGCGGGTGGACGATAACTCGCTCGATCAAACAACACGTCGATTTCGAGCGACTCCCCAGGCGCCAGTATCGTCCCCTTCAGGGCCCCTGCGTCGGCGAGCACGAAAGGGCCGTCCAATGAGACATCAAGAATCGTCAAGGGGTCGCTGCCATCATTGGATATGACCGCCTTGGCGCCTTCCTTGAAGTCCCTATCCGGGCCACCAAAATCGTTTTCTTCCAGATAGTTGAATAGCAGGCGATCGCTGAAGTAGTTGACGTCACCACTCTCCAGCCGAGCCTCGGCGTCGGAAGCAACGGAAATCGGTGTCACGTCCAGGTAGTCGATGCGCTGACTGCCCAGATCATCGGAGACCATGTGCAGACGGTATTCGGTCCCGGGCTCCAGCTCCACGTAGTAGGACTCTTCACCCGCCGTTCCTGCTCCGGGGAATGTCAACAGGGTCAATGGCTTGCCATTCAGACTGAGCGCCAGATCCTCCCCGCGAAGCACACCGGCATTCGCCGCAAGATCGAGGCGATAGAGCCCCTTGGTGTCGACCTCGAAGAAGAAGTCCGCGCTGCGCGGATCGACGCTGAGTGCAGAGATACCTTCCTCGAGCTCGATGCGTGTGCCCTCGGTGGCGTCGGCAGGGCCAAGGATGGAGGCTCTGATGGCTTCGAGCGATTGATCCGGCACCCACAACAGATCGATATTCGGGCCGACCGCTTCCGGGGCCGTCAACACCAGGGTATTGATGCCTGCCTTCAGACTGACCACAACATTCTGATACACCCAGTCCGAGTTGTTTTCGCTGAGCCCTTCAAATCTCAGATTGGGCTGCGTAACACCATTGATGCCGAAGGCCAGGGGACGATCCGACTTGGTATCGGACAGGTGGTAGCGGAAACCGATTTCATAGCTTCCCGCTTCCTCGACACGAATCGACCAGGTGATGGTCTGATCCTCCGACCCCTTGTAATCGACGTAGGCATTCTCGGACACGTTGCGATCATCGGCCACCTCGACCACCCTGGCCCCGTTGAGCAGAGCGCCCTCGGCTTCGTAGATCTCGAAGCCAGGTGAAGGCTCGTGAATCACTTCCAGTTGATCCACATTCGGCCCGGCCTGTGATACCGACTGCAGACGCACCTCGACCTCGCCTGGATCGAGATTCACCTCGATATCCTGCGTCATCCAGAAACGCCAGCGATCGGAGCCCTCGAGGCTATCCGGCGCCGGCGGGAAGTCGGCGACGCCGACGCTCTGTCCATTGATGAAGACTTCCAGCGGTCGATCCGAAAAGCCACCGTTGGCGTAGCGAACCCGCAGCACGGTATCGCCGCCATCGCCGGCTTCTACGGTGAATCCGAAGGTGACGGCGTCCTCGGCATTCTTGCCGAAATCGGCGTATCCGCCACCGACGCCATCGTTGTCGTCCAGGTTGCCGTCGTTGCCGAAGCTGCCTGGTTGCAGTCCAGGAACTTCGCTGGCGATCCCTTCACGGATGATGATCTCGGCACCACCGCCCTCGCTGATGGTGGCGCTGGTACCATCATCCGGGGTGTTGTCCTCGGCCTGGATGGTGGCCAGTACCCGCGTCATGTCAGTGCCCCCCCCGGTCGACGTCGGCTCGACCGGATCCAGGCGAACCAGCTGACTTTCTCCGGTCAGTCGGTTGAGGGTGACCAGGTACAGGCGTCCAGTGGCCGGGTTTTCGATGATATCCAGGGGATCGGTGTAGGTAATGACCCGCCCCTCTGCATCTCTCAGGACATCGTCACCGATGACCTTGCCCTCGGCATTCACCGTGATCCAGCGAACATCGTCCCCCCCGGAATACTCGGTAAACAGCAGACTGCCCTTGAAGGCGTCACCGAAGGTATCGCTGACGTATTCGGTCACGCCATTGGCGGAGCGGTTCTCCCCCAGGGAGTAGGCATCGTCGATGCGGTAGTTGGGATCTGGCTGAATTCCCGGAGCATAGGACGTCACCTCATTGATGTCTTCAAGGCGGGTCGGGTTGCCGCCGTTGAGGATGAACTCGTCATGCAGCGGATTGCCATGCCCGTAGTAGCCGCCCTGCTCGACCTTGAACAGGTAGTCGTCCTGCTTGACCACATTGGTCAGCGACTCGTCGATCAGCGTTGAAGGATCGTCCGGCACAGCCCCGCCCGCCGCTGATCCATTGGTCGGTGTATACAGGTAGCCGTTGGAGTGCCAGACCAGGTCATAGGCATTGCGAATACCGGTGGCGAAGACCTTGACCACGGCGTCATCGACGTAAGGATCGTAGAAGGTCTCCAGCACAACGCCATCGGCGTCCTGAACGCTGGCGACGCCATTTTCGTCAAACACCAGAAAGCGCCCATCGCCCATGGGGATGGGATCGTTCTTCAGATCATTGTCATCATCCACAAAGCGTGTCTGGTCGTCCGGCAGCGGCTCGGTGGTGACGTCAAAGCCGCCCTCCGGCGGGGTCCGGGATGGATCCACCTCCAGCACGGCACCGGCCAGCAGGCGTTCGGGCCGGTTGCCCCAGGCACTGTCGTCATCACCCATGGCGGTGTTGGAGCCCTGAGTCAGGTACAGCAGATGAGACGGCTCATTCGGCGAAGTGTCAGCATCGAACGCCGGATTCTCGCGAAACTCGAGGCTGTTGGTGACGTGATCCGCCACCGAACGGGGAAGCCCGCTCAGATAGACCTCGGCACTGCCGCTGAAGCCGCCCCCCTCGTCCAGGGTGATCTTCAACAGGCGTCCACTGAAGTCCGGGACCGAGCTGTCGCGTCCGGATAGCGGTATCGGATAGTTATCGGTGACCCACAACACCTGAGGATCGGCCGGATCCACGGCGATACCGATGATGCCACGTCGATTGTTGAAGGCGTCGGCGTCAGGCTCCATGAACGGGTCAAGCGCCAGCGTCAGGACCTCACTGGCCCCTAGCGAGCCATCTTCCGGGTCCAGTGCATAGCGCACGATCTGGCCACCCATGCTGACCACGTACAGCGCATCACCCTCGGCGCTGACCTCCAGGGAGGTGAAGCCAAAGGCACCGTCGACGGCACCATCCAGTTCCACCGTGCCTTCGAAGGCCACATCGCTGGGCAAGATATTCGGCTCCGGCCCGGTGACAAAGGTATTGGTGTACTTAAGAAACTCGCGGGTCGGCAAGTTGCTGTCGCTGTTGTCGCCACGATCCTGGAAGCCATCGATCACCAGGCTGTAGCTGGTAAAGGGCTTGAGCGTTTCCTTGGGAGAAAGCGTCAGCGAATCAAAACCACCGGTGGTGTTGATATCGAAGGCCACTTCGATGCCGGTGACGGTCTCGAACAGTCGCACCGAACCATCGCTAAGGCTTTCCAGAAGCGTGCCGCCTCGGCCCTCGACCACCTGAACCCCGACGAAGATATCGGAGGTGGGATCGACTCCCGTGGGCAGGCTCCCATCCTCACTGTCCAGGTCCACTTCGACGGTATTGGCACCGACCCCGGCAATGGCCCTTGCGTCGACAAACTGTGCATAGTCGGCGCTCGCCGGCAGCTCATCTTCAGGCGTCAGATCCGGCAGAGGACGGATCTCCAGGTACTGCAGCTTGACGTTTTTGCTGTCGACGCCGAGCGCATCCAGTGTCAGGCGACCATCGGTGACCTCCACCACTCGCGTGACCAGGTCAGAGCGTAGCCCCTCGGTATCGTTGGTCGCGCTGGCATCGATGGGAAAATCACTGGGACGGCCTGGCTCGAAGGCATCATTGAAGGCGCTACCCTCGGCATTGACACTGTAGAAGGAGTCATAGGTGCCGGACACGTCACCCACCGACAGCGTCACTTCATAGAAGCCCGACTCCAGCTCAATCTCCCAGCCGGCATCCACGAAGCCATCTCGATCACTGGTCATCTGGGCGAAGCTGGCCTGACGCGGGTCCAGGCCGACGAAGCGGCTGGAGCGATCGACAAGAGTGAAAGCCCCCTGGCTGACCAGTGACAACGGGTTGGTACCATTCTCGGTACCGTCGGCGATGCTTTCCTCGGTCACCCAGCCATAGCGGTAGGTCTTGCCATCCACCACCACCGACTGGTCACCAAAGGCCTGGCCGGTATCAGCGACGTAGCCGTCAGGGACATCGGCGCTTTGTGGCTGAAAGTTGATCTTGAAAGTCTCTCTATCGCCCGGCTCGACGATGATCGGAGACAGCTTGACCACGTCAAGGTTGGGACCGCCCTTGCCGATGTTCTCCAGGCGCACCGTGTGCGTCCCTGCTTCCAGGTCGATCTTGAGCGACTCTTCGCGCCAGCGATCCCAGCCATCGTTGCCGGCACCAGTGGAAGTGAACTGGTACTCGCCCACCCTGACACCGTCGATGTAGAGCGCCATGGGTCGATCTGCACTGCCCCCGTTGGCATAGCGCGCATCCAGACGGAAGGTCCCGCTCTCCTCCACGGTCAGCTGGAACACCCCGGCGTCACCGATGTCGTTACCCAGATCGAGGTAACCTTCACCGCTGTAGCCAGGCCGGAGTGCATCGATGCCGTCACTTTCGACCAGTGCGGCAGTGTCCGCCGGACGATTCGGATCAGACTCCTTGTCATCGATCGTGAAGGACTCGGCCTCGAAGGACTGCACGCCCGCGCCAGGTTCTGGTTCTGGCTCGTCTTCCAGCATCAGCAGTGTCAACTGATCCAGATTGGGACCCTGCCCCACACCGCCCTGGTCAGCCGTCGGGATCGACAGCGACAGCTGGTGTGTCCCGGGTTCGAGCTCGATCTCGACCGTTACCTCCTGCCAACTGCTCCAGCCACCGGTGCCGGGAAAGCTCACCGAGGTCGTGACGCCGCCATCCACCTGAAGCGCCAGCGGACGATCAGTGTTGCTGCCGTTGGCGTAACGCAGGGTCAATTGGTAACTGCCTGCCGTCTCGACACTAACGTCATACTGGACACCATCGCCGGGATCCCGGCCAAGATCCACGTAGGCATTGTCGATGGCGCCCGGCCTGGCGTTGTCCCCGGATATCACCTCCGTCACGGCCTTCTGGGATCCACTGTCCAGATCGATGATGGTGCCTACCTCTGCCTGCCATACCAGCAGACCGGTATCCGATGGCACAGCCAACGCCTGGGCGACTCTACCCACGACAGAACTGACCACCTCTTCTTTGCTGCTCATGGTAACTCCAAAGATTTTCGGAATGTCATGCAGCATGAAAACCTTTTTACATTCGGAAACAAATAGCCAATATCTCACAACATCATAGGAAAACAGGAAATTTTTTCGACCTAACTACCTCATCACGATCAAGCATTCATAAACTTGCCATATAGCTTTTATGGATACGACATTTAGGACAACGAACCCTCATCTTTTAAAAACAATGACTTCACTAGACCTCCTTATCCATGATGTAAAAAAAGGCGAAACGCCATGCAAAAATAGGCCATCAAAACACAACATATTTTGATTCATTTTTTCACTTTTTTTGCCAAATCACATGCTTCTGTAAGCTACAAAAAAGTCGTTTCGGCGAACTTCTCTCTGGCCTCTCACGCCCCGCCAACTTCATACTTCACCTCATCATAATTCGGACACCAAGCACTCAGCCCTGCACACCAATGTGCACCATTTACGATAGACGTCGCTGTTGATTCCGCGTGTCCGCTCCATCAGAAATTCGCCGCAAACCCAGAAAA
The DNA here is from genome assembly GCF_024137905.1 of Halomonas sp. DN3. NCBI lineage: Bacteria > Pseudomonadati > Pseudomonadota > Gammaproteobacteria > Oceanospirillales > Halomonadaceae > Halomonas > Halomonas sp. DN3. The sequence goes on along the minus strand of NZ_CP099965.1, from coordinate 1,941,054 downwards.
CGAGACGCCTTTACATGACCCCCACCCGTTACAACGTTCGGGAGGCGATGCTTCGCTGCCGGCGCGGCCTCTTCGACGTCGGGCTGTTCAGCCTGTTCATCAATCTGTTGATGCTGGTACCGTCGCTTTACATGCTGCAGGTCTACGACCGAGTGCTGACCAGCCGCAGCGTCGAGACCCTCGTCATGCTGACGCTGGTGGTCGTGTTCCTGTTCGCCGTCATGGGGGCACTCGAGTGGGTTCGCTCCCGACTGCTGGTGCGCATCGGCAATGCCCTGGACGAACGGCTCCAGCCGGCGGTCCATCAGGCTATCTACGATCAGGCCCTGCACCGTCCCGGTGCCACCTCGACCCAGGCGCTGGATGATCTGACCACGCTGCGCCAGTTCGTCTCGGGCCCCGCCCTGCTGGCCTTCTTCGACACACCATGGATCCCTATCTATCTAGGGGTCCTGACCCTGTTTCATCCGCTCTACGGGCTCTTTGCCCTGGCCGCCGGCATTCTTCTGCTGACTCTCGCCGCGATCAACGAGGCCTGCACCCGGGGACTACTGAAGCAGGCTGGCGCCCACCAGGTCGCCAGCCGCGATGAAACCGCCGCCAACTTGCGCAACGCCGAGGTGCTCCATGCCATGGGCATGCTGGAGAGCGTAAAGCGACGCTGGCAGTCGCAGCACCGTGACTCCCTCGCGCTGCAATCCCGGGCCAGCGATCGTTCAGGCGTGCTGACCCACCTTTCCAAGATGCTGAGGCTGCTGTCCCAGTCGCTGATCCTCGGCCTGGGGGCCTGGCTGGTGTTGAAGGCGGAGTTGACGCCGGGGATGATGATCGCCGGTTCGATCCTGCTGGGACGGGCCCTGGCGCCCATCGACCTGCTGATCAATGGCTGGAAGAGCTTTATCGCCGCCCGCAGTGCGCACGAACGCCTGGGCCAGCTCATCGCCAGCGAAGCGCCACCACCGCCGATGCCGCTGCCCGCGCCGACGGGCCAGCTTTCGCTCCAGCAAGTCTGCGCAGGCCCGCCCGGAGCGACCGTCGCCACACTCAACGCGATCAGCGTCGATCTGAAAGCTGGCGAGCAACTCGCCATCGTCGGCCCGAGTGCCTCGGGAAAATCGACCCTGGCACGGGTCGCCCTGGGCATCTGGCCGAGTCTCGACGGTTGCGTGCGCCTCGATGGCGCCGATATCCAGCGCTGGGAACGCAGTGCCCTGGGGCCCCACCTGGGCTATCTGCCCCAGGACGTGGAACTGCTGGCCGGCAGCATCGCCGAAAACATCGCCCGCTTCGGCCCGGTCGACGCCGAGGCAGTGCTCAAGGCGGCCCGCCTGGCCGGCGTCCATGAGTTGATCCTCAAGCTCGACGAAGGCTACGACACCACCATCGGACACGGCGGCACGGGTCTGTCGGCCGGCCAGCGTCAGCGCATTGGCCTGGCCAGAGCCCTGTACGGAGAGCCATCGCTGGTGGTGCTGGACGAGCCCGACGCCAACCTGGACGAGAGCGGTGAACGAGCCCTGGTGGAAACCCTGGTACGCCTGCGCCGGCTCACCACCACTACCCTGGTCATCACCCATCGCCAGCGCCTGCTGGCCCAGGTCGACCGGGTAATGGTCCTCGACGACGGTAGAGTGACGTCCCTGGCCCCTCCCTCCCCGGCCGGCGGGATTCGGCTCAAGGGCGCCGTGCCCTCGGCGCGGGTTGTGAAGCAAGTCGCCGGTGCCGGTACATCTTCTTCGCCGCGCCCCCCGTCCGACCTTGCATCATCTCCCAGCTCGAGGACTCCACGATGAACGCTCAAGCCTCTGCCTCGGCATCCTTCAAGCCCCCCGCCATCGACTCGAGCTCGGCCGCCGCTGGTACCGAGGATCGCGTACCGGTGGACCTTCGGCCCTATCGCCGTTGGGGCTTTGCCATCCTGCTGGTGGCCTTCGGTGGCTTCGGAGTCTGGTCGGTCACCGCTCACCTGGCGGTGTCGGTGGTCGCCCCCGGTTCGGTCTCGGTGGAGAGCTTCACCAAGACGATCCAGCACCTGGAAGGCGGCATCGTCGCCGACGTGCTGGTCGAGGACGGCGACCACGTGGAAGCCGGCGACCCACTGATCGTGCTGGACGACACCCAGGCGATGGCGCAACAGCGTATCGCCGAGACCGAGTACCTGATCACTCGGGCCAGTGAGGTGAGATTGCTGGCGGAACAGGCCGACAGCGACAGCCTGGTCTTTCCACAGGAACTGATCGCGTCCAGCAATTCGCGGGTTCAGGAGGTGCTGGGCGTGCAGCGACGGCTGTTCGAGGTACGCCGGCAATCGCTGGACGATACGCTGGCCGCGCTTGACCAGCAGATTCTTCAACTGGAAGAGCAAATCACCGGCCTGGGGGAAACCCGCTCGATCACCCAGCGACGCATCGACTCGCTGGAGGGTGAGGTCGCCAACCACCGCAAGCTATTTCGTGACGGCATGATCAGCAGCCAGCGTCTGCGCGAGCTGGAACGCGAGAGCCTGGAGTACCAGAGTGACAACGCGGGGCATGCCTCGGAAATTGCCAGACTGCGCGCCCAGATCAGTGAAAACACCCTGAACAAGCAGATTCGCCTGCAGGAATTTCAACAGCAGGTCGGCGAGGCGCTACGTCAGGTCCAGGCCGAGGTCGCCGACGCCGAAGAGCGCCTGGTCGCCCTCAATGACACCCTCGCGCGCACGCGAATCACGGCCCCTGTGGCGGGTACCGTGGTGGACCTGCAGGTGCACACCCTGGGCGCCGTGGTACGTGGTGGCGACCCGCTGCTTGACCTTGTCCCGGCCGGCGACGGCTTCGTGATCGAGGCCCGCGTCCCCAACCACGATGTGGATCACCTCTACCCCGGCCAGTCGGCTGAAATCCGCTTCAGCGCCTTCAACCAGCGCCTGTCCAATGTCATCGACGGCGAGGTGGTCCGCGTCAGCGCCGACAGCTTCGAGGACGAAGCCACCCGCCAGCGCTACTACAAGGTCCGCGTCGGCGTGACCGACCTGGGCAAATCCCAGCTGACCGATAACATGCGTCTTGTCGCAGGCATGCCGGCAGAGGTGATGATCCTTACCGGGGAGAGAAGCTTCGCCAGCTATATCACCAAACCGATCAACGATATGCTAGCCCGGGCCATGCGTGAGGAATAGCTGAAGTGCAATAGCTGAAGAGCGATCACCAAACCGCTGATGCAATGGCGACATGCTCGCTCGGGCAATGCGTGAGGAATAGGTGAAGTGCAATAACTGAAGAGCAATCACCAAACCACTGATGCAATGGCGATATGCACACGTGCAAACTGCCAGTTCCAGGAAGGGGCCCCCCAGAGGGATCAAACAGAGGGATCAAACAGTAGGATCAAGTACTGGGATCAAGCAGAAGAAGATGACGAGGGCCGAGTTGGACCACTCGGCTCGTTGATGGCAAGAAAAAGAACTGCGCGGACCAAGGTTCAGGGGGGGACGGTCCGCGCAGGGCCAGCTCCCTGCCGGCACGGGACTCCATGACAGCGACTCTGCTGCATCTTTCTGGAGCAGAGGATGGCCCCCCGGCCATCCTCCCTCCTCCATTTTTCTTGTTGTCAGACCCCGTTGCCGGGGCCTGACATGGCTTCCTCCCTCGTTTTTCTGTTCAGCCTTGGCTTGTTCTCCAAGCCTCAGCCTCAGAAGCCGGCGTCGTCCTGCTGAACGCCCTGGACCCCGACATCGTCACTCATCGGCTGGCTGTCGATACCATCGTCGGCCTGGCTGGCGAGCGGATCGTCCGCCAGCAGCAGACTGGCGCTGGCCGCGTTTGCAGCCGCCACGTCCGGATCACGGGTCAGTTCGAAGGACGCGATGTCCTGGGAACCGCCGTTGAAGGTCAGTCGCAGCACCTGCACGCCTGCCTCCAGATCCAGGGTCATCGACGCCGTGTCGACGAACACGCCCCAGTCGCTGGTCACCGGTGTGTCGACGCTGCCCTGCTCGTAGACACTGCCGTTCTGCTCCACCGAGGCGGTGATACTGCGTCCGCCATTGGGGCCAGAAGTGACGAAGGATAGGGTATGGCTACCGGCCTGTTCGACGTTGATGGTGTACTCGAGCCACTCGCCATCCTCGATCCAGCCCACGGCCTCACCCTGGCCGACGATATCCACCGGAGTATCGCGGAAGTCGCTGCCGAACTGCGCCGCGCTCAGCTCGTTGAAGGCCTCGCCCTGCTCGCCCTCGTCGAACTGCACCGCATCCAGCGCAAGGCCATCGTCGGCGTCCACCAGCCAGGGGGTACCACCGGCGTTGAACGCCTGCTGGCCATCCCGTGACAGCGAGAAGCCCTCAAGGTCCATGGACCCGCCGTTGAAGGTCAGGCGCAGCACCTGCTCGCCGGCCTCCAGCGTCACCTGGGTGCTTTCGGTCTCGACATAGTTGGTCCAGCCACCGGTGGGCTCGACCCCCACCGGCGTGGCGGTGGCGTAGGGCGTGCCGTCGTCCTTGGTGAAGCTGGCGGTAATCGAGCGCTGCCCACCACCGGTGGTACCCAGCGAGGCCAGGAAGGCCATGTCGTAGGTCCCCGCCTGCTCGATGTTCAGGGTGTACTCCACCCATTCGCCATCCTCGATCCAGCCGATGGCGCTGCCGCCGTTGGACAGATCCACCCCCTCGCCGCGCACGTTGCTGCCGAGCTGCGCCTCGCTGGTGTCGTTGTAGGCGACGTCCTGTCCGCCCTCGTCATAGTTCACCGCATCGAGGCTGAACTCGCTGCCCACCTGCCAGGGCTGGCCATCGTCGGTGAACGCCTGCTGGCCATCGTCCACCGCTCCCACCGGCGCCAGGGTAAAGCTCGCCAGATCCATGGAGCCGCCGTTGAAGGTCAGGCGCACTACCTGTTCGCCCGCCTCCAGCGCCACCTGGGTGGTCTCGGTCGGCACGAAGTTGCTCCAGCTACCGGTGTCGTTCACCGCCACCGGCGAGGCGCTCACGTAGGGGCTGTCGCCGCCCTTGGCAAAGCTTGCGGTGATGGTGCGGGGCCCGGGGAAATTGGTGTCCATCGAGGTCAGGAAACCAAGATCATAGAGCCCGTCTTCGGCCACGTTGATGGTGTACTCGACCCACTCGCCTTCGGTGATGTAGCCGATGGCCAGTGACGGCGTGGAGATGTCCACCGCCTCGTCCGAGCGGAAGCCATTGCCCTGATGCGCCGCGGTGGAGTCATTGTACGACACCCCCTGACCGCCGCTATCGAATAACCGCGCCTCCAGGGTCAGACCGTCGGCGTCCACCAGCCACGGGGTCTGGGTGTCGTTGAACGGGTCCTGACCGTCGTCCACCGGTTCGACCAGATCCAGGCTGAACGATGCCAGATCGAGCTGGCCACCGTTGAACGTCAGCCTGAGCACCTGCTCACCCTCTTCCAGATCGAAGGTCAGGGGACCCACCTCGGTGAAGCTGGTGAAGCTGCCGGTGTTGGGCAACGCCTGCGTTTGGGCATCGGTGTAGAAGCTGCCATCCTGCTCGAAGGCCGCGGTGATCGACTTGCCACCTGAGACCGCCGAGGTGGAGAAGTTCAGCGTATAGGTGCCCGCTGTCTCCACGTTCAGGGTGTACTCCAGCCACTCGCCGTCGGCCACATAGCCGATGGCCAGGCTACCGTTGGAGATGTCCACCGCCTCGTCGGAGCGGAAGCCATCGCCCTGGTGCGCGTCGGTGGTGTCGTTGTAGGCCACTCCCTGACCCCCGTTGTCGAAGAACCTCGCCTCCAGGGTCAGGCCGTCTGCTCCGACGGCCCAGGCGCTCTGGTCGTCATTGAAGGCGGTCTGTTCCACCGGCGTCGGATCGTCGAGGAAGTTCGGCGTACCGTCGCCGTCATCGTCGTCGTAGAGGTCCACGCGGCCGTTGCCGTCGGCGTCCTCGGCGCCGGTCGGATCATAGGTGGTGACGTTCTCGACAAGGAAGATATTGTCGTTGTAGTCGTAGTTCACCCCCGCGTAGTCCTGGATGACGATATAGGTGTTCGGGATCACGTTGCCGTCGGCGTCCTTGGCCACGTACACCCGGATCAGGTGACCGTCGTTCTCGTCCCAGTTGAGATTGGCCCCCGGGATACCGATGGCATCGATGGTGTCCTCGTAGAGGTTGGCATCGGGATCGGACCAGGAGATGTATCCCGGACGATCGGAGATCTCGGCATAGAAGCCGAAGGGATCGTCACGATCCAGGGTCGCCACCGCCAGGTTGTCGCCGTCGTTCAGGGTACGCGGCAGCAGGGTCTGACCGTCGGCCTCGTCATGGGCGATGATCTCGTCGATGTCGCGGCTGTCGACGTCGTGGATGAACAGCCGGGCGATGTCACCCTGGCCATGGTAGGCCGCCAGCTGGGTGATGGTAATCGGCGAGGCCCCGTCGGCGCGCTGGAAGTACGGCGCCAGGACCTCGTCGCCGTTGGCCTCCACCAGGCCGCCCTGGTTCATCTGTCCCTGGGCCACGTCGGTGGAGTAGCCGAAGGCGTTGACGATCTCCTGCACCGTCGGCTCCTGGCCGCTCTCGGACTGGTTCTGGCTGATGCCGGCCAGTTCGATCACCTTCTCGGCCTCATCGGCGTCGCTTGAGCTGATGATCAGGCTGGCCTCGTAGAGCGAACCGTCGTTGGGGTCATCGGCGATAAAGCGCACCGTCACCTCCACCGACTCGCCCGGCGCCAGAGTCACCGCACTGAACGCCTCGGTCAGCTCGAACAGCGAGGTATCGCTGACCTCGACATCGTCGATGGTCAGGGCATCGAAGCCGTCGTTGGACAGGGTGATGGTGACCTCGTCGTGGACCTCCTGGGCATCATTGACCGGGTTCTCGATGCGCGACATCACCAGGCGCTCGTCGGAAGGCACGCCGTCGTTGTTGGTCACGGTCAGCGAGCCACCGGACACCGGCTTGACCCCTTCGATCACGAACATGTTGTCGTTGTAGTCATAGTTGATGCCGGTGTAGTCCATGATCCCCAGGTAGGTATTGGGGATCACGTTGCCGTCGGCGTCCAGCGCCCGGAACATGCGCACCGTGTAGCCCCGCTCGATGCCGTCGGCGTCCGCCGGCGGCGTGCCTCCACCCTGGGGGTTGAGCGACGGATCGGTGGAAAGGCCGGCCATCTCGATGCCGAAGACCTCTTCGCCGGCCCAGCCATCGGGGATGGTATCCCGGCTGAACGTCGCGGTGGCAAAGTCACCGTTGTTGACCAGCGGCAACAGCGTCTGGTTGTTGTCTCCCTGGTGGTTGGTAAAGATGATGTCCTGGTTCTTGTTGCCCGGCGCATGGATACCCAGCGTCGCCCCGCCACCACCGTGGTAGGCGGCGATCTGGGTGATCTTGGCCTCGCTTACGCCGTCGGCCAGCGACCAGTAGCGCGACAGCACTTCGTCGTCGTTGACCGGCCGATACAGGTCGAAGTCGTTGAGCACCGAGTTCTGGCCGCCACCGGTGGTCGCCAGACCATCGATCTGGTTGCCGAAGCCGAACACCTCCCAGACCTCGTTGACGTTGGGTTCCCAGCCACCCTCGTCACGAGCCTGCCAGAAGCCGGCCATGTGGATCTCGGCCACCGGCGAGTCCTGGTCATTGGTCACCAGTCGAATGCGACCCTCGAACACGCCATCCCCGGCGTCGGTGGTCGGCGCCGTATAGGCGTCCCGGTCGAACAGTACCGTGACCGTGAGCGACTCACCGGCAGCGAGGGTCAGACCGTCGAACGCGCCCGGATCGGCCAGCACGAAGGGCCCGTCGATATCGGACTCGAGAATCTCCAGCGGCTCGCTGCCGCTATTGGAGATCGTCACCGTGGCGCTGTCCTTGAACTCGCGATCATCGTTCGAGGCGCTGTTGTTCTCCAGGTAGCTGAAGTGCAGGCGGTTGGCGAAGTAGGCAGCATCGCCGCTCTGCACCTCGATATCGGCGTTGTCGTTACCGGTCAGCGGCGACACGTCGAGGTAGTCGAGGTCATCGGCACCATCGGCGCTGGATACCGCGCGCAGGTTGTACTCGACGCCGGCCTGAAGCTCGACGTAGATGCCCTGCTCGCCGGCGTCACCCACCCCGGGATAGGCCAGGCTATCGATGGTCTGCCCATTGAGGGTCAGCGCCAGCGAGCCACCGTCATCGGCACCGGCGTTGGCCGCCAGGTCCAGACGATAGAGACCGTCGCTGTCCACCGTGAAGTAGAAGTCGGCGGTCAGCTCATTGACGGTACGCGCACTGTTGCCATCCTCGAGCTCGATGCGGCCACCATCGGAGACATCGGCGTAGACCGGGATGAAGATGTCACCACTGTCGTCCGGCACCCGCAGCAGGTCGATGTTGGGGCCCACGGCATTCGGCGCGGTCAGCACGATGGTGTTGCTGCCGGCTTCCAGGTTGACCAGCACGTCCTGGAAGAACCAGTCGGTCTCGTCGTCGTTGCTCTGGCCGACGAAATTGAGCTGACCCAGGTCATTGCCGTTGATGGTCAGGCCCAGCGGACGGTCGGCCTTGCTCGCGGCCAGCGCGTAGCGGAAGCCGATCTCGTAGCTGCCCGCCTCGTCCACGTTCACCGTCCAGGTGATGGTCTGGTCCCCGGCACCGGCAAAGTCGACGAAGCCATCACCGGAGGCGTTGCGGTCGTCCTGGCTCTCGGGGACGATTACCGCCCCGCCGAGCGCGGCGTCCTCGGCCTCGTAGAGGGTGAAGCCGGGCGTTGCATCCTCTTCCTGGAGGATCGCCAGCTGGTCGATGTTGGGCCCGGTGTTGTCGGTGGCCTGGAAGCGCACCGTGTTGAGACCGGCTGCCAGATCGGCATCGATATCCACCGTAAGCCACTCGGCCCAGCGCGAGTCCGCGTCATCAAGTGCCGGGTCCTGGGGCGGCGGGAAGGATACGACGCCCACCGAGACGTTGTTGACGAATACCTCCAGAGGACGATCGGCATTGCCGCCGTTGGCGTAGCGCACCCTTAGCACCGAGTCGCCGGCCTGATCGGGGTCCAGCTCGAAGCTGAAGGTGATGAAGTCCTCATTGGTGCTACCGAAGTCGGCGTAACCGCCGGGCACACCGTCATCGTCGACGTCATTGCCATCGACCCCGAAGGCGCCGGGGCGCAGGCCGTTGGGCAGATCTGCCTGGTTCGGCTCGGGATTGTTGATGTCTCGGATCTCGATCTCGGCGCCAGCACCGGAGGCCACGACCACCGAGGTGCCGTCATCCGGGGTCATGTCCTCGGCCTGGATGGCCAGCACCATGACCAGATCATCGACGGGATCGGGATCCGGATCGACGGGACCGGTGGTGCCACCCGGGGCCGGGTCGAGGCGAATGATCTGGCTCTGGCCGTTGCCGCGGTTGAGGGTCAGCAGGTAGAGCTGGCCGGTAGCCGGGTTCTCGATGATGTCCAGCGGGTCGACGTAGGTGATGACGTTGCCGTCGGGATCACGCAGCACATCGTCGCCGATGACGTTGCCGTTGGCGTCCAGGGTGATGGAGCGCACGTCGTCACCGCCGGAGTACTCGGTGAACAGCACGTTGCCCTGGAGGTTGCCGCCGAACACGCCGCTGGTGTATTCCACCGCCCCGTTGGGCGAGCGGTTCTCGCCCAGCGAATAGACCCCGGCGATGTCGTAGGTGCCCTCGGGAATGGTGCCCGTCGGGTACTTGTCGACCTGGTTGGGGTCGTTGGCACCGGTGGGATTGCCGCCATTCAGAATGTACTCGTCACGCAGCGGGTTCGGGTGGCCGTAGTAGCCGCCCTCTTCGATACGGAACAGGTAGTCATCCTGCTTCTCGACACCGGTGTAGCGCTCGTTCTCCGGCGTGGAGGGATCATCCGGCACGTTGCCACCGGCCGCCGAGCCGTTGGTCGGCACGTAGAGGAAGCCGTTGGAGTGCCACACCAGGTCGTAGGCGTTACGCGCCCCGGTGGCGAAGATCGTCAACACCGCGTCGGGGGCGTAGGGATCGTAGTAGGTCTCCAGCACGTTGCCGCTGGCGTCCTGGACCGTGGCTACGCCGCGATCGTCGAACACCAGGAACTCGCCGTTGCCCATGGGGATGGGATCATCCTTGGGATGACCGTCGGGGTCATCGAAGCGCCGGTTCAGGCCATCGTCGGGCAACGGTTCGGTGCTGACGTCGAAGGGGCCATTGGACACGTCACGGGTCGGATCGATTTCCAGCACTGCGGCGTTCAGAAGACGCTCGGGACGGTTGCCCCAGGCGCTGTCCGGCTCGCCCATGGCGGTGTTCGAGCCCTGGATCAGATACAGCAGGTGGCTCGGCACGTCCGGGTTGGTGTCCGGGTCGTAGTCCGGGTTCTCGCGGAACTCGAGGCTGTTGGTCACGTGGTCGCCGTTGGAGCGCGGCAAGCCGGTGATATAGGCCTCGGCGGTACCGGAGAAGCCGGGTCCATCATCCAGGGTGATCTTGGTGATCCGTCCGCTGAAGTCCGGCACACCGTTGTCACGTCCGGTCAGCGGGATCGGATAGTTGTCGGTGATCCACAGCACATTGGGATCGGTGGGGTCCACCACCAGACCGATGATGCCGCGCTGCTGACTCTGTCCCGGCTGGTCGAAATAGTCGTTGGGCAGACTCAGATCCTGGCGATTGGACAGCGAACCGTCGATCGGGTCGACGTCGTAGCGCAACAGTTCACCGCTGATGGTGGCGATGTACATGTAAGCGCCATCCGGGCTCATCTCCAGCGAGGTGAAGCCGAAGGCTCCGTCGGCGGCGCCGTTGAGTTCCACCACGTCGTTGAAGGCCACGTCGCGCGCGACCACCTCCGGCTCGGCGCCGGTGACGAAGGTGTTGGTGTACTTCTGGAACTCGCGGGTCGGCGCGCTCGCATCGTCGTTGGGGCCACGGTCCTGGAAGCCGTCGATCACCAGGGTGTAGCTGGTGAACGGCTTGAGGGTCTGGCTCGGCGAGATGGTCAGCGAATCGAAGCCGCCGGTGGTGTTGGCGTTGAAGCTGACTTCCTGACCGGTAACGGTCTCGAACAACCGAATCGAGCCGTCGCCGAGGCTTTCGAGCAGGGCTCCACCACGTCCGTCCACCACCGAGATGCCGACAAAGATGTCGGAGGTCGGATCGACCCCGGTGGGAATGGCACCGTCATCCGGATCGAGATCCACCTCAACCTCGTTCTGGCCGACCCCGGCGATCGCCCGGGCGTCGGTGAAGAAGGCGTAGTCTTCGGCGGCGTCGCGATCGTCCCCAGGGGTCAGGTCCGGCAGGGCCTGAATCTCGATGTACTGGATCTCGGTGTTCTCGTTGTTGAGCCCCATCGAATCCAGGGTCAGACGACCGTCGGTGACCTGGACGATGCGGGTGACCAGGTCAGAGCGCACGCCGTCGGTGTCGTTGGACGGGTTGGTGTCGGCCGGGAAGTCATCCGGGCGGAACGGGGTGAAGGGGTCGTTGAACAGCTCGCCCTCGGCGTTGAGCACGTTGTTGCTGTCGTAGGGCCCACTGGTATCACCGATGGAGATGGTGACCTCGTAGAAGCCGTCTTCCAGCTCGATCTCCCAGCCGGCCCGCACATAGTTGGGTCCCGGCTGGTCGAAGTGGGCGTAGGTACCCTGACGCGGGTCGAGGCCGGCGATGTCATCGGTGCGATCATTGACCGCCACGCTGGTCAGCGAACTGATGTCCAGCGGCTCGGTGCCGGGATCGCCATCGTAGATTGACTCCTCGGTGACCCAGCCGTACTGGTAGGTCTGGCCGTCGACGGTGACCGACTGGGTGCCAAAGGCCTTGCCGTTGTCGGCGATGTAGCCATCCGGCACCGCGGTGCCCTCGGGCTGGAAGTTGATCTTGACCGAGAAGCGATCGCCCGGCTCCACCGGACGATCCGGTGCCACCCCGTCACGACTCACCGTCAGGCTGTCGATGTTGGGGCCAGCGTTGCCGATATTGGCCAGACGAATGGTGTTGTCGCCAGCCTCGAGCTCCACCTCGATGGTGGTGGTGGTCCAGTTCTCCCAGCCGGCCGCGTCGGTACCGGTGGAGGCAAAGGCCAGACTGCCCTGGCTCTGGCCGTCCACCAGGATATCCATGGGACGATCGGCGCCGTTCGAGCCGGCGTTGGTATAACGCACCTCCAGGGTGTAGGTACCGGCCTCATCGACGCTCACCTGGAACTCGGCGGCGTCACCGGCGTCGGCGCCCATGTCCAGGTAACCGCTACCGGAGAAGCCATTCCACAGACCGTCGGGGCCAGCTGCGGTGTTGGTTTCCGGATTGTCGGCGTCGCGCACCTGGGTGTCGCCGTCGGCGTCGACGATGGTCAGCGCCTCACCCTCGATGGCGAAGTTGAACGCCGGGGTGCCGACGTCGGCCTCGTTGAAGTCGAACACCACCTGATCGATGTTGGGACCGCCGGTGGCGCCCGCGGGCATGGTCAGGGTGAAGGTGTTGGCGCCCTCGACGAGATCCACCTCGACTTCCAGGGTCTGCCACTCGTTCCAGGCGTCCGCGCCGGTGGCGTTGGGGAAGCCAAGCTGACCCTGATCATCGCCGTTGACGGTCAGATCCAGCGGCCGCGGGGCATCACCTCCGTTGGCATAACGCACGGTGGCGGTGTAGCTGCCGGCCTCCACCGCGTTGACGTTGAAGGTGATCTGGTCGCCGGGGTTGGAGCCGAAGTCCAGGTAGGCATCACCCACCGCGCCGGGACGATGATTGCCGAAGTCGTCGGGATTGTCCGCATCCACCGGCCGGGTAACCTCGCCCTGGGCGGTACCGCCCACGTCGACGATGTCGGCGTCCTCTCCCTGCAGGGTGATCGGCGCCACCACCACGTCGTCCTCGAAGCTGACCACTTCGGTGGCGCTGGCCTCGTTGCCGGCGGCGTCGGTGACAAACAGCGTGACGGTGAGATCACCGCTCTGGTCGTCGAGCTGGCCGCTCAGGTCCAGGGTAATGTTGCCCGAGGCATCCGGCGTCACCTCGGTGCGGGTCGCGCCACCGTCGAAGGACACCTCGACGGTGGTGACGTCGTCATCGACGCCCGAGACATTGAACACCGCCGCCGCCAGCTGGCTGGCGTCGAGGGTATCGTCGTCGGCGACGATGGCGAGATCGCCGTCCTCGTCGGCGCTGACGTCCTCCGCAATCGGGCCGCTGCCGCCCTCGGTCACCTCGATGCGATCGATGTTGGGACCGGTATTGGCACCCGCCGGGATCGCCAGGGCGATGGTGTTGCTGCCCGCCTCCAGGGTCACGGTGACGGTTTCGAACTGCCAGTGGTCGAAGCCTTCCTCGGGGCCGGTGCCGTCCGGATCGGTGCTGACCATGGCCAGGGCGAGCGGATCACCGCCGTTGATCACCAGGTCCAGCGGACGATCGGTATTGGTGGCGTAGCGCACGCTGATGTCGTACTGGCCGGCCTGGGCCACGTCGATCTGCCAGCTGACGTTGTCTCCCGGGGTGTCACCGAAGTCCAGATAGCCAGTGCCACTGAAGCCCGGACGCAGTCCGGTGGGCTGGTTCGCCTCGGGGTTGTCCGGGTCGCGGACCTGGGTGTCGGTGTTGTTGGGGTCGGTATCGAAGCTCTCGACCACACCGTCCTCGGCCTGCAGGCTCAAGGGCGAGAAAGGCGCCTCGTCGACGTCGTTGACGGTGACCGACACCAGCTCGGTGGTGGAAAGATCACCGTCGCTGACGCTGACCTCGACCTCGTAGACGTTGTCTTCGTTGGCGTCCGCCGCCAGCTCGAAGTCACGCGCCGAGGTGAAGGCCAGCGCTCCGGTATCAGGGTCGATGGTGAACAGCGGCGCGTCGACACCACCGGTGATGGTAAACACCGGCGCCGTCAGGGTGGCCGGCTGACCGTCCTCATCGAGCACCGCGATGGACCCGATCTCGGTCAGGTTCTCGTCGATGGCAAGTGCGGTTGCACCGATCGAGAGACTCTCGTTGACATCGTTGACCATGACCAGGGTCGCCTGGGACACGCTGTCTTCGCCGTCGCTGACGATGACCGTCAGCTCATAGACGCCGTCTTCGTTGGCGTCGGCGGCGAGCTCGGCGTCCGGGGCATTGACGAAGCTCAATACGCCGGTATTGGCGTCGAAGCTGAACAGCGCGGCATCGTCGCCCTCAAGGGTCACCGTCAGGGCGTCACCGTCCAGGTCGTCCAGTGTCAGGGTCGCCACGGCACTGGTGTTTTCGTCGACACTGACGCTGTCGTCGAGTCCGTCAATCGTCGGGGCGTTGTTGACCGGCTCCTCGATGCGCAGGAGATCCAGCGAGTCGATGCGCATCAGCTCGCCGCCCTCGCCTCTAAGCTCCAGCGACAGCAGCGAATCGGCGGTAATCTCCACCGGCGTCTCGAACACGATCTCCTTGCGGTTGCCGCTCTGACCGGCGTTGCCCCGGCCACCACTACCCACCAGGGTGCCGAAGTCGTCGCTCAATACGACGTCGGAGGTCAGGCTGTCGCTCGACAGATTGCGCGCCTCGAGGGCATTGCCGTCGATGGACAGGGTCAGTTCACCCTCACCGTCGGTCTCGTCGAAGACGTACAGGGTAACGCGATACCAGCCCGGCTCGACGCCTGCGGCGGCAAGCTCGGTGCCCACGGTGGCGGGCGCGTTGCTGGTCACGCGGATCAGCTCGTTGCCCGAGGCGCTGGCGTTACCGGTGGCGATGACGTTGTCGGCGTCCAGGTCGGTAAAGGCCTCGGCCTCGATGGTCACGACGTCACCGATATCGGTGCCCTCGATCTGGAACTCCAGCACCTGGGTCGCGGACAGACCGCCGGGATCGGTGGCGCGCAGGGTCACGCTGAAATTGCCGCCCTGGGAGGGCGTGCCCTGGATCACGCCATTAACCACCTCGAGTCCTGCCGGCAAGTCTTCGACCGTCAGGGTCAGGTCGTCACCGTCGGGGTCGGAGAACAGCGGCGCGAAGTCGGCGATCGCCACCTGACCGAAGGCCTCGCCGACTTCACCGAAGAACGGCTCCAGCGCCGCCGGTTCCGCCACCGGGGCGTCGTTGACGTTGTCGATGGTCAGCACAAAGCTGTCGGAGGTCTCGATCTGACCGTCATCGGCAAACAAGGTAACGGTATAGTTACCAGGTTCCAGCCCATCCAGGCTGCCGCCCAGTACGCTGCCGTCGATGGCAAGGCCAGCGGCGTCGACAGGCGCACCATCGGCGTCGGCCACCTCGAAACGGTAGCTCAGATCGTCGCCGTCGGGGTCTTCGAAGGCCAGGTCGACCTCGAGGGTGGAACCTTCATCGAGGGCAAGGTCGGCGACGCCACCACCGACCACCTGCGGCGCCTGATTGACGTCGCCGGTGGTGGCCTCGCTCAGGGTCACGTTGGAGAAGCGCGCGCTGCCCTTGGCGCCCAGGTCGTCGTCGTTGACGAACACCAGCGAATCGATGGTGGTGCCAGCGTGGGCCGACAGATCGATGGTAAAGCTCACGACGCCATCACCGTCGTCATCGACGCCCTGTCCACGCAGGTCGACAAAACCACCCTGGCTCTGGGTGCCGGCCAGCTGGTAGGCGCTGTTGCCACCGTTGAAGGGGTTATCGTCGAGGTCAAAGCCGATCGCGATGATCTCCGACACCGGGGTGTCAGAGGCGCTGAGTTCGAGCGTCAGGCGGGTGTCGGCGGTGATCTGGTAGCTTTCGCCCAGGGCCACCCGCTTCCACACGTTGTCGGTCAGGGCGAGCGTCGCGCCGGCGTCTTCCACCGCCGCGCCGGTGCCCTGGGACGGGTTGTCCTGATTACCGCCGTAGGACGCGATCGCCCCCGCCGAGAAGTCCACCGTCAGCGGGGCATCGTCGGCTTCCAGGGTGACCTGGGTGCTGGTGCTGGCTTCGTTGCCGGCGGCGTCGGTGACGTAAAGGGTGACGTCCAGGGTGCCGGCGTCCTGGCCGGACAGGTCCAGCTGGACGCTGCCGCCATCGACACCCACCGGGGTGCGGGTGGTGCCGCCGTCGAAGCTTACCTCGACGACATCGGCGTCGGTGTCCAGCCCCGCCAGGTTGAAGGTGACAGCGTCGCTGTCATCCGCGGCTACCGGATCGACCGGGCCGCTGAGCGCCAGGTCAGCACCCTCGTCGGCGGTGGTATCCAGCGTCAACGAAAGCTCGCGAGTCGCACGGTTGCCGAAGGCATCCATCGCGATCAGGCTGGCCGCCAGCGGCCCATCGGCCTGGCCGGACAGGTCGAGGCTGAAGTCACCGTTGGCGTCCGGGGTGACCTCCTCGACGTTGACGCCGCCATCGAAGCTGACGCCGACGAAGACGATGTCATCATCCAGCCCCGTCACGTTGAAACCCGCCGAGGCAGCGGCGTCGGCATTGATCAGGGCGGAAGCGGAGCTGAACGACAGGTCGTCGCCTTCGTCGCCCTCGACATCGCCGACCGGACCGGTACCCGCCGTGGTGACCTCGAGACGATCGACGTTGGGTCCATTGTTGCGGCCAGCCGGGATCGCCAGGGTGATGGTGTTGTCGCCGGCCTGCAGGCTCGCCGTCAGGGTCTGATAACCCCAGACATCGAATCCCTCGGGATCGACATTGCCGGCGTTGGGGTCGGTGCTGGCAAAGGCCTGGGTCGAGGCGTCTCCCCCGTTGATCGACAGATCCAGCGGGCGCGCCCCGTTGCTGGCGTAGCGGAAGTTCAGGTCGTAGTCACCCGCTTCGGCCACGTTGACGGTGAACGTCAGGCTGTCGCCGGGTGCACTGCCGAAGTCCACATAGCCGGTGCCGGAGTAGTCCGGGCGCAGCCCGACAAAGCCGCCGCTCTCGGGGTTCTCGGCGTCGCGCACCAGGGTGGCGGCACCGTTGTCGGCGCCGAGCTCGGCGTCCTCGGCCTGCACCACCAGCGGGTCGATCACTGGATTGGTGACCGCAGCGCTGACCAGGGCCAGTTCGATCTTGTCGATATTGGGGCCATTGGTATAGCCGCCGCCCAGACGCAGGGTATTGGAACCGGCAGCCAGGTCGACCTCCAGGGTCTCGACGGTCCAGCCTTCCCACTGGCTGCTCTGGGCTGTTCTGTTATCCGGGGCGATATCGGCCTCGGTGTCGTCGGGGTAGTAGTCCGGCGCCGTGGTTGTCGCGAAGGCAAAGGTGCCCAGGGTGGTGGTGGTCGCGCCGTCCACCAGCAGCAGGTCCAGCGGACGGGGGTTGGAGGTCGCGTAGGTGACGCTTACCGTGTAGGTGCCGGCGGTGGCCACGTCCAGGGTGAAGTCAGCGGTGGCATTGGCATTACCGAACGCCCAATCCAGGTAGCCTGCGCCCTCGGCGCCGACCCGGAAGGTCTCCAGGCCGTCGGTGAAGTCAGCGATGCTGTCGAGTGTCGCCACCCGGTTGGTACCGTCGTCATTGACGTTCTCGGCGGGCGACAGCAGCATGTCCTCGCCTTGCACCACGTAGCGATCGGGGTCCGGAGCGGTGATTTCCAGATAGTCGATGTTGGGCCCGCTGGCCCCGTTGGAGGTCAACGTAATGGTGTTGGTGCCCTGGGCCAGGGTCACCCGCACCGGCTGGGTCAGCTCGAAGTTGGTGAAATCATCGCCGGTGGAGGGCAGGTCGAACATGCGGTCGAACAACTCGCCATTGACGTCCAGTCGCAGTGGACGGTTGCCGTCGCCCATGGCGTAGCGCAGCACCAGATCGTATTCACCGGCCTCCGGCGCCTCGAAGGTGAAGGTCAGGCTCTCGCCACCGGCCACGCCGTTGCCGTAATCCACGTAGGCGTTGCCCTCGGCATCGGCGGCGTCAGGGTTGGCCGGATCACTGACCACTGCGATTCCGGTATCGCCGGAAATACTGGCCGAGGCGCCGTCGCTGGCGTCATCGTCCTCGGCCTGGATACGTAGCGAAAAGCCGATCGGCGCGGCCGCGGCCACTATTGAGGGGGTGGCTGAAGGGGTGGCTGAAAGCGCTGCGGCTGGGGTGGTAGAGAGCGCCGCGGCTGGGGTGGTAGAAAGCGCTGCTGGGGTTGCTGTCGAGCTTGATGCTGGGGTTGCCAAAGGCGCTGCGCTATCGGACGCAGCAGGCGCGCCTGGTGCCGACGCCGGCGCTGCATCTGCCGGGATACCTTGATCACCAGACCCTTGTTCCGATGCTTCCAGACCTGCACCGTCCTGCCCCGCTTCCACCTGGCCACTCGGGCCTGCGACTTCATCGTCACTGGCAGCCTCGGCGTCCTCGATGAGCACATCGAAGGCAGCACGAAGTCCGCCCAGAGCCTGTCCTTGCCCGTCGAGGGCATCGATCACCATGGCCAGCTTGCCCGGTTGCGGCGTCGGCAGGTGGTCGAACACAAAGGGCCGCTCGAAACGCTCGAAGACGCTTTGTGCGCCGGAGGCATCCTTCCAGGTCATCCGCACGGCTTCGACCGCGTCCCGCCATTGGCCAGGATGCGGTGCGACCACCAGATCATGCATCTCGAAATCTTTTGTCCGAAATTCCGCCTTATCTGCCAGACGCTTTTGAAATGACTTTTGCCCACGGCTCACAAATGACATGGAAAACATGGCCTGCCCCCTGACGATTATTTTGGATAGTGATTGCCACCAACTGCCAACAAGAACCCATCAACTTTCTTCGAAGATCTCTCTCGCCGCTTTACAGTCCGCCCAGACGAATCCCCAACTTCCGCTGAGACAACAAACGAACCGGCAGCCAGAAAGAGATGGCTCTCTCTGATTCTATAACCCGACGGAGGTACATCAAGATTTTTTTGATAGCGCTAACCATGCGGAATAAACGGTAGAAAAACCCTCATCAACGGTACTATATCTAGTTGTTTTCAATCGTTTTATTAAATTATTAACCTCTCTTCATGCAGTATACTCACCACCCTAAAACCAAGAACAAGACACCTCCAAAACCAGCGTAACAACACTCCAACATGAGACTTTTATTATGCCAACATCGGATATATATTCAGATTTCCACTATTAAAAAATCAGAGAAACAGCCCGCAAATAACCGGGAAATAAAATCCAAAGAATAACTAGGTAAAACCCCCTGCAAAGTAGTTGCAAGGTAGAAAAATCCGCATAACATCTTTAGTCATTCGACGTCCGCGTTGACCCACGACATTCACCATCCATAGGAAAATGGCCCAACCGATTTTCAAAAAAACGGCGCAATGTTCGCCAAACAAGAAAAATGACGTAACGTCCAGGGGGAGAGGGAAGATGTCTGCGGAACACAACGATCTGCGCAAGGTGCTGGCCTTCTGCCGGCGCAGCTTTGGCTATGTGGCCCTGTTCAGCCTGTTCATCAACCTGCTGATGCTGGTGCCGCCACTCTATATGCTGCAGGTGTATGACCGGGTGCTGACCACCCGCAGCCAGGAAACCCTGTGGATGCTGACGCTGGTGGTGGTGTTCCTGTTTCTGGTGATGGGTGGGCTCGAGCTGATGCGCTCACGCATCCTGGTCCGGGTCGGCAATCGCCTCGATGCGTTGATCAGTCCCCGGCTCTACAGCGCCATGTTCAAGCGCACCCTGTCGAGCCCCGGCAAGCCCTCCGCTCAACCGCTCAACGACCTGACCAGCCTGCGTCAGTTCCTCTCCGGCAACGGCCTGTTTGCCTTCTTCGATGCGCCCTGGGTACCGGTCTACATCGGGGTGCTGGCACTCTTTCATCCGTGGTTTGGGCTGTTTGCCCTGGGCGCCGGCGTGATCCTGGCCACCATCGCGGTCATCAACGAGCGTATGACCAAGCAACTGCTGACCGAGGCCAACGGTCGCCACGTGCAGTCCCAGGACCTGGCCAACAGCAACCTGCGCAACGCCGAGGTGCTGCACGCCATGGGCATGCTGCCCGGCATCCAGGGCCGCTGGGCGGCGCGCCATCGTGAATACCTGGTGCTGCAATCCCAGGCCAGCGATCGCTCGGGCCTGCTGACCAATACCTCCAAGGTGCTGCGGCTGATGTTCCAGTCGCTGATCCTGGGCATCGGTGCCTTTCTGGTGCTCAGGGGCGAGCTGACCCCTGGCATGATGATCGCCGGTTCGATCCTGATGGGCCGCGCCCTCGCCCCCATAGACCAGATGATCAACGGCTGGAAGGGCTTTTCCGGGGCACGCACGGCCAAGGGACGACTCGAGGCGTTGCTCGACGAGGTGCCCGCCGATCCGCCGACCATGCCGCTGCCCCGGCCCCGCGGTCAGCTCAGCCTGGAAGGCGTCAGCGCCGCGCCTCCCGGCGTGCGCCTGCCGACCCTGACCAACATCGACCTGAAGCTTGCCAAGGGCGAACACCTGGCCGTGGTCGGCCCCAGCGCCTCGGGCAAGTCGAGCCTTGCCCGGGTGGTGCTCGGGCTATGGCCGGCTCAGCTTGGCTGTGTGCGCCTGGATGGCGCCGATATCAACAAGTGGGATCGCACCGCGCTGGGCCCCTACCTCGGCTATCTGCCCCAGGACATCGAGCTGTTCGACGGCAGCGTGGCCGAGAACATCGCCCGCTTCCAGGAAGTCGACCCCGAGCAGGTCGTGCGTGCCGCCCGCCGTGCCGGCGTGCATGAACTGGTGCTGAAGCTGCCCGAAGGCTATGACACCTATCTGGATCACGGCGGCACCGCGCTGTCCGCCGGTCAGCGCCAGCGTATCGGCCTGGCCCGAGCGCTCTACGGCGACCCCGCGCTGATCGTGCTGGATGAACCCGACGCCAATCTGGACGATGCCGGTGAGGCCGCCCTGGCCGAGTGCCTGCTCCAACTGCGCCAGCAGGGCACCACCGCGCTGGTGATCACCCATCGCCAACGCCTGCTGAGCAACGTCGATCGTATCCTGGTGCTCAAGGACGGCCAAATCGCCTCGCTGACGCCGCCCCGCCGCAATACGCCGGCGGCCGCCGTGGCCACCGCTGGACGGCGCTCGCCCGGCGTCACCACCCTGCACCCCAGCGCCCGGGGGCGCTCCCCCGTCAACCGCCGCAGCGGCGGTGAGGAGACCTCATCATGAACAGCCCCTCCCCTTCCCAGGACGACCTGCCGCTGCAGGACACTCGCTATCGGCGCATGGGCCTGATCATCCTGCTGGTCGCCTTCGGCGGCTTCGGCAGCTGGTCGGTAATGGCCAGCCTGGCGGTCTCGGTGGTGGCTCCAGGCTCGGTGTCGGTAGAGAGCTTCACCAAGACGGTGCAGCATCTCGAGGGTGGCATCGTCGAGCAGATCCACGTCGAGGATGGTAGCCAGGTCGAGGCCGGAGCACCGTTGATCACCCTGGATGACACCCAGGCGATGGCCCAGAGTCGTATCGTCGAGACCGAGTACCTGATCGCCCGCGCCAGCGAAGTACGCCTGCTGGCCGAACAGTCCGGCGCCGAAACGCTGGTCTTCCCCCAGGCCCTGATCGATTCGGACAACGCCCGGGTACAGGCGGTGCTGGAGGTTCAACGACGGCTGTTCGAGGTACGCCGCGACTCGCTGGAGGGCACCCTGGCGGCGCTCGACCAGCAGATCCTCCAGCTCGAGGAGCAGATCACCGGCCTCGAGGAGACCCAGGTCATCACCCAGCGGCGAATCGACTCCCTCAACGGCGATGTCGCCAACCACCGTAAGCTGTTTCGTGATGGCTTGATCAGCAGCCAGCGCATGCGCGAGATGGAGCGCGAGAGCCTGGAGTACCAGAGCGACAACGCTCGTCACGTCTCCGAGGTGGCCAGGCTCAGGGCCCAGATCAGCGAGAACACCCTGAACAAGCAGATACGCCTGCAGGAGTTTCAGCAGCAGGTCGGCGAGGCGCTGCGCCAGGTGCAGGCCGAGGTGGCCGACGCTGAAGAACGCCTGGTGGCGTTGAACGATACCTTGAAGCGCACCGAGATCACCGCCCCGGTAGCGGGCACCGTGGTCGGGCTCAAGGTGCATACCCTCGGCGCGGTGGTGCGCGGCGGCGACCCGCTGATGGACCTGGTGCCCATTGGCGACGGCTTTATCGTCGAGGCCAAGGTGGCCAACCACGACGTCGACCATCTGTACCTTGGCCAACCGGCGGAAATCCGCTTCAGCGCCTTCAACCAGCGGCTGTCCAACGTCATCGACGGTGAGGTCGTCCACGTCAGCGCCAACAGTTTCGAGGACGAGGCGACGCGCCAGCGCTACTACAAGGTACGCATCCAGGTCACCGAACTCGGCGAGAAGGACATGACCGAGAATATGCGGCTGATGGCCGGCATGCCGGCAGAGGTGATGATCCGCACCAGCGAAAGAAGCTTCGCCAGCTATGTGGCGAAACCGATCGTGGACATGCTGGCACGGGCGATGCGGGAAGAATAAGAAGGGTGACCGCCTTTTCACGCGACACCCTTGCGCGCGTGAAAAGGCGGAACACCAAGAATCACCGACCTCGCATCAGGCGTTGAAGCGAATCGTCCCGATCCGAGACACCTCGTAGCCGCCGAGGCTTTCCGCCTGGTCCCGTAAACGCTCACCCCGGGCGAAGGCGAACAGCCTCTGCAGGGCATCGCTGAAATAGCTGCGTCGCCGCAACAGCAGGTCGAAGGACTCCTGGTGCAGGGGCAGGAAATGAAGCCCCTGGCGCCTTGCTGCGGCCTCCACACCAAGCCCAACGTCCGCCCTGCCCTGGGCAACGGCAAGCGCCAGGTCGTCCTCGCTTGTCGCCGGATGCTCCACCATATCCAGCCGCTCAATCTCGATACCCTGCCGCTCCAGCAGCCAACCCAGCAAGCGGTGGGCGCCGGCGCCCTCGGGTCGCCGACCGATACGCAGCCCCGCCCTCGCCAGATCACCCAGGCCTTCGACGCCAAGCGGGTTGCCCGGCGCCAGCATCAGCCCCTGGGTACGTCTGGCCCAGTGCACCACCACCAGGTCACGCATGCCACCGAGGCCAAGCTCCGAGGGCACATTGTAGCGCCCCGCCCCGTCCAGCAGATGAGCCCCCACCACCATGGCCTTGCCCGCCAGCAGCCGCTGGATGCCATCACCGCTGCCCAGGCAAAGGCTTGCCAGGCCACAGCCACTCTCGCGCATCGCCCAGTCCAGCAACGGATCCTGACTGCCGGCCATCACCTCCAGCGGCTCGGTGGCGGAAGACTGGTCCCCCTCCAGGTGGTTCATCAGCCACAGGTCGATGGCATGACGTGGAAACAGCAGTTTGCCGGTGGCACGGGTGCAGGGAATCTGCCCCTGGCGGACCAGATCGTAGACCTTGCGTGGCTTCAACCGCAGATAGTCGGCCACCTCTGCGGTGGTGAGGTAGCGAGGCAGGACGGGTTCGACCATCGGGTTACCTCCAAAAGGTGTAGAGGGTCACTTTGCAGGAAGTGGTCTATGGCTGCATATATTACGGCCATGGGGTGCGCGCCGCAGTAGATCATCACATCATGCCGGTAGACCGGAAAACGGCAAGCACCCGACGCCCCCAAATCGACCGAGACACGATGACCGACTCTGCCTTCCTTACTGCCCTTGAACTCGTCATCGGTCTGGACGCCGACCTGCTCGACATCGTCGGGCTATCGCTGAAGATCTCGCTGACCGCTGTTGCCATCGCTGCCCTGCTTGCCTTTCCAATGGGGGCGGCGCTGGCGCTGTTTCGCTTTCCTGGCCGAGCCCCTCTCATCGTCACCCTCAATGCCCTGATGGGCCTGCCGCCGGTGGTGGCGGGCCTCGCCGTCTATCTATTGCTGTCCCGGGCGGGGCCGCTGGGTTCGCTGGGCCTGCTGTTTACCCCCACCGCCATGGTGGTGGCCCAGGTCATCCTGGTGCTGCCGATCCTGGCTGCCCTGACCCGTCAGAAGGTCGAGGAGCTCCACGGCGAGTACGCCGAACAGCTCGCCTCCATCGGGGTTTCTCGGCGGCGCCGTATTCCGACCTTGCTGTGGGACGCCAGGCTGTCGCTGATCACTGTGGTGCTGGCCGGCTTTGGCCGCGCCAGCGCCGAGGTCGGGGCGGTGATGATCGTCGGCGGCAACATCGACGGCGTCACCCGGGTCATGACGACGGCTATCGTGCTGGAGACCAGCAAGGGCAACCTGCCCCTGGCGCTGGGCTTGGGTATCGTGTTGCTGACACTGGTGGGGGTAATCAATGCATTGGCGCATCTGCTGGGCGAAGCGACGCGGAGGCAGCTCGGATGACCCATCTGACGCTTTCGGTACCGGCCACGACGCCACGCCTGAACTTCGATCGCGTCAGCTACGCATCCCGTGGGCAGACGCTGCTGGGGCCGCTGTCGCTGAACCTGGAGGGCCATCGCCGCACCCTGATCATGGGGCCCAACGGCGCCGGCAAGAGCCTGCTGATGCGCCTGGCCCATGGTCTGCTGCAACCGACGTCGGGGCGCCTGGTGTGGGAAGGCGCGGCGCCACGCCAGGCCATGGTGTTCCAGCGCCCGGTGCTGCTCAGACGCTCGGCCCTGGCCAACCTCGAGTATGCCCTGGCGGTGCAGCGGGTGCCCCGGCGCCAGCGTCGCGAACGGGCCAGGGAGGCGCTGGCGCGCTTTGGTCTGGAGGCGCTCGCCCGGCGCCCGGCCAGGGTGCTGTCCGGCGGCGAACAGCAGCGCCTGGCGCTGGCCCGGGCCTGGCTGCTGTCGCCCGAGGTGCTGTTTCTCGATGAGCCCACCTCGGCCCTGGACCCCGCCGCCATTCGCGCCGTGGAGGCCGCCATCGACGACTTCCACCGCCAGGGGGTTCGCATCGTGATGACCAGCCATGACCTTCATCAGGCGCGCCGACTGGCCGACGAGGTGATCTTGCTGCACCACGGCCGGCTGGTCGAACAGAGCCCCGCGGCGACCTTCTTCGACGCCCCGGTCACCACCGAGGGCCACGCCTTTGTCCATGGCGAGCTGCTCGATTGAGCCCGGCCCGCGCCCCGATCTTTCGAACGATGCACGCTTTGTCCCATCACCCGATCCACCCACGCAAGGAAAGGCACCAATGACAAGATATCCAGGCTCCACTCCTGCCAATGCTCTGCTCTCCCGCGCCCTGCTGATCGCGGGTTTGTCGCTGGCTGCCACCAGCGCCCAGGCCGAGGATCGCTCCATCACCCTGGCCTCGACCACCTCGACCCAGAACTCGGGGCTGTTCGACGCCATCATCCCGAGCTTTACCGAGGGCTCCGGCATCGACGTGCACGTGGTCGCCGTGGGCACCGGACAGGCCTTCGAGATCGCCAGACGCGGTGACGCCGACAGCCTGCTGGTGCACGACACCACCGGCGAGGAAGCCTTCGTGGCGGATGGCTACGCCACCGAGCGCGCCGACGTCATGTACAACGACTTCGTGCTGATCGGCCCGGCCGAGGATCCCGCAGGCATCCGTGACGCCGACAGCGCCGCCGAGGCGCTCAACCTGATCGCCGAGCACGAGGCGTCCTTCGCCTCCCGCGGCGACGACAGCGGCACCAACCGGGCGGAGCTGCGGCTGTGGGAGTCGGCGGGGGTCGAACCCGGCGGCGACTGGTACCGTGAGCTGGGCAGCGGCATGGGGGCCACCCTCAACACCGCGGCGGGCATGGGTGCCTACGTGATGTCGGATCGTGCCACCTGGGTGGCCTTCGACAACCGTCAGGATCTCGAGCTGCTGTTCGAAGGGGACGAAGTCCTGTTCAACCAGTACGGCAGCCTCAAGCTGTCACCCGAGCGCCACCCGGAGCTCAAGCACGACCTGGCAGACCAGTGGCACGACTGGCTGTTGTCCGAGGCGGGCCAGCAGGCCATCGGCGATTTCGAGGTCAAGGGACAGCAGCTATTCTTTCCCAACGCCGACGACGAGTAATCGCTGGCTTGCGCTGAAGCCGGCGGCCGCGCCCGAGGCAGCAACCTCAACTGACCGGGGTCGTAGCAGGGTCATATATCTCGGTCTAGGCTGAGACGAGAATTGACGCGAGACGAACGAAGGCACGCGATCGGCGTGCTTCGTTCGTCCCCATGACCGACAAGGACCCTCAATGCGCGCTCGCATCCTCTCTCTGTGCCACTGCCCGATTCCCCGGCAAGACCACCAGCACGGTGACAAGGTCGATGCCAAGATCATCAACCTGACGCCGGTGCTCGGCATGCGCGACCTCGGCTGTCGCCGAGTCACCCTGGCGCCGGGCTGCCACGCCTGGCCTTTCCACTTCCATCACAACAATGACGAGATGTTCATTGTGCTCAAGGGCAAGGGCAGCGTGCGTCTGGGAGAGAAGCGCTACCCCATCGTCGAGGGTGAGCTGATCGCGGCCCCCGCCGGCGACGCCGACTGCGCCCACCAGATCATCAACGACTCCGACGAACCCCTGACCTACCTGTGTATCAGCAGCATGAACGCCCCGGACGTGATGGAGTATCCCGACTCGGGCAAGTTTGGCGTACTGGCCGGCACCGCGCCGGGCGGCGACAAGGCCGAGCGCAGCTTCGAACACTACGGCATGCGCCGGGACGCGGTGGACTACTGGCAGGACGAAGATTGATATGACGGGCACGCCTGGGGACACCCAGCCCGCACCTCGCCGTGTCGCTCCATGCCTTGCCCCAGGCACCCTTTCCCAGGCGTTGCCGGTCTCGCGCCTGGGTCTGGATTCGCATTGAACCAGGCCACTGCCCTGCCCTCGAACTGAGCCGCACAGTCCTCCCGCCCACCCCATCGCACAGCGCCGGACGCTATGCCCGGGGCTGCTGGCGGTTCCCCCACCGTCCAGCGACTGCCACTTGCCTGCCGCCCCATCTACCTACTTTGGTCGCAAGCATCACAAGCTGCACTTTACGTTAACGTAAACCTTGCCTAGTCTTCTTGTCATCCAGTGAACGCACACCGCCTGCGGTGCCGTTTCGACTCGACATCTACACCATCAATAAGGATGGTCCGGCCCTCTCCCGGTGCCGTATCGACCATCAAGGATGCCCCGGAGCCCATCATGTTCAGCCCCTATACGCCCCTCGATTTCGGCCTCGACGAAACCCTGGTCATGCTGCGCGACCAGGTCAACGCCTTCGCCCGCGACGAGATCGCTCCCCGCGCCGGCGAGATCGACGAGAAGAATGAATTCCCCGCCGACCTGTGGCAGAAGTTCGGCGACATGGGCCTGCTTGGCATCACCGTGTCCGACGAGGACGGCGGCACCGGCATGGGCTATCTGGCCCACTGCATCGCCATGGAGGAGATCTCCCGGGCCAGCGCCTCGGTGGGCCTGTCCTACGGCGCCCACTCCAACCTGTGCGTCAATCAGCTCAAGATCAACGCCTCCGCCGAACAGAAGGCCAAGTACCTGCCCAAGCTGATTTCTGGCGAGCACGTAGGGGCGCTGGCCATGTCGGAGCCGGGCGCCGGTTCCGACGTGGTGTCGATGAAGCTGCGCGCCCGCAAGGACGGCGACCGCTACATCCTCAACGGCAACAAGATGTGGATCACCAACGGCCCCGATGCCGACGTGCTGGTGGTCTACGCCAAGACCGATCCTGACGCCGGCTCCAAGGGCATGACGGCCTTTATCATCGAGAAGGGCTTCGCCGGTTTCTCCACCGCCCAGAAGCTCGACAAGCTCGGCATGCGCGGCTCCAACACCTGCGAACTGGTGTTCGAGGACTGCGAAGTCCCCGCCGAGAACGTGCTGGGCGAGGTCGGCAAGGGCGTACGCGTGCTGATGAGCGGCCTCGACTACGAGCGCACCGTGCTGGCTGCTGGCCCCATCGGCATCATGCAGGCGGCGATGGACGTGGTGGTGCCTTACATCCACGAGCGCAAGCAGTTCAACCAGTCCATCGGCGAGTTCCAGCTGGTCCAGGGCAAGGTTGCCGACATGTACACCACCCTGAACGCCTGCCGCGCCTACCTCTACACCGTCGCCGCCGCCTGCGACCGCGGCCAGACCTCGCGCAAGGACGCCGCCGGGGTGATCCTCTACTGCGCCGAGAAGGCCACCCAGGTGGCGCTGGACGCCATCCAGCTGCTCGGCGGCAACGGCTACATCAACGAGTACCCGACCGGGCGCCTGCTGCGTGACGCCAAGCTCTACGAGATCGGTGCCGGCACCAGCGAGATCCGGCGCATGCTGATCGGGCGTGAGCTGTTCAACGAATCCAAGTAAGGGGAGCCGGTCATGGCGATTCTGGACACCAAGATCAACCCGCGCTCCGAGGACTTCCAGGCCCGGGACGCGGCCATGCGCACCGAGGTCGGCCAACTGGCCGAACTGACCGCTGCCATCCGCCGTGGCGGTGGCGACAAGGCCCGTAGCCGTCACGAATCCCGCGGCAAGTTGTTCGTGCGCGACCGCATCGACCACCTGCTCGACGAGGGCTCGCCCTTCCTCGAATTGTCGGCGCTGGCCGCCCATGAGGTGTATGACACCGAAGTGCCGGCGGCCGGCATCGTCACCGGCATCGGCCGCGTTTCGGGCGTCGAGTGCGTGATCGTCGCCAACGACGCCACCGTCAAGGGCGGCACCTATTTTCCGCTGACGGTGAAGAAGCACCTGCGCGCCCAGGAAGTCGCGCGCAAGCATCGCCTGCCCTGCGTCTACCTGGTCGACTCCGGCGGTGCCTTTCTGCCGCGCCAGGACGAAGTGTTCCCCGACCGCGACCACTTCGGCCGAATCTTCTACAACCAGGCCACCCTGTCGGCGGAGGGAATTCCCCAGATCGCCGTGGTGATGGGCTCCTGCACCGCCGGTGGCGCCTATGTGCCGGCCATGGCCGATGAATCGATCATCGTGCGCGAGCAGGGCACGATCTTTCTCGGCGGCCCGCCGCTGGTCAAGGCCGCCACCGGCGAGACCATCAGCGCCGAGGACCTGGGCGGCGCCGACGTCCATACCCGGATCAGCGGGGTCGCCGACCACTACGCCGATAACGACGCCCACGCCCTGCAGATCGCCAGGCGCTGCGTGTCCCGCCTGAACTGGCAGAAGCGCGGCGAGCTGGCGATGGCCGCTCCGCGCCCGCCCAGCCTCGACCCCGAGGAGCTCTACGGTATCGTCGGTACCGACCTCAAGAAGCCCTTCGAGGTGCGCGAGGTCATCGCGCGGATCGTCGATGGCTCCGACTTCGACGAGTTCAAGCGCTACTACGGCGATACCCTGGTCACCGGCTTCGCCCATATCCATGGCCATCCGGTGGGTATCGTCGCCAACAACGGGGTGCTGTTCTCGGAGAGCGCGGTCAAGGGCGCCCACTTCATCGAACTGTGTGCCCAGCGCAGGATTCCGCTGGTGTTCCTGCAGAACATCACCGGCTTCATGGTCGGCTCGAAGTACGAGCACGAGGGCATCGCCAAGCACGGCGCCAAGCTGGTGACCGCGGTGTCCTGCGCCAAGGTGCCCAAGTTCACGGTGCTGATCGGCGGCAGCTTCGGTGCCGGCAACTACGGCATGTGCGGGCGCGCCTTCGAACCCAACCTTTTGTTCATGTGGCCCAACGCCCGCATCTCGGTGATGGGCGGCGAGCAGGCCGCCGGCGTGCTGTCCCAGGTCAAGCGCGAGCAGATCGAACGCGCCGGCGAGTCCTGGTCCGCCGAGGACGAAGAGGCCTTCAAGAAGCCGACCCGCGAACAGTACGAACACCAGGGCCATCCCTACTACGCCAGCGCCCGACTGTGGGACGACGGCGTGATCGACCCGGCCCAGACCCGCGATGTACTGGGCCTGTCGCTGGCCGCCGCGATGAATGCCGAGATCGAACCGACGCGCTTCGGCGTCTTCCGCATGTAATGCCCTCAAGGATGGATCCCATGTCAGACATGTCCCAACTACGGATCGACGCCCGGGGGGTTGCCTGGTTGACCCTGACCCGCCCCGAGGTGCACAACGCCTTCGACGACGCCCTGATCGGCGAGCTCAACGCCCACCTGGATCAGGTACGCCAGGCCGCCGACAGCGGCGAGGTACGAGTGCTGGTGCTGGGCTCAGAGGGCAAGAGCTTCTCCGCCGGTGCCGACCTCAACTGGATGAAGCGCATGGTCGACTACAGCGTCGACGACAACCTGGCCGACTCGCGTGAGCTGTCCCGCCTGATGCACGGTCTCGACAGCCTGCCCTGCGTGACGGTGTGCCGGGTCCAGGGTGCGGCCTTCGGTGGCGCGGTAGGCCTGGCCGCCTGCTGCGACATCGTGATCGCCTCCGACAGAGCCAAGTTCTGCCTATCCGAGGTGCGCATCGGCCTGTCGCCGGCGGTCATCAGCCCCTACGTGCAGCGCGCCATCGGCAGCCGTCAGATGCGTCGCTACGCGCTCAGCGCCGAAGTCATGGACGCCGACACCGCCCAGCGACTGGACCTGGTCCACCGGGTGGTCGCCGCCGACGAACTCGACGCCGCCATCGACGCGATGCTCGACACCCTGCTGGCCACCTCGCCCCAGGCCAGCCGGGCCACCAAGGGCCTGCTGGCGGAAGTCGCCAGAGACACCGACAGCGACGCCACCCGCGAGCGCACCTGTCAGGTCATCAGTGAGCTGCGCACCAGCGCCGAAGGCCAGGAGGGACTGGCGAGTTTCCTCGAGAAGCGCCGTCCGGCCTGGGCCAACAGCGCCTCTTCCACCAGCCCCCCTTCATCCACCAGCCCCCCTTCATCCACCAACAAAAAAGGGAGCGCCTCATGAGCTCGAATCTGTCAGACCGCCAGCCGCGCTTCGACACTCTGCTGGTGGCCAATCGTGGCGAGATCGCCTGTCGTGTCATGGCCACCGCCCGGGCCATGGGCCTGAAGACGGTGGCGGTGTACTCCGACGCCGATGAAGGCGCGCGCCACGTGCGCGAAGCCGATGAGGCGATCCGCATCGGTCCGGCGCCGGCCCGGGAAAGCTATCTCGATGTCGACAAGGTCATCGCGGCGGCCCGCCGCAGCGGCGCCGGCGCCATCCATCCCGGCTACGGTTTCCTGTCGGAAAACGAGGCCTTCGTCAGTGCCTGCGAAGACGCCGGTATCGTCTTCGTCGGCCCGCCCGCCTCCAGCATCAAGGCCATGGGCGACAAGTCCGCCGCCAAGGCCCGCATGATGGACGCCGGGGTCCCGCTGGTGCCGGGCTACCATGGCGATGATCAGGACGACGACCTGCTCAAGCGCGAGGCCGACGCCATCGGCTATCCGGTGCTGCTCAAGGCCAGCGCCGGTGGCGGCGGCAAGGGCATGCGCGTGGTCGAGAACGCCGACGAGTTCCAGGCGGCCCTGGACGGCTGCCGACGGGAGTCCCGCGCGGCCTTCAACGACGACCGCATGTTGATCGAGAAGTACCTGACCCAGCCTCGCCACGTCGAGGTCCAGGTGTTCTGCGACAGCCACGGCGGCGGCGTCTACCTGTTCGAGCGCGACTGCAGCGTGCAGCGTCGTCACCAGAAGGTGCTAGAGGAAGCCCCTGCACCGGGCATGACCCTGGAACTGCGCCAGGCCATGGGCGAGGCGGCGGTGCGCGCGGCCCAGGAGATCGGTTACGTCGGCGCCGGCACGGTGGAGTTTCTGCTCGACGCCTCACCGGGGCAGGACGGCTCCTTCTATTTCATGGAGATGAACACCCGCCTGCAGGTGGAGCACCCGGTCACCGAGATGATCACCGGGCAGGACCTGGTCGAGTGGCAGCTGCGCGTGGCCATGGGCGAGCGCCTGCCGCTGAGCCAGGATGAGCTGACCATCAATGGCCACAGCTTCGAGGCGCGGCTTTACGCCGAGGACGCCGACCAGGACTTCCTGCCCGCCACCGGCCTGCTCAGCCACTTTTCGCTGGACCTCGAGGGCGCCTCGCTGGACCCGGCCAGGGTGCGCCTGGACAGCGGGGTCGAAAGCGGTGACATGGTGTCGATGCACTACGACCCCATGCTGGCCAAGCTGATCACCCACGGCCCCGACCGCGCCTCGGCGCTGGCGACCCTGAACCGCGCCCTGGCGGCGCTGGACGTGCGTGGTGTGGTCACCAACCGCGGCTTCCTGCAGCGCCTGGCCACCCACCCGGACTTCCAGGCGGCCAACCTCGATACCCGCTTTATCGAGCGTCACGAGGACAGCCTGTTCGCCGCCCGTGGCCTCGACCAGGACAGCCTGGCCAGCGCCGCTCTGGTGGCGCTGCATCAGCTGTCTCGGGAGTGCGAGAGCGACTCTCCCTGGGACCGCCACGACGGCTTTCGCCTGAACGGCCCGCGCCAGATCCGTATCGCCTTATGCGACCCGCGCGAGGCGCTGGACACCGAGCCTGCGAGCCTGGCGCTGGTCGAGGGACGTCATGGGGCCAGCGACGACGCTTGGCAGCTCAGCATCAGCGGGGCCAATCGCGACGCGGTCCAGCAGGTATCGGCGAGCCTCACCGATCTGCCTGGCGACGCCGTGGCGATCACCCTGGACGGCCACCGCCGCCGCCTGCAGGCGCGCCTGGTGGGCGAAGGCAAGGAGCGCAACGAGATCGTGCTGTCGAGCCCCGAGGGCGAGGTCCGCCTTTACTGGCGGCGTATCGACGCCATCGACCACGGCCAGCACGAGGTCGAGTCGACCCTGACCGCGCCCATGCACGGTACCGTGGTGGCGCTGCTGGTGGAGCCCGGTGCTGCCGTTGCCAAGGGTGACGCCCTGATGGTGATGGAAGCGATGAAGATGGAGCACACCCTCACCGCCCCGGCCGACGGCGCCGTGGCCAGCTTCCACTTCGCCGCCGGCGACACCGTCGGCCAGGGCGACGTGCTGCTGGAGTTCGACGCCGGCGCGTCGCCAACAGAGGCGCAGTCAGAGACACAGCCCGAAACCGAGCAAAAGGAGTCCCGCTGATGGCCCTTCCCGCCAGCGTTCGCATCGTCGAAGTCGGGCCTCGCGACGGTCTGCAGAACGAGCCGGACCCGATCACCACCGCGACCAAGCTCGAACTGGTCGAACGCCTGGCCAAGGCCGGCCACCGCCATATCGAGGCGGCCAGCTTCGTGTCGCCCAAGTGGGTGCCGCAGATGGCCGACCACCGCGAGGTGATGACCGCCCTGATGCGAGAGGGAAAAGGCCAGCCAGGGGTGCGCTATTCTGCGCTGACTCCCAACTTGAAAGGGCTGGAGGCGGCCATCGAGTGCGGCGTCGATGAGGTGGCGGTGTTCGGCGCAGCCTCTGAGTCGTTCTCGCAGAAAAACATCAACTGCTCCATCGCCGAGTCACTCGAGCGCTTCGCCCCAGTAGTGGAGCGCGCCCGCGATCAGGGAATCCAGGTGCGCGGCTATGTGTCCTGCGTGCTCGGCTGCCCCTACGAAGGAGAGATCGCCTCCGAGCAGGTAGCGGCGGTCGCCCGGGCGCTGGACCAAATGGGCTGCTACGAGGTGTCACTGGGCGACACCATCGGCACCGGCACCCCGCTCAAGGCCCGGCGCATGCTCGAGGCGGTGGCCCGTGATGTACCGGTCGAACGTCTGGCCGCCCACTTCCACGACACCTATGGCCAGGCGCTGGCCAATCTGGCCGCGGTGCTCGAGGACGGCGTCCAGGTGATCGACAGCTCGGTGGCGGGACTCGGGGGCTGCCCCTACGCCAAGGGCGCCAGCGGCAATGTCGCCACCGAGGACGTGGTCTACCTGCTTGAAGGCCTGGGCATCGAAACCACGGTGGACCTCGAGCGCATCGCCGCCGTGGGCGACTGGATCACCCGCGCCATCGGGCGTCCCAATCGTTCCAAGGCCGGTGTGGCGGTGGTTGCCAAGGGCTAACCAGTGCCGAGGGGGAAGGAGGGAAGCGAGAAACAGGGCCTGAGCGATTCTTCCCTCCCTTTCCTCTCTATGTCCTCTCCCTTCTCTCTTTCCTCTCCCTTCTCTCTTTGCTCTCCGTTCCGCTTCCTTTCCATCCCGCGCCATACATCGCATCGTGCTATTCTCAGTGTCAGTCCATGAGAGGAACAGGACATGAGCGCACAGGGCCAACGCATTCTCGAGCAGATTCAGCAGCAGCTGCAGCAATCGACCGAGGCGGCAGAGACGGCAGGCTGGGATGACGTGGATATCACTGCCTCGGGCACAGTGGTGGTGCGCAGGTACGCCAGCAAGGACGCCGCCGAGCTCGAGCGCCAACGCATCGACCAGAGCCTCCCCCTGGCTTCCCACGACAGCCAGTAGCAGCGTAGCCGCCCACCATGATCGGGCTGCTTATCTTTCCCGTACTGGTATGTGGTTATATCTACCTCACCGAAAGCCCTGCCGAGCGCATCCGCATCAGTCTCTACCATGGCTGGTCGCTCTACATTCGTGCTGCACAGTTCGGCATCCTTATCGTCGCGGTGGTCGCCTTGCTGTTCGGCTATCTGCTGCCGTGGCTCGGTATACTGATCGGCAAGCTGACAGGCATCACCCTCCTTCCTCACACTCACCTGTTCATGCTGCTCGCCCAACTGATGGCAAGCGGACTGTACGCTGCAACGCCTCCTCCTCCCGCCACCATGGCATCGCTTCAGATTGCGTCATTGTCACTGTGCTCAATCGCCTTTACCTGGTGCACCGCCTGATCATGCCAGCGATTCACCTGGCTGGGAGCAACACGGCTACAACAGGCACAACGCCACCATGTGGTGAAGTTACTGCGAGACCAGGCACCTATCGAGCACCACCTTGTCACCATCATGACCCAGGCCAAGATCGACCTGGCCCACAACGCGGCCATTCTCGAGGCCCGAACCGGTCTGTCCGACAACCTGTACAAAGGGACGATCGATCGCCACGACAGGACAAGCCGGTCGTCCTTGCTGAAGACACTGAAACAGCTCAAGTATCGCAAGATCACCTACGCCCTGGTGACCCTGGAAAACGACAAGATCTACATCGGCCTGCCGACCATCGTGCCGGAGCCGGACGAGGAAAGCGTGGTGTCCAATGCCATTCGTCTGATACCGCTGCGCTCGGGCTACCGTCATGAACAGAACAAGCAGGTGACCCTGACCACCCAGTATGACTTCGACCTGGCCGCGCCAAGAGCGGAGTTCGAAGTCTCGCTTCAGCGCGACAAGGTCATCAGCGTTTCCGGCTTCACGTTCAATCTTCGCCACCCGTCCCCACGGACTGACAAGAACACATCCCTTCCCTCGGTGCTGCGAAGGCTCCTTCGATGCCTGCGCGGTGCGGGCCCCTGAGTCTCCAGGCAACTGTGCCGATCGGGTCGCAAGCGTTTACAGGGATGGTTGTGAATGCTGCAGGCGCCACCTAGCGTTAGATAGCATCGTTTGCCGACCTTGCGTACCCGAATTGCCGTGCCGACATTTCGCGCCCGAGGTTTCGTACCCAGCCTGGCAAGCAAAGCACTGACTGCACCGATTGGACCACAGGGAAGCCCCTCATGACCCCCGTTCTCGTCTTCTGCCTGATCGCGGCGCTCGGTATCGGCGCCCAGTGGCTGGCCTGGCGCTGGAAGGTGCCGGCCATCGTCCTGCTGCTGCTGAGCGGCGTACTCATCGGCCCGGTAACCGGTGTACTCGACCCACGCTCGGTATTCGGCGAGTTGCTCGAACCGCTGATCGCGGTCGCCGTGGCGATGATCCTGTTCGAGGGTGGCCTGACGCTGAACCTGACACGGCTGAAGGGCGCGGAGCTTGCGGTGAAGCGCCTGGTGTTCTTCGGCGGCCCGCTGGTCTGGCTGCTGGCGACCCTGTCGGGTCACTACATCGGTGGGCTGACCTGGGCATCGGCCTCGGTGCTGGGCGGCATCCTGATCGTCACCGGCCCCACCGTCATCATTCCCCTGCTGCGCCAGGCCAGCCTCAAGCGGCGCCCCGGGGAGATCCTGCGCTGGGAGGCGATCCTCAATGACCCGGTGGGCGCGCTGGCGGCGGTGCTGGCCTTCGAGCTCGCCATCGTCCTCAACTCCTCTCACTCGCTGTCGATGACCCTCGGCCATATGGCGTTGGGCATCGCGGTGGCGAGCGCGGTGGGACTGGCCACCGCCTGGGGGCTGATCCGCGCGATCAAGGGCGGCCATATCCCCGAGTTTCTCAAGGTGCCGGTGATCATCTTCTTCGTCATGGCCACCTACGCCCTGCCCAATGCCCTGCTGCATGAAAGCGGCCTGCTGGCGGTCACCGTGATGGGCGTGGTGATCGGCAATTCGTCGCTGTCGTCGCTCGACGAGATCCGCCGCTTCAAGGAGAACATCACCGTACTGCTGGTCTCCGGGGTATTCATCCTGCTGGCCGCTCAGGTGGACCTGGGCACCCTGGCCACCCTGACGACCCGCGAAATCCTGTTCGTCGCAGTGGTACTGCTGCTGGTCCGCCCGCTGGCGGTCTTCGTATCGTTGATCAAGGTCGACCTGCCCTTCGGCGAGAAGCTGATGGTCGGCTGGATCGGTCCACGCGGGGTGGTCGCGGTGGCCATCGCCGGTCTGTTCGGCGCGCGCCTGGTCGACATCGGCATCGAGGACGCCGCCCTGCTGTCGCCATTGGCCTTTGCCATCGTCGCCGTCACGGTGCTGCTTCACGGCTTCTCGCTGCAACCCCTGGCCCGTCGCTTCAATCTTCAGTCCACCGATACCAAGGGGCTGTTGATCATCGGCGCCAACCCCTTCACGGTCGCCCTTGCCGAGGCCATCCAGTCCACCGGGCGCCCGGTGCTGATCGCCGATCGCAACTACAACCATCTACGCCAGGTCAGAGGCCGCGACATTCCCACCTACTACGGCGAGGTACTCACCGAGGAGGCCGAACTGACACTCGAGTTCAGCCGTTTCGACAGCATGGTGGCGCTGACCGACAACGACGACTACAACGCCCTGCTGTGCATGCACTATGCTCCCGAATTCGGCCACCATCAGGTGTACCGCTTCGCCCCGGGGGGCGGTGCCGGTGGCGATCATCTCGAGCAGACCCTGGGCGGGCGCTTCTTCGCCAAGGAACTCGACTTCGAACAGGCCACCAACTACATCCGCGAGGGCTGGTGCGTCCGTCTGACGCGCCTCAGCGAGAGCTATTCGTTCGAGGACTATCGACGCGACAACCCCGACGCCCGGGTGATATCGACCTACAGCGAGGATGGCGAAGTACGCGTCATGCACAAGGATGAAAACTTCGATGCCGGTGACGGCGAGACTCTGCTCGCCCTGGTGCCCGACGACACCCATCGCGACAAGGCAGAGCGCCACGCCAGACGCCAGGAGCAACAACCGACGGATGTCAGCGTTGACGACGGGGCCCATGACGATGACGACGGCGACTCCCGCGACAACACGACTCCCGGACGCGAACCGCCTGAGCAGGGCTGATCCGGCGAGGTATCGTGGCGGGTGCGGAACTTGTGTAGCCTGGGAAGGCCTAACGCCAGGCGAGCCTTTTCCACGGCTCCCTTCATATGACAAGGAGATGTTTCATGAACGCCAGCTGGATCCCTGTTGCCGCCTTCACTGCGCTGTTCACCGCCCTGGCCGGCTGTGCCGGCGGCAGTGGCCATGATGACAGTGCCGACGCCGCAGCCTCGCCCTCCGCCGACTACATCTGCCAGGATGGCAGCCAGTTCACCATCGTCTTCGACAGTCAGGACAGCGCCGAGGTACAGATGCACGGCGACAGCTTCCCCCTCGAACGCCAGCCCGCCGCCTCGGGCATGCACTACGCCTCGGAAAACGGCCAGCACGTCTTCCGTGGCAAGGGCAACGAGGCCACCTGGACCATCGGCCGGCGCATGCCGGTGCAGTGCGAAGTCAGTAGCTGACGCTCGCGCTATTCCCGGACGCTCTCCGCGGTCAAGCGACAAACGCATTTTCCGCCGCCTGCTTTCCGCAAGGAAAGTCGGCGGCATTCGCCAGACATTTCTCCAGCGGCACAACGACCAAGCCGCAGCAGGAGGCAAGATGGCACGCTACTTCAACGACCCCACCCTACCCAGCCCCGAGTTTCCGGGCTCCCATCTGGTCATGGACGAACACTACGTCCACCTGTCGGGGCTGACCGCCGCCGATATCCAGGGCAGTGACGCCATTCTCGGTGACGCCGCCGAAGAAACTCGCTGGATCCTCAGGCGACTGTCTCACCTGCTCGAGCAGGCGGATTGCACCCTGGCCGACACCGTGCGTGTTCAAGTGCACCTCACCGACCTGTCGCTGCAACAGGCGGTGGATGATGTCTATTCCGAGTGGTTCGAGGCTGCGCGCTATCCGGCACGTACCTGCACCGTGTCGCCACAGCTGCATGGCGGCGCCGCGGTGGAGATCACCCTGACCGCCCGCCGGCCCGAGGGGGCATCGCCTGATGAGCCCAGCGAGGGCTGAGTCTTGTCGACCAAGCCTGACGCCCCAACCGCGTTAGATTGAATGGTTCAGGCCAGGATCATCACCACGCAGGCCGCGGTGAGCGCCCCCATCACCCCATTGAACACCCGCCAGGATCGGTCGCTCTTCAACAGGCGGCCGATGGCGGTGCCAAACCCTGCCCACAGAGCGATGCAGGGCAAACCCACCAGTTCCGCCACGCCCGCCAGCAGCAGGGCGTTGACCCAGGGGTTGCCGCCGTCCGGCAGGAACCCCGCCATCAACGCGATACCCATGACCCACGCCTTGGGGTTGGCGAACTGGAACGCCGCCGCCTGCACGAAGGACAGCGGGCGGGCATCGCCTACCCGCAGGTCCGGCGGTGGGGCCGTCGCGATCTTCCAGGCCAGGTACAAGAGGTACAGGCTGCCGACCAGCTTGAGTCCGCTCTGCACCACCGGATAGCGCTCGAACACCACCCCGAGCCCGAGCGCGATCGAGGCGAACAGCACAAAACAGCCGCCCAGGATGCCGAACAGGTGTGGCAGGGTACGCAGGAAGCCATAGTTGGCGCCGGAGGCGGTCAGCATCACGTTGTTGGGACCCGGCGTGATGGTCATGGACACCATGAACAGCGCCGCCGGTAGCAGAAAGGCGAGCTGACTAGCGGTCTCTTCCATGATTGTACCCCTACAATTTTTGCATTATGGTGTGAAACAAGGTGAATTGACCCCGGTTTTTAAAGCATACTCAGGCAACAATTGCCGTCAAAGAGTTTATTGTCACCATGACAATCTGGACTCCCTCCCTCGAATTCGACTCCCGCTCGGCCCGCTATCGTCAGATCGCCTCGGCCATCGGCGAGGCCATTGACCAGGGCCAGCTCGCCGCCGGCGATCGACTGCCCCCGCAACGGGCCCTGGCCGACGCGCTGGGCGTCACCGTGGGCACCATCACCCGCGCCTACAGCGAAGCCCAGCAACGGGGCTGGGTATCGTCCAGGGTCGGCAGTGGCACCTACGTCAATGACGCCGCCGCCGGCAACAGCCCCTTCGATGTACACGTCGCCGCCGACTCCGATGGCGTGGTCGACATGAGCCTGAGCTTTGCTCCGCCACACCCCTGGCGTCACCAGTGTCTGCAGCAGGCCCTGGCGGAGGTGACCGAGGACCCGGCCTGCCTTGCCATGGTCGCCGCCTACCAGCCCGACATCGGCACCCGGCAGCACAGAGAGGCGCTGTCATGTTGGCTTGAGGATCTCGGCTTTCCCCTGCACGAGGTGCTGGCGATCACCCAGGGCGGCCAGCACGGCATCGACCTGTGCCTGAGAGCCCTGACCCGCCCCGGTGACAGCGTGGCCGCCGACGCCCTTACCTATCCAGGGTTCAACGCCGCCACCCGCCACGCTCACCTCAAGCCGATGGCGGTACCCCTGGACGACGACGGCATGGACATCGATGCACTGGCACGCCTGTGCCAGCGCCAGGTGCCCCGCCTGGTCTACCTGACCCCAGACCAGAACAACCCCACCAGCGCGGTGCTTTCGCCGCAGCGCAGGGAACAGCTCGCCGCCCTGGCGCGTCGACATGACTTCTGGCTGATCGAGGACGCCGTCCAGTACCTGCCGCGGGAGGATCGCGGTGCGTCTCTGCTGGAACTGGCGCCGGAACGCACGCTGCAGGTATTCAGTACCTCCAAGGTGCTTTCCGGTGGCCTCAGGGTCGGCACGCTGCAGATGCCGGCCACCCTGCGCGAGCGCATCGGCAGCCTGCTGCGGGCGCAGTCATGGATGTGTCCGCCGCTGATGACCGAGGTGGCGCGGCGCTGGATCGCCTCGCCCCGCTACCCCGAACTGCTGGCCTGGCAGACCGCAGAGCTGGCCGCTCGGCAGCGTCTGGCACGGGCAAGCTTCGAGGCCCTGACGCCCCGCCATCTCACCCATGGCGCCAACTTCTGGCTACCGCTGCCCGAAGGCCGCCGGGCCAGCGAGGTACAGGCCCTGCTGAAGAGCGAAGGCGTGCTGGTGGCAACGCCTGAACCCTTCTGTACCGGCAGCGAGCCGGCGCCCCAGGCCATTCGCCTGTGCGTGGGCGCCCCCGACAGCCGCGAGTCCCTGCAACAGGCCCTCGCCACCGTGCGACGTGTGCTGGAGCAGGGGGACACCAGCCCCTGGGCAACACTGTAGCGACGGTCCGACACCTGCCTGAATTCGCTGACGTTGTGAACCAGGTCCAGACGTCCATCAACCCATCCCTGCGCTAGCCGGCCCAGTCGCCCGCCCCGCTCATGTCAGTGGCGAAATCTGTATAGAAGATCGGGCATAGTCTGTGACACACATCGACACTCCCCCTGACGATTCCTGCCTGCTGTTCGACGATAGCCGCCTTGACGCCGCGCCATTGCCCTGCTGTTAATGTATATACATTAAAGTTTTTCCATCATGTTCGGCCAAGTCTCGGGAGCTCGCCACCATGCATCGACTCGTCATCACCCCAGGCCAACTCACCCTCCAGGACATGCGCCGGCTCCTCATGTCACCGACAGTGTTGTCTCTGGAGCCCTCGGCATGTGCCGCCATCGACGCATCGGTGGCGACAGTGGCTGGCGTCATCGACGAGGGGCGCACCGCCTACGGGGTCAACACCGGCTTCGGCCTGCTGGCTCAGACCCGCATCGAGCGCGAACGCCTGGAGGACCTGCAGCGCTCGCTCGTGCTATCCCACGCCACCGGCGTCGGTGAACGCCTGGACGACGAGCTGGTAAGGCTGATCATGACGCTGAAGGTGGCAAGCCTGGCACGCGGCTACTCCGGCATTCGCGGCGAAGTCCTCGACGCCCTGATCACCCTGATCAACACCGAGGTCTGGCCGGTCATCCCCGCCAAGGGCTCGGTAGGTGCCTCGGGCGACCTGGCGCCACTGGCCCATATGAGTCTGGTGCTGCTGGGCGAAGGCCAGGCACGCCACCGTGGCGAGACCCTCTCGGGACGGGACGCCCTGAACGTGGCTGGCCTGTCGCCCCTGACCCTGGCACCCAAGGAGGGATTGGCGCTGCTCAATGGCACCCAGGTCTCCACCGCGCTGGCGCTGCGCGGTCTGTTCGAGGCCGAAGATCTGTTCGCCAGCGCCACCGTGTGCGGCGCCCTTAGCGTCGAGGCGAGCCTGGCCTCACGGGTTCCCTTCGACGCCCGCATCCACGAACTGCGCGGCCAACCTGGGCAGATCGACGTTGCCAGGGCCTATCGTCACCTGCTCGAGGACACCAGCGAGGTGGGGGCCTCCCACGCCGACTGTGACCGCGTCCAGGACCCCTACTCGCTGCGCTGCCAGCCTCAGGTCATGGGCGCGGTGCTCGACCAGATCCGCCACGCGGCCAGGGTGCTTGAGATCGAGGCCAACGCCGTCACCGACAACCCGCTGGTCTTCGCCGACAACGGCGACATCCTCTCGGGCGGCAACTTTCACGCCGAGCCGGTTGCCCTTGTGGCCGATAATCTGGCGCTGGCGCTGGCGGAGATCGGGGCCCTGTCGGAGCGACGCATCTCGCTGATGATGGACACCCACATGTCCCGGCTTCCCCCCTTCCTGGTCGAAAACGGCGGCGTGAATTCCGGCTTCATGATTGCCCAGGTGTCAGCCGCCGCGCTGGCCAGCGAGAACAAGGCTCTGGCCCACCCTCACAGCGTCGACAGCCTGCCTACCTCGGCCAATCAGGAGGACCATGTGTCCATGGCGCCGGCGGCGGGACGGCGACTCAAGGAGATGGCGGCCAATGTTCGCGGCGTGCTGGCCATCGAATGGCTGGCAAGCTGCCAGGGCCTCGACATGCGCGAGGGGCTCGCCTCGACACCTTTGCTGGAGCAGGCCCGTCAGCGACTGCGTCGCCGGGTGACCCACTATGACCACGATCGTTACTTCGCACCGGACATCGAGGCCGCCACACGTCTGCTGGACGAAGGCGCATTGTGTGACCTCGTTCTCGACGATCTTCTGCCCAGCCGCGCGCCCTGACTCGACAGGCTTCGCTGGTTCGGACTAAACCGAAAGGATCAATGAACTCAGCCCCAGGTGCCACAAACCCGCCACCAGCGAGAGTCAGCCGATGAATCATGACAAGATGGCCGCCAGACCACACGTCGAGCAACAGAGGCCGCTGCCCCACGCCTTCGTCATCCTCTTCTTTCTCGCCCTGCTGGCGGCCATCGTCACCTGGTTCGTCCCCAGCGGAAGCTTCGAACGCATCACCAACGCCGACGGGCGCTCGGTCATCGTCGCCGGCACCTACCAGGCCATCGACTCCCCGGGCATCGGTCCCTTCGAGTTCTTCAACGCCTTCTTCGAAGGGATGAAGAGCGGCTCGTCGATCATCTTCTTTCTGGTCATCGTCGGCGGTACCTTCGGGGTCCTGAGACGCTCCCGCGCCATCGAAGGGCTGGTCCACTTCCTGCTGGTGAAGCTCAAGGGCCGCGAGATCCTGATCATCCCGCTGATGATGACCTTCTTCGCCCTGTGTTCCGGTACCTACGGCATGATCGAGGGCAGCATCGTCTACATCTTCATCCTGCTGCCGCTGGCGCGACGTATCGGCTACGACGCCGTGGTCGCCGCCGCCATCCCGCTGATCGGCACCGCCATCGGCTACACCGGCTCCTTTCTCAATCCCTTCAACGTCGGCGTCGCCCAGAGCATCGCCGAATTGCCGCTGTTTTCCGGCATGGGCTACCGCTTCGTCTGCTGGCTTGCGTTCGTCGCCCTGAGCATCGGCTACGTTATGTTCTACGCCCGTCGCGTGCAGGCAAGGCCAGAGCGCAGTGTGGTCTACGGCCTGGCCCCGCCCGATGAAGAAGGACCGGGCGATCACGTCGACCTGACCCCTCGCCACCTGCTGATCCTCGGCGCCTTCGCCCTGGCCCTGGTGGCGATCATCGCCGGGGTCAGTGCCTTCGGCTGGTACCTCAAGGAGATGGCCGGCGTCTTCCTGCTGCTGGGTATCGTCACCGGACTGCTCGCCGGCATGCGAGCCAACACCATCGCCGGGGCCTTTTCCACCGGCTGCAAGGACATGATGGACGGCGCCCTGGCGGTGGGCCTGGCCTTCACCATCGTGGTCATCGTGCAACACAGCGAGATCATCGACACCATCATCCATTCGCTTTCCACGCTGATCGGCGACACCTCGGCGTCGGCCGCTGCGCTTGGCATGTTCGCCATGCAAAGCGCGATGAACTTCATCGTCACCTCGGGCAGCGGCCAGGCGGCGCTGACCATGCCCATCATGACGCCCATCGCGGACCTCGCAGAGGTACACCGCCAGGTCGCGGTGCTGGCCTTCCAGTTTGGCGACGGCATCTCCAATGCCTTTACTCCTACCGCCGGCTGGTTG
Organism: Halomonas sp. DN3; assembly: GCF_024137905.1. Classification (NCBI taxonomy): domain Bacteria; kingdom Pseudomonadati; phylum Pseudomonadota; class Gammaproteobacteria; order Oceanospirillales; family Halomonadaceae; genus Halomonas; species Halomonas sp. DN3. The sequence goes on along the minus strand of NZ_CP099965.1, from coordinate 1,897,569 downwards.
ATGGCGGGTCTCACCATCGCCGGCATTCCCTGGAGCCGCTGGATGCGTTTCATGCTGCCGCTGATCGCCCTGCTCTATGCCCTCGGCGCTGTGCTCATCCTGCTGGCGACCCTGGTGGTCTGGCCCCTCGCCTGACGGTCTGCACTCACGGAGCTTCGTCTTGACCAGCAACACGCTACCCTTGAGCCTTGCGATGATCGAACGCCTGGTGGCCTTCGACACCACCAGTCATCGCTCCAACCTCGAACTGATCAACGACGTCGCCGGCTGGCTCGAGGCGCGTGGGGCAGCGGTGACCCTGCTCTACAACGACAGCGGCGACAAGGCCAACCTGATCGCCGATTTCGGCCCCCGCGACGCCCCGGCCCTGCTGGTTTCCGGCCACACCGACGTGGTGCCGGCAAGCCCCGCAGACTGGCGCGTCACCGCCCCGTTCACGCCGAAACGCCACGCTGAACGCCTCTACGGTCGCGGCACGGCGGACATGAAGGGATTCATCGGCGTGGCCCTGACGAAACTGGCCGCCTGGCAGGCGGAGCACTCGCGTCACTCGGTGTTGCTGGCGCTGTCCTTCGACGAAGAGGTCGGGTGCCTGGGTGCCCCGCTGATGCTGCCGTTTCTCGAGGCCCACAAGGAGCGCCTGCGGGGCATCATCGTCGGCGAGCCCACCGCGATGCGCATCGCCAACGCCCACAAGGGCCACGTCGGCATGCGCGCCACCATCGAGGGCGTGGGAGGCCACTCGGGCTACCCGGGGCGCGGCGTCAACGCCATCGATGTCGGCGCGGGCGTGGTTGCGCAGATCCGCCAGCTGGCACGGGAAAAGCGCCTGGTGTCGCTCACCGATCAGCGCTTCGATCCCCCCTACTCCACGGTCCACGTCGGGCTGATCGAGGGTGGCAGCGCGCTGAATCAGATCCCCGAGCACTGCCGCATCGACTTTGAGATGCGCCCGCTGCCCGGGCAGCCCGCCATGGAAATCCTCGAGCGCCTGCGCAAGGACTTTCCCAGCGGCCTGGATCGCGACCTGATTGGCCTGGGCCGTCGCGCCAGACTGACCCTGGAATGCCGCGGCCAGTACCCACCGCTGGACGAACGCCGCCAAGGCTACCTGTCATGGATCGCCGAGCTGGCCGAATGCAGCGTCGAGCCATTGGCGCTCGGCTTCGGCTGCGAGGCCGGGCTGTTCGCCCAGCTGGGCGTCCCTACCGTGATCTGCGGCCCCGGCAGCATCCATCAGGCCCATCAGCCAGACGAGTTCATCGCCTTCGATCAGATCGTGAAGTGCGAGGGCTTCTTCGACCGGCTGTTGTCACAGCTGTCCTTTCCTCTTCCTGACTTCCACCGCCTGGAGGCCACATGAACCTGCGCATCCATCCCGACACCATGGTCAGCGACGAAGACGTCGCCGCCTTCCAGCGCGACGGCGCCATCTGTCTACGCGGCATCTTCTGCCCTCAGGAGCTCAAGCGACTGGCGGAGGGCATCGAGGACAACCTGCGCGATCCCAGCCCCCGGGCCAAGGTCGCCAGTCGACCCGATGACCCAGGCTGGTTCTTCGAGGACTTCTGCAACTGGCAGACCAACGAAGCGTATCGGGGTTTCATCTTCGACTCGCCGCTGGGGCTTATCGGGCAGCGCCTGATGGGCTCGCGCCAGGTACGCCTCTACCACGACCATCTACTGGTCAAGGAACCGGGCACGCGCCAGCGTACCCCCTGGCACCAGGACCAGCCCTACTACAACGTGGAAGGCAGTCAGAACGTCAGCATGTGGCTACCGGTGGATCCGGTATCCCGGCCGGCCACCCTGGAGTTTGTGGCTGGGTCCCACAAGGGGCCCTGGCTGATGCCACGGACCTTCATGGACCACCAGGCCAGCTGGTTCCCCAAGGGCAGTCTGGCCGAGCTGCCTGACATCGAGGCCCAGCGTGAACGCTACACCATCCTTGGCTGGGCGCTGGAACCCGGCGACGCCGTATTCTTCAACATGCTGACCCTGCACGCCTCGGGCGGCGTCAGCGGCCCTCATCGCCGTCGCGCTTTCTCGGTGCGCCTGCTGGGTGACGACATGGTCCACGCACCGCGGGCCTGGACCACCTCGCCGCCCTTTCCCGGCCTCGCCGACGAACTGCCCGCGGGCAGTCCGATGGATCACCCGCTGTTTCCGCTGCTGGCGGGATGAGCCTGCCCGCCTGGGCACAGGCACACGACGCCGTCGTCGACCAGCGCGGGAGACGTTCGGTCGCGCCACAGACGTCACTCCACCGGGAAGGCGAACGCCAGCGCGATCCGGTTCCAGGCGTTGATCGAGACCACCAACGCCGTCACGTTGACCTGCTCTTCGGGGGTAAATTCCGCGGCCAGGCGGGTGTAGTCGCCGCCGCCGATCTCCTGGCCGCTGACCAGCGTCAGCGCCTCGGTCCAGGCCAGCGCTGCCTGTTCACGGCGACTGAAGAGCTGGGTCTCTCGCCACGCCGACAGAACATCCAGACGCGACTGCTGCTCACCGTCCTCGCGTGCTTCCTGGCTGTGCATGCGCAGACAGAAGGCGCAACCGTTCAGCTGGGAGGCGCGCAGCTTGATCAGGTGCACCAGCTCAGACTCGATGCCCGCCTCGGCCACGGCACGCTCGAGTTCCACCAGGGACTTGGCCAGCATCGGCTGGTGGCGAAAGACGTCGGCCCGGGTCAGACGTTGATCTTTCATTCGGGACTCCTCACAGGACGGTAAAGGAGGTAGTCTTTGCGCGTTTGAATTCCTTACCGCTGGCCGCCTGATGGCGCCTGTCTGCCTCGAGCGATGGCCCTGCTGCACAGGGGCTTTCCTGCGCAAGGGCCTTGCCGTGCCATGGCCTCCAGCGTCAACGCCGACAATGAGACCGTCCTAGATGTGGTTCCAGAGCACCCTTCGCCTCGCTGCCCGCCCCCGGGGCTTTCACCTGATCACCGATGAGGTCGTTCAGGCACTGCCGGACCTGCCGAGCATGCGCATCGGCCTGCTCCACGTCTTCATCCAGCACACCTCGGCATCGCTGACCATCAACGAAGACGCCGATCCCACGGTACGTGGCGACTTCGAGCGTCACTTCAATGTGATGGTGCCGGAGGACGCACCCTACTACCGTCACACCCAGGAGGGCAGCGACGACATGCCGGCCCACCTCAAGGCCAGCCTGCTGGGGCCCTCACTCAGCATTCCCGTCACCGAGGGGCGCCTGGCGATGGGCACCTGGCAGGGTATCTATCTGTGCGAGCACCGCGACCACGGCGGGCATCGCCAGCTTGTGCTGACCTTGAACGGCGAACGCACCCGCTGGCGCCCGGAACAGGCGATGCCCGACCCCTACCGCCGTCGCGACTAAGTCACCCTGCTGTCGCCATCAGCGGGCCCCGCGTGCAGAGCTTCGGCCGCGCACCCTGCACGGCTGTCACCGGTCATCCTCGCTTCCGCGCCTTCCTTGCCTTCCTTGCCTTCTCGGCTTGCCTGGCCCGGTTCAGGACTTCGCCAGGCGTCGGTAATCCGGTTGTTCGTTGCAGCGCCACAGGTACCAGGACGCCACCGAGCGCCAGGGCCTGCAGGGTTCGCACAGCTCGCGGGTCTCCCCTGGCGTCGGCATGCGTTCCCAGCCGAACAGGTAGCGCGCGCCGTCGCGGATGCCCAAGTCATCCACCGGCAGGATATCGGGACGTCCAAGGGTGTTGATCAGCATCATCTCGACGGTCCAGCGGCCGATACCCTTGATGGCGGTGAAACGCTTGATCAGCTCCTCATCCTCCATCTCGGCGGCCTGTTCGCGGTTGGGGATTCGACCGTCCAGTGCCGCCTCGGCGAGGCCCTGGAGGGTCGCCTGCTTGCGTGCCGAGAAGCCACAGGCTCGGAGCTCCTCCGAGGAGAGCTCGGACAGTTGCCGGGGACTGGGGAAATCCTGCCCCGGGAACAGCGCTGTCAGACGGCCGACAATCGCCGCCGCCGCCTTGCCATGGAGCTGCTGATAGGCCACCGCCCTGGACAACGACTCGTAGGGGCTGCGATCGAGGGCGGTGGTCAGTCCGCAGTCGCCCACCCGATCGATCAGCCCCGCCCAACCGTCGTCCAACTGGCGCAGATGGGCCTGGGCAGGACCCAGGTGTACGGCGATATCGTGTACTTGCATAGAGGTTCCTTGTCGTCAGGGCGCTCGCTTGAACCGAGCGACACACGCCTTTGGTTTCAGACCTTTGTCGTAGACAAGCCAGGCGCCTGTCAATCCTCGCCCACGCGCTTCAAAAAAAGCGACATCCGGGATGTACCCGCACCGCGACCCGCGTATACTTTGTTGCACTGCGAAACGCCGATATAGCCGACTCGCGTCTCACGCGTCGAAGGCCTTGATGCCTGGCTTCAGCGCCTCCGAGCATGACGCCGCAGATGCTGACCGCCGGGACATCCGTATCCAGCGTACAGGCGCTATTCGCAAGCCCAATTTGCAAGACCTGTTCGCAAGCCCTATCCGCTGCCCCTGGCCCAACCGGCCAGGGCGTAGCACACCACGCTCAGGACCGAACTCCCGCGATGGACACGTCACAATCGCCTCCCCCGTCACACCAGCGCCTGACCTCCTCGGGTGATGCGACGGGCCGAGCCGATGTGCCTGCTGCTGCCCCCCTTTTACGGCCTCGAGCCAGCGCTCGAGCCGAGACGACTCACCCATCCTACCTAGAGGCCTCCCTCCATGTCGGTGTACGACACCCTTTGCCTGCTCGCCGCGATGGCGATGGTGATCTCCCTGATCAACGGCAAGATCGGAAAATTTCAGACCACCATCGCGATCACTGCTGGCGCTCTGATACTGTCGCTGGCCATCGTCATCGCCGGTCACGCGGGCTGGTTCGCCCTCGACGAAACCGCTAAAACCGCCATCAATCAGTTGAATTTCGAGGATTTCCTGCTGAAGGGCATCCTCGGATTTCTGCTGTTTGCCGGTGCGCTGGGGATCAAGCTCCCCCACCTGCGTGACCAGAAGTGGGAAATCGCCATCCTTGCCATGGGCAGCACCCTGTTTTCGACCTTCTTCATCGGCTACAGCCTGTGGCTGCTGGTGGGCTGGCTGGGTATCGACTTCGATCTGATCTACTGCCTGCTGTTCGGCGCCCTGATCTCTCCCACCGATCCCATCGCGGTGCTCGCCATCGTCAAGAAGATGAACGCGCCCCGGCGCATCTCGACCCAGATCGAGGGCGAGTCGCTGTTCAACGACGGCTTCGGTCTGGTCCTCTTCGTCACCCTGTTCGCCGTCGCCTTCGGCGGCACCACCCCCACGGTGACCAGCGTCGGCCACCTGTTTCTGCAGGAGGCGCTCGGCGGCATCGTCTACGGCTTCGTGCTCGGTCAGCTGTTTCATCAGTTGATCCGTCACACCGACGACCACTCCATGGAGCTGATGCTGACGCTTCTGGTGCCCACCACCGGCTACGTGTTCGCCGAGTTTCTCGAGGTCTCCGGGCCCCTGGCCATGGTGGTGGCCGGCATCATCATCGGCAACCGTACCCGTCGCAAGGGCTTCTCCGAGGAGTCACGGCAGCATCTCGACCACTTCTGGGAGCTGGTCGACGAATTCCTCAATGGCGTGCTGTTCCTGCTGATCGGCATGACCATGCTGTCGTTCAGCTTCCACCCGGAGGACTGGGTGCTGATGATCGCCGCCGTGCCGCTGGTGCTGCTGTCGCGCTATCTGAGCGTGCGCCTGGCCTACCTGGGCTTCCGGCGCTTTCGTCGCTACAACCCCTACTCGGTGCGCATCCTGACCTGGGGCGGACTGCGTGGTGGCCTGGCGCTGGCCATGGCGATGTCGATTCCGTCGGGGATCACCGTGATTCCAGAAAAGAACATCGACGTGCGCGAGATCATCCTGGTAATGACCTACTCGGTGGTGGTGTTCTCGATCCTGATCCAGGGATCCAGCATCACCCCCTTGATCAAGCGCGCCAAGGTCTGGGAAACCGAGCAATTCAGGCGTAGCAAGCGCAGCTGATCCGGCGTGCGGCGCCGGCCGAGCTATCCCCTCCCTTGAAGAAAACACGGCCCCGGACCGTTCAAGTGTCCGGGGCCGTCTCGTCTCGACCACCACGGCAGCGCCAGTACCCAGGTTTTCCGCGCCTGCGGGAACGTCGCGACCGGCTGGTGATCTCGCGGCCTTACGTCGGTTGCGCCACCAGGGCAAGATTACGCGGGGTAAGCGCGCGCGGGCAGAACTGGCTCAGACTGACCTCGAAGCCGGCCTCCTCGAGCCACAGGGCCCGGTCCAGCACCAGCCACACCTCCAGCGGCCGGCGAAACAAATGGCGCACCAGCTCGAGTCGATTGACCCGCTGAAGGCACGCTTCGCCACGACGTCGATAGGCGTCCCAGTCGATCCCGTCGGGCACGGTCAGTCCCTTCTCCCGGGCGGCCCAACGACAGAAGTCCTCGAAGCGCTCCGGCATCCTGCCGTAGGCCAGACTCGGCACCGCCAGATAGTCGTCGACTCCGCGCAGCCGGCGCTGAAGAGCATCGAAACCCAGTCGCCAGGCGTTCGCCTGTTCACGCTTGCGTCGCTCTCCCAGGCTGGCGGTCACGGTCTCCTGCACCGACAGCGCCAGCGCCTCTCGATCCAGCGACAGACCATGGCGCTCTGCCTGTTGCTGCGCCTGACGCGACAGGGGGCGATAGATCTTGTCACGGGTGCGCTGGTAGCAGCAGGGAGCCAGACTGATCGCCACCTTCTGTTCACGTGCCAGCTCCAGCAGGCGCACGTGAAGATCGCCACAGGCATGCAGCGCCACCACCCGATCGGCGTCACCGAGGTGTCGGCTCACGCTGGGCGCCATCACGTCCTGCTCGACCAGCGTCACCTCCAGTCCCTGCCGCTCGGCCAGCGCCTGGCCGCTTTCGCACAGCGCCGGCTGCCACTCCAGCGCGCAAATGGAGCCGTCGTGTCGCCGCGCCAGCAGACGCGAAAGATGTCCCTTGCCGGCACACCACTCCACAAGCCGCTGCCCCTGGCCGACCGCCACCTGGGGCGCAAAGGCCAGCATCTGCTGCCACTTGCGACCTCCCACGTGGGCCGCCCACGCCTCGGGCGCCTGGATCGGCGGCGCTCCATCGGGAACCCTGACCAGGCGCGCCAGTTCATCCACCGGTAGCCAGGCGGCCAGCGGCGAGCCATCGAAGGGGCGTTGCTGCAAGCGCTGACACCGATCATCATCCAGCGCCTGCAGGCAGGCGGCGATATCAGCGGCGGGCGCCCGCTCGGGCCAGGGAGCCCCGGCATGGGTAAAGGGCGCCGGCGACCAGAGCCAGTGCCAGTCGGCAAGCAACCGGGTCAAGGCCTCGAGGCGCTCGGCGTGGGGCAAGGGAGTGTTCATGCAGTCGCGAAGATCATGGTGGCTAAAGGTAGGTGTTGGGCGATGGACAGTGGACGGCGTGCGTCATGGTACCAGCAGGCCGCAGGCGGGACATCGATCAAGCGATGGGCAGGCCACACTGGATCGTCGGCGCCGGGGCGGCTAGCCTGAACCTTTTCGACTCTCGCTTCGGTCTGGTTTCGACTTCGCTCCGGTCCGAAGCTGCGCTGGTTCCGCTCTTGGTTCACTCTTGGTTCTCTCTTGATTCACGCTGGATTCACGCTCGATACACTGGCCCCGCTCATGCCCCTTCTGCGATTTCGACCGTCACACCACTGCTCTCTCCCGCGCCGATGGGCGATGCCGAGGCTGGCTACTCTGGCGATGCTGTTGGTGCTCGGCCTCGATGCCCAGGCATCCTGCACCAGCACTGCAACAGGCGCTGGCCTAGCGCCCGGCGACTGGATCGCGCCCGGTGACGCTCGCGCCCATACGGCTCCGGCGATGGGCTGGCCGATGCTCGCCCGCCAGCAGGTGGTTCTGCTGGGTGAACAGCACGATCGTCCCGAGCACCATCGTTTCCAGCTGGCAAGCCTGGCCGCCCTGCACGCCCATCATCCGAATCTGGCCATTGGCCTAGAGATGCTGCCGAGGGAAAGCCAACCGGCACTGGACGCCTGGATCGCCGGTGACATCGATGAGGCCGCCCTGCTCGAGCAGAGCCAGTGGTACCGCTACTGGGGCTTCGACCCCGAGCTGTACCTGCCGGTGCTGCGCTTTGCCCGGGACCAGGCGCTGCCGCTGAAGGCACTGAACGTCACCCCTGAGCTGCGCCAACGGCTGGTCGAGGATGGCGTCTCCACACTGCCGCCGGCACAACGCCACGGCATTCCCGAACCCGTACCGGCCATGCCGTCCTACCGTGAACGGCTCGAGGCGAGTCTCGAGGAACACGCCCTGGAACTTGCTGGCGAAGGCTTTGGCCAAGGCTTCGGCGACGACATGATCGACGGTTTCGTCTACGCCCAGCAGGTGTGGGACATGGCCATGGCTCAGAGGCTCGCCGCCCTGGTCGAAGATGGCCACCTGGTGGTGGGCCTGGTGGGAATGGGTCACGCCAGCCACGGCGAGGGAATCGAGGCACAGCTCGAGAGCCTGGGTATCGCCGATGTCGCGAGCCTCTTGCCGCTGTCTGCCGACGACGCCTGCGAGGCCGAAGCGGGACTTGCCGACGCCGCCTTTGTGGTACGCGAAGACAAGCACAACGAGGGGCCGCCACTCGGGGTAGGTGTCGAATCAAGCGAGGACCGACCGGGCCTGGTGGTGACCGAGGTGATACCGAACAGCCCCGCCGAGGCTGCGGGACTGCGCGTCGGCGACCGCATCCTGAGCTTTGCCGGGCGTGACATCGCGCATCCCTACCAGCTCAAGGCACTGGTGCCTCGCGTACTGCCAGGCACCCAGGCCAGCATCACGGTGACGCGCGATCACCAGCGCCAGACGCTAACGGTGAGTTTCCCGATCGTGGAACCCGCTCTGGACGTCGAGCGAGGTGAGGGGACTCGACAACACCAGCGACCAGAACTGCAACAAAAGCAGCAACATGAGCAGCAACAAGAGCAGGAGCAGCTGCCTCAAGAATAGCGCTCCGGCGTTCAACGCCGCCGGTCGGTATCCAGCTCATCCAGACGGCGAGCCAATTCCTCTAGCTGATGCGGGGCGAAGACCTCGATGCCGGCATCGCGCAACAGCGCGGCGGTCACGCCTTCACCGGCGATCCTGCTGCCACTGAAGCGACCATCGTACACCTGGGTGCTGCCACAGGACGGACTGGCATCGGTCAACAGCGCCAACCGGCAGTGGTAGCGCCTGGCGGTGGCAAGCGCTCGCCTGGCGCCCGCCACAAAGGCCTCGGTGGGATCACCGCCGTCGATGTCGACGATCCTGAGTTCGCCTGCCAGCACCTGAGCGCCGCTGCCTCCTGCGATCTCCGCCGCGGGCCGCGGTGTGGGCAGGCCTCCCGCCACCTCGGGGCACACCGGCACCAGCCGTCCCTGGTCACGCCATTGGGCCAAACGCTCGTCGCCGAGCCACTTGTGCCCGGCGTCATATCGCACCGGATCCCCGAGCAGGCAAGCGCTGACCAGAATTCGCTCGCCCTCGAACATCCTTCGTCTCACTGCTTCCATCTTGCTGGCACCGTCTCTCTGGCCCATCGACATTCTGACATTCGACCGCCCATGCTGCAGGTCCCGACCCTCGTCTGATCTCACCACTGGCCTGCGTGGTAGCGACACGGATAGTGCCAGCACAACACTCACACGCTCTTCCCGGCCTGATCCGTCTCAGAATCGACGGCTGTCCTGCCCAGCGACCGCACCCGAAATGACAGCCACAGCAGCAAGGCGCCAAACAGTATCGCATAGAGCGCGATCAACCAGAGCATCGCCAGTGCGCCCGCTCCCGGGGTGGCAATCAGCACAACGCCAAACAATATCGAGGCCGCGCCGGCGAGACCCAGCAACCACTCTCCTCGCATCTCGCGGCGCAGGCGTATGGCGGTCACGATCTGAGCGACACCGGTGATGATCGCCCAGATGGCGATGAACATCAGCAGCACCATGGCGGTAACCCCGGGTGCGACGAAGGTCACGATACCGATCGCGACACTCGAGAGCCCCCACAGCAGCAGCCACAACCAGTGGTCATTCTGGCGCCGTCCGGCCAGGGCTGTGACGATACCCAGCACCCCATCGACGATGGCGTAGCCGCCGAACAGCAGAATCAGTACCGCTATGGTCGCGCCCGGCTGAAACCAGGCCAGCAGGCCGAACACGATGGCGGCTACGCCACGCAGCGCGAGCACCCACCAATGGCGGGCCAGCAGTCCTGCAAGGCGGGCGGGATCGGTCGTGTAGATAGCGGTCATGGCGTCATTCCTGTGCGAGGTCGTCGAAAGGGGCATGGATACACCGCCGTTCAGCCTAGCCCAGACTGCAAAATTATGCCGTTTGCGCCATGATGCCCGCTGCGTCTCGGCGTGCTAAGCTCGCCGATCGCCACCTGCAACAGTTACCATTTTTCAGGAGTATCCCATGGTCCAGGCCACCGCCCGCCACATCCTCGTCGACAGCGAAGAAAAGTGCCAAACCCTCAAGACCGAGATCGAGAACGGTCGTGATTTTGCCGAGGTTGCCCGCGAGCACTCCTCCTGCCCGTCCGGCCGCCAGGGCGGCGACCTGGGCAGCTTCGGCCCCGGCCAGATGGTGCGTGAGTTCGACGAGGTCGTCTTCTCCGCCGACCTCAACAAGGTGCAGGGCCCGGTGAAGACCCAGTTTGGTTATCATCTGCTGGAAGTCACCAGCCGCGGCTAGGCTTGCCAGAAAGGCGCCTACGCCTGGCGACCTTTCGACCGAGCCTCAGACCCGCCTGGGTAGCAACGACAACGCCGCGAGAGATCGCGGCGTTGTCGTGTCGGCGTGTCGAATAATCCGCAGGGCACGATCCGAGCGGGGCTATCAGAGCGATACCGTCAGAGCGATACCGTCAGAGCGACGCTATCAGAGCGACACTGACAGGGTCATTCCACCCGGGTCAGGGGGTCGCCCCGGGTGTGGATCATCACCACGATCAGTTCCGCCGGTGTGTCGTCGCTGGCATTGACCAGCTGTACGTGGCGCACGCCCTCGGGTTCTCGCCATTCGTCTCCGGGGCCAAAGCGTTCTTCTTCCCCGCCTTCGAGCTGCGAGATCACCTCGCCGGTGGCCACCTTGACGTAGGCCGGCCCTGCGTGACGGTGAGGCGGCAGGCTGGCCCCCGGGTCCAGAGTGACCAGCACCATGGTCGAGATCAGATTCGAGTCATCGGACACCCACTTCTGCTGCATGATGTTCTGGGACACGCTCGGTGTCACCTGCTCGCCCGCCTGCGCCGACGCTCGGGGCGAGACCGCGACCATCAGCGCCAGGCCGAGCCCCAGCAGCACCAGCGAACGCCAGGGTGACTGCGCCAGCGCCACTGCCCTGCTCGCCATTGGCTGACTTGCCATTGCACTGCTGGCCAATGCACTGCTTGCCATAGTACCGCTTGCCATAGCACCGCTTGCGATTGCTCTGCTTGCCATTGCTTCAGCCACATTTTTTTTATACGCCAGGGGGGACACTCGAGCCATGGATCAATCCTCTTGCCGAAGACGCCGTCGAATTGGGAATCCTTGAGTAGCGCTACGGCGGCCTTCCTTACACCAGTCTGTCCAACGCACATCGTCGAACGGTGTGTTCCACGCTTGATTGCCGGTTCTTGCACACTCCCTTGGGAGAATTCACCCGTCTGGGCCGCTGGGCTGGGTTAGCCTAGGCAAAAAACAAGAACCCATGGACCGCGACGCTATCTGTAATCCGATGATGAGGACACCCCTATGCCGATCACCGACACTCCCGACCGTTACGGCAGCATCAGCCGTTTCTTCCATTGGGCCATCGCCGCGCTGGTGGTGTGGCAGCTCGTTACCGCCAGCGCCAGGTTCCTGTTTGAGGACTCCTGGCTGGATGAACTGCTGTGGGGCAGCCACAAGCCCGTGGGATTGACGATTCTGGTACTGATGCTGCTACGCGTGAGCTGGGCGCTGATCAACCAGCGGCGTCGCCCGGCACGGGTCAACCTGGCGTCGCACCTTGGCCATGTCGCGCTCTATGGACTGCTGATTCTCATCCCCTCCATCGCGCTCCTTCGCCAGTACGGCTCCGGCCGCGCCTTCTCGCCTTTCGGCATCGAACTGATGGCCGGCTTCGAAGGAGACGAGATCGCCTGGATGGAGGCCCCCGCCAACCTGCTCCATGGCTGGCTGGGCTGGGCCCTGTTCGCCCTCGCTCTCGGCCATGTGGTAATGGCAGTGCTCCATCGCGTCAGCCGCCACAGTCCCGACGTGCTGCCGCGGATGACCAACGTCACCCCACGCGACTGAGACGCGCCGGGACGGCGCCCGACTGTGTGCAGATCAGAGCGGTCGCGCTAGGATGGGCGGGGTCAATCGATAAGGACGTCTCCATGCCTCGCCCGCATCCCTCAGCATCTCTATCCGCCCGGGTCGCACCCGGGCGGCCTGTACCTGCCGCCGAAGGGGCCCAGACATGAGCGCCCCGATCATCGACGTCAAGGGACTGACCAAGGTCTACAACGGCGGTTTCGAGGCGCTCAAGGGCATCGATCTTGAGATTCGTCGCGGCGAGATCTTCGCCCTGCTCGGACCCAACGGCGCCGGCAAGACCACCCTCATCAGCGTCATCTGCGGCCTGGTCAATCCGTCCTCCGGGCGTGTGCTGGTCGATGGCCATGACATCCTCGACGACTTCCGCGCCGCCCGCTCGCGCATCGGGCTGGTGCCCCAGGAGTTGACCAGCGAGGCCTTCTCCACCGTCTGGGATACCGTCTCCTTCAGCCGCGGCCTGTTCGGCAAGCCGAAGGACCCGGCGCATATCGAGAAGGTACTGCGCCAGCTGAGCCTGTGGGAGAAACGCAAGAATCGCCTGATCACCCTGTCCGGCGGCATGAAACGACGAGTACTGATCGCCAAGGCGCTGGCCCACGAGCCCCAGGTGCTGTTTCTCGACGAACCCACCGCCGGGGTCGACGTCGAACTGAGGCGCGACATGTGGGGGGTGGTACGTGGACTCAGGCAGAGCGGCGTCACCATCATCCTCACCACCCACTACATCGAAGAAGCCGAGGAAATGGCCGAGCGCATCGGCGTGATTCGCGCAGGCGAACTGGTGCTGGTCGAGGACAAGCAGACACTGATGGCGAGCCTGGGGCGCAAGGAGCTTACCCTGCACCTGCGCGAACCGCTCTCCCAGTTGCCCGAGGCGCTTGCCCACCGCAGCCTGACCCTGGCCGATGACGGCCACGCCCTGGTCTATCGCTACGACGGTGCCGACGACGGCGAAGGCGCCATCGCCGACCTGCTGGGCGACGTCGACGCCGCCGGCATCACCTTCAAGGACCTGCACACCCGTCAGAGCTCGCTGGAAGAGATCTTCGTCAATCTGGTCAAGGAACGGACATGAACCTCACCTCGGTCAAGACGCTGTATCGGGCCGAAATGGCCCGCAGCCTGCGCACCATCCTGCAGAGCGTGGTCTCTCCGGTGCTGTCGACCTCGCTGTACTTCGTGGTGTTCGGCTCGGCCATCGGGTCACGCATCAGTGAGGTCGAGGGCATTCCCTACGGGGCCTTTATCGTGCCTGGCTTGATCATGCTGATGCTGCTGACCCAGAGCGTCTCCAACGCCTCTTTCGGGATCTTCTTTCCGCGCTTCTCCGGCTCCGTCTACGAAATCCTGTCGGCGCCGATCTCGCCGCTGGAGATCGTGCTGGGCTTTGTCGGCGCCGCCGCCACCAAGTCGATCGTCCTGGGGCTTATCGTGCTGGGTACCGCCAGCCTGTTTGTGCCCTTTACCATCGAGCATCCACTGATGATGCTGCTGTTTCTGGTGCTCACCGCCCTGACCTTCAGCCTGCTCGGCTTCATCATCGGTATCTGGGCCGACGGCTTCGAGAAGCTCCAGCTGGTGCCCCTGCTGGTGATCACCCCGCTGACCTTCCTCGGCGGCACCTTCTACTCCATCGACATGCTGCCACCGCTATGGCAGACGGTGACCCTGTTCAATCCGGTGGTCTATCTGGTGTCGGGCTTTCGCTACAGCTTCTACGGGCTCGGTGACGTCAGCGTGTGGATCAGCCTGGGCATGATCCTGTTGTTCATGGCCGTGGCCCTGGTGGTGATCCACGCCATCTTCAGAAGCGGCTATCGACTCAAGCCCTGAATCCAGGGACCCTTTCGACCCAACGGAGCAAGGGAAGCGCTGAAGAAATGTCGCGAGCGAAGAGAGGTCAGCTGCCGCCGGAGCGGAAAGTTTCGATTTTACATACAGTTAAATGAGAAGCTTGAACACCGCCGGCGGCCGAGATGTCGAGCGCAGCAATTTATGCAGTGGTTCCCAATTGCGTTATCATCTGCCGCCGCCCCCCTGCCCACGAGGTCCCCATGCCGATATCCGCCTGTGTCATCCAGCGCCTCGACAAGAGCGCCAGCGACAGTCCGGCAACCCTTGTGCCCGCAAGCGAACTGCATCCCGACAGTGACGCCCTGGACAGCCTGGTCACCCGCCTGACCGATGCCTACCACGGCAAGGCCAAGCGCTGGGGACGGCTCAATGAGCATACTGTCGCGGTGAGCGAGGTCGAGCAGGACGCTGTGGGCGCCAGCGATGCCGCTGTTGACGAGCCCCCGGCTGATGATACCCCGCCTTGGGACGACGCCGCGGCTGAACCCACCGGCCCGGTCGCCACGTCCAGCCGCTTCCCGGCCGAGTTCAAGGCCTACCTTCAGGACGAACGCGACCTGCAGACGCTCGCGGCGTCTCTGGGTGAAGCGATCAAGACACTGGTCGACGACCACCTGCCCACCGGTGGGCACCTGATCCTCGCCGACCAGCGCCAGGGCGAAACCCGCCACCTGTTTCTGGCGCTGGTGCACCATCGTGACGGCTTCGTCATCGGTGACGACGGCCGCGTCGCCATTACCGGTCAGGTCAACCACAGCCAGATGTCGCTGGCCTTTCGCCTCAACCTGACCCAATGGCAGGAAGGCGGCCCGTCGAGCCAGTATCTGTCACTGCTGGCCGACCGTGGTGCGCGCAAGCTGGCGGACGACCTGCAGGCGCTGCTCGGCGCCAGCGAAGGGGTCGACCCCAAGAGCGAGACCCGCACCCTGCTCAAGGCGTTCAGCGATTACGTGGAGCGCGAGGACATGGCCGAGGAGACCTCCCGCGAGAAGACCGACGCGCTGATCGACTACGCCCAGGATCAGGCCAGCCGTGGTGAGGCCATGACCCTGGACGAGCTGTCCGCGCTGGTGGACGACGACAAGCCGCGGGCCTTCTACGAGCACATCCGCAACGCCGACTACGGGCTGTCGCCGGAGATTCCGCCGGACAAGCGCACCCTGAACCAGTTCCGCCGCTTCACCGGCCGCGCCGAGGGCGTCTCGATCAGCTTCGACTCCCATCTGCTCGGCAACAGCATCGAGTACGACGAAGAGCGCGACCGGCTGATCATCAAGAAGCTGCCCAACAAGCTCAAGGAACAGCTCCAGGGCGGCTAGTTCAGGCCTGCCGGGATTCCGACGCCATGCTCTCGACCTCGACCACACGATCCAGGCGCAGGTCATCCTCGGGGCGCTCGCCGGGATAGCCGCCGGGCACGGCCACCACCCGGGTGTCCCCCACCGTCAGCATCACCGGGTCGTGGACATGGCCGTGGACCCACAGCGCCACGCCCTCCATCAGCGACTCGAGGCGCGAGGCGAAGGCCGGCGACAGCGGGTCGCCCTGATAGTGGGCGGGAATGCACTCGGCCAGGGGGGCGTGGTGGCTGACCACCACCGTGGCACCGTCAAACGGCCTGGCGAGCTCGGCCTCCAGCCAGGCCCGGTTCTCGCGGTGCAGCTCGACGCTGCGTTCCGGCGAGAAGACCTCACCTTCGGGTTCTTCGATGATCGCGAAGTCGGGCATCTGTCGCAGTGCCGCGGACAGCGTCTCGGTGGGAATGTCCTGCGGGTCGGGACGCTCATCGTAGAGCGCGAAGTCGGTCCACAGTGTCGTACCCAGAAAGCGCACGCCGCCGAGTTCCAGCCGTGCGTTGTCGAGCAGGTGAATGCCAAGCTCCCCGGCCCGTGTGGCCATCTCCCGGCGCAGGGCGCCCATGCGGTGCTTGTAGAATTCGTGATTGCCCGGCACATAGATCACCGGCTGATCCGCAAAGCGCCTGGCCGCCCACTCGAGCCCCTTGAGCCCGAGGTGAATGTCCCCGGCCAGGATGACCGCGTCGGCTTCGATCTCCGGTAGCTCGCGATCTCCGTCGAAGTGTTCCAGGTGCAGGTCGGACAGTATTCTCAGGCGCATGGTGTCGCCTCCCGGTTCCCGGCTAGAGGTTACGCTCGGTCAGGGCAAGCCTCGCGCCCAATCCCACGAACAAGGCACCCAGCCCTCGTTCACACCATAGCCCAAGCCTGCGACTGCCGCGCAGGGCCTTGGCCAGCCTGGCCCCGGCGATCACCAGCGGAGGCTCGACCACGGCCGCCACCAGGATGATGGCCAGCCCGTGCAGCGCCAGCTGCAGGCTGACCGGCCCTGCCCCGTCCACCACGAACTGGGGCAGGAAGGCCAGAAAGAAGATCGCGACCTTGGGATTGAACAGCGAGATCATGATTCCCTGGCGATAGATGCGGGTGCCGCTGGCAGGCACCACAGGCGCTGCGGCGTCGTCCTCTGTCCCCCGCGCCAGCAGCGACTTGAGCCCCAGCCACACCAGATAGGCGGCACCCAGCCACTTCACCAGACTGAAGGCCAGCGCCGACGTGGCGAGGATCGCCGACAGACCCAGCGCCGCCATGACGACGTGCAGCCCCGCCCCGCTCCATACCCCGAACATGGCGGCAAAGCCGCCACGGCGGCCATGGCGTGCGGTCTGGCCCAGCACGTAGGCCATGTCCGGCCCCGGGGAAAGGTTGAGCAGCAGCGCCGCCGACAGAAACGTGACCCAGTGGGCCAGGGAGTACTCGAGCATCGCGGTCTTGGCCTGGATAAAGATGGAGTGTCGAATAAAGGAACACGCCAGACGCCCCGATGGGGGCATGGGGTGAATCCCCAGACTAGGTCGCGCGTCCGGGCGCGTCCACACTATCAGTTGAGGGAGCACGACCGACTGACGCATGCTAGACGCTTCCCCCCACTCACGCCCCCCCCTGGCACTGGCCAACCGGGGTGTCACGACCACCCGCCCCTGCACAGGAGTTCGTCATGCCGCTTCCCCGCTCGACCACATCATCTGCGCTGCCTCGCCTCGGCTTTATCGGTATCGGCCTGATGGGCGATCCACTCAGCCGCCGGCTGGCCGAGGCCGGGCATCCGTTGACGCTGTATAACCGCACCCGGGCCAAGGCCGAGGCGGTGGCCGCCGACACCGGTGCCCGGGTGGCCGACAGCGTCACCGAGCTGACCGCCGAGGTGGACGTGATCCTGAGCTGCGTGGCCAACACCGAGGTGCTGCGCGAGGTGATGCTCGGCAGCGACGGCGTCATCGCCCGGGCGCGACCGGGGCAGCGCATCATCGACATGACCAGCGCCGACCCCGCCGCCACTCGGGAGCTGGCCCAGGCCGCCAGTGAGGCGGGCGTCAGCTGGGTGGATGCGCCGGTCTCCGGCGGCGTGGCCGGCGCCGAAGCGGGCAGCCTGGCGATCATGTGTGGTGGCGACGCGGCGGACGTGGAGGCGGCCAGGGAGGTCCTCGCCCCGCTGGCCTCGCGTATCACCCATATGGGACCGGTGGGCTCGGGCCAGGTCACAAAGCTGTGCAATCAGCTGCTGGTCGGCTGTACCACCGCCGCCATCGCCGAGATGGTGGCGCTGGCCGAGGCCAGCGGAGTGGACGCCAGTCGGCTGCCCGACGCCCTGGCCGGTGGCTTCGCCGACTCGACGCCCTTTCGCATGCTGACCCCGCGCATGGCCAGTCGCGACTTCGAGGCGCCGAGCTGGCACCTGCGCACCCTGCTCAAGGACGTCGACATGGCCACCGCCCAGGGCCATCGTCAGTCCAGCGCCACCCCCATGGCGGCCCTGGCCGCCCAGCTGATGCGCAGCCGGCTCGCCCGCGGCGAGGGTGAAAAGGACCCGGCGACACTGATTCGCCTGTATCGAGACGACGACGCCCAGCACTGACGCCGAGGATTGTTCCGCCCACAGGGCTACCGTACACTCGTTTGAAATCACTTCGTTGCCACTTCGCTATTCAGGATCCTCGCCCATGGCGTTTGACTCGACTTCCACCTACGTCGCCACGGATGCCCTCAAGCAGGCCGTCAATGCCGCGGTGACGCTGAAGCGCCCGCTGTTGATCAAGGGTGAGCCGGGCACCGGCAAGACCTTGCTGGCCGAGGAGCTTGCCGCCTCGCTCGGCACCCGGCTGGTCACCTGGCACATCAAGTCCACCACCAAGGCCGCCCAGGGGCTCTACGAGTACGACGCGGTCAGCCGCCTGCGCGACTCCCAGCTCGGTGTGGAAGGCGTCGACAATGTCGCCAACTACCTGCGCCCGGGCAAGCTGTGGGAAGCCTTCACCGCCGACGAACGGGTGGTGCTGTTGATCGACGAGATCGACAAGGCCGACATCGAGTTCCCCAACGACCTGCTGCAGGAACTCGATCGCATGGAGTTCTTCGTCTACGAGACCGGAGAGACCATTCGCGCCCGTCACCGGCCCATCGTGGTGATCACCTCCAACAACGAGAAGGAGCTGCCCGACGCCTTCCTGCGCCGCTGCTTCTTCCACTACATCGAGTTTCCCGACCGCGCCACCATGGAGCGCATCGTCGCGGTGCACTTCCCGGATATCGCACCGCGGCTGGTCAGCCAGGCGCTGGAGGTGTTCTTCGAGCTGCGCGAGGCGCCGGGGCTCAAGAAGCGCCCGTCGACCTCGGAACTGGTCGACTGGCTGAAGCTTTTGATGGCCGACGAAGTCGCCCGCGAGGCCCTGAGCCAGCGTGATCCGGCCAAGAGCCTGCCGCCGCTGGCCGGCGCCCTGGTCAAGAACGAGCAGGACACCGCTCTGCTGGAGCGCCTCGCCTTCATGGTGCGGCGTCAGGGTCGCTGATGTTTCTCGATCTGTTCGACACCCTGCGCCGCCACCAGGTGCCCGTCTCGTTGCGCGAGCTGCTGGATCTGCACGCCGCCGTCGAAGCCGGCGTAGTATTCGCCGATATCGACGACTTCTACCAGCTGGCGCGTACCGTGATGGTCAAGGACGAGCGCCACTTCGACCGTTTCGATCGCGCCTTTGCCGCCTGGATGGGGTCGGTGGAAGGCCTCGATGCGGCCATCGATGCGTTGATCCCGGACGAATGGCTACGCCGTGAATTCGAGCGTCAGCTCAGCGACGAGGAGAAAGCTCAGATCCAGTCGCTGGGTGGGCTTGAAAAGCTGATCGAGACCTTCAAGCAACGCCTGGCCGAGCAGAAGGAGCGCCACGCCGGCGGCAACAAGTGGATCGGCACCGGCGGCACCAGCCCCTTCGGCGCCTACGGCTACAATCCCGAGGGCGTACGCATCGGCCAGGATGGCTCGCGCCATCGGCGTGCGGTCAAGGTCTGGGACGAGCGGCGCTTTCGCGACTACGACGACGACCAGGCGCTGGGGCCGCGCAACATCAAGATGGCGCTGCGTCGCCTGCGTCGCTTCGCCCGCCAGGGGGCGCTCGAGGAATTCGACATCGACGCCACCATCCGCGATACCGCACGGGACGCCGGTCTGCTCAACCTGCGCATGCGCCCGCCGCGTCACAACGCGGTCAAGGTGCTGCTGTTTCTCGACGTGGGCGGGTCCATGGACGACCACATCCGCGTCTGCGAGGAGCTGTTCTCGGCGGCGCGCTCCGAGTTCAAGCAGCTGGAGCACTTCTACTTCCACAACTGCCTCTACGAGGGCGTCTGGCGCAACAACGCCCGACGCCACAAGGAGCGCTTCTCGACCTGGGAGTTGATGCGCACCTACGGTGCCGACTATCAGGTGGTGGTGGTAGGCGATGCGTCGATGTCGCCCTACGAGATCACCCACCCCGGCGGCAGCGTGGAGCACTTCAACGAGGAACCGGGCGGGGTCTGGCTCAGGCGCCTGGCCGAGCGCTACCCACGGCTGGTCTGGCTCAACCCCAACCCGCCGCGCTATTGGGAGTACACTCCTTCGACCCGGCTGATTCGCGAGCTGATCCACGAGCGCATGTATCCCATGACGCTGGAGGGACTGGATGAAGCGATGCGCGAACTGGCGCGCTGACCATGGTGTTGCTGGGGGACCGGACAGTTGGCACCACCTCGCCGTCGCCCGCAATAACCACAACAGGCAATTTCGTGAGAAAATAGCCGAAAAAAGCTATAAATAGGCGTAATAGGTCTCTAGCGCTATCCGCGCTCACCACGGAGCCATCCGCGTCATGTCCGATCCCATCATCGCTGTACTCACCGGCGACCTGATTGCCTCTCGTCAACGTGATCGCGAGGCCCTCTACCGCTGCCTCGATGACACCCTCGGGGCCCTGGCCAGACGCCACGACGGCGACTTCCACCGCTTTCGTGGCGATGGCTTCCAACTGGCCATCCGCCAGGGCGACCGGGGCCTTGAGGCAACGGTGGCATTGCGCGCCAGCCTGATCGGCCAGAGCCCAGCCCACGAACGCTGGGACGCCCGTATCGCCGTCGCCCGGGGCCCGGCGGGCTGGGTCCCGGGCGCCCCCCTGGCCGACGCCGATGATCCCCCCTTCATGGCCTCAGGGCAGGCCCTGGACGGTCTGTCCGCCAATGGCGCTCACCTTGGCTTCGACCCGTCCGGGACCACCGCCGAGTCGCTGCTGATACGCTATCTCGACGAGATGATCGACGCCTGGTCCAGCCCCTCCGCTCAGGTGGTGGCCCTCAGCCTGGCCGAGCCCGAGCTGACCCAGGCCGAGATGGCCGACCGACTGGGCATCCGCCAGCCCAGTGTCCACAAGCGCCTGAAGACCGCCCGTTGGGTACTGCTGAGCGATACCCTGGCCTGTCTGGCGTCGGCGGCGCAGGAGCGCACATGAACACTCTGGTCCTGGATCTCGCACCAGCGTCATCGTCGTCGCTGTCGCTTCTACTGGCCCTGCTGCTGGCGCACCTGCTTGGCGACTTCGTGCTGCAACCGGACCGCTGGGTAGCGGATAGACAGGCCCGCGGCATACGCAGTCCCTCTCTGGCACTGCATGCTCTGGTGCATGCCGTGCTTGCCTGGCTTGCGCTGTGCGCCTTGCGGTCTGTCGGCGGTATCGACGACGGCATCGATGCCACCTTGGCGGCCATGATGCTGGGGCTCGCCCACTGGACGATCGACGCCGCCAAGGCCAAGGCGACGCGACGCTGGCCCACTCGGCAACTTGGCCTGTTCATGCTCGACCAGGGCCTGCACGGCGCGACCATCGTGGTGGTGTGGCTGTGGCTCGTCGGTAGCCTGTCGCCACTGACAGCGATGCTTGCACACCTGAGTACACCATCCTCGCTGCTCCTGCTGCTCGCCTATCTGCTGGTCACCCGGCCCATGGCGGTCGCCATCGCCCTGGCCATGGCCCCCCTGGCTCGACAACTCAAGGCACCCGGTACGCTCGATCGGGCCGGCGCCCGCATCGGCATCCTCGAGCGCCTGCTGGTACTGACCCTGACCCTGCTCGACCAACTCACCGCCGTCGGCTTTCTGCTGGCGGCCAAGTCCGTGCTGCGTTTTGGTGACCTGAAGGAGAGCCGAGACCGCAAGTTGACCGAGTATGTGCTGCTGGGAACCCTGGCCAGCGTCACCAGCACCCTGGTGCTTGGCCTGCTGGTGCGACTGTGGCTCGGAGGCCAAGGCGGATGACAGAACGGATGCCAAAGTGCATGACCAGGTGGACAACGAAGGCGACAAGGAAAAACGCCACGGTCTTCGTGACTGCGCCGGGGCATCGCCGCGATCGACGCAGACCTGGACTGATCGTCGGTACCCTGCTTGTTTCACTGCTGGGGCTTGCCGGCTGCGACCTTGCCGGCGGCCTGGCCACCGAGGCGCTGATCCAGCGGGGCCCCGCCCTGGAGCCGCGCGACGGCTATGTGGTGGACCATCGCCATCCGGCTCGGGGCCACAATAGCCGCGTGCACTTCCTGATCCTGCACTACACCGACGAGAACCAGGCCGACTCCCTGCGCGCCCTGACCGGGCCCCGGGTATCGAGCCACTATCTGGTGCCGCTGCCCACGCGACGCCTGCAGAACACCCCGGTGGTGTTCCAGCTGGTGCCCGAGAGCCGCCGTGCCTGGCACGCCGGCGCCAGCCGCTGGGGAAATCGCGTGGGGCTCAACGACACCTCCATCGGCATCGAGATCGTCAACCAGGGGCCCGATCGCCCCTGGGTCGGCAGCGAGCTAGATGCCCCCGAGGGCCCGGTGCGCTGGGCAAGCTACCCCGATGACCAGCTCAACGCCTTGATTCCGCTGGCCCGGGATATCATCGAGCGTCACCGAATCGCCCCGGAGCACGTGCTGGCGCACTCCGACGTGGCACCGCTGCGCAAGCTCGACCCGGGGCCGGCCTTTCCCTGGCGCAAGCTTCACGAGGCCGGCATCGGCGCCTGGCCCGAGGCCCCGCGCGTCGCCCACTACCGCAGCCGCTTCGAGCGTGAACCACCGGCGCTGATCGAATGGCAGCGGGCGCTGGCCGCCTGGGGCTACGGGATCGAAGCCAGTGGCGTGTGGGATGACGCCAGTCGCGCCACCCTGCGGGCCTTCCAACTGCACTTTCGACCGGCGAACTTCGATGGCCAGCCAGACGCCGACAGCGCGGCAAGGCTATGGGCCCTGCTCGAGCGCTATCGACCCGAGGCGCTGGAGCAATTGGAACAAGGAGCGCAACGGAAAGCACTCTGACGACGTGACGGGACGAGCTTCAACCGGAACCGTCGCTGGCGGCACCGGGTAGATAGTGGATCACATCGTGAAAGCGCAGCGTCCCCGGCCCCTCATTGCGCATCAGGTGGGGACGATCGGCGAAGAAGCGCAGCCCCTCCCCCGCCTTCAACAGATGCCAGTCGTCGTCGATCGCCAGCACCAGCTCGCCCTCCACCACCACCAGATGCTCCACCACCCCCGGCGCATGGGGACTCGAAGCGCTCTCGGCGCCTTCGGCCAGCTCGATCTCGAACATCTCGAAACCCAGCATGGGATCATAGGGAAACAGCAGCTTGGCGCGCATGCCGGCGCTGTCCCTGCCCCATACCGAATCGTCGATACTCACGCGCCGTTCTTCCAGGGGGCCGTCCATGGCCCGTGTCGGGCTCCCGAACAGCGACGAGAAGCTGACCCGAAAGCCGCTGGCGATACGCCATAGCGTGGCGACGGTGGGACTCGACTCGCCACGCTCGATCTGGCCGAGCATGGCCTTGCTGACGCCGGTTTCGCGAGCGGCACGCTCGAGACTCCAGCCCTGAGCCTGGCGCAGTCCCTTCAGGGTGGTGGCGATATGGTCGGCAATATCCTGCATGGCGGCCTCCAGAAAGGTCGGCCCAGTATACGCAAGGTTTACGCCGCTGGCCCGCCGTCGCTTGCGGTCAGCACACCACACCTTACGCGCCACGCCTCCTGCCTCTTGTTCCTCGTCCCTATTCTCTCGCCTCTTGTCCCTCGTCCCTCGTCCCTCTTCTCTCTTCTCTCTTCTCTCTTCTCTCTTCTCTCACTTCAGCATGCTTGTGCGTTATAACGTCCACTGCTAGCCTTGGACGTTATAACGCACAAGCACCAATGTACCCGCTCCGCGGTTTTCCCTGGCTTTTTCTGGAC
This sequence comes from Halomonas sp. DN3, assembly GCF_024137905.1. NCBI lineage: Bacteria > Pseudomonadati > Pseudomonadota > Gammaproteobacteria > Oceanospirillales > Halomonadaceae > Halomonas > Halomonas sp. DN3. The sequence goes on along the minus strand of NZ_CP099965.1, from coordinate 1,873,778 downwards.
CGTCTCATGAAAGCTTCGCCCAGTTCACTGGCCGCCAAGGCTGGCCAGACGCATCGCCCGAAAGTGCTCGACGACCTTCATCCCTCCACGCTGGCCGCCGGGTTCGCCGCGGTCTTGATCGGCTACGCCAGTTCCGCCGCGATCATCTTCCAGGCGGCCCAGGCCGCCGCTATCGATCAGGCCCAGATCGGCTCCTGGATGTGGGCCCTGGGCATCGGCATGGGTGTGACATCGCTGGGGCTGTCCTGGCGCTATCGCATGCCGCTGCTGACCGCCTGGTCGACGCCCGGGGCGGCGTTGCTGGTGACCCAGTTGCCCGGCGTGCCCTTCGACCAGGCCGTCGGTGCCTTCCTGCTGTCATCGCTGCTGATGCTCGCCGTCGCCGCCAGCGGCCTGGTCGAGCGCATCATGGCGGTGGTGCCGGCGTCGATCGCCTCGGCCATGCTGGCCGGCATCCTGTTGCCCTTCGTGCTGGAAGTCTTCACCACCGTGCAGACGGACCCCTGGCTGCCGCTGGCTCTGCTGGGTGTATGGATGCTGTGCCACCGCCTGGCGCCACGCCTGGCCATCGTCACGGTCCTGGCCGCGGGGGTGGCGCTGTGCCTGGGCCGCGGCGACTTGAGTCTGGCGGGTGTTGCCGTGAGTCTGACCCGTCCCGCCTGGGTGACCCCGGCCTTCGATCCTGTGGTGTGCCTGGGTATCGGCATACCGCTGTTCGCGGTCACCCTGACCACCCAGAACCTGCCGGGGTTCGCCATGGTCAGAAGCGCGGGCTTTACGCCGCCGGTGGCGGCAAGCCTGGGGGCCACCGGCCTGGCGTCGCTGCTGATGGCACCCTTCGGTGGCCACGGCGTCAACATGGCGGCGATCAGCGCGGCCCCCTGCCTTGGCGAAGAGGCCCACCGCGAGCCTGGGCGACGCTACACCGCCGGCATTGCGGCGGGAATGGGCTATCTGCTGCTGGGCGCCCTGGGGGCGACGGTGGCGTCGTTGTTCGACGCCCTGCCCAGCGCCATGATCGCGGTGGTGGCGGGACTTGCGCTGATGGCCACCCTGGGCGGTGCGCTACGTACCGCCTTCAGCGACGGCGACAACCTGGACGCGGTGCTGGTCACCTTCGCCATCACCGCATCGCCATTGACCCTGGCGGGCATCGGCTCGGCCTTCTGGGGCCTGGTGGCGGGGCTGATCGTGCTGAGACTGCAGCGCAGGCGCTGAGTCGGGGGCGGTAGAGATTGCGGGAAGGATGCTGCGGGGGCGGCCGCTCAGGCGGCGATGGAAGAATCACAAGACAAGGGAAGAACCACAGGAGCAGCCGCCGGGTGCTGCGCGCGCACCCGGCGTGATCGATCTCAGCCGTCCAGCGACACGCTGTCGGGCGAGGTACTGGCTGGCAAGGCACGGGCTGGCAAACCACGGCCAGCGTGGGTCGCCTCGTCACTGGCCATGCGCACCATGGCCAGGGCCTCATCCAGGCTCTCGACCTGCTCGACACGCACCAGCTCGTCGCTCAGCTTGACCTCGGTACCGACACGTTCGCTGACCAGCCGCTCGAGGCTCGCCAGATCGCGTCCCTCGCCCATGGGCAGAGAATCGACGCTGGCGGAGCCCGTACCCGGCAGGTAGATGGTGCCGTTGGAGAAGTCCACCGCGTAGGCGATCACCCCGGGCACGATAAAGAACAGCAGGCCGACGCCGTTGGCCACCGCCACCACCGGGTCGATGCGACCACTGATCTGCCCCTTGCGTTCAGGGTGAAAGACGGTGCCGCAGCCGACGAGCGAGGTCAGGGTGGTGGCAAGCACCAGGCCGGTAAGCAGACGGGGCGGACGCAGCATGAACAACTTCCTCTTGCAGTAATCTGGCGTAAATGACGGAAAGCGGTGCCGACAACGACTCGACCGCTGCCCAGCATGATAAAACTCATGCGCATCCTACCACGTTCGCCACCCTTCGCTCCTTGTCGCCACCAACGGTGGCGGTTGCTTTTGCCGGCATGACACCTTCCCCGTACAATGCACGTCACTTTCATGGCCGGATGCGAGTCGCCGAGGATGCCCCTCGACGGCCATCGACGGGACAGCCTGCTGTCCTGCTCGCCTCCAGCGCTTACCAGACTCGATGTGAAGGAACCTGCGGACCCATGCGCGCCACCGAACTTCTGATCAGTACCCTGAAGGAAACTCCTGCCGACGCCGAGGTCATCAGCCACCAGCTGATGCTGCGCGCGGGCATGATTCGCCGCCTCACCTCCGGCCTGTACACCTGGCTGCCGCTGGGCCTTCGCACCCTGCGCAAGGTGGAGCGTATCGTGCGCGAGGAGATGGACCGTGCCGGCGCCCAGGAGCTGCTGATGCCGGCGGTGCAGCCGGCCGAGCTGTGGCAGGAGTCCGGCCGCTGGGAGCAGTACGGTCCGGAACTGCTGCGCCTGAAGGATCGACACCAGCGTGACTACTGCGTCGGCCCGACCCACGAAGAGGTGATCACCGACCTGGTACGCAAGGAGATCGCCAGCTACAAGCAGCTGCCGGCCAACTTCTACCAGATCCAGACCAAGTTCCGTGACGAGATCCGTCCGCGCTTCGGGGTCATGCGCTCGCGTGAGTTCATCATGAAGGACGCCTACTCCTTCCACCTGGACGAGGCCTCGCTCAAGGACACCTACCAGAAGATGTACGACGCCTACGTGCGCATCTTCACTCGCCTGGGTCTCGACTTCCGTCCGGTGATCGCCGACAACGGCTCCATCGGTGGTACCGGCTCCCACGAATTCCACGTACTGGCCGACTCCGGCGAGGACGATATCGTCTTCTCCACCGAGTCCGACTACGCCGCCAACATGGAAAAGGCCGAGGCCCTGCCTGCGCCCCTGGACAGCGATGCCCGCCGCGCCGAGCCCACCGAGGAGCTGAGGCTGGTCGACACCCCCAACGCCAAGACCATCGCCACCCTGGTCGAGCAGCACGGTCTGCCCATCGAGAAGACCATCAAGACCCTGATGGTGCACGGCCACGAGGGCGGCCTGGTGGCGCTGCTGGTGCGCGGTGATCATGAGCTCAACGAGGTCAAGGCCGAGCACCTCGAGGAGGTGGCGACGCCGCTGACCATGGCCAGCGAAGAAGAGATCCGCGCCGCCGTGGGCGCCGGCCCCGGCTCGCTGGGCCCGGTGGGGCTCGAGATGCCGATCGTCATCGATCGCAGCGTGGCGCTGATGAGCGACTTCGGCGCCGGTGCCAACGTCGACGGCAAGCACTACTTCGGCATCAACTGGGAGCGCGACGTGGCCCTGCCAAAGGTCGCCGACCTGCGTAACGTGGTCGAGGGTGACCCGTCACCCGACGGCAAGGGCGTGCTGTCGATCAAGCGCGGCATCGAGGTAGGCCACGTGTTCCAGCTCGGTCGCAAGTACAGCGAGGCCATGAACGCCACCGTGCTGGGCGACGAAGGCAAGGCGGTTCACCCCTGGATGGGCTGCTACGGCATCGGCATCACCCGCGTGGTGGCCTCTGCCATCGAGCAGAACCACGACCAGGGCGGGATCATCTGGCCCGACGCCATCGCCCCCTTCCATATCGCCATCGTGCCGATGAACGCCCACAAGTCCCAGCGTGTGCGCGAGACCAGCGAGCGCCTGCACGACGAACTCAGCGCCGCCGGCTTCGACGTGCTGCTGGATGATCGTGATCTGCGTCCCGGCGTGCGCTTCGCCGATCAGGAACTGATGGGCCTGCCCCATCGGCTGGTGGTGGGCGATCGCAGCCTCGACAAGGGTGAGCTCGAGTACAAGGGTCGCCGTGACAGCGAGGCCACCATGGTGCCCGCCGACGAGATCGTCGAGTTCCTCAAGCAGCGCATCGCCCTTTAAGGCCCCGCCTGGCGCGCCGCGGCTTGTCGCGGCGCGCCTGGCAGGCGGGTCCAGAGGAATTCAGGCGAGTTCAGGTGATCTCAGAAGCAATAAACCAAAAAAAACCGACCCCGAAGGGTCGGTTGAAAAAGGGGGATGACTCCCCCTCCCCTGACGCTGGTTGACGACTATCGCTTGCGACGGTGAGCGTCGCGGATGATAAAAGCGATCCAGCCGGCCATGAAGGCCACAGAGAGAGCGACGGCACCCAGCCCGAAAATGACGGCGTTGTCGACGTACATGGCGCTGTCCTCCTGTCTCTGTGTCGATGAATTCATGGTACCCGGTCGGCCCTTGAATTGTGCTGACCTGCGTCAAGGGTGACCGCGAGACATCGGCCCGCCATGACGACGAAAAAGCCGCCTTCAACAGGCGGCTTTTTCGTCGTTGCTGGCACTCTTTCAGCGATAGCGCCTCCAGCTACCACTGCCGGGACCCTAGAGGACCTTGCGGTCCTCCACCTCGGAGGCCTCGGTGCCGGGCGGCAGAGGGTGCCCCTTGGCCAGTTCGGCGCGGGTGGCCTGGCGAATTTCGAGCACCTCGAGGCGATACGACAGGGTCTCCCCGGCCAGGGGGTGGTTGGTGTCCACCACCACGCTGTCCCCCTTGACCTCCACCACGCTGACGATCTGCGGGCCGGCATCGCCGGGGGTCTGGAAGCACATGCCGGGGCGCAGATCGGTGCCGGGAAAGGCCTGGCGACCCACCTCGCGCACCAGCGACTCGTCGCGCAGGCCGTAGGCCTCGGCCGGGGACAGGGTGACGCTGAGGCGGCTGCCGACCTCGGCGTCGACCAGGGCGCGCTCGAGGCCTTCCATCAGGTTGCCGTGACCGTGCAGATACTCCAGCGGCTCATCGCGCTTCCAGGAATCGTCCAGGACGTCGCCCTGCTGGTTGCTCAGGACATAGTGCAGACGCACCACACACTGGGGAGAAATTCTCATCTCGGGCTCCTTGGGGTCGACATCAGTCCTGGCGCTTGAGCGCGGCGACGGGCATTTCCAGGCGCTGCTGGCGATGCAGCATGTTGAGCAGCACGATCGCCCGCTCTTCGCCCTTGTGGCTCTCGAACACCGCCTTGAGGTCCTTGAAGGGTCCGTCGGTGATCTCCACCGACTCTCCGGCCCGGAAGTAAAGCTGGCCAGGATCGTCGTCCTTGGCTTCGCCGTGCTGGCGCAGCAGGTCGATCAGCTCATCGCTGACCGGCACCGGCATCGACAGCCCGAAGGTCACGATCTTCAACACTCCGCGGGTCGAGCGAATCGGGCGCCAGTTGCTCTCGACCTGGTCGAGCCGCAGAAACAGATAGTAGGGGAACAGCGGCTCCTCGACCCAGGTCAGCTTGTTGCGGCGCTTCTTCTGCACCTCCAGCACCGGATGAAAGAGCTCGTATCCCTGGTTGGCCAGATGCTCGGCGGCCCGGAACGACTCTCCGCCCTTGCACTGGACCACGTACCAGCGCGGAGTGGCATCGCCCCCCAGGCCCGCCTCGATATTGCTGTGACTCATGTGACTCCTTCCAGACTCAACCACCACCAGCCACCAAGCCGGCAGTATCGCCTGTCATTGACGCGGTTCCCGGTGCGTTGCCGACGACCCTTGATGATCACCGCTGGTATCGCCCCTGCGGCTTTGCAACAATTCGTCGAGACGCACCGAGATGTTGCGCGCATTTTACCATTCGGAAGGCGGCCTGTGGCCGACCAACTGCAAGGAGGCTATCCATGCCCACCTCGTCCGGCCAGCATCCCTGGGTCGACGCCCTGCGCGTCTACCTGCGATTACCCGTGCTGGCCATGCTGTTTCTGGGCTTTTCTGCGGGCCTTCCCTTTCTGCTGGTGTTCTCCACCCTGACCACCTGGCTGCGTACCAGCGGGGTCGAGGTCGCCGCCATCGGTTTCTTCTCGTGGATTGGACTGCTGTACTCGATAAAGTTCTTCTGGGCACCGGTGGTGGACGCCTTCCGCCTGCCGCTGCTGACCCGCCTGCTGGGCCAGCGGCGCAGCTGGATGCTTGCCGGCCAGGCGCTGATCATGGGCGGCCTGCTGGGCCTTTCGTCACTCGACCCGGCCTCCCAGCTCGGCGCGGTGGCGCTGTTTGCGCTGATGGTGGCCTTCGGCTCGGCCACCCAGGACATCGCCATCGACGCCTTTCGTATCGAGTCGGCCGAGGACGAGGTCCAGGCGGCGATGGCCTCCACCTACATCATCGGCTATCGCGGCGGCCTGATCATGGCCGGTGCAGGGGCGCTGTATCTGGCGTCGGCCTTCTCCTGGCAGGTGTCCTACCAGTGCATGGCGGCACTGACGGCGGTGGGCATGATCACCGTACTGCTGCGTCCCGAGCCGCCGCGCCAACCGCTGGCCAGTCGCCTGGCCAAGGAGCCCCGGGTGCGCGCCTTCCTGCGCGCCAGCCGCGGCCGGCCCGCATGGGTCCGGCGCACCGGCGCCTGGTTGATCGGCTCCGTGGTCTGCCCCTTTCTCGACTTCTTCGGGCGCTTCGGACTGGGCGCACTGGGACTTTTGCTGTTTATCGGCATCTATCGCATCAGCGACCTGGCGATGGCCTCGATGGCCTATCCGCTGTACGTCGACCTGGGCTTCAGCCTCGACACCATCGCCACCGTGACCAAGGTGTTCGGCGTCATCATGAGTCTCGTCGGTGGGTTGGTCGGCGGGGTGCTGGTGGTGCGCTACGGCATCGGACGCATCCTGGTGCTCGGCGCTACGGCCACCGTGCTGACCAACCTGATGTTCGCCTGGCTGGCGCTCAGTGGCGCCCAGCACTCGCTGCTGGTGCTCACTATCGTCGGCGACAATCTCAGCAATGGCCTGGCAAGCGCAGTGTTCATCGCCTTCCTGTCGAGCCTGACCTCGCGGGCCTACACGGCCACCCAGTACGCCCTGTTCTCGTCGTTGATGACCCTGCCCGGAAAGTTCCTGTCAGGCTTTGGCGGGCTGGTGGTGGAGGGAATGGGCTACCCGAGCTTCTTTGTGCTGGCCTCGGCGCTGGGCGTACCGGCCATCCTGATGGCGCTGTGGGTCTGGCGACACCATGTGCGCGAGCCAGGGGATCACGCCGTCAGCCTCGACAAGCCATGACGCCATCGATGCAGCGTGCATAACCAAAAGAGGGCCGACGTTGTCGGCCCTCTTTTTCCATGGTGCTTCAGCGTTTGGCCCCGTAACTGGGGGTCTGAGTAGACCTTCGGCGCTACGCGCCCCCAGTCTCAGCCGGAGCCGTTTCCAGCGCAGGCAGCGATCACCCCCCATTGCTGAAGCCGCCTTGTAGTGCGCCCCTTGAGCGGGGCTTGCGATCAACCGCGCCGTCCGCTGCGCTCTTCCAGCCAGGCCAGCGCGCCCGGTGTGCTGCGCCACTGATCGCGCATCAGGGTACGGTACTGCCAGGCCTCGGCGCGGGTGCCGGGCTCGGCCAATTGGCCATTGCCGGGGGTGGCGCCACGTTTGGGGTTGTCGCTGCAGAGAAGCGCCACCGCGTGGGCGTTGTGGCGCTGGGCGCTCTCCAATGCCAGGGCCGCGTCGTCGAGCTGGCCCAGTCGGTACAGCGCCAGCACCTGCCCCATGTACATGCCCAGCAGCGGCGTCTCGTCATCGGCAGGACCGACCTCCAGAGCCTGGCGGCTGATCTCCAGCGCCTCGTCGTCGCGGCCTTCACGCAGCAACTGGTCGAGCACCAGCTCGCGCAGCCCCAGACTGTCCTGCTTGTCCAGCGACAGCAGCAGTTCGGCCAGTTCCCGCGAGTGCTGGCGGGAGCCGCGTTCCATGCCCACCACCAGCGCAAGCCCCGCCCGCAGAAGCTGGGCGTTGTCTTCCTGGTCCCACTGGAAGGCGCCGTCGCCACTCTGACGAATCTGCAGAAGCCAGCGTTCGAGACGCTCGGCCAGGGGCTCGAACAGGCTCGGCGCCATCCACGGCAGACTGCCGAAACGGCTGGTCAGCGCCAGCGACACCGACTGCAGCACCGCCGGTGAATCAAGCTGTTCGGGGTTGGCACACAGTGCCGGCAACCAGGCTGCGGCATTGAACCACGGATCTCCGAGAAAGTCCATCGGCGCATCCGGGTCCACGTCGACCTGGAAACCCTCCTGGAAGGCGGCGAACAGCGTGTCCTCCCGCGCCGTGGAGCGATACAGCAACTGCCCGTCTTCCTCCACCACCTTGATCGGCGGGGGCGGCGGCAACTCCGCCAGCAGGGTCTGCAGGCCCACCAGGGGCTCGCCGAGATCCTCTTCGGCGCACAGCAGCTGATCGGCCAGGGTGGCACCCGGGTTGTCGGCCAGGTCGGCCAGGAACTGCAGCTGGTCGGGGTCGAGATCACCCTGGCGGGTCAGCCGCCGCAGCCAGAAGCGCGAGCGCTCCATGGCCTCCTCGTCGTGGCCCTCGTGGAGCAGCAGCATGGCCTCGATATAGGCCAGGGTCGGCGAATCGGGAAGGGCCTGCTGGGCACGCACGAAGGCCGAGCGAGCACTGTCGAGATCGTCGTTGTCCAGGTGCATCAGACACAGCCGCTCCAGCGCCACGCCACGCAGGAACATCGGTCCCCGCTCCAGCACCTCGTCCAGCAGCGCCTCGCGCTTGCGGTGGAAACCGCGCTCCTGGAAAAGGTCCAGCAGGATCTCGAAGGCGGGCTCGGCCTGTTCCGGCAGGCGCTCCCAGTCGGCATTGTCGAACAGTGACTCGAGGATCTGCTGGGCACGTCCTCGCTGGCCCGATTCGGCGGCGATCAGCCCTGCCTCCAATAGCGCCTGGGCAGGGGCGCGACCACTGGCCAGGGCAGCCTTCAGCGTCTCCCCTTTCCACTCCCTCAGCGACAGCATCCACATCAGATGAGGCGGCAGGTGACCGGGCAGGCTGACGGCGCCGCAGCACTGCTTCATCTTGCGTCCAGAGTCGCACCAGCAAGGTTCGTTGCGGCCAGGGCGTGCCAGGGTTTCACAGGCGAAGTCGAGACGTGCCAGGGGCGTCTGGGACCACAGTTCGGGAGCCAGCGCCTGGGCCAGGGCCTTGTCACCGCCCACGCAGGCAGGCCCCTCCTCGCGCGCCCAGCTCATCAAGCTCGGATAGCGTTCATCCTGCCGAATGGCTGCCAGGGCGCCCGCGGCAAAACCCAGCAGTTGATCCACCCATAACGCCAGCATCGCTATCTCCCCGAAATTGAAAACGGCACAGTCTAACAGTGCATGCACCGGCTGGGCAGACCCGCGCCTCAGACGGCGTAGGCTTCCAGCAACTGTGCACTCCGTGAATGCATGTCCAGGCGCCCCTCGAGCCGCACCAGGTTCCAGTAATGACCATTAAGCGTACGCGCCAGCAACAGCATGCCGGCAGGGGGCTGCAGGCGGTCCAGCGCGCCCCACACCCGGGGGCTCAGCTCGCGCAGACGCCGATGCACCCGTACATCGCCGAAGTCCTGCTCACCGGGCGCGAACAGCGGCGACACCGCTTCCGCGGATTCGCGATACAGCGCCAACGGCGCGCCCTCTCCCTGTCGACCGCCGAGCCCGCGCACGGCCTCATCCATGGCCATGGGGTCACCGTCCAGGGTTGCCCCAAGCAGCGCCACCAGACCGGCCAGCCGCTCCCGGGGGACCGCGATCACGGCACCCAGGTCATACACCACCAGCCGGCCCTGTTCATCGACGGCAAAATTGCCGGCGTGGGGATCGGCGTGCAACTCGTGGTGGGTGAACAGCTCCTCGGTGATCCAGTCCGCCAGGGTGCGCGACACCCGCTGCCGCAGGGCATCGTCGGCACCTTCGAGGTCACGCAGGGGCGTCCCCGGCAGATACTCCATCGCCAGCACCCTTGGACTACTGAGCTCCTTCACGGGCTTCGGCATCACCAGGTCGGGGTGATCGGCATAGCGCCGCCGGTAGCGCTCCAGTGCGTCCGCTTCGGCGCGATAGTCGAGCTCGCGCCGCAGTCCATCGGCGAGTTCGTCGAACAGAGCATCGAGGCGTGCCTGGGACACCTTGAGCCAGCGACCCAGTCGCAGCAGCCTTCTGACCTGCACCAGGTCCTGTTCCAGCACCCGATCAAGCCCCGGGTACTGCACCTTGAGCACCAGGGTACGACCGTCCCGGGTCCAGGCTCGATGCACCTGTCCCATGGAGGCGCTGGCAAAGGGCTCGGGCTCGATCTCGTCGAACAGGGCATCGAGGTCGCCGAGCTCTGCCTCAAGCGCCACCTTGATCTCGGCCCAGGGCACCGGTGCAGCATCCTTCTGCAGCCGGGCAAGCTCTTCGGCCAGGGCCGGGGGCAGCAGGTCATCCCACTGGGACATGACCTGAGCGATCTTCATCGCCGGCCCCTTGAGCTCGGAAAGGCCTTCAAACAGCGACTCGCCGAGCGCCTGCCAATCGGCCTTGCCGCCGATTCTCGAGCGCAGCAGGGTCGATCCGGTACGAGCGGACAACCCGAGCATCCGGCGTGTCCGGCCTGACTGACGCATGCTGCCTCCTGCCCGTACGGGCGCCCTGCAAGATGCTGGCAACGCTGGCCTCACCGGGAGGATAGCGCGTCACAAGACGGTCACCTTACCCGCATCTGCACACAAAAATGATATAGGACTTGTACACTTTTCACTCCATGGTACACCTGGCATCTCATCACACATACTGGAAGAATATCCAGACGATTCACCCGCACCGGTGCGCTATGCGATTGATCATTGCGGAAAAACCGAGCCTGGCTCGCTCCATCGCCGAGGCGCTGCCCGGGGCAGCACAGAAAAAAGACGGCTACCTGTCCGTCGGCGACACCGAGGTCACCTGGTGCCTCGGCCACCTGCTGGAACAAGCCCCACCGGATGCCTACGACCCGGCCTTCAAGCCCTGGCGACGCGACCACCTGCCCATCGTGCCCGGTCAGTGGAAGCTGGTGCCCAGGCCCAAGGCCCGCGGTCAGCTGTCGGTGATTCGTGCGCGCCTGAAACAGGCACGCCAACTGGTGCACGCCGGCGACCCCGACCGCGAGGGCCAGCTGCTGGTCCAGGAGGTGATCGAGCACCTGGGCTGGAAGGGGCCCGTCCAGCGTCTGCTGATCAACGACCTCAACCGGCCTGCGGTGGCTCGAGCACTCGGGCGGATCGAGGACAATGCCAGGTATTACCCGCTCTACCGCGCCGCCCAGACCCGCGCCCGCGCCGACTGGCTGTACGGCATCAACCTGACCCGCGCCTGGACCCTGATCGGCCGCCAGGCGGGCCACGATGGCGTGCTGTCGGTGGGGCGCGTGCAGACGCCGGTGCTCGGCCTGGTGGTGCGCCGCGATGAGGAGATCCGTCATTTCACGCCCTACCCCTTCTATGTGCTGTGGGCTCACCTGCGCGTCGGCGCCGGCACCTTGAAGGCCTGGTGGGTCCCCGGCGAGTCCCATCGCCTGGACGAGCGCGGTCGGCTGCTCGACGCCGCTCCTGCTCAGACGCTGGCAGAGCGCCTGCCGGGTGCTGAAGGCCAGGTGAGCAGCGTGGACTCCCGTCGTCGTCGCCAGCCGCCGCCCTTGCCTTACTCTCTGTCGGCGCTGCAGGTCGATGCGGCACGCCGCCACGGGCTCTCGGCCAAGGCGGTGCTGGACATCTGCCAGCGCCTTTACGAGCGCCATCAGTTGATCACCTATCCGCGCTCGGACTGTCGCTACCTGCCGCGTGAACACCTGGCGAGCCTGCCGGGCCAACTGGCCAGCGCCTGTCGCGATGACACCACCCTGTACGGTTGGCTGGCCAACGCCGACATGGGGCTTCGCTCACGCGCCTTCGACGACGCCAAGGTCGGTGCCCACCACGCCCTGGCCCCCACCGGCAAGCCCTTCGTTGCCGAGCGCCTGTCGCGTCAGGAAGCCGACGTCTACCGTCTGATCGCGCGCAACGTGATGGCCCAGTTCTATCCGGCGCTGGAAACCCAGGAGGTGAAGGCCGAGTTCCGCCTGCTGGACGAGCGCTTCCAGGCCTCCGGCCAGACGCTACTGGTGCCCGGCTGGAAGCCCCTGTTCACCACCCGTGACGAGCCACCGCCGTTGCCGGCGCTGGTCGAGGGCGAGGCCTGTCAGGCACTGGAGGCCCAGGTCGAACAGCGCGAGACGCGCCCACCGGAGCCGTTTACCGATGCCAGCCTGATCAAGGCCATGATGAATATCGCCCGCTACGTGGAGGACCCCGAGGTACGCCGCACCCTCAGGGAAACCGACGGTCTGGGTACCGAGGCCACCCGTGCCGGCATCATCGAAACGCTGCTGGAGCGCGGCTATCTGGTGCGCAAGGCCAAGGCGCTGCGCGCCACACGCCTGGGGGTGGGTCTGATCCACTCGCTGCCCGAAGCGGTCAGCCGCCCGGAGCGCACCGCCCTGTGGGAACAGCGGCTGGAAGGCATCGCCGAAGCCCAGGCCGAACCGGAACCCTTCGTCGCCCAGCTGGTCGAGGACCTTCGCACGCTGGTGGGCAGCGCCGACAGTCAGCGGCTGAGTGCCGCCCTCGGCGCCGCCCAGGGCGAGTCGCCGGAAGCCGGCCCCGCCAGCAAGCGAGGCCGCCGCACCAACTCGCCACGCCGCAGCGCCGGGCGTAAACGCCGCCCCTCCCGTAAAGGCAGCACCACATGACCACACTGATCATCGGTCCCGGCGCCATCGGCCGCCTGCTGGCCTGTCGGCTTGCCGCTGGCGGCCAGAGCGTGCGCCTGCTGGGGCGGCGACCGCTGCCGACGATCCAGACCCTGACCTCACCGGATGGCACGACCCAGCGCCTTGAACTGGCCACCACCACCGAGCCACGCCTTGCCTGCGTCGATGTCGACCAGGTCATGCTGACCACCAAGGCCTACGCCGCCAGGGCAGCCTTCGCTGCGGTGGCCGACCGTCTGCCTGCCGCCACACCGCTGGTGCTGTGGCAGAACGGGCTGCGCGTGCAGCGACCCTTGACCGATACCTGGAGCGGGCCGGTGCTGTGCGCCTCCACCACCGAGGGCGCCTTTATCGAGGCGGACGACAGCGTCGTCCACGCCGGCCAGGGTCAGACCGTCATCGGTCATCTCGACGGTGGCCTCGACGGCCATCCAGGCGAAGGCCACGGCCCCCACACCCACCCCCTCCGGACTGACGCTCTCCAGACCCAAGCCCTCCAGACCCAAGCCCTGGCCAGATCACTGGCCACCACCCTGAGCGCCGCCGGCCTGGCCACCGAGGCGGTGGACGATATCGCCACCCGGCTGTGGCACAAGCTGGCGGTGAACGCCGCCATCAACCCCCTGGTGGCACGCTACCGACTGCGCAATGGCGAGCTGCGCGGGCATCCTTACCGCGACATGGTCGACGCCACCGTCGACGAGGTGGCGCAGATCCTGGCGGCACTGGAGATTCCCGCTCCCGCCATCGACGTTCCCTCCATCAACATTGCTGCCAGCGACGTCAACGATGGCAACCGCTCCTGGCGCGCCCTGGTCTGGCAGGTCATCGAGCGGACCGCCGCCAACCGTGCCTCGATGCTGCAGGATATCGAGGCCGGCCGGCCCACCGAACACGACGCCATCCTCGGCCCGCTGCGCGAGTCCGCCACACGCCTGGGCCTCCCTTGCCCCCAGCTCGACGCGCATTGGCGCTTTCTGAATGCCTGAAACGAGCAAACCCAGGCTGGCGGTACACAAAAGCGATTGCTATTTTAACGGTTGGCAGTGATTCGACTCCCACCTGAATATCGACTCGAATCACCTTGCCGGGCCGGCCCTCGAACAAGTCCGTGTCCCCGCATACGGTCTTGCCTCGGGTCTTGCCTCGGAGAGCCATGTTCACTACGAGCTGCGTTCACGCTGCGCCGTGTTCTCGATCAGCCTCGGTCAAAATGAGCCGCGTCAAGATTGAGAGCCAAGGTGAGAGCTGAGGTTGCTGAGATTTAAGTTGGCTGAGTCTAGAATTGAGTGCCGAGCCCTTGAATAAAACCGAAGCATGATCGATCAGGTGCCACCCGCGGAGGCTATTCCGCCAGGACAACCATGATGACTGCTTGTCGCTTGCCCTCTCTCCCCGCTCGACGCCCGACGTCGCACACCTTGCTGGCGGGCCTGCTTGCGGCACTGACCCTTGTCGCCTTCTCGGCCCCTGTCCTGGCGAGCGAAGACGCTGCCGACCCGCTGGCCGACAATGACGCTTCCCACTCGGCCACCCCGGCCTTCTCCGGCATGGGCCAGGAAATCGTCAGGCTCGACAGCGGCGTCCTGGTGCAGGGCGACAAGGTCCACACCCCCGACGGCTACACCTCCGGCTTCCGCCTGACCGCCGGCATGGCGCCACAGCAGGAAAGCGGCTGGGACCTGGGGGCCGAGTTGCGCTATCGACAAAGCGATGACGTACCCATGTCTTCCAGCGACAGCCAGCATGTCCAGGACGTGACCAGCCTGGGGGGCAGCCTGGTCGCCGGCTTCCGTGTCGGCCACTTCGGCGTCTACGGCAAGACCGGCATGGCCCAGTGGGTCAGCGATCCGGTCACCGGTCGCAACAGCTTCGATTCCACCAGTGGCTCCACCCGGGTCCAGGGTCTCGGGGCCCGCTGGATGACCCGCAGCTGGATCGGCCAGGTCGAGTTCGAGGAGGTCAATGACCCCGAGCTTGAGCATCTGAATATGATTACGGCCTCGTTCCACCTCCCCTTCTAGCCCCGCCGGCAATCGAGTCGGGACCGACTCGATCGCGTTACACACAGTGACTCTTGACGTCGCCTTGCGCCACATCTCATCTTTATGCGCTTGTTTTAAATACATTTTTCTAAGTACGGCATGAGAATAGCTTTGTGGTTTGGCATAACACCAAATCACAAGGAATCTCCTGCCATGTCATCGACACCCCACCGTTCCATCGATATCGACGCCAACCGCCTGTGGGACAGCCTGATGCAGATGGCCGAGGTCGGCCCTTCCCCCAACGGCGGCAGCCGCCGCCTCGCCATGACCCCTGAAGATGCAGATGGGCGCCGTCTGCTGCTGGACTGGGTCGAGGCGCTGGGCTGCACCTGGCAGCGTGACAAGGCCGGCAACCTGTTTATCCGGCGTGCCGGACGCGAGGACCACCTGCCCCCGGTGTCCATGGGTAGCCACCTGGATACCCAGCCGCTGGGCGGACGCTTCGACGGCGTGCTGGGGGTACTGGCGGGTCTGGAGGTGCTGCGCAGCCTTCACGACAACGCCATCACCACCCGCCGGCCGTTGTCATTGATCGTCTGGACCAACGAGGAAGGCAGCCGCTTCGCCCCGGCCATGGGCGGCAGCGGCGTCTGGACTGGCCGCCTCGATGAGGCGACCTTCTTCGGCGCCAGCGACAGCAAGGGCGTCACCCTGGGCGAGGCCATCGCGGCCTGCGGCGAGGCCGGCGATCTGCCCCTGGGCGAACCCGAGCTCGACGCCTACTTCGAGCTGCACATCGAGCAGGGCCCGGTGCTCGAGGAGCAGGGCCATCCCCTCGGCATCGTCACCGGGGTCCAGGGCATCCGCTGGTACGACCTGAGTCTGCGCGGCCAGTCGGCCCACGCAGGCCCCACGCCGATGAGCTATCGCCGTGACCCATTGCTCGCCGCGACCGCCATGATCCAGCGCATGCGCGAGGTGGTCATGGCGGATCCTGACGGCGCTGCGCGCCTGACCGTGGGCGACTTCCAGGTGGTCGAACCCTCGCGCAACGTGGTCCCCGGCGAGGTCCGCCTGCTGCTGGACCTGCGCCACGTCAGCGACGAACGCCTCGATGCACTGGATGCCGAACTGGAACGTCTGGCCAGGGACGCCGCCGACGCCGAGGGCGTGGAGCTGACGTTCGAGCGCCGCTGGCATTCTCCGGTCACCCCCTTCGACGACGCCCTGATCGACTCCCTGCGCGAGGCCGTCAAGGCGCGCGAGCTCGATGCCCCCTGCATGATGAGCGGTGCCGGGCACGACGCCGTGCACCTGTCCCACGTCACCCCCACGGTGATGATCTTCGTGCCCTGCCGCGACGGCATCAGCCACAACGAGGCCGAATACGCCGAGCCTGAGCACTGCGCGCTGGGCACCCAACTGCTGTGCGACGCGGTGCTGGCACGCGCCGAGCGCGACTGAGGTCGCCATCAGCGCCCTGAACAACCCACAATGAATCGATTTCGATTCACCGAGTCGGAATAGCATCAGAAGGCCCTTTGCCCGATCAGCCGACTCGCTCCCGGACGCTCAGGCCATTCACAACAAGAGATACCTTATGGACATCAACTCCCATGTGCTGCTGCTGTTTGCCAACGCCTTTCTGACCACCGCCCTGTCGGTGGTCATCGTCGGCGTCATCCTGCTGCGCGAATACCGGCCGACCATTCGTCGCCTGAAGGACGAGGCAGCGGCTTCCTCCTCGGCCGACACCACCAACCACAACAAGACTTCATCTGACCTGAGAGACCTGTCATGACCCTGGCCATCTTCGCCATCGTACTGACCGCCTACGTGGCGGTGGCGGCCCTGCTGGCACGCCGTATCAAGAACAAGGACGACTTCTACGTCATGGGTGAGCAGGGCTCGACGCTGCTGATCGTCGGCACCCTGGCCGCCACCTTCCTCAGCGCCGTGACCCTGATGGGGATCGCCGGCATCTCCTACAGCGAAGGCCCGCTGGTGATCGCGGCGCTGGGCTCCTTCGGCGCCTGGGTCGGCACCCTGATCGCGGTGGTGTTCATCGGTCGCAAGCTGAAGGCGCTGAACTGCCGCACCATGATGGACTTCTTCGACTACCGCTTTAACAACAAGTGGGTCAGCGTGGTCGCACTGATCCTGATGGTGATCGGCCTGCTCGGCTACGGCATCATCCAGCTGATCGGCGCCGGCCTGGTGCTGGCCGAGATCATCGATATCCCCTTCCCGGTGATCATCGTCGCCTTCACCCTGGCGCTGCTGGCGTTCTGTTCGCTGTCCGGCATGTACGGGGTGGTCTACACCGACACCATGATGTTCTTCACCATGCTGGCCATCGCCTTCGTCATCGCACCGATGTTGATCGGCGACGCCGGCTTCGAGGCGATGAAGGGCCTCGGCGAGACCCTGCCCGGTTTCTGGACCGTGGGGGGCGCCAACGACCGCCCGCTGGGCTGGTCGATCTCCCAGTTCCTGGTGTGGATTCTGTTCTTTGCCTGCACCCCGGCGCTGGTGTCCCGCGTCTTTCCGGCCAAGAACGACTTCGTCATCCTCAAGGTGGCGGTGATCGGCGTGTTCTTCGCCCCGGCCATGCAGCTGCTGGTGTTTCTGGCGGCCAGCGCCATGCAGGTAATCCAGCCCGGCATCGAGCCCACCGACCGCGCCATGATCGTCGGCTTCATGGAACACACCAACCCGACCCTGGCCGGTATCGGTCTGGCCGGCCTGATGGCGTCGATCATGTCCACCGCCTCGACACTGTTCGTGCTGACCGGCTTCGCCCTGGCCCGCGACCTCTACGAGAAGTTGTTCGACCGTGAGGTCAGCGAACGCAAGGGCGTGGTACTCGGCCGCATCTCCCAGGCGGTGGTAGCGCTGGTCGTGTGCGCCGTGGCGATCTCGCGCCCGGCGGGCATCTACTGGATCTCGATCTACGCCGGCGCGATCTTTGCCGTGGCCTGGCTGCCGACCATCGTCGCCGCCATGCACTGGCGTCGGATGAACGCCAACGCCGCGCTGGCCTGCATGCTGGTGGGCTCGATCACCTTCATCGTGGTGGGCGAACTCGAGCGCCACGGCCTGGTCAGCCTGCCGCTGCATATCGATAACCTGCAGGTGGCCATCCTGCTCGGCACCCTGGCGCTGATCGCGGTGGGACTGAAGAGCCAGCCTTCCGAGTACGAGCTCAAGGTATTCGACGACATTCGTGCAAGGCGACTGTCCGATACCACCATCCGCGACATCCTGGCCCGTCCCGATGGCGCCCGCGAGCTGGTGCGCGAATACCGCCAGGTGTGGGGCATCATGGTGCTGTTCGTGATCATCGCAGGCGCCCTGTGGGGCTATCTGTTCAGCAAGCTGGGGACCTGAGCCCACCGTCACCGCTGCTGTCACTGATCCACCAGGCCGGCGCCGTGAGGCGCCGGCCTGGCTTTACTAACACGCGCTCCCGGCACACCATTGACGTTCTGGACCCTGCCTGGAGCCTCGATGAACCACGGCCCCCTCATGCCCCGACAGCTACTGGCCATCCTCAACGCCCTCGAGGACGGCATCTTCATCACCGACCTCAAGGGACGCCCGCTGTGGGTCAACCAGGCGAGCCTGTCACAGCTCGATGCCAGCGCTGAGCACCTCTACCAGAGCGACGTCTACCGGCTCGAGGAGGAAGGTGTGTTCTCGCCCTCGGTCACCCGCTTCGTGATCGAGGAGCGGCGACCGGTCAGCGTGGTGCACCGTTATCGCGGCAAGGACTACCTGGTCAACGGCAGCCTGTTTCACCTGGGCGGCGACCCTTCCGGTGAACCCGATGCGGTGCTGGTCCAGGCCCGCAACCTGGACCGCGACGTACTGGCCTCGCGCTCGCCGGACACCACCCAGGCGCTGCTCGATCACGTCATGCATCAGCTCAAGCGTATCCGTCAGGAGCAGGTAGCAACGGAGGCCAGTCCCGCCTCGTCCAGCCGCAGCCCGCGCTATCGCCGGTGCCTGGAGCGCCTCGAGCGCGCCGCCGCCAGTGACACCACGGTGCTGCTCAGCGGCGAGACCGGCGTCGGCAAGAGTTGGCTGGTCAATCGCCTGCACCAGTTCAGCCCGCGCTCTGACAAGCCGCTGATTCACGTCAACTGCGCGGCGATCCCCGAGGCCCTATTGGAAGCCGAGCTGTTCGGCCACGAGAGCGGCGCCTTCACCGGCGCCCATCGCGACGGGCGGGTCGGCTACGTGGCCCTGGCCGAGGGCGGCACCCTGTTTCTCGACGAGATAGGCGAACTGCCGCTGACGCTTCAGCCCAAACTGCTGCAATTGCTGCAGGAACGTCAGTACCACCCGCTGGGCGGCAAGCCGCGCAAGGCCGAGGTGCGTATCGTCGCCGCCACCAACGCCGACCTGGCCGCCCGGGTGCAGGATGGCAGCTTCCGCGCCGACCTGTACTACCGACTCAATATCGTGCCCATCGAGATTCCACCGCTGCGCGAGCGCGCCGAGGACATCCCCGGTCTGGCCAATCAGCTGCTGGCCAGGATATCCCGCCGCCACAAGCGCCGTATCACCCTGGAGCGCGACGCGCTGAGGGCGCTGACCCACCACTCCTGGCCTGGCAACGTGCGCGAACTGGAAAACCTGCTCGAGCGGCTCAGCGTGTTCTGTGAAGACGACACCATCGGCATCGACGATCTCGCCCTCGACCACCCGGAGCTTGTGCCCGCTAGCCTTGCCGACCGCGTTTCCCTCAACAGCTCGCGCAAGAGCTTCTGCCAGACCGTCGGAGAAAGCGACGGCCAAAGCGACGGGGCTCTGTCGCTGCCACTGGACGATTCCCGCCCCCTGCCCGAGCGCTTGGCCGAGATCGAACGCCAGGCCATCGATGACGCTCTGTCCCGCGCCGGCAGCACCCGCAAGGCAGCCCAGGACCTTGGCGTCAGCCAGTCCTGGTTGATGCGACGGCTCAAGCGCCATCCCCCGAACTCGTCCGACTGACCCGCCGGCATCCAGAAGGCCACGCGGGTCACCCACCCAAGGCGCCCGAGACACCCAACCGATACGCTCACCCAAGACGCCAGCGCCCGGCCATCTGGCCGGGCGCTGGGTGTTCAGGCTAACGCTTGCGGTGGCGTCAGCCGGTGTTGCGAAGACCAGCGGCGATTCCCGCCATGGTCACCATCAGGGCGCGGGACAGGTCCGCGCTGATGGCGCCGTCGGCGTCGCGGTTACGCTGCAGCAGCTCGGCCTGCAGGCCGTGCAGCGGGTCGATGTAGGGGTTGCGCACCTCGATGGCCTGGCGAATTAGCGGCGTCTTCTCGAGCAGCTCCTGCTGATCGAGGATCTTCAGAAGCTCCTCGTTGAGCTTGCCGAAACGCTCGCGCAGGCGGTTGCCCAGGGCTTCCAGGCTCGGCTCGTCCACCAGGCGATGCTCGTAGTAGGCGGCCAGCTCCACGTCGGCCTTGGCCAGCAGCATCTCGAGCATGTCCAGGTAGGTGCCGAAGAACGGCCACTGCTCGCGCATCTCCTGCAGCACCTCGAGTCCGCCGGGCTCGGCCAGGCGGGTGGCGAAGGCCTCGCCGGTGCCGAGCCAGGCCGGCAGCATCAGACGGATCTGGGTCCAGGCGAAGATCCAGGGGATCGCGCGCAGGGTCTCGACGCCACCGTCCTGACGCCGCTTGGTCGGCCGTGAGCCCAGCGGCAGGCGACCGAGCGCCCCTTCCGGGGTGACCGCACGGAAGTACGGCACGAAATCGGGGTCCTGGCGTACCACACCGACATAGGCACCGTGGGCGATCTCGGCCAGGCGGTCCATCTCGTCGCGCCAGGCCGGCTTGGGCTTGGGCGGCGGCAGCAGCGACGCCTCCAGTACCGCGCAGGCGTAGATCTCCATGGAGCGCAGGGCGATGTCGGGCTGGCCGAACTTGAAGCGGATCATCTCGCCCTGCTCGGTCACCCTGAGGCTGCCGTTCACCGAGCCTGGCGGCTGGGACAGGATGGCGGCGTGGGACGGACCGCCGCCACGGCCCACGGTGCCACCGCGACCGTGGAACAGGGTCAGGTCGACACCGTGGCTTTCACAGACATCGACCAGCGCCTCCTGGGCGCGGTACTGGGCCCAGGCCGCCGCCAGCTGGCCGGCGTCCTTGGCCGAATCGGAGTAACCGATCATCACCTCCTGGCTGTCACCGGCGAACTGGCGGTAGCCGGGCAGCGCCAGCAGCCGATCGATGACGTCGCCGGCGCGATTGAGGTCGTCCAGGGTCTCGAACAGCGGTGCGATGGGCATGCCGACACGGCCCCCCACCTCCTTCATCAACAGCGCCACGGTGAGCACGTCCGAAGGCTGCGCGGCCATGGAGATGATGTAGGTGCCCAGTGCCTCGCCGTGCTCGGCGGCGACCACCTGGAAGGTGTCCAGGGTCTCGCGGGTCTCGGCGGAGCACTCCCAGCGCCGCGGGATCAGCGGCCGGGTCGACTCGAGCTCCGCCAGCAGGAAGGCCTGACGCTGCTCCTCGCTCCATTCGCGGTAGTTGCCCAGGCCCAGGTCGTGGGTCAGTTCTTCCATCACCAGGGCGTGGCGGCTGGCCTCCTGGCGCAGGTCGAGCTTGGTCAGGGTGACGCCGAATACCGCCACACGGCGCAGGGTATCGAGCAGCACACCGTTGGCGATGGTGTCCAGGCCGACGTCGCACAGCGAACGGTAGCAGGCCAGCAGCGGCGCATAGAGCTGGTCCCGGGTCTCGATGATCGGCCCGCCGTCATAGCTCTTGCCGTCGAGTTCGGCCTTGGCCCAGTCACGGGTGGCCTCGACCTTCGCCACCAGACGCTTGAGCAGCTCGCGATAGGGCTCGGCGACGTTGCCGACCTCGGCACGCAGGGCACTGTTGGTGCTCCACATGGACAATTCGATCTTGAGCTGCTCGAGATCACGCAGGTACAGGTCCGCCGCCATCCAACGGCCCAGCAGCAGCACCTCCCGGGTGACCCGGGCGGTGACGTTGGGGTTGCCGTCGCGATCGCCACCCATCCAGGAAGCGAAACGCAGCGGCGCGGCGTCCAGCGGCAGACGCTCGCCGGCGCTTTCCAGCAGCAGGTTATCCAGGTCCCGGTGGAAGTCCGGCACCGCCTGCCACAGTGAATTCTCGATCACCGCAAAGCCCCACTTGGCCTCGTCCACCGGGGTCGGCCGGTCGTGGCGGATCTCGTCGGTGTGCCAGGCCTGGCTGATCAGCTCCTCGAGCCGGCCCTTGGCCCTGGCCGCCCGCTCGGGGTACTCGCTGGAGGACTCGATGGCGGTGAGACAGTCATCGATGGCGTCGTACTTCTGAATCAGGGTGCGCCGGATGACCTCGGTGGGATGGGCGGTCAGCACCAGCTCGACGCGCATGTTGGCCAGCGTCTCGACCAGGGTGCGCGACGAGTGGCCTTCGCGCCGGGCGCGCTCGAGCAGCTCACCGAGCACCGGCTGCATCCCCGGCTTGTAGTCCTCGACCCGACGAAAGCGGGCACGGTAGTGCTGCTCGGCGATGTTGGCCAGGTTGAGGAACTGGTTGAACGCCCGGGTCACCGGCAAAAGGTCCTTCTCCGGCAGCCGGCGCAGGTACTCGATCAGCTCCTGCTGGCCGGCCTCTTCGCCCTGGCGGCCCCGCTTGGCCAGTCCGCGAATCGTCTCGATGCGTGACACGAACTCGGGTCCGAGATCATCGGCGATGGTGCGTCCCAGGCTGTCGCCGAGGATGCGGACGTTATCGCGCAAGGATTCGTGCAGATCGTGGCTCATGGGGTCTCCTTGGGTGTGGTGTCCAGCGGGTCCCGAGCGTGCGGCCCCGCCTTGTTATCGATAGGGTCTGGCCGGCCTCGTCAGTCCATGGTCGGATCGGACGGCTCGGCGCGTTCGGCACGCTTGGCCTGCTGCCAGTGCTCTTCCATGCGCTCCAGCGAGGCCTGGCCGAGCGGCGTGCCCTGGGCCTCCAGGGACCGCTCCATATGGCGAAAGCGGCTCTCGAAGCGCTGATTGGTGCCTCTCAGGCAGGCTTCCGGGTCGACGCCCAGGGTGCGCGCCAGATTGACGGTGGCGAACAGCAGGTCGCCCACCTCGGTGGCGGCGTGGTCGCGATCCCCGGCCGAGAGCGCCTCGCGAATCTCGCTCAGCTCCTCTTCGAGCTTGTCGAGCACCCCGTCGGTGTCCGGCCAGTCGAAGCCCACCCGGGCCGCGCGCTTGGACAGCTTGGCGGCGCGGCTAAGCGCCGGCAGGGTCCGCGGCACGTCATCCAGCGCCGAGACAGAAACCACCGCCTCGGCCTCGCCCTGCTGCGGGCCGCTGCGCCCTTCCCGTTCCTCGGCCTTGAGCGCCTCCCAGCGGGAGTGGACCTGACGGGTCTCGACCTCGGCGGCACTGACGCCCTGGCGGCGGGATTCAAGGGTGCCGTCGGGAAACACGTGGGGATGGCGACGCAGCATCTTGTCGGTCAGCGTGTGCACCACGTCATGGAAATCGAAACGCCCTTCCTCGCTGCCGAACTGGCTGTAGTAGACCACCTGGAACAACAGGTCGCCGAGCTCCCCCGGCAGCTCGTCGAAGGCGCGTCGCTCGATGGCGTCGGCGACCTCGTAGGCTTCCTCGAGGGTGTGGGGGACGATGGTGTCCCAGTGCTGCTTGACGTCCCAGGGGCAGCCCTGCTGGGGGTCCCGCAGCACCGCCATCAGGGTCAGCAGGTCATCGATGGAATAGCGCCGGCTCATGTGCGACGCCCTCCCTGACCGCGCTTGCGCTTGACCTCGATGATATTGGGCAGCTGCTGGATGCGGGAGAACAGCCGGCCCAGGGTCTCCAGGCCGTCCACCTCGGCGGTGATCGAGATGCGCGCGATGCCGTCGTCGGTGTTGGTCAGGGTGTTGACCGAGAGCACGTTGACCTTGTCCTGGCCGAGCACGGCGGTGACGTCGCGCAGCAGACCGGAGCGGTCCCAGGCCTGGATCTCGATATCCACCGGGTACTGGCTGCTGGAGCGCTCGCCCCACTCCACCTCGATCACCCGCTGGGGCTCGTCGACCCTAAGCTGCAGGATGTTGGGGCAGTCCTGGCGATGGATCGACACGCCACGGCCCTGGGTGATGAAGCCGACGATCGGCTCGCCGGGGACCGGATGACAGCAGTTGGCCATGTTGGTCTTGAGGTTGCCGACGCCCAGCACGGTGATCTCGCCGTCCGGGGTCTTGGCCGGCTTCTGACGCGGCTTGGCCAGCAGCCGGTCGAGGTGCTCCTGCTCGTCGCTGTCGCCGAACAGCTGCTGGGCCTGGTGCAGCACCTGACCGATACGCAGGTCGCCGGCGCCAAGCGCGGCGTACATGTCGTCGGCATTGGCGTAGTTGACCTTCTGGGCCAGGGTGGCGAGGTCCATGTCGTGGACGTCGAGACGCTTCATCTCGCGCTCGAACAGCGCCTTGCCCTCTTCCAGGTTCTGGTCACGCGCCTGGTGCTTGAACCAGGACTGGATCTTGGCCCTGGCCCGGGAGGTGCGCACGAAGCCCAGGTTGGGGTTGAGCCAGTCACGGCTCGGGGCGCTCTTGTTGGCGGTCAGGATCTCGACCTGCTGACCGGTCTTGAGCTTGTAGGTCAGCGGCACGATGCGACCGTTGACCTTGGCGCCGCGACAGCGGTGGCCCACCTCGGTGTGCACGCGGTAGGCGAAGTCGATGGGGGTGGCCACCCTGGGCAGGTCGATGACGTGACCGTCCGGGGTGAACACATAGATGCGATCCGGCGCCACGTCGCTGGTCAGACCCTCGCGCAGGTCGCCGAATTCGCCGATCTCCTCGTGCCACTCGAGCACCTGACGCAGCCAGGCGATCTTTTCCTCGTAGCTGTCGCTGCGGGCATTGGTATCGTGGCCCTTGTAGCGCCAGTGGGCGCAGACCCCGAGTTCGGCCTCTTCATGCATGGCGAAGGTGCGGATCTGGATTTCCAGCACCTTGTTCTCGGGGCCGATGACCGCCGTATGCAGAGACTGGTAGCCATTCTTCTTGGGGTTGGCGATGTAGTCGTCGAACTCGTCGGGCACGGTGTGCCAGCGCGAGTGGACGATGCCGAGCATGGTGTAGCAGTCCTGCACCGTGGGCACCAGGATGCGCACCGCGCGTACGTCATGGACCTGGGAGAAGTCGATGCGCTTGCGCTTCATCTTTCGCCAGATGGAGAAGATGTGCTTGGCCCGACCGTCCACCTGGAACTGGTGGATGCCCTGGGCCGACATCAGCGACTTCAGGGTCTCCACCACCTCCTGGATGTAGCGATCGCGATCCAGTCGCTTCTCGGCCAGCTGCCGGGCGACGGTCTTGTAGTCGTCCTCGTGGAGGTAGCGGAAGGACAGGTCCTCGAGCTCCCACTTGAGGTGGCCAATGCCCAGGCGGTGGGCCAGCGGAGCGTAGATGTCGAACACTTCGCGGGCGACCCGCACCTGCTTCTCGCGCGGGGCATCGCGGACCTGGCGCAGGGCGCAGGTGCGCTCGGCGATCTTGATCAACGCCACCCTGACGTCGTCGATCATGTTGACCAGCATCTTGCGCAGGTTGTCCTGCTGATCCTGCTGCTGCAGGCCGGCGGTGGTGGCCTGGGTATTGCTGATCGCGGCCATCTGCAGCACGCCTTCGATCAGGCTCGCCACCTCGCGGCCGAAACGCTTGGCCACCTGCTCGGGCTTGATCAGGTTCTCACGCACCGCGCGATACAGCACGGCGGCTTCGATGGCGGTCTGATCCAGGCGCAGCTCACCGAGGATATCGGCCATCTCGAGGCCCATGCGAAAGCTCGAGCCGTCCTTCAACCAGGACTTGTGGGGCCGCTCGGAGGCCTGCTCCAGCGACTGCGCCAGCTGGCAGGCCTCGACCAGTTCATCGGCGTCGGCCAGCTTGACGTCGTCCTGCAGCCGCGCGACCCACTGATCGATATCGACCCGACCATCCGCGGTCAACGGCTGGTCTTCCCGCACTTTAACCATCTTTCCTGACTCCTTGGCGTGGCGACGGCCCCTGGCGTTCGAACAGTACCATCGACTCGAGGTGCGAGGTGTGCACGAACATGTCCGCCATGGCGACCCGTTGCAGACGATAACCCCCCTGCAACAAGTGTGCCGCATCGCGAGAAAGCGTGGCGGGATCACAGGCAATATACAAGACCCGGGACACCGTACTTTTGGCCAGTGCCCGGCACAGCGCCTCGGCCCCTTCCCTTGGTGGGTCCAGTACCACCACCTCGGCATCATGGGTACGCAACAGCCTCGCCACCTGCCCTTCGTCATGCAGGTTGCCCTGGAGGGCAGCGACGTCCAGATCCGCGCCCGCGGCGTTGTCGGCCAGGCGTGCGGTCATCTCCGGCGAGCCTTCCACCGCGCTCACAGCGTAGCCCGACGCCGCCAGCGGCAGGCTGAAATTGCCGATCCCGGCAAACAGATCCAGCAGGGGTTCATCGACCCGGCGAGGTGTTCCCAGCCAATCCAGCGCGGTCTCGATCATGCGCTGGTTGACCTGGGCGTTGGCCTGCAGGAAGTCGCTCGGTCCGACGCCGAGGCTGAGCGGGCCACGCGCCGACGGGACCGTCACCTGGAGTCCTCGGGGCGGGGTCACCAGCCACTCGAAGCGCACCTGTTCACGGCCTGCCAGCACGCCGACGGCGATGCCTCGCTCATCGGCCCATGCACGCCAGCGTGCCAGGTCCGCGGGTTGCTCGCGCAGTTGGCGGATCACCAGGGTCACCTGGCCGTCGCTGGCCAGCAGTTCCAGATGGCCGACCTGGCGTGGCGCCTCGAGGCTCGCCAGCTGCTGGTGCAACGGTGCCAGCAGCGACGACAGCTCCGGCACCAGAACGGTGCAGCTCTCCACCGATACCAGCCGGTGACTGCGCCTGGCGCGAAAGCCCAGATGGATGCCGCCGTCGGCATCGACCCTGACCCCCAGCCGAGCACGGCGGCGATAGGCGACGTCATCACTGGCCAGCACCTCGATGCGTTCGAGGTCGACCTCGACGCCCTGACGGGCCAGCAGCTCCGACAGTACGACGGCCTTGTGACGACGCTGGGCGTCGAGTTCCAGATGCTGCAGATCACAGCCGCCACAGCGCTCGATGTAGGGACAGGGCGGCGTCACCCGGGTCGGCGCGGCCTCGATCAGCTCACGCAGGTGGGCCTCGTCGTAGCGCTTGCGGGTGCGATGCACCGCCACCCTGACCCGCTCGCCGGGCAAGGCCCCCTCGACAAACAGGGTCTTGCCGGCGGGCGAACGGGCAATCCCGCGGCCATCGTGGGACAGCCCCTGAATCTCGAGCTCGTCGGGCAGCTCATCGGACGTGTCGGTCTGGTAGGCCCGGCGAGTATCGGACGGGCGCTTGTGAGCAAGCCCCGAGACTCCGGAGCGCTGACGCGGCGGACGGCGTTTTCCCAGTCCAGCCACCTCAGGACTCCGGCGCCAGCAGACCGGTGGAGAGATAACGATCTCCCCGATCGCAGACGATGAACACGATCACCGCGTTCTCGACCTCTTCGGCCACCCTGAGCGCCCCGGCCAGGGCGCCCCCAGAGGACACCCCCGCCAGGATTCCTTCTTCCCGGGCCAGTCGGCGCATGTGTTCTTCGGCCTCGTGCTGGCCGATGTCCAGTACCCGATCGACCCGCTGGGGTTCGAATATCTTCGGCAGGTAGGCCTCGGGCCAGCGTCGGATCCCGGCGATGCTGGCGCCGTCCTCGGGCTGCAGGCCGATGATCTCGATGTCGGCGCGCTGCTCCTTCAGGTAACGCGACACCCCCATGATGGTGCCGGTGGTCCCCATGGAGCTGACGAAGTGGGTAATCCGACCGTCGGTCTGCTGCCACAGCTCGGGGCCGGTGGTGCGATAGTGACCCAGCGGGTTGTCGGGATTGGCGAACTGGTCCAGCGACTTGCCCTCGCCTCGGGCGACCATGGTATCGGCCAGGTCCCGGGCCTCTTCCATGCCGCCTTCCTTGCTGACCTCGATCAGCCTGGCACCGTAGGCCGCCATGGCCTGCTTGCGCTCGCTGGACGCGTTCTCCGGCATGATCAGCACCATGCGATAGCCCTTCATCGCCGCGACCATGGCCAGGGCGATGCCGGTATTGCCGGACGTCGCCTCGATCAGGGTGTCGCCGGGGGCGATCTCGCCGCGCTTTTCGGCCTCGTCGAACATCGACAGGGCCGGCCGATCCTTGACCGAGCCCGCCGGATTGTCACCCTCAAGCTTCGCCAGCAGCACATTGTTGCGCCCGGCGCTGATGCGCTTGAGGCGGACCAGCGGGGTCTTGCCGACCAGCTGGTCGAGGTAGGGGAATTCCATAAGACTTTCCTTGTAACGTCATCTGACGCCATTATATCGACGCCCCTCGCCACTGGACAGGCATGGTCCCATGGGGTGACATGGAGACGTACGAGGCGGCGGTGGCCGCTCTTCGTCCGCGCCTATTCCCGGCCAGGAACGCAGCGCCTATGAGTTTAAGAACACGGTTGATGCTAGCCCTCGTGGGGCTGCCGCTGCTGCTGCTGGGGCTGGCGATCAGCCTCGCCTTGTATCAGGACCATGGCCTGCGCGAGGCCGCCATGGAAGAAAACCTCTCTACCGCCACCCGGCTGGTGGCCCCCGAGATGGGCGAGGCCCTGTCGCTGGACGATATCGCCGGCGTTCAGGCGGCTGCCAATCGCCTGATGGATATCCCCAGCGTCCGTGCCCTGCGCCTGGTGCAGCAGGATCAGGTGGTGCTTGAACTCGGTCGGCTGCGGGCCGAAGCGCTGAACGTCGAGGCTCCCGGCCAGGGGCTGTTGACCCAGCACTATCGCCAGTGGGTGTTGACGACGCCGATCACTGCCGTGGACGGCGCCTACCTGACCCTCGATATCGACGCCTCGCTGCTGCTGCTCGCCACCTACAGCGATATCGCCAGGGGCGCCATGATCCTGCTGGTCTGCGGCCTTCTGCTGTTTCTGGTGGCCTTCACCCTGGGCCGCCGCCTGACCCAGCCGCTGGATGATATCGCCCACCTGCTCGACCAGCTCGCCGCCGGGCGTCAGCCCCACCACCTGCCGCTGGACCACCCGCTGGAGCTCGCCGAGCTGGGGCGCCGGGTCAACGCCCTGATCGACCACCAGGCGCGGGCGCGCGAAGACCTGCAGCAGCAGATCGAACACGCCACCTCGGAACTTCAGGAGTCCATGGAGACCATCGAGGTGCAGAACATCGAGCTCGACATGGCCCATCGCCAGGCGGTGGAGGCCAACCGGGTCAAGTCGGAGTTTCTGGCCAACATGAGCCATGAGATCCGCACGCCGCTCAACGGCATCATCGGCTTCTGCCGGCTGCTAGGGCGCTCGTCGCTGGACCCGCGTCAGCGCGAGTGGCTCGACCAGGTGCAACGGGCCTGCGACAACCTGATGTCGCTGGTCAACGATGTGCTCGACTTCTCCAAGCTCGAAGCCGGTCGTCTGGTACTGGAACAGGTGCCGGTGGACCTCCAGTCGCTGGTCGACGAGGTGCTGGGGCTGCAGGCTCCACTGGCCCAGCAGAAGGGCCTGCAGCTGCTCAGCCTGATCTATGACGACGTACCGGCGGAAATCACCGGTGATCCGCTGCGACTGCGCCAGATCATCACCAACCTGGTCAACAATGCCATCAAGTTTACCGACCGCGGTGAGATCATCGTGCGGGTCCTGGTCGAACAGTCCCGCCACGAGCGCTTCACCCTGCGCATCAGCGTCAGCGATACCGGCATCGGCCTCAGTGACAGCCAGCAGCGTCGACTGTTCCAGGCCTTCCGCCAGGCCACCGCCGGACACAGTCGCCAGTACGGCGGCACCGGCCTGGGGCTGGCCATCTCGCGGCAGCTGATCGAGCAGATGGGTGGCACCATCGGCGTAGACAGCACACTCGACCACGGCTCCACCTTCCACTTCACCCTGCCCCTGACCAGCACCGCAAGCCAGGTGCGTGCGCCCGAACTGGCGCTCGACCAGGCCTCGATCTTTGTCGAGGAACCCCACGGCCCCACTCGTAGGGCCCTTTTGCATATGCTCGAACAGTGGGACGCCCGGGTTGTGGCGAGCCCCCAGCAAGCCGCGCTGGCACTGGAAGCCATCGCCATCGAGGAGCTCGAAGAGGGCCGCATCGGCGAGCTGCGCGCACGACTCAGGCAGCGCAACTGTCCCACCCTGCTGCTGATCAATGCAGGACTTCCAGATGTGCCCGGACTGGGCCTGCCCGATGGCTCGAGCGTACTGTCCAAGCCGTTGGCTCGCCAGACCCTGGCGGAGGCGGTGGAAGGCGCCCTCGCCGGTACTCGCCACAGGCCGAGCCTGCCTGCGCCGACGTCCCCGCCGGCGCTACCGTCTCGCCAGCCCTATGTGCCCGACGAGACGTCGACAGCGGCCCCGGCTGCACCGCCCCAGTGGAACAACTCGCAGACCCCGCCGCCTTCGCCGGACACGCAAACCTCTATGGCCAGCCTGCTGATCGTCGATGACAGTGAGACCAACCGCCTGCTGCTGCGAGAACTGGTGGAAGGCCCGGAGCGGCGCGTGACCCTGGCCACCAGTGGGGAAGAAGCCCTGGCGCTGGCCCAGCAGCAGCTCTATGACATGGTACTGATGGATATTCGCATGGGTGGCATGGACGGTGTGGAGACGACCCAGGCGATCCGCCAACTCAGCCTCGCCTGGGCGAAGCGACCGATCATCGCAGTGACCGCCCACGTGCTGGAACACCAGCGCCGAGCGCTTCTGCAAAGCGGCATGGACGATGTGCTGATCAAGCCACTCGACACCGAGTGCCTCGACCGCCTGCTTATAGAAAGGCTGGGCAGCGGCCTGACGGAGACGACCCCGGCGCCGAATTCGCCGGTCACCGACAAGTATCGACAGGACGCCAGTGACGCTGATGACTCGGTCGAGCCGGCCGTCCCAGACCAGGCCCATGGCAAGGAGCGAAGCAAGGACCATGGCAAGGACCAGGGCCAGACGCGTGACAACAGCGACGACCAGGGCAACGACCTGCCCGACATCGACATCGCCCTGGGCACCCGCCTTGCTGGCGGGCGCGAGGCGCTGGCCAGGCAGTTGCTGGCGAGCCTGGGGGCATCGCTGGACGAGACCCGTCGAGAGATCGAGGCGGCGCTGGCGGCCGAGGACGAAGAGACCCTGCTCGATAGCATCCACGCCCTCAACGGTGCCTGCCGCTACTGCGGTGTACCGCGCATGGCGCTGCTGGTGGAAACCCTCGAGACCCGACTTCGCTCACGCGGGATCGACGGCGTTCGTCCGCTGCTGCCCACCCTGGAGCAGGCCATGACCCAGGTCGAGCGCTGGCAGCAGGACAGCGGAGAAACCCCACTGAAGGGACCGGTTTAGCCGACGCGGCCAACTATCGCTCGCAACTATCGCTCGCACTTCGGACAACAGCGCCTGATCGTTCAACGACCGATCCTGTAGCGCCCCCGCAGCGATCAACGCCTTTCGAGCACCACGAAGGCCAGTGCCACATCGCTCTCGTCGCTGAGACTCAGGTGACAGGCGCCGACGCCCGCCTGGTCGGCCAGACGTAGCGCCTCCCCCGAGACCACCAGCTCCGGCCGCCCCAGGGGATCGTTGACCACCTGTATCTCGGTCCAGCGCATGCCATGGCGAAGACCGGTGCCCAGTGCCTTGAGCCAGGCCTCCTTGGCGGCGAAGCGCTTGGCCAGAAAGGCCGAAGGCCGTGGCGCCTCGGTGTAGCGCTCGGCTTCCAGCGGCCCCAGGATACGCTCGGCGAAGCGCGCGCCATGGCGCGCAATGGCCGCGTCGAAGCGTTCGATCCGCGCGATATCGGTGCCGATGCCGAGGATCATGCCAGGGCTCCGACAGACCCGGTATTCCCGGGCAAGGTCCCGACAGACAGACCTCCTCGAGCCGGCGTTGACATCGGCAACGCTTCAGTGCTGATGGTCGTGGTCGTGCTCATGCTCGTGCTCTTGCTCAAATTCGTCGATGGCCGCGACCAGCCCCGCCTCGTAGCCGGCCAGCATCAGTCGCTTCATCTCCGCCACCGCCTCCTTGAGGCCGACGAACAGCGCCCGGGCGATGATGGCGTGACCGATATTGAGCTCGTTGAGGCCGGGGATGGCGGCGATGGCCTCGACGTTGTGGTAATGCAGGCCGTGACCGGCGTTGACGATCAGATCGAGCTCGACGCCCATTTCGGCGGCGGCCACGATGCGCTGGTACTCGCGAGCCCGCTCGCTGTCGTTATCGGCCTCGGCGAAGGCGCCGGTGTGCAGCTCGATGGCCGGAGCACCGGCGCGCCTGGCGCTGGCGATCTGATCCGGATCGGGATCGATGAACAACGATACCTCTGCCCCCACGGCGGCCAGTCGGCGACAGGCGGCTTCGATGGCGTCGAACTGGCCGACCACGTCCAGGCCACCTTCGGTGGTCAGCTCCTCGCGCTTCTCCGGCACCAGACAGACGTGGGCCGGACGTACCTCTTCGGCCAGCGCCAGCATCTCCTCGGTCACGGCCATCTCGAGATTCATGCGGGTGTTGAGAACCTCGGCCAGCAGGCGCACGTCGCGTTCCTGGATATGACGGCGGTCCTCCCGCAGATGGACGGTGATGCCATCGGCGCCGGCTTCTTCGGCGACCAGGGCCGCCTGAATCGGGTCGGGATAGCGGGTACCGCGGGCCTGGCGCAGGGTCGCGATATGGTCGATGTTGACGCCGAGCAGCAGTCGAGGGGGATGCATCAAGGTTCTCCGTCATGGGGATGAAAGACGAGCCCTATGGTAGCACCGCCGACAGGCCGGCGGTCACCCGCGGCAAGGCGATATCAGCGCGCTGAAGCGTCAGCGAGACTGGCGGCGACGCTCGGCCATGGCGACCATCAGCGCAGCGGACGGTCGCCCAGCAGCGGCGCCAGGGCGACAAGGGTCAGCGCGCCTGGCGGCGCCGCTCGGCCATGGCGACCATCAGCGCACGGGAGCGCAGAGGACGGTCGCCAAGCAACGGCGCCAGGGCGACAAGGGTCAGCGCGCCTGGCGGCGCCGCTCGGCCATGGCGACCATCAGCGCACGGGAGCGCAGCGGACGGTCGCCCAGCAGCGGCGCCAGGGCGACAAGGGTCAGCGCGCCTGGCGGCGACGCTCGGCCATGGCAACCATTAGCGCGCGGGAGCGCAGCGGACGGTCGCCCAGCAGCGGCGCCAGGGCGACAAGGGTCAGCGCGCCTGGCGGCGCCGCTCGGCCATGGCAACCATCAGCGCACGGGAGCGCAGCGGACGGTCGCCCAGCAGCGGCGCCAGGGCCGCACGCGATAGCGCCTTGGCCGGCCCGGCGAGCCCGGCCTCGCCCCAGTCGGCCCCGGCCAGCAGGCGCAGGGTGCGCCCGTCGATGCCGCGCTCTGCGACGACAAAGGCCCGACTGCCGGGCTCGAAGCGGTAGCGCCGCTGGGGATCCAGGCCGCCACCGTCGGGCGTGGTGAAACGCGGCGCGGCGTCCAGCGCATCGAGTAGCGCAAATTCGAGCCGACGCAGGGCCGCAGCGCGGGAGGCCGGCGTCGCCAACTCGTCCAGCGCCGAGGTGTAAAAGGCAAACACCTGCCCCACCGGCAACTCCACCGGCAGTAGTCGGGTCAGCAATTCGTTGGCGTAGAGACCGCACAGCAGCCCCTCGCCGGCGAGCATCGCCGCCGGGCCACGGGACTCGATCAGCCGCAGTCGCTTGAGCTCGCGATCGCCCTGCCAGGTCAGGTGCAGGGGCGCGAACGGCTGCATCTGACTGCGCGAGCGACTACCGGGACGCTGCACGCCCTGGGCCACGGCGCGCACACGACCGTGGTCCAGAGTCAGCAGTTCGACCAATGCACTGGTCTCGCGGTAGGGACGCTTGTGGAGCAGAAAGGCGGGCTGGGGCTGCATGGGGATCCCGACGTCGGGGCAACAGGATCACAACAGGACCATCGTCGTCGATGATCCTGCCGGGGCGCGGGGGAACGGCTCAGTCGAGGTCGTAGCCGAGGCTCTTGAGGGCGCGTTCGTCGTCGGACCAGCCACGCTTGACCTTGACCCACAGGTTGAGCATGACCTTCTTGTCCAGCGCCCGCTCCATATCCAGGCGTGCCTCGCGGCCGATCTTCTTGATGCGATCGCCGCTGTCGCCGATCAGGATCTTCTTCTGGCCCTGACGCTCTACCAGGATCAGCGCGCTGATGTGCACCACCCGGGCCTCGTCACGAAACTCCTCGATCTCGACGGTCATCTGATAAGGCAGCTCGTCGCCGAGCTGGCGCATGACCTTCTCGCGTACCATTTCGGCAGCCAGAAAACGCATGCTCTTGTCGGTGACCTGATCTTCCGGGAAGAAGTGGATCCCCTCGGGCAGGTGCTTGTCGATCTCGGCCTCGAGCTCCGGCACATTGGTACCGTGCTGGGCGGCGATCGGCACCACCGCGGCGAACTCGCGCTTGTTGCCGAGCTCGGCCAACCACGGCAGCAGGGTGGCCTTGTCCTGCAGGCGGTCCACCTTGTTGACCGCCAGGATCACCGGCGCCTCGACGTTGGCCAGGCGGTCCAGCACGATCTGGTCTTCCTCGGTCCAGCGGGTGCGGTCGACCAGAAAGACCACGCAGTCCACGTCCCGCAGGGCCTGCACCGCCGCCTGGTTCATGAAGCGGTTGATCGCCTTGTTGCGGTCCTTGCCGAGGATATGGATACCCGGGGTGTCGACGAAGATGGCCTGAGCGTCGCCTTCGGTCTTGATCCCCAGCACCTGGTGGCGGGTGGTCTGCGGCCGCCGCGAGGTGATCGAGATCTTCTGTCCGAGAATACGGTTCATCAGGGTGGACTTGCCGACGTTGGGACGGCCGACAATGGCCACGAATCCACAGGTCTGACTCATGCGCTGACTCCCTTGGGATCGAGGCGTTGCAAGGCGCTTTCGGCGGCCATCTGTTCGGCGTGGCGGCGGCTGGCGCCGGTGCCGACGGTGTGTTCGTCGAGCATCTCGACGTGGCACTCCACGGTAAAGGTCTGGGCGTGGGCCTCGCCTTCCACCGAGGTCACCTCGTAGCGAGGCAGCGGTGCCTGCCGGGACTGCAGAAACTCCTGCAGGCGGGTCTTGGGGTCCTTCTGGGACTGCTTGAGGTCGATGCGCGCCAGGCGCTCCTCGAACCAGGCCAGCACCCGCGTGCGTACCGCGTCCATGCCGGCGTCCAGGTAGATGGCACCGATCACCGCCTCGACGGCGTCGGCGAGGATCGATTCACGCCGATGGCCGCCACTTTTCATCTCGCCGGAACCCAGGCGCAGGCATTCGCCAAAGCGCATCTCCCGGGCCAGCTCCGCCAGGGTCTGGCCCTTGACCAGGCGCGCCCTCAGGCGCGAAAGCTGGCCTTCACGGGCCTCGGGAAAGCGCTCGAACAGCGCCTCGGCGATGACAAAGTTGACGATCGAGTCACCCAGAAACTCGAGGCGTTCGTTGTTGCGCCCACCGAAGCTGCGGTGGGTCATGGCCAGTTCCAGCAGACTCGCGTCCTGGAATTCATGGCCGATGCGGCGACTGAAGGGGGTCAGGGAATTGCTCACGACGCTCCTGTTAACTCTTTGTGCTGACGATGGAAGAACCAAGCGGCGTTGAAGCGATCACGGGATCGTCCTCACGCTGGAAAAGCTCGGCAGTCCACCGTCCCAATGCATCCATACCGCGAAGGCCTTGCCGACGATGTTGGCTTCCGGGATAAAGCCCCAGTAGCGGCTGTCATTGGAGTGGTCCCGGTTGTCGCCCATGGCGAAGTACATGCCCTCGGGCACCACGACGTCGTGGACCAGCGGGCCGCGATCGCGGGGATTATTGTAGATCTGATGCTGATGTTCGCCCAATTGCTCGGAGAACAGCAGCTCACCTGGAGCGCTGTCGGGCGCGTCGTCGAGCAACGTCTTGGGTACCGGCTCGCCGTTGACGTAGAGCTGCTTGTCGACGTAGCGCAGGGTATCGCCGGGCAGTGCCACCACGCGCTTGATGAAATTCACCGCCGGGTCCTGGGGATAGCGGAAGACCATGACGTCACCCCGCTCCGGCTCGTTCAGGTCGAGGATCTTGGTGTTGGCCACCGGCAGCCTCAGGCCATAGGTGAACTTGTTGACCAGGATGAAATCCCCGACCTCCAGCGTCGGACGCATGGAGCCTGACGGAATCTGAAACGGCTCCACCACGAAGCTTCTGAGCACCAGCACCACCAGCAGCACCGGAAAGAACGACTTGGCGTAGTCGACCGGCCAGGGGTCCTTGCGCGAAAGCTCCCGAGCGGACAGATCCACGCCTTCGGTGGTGCCGGTTTCGGCAGCTGCGGTGACGGCTTGACGCCGGGGGCGCCACCAGACCAGGTCGAGCAGCCAGATCAGACCGGTGACGGCGACCGCGATCACCAGCAGCAGGGAGAAGTCCATATCAGTGTTTCCAGGTGGCTTGTAAGTCGGTATCTGAGGGAGGGGCAAGCCGTCCCGGCGTCACACCGGGACGGATCGACCGCCGCTGGGGCATCAGTCGTTCACCTTGAGCACGGCGAGGAAGGCGTCCTGAGGGATCTCCACGCGACCGACCTGCTTCATGCGCTTCTTGCCGGCCTTCTGCTTCTCGAGCAGCTTCTTCTTGCGGGTCATGTCGCCGCCGTAGCACTTGGCGGTCACGTTCTTGCGCAGCGCCTTGACCGTGGAACGGGCCACGACCTGGCCACCGATGGCGGCCTGGATCGCCACGTCGAACATCTGACGCGGGATCAGCTCTTTCATCTTCTCGACCAGCACACGACCACGGCTGTGGGCGTGATCGCGATGGATGATCACCGCCAGGGCATCGACCCGGTCGCCGTTGATCAGCACGTCGAGGCGTACCAGCTTGGCCGCCTCGAAGCGCTCGAAGTTGTACTCGAGCGAAGCATAGCCCTTGGAGATGGACTTGAGCCGATCGAAGAAGTCCATGACGACTTCGCTCATCGGCAATTCGTAGGTCAGCTGGATCTGGCTACCCAGGAACAGCATGTCCTTCTGGGTGCCGCGACGCAGCTCGCACTCGCTGATGACGTTGCCGACGAATTCCTGGGGCACCAGGATGCTGGCGCGCACGATGGGCTCGCGCATCTCCTCGACGTCGGCCATGTCCGGCAGCTTGGACGGGTTGGAGACGTAGCTGACGTCACCGTTCTTCATCGCCAGTTCGTAGACCACCGTCGGCGCGGTGGTCAACAGGTCCAGGTCGTACTCGCGTTCCAGACGCTCCTGCACGATCTCCATGTGCAGGGTGCCGAGGAAGCCGACGCGGAAACCGAAGCCCAGGGCGTCGGAGTTTTCCGGCTCGTAGTCCAGCGAAGCGTCGTTGAGCGCCAGCTTCTCGAGCGCGTCGCGGAAGTCTTCGTAGTCGTCGGCGCTGACCGGGAACATGCCGGCGTAGACCTGGGGCTTGACCTTCTGGAAGCCCGGCAGCCGCTTGACGTCCGGCGTCTTGGCGTGGGAGATGGTATCCCCCACCGGAGCCCCCTGAATGTCCTTGATACCGGCCACCACGAAGCCCACTTCACCGGCGCGCAGGATGTCGGTCTCCTTGCGCAGCGGGGTGAAGATGCCGACCTCGTTGGCCTGCCAATCACGTCCGGTGGACAGGATGCGAATCTTGTCGCCCTTCTTGAGCACGCCGTCGAAGATCCGTACCAGCGATACCACGCCCAGGTAGTTGTCGAACCAGGAGTCGATGATCAGCGCCTGCAGCGGCTTTTCGGGGTCGCCCTTGGGCGGCGGAATATCGCGCACCAGCCGCTCGAGCAGCGCATCGATGCCCAGACCACTCTTGGCCGACACCTGACAGGCGTCGGTGGCGTCGAGACCGATGATTTCCTCGACCTCGTGGGCGACCTTGTCGGGGTCCGCCTGGGGCAGGTCCATCTTGTTGAGCACCGGCAACACCTCGAGCCCCTGCTCGATGGCGGTGTAGCAGTTGGCCACCGACTGGGCCTCGACACCCTGGGCGGCGTCCACGACCAGCAGTGCGCCCTCGCAGGCATACAGCGAGCGCGACACCTCGTAGGAGAAGTCGACGTGCCCCGGGGTATCGATGAAGTTGAGCTGGTAGGTCTCACCATCGTTGGCGTGGTAGTCCAGCGTCACCGACTGGGCCTTGATGGTGATGCCGCGCTCGCGTTCCAGATCCATGGAGTCCAGCACCTGATCCTTGAGCTCGCGCTCTGACAGGCCACCGCAACTCTGGATCAGGCGATCGGCCAGGGTGGACTTGCCATGGTCGATGTGAGCGATGATCGAGAAGTTACGTATATTATTGATTACCTTGCGGTTATCAGGATCAGACATGCAGGATGATTCCATCTTGAGAACGCACCGGACAGCGACAGGCTCGCCCTGCCCCGATGACGCGGAAAAAAAAGTTGGCGCTATTGTACCGGCATCCCCTGCCCCGCGCATCCCAAGCCGTTGCGGCGGCTCGATTCGATATCACAGGACGACAACGCCCGAGGGCCATGGCGGCCCTCGGGCGTCGTCGGTCAGCGGGACGCGCCTCAGTCGTCGGCCAGGCGCAGCGCCACGAACAGCGAGCGACCGTCACGGTACAGACGAACCGGCACCGCCTGATCGGCAGGCAGCTCACGCACCAGCTGGCTCAGCTGGCGACCGCTTTCCACCGCGACCTGGTTGACGCTGACGATGATATCGCCACGCCGGATGCCGGAAGCCGCCGCCACGCCTCGCGGGTCGACGTCGCTGACCCGCACGCCGGCGTCGATGCCGTACTTGTCACGCTCGGCGTCGGACAGCGACTGCACCGCCAGACCCAGGCGTGCCGGCGAAGCGCTGCCGGACGACTGACCGCTGCCACCGGCCAGTTCCTCGGGCCAGTCGCCCACGGTGACGCTGAGGGTCTTGCGATCCCCGGCGCGCAGCACGGTCAACTCGACCTCGCTGTCCGGAGCGACACGGCCGATCAACCGCGGCAGGTTGCTGGAGCGCTCCACCGTCTCGCCATTGACCGCAAGCACGATATCACCGGCCTGGACGCCGTCACGCGCCGCAGGTCCGTCGGGATCGACGTCGGCGATCAGGGCACCCTCGGGGCGGTCCATGCCGAACGACTCGGCCAGGTCCTTGGACACCGGCTGAATCATCACACCGAGCCAGCCCCGGGTGACGTGACCTTCGCTTCGCAACTGGTCGGCGATGTCCATGGCGACATTGATCGGAATGGCGAAGGACAGCCCCATGAAGCCACCGCTACGGGTGAAGATCTGGGAGTTGATGCCGATCACCTCGCCGTCGAGGTTGAACAGCGGCCCGCCGGAGTTACCCGGGTTGATCGCCACGTCGGTCTGGATGAAGGGCACATAGGCGTCACGCGGCAGGGTGCGGTTGATCGCCGAGATGATGCCTGCGGTGACCGAGTGATCGAAGCCGAACGGCGAACCGATGGCGGCCACCCACTCCCCCACCTTGAGGTCGTCGGAGTCACCTAGGGATAGCGTCGGCAGATCGCTGGCATCGACCTTCAGTACCGCCACGTCGGTCTTCTCGTCGGCCCCGACCAGCTCGGCCTTGAGGTCACGACGGTCATTGAGGCGCACCATGATCTCGTCGGCGCCCTCCACCACGTGGGCGTTGGTCATGATGTAGCCGTCCGCGTCGATGACGAAGCCGGAGCCCAGCGACTGACGTTCCTCGGTGCGACCACCGCCTCCGCCGGGCGGCACCGGGAAGCGATCACCGAAGAAATGACGGAAGATGTCGGGGATTTCCTGGCCACCGAAATCGCCGAAGGGCGTGGAGTAGCCCTCGGTGACCCGGGTCGTCGAGATGTTGACCACGCCGGGGGCGGCCTCTTCGACCAGTTCGGTAAAATCAGGAAGATCCCTGGCCAGGCTGGATTGGGCGACAACCATTCCCACCACCAGCGTCATCCACATGGACAGGGTGCGAGTCATTGGCTTCATGCAAGGCTCCTGCGTAAGACTCAGATAGGACTCAGAGTGCATCGAACGCAACCTCGAGGGTCGCTTCTTGTAGTACCGTCACGCCGCCAAAAGGTTCAGTCATTAGCGGGCAAAATAACGCGACAAGGGCCCGCAAAGTGCTCGGGCACAGGGCTATCACAACAGGGCTATCACAACAGAGCTATCACAACGGGGCTAGAGCACCAAGGTCGGCCGATACGCCTCGGCGCGGCGGCGCAGATGCCGACGCAGCACCACGCCGCCGAGGGCCAGGCCCGCGATAAACACCAGCGGCAGCGACCAGTGATCCGGCGACTGCACGTTGACGGCAAGGGTCGCCCCCAGCGCCAACCACAGCGGCAGGCCGTAGACCAGCACGCTGGCGCGCACCAGGCTCGTCCGGGACAGGGCCAGGGTCACCGTCTGCCCGATGGCGGGACGCTGCTCGGTATCGATCTCGAGCTCACGCCGATCGTCGCTCCTGCGCAGCAGCCAACGCGCCCCGCAGCCGCCCCGGGCAGCGCAGCGCCCGCAGCCGCCGGTTGCCGCCAGCGCTACCCTGACCCCTGCGGTCGTCCAGCCCACCACTCGCGCCTCTGCGGTCGCGCAGTCGGTACTCATGACGACGCTTCCTGATGGACGTTACTCACCGCCTCAGAGCGCGCACCATCGCTCACACCCTGCGACTGCCCCTCGGCCAGCTCAAGGGTTTCGGCCACCTTGACCAGCACGCTGGGGGGTAATTCGCCTACCGCCACCACCTGAAGCAACTGGCCTTCACGCTGCACTCGGCGCACCGCGGCGTGACTGGCGCCCAGTCGATGGACACCCGGCCTTAGTACCCGTGAACCCGCTACCGGTTCGACGAACAGGCTGATGGTCGACAGGCCGTCGCTGTACAACTTATGGCGGCGAGGCCCATCGCTGTCCGATGCCATCGCCATCAACGGCTGGGCAACAAAGCCGCGAGGCAGCCAGCCTGCGCGCCAGTCCAGCCTGGCCGAGGACGGCGGCCGGCGCAGCTCCACCTTGCCGTCGTAGCGTTCCGGCGGCGTCATCGCCACCAATTGGAAGGTATCCAGCACCTGGCCCCGCTCGTCGATCAGGGTGCGCTTCAAGGGAATGGCGGTCTCGCGGTCGAGCCAGATGCGATAGCCGTAGCGCATGGCGTCAAGCGGCAACAGTTCCAGACGGATCGCGTGACGATTGGCGATTCTCTCCTCGCCGTCGAAGCGCAGCCGATAGAAGCGTGACAGGTGCTCGACCAGCGCCTGGGGAGAGGCCGGCGCCGCCCCCTGGCTATCACCGAGCTCGAAGCGAAAGGCGCCCCCCTCTCGCAGCAGCGAGCGACTGGGGCCATCGAGGAAGTGGAGGCGATCGCGCTCGACGCCCTGCTGGATGTCGCGGGCCACCGACAGCGTCACCACCTCTTCATCGACGATGCGAACGGCGCGCGCCTGATACTGGTAGCAATGGGACGCCCAGACACTGCGCTCGAACCAGTCTCCCGGAGACTCGGGGGGTGACAAGGCGGTCAAGGCGCTGCAGTCGTAGACGCTCTGGATACTATTCGGGTCAGCTACCGAGTCAGCCGAGGCCTCGGCGTCCGCCGTTACGGCGTCGACACCAGGGTCGGCAACGGCCTGGGCGGGAAGAGAAAGACAGACAAGGGAAAGCGTCAGCCAGCCGGCCAACGCTGCAAGCGACCCCTGATGTGGCATAGAAATCATGTCCTGACAGGCACTGCTGAGAATGCGCTCGGCCCCACAGGGCCGAGCAGATCATTGCTATCTCGATGCCAGATCGATCACCTCAACGGGCTTCCGCCGGGGTGCTGCGCAGCATCGGCATCCAGTTGTCGGCACTGCTGAAGGCCGCCCCCTGGGCATGACGATCGAGGTACGACTGCAACAACTGGGCCTGCGCCTGGTCACTGACCCGCGACTGCTGGGCAGATGGCGACAGCATCATCGGCGAGGCCACCTGGGCGCCGACGGTCATCAGTCCATTGCTGGAGCCTGTGCCGGACTGAAACATCGGCAGATCCATCAGCGAAGGCCGAGACGCCGCTACGCTGGCAAGCTCTGCACCTGGCACGGCGGACGCCGTCTGTGCTGCGCCGCTATTTACGCCGCCGCTTACGCCACCCGCAGCCCCGCTGCTGGCCACACCGGCACCGGAACCGTCGATGGAGCCATCGAAGGCGCCGTTGTAGAACTGAACCCCGCTGATCACCATCAACGAGACCGCCGCGGCAATACCGGCACCGCGTGCGAGCCCCATTCCGCCGCGCTTGGCGACCGCGCCGTCGGCGGGAGCCTCCATCTGCGGCGCAGGCTCATCCTCGAGGCGAGCCAGGATACCGGCGGATAGATCCACCGAGGGGTCACTATCGGTCTCGCGGCGCAGCGCGGCACGCATCAAATGGTAACGACGCCAGCTCTCGGCGCTGTCCTGGTCGCTCTCGAGCGACTTCAGCACTCGACGCAATTCCAGCTCGTCACCTTCATTGTCCATCAGGGCTGAAAGCGATTCCCGTGCGTTCAGACTCATTCTCCACACCTCATTTCGACGAAGCGTCGCGCCTCCAGCTCCATAGACCACCGGAGATGCGCCAGGTTCCGCCACCGATTCTCGGTTACTCGCCACCGGCTCGAGTGCCAGGTGACGACCGTCGTTGATTGTTGCATCGGGCCGGTCACTGGGTAAGACGCCCAATCTGGCGAACAGTTCATCCCAATTTGAAAAAAATGGGGAATTCGGCAACAAAAGGGGTCGCCCTGCCTCACCCCTGCGCCCACGACCAGCTCGCAGGCTCGCGATAGCGAATCAGGAAAGTGACTCGGCGTTTCGCGAGGTCGTCATCAGCGGCTGAATATGTTGATCCACTGCTTCCCTGGCGCGAAAGATGCGCGAGCGCACGGTACCCACCGGGCACTGCATGATCTGGGCGATGTCTTCATAGGAAAGACCATCGAGCTCGCGCAGGGTGATGGCGGTGCGCAGGTCATCGGGAAGATTCTCGATCGCCTCGAATACCGCCGCCTCGAGCTGGTCCCTGGCGATGGACGCCTCCGGTGTCTCGATATCGGCCAGCCGGCCACTCATATCGACGATCTCGGCGTCATTGATATCCAGATCGCTGCCCGGCGGACGACGCCCGCGGGACACCAGATGATTCTTGGCGGTGTTGATGGCGATGCGGTACATCCAGGTATAGAAGGCGCTCTCGGCGCGAAACTTGCCAAGCGCCCGGTAAGCCTTGATGAAGGCCTCCTGGGCCACGTCCTGCACCTCGGCGTGGTCGCTGATGTAGCGGCCGATCAGGCCCAGAATCTTGTGCTGGTACTTCTTGACCAGAAGGTCAAAGGCTCGGGTATCGCCCTTCTGCGCGCGCGCCACCAGCTGCTGGTCCGTTTCCTTGGGCGTCATGTCTCTCCTCCCCGACGATGTCGGGCTGACGACGCCGGACCCTCGGTCTGGCCCTTGGCAACAGGGTGCCACCTTTCGCCTGTCGGCGATGTATAGGTCATGGGTCTCGTCATGATAAAAGGCACAAGTGTTCCTGTTTCCTTGGCTCGCATCAAGCGTTCTCTGAGTGCATCTCTCGACGCCGCTCCGACATCGGGTGCGCGACAAGGTTCCCTCAGGCGATTGAATTTACCCCTCCCTCAAGGGATAGTAGAGCCACGCAGAAACGTCAGCGCTGACACGATACACACAGGTAGACCTCATGTCCGACAAGCAGGTGAACAACCTCAACGTCCTGGCCCAGGATGTTCTCGTCACTCCTGAGCAGTTGAAGCAGGAAATTCCTCTTTCTCCCGAGGCCGAGGCCACGGTGATCGAGGGCCGCAAGACCGTGCAGAACATCCTCGACGGCACCGATCCCAGGCTGCTGATGGTGGTGGGCCCCTGCTCGATCCACGATGTGGACGCCGCGCTGGACTACGCACGTCGCCTGCGCCGCCTGGCCGACGAGGTGAAGGACAGCCTGTACATCGTGATGCGCGTCTACTTCGAGAAGCCGCGCACCACCGTGGGCTGGAAGGGTCTGATCAACGACCCCCACCTGAACGGCTCCTTCGAGATCGAGGAAGGCCTGCACATCGCCCGTCGCCTGCTGGTGGAGCTCTCCGAGCTGGGCCTGCCGCTGGCCACCGAGGCACTCGACCCGATCTCGCCCCAGTATCTGCAGGACTGCATCAGCTGGTCGGCCATCGGCGCCCGCACCACCGAGTCCCAGACCCACCGCGAGATGTCCTCCGGCCTGTCATGCCCGGTGGGCTTCAAGAACGGCACCGACGGCAGCCTCGACGTGGCCGTCAATGCGCTGCAGTCGGTGGCTCACCCGCACAACTTCCTGGGCATCGACCAGCAGGGCCAGGTGGCGATCATCCGCACCCGCGGCAACGCCTACGCCCACGTCGTGC
The DNA here is from genome assembly GCF_024137905.1 of Halomonas sp. DN3. Classification (NCBI taxonomy): domain Bacteria; kingdom Pseudomonadati; phylum Pseudomonadota; class Gammaproteobacteria; order Oceanospirillales; family Halomonadaceae; genus Halomonas; species Halomonas sp. DN3. The sequence continues at coordinate 1,829,816 of NZ_CP099965.1, read as the reverse complement.
TGCGCGGGGGCAACGGCAAGCCGAACTACGACAGCGTGAGCGTGGCGCTGGCCGAGCAGGAGCTGAAGAAGGCCGGGGTCAAGCCCAACATCATGATCGACTGCTCCCACGCCAACTCCAACAAGGACGCCGCCCTGCAGCCGCTGGTGCTCGACAACGTCACCCACCAGATTCTCGACGGCAACCGTTCGATCATCGGCCTGATGGTCGAGTCCAATATCGGCTGGGGCAACCAGAAGATCACCGAGGACCTGAGCGAAATGGCCTACGGCGTCTCCGTGACCGACGCCTGCATCGACTGGGACACCACCGTGGAGGCCTTCCGCAGCATGAACGAACGCCTGGCGCCGGAGCTGGCAAAGCGGGTGAATTGATTCGCCCCTGGTGCGGGGCAAGGGGCTGAAAGGCCCCGACGCCAGGCGCCAGCGGCGCCATCATCCCCAGCGCCAGCGACGCCTGCAGAAGCAACGCCCACGACAGCCATGCCCACGATAGCGACGAGCCCGCCAAGTTGGCGGGCTCTTTGCTTCTGCCGGCATATCACGCCTGGGTCGCGAGGCGCGACTCCCTGGCTCCTCAGCCGGCCTGGCTTACGCCGTCGATCTCGCGCACGAAGGGCGGTAATGCGTCGAGCAGCGCGCGGCCGTAGCGGCGAGTCAGCACGCGGCGATCCAGCAAGGTGATGCGGCCACGGTCGGCCTCCTTGCGGATCAACCGACCACAGGCCTGGACCAGCTTGATCGAGGCATCCGGCACGCTGATGCGCATGAACGGGTTGCCGCCCTGGCTCTCGATCCATTCCGCCAGCGTCGCTCCCACCGGGTCGTCCGGCACGGCGAACGGCAGCCGCGTGATCACCACATGGGTCAGGTAGTCGCCGGGCAGGTCGATGCCCTCCGCGAAGCTCGCCAGACCGAACAGGATGCTGCCCTCGCCGGCGTCGATACGCTGGCGATGGCGGCTGACCAGCTCACGCTTGGGCAGACGGTCCTGGGCCAGCACTCGCTCTCGGCGCTCCCGCGACAGGGCCTTCTCCACCCCGCGCAGCTGGGCCCGGGACGAGAACAGCACCAGCACCGCTTCCTTGTCGTCGAGAGCCTCGACGAAGTCGACGATGGCCCGCTCGTGGCCATCGCGGTCGGCGGGGTCCACCGCCTCCCGGGGCACGCTGAGCACCGCCCGGGAATAGTCGAAGGGGCTCGGCAGACGCTGGTAGCGATAGCGGTTGGCCAGCCCCGCCCTCTCCTGCAGGCGCTCGAAACGGCCCAGGGCGGTCAGGGTGGCCGAGGTCACCACAGCGCCGTGACAGCGCCCCCACAACGAACGCGCCAGGGTATGGGCCGCGGATACCGGACTGGCCGAGAAGATCAGCTCGGGCTCGCCCTGGAAGCGCTCCAGGGTCAGCCAGCGTGCCCGCGGCGGCGCGTCCGCCGGATCGCCCTCGGCAAAGGCCTGCCACAGGGCGTGGGCCTCCAGCGCCCGGCCGTGCAGCAGCGCCAGCAGCGGCAGCCAGGCCTCGGACTGCTCCCGGGCAAGGCCGGTGGACTTCTCCGGGTCCAGGCTCTCACGCAGGATGTCGGTCATCGACTCGAGCAGACGGCAGAGCTCGGCGAAGGGCACCACCAGCGCTTCGGCCTGGGCCCGCAGGGCCTCGGGCACACGCCCCATCTCGAAGCGGTGCTGAGCACCGTCCTCATCGTCGTTGAGCCCATGGGGCCGCTCGGCCAGCTGGTGGCCCAGCGCAAACACCTCGCCCAGGCGTGGCTCCAGCGCTTCCATCGCGGTGGGCAGCGCGCCCAGCAGTCGCGCCAGGGTCGGCTGCACACCCAGGGCCGTATTCAGCTCGGTCAGCGAGCCCCTGAGGTTTCTCAGCCAGCGCAGCCCGCCGCCCACGCTGAAGCGATGGGTGAAGTGGGAGATCGCCTTGTCCGGCAGGTGGTGGCCCTCGTCGAAGACGTAGATACAGTCGGCAGGGTCGGGCAGCACCAGGCCGCCGCCGAGCGCCAGATCCGCCAGCACCAGGTCATGGTTGGCGACGATGACGTCGGCCTGATCCAGGTCGCGCCGGGCACGAAAGAAGGCACAGGCACCGAAGTGCCCGCAGCGGCGATTGGTGCACTGGCGGTGATCCACCGTCAGTCGCCGCCAATGGCTATCGTCGATGGCCTCGCCCCAGCTGTCGCGATCCCCTTCCCAGCGACCGTTGCCGTAGGCGTCTCCCATGGCGGCCACCAGCGCCTTGAAGTCATCGCCGGTGGCGGCGTCCAGGCTCTGCTCGAACAGCGACAGGGTCGGGTTTTCCTCGGCGCCGTCCATGGCCGCGTCGAGCTTGGCCACGCACACGTAGCGCCCGCGCCCCTTGGCCAGGGCAAAGTCGAAGGACAATCCGCTGTGGGCCTTCAGCGACGGCAGGTCCTGGTGCAGCACCTGCTCCTGCAGCGCCACCGTGGCGGTGGCCAGCACCAGGCGCTTGCCGCGCGCCTTGGCCACCGGCAACGCCGCCAACAGGTAGGCCAGGGTCTTGCCGGTACCTGTGCCCGCCTCCAGCACACAGACGTGCTCGTCGCTCACCCGCTTGCCATCCTCGTCGGTCTCGATGCCGGCCAGGGTGCGGGAGATCTCGGCGATCATCAGCCGCTGGCCGTAGCGCGGGGTCAGCTCCAGCGCCTCCAGCACCCGACGATAGGCGCTTTGAATCTCGCTCTTGAGGGCGTCGTCTAGCATGGCGGGTCCACGACAATTGAGAAAAAGGACAAGGGGGAGAGACGCAAAGGGCCGGCGCTGGGCCGGCCCTGACTGCGTACAAGCGTCAAACGCCTGACGGGCTTACAGAAGCCCTTCCGGCGGATGCTCGCAGGGCAGCTTATCGCCGATGAAGCGCTCGATTTCGGGCAGCGAGAAGGCGTCTTCTTCACCCACGAAGCTGATCGACACGCCCTTGGCGCCGGCACGGCCGGTGCGCCCGATGCGGTGGACGTAGTCCTCCGGATCCTCGGGCAGGGTGTAGTTGATCACGTGGCTGACGTCCTCGATATGGATGCCACGGCCGGCCACGTCGGTGGCCACCAGTACCTGAATCTCGCCCTCGCGGAACTGCTCCAGGGTGCGGATGCGCTGGTTCTGCGGCACATCGCCGGACAGCATGGCCACATTGATGTCGGCCTTCTTCAGCAGATCCAGCAGCTTGCGCACCAGATCGCGGCGATTGCCGAACACCATCACCCGGTCGAACGACTCCTGCTGCAGCAGGTTGACCAGCAGTCGCTGCTTGTCTTCGTCGCCCACCATGTACACCCGCTGATCGATATCGGCGGCGTTATCCACGGTGACCGCGATCTCGACGTGGGCCGGCTGATGGGTCCACTGGCTGGCCAGGTTGAGGATGTCCTCGGTGAAGGTCGCGGAGAACAGGAAGGTCTGCCGCTCTTCGGTCTTCGGCGTGTAGCGGATGATGCGCTTGACGTCGGGAATGAAGCCCATCGACAGCATGCGATCGGCCTCGTCCAGCACCAGCACCTCGACCTGACCGAGGTCGATGTCTCGCTTCTGCTGGAAGTCCAGAAGGCGGCCCGGAGTGGCCACCAGGATATCGACGTTGCCGGCAAGCCCCTCGCGCTGCTTCTGGTAGTCCATGCCACCGACGACGCTGGTCACCTTGAGCGAGGTGAAGCGCGCCAGGGCCTTGGCGTCCTTCTCGATCTGCAGGGCAAGCTCGCGGGTCGGCGCCACGATCAGTGCGCGCGGCGTCCCCGGCTTCTGGCCATCCGGCACCTCCTCCTCGAGGAAGTAGGCCATCATGGAGATCAGGAAGGCGGCGGTCTTGCCGGTACCGGTCTGGGCCTTGCCCACCACGTCTCCACCCATCAGGGTGTGGGTGAGGGCCTCGGCCTGAATCGGCGTGCAGTACTCGAACCCGAGCGCATGGATGGCGCGCATCAGCGGCAGCGGCAGATCGAAGTCGTGGAACCGCCACTTGCCCGCCACGGCGGGCACCTGAAACTGGCGCAGATCCCAGTTGGACTGGCGGCGCCTCGGCTTGCGGCGACGACGCTTGGGCTTGCGGCTCTCGGCCGGTGCGGTGGTCTGTTCCGACTCGCTCATAGGCTGTGCTGTGTGTCCGTCTCGAAGAGAAGTTGAAGGAAAGCGGAAAGCGTCGAGGCAACGGCACAGGGCCCCCCTCGAGTTTCCTCAAGCCGGGTATTGTACCAGCGTCTGACCGTTTGGGCTTGCCCGATGCGCATCGAATCGTGTCTGGCGGCTGTCCTGGCGGCCCCGCACTGATAGAATGTGCCCATTGAATACAGGAGCCCCGCGTCATGACACGCCGCAAGAAGACCCGTTCCCTGGCCGACAAGGTGACCATCCGTACCGGTCGGCGCAAGGACTACAAGCAGTGGCGCCACGAAAATCCCGATGAGGTCATCTCATCACGGCGCTTCTCCGCCAAGAAGCGCCAGCAGCGCAAGGCCCAGGCCGCACGCCGGCTGGAGCGCATGCGCGCCGCCCCGTCGATCGAGATTCACCCCGAAGGCAAGGGGCCGGACAGCAGTAACAGCGACAGCAACAAGGGAGAGCAGTAATGCGCCTGGTGTGCTTCAACATCAACGGCATCCGCGCACGCCTGCACCAGCTCGAGGCGCTGATCGCCTCCCACCAGCCCGACCTGATCGGGCTGCAGGAAACCAAGGTCCAGGACAGTGAATTCCCCCGCGAGGCGGTGGAAGCCATGGGCTATCAGGTGCACTTCCATGGCCAGAAGGGTCACTACGGCGTCGCCATGCTGACCCGCGAGGCCCCGGAGGAGGTTCGCTATGGCTTTCCCGACGACGGTGAAGACGCCCAGCGCCGCATGATCGGCGTGCGTCTGCGCGCCGCCGACGGCGAGCCTGTATGGGTCTACAACGGCTATTTCCCCCAGGGCGAGAACATCGAGCACCCGACCAAGTTTCCCCACAAGCGCGCCTTCTACGCCCAGCTCCAGCGCCTGCTCGACGAGGACCACTCCCCCAGCGAACGCCTGGCCGTGATGGGCGACTTCAACATCTCGCCCGCCGACATCGATATCGGCATCGGCGAGGCCAGCCGCAAGCGCTGGCTGCGCGAAGGCAAGACCAGCTTTCAGCCGATCGAGCGCGAATGGCTGGATGGCATCAAGGCCTGGGGCCTCGAGGACAGCTATCGCCGCCTCTACCCCGAGGTGGACGATCGCTTCAGCTGGTTCGACTATCGCTCGAAGGGCTTCGATCGCGAACCCAAGCGGGGCCTGCGCATCGACCATATCCTGACCACGGCACCGCTGTCCGAGCGCGTCACCGACGCCGGCATCGACTACGACCTGCGCGCCATGGAAAAACCCTCGGACCACGCCCCGGTGTGGACCGAACTGGATCTTTAGCGCCACCCTCCCCGTCTCGACACCCGAACAGCAACAAGGGCCGCCCACCGGCTGGCCCTTGTGTTCAAACCCGAGGCTTGAACCAGCGCCCTGAACCAGCACCAGCGGTTGCTTGATCCAAGGACCCTCGTTTGCTGATATCGCTGGTATCGTCTAATGCACCTCTCCTGATGCCCCTCCTGCACAAGCCAGCTCTCGAACCGACAGATCCCTTCGCCACCGTTCACTTCTGTCGAAACCGCCGTTCACACTAGCGATCCGCCAGGTGCCCCTTGGCTTGCGCCATAAAGCAAGGTATCTGCTTTGCAGTGGCCTGCAAGGAGACTACCGTTGCCCAGATAGCGCACATGCAGGAGGTGCAACATGCGTACCGTGAAAATCATCCAGAACGGCAAGAAGCAGAACGGCAAGAAGCAGACCATCGAGCTTCCCGCCGACATGGCCTATGAAGGTCTTGGGGAGCTGGCGATCACCAGGGAAGGAGACGTGATCACGCTGCGCCCCGTTCGGCCATCCTGGCGCTCCCTGCGTGACCTGCCGAGGGCCGATGAGGATTTCCTGCAAGAAAGGCCCGGCGTTATCGTCGATGAAGACAGGTTTCATCTGTAACGGGCCTAGCGCCGATCGAGAACCGCTTGAGAGCCGATCGAGAACCGATCGAGAGCCGCCCGAGAGATGGTCGAGAACCCATCGCGACGCCGAGCTTGCTCACGACAAGGCCACAGGGGCGACCCGATGAAGAAAACGGTATCGAAGTCCCACTTCAAGACGCACGCGATGCACATCCTTCGCCAGGTGGAAACCACCGGCGACTCGGTCATCGTCACCGACGAGCGTGGTCGGCCTGGCGTCGAGATACGTCGTTACTGTCCCGACGATGCCGCCGTTCTTGCCGACCTCGAGCAATTGCGGGGCAGCGTCCTTCGCTACGATGCGCCCTTCGACCCGGCGGTGGATGCCGACGACTGGGAAGCGATGCGCTGATCCGCTGTCGACGCTCGCCTACCCCTTCTCCACCAGCCTTCGAATGTCTGCGGCGATGGAGTCTACCGGATCGGTGTCACGCATCAGCAGACGGGCGTCGCCGCCTGAATCGAAGGCGAAGATGGCGCTGGAATGGTCGACGTCGTAGCTGCCGTCGGCTTCCGGCTCGCCCAGACGATAGCTGACGCGGTAGCGGTTGGTGACCGCGTCGAGGGCCGCCTTGTCGCCGGTAAGACCGATAAACCGCGGTCCGAAGGCTTCGGTATAGGCGTCGAGCACCTCGGGACTGTCGCGCTCGGGATCCACCGAGACGAACAGCACCCGGACGGCGTCGCGGGTCGGCTCGTCGAGTTCCCGAATCGCCGCTGACAGCCGCGCCAGCGCGGTGGGACAGACGTCCGGGCAGTGGGTGAAGCCGAAGTAGACCAGGGTCGTCTTGCCGGCGTAGTCACCCTCATCGACCTGCTGGCCGTTCTCGTCGATCAGCTCGAAGTCCAGCGCCGGCATGGCGTCGGAGATGTCGGTGCCACGCCAGTTGACGTCCTCGCAGCCGGCAAGGGCAAACAGCGCAGCCGTCAGCAGCAGTGCCGCACTAGCCTTGGTGACTGCCTGGCTCGCACCAGCTCCCCTGCTCTGCACCCTGCCATTGCCGCCGGTCCTGCCCTGTCGCATTGCCAACCTCGTAGCTTTCATTTCATGGGCCGTTGTCTCGGCTCTAGTTTGCAGCCCCTGCTCTGCCGACACCGTTCTCTCGACATCACCTTGCCGAACCAACTGTCTCAGCAGTCTCAGCTGTCTCAAGAGCGTCGCTACAGCGCCGCCGGCGAGACCACCTCGAAGGTCGTCTCGATGCGCTCGTCCCCTTCGAGGATCAGGCGGACCTCCACTTCATCGCCAATGTTCAGCGACTGTTGCGGCTTCATGAACATCAGGTGATAGCCCTGGGGGGCGAACTCGCGGGTCTCGCCGGGGGGCACTTCGAAGCGCTCGACACCGTGCATCATGGCCATGCCGTCTTTCTCCATGCTCATGTGCAGCTCCACCGAGGCGTAGGCGTCGGTCTCTGCTCCGACCACCGCTGCCGGCTCGTCGCCCGCATTGTAGAGCTTGAAGTAACCGGCACCGGGGCGGTCGCCGGGCAGCATGCGCAGCCTGGCGTCGCTGATCTCTAGCTCGGCGGCAATCACCGGGGTAGCCGCGAGCAGCGACAGCAGTCCGGCAACCAGGGTGCCCTTGAACGTGCGCATGAAAACGTCTCCTTGAGAAAGTGCCGGCACGAGCCTGTGTCGACGAAGGTGGCTCAGTCGTCAACCGCCGACCAACACCGGTCACCGTCGATGGATGCCATCAGCACAGCGCCGACAGGCCACAGTGGGTATTGAAACGACGGGAGTTGACGTCCAGCTCCACCTCGCCGCTCTGGGTATCAAGATAGAAGGAGGCAAAGCCTTCGTCCGATGCCAGCCGATAGGAGCCGCACACGCCATAGCCGTAGCGCACCTCCTGCAAGTTGGCGAGCTCGATCGGTGCCGAGGTCTGAAGGGACGCCGCCAGGGCGGCGCGCGCGTCATCGTCCAGACGGCTGTCGGACATCGCCTGGGAGCCAAAGATGGCCGCCCCGAGCAGGACCACGGCCACCGCGGGAACGATGACCAGCAATATGAGGCTTCTGGAATTCTTCATGGGGCGAATTCTACGCTGAGGGTCATTTTTGCCACAAGGCAGCGAGCCGCCTCAGCCAGCGCCCTCATCGGAGGGTCGAGGTGAATCCGTGGCGCCAGCGCCAGGTTCAGCGGCCGCGCCCTGCCCCGTCTGCGAGCCCGCAGACAGCGCGCCCAGCCAGGTTTGCGCCTCGTCCTCGCCCTTGGCAAGTGCGCGGTTCAATGCCTCGCGCGCGGTCTGTTCGCGGCCCCAGCCTGCGGCAATCTGTCCCAACCGGAGCCAGTCCGAGCCAGCGTCGGAACGCTCGGCAAGGGTCTGCCAGGCGTCCAGCGCCTGGTCATGGTCGCGAGCCTGAAACCAGGCCTCGGCCAGCAACCGGCGACGTTGCTCGCTATCCTCAAGGACGCCTTCCGCCAGCGCCCGTTCGAGCAGCTCGGCGGCGCGGGCGGGGGTACCGGCGGCCAGGTGGAGCTCGATACGACGCTCAAGGTCATCGTTGCCGGACAGGGCGCCCTGACGCCAGCCGGCTTCCCACAGTGCCGCGGCGCGGAGCGGATCACCCAGACGCTGGGCCATGGCCGCGGCCCGGCGCCAGGCATCGGCATCGGCCGGATCGGCGGCAAGCCGCGCCTCCAGGGCCGCCAGGGCCTGATCGAGACGACCGCTCTTGTGCATCACGCCACCGGCGAAATCGAGCCGCGCCTGACTCGGCTGCGGGTCCGCCGCCTTGGCCCGTTCGACCCCGTCGGCGGCGGCCTCCCAGTCCTCGTCGGCGGCCGCCAGCTCGGCCAGGGTCCAAAGTGCCTCGACATCCTCGTGGCGTAACAGCCAGTCCTCCAGCAGCGCCCGCGCCTGCTGACGTTGCTGCGCCTGGATACGCTGTTCAATCTCCTGGCGCAGCCAGCGATCCCGCTGGGCCTGCTCGACCCCGTCGACCCGACGGGCGCTGGCCAGGTGATCGGCGGCCTCCTCGGGCCGATTCTGGGCCGACGCCGCCCCGGCGGCAAGCTGCAGGTACAGCGCCCTGGCCCAGCGGTCCGAGGCGTTGCCCCCGGCTAGCCGCTCGGCCTGGCTCTCGGCCTTGGCCTCGACCCCTGCCGGGTCGTCGGCCAGGCGCTGCTCGAGGCTCTTGAGGTCGGCGATGATGCCACCGGACAGGGTCGGCGCGGCGCTTGCCGCAGGGCTTGCCAGTGCGACGGCCAGACCCGCCATCAGGCCAAGCGCCAGGGCGACGCCGGCGCCTTGCAGATTGCGCCCCAGCGGGGTGGTCTTTAACACTACTGCCATGGCGATCGCCCCTTTTGATGTCTCTCTTATCTCAACTGGAACTCAAGACGTTGGCGCGCTCGCCGAAGCCCGGACGCCGCCTCGAAGCGCCAGCCGGCGATGGCCTGACGCGCAGCGTCCTCGAATACCCGGCGGGGGCTTGCCTCGAGTACCTGAATGCTGCCGCGATCAACGCTGCCGTCGGCGCGGATGATAAATTGCATCACCACATAGCCCTCGAGCCCACGACGCTGGGCCCGGCGCGGGTACTCCGGCGGTACCTTGCGCGTGGCCCGGGCAGAGGTGCCCACGTCCACCGGCTCGTTGGAGGCAGGCGCGGCAGCGCCGGCCCCCGCCGCGCTGGCGCTGCCCGTGTTGCTGGTCGCATTGGTGGCCACGCTGGGCGCTGGCGATGGCTGTGGTGCAGGCTCGGGCTGCGGTGCGGGCTCAGGCTGCGGCGTCGGCTCCGGCCGGGGTTTCGGTTCGGGGCTGGGCTCAGGTTCGGGCTCTGGCTCAGGTTCTGGCGGCGTCTCGGTCAACTCCGGCAAGGCGCTGTCCAGCGCCTTGGGCTCTCGTGGCGGCGGTACCACCTCGGGGTCCGGCAACTGGATCTCGCTGACAGCGGTCTGGGCCGGGGACGGCGGCGGCGGCGCGGCGGCCACCGGTGGTGGAGGTGGCGGCGCCGATGCCGAAGCAGCGGAGGCCTCCGCCGGGGCCTCGGCCTGGGGCGCCACCGCCTCGGCCAGGCTCAGGGTGATTTCCTCGCGCAGCTCAGGCTCGGCCTCCGGTGGCACCACCAGCAGCGCCAGCAGGGCGAACAGTACCAGGGTCAGCAGGCTACCCGCCGCCAGAGAGACCACTCGCCTCATGCGTCGGAGCTCCTTTCGGCGGCGACGGCAACCTTGTCGACACCAGCGTCGCGCAGCCGGTCCATGGTCTCGATCAGCACCCCGGTGGCGGCATTGCGATCGGCCTGGATCACCACCGAACCATCCTCGGAGAGCATGCCGGCGACGGTAGTGCCGACGCGATGGATGTCCACCGGCTCACCGTCCACCCACAAGGCGCCTTCCGGCGTGATCGCCACCAGCACCTGGACGTCGGGACGGGAAGAGGCGGCGCTGGACTCGGGGCGCTCGATCTCTACCCCGCTCTCCTTGATGAAGCTGGTGGTCACGATGAAGAAGATCAGCATGATGAAGACCACGTCCAGCATCGGGGTCAGGTTGACCTCGCTGGCCTCTTCGGCGCCGGCGGACAGTCGACGTCTACGCATGTGCATCCTCCGCGGCGCGGGCAAGGCGGTCGTGTAGCCGCTGATCCTCGCGCCGAATGATATGTTCGAGCCGTGTAATGAACAGAAGCCCCACCACCGACACCGCCATCCCGGTCAGGGTCGGCAAGGTGGCCCGGGCAACGCCGTCGGCCATGGCCCGGGCCTGGTTGCTGTCGGCCATGGACAGACTGTCGAATACCGTGATCATGCCGGTCACGGTGCCGAGCAGTCCGAGCAGCGGGCAGATCACCACCAGGAGCTTCAACCAGGGCAAGGGGCCACGCAGCCGTCGGATCAGCTCCGTTACCCAGACCTCGCGCAGGGTGCGGGCACTCCAGCTCTGGTGGTCGGGCCGCTCGACCCAGCGGCGCATCAGTTCGGCCCGGGCCGGGCGATAGTGGAAGCGAAAGAACCACCAGCGCTCGAGCCCCACCGAGAACAGCAGCATGGCCACCACGGCGATCACCACCAGCACCGGCCCGCCGGCGTCGATCAGCCGGACGAGGGGATCAAGCCAGGGGTGCATCGGCATGGCGCCGGCTTCCTTGCTTTGCGTCGGTGGCCGGCTGCAGCGCCTTGCGATCGGCTTCCAGACGGTCGGCCAGCACCGCGCTGGCGCGGCCTTCCATGGTGCCGATCAGGGCGCGCGAGCGTGACGACATGGCGGTATGGGCGAACAGCAGCGGTACCGCGGTGATCAGGCCCAGCACCGTGGTCACCAGCGCCTGACTGATACCGCCGGCCATCAACTGGGGGTCGCCGGTGCCGAACACCGTGATCGACTGGAAGGTCACGATCATGCCGGTCACCGTGCCTAAAAGGCCCAGCAGCGGCGCCACCGCGGCGAGCATCTTGACCAGCGCCTGGCCGCGCTCGAGACGCGGCTGCTCGGCCAGCATCGACTCGTCCAGACGTGCCTCCAGGGCTTCGGGAGCATGGCCGGCACCAAAGGCGTGGAAGCGCTGAAGCACCCGGCCCAGGGGGTTGTCATTGGACAGCTCATCCATGTTGGCGAGCTGGCGACGGGTGGTCATGCTGACCCGCAGCAGGTACAGATACTGGCCAAGGGCGATCAAAAGACCCAGGGCGCCCAGGGCGACCACCACATAGCCGACCGCACCGCCCTGATGAAAGCGCTCGAGCAGCGTGGGCTGGCGCGACAGCGCCTCGATCACCCGTCCGTCGACGGGATCCACCGGCAGCAGCTGGCCATCACCTGACTGATAAGCGTCGAGCACAGCGCCGACGCGCTCAGGGGTGTGCTCGAGGGCGGAGAGCCGCCCTTCTTCGCCGACCCGCTCGAGCAACTGGCCGCCGCCAAAGGCCATCAGGTCACCCACACGGGTCACCTGACGTGGCGCGACCTCACCGCTGCCTGCGGCCACCGGCGCCTCGAATCGACGCACCAGCCCGGTCTCGGCGGTCAGCCCCATCAGGCTGTCGGCCAGGGTCTCGATCTGGGCGACGGTCAAGATGGCGTCGTCGTCCAGCCGCGGCGGCAAATCGACGTCGGCGCCCAGGGTCAGCAGGCTCTGGCCGAGATCGTCTCTCAGTTCACCACTGGTGCCGGCCACCGCGCTGAACACCGCGTTGAGGTCGCCGCCCTCGGCATCACGCTGGGCACCGATCTCGTCCAGCGCCTGACGCGCCTCGGCCATCTCGGCCTCCAGACGCTCACGCTCTTCCCGGGCGGCGTCACGACGGGCCTCGGCCTCCTCGAGCGCGGCGGACAGCGCGTCACTGTCCTCCACCAGCTCGGCCAACCTCGCCTGATCACGTGCCTCGGCGGCCTCTCGCTCCAGCTTGAAGCTCGACAGTACGCTGTCGCTATCGCTGTCCTGCTGGGCCATGGCGGCAGGCGCAGCGGCGGCCAGCAGCGCGGCCACGGCGGCACCCAGCACCAGCCTGCGGGCGAGGCCCTTGCCCATCGAGTTGTGCCGGTTCAGCGACACCGGGAAATCCGTCAAAGACACCATCAGGAACGCTCCTCGATCGGTTGGGTCAGCGGCAGCGTCAGCAGTTCCGGTGCACGCTGGTCACGCACGATCTGCAGGCCCTTCTCCACCTGGTCGCGCTCGGCAGCGGACAGCGACTGCCAGCCTCCGTCGTTCCATACGCCACCGTTCTGGCCATCCGGGGTCAGGTAGTACCAGCCCACGCGTCCCAGTCGCAGAAAGTCGACCTCGCGGGTCTGATCGCCCTCTTCCAGGGTGCCGCGCCAGGCATCGAGATCGCGCCCATAGTCGAGCTCGGCACGCCAGGCCGCCAGCACCCGCTCGAGCTTCTCGGCTGCGGTCAGCTCGGGGTTGGCCAGGGAGGCCTCGAGCGACGCCACCCGGGCCTTGCGCTCGCCATGGAGGAATGGCACGTCCTGATCGACCCAGGCGTCGAGGCGGCGGGTCATGTCGTTCAACAGGCCCGGCAGGGCGTCGCGGGTCTCGGCCATGGTCGCCATGCCCTGACTGCGCTGCTCGAGGGTCGCCTTGAGCTGCTCGAGCTGGGGGGCCAGCGCCTGGTTGTAGGACTGAAGCCGCTGGGCCTCCTGCTCGGCCTGGCGCAGCGCCTCGATACGCTGACGCACCTCGTCGTCGGCCTGGTCGATCCGCGCCTGCAGCTCGGCCTGGGTGGTCTGTGCCGCCAGGGCCTCATCGCCGAGATTGTCCGCCGTGTTCTGTGCCTGGGCTACCCCGCTGTGCCCCAGCGCCAGCGCCAGCGCACAGGAGACACCCAGCAGGCTGTTCCTTGCCGCTGCGCCAGCCGTCACCACATCGCTGGGGCTAGCCTGTGACGGCCCGGCGAAGGGCCGCCCGTTGATCTGCTTGTTCGCCATTCCAAGGCCTCCGACCTGCTCTCGCGCCGCCTTGGGGCGCCGCGTCAAATGCCACGACAGTACCCGAAACACGAATTGTTATCAATGCGAGCAAGGTGCCTCTACCCCGAGTTCATCGCTGTCAACACCTCTCGGGCAAGGGCATCGACGCCCCTGTCCGACAGCGGATCGGCACGCCTGGCGAGGGGTTGGCGGCCATGCACATCGATGCCAGACACCCACCAATAAAAACGCCGTGGCGTTGGCCGCCACGGCGTTTGTCAGCGTTGCCGGCCTAGCCGGCACACCGTTTCTACATCTTGCACTCAGAGCTTGCTGTCGAGCTCCGGAATGGCCTCGAACAGATCGGCCACCAGGCCATAGTCGGCGACCTGGAAGATCGGCGCCTCCTCGTCCTTGTTGATGGCGACGATGACCTTGGAGTCCTTCATCCCGGCCAGGTGCTGGATGGCACCGGAGATGCCCACGGCGATGTACAGGTCCGGCGCCACGATCTTGCCGGTCTGGCCGACCTGCATGTCGTTGGGCACGAAGCCGGCATCCACCGCCGCACGGGACGCACCGATGGCGGCGCCCAGCTTGTCGGCGATGTTGTCGAGGATCTTGAAGTTCTCGCCGCTGCCCATGCCGCGACCACCGGAGATGACCACGCGGGCAGCCCCCAGCTCGGGACGATCGCTCTTGGCCAGCTCTTCACCGACGAAGCTCGACAGGCTGTTGTCGATGCTCGCCTCGACCGGTTCGATGGCAGCGGAGCCACCCTGGCCGACGGCGTCGAAGGCGGTGGAACGCACGGTGATGACCTTGAGCGCGTCCTCGCTCTGGACGGTGGCGATGGCGTTGCCGGCGTAGATCGGACGCTTGAAGGTGTCGGCGCTCTCTACCGCGATGATCTCGGAGATCTGGGCCACGTCCTTCAGTGCCGCCAGGCGCGGCAGCACGTTCTTGCCGGTGGTGGAGGCGGCCGCCAGCACATGGCTGTAGTCGTCGGCCAGGGCCACCAGCAGGTCGGCGGTGGGCTCGGCCAGCAGGTGAGCGAAGGTCTCGCTGTCGGCGACACGCACCTTGCTGACACCATCCAGCTTGGCTGCGGCCTCGGCCACGGCGGCCACGTCCTGACCGGCGACCAGCACGTCGATATCACCACCGATAGCCTGGGCGGCGGCCACCACGTGGGCGGTGGCGTCGGCCAGCTGGCCGTCGTGGTGTTCTGCCAGAACCAGAATGCTCATGAAATCACCTTCGCTTCATTCTTCAGTTTGTCCACCAGCTCGTCCACGGAGCCCACCTTGACGCCACCCTGGCGCTCGGCCGGCGGCTCGACCTTGACCAGCTTGAGACGGCTGGCTACCTCGACGCCCAGATCGGCCGGGGTCATCACGTCCATCGGCTTCTTCTTGGCCTTCATGATGTCAGGCAGCTTGGCGTAGCGCGGCTCGTTCAGGCGCAGGTCGGTAGTAACCACCGCCGGCAGCTTCAGCGACACCGTCTGCAGGCCGCCATCGATCTCGCGGATGACCTTGAGGGTCTCGCCTTCGACTTCCACCTCGGAGGCGAAGGTGCCCTGGGCCATGCCGGTCAGCGCGGCCAGCATCTGGCCGGTCTGGTTGTTGTCGGAGTCGATCGCCTGCTTGCCGAGGATGACCAGCTGCGGCGCTTCCTTCTCGACCACCTTGGCCAGTGCCTTGGCCGCGCCCAGCGATTCAACGCGCTCGTCGCTCTCGACGTGGATGGCGCGATCGGCCCCCAGCGCCAGGGCCGTGCGCAGCTGTTCCTGCGCCGCCTTCGGCCCCACGGTCACCGCCACCACCTCGGTCGCCACGCCCTTCTCCTTCAAGCGCACCGCCTCTTCCACGGCGATTTCGCAGAAGGGATTCATGGCCATCTTGACGTTGGTCAAGTCAACGTCGCTGCCATCCGGCTTGACCCGGATCTTGACGTTGTAGTCGATGACGCGTTTGACCGCGACGAGTACTTTCATGTTGTCCTCGCTTGGTTCATCTGGGGAACCTTGAATGTAAGGAAGGAACCATCAACACGTTGGCGGTGACGGGCACCGCATCGATTTACGCATCGCGTGTCCCGAGAGGACACCACGATTGAGAACTTTTCGCTATGCCCTTATGCGTTTCATGCAAGCGTTTGATAGGGGCTCGGTGCGTACCTTCAATGTGCCACAGGCCGGGCCTTGGCAACAATCCCCGCATGCCGAGTCGACCATTGGGGAGGGTCGACCATCGTAAGGATGACCCGACGACGCTATTATGCCTATCATGGGACACACCGTGAAGCAAACGACCGTTTAAAATCTGTACGACGTTGGTGGCACCCCGACGTCACGCCGAGGAGGAAAGCACCCGATGGCAGAACAAGTAGAACGCGACACCATGGAGTTCGATGTGGTCATCGTCGGCGCCGGTCCGTCTGGACTGGCCGCCGCCTGCCGACTGATGCAGCAGGCCAACGAGGCCGAGCAGGAGCTGACCGTCTGCGTGGTCGAGAAGGGCTCCGAGGTGGGCGCCCATATTCTGTCCGGAGCGGTGCTCGAGCCCCGCGCGCTATTCGAGCTGTTCCCCGACTGGGAGGAGCGCGGCGCCCCGCTGACCACCCCGGCGGTGCGTGACGAGCTGTACCTGCTCAAGGACGCCGAGAAGGCCCAGAAGCTGCCCAACGCCCTGGTGCCCAAGAGCATGCACAACACCGGTGGCGACATCACCCGCTATGTGATCAGCGCCGGCAACCTGTGCCGCTGGCTAGCCGAACAGGCAGAGTCCCTGGGCGTCGAGATCTTCCCGGGCTTCGCCGCCCAGGACGCCATCGTCGAGGACGGGGTGGTGCGCGGCATCTTGATCGGCGACATGGGCGTGGCCGCCGATGGCAGCGAGAAAGGCGGCTACATGCCGGGCATGGAACTTCGCGCCAAGTACACCCTGTTCGCCGAGGGCGCCCGTGGCCACATCGGCAAGCGCCTGATCCGCGAATTCCGCCTGGACGAGGGCAAGGATCCCCAGCACTACGGCATCGGTCTCAAGGAATTGTGGGACGTACCGGCGGAGCAGCACGAGCCAGGGCTGGTGCTGCACGGCTCCGGCTGGCCGCTGGACAAGAACACCCACGGCGGCTGGTTTCTCTACCACGCCGAGAACCAGCAGGTGGTGGTCGGCCTGATCATGGACCTGGCCTACCAGAACCCCTACCTGTCGCCGTTCGACGAGTTCCAGCGGATGAAGCACCACCCGGTGCTCAAGCGCTACCTGGAAGGCGGCAAGCGGGTGGCCTACGGGGCCCGTGCCATCGCCAAGGGCGGCCTCAACTGCCTGCCGAAGATGACCTTCCCCGGCGGGCTGCTGATCGGCTGTGACGCCGGCACCCTCAACTTCGCCAAGATCAAGGGCATCCACACCGCCATGAAGTCCGGTCTGGTGGCGGCAGAAAGCGTGTTCGAGTCGCTCAAGGACGGCAACGAGGGCGGCGACGAACTCAAGGCGTTCGAGGCCAGGTGGCAGGACAGCTGGGCCTACAAGGAACTCGAGCAGACCGCCAGCTTCGGTCCCGCGATCCACAAGTACGGCACCGTGGGCGGTGGCGCCTACAACTTCGTCGATCAGTTGCTCGGCGGCAAGTTGCCCAGGGTCCACGACACCACTGCGGACCATGCGGCGCTCAAGCCCGCCAGCGAGTTCGAGAAGATCGACTACCCCAAGCCCGACGGCAAGCTATCCTTCGACAAGCCCTCCTCGGTGTTCCTGTCCAACACCAATCACGAGGAAGACCAGCCCTGCCACCTCAAGCTCGAGGATTCGGAAATTCCGATCCACAAGAACCTGCCGGAGTACGCCGAGCCCGCTCAGCGCTACTGCCCCGCCGGGGTCTACGAAGTGGTCGAGGGTGACGATGGCCAGCCGCGTTTCCAGATCAACTTCCAGAACTGCGTCCACTGCAAGACCTGCGACATCAAGGACCCCGCCCAGAACATCACCTGGGTCGCCCCGGAAGGCGGCGGTGGTCCCAACTATCCCAATATGTGATCGCGGGCGGGCCGCGTCGCTGCCGAACGCGCCCCGACCGTGACCCAGGGCGTTGACACGCCCGTTAGCCAACACCCTCAGCGGACGGGCCCAGCCCCGTCCGTTTTTTTATTGCAGGGCAGACACTTAACGTCATAACAAATCGGTCTATTGGCCTTCTTGCCAAGACATCGCCGAGCCCTAATAGTGTGCCCCCTTATCGATCGCCCCCCTGCCGCACACCCGCCTTGTCATCGGCCTATCCGGCCGAGCTCAAGGCCAGGCCCAGGGACAGCGACAGGGCAGCCGTGATCGAGGCCGCTACAGGGAGATACCATGGCCCACACCCGTCAAATACTGCTGGCCCTGATCCTCGGGATCCTGGCCGGCGGCGCCGTCAATCTGTTCCTGCCCCAGTGGGCGGGCGTCCTGGATACCCAACTGCTGACCCCGCTGGGTCAGGTATTTCTGCGCCTTCTGCAGTTTATCGTGGTGCCGCTGGTGTTCTGCGCTCTGGTACTGAGCTTTACCCAGGTCGATCGCAGCGAAAGCGTCGGGCGCTACGCCGGCAAGCTGCTGATGCTCTATGTACTGACCAGCGCGGTGGCCCTGGCCATCGGCATGGGCATGGCCGCCTGGCTGACCCCGGGCCTCGGCGTGGACAGCGCTCAGGCCGCCGGCGTCGAGGCCCGCGACCCGACCCCGCTGGCCCAGTGGCTGGTGGGCCTGGTACCGAAAAACCCCTTCGAGGCGCTGGCCGAGGCCAACCTGCTGCAGATCATCCTGGCCGCCGCCCTGGTCGGCGTGGCCGCCCGCCAGCTACCGGAACAGAGCCGGCCGCTGGTCTCGCTGCTGCAGAGCGGCTACGACGTGACTCTCAAGATCCTGTCGATGGTACTCAAGCTTGCGCCCATCGGTGTGTTCGCGCTGATCGCCTCGGTGGTGGCCACCCAGGGGTTCGACCTGCTGTTGAAGCTCGGCCTGTACGTGATCGGCCTGCTGGCGGCCATCGGCGCCATGGCGGTGTTCTATCTGGCCCTGCTGGCGATCACAGGTGCCCGGCCCCTGGCCTACCTGCGCCACTTCGGCGAGGCCCTGAGCTTTGCCCTTGGCACCGCCAGCTCCAACGCCACCCTGCCGATCGCCCTCAACAATGCCCGGGCCTACGGCGCACCACACCAGCTCAGCGCCTTCGCCCTGCCCTTCGGGACCGCCCTTAAACGTGACGGCGCCGCCGTGCTACAGGGCTTCAATGCGCTCTTCGTGGCGCAGCTGTTCGGCGTCGAGGTGACCCTGACCCTGGCCGCCACCATCTTTACCACCGGCCTGCTGGTATCCTTCTCCACCGCTGGCGTGCCGGGCGCTGGCCTGGTGGCCATGAGCACCGTACTGTCGGCTGCAGGGCTGCCGCTGGAGGGCGTCGCCGTGGTCGCCGGGGTGGACCGCTTCACCGATGGTTTCCGCACCTCTCTGAACGTGATGGGCAATACCGCCAACGCCATGCTGCTCAGCCGCCTGGAGGGACGTGGAAACGCCGCCCTCTCGGATTCTGGCAAGACGACCTCCGACCAGTCGGCCTCGGGCCAGCCAAGCGCCAGCGAGGTGGGCCGCTAGACAGTAAACCGACCGGGCCAGGCTGCGTCGGTTGGCAAGGACCCGTCTTCACCACGTACCGATGGTTCGGCGAGATGCCGAGAAACCAGCGAGCACGGCCCCGTCACCAGGTGACGGGGCCGTGCTCGTTGTTGGTACTGGCCTGGCGCTGAAGGACCGCTGCAGGCGCCACAAAGCGGTGCCAGCGAGGGGCGTCAGCAGTGGCGTCAGGAAGCGGAGGCGGGGCCGGTCTCGGCCGGGCGTGCGGGATCGCCGCTCCACTCGCTCCAGGAGCCGACATAGAGGCGCGGGGTCGGCAGCCCCGCCAGGCGATAGGCGAGGATGTCATGGCAGGCGGTAACGCCGGAGCCGCAGTAGGCAATCACGCCAGGACCCTGCTGCGACGCCCCGGCCAGCTCATCTTGAGTCTGCTCTTGTGGCGGCTCTTGAGTCTGCTCTTGTGGCAGCGCTTGTGGAAGTTCTCGCGCCAGGGCCTCGGGGGACTTGAAGCGTCCATTGTCATCCAGATTGAGGCTACAGGGGCGGTTGACCGCGCCGGGGATATGCCCGGCTCGGGGGTCCATCGGCTCGACCTCGCCGCGGTAGCGCTCTCCGGCCCGGGCGTCCACCTTCAGCGCCGCAGTCGACGCCATCTCCTCGAGGACGACGACACGACTGTCGTCGAAGTCGGGCGTCCACTGCGACGGCGCAGGAGGTGCACCCTCCCCCACCTCCCAGTCACCATTGATGCCCTCCCAGGCGGCGAGGCCTCCGTCGAGCAGGCGCACCCGCGGGTGGCCGGCCCACTCGCTCAGCATCCACCAGGCCCGCGCCGCCGCCAGCTGGCCGCCGGCGTCGTCAAGCACCACCACCTCGCGCTCAGGTGCAACGCCCAGTCGCTGAAGGGTCGCGGTGAAGGCGGCGTGGCTCGGCAACGGGTGTCGCCCACCTGCCCCGGAGCCAGCGTCCCTGGGCCCGGACAGGTCACGGTCCAGATCCAGGTGCAGACTGCCGGGAACATGGGCCTGACGCCACAGCGCCGCCCCGGCCTCGGGGTCGTTCAAGCGCACGCGGCAGTCCAGCACCAGCGGCGGGGTGTCGCCGTCTAGCGCGTGTCGCAGGCTATCGGCGTCGATCAAGGGATGGGTCATGACGAACTCCTTCTCATGTCAGAACACTGTCTGGTGGCGCAAGGCTTTATCGCACCGGAGCCTTATCGTATCGAAGCGTTTTCGCGCGTCTCGACAAGTGGCCCGCGCCCTGATCAGGCGCTCGACAGCCGCTCGATCGGGGCGCGATGGGCGATCAGGCGGCGCTTGCCGGCACGATCGAAGCGCACCTCGATGACCGGATTGGCGGGGTCGCCTTCCACCAAGGCGACCTCACCGTCACCGAAGACGCCGTGGCGAATGCGCTCACCCACCTGGTAGTGGCCATTGCCTGGCGCTCGCTCAAGCGCCTTGATCGGCAGCGGCTGCCCCAGGGCATTCAGATAGCGCCCCACCAGTGCTGGCTCGGCGACGCTCACCTCCTCGGGGTCGGCTCCGTCAGCGCATCGGTACAGCGCCCTGGCCACGGCGCTGGCGTCGCGGCAGGCGCTCTCCTGGATAAAGCGGCTGGGACGATGATCGCCGCCATCGTGGAGGATGACCAGGCGTTCGATGGCCCGGGTGATGGCCACATAGTAGAGCCTGCGCTCTTCCTCGAGACGCTCGGGGGACAGGGGGTTGTCACGACTGTAGTGGGGAAAGTCCTCTTCATTGACCGCCCCCACCATCACCAGCGGCCACTCCAGGCCCTTGGCGCCATGAACCGTATTGATCAACACCCCTTCGTCGCGGTTCTGGACCGGGCGCCGCAGCAGCTCGATAAAGGTGGCGATGTCGCCGACCTCCCGAGCCTGCTCGATCAGGACATCGAGCAGGCGCACGTCCTCCTCGCCCTTGTCGCGGCGGGAGGCGGCGCGCTTGAGCACCTTTTCCGCCTCGACCTCCGCGACCACATGCTCGAGCAGCGCGTCGGCGGACAGATGGGCAAGCTTCGGCAGCTCGCACAGCAGTTGCCAGCGACGCTTGAGGGTGCGCTTCTGGTGCGGCTTCAGTCGCGCCAGCAGCGCGTCGCCCGGCCCCGGCCAGGTCTGGGTGTCGGCCAGGCGCTGAACCAGGCCAGCAAGCACTTCACGTGGTACGAAGCAGGTCGGCTGGGCAAACATCGGCATCAGCGCGCCAGGGTCGCGCAGCTGCTCGGGCGACAGCGCCAGCGATAGATAGCCGGCCAGAGCCTCCACCAGCGGCAGGCGAAAGACGAAGCGATCCTCCCGGGCCAGGCGAAAGGGAATGCCCTCGCGCAACAGCGCCAGCTGCATCGGCACCGACAGGGTCCAGCTACGTACCAGCAGACAGGCTTCGTCGAGACGACGGCCGGCTTCCACCCAGCGCTTGAGTCCATCGAGGAAGGCACTGGCGCCCCGTGCCACCTTGAGCTCGGTGCGCGGATTGGTGGGCGCCGCCAGGCATAGCTGGTCCGGGCGACGCGGGTTGCCGGCGATGGCATGATTGGCGGCCAGCGCCAAGGCGTGACCATGGCGAAAGGTGGTGGACAAGGGGTAGTCGGTGGCGGCACCGAAGATCCGGGTAAAGTTCTCGAGCATGGCCTCCGGGTGGGCGCCGCGCCATTCGTAGATACACTGGTTGGCGTCACCCACCGCCATCACCGAAGCCTGGTCGCCGGCCAGCACCGCCAACAACCGCTGCTGGGCGGCATTGATGTCCTGATACTCGTCGATGATCACATGGTCGAGGAAGCCCTGAACCCGATGGCGCAGCGCGGGATCACCTTCGAGTGCCAGCAGCGGTCGATACAGCAGATCCGAATAGGTCATCACGCCGTGATCGGCCAGCAAGGTCTCGAGACACTGGTGGGCGACGACGAAGTGGCGAGTCCCCTCGCCGAGCTCGAGCCGCTCATACAGCAACTGGGGGTCGATCACCTCGGCCTTGACCAGCGAACAGAAGTGGGCGAGTTCCTCGATGCGATCGGGCTCGAGCGCGGCGTCGCGATCCTCGTCGACCTGGGCCAACGCCTCCAGGGTCGCCTGGCGCAGCAGTCGCTCCTGCTGCCAGTCTGCGGTCAGCAGTTCGCGCCGTGGCAGCGCGCCCCAGCGGGTCAGGCTCTGACTCAGGCGATGTCCGAGAGAGTGAAAGGTACGCACCTCCGGCAGTTCCATTCCGGGTTCGGCCATGGCCACCAGACGGCGCTGAAAGTCTTCCCGGGCGGCGCGGTTGAACATCAGCACCATCATGCGCCGGGCGCTGACTCCGTGGGACAGCAGGTGCAGTACCCTGGCCACCAGGGTGGTGGTCTTGCCCGCTCCGGCCACCGCCGCGACCCTGGCGTGGCCTGCCGGGTGGGCGACAACGCAGCGTTGTTCGGGTGTCAGCGCGAGCCGCTCCAATGCAGGTGAAGCCATCAGTGCGCGTCACCCTCCAGGCGTCCCAGCGGCTGCCACACGCCGTCGCTGGTAAGCCCCAGCTCGCCGCATTCGCTGCGCGCTTCGGCCTGCTCGACCAGACGGTAAAAGACGTTACGCCCGAGTCGAGCACTCACGCCATAGGGCAGGCACACCTCGGGCACCTCCTCGCCCGCCGGTGTCGTCGACAGCGACAGTCGATACTCCTGACCCAGGGCGATACGCTCGCCGACGTTGGTGGTCAGCCACCAGCGCTGGTCTACGTGGTCTTCTGGCTGGCCTTTTGGCTGGCCTTCCCGCTGAGCGTCTGCCTGCTCGGCCTCCAGCACTACGAAGGCGGTGTCCTCGACGCTGATCCGCCACTTTTCGATAGGCGTGACCAGGTAATGGTGGCCGTCGTCCTCCCGTAGCAGGATGCGCGCAAAAAGGCGCACCAGCTCTGGACGCTGGATCGGACTGCCTTCGTGAATCCAGCGCCCGTCTCGGGCGATCACCAGGTCCATCTCGCCGCTCGGTTCGGGCTGCCAGTCGGACAAGGGCGGACGCTCACCAAGCTCGGCGATGCCGTTCAGGATGTGATCGAGTTGCATGGAGGCTACCTCGTCGAGTTATCGCTCAAGGCCCGGCCAACAGACCGGTGCCCGTGCCGACCGGGGCCATGGGCCCTGTTTACAACAAAGCCCGCTTAGCCCTGGTCCACAAAGCCCGCGTCGCGAAGGGCCTGCTTGAGGTCCTCCGGGGCGGCAGGCTGGGCCTTGGGAAACAGCCGGTAGAAGTTGGCGGTGGTCTGCATCGCCACCTCTTCCACGCTGATTCCCCGCTCGTCGGCGATGCACTGGGCCACGTCGACCACCCAGGCCGGCTCGTTGGGCTTGCCACGGTGCGGCACCGGCGCCAGATAGGGGCTGTCGGTCTCGATCAGCAGACGATCCAGCGGTACTTTTCTGGCCACCTCGCGCAGCGACTCGGCGGTGCGGAAGGTGACGATCCCCGACAACGAGATATAAAAGCCCAGGCGCACCGCATCCCGCGCCATCTCGAGGTCCTCGGTGAAGCAGTGCAGCACCCCGCCGACCTCGGGATCGCTGTACTGACGAATCAGCGAGAGCGTGTCCTCCCTCGCTTCCCGGGTATGCACCACGATCGGCAGCGACAGTT
Source organism: Halomonas sp. DN3 (assembly GCF_024137905.1). NCBI lineage: Bacteria > Pseudomonadati > Pseudomonadota > Gammaproteobacteria > Oceanospirillales > Halomonadaceae > Halomonas > Halomonas sp. DN3. Next base: position 1,806,176 of record NZ_CP099965.1, on the reverse strand, counting down.
CGGTGGCAGCCTGCAGATGGCGAGCGAAACGCTCGTGCTGCACCTCGGCGGGAACACTGTCGTAATGATAGTCCAGTCCCGATTCGCCGATGGCCACGGCACCATGCTCCTTGGCGCAGGCGACAATCTCGGCAACGCCGGGTTCGTGCTCCACCTGATGCAGCGGATGCACCCCGGCGGAGATCACCACGTCGTCGTGGGCCTGGCGAATTGCGGCCAGTTCGGGCACGCCGTCGAGGGTCACGCTGATGGCCAGGAACTGCTGGACGCCGCGCTCGCGGGCGGCGTCCAGGGCCCGCGACAGATCGCCGCCATGGGTATCAGGAGAAAGGCGATCGAGATGGCAGTGGGAATCGACGAACATGAAGATCTCTCGGGGCTTGAATACGGATGTCAGGGACGAATACCGGCGACGATGATCAGAGACACCAGCGAGCCTCCGGGGAGGACGTCTGGGCACACGACGTCGCTCAGGAACGCAACAGGGCCGCCCAGCGGACCAGCCAGGCCTCGAGCACCAGTTGCGGGTTGGGATTGCCGCCTTCACTGAGCAACCGACGCTGCTCACGGGCGTAGTCGAGCAGGCGGAACCAGTCGCGCACCCGGCCATTTTTCACCGCCTGGCGATAGAGCGGTGCCAGGTCGGGGTTTCTGAGGCCTTCAGGCTCGCCGGAAAGCCCCAGGCGAATCAGATCCTCCAGCCAGGCGATACCGTACCACAGGATGGCATCGATGGCCTGGCGGTCCAGCCGGGCCGCCTCGGCCACAGGTTCGGCGCCACGTACCAGGGCGTCGAAGGTCTCGTGCAGCTGTTGACGCAGCGCCCGCGAGCCCGGCTCGGCAAGCTGTCGCGCTGCCAGCGGCAACCCACCGGCGGCTCGAAACCAGAAGCGTGCTTCGTCCTCGGAACCGAGTTCCTTCGACAGCCAGTCCAGGCAGTCTTCGAGTTCCGGCGGCTTGAGCGTCCACTGCTGGCAGCGCGAACGGATCGTCGGCAGCAGGTGGGACGGCATGTCGGAGACCAGCACGAACAGGGTGTCCTGCCCCGGCTCCTCCAGGCTCTTCAGCAGGGCGTTGGACGCGGCCACGTTCATCGCCTCGGCAGGACGGATCTCGATGACCCGGTGCCCACCCTGCTGAGCGGTCTGGGAGACGAAGCCATTGACCTGACGGATCGGGTCGATGCGAATCATCCGCTTGCCCTCCTCCGGCGCCACCCGCAGCAGGTCAGGGTGGTAGCCCGAGGCCAGCATATGGCAACTGTGGCACTCTCCGCAGGCGGTCTCGCCGGGACGGGCACACAGGGCTCGGGCGATCAGCGCCTCGGCCAGGGACTGCTTGCCAAGCCCGCGGGGGCCCGACAGCAGCACGGCATGGGGCAGACGACCGGCGTCCATCAGCCGCACCAGTTCGTGCCAGCGCGGCGCCAGCCAGGGCATCGGCGGCTGGGCGACGCTGCTATTCACGTCCATTGCGCCACCCGCTCGTCCAGTACCCGCGTGATCCGCCGCTGCACCTCGTCCAGGCTGGCGTCGGCGTCGATCCTGACCATCCGCTCAGGTGCCTGCTCGGCCCGGGCCAGGTAGGCCAGGCGCACCCGCTCGAAGAAGTCGCGGCGCTCCTGCTCAAAGCGATCCTTGCGCGTGCCGGTGCGGTCCAGACGACCCGCCAGGCGACGCTCCGCCGCGTCCAGCGGCATGTCCAGCAACAGCGTCAGATCCGGCGTCAGTTCTCCCTGGACCAGACGTTCGAGCTGGACGATGCGCTCGAACGGCAGGCCACGGCCGCCACCCTGGTAGGCAAAGGTGGCGTCGGTGAAGCGGTCGCTGACCACCCAGGCGCCGCGCTCCAGGGCCGGGCGAATACGCTGGGCAAGATGCTGGGCCCGTGCCGCGAACACCAGCAGCAGCTCGGCGTCACTGTCCAGCGGCTCGTCGCTGGACGCCAGCAGCAGTTCGCGAATGGCCTCGGCCCGAGGCGTCCCTCCAGGCTCGCGGGTCTGTACCACCTCGATGCCACGCGCCTCGAGGGCGGCGACCACGAAGGCCAGGTTGGTGGACTTGCCGACGCCTTCTCCGCCCTCCAGGGTAATGAAGCGCCCGCTCGCGCCGGAGGTGGGCTCGGCCGGTTGTGTCTGCGTCATGGATACCACTCCTGGTTCGGGAGACGTCCGCGTCAACGACGCCGAATATAACGATTGACGGCGTTATTGTGCTCACGCAGCGTGCGGGAGAAGTGGTGGGTGCCATCTCCCTTGGCGACGAAGTACAGGGTGTCGCCCTCCTGCGGGTCGACGGCGGCCTCCAGTGCAGCCCGCCCCGGCAATGCGATCGGGGTCGGCGGCAGGCCATCGATCACGTAGGTGTTGTAGGGGGTGGCTTCGCGCAGGTCGGCCCGAGTGATATTGCCCTCGAAGCGATCGCCCATGCCGTAGATCACCGTTGGATCGGTCTGCAGCCGCATCCCACGCTCCAGGCGGCGCTTGAACACCCCGGCAATCTGACGCCGCTCTTCGGGGGCGCCGGTCTCACGCTCGATCAGCGAGGCCATGATCAGCGCCTCGTACGGCGTATCGATGGGCAGGTCCTCGGCGCGATCGGCCCACACCTCCTCGAGCAGGGCCTCCATGCTCTGATTGGCCTGGCGCAAAATCTCCAGATCCTCCACCCCCTTGTGGTAGGTGTAGGTATCGGGGAAGAAGCGCCCCTCCGGATGCTCGCCCTCGTGACCCAGCGCCGTCATGATCTCGTCGTCACTCATGTCGGCACTGGCGTGGGCCAGCTTCTCGGCCTCGGCCAGGGCCGCGCGCATCTGCTGGAAGGTCCAGCCCTCGGGAATGGTCACGCTGTAGGTGACCACCTCGGCGCTGGCGAGCTTATCGAGTACCTGCATGCCACTCATGCCTGGCTCCAGCGAGTACTCGCCGACCTTCAGCGACGGCACACGTTCGGGCTCCACTCGCGTCAACAGCTTGAAGGCCCAGGCGTCGGCCAGCACACCCTGGGCCTCGAGATCATCCACCACCCGATTGAAACCGGCCCCGGGCGGCACCTCGTAGAGCATCGGTTCATCGAGGGTGATCGGGGCCTGCAGACGCGTCTGCCAATAGTGATAAGCGCCGTAGCCGCCAATAGCGGCAATGACGACAAGAGTGAGCAAGACCTTGAGCGCGGTGCGCATGGAAGTTCCTTAGTCTGGTCGCGCCGGCGCACGGCGCTTGTCTGAAGCGGTCAGAATAGTACGGCAAAGCGGATGCAGGCACCCCGGCTGGAAGCGCCCGGGTGACTCAGTCGGCCCCGGCATACCCCAGCAGGCGGTGGGCTCGGTGCTGAAAGGCGCGATGGACATCACTCAGCTCCCAGCCATGCTGGGGCTGCCCTTCGCTATCGTCGAGCCGCGCGACCGGCCACACGCCCTGGACGCTGTTGCCAAGCCATAAAGCCTCGCAGGACGAAAGCTCGTCGGCCAGCAATGGCGCCTCCACCACCGCGCCCTGTTCCAGCAAGGCGGCTCGCAGGGTACCCGCCACGCCACACTGATCCAGCGGCGGGGTCGATACCTGTTCGGCGCCCCGGGCGAGAAAGAACACGTTCATGGCGGTGGCTTCGACAAGCTGGCCCCGATCATCCTCGAGAAGCCCCTCGGCGATAGCGGGGTCCCGCCACTCCGCTCGTGCCAGCACGTTCTCGAGACGGGCCAGATGCTTGATCCCGGCCAGCACGGGCTGGCGTGCCAGGCGCAGGCGGCAGCGACGCACCCTGACCCCGGCTGCCCAACGCTGTTGATCGGGTGCGAAGCTCGACCACACCGCCTCGAGCCTGGGGTCTGAGGACGCCGGCGGCGCGTAGCCCCGGCCACCGCTGCCCCGGGTGTAGACCAGCTTGAGCACGCCAAGCCCCGGCCCCGCGCCAGCGAGGGCGGATGCCAGGGCCTCTGTACGGGGCGGGGGCAGGTCGAGCACCCGGCAGCCCTTCAGCAGTCGTGCCAGGTGCTCAGACCACAACAGCGGCGTGCCGTCGCGCACCAGCACCGTCTCGAAAAGGCCATCGCCGTAGGCCAGCCCCCGATCACTCAGGGGCAATGTCGGCTCGGGCGGCCTATTCATCCATCAGGCCTTCTTGAACACCAGGGTGCCATTGGTGCCGCCGAAGCCGAAGGAGTTGGACAGGGTCACGTCGACCTTGGCATCGCGGGCGGTATGCGGCACGTAGTCGAGCACGCACCCTTCCTGGGGGTTGTCCAGGTTGATGGTGGGCGGCAGCGCCTGATCACGAATCGCCAGGATGCTGAAGACTGCCTCCACCGCACCGGCAGCGCCGAGCAGGTGGCCGATCATCGACTTGGTGGAGCTGACCGCGACGCTTTCGGCGGCGCTGCCCATGACCTTCTCCACCGCCCGGCTCTCGGCCAGGTCACCGGCGGCGGTCGAGGTGCCGTGGGCGTTGATGTAGTCGATCTCGCTGGCGTCGATGCCAGCGTCCTTGATCGCGTTGGCCATGGAGGCCGCCGCGCCGCGACCGTCTTCCGGCGGCAGGGTCATGTGGTAGGCATCATCGCTCATGCCGAAACCGATCAGCTCGGCGTAGATGGTCGCCCCACGTGCCTTGGCGTGTTCGTACTCTTCCAGCACCACCACGCCGGCGCCGTCGGACAGCACGAAGCCGTCGCGATCCTTGTCCCAGGGGCGGCTGGCCGCCTGGGGATCGTCATTGCGGGTGGACAGTGCCCGCGCGGCGGAGAAGCCGCCCAGCCCCAACGGTGTGGTCGCCATCTCGGCACCGCCACAGACCATCACATCGGCGTCGCCGTAAGCGATGGTGCGGGCGCTGTAGCCGATATTGTGGGTACCGGTGGTACAGGCGGTGGTGATGGCGATATTGGGACCACGGAAGCCGCGCTGAATCGCCAGATTGCCCGAGATCATGTTGATGATGGAGCCGGGCACGAAGAACGGCGAGATACGCCGAGCACCGCTCTTGTTGAGCGCGTTGTGGTTGTGCTCGATCATCGGCAGCCCACCGATTCCCGAGCCGATGGCCACGCCGATGCGATCGGCATTTTCCTCGGTGCACTCGATACCGGCGTCCTCGATGGCCTGAGCCCCCGCGGCAATACCGTACTGGATGAACAGGTCCATCTTCCTGGCATCCTTGGGGTTCAGGTAGGGGCTGATATCAAAGTCCTTCACCGAACCGCCGAAGCGCGTGTTGAAGCCGCTGACATCGAAGTGCTCGATGGGCGCCACACCGCTCTTGCCGGCCAGGATGCTGTCCCAGCTTTCCTTGACGGTGTTGCCCACCGGTGTGACCAGGCCGAGGCCCGTCACCACTACCCTTCTACGAGACATCAGCTTTCCTCCAGACATCCAAAAAGTTACGGCCCAACTGTGGAGGACCGTCGGTTGCGCGCATTATACCCGAGACACAGGCCGCTGTGCTCCCCCCGGCGCCGAGGCTTTACCGGGAACGCTGGCACAGGACCCTGCCTTCGAGGCCTGGACACGCAAAAGCCGCCCTGGCGAACCAGGACGGCTTCCGCGGGGATTGCATCCCCGCCTTTCAGCAAGCGGCCATCGCCGCCACCGGCAGACTGACTCGGAACACCGAGCCGGTCTTACTGGTTGGCGTTGACGTAGTCGATCGCTTCCTGAACGGTGGTAATCTTCTCGGCTTCTTCATCAGGAATTTCGGTATCGAATTCCTCTTCCAGCGCCATCACCAGCTCAACGGTGTCCAGGGAATCAGCGCCCAGGTCCTCGGTGAAGGAAGAGGAGTTCTGAATATCTTCTTCCTTGACGTTCAGGCGCTCTGCCACAACTTTCTTCACGCGCTCTTCGATGGTGCTCATTTAGACATACTCCAGTCGTTCACGTTAGCCGTTCTGATGACCAGCTGGTTAATTCCGCAAGTAAACTGCGGGGTAGTTTATAGACCCCTTCGGGTCGACGCAACACACGCAGGAAGCGCATTCAGCGCATGTTCATCCCGCCATTGACGTGCAGGGTTTCGCCAGTGATATAGGCTGCGCTATCGCTGGTCAAGAACCCGACCGCCGCGGCGATTTCCTCGGGCTGCCCCAGACGCGCCAGAGGCACCTGCCCCTTGAGCATCGTCTGCTGATCCTCGGACAGCGCCTGGGTCATGTCGGTGGCAATAAAGCCAGGCGCCACGGCGTTGACGGTGATGGCACGGGAAGCCACCTCGCGCGCCAGCGCCCGGGTGAAGCCTTCCATGCCCGCCTTGGCGGCAGCATAGTTGCTTTGGCCGGCGTTGCCCATGGTGGCGACCACCGAACTGACGGATACGATACGGCCCCAACGGGCCTTGCTCATGCCACGCAGGCACGCCTTGCTGAGGCGAAAGACCGACTTGAGGTTGGCGTCGAGTACACCATCCCACTCATCTTCCTTCATTCGCATCAGCAGATTGTCACGGGTGATACCGGCATTGTTGACCAGGATGGTCGGCGCACCAAACTCGTCGTTGATCGACTTCAGCAGTGCTTCGACACTGGTCGGATCGGTGACGTCGAGGCGGCGCCCTGCGCCCTGAAACCCCTGCTCCTTGAGGTCCGCATCGATGCGGTCGGCACCGGCATCGGTGGTGGCGGTGCCGATCACGATGCGACCCTGCCGCCCCAGCTCGTGGGCGATGGCACGGCCGATACCGCGGCTGGCCCCGGTAATCAGGGCGACTCTAGGCTCGGTTGTCATGGTCACTTCCATTGCTTCGTCGTTGTCGCCCGGCACAGCGCCGGGCCAGGAGGCTTTCGATCAGTTGATCTCGCGAGCCAGCTCAAGGGCTGCACTGAGACTGTCGGGATCATTCACCGCCAGTCCGCGACTGCCCCGGGCAATACGCTTGTTGAGGCCGGTGAGGACCTTGCCGGGCCCGCACTCGATGAACACCTCGGCACCGCCGTCGACCATCTTCTCGACGCAGGAGACCCAACGCACCGGCTGGTAGAGCTGCTCGATCAGGCGAGTGCGCAGGGTGGCCACATCGGCGTGGGCCTGGGCATCGACGTTCTGCACCACGGTATAGCGCGGCGCCTTGAGCTCGATATCACCAAGCGCCTGCTCCAGCCGCTCGGCGGCCGGCCGCATCAGCTCACAGTGGGAAGGCACCGATACCGGCAACGGCATCGCACGCTTGGCCCCGGCCTCCTGACAGGCGGCGATGGCGCGATCCACGGCGGCCTTGCTGCCGGCGATCACCACCTGCCCGGGAGCATTGTAGTTGACGGCAGAGACCACGTCCCCGTCGGCAGCCTTGGCGCATGCCTGCTCGACGGCCGCGTCATCCAGACCGAGGATCGCCGCCATGGCGCCCTGCCCGGCCGGCACGGCCTGCTGCATGGCTTCACCACGCAGGCGAACTAGACGAACCCCTTCCGCAAAGGAAAGCGCGCCGGCGCACACCATGGCGCTGTATTCGCCGAGACTATGGCCGGCCATGGCACCGGGGCGCGGGCCCTCGAGTTCCTGCCACACGCGCCAGATCGCCACGCTGGAGGCCAACAGTGCCGGCTGGGTGCAGGCGGTGGCATTGAGCGCCTCCGCAGGACCTTCCTGGACCACCTGCCACAGGTCGTAACCCAGCGCCTCCGAGGCCTCCTCGAAGGTCGTCCTCACCACGCTGTAGCGTTCGGCCAGATCGCGCAGCATGCCGACCTGTTGCGACCCCTGCCCAGGGAAGATAAGGGCAAGCGGTTGAGTCATCTTGATCACCTATAGCTCTTGTTGGCCATCATCCATATCCACACTGCCCCCTGACAAGGGACCGGAAGATGGACGACGATGGTCGAGCTCGGCCTCCAGCCGGCTCGGCAAGTCACGGCTGACCTCCTGGGAGGCGCGCTTCAGGGCGTAGTAAAAACCCTGAGCGTCACAGCTGCCATGACTCTTTATCACAATACCCGCCAGCCCCAGCAGGCTGGCGCCGTTGTAGCGAACCGGATCCAGTTCACTCTTCAATCGTCTGAGCGCCGGGCGGGCCAGCATCCCCACCAGCCGACTCCCCCAGTGCGCCTCGAAGGTCGCCTGGACGCGACCGACCAGCATCTTGGCCAGGCCCTCGCTGGCCTTGAGCAGCACATTGCCGACAAAGCCGTCACAGACCACGACGTCCGCCTGACCGGCAAACACGCCATCGCCCTCGATAAAGCCAAGATAGTCGATCCCGGCCACCTGGCGCAGTGCCGCATCGGCCTGCTGTACCGCCAGGGAGCCCTTGGTCGACTCCACCCCAACGTTGAGCAGGGCAATCCGTGGAGCCGCCAGACCGTCGACGTGGCGCGCCATGATATCGCCCATCAGGGCGAAGTCCACCAGGCGCTCCGCCGACACATCCACATTGGCACCCAGATCAAGCAAATAGCAGCGTCCGTCGCCTCGCGTCGGAATCGCCGTACTGATGGCCGGGCGTGGCACGCCCGGAACCATGCCAAGGGCGCGGCGCGACAGCGCCATCAAGGCGCCAGTATTGCCGGAACTGACGCCGACATCGGCCTCACCCGCCGCCACACAGTCAAGCATGCGAGCCATGCTTGAAGCATGGCCTCGGCGCAGCGCCTGAGAGGCGCGCATATCGGCGGGGATGATATCGGGTGCGTCACACAGGTGCAGATGCGACGCCGCCGCGGCCAGAGGCCGCGGCAGGCGTGAAATCTCGTCATCCAGCAGGCCCGCAGGGCCAAACAGCTGAATGTCGAGCTGCGGGTCCTCGATGACTGCCCTGGCCGCCCCCGCCACGGTGGCGCGGGGACCCTTGTCCCCGCCCATGGCATCTACGGCAATCCGCATCCCGGCGGCCAGGCGCTATCGAGGCGTCGTCAACTTATACGTCGACGACCTTGCGACCGCGATAGAAACCGTCCGGGGAGACGTGGTGACGCAGGTGAGTGGTGCCGGTTTCCTTGTCCTGGGACAGGGTCGGTGCACTCAGGGCGTCGTGGCTACGACGCATGCCGCGCTTGGAACGGGTCTTACGGTTCTGCTGAACTGCCATGGGAAATCACTCCACAAAAAATCGATCAGGTATCGGTGTTGCCCTTGAGGCGCTTGAGCACGTCAAAGGGACTGCCAGAGGGCGCTTCCGAGACTTCGGCATCCGCCCCGCTGCTCAGCTGGTCGCGCGAGACAGGACACTCTGACTCGTCGTGGTAGACCACCTGGGGCAGACTGAGGATAAGTTCATCCTCGACCACGCCCAGCAGGTCCAGCTGTTCATTCTCCACCAGCACCGGTTCATGGGTGCTCGGCAGATCGGCGGCCAGGTCATCACTGCTGACGAGCCCGAGCAGGAAGTCGCTCGTGACATGTTGGGCCATGGGCTCGAGGCAGCGGCGACACGGCAGCTGCAGATCGGCCTCCAGGCGCCCCCGGATCACCCGACGCCCCTGAGCGTCGATGGCGAATTCCAGCCAGGCGCTGGCATCGCCCTGTTGAGCGCCGACCTCTTCGGTCAGGCGGCTCATGTCGGCCAGCGCCACCAGGCCTTCGAGGTGTTCGGCTTGGGCGGCGAGCTTGTAGGGCTCGACCCGGCCGGGCAATCGTGAGGTCAACATAGGCGCGCAATGATAGGCACTCGTTCCGCCCCTGTCAAAGCCCTGTGCTCAATAGGTTACCATGTCCCGGGATCCGCTCGAACCCGACGAGCACAACCTGCCCATAGCGGGCCTCCCCGACACGACTCCACACATTGCAAGGAAGGACGCATGACCCCACTGGTGCTTGCCTCCAGCTCACCCTGGCGCCGCGAACTGCTTGAACGGCTGGGCCTGCCCTTCTCCTGGGCGAGCCCGGACATCGACGAGACCCGCGGCACGGACGAGACGCCCACATCACTGGTGCAGCGGCTGTCGCTGACCAAGGCCGAAGCGCTGGCCGACGCCTACTCGCGCCACCTGATCATCGGCTCCGACCAGGTAGCCCTGTTCGACGACCAGATCCTGGGCAAGCCCCACACCCAGGAGCGCGCCTGCGCACAACTGCGAGCCTTCTCGGGGCAACGGGTGCGTTTTGTCACCGGACTGGCGCTGCTCGACACCGCCGAGCATCGCCATTGGGTCGGCTACCAGCACTATGACGTGGTCTTTCGCCGTCTCACCGACACCGAGATCAGCACCTACGTCGCCCGCGAGCAGCCGCTTCAGTGCGCTGGCAGCTTTCGCATGGAGGGCCTCGGCATCACCCTGTTCGAGCGCCTGGAGGGTGGCGACCCGAACAGTCTGATCGGCCTCCCTCTGATTCTGCTGTGCCGGTGGCTGCGCGAGGCTGGCGCCGACCCCCTGGCGGCATCCGCCACCGATGTCGCGAACGGCGATCAGGGCAACTGATAACGCACCGGCGATGACGCCTGCGGCAGCCCCATCCACTGGGCCACGCCCACACCGAAGCGCCGAGCCAGGCGGTCGAAGGGGTCCTGGGATGGGGTGTAGTCCTTGATTCGCGGCTGGTCGAGCCATTCATGGGCCTCTTCGTCCAGGGTACCCAGGCGATCCACCAGGCCCAGCTCCAGCGCCTGCTCTCCGGTCCAGATCAGGCCGCTGAAGATCCGGGGATCATCGGCCAGGCGATCACCGCGCCCTGCCTTGACCGCATCGATGAACTGCTGATGGGTCGTATCCAGCACCTCTTGCCAGAACGCCTGCTGTTCGGGACGCATCTCGGAGAAGGGATCGAGAAAGGCCTTGTTGTCGCCTGCGGTGAAGACGCGCCGCTCCACACCCAGATCATCGATGGCCCCCTCCAGCCCGAAGCCGGCGTAGATGACGCCGATTGAGCCGACCAGACTGGACGGCGCAGCGACAATCTCGTCCGCCGCAGACGCCATGTAATAGGCGCCGCTGGCCCCCAGGTCCTCGACCACCGCGACGATCGGCTTGTCGCCGCGCTCGCGAAGGGCCATCACCGCCTTGTAGACCCGCTGGGACTGCACCGGACTGCCGCCCGGACTGTTGATATGCAATACCACCGCGGCGCTGCTGGGCGACTCCCAGGCGGCTTCGATACCTTCGATCAGGCGCTCGGCGTTGGCCGGCGACTCGCTATCGATCACACCGTCGACCTTGACCACCCCAAGATGCCTGGCCTGCTCTCGCTCATCGCCAGGCACCATCAGCAGTGCAAAGCCCACCAGCGCCGCCACTCCCAGCAGCAGCGCCAGCCAGGCGAAACGAAAGAACAGCTTCCAGCGCCGACTGCGCCGCTGCTCGACCAGTACGCTCTGGATCCAGCGGTCCATGCTCTCGATCTGGGCAAGGCGCTGGCGCTCCCGCAATACTTCGGCGCTGTCGCCGGACGATTCAGCCGGCCCGCTGCCGCCGGGTTCAGCCGGCCCACTGCCGCCGGACGATTCTGCCGGCCCACTGCCGCCGGACGATTCTGCCGGCCCGCTGCCGCCGTGCTCAGACGGCCCGCTGCCGCCGGACGATTCAGCCGGCCCGCTGCCGCCGCTCTTGTCCGGCCCACTACCGCCGGCTGCCGCCGCTCCCTTGCCGCTGGAAGACGACATCTCCCCCTGGGTCCAGGGGTCATCCTTGGGGGTATCCGACATCCCACCACTCCTTGCAAGCCTGGCGACAACCAGGAATAGAAAACGATTTGCCAGACGATCGACGCGATTCAGCCAGCCAGGTGATCCAGCACCTGATCGAAGCGATCTGCCACCAGCAGCGGCTCACTGCGCGACAGCCGCTGCACATCGTGCACACCATACGAGACAGCGATGCGCGGCATGCCGATGGCACGCGCCATTTCCATATCGTACTCGGTATCGCCGATCATGACGGCGCGGGAGGCGTCGACGCCGCACTCTTCGAGCAGCTCGACCAGCATCAGGGGATCCGGCTTGGAACGCGTCTCGTCGGCGGTACGACTGGCACGAAAGAAGCGACCGGTGTCGCTCTGGCGGAAGATACGATCGAGCCCGCGACGGCTCTTGCCGGTGGCCACGGCCAGCGCCGAGGTCGAGGCCAGCGAGGCCAGCCCCGCCTCGACGCCGGGATAGAAGGTGACCGGGGTGGCATCACCCTCGACGAAGTGCCAGGCATAGCGTGCCTTCAAACGCTCGGCCTGCTCCGGCTGGATACCCGGACACAAGGTGGCGATGGCTTCCGGCAGACCGAGACCGATGATATCGCGAATCTCGCCTTCCCCCAGCTCGCCCCACTCGGCCTCGCGGCCAGCCGCCTGCATGCAGGATACGATCCGGGCGATGGAATCCATCAGGGTGCCATCCCAGTCAAAGATGGTCAGGTCATAGCGCAAGAGACAACTCCTCGAGAGACGACGGCGTCCACGCCATCGCCCATGGACAAATGCCTCTTCCCCGATGATGGGTCACTCAAGCACGCAGACCGGCTCGGCGCAGCACCAGAGAACCAGACGCCACGACTAGCAGTGACAGCGGCCTGCGGCCGCCAAGGCTAGTCGGCCAGCCGAGTCACCACCCTTGCCTTGCCTTCCAGCGTCAGATGCACCGGACACAGGTCAGCGATGGCCAAAAGCTTGTCGCGGGCCTCTTGGTCGAGATCCCCCGTCAGGAAAAGGACACGTTCGAAGTGGTCGATTTTGCCACTGGTCGCCTCGCACTCGCCACAATCCTTGGCGTGAATCTTGTCATGGGAGACGTCCACGGTGACATCATCGAGCGGTAGCTTCTTGCGCCTGGCGTAGCTGCGCACGGTCATCGCCGTGCAGGAGCCGAGCGCCGCCGCCAGCAACTGGTACGGCGTAAAACCGAGGTTGGTCCCACCGTAGGAAAGCGGCTCGTCGGCCAGCAGGTGGTGCGCACCCGCCACCACGTCCTGGCGAAAACCTGCAGGATCGGCTTCGGATACTCGGGTGACGCCTTCAGGCGCTCCCGCGGGGGGCTTCGGCGCCTCCAGGCCCAGATAGCGCGACGCCCAGCCGACGATGACCTCGGCGGCGTACTCGGCGTCCTGGGGCCGGGTCAGCAGATGATCGGCGTCATCCAGCGAAACAAAGCTTCTGGGATGACGGGCGGCGGTGAAGATGGCCGAGGCGTTTTCGATCTCCACCGTTTCGTCGTTGGGCGCGTGCAGCACCAGCAGCGGACGCCCCAGGTTCTCGATGCGCTCGTGCTGACGCTGACTCTGGAGATCCTCGATAAAGGCCTTGCGGATGGTAAAGGGACGGCCTGCCAGGACCAGCTCGGCCTCCCCTTCGCGTTCGATGACGTCGAGGTTCGAGCCGAAATTGTGCACCACATGAGCCGGATCGTAGGGCGCCCCGACGGTGGCCACCGCCTTGACCCCGGGCAGACGCTCGGCGGCGGCGATCACCGCCGCACCGCCCAGCGAATGACCGACCAGCAGAGACGGTGACAGCCCACGCCCCTCGAGATGCTTGGCGGCGGCCACCAGATCATCCACGTTGGAGCTGAAATGGGTATTGGCGAACTCACCCTCGGAATGACCAAGACCGGTGAAATCGAAGCGCAATACCGCCACGCCCCGCGACACCAGTCGTGCTGCGATACGCTTGGCGGCGAGGATATCCTTGGTACAGGTAAAGCAATGGGCGAAGATCGCCACCGCCTGGGGCTCACCCACCTCCGGCCGGTCGAACCTCGCCGCCAGCTGGTTGCCGTCGTGACCGGGAAACTGTTCTCTTTCGCTGATGACACGCATGACCGTCCTACCCTCCGAAGACTCATGGGCGCATCGCCGGCACAAACCGCCGATGCCTTACCTGAATCCTTGGCCGAGGACGATCGTTTGGCAACCTGGCTCGCCTGCCCGGCGCGGGCTCACCACGTCCGCCAGACACAGCGATTCACCCACACTTGCTCATTTAGCGCACTGTAATTTCAGTCTTTCTTGCCACAAGGCCGGCACCAGGCAAGGCCGCAGGCGACGTCTTTCACTGTCGCCGCCGAGCCTTGTCGAGCACAGTTTCCAGGGCATCGTCGAGGGGAGCGCGAATCTGCACCGGCCGCTGACTGGTCGGCTCGGGGAAGGTCAGCGAGGCAGCATGCAGAAACAGGCGATCCAGCCCCAGTTCGCGACCGAGGCGAGCGCCCTCTCGGGTACCGTACTTGTCGTCACCCAACAGCACGTGTCCGGCGTGGGCAGCGTGGACGCGAATCTGATGGGTACGCCCGGTGATCGGCTCCGCCTCCACCAGGGTTGCACCGGCAAAGGTCTCACGCACACCAAAGCGGGTCCGAGCCACCTTGCCCTGCGGATCGACCCTGACTCGACGCTCGCCGTTGCCGGCATCGTAGCGATCCAGGCGGGCACTGACGAAATCCCGACGGACTGGCCAGCGGCCTGCCACCAGCGCCAGATACTGCTTGTTCATCTTGTGCTGCTTGAGCGACTGATTCAGCGCAAGCAGCGCCGGCCGGGACTTGGCCAGCAGCAGACACCCTGAAGTATCCCGATCCAGCCGATGCACCAGCTCCAGGAAGTCCAGGTCCTCGCGCACCTGCCGCAGCGCCTCGATCAGTCCGATCTTGACACCACTGCCGCCGTGCACCGCCAGTCCCGACGGCTTGTTCAAGACCATCCAGTCAGGCCCTTCCAGCAGCACGCTGCCGGCCAGCAGATTACGCAGATTATCGCTGACCTCGCGCACTGCCTCCTGCGGTGCCAGCTTGAGCGGGGGAATACGCACCAGATCGCCTAGCGCCAGACGGGTATCCGCCTTGACCCGCTTCTTGTTCACGCGCACCTCACCCTTGCGCACGATGCGATACACCAGCGAACGGGGGGCGCCCTTGAGGCGACTCATCAGAAAATTGTCGACGCGCTGGCCGACCTGGCCTTCGGTCACTTCCACCCACTGCACTTCACGCCCTTCGGCCACGCTGTCACCCCACTCGAAACCCGCAATAAAGCGCCATTCTAGCGCAGCTTGTCGCCAATTGCTGACCCCTGGCATTGCTGTTATATTACTTGTTCGCTCCCCGGGTCCGATTGACCCCTGCAAGCGCCTGCACGACTAGACACGCAGGCCCGAGCGAAACGTGACTGACACAGCGTTTGCCACAGAGGCCGCGACGACCCACAGAGGTCCCGCCGCCGATGTCAAGTGACAACACCGAGCCCGGCGCGCCCCACCCCAGCTGGATACCTTTCCGAAGGGGTGGGCCGTCGCCGGGAGACGTACAACACCGTGCCGGAGGCCGGCAGCGGTGAATCGATGAATGCCAGGTGTTGGCGGTGACGGCAGGACCGGATGGGCAAGGCCCCACCGAGACACGTCCTCCCTCCGCCCCGTACTCAACATGATCATGCCGTGACGTTCCTGATGAAGTAGCGTCGCGGCCGGGCGCAGCTTCCTCGACATGCGCTGAGCACAAGCACGCTGCACCAACGGTTCACCCTTGCCGTTGCCCATGGGCGCCCTCCGGCGCGCCCATATTGCGAGACAACATGAAACGGATGCTCATCAACGCGACCCAGCCCGAAGAGCTGCGTGTCGCCCTGGTGGATGGACAACGCCTGTACGACCTGGACATCGAATCCGGTGCCAGGGAACAGAAAAAAGCCAATATCTATCGCGGCAAGATCACCCGCGTGGAACCCTCCCTCGAAGCCGCCTTTGTCGATTTCGGCGCCGAACGCCACGGTTTTCTGCCCCTCAAGGAAATTGCTCGCGAGTACTTCGTCAAGGAGCCTTCCGGCCGCCCCAGCATCAAGGAAGTACTGAAGGAAGGTCAGGAAGTCATCGTTCAGGTCGACAAGGAAGAGCGTGGCAACAAGGGCGCCGCCCTGACCACCTTTGTCAGCCTGGCCGGCCGCTTCCTGGTGCTGATGCCCAACAACGCCCGCGCAGGCGGCATTTCGCGTCGCATCGAAGGCGAGGAACGCGCCCAGCTGAAGGAAGCCATGGGTCAGCTCAGCGTGCCCGACAAGATGGGCCTGATCGTGCGCACCGCCGGTATCGGTCGGTCGCCCGAAGAGCTGCAGTGGGACCTCGACTACCTGGTACAGGTGTGGGAATCCATCACCGAGGAAGCCGGCAAGCGCGCCGCCCCCTTCCTGATCTACCGCGAGTCCAATGTCATCATTCGCGCCATGCGCGACTACCTGCGCCAGGATATCGGCGAGGTACTGATCGACAGCCCCGAGGTGCACCAGGAGGCGCTGGCCTTCATTCGGCAGGTGATGCCGTCCTACCAGCAGAAGATCAAGCTATACGCCGACGAGGTGCCGCTGTTCTCGCGCTTCCAGATCGAGTCGCAGATCGAGACCGCCTACGAGCGTGAAGTGAAGCTGCCCTCCGGCGGCTCCATCGTGATCGACCACACCGAGGCACTGGTGTCCATCGACATCAACTCGGCGCGAGCGACACGCGGCAGTGACATCGAAGAGACTGCGCTGCAGACCAATCTGGAGGCGGCCGACGAGATCGCTCGCCAGTTGCGCCTGCGTGACATCGGCGGCCTGGTGGTCATCGATTTCATCGACATGGGGCCAGCACGCAACCAGCGTGAGGTCGAAAACCGCGCTCGCGATGCCCTCAAGCTCGACCGCGCCCGGGTACAGATCGGCCGTATTTCGCGCTTTGGCCTGATGGAAATGTCGCGTCAGCGTCTGCGCCCGTCCCTCGGCGAAACCAGCGGCGTGGTATGCCCCCGCTGTGACGGCCAGGGCACCATCCGTGACGTGCGTTCACTCTCGCTGTCGGTCATGCGCCTGATCGAAGAAGAGGCCATGAAGGAGCGCAGCGCTCAGATCCGCGCCATCCTGCCGGTGCCTGTCGCTACCTATCTGCTTAACGAGAAGCGCGCCATCTTGGCCGATATCGAGCGTCGCCAGGGCGTCCGCGTGGTCATCCTGCCAAGCCCGGACATGGACACCCCCCACTACGACGTCCAGCGTCTGCGCGACGATCACGTCGACGAGGAAGGCACCGCCAACGCCTCCAGTTTCGAGCTGTCCACCGACACCGAGGTCGGCAAGGAGCCCGACGCCGCCTTTGGCAAGCCGGTGCAACGCGCCGAAGCCGCGGTCAAGAGCGTGGTCCACAACGCCCCGGCCCCCGCTTCCTTGAGCCAGGAAGAGGCCGCCAGCGAGGACAAGCCCGCACAGCCGAGTCGCCAGCCCAGCGCTCAGGGCGCTCAATCCGGTCGCCAGGCCTCGTCGTCCAGCCGCAGGCAGAGCAGCCCTCAGGCTAATCGCCAGCCAGGCCGTCAGAGCCCCGCAGAGTCTCGCCAGGCGGTTCAGAACGCCGGCCTGTTCGGTCGACTGGTCAAGGGCTTCGCTCGCTTCCTCGGCGGCGAGGAAGAAACCAGTAACGGCGCCACGAGCGGCAGCCAAGGCTCGAGCAACACTCGCACTCAGTCCTCGAGTCGCGACGACAATGCTCAGCGCGGCGCCCAACAGCGCAGCGACAGCGGCCAGCAGCGCGGTAGCGACACGCGACAGCGCAATCGCCGCGGTGGCAGCCAGAACGGCCAGCGTCAGAGCAGCAACAGATCCAACCGTAGCGATGGCAACAGCCAGGATCGTCGTCAGCAGGAACGCCGCCAGCCGGCCGCCAAGAGCGACGGCCGCACCGACGCTCGCAGCGACGCACGCACCGACAGCAAGGCAGACACTCGAGCCGACAGAAATGACGGCAACGACAACCGCCAGCGCTCTCGCCGCGACGACAATCGTCAGCAGGACAACCGCCAGGCTGAAGGACGTCAGCAGGAGGGTCGTCAACAGGAAAGCCGCCAGCCGGATAGCCGCAAGAGCGACGACAACAAGTCGCCCCGTTCGGCCAGCCGCGGTGAAACGCAGCAGGCAGATGCTGCCAGCAGCGATGCTGCCAAGGACAGCAAGCCCAAGCGCACCCGCAACAATCCGCGCAACCGCAGCCGCAAGCACGCCATCAACCCCGAGGCGCTGAAAGAGCAGCAACGCCTGCAGGCGGAAGCGGCCGCGGCTCAGGAAGCTCAGCCCGATGCGGACCAGGCAAGCGCTACGGAAGCTACGGCCGAACAGACCCAGCCCGAAGCAAAAGCCGAAACAAGAGCCGAAGCCCCCAAGGCTGACGCCAAGACTGACGCCAAGGCCGAAGCCTCCAAGACTGAAGCCCCCAAGGCTGACGCCAAAGCCGAGGCTCCCAAGGCTGACGACAAGGCCGACGCCAAAGCCGAGGCTCCCAAGGCGGATACCAAGCCCGTCGCCAACGCCGCGGCTCCCAAGTCGGACGACGCCAAGCCCGTAGAGAAAGACGAGCCAAAGACCGAAGCCAAGGCCGAGACTCCCAAGGCTGACGCGCAGCCTGCAGAGAAAGCCGAGCCGAAAGCCGAAGCCAAGGCCGAGACTCCGAAGGCTGACACCAAGCCTGCAGAGAAAGCTGACGAGAAAGCCGAGCCAAAAGCCGAAGCCAAGACCGAGACTCCCAAGGCTGACGCGCAGCCTGCAGAGAAAGCCGAACCGAAAGCCGAAGCCAAGGCTGAGGCTCCCAAGCCCGAGGCTCCCAAGACTGAGGCCCCCAAGGCCGAGACGCCAAAGGCCGAGACGCCAAAGGGCGAGGCTCCCAAGGCTGACACCAAGCCTGCAGAGAAAGCTGACGAGAAAGCCGAGCCGAAAGCCGAAGCCAAAGCCGAGGCCCCCAAGGCTGACGCCAAGCCCGCGGAGAAAGCCGAAGCCAAGGCCGAAGCTCTCAAGGCTGACGTCAAGGCGGAAGAGAAAGTCGAGGCCAAGGCCGAAGCTCCCAAGGCTGACGTCAAGGCGGAAGAGAAAGCCGAGGCCGACAACGCCAAGACAGAAGCCAAGGCAGAAGACGACGCCTTGAGTGGCGCCACTGATGATGGCCAGGCGCCTCGCCGCCGTCGCCGGGCCCACAACGACCCGCGCGAGCGTCGCAAGCTCGAGGCCGAAAAGGCAAGTGACGGCCACAACAGCTGATCACTAGCCGGAAAGCAAAACGCCCGCGTCCAAGGACGCGGGCGTTTTCATTTATGCGCATTCGTTACTCACACAGCGCCTCCGGCGCCGGCAAGTCAGGTGCTGGCCAACTAATCAGGCCAGGCGCGGCTCTCGTTCGAGCGTCACACCGAAGCGTTCGGCGACCCGCGCCGACACCTGGTCGGCGAACGCCAGCAATTCCGTGGCATTGCCACCACCGTGGTGCACCAGCACCAGCGCCTGACGATCATGGACGCCAAAGTGACCCTGTCGCCAGCCCTTGAGGCCGCACTGATCGATCAGCCACCCCGCCGCCAGCTTGACCCTTCCGTCTTCCAGCTCATAGGCCGGCATACCCGGATAGCTCTCGCGCAGTGCCCCGGCACGCGCAGCCTCGACTACAGGATTCTTGAAGAAGCTGCCGGCATTGCCGAGCTGCTCTGGGTCGGGCAGCTTCTCGCGGCGCACCTGGCAGACCGCCTCGGCCACCGCCAGAGGAGCGGGGCTCTCCCCCACCCGGGACGCCAGATCGCCGTAGCCAAGCTTCGGCGCGCCGTGACGGCTGACCCTCAAGGTGAGGTCGGTGATGATGACCTTGCCGTCCCACTCCCCCTTGAAGCGGCTCTCCCGATAGCCGAAGCCACAGGCACCAGCCGGCAAGCTTTCCACCGCACCACTGTCGCGATGGACCAGGGTCACCGACTCAAGCACATCGGCCAGTTCGACCCCATAGGCACCGATGTTCTGTACCGGTGCCGCACCACAGTGCCCGGGTATCAGCGCCAGATTCTCGATGCCCCACCACCCCTTCGACGCCAGCGCCATGACCAGTCGATGCCAGTTGACCCCGGCACCGACATGCACCAGCGCATCCTGTCCGCGCCGCTCGACCCACCAGTAATCGAGCCGCGGTCGCAGCGTCATCCCCGGCAGATAGTCGGGCAGAATCAGATTGCTGCCGCCGGAGAGCAGGGTCAATCGGCGGTCTCCGACCTGCCTGATCAGGGAGGCGAGCTGATCACGACTGAAGACGTCGACGACCTCTTCGGCGACACAGGGCAGCCCCAGGGTATTGGCTCGGGTCAAGTCCTGATCGAGGCCTATGACGGGCCTCAAGAGGACGCCCCCAGACGCTGCGACAAGGTGGCCACCAGGCCATCGGCGGCACGCTCGATCATCGCGTAGACACCATCGAAGCCGCCCTCGTAGTAGGGGTCCGGCACCGCAACGCCGGGCTCCCCGGCGAACTCCATCAAGAGGCCGATATGGGCCTGGCAATTCGCCGGCGCCTGGCGCTCGAGCACGCTCAGGTTGTCGGCGTCCATCGCCAGCAGGTAGTCACATGTTTCGAAATCGGCGGCCTCGAGCTGGCGACCGCGCAGCTTCGATAGATCGATTCCCCGCTTGCGCGCGGCCTGCTGGGCGCGGGCATCAGGTGGCTCACCTACGTGCCAGGGCCCGGTGCCGCAGGAATCCAGCACCACCCGGTCCGCCAGACCGTGCTCCTCGAGTCGCTGCCTCACTACCCCCTCGGCGGTGGGCGAGCGGCAGATATTGCCCAGACATACGAACAGTACCCGCATGCTTGTCTCCTGATCGTTGGCCTTCACTGGTCCGGCGGCGTCTGCTGGCCGGCGAAATGGGCGCGAACCCGTTCAAGATCCTCGGCGGTGTCCACCCCTGCCCCGGGCGTCTGCTCGGCCAGCGCCACCTGGATGGCGTGCCCATAGTGCAGCGCACGCAACTGCTCGAGCTGTTCGAGCTGTTCGATGGGAGCCGGCAGCCACTGGCTGAAGGCCCGCAGAAAGCTCGCTCGATAGGCATAGAGGCCGATATGGCGTAGCCAGGCGTCGGTGGTGAGCAGCGTCGGAGGCTCACGAAAGCCCTCCCGGTCCCAGGGCATCGGGGCGCGAGAAAAGCTCAGCGCCCTGCCCGATGCGGCCCGGGTTACCTTGACCACATTGGGGTTGAACAAGGTATCGACGTCGCCGATGGACTCGGCCAGGGTCGCGACCGAGGCGCACTCGTCGCGCATCAGGCGCCCCGCCACCTGATCGATCAGTTCGGGCGGCAACAGCGGTTCGTCCCCCTGGACGTTGACCAGCACCGCCTCGTCCGGCAGCACCAGGCGCTCGACCACCTCCGCCAGCCGATCGGTCCCGGTGGTATGGTCCTCGCGGGTCATCACCACCTCGGCGCCCAGCTCAAGCATCATGCTTTCGATGCGCGCATCGTCGGTGGCGATCACCACTCGACTCGCCGAGGAGCGCCGGGCCTGATCCCAGACCCGGGCGACCATGGGGCGGCCGGCAATATCTGCCAGCGGCTTTCCGGGCAGACGACTCGAGCCGTAACGCGCCGGTATGACAACGATAAAATCCTGCATCGGCTAGCGCTCCTTCACGTCTGGTCCGTGCTGGAGGCGCCCCGCCCGGGGTTGGTCTTGAGGGTCTCGTCGACCTCCATGACCCGCGCCTCCTCGACCAGCATCACCGGGATGCCGTCACGGATCGGATAGGCCAGGCCATCGAACTGGCAGCACAGCTCGCCGGCATCGCGGTCGTAGCGCAGCTTGCCCTGGCACTGGGGGCACACCAGCATCGCCAGTAGTTCCTTGTCCATCATCGTTTCTCCTGTTGAATTTGAGCCTTCGGCGGCAGTGCTCAGTCACTCTGCCGCTGCGCGATCCCGGTATCATGAGCGACCCGCGCATCGTCGGTGCCTCGCCAGGCGGACACTCGCCGATCGAACCAGGCCACGAAGGACGCCTCGGGTCTAGCCTCGACATCCAGGGCCCAGCAATCGTCGGGAACAAAGCTTCGACACTTGACCGCATCCTTGGCGGTCATCACCACAGGTCGCTGGTCGCTGGTGGTCAGGTCGGCCGGGCTGAACCGGTGGTGGTCGGAAAAGGGGGCCGGTCGATGGGCGATCCCCAGCTCCGACAGGGTGGTAAAGAAACGCTCCGGATGACCGATCCCTGCCACTGCGGTGACCGGTGTGGCGAAGGGCAGCGGCGTCAGTGGACGCCGCTCGTCGTCACCGACCCTGCGCCAGCAGGCGG
Source organism: Halomonas sp. DN3 (assembly GCF_024137905.1). Taxonomy (NCBI): domain Bacteria; kingdom Pseudomonadati; phylum Pseudomonadota; class Gammaproteobacteria; order Oceanospirillales; family Halomonadaceae; genus Halomonas; species Halomonas sp. DN3. Next base: position 1,784,233 of record NZ_CP099965.1, on the reverse strand, counting down.
GCTCCAGTTGCATGGTGAAGCCGTCGGCGGCAAGCGCGCTCGACGATTCGCCGTTGACGATCAGTGCGTCGATGCGCTTCAGCCGCTCCAGCGGTTCGCGCAGCGGCCCTGCCGGCAGGCAGCGCCCATTGCCGAAGCCTCGCTTGCCGTCCACCACCACCACCTCGAGATCACGCCCCAGGGCATGGTGCTGAAGGCCGTCGTCGGTGACGATGACGTCACAACCGGCGTCGATCAGGCACTGGGCCCCACGCGGGCGGTCCGGGTCGACCACCACCGGCAGTCCGGTCTGATCGGCCAGCATTCGCGGCTCATCGCCGCTGGCCGCTACTGGTGTATCGGCGGCAAGGTGCAGCGGGTAGCCATCGGCCTTGCCACCGTAGCCCCGTGACAGAATCCCGGGGCGAAAGCCGCGCTCGGCCAGGTGCCGCCCCATCCAGGCGACCAGCGGCGACTTGCCGGTGCCGCCGAGAGTCAGGTTGCCGACCACGATGACGGGTACCGAAGCGCGCCACACGGGCTTGTCGCCACGGGCAAAGGCGTCGGCCCGACGGCGTACCTCGCGGCGATAGAGTGCCTCCAGCGGCCGCAGGACGGCAAGCCAGGGAGCCCCACGATAGGCCGCCTCGAGCCAGCGCTGCCCAAGCCCCATCTACGCCTCCTGGAATTGCAGCTGGTGCAACGCGGCGTAGGCACCGCCGTCGCGTTCCAGCAGCTCGGCGTGGGAGCCCTGCTCGATGATCTCGCCCTGCTCCATGACCAGGATGCGGTCGGCCCGTTCGATGGTCGACAGGCGGTGGGCGATGACCAGGGTGGTGCGGTCCTTGCAGACCTCTTCCAGGGCCGCCTGGATATGGCGCTCGGACTCGGTGTCCAGCGCCGAGGTCGCCTCGTCTAGGATCAGGATGGGAGCATCCTTGAAGATCGCCCGAGCGATCGCCATGCGCTGACGCTGACCACCGGAGAGCATCACGCCGTTGTCTCCGACCAGCGCCTGGTAGCCGCCGGGCATGCGCTCGATAAACTCGTGGGCGTGGGCGGCGCGGGCCGCCGCCTCGATGTCTGCAGGATCGGCATCGGGGACCCCGTAGGCGATGTTCTCGGCGATGGTGGCGTTGAACAGGGTGACCTGCTGGGACACCAGCGCAATCTGCTGTCGTAGCGCCGTCAGCTGGTACTCCTCGATGGGGGTGCCATCGATCAGGATACGCCCGCCCGTCGGTCGGTAGAAGCGCGGCAACAGGCTGACCAGGGTCGACTTGCCGCTGCCCGAGCGGCCGACGATGGCCACCATCTCGCCCTTGCGCACGTCCAGGTCGATGCCCTTGAGCACCTCGGGCTGATCGTCTCCGTAGGCGAAGCGCACCTGTTCGAGCTGTATCCGCCCCTGCAGGCGCTCGGGCATCAGGGTTCCGGTGTCGCGTTCCTCAGGCTCGTCGAGCAGCCCGAACAGTTCACTGGAGGCAGCGATACCCTTCTGGATGGTGCCGTTGATCTCGCTGAGCGAGCGAATCGGCTTGGCCATCAGCGAGGCGGCGGTGATGAAGGCCACGAATTCGCCCGGCGTCATGTTGTCCATCAGCGCCGGTGACATGGCAAGCCACACCAGCAGCGCCAGCGACAGTGCCACCAGCAACTGGATGACCGGAGTGCTGGTGGCCTTGGTCAGGGCCTCCTTCATGCTCTGGCGACGGTTGACTTCACTGGCGTCGCGGAAGCGCCCCATCTCGTATTTCTCGGCGCCGTGGGTACGCACCACGCGGTAGCCGGTCAAGGCCTCGGAGGCAACGTGGGTAACGTCCCCCATGGAGCGCTGGATGCGCTTGGAAATGCGCCGAAAGCGCTTGCTGGCGTAGCTCACCACGCCACCAATCAGCGGCGTCACGGCCATGAACAAGAGCGTCAGCATCCAGTTGGTCCACAGCAGATAGCCCAGCAGGCCGAGTACAAACAGGCCCTCCTGGAGGATAACCGTGATCGCCTTGGTGCCTGCGCCGGTCACCTGCTCCACATGGTAGGTCACCCGCGAGATCAGGTGGCCGGAAGAATGATTGTCGAAGAAGCGCCCCGGCAGGCGCAGCATATGGTTGAAGACGTCACAGCGCAGCGCGTGCACCATGTTGCGTGCGACGTTGCTCATGAAGTAGGTGCCGAGAAAGGTGCCGACGCCCCTGGCGCCGAACATGCCGACGACGAACAGCGGCAGAAACAGACGAAAGGCGGCGTCGGGATTCTGGATGCCATCGATCAGGCGCTTCATCATCTCGGCCAGGGCGGTACTGGACGCCGCGTAGATGGCGTAACCGACCACGGCGACGAGAAAGGACTTCCAGAAGGGTTTGACGTAACCAAGAAGACGCTTGTAGAGCGTCCAGCCGGAGTATTCGATCACGTTGGCTCCAGTTGCGAGGGAATCGGTCCTGTCTGGCCGCCACGGATGGTCCGGGTAGCGATCACCCGGGCCCGCACGGCCGTCTGCCGCCGACAGCGGACGCGGCGTCGCTCCTGGCCGGCCAACACACAGGGCAGTGAGATTCAGTGCCGCGATTCTACCCCATGGCAAGGGCCTTCGACACCGCCACCGGTCAGACGGGAATGGATACCCTGCGCCGCTGCTATCCCGACCTGCGACAGGAGGATGTTCACCCGCCCATCCACAGCGGTGTCCATCAGGCAACTGCCGGCGCGTCGCAGGCGACGCACCACCTGGTCGGCAGGATGACCGAAGCCATTGTAGGCACCGCGGGAAATCACCGCCAGGCGGGGCGGCCTGGCCGCCACCAGGGCCTCGCTGGTGCTGTCCGCGCTGCCATGATGCCCCACCACCAGAACCGCAGGCGCCAGCGGCAAGCGCGGGATCAGGAAGCGCTCGACGCGTTTTCCCGCATCGCCGGTAAGCAACACACTGCCACCGGCGGTACTCACCAGCAGCACGCAGGAGCGATCATTGCTGCCATGCCCGGCAACGTCGCTTGCCGTTGCGCTGCCGCTCGCGGCAGGCGGCCACAGAAAGGTAAAATCGACACCATCCCAGCGCCAGCCCTCCCCGGCATGACAAGGGTGTCGCGGCGTGTGCGCCGACAGCGCCAGCGTCTCGCCCTCGGGGTACCACCAATGAGCCACCCGATGCTCGCGCACCAGGCTGGCGAGTCCTCCTGCGTGGTCCTGGTCGGCGTGGCTGATCACCACCTCGTCGAAGGCTTGCGGAGATGCCCAGATGGACGCCAGCGGCGTAAAGCCGGAGCGAAAGCGAGGACCGCTGTCGTACAGCAGTCGATGACGGGCGGTGATCAGCTCCACCATCAGCCCCTGCCCCACGTCCCAGACCATCAGCCGCACCTCGCCCGGTCCGGGCCTGCCACCGAAGGCCGGCATCATCGCCATGGCCGCAACAAGTGCCAGGACGCTTGCTGATCGCAGCCCGGCACCCAGGCCAGGCAGCAACAGCAGCGCGCCCAGGCCCAGCAGCAGAATGCCGAGTGTCCAGCGCCCTCCTTCTCGCAGCGACAGACCGGGTGACAGTTCGGCGAACATCCGCAACGACGCCAGCATCACCTCGAGGCCCGCTTCGAACAGCCACCAGCTCGCCATCGCCGCCTCAGACGACACCGTCGACAGCACCCAGCCCAGCATCCCCAGCGGCACCAGCACCAGCGTCACCAGGGGCACCGCCAGCAGATTGGCCAAGGGGGCCAACGGCGCCACTTGACCCATCGCCAGCAGCACCAGACCCGCCATGGGTAGCGCCAGCAACAGCTGGGTACGCAATAGCGCCGCCAAGGCACCCTTGAGCCCGGACGGCGCCTGCCTGCCCTGCCACATCAGGATCAGCAGGGCCACGGCACCGAAGGACAGCCAAAGCCCGGGGCGCCACAGCGCCAGAGGATCCCACAGCACGACCACCGCCCAGGCCAGTGCCCAGCCCTGCCATGGCGAAGGAGAATGCTGCCCCCCGGCCACCCAAAGGGCGATAAGGACCATCACCAGAGCCCGCAGCGCCGGCGGTTCGGCGCCGACCAGCCAGACAAAGCCGGTGGTGGCCGTTGCGGCGGCCAGCCACGGCCAACGCAACAGCCGCCAGCGCCCCGGCTGAATCAAACGCGCCACCAGTCGCGACAGGGTCAGCGCCAGCGCTGCCACCAGGCCCACGTGCAGCCCGGACACCACCGCCAGATGGGTCGTCCCGGTGGCGTTGAGCAGCGCCCAGTCGTCGGCCTCGAGCCGCTCGCCACGGCCCAGGGTCAAGGCCGCCAGCCAGCGCTGCGTCGTCTCATGCAGCGGCTGGCCATCGAGCTGTCGCAGTAGCACTCGACGCGGGTCCCGGGGTGCGGCGGCCAAGCGTTGCGGCGGCGGTTGTGCGATGACTGATCCGGTGGCGTGGATGCCTTCCCGCCACAGCCATCGGCGATAGTCGAAGCGCCCGGGATTGGTGAGGCCACCAGGTGGGCGCAGTCGTACATCGAACCGCCAGCGCTCTCCGACAGCCATCATCGTGTGCGCTGTTGCCGACGCGGTCCCGACCTCGCCGTCCATGGTGCTATAGCGACTGACCCTTATCCGCTCGAGTCCCGAGCAGTCAGGCAGTCCGGCTTCCAGGGGACTGCAGCTCTCGACCCTCATGGTCAGACGCTGCAGGCCATCGCTCTGGCGACTTGCCAACACCCGCCCCTCGACCGTCAGCGGTACCCCGGCAAGCCCCGAGGGCAAGCTGGCCGCCTGTTGCTGCAACAAACAGCCAAGCACCCACAGCCCGGCCAGACACACCAGCATCGCCGCCGTCCGGCGCAAGGCCAGTGATACCAGTGCCGCCACTGTCAGCAGATTCAGGCCGAGGGCGGCCTCGGGCAGTGTCAGACCCGCGCCTCCAAGGACGCAGCCCAAGGCCAGCGCCCATGCCAGCGAGAGGGAACAGGTGCCTTGCCAGAGGCGGCCTGACGGCCGACGCATCGATCGTTGCCAATCTTCGTCAGATTCCATCGCCCTCTCTCTGGAGCCCTGGAGGCTTGGGGCCCTGGAGCCCGACAGCCCGTTGACGGCGTCGCGCATGCCCATCGTTGGCCGACGTCATGGCAAGGGCGGCGGCTTGTATGGATAATAGCCACGCATCCGCAGCCTCGAGCTGATTCGCCATGCCGCGTCGACTACTCAAGCGCTATCTGCCCTCGCCGGACGCCCTGCGCCGGCAGCGCTCGCTACGCTTCATGGCGCATCTGATCGCCGACCCCGCCCTGTGGGTGCTGACGCGCCGCAGCGTGGCCAACGCCTTCAGCGTTGGCCTGTTCAGCGCGCTGCTGCCGATCCCGTGTCAGATGGTCGTCGCCGCCCTCGGCGCCCGCGTCGGACGCTGCAATCTGCCGCTGTCGGTGGCTCTGGTGTGGATCACCAACCCGCTGACGATGCCGATCATCTTCTACGCCAACTACTGTCTCGGCGCCTGGCTGATGCAACGCCCGGCGCTGGAGGCGCCCCACCGGCTGACCACCGACTGGCTGCAGTCCCAGTTGCTGGACATCCTGCCGTCCCTGCTGATCGGCTCGCTGGTGGCGGCGATCGCCGTGGGAGGCCTGGCCAACCTGGTGATACGCCTGCTGTGGCGCTGGCAGGTGGCACGCAGCTGGAAGGCACGCGCGCGCCGGCGACGCCGCAGGACCCAGCCGCACTGACCCAGCGGCATCGACCCAGCCACAGGCTCTGCTCGGCCCGGCGCCGTTCCCGCTGGTCTGCCGAGAAAGCCCGGTCGAAAAAGCCGGGACGAGAAAGCCCGGACAAGCAATCCCCACGAAAGAAGGCCCCGATGCGATTGCATCGGGGCCTTCTTCTGGCTTCTTCTGGACGCTGCGAAAGACCTACTCGGCGTGCAGCTTGCCGTTGTCGAGTCTCAGCACGCGGTCCTGATGGGCGGCCAGGGCCGGGTCATGGGTGACGATGACGAAGGCGCAGCGAGCGCTGGCGGCAAGCTCATCCATCAGCGCCAGGATGCTGGCGGCGGTGTGCTTGTCGAGGTTGCCGGTGGGCTCGTCCATCAACATCAGGCTGGGATCGGTGACCAAGGCCCTGGCGATCGCCGCACGCTGGCGCTCACCGCCGGACAGCTCGCCGGGCTTGTGCTCGGCCCTGGGGCCCAGCCCTACCTTGTCCAGCAGAGCACGCGCCTTGTCCTCGGCGTCACGCTTGCGGCTACCGCGAATGATCAACGGCAGCGCCACGTTCTCCAGCGCCGAGAACTCCGCCAGCAGATGATGGAACTGGTAGACGAAGCCGATGTGGCGATTGCGGAAGCGTCCGATCTCGGCGTCGCCCATCTTGTGAAGTACGGTGTCGGCCACCCGTACTTCGCCGGCGCTGGGGCTGTCGAGCCCACCGAGCAGGTTGAGCAGGGTGGTCTTGCCGGACCCGGAACTGCCGACCACCGCGACTCGCTCGCCGGCGTGCACCTTGAGCTCGAGCTGGTCGAGCACCACCAGGTCGGCGGGACCTTCATCGTAGACCCGGGATAACTCGCGGCACTCGAGCATCAGGTCGTTGCCGGCGGGGGTCGACGCCTCGACACCAGGCTTGGCGATTACCGAATCATTCATAGCGCAGCACCTCGGCAGGCTGGACCCGCGCCGCGCGCCAGGCCGGATACAGGGTGGACAGGAACGTCAGCACGAAGGCGGCCCCCACGATCTGATAGACATCGCTCCAGATCAGCTGGGACGGCAGGTCACTGATGAAGTAGACCCCCGCGTCGAGGAAGTGGATACCCAGGGTCGACTCGACGAAGGCAATGATATCGGACACCGTCAGCGCCAGCAGAATACCCAGCGCAACCCCGATGACGATACCGATCACCCCGATGGCGATACCCTGCACCATGAAGATGCCCATGATCGAACCCGGGGTGGCACCGATGGTCCGCAGGATGGCGATGTCGGCGTGCTTGTCGGTCACCACCATCACCAGGGTCGAGACGATATTGAAGGCAGCCACGGCGATGATCACGGTCAGCAGCAGGCCGATCATGCGCTTTTCCATCTGGATCGCCTGGAACAGGTTGCCCCGGGTGAAGGTCCAGTCGTAGCCGCGATAGCCACCGCCCAGCTCATTGACGATGGCCTGGGTCTCCTGACCGGCCAGGAACAGATCGTCGAGCTCCAGACGCAGCCCGCCAATGCTGTCACCCATGCGCGCCAGGGTCTGCATGTCCTCGATGTTGGCGTAGGCCAGGTTGGCGTCCAGGTCGGCACCGACACTGAAGATGCCACTGACGGTGAAGCGCTTGAGCCTGGGGAAGACGCCTGCCGGGGTGATCGAGGCCTCCGGCACCAGCAGGGTCACGCTGTCCCCCACGTCGACGTTGAGGTTGTTGGCGAGGATGGAGCCGAGCACGATGTGCCACTCCCCTGCCTTGAGGTCGTCCAGCGAGCCACGCGACATGTTCTCGTCGACGATCGACACCCGGCTCTCCCACTCGGGCTCGATGCCGTTGACCATGGCGCCCTGATTGCGCCCGGCCACCGAGAACATGCCCTGCTGCTGGATATAGGGCGCCGCCCCGATGACATGTTCGCGCTGCGTCAGGCGCTCGGCCAGGGGCTGCCAGTCGGTCATTCCGCCGGCCTGTTCGATCTGGGTGTGGGGCACCATGCCCAGCACCCGCTGGCGCAGCTCCCGGTCGAAGCCGTTCATCACCGAGAGCACCAGGATCAGCACCGCCACGCCCAGGGTAAGACCCAGCATGGAGGTCAGCGAGATGAACGAAATGAAGTGGTTGCGTCGCTTGGCTCGCACATAACGCAACCCGATCAGAAAGGGCAATCGATCAAGCATGGACTCGTTCCTTGTCGGCGGGCCGTCATGGTACGGTTTTTTGCGAGCGACTGCATCGCCACGGCAGAGGAATTGCGAGATCCTTGCATCTTCGGTCACAGCCGCCTACATTTCGCCGTTTCTTGGCCCCAGGACATCACCCATGCCCCGCCTGCTACCCGAATGGCACCCTCAGGATGCCGTCCAGCTGACCTGGCCCCGCCGCGACAGCGACTGGGCGCCGACGCTGCCCGCCATCGAGGCGATGCTCGAGCAGCTCGCCCTGATCATCAGTCGTTATCAGAGCGTGATCATCGGGGTGCCCGACCACGCTACCGGCGAGGCGCTGTCAGGCCGCCTGGTGGCCCGAGGCGCGCCACCCGAGCGTCTGCGCCTGACCGTGGTCGACGCCGACGACACCTGGGCCCGGGACCATGGCCCGCTGGCGAGCGGTGACGGCGACGGCGACGGCGTTACCTTCCATGACCTCGGCTTCAACGGCTGGGGCGGCAAGTTTCCGGCCGATCGCGACAACACCCTGACCCGCCAGCTCAAGGATGCCGGCTTGATCGCCTGCGCGACAAGCGAGAGCGCGGTGATCATGGAGGGCGGCGCCCTGGAGACCGATGGCGAAGGGACGCTGCTGACCACCGAGGCCTGTCTGCTCAATCCCAACCGCAACCCCTCGATGTCGCGGGCCGATATCGAGACCTGGCTGGCCGAGACCCTGGGCATCCAACGGGTGCTGTGGCTGCAACACGGCCACCTCGAAGGTGATGACACCGACAGTCATATCGATACCCTGGCGCGCTTCTGTGATCCCCAGACCATCGCCTATGTACGCTGCGACGACCCGAGCGATGCGCACTACGCCGAGCTCGCCGCCATGGAGCGCGAACTCAAGGCGCTGACCCGCGCCGACGGCTCGCCCTATCGCCTGGTACCGCTGCCCTGGCCTGGCGCCTGCCATGACGCCGAGGATGGCCACCGCCTGCCGGCCACCTACGCCAACTTCCTGATCATCAACGGGGCGGTGCTGGTGCCGGTCTACGGCGATCGTCACGACCTGGCAGCGCTCGACGCCCTGGCCGGGGCCTTCCCCGACCGGGATGTCATCCCGGTGGACGCCAGCGCCGCCATCGTTCAACACGGCAGCCTGCACTGCCTGACCATGCAGTGGCCCCAGGGGGCTCTCGCCGCCGCCACCGCCACCGCCAGCGCCGAAGGAGACCGCCGATGACGCGCCAATTGACTGTAGGCCTGGTCCAGCAACCCGCCTGGCCCGACAAGGCCAGAAGTCTCGACGCCAGTGAAGCGAGCATCCGCGATCTCGCAGGCCGCGGTGCCAGACTGGTGATGCTGCAGGAACTCCACGCCACCCACTACTTCTGTCAGTACGAGGATCCGGCGCTGTTCGACCTGGCGGAGCCGCTGGACGGGCCCACCGGCACACGACTGGCCGAACTCGCCGCAGAGCTCGACATCGTGCTGATGGGCTCGCTGTTCGAGCGCCGCGCGCCGGGCATCTATCACAACACGGCAGTGGTCTACGACGGCGCCAAGGGCGCGGTGGGTCACTACCGCAAGATGCATATCCCCGACGACCCGGGCTTCTACGAGAAGTTCTACTTCACCCCCGGAGATCATGACGCCTCTCTCGGACAAGGGTTCACCCCCATCGACACCTCGGTGGGCCGGCTCGGGGTACTGGTGTGCTGGGATCAGTGGTACCCGGAGGCCGCGCGCCTGATGGCCCTGGCCGGTGCCGAACTGCTGCTCTACCCCACCGCCATCGGCTGGGCGCCGGGCGACGACGACGCCGAGAAGACGCGCCAGAAGGACGCCTGGACGCTGATCCAGCGCAGCCACGCCGTGGCCAACGGTGTCCCGGTGCTGGTCGCCAACCGGGTGGGCCACGAGGAGGATCACTCGAAGGTCAGCGAGGGCATCGACTTCTGGGGCGGCAGCTTTGTCGCCGGGCCCCAGGGGGAGCTGCTGGCCCACGCCGGCACCGAGCCCGAGACCCTGCTGGTGACCCTGGATCTCGACCATGGCGAAAACGTGCGGCGGATATGGCCCTACCTGCGGGACCGGCGCATCGATGCCTATGGGGACCTGACCCGCCGCTACCGCGACTAGGGCTTGCCGCCAAAGAGCCGGGCTTCGTCGACTTCTCGCATAAAGCCCAGGGCTTGTACGAAAAGCGCCGACGCTCCTCGAGCTTGAGAACAGAGCCAAGCGGCAATGGAACGACATGCCCCTGAACGCAAGAAACCCCGCCAGGTCTCCCTGGCGGGGTTTCTTGCATCTGGTAGCTAGCGGCCGGTGCTGGCCCTTTTCGCCAACGCCTTAGCGCCAGAAGTCGCGGATCGAGGCGATCCCCTGGGCCCCCACGGCGCGGGCATGGCTGGCGTCGTGGCGCGTCATGCCACCCAGCGCGTAGACCGGCATGCCGGCGCGTTCGACCAGTTGCTGGAAGTCATGCCAGCCGATCGGTGCCACTTCCGGATGGGACGGAGTGGTGCGCAGCGGTGACAGGGTCACGAAGTCGCAGCCAATGGCGTGGGCCTGGTCGAGCTGGGCCTTGTCGTGGGTCGAGGCCGCCAACCACTTGGCCTCGGCGATGGGGCGACGCTCCAGGCCCATCAGCCGCTCGCTGGTCAGATGGATACCATCGGCATCGATCCGCTCGAGCAGCTCCGGTTCACCGTTGAGCATCAGCTTGGCACCGTAACGACGGCACAGCGCCAGGGCACGCTCCGCACGGGCCACGTAGGCGTCCTCGTCGAGGGTCTTGGCGCGCAGCTGAACCAGACGCACGCCATCTTCCTCGAGGGCCCGCTCGAGCTTGGCGTCAAAGGCGTCCTCGTCGGCTTCCTCGTCACTGATCAGGTATTCCGAGGGCAGCATCACCGCACGCAGGATCGGCAGGTTGGCGGCCGGGAAGGGATAGCCAATCAGCTCGCCCATGGGCACCCAGCGTACCGCCTGTCCTTCGCGACCGAAGGGCTCACCGGAGAAGTCCTTGACCTGCCAGACGTCGAGCAGAATGTGCTTGTCGGAGTACTCGTGGTGGATGCGAATCAGCGGTTGGGCGCGACGAATCTCGATGCCGAGTTCTTCGTGCAGCTCGCGCTTGAGCGCCTCAAGCCCGGTCTCGTAGGGCGCCAGCTTGCCACCGGGAAACTCCCAAAGGCCGCCGTGGTCCACATTGGAAGGACGCCGGGCCAGCAGCACTTCGTCACCGTTCGGGCTGATGATGGCGGCCGCCGCCACGTGCACCCTTCTCTTCACCATAGTGTTCATTCAACAATACCAGCTTCGGTTCGCGGGCCACGCCCGCACCAGTTTTCAGTCGGGAGGGCGATAAAAGTCGGCATAGGATACCGATTCGCTCGCCGAGATTCATCTGCCGCTGATGCATCGCCGATGGATCGGCTCCACCGCTACCCGCCGGACAGGCAAAAAAGACGACACAGGATACCGATTCACCGGCCGAGATTCATCTGCCGCCGACGAACCCATGCGGAATCAACTGCGGTAGTCGGCGTTGATCGATACATAGTCGTGGGACAGGTCGGAGGTCCACACCCGCGCGGCAGCGTCACCACGCCCCAGATCGATGGCAATGGTGATCTCTTCTGCCGCCATCACCGCACTGCCGGCGTCCTCACTGTAGCCCTCTGCACGCCCACCGTTCTCGACCAGGCGCACATCGCCCAGATCAATGGTCACCCGATCGACATCGAAGTCCTCGACCCGGGCACGCCCCACCGCAGCGAGGATACGCCCCCAATTGGCGTCACTGGCGTACAACGCGGTCTTTACCAGCGGCGAATGGGCCACCGTAAAGGCCACCTCGCGCGCCTCCTCGACGCTCAGGGCACCGCTGACATTCAGGGTGACGAACTTGGTCGCACCCTCGCCGTCGCGAATGATCGCCTGGGCCAACTCCACCAGCACCTCATCGAGGGCCTGACGAAATATCCGCTCGTCATCGTCATCGGCGAGTGCTGCGCCCTGGCCGGTGGCGATCAGCATGCAGGCGTCGTTGGTCGAGGTATCGGAGTCCACGGTGATGCTGTTGAACGAGCGCTTGACGCCCTCCCTGAGCAGGGCATCAAGACGCTCGGACTCGATCGCCGCGTCGGTGGCGACAAAACCCAGCATGGTGGCCATGTCGGGACGGATCATGCCCGACCCCTTGGCGATGCCATTGAGGGTGACAGTGCCCTGCTTGAGCGTCACCTGGCGGGTCGCGCCCTTGGTCCGGGTGTCGGTGGTGAGGATGCCTTCGGCCGCCAGAGCCCAGGCGTCGCCACCGTCGTCGAGCTGGTCGAGCGCCTCTGGCAGGCCACCGAGAAGTTGCTCCATCGGCAGCGGTTCGCCGATCACGCCGGTGGAGAACGGCAGCACCTGGTCGGCCGACACCTCGGCGAGTTCGGCCAGCGCCTGACAGGTGGCGTGGGCGTCGCGCATGCCGATCTCGCCGGTGCCGGCGTTGGCATTGCCGGTATTGATGACCAGGTAGCGTACCGCGTCGCCCGCGGCCAGATGCTGGCGGGCCACATGGACCGGCGCCGCGCAGAAGGCGTTGCGGGTAAAGGTGCCGGACACCCTGGCGCCCGGGGCCACCTCGATCACCACCAGATCACGCCGGCCCGGCTTCTTGATGCCCGCCATGGCACTGCCCAGGCGAACCCCGGGGATCGGCCCCATTGCCGGAAAAATGCTGTCACCGACTGCCATTGTTTTCTCCTTGCGTCAAAGACGACCCCAGGCCTTGAAGCCCGGGGTCGCCGTCGTCATGGGTTGCGAGGCTTGCTCAGCTGAGCTTGCCGCAGCACTGCTTGTACTTCTTGCCGGAGCCGCAGGGGCAGGGATCATTGCGGCCAACCTTGGGGGCGTCTCGACGCACCGGGCGCTGATCGGCAACCTCGTTGACGTGACGCTCGCCGCCCTCGTCGGCCATCTCGGCGTCCGTCGCGGCAGGTGCGTCGTGGCGACTGGCCGCCTGGGCGCTCTCACGGGCCAGGGCCTCGCGACGCTGACGCTCCAGGGCGTCCACCTCCTCGGGGGCACGCACCTGCACGTGACTGAGGATACGGGTGACGTCGGCCTTGATATTGGTCAGCAGGTTCTGGAACAGCTCGAAGGATTCGCGCTTGTACTCCTGCTTCGGATTCTTCTGAGCGTAGCCACGCAGATGGATACCACGACGCAGATGGTCCATGGACTGCAGGTGTTCCTTCCAGCGGGTGTCCAGCACCTGCAGCATGACCTGCTTCTCGAAGCGCCGCATCAGCTCCTCGCCGGCGATGGCGACCTTGGCCTGATAGGTCTCGCGATGCTGGGTCTGCAGTCGCTCACGCAGCTGCTCCTCGTGGAAGCGCTCGTCCTCCTCGGCCCACTGCACCACCGGCGCGTCCAACTGGTACTCGCTCTTGAGGTGAGCCTCGAGCCCCGCCAGATCCCACTGCTCGGGCAGGCTCTGGGGTGGCACGTAGGCACTGATGGCCTCGTCCAGCACCTCTTCACGAATGCCCATGACGTTGTCGGAGACGTCGCTGGCGGCCAGGATCTCGTTGCGCTGCTCGTAGATCACGCGACGCTGATCGTTGGCCACGTCATCGTACTCGAGCAGCTGCTTGCGGATATCGAAGTTGCGACCCTCGACCTTCTTCTGGGCACGCTCGACGGCGTTGGACACCATCTTGTGCTCGATGGCCTCGCCCCGCTCCAGGCCCAGCGCCTGCATCAGCTTCTGCACCCGTTCGGAACCGAACAGACGCATCAGGTTGTCTTCCAGCGACAGGAAGAAGCGGGTCGAGCCCGGATCGCCCTGGCGGCCACTACGACCACGCAGCTGATTGTCGATGCGCCGTGACTCATGGCGCTCGGAGCCGATGACGTGCAGGCCACCAGCGGCCAGCACCGCCTCGTGGCGCTCGCGCCAGGCCTCCTTCAATGCCTCTCTCTCGGCGTCGCTGGCGTTCTCCAGCTTGGCCGCTTCGGCCTCCCAGTTGCCGCCGAGCACGATATCGGTACCACGACCGGCCATGTTGGTCGCGATGGTCACCGCACCTGGGCGCCCGGCCTGGGCGATGACCTCGGCCTCGCGCTGGTGCTGCTTGGCGTTGAGCACGTTGAAGTCGATGCCGGACTTGCGCATCAACTCGGCCAGGTATTCGGACGTCTCGATGGACGCGGTACCCACCAGCACCGGACGGCCGGCCTCGACCTGGACCTTGACGTCCTCGATGATCGCCTCGAACTTCTCTTCGGCGCTGAGGTAGACGAGGTCGTTCATGTCCTTGCGCGCCAGCGGCCTGTTGGTGGGGATGACCACCACATCGAGCCCGTAGATCTGACGGAATTCGAAGGCCTCGGTATCGGCGGTACCGGTCATCCCGGACAGCTTCTCGTACAGGCGGAAGTAGTTCTGGAAGGTGGTGGAGGCCAGGGTCTGGCTCTCGCGCTGGACGGTCACACCCTCCTTGGCTTCCACCGCCTGGTGCAGGCCCTCGGACCAGCGACGGCCCGGCATGGTACGCCCGGTGTGTTCGTCGACGATGACCACCTGTCCCTCGCTGACGATGTAGTCGACGTCAGGGTGGTACAGGTGGCGCGCACGCAGCGCCGAGTGCATATGCTGCAACAGGTTGAGGTTCTGGGCGGCGTAGAGCGAGTCGTCTTCGCCGAGCAGCCCCTGGGCGCGCATCAGCTCCTCGACCTTGTGGTGACCGCGCTCGGTCACCTCGACCTGCTTCTGCTTCTCGTCGAGGGTAAAGTCGCCGCTTTCGGGATCTTCCTCGTCGCTGCAGGGCGTGAGCTCCCTGGCGAGCCGATCCACCACCTTGTACAGCTCGGTGTTCTCGTCCACCGCACCGGAGATGATCAGCGGCGTGCGCGCCTCATCGATAAGGATGGAGTCCACCTCGTCGACGATGGCAAAGTGCAGTTCCCGCTGAACCTTGTCTTCCAGCGAAAACGCCATGTTGTCGCGCAGGTAGTCGAAGCCGAACTCGTTGTTGGTGCCGTAGGTAATGTCGCAGGCGTAGGAGTCACGCTTCTCCTCGGAGGTCTGGCCGGAGTAGATCACGCCTACCGACAGGCCGAGAAACTCGTACAGGGGGCGCATCCAGTTGGCGTCACGCCGGGCCAGGTAGTCGTTGACCGTGACCACGTGCACGCCCTTGCCGGGCAAGGCGTTGAGGTACACCGCCAGGGTCGCGACCAGGGTCTTGCCCTCACCGGTCTTCATCTCGGCGATCCGGCCGCGGTTCAAGGTCATGCCGCCGATCAGCTGTACGTCGAAGTGACGCATGCCCATCACCCGCTTGCTGGCCTCGCGCACGGTGGCAAAGGCTTCGGGCAACAGGGCATCGAGCGACTCACCGGCCGCCAGACGCTCACGGAACTCAGCGGTGCGGGCGGCCAGCGCAGCGTCGTCGAGGGCTTCGAGGCTCGGCTCGAGCTCATTGACGGCGCGAACCTGGCGGGACATGCGCTTGACGTCGCGGTCGTTCTTGGAGCCGACGACTTTACGCAGCAGAGAATTGATCATGAAACTTCCTGAAATCTGGAACCTGAAAAAGAGGCCGCCAGGCATTGGCGACCGTCACGCTTCATCGAATTCAGGCGATGTCAGGAGGACCCCGGCGGGACACCACGTCGAGGGCGGCCACCGGCACCAGCATTGGCGCCGCCCAGGCCACCGACGGGGACGATGGTTTGGGCAGGGTCTTGAGGGGATGTCGGGCCAGCCGATGGCGGCAGGCCTTGAGCATGGTATGGGCCCGGATGACCGCCGGCGCCATGATGCAGATCTGCACCAGTCGCTCGGTGGCTCGGGGAGATTCGGCGGCGCTCAGGCTCGCCGGCAGCAGGCAGCCCACCAGCAGCCCTGCCAACCACCATCTGGCCACCCGACGGGCACGAGCCTCGCGGGGGCAGCAGCGATGTGGGTCGATGGCAGTCATGCTGTCGGGGAACTCCCTGGCGTGCTAGTCTCGGGCCGGCGCCATGCCGGCTGCCCATCACTCGAGCGGCCATCATGCAAACGGCCATGACACCTGCGTTCCACAGACGAACGCCGCCGAGCGACAAATTCATTGATCCTGGGGCATCCCAAGACACAAGCACATGAGTATAAAGGTTAAGCGGTTCCGCGCCCAGTCCATGACAGGGCTTCTTCAGGGCCGCGGCGAACTGGGCGGACTGATGCGCATGGCGCGCCTGATCGAGCGCGCTCAGGAGCATCTGCGCAATGAACTCTCGCCCACCCTGGCGGAACACCTGTTTGTCGGTGGCTTCCGTGACGGCCGTCTGACCCTGATCACCGACGGCGCAGCCTGGCTGACCCGTATGCGCTACGAGCAGCCGCGTCTGCTCGACTGCCTGCACCAGTTGCCGGAGTTCCAGGCGGTGACCGGCTTCCACCTCAAGGTACGCCCAGTGCGCCCGGCCAAGGTTGCGCCGCGCCAGGTAAGGCGCCTGCCCGCCCAGGCCGGTGACGAGCTCTCGAGCTGCGCCGCCGATGTCGAGGATCCGCGACTCAAGCGCGCCCTGGAGCGCCTGGCGGCCCACGCCGAGTCGCCTTCAGGGAAAGACGACGCCTAGCCCCATCGGCGCTCCCCGCGCATGAATCGCCGCCCCCGGGCCACTCATGGGGCCACTCACGGGGGTACCCACAAGGCAGCGCCGCGGCCTCCCGACCCTGCCCGCGCCGCTTGGCGACGCCGAACATGACGTGAACATGAGGCGAACATGAAACCCCAGACAGCAGAACGCCGCCCCGAGGGGCGGCGTTCAAGCGAGTGATGGCCGAAGACAAGTTGCTACGGAAGACTGGCGATCTGCGGGGCTAACCTTGGCCTGGCCATCACCGAGGCTTGCATCACGCCATGGCCGGTGCCGCGTAGGAAATCGGCGCCGATTCGGCTTCGCTCTCGTAGGTCACGATCTCCCAGGCCTCGGGCTGCTCAATGAGCGCACGACACAGCTGGTTGTTCAGCGCATGGCCGGACTTCACGCCACGGAACTCGCCGATCAGGCTGTGACCGAGCTGGTAAAGGTCACCGATGGCGTCCAGCACCTTGTGCTTGACGAACTCGTCGTCGTAGCGCAGACCACCATCGTTCACGATGCGGTAGTCATCCACCACGATGGCATTGTCGAGGCTGCCACCAAGCGCCAGGTTGTTCGAGCGCAGGTACTCGAGATCACGCATGAAGCCGAAGGTCCGCGCGCGAGACACCTCCTTGACGAAGGACGTCGTGGAGAAGTCGACCATGGCGGTCTGCTTCTGGTCCTCGAACACCGGGTGATCGAAGTCGATGGCAAAGGAGACCTTGAAGCCCTGATGAGGCAGGAAGACGGCTTCCTTGTCGCCTTCGCTGACCTTGATCTCACGCTTGATGCGGATGAACTTCTTGGCCGCGCTCTGCTCCTGGATCCCGGCGGACTGGATCAGGAACACGAAGGGTCCGGCGCTGCCGTCCATGATCGGCACTTCGGGCGCGCTCACATCGACGTAGGCATTGTCGATGCCGAGACCCGCGAAGGCGGACATCAGGTGCTCCACGGTCGCGACCTTCTCACCATTCTGAGACAGGGCGGTGCAGAGAGTGGTGTCGGTCACATTCAACGCCTGGGCGGGAATGCGGACCTCCGGCTCGAGGTCGGTGCGCACGAACACAATGCCCGTGTCCACCGGCGCGGGGCGAAGCGTCAGGTAGACCTTCTTGCCGGAGTGCAGTCCCACGCCCGTGGCGCGGATGACATTCTTGAGGGTACGTTGTCTGATCATTGTGCAGTCGCCAGGCAGTCGTTGGTTATCAAACACCGTTCACTATAACACCAAACGGACGTTTCAACAAAAAAACATCGCCTTTCGATCCCTGCACCCCGGAAATCTCGCGCACTCTGCTCTCGATCAGTCCGCCTGACGCCGCAGGAAGGCGGGAATATCGAGATAATCGTCCAACTCCTGAGACTTGCGCTTCTCGGCCTGCGGACGCGGTGATTCCTGCGCCTCTGGCTTGCTCGCTGCGGCAACACCGGCACCGCCCTGGGCGCGATTGATCGCACTCTGCTGAGGACGCTGACGCGCCTCGGGACGACGAACCTGCTGCTGCGCCGCCGGCTTCTGCTGGCGTGACACCTGATTGTCGAGACCCGCCGCGACCACGGTGACCCGCAGTTCGTCGGTCATGTCCATGTCGATGGAGGTACCCACGACGATGGTGGCGTCCTGGGAGGCGAACTCCTGCACCGTGGCGCCGACGTCGTTGAACTCACCGATCGACAGATCCGGCCCAGCGGTGATGTTGACCAGGATGCCGCGAGCGCCGTGCAGATCGATATCCTCGAGCAGCGGGCTGCGGATCGCCTTCTCGGCGGCCTCGCGTGCGCGATTTTCGCCGGTGGCACCACCGGTGCCCATCATCGCCATGCCCATCTCTGACATCACGGTGCGCACGTCGGCGAAGTCGACGTTGATGATGCCCGGGCTGGTGATCAGCTCGGCGATACCCTGTACGGCACCCAGCAGGACGTCATTGGCGGCGCTGAAGGCGGTCAGCAGTGTCGCGCTCTTGCCAAGCACGGACAGAAGCTTCTCGTTGGGAATGGTGATCAGCGAGTCGACATGCTCGGACAGCTCCTTCATGCCCTCTTCCGCTGCGCGCATGCGCTTGGGGCCTTCGAAGGGGAACGGGCGGGTGACCACCGCGACGGTCAGGATGCCCAGCTCCTTGGCGACCTGGGCGACCACCGGTGCCCCGCCGGTGCCGGTACCACCACCCATGCCGGCGGTGATGAAGACCATGTCGGCGCCACCGAGCAACTCGGCGATCCGCTCACGATCTTCCATCGCGGCCTGACGACCCACTTCGGGGTTGGCACCGGCGCCAAGCCCCTTGGTGATCTCGCTGCCGAGCTGCAACACGGTCTTGGCGGAGACGCGCTTGAGCGCCTGGGCATCGGTATTGGCGCAGATGAACTCCACCCCTTCGATGCTGCTCTCGACCATGTGATTGACGGCATTGCCGCCGCCGCCACCGACGCCGATGACCTTTATGACCGCGCTGCTTGAGGGCGCGCTATCTACGACTTCGAACATTTGCCCCGTCTCCTGAGCCGCTTGTGCGGCCCTTTCAGAAATTTCCTTTGAACCAGCCTTTGATCTTTTCCAGCGCCGGAGTCCTTTCCTCTGGTCCACGCCGGGAGACGTCCTCGCGTCTCGATTGCGACGAGATGGTGCCACCCTGCCCCTGGTGGACACGACCCTGACGGGCCTCATGTAGAGCGTAATGTAACAAACCGACACCCGTCGAATAAATCGGATTTCGCACCACGTCAGCCAGGCCCCTCACATTCTGCGGACAAGCGACCCTGACCGGCATGTGAAATATCTCTTCGGCAAGCTCCACCACACCTTCCATGCGTGATGTGCCACCGGTCAACACCACCCCTGCGGCGACCAGATCCTCAAAGCCGCTGCGGCGCAGTTCGTCGCGCACCAGGGTGAACAATTCCTCGTAACGCGGCTCGACCACTTCGGCCAGCGACTGTCGAGACAGGTCTCTGGCGGGACGGTCGCCGACACTCGGTACCTTGATCATTTCGTCGCTGGAAGCCAGCTGGGTCAGCGCACAGGCGTACTTGACCTTGATCTCCTCGGCATACTGAGCCGGGGTACGCAGCGCCATGGCGATATCGTTGGTGACCTGGTCACCGGCGATGGGTATCACCGCAGTGTGGCGGATGGCGCCCTCGGTGAATACCGCGATATCGGTAGTGCCCCCACCGATGTCGACCATGCAGACGCCCAGTTCACGCTCATCCTCGGTCAGCACGGCATGACTGGAAGCCAACTGCTCGAGGATGATGGCGTCGACGTCGAGCCCACAGCGACGCACGCACTTCTCGATGTTCTGTACCGCGTTGAGCGCGGCGGTCACCAGATGAACTCGTGCCTCCAGACGCACACCCGACATGCCCAGCGGCTCACGGATACCGCCCTGGGTGTCGATGGCGAACTCCTGGGGCAAAACGTGCAGCACCCGCTGCCCTTCGGAAATGGCCCTGGCCCGCGCCGAGTCGATCACTCGCTCGATATCGGAAGGCGCAACTTCGCGCTCCTTGATCGCCACGACCCCGTCGGAATTCATGGAACTGATATGACTGCCGGCAATGCCCACGTAAACCGAATGTATGTCGCAACCGGCCATCAACTCAGCTTCTTCAACCGCACGCTGAATCGACTGGACCGTGGATTCGATATTGATCACCACTCCCTTCTTCATGCCACGGGAGGGATGAGAGCCGATACCGGCAATTTCGATACCACCATCGTCGGTGGGTTGCCCCACGATCGCGACGACCTTGGATGTTCCGATATCCAGCCCGACTACCATATTGGACACGTTGGATGGACCTGCCATGAGCCGGGAAATCTCCTTGAACGGATTCCGTTACCTCGGAACCTGCCTCTGTTATAAAAAAACCTGGGACGATTATAGGAACAATAGCGCTTGTTCGACCAGCCCGGGGCGTACATTCATTCCACGATACGGACACATTTAAACAAAAGAAACCGAGAAAACTTTGCCGATGGCCGGAAAAGTGTCGCCATATAATTCCGTTCTCGCGTCTGATCCATGCCGTCTTTTCGTTAACCGCGAGTCGCGGCCTCATCATCGACCGGCTCCGTCTCGCCATGCCAGGCCACGGCGACGCCGTTGGGGTAGCGCAGATCGATGTAGCGAATGTGCGACGCGACCTCACCCAGTTCACGCCGCCAGGCCGCCTCGAGGCGCCCGAGGCGGGCGTCCAGATCTCCACGGCCGAGCATGATCCAGACGCCGCTGTCCAGCTGAAAGCGCCAGGCGCCGCGGGCTTCCAGACGTAGCTGGTCGATCCCGAGCCCCATCTTGTCCAGCCGCTGCCCCAGGTCATCGAAGTAGGCCAGCACCTCGGGACCGGCGCCACCGGGTCCCGCCATATCCGGCAGTCCCATGGGCGGCTCCACCGGGGCAAAGACAAAGGGCTCGCCATCGCCGTTGAGCAGTTGATCGTCGTTCCAGCGCGCCACCGGGCGCTGCTCCTCGAGCTCGAAGGTCAGTGCATTGGGCCACTCGCGACGAATGCGCACCTCCTTGAGCCAGCCCACCTGCAATGCCTGCTCACGCAGCGCCTCCAGGTCCACCGACAGCCAGGTCCGGCCCCTGACCAGCGGCGCCAGCTGGCCCTTGAGGTAGCTGGCGTCCACGTGGTGCAACTCACCACCGATGGACACTCGCTCGATGGGCCGATCCAGCCACAACCACAGCGCCTTGCCACCGGCGCCCACCAGGGCAGCCAGCAGCACGACGCCAAGCCAGGTGCCGCGCCTGGCCATCTCAGCCGCGCTCCCTGGCGGTATCGAGGATACGCAGGACCAGCTCGTCGAAGTCGATGCCTGCATGGGCCGCCGCCTGGGGCACCAGACTGTGATCTGTCATGCCGGGCACGGTATTGACCTCGAGCAGCCAGAACCGACCTTCAGCGTCGCGCATCACATCGACGCGGCCCCAGCCCTGACAGCCCACCGCCTCGAACGCCGCCAGGCACAGCTCGCCCAGCGCGGTCTCCTGCTCGGCATCCAGACCACAGGGCAGGTAGTAAAGCGTCTCGTTGGACAGGTACTTGGCCTCGTAGTCGTAGAAGCCGCTGGGCACCTCGACGCGAATGGCCGGCAGCGCGCTGTCGCCAAGTACCGACAAGGTAAATTCGTCTCCCGACACAAAACGCTCGGCCATCACCCGAGTATCGAAGGTGGCGGCCTCACGATAGGCGGTTTCGAGTTCATCACGGCTGTTGACGATGCTGATGCCGATGGTCGAACCCTCATGGACCGGCTTGACCACCAGCGGCAGACCCAGTCGGTCGGCCACCTCGTTCCAGTCGGCTTCGGGCGACAGCAGCACGCTCTCGGGCGTCGGCAGACCCAGGGTCTGCCACAGCGCCTTGGTCCTGAGCTTGTCCATGCCCAGCGCCGAGGCCAGCACACCGCTGCCGGTATAGGGGATTCCCGCCAGCTCAAGGGCCCCCTGCAGACAGCCGTCCTCCCCTCCCCTGCCGTGCAAGGCAATGAACACCAGATCGGGGTTCAGCGCCTGCAGCCCGGCGACGCCGCCCTCGGCAAGGTCATAGCCTGTCACTTCAAGGCCCTGGCGCTGACACGCCGCCAGCACGGCGGCACCGCTGTTCAGCGACACTTCTCGTTCGGCGCTATGGCCACCGTAGATGACCACCACATGGCCGTAGGACTGTACTTGTCGTGTCACAGGATCACCTCGTCGAACTGAAGCTGGGCATCCGCCAGACGCTGGGAGATGCCACCCACGTCACCGGCGCCCTGAGTAATCAGGATATCGCCGGGTCTGAGCACCTTGGCCAGCAGCGCCGGCAATTCCGCCTTGTCCTGGGCGAAGATCGGATCGACTTCGCCACGCTGACGGATCGAACCCGCCAGGCTGCGACCATCGGCGCCGGGCAGCGCGGCTTCGCCGGCACTGTAGACGTCGAGCAGTACCAGCGTATCGACGCCAGACAGCACCCTGACGAAGTCCTCGTAGAGATCGCGCGTGCGTGAGTAGCGGTGGGGCTGGTAGACCATCACCAGCCGGCGCTCGGACCAGCCATCGCGCACCGCCTTGATGACCATCTCCACCTCGCGGGGGTGGTGACCATAGTCGTCCACCAGCATCACCTCACCTTCACCGTTCGGCGCGGCGAAGTGACCGTGTACCTGGAAGCGACGGCCAACCCCGGCAAAGCTCGCGAGTCCCCGCAGAATCGCCTCGGCGTCGACCCCGGCGTCGCTGGCCACGGCGATCGCCGCCAGCGCATTGAGCGCATTGTGACGGCCCGGCATGGCCAGACTGACATCGAGATCCTCGAGGTTGCCGGGCCGCACTGCTGTAAAACGGACTTCGCCGGCACTCTGGGTGAAGTTCTCGATGCGGTAGTCGGCGTCGTCGGAGAAGCCGTAGGTGACGAACTGGCGATTGATGCGGTCGAGCAGGCCACGCACGTTGTCGTCATCGATGCAGAGTATCGCCAGACCGTAGAACGGCAGGTTATGCAGAAACTCGATGAAGGTGTGCTTGAGACGCTCGAAGTCGCCACCATAGGTGCTCATATGGTCGGCATCGATATTGGTGACGATGCTGACCATCGGCTGCAGGTGCAGAAAGGAGGCATCGGACTCGTCCGCCTCGGCCACCAGGTAGTCGCCCTGCCCCAGCTGGGCGTTGGTGCCGGCGCTGGTCAGCTTGCCGCCGATGACGAAGGTCGGGTCCAGCCCGCCCTCACCCAGAAGAGTGGCGGTCAGGCTGGTGGTGGTGGTCTTGCCGTGGGTCCCGGCCACGGCGATGCCGTGACGGAAGCGCATCAGCTCGGCCAGCATCTCGGCGCGACGTACCACCGGCACGCGATGCTCGTGGGCCCACACAAGCTCCGGGTTGTCCGCGTCCACGGCGGTGGATACCACCACCACATCGGCACCGGCGGCGTGCTCGGCAGCGTGTCCGATGAACACCTGGGCGCCGCACTGTTCGAGTCGCGCCACCACCGACGAATGACGCAGATCGCTGCCGCTGACCTGGTAGCCCTGATTGGCCAGCACCTCGGCGATGCCGCACATGCCGGCGCCGCCGATGCCGACGAAGTGGATACGACGAATGCGCCGCATGCCGAGACCGGGCCTGGTGGCAGCGGATGAGCTCAGTTGGCCGGGGACCGGCCCTT
Source organism: Halomonas sp. DN3 (assembly GCF_024137905.1). Classification (NCBI taxonomy): domain Bacteria; kingdom Pseudomonadati; phylum Pseudomonadota; class Gammaproteobacteria; order Oceanospirillales; family Halomonadaceae; genus Halomonas; species Halomonas sp. DN3. The sequence continues at coordinate 1,760,644 of NZ_CP099965.1, read as the reverse complement.
GGGTCGAATTACTCAAAACCTGTCTCCATACAGCCCGCCACCAGCCGTTCCACAGCGTCAAGGTGGGCCTCGGCCCTTGCCTTGCTCGCCATGGCCGCCAGGGTGTCGGGCTCAAGCAAGGTCCCCAGGCGCTCGGCCAGGGACGTCGGATTCATGTCACGCTGCTGAATAAGCGCCGCGGCACCGGCACCGACCAGCGCCTGGGCGTTGGCCGTCTGATGATCATCCACGGCGTGGGGAAAGGGTACGAACAGCGCCGGTTTGGCCGCCGCCGCCAGTTCCGCCACGGTCAGCGCGCCGGAGCGACAGACCACCAGATCCGCCCAATCGTAGGCGTCGGCCATATCTGCGATAAAGTCGCTGACCTCGGCGTCAACGCCGGCAGCCTGATAGCCCTCGCGGGTCGCCTGGTCCTTGTCTCTACCGGCCTGGTGGCGCACCTCGGGACGCGACTCGGGGGGTAGCTCGGCCAGCGCTCTGGGCATCTGCTGGTTAAGCGCCAGCGCCCCCAGGGAGCCGCCGACCACCAGCAGCCGCAGGCGTCGTCCGCGCATCTGGTCGGCCACGCGTGCACACTCGCCGAGGGCGGCTATATCATCCCTGACCGGATTGCCGACGACCTCGGCGCGGCCACCGAAGGCCTGGGGGAAGGCGGCGTAGACTCGCTTGGCCAGGCGCGACAGTGCACGATTGGTCAGCCCGGCCACGGCGTTCTGCTCGTGGATGACCAGCGGTCTGCCGCACAGTCGGGCGGCAAGCCCCCCGGGGCCGCTGGCAAAGCCTCCGAGCCCGACCACCAGCTGTGGGTCGAACTCGCGAATCACGCTTCGCGCCTGGCACACGGCGCGTCCAAGGCGCACCGGCGCCTTGAGCCAGCCCGCCAGACCGTTGCCCCTCAGGCCACTGATGGCGATCTGGTGAAGCACTATGCCGGCCTCGGGCACCAGGCGATTCTCGATACCTCTGGGACTACCCAGCCACGCCACCTCGACGCCCTGCTGCTGCAATCCCCTGGCCAGCGACAGCGCCGGGATGACGTGCCCCCCGGTGCCGCCGGCCATGATCAGCGCTCGCCTTCCCTGTGTGTCACTCACGGCTTCACTCCTGCAGCCTTGGTTCTCCTGGGCGCTTCGCGGGCCTGGTCACGCCGCGCCGCCGGCGACTGCCGACGCTGGCGCTCGCGCGTCTCGATGTCCACCCGCAGCAACAACGCCACCATGATACAGCTCACCACCAGGCTCGACCCACCGTAGGACAACAGCGGCAGGGTCAAGCCCTTGGTCGGCAACATGCCGGTACTCACCGCGATGTTGATAAAGGCCTGGGCGCCGATCACCAGGGCGATGCCATAGCTCAGGTAGGCGGCAAACGGTAGCCTCGCAAGCTCGGCCCGACGCCCAACCGCCATGGCCCGCCACACCAGCAGTGCGAACAGGCCGACCACGGCGATCGCGCCGACCATGCCGAGCTCTTCGGCAAGCACCGCAAAGACGAAGTCGGTGTGGGCCTCCGGCAGGTAGAACAGCTTCTGTACGCTGTTGCCGAGGCCCATGCCGATCAAGTGGCCGCGACCGAAGGCGATCAGCGCCTGGGTCAGCTGGTAACCGCTGGCGAACTGGTCCGCCCAGGGATCGATGAAACTTGTCAGTCTCGCCATGCGGTAAGGTTCGGCCACCGCCAGGATGGCACCCAGGGTTCCCACCAGCACGAACAACAGCAGAAAGCGCCCCCAGGGCGCCCCGGCCATCAGCAACATGCCCATGACGCAGCTGGTCATGACCACCACACCGCCGTAGTCGGGCTCGAGTATCAGCAGCACGGCCACCACTCCAACCACTACCAACGGGCGCAGAAAGGCCCCCCACTGACGCCTGACCTGTGGCAGAAAGCGTTCCAGATAGCCCGCCATGTAAGCGATCAAGCAGAGCTTGGCGACCTCCGAGGCCTGTAGATTGAAGGGCACCCCGGGGATTGACAGCCAGCGGCGGCTGCCGTTGACCTCGCGCCCCACCAGCAGCACCAGCAACAGCAGCACCAGTCCCACCACCAGCAGCAGCGGGCCATTGGCCTTCCACCAGGCCAGGGGGACGCGCAGCGCCAGGCACCCCACGGTCAACCCGCCCAGCACGAAGATGCCGTGGCGAATACTGAAGTACCAGGCGTTGCCGGTCAGGCTCGACGCCACCTCGGTGGAGGCCGACGTCACCATCACCCAGCCGATCAGCAGAAGCGACAGAGTAGCCACCACCAGCCAGCCATCGAAGGCATGGTCGCGGGTGGAAAGACGCTCGCGCAGGGCACCGAGGCGCTGGCGAGATCGGGCGAGACGGCTCATGGCTTGGCTCCGCTGGAAAGATCCTGCACCCAGGCGCGAAAGGCGTCTCCCCTGGCCTGATAGTTGACGAACTGATCGAGACTGGCGCAGGCCGGTGACAGCAGCACCGCATCACCGGGCCTGGCCACCTCCCGTGCGCGACACATGGCGGTGTCCAGATCGTCGACGCGGGTGATGGCGACCGCGCCCTTCAGGGCCTGGGCCATCGCCTCGGCGTCGCGGCCGAACAGCACCACCTCACGGGCGTAGCGCGACAGGGGGGCGGCCAGCGGCGAGAAATCGGCACCCTTGCCGACACCGCCGGCCAGCAGTACCAGACGCCCATCCAGGGTCGGGCCGAGACCGGCGATGGCGGCCAGGGTCGCGCCCACATTAGTGCCCTTGGAGTCGTTGATCCAGTCGACGTCGTCGATGGTGGCGAGCCACTCGCTGCGGTGGGCAAGCCCGCTGAAACGTTCGAGCACCCGGGCCATGGCCTCCAGCGGAAAGCCCAGCCGCTGGCCCATGGCCAGGGCGGCCAGCGCATTGGCCTGGTGGTGACGGCCGCTCTGGCGCATGCGAGCCACCGGCAACAGCGGTTGGTCCGCGTGGAAGAACCAGGGCTCGCCCTGGTGCTCCACCACGCCCCAGTCGTCGCCGGATTGCGGCGCCGTCACGCCAAAGCGCGACAGTGCAGGCAACGCCTCGTCCGGCCAGGTCAGGGGGTCCTCGGCGTTGACCACCGCGTGCCTGGCACCACGAAAGATCGCGAGCTTGGCGCGGCGATAGCCGGCCATGTCGCCGTGGCGATCGAGGTGGTCCTCGCTGAGGTTAAGGAAGGCGGCACTGTCGGCCCCCAGACACGGGGTCGTCTCGAGCTGAAAGCTGGACAGCTCCAGCACAAAGAGATCCGCCTCGGGTTCCTGCACCAGCAGGTCCAGCGCCGGGGTACCGAGGTTACCCCCCACGGCCACCCGCCGCCCCGCCTCGCGAGCCATCTCGCCGACCAGGGTGGTCACGGTGGACTTGGCGTTGGCACCGGTGATGGCCGCCAGCGGCGCGCGACAGGCCCGCCGGAACAGCGCGATCTCACCCACCAGACGGGGCTCGCCGGTGTCCGGATCGATGTGCCTGGCCGGCGTCTCGAAGCACGCCTGATGGGGGTCGATGCCGGGGCTCAGGATCACCTCCCGCGCGTCGTCCAGCACCAATCCATCGAGCGGCCCCAGGCGCACCGGCACCCCTGGAAAGTCCGCCAGGAAGACGTCGAGTCCCGGCGGTGCCTCGCGGGTGTCCACCACCATGAAATCGCGGCCTTCACGCTTGAGATGGCGACAGATCGCCATCCCCGACAGGCCGAGCCCTACCACCACGCTCAGGTGGGCGGGCACGACATGGCGTTGCGGCAGTCGCACATCCTGACTGGCGTCCATGGCCACCTCAGCGGATCTTGAGGGTGGCCAGACCCAGCAGGACCAGCACCACGGTGATGATCCAGAAGCGCACGATCACGCGAGGCTCGGGCCAGCCCTTGAGCTCGAAGTGGTGATGCAGCGGCGCCATGCGGAAGATACGACGACCGGTCAGCTTGTAGGAGCCGACCTGCAGGATCACCGAGATGGTCTCCATGACGAAGACGCCACCCATGATGAACAGCACCACTTCCTGGCGCACGATCACCGCGACCACGCCCAGGGCCGCACCCAGCGCCAGGGCGCCGACGTCACCCATGAACACCTGGGCGGGATAGGTGTTGAACCACAGAAAGCCGAGTCCGGCGCCGGAAATGGTGGCGCAGAATACCGCCAGCTCGCCGGCACCGGGGATCATCGGAATCTGCAGGTACTCGGAGAATACCGCGTTGCCGCTGGCGTAGGCGAAGACGCCAAGGCCCATGGCGACCATCACCGTAGGCATGATCGCCAGGCCGTCGAGGCCGTCGGTCAGGTTGACTGCGTTGGAGGAGCCGACGATCACCAGGTAGGTCAGCAGGATGTAGAAGCCACCCAGGGGCAGCACGAAGTCCTTGAGCAGCGGCAGGATCAGGCTGGTTTCCACCGGCGAGGCCGCGGTCAGGTAGAGCACCACGGCAGCCCCCAGGCCGATCACCGACTGCCAGAAGTACTTCCAGCGAGCCGGCAGTCCGCGCGGGTTCTTTTCCACTACCTTGCGATAGTCGTCGACCCAGCCGATGGCGCCGAAGCCCAGGGTGACGACCAGCACCACCCACACATAATGGTTGGTCAGATCGCCCCACAGCAGGGTACTGACGGCCATGGCCATCAGGATCATGGCGCCGCCCATGGTCGGCGTACCGGCCTTGGACAGGTGGGACTGGGGACCGTCGTCGCGCACCGCCTGGCCGATCTGACGCTCCACCAGACGGCGGATCATCAGGGGGCCAAACCAAAGACACAGCACCAGCGCGGTGATGGTCGCCAGAATCATCCTCAGGGTGAGGTATCCAAAGACGTTGAAGGCGCTTTGATAGTTCGCCAACAATTCAGCCAGGAAAAGCAACATGTATCAGGTTCACCTTGAAACATCCGGCCGCAAGGCCGCCACGACGCCTTCCATCCCCGCGGCGCGGGAGCCCTTGACCAGCACGCTGGCCGCCTCGGGCAGATGTTGACGCACATGGCGGACCATCGCCGCCTGATCAGAAAAATGGTACCCGCCTTCGCCGAAGGCTCGGGCGGCGGTCTCGGCCGCCTCGCCCAGAGTACCGAGAAATGTGATGCCGCGTTCCCGCGCGTAGCGTCCGATCTCTGCGTGCAGATCGGCAGACGCTTCACCCAGCTCTCCCATGGCGCCGAGCAGGCACCAGTGCGGGCCGGGCAGTCCCAGCAGGGCGTCGATGGCCGCCTTCATCGCCCCCGGGTTGGCATTGTAGGTATCATCGAGCAGCCGCGCACCGCGTAACCCCTCCTCCACGGTCAGGCGTCCCGGCGTCGGCACCACCTCGCCAAGCCCCGCCACCACGTCGGCGGCGGGCAGTCCCATGGCCAGCGCCCCTGCCGCAGCCGCCAGGGCATTGGACACGTTGTGACGGCCCATCAGCGGCAGCTCGACACGCCCCAGCACCTGAGCGTCGAAAGTCAGCGTGAAAGCATAGCGCCCGAGCGTATCGCAGACCAGTTCCCCGGCATGGAGGCGCGCCTCGGGCGTCAGTCCGAAATCGATCACCTCACGGGGCGACGCCAGGCTCTGCCACAGCGAGAAGTAGCGGTCGTCACGGTTGAGTACGGCGACGCCCTCGGGGCCGAGTCCGCCGAGAATCTCCCCCTTGGCTTGGGCGATGCGCCCCATGCCACCGAACTCGCCGACGTGGGCCCCGGTGACATTGGTGATGATGGCGACCTGGGGCTCGGCCAGCGCTGCCGTCCAGGCGATCTCGCCCAGGTGATTGGCGCCGAGTTCCACCACGGCTCTCTGGTGATCCGAGGCAAGCGCCAGCAGCGTCAAGGGCGCGCCGATATCGTTGTTGAGGTTGCCGTGTGTGGCGAGGGTCTCGCCCTGACGAGCCAGCAATGTCGCCAGCATCTGCTTGACCGTGGTCTTGCCACTGTTGCCGGTCACCGCCACCAGCGGACCGCCCCAGGCCCGGCGCCGCTCGCGGGCCAGCAGCCCCAGCGCCATGCGGGTATCCCCCACCACCAACTGGGGCAAGGGGTCGTCCACCGGGTGCTCGACCACCGCCGCCACGGCACCGCCTTCGCGGGCCTTGGCAATAAAGTCATGGGCATCGAAGCGCTCGCCCTTCAAGGCCACGAACAGCGTGTCCGCCGCCACCCGACGGGTGTCGGTGACGATGGCGGCTATCGGCGAGTTCGCAATTCCCTGAAGGCCGCGGCCCTCTTCATCGACACCCAGCGCCCGGCACACCGACCCCAGCGACGCGAGCCCTGGCGCGCTCATTGGTCCCGCCCCTGTCGACGCTGGTCCAGGGCGGCTTCGGCCTCGGCCAGGTCGGAGAAGTCGTGGCGCACGCCCTGAATCTCCTGGTAGGCCTCGTGCCCCTTGCCGGCGATCAGAATCACGTCATCGGCGCTCGCCTCGGTGATGGTACGGGCGATGGCATCACCGCGCCCGGCGATGTTCCATGCCTGCTGGCGGGCCTGGCCCTCCAGCCCCGCGAGCATCGCCTGGCGAATGGCGTCCGGGTCCTCGCTTCTGGGGTTGTCGTCGGTGATCACCAGTCGATCGGCCTGGCCTGCGGCCGCCTGGGCCATCAGCGGGCGCTTGCCGCTGTCGCGATCACCGCCGCAGCCGACCAGGCACCACAGCGCCCCGCGTCCGGGCAGGTGGGCGCGAAGCGCCGCCAGGGCGTTGTCCAGCGCATCCGGCGTGTGGGCGTAGTCGATCACCACGGTGGGAGCCCCGGGCCGGGTCAACGCCTGCATCCGTCCCGGCACCGGCGTCAGGGTCGCGGCGGCAGTAACCAGCTCGTCGATGCCGACACCCAGACCGTAGAGGCTGGCCATGGCCAGCAGGACGTTGTCGAGATTGAAGCGACCAAGCAGCGGCAGCACCACCACCTTCTCGCCTTCCGGCGTGGCGATCAGCGCACGCTGCCCACCGACGTCGGGCTCGACATCCAGCACCCTGAGCGAGACGGCATCGTCTTCACCACAGGCCAGCACCCGGGTGCCCTCGCCGATGCCCGCCAGCATCAGTCGAGCCAGGGGATCGTCGCCATTGACCACGGCCAGACTGATCTCCGGGCGCTTGAACAGCTTCGCCTTGGAGGCGGCGTAGGCGATCATGCTGCCGTGATAGTCGAGGTGGTCGCGGCTCAGGTTGGTAAACACCGCGGCAGTAAAGCGACAGCCCGCCACCCGCTCCTGCTCCAGGGCGTGACTGGAAACTTCCATGGCTACCCGAGTGATGCCCTGGTCGGCGAGCTCACCCAACTGGCGCTGCAGCGCCAGTGGCTCGGGGGTGGTCAGCATGCCCTGGGTCAAGGCACCCGGGCGACCGTGACCCAGGGTACCGATCAGGCCACAGTCGCTGCCCGTCGCGCGGGACAGCTCGGCAATATAGTGGGTCACCGAGCTCTTGCCGTTGGTGCCGGTGACACCGATCAGCTCGAGCCCATCAGGCACCTGATACAGGGTGCGCGCGAGCTCGCCGAGTCGGGCGCGCAGCCCGGGCAGCCACATTACGCGACCATCGACCCGCGGCGGGGCGTCTTGCGGGCCTTCCGCCAGCACCAGGCAGGCGCCGGCCTCCAGTGCCTTGTCGATGTAGTCGCGGCCATCGGCGGCGACGCCGGGGATCGCGACAAAGGTCGCGCCGGGCGACACCTCGCGGCTGTCGGTAGTGAGCCAGGTCGCCACCTCGCCGGCGACCACGGCGTTCGGCGCAAGCTCGCTCCAGAACTGGGTCAGCACGTCGTCAAGACGCGCCAGGGATAAGGTCATGGCGGATTCCGTCGCCTTCTGCGTCATGGGCTGTCGCCCTCCTGTTCGGGGCGATCCGGCGGTACGTCGAGGATGCGCAGGGCACTGCCCGCCACCCGCGAGAACACCGGGGCAGCGATGGCGCCGCCGTAGTAGGCGTCGCCCCGGGGATGGTCGATCATTACTACGGTGATGATGCGTGGGTCGGAGACCGGGGTAATCCCGACAAACAACGACCGGTAGGCGTTCTGCTCGTAGCCACCGCTGCCGCTCTTGCGCACGGTGCCGGTCTTGCCGGCCACACTGTAGCCGGGCACCAGCGCGCGTCGGGCGCCGGTGCCTGGTGCCACCACCTCATCCATCATGGCCAGGACGCGGTCGGCGACCTCGGGGTCGATGACCGGCTCGCCCTGGGCGGCGCGGTTGAGGCGCAGCAGCGACGGCGGCAGGCGTTCGCCATGATTGGCGATGGAGGTATAGGCACTGGCCAGCTGCAAGGCGGTGACCGACAGACCGTAACCGTAGGACAGCGCGGCCCACTGGCTGCTCGACCACACCGCCGGCGCCGGCATGTTGCCGGTGGCCTCTCCGGGGAAGCCGGTGCCCGGAGCCTGGCCGAATCCCAGCGCGCGGTAGCGATCTGGCACCACCGGGTCGTCGAGCTGCAGGGTCAGCTTGGCCATGCCGATGTTCGAGGACTTGCGCAGGATCCCGGCCAGGGTCAACTCGCCATTGTTGGAAACGTCGCGGATGGTGTAGCGGTCGATTCGCATCCAGCCCGGCGACGTATCCACCACGGTGTCACGTGGAAAGCGACCGGTCTCGAGCAGCGCCGACATGGCCAGCGGCTTCATCACCGAGCCCGGTTCGAACACGTCGACCATGGCCCGGTTGCGCAGCCCCTGGGGGTCCAGGCCGGCGCGGTTGTTGGGGTTGTAGGAGGGCTGGTTGGCCATCGCCAGGACCTCGCCGCTGCGCGCGTCCATCATCACCAGTACGCCGCCGTCGGCGTCGTTCTCATCCACGGCAGCCTTGAGCTCACGGTAGGCCATGTACTGCAGGCGCTGGTCGATGGACAGCGTCAGGTTGCCGCCTGGCTCTGCCTCCTGCAGCACCTCCAGGTCGCGCACCAGACGTCCACGGCGGTCCTTGAGCACGCGGCGCTTGCCGGGCTCACCGGACAGGTAGGATTGATAGGCCAGCTCCAGTCCTTCCTGGCCCTGGTCATCGACGTTGGTGACCCCCAGCAACTGGGCGGTCACCTCGCCGGCAGGATAGTAGCGCTTGTACTCTTCCCGGGCGTGGACGCCAGGCACCCGCAGCTTGAGCACTTCCTCGGCCTGGGCCGGGGTCATGCGCCGACGCAGGTACATGAATTCACGTTCGCTGTAACGCGCGATGCGCTCGTTGAGGGCATCGAGGTCCTGGCCCAGCGCCTGGGCCAGGCGTAACCGCTGGATGTCGTCGGCGGGCAGGTCCTGGGGGTTGGCCCACAGCGTCACCACCGGGGTCGAGATCGCCAGCGGTTCGCCGTGACGATCGGTGATCATGCCCCGGTGGGCGGGGATCGGATCGGTCCTGAGGGTACGGGCGTCCCCCTGCACCTGAAGAAAGTTTCGATCGATGACGTGAAGATCGACGATCCGCCCGGCCAGCAGACCCAGGCCCAGCAGGATCAGCGTCATCATCACCACGTAGCGCGCCCGCCCCATCGGTTCCATCGGTGGCGGGCGGCGAGGTGTCACGCCCCGGGGAAGTTCCGCGGTCATGGCGTGATCACCTCGATGTCATGGATATCGGGCAGCCGCATCTCCAGACGCTCCACCGCCAGGCGTTCGACACGCGACGGCGTCGACCAGGCGCTCTCCTCCAGCAGCAACTGCCCCCACTCCGTCTGCAACTGCTGCTGTTCACGCTCCAGCTCCTGGAGCCGAGCATACTGCTGGCGAGTCTGGTGACTGACGCTGATCACCGCCAGCGCCGACACCAGGCATGCCAGCAGCAGCGCCACCACCAGCAAGAGGCGCGGCGACATGGTGCGCGGCAGCGGCCAGCCAAAGGCGTTGATATCCAGTCGTCCTTGAGCCATGGAAGGTCCTCAGTAGCGCTTGCGCGCCATGCGCATGACGGCGCTGCGGGAGCGTGGATTGGCCTCGACCTCTTCGGCGCTGGCCTTCATCGCCTTGCCCAGTGACTCCAGCCGTCGCGCGATCTGATCGTCGCGCAGCGGTATACCCCTGGGCACCTGGGTATCGCCCTTGACGTGATCGCGGATAAATCGCTTCACCCGTCGATCCTCCAGCGAGTGGAAGCTGATCACCACCAGATGCCCCCCGGGCGCCAGTGCCTCCAGCGCGGCTTCCAGCGCCTGATCGAGCTGATCGAGCTCACCGTTGATCTCGATACGCATGGCCTGGAACACGCGAGTGGCGGGATGCTTGCCCTTCTCCCAGGCGGGATGGGCGGCCTTGACCACCTCGGCAAGATCGGCCGTGCGGGTGAAAGGCCGTTCCTGGCGCCGAGCGATGATGGCCCGCGCCAGCCGACGAGCGTAGCGCTCCTCGCCGTAACGCTTGAACACCGACGCCATCTCGGCCTCGCCCACCCGCGCAATCCACTGGGCCGCGCTCTCGCCCTGGGTCGGGTCCATGCGCATGTCCAGCGGGCCGTCGCGCAGAAAGCTGAAACCGCGATCGGGATCGTCAAGCTGAGGGGAGGACACGCCAATGTCGAGCAGGATACCGGACAGCTTGCCATCCAGGCCGTGGTCGCGGGCGACCTCTCTCAGCCGCGCAAACTCGGCACGTTCGATGGTAAAGCGTGGGTCATCGATGCTGGCCGCCTCGGCGATCGCCTGGGGGTCGCGATCAAGGGCCAGCAGGCCACCGTCTTGTGCAAGGCGGGAAAGGATGGCGCGGGAATGACCGCCGCGTCCGAAGGTGCCATCCAGATATACGCCGGCGGGATCATGCACCAGGGCGTCGACGGCACCGTCGAGCAGGACGCTTTCATGAGCGAAGCCGCGCACGGAGGATTCAGAGGAAGGTGACGGCATGCGGGTCTCGTTCGACGGCGGTGTTCCTACGCGCGGCCAGCCGTCAGCGCCGTCAGCGGTGGAAAACCCTCACGCCACTGGACTCCTGGCCGCACAAACTCGTGATCGCGCCGCTCGAGCCAGGCCCAAGCGCGCAAGAAAAATGGGGAGTCGGCCGATAAGCCGGGTTCTGTCGAGGACAGTCATTCCTCTAGGAGTAGTGTCACCACTACCCTCAAGCAACCTACCCGAACCCAGCGCGGGCCACGCCAACGGGTTCCTATTTGGTCTTGCTCCGAGTGGGGTTTACCGTGCCACGCACTGTTGCCAGGCGCGCGGTGCGCTCTTACCGCACCCTTTCACCCTTGCCGGCCTCCCGAGGGAGACGTAGGCGGTCTACTCTCTGCTGCACTTTCCGTCGGCTCACGCCGCCCAGGGGTTACCTGGCACTCCGCCCTATGGAGCCCGGACTTTCCTCCCCCGCATCAAGCGGCGGCGACTGTCTGGCCAACTCCCGCGGCAAGCATACCAGTGCCCTGCCACCCCCTCAATCCCCGCCTTGCCGTGACGGGCCTGGGACAACCCCCAGCCTCTTCAGGCGATCGCTCCTGATGCCCTCTCGACGCCCTCAATCCCCGCCTTGCCGTGGCGGGCCTGGGACAACCCCCAGCCTCTTCAGGCGATCGCTCCTGATGCCCTCTCGACACCCTCTCGACGCCCTCAATCCCCGCCTTGCAGCGACGATCACAGGGCGTCCTCCAGTGCACCAGCGGCTGGATTCAATCGGCGTCCTTTAACGCCTGTGCCTGGGCGTACCACTGCTTCTTCGGCCCGCCGAGCACGCGCGCGGCCACGGCCGCGGCCTGCTTGACCCCCACCCCTTCGGCCAGCAGCGCGCGCAGCAGCGCTTCATCATCCACCGCTCGCTGGTCCGGTGCCGGCCCCGAGGCCCCGGCCACCATCACCACGAATTCGCCACGTGCCTGATCAGGGTCAGACTCCATCAGTGTCAGCAGCTCCGCGGCGCTGCCGTCGAGGAAGGTCTCGAAGGTCTTGGTCAACTCACGCCCGAGCACCACTCTGCGCTCGCCCAGTAGGGCGGCGAGATCGGCCAGGGTGTCGCGGATACGATGAGGAGACTCGTAACAGACCTGGGTAACGGCCGAATTCCTCCAGGCCTCGATGCGCGCTCGCCGCCCCGCACCCTTGGCCGGCAGGAAGCCATGAAAACTGAAATGATCGGTAGGCAGCCCGGCGGCACACAGCGCAGTGACCAGGGCGCAGGGACCGGGGATCGGCACCACCCGAAAACCCGCCGCCCTGAGCTCACGCACCACGACGTAGCCGGGATCGCTGATCAAGGGAGTCCCGGCATCACTGATCAGCGCCACGTCGTCGCCCTGGGCGAGCCGCTGCCTGAGCGTCTCGACTCGGGACGCCTCGTTATGGTCGTGCACGGAAATCATCGCCGGCGACAGACCGAGATGACGCATCAGGCGGCCACTGTGGCGGGTATCCTCCGCCGCGACCAACGCCACCTGGCCCAGCACCTGGGCGGCGCGGGGACTGAGATCTTCCAGATTCCCAATTGGCGTGGCGACCACGTACAATGAACCAGCTTTCGCTTCTGACATCTTGGCTCCCTGGGCTGCCATCCGGAACACGGACAAGGAAGGATTCATGAGGACTTTGACTCGCGGCCCCGTGGCCGCCGCTGTACTGGCCATCACGCTGGCCGGCTGCAGCTTCACGCCGAGCATCGTACAGCGGGCCATGGACGACGACCCGGACCAACTACTGGCGCAAGCCGCCCAGCAACAAGGCACCGAAGCGGCGCAGACCCGGCTGAGGGCGGCCGACATCCTAGCACGCTCCGGACGCCGCCCCCAGGCACTGGAAGTCCTCAACAGCCTGGACGACAGCCAGCTCTCCGGCGACAGCCGGCGTCAGTGGGCACTGCTGCTGTCCGAACTGGGGGACAGCGAGGGCGATCCCCAGGCGGTAGTCAGAGCCGCCAGCGTGCTCGACGAGATGCAGCTGCCCAACGATGAAGCCAATCTGCTGCGCCTGCGCCAGGGGCTGGCGCTGGGCCAGCTGGGCGAACCTCTCGAGTCGGCTCGCCTGCTGATGCAGGTGCAGAGCGCCACCGGCCGCGAGGACATCAACGACGCCATCTGGGACCAGTTGAGCGCACTCAACGGCCGCCAGCTCGAGGCACTTGAAGAGCCCGACAACGCCATCGTCACCGGCTGGCTCGAGCTGACCCGCCTGGTCAACCAGAGCGGCGGTGACATCCAGAGGCTATTCGCTCGCCTCGATGACTGGCGCGTGGCCAATCCGGACCACCCCGCCAACCGTCGCCTGCCTACCCAGATCACCCAGTTGCGCGAACTGCGTGGCAAGAGCGTGCAGAGCATCGCGGTGCTGCTACCCGAGTCGGGCCCGCTTTCCGGCGTCGCCGACGCCATCGAAAAAGGAATTCGCAGCCACCAGGCCAATGTGGTCAACGGCGGCGGAAACGGGGCCCAGCTCAGCTTCTTCGACGCCTCCAACGGCAACCTCGACGAACTCTATCAGCAGGCCCAGAGCAGCGGCGCCCAGGTGGTCATCGGCCCGCTGGACAAGAGCGACGTGACTCGTCTCGAAAGCCGCGCCGAGGTGCCCCTGCCGACCCTGGCGCTGAACTACGGCCAGTCCGCCTCCAACCAGACCAAGAACCTCTACGAGTACGGCCTGTCGGCAGAAGACGAAGCCCGCCAGGCGGCCCGCCGCGGCTGGCAGGACGGCCACCGCAGCGCCTCCATGCTGGTACCCGACAACGACTGGGGTCAGCGGGTCGGCGAGGCCTTCTGGAACACCTGGAGCGAACTGGGCGGCGATATCGCCACGGCGGTGCGCTACAACCCCGGCGCCTCGGCCACCGACAGCACCCGCCGCGCCATCAGCAACCCGCGTCCGGACATGCTGTTCCTGCTGGCCCTGCCGGACTTCGCCCGCCAGGTGCCACCGACACTGGAATACTATTCGGCCTCCGATCTGCCGGTGTACGCCACCTCACACCTCTACGAAGGCACCCCTCAGTCGCGCCTGGACCGTGACCTCGACGGCGTGCAGTTCCCCGATATCCCCTGGAACATTCCCGACGCCGCCGTGGGCGGTGCCGAGGCTCTCCCGTTCTACGACACCTATCGAGAGCTCAAGGCCGAGGACAAGCCAGCCATCTTCCGCCTGATGGCGATGGGCGTCGACGCCTACGAACTGGCACGCCGCATGCCACAGATCCAGGCCCTGCCGGGTTCACGCATGCAGGGCGCTACCGGCACCCTGAGCGCCGCCGGCGATGGCCGCATCTACCGCGAACTGCCATGGGCGCAGTTCAGCAGCGGCGTGCCGGCTCCCGTGTTCAGTGACGGCCTCGGTGATGCGGCGCCCTGACGCCATAGACGCCGTCGCCCGCGGCCAGGCCATCGAGCGTCACGCCGAGGCCTGGCTGTGCCAGCGTGGACTGATAGCGATCTCGCGCAACCAGCGCGCCAAGGGAGGCGAGATCGATCTGGTGATGCGCGACGGCGAGACCCTGGTGTTCGTCGAGGTGCGCCACCGCCGCAGCATCCGCCACGGCCATCCTGCAGAAACAATCACCATCACCAAACAACGCCGCCTGATCCGGGCGGCGCGTTTTTATCTCCACCGCAACGGGCTATCATGTCCTTGCCGCTTCGATGTCCTGGCCGTTACCGGCTCGTCACCGAGCCTCGACATCCAGTGGATCGCCGGTGCATTCGAAGCAAACTGACACAGCGGGCTCCCGGCGAGCCCCCATGGACCAGGAAGGCAGCATGGATTTCCAGAGCCGAATTCTCGGACAGTTCAACGACAGTATCGACACCAAGACCTACGCCAGCGAAGTGCTTCCACCGTTCATCGAGGTCGCGAGCCAGATGATGGTCCAGAGCCTGGTCACCGACGGCAAGATTCTCGCCTGTGGCAACGGCGGCAGCGCCGGCGACAGCCAGCACTTCTCCTCCGAACTGCTCAATCGCTTCGAGCGCGAGCGCCCCAGTCTGCCGGCCCTGGCCCTGACCACCGACACCTCGACGTTGACCTCCATCGCCAACGATTACAGCTACAACGAGGTGTTCTCCAAGCAGGTGCGTGCTCTGGGCCAGCCTGGCGACGTGCTGCTGGCGATTTCCACCAGCGGCAACTCGGCCAATGTCATCCAGGCCATCCAGGCCGCTCATGACCGTGACATGACGGTGGTGGCCCTGACTGGGCGGGACGGCGGCAACATGGCCTCCCTGCTGGGACAGGACGATTGCGAGATCCGGGTGCCGGCTACCTCCACGGCCCGTATTCAGGAGGTTCACCTGCTGGTGATCCACTGCCTTTGCGACCTTATCGACGAACAACTCTTTGGTGCGAGTGAATAACATGACGCAACGCGATTCCCGTTCGACACGCCCCCTGATGACCGCCCTGCTGCTGTCCGCCCTGCTGGCCGGCTGCACCACCGTAACCTCGGTGACCAACCCCGGCACCATCGACGAGGATTACGGCGAGCGCACCCTGGGCGCGACCGTCGAGGACGAGAGCATCGAGACCAAGGCCGCCCACAATCTGGGCCGTGTCGATGCACGCCTGAAGGACGCCAGGATCAACGTCGACAGCTACAACGGCGTGGTACTGCTGACCGGCCAGGTGCCCAGCGAAGAACTCAAGCAGCGCGCCGAAGAGATCGTCAGCGAGGTGCGCAACGTTCGTCGGGTCCACAATGAACTCAGTGTGGCGGCCAACCTGCCCACCAGTCAGCGCCTCAACGACGCCTGGCTGGACACCAAGGCGCGTACCGCCCTCGCCACCAGCGATCAGGTCGACTCCGGCCGCATCACCGTGGTTACCGAGAACGCTACCGTCTATCTGATGGGCCTGGTGACACACGCCGAGGCCGACCGTGCGGTCAATGTGGTGTCCAACGCCGGCGGCATGGAGCGTATCGTCAAGGTGTTCGACTACATCGACTGATGGCGTCAGGCGTGCCCTCGCGAGACGGCACGCCCCTCAAGCGCAACAGATGCACAAAAAAGCGGCGAGCCCACAGGCTCGCCGCTTTTTCATGAGATCACGTTCTTGAAGAGGTCGCGCTTTTCAAGGAGATCGAGCCGGCGACACCTCGCCGCCGACCACCCTGCGAGCGAGATGCCCGGCGAGGTTACTTGATCACCCGGAGGGACGGACGCCCCTTGCGAGGCGGCTTGGACCTCTCGACACCTTCATCCACGCCATCGCCGCCATCGGACTCACTGCCTGCGTCCTCATCGGAAACGGCAGGAGCCTCATCCTCTGTCGAATCCTTGACGCTCTCCAGAGCCGGGGCATCGACGTCGTTGGCCTCTTCGACAGGAAGCTCGGGCTCGTGACCAAAGACCATGCCGACGCCGTTCTCGCGGGCGTAAAGGGCAATCAGCGCAGGCAGCGGTACAAACAGCAACTCCGACTTGCCACTGAAGCGCGCCGAGAAACGAATCACGTCGTTGCCCATGTCCAGATCACGCACGGCGGTTGGACCGAGGTTCAGCACGATCTGGCCGTTCTGCACGAACTGCCTGGGCACCTCGACGTTCTCGTACTCCGCATCGACGACGATGTACGGCGTCAATTCATTGTCCAGCAGCCACTCGTACAGCGCCCTGGCCAGGTAGGGACGGCTCGACTTCATGATATGGCCCTCTTGGTTGGCGAATGGGAACTCGGGCGACTCCGGTGGCGACCGGACACACACGGCTCAGGCATTCCGTTCAAGCAAAACATCAGGGACGAATTTCGCGCTCGGCCTCGGACAGCGCGGCACGGAAGCCATCACGGGCGAACACGCGCTCCATGTAGCCCATCAGCGGACGCACCTGCTTCTCGGGCAGCTCGATATTGAGCGCAGGGAGACGCCACAGGATCGGGGCAAGGCAGCAGTCCACCAGGGTGAACTCCTCGCTCATGAAAAAGGGCATGTCCTCGAAGATCGGCGAAATACCGATGAGGCTCTCACGCAGCTCCTTGCGCGCCTTGTCGGCTTCCTTCTTGCTGCCGGACAGGATGCGATCGACCATCGGGCACCACTCGCGCTCGATACGATGCATCCACAGTCGGCTCTGGGCCCGCGCGACAGGATAGACCGGCAGCAGCGGCGGGTGCGGGAAACGCTCGTCCAGATACTCCATCATGACCTTGGACTCGTAGAGCACCAGGTCACGATCCAACAGCGTGGGGACGCTGTTGTAAGGGTTCAGGTCCGCCAACTCCTCGGGATGCTTGTCGTCGGTCACCTCGACAATATCCACGGCCACGCCCTTCTCAGCCAGCACGATCCGTACACGATGGCTGAAATGGTCCTCGCCACCGGAGTAGAAGATCATCGACGACCGCTTGGCCACTACACCCATGAAACAATCCTCGCATCAGTTCAAGCCGGGATGATAACACGACAACCCCCTTCTCGGGGGGGCATCAGGGGCACATCTTTGCACCCGCAGCGGGTCCGCCCGGGCGCAAGGATAATACCAGAAAAGGCAACGGGCGCGTGGTCATCGACCCCGCGCCCGCCATGGTGGACCTATCGGTCAGTGAATGTCTCGCCAGTACTCGCGCTTGAGGAAGTAGGCGATGATGCCAAACAGCAGGATGAAGATCAGCACCTTCGGCCCCAGCGCCTGGGCATGCAGCTTGGACGGCTCGCCCACATAGGCCAGGAAGTTGGTCAGGTCATACACCGCCTGCTCGAACTCCTTGGGCTCCATGCTGCCCGGCGACGTCACCTGCAGGGTCTCGCAGGACTGGTACTTGCCGGTCAGCGGATCGAGTTCGGCGTCACCGACCGCATGGTCGGAGGCTGCACAGACCTTTTCCTGCACCCCCTGCAGCGGCTCGAGCACGTTGGGCATGCCCACCGCCGGGAACACCACATTGTTGACCCCGGTGGCGCGCTCGCTGTCACGATAGAAGCTCAGCAGATAGCTGTAGATCCAGTCGGTGCCACGCAGCCTGGCCTCCAGGGTCAGATCCGGCGGCGCCTTGCCGAACCATACCTCGGCATCCTCGGCGCTCATCGCCTTGTGCATCTGGTCGTTGTACCCCAGCTCCGGCGAGAAGATCAGGTTGTCCTCGACCAGATCCTGGGGCATGCCCAGATCCTCGGCAGCGCGGGAGAAACGCTGATACTCCAGGGAATGACAGCCCATGCAGTAGTTGACGTAGAGCTTCATCCCGTTCTGCAGCGAGGCCTGGTTCTCCAGATCCGGCGACATGCTGCGCAGGTGCACCCCCTCGCCGCCCGCGGCGAAGGAGCAAAGCGGGACCAGCGCGAAGAGCAGTGCGAACAGTTGCTTTTTCATTAGCCAGTCACCCTTTCAGGAACGGGTTTGGTCTTCTCCAGCCGCGTATAGATGGGCATCAACACGAAGAAGGCGAAGTAGATCACGGTGCAGACCTGGGCCAGCAGCGTCCTGGCGCCGGTCGGCGGCAGCACCCCGAGCACCCCGAGGATGACAAAGCTGATCGCGAACAGCACCAGCATGACCTTGGAGATCCAGCCCTTGTAGCGCATGGAGCGCACCGGAGAACGATCGAGCCAGGGCAGCACGAACAGCACCGCGATGGCCGCCCCCATGAAGATGACCCCGAGGAACTTGGCGTCCAGACCGAACAGCGAGAAGGTGATGGCGCGCAGGATCGCGTAGAAGGGCGTGAAGTACCACACCGGGGCGATATGGTCCGGCGTCTTCAGCGGGTTGGCCGGCTCGAAGTTGGGCTTCTCGAGGAAGTATCCGCCGCCTTCGGGGAAGTAGAAGATCACCGCGCAGAACACGAACAGGAACACCGCCACCCCGACGATATCCTTCACCGTGTAGTAGGGATGGAAGGGAATGCCGTCCAGCGGCTTGCCGGTCTCGTCCTTCTTGGCCTTGATATCGATGCCGTCGGGATTGTTGGACCCCACCTCGTGCAGGGCGATGATATGCAACACCACCAGCGCCAGGATCACGATGGGCAGCGCCACCACGTGCAGAGCAAAGAAGCGGTTCAGCGTGATTCCGGAGATCAGGTAGTCACCACGCACCCACTGGGCCAGGTCGGGACCGATGCCGGGGATGGCGGAAAACAGCGAGATGATGACCTGGGCGCCCCAGTAGGACATCTGCCCCCAGGGCAGCAGGTAACCCATGAAGGCCTCGGCCATCAGCGCCAGGTAGATCGCCATGCCGAAGATCCACACCAGCTCACGCGGGGCCTTGTAGGAACCGTAGAGCAGTCCGCGGAACATGTGCAGGTAGACCACCAGGAAGAACGCCGAGGCGCCGGTGGAGTGCATGTAGCGGATCAGCCAGCCGTACTCGACATCACGCATGATGTACTCGACGGAGGCGAAGGCACCCTCCGCGCTGGGGTTGAAGCTCATGGTCAGCCAGACACCGGTGAGGATCTGATTGACCAGCACCAGCAGCGCCAGGGAGCCGAAGAAGTACCAGAAGTTGAAGTTCTTGGGCGCGTAGTACTCGGACAGATGCTCCTGCCACATCTGGGTGGCGGGGAAGCGATCATCGACCCAGCGCATGAAACCGCGTTCGGCCTTGGCCTTGTTGGGATTCGCCATTATGCGCCCTCCCCGTCTTCGCCGACCACGATGACCGACTCGTTGACAAAGTAGTAGGGTGGAACTTCCAGGTTCACCGGAGCGGGCACATTGCGAAACACCCTGCCCGCCAGGTCGAAGCGCGAACCATGGCACGGGCAGAAGAAGCCACCGGGCCAGTCATCGACACCGACGCCTTCGGCGTTGGGCTCGGGCTTGAACAGCGGTGAACAGCCCAGATGCGTACAGATGCCGACCAGCACACCGATCTCGGGCCGAATGGAGCGCAGCGAACCGCCGGCATAGTCCGGCTGCATCGGCTTGGCGGAATCCGGGTCTGCCAGCACCTCGTCGGTCAACGCCTCGGTACGTTCGATCATCTCCGGCGTGCGATTGATGACCCATACAGGACGGCCCCGCCACTCGACGGTCATTCGCTGCCCGGGTTCGAGCTTCGAAATATCCGCCTGAACGGGCGCACCCGCCGCCCGAGCCCTGGCACTAGGCTGCCAGGAAGCCACAAAGGGTACCGCTACCCCGACGGCGCCGACTGCTCCAACTACGGAGGTCGCCCCTACGAGGAAACGGCGTCGCCCTTTGTTCACGCCGTTGTCTGCCATGATCTGGTTTCTCCCATCAGACTTTATCCGTTGTTGTTTTCACGGCCCCTTGAATGTCCGTGACCACGGATACAAGTGGATTGTATGTTAGGAAATCCCCCCCACCGGCACAAGAAGCCGGCTGACCCAGACCCCCTGCGCAAGCCCCAGACAATTGACGTGGAACAACTTTATACCACTGTGCCTGTTCGCCTTGAGGGACAGGGCGGCTCAAAAGGCATAGACGATGACAGATTAACGAGGGAAACAGGCGCCGCCAGGCGACCCGATGATCCCCACCATCAGAGCACTACAGCACACAATTTTTCGAACCCCGGACACGACAACGCCCGGGCCAATGGCCCGGGCGTTGTTGATCGGCAAGCGTGGGTGATTAACGCTTGGAGAACTGCGGGCGACGACGCGCCTTGCGCAGACCGACCTTCTTACGCTCGACTTCACGTGCGTCACGAGTGACGTAGCCGGCAGCACGCAGCGGCTGACGGAAGTCCTCGTTGTACTGCATCAGGGCACGGGTGATACCGTGACGAATGGCGCCGGCCTGGGCGCTGCCGCCGCCACCCTTGACGGTGACATAGACGTCGAACTGGCCGAGGGTCTCGGTCAGTTCCAGCGGCTGGCGAACCACCATGCGGCCAGTCACGCGACCGAAGTATTCGTTCAGGTCACGGCTGTTGACGGTGATCTTGCCGGTGCCCGGCTTGAGGAAGACGCGCGCGGTTGAGGTCTTGCGGCGCCCGGTACCGTAATACTGCTGTGTCATGGCGAAGATCCCCTCAGATGTTCAGTTCTTGCGGCTGCTGGGCAGCGTGCGGATGTTCGGAACCGGCGTAGACCTTGAGCTTGGCGTGCATGGCACGGCCCAGCGGACCCTTCGGCAGCATGCCCTTGACGGCACCTTCGATGACACGCTCGGGAGCGTGGTCGATCAGCTGGCTGAAGGTCATGGAACGCAGGCCACCCGGGTAACCGGTGTGACGATGGTACATCTTGTCGCTGGCCTTGTTGCCGGTGACCTTAACCTTCTCGGCATTGATCACGACGATGTAGTCGCCGGTATCAACGTGAGGAGTGTATTCCGGCTTGTGCTTGCCACGCAGGCGGCGAGCAATTTCGGTAGCCAGACGACCGAGCGTCTTGTCCGCGGCATCGACGACATACCAGTCGCGCTGGACGGACTGCGGCTTAGCACTGAACGTCTTCATGGATGAAATCACCAATTCGATGTGTTGGATCCCTTTCGTCGTGTTCTGGACACCCGACAGGTGTTCAGCGAGACCACGCCGCGAAGAGATCATCCCTATTTTTCTTGGTTGCGCGGCACCCGGAAATCCGGACGATGCCGCCACAACGGTCGAGCGAGCGCGCATTCTACATGAGCGAAAGCGTGCCGTCACCCCCTCGGACACACGCAATCACCGTCGGTTCAAGGCTTGTGGGGCAGCGCCAGGTACTCCCGGGACTGCATCTCCTGAAGCCTGGACAGAGTGCGCTCGAACTCGAACTCCAGCTTGCCACCCTGGTACAGCGCCTCTGCCGGCGCTTCGGCGGACATCAACAGCTTGACGCCACGGTCGTAGAACTCGTCGACCATGTTGATGAAGCGCCTGGCCTGATCATCGGTGGCGGCGTCCATGCGCCGCACACAGGACACCAGGACCGTGTGGAACTCGCGAGCCAGCTCGATGTAGTCGTTCTGACTGCGCGGCCCGTCGCACAGCTCGAGAAAGTCGAACCAGACCACGTCCTCGTGCAGTCGACGCGCCTTGAGGATGCGATGGTTGATCTCCACCGGCACCTGCTCTTCCCCCGCCTGACCGGCGATCTCGCGAAAACTGCGCTCGAGCTCCTGATCCGCCGCCTCGTCCAGCGGCGAATGGAAGATCTCGGCGCGCTCCAGCGCCCGCAGTCGATAGTCGACGCCGGAATCGACGTTGACCACCTCACAGTGGCGCTTGAGCAGATCGATGGCCGGCAGAAAGCGAGAGCGCTGCAGGCCATCCTTGTACAGATCGTCCGGCACGATGTTGGAGGTGGCGACCAGCACCACACCGCGCTCGAACAACGCCTCGAGCAGATTGGCCAGAATCATGGCATCGGTGATGTCCTTGACGAAGAATTCGTCAAAACAGATCACCCTCGCCTCCTCGGCAAACTTGCCGGCGATCAGCCGGAGCGGGTTCTTCTCGCCCTTGCAGTGATCCAGCTCGTTGTGGACACGCTGCATGAAGCGATGGAAATGGGTGCGCATCTTCTGGGGAAACGGCAGCGCTTCGTAGAAGGTGTCGACCAGGTAGGTCTTGCCACGACCGACGCCGCCCCAGAAATAGAGCCCGGAGATGGCTGGCAGCGCCGGCTCCTGCTCTTCCTCCTTGCGCCCGAACAGGCCCTTCACCTTCGACGCCCAGCCGTCACGCGCCGCCGCCGGCGCCTTGGCCCTGGGCGCTGCCACCAGCTCGTCATACAGTCGCTGCAGATGCGCCACGGCATTGGCCTGGGCGGCATCCTCCGTGAAATCATCACGTTGGAGGTCGCGCCGGTAGCGTTCCAGCGGAGTTTCTGGCCGACCACTGCTCGACGGGGAAGAGCTCATGTAGCGTCCTGACTGTCAACAAGTTCGGAGCCGCATTATACGCAGACCACACAGGAATGGCAGGTCCCAGGCCGCGACCGGCAACAGCGCATCACGCCAGCACGACAAGGGAGGCCCCAGGCCATTGACCCTTTATGAGCCAACGCCTCTATAATGGGCCGTCGGCCAGGCCGGCGGCGGCCGCGGGTCGTCCGAAAGAGCTCAGGGAGAACTACGTGGAACCAAGCAACTTCAACATGATCCTGGCGGCGGCTTGCCTGGTGGCCGGAATTGGACTCGGCGCACTGGGCTACCACCTGCTCAACGGCGGCGCACGCAGTGCCCAAAGGCTGCGCCTCAAGCTGACCGAACGGGAACGCCAGCTGACCGAGTGGAAAGACGGTGTCGACGACCACCTGCAACAGATGGACGACCTGGCCCGGCAGGTCTGCGATGACGCCCTCACCCTGCAGCGCCAACTTCACGAGTCGGCGCGCCAGCTTGGCAGCAAGGCCATCGGCGGCGAGGTGACACCGCCCAGCGAACCCGGCGAGACCAGCGATGATATCGCCATTCCGCGGGACTACGCCGACGGCAACCGCGGCACCCTGTCAGAGGACTTCGGTCTGCGCCAGGCCAATGACGACCAGAACGCAGAACCGCGCCCGCCACGTTACTGACCACCCCGCCATGACAGAGCCCGCACACTGGTGCGGGCTCTGGCGTTGGCAGCGACACAAGCGGTCGATGGCGCTTGCTGCTCAGGCAGGGTTGTCGATGTCGACGAAGCGGTGCTCGACACCAAAGCGCTGCGCCAGCCATTCCCCCAACGCCTGGACGCCGTAGCGCTCGGTGGCGTGATGACCCGCCGCCAGATAGTGGATCCCCATCTCCCGCGCCAGGTGGGTGGTTCGCTCGGAGATCTCGCCGGAGACGAACACCTCGGCACCGGCCTCGGCCGCCGGGATGATCATGTCCTGGGCGCCGCCGGTACACCAGGCGACGCGACTCACCGCCTCGGTACCAGGCGCCTCGATCACCAACGGCTCGCGTGCCAGCGACGCTCCTACCTGGGCAGCCAGCTCGGCAACGCCCATTGGCCTTTCCAGCCGACCGTGCCACAGAAGCCCTTCGCCCATGGGCGCGTCCAGCGTTCCCTCCACCGTCCACCCCAGGCGCTGCGCCAGGGTCGCATTGTTGCCAAGCTCGGGATGGGCGTCCAATGGCAGGTGGTAGGCCAGCAGGTTGATGTCGTTGGCCAGCAAGGTCGCCAGCCGCCGGCGCTTCATGCCGGTAACCGCCACCGGCTCGTTCTTCCAGAAGTAGCCGTGGTGCACCAGCACCAGATCGGCCTGCCAGCGCACCGCCTCGTCAAGCAGCGCCTGACAGGCGGTGACGCCGGAGAGCACACGGGTGACCGTGCGTGCGCCCTCCACCTGCAGCCCGTTCTCGGTGTAGTCCTTGAAGCGCCGGGCCTCCAGCAGCTGCTCGCAGGCCGATACCAGTTCGTCGCGGTCTATCATGAGATCTCCTGAAATAGCTCCAAACAAGCATCAGGTTGGCGATGCTACAATGGCGCACATTGTACGCACCGCCCCGCCGGCCCGCGACCGCCTCACTGCCAAGCGCCAAGGATCATCGCCGCATGCGACGCACCCTCTCGACCTATATCTGGCCGGTCCTCATCGGCATTCTGCTCGCCATCGTGCTGATCAATGCCTTCCCCGAACGGCTCGGCAGACTACCGTCACCGAGCGGTGACAGCCTGACGGTAGTTCCCGCCACGCCACCAGCGACACCCACCGAGCAGCAGGCACCGCAACGCCCTGCCCCGGAGGTCAAGGAAGCTGCGCCGCTGGACCGCCGTGGCGGCCCCGTGAGCTACGCCGAGGCGGTGGAGAAGGCCGCGCCCGCGGTGGTCAACGTCTACTCCTCGCGGGTCGTGGAACGGGAAACCCACCCGCTGATGTCAGACCCCTTCTTCCGCCAGTTCTTCGGCAACAATGACGTGCCGTCGCGCCAACGCATGCTTTCGAGCCTTGGCTCCGGCGTCATCGTCAGCGAGGACGGCTACGTGCTGACCAACCACCACGTCATCAGCGGCGCTGACCAGGTCCAGGTGGCGCTGCGCGACGGCCGCGAGACCCTGGCCCGGGTCATCGGCACCGATCCCGAAAGCGACCTGGCGGTACTCAAGATCGATCTCGGCGACCTGCCGGTGATCGAGCTGACCGACTCGCGCAAGGTCGCGGTGGGCGACGTTTCGCTGGCCATCGGCAACCCCTTCGGGGTCGGCCAGACGGTGACCATGGGCATCATCAGCGCCACCGGTCGCAGCCATCTGGGACTCAACGCCTATGAGGACTTCATCCAGACCGATGCGGCGATCAACCCGGGCAACTCCGGCGGCGCCCTGATCAACCCCGACGGCGCCCTGGTCGGCATCAACACCGCCATCTTCTCCCGCTCGGGGGGCTCCCAGGGTATCGGTTTCGCGATCCCGGCCAACCTGGCCCGCAGCATCCTCGACGAGCTGGTCACCCACGGCCGGGTCATCCGCGGCTGGCTCGGCATCGAGGCCCAGGAGCTGAACCAGGAACTGGCCGCTTCCTTCGGCCTGCAGGCGCCAGCCGGGGTAATCATCGCCGGCGTGGTGTCCCAGGGACCTGCCGACCGGGCGGGACTGAAACCCGGAGACGTGCTGCTGGAGGTCGACGGTCGCGCGGTGATCGATCCGCGTCGCACCATGAGTGACATCGCTGCGGTGGCTCCCGGCACCACCCTGACCGTCAGCGTCGCCCGCGACGGCAAGCCGATCGAGGTGGAACTGGAAGTCGGCGAGCGCCCCACGCCCCAATCCCAGTCGCAGCAGACCGGCAGCAGCCAGTCAGCCCCCTGAGACGCACTCCGAGGTGGGTAACGCAGAAGCAGTGTCCAGGCGTGCCCCACCGTCCAGACATGAAAAGGCCCGGAATTGCTCCGGGCCTTTTCATGTCTGGATGCCTGTCTGGGGCCGGGGGCGCTCGGTCACAACGACCTCCGGCCCTGCGTCGCTTCAATCCTTGATGCGGTACTCCGCCGAACGCGCGTGGGCGGTCAGCGATTCACCACGAGCCAGCACCGAGGCGGTCTTGCCCAGGGTAGACGCCCCCTGTGGCGAGCAGTGAATGATCGAAGAGCGCTTCTGGAAGTCATAGACGCCAAGCGGTGACGAGAAGCGCGCCGTACCCGAGGTCGGCAGCACGTGGTTGGGACCAGCGCAGTAGTCGCCCAGCGCCTCTGCGGTATGCCGTCCCATGAAGATGGCTCCGGCGTGGCGTACCTGCTCCGCCAGTCGCTCCGGGTGCTCCACCGACAACTCCAGGTGCTCCGGCGCGATGCGATTGATCAACTCCAGCGCCTCGCCCTCGTCACGACAGGCGATCAGCGCACCGCGCGTACGCAGCGAGGCCCCGGCGATGGCTTCGCGCTCGAGCGTCGGCAGCAGCCGTTCCATGGACGCTTCCACCGCCGCCAGATGCTCCACGTCCCAGCTGACCAGGATCGCCTGGGCGTCTTCGTCATGCTCTGCCTGGGAGAACAGGTCCATGGCCAGCCAGTCAGGATCGGTCTGGCCGTCGGACACTACCAGGATCTCGGAGGGCCCGGCGATCATGTCGATCCCCACCTGACCAAAGACCGCGCGCTTGGCGGTGGCCACATAAATGTTGCCCGGCCCGACGATCTTGTCGACCCTGGGCACGCTTTCGGTGCCATAGGCCAGCGCCGCCACGGCCTGGGCACCGCCCAGGGTAAACACCTTGTCCACCCCGGCCAGATGCGCCGCCGCCAGCACCAGATCGTTGACCACGCCGTCGGGCGTGGGCACCACCATGATGATCTCCCGCACTCCCGCCACGTGGGCCGGCACAGCGTTCATCAGCACCGATGAGGGATAGGCGGCCTTGCCGCCGGGCACATAGATACCGGCGCGATCCAGCGGCGTCACCTTCTGCCCCAGCACGGTGCCGTCATCTTCGGTGTACTGCCAGGAAGTGGGCTTCTGGCGTTCGTGGTAGACGCGGATACGCTCGGCGGCGGTGGCCAGCGCCTGACGCTGGTCGTCGGGCAGAGCGGCGTAGGCGGCCTCGAGACGATCGGCCCCCAGGGTCAGATCCGCCATGCTCGAGGCCTCGAGGCGATCGAGGCGACAGGTCAGCGCCACCAGGGCGGCGTCGCCCTCCCGACGCACCTGGCTGATGATCTCGGAGACCGCCTGCTGGACACCATGGTCCGACACGCCTTCCCACGCCAGCAGGTCGGTGAGACGGGACTCGAAATCCGCGTCCCGGGTCGAGAGTCGGGCCACCAGGGGCGTGTCTTGGCTCATGTCGGAAATCTCCGCTTCTGTCTTGGCCATACGTTGAGAACCCTCGGGTTCCGTTGGCTGGTGCGCTCAGCTTGCCGCCTGCCGCCGCGCCTCGACGGCGTCGCTCAAGCGGCGCAGCAGCGGCTTGATCTGATCATGCTTGATGGTCATCGAGGCCTGATTGACCACCAACCGGGTGCTGATATGGGCCATCAGTTCCCGTGGCTCCATACCGTTGGCACGCAGCGTATTGCCGGTATCGACGATATCGACGATCTCGTCGGCCAGGTTCATCAGCGGCGCCAGCTCCATCGCACCGTACAGCTTGATGACCTCGGCCTGGATGCCCTGCTCGGCGTAATAGCGCCGCGCCACATTGACGAACTTGGTCGCCACCCGACGCCGGGCACGGGCGGGCTCGGCACCCTGAATACCAGCCGTCATCAGCTTGCAACGCGCGATATTGAGGTCCAGCGGCTCATAGAGTCCCTCGGCACCGTGCTCCAGCAGCACATCCTTGCCGGCGACCCCCAGGTCCGCCGCCCCCAGCTGCACATAGGTCGGCACATCGGTGGCACGAATCACCACCAGCTTGACGTCTGGCAGATTGGTGTCGAACAACAGCTTGCGACTCTTGCCCAGGTCCTCGGCGGGCCGGATGCCGGCATCCGCCAGCAGTGGCAGCGTCTCGTCGAGAATGCGCCCCTTGGAGAGCGCCACTATCAATTGCTTGCTCATGGTCTCGCCCGGTTGTCGGGTTGGAAGTCAATGTGGCGTGTTTCCCCGCGCCGGCCCGGGCAGTCCGAGCCGGCTGGGCGGAGAAAGCTCAGCCCGGGACGCGCTTGATCCGAGCACCCAGCAGGTGCAGCTTTTCCTCGATGCATTCGTAACCGCGATCGATGTGGTAGATACGGTCGACCAGGGTCTCGCCCTTGGCCATCATCGCCGCGATCACCAGTGAGGCCGAAGCGCGCAGATCGGTGGCCATCACCGGTGCGCCGGACAGATGCTCGACGCCTTCGATGACGGCAGTGTTGCCTTCCAGGGCGATGTTGGCGCCCATGCGGTTCAACTCCTGCACGTGCATGAAACGATTCTCGAAAATCGTCTCGACCACTCGCGAGGAGCCCTCGGCCACCGCATTCATGGCCACGAACTGGGCCTGCATGTCGGTGGGAAAGGCCGGATACGGAGCGGTCCTGATATTGACCGCCTTGGGCCTGCGCCCTTCCATGTCCAGCTCGATCCAGTCCTCACCGGTGGTAATCCTGGCCCCCGCCTCCTCGAGCTTGGCCAGCACCGCCTCGAGAATGTCGGCACGGGTACGACGCACCCGAACGCGGCCACGGCTGAGCGCCGCTGCCACCAGGAAGGTGCCGGTCTCGATACGGTCCGGCATGACGTCGTGGCGAGCCCCGTGGAGCCGCTCCACCCCTTCGATGGTGATGGTGTCGGTACCGTGACCACGGATATCGGCACCCATCTTGATCAGGCACTCGGCCAGATCCACGATTTCGGGTTCCTTGGCGGCGTTCTCGAGCACCGTGGTGCCGTCGGCCAGGGTCGCGGCCATCAGCAGGTTCTCGGTACCGGTCACGGTCACGGTATCGAAGAAGATGGTCGCCCCCTTGAGGCGGCCCGGCGTGGTAGCACGGATGTAGCCACCCTCGACCCGGATATCGGCACCCATGGCCTCGAGGCCACGAATATGCAGGTCCACCGGACGCGAGCCGATGGCGCACCCGCCCGGCAGCGACACGTCGGCCTTGCCGAAGTGGGCGAGCAGCGGCCCCAACACCAGGATCGAGGCGCGCATCTTCTTGACCAGCTCATAGGGCGCGTGGCAATCGCTGACCTGGGCTCCGTTGAGCTGAATGCACATCTTTTCGCCCATCACCGCCTGCACGCCCATGTGGCCGAGCAGTTCCAGGGTGGTGGTGATGTCCTGCAGATGGGGAAGATTGCCGATGGTGACCGGCTCTTCGGACAGCAGGGTGGCGCACAGGATGGGCAGCGCTGCATTCTTGGCGCCACTGGCCCAGACGTCGCCCTCGGCGGGTCCGTTGCCGGTAATGATCAATTTGTCCATGAAGGCGGTACCATCAGGCTCCGGTGTTTTCGGCGGCAGCCTGCCACTGTGCGGGGGTATAGGTCTTGATGCTGACCGCATGAAGGGCGCCGGAGGCGATTTCCTCGGACAGCGCACCATAGATGACCTGCTGACGCTTGACCGGTGACAGCTCGGCGAAGCGTTCGCCCACCGCAATCACCTGAAAGTTGCAGCCTTCACCCTGGATATGAAATTCACAGCCGTCGACACGGCTCTCGAGCAGCGCTTTGACGTCGCTGGGTTGCATGCACCTGCTCCTTGACCAGACCAATGACGGGAGACGCCCACGGCCTCGCCGTGACGTCCCGAAAAAACTCAAAGGGCATATGGTAAAGAAAAGCGGCGCGCTTGGCGATGACGCAGCGAGGTTTCCACCTATACATCCGTCACAAAAAAGACACCCCCGGCCACCTTGCGGTGGTCGGGGGTGCCGGAAGGGCTAGCGGCGAGGGCGAGCAGCCCGGATCAAGGCGCTGGATTCAGACGTCGAACCAGGCGCATGACGGACACCAGCAGCCAGACAACCGCCGCTAGGCGGTAACGGTGCTGGAAGGCAACAGATCATCCAGACCGGCCAGCTCGGTCAACTGCCTGAGCTGCGCCGACAGCTTGATGCTGTTGAGCGACAGCCCGATCCGGCGAATGGTACGCGCCCACTCGAGCATCATGGTCAGCGCCGCGCTGGAGACATGCTCCACCTCGCTCAGGTCGAGGCACACCGAGGTGCCCGATGCCCGACTCTGGAGCCACTCACGACCTGCCTCGGCCATGTCCGCGGCCCCGTCGAAGTCGACCTTGCCACACACCCGGAGTGTACTTCCGTCCTCGAGCAGGCGGGCCGACGCCACTTCCATCAACACGCTCACGCACCGCGCTCCAGTTCGTCGACGCCGACATCCGGCGACCAGTTGTTGATCACGGCGTCGTAGTCACGGTTGTGGTCACGCATGGCCTGATCGAACTGGTTGCGGAAGGTCAGACCGAGATTGATGCCGTTAACGATGACATTGACCACCCGCCACTGGCCGTTGGACTTGCGCAGGGTGTAGTTGACCGGGTAGATGGTGCCATCGGTGGCCACCACTTCCATCTCGACGCTGTCCTGATCGTCATAGCGTGAGGCGGACTGGTTATCGAGCACGCGAACTTCCTTGTACTCGAAGGTCACCAGGCCCTTGGCATAGGTGTCGAGCAGGGTCTGCTTGAACACCTCGACGAAGCGCGAACGCTGCTCCGGCGTGGCATTGTTGAAGTAGCGGCCCATCACACTGGCGCCGATGTAGCGAAAGTCGGCGACCCCACGCAGACTCTCGTCAACCATCTGCTTGAGCTCGTCGGGACGGTCCATGAAGTAGGCCTCTCGGCCGCCGATCATCCCCATCAGATCATTGACGCTGTCGCGAATCAGCTGTTCGGGGGATTGCTGGGCCATGGCCGGCAGACTGGCCAGCACCATCATCAGCGCCATCAACCAGCGGCGCAGGTGAACCATTGCGGGCAAAGAACGGGTCATGGGTTGCCTCCTTGTATCTCCGGAAACTGCCGGATCAGTCTTTCGTCAGATTGGACACGAACTGCTGGATCAGTTCCTCGAGCACCAGCGCGGACTGGGTATCACGAATCGCCTCACCCTCGGCGATCATCTCCGGTGATCCCCCGACCGACAGCCCGATGTACTGCTCACCAAGCAGGCCCGAGGTAAGGATCGCCGCGGTGCTGTCGTCCGGCAGCTTGCCGGCCAGGGAGCTGTCCAGCGACATCACTACCACGGCATCGTAGAACTCGGTATCTAGCTCGATGCTCTCTACCCGTCCCACGGTCACCCCGGCCATCGTCACTCGTGCCCGCGGCTTGAGCCCACCGATATTCGCGAAGTTGGCCCGGAGCTCGTAGGTGTCGTCGGCACGTTGCAGGTCCAGGCCGCTGACCTTGAGCCCCAGGAATACCAGCCCCAGGATACCGGCCAGCATGAACAGGCCCACACCAAACTCCATCGTCTTGCTGCGCTTCATGGACAGTCTCCGCAGAATCAGGAAAGCCCGCCGAACATCACGGCGGTAAGAACGAAATCCAAGCCCAGCACGGCCAGGGAGGAATACACCACGGTACGGGTGGTGGCCCGCGAAATACCTTCCGAGGTCGGCACCAGATCATACCCCTGGAACACGGCAATCCAGGTGACCACTATGGCGAACACGATGCTCTTGACCACGCCGTTGCCGATATCGGTAAAGAAGCCGACGCTGGCCTGCATGTTGCCCCAGTACGAGCCTTCGAACACCCCGAGCCACTCGACCCCGACCAGGTAGCCGCCGTACACGCCGACCACGCTGAAGCCGATGGTCAACAGCGGCAGCGAGACGAACCCCGCCCACAGGCGTGGCGCCACGATACGACGCAGCGGATCGACGCCGATCATCTCCATGCTGGTCAGCTGCTCGGTGGCCTTCATCAGGCCAATCTCGGCGGTCAATGCCGAGCCCGCGCGCCCGGCGAACAACAGCGCCGCCACCACCGGCGCCAGTTCACGCAACAGGGCCAACGACACCATCTGGCCGAGCGCGTCCTCGGCACCGAACCCGACCAGGATGGTGTAACCCTGAAGCGCCAGCACCATGCCGATGAACAGCCCCGACACCAGCACGATGGCCAACGACAGCACACCGACCGCATAGACCTGGGCCACCCACAGGCTGAACCCTTCTGCCGAGGGGCGCCCCAGCATGGACTGGCCGAGAAAGATGCTGGCCCGGCCGACGGCCTCCAGCAGGTCGCAGCCGCGCCGTCCCATATGGGTGATTCGTTCGATCATGGACGGCTCCCCTGGCCCAGAATGTCATCGTGAAAATCGTTGGCCGGGTAGTGAAACGGCACAGGGCCATCCGGCTCACCATGCACGAACTGACTGACTCGGGCGTCCTGTTCCACGTCCAGCGACGCCGGCGTGCCGTGGGCCATGACCCGCCCGTCGGCGACCACGTAGACGTAGTCGGCGATGGACAGGGTCTCCTTGATATCATGGGAGACCACCACCGCCGTCAAGCCCAGCGCCTGATTCAGCCGTCGAATCAACTGGACCAGCACACCCATGGAGATCGGATCCTGGCCGACGAAGGGCTCATCGTAGAGAATCAATTCAGGATCCAGCGCCACCGCCCGCGCCAGCGCCACACGCCGTGTCATGCCGCCGGACAGCTCTGCTGGCATCAAGTCTCTGGCCCCACGCAGCCCCACCGCCTCGAGCTTCATCAGCACCACGTCACGCACCATGCTTTCCGGCAGATCGGTGTGGACCCGCAGCGGAAAGGCCACGTTCTCGTAGACACTGAGATCGGAAAACAGCGCGCCACTCTGGAACAGCATGCCCATGCGCCGACGCATCTGGAACAGATCCTTGCGCGACAGGCGATGGACGTCCTGACCATCGATCAGGACGCGCCCGCCACTGGGGTTGAGCTGCCCCCCGATCAGTTTCAGCAGGGTGGTCTTCCCGGTGCCACTTGGCCCCATGATGGCCGTGATCTTGCCGCGGGGTATGGAGAGATCCACGCCGCGAAAGATATC
This sequence comes from Halomonas sp. DN3, assembly GCF_024137905.1. Lineage (NCBI taxonomy): Bacteria > Pseudomonadati > Pseudomonadota > Gammaproteobacteria > Oceanospirillales > Halomonadaceae > Halomonas > Halomonas sp. DN3. The sequence goes on along the minus strand of NZ_CP099965.1, from coordinate 1,728,057 downwards.
CCTGTCGCCGCGCGTGAAATGCAGATTCTCCACCTCCACCAAGGAGGAAGCCGTCATCGCAGTCCCTATAGAGTCAGTATCACCGTGAACCGGCGGTTCAGACCGGACGCCCGCCCCGAATCCTCGGATTCGACGCCTGGCCAGACCTGAGCCCGAACCTTGAGAATAGAGCGCCTTGAGCCGCGCTCGGTTTTCGAACATCGTATCTTAACTCAAATGCAGCATGCCAGTGCCCCGGTTGCGCGCTTGCGCGCAGGTTTATCTAAGGGTTCAATGGGCGCCCTTTCTGCAACCAAGTCGTTCTCCATGCTGTTACCGTCTGTCGTCGTCGCCCTGGGCCTGGTGGGCCTGCTCTGGAGCGCGGATCGCTTTGTCGGCGCCGCCGCCGCCACCGCCTACCGCGCCGGCATGAGCATCATGCTGGTCGGCATGACCATCGTCTCCATCGGCACCTCTGCCCCGGAAATCGTGGTCTCGGTGATGGCCTCGCTGGATGGCGCCCCCGACCTGGCCACCGGCAATGCGCTGGGCTCCAATATCGCCAACATCGCGCTGGTACTGGGCGTGACTGCACTGGTGGTGCCGATCCCGGTGCGCTTCACCATCGTGCGCCGCGAGCTGCCACTGCTGTTGGGCGCCACCGGCCTCGCCGGCTACGCCCTGGCCGATGGCAGCCTCGATCGCCTCGACGCGGCCCTGCTGATCGCGCTGCTGGTATTCAGTCTGTGGTGGCTGTTTCGCGCCGACGAGGCCGAACAGGAGATGGCCGACGACATTCCCGGCATGGCACTGGGCAAGGCCATCGGCTGGCTGGTGCTGACCCTGGCGGTGATGATCGTAAGCTCCCGCGCCCTGGTCTGGGGCGCCACTGAGCTGGCACGCACCTTTGGCGTAAGCGAGCTGGTGATCGGTCTGACCGTCGTCGCCATCGGCACCAGCCTGCCGGAACTCGCCGCCTGCGTGGCCAGCGCGCTGAAGCGCCACCACGATCTGGCCATCGGCAACGTCATCGGCTCCAACCTGTTCAATATGCTGGCGGTACTGCCGGTACCGGCACTGCTGGCGCCGGGAGCCACCGATCCCGCAGCCGCCGGCCGCGACTTTCCGGTAATGCTTGGCCTGACGCTGCTGCTGGCGGCGCTGCTGCTGTGGCAACGCCGAGGGCGCCTGGGGCGCTGGATCGGCGCGCTGCTGGCCTGCACCTATGCGCTTTATCTGACCTGGCTCGCCCTTTCGGTCGCGGCAGGCCCCTTGTGACAACGGCAGTAAACGGCAACAATCATGGCCATGAGCAAACACCCCTCCTCGGCGCAGACGCCGACCCTGAGCGTCCGCGATATCGCACGACGCACCCTGGAGCTGGAACGTGACGCCATCGACGCCCTGATCGGGCGTCTCGACGGCGACTTCGACCGTGCCTGCCAACTGCTGCTGGCCTGCCGCGGCCGGGTGGTCGTCACCGGCATGGGCAAGTCGGGACATGTCGGCGGCAAGATCGCCGCCACCCTGGCCAGCACCGGCACGCCGGCCTTCTTTGTCCATCCCGGCGAAGCCAGTCATGGTGACCTGGGCATGATCACGCCCGGCGACGTCGTCCTGGCACTGTCCAACTCCGGCGAAACCGCCGAGGTCACTGCCCTGCTGCCGCTGCTCAAGCGCATGGGCATTCCACTGATCAGCATGACCGGCCGAGCACAGTCGACCCTGGCCCGCCACGCCGAAGCCCATCTATACGCAGGGGTCGAGCGCGAGGCCTGCCCACTGGACCTGGCCCCGACCTCTTCGACCACCGCAGCGCTGGCGCTGGGCGACGCCCTGGCGGTGGCGCTGCTCGAGACCCGCGGCTTCACCGCCGAGGATTTCGCCCTGTCCCACCCGGGCGGCAGCCTGGGCAAGCGACTGCTGTTGACCGTGGCCGACCTGATGCATACCGGCGACCGGCTGCCCTCGGTACCGTCGGGCTCGCCGCTGCGCGACGCCCTGCTCGAGATCACCCGTCAGGGACTCGGCTTTACCTGCGTGGTGTCCCCCGACGGCACCCTGGCCGGGGTCTATACCGACGGCGACCTGCGCCGTACCCTGGATCGCCATCAGGACTTCAGCTCGCTTACCGTGGATGACGTGATGACCACCCCCGGGCGACGCATCGGCCCCGCCACCCTGGCGGCGGAAGCGGTCAAGCTGATGGAGGAAGGCCGGATCACCGCCCTGGCGGTGGTCGATGACGAGCAGCGCCCAGTCGGTGCACTGCATATGCACGACCTGCTGGCCGCCGGTGTCATCTGAGCCTCATTTATCCCTTTACAAGGAACGCCGTCATGTCTCACGAGCTTCTCGCCTCCCTCGCGCCGGAACTGGTGGAGCGCCTGCGCCACATCAAGCTGCTGGCGCTGGACGTGGACGGCGTACTGACCGATGGTCGACTGTACTTCCACGCCGACGGCTCCGAGTTGAAGGCGTTCAACACCTTGGATGGCCACGGCCTCAAGCTGGCCAAGCGCGCCGGCATCCAGGTGGCCCTGATCACCGGGCGCAGCTCCCCCATGGTCACTCAAAGAGCCAGAGCACTCGGCATCGAGCACGTACAGCAAGGGGTCGAGCGCAAGCTGCCCGCCCTTGAATCGCTGTGCGATTCGCTGGGCCTGACCCTCGACCAGGTCGCCTACTGCGGCGATGACCTGCCGGATCTGCCCTGCATCCATCGCAGTGCGGTCGGCATCACCGTGCCAGGCGCCCCCTGCTACCTTCGTCAGCACGCCGACTGGGTCACCCAGGTTGCCGGCGGACATGGCGCGGTGCGCGAGATCACCGACACCCTGCTGATGGCCCAGGGCCGCCTCGACGATATCATCGACAGCTACCTGAGCAACGGACCGCTGACATGAAACTGAGCGCACTGCGTCCAGGCTTTCGCTTCTGGCTGGTCATCCTGCTGCTGGTACTCGGTGGCGGCCTGACGTTGCTCGACCCCCGCGAGAGCAACGTCCCCGACCTGGTACCCAATGACAAGGCCGGCGAGCCCGACTACTACCTGGTGGATGCCCGCCTGACCCGCTTCGATGCCCAGGGCACCCCCCATCAGCGCATCGATACGCCACGCCTTGTGCACACACCGCTCGACGACGTCACCCGGGTGGACCAGCCGGACCTTGCGCTGATCGACGACAGCGGCCGAGAGTGGATCGCCGACGCCGACAACGGTGAACTGGGTCCGGACGGCAACCCCCTGACCCTGTCAGGCGACGCCCATCTCGAGGCCCCCGCGGAGCGTTGGCAGCTTGATACAGAGGTATTGGTCTACGACAGCGACAGTGGCCATGTCTGGAGCGAAACGCCAGCCGTCCTACGCCAACCCCCTCAACAGATGCAAGGGGAGCGCTTCGACGCCTGGATCCATGACAATACCGCTCGCCTGACCGACAATGTCACCGGTCATCATCCGCCAGAGCCTCAATAAGGAGCCCCTTCCATGATGCGTCCAAGTCCCGCCCTCCTGCTTGCCCTGGCCCTTGGCCTGGCCGCCGGCGCCACCGGCAGCAGTGTCCTGGCGCTGGAGAGTGATCGCAGCGCACCGATTCAGGTGGAGGCCGACCAGCTGGATCTCGATGATCGCGCCGGTACCGCGGTCTATACCGGCGACGTGCGCATTGTGCAAGGCAGCATGATCCTCACCGGCGAACGCGTCGAGATCCAGCGCAACGACCAGGGACAACTGTCACTGGCGACCGCGACCGGCTCCCGCGCCTACCTCGAGCAGAAGCCATCCCCGGAAGAACCGGTGGTCAAGGGCTGGGGCCGCAAGGTGATCTACCACGTGGCCGAACGGCGCATGGAGCTGATCGACCAGGCTGAGCTGCACAAGGCCAATGACACCTTCGACGGTGCCTATCTGGAGTACTTCCTCGATCGCCGCGTGGTCCAGGCCCGCTCCAGCGCCCAGGGCGTCCAGGGCGAGCAGCGCATTCGCATGACCCTCGAGCCGGAAAGCCAAGGAAACTGATGAAGACTCTCCACGCTCGCCATCTGGCCAAGAGCTACAAGAAGCGTCGCGTCGTCCAGGACATCAGCCTGTCGATCGAGCAGGGCAGCATCGTCGGTCTGCTGGGCCCCAACGGGGCCGGCAAGACCACCTCCTTCTACATGATCGTCGGCCTGGTCAGAGCCGACGCCGGCAGCATCAGCATCGATGATCGGGACCTGAGCCGCGCGGCCATGCACCAGCGCGCGCTGGCCGGTATCGGCTACCTGCCTCAGGAGGCTTCGATCTTTCGCAAGCTGTCGGTGGCCGACAACATCATGGCGATCCTCGAGACCCGCAAGGACCTCGACCGCGAGGGCCGAGAAGCACGTCTCGAGCAGCTCCTCGAGGACTTCCACGTCAGCCATATTCGCGACAACCCCGGCATGAGCCTGTCCGGCGGGGAGCGGCGCCGGGTCGAGATCGCCCGCGCCCTGGCCACCGAGCCGGCCTTTATCCTGCTCGATGAACCCTTCGCCGGGGTCGACCCGATCTCGGTGGGCGAGATCAAGTCCATCATTCGTCAACTCAAGGCCCGCGATATCGGCGTCCTGATCACCGATCACAACGTGCGCGAGACCCTCGATATCTGCGATCGTGCCTACATCGTCGGCGACGGCCAGATCATCGCCGAGGGCAGCGCCGAGTCCATCCTCGCCAACCAGCGCGTCAAGGAGGTCTACCTGGGCGAGAACTTCCGCCTCTAGACCGCAGGGCCGCCCGACAGCCGCAGTCGCATCAAGCGGCCGCAACACTTGCCAGCATCAGCATCCAACCGCCGACCCCGAAAGGGTCGGCCTCACCTTGCACACAGGGCCTCCCTCGAAAGAAGCACCTCCCCCCCTACCAAGTTGTTCCACATCGACCTTTTCACTCCCTCCCATAGGTCAAAAAACACCAACTTGGCAAGATGCTTGCATGTCTGATGACTCGTCGTTAGGGTAAAGCCTTTCGACAACACTGGTGGATCCCGACCCATGGCCCTCAAGGCGTCACTGCAGCTGCGCATCGGTACCCAGCTGACCATGACCCCGCAACTGCAACAGGCGATCGGCCTGCTGCAGCTTTCGACCCTGGACCTGCGCCAGGAGGTCCAGCAGGCGCTGGAGGCCAACCCCATGCTCGAACTCGAGGACGAGTTCGGCGAACAGCAGACCAGGGAAGCCGTGGAAGATGACTGGGCGGATCAGATTCCCTCGGAACTCAGTGTGGACAGCGACTGGTCCGACACCTACCAGGACCTGGGCACCACCCCCGCCGGCAGTGGCGAGGCGCCGGATTTCGAGCGCCAGGCAAGCTCCCAGTCACTGCACAGCCACCTGAGCTGGCAACTGGCGATGCTCGACGTCAGCGACCAGGAGCGCCTGATCGCCGAGAGCCTGCTCGACGCGGTCAACGCCGACGGCTATCTCGAGCAGACACTGGATGACATTGCCCAGGGGCTCGAGCAAGACGGTCGTCGCCCCCCTCCCCTCGCCGAGGTGGAGGCGGTGCTGGTTCGGCTGCAACAGTTCGAACCGACCGGAGTGTTCGCCCGCGACCTGCGCGAGTGTTTGATGCTGCAACTGGATAGCCTGCCTCGCGATACCGTCCTGCTGCCCCAGGCCGGACGACTGGTACGTCAGTTTCTCGAGGCACTGGCCAGCGGCGACCGACGCCTGCTGAAGCGCCGACTAGGACTCGATGACGACCAACTCGACAGCGTCATCGAGCTGATCCGGAGCCTCGACCCACGTCCCGGCAGCCAGTTCGGTGACAGCGACAACGACTACGTCATTCCCGACCTGGTGGTACGCCACACCGAAGAGGGCTGGCGCGTTGAACTCAATCCGGATGCAATGCCCCGACTGCGCATCCAGCCCGACTACGCTGCTCTGATTCGGCGCGCAGACAAGAGCCAGGACAACCAGTTCCTCAAGGACCACCTGCAGGAGGCGCGCTGGCTGATCAAGAGTCTGTCCAGCCGCAACGACACCTTGCTGAAGGTCGGCCGGGAAATCATGGTGCGTCAGATCGACTTCCTCGAGCAGGGAGAAGCGGCCATGAAACCGTTGGTGTTGGCCGATATCGCAGACAAGGTGGAGATGCACGAGTCCACCATCTCCCGCGTGACCACCCAGAAGTTCGTGCACACGCCTCGCGGCGTGTTCGAGTTGAAGTATTTTTTCTCGAGCCAGGTCGGCCAGGATGGCGACGCCCATTCCAGTACCGCCATCCGCGCCATGATCAAATCGTTGATTCAAAAGGAACCTGCCCGCAAACCTCTGTCGGACAGCAAACTGGTGGAATTGCTGGCGGAAGACGGCGTCAATGTCGCCAGACGCACCGTGGCAAAGTACCGGGAAGCCATGAATATTCCGTCTTCCAGCGAGCGCAAGCGACTGCGCTGAGTCCTTGCGCTGCGGCGTCGCTAGCCTAGTTATCGGGAAAGCGCAAGCACTTGAAATTTCGCATGACATCTGCGTCTTTCTGCGTAGCGTCGAGGGGGTTTGCAGGATCGGAAAAAGGGTTACAATCAAGCCACCACCCGAAAGAGCAAGGAGCCTGTCATGCAAGTCAACATCACCGGCCACCACGTCGAATTGACCGATCCCCTGCGTGACTACGTACAAGAGAAGCTCACCCGTGTGGAGCGCCACTACGACAACATCACCAACGTCCAGGTGACCCTCTCGGTGGAAAAGGAACGCCAGCTGGCCGCCTGCACCCTTCACGCCGCCGGTGCCGACCTGCATGCCGAAGCGCAGGACGGCGACATGTATGCTGCTATCGACGCCCTTGCCGACAAGCTGGACCGCCAGCTGGTCAAGCACAAGGAAAAATCCCAAGCCCGCGCCCAAGGCGCCGGAATTCGCTGACTCTCATGACATTGGAAGCCATTCTCCCTCCCGAGCGCACATTGTTCGATGTCCCGGGAGGCAGCAAGAAGAGGGTGCTGGAGTTTTTCAGCACCTTCATTGCGCAGAACACCCCGAGCCTAGACAGCCAGGAGGTCTTCAGTCGGCTGATCGGACGTGAGCGCCTGGGCAGTACCGGCATCGGCAATGGCGTCGCCATTCCGCATGCCCGCAACCCCCACTGCAAGGCGCCCATCTCCGGCTTCCTCAAACTCGCGGAACCTGTCGACTTCGATGCCATCGATGGTGAGCCCGTCGATCTGGTGTTCGTGCTGCTGGTACCGGAAGAGGCCGACGACGCCCATCTCGCCCTGCTCGGCCAGGTCGCCGGCGTCATGAACGACGCCGACACACGTCACCGTCTGCGCCACGCCAGCTCCCAGCGCGAGCTTCACGAGCGCCTGCAGGAAGCCATCCGCCAGCAGGCGCCAGGGGACGACACTCCCTCCTGATCGCGGCCTTGCCTAGGCCATCAGCAATGGACGCCTGCCCAAGGAGACAGGACATGCAGCTCGTGATCATCAGTGGTCGCTCCGGCTCGGGAAAGTCCGTGGCCCTTCAGGCCCTGGAGGACCTGGGGTTCTACGCCATCGACAACCTTCCCGCGACCTTGCTGGGCGCCCTGGTGGACGAGCTGGAAAACGGTCATTCCCGCCGTATCGCCGTCAGCGTCGACGCCCGCAACCTGCCTGAGGCGCTGGAACGCTTCCCCGCCCAGCTGGCGTCCCTCAAGCAGAGTCCGATCGACTGCCAGGTGGTCTACCTGACCAGTGATGCGCGAATTCTGCTCGAGCGTTATTCCCACACGCGGCGCCGTCACCCCCTGACCCGTGATAGCGACATGACCCTGGCGGAGGCCATCGAGTCCGAACAGAAGGCCCTTTCGGGTATTCGAGACCTGGCCGATCTGGTCATCGACAGCTCTCGCCTGTCGGTGCACGAACTGCGTTCGCGCATCGCCGAACAGGTCGCCGATCACCGCAGCGGCCAGTTGAGCCTGACCGTGGAGTCCTTCGGCTTCAAGCGAGGCGTGCCGCCGGATGCAGACATCGTGTTCGATGCCCGCTGTCTGCCCAACCCCTACTGGGAACCATCGCTGCGTGATGCCAATGGCTGCGATCCCAGCGTCATCGACTTCCTCGAACGCTATCAGGACGTCGCCGACATGAAGCGCGACATTCTCGCCTGGGTGCGCACCTGGCTACCGCGCTATCAGCAAAGCCAGCGCAGCTACCTCACCGTGGCGGTGGGCTGCACCGGAGGACAGCATCGTTCGGTCTACCTGGCCGAGGGAATCGCCTCGGCCCTGGCCGACCAGCATCCCCGCGTCCGTCTACGCCACCGCGAACTCGGCCAGCAACGCCGACTGGACAGCGGAGGACTCTAGGCGTGGCCCGACGCACCCTGACCCTGACCAATCGTCGTGGCCTGCATGCACGCGCCGCGACACGCCTGGTCACCTGCTGCCAACCCTTTGACGCCACCGTCACCGTCCACCATGGCAGCCGCTCGGGTGACGCCGCCAACATCATGTCGCTGCTGATGCTGGCCGCCCCCTGCGGTACGGAGCTGACCCTGGAGGCCGAAGGCAAGGACGCGGACGCGGTGCTGGACGCTCTGGAGGCACTGTTCGACGCACGCTTCGACGAAGACGCCTGACGTCTTCCCTCTCCTTGTTTTGACCGCCACCCCCTGCCTGCCAAGGACGCCATGCAACTGATCCAGACCGGCAAGTACACCGAGGTCCACTACGAGCCGGACCAGGACGCCTTCATCAAGACCTTCACGCCCAAGACCAGCGATCGCTGGCGCTACCGCCTGGGCATCCGGCGCTACCCCGGCCACAATTTTCGCTATGTCGCCGGCCGACTGGAGCGACTGGGTATCGCCACACCGAAAATCCTGTCGGCAGAGCGCTATCGTCTGGTCACCGCCAACGTGCACGGCATCGCGCTCAAACAGCTGGTCCTCGACTCTCCGGAACTGCAGAACCGCTACCTGGACATTCTCGAAGCCTTGTACCGTGACCGTATCCACTGTCGTGGCCTGCACACCGAGAACTTCCTGGTCGTCGACGGAGAGGTGATCGCCATCGATCTGGATGCCTACAAGGCGCCGCGGGTCTTCACCTATCCGCGCCGAGAGTTCATCGACTGCCTGAGTCGCTCGCTGAAAAACGACGAGGCGTTCCTGTTCGAGCGCTTTCTCGAACGTGTCGACGCCCAGCATCCCTGAGGAAAGCACCGCTCCTCCTTGTGCCCTCGCCTGCCCCGCGCTACCCCGGTTTTCCGGGTACGAGCGCTGGCGTTGGCGACGGTAGCAGCAGCAGTGGTAAACTTTTAACTCGTCACTCAGTTTACCACCAAGCGTCCTTCAGGAGCCGACATGACCTCTCCGGTGTGGCATCCCTACGCCCATCTCAAGACCCAGGCCCCTGCCCCCCGGGTAGTCGGCGGCCAGGGCACCCGCTTTACCCTGGACAGCGGCGAATCATTGCTCGACGCGACCTGCTCCTGGTGGTGCATGATCCACGGCTACGGACATCCACGGCTGGTCAAGGCGATTCAGGAGCAGGCTGCCACGCTGTGTCACGTGATGCTTGGAGGACTAACCCACGATCCCGCCGACCAGCTCGCCCGGGAACTGGTTCGCGTCACGCCAGAGGGCCTCAACCACGTGTTCTTCTCCGACAGCGGCTCGGTGGGCATGGAGGTGGCGATGAAGATGGCGGTGCAGTACCACCATCTGCGCGGCCGCCCCAACAAGCACCGCATGCTGTCATTGATGAAGGCCTACCACGGTGATACCGCCGGCTGCATGGCGGTGTGTGACCCCGAAGAGGGCATGCATTCGCTGTTTTCCGGGTTTCTTCCGAAGCACCATTTCGCCCCGGCGCCGACGGCCCCCTATGCGGCCACGCCGGAGCAGGTCGCCGCCGACCTCGACGCCTTGCGTGGGGTGCTGGAAGCCCACCACCACGAGATCGCCGCGCTGTTGATGGAGCCCCTGCTGCAGGCCGCCGGTGGCCTCAACATGACCTCACCGGACTATCTGAAAGGTGCTCGCGCCTTGTGCGACGAGTTCGACGTGCTGTTGGTGTTCGACGAAGTGGCCACCGGCTTTGGCCGCACCGGGCGCATGTTCGCCGCCGACCATGCCGGTGTCAGTCCGGACATCATGGTGCTGTCCAAGGGGCTGACCGGCGGCTACCTTGGCCACGCGGCGACCCTGGCCAGCGACCGTGTCCATGACACCTTTATCGGCGACAGCGAGCTTCACGCCTTTATGCACGGCCCGACCTTCATGGGCAATCCGCTGGCCTGTCGCGTGGCACTGGAAAGCCTCAGGGTCTTCGAGGAGGACGACTATCTGGGCCGTATCGCTCGGCTTAACGCCATCCTTGTGCAGGAACTCGCCGGCGACAGTGACCTGCGCGCCCACCCTGCGGTGGCCGACATCCGTGTGCTCGGCGCCACCGGCGTGATCGAGGTGCACGACAGTAAAGCGCTGAAAGGCGCCGCCTCCATCGCCCGTGAACAGGGCGTGTGGCTGAGATCCTTCGGCAGATGGCTTTACACCATGCCGGCCTACATCACCTCGGATGAGGAAATGCGCCAGATCATCACCGCAATGAAAGCGCCTTTCACAGCAAACGCATAATTAGTGGGCAGGGTCGGCGCTGACTAGCTCTCTACCAGCCCGCCGGCCTATATCACCTCGGATGACGAGATGCGCCAGATCATCACCGCAATGAAAGCGCCGTTTCTTTCTGCATAGTCAGGGTCGGCGCTGGCTGGCTCTCTACCAGCCCGCCTGCCTATATCACCTTGGATGACGAAATGCACCAGATCATCAAGGCCATGAAGGCCCCTTTCACCGCAAACGCATAATGAGTGGGCTGGGTCGGCGCTGGCTGGCTCTCTACCAGCCCGCCGGCCTATATCACCTCGGATGACAAGATGCGCCAGGTCATCACCGCAATGAAAGCGCCGTTTCTTTCTGCATAGTCAGGGTCGGCGCTGGCTGGCTCTCTACCAGGCGCTACCACGCTCTACCAGCCCCAGAACAGCAGCCACCAGGCGCCGATCACCGGCGCCTGGGCGGCGAGCATGGGCAGCATGGCCAATAGTCGACGCGGGCCACCGGCGTAGCGTCCGAGGATGCCCCATCCAAGCCCCGCGCTTGCCAGTACGCCAAGCCCCAGCAACAGCGCCCTGGCGTCATTGGCCCAGTGGATCAGCAGGCCATCGCCTCGCAGCAGGGTCAGGGTGGTCATCGACAGGCCCAGGAAGACGCCGACCGCGGCCAGGGGTATCAGGGCGTAGGACAGGTGCCACAGACGCTGCCAGCGCCAGCGGCCAAGCAGACGGTTGGTCAGCGACAGCGACAGCGAGACAAGCCCCCCCAGCACCAGGGTAGTCACGCCGATATAGCCCAGCAGCAGGGCTCCATCGAGCAGGGTGAAGACGTCGTTGTGTTCGGGATAGTGGGTCAGCAGCCACCAGGGTGCGCTGGTTTCCAGCGGCCATCCCCAACCGCGCTGATAGAGCCAGACGGCCGCCTGCTGCTTGGCGGCCACAAACCAGGGGCTCGCCGACCAGTGGAATGCCCCCACCGCGATGCCCAGCAGGCCGAATACCACCAGCACGAACTCCCACAGGGTCGCGGGTCGCTGAGGCGGTGGCGACACCACCTCGATGCCGGGCGCCCTGAGCTCGAGATGGATAGCATCCTTGTAGCCTGAACAACGCGAACACAGATGGCAGTCACTGGCGCTGTCCAGCTGCTTCAGCGGGATCAGCACCGGGCAGTCCGGAGCCCGGCTTCTTGACACCTCACGCCGGCGCTGGCGCCGTCCGTGTTCGGTCCACACCTCGGGGTCGGCGCGGTAGTGCAACGGCGCCAGCTTGGCCAACAGCGCAAAGACGCCGCTGACCGGACACAGATGGCGACACCAGACGCGCTTGCCCTTGCCGTAGACCAGACCGATCACGGCCGCCGCCAGGGTCGAGCCCCCCAGCACCAGCAGCGCGGCCTTGGGATACTGGTAGACGCTGACCAGCTGCCCATAGATCGTGGTCATGGCGAAGCCCACGAACGGCCAGCCACCCCAACGCATCCAGCGCGGTATCGCCCGGCCCATGCCGACACGGCTGGCGGCTTCCGTGATGGCACCCTCCGGACACATCATCCCGCACCATAGCCGCCCCGCCACCACCATGCTGACCATGACAAAGGGCCACCAGATACCCCAGAACACGAACTCGGCGAACACCGTGAGGTGATCGAGGATGCGTGCCTCATGGTTCGGCAGGGGCAACAAGGGTGGCACCAGCAGCAGCACGGCGTAGAACGCCACCACGGCCCACTGCAGTGTCAGAATCCAGCGCCGATGATGCTTCAGCCAGGCTCCCAGACGCGCCCAGCGTCGGGTCTTGCGGGCGCCTGGATGCCGATTCTCAGCCACGGTTGGCCGAGTGTCCTTGCCAGACCCGCAGCGGCGATCGCTGGCTTCTGGCATCACTGCTGGCGTCACTGTTGCCGTCCCTGTTGCCGGCACTGCCGCCGCCTCGTTCACGACACCGCTCCCTCGACGACGTTGTGGGACGGGCGCTGCCCGCCCACCCACCAGTAGACGAGCCCCCAATAACACACGTAGCCGAGCACCAGCGTCGAGGAAGGCCAGGCACGGTAACCGGCGATACTGGCCAGCAGTCCGCCGACTCCCTGGCCGTCATCCAGCCAGACACTGGTGTCCCACAGCGGATCGATCCCGACCGGCAACCAGCCCAGATTCATCAGCCGCTCGAGCGCCGCCACCCACAGGCCCGCCGCCACCAGCAGCAGCAGGATCTCGCTGGCCCGGAAGAACCCGCGCCAGGCCAGTCGTCGCGAGAACCACTGCAGCATCACGAAGCAGGCAGCCGCCGTGACAAAGCCAAGACCTGCGGCCAGGGCGAAGGAGGTCAGTTGTCCGCCTCGCCACTGGGCCAGACCCAGACCGTACAGAAACACCAGGGTCTCGGCGCCTTCCCGAGCCACCGCCAGGGCCACCAGGGTAGCGATGCCCCACAGCCGTGAGCGCGACAGACACAGCATGGCGTCACACTCCATGGAACGTTTGAAGGAGGCGCCGCGACGGCGCATCCACGCCACCATCTGCACGATCAACGCGGCGGCCAGCGCCGACATGGCGGTCTGAAACAGGGTCTGGGCGTCACCGGTCAACCAGCGCCCTACTCCCATCAGCACAGCACCCAGCACCACCGCCAGGGCGATACCCGCCGCGACACCGCCCCACAGCCAATTCAAGGCATCGCGACGCCCCTCTCGGGCGAGCCAGGCGTAGACAAGGCCGACCACCAGGATGGCCTCCAGGCTCTCGCGCAGGACCACGATAAAGGCCGCTTCGTTCATGGGTGAGCCTCCTCGGAGGCTTCCCGAGCGATAATCACGCCCTGGGCATCGGGCAGGTGAAACTCGTCGAAGTAGTCGTAGCGCCCCGGCTTCAGCGGGTGGACCACGACGAAGGAGTGAACGCCGGGGCCCATCACCTTTTCCTGGCGAAGCCGGCGACTCTCGAATTCCACCGGCGTACTTCCGGCATTATGCAGTTCGATCTTGAACCGCTGCCCGGCGACGACCTCAAGTTCGACGGGATCAAGCCTGCCGTCAACAAGGGTCAACCGGTAGGTAGGCAGCGCTCCGGCCTCTGCCTGACCAGAGGTGGCGCACAGTGTCATCAGCGACAGCGCGACCAACGGCGCCGTGATCAGCGCGCCCGAGAGACGGGAACGACGTAGCAGCAACATGACCGCCTCCTCTCAGTAGCCGCCCTTCTTGCCCACGCCGGCGTAGACAAAGTCGTACTCGACGTCGAAGGGCGCATACCAGGGTGCCACGCCGGTTTCCTTGTCGATGTGACGCATCAGGTGCGGCGCTTCGATGTGGAAGCTCAGGTGATAGCGCCCCATGCCCTCGAGCGCCACATTGACACCATAGTGGGTGCCGTCGCTGGCGATCATCGGCATCAGGCTACCTTCGATCACACTGTCGCTGCCTTCCTTCTGCAACCGATAGTCAATGTGCAGAAAAGGAATCCAGGCGCCAGGAGGAAAACCGTTGTCGTTGTCCTCGAGGGCGTGAATATCCGCCTCGAGATGAATATCGGCCTCGGCAGCGGCCAGCTCACCGGCAGGCTCCATGACCACCGGCTGCAGGTAGACCGCGGCGACTTCCATGCCGTTGACCAGTTCGGGCTCGCCGATCGGATACTCCAGCGCCGAGGCACTGCTGGAAAAGACACCAAGACAGAGGGTGGTGGCCAGGGCGGCCAGGGCGGAGCGGTCAAAGATCGGCGATGCAGACATGCGAGAACCTCGGGATAGAAAATGGCGAGAACCGTTCGCGCTTCAAGAATCATTTCCATGAAAAAGTTCATGAAGCGCCGCCCGGTGTCGCCACACTCTAGCCTGTGCCGGCAGGCACGCCTGTGACGTGCATCAAAGTCTCGAACCTCTGTTGCACTGGCCGCGCTTTTGCGTGACGCTGCACCATCGGTACCTAAGGCCCCTGACGAGATAGCGAAAGCCCATGACCAGCCTCAGCAAGACCCGCACCAGCTTCTATCGACGCCTCTACCTGGCCCATCTGGTGGCCACCGGCATCGATAGCGTGCCGGCCATCACCACCGCCACCGGCATGCCGAGACGTACCGCTCAGGACACCCTCGCCGCCCTCGAGGAACTGGACATCCGCTGCCGCTTCGAGCATCAGCCAGGCAAGCCTCACAATATCGGCCACTATCGCATCGAGGACTGGGGGCCGATCGATCCCGACTGGCTGTCGCTTCACGCCGAGCGCCTGGGGCAGTTGCTGGGCTACCCCTCCCTCGCCAACGCGCACCCTTGATCCCTTCACCGCGCAGGCAGCGAGCGCCCATGGGTGGAGATCACGACGGCTCAGTCAGCGGGGCGTGCATGCCCGAAGCTCTCTCGAAGTGCATCACTGGCACGGAGCGTCGATACCTCCAGCCCCAGCCTCTCCACCCATTCAAGCGTCGTCTCGACCCAGCCGTCCCGTGAGACCATGAGCCGGTCACCACAGCGGCGGCAACTCTCCACCAGCAAGCGATGCTCTCCGCGCCGTTCATCCGTGAGCTCGAGCCAGTCCGCCCCTTGCGTCAACTGGAGCGCTGTCTCCGGCCACCAGGCCAGCCTCAGGCGAGGATCGACGGCCTCGGGTTCACCGGCGACCAGCAGCGCAATGGCGCCGCAGCCACACTCTGCCCTGGCGTAGAGATTGTTGCTCATGGTGTTCTCCCTGTTGATCCACGCCCTGTGATAGCCGACGCGAACGCCCCGGCTGGTGCCAAACGACGCCAGCCCCTATAGTCGAGCTTTCCTCGACACTGCATCGGATCATGGATTCACGACTCGAACAACGGGCCCTGTCGCTCTCGATCATCACCACCCTGGGCGTCGCCCTGCTCGGGGTCAGTTTCGGCCTGCTGGCCGGCTCCCAGTCGATCCTCTTCGATGGCGTCTTTTCCACCATTGACGCCGCCATGTCGGGGCTTGCGCTGGCGGTATCGCGGCTGGTCGTGCGCGAGGCGACCTCACGCTTCCAGCATGGCTTCTGGCACTTCGAGCCGATGGTGGCGGCGCTCAACGGTGGCATTCTGCTGCTCTTGTGCTTCTACGCCTTTCTCAACGCGCTGCGGGAATTGCTGGGCGGCGGCCACGCCCTCGCCTTCGGCGCGGCCACCCTCTACGCCGCCGTGGTGCTGGTAATCTGCAGCGCCATGGCGGTGTATCTCAAGAAGATCAATCGCAGGGCCAACTCCGAGTTTCTGCGAATCGATCAGAAGAACTGGCTGATGGCGGCGCTAATCACCGGCGCGCTGCTGGTGGCCTTCGTGATCGCCCTGCTGCTGGAAGGTACCGCGCTCGACCACTGGACGCCCTATGTCGATTCGGCGCTGCTGGTGGTGCTGACCCTGGTGTTCATGCCAGTGCCCATCAACATCATTCGGCGAGCCGCCAAGGACATCCTGCTGATGGCACCCAGCGCCATCGATCGTGAGGTACACGCGGCGATGAAGGAGATCATGCAAAGAGAGGGTCTCAGCCACTACTACAGTCATGTGGCCAAGAGTGGCCGGGGCCACTTTATCGAGATCCATATCGTCACCGCGCCGAACTTCGCTGCCGGACGCGGCATGGTAGAGATGGACGAGATCCGCGAGGAGATATCCTCACGACTGAGCATTCCCCCCGAGCGCCGCTGGTTTACCGTCGCCTTTACCGCCGAGGAACGCTGGGCCTGAAGGCGAGGCCGTCAGCCCGGCGCGGGGTCACCGGCAAGACGCGAATAGACCACATGGGACAGCGCCCGTCCGCCGACCCATTCGCACTCGCGCAGCACGCCTTCCTGGCGAAAGCCGAGTCGCTCGGGGATAGCGCGACTACGGCTATTGCCCTCGGCACAACGAATCTCGAGTCGATGAAGCTCGAGTTCGTCGAAACCCCATTCCACCAGGGTTGCCACGGACTGCGTCATCCGGCCCCCACCCTGGAAGTCGCTGCGCAGCCAATAGCCCAGCGACGCCCAGCGGTGACGTTCGACGATGCGGTTGAAGCCGACGACGCCGATCAGCTCGTCGTCCTCGAGCAAGACAAAGTGTCGAGCGGTGCCGAGACGCCGCTCGGCCATGGCAGCGGTGACGAAGACCTCGCAATCTCCCTGCTCGCGGGTCGCATCGACCCACGGCAGCCAGGGCCTCAACGACTCCCGGCTGGCGTCGATGGCGTGCCACAGAGCGTCACAGTGTTCCTTGCCGATCGACGCAAGCCACAGCCGCTCGGACACCCTCAGCATGCTGCCGGCACCTCCTGCCTGCCAGTTCCGGACTCGCGCAACCTCCAACGCCGACACACCATCTGATGCTGAGTCAGAACGCCCGTCACTCGGCGGCCTCCCAGCGATCTCGCCCATTGCGCTTGGCCTGATACAACGCCTGGTCGGCGCGATTCATGGTCTGCTCGTAGGTCTCGTCATGACGGTGCTCCGCCGCGCCGATGCTGACGGTCAGCGACAGGGAGTCGTCGCTCACCACCTGGGTGGTACGCAACTTGGCCTGGAGCCGCTCGAACAGGGGCTCAGCCGCCCACAGCGAAGCGCCGGGCAAGGCAATCAGAAACTCTTCTCCCCCCCAGCGGCCGACGATATCGCCACCACGCAGGGTGTCGTCGAGGACCTTGGCCACTACCAGCAGCGCCTGATCGCCGACATCATACCCATGCTCGTCGTTGAAGCGCTTGAAGTGGTCGATGTCCACCATCGCCAGGGTAAAAGGGCGTTGCTGTCGGCTGGAGGCGGCCATCAGTCGACGCAGCTCGGTGTGCAGGCCACGACGATTGGGGATCTTGGTCAATGGATCGAGCATGACCTCGCTTTCCAGCGTCTGCTTGCGCTCGAACAATAGCTCCTGATAACCATCGGCGATGCGTGACAGCTTGTGCTGGCGACGCTGCTGTCGCTCCAGCCGGCGTTCGGCGGTGGACAGGTCGCTCTTGACGTTGCGCTGAAAGCCATCGGAAATGGAAGCCATGCGCTCCAGCCGCTCAAGCTGCTCGGTATGCCGCCGGTAGAGCGCTTCGAGCGGTGCCTTCAGTGGATTGTCCTGATGCTCGGACGAGGCCAGCAGCGCCTCGATGTCCCGCAGCAGCTGACGATCCCTTTCGGTCATGAACTGGTGTCCTCGACGGGGGTGATCGCAAACGGAAAACTGCAGTCTTCCTTGAACTCCTCGGCCAGCTCGGCGATGCGTTCATTTCTGACATCGTAGCGCCAATCCACGCTGCAGGCCTTGCCTTCCAGGTGAGCCTCCTCCATCAGGTCGAAGATGTCCATCATCGCCTTGACCGAGCTGGTGTTGAGGTAGACCAGTTCCAGGCACACTTCGAGGGGGCTCTCGCCGTCTCGCAGGTAGTTATCTACCCAGTTCAGCACGCCACTGTAGAGCTCGAAGGTGTTTTCGGGATAGGAGTCGCCGCGCATGGTCAGCGTTCCGGCGTCCCAGTCAGAACGAATGTCAGGGGTCGACTGGGTCCCGTCAATCGCAATGTCGTTAATCATTTTCTCGACTTTCCGTCAGATAGTGGCGGTGATGCAGAAAAAGCTCTGTTGATCGGAGAGCGGCGTCAGGTTCGACTGAAGCGGCTGGCAGGACTTGCGCGCCATGTCGATCAACCCCAGCCCTGCTCCCCGGGAGCCGTCTTCCCGCGGCTTTCTGAGTTGCTGCTTGTAGCATCGCTTGAGCTCGACCGCGTCCATCTCACCGAGTTCCTCGACGGCCGCCATCAGACGCTGGCCATCGGCATGCTCGACCACGTTGCCCGCCGACACCAGATAGTGCCCCTGCTCGCCCCGCGCCACCGCAACGGTGGCGGTGGCCCGCTGTTCGTCATAGCCCATGGCGGTGGCGTAATGGCTGATGTTCTGGGTCATTTCGATGTAGGTCGAGAACACGTCCATCGCCGCCGATGGTGCCGCAGATTCGCTGTTGAGATAGTTGCGAATGGCCTTGCCGATCTCTTCGATCAGGCTATGGGAAATCGGGCCATTGAAGCTTAGCAGCACGCGCTGTTTCTCGAATTGGTCGCGCAGCGTCAAGAGGTCCATGGAACTTCCTCATCGTGACCGTGGTGAATATTGGACGTCGCGGACGCGGTGCCATCCTGCTCGTCCTCGACCGCCGGCTGGAAGCACAGCAGGGTGATATCGTCACGCTGGTGCGCCTCACCCTGGAATCGCTCCAGCGAATCCAGGAAGGCCGCAACCTGTGCCCTGGGATCGAGCCCGGCGTGCTCCAGCAGCATGGCCTCGAAACGCCGCCTGCCAAAGCCAAACCCGTGCTCGCCGCCCGCCTGATCCAGGAAGCCGTCACTGCACAGCGTACAGGACCAGCCAGGCACCAGTGCCAACGTTTGATTGGTGAACTCCCCACGACGCTTGAACGCCAGGGCGCGTCGGCCACCGGCCAGTACCTCCAGGCGCTGGCCATCGGTGGCATAGAGATCCAGCTTGGCGCCGGAGAAGGTCAATTGCTGCTGGCCGGCGCCGACCCACACCAGCCCCGCATCCATGTGCGGCGTCACGCCGTGAGCCTCGCTGTCGGCCTCGAGCGTGCGGCGAATGCGCCGGTCCATCTCCTCGAGGATACCCGCCGGTTTCTCGGGCCCCACCTGGTTGACCGAGTTGTCGAAGGCCGCACGAGCGAGCATGGTCATCAGGGCGCCGGGCACGCCGTGTCCCGCGCAGTCGATGACCCCCAGCAGATAGCCGCGGTCATGACCGAAGTCCCGAAACACGAAGATGTCGCCGCCGACCGTATCCTTGGGACTCCACAGCACGCCGTGCCTTAGCCCGGCGCAGCGTTGCATGTCGCGGCTGGGCAGGATCGCCTGCTGCAATACCCGAGCGCAGTCGAGGGAATCATCGATCTGACGCTTGGCCTCGCTCATCTGCCGATTGGCCAGGGTGAGATCCATGGTGCGCTGACGGATGCGTTCCTCGAGCTCCTCGGTATGGGCCTGAACCTGATCGGCCATGCGCTGGAAATCGCGTGACAGATCGCCGATCTCGTCACCGCGGTCACTGTCGAGCCTGGTGTCATAACGGCCCTGGGCCAGCGCCTGGGCGGATTGACTGAGGCGACGCATTGGGTTGACGATCAGCCGCCGCAGGGCGATCACTACCACCAGCAGCACCACCCCGAGACTGGCCACCAGGGCAAACATCAGCGGCCACAACCAACGCTTTTCCAGCAAGGTGGCGGCGTAGGGATCGACCGCCGACACCAGCCACCAGTCGAGCTCCGGCATGTAGCTGACCGCCACCACTCGCTCCTCACCGGACCACTCGAGGGTGCGGGTCTCTACCTCTCCGCCGCTCTCTCGGGCCGATGCCAGCATCTCGGCGAGGGCCTCGGGATCCTCGACCGCCGCATCAAGCACGCCGCCGCCTTCATCGACCTGGCTCAAGTCGGTCGCCTGGAGCTCTCCGTCCTCTGCCATCGCCAGCACCCGACCCTCGCGGCCAAGCAGGAAGGAAGCAACACCCAACGGTTGATCGTCGAAGCTGCTGGCCAGAAGGCGGTTGAAATTGAGGCCGCCACCGACCATGCCAAGGGGCCCGTTCTCGCCGTCGACGCGAACATTGATCCACACCCGGGTGATGTCCAGCGCCGGACTATAGGCGACCTGAACCCGGGTAGGCGCCCCACTGTCCATCATGCGGAAGTACCAGCTGTCTTCACTGTCACTGCGTGACAGCTGGTTGCGGGGGGCACGACTCGGACTCATCTTGCCGTCGTTGAAGTAGAACTGGCGACTGTCGTGATGCACCACAAAGTAGTCGTCACCGTCGAACTGCTGGCGAAATCCCTCGGACTCGGCGAAGAAACGGGCCTTGAGTTCCTCGTTGTCGATATCCGAGAGCCACTCGCGGGTGACCGTCAGATCGCCGAAGCGCCTGGCCAGGGCCAGTTCGGTGGACAGCGGCGTCAGCATGCGCTGGGTATGCAGCTGGCTGTACTGCTCGGCGAAGCGTTGTCCGAAGTGGCGCTCGACGTCCTGAAGCGCGTGGCTGCCGATCCACAGCACCGGCACCAGTGCGACCAGAAAGGACAACAACGGGATAAGTAACGACTTGACCCCCAATCCCAGGTGGCGGCTCATGATGCCTCCTTGGCGAGAATCGACAGGTGGAGAGAGTCTTGCATCACCTTCACTATAAGAATATGCGTATCGACGCATCATGCCATGAAACCCGTATGGCGGCTAATGAAGTGTCTCAGTCTTCTGCTCTGACAGACGCCCCCCGGACTCGCTTCGCCACGATAAAAAAAGGGCGGCGAGCCAGGCTCGCCGCCCATCAACGATCAGTCACCCGATCGAGAGAGCTCAGCAAAACATCGTGTCGACAGGCAGTCCCGTCTATACCTCGAAACCAAGGCCGAAACTGGCCGCGTCCATCGCCATCAGGCCCTCGGCCCCTGCCTGCATCTGGGCGGCGTGGGTACGGGTGCGCGGCAACAGCCGTTCGAAGTAGAAGCGCGCGGTGTGGATCTTGGCCTGGTAGAAGCTGGCGTCGCTGGGCGAGTCCGCCAGCGCTTCCCGGGCGCACTTGACCGACCGGGCGAACAGATAGGCCAGGGTCACGTAGCCCGAGTACATCAGGTAGTCCACCGAGGCTGCCCCCACTTCTTCACGATCGCTCATGGCCTTCATGCCGATGCCCATGGTCAGCTCGCCCCATTGACTGTTGAGCTTGGCCAGCGGGCCAACAAAGGGCGCCATGGCCTCGTCGTCGGCGTTGGCCTGGCAGAACTTGTGGATCTCCTTTGTGAAGGCCTTCAGGCTCTCGCCCTGGTTCATCAGCACCTTGCGTCCCAGCAGGTCCAGCGCCTGGATTCCAGTGGTGCCTTCGTACAGCCGTGTGATGCGTGCATCACGCACCATCTGCTCCATGCCCCATTCCTGGATAAAGCCGTGGCCGCCGAACACCTGTACCCCTTCATTGGTGGCCTCGAAACCAAGCTCGGTCAGGAACGCCTTGACGACAGGGGTCAACAGGCCCAGCAGGGTCTCGGCCCGCTCGCGCTCCTCGCCGGCCGAACACTGCTCGACCACGTCCACCAACTGAGCGGTATACAGCACCAGCATCCGGCCGCCTTCGGCGATGGCCTTCTGGGTCAGCAGCATGCGCCGCACGTCCGGATGGACGATGATCGGGTCCGCGGCTTTTTCGGGTGCCTTGGGGCCCGACAGCGCGCGCATCTGCAGTCGATCCCGGGCGTAGGTGAGGGCGTTCTGGAAGCTCGCCTCGGCGAGCCCCAGGCCCTGGATACCGACCCCGATACGCGCGGCGTTCATCATGGTGAACATGCACGCCAGACCCTTGTTCGGCGCACCGATCAGGTATCCGGTGGCGCCGTCGAAGTTCATCACGCAGGTAGCGTTACCGTGGATGCCCATCTTGTGTTCGAGAGAGCCGCACACCACGCCGTTGCGCTCCCCCGCTTCGCCCTGGCCGTCAGGCATAAATTTCGGCACCAGAAACAGCGAGATGCCCTTGGATCCCTCGGGTGCATCCGGCAGCTTGGCGAGCACCAGGTGAAGGATGTTGTCGGCCAGATCATGCTCACCGGCGGAGATGAAGATCTTGGTCCCGCTGATGCTATAGCTGCCGTCATCCTGGGGCAGCGCGCGGGTCTTGATCAGCCCGAGGTCGGTACCGCAGTGGGGCTCCGTCAGGCACATGGTGCCGGTCCAGCTCCCCTCAACGAGCTTGGTCAGGTAGACGCGCTGCTGCTCTTCGGTGCCGTGGTGACGCAGCGCGTCTGCCGCCCCGTGGGACAGACCCGGATACATGCCCCAGGCCAGGTTCGACCCGCAGATCATCTCCGACAGCAGCATCGACAGTGACGGCGGCAGGCCCTGGCCGCCGTGCTCGGGCTCTGCGGCAAGGCTCGGCCAGCCACCCTCCACATACTGGCGATAGGCCTCGCGAAAACCGCTCGGCGCCTTGACCTCGCCACCTTCGAGACGACAGCCCTCGCGATCGCCGCTCTGGTTGAGGGGCAGCAGCACCTCGCGGGCGAAGCGCGCGCCCTCCTCGAGGATCGCCGCCACCACGTCGGGCGAGACATCATCCCCCGCAGGAAGACGAGCATAATGGCTCGGGTAGTCGAACAGTTCGTCCATCACGAAGCGCATGTCGCGCAGCGGGGCCTGATAGTCGGGCATGGGGCACTCCTGGATTCGGTGGCTGCGCCTGCGATGGACCTCGCCAGGACGCACTTTCAAACATGTGTTTGAAAGTAGCGACGACCGCCCTCTAAGTCAAGCGTTCGTTTCAGGGCAGGATTCACTGCATGCGAATACCGCCATCCAGGCGAATGACTTCGCCATTGAGCATGCTGTTGGTGATGATCTGCTCCGCCAGACGGGCAAATTCATCGGGCTTGCCCAGCCGCTTGGGGAAAGGCACCGACTGGGACAGCGCGGCGACGGCATCCTCGGGGATGTCCGCCATCATCGGCGTCTCGAACACGCCCGGCGCGATCGCCATCACCCGGATGCCGTGACGCGACAGTTCCCTGGCGGCCGGCAGGCTCATGCCTACCACCCCCGCCTTGGAGGCGCTGTAGGCGCACTGCCCCACCTGGCCATCGAAGGCGGCGACCGAGGCGGTATTGATGATGACACCACGCTCACCGTCGTCTCCCGGCGGGTTCTGGCTCATGGCCGCCGCCGCCAGGCGCATGACGTTGAAGGTCCCGACCAGGTTGATCTGCACGGTGCGTGCATAGGCGTCGAGGTCGGCCGGGTTGCCGTGGCGATCCACCAGCTTGGCCACACTAACCACACCGGCGCAGTGGATCACTCCGGCAAGGCCGTCACCGTGGGCCTGGGCAGCGTCGACCACCGCCTGGATGTCATCCGCCGAGGTGACATCGCCCTGCACCGCGATGGCAGCGTCGCCCAGGCGACTGGCCTGGTCCTGCACGCCCTCGCTCAAGTCGCACAGCACGACTCGACCACCGGCGGCCACCAGGCGTTCAGCACAGGCGGAGCCAAGGCCGGAGCCGGCACCGGTGATGACAAAGGTCGCGTTCTCGATACGCATGCGAATTCTCCTGATCAATCATGCAACAAGCCCCGAGCACTCGCTCGGGGCGTAAGGTAAAAACGTCTATCTGGATGCCTGGCCCGACACCATACCGACGGCTCGCTCAGGCCTTTTCGGCGGCATCGGCTCGCAGCTTGAAGCGCTGAATCTTGCCGCTCGGGGTCTTCGGCAACTCATCGACAAACTCGATCACCCGAGGGAAGGCGTGGGTCGACAGGCGCTCTCGCACCTGCTGACGAATTTCATCGGCCAGGGCATCGCTGGCCTCGAAGCCGTCACGCAGCACCACATAGGATTTGATGATCTCGCCGCGGATCTCGTCCGGCTGCCCCACTGCCGCGGATTCGGCCACCGCGGGGTGGGTCAGTACCGAGTTTTCCACGTCGGTGGGGCCGACCCGATAGCCGGCGGTGGTGATGATGTCGTCGTCGCGCCCGGCGAACTGGAAGCTGCCGTCCTCGTTGCGCACCACCACGTCTCCGGTCAGGTAGTAACCCTCGGCGAAGGGATGCTTCTCCTGCCAGGTATAGCCCGGGAAGAAATGCGCCGGCGAGCGCTCGATATCCACCGCCAGCACGCCGGGCTCACCGGGGGGCAACTCCTGGTACTCGGCATCGAGGATCACCAGGCGGTAGCCGGGCATGGGTACGCCCATGCCGCCGATGTGCTTCGGGTGCTCGAGCCGGTGGTGGTTGTTGCAGGTCATACCGGTCTCGGTCTGGCCGTAGTGATCCATCACCGGACAGCCCAGCGCCGACTCCACCCAGCTCACCACTTCTGTATTGAGCGGCTCGCCCGCTGAACTCGCCGCGCGCAGCGACAGCGTCTCATGGGCATTGTCGAACAGACCCGAGGCCTTCATCAGTCGATAGGCGGTGGGCGCCGCAGCAAAATTGGTGATGTCATGGCGCTGCATGAAGGCAAGCGCTCCCTCGGCGCTGAACCCCGCCTCGCAGAAGTGGGTGGTGATGCCCAGCAGCAGCGGCCCGGCGATGGCGTAGTAGAGGCCATAGGCCCAGCCTGGATCGGCCATGTTCCAGAAGCGATCTTCGGGGCGCAGGTCGACGGCCAGCTCCATGTACAGCGCAAAGGCCGGCATGGCCGACAGCGGCACCGCCACCCCCTTGGGCTTGCCGACGGTGCCGGAGGTAAACATCTGCAGAAAGGGGGCATCCGGCGACAGCCGCGGCGGCGAATCCTGGAGCGCTTCGCTGGCCAAGGCCTCGTCCCAGGAGAGGTCCTCCGGGTGCGCCTCGCTGGCGCCTCCCAGCGCGAGTACCGGCGGACAGCTTTCCAGGCCATCGAACTTGTGACGATTGGCCGCGTCGGTGATGACCAGGCGGGTGTCGGCACGTCCCAGGCGGTAGTCCACCGCATCCGGCCCGAAGGCGGTAAACAGCGGCTGGTACACCGCACCCAGACGCCAGGTCGCCACCACGGCGACCAGCAGTTGCGGCGAACGCGGCAGCATGCAGGCGATACGGTCACCGACACCCAGCCCCCGAGCCGCCATCCAGCCCGCCAGACGCGCGCTTTGCTGGTCGAGCTCACGATAGGTCAACCGGCTCACCTGACCGGCGGTGTCCTCATGCACCAGCGCCAGGACGTCGCCTCTGCCCTGCCCTAGATGTCGACCACAGCAGGCATGATAGGCGTTGAGATATCCATCCTGGTGGTCGTCCAGACGATCGATCACCTGCTGGATGTCGAAGGTCTCGCGATAGCTCTCGGCATCGACGGGCGTGACGTGGCTCATGACGGGCCTCTTGCGTTGTGATTGTTGATGAAGCTCTCCAGGGTGACCCCGGCAGCAATATTCCGTTGACGTAAGCGTCAACCTAGCAAGCGCTAGGGTTGAAGCTAGAGGCTTCAACGTCATGACACAAGCAAGAGTGCGCTAGACCATCGTCTAGGAATACCTCGAAGTACCGCACCGACCGAGCACGACGGACGTGCCCGCGCACTCGGCGAAAGAATGAACCTCATCGAGGCAACGACAACGCGGGAATGGGAAAAGGAGAACAGGAGCAAAAGAGAAAAGAGAAAAGACGAGCAGAACCGACTACCAAGCACACGGTGCGCCCCAGCTGTCCATCACAGGGGGCGGCCCGCTACTCTGCCCTCGGCAGATCAAGGACGGCGGGTGATCATCACGACCAGTTCGTGGGCCAGCTGTTCGGGGTCACGCGGTCCGTCCGGGTCGTACCAGCGCACCGTCCAGTTCAGGGCGCCCAGCACAAAGCGCGAAACCAGGGCACGATCGCCGGTGACCAGATCCGCTGCGATGGCGTCATCCAGCACCTCGTTCCACAGCGCCTCGTAAGCGTCACGCAGGTGGGTCAGGTGGTCCCGAGCGCCATCGTCGAGGCGCCGCCACTCATACAGCGCAACCACGTGGGCGTTGCGGTCGGTCAACAGCGTATCCAGATGGGCCCGCGCCATGGCATGCAGCCTGGACAAGGGGTCGGGCGCACTGTCCTTGAGCGCGGCTCGAGCCAGCGTCAAGGCGTTCTGGGTGCCCTCTTCGATGACCGCAGCAAGAATCTCCTGCTTGTCACGAAAGTGGTGAAAGAGGCTTCCTGACTTGATCCCCATTTCCTGTGCCAGCATGCGCACGGTGGTGCGATCGAAGCCTTCCTGGACAAACAGCTGAGCGGCGAGCCGGGTCAGCTCCTTGCGACGGGGCGAGTCATTCATTACATTCATCGACAGTTACACTAGCGCTTGCTTGGTTTCGTTGAGAAAAGCATAGCCCACCCTCGGGGTCAACGTCGTTTGCTGACCTTGTCGTACGCGATTCGCGTCGCGAGCGAAACCCCGGGGACTGAACCACACTGACATCACAGCGCCGTGTCCACGGCCCACACAAACACAACACCTTGCCGCTCGATCGCAGAATCGACATGCAAGAGTTTCAGGAGTCACGCCATGAGTCAGTCCGATATCGTCTTTCTTGCCGCTGCCCGCACCCCCATGGGCGGCATGCTGGGCTCCCTGTCCAGTCAGACCGCCCCCGAACTGGCCGCCTGCGCCATTCGTGCCGCCATCGAGCGCGCCAGGATTCCGGCAGACGCCATCGAAGAAGGGATCTTCGGCTGCGTGCTGCCGGCCGGGGTCAAGCAGGGGCCGGCCCGTCAGGCCATGCGCCAGGCCGGCATTCCCGACCACCGCGGCGCCACCACCATCAACAAGCTCTGTGGCTCGGGCATGAAGGCCACCATGCTGGCCCACGACCTGATCAAGGCCGGCACCGCCGAGGTCATGCTGGCCGGCGGCATGGAGTCCATGTCCAACGCCCCCCATGTGTTGACCAAGGCCCGTGGCGGCTACCGCCTGGGCCATGGCGAGCTCAAGGACCATATGTTCCTCGATGGCCTGGAGGACGCCGAGACCGGCAAGCTGATGGGTGGCTTCGCCCAGGAGGTCGCCAGTGAGCGCGGCTACGAACGCGAGCGCATGGACGACTTCGCCATCGCTTCACTGGAGCGGGCGATGCAGGCCACCGAGGCCGGCCACCTGGCCGCCGAAATGGCCCCCGTCACGGTCTCCAGCCGTCAGGGCGACACCCTGGTCGAGCATGACGAGCAACCCTTCCAGGCTCGCCTGGACAAGATTCGCACCCTGAGGCCGGCCTTTGCCAAGGACGGTACCATCACGGCGGCCAACGCCAGCTCCATCTCCGATGGCGCCTCTGCCCTGATCCTGTCCACCCGGGCAGCGGCGGATCGCCTCGGCGCCACCCCGCTGGCCCGCATGCTTGGCCACAGCACCCACTCGCGTCATCCCAGCGAGTTCACCATTGCCCCGGTGGGCGCCATCGAGTCACTGATGAAGAAACTCGACTGGTCGGTGGACGATGTGGATCTGTTCGAGATCAACGAGGCCTTCGCCGTGGTCACCCTGATGGCCATGGACGATCTGGGACTGCCCCACGACAAGGTCAACGTCTTCGGCGGCGCCTGCGCCCAGGGTCACCCCGTCGGCTCCACTGGCTCGCGGATCATCGCCACCCTGATCCACGCCCTGCGCACCAAGGGCGGAAAACGAGGGATCGCCAGCCTGTGCATCGGCGGCGGTGAAGCCACCGCCGTGGCGGTGGAACTGATCGACTGAGACCAAGAACAGGTCGGCCCAAAACACGAACCGAGCGGCAAACGCGCCTTTCACCGGACCAGCCTGTGCATCGGCGGCGGTGAAGCCACCGCCGTGGCGGTGGAACTGATCGACTGAGGCCGAGAGCTGATCGACTGACGTCGAGACCTGGTTAGCCAACGTCGTAGTCTGAAAGGCAGGCGCGATGCTTGCCTTCCACGCCGATAAGCGGTCAGCATGGCCGGGGGCGCTCACAGGCGCTCCCGGCCATTTTTTTTGACCTCAGGTCTGGATCCACAACAGGACTCACGCATGGAGCGCTCTCGTCTGGCCCTGCCGCTGATCGTGCTGGCTCAGTGGTGCGGTACATCGCTGTGGTTCAGCATCAACGGCGTTGCCGCCTCGCTGGGAAGCGACCTCGGCATTCGCGAGGCCGAAATCGGTCACCTGACGCTGGCAGTGCAACTCGGCTTTATCGTCGGCACCCTGACGATCGCCGCCAGCGGACTCGCCGATCGCTACCGTGCCAGTCGCATCTTTCTAAGCGCAAGCCTGGCAGGCGCTCTGGTCAATCTCGCCTTTATCACGGTTGCCGAGCACCACGCCCTCGCCCTGCTGCTGCGCTTCGCCACCGGGCTCTGCCTGGCCGGCATTTACCCGTTGGGCATGAAGCTGGTGATCGGCTGGACCCCGCGTCACACCGGGGCCGCACTAGCCTGGCTGGTGGGCATGCTGACACTCGGCACGGCCATGCCCCATCTGCTGCGCGGCGCCACCCTGGACCTCCCCTGGGCCTGGACCCTGATCCTGTCCTCGGCCCTGGCGGTGGCCGGCGGTATCGCCGTGGCGCTATTGGGCGACGGCCCGCACCTGCCAGCAAACGCGTCTCGCGCCAGGCTGAAGGATGGTCTTGCCGCCTTTCGTGATCGCCACTTTCTCAGCGTCGCCGGCGGCTACTTCGGCCACTGCTGGGAACTCTACGCCTTCTGGCTGCTGGTGCCCTTCCTGGTCGACCGTGAGGTCACGCGCCTTCAGGCGCCAGCCGACTGGGCGCCCTGGCTGAGCTTTTCGGTCATCGCCGTGGGGGCACTGGGCTGCATCCTGGCCGGCGCCCTCAGCCGACGCCACGGCAGCGCCAGCGCCGCCAACCTGGCGCTCGCCACCTCCGGCGCCCTGTGCCTGATCTACCCCTGGCTTGGTCAGGCCAGCCCCCTGCTGCTGCTGGCCCTGCTGTACCTCTGGGGCTTCAGCGTCATCGCCGACTCGGCCCAGTTCTCGTCACTGGCCTCGGCCACCGCCCCCAGGGCACACATCGGCGCGACCCTGGCGGTGATGAACGCCATCGGCTTCACCCTTACCCTGCCCGGCATCTGGCTCGGTGCCAGCCTGTGGCAGGAGCACGAACTGAGCGTGCTGTGGCTACTGTTGCCCGGACCGGTGCTGGGACTGTGGTCGATGCGTGGTGTCGCCGCCTACGTCCGCCGCCAGCCTGCCAGTTCCTGACACCAGCCCCCTGACACCAGTCCCCTGCACCTGACCCTGACCCTGACCCTGACACCAATCCTGACACCAGAGCGGACCACCACGGCTACTGGCCCCGGTTCACAGATAGTAAAAAGGGAGGCCCGAAGGCCTCCCTTTGCTACCGCGGTGAACGCTACCACGCACGCCTCTCGGCCTAGCCGTAACGACCGGTGATGTAGTCCTCGGCCTTCTTGGTATGCGGGGTCGAGAACATGGTCTTGGTGTCGTTGTACTCGATGACCTCTCCCAGGTGGAAGAACGCCGTGTAGTCGGCGACACGAGCCGCCTGCTGCATATTGTGCGTCACGGTGATGATGGTGTACTGCTGCTTGAGCTTGTCCATCAGGTCTTCGATGGTGGCGGTGGAGATCGGGTCCAGCGCCGAGGTCGGCTCATCCATCAGGATCACGTCCGGCTGGACCGCGATGGCACGGGCGATGCACAGACGCTGCTGCTGGCCACCGGACAGCGAGGTGCCGGGCTGGTGCAGCTTGTCCTTGACCTCTTCCCACAGGCCGGCATCACGCAGGGCGCGCTCGACCAGCTCGTCCTGATCGGCCTTGCGGCTGACCAGGTCATGCATCTTCGGGGCATAGACGATGTTGTCGTAGATCGACTTGGGGAAGGGGTTCGGCTTCTGGAACACCATGCCGACCCGACGCCGCAGCGCGACCTCGTCCATCTTGGGCTCGTAGACGTCGCGGCCGTCCATCTCGATCAGGCCCTTGACGCGTACGCTCGGGATCAGATCGTTCATGCGATTCAGGCAACGCAGGAAGGTCGACTTGCCGCAACCGGACGGGCCGATCAAGGCGGTCACGTTCTTCTGGTACAGATCCATGTCGATCGACTTCAGCGCGTGGAAGTCTCCGTACCACAGATTCAGGTCGTTCACTCGAATGCTCAACTCGTGGTTGGCATCCTCGTTGCGAGTGACCGGCTGGCCGGGCTGGTCCTGCTTCATCACGCTTTCTCCGCGCTGGGCAACTTTCATGTTCATGGCAACGTATCCTGTTTGGGGGCCGGTTTACCAGCGCCGCTCGAATTTCTTGCGCAGCACCACCGCGGTGGCGTTGAGCGTGATAAGGATCGACAGCAGCACCAGAATGCCGCCCGACGTCTTCTCGATGAAGGCCCGGTCAGGCTCGCCCGCCCAGGTGAATATCTGTGCCGGCAGCACGGTGGCCGCCTCGGTAAAGGAGTTGGTCACATCGGGGATGAAGGCCACCATGCCGACGATGATCAACGGAGCGGTCTCGCCCATGGCCTGAGCCAGGCCGATGATCGAACCGGTCATGATACCCGGCAGCGCCACCGGCAGGACGTGATCGCGCACCATCTGCCAGCGTGAGCAGCCGACGCCGAAGGCGGCATGACGGATGGAGTCCGGCACGCTGCGAAGCGCGGTCCGGGTGGCGATGATGATCACCGGCAGGGTCATCAGCGCCAGGGTCAGGCCACCGACCACCGGGGAAGAGCGCGGCACACCAAAGAAGTTGATGAAGATCGCCAGGCCCAGCAGACCGAACAGGATCGAGGGAATCGCCGCCAGGTTGTTGATGTTGATCTCGATCAACTGGGTAAAGCGGTTGTCCGGCGCGAACTCCTCCAGGTAGACCGCCGTCATCACGCCGATGGGAAAGGCTACCGCCAGGGTCACCAGCAGGGTCAGCACGGTGCCCATGGCCGCCGAAGCGATACCAGCGAGCTCGGGCATCTTGGAGTCACCGCTGGAGAAGAAGGTCGAGTTGAAACGCAGCTCGGCCCGCCCATCCTCTTTCAGCCGATCGACCACCGCCATTTCCTTGTTGCTGAGCTTGGCGTGGTGGCCCTTCAAGTACTGGTCCACCTGGCCGTCGGCCAGCACCCACTCCATGCGGGAGGTGCCGAGCAGGTCCGGGTTGTCTTCCATGCGACCCGGAATCAGGCGCAGATAGCCGCGACTGACCAGCGGGCGGACGTCTTCCTGAACCGCCGCCAGGGGGATCTGGCTGGCCTGCTCGGAGTAGTCCACCTCGACCTGGATCTGGGCCTGCTGGAAGGCCGGCAGCCCCTTGACCAGCATGTCGGCAAAGAACAGCACCAGGAACAGGCCGGCAAGACCGAGCGCTCCCATGGACGCCCACTTCAGTCGGGCCGACCTGCGGTGGCGAGCGCGGAGCTGAGCGCTGATGTCATCGAAGGATTGTCTCATTGGCTTTGGCTCCACGGCTTACAGGTTGTTGACGCGATACTTTTCGCGGAAGCGACGGATCATGATCACCGACACCAGATTCAGGCTCAGGGTCACCACGAACAGCATCAGTCCAAGTGCGAACGCCGACAGCGTCTCGGCACTGGCGAATTCCTGGTCACCGGTCAGCGCGGCGACGATGCGCACGGTCACGGTGGTCATGTCTTCCAGCGGATTGAAGGTCAGGTTGGGGCGCATGCCTGCCGCCATCACCACGATCATGGTCTCGCCCAGCGCCCGGGACACCGCCAGCAGCGAGGCCGAGATGATGCCCGGCAGGGCTGCCGGCACCACGATGTCGCGAATCATCTCGCCCTTGGTCAGGCCCAGCGCCAGCGAACCTTCGCGCATGCTGTTGGGCACCGAGTTGATGACGTCATCGGACAGCGAGGAGATGAACGGAATGATCATGATGCCCATGACGATGCCCGGGGCCAGGGCGTTGTTGAACGAGGCCTCGAGACCGAAGAACCCGGCCACGGCAACGATGATCGGCGCCACCGTGATGGCGGCGAAGAAGCCGTAGACCACGGTCGGAATGCCGGCCAGCACCTCGAGCACCGGCTTGGCGATGGTACGCACCTTGGGCGGCGCGAACTCGGCCATGTAGATGGCCGCCAGCAGACCGATCGGAATCGCCACCAGCATGGCGATGAAGGTGATCATGAAGGTACCGGCGAACAGCGGCACCGAACCGAACTTGGCGGCACTGGCCCCTTCCTCGGCGCGACCGGCGGCCTCGAGGAAGCTGGCACCCGGGTTCCAGGTGGTGCCGGTGATAAAGTCCCAGAAGCTCTGCATCTGGAAGAAACGGATCGCCTCGAAGACGATGGACAGCAGGATCCCCAGGGTGGTGAAGATGGAGATCAGGGCCGCGCCGGCGAGAAAGAAGCGGATGACCCGCTCGATCGCCTGACGCGCGTGGAAGTCGGGACGCACCATCGCCACGCCCAGCACCAGGCCGATGCAGGCGATAACCAGGCAACTGGCCAGCAGCAGCAGCGGCGGAATCTCGGCACCCACGAGCAGCATGATGAAGCTACCCACGGCACCGACCACCAGCGCCGGACCCGCCGTGGACATGACGGTGAACCAGCCGTACTGATCAGGCTGAGCGTACATGGAGGTGCCGGAGGCTCGGACTCTGGCGGCCTTGCCGCGGGCCAGGAAGAAGGCGATCAGACCGAGCAGAAGCAGCGAGCCGCTGAACATCGCCAGGAGTTGATTGGTCTGCATGGGTGTCTCTCGGGGTTCTATGCTCAAGCAAGCATGGGCTTGCCGGAACGTGTACCGGCCGACACCCGTTGCAGGATGCCGGCCGGCGTGATCAGGACCGTGTCCCTTACTTCAGGTCGGCCAGCTCGAGGGTCTCGTGGTTCTCGACGGCACTACGAGCCTCGGCGCGCTCGTCTTCCGGCGCCGGGATCAGGCCGATGCCCTTGAGGTAGCCGAGGTCACCGACCATCTGCTCGCTCATGAACATGTTGGCGTACTCGTACATGGCCGGCACGTCTTCGGCGTGCTGGTTCTTCACGTAGAAGAACATGGAGCGAGACACCGGGTACTCACCGCTGCCGATGGCGTCCGGAGTCGGCTCGACGCCGTCGATGCTGGAGCCGATCAGGGTGTCGGAGTTCTCTTCCAGGAAGGAGTAGCCGAAGATGCCGAAGGCATCGGTGTTCTCGGCCAGGCGCTGAACGATCAGGTTGTCGTTCTCGCCGGCGTCGATGA
This sequence comes from Halomonas sp. DN3, assembly GCF_024137905.1. Lineage (NCBI taxonomy): Bacteria > Pseudomonadati > Pseudomonadota > Gammaproteobacteria > Oceanospirillales > Halomonadaceae > Halomonas > Halomonas sp. DN3. The sequence goes on along the minus strand of NZ_CP099965.1, from coordinate 1,694,864 downwards.
AGGCACCGTCGGCGCGCACGTCGGTGTAACCTTCACCGCCGTAGGCCTCCATGTCCTCGGAAACGGCTTCCATCACAAGCTCCGCGAAGGCATCACGGGTACCGGAGGTGGTGGGCGGCCCATAGACGGCGATCTCGCGATCCGGCAGCGAGGAATCGATGTCGCTCCACTTGGTGTAGGGGTTGTCGACCAGCTCACCATCGACCGGCACCTTGGCGGCCAGCGCCAGGAAGATCTGCTCGCGGGTGACGTCCATCGCCTCGTTGTCGCCGGACTGGGCGAAGGCGATGCCGTCATAGCCGATGAAGGCTTCGGTGATGTCGGTCACACCGTTGGCTTCACAGGTCTCGAACTCGGAAGTCTTCATGCGACGCGAGGCGTTGGTGATGTCCGGGGTATCGTCACCCAGACCGGAGCAGAACAGCTTCATGCCGCCACCGGAACCGGTGGACTCGATGACCGGCGTCGGGAAGTCGGTGGTGGCACCGAACTCTTCGGCCACGTAGCTCGAGAACGGGTAGACGGTGCTGGAACCAACGATACGGACTTGATCGCGGGCTTGAGCGACACCCACCACGCCCATGACGGCGGCGGCGATAGCGGTGGTCTTGAGGATGCGGTTCATGGAGAAAGCTCCTGATGATGAGATGGTCAACCTTCGCGAAACACACAATGCCGCAGAAAAATGACAGCTTCATGACAGCACACTCCGGTTGACGCCTTCCCGATACCTCTTACGCTTCCCCCCTTCCCCTCCTCCTGCCCGGCCATGTCATGACGGCGTCACGGCCCTGTCACCGCGACCCCGGTCATTGCCACGCTTTTACAGCCGACGGCAACCTGAGCGGACACAAAAGAAGGTGCCGCAAAAAAAGGCCGCCCGGCTTTGCGCCGGACGGCCAATCTGGTGTCGCTTCGATAGCGACAACATGAAACAACCGGGTCAGCTGATCAATAGCCCCAATGCCGCCGCGGCGCACAGGGTCAAGGACGCCGCCTGCAACAGTCGCCGAGGCAACTTCGGCGCCAGCACCGCCCCCAGGGCGTGGCCCGCCACCACCATGGGCATGAAACTGAGGCTCACGCCCAACAGCCACAGCGGCACCCTGCCCACGGCGGCCAGGCTCGCCAGGGTCATCAACGACGAGATAAGAAAGAACGCCGCCAGGTTGCCCCGCAGGCGGTCCATCGGCATGCCGTGCATCAGCAGCACGATGGGCGGTCCGCCGATCGCCGCCACGGCACCGAACACTCCCGACAGAAAACCAGCACCAAACAGTGACGAGCGGTTGACCGGCAGACGCAGCTTGAACAGCGTCACCACCACCGCAAACAGCACGATGCTGGCGATCATCACCTCCAGCGTCGCCATGGGTGCCACCAGCAACAGCCAGACCCCGAGCAGGGTTCCCGGCACCTTGCCCACCAACGCCATGGAGATATCGGTCATGGCGACTTCCCGGCGATAGCGGCGTACCACCAGACAGGACACCAGAAAGCCGTAGACCACCAGCACCACCGGCACCAGGGACGGCGCCTTCAACAGGATCAGTGGCGCCCCCACCACCGCCATGCCGAAGCCGGTGGTACGCTGGACGAAGGTCCCCAACGCCAGTACTGCCCCCACCCACAGCCACGAGCCGAGGGTCAGCTCGCTGAGCACCCACCACTCCCTTGCGCAGTCCTGCACTGCGGCCAGCAACGACGCCATCATGACGCCGCCTCCTCGACCCGAGGCGGACGTCCGGCGAGCACGCGCAGGCCGACGTTGCCGATCAACGCCACCGTGACCATGGCGATCACCATGGGCCAGGCAGAGTCGATTTCAAAGGCGGTGACCAGGGCACCGGACAGTGCTGCACTGCTGAACTGGATACTGCCGAGCAGCGCCGTGGCGGTAGCGCTCATATGACTGAAACGCTCCAGCAGCGACGAAATGGCGTTGGGCGAGATCAGACCCACCACGCCCAGAAACGCCATCACCAGAGGCACCACCGTGAACAGCGAGTCCGTCCCCGTGGCCACTACCACCAGCAGGCCGCCGGCGGCGACCAGCTGAATGGCGAGACCAAGGCGCAGGTTCTGCTGGGGTGTACGCCGACGCAGCAGGCGAATATTGACCCGGTTGGACAGCGCCATCACCACCACATTGGCACCAAAGACGAAGGGATAGGCCGCCGGCGACAGCCCGTAGTGCTGCATGTAGAGAAACGGCGACGAGGTGACGAAGGCAAAGATGCCGGCGAAGGACGCCGCCACCGCCAGGATGTAGCCCATGGCCTGACGGTCGGTCAGCACACTTGCGTAGTTGCGCAGCACCTGACGGGGCGAGGCCACCGGTGCCCCTGCTGGCCGGGTCTCCGGCAGAAAGGCCCCGAGCAGCCACATCAGGAAGGCGGCATAGACCGCCAGGAAGACGAAGATCAGCCACCAGTCGGCCAGGTACAGCAGCAGGCTGCCGACCATCGGCGCCACCAGCGGCGCCAGCATCAGGATCATCGCCATGGTCGACATGACCTTGGCCGCCTCGCGGCCACTGAAACAGTCGCGCACGATGGCTGCGGAATTGACCACGCAGGCGCCGCCGCCCAGCGCCTGGACAAAGCGCCAGACCAGAAGCTCCGTCAACGAATCGACGCTGACGATCACCAGACTGGCGATCAAGAACAGGATCTGTCCGGCCAGCAGCACCGGCTTGCGTCCGATGCGGTCGGAAAGCGGCCCGCAGGTGAGCTGGCCCACGGCAAAGCCGACCATGAACACGCTGAGTGAAAGCTCGGTGTGATGAACACTGGCCCCCACCGACTCGGCCAGCGCCGGCATGGCCGGCAGATAGGCGTCGATGGCGAAGGGGGCAAGGGCGGTATTGGCGGCCACCAGCAGGGCGACACGCCGGGCATTCAGGGACACAGGCGCTCCATGAAGAACAAGGTTTGAAAAATTGTCATCGGGTTGATCGTGACGCCGCTGCGGCTGTTGTCCACATCGACGCCTTGGTACAGTAGGTCCAGCTCACCACCGCCCAACTACGGAGATTGCCACATGGCAGACGATCTGCTGACCCAACTGAAGGCGATGACCACGGTGGTCGCCGACACCGGCGACCTGGACGCCATTCGTCGCTTCCAGCCCACCGACGCCACCACCAACCCGTCGCTGATCCTGCAGGCCGCCAGCCACGCCGATCGTCGCGCCCGCCTGGCCGCCATTGCCAAGGAGGCCAACGACATCGATGACGCCCTCGATGCCGTGGCGGTGGACATCGGCAGCGAGATCAGCGAGCTGGTGCCTGGCTATGTGTCGACCGAGGTCAGCGCACGGCTATCGTTCGATACCGAAGGTACCCTGGCCCGCGCCCATTCACTGATCGAGCGCTATGCCCGCAAGGGCGTCGGCGCCGAGCGCATCCTGATCAAGGTGGCGTCCACCTGGGAAGGCATTCGTGCCGCCAAGACGCTGGAGCGAGAAGGCATCCGCACCAATCTGACGCTGCTGTTCAGCTTCGCCCAGGCCCAGGCCTGCGCCGATGCCGGGGTCACGCTGATCTCGCCCTTCGTCGGCCGCATCCTCGACTGGCACAAGGCCCAGCAGCCGGAGGCCGACTTCAGCGGCGACAACGATCCCGGCGTGCAATCGGTCAAGCGCATCTACGACCACTACAAGGGCCACGGCTACTCGACCATCGTGATGGGCGCGAGCTTCCGCAACACCGACGAGGTCAAGGCGCTGGCCGGCTGCGATCGTCTGACCATCTCGCCTGCACTGCTCGAGGAATTGCACGGTCAGCAAGGCGCTCTCGAACGCCGCCTCGTGCGCAGCGACGCCGAGACCAGCGCACCGGAGCCCCAGACCGAAGACGACTTCCGCTGGGCCATGAACGAAGACGCCATGGCCACCGAAAAACTGGCCGAAGGCATCCGCAAGTTCATGGCCGATCAGCGCAAGCTGGAAACCCTGCTGACCGAACTGCGCCAGGGATGATCACGGGCGCACCCCCGGCAAGCCTGGCTGGGCCTGGCTGCAGATGATCAAGAGGGCGATCCATGGATCGCCCTCTTGCATTATGCGGTTGCCAGCTTGCGGCGATCTGACACCGCTTTCCGCTTTCGGAGTTCGCCATTTTCTACGCCTTCGGCGCCTTCTGCTGAACACGCCTTCGGCGCGTCGACGTCAGGCCCGGCAAGGGCAGGATCAGGCCTTGTGCGAAGCGTCGTTCTGGGCCTCGAGCATCTCGACCAGCGGCTGGAACTGTTCGTGGTTATGCTCGTTCATGCGCATCAGGATACGATGCGCTTCGAGGATGCGCTCCCGCAGCCCCTCTTCATCGGCGGGCACTTCGGGGAGCTCCTCGAAGTCGTCGACCTCGGCGATGGGACGCTCCAGCAAGGTAAAGAAAGCGCCAAAGCCCATCACCTCGAGCATCCGCTTGACGTCGGGATTGTCGGCCACGATGGTCGGCGCCTGCTCGAGCTTGCCGCGCAGCGCCATGGCCACCTTGGCCAGGAAGCCAAGCGCCGTGGAATCGACGTTGCTGGCCTCGCGCAGGTCGATCATCACCGCCTTGAGTCCCGGCGTGTCGGCCAGTTGCTGGGCCTGGAGATCCAGGGTGGCACACAGGGTCAGGCGCACGTCGCCACATAGCTTCAGGACGAACACACCGGCCTCGAATGCCGCCTTCAGTCGACCTTCATGCACTTTCATCGCCAAACCCGCTCACCAACATGATCGTCAAGTCGTCGGGCAGCTCTTCGCGCCCCGAGGTGGGATCCTCCAGCGCTTCTTCATCGCTGGAGAGCGCCCCCAGGGCCAGCCCCCGACGCATCGTATCCAGGGAATCGCTGTCTTCGACCCGCTGCCTGAGATCGTCAAGGCGCGCCTCGAGACTGTCCCCCGGCAAGCACTCCAGCACCCCATCGGAGCAGAGCCAGAGCGAAAAGTCATCGGGCAAGTCACATCCCAGTGCCGGATAACTGACCTCCGGAAACAACCCGACCGGCATGCCCTCTCCCGCCAGCGTGGTGACGCCCTCGTCGGACTTCAATAGCGGCATCGGCAGCTGCGCGCCGAGAGAATAGTGCAGATAGCGCTTCTGCTGGTCGATCACGCCGACGAACAGGGTGGCGTGCTTGCCGATCCCCGTGTCCAGCAGCTCCCGATTCAACTGGGACAGCCAGCGCGGCGGCAATGCCTCGGGTGCTTCACCGTCCCACTCGCCTTGCCAGCGATTGAACAGGTACTTGAGCAGCACCGTCACGAAGGCGGACGAGGCTCCGTGGCCCGACACATCAGCGAAATAGAATAATGTATAGCGCTCATTGTACGCCTGGATATCGAGAAAGTCGCCTGACAGATACAACGAGGGCGCAAGCCAGTAGTCACATCCGATCGCCCCCAGCTGCTGCGGCCTCGGCGGCAGCATGCGACGCTGGATCTGACCGCCGGCCTGCTGGTCGAGCCGGAGCATCGCCAGGTGGGTCTCCAGGCTCTCGTTGAGCTCTTCCAGTCGCGCTCGATCCTCTTCGCGCTCCCGGGCCAGACGATTGACGTCCACCACACGCCGGATCATCCGCCTGAGCAGATGGGCATGGCGCAAGGGGTCGATCACGTAGTCGACAAGGCCCGCGTCAACGGCCTTGAGCAGATCGTCGTCTCGCCGGTCCTCGCTGACCACCAGGGTGGGCCAGCGCTCGGCCAGCACCATCCACTCGCGACTCGGTACCGCCAGCGAATGTGCTACCACCAGCGCCGTGGAGCCGGGAAGCTCATCGGCGCTGGCGGCGGCAAAGACCGCAAGTCCGTCGCGAGCAATCGCGTCCACCAGGGCGTCGCGGTGCTCGCCCGGGTGGTCGATTACCCCGATCAGAGGTTTGGCTGCTTGCATGCAGATGCCACCTTACTCGGCGAAGGCATCTTCGTCGTAGTCAAAGCCATCGTCGATAAAGCTGTCGTCACCAAGCTCACCATCGGTGACCTCGAAACGACGACGCTGTAGCCAGGCGTCACGAATGAAGCTGTAGCGATCACCGCGAATCAGATCCTCCTGATCGAGAAGGCTGGCACGCGCGTCGAGCAGCTCGAGACCGCGTAGCGAGTAGCGCACGGTGTCGTCCTCGACGTAGGTCAGCGGGTAGGTGTACCAGTCGACCGGCAAGGCGCTGGTGTCACGCACTGTGCTGGGGCCGAGGAACGGCAGCACCACGAAGGGCCCCTCGCCCACGCCCCAGGCAGCCAGGGTCTGGCCGAAGTCTTCCTCGTCGGCGATAAAGCCGGCATGGGTCGCCGGATCCAGAAGACCACCCAGACCGAAGGTGGTGTTCATCAAAAAGCGCATGCTCGAGTTGCCCGCATTGGCACCCTTGCCCTGCAACAGGCTGTTGAACACCGTGCGCACTTCGCCGAGGTTGTCGAAGAAGTTGCTGACACCGCGCTCGAGCGGGTCCGGGGTCACGTAGCGATACCCCTGGGCGGCAGGCTTGAGTGCATAGCGATCCAGCACATCGTTGAAGGCGAAGACCCTGCGATTGAAGCCCTCCCAGGGGTCCGCTGGATTGGGCTCGCTGGATACGCCGCTGCTGGCGCAGCCACTTGCCGCCAGGGCGACGGCCATGACCAGGACACCCCTCTGCATGCCCTTGCCCAGGGCACCGCTGTAGTTCGCGTTCATCGTTCGACTGCCTCCCTTGCCTGTCCTTGTCACGATCGTCAATCTATCGGCGCTGTTGTCCGGGGTTGGACTCCGGGTAGCGTCAGCGACGACGCCTCTGCGTACGGCAGTCGTCTGGTTCCGCCGACGAGTCAGCTGTCGGTTCCCCGGAGGGTCGGCCTCAGTCCCTGCGAATCACCACGCAGCCCGCACTGTAGCCCGCGCCGAAGGAACACACCACCCCGGTAGCGCCCGGTTCCAGGTCCTGATGATGTAGATGGAACGCGATGATCGAACCGGCAGAACTTGTATTAGCGTAACGGTCAAGAATAATCGGCGCTTGATCCGGAGCAGGCTCCTGGCCCAGCACCCGTCGTGCGATAAGATCGTTCATGTGTCGATTGGCCTGATGCAGCCATAGCCGCGACAGCGTACCAGGCGCGATATCCAGGCTCTCCAGGTGGTCACGGATCAACTGTGCCACCATCGGGCAGACTTCCTTGAAGACCCTGCGGCCTTCCTGCACGAACAGCTTGTCGGCTGCCTGGGGGTCGGCGTCGGTGACGCGGTTGAGAAAGCCCGCATTGTTGCGAATGGCGTTGGAAAACTGCGTCACCAGTCGGGTCCCGAGCACCTCGAACCGTGTCTCGGCTTTCGCCACCTGGTCGCTTTCCAGCACCAGGGCGGTACAGGCGTCGCCAAAGATGAAGTGGCTGTCGCGGTCGCGGAAGTTCAGGTGTGCCGAACACACCTCGGGGTTGACCACCAAGGCGCGGCGCACGCCGCCGGAGCGGATGGCATTGGCGGCGTTGTCGATGGCGAAGGTGGCCGAGGAACAGGCCACGTTCATGTCGAAGGCGTAGCCCCCGGTGCCCAGCGCACGCTGCAACTCCACCGCCACCGCCGGATAGGGGCGCTCCAGATTCGAGCAGGCCACGATCACCAGGTCGATGTCGGCGGCCTCGACCCCCGCTGCGGCCAGCGCCTCGTGCGAGGCGGCCAGCGCCATCTCGCACTGGATGCCGGGGCTGTCGTTGTCGCGCTCGTCGAGCTTCGGGCGCATGCGCTCAGGATCAAGGATACCCTCGGCATCCAGAACGTAGCGGCTGTGGATACCCGAGGCCTTGACGATGAATTCACTGCTGGAATGGGCCAGGGCGTCACGTTCCCCGGCCTCGATCGCCTCGCGGTGGCGGGCATTCTCGGCATCCACCCAGGCGTTGTACGACGCCACCAGGGCGTCGTTGTCGATGGCGTTGGCCGGGGTATACAGGCCGCTGCCGGTAATAAGCACCTTCGCTGGGGTCATGCCCTTCTCCTTCATGCGGCACCTCGGTGCCGCCGGTCGATCGCGACCGCCCGGGGCGGTCACTCACTTTCGTCATCTTTGGCGCGGGGGCCTTACCCCCGCCCGGTCAATTCCGCCCAGCGTTTCTCCAGGCGCTTCTCCGATACCGGCATGGCGGTACCCAGCTGCTGCGCGAACAGCGATACCCTCAACTCCTCGATCCACCAGCGAAACTCCACCAGCGATGGATCTTCGACGCCGCCTCGGTGCTCGGCCTGTCGACGCGTCTCGAGGCGCGTCTCGAAGTCCTGCACCGTCTGCATCAGCATCTGGTCGCGCATGCGCTCGCGCGGGGCCTTCTCCAGGCGCACCTGGGCGGCCTCCATGTAGCGCGGATAAGCCTCGAGCCAGGCACCGGCGTCGGTCACGAAGCCCGGGTACACCAGCCGCTGCATCTGTGCCTTGAGGTCACTGTATACCAGCGCCAGCGACAGGCTCAGGTTACCCTTCAACGCCTTTGTCACCGCCAGGTGGCCCTCCAGTGCCGGCTTGAGCACCGCCACCAGCTTGTCGGCATGGGGAACGATATCCTGGCGAACCGCCTGAATGCGTTGTTCCAGGGCCTCGGCACTGCGCGGCAGCGGGTCCACCGCCACGACCTGCCGGAAGACGGCTGTCACCACATCTTCGGTCAGTGCACGCTTGCTGCCTACCTTGGCGAACAATAGAGCACAGGTCGACAGTCCCTGGGTACGCTCGATGGCCTTCACTTGATCTGGCAGCCGTTCCATCGCCGCCTTGACCACCCCGCGGCGATGCGCTTCATGGGCCTTGGCCGGATGATCGAACAGCTCGAGAGTGAGCCCGCTAGACGAAGGCACCAGCGCCGGGAATGCCTCGACACGAATCCCGGCCTGGGAGGTCACCCGCGATTCCGGCAATGCCTGCTCGGGGAAGCCCGACAGCTCGGACTGGCTCTCCACGCTCTTGGCCAGCGCCCGGGCACCCTGACTGGCGGCAGCCTCGAAACGCCGCTCCAGCGCCCGCAGGTCGCGGCCCTGGCCCAGCACCTTGCCGCTGTGGTCGACCACCTTGAGGTTCATCACCAGATGGGGCTCGAGCTGATCGAGGCGCCAGTCGTCCGGCGACAGGCGCAGCCCGGTCTTGACCCGCAGAAATTCACCGAGCGCCTCGGTCAGGCTGCCGTCCCCGGGCACCAGTGCCTCCAGCGCCGCGTCGACCCAGTCGGGTATCGGCACCACCTGTCGGCGTATCGACTTGGGCAGCGACTTCAACAGGGCGATGCACTTGTCCCGGAGCAATCCCGGCACCAGCCACTCGAGGCGAGACGACGACAGCTGAGACAGCATCGCCGCCGGCACCGTCATGGTCACACCGTCATCCTCGGCCCCCGGCGCGAAGTGATAAGCCAGCGGATAGCGCACACCGTCGATCGACAGCTCGTCAGGATAGGCGTCACCGGTGACGTCATCCGCCTCCCGTGCCAGCAGCGCCTGACGGTCGAACTTGAGAAGCTCAGGGTCACTGCGCTCGGCCTTGCGGCGCCAGGCTTCGAAGCCCTTGCCGTTGACGATATCCTCAGGCAGGCGAGCGTCGTAGAAGTCGAACAGCTGCTCCTCGTCCACCAGAATGTCGCGCCGCCGTGCGCGATCCTCGAGGTCCTCAACCTCGTCGATCAGTGCCCGGTTGTGGGCGAAGAACTCGCCCTTGGTGCGAAACTCGCCTTCCACCAGCGCCCGGCGGATAAACAGCTCACGGCTTTCGACCGGGGCGATGGGGCCATAGTGGAACTTGCGCCGGGCCACGATCGGCAGCCCGAACAGGGTGACCTGTTCGAAGGCCACCACCTGTGCCCGCTTCATCTCCCAATGGGGCTCGCTGTAGCTGCGCTTGACCAGATGGCCCGCCAGAGGCTCGATCCACTGTGGCTCGACCTTGGCCACGCTGCGCGCGAACAGCTTCGAGGTCTCGACCAGCTCCATCGCCATCACCCACTTCGGAGACTTCTTCGAAAGCCCCGATGCCGGATGAATCATGAACTTGCGATTGCGCGCCCCAAGATACTCGCGGTTCTCGGTCAGGATGCCCAGGTGGCTCAGCAGGCCGGTCAACAGCGCCTTGTGCATGGCCACCGTCTGCTGACGCTTTCGCTCCTTGGCCTGACCATCGTCATCTTCACCTTCGGCGGCGATGGCGGGCCTGGCCGACGGCACCTGGATATCCATGTCCTTGAGCAGTTGACGCAACTGGCGGAAGGTATCGTGCCACTCGCGCAGGCGCAGGTAATTCAGGAAATTATCGCGACACCAGCGACGCAGCCGGTTGCCCGAGAGTTCCTCTCGGGCGGCTTCGAAGCCGTGCCACAGATTGAGTAGCGCCACGAAGTCGGAATCCGGATCCTGCCAGCGGCGGTGGGCCTGATCGGCGGCTTCGCGCTTGTCGGAGGGTCGATCACGCGGGTCCTGCACCGCCAGCGCCGAGACCACGATCAGCACCTCGCGCAGGCTCTGCTGCTCGACCCCGGCCAGCACCATGCGGGCCAGGCGCGGATCGATGGGTAGTCGCGCCAGCCGTCGCCCCAATGTCGTCAGGCGGCTGTTGTCGTCGACCGCACCCAGCTCATAGAGCAACTTGAAGCCATCGGTGACAAAGCGCGAGTCAGGTGGATCGACGAAGGGAAAGTCCTGGATGTCGCCCAGCTTCAGCGACAGCATCGACAGGATCACCGAGGCCAGGTTGGTGCGCCGGATCTCCGGATCGGTAAACTCAGGGCGCGCCAGGAAGTCGTCTTCGTCATACAGACGGATGCACACGCCTTCCGCCACCCGACCGCAGCGGCCCTTGCGCTGATTGGCGCTGGCCTGGCTGACCGCCTCCACCGGCAGGCGCTGAATCTTGGCGCGATAGCTGTAGCGACTGATGCGCACCAGCCCCGGGTCGATCACGTAGCGGATACCCGGCACCGTCAGCGAGGTCTCGGCCACGTTGGTGGCGAGCACGATGCGCCGCCCGCTGTGGGGAGCAAACACGCGGTTCTGCTCGGCGTTCGACAGCCTGGCGTAGAGCGGCAGTATCTCTGTGCTCTTGAGATCAGCGCGCCGGAGCACGTCGGCGGTCTCGCGGATCTCACGCTCACCGGGCAAAAACACCAGGATATCGCGGGGACCATGGAACCAGCGCTTTTCACGCTCGATGGTCTCGATTTCCTCCACCGCGTGAAGGATACCCTCGCTGAGGGTGCGGTCTTCCTCGTCATCTTCGTCGCGGATCAGCGGACGATAGCGCACCTCCACCGGGTAGGTACGACCCGAGACCTCCACCACCGGAGCAGGACGCACGACGCCGTCCTGGTCTCGGCTGGCAAAGTGCTGACTGAAGCGCTCCACATCGATGGTGGCGGAGGTGATGATGACCTTGAGATCCGGGCGGCGATCGAGCAGGCGCTTGAGGTAGCCGAGCAGGAAATCGATATTGAGGCTGCGTTCGTGGGCCTCGTCGATGATCAGGGTGTCGTAGCGGCGCAGGTCCGGATCCTGGCGGGTCTCCGCCAGCAGGATGCCGTCGGTCATCAGCTTGACCAGGGTGTCGTCGTTGGTCTGGTCGGTGAAGCGGACCTGATAACCCACCTGCTCGCCCAGCGGCACCTGCAGTTCTTCTGCCAGACGGGTCGCCACCGAGCGCGCCGCCAGGCGCCGCGGCTGGGTGTGGCCGATCAGACCGCGACGGCCAAGCCCCAGCTCCAGACACAGCTTGGGCAGCTGGGTGGTCTTGCCGGAGCCGGTTTCGCCGGCCACCACCACCACCTGATGGGACTCCAGTGCCTTGAGGATATCGGCACGCCGCGCCGCCACCGGGAGCTGCTCGGGATAGTCGAGCGTGACCGGGCGCGCCTGGCGCGAGGCCAGGGTCTGACGGGAGCGCTGCCAGTGGTGCTCGACCTCCTTGAGTCCCCGGTCGATGGGCTTGCCGTCGCGTCGACGACGCTCGAGACCGGCCAGACGCTTGGCCAGCGTCGGGCGATCGCGAAGCATCACCTGTTCCAGTCCTTCGGTCAGAGACTTCAGGCGAGAGGCGTCGTCGGCGTTTTGCTGGGCGGTGGGCGTAGAACTACTCACGTTGGGGTCGAAGGCTCCGGGTGGATCATGGGCGCCGCGTCGCACGGACGCGGGGCGGGAAGGCTCCCGCAACGCAAAGGGCGCTATTGTAACGCCGCAGCCAAGGCAAGGGCCAATCGCCGGCCCCTGCCCTTCCCCGGACCTTGTCGGCGGGCGTCAGCCGTCGGTGCCGGTCCCGGTTTCGGTGCTGCCTTCGTCACGCAACTGGCGCCGGAGCACCTTGCCGACGTTGGTCTTGGGCAGTTCGTCACGAAACTCCACCAGCTTGGGCACCTTGTAGCCGGCCAACTCCTGCTTGCACCAGGCGCGCAGCTCGTCACTGGTCAAGGAGCTGTCCTTGGCCACCACGAACAGCTTGATGACTTCGCCGCTGGTCTCGTCGGGCACCCCGACGGCGCAGGACTCGACCACCTTGGGATGGGCCGCGACCACGTCCTCGATCTCATTGGGATAGACGTTGAAGCCGGACACCAGAATCATGTCCTTCTTGCGATCGACAATACGCACGTAGCCATCGTCCTGGATGACCGCGATGTCACCGGTGTGGAAGAAGCCATCGGCATCGATGACCTTGGCCGTCTCGTCATCGCGGTTCCAGTATCCCTTCATCACCTGGGGGCCGCGCACGCACAGCTCGCCCGGCTCGCCCGGCTCGGGGTCGCCACCGTCAGGGTTGCACAGCTTGAGCTCGGTGCCGGCGACGGGGCGGCCGATGGTGCCCAGCTGGATCGCCTCCACCGGGTTGAAGCTGACGATCGGCGAGGTCTCGGTCAGGCCGTAACCCTCGGCGATGGGGCAGCCCGTCACCTCTTCCCAACGCTTGGCCGCGGCCTTGGTCAGCGCCATGCCGCCGGAGATGGTCAGGTGCAGGTGGGAGAAGTCCAGCGCCTTGAAATCGTCACGATTGCATAGCGCATTGAACAGCGTATTGAGCCCGACGAAGCCGGTGAAACGCGTCTTCGAGAGCTCCTTGATAAAGGTATCGAGGTCCCGCGGATTGGTGATCAGCAGCGAATGGTTGCCGCCTTCCAGCATGAACAGGCAGTTCACCGTAAAGGTATAGATGTGATAGACCGGCAGCGGCGCGACCACCACCTCACTACCCTCGCTCAAGCCACCCCCGATGATCTGCTTGGCCTGCAGCATGTTGGCCACCAGATTGCGGTGGGTCAGCATGGTGCCCTTGGCAAGCCCGGTGGTCCCCCCGGTGTACTGCAGCGCGGCGATATCGTCGAGCTCGCGTTCTACCTCACGGTGCTCGAGGGAGGCGCCTTGCTTGAGCACCTGACGCAACCTGACCGCCTTGGGGATCGAGTAGCGCGGCACCATCTTCTTGACGTACTTGACCACAAAGTTGATCAGCGGTCGTTTGGGGAAGTCGTGCAGATCACCGATCTCGGTGATCACCACATGCTCGATGTCGGTCTTGTCCAGCACCCGCTCGAGCTTGTCTGCCATGTTGGCCAGGATCAGGATCGCCTTGGCGCCGGAATCCTTGAACTGGTGGGTCATCTCGCGCTCGGTGTACAGCGGATTGGTGTTGACCACCACCATGCCGGCGCGAATGGCGCCGAACACCGCCACCGGGAACTGCAGCAGGTTCGGCAACTGGATCGCCACCCGATCACCGGGCTCAAGGTTGGTCTCGTGCTGCAGCCAGGCGGCGAAATCACCGGACAGCCGGTCAAGCTCGGCGTAGGTCAGGGACTTGCCCATGCACGAGAAGGCCACCTTTTCGTCGTAGCGCTTGACGGAGCGGTGGAAGATATCCATCACCGAATGATAGTCATCGAGCCCTTCCAGGGCCTCCCCCCGAACGATCGATGCAGCGGCGTTCTCACTCATGGGCGTTCTCCATTCGGGGGACCAGGTCCCCTCTTATTATCAAATTGTGGTGTCGACACTGGCTACCATAGCCCAGTCCCGCAGCGACTGTAATACGCCTGATTCAAACTTTCGTTTAAAACCCGCTATTCATCGCTTAGATAACGGGCCACGATCTCGCCTTCCCGCCACACCAGCAGCTCACCCGGCTGCATGCGTACCCACTCTTCGTTGTCGGTGAGCGGTTCGGTGGCCAGCACCGAGACCACATCGTCGGGGGTGGTGTGCTCGACAAAGTTGACCACCATCTCGGCGTCCGACAGGTTGGCCTCGCCAAAGGGCGCGCGGCGGGTGATATGGGCGAGCTTGGTGGAACAATAGGTGTACAGGTACTCGCCGTCGGCCAGCAGCAGGTTGAAGACGCCCAGACCTCTGAGCTTCTCGCACAGCTCGTGCAGCGACGACCACAGACCGCGACGATCCTCCGGCGGGTCTGGATAGCGCCGCCGGAGCTCACCCAGCAGGTAGCAGAAGGCGTGCTCGCTGTCGGTGGACCCCACCGGTCGATAGCTGGCGAGGTCCAGCGTCTCCCAGCCGGACAACTGGCCGTTGTGGGCATAGCACCAGGGCTGCCCCCACATCTCGCGCACGAACGGATGGGTATTGGCCAGCTTCACTCCGCCCACATTGGCCTGGCGGATGTGGCTGATGACGATATTCGACTTGATCGGGTATTCGCAGATCAACCGGGCGATTCGCGAGTGCACCGAAGGATGAGGGTCGCGAAATTCGCGATAGCCCCCCTCTTCGTAAAAAGCGATGCCCCAGCCGTCACGGTGGGGGCCGGTGCCGCCCCCACGATGCAGAAAGCCGGTAAAGCTGAAACAGATATCCGTGGGCACATTGGCACTCATGCCCAGAAGCTCACACATGGGTTACCGCCTCTCCGTCTTGGTTTGAGATACCGCCGTCGGCACACCGCACTGTGCCACGAATACCGGACTACCACACCTTTCCACTATCCAGGCAGGCGCATTGTTTACCGCACCCAATACCAGCGCAGGAAAACCAGAGGATGATGGATGGGCCTGTTCAGCGCAGTGATGGTTTAAAGGCGTCCGTCGCGACACCAAATCGCATGGAGAGAGCGCAGATCTGACGCCAGTTCAGGGAGCGCTTTCCTGCGAGGATGGCGGAGACCACCGACTGAGCACCCACTTCAGGTAGCTCGCTCTGGCTGACGCCATGCTCCGCCATCAGGTACCGCAGCACCTCTGTCCCCGAAATATCAGGCATGGGACGATGCGTGGTGTCGTAGGCGTCGATCACGTCGCCCAGTCGTGCGGCCAGCACCGCCAGAGGATGGTCTTCATCGTCCCCGACGACATCAAGCAGTTCATCGAGTGCCTCGACCTTGGCATCATAGTCCGCCTCGTCGACGGGTTCGGAGAGCAAGGGAGCGATGTACGCCCAGTGACGAGCCGCTTCATCAAGCACAGCATTCATGAGTCACTCCTTCCATTTACCCTTGTCGTACTGGTGGTGATCCAGAATGGCTCTGATATAGACACGTCTGGCGCGGTAGTGAACGATCGCGATCAACCTTATCTTGTTTCCGCCGATGTCAAAGACGTGGTGCTTGCCGACCTTGTCGACCGCCGGGAAGATCGCCTTCATCGACGCGAAGTCACCAGGCTCGCTGACCTTCATGAGCCGATACCACACGTCCAGCGCGGTGGCGGCATGGGGCCACCTGATCGCGGCTTCCCGTAGGCGCTTCCTGGTGATGACGTGCATGCTGGCGTTCCCTGTCACTGCACAAAGCAACTATAGCACATTGCTATATCTGGCGATGAACCAGACGCCACCATCACACATGGGGTTCCTCTCTTGTTGACCCGGCCGCCGCCAGGCGAGTGCGCCGGCGACGCCACAACAGCCAGGCGATCACCACCACCGCCAGGATAGCGGCCACCAGCCAGCTGCGCGGATCATGTCGGGCACGCTCGAGGGCGGGCTCAAGACCAGGCCTGCCCTCGCGCCACCACTGCACCAGCCGCTCGGGGCCTTCATTCACCAACGCCACAAACTGGTCGGCCAGCGCCTCGCCAGCCTCCTCCTCGGCCTGTCGCTCACTGGCTTCGGCGAAGCGTTCACCAGAGAGGGTGGGGCCTGCCAGCGCCCGATCCAGGGCCACCTCACCATCGCGATTGATCCACAGCGGCGGCAGGTTCCAGCGGGTCTCGTTGCCGTCGATCGTCGCCACCGCCGAGATCCGCAGCGGACGGCTGACCTCATCCTCCTGGGGCGGAATTTCCAGGCTCCAGCGCCTGGCGTCTGCCGGGGCCACCTCCAGCGACTGGCCCAGCAGATCGGCCTCGAAGCGGGTGTTGTCGTGGCCAAGGCGCGGATGTTCGGCCACCAGCGTCACCCGACGCCCGGATTCGTCCAGTGCCGCGCCGACGGCCGGCAGCACATTGACGGCCTGCACCCGTCGGCGATGGAAGTCCTCGCCCTCGGCGGTGATCACCAGTTCGGCGGCGCCGGTGCCCGACGGCGACGGCAGCCGCCCACGAAACACGCCGTCATCGTTGCCAAGCGCCAGGATCTGCAGGCCGTCCACCGCCTCGCCGGACAGCTCCGCCGTCACCTTGAGCCCCTCGGGCACCGTCACCTCGCCGTCACTTTCGACACGCACCGCCAACGGCACCTCGAAGCCGGAATACAGCGTCGCGGGCAGCGCCTCCGTCACCAGGTGGCGATCGCTGTTGACGGTAATTCGCGAGTCCGCCGCCAGAGGACCTTCGATCCGCCACTCCCCCTGGGCGGGGTCGGGTACGCGGATCAGGTCGAAGCGCGGTTCCCGCTGCCAGCGCACCTCTGCGGGTGCGGCCTCGCGGGTGTAACGGGTGCCGTCCGGCGCCACCAGGGTCACCTCTCCCTGGCCGGGGTCGTGGAAGATCAACGCGGAAAAATCGTCGACGCCGGCATCGACGGTGAAACGGCGGTCCTCAAGCGGCACCTGATCCACCGGGAAGATGCGCTCGACGATATCGAGAAAGGCGCCCAACAGGGCGTCCGGTGTCTCGACCACCGCCGCAAGTCCCCCGGTGCGCTGCGCCAGTCGCTCGACCAGGGCAACGTCGGCGCCTGGCGAAAAGGCGATGGCGTGGATGGCCACCCCCTGGTTGGCCAGGTCCGGCACCATCGCCTCGACCAGGCGTTGGCGAGAGGCAAGGTCCACGTCGGGCTTGGCACCCCGGCCCGGCGACAAGTCGATCACCCCGTCGGTCAGCAACACCAGGTGGCGCCAGCCGTCACCCTCGGCTGCAGCCGCGGTGCGCAGCGCCGCCTCGATATCGGTATGCTGCTGATACTGTTCCAGCGCCGGCGGCAGCGCCAAGGCCCGCTCGCGCCACTGGGCGTCGACCTGCCCCAGAGGCAACGGATTGTCGATCGACTCGCCGAAGGTCCAGATGCCGGCGCTGACGCCACTCGGCAACAGCGCCACCAGCATGTCCAGCGCACTGCCTGCCAGGCGATTGGGGTCATTGGTCTTCATGCTGCCGGACACGTCCACCACGACGCGAACGTCCGGTGGCTCATCCGAGCCCGCTTGCCCAGTCACCGACTGGGCAAGCGCCGTCAGCGGCGACAGGCACAACGCCACGATTGTCGCCATCATTACCCCTTTCCCGCAGCGTTGCTGGCCCCGCTTGGCCATGTGTCCTCCTTGGAACTCGCCCGGAATCTCCAGGCCGTGGGCGGTGGACGTCTTTTACATCCCCCTTCGACGTGTTCATCGATGGTCCACCGTTCACGGTGGCCAGAGCGACGTCGCCAGCCGTTTCTAGCCGAGCACCGGCTCCTGACGCTCCCGCCCTTCTTCACGCGACGTCCCATGAGCCTCTGCGTCCTGGTCACGCGCCGCTGCAGCGGCCTCGGCCTTGCGCAGACGGCGACGACGGCCACTCCACCACAGTGCCAGTCCGAACAGCGCACCGATCGCCGCGCCGACGATGACGCGCGTGGCCGCCGGCACCAGCACGCCATTGTTGCCGTCCATGAAGGCGACCGCTGCCACCATGATGGCCGGCGCCTGACCGCTGTAGACCTGGCCTTCCTCGATCAACGGCAGTTCGAACATCGACGGCATCCACATCACGCCGGCCACTGCCCAGGTCAGCACCAGGCGTGGCAGGCGCGGTAAAAAAGCCAGTCCAAGGTAGCCAGCCAACAGTACGACCAGCGACAATGCGCCATAGATCAACCACAGCGTGGACATGGAATCCGAAATCAACATTGCATGCTCCAACCTGACGTGCGCGCCGCGCACAGATGAAATTTCTCTTGAGTATGGTACATCTCGCACCATGAAAGCACAGCCGCCAAATGCACCGGCCGCAGCAACTCGGGGCCCCGCCCTGGACTTCACGCGTCAGGACGATAACGCCTGGCACTGGCTCGAGAATCGCGACGATCCCGCCGTGAGTGACTTTCTCGAGGCCGCCAACCGCCAGGCCGACACCTGGTTTGCCCCTCTGGAATCCTTGATCGAGCGACTCTACCAGGGCCACCTGGCGCGGCGAGAGCTGGCCGTCAAGGGGCTGCCCAGTCGCCTGGACCACTTCACCCTGTGGAGCGAGACCGCCGCCGACGCCGACTATCCGGTCTGGTGGCGCCACCCCAACGATGCCCCGCAGTCGCGCGAGGTGTTCTTCGACCTCGAGGCCAGAGCGCAGGAGCACACCTTCCTCGAACTCGGTGACATGGCGCTGTCCCCGGACGAGCAGTGGCTGGCCTGGACCGAGGACACCCAGGGTGACGAGACCTATCGCCTGTTCATCAAGCGCCTGCCCGATGGCGCCGAGCATCGACTGCTGGACGACATCGGCCCTGAGCTGTGCTGGGCCGAGGACGGCCAGACCCTGCTGTTCACCCGCTACGACGCCACCCAGCGACCCGACAGCGCCTGGCGGCTCAGCCTGTCGCTGGATGCGGCCAGCGCAGACGCCAGGGTCGAGACCGACGAGCTGGTCCTGCGCGAGGACGACGCCGAGTTCTGGATCGGTCTGGGCAAGACCCGATCGCGGGCCTGGCTGACCATCGAGTCGGCCTCCAAGGACACCAGCGAGACCCATCTGGTTCCGGCCCACGCGCCAGCGACTCCCCCGCACTGCTTTCAGCCCCGTCGCCCGGGCGTTGAGTACGCCCTCGATCATCGTCCCGGTCACTTCTATGTGTTGCACAACGAAGGGCTGGTGCACTTTCAGCTGGAAGTGGAGAACGAAGACCGCTCCGGTCAGCGGCGAGTACTGGTGCCCCATCGCCAGGAGACCACCCTGGAAGGTGTCGATGCCTACGCCTGGGGCCTGGTGATCGCCGAACGCGACCACCTCGAGGCCCAGGTGCGCCTGCGTCGCCTCGAGTTCGACGGCGACAACAGCGTCACCCTCGACGCCCCCCTGCCCTGCTCGCCCGCACCGCTTAGCCTGGGGCTCGGCGACAGCCCACACTTCGACGACCGGGTACTGCGCCTGCGCGAGGAATCCTTCTGCACCCCGCCAAGCTGGTGGTCGCTGGATCTTGATAGCGGCGAGCGCCGACTGCTCAAGCGGCAGCCTCTGCACGGCGATCTGGCACCGGAAGACCTGCACTGCCAACGGTTGTGGGCCGAGTCCCACGACGGCGAGCGGGTGCCGGTGTCCGTGGTCTGCCGCAAGGACCTGGCGAACCAGCCGCTGCCGACGCTGCTGTATGGCTACGGTGCCTACGGCGAGGCGCTGGATCCCTGGTTCTCGGTGTCTCGACTGGAACTGCTCCGGCGTGGCGCGGCCTTCGCGGTGGCCCACGTGCGAGGCGGCGGTGAGCGCGGCGAGCCCTGGTACCTGGCCGGCAAGCTCGAGCACAAGCCCAACAGCTTCGAGGACTTCCTGGCCGCACGTGACGCCCTGGTCGACGCGGGTGTATCGAATCCCCAGCGTATCGTCGCTTACGGCGCCAGCGCCGGCGGTCTGCTGGTGGGCGCCAGCCTCAATCGCGCACCACAGGCATTCTGCGCGGCGGTACTCGACGTGCCCTTTGTGGACGTCCTGCGTACCATGGAAAACCCGGACCTGCCGCTGACCACGGCGGAGTACACCGAATGGGGCAACCCCAGCCACGCCGCCGACGCCCGACGCATCGGCAGCTATTCACCGCTGGACAACCTCGATGCCGAGGCCTGGCCGCCGGTATTCCTGCAGGGTGGCTGGCACGATAGCCGTGTGCCCTACTGGGAGCCGGCCAAGCTCTACGCACGCCTGAGCCTGGCGAACGCCGAGCAGGCGGCACTGTCCAACCGGACAACCCTATTGAAGACCGACATGACGTCCGGTCACGGCGGCGCCTCGGGTCGTTTCAAGGCCTGGCGCGAAGGGGCACGCCAGGATGCCTTCGTGCTCTGGGCCCTGGACTTGCTGGATGCAGACCTGGTGAATGCGGACCTGATGGGCAACCCTCCGGTCGAATCACCAAGGCCCCATCCCTGCTCCACCGACGAGAACCCGCAGGCCTGACCGCACCTTTGGACGCCCTTGGCCGCTTTAGCGGCCACTTTCAGAATAAGGAATTTCATGAACGCCAAACCGATGCTCGCCCTCACCGCTGCGCTATGGCTCGGCACCTCCCTCGTCGGCTGCTCCGACGACAACGAGTCCGAGACGTCCGAGGGCGCGTCACAGCAGAGCGAAAACGTCACCTCCGGTAACGGTGGCGGCAGCAACGAGAGCGCGGACTCCGCCAGTGAAGACGACACCAGCGGCGAACAAGGCGACGACATCTCGGAGATGAGCCCGGCGGATCGCCGCGAGGCACTGGAGCAGTCCCTGCGCGCCAACTTTGATCCCCAGCTCGGCGAGATTCGCTATCTGGTCGGCTGGAGTGACCTGAACGACGATGGTCAGGACGAGGCCGTGGTCCACGTGGTCGGCCCGATGGTCTGCGGCACCGGTGGTTGCGATACCCTGATCCTCGAAGCCCAGGACGACGCCTACCGCGTCATCAGCGCCCAGCCCACCACCCAGCCTCCGATCCAGCTTGGCGAAGCATCTCACGAGGGCTGGCGAGACCTGGTGGTCAAGCGCCACCTGGCCGCCGATCAGCCGGCTCAGGCCCTGCACCTGCGCTTCGACGGCAGCAGCTACGTCGAAGCCGAGGGCAACGAAGGCGAGGCCGAGAACGCCACCGTCCTGATCGAAGACTTCAACAGCCTCGATGACGCCCGTCCGCTGTTCACCGGTGAGGGGGCCATGTCGGGGTCTCTCGAAGGTGACATGGAAGGCGAGATGGAAGAAGCGATGGAAAGCGAGCGCTCAGAGCCAGCGGTCGACCCCGACGCCGCCGCTACAGCCGCCGAACCGCAAGGTAGCGATGACGATCAGGCTGACAACGAAGGAGAAAGCACAGAAGAAGACGACGACCGGCAAACGGACGCTAGCCACAGCGGCAATTGATCGCCAACACTCGGCGAAGCCCTCTTTGCCGACAAGGCGCCGGGCCTCTTCACGAGGCCCGGCGCTGTCGTTTCCCTATCTAGCCGGTCATAGCCGGTCAGGCGGCGGTGGCTCCATGCCGGGCCAGACCACGGCCCAGGGCGTAGATCCCCCAGGCCACCACAAAGGACAGCGGTGCCGAGGCTCCGGCCAGACTCGGCGACAGCATCAGCGCGATGCCGACAATCGCCGCCAGGGCCCAGGCCGCCAGCCCCACAGGGTTGAAGGCGCTGATGTCAGCGTCCAGATCGACCTCGAGACGCCCCTCCGGCGACAGGATATGGGCCAGTGCCACCCCCACCCAGGCCACCACGAACACGCCTTGATAGGCCAGGGCCGCCAGCAGGTAGCTGAACACGTCCGCCCGCATCAGCAGGTAGGCAAGCCCGCCCACCAGACAGCCGGCCAGGATCTTGTTGAGTTTGAGGCCGGTGAGCTTGCCGACGAAGGCCTCGAGATTGACCGTCGCCAGGTAGAAGTTGGCGGTATTGATGCGGCTCTGGGTCACCCACACCAGCGCCAGCCCGCCGAGCCCCATCAACTCTAGCAGCCCCAACACGATGGACGCCTCCGACAGGCCGTCGGTAGGCAGGCAGGCGTCGAGCAGGATCCCCACCACTCCGCTGAACACGAAGGTCATCAGATAAAAGGGAATGCCGAAGGTGACGCGGGCATGGAAGCGGCTATCCTCGACGCGACCGAAGCGGGCGTAGTCGAAGGTAAACATCATCAGCACCCAGACCCCCATGTAGTAGGCAAAGGTGGACAGCCAGCCGAAGGGACTGGCGCCTCCTTCGGGCACCCGGGAGAGCCAGCCGGAGGGATAGCCGAACTCGGCCATCGCCATGCCCACGGCGATCAGCATGCCGACGATGTACACCGGCAGCAGCACGCCGTTGAACTTGTCGAGCCAGTGCTGGACGCTGCCGAAGATCAGCGAGACTCCGACCACCACCACGATCAGGGTAGCGCTGGCCATGCCGAGCGAGGGCGACCACTCGGACAGCACCAGCGCCATCACATAGCCTTCGAATACCGCGTAGTAGAGCGCCGTGGCAAAAAAGATCAGGGTCGCGATCATCGCCCCCAGATGACCGAACAGGACCCGGGAAAACAGCGCCACGGTCAGCCCGGTACGTATCGCATAGCGGCTGATCACCGCATTGATGACGCCGTAGCAGACCACCGTCAGGGCGATCCCGATCAGCGCGTTGGTGGTGCCGTAACTGCGGGCCATGGCGGCGGCCACCACCATGTAGAAGATGGCGCTGCATACCGCCCACCAGGCCATCATCAGATTGCCCCTGGGCATGCGTTGGTCCAGGGGCATGGGGCGGTCGGCGAAGTCGCCAGCGCCTTGCCCACCCTTCTCGCGGGATGTCGTGTCGTTCATGGTTGTTGCCTCGTGCTGTTGTTGTGGTTGGACGAAGCCCCTTGGACAGAAGAGTCAGCCCATACCTCGGTGACAGGGCTCGAGTGACATTCCGGGCAAGGGGCGCCCGGGCGGAGACGTCTGGCTCCGCCGGGCAAAGTGGCAATTGCGGGAATAAGTGAGACGGGATCGAAGCACTCAGGCTCTTGCCTTCGATCCTTTTCAGCCGACTAGTCGAGCGCCTGGCCGAGGGCCTGGTCCCGGGCATCGCCCAGTGCTTGACGCAGCGCCTCCAGGCGCTCGGCGTAGGCCTTGCGCGCGTCCAGCGCCTGTTCGAGGGAGACCCCGACGAATCGCACCTTCTGGTGGGGCTGGATCTGGCCCACCAGATCCATGTCGGCGCTGATCACCGTGCCAACCATGGCGTAGCCACCGCCGGACACGGCGTCGCGATGGAGAATGATCGGCTCGCTGCCGGCGGGCACCTGGATCGAGCCGATGGGATAGCAGGCATCGACGATGTTGGACGGGTCGTCACCGGCCCCGAAGGGCGGCTCTCGCTCGATGAACCGAAGCGGTGTACCGCCCTTGAAGCGATAGCCGATGCGATCGGCCTCCGAGGCCACGCTCCAGTCCTCCTGATAGAAGCGTTCCCTCGCCTCTTCCTCGAGCAGGTGGTCGTAAAGTCCGGGCACAACGCGCAACTCATAGTGCTTGGCAAAGCGCGGCGCAAAGGCCTCGGGAAGACGCCGACCGACTGCCGCACGGGTTGCGGCGTTCGATTGACCGACGGGCAGCACATCGCCAGCCTTGAGCGGACGCCCCTCGTAGCCACCGAGGGCGCCGAGCGCGTAGGTGCTGCGGCTACCCAGACGCTCGGGCACGTCGATGCCGCCCTCCACCGCCAGGTAGAGCCGCGCCCCGGCGCGCACGAAGTCGAAGCTCAGCACACTGCCCGCCGGCACCTCGAGCACCTCGAAGTTGGGGTGGGCCTGGCCGTCGATCTTCGGCACCATCTCCGCGCCGCCGGTGGCGATACGGCAGGCCTGGGTAAAGCGCAGCTCCGGTCCCATCAGGGCGCACTCGAGCACCGCGGCGTCCTCGGCGTTGCCCAGCAGCAGGTTGGCCGAGCGCATGGCGAACTGGTCCATGGCGCCAGAGGGCGGAATGCCCAGGTGGTAATGACCGGCGCGTCCGGCATCCTGGACCGAGGTCGCAAGCCCCGGCTTGATCACTTCAATGCTCATTGAGCACCTCCTCGACGCGACGGGCCACGGCTTCGGGGGCCTCGCGATATTCATCCAGGTCGAACACGAATGGCGCGGTTTTCGGGCGGAAGCGCCCGGCCTCGGCAGCGGCCACCATATCGTCGTACTCGCTGCGATCGACGGGTCGATGCTTGACGATGTCACCGGGACGGAAATAGATCATCGAGTCATCGATGTGGGGCTGGCTGCCGCTGGGATCGTAGATCGGCATGGGGGTCACCCCGAACATCTGATAGCCCCCGGCGCCGCGCACCGAGTAGATGCAGCTGAAGCAGCCGCCATAGCCGACGGTCTGCTTGGGCGTATCGGTACGAGGCCGCACGTACTTGGGCACCTCGATCTGCCGCTCACGGGGCACCATCTGGTACATGAACGGCAGGCCGGCGACGAAGCCCACCATGGACACGAACCAGGGACTGGCGCTGTGGGCATCGATAAAGCCATCGACGCTGGTAAAACCGTTGATCCTGGCGGCGTACTCCAGGTCGGTGCCTGACGGGTCCTGGTGGCGATCGCGAAAGCGCATCAGCGTCTCGTGGGTCCAGGGGTCGTTGTAGAGCACCGGCACCTCCACCACCCGGGTCTCCAGGCGCTGAACCTGCTGGCCGAGCACCTCGGCATCGATCTGCTCCAGAGTCTCGATCAAGCGTGACAGCGGCAGCCGGTCGGGATCGTAGCGCACCTGATAGGAGGCGTTGGCGGGACAGATCTCGGTCACCCCGGGGATCTCGCGCTCGGCAAGCCGACTGGTGATCGACACCCCGCGAAAGAAGGCTTCCAGGTTCATCGCCTCGGACAGTTCGACGAACAGGAACTCGTCGCCGGCGGCGCTGTAGCGTGCGGGCTTGGCCTGCCCGGTGTCATGCTGGGAGGATGGCTTCATGACGCTTGCTCCTGTACTGATGGCGCTGGCGCTGCCGATGCTGTGTCCAGCCAGAGCTCCAGGGTGCCGGTATGGAAGTCGCCGCGACGTACTGCCTGGTCCTCGACCAGCCGACGATGCAGCCCCGCCGTG
Source organism: Halomonas sp. DN3 (assembly GCF_024137905.1). Taxonomy (NCBI): domain Bacteria; kingdom Pseudomonadati; phylum Pseudomonadota; class Gammaproteobacteria; order Oceanospirillales; family Halomonadaceae; genus Halomonas; species Halomonas sp. DN3. Next base: position 1,669,786 of record NZ_CP099965.1, on the reverse strand, counting down.
GTGGTGAAGCCCTCCAGCGTGAACTCGTCGAGGGCACGGCCGGCTCGGACCAGCGCCGAGGCGCGATCCTCGTCCCAGACGACCAGCTTGGCCACCAGCGAGTCATAGAACGGCGGCATCCTGTAGCCCTCGTACAGGGCGCTGTCGACGCGCACCCCCGGGCCGGTGGGCCAGGTCAGTCGCTCGACCTGCCCCAGCGATGGGAAGAAGCCATTGTCCGGGTCTTCCGCGTTGATACGCATCTCCACGGCCCAGCCACGTATCGCGATATCGGCCTGGACCACGCCCAGCGGCTCACCCAGGCATACCCTGAGCATCGCCCGCACCAGATCGACCCCGGTGATCATCTCGGTGACCGGATGCTCCACCTGGATGCGGGTATTCATCTCGATAAAGAAGAACTCACCGCTGTCATCGTCGTACAGGTACTCAAGCGTCCCGGCGGCCTTGTAGCCGACGTGCTCGGCGAGCGCCACCGCTGAGGCGCAGAGGCGCTCGCGGGCGGCCTCGTCCAGCGCTGGCGATGGGCTTTCCTCGAACACCTTCTGGCGCCGTCGCTGCAACGAGCACTCGCGCTCGTACAGGTGCACCGCGCGCTCACCATCGGCCAGGATCTGCACCTCGATATGTCGTGCACGCTCGATAAAACGCTCGAGATAGACGCTGTCATCGCCGAAGGCGGCTCGCGCCTCGCTCTGGGCCAGCGGCAGCTGGGCGCGGAGTTCCGCCTCGTCGGCAGCGGTGCGAATGCCGCGCCCGCCACCGCCGGCGGCGGCCTTGATCAGCAGTGGATAGCCGACCTCGAGTGCGACCTTCACCGCCTCCTCCACGTCGGCCACCGCCGACGGCGACCCCGGCACCACCGGAACACCTGCGGCCAGTGCGGTGCGCCTGGCCTCGGCCTTGTTGCCCATGCGCTCGATCAGTTCGGCGTCGGGGCCGACGAAGATCATGCCGGCCTCGACCACATGGCGCGCGAAGTCGGCGCTCTCCGACAGGAAGCCGTAGCCGGGATGGACCGCCTCGGCACCGACTTCCCGGGCTGCCGCCAGGATCGCCTCGATGTTCAGATAGCTCTTGGCGGCCTGGGCCGGGCCGATACATACCGCCTCATCGGCCAGTTTGACCGCCAGGCTGTCGGCGTCGGCCTCACTGTGGGTGACGATGCTGGTCAGGCCGAGTTCGCGGGCGGCGCGCACCACCCGCACGGCGATCTCACCGCGATTGACGATCAACAGACGGGTCGCATTCATGCCTCGCCCTCCGAAACGTCGATGACCAGGATGTCCTGACCGGCTTCCAGCACATCGCCGTCATCCACCTCGATGGACGCGATCTGGCCTGTCACCTCGGCCTTGAGTTCGCAGAACTGCTTCATCACTTCGAGCAGGCCGATGGTGTCGCCGGCCTGGACGCTATCACCCGGGGACACGAAGGCCTCGGCCTCGGGCGAGGGACGGCGATAGAAGACGCCGGGAAAGGGGGCTTGCTGTGTTTGCTGGGACATGAGGTCTCTCGCTTGTCATTGGAATTGGTTTGCGCTGAACACGATCAAGGTGAAGATGGCTGTGGCCAGGCGGCCGCAGGCTCAGGGAGCCTTGAGCTCGATGCTGGCATCGGCCAGCCGGCGGCGGATGGCGTCGAGCATCTCCAGCGCCCCGGGGGAATCGCTGTGCAGACACACCGACTGAAAGCTGACCGGTACACGCTTGCCGCTGGCGGTCTCGACCACGCCCTCGCGGGCCGCCAGCAGCACCTTCTCGGCCACCGTTTCGGGGTCGAGGCGCTGCACCTGCCGGACAAAGACGATGGAACCCTGATCGTCGTAGTCACGATCGGCGTAGAACTCGTGGACGCGCTGGATGCCTTCGGCCTCGGCGACGCGATCGATCACCGACCCTGCCAGGCAGTAGATCGGCAGATTGGCGTCGATGGTCATCAGTGCGCGACATAGCGCCGTGGCGAAGCCCTCGTCCCTGGCCGCGTGCATGAACAGGGCCCCGTGAAGCTTCAGGTGATGAAGGCCTAGGCCCTCCCGGGCGGCCAGTTCGCGCAGGGCGCCGAGCTGATAGATGACGTCATTGACCAGCTCATCGGCGGCGGCGTGAATATGCCGGCGACCAAAGCCGACCAGGTCGCGAAATCCGGGATGGGCCCCCACCGCGACACCGTGCTTCGCCGCCTGCTGCAGGCTATGGGACATGATGGTGGGATCGCCGGCGTGGAAGCCGGTGGCGATATTGGCGGAACTGATGCCGGCCATGATGCGATCGTCGATGTCTCCGCCGATGCGCCAGGCGCCGAATCCCTCCCCCATGTCGGCATTGAGGTCCAGTGTTGTCATTGTGGGTCTCCTCGCGGGTGTTCCATCGTTGTATATGAGAGACGCCACTGATTGGAAATACCAATTCTTGTTTGGCATTATCAAAAAATCCGAATAACAGGCTCGAACAACAGAACTTGAGGGAGATGTCACATGGCGCGCAGTCCTTCCCTTCGCAAGCTGCGCTACTTCGTGGCGGTGGCGGAAAGCGGCAAGGTGACCCAGGCCGCGGTGGACCTGAACGTGTCCCAGTCGTCGATCACCACTGGGGTGCGGGAAATCGAGGACGAGCTGGGCGTCAAGCTGTTCGACCGACAGGCCCAGGGCATGGTGCTGACCCGCGAAGGCACCCGCTTTCTCGACCGGGTCAGACACGTCTTCCAGGCGGTGGACGAGGCCTTCGACTCGACCCGGGTGCACTCGCCGACGCTGGAGGGACGCCTCGATCTGGCCATGAGCTATACCGTGGCGGGTTACTTTCTTCCGCCGCTGCTGGCACAGTTTCAACGTCGCTATCCCGGTGTGACGGTACGCCTGCACGAGGCCTCGAGGCCGACGATCCAGGCCGGCCTGCTCGGCGGCCGCTTCGATCTGGCCATCATGCTGATCTCCAACCTTGAACCGGGTGCCCCGCTGGCCCAGCACCTGCTGATCCGATCGCCCCGCCGCCTGTGGGTCGCCAGCCACCACCCTCTTCACGGCAGGCGCGACGTTGGCCTGGCCGACGTCGCCCGCGAGCCCTATATCATGCTCAACGTCGACGAGGCCGAGCAGACCGCACTGCGCTACTGGGCACCATCGGGACTCGGTCCACAGACCCTGTTCAGCACATCCTCGGTGGAAGCGGTGCGCTCCCTTGTCGCCAGCGGCTCGGGCGTCAGCATCCTGTCGGACATGGTCTATCGGCCCTGGTCGCTGGAGGGCCGACGCATCGAGCACATCGACCTGGCCGACCCCATCCCGACCATGGACGTGGGCTTCGCCTGGGACCGCAAGAGAGCACTGTCGCCGCCGGCCCAAGCGTTTCGCGACGCCCTGATCGAGGCCATGGCGGCGGGCTGACGGCACGCCAGGTACCAGGGGCATGCCACAACGCAAGCGACCTCCCGAAGGAGGTCGCTATCAGAGATTGCAGGTGGCGTTGCCACAAGAGGCGTTCAGCCCTCGACCGGGATCACTGCGATGATGTGGTCCTCGAGGTCGGCCTCGTCCACCTCGGTCTCGGGGATGGCGAAGCTGCGCACGCTGATACCCTTGCGGTGGACCCGCTCGGGATCACCGCAGATCAGATGGTGCCAGCCGGCGAGCTTTCGTCCCTCGGCCAGCCGTCGGTAGGCGCAGGAGTGCGGCAACCACTTGAACTGGTGGGCGAGCTCGGGCGTCAGTTGGGTGCAGTCCGGCACCTTGGCGAGGCGATTGTCATAGTCGCTGCAGCGGCAGCTGTGGGTATCGAGCAGCCGGCAGGACAGGCCCAGCACCGCCAGATCGCCGGTGTCCTCGTCCTCGAGCTTGCGCAGGCAGCACTGGCCGCAGCCATCGCACAGCGCCTCCCATTCCTGCTGGGTCAGCTCATCGAGCGAGTAGCGCTCCCAGAAACGTTCTCTCAGCTCGGCCATGACGTCAGTAGCGGGCTTCGGTGGGGGTGCGATACAGGTCCAGCAGATACTCGTCCTTGGCCGGCGGCATCTGAAAATAGAACCCCTTTTCCTCGATCGCCGCCATCACCTCGGCGCCGCTGGCGCGCGCCAGCGCCTTGTCGGCGGTGAGGATCATGGTCATCACCGATACCGGCGTGCCGAAGCGCTCCATCAGCGCTTCGGGGACCCGCTTGAGCCCCTCGCGCTTGTCCACGTAGAGATACATCTCGTCCTTGCGCGAGCTCTTGAATATCTCGCACAGCATCTTGCCCTGCATCGTCGTCATGTCGGTCTCATCGGGCGCCACCTGGGCTGCCCTGTCGGTCTGGTGGGCGTCCTTTCGATTCATCGGACGCCTCGTCGTTGCTGTTAGTGTTTCGTCAGCCTGGTCGAGTCCTTCTTTCTAGCCGGCTTGGGCCAACTCCCCCAGGGCTCCTTCAAGGCGCTCATTAAGTCGTTCGCCACGCCAGCCACTGGGCAGCGGCAGCGGCTGGTTGCGCAGGCTGGCGGTGACCAGGGCTTCCAGCTCACGCCGGCGCAGCAGCACTTCGGGGGCGACGCCCAGCGACTCGGCGTCGAGATTGACCACCTTCTTGAGCGCCTTCATGCGCGCCTTGAACGGCGGCAAGGTTGGTGCCAGTGGCGCAGGTGCGAGCTCCGAGACCTCTCGGTGGGCGGCCTGCTTGACCATCGCCAAGAGGGTGTCGCCCTCTCGCTTGATCAGGGTCGGCTTGACGCCCTCCACCGCCGCCAGGTCATGACGGTTGGCCGGCATCTTCTCGGCGATGGCGTAGAGCACACGATCCTGAATCACCCAGTTGCGCGGCAGGTCCCTGGCCCGGGCCTCGCCCTCGCGCCAGGTGGTCATCAGGCGGTAGGCCTCGACCTGACGCGGGGCCAGCCGCCATAGCTGACGCTGGCGCAGGTACCACTGGCCGTCGCTTTCGCTGGAGCGCTGCGACTGGGCCACCAGGTCGGTACAGTCCTCCAGCACCCACTCGAGTCGACCGTGGCGCTCCAGCGACTCACGCTGGTGCTGCCACACCATCAGCAGGTAGACCACGTCCAGCGCCGCGTAGCTCAGCTGGGAATCGCTCAGGGGGCGCTCCAGCCAGTTCGAACGGGTCTCTTCCTTGGGCAGCGTCTCGCCCACCCAGAACTCCACCAGCCGCTGGTAGCCCATGGCGGCGTCTTCGCCCAAGAGCCCCTGGGCCACCTGGGTGTCGACCAGCGGCGTCGGCGCGACCCCGGCCCAGTGGCCGAATACCTCGAGGTCCTCGCTGCTGGCGTGCAGCAGCTTCAAGGCGTCATTGGTCAGCAGTTGCCGGCAACGCTCGGTGCAGGCGACCTCCAGCGGGTCGATCAGATAGGTGGCGTCGCCACCGTAGATCTGGATCAGTGCGGGAACCGGGTGAAAGGTCTTCTCGCGAAAGAACTCCGTGTCCAGCGCCAGTACCGGTGCCTGGGACAGCGCCTGGCAGGCGTCGTCGAGAGCGTCGGCGCTATCGATCCATCGAATATCAGGGATTACAGGCATTCAAGCATCCATTTGAGGCAACAACGTTCGCCCGACTTATTCACTGTCGAAGGGCAGGCGACCGGAAAAGGCGCGGCTCAAGGTCCCGCCGTCGACGTACTCGAGCTCACCCCCCATGGGAACACCATAGGCCAGACGCGACAGACGTGCACCGTGGCGCTGGATCTGGGTGGCGATATAGTGGGCGGTGGCTTCGCCTTCCACGGTGGGATTGGTCGCCAGCACCACCTCTTCGATCAGGCCCTCTTCCATCAGGGTCTCGAGCTGATCGAGACCGATGTCCTCGGGCCCGATACCGTCCAGAGGCGACAGGTGGCCGTGCAGCACGAAGTAACGTCCCTGAAAGCCGCCGGCCTCCTCGATGGCCAGCATATCCGCCGGCGACTCGACCACACACAGCAGGCTGTCGTCCCGACGCGCGCTCTGACATAGCCCGCACAGCGGCTCTTCGGTCAGGGTCCGGCAGCGCTGGCAGTAGCCTACCCTCTCGACCGCCTCACGCATCACCTCGGCCAGACGCTGGCCGCCTTCACGCTGGCGCTCCAGCAGGTGCATGGCCATGCGCTGGGCGGTCTTGGGCCCGACGCCCGGCAGCACGCGCAGTGCGTCCATCAATTGCTCGACCAGGGGAGAAAAACTCATGGGCAAACTCGTCCAGCGCCGGGCAAACACTGCGTCCGGCGGATACACTCTCGCCCAGGCCAGTCGCTGGCCCGGGTCGCGTCAGGGTCGGCTCAGAACGGCATCTTGAAGCCGGGCGGCAGGTTGAGGCCCGAGGTCACCTCTTCCATCTTGGCCTTGGAGCTGGTCTCGACCTTGCGCACGGCGTCGTTGACCGCAGCGGCCAGCAAGTCCTCGAGCAGTTCCTTGTCCTCTTCCATCACCGACGGGTCGATCTCGACCTTGCTGACGTCATGGCGGCCGTTCATGGTCACCTTGACCATGCCGGCGCCGGCTTCACCCAGCACCTCGGCCTTGGCGATTTCTTCCTGGACCCGCTGCATCTTGTCCTGCATTTCCTGGGCCTGCTTCATCAGGTTACCCATTCCACCTTTCATCATGGTCCGATCCTCTCGTTTTAAACTGTCAGGCACAGACGCTCAGCGTCTGGCCTTGCGGGTCTCGCCGGCGGGGGTCACGGTGGACTCCACCAGCCTGGCGCCGAATGTCTGCTGCAATTGTTGAATATGGGGATCACGCTTCAAGGCCTCAACCGCTTCGGCGTGGCGTTCCGCTGCCAGGCGTTCGGCCATCTGCCGCGGAGTCTCGACGCTGGTGTCGAGCTGACGCACCTCGATCTCGAGTCGACGGGGATACCCCAGGGCCTCGAGGGCATCGCGAATCCGGTTCTGGTGAACCTCGGCGTTCATCGCCGATTGCGACGGGTCCAGATGCAGATGTAGCCGTTCACCGTCGTCGGCGGCCACCACGCAGTGGGCGGCAAGGTTACGGGTCAGGCCCGACACGCCAAGATCATCGAAGTGGGCCAGCCAGGCGCTGTGAGTCAGCGCCCCTGTCGGCATCGCGGTAGTCTCGCCAGCGGCGGGCTCTGCGGCGTGCTGCTGGTGCTGCGAGGCCTCGTCGACCATCGCCTCGGCCGCCCTCTCCTCGACCTCGACGTCGGGCTCAAGGCTTGGCTCGGGGCTGGGCTCTGGGCTTGGCTCTGGGCTTGGCCCTGGGCTTGGCTCAGGGCTGGGCTCTTCGCTACTCGCTTCGCTCCCGGCGACCGCAGGCGTTTCGGCCAGGTGCGACTCAACCGGGTGCGGTTCGGTCGGGAGCGGCGGGTCCTGTGTGGACGCCATCGCTTGCCCGGCCTGGGCCTGGGCCTGGGCCTCGGCGGACGGCGTCTCGGCCGGGCCGACCGGCTCGTTCGAGGCGGTCGGTGCCGGCTCGCTGGCGACGGCGGTGGGCGCCTCAGCGCCCGGCGTAGGGTCCTCGGGAGCACCGCCCTCCCAGGGCGGCGGCACGTCACTGGCGTGGTTGTTCGCACGATAGTCGGCTTCGCCGCCACTATCATCGCGACTGTCTGGCACTTCACCCGGCATGGGCGCTGGCCCATCGACGGGCGCCGGCGCGGCATCGACACTGGCCTCGACCGGCGCCGCCGTCTGCGCCTGGGTCTCGGACGGGGATGGCGCCCCAGGCTCGGGCTGTGGTTCAGGCTGCGGTGCGGGCTGAACGTGAGACTGGGCTTGGGTCTGGCCTTGTGTCTTGACTTCGGGCTGCGGTTCGCTCCGAGAGTCGGGCTGCGCGGCAGACGGTGAACCTTCCTGCACCGCTGCCTCGCCGCGCATCGGCAACGGCGTCCGGGCGGGCCTGGGCACGCCCTGGGGACGAAACGCCAGCATCCGCAGCAGAGTCATTTCCAGGGCGGTACGCAGGTCCGGGGCGTGGGCCATGTCGGCACGCCCCTGCACCCCGATCTGATAGTAGAGCTGCACGTCCTCGGCGGCGAAGCGTCCGGCCAGTTCAAGCAGCGCCTGACGGTCGCCGTGGCCGTTGTCCAACGCCGACGGCACCATCTGTCCGATCGCCAGGCGGTGCAGCACCGCCGTCAGGTCATCGAGCACCGCACCGAAGTCAGGGCCCTGCTCGGCCAGACTCGCCACCTCCTGGAGCAGGCGCGCGGCGTCCACCTCGGCCAGCGCCTCGATCAGCGCCAGCACGTGGCGATGGTCGAGGGTACCGAGCATGGCGGCGACGTCGGCGTGGCGAACCTCACCCTGGCCGAAGGCGATCGACTGGTCGGTCAGACTCATGGCGTCACGCATGGAGCCGGCGGCGGCCTTGCCCAGCAGCCACAGCGCAGACTCCTCGAAGGGCACCTGCTCGGCCTCCAGCACCTTGGACAGGTGGCCGACGATACGCTCGGGCGGCATATGCTTGAGGGTAAACTGCAGGCAGCGCGACAGCACCGTCGGCGGCAGCTTCTGCGGATCGGTGGTCGCCAGCAGGAACTTCACATGGGGCGGCGGCTCTTCCAGGGTCTTCAGCAGCGCATTGAAACTGCTGGTGGAGAGCATGTGCACCTCATCGATGAGGTACACCTTGTAGCGGCCCTGGGTCGGCGCGTACTGGACGTTGTCGAGCAGCTCGCGGGTGTCTTCGACCTTGGTCCGAGAGGCGGCGTCGACCTCGATCAGGTCGACGAAGCGGCCCTGGTCGATGGACTGACAGCTATCGCAACGGCCACAGGGGGTCGAGGTCACGCCGTCGTCACCTTCCCCCTTGTCGGTGCAATTGAGGCACTTGGCCAGGATACGCGCCAGGGTCGTCTTGCCGACACCTCGGGTCCCGGTGAACAGGTAGGCATGGTGCAGGCGGCCCTGGTCCAGGGCATTGACCAACGCCCGCTGGACATGCTCCTGCCCCACCAGTTCATGGAAGGTGCGAGGCCGCCATTTGCGGGCCAGTACCTGATAGCTCATTGAACGTTCTTTCCTGCGGCTGGGCTTTGGGCCAGGCGACCCGCTGAGACAACGCGGCGGGAGCGAGGCGGCGTGGCGGTCACGCGACGGTGTTTCCCGCCCGATGGTCGTGGCATTCTACCGGGTGGGGCCTTGGGCGCAAAGGCCAAGGGGGTTCACGCCGTTGAAGCGGCACCTCACACCTGTGCGCCCGTCTGGCGTTGCTCGCATCCGCCACTGGTGAGAGGTACCCGCAGCCAACCGACGGTCGCGTCCCGCCTTCCATTGCCACAGGACCCTTCATGTCTGACTCCGCGCCCACCTCCTCTGAGACGCCCCCCACCTCGAAGCGACGGCTTTCGCCCTCACGGCGGCTGAAGGTGCTGCTGACGCTGGCCATCGTCGCGGTGATGGCGCTGTCCTGGCTCGATGTGCTCGACCATGCGACCCAGCGCCAGGTCGAGGGTGCCACTACCCAGGCGCTGCTCGCCTTCGCTGCCGCCCGCGGGCTCAATGCGGGCATCTCGGTGCTGCAGTCGACCGAGATGGGCGTTGGCGTGTCGACCCATCCCTTCGAGGCACTGGACCCCTTCAACGACCTGGTGGAGGACTACGCCAGCGTGATGAAGCTGGCCATCGGCTCGCTGATCGGCCAGACCCTGCTGCTGGAAATCACCGGCTCGCTGATGTTCAAGATCGCCCTTAGCCTGGCCGGTGCCTTGCTGATCCTGTGTCTGTGGCGAGACTGGCGGCTGACGCCACTGGCGTGGAAGGCTTTCGCACTGATCGGGCTCGGCCGGTTTCTGCTGCTGCTGACACTGGTGGCCAGCACCCTGGTGGATCAAGCCTTTCTCGATGAGCGTACCAGCGCCAGCATGGCCGAGGTCCAGGGCCTGTCCGAAGAGGTCCAGGCCACCGGCCTGGCAGAGGCCGGCGATGCCCTAACGCCACAGCAGCGCGAGCGGCTTGAGGCCGAGATGGCCGATACCGACCAGCGGCGCCAGCAATTGCGCGAATCGCTGATCGAGACCAATCGACAGATCGGCAAGGCCGAGGACGCGGTGGAACAGAGTCGCGGTCGGCTGTCGCTGTTGACCGCCCGGCTGAGTCTGACCGAGCGCCTCAACCCCTTCCACGACAACCCCGAGATCGAACGCCTCGAACAACAGCTTGGCCAACGGAGACAGCGGCTGGCCGAGCTCACCGACGAGCGCGAGAATCAGCTCGCCGAGCTTGCCGCCGTGGATCGAGAACGTGACACCCTGCGCCGCCGCCTGGCGGGCGAGGACCCGGACGAAGGTCTGTTCGACGGCCTGGCCGAGCGCATCGGAGCCCTCACCGACGGCCTCAGCATCAGCGCCATTCAGAGCCGGATCGAATCCGGCACCAACGCCATCCTCCAGTTGATGGCGCTGTTTGTGATGCGCACCCTGGTGATTCCGCTGCTGTTTCTATGGCTCGGGCTGAAGCTGTTCAAGGGGCTGTATTCGCGGCCCGGGGCATCGCTTCGCCTGCCGCCACCCAGGCAGGAGCGAGTGATCCATCCGCCGCCCCAGGCAGACGTCGAGTCGCGAGACTGAACGCCGACGCCTGGAAGCCTAGGCGCCCTGGAAGCCCTGGAGCACCTTGGCCACATTGACGCCGATCTCTTCCACCGCGTAGCCGCCCTCCATCAGGATGACGGTGGGCAGGCCCAGGCTTGCCAGCCGACGCCCCATGTCGAGGAAGTCATCGCTCTTGAGGCGGAAGCTCGAGATGGGGTCGCCTTCGAAGGTATCGACACCCAGCGACACCACCAGAAGGCTCGCCTGCTTGTCGCTGATCTCGGCCAGGGCAAGCTCCAGTCGCTCGCGCCAGGTGGGGTAGTCGGTACCAGGTGGCAGCGGATAGTTGACGTTGTAGCCAAGCCCCGGCCCCTCGCCCTTCTCGTCGGCGTGGCCGAGGTAGTAGGGAAAGCACTGATCCGGGTCGCCGTGGATCGACTGGGTCAGGACATCATCACGGCCATAGAAGATCTGCTGGGTGCCATTGCCGTGGTGGAAATCGACGTCGAGGATCGCCACCCGAGCGTGACCATCGTCGAGCGCACGCTGGGCCACGATGGCCGCATTGTTGAAAAAGCAGTAGCCGCCGAACTGATCACTGGCGGCGTGATGACCCGGCGGGCGGCACAGGCCAAAGCTCGGCTGGCCGCTGGAAGCGGTGTGCTCGTAGGCCGACAGCGCCACGTCCTTGCTGGCCATCGCCGCCTCGAAGGTACCGGGGGAAATCGAGGTGTCGCCACCGAGGGCATAGTAACCAAGCTTGCCCCCGACATGGCCGGGAATACGATCTTCGCGCATGGTACGCGTCGGCCAGATGGTAGGGATGGCCTCGCCGCCGTGACCGGCGGCCTGCCATTCGTCCCAGCAGGTCGAGAGAAACTCGACGTAGGCTGCATCATGCACCGCAAGCACCGGCGCCAGGCCGTGCTCCCTCGGTGCGGCCACTGGTCCGACACCGCTGTCACGGAGCTGTGCGAGCACCAGGTCGACCCGCTCGGGGCACTCGAAGGGGGTCATCAGCTGGCCATCGTGGAGTTCGGTCCTGGCACGACGCAGCTTGGTCGCTTCACTGTGGTACACCTGCATGCTTGCATTATTCCTTTTGTTGACCGGCGACGGGTTGACCGACAGCGCCTTCAGCGCAAATCGGGCGAACGTATTGTGCCGCCGGGCCCGTCAACAAGGGAAGCCCAGCGACTGGCGCCGGGCTTCATCATCAAAAGGCTTTTCTGTCAGTGCTCTTGTCAGAGCTTGCGTGTCCGAGAGCTTCTCAAGCGGCCGTGCGTGACGGTGGCTCAGCCCTGCCCCTCGAGCTGGCGTTCCAGTTCGCGACGCACGTTCTCGTCCAGCGACAGCGCGGTGCCTAGCTCGTCCAGCCAGGCACGCTCCATGGCATTCTGGTCGTCCATCACCGCGGCGCTGGCCAGGTACATCTCCCGCGCCGCCTGGGGCGAGTCGGCCTGACTGGCCAGGGCCTGGGCGTCCAGCGGCGCCTGGAGCTGACGCTCGACCCAGCCATGCAACTCATCATCGGCCCCGAGCTGCTGAATCTGCTCGCTGATCAGGGCGCGCTCCTGGGCGTCGATGTGGCCGTCGGCCCGGGCCGCCATGATCACCGCCTGCAATACCTCCAGGCTACGCCGCTCCTGGGCCTCGCCGCCGAGCTCCTCCAGCGGAGCCCCTTCACCGGATTGAGCCCCCTGAGACGCGGGGGTGGCCTCGTCACCGCCACGGGACTTCTGCCAGGCCTTCCAGGCCAGCATGCCGACGCCGGCGATGGCGCCATACTTGATCGCCTTGCCGCCCATGCTGCGGCCGCGCTTGGACCCCATCAGCATACCCAGCGCACCGCCGCCGAGCAGGCTCTTCATGTCCATGCCGCCGCCACCGCTGGACGACGACGATCCCCCGGAAAGCTGGGACGAGACACTGCTGATCAGCCCCTGCACGTCGAAGCCGCCCTTGCCGGAAGACGAACCGCCGGAAGATGAACCGCCGGCCTGTTTCATCAGTTGGTCGAGCAGGTACTTGGCATTCATATCGCACTCCTCCTTGGTCGATGGTCATTGGAAAGCTCGACGACGGCGAGGTTCCCCAGACACGAGCCGCCGTCTCGATTCAACCGCGGACAAGGGCCCATGGCGTCACCATAGACACTGGCACCAGCCTTGACCTCCTGTTTTGTCCTCGCGGATCGAGCCCTCCTGAACGCAAGAACCCGCCAAGCGAACTTGACGGGTCCTGGTTCAGCGGCGCATCACGCTGTCGGCTCAGATGTCGGCCCGGGGTCAGCGTGCCATCTTCACCATCTGGCGGTTGACGAACTCATCCATGCCATCCTTGCCAAGCTCACGGCCGAAGCCGGAGCGCTTGACGCCACCGAAGGGCAGCTCGGCTTCACTGCCGGGCGGCTCGTTGATGTGGACCATGCCCACCTCGAGACGATTGGCCAGCTCGAGCGCTCCCTCCGGGTTGGAGGTCTGGATCACCGCGCCCAGGCCATAGGGCGTATCGTTGGCCAGGTCGATCGCGTCCTCCAGATCGGCGGCGCGGTAGACCACGGCCACCGGTCCGAACAGCTCCTCCTGGAAGATCCGCATATCGCGGGTCACGCCGGTCAGCAGGGTCGGCGCGTACCAGGCGCCAGCGCGATCCAGGCGCTTGCCGCCGGTGACCAGGGTCGCGCTCTGGCGGATCGCGTCCTGGACCTGGGCATCCAGGTTGGTCAGCGCCTGCTCCGAGGACATCGGTCCCATCACGGTATCGTCCGCCATGGGATCACCGACCTTGATCTGCTCCACCGCCTCGCGGAAGGCCGCCAGGAAGTCATCGTAGACGGCGTCGTCGACGATGATCCGCTTGGCCGCGTTACAGGCCTGACCACAGTTACCGAAACGCCCCTGCACCGCCTGCTTGACCGCCTGTTCCAGATCGGCGTCGGGCAGCACGAGGAAGGGATCGGAACCGCCCAGCTCCAGCACCACCTTCTTGAGCTGGCGACCGGCCTGCTCGGCCACCGCCGCGCCGGCACGCTCTGAACCGGTCAGCGACACGCCCTGCACCCGCGGGTCGGCGATTAGCTCGCCGACCTGCTCATTGCTGGCGTACAGGTTGGTGTAAAGCCCCTTGGGCGCACCCGCCTCGGTGAAGATGTCCTCGATGGCCTTGGCCGATTCCGGACACTGGGGGGCGTGCTTGAGCAGGATGGTATTGCCGTTGAGCACGTTGGGACCGGCAAAGCGCGCCACCTGATAGTAGGGGAAGTTCCAGGGCATGATGCCCAGCAGCACGCCGAGTCCCTGCTTGCGCACCTCGGCCTTGGCGCCGCCGGTGACGATGGGCTCCGGCTCCAGCCAGGCCGGACCGTTATCGGCGTAGTAGCGGTAGATGTCCACCACCACCGACATTTCGCCCAGGGCCTGGGACTTCGGCTTGCCCATCTCGCGCACGATGATATCGGCGAGCTGGTCACGACGCTGTTCGTGCAGGTCGGCGACCCGATGCAGCAGCGCCGCACGCTCGGCGGGGGTAACGTCACGCCAGGCCAGATACGCCTGATGCGCCGACTCCACGGCCTTCAGAATCTCGCCGTCGCTGGCGTCGGGGTAGGTGGCTTCGACCTCTCCGGTCGCCGGGTTGGTAACCTTGTAATGGCTCATGGCTGTTTCTCCTTGCGGCATGGCTGTGCGACCAGCCTTCGCATGGCGAAGGCTCTCGGCAGATTCAGGGGCTAAACAGCATAGCGCCGGCCCGCCACGGTGGACAGGAGGATTCGACCAGAGTTCGGCGTGGCTGCCGAACAAATTTCTACTCCCTACGCCTGTCGACGCTTCAGTGATCCCCGTCGCCACGCGCCGTTGCAAACTCCTCGGTGTCGATATCCGCCTGCTGGGCCTCGCTGTAACGCGCACCGACCACCTGATCCGGCGTCATCATGGCGTTGATCAGCGCAAGCGTGCCGGCATCCAGCGTCAGCGCCTCGGCGGCCAGGTTCTCTTCCTGGTGGGACGCAGTTCGTGATCCGGGGATCGGTATCACGTCCGCGCCCTGCCCTCTCAGCCAGGCCAGCGCCAACTGGGCGGGAGTGCACTCGCGCTGGCGCGCCAGCACCTCGAACTCGGCCAGCAGGTCGAGATTGCGCGGGTAATTGTCGGCACTAAAGCGCGGCATGCCTCGACGCATGTCGGAATCCTCGAGCCTGGCGGGATCCCGCAATGTGCCGGTCAGAAAGGCGCGGCCCAGCGGGCTGAACGCCACCAGCACGGTATTCGACTCACGGCAGGCGTCGAGCAGCGCGATCTCGGGGTTGCGCGTCCACACCGAGTATTCCGACTGCACCGCCGCGATGGGATGCTCCTGCCGGGCCTGCCTGAGCGTCGCCGCCGATACCTCGGACAGCCCGACCCCACCGATCTTGCCTTCCTGCTCGAGTCGTCCCAGTTCTCCCACGCTCTCCTCGATCGGTACCCGGCGATCCCGTCGATGCAGATAGTAGAGATCCAGATGATCGGTCTTCAGCCGCGAAAGGCTCTGCTCGCATTGGCGGCGCAGCGTCTCAGGCCGCCCGTCGATGCGCTTGGCACCGATCTCCAGGTCGAAGGCCATGCCACACTTGCTGGCCAGGAAGACCTCTTCACGGCGACCGGCAAGCGCTTGCCCCACGACTCGCTCATTGGCCGTCTTGCCGTAGAGGGTGGCGGTATCGAAGTGGCGGTAGCCCACCTCGAAAGCGTGCTGCAACACCCTGACCGCCTCGGCTTCCGGCAACGGACTGCCATAGGCGTGGGACACGTTCATGCAGCCAAGGCCGATGGCTGGCGCCCGCAACCGCTCGAGCCGACGAAGGACGTCTGACATGCAATCTCCCGATCATGTTGATAAAAAAACTGACCACCCACATCGAAACGACGGGATTTCCCCTTCTAAGCGTCATCGGCAGCCACTACTATCGTATTAGCCTGATTCAGCATACCTGTTTAAGGCTACACCAGTTTGCCCGCAAGACGGCCATCGCTTCTGGTAACCCCGGAAGCGATCCTCGGCACATAACGATAACCCCTAAAAAGGATAGACAACGCAGTGGACAACCTATCGATCGGCGTGGACATCGCCACCAGCCTGGCGATCCTCGGTGCCTTCGTGTCCTGGACGCTGGACAATCACCGTCAGCGGCGCATGGCTCGCGAGGTCGGCATCAATGACCAGGCCCGCGCCATCGCCGTGACCAAGGTCCAGGAAACCACCATACAGCTGTCAAAAGACTTCAACAGCATGATCACCAACGCCGGCAAGATCGAACGACGCCTCAACCGGCTGTGGAAACAGGATGGTGTGGACGCGGTCCAGCGGCATATCGAGCAGAACGACGACTACCTCGAAGAGGTCGGCGAATACCTGCAGGCGTTCAAGGACGAGGTCTCGCGCTACTACGAGAGCTGCCACGTCCACAAGTACCTGCTGTTCCCTGTCCTCGGCAGCCTGCCCGAAGGCGACGGCATGGTCGCCAGCATCAAGAGCGACTTCGACGATATCGCCCGCTGCCATGACGAGATCAACTCAGGCTACGCCCACCTGCTGCGTGAGCTCGAAGGCGCGGTCAAGATTGCCGGCAAACTCAGCAAGGTCGACGAGCAGGATCCCGAGCACGCCGCCCTGAAAAAGAAGCTGGTCAACGCCGTCAGCAGCATCGCCTACGACCCCGACTACAAGGAGTTCATCCACTACTTCATCCCCGACGGTCAGGAAGAGGCCTTCTACCGTGAGTACGACAATCGGGAGATCCAGGACCAGGAGCTGAGCGGCGTGGTCATCGGTAACCTTTACGGCACCCTGATCAAGCGCCCTGCCCGCGCTCAGGCCATGTGCCTGCTGCTGGCACGCCAGTCGATCCAGCGCACCCGCACCGAATGCAAGGAGGTGCTGTGCTCGCTAAGCGCCGTCGCCAGCGTTCTGCTGTCGCGCAACGAAGAATCCACCCTCTCGGCGGAGATCGCCAAACTCAAGTCCGATGACTTCTTTGCCCTGGATCGTGAGATCCGCTAGGCAAGGCTGCATCCGCCTGGGTGAGGAAGAAGCAATACGAGAAAGACAGGAAGGGGCGCCGAGCAAGGCGCTCCGCTCTATGAACAGCAAGTTCCTGGTATCGCAGCGCAGGCGGCGCACCTGACGGACGACACACTGCTTGCCGCTGTTGCTGCGGCCAACCACCCTTGGGTCCCGGTCGATCTTGCGATAGCCCCCTACTCCTCCCCTCCCAGGTCTGACATCCTCGCCCCCCAACAGAACCTGATTGCCTCATTCCCGCTCAGGCGAAGCGTCACGGTGCCTTGGATATCAGCCAATGAGACACTTGAGCCACGGGTGTTCGAGACCATGCTGGGCGAAGTATTGCAAAGGCAATCAAGCGCCGGCTGATACACGCCAAGGCGTCCCACACGATGATGAAATGCGCCATATCCAGGCCATGATACAGAGCAAGCGCAATGGTGAAGATTGAGTAGTCAGTCTTGGCGCGTGAAGACGCATCCTGGATTGTTGAATATATCTTCAGGGACAACCCCGAGGCGACGCCACAACTCTTTCACCAGATCAAAGACAAGATAGATCACCTCCCCGACCACCCAAGACGGGAAGGGAACCAGGGACAGGCGAGATGGTCGCCACAGACCACTACGTTGCCGCATAGGGTCACGACCTTGGAAGATCATGGTATGTCTGACCGCACTACTTGTATGCAGTACTTGATGTTGCTGATTTTTCACTTCCCCAATGTCTTCTTTAGGAAGGGCATGTCCTCGATGTCGTAGGTGAGTGCTGTCAATATATCAGTTGCTTCCTTGTCTTGTTACATCTCTACAATCAATGATTATTTTCACAGTAGAACCAGTGTTCGGCCTCGGTTCTTTCGCAGAAGGCATAATTAACCTCAGTATTTTCCTCTATCGCCTTCTCCACGCTATCCACTATTATTTCTTCAAGCAGATCGCCTGAGTCATATTTGTAATACATGTAATTACGGAAAATATGTAAACCTCTAGCAATTGAGTAAACTGATAAACAGCTATGTTCTGAGCAACTTAATGACACACGACCAAGTCCAGCTTCACGCATTTCACTCCGAATCCATTTAACCCTTTCTTCATCAAGGCCATCAGGCTCCGCATTGTACGACCATATAAAAATTGTCTCACCATCATACATCTCTTCAAGCTTACCAAGTATCCCCTGCATCCTGTCCAAGACGTCATCGGGAGGTTGTCTTGGCCATAGAGACACCAACAGACTACTAACAAGCAGCAGTACGACACCCCCGATGACTCTCTTTTTCATTGTTTATATTCTCCGGCTTCTGGCTAATTCACAGTCGTGACGTACTTTTGAAGCCACCCTGGTTGGA
Source organism: Halomonas sp. DN3 (assembly GCF_024137905.1). Lineage (NCBI taxonomy): Bacteria > Pseudomonadati > Pseudomonadota > Gammaproteobacteria > Oceanospirillales > Halomonadaceae > Halomonas > Halomonas sp. DN3. Next base: position 1,651,942 of record NZ_CP099965.1, on the reverse strand, counting down.
CAAGGCGCTGAGGCTACTTGATCTTATCCAGCATTGATGGCTACCAATGCAAGGGAAGATCAACTCTTAGGGTGTGATACCCAATCTTATGGACCTTCCACTTGGCCAATATCTTCTTGAGGGAGAGCATGTCCTCGATGTCGTAGGTGAGTGCTGTCAATATATCAGTTGTTTCCTTGTCTTGTTACATCGGCACAATCAGTGATTGTTCTCACAGTAGAACCAGTGTTCGACTTGGGTTCTCTCGCAGAAGGCGTAATGAACCGAAATGTTCTCTTCTTTTGCCTTTTCAATGCTTTCTTCTATGGCCTTCTCAACGTTATTTACTATTATTTCTTCGAGTATGTCGACAGAATCATATCTATAGTACATAGGATAACGAAAAATATATAAGCCTTTAGCAATAAAATAGGATGATGAACAGCCATGCTCTGAACAGCTTAAGGATACCCGGCTAAACCCTGTCTCTCGCATTTCTCTCCGAATCCATTTAACCCTTTCACTATCTAGGCCATCGGGTTCCGCTGTATATGGCCATATAAAAATCGTCTCACCTTCATACATCTCCTCAAGCTTACCAAGTATCCCCTGCATCCTGTCCAAGACGTCATCGGGAGGTTGTCTTGGCCATAGATGCACTAACAGGCTACTAACTAGCAGTAATGCAACACCCCCGATGACTCTCTTCTTCATTGTTTATATTCTCCGGCTTCTGGCCAACGCACAGTCATGGCGTACTTTTGAAGCCACCCTGATTGGACAAGGCGCTGAGGCTACTTGATCTTATCCAGCATTGGCGGATACCAATGCAGGGGAAGATCAACTCTTTGGGTGTGATACCAAACCTTATGGGTCTTCCACTTGTCCAATGTCTCCTTGAGAGAGGGCATGTCCTCGATATCGTAGGTGAGTGCTGTCAATATATCAGTTATTTCCTTCTCTTATTACATCCCTGCAATCAATGATTGTTCTCACAGTAGAACCAGTGTTCGGCCTCGGTTCTCTCACAGAAGGCGTAATGAACCTTAGTGTTTTCCTCAATCGCCTTCTCGACGTTATCTACTATTACCTCTTCAAGCAGGTCGCCTGAGTCATATAAGTAATACCTATAGTTTAGGAAAATATTAAAACTTCTGTTAATCGAGTATATTGATAAACACCTGCGTTCTGAGCAACTTAATGATGCACTGTTAATCCCAGCTTCACGTAGTTTTCTGCGAATCAACTTGACCTTTTCACCATTAAGACCATTATTAGGTTTAGTGAAAATTGGCATGACCCGTATGTATCGGCCATCATACATCTCTTCAAGTTCGCTTAATATTTCCTGCATCCTAACCAAGACGTCATCGGGGGGTTGTCTTGGCCATAGATACGCCAACAGACTACTAACAAGCAGCAGTACGACACCCCCGATGACTCTCTTTCTCATTGTTTATATTCTCCGGCTTCTGGCCAATGCACAGTCGTGGTGTATTTTTGAATCCTCCCTAATTGGGTAAGGAGCTGAGGCTACTTTCTGCATCACGATATCAGCAGTAAGCGCTGAAGGGTCAGGGTATTCGTGATATAGCTCGAACCCTAACCGTATTGAGAGATTATCTGTCACATCGTCAAACTTACGTAGACTAAGCCACCCACCAGGAATCTCCGATCTATAAGTGACGTCTTGGTCATCATGCAGAGTGTCGGAGCCCACCTGCTCAAGTCCTGCACCTTCCAACATCAGCCCTTCAGAAAAGCCACAGTACAGGCTGACATAGCCATAGTGGATATTCGCCCAGATATCGTAGTAGTACTCGTACTTGCCGTATTTGTGATGGTATCGATAGGAGGACTTACCTAGTGATGCAAAATGACCATTGCCATCCCTCCTTATTTCTCTTTTATGATCCCACGGGCCATCTTCCCTCACCATAAACGTCCACAGGGAAAAAGCAAATAGCCAACTAGGAGCTTTCGGCATCAGGAAGTTTCGGATGTTCGCTAGCCTGGGGTACTCCCCCCCCATGCTGTCCATCTCTTGCGTGAACACCTCGATGGAAAGCTCGCTACTCTGCCCGTTCCAAAGTGACATCATCCGGCCTGGCCGAGACACGACATTCCGCTGAATCTCATCCACGATATACGCAGCTAGGTCCAGTGCTTGGTCAGGATGGTTACAGGGAGACTCAGCCGGTTCCGTATTGGCGAAGGACTGCCGGATTCCAGCACCAGGGTACTGTCGTCGTTGTGACACCGCTGTGTCGTAGTAGGCCTGTGCGGAAGGCTGGCGATCATCCCCCAGTGCATGCACGCCATTCATGGAAGAAATCAGGGTCGCCCCACAGGCCGTGTGACAGCCATCAAAGGCAACAGATTTACCATTGACCGTAATGGTAGGGTGCCCCTCGACAATAGGGCAGACACCATGCCCCTTGACTGGACATGCGACCATATCACCAACAACAGCAACCTGCTTTCCGTGGACGATGTAATTCGCTTGACCGGAGACCACTCTTCCACCGTGCGAGCTGTAGTCTCCAACGAAAATTGCTCCATCCCCTGGATTGAACATATGCAGCGCTCCCTGCGCCATCGCTCAGACAAGGGATCATAGTACTGCCGGCAGCAACAACATGATGGCTGATTATATGCAGAACCAACCTGCAGAAACGTTCCTAAATTAAAGAAAAAGCGAACGCCACAATTACGCGGACACTTTGCATTTATTACCTTCGTCAAGTGCCTGCAGTTTATACCCGCCGAACGACGACGCGGCCCCTGGATATCCGACCAGGCGCTAGGCTCTAACTAGTCCCAGATGAGGCCTCATTTAATAGCCGGACAACACCTCCAGCGTCTTGAAGCTGACGCCTTCTCGTTGCTGATGTCAGCGGTAACTCTCGAGAAGCTGTGATAAGCCCGGATCGGCTGGCGCTGCTGGTCCTGCGCTGCGAATCGGTGTCGGCTTGGTCGTTGCCGCCAGAAGCACTACAGCGCCAGAAGCCTTGTCATCGCCCTCGTTGGCTGCGTGCCGGGTCAGCAGTTCATGGCTCTCCAGCAGTAGTGCAGCCACGGCGACCATGGCTTCTCGCCGACAGCGAGTCCTTAGCGAACGGCGTATCTCGGTCTTGCCGATGGCTTGCCGCGCCCTTTCCGGCACAACAACGCGAAAATACCAGATGCCGTGACGGGATCTGAACAGATAGGGAGCGCAGGGACGCCTGGCGCTGGAACGCTTGGAGGGTGTGCAGCTATTGCACGAAGAGAGGGTCTTGCGGGCCGCGGGACGCTCTGATCCAGGCATCTTTGTACCACCTCTTTGTACCACTGTTGTGTAACAGCGGGATCAATGAGGCAGAAGGTCCTGCAGGATCAAAGGCATGGCCTGAAATGGAGGCGGCCCCGACAGCCACATCCCGGCACACGCGTCCACCACTACCGTTGCTCCCTTCCGGGCCTGGCGGGGTTTGCGGTCTAGCGTTGCGGGAGGACCGACAGGGCCACCACAGCAAGGCGAGCTCGACAACAAGGAAATGTCGACTGCCTGAAAACGTCACCGGGCAAGGCCTGAAAAATCAGCCTCTTGCTCAGGACGCGGGCACTATACCAAGGTCATGCCCGGGCCACAAGGGCAAACCCAGTAGACTTTGCCTCAACAGTCATGCAGCGCTCGAAATGTGAGACTTCTACACTGAAGCTGTATGGTGGAAGCACCTTAACGCCTGGGAGCTCATACTCACCAGGCGTCACTTTTTGAGGATGACGACCACGAACAACCAGCACCACTACGCCCACCAACGCCCATTCCAAGGAGGCGCTGCATGAACAAGGATCCCAACAAAGGCTACATCGCACTACTCGGCTGGAGCCTGAACGCTATCGAGGCCGCCGAGAACTTCGACCGTCGCTATGTTGTGGTGGCCCCGGACTGGGCCGAGGACTACTGCAAGCAGCACGATATCCCCTACGTCTCCTGGAACTTCGAACGGCTCAACGATCGCTCGCTGGAGATCGCCGAGACCCTGCGTGACATGGGCGTGGACGTGTCCATTCCGCTGTTCGAGGAAACCGTGGAGTGGGCCGGTGCAATCAACTCGGTGTTGATGGACAACCCGCGCCTCTATGGCCAGTCGCTGCTGCTGCGTGACAAGGCCCTGATGAAGCGGCGTGCGCAACTCGGCGGCATTCGTGTCGGCATCTTCGAGGAAGCCCACGACCATCAGGACGTCATCCGCTTCCTCAAGCGGGTCAACCAGACCCTGCTCAAGCTCGACGGTGACCCCAACGACCCGATCCACCTCAAGGCCTTCGACAAGGCAGGCTGCCTTGGCCACCGGGTGATCCGTACCCCCGACGAGGTCGATACCATCCCGGAAGAGGAATTTCCGGTGCTGATGGAATCCCACCTGGACGGATGGGAGTTCGCGGTGGAGGCCTGGATCCATGACGGCAAGATCGCCTTTCTCAATATCTCCGAGTACGTGACCCTGGGTTATTCGGTGTTCGTGCCGGCCTCGCCAGAGCTCGAGCGCTACCGCGAGCAGATCCGCGTACAGATCGAGAAGCTGATCAAGGCCTTCGACATCGACTTCGGCCTGATCCACCCCGAGTACTTCGTCACCAGCGATGGCGAGATGTACTTCGGCGAAGTGGCCTATCGTCCGCCCGGCTTCAAGGTGTTTGAGTTACTTGAACGGGTCTATGGCTTCAACGCCTACCAGGCCAGCATGCTGGTGTTCGACCCCAAGACCACGCCCGAGGAGGTCGCCGAGTTCTTCCCCCGCGAAGTGGTCGACGCCAACGGCTTCGCCGGTTGTTTCGGGGTCTATCCGCGCCGCCGCGTGGTCAGCCGCCTGGAAATCCCGGAGTCGGTGGAAGATCACCCCTACTTCGAGTCCCACGAACTGACCGCGCCGCTGGAAGAGACCGTCACCAAGCGTACCGCCTTCGGTACCCACTGGGGCCTGGTCTACTTCAAGGGCGACGACGCCCATACCTTGCGCGACCTGTTGAAGGCACAGGAAGACGAGGACTATTACATCTAGCCCTGCCAGGTAAGCGCTGCCCCGTCGGGGGCAGCGCCGCCGGAGCGTCCCTCGCAAAGGGTCCGGTTGAACCGGATTGGCGACGCCACCGTCTGCGCATGCGTATACTGGCATCGTCCGCTCGACGTGACACGACTCGACCGCCTGATGTCGGGACTGCTGCCGGGACGCCTCCGGGAGCCAATTTCAGGACGACAAGGAGCCGGTGTGACCACCCCAGACACTCCATCCCCCGCAGATAATGACAAGCTTCGGGGCCTGCTGACCAAGCTGGACGACGCGATCGCCAGCCTTGGCGAGTCCCGGGAGTTCGCCAAACCGGCCAAGCTGCCTCGGGTCATCGATACCTGTCGCCGGGTGCTGATGCAGCCGGGAGGCTGCGCGGAAATCGAACAGCGCGCCGAAACCCTCGAACAGGCTGGCCTGTTTCTGGGATCGGACTGGGCCAGCCCGCATATTCTGATCCCCTCCCTGACCACCCAGTCGCTCAAGAGCGCCGACAGTTCGCTGGTGGTCATCGAGGCCTTGAGCGAGTTGCGCATGCTGGCAGTCGCCAAGGGACGCTATCGCCACCACCTCATTTCCGATGAGGGGGCCCACCACTACCTCACCCAGGTCATGGCGATCAATCTGCCGCTGCTGTTTTCCGCCCCGTCGGAAGCCGAGCGTGAGACCCAGGGCCGCCTGGCCGAGATTCCCCGTCAGCTGTTTCAGTACCTGGCCGAGCGCATCGGCTATGAACACGTCATCGACGAGCTGATCAGCGAGATCTGGCGGATCCTGCAGCAGCGCCCGATCCAGGTCGATCCGGTCAAGCAGATGATCACCCAGATCGCCTTGTGTCAGGCCAACCCCGAGATCGACCTGGGCGCCAGCGGCCAGGGCGCGGACCGTCTTGTCAGCTCGCTGTTCGGCCCGACCCAGGGCTGCCGCGAGGACCCGGGCATCGAAGTCTACCGCGAACGGCTAGCCAGCATGGACGCGAGAGGCCTGCAGTACGAAGCCAGCGGTTTTGCCCGGGCGATGCACGACACCGGCCTGGTGTCGCCCTATCACCCGGTGCTGCTGCGCCACCTGCTCGACTTTGGCGACAACCTGCTGTCCGAGGCGCTGGGCCTTTCGTCCACCGGCCGCGATTGCCTGCTGTGCTACTGCGATCTGGTCCACACCATGGTGCGCACCGCCATCTATCCCGAGACCGCCCAGGCCGTCTATGGACTGGCGCTGACCCTGGAACGTGGCATCCTTTACCAGCCACCGGTGGCGCCGGCACTGTGGCGCCAGCTTGGCCTGAAGCTATCCGACTGGTCCGAGGCGCGCCTCCACGCCGCCTTCGGTGATGGCGTGTCCTATCGGGCCCGCCTGATGGAAGGTGTGCTGTGCATGCTGGGCCTTCCATTGGGGGTCGGCCAGGGCAACAACCCGACCTGCCAGTCGGCGCGGGCGCTGTCCATGTGGGCCTACAACGACCCGGACTATCTTTTGCAGATGGTGGCCTGGGCCGCCCGCGACGATGAGATTCTGATGCACTTCGAAGGCCAGCCGATCTCGTCCCAGGAGAGCATCTCCGGCGTCGCCCAGACCCTGCCGCTGGACCTTGACCCAGTGTCGCTGCTGGTCGTGCCGCATCTGGATCGTATCTATGCCGAGATGGGGCGTCGCTGCCTGGGCCGTGAGGGAGACCCCCACCGCTGGGTCAACCCGGAATTCCATGGCTGGTGGGCAGGACGCGGGTTTCGTATCAATGTCGACGTGGCCACCGGCCAGCTCACTGACCTGGACACCTTCCTGCGCCATTTCTATGCGAGCTACCACCCCTACTACAACGGCAACCAGCCGCTGATTCACCCCCAACCCGCCGGCATCGCCGTCACCGACAGCGCCGGGCGCTTCATCGGCTGGCATGCCATCACCGTGTTGCGGGCCTCGCTGGATCCGTCGGGTCAGATGCGCATCTACTTCTTCAACCCCAACAACGATAGCGGCCAGGACTGGGGCATGGGCGTGAAGGTCAGCACCTCCAGCCACGGCGAGCGCTTTGGCGAGGCCTCCCTGCCCTTCGAGCAGTTCGCCTCACGTCTGTATATCTATCACTACGACCCGCTGGAGCACGGCGAGCTGGCCCAGGTCGACCAGCAGCAACTCGACCACGTCGTCGCCATGATTCAGGAAAGCTGGGGCGCCGACCGCATCCCGGCAGGTGGCCTACAGGCCGACGAGGGCCTCTAAAACGCCACTGGCCCGGACTTGGGGGAAGAGTGCTTCCTTCCGCCAAGCCCGGGCCAGTGCCCTTCCCTTTGCCTGTGTAAACCTTTTTGAGACGTCGTCCAGACACAACAGACACCGACCACACGGTGTCAGAGGGACTGCTACCCTCGCCGCCACCCGACTCGGCTTGCCAGGAATGCCGGTGCATGAATGTCTGGATTCAAGGTCGTTTAGCTCATTGACGTCGCCATCATGCGCTTGCCACGTGCAATTCTCAGCTAGCCATTGCTGAAGGGTCGCTTGCCAGTCGACCATACATTGCCGAGTCAGAGACAATGCCGTTGACTTCCCAACGCTGCCTCAACAAGCCTTCTCGGGAAAACCCGAGTCTCTCAAGCGCTTTTGCAGAAGCCTGGTTGTCCGGGTCGATCTCTGCCTCAATTCGCCGTAGCCCCAATGAATTGAAACCATACTGAATCAATGCCTCGCCTGCCTCACCAATGTACCCCTTTCCCCAAGCAGAACGACCCAACCCAAATCCGATCTCGGCACGCCTGGATTCCTTGTCATAGCTGAACAACATACATTTACCAGCCAGTTCACCCGTAGACTTCAGATATACGCCAAGAACGACCGATGTTTGACGTCCCATCGAATCATTACTCGCATTGATGAAGTCAATGGCGTCCTGAATGGTTTCCCAAGGGGCAGTATTCCAATACCGCATAACCTCAGGATCAGAGAAAATTCCCAGCAGGCTTTCCGCGTCCTCACTCACTATAGGCCTAAGTACCAATCGTTCAGTTTCCACAACTGGAAAAAATAACTCTTTCGACATTCACCTCTCCACTTTTGCGTATAACGCTGAGCAAAGCGACGCCACTTCAGTGGCAGCCAACGGCCCTGTACTGACGCGATTCGTTATGCAGTGATCTGTTGCACAAAGCCGGACTCATCCCGAACTCCAACTCGGTTGCCATCAGGATCACTGATATTGATGGTTCTTCCCCATGCACTCTCGGTGATGGAAGCTTCGATGCCCCATGACCTAATTTCCCTCAGCGCATCTTCCAGGTCATCAACGTTGAACCGCAACTTGAAACTGCACTCTTTTGGGGACTTGATTCCCTTCTTCGCCTTGCCACCCTGTTCAACCATCAGGTAACCGCTTCCATACTCGAAACAGGATAATTTAAAGTCATCCTCATTTTTTTCGAACAGTAGAGGAAGACCAAATAGGTCGCGATAAAAAGCAACGCAATCCGAATAGTTTTCGGAGTTCAGGATGATTCCGTAACGGGACACATTCGCGTACACAATTCCCCCTACTGCTTGACGTTTAGCGTACCGGCGAAATATGGAGCGCAGCGACAAAGCTTGCCCGCGTTCACGCGGTGGTTAGGCGAGTTTACTCCATATCGAAAAGATAACCGACATGTCGACCACAACATGGAAGGAATGGGAAGTGCTCAACCTTCTTGCGGCTTCAGCCACTTGTCACACCGCAACTAAGCCTCATTAAATGCGTGCTCGCAGCTCAAACACTTAAAATTATCAAGAATATTCTCGTCTACTGCCCTACCCGTCATCGCTCCAGCCGTGGCACCTACTGTACCTCCTGCCAAGGCACCAGCGATAGCTCCCGCCACTGTACCAATCGAGGCTCCCGCTGCCGCACCAAGAGGGCCAGCAATCAAGCCAACTGCCGCACCTGCCTTTCCTCCTGCAGCAGCGCCAGCAACGGCGGTTGCCGCCCCACCGGCTGCTCCCCCCATCCCCCCGATGGTAGCGCCGGCTCGTTTTCCATAGTTCCGCTTGTCAATCTTTAAAGATCCACACTTTGGACACTGCATTGTCACTCTCCTTCTGCATAACGCCCGCCAGCAGGCGAGCGGTTTTTTGCACGCCTGCCTGGCCTTGTTGGGTGTGAGTTTTCTGCTATTAACAGTTAATGGCAATGAACCGTTCCAACACTATTATCCATATGGCAACACTGCCCGGGTGGAGAGCTTTTCCGGCACCCGCCCCCGTGGGCCAGAGCAGTGCCGCTAACCAAAGTAAGAACGATTGCAACAACAATTCTCATATTCTCCCCTGCCTCTGATTGGATTTATTCTTGGGACCTGAAACTACACACCTAACGCCACGTTAAGTAGTAAACAACGACGCCACCTTACCTTTACCATTGTTTCGCAAACACTAAACTCAAGGAAAACCTAAAATTCCGATCGCTGGAAATCTATCCTAAACGCTTTGTCATGTTCGTAGCCATTTGTACATGACGTAGCTATCAACCAACCCTAGTTGAGCATGATTATATGCCTTAGGGATTCTACCTATGATATGAAACCCTAATTTCTCCCAAAGCTTCACCGCAACTTCATTGGTAGAAACCACGCTGTTAAATTGCATTGCGTCAAAACCGAGACTTAGAGCCGTTTCCTGCGAATGTTCACACATAAGTCGTGCAATGCCCTTACCTCTCGCTTCGCTTGAGACCATGTATCCACAGTTACATATATGACCACTCGGCCCCATTGCATTTGGTTTAATGTAGTAAGAGCCCAAAACGACGTCATTTTCTACGAACACAAAAGCTTTCAGTGGATATTCGCACCAAAGAACAAATGCTTGTTCCAATGTCATATCGGGGTCAAAGGCATAGGTTTGTTGAGCCTGAATAACCGCTGAAAATGTTGGCCAAAACGACTCGAAATCGGCTTTAGTGATTTCCCTAATCATGATTTTTCTCTTAGAACATAAGGCCGCCATCACAGGCCGAGGTAGTTTTCGACATTCATGTGAATGCATAAAAGGCGTGAGTTACCGAAAGTCGTGTATACGGCCTGGCTATGTGTTTATTCCTGATTTATACGTATAGTCTTTGTATTTGATCACGAATTCTTTTTCCTGATCCAAAGTGTCTGGGTAAGGAATCACATCATGATGCTCCGGTCCAATTCTTATTTTTTGAAACCTAAAACCATGATCAAATAGAAAGTCTACTTTTTCCCATTGTTTGAGATCAGATTTTTTTGGTGCTTTGAAATGTCGACCGAAATTGTGTGCTTCTCCATCACAATCAGGACAAGTGAGTCCACTTGGACATTGTGCAGACAAATCAAACCTACGTTTGAAAGACTTCCTGCAATTCAATCAAGCAAATGCCATATTATAGGGAGTGGGCACAATCTCTCCTCTTACACATAACGCCCAGCGCAACCGGTTGGCTTTGCAGCGTCAGCGGAAAAGTCAGTCCGCGTTGATGCTATGGTTAGGCTCTTATTCATGAAGCCATGGCGCATAACTCAGACCTATCAACACTCCCTCGGGGCTCATAAACCGTGCAACTGTCTGCCCCCAGGGTTCAGCCCGGGATTCATGAACGAACTCCTGCCCCCTTTCCTTCAATTCTTTCACTGCCGCTTCCACTGCAGCTGCGTCCGCCAACTCAAATTCAATTGTAGCTGTCGGCTCAGGAACATGGTCAGGCCATTCCTTCTGCCCAAAACAAGATTGGGCCGCCATCGCGAGGGGCCATACCCCGAAATGATTCGCTCCTGGGAATTTATCCATGAAACGATAATCGTCCATCTTTTCTAGCGGTAGACCTAGCGCATCCTCATACAAGGGCGTACTTGCCGCAGGGTCTTTGGTAATTGATGCAAAGCCTGCAATACACTTGATTTCCACTCAATTCCTCCGTGGCTCATGGAGCCTAACACCTGAACTCAGGGGCATTTGCGCTTTGCGATAGCAAAGCAGGTGACGGGTCAAACGTCCCCTGCAGCAACTGGTTAGGCCACACTGGCTCAACCTTTGATGATTGTGAAAAGAAGCGCGACGATTCGTCGGCGGCCTATTCTTCAACACGGCTCGTGGGGTCACGATCTTGGGTGTAGTGCCGGACAGATGGAAACGCCGGCAACCAAGACTCTCGACGGCTCGACCAGAGTTCGTAGGTCGGGGTTAGTTGATCAGGAAAGTCCAGCGAACCTAGATTGACCTCGATTTCATCTGCGCTGCACGAATAGACCGATGAGCCACATTGTGGGCAGAAACGACGCTCCTCATAGTTTCTGGTCTCGCCATCGATCATGACTGCGTCTCTGGGAAAAACGGCGGAAGCGTGAAAGAGGGCACCATGGTGCTTGCGGCAGTCAAGACAATGGCACAGGCCGACCCGATAGGGCAGGCCTGATGCCGTAATTCGAACGGCACCACATAGGCAACCACCGTTGTATGTGGTCATTCATTGCCTCCAGCGAGCAGTACGCATCCGTTCGGCCTAACGCCCGCGCTCAGCGGCCGAGCGTAGCGAGGTCCAGCCCCGAAGGGGCGATGCTGCTTAGCCTTGTTACATGTTGTTGGCTAGAAATTGGATTGAACATAGGCAAACAGTAGTTTCTGTATGTTATCTGGGTACTCTGTAAACTCATAATCGAGCTTATTTAAGTACTCTTCATATTTTTCGGATATTTCTTCTAATGCATTAACTCTCTCATCGCGGTTTTTGGGTGGGCTATCCTCACCAAATAAATCTAGCGCTTTCTGGGCAATGCCAGCCATTTTATGTGCCCCAATGGAGTCGAGGGCTTTTGCAGCATAAAAAGCGATATCACCAGCTGTGTTATAGAAAAGTTGATCGAAGCCACCGTTATTCACTTCAGCTTCCACAAACCATATTGTTGCCAGTACGCGCTCTGGCTCACGTATACCATCGAATCCTTTCGATTCAAGTTCGATCAGTGATTTTTCAAATGCTTGCTCTATATTCATTATGAAGTTTAACGCCCAAAGCAGCGGTGCGTAGCATCCGCTGCCTTTGCTTGTTAAATTTCAATCTAGAACCGTTGGATCAAAGCTCCAAATATGGTCACCATTTCGAGAGCAACGAACAAACGTTTTACTACTATGTTGAGATACTTTTAGATCTACGAGCTGTAGAGTTCCATCACACTTAGGGCAGCTGCCAGCGACTTTTGTAAGAAAAACTTCGCCATCCTTATTTGATTCCAGATTGAACCACTTTAGTCTTGAAAATCTAGTTCTCCATAAAATGATGCCGTTCATGAAAAGGAATATACTTAAACCGAGAACGACCAAAAATAGAAACTGCCATGAGCTACCAAACATACTAAATATAGATGCCCAGCTCCCAACGAAGCCAACCAACCCAGAAGTTATTAACCATGAGGTTTTTACGGGACTACCAGCCAGAGTAACAGGCTTAACATAAGTTCTATCAATGTATGCTCGCTTTTCTTGGCTTTCCGTCTGGTATACATCACCAACGTGAAGATGGCTATTAGAAATTGTGTTGCTGCCAGCTATATTTACGCTGCCATCTCCTTCCGTAGAATTTGTGGAGGATAGCGATATTCCACAATTTCCACAGAAGTTATCATTGTCAGAAACTTCACTTCCGCATTTAGTACAGTTCACGATGACTCCTTGTGAAATTTAACGCCTCAAGCAGAGGCGCAGCTTTGCTGCGTCCTTCTGACTTGACTTGTTATGCATTTTCTAGGCAGTGACAAGTTAGTGCCATCCTCCTGGCTTCTTAGCTAGGAATAACCCGGGGTATAGGCAATGTTTTACTTCCGCTTCGAGACAGCGTTTAAATAATGGAGTAAAACTCGAAATCGCCGCCGCTATGTTAGATGTAACAATGCCAATGACTGCACTAGTAAGCGCAGACCGTTTCGCACACACAGTGGCTATACTTAGAACAAACCTCCCTACATCTTGCGGTATTTTGAAGTATGCATAAAAAACCAACTTGCTTATACGGATCTGTAGCACGGGGTAGCTAATTGTGATTCTAGAGCACCCAATTTTTATACGTTTTTTTCTCCATACGATACGAAATTCAGGCCATTCAGCTACGGTCAACAATTTTATTTCCTTGCGTGCCATATCGCCGCAGGTAGAAGGAATTATATCTCGCATTAGGTCATCAATAGCATTTTCAACTTCTGCAACGCTATCTGGGTTAGATATAGTTTCATTAACGTTCGGATCAGATGGTGGATTGCTGTCATCCACTACGATATTAGTTGAGATGAGTTTTAAGTAGCTTTTCCGCTCGTATGACCACTGGGGTAAGCCCATATCCATATTATCAATGTCAATTTGCCCATCATTGTCCGAAGGGCTGTCATTGCAGTCCAGTAGATCAAATAACTTTACTCTTTGTGATATATCTTTTTCAGTTGGTAGCAGAGTCTCTTTTTCAATATTTAAAGATGTTTCAAGTTCGAAATCACTTTCGTTCAATCTTCCATTTAAGTTACTTCGCATGTAGCTATCTACATCACCTCCATGTGTGGATGGATCGTAGTTATGAAAAACCTGACTTGCATATTCCTTTGTTTCTTCGGTTAATGAGTCACGAAGAAAAAGCCAAAAGTCAGAATAAATATTCACAGAGTGCTCTAAGGCAACGAAGACTCGATGTAGTCCTACAGCCGAACCTCCATCGAATTCACCATTTGGTTGTCTACTCCCGCCCTCAAACAATTGATAAAGCTCTTCCTGAAGAAAAACTACTAATTCGTTGTGCTCAGCACGATTAAGATCAGGATTTAGGCTGTGTCGCCGATTATCTACATGATGAGAAAATCCAGTTAGTGCTTCAGGTTCAACCTTGTAAGTTGACTCGGTATCAGAAATCAAGAATTTCTTTATATTCGGGTTGTCGAAAGAAAATTTCGTATCAAAATTAATACTCATAGGTTACTCCCTTTTTTATATATATGCATAACGCCGCTCAGCACGCGCGGTTTTAGAATGAAGGCGAAGCCGCAATGTAAAAACCGTCGCCGTGCCTGGCATTGTTGGGAATCATACAAGCTCACGTGCCATGATGATGGAGCGCTCGTCCCCATGGTAACTGTCACTCTTGGCTATGTACCCAAGCCCAGTATAGAAAGCCTCCGCAGTAACCGATGATGGGACCGATAAGACGTTCACCCCTTCGTCACGAGCTACTCGCTCAACGGCCTCCATGAGTTTTCTGCCAATACCTTGCCTTTGATTTGAAGGCGAAACGAAAACTGTTCGAACAACTCGCCCATCAAGACTGGCCGTGCCCACGATACCGTCGCTTGTTACAGCGACGTAAACCTTTCGCCGGCTGATAAGATCCAAGACAGCGGCGGGACTGAAACTTTTTTTCTACACGCTCAACAATTCCGGGGGAATAATCTTGGGAATTTGTACTCCGGAGCGCCGCAATAATTACGCGGCTGACGTCACCAGAATCCTCTCCCTGAGCCACCCTTATCTCACAGGCCATCTCAAGCTCCCTATGATGCCCAACATTTTTAATCGTATGCATGCTCGAATTTTCCGCGACTGATCCCGCAAAATCTTTGTTTATCCACTTGAAAACTCACGGTTCGATTTGTGGACCTATCGGGTCTTGAAATCAAAAAGTGTGCATGCTCATTTTGCCCGGTAACCGCGCTGCATATCGCTTCGACGCTTTTCTCTAACATCTTGTTTTTTCATCCAACACCTTGATGCCGCGCGAAATAAGTGAGCACTCACTTTTGTCATTCCATGCAGGATCTCAGCGTGCGGACAGATATACTGTATATAAATCCATTTTTTGGGTGCGAGCACTGCGGCACCATCAGGAGGCCCTTGTTGGCCTCCCCCCGCAGGGCAATCAGTCGTTGTGGATCAGGTGGCGGAGAGATAGCGGTGGGGAACGGCGAGACAAACCGTTCGAGCACCCTACCGGGGGGACATGCCATCCGTGCAAGTCCCTCCCCTTAACTTCAAGGTGGCGACGTCATCACTCTCTGGCGGGAAGAAGTCACAAGTTCGGTAGGGACTGGGTGCTGCGCGTGGTGTGACATGACATAGAGACCGCCGACTCGTGGTTATGCCTTGTCACCTGATGCTGTCTTTCGAACAGCACGCCCGTGCCGTACTGCTTGTCGCACCGTACTGCTTGTCTCGCCGCCACTTGTCGCAATTCCGCACAGAACCTGTCGCCTTGTGCGATCCTAATTAAACTTGCTGATTTTCAGCATAGTCTGTGATCCTGGACATTTCGACCGGGAGGTGGCGCTAAAAATGGTTAGTCCCCGACGTAGTGAGAGCCTAGGCGGTATCGAAACTAGTCGGTGTCGAAAGGAGACGAGTGCTAGCCAGAGGCGAACAACAGGTTAGCGAGTAGAAACTGACAGAATATGATGGAAAGCTGCGGGGACGGCTGTGGTTGACGGCTCATAGCGCTTGAGACTGGTGTGCGCGCCCACGGGGGCCTCGCCGTGGCATAATGCGCCGGCATTTTCTGCCTGAACTCCAGACAGCCCGACCAAGGCGCCACAGGAACACCCCATGCCACGTCTCGACCAACTCCTCGTCAGCCAAGGCCTGGTTCGCTCTCGCACCCGCGCCCAGCGGTTGATCCGCCACGGCCGTGTCTCCCGCCGGGATGACGGCAAGGTTTTGACACGCCCCGGGGAGAAGTGCCCCGACGACCTCGCTCTGGTGGTCGCAGAAGACCCGGAGGAGCGCTATGTGTCCCGCGCCGGACTCAAGCTGGAGGCGGTGCTCTCGGCGTTGGAACTGTCACTGGATGGTCGCCTGGTGCTGGACGTGGGCCAATCCACCGGGGGCTTTACCGACTGCGCCCTGGCCGCCGGCGCGCGTCACGTCATCGGCATCGAGGTGGGACACGGTCAGCTCGATGATAGCCTGCGGGGCGACGCCCGCGTCAGTTGTCTGGAGGGGCTCAACGCACGCCACTTGAGTGACAGCCGCGAACTCATGACGCTGATGGAGAAAATCGGTCGGCCGGAGGTGGCGGTGATGGATGTGTCCTTTATCTCGCAGACGCTGATTCTGCCCGAGCTGGCGACGCTGCTGGCACGGGACGCCCTGCTGCTGTCGCTGGTGAAGCCCCAGTTTGAGCTGGGGCCTGGTGCGGTGGATCAGCGAGGCGTGGTCAGCGACCCCCGCCGCTACGCCGAGGTCGAGCAGCGCACCCGCGACTGCTGCGCCTCGGTCGGCTTCGAGATCCTGCACTGGCAGGAAAGCCCAATCCTCGGCGGCGACGGCAATCGCGAGTTTCTGCTGCAGGCCCGCCGGCGCTAGCGATAGGCTGTGCGACGTGTCATGCGACGAGCTATGCGACATGCCATGCAACGTGCCATGCAGCATGGCTATGCAACGGGCCATGCAGCAGACCATGTAGCCTTTCGCCAGCGACCGCGGTCGGTCGCCCTCAGCGCCCGCCGGCGTCACCGCCCCCATCGCTGCCGCCGCCATCCCCGATACTGACGTCACCCGGGTCACCCTTGGCCCCGGGGGGCGGGTGGCCTTCCTGAGGGTCGCTCTTGACCCGATGCACGCCCTTCCACACGTCGCGCTGCCCCGAGCGGCGGATGTGCACATCGAGCTGGTCGAAGGCGATACGGATGCCATGCTCGGAGAACATGTCGCCGATGCGGCCATTGAGCTCGTCGGTGGCCAGCAGCCGATCCCCCAGGGCATTCACGTAGATGCGCAACTCGTACTCCATGGTGCTGGCGGTGTAGGCCATGAAGTAGATCTCCGGGGGCGGATCGGACAGCACCCGCTCGTTCTCCTCGGCGGCCTGCTCCAGCAGGCGATGCACCAGGCTGCGATCGGCGTCGTGGCTGACCCCATACTTCAACGTCACCCGCGTCACGCTGTCCGACAGTGACCAGTTGATCAGCTGGTCGGTGACGAAGGTCTTGTTGGGGATGATGATCTCCTTGCGATCGAAGTCGGTGACCGTGGTCGCGCGGATGCGAATCCGGCTCACCGTGCCGGTGAGGTTGCCCAGGGTAATGGTGTCGCCGATGCGTACAGGCCGCTCGAACAGGATGATCAGACCCGAGATGAAGTTGGCAAAGATCTCCTGAAGACCGAAACCGAGACCCACGCCAAGCGCCGCCACCAGCCACTGCAACTTGGCCCATGACACCCCGAGTGCGCCCAGGGTCATCACCGTACCGGTGCCGACGATGGTGTAGGACAACAGCGAACTGATGGCGTAGGCGCTGCCCTGCTTGAGCTCCAGGCGCGACAGCACCATCACCTCGAGCAGACCCGGCAGGTTGCGCGCCAGCATCATGGTCACCCCGGCGATGAACAAGGCCACCAGCACGTCGCCGACACTCAGGTTGTCCTCCAGCGCCTCGCCACCCTCTCCGGTGGCGCCTTCCACCAGGGTGACGTTATCGAGGTAGCCGATGACCCCGAGAAAGTCGGTCCAGACCAGATACAGCAAGGCGGCGAAGCCGATGGTCAGCAGCAGCTTGGACAGCCTCAGCGACTGCTGGTTGACCTGCTCCATGTCCAGCGGCGGCTCTTCGACGATATCGAGGCCACGGTCGTTGTCGTCCTGGGCCAGGGCTCGCCGGCGAGCCAGCGCACGACGATAGGCCAGACGCCGGGCCGCCACCGCCAGTCCGCGGACCACCGCTGCCTCGACCAGGATCCACACGCCCAGCAGGTACAACGAGATCACGAAGCGGCTGACCAGACTCAACGCCGAGTAGACGTAGCCATAAAGCACGGCACCACCCAGCACCACCGGCACCATCGCCAGCGCCAGCCCCAGCACCAGACGAAAGAGCTTCACCCCGAAGAAGGGGGTGTGGGCCATGATCAGCTTGCTGAGCGCCACGCTCATGCCGATCAGCCCCAGCAGCAACAGCCCGAGCCCCAGCGGGCGCTGGTTGAAGGTCACCGCAGCGTCCCTGGCAAGCGGCGCGATCAGCAGCACCGGCGCCATGCTGACGCCAAGCCACAAAAGCCACCAGCGCAGCTTGCCCACGTACTTGACCGGCCAGTGGAAATGACGTGTCGCCACGCCGTCGCTGACCAGCAGGCGACGCGACCAGGCGACCACGCCCCAGGCCAGTGAAAGCTGCAGTACCGAGTAGCCGACATCCGCTGCCACCTCGGAGCCACCGAGGGTCAACAGCAGGCCGAAGGCCACCAGGCACAGCGGTCCCGGTGCGGCCACCAGGGCGTTCAATGCCACCGCCTTGGGCGTATGCAGCTGAGAATCGAAGCGAAGTCGACCGATCTGGTCGTGCAGGGTGACCAGTCGACGCATGATCGCGCGCCTGAGCGCCAGCAGCAGCAACACCACCAGCAGTACCGGGACCGCTACCCAGGCACCAGGCCCCGGCCAGCGCCAGTTGTGAGGCAGGATCTGGCGCCACTCGCCTTCCCGCCACTCCATCATCAGGTTCTGGGGGATCTTCATCAGCCAGCCGAGATCGATGGGCCTGGCGTTAGCCACCCAGAACAGCTGTTCGTCGATGCTGGTGCGCAACTGCGCACTGATGTCGAGCAACTGCTGCTGGTTGAGCTGCATATCGATGGCAGCCGTGAGGATCTGACCGTAGGTGGGCTCTAGCTGGCTGATCAGCTCACGCCGAGAATTGAACAGCTGCACCAGCGGCTCCACCAGGGGCTCGGGCTCGTCCACCTCGGCCTGCGCCAACACCTCCCTTGCCAGTGCCTCCGGGGAGCGCAAGGCGTCGCGTTCGCTGTCGAGTTCGAACTGCGCCAGGCGTACATCGGCGATCTCGTCACGCAGGCCCGGCCGTGGCTGCACTTCGGGCAGCGATCCTCGCTGCTCACGCAGGATGCGCGACAACAGTACACTGCCGCGCACCGCCTCGATGTTCTGGGTCAGCCCCTGCTGCAGGCGACGCACCCGTTCGAGCTGGCGACGCACTTCGAGTCCGTCACGCACCAGATCGTTGGCTCGCGAGGTGGCGTTGAGCAAGTCCTTGGAGAGCTGACGGTTGGTGGTCTGGGCCGCCTGAATCACCGGATGCCGTGAGATGGCCTCTGGCTCATCGCGTACTGCCTCGGCGATGGCCCGCTCGGTCTGCTCGCGGCGCAGTCGATCGAGCCGACCCTGCAGCGCGGAGACCCAGGCCTCCTCGCTTGCCGCCTCCAGTTTCAACAGCGCGAGGCGCTGCTGCAGCACCTCACGCATACGTGTATTGGTATTGAGCTGACGCTGGTGCAGCTCGAGCTGAGCCTCGGCCAGAGCCTGGCGCGCCCGCGCCGCCACCCGCAAGGGGGCATCTTCCGGCACGTCACGACGATTGAGGTCTTCGAGCTTGACCCTCGCCTCATCCATCTCCCGATTGGCCTCGGTGATGGCCTGTTGCGCCCGCTCCGGCAGCGTCTGGGCCCCCAGCAACTGGCTCTGCACACTGGTCAGGGTATCCTGGGTCGACTGCAGCACTCGGGTGGCGTCGCTCAGGCGCTGCTCGACGGCCGGCATCTTCAGCCCCTCGAGCTCAGCCAGATTGTGCGACTCGCCTTCTTCACTCTGGCGCAGCGCTTCCTCCAGCGCCGCCAGCCGTTCGGGTGCCTCCTCGATACGTCGCTCGAGACTCTCCAGGTCTCGCTCGACCTCGGCCAGCTTCTCCACCGCGTCGATCGCCTCGGACAGCGCATCGATCTCTTCCTGCGCCGTGGCGCTTGGGGGATCGCTGGCATTGGCGACGCGCTCGTCAAGGCGCGACTGCAGCTCTTGCTTGTCCGGCAGCCTCTTCTCGGGCGCTTCCTGGGCCACCACCGCAGATACCGACAGCAGAGACAGCAGCAACACCAGCAAGAGGGGGAGCATTCGGAAAAACGAAGAAGGCGAGCTGGGCATCTTAAGAGAACTTCCTGTCGCAGCGTGGAGGAGGCGAGATTCTCAACCCAGTGTGTCAGTATGGCAATCCAGTGCAAGATTCTTCCACGAAGTTGACTCGCTGCGCCGCCATGGTAGAACAACGCCTCCACCTGTCGAATGGATTCACCCTATGACCCGCCCCGCCGTCCGTTCCTCCCTGTTCCCTTCCCTGTTGGCGCTTGCCATCAGTGGACAGGCCGTCGCCGACGGCGGCCTGACCGACGCCGAGCGCGCGGCCAAGGAGGCGCGTATCGAGGCCCTGAAGGCTGAGCTCGCCAAGCTGGAAAATGAACTCGACGATGACGAGGCCCAGCGCGAGGGTGCACAGGCCGTGGCCGTCAGTGGCGCCGGCACTTCATCGACGGTCAACGCCGAAGCCCCCGACACCACCGGTCTGCCCGCCTCCGAGGAGATCGTTGCACGTGCCTCGGGCAAGCCCATCGAGGAGACCGTCGAGGAGCGTCGTCAGCTGGAGCAGGAGTCCGAGAGCAATCCGTTCTCGATCACTACCCACCGGCGCAACTACATCCTGCCGATCAGCTACAACACCAACCCGAATTCCGACGCCTTTCGTGCCGGTGAAGACGATGCCGACATGGACAACACTGAACTCAAGTTTCAGTTCAGTGCCAAGTTCAACATCGCCGAGGACGTGCTGTTCGACAACGCCGACCTCTACTTCGCCTACACCCAGAAGAGCTGGTGGCAGGCCTACAACAGCGACGAGTCCTCGCCGTTTCGCGAGACCAATTACGAGCCTGAGTTCTTCATCGACTTCCAGAACGACACCACCCTGTGGGGCTGGACCAACGTCAACAACCGCATCTCGCTCAATCACCAGTCCAATGGTCGCTCGGACCCGCTGTCACGCAGCTGGAACCGCGTCATCGGCACCACTGCCTGGGTCAACGACGAGTGGGCGCTGGCAGTCTCGCCGTTCTGGCGCATCCCGGAAGACGATAGTGATGACGACAACCCCGACATCGAGGACTACGTGGGTTATGCCGACGTCACCGTGGCCCGGCAGATGTTCGACACCCACGAAGCCAGCCTGCTGATGCGCGGCAATCCCGACGAAGGCAACTACGGCACCCAGCTAGACTACTCCTGGCCGCTGTTCGGCAAGGTGCGTGGGCACGTGCAGTACTACTATGGCTACGGCGAGAGCCTTATCGACTACGACGAGCGGGTGAACCGCCTGGGTATCGGCTTCAGCCTTAACCCGCTGTTCTCGGCAGGCAGCTTCAATCCGTGATGCCGGCGGCGGCCAATTGTGCTTCTTTGCACAGTCGGCCGCCGGCCATTGCCGTGACTGCTATTCTGATGCGAGCATGAACGGGTAAAGATTCATCTTTGGTACCGTTAATCCACCTGCGTCAAAGGAAGACACGATGGCTACACGAAGCTCCAGCACCACCGCCAGCAAGTCCAACGCCAAGAGCGCTGCAAGCGACGCGGACACCAGCAGCTCCAGCGCCTCCACCGAGCAGCTCAGGGACGACCTCAAGCAGCTGTCGAGCACCCTCGAGGACCTGCTCAGCGCCACCGCCGACGACTCCAGCGAGACCGTCAAGGAATGGCGCAGCAAGGCAGAGGCGCGACTGAAGGATACCCGTGCACGCCTCGAAGCCACTGGCGAGCGCGTCTACCGCCAGACCCGTGACAGCGTCACCGACCAGGTCGATGCCTGCGATCGCTACGTCCACGACAACCCCTGGAAGAGCATCGGCATCGGTGCTGCCGTCGGCTGTATCGTCGGTATGCTGATCGGGCGGCGCTGATGGCAGACAGCCAAGGACCGGCACAACGGCTGTTTGGGGCGGGCAAGCGGGTCCTCTCGACCCTGATCGCCACCGGCGAGACGCGCCTGCGTCTCGCCGTTCTGGAACTCGAGGAAGAGCGCGCCCGTCTGGTGACCCTGGCCCTGTTGCTGGGGCTGAGCATGGTGCTGTTGATGCTCGGCGTCGCCACCCTGACGGCCTTCATCGTGGTGCTGTTCTGGAACTCCTTCCGGCTTACCGCCATCGCCGTATGCGCAGCAGTACTGCTGGCAGGAGGCGTCGGGCTGGCCCTGGCGGCGATGCGCCTGGCGCGCCGTCGCACGCTGCTGGTCAGCACCTTGAAGCACCTGGCCCTGGATCGAGAGCTTGCCGAAGAATCGATGCGGCCGGACGTCGATGAGCCCCATCGTCGATGAGCCGCCATCTTTCTGCCGACACGTCCGGGAGAGTAGCCATGAGCCGTGATGACCGCCGTGCGAGCCCCTCTCGCGCCGAGCGCAAGGCCGAACTCGAGGCCACCATCGAACAGCAGCGCCTGGACATCCTGCTGGCCTCGCGCCGCTTCCACCTTGCCGGAGAGCGCATCGACGCCGGCTGGCAAGCCCTCAGCCGCTATCGCACTCCGGCCCTGCTCGCCGCCGGCACAGCACTGATTCCCGTGCTGCGCCACCCCGGCCGACTGGCCCGCTGGGGTCGCAAGCTGGTGGTAACCGGGCTCGCCATCCAGCGTGTCAGGCGTCTGGTCAAACGCTGACAGAACGCCTCCTCCTCACGGTCCAGACCTTCAGTCCCCAGGCCTTCAGTGACGAAAGGTTGGTCGTCGCTGCGACTACCAAGACC
The DNA here is from genome assembly GCF_024137905.1 of Halomonas sp. DN3. Taxonomy (NCBI): domain Bacteria; kingdom Pseudomonadati; phylum Pseudomonadota; class Gammaproteobacteria; order Oceanospirillales; family Halomonadaceae; genus Halomonas; species Halomonas sp. DN3. The sequence goes on along the minus strand of NZ_CP099965.1, from coordinate 1,629,383 downwards.
GTATACAAAACAACATCAGTATCCCCCGGCCAACAACGCCATTCACTGCACAAAGCTGTGCTAAAGTCGTTGTTCTAGTTCATCAAATTCACGGGGCGAATTGCGATGCGGATGTTGTCGCTTTACAGCATCAAGGGGGGCGTGGGCAAGACGGCGTCGGCGGTCAATCTAGCCTGCGAAGCCGCGGCCTGTGGCCACAGGGTGCTGCTGTGGGACCTGGATCCCCAGGCGGCAACGACGTTCTATCTAAAGATCAAGCCCAAGATCCGCGGTGGGGTCGAGAAGCTGGTCAAGGGCAAGGCGGCCTTCAACAAGGTCATCCGCTCGACCAACGTGGAAGGCCTCGATGTACTGCCGGCCTCGCTGGACTCCCGCGAGATGGACCAGCTGCTCGAGCATCAGGGCTCCAGCCATCTGCGTCAGATCCTCGGCAAGGTGCGCGACGAGTACGATCTGGTCATCCTGGACTGCCCGCCGACACTCTCCCACATGTCCGAGAACATGTTCACCAGCGTCGACGCCCTGCTGGTGCCGGTGGTGCCTTCCACCCTTTCACTACGCACCCTGGAGCAGCTCGAGACCTTCCTCGACGACCAGGATCTGGTCTGCCCGTTGTGGCCCTTCATCACCCTGGCCGATCGTCGCCGCACCATGCATCGCGAGGTGATGGAAAGCTTCGGCAAGCGCTGGCCGCTGCGGCTGTCCAGCGTCATTCCGGCGGCCAGTGCGGTCGAGCGCATGGGGCTGGAGCGCGCCCCGCTGCGTCACTTCGCCCCCTATACCCCAGCGTGCCGCGCCTACGCCAGCCTGTGGAAGGAGATCGAACAGCGCCTGGCCTGATTGAACGGCCCGAGGCTTGTTCTCGGGCGCGCCCTCAGGGCCGCCCTGGGTCTTTTTCAGCGCTATTGCGGAGCCTTCATCCGTGCAACGGCCTCATTGAGACGGGCCTCGAGACGTTCCAGGCGCGGCTTGCGACATAGCGCTTGCACCCGCTTGAGGTTCTGCTCGGTCTGCGCCTCGTGGTACGCGTGCAGCAGCATGAAGCCGCGCAGATGGCGAGGCGCGGTGGCCCTGGGTGAGGCCTGCTCGAGTGCTGCCTCCAGGCGATCCAGTGTTTCTTCCTCGGTATGCAAGAGCGCCGCCGTGGTCAGCACGTCGCCCCTGACCAGGTCGTCGTGGAGATCGCCAAAGGCGTCCTGAAAGGTCTTCAGCTCTTCCTCGAGCTCGGCGAAGACCTCGCCCTGTTCCCGCCAGGGTCGCAGCAGGTAGCGCAGTCGCTTGCCGGTGATACGCGGCCGGTGCAGCGTCTCTTCTTCCTCGCGCCCTTTTACCGCGGCGAGCTCCTCAAGCCAGCACTCACCAAGCCGAGCCAGTACCTGCGCCGAGGCGTCACCGAAACGCGGCTCCTTGCCGGCCTTGTTACTGCCTTTTTTCTTGTCCTTCTTCTTGCTGTCTTTGCCCTTGTCCTTGCGAGCGGCCTTGCCGGCAGCCTCGCGCAGGCGGGTGTCGAGCAGTGGAAAGCCCGCCACACTGGCGTCGATGGAGGCGTACTCCTGTTCCACCTGCGCCGCCAGTCGCTCCCGCCACCAGCCGATGGCGCCCCGCTCCGGCGCTCCCGTCGACTCGGCCACGCTATCGAGCCAGGCCAGCATCACCTCACCGTCGCGAGCGTCGTTGGTGGCTCGCGCCAGCGCCGTCAACTGCCGCAACAGCGCCTTGTCGATCGCAAATCCTTGCTGATCGCCAAACTCCTTGATGGTGCTGCGCAGGCGCCTCAAGGCCACCCGAAAGTCGTGCAGCCCTTCGCTGTCCTCGGGATCCTGGATACGCGGATAGGCCTGACGAGCCTCATCGAGCATCTCAAGGATCACGGCTTCTAGCACGGCCCCCAGCCGCCGTTGTCCCAGCGCCTTGGCCATACACTCTCTCCTGAACAAGAAATAGATGATGCATCCAAGAGTAGCGCAGAAACTCAGCGGGCCGACAGTCCGCCGGCCAGGCGCATCAGGCGCACCGCCTCGGCGCGATAGCCGTAGGGGTCATTGCCCTTGCTGGCCTCGGCCAGCGCAATGGCCTCATCCCACCCCCAGTCACCCAGGTAGCGGTCGTCACCCAGCAGCTGGCCGAAGCCGGCGATGGCGGCGGCGAAGGACGCCTCGCTGTCGGCTGCCGTCACGCCTGGCGAGATCGGCGTCTCGATCAAGCGGCTTTGCGACTCCCCCGGCACCTTGTAGCGCAGCGATAGATGCCCCAGCTCGTCATGCTGGCCCCCCGTCACTTGCTGCCCCTGCTGATAGCGAGATGGCTGGGTCAGGGCAGCCCTCGAGCCCACCGGGGCAATCTCGTAGAGCGCCGTCACCTGATGACCCGCGCCGATGTCTCCCGCATCGACGCGGTCGTTGCGGAAGTCCTCTCGCCTGAGCTCGCGGGTCTCGTAACCGATCAAGCGGTACTCCTGCACCAGCGCCGGATTGAATTCGACCTGCACCTTGACGTCGTTGGCGATGGGCTCGAGCGACGCCGCCAGTTGGTCCACCAGCACCTTCTGCGCCTCGGCCAGACTGTCGATATAGGCGGCCTGGCCGTTGCCATGCTGGGCCAGCGACTGCATCACGGCGTCGTCGAGATTGCCTCGGCCAAAGCCCAGCACCGACAGATACACGCCGCCCTCACGCCTGTCGGCAATAAAGCGCTCGAGCGCCTCGGGATCACTCAGCCCCAGATTGAAGTCGCCATCGGTGGCCAGCAGCACCCGAGTCGTCTCGTCCTCGCCGTTCATCTGTCCCGCCAGCCGATAGGCCTGGCTCAAGCCGGCTTCGCCGGCGGTACCACCACCGGGCGCCAGGGTCTCGAGCGCTTGCATGATCTCCTCTGTCTTCGATGCCGCGGTCGGCGCCAGTGCCACCCCGGCGCTGCCGGCGTAGGTGACAATGGCGACCTCGTCGTCGTCATTCAGCTCACCCAGCAACAGCGCCATGGAGCGCTTGAGCAAGGGCAGCTTGTCTGGCGAGCGCATCGAGCCGGAGGTGTCGATCAGCAGCACCAGGTTGACCGGCGAACGTGGGCCAGGCGTGGCCGCCCTGCCCTGCAGCGCCACACGCACCAACTGGCGCTCGGAATTCCACGGCGAGGCAAAGACGTCGACCATCGGGAGAAACACCTCGGCGTCCGGCTGGGGGTAGTCGTAGCCGAAGTAGTTGATCATCTCCTCGATACGCACCGCCTGGGGCGGCGGCAACTGTCCCTGCATCAGCGAGGAACGCACCACCGCGTAGCTTGCCGTGTCCACGTCCACCGAGAAGGTCGACACCGGCGCCTCGGCGGTCACCCTGACACTCGAGGCGTCGAACTCCGGATAGGCTTCCGAGGTGGCGGTGGGCATCTGGACGGAAGGTCCCGGGCTCGGTAATGGCGCGCCCCGTGCAATATCCTGACTCGGCATCAGGCCGCGCATCTCCATCGATGTCGAAGAAGAGAGCGACGTCGATGGTGAAGAAGAAAGCGACGAAGATCGCGACCCAGAGAGCCTCGGTGCCTCGGCCAACTGAGTGACCTGCCCCGCAGACTTGCTTTCCGTCTCGACAGCCGTCTCTACGGCCATATCAAGGGGCGTGTCACCGGTCATCTGGTCTGTCACCGGTCCTGTCTTGCTCGCCACAATCGCCAGACGTTCGCCCTCGGTCGACTCAGGGGCAGACTCGGGCTTGCTGGCAGTTCGAGGTGGCGAGACGGCCATCTCGGCATCCTGGCTCGGCTCGGGCCCTGTCATGGCGTCGAAGTCCTGGCCCTGGGGCCACAGCAGGTAAAGCCCCAGTGACAACGCCGCCAGCGAGGCGGCGGCAGCCACTGATGGTCGACGATGCAATGGGCGACGATGCAATGGGCGACGGTGTGACGGGCTGTGGCTAAGCGATCGGTTCATGCTGGCATCCCTCCGGGGTGAACGCGGCCGCGACCTGATGTTGTCGCGACCTTCCCCCGAGAGACGTGGCTCGGCCCTGGACTCTTGGTCGGCGGCCTGACGTTGATCGAACCGGTCAAGCGCCGCCTTTAGATGCCCGGACTTCACCTCCGCCTGCGGCGCGGGTGCCGATGACAGGGCCCGTTCGAGGCGCTTCAGCTCATCACTCATCTTTCCTCCTCCGCCTGGGCCAGCGCGCTCAATTGTCGTTTCACCTCGCTCATGCGCCAGGCCACGGTACCTTCTGAAACCTCCAGCACCTCGGCCACCTGCGCCTGGGTCATGCCTTCGCCCAGCGACAGCGCCACGGTGTCACGCAGATCAGTCGACAGCGTCGCCATCGCCCTGGCGAGCCAGCGCTGTTCATCGTCGCGCTGTCGATTGCGCCGATGTCGATCCTGCTCCCAGGCCTCCCAGCCCTCGGCAGCCTTGCGCCGCGTGGCTTGCTGCCGGCGACGATCGTGGGCGGCGTTGACCGCGACCCGATAGAGCCAGGTAGTAAAGGCGGCGCGCCCATCGAAGCGGATTAGCTTGTCGGGCAACGCAAGACAGATGTCCTGGGTCAGATCCTCGGCCTCGGCGCGGCTGCCGGTCAGCCGCCAGGCCAGCGCAAACAGCCGGTCGTAGTGGCGAGACAGCAGGCACGCAAAGGCCTCACGCTCGCCTCCGGCGGCGCCCTTCACCAGTTCTACATCCGTTGGCGCCCGGGTTTCGGGCTCTTGAATCGACAAGTGGCCGCTCCTCGCGGTCGGGCTCTCGGAAATACACATCAGCCCACAGGGGGGCATCTACATGTAAAGACGTCGCTGGTAGCCGATTCCTTGGGCGACTGAGAAAAAAAGTCGCGGACAGGCATCGCTTGAACAGGAAGCCTCCATATCCGTGAAAGGTAGTAGCACAAAAAGAGGCGGCCCGTAGGCCGCCTCCGCGTGATTTCCCCCTGGGCTTGCGCTCCTCAGGAGGGCAGCGTACCGGCGCTCTTGTGGCGCCAGCGTTGTACGCCCCAGATCGCCGCGCCCAGTCCCAGGCCGATCAGATCGGTGACAAGACCACCGGAGATCATCGCCAGGGCGGCCGCCCCCAGCACCAGACGCTGGAGCAGATTCGCCGGGGCCGCCAGGAAGTAGCCCTGAAGCGCCGCCGCCAGCAGATAAATGCCGATGCCGGCGGTGATCGCCACCCTCAGGATCGCCCACCAGGCCCCCTGCATCAGAAGCTCGGGGCTGTAGAAGAACATGAAGGGCACGATGAACGCCGCCAGGCCGAACTTGAACGAGGTGGCCGCGGTCTTCAGCGCATTGGTGTTGGAGATCGCCGCCGCCGCGTAGCCGGCCAGCGCCACCGGTGGCGTGATCGCCGACAGCACCGCGTAATAGAACACGAAGAAGTGCGACACCAGCGGCGAGATACCGATCTGCTGAAGCCCAGGCGCCACCACCGACGCTGCCACCGCGTAGGCCGCCGTGGTCGGCATGCCCATGCCAAGCAGAATCGAGATGCACATGGCGAAAAACAGCGCCAGGAAGTGGCTGGTGTCGGCCAGCCCCAGCAGCATGGAGGCAAAACGCGCACCGACGCCGGTCAGCGAGATCACGCCGACGATGATGCCGGCACAGGCGCACACCGCGATCAAGGGCACCGACATTCGGGCCCCCAGTTCCAGCGCCCGCAGCAAGGCCTTGGGCCCCATCCAGTGCGGCGTCAACCAGGACACCACGGCGGCACTGGCCATCGCCAGGGTACCGGCGCGGATCACCGAATAGCCCATGAAAAGGGTGGTGATCAGGATGATGATCGGCAGGAACAGATAGACCCGCTTGAGCATCTCGGTGACCAGCGGCAACTGGTCCTTGGGCAGACCCTGCATGCCGTCGCGTCGGGCTTCCAGGTCCACCATCAGATAGATGGCGAGGAAGTACAGCGCCGCCGGAATCAGCGCGGCGAAGGCGATCTCGGTATAGGGGATGCCGGTGATCTCGGCCATGATAAAGGCGCCGGCGCCCATGATCGGTGGCACGATCTGGCCACCGGTGGAGGCTGCCGCTTCGATGCCGCCCGCGCTGAGCGGATGGTAGCCCACCCGCTTCATCAACGGGATGGTCAGCGAGCCGGTGGCCACCACATTGCCCGCCGAGGTGCCGTTGATCATGCCCATCAGCCCCGAGGCGAATACCGCCACCTTGGCCGGGCCACCGCGCGAACGCCCGGCCACGGCGAAGGCGAAGTTGACGAAGTAGTCCCCGACCTTGGAGGCCTGCAGAAAGGCGGCGAAGGTGATGAACAGGATGATGTAGGTGGACGACACCGCGGTGGTCGGCCCCAGCACCCCGCTGTCGGTGTACAGGTAGGTGAAGAAGCGCTTGGCCGTGTAGCCGTCATGTTCGAGGATGCCCGGCAGGTAGGGCCCGGCAAAGGCGTAGAGCAGGAAGACACTGGTGATGGCGATCAGCGCCAGACCGGCGATACGCCGGGTCAGCTCCATGATCAACAGCACCCCACTGGCCGAGACCAGCAGCTCAGGCGTGCCCACCAGCGGAGTGCCCGCCGCCATGCGCCAGCGTCCCAGTACGAAGATCAGAAAGGCCGCCACCACCAGCGCCGATACCATCAGCGCCAGATCCGGCCAGTGAATGCGATCACCACGACTGGGAAAGCACCAGCTCGATACCACCCCCGCCACGCTGGCGATCGCCAGCGCCACCGCCAGATGCAGCGGCAGCCAGTTGGTCACCGCCACACCAGGGCCTTCACTCAGCCCCCACAGGGCCAGCGCGCAGGCACCCGCGTAGCCACTGGCGAGTGCCGTGATCAGCGCAGCGAGACGTTCGAGTCCTGCTGGCCTTGAGCCCTTGCCGGCCCCGCCTTCAGGGTCCACCGACATCGCTGCGGTGATGGCGAAGCCGACCATCAGTCCACCGGCGATGTGCAGAATGCGAAAGGTCCAGGTCTCGATCGGCGCGATATTCAGCGCGTAGAGGTGCATCGCGGTAAACAGCACGCAGCCGAGCATCACTGTCCTGCCGACCAGCCCGCCGAGGACGCGCTCGTTGTGGGCACGGGGCAGCTCGTCGGCGCCATCCGCCACCACCGTCTGAAGCGGAGCCACCTCGTCGGCGGGCTCCGGTTGTCTTGTCGTTGTCATCTCGCTGTACCTCAGGTCACGAGGGCCGAGGCCCTGGCGGACCCCGGCTCACGAGCTTCAAGGGCCGACCGTCTCAGACGGCCGGCGCCATAGCACTTCAGCCTTCCAGATCGTCCGGGATGTCGTAGCCGTTCTCCTCGAACCAGCGCACGGCGCCCGGATGCCAGGGCATGAAGCTGTTCTGGGAGAAGTTTTCCGGCAGCGTCTCCTTGGCCGAGCCATGGACCTTGAGCATGCGCTCATGCTCTTCCATCACGGCCTTGGTGACCTCGTAGACCAGTCCCTCCGGCATGTCCTTGTGGGTGATGGCGAAGTTCCAGATCGACACCGCCGGTGTCGGCTCGTCCAGCGACTGATAGGCGCTGGCCGGGATCGACGAGGCGCTGAGTGCCGGGAAGTCCTCGAGGAACTGCTCACTCTCCTCCGGCGAGAACGAGAAGATGTTGACGTCGGCCTGGGCTTCCAGCTGACTGAACGCCGATACCGGAATCCCCGAGGCGAAGGCGAACGCATCGAGCAGGCCATCCTGGACCTGACCGGCCTGGTCGGCAGCGCCGCCGTTGCGGGTATCTGCCTCGATCCCGAGCTTGTCGAAGATCTGCGGGAAATACAGATCGCCGGTACCACCGGCCGGCCCGATACCGACGGTCTTGCCGTCGAGGTCATCGATGGAGTCGATGCCCGAGTCCTCGAGCGCGATCACCTGCAGCGCCGTCTGGTACATCGGGAAGACTGCGCGCACGTCGGTGTGCTCGACCCCCGGAGCCAGCTTGCTGTTGCCCTGCCAGGCCTGGTAGGCCGGTCCCATGGTGACCATGCCGAACTCGTGCTCGCCCATCTGCACCATGGTGACGTTCTGTACCGGGCCACCGGTGACCTCGGCGCCGAACGAGATGCCGGTGCGCTCACCGACCAGGTTGCCCCAGCCGCTGCCGTAGATGTAGTAGGTAGCGCCCTGGCTACCGGTGCCGATGGTGACACTCTGGGGCCAGTCACTCTGGTCGTCGGCGGCCATGCTCGGACTCGCCGCCACCGCGGCGATCACTGCACTGAAAAGAAGGGTTTGGGATTTCATGGCGTTGCTCCTTGGCGTTGTGATTGTTACTGCCAAGCCTCTCGATGGGCTCGTGGAGCGGGGAGTCTCTGCTCGAAAGCCGAGCCTCCCCGAATCCCGCGTCGGTATTTCGGCATCGATGCCATCCGACGGGGACAAGGTCATCGCCTCCTGCCCGCAGGGGGCAGGAAACGACGGGGATCTCAGACTCAGCCCTGGGCCTCGATGTCGGCGCAGATGGCCGCCGTCACGTCGCGGGTCATGGCGTCGCCGCCCAGGTCCTTGGTCTGCATGCCGGACTCGGTCAGGCGCTCGATGGCTGCCATCAGGCGCTCGGCGGCGGTGTTCTCGCCGAGGTATTCGAGCATCATCGCCGCGGTCCAGAACGAGCCCACCGGATTGGCGATCCCCTGGCCCGCGATATCGAAGGCAGAGCCATGGATCGGCTCGAACATGGAGGGGAAGCTGCGCTCGGGGTTGAGGTTGGCGGTAGGCGCAATACCCAGGCTGCCGGAAAGCGCTGCCGCAAGATCCGAGAGGATGTCGGCGTGCAGGTTGGTGGCGACCACCACATCCAGGGTCTCGGGCTTGAGCACCATGCGGGTGGTCACCGCATCGACCAGCTCACGATCGATCTCGACCTCGGGGAAGTCCTTGGCCACCTCGAAGAACACCTCGTCCCACAGCACCATGCCGTGACGCTGGGCATTGGACTTGGTCACCAGGGTCAGCTTCTTGCGCGGGCGGCTCTGGGCCATCTCGAAGGCAAAGCGATGGATCCGCTCGATGCCCTTGCGCGAGAAGATGGAAAGCTCGGTGCCGATCTCGTCGGGCAGCCCCTGGTGCACGCGCCCGCCGTTGCCGGAGTACTCACCCTCGCTGTTCTCGCGGATGATCACCCAGTCGATCTTGTCGGCGCCCTCGAGACGACTCTTCACGCCCGGCAGCACCCGAGCGGGGCGCACATTGGCGTACTGATCGAAGCCCTGGCAGATGGCCAGGCGCAGATCCCACAGCGACACATGGTCGGGCACGTCCTGGCTGCCCACGGCGCCAAAGTAGATGGCGTCGAACTTCGCGAGCTTCGCAAGGCCACCCTCGGGGATGTACTCGCCCTGTTCCAGATAGCGCTTCGAGCTCCAGTCGAAGTCCTCGAATTCGAAGTTGAAGTCGCCGCTCTTCTTGGCCAGCGCCTCGATGACCTGCTTGCCTGCCTCGATGACCTCAAGGCCGATACCGTCACCGGGAATCACCGCCACCTTATGCGTTCTCATCTGCTTTCACCTCACTGAAGATTCTGTAAACCGGAGGTCTTGCCGGGTTCACGAAGGCTAGGTGACAGGGACAATTGGCGGCAATAGACTGGCGGTTGAAGCTACCATGACGCCTGGGTTAACCATGAAATCGCTTGCCGACCTCGAATTCTTTGTCATCCTGTGTGAAGCGGGCAGCCTGTCGCGCACCGCAAAGGATCTCGACATCACCCCGGCTGCTGCCAGCAAGCGCTTGGCAAATCTGGAAAAATCCCTGGACGCCCAGCTTTTTTACCGCACCCCGAGAGCCATGAGTCTGACCCCGGACGGGGTCGTCATGTTGCGCTACGCGAAGCGCATGTTGGCCGACATGGAAGCGCTTCACCATGCACTAAAGGTGAACGCCGACGAAGCCTCGGGACAGATAAGAATCAACGCCCCCTTCGGATTCGGTCGACGTCATATTGCTCCTTTCGTCGCATCTTTCGTCGAACAATTCCCCGATATCGACTGTCAGCTTCACCTCTCGGATCACCCGCTTAATCTGGTGGCAAATGCCTTCGATATCGGTATCCGATTCGGCACCCTTCCCGACTCGGGACTGCATGCCAGAAAGATCGCCTCCCACCGACGTCTGCTTTGCGCATCACCCGAATATCTGAAGCAACACGGGCATCCCGACACCCCGGAAGCATTGAGCGAACACAACTGCATCGTGCTCAGACAGAACGACGACACCTACGGCAACTGGCGCTTCACCCGGGGAGAGCGTCACCATCAGGTCAAGGTCCGTGGCAACCTGTCGGCCAACGACGGCGAGAGCGTGCTGACCTGGGCCATTCGCGGCCACGGCATCGCCGTGCGCGCCGAGTGGGACGTGCACGAACATCTGGAGCAGGGACGCCTGGTACGGGTGCTGCCGGACTACCAGCTACCCAACGCCGACATTTACGCGGTCTACCCCTACGCCGATCACCTGCCGATCCGCATCCGCCGCTTTATCGACCACCTGGTCAGCGAGATGGAGGCCTTGCCGTCGCACGAGTAGGCAGGGGGGGACGAAGCGTCTACACCGACTGGCCGCAGGCCACGGCCGACGCCCAGGCCCACTGGAAGTTGTAGCCGCCGAGTTCGCCGGTGACATCGAGCACCTCGCCGATAAAGCGAAGCTGGGGCAGGCCCTGGACTTCGAAGGTCTTCGACGAGATGGCGTCGACGCAGACGCCGCCCATGGTCACCTCGGCGGTGCGCCAGCCTTCGGTGCCGGAGGGCTTGATGTGAAAGCGGTTGAGGAAGTCCGCCCAGGCCGCAAGGCTTGCGTTGGAGCGCTCGGCGAGAACGCCGTCATCGCCCTGCCACTCCACCAGGGACTGCGCCAGGCGCTTGGGGTAGTGCTCGGACAGCCAGGTGGACAGGCGACGCTTGGGGGTATCGCGGCGGGCCTGACACAGCGCCTCGAAGGCGTCCTTGCCGGGCATCAGGTCGATCTCGAGGTCGTCGCCGGACTGCCAGTAGCTGGAGATCTGCAGCATGGCGGGACCAGACAGCCCACGGTGGGTAAACAGCAAGGGTTCACGATACTCGCCCCCGCGACAGCGGGCGACGACGTCGGTGGACACCCCGGCAAGCGCGGCCGCCCGCTCCTTCCACTGCGAGGTCAGGGTAAAGGGCACCAGCGCCGCCCGGGTCTCGGTGACCTCCAGGCCGAACTGACGGGCGATATCGTAGCCAAAGCCGGTGGCGCCCATGCTGGGGATCGACAGCCCACCGGTGGCGACGACCACTGCACCGGCATCGATGCGCCCGGCGGAGGTGGCCAGGCGCATGCCCTCGCCCTGGCGTTCGATGCGCTCGACACTGGTCTTCAGGCGTAGCTCGACGCCGGCCCAGTCGCATTCGGTCAGCAGCACCTGAAGCAGGTCCTTGGCGGAGTCGGCGCAGAACAACTGTCCCGGCGCCTTCTCGACGTACTCGAGGCCGTGGCGTTCGACCAGCTCGACGAAGTGCTCCGGGCGATAGCGCTTGAGCGCCGAGATGCAGAAGTGGGGATTGGCGGAGAAGAAGTTGGCCGGGGTCGTCGCCATATTGGTGAAATTGCAGCGCCCGCCGCCGGACATCAGGATCTTCTTGCCCGGCTTGTTGGCGTGATCGATCACCAGCACCGAGCGTCCGGCGTAGCCCGCCGTCAGCGCACACATCAGACCGGCGGCTCCGGCACCAATCACTACCACGTCAACCTTCATGGACCACTCCCCTCACCGCCCGTTGTTCGCATCACGCCCTGGCGCCCTCGTCGGCCGCGCCTCACTCTTGGCTGGTCGCCATGTGCAAGCGCGTTGCCGAAACCCTTGGCGCAACAAAAGCCCGCCATACTAGCAGAGCCGTCCACTCGATTCGCCCTGAAACACCGTGGCATGCAACGGCCTGTTGTTACTCGGCGAACGACTTGCGAAAAGATTGTGCAACCCGCACCTTGCTCAAGCCAGCGAGGCCATGTCTCAGGCATGCTGTCGCTATCCTCGGACACTTGTGTACGACCATCGTATCCGATCGTTTACGCTGTGCGTCGGCCACGCCTCGAGCGCCGTCCACCGTAGAATGCCCAACGCAGGAAGCTTGCCATGCCGTCAGTTCGTTGCCCCAGGACCCTATCGCATCGCACGTCGAGACCAGGGAGGATGGGGGTTCGCCTGGCCCTGGCTCTGGTATTGGCCCCGGTGCTGGCGGGTGTGGTGTCGCCCAGCCTGGCGCAGCAGCGCGGTGCCGGCACCCAGGGGCCTCCCCCCACCCCGGTGATCGCCGCCGAGGTGACCCAGGAGGCCTGGTCCGATCCGCTGGAGTCGCTGGGGACGCTGTCGGCCAACGAGAGCGTGACCCTGTCGGCCACGGTGACCGACACCGTCTCGGCGCTCAACTTCGAGGGCGGCGAAGAGGTCAGCCAAGGCGATGTGCTGGTGGAGCTGTCCGACATCGAGGAACGCGCCGCCCTGCGCGAGGCCCAGGCACTGCGCACCGAGCGACAGAACGCGGTCAATCGCTTCGCCCAACTCGAAAGCCGCAATCTGGCGCCCCGCGCCGACGTCGAGGACAGTCGTGCCCAGCTTCAGCAGGTGGACGCGACCATCGCCGGGCTCGAGGCGATGCTCGAGAACTACAGGGTCAAGGCGCCCTTCGACGGCGTGGTCGGGGTGCGTGACATCAGCGTCGGCACCCTGGTCACTCCAGGCACCGAGCTGACCACCCTGGACGACGTCTCCCACATGAAGCTCGACTTCGACGTGCCCGAGGTCCAGCTCGGTTCGCTGTCACGGGGGCTCACGCTTACCGCCACCACCGCGGCCTACCCGGACCGGGTGTTCGAGGGAGAGATCGCCACCATCGACTCGCGCATCGACCCGATCAGCCGCAGCATCTCGGTGCGTGCCCTGCTCGACAACGAAGAAAGGCTGCTGCGTCCCGGCATGCTGATGCGGGTGACCATCGCCAGAAGCCCGCGTCAGGCGCTGGTGATTCCCGAATCCGCGCTGGTCCCGGAAGGCCAGCGCCAGCGGGTCTGGGTACTGACCACGCGTGAGCCGACGTCGACCGAGGCCGGTGAGGTGGTTCGCCGGGATATCGAGGTGGGCTCGCGGCGCGAAGGCGACGTGGAAGTCGTCAAGGGACTCGAGGCCGGCGAGCTAGTGGTCACCCACGGCAATGACCGCCTGCATGAAGCCTCCCGGATCACGCTGATCGGCATCGAGGACGACACCACCAGCGTCAGTGACATCCTGCTCGAGCAGCGCCAGGGAGACGACACCTGATGCGCCTGTCCGACGTTTCCGTCCAGCGCCCGGTGCTGGCCACCGTGCTCGCCGCCCTGATCGTCGCCTTCGGCCTGCTGGCGCTGACCCGTCTGCCGCTGCAGGAATACCCGACCATCGATCCGCCCATCGTCAGCATCCGCACCGCTTACCCCGGGGCGTCCGCCGACGTGGTCGAGACCCGTATCACCCAGGTACTCGAAGAGCGCATCGCCGGCATCGCCGGCATCGAGGTGATCTCCTCCACCTCCACCGACGGCAGCTCCAATATCAACGTCGAGTTCAGCCTGTCCACCGACATCGACGCCGCCGCCAATGACATGCGCGACCGAATTTCCGGTGCCGCCGACAATCTGCCGGACGAGGCCGACCCACCGGAGGTGCGCAAGGAGGACACCAGCTCCGAGGTGGTGATGTGGCTGATGCTGTCCGGCGAGGGCTATACCACGGCGGAGCTGACCGACTACGCCGAGCGCTACCTGGTGGACAGCTTCTCGGTGCAGGAAGGCGTTTCCGGGGTGTTCGTCGGCGGCGCCAAGGAATACGCCATGCGGGTGTGGCTCGACAATGACGCCCTGGCCGCCCGCGGCCTGACCGTCAGCGACGTGGAGTCCGCACTCAGGGCTGAAAACGTCGAGTTGCCCGGCGGCGCGGTGGAGTCACAGGATCGTCAGTTCATGGTGCGCCTGCCACGAAGCTTCTCGACCCCGGAGGACTTCCGCGCCCTGGTGCTCGATCGCGGCGAAGGCGGCTATCTGGTGCGGCTGGCCGACGTGGCCCGGGTGGAACTCGGCACCGTGGAGGAGCGCTCGCTGTTTCGCGGCAACGGCCAGACGGTGGTGGGCCTTGGCATGGTCAAGCAGTCCACCGCCAACGTCATGGCGCTGTCCAAGGCGGTGCGCGCCGAAATGCAACGGCTGTCCCCTCGCCTGCCGGACGGCATGAGCCTGTCACTCAACTACGACGCCTCCACCTTCGTGTCCGGCGCCATCCGCGAGGTGGTCAGCACCCTGCTCATCGCCATCGGTCTGGTGGTGGTGGCGATCTTCGTGTTCCTCGGTAACCTGCGCACCACCCTGGTGCCGGCGGTCACCGTACCGGTCACCCTGATCGGCACCTTCGCCGCCCTGGCGGCCATGGGCTTCACCATCAACCTGCTGACCCTGCTGGCACTGGTGCTGGCCATCGGCCTGGTGGTGGACGACGCCATCGTGGTGCTGGAGAACATCCATCGACGCATGCACCTGTACGGCGAGACACCGCTGGTGGCTGCCTTCCGCGGCGCCCGCCAGCTGGCCTTCGCGGTCATCGCCACCAGCCTTGTGCTGATCGCGGTGTTTGTGCCCCTGAGCTTTATCCAGGGCGACGTCGGCAAGCTGTTCACCGAGTTTGCCCTGACCCTGTCGGCGGCGGTGGCCATCTCCACCCTGCTGGCGCTGACCCTGACCCCGATGATGGCCTCCAAGATCCTGTCGCCGAGTCTTCACGAGGGACGCCTGGCCCACTGGGTCGACGAAGGGCTGAACTGGGCCCAGGGCGTCTACCGGGCTTGCCTGGAGGTCGTGCTCAAGGCGCGCTGGCTGGTGGTAGCCTGCTTTGTGGCGATGCTGGCCGGGATCGCCTGGCTGTATCCTCAACTGCCGGCCGAGTACACCCCGCGGGAAGACCGCGGCACCTTCTTCGTCATCATCAGCGGCCCGCCCGGCGCCACCTTCTCCTATATGGAGGACTACATGGACGAGGTCGAGGCACGGCTGCTGCCCCTGCGCGAGACCGGCGAGGTCGAACGGGTGCTGATCATCGCTCCCCAGGGGCGCGGCAACACCGAGAACTTCAACTCCGGTTTCGCCATCGTCGGCCTGTCGGACTGGGCCGAGCGTCGACCCGCCTGGCCGATCATGAACGAGGTGCGCCAGTCACTGGCCGACCTGCCCGGCATCCGCGCCTTCCCGGTGATGCGCCAGGGCTTCGGCGGCGGCACCGAACAGGGCGTGCAGTTCGTGCTTGGCGGGGGCAGCTACGAGCAGCTGGTGACCTGGCGCGACGCCCTGATGGACCATATTCGCCAGACCAATCCGAGACTGTTGAACCTCGAGAGCGACTACGAGGAAAACCAGCCCCAGCTCAACGTCAATATCGACTACACCCGCGCCGCGGATCTCGGCGTCACCGTCAGCGAGATCGGCCGCACCCTGGAGACACTGCTGGGTGGCCGCACCGTGACCCGCTTCACCGACCAGGGCGAAGAATACGACGTCATCCTCGAAGGCGAGCGCGGCTCCACCCCCACGCCGAGTTCCCTGGACAACGTGCGGGTGCGCTCGGACCGCACCGGTGAGCTGATCCCGCTGTCGAGCCTGGTCACCGTCGAGGCCTTCGCCGGGCCCAGCCAGCTCAACCGCTACAACCGCCTGCGCGCGATCACCCTGCAGGCCGATCTGGCCGACGGCTACTCCATGGGCGAAGCGCTGGACTACCTCGAGAACGCCGTCAGTGAGGTGCTGCCGGCGGGCGTGCAGACCGACGTCAAGGGCGCGGCCCGGGACTATCGCGAGTCCACCGGCGCCACTACCTTCCTGCTGGTACTCGGCACCCTGGTGGTCTTCCTGGTGCTGGCGGCCCAGTTCGAGAGCTTCGTCCATCCGCTGGTGATCATGCTGACGGTGCCCCTGGCCATCGGCGGCGCCCTGCTGGGCCTGTGGCTGACCGGTCAGTCGCTGAATATCTATAGCCAGGTGGGCCTGGTCATGCTGGTGGGGCTCGCCGCCAAGAACGGCATTCTGATCGTCGAGTTCGCCAACCAGCTCAGGGACGAAGGCACCGAGTTCCGCGAGGCGCTGATGCGTGCAGCCATGACCCGCCTGCGTCCCATCGTGATGACCTCGGTCACCACCATCGCCGGCAGCGTGCCCTTGATCCTGTCCAGCGGCGCCGGCGCCGAGACGCGCATCGTCATCGGCACCGTGATCTTCACCGGCGTCGCCGCCGCCACCTTCTTTACGCTGTTCGTGGTACCGGTGGCCTACGATCTGATGGCACGGCGCACCGGCTCGCCCGGCGACGTGGCGCGCAAGCTGGAGCGAGAGATGGAACAGTCGCCGGACGCCCACTGAACCGTTGTCCTGAAAACCAGCGTTCTAAAAACCTGCGTTCTCCAGGCAGTCGGCCAGGGTCTCCAGCGCCGGGACACCCTGGACGTCGGTGGCGAGCCAGGGCACCCGCGGACGCGGCAGGTGGGCGAAGGTCGCATCGATACGCGCAAGGTAGGTCTCTTCCTGCACGCGACGGGCGGCAAGAAAGCCGCCGTCCGCCTCTACCGGCAGTACGCGGTTGACCAGGGTGGCGGCAACGGGAATCCCCGCCTCTTCCAGTGACGCCACGGCACGGGCGGTCTCGAGGATCGGCAGGCGCTCCGGCGTCAGCACGAACAGGAAGCCATTGTGGCTTGCGTCCTGGATGCGCCGGCGGGCCTGGTGAAACAGCCGTCGTCGCGCCAGCAGGGTCTCGGCGATATCCCGGGTGCGCGGGTCCTGATCCCGGGACGCTGCCTCGTCTTCCGACTCGAACGGCGAGGTCACGTCGCGCCGAGAGCCAGGCGTCAGATGGGCCAGCACCTTGCCCAGATGCTCGGACTTGCGGCTATGGGCGAGCAAGCCGTCGGTCCAGGCGGCCATGGCCTCGGGCAGGCTCAACAAGCGCAGCGTATGACCGGTGGGCGCGGTGTCGAACAGCACCAGATCGTAGGGCAGGCTGTCATCGGTCATCAGTCGCGACAGCCGCTCCAGCAGCGCCGCCTCCTGGGTTCCCGGCGACTGCCGCGACAGGCGCATCTGACGTTCCAGCTCGTCCATCATGGCCGGCGCCGCATAGCGCCGCATCTGGGCGGTCACCCGCGCCAGATGCGCCTCGACCTCGCGATCAGGATCGATCTCCATGGCGTCCAGGCCGGGCAATAGCCGCCGCTGGGTATCCCCGAGTTCGCTGGCAAAGACGTCGCCCAGGCTATGGGCGGGGTCGGTGGAGGCCACCAGCACGCGCTTGCCTCGGCGTGCCGCCAGCACGCCCAGCGCCGCCGACATCGAGGTCTTGCCGACGCCGCCCTTGCCGCCGACCCACAGTCGGCGACGATCCAGCAGTTCCTTCATGGTCTTCCCTTGTCCATTCTGGTCCCTTGTAGGCCCTGGTCCAGCACTCCCGTCGTGCGCAAGATGGTCCGGCGCATGATGTGCTGGCAGGTAACAGTCCGGCGCCCCCGGTTCAGCAGCAGCGCAAGTCATCCAGCGGTGAGCGCTCCATGCCCATGCGCTGGTGCCAGTCATGGAACCGTTCCATCAACAGTGGCTGAAGCTCCAGGGTGTAGTAGCCCACCGGATTGGGCATGCCCATCAGCTCCGAGAACACCAGCAGCATGAACAGGTCGTCCTCGTCGCGCCGGGCGCGGGCGATGGCGCCGCGGTACGGCGCCGAGTAGGACTCCTCGGCGAAGTGGCGCGCCGACGATAGCCAGCGACGCCACTTGGCCAGACCCTCGTCGTGATCGCTCACGGCGCCTCCCCGCGCACTTCATGACGCAGCCGCTTGAGCGCCGAGGCGCACTCCATCGCCACCAGCACCGAGGCGATCAGCACCACGATATCGAGCGCCAGCAGGAAGTAATTGCCTGCGACGAAGAAGCTCTTGAGCTGGGCCAGCAGCGCCAGCACAGTGACGATCAGCAGGAACACCAGAGGAATCAGGGTGTAATAGACCGGGCGATGGTTGCGCATCAGCATCACCGTGACCACCAGCAGGGTCAGGCCGGCCAGCAGCTGGTTGGTGGTACCGAACAGCGGCCAGATGATCAGGCCACCGGAACCGTCTGCCCCGGCACCGAAGGCCAGCACC
Organism: Halomonas sp. DN3; assembly: GCF_024137905.1. Lineage (NCBI taxonomy): Bacteria > Pseudomonadati > Pseudomonadota > Gammaproteobacteria > Oceanospirillales > Halomonadaceae > Halomonas > Halomonas sp. DN3. The sequence continues at coordinate 1,611,286 of NZ_CP099965.1, read as the reverse complement.
AGGCACGACAGCACCGCCAGCAGGGTCGCCACCGCCGGCTTCTTCATCCACGGCTGGTCGTAGATCTCACCCCACTCCTGGAAGATGTAGCGCTGCAGGCGCAGGCCGGTATCCATGGTGGTGCCGGCGAACAGTGCCGCCATCACCGTGAGCAGGGTCGCGGCGGTGGCCTGGGGCAGGCCGATGCCGTTGTGGATGATGAAGGCACCGCCCTCGACGAAGGCGTTGACCCCACCCTTGCCGAAGGCGTCGTACATGGCCTGCCAGTCGCCGAGGGCGGCGAAGCCAGCGGTGGCCGCCAGGATCGACCCCAGCGCCAGCATGCCCTCGCCCACCGCGCCGAAGTAGCCGACGAAGCGCACGTCGGTCTCGCGATCCAGCTGCTTGGAGGTGGTGCCGGAAGACACCAGACCATGGAAACCGGAAATCGCGCCGCAGGCGATGGTCACGAACAACAGCGGGAACAGCGACGGCGTGCCCTCGGGTACATCGCTGTTGAAGCCAGGCGCCACGATGTCCGGGTTCAACAGCGCCAGGGCGCCATAGAGGATGATCAGGCCGATGAACAGCTGCAGGCCGTTGATGTAGTCGCGCGGCTGCAGCAGCATCCACACCGGCAGCAGCGAGGCGATGGCGGCATAGCCGAACAGCAGGAGGATCCACACCGCCTGACCGGACAGCACGCCGACCTCGGTGGGCATCTGGATCGGCACCGCCGGCCCGATGCCGATCAGGGCGTAGAGCGCCACCACACCGATCACCGATACCAGGCCAAGGCCGATGATCCGGCGATAGATCAACTGACCGATGACCAGCGCCACCAGGATGGCGCCCCACACCGGGATGACCGCCGAGGGGAACTTCATCATCAGGCCGGCGATGACCACGGCAAAGACCGCGTTGACCATCAGCAGCAGCAGGAAGATCACGATCATGAAGATGCTGCGGGCACGGGTGCCGACCACTTCCCCGGTGAGCGCGCCCACCGACTTGGCCTTGTTGCGCACGCTGGCCCAGATCGCGCCGGCGTCATGGACCCCGGCGAAGAAGATGGTGCCGAAGATGACCCACAGGAAGGCCGGTACCCAGCCCCAGATGACCGCGATGGCCGGGCCGACGATGGGTGCCGCTCCAGCCACCGAGGTGAAGTGGTGGCCCCACAGCACGTAGCGGTTGGTCGGCACGAAGTCGACGCCATCTTCGAACTCGTGGGCGGGGGTGACGAAGTCCCTGGACAGCTTCAACACCTTCTCGGCGATGAACTTCGAGTAGATGAAGTACCCGAGGGCCATGGCGGCCAACCCCAGGACCAACACGATGACTGCACTCATGAGCGACTCCCTTGCGGCAGGTTATTGGTAACGGCCTTGCGTCGAGGGTCCCTTCCTGAAAGCACAGCACCCGTAGCCACCAGGCACTCCTCGACGTCCTACCCCCTGCTTAACAGCTTTGTTTTTATTGAAAAAACAGCATCCTGGATATCCGCCAGAACGTGGACCGAGATCAATTGTCGTTGCTGGACCTGGCGCTGCTGGATCTGGCGTTGCTGGACCTGGCCTGGGGTTCGCCCGGCCCAGGCCAGAAGAAGGGATTGTGGGCCACCTCCCAGAGGTGCCCGTCTGGGTCGGCAAAGTAGCCGGAATAGCCGCCCCAGAAGGCCTTCTGCCCAGGCTTGAGCAAATTGCCGCCCGCTCGCCGGGCCTGGAGCAGTACCGCGTCCACTTCTTCGGGGTCCTCGGCCATGTAGGCCAGGGTGACGCCGCGAAAGCCCTCGCCTCCGGCGTTGACCATCAGGTCATCGGCCAGGTCGTGCCAGCCGTACAAGGCAAGCCAGGTCCCCTGCAGGGAGAAAAAAGCGATCCTGGGGGCGCTGTCCTCCAGACGCGGCCAGCCAAGTCCCTGTTGATAGAAGTCGATGGCCCGTTCGAGCGAGTGGACACCGAGGGTGATCATTCCGATACGCGGCTTGGGCGCGCGGGGTTCGACCTTTGCCATCTGGCCCTCCTGACGCTTTGGCGTACGACAGCTATTGCTGAGAGCCTAGACGGGAAAACTCTGATGCTGGAGATACAAAAAACCCGCCGTGTCGAAACGACACAGCGGGTATCAAGGTGGTTAAGCTTTTTCGTCGGCGGCGTAGGCGATCGTCAGGTGTCGCGATCCTGTGGGTCTGAGGCACGCGCGCACTGACCGGGGTCTAGTCTAGCCTGGCTAGAATTGACCTGGCCTCGCCTCGCACCCGCCGTCGACAATCGCAGGCACCTTTCAGACAAGCCTCAGGCTTTCTTCGGAAGGTCGGCGAGCACCGGCACTTTTCGCGCAAGCCTTCCGCTTTATCCTTGGCCTTCGACAACCAGCTTATAGTCCAGGGTCGGATTCAGCGGACAGGAGTAGACGTATTCACCGGGTTCCAGGCTGACGGCGAAATCCCCGGTCTGACCGGTGCCGAGGCCACCGCCGGACACGCTGGGTAGCCGAGCGCGGTTGAGCAGGCCGTCGCCACGCAGCCAGAAACCAAGGTTATAGGGCACGCCCTCGTTCTTGACCCGGAACACATAGTCTCCGGCGGGCACTTTCAGCACCCTGGCCTCTGCCAGCCGCGCCTCACCGGTGTCGTCGTTGAAGGCCTCGCAGTCAGCCTTGCTCTGCGGGTGAATGCCGTGATCGGTGCCGTTCTCGCTTTCCAGGAACTGACAGCCGACCTGGGTCAACTCGATGACGGTTGCCTGACCGGAGGACGTGTTGGCGGCCTGGGACTGCTGTGAATGGGCCGGCGCAATCCAACCGAGCGCCCCCACCAGGCCGAAGGCCAGGGCCCAGCTCGCCCATCCCACCGTCTGGCCTTTATTTCCATCCGCTTGCATGTTCGCCACCCTCCTTTGCATGATGATGCCTGGTCTGGTCATGGCGCCGACATTGCTGCGTTCACACCTGCTTCTATCGCTACGTTCGAGGCAAGGTCGGGGCCTACCTGTCGTTGTCGCCAGCAGGACGTCAGGCCTTACGACCACATATCAGGACTGCAAAGCATTGGCGTCGAACACAGCAGATCGACCGCCATGGATGCCACAGCGACTATGCTGAGAAAATCCCGTCACGCTGCATCGCGACGTGAGTCCCGCCGTCCCCGACAAGGAGATTCAAGATGCTCGAGCAGATTCCCCACCCGGCCGAACACGTGGTCGCTATCCGCGCCGGCGGTACCGTGACCGCGCAGGAACTCCAGCAAGCCATCGATCTGATCGAAATGACCAAGAAGCGCTGCCCCAAGGTCAGCCTGGTGGCGGAACTCGATAACCTGCGATGGATGACCCTGACCGCGCTGCTACGTGACCTGGGCTATGGACTGACCCAGATCGGCGAGCTTGACCACTACCATCGCGCCGCGGTGATCACCGACAAGGAGTGGATCAAGCACATCGCCCATCTCGAGGACAAGCTGGTCAGGAAGATCGAGATCCGCACCTTCTCCCACAAGGAGCACAGCGCGGCCATGGAGTGGGTGGCCGAACTGCCCGAAGCAGCCACCGATGACGCCGATGAAGAGCCCGAGCAAAAGGGCTACCACGGGGCCTGACGCACATCAGGCGCGAGCGGCTCAGTCGGATGCCTTGTCGCCGGTCTCGACGCCTGCCCCGACACCCGTATCGGCGGCTGTCGTGGCACCCGCCGTGCCACCTTCCCTGCGGCGCAGCAGGTGGGGGCCGAGCTGGTCGATGGCGGTTACCCCGAGCAGCGCCATGTTGCGCTCGATCTCCTCGCTCATCAGACGAATGGCGTGGGCGACCCCCGCCCCTCCGGCGACGCTCGCCGCATAGTTGAAGGGCCGGCCGACGAACACGAAGTCGGCCCCCAGCGCCAGCGCCTTGAGCACCTGGCCGCCGCGGCGAAAGCCGCCATCGATCATCACCGGAACCTTGCCCTCCACCGCCTTCACCACCTCGGGCAGCATGGTCATAGGCGCCACCGTAGCGTCGAGCTGGCGACCGCCGTGGTTGGACACGATCAGACCGTCGGCGCCCGCCTCGCAGGCCCGGCGTGCGTCGTCGGGATGCAGGATCCCCTTGACCACCAGCTGGCCGGGAAAGCGCGAGCGCACGTGCTCGAGGGTCGACCAGTCAAGATGACGCCGGCCGGCGAAGTCGCGGGCGGCGTGCTTCGCCAGCACCGGCACCCCTCGCGTCGCCGCGTTGTTCTCGAAGTGGGGAACGCCATGACGCAGCAGGGTGCGCAGGAAGGTGCCGGTCAGCCAGCGCGGACGTGTCAGTCCATCCCAGGCCAGTCGCGCGCTCGGCTTCAAGGGGCTCGAAAAGCCCGAGCGACGATGGTTTTCCGGGTTGGGCGGCACCGGGTAGTCGACGGTGATGACCAGACGCTTGTAGCCGGCCTGGATGACCCGCTCAAGCAGGGCGTCGATGCCCTCCAGGGTGCCCGGCAGGTAGGCCTGAAACCAGTCCGCGCCGGTGGTCTCGGCGAGTTCCTCCATGGGTATCAACGAGGAGGCGCTGACGATCATCGGGATCTCGGCACGTTGGGCCTGTTCGGCCAGCACCATGTCGCCCCGGTAGGCGGTCAGCGCGCTGATGCCCATGGGGGCGATACCGAAGGGCTGCGAAAACCGCTGCCCCAGCAGCTCTACCTCGGTGGAAATCGACGACACGTTGACCAGCGCCCTGGGCAGCCAGTGCACCTCATTGAAGGCCTCACGACCGGCCCTTGCCGTCTCCCCCTCCTCGGCCACGCTGGCGACATAGCCAAACAACGGCCGCGGCAGATGGCGGCGCGCCGCCCGCTCGAAGTCGTCAAGACTCAGGATGCGCTCGAGACGTCGCTTCATGATGCCCTCCCCGCTCGCCAGGACGCCTGGTTGACGGCATTGACCGGACCCTCGCCGACCAGCGCGCCGATCAGGTTGTCCACCGCGCGCCGCGCCATGGCCGCACGGGTCTCGTGGGTGGCCGAACCGATATGCGGCAGCACCACCACGTTGTCCATGCGCGCGAGCGGCGAGTCGGCGTCCAGCGGCTCCTGGGTGAAGACGTCGAGCCCGGCGGCGCGGAGGGTGCCCTGTTCCAGCGCCTCGATCAGCGCCTTCTCGTCGACGACCTTGCCCCGGGCGATGTTGATCAGCGCGGCGGAGGGCTTCATCCGGGCAAGGGCATCGGCGTCGATCAGGTGATGGGTGTCATCGCTGTAGGGCACCGCCAGACAGACGATGTCGGCACGCGCGAGCAGCTCGTCCAGGGTGCAGTGTTCAGCGCCGAGGCTTTGCTCGAGCTCAGGCTTCGGCGCCCGGGCGGTGTACAGCACCGACATGCCGAAGCCCAGGGCGCCGCGCCTGGCGATCGCCGCGCCGATGCGCCCGGCGCCGACGATGCCCAGTGTCTTGCCGTGCACGTCGTGACCAAACTGGTCGGGCCCGACATGAGACGTCCAGCGCCCTTCCCGCACCATGCAGGACAGCTCCACCAGCCGCCGCTGGGTCGCCATGATCAGGGCAAAGGCGGTGTCTGCGGTGGTCTCGGTAAGCACGTCCGGGGTATTGCACAGCAGGATGCCCCGACGATTCATCGCCTCGAGCGGCAGTTGGTCGTAGCCGACAGAGATGGTCGACACCACCTCGAGATTGGGCGAGCGCTCGAGCATCGCCTCATCGAGTTCGAGCTTGCCGCCGATCAGACCGTGGGCGCTGGCCATCGCTGCCTCGAAGGCCTCGCGATTGCCCTCGTTCAGATCCTCGAAATAGTCCACCTGGCCCACCTCGTTCAAGGCCGCGAGTTCATCCTCGCCCAGCCGCCTCAGGGCGACGATACGAGGCGCCTTACCACGATCGCGGGCAGCGGGTGCTTTATCCATGTTGTTCCTCCTTGAGTCCCGGCATGGCGAAGTCTCGCTCTTCCAGCGCCGCGATCAGCTCCTGGCGGCGCCCTGACGCCAGTTCAATCAAGGGCGGGCGTAGCGTCGCCCAGGACGCCTGTCCCGAAAAATGTGCGGTAGCCGCCTTCATCGCCGGTATCAGCGGATAGCGCTCGAACAGATCGCGCATGGCGTTCAACCCTGCCTGGCGTTCATCGGCCTCGGCTGTCTGCCAGTCAGCGGCGAGCCCGGCGATGGCCGCCGGATTGACGTTGGCGGTGGCACTGATGCAGCCCGCTCCCCCGCCGCGCAGCGTATCCAGCAGAAAACGCTCGCTGCCGGCGTACACCGCAAAGCCGTCGGCGCCGAAGGCGTCGATCAGTGCCTGGGTGTTGGCGAAGTCGCCACCGCTGTCCTTGATCCCCGCGACCATCTCGGGGAAGGCCTCGCGCAGACGTGCGATCAGCTCGATCGACAGCGGCACCTGGGCCACCGGCGGAATATGGTAGAGATACAGCCGCAGGCGCGCATCGCCTACCCGCTCGATGACCTCGGAATAGTAGCGATAGAGGCCCTCGTCGCTGACGCCCTTGTAGTAGAACGGCGGCAGCATCAGCACTCCGGCCGCGCCCATGTCTACCGCGTCGCGGGTCAGCGCGACCGTATCGTCGATGGCGCAGTGGCCGGTGCCCGGCATCAGCCGGGAGGGATCGATGCCCGCCTGTCCCAGCTGTGAGAGCAATTCGCGCTTCTCGCCAAGGGTCAGCGAGTTGGCCTCGGAGTTGGTGCCGAACACCGCGAGTCCGACCCCGTGGGAATCGAGCCAGCGGCAGTGGGCAATGAAGCGTTCGGTATCGACGGCGAGATCCGACGTGAAGGGGGTGATCACCGGCGACCAGGCGTCGCCGGCATGGGCCAGGTTGGTGGCTGTCATGATGCGATTTCCTTAAATGGGGTGGAGCGCCGCCCGACCAGCGGCCGATGACGACGGGTCACGACCAGGGCTCGCTGGCGTAGCGCTCCAGCGCCTCGCTGTCGAAGTTGAAGCCAAGGCCCGGGGCGCTCGGCAGCAGCAGGTTGCCGTCGGAGAACTGAAGCTGGGTGTCGATCAGCCGGCGGAAGTTGAGGACCTGGTCATCGGCGAAGAACTCCACCATGCGCGCGTTGGGCGCCGAGGCCACCAGGTGCACGTGCAGGTCGTGGAACCAGTGGGGATAGACCTCGACCCCGTAGCTCGCCGCCGTGGCGGTGATGCGGCGAAACTCGGTGATGCCGCCGCACACCGCGGCGTCGGTCTGCAGGATCATCGCCGCCTCCTTGTCCAGCAGCTCCTTGAAGCGCCAGCGTCCAGCCTCGATCTCGCCGGTGGCGACCGGCACCGGGGTACGCTCGGCCAGTCGGCGGTGGTTGTCGATGTCGTCGGGGCTGAACGGCTCCTCGATCCAGAACGGCGAGTACGCTTCGGCCATGCGCATGAACGCGAGCGCCGAAGGCAGGTCGCGCCAGGCGTTGTTAGCATCCATCATCACCGCCACATGGGGGCCGACCGCCTCGCGCACCGCCGCCAGTCGCGCCTCTTCCCCGGCCAGGTCCTCGCGGCCCACCTTCAGCTTCACCGCCTTGAAGCCCTGCGCGACGTAGCCGGCCATTTCCTCGCCCAGCATCTCAGGCGTCTTGCCGTCGAGGTAGTAGCCGCCGCTGGCGTAGGCCGGGACGCTGTCGCTATCACTCGCCCCCAGGTACTTGTACAAAGGCAGCCCTGCCGCCCGGGCGTTGCGATCCCACAGGGCGGTGTCGAGAATGCTGATGGCCCGCATCACCGAGCCGCAGCGACCATGCAGCAGCGACTCCTGATACATGGCCTGCCACAGGCCTTCAGCGGCGTGGGCGTCGGCCCCCAGCAGTACTGGCCTCAGCAGCTCGCGAACCGCCTGTGATACCAGCAGACCGGCATTGTTGCCGCCGTAGCAGAAGCCGATCCCGACCACGCCGTCGTCGCCTTCGACCTCGACCAGGGCGTAGTCGCGCTTGAACACCTGGCGATTGGAGAAGCTGGTGGGATGATCCAGCGGAACACTGATGGTGCGGGCACGGACGTCGCTGATACGCGTCATGGTGGGCTCCTTTCAAGACATTGTTGTGGTTGTCGCTAGCGTTGCTGCTGGCGTGGTCGAGGCGCTGTCGCCGCTATCGACGCGGTGACAGCGCCGCGATCAGCCGGTGCGTGCACCGCGCCGCAACGAGGACCGCAGCCAGCGGAAGACCGGCGTGGCCTGGAGGATCGACAGCACCGCGATGCCGAGCAGCACCATGGCGATGGGGCTTTCGACGAAGATCATCGGGCTGTTCTGGCCGATCAGCATCGACTGCTGGAAGCTGGTTTCCATCACCGGCCCCAGGATCAGACCGATGACCATCGGCGCCGGTGAGATGCCGGCCTTGTTCATCCAGTAGCCGAACAGGCCGAAGCCGAGCATCAGCCCCACCTCGAACAGACTGTTGTTGATGGCGAAGGCGCCGATCACGCACAGGGTGATGATGGCGCAGGCGACGAAGCTGTCCGGCACCTTGGTCACCCCGACGCACAGCCGGGTGAACATCAGCCCCACCGCCAGCAGGCCGACATTGGCGAAGATCACCGCCCAGATCAGGGTGTAGGTGACGTCGCCATAGTCGGTGAGCAGGTTGGGGCCTGGCAGGATGCCCTGGACCATCAGCGCCCCCAGCAGGATGGCGGTGGACGAACTGCCGGGAATACCGAGGGCGATGGTTGGAATCAATGCACCACCGACCACCGCGTTGTTGGCGGCTTCGGGGGCGGCGACGCCAGCGATGTCGCCCTTGCCGAACCGGCTCTTGTCCTTGGCAAAGCGCTTGGCCTCGTTGTAGGCAAACCAGCTCGCGGTATCGCCGCCGGTCCCGGGAATCAGGCCGGTGACGATACCGATGCCGCCGGAGCGCAGGATGTTGGGCATCAGCGTGCGCAGCTCTTTCAGCCGAGGAACCAGCCGATCGGTGATCTTGCTGGCCACCTTGTCGCTGTCGTGGGCGTTTTCGATCAGGATCAACGCCTGGGGAATCGAGAACAGCCCGATCAGCGCCACCGTGAATTCGATGCCGGAAAACAGGTTGATGTTGCCAAAGGTCATGCGCGGCGTGCCGGTGATCAGGTCCATGCCCACGGTACTGAGCAATAGTCCCATGATGCCGGACAACAGCCCGCTGACGATGGAGCCCTGGGACAGCGAGCCGATGATGGTGATGCCCAGCACGGCGATGGCGAACAGCTCCACCGGGCCGAACTTCAACACCAGCACCCCCAGCAGCGGCGCGGCGGTCAGCAGGGCGATACCGCTCATCAGGCCGCCAAAGAAGGAAGCGAACAGCGACACCCCCAGCGCCTTGCCCGCCTGGCCCTGCTGGGACAGCGGAAAGCCGTCGAGCACCGTGGCCGCCGCCGAGGGCGTGCCCGGGGTCCGCAGCAGGATGGCGGCGATGGAGCCGCCGTAGGAGGCGCCGACGTACAGCGAGGCCAGCATGCTGAGCCCGGTCGCCGGGTCCATGGTAAAGGTCAGCGGCAACAAGAGCGCCAGCGCCATGGTGGCGGACAGCCCCGGCATGGCGCCGACGAACAGCCCCAGCAGGGTGCCGCCGAGGATCAGCGCAATATTGGTGAAGGTGAGCACGTTGCTCAGCCCCACCATCACAAGCGAGTCGTTCATAGGGTCAGGCTCCAGGTTCGCGCGGGTGCAATGACGACCTCAGCGAAGCCGATCGATGTGGCGAAGCGCACGACAGGACTTAAAACAGCGGTGGCAGCAGCGGCACGGGCAGGCCCAGAAAGCCGATGAACACCAGGCAGACCACGGTGATCAAACCGGCGATGCCGATCAGGCTGAAGCGCAGCGACACATGGCGCACCAGCCACAGTGACAGGCCCATGAAGGCCGCCGTGGCGACCACGTAGCCGAGCCAGGAGATGCTGTAGATGTAGACAGCAGCGAACGCGAACACCGCCATCGCCTTGAGCGGCCTGGCGGGCGGCGCGGGTGCGCCATCGCCTTCGGCAAGTTCCCCCTCAGCCAGCTGACTGCCCTCGAGGGTAGGCTCGGCACTCGCCGAGGCCTGGGCCAGCGCACGCGATCGTGCGGTCAGCTCCTGAGCGATCATGGCAATGGCGAACAGTCCCACCACCACCGCGTAGATCAGCGGCATCCGCGCCGCGGCGTCGGGATAGCCCAGCGAGGTGACCCCGAACAGCGTGGCCACCCCCAGGGCGCAAAGACCAAACAGCAGGCGACTGAGTTTCATCAGTATGACTCCCTCGGTCGCTTGCCGACGGGCCAGGCCCGTCGGCAAGCGCACCGATCAACCGTTGATCTCGTCCTTGACGCTGGCCCAGATCTCCTCGAACTGGCCTTCCATGTCCTCGATCATCTGGCGATAGTCGTCGCCGGTCTGGATATCGAGGTTCATGGCCCGCTCCTCGGCGACCTTCTTGAACTCCTCGTTGGTCTTGAGTGCCTCGAAGGCGTCGATCAACTGCTGACGCGCCTCCTCGGGGATGCCGGCCGGCGCGCTGTAGCCGCGTGAGGAACCGGCCACCACCTCGATGCCCTTCTCGCTCAGCGTCGGCACGTCGGGCAGCATCGACAGACGCTCGCGGGCAAACACCGCCAGCGGCCTCAGGCTGCCGGACTGAATGTGCCCGTAGACGTTGCCCAGGTTGTTGAAACTGGCATCGATCTGCCCGCCCATGGCGGCGGTGGCCGAAGGCCCGTCACCCTGGAACGGCACCTTCTGGAAGCTGATGCCCGAGGCCTGCTCGATCAGGATGGTGGAGAAGAAGTCGTCACCACCCACGCCGGAATTGCCCACGGTGATGGTGCCCGGGTTCTCTTCGGCGGCGGCCAGGAATTCCTCCACCGTCTCGTAGGGGCTCTCCGCCGGGACCACGATGATGCCCGGGTCGGTCACCACATTGGCGATCGGGGTCAGCTCGTCCACCGAGTAGGTGATGGTGTCGTTCATGATGTAGTTGGTCATCAGCATCGGCGTATTGGTGATGCTGATGGTGGTGCCGTCGGCCTCGGTCTGCTTGGCCAGGCGCGTCCAGGCGATGGCACCGGTGGCCCCCGGCAGGTACTCGTTGACGAAATCCACCCCCAGCGACTCGCGCAGGAACGGCTGGGTCAGCTGGGCCAGGGCGTCACTGCCCCCACCGGCCTTGAATCCCTGCAGCACCTTGATCTCGTCGCCGGCGGAATACTCCGCCATGGCGGCGCCGGGCAGAAGCAGGGTCGACAGAAGGATGGCGGCGTAAGCTCCACGGTGTTTCATGGCTGCACCTCTTGTGCGGTTGTCGTTGTCTTTATCGTTGTCTTGCACTGGAACGTGCGACGGGCGCGGTCATTGCGCCCCTGGTCAGGCGCTGTTGTCGGGCGCTGGGTCGGGGCGAAGGCGCCGGGCACGTCGTGACTGCCAGTTTCAACGTAGTCGGTCGCCAACAAAATTGTCAATAATCTTGTTAACCATCTTTTCTCGTCCTAACCTAGCTAGCGAACCACGCCGCAACGCCCTCCCACCAAGGGGCTGTTCGGCGCCAGCGCTAAAGATACGAGGACCGATCGATGAGCCAGGACTCAGACAACAACCACAACAACGTCACCCGGGGCATGTCCAACCGCCTGACCAACTACGGTGACGCCGACTTTTCGCTGTTTCTGCGCAAGGCGTTCATCAAGGGCATGGGTTACACCGACGATGCGCTGTCACGGCCGGTTATCGGCATCGCCAATACCTACAGCGGCTACAACGCCTGTCACGGCAACGTGCCGGGGCTGGTCGAGAGCGTGAAGCGAGGGGTGATGCTGGCCGGCGGGCTGCCGGTGGAGTTCCCCACCATCACGCTGCATGAGTCCTTCGCCCACCCGACCAGCATGTACCTGAGAAACCTGATGGCGCTGGACACCGAGGAGATGATCCGCGCCCAGCCGATGGACGCTGTGGTGGTGATCGGCGGCTGCGACAAGACGGTGCCGGCCCAGCTGATGGCGGCGGCCAGCGCCGATATACCCACCGTCCAGCTGGTCACCGGACCCATGCTGTCGGGTTCCCATCGCGGCACCCGAGTCGGCGCCTGCACCGACTGCCGTCGCTACTGGGCGGCCTACCGCGGCCAGGACATCGACGACGCCGAGATCAGCGAGGTGAACGACAAGCTGGTGCCGACCGTGGGTACCTGTTCGGTGATGGGCACCGCCAGCACCATGGCCTGCCTGGCCGAGACCCTGGGCATCATGCTGCCCAACAGCGCCACCGCACCGGCGGTCTACGCCGACCGCCAGCGCATCGCCGAGCAGTCCGGGACCGAGGCGGTGCGGCTGGCTCGTGACGGGGTCACGCCCTCCCAGATCCTGACCCCCAAGGCCTTCGAAAATGCCCTGCGGGTGCTGCTGTCACTGGGTGGGTCGACCAACGGTCTGATCCACCTGACCGCCATCGCCGGTCGTCTGGGCATCGACATCGACCTGGACGCCTTCGATCGCATGAGCCGCGAGACGCCGGTGCTGGTAGACCTCAAGCCCTCCGGCGAGGGCTATATGGAGGATCTGCATCGCGCCGGCGGCCTGCCGACGCTGCTGCGGGAGCTGAAGCCTCTGCTGCATCTGGACACCATGACGATCAATGGTCGCACCCTGGGCGAGAACATCGACGCGGCGGTGCATCTGGTCGAGCAGCCGGTGGTGCGCCCACGCTCCAACCCCGTCTACGCCCAAGGGGGGATGGCGGTGCTGCGCGGCAACCTGGCGCCGGCCGGCGCCATCATCAAGCAGTCGGCGGCGTCTGCGGAGCTGATGCAGCATCGCGGACGCGCAGTGGTCTTTCATTCGCTGGAGGATCTGGCGACGCGCATCGACGATCCGGATCTGGACGTCAACGCCGACGACGTCCTGGTGTTGGCCAACATCGGCCCCAAGGGCGCCCCGGGCATGCCCGAAGCCGGGTACATTCCGATCCCGAAGAAGCTCGCCACCCAGGGCGTCAAGGACATGGTGCGCATCTCGGACGGACGCATGAGCGGCACCGCCGCCGGTACCATCGTGCTGCACGTATCGCCGGAGGCCGCCGAAGGGGGAACGCTGGGGCTGGTGCGCGACGGCGACATCATCGAACTCGACGTCTCCGCCAACCGCATCTCGCTGGAGGTGGACGAGCAGACCCTGGAGAGCCGCCGCCAGGAAACCACGGCCCCGGCGCGTGAGCAGCCACCGATGCTTGGCTATCGTCGGCTGTTCATGGAACAGATCCTGCAGGCCGACCAGGGCTGTGACTTCAAGGTATGCCGTCCCGAGCCCCACTGTCGTGTACCGACCCAGGAGTGAGGAAAGTCATTCAGGCCGATGAAGGCGGTGAGCGCTATTGATAGACTGGAGTCGGCGACGGGACCGTCTCGTCGCCGCTTCACCATCGTGATCGCAGAGGATGCGAGATGAGCCAGGTCAGCGTGCAGGACCCTACCAACAGCACCCGTCGTCCCAGCGCCACCAGCGTGGCGGAGGACATTGTCGGCAGTGTCGAGGAGGACATCGTGCTGGGGCGCCTGCACCCCAGGGAGCGGCTGGTCGAGGAAGACCTGATCGAGCGCTTCGACTGCAAGCGCCATGTGGTGCGCCAGGCGCTGTTCCAGCTCGAGAGCATCGGCCTGGTCGAACGCATCAGGAACCGCGGCGCCTTCGTCAAGGCCTATACGCCCGAAGAGGTCGAGCAGCTCTACGCCATGCGTGAGATTCTCGAACTCGCCGGCGTCGACGCCCTCCCCCTGCCGGCGCCGGAGCAGTGGCTGAACAAGCTCGAGGACATCCACCAGCGCTACAGTGCTGCCGTGGACGCCCATGATCTGCGACGGGTATTCCACCTCAATATCGCCTTTCACCGCACCCTGTTCGCGGCGACCGGCAATCCCTACCTCTACGAGACCATCAACGAGTTCGCCCAGAAGGCCCACGGCATTCGTTTTATCGCCATCGCCGACAGCCACAGCCTGTCCCGGGCGCGCCACGAGCATCAGGCGATGATCGAGGCGATCCGGCAGCAGGACCGCCACGCACTGCGCGAGCTGTGCCGTCAGCACCTGCTGCCCTCCAAGAATCGCTACCTCGAACTGCATCCTTCCAATCGCTAGGCTATGACATCCATCGCAGGCGCCCCTGGCAGGCGCCCCTGGCGACCTCCGGGAACTGACGCGCCACTAGACTCTTCCAGCGCGTCCTCCAGCGCCTCTTCCAGCGCGTCTTCCAGCAGCCGACAGGCCAGACCGTCAGCAAGATGTCAGCCTTGCTCGCAGGCGCCCTTGGCGACCTCCCAGGACTGACGGATATGATCTTCGAGAAGGTAGCGGGCATCGTGGATACGCCGGTCCAGCGCCAGCTCGACCAGCTCGCCGTGCTGGGCATCGAGGCGGTCACGAATCTCCGGGTTGCCCGGGGCCAGCCGGCGATAGCGATCGAACTGATCGTGCAACTGCTCGATGAAGCGTAACAGCCAGTGCGAACCACAGGGCGCCAACAGGGTGCGGTGAAAACGCTGGTGGGCCTGCTCCCACTGTTCGATCTCGCCCTGGGCCTTGTTGGCCCGCGACAGACGATGGCTGGCGGCCAGCAACTGCGACTCCCACTCGGCGTCACCCTCCTGGAAGGCCTGGGTCAGCGCCATGCACTCCAGCTGCATACGTAGCCGAGAGATATCCTCGAGTTCTTCCGCCGACAGCGGCGGCACCCGGAAGCCGCGCTGATTGTGCTGCTCCAGCAGGCCGTAGGCGGCCAACCGGTTGAGCGCCTCACGCAGCGGGCTCAGCCCCACCTCGTAGCGCTCTTTCAGCGCGCTGATGGCGAGCTTCTCCCCCGCCGCGAAACGCCCACGGATCAGGTCCTGCTTCAGCGCACTGAACACCTGGCTCGCCGCCGTTTCGCCGCTCGCCGCCACCTCGGCTGGTTGGGAATTGATCATGACAACACTCGCAAATAACAGGCTTGCAGAGTACGTCGGCAATTGACGTTCGCCAAGCGCTGGGCCATAGTTTTTCCAAAATATCGATATTAAATACAGTAGACGATATTTCTTACAACGATCGAGATATTTCTTCCACAAGGGTCGATATCTCTGACAAAACAGGCCCTGGCACAGAATGCCCCGACACAGAAAGCCCTGACCCAACAGGGCGGAGCCTGTCCCCTTCACCACAACAACAGCAACGGAACACGCCCATGTCCCAAGACGCTTCCCCTTCGACAGCGCCCGCTGTCTCGCTGTCTGGCCCTCGCCATCTGATTCTGCTCATCGCCGCCATCGGCAGCCTGCTGGTCGGCATCATGGGTCTTGGCATTCCCACCGCGGTGGCGCTGATCGTTGCCGGCGCCATCGCCATGACGCTATGCCTGGCCTGGGATATCGCCTGGTCCCGCCTTGAAAGTGATCTGCTCAAGGGCATCCAGGCCATGCTGGTGCCCATTCTGATCCTGATGAGCGTCGGCATGATGGTGGGGGTATGGATGCTTTCCGGCACCATTCCTGCCATGGTCACCCTGGGCCTCGAGTCGCTGACGCCGGGGCTCTTTCTGGTCGTGGCCTGCCTGTCATGCTCGCTGATGTCGGTCATGGCCGGGACCTCCTGGGGCACCCTCAGCACCATCGGCGTGGCACTGATGGGGGTCGCGCTGGGACTCGGCATTCCCCCGGCCTACGCCGCCGGTGCCATCGTCACCGGCACCTTCTTCGGCGACAAGCTGTCGCCGCTGTCGGATACCACGGTGATGGCCTCGGCGGTATGCGAGGTCAATATCATCACCCACATCCGCCATATGCTGTATTCGACCCTGCCGGCCTACCTGATCGCCCTGGTGGTCTACGCCTGGCTCGGCAGCGACGTCGCCGCCTCCGGGGCGACGCTCGCCGGTGACGGCATGTCGACCCAGACCCAGGCGATCATCGACACCCTGGCCGCCACCTTCAGCGACAATCTGCTGACCCTGTTGCCGCCCCTGGTGGTGTTCGGCTGCATCCTGGCCAAGAAGCCGGTGATGCCCGCCTTCATGCTCGGCATCGTTAGCGCGGCGCTGATCGCGGTGGTGCTCCAGGGCGCGAGCCTTTCTGAGATCGGTTCCGCCATGAACGCAGGCTTCGTCGCCGATACCGGGGTCGCCATGGTCGACAAGATGCTGTCCCGGGGTGGCCTGCAGGGCATGATGTCCACCGTGGCGGTGCTGATCGCCGCCGCCGTATTGGGGGCCCCGTTCAAGAGTGCCGGCACCCTGGACGCCGCCATCGCCTACCTGGCCCGACGCCACGCCGGACGGCGCCAGGTGCTCGGTGGCTCCATGGCGCTGCATAGCCTGGCCTTTCTGCTGACCGGCAGCTACTACGTGACCTTCTCGCTGCTTGGCCCGCTGCTGCGCCCGCTGGTCGCCAGCAGTGGCAGCCCGACCAGGAACCTGTCACGTATCCTCGAGGACACCGGCACAACCCTGTCGCCGCTGGTGCCCTGGGGCGTCACCGGAGCCTTCACCGCCGCCACTCTGGGGGTCGCTACCGCCGACTTCTTCGTCTACGCCATCCTTTGTTACGGCGCCATCGCCTTCTCGTTGCTCTATGTACTCACCGGCCTGACCCTGGGTCATGGCAGCGACGAGCGCCAGCCGGCCGGCTCCGCCTCCGGGGCCTGATATTCCGCCAGGGCCTGCGCCGCCGCTGGATCGCGGCCACGATGAACATCAAACCCGCCATCATTCTCGGGGCCCGCCTTGCCGGGCCCCGAACCGTTGGATCGCTCTTCAGGGGATTGACGGCCTTTCGAGGGCGCGGCATAGTCGGGTCATAAAATCGATTTTTAACACCAATAACGATTGACCCGATCCAGCTTGGATCAGCGACCTCGAGTCAGCCACCTTGAAGAGAGACGCCATGTCTTCCCAGCGCGCGAACCCCAGCTCCCTGTCCACTCCCTACCCCGATGCCACGCCCTACCCGTCCCGGCGCAGCCCGACCTATTCTCGCGATGGCATGGTGGCGGCGTCCCAGCCCCAGGCCGCGCAGATCGGCCGCGATATGCTCGCCCGCGGCGGCAACGCGGTGGACGCCGCCATCGCCACCGCCGCCGCGCTGACGGTGGTCGAGCCCACCGGCTGCGGCATCGGCGGCGATGCCTTCGCGCTGGTGTGGATCGCCAACGATGATCAGGGCAACGGCGAACTGCACGGGCTCAACGCCAGCGGCGTGGCGCCCCAGGCGCTGAACCGGGAAGCGCTGGTCGAGGCCGGCCACGACAAGGTCCCGCTCTACGGCTGGACCCCGGTGACGGTGCCCGGCACGCCATCGGCCTGGGCCGAACTGTCGCGCCGCTTCGGCAAGCTGGATTTCAAGACCCTGCTCGAACCCGCCATTCGCCTGGCCCGCGACGGTTTTCCGGTGTCACCGGTCATCGCCAGCCTGTGGCAGCGCGACACCGCGACCTTCCACAAGCATCTCGAAGGCGAAGCCACCCACCCCTGGTTCGACACCTTTACCTTCGATGGCCGCGCTCCCGACGCCGGTGAGTGGTTTCGCAATGAAGACCAGGCCAGGACCCTGGAGGCCATCGCCGAGAGTCAGGCGGAGAGCTTCTACCGGGGCGAGCTGGCCGAGGCCATCGACGCCTTCTCGCGTCGCACCGGCGGCTATCTGCGCAAGGACGACCTGGCGGCCTATCAGCCCGAGTGGGTCACCCCGATCTCGGCCCGCTACCGCGACGTCGACGTCTGGGAGATCCCGCCCAATGGCCAGGGCCTGGTGGCGCTGATGGCGCTGCGCCTGCTCGATGGCTATCCGGCGTCCCACCGCGACGACCCGGAACTGCTGCATCGTCAGCTCGAGGCGATGAAGCTCGCCTACACCGACGGCAAGACCCATATCAGCGAGCCACAGGCCATGACCTACACGGTCGAGGAGCTGTTGTCCGACGCCTACACCGAGGCCCGTCGCGAGCTGATCCAGGACGCGGCCATCGACCCGCAGCCGGGCAAGCCCAGGGCCGGTGGCACCGTCTATCTGGCCACCGCCGACGCGGACGGCAACATGGTGTCCTTCATCCAGAGCAACTATCACGGCTTCGGCTCCGGCATCGTGGTGCCGGGAACCGGCATCGCTCTGCAGAACCGCGGTCACGACTTCAGCCTCGACGAGAGCCACGACAATGTGCTCAAGCCCGGCAAGAAGACCTTCCACACCATCATCCCGGGCTTCCTGACCCGAAACGGCAAGGCGCTGGGGCCCTTCGGCGTGATGGGCGGGTTCATGCAGCCCCAGGGCCACGTCCAGGTGGTGATGAACCTGGTCGACTTCGGCCTCAACCCCCAATCGGCGCTGGACGCACCGCGCTGGCAGTGGATGGGCGGTCGCACCATCGGTATCGAGCACGGCTATCCGGCACCGCTGGTACGTGCCATGGCCGCACGTGGTCATCGCATGCAGGTAGATACCGACAGCCGCAGCTACGGCCGTGGCCAGGTGATCCTGCGTGACCCCGAGACCGGCATCTACTGTGGCGGCACCGAGCCCCGCACCGACGCCACCATCGCGGTGCTCTGACCCATGAGCGTACAAGCTTCGCTATTTGCCGCCTTCTTTCGCATCGGCATCTTCGGCTTCGGCGGCGGTCCGTCGATGATTCCGCTGGTCCACCAGGAGGTGGTCAAGCGCCACGCCTGGATGGACGACGACGCCTTCGCCGATGTCCTGGCCATCGGCAATACCCTGCCGGGGCCCATCGCCACCAAGATGGCCGGCTACATCGGCTATCGGGTCGGCGGGGTGTTCGGCGCCATCAATGCGGTGGTGGCGGTGATCGTGCCGGTAATCTTCGCCATGATCGCGCTGCTCGGCCTTTACAGTCGCTACGGCGACCAACGCTGGGTGCAGGGCATGGGGCTGGGCGTGGTGCCGGTGGTGATGGTGATGATGGCCCAGTTGACCTTCGATTTCTTCCTGAAGTCCCGGGCCGGGCTCGGCGTGGTCGCCACCCTGGTCATGGGAGTGGCCGCCGGTGGCCTGATCTATGGTCTTGGCGTACACCCTGGGCTGATCATCGGCGCCATCCTGATCGCCGCTCTGCTCAGGCCCGAGAAGCCCCGCAACGCCCCTGAAGGAGGTCGCTTGTGATGATCTACTGGCAGCTGTTTCTGGCCTTTTTCATCCCCAATATCGTCGGCTACGGCGGTGGGCCCGCGATCATTCCGCTGATCGAGAACGAGGTGGTCGGCACCTACGGCTGGATGACCCATCAGGGCTTCGCCGAGACGCTGGCGCTGGGCAATGCCCTGCCGAGCCCCATCGCCACCAAGATGGCCGGCTACATCGGCTATGAAGTAGCCGGCGCCGGCGGTGCCATGGTGGCGGTACTGGCCACCGTCGGACCCTCGCTGCTGCTGATGCTGGCGGCCCTGGGCACCCTCTATCGCTACCGTGACTCGATCAAGGTCAAGTCCATGAGTCAGTGGGTCCGTCCTGTCGTCATGGTGCTGATGGCCTACCTGACCGTCAGCTTCCTCAAGGAGGGCATGGCGACCTCGGGCCTGGTGCACACCCTGATCATCGCCGCTGTGGCAGCACTGCTGCTGCTCAAGACCCGCGTACACCCGGCCCTGGTGGTGTGCTTCGGGCTCGGCTACGGCGCCCTGCTGCTGGGCTGAGAGTCGAGGCTCCTGGGCTAACCGCTGGCACACCTGACGGACCCTCGACATAACGATAACCCCTCCCCCTTCTTCCCTGACGACAAGGTACCCCATGCGCTCTTTCTCCCAGCGTCTGCTGTCCCCCCTGGCCATCGCCTGCGCGACGATGCTGACGATGCCCGCCGCCTTCGCCGACGAGGCTCGCCAGGTGCGTATCGCCGTCGATGTGCCTTATCCACCGTTCGAATACCGCGACGCCAACGGCGAACTCGCGGGCTTCGAGATCGATCTGGGCAACGAGTTGTGCAAACGCGCCGAACTGGACTGCGAGTGGATCGTCCAGGGCTGGGATGGCATCATCCCCGGCCTGCTGGCACGCAAGTACGACGCCATCCTGTCGTCAATGCGCATCACCGAAGCGCGTGAACGCCAGGTTCGCTTCAGCGAGCCCTACGCCATGTCGCCCAAGGTCTGGGTGGCCCGTCGCGGCGAAGCCGTCGACCCGGAAGACCTGGCAAGCCTCGAGGGCATGACCGTCGGCGTCCAGCGTGGTACCACCCAGGACACCTACATCACCGGGCGCTATCGCGACACCCTCGATATCCGCCGCTACGCCACCGCCGACGAGGTCGCCCTCGACATGGAAAGCGATCGCCTGGACCTGGCCTTCATCAACTACCCGGTGGCTATCGAGGCGCTGGATATCAAGGCCGAGGACGGCGACTTCACCCAGGTCGGCGAGCGTATCAATTCGCCAGAATCGATCTTCGGGCGCGGCAACGCCATCGCCGTGCGCCCCCGCGATGAAGCCCTGGCCGAGACCTTCAACCAGGCTCTCAACGAGGTCTACGCCGACGGCACCTTCCAGCGCCTGATGGAGCAGTACTTCGACTACGACCTGCGCCCCGCCAGCCGCCTGTAACCGGCATGGCAATCACAAGGGCCCGCCTGAGCATGGCGGGCCCTTGTCGTTTCCTTCGTGGTTTCCCTTGTAGCTTCCCTCGATGCTTCCCTTGATGCTTTCCACGTTGTTCTGACCGGCGTCGGCTCAGCTTTCCGCCTCACCCCGCTTTTCGCCGTCGCGTGGATTACCGCTTTCGTTGCTGTTTTCCGGGCCGCTGTCAGGGCCGGCCTCGTCTCCGTCGACACTAGCACCGCCGCCGTTGTCGTCACTCGCTTTGCGGGCATAGCGTGCCAGCAACCACCTGACGCCTCTCTCCCACGCCCAGGTGGGTAAAAGCCAGTGCAGGAAGATCAATATCCTGGCGTCCCGAGGCCGCGCGTAGCGTCGACGCGGGCGACTGGCGGTCAGGGCATGGACCACCGCCTCGGCGATCATCTCGGGGGTGCCGGCCCGGGAGTGATCGGCGAGGATCTCGGCCATGCCGCGCTTGATCCGCGCATAGGGCGCCTCGGGAGGGTTCTCGCACAAGGGCTTGCGGGCAATCGCCGCCCATTCGCTGCGAATCACCCCGGGCTGGATCAGGCTGACGGACAGGCCAAAGGGGCGCGTCTCGACCCTCAGGGCATCACTCAGCGCTTCCAACGCGTACTTGGTGGCGTGGTACCAGCCACCCACCGGAAACCAGATACGGCCGGCCATGGAGCCAATATTGACGATGCGACCGCGCCGTCGACGTCGCATGCCGGGCAAGACCTCCCGAGTCAACGCCATCAGCCCGAACACGTTGACCTCGAACTGACGCCTGGCCTCCTCGATCGGGACTTCCTCCAGCACGCCATAGCTGCCGTAGCCTGCGTTGTTGACCAACCCATCGAGCTCGACGCCGTCGCGCTCGATACGTGTCAGCACCGCGGCAATGCTGTCGGCGTCGGTGATATCCAGCGCCAGCACCCGGGCGCCCTTGTCAGCCAGGTGGCTCATGCGCTCGACCCGCCGAGCGCCTGCGTAGACGATAAACCCCTGCTCGAGCAGCGCGGTGACGATCGCCTCGCCGATCCCTGACGACGCCCCTGTCACCAGCACGCACCTTTCAGTCCCTTGATGGTTCAACGGCCAAGCTCCCTATTTCATGGATTCGGTTACCACGCTAGCGCGTTTGAATTCGAAGATGGCACTCACCTTTCGAGGTAGGTGCTCGATCTTGTGCTCTTTTAGCCCCGACCATGGTTAAGAGGCACAGGCCTCGGAGAGAAGGCACAGACTCGAGCTTTCATCACGTTATGCTCAAACATGCTTGGACAATCCAGGGGGGCTTCTTATCGGGTAACGCTGATCTAGAGTATGAAGTGCCTTTGAAGCGACTGGCCTCGGCCCTCGGCCGGCCACCGTCTCCCATGTCAGCACCGCCGTTGACACTCGTGCCTGCGCCACCGCCATCACGACCGTGCTCATCGGCGCCAGTGCTATCGATAACCGTCCCAGGAGCCGCCATGCCCATCCGCACGATCAACGCCCTTGCCCTGTCGCTCGCCCTTGCCATCACACCGCTTGCCGTCACACCACTTGCGGCCTTTGCCGACGAGATGCCCGGCCGTCAGTTTGCTGATGTAGGAGACTTTCGCGTCGCCTATCGCGAGTGGGGCGAGCCTGGTGACCCGGCGGTCATGCTGATCCATGGCATTCCGCTCAACAGCGTGCTGTTCTCCCGGGTGGGCCCGCTGCTGGCGGAACAGGGCTATCACGTCTTCGCGCCCGGCCAACTCGGGCTCAGCTACACTGACGGCCCCATGGATGCCGACCACTCGCTCAAGGGCCAGGCCGAAATCATGACCGACTTCGCCAATCAGGTGATGCCCGGCCCCTACATCCTGTTCGGCCACGACCTGGGAGGCGGCATCGCCCAGATCATGGTGACCGATTCCGAGCTCAAGGAGCAGAACCAGGTCCGCAAGATCGTGATCGGCAACTCCGCCGTGCTCGACATGTGGCCGGTCCCTGAGGCCAACGCCGCCATCGCCAAGGCCAAGTCCGCCGAGGCCAGCCAGATCTTCAGTGCCGACAACGTCCGCGAGATCGTCAAGAACTTCGCCTCGGCAGGTCTCATGCAGCCGGAGGAGACCCTGACCGACGAGATCCTCGAGGACCTCTACGGCAACTATGCCGAGAACGAGTCGACCCGCAACCATTTCATCGAGTACCTCAAGGCCATGGATAACCGCCTTACCCTTGAGGCCTCACCGCAGATGGTGATGTGGAACAAGCCTGCGATGCTGCTGTGGGGCGTGCATGACCCCTTCCAGCCGCCCTACGTCTCCGGCGTGGCACTGGCCCGCATCATGCCCCACGCCACCTGGGAATATCTGGACGCCAGCCACTTCTATCCGCTGGAGCGTCCACAGGAGGTGGTCGACGCCTTCGTTGCGTGGGACCAGCAGTAGGAGGTTCTGCCCTTTTCAGCGCTGCTCGTCGGGAGATCCGACCTTGGGTCCTGAACGGCGACGGCGTTCACCATGCCGATCACGCGCCCGCTTGATGCGGGCGCGTGCTGTTTCGCCAGCCGCTTTAATTCCCTTGGCGGTAAGCGAGCCCTCGCTCTCTCGTGGCGGGCGTCAACCTGAGGCATAGTGGACGCTCGATAGATTTCTTTCGCATCCATCATTTGCCCCTGGTCGACTCGCCTGTACTGGCTACCCGGGGCCCTGCAACGGAGGTCAGACATGGCTCGCATCCACGACGACAATGCCCAGGCAATCGGCAACACCCCGCTGGTGCGGCTGAACCGGGTCAATGAAGGCGCCACGATCTGGGCCAAGATCGAGGGGCGCAATCCGGCCTACAGCGTCAAGTGCCGGATCGGTGCGGCCATGATCTGGGATGCCGAGGAACGCGGCGTGCTCAAGCCGGGCATGACCATCATCGAACCCACCAGCGGCAATACCGGCATCGCCCTCGCCTTCGTTGCCGCCGCCAAGGGCTACCCGCTGACCCTGACCATGCCGGCCTCCATGAGCCTGGAGCGGCGCAAGGTACTGAAGGCCCTGGGCGCCGAACTGGTGCTGACCGAACCGGCCAAGGGCATGCCCGGCGCCATCGCCAAGGCCGAAGAGATGGCCAAGTCCGATCCGTCGACCTACTTCCTGCCCCAGCAGTTCTCCAACCCGGCCAACCCGCGCATTCACGAGACCACCACCGGCCCCGAGATCTGGAACGATACCGACGGCGAGGTCGATGTCTTCGTAGCCGGCGTCGGCACCGGGGGCACCCTGACCGGGGTCTCGCGCTACATCAAGAAGACCCAGGGCAAGGCGATCACCACAGTGGCGGTGGAGCCCACCGACTCCCCCATCCTGACCCAGGCCAGGGAAGGCAAGGAACTCAAGCCCGCTCCCCACAAGATCCAGGGCATCGGTGCCGGCTTCGTGCCGGACAATCTGGACATGGATCTGGTCGATCGCGTCGAGACGGTCACCAACGAGGACGCCATGGCCATGGCCCATCGACTGATGCGTGAGGAAGGCATCCTCTGCGGCATTTCCTGCGGGGCAGCGGTCGAGGCTGCGGTGCGTGTCAGCAAGCTGCCCGAGTTCGCCGGCAAGAATATCGTGGTGGTACTGCCAGACAGCGCTGAGCGCTATTTGAGCTCGGCGCTGTTCGCCGACCTGTTCACCGAGCAGGAACTCAACCAGTAACGTCGCCCAGACGGTCAACAGGCGAGCCGGCCCGTGACGGCTCGCCTGTCATTTCGATCCCGCCTTTCATCGCTGCCGCTGGAGAGGCGAGTCGCGTAACCAGCTGCGGCATCTCAGGTATTGAGCACCACGCCGCCATTGAGGTGCAGCGTCTGGCCACTCATGTAGGACGACTCTTCGCTGGCCAGATAGACATAGGCGGGCCCCATCTCACTGGGTTGGCCTGCCCGATTCATCGGCACCTGACCACCGAACTCGGCGACCTTTTGTTCGTCGAAGCTCGCCGGGATCAACGGCGTCCATACCGGCCCCGGGGCCACTGCGTTGACGCGAATCTCGCGATCCATCAGGGTCGCCGCCAGCGAACGTACCAGTGCCTGCACCGCCCCCTTGGTTGCGGTGTAGTCGAGCAGGGTGTCATTGCCCTTGAAGGCATTGATCGAGGAGGTAGCAATGATGGTATCGCCGGCCTCGAGGTGGGGCACCGCCGCCTTGGACAGATAGAAGTGGCTGTAGACATTGGTGCGGAAGGTCCGCTCCAGCTGCGTCTCATCCACCTCGGTAATATCGGACCAGTCATACTGTTCGGCGGCGTTGTTGACCAGGATATTGAGCCGTCCAAAGCGCTCGATGGTGCTGGCCACGGCCTGACGACAGAAGTCGGCATCACCGACATCCCCCTTGAGCACCAGGCACTCACCGCCTTCCTTCTCGACCATCTGGCGGGTGGTCTCGGCATCCTGATCTTCTTCCAGATGCACGATGGCGCAGTGCGCGCCCTCACGGGCATAGTGCACCGCCACGGAGCGACCGATACCGCTGTCGCCGCCGCTGATCAGCGCCACCTTGCCGTCCAGCTTGCCACTGCCACGGTAGCTGTCCCGGATCACCTCCGGCTCGGGCTGCATGGCCGACTCGCTGCCGGGCTGACGATGCTGTTGCTGAGGGGGTTGCTGTGTAGACATGGATCCACTCCTTCGGCTCATCGACATGGCGAACGTCATGGCCCCCGCCACCACGGGCATCCCTGGGGGCCGGCGGTACGCAACAGACGTCTGTGGCAGAAGCCCTTCTCTGCACGTGACGTGAAAGTTGTGTACCACTTTTGTACAGATTGGGGCAGTCAGCGACTGACTTCAAGGGCCAAGCAACGACTCTCTCCTTTGCACCGTCAAGCATCTCGACCTCTCGCCGCCTTCATGTCGCTCACACTGGTCCATAGGCTCTGCGTGCCGACGTGCCCCCTATCCCCATGGCTTGAAAAGGAACACCCATGCCCCATCGCACTCCTCCCAGCGTCAGTCGCCAACGCAACAAGGTGGTCAGTGCCGAGGAGTCGGTACAGCTGATCCGTGACGGCGACAGCCTTGCCACCGGCGGCTTCGTCGGGGTGGCCTTTCCCGAGGCACTGGCGGTAGCGCTGGAGCAACGCTTCGTGGAGTCCGGCCATCCTCGTGACCTGACGCTGATCTACGCCGCCGGCCAGGGCGACGGCAAGGGGCGTGGCGTCGATCACTTCGGTCACCCGGGACTGCTCAAGCGCGTCATCGGAGGCCACTGGGGGCTGGTACCGCGCTTGCAGAAGCTGGCCATCGACAACCAGATCGAGGCCTACAACCTGCCACAGGGCGTGATCTCCCATCTATTTCGCGACACCGCCGCCGGCAAGCCGGGCACCCTGACCAAGGTGGGGCTCGATACCTTTGTCGACCCACGCCAGGGGGGCGGCAAGATCAACGAGCGCACCACCGAGGATCGCGTGCGGCTGATGCCCATCGATGGCGAGGAGTACCTGTTCTACCAGGCTCAGCCGATTCAGGTCGCGCTATTGCGCGGGACCACCGCCGACGCCGACGGCAATGTGACGATGGAGCGTGAGGCGCTGTTTCTGGAGATGCAGGCCATTGCCATGGCGGTGCACAACTCCGGAGGCATCGTCATCGTCCAGGTCGAGAGTCTGGCCGAACGAGGCACCCTCAAGGCCAAGGACGTGAAGATCCCCGGCGTGCTGGTCGACGCCGTGGTGCTGGCACAGCCCGAGCATCACTGGCAGACCTTCGCCACCCAATACAGTCGCGCCTTCGCCGGCGAACTGAAGGTGCCGATGAATGACATCGCCAGCCTCTCGCTGACCGAGCGCAAGGTCATCGCCCGTCGCGCCGCCTTCGAGCTTCGGCCCAACAGCATCGTCAATCTGGGCATCGGTATGCCCGAGGGCATCGCCAACGTGGCCAACGAGGAAGGACTGCTCGAATACCTGACGCTGACCGCCGAGCCCGGCGTCATCGGCGGCCTGCCGGCGGGCGGGCTCGACTTCGGCGCCGCCATCAATACCCAGGCGATCATCGACCAGCCCAGTCAGTTCGACTTCTACGACGGCGGCGGACTGGATATCGCCTTTCTCGGTCTTGCCCAGGTCGACCAGCAGGGCAGCGTCAACGTCAGCCGTTTCGGCCCCAGGCTTGCCGGCGCCGGCGGCTTTATCAACATCAGCCAGAACGACAAGCGACTGGTGTTCGTCGGCACCTTCACCGCAGGTGCCCAGCTTTCCATCGACGCGGGAAGGCTCAAGATCGACACCGACGGCAGCCAGCGCAAGTTTGTCGAGCGCGTCGAACACCGCACCTTCAGCGGCCCGCTGGCGGCGAAGCGCGGCCAGCCGGTGCTCTATGTCACCGAGCGCTGCGTATTCGAACTGCGCGCGCAAGGGCTGACGCTGATCGAGATCGCCCCGGGTGTAGAGCTGGAGCGCGACATCCTGGCGCTGATGGACTTTCGGCCACATATCGACGATCACCTTGCCACCATGGATCCGCGCCTGTTCGACAGCGCCTCCATGGACCTGCTCGAGACCCTGCTGGAGCGCCCGATCGCCGAGCGCTTGAGCGTCGATCTCGACACCCACCAGTTCTTCATCAACTTCGAGGGACTGGCGGTCAACGACGATGACACCATCGCCACCATCGAACGGGAGGTTGAACGCCTGCTTGCACCACTCGACCGCCCCGTCTACGCCATCGTCAACTACGACAACTTCACCATCGCGCCGCACCTGGTCGAGCGCTACACCGAAATGATCTGCGGATTGTCCGAGCGCTTCTACGAGCGCGTCACTCGCTACACCACCAGTGCCTTCCTGCGCCTCAAGCTCGGCGACGCGCTGGAGCGCCGTGCCGATGCACCGCACATCTACGAAAACCGCAAGGACGCCCTGAGCCACCTGCTCGACGAGCAGCAAGACAGCTGACCATTCTGCGACCATATGGCTGTCTGATGGCTCTCCATGAAAAAGGCGCTGGAGTTCCCTCCAGCGCCTTTTGTGCAAGCGGCTTGGAAAGCGTCTGCCTTCAGCCGGCTTCCCGATCCTGCATGTCCTGCAGGTACTCTTCGGCGAGGTTGGCCTTGGTGGCATCGTCAAAGGCACGCCCAGCCAGCTGGAACACCTCCTGCTCTTCCTCGTCGAGGTGATGAGTGACCAGATGCTGCAGCTTCCTGGCGCTGGCAAGCCAGCCCGGTGAACTGTAGTCGGTCGTCTCGAGGGCCTCGATCAGCTCATCGATCTCGTGGTGCTCGGCCACGCTGTGCCGCGCCTTCTCCTGGGTCATGTCATGCTCCATCATCGGCATGTACAGGGCCCGCTCTTCTGCGCCAGCGTGGTTCTCGAGCTCCTCCTTGACGCGCTTGAACAGCTCATCGCGCCCGTCACTGTCACCTTCGGTCTCCACCAGCAGTTGGAGCAGGCGGCGCTGCTTGTCGTGGCTCTCACGCAGGGCTTCAAAGATGGTCACGGATTTCTTCCTCCTTGTCGAAGCGGTGCCAGGGTCGCGCCGTCAACGGCGTCTATTCCATGGCGATGTCACGGCCTTCCATATACCAAACTTATACAAGGATGGTTTTATTGTTCAAGATTCGCAACCCGAAGCCTACGATCGCCTAAGTCTACCGAGTCTGTCCCCGACTCCTTCTCCGCCTAGACAGAGACTTGCTGCCGGTCCGGCTGACGCCGGGTACGCAACCAGAGCATGGCACTGACGAAGTACACCAGGGTTGGCGGCACGATCCACCACTGATAGGTCTCGAGGAAATCGGCCGGCGCGCCGGCCCCCAGCCAGGGCCACAGCGACATGGCCAGAATCACCGCCAGGCATGCCACCGCGATCACGAAGCTCGGCTGTCTGGTCGACACCGGAGCAGGCAGCGCGACCGGTTCGCTCTCGCTGACCTCGATGGGACCATAGGCCTCCTCCCAGGGGTCTTGCGTGGAGCAACGAAGGCTCCCCATGACACGACACAGCAACGGATAGGCGATAAACGAAAGCGCCCACACCGGGATGAAGATGGTGAAAAGGTGCAGCGATCCTTGAAGCAGCAGTCCCAGTGCCAGCAACAATGCCCCGGCCCAGGTCAGTATCGCCGGCAGATTGTCCACACGCTGTTGCCGGTGGCGCCAGAACGGCGCTATTCCGAGGCGTGGCAGGACGAAGTGTTCAGCGGCGATGATCGCGCCGACCGGCGCCATCAGGATGATGAAATAGGACAGCACGTTGAGGAGTTGGGTAAACGCAAAGGGAAAGCAGGCTACTACCGTGGTGACCACGCCCACCGCCAGAGTGACACGGTCAGGATCGTGACGCGTGAACAGCGCCTGAAACGCGAGCCCCGCGCGATACAGACTTGGAATGGAGGTGGTCCAGCCGGCCACTACCACCGCCAGCAGCCCCATCGCCCCCAGTACGCGGAAGGCAACCGCGCCAGGATCCAGCTCTACCAGCGTCGACTTCAGCAACAGTGCCGCTGCCGCCCCCATCAAGCCCGCGCACAGCCAGGCCATGAAGTGACCGATGAACATGCCCGAGGCAGAAAAGTAGCCGTAGGATGCCTTGCGCGCGAACCGCAAGGTGCTCATGTCACTCATGCCCAGGTGCAGGGGCAGATTGACGCTCCAGGCCCAGGCCGCGATCACCCACACCGACAGGCCCGGATCACCCTCAGGCGTCACCCCGGTCCACACCAGCGCATCGAGCACATCGCCGAGACCGGTCAGGCCGTTTGCCGCGCCATGATCAAGCAACACCGGCAGGCACAGAATACCGCTGGCGAGAAAGAGCACGATCATCCAGGGCGCGCAGACACTGGCGAAGTTGGCGATCAGCTTGAAGCCTTTCATCACCATCCAGACCGTGACCGCCCCTACCGCCAGGGCCAGTGCGACGAAGCTCAAGCTCTGTGGGTACCAGGCGGTCTGCGGCGGAATATCGGTCAGCACCCGAAAGGCCGAGGCCGACACCGTGATCATGGCGCCGCCGAGTATCATGAAGAACAAACCGTTGACCAGATTGAAGGCCGCCGAAAAGCGTCGACCGGCCACCCGCCCTAGGTAGTCGTACACGGTCATGCGAGCCCGCACCGCCACCGGTGCACAGACCCAGGCCCAGGAAAGCACCGCCATCAGGTTACCCAGGATCAGCCCCCAGATCAGGTCGCTGGTCCCTACCCCCAGCGACACCAGCGCGGCGCCGATGACGAACTCGGTACCGGCGATATGCTCACCGGAATACGCCGCCAGAAAGTACTTGCCGCTCAACTGCTGGCTGGGCGGCACTCGCTCAAGGCCGGCCGCTCCCGCCGAGCCGCGCGGCTCGGTCGATGTAGAATCGGTCATGATCTTGTTCTCTTCGGGGAATGTTGGCTGCCATCGGGAGTGAATGGCGATCCTGTCGCTGATGACGCGACAGGTGGCCTCTCGCACACCGTCACTCCCGACCCTTTGCCGTCACTGCCTGCCGCTCAGGCCTCCAGGTAGACGACCTGGGTGTGGGTGTACTCGTAGAGTCCGTGCTTGCCGTCGGCGCCGCCGATGCCGGACTTGCGCACCCCAGCGTGGAAGCCCTGCAGGGCCTCGAAGTTTTCGCGGTTGATGTAGGTCTCGCCGTAGTCGATCTCGCGGCAGGCACGCATGGCGTTGGCCAGGCTGCGGGTATAGATCGAAGAGGTCAGGCCGTACTCGGAGTCGTTGGCCAGGGCGATAGCCTCGTCCATGTCCTCCACCACCTGAATGGGCAGCACCGGGCCGAAGATCTCCTGACGCATGATGGCCATGTCGTCGCGGCAACCGGCCAGCACCGTGGGTCGATAGTGATGCCCCTTGCCCAGATCGGCGACGCTGCCTCCGCTGACCAATTCGGCCCCCTCTCCTACCGCCTGCTTCACCATCGCATCGACCTTGGTCAGGCCTGCCTGATTGATCAGCGGCCCCATTTCCACGTCGGGCTGGGCCAGAGGATCGCCATAGGTGGTGGCGTCCATCGCCCGAGACATTCGCTCGATAAACTCGTCGGCCACGCTGCGCTCGACATAGACCCGTTCGGCGCAGTTGCAGACCTGGCCGGTATTGATAATGCGCGAGGCGCGGATGGCCTTCACCGCCAGCTCAAGATCGGCGTCACCGAGGACGATGGCCGGCGCCTTGCCACCAAGCTCCAGATTGAGCTTGGTCAGGTGGCGCGAGGCACTCTGCATGATCCGTGAACCGGTGGCGACGCTGCCGGTAAAGCTGATCAGGTCGACCCGTGAACTGTCACTGAGCGCCTGCCCGACGCTGCCACCGGTACCACTGACCACGTTGAATACGCCCCTGGGCAGCCCCACCTCCTCGACGATGCGGGCAAAGGCGAAGCAGTTGTTGGGCGTCTCTTCGCTGGGCTTGATGACGATGGTATTGCCGGTCACAAGGGCCGGCGCCATCTTGCGGGCGATCAGGAAAAACGGGAAGTTCCAGGGCAGTATTCCTGCCACCACCCCCAGAGGCTTTCGCAGCATCAGGATGGTCTCGTTGGGCCGATCGCTCTCGATCACCTCGCCTTCGATGCGCCGCGCCCACTCGGCCATGTAATCCAGGTAGTCGGCGGTGAAGTTCACCTCCACCTCGGCCAGACCGCTCACCTTGCCCTGCTCCTCGGTGATCATGCGCGAAAGCCGTGGTACGTCCTGACGAATACGCTCGGCGATTCGGCGCAGGTAGCCGGCCCGCTCGATCGCCGGCAACGCCGCCCAGGCTTTCTGGGCATCACGTGCCGCACCGATGGCTCGCTCCACCTGCTCACCGTCGGATTCGGGAATGCGTGACAGCAGATCGCCATTGGCCGGGTTGAACACCTCCAGGTGGTCGGGCGAGTCGACGAAGGCGCCGTCGATAAAGTTCTGGTGAGTCGGAATCTGGCTCATGTCTGTGTTCCTGTCTTGTCGTTGTCGGATGGTGTGGTGGGACGAGTCTGCGTCAGTAGGTGCGCGAAGCGCCCGCGGTAGCGCTGCCCCCCGCCGCCTCGTCAAACCTCGCCAGTGACGCCCTCGCCGCCTGGCGCAGCAGGCTGACATCGATCGACACGGCGACGAAGTCGCAGCCAAGGCCGATGTAGCGGCGGGCATCGTCTTCCTGCGGAGCGAGAATCCCCACCGCCTTGCCCGCCGCTTTGACGGTCTCGATGGTGGCAGCGATCGCCTGCTGCACCTCGGGATGGCCCGGATCACCGGGGTGTCCCAGCGCCGACGAAAGATCCGCCGGGCCGATGAACACCGCATCCACGCCCTCCACCGCAGCGATGGCGGCGGCATTGTCGACGCCGGAGGCGGATTCGACCTGTACGATCAGACACAGCTCCCGATGGGCCAACGTCAGATAGTCCTCGACATCGTCCCACCGCGTGGCCCGCACCAGCCCGCCACCGACACCCCGCTTGCCATGAGGCGGATAGCGCATGGCCGCCACCAACGCGCGCGCCTGGGCCTCTGTTTCCACCATGGGCACCATCAGCGTCTGGGTTCCGATGTCGAGCAACTGCTTGATCAACGACGGGTCGTGATTGACGCAGCGCACCACCGGCGCCACCGGATACCCCGCCACCGCCTGCAGCTGGGCCAGAATCTGGGGCACCGTATTAGGCGCATGCTCGCCGTCGATCAGCATCCAGTCGTAGCCAAGGCCCGCCTCGATTTCGGCGCAGTAGCCGCTGGCAAAGCCGGACCACAGTCCGAACTGGACGGCATCGCACTCAAGACCGGCGCGAAAACGGTTGTCGGGAAGTTGCATGGTCAAGCTCCAGGTCAAGGTCGTGTGTCCATTACTATCAAGGCCGCTGTGGTGTCGCCGTCGCTACTGCAGGTTGACGAACATGCCACCATCTACCAGCAGCGAGGCGCCGGTGACGTAGCGGGCCATGTCGGAGGCCAGAAAGACGATGGGTCCGGCCAGATCATCCGGGTTTCCGAGACGTCCCAGCGGCGTCCGCGACTCCATGTACTGGCGTTTTCCGTCGTCGCTGAGATCGTCTCGATTGATGTCGGTCTCGATGGTGCCGGGCAGCACCGCGTTGCAGCGAATGCCGTAGGGCCCCAGCGCCACCGCGCAGGACTGCATCAGCGACAACAGGCCAGCTTTCGTCGGCGTGTAGTGGGTCTGCATGGCGCCGCCCACCAGGGCGCTGATCGAACTGACCGCGATGATCGCCCCGCCTCGGCCCTGCTCCTTCATTTGCTTGGCCGCCGCCTGAACCGCGAAGTAGGCACCATTGAGGTTGGTATCCACGGTCTTCAGATAGGTCTCGCGGGGCATGTCGAGAAAGCTGTGGAAGGGGCAGATGCCGGCATTGTTGACGAACACGTCAACGCCGCCGAAGTGCTCCACCGCCGCTGCCACCAGCGCCTCGCCGGTGTCAGGATCTTCTGCCGGGGCACCCACGGCCACGGCCTTTCGCCCCAGCGCTTCAATCTGTTGAATCAATTCATCGACCTGGCCCTTGCTGGAAGGACTACCGCTGTAGCTGATGACCAGATCAGCACCCTGGCGGGCACACTCCAGCGCCGCTGCGGCACCGATGCCGCGCGAGGCACCGGTGATGATGACGGTCTTGTCGTTGAGCAACATGGCGTTCTCCTGAAATAGAGGGGTCAAAGCATCCAGATGGGCCGGAGGCGGCGAGCGAGATACCGCTCACAGTCGATAGCAGCGTCTGGCGTTGTCGCGGAACAGGGCATCGCGCTCGCTGTCTGAGACGCCCGTCACGATCTCGAGGTAGGTCCGCCAGATGTCTTCATAGCCGGCGTACAGGCCGTCCACCGGGAAGTTGGAGGCGAACATGGCCCGCTCGATACCGAAGGCATCGATGGCCTCCCACACCAGTGGCACTACCGCGTCTCGCGTCCACCGATGGTCGAGCATGCCGAAGCCACTGAGCTTGATCATGACGTTGTCGCAGGCCGCCAGCTCACGTAGTCCATCCCGCCAGGCACGCCAGCCATCGAGATGCTGTCGGTCCACGTACATGCCCGCGTGATTGAGCACGAAAAGGATGTCGTCGCATTCACGTGCCAGCGCAGCCGCCTGGGCCATCTGGCTCGGGTAGATCTGCAGGTCGAAGGACAGCCCCCGCGATGCCAGCATGCGTAGATTGCTTCGCCAGCCTGGCTCGCTGACGTAGTCACGCCCGACGTAGTCGAACAGTGGATCGTCATGAACGTTCAGGATCTGACGTACGCCACATACCCGATCGCTCAGCTCGCGCTGAGCATCGAGCTGCTCTTCGGCATCCCCACGTGACAGGTCGACCCCGACCACCAGAGCATCGGGCGCCAGCCGTGCTCCGCTGGCGATCACCTCGGCCAACCAGCGGGTTTCCGCCACCGCATCGACCGCATCGGCCTCCACGTGGACACAGGCCTGGATATCGACCTCACCTCGCGCGCGCTCAAGATCCTCCGGCAGATGATCCTGCGCCATCGGCGAGTAGTCCCCCAGCAGATTGGGTACCGGGTTTTCCAGCCAGGGCTGGTTACCGCTGGCCAGTGACCAATAGTGGAGATGGGGATCGACAATCGAGATGGCGCTCATGAGGTGGCTCCTGGAACGAAGGCAAAGACTTCCTCGAGACCCACCACAACAGGCGAATCGTCTGGATGGGTGTCCATGATATCGGCCATGTGCGCCCACCAGCGACGCATGACGGGGAGCTCCGGCAAGTCATCGACGGAGTGGCCCTCGGCCAGCTGCATCACCGCAAACAGGGTGTGGCGATCGCTGTCCAGAAAGATCCGGTAGTCAATCACCCCGGCGTCGGCCAGCGCCTGGCCCAACTCCGGCCACAACGCGTCGTGGCGACGGCGGTACTCCTGATGCTGGCCGGGGAACAGGTTCATGCGAAAGGCTTTCAATTCCATGGGGCCTCCCTGACGTCACCATCGACGCCGCTGCTCAATGGGTATAGGGACGACTGAGCTCGCATTCGGGATTCAGGCGAACCCCGAAACCCGGCTTGTCCAGCGCCGACACCGACATGCGGCCCTGGCTCGGTACTGGCTCATCGAGCAGCAGCGGATGGAACATCGGCACCACCTCATCGGCCTTGGGCGCCATCATCAGGAACTCGGCAAAGGGACTGTTGTGGCGGGTGATAACGAAGTGATAGCTGTACACCGAGGAGCCATGCGGCACGACCAGCTTGTTGTGGGCATCGGCCAGCGCCGAGATCTTGATCAGTTCGGTTACCCCACCGCACCAGCCCACGTCAGGCTGAATGACATCGCAGCAGTCCATTTCCATCAGCAGACGGAAGCCCCAACGGGTGGCCTCGTGCTCACCGGTGTTGACCAGCATCCCCTTGGGCACATTACGCTTGAGCTCGGCATAGCCCCAGTAATCGTCCGGCGGCAGGGCCTCCTCGATCCACTTGAGCCCCAGCTCGCTCGCTCCATGAGCCAGTCGTGTAGCGTAGTTCACATCCAGGCTCATCCAGCAGTCGTACATCAGCCAGAAGTCGTCACCGACACGCGAGCGCATCTCGGCCAGATGCTCAAGGTTGCGGGTCAGCCCCTCATTGCCTTCGGCAGGGCCATGTGCAAGCGGCATCTTGCCACCGATGAAACCCATGTCCCTGGCCAGATCCGGGCGCGCGCCAGTGGCGTAGAACTGCAGCTCGTCGCGCACGGCGCCCCCCAGCAGTTCGTGTACCGGCTCGCCGCGCACCTTGCCGAGCAGGTCCCAGAGGGCCAGGTCGACCCCGGAGATGGTGTTGATCACGACGCCCTTGCGACCATAGAACAGGGTGGCGTTGAACATCTGATCCCACATCTTCTCGATCTCGGTGATCTTGCGACCCTCAAGAAATCTTGCCAGGTGCCGCTCGACGATAAAGGCGCCGATCTCGCCGGCGGTGGTCACCGCAAAGCCCACGGTGCCATCGCTGGCCTCCACCTCCACCACCAGGGTGCCCAGCACATTGAGCCCGAAGCTGCGGCGATTCATCCGGTATTCCGGATACTTGCTCATCGGTGTCGATATCTGCCCGTCGATCCAGTGCCCTTCGGCCTGGTCATGATAGTCGGCACCGCCCCCGCGAACGGTGTAGGCGCGAACCTGCTTGATGGTGACATCGGTCATGGGATTCTCCCTCGGATAATGCGCTTGGAATGACTCCTTTCTAGCCAACTCGTGGTCGTCGACACCAATCGAAAAGTCGGCTCTTCCGATACCTTTTTGTTATCGACCGAGGGCAATGCCCGTGCCTAGGCGCTGTCCGAAAAGTCGACGAGCGAAGGTTAGACAAGGCAAAAATCGGTGAGAAAGCGCAGTTTACGGGGTGTAAATGAGCATTTTGATCCGATTTTTAACGCCGTATTACCGAGCGCAGGCACTTTTCAGACAAGCCCTAGGCGGCCTTCGGCAACCTCCCGCTTATCGCTCTCCAATAATGATTTCGACCAATGTCTAAGGCATCAGCACGCGCTACCTGATCATAATCTTTAGGTATCACTTCCCACTCCAAGGAGATTCGATGGAGGCCTATCAGGCCCTGCTGGCACGCCTGCGCTACAAGCATCTCTTGATGATCGCGACCCTCGGTCGCCGCAAGAACCTTCACCAGACCGCCGACGCCATGCACATGTCCCAGCCGGCCGCCACGCGCATGCTGGGTGAAATCGAACGGGCTTTCGGCTGCCAGCTGTTCAAGCGCACGTCGCGGGGCATGTTGCCTACCAGTGTCGGGGAGATGCTGATCGACTTTGCCGACAACGCCCTGGCGCGCCTCGACCGCTGTGCCGAGGAGGTTCGTCGTCACCAGTTGGGCGGCCAGGGGCAACTGGTGTTGGGCGCCATCATGGGCGCAGCGCCGGATCTGGTCGCCGATGCCATCATCGCGCTAAAGCGCGACCGACCGCTGCTGCAGATACGACTGATGGGCGAAACCAGCGACCAACTGGCCGAGCTGCTTGATCAGGGCAAGATAGAGTTGGCCATTGCCCGCTACACCACTGCCTCGCAACACAACGCCTTCGACTTCGAGGCGCTCGGCGAAGAAACCCTGCTGACGGTCGTGCGGCGCGGACACCCCTTGCTTGAGCCAGAGCTCCCTCCACTATCCGCATTGCTGGACGACTGGCCCTGGCTGCTGCAACCGCTGAGCACACCGGCTCGCCAGGCAGTAGAAAAGGCGTTCGAGGTTCAAGGCCTGGTCTCCCCCCGCGACGTGATCGAGTGCGGCTCGATTTTCGCCGCCTTGCAGTTGGTACAGCGCAGCGACTGCCTGATGGTGATGTCGGAGAGCGTGCTGAGTGAACACCTGGCCATGGGCCATATTCAGGCCCTGCCGCTGTCGCTAGGACGCACCCTGGCGCCCTACGGCCTGATGACCCGCAAGGGAAGCTTGCTTAGTGAACCAGCGAGAGCGCTTTGCGAACGCTTGAGGACGCTAGCCGGTCGGGCTCGTCCAGGAGACGCCAGGTAGCGACCGCCAGCATTGGGACGGACGTCATTTTCGGGCGGACCCAATTGGCAAATTCTTGTTCGGTACGTGCCAAATCGGGCCGCTTCGGGAACACCTCGAGTCGCACCGACAGGTTGTCGGTTAGCATCCGACAGAGGCTACGTCGACTGACTACAAACTCGGCCGTCGGCCGCCCTGAGTCGGCAATTCCGGCTACAGTGTGTGGGCACCAAGGAGCCGGGGGGTGGACGATGGTAGCTTGCCCAGTCACTCGGAAGCTGCGTTACTGTACATGGACACGCAATAGCGGGAGGACACCCTGCCTTGAGAGCCAGCATTCGACTTGCCGTCATGGCCTCATGCATCGTGCTTTCCGCCCGAGCCGCCGACTCCCCTCCTCTGACGTCAGGACAGACCCTCTACCAGCAGGGAACCCACGGCGAGTCGCCTCATACCTCCTGTGCAAGCTGCCACGGTGTCGATGGCCTGGGGATCGATGGCACTGCACCTGCTGTCCATTGGACGGCATTGACCAGCGAAGACCACCAGCCTGGCTATGATCGAACGAGTCTGCTGAAGGCACTGAGTCAGGGCATCGCTCCCGATCAACGCCGACTGTCTGCGCAGATGCCACGTTATGCACTGGACGACGACGTTCTAGACTCGCTGATCGACCACCTGCAACAGCTCTCGGCGGCGACGGACACCGGCATCGAACCCACACGTG
The DNA here is from genome assembly GCF_024137905.1 of Halomonas sp. DN3. Taxonomy (NCBI): domain Bacteria; kingdom Pseudomonadati; phylum Pseudomonadota; class Gammaproteobacteria; order Oceanospirillales; family Halomonadaceae; genus Halomonas; species Halomonas sp. DN3. The sequence goes on along the minus strand of NZ_CP099965.1, from coordinate 1,573,655 downwards.
TGCTGGTGGGCATCTCCGGAAATTCGGACCTGGATATCGGCTTCAGCGCGGCCATTGCTGCCTTCAATAGCCAGGGCGGCGCTTTTGGTCGACGTATCGAGGTGACGACGCGGCCTGACGTGTTGACGACCCTGACCGAGATCGACGACCGGCTGGAAGAGCGCTTGCAGACGGCCTGCCTGGTGGCCGCCGTCAAGGCAGTGCGCAATACCAGCGCACAGCGCGTGGGCCTGCTCGGCCGCCCTGGCGACGAATTTCGCTTTCGGCTGATGACCATGAGTCTTCCGCTCTCGGCGGCAGCCGATGTGACCCTGGTCGCCAGCGACAATATTGTCGACGAACTGGAAAATGGTGAACTGCTGGACACCCCCAGAACCCTGGTCGGTTGTCTGGATCATCTCGGCGAACACGCCGCTGCCCTGGCAGAAGCCGGCCACGAGGTGATCCTCGCCATACCGCACCAGGACGCCCTGAGCTGGGCCGCCCTCCACGATCAGGGGCCCGAAGCCCTGCGCGGCTACGCCCTTGGCGCCCTGCTCGGAGAAGCCCTGGCTGCAGCGGGGGCCGATCTGACACCGGGGCGATTGAACAAGGCACTCGAGAGCATTGCTCTGACGGCCCAGACCGTCTATCTGGAACCTCGCTTCACCCCAAGGTATCTGCTCAGCCCGCCGTGATCAGACGTGCCGCCAGATACATGCCCAGGGCGAAGACGATATGGCCCACCACGTTGTTCATGCGGGCGAGGCTCGGGTTGGGAGCGCCCGAGCAGGCAACCCCCACTCCCATGCCAGGCTGCAGGATGAACCAGCCCGCGCCTACCGTCACCAGGCCCACGATCAAGGCCGGGCCAAAGGTCGGTGCCAACGCCCAGCCATCTCCCCACACCAACAACAACGCCAGGGCAAAGCTCACGCCCACGACGTAGTGCATGATCCAGCCGATGGCGAGCTCCCCGACGATCGCAGGCGAGGAAGCGATCCCCTGCCGATGGACCAGTCTCCCCTTGGGCAAGCCCGAAAACCAGCGGCCGACCAGATGCCAGGGTGGCAGTGGTTGCCTTATCAACTTGTTCAACAGCCAATTCCACAGATCAAGCAGGGCAGTCCCCCCGACACCGATCACCAGGGCAAGACCAAGCGTATCGAACATCCCTTTCTCCTGACACTGGACTCCATCAATCGCCCTGGAGCCGAAGGCATAAGCGCCCGCCACACGATCGGCGTCACCACCGACGCGCGCAGGCCAAGCTGAAAAATACAGGCAAGACGATCGCCCTGCCGAGATAGCGTCGACCTGCCCCACCTTCTTCATGCTGCTTCAAGCAAGCCTCAGCGCCTGATCGAGATCCTCGAGCAGGTCTTCCACGTCCTCGAGCCCTATCGACAATCTCAACATGCTGTCCGTAATACCTCTGCGCTGGCGTTCCTCGTCGCTCAAGTCCACGTGGGTGGTCGTGCGGGGCTGAGTCACCAGACTTTCGGCGCCACCCAGGCTTGGTGCCAAGGCAAACCAGCGAAGCGATTCCGCGATCTTCTCCGTCAACGAAAGGTCCGCCTCCAGTTCGAGCGTCAGCATGCCACCGAACCCACGCATCTGCCGCCTGGCCACCTCGTGCCCGGGGTGACTCGCCAGGCCAGGATAGTGGACACGACGTACCGCCGCATGCGATTGCAGCGTTTCGGCGATCGTCTGGGCCGAACGGTTGTGCTGCGCCACTCGAACCGACAGGGTCTTGAGGCTTCGCGACAACATTGACGCTGTCTGCGGCGATGGTGCGCTGCCCAGCGACTGACGCCACCAATCGATAGACTCCAGCAACGCCCGAGAGCCCATCACCGCCCCCGCGGTGAGATCACTGTGCCCTCCCAGATACTTGGTGGCACTGTGCACTACCAGATCCGCGCCGAGTGGCAGCGGCAACTGATTGACCGGCGTAGCAAAGGTATTGTCCACCACCACCAGTGCGCCATGGGTGTGCGCCTGCCTCGCCAGCTTTTCAATATCGGTGATGGCAAGGGTCGGGTTGCTCGGTGTCTCCACGAAGACCAGACCAATGCCCTCGCGTAGCCTCCGCTCGAGTGCGTCATCTTCATTGTCCAACACCAGGTCGACGGGATAACCGAGGCTTGGCAACCCCTTCGCCATCAGCCCCAGAGTGCCACCGTAGATCTCACCGTAGCCCACCACCCCTTTTTTACCGTGGGCCAGCAGCAAGGCGCTGATGGCCCCCATCCCTGCACTGAAACTCAGGGCGGCCTCGGCGCCCTCCAGTCCTGCCAACACGTCCTCGAGGGCGTACAACGTCGGATTCATGCCATAGCGCGAATAGAATCCTCCACGCTTCTTCCCTTCTCCGACCTCTCGCAGAGAGGCCGTATCATCGAAGGCGAAGGTCGTGGTGTCGTAGATCGGCATATGGGGACTGCCGAAGGGATCACGCTGTTGCTGGCCATGGATGGTGCGCGTCGCCAGTCCATAGCGGTCGAGACGGGGCATGCTGCCTCCTTTGTGAGCTTGCAAGCCAATCACCGTCTGACCAACCTAGCGTGAAAGCAGACACTTCACCAGAGACGCATGCCCAAGCGCCCGCGCTCGATAACGACGTCGATAACGAAAGGGCAAGGCCCGAGGAACCATCACTGGATGATATTCACCGGACCCTATCGGCAAGCGCCCGCCGCAGAAATATTCATGGACTCCGCTCTCGGAGGCCGCTCTCAGCAGCCGTCACGGCGCTTAAAAGGCGTTGAGTGGGATCTTGAGGTAGCGACGACCGTTGGACTCTGCCTTGGGCAAACGCCCTCCCAGAATATTCACCTGGAGTGACGGCAGCATCAGCGCAGGCATCGGCAAGTCCTGGTCGCGTCCATTGCGCATGGCGATGTAGCCGGCCTCGTGCTGACCCTGGAGATGGATGTTGTCACGGCGCTGCTCAGCCACCGTGCTCTCCCACCGGGGCTCTCGGCCTCCAGGGCGATAGTCGTGCCCGGTAAATATGCGGGTATCTTCCGGCAAGGCAAGCAGGTCCTGTATCGACTGCCACAACGCCTGAGCGTCGCCACCGGGAAAGTCTGCCCGGGCCGTGCCGAAGTCAGGCTGAAACAGGGTGTCGTGGACGAAGGCCGCATCACCGACGTGGTAGGTCACCGACGCCAGGGTATGCCCGGGAGAGAACATCACCTCGACCTCGAGACTACCGATGAAAAAGCGATCCCCCTCGGCCCACAGCCTGTCCCACTGACTACCGTCGCAGGCCAGCTCCGGCCAATGATAGATATCCTTCCACAGCGCCTGTACCTCGGTGATCTTCTGCCCAATCGCCGCCGGCGCCCCCGTCTGCTGCTTGAGATACTGCGCCGCCGACAGATGATCGGCATGGGGATGGGTATCCAGCACCCACTCCGCTTCGAGGCCGTGCTCCTTCACGTAGCCAAGCAGTTCATCCGCGCTGGCGGTGGACGTCGCACCGGAGGCCGCATCGAAATCAAGCACCGGATCGATGATGGCACACCGTCTGGTATCGGGGTCCGTGACCACGTACTGGACGCTAGATGTCGCGGTATCGAAGAACCCCGTCACCTGTGGCCGTCCCTCGGAATGACGAATTCGTTGCATCTGGCACCTCCTTCGCTCTGTGTACGATGAATATGCCATTTCGATCTTTCTTTAGCACCTTTGTTCCATCCAGAGCAGCATTCCGCATGGGAAGCAGAAACGAAAGAAGCCCAACTCCTCTCGGAATTGGGCTTCTTCTAAATAAATGCCTGACGGACGGGCCGGCCTATCGTTCTGTAGTCCAGGCCACCTCTTTTCCCCAGAAGACTCTCGGATGACGCCACCAAGATAACAATGTTTCTCGCATGGGGGTGAGTCACCCCGAGCTTTTGCGGCAACGCCGCAAGGGGAGACGAACGACGCGAGCCTGCGAGCGGCCGGACCGCACGCAGTGCGGCCCCACATATAAAAAGCGGGGTCTGCCCCATGCAAGCGAAAAAGCCCAACTCCTCTCGGAATTGGGCTTCTTCTGAATAAATGCCTGACGATGACCTACTCTCGCATGGGGAGACCCCACACTACCATCGGCGCTGAGCGGTTTCACTTCTGAGTTCGGCAAGGGATCAGGTGGTTCCCACTCGCTATGGTCGTCAGGCGGAAAAAAGACAATATATATCATGCTGACGATACGCTTCATCGTATCCGTCAATTGATTCGAGACATCATCGACCAAAACCCTTTGGGTGTTATATGGTCAAGCCTCACGGACCATTAGTACCGGTTAGCTCAACGCCTTGCAGCGCTTCCACACCCGGCCTATCAACCAGCTGGTCTTGCTGGGTCCTTTAGGAGGCTCAAGGCCTCAGGGAGATCTCATCTTGAAGGGGGCTTCCCGCTTAGATGCTTTCAGCGGTTATCCCGTCCGTACATAGCTACCCGGCAATGCCACTGGCGTGACAACCGGAACACCAGAGGTACGTCCACTCCGGTCCTCTCGTACTAGGAGCAGCGCTTCTCAAATCTCCAACGCCCACGGCAGATAGGGACCGAACTGTCTCACGACGTTCTAAACCCAGCTCGCGTACCACTTTAAATGGCGAACAGCCATACCCTTGGGACCGACTTCAGCCCCAGGATGTGATGAGCCGACATCGAGGTGCCAAACACCGCCGTCGATGTGAACTCTTGGGCGGTATCAGCCTGTTATCCCCGGAGTACCTTTTATCCGTTGAGCGATGGCCCTTCCATACAGAACCACCGGATCACTAGAACCTACTTTCGTATCTGCTCGACGTGTCTGTCTCGCAGTTAAGCACCCTTATGCTCTTGCACTCACTGCACGATTTCCAACCGTGCTGAGGGTACCTTCGTGCTCCTCCGTTACTCTTTGGGAGGAGACCGCCCCAGTCAAACTACCCACCACACACGGTCCTCGAACCGGATTACGGTCCTGAGTTAGAACGCCAATGATGCCAGGCTGGTATTTCAAGGTTGGCTCCACCCTATCTGGCGACAGGGTTTCAAAGCCTCCCAGCTATCCTACACAAGCAACATCAGCGTCCAGTGTGAAGCTGTAGTAAAGGTTCACGGGGTCTTTCCGTCTAGCCGCGGGTACACAGCATCTTCACTGCGATTTCAATTTCACTGAGTCTCGGGTGGAGACAGCGTGGCCATCATTACGCCATTCGTGCAGGTCGGAACTTACCCGACAAGGAATTTCGCTACCTTAGGACCGTTATAGTTACGGCCGCCGTTTACCGGGGCTTCGATCAGGAGCTTCGCGTGAGCTAACACCATCACTTAACCTTCCGGCACCGGGCAGGCGTCACACCCTATACGTCCGCTTGCGCGTTTGCAGAGTGCTGTGTTTTTAATAAACAGTTGCAGCCACCTGGTATCTTCGACCGCGTCAGGCTCCGGTCGCGAGGACCTTCACCCTAATGCGGCGTGCCTTCTCCCGAAGTTACGGCACCATTTTGCCTAGTTCCTTCACCCGAGTTCTCTCAAGCGCCTTGGTATTCTCTACCTGACCACCTGTGTCGGTTTGGGGTACGGTCTCACAGTATCTGAAGCTTAGAGGCTTTTCCTGGAAGCGTGGCATCGATGACTTCCTGACCGTAGTCAGTTCGTCTCGCCTCTCGGCCTTAAGGATCCGGATTTACCTGAATCCTCAGCCTACCGGCTTTCACCAGGACAACCAACGCCTGGCTCACCTAGCCTTCTTCGTCCCCCCATCGCAATACTGTGAGGTACGGGAATATTGACCCGTTTCCCATCGACTACGCCTTTCGGCCTCGCCTTAGGGGCCGACTCACTCTGCTCCGATTAGCGTCGAACAGAAACCCTTGGTCTTCCGGCGGGGGAGTTTTTCACTCCCCTTGTCGTTACTCATGTCAGCATTCGCACTCGTGATACCTCCAGCATGCTTCTCAACACACCTTCATCGGCTTACACGACGCTCCTCTACCGCTCGCCATTCGGCGAACCCGTAGCTTCGGTACCTGGTTTGAGCCCCGTTACATCTTCCGCGCAGGCCGACTCGACTAGTGAGCTATTACGCTTTCTTTAAAGGATGGCTGCTTCTAAGCCAACCTCCTAGCTGTCTAAGCCTTCCCACATCGTTTCCCACTTAACCAGGATTTCGGGACCTTAGCTGACGGTCTGGGTTGTTTCCCTTTTCACAACGGACGTTAGCACCCGCTGTGTGTCTCCCACGCTTGCACTCACCGGTATTCGGAGTTTGCCTCGGGTTGGTAAGTCGGGATGACCCCCTAGCCGAAACAGTGCTCTACCCCCGGCGGTGATACGTGAGGCGCTACCTAAATAGCTTTCGAGGAGAACCAGCTATCTCCGGGCTTGATTAGCCTTTCACTCCGATCCACAAGTCATCCAAATCTTTTTCAACAGATCCTGGTTCGGTCCTCCAGTTGATGTTACTCAACCTTCAACCTGCTCATGGATAGATCGCCCGGTTTCGGGTCTATTTCCAGCGACTGGTCGCCCAGTTAAGACTCGATTTCTCTACGCCTCCCCTATACGGTTAAGCTCGCCACTGAAAATAAGTCGCTGACCCATTATACAAAAGGTACGCGGTCACCAAACAAGTTGGCTCCCACTGCTTGTACGCATACGGTTTCAGGATCTATTTCACTCCCCTCTCCGGGGTTCTTTTCGCCTTTCCCTCACGGTACTGGTTCACTATCGGTCAGTCAGGAGTATTTAGCCTTGGAGGATGGTCCCCCCGTCTTCAGTCAAGGTTTCACGTGCCTCGACCTACTCGATTTCACAACACTCAGGTTTCGGTTACGGGGCTATCACCCACTATGGCCAGATTTCCCAATCTGTTCACCTACCAGTTGTGTTGCTTAAGGGCTGGTCCCCGTTCGCTCGCCGCTACTAGGGGAATCTCGGTTGATTTCTTTTCCTCGGGGTACTTAGATGTTTCAGTTCCCCCGGTTCGCCTCTCATGTCTATATATTCAACATGAGATACCCAAGTTACCTTGGGTGGGTTTCCCCATTCAGAGATGTCCGGGTCGCAGGTCGTTTGCCACCTCGCCGAACCTTATCGCAGGCTTCCACGTCTTTCATCGCCTCTGACTGCCTAGGCATCCACCGTATGCGCTTCATCGCTTGACCATATAACCCCAAAGGGTCTGTCAATCGATGATGTCACGACAATTGCCAGATACGCTTGAAACGTATCTTACTTTGTCAGCATGATATACATTGTTAAAGAGCATTAGAGCACAAAACTCTAAGCTGGCGGCTTGTGGCTTGCTAATGAAGCACAAACGTCCAACTTAAAGTTCCGTTAACCGCTCTATCGATCAGGTAATTCATTGTGAGCACTTACCGACAGTCAGATGACGTGTCGTTTAAGGAGGTGATCCAGCCGCAGGTTCCCCTACGGCTACCTTGTTACGACTTCACCCCAGTCATGAACCACACCGTGGTGATCGCCCTCCGAAGTTAGGCTAACCACTTCTGGTGCAGTCCACTCCCATGGTGTGACGGGCGGTGTGTACAAGGCCCGGGAACGTATTCACCGTGACATTCTGATTCACGATTACTAGCGATTCCGACTTCACGGAGTCGAGTTGCAGACTCCGATCCGGACTGAGACCGGCTTTATGGGATTAGCTCCACCTCGCGGATTCGCAACCCATTGTACCGGCCATTGTAGCACGTGTGTAGCCCTACCCGTAAGGGCCATGATGACTTGACGTCGTCCCCACCTTCCTCCGGTTTGTCACCGGCAGTCTCCCTAGAGTTCCCGACCGAATCGCTGGCAAATAGGGACAAGGGTTGCGCTCGTTACGGGACTTAACCCAACATTTCACAACACGAGCTGACGACAGCCATGCAGCACCTGTCTGAGAGCTCCCGAAGGCACCAATCCATCTCTGGAAAGTTCTCTCGATGTCAAGGGTAGGTAAGGTTCTTCGCGTTGCATCGAATTAAACCACATGCTCCACCGCTTGTGCGGGCCCCCGTCAATTCATTTGAGTTTTAACCTTGCGGCCGTACTCCCCAGGCGGTCGACTTATCGCGTTAACTGCGCCACAAAGCTCTCAAGGAGCCCAACGGCTAGTCGACATCGTTTACGGCGTGGACTACCAGGGTATCTAATCCTGTTTGCTACCCACGCTTTCGCACCTCAGCGTCAGTGTCAGTCCAGAAGGCCGCCTTCGCCACTGGTATTCCTCCCGATCTCTACGCATTTCACCGCTACACCGGGAATTCTACCTTCCTCTCCTGCACTCTAGCCTGACAGTTCCGGATGCCGTTCCCAGGTTGAGCCCGGGGCTTTCACAACCGGCTTATCAAGCCGCCTACGCGCGCTTTACGCCCAGTAATTCCGATTAACGCTCGCACCCTCCGTATTACCGCGGCTGCTGGCACGGAGTTAGCCGGTGCTTCTTCTGTGAGTGATGTCCTCCCTCGAGGGTATTAACCTCAAGGCTTTCTTCCTCACTGAAAGTGCTTTACAACCCGAAGGCCTTCTTCACACACGCGGCATGGCTGGATCAGGCTTTCGCCCATTGTCCAATATTCCCCACTGCTGCCTCCCGTAGGAGTTCGGGCCGTGTCTCAGTCCCGATGTGGCTGATCATCCTCTCAGACCAGCTACGGATCGCAGCCTTGGTGAGCCGTTACCTCACCAACTAGCTAATCCGACATAGGCTCATCCGATAGCGCAAGGTCCGAAGATCCCCTGCTTTCCCCCGTAGGGCGTATGCGGTATTAGCCTGGGTTTCCCCAGGTTATCCCCCACTACCGGGCAGATTCCTATGCATTACTCACCCGTCCGCCGCTCGACGCCTCCTAGCAAGCTAGGATCGTTTCCGCTCGACTTGCATGTGTTAGGCCTGCCGCCAGCGTTCAATCTGAGCCATGATCAAACTCTTCAGTTTAAAGTCTGATAGTCCGTTAAGCGGACCAAACTTGGCTCAAGGTTCAAACGTCTCGTTTGACGAGTCGCTTGCCTTGATATTTCAGTGACAGTGTCACTGACTCATCGGCAAGCGCCCACATGAATTACCTGATCAATTTTTAAAGAGCTTGCCCTCGGCCAAACCGGCCGGAAGAGCGTCTCGCTTTGCAGCGCCGCAGCCCCGAATCTTTAACCCGAGCCCTTATCACAGCGCCTTGCGAGGAAGGCGTATTCTACAGAATCGAAGCGTTCCGTCAAGGCTTTCTTTTTTCGCCGTGCAAGCGATGCCTGCAGGACTCAAGAAAGCGAAGCGAGCCTGACGCGCATCCTGCGATGCCGTCTTGGCGACTCCGATCGAGTGGCGAGCATTCTACCGATTTCTCGTTGCCCGTCAAGTGGAGAATTTTTTCAAAGACTTGAAAAAGCCTTTTCAAAACAATCACTTTTACCACCCTCTACCGCCTGTGACGTTTGCTCGTCGCCGGCAGCGGATGCGTACTTTACGGATCGGGGCCGGGCTTGGCAAGCACTTCGTGTAAAAAAATTTCACGCCACCGTCATCTGAATGACATCAGCCACACTGCGAGATTCTTCTCGATTCCGCAGGTGCAGGATTCAGCATGTCGAACAGCGGCTACCAAGCTTCTCTTGCAATCTCTCGAGGCCATCCTCGATCCGCCCGCCGTGGCATTCACTTCAGCACCGCACCGCCTTGCTCAGTAGAGGTCTCTTTTAATGTTTCAGCGACTAGACGCGGGAGGCCTCTTGCGACGACTCTCCGTCCGTCGCGGCGCACACGCGGTTGCGACCACTGCGCTTGGCGCTGTACAGGCGCCGGTCGGCGCGCTCGAACAGCGGTGCAAACCCCTCCCCCTTGCGATACTGGCTGACGCCGATGCTGATGGTGATGCGAATCGTCTGTCCATCCGACAGGCGGATTTCGCCCCCTTCCACCGCACGGCGCACCCGCTCGGCCGCCTTGATCGCCTCGGGCAAGGCGGTGCGCCGCATGACCACCACGAATTCCTCGCCGCCGGTGCGCGCCACCAGATCGCCATCACGCAGGCAGTTGGCTACTGTTTGCGCCAGCCAGGTGAGCACCTGGTCACCGGCCGAATGACCGAAACCATCATTGACCTGCTTGAAGAAGTCGATATCGACCGCGGCCAGCGAGAACACCATCCCGCCACTGTCGCATTCCTCGATCAGGCGGGTGACGTGGCGATCCAGCTGGCTTCGATTGGGGAGTCCGGTCAAGGCATCGGTCATCGCCTGGTCTTCCAGTTGATCACGTTCGAGGCGAATACGCTCGACCTCCATCTCGTTGGAAATGACACGTTCGACGGCCCCGACCAGTAGTCGGACCAACTCGATATCGACCTCGCTGAAGGCGTGCCGCCGCGCCGACGGACTGGAGAAGTTCAGGGTTCCCCAGACCTTGCCCTGGATCCGCAGCGGTGCACCGATATAGGTTTCCAGCTGAAAGTTCTCGTAGCAGGGGTGGCCCTTGACTCGCTCGTCCTGCCTGGCGCGGTGGGTATGGAAGACGTCATCGGCGTCGAGGGACAGCCGACAGTAGGTGTCACCCAGTGCAAAGCTGTCGCCGGAGGCGACTGGCGCATTATCCGAGGCCGCCCAGCGAACCGTGTAACACTCCCCCTCGACCTGACTGACCAGCGCGATATCCAGCCTCAGGTAGCTCAAGGCGTCACGCAGCAGCATGTCGACGATCTCTGATACTCCGATATCGGTGCGATTTACCCCGGTATGGACATCCCGTAACAGCTGGATCATCGAGCGATACTCGGAGACGTCCTGGATGATGGCGTAGAAGCCCATCACCTCATCTTCCACCAGGTCCGGCAGATAGTGGACCTTGAAGTAGATCTGGCGACCGTCCTGGAGCACCAGGGAATCCTCGTAGCTGACCTCCTGCCCCGCCAGCGCCAGATCGAAACGTGGCCGGATCTTGGCGTAGGAGTCTGCATCAAGCACCGAAGACACCGGCTGCCCCATCAGCGCCTCGGCAGGCTGGCCGATGAAGTCGAGGTAGGCACGATTGTTGAAACGGAAGCAGAAGTCGCGGTCGACGTAGGCCACCATCACCGGCAGGTGGTCGGCCATCCGCGCGATGACACCGCGGCTTGCCTTCTGCCGAGCCGACAGTCGCAGCACCAGCCCACCATCGGCCAGGCGACAGCAGCTACCATCGCCCAGTTCCAGCGGCATCGAAGGCTTGGCAGCGTGAGCGACACCCCGGGAGACCCAGGCTTCGGCGACCCTGGCGACCTCGCCAGGCAGCTCTGCCAGCCCCCGCCCGATCCAGACCTCTCCAGGCTCGCCCAGCACGCGCACGGCATCACCGACCACGTCGTGCACCTGCAACTCCGGCGTCAGGCGTACCAGCACCGTTCCGGACGACACCAATGCCTCTTCCACCCAGGCAAAACGCTCCATGAGGACAACTCCTTGCGTAAGCCCTGCCCTGGACCGGCAGCAGGTCAATACCCTGGCGGCTCGCGTGCCGTCTTCTCTAGCCTATGAAAAGATGCTTATAGATGCCGGATTATTTCGCTTGCCCGCTTCCACGTTATGCTGGCGTCGCCGACACCGCCGCGGGAGCTGCCCATGAACCACCAGGACCTTGTCGCCATCGAACACGCCCTGACGCTGGCCAATCGCGGGGATACCAGCTGGCTTTGCACGCGTCTGGACACCCCTGCTCCCGCCTTCCCCCACCTGAGCGTCACCAGCGATGCCGATGGCCCCGGGTACGCCGGACAGCCCATCTTGCTGTCCCAGGCGCGGGACGGCGGCGCCTGCCTGGTCAATATCGACAACAACGCTAACGATGGCACCCCCTGCCTGGTCGAGCGCCTGTCACCGAGCAGCGAGACCCTGGTGCACCTGGAGGTCATCCATGCAACGCTCGCCGGCCAGCCATCGCTGATTCGCCGCGTCAGCCTGGGCAGCACGTCCATGAACCTGCAGCGACCCACGCCAACCAGTCCGCTGGTCCAGATCGGCGACGACGTCGTCGAGGTGCTGATCCAGCCGGCCTTGCGTCTGGTGCTGACCGGCCACGCCCCGGTCAATGCCGACTTGGCGCGCCAGGGACAACGGCTCGGCTTCGAGGTCATCCTGTGCGCCCCAGACCACCCCGACACGCATCACTCGACAGCGCCCCTGCCGGCAGGCGTCGAGTTCCAGCGCGCTCCCGCGGCCCCCTTCCTGCGCGGCGGCGGCGGGCACCGACGCACCCTGGTGATGGACGCCACCGACGCCTCGACCATTGTGCGAGCGAGCCGCGAGGCCTGCTGTCATGGCTATCTGGCGATGGCTGACATCGATCCAAGCCGAGCGGCAAACTGGCTTTACGATGGCTGGCACAGCCTGCGCACCTCGCCCACCGTCTGACGCCCCGTCGCTGCGGCCAAAGCGCCAATTGACAGCCATCGGAGGCGGTCCTACGCTGTGCGCATTCCTGGGGGAGCCTGACGGCTGAGATTCCGCATCACGCGGTAACCCTTTGAACCTGATCCGGGTCATGCCGGCGAAGGGAAGGATGGTTGCGTTATCTCCTCTTTCTTCCTGTCCGCCGCTCGTCCCCCCTGTCCACCGGTCCCTGCGGACAACGACAAGAAAGAGGTCTTCTTTCGATGATGCTCGATCCCACCTGGACGGCGCTGTGGCTTCTGCTGTGCGCCGCCATCTTTGCCATCCCCGGCCTGATCTATGCCCGACGTCGTCAGGGCGGCCTGGATGACTACATCTCGGCTCGCAACAGCCAGAACACCCGCGCCACGGTGTTGACCCTGGTGGCCACCACCCTGGGCACCTGGATCCTGTTCGGCCCCGCCCAGGCGGCCACCTGGGGCGGCATCGGCGCGGTACTGGGCTATGCGCTGGGTTCCATGGTCCCGCGCCTGGTGATGATCCCGCTGGGACGACGCATGCGTGAGCTGATCCCCGAAGGCCACGGCCTCACCGAGTTCGTGATCCATCGCTACGGGCGCACCATGTACGCCTTCACCCTGACGATCATGCTGTTCTATCTGTTCATCTCGCTGGCGGCAGGCCTCACCGCGATCGCCCATATGGTCACCCTGCTGGCGCCGATCCCACTGTGGCTGACCGCCTGCGTGGTGATGATCGCGACCCTGCTCTACACCTTCTACGGCGGCCTGCGCACCACCATCTTCACCGACAAGGTACAGATGCTGGTGATCCTGCCGTTGCTGGCGCTGCTGCTGGTGTTCGGCTGGCAGGCCGCCGGCGGCGTCGCGCCGACGCTCGAGGGCCTGCAGGAACGTGCGCCCCAGTTGCTGGATGTCACCGATGCCGGTGGCCTGCGTGCCGGTCTGACGTTCTTTATCGCGGTGATGCTGACCGGCCTGTTCTACCAGGGCACCTGGCAGCGCATCTACGCCGCCCGGGACAGCAAGGTGCTGCGGCGGGGCTTCTGGATCGCAGGGCTGTTCAACTTTCCGGTGATCGTGCTGATGGGCCTGTTCGGCCTGGCCTTCGTCGGCCTCGGGCTCGAGGGAGACGGTTCGGTGGCGCTGTTCAGCGTGCTGCTGTCCGAGGTGCCGCTGTGGTTCGCCCTGGCCTTGATTCCGCTGGGTCTGGCCCTGGTGATGAGCAGCGCCGACACTACCGTCAACGCCACCTCCAGCATCATCGCCGTCGACATGCACCGGCTGCTGCCCCAGGCCAGCGAAGCCACCCTGATGCGCCTGGCACGCTGGCTGATCGTCGCCGCAGCGGTGCCGGTGACCTGGGTGGCGGCCCAGGGCTACAGCGTGCTCTATCTGTTCCTGCTGGCGGACCTGCTGTGCTCGGCGGCGGCCTTCCCAGTGTTTTTCGGTCTGTTCAATCGCCGCTACGACGGGCGCAACGCGGTCCTCAGCACCGCTGCGGGCCTGGTCGCCGGGCTGGCGATGTTCCCGTCCCCCAGCGGCGGTACCGCCACCCTGCTGGAATCCTTCCTGCTGGCGGCCTTCGTGCCGGTGCTGGTCTCGCTGGTGCTGATGAAGCTGCTGCCATCCCGCCAGGACTATGACTTCACCCGCATGGGCAGTCTGGTGCGGCGTTTCCAGAGCTGACACCGCCACGCTGACAGCCTGGCAAGGCGTGATAAAAAACAGCGGGACGTGCTGACGCGTCCCGCTGTTGTCGTTTCAAGGCCTGGCGATCAGGGGCCCTGGCAGTTCCGGCTCATCAGCGACCAGGCCGCGCCAGCCCCAGGTGGTCGCGCAGGGTGCGGCCCTGGTACTCGCGTCGAAGCAGCCCGCGGCGCTGCAGTTCGGGCACGACCTGTTCGACCACGTCCTCGATGCTGTCCGGCAGCGATGGCGGCATCAGGTTGAAGCCGTCCGCCCCGCCCTGCTCGACCCAGCGCTGCATCTCGTCGGCGATACGCTCCGGGGTGCCGACCATGGTGCAGTGGCCGCCACCGGCGGCGAGCCGTCCCAGCAACTGGCGCAGCGTCGGTCGTTCGCTCTCGATGATCCGCAGAATCGTGGCGTAGCGCCCCTTGGGCCCGCTGAAGGCCTCCAGTGGCGGCAACTCGGGCACCGGGGCATCCAATTCCCAGTCGCCCACGTCCTGACCGATGAACTGACTCAACTGGCGCCGGGAGCTGTCCACCGGCAACAGTTCGTCGAGCTCCCTCTGCTTGCGTCTGGCCTCCTCTTCGGTGGAGCCGACGTAGGTGACGAGCCCCGGCATGATCGCGACCTTCGGTCTGCCCGCGGCCTTCACCCGAGCCTGAAGATCGCTGTAGTAGGCCTGGGCGGAGGGCAGATCGTAGGCCACCGCGTAGATGGCCTCGGCGTAGCGCGCGGCCAGGTCACGGCCCTGATCCGAGGCGCCGGCCTGAAACAGCACCGGGTGGCCCTGGGGCGGACGCGGCACCGTCAGCGGGCCATCCACCAGAAAGTGCTCGCCGTGATGGTGAACGGGTCTGACCCGGCTGGCGTCGACGTAATCGCCCTGGCGATCCCTCACCAGGGCGTCGTCACTCCAGGAGTCCCACAGCGCCAGCATGGTATTGGCGAATTCCTCCGCCCGGGCATAGCGCTCGGCGTGGCTCGGCATGGCCTCGAGCCCATGGTTGCGCGCCTCGCTGTCGAACATCGAGGTCACCAGGTTCCAGCCCAGGCGTCCGCCGGAGATATGGTCCAGCGAGGCCAGCATGCGCGCAGCGTGAAACGGCGTATAGAAGGTGCTGGAGACGGTCGAGATAAGCCCGATGTGTTCGGTGGCCCGCGCCATGGCCGCCAGCATGGTCAGCGGTTCCAGGGTCCACAGCGGACCGTCGGCGACGTTGCCCGCGGCGTGACCATCGGCGAAGAACACCGCATCGAAGCGGCCCCGCTCGGCGAGCCGCGCCAGCTCCTCGTAGTAGCGGATATCGGCCAGGCGCTCGACGCTGGAACGGGGATGACGCCAGGCCGCCTTGTGGTGGCCGCAGCCCATGATGAACAGATTAAGGTGCATGCTGGCCATCAGTCCTTCACCAGTCCGCCGTCGACCACCAGGTTCTGGCCGGTGACCGCTCGCGACCAGGGCGAGGCGAACAGCAGCGCGGCGTCGGCAAACTCTTGCGGCGTGGTCACCCGTCGCAACGGTGTGCTGGCGGCGATCAGGTCGAACACCGCCTCCGGCGTGGCGCGGGAGGCATCGGTGGTGCGCAACAGGCCGCCGGAGATCATGTTCACGGTGATATTGTCCGGGCCCAGATCGTGGCCCAGGGTGCGCGTCAGCGACAGCAGCGCCGCCTTGGCGGCGGTGTAGTCGTGGTAGGGCACCACCGGGTTCTGGAACAGGTTGGTACCGATATTGACGATGCGACCAAAGCCGGCCTCACGCATGCCGGCAAGCGACGCCTGCACCGTGTTCAGTGCTCCCCGGGCGACGCCCTGAAGCTGATGATCGAGATGCTCCCAGGTCAGCTCGTCGGGACCGGGACGGGCGTCGCCGTTGAAAGCGAAGTCCGGCAGCGCATTGTTGATCAAGGTGGTGACCGGTGCGCCGAAGTGCTCGCGGGCACGCGCGAACATGGCATCGACGGCGCTGCGATCACAGACGTCGGCGGCCACCGCCAGGGCTTGCTCGGGATAGTCGGCTACCAGCGCGTTGGCGCCCTCTTCGCTGCGTCGATAGTTGACCACCACCCGCGCGCCCTGCTCGAGGAAACTGCGCGCCAGGCTGACACCGAGGCCACGTCCAGCGCCGGTGACGACGACCAGCTGGCGGGAAATAGGAAGCGCAGGCGGACTTACGGAAGCTGAAGGTAAGGCGTCGGAAAGGGTCATCTGGCGGGTCCTTGGTCGAGGCGAGGAACGCACGCCGACCCCTGGACTGACGACTGCGCTGACATCCCTTCGCCGGTATGAACTGGATCAGGTTCGACGGGTGTTTCTCAGCCCCGCTATCGTGCGGGACACCCCGTGCCATGCGCCTTCGACCTTAGCCCATCGGCGCGGGGCGGACAAGCCGCGCAGCACCTGGAACATCACCGCAGCCAGGGCATGCAGACGGGCGCTTCAGACCCGACGGTCAGCCCGGTGCCTGGACGGCTTCCATCAAGTCACTTCCTTCCTCTCCCGCCCGATTGACCCTGGTCGAGACCGGCCATGCCTCGAAGGCGCCAGCGGGTAGATGCCGCACCGTCTGGCGCATGACGTCGCGATCACTCAGCTCAGGATCGAGCCAGGGTTCAAGGCTGGCGTCGTCCAGCGCCAGCGGCATCCGGGCGTGCACCTGACTCGCGCAGCCCCGGGCGGGTTCGGTGAGGATGGCAAGGCCCGGCCTGCCGTCGTCCCTTTCACTGAAGATCGCCGCCAGCCACAGCGGCGCGCGATCTTCACGACACAAGAAATAAGGCTGCTTGCCGGTCTCGCCCGGCAGCCACTCGTACCAGCCGTCCGCCGGCACCAGGCAGCGATGGCGAGCAAAGGCCCCACGAAAATAGCGCGAGGTGGCGACCTTCTCCACGGTGGCGTTGATCGGCTCCGGCGCCCCGGCCTGGGCCCAGTGGGGTCGATAGCCCCACCACATCGAGGTAAAGGAAGGTACAACCTCCCCGTCCATGGCGAGTGACGTGATCCAGGTGCCCGGCGCGACATTGTAGCGAGGTGGCGGCTCCTGCTCGGGCAGGCGCGGCGCCACCGGCAAGCGCATCAGCGCCGCAAGCTGAGCAAAAGGTGTGTAACAGGCGAAACGGCCGCACATGGATACCTCCTTTACCGGACCCTGCAGGATCAGCCTAGCACCATCTCTTGCGTCCACTCAGGCCACCTGTGCGCGCTACAGGTTAGTCATCTGCGAACGTTAAGTTTTCGCTAAGCTAGGCAGCCTAGCCTTGCCATCAACTCCTCTTTCAAGGACGCGATGACATGGCCCCGGCAATCGCAGCATCGGCCTCGAAGACGACAGCCCACACGGATGCTCCCGAGCCGGACGTGACCTCCGGCCTGTGCTGGGCGTCCCCGGAGCGGCTGGGCGAGGCAAACGCCTTCATCTCCGACGTCTATCGTCTCCATCACAATGCCTCCATCAGCAATCCCTACCAACGCTTGCTGACACTGCGAGACCCCCATGGCGCGCTCGTCGCCACCACAGGACTCAGGCGTGCCGATGAAGGCCCTCTCATGGTGGAACACTACCTCGAGGCACCTGTCGAGATGGTGCTCGCCACTCGTGGCCTCTGCGACCTTGCGCCGCCGCGCCACCAGGTCATGGAGGTCGGCGCCCTGGCCAGCGCATCGCCAGGCGCCGGCCGACGGCTGATGCTGTCGCTGGTGGTGGTGCTCGAGCGACTGGGCATCGACTGGCTGGTGGTGACGGCGTCCAGGGACGTGCGCAACGGCCTCGCCCGGCTCGGCATCGATATGCACACGATCGGTCGCGCCCATCGCCACTGCCTGGACAATCCTGTGGACTGGGGACGGTATTACGAGCGGGACCCCAGGGTCGTGGTGATTCGCCCCCTCGAGGTGGCCAACAGCATGCGCGCCACCCCGCTCGGCGCTTTGCTTCTCGCCGGCGCAGCACAGCTTGCCCCGGAGGCGGCAGATCCCGTACCGGCGCTACCCCATGTCCACGCCTGCTCGGCGGCCGGGGACATGCCCCATGGATAGGCTACACCAGCGCCTGCGCCAAAGGGCGAGGCTGTCGCCGGATGCGGAGAGCCTGCTCGGGCAAACCTCGGATGGCGCCGACATCCGACTTACCGCCCGGCAACTGGAGGCCGCCACCGACGCTGTCGCGCACCAACTCGAGCAGTCGGGCGTTTCTCACCTGGGCCTGCTGGGTCACAACTCTCCTGGCTGGCTGGTCGCCCAGCTCGCTGCCTGGCGGGCTGGCCTGCCGATCACCCCGATACCTGCATTTTTCAGCGAACAACAGCTCAACCACCTGCTCGATACCACCGGGCTGGACGGGCTTCTGATCGCGCAGGACAGCCCGCTGGACGCCTGGCTGCCATCTGCCCGCGCAAACGACTTCAAGCGCCAGCCACTCGACGCTCCGGTCGGCCTGTCCATCGCCTTGTTCCGGCGCCCCTCGACGCCCGCACCACTACCGGACGGAACGCGACTGATCACCTTTACCTCCGGCACCACCGGCACCCCCAAAGGGGTCTGCCTGTCCGGGCCTCATCTCGAGTCGGTCATTGAAGGACTGGAACAGCGCCTTGCAGGTGTTCCCCTCCATCGTCACGGCGTGGTGCTGCCCATAGCGGTGCTGCTCGAACATCTGGCCGGCGCACTCTTCGCCCTCTGGCGAGGAGCCACGATCGTTATCGATACGCCCGATCTTACCGGGCTACATGGCAGCGGTACGCTAGCCCCCGACCAGTGGCAGCGCTGGCTGGCCAAGCGGCGACCCGACAGCCTGATTCTGGTACCGGGGCTGCTCAAGGCGCTAACTCACCTGGCCTCACATCATTCTGCGGCAAACGGGTGGCAACAGGTGTTGTCGCTAGTCGCCGTGGGCGGGGGCCAGGTGCCCCGCCGCCTGCTCGAACAGGCAACCCAGCAGGGGCTCCCTGTCGCCCAGGGCTACGGCATGTCCGAGATGGGCTCGGTGGTCTGTCTGAGCCGCCCAGACGAGCCCCAGGATGGCCGTGTCGGGTGCCCCCTCAAGGGATTGCGCCTGAGCACCGATGAGCAGGGGCAACTGCTGGTCCACGGTCGTCGCATGCTCGGCTACCTAGGGTCCGATCATCACCTTCCGTCAACCGAGATGCCCTGGCCCAGCGGAGATCTCGGTCACCGCCTGGCGGACGGTCACTGGCGCCTGGACGGGCGTCAGCGCAACGTCATCATCCTGTCGAACGGACGCAATCTCTGTCCCGAGTGGCTCGAGGCGGAGCTCGAGCTTATCGACGGTATCGATCGTGCCTTCGTCTTCGGCGAAGGCTTGCCGGGGGTGCTGGCGCTCCTTAGTCCTTCAGCCGCTATCCAGCCCCCCCGCCTGGAAGCCCACATCACCGCGCTCAATCAGCGCCTGCCCGACTACGCCAGGGTCCGCGGCTGGCAGTCGTTGCTACGGCAACTGCCAGGCGTCGCCGAGCCGCTGTCGATCGCCAGCAACGAACTGACCGCCAACGGACGCCTGCGCCGGGCCAGCATTCAGCTCCGCCGCCGCTGCGACATCGAGCGGCTTGTCGCCAGAACCTTCCCCGGCCATGAGCAGGTGTCAGCAGCGCTTTCCTCCGCCGCCGACGGCCTCCCTTCATACCCACAGGAACCCCCACCCCCATGAACACGCTGACCGATACCCCGATCGTCACCTCGCCACCTGTCGACAACGGCAAGCCCGACGGTTTCTACCGCCACCTGCTCGCTGCCACCGAAGACGAACGCCAAGCCTTGATGGGAGGGGAACTGATCGGGCGCGCCCAGGGCGGCAAGATCACGCTGCCCGAATATCGCGCCTTTCTCGCCCAGGCCTATCACCATGTGCGTCACACCGTCTCACTGATGATGGCCTGCGGCGCCGAATTGTCCGCTCCTAACTTCGTGCTGCGCGACAACCTGCGCATGGCCATCGCCGAGTACATCGACGAGGAAAAGGGCCACGAACATTGGATACTCGATGACCTCGAGTCCACCGGCGTCGATCGGCACCACGCGCGTTCACGCCCACCGCTGTTCGAGACGGAATGGATGGTGTCCTACGCCTACGACAGCATCAGACGGCGCCATCCGCTGGCCATGTTCGGCATGGTACTGGTGCTCGAGGGTACCAGCACCTCGGCGGCCAGCGCCGCCGGCAGGGCCATCCGCGATAGTCTGGGCCTGACCGATGACGCCTTCCACTACCTGTTTTCCCACGGCGAACTGGACATCTCCCATATGGCCTTCTTCGCCGAACTGATGGACACCATCACCGACACCGAGGAGCAGGCCCAGATCGTCCATTCGGCCCGCGCCTTCTATCGCCTCTATGGCGCGGTCCATGACGCCGCCCTGCGAGACGCCGAGCACTGGACGGACGAAGCGCTGGAGGCAAACTCATGCCATCACTGAGCGAGCGCAGGATTCTGGTGACCGGCGCCACTGGCGGCATCGGCTCGGCGCTGGTGAAGCGGCTTGACGCCGAAGGCGCCAGCCTGTGGCTGGCAGGGCGTGATGAGGGCAAGCTCAGCGCCCTGGCGGGCGAGCTTGGCAAGGCTGCCTCGAGACACACCCTCGTCGCTGGCGTCGATCTGACCACCGCGATGGGCCGCCAGCGGCTACTCGACCAGCTAAGTCAGGCAGCACCCGAGCAGCGCCCTTCGACGCTGGTCCACCTGGCCGGCATCAATCATCTCGGCTGGTTTCGCGAAACCTCGCCAGACGACGTCATCCGGGTGCTCGATACCAATCTGAGCTCGACCCTGCTGCTGACCCAGGCCCTGCTGCCCTTGTTTCTCGGCCAACCCAGCGCCAACCTGCTGTTCGTTGGCTCACTGCTGGGGCATATCGGCCACCCGGGCTATGTCGCCTACTGCGCCAGCAAGGCCGGCCTCAAGGGCTTCGCCGAAGCGCTGTCCCGGGAGCTCGAAGACACTTCGGTCCGAGTGCAGTACCTGGCCCCCCGCGCCACCCGGACCGCCATGAACGGCCCCGACGCCGAGGCCATGAACGAGGCCCTGGGCAATACCGTGGACAGCCCCGAGCGCGTGGCCGATGCCATCATCACGCAGCTGACAAGTGGCCGGCGTCGCGCCGTCCTCGGCGGCAAGGAGCGCCTGTTCGCGCTGATCAACGCCATCGCCCCCACGCTCGTCGATCGCGCTATCGCCCGGTCCCGAGCCGATATATCCCGCCACCTGGATCCCCCTGCGCAGGTTATCCAGGACTGACCAGCCGATGACCGTATCACCTTGACCCTTGTGCCGCACAAGGGTTTTAGTCTGTGGTGGAGATGCTCGAACTTGCATAGTAGTGACAGAAGCTTCAGGGGCAACCACCCTGGCCTGTCTGGGCTTTTCTCAACCACCACAGGGAGAGGAAATGAGCACGAACACAGCAAGCCCGGCGCAGCGGGCCTCATCCAGCACTGCCCGCCTCTATCGCATGAAGACCGCGGATCACCTCTGCCCCTTCGGCCTCAAGACCTTGTCGCTGCTCAAGCGCAAGGGCTACCAGGTCGACGACCACACCCTGACGTCACGTGAAGCCATCGACCGCTTCAAGCAGGAAGCCGACGTGGACACCACACCCCAGGTGTACATCGGCGACGAGCGCATCGGCGGCTACGAAGAACTGCGCCGCTACCTCGGCATGAGCGTGCCCGGCGACAAGGAAGTCAGCTACCGTCCTGTCATCGCCATCTTCGCCACGGCCCTGCTGATCGGCCTGGCGGTAGGCTGGGTGTCCGGCCAGTCGCTGGTCTCAGTGCGCACCATCGAGTTCGCCGTCGCCTCGGCCATGGTTCTGCTGGGCCTGCAGAAACTGCAGGACGTGGAAAGCTTCAGCACCATGTTCCTGAACTACGACCTGCTGGCCCAACGCGATGTACGCTACGGCTACATCTACCCCTACGCCGAAACACTGGCCGGGATACTGATGCTGGCAGGCAGCCTGATCTGGATCGCCGCGCCTGTGGCCCTGTTCATCGGTACCGTGGGGGCCATCTCGGTGTTCAAGGCGGTCTACATCGACAAGCGCGAACTCAAGTGCGCCTGCGTCGGCGGCAACAGCAACGTTCCCCTGGGCTTCGTTTCCCTGAGCGAGAACCTGATCATGCTGCTGATGGGCCTGTGGATGCCGGCCAAGGCACTGTTAATGTAAGACACGCCTGACCTGACGGCTCCAGACGTGCAGCAAAAACCCGCCAGGCATTGCCTGGCGGGTTTTCTCTGGCACGATGCAACGTTTATTCGAAGCCGACATGCAGACTGTAGCGACCACTGTTTTCATTGGCGCTGCCAAGCACACTGCCTCGCACTTCAAGCTCATAGTTTCCGGGAGTGACAGGTTCCTCCAGCAGGAAGTGGCCGTTGTTGTCCGCGTCGCTGGCCACCAGCTGCCCCGCGGGGGAATACAGCCTTCCCTCGATACTCATCGACTGACTCGAGTCGCTGGCAAGATGTTCACTGCTGACGACGATCATTCCTTCCTCTTCGATCGGCAACCGGTAACGCACGGGTGCACCACGAAGCTGTTGGGTGGCAGACACACCTTGCCGCAAGATTTCGGCTTCCTGCGAATGGCCCTGCGCAGCCCATACCGGTAGAGAAACGCCCACGAGGACAGCTACACCCATCATGTGTTGCCACAATTTCATAACGATTACCTCCTTTGAATGTTGGCACCTTCATGATGTGTCATCTGGCTTAATCTACGCTGAAACATTGAAAAACGGCGTAGTGAAGCAGATCCCGCCAGCGGCCTGAATGGCAACCGTAGGCGTAGAGGCATCAAAACCAGACGCGTAGCCCGGCAACCACTGCGGTGTCTTCCACTTGATCGCCTTCATCACGCGCCATATCGGCAGTATCGCCATAAAGTTTCTGCCAATAGGCGCCGATATAGGGCGCGAACTTGCGATGTAGCTCATAGCGAAGGCGCAGGCCGGTGCGCAAGGAATTGAATCCCTCCCCTACACCGAACTCCTCGGCATCATCGAACGCCACTTCCATTTCCAGGCGAGGCTGCAGATAAAGCCGCTGGGTCAGTCGCAGATCATATTCCTGCTCCAGACTCAAGGAGGTATCACCATCGTCACTGACACGAAGATCCAGCTCGGTTTCCAACCGGTAGGGCGCCAGACCCTGCAGACTGATCACGCCGAAATAGCGCTCGGGATGGTCATCGCTGCCAAGCCCGCCCTGGTAGCCAAGCCCTCCCTGTAGCTCCCAGAAGTCGGCGATCAGTCGGCTATACAGCAGATCCAGCGATTCAAATTCCGCATCTTCGCCATCCCCTTGGGTATTGTTCCCTTCCCCCTTCAGGTAGACGCGATGAACGTCGCCTCCGTACCAGGCTTGAAAATCCCAGGTTACTGCCTCGCTGTCTTCAGACGGCCAGACGTATTCCAGACGGTCGACCAGCACCGAGCCACGCAGATGCTCCTGCATGGGCGACGGCCAGTGATCGGGCGCGTCGTAGCCATCCTCAGCCAGCGCCAGCGACGACAATGCCAGACCAGATAGCGTTGCCAGGCAAATACGGCCCACACGAATTTCCATGCGTCATCTCTCCTCAGGCAACCTTGACGACGCGGAACATGCCGGCGTCCATGTGATAAAGAAGGTGGCAGTGGAACGCCCAGCTACCCTCGGCATCCGCCGTGATCAGTGCAGAAAGGCGCTCGCCTGGCTTGACGTTCAGGGTGTGCTTGCGCGGAATCAGCTCACCGGCACCATTCTCCAGCTCCATCCACATGCCGTGCAGGTGGATCGGGTGCTCCATCATGGTGCGATTGACCAGGATGAGGCGCAGACGCTCGCCCTTGTCGAAGTGGATCGGCCCCGAGACCTCACTGAATTTCTTGCCGTCGAAGGACCACATGTAGCGTTCCATGTTACCGGTCAGATGAAGCTCGAGTTCGCGACCAGGAGGACGACGGTCAGGCCAGGGCGCGATGGCCTTCAAGTCCTGATACACCAGCACACGACGCTCGCGGGCATCCAGGCCGATTCCAGGCTGATCGAGGCGGGAGCCTGGCTGCGCCACGCCCACCGGCAGCATGGCTGTACCAGTGGCGCTCTCCGTACTGTCCATCTGAGCGTGATCCATTCCCGCCATGTTCGAGTGATCCATACCGGCCATCGAGCCGTGATCCATGCCGCCCATGTTCGAGTGATCCATACCGGCCATCGAGCCGTGATCCATGCCCGCCATGCTCGAGTGATCCATACCGGCCATCGAGCCGTGATCCATGCCCGCCATGCTCGAGTGATCCATACCGGCCATCGAGCCGTGATCCATGCCGTCATGGGCTCCCATGGCCTCCATTCCTCGATCGGCGATACGTCGGCGTTCCGGCACCGGCGCCACCATCCCCATACGCGGCGCCAGGGTCCCCCTGGCAAAGCCGCTTCGGTCCATGGACTCGGCAAAGATGGTGTAGGCCACATCGTCTTTCGGCGTCACCAGAACGTCATAGGTTTCCGCCACCCCGATGCGGAACTCTTCGACGGGCACGGGCCGAACCGGCTGGCCGTCGGCCGCCACCACCGTCATTTCGAGCCCCGGAATCCGCACGTCGAAGTAGCTCATGGCGGAGCCATTGATGACACGTAGCCGCTGCGTCTCGCCGGGGCGAAACAGGGCAGTCCAATTGTCATCGGGTGAATGACCGTTGAGCAGATAGGTGTAGGTGGCGCCGGTAACATCGGCGATATCACGGGAGCTCATGCGCATCCGGCCCCACATGGCACGCGCTTCCCAGGTGGAGGCGAGCCCCTGACGGTCCACATCGGCGATGAAGTCACCCAGGGTGCGCTCCTGGAAGTTGTAGTACCCCTCCCCGGTCTTCAGGTTGTGGAAGATGGTCGAGGGGTCCTCGACACTCCAGTCGGTCAGCAGCAGCACGTGCTCGCGGTCATAGCGAAAGGGTTCGCGCTGTTCGGCGTCGATGACCAGGGGGCCCACATGGCCAATCTGCTCCTGCAGTCCTGAGTGGCTGTGGTACCAGTAGGTGCCGCTTTGACGGAGGGGAAAGCGGTAGGTAAAGGTTTCGCCCGGCATGATGCCGGCAAAGCTCACGCCGGGGACGCCATCCATCTCCGGCGGCAGGAGAATGCCGTGCCAGTGAATCGAGGTGGGCTCGTCCAGCAGGTTGGTCACCCGCAGCGTCACGTCCTGCCCTTCCTTGAGCCGGATCAGGGGGCCAGGGCTGGTGCCGTTGAGGGTAATCGGCCGTGCAGACTGGCCAGCGATGGGCACGCTCTGGCGACGTATGGCCAGCGAGATATCCGGACCGCTTTCCACCCCCTTGGGGTAACTCGAAGTCTGTCCCCAGGGGTTGGCCCAGGCAGGCGCCAGACCGAGGGCGGCGGTGCCGATTCCCAGGGCTGCGCTTCCCTTGATGAATCCTCGTCGTGATAGCCGATGTGGCGGTAGAAGTGTCGTCGACATGGGTGCTGTCTTCCTGTGCGATGAACTTCTGCCATCTTCCATCGCCAAGCTGAAAGCCAGCTGAATCCTTAACGCACGGCCTCTCTCTCGGAGGTTGACGCCAGCGCCAACGGCAAGCGGATGGTCACCTCGAGTCCACCGCTGGGCGGCGCCTGAAAGCCGACCTCTCCCCGGTACTGCTCGACCAGTTCAAGCAGAATCGACAGGCCAATGCCGTTGCCTGGCCGCCCTTCATCCAGCCTCTGCCCTCGCCGGCCCAACAGCGGCAGCAACTCCGCCGCCACTCCGGGGCCATCATCCTGGATCTTCAGCTCTAGACATCGCCCCAACGTCAGCGCGAGCCACACCGACTGGTTGGCCCACTTGCCCGCGTTGTCGAGCACGATGCCGATCATTTCCAGGAAGTCCTGTCGCTCCATCTCGATGCAGGCATCCTCGGCGTCCCCGAGGGCCATGACGAAGCGCTTGTCGGGGTACAGGCTTCGAAACATGTCGAAAAGCTGGTCGAGTTCCCGCTTGACCCGGGTGTGCTGGCCGCCACCGGGGCCCGCCAGACGCGCCTGACGCAGATGGGACTCCATCAACTCCTGCATCAGCGTCAACCGCTCCAGCAGACGCTCACGGCGGGATTTATCAAGCTCACGCTTGCTGCGCAGCGCCTGCATCACCGCGGTCAGAGGGGTCTTGAGCGCATGGGACAGGTCGGCAACGGCGTTACGCGAACGCACCAATCGGCGCTCCTGGCTGTCCATCAGACGATTAAGCTGCGAGACCAGAGGGCGGAACTCCTGCGGCACCTTCATTCTGACACGCTGTCGCTGACCACTTCGCAGCTCGGCCAGCTGGCGCTGCAACAGATCCAGTGGCCGCAGGGCGGCATTGACCGCCAACCCGTTAAGCAGCGAAAGAGCCAGCAGCACCAGACCTGCGATGGCGCCAATCCACCAGTGCAGTGCCGCAAGGCCTTCCTCGACGCTGTCGAAGGATTCACCGATGAGCAGCACCCCAGGCCTACCGTCCACCGTAAAGGTTCGCCTCAACACCAGCAGGTGACGCCCCTCCAGGTGCACATCCAGCAGCGACCTGTCAGGCCCATCCAGATGGGGCGTCAGCGCCGACAACCAGCTCGGATGGGAGGTGGTGACGATCTCGCCGCGCTTGAGCACGTACAGGTGATGAAAGACCTCGGCCGACAGGCTCGAGGGCAAGGTGGGGGCCGGTACCGGGTCTGCGGCTTGACGCAGTTGCGCCAGGCGATACTCCGCCTCCTGCCGCAGTCGATCACCCAGAAAGTCCCGCGCGGTCTCGCGCAGCAGCAGGCCATGCATGAACCAGGTCAACCCCATGACCAGTAGGGACACCGCCCCGAGGCTGACCAGCAGGCGCAGACGGAGACTATTGCGTCTAATGCGAAACAAGCACGTACCCCTGGCCTCGGCGGGTCTGGATGACATGCTTGCCCAGCAGACGCCTCAGGCGCGCGATATAGACCTCCACCAGATTGGGCGCCGGGGCATCCTGCTCCAGGGCGTAGAGCTGATCGAGCAGCTTCGTCTTGGAGTGCACCCGGTCAGGGTGGTGCATCAGGTAGCGCAGCAGGCAGAACTCGGTGGCGGTAAGCGTCTGCCATGGGCCTCCCGCGCAACTGACCTGGCGCTGCTCCTCGTCAAGGCGGATGCCATTGACGATCAGCCGCGCCGTCAATTCGGTACGCCGCCGCAGCAGCGCCTGTATCCGCGCCAGCAGTTCCTGTTCGTGAAAGGGCTTGGTGAGGTAGTCATCAGCCCCCCGACGCAGGCCGTCCACCTTGTCCTGCCAGGCATCGCGAGCCGTCAGGATCAGCACCGGAAGGCCTAGGCCGTGTTCACGCTGGAACTCGAGCCAGTCGAGCCCCGAACCATCGGGCAGGCCGATATCCAGAATCATCAGTGCATACTCTTCGCTGTGCAACAGCGCCTTTGCCACGCTCAGTCGCTCGGCTACGTCGACGCGATAGCCATGATCATCCAGCGTATCCTTCAGACTCTCGCAGAGCAGGTCATCGTCCTCGACCAGCAACAGCTTCATCACCATCATCTCCCTGCCAGCGGGCCCCGGCATGCCACGCCTCACTCGAGCCGGACGGGGTGGCCCCGTCCCAGGCTTGCCGCCTATTCTCCCACACTCAGGGTGCCATGCATGCCCGCTTCAAAATGTCCGGGTACATTGCAGGCGAAGGTCAGCGATGCCCCCTGCTCCGGCGCCTTCCAGACAAGCGTTCTGGTTTCTCCCGGCGCCAGAGTCACCGCCGGCATGTTCATGGCGCCGTGCATCTGACTCATGTCGTGGCCGTCACCGTGCATGCCATGCCCTCCCCCCGAGGCCATCTCACGCATCATCTTGCGGTGTTCGTTCTGAGCCTCGGCGGAGCCGATCACGAACTCATGCTCGAGCTGACCGCTGTTGGTGACCTCGAAGGCCACCACCTCCCCGGAGGCAACGCTCAAGCTTTCCGGATCGAACCAGATATCGCCGGCCTCGACGGCGATGGTGCGATCCGCCTGATCGGGGTCCATGGCCTCCGATTGAGCGTGGCCGGGACCTGCCAATGCCTGGGTCGACAACAGGCCAAGAGCGACCACCATCAGTGTGCTGCGCATGACGTCATCCTTCCGTTTTGGGTGTCTCCCTCTGTTTGTAGCGCAAGAACCTGAATCCATACTGAATCGGCGATAGATGGCCATGCGGTTCGCTGCGCCTACGAATGCTTCCACTGTTCCAGCAGCAGATCGATAAACAGCTGGGCGGTGCCCGAGATACTGTGCACGTTGCTGCGTACCAGGCCGATGGTGCGCTGGATGCGTGGCTCCGGCAGCTCCCGCGAACACAGGATCTCGTGATCCGGGCCCGGCATGGTCATGCGCGGCAGAATCGCCACCCCCAGGCCCGACTCCACCAGCCCCAGCGAGGTGGACAGATGCTGTACTTCGTAGAAGCTGTTGAGGTGGATGCCCTCGGCGGACAGCGCATTGTCCAGCAGGGTGCGATTGCCGCTGTCGCGACTGACGGTGATCAGCCGCACCTGCTCGAGGTCTGACCACTCGATTTGCTCCCTGGCCGCCAGAGGGTGATCGGAGCGCAGCGCCAAGACGAAGGGGTCTCTCATCAACTGGGTGAAAGACACCTCAGGCCGCTGGGCGCTGAACATGTTGATGCCGAAGTCGGCCTCGCCGCTGATGACCTTCTCGAGACCCTCGTTGGCGCTGACATCCAGAATACGAATACGGATGCCCGGCCAGGCCTCGCTGAACCCCCTGATCACGCTTGGCAGAAAGTAGAAGGCAGCGGTCGGCAGGCAGGCGATGGTCACGGTGCCGGTCTGGTGGGTGGCCAGCTCGCGGATACCGAGGATCGAGGACTCGTACTCTTCGATCATCCGTCGCGCCCGAGGCAGAAAGTCGGCGCCTATCGGCGTCAGCCGCGTACGCCGGGTGGTGCGCTCGAGCAGGCCCACCTCCAGCAACTCTTCGAGCTTCTGGATTCGCCGTGACAGCGCAGGCTGCGACAGGTGCAGGCGCTGAGCCGCCTCATGGAAGGAGCCCAGCTCCGCGACCTGGATGAAGGCCTGCAGATCGAGAAATTCAAGACGGTGCTGCATCGGGTCACTCTTGCATGAAGGCTTTTGGACTAATAACCATAGCGCATTAATCCCCATTTCGCATTGATAGACGCCAAACTTTGCATTTGAAGCATCAATAGACGCCTGACAAGCTGATACCACGACCTCCAACAACGGCGTGGCATCACGATGATGAACAGCATCCCCTGCATGATCATGCGCGACGGCACCTCCCGCGGGCCCTTCCTGCGCATGAGCGACCTCCCCGACGACGAGCCCGCCAGGGCGGAAATCCTGATCAGCCTGATGGGCTCCGGCCACGCCCTGCAGATCGACGGAATCGGCGGCGGCGACCCGTTGACCAGCAAGGTGGCCATCGTCGAGCGCTCCAGCCACCCGGACGCCGACGTGGACTACCTGTTCGCCCAGGTGGACGTGCTCAACCGCCGTGTCGACTTCAACCCCAACTGCGGCAACATGCTGTCTGCCGTCGGCCCCTACGCCATCGAGTCCGGCCTGGTGGAGCCGCAACCGGACTACACCCTGGTGCGGGTACGCAACCTCAACACCCAGCGACTGATCGAGTGCCACGTACCCACCGACGCCGGCCAGGTCCGCTACGACGGCGACACTCGCATCAGCGGTGTCCCCGGCAGTTCCGCCGCCATTCAACTGAGCTTTCTCGACATCGTCGGAACCAAGACGTCGGGACTGCTCCCGACCGGCCAGGCCGCCGACACCATCGACGGTGTCACCGTATCCTGCCTGGATGCGGCCACCCCGATCATCATGATCGACGCGCGAGAGCTTGGACTGAGTGGCCGCGAGACGCCCCTTGAGCTGGATAGCGACAGCGACCTGCTCAAGCGTCTGGAGAGGATCCGTCGTCATGCAGGAGAGCTGATGGGGCTTGGTGACGTCAGCGACAGCGTGCTACCGAAGCCAGTGCTGGCCTCGCCCGCCGAGGATGCCGAGCGCACCCTGTGCACCCGCTACTTTGTCCCCCATCGCTGTCACAAGGCGATCGCTGTCACCGGTGCCATCGCTGTGGCGAGCGCCGTCAGCGTCCCTGGCACCGTCGCCAATCGCATCGCCATCGATGCAGGGCAACTCAAGGCCGGTGACCTCAAGGCGGCCGTCAGCCTGGAGCACCCGTCGGGCTTCATCGACCTCCAGGTGGAACACCGCGACGGCGACCCCGGCGATATCGCCCGGGCCTCATTGATCCGCACCGCCAGAAAGATCATGAGCGGCACCCTGTTCTACGCCCTGCCCGACCCTACTCTGCCCGGCACGTCTTCCAGCCGCCCCGGCCCGGACTGATCTGCACCGACAAGGACGCTGCGCGGCTGCGCCGAGCGCCGCCGCGCCCGACAACCACAACCGCCATAACAATCACCACCTCCCCAACCGACATAACAATCGTCACAACGACCGTCAGGAGACACGCCATGATGACCCGTAAACCTTCCTCGTTCACCGCATCACGCCTCGCCTTGTCCCGCGTTACCAGGGCCGCGGCACTCGGCATCGCCATCGCAGGCGCCAGCCTCGCCGGCAATGCCCAGGCCGCAGAGGTCGAGGTACCCGCCAATATCAAGTGGACCGTGCCGTTCGGCGTCGGCGGCGGCACCGATGTGTGGGCGCGCTTCTTTTCGCCCTGGCTCAGCGACTATATCCCCGGCGAGCCGACCATCATGATCGACAACGTCCCGGGAGGCGGCTCGATCAATGGCGCCAATCTGTTCGCCATGCGCGCCAAGGCCGACGGTTCAAACTGGCTCGGCACATCGGCCTCCACCCAGTACCCGGCGATGCTGGATGATCGCCGCGTACGCTATGACTACAGCTAATGGACGCCGATCCTGGCGACCCCCACCGGCGGGGTGGTCTATGGCCAGCCGAGCCTTGGCGACACCGCCGACGCGGCGATCGATGCCCTGCTCAGCCAGCCGGTCAAGCTGGCCGCCCAGAACCCCACCGGTCTCGAGCTGCCCGTGCTGATCGCCCTCGACCTGCTCGGCGCCGACGTCCAGGCGGTGTTCGGTATGCGTAGCCGCGGCGAGGGACGACTGGCCTTCGAACGCGGCGAAGCGGACATCGATTTCCAGACCAGCTCGGCCTACCTGAGCAACGTCACCCCGCTGGTCGAGTCCGGCAAGGCAGTGCCGTTGTTCTCGCTGGGCCTGCTCGACGACGACGGCAAGATTGTTCGCGACCCGGCCTTCCCCGACCTGCCGACCTTCAACGAGGTCTACCAGGCGCGTCACGGCGAGGCGCCCTCCGGGCCTGCCTATGAGGCATTTCGCAAGTTCTTCGCCTCTGGCTTCGCCCTGCAGAAGTTGATCATGGTGCCCAGGGACACCCCTCAGGAGCTGGTCGACGCCTACCGTGACGCTGCCCGCGAGTTCGTCGCCACCGATGAGTTCAAGCAGGACGCAGAGGCCCAGCTCGGCCCCTATACCCCGGTCATCGGTGACGTCATCCAGCGCCACCTGGAAGACGCCATGTCGATCGATGAGGCGACCCGTGAGTGGCTGGCCAAGTGGCTCGAGGAGAAGCACAACGCCAGGATCTGACACCGTTCGGGAAGCGCCGGCCGCGACGGCCGGCGCCTCCTGGCTCAACGACTTCAACAAGACGCCCTCGGGCGTCACCAACAACTCGAGAGCCACACGCCATGCTTGATATCCTTCTTTCCAGCCTGGGACAGCTGTTTACCCTGTCCCATCTGCTGTTCATGACGCTGGGGGGTGCTGGTTGGCCTGGTCGTCGGCATCATTCCAGGCCTCGGCGGCATCGCCGGCATGTCACTGCTGCTGCCCTTTCTCTACGGCATGGAGCCCACGGTCGCACTCGGCATGCTGATGGGCCTGGTGGCGGTCATCCCCACCGGCGACACCTTCGCCTCCGTGCTGCTGGGCATTCCCGGCTCCAGCGCGTCACAGGCCACCGTCATCGACGGTTTCTCCCTGGCCAAGAAAGGCCAGGCCGCACGGGCTCTGTCCAGCGCCTTTCTGTCATCGATGATCGGCGGCCTGATCGGTGCCGTGGTACTGACCGGCTTTATCCTGATCGCAAGACCACTGGTGCTGTCGTTCTCGTCATCGGAACTGTTCATGCTGACCCTGCTCGGGCTTTCCATGGTGGCGGTGCTGTCGGGAGCCGACCTGTTCAAGGGTCTGGCCGCCTGTGGCTTGGGTCTGCTGGTGGGGGGTATCGGCATGGCACCGGCCACCGGAGAATTTCGTCTGAACCTCGACATCGACTACCTGTTCGATGGCCTGCCGCTGGTGGTCGTCGGCCTCGGCATCTTCGCCCTGCCGGAGATCATCGATCTGCTGGTCAAGCGAGGCGCCATCGCCGAGAAGCCATGTCGCCTCGGTGAAGGCTGGCGTCGCGGTATCCAGGACGTCGGCCAGCAGCGCGGGCTGGTCGCACGCTGCGCCGCCATCGGCAGCCTGGTCGGCACCATTCCGGGGCTCGCTGGCTCGGTGGTGGACTGGCTGACCTACGGCCATGCGGTGCAATCGGCCAAGGACAGCTCCGAGTTCGGCAAGGGGGATATTCGCGGCGTCATCGCCCCGGAGTCGGCCAACAACGCCTGCGCCTGTGGCGCGATGGTGCCGACCTTGCTGTTCGGGGTGCCCGGTTCAGGCACTGCGGCGGTGTTCCTGGGCGGCCTGCTGCTGCTCGGCCTGCAGCCGGGGGTCGGCATGATCGAGACCCATCTGGACCTGACCTACACCATCATCTGGTCGCTGGCCCTCGCCAATATCCTCGGCGCCGCGCTCTGCCTGATCCTGGCCCGTCCCGTGGCCAACCTGACCCGGGTGCCCTTTGCCACCCTGGCGCCGCTGATCACGGTGCTGATCATGTTCGCCGCCTTCCAGGCCACCCGCGCCACCGGCGATCTGCTCGCCCTGAGTGCCATCGGCGTGCTGGGTGTGCTGTTCAAGCAGGCCAACTGGTCACGTCCGGCCTTCCTGATCGGTTTTGTGCTGGCACCGGGCGCCGAGGCCTACTTCTACCAGGCGGTCCAGTTCCAGGGCACCGACGCCTTCCTGCGCCCCGGCGTGCTGATCATCGGCGCCATGATTCTTGCCGCCATGTTCATTCCGGTGATCGGCAAGCAGATCAAGAAGCGGCGTCAGCCGATGTCGGTGGGCGCCGCGGCCACCGAGCCTAAGCCCGACGCTGAATCCCATCGTCTGGGGATCATCGATATCGTGCTGCTGGGAGCCCTGCTGGTGCTGGCGGCCAGCGCCTGGGTCAACGTCTCGGAGTTGTCACTGATCGGCGGCATCATGCCACGGCTCGCGATTGCCATCATGGCCCTGGCCTGTCTGGCCGAGATCGTCCGCAGCGTGGTACGTCGCCCCCGCTGGGAGCGTCAGACCTTCGCCCGAGAAGCCATCTGGCTGGTCGGCTTCTTTGCCCTCGTCGCCGTCATGCTG
Source organism: Halomonas sp. DN3 (assembly GCF_024137905.1). NCBI lineage: Bacteria > Pseudomonadati > Pseudomonadota > Gammaproteobacteria > Oceanospirillales > Halomonadaceae > Halomonas > Halomonas sp. DN3. Next base: position 1,540,083 of record NZ_CP099965.1, on the reverse strand, counting down.
ACGCTGGGCTTCATCACCACGGCCACAATGTTCACCCTGGTGTTCCTGCTGGCCATCGCCAAGCTCAAGCCCTGGGTCGCGGTGCTGATGGCGCTGGGGGTACTGGCATTCCTGCTGGCGATGGCAGAGTTTCTGACCCTGACCTATCCCCAGGGCATCCTCGACCCGCTGTTGTTCTACTGACCCCCGAAGCGACCCGCAGCAGCCCTGCGAGTACGAAAGCCACCGCTGTACACAGTTGTAACGAGATAAGCCCCGCCTCGGCGGGGCTTATCCTGTAAAGACGTGCGTGAGGGGAACACCATCGAGGTCGACGAGCATCGTCGACGGGGCTCGCTCGCTGGCCGGGCTATCGAGCATAGCGAGAGCCACGAACTTGGCCTGAGCCACCTCGAGATTCACCCGCGTCGGCAAGATCCCCTCTAGCGGCAACGAGCCTTAGGAAAACGACTGACTGTCAGCCGCCTGGTGGATACGATTGGACTCGGGCGTGCCATCTGGACATGACCGCCGCGCCCCGGCTAGCTTGACCACATGTCGCTCGGCTCGACGCTACTGCCGCACACGAATTTGGGCCGAAAAACCTTCGGCAAGACACTGTCAATATCCGTACATGTGAGATTATTCAAGGAGATCTGCCAAGGAAGCAAACCAAGCTTGTCCTGGCATGGGCCGAGCTTCATCAGGACGAATTGATGGCAGACTGGCGACTGGTCATGAACGGCGAAGAACCCTTCAAGATCCAGCCATTACAGTGAGGGGGAAATCATGTACCCATCTGTGAAAAAGGTTACACCGATTGACGACTATCGCCTCTCGATCCATTTTGACAACGGAGAGAATGGCGTCCTGGATATGAAAACCTACCTGGATTTTGGAGTGTTTCAGAAGCTAAAGGATCGCAAGGTATTTGATCGCGTTCGGGTATCATTTGACACCATCGAATGGGAATCAGGAATCGATCTTGACCCAGAGTTTGTCTATGCCAAAAGCCAGCGTACTGACGTGCAACATGGAGAGACAAGCGAAGAACAGGGCACACACAGCTAAGCACGTCACCAGGCCAGACAGCTGGGCTGTCCATGCGCAGATAAAGAACACTCGCTCGGGAATACCTTCCTTTCTTCCGAGTCCCGAGCCACTCAGCGACCCACTTCAAAATTATCCTGGAGGGCCGCGTTCAGGCACGCCAGCAGGCCCCCGCGCCCCTATTGGCTCCCCTCGAACATGCGATGCCGGGCGTTGTCGATATGGGCGCGCATGGCGGCTTCGGCGCGCTCGCCATCCTTGTCGCTGATCGCCTCGACGATCGCCAGGTGCTCATCCTGGACTAGCTTCAAGCGCTCCTGAGAGGCCATCAATGACAGCCCCCGGGTCAGGTTCATGCCTTCCTTGATGCTCTCGTTGAGCGACTTCAGTACGGTGATGTAGTAGTGGTTGCTGGCCGCCTCGGTGATCGCCAGGTGAAAGCGATAGTCCTCGTCGGTGGCCAGATCGTGGCGGGCGTTGGCCTCATCGATGATGTCGTAGCAGCGACGGATCTGGTCGAGCTGCTCCTGGGTACGTCGTAACGCCGCCAGGTGCGCCGCCCGCGCCTCGACGTTGGTACGAAACTCGAAGCAGCGCTGGATATCGGCGATGCTCGAGATCGGTGCGAACTTGAGCACCGCACTGTCGGGCTGACGGATCACGAAACTGCCGGAGCCCCGCCGGGACACCACCAGTTCGTCTTCCTTGAGGCGCGCCAGGGCATCACGCAGCACCGGCCGGGACACTTCGTAGCGCTGGCACAGTTGCGCTTCGGTCGGCAGTTTCTTGTTGACCGGATACTGGCCCTCGATGATCGCTTCCAGAATCTTCTCGTAGACCGCCGAAGCCAGTGAAAATTTTTCGTCTTGTGCCATCTTGCCCTGCTCCGGTTCTCTGTTCCCTGGAAGCCGCCTGGCTTGTACCATCAGGCGCCACCTCCCTTTTACCACTGCAAAAGGCGCCCCGCATTGGGCCTTTAGGCCACACAGGGCGCCTCTCGCCTCTACCTGCCCTATCCGGGCGGATCACCACCGCCCGCGGATCAGGACGCCTCGGTAGTGACTCCGCCGCCCTTGCCGGCCTTGCGGCCCTTCCACACGCCGTTGGCGATGATCAGGGTCCAGGTCAGGATCGCCAGCCCCGCCAGCACCATGGCGATGGGCCGGTCGACGAAGGCCATCAGGTCACCGTCTGACTTGAGGATCGAGCGCATGAAATTGCTCTCGATGATCGGGCCGAGAATAAAGGCCAGAATCAGCGGGCCCAGCGGGAAATCATTCTCCATCAGGAATACGCCGACCAGCCCCAGGCCGAGCATCACCCAGACATCGAACATGCTGTTGTTGGCGGAGAAGGCCCCCACGATACAAAACATCAGGATCAATGGGTAGAGAACGCCAGTGGGCACGGCCAGCAGCCTGCCGGCACCCTTGATCGCCATCAGCCCCAGCGGCAGCAGCAACAGGTTGGCCAGCACGAACACCATGAAGATGGCGTTGACCAGAGCCCCCTGCTCGGTGAAGACGTCGGGGCCCGGGGTGATGCCCTTGGTGGTCAGCACGCCGATGATGATGGCGGTGACGGTATCCCCCGGAATGCCGAACACCAGGGCCGGGATATAGGCGCCGGACAGGGCCGCGTTGTTGGCGGCGCTGGCCGAGACCAGCCCTTCCGGATGGCCGGTGCCGTACTTCTGCGGCTCCCGCGACAGCTTGCGACTGATGGCGTAGCTGATCCAGGAGGCGATGTCGGCGCCGGCACCCGGCAGTGCACCGATCATGGTGCCGAGCAGCCCGCCACGGGCGACGCCGCCCTTGTAGCGCCAGGTGGTACGGGCCACGCCGTCGAGCAGCTTGCCCTTGGGCGTTTCCACCCTGGAGGCGCGCTGCCCGGCGTTGGGCAGGCTGCGCAGCAGTTCGGTGATGGCGAACAGGCCGATCAGCACCGGCAGCAACGAGATCCCCGCGAGCAGGTCATAGCTGCCCATGGTGAAGCGCATCTGGCCGGACACACTGTCCATGCCGATCATCGCCAGCGACAGGCCGATCAGCATCGAGATGGCGCCCTTGAGCGGATCACCGCCGGCGACCAGAATCGCACAGGACAACCCCAGCAGCGCCAGCCAGAAGTACTCGTCGCTGGTGAACTGCAGCGCAAATTCGGCGATCCGCGGGGCAAACAGCGCCAGCACCGCGACCCCGATGATGCCACCGAGCATCGAGCAGGTGACGTTGATACCAAGCGCCAGGCCAAGCTTGCCCTTCTTGCCCATCAGGTAGGCTTCGTCGGCGTAGACCGCCGACGCTGGCGTCCCCGGCATGCGCAGCAAGGCACCGGGAATGTCACCGGCGACGATCGCCATGGCGGTGGCGGAGACGATGGCGGCGATGGCCGGCAGCGGCTCCATGAAAAAGGTCACCGGCACCAGCAAGGCGGTTGCCATGGTGGCGGTGAGACCAGGGATAGCTCCCATGAAGAGTCCGAACAACGAGGCGGCGACAATCACCAAAAGCACCTCGCCGTCGAGCACCATGGCAGCGGCTTGCATCAATTCATTCATCAGTAGAGCACCCGTTCAAGCAGTCCTGCCTCCAGCGGCACGTGCAGAAGCTGTGCGAACAGCATCCAGATCACGGTCGTGGCAATCACCGCGATCAACAGCGCACGCCCCCAACCACGACGGTGATAGGCGCGAAACAACAGCGTCAGAAGCGCCACCGCAACGATCGGAAAACCCAGCAGCGGCGTGAGCACCACGTAGGCGATGACACTGGCGACCACCGCCGCCAGCGCCAGCACAAACGCTCGGCCGGTTACCTTGGAGGTCCAGCGCGCCCAGGGCTGGCGTTGGCGCAGGCCCTTGAGCACCAATAGCCCTCCCATCAACAGCAGCAGGGCCCCCACCACCTTGGGGAAGGTGCCGGCGCCATAGACCTGGCGCGGCAGCGGACTCAAGTCCGCGGAAGCGACGATGAGGGCGGCCCCCAGGGCCGCCGCCATGGTTCCCGATACCGCGTCACTGGTACGCATGATGACGTTCTCCCGGGCGTTTCCGCGCCTTTGTCAGTGCGCCGCGAAGGCGGCGCTCAATCGGGTGAATTGCAGCCTGAGCCAGCGGACCGCTCGGTGAGCTTTCTGTCACCGAGCGATCTGTCACTGGGCCCTCGGTTACTGGGCCTTCAGCTACTGGGCTCTCGGTTACTGAGCCTTCAGTTACTGGACTCTCGGTTACTGGGCCAGGCCAAGCTGGTCGATGATGGAGGCGTTGTTGGCATCCTGTTCGGCCATGAATGCCTCGAAGCCTTCCGGACCTTCCCACACGGCGCCGAAGCCGCGGCCTTCCATGAACGACTGGAAGTCCTCGGAGTTCCACACCGTCTCGGCTGCGCTCAACAGACGCTCGGAGACGTCTTCAGGCAGACCCTCGGGGCCGATCAGTCCACGCCAGGAACCGTGGGACCAGTCATCACCGGTCACCTCGCCGGCCGCCGGGATATCCGGGAAGGCCTCCTCGCGCTCGCTGGACAGCACCGCCAGGGTGCGGACGCGGTCGGATTCACGCATGGACTCGGTCTCCGGCAGCGACGAGAAGACGATGTCGACACCGCCCGCGGCCAGCTCCTGCAGGCCCGGCGCGGCACCTTCACTGGGTACCAGATTGACGGTGTTCGGATCGATGCCCTGCTGGTCGAGGAAGCCAGCGAACGACAGGTGGTAGGCAGCACCTGGCGCAGAACCCGATACGGTGTACTCGTTGGGTGACTCGGCCAGGTCGGACAGAGCGTCTTCCAGGTTCTGCCAGGGCGACTCGGCGTTGACAGTGAAGGCCGCATAATCGAGGTTGAGCAGCGCGATCGGGGTAAAGTCCTCGTAGGACAGGTCGGCGGTGCCGATATGGCGATAGGTCGCGATCTCGGCGGTGCCCAGGCCCAGGGTGTAGCCATCGGGACGCGCCATCTTCATCGCCATATGGCCGACCACACCGGAGCCACCGGTACGGTTGACCACGTTGACCGGCTGCCCCAGCTCTTCCTGCAGCCCGGCGGCAAACTGCCGACCGACGGCGTCGGTGCCGCCACCGGCGGACCAGGGCACGATCAGCGTGATCGGCTTGGAGGGATAGTCGTCACCGACGGCAACCGTGGAGGTGGCCACCAGCAGGGAAGCGCAAAGCAGGCGTGGGAGCGTTCGCATGAGTTATCTCTCTTGTCGTCGAGCGTCTGGGGTCCGGTCAAGGTCGTGGCGACCCACCACCGGAAAGAACGCTTGCAAGAGTGCCGCCACGGCGCCAACTAGACAAGTTATTACAACTTATACTTTATGCTAACGGGCCCCGTAGACGAGCCGTCACTGCCTCCCGTCGAGAGGAAAAACCGATCGCCAAAACCCCACAACAACCCTTTTATCACAACAATTTAAATAAAACGCAGATCGTAAACACCGAGCTTTCCAAAGTTCTCTTTGACAGTAGCTCCATGCCCACAAGACCAAAGTACCATGCCCACTTGTTAGTATTTGTTTGAAGTCCACCAGACGCTAGGCTAAGGTTTATCCCACAATCCCAGGCTGGTCGCGCTGCGCCCTCCTTTCTCCTATCAACATCCATGATGCGGCCTGTTGCAGGCCCGATTCGTTCAGGAGCACTTCATGTTCGCCGATCTCAACGACAAGACCGTCCTTATCACCGGCTCCACCAAGGGCATCGGTCGTGCCGCCGCGGTGGCCTTCGCCCGCCAGGGTGCCATCGTCGGCATCAACAGCAGCCAGAAGGACAGCGCCGCCGAGGAGCTGATCGCCCAGCTGGAGTCCGAGGGTGCGCGCTTCGCCTACTATGAGCGCGACCTGACCAAGAGCGGCGAGTGCGAGACCCTGGTCAACGAATTTGTCGAGCAGTTCGGCAGCCTTGACGTGCTGGTGAACAACGCCGGCGGCCTCGGCGTTCGCAAGGGCCTCGAGTCCCTCGAGGACGACGACTTCAACCTGGTGATGGACCTGAACCTGCGCTCGGTGATCATGACCACCCGCTTCGCCATGCCGCACCTGAAGGCCTCCGCCGAGAAGCGCGGCGAGACCGCCAGCGTCATCAGCACCGGTTCCATCGCCGGTCGCGAAGGCGGTGGCCTCGGCGCCTCTCTGTACGGCGGCTCCAAGGCCATGCTGCACAACCTGCATCGCAACTGGGTAAAGGAATTCACCAAGGACAACGTGCGCTTCAACATCGTCGCACCGGGCACCATCGACACCGCCTTCCACGCCGACAAGAGCGCGGAGGTGAAAGAGAAGATCGCCTCCACCATCGCCATGGGCCGCCTTGGCACCTCCGAGGAGGTTGCACCGTCCTTCCTGTTCCTGGCCTCCCACGCTGCCAGCGGCTACATCACCGGCCAGGTGATCGACGTCAACGGCGGCCAGATGTGCCCCTGAGGCATATCGCAGCATCCCGGGCCAACGGCGTGACGGCGCTGTCGACGCCAGCCCGCTAGAGCCCCGAGCGGCCGGACATGCTTCCGGCCGCTTCGCTATCCACTCCCCTACTCGGCGTTCGCTGCGCACTGCGATTGCAGGTTTCGTGCGTGTCGACCCCGGCTTGGCTGCGGCCGCCCCTTGCCACCTTTCATCATCTTCACTGCGCAATAACAGGAGTCCCCATGACTATCGAAGGTCATCATCTGATCGGCTTTTCCTCGGTGGCCGGTGCCACCGACGGACGCACCATCTCGGCGGTCAACCCCGCCTCCGGCGAGACCCTTGCCCCGGCCTACCCCCTGGCGGGCCAGGCCGAGGTGGAGCGCGCCTGCCAGCTGGCCGAGGACGCCTTCCTGGCCTACCGCCGCCTGCCGCTTGCAGACCGCGCGGCCTTTCTCGAGGCGGCAGCCGACAATATCGATGCCCTCGGCGACACCCTGACCGAGCGCGCCATGGCCGAGACCGGCCTGCCCAGGGCACGCCTTGAAGGCGAGCGTGGCCGCACCTGCGGACAGCTCAGACTGTTCGCCGAGGTCCTGCGCAGCGGCGACTATCTCGACGTACGCATCGAGGACGCCCTGCCCGAGCGCGCGCCCATGCCACGCCCCTCCCTCGCCCAGCAGCAGGTGCCGCTGGGTCCGGTGGCGGTGTTTGGCGCCAGCAACTTCCCGCTGGCGTTCTCGGTGGCCGGCGGCGATACCGCCGCCGCGCTGGCCGCGGGCTGCCCGGTGATCGTCAAGGCTCACTCCGCCCACCCCGGCACCTCGGAGCTGGTCGGACGCGCCCTGCAACAGGCCGCCAAGAGCAGCAAAATGCCCGAGGGCGTGTTCTCGCTGCTCTATGGCAGCGGCAGCGAGCTCGGCCAGGCCCTGGTCAAGGACCCACGCATCCAGGCGGTGGGCTTCACCGGCTCGCGCAACGGCGGCACCGCCCTGCTGCGCACCGCCCAGGCACGCCCCCAGCCGATCCCGGTCTACGCCGAGATGAGCAGCATCAATCCGGTCCTGCTGCTGCCGCAGCAGCTGGAAGCCAACGCCGAGGCCCTGGGCGACGCCTTCGTCGCGTCGCTGACCATGGGCGCCGGCCAGTTCTGCACCAACCCGGGGCTGATTCTGGCACTATCTGGTGCCGCGCTTGAGCGCTTCGTCGAGCAGGCCGGTGCTGCGGTACGCGAAGCCGCCCCACAGCTGATGCTGACCCCCGGCATCCACGCCGCCTACGAGCAGGGAGTCGCCCAACTCACCGACCAGCCGGGCGTCAGCCTGGTCGCCAAGGGCAAGGCCACCGGCCATCTTGCCTGCCCCTGCCAGCCGCACCTGCTGCGCACCAGCGCCAGTGACTTCATCGGCAACGCCGCTCTGCATGACGAGGTCTTTGGAGCCTGCGCGCTGATCGTCGAGTGCGACTCGGTGGCACAGATGCAGCAGGTGCTGACCGCGCTGGAAGGCCAGTTGACCGCCACGGTCCACCTCGAGGAAGCCGACTACGCGCTGGCCGACCAGTTGCTGCCGCTGCTTGAGCGTCGCGCCGGTCGCATCCTGTTCAACGGCTGGCCCACCGGCGTCGAGGTGTGCCACCCCATGGTCCATGGCGGCCCCTGGCCCTCGACCTCCGACTCGCGCACCACCTCGGTGGGCAGCGCCGCGATCCAGCGCTTCCTGCGTCCGGTGTGCTACCAGGCGATGCCCGAGGCCCTGGCCCCGGACAGCCTCAAGGCCGACAACCCTCTGGGGCTGACCCGCCTGGTGAACGGCAAGCGCTAGCCCAGCGTTCTTTCTTTTTCTCCTTCTCTCCTTCTCTACTTCTCTACAACAGGCGACGCCAGCCCACCGGCGTCCCTGGCGCACCATCAACGAGGCCCTCGCCACCGGCGAGGGCCTTTTTTGATGGTGTCGATCTACTCTCCAGCGGGCCCCGACTTGTCGCGTCTGCCCAGAAATGCCCCCAAGATGCCCCTGAGACACCCCGGAGATGCCTTCAAGGAGCAAGCTCGCCTAGGCTAGGCACATCCTTTACATACAAGAGGCTCGCGACGATGCGCAGAGGCTACGTCTTTCCATCCAACCGTTCCCAGGCGGTACGCCAGCCAGAGGCAGCCGCCTTTGCCGAGGACGCAAATAGAGGCGGTATCGTCTCCACGACTCAAAGAGGCGCCCTCACTCCTGCCGACAAGACCTGGGACGAGTGGTTTGACGCGGAGGGAGCGAGCGAAGACTTCATGGAGGATCGTGGCCAACCAGGCCACTCGCCCGACCCTTCCGCTCGGCATCATGAACAAAAAAAAGCGCCTGACCCGGGCGATGTGCCGTCGGACAGGCGCTGAAGTTTCCTGCTCTGGAATCTGTACGGGCCTCAGGTCGTGTTCTGGCTACCCTTCAACTGCACCGGCTTGCGGATCGCCAGGAAGTACACGAACACCCCGGTCAGCACGATGAAGAACAGACTGTCGGGCTGGGTCACGAAGACCGTCAGGTCACCGTTGGACAGGGTCAGGGAACGGCGCAGGTACTCCTCGAGGCCCGGGCCGAGGATAAAGCCGAGCAGCAGCGTTACCACCGGATAGCCGTGCTTTCTCAGATAGAAGGCCAGCACCCCCATGACCAGCGTCATCATCATCTGGAAGGTCGAGTAGGTCGCCACGTAGCTGCCCACCACCGCCAGCATGGCGATCGAGCCAAACAGCACGTCACGGCGAATGCGCACGATGCGGATAAAGTAAGGCCCGAGCAGGTACATGGTCAGCGGAATCAGGATCAGCGCGCTGAAGATCAGTGCCGCCAGCATGGGCGCGATCAGTCCGGCCTGGGATTCCATCAGCTGCGGCCCCGGCTGGATGCCGTTGATGACCAGCACGCCGAGCACGATGGCGGTGATCGGGTCGCCCGGGATACCGAAGGTCAACATGGGCACCAGGGCGCCGCCGCAGACCGCGTTGTTGGCGCTTTCCGCCGCCGCGATCCCCTGGGGATTGCCCTTGCCGAAGCTGTCCGGCTCGCGCGAGGTACGCACCGCTTCCACGTAGGCCAGAAAGCCCCCCATCGAGCCCCCGGCCCCGGGCAGCGTGCCTACCAGATAGCCGATGGTGGAAGACTTCAGATAGCAGGCCGCGCCGATACGGCGGATCGCCGAACGCGACGGGATGAAGTCGCGGCGACGAATCTTCGCCACTCCCTTGAGCTTATCGCGAATGGCCTGGGCCTTGTCGTTCTCGGCAAGCTGGGTCAACAGCTCACTGATGGCGAAGGTACCAATGATCACCGGCATCAGGTCGATCCCCGCCGCCAGGTCACCCATGCCGAAGCTGAACCGGGCCACCGGCACCATGGCGTCGAGCCCCACGGTGGCAAGCATCAGCCCCAGACAGGCGGCGATAGCCGCACGGCGGACATTGCCCCGCTGGGCGATGACGATGACGATCAGCGCAAACAGGATCAGCGCGCACTTGCCGGTGGTCTGCACCAGCAGCGACAGGTCGGCGATCAAGGGCGCCAGCAGCACCAGCAGTACCGCCCCGAACACGCCGCCGATCATCGAGGCGAAGGAGGCATGGCCCAGCGCCAGAGGCCCTTCGCCGCGCTGCTGCATCGGGTAGCCCTCCAGCGCCGTCATCATCGACGAGGGTGCACCGGGAATATTGATGGTGGTGGCGGTGATGCTGCCACCGCACATGCCGGCCATATAGATGCTGGCACAGGCCATCAGCGCCGTGGTCACGTCCAGGCTGTAGGTCAGCGGCAGCAGCAACGCCAGCGCCAGGGTCGCGGTCAGGCCGGGAATCGCCGAGAACACGGTGCCGATCAGAAAGCCAGCCACCACATAGAACAGCACCGTGGAATTGAGCAGCAAACCGAAGCTCGCCAGCACCTGGGTCAGGAAGTCCATGGGTCACCCCCGGTGTGTCGCCCGGCAGCGAGCGCCGAGCGGGTTGCATCAGTCATCATGGCTCACCCCCAGAGTGTCGGTAGACGGACGTTGAAGACCTGGTTGAACAGCACGAAGCCCACCGCGGTAATGGCCAGCGCGATCAGGGCCTTGCTCAACCACTTGTCGAGCCCCGAGAACAACAGCATCACGCCCAGTACATAGACCAGGGTGGACAGCACATAGCCGAGTGACTGAAACACCAGGACATAGACCAGAGTCGCCAGCATCAGGGTCAGCTCCGGCGAAAGACGACGGCCCCTCGGCCTATCGCCTTCATCGGCCGCGTTGTCCCGATCCAGGGCACCGGCGCTGCGCACCGAGGACCACCACTGCAGCACGCACAGCACGGTGGCCAGCACACCGATCAGCAACGGAAAGAAGGATGGCGTCAGCTTGCCGGCCTCCAGCGGAGGCCCCATCGCCAGGCCACCGATCAGGTAGCCCAGGGCCAGCAGCGCCAGCACGCCGTGGAAACGGATCGCGCCAGCACTGGAGCCAGGGCCAAGGCCAAGCGCACGCGCCAGCAGAGATGAAGATGAACGAGACATGCGAAACCTCTCTCGGCCCCCAATGACGGGAGACCGACAACACAGTGTTCGTTGGAAGGGAAGTGAAGCGGGCCGGCAGAGGCAGGTGCTCTACCCGCCCGCTCCAGATGGAGGCAGGAGGCGGAAGGTCGCTGCGTGAAGCTCAGACATGTTTCACCGGACTTTTCACCGGACTTTCCGCCCCGGACTTTGCACCCCGGACTTACAGGTCCAGCTCATCCATGGCGGCGAAGGTCCGCTCCTGGTAGCTGCCGATCCATTCGTTGACTTCCTCGCTGCCGAGCCAGCCCGGCGTGACACCAATACTGGTGACCCACTCTTGGAACTCGTCGCTCTGGTAAGCCTCGTGGTAGGTCGACTCCAGGGTCTCGATGGCGTCTTCCGGGGTATTGGCCGGCGCCGCCAGCACGATGAAGCTGCCGGTCTCGAGATCCACGTCGAATTCGGAGATCGGCGGCACCTCGGGATAGGCCGGGTTCTGCGAACCGGACAGCTCGACCACGCCAAGCGCATCACCCGAGGACAGGATCCCGGAGAAGTCCCCCAGGCTCGAGATGGCGGCGTCGATCTCGCCGGACAGCAGCGCCTCGGCCTCGGCGGTGGACGACCCCGGATAGGAGATCACGTTGAAGGTGACCCCGGTGGCCGCCTCCAGGCGACGTACCGCCAGGTAGGGGCCAGAGCCCTGGGGCGCCACACCGATGCGCACCGTGCCGGGATTTTCCCTGGCCGCCTCGATCAGCTCCTCGTAGGAGGTGAAGCCCGACTGCTTGGATACCACGATGGCGTCGGCTTCCTGGGTCACACGGGCGAACGGCTCGAGCTTGTCCAGCGAGTAGCCGGGCACCATATTGCCCCGCGGCAGGGTGACGACGCTGTCGTAGGTCAGCACACCGATGGTGTGGCCGTCGGGACGCGCCTTGGCCAACTGCATCAGGCCGGTGGCGGTCACCGCCCCGCCGATGTTCTCGACGTAGATCGAGGTCGGCAGCGACTGCTCGGCCAGGTTGCTGATCTTGCGCGAGATGGCATCCGCGCCGCCGCCGGCAGGCCAGGGCACGATCATGCGGATGTCACGCTGGGGGAAGTCGGCCTGGGCCGTCGGCACGGCGACGACCGCGGCCAGCGCCACACCGGCCAGGGTAGCGCCGGTCGCGCCCTTGATCAGGCGCTTGCGCAGGGTCGTGCTGAGGGTGGCGTTGAGGGGAGTGAGAGCAAACATGGCGACTCCTGGGATTATTTTGTGATTGTGTGGGGGTAGATGAGGCGGCGCTTGTCTGGCCGCGCGACTGCTGCTTCAGCCGCGAGACTTCTGCTCGCGCAGGTAGGCCTGGTATTCCTCCTGGGCCTGTTCGTTGGGCGGATAAAGACCGATGACCGCCGCGCCGTTGTTGACCTTGTCCAGCACGTAGGCTTCGAAGGCCTCCATGCCACTGGCTTCTTCGGCGATCTCGTCGGCCAGCTCGAGCGGCACCACCATGACGCCGTCGCCGTCGCCGACCAGTACGTCGCCGGGATAGACCGGCACGCCGCCACAGCCGATGGGCTGCTGGATATCCACCGCGTGGTGCTTGGTCAGGTTGGTCGGGGCGCTGGGCTTGGTGCAGAACACCGGCATCGACATGCTCTCGGCGTACTCCGAGTCACGCACACCGGCGTCTGACACAAAGCCCGCGCACTCGCGCACCTGCAGGCGGGTCAACAGGATGCTGCCGGCACTCGCGGCGCTGGCATCCTGACGGCAGTCGGACACCAGTACGCGGCCAGGCGGCACACTTTCCACCGCCAGACGCTGGGGGTGCTCCGGATCACGGAAGGCGGCTACCACGTCCAGGTCCTCGCGGGCCGGGATATAGCGCAGGGTGTAGGCCTGCCCCACCATCTTGACCTGGCTCTTGTTCATGCGACCGACGTTCTGGATATAGGTGTTCTTCAGACCCCGCTTGTGCAGCAGGGTGTGCAGCGACGCCGTCGAAGCCCGCATCAGTCGCTCGCGGGTCAGGTTGGACAGCTCTGCGTGGGGGTAATCGTTGATGATGCTCATGGGCTCCGCCTATCGCTGGCAAACTGGGTTGTTCGTTGACGGAGTCACTATAGGAAGCGCCGGAAGGCTTTTCAAACAACTTTTTACAACTTGGCTTTCATCTTGACCTTCATACGGCACTCGAGACCACATCGACAACCCGAAACATTCCATTTAATCGTTAAATTTCAATTATTTGAAAAACCACTTCCACTCAGGATCGATCAATATGCCTGCCCCTTAGACATAGGTCTAATAAGAAAAAATTTGTCTTTAAAAGGTAAAAGATGTGGTCGAGGCGAAGCACTGCCATCCGCACGATGCCCCTCCCCGGCCTTTCCCGCGCCCGGGATGCCCACTAGGCTGACAGCTCCCTTTGCGACACATGCCCGTCCGATCACTCAGGAGATTTTCGATGGCTGTACTGACGACCTTTGCACTCGACGGCAAGACCGCCCTGGTGACAGGCGCGAGACGCGGCATCGGCGCGGCCATGGCGCTGGGCCTGGCCGAAGCCGGTGCCGACATCATCGCCGTCAGCACCAGCATGACCGCCGACGGCGGCGAGCTGGGCGAGCGAGTTCGCGCCCTGGGGCGAGACTGCACAGGGATCGCCTGCGACCTGTCGGACCGCAGCGCGCTGATGGCGATGGTCGAGCAGCTTGCCGACCGGCGTATCGATATCCTGGTCAACAACGCCGGCACCATCGAACGCGCGCCCGCCACCGAACACACCGATGCGCTGTGGGACAGGGTCATCGACGTCAATCTGAGCGCCCCCTTCGTGCTGACCCGGGAGATCGGCAGGCAGATGGTCGCGCGAGGCAGCGGCAAGGTGATCTTCACCGCCTCGCTGCTGTCGTTTCAGGGCGGCATCACCGTGCCCGGCTACGCCGCCAGCAAGGGCGGCATCGCCCAGTTGACCAAGGCCTTCGCCAACGAATGGGCCGCCCACGGGGTCAACGTCAACGCCGTCGCTCCGGGTTACATCGCCACCGACAACACCCAGGCACTGCGCGACGATCCCGAGCGTTCTCGCGACATCCTCACGCGCATCCCCGCCGGTCGCTGGGGCGACGCCGCTGACTTCAAGGGACCGGTGGTGTTTCTGGCCTCCAGCGCCTCGGACTATATGCACGGCAGCGTGATGACCGTGGACGGCGGCTGGATGGGGCGTTGAGAGTCGACTCGCAGACATTTCGTGAGGGCAAACCGACTGCGGCGGGCCACTGGCCCGCCGCAGAGATTTTTCGACAGCGTACATGTATTCAGCGTCACGATGCCTATCAAGCATCGACTGGCACAGTGTCAGATCAACACACGAAGACACTGCCCGGAATGATAGAGTGTAAACCCTCCTTCATAACCACAACTCCAGAGTGACTTGGCAGCTATCGGTCGATGAGCCTTGATCGGCAATGGCAGCAAGCCGTCATCACCACTTATCAGATAGCGCGCAAACCCCTTGCCAACTACCGTGCCCGTGGTGATGCCACGACCATTGAAGCCGGTCGCAGCGAGGATACCCGGAGCCGGTTCGAACAGCCTGAGAGTATGATCAGGGGTAAAGGCAATCTTCCCCGACCAGGTACATTCCCAACTCACCCTGCCCAACTGTGGAAAATAGTGACGCTGAACGCGGTCCGCCCAGCAACGCAGATAGGCAGAAGGACGCCCCTCACCTCGTCCCAGGCTCCCAAGAATCAATCGTCCCTCTGAATCACGTCGCATGCTGCTAAGCACCATGCGCGTATCCCAGGCCCCCTGACGCTCAGGCAGGATCTCCTCCGCCATTTCCTGCGACAGCGGTGGCGAAGCCACTTGAAAGAAATGCCCCGGGAAGAAATGCTCCCTTACCCGATTCCACTCACCCTCGGAGTAGGCGTTGGTCGCGACGACAACACGATCAGTCAGCACAGCCCCCTGTTCGGTACCGACTCGCCATCGGTCACCCTCGCGTCGAAGACTAAGGACGGGGCTTTCAGCGAACAACGCCGCCCCCGCCGCCTTCGCTGCTCGTGCCAGTCCTCGGGTATAGGCGGTCGGGTTCAACGTCCCCGCTCGCCGATCCAGCAATGCCCGGCGAATTCGCGGCGTGCCGACCAGCCTTCGGCAAGCTTCATCCTCCACCAGCTCCACCGGCGCACCTCGACGCTGCAGCTGCTCCGCACGACGGTCTAGTTCGCGCTCGCCCTTGGCATTGTGGCCCAGGTGCAGCGTTCCGGTTCGCTCGGCATCACAATGGATGGAGTGTTGCTTGATCAGCTCGAAGACCTTGGCGGGCGCGCCAGCGAGGATTTCGTTGGCACGCTCACCCTCCTCCCTACCCAGGGCCTCACAGATGTCATCTGGCGGAATCCACAGCCCAGCATTGACCAAGCCAACGTTACGACCGGAACCTCCCGTTGGTATTCCTGCTGCTTCAAGCAACACCACGTTCACACCCTCTTGCGCAAGGTGCAGGGCGGTACTCAAGCCAGTGATGCCACCCCCGATCACCACGACCTCGGCTTGTCGTACGTCACGCAGCATCGGCAGTGTGAGGGACGCTTCTTGGGATGTGGTCGTCCAGAGACAGTGTTCCTGCATGGCGCCGCCCTTGTCCTCCGTTCGCGCTCTGGCCATCGTCAACATGCTTGCGACTCCTTCATTGCTGGGTGCCTCGAACGCCTGACCCAGCGGCCCAGGTATAGAAACGACGTCTGTTGGTAACAAGTGAACGACGCTGTTCTTCAAGCAGCCCGCGCATCTCTTCGGCTTGCTCTCCGTTGGGAAAACGAATCAACCAGCGCTCCATGTCTCGCTGGGCCTTTGCAGAGAAGGGCTCGAATCCCTCTTGCTGCTGAAGCAATTCAAGCTTTCTCTCTTCTTGACGCATGGAGTAGACCATAGTCAATGCAGCCACACCCCAGAGCGACAGGATCGATATCAACATTACGACAATAGCGGGAAAGGTCATTAGGCTCGTTCTCCCATAACAGTTGGCGCAGCCGCCGGTTGAGTTGAACGTCCCGCCAGCCATAAGCATAGAGGGATCATCAGCGTCAGCACGGCAAGTCCACTCAAAGTCTTGACAGGCGCCTGAGCCAGGTTGCTGTACAGGAAGTAGGCCATGATACCCAACATTATCATCGGTATCTGATAGCGGATAACGGCCTCCCAAAGGCTGGGAATATAGATGTCGGCCCCACGATTTAGGCTTACCAGACGTAGCCTATGTGCATCAAACTTCCACCCAATAGTCACCATTACAATAAAGGTCGCCAGCGGCAAGCCCCAGTTGCCAAGTACGAAATCCAGGTAACCCAGAACATCTGCATTCATCGCACTTGGGATACCCAACACCCAAATAACTCCGCAAATCATAACCACCGCGCGGGCGCGAGGAAGTCGCCGCTCTTCCTTACAGGTGGTGACACCGACCTCGGTTATTGCCAAAGCTGTTGTCAAGTTGGCAAAGAAGAATCCGACAAAGAACAATAGCGCCCAGAGATAACCACCGGTCATGCTGCCAAAGGCACTGGCCAGCGCCACGAAGGCAAGCTCGGGCCCGGAAGTGGGAGATATCCCAAAGGCGAAAACGATAGGGAATACCGCAAATATTGCCAACAAACCAAAACTGGTATTACCCACAGCGGTAAAGATCCCGCCACCAAGAGGAATGTCATCGTTGCGGCCCAGGTAGCTGCCATAGGTCAAGGCGATCCCCCACCCAAGACCCGTGGAGAAAAGCGCTTGACCTAGAGCTGCGAGCCAGGTTTCTCCACGGACCAGATACTCCCAGTTCGGTGAAAAACTGAACTCTAGCCCTGCGAGCGCACCGGGCAAGGTTAAACCACGAATAGCGATGGCAACCAAGGCAATCGTCAGGATCGGCATCATCCATTTAGCTAGACGCTCGATACCGCCTTTAATTCCAAAAAGGAGAATCCCGGTGACCATCCCCATGCCAACTGTATGCATGGCTACGTTGAGAATGGTGTTCTGGCTAAAGTCCTGCCACAGCGCCGCTGTATCGAAGCCTGACTGGGTAAAAGTGCCGATCATGGCGTGATACGCATAGTAGATTGACCAACCCACCACCGATGAATAGTAGGACATCAGGACAACATTAAATATCAGAATCACCAGCCCAAGACCGACCATTCGATTGTTGCCGTACACCTTGCGAAAGGTCCCGATCAATCCCTGGCGGGCATAGCGCCCAAGACTGGTTTCGCCCATCAACCCAGGCACCGCGATAAGATAGAGCAGACTGAAGTATGCAATAAGAAAGGCACCGCCACCGTTTTCTCCGGTGACGTAAGGCATGCGCCAGATGTTTCCAGCACCGACCATGGCGCCAATCACCGCCATCAGGTAGCCGAAGCGACTACCCCATTGTTCACGTGCCATTGTTGTTGTCATTCATGGCCTCCATCAGTAACAGGAGAAAGGGGCACCCCGCCTGGCAGGCGGGGTGTTCAAGCGTTCAGTCAAACTTGATGCCCTGCGCCAAGGGCAGTTCACGTGAGTAGTTGACCGTATTGGTCTGTCGGCGCATGTAGCTTTTCCAGACGTCGGATCCTGACTCGCGCCCCCCCCCGGTATCTTTTTCTCCACCGAAAGCGCCCCCGATTTCGGCGCCGCTTGGCCCGATGTTGACGTTGGCAATACCACAATCACTGCCCATGTCGGAGAGAAAAGTCTCCGCCTCTCGCACATCGGTTGTGAAGACACAGGAGGACAGGCCCTGTGGCACATCATTTTGCATCGCCAGAGCCTGATCAAAGTCGCGATACCCCATCACATAAAGGATGGGAGCGAAGGTCTCATGGCGAACCAGATCATTCTGCTCGTTCATCTCGACAATGGCCGGAGCAACGTAGTACGCCTGCGGCATCTGCTGCTCCAGACAGCGATCGCCCCCAAAGACGCTTGCGCCCTGGTCTCGGGCCTGGCTCAGTACCGACTGCATTTGATCGAAGGCCTGACCATCGATCAGAGGTCCCACCAGGTTCCCTTCCAGGGGATCGCCGATACTGACGTTGGCGTAGGCCTTCTTGACCCGCTCGACCACTTCTTCGCGCACAGATTCGTGGACGATCAAACGGCGAAGGGTGGTACAGCGCTGACCAGAAGTACCCACTGCGGAAAACAATATCGCGCGAACCGCCATGTCGAGATCGGCACTCGGCGTCAGGATCATGGCATTGTTGCCGCCCAGCTCAAGAATACTGCGACCGAAACGGGCCGCGACGCGGGGGGCGACCTCACGTCCCATTCGCGTACTACCAGTGGCGCTGATCAACGGCACGCGAGGATCATCCGTCAGCGCCTCGCCGACATCCCGCTCACCGATAATGACCTGGCTTAGATGCTCAGGAGCGTCATCGCCAAACTCCGCCATGGCTCGCTGCAACAGTGATTGGCAGGCAAGCGCGCACATCGGTGTCTTTTCAGAGGGCTTCCACAACAAGCTGTTGCCACATACAAGCGCTAGCGCAGCGTTCCATGCCCAGGGCGCTACCGGAAAGTTGAAGGCGGTGATCAGCCCGATCGGCCCCAGTGGGTGCCAACTCTCGCGCATGTGATGGCCAGGCCGCTCAGAGGCGATGGTCAAGCCATGGAGCTGACGAGACTGTCCCACGGCGAGGTCACAGATATCGATCATCTCCTGGACTTCACCGAGGCCTTCCTGATAGATCTTGCCGCACTCGAGGGTAACCAGGGTTCCCAACGCTTCCTTGTTTTCTCGCAGCTGTTCGCCGAAAAGGCGCACCAATTCCCCTCGCCTCGGCGCAGGCACTTGTCGCCACGCCAGAAACGCCGACTTAGCATTCTCGATGCGAGCACGTACCTGTTCAGTGGTTTCGCTATGCACACGTCCAAGCTCCCTGCCATCACCGGGCGAAGTCACTTGAAGATCACCATGACGATACCGGGACTCGTCGACGCCGAGGCGCTGCATGATAGTGTCGATCATTCGTTCTCCTTCCTGCATTAATCGCGTCTGGTGTTTCCAGCCCAGTATTGCGCTGCTTGTTGACGCGCCTCAAACGACGTTTTATACCGAGGTCATTCCTTTTTTTCGCAAAGAGGCACCTCCGTGAGCCGCCGCCATCTACCGACCATCTCCGCCATGCAATGCTTTGAAACTGCCGCACGCCACCTGAGCTTCACGCGCGCGGCGGAGGAACTCAGCCTGACCCAGAGTGCTGTCAGCAAGCAGGTAGCACAGCTGGAGTCAGTGCTTGAGCACCCTCTGTTCAGACGCATCCGCAAACGACTGCAAGTCACTCCAGAAGGCTCCCTGTACCTGACCGAGGTGCGCAAGATCCTCGCGCAAGTGGAAATATCGACTCGCTACATGCAGTCCTACGGAGGACAGAGTGAAGTACTGAAGGTCACGACCCTCCCGACCTTCGGGTCGCGTTGGCTGATACCCCGGCTCAACGGTTTCCGCTTTCGCCATCCCAACGTCTTTCTCGATATCAGCAATCGCGTTGCTCCCTTCGATCTGGAACAGGAGCGCGTCGATATCGCTTTTTTCTTTGGGCAGGGAGTCTGGCCTGGCGCCGAGTGCATCAAGCTGCTCGATGAAGAAGTTGTGCCGGTATGCTCCCCTCACGTACTCCCGGCGACAGGCCTGAGTGATCCACTTGAGTTGACGCAGCTCGTTCTGCTGCAGAGCGCCACACGACCTGAGAGCTGGCATGACTGGTTTGAAGCCCAGGACCGCTATACGCCGCATAGCTACCACGGCCCACGCTTCGATACGTTCTACATGTCCCTACAGGCCGCTAGAGCCGGCTGTGGCGTCGCGCTGGTTCCGCGCTTTCTTGCCCAGGAGGAGCTGCAGACAGGGCAACTTGTCGTACCTTGGCAATTCTCCCTGAAAAGTCGCAGCGCCTACTACCTGGCCTATCCCGAGCACAAGGGGGAGGTTGAAAAAGTCAGAGGATTTATCGACTGGATCCTGGAGCACCAGCAAACCCTCGACACCGACACCCTCGCCACGACGCCCAGTTCCACTGGCTAGGGCGCGCAACCGTCGTCACCACCCGATTGTTCAGTCTTTTTTGGAATGGTGCCTCTCGAGCAAACCCATGTACGACGTCACGCAAACATTGTCACGCTGCTGCAATCTCCCATCCGCTTGACTAGCGGAAGAGCCGGCAACAGTACTAGTGCTGACAAAAAAATGGCGGACCCGAAGGCCCGCCAATGTCGTTCGACCACGAGCCAGTTCAGCCCGTGGCATCATGCGCAACTATCGATAGATCAAGGTCGGCAGCCACAGCGAGATGGACGGCACGAAGGTGACCAGCATCAACACGATCAACAGCGGGATCAGGAACGGCAGGGTCGCCGAGGCGCAGCGCTCGAAGGGCACCTTGGACACCTGCGAGAGCACGTAGAGCACCAGTCCCACCGGTGGCGTCAGCAGGCCAATCATCAGGTTCAGCACCATGACGATACCGAACTGTACCGGGTCGACGCCCAGGTTGACCGCGATCGGCAGCAGGATCGGCACCAGGATGGTGATCGCCGCGATGGTTTCCATGAAGCAGCCCACCACGAACAGGATCAACGTCATCAACAGCAGGATGATGGTGGGGTTGGAGGTGACCGCCAGCATCCAGTTGGCGAAGTTCTCGGCCACATGGTGACTGGTCAGCAGCCAGGAGAAGATCGACGAGGCGGCGATGATCATCATGATGATCCCGGTGGTCTCGATGGTCTCCATGGTGACCGCCAGCAGTCTCTTGAAGGTCAGGGTGCGATAGACCACCGCCCCCAGCAGCATGGCGTAGATCACCGCGGCGATGGCGGCCTCGGTCGCGGTGAAGATGCCAAGCACGATGCCGCCGACGATGATCACCGGGGTCAGCAGTGACAGAAAGGCACGACGGAAGGTCAAGGCGATCCAGCCCAGGGCGAAGCCGACGTCACGCGGATACTGATAACGCACCGCGTACCAGGCCACCATCAGCATCAGCGAAAGCGCCATCAACAGTCCCGGGACCAGGCCGGCGGCGAACAGCTGACCGATCGAGGCCGAGGCCATCACGCCGTAGATCACCAGCGGCAGGCTAGGCGGAATGATCGGCCCGATGGTGGACGAGGCAGCGGTGATACCCACCGAAAAGCCAGGGTCATAGCCCGCCCGGCGCATCGCCTTGATCTCGATCGCGCCGAGCCCACCGGCGTCGGCCACCGCGGCACCGGACATGCCGGCAAAGATGACCGAGGCGCCGACGTTGACGTGGCCGAGCCCCCCGGGCATCCAGCCCACCAGGGCCCTGGCGAAGTCGAAGATGCGACTGGTGATGCCGGCGGAGTTCATCAGCGCACCGGCCAGGACAAAGAAGGGAATCGACAGCAGCGGGAAGCTGTCCATGCCACCGACCATACGGTGCAGCACGATAAAGTCGGGGACGCTGCCATCCACCAGGATCGCCGCCAGCGACGAGGCGCCAAGCGCCACCATCACCGGGAAGCCCATCACCAGCATCAGCAGCAGGCCGCCGAACAGGACCAGTAGCGTCATGATGCCTCCTCGCCGGTGGTGTCAGCTCGCTGCGCCGCCAGCCACTGTTTCGGACCGCTCGCCCGCACCAGCTGCCAGGCCTGCCGCAGCGCCATGATGGCGATGCTCAACAGCACCACGCTGTAGAGTGTGTCCATGCCGACCGACATCGAGGTCATCTTCTGTGCACTCATCAGCGGCAGGATCTTCCAGGTGACCCACCCCAGCAGCACGAAATAGACGAGCTGGCCCAGGTCGACCAGCCAGATCATCGCCGCCGACGCACGCGGGGGAAGGTAGCGATACAGCAGTTCGAGGCGGATGTGGCTGCGCTTGCGCACCCCCACGGTCGCCGCCAGAAAGCCGACGCAAATCAGCAGATAGCGGGCGACCTCCTCGGTCCAGCCCAGCGGCGAGCCAAGCACATAGCGACTGAAGAACTGGGCGAACACCACCGCTGCCATGGTCCAGAAGACCAGCAGGGTGAGCGCATCCTCAAGTCCGATGTCGTGCCAGGCGAAGGTCGGGCCGTCGTCGTCAAAGTCGATATCCGGGCCTTGCGGCCCCTCACGGGCACCCTCCTCGGGTGCCCGTGCGGAGCCCAGGGCCTCGCTGTCAGTGTGGTTCATAGCGTTTTTCCCGAAGCGTTACAGCGCCTGCAAGCGATCGAATTGTTCCTGGGTCCAGGTCGCCTCGTCGCCGTTGAGCACCGGCAACGTCTTCTCGCGGAAGGCCTCACGCTCGACTTCCAGTACCTCCACGCCCTGCTCCTTGAACCAGTCGATGGAGGCCAGCTCCTGCTCGCGTACATCGTCGGAGACCTTCCTGGCCACCTCGCCGAGCACCTCGCGGAAGATCTGCTGATCCTCCTCGGACAGGCCGTTGAAGAAGGGACCGCCGGCAACGATCAGGTTGGAGCCGGTCACATGCCCGGTCAGGTTGATGTAGTCCTGGACCTCGTAGAACTTCTTGGCGCGGATGGTCGGCAAGGGGTTCTCCTGGGCGTCCACCACCCCCTGCTGCAGGGCCAGATAGACCTCGGAGAAGGCCACCGGTGTCGGCTGGGCGCCGACCGCGCGGGGGAACAGGCTGTAGATCGGCGCATTGGGCACCCGAATCTTGAGGCCTTCCATGTCGGCGGGTTCGACGATCGGTGTATTGGAGGTCACGTGGCGCTGGCCGTAGTAGCAGTCCCCCAGGATCACGTTGCCGCCGGAGGCATCGCGGTAGCCGTCGGCGAATTCCGCGAACAGCTCGCTGTCGGCGTAGGCCTTCCAGTGCTCATAGTCACGGAACACGAAGGGGGCGTCGGACAGCGCCAGCGGCCCGTAGGTCTGGGCGGCGAAGCTCTGGCCGGTGTAAATGATGTCGACGGTGCCAAGCACCAGCCCTTGATTGATCTCGACCTCCTTGCCCAGGGTCGAGGCGGGGAAGACCTCGACTTCGTAGCGACCGTCGGTGCGCTCGGCGATCTGCTCGGCGCCCCACTCGGCCCAGTGATGGTAGGCCTCGGAGGGTTCGTACACATGGGCCCACTGGACGGTGTCGGCAGCCTGGGCAGCACTGGCTGCGGCGGCAAGACCTACGCTCAGGGTCAGCGGCAGAAGAGTCAGGCGTGTCATCGGATGCTCCTTTTTCATTGTTGCTATTGGTTGCTGTCGGTTGCTGTCGGTGCTTGAAAATCCGTTCAGTAGGTCAATGCATCGCCGCCCCGGAGACCTTCGTCTCGGGCGCTGCAGCGCCGCGCCGGGCGTCCTGCCCCAGGCCCGCATCCTCGCCGATAAAGTCGGCGCAGCGGCTGCCCAGCATCATCGCCGGGGCGGTAGTGTTGCCGGCGGGTATATCGGGCACCGCGGACATGTCGCAGACCCTCAGCCCGCGCACCCCACGAACCCGCAGTCGTGCGTCGAGCACCGCCATGGGGTCGTCATCGGCACCCATGGCCGCAGTACCGGCCGGGTGGTAGTTGGTCTTGACGAAGCGTCGGCAGTGTTCGAGCAGCTCATCGTCATTGGCGCCGCTTCCGGCGAAGGGCAAGGCCACACCGTGCAGGTTTTCCTTGAGCGGTGACTGCTCGAAGGCCCGCAGAAAGAACTTCTGCCCGTCCACCATCGCCTGCATGTCGTCGGGATGGCCAAGCAGGTTGGGCGACACCCGCGGCATGTCGCCGGGGTCGGCCGAGCGCAGGCAAACGCTGCCTCTGGCCTTGGGCTTGACCACCACGGTGGTCACCGTCAGGCCGTAGTCGTCCTTGAGCGCGTCCCGGGTATCCCGGTCCAGATAGACGATGGGTACGCAGAAGGCCTGGATGGTCGGTGCCGCCTGAGGGTCGACGGGATTGACGAAGGCGCCCGCCTCGACCCCGGCCGAGGTCACCGGGCCACTGCCGAACAGCTTGAACTGGAGCCCGTTGGCCAGCATCCGCCAGCCGACGCCCTGGCGATAGTAGCCACACGGGGTCCTGGCGTAGGCGGTGATCGGCACCTCGGGATGGTCGATCAGGTTCTGCCCCACCCCCGGCAGGTCCGCCTTCACCGCAATGTCGTGCTGCGCCAATTGCTCGGCCGGCCCGATACCGGAGAGCATCAGAAGCTTCGGGGTCACCAGCGCACCCGCCGCCAGGATCACCTCGCCGCGCACGCGCACCCGGTGCACCTTGCCCTTGCGGTCGCGGTACTCGACGCCCACGGCGCATCCGTCTTCGACCAGCACCTGCTGGACCTCGCAGTCGAGCGCGACCTCGAGCCCCGGGTGCTCGCGCAGCGGCTCCACGTAGGCGTAGGCGGCAGAGCAGCGCTTACCCGCCCGGTTCATGAACTGATAGAAGCCGACCCCGGTCTGACGCTCGCCATTGAAGTCACCGTTGTAGGGCAGCCCCGCCGCCTGGGTGGCCTGGATAAACCAGCGCGAGGCCACGTCCACATGGCCGGGGTCGGAGACCTGGAGCGGCCCGCCTCGCCCATGGTGTTCATTGACCAGACGGTCGTTGTCTTCCATCCGGCGAAAGTGCTCAAGCACCCCTTGCCAGGACCAGTCGGCCCTCGCCGCGTTGTCGGCGAGTCGCCGGTCCCAGTCTTCGTAGTCCTCGGGCCGCCCGCGCATGTAGACCTGGGCGTTGACCGAGGTGCCGCCGCCGAGCACGTGGCCCTGGGGAATATCGTGGACCCGTCCCCCCAGATGAGCCTGCGGCTCGGTCTGGTGATAGCGCATGAACTTCGAGCCATTGATCATCTTGAAGATGCCTGGGGGCATATCGAGCAGCGGGTGATGGTGGGACGAGCCCGCCTCCAGCAGCAGCACCCTGGCACCCTGCTCGCGCACCAGGCGAGCGGCTGCCACGCATCCGGCAGCCCCGCCCCCGACAACAATATGATCGACTTCGCTCACTCGTTCTCTCCTGCAAAGAAAGTGCTTCGCACAAACTCCCATGAGGCCTCGAGGTGATCGACCAAGGCGCGCTCCGCCGCGTCGGGATCACGCATCAGGATGGCCTCGTAGATCGCCTGGTGGGCCAGGAAGTTGTCGTGATTGCGCTGCTCGCTGCGTGGCATCCGGCTCCATTGAGGCGCCAGCCACTCGACAAAGCCTGTGTGAATGGCCGGATAGGCCGGGTTGCCCGAGATGGTGTAAAGCACCCGGTGAAAGGCCACATCGGTGGCGTAGAAGCGCTCGGAATCGCAGATCGCCGCCTGGTTGTCGTCCAGTGCATCCTTCAACCGCTTGAGGTCGTCCTTGCCCGCCCCGGTGGCGGCGTCCCGCACCAGCACTCGTTCGAACAGCACCCGTACCTGGTAGAGGTCATGTACGCCCCGGGAGTTGTCGAGCAGGTGCTTGATCACGCCTCCCGCCGCCTGCATCGCCGAACTCGCGTCCGGGCGACAGACGATCGGGCGATAGCGCGGCCGACTCTTCAAGAATCCCTTGGCGGTCAACGCGGTGATCGCCTCGCGAATCACGGTGCGACTGGCGCCGTATTGCTCCATCAGCGCCCGCTCGGCGGGCAGCGGACGTCCTTCTTCCAGCTCGCCGGCAACGATGGAGCGCTCAATATCCAGAGTGATCGAGTCTGCACTGCGTCCGCTCATACAACACCTCGTTTATCGTCGTACCAAACTAATCGCTAAATTCTCAGCCAACAACTACAACCAATGGCTAATGTCACGCCGAAACCCTAATAACAAGTTATTTTTCAGCTATTTGCACAAAACATAGACAATGGTCGTAGCGCTTCCCGCTTGCCAGCCACCTCGACCATCAACAGTATATGGTCGTACCAAATGTCATTTCAGCGTTATCCAACAGACGTTCTGACCACCCCAACGTTGTTCTGGCGTTACCCAATTATCGTTCTGGCCATACCCAACAGAGGACGCCCCATGGATTTCCAACAGTTCGGTGCCACCCCCCTGGAAGGCCGCATGTGGGTCGACGGTAGCTGGTTTGAGCATGCCGGCTCCCACGCCATCGAGGTGGACAACCCGGCCAGCGAGGCGCTGCTTGGCCAGGTCCCCGCCGGTGACGCCGCCGCCGTTGACGCCGCCGTCGCCGCGGCCAACAAGGCCCAGCCCGACTGGGCCAGGCGACCGGCCAACGAGCGTGGCAAGCTGCTGACCCGCTGGGCCGAGGAGATCGATCGCCATCTCGAACCCTTCGCCCGGCTAATTGCTCTGGAGCAGGGCAAACCCCTGTCCCAGGCTCGCGGCGAAGTCGGCGCCTGCAGTGAATTTCTGCGCTACAGCGCCCAGTGGGCCAGACGCATCGAAGGCGACATTCTGCCTTCGGACAATCGCCACGAGGAAATTCAGATTCGCTCGCTGCCGCTCGGGGTGGTCGCCGGACTGACCGCCTGGAACTATCCGGCGGCCCTGGCCACGCGCAAGGCTGGCCCCGCCCTGGTGGCGGGCAACACCTTTATCCTGCTGGGTCACGAGATCACCCCCTTCGCCGGACTTTACCTGGCGGCGCTGTCCGAGCGCGCCGGGTTTCCGCCCGGCGTCTTCAACGTAGTCACCGGCCAAGGGCCGGTGGTGGGCCAGGCGCTGGTGGAGCACCCCGACACCGATCTGATCACCATGACCGGCAGTACCCGGGCGGGGCGACAGATCTTTCGCAGCGCCGCCGAGGAACTCAAGATCGTGCGGCTGGAGCTCGGCGGCAAGGCGCCGTTCATCGTGATGGAAGACGCCGACGTCGACGCCGCGGTGAAGGCCGCCGTCACCGCGCGCTATACCAACTGCGGCCAGATCTGCACCTGCAGCGAGCGCATCTACCTGCATCGCCAGATCGCCGACGAGTTCATCGACAAGTTCATCGCCGCCTCGCGCGCACTGAGCATCGGCAATCCGCTGGATGACCCCGACATGGGCCCCAAGGTCAGCCGTGGTGAACGCGACAAGGTCGCCGCCATGGTCCAGCGCGGTATCGCCCAGGGCGACCGCGTGCTGCTCGAAGGCGGCCCGCTCGACTCAGGCGACTACGCCAAGGGCTACTGGATCGCCCCGACCATCGTCGAGACCCGGGACAATCGCTCGCCGCTGATCGACGACGAGGTGTTCGGACCGGTGGTGCCGATCCAGCGGGTCGACGACTTCGAGCAGGCCCTGGCCTTCGCCAACGACACCTCCTACGGCCTTTCGGCCTATGTCTTCACCCGCGACCTCAAGCGGCTGATGCGGCTGCCCTCGGAGCTGCGCTTCGGCGAGATCTACTTCAATCGCGCCAACGGCGAGCAGGTCCACGCCTATCACTCGGGCTGGGGCCACTCCGGCGTCGGCGGAGAGGACGGCAAGTACGGTTTTTCCGCCTACTTCAAGAAGCAGACGATGTACGTCAACTGGGGCGATTGAACGCCCCCTCCCTGCAGCACGGAGCACTGCCGACGCGGTGCTCTTTTGACAACAAGCACAATAGCCCAGGAGAACACGATGCCTTCGACCCACCACTCCCCGACCGCCCGTCACCCCCGCACCCGCCGCCTGGCGGGGCTTGCCACCGCCGCCCTGCTGGGACTTTCCGCCATGCCCGGCTGGGCCCAGCAGTTGCCGCCGCTGGAACAGAAGGACAGCTACCGGGTGGGCTTCGCCCAGATGGAAAGCAACAACCCCTGGCGCATCGCCGAGACCCAGTCGTTTCGTGATATCGCCCCCGAGTGCAACTGGCAGCTGACGGTGACCGACGCGGCCGGTTCCGCCGCCAAGCAGGTCGCCGACGTGGACAGCATGATCGCCCAGGGCGTCGATGCGATCTTCCTGCCCCCGCGCGAGGAAAAGGCGCTGATCCCGGCGGTGATGAAGGCCCGTGCGGCAGGCATCCCGGTGTTCCTGGTCGACCGTATCGTCGATGACGAGGTCGCCAAGGCCGGTGAACACTACGTCAGCTTCCTCGGCTCCGACTTCATCGAGCAGGGGCGCATCGCCGCCCAGTGGCTGGTCGACAACTTCGAAGGCGATCAGGCCCACATCATCGAGCTCGAGGGCACCACCGGCGCCTCCTCGGCCAATGACCGCAAGGAAGGCTTCGATGCGGTCATCGCCGAACAGGACAACATGGAGATCATCGCCTCCCAGTCCGGCGACTTCGCCCGCGATACCGGTCGTCAGGTGATGGAGACGCTGCTCCAGGCCCATCCTGAGGTCAACGTGGTCTACGCCCACAACGACGAGATGATCATCGGTGCCATCCAGGCGCTGGAACTGGCCGGACGCACCCCCGGCGAGGACGTGCTGCTGGTCTCCATCGACGGCACCCGCGACGCCCTGCAGGCGATCCTCGACGGCAAGCTCGGGGTCAGCGTCGAGTCGTCGCCGCGCTTTGGTCCGATGGCCTGCGACGTGCTCAACCGCTACGCCGCCGGCGAGACCATCGAGCCCTGGGTACGCGTCGAGGACCGTGTCTTCACCCAAGACAACGCCGCCGAGCATATCGACGACGCCTATTGAGCTGAGCCACGCCGGTTGATCCCGACCTGACATTCCAACCAGGTACCACGTCATGACAGCGCTTATCGACATGCGCGACATCCACAAGCGGTTTGGAGGTACCGTCGCCCTCGACGGCGCCTCGCTCACGATCGCGCCGGGTGAGGTGCACGCCCTGATCGGCCAGAACGGGGCGGGCAAGTCCACCCTGATCAAGGTTCTGACCGGGGTCTACACACCGACCAGCGGCCAGATCCTGCTCGACGGCGAGCCTGTGGCCTTCTCCGGCCCGCGCCGGGCGCAGCAGGCGGGCGTTGCCACCATCTACCAGGAGCTCAACCTGGTGCCGCTGCGCTCGGTCACCGAGAACATGATGATGGGCTTCGAGCCCCTTCACTGGTGGGGCGGGATCGACTGGCCCCAGGCCCATCGACGGGCCCGCACGGTGCTGGAGGAGCTGGGGCTGGACATCGACGTCCGCCGTCCGCTCAGCGAGTACTCCACCGCCATCCAGCAACTGGTGGCCATCGGCCGAGCGGTGTCCCAACAGGTCAGGCTGGTGATCATGGACGAGCCGACCAGTTCGCTGGACGAACGCGAGGTCCAGCGGCTGTTCGAGGTCATCCGACTGCTCAAGTCCCAGGGCACCTCGGTGCTGTTCGTCTCGCACTTCCTCGAGGAGCTCTACGCGGTGTGCGACTGCGCCACCATCATGCGCAACGGCGCCACGGTGGAGCAGCGCACCCTCAGCGAGACACCGCGCCTGGAGCTGGTGGCCTCCATGCTTGGCCGCAAGGCCTCGGACATCCAGGCAAGCGGCACCACCAGCTTTCGCGAGATGGAACTCGACACCGACGAGACGCTGCTCGAGGTCGAGTCCCTGGCCACCGACAGGGGCCTGCGCGGCGCCTCGCTGGAGGTGCATCAGGGCGAGATGGTCGGCCTCGGAGGTCTGCTTGGGGCCGGTCGCAGCGAGCTTGCCCGCGCCCTGTTCGGGCTCGATCGCACCACCCGAGGCAGCATGCGGCTGGCCGGCCAGCGCTACGCCCCCCGCCACAGCCGCGACGCCATCGCCGCGGGGGTGGCGCTGCTCAGCGAAGACCGCAAGGTCGAGGGCATCATCCCCGAGATGAGCGTGCGCGAGAACATGACCCTGCCCCTGCTCGGCACGCTGAGCCGTCGTGGCGTCATTCAAAGGCGGCGCGAGCGCGAACTCGCCGCGCACTTTATCGAGGCGCTCAAGATCAAGACCGCCTCCATGGAACAACCCATCGGCCAGCTATCCGGTGGCAACCAGCAGAAGGTACTGCTGGCACGGTGGCTGGCGACCCAGCCGCGACTGCTGATCCTCGACGAGCCGACCCGTGGCGTCGATATCGGCGCCAAGCGCGAGATCCAGCGCATCGTCCAGGACTATCAGGCCCAGGGCGGCGCGGTGCTGATGATCAGCTCGGAATTCGAGGAACTCGCCGAGGGCGCCCAGCGGGTGGTGATCATGCACGAAGGCCACTCGACCCGGGTGCTCGACAACCCCGGGCTCAGCGAAGACGCCCTGGTCACCGCCATCGCCACCGCCCAGCACGACCGAGCCGACGGCGCGGCGCGTGACGACGCTGCACCGTCTGCTACCGCCACCGACCACCAGGAGACCGCACCATGACGTCGCTCCACTCCTCCCGTCAGGCGACGCCCCGGTCGGCCAGCCCGCGATGGCGCCAGGCCATGCCGGTGAATCCCCGCAGCCTGGCGCTGCTCGTCGCCCTGCTGGCACTGATCCTGTTCAATGTCGCGATCACCCCCAACTTTCTCGAGTGGCAGACGCTGTCGGTCAACGTCTCCCAGGTGTCGACCATCGCCATCGTCGCCATCGGCATGACCCTGGTCATCGCCACCGGTGGCATCGATCTGTCGGTGGGCGCGGTGATGGCCCTGGCCGGCGCCCTGGCGCCGCTGATCTTTCTGTCGGAGTTCGGCCAGCAGGCGCCGCTGGCGATGACCCTGGTGGCCATCGTCGTGGCCCTGGCGGTCGCCGTGGCCTGCGGGCTGTTCAACGGCGTGCTGGTCAGTCGCTTCGGCGTGCAGCCGATCATCGCCACCCTGGTGCTGTTCATTTCCGGCCGCGGTCTGGCCCAGGTGCTGACCAACGGCAACCTGCAGACCTTCGACAATCCCGCCTTCGAGTTCCTCGGCGCCGGTCGGCTACTCGGCCTGCCCTTCCAGGGCTGGCTGGTGGTGGTCATCGCCCTGGTGGTGGCCTGGGTCATCGCCCGCACCCGCTACGGCCGCTACCTGCTGGCCACCGGCGGCAACCCCCAGGCGGCACGCATGGCCGGGGTGCCGGTGACCCGCGTCAAGCTCGCGGCCTACACCAGCTGTGCCCTGCTCGCCGGCCTCGCCGGGCTGATCACCGTGGCCATCAATTCCGCCTCGGACGCGGCCAAGAACGGCAACCTGATGGAGCTCGACGCCATCGCCGCGGCGGTGGTCGGCGGCGCTCTGCTCAAGGGCGGCAAGGCCCCCATCGCCGGGGTCATCCTCGGTGCCGCGATCATTCAGCTGGTGCGCTACACCCTGCTCGCCAACGGCGTCGCCGACGAGGTGGCGCTGGTGGTGAAGGCCGCCATCATCGTGCTGGCGGTGTACCTCCAGACGCCCAGAGGAGCCCACTGACATGACCACCGTCTCCTGGCGCCAGCGCCTTGCCGACAATGGCCAGGCCACCGGGGTCTGCGTGATCCTGCTGGCACTGGTGTGCCTCGGCCTGATCCGCTACGACAATTTCGGCAGCGCCTACAATCTTTCATCCTTTCTCAACTACAACGCCATGTTCGTGCTGATCAGCCTGGGCATGTGCCTGGTGATCATCACCGGTGGCATCGACCTGTCGGTGGGCACGGTGGCGGCGCTGTCCTCGGTCACCGCCGCCTACGTCAGCCCCTACGGCCTGGTCCCGGCGCTCCTGGCGGGGCTCACCACCGGACTGGCGGCGGGTCTGGTCAATGCGGTGATGATCACGCGCCTGCATATCCCTCCCTTTATCGCCACCCTGGCGAGCCTGCTGGCGGCCAAGGGCACCGCCCTGATCATCAGCGGCAACCAGACGGTGCCGGTGGACTGGGCCAGCGGCTTTACCCGACTGGGGATGGAGTCGATCGGCGGCCTGCTGCCCTGGAGCTTCGCCATCACCCTGGTGGTGGGCGCCGGTCTCTGGTGGCTGCTGGAACAGCGCCCCATCGGCCGCACCATGCTCGCGGTGGGCGACAACGAGGAAGCCGCCCACCTGATGGGCCTGCCCGCGCGCAAGGCCAAGACCCTGGCCTACCTGATCAGCGGCGGTTGCGCCGGGCTCGCCGGGGTCTTTCTGGCCTCGGGCTTTGGCGCCGGCCAGCCGCTGGAGGGACTCGGCTGGGAGTTGACCGCCATCGCCGCCGTCGTCGTCGGCGGCACCCTGCTGACCGGCGGCAAGGGGTCGCTGGTGGCGACGCTGATCGGCGCCTTGATGCTCGGTCTGATCTTCAACCTTTTGAACTTCGAAAACGGACTTGGCACCTTCAACCTCAGCGCCTACTGGCAGATGGTCATCCGCGGCGCCTTTCTCTTCGTCGTGATCGCGATCCAGGTGCAGATCACGCGCACACGCAACACAGGATAATCCTCCCATGTCGACGATCACCTCCATCGAGCTAGACCTCTACCGACTGCCGCTGAGCGAGCCCATGGGCGATGCCAAGCATGGCGTGCACACCGACTTCGAGGTCGTGACCGCCACCGTCACCACCGCGGATGGCCATAGCGGCACCGGCTACACCTATACCGGCGGGCGCGGCGGACACGCCATCCTGGCACTGCTCGAGCACGACCTGGCGCCGATGCTGCTGGGGCGTGACGCCGGTGACATCGCCGGCTGCTACGACGACATGCTGTGGCATATCCACTACGTGGGCCGCGGCGGCATCGCCGCCTTCGCCATCTCCGCGCTGGATATCGCGCTGTGGGACCTCAAGGGCCGCCGCCTCGGCCAGCCACTGTGGCAGATGGCCGGCGGCCAGGGCCGCCAGTGCCAGGCCTACTTCGGCGGCATCGACCTCAACTTCTCCCTCGAGCGGCTGCTGGCCAATGTTCAGGGCTACCTCGACCAGGGCGCCGAGGCCATCAAGATCAAGGTCGGCCGCCCGACCCTTGCCGAGGATGTCGAGCGGGTGGCACGGGTGCGTGAGCTGATCGGCCCCGAGCGTCCCTTCATGGTGGACGCCAACTACGCGCTGAGCGTCGATGGCGCCATCGAGGCCGCCAGGGCCTTCGCGCCCTACGACATCACCTGGTTCGAGGAACCCACCCTACCCGACGACTACCAGGGCTATGCCCGCATCGTCGAGGCGACCGGCATGCCCCTGGCCATGGGCGAGAACCTGCACACCGCTCATGAATTCGGCTACGCCTTCGAACAAGCGCGGCTATCCTTTATCCAGCCGGATGCCTCCAACTGCGGCGGTATCAGCGGCTGGCTCGATGTCGCCCGCCAGAGCCGCCACTACGGCCTGCCCATCTGCAGCCACGGCATGCAGGAATTGCACGTAAGCCTGGTGTCGGCCCAGCCCAACGCCGGCTGGATGGAGATCCACTCCTTTCCCATCGACCACTACACCCGGCGTCCGCTGGTCCTCGACCAGGGTCGCGCGGTGGCCCCGGACAGCCCCGGCATCGGGGTCGAGTTCGACCGCGATCGGATGGCCCCCCATCGCACCGGCGGTGCGCGGCTCGGCAGCGACAGCGGTGCCGAGCGCCAGCAGCACAGCGCCTGAATTCTCCCTCTTCACAACGCCCCGACGACACGAGGAACCCCCATGGAAGCACTGGTCTATACCGGCCCCCGACAGGTCGAGGTCACCGACGTACCCAAGCCCGTCGAGCGGGCCGGCGCCGTCAAGGTTCGCATGCTCTACTGCGGTGTCTGCGGCACCGACATCGGTATCTACTCGGGCAAGCACCCGCGCGCCCAGGCGCCCCTGGTGCTGGGCCACGAATTCGTCGGCCGAGTGGAGCAGACACCGCCGGACTCGCGCTTCGCGGTGGGCGACCGGGTGGTGGCCTACCCGCTGATCTCCTGCGGCGACTGCCACCCCTGTCGCAACGGCACCCCGCATGTCTGCGCCAACCTGCGGCTGATCGGCATCGATCGTGACGGAGGCATGACCGACCATCAGTGGATCGACGAAAGCGTGCTGTTCAAGGTGCCAGACAGCCTGTCCGATGAGGTGGCGGCCCTGGTGGAGCCCCTCGCGGTGGTGGTCAGGACCCTGCACCAGGCACGCTTTGCGCTGCTCGACAGCGCAGTGGTGATGGGCGCCGGCCCCATCGGCCTGTTGACCGCCATCGTGCTGCGCCACTCAGGCGCCTCCCGGGTGATCGTCTCCGACGTCGACGAAGGCCGCCTGGGGCTGTGTCGCCAGCTCGGCTTCGATACCGTGGACGTGCGCAGCGAAAGCCTGGTCGAGCGGGTGGCCAGCGCCACCGGCGGCGACGGCGCCGACGCCGTGTTCGAATGCTCCGGCGTCGAGAGCGCGGCGCTGGAGATGACCAAGGTGGTACGCGTCGGCGGCACCATCTGCCTGACCGCCACCCACAAGGCGGCCCACGCGGTCAATCTGATCGACGTGAACTTCAAGGAGCTGACCCTGATCGGCTCCCGGGTCTATACCCACAAACAGTTCGGCGACGCCCTGGCTCTGGCCGACACCCTGGCCGATGAACTGCGCCAGACCATCACCCAGGTGGTGCCGCTGTCCGACGCGGCGGGTGTCTTCGAGATGATCGCCACGCCCTCCCTCAACACCGTCAAGGTACTGGTGGACTGCCAATCATGAAGCTGTTTGATCTACACGGCCGCAAGGCCATCGTCACCGGCGGAACCCGGGGCCTCGGGCTCGGCATGGCCGAAGCCATGCTCGAGGCAGGCGCCGAGGTCGTCATCCTGGGCTCGTCGGACAAGGTCCATGAGGTCGCCTCGGGCCTGTCCACGTCGACCAGCGCCTGTCATGGCGTGGTCGTCGATCTGGCTAGCCGCCAGCAGCGCAGCGAGGGCTTCGACGCTGCCCTTGCCAAGCTCGGCGGTCGCCTCGACATCCTGGTCAACGCCGCCGGCGTCCAGCGCCGCCACCCTTCCGAGCACTTCCCCGCCGATGACTGGGAGGCGGTGCTCGAGGTCAACCTGACGGCGGTGTTCGAGCTGTGTCAGCTCGCCGCCCGGCATATGCTCGAGCGTGACGTCGAAGGGCCCGACGGCCAGGGCAAGATCATCAATATCGCCTCGCTGCTGTCGTTCTTCGGTGGCATGACGGTGCCGGCCTACGCCGCCAGCAAGGGCGGCGTGATGCAGCTGACCAAGGCCCTGGCCAACGAATGGGCGGCCAGGGGCATCAACGTCAACGCCATCGCCCCGGGCTACATGGCCACCGACATGAATAGCGCACTGCTGGCCGACGAAGGCCGCAACGCCGAGATCACCGCACGCATTCCCGCCGGGCGCTGGGGCAATGGCGACGACATGAAAGGACCGCTGCTGTTTCTGGCCTCCCCTGCCTCGGACTATGTCCACGGTGTCACCCTGCCCGTCGATGGCGGCTACCTCGGCCGCTGACAGGAGACTTGCATGAAGATCGTCTTTACCGACCTCGATCACGCCAACCACGACGTGGAAACCGAGATCTTCAAGCGCGCGGGCTTCGATGTCCCGCTGCTTGAAATCCAAAGCGAAGATGCGCTGATCGAACAGCTCCAGGGCGTCGATATCGCCCTGAACCAGTACGCCCCCTTCACCCGCCGGGTGCTCGAGGCCCTGCCCGATCTCAAGCAGATCGTGCGCTACGGGGTCGGCGTCAACAACGTCGATCTCGAGGCCGCCAGCGCCGCCGGGGTCCAGGTCTGCAACGTCCCGGACTACGGCATGCACGAGGTCTCCGATCACGCCCTGGCGCTGAGCCTGGCGCTGATTCGCAAGCTGGTGCCGATGAACGCCGGCTGCCAGGCCGGACGCTGGGAGTACGCCGATGCCATGCCGATCCGACGCCAGACCCGGATGACCGCCGGGGTGGTCGGCCTGGGTCGCATCGGCCGGCTCTACGCCCGCAAGATGGCGGCGCTGGGCTTCAATGTCATCGCCCACGACCGCTACCATCAGCCCAACGCCGAAGACGGCACCGACCAGCTTCGTTGCCTGGAACTCGATGAGTTGTTCCGGGAGGCCGACGTGATCGGGCTGTTCTGCCCCTTGACCGAGGAAACCCGCCATCTGGTGGACGCCGCGGCACTGCAGCGAATGAAGGACTCGGCCTATCTGATCAACACCTCCCGTGGCGGCATCATCGACGAGACGGCCCTGGCCCAGGCCCTGAAGGAAGGCAGGCTTGCCGGCGCCGCCCTGGACACCACCGAGCAGGAACCCTTGCCCGCCGACAGTCCGCTCAGGGGCATCGACAACTGCCTGATCACGCCGCACATGGCCTGGTATTCAGAAGACGCCGCGCAAGAGCTCAAGCGCAAGGTGGCCGAAGAAGCGGTGCGCTTCGCCAGTGGCGAGAAGGTGCTGTGGCCAGTGAACCGACTGTCCGCCTGACGCCCTGACCAGCAACCGCAGAGCGCCTCTAATGGCGCAGGTGCCGCCTTAACGACACGGCCCCCCGACGAAGTCCGCCGGGAGGCCTTGTCCCTACGATGGCGCCAGATACACCGGCAAGCCCTAGTAGTCGACCCCGGTCATCACCCATACCACCCGGGTCTCGATATCGCCGGGATTGCGGATAAGGTGGGGCTGATCGCCGGTGATGGAGAAGCTGTCGCCCGCCTCCAGCAGATGGCGTTGATCACCGATGGTGAGTTCGAGCTGCCCGGCTTCGACGTAGCCGGCCTCTTCGCCCTTGCGCTGCCTGGGCACCTCACCGCCGCTGCCGCCTGGTTCCAGCCGCGTCATGATCAGAATCAACTGGCCGCTGAGACGCGGCGACAGCAGCTCTTCACGGACGCCGATGCCTGAAAATTCCATGGACCGGCGGCCGGAGGCGCGCACGATCACGTCCCGCTCGTGCTCGGGCACGTCATTGTCGGCCTCGAAGAACCAGCTCACCCGCACCCCCAGCGCCTCGCTGATCGCCTGCAGCACGCCGATGGGCAGCGACGACGCGCCCCGCTCGACCTGGCTCAGATAGCCCACCGAGCGGTTGACCCGTTCGGCAAGCTCGGCCAGCGTCATCTGACGCGCCTTGCGCAGATCGCGGATCTGCTGACCGAGCCGCAGGGCGTCCTGACCCTCGCGGGTATCCCGGGTGGCCTCCTTGCTGGCGTCCTTCGTCCTGGCCATCGCTTTTCCCATCATTATTGGCGTGGACCTAGACTACCAGAGGCTCGACCGGGGGCTAAGGCATCGCACGGCGACTAAGGCGTCAACTGGGGTCAAAGGCGGGACGCTGCTTGCGAAACGCCTGCTTGCGGGTGATCTTGCCATCTCGCACGCTGAACAGATCGACCCCGTCCGCCTCGACTCGCTTGCCGTCTGGCTGGGTGGCGACGAAGGTCGACTCGGAGACGATACGCTCGCCGCCAGCGCCTGGCCCATCGCTGCCACCGTCGGCGACGCCGGCCATGACAAAGTAGTGCCTGCCGTTGATCCACTGCACGTCAGGCATGGTGCCCCAGGTGTTCTCGAAGGCCGCCTTGACGGCCTCCCAGCCCTCTATGCGGGTGCCATGGGCCTGGTCCCCGGCGACGGTATCGAAGACGATATCGTCGGCAAAATAGCTCATCACCGCGTCGATATCGTGGGCGTTGAAGGCCGCGAAGAGGCGATTGAGCGTCTCGTTTGTCATTGTCGTCATGGGGTGTGTCTCCTGTCGGGACATGTTGGCCGCTGTGTGTAGCGGTCGCTGTGTGTAGCGGTCGTCGTGAATCGTGGTGGTGAGAAGAGGACGCCAGGCCTTAGCGCCGCCCTCCATTGCCATGGCTATCGCAGGCTGTCGAGCACCTGGAAGTACCGGTAGAGGGCACGCTGGCCCAGGCGACGCACCGGCCTCAGCGGGTGCCCGGGCAAGGGCGAATTGAAGATCGGCAGGTCGGCCTCCTTGAGCGATTCGCCGGCGATCAGCGCCGCCATCTTCTTCGAGGCGTAGGCGGAAAATGCCACACCATTGCCGCTGTACCCCTGGGCGTAGAAGATGCTGCTGGCGGGGTCCGGCTGCACGATCCTTGGCATCATGTCGTGGGAGATATCCATCCAGCCGTGGGAAAACCAGGGCGTCTCGATACCGGCGATGGCCGGAAACTTTCGTGCGATGGCATCGTGGACCACCTTAAGGTGTCGCGGGTTCTGGGCGTCGGCACCGCTGATCGCGCTACGGGTGCCGATCTGCAGGCGCCTTTCCGGCAGAAAGCGATAGTAGTAGCGAAGCTTGCGGGTATCGGTGGTCAGCACAGTGGAACGAAAGCCGCAGGCCTCGACCTCGTCGTCGGTCAAGGTCCGGGTCCACACCGAGTTGGCCATGATCGGCATATTGCGATAGGCCGTGACCCGGTGCAGCTGGGGGCTGGTATAACCCGCGGTGGCGATGCCCACGGCACGCGCCCGCACCACCCCCCCCGGGGTCCTGAGGTGATGCACCCCACCCTCGGTGGTCCAGCCCTGGACGGGGCTTGCGGTGTGAATCCTGGCCCCGAGCCGCCGTGCCACCCGGGCGTAGCCGTAGGCCAACTTGAGCGGCTGAACGGCGATTCCCACCGGCTCCAGCATGGCGCCCTGGGCCTCCTGGTCGCCGATGTAACCCTCAAGCACGTCATCGCGACCGAGCACCCGAGTCGGGTAGCCCAGCAGCCGATTGCACAGCCGAGACTCCTGCTTGAGCCCATCGAGTGCCTTGGTGCTGTGGGCGATCAACAGGTTGCCGTGGTTCTGCGGCTCGCAGTCGATCTCGGGGTCCTCGGCCATCGACTGGAATACCTCGAAGCCCTCGAGGCTATTGGCGTGAAGACGCCGGGCGACGTCCTGGCCCCAGCGCTTCACCCACTGGCTGCGACTCAGGCGGCCCCAGGCGAGATGCCCCTGGCCGCCATTGCGGCTGGTGCAACCCCAGCCGATCTGGTTGGCCTCCAGCACGGTCGCCTTGATGCCGTACTCACGCGCCAGAAAGAGCGCAGTGGCAAGGCCTGTAAAACCAGCGCCGATCAGCACCACGTCGACGTCCATGTCGCGATCCACCGGGCCGTCATCCTGCGGTGGAGGCCCGGCGTGATGGCGCCAGTAGCTCGGCGCATAGTCCCGCCCGACACCGGGAGTGGCGTCTTTCAACGGGTCATAGCTGGGGTCGAACGGCGTGAGTACTGACATCAGACACTCCTCCTCGATGGTTGGCGGCAAAGGACGACGACACGGGGTTCAAGCTCGATCATCACTATGCCTCTCGCCATTGGCTCCCTGGCGGCCGATCTTGTAGGGCACCATGCCTCGGTAGAAGACGCCGATCCTGTCGTTGTGCACACCGCCTTTCTTGGCGGACTTGAGCATCCGGTAGACCGACACCATGTAGGCGATACCCACCACGAAGAAGGGAGCGCCGACCACGATGGCGAGGCTTCTGATCGCGTCGAAGCCACCGGTCAACTGGAACATGATGCCGGTAAACCCGATCACCACGCCCCACAGCAGGCGCATCGACACCTTGGGGTTTTCATCGCCGTTGGAGACCTGCATGGCGGCAAAGAAGGACGCCGAATCGGAGGTCGTCACCGCGAAGATGACGATATTGAAAAGCACCCCCAGACTCAGCCACCAGCCACCCGGCATGCTCTCGAGCAGGGCATAGATCCCCGACTCGGGCTTTTGCTGCACGCCTTCCCATAGAGGCGCGATACCGGTGACCTCGACGTAGCCGGCGGAGCCTCCCCAGATGCTGAACCAGCCGATTGCCAGCAGCATGGGCACCAGGATCACGCCGACGATGAACTCGCGCAGGGTCCGGCCGCGGGAAATCCGCGCGATGAAGCCGCCGCAGAAAGGGATGTAGGAGATGTACCAGAGCCAGTAGAACACGACCCACCAACCGAGCCATTCACGCTGCTCGAAGTTGCCGGCATCGCTCCAGAACTGCAGCGCAAAGACCTCGCCGAAATAGTCGCCGACCTGCTGGGTGGCAAGGTTCAGCAGATATTGAGTGGGCGCATGGCCGAAGAACAGCAGCGCCAGCAGAATCGCCCCAGCCATCACCATATTGGCCTGGCTCAGCACCTTGATGCCGCGCTCCACACCGGTGGCGGCGGAAATCACGTAGGCCACGATCACCACGATCATCACCAGGGCCTGGCCGACGGGACCAAGGTCCCATCCGAACAAGGTCGCCAGACCGTAGTTGATGGAGGCCACCCCGAGCCCGATCATGGTGGCATTGCCGCCGATCGTGCCGATGATCCCCAGGGCATTGGCCAGGCGCCCCCAGACACTGGTGTTGCAGCGCTCTCCCAGGATGCCATAGAGACCGGTGGCCACCGTCAGCGGCAGGCCCAGGCGGTAGGCCGGAAAGGCGATCGCCCAGGCGGCGATGGCAAATACCGCCCAGCCATGCATGCCCCAGTCCAGCAAGGTCAGCTGGACGGCCTTGGCGACCCCGGCGGCTTCTCCCGTCGCCCCCATGTCGATGACGTGGGAGGACTGATAGAGGTGGGTCAACGGCTCGGCCACGCTGAAGAACACGAAGCCGATGCCAAAGCCGCAGCTGAACAGCATCGAGATCCAGGCGCCGTAGGAGAACTCCGGCACTTCATCGTCGGCGCCAAGCTTCAGATCACCATAGGGGCTGATCACCAGGTAGAGACAGAACAGCAGCGCGCCCCCCATCCCCAGCAGAAAGCCCCAGCCAAAGTTGAAGATCAGAAAGTCGCGGGTCGAGGACAACACCTGACCGGTCAGGGTCGGAAAGAACAGCGCGCAAGCCATGATCAAGCCGTAGATCAGCAGCACAGGCCAGAACAGCGAGCGATCATACTGGCCGAAGATGCGGCTGACCGGTCCCGCTGGCGGATGGCTTTCGACATTCGTTATCGATTGTTGGGTCATCGAAAACTCCTTGGTGGATGACACCCGAAGGCGGTGACACGCCGCCAGGCCGCAACCCCGGCCCCCGCGACAACGCCGCCGACTTCGAGCAATAGCTGGCGTAAAACTCTTTGACTTCACAATAATGAAAAATAGCATCTATTTTTTCATCAACAAGAAACTAAGCGGATTTATTTTAAGAATATCGACCAAAGTTCTAGCCTGGCGTCGATCACTCAGATGCCATCCAGCGCGCCAGGAAAGCGGCCCGTTTACCGGAACATCACCACCTTGGAGAGACAGGGGCGTCTGTCCCCAAGCGTTGTACGAAGCGCAGACGAAAACGCCCCCGACGAAGTCCGTCGGGGGGCGTTGGTAGTGCAGGCCATCACAGCGCCTGGCCGTTACACCGGCGCCGGTGGCTGGGCTGATCAGCCCTGGGCTTTGGCCAGCTGAGCCCTGCGCGCGTGCAGTTTCTTGTAGCTCTCGATCAGGCGCTGGTGCTTTTCCAGCCCTTCGAGCGCCATGCTGGTCGGGGTAAGGCCAGGGAAGCGCAGTTCGCCGCTGACCACACCGACCACGCTG
Source organism: Halomonas sp. DN3 (assembly GCF_024137905.1). Taxonomy (NCBI): domain Bacteria; kingdom Pseudomonadati; phylum Pseudomonadota; class Gammaproteobacteria; order Oceanospirillales; family Halomonadaceae; genus Halomonas; species Halomonas sp. DN3. The sequence goes on along the minus strand of NZ_CP099965.1, from coordinate 1,499,009 downwards.
TCCATGGTCTCGTCCCCGAACATGCGACGCAGGTTGTAGAGGAAGTCGTCGAGCTCTAGCTCGTCGTCCAGGGTGATCTCCAGCACCGCCCGCACCGCCTGGTAGTAAAGGCCACGCTCGACGGTGTTGTCGTTGTACTGCAGGAACATCTCGACCCGATCCAGCGCCTCCTCATGCTGACCGAGCGCCAGGTGGAGCATCAGCTTGAGCTCGAGGATGGTCAGCTGGCCCCACACGGTGTTCTCGTCGAACTCGATACCGATCAGGGTGATGATGTCCATGTGCTCGTCGATCTGGCTCTCTTCCAGGCGCTCGAGCAGATCCGCGAGCCGGTCGTCGTCGAGACGATGCAGATTGAGGATGTCCTCGCGGTAGTCCAGCGCCATGTTGGTGTTGTCCCACACCAGGTCCTCGACCGGATAGACCTCGGAATAGCCCGGCACCAGGATGCGGCAGACCGGCGCGCCCAGGTCCTCGTGAACCATCATGTAGGCTTCCTTGCCCATCTCCTCGAGGATGCCGAACAGGGTCGCCGCCTCCTCGTCGTTGCTGCCGGAGAAGTCCCACTCGACAAACTCGACGTCGGACCTGGCGCTGAAGAAGCGCCAGGACACCAGCCCGGAGGAGTCGATGAAGTGCTCGACAAAATTGTTGGGCTCGGTCACCGCCAGCGAGTTGAAGGTGGGCGGCATGAAGTCATTGAGGCCCTCGAAGCTGCGCCCCTGCATCAGCTCGGTCAGGCTGCGCTCGATGGCGACCTCGAAGCTCGGGTGGGCACCGAAGGAGGCGAACACGCCGCCGGTCTTGGGGTTCATCAGGGTCACGCAGGCCACCGGGAACTGGCCGCCGAGGGAGGCATCCTTGACCAGCACCGGGAAGCCCTGGGCCTCCAGCGCCTTCACGCCCTCGACGATGTCCGGATACTTCGCCAGCACCTCCTCGGGCACGTCGGGCAGCGCCAGCTCCTGCTCGAGGATCTGGCGCTTCACACCGCGCTCGAAGATCTCCGACAGGCACTGCACCTGGGCCTCGGCCAGGGTGTTGCCGGCACTCATGCCGTTGGACAGGTAGAGGTTCTCGATCAGGTTGGAGGGGAAGTAGATCACCTCGCCATCGGACTGGCGCACAAAGGGCAGCGCAACGATGCCGCGCTCGACATTGCCGGAGTTGGTGTCGATCAGGTGCGAGCCCTGAAGCTCGCCGTCGGGATCGAAGATCTCCAGGCAGTAGTCGTCGAGGATGCCCTTGGGCAGCTCGTCGTTGGGCCCGGGCTTGAACCACCTTTCACAGGGATAGTGGACGAACTCGCTCGAGGCGATCTCCTGGCCGAAGAACTGATCGTTGTAGAAGAAGTTGCAGCTCAGGCGCTCGATGAACTCGCCCAGCGCCGAGCACAGAGCGCTCTCCTTGGTCGAGCCCTTGCCGTTGGTGAAGCACATGGGCGAGGCGGCGTCGCGGATGTGCAGTGACCAGACGTGGGGCACGATGTTGCGCCAGGAGGCGATCTCGACCTTCATGCCGAGCTCAGCAAGCATCCCGGTCATGTTGGCGATGGTCTGCTCCAGCGGCAGGTCCTTGCCCTCGATCCAGGTGCGCTGGCCTTCTTCCGGCTCCGCCATCAGCAGCGCCTGGGCGTCCTCGTCGAGGTTCTCCACCGTCTCGATCTGGAACTCGGGGCCTGTCTGCACCACCTTCTTCACGGTGCAGCGCTCGATGGAGCGCAGGATGCCCTGACGGTCCTTGTCGGACAGGTCTTCGGGCAGCTCTACTTGGATCTTGAAGATCTGGTTGTAGCGGTTTTCCGGGTCGACGATGTTGTTCTGCGACAGCCGGATATTTTCGGTGGGGATATCCCGGGCGACACAGTAGACCTTGACGAAGTAGGCGGCACACAGGGCAGACGATGCCAGGAAATAGTCGAAGGGGCTCGGCGCCGAGCCGTCACCCTTGTAGCGGATGGGCTGGTCGGTGACGACGGTAAAGTCGTCGAACTTGGCCTCGAGCCTCAGGTTGTCGAGAAAATTGACCTTGATTTCCATGGAGTCAGCACCGGAGTAATGGGTTTGGGTCGTCGGACACTCGCCACCGACAACGCCTTTGAGGCGCATTATCCAGTTTTCCCCCGGCGACGTCTTGGCCAGCCGGATGAAATTTGCTCGTGATGGCCTGGCGAGTCGACCTCCTGCCGCCCCCTCCCCTCAACGTCTGAGGAGTCGCGAGATTATCAACTGACACAAGGCCACGATCATAAAGAAACCGGCGCCGAGCCAGGTATCGGCCAGCACCGCCAACAGCAGCGATACCAGCGCGACGTACTGCACCAGCCGCGGCGCCAGTTCCCGTGACGGCCCGCCGCTGTCCGGCGTGGTATCCGCTGCCACCGGACGCTCGAGCCGGGCAAACAACTCGTCGACCTCTGCCTGGCGGGCGGCGCTTCTTGGCGGGGCGTGAACGAAGCGTGCCAGGTAGACAAAGCCAACCACGCTGACGACCTGCAGCACCAGCGAAACCGCCAGCTTGATATCGACCAGTTGGGAGGGATGGATCGACGGCAGGCCGAGCCACTGGCTGAACGCCTCGACGTCGAGCCACACATAGCTCGAGGTGGTCACCAGGATACCCACCAGTACCCCGCCCCATCCGGCCCAGTCAGGGGCGCCGGTCCTGGCGATGGACAGCATGGCCGGCAGCGCCAGCGGCATCTGGAAGATCACCCCGAACATCACCATGATGTCGAACAGACTGAGGTGGTGGACCTGGCCCAGGGCGATGGCCAACGTCACGATGATGACGGCGCCGATCACCAGGGTGACGAAGGCCACCCGAACATCGAACACCGCGCCGAGAAACAGCGACACGCCATAGAGCGCGATGGAAGCGGTCATCAGGGTGAGAAGGATCTGGCTCACCACATAGAAGAGTTGGGTGAACCTGCCGTAGCTCATCCGAATATTGCAGACATACGACTAAAGATGTATAACTCGAAACCAAGAGATAAAACCCTATTTCACAATTTCTGGAATCTTGGCCCTATGGCTACTGAAGCGAAGGTCGACAACGTCACAGCGGTACTCAAGGTCATGGCGATCCTGGAGGCTCTGGATGAGGGCGGAGAATCCAGCCTGGCGGTGCTGTCCCAACGCGCCGTGATGTCAAAGAGCACCGCCTATCGCTTTGTGCAGACGCTCAAGAACCTGGGCTACGTCGCCCAGAATCCGGAAAGCGAGAAATACCGGCTGACGATGAAGGTCTTTGCGCTTGGCAGTTCGGCGCTCGGCAAGGCCGACCTGATCAAGATGGCCGATCCCGACATGGCGGCACTGTCCGAACTGACCCGCGAAGCCGTGCACCTGGGCACCCTGGACACCACCACCGCCGAAGTGATCTACGTGCACAAGTACAACTCTCACTTCAACCTGTGCATTCACACCCGCATCGGCGACCGTAGCCCGGCCTACACCAATTCCATCGGCAAGGCCCTGCTGGCCCACCTGCCCCCGGCGCAGCTCGACGCCCTGCTCGCGAACGTCAAGTTCGAACCACGCACCCAGAACACCGTGACCACCGAAGCGGCACTGCGCGAAGAGCTGGCCGAAATCGCCGAGAGCGAGCTGTCCGAGGATCTCGAAGAGATGGATGAAGGCGTCTGCTGCTTCGCCACCCCGATCTTCGATCACACCGGGCGCGCCATCGCCGCCCTGAGCATGTCGATCCCGAGCATCCGCTACCACCAAGACAAGACTTCGGAGTACAAGCGCATTCTGGTCGAGGCCGGTCGCAACATTTCGGGCAACCTGGGCTACCTGGCGCGGCGCTGACGCGACCTCCCTGCCCTGCCGCCTGCCATGACGAAAGAAGCCGCCCCTTGGGGCGGCTTCTTTGGTTGCGGCCTGTCCCTCGCATCGAGGGCAGGTGTCGCAACGGGTCAGTGCGAGTTGCGCCTCACACCAGGGTGCGGTGGCCCTTTTTCGCCTCACGACGATCGCGGGCAACGGCGCGGCAGATCAGCAGCAGCACGCCCAGGGTGAGCGCAGGCCAGATCAATACGTAAAAGCCAAAAAGCAGGGTCATGGGGAATCTCCGTCGGTGGGCGCCGCCAGCCTGCGGCGCCCGTCAAACAAGGGTTCAGCGCTGGGTCGCAAGCCCTGCCGGGGCGGACTTGGACGGGCGCTCGTCGGCTACCGTCACGGCCTCGGCGGCATCATAGTTGCCGACCCGCTCGGCGATGGTGTCGAAGTCGAACCGCTCGCGGCTGGCCAGGCTCATCACCACGCACACCAGGGTGCTGGTGCCGTAGGCGGTCAGCGACGCCAGCAGCACCGTGTACTCCCTGAGGAAACCGGTGGCGAACACCAGCATGGCGACAAAGGCAGCAAGCCCGGCGACGGCGCCGGCCACGCGGCCGAGGAAGCCGAACACCATCAGCGCGATGATGATGCCGCCACCGATGCTGGCCAGGAACTCGAAGCCAAGACCGGCCACACCGGTCATCGGCAGCCATTCAAAACGCGCCACGCAGAAGGTCACCATGGCCACCAGCACCGAGGTGGTGAAGGCCGCGTTGGTGACCCGGCTCCAGAAGCAACTGGCGATCACCGGGAAGACGATGGCTCCCCACAGTGCCCCGACGAAGACCAGCATCACCAGGATATCCAGCGAGAAGCTGGCGAAGACGATACCGATGGCGGTGGCCACGATCATGGTGATGCGCCCTACCAGCAGCATGCGGCGGGGGTCGGCCTTGCCTCGAGCGATGTTCTTGCCGTAGACGTCGGCCATCATGATCGCCGACAGCGCCGACAGGTCGGAATCGGCGGTCGAGGACAGCGAACCGATCACCAGAATAAAGAAGGCAGCGATGAACACCGGCGGCAGGTAGCTGGACACCATCTGCGGGATCAGGTTGTTCATGTCACCGTTGAGCGGCTCGACCCCCAGGGTCAACGCCATCAGGCCGATCATGCCAAGGCCGATGACGATGGCACCGTAGCCCACGGTGGCGGTGAGGAAAGTCGGCTTGATGTGGTCCTCGTTCACCGCGAACAGACGCTGGGAGATGGTCTGGTTACCGATGGCATAGGCCAGCACCGCAACGAAGAAGGGTGCGCCCTGATTGAGGATGGCGTCCATCGAGAAGAAGTTGGCCTGCTCGGCGGTGAGGTTGTCGAGCCCGGCCACCAGTTCAGTGGGCCCGCCCATGGCGAAGAACACCGCCGGGATGATCACCACGGCGATCGCCATCAGCGCCACCAGTTGGGCGAAGTCCGTCAGCACCGAGGCGCGGAAGCCCGACCACAGCGTGTACAGCAGCACCCCGACACCGGCGATGATGACGCCGGCCTGGAACGACAGCGGCGAAAGCACCGATACCAGCGCCCCGGCGGCGGTGAAGTTGACCATCAGGCTGATGATGCTGCCCAGCAGGTTCGATAGCGCCAGGATCAGCTGGCTTGAGGAGCCGTGGCGCGCGTGGATCAGTTCGCCCAGGGTGTGGGCATTGGGCGCCAGCCGCCGGAAGCGGCGGCCGAACGGATAGATGAACAGGATCATCAGCGCGCCCCACAGCCCGTAGTGGATCGGGCCGGACACACCATAGGTATAGCCGGAGGTGGCAGCGGCGTAGAAAGAAGCGGCCCAGATCCAGGTGGCCGTCATGCTGGCGGCACCGATGCCGAAGCCGACCCGGTGGTTCGAGACCATGAAGGCGTCGGCGTCTTCCTTCTTCTTGCGGATGCTCAGGGTCAGCAGGTAGGTGCCGCCATAAAAAGCGATCATCAACAGGATGACCGTCAGGGTCGAAAACTGGTGGAGGGAGGCGCTATTCAAGGGCAATTCTCTTGTTGATGGAACACAGGCGAGCGACGGTTCATGCGAACGCATGCCGGCACTTCACCGCGAAAAACTCACTAAACGAGCACGACAACGCCAAAGGAATACCGCCCACGAAAAGGACGAAACTTCCTCGGGATCATTGAAGTCTCAAGGGCCGAAATAAAACGGATTACTGCCGCTTTTTCGGTACAGAAAGGCGTCGGGACGCGCCGCAGCACATGGCCAGCCATTGCAGCAGGGGCAGGCGGGCCGACATTGCGACAACCAGCGGGGCGTATCGAAGACGCCAGCAGACCTCAGATGGGTCAGGGAGGCGGGCGGCGCGGCATGCAGCGGCCCTGGTCGGTGTAGTGGGGCGACATCTCGGTCCTCTCCAGCGACAACGCAGGAACAGCATTAGACAAGACAAACAGGTCCCCGCCGGGCCATTGGCCCCGGGGTAATCCAGTCGGGAAGGTGCCACATCCATCCAGCGATGGCACTTCTCCTGGCGGTATAACGCCAGCTTGGCATCGGATCGCGAGCCAGGATAAGGGCTCGGCGTCCAGAGCGACGTGAGGCCTGTAAAAGGCGGGATAAAACCATCGCTGCGGCGCACATACCCTACTGTGCTGTGCAGAAAATGTCCAACCTGACGGACGAAGGATAATTTACCCATTTTCGACAAGACGTCAAGATAGCGAAAATCCCGCGGCTCGCGACGCAACCTTTCCTGCATTAAACCCAGTAACGCCCCCCCTGAACCTGCTTCTCCAATAGACGGACACACCAGAAAAAATCAAGCGAACGATAGCGTTGAATTTGACGCCCCCTGGACGATTTCTCGCACGCGACAGAACACCCACTTGCGCCTGGTACGCGTCGGTTACGGCCGCGAGTTCGACCAACTACGATGCTATTGAGTCGTCGTCGGGTCAGCGTGCTGGACGGCCACGATGAGTTCGGTCATTCGTGGCAGAGCGTCAAACGATGCCTTTCCGGCAACAACATGGCGCCCCTTGCCGATCAGCGGTACGCCGGACACACTGACGATTAGCGGCGGCGGCGATGGACCGGCGCCGCGGTACCCCAGCCGACAACAGACTTCCGTCGCCCCCTCCCCGGACAAGCGAGGCCGCCGTGACCACATCGACTCCCACTTCCACCCTGTCGGCGGCCTGGAGCCTCTGGGCGCTGCTACTCGGCGTCGGCCTGCTGATGCTCGGCAATGGACTGCAGGGCAGCCTGCTCGGGGTGCGCGCCGCCGAGGAATCCTTCGGCAACACGGTCACCGGGCTGGTGATGTCTGCCTACTTCGTCGGCTTTCTGGCCGGCTCCACCCTGACCCCACGCAAGCTTCGCGACGTCGGCCATATCCGGGTGTTCGCCGCCCTGGCCTCGATCACCTCCATCGCCATCCTGGTCCACGTCATGTTCATCGACCCCTGGGTGTGGGCGGCGATGCGGTTGATGACCGGCTTCGCCTACGCCGGGCTCTACGTGGTGACCGAAAGCTGGCTCAACGGCCACGCCAGCAACCACCTGCGCGGGCGACTGCTGGCGTTCTACATGGTCATCAGCTATCTCGGCATGGGCGGCGGCCAGCTGCTGCTGAACGTGGCGGACCCCAGCGGCATCCTGCTGTTCTTGATCGTCTCGATACTGATGTCGCTGGCGCTGGTGCCGATCCTGTTGAGCTACACCCCGCAGCCGGACACCAGCCAGCCCGAGGCGATGAACCTGCTGCGCCTGTATCGACTGTCGCCGCTGGGCACCCTCGGCTGCCTGCTGACCGGGATCGCCAACGGTACCGTGTTCGGCATGGGCGCGGTGTTTGCCGCAAACCATGGGCTGGAAACCCACCAGATCGCCGCCTTCATGGGGGCGTTCATCCTCGGTGGGGCGCTGTTTCAATGGCCGCTGGGCAAGCTCTCCGACAAGACCGATCGCCAGTGGGTGATCCTCATCGTCGCCGCCCTGGCCACCGCCTTCTCGCTGGCCGGGCTGCTGTTCGACCAGGGCGCAAGCCATGCGCTGACGCTGCTCGGCGTGCTGCTGGGCGGCACCACCCTGACGCTCTATTCACTGTTTCTCGCCTGCGCCAATGACGTCCTGACGCCGCAGCAGACGGTGTCCGCCAGCAGCAGTCTGGTGCTGGCGCTCGGCATCGGCGCCATCCTCGGCCCGCTAAGCACGGGGCTGTTGATGGACCTGCTGGGCTCTGCCGGCTTTCTGTGGGACCTGGCGCTGATCCACGCGCTTATCGTGGTCTTCGGCGGCTACTGCCTGTGGCGCTATCCGAACCAGCCCTCGGACACCCACGGCCACTATGTCGCGGTCCCCGCCGGCACCGCCTCCCTGGGGGCAACCTGGGTCGAGGAAGCGGCCGACGATCCGGTGCAGCTCGACCTGGAACTGATGGACGCGGACGAGGACTCCTCCCTGGAGGAAGGTCAGGTGAGCGCCACCGAACCCGAGCGTACCTGACAGGCCCCTGCCGAACGCGCCCGCCAGAACACGCCTACCGTCGTTTGTCCCCGCCAGCGCCTTGCGCTGGCGGGCCTCGCATCACCGCCAATGCCCCTTCCCACCTCCAGCGGCGTCTTCTACCGCCGGCCGCCTTCTGCCAGATCGTCGTCTTGCCCCTGGTCGTTCGCGTCAGGGCTGCTCTTCTTGCCTGGTTTCCTCTTCTTGCCTGATCTTCTCTTGGTTCCTGACCTTCTCCGCTTGCCCGGCCCCTGCACCAGGCCAATGGTGCCACTTCGCCAAAAAGTTCTGCCGTTTTGTGCATTTGTGGCATCTCGCATAGACAACTTGGCAGCGCTCATAAACACCCGCCATTGGAAACGTGAATAATTTGCATTCTTAAAACATAAACAGGGAACCCCTTTCGTGCCGTACCATTCCGCTCCCCTCACCTGCCTTGTTCCAAGCCGTCTCGTTCCTGGCCACCTCGTTCCTGGCCGCCTGGCTATCGCCATTGCCCTGGCCTCCGGTGCCGCCCTGTCGACCCCGGTGCTGGCCCAGGACGCCGAGCAACTCGCCAGCATGACCGTGGTCGGTGACGACCTGCGTGCCACCACCGAATCGACCGAGAGCTACCAGGTGGCCTCCAGCACCAGCGCCAACGGCCTGACGCTGACGCCGCGCCAGACGCCACAGTCGATCAGCTTCCTGACCCGCCAGCAGATGGACGACGAGGCCATCACCAGCACCACCGAGGCGGTGGAACGGCTACCCGGCGTCTCGTCGATCCGTCTGGACGGCACTCGCACCAGCTTCCAGTCCCGCGGCTACACCATTCGCAACTTCCAGTTCGATGGCCTGCAGAGCAATACCAGCGCGTTCTGGCCGTTCGGCGACGCCGAGTGGGATACCGCCATCTACGACCGGGTCGAGGTCGTGCGCGGCGCCACCGGCCTGATGACCGGGGTCGGCGACCCTTCCGCCACCGTCAACTTTGTGCGCAAGAAGCCGCTGGACGAGGCGGCGGGTAGCGTGACTGCCGCGGTGGGCCGCTGGGACCGGGGGCGCGGCGTGGTCGATGTCAGCACCCCGCTGGACAGCGAGGGGCGCGTCGGCGTGCGCTTCGTGGCGGCCAAGGACAGCTCGGACAGCTTCATGGACGGCGTCGAGAACGACCGCGAGACCCTTTACGGGGTGATCGCCGCCGAGCTGACCGACAACACCGAGCTCAGCGTGGGCATCGAGTACCAGCACTACGACCAGGACGGCGCCTACATCGGCGTACCGCAGTACTACCTGGACGGTGGCCGTACCGACTTCGACCGCTCCACCGCCAACAACACCGACTGGGCCAACTTCTTCACCGAGAACACCCGCGCCTTCGTCGACCTGACCCACCACTTCGACAATGGCTGGTCCGCCCGCGCCGCCTACAGCTACGGCGACGCCAACTATGGCCTGACCTACAACTACCGCGGCGGCTATCCGGATCGCGAGACCGGTGTGCTTTACTACGCCCCCGGCGTCGCCACCGAGTCCTACCTGGTCGACTATCGCGGCGATCGCACCCAGAAGAATCTGCATGTCAGCGCCGAAGGTCCCTTCACCCTGTTCGGCCGCGAGCATCAGCTCGGCTTCGGCTACATGGACCTGCACGAGGACTACCAGATCAACAGTCGCGGCCCGGCCGGCGACGTGCCGGCGCTGGGCAGCTTCAGCGACCGCAACGACCCGGCCCTGGCAGAACCGGTCTGGGGCGAGTGGGGCCTGACCGATGACACAGTGACCGAACAGCAGGGCTACTACGCGGTATCCCGCTTCTCGCTGGCAGACCCGGTGCACTTTATCGTCGGCGCGCGCATGACCGACTGGAAGATCGACCAGGACTATCGCGGCGAGCGTGAGTACGAATACGACAACGAGTTCACCCCCTACGCGGGTCTGATCGTCGACATCACCGACGACCTCAGCGCCTACGCCAGCTACACCGAGATCTTCAACACCCAGAGCGAGCGCTCGCCCAGCGGCGCCCTGCTGGATCCGCTGGAAGGCATCAACTACGAGGCCGGTCTCAAGGCCGAGCTGTTCGACGATCGTGCCGACGTGTCCTTCGCGGTGTTCCACAGCCAGCAGGACAATCTGGCGGTGGAAATCCCCGGGGTCTTCGTCGCGGGCACCACCGACCAGGCCTACACCACCACCGACGGCGCCGAGGTCGAAGGCTTTGAGCTCGAGATCGCAGGCGAGGTGGCCGACGGCGTCAACCTGTCCGCCAGCTACGCCCTGGTGGACGCCGAGGACGCCGACGGTGAGCAGCTCAACACCAGCTATGCCCGCCAGCAGGCCAAGCTGTTCGCCAGCTGGCAGCTGCCTGGCCGCTGGTCGAACCTGACCCTCGGCGGCGGTGCACGCTGGCAGGGTGACACCTACCGCGACAACGACACCCCCAACGGTACCGAGAAGATCGGTCAGGGTGACGTCTTCGTCGCCGATGCCATGGCCCGCTATCGCATCAACGACAGCATGAGCGCCCAGCTCAACGTCACCAACCTGTTCGACGAGGAGTACTACTCGCAGCTCGGCTTCTATAGCCAGGGTATCTATGGCGAGCCGCGCAGCGCGCTGCTGAGCCTGACCTACGACTTCTAGTGCCCTGGAACGCCGAAACCTCGACATCCGCGTCGGGCGCTGTGCGCCCGACCGGCACTCGCGACACCACTGTCAAACCGGCTCTCCTGCGAGAGCCGGTCACCGCCTCTACACGGAAGACCCCATGCCCCTGATCCCCCCACGCTGGCCGCTCGGCCTTGTGTTACTCGCCGCCGTCCAGCCTGTCTTCGCCGCTGGCGACGATGGCTATCCGATCGAAATCGAGCACGCGCTCGGCGTCACCGTGATCGAGGAACAGCCCGAACGGGTCGCCACGGTGGCCTGGGCCAACCACGAGGTGCCGCTGGCGCTCGGAGTGGTACCGGTGGGGTTTCCCGCCACCACCTTCGGCGATGACGATGGCGATGGCCTCTGGCCCTGGGTGGAGCAGCGTCTTGACGAGCTCGACGCCGGCCCTCCCAACCTGTTCGACGAAGGCGATGGCATCGACTTCGAGGCGGTGGCCGCGAGCCAGCCCGACGTTATCCTGGCGGCCTATTCCGCCCTCAGCCGCTCCGACTACGACACCCTCAGCAAGATCGCCCCGGTGGTGGCCTACCCCGAAGCCCCCTGGTCGTCGGGCTGGCGTGACATGATCCGACTCAACAGCGCTGGCATGGGCATGGCCGAGGAAGGCGAGACCTTGATCGCACGCCTGGAGGCCCAGGTGGAGCAACAGATCGCCGAGCACCCGGAACTCGCGGGCAAGAGCGCCATGCTGATCAGCCATATCAAGCCCACCGACCTCAGTCAGATCAACTTCTACAACGACAACGACGCCCGGGTGCGCTTCTTGCACGAGATCGGCCTGACCTCGCCCCAGTTCGTCACCGACAGCTCCGTTGACGGCCGTTTCGCCGGCTCCATCAGCGCCGAGCGTATCGACGAGATCGCCGATGTCGACATCATCATCACCTATGGTGGCGAGCCGCTGGTGGAGCGACTCAACGAGCATATGCTGACCTCGCGCCTGCCCGCGGTGGAACAGGGCTCGCTGGTGCTGCTCGGCAACAATCCCACAGGAACCGCGGCCAACCCGACGCCGCTGTCGATTCCCTGGGTACTCGACGACTACGTCGAACGACTGGCCGAAGCCGCTCGCAAGCGTCAGCAACCCTGAATCAAGCGTCAGCAACCCTGAATCAAGCGTCAGCAACCCTGATTGGAGCGTCTGGACGGGATGGATACGTACAAATGAGCAGGAAGGGAAGGATATGAAGGCAAGGCCGCTGGCGCCTGGCAGGACAGGCCATTCGCGCCCGACCGGCGTCTATCTGCTGCTGGCGGCGCTGGCCGCCAGCGTCATGATGTCGGTGGTCATCGGCGCCAGATCGACGGATCTGACCGCGCTCATGGGTCTGCTGGATGGGCGTATCGACTCCATCAACGAAGCGGCGATCGCCAGCCGTCTGCCCCGCACCCTGCTGGCGTTGCTGGCAGGGGCCGCGCTGGCCGTGGCCGGGGCGACCATGCAAGGCCTGACCCGCAATCCTCTGGCCGATCCAGGCCTGCTCGGGGTCAACGCCGGCGCCGCGCTGGCAGTCGTCATCGGCATCGCCTGGTTCGATATGCAGCAGGCCTCTGGTTACATCTGGGTCGCCATCGCCGGCGCCGGCGCCAGTGCACTGCTGGTCTACCTGGTGGCCAACCTCGGACGAGGCGGCGCCACCCCTCTCAGGCTGGCGCTGAGCGGCGCGGTGGTGACCGCCGCCCTGACCTCGCTGACCTCCGCGGTGATTCTGCCCCGCGCCGACATCGCCGGGCTGATCCATTCCTGGCTGATCGGCGGCGTCGGCGGCGCTACCCTCGATCGCATCACCCCGGTGCTGCCCTTCCTGGCCCTGGGCCTTGCCGCGTCGCTGCTGGCGGCGCGCAAGCTCAACCTGATGGCGCTGGGCGATGAGGCGGCGACCGGCCTCGGCGAGCGCGTGGCCCTGGCCCGAGCGCTGGCCGCGGTGGGGGCCATCCTGCTGTGCGGGGCGACCACCGCGGCCTGTGGTCCCATCGGATTCGTCGGCCTGGTAGTGCCCCACGCGCTGCGCCTGCTGGTCGGTGCCGACTACCGCCGCCTGCTGCCGCTGTGTGCCCTCGGTGGCGCCCTGCTGGTCATACTGGCCGACACGCTGGGCCGGGTGCTGGTCCGTCCGGCAGAACTCGACGTCGGTATCGTCACCGCCCTGCTCGGCGGTCCGGTCTTCATCTGGATCGTCCGCCGCCATACGCTGAGGTCACTGTGACGACGACACCGACCACCTCCCCGCGAGCGACGCCCACTCACGCCATGTCCTGCCGAGCGACGTCCTCTCAAGCGAGGTCCACACCGTCGACCGTCAGGCACCTGCGACGGCAGCGCCAACGCCAGCGCCGGTGGATCATTGCGCTGCTGCTGGTCGCGGTACTTGCCGGGGTCTGCCTCACCCTGATGCTGGGCCAGTCATGGATCGACCCTGCCACGGTGATCGCGGTGCTGTCCGGCGAGCAGGTGCCCGGCGCCTCCTTCACCCTGATGGAGCTGAGGCTGCCCCGGGCGCTGATTGCCGTACTGGCCGGGGCCTGCTTCGGCCTCGGCGGCGCCGCCTTCCAGACCATGCTGCGCAATCCGCTGGCCAGCCCCGACGTGATCGGTATCAGCGCCGGCGCCAGCGCAGCGGCGGTCTTCGCCATCGTCATGCTGTCGCTGCGTGGCGCTCCGGTGGCACTGGTGGCCATCGTCGGCGGTCTTGGCGTCGCCCTGCTGATCTATGCCCTGTCGTGGCGCCGCGGTGTCGCCGATACTCGCCTGATTCTGACCGGCATCGGCCTCGCCGCCATGCTCCAGAGCGCCATCGCCTACCTGCTGACCCAGGCCCCGGCCTGGCCACTGCAGGAGGCCATGCGCTGGATGACCGGCAGCCTCAACAGCGTGCACCTGGATCAGAGCCTGCCCCTGCTGCTGGCGCTGGTCGTGCTTGGCCTGCCGCTACTTCACTTCGCCAGGGACCTGGAGGCGATGCGCCTGGGCGATGACATGGCCCGGGGGCTCGGTGTCAGGCTGTCGCTCACCCGCCTGGGCATCGTGATCGCGGCGGTGGGGCTGGTCGCCTTTGCCACCGCGGTGACCGGGCCGATCGCTTTCGTCGCCTTCCTCAGCGGCCCGGTCGCCGCCTGGTTGATCCGTCACAATGGCTCGGTGCTGATCCCCGCTGCCCTGGTCGGCGCCCTGTTCGTGCTGATGGGTGACTTTATCGGCCAGCATCTGCTGCCGACCCGCTATCCCGTGGGGGTGGTCACCGGCGTGATCGGCGCCCCCTACCTGATTACCCTCGTCATGCGCGACAACGCCCGAGGATCCACCTGATGACGCCTACCCGACTCAGTGCCCGAGGCCTGACCGCCGGCTACCGTGCCCGTGCGGTCCTCGACAACATCGATCTGGAGGTCAAACCAGCGGGTATCACCGCCATCGTCGGCGCCAACGCCTGCGGCAAGTCGACCCTGCTGCGTTCGCTGTCACGCCTGCTGGCGCCGCAGCGCGGCCAGGTATTGCTCGACGGCCACGACCTGCACCGGCTGCCCGCCAGGCGCCTGGCCCAGCGCCTGGGACTGCTGCCTCAGGCGCCACTCGCCCCTGAAGGCATCACCGTGCTGGAGCTGGTCAGCCGTGGCCGCCACCCTCACCAGGGCATGTTTCAGCGCTGGAGCCGCGACGACGATGACGCCGTCAGCGAGGCGCTGGAAGCCACCGACACCACCGGCCTCGCCGAGCGTGTGCTGGAGGAACTGTCAGGCGGCCAGCGCCAGCGGGTATGGATCGCCATGGCCCTGGCCCAGCGCACCGACGTGCTGCTGCTCGACGAACCCACCACCTATCTCGATATCCACCACCAGGTCGAGGTGCTCGATCTGCTCGAGGACCTCAACCGCCAGCGCGGCACCACCATCGTCATGGTGCTGCATGAGCTCAACCTTGCCGCGCGCTACGCCGATGAGTTGATCGCCATGGCCGCCGGCAAGGTCTACTCAAGCGGCCCGGCCAGTGAGGTGATGACCACCACCATGGTCAGGGAGGTATTCGGACTGGACAGCCACGTCTTCGCAGACCCCGTCAGCGGCCGTCCGATGATGGTCCCGCTGGGTCGACAGGACCGCAGGCCACACTCGCAGGCAAGGGCAGTGCACAAGGATCGTCGATCGACGGTCCCCGACACCGAAGCGTCATCATCGTGACATGACCTCGGCAGCACGCTGGGACTCGCGGTGGCGACGGTCGGCCGCCCTGATCACGATGCTGGCCATGATGTTGGCCAGGATACGGGCCAGGGTGCCGACGCGATGCTGGCGCGATGGTTGAGCAGCGCCGTCGCGGCACGTTAGGGTCCCGGATTGTCAAACGCCCAGAGGCAAGCACCCAGAGGCAAGCGCCCAATGGCCTTGTCAGGCGCTACGCCCAGGCGTGCCGCGACCGTTCCTTTTCCCAGACAGGAGCACGATGATGAAGACCATTCTGATCACCGGCGCCGGCAGCGGACTCGGCGAAGGTACGGCACTGGCCCTGGCCAGGGCGGGACACAAGGTCATCGCTACCACGGAGATCTGGCCCCAGGTCACCTCGCTCAAGGAAAAGGCCCGGCAGCAGGAACTGACGCTCACCGTCGAAAAGCTCGATATCACCGACAAGCGCGACCGCGACGCGGTGTTTTCCAGCTACGGGCACCAGGTCGATATCGTGGTGGCCAACGCCGCCATCGGCGAGACCGGTCCGCTGGCCGAGATCCCGGTGGACCGGGTACGCCGAGTGTTCGAGACCAACGTCTTCTCGACCCTGGAATTCGTGCAGCCCTACGCCCGCGAGTTCGTCGAGCGAGGCAAGGGCAAGATCGTACTGACCTCCTCCATCGCTGGTTTCACCACCTTCCCCTACCTCGGTCCCTACGTCGCCTCGAAGCACGCCCTCGAAGGCATGGCGCAACTGCTCTACGAAGAGCTCGCCCCGCTGGGCGTCAAGGTGGCCACCATCAACCCCGGCCCCTTCCGCACCGGCTTCAACGACCGCATGTACAACACCCTGGACCAGTGGTACGACCCCGACGCCTGCTTCACCCCTGAAAAACCGATTCGCTCGGTGCAGCAGCAGTTTGCCGGCGACGACCTGCAGCAGGACCCGGCGGCGATGATCGACGAGATGGCACGACTGATCCCGCTGGACGAGCACCGCTTCCGCAATGTCTACCCGGACAGCTTCGAGGCCAGTGCCAGGGAATATCAGGATGGGCTGTGGGATCGACTCATCTGAGGCTTTCCCGAAAAGTGCCTGCGCTCGGTAATACGGCGTTAAAAATCGGCTTATAATGCTCATTTACACCCCGTAAACTGCGCTTTCTCACCGATTTTTGCCTTGTCTAACCTTCGCTCGTCGACTTTTCGAATAAAGCCTGGGCGCCCCTGTTGATCGTGTCCCGGGGCCTGTAAGGTTGGTTGCCCTGCTAACGACCAACCCGGGACACCTTTCTTCAGGAGTAGAGGCCGACATGCCCACATCCCCAGATAGCCGCGACAGCGACACCACCATCACCGTCGACATCGTCTCCGACGTCGTCTGTCCCTGGTGCATCATCGGCTACCGCCAGCTCGCCGAGGCGGCGCGCCAGAGCGGGATCGACATCGAGGTGCACTGGCACCCCTTCGAGCTCAATCCGCAGATGGGCGAGGAAGGCGAAAACCTGCGCGAGCATATCGCCGCCAAGTACGGCACCAGCGATGAGGACTCGCGCAGCGCACGGGAACGGCTCACCCAGATGGGCGCCGACCTCGGCTTCACCTTCAACTACACCGATGACATGCGCATGGTGAACACCTTCCGCGCCCACCAGTTGATCGACTGGGCAGAGCAGCGCTCTCCAGATGAAGGCCACCGCATGAAGCAGGCCCTGTTCAGCGCCTTCTTCACCGAGCGCCGCGACCTCCACCGAGTCGACGTGCTGGCCGATGTGGCGGAGAGTCTCGGCCATGACCGCGACGAGGTCGTGGCGATGCTCGAGTCGGGCGAGCGCGGAGAATCGGTGAGACAGCGCCAGGCCTTCTGGCAACAGCAGGGCATCAGCGGGGTACCCGCCATGGTGTTCAACCGCCGCTACCTGGTCACCGGGGCCCAGGGCGTCGAAAACTACCAGGAAGTCCTTGCGCAGGTGGCCGCCGAGCGAGCCGAAGTGACGTCATGACGACAACGCCGGGTGCCACAACACCCGGCGTTATTGGTCAGGCCCGCGGGCCTGACCCTACGTTCTGACGAACGGAAAGGTCAGTTCAGCTCAACCCTAGATGGCTCTAAGACTCTTCGAGCGGAAGATCGACCGAGGCATGTAGAAGGACACCACCCAGTTGGGCTGATCGACGATCTCGCTGACCCGCAGCCGCCCTGCCACGCTGCAAAGCGCGTAGGCCAGCTGCTCATCCATGCCGGCCTGACGGTGCAACCGATCGATCATGAAGCGCACCGCGTCACGGGCGCCCTGCATCAGGTCCGGCCCCACCCCGGTGGTGACCAGAAAGCCCGCATCTTCCTCGCTCGACGCTCCCGGCGGCATGTCGAACATCGGCGCAGGAATATTGCCTGCCTTGTGCAGACGCAATGTGGCCGTGGCGGCCATGCGGGTCTCTACCGCCGTTCCGCAGACCTCACCATCACCCTGGCAGGCGTGGGTGTCGCCGATGCTCAGAAGCCCTCCCTTGACCTGCACCGGCAGGTACAGCCGAGCTCCCTTTACCAGGTCACGGATGTCGAGATTGCCGCCGCAGATGCGCGGCGGCACGATGGAGTGCTGCCCCGGCTCAGCAGGCGCGAGCCCGATGGTACCGGCGAAGGGCCGAAACGGAATCACGATGTCCTCGTCGAAGTACACCGACTCGCTGTCGTACTCCGACACCTTGAGCCAGGGCGAGGTGAAATCGTCGGCCAGCAGCCCGAAACCCGGGATCAGCCCCGTCCAGCCCCACTGCCCCGGCTCGAAGTCGACCAGCTCCACCTCGATCACATCGCCGGGTTCGGCATCCTCCATATAGAGGGGGCCACACACCGGATTGAGCTCCCCTGCCGGCAGTCGGGTCAGCGCGTCGGCCTGGCTGTGTCGGGTAATCAAGCCACCGCTGGCATCGAGAATATCGAAGCGCCGAGTATCACCGGAACTGATCGTTTCCTGCGGCTCGAGGGCGTGGTCAAAACAGTGATGAACGTCGTGTATCGTCTTGATCTTCATTCTTGCGTCTCCACCTCGAGGCGCCGGTCGTCTCCGCCGACCGGCGCCTCGAGAGTTTTTTTTTGGCCCTGGGCGCTGTTCTCAACATCGACGAGCGCAGGCACTTTTCAGACAAGCCTTAGATTTCCATCTGCACGGCACGTCCACCGCGCTTGGCAAAGGCGTAGACGCCGACACCGACAACCGCCCAGGCCAGCCCGATCAGCACGGTATAGGACTCGAACCCGCTCCAGATGTAGCCGACCACGGCGAGGCCGAGCAGCGGACACAGGATATGCAGGAAGGGATTGGCGGCCTTCTTCTTGAACACGAAGTAGTAGAGCGTGGTGATATTCAAGATGATAAAGGCGGTCAGGGCGCCGATGGTCACGATGGAGGTCAACAACGCCAGCTGCTGCATGAAGGCGATCCCCGCGACGATGGACACGGCACCGACCAGCAGCGCACTGACGTAGGGCGTCTTGAAGCGCGGGTGAACCCGAGCCAGCGGCGCCGGCAGCAGCCGATCACGGCCCATGCTGTAGAGGATCCGCGCGGTCGCGATCTGGGCCACCAGGGAGTCGGCGACGCCCCAGGCGATAGCGGTGGTCGCGGCGGTCAGCACCGCCAGCCAGCCGCCCCCGGCGATACGTGCGGTTTCATAGAAGGCGGTGTCGAGATTGTTGAACGAGGCGGGATCGGGCTGGATCAGCGCCGCCACCCAGGTCTGGGCGATGAACAGGCCACCGATGATCAACAGCACCAGGAAGATCGCCTTGCTGACCGCCTTGCCACCGCCCTTGGCCTCTTCCGCCAGGGTGGAGATGCCATCGAAGCCGAGAAAACTGAGCACCGCGATCGGCACCGCAGAGATGATCAGCCCCAGCGAGAAGTTATCGGCATCGTAGACCGGGGCCATCGAGAAGACGGCACCGTTGACGTTATTGCTGATGGCCACGACCCCCACCACCAGAAACACCGCCAGCACCAGCAGTTCGGCCACCAGCATCCAGCGGTTGAAGGCGGCGGTAAAGCTGATGCCGCGAATGTTGATGTAGGTGTTGAATACGACGAAGGCCACCACCAGCAGGATCGGTGACAGCGACGGGAAGATGTCGTGAATCGCCAGCGCCCCCACCACGTACAGCAGCGCCGGAATCAGGATGTAGTCCAGCAGCATGATCCAGCCCGCAACGAAGCCGGCAAAGCTGCCCGCCCCGCGGGACACGTAGGAGTACACCGAGCCTGCTACCGGAAATTCCTTGGCCATCTGGGAGTAGCAGATGGCGGTAAACAGCATCCCCACCAGTCCGATGACATAGGCGGTGACGATCATGCCACCGCTGGCGCTCATGACGTGGCCGAAGATACCGAAGGGAGCAATCGGCACGATGAAGATCAGGCCGTAGATCACCAGATCTCTCAGCTTGAGCGTTCGTGAGAGTTCCTGGGTGTAGCCCAGACTCTCCAGGGTATTGTCACTCATCGGTGATTTCCTCTTGTTCTAGTTGGCAAGGCGGGGATCTCCCGCCATCGAGCGGTCGAAGACGTCCACCGGGGGCGAGGCTGCCTGCGTGGCGACACTGGGCGGCCTCTTGCTGTGCATTCCCATGGCCGGTCAAGAATCTGACGGCGCCGTGTATACTCGAACCCGCCAGCAGACCCGGACGCGGTTCGCGACCTGCGACAGTGCGCCGGACACAGCGACGTTGGCCGCTTCATTTTTAGAAAATCACACTTAAAGGTATTGTGACAATACCTTTTGGAGAGAACCCTATGCTTGAACCGTCTCGAACCGACCTGCCAGGCGCCGGCGGCGCCCGCTCGGCCACCCAGGAGCTGGCGGACCGGATCGTGACGGCGATCGCCATTGGCGCCTACTCCCCCGGGGATCGCCTGCCGCCGGAGCGCGACCTGGCGGAGCGCCAGGGGGTCAGTCGCGTCACCGTCCGCGGCGCCTTGAAGATCGTGGGCGAGCTTGGCCTGATCGAATCCCGCCGTGGTCGTGATGGCGGTACCTTTGTCACCTTCAAACGGGTCGACGAGGCCTCGCCCAACACCGCCCAGCGTATCCTCGGACAGGAGCTGCCCCAGCTCAGGGACTTCTTCGACTATCGCTGTCTGGTGGAGGGGCTGGTGGCCAGAACCGCCGCCGAGCGTCACGACGAGGCCCAGGCCAAAACGTTGCAGGCGCTGCTGGACCGCTTCTGCGACACCGACGACGCCTCCGTCGCCCGCCAACTCGATGAGCGCCTTCACGACTGCATCATGGCGATGGCCGACAATCACCATCTGGTCGCCCAATCACGTCAGCTGACGGCGCGCGCCACCCTGGGATTCGGCTCCGAACCCTACCCCGCCGAATCATTGCCAAGGGCAAGACGGGAACATCGTGAACTGGTCCAGGCCATCCTCGAGCGACGCGCAGACGACGCCTTCAGCGTCGCCCAGCATCACTTCACACTGACGCTTGCGATCATGGAGCATTCACTGGATGGGCGACCGCTCTAGCCCGGCTCCCGGGAAAGCGGCTTTGGTGAGGGGTTTGATGAAGGGCTTTGGCGCAGAGCTCAGGCGTAAACGAAGGGGGAATACTGGCCAAGCGGTAGGGACGTCGCACTAGCCTCAATGGCACCTCCCTGGTGGGGCTCCACCTCCACCATTGTCATGGTGACGAGATGGAACCCTGGTCGTTTGAAAACGTTCTTCAAACAGAAAAGTCGGTCGACTTCATGACCACAGATGGCCGTACCACCCAGGGACGACGATAGCGAAGCGGGCCGGCGACGTCGCCTTTTCTCCCATCGCGTCTTCGGGTACGGCCGGTTGCGCACGGCCCTTCAAGGCAATGGGCTAGCCGGAGGCGTCGTCGATCCAGCTATCGACCAGATCACGATTGTCGTTGATCCAGTCCCGGGCACCCTCTTCGGGATCCCCTGTTTCCTCTATCCGAGCCATCAGCGTTCCAAGGCTATCATCATCCATATGCCAGGCATTGAGCACCGATGTCAGCCAGGGATCATCCTCGTCCAGACCGGGGCGTGCCATCCAGTAGATGTCCTCGTTGTCACCATAGATCCCCTTGGGATCCTCGAGGTACTTGAGGTCGTACTCGGCGAAGGCCCAGTGAGGACTCCACAGCGTCACCACCATCGGCTCTTCGCGGCTGTAGGCACCATCAAGCGCCGCCATCATCGCCGGTCCAGAGCTATTGATCTGGTCAAAGGGCAAATCATAGGCGCTGATCACGTCGTCGGTCAGGCCCGCAATGGCAGACCCCGAATCGATGCCAAGAATTGAGGGGCCGCCCTGATACTCGTAACGCTCAGCCTGTTCCTTCAGCTCGGCAATGCTGTCGATATCGGCGTAGCTTGGGACCACCAGCCCCAGGCCAGTCCCGCGATACCAGACATCGTGGACGTCGATGCGATCGCGGTATGGTTCCAGAAAGGGCGCATCGGTGGTCGGCAACCAGATCTCGAGTGAAAGGTCGAAGTCGCCACTGGCAAGACCACTGTAGAGCACACTCTTGCCGACATCCGACAGCTCGATGTCATAGTCATGCTCCTCCTCGAGGAGAATCTTCCACATGTTGGCAACGGCGATGTTTTCGGCCCAATTGTTGGTGCCGATGGTCAGTGACTTGTCGTCGGCAACGGACACATTGCCAGCAGACATGACACCCAGCGCCAGCAGAGTTACGGAAAATTTCTTCATGAAAACTCCTTCTTCTGATTGTCGGCAAGGCAAGTGGAAAAGCCTAGCATGAGACGATGCTGATCAAGCCGACGCATTTCTCATACCTTGCATGAGTTAACGGAATGCGCCACCCACGATCGGTGGCGCATCCTGGGGATCGTCAGCCCAGCAGACGGGCATCGAATGGATAGTCCGACAGCAGCTCCACCTGGCCGTCTTCGCGGACGTATAGCTGTTCTTCGAGCTTCACCCCTTCGCCCCCAGCTTCATGACCGATGAAGCTCTCGACACACAGGGTCATGCCGGGTTCGATAACGCCGTCGTAGCCCTTATCGTCGATGTCCTCGCGGTGCACGATGTAGGGATACTCGCCATTCATGCCGACCCCGTGAGCCAGGGCAAAGTAGCGGCGAGACTTGTAGGCGGGAGGAATCTCCCAGGCACGCTCGGCGTATTCCTTGAAGCTCACCCCAGGCTTGAGGTTAGCCATGTTGGTCTGAATCTGGTCGTACGCCATGCGATACAGATCTTTCTGCGTCTGAGATGGGGCATCACGCCCGCACAGGAAGGTGCGCGAAAAGTCGGCGTAGTAGCCGTAGCGTCCGACCACATCGGTATCCAGCGCTACCAGCTCTCCTGACTGGATACGGCGGTCGGAACACTCCTGAAACCAGGGGTTGGTTCTCGGCCCGGAGTTCATCAGACGCGTCTCGATAAAATCCGCATCGGTCGCGACGATATGCTGGTGCAGCTTCGACCAGGCTTCGTTCTCGGTCACGCCGGGCCGAATGCTGGCCTCAAGTTGACGCACGCCCTCCTCCACAGCGCGCAACGACGAGCGGATCATCTTGATCTCATTGGGCACCTTGTAGGCACGGGCCTGCTCGAGTGGCTCCTGGGCATCCAGCACCCGGTAACCACGCTCCTTCAGCGCAAACGCCGCCTGGGAGGTCGCGCTCTCCAGTGCCACCTTGCCGCCACCGCCGCACTGGCGCTGAATCAGGTCGTCGATTTCATCGGCCCAGGCCTCGGTGACCGCGTGGGTATTACGCTCGTTGAAGTAGTACGAGATCGCCTTCGCCGGACGGATCTCGTCGATCGTCGGCAGATGAGAGGCCAGATGCTCGCACCCGGAAAACTCGAACAACACTACCGGCCCCTCGGCGGGCACGAAGGCATAGCGCGCCGGGTTGCGCGAGCTGTAGACCTGCATGTTTCTGGAACCGGTGGCATAGCGCACATGGGCCGGGTCAAACAGTACCGCGGCTGAAATGTCGCGCGACTTGAGCTGAGCCCGTACGCGAGCAAGCCGGTCAAGCAGGATCTGCGGGATCTCCTGCTGCGTCGGTTCACAGTCTTCGGGGCGATGGGTCGGGGGCAGGATGCCCATTGCGTCCAGATCCATATTCATCAGCGTTGCTCCCTGGGATTGAATGGCGAAGGGGCTCAGTCGAGCAGGCCATCGGCGCGTTCGGCCCGATCCTGTTCGGCCTGGATATGCAGCTCGGACACCCGGCCATACAGCTGGCGGGTGCGCTCGAGACGACCGACCACGCCAGGCGTCTTGGAATACGCAAAGATCGCCGTCAGTCGCGGCGTGTCACCCTCCACACGAGTCACGCGATGCAGGCTGAAGCGCCCCTTGAACAGCTGAAGATCACCGGGTTGCAGGTCCAGGCGACGCACGCCTTCACGTGTTTCGCCGCGAATCACCGCGCCGACTCCCTCGTAGTTCTCCTCCTGGGGCGTACGGATGTCCGGGCAGTACTCGAAGCTGCCGCCTTCTTCTGGCGCCTGGGTCATCATGGTGACGATGAATTCATTGGTGTCGTAGTGCCATGGCTGCTGGGTGCCGTCGGGCAGCACGTTGAGCACCAGCCCGGCATAGGGATCGGCATACTCATACACCTTGTCCTCGCCAAGGCAGCGGGCGACCAGCGACTTCATGCCTGGCGAAACGTACATGCGCTGCATGATGCGATCCGCCGTGATCATGTCGCGGGTCACGAAACCGCTGGTGCGGGTCATGAACAGCCGGCGAGGATCCTGCTCAGGCAACTCGGGATCGTCAGCGGTAAAGTAGGCGTTCACCTCACGGCTGTTGTAGAAGCTCTTCTGCGCCAGTTCATGGCACTCCTCGCGCATCTGCGCCAATCGGTCCTGGCGCAGGAAACCGCGAAGCACCGCACAGCCCTCGCGATCAAGGTCCTTGCGGGCCGTGGCGATGGCCGACAGCAGGACAGGATCATCAGGACGATCGAGAGGATAGCGTTCGCTATCGACCAGGTCTGTCAGGTCATGGCGTTCGGCATCGGCCAGTTGCTGTGCAGTAAGCATCAGGGTTCTCCTCGGTGAGCCGGGGAAGGGACGACCAGTCGACGCTGGTCTCGTCTTGGGTTCAGCGGCATAGTGGGGAAACTTCAATCATCGAGGAAACGATTCGTTCCGATGCATTCCATCGACAAAACCGATGGGCATAGCCTGCCGATCCTGGACACCGAACTGCTCAGCGCCTTCGTGGCGGTGATCGAGAATGGGGGATTCACGGCGGCCGCCCGGCAGTTGCACAAGACGCAATCGACCATCAGCCAGCGCATTCGCACCCTGGAAGAGCGCGTAGGCAGTCCGCTGGTATATCGCACCAGCCGTCAACTCAGCCTGACCGAGGATGGCGAGATCTTTCTGGTCTACGCGCGCCGCCTCCTGCAGTTGCAGCGCGAAGCCATCAGCGCTCTCGGTCATGGGGATCGCGACGGGGTGATTCGTTTCGGACTGCCTGAAAACTACGCCGAGATCTGGCTGCCGCGACTGCTGGATCGCTTCGCTCAGCGCCATCCTCGTATTCGCCCGCATATCCACTGCCGCATGTCGAGCGAGCTGATCGAGGCACTCGAGGCCGGCGAACTCGACCTGGCGCTCACGGTGCGTCACGCCAATCATGGCAATGGGGACATCCTGGCCGCCGAATCCCTGGTGTGGGCCGCCCATCGCGACTTCGATCACGACCCTCAGGCGGCGCTACCGCTGGCGCTGTTCCCCGACCACTGCCCCTACCGGCAACGCGCCCTCGACAGCCTGACGCGCCAAGGTCGCCAGTGGTCGCTGCACTACACCAGCCAGAGCCCCACCGGCCTGCGCATGGCGGTGAACCAGCGCGACGCAGTGACCGTCGCTGATCGCCGCACCCTACCCGATGATTGGCGCATACTCGGCGACACCGATGGCCTCCCGCCGCTGCCACCGGCCGAGCTCGAGCTCCATCGTTCGCCAAGCTTCCAGCACCCCGCAGGGGACGATCTGATCATGCTGATCCGTGAACTGCTGACCTCTGACGCAACGATCGGCTGAAGCGAATTGGCGCGTTTCCAGTGAGCGTCGACGCCACACTCAGGCAGGTGGATCGCTGATCTCCTGGCGCAACCAGCGACGAAACAGCGCCATGTTGGTGGAATCCTGCTGCTCTTGACGCGTCACCAGCCAGTAGGACTGATGGCCGGTGACCTCGACGTCCAGCAGTTGCACCAGATCCCCGCGCATCAATTCACGGCCGATCATGTGTCGATCGGCCACCGCCACCCCGATGCCATTGATGGCCGCCTGGATGGCGAGCTCGAGGACGTCGAAGGCCAGCCCCCCATCTGTCTCGACGCCTTCGATGCCTGCCGCTCGCAGCCAGTGCTGCCAGGTCTGGAAACGGTCATCGTCTCGAAGTACATGCAGCAGGGTATGACGAGTCAGATCCACCTCACGCCCTCGCCGCCCCTCCAGCAACTGCGGGGCACACACCGCCACATGGGATTCCTGCATCAGCAGCTCGGCGTCGAGCTCCGGCCATTCGCCGG
Organism: Halomonas sp. DN3; assembly: GCF_024137905.1. Lineage (NCBI taxonomy): Bacteria > Pseudomonadati > Pseudomonadota > Gammaproteobacteria > Oceanospirillales > Halomonadaceae > Halomonas > Halomonas sp. DN3. Next base: position 1,473,331 of record NZ_CP099965.1, on the reverse strand, counting down.
CACCGAAGCGAATCACGCCGTCCATCTCGGCATGATTCAACAGATCATCTTCGAATCGGGTGGTGATCGACAGGTCCAGCGAGGGGTGCAGCGCGTGCAGCCGACCGAGCCGCGGCACCAGCCAGCGACTGGCAAAGGTCGGCGGCACATTGATCCTCAAGTGGGATAACTGCTGCTGGTCCTCCAGCGCACCGACGGTCCAGGCGATCCGATCAAAGGACTGCCTGAGTACCGGCAGCAGCCGATTGCCTGCAGCGGTCAACCGCAATTGCCCGCCACTTCGGTCGAACAGCGCCACTCCGAGCTGCTCCTCGAGCAGCTTGACCTGGCGGCTCACGGCGCTCTGGGTCACACACAGGCGGGTCGCTGCCTGGGTAAAGCTCAGACACTGGGCGGCGGCCTCGAAGGCCTTGAGGGCGTTGAGTGGCGGTAGTGAACGCTGCATGGGCTCCCCTTAGAAAAACTCGTGACGAATCATCAATTCTGCACAAAAAATCGAAGAATACCCCGATCTTCATGACTTTTACGAATGGCGCGACTGCAAAATGGTCGTTTGTTGCAGCGTCTGCTGCTGCCTAGGATGCCGACTACAGTTCATGACCTCGGGAGATTCACACGATGACAGAGCGCTCAATGACCGACTGGCAGCAACTGGCCAGTAGCCTGAGCCTGCCGCACCAGGCCTACCTGGGCGGTCAGTTCTGTGACGCGGCCGGTGGGGCGACCTTCACCGCCGAGAATCCCGCCACCGGCGAATCCCTCGTCGCCGTCGCCGCCTGCCAGGCGGAAGACGTCGATCGTGCCGTCACGATTGCCCGTGACACTTTCAATGCGGGGACCTGGCGCGACCAGCCACCCACCGAGCGCAAGGCCTGTCTGCTGCGCTGGGCGCAATTGATCGAGCAACACACCGACGAAATTGCACTGCTCGAGACCCTCGAGACCGGCAAACCCATCTCTCAGACCACCAGCGTCGATGTCCCTGGGCTGATCGGTGGTCTGCGCTACTACGCCGAAGCCCTCGACAAGCTCTACGGCGAGACCGCCCCGAATGGACCTTCCAGCGTGTGCATGATCGACCGGGAGCCGGTGGGCGTGGTCGCGGCGGTAGTGCCCTGGAACTACCCCTTGATCATCGCCGGCTGGAAGATCGGCCCGGCGCTAGGCGCAGGCAATTCCCTGATCCTGAAGCCCGCCGAGCAGTCCAGCCTGGCGACGTTGAAGGTTGCAGCGCTGGCCGCCGAGGCGGGTATCCCCGACGGTGCCTTCCAGGTCGTCACCGGACTCGGCCACGAGGCCGGTGAAGCCCTGGGGCGCCACATGGACGTCGATGCGGTTGGCTTCACCGGATCCACCGAGATCGGCAAGCGGTTTCTGGCCTACTCGGCGGAATCCAACATGAAGCGAGTCGGCCTGGAGTGCGGCGGCAAGAGCCCACATATCGTCACTCGTGACGTCGAGGATCTGGACAAGATCGCGATGTATGTCGCCTACGGCGTCTGGTACAACCAGGGCCAGACCTGCCACGCCGGCACGCGACTGATCGTCGACCGCGAGGTCAAGGAAGCCCTGCTGGAACGACTGGAAAGCTGGGCCGGCAAGCTGGCACCCGGCGATCCCCTCGACCCCGCCAATCAGATCGGCGCCATGATCGAGCAGCCCCAGCTGGAAAAGGTCCAGCACTACCTGGCCGAGGGCCAGCGGGAAGGCGCGCGGCTACGCTTCGGTGGTGAACGGGTTCACCGTGACAGCGGCGGCTACTACATGACACCGGCGGTGCTGGATGACGTCAGCAACGATATGCGTGTGGCCCGCGAGGAGATCTTTGGTCCCGTACTGGTGGTGCTCACCGTGGATTCACTCGATGAAGCCATCACCATCGCCAATGACACCGACTACGGTCTGGGCGCCGCTATCTGGACCGACAAGTTGAGCGACGGCCATCGCGCCGCCAGAGCCTTGCGCGCCGGTACCGTGTGGGTCAACTGCTATGACCACACCTCCATCAACGCGCCCTTCGGCGGCTTCAAGCAGTCGGGACAGGGCCGCGACAAGTCGCTTCACGCCTTCGACAAGTACACCGAACTCAAGACCACCTGGATCGAGATCTGAGGAGCCCAGCATGCGACAGGACTACGCAAACGGCCGCCAGGCTCCCGTCTTCGCAGGCCCCGGCTGCCTATCTCGCCTCCCGGAGCTGCGTCGACAGCACGCAGCCAAGCGCTACCTGCTGATTACCGACGCCGGACTCGAGGCCAGCGGTGTGCTCGCCCCCTTTGTGGCCGAACTGGAGCAGGATGCAGCGCTTAGCCGCTTCGTAGCTCCTCCTGGCGAGCCTACCGTGGCGACCGTCGACCAGGCGGCTCGGGTGGTCCGCGAGCTCGACGCTCCGCTGGTGATCGGCATCGGCGGCGGCACCGCACTGGACATCGCCAAGCTGGTGGCGGCTCTGGCGGGAAGCCCCGGACAAATGGATCAGTATCTGCTGGGCCGCAGCCCGTGGTGTGGCAGGGCACCGGCGGTGATGGTCCCCACCACCTCCGGAACCGGGAGTGAAGTCACCCGCACCTCGATACTGGCCGACGACACCAGACGCAAGATGTGGGCCTGGGGTGACGAGCTGCTGCCCGATGCCGTGCTGCTCGACCCGCGACTCACTTGCTCGCTGCCTGCCCCGCTGACCGCGGCGACGGGCCTGGACGCCTTCGTCCACGCCCTGGAGGCGACCACCGGCCGCAATCGCAACCGGCTGATCGAAAGCCAGGCACTGGCCGCCATTCGCCTGATTGGTGCCTCGTTGCCCGAGGCGGTGCATGACCCGCACAACCTCCAGGCTCGCCAACAGCTTCAGGAAGCCGCCTGCCTCGCCGGCATGGCCATCGACAACGGCGGCACCGGCATCGCCCACAACATCGGTCATGCCCTGGGCAGCCTCTACCATCTGCCCCACGGAGTGGCGGTGGCGATCGCCGTCGAGGCGACGCTTGGCTGGTCGGTCACCGGGCATGAAGCCATCTTCGCCCCCAGCGCCCATGCGCTGCTGCCTGGCAGCGGTGCCGAGGAGTTGCCGGCGCTGATCCGCGAACTCGCCGACGCCAGTGCCTTCGACCTGGCACTCGCGCCGTTTACCGGCGTCGAGATGGACGCCTCGCGATTGGCCGAGGAGATGCGCGACGAGGCCAACGCACCGATGGCCAACAACGCGGCACGCCGACCCGAAGGTGATGACTGGCAGACCCTGGCGGAACTCACCGTTACCAGCTTCCAGCGTCGCCGGCAGCGTCTGCAGCAGGGTTCGTCCGCCGAAGCGCAGGAGGCACTCGCATGACGACGCCGCGACTCAACGATACGCAGACCCCGCTCTTCACCGTCCCCGGCCAGGCGTGTCGAATTGCACGCATCGAGATCAGCCATCACCAGTTCGAGCTTGATCCCCCCTTTCCCGCAGCCTGGGACAGCCAACCGCGCCGTCGTTTCCCGGCGACCCTGGTGCGGGTGATCGACAGCGAAGGACGCGAAGGGATCGGCTCCGGGGATGTGATGTACGGCTTCGATGACTTTCGTCATCTGTTCATCGGCGAGGATCCACTCGATCTGGAGCGCCACGCTGGCGTGATCGATAACATCGGCTTCCACGCTGGCCGCTGCTGGCCCCTGGAGGTCGCCCTGTGGGACCTCGCCGGCAAGATCCTCGAGACCCCGGTCTGGCGCCTTATGGGCGGTGTCTCGAACCGTTTGCGTGCCTACGCCTCGAGCGGCACCCATCGTCCCCTCGACGAGGTGGTCGCTCTGGCAGAACAAGTGAAGGCGTCAGGCATTGCTGCCTTGAAGCTACGCTTCGGGCGTCCCCGTCTGGAAGAGGATCTGGCCGTGCTCGGCGCCGTTCGCAGTGCCGTCGGCGATGCACTGGAGCTGATGGTCGACTGCAACCAGGGATGGCGCATGCCCTGGGACGTCAAGGCACCCTGGCAGTTTTCCCAGGCGCTGGAAGTGGCCCGGGAGCTCGAGAACCAGGGCGTCTACTGGATGGAGGAACCTCTGTACCGCGGCGACTACGAGGGTATGGCCAGACTGAACGAGGCGACCTCGCTGCACATCGCCGGTGGCGAAATGACACGAGAACCCTACGAGTTCACTGAAATGCTGCGTCAGGGATGCCTCGATGTCTATCAGCCCGACGCCGTCTGCTCGGTGGGCATGCTGGGGTTGGCGCGCCTGGCCCGTCAGATCGTCGACGCCGGCAAGCTGTTCACGCCACATACCTGGGGCAACGGCATCGGCGTCATTGCCAACCTGCACCTGACCGCCGGTGCTGTCGGCCCGGCCGGCGCGCCCTATCTGGAGTATCCCTTCGACCCACCGGAATGGACACCGGAAAAGCGCGACTTCCCGCTGACAAGCCCACTACTGGCAGACAAGGAAGGATGGCTGACGCTGTCGGAGGCTCCCGGCCTCGGCCTTGACCTGGACGAAGAACGCCTGGCCGCCACCCGTGCCGACCAGGCCACCTACCAGTAGTTCGACCCACAGTCGTTCAACAAGGCTGGCACAGATCCAACTCGGCCGAGTTTGCACCACGCCGTCGTGCGTCGACGCCTGGCTTCCCCGCTCCACTGACTCTGGCAGGTCGCCCCGTGGCGTCCTGCCAGGGCTTCGCCCTCGCCTCCACAATAAAAGGAGTCGCTATGTTCCATCGGATGCGACCTCTGGTCTTCTGGCCCCCCTTCATCCTGCTGATTCTGTCGCTCGCCGCCAGCATGCTCGATCTAGAGCGTTTTCTGGACGTCACCGGCGGCCTCAACAGCGCCATTCTCGACAACGTCGGCTGGCTGTTCTCCCTTACCTCACTGGTGATGGTGATGACTTGCCTGATCGTCTTCCTGTCCCCTCTGGGACGAACCCGGATCGGCGGCGAAAACGCCCTTCCCATCCTCTCGCCGTGGCGCTGGTTCTCGATCACCCTGTGCACCACGGTGGCGGTAGGCATCATGTTCTGGTCGACGGCCGAGCCGCTCTATCATCTGCATAACCCTCCGGCGTCGCTGGATATCACCGCCAATAGCCTGGATGCGACCCGCTTCTCGCTGTCGACCATGTTCCTGCACTGGTCGTTCACGCCCTATGCCATCTATACCGTTCCGGCAGTGATGTTCGCCATCGCCCACTACAACATGGGCAAGCCCTTCTCGCTGGGTTCCCTGTTCACCCCTATCCTGGGCGATCGCCTTATTGGTCGCCCCGGGCGCCTGCTGGATGCGCTGGCGCTGTTTGCACTGGTCTGTGGCATGGCGTCGTCACTCGGCACCGGCGCCATGACCCTGGCCGGTGGTGTCGACCGTTTCCTCGGCACGGGAACCGGGCCGCTGGCACTGGGCATCGTGACCCTGGCGATCGTGGCGGTGTTCACAGCCTCCGCCGCCAGCGGTCTGCAACGCGGTATCGCAGTGCTGTCAGCCCTCAACGCTCGAGCCTTCTTCGCCTTCATGGCCTTCATCTTTCTGTTCGGGCCGACGCGTGACATCCTCGGTTACGGGGTGGAGTCCAGCGGTGCCTATCTCGGCCAGTTCATCGAAAAGAGTCTGTTTACCGGCGCCCTGGCCGATGACCCCTGGCCAAAGGACTGGAGCATCTTCTACTGGGCCAACTGGATGGCGTGGGCGCCCATCACGGCGCTGTTCCTCGGTCGCATTTCGCGAGGCTACACGGTGCGCCAATTCATGCTGATCAACCTGGTCGCCCCCGCACTGTTCGCCATTGCCTATGTTTCTGTCACCAGCGGCAGCATCCTGCACATGGATCTGAGCTCGGGCGGCAGCATGCATGCCCTGCTTCAGGAAAGCGGTCCCGGGGCCATGGTCTACGCGCTCCTCGACGAGCTGCCGCTGGGTGGGCTCAGCGCCATCGCCTTTCTGACAATTGCCTTTCTCTCCTACGTCACCGCCGCAGATTCCAACACCGAGGCCATCAGCCAGCTATGCAGCAACGACAGCCAGGCCGCCCTCGCCGGCGATGGCAACGATGACAATGCCAGCTACCGTCTTCCGCTGAAGATCCTGTGGGGCTGCACCATCGGTGCGGTCGCCTGGATCATGACCAGCTTCGTCGGCGTTGATGGCATCAAGATGCTGTCCAACCTGGGCGGCTTCCCGGCACTGCTGATCGTCATCCTGGCCACGGCGTCATTGCTGCGCCTGGTCAGTATGGGTACCGCTGGCGCAGGCATGGAACGCACCCCCTCGCGCACCTACTCGCAGGAGGCCCACGAACGCTGGCAAAGACACCAGCAGCTCAACGAGGCCGTACCGCCCGATAACCAGTGAATCCTCTGTCCCGATTCTCAGGCAGGCCAAGGCAAGGCCTGCCCCATAAACTGAGAGCCTCGGCTCCCGCATCCTGTTCGGCAGGCAACCTCGATGCCGGGCGGCTCGCCCCTTCGCCGCCATCACGTCTTGGCTTTCTACGCCTAAAAAAATGGCCCGCTATTCGCGGGCCATGGTCGTCTCGGCGCGTCCGTCTTCAGGCTTCGCAGAACTGCGCCACGCCATCCCTGAACGACCAGTCGATGTCCTGGTTCTCGGTGATGGTGATCATGACGTTGTGCGGGGGGATGCCGGGGTTTTCGGCAAGTGACTCGACGACCCTGGCGTAGAACGCCTTCTTGTCGGCGTCCGGACGGCCACTTCGCATCACCAGGTGCATCATGACGCGATCAGAATCACGCCGTTGCAACTGCAGGTTCTCCGGCTCGCACTCATTGATCACCTGGTAGCGATCGTCGTCGGGGAAGCCCATGGTATCGATGACGGCGGCGTTGACCTGATCCGCCACGGCCCTGACGTAGTCTCTCGACTTCCCTTTCACTAGATTGATCGTCACAAACGGCATCCACCCCTCCTGTCCCGGTCAATGATTGACGCTCTGTATTCGACGCTGTTGGTCGTCTTTCGTCGCGAGCTCGGCCGACGTCTAGCGATGGCGGAAGACCGGCGCACGCTTCTTGACGAAGGCATTCATGCCTTCCTTCTGCCCCTCGGTGGCAAAGGCCGCCTGGAACAGTAGACGCTCCTGGCGCAGGCCTTCCGCCAGCGGGGTCTCGAAGGCCGCGTTGACCGCTCGCTTGGCCATCTTGACGGCTGGCGCGTTGTAGCCTGCGATGGTGTGCGCCGCCTCGAGGGCAGTCTGCATCAGCTCATCCTTCGGCACGACTCGCGCCACCAGACCGATCTCCTTGGCCTCCTGGGCGCCGATGTTGCGACCGGTCAGCACCAGGTCCATCGCCATCGCCTTGCCGACCGAACGTGCCAGACGCTGGGAGCCGCCGATGCCGGGCAGGATCCCCAGCTTGATCTCGGGTTGCCCGAACTGGGCATCGTCTGAGGCGATGATCATGTCGCACAGCAGGGCCAGCTCGCAGCCTCCGCCCAGCGCAAAGCCGGCCACCGCAGCGATGATGGGCTTGGAAATCTGGCGCACCTCGTCCCAGGGGGCCAGGAAGTCATCCATGTAGAAATCGGTGAACGACTTCTCGGCCATCTCCTCGATATCGGCGCCGGCAGCGAAGGCTCTCGGGTTGCCGGTAATCACGATGGCACCGATGCCGGGGTCGGCGTCCAGCTCGCGCAGTACCGCGAGCGTTTCTTCCGCCAGTTGGCGATTGAGTGCGTTCAAGCTTTTCGGGCGATTCAGGATGATCAGCCCGACCCGTTCGCGGCGTTCCACCACGATCATTTCTGGCTCACCGTTACCTGCCTCAAGCGACGCCTCCGAGGCGACATTCTGTGTTTGTTCTTCGACTTTCTTGTTCATCTCTTGTCTCCTGACGTTACCCGTAAACCAGCTGCGTATCGGCTCGACACGCTCCCACCTGCGGCCGCCTTTTCGTCTGGCCGTGATGCGACCTGACAGCGCCGCGCCCCACCGGATATTCACGACCCGGTATCGCCAAGCGGCGTACATCTGATGAAAAAACGCGTCTGACGACTATGGTTTTCCGACCCGCTTGCCCAGATCTCGAGCGGGTTCTTGACCCTGTTTGTCGGAGGCCGACCGGCCACCCTTTATCCGGGTGGCGGCGCTGCCACTCGCCTTGCGCGAGTCTTGCCTGGCCATCGCTGCTTGATCGCTCTGGGCTCCTTGACGTTGCCCCGAGGATGTCGCGCCGGCCTTGGCCGACCGCGCCTTGCCGGCTTGCCCTGGCGTGGAAGGCAGGCAATAGGAACCGTGACGCGCCATCAACTCATCGAGAATGGCCTGTCGATGTTGACCCAGGCCTGGCGCCACCAGCGGTGTGTCGCTGCCAAGGTCCACCCTGCCGGTCATCTTTATCGGGTTGCCCGCCGTCCTGAAGGGCTTCCCGGCGCTTCCCTGGACCTGGACGATCATGTTTCTCGCCTTCAACTGGGGATGATCGAGCAGTTTGTCGATGGTGTTGATCGGTGAGCAGGGAACGCCTTCCTCGTTGAGCAGGTCGACCCAGTGCTGCACGGGCCTGGTCGTCAGGATGCGCTCCATCTCCTCCACCAGCGCCGGGCGATTCTGGCAGCGAAGATCATTGGTGATGAACCGGGGATCGAAGGCCAGTCGCGAGGCGCCGATGGCATCGGCCATCAGCAGAAACAGGGTGTCGTTGCCGGCGGCGATGACCAGCTTGCCATCCTCGGCCTTGAAGCTTTCGAAGGGCGCCAGCGACGGGTGGCAGTCACCGGTTCTATTCGGCACGACGCCTTCGATGTCGTAGCGTGCCAGCGCCGTTTCCATCATCGCCGCCTGGCAGTCCAGCATGCCGATATCGACACGGGTCCCCTGGGCGTCCTTGGTTCGGCTGTACAGCGAAGAGATGATGCCCACCGCCGCAAACAGGGCCGCGCTCAGGTCGCCAAAGCTGGTACCGACTCGGGCCGGTTCACCGTCCGGCCAACCGGTCAGACTCATCACGCCGCCCATGGCCTGCACCACCATGTCGTAGCCTGGCAACTCGCTGAACGGGCCGGTGTGGCCGAAGCCTGAAATCGAGGAATAGATCAGGTGAGGATGGGTCTGGGCGAGACGCTCCGGCCCATAGCCAAGACGCTCCATGACCCCGGGCCTGAAGTTCTCCACCAGCACATCGGCCTCGTCCAGCAGGCGCTCCAGCAACTCGCGATCACGCGGCGACTTGATGTCCAGTACGATGCTTTCCTTGTTTCGGTTGAAGCAGCTGAAGTAGGCGCTTTCGTTTTCGACAAAGGGGCCGAACTCTCGTGTATCGTCACCGGTGCCGATCTTTTCGACCTTGATGACGCGAGCGCCAAGGTCCGCCAGGACCATGGTGCAGTACGGCCCTGCAAGCACCCGCGAGAAGTCCAGTACCGTCACGCCGTCCAGAGGCCCTTTCTTTGGTTCGTCCAGCGGTGTGTTGGCCATCAACTTGTCTCCTGTGTTGTTGTATCGAGCGCCAGCGTCAGCTGGCGACTGGCCACACCGGAGGCACGGTGGCAGGCGTGCTGATGGCCCGGAGAGGCACGTTCACCGATCTGGCCAGCGACGAGATGGGAAGCGATAGCGGTCATGGGGATCGGCCCTTTATAAAACTTATTTAATCTGCACCGAGGGGAATCGACCCTTGGTGGGGCTCCTTCTTGGTTATGCCCCAGAATATGGGGGCTACAGACCAGTACAATTCAGTTATTCGCAATCCAGATATAATTTTTGAAAATATCAAAACCCACTAAGTGAGAACCCGATACGGTACTCACCGCCCGAGGCGCGCCAGCATCACGATGGTGTGCCCAGCCGATCGACATCACGACGACATCTCCGGCTGGTGAACATGTCCTGGCGTTGCATCTAAAGTTGAAGCCACAAACAACGACGCCCGGGGGACCGGGCGGTATTGGGCGTGCACGGGTTGGGGATGGTGTTCGAGCGCCGTTGCCTGGCCATCGGCGTGCAGGGGGCGGACAACTACCGCAAGGGGCTTGCCGTGGGGGCTGTTGAACAGGCCGATGTGTCTTCATGGCCTGAAAACGGACGCGGACGGTCTGAGGAATCGCTTTCAGGCCCCAGCCGCGCCCTGTTGCAGATCTTAAATCGCCTGCCATGCCTCCGGCAGTTCCACATGCCCACTCAGTGCCGATCCGACAAAGGAGGCAGCAGCCTCGAGTCCGGCCAGCGCCATGGCGCCACCATGCCAGCCGAAGATGCCGTCGCCCGAGTCCCGAGAAGATTCAGCGCTGACGGAAGCCTCGTCATCGAACAGGTCACCAAGGTGAAGGGCGTCGTCACGGGCCCCGGCCGAGAAGACGCTATCGCCGGCATCGGCAAGCGCGACCTCTTCCCTCCACCACTCGGCGCCTTGGCCGTCCTGAGGTGCATCGACGAAGGCAATATCGCGATCGAACCAATCGAATCGAAACTCGTCTTCCAGACGATCGTCTTCGATAACGTAGCGCAGGCCGGGACCGGCACCGCGAAAGCCGCCGCCATACTCGAACTCGATGCGCTCGATGCCGCCCGCCAGGGTCAGGGAATCATGGCCGGACACGCCAATCCGCCCATCATCCAGCCGGTAGACCTCGTAGTCATCCGCCTCTCCCTCGAATAACAGGGTGTCGGTGCCCTGCCCCCCTTCGACCTGGTTGGTGCCGGTCGAGACCCGGATCTCGTCGTCTCCGGCAAAGCCTTCGATGTAATCATCGGACGCGCCGTCACGCAGCAGGTCGTCAAAGACACTGCCGACAATAAAGGCCGGCTCGCCCGCGTGATTGGATGTCGGCGAGTCGATATCGCCCACCCAGTGTATCGCGCGCCCACCGGCACCAAGTGAGGACACCACCACTACGCTGTCCTGACTCATCAGCTCATAAAACGATGAGGAGACAATGCGCGCGACCGCGTCCGACGTGATGCCACCAAGATGCGCGCCCCAGGCGAAGGGATTCAGGCCGCTGTCGCTGGCCAACAGCCAGGGCGACTTGCTGTAGACAGCATCGAACAGCACCAGATTGTCCACGGAGCTTGAGTAGTTCTCATCGCTGTTCTCCAGAAAGCCATCGAAGCCCTCGAGCGCCGACTTCAGATCCTCGTGGTCACCGACGAAACGATGGATGACGTCGTTCTCGAAACCGATATTGAGCACATTGTCGGCTTCGAAGATCAGCGGTGACGCATGGCCAAGATAGTGACTGTCAGCGAAGAACCCACCCGCCAACTGATCCGAGAAACGCGCCTGGATATTGGCCAGCGCCCCACCCAGGCTGTAGCCGGTAATGATGGCGTCATCACCCTCAAGCCCATGCTGGTCCATGAACGACGCCACCCCGGACAGCACGGGCGCCATGGTCTTCGCGATCTCCTTGCCGGAATTCAGAAAGGAGTAGTCGACGATATCTACCGGGGCATTGGTACCGGCATAGGACACGCTGACGCGGCTGATGTTGCCCAGGGCGTCCTGCTCGGCCAGGACCTTGAGCTGGGGGCCACGGGAAACATTGCCGAGCAAGGGGCTCTGAAGCGTGATGTAGCCATCGACATCCACCAGAGAGGATGGCAACCCCAGTTCGCTGGCCGAGACTTCTCGCCAGCCACCCGGCAGGCCACTGGTGACCTGATTGGCTGAAAAGGTCCCCGGTCCTGCGATGTTGTCCAGAGTCACCAGCATCTGTCCAAGGGGAAGCCCGAGCGCACGGTCTGCCTGCGAGTAGGTCGCCAGCGCATGCGAGGTGACGGCAAGCTCGGCAGAGGCCGACGAGTCAAGCCCGGAGATCGTAAAAAGTGGCATAAGGCATCCTCACCTGTGAACTTCAGCACAAGAAAAGACAACAGCCTAGCCCAGTTTCTACGCTTTCCTACCCCACCATTGCTTCACCGACTTTTCAGGCAAAGCAGCTGCGATAAAGCGTCGAAAAAAGAAGCGATATGGAAAGAAGATTCCTCCCATCCATCTTGTATTTTACGAGCTATCAAGACGGTGAGTTTTACCGGGCCTCCATGCCGGAACCAGTGTCGATTGCTGCGTAGATGTGCCCGAACGGTGTCCTGGCAATGGCCCGCCAAGCACCTTGCCTGCTAGGGCTTGTCTGAAAAGTGTCTGCGCTCGGTAATACGGCGTTAAAAATCGGATCAAAATGCTCATTTACACCACGTAAACTGCGCTTTCTCACCGATTTTTGCCTTGTCTAACCTTCGCTCGTCGACTTTTCGGACTGAGCCTAGCGCTCACGGGCTATCGCGCTGCCGGACCAGCTATGGTTCAGCTAAGGTTCAGATAAGGTTCAGATAAGGTTCAGAAGAATGGAAATACATCGCTCTACGGGCGCACGACGGGCGCAACTCTCACTCAGTCTTGGTCCGATGCCTCAAGCACGCGAGTAGCCCCTGAAGCGGATGTGGCAAGTGGGCGCCAGAAAACCGCCGAGCCTGGCAGCGACAGGAATAGCCGCTGGCCAACAGGCGTCCCTGAAGATCCGGATCCTCGACTCGGGGCTGCCAGGATTGCGCATAGATAAGCGCAGACGTCTGGCGATGCTCCACTTCATGGCCGTAGGTGCCTGCCATGCCGCAACAGCCGCTTTGCAGCACCTCGAGCGACAGACCAAAGGCTTCGTACAGACGCTGCCAGTCCTTGGCCGCCCCGGACACATGGGTCGCCTCGGTGCAGTGAAGCAGCAACCGATAGTCCGGGTCCTTGACGACCGACGACCGTGCGGCTTGTTGCGCCGCTCGCGGCCTGCTCGTCAGCCACTGCGCCAGCCAGGAGCCCAGCAGTTGCACCTGGGGCACCGCAGCGGCGCCCAGTGCCTTCACGTACTCCTGGCGATAGGTCAGCGTCATGGCCGGGTCGATGCCGACCAGCGCCACCCCGGCCTCGGCCAGCGCCCGCAGGCGCTCGGCCTGCCTTGCGGCGGTGCGTTCGAAGGCTCCGAGAAAGCCCTGGACATGCAGCGGCTTGCCGTTGGGGCCATAGGGGGCCACGAACACCCTCACCCCGAGCCCTTCCAGCAACTCGACGGTATCCATCACCAGACGGGATTCGAAGTAGCTGGTGAAGGCGTCCTGTACCAGCACCACGCTGCGCGCCTTTTCCGCCTCGTCCAGGCGCTTGAGCGCCTCTGGCGTGGCCCGCTCGACCCCATGGCGATCGAGCCAACCATCAAGGCGCTCTGGCGACAGCCGCGGACTGTCGACCACACCGAACACACCGGCCATCAGGCGCGAAACTCCTGGTATTCGCAGCGTGGCGTTGTACAGCGGCGCAAACCGCGAAAGTGTCGGCAGCATGACTTCCAGCCCCCCGACCAGGTAGTCCCGCGGCGCGCGCAGGTAACGGCTGTGATAGAGCTCGAGAAAACGCGCCCGGAAGCTCGGTACATCGACCTTGATCGGACACTGGCCGGCGCAGGACTTGCAGGACAGACAGCCGGCCATGGCCTCATGCACCTGATGCGAGAAGTCTCGCTCGCCGCGACGGCGCCCCAGGCTTCGCCCCAGCCTTGCGGGGAAGGCCCTGAGCGCCGCCCAGGCGCTGCGCTTGCGCAGCCGTCGGGACACGTCCAGCACATCGACACCCGCCAGTTGCTGCTGGCGTAGCCATTCACGCATCAGGCTGGCACGCCCCTTGGGTGAGTGGATACGCTGCCGCGTCGCCTTCCACGAAGGGCACATGGCGTCGTCGGGATGGTAGTTGTAGCAGGCGCCGTTGCCGTTGCAGTACACCGCCTCGCCGTAGGCCTGCCACACCCGCTCATCGATCTGGCGATCGAACTGACCACGCAACGCCACCCCATCCACCGCGAGCAGCCCCGGGTCGCTCTCACGGCCCGTCGTCTGGACGGCGTCGTCGAGTGGATCGGTGGGGGGATCAGTGAGCGGTGTCGCGATCTTGCCTGGGTTGAGCTGATTGCAGGGGTCGAAGGCGCCCTTGAGCCGTTGCAGGCTGGGGTAGAGCGGGCCGAAGAAGGCCGGGGCATACTCCGAGCGAATGCCCTTGCCATGCTCGCCCCACAACAGCCCGCCGTACTTGTGCGTCAGCTCGGCGACCTCATCGGTGATCTCGCGAATCAACGCCACCTGGGCGGGATCCTTCATGTCCAGCGCCGGACGCACGTGCAGGACCCCGGCATCGACGTGCCCAAACATCCCGTACTCAAGCCCCCTGGCGTCGAGCAAGGCGCGAAATTCTGCGATGTAGTCCGCCAGGTGCTCGGGTGGCACGGCGGTGTCCTCGACAAAGGGCAGCGGACGCTTCTCGCCGGCCACATTGCCCAGCAACCCCACCGCGCGCTTGCGCATGGCATAAACCCGGGTAATCGCCTCGCGTCCCTGGGCCAGGGTGTGGCCCAGACGCCTGACACTCGAGTCTTCGTCCAGATACCGGCAAAAGGCCTCAACCCGGCGCCCCAGCCGTGCCGGATCATCATCGTTGAACTCGACCAGGTTGATGCCCTGGGTCCGGATATCGCCGGCATCGGGGAAGAACTCGCTGACCGAGTCCCAGACATAGTCACCACGGGCCAGCTCCAGCACCCGCTCGTCCACCGTTTCGATGGAGGTGGGAGCAGCGTCGCTGGTCATCAACGCCCGAGCGTCACCCAGCGCCTCCATGAAACCGGCGTAGCGAACATTGACCAGGGTCGAGTGGGCCGGGATCGGCAGCACCCGGAGCACCGCCTCGCTGGTGAAGGCCAGCGAACCCTCGGCGCCGCACAGCACGCTGTTGAGGTCGAAGCGGCCATCCGCCGTGGTCAGATGGGCAAGATCGTAACCGGTGAGGCAGCGATTGAGCGGCGGGAAGGTCTCGTCGATACGCTCACCTTCGCACTCGAGAATGTCGCGGACGACGCGGTGCACGCGGCCCACACCGTCCTTGCGAGCGCACAGCGCCGCCAGCTCGAACTCGTCCACTGGCCGGCTGACTAGGCGCTCGCCGCCCAGCAGAACGCTCTCGAGTTCCAGCACATGATCGCGGGTCTTGCCGTACTCGCAGCTGCCCTGGCCGCTGGCATCGGTGGCGATCATGCCCCCGAGGGTGGCGCGGTTGGAGGTGGACAGTTCAGGGGCAAAGAACAGTCCGTAGGGCTTGAGCGCGGCGTTGAGCTGATCCTTGACCACCCCGGCCTGGACGCGCACCCGGCGGCGTGCCACGTCGATCTCGAGGATGGCGTTCATGTGCCGCGACACATCCACGACCAGACCATCGGTCAGGGATTGCCCGTTGGTGCCGGTTCCTCCTCCCCGGGGCGCCAGCACCACCTGGCGGAACGCTTCGCGCCCCGCCAGCTCGGCGATACGCACCAGATCCTCGGTCCCGCGAGGATAGAGCACCGCCTGGGGCAGGCGCTGGTAGATCGAATTGTCAGTGGCCAGCACCGTGCGATTGGCGTAGTCAGGGGCGACCTCCCCTTCGAAGCCCTGGTCCACCAGGGCTTCGAGAAAACGCCGATAGCTCGTGGCCACGTCCATCCCCGCATCATCCCAGGCGTGGTGGCGGGAGTCGTGGCGGGCGTCATCACGGAGGGCGATCCGGGCAATCATGGCGTGAGCGTCGACAACGCGCGCTCCAGCCGCGCCATACCTTCTCTCAACACCTCAGGCTCTGCGGTCAGCGGGGCCAGCAGGCGCAGCACGTTGCGGCGACGCCCACTCGGCATCAACAGCACCCCCGCCTCGCGTCCGGCGGCCAGCAACGCGGCCAGGTGCTCGGCGCCGCTGGCCCCCGCGGTATCGTTGAACACGATGCCGCGCATGGCACCTACCCCGGTCAAGGCCCCCACCATCGGAAAGCGCTCCTTCAGGCGGGCGTGGGTCGCCACGATCAGTGACTCCTGGGCCTCGCTCCAGCGCGCCAAGCGCGCCTCGCTCATCACCTCCATCACCGTACGAGCCGCCGCACAAGCCACCGGGTTGCCGGAATAGGTCCCGCCGAGCCCACCCTTGGGCAGGGCATCCATGAATCGGGACTTGCCGGCCACCGCCGCCAGCGGCAGCCCCGCCGCCATGCTCTTGCCCATCAACAGCAGGTCAGGCTCGACGCCCAAATGGGTGAACGCAAAACGCCTACCGGTACGCCCGAATCCGGACTGGATCTCATCGAAGATCAGCGCCATGCCGTGGCGGTCGCAGAATTCGCGAAGGTGCGCGGCGAAGGTCGCATCGAGCAGGCGGAAGCCGCCCTCGCCCTGCACCGGCTCGACGATGATCGCGGCGATCTCGTCAGCGGGCAGCTCGACCTCGAGCAGACGGTCGAGGGCGTGTATGGCCTGCTCGGTGCTGACATCGTTGTCCCGGCTCGGGAACGGCAAGTGATACACCGGCCCCGGCAGACTGCCGAGCCCGGTCTTGTAGGGCTTGACCTTGCCGTTGAGGTTGAGCGCCGCGAGGGTGCGGCCGTGAAAACCGTCATCGAAGGCGATGACCGCCTGACGACCGGTCGCCGCTCGCGCCACCTTGAGGGCATTCTCGGTCGCCTCGGCACCGCAGTTGGTCAGCATGCACGACAGCGGGTAGGACACTGGCACGAAGGCATCGAGCGCCTGGGCCACCTCCAGGTAGCCGCGGTGGGGCAAGGCGTTGAAGGCGGAATGCATCAGCCGATCCACCTGGGCTTTCACCGCATCCACTACCGCCGGATGTCCATGGCCCAAATTGAGCACGCCGATGCCGCCGATAAAGTCGACGTAGTGTCGACCGTCCTCGTCCCATAGCTCGGCGTTGCGCCCATGCTCCACACACAAGGGGTGAACGATGCCCAGCGAGGCGCTGACGTGAGGAAAGTCCATGTCCGGTACCTGTCGAATCGTCGAGGAATTCAGGACGACGATGTAACCAGCGGCACTGGAGCTCTTCAAACGAAAAAAAGCGTCTTATGCATTCCAGAAATGAATACCAGGCGCGTCGATATCCTCTCGAAAAACTGCGGCATCGGCACGTGAATGAGCAAAAGGAATAGATCGAGTATTAGATTTCTTTTGTGGGTAACAAAGGCACGTGGTAACAATGCCCGCCGCTCTGCATGCGCCAGCAACAATAGCCAAAAAAACATGGCCAGAGAGCCACGACATCCCCTAAAACGACAGGAACGTCACATGACTCATCCCCTGAAGCCGACCGCGATCGCCATCGCCGCATCCACTCTTCTCAGCGCCTGCAGCGACGGAGCCTCCTCTACCCCGAACGTGGCGATCGGCCCGCCCGCCAGCACCACCCAACTGGTGTCCAAGCTGCTGCTCGACGCCCACGGGGTGAAGGAAGATGACTACAGCGCCTATCAGGAAGGTTTCGGCGCGGCGCTCGACGGTGTCCAGGACGGCAATATTGACCTGTCGATCGGCATCCTCGGCTTGCCGTCCGGAAGCATCGAGAACCTTCAGGCAGCCGCCGGTGACGTTCGCATGATCGGCCTGAGCGACGACGCGGTGGACTATATCGAAGCCAATAGCGAGTACCGTCGCTTCGTCATCCCCCAGGACAGCTACGAGTTTCTTGACCAGGACGTGACCACGGTGACCGCCTACGCCGTGCTGGTGGGCAACACCCACAGCATCGACGAGGAGCTTGGCTATGAACTGGCTCGCCTGATGCACGAGAAGGCCGAAGAAAACACCCACGCCCAGTCCGCCTTCATGACCCTGGAGAACGCACTGAACGGCTCCGCTGGCATCCCGATCCATCCGGGTGCCAAACGCTACTACGAAGAGCAGGGACTGGAGGTGAGCAACCCGGTGGCTCAGCTCGAGATCCAGGGCGACAAGAGCGAGTACATCCTCGGTACCGGCAGCCAGGGCGGCACCTACTACCCGCTGGGTGGCGAGATGGCCACCATCTGGAACAACTATCTCGACGGGGCCAACTTCACCAACATCGAGACCGGCGCCTCCATCGAGAACCTCGTCAGCATACGTGACGACCGCATGGACCTGGGCATGACCGTGCATGCACCGGCCAAGGACGCGGTATCCGGCAACGGTGAGTTCGACGACAACGCCATCGGCAACGTCGCCTTTATCGGCCACATCTATCCGGAAGTCATCCAGATCGTGACCCGCGAAGACAGCGGTATCACCAGCCTCGACGACCTCGCCAAGTAAACCATGTCATCGTCAGGCGCCGGCGTGTCGGCGCCTGGCGATCATCGGGAGATTCACGCCATGGTCGAAAAAACAACGGCCGATGCCCCTCGGCAATTGCTCGAGAAGTACGACCGGGAGTCCAGCGTTCGCGCTCACCTGGGCCGCTGGGGCTGGGCGGTGTCGCTGCTCGGCATCGCGCTGACATCCTTTCACCTCTATACCGGCTACTTCGGTACCCTGCCATCGCAACAGCAAGGGGCGGTACACCTGGGCCTCGCGCTCGGGATGATCTTCCTGCTATTCCCCGCCTGTCGCGGCGAGCGCGCCCGCCGAGCGGTGCCCTGGTACGACGTGGTACTGGCCTTCACCGCCACCTTTGGCGCCTACTACAAGATCCTGTTCTACGACGAGGTGCTGCGCGCCCGCATCACCGGCTATTCCACCCTGGACCTGATCGTGGCCGGCGCCGGTGTGCTGTTCGTGCTGGAAGCGACGCGTCGCACCGTCGGCTTGCCCATCGTGATCGTGGCCCTGCTGGCGCTGGCCTATGCCCTGCTGGGCAACCATATTCCGACGGCGCTGCTGTCCCACCCCGGGTTCTCGCTCGAGCAGGTCGCTCCCTATCTGTGGTTCCGCGAAAGCGGCGTGTTCGGCACGCCCCTGCAGATCTCGGCGAAGTTCATCTTCCTGTTTCTGTTCTTCGGCGTGGTACTGATCCAGACCGGGGTCGGCCGCTTCTTCAATGACCTCGCCTTCGCCGCCACCGGTCGCTTCACCGGCGGGACCGCCAAGGCGGCGGTGATCGCAAGCTCGCTGCAGGGCATGATCTCGGGCAGCTCGGTCGGCAATACCGTGGCCTCGGGCTCTTTCACCATTCCGATGATGAAGAATGCCCGCTTCCGTCCCGAGGTCGCCGCCGCCACCGAGGCGTCGGCCTCCACCGGTGGGCAGATCATGCCGCCATTGATGGGCGCGGCCGCCTTCATCATGGTCGAGTACGTCGGCGTGTCCTATCGCGAGATCATGTACGCCGCACTGATACCGGCGCTGATGTACTTCACCGGTATCTTTATCGGCGTGCACTTCGAGGCCAAGCGCAGCCGTATCCTGGGCATCCCCAAGGACCAGCTTCCCAGCAAGCGCAAACTGTTGATGCGTCAGGGGTACATGCTGCTTCCGCTGGCGGTGATCGTGACCACCGTCAGCGTCGGCTTCACCGCCCAGCGTGCCGCCCTGCTGGGCATCGCCGCAGCGCTGGCGGTCAGCCTGCTACGCAAGGAGACCCGACCGTCGCTTGCCGACCTGGTACGCCTGCTGGACAAGGGCGCCAGGGTCGCGCTGCCGGTGATCGCCGCGGTGGCCACCGCCGGCATCATCGCCGGGGTGGTGGGCATGACCGGGCTGGGCGCCAAGTTCGCCGCTGGCATCATCAGCCTGGCCGACGGCACCCTGATCCTCGCCCTGATCTTCACCATGCTGGCCTGCATCGTGCTGGGCATGGGCCTGCCGACCACCGCCAATTACGTCGTCACCGCGACCATCGCCGCGCCGGCGCTGATCAACGAGTTCGGCCTGGCGCCCATGGCGGTGCACCTGTTCGTGTTCTACTTCGGGATCGTTGCCGACATCACGCCACCGGTGTGCCTGGCGGCCTACGCCGGCGCAGGGATCGCCGGGGCCAATCCGATGAAGACTGGGGTGACGGCGCTGAAACTGGCCATCGGTGCCTTTATCATTCCCTACGCACTGATCTACAACCCGGCGCTGGTGATGATCGACGCCACACCGCTGGGCCTGGTACGCGATGTCGGCTTCCTGCTGGTGGGCCTGGTCGGCGTAAGCGCCGCCCTGATCGGCCACTTTGTGCGCGATGCCCTGATGTGGGAGAGGGCGGTGCTGCTGGCAGCGGGCCTGGCCATGGTGGCCCCGGCCCCCATCACCAGCAGCCTGGGACTGGTGGCCCTGGCGCTGGTGGCATTGTGGCAGTCACGCCGTCCCGAGGCGCCCATGGATACGGCAACGTCGGCCCAGCGCTGACGGCGACGGTGTCGATGAGCGCCAGTTCCCGGCGACCTTGGTCCCGGTAGCCCTGTTTTCGGCGGCCCTGTTCCCGGTCCCCCAGTGGCCGCCGGGAACAAAAATGAGCACCTCAGCAGGAGGTCGTTTCGAAAAACGTACCGGCAACAGCGGTAGTCCCTCGGTTGGGGTAGAATGGCGGTTTTTTACGCTGGAGTCAGCGTTCGATGAAGGCCCGTCATCTCCCCTCGACCACCACGCTTCAGTGTTTCGAAGCCGCCGCCCGGCACCTGAGTTTCACCCGGGCGGCGGATGAGCTGAGCATCACCCAGAGCGCCATCAGCAAGCAGGTGGCCCAGCTCGAGGACTACCTGCAGCACAAGCTCTTCCGTCGACTCAGGCGCACCCTGGTGCTGACGCCGGAAGGCTCGCTGTACCTGACCGAGGTGCGCAAGATCCTGGCCCACCTCGAGATGTCGGCCAACGCCATCATGACCTACAGCGGCCACGGTGACGTGCTCAAGGTGGCCACGCTTCCCACCTTCGGAACACGCTGGCTGTCGCTGCAGCTACCGGCCTTCTTCGAGGCTCACCCCGGTATCACCCTGCACCTGTCCGACCGCGTGGAGACCTTCGATCTGGAAAACGAAGGCATCGACGTAGCGATCTTCCACGGCCACGGCAGCTGGCCCAACCTCGAGTGTCACAAGCTGTTCGAGGAAGAGGTGATGGCGGTCGGCGCACCCGGCTATCTGGCGCGCCAGCGCATCGTCAGCCCCGCCGATCTGGCCAACTGCCGGCTGCTGCACCTGTCGACCCGCCCCGACGCCTGGCACCGCTGGTTCGACGAACAGGGCATTCGCACCGATCGCAGCTACCACGGTATCCGCTTCGAAACCTTTCAGACGCTGATTCGCACGGTCATGGCCGGCGGCGGCCTTGCCCTGATTCCACGCTTCATGATCGACCATGAACTAGAAGCCGGCGCCCTGGTCCCCGCCTGGCCCACCCTGTTGCGCGGTCCCGACGCCTACTACCTGGTCTATCCCGAGCACCTGGGCGAGCTCGCCAAGGTGCGCCAGTTCGTCGACCACCTCAAAGGCTGCGCCGCGCCACAGGCCCCAACCGAGTAGGCCCGGTCAAAGTAGTCCCCGCCCGACTAGGCCCGGTCAAAGTAGTCCCCGCGCGAGTAATCCCCGCCCGAGCTAGCTCCGCCCGAGTAAGCGCCATCCGAGTAAGCCCCGCCCGAGTAGCTCCCAGGGGGGCAGCCGGCTGAGACCCTCCGTTTTCGGTGGCTCGGCACATGGCCTGGCCCCTTCCCTGCTCCCGCACGAAAAGTTTGCTTCTGGTTGTAAGGTCCCGCTTTCAGGTGCGACACAGCCCCCCACGGCGCTCGCCCATCGAGCGCCATCCTCTAGAAGACGACCAAGGAAGCTCAGATGCACACTGAAGGAAACGAGATGGCGGGCCTCAAGGGCGGGCTACTGGCGATGCGTATCGGCATCTTTCTGGTACTGCTGGTCTGGACCCTGAGCAAGTTCATCAATCCAAGCCAGGGCAGCGGGATCATGGACAAGTACTTCGGCATCGCCGGCGTCGGCACCGCCGTCGTGGTGGCGCTGGGAGTGCTCGAACTGGTGCTGATCCTGGCCTTCGTCAGCGGCAGCTTCAAACGCATAAGCTATGGTGGTGTGCTGCTGGTGCACGGCGTCTCGACGCTGGTGACTATCCCGGCGATGGTGACCGATCCCTTCGGCCATATGCTGTTCTTCGCCGCCCTGCCGATGCTGGCCGCCTGCTACACCCTCTATCGCCTGCGCGACCACGACACCCTGCTGACGCTGGAACGCCCGGCATCACCCGTCACCGCCTGAGGCGACGTCGCCAGAACAGACGCGCCCCCGGTGAGCAACCACTCGCTCACCAGGGGCGCTTGATGTAGCGACTTCGCTAGCTCACTACTGGCGTACTGCGAGGCTCCAGCCGCCTCTCGGGCTCACTGAGTGGTCACCCCAGGCACCCAGGTCTTCCGCTCGACCCAGCCAAGCAGGCTTGCCACACTGGACGTCAGCACAAGATAGATGATCCCCGCCCAAAGAAACACGTGGAAAAAGTCCAATGTTCGCGAGCCGATATCCTGAGCAATTGCCGTAATCTCAACCACGCCGATGGTATAGGCAATGGAAGTGAACTTGAGCTCGATGATCGCTTCGTTGGACCACTGAGGTATCACCCGCCGTAACGCCTGCGGCAGCATGATGTGTCGGATAGCCTGCCATTTGCTCATCCCGCACGCCCTTGCGGCGGTCAATTGCCCTGAAGGCACCGACAGGATCGAACCACGAAAGTACTCTGCCTGGTAGGCGGCACTGTTCAAGGTGATGGCGATCACCGCGGAGGTGAAAGCATCAAAGACAATCCCAACGTGGGGGAGCCCCAGATAAATAAAGAACATCTGGACCAGCATCGGCGTCCCGCGAAAAAGTTCTATATATGCGGTACTGATCCAATACCAGACTCGCCCGCCGTAGACACGCGCCCAACATAGTGCAAGCCCGAGAAAGAAACCAAGCGTGATCGCAATCACCCAGAGGGCGAGGGTGATCGGGACCCCTGTGAGGAGTTGCGGCAGCCACTCAAGACCAAAGCTCAAAAAATCCATCATAGCGCTCACCCATGCTCTGCGATGACGTTGAGGAAAGCCCTGGTGCGCTCATTCTCTGCGCCTGTGAACAGGGTCTGAGGGTCACCCTGCTCAACGATATAGCCTTTCTCCATAAAGATGATCTCGTCGGCAGCCTGACGTGCAAAACTCATCTCGTGAGTTACCACGACCATCGTCATCCCGTCACTGGCGAGTTGCTGCATGACTTTGACCACTTCCCCCGTCAACTCCGGGTCCAACGCTGATGTCGGTTCATCAAACAGCAGCACGTCAGGGTCCATGGCCAGCGCCCTTGCAATAGACACACGCTGCTGCTGACCACCCGAGAGTTCTGCCGGATACGCATCCGCCCTGTCCGACAACCCCACTCGCTCCAACTCCTCATAGGCACGACGAGTCGCCTTATCTCGCTCGACCCCATTCACTCTGATTTGGCAAATTCGTACGTTATCCAAGACGGTCAGATGGGAGAACAGGTTAAAATCCTGAAAAACAAAGCCGATCCTCGCCCGCATCTTGTCGATATTACTGTCGGTAACTTCTTCACCCTTGAGGTAGACCTTGCCATCGTCGGAGTGAGTGAGATGGTTGATACTGCGCAAAAGCGTACTCTTGCCAGATCCGGATGGACCAATAAGAACTTTTGTTTCACCCCGATGGAGAGAAAAGCTGATGCCTTTCAGAACCTCGACACCGCCATAGCTTTTCTTCACACCTTTTACATCGAGAACCAGATCGCTGTCCATATCATTATCTCTCATCTTATTTTTCGAACCCCGGAACCGACAACTTCCTTTCAAAAGCATAAAGGGCACTATTCCCGGCTCTATTTAGAATAAAATAGAGAAGGGCGACTACCGCAAATACGATGAGGACGTTTCCTTGGGTACTGGTAATTATATAGTGAGCTTGACGCGTCAGTTCGACAACACCGATCACGTATGCCAGAGACGTTTCTTTTATCTGAGATGAAAACTCATTTGTCCAAGGCCCTATTGCATGTCGTATGGCTTGAGGTAAAACGATATATGCAATCGCCTTGGAACTAGACATTCCCATCGCCCTTGCAGCCAGCATCTGGCCCTCAGGAACAGACTGGAAGGCACTACGAAAAATCTGAGATTGATAAGCAGCAGACCTTAGCCCCATTGCCAAAACTGCTGCAGCGAAAGCGGAGATATCGTATACCCCAGATAATCCATAGAAAAAAATGAACAGCATTATAATGATTGGAATACCACGAAAAATTCTCTCGTAGACGACCAACGGCCACTGAACAAAACGAGAACGCGGCCCGTACAGCTGTACCAGGCATATAGCCAGGCCAAGAAATAAACCAATAACCAAAAGACAGAACAAGAGGGCAATCGCGACCCCCAGCCCTTTCAAAAGAAAGGGAAAGTCTCTAATAAGTACATCATAGATATCCATGACATCTGCCCCGATGAAAAAAGGCGCTTCCGGTCGAGGAAGCGCCTACAGCAATATAACGCTAGACTTATTCGTTTCCGAGCTCGGGAAGTCCACTCACCGGCTTGTCATAGGTATCTACGAAATCCGGCATATGGCCAGGAATGGCAGGCGCCACAACCCCGGGGATATAGCTGCTTACGATTTCCTGCCACTCACCAGAGTCATAAATATTCATGATACCCTGGTTCAACTTTCCAAGGACCTCCTGCGGATCATCCTTGGTGACAGCCAGCGCCAAAGGAGCACGAATATAGATCTTGCCAGCCATCTTTACCGGTCGGCCAGAGTTGATATATTCCTGAGCCGACGTATCGTCCACGATGACCGATGAAATCCTGCCGATCGCCATGTCATCGACAGCGGTCACATAGCTGTCGTACTTGGAGAGAGAAACGTCAACATCGCTATTGTTGATAACGTTCTCTTCCATCCATGCCTGCTGGGACGAACCACCTTGAACGCCGACACTAGCGCCGCAGCAGACTGCCGTAAAGACATTGGCGTCAGAGTCTTCAGGAACCAACACAACATCGTTGGTTTCCCACCAGGGTATACTGAAATCGATAGCCCCTGCCCGCTCCTCTGTCACAGTCAGTCCGGTCGCCAATATATCAATCTTTTGAGCCGCCAGCGCTGGAATCAGAGAAGGGAAAGGCATGTCCTGAAATTCAATCTCAAAGCCTTGATCTTCAGCAATTGCACTCATCGCATCGATGGCAATGCCCTTGAACTCACCACTTTCTACATATGCCCAAGGTGGAAAAGAGGCTTCAATACCCACCGTGTATGGATCTTGAGCCAATGCCGTCGAGGAAAGTCCCGTTCCTGCAAGACCCACTGTTGCTAGAGAAAAATAGGTGACCCAGGATGGCTTCTTGTTCTTCATAATTGCCTCATATTGTCTAACGAATTTATCGATTAACCAATCCAATATGGTGGCTATTAAGGCTGCATGTCAAGCCAGCATCCCTTCGTTAAAAATGAGTTGATGCATAATCGCGAATCAAACAAAAAAACCTTAACCCTCCCGCTGAATACAGAAAAAACCCATATTCATTGCTGCTCCGACAAAAAAAATGGCAGGCAGGCGCCCCTTGCCATCTTCTCGGGCATTCACTCACGGTGACGGCCATCCCCCGGAGCAGTTCAGCATCCGGCAGGCCCTGCCCTACCCCCGCCGTGCCGCCCTTTCCGCCAGCGTTGCCACCACCGAGCGCACCTGTTCGTAACCGGTCCTCAACAGGAAAGTGGGGGCGCGGCCGTAGCTCTTGATGCCCAGGATATACAGTCCCTGCTCCGGATGGCGGAGCTCCTCGGCGCCGTGGGAGGGTACCGAGCCACAGCTGTGTACGTTGGGATCGATCAACGGCGCCAGACGAACCGGGCTCTGGGTGGCTGGGTCCAGCTCGAGGCGAAGCTCGGTCAACAGCGACAGATCCGGCCGGAAGCCGGTAGCGACGATGACCTCATCCACCGGCGGCAGGCTCTGACCTTCCCCGTGGATGAGAAGACCATCGGCCCCCTTCTCAAGTCGCTCGATCCTGACCCCGGGATAGACCTCGATCCTGCCATCGCTCACCAGGCGCTGAACCTCCAGAGCGAGCCGACCACGTTCCTCGAGAGGATCGTCGGCGCACCCACAGAACATTCTAGCCGGTGAATCACCTCGGATCGCCCACAGAACCCTGGTATCCGGGGCTGCCTCGCCAAGCTCGGCCAGATCGCGGAGTAGATTGAAGGCCGAATGCCCGGCGCCGACCACCAGCACACGACGGTTGGCGTAGCGATCGCGCCCTTCCTTCAGCACCGCCGGCAGACCGTAGGTCACTCGCTGTGCCCGTCGCGCTTCCCCCAGCGCTGGCATGCCGTGGGCTCCCATCCAGTTGGGCTGGCCGAAGGTACCGGAGGCATCGATGACAGCATCGGCCAAAAGGTCGCGCTCGCCATCGGGGTCTTCGATCCTCAGGATGAACGGCGCCTCGAAGCGCCCCTTGTCCTTCAGCACATCGATCCCGGACCGACTCACGCCCACAACTCTACTTTGCAGGTGCACGCGGTCTCGGAGCTCAGGCAGGTTCGCCAGCGGCTCCAGATAGTGCTCCACAAGCTCCTGCCCGGTCGGGCAAGCATTGCCGCCGGGTGCTGCCATCCCGAAGCCTTCAACAGTGCGGCAGCGTGATCGTCGAGGTTGCATTCCCAGGGCGTGAACATTCGCACATGCCCCCACTGCCGCAGATGCTCACCGACGCCCGTGCCCGCTTCGATGACTACCGGATCGAGTCCATGCGCTAGCGCATGGGCGCAGGCGGCGAGCCCGATGGGGCCGCCTCCGATAATCGCGATCCTGCCGCTTGTCTGATTCATCTATCGCTCCTTCAATGAGTGGCATCTAGGCGGGAATGCCATCGCATCCGAACTTAGTTGTTAGTACCAACGAAATAGGCAAAAAAACTCAGGTCTCGTCCTCGACAGCACTCAGGGTCCCAGGCCCCGGACCACAGCGCCGTTGCGCGGCCTGGGTCAACTGCCGTATCAGGGTCAGCGCCGCCTGACGCATATCCGGGGTGAGTCCTTCGAGCATCGCCCGCTCTTCAGCGATCAGGTCGGCGCGTATCGTCTGGTACAGCGCTTCTCCCTGCACCGTGGGGCGAATCAGTGCGGCACGTCGATCTACTGGATCGGCAACCCGGTCGACATGTCCCTTGCGCACCAGGGCGTCCACCACGCGACTCGCCGTGCTCTTGTCCAGGTACATTTCGCTTGCCAGCCCCTGCAGACGCAACGGCCCTTGATGAACCAGGGTCTCCAAGGCATAGCACTGGGCCACCGAGAGGTCATAGCCGCAGATGCGATCACGATCTCGAAACTGATGGACCCGAATCAGTTGATTGAGCGCGTCGTAGAGTGCTCGGGCATCCCGGTCGAGGTTCTCGCCGCTCGGGAGGTCGCGAGGGTTGTCGCTGTCGCTTTGGTTGTCGCTATCGCTTTGGAGAGGCATCGTGTCTCAGGCAGTTTAGTTGGTACCTGCAACGTAAATGACCGCCCTGCGTGGGTCAAGCCGCTCTCTTGCCCCTCCTTCTCCCCTTTTCTTCACACCGGGCGCCTGTTGCCAGTCCTGCGACACCCCGGCCCCCGGGTCGGCGCTTGCCGACTCACAAGGGGGCCAGGAGACAGACATGACCACTTCCACACGCCCTGCTCGCAGCCTCACCACCTCTTCCAAGCCGTCCGCCCAACTCAAGACGCTGTGTCTGACACAGGACGATCTGGTGCGCCCGGAATTTTGCAATAACGCCATCCTTGCCGGCATCGGCCGCGACTCGAGCGGCTCCCACGAATCGCCGACAACCAAAGGGCCGACAGCACAATAGAGCCCGGTACAAGGGTCAGTCGTAGCCACATGACCTCGACCTTTCCCGCCTGAATCCAAAGAAGAAGTGATCGAACCATGCAGGACTCCCGGCCTATCCGAAGATAGCCTCACTGAAACATGGCAACGGCGTGACTCCCGCGGGACCCGACACGAATGTGCAATCTAGAAGCGCAAGGTAGTAAGCCCTCACTTTCTCTACCAATCGCTTTGTATCGGGTAAAATATGCTCAGCGGCGGGCATCATCACCCTTCTAATGATCTGTGACATCACCTTGGATAATCGGTGATTTCTTGTTCTGCTCTTCCGTCGATGCACTTGAACCAGGGCCAGCAAGCATTTACCATCCCCACCAAAATATAAAAAACTTCTTATATTAAGTTTATCGCAAGGGAATCAATAGAAAATGAAAAGAACTCGCACTTTTTTATCGCTTGTTGCGGCCGGGACAATGACCCTCGGCGGCTGCGCCAGTATCGTTGGTGAGCGTGAACAGGCAATCACGATCAATAGCACACCAGATCACGCCAATATCACGATTACTGACGAGCGTGATCAGGCAATATTTGAGGGAACGACCCCCACCAGCGTCACTTTGAAGAAGGCTGACGGCTCCTACTTTGGAGGAAAGGACTACGTCGTCACGATCAGCAAGGAAGGCTTCGAAAGTCGTTCCATCGACATCGAAAGCCACCCCAATGGATGGTACGTGGGCGGCAACCTGCTGTTCGGTGGCTTGATCGGCTGGCTGATCGTCGACCCGTTGACCGGCGCAATGTATTCGCTCAGCCCCGATGAGCTGAACGCTTCTTTGGGCGACAGCGTGGCAAACGCCGAAGATGGCTCCAAGCAGCTTAGCCTCGTGCTGATCGAAGAGGTTCCGCAGGAATTACGTCATGAAATGAAGCTGCTTGGCCAGCTATGAGCTTTATACGAAAAGTCGACGAGCGATGGTTAACAAGTCAAAAATCGGTGAGAAAGCGTAGTTTACGAGGTGTAAACGCGCATTTTTACCGGGCTGGCGCACCAGCAGCTTTTTTACGCCGTGTTACCGAGCACAGGCATTTTTCGTACAAGCCCTAGGTTCACCTGCATCACCGTAGTACCGGGACCCGCCCCCACTAGCGGGTCCTTTCGCCTTCTTTCCCCTTCGTCTTCCCCACCCTGCCCATCGCATCTGTGCTTTGATCGCTCTGCATGACCAGGTCGCTGTCGTTGGCGTCACAAGGAGCTACTGCTCCTTTAATGCCCTGCTCATCCGTCTCCCATTGGGCCGCACTGGACAAACGTCCGGCATACATCGGGTAAACCTCCATCCAGGTATAAAGAAAATGCATGGTGGAGGATAAGCCAGCGCCTCTACTCCTTCGCCGGGAGATGGCTCAGCATGCGCGCCGAACGTTTGCCAGACACCGGAGACCCGCGATGCGAAAGCCAACCTCCCGCCCTGAGTTCGTCATCCAAGAACAGTCCCCGGCCGTCGTTGTCGTCGACGGCCAGCAGTCCCGCGAGATCAGCCCGCTGTGGCTGCGCGAACGCACCCAGGCGCCGGATCAACTGGAGCCGATGACCCAGCAACGGCTGTTCGACTCCCACGCCATCGACGCAAATCTGACGCTGACCCAAGCTACAAAGGTCGATGAGCAGCAGGTGGCGCTGGCCTTCAGCGATGGCCATCGCGAGACCTACGATCTGCGCGTCCTGGCCGAGGAACTCGGTGAGAGTGAGCTGTTTCCGGCCGCCGAACCCTGGGACGCCTCGCTCGATCAGCAGCAGGTGCGCTTTGACTGGACCCAGGTGCTTGACGACCCCGACGTCTTTCGCGAGTCACTGGATGCCTATCTGCGCTTCGGCTATCTGGTGCTTTACAAGGTACCCACCGACCCGGAACGCATCCTTCAGGTCGGCAGCCACTATGGCTACGTCAAGGAAACCAACTTCGGTCGCTATTTCGAGGTCTATTCACGCCCCAGCGGCAATGACCTGGCCTATCGCAGCGTGGCGCTTGGTCCCCACACCGACAACCCCTACCGCAACCCGGTGCCGGGTATCCAGCTGCTGCACTGCCTGGTCAACGAGACCAGCGGCGGCCTGTCCACCCTGGTCGACAGCCTCAAGGTGCTCGAGCGGCTACGCCAGGAGACCCCCGAGGGCTACGAGCTACTGAAACATACCCCGGTACGCTTTCGCTTCGTCGACGCCGGCACCCAGCTGGTGACCCAGCGCACCATGATCCAGACCGATGACGACGGCCGCCCCACCGGGGTTCACTACAGCCCGCGCCTGGATGGCCTGCCGCTGCTCTCCGACGCCGAGACACGGCTGTTCCACCGCGCCCGCCAGCGCCTTGGCGAGCTGTTTGCCGACCCGACCTACGAGGTACGCTTCGCGCTCGGCGCCGGCGAACTGATGCTGTTCGACAACAGTCGCGTACTGCACGGCCGCACCAGCTATGACAGCAACGAAGGACAGCGCCACCTGCAGGGTTGCTACCTGGATACCGACGGCCCGCGGGAACGTTTTGCCAGTCTCTTGAAGCAACATGCGTCCATCGAGGAGGTCGCCTGAATGGAAAAGGTCACGTTTCGCCAGATGAAGGACGGGACCCGGGAGGAATACGTCTTTCTCGAGCAACTCGAAGATAACTTCAACCAGGGGTTAGTCGACCGCCTGCTGGACGCGCTGCGCCGACTCGAGAACAGCCTGAGCGGCTACCAGGTGACGCGCCTGGAACACTCGCTGCAGTCGGCGGCACGGGCCGAAGCCGACGGTGCCGACGAGGACATGATCGTGGCCGCGCTGCTGCACGATCTCGGTGACGACCTGGCGCCCTACAACCACTCCCAGCTAGCCGCCGCCATCATCCGGCCCTATGTGCGCGCCGAAGTGACCTGGGTGATCCATCACCACGGACTGTTCCAAAAAGTGTACTATGCGCACCACTTCGGAGAGGATCCGCACGAACGCGATCGCTACCGGGACCATCCCTGGTACCAGAGTTGCGTGGACTTCTGTGAACGCTACGATCAGGCGGCGTTCGATCCGGACTATCCGACGCCACCACTGGAACACTTCGAGCCCATGCTGCGGCGCATCTTCGCTCGCCAGCCCTTCGATCCGGAGGTGATCGGCGAGGAGCATCCGCTGGAGCCATGAGCCACAGGTCTGACGCGGCGGCTCGCCCCGAGCCGCCGCGCCGACAAGGCCGCTCACGGTAGCGGCAGCGGGATCGCCGGCCCGAGGTCCGGCTCAAGAGGACACAGACTATCGCTACTCCAGAATCATCTTCCCCGGGGTCTCCCCCCGACGACAATCCCCACGCGGTAATGGGCACCGACTACAAGGTGACCGAACTCGAACAACGCGGCCCCTTCCAGGGCATGCACCGCGGCATGACGATCACGTCAGGGGCGCTGATCCTGCTCTTCGTACTGTTCACCGGTCTCAGTTCCGACACCGCCGCCGTGGTCTTCGGCACCGCACGCGCCTGGATCGAGGGCACCTTCAGCGGCTACTACCTGGTGACCGTGGTCGCCCTGCTGGTGGTCTGCGCCTTTATCGTCTGCAGTCGCTACGGCAGCATCCGCCTGGGCACCGACGACAGCCGACCGGAGTTCAGCAACTTCGCCTGGTTCTCGATGCTGTTCTCCGCCGGCATCGGTATCGGCATCCTGTTCTTCGGTGTCGCCGAGCCGATCTTCTATCTCGATAACACCGACTCCTTCGGCTACCCCAACAACCCCCACGCCGACATGGCCGGGGCCACCGCCATCGGGCATGAGCGCGCCATCGACGCGCTGCGGGTGACGGTCTTCCATTGGGGACTGCACGGCTGGGCGATCTACGTCATCGTCGGCATGTCGCTGGCCTACTTCGCCTACCGCAAGGGCCTGCCGCTGGCGTTAAGATCGGCGCTGTACCCCTTTATCGGCGACCGCATCTTCGGGCCCGCCGGGCATCTGTTCGACATATTCGGCGTGCTGGGCTGCGTGTTTGGTGTGGCCACCTCGCTGGGACTCGGCGTCAGTCAGATGGGCGTGGGACTGGAAAAGTTGTTCGGCATCGACGATGGCCTGCCGACCCAACTGGTGCTGATCGCGGTGATCTCGACGCTGTCGATCATCTCGGTGGTCAGCGGCGTGCAGAAGGGCATCCGCATCATCTCGGTGCTCAACATCTGGGTATCCGCGGTGGTGATCGGCATCTTCCTGTTCGGCGGGCCGACCCTGTGGCTGATCCAGACCTTCGGCGAAACGCTGGCGGACTACGCCACCGAGGTCATTCCCATGGGCCTGTGGTACGCCGAGCAATCCGGTACCAGCGAATGGCAGCAGGCCTGGACCATCTTCTACTGGGGCTGGTGGCTCGCCTGGGCTCCCTTCGTCGGGCTGTTCATCGCGCGCATCTCCAAGGGCCGCACCCTGCGCGAATTCGTCCTCGGTGTGCTGCTGGTACCGACGCTGCTGGCCTTTGTCTGGCTGGTCATCTTCGGCGGCAACGCCATCCACCAGGAGCTGAACGCCGCCGGTGGCGCTGGCACTGCCGGCATCATGGAGATGGTGCGCGCCTGGGATCTGCCGTCTGCGCTGTTCGCCACCGCGGACGGGATCGTCGGCTCTGGCGTCTTCGGCTGGGTGCTGTCGGCCATGATGGTGTTCCTGCTGATGAGCTGGTTCATCACCTCATCCGACTCCGGCACCCTGGTGCTGACCACCATCCTGTCGCTGGGCGATGACGATCCGCCCAAGCTGTTCCGCGTCTTCTGGGGTGTGGTGATCGGCCTGGTGGCCGCCGTGCTGCTGGTGGTCGGTGGGCTTTCCGCCCTGCAGACCGCCCTGATCGCTGCCGCCCTGCCGGTCAGCGTGGTCATCCTGGTCATGACCCTCGGCGTGCTGCTCTCGCTGTTCCGCGAACCCGGCGATCCCTATCGCCAAGGCTTCCGACTGCGCCCGCGCCGGCGCTGACAGGCCGCCCCGTGCCCACATCGGGCACGGGGTCTTGGGCCCCGCCTCTCTCTATCCTCGTCACCTCTCTTCCTCTCTTCCTCTCTGCACCTTTGCCATCACCATGGCGAACGCATCCACGCCCAACGCATGCCCTGCTTTGCGTCAGTGCGTCTTATCAGCCCCGATCTGGCGCCCCTCAGCGCAACCGCCCCGGGTCTCCCGAGGTGGCTCCCTCGCCACGATGCACCGCGTCCAGCAGCCAGTCCCTGACCGGCTCCGTGACCGCGCTGCGCTGGTGTTTGACGCTCAGCCAGTAGCCATAGTCTTCCCGCGTGACCTGCGGTCCCAGGGCAGTGAGCTGGCCGGTGACCAGATACTCCTCGACCAGGTTCGACCAGCCCAGCGCCACGCCCTGATGCGCCAGCGCCGCGTTCAGCAACAGCGCGTAGTTGTGGTAGGCGAAGATATCCTCCGCCGGGGGTGGAGTGAGCCCCGCATGGCGGCACCACTGGGCCCAGTCGAGCCAGCGCGGATTCCTGATGTCCTGGTGCAACAGCGAGAGCCGTGACAGGTCCTGTGCTGACAGGGGGCCTGATAGCCCATGTGCCTGCGCGTAGTCTGGGCTGCACACCGGGAAGACCGCCTCCCGGGCCACCAGCCGCCCTTCTTCCTGGGGCAGATAAGGCCCGAAACGAATCGCGATGTCGGCGGCCAGCAGCTGCGGATCGTCCGAGCGATCGATCGGCATCAGGTGAAAGCTGAAGTCGGGAAAGGCCCGCTTGAGCGCCGGTAGCCAAGGCAACAGCCACAGGTGGGTAAAACCCGCGTCGGCTGCGATGACGACCGTTGGCGCTGGCCCCTGGCCGTGGCGCACGAAGCGATCACAGGTGTCTCTGAGGGTGGTGAGACTCGGCGCCATCTCACGGTAGAAGCGCTCGCCCTCGACGGTCAGGCTCAGCCGGCCGCCGTGCCGGTCGAACAGTACCAACCCCAGGTATTCCTCCAGCCCCCGGATTCGCTGGGAGATGGTCGGCTGGGTGGTTCGCTCGGCCTCCGCGGCGGCGGTCATGGAGCCGAGCCGGGCCGTGGCCTCAAAGGCGATCAGCGACTTCATGGAAGCGGGGTTGGGGTTCATAGGCAGAAGATGTGATGGGCCGGGTAGTTTGCAGGGACGCCCCTGGGGTGACAGACAGCGGCAGACAACGGCAGATAGCACCAGCCATCCAGTGCAAGGCAGGCGGTTGGCGAGCGCACCGCGAAGGGTGCGTTGATCTGGAGGGGATATGGTGAGGGAATAGGCAGGCAGATGCCAAGTCGTTACCGAAGACTGTGGTTTTCACATAGACAAAGACGTGACTGTCCCTCTTGCCACTGAATCCACACGAATGGCAAACCAGGACAACGCTTTGCTGGAGGCCAAAATGCTAAGGACTTGGAGCTGCCTCTCTTGCAGCTTCGCATGGGGTCGAATTGCGTCGATGTTGCTCAGCCAACTCTTTCTTCGACCAGCCCTATCAAGTTGTGCAGCGCAGGCGAGTCATTGTTCGAGCGCCAGGCGATCCACATAGGCATGTCACAGGTATCGAGCTCCGCCAGCTGTATGAAGCGGATACCAGGCATGGGGTGGGCACTGCTGGCCGAAGGTACGATCGCCACTCCAAGCCCCGCCGCCACCATGCTGAGGATGGTGATGTTGTCCGCCCCGTACTGGACGACACGTGGCGAAAAACCAAGACGTTCGAAGTGAGCCAACATGCGGTCGTAGTAGATCGGTGAGGCACTACGAAATCCCCAGACGAAATCGGTATCTTTCAGCTCATCAAGGCACGAGGGAGGCATTGATGCCCACGGCGAAGACTCGGGTACTGCCAGAGTCAGATGATCATGCGCCAAGGGGCGCATCGCAAGCCCTGGTTGTTCCGGGCCATCGAGATAGAGGATACCTACATCCAGGGTCCCCTCTTTCAGTCGCTCCAGCTGCGGGCCGGACAATAGCGGAAACACCTCGAAAGCAACTCCAGGGTACCGGGAGCGATAGTCCCCCATCAACTTGGCAACATC
Organism: Halomonas sp. DN3; assembly: GCF_024137905.1. Lineage (NCBI taxonomy): Bacteria > Pseudomonadati > Pseudomonadota > Gammaproteobacteria > Oceanospirillales > Halomonadaceae > Halomonas > Halomonas sp. DN3. Next base: position 1,438,755 of record NZ_CP099965.1, on the reverse strand, counting down.
AGGCACCCAAAGATGGGTCACGGTGATCCCGAGACTCAACTTGCCGCTCACTCCACTCCCCAGCGACGTCAGGCGTGCCTTAATTTGTGCGCGCTGATCGAGCAACTGGACAGCCTCATCATAAAGCGCGCGTCCTGCCACTCCGAGGCGGACACCTCGGGCATGTCGCTCGAACAGGAGGGTCCCTACGTCGTCTTCCAGAAGCCGCATCTGACGGGTAAGCGCCGGCTGGGCAATGTGCACTCGACGACTGGCCGCAGAAATGGACCCCGTCTCCACAACCGCAACAAAGTACTCAAGCTGCCGAAATTCCATATAAGTCTCCACGCCTCGCTGACTCCAAGCTCATCAGTATCGACGCTGGCGACCTCTATAGCCATGCCCAGATTCTATGCCTAGCATCCAAAACCCATATTTTTGGTATCGAAAGAGCTGTTCCATAGTGATTGAACAATCCATAACAAGACTCGCTTCGGCGAGCTGGACAGCCACATGACCAAGACCTATCACCTGCTCACGGGCCTGCACTTTACGCTGTGCACCCTGGCGATGATCTGGCCCGGCGCGCTAATCGCCAATCGAATCGAGCCGACCGTGCTGGGACTGCCCTTTCTCTTCTTCTGGTACGCGCTGTGGATGCTGGTGCTCTTCGCCGGCATGTGGGTCGCCTTCGTCGTTCGTCACGGGGGAAGCCGTCATGAATGACACCGCAATCATCATCGGTATTACTCTGGCTTACCTGGCAATGGTGCTGGTGGTAGGCCTGCGCGCCCGAGGTCAAGCTAGTTCCAGTCTGGAGGGTTATGTGGCCGGCGGACGCCATGTCGGGGTAGTGATCCTGTTCTTTATACTCGGCGCCGAGATATTCTCCGCCTTCGCTTTCCTCGGCACCCCAGGCTGGGCCTATCAACACGGCGCACCGGCATTCTACATTCTGGCATACCTGTCACTGGTACCTATCACCATCTGGGCGCTGGGCCCGCGGGTGGCCAAGCTCGGCCGCGAACGCGGTTATCTTACCCAAGGCGACATGATCGCCGACCACTATCAAAGCCGCTCCCTTGGCATGCTGGCCGGTATCATCGGCGTAATGGCATTGGTGCCCTACCTGACCATCCAGATCGCCGGTGCGGGGCTGCTGTTCCAGGCCGCGACCGACGGCATGGTACCTTTCTGGCTGGGCGGCCTGCTGGCCTTTCTGGTGGTGGCCGCCTACGTGTTCTCCAGCGGCCTTAGCGGTATCGGCTGGACCAATCTGGTGCAGGGGCTGATGATGATCGTCATCGCCTGGTTCCTGGGACTCGCCATCCCCGGGCGTCTCTACGGTGGAGTGGGCGAGATGTTCGCCCAGATACAGCAACAGGCCCCCGAATATTTGACCATGCCTGGCGCCACCGACATGGGGTGGGGCTACTTCAGCACTGCGGTACTGGTCAGTGCCTTCGGTGGCGCCATGTGGCCGCACCTGTTCATGAAGTTCTATTCAGCGGACAGCGGCAGAACCCTGCGCCAGGTCAGTGTCTTCTACCCGCTCTATGCCTACCTGCTGGTGCCCCTACTGTTCATTGGTTTCACCGGAATCCTGGCCTTCGCCGATACTCCTCTTGCCCGCTCCGACACCGTACTGCTGAAACTGGTGATGGACGTGGCCAATTTCTCGCCGTGGGTCATCGGCCTGATGCTCTCCGGCGCACTGGCTGCGGCCATGTCCACCGGCGCCAATCTGGCTCACACCGCCGCCGTCGTGCTCGTTCGCGACGTGATGAGCCCCACCGTCATGAAGGGTGCCAGCGAGTCGACCTGCGTCGCCACTACTCGCTGGAGTGTGCTAGGCCTGTCCCTGGCTGCCTACCTGATGGCACTCCTCAATCCTGGTTCACTGGTCATGATCCTGCTGACAGCCTACGGGCTGATCGTGCAACTGTTTCCGATGGTAATTGGCGTGCTGTTCATACCTCGTTTGCGCCGAATCAGCGTGATGACGGGCGCTCTGGCCGGCAGCCTGTCCTTCCTGCTGATGGAATTCGTCGTGGGATCGCCGCTGGGATGGCACGCCGGTGTATGGGCAATGCTTGTGAACGCCACCGTCGTGACTCTCTGCCAGGCCCTGAGTCATGCACCCGACAAAAGCCAGATTCAAACCAGCAACAGCCACTAGTTTCCGGAGACCACAATGACGACAACAACAGCCGCAGCGGACCTGAAGCACGCCATCACGTCCCAGATGGAGAAGTCCTTCGAAGAAGTTCAGTCGCTTTATCACCAGATTCACCAGAACCCCGAGTTGCCGTTTGAGGAGCACGAAACCAGCAAGCGACTCGCCGAGGCCCTGGAAGCAAGAGGTTTCGAGGTGACGCGAGGTGTCGGAGGCACAGGTGTGGTCGCCTTGCTGCACAATGGCAACGGTCCGACAGTGATGCTGAGAGGAGATATGGATGCCCTCCCGATCAAGGAAGACACCGGCCTGGCGTTCGCCAGCACACGAACCGCGAAAACCCCGAACGGCAGCGTGCCGCTGATGCACGCCTGTGGCCATGACCTGCACAGCAGTTGCGTGGTGGGCGCAGCCAGTGTGATGGCCGGCCTACGGGAGCACTGGCAGGGGTCCTTGATGCTGGTCTGCCAGCCTGCAGAAGAGATCTTCGGCGGTGCCAAGGCCATGCTGCAAGACGGACTCTACACCCGCTTCGCCAGGCCAGATGTGGTTCTTGGCCAACACAACATGCCAGCCCTGGCGGGCACGGTTGGCCATATCTCCGGAACGGCCATGGCTGCCTGCACCAATCTTGCCATCACCCTCCACGGCGCTGGTGGCCATGGCTCCATGCCCGCCCAGGCGGTAGATCCGGTGGTCATCGCCGCCCACGTGGTCACCCGCCTGCAGTCCATCGTCGCTCGTGAGGTGCCACCGGACCAGTCAGTGGTCGTGACCGTCGGCAAGCTGCACGCCGGCACCCAGGCCAACATCATCCCCCACTCTGCAGAACTCGAGATCAGTATCCGCAGCTTCGACGACAGCCTTCATCGACAGGTGGTCGACGCCATCAAGCGTATCGTGCACGCCGAGTGCGACGCGGGCCGCTCCCCCAGGCCACCAGAGTTTCATACACTCAACGAGACTATCACTCTACAAAACGATGCCTCAGTGGTGGCGCGCATCCGCGACGCCCACGCGAATCACTTTGGCGAAGCCAACCTCTATGACATGCCGCGACTGAACGGCAGCGAGGACTTCCCCTTTTTCGGCAATGCCGAAGCGGGAGGCTTCAGTGGCGAGAATATCCCCTACGTCTACTGGTTTATCGGTGCCACGCCAGAAGATCGCTGGCAGGCCACACCAGGCAAGGACGTCGCTGAAAAAATGCGACATCTGGAAATGCCACATTCCCCCTACTACTTTCCGGGCAACCCGGTCACCCTGCGCACCGGTATCGAAGCCTTGGCCGCGGGTGCACTCGCCTACCTGACCTGAAGTCCTCCACCAAGACGCTCTCGATCTACGATCGCGAGCGTCTTGGTGTCTGAAGCAGCTACACATCACGCCTTGATGGGAAGCTCTGCAACCAGCGGCGATGTAATCCAGCAGGTCCCGGCCTACCGACAGCGTCACCCTGCAAAGGCCCGGTTCTCGAGTAGCTAGCCACCGGGTCAGACGCGTACAATGCGCCCTCCACTTTGGTCGAAGCCCCTTGCCGTGCCGGCCCAAGTCTCTCATTCATGTTCATCCCGCGAGATACTCCGCCGTGCTCTCTACCGCCAACATCACCATGCAGTTTGGCCCCAAGCCGCTGTTTGAAAACGTTTCTGTCAAATTCGGCCAGGGCCACCGCTACGGTCTGATCGGGGCCAACGGCTGTGGCAAGTCGACCCTGATGAAGATCCTCGGGGGCGACCTCGAGCCGACCAGCGGCCAGGTGATGAAGGACGCCACCACTCGCCTGGGCAAGTTGCGCCAGGACCAGTTCGCCTTCGAGGACGAACGTGTCATCGACACCGTCATCATGGGCAACGAAGAACTCTGGAACGTGACCGCTGAGCGCGAGCGCATCTACTCCCAGGCCGAGATGAGCGAAGAAGACGGCATGGCGGTGGCAGACCTCGAGGTGCGCTACGCCGAGCTAGACGGCTACACCGCCGAGGCTCGTGCCGGTGAGCTGCTGCTGGGTCTGGGGATTCCGCTTGAGCAGCACGACCAGCCGATGAGTGTGGTGGCACCGGGCTGGAAACTGCGCGTACTGCTGGCCCAGGCGCTGTTCAGCGACCCCGATGTACTGCTGCTCGATGAGCCGACCAACCACCTGGACATCAACACGATTCGCTGGCTCGAGGACATTCTTCGGGCGCGCTCGTCGACCATGATCATCATCTCCCACGATCGCCACTTCCTGAATAGTGTGTGCACGCACATGGCGGATCTGGACTACGGCGAGCTGCAGCTGTTCCCCGGCAACTATGACGAGTACATGACCGCCGCCACCCAGGCGCGCGAACGTCTGCAATCCGAAAACGCCAAGAAAAAGGCAGAAATTGCCGAACTCAAGCAGTTCGTCAGTCGCTTCTCGGCCAATGCCTCCAAGGCCAAGCAGGCGACCTCACGCCAGCGCAGGATCGACAAGATCCAGCTTGACGAGATCAAGCCGTCATCACGGATCAGTCCGTTCATTCGCTTCGAGCAGAACAAGAAGATCCACCGCCAGGCGCTGGAAGTGGAAGCGCTGTCCAAGGCCTGGGACGACAATGTCCTGTTCGAGCGCTTTGGGCTGCGTATTGAAGCCGGAGAGCGGGTCGCCATCATCGGCCCCAACGGCATCGGCAAGACCACCCTGCTCAACTGCCTGGTCGGCGCGATGGAGCCCGACGCCGGTGAGGTCAAATGGACCGACGCCGCCGAAGTGGGCTATTTCGCCCAGGACCACGCGGCGGACTTCGAGGGGGGCGAAACCCTGTTCGAATGGATGCAGCAGTGGACCACCGCCGGTGAGCAGATCGTGCGCGGCGCCCTCGGGCGGATGCTGTTCTCCAATGATGATATCGGCAAGTCGGTGAAGGTGATTTCAGGCGGCGAACAGGGACGCATGCTGTTCGGCAAGCTCTCGCTGCAGAACCCCAACGTGCTGGTGATGGACGAGCCCACCAACCACCTCGACATGGAGTCCATCGAGGCGCTCAACCTGGCGCTCGAGCACTATCCCGGCACCCTGATCTTCGTCAGCCACGACCGCGAATTCGTCGGCTCACTGGCCACCCGCGTCATCGAGATGAAGGACGATGGCATCGTCGACTTCAGTGGCAGCTACGACGACTACCTGCGTAGCCAGGGCGTGCTCGGATAAATTACCGCTCACACACGCAGGGCAGCGCGTGCTGCCCTGTGTCGATAGTAAGTGGAGACTCTACTGAGAAGCCGCCAGAAGTTTGAAAAACTCGATACGACTATCACATCGACAAAGCCCCCCTGCCGGCACGCACCGGCAGGGAGGCCTGGCCCTTTGTCAGCTCAGGTAATCTGACCCAGGAAGTTCTGCAGCCGTTCGTTCTGCGGGTTGGTGAAGAACCCGGTCGGTTCGTTGATCTCGACGATCTTGCCCGCGTCCATGAAGACGATACGATCGGCCACGGCCTTGGCAAATTCCATTTCATGGGTCACGCACATCATCGTCATGCCCTCCCCAACTAGACAAAACAGTCTGAGCCAATCGGCCAGCATAAACTTGCATCAAAACCGCACGTTTGTTGCACTACCCTTCCCCCTTCTTCTCGTGAATGGGATCAAAAAAAGGCGCGGCGACGAGTATCTTGTTCTCCTGGCTGACCAGGTACCCCGCCTCGGCGCTTTTCGCGAGATATTCTTTCCACTCCGGGTCTGCCTGTAGTTTCTGGCGCTTGGCTGCGCGGTCGGCCGCATCCTCGTACATCCACACATGAACATAGGAGTTGACATCACCCGTTTCAACCGCCCCATAAACAACGGGATAACCCAGGTGTTTACTCTGCACCTTCCACCCGTGGTCTTCATAGAGCTTCATGTGTTTCTTGATGGTACCCGGGCGGCAGGTGTATGTTCTTAGATCGTAGATCATCTTACTTCTCCTTCATCATGGTAGAAAATGGCGCTTTAACGTCCGCGATCGATTCAAACAGATCACGCAATGAGTAAATCATCATCAATGTTCCCGAGATGGGGATAACGGCATAGAAAAGCCCCGTCGGAAGGTTCAGTACAGGCGTTACTGCACTGCTCCGTGCCGTCAGCTCCCATCCGTACCACGTCATGGCGAGCATGAACCCAAGGGATAGAAATGCCAGAAAGGCCCTGAGCAACGGTGCCGCACGCTTTTGCCCTATCACCTGCTCGAGCCAATCCACTCTGAAATGTGCCCGCTCTCGCCATAAGGCAGCGGAGCCCATGAATACCATCCAGGAAAACAAGCCCCTTACCACCTCATCCAGCCATGCGAAGCTCGCAAGTTGAAAGCTGCGCGCAATGACGCTTGAAAACAGCAGGATGAACAACGCTGCCAAACAGAACGAGGCAATCGCGCGCAGGAGTTGGCCCATCACTCGATCAAGTTTATTCATGAGTTCATCACCAGATCAGGCAGCCATGTCGATATCGCTGGAATCACGATGACGGCCATCAACACCACGAAAAGACCAATCAAGTAAGGCGTCAAGGCACGCGACAAGCGGCCGACGCTGATTTTGGCAATCGACGATGTTGCAAAGAGAACCATACCCACGGGAGGCGTCAGCAAATCGAGCATCGAACACATGATCATGATGACGCCGGCTTTTAGGCTCAAATTAGTTTATGTCAGTTTGTCTGACAACTGTTTTTAATGCTACCTTTGTCGCACTAGCCCCTTGCAGGTCGCATGGCCTACGCTTCAACGACGCGTCGCGGCTTGAGCTGTTCAGACGATCAGGAAGACATCCCAATGCTGGATTTTGAAATCTATGGGCGTATTGATCGCCCTCGCCGGCTACCTGATGAGGTCGCGGTAGCCCTGACCAAGGCGATCGAAGGAGGCCAGCTTCAGCCTGGCGACCGCCTTCCCACCGAGGCGGTACTTTCCAAGAAATTTGGCGTCGCGCGCACGGTGATCCGCGAGGCGATTTCGCTTCTCAAGTACGATGGCGTCGTCGACTCACGACGTGGCGTCGGCACTTTTATTACGGAAACCACCAATCGGTCGGCGTTTCGCATCAGCCCGGGATGTTTCGAAAAACGCAAGCAGATCATAAAGTTGCTTCAGCTTAGAGCAGAGGTGCAGGCAGGAGCCTCGGCGCTTGCCGCCGGAACACGCACGGCTGAGCAAATGCAGGCTTTAGAAGAAGTCTTTGCAGAAATGGAGCGACTCGACGCACTCGGTCCAGATGGAGCACTTGAGCAAAGAGTCGACACCGAGCTCGAATTCTATCGCCGCATTACCGAAGCTTCTGACAATGAATATTATGTCGAGGTTATCGGCATGATTGAGGGAAATATACAGAGCAACCTGCGCTCGGCCTTTCTGAAGAATGCAGCGGCTTCTGAATTCGGCCCTTCCATTCTGGATGAACATCGCGCGGTGAGAGATGCACTGGTAATACAAGACGCATCGCTAGCTCGCAGCGCGACACGCCTACGCTTCGAACGCGCGGCTGAGCGCCTGGCAGCTCGCGAAGACTTTCTATAAGAACAAAGGTCTAGATTTATGAGTGAACTACCGTCACGTCATGGTGGAAAAGTTCTCGTCGAAGCCCTCGAGGCACAGGGGGTGGAACGGGTATTTTGTGTGCCTGGAGAAAGCTACCTGGCCGCTCTTGATGGGCTTTTCGAGTCCGGCGTGGACACCATCGTGACGCGACACGAAGGCGGGGCCTCGCTGATGGCCGAAGCCGATGGGAAACTTACCGGGCGTCCCGGCATCGCTTTCGTCACGCGGGGCCCCGGCGCCACCAACGCTTCCTGTGGCGTACATGTCGCCTACCAGGACTCGACGCCCATGATCCTCTTCATTGGGCAGGTGGCGAGCGATCAGCGCGACAGAGAAGCCTTCCAGGAAGTCGACTACCGGGCCATGTTCAATCCATTGGCAAAATGGGTCGCGGAAATTGATCGCGTCGACCGGATTCCTGAGTACGTAAGCCACGCCTTCCATGTCGCTCAAAGCGGCCGTCCGGGTCCTGTTGTGCTCGCTCTGCCCGAGGACATCCTTTCATCAGACTACACTGGCGCCCCGGCTGTACCGGCTGCCACGCTTCCTTCGGGCAAGGCGGCTGAGAGCGATGTCGGCGCCATTGTCGACATGCTGGCGAAGGCCGAACGCCCGTTGGTTATCGTCGGTGGTGGCCCCTGGTCACAGAAAGCCGCCAATGCGCTCGGACGATTTGCCGACAAGGCCGCGCTACCGGTGGGAGCCTCTTTTCGCTGCCAGGATTATCTCGACAACCGACATTCACACTATGTTGGCGACGTTGGTATCGGCATCAACCCCAAGCTCGCGGAACGCGTCAAGAATGCCGATGTCATTCTCTCACTCGGTGCTCGACTGGGTGAAATGACGACCAGCGGTTACACCTTGCTGACGCCTCCCCTGCCGCGACAGACCCTCATACACGTCCACGCAGACGCTGCGGAAATTGGTCGCGTCTATCGACCGGCCCTCGGCGTCGTCGCGAACGCTGCTGAGCTCGTCTGTCAGCTGGCCGATGCAGCAAGGTCGCCGGAGACACCGCGTGATCAATGGATCACCAGCGCGCGCTCGGACTACGAGGAGTGGCAGCAACCACAACAGAGCCCCGGTGACCTGAAGATGGAGCAAGTCATCTCTCACCTCAACGAGGCGCTCGGTGAGGATGCCATCCTGACAAATGGTGCCGGGAACTACTCCGCGTGGCTTCATCGCTACTATCGCTACCGCAACTGGCCCACCCAGCTTGCCCCCACCAGTGGCTCAATGGGCTACGGCTTGCCGGCAGCGATCGCCGCCAAATTGCGCCACCCCGAGCGAGACGTGGTCTGCCTGGCCGGGGATGGCTGCTTTCAGATGGTGATGCAAGAGTTTGGTGTTGCCTGTCAGTACGGCGCAAATGTCATCGTTCTGGTGTCCAACAACGGCATGTACGGCACCATCCGCATGCATCAGGAACGAAAGTATCCGGACCGCCCCTCGGGAACACGAATGCACAATCCCGACTTCGCTGCACTCGCCAGAAGTTACGGGGGCTTTGGCGCAACCGTGAGCAGCGATAGCGAATTTCCAGCCGCGCTGCAGGCAGCCAGAGAGGCAGGGGTCCCCGCGATCCTGGACTTGAAGGTAGACCCACACGCCCTGTCGCCCAAGCTGACCCTGGCTCATCCATGAAGGCAGTAGCCAAGAGATACCCGCGCGGACAGGAAGCTGCCCTGCCATCGCCAGGGTAGGCTTGATTCACCCCGACAAGCCTTCCGGGCCGCAGCAGCATCTCAGTCTCAAGCTGCACTTAATAGGAACCAGCTGCTCGCGTAGAAAGCAGCGCTCACGCAGAAAGCTGCCCTCGCGGCCCGGGATCGGCTAGCCTGATGGCATCTGATGTACAGCTTGGGCTATGGCATCCGCGGCGAGCGAGGATGGTATTTCACAGACCTTTCACTGGTAAGTGATCCACCGCCAATGCGAAAAGCTCGCCACACGTATTTCGATAGCCGGTGATCTTGCGGTACGGGCAATGAGCACCATCAGGCTGGTTTGCCGCGTCTTTCCACACCAGATCAGCCCCCCTCGTCAGGCCTCTCTGCGCAGGGCGTAGACGTAGGCCTCGACCCTACCGTCATCATCGAGGCTGACGGTGACTGGAGTACGTTGGTACTCGGGCCCCTCGAACTCGTCCAGGGCCGCCCAGTGTTCCGGTAGTGCGTCGGATACGAAGACGTGACCTCGGATATCGTCGCCGGCGTCATCCAGCACCAGGCCAGGGAAGCCCATCTCGGCGCCCCAACCCGCCTGGTGCAGCCGTCCCTTGATGCTGCCCGGTTGCCAATGGCCGCCGATGGCCTGCATGACGTGTTCGTTGGGTCCGCCCGGCCCCAAGGTCCCGTAGATAAACAGGTGTGCCAAAACGCACCTCCCTCTCAATAGGTAAACGACTAATTTTCTCCGCTAGCCCCTGGGCTGGGCAAGCCCGGCCTGCTGCCAGCGTGCTGTGCCACGCGGTGGAGATCTGCCGTTTGAGAGTGGGAGGTATCGTCAATTCCGGTGCTGTGAAGCGAGGCTTTACCGCTGCCAGATGGATCAGGCTGGCGAACCTGAGGAAGGACAGACACCCTGCATGGATTGGGGTGGGGTCAACGCGGATAGAATTCACATAGAAAAAAGCCGCTGAAATCAGCGGCTTTTTCGATATTCGTGGCGGAGGGGGAGTCCGCCTGTTTAAAATACAGAAAACCCCAGCCTAATCCATTTACTTATTGTTTTAGCTATTTTTTGCGATTTTCCGTCCAGTGGCATCCAATGCTGTATCGCTGATAGCAGAATCAAAGTATGGGCTAGAGTATGGGCCGGGATATGGTACGCTAATCCCTCCGACAACGAGGAGGCGGCCATGGGCAAGCTCACCACACGTGGGGTACAGAAACTGGTCAGGGAGGCCAAGCCCGGGTTGACCAATGATGGCGAGGGCCTGTATCTCAAGATCGGCAAGAAGGGAGGAGCAAGCTGGATCTATCGGTTCCGGCGCAATGGTAAGCTTCGCGATATGGGCCTTGGTAGCTACTCGGACGTCAGCCTTGCTGAGGCGCGTGAGCGTGCCGGCAAGAACCGTAGCCTGGTCAAGGAGGGCCTTGACCCCCTTGAAGCAAAGGTAGAGAAAGAGCAAGCAGACGAGACGACTCCCACCTTCACCAGCTGTGCCGCTCGCTACATCAAATCTCACCGCCGCAGCTGGCGAAACGCCAAGCATGCGCGGCAATGGGTCAGCACGTTGAAGGCCTACGCTCGACCGGTCATCGGAAGCAAGCCTGTCAATGAGGTCACCACCCAAGACGTCCTGAAAATCCTGTCGCCGATCTGGACCAGCAAGACCGAAACGGCTAAGCGCGTGCAAGGACGTATTGAGAACGTTCTCGACTACGCCGCAGCGCACAGCTATCGGGACCCCGTAAATCCTGCCCGCTGGCGTGGACACCTCGACAAGCTACTGGCCAAGCCATCAAGGGTCAAGAAGGTGACCCACCACCCAGCCATGCCATACGACGATGTCGCTGCCTTCATGGCCGAGCTTCAGGGCTATACCAGCATGTCCTCCAGGGCACTGCAGTTCCTGATCTTTACAGCTACGCGCACTTCAGAGGTCCTGCGAGCTGATTGGATGGAGATCGACGTCGACAATGAAACCTGGACAATCCCAGCTGACCGGATGAAGGCACGCCGCGAACACCGTGTGCCGCTGTCGCGGCAAGCGGTGGAACTGCTGACTCAGCTCCCAAGGATAAAGGACAACTCCTATGTCTTTCCGGGCGCACGACAGGGACGCCCCATATCGAATATGGCTATGCTCCAGCTGATGCGTGGCATGGGCTTCGGCCTCGACGGTGAGCGAGGTGACTACGTGCCCCACGGCTTCCGCTCGAGCTTTCGTGACTGGACTGGAGAGGTCACAAGCTACCCCCGCGATGTGGCCGAAATGGCGTTGGCGCACACCATCGAGAACAAGGTCGAGGCCGCCTACCGCCGTGGCGATCTTTTCGAGAAAAGGCGGGAGATGATGCAAGATTGGGGTAACTTTATTCAAAAATGAGTCACTGCCCAGACTATACATTGAATTCTGTTCTGCATACATCAGCTACTGAGAGATCACAGTTTTCATTTCACCTAGTCGGCTTTTCTTGAGATTACTACCATAGTGTCATCGAAAGCCCGAAGAAAAAGCCGCTGCCTGGCGCTGAGTACTATGGCGTCGCTTCAATTGGGTTACCTCTATGAATAGGTGCTGGACGCCATCACTACTTTAGAAAATGACTCGGTAACAGTCGCGCGGCCAGGGATAGTGCCCATAAAAAATGTCTGATAGATGACATTGGAACGCTGGTCAAGCCAATACAACGGCTTGTCACCAATTGAACTCTTCACGCAAGCCTTGAATGATATTCTTGACCATCTTGAAGACCTCCCTGGCCCCTCGACTGATAGGGCGATTTGTTGTGCTGGTTAAGATGGCCTGGCGGGTCAAGACAGGATTGATGATGTGGCTGGCACTCAGGGATCCTTCTGCCACTTCCTCGAACACCGCCTGGGGGCTCAAAATGGTGAAACAGTCATGCTGTTTGACCACGTCTTTTTGAACCTTCAATGAATCAGCTTCCAGCACGATGTTAAGCTTTATCCCATGGCGTTTGGCCGTGTCATCCACCAAGACTCTTAGCCCATTGGGATAAACTGGCAAGACCAATGGCAACCCCTGTAGGGCATTGAACGCCACGTCAGAGCCTGTGAGTGGATCACCAGAGGATGCAACAAGCATCAATCCCGAGTCCAACAGCACCTCTTCCTTATCCTGCCTGGCTGCGCGATAACGGCTTAGCACCCCGATATCCACGTGTCCCGTTGCCACCCAGTGCTCAATCTGGTCACTAAATCCCTCATAGATACGCAGCTGAATGCCCGGGAACCACTCCCGGATCTCATTAAACAACCTTGCCACCAGTGGCGTCGTCATGGATGGCAGCACCCCGAGTGTCACAATCCCCGTTGGCAACCCCCCGAGATCACGAAGATCCGAGGCCACCTCGTCGGCATGAGTGATCAGGCTGCGAATCCGAGGCAGCGCCGCCTCTCCAAGCTCGGTCAGGACAACCCCTCGCCCGGTTCGATGGAACAGTGCCCCTCCGAGCTCCTCTTCCAGTGCGCCAATAGCCCGGCTGAGTGACGGCTGGGTGATACCGAACTGGGCCGAGGCCTTGGTCAGGCTGCCCGACTCATGGACTCTCAAGAAAATTTCTAGGTTTTTCAATTTCATAACCAGACATCCACAAAACGCATACCTGATATGTTCGCCATGCTGTTCACAAATAACAAGACCGAAACCCATAGTCACGACAGCCCTGATGCCACCGCCACGCTCAGCGTGGCAGGCCATGAACCTAGCCACTCAGGTCAAAACATATAAGAACCCATCGGCAATCAAGAGATCCGCTCATGTCACAACTGGTAGTCAGGGAAAGCAGAGGTGATATTGCCACTCTCACCCTCAATCGTCCGAGTGTCCTCAACGCGATCAATGGCGCCATGCGTGATGCCTTGATCGAATCCCTTCAGGAGCTCAACCAGGACAGGTCGGTAAAGGCGATCGTTCTGACGGGCTCAGGGGATCGGGCCTTCTCCGCCGGTCAGGACTTGACCGAGGCCGCCGCCTTCTCGCCCGAGGAGGTGAAAGCCTGGATGACTCATCAGTGCCGACTGTTGCAGGCCATGCGCGACCTCGAGAAGCCAGCCGTCGCGGCCTTCAACGGCGTGGCCGCAGGCGTCGGTTTCCAACTTGGCTTGCTGGCGGATCTGCGTGTCGGCTACCAGGACATGCGACTCGGTCAACCCGAGGTCAAGGTCGGGCTGGCAAGCATCATGGGCTCCAGCTTGATGGCGCTCCATCTGGGCCATTCCCTCAACAGCGAATTGTCCCTACTCGGCAACTTGATCACGGGCCAGCGAGCCCATGATATCGGCCTGCTGAACCGCGTGGTGACCAAGGAGCAAGTGCTAGCCGCCGCCCGGACGCTGGCAGAAGAGTTCGCCGCTCTACCGAGCGAAGCCGTGCGTCTCAGCAAACAACGCTTTCGCGCACAGTCACAATCGGCGTTCGATGCCGCCTGTACGGATCTGGTCCGATATCAGTACGAACGCTACCTGACAGGAGAGCCTCAGGCCATCATGCAACGCTTCCTGAAGAAAAGCGCATAATTATCCTTTCAGAGCACAGTATTCTCATGAGCCATAACAAGACAACACACTCACTGATGGAACATGCCTTTCAGGCGCGTTCGATTGCCATCATCGGTGCCTCGGAGAGCCCCAATAGTGTGGGTGGCCGACCGATCCACTATATGACAAGGTTCGGCTATCACGGCGCGCTCTTTCCCGTGAACCCCAAACGCGAACAGGTTCAGGGCTTGAAATGCTACCCCAGTCTGGACGCCCTACCCACGTCGCCGGAGCTGGTCATTATCGCGGTATCCGCCAGGCGGGCATCGGAAGCGATGCAAGCCTGTGCCCAACAAGGCGTTCGAAGTGTGGTCATGATGTCCTCCGGCTTCAGCGAGACCGGAGACGCCGGCCGCCAGGCCGAGCAGGAACTCGTCGCGATCGCCCAGGAGGCCGGGATACGCCTCATCGGGCCAAACTCACAGGGCATCGCAAACTTCCGGGATGGGGTCGTCGCCAACTTCTCGACCATGTTCATGGAAGTGCCACCTCAGGACGGCAACATCGCCATCATCGGGCAAAGCGGTGCCGCAAGCGTCATGCCTTATGCGTTGTTACGCGAGCGAGGACTGGGCGTCAGGTATCTTGCGGCCACTGGCAACGATGCCGATGTGACCAGTGCGGACTTGATCGAGGCAGTGCTCCAGGATTCCGACATTCGTCTCGTCTTGCTTTACCTGGAATCGATCAAGGATGCGCACTCCCTCGCCCGAGCCGCAGAGAAAGCTCGTGAGCAAGGCGTCGCCATCGTGGCCCTGAAGTCTGGCACCAGCCGGAAGGGACAGTCGGCTGCCAGCTCTCACACCGGCGCGCTGGCGACAGAAGATGCCGTCGTCGATGCCTTCTTCCGCCGTCATGCGATATGGCGCGTTCGCGACATCCAGGAGCTGGCTGCCGCCAGCGAGCTGTACTTGGCGAACCTCTCCCTTGGCCGTGGCCGGATGCTGACCATGAGCCACAGCGGAGCCGTCGGGGTGATCTGCGCAGACGCGGCAGAGCGACTGGGGGTAATCCTCCCCGACCTGAGTGACACCACGGTCCACCGCCTGCGCGAGATCATGCCGGCCTTCGGTGCCATCCATAACCCCCTGGATCTGACGGCCGGCCTGCTGAGTGATGGCACTTTGTTCGGCAAGGCCCTCGACGTGCTCTGCGCCGACCCTCGCCTGGACATACTTCATATCGGCATGCCGGTGGCAGGCGAAGGCTACGACGTCAAAGGCTTCGCTCGCGCCGCCAGAGATGCCAGCGAAAAAAGCGGCAAGCCGGTGATCGTCTCCGGGCCCCAGCGCGCCATCCTGTCTCACTTCTCGGCCCAGGGGCTGCTGACGTATCAGAGTGACACCGAGGTCATTCGGCAAGTCCATCAGGTCGTTCATCATCGGCGTATCATGCAGCAGCCCCCATCTCAGATGGATGAAGCACCTCTGCCCCTGCACATCAGTGCCTCGGACGGGGGCATGGATGAAGCCGCCAGCCTGGGCCTGCTCAACGCCATGGGGCTCCCGGTCGTCGACCACCACGTCTGCCATGGTGCCGAGCAGGCTCGGCAGGCCTTTCAACGACTCGGCGGGACTTGCGTACTGAAGGCTTGCACGTCCGCCATTCCTCATAAGTCTGAGCATGGCCTGGTCTGGTTGAATCTCGATTCCGAAACGGCTGTCCAGGCGGCCTATGGCGATTGCCACACCCGGCTCGAGGAAATGGGCATCGACGGAACCGTCATCGTCGCGCGCCAGGAATCGGGCTTGCATGAGATTGCACTGGGGGGGCGTCAAGATCCGTTGCTTGGCCCCGTGGTGCTGGTCGGGGACGGCGGCAAGTATGTCGAAGCGGTGAAGGACTACCAGTTGCTGGTGCCCCCTTTCACCGCAGCCGAGGTCCGCGAAGCCCTCCAGAAAACTCGGATCTGGCCGATCCTCGAAGGCGTCCGCGGCGAGCCCCCTGCCGACATCAGGGCACTCTGCGATGCCGCGGTTCTACTCGGCAACACCCTCGCCGTGACCCGCACCCTTGACGAGATCGACCTCAACCCGGTGCTGATCAAGCCAGCCGGGCAGGGAGCCGTGATCGTCGACGCACTCATTTCGGTGAAGGCGACCGTCGACACCAACAATACCCACATGCTTCATCATCATGAGCCTGCTGGCGGGACCCGCGTCCGCCGCTGACCTGCTCACCATCAGCCGCGATGCCCTCGAGCACAACAGTACCCTGGCCTCGGCGCGCGCCCAGTTCGGTGGCGTGCAGGCGGGCGTCGACGTGGCCCGCGCGGACCTGCGCCCGCAGCTCGAGGCCTCGGGCGAGATCACCCACGACCGCCAGTACGAGAGCCCAGGCTCCTCCCTCGCCGGCACCGGCGGGAGGCAGGACGAGGACTACAACGGCGCGGCACTGACCCTGGCCGCGACGCAGGCGCTGTATGACGCTCGCAACGGCGCCGAGCTCGAGCAGGCCGAGCGCCAGCTCGACCAGCAGACCTATCGCCTGGCCGCCACCGAGCAACAGGTGCTGGTCGATGTCGGCTCGGCCTACTTCGATATCCTGCGGGCCCATGAGGTCCTGGAGACGCGCCGCGCCCAGGAGCGCGCCATCGGCCGCCAGCTGGAGCAGGCCGGAGAGCAGTTCGAGGTCGGTCTGATCGCCATCACCGAGGTGGAAGAGGCCCGGGCACGCTTCGACCAGTCTCGGGCCGAGCGCATCACCGCCGAGAGCAACCTGCAGGTCAGCTTCGAGGCCCTGGAGCGATTGACCGGCGAGCGCTACGACAGCCTCGCTACCCTCCAGGCCGCCATGCCGGTGATGCCGCCGACGCCCATGCGCCGGGACGACTGGGTGGCGATGGCCATGGAGCGCAACCCGCTGGTGCTGGCGAGCCAGGCCGGAGTGGAGGTGTCGCGCAGCGGCGTCGACGTCGCCCGGGCCGAACGACTGCCGGTGATCGAGGCGTTCGCCCGCTACCAGTACAGCGACGACGATCGTGAGGAGCTGGACGGCCATGCCTCCGCCAGCCAGGTCGGCGCTCGGGTGAGCCTGCCGCTATACACCGGCGGGCGCACCAGCGCCGGCATTCGCCAGTCCACCTACGCGCTGGAGGCCAGCCAGTACGACCTCGAGGACCGGCGTCGAGAGACCATGCGCCGGGTGCGCTCGCTGTTCACCCAGGTGCGCAACGACGTGGCCACGGTGGAGGCGCGGGCCCAGGCCATCGTCTCCAACCAGAGCGCCCTGGACGCCACCCGAGCCGGCTACGAGGTGGGCACCCGCAACATCGTCGATGTATTGAATGCCGAGCAGAACCTCTACGATGCGGTGGCCGCCCACGCCGAGGCGCGCTTGGAGTATGTCATCAATCTGCTGAACCTCCACCAACAGGCGGGCAGCCTGGACGTCGACTTTCTCACCACGCTCAATGGCTGGCTCACAGCCGAGGCCGCGGTCTCCGTGAGGCCCACGGCGCCGGATGCCTGAGACCGGTATGGACTGCCACATGGCGTGGAGACACCGCCCGCGACTAACCCCATCGTGACTTGGCGGCGGGCTTCGGTCAGGGACTGGCGGTACTCTTTGTGCTCGACCATGCCGCCATCTCAGGGCGGTAACGGCGAACTGAGTCATCCCGTGTCTTCCGGTGATTGGGCTGGGCGCGGGTCACGATAAGCGTCGCCTTGGATGGCATCGCTGTTGTCGCTCATCAGAAGGCCAGGGAAGCCCATCTCGGCTCCTCTGCCCACCTCCCACAAGCGCTCCTTGATGCTGCTCAGCAGCCTATGGCCACCGATGGGAGACTCGAGGTGATATTGGGGCCCACACCCGCGAAAAGATAGATAGGCTCGTGCGAAAAGCCCAGGCTCGATGGCCTGGGCTGTTGTGAGGACGACATTGATTCATGAGTCGTCCACTGGAAACGGCTCAGGGCGTGCGTGCTGATGCCATGTTGGCCAGACTTTGCCGTTCGGTGAGCAACGTGATGACGAGCCCCACCACCAAGGCCCAGAACGGCGCGGTGATATTCAGAAAACTCACACCACTGAGTGCCACCACGAAGGCTGCAAAGGCGCCTAGCTGAAAGGGAGCTTGTTTACTGCTAGAGAATGCCATCTGTAACGACTGCAGAAGGACATTGATCATTGCCAGACCCGCCACCGTGGCGATCAAGGCAATCGGCACCAGTTTGATGAAGCCGACAGCGTAGCTCGAGAAGACCCCAAACGTCAGGCAGATCACCCCACACACAATGGAAGCGACGTAGCGCTTGTCCTTTTGCTCACCGGCGACATCCGACGAGCAGATGGCCGTCATCGGTCCTGCGATATTGGCATTGTGAGCGCCAAAGAAGCAGGCCACCATGCCGCCGATACCGGAAAGCGTGGTCATCGTGTTCACCGGTGGCTTGTAGCCCTCGCTCATCAGCACGCCGGCCGCCTGGGCATTCTCGGCACCGATCACCAGAATGGCAACGGGCAGCGAAATGGCGATAAAGGCCTCCAGAGAAAACGCAGGCAGAAAGACGCCTGGCAACTGAAACTGCGATGCCGCCTGAACGCTGCTGTCTTCGCCGAACAGGAAGAATAGGGTCAGCCCGACGACTAGTGCCGGAATGATAGGCGTAACTCGAGGCAGCAGGGCCAGGGCGACGAAATACGTTAGCACGGTCGCCCCCGCCATCAAGGGAAGGTCCGCTATCCCGCCCATGATTCCCGTCGCAAAGCGCATCAGCGCTCCGGCTATCATCGCCATGATGATGGGCATTGGAATCAACCGGATCAGGCGATTGACCAGCCCCGTCACTCCCAGTAAAAAAACCAACCCGCCCGCCATGAAGTAAGCACCCACGGCTTCTTCAAAGGTAAAATTACCGAGCGTTCCTCCCAGCATGACCGCAGCGGGAATCGACCATGCACCACTGATCGGCTGACCTGTCTTCCAGGCCAGGTAGACACCCAAGCTTCCACCGAAGAACCAGCAGGAGAACAGCCAGCTGACGACCTGCTTATCGCTCAGCCCTGCTTGGGCGCCAGAGTTGATGATGATCAGTGACGTAGCAACGCAGCCAAAGATCGCTGCGAGCAACCCCGCGGAGACGTTCTCCTGGGTCAGATCCTTGATCGGATTCAAGATTCGACTTGTTGTTTTCATGTTGGTGACCTCAGAGAGCGCTGCCGTAGTCGCGCATGATCTGGCGAATCACGTTGCCGGAGAGGCTGCGCATCGCCACCCGATGATCCAGTGAGTACACCGCGGCCTGGGCGGCGGCATGGCCGTACTCGAAGCACTGGGCCGTTACCCTTGAGGAAGCCAGAGCTTCATGCTCTGCACTCAGGCACCTGCCGGCGACGATGATGTTCTCCCCGACTTCGGGAATCAGGGCCCCGAAAGGGACCTCATAGTAGTCATCCAGAAGCCAGTGTAGTTTGGGCTTTTCGCCATCGTGCAGCTCAATCGGCCAAGGCACCCTGCAGATGCCGTCATCGCGCTTTCTGCACTCAAGCACGTCCTCATTGGTCAGCATCTCGATGCCGACGATCGAGCGAGTCTGGCGAATGCCGACCTCGGTACCGGTGTCGACGACATAGGCATTCTCGCAGCCTGGTATATAACGATTGAGAAAACGTGCGTACTCGCGCACCTGCCGACGGCCCAGCAACTCGGCCTCGGTGAAGTCTGCCGGATCGATCACGTTCAGGGAGCGCCCGTCCTTTCCGGAGATGCGCGTGGCGTTGACCATCAGCTCCCCCGGTCGGGTCGTTGGGAACATCCAGATCTTGTTCCTCGGCAGGTCATAGTTCCCCGAGGACCTGGCGTCATTGATCGCATCGGTCACCTTGGGCGGGCAGATGGTGTCTTTCCCGTAGTAGTCGAGATAGGTCTCGATATCGACGCCACCGATCCGGAAGAACATCGTCGGGTTCTGAATGCGCCCATTGTCGCCATAGAAGTAGCGATAGCCCGCCCTGGCGATGACCGCGGCATCGCCGGAGGCATCGATGATGCGCTTCGCCATGACCACCGAGCGCCCTGCATTGGACTCGACGACCACTCCCGTGAAGGTATCACCATCCATGATGACGCCCGTCACGGCGGCATGCAGGTATAACTCGACACCCGCCTGCTCAAGCAACTCATCGGCCGTCTCTTTCCACATGAGGGGGTCGTGGGTCGCAGTATAGGTCTTGCCATAGGCCTGGGGAGGCGTTAGGCCGCCTCGCTTGGCCAGGGCGTTGCGAAACCGATCCGTAAAGCCAAAGACCACCTGCTCGGGCCCATTGGGATGCTCCTCCCTGGCGTAGTACATCCCGCAGATGGTGCCCGACATGCCCGCAACCGCTGCACCACCGCAGAAGCCATACTTCTCGATCAGCAGCACCGACTTGCCAGCTTCCCCCGCCACGGTCGCGGCTGCCACCCCGGCGGCACCGCCACCCACTACCAAGACATCCACACTGGCCAGCTGCGGTAAATCCGGCGGCTGTGTGAATCTGCATGGCGTCTTCCACGCTGCGAAATCCATCATCGTTTCTCCTTACGCTACTGATATATCACTGACACATCAAAAATACGTCAATGACATACCTTTCGTCATGCAACTTTAGTCGCATGAAAGGAAGTGACCTGAAAAGAAAGGGATTTCCAGAGGAAGGAAGGAGCAAACAGCGATCGCATCAGTGCTTGCGGAAGCGGTGCCGGAGCATCAGGGCGCGAATCAGCCCCTGCAACGAGAACAGCAATGATCAACCACTGCGACTCGGAGATTAGCTACTGCAAAGGAAGGCGTGCCGTATAGGGCACGGCACATGGAACATCAAAGGCCAGACATGGCCTGAACTGGAGACAAAGGGTAGTTACGCGATATCGCCGGCCTGGGCCATCGGGCGTCAGGCTTCCCTGCCGATCGTGGCGTATGCGAATTCGGTGAGGTAGTCGTTCAGCGCGTAGGAAGCATTCACGGCAGCATCTGCGTCGGTGTGACTAATGGCGCGCAAGACTTCACTGTGCAGTCTTGCTGCCTTGGGCAGATCGACGGACTCCCGCAGGTGAGCAAACCAGAAGCGTCGGGAAAGGCCTTGCAGGGGGGCCATGGCGAGTTGGAGGTAGTCGTTATTAGCAGCCTCGGGCATTAACTCGTGAATACGCTTGAGACAGTCCGCGAAGGCACGTTGATCCCCTAGACGGGCACACTTTTCGAGATCGGTGGCAAGAGCAAGCATCTTCTGCTTGGCTTCCACGTCAGCACGCATCACCGCAAAGCGAACACAGAGTGCCTCCACGCTGCGGCGCACCTCCAGAATCTTGAGCTGGTTTTCCACCGAGAGCGGCGCTATCTGGATACCGCGTCGGGAGTGGATATACACCATTCGTTCATAGGCCAGGCGCTGCAATGCCTCTCGGACCGGCGTACGCCCCAGCCCAAGCTCTTCGGCGAGCACCTTCTCACTGATCATGGCGCCGGGCTTCAGCTGCTGGAACGTAATGCGCTGCTCGATTTCGTTGTAGGCAACAGTCGTCTTGTTGATCTTTTCTTTCATCATGTGTCCTGAAACCATCTATATCCCGGCGCTGCAGCCATAGCGGGACACTTGACGACAAGCTTACCGACGCCCGCTCACCCTAGCAAACCAAACGACTCGACATGACCTTGCCCCCCTTCTCTTAAGCCAGATCGAACAGGAGAATCTCGGAGGCCTCGATGCCGACCACCTCGATGGGCTCGCCCGGCTCGAAGGCAGCCGCATCGCCGGCCGAGAGCGACTGGCCGTTGACCCTAGCCTCTCCCCGCGCGATGTGCAGCCAGGCATGGCGGACGGCCGGTATCTTCGCCTGCTCCCCGGCATCGAAAAGCCCTGCATAGAGGTTGACGTCCTGGTTGACGCTGACGGAACCGTCACGGCCTTCCGCGGAAACGACCAGGCGCCACTCACCCTGACGCTGTGCTGCCGGGAAGTGCTTCTGTGCATAGCTCGGCGCGACGCCCCGTCGCTGCGGCTCTATCCAGATCTGCAGGAAGTGAAGCTCTTCGTCGGTGGAGTGATTGAACTCGCTGTGCCGGACTCCGGTCCCCGCCGACATGCGCTGTACATCACCGGGACGCATGACCGTCCCATGTCCCATGCTGTCCTTGTGGGCCATGGCACCCGACAGGACATAGGAGATGATTTCCATATCCCGGTGCGGGTGAGTGCCGAAGCCCGCGCCTCCCTGAACACGGTCCTCGTTGATGACACGAAGTGTCCTGAACCCCATGTGGTCGGGATCGACATAGTGGGCGAAAAAGAAGGTGTGGCGGGAACGCAGCCAGCCGAGATCGGCATGGCCACGTTCATGGGCACGTCGCAGGATCATTGGGGGTCTCTCTTGAAGGCGGGCATCTCCTCGTCAACATCCGACCAGGCATGCTCTCGTGAACGAAAAAGGAAAGGGGCAAGAAAAAACGGCAAAGAGCGTCACCAGACGGCGCCTTGCCGAGGCGATTTTCTCGGGTGCTATCGGGTCACGATATCGCCGTCAGCCGTCGGCCTTGAGACGAACCGCCATCTTGGCCACCGTCTCACCCTGGAAGGGCGCTGTGGTCAGCTCGTGCTCATCGGGCTGGCAAGAGCCATCGCCTCCCGCAATGGTCAGCCTTGTCGGGATTCGGCCATGGCGGCGCTTTGGTCTGCATGCTCGTAAGCGCTGGCCATATCCATCACTGCTCCCTCCCTAGACGCATGGTAGGTGGCCGCTTGTTGGACCGCGGACAGCGGTTCGCTTAACTGCCTGGAGAACGCAGTAGCCAGACCCGCCTGTGCAGCCATGGCAATAGCAGCGATAAGAAGAGCGGCAAGGGTTGGCTTGATTGCCATGGTGTATCTCCTTGGCTTAGGTGAAATGTTTATTTGGTCGCGTTGCGAGCCAGCAGAAGTCCGGCATTGGTCGACTTCCCGCCATGACCGTCACCGGCCCGATACATCGCGTTCAGTCTTGCTCGGGAGTCGGCCATGGCGGCGCTTTGATCGGCGTGCTCGAGAGCGCCGGCAAGCGCCCTCAGGGTTTCCTTCCCAGACACACTCTGGGCGGTGCCCTGCTGGACGGCGGAGAGTGGTTCGCTGAACTGCATGGAAAGCGCCGAGGCCTGACCGGCCTGAACGGCCACGGGCATGGCGGTGATAAGAAGGGCGGCAAGGGTTGGCTTGAAGGTCATGATGTATCTCCTTGAGGTTGATCAGAGAAGCTCGGCGTGTGGATGAGCGCATACTAGACCTTTCAGTTAATCGAACAAAAGCGGCTTTAATAGACATATTTATTCGAAAAAATAGAAAAGAATTGCACCTAGATCAGGCTTGCGCCACGACCCACGCCGTTTCTGACCGGCGCCAGACACGACATCTCTGCCCCGGCACCCAGGACGAGAGGCTCCGCAGGGTTGGTCAGGTCGGAACGGAAGGGACGTTCGTGATGGCGGAGATGGCCAATGGAGAGCATGAAGACCGGATTAGATGAGTCGTTCGCATCATCATGATGGCGACTCGGTCCTCAGCAGAGAGATGGCGATATGTGCCTGACCTAAAGTTCTCGCGACAATCTATGCCAGGAACTCTGGCACGGATGGAACGGTGAACTCCTGCCAACAACCGCCGGCCCTCATCGCCCTCGGGGTAAAGAAAAAGCGATTCGCGGATTTACCGCAACGATGAAGAGCGAACAGCCGGTCTCATGCCTTGGTGCCCGACCCGCCCGCTACCTGGCCCCCTTCGCCAAGGGGGCCGTAGCCTTGTAGAACGACGATTCCATCACGCCATCGCCTCGGCGACTCGGGAGCGGTTCACCCGCCCCTGGAGCCACAGCGCGCCCAGCGCCAGCACCGCCAGGCCACTGCCGGCCAGCGGCGTCATCCCCAGCGCCTGCTGTGCGACCAGCGCACTCCCCACGGCCGAGCCGGCCGAGATGCCGATGTTGAACGAGGAGATGTTGAGCGCCGAGGCGAAGGCCACCGCCCGCGGCCGATGCTGCTCGGCCGTGGCCAGCATGCCGGACTGAAAGGCCGGCGACAGTCCGAAGGCCAAGGCGCCCCACACCGCCAGCCAAACCGGCATCAGCCACCTCGTCTCGCCCCAGGCGTGGATGATCGCCAGGATCGCCGCCAGTCCGACCAGCAGCCAGGCGGCCGTGCGCCGCCAACCGATGGCGCCGACCAGTCGCCCGCCCATCAGGTTGCCGACGAGAGTGGCGCCACCGAAGACCACCAGCAGGCCACTGGCGGCCGCCGTGGAGAAGCCCGTCTGCTCGGTCAGCCAGGCGCTGATGTAGGTAAACAGCGGGAAGGTCGCCCCGAAGCCCAGCGCCGTCAGGGTCATGGTCAACACGATGACCGGATGCCCGAGGGCCGACAGCTGCTCCCCCCAGCTCCCCGTCGGCTGAGCCGCCAGCGAGGCCGGGACCCAACGCCACAGCGCGATGAGCGCGATGGCCGCCAGGGCCAGAATCGCCACGAAGGGCATCCGCCACCCCATGCCGTTCCCCAGCAGGCTGCCGATAGGCACGCCCACGACCATGGCCAGCGTCAGCCCCGAGAACATCAGCGCGATGGCACTGCCGGATCGCCCCTCCGGGGCCAGCCGACTGGCCACGGTGGCCCCCAAGGCGAACAGGGCACCATGCGCCACGGCGGTAATGACGCGACCGAGCATCAGGCTGGTGAAGTCCTGGGCGACGACCGCCAGCAGGTTGCCGATCACGAAGAGCGCCATCAGCCCCGTCAGCACCCGACGCGGCGCAAAGCGGGACAGCGTCAACATGAGCAGCGGCGTGCCGATCGCCAGGGCCAGGGCGTAGCCACTCACCAGCGCGCCGGCACGATCCTGAGTGACGCCGAGATCGGAGGCGATCGCGGGCAGCACCCCGACCACGATGAACTCCGCCATGCCGATGGCAAAGGCGGCCACCGCCAATGCGAGGACGGCAGGATGCTGGCCGCGCATCATGCCGCCTCCCGGGCCATCAGGCGCGGCCCCAGCTGGGCAAGGGTCTCGTCCAGCTCGACGGTCGCGCCGGCCACGCCGACCGCCCCGACCACGCGCCGTTGTGCATCGCGCAGCACCACGCCGCCCCCGAAGCTGATCAGGCCCCCGTTGGTGTTCTCCAGGGTATAGACGGCCTCCCCCGGGGCGGCGATCTGGCCCAGCTGGGCACTGTCGGTCTGGAACAGCGACGCCGTGCGCGCCTTCTTGATCGCGACATCGATACTGCCGGGGACCGCGCCATCCATGCGTTCGAAGGCGACCTGGAGCCCGCTGGCGTCCACGATGGCCAGCGAGACGGCGAATCCCTCATCGGCGGCGGCCTGGCGGATACCGGCGATGATGTGGTGGGCATCGTCAAGGTGCATGTCATTCTCCTCAAGAATCTGGTCAAGATCAGCGCCGTCGGCGACGACGCGGTGAGGAGCATGCCGATGCCGCGCAGGCAGGCACAGGGGGGAGCGGCGGATGCCGACCAGGATTCGACAATGTCGAACGGCGAGGCGGACAGGAGGATCAGCGCGCCAGCAGCTGCTTCGCCAACCGATTCAGCCGCGACGGCGACCAGCGCGAGGCCGGGCCCGCCATGCCCAGTGCCGCCACGCAGTCGCCCCGCTGCCGCAAGGGGATCGCCAGGCAGCAAAGGCCCGCCTCGACGTCCTCGAGGTCCAGCGCGAAGCCGCGGGCGCTGACCTCCCGAAGCCAGGCCTCCTGCGCATCGCTCAGGGGGCCATCGCGCCTGACCTGGCGCAGCAGGTGGTCATCGTTGGCCAGGAAGACATGGCCGATCGCCGAATGACGCAACGATTCCCGGCGCCCTCGAGGACTCTGGACGCGACGCGGCTGCCGACCCTCCACGGCCTCGAGATACAGGTACTCCTGGCTGCCGCAGGGGGTGGCCAGATAGACGGTCTCGTCGCTCAGCGCCGCGGCCTCGTCCAGCAGCGCGCGGTAGTGCTGGCGGAGCTGCTCGCGCTCCTGCGCCAGGGGCTCGGCCAGCTCATCGAGTCGCAGGCCGAGCCAGTATCCCTCGGACAGGCGACGCACGTAGCCCAGCGCCACCAGGGTATCCAGCAGCCCATGGACGGTGGTCTTGCTCAGGCCCGCCTCGGCACTGAGGCTCGCCAGTGTCTGCGGCCTATCTGCGTGACGTAGCGCCTCCAGCAGCAGGAAGCTGCGTGATACCGACTGAATCATCCTGGTCACGAGCATGCCTCATCGTTTCGTCGGGGCCACTTCATAGGGTCTCCCAGAGGTCGCGGCGATCGCCCCGAGATCCTGTACAGGGTGCCGTCACTCCGCCACGACATCGGCCGGCAAGGACTCGCTCCATTCGCGCAACTCATCGAGCACCTTGATGGCCGTCTCCCCCAGCGGCGTGATCGCATATTCCACGATCACCGGGGACGTCTCGCGCACGTGGCGGGAGATCAACCCCTTCGCCTCGAGGAAGCGCAGTCGCTCGGTGATCATCTTCTTGCTGGCACCGCCCACCATCCGGGCCAGGTCGTTGAACCGCACCGGCCCGTCCTTGATATGCCACAGCAAGGACCCCGTCCACTTGCCACCGAGCACGCGCATGCCCTTCTCGATGGCGCAGGGTTCCATGCAGGGCGCCGCGACCCGGCGCCGGCCTTTCGGATCTTCCGTCACAAACGCATCCAATCGCACATCTCCTGTCGTGTCTGCCCAGCGCCAATCGGGTTCTGGGCCTGAAACCGCTCATCGATTCCCGAGAGCTCCCCGGAAGAGGCCATCCCGGGGCGGGCCCGGTCGATCCTCCGAAGAACAAGGTTACCAAAAGTATACTGGTTGTTTTTGGTTACCCCTCGCGTCATCTTAACGCCTGCAGAGCTTGTTGATCCACTACTCGTTGCCCGTCGTGGCAGAGGATTTCATGCGTAAGATCTTGATCATCAACGGACACCAGCCCTACCCGTTTGCCAAGGGCACGCTCAACGACAGCCTCGTCGAGCGCGCGCGCTCCTGGCTTGACGACCAGGGACACGAGGTGCGCGTCAGCCGCATCGCCGAAGGGTATGACGTCGAGGAGGCGATCGCCGATCACCAGTGGGCCGACGTCGTGATCATGCAGTTCCCGATCAACTGGATGATGGTGCCCTGGTCCTTCAAGAAATACATGGATGAGGTCTATACCGCCGGCATGGACGGCCGCTTCTGCGAGGGCGACGGGCGCACCGCCGAGAAGCCGAAGGAGAACTACGGGCTGGGCGGCACTCTCACCGGCACACAGTACATGCTCAGCGTCACGCTCAACGCCCCGGCCGAGGCCTTCAAAGACCCCGACGAACCCTTCTTCGCCGGCAAGTCGCTGGATGACCTGGTCGCCCCCGTGCATCTGAACGCACGCTTCTTCGACATGAGCGCCCTGCCGACCTTCGGCGCCTACGACGTGATGAAGAATCCCGATATCGACAGCGACCTCGCCCGCTTCGACGCCCACCTCGAGCGCGTCTTCGGCTGATGCCTCCGTCACACTCAGGAGAATCCCCCATGACAACGCCTCAATGGCCCGACGCTGGGCGCCCGGTACCGCTGGCCGACCAGGCCTCCCCGGAGTTCTATCGCGAGCTCATCAACACCGGCGAGACACGCCTGGTACACATGACCATGGCCTCCGGGGCCGCCGATGCGCCTCACCGCCATCCCGAAGAGATCGTCTACTTCCTCTCCGCCGGGCGCCTGCGCATCGCGCTGGAAAGCGGCGATGTCGTGGAGCGGGACGTGGTGGCAGGCGACGTCGTGCACAACGAGGCCTGGGCGCACCAGGTGACCAACGTCGGCGCGACGCACGTCGAGGCCATCATTTTCGAGCGCCTGGATCGCGACGACCTGGCGTAACCCCACTTATCTCGAGGAGAGAGACGATGAAAACCATTCTGATGACCGGGGCCGGCAGCGGCCTGGCGGAAGGGGCGGCACTGGCACTGGCGAGGCAAGGGCACCGGGTGATTGCCACGGTGGAAATCTGGCCCCAGGTGTCGGCCCTGAAGGAAAAGGCGCAGCAGCAGGGCGTTGACCTGGAGGTCGAGAAACTCGACATCACCGATGCCCAGGATCGCGACAGCGTCTTTGCGCGCTACGGCGCCGAGGTGGATGTCGTGGTGGCTAACGCGGCGATCGGAGAGACCGGCCCCATCGCCGAGATTCCCGTGGCGCGCGTGCGCAAGGTCTTCGAGACGAACGTCTTCTCGACGCTGGAGTTCGTGCAGCCTTACGCCAAGGCCTTCGCCGACCGCGGCCAGGGCAAGATCGTGCTGGTATCGTCCATCGCCGGGTTCACCACCTTCCCCTACCTCGCGCCCTATGTGGCGTCCAAGCATGCCCTGGAAGGCATTTCTCAGCTCCTGCATGAAGAGCTGGCACCGCTGGGCGTGAAGGTCGCCACCATCAACCCGGGCCCCTTCCGCACCGGCTTCAACGACCGCATGTACGACACCCTCGACCAGTGGTACGACCCGAAGACGCACTTCACCCCCGAGGCGCAGATCCGCGAGACCCAGCAGCTGTTCGCCGGGGACGATCTGCAGCTCGACCCCTCCTCCATGATCGATGAGATGGTACGCCTCATCCCGCTGGACGAGCATGCGTTCCGCAACGTGCATCCCGCACGATTCGAGGAGGACGTGAAGCGCTATCAGGAGAGCCTCTGGGACCGTCAGATGTGACCGTCCACAGGCAACAGGCCATGCGCGTCGGGCCCGATGCAAGAGGGTACCGGGCCCGACGCGCATTGCCCTACATCGCGTTACCCCATGAGGACGTTCCCCATGTCACAGCCGGATATTCACCTGTACACCGCCGCCACCATGAACGGCTACAAGCCGGTCATCTTTCTCGAGGAAGCGGAGGTGCCCTACGAGCTGACCTTCATCGACTTCGGCAAGAAGGAGCAGAAGGCGCCCGACTATCTCAAGCTCAATCCCAACGGGCGCATTCCCACCATCGTCGACCGGGGCAACGACGACTTCGCCGTGTTCGAGAGCGGCGCCATCCTCTGGTACCTGGCCGAGAAGTACGACCGCTTCCTGCCCAGAGAGGCCAAGGCCCGCAGCGAAACGCTGCAGTGGCTGATGTTCCAGATGGGCGGCATCGGCCCGATGATGGGCCAGGCCATGTACTTCCAGCGCATCGCCGCCCCCAACCGCCAGCAGGAACCCTTCTCCATCACGCGTTACGTGGAGGAATCCCGTCGCCTGCTGGAGGTCCTGAACACCCGCCTGGAAGGCCGCGAGTGGCTGGCGGGGGATCAGTACACCATCGCCGACATGGCGACCTACCCCTGGGCCCGCGCCTACGTCTGGGCCAAGGTGTCGATCGAGGGTCTCGACCACCTGAAGGCCTGGTTCGAGCGGCTCGATGCGCGCCCCCAGATCCAGAAAGCCTTGACCATCCCGAAGGCACAGCCCGCCTTCTGGGGTGACGCCGACGAAAGCGAGTTCCTCAGGGAGAATGCCGCTCGCTTCGCCACCGATGTGCGCACTTGAACTCGACCCGACGTGGCCCATCGTTGAAGGTGTGTAGCGACGCCATAGTGACAGCCCTTGGCCAGTGTGTATCGTAGGCGCTGTTCAGAATTATCCTCACAATGAGATCACCACCATGACCACCGCCGACGATATTAACCGCATGCTGGCAACACACTGGCCAAGCTGTCCGTTTACCTGTCTCGAACTTGCCGAGCGCCACGCCATTGCCACGGTCGAGGTCCGAGAAGAGGACCTGCGGCCCGGTGGCTATGTGTGTGGCCCTGCCCTGTTTGCCGCTGCAGACGCGGCACTGTGGTTTCTGGCTTCTGCTGGCCGTGAAACGCCACAGGCCATGGCGTTGACCTCTGACCTGGCGATTCGCTATCTGTCGCCGGCTGTCGGCCAGCGGATCATCGCCCGGGCCGACCTCAACAAGAGTGGAGGCAGAACCATGATCGGCAGCGTATCGGTGTGGATGGATGACAGCGAAAGCGAGCCCTGCGCCATCGCACAGGGCGCTTATATTCTTCCCGCCTGATCGTTGATGTCGGCTCCCGCACGTCTATCACTTGGGAGCATACAACCCTTTGGCCGGCCGGGCGCCGATGGCCTCAGGCCTGCTCGGCGTTGGTCTACCGCGGTTCAGCGTCGTGCTGCTTGCGGACATCCTTCAACGAGTTCTGACCCGGTTTTTACAACGCACTAGAGCTTATCGAACCAACCCCAGATCCGGGAGAAGGTGAGATCGTATTGGCGCGCCGTTTACCGACAGTGACCTTGCCTTTCAAGGTGTCAGTAACCACAGCTTTTTGAGTATCCCTGTTCGTCGTTCATAGTTCAGGGGTCGACGGGAGGTTCGTTGCTCATTTCACCTTCCTGATGGCTGCGCTATTGCCTGTGCAGCTTGGGAGGAGGGCACTTCCGACCGTCGAATCATCCTGCAGCTTAAGGAGGCCGCTGGGGCTGGTCGAAACTTAGCTCATCGATCACATCGAGGTAGGCAGTGAGGGGTGTCAGTCTTTTGCGGTGCAGGGATAACTGTAATTCTCATGAAGCGGCATAACGCTAGGGCTGCCTTATGGCAGCCCTAACACGCCTACTCTTTATTTTTTTCTGTGAGGGCTCTACTCGACATGGCTACGCTCCGGCAGTAACCAAGGGCGGTCTCAATGAGCAAGTGCAACACCTGATCGACCAGGTATGCTATCGCTATGACTCATTGCTACCACCACCTTACTGCTGGAGAACGTGCTACCATCATGCTGATGCGTGAAGGTTACTCGATACGCTCCATCGCCAAGTACCATGGGAGAGCTGCCAGCACGGTTTCTCGGGAACTGGCTCGGCATGCGGTACCTTTTTCATGCTGACTATGACGCCAGTCTGGCGAGTTTAAGGGCCACGCTGACGCGACGTCGAGCACGACGACAATCTAAGTTGTGCCTTGGTACGCCTCATTTCGATCTGGTGACCTATCTGTTACGCAAGTACTTGTCTACTGGCCAGTGAATCGGTGTTTAATGATTCTCACACCTTGGAGATGTAACGCCTTGGTCGCCCGCGCCTGCCCACCTGCTTCTTGTTAGTGCAAGAAAGCTGGACAAAGGTTTTCCTGGCAGGTAGCAGAGCACTCATGTAGTAATCGCTCTTGACAACGTAATCGATCACCACCCCTTTCAGCGCATCGACTTTGTTTTTTTCATGGTAGTTGATCGTCCCGATCCCCAACTCTTTGTAGAGGTGTTTGATTCGATTGCAGTTAAAATATCTGCCTTCGCCACATGTCACTTCGCTGTACCAATACTGCCCCGCCATCTTGGCAAAGTTAATGTCTTGTCGATGGTCGGATCCTTTCATGATGAGGACCAGATGGTAATGAAAGCCAGCCAGGACCCCGTATTCTAGCTTGCCAAAAACCGCCATCACATTCGGTATAACCTTTCCCGACTTAATACGATCACTCATTATCCTCCATTCATTCTTCACCATTTCCATGTCTTGTAGAAAATCTTCCGACTCAACAAACTTACCCTTTCGATACCCCAAGTCCACCCTGAGCACCAGTAGACGCGCCCGCTCAGAAAAGCACTGATCGATAATTGATGTCGCTTTCTCTTTTCTGTCTTTAGCTGCTCGATCAGCACGCCGTAAAAAGTCCTGTATAATCGGCCTGCTGGCCTCTGCCTTGATGTCTTCCATGACCGTATTCATGATGAGTACTGTTCTGGCGACACCCCCTTCCAGCACTCCATATTCCACCATTTTCCTCAACTCATATTGCCATTTCCTGGTGACCTTATGGTAAATGCCCACGTAAGGGTTCTGATTCACAACATGCAACTGACCGCACCTATCATCACAGCCCTTCTTCACCAGCTTTAAGAACTCTTTGCCATGTAAGGATTTGAAGAGCTTCAGCTTCCCATTCGTTTTCTCCACCACCTCGAAGTGATCTTTCCGAGAGTCAGATATTCCTTTTATTACCGCTTCTGCACGACGCAGGTGCGCAGTAAATTGCTTACCATCTTCTGTGAGCAGCTCTTCTTGATCATCAGGCATCTCCTCCTCAAAAAATCTCTCATAATCTTGCATATCCCTTTGTTGTAAGTCCTCATCTCTTGCCAGACGCTCCTCTACCTCCCACCAAGGTACATCATCATCGTAAGAAGACTGCTTCGCCTCCCAGCCCCAATCAATATTCCAGTCTTGGTCAAAAGGATGCGACGACTCACCTTGGCATGTTTCATATTCCATACACCACTCCATCATCGACTTCACGGTTGAGCATCTCATAATGAATATAAGACACAGCCTCTCTGCTCTACCTCGAGAATCCAATTTCAGTCTTACAAGTGTCATCTACCCACATAAAATTGAGCCATATGGTAAATACTATTTCACTATCTTCCTATTGTGAGCTCTTCCACTAGCACTTCCATTGATATAGTACATAGCTACCACTACTACCTTGGTAATGGTACCTGATACCCTGATACCCTGATACAACATATAAAGCAAAAATAAAACTAACCACCTCCTCTTCGACACTGCAGACATATCAAGGGTTGTAGAAAAACATCAGAGTTTTCTTTGCCAATAAAATAACGTTAAAATAACTTCAGCTACAAATAATCACATTCTTAATCTCAAGCTCTAGAATCCTTGATAAATTTATGGCATAATTTTCCAATTCTAAATTTTCGATCAAAGGAAATCCGCAATGAGAAATAATCCATTACCGGCCACCACCTCCATTTCAGAAAAGAAAGGAGGAAAATACAACCAGCACCTCACAAACAGAAACCTCACCATCCCTGACTATTACCACCAGATCTCTTCCATCCCGCTTGAAGACTATATTGGGAGGTTGAAAAGAAAGCTTTGCGAAACCTATTTTTATATATCTCAAAAACCTCCAAGCATTGGTTCAGCTCCATCGGAAGAAAATGAAGAAGAATTAGCAAACAAGCTCTTCCACCAAGAGTACTCTTCAGCTGAAAGTGCATTATCTTCTGGCACGCCAGCTAGCGAGTATCAAAAGATTTTGGAACTCACGCTGTGCGAAAACATTGATGAGAAAATAACAAAGCTATTCTCTACCTCCTTTATGTGGCTAGTCTGCGCTGACCTCCTGGCTCAAGAAGGCTTACGCGATAAAGCTTGGGCAGCGCTCGTTGAATTGGCCTCTCTAGAGACAAGACTTGAAGACGCATGCATAGCTGAAGAAAAACGCAGGGAAAAGCTCCTTCAACAAGAATATGGAAGGTTAGCCAACCAAAATCTAAAACACTTGAGACTCCATCTCATAGACCTCCTGTATAAAGATTGTCCAGATAATGGTTGGCGCTCAGTAAAAGTTGCCACACACAAACTGCATGAAAAAATACTCCAATTCCACGAGCAGAGCGATCAGCGGTCAGTGATAAAGCTCAATGAAAGTGACATTCAACGAATGATCACCAACTGGATGAACAAGAACAAAGAAGTCAATGAGACCTTCAAGAAATTGAAAAATCTCTAGGCAATATCAGGGTCATTCTTGGATTCCCCCTTGGTTTGCAAGTAACCACCTGTCGACATCCGGCTCGGACCAGCCTTTAGATCTAGCACCAAGATTGATCGGCAGAGGAAATGTTGGATCATATTGTTTCATCCGAGGATTCATCTTCGCATAGATGGAAGATCGGCTGATGCCTAGTTTTTGTACCAACTTCCCCATTCTCAGGATTTTCAGGGTTCCATCGTTGCTCATCGTCAAGTTCTCCATATCAATCAACTTACATTACGAATTTTATAGGAACCTGTTAAATAATCGAGCCGACTTGGCACCTATTCAAAAACCGGGCGCAAATACTGTACATAGATCCAGAAACCAATCATCCAGCGCGATTAAAATCATGTTTATTATTTATTTTTCAATGACTTACTGAAGCGTGTGTATTAGTGTCTACCTAATGCAAAATATTACTGACCCTGCCCCCTCCGCCGGTGTCCTGCCTACAGGCACATCTGCATGGTCAGACAGACGCCAATGCGGTGCGCATACAAGCAGGATTCGGAGCTAAGCGTGCCTCAGGCAGCTAGCCGACCAAATTGCTGTCAAGCGACACCAGAATCTGCCTAACTCCAACAGTGAAATCTGACCCCTTACCCCTCTGGCGACCTGCTCGGGATGGTGGATGCCATCGGGCTTAATCAGCCCGGCCTTGCGCTTGGCACACAGTCGGTAACTGTCATCACAGATGGTGATTACGTGACTGCGATGCCGCAGCCGGTCGAGGATGGAGGTGGCGACCACGGCTTCACCGAACACCTCGCCCCACTCGCTGACTGTCCGGTTACTGGTGACCAACAGGCTGTAGCGTTCTTAGCGCCGGGAGACCAGCTGGAAGAACAGATTGGCCGCGCCCGGCTCCAGCGGCAGGTAGCCCAGCTCGTCGATGATTAATAGCTTGGGCTTGGCGAAGAGCCTCAGGCGCTTCTCCAGGGCGCCATTGGCATGAGCCTGGACCAGCTGGGTGATCATTGCCGTGGCGGTGGTGAACAGCACTGAGTAGCCGGCCTTGACCGCTTCCCTACCCAGAGCCACGGTGAGGTGGCTCTTGCCCAAGCCCGGCGGGGTGAGCAGCAGCAGGGTATCGCCGTTGGCGATCCAGCTTCCGCCGGCCAGTTCGCGGATCTGGCCGAGGTCCACGGTAGGCTGAGCGCTGAAGTCGAAGCCTTCCAAGGTGCGCAGGAACGTGCAGCGGGCGATGCTCAACCCCATCTGGATACGTCGCTGCTCCTTGTCGGCCACCTCCTGCTCGAACAAGTAGGTCAGCGTCTCGCTCCGGGTCAGCTCCCGGCGAGCAGCCTCGACGAGCAGGGTGTCGAGCCGCTCGCGGATGGCGGTCAGCTTGAGGCGCTTCAGCATGGCGTCCAGACGTTCAGTAGCCGGCGTAGTCATCATCAGCCACCTCTCACCACGGCCTCATATGCTGTCAGGTCGCACTGCAACGGGGCCGGCGGCAAGGTGGCCACGATCTCGCTGGACGCCACGGTGTCCTCGGTAGTCGCCTTGGGCGATCGGTAGCCGACGATGCCCTGCACGTGCTCCGGCAGACAGCGCACCTGGGGGTGCCCACCCAGCTCCGGGTGGCGGGCCACCTCACGGAACGACATGGTGCACCCGCAGTTCGCCGTCGGTCACGCTGACCTGGACGGGGTCACCGATCAGGCGCCAGGGCACGCTGAAGCGGTTGATGTCGACCTCCACAGTGGCATCGCGCTGGACCCGAAGGCTCAGTTCACGGGCCTGCTCGAAGGGCACCCGATCGTTCAGCGGCTGCAGGCTGGCCTGCTTGGCAACGAAGCGCACCGCTAGCAGCTCTCCGGTGGTGCCGTGTACCCGCTAGTCGGCAATCTCACGCATCCACCAGATCAGGTGGGCTTCCAGCGCCGCCCAGGAGGCGAAGGTCCTGCCGGCGATGGCGTTACGCTTCACGTAGTCAACGCCACGCTCGTCCTTGCCTTTGGTACGGGCGCGGTACGGCGCTCAGGCCACCGGCCGGCCCCCCCAGTAGCGCGCAAAGGCCGACAGCCGCTCGTTGAACACCACTGCGCGGTTCGTCTCGTTGTGGTGATCAACCAGCGCCCGGGCGTTATCCAGCAGCATCTGCTCCGGCACCCCGTTGAAGTGGCGGAAGGCGCGGCAAACCACGCCGACTGGTGCTCGTGACAGAAGGCGCGGATGCAGTGGCGGCGGGAGGAGCCGAGGGTGGCGACAAACAGGAAGACCTTGACCGACTCTCCATCAATGGTGATATGGCGGCTGCCAAAATCGATCGGAAGCGGCTTGCGGGGTGGAGTCTCGAAACTCATCGTCGCCTTGTCTTCGACCCGGCGCCTAGCAGAGGGGCTCGCAGGTGCGTTACACCGTCCGCAGGCTGACGGTAAGACCATGTTCGAGTGAAGGACTTGCAGCATGATGTCGGCATTGTCGGCGTGCTGCAGGCTGGCCTGTCGCGACTCCCACCATGGCGCAGATAGCGCTTGACGGTATTCTTTCTGATACCAAATTCGTGGCGGGATGCCTGAAGCCCCAATTACTGGACTTCAGGCGCCGCTCGGGACGGGCTTCTTGAAAAATACTCATATGAGCTTGGTTACCATGGATGTCCAGAAACATCCAAAATCGACTTTTATCATCTAACGACATTCAAATCCATATTTTAAAAAATCTCATTATCCACTCCCTTTAAAACCTGCTAAATTTTTCAACATAAGCAATGAAGGAGATGAAAAATGAAGTAGTTTACAGAGGACGAGCCAGGCAGGATAAATGCTACATCAACGAAGCCAAAAACTTTTCAATGCTAATGAAATACGGACTTCAATGGCAATATTCATCAACCACTATATTCATGAAAAACCTGAGCCTCCGCATGCTCATGCTTACGAATATCCTGCACAAAAGGATCAACAATTTTTGGCAGAATCAAGGCGGTGCTCTATAGCACATTCAGCCTGGAATAATAGGAGGTATAGAGTAAATAAAGCAACGCGACTGCTCCAGCTTAAAACTGAAAATCATATTCAACTGACAGGAACATTTATATGCAAATACGCTACCCCCTGATAGTCCCCTAGCTCACAGGTACCGCTACGAAAAAAATGAGAAGGCAAGTAAAAAGCACGAATCTCATACCCTAAAAGCAAGCTAAGGACTCAGCCTAATGTACGATAATCCATATCCCCTCAACCAACCCTCAACAGAGAACGGTGCATGCCTCCCCCATCCATCCGCGTATCCCCAGATGGACTATCAGGCAATCTCCCCCGAGAGCACCGGTCTGCACAACTCGGGCCAGCAACGGTCTTTTTACCGTGTGGGACGGCCACCCAAGCCCTGCAAGGCCAATCTCATCCGGCAGATCCTTCACCAAGCCTATCGCCTTGTAGCTGATCCTAACGGCGTATATTTCCTTGTACCGAACTTAGGCGGTCCCGTACTGATGTTGGAAGCGGAGATGATTTCACCGATTATCAAGCACATAGCAGCGAGCACTAACAACCGCGACGTTTCCGACCAAAATGTCCGGGACGCGTTGGAAATCATTCGGGGGGATTACTCGGATTTTTCGACAATCGGCAATGGCCGAACCTGGCTGGACAATTACGATAATCGATATATCGCACTGAATGGCAAAGTGATGATGCTTCCGCCGAAACAGGAGAACATGATTCAGCCAGAGCTAGCCTATCCTTACTGGCATCCCGCCAATAGTCGTCCCTTTCACACGATGTATATTCAGGGTCACAGTGCGATGGACCTCTCAGGCGTGCGCATCATCGAGTCATACGTGCCGATCCCGAAGGATCGAGACCTGCTGATCTATACGTTCATGGTGCTTTGCCTAATGCCAGAACGTCAGCAGCTGGTCCTGGAACTCACAGGGGAGCTTAAATCTGGTATGGCACAACTACAGGATATCATCAAGCGCATAGTCGATCCAGTGATCAAGGAGAATGCGATTCGTGATACACCCACAAAGGTCAGGGACGTGGATCAGAAAGCCTGGCGGCACCATGTGCTCAATCTGGAATACGTCGAAGACGGGCTGAGTTCAGCGGTACAGCGACGTATGTTTGAGTTGCTCTGCAAAAGCCGGCTGGAATGGAAGGCTATTGGTTGCCATGAGATCACATCAAGTCTCGCTGTGCGGCGTGCTTTTTTGCTGAGCAGTCTGGAGCCGGTCATCACACAACCTGAATTAGTGGAACTCACCTTGAGTCTGGAAATGCCATCACCGTCAACAGATAAGACGGGCAAGGCGTCTTCCCAATGCCACACGCAGGAGAGTTTACCAAGCGAAGATCAGAGTCGCGTCTTCAACGCACTGCTGGGATTGCTCGGTAAAGCACATGCCAATATCGACCAAGTGCTCTTAGATCGGAGAGTACCAGAAGGCTGGCACGATCTCTGTCGAATCGGAATGATTGTTGCCGACACACTGACCGGCAGAGCAGAGGCCTTTTGGGCGCAGTACGAGGCATATCTCAATGAGCGGCTCTGCGAGATGACTGAAGAGGAGCCGATCGCCAAGGCAGTTGTTGAATATCTGAGGATCAACGGCATCACGGAAGCCATCGAAAATCCAGCGGGGGTCTGGCTGGCTATCTTGACCGAGTATCGGCCGACCTGGGTCTCGGATAGCCAATGGCCGCGTGAGGCGCGTGGCCTTGGCGCGGCCTTCAAGCGTGCCGCCCCGCTGCTCGATGCCCAGGGCATAACTTGCTACAGCAACGGCAAACGTGGCTCGAAACGCCATTGGGTGATAGGCCCAATAGGGCTTGCCATGCAGCATTTCTGACCAATCGGCCTTCATCGCGTGTCGAGACTAAGGCGGTTACCTGCCAGTTTGGAGGAGGAGTTGGTGGACCTGGCAGGTTTTCTACGTCGGCAGCCTAGCCTGTGTGTCTTTCAGGTAGGCGCGGGGCTCGTGGCGGTTAAAGTTGGTAGGCCGTCTCAGGCTGATCATGTTGGTGGCCTGCTGGCTCATTCGCAGTGGCCGGGCGAGTAGCCAGTTGGTTTTTCCCGGCGATGTGCCGTCATCGAAGTAGCGCGTGATCACCGTCCAGCGTTTCCGACGACTACCCTACCCCCTCGCCAGGACTCGGTTCAGTGGAGCGTGTCCAAGCAAACTCCCGAGGGCGGGCCAGATGCCCAGACCACTGGGAACCAGCATCTCCATCCGATTGCCACTACGTCGGCAAGAGGCAAGCACAGTGGGTCCGAGGCGAACCGAATGCCTTGACCACCCGGACTTTCGCAATATTTGGACCAGCCGACATATCCATCAGCCAGATCACCAGGCAATGCTCGCTGAACACCGC
This sequence comes from Halomonas sp. DN3, assembly GCF_024137905.1. Lineage (NCBI taxonomy): Bacteria > Pseudomonadati > Pseudomonadota > Gammaproteobacteria > Oceanospirillales > Halomonadaceae > Halomonas > Halomonas sp. DN3. The sequence goes on along the minus strand of NZ_CP099965.1, from coordinate 1,399,959 downwards.
ACAGCGTCGGTCCCTGGGCAACCCACGGTCATCGAGCCCCATGCCGACGAGTCCTGAGAACGACTCCTCAGAATAAGGCAGTGGCATCGATTGGTTACTGATTTCTGCCGGACCGGGAGAGGCGGCGCGGCCAACATCCAGCTCTGCCGCCTGGCCTTGCGAGTCAATGCTTGTCCAAGTTTGATATGGAGCCCCTGCTGCTGGGCGACCTAGACAATCGAGGTATCGTGCTGCAGGCAATCTGCCACGATCCAGGACTTGAGATCCGGATGTGTGCTCACTGGACATATACGAGACGTCCATGACAAGACGACGTTCGCTGCTGAAAATCTTGTCTGTTGTCCACTCCTGAGGCTGTTTTTTCGAAAAGCCTGGTGTTCAACGTCGTGATGTCGTGCTCAGAGGAACCCCCTTAGCATCGTGTTGGCCAGTTGCGATGACCGCTGCCCGGCCTCCCGCTCCTGACAAGCATGTCCAGAAGCAGCACTGACACGCTGTCGAAAGGTCCATCGGAGAGGTGGTATTCACTAAAATAGCAGGTTTTCTGTAGAGGTTATGTTCCAGTTTTTTTGAGACCTATATCACTCCTGTGAGCCCAGCCATTCCCAGGCTTGCTGCATCGCCACAGGAGACATGACATGCCCCCACCCTGCTCGCGCTGTGTCTCGCAGCGCGTGATCAATCTCGAGACCGCCCGCACGTTGGGGACGGCTACCGGCGCGTTGGCCGGCTCGCTCAAGGGCGCCTATGCAGCGCTCTACTCGCCCGGCCGATTACCGCCCTCCTCATCGCAGTTTCCCCTCAACCGAGTCGCCGTTGTCGCGATGGCCGCCGCTTCGAGCGGTATCGCCGGAGCCGCCGCCGGCTACCAGATGGTCCAGCACCTGTTTCCCCCCGGAGAGGGCTCGCCCTGGCTCTGCCTGGGCTGCGGCCACGCCTTCCGGTTACTGGACTGATTCCGTCACCCCGCTTCCCCCCCCCCTCAATGCCGGCGACTTTCCGGCTTTTTTTCGTCTTGGAGGTTTCTCATGGCACATGAGCTCGAACAGATGGCATACGTTGGCGATATCCCTTGGCACGGCCTGGGGCGGCAGTTGTCGCGTCATCAACCGCTAGAGGTCTGGCGGCAGCAGGCCGGCATGGACTGGCACATCGATGAATCCCCGGTGCGCTTCATTGCCGATGGCACGGGCCACCTGGGAAGCATCCATTCCTTTCCGGAGCAGAAGGTGCTCTATCGCTCCGACACCAAGGACCCGCTATCAGTGGTCTCCCAACGCTACAAGGTGGTGCAGCCGGAGGAGGTACTGGAGTTCTATCGCGATCTCACGGAATACGCGGGGTATGAGCTCGAGACCGCCGGTGTCCTCAAGGGCGGTCGCAAGTTCTGGGCGTTGGCCAAAAGTGGCCTGGGTGGGGCGCTGAAGGGTCAGGACCAGGTCAACGACTACCTGCTGTTGGCGACCTCCTGCGATGGGTCTCTGGCCACTGTCGCTATGCCGACCTCGGTGCGCGTGGTCTGCAACAACACCCTGACCATCGCCGTGGACGGTACTTCGCAGGGCGTGAAGGTGCCGCACAGCACCGAGTTCCGTCCGCAGCTAGTCAAGCAGCAGCTGGGGATCTCCGTGTCGCAGTGGGACGATTTCATGTACCGCCTGAAGACCCTGGCCGAGCGCAAGGTCAGCCAGGAGGAAGCGAGGACCTACTTCCAATCGGTGATCTGCAACGCCGAGGCGCCGCTGGAGGATCCGTCCAAGCTGCCCAACGTTCGCGCCCTCAATCGCGTTCAGAAGCTCTACCAGGGCGAGGGGCGCGGCTCCCAACTGTGCACGGCGCAAGGCACCGCCTGGGGGCTGCTCAACGCGGTCACCGAGTACGTGGATCACGAGAAGCGCGCTCGCAGCAACGACTATCGGATGGACTCCGCCTGGTTTGGCCAGGGGGCCGGTCTCAAGGACAAGGCCCTGGAGTCAGCCCTTGCGCTGGTGGGCTGATTTCCCAGTAGCGACACCCCCACTCAGTCTTTCCCTCACCACGGCATAACGCCCGGCCCCTTCAAAGGCCGGGCGTTACTGTTTCTGGAGATGCCAATGCAACCGCCCATAACGATCGAAATGTGTCGTGTCCTGACCCAGCTGACGCGTCAGTTGCTAGAGGCCGGCGAACACGAGACCGAGACCCATGTGCTGGCCGTGGGTCGTGTCTACCGCGTGGCCCTGACTCTTGAGCCAGTGCCTATCGAACAACTCCCTGACGTCATCCAACGCTATCGCTAACGGAGGTCATTATGGCAACACCCATTCATCCCAAGACCGTCAACAAAGCACCGGTTACCCAAGCCACCCCGGACAGCACCGCGATCATTCAGGTGATCGAGCGGGCCGCCCTCAATCCTGATGTCGATATCGAGAAGATGGAGCGCCTGCTGCAGATGCAGGAGCGCGTGCTGGATCGCCAGGCGCTGATGGCCTATAGCGCTGCCATGGCAGCCATGCAGACCGAACTGCCAAGCATCGCCGAGCGTGGAAAGACCAATAACGGGCACTACGCCACCCTGGAAGACATAGTCGATACCGTGCGTCCGATCATGAAGAAGCACGGCTTCGCGGTGAGCTTCCGTATTCAGACCCAGGAGCGTGGCATTCAGGTGACCGGCGTGCTGATGCACCAGGACGGTCATCGTGAAGAAACCAGCATGCTGTTGCCGGCCGATACCAGCGGCAGCAAGAACACCGTCCAGGCGTTCGGCTCCTCCACTAGCTACGGCAAGCGCTACATTCTGTGTGCCCTGCTCAACATCACCACCCGCGGCCAGGACGACAACGGTCACGCCGCCGCCCCGGTCAAGCTGGTTACCCCCTTCCAGGCCGGGCAGATCCGGCAGCTGATCGCCGCTTGTCCCCCGGCGACTCAGGAATGGTTCGTCGGCAAGTACGGCGATGCCGAGCAGGTGCCACGCGGCGACTTCGACAAGCTTCGGGCTTCCCTTCAAAAACGGGCTCACCCCAATCAGCACAACCATCAACATCACTGACCATCCGGCGCGGGGCCTCCCCTCGCCGGCTTATGCCGTGCCATCGAGAAGGAGAACGTCATGCAAATCCTGACACTGGACCAAGGCACGCCCGAATGGCATGCCGCCCGTCTGGGCATCATCACCATGTCCGAACTGAAGACTCTGCTGGTCAAGGGCAAGGGGCCGGGAGGCTTCGGTGCCGGTGCGATGAGCTACATGCACCAGCTGATCGGTGAGCGCATCACCGGCGAGCCCTCCGATGCCTTCCAGGGCAATACCTACACTCAGCGGGGACATGAGTTGGAGCCGGTTGCCCGCGAGTTCTACCAAGAAGCCACAGGACTACCGCGTCTCGAGCAGGTCGGCATCATCTTGAACCACGGGGTCGGCTATTCACCGGACTGTCTGGTGAACAGCCACGGCCTGGTGGAGATCAAGACCAAGTTGCCCAAGTACCAGATCGAGCTGCTGCTGGCCGACGAGCTGCCCCAGGAGCACGTCGCACAGTGCCAAGGTGGCCTGTGGGTCAGTGAGCGGGAGTGGATCGACTTCGTCAGCTACTGGCCAGGCATGCCGCTGTTCGTGAAGCGGGCCTACCGGGACGAAGCGATGATTCGCACCGTCGCCGAGCGTGTCGAGGCCTTCTACGAGGAGCTGGAGCGCCGCATGACCATGGTCATGGCGGCCTGAGGAGCAACATCATGAACCACGGCAAGCTGAGTGCCGGCGAGACTGCCGGCACCTATCGCATCACCGACACGGTGACCGAGGCGGAGCTCTTGGGCATCGCCAAGGCCTTCGCTCGTCGCCGGCTGGCCAAGGGACGCAAGATTACCAAACCCGGGCTGGCATTCGAGCACCTGCAGGTGCTGTTGCAGGAGTATGAGCACGAAGTATTCAGTGCCCTATTCCTCGACTGCCAGCATCGGGTGATCTGCTTCGAGGAGCTTTTCCGCGGCACCATCGACTCGGCGAGCGTTTACCCGCGTGAAGTAGTCAAACAGGCCCCAGCCTGCAATGCTGCTGCGGTGATCCTGGTTCACAACCATCCCTCTGGCGATCCCGAGCCCAGCGATGCAGACCGACGCATCACGCATCGGCTCACGGAAGCCTTGGGCCTGGTGGAAATCCGCATCATCGATCACATCGTGGTTGGGACAGAAGGGTGCTCATCCTTTGCAGAGCTTGGATACCTCTGAACGTCAACGAAACACAACGCCGACGCTGCCTTCAGAGGCGGCGCCGGCTTATCAGGCTACTAAATTTTTTTGGTGAACATTGGCAGGTACCGGCCAGGAGCTGACGTTAAGAAAGGGCTTATGTAACGCTTGGTACAGGTGTGCCGAAGGCATCACTTAGAACCAACTATTAATTTTTGGGTATCCGGAATAGATGGTTGATATGCCTGATAACACATTAAGGTCACATCTCGTCTACTCACCGGATTTTTTGGTTGATAAGCCTTTTCAGTGACGAATCCAAGGCTATCACTTCACCTAAGATGGCACCGACGCCACATGGCGATGCCAATGGAGAGCACGATCCAGGCATAGATGGCCGCCATGACATCATCCAGAACAATGCCCAGGCCGCCACCGATGGCTTCGATATGGCTGATGGGCAATGGCTTGGTGACATCGAACAGCCGGTATATCACGAATGTCACCCCCATCACCCACGGGCAGCGCGCCATGGCAAGCCCGATCATTACGATAGGAAACGCCAGGTATTCATCGGCAACGATCTGGGGAACATCTCCCCCCCAGCCACAGGGAAGCCCAGTGACAGAGCGGCACGGCCATGGCCAGCAGCACCACCATGATGACAACCCGCCGCCCTGGCGGATGGCCCAGCAGCCACCAGGCCAGCGGCAAACCGATTAGCGATCCGAAGGTCCCCGGTGCCCATGGCAGCCATCCCAGTCCGAAGCCGGTCGCTACCAGCAGAACCGCACTTTCTATCATCATGTTTCGTCATCCGCTTCATAGGTATTGAGACCACCCTCGATGCAGAATGCCCTTTCGGCATCTCGCTTAGGGGCCTAGGTGGGCGGGACTTTGGTAATGCGTTGCCTGGCGTCATTGGCCAGTCGTAGAAACTCGTCAGAATGCTTAGCCATTGAAGTTCAATCCTCACTCATGAGCGGAGAACGCCATCTTGTAATGTGGATGCTGGTTTGGTAAAACGAAAACCGATATCGATTTTCGTTTTTGGCAATGCAGGTGTAAACGCCATGGAGCATCATGACCTGCTCGCCGGCTTGGTAAGGCTACACGTCCTGCACCACGCAGCCGAGCATGAGATATACGGCCAGTGGATGATCGATGAGCTGGCTCACCACGGCTATCGACTGAGCCCCGGGACCCTTTACCCCATGCTGCATTCGATGGAGCGCAAGGGGTACCTGACCTCCCGGGAAGAATACCAGGGAAGCACACGCCGCAGGCTCTACCGTGCAACCGACCTCGGTCGGGAAGGGCTGGCGGTGGCCAAGCGACAACTGCGAGAGCTTACCGGTGAGGCCATGAATGACGAGACCTGCACTTCAATGAACGGTGGCAAGGAGTCCGATCAATGAGCCATACGCCACGTCCTGTCGGGCGCATCAGAGAAGTCTTCGGTGCCTTTCTGCTGCTGGGCCTGACCTCCTTCGGAGGCCCCATCGCCCACCTCGGCTACTTCCGCACCGAGTTTGTAGAGCGACGCCGCTGGCTCTCCGAACAGGCCTATGCCGACCTGGTGGCGCTGTGCCAGTTTCTACCCGGTCCCGCCAGTAGCCAGGTGGGATTCGCTCTGGGGCTGATGCGCGCCGGCCCCTGGGGGGCAGCGGCGGCCTGGACGGCCTTCACCCTGCCGTCGGCCATCGTGCTGGTGCTGTTCGCCTTGGGCTCTGCCGCGCTTGATGGCCCCATCAGCCAGGGCATCATCCATGGCCTAAAGGTGACAGCGGTGGCCATCGTCGCCCACGCAGTGTGGGGCATGGCACGCAGCCTCTGTCCCGATCCTCGGCGCGCCGGCATTGCACTGGCCGCAGTGTTCACCGTGGTGCTGGTTAGCGGCCCGCTGGGACAGGTGTCCGCCATCGTGATCGGGGCCCTGGCTGGCATGGCGCTGTGTCGAGCCCACGCCGAGGCCGACGTTCACGACCTGCCTTTGCCTGTCTCTACGCGTGCCGGCCATCTGGCGGGACTGGCCTTCGTTGCGTTGCTGCTCGGCCTACCACTGCTGGCTTGGGCCAGCCCCTCCGCCGCCCTGGCGGTCATGGACGCTTTCTATCGCGCCGGTGCCCTGGTGTTCGGCGGCGGGCACGTGGTGCTGCCGCTGCTCGAGGCAGAGGTGGTGCAATCCGGCTGGGTCGGTGCGGACGAGTTCCTGACAGGCTACGGTGCCGCCCAGGCCGTACCGGGGCCGCTGTTTACCTTTGCCTCCTATTTGGGCGCGGTGATGGCGCCGCTCGGCGGCAGCCTATACGGTGCCGCCCTGGCGCTGGTAATGATCTTCCTGCCCGGGATGCTGCTGTTGGTGGCAATACTACCCCACTGGAACCGATTCCGCCGCTGGGACAGCGCGCAAGCACTGATGCGCGGCGCCAATGCGGCAGTCGTGGGCATCTTGGGCGCCGCCCTCTACCAGCCGGTCTGGACCAGTGCCATTCTTGGCCCCCACGAGTTTGCACTGGCGCTGACTGGCTTCCTCTTGCTCAGTATCTGGAAGCTGCCGGCCTGGGCGGTAGTAGTCATCCTTGCCAGTGGCGGCATACTCATCACCATGTAGCCGGCACTGCCCTCCATGCCAAACAGGTACTATCCCGATAACCGATACTTGCCACGAAAACGCCCAAGACATGACGCGATTTGCTGACAGCATTCTCCATCTGCCGGAATACCACGTCCTGGGCGCCAAGGTAGAAGAGCATGATCTTCACTACCAGGTCGAAGCTCCTGAGCCTCTAGCTTGCGAGGAATGCGGCGTTGAGAGTGAGCTTGTCAGGTTCGGCAAGTGCGATGTGGCCTATCGTGATCTGCCCATCCACGGCAAGCGGGTCACCCTCTGGGTGGTCCGTCGCCGCTACACATGCCGAGCCTGCGGCAAGACATTCCGCCCAGCACTCCCCAAGATGGTTGACACTCATCGCATTACGCGGAGGCTTTACAGCCATGTCGAGAAGGAAGCCTTCAACCATCCCTACGCTTATGTGGCTGATACCACGGGCCTTGACGAGAAGACCATTCGAGAGATCTTCAAGAAAAAGGCTGAGTTCCTGGCGACCTGGCACCGCTTCGAGACACCCCGTTGCCTGGGCATTGACGAGCTGTACCTGAACCGCCGCTACCGCTGCATTCTGACCAACTTGGAGGAGCGCACTCTATTGGACCTGTTGCCCGGTCGTCAGCAGGATGCGGTGACGAAACGGCTCATGAGCATGACCGAGCGTGACAAGGTCGAGATCGTCAGCATGGACATGTGGAAGCCCTACCGACGTGCCGTTCAGGCGGTGCTGCCACAGGCCCGCATCGTGGTCGATAAGTTCCATGTTGTGCGTATGGCCAACGAAGCCCTGGAGAAGGTCCGAAAGGGGCTCAGGAAGGGGCTGACGGCCAACCAGCGACGGACCCTCAAGGGTGACCGGAAGATCCTGCTGAAGCGGGCTCACGACGTTTCAGACCGCGAGCATCTCATCATGGAAACCTGGACAGGGGCCTTCCCTCAGCTCCTGGCAGCCTACGAGCACAAGGAGCGGTTCTACCACATCTGGGACTGTGCCACCCGGCGAGATGCTGAGAAGGCGCTGGCTGCCTGGATTGACGACATCCCGCAAGGGCAGAAGGAGGTCTGGAAGGAACTTGTCAGCGCCATCAGCGGATGGCGTGAGGAGATGCTGACCTACTTCGAGACCGACATCCCGGTCACCAACGCCTACACGGAGTCGATCAACCGGCTGGCCAAGGACAAGAACCGCGATGGCCGGGGTTACTCATTCGAGGTGATGCGGGCCCGGGTGCTCTACACCACCAAGCACAAGAAGAAGGCGCCACAGACCAAGGAATCCCCCTTCCTGGGCAAGGCCACCATGACCTACAGCATGGGTCTACCCGAGCCCGAGAAGAACTACGGCGTCGATCTATCAACCTTCTGGGAAAATTAAGGTTTTGGTGGATCAGAAGGGATCATCAACCACTTAATCCGGATACCCTAATTTTTCTGATTATAAAGCTCTATAAACTGCTTAGAAAAGCCTTCAGCTAACTCTCTACTGTCAGTGACGGTTATGCTTTCGTTATTAAACTTGGCGTTGCTTGTCCAGTTATAGGACCCATGAATTACTTTATATAGATCAATTATGCAAAATTTATTATGCATCAACTTCTTACCCCAAGGGGAGTTTGGAGCAATAGTTTTATATTCAATACCTCTAGTATCAAATTTTAGCCCATGAAGCCTGGTAACTTCGTCATCGTTAACAATGACTCTAACATTTACCCCTGCCAAATGCTTTTCACGCAACTCATTTCCTATATCTTTATCAGTAAACCATGCCACAGCAACCCAAACAGTAAACTTCGCATCTCTAATACAATCAATGATTTGATTTTTAATTTCTTGGAAATGAGCTTCAACTAAGACAGGATCCTCGAGACCAAAGCCTGCCACCTTATAAATACCTGATTCATCCTTTTCTAGCGTGTAGCCATCATGCTTAATTATTTCTTTAATCTCATCAGCCACTTCATCAGGATTGCTTACTTTACGACTATCAGAAAGTGCTTCAACCAACCTCTTGAAGTCAGGTTTACCATTAACGTCTTTTAACCGCTCATAAGCATACTCATTCCTTGACCAAGCATTAGGCAAACCATTCCGAGCATATTCGTCTTTTAAGCCAAAAGCATTAAAGAACTTTATCAATTCTCGTCCTGACATATACGGGGCTGGAGAACCATCCCCAGTCACATACGGCTTGATAGCATTTAATGTTAGATCTGAAACTTTCAAGCTTAAATTAACTCCTTGCCTTTTCTGGACTGCTGACTTGGGTCGTCAGTTGCCGTACCTGATAAATATTATAGTCTGAAGTTCGGCGTTCGGCTAGGAACGGACTTTGTCGTCGGCGCCCTCTCCCTGCATCGGGGATAACTGCATACTCTATCTGTCAACCTTTACCCAACCGAAAAGAAACCTTGATATGGTGAACAGAACCTATCGACCAGTAGCGGACATTTAGGATAAGTTGATGTAACGCTACGCTCTTCGGCAGTTTTGGAGCGCAGCGGAAAAACTGTCCGAAAGCAGCTCCTGGTTATGTTGCTTATTACCGCAACCCGAATTCAGCAATTATCCCTGGTCTACTCGCAAGCAGTCGTTCCAAATGACTTTCCGCCCACATCTCAACTCGGAGAGCACTGTCGGATTGATTGTGCTTTTCAACAACGGAAACGGCATCTGATGTAAATCTACCCGAGGTCGCAATAACGTGAACATCCACTCTAGGAGGCTCCCAAAGCTTCATTTGTTCTTTAAGAGTCGCAATGTCAGCTGGCCCCACGCTCTTGGACTGCCAGTGTTTGCATTGAATGATGACTCTTTGCCTTAATGTACCGCCGAGTGCGTCGGAATGGAGCCGATGCACTGAGAGGTCTCGTCCACGATCTGGGGCATTGGTTTTCATCAACCATTCAGGATTTTCATAACCGCTCTCGGATGAAATTAGCGCAAAAATTAGACGTTCAAATTCTTCATCAGTAAGATTTTCCCATTTAAGCTTGGTTGCAACCGGGCCCCTCGGCTTTGCGCTTACCAAATCACCCAAATCTTCGACGTCTACTGGAACTGGCTCCGACTCGCCATACATCGATTTTCGAAGGCCCACTTTTACGCTCGGCCAATCGTGCTCGATAATGTCATGAAGGTCTCCCAGCGTTCCAAAATGCATGTGTCTGTGGAGGTCTTTCCAGCGCGCTGGCTTGGTTACGCTGCTGCCTAATAGTGTAGCGACCTGAGCAACATTCCCCTTGAGTGCATCAAACTCTGGGTCGGGAATTTCCTCATGCGACGGAGCCTCATCGGTAAGCAATTTCGCTAGGCTGCGTAGGTTAGCATCGACAGCATCAATAAGTTCATTCAGAGTATCCCGAATTAGCTCTCGTCGTTTTTGGTTAAATCGATAGCGATACTCCCGTAAGTTTCGTGACGGCTCCCCAATTTGCCTCTCAACAGAGACAATACACTCAATTTCACCTAGCTCATGCGCATCTAGCCGATTCTGTGCTATCTCATCTAGATCCATGAGGACTATTTCTGGCTTCCACCCGTCAATCTTGGGCAACATTGTAAGCAAAGCGTCAAAATTTCTGCAGTTCGTTTCATAGTCCGGATTATCGCTGAACGATATTCCTCTAGGAATCACAGCTTCAATCTCAGCCAGCAGCTTCTCGGCTTTAATAAGATTAGCCTCAACAGCCTCAAAGTGCCGAAGGGCTGCATTTAATGGGGTATCAGACATTCATCCTCCGAGGACGATAAAAGCAAAATAACGCCAAGACCAATCGCTATTAGATCGTCATCTCTTAAAAGCCATATTTATTGTCTCGCTGTACGTTTTCCGAAGTTTCTGATGTGATACTTCTAATAATAAAAGTACCACTATCTATTGCGTGTCTAATTAACTGTGGCGGGCACCCAGATAGACCATGCACATCACTAGCATTTCTTCGAAATGAACCCATAACATAAGCTGCTTGGTTAATCGAACCTCGATAGTTTTGCCATAGCTTATTAACTTCAGAGTTATCATCCGTCATCTGACTGAATCTGTGGCGATAGACATCTTCTAGTACAGCGAAAGAGCGAGACACCCTTTGCTGGTATGAGTCATCATGAGGATTCCCAAGATCGTGAACCGAATAGAGATGGTTTGTGACCGTATCGAGCGCACTACAAATGGCCGTCATTGCCCCTGAGTAGTCACTTTCACTAAATCTCCGATACGCATTGTTTAGAAGAACCTTCACTTCTTCGGAAAAGTCATTGACGGCTTCCTCCACTTGGAAGTCCAAAGGTCGAAGCTGTCCGTCAACAATCCTCCATCCAAATCTCTCGGCACAATCCGACATGCGGATTTCGAGATAGCGTTTTTGTTCAAGCATTGCGGCTATGAGATTCTGTATTGCCTTTCCCGGATCAGGCTCTCTAGCAATCAATCCATCTAGCGCATCAAGAAGCTCTCCCTTTGAGGCTCCTTTAGCTGGTAATGCTTTCTGTTGTAGGTGAGCTACCTCTTCCACCGGCAACGCAGCCGACGCGACCACATCCTTGGTTTCATTGAAGGTAAAATTTTCTTTAACCGTTGGCCTCAATGCCCGCCACACTTTTATAATATCGGCTTCCATATCTTACCCTTTCGTACAACAAGAATGAACGAGCATGCTGCCTTTGCCGGCATGTCGACTTTGGGTCGGCCCGCGACAGGTGGCGAGGTCAAGCCTACGCTAGGCATGGATTGAACCACACTTTCCTCTCCACCTATGGAGAACCATGCCATGAACGCGTCAACAACTGCAATTCGTGAGCCCTGGAACAAAGGCAAACTGGTTGGGCAGAAAGCACCACTTCGCCTAAAAGATATCTGGGCCATTCGTGTTCGGCTACAGCTCGCTGGGAAGAGACGCGATCTAGCGTTATTTGATCTGGCGATAGATAGCAAGCTACGGGCCTGCGACCTGGTCACTTTACGTGTCCGTGATATTGCTCATGGTAAGCACGTATCACCAAGGGCCATCGTTATGCAGCGGAAAACACAACAGCCAGTGCAATTTGAGATAACCGAGCAGACACGCGAGGCCCTAGCCGATTGGATTCAGCATGCCCGGCTTCGAAGCGAGAACTATCTGTTCCCGAGCCGCATCAGTAGCTCAGAACACCTGTCGACACGACAGTACGCTCGTATCGTCAAAGCTTGGGTAACCTCCATTGGCCTGGACCCTGCAATCTATGGCACGCATACCCTGCGCCGTACCAAAGCATCGCTGATATACCGCCGGACGAGAAACCTAAGAGCCGTTCAGCTACTTTTGGGTCATACAAAGCTGGAAAGTACTGTCAGATACCTCGGGATAGAGGTAGATGATGCCTTGGAGATGGCTGAACAAACAGAGGCATAGCAAGAGTAGAGGCGGTCTGATTCGGGCCGCCTCTACCAGCCAAAAGCGGACAATCAGTGTTCTCGTGCGTGTGATCAACGGCCTCGATGACATGCTGGGCAGCACCATTTACATCCATCAACTCTTCCGCCAAACTTCGTTCGTGCAGCCGCTGTCGCTGGGCCGCAGGAATCATGAATGCCCAAAGGCAGACGATTGTGGTCGGCTGGTGGATGCGGACATCCAGTCGTGTGGACTTCGTGATTTCCATTCTCGTCTGTATTCGTATTCGCGTAGTAACGTGGCATTCATTCTCTCCTTTGCTATCTAGTGGCGAATGGCGAAGAATGCAGTTTCAGTCGTGGTGTCATATCCCACTGCATCGCCAGCTTTTGCACTATCATCATCAGCATATACTAACATTCCTTATTCGGCCAGAAGCGGACGTAAAGTAATGATCATGTTCTAACGCTTTCAACACTGAAAACTTTTCGCAAAATGACAATTTAATGCGGTTTTCGCTAGTTATCCACCACACAAATCAGACAAAAAAATAAATCACATTACTTACAGTTAGCATGAACCAATAAACCAAAGAAACAGACCAGCCTATAGCCACAACAGGCTTATCTTGGTCAAATAAAACCGATAATAATTGCATTTTTCCTAAACAAGATATTATTAACATGCCACTAATTCCTCCATAAATTAGCAAAGAAAACAAAAAAAATGGCCATAATGTTGATACAACAATTACCCACCAAACCCCGTACTCCCAAGAAGTATAATAGCCTTCACCCAAACCAATAATATCGCTTGGAAAAAAGATATAATGGAGAGCATCCAATACAGAAGAAAACCTCCAGGATATCCAGTCAAGAAAATACTGTGCATTGGTTATAGCCTCGGGCCAAGTATCCAAAAGAATATCTATAATGATTAATGAAATTGCCACAAAACACATCGAGCTAACGAGGGTAATAAATGGAAGCACACAGAACAGAATGGCTTTTAGTTTTTTAAAGAACTTAAGCAGGAATCTTAAAAAACAGAACGAAATAAAATCTGTGAGTATATTTAATAAATAAAACAACCCTATGAAGGGGGTGAATATAAACCCTGGCTCTATTTCATCATCCATGATTCCAGAAAAATACAAAACAAAGAAGGCAACTATTATCGCCAGGTGTGTAAAAATGGCACTGGTGGCAATGGACTTTGCGCTAACTAAATGCTCCCCAAACACATTATCGCAAAAAGCATCAAAATATGTAATCCAAGCGACCATTTTTGGTATTTTTACGTCATAGGATATTAGATTTTTGGCTGCTTGGTTTAATGCTGGGCTACAGTCTTCTTGAATCTCACGGGAGAAGTATAGAATTGGTACGGCTGCTGAAAAAGCCACCAACAACGAAAAGAAACTGGAAAAGGTTGATTCTTCCATTTCAACTTATCCCTAATCATAAATCGATAAGACACGGTTAATTCATACCCTTCACTGGAACACATTTAAAGTGATTAAGCTGACCGATCTTATGATCGGATGAATGTGCCTGCGAATTATATACGGCTTTTACAGAAAATTTTCCGGAATATCGTCTCTAGAACGTCAACTTAATCACCAGTTTCATCAGAATAGACTAGAGTTCAACTTTCGGCCATAAACGGACGTTCAAAATTTGCTCATATAACTCCGAAGTTAGGCTTCATAAGATTATTGACAAATGAATCCACTTCCAGGGACTCCAGCACACCAACATGGGGACCCGGGAGGTCCGGGATTCACAGCTATTTGACACCATTTTCTACCCCATTGATCACAACAATATAAGCTTTGCTGCCGCGAGTGATCAGGAAATCGGTCTAAACTCCCCCTGTTTCGACTTACCTGACAGTCGGTTGTGTCGGTTCCAGTAGGACAAAGATTTGGTTCATCACATTCTCCGTCACGGGCGTACTCGCAACTATCCGGGCCTGAAGGCCTTAGCTCTTCGTCGCTACGAGTGCTCAGAGGACGCTCCTCAACTGGATCTCGCCTACTAGAACCAGCATCATCTTCAGCACCACATCGTGGGTCAGATTCGCAGGCATTTGTCCAGCCACTGGTAATGGCCGCTAATCGGTCATGCTTGGCTGGATGTGTAGCTGTTCCTGAGGGGCTTCCAAGTTCATCCATAGCAGTGCGAGCGTCATCTAAACTGGCTCCCAATCGTTGCAAGATAAACCCTGAATAGTAATCAGCCTCTAGCTCGATTCGAGGACGGCTACCACGGTTATCAAGAGTATGGCCGTTGAGATGGTGACCTACCTCATGAGCCATTATACTGATAGGTGCCCATGTATTATTGGTGCTTCTGCGAGTATTTTGCATGAAGTGTTGGTTATACAGAATATATCGCCTCTCTCCTCTTATTACTGCAGCAGCGTTTGGCACTCCTGCGGCGTGAACTGCGAAATTCTGGACCAACCCGGAAGCATCAACGATATCTTGAATAACTCTCTCAGCTTCTCGGTCAGATGAAAAGGTTATAACCGTCTCCGGAACTTGCTCACCAAAGTAGCTACAGGCTTCCCCCGTCTCAACTTCCTCAAATACCTGCCCCCAAATAATTGACGGCAGCGTGAGTGAAAGTAGTGGGAACAAGAATCTAGCAGTTTTTTTGATCGTGATTTTCATTCCACTCCCCTTACTAAGATGCCCAATAGATATTAGGCCGCATGCTTGCATAAACACCTGAACGCGCCCGTACGTTCTACAATGTTATACCGCATGTCACCTGCCCCCTAATCTACTGAAACACTTAATATTTAGTATAGCTCGGCAACATAACACCAACAATCTTGTATGCAGCATTACACGACTGAACGATCATGTATCCTTTGCCGACATGGTCTCTTTGGGTCGTCAGCCTCTATACTAGCTCAATCAGCGTAGCCTGAAGTTCGGCAGTCGGCCATGAGCGGACATTCATCTCAATCTAGTATACGCTTGAGTTTATCCGCAGGCCGTCAGGCCTAATCATCGGCAACAATGACTTGTTGAGCTGCAATGCGAGCACAACTCTGATGGTCATGCTAAAATAGCAATGAACACCTCTTCGAAAAGTATAAAAAATGTCGCGACGACAGAAGATAACACAAATAGTAACAACCCGTAAAATTGGCAAAGATCCGGGTGCTTGGCTAGCTGAAATGCACTTTTTCGCAAATTTTCAGATTGTTTTTGCAACTCATCTTTAGCGCCTTGTGGTGACATCTGATCATCCCGATCTAGCTCATGTATTTTTTCAATAAAACCAGCAACTCTTCGAGAAAAACTTGCTCGTCGAATCTGGGCAATGAGAACAGCAAATACAAACATCAAGAGGGATATGCAAAGCATCAACACAATTAAAGCAAGATGAGGAGAGAGAGACTCTGCTCCTTGAAGCTGCCTATATCCAGCAAGTGCGGCGATGCTCGCCAGCACGAGTGTTGTAAACCAACGAACATTGGCATCAATATCGGCGAGGTCTCGAGAGGCGTTGGAATGCAGTGTCGTGGTAAGTGACAACATTTGCTCTTTAAAATTGGAATCAATAGCCATTTTCAAGCCCTCACTAGACTAGACCTGTATCTTACCACCGCCCAATGCCGCACCAGCTCCATCAGCGTAGCCTGAAGTTCGGCATCCGGCCAGAAGCGGACCTTCAGTGAGTGCTGATTAGCGCCTGGGCTCAGCCGCCGTTTTTAGCGACAGCGAAAAACGGTCAGCTGCAGCCCCTTGTTCAGCATTTTCAATCTAATCCCGCGACAGCAAGCAATTCATCCCTATCTTGGTTATCCAACCAAATCAGAAAACTCCGATCCACTACGTTCAGCCGAAGATTAGTTTGATCGTAATCGAGAACCATAGGTTTGATGTCTTTCTTTATTTGCAGGGCAGCTGCAGATTGCAGTGCCTGCGTCACATTTCCCTGGTTTAGCGAATCAGCCCTAGGGTGGTGTTGCCGCAATGTGTCACGGATAGCTTTTTGTCTTAGACCAAAATTTAGGTCACTTGTATTACTTGTAAGCACCGGGTAAAGAAGCCACCTGTGCATTTCAAGCTCAGTCGCTTGAAAACCGTCGGCGAATTGAGTTATGAAGGAATTGAATCTACCTGACTGCTGATTGACTACGTCCTTGACTATAGCCTTTGCATCCAAGTCTTCACCGATACACTTAATTTCATCCTGAGTACTATAGATCCCGCTTTCAACGCAACAGCGATGACATGCCTCTTGGACCACATGAACGCTATTGAAACAGGATGAAAGAAGATCGTTTAGAAAATTAGCGGAAAACTCTACATTCAATAGCGCAGCGCCGCTATTGATCACTTCTTCCAGTTCTTCACGCTCCCATTTATCTGCATCAATCGACAGTACTCGACCAGTTAGATCACCGTTATAAACAGATAATCGATTTTCCTCCAGCCACACGCCAACTATAAGGAAACAAATACCTGAGTTTTCATGAAATGCTTTCAGTGCGACCGAAAAATCTTTTTGGGTCTCCACAGGAAGATAATGAAAATCTTCAAGCACGATAAACTTTGTGAACCGAATGCTCTCAAGAGCACTAATGATATCGTTAACATCCTCAGGCTCTAGTTCAAGCGGTTGGGTTGCTATCTCTTGACCTTCTTCCCTTTCCGCCTCAGCCCCGCCAGTTGCCCCAGCACCAAAAATACTTGCCTTTATAGAGGCAAAAATTTTGTATTTTCCTGAGCTACTCTTTGTATTTGATAAAGTAACCTCAAAACCACATTTTTTCAAAATCGCAGAATGCAGGTCGTCCAGCATCCACTTATTTGAGCAGTGAACTGTGATGTAATCGCCTTGTTGAAGACAATGCTTTCTCAGGCTTGTTTTACCTTGTTTAGAGCTTCCATAAATGACGAGATGCCGGTCTCGGCTCAAACTATCGACAAACACTTTATCTGCAGAGTCGCGCTCCTGATAATTCAAGGGAAGCTCACGAGTTATCCCGAACACATCGTCAGTTCTATGAGTCGCTTCTGGCACATCACTCTCCTTATAACGCTTGCCGGATAGTCATTATCCTTACTTGCACGCACATGTGATTTTAACAACATTATACCGCACGCCACCCAGCCCTTGGTCAACTAAAATTCCACAATATCAAGTATAGCTTTGCAGTATAATTCCCCATCAAAGTGCAGACTACATAATACCAATTGAGATGCTCGCTGCCCGTATCGAAAAGGCCGCTTTGGGTCGGTAGTAGACTTCACTCGAACCTCAACCGCTCGCTGGTCGGCTGCTGATAACTCCAAGCTACGTGAGGGTTTGTGTCGTGGGAGTAGCAATTGGTATCGCCCTTCAACAGGCAGTGGGTCACCTTGGGATCTGCAACCAAGGTGTCGCCGGCATAGATGGGTACCCGGCACGAATGCGGGGACAGGTTGATACGTGGCGCCCTTGAAGAGTCGGACATAGCGCAGTTACTTTGCGTCATACCTTATATACGACCCAGCGTACCAGCTTGACACCGGTTGTCACCTGCTATTGGCAAGTTTTCATCTACGCAATTGTTAATAATCGACAGGGTTGCGTCATCGCCTGCTCTGCTGCTGGGTGGCTTTCCCAGCAAGCCACAGCAGCGTGGCGACGGTGATTAGGTCCCCGCTCTCCATATCACGAAAGCGCGCCGCATGGGGCTTCCGGGAACAGGTATCGCCATGGTTCAGAAAACCACCACGCTACCCGAATGAGCTATCTCGTTCACGCGACACAAGAAAGCATAGTGCTCCGTGCACGTGGATCGTCCCAAGAAACACCTCTTCCAAATCCTGGATCGCCAGTAGATCGGAGTGGTTGGCCACATGGGCCACCTACCTGAACGCCTTTTCGTTGTTCTGGCTAAGGTGTCTGATGTTTAGCTGCCGATCACCCTATGCCAGGCTCGGCACCGTCAGTGACAGCAGAAGCATTGGAAAAGGAAAGCGGTGGGAAGGTGCTGCAAAGGGACGTACTGTCCAACAGTGTCTTGGGAAGGCTTATGAAAGCCAGGCACAAAGTATGGGCTGAAGTATGGGCCGTGAGGGTATAGAAAAAACAAAAACTTCTAAAATCAGCAGCTTATCTATATTCAGTGGCGGAGGGGGAGGGATTCGAACCCTCGAAGCCTTTCGACTTACACACTTTCCAGGCGTGCTCCTTCGACCACTCGGACACCCCTCCGCATTGTCATCCCGAGAAACATGATGCCCGCGTTGCGCGGTGCTTATCCCTCAAGACGGCGCATACTTTATCGCCTTAAGTTCTCGATTGCAAGCCGTTTTTCGGCTTACATCAGATTCGTCGTGTAGCCGTTCCGGGTCTGATGGCGAAGCGGCGCGATGGCGTCAGCGTGCTGCGATGGGAGGCTCGCTGGCCAGCACGGCGTAGTCACCCCTCGCTTCCAGGCACAGGGTGTCGCCGCACCACAGCTGCTGGACCAGGGGTATGCGACCCTTGCCGCGTTCCGCCAGGCGCTGCTCCAGCGCCGCTTCGGCGCCTGTTTCCCTGCCGACCTGCCCGGCACTACCCTGCCCTGCCGCACCACTGGCATCAACATCTGAGGAGCCGCTCGCCTCGGGTCGGCAGATCAGGCGGTAGTCGCCGGTCACCGGGGCGAGAAAGCGTTGGCTGGCCTCGGCCACCACCACGTCGCGGTTGTAGCCTCGACGGCGCAGCCACAGGGTGGTCCAGCACCAGCCGAGCAAGGTGGTCTGGGCGGCCAGCGAGCCGCCAAAACCGGTGCCCTTGTCGTTGAGGTTCGGGGTCAGGGCTAGCTCCCAGCGCAGCGAGTCCTGGTCGCGCGCCATGCAGGTGATGCCAAGCGATCCGACCAGGGGGATGGCCTCACCCAGCCAGTCGAGAAAGGCCCCGGGGTCGTCCTCGCCTCCCTCGGGCGGCAAGACGGGCCGCGGGTGGGCCGTGCCAACGCGTCTGATCAATTCATCCATGAGGGGTTAGTCCCAGCGCTCGACAAAGTCCTCACTATCATGACAGGCGATGGGCTTGTGGCGGCCACCGAGCTGGCCGATGTAGATAAAGGCGACCAGTTCGTCGTCGTCGCCGAGCCGCAGGCCCTTGCGCACGGTGTCGTCGAAGGCGTACTTGCCGCTGCGCCACATGGCGCCGAGCCCCAGGGCGTGGGCGGCCAGCAGGATGCCGTGGGCAGCGCAGCCAGCGGAGATGACCTGCTCGATCTTCGGCACCTTGGGTACGTCCGGGTCCACCTTGGCGACGACGCCGATGATCATGGGTGCGCGCTTGGGCTTCATTCGAGCGCTGTTGAGGCACTCGTCTGTCGCCTTGGGGTCTTCGCGAAATTCGGCCTCGGCGAACAATTCACCCAGGCGATCGAGCCCCTCGCCGGAGAACTCGATAAACCGCCAGGGTCTGAGCTCCTTGTGATCCGGTGCGCGCAGGGCGGCGCAGTAGATCGCCTCGAGTTGTTCACGGCTGGGGGCCGGTCCCATCAGCTTGCCCATGGAGCTGCGCTCTTGCAGCAGTGTCATTGCATCCATCGTGTCACTCCAGAGGGTCCGAGCCCTGTCACTGTTCAGCGATCGAGAATTCTTCGCATTACCCTACCAGATCACTCGGGTATTGTCTGTGGCGCTATCGCTATCGCCCTGAGCCATTGCCGACTACTGGCGCGCCAGGCGCAGCGGCGTGGGCGGTGTCTCGCCGGGAGTACCGCGCCAGGGGCTGATGTCGAGACCACCGCGGCGCACGTAGCGTGCCAGCACCAGAAGCCGTTCTGGGCGAGCCTTGTCCATCAGGTCCATGAAGATATGCTCGACGCAATGTTCATGGAAGTCCTGGTGCTGGCGATAGCCGACGATGTAGCGCAGAAGGCCTTCCCGATCGAGCCGGGGACCGCGGTAGCGGATCATCACGCTGCCCCAGTCGGGCTGGCCGGTCACCGGGCAGTTGGACTTGAGCAGGTGGGACGTCAGCGTTTCCTCGACGATCTCATCACTGACCGAAAGGTGCTCCGGGCTCGGCGTATAGTCGCTGATCTCGATGTCCTGATCGTCGATGCACTCCCCCGGCAATGGGCGCGGGTTGAGCTCGGCGTCGTCCACCGCCAGGATCTCCACGCTGAGCTCGGCCCCGGCGGCCTCGCTCAGGTCGCGCTTCAGCGTTTCGATCAGTTCGTCGTGGCCTGCAAAGCGGGTTTGATTCAGGCTATTGAGGTAGAGCTTCCAGGATTTGGACTCGATCAGCCGGGGTGAGCTTGCCGGCAGGCGAAAGCGTGCCACGGCGACACAGGGCTTGCCCCTGGGCGTCAGCCAGGACAGCTCGAAGGCGTGCCATTCGTCCTCGCCGACGAAGGGCAGCGCGCCCTCCTCGATTCCCAGCGGTTTGCGGTTGGCGGCGCGTTCGATGGGAAACAGAAGCTGCGCATCGTAGCGCTCGGGATAGTCCGACTCCCGCCCCAGGGGCGCATCGGTCAGGGTGTCGGGGCGGTGGTGGGGATCCCGAGGGATAGTGGACATGGCAATACCTGAACAAGAGAGAGTCCGAGAGACAAACGGCGACCGGCCGCCCGAGGCGGCCGGTGCGATCAACTGCGAATGCCCTTGCCGTTTTCCAGCATCCACAGTGCAATGGCGAACAGCACCACGATAAAGCCGAAGATAGCGGCGAGCGCCCAGCCGACCGGGATGTCGGAGACGCCAAGGAAACCGTAGCGGAAGACGTTGACCATGTAGAGGATGGGGTTGAGCATCGAGGCGCCCTGCCAGAAGGCCGGCAGCAGCGAGATCGAGTAGAAGACCCCACCCAGGTAGGTCAGCGGCGTCAGCACGAAGGTCGGCACGATGGAGATATCGTCGAACTTCTTGCCGAGCAGCGCATTGATGAAGCCGCCGGTGGCGAACAGTGCCGCGGTCAGGATCACCACCCCGATGGTCAACAGCGGGTGGGCCACCTCGATGCGGGTAAAGAACAGCGACACCCCGGTGACGATGATGCCGACACCGAGCCCGCGCGCCATGCCGCCGAGGATAAAGCCCGCCAGTATCACCCAGTTGGGCATCGGCGAGACCATCATCTCCTCGACGCTGCGCTGGAACTTGTTGGAGAAGAATGACGAGGCCACGTTGGAGTAGCTGTTGGTGATCACCGACATCATGATCAGCCCCGGGACGATGAAGTCCATGTAGCTGTAGCCGTCCATCTCACCGATGCGCGAGCCGATCAGGTTGCCGAAGATGATGAAGTACATCGTCATGGTGATCGACGGCGGCAACAGGGTCTGCGGCCAGATCCGGGTAAAGCGCCGGACTTCCTTGGCTACCAGGGTCCACAGGGCGATCGCGATCTGACTCGGGTTCATCCTCTCAGCTCCTTGTCGGCGTTGCCGCTTTCCACCATGGACACGAACATTTCCTCCAGTCGGTTGGCCCGGTTGCGCATCGACAGCACCCGCACGCCGTCTGCCTTGAGGGCATCGAAGACGTCGTTGAGGCACTGCCCGCGATGCACCATCACCGATAGCTGGGCGCTGTCCACCTGCTTGACCTCGAAGCCTTCGATGGCGGGGGCATGATCGATGGGTTCGGCCAGATCCAGCAGGAAGGTCTCGGTGTCGAGCTCACTCAGTAGCTCGCGTACGCTGGTGTTCCTGACGATCTCGCCGTGGTTGATGATGCCCACGTTGCGGCACAGGCTCTCCGCCTCTTCCAGATAGTGGGTGGTCAGGATAATGGTGGTGCCTTCCTCGCGGTTGATGCGCCGCATGTACTCCCACATGCTGCGACGCAACTCGATATCCACCCCGGCGGTGGGCTCATCGAGGATCAACAGCTTGGGACGGTGCATCAGCGCGCGGGCGATCATCAGGCGGCGCTTCATGCCGCCGGACAGCATGCGTGCGCTGCCGTTGCGCTTGTCCCACAGGCTGAGATCTCTGAGCAGGCTTTCCGCCCGAGGCAGGGCTTCACGGCGAGGCATGCCGTAGTAGCCTGCCTGGGCCAGCACGATATCGATGACCCGCTCGAACTGGTTGAAGTTGAACTCCTGCGGCACCACCCCGAGATGGTACTTGGCCCGGGCGAAGTCCTCGTCGATATCAATGCCGAAGATCTTTACCTGGCCGGCGGTCTTCTGCACCAGCGAACAGACCACGCCCAGGGTGGTGGACTTGCCCGCCCCATTGGGGCCAAGCAAGGCGTAGAAGTCGCCCTGCTGGACGTCGAGGTCGATGCCCTTTAGGGCCTTGAAGCCATTGCCGTAGACCTTGGTCAGGCCTCGAATGGACAGAGCCGGTTCGGCCATGAGGGATCCTTGGTGTCAGGGTTGAAAGCTTGGGCTTTGAAGCATGAGATCGGACGCCAAGCGCTGCACGCCTTCGCTAGCTTGCCTGTCGCGGGTGACTCGACGTTGACGGTTGGCATCGGCTTGCCCAACCCGTCGCGATCGCGCCGTGCCGAGCGACGGGATTCGCTATTCGATAGAAGGCTTAGCATATGGGGTCGGTCGGGAGCATCTTCAACCGGACAAAGCGGCAAATGCGGCGTCGACGCAAGGGGCACTCGATGGTCTTACGCCGGACTCGCTTCGCGCAAGCACAAAAAAATCGCCGATCAACGCGATGATTCGCGTCGCTCAGGCGACTGTTGCTGCTTCTGGCGATGTGCTTTCCACAGGTATTTGAGACGCTTCTCGATACTGGAGCGGGAAACGAGATTCGAACTCGCGACCCCAACCTTGGCAAGGTTGTGCTCTACCACTGAGCTATTCCCGCTTGATCGATGCAGTCCGACGATGTCTTCATCGTGTCCTGCCTGCGCTGCGAAGTGGCGTCCCATAGGGGGTTCGAACCCCTGTTCCCGCCGTGAAAGGGCGGTGTCCTGGACCACTAGACGAATGGGACGCATGGAGCGGGAAACGAGATTCGAACTCGCGACCCCAACCTTGGCAAGGTTGTGCTCTACCACTGAGCTATTCCCGCAAACGCATCGCAAATTGTACCGGAAAGTGGCGTCCCATAGGGGGTTCGAACCCCTGTTCCCGCCGTGAAAGGGCGGTGTCCTGGACCACTAGACGAATGGGACGCATTGGAGCGGGAAACGAGATTCGAACTCGCGACCCCAACCTTGGCAAGGTTGTGCTCTACCACTGAGCTATTCCCGCGCTGCGCACTACTGCCGCATTCCGGCCTCGAGATTCGAGTTGGCGTCCCATAGGGGGTTCGAACCCCTGTTCCCGCCGTGAAAGGGCGGTGTCCTGGACCACTAGACGAATGGGACGCATCCGCCTCGTCTCATCTCGAGGTGGCGCGTATGTTACTGAGCACCCTCAAAAGTGTCAACCCCGGCTGAAGGATTTCCTGCTCGATTCAGCGCCCTTCTCTATATAAGCTCTTTCTATACGCATTTGCTCTCCATCGACGCTTTAGCCACCCTCCCCTGCATCGTGGAACGCAGGAGTTGGTCAAACTGCAGCAAACGTCTTAGCTTGAATACCGAGGCTGCGACTTTGATGCAGTCGTGGGTGCCGCAGCGACGCGAACCACGATGCGCAAGCCTCGACCGAACGTCACGGGAGACCGTCCATGCGCAAGAAGATCGAGAAGTCCGACGCCGAATGGCGAGAGCAGCTTACCCCGGAGCAATACCACGTCACCCGCGAAAAAGGCACGGAACGTCCCTTTACCGGTGACTACCAGATCACCGAGGTGCACGGCATCTATCACTGCGTGTGCTGCAACGCCCCCTTGTTTGAAAACGAGCACAAGTTCGACGCTGGCTGCGGCTGGCCCAGCTTCGACCGCCCGCTGTCCTGCGAAAGCGTGCAGCGCCACGAGGACACCAGCCACGGCATGCACCGCATCGAGGTCACCTGCCATCGCTGCGATGCCCACCTGGGCCATGTGTTCCCCGACGGGCCGACCAGCACCGGAGAGCGCTTCTGCATCAATTCGCTGGCCATCGACTTTCATGAGGGGGAGTAGGCGTTGCGCCCTCCCCCGGCCTCCGCCCCAGACGCATCTCTCCCCTTGCCCCTTCCCCCCTCGCTGCAAGCCCCTGTGCCCGCCGCCAGGTTTTTATCGGCGGGCCTGGCGCGCTTGTCGCCCGGAGCTTGCGGCCTCGCCTCCCGCCGTGTGCGACCCTGCCCTCCATCATCTGCGGCCTTGTCATCCACCGCTCGCGACATTTGCCTCGCATTTCCATAAGATGGGGAGCCCTTTGCGCAACACCCTTTAGAAAAGGCAGGAGAACGAGATGCTGGGCTGGTTTCCGGGACACATGAACAAGGCGCGACGCCAGATTCTCGAGGCGCTGCCGGAAATCGACGTGGTCATCGAGGTGCTGGACGCGCGCCTGCCCTATTCCAGTGCCAACCCGATGCTGGCGAGCCTGACCCGCCACAAGCCGGTACTGAAGATCCTGTCCCGAGCCGACCTGGCCGATCCTGAGGGTACCCGCGCCTGGACCGCCCACTTCGACGCCCTGCCAGACACCCGCGCCCTGGCGGTGACCACCACCAATACCCGCGAGCTCAAGCGCATTCCCAAGCTGTGCCATGAACTGGCTGGCCAGGTGCGTGCCGACCGCGACGTGCGGGTGATGGTGATGGGCATCCCCAATGTCGGCAAATCGACGCTGATCAATGGTCTGGCGGGACGCACCATCGCCAAGACCGGTAACGAACCGGCGGTGACCAAGCGCCAGCAGAAGGTACGCATCCAGGGTCGCGTGGCGCTGACCGACACTCCGGGCGTGCTGTGGCCAAAGATCGAGGATCAGGCCAGTGCCTATCGTCTGGCGGCCAGTGGCGCCATCCGCGATACCGCCATCGACTATGTCGATGTGGCCCTGATCACCGCCGCCGAGCTGGCCAAACGCTATCCAGAGGCGCTCAAGGCACGCTATAAACTCAAGGCGCTGCCGGCCTACGAGGCCAATCCCGACGCCGACAAGGTCGAGGCCGACGGAGACGCTCGCCCGGACCTGATGGCGCTGGCCGGCTTCGACGGCCACGCCATCCTCGCCGAGATCGCCGCCAAGCGCGGTGGCCTGCGCGCCGGTGGCGAGATCGACCTGCACCGCGGCAGCGAGGTGCTGTTGCACGAACTGCGTGACGGCAAGCTCGGGCGCCTGACCCTGGAGACCCCGGAGGACATCCCGACGCCTGAGGAAGCCGCCGTCGAGGCCGCAGACGATGCCTTGGAAGACGGCTCGCAGGATGTCGCAGAAGGCGCCTCGAAGGCAGCACCTGCCCAGGGTGCCCAGGGCGAAGCGGCGAGCGACGACTAGGCCGCACGCCCGGCCACCGCCGCCCCGGCAACGCATCGACAGGACTCACCAACAACGACACTCCCGCCACGGCGGGCACGGACACACGGACCCAGCGAGACCCGCGCCATGGACACGCCCACCCTTTCCAAGTCTCACAAGCTCGACAACGTCTGCTACGACATCCGCGGGCCCGTGCTCGAGCACGCCAAGCGGCTGGAGGACGAAGGACAGCGCATCCTCAAGCTCAATATCGGCAACCCGGCGCCGTTCGGCTTCGAGGCGCCGGAAGAGATCCTGCAGGACGTGATGCGCAATCTGCCCACCGCCCAGGGCTACTGCGACTCCAAGGGGCTCTACTCGGCACGCAAGGCGATCATGCAGGAGTGCCAGCGCAAGGAGATCCCTGGCGTAGGCATCGAGGACATCTACATCGGCAACGGCGTCTCCGAGCTGATCGTGATGGCCATGCAGGCGCTGCTCAACGACGGCGACGAGGTGCTGATCCCGGCCCCCGACTATCCGCTGTGGACCGCTGCGGTGAACCTGTCCGGTGGGCGTGGCGTACACTATCTGTGCGACGAACAGGCCGACTGGGCGCCGGCGATGGACGATATCCGCGCCAAGGTCACCAGCCACACCCGCGCCATCGTCATCATCAACCCCAACAACCCCACCGGTGCGGTCTACCCCCCCGAGGTGCTGCGCGAGCTGCTCGACATCGCCCGTGAGCACAACCTGGTGGTGTTCTCCGACGAGATCTACGACAAGATCCTCTACGACGACACCGTGCACGTGGCCACCGGGGCACTGGCCAGCGAAGACCAGCTGGTGGTGACCATGAACGGTCTGTCCAAGAGCTACCGCTGCGCCGGCTTTCGCAGCGGCTGGATGACCCTGTCCGGGGCGGTGGCACGTCAGCGCGCCAACGACTTTATCCAGGGCCTGACCATGCTGGCCTCGATGCGCCTGTGCGCCAATGTGCCCGCCCAGCACGCCATCCAGACCGCACTGGGGGGCTACCAGTCGATCAACGACCTGATCCTGCCCGGCGGGCGCCTGCTGGCCCAGCGCGACATCACGGTGGAAAAGCTCAACGCCATCCCAGGGGTCAGCTGCACCACGCCCAAGGGGGCGCTCTACGCCTTTCCGCGCCTGGACCCCAAGGTCTTCAATATCCAGGACGACCAGCAACTGGTGCTGGACCTGCTGCTGCAGGAGAAGATCCTGCTGGTCCAGGGTACCGCCTTCAACTGGCCCGACCCGGACCACGTGCGCATCGTCACGTTGCCCTGGGCCGATCAGCTCGGCGACGCCCTGGATCGCTTCGCCCGCTTCCTCTCGCGCTATCGCCAGTAAGCGGTCACGTCGACGTCATCGCCGGGTGCCAGCATCGAATCCGCTATCTCGACGCTGGCACGGCGATAGCGTCATCCGCGCCCGGGCGCTTGAAACTTGTCGCTCCAGGGCTTATCTAAGCATCTGATTCCTCCCGTCGAGCCAATTGGCTCGGCAGGTTTCCTTCCTTACGGAGAATGTCGGCAATGATGAGAATCCTGCTCTTCCTGGGCACCAACCTGGCGGTGATCCTGGTGGCGAGTATCACCCTGCGCCTGCTCGGCGTGGAGCCCTACCTCAACGCCCAGGGCATCAACTTCAACAGCCTGCTGATCTTCTGCTTCGTGTTCGGCATGGCGGGTTCCATGGTGTCGCTGTTCATCTCCAAGTGGATGGCCAAGCGCTCCACCGGCACGGTGATCATCGAAAATCCCTCCAACGCCACCGAGCAGTGGCTGGTCGACACCGTCGCCGAGCTGGCCCGCGAGGCCAACATCAAGACTCCGGAGGTCGGCATCTTCCCGGCCCAGCAGTCCAACGCCTTTGCCACCGGCTGGAACAAGAACGATGCCCTGGTCGCGGTGTCCGCCGGCCTGCTCAATCGCATGCAGCCCGAAGAAATCAAGGCGGTGCTGGCCCACGAGATCGGCCACGTCGCCAACGGCGACATGGTCACGCTTGCGCTGATTCAGGGCGTGCTCAACACCTTCGTGATGTTCTTCGCCCGGGTGGTCGCCCAGGTGGTCGACAGCTTCCTGCGGCGTGACGACAACGAGGGCCTCGGCTTCTTCGGCTACATCGCCGTGGTCATGGTCGCCGAGATCGTGTTTGGCATCCTGGCCTCGATGATCGCCGCCTGGTTCTCGCGCTTCCGCGAGTACCGCGCCGACGCCGCCGGGGCCAAGCTCGCCGGTTCCGGCGCCATGATCAATGCCCTGGCTCGACTCAAGGCCGAGACCCAGATGCCCGACCAGATGCCGGACACCCTGACCGCCTTCGCCATCACCACCGGCCAGACCCGCAAGCTGATGGAAAAGCTGTTTGCCAGCCACCCGCCGCTGGACGACCGCATCCGCGCGCTCAAGGAAGCCGCCTACCGCCAGTAAGCGCACACTTGATACGCTCGAAACGCCCCCGCCCGGCCCTGCCTGGCGGGGGCGTTGTCGTTGGAGCCGGCATGCACTTACTCCTCTCGGCACACCCAGGATCGCTTCGCCATTTGCGCGTACGCCTCGTCACGACAATAGTTAAGCAGCGTACAACGAGGCGTTCTGGCCGCACGGCCAGCGGCCTGCAACGATCTATTGAAAACACGAGGGTATGCCATGTCAGTCTCCTACTCCCTGCGCGGGGCAATCGCAGGGTCGGCGCTAGGGCTCGCTCTGGGTCTCGTCTCGACCTCGGCGCTGGCCGACAGTCAGGCGATCCTGGAAGGCGAACGCTTCCATCCTGAGGTCAGCACCCGCGGCATGGTCGCCACCAGCCACTTCCTGGCCTCCGAGGTGGCCCGCGAGGTGCTGGCCAACGGCGGCAATGCCGTGGACGCTGCCGTGACCGCAGGCTTTGCGCTGGCGGTCACCCAGCCGCGTTCGGGCAATATCGGCGGTGGCGGTTTCATGCTGATCTCCGACGAGAACAGCGATGAAGTCATCGCCATCGACTATCGCGAAAAGGCGCCCAAGGCAGCCTACGAGACCATGTTCCAGGACGACAACGGCGACGCTGTGGCCGAACTGTCCCGCTACACCCACAACGCCGCCGGCGTACCAGGCACCGTGGCAGGGCTGGCACTGGCGCTGGAGCGCTACGGCACCATGAGCCTGGCCGAGACCCTGGCCCCGGCCATCAAGCTTGCCGAAGAGGGCTTCGCCGTGCCCCAGCGCTTCGTCGACGGCATCGACAGCGCCAGCGAACGCTTCGAGCCCTGGGAGGCCAGCCGCGCCAAGTTCTTCAAGGAGGATGGCTCGCGCTACCAGGTGGGCGACATCTACCGCCAGCCGGACCTGGCCGCCACCTTGAAGCGCATCGCCGAACAGGGCCCCCGGGAGTTCTACGAGGGTGAGACCGCCGAGCTGATCGCCGCCGAGATGGAGCGTCACGACGGCCTGATGACACGTGAGGATCTGGCCAGCTACGAGGCCACCGTGCGCGAGCCGGTGCATGGCAGCTACCGTGGCCACGACGTCTACGCGATGAGCCCGCCGTCCTCCGGTGGCGCCCATATCGTGCAGATCCTCAACATCCTCGAGGACGACGATATCGGCGAGCTGGGCTTCAACTCGGCCCGCACCATCCACCTGATGGCCGAGGCGATGAAGCGGGCCTACGCCGATCGCTCCCAGTACCTGGGTGACACCGACTTCGTCGAGGTGCCCCTGGCCGGGCTGACCTCCGAGGAGTACGCCGCCGAGCTACGCAGCGATATCGCCGCCGACCAGGCCACCCCAAGTGCCGATATCGCGCCAGGCAACCCACTGCCCTACGAGTCCAACGAAACCACTCACTTCTCGATCGCCGACGGCAACGGCCTGGCGGTGTCCAACACCTACACCATCAACTTCAGCTATGGTTCGGGCATCGTGGTCGACGGCGCCGGCTTCCTGCTCAACAACGAGATGGACGACTTCTCGGCCAAGCCGGGGGTACCCAACGCCTACGGCCTGATCGGCGGCGAAGCCAACAAGATCGAGCCGGAGAAGCGCATGCTGTCGTCGATGACGCCGACCATCGTCAAGCGCGACGGCAAGAACTACCTTATCACCGGCAGCCCCGGTGGCTCGCGCATCATCACCACCACCCTGCAGGTGCTGATGAACGTGATCGACCACGACATGAACATCCAGGCGGCGGTCAGCATGCCGCGCATCCACCACCAGTGGCTGCCCGACGAAATCCGTATCGAACAGGGCGTCAGCCCCGACACCCTGGACCTGCTGGAGAGCATGGGCCACACCGTCAGCCAGCAGGAGGCCATGGGTGCCGCCCAGTCGATCCTGATCGAGGACGGCGTCTTCTACGGCGGTGCCGATCCGCGCCGTTCCACCTCCTCGGCCATGGGGCTGTAGCCTGCTGACACCCAGGCAACGCCAAGACTTGGCCGCAACACACGATGGCAGTCGCGGTAGAGGATGGCCGCCTCAACAGACAAGAGCCCGGCGCATGGCGCCGGGCTCTTGGGGTGTCCATGCAGCTGGTCGGGAAAGACCACTTGGGCGGCGGTGCCGTCTGTGTCAGCGGCAGTCCACTTGAAAGCCGGCCCCGGACAGCAGGGGCGCCAGCTCCTGCGCCTGGCCGACAAGCTCCAGCGTCAGGGTCGAAAACTCACGACGCAGCGGATAGCTCGCCCGACACTGATCAAAGCCCTTGCCCGGGTCATCGACGGCCATGGCACGCAGCAGTCGATCATGATCGCGCCGCGGGTCATACACTGCCCGCATGCACAGCGCCAGCGCCTCCTCCGGCGACAAGCCGCCATCGAGCACCAGGCGTGACAGCGCGGGAGCGGGCAGCAGCGCAGCGAGGGAAACCCTTTCTCCCAGCCCCAGATGAGCCACCAGCGCCTGATGGATCTGATAGGTACCGCGCAGCTTGCCATCCAGGCTATGCCCCGCGATATGGGGCGTGGCCAGGGCGACCTGGTGCGCCAGCACCTGGTCAATGGAGGGCTCTTCCTCCCACACGTCGAGCAGTGCGGTGAGGTCATCACCACGAGCCAGGCGTCGGCTCAGCGCCTGACCGTCGACGCAGTCGCCACGTCCGCCATTGAGCAGCAGCGTACCGGGCGCCAGCGCCTCGATGCGCCGGGCGTCGAGCAGGTGGCGAGTAGCGTGGCGTCCCTCGCGCACCAGCGGGGTATGCAGGCACAGCACGTCGCAGCTGTCGATCAGGGCGTCCAGCTCGACAAAGTCCTGGCCGTTCTCGCGACCGGCTCTGCTGCCGGTTTCTCTCTCTGCCCTTGGCGGGTCGCACAGCCGGTGCTCGATGCCCATGGCAGCCAGACGGGCCGCCAGCCGGCCGCCTACATTGCCGACGCCGACGATACCCACGCGACGCTCGAGCAGCGACTGGCCACGACGCTCGCAGGCCAGCATCAACGCCGACAGCACATAGTCCACCACCGGCTCGGCATTGCAGCCAGGGGCGCTGGCGAAGGTGATGGCATGGCGTGCCAGGGCGGCCTGGTCGACGTGGTCGGTGCCAATGGTGCAACTGCCGACAAAGGACAGCGGCGAGCCCTTGGCCTTGGCGGCCTCGATCAAATCGGCGTCGAGACGCGTGATCGAGCGAATCACCAGGGCATCCACATCGGCCAGGCTGTCGGCGTCGATCTCGCGCCCCGGCCGACGGCTGACCTGGCCAAGCGGCGCAAAGCAGGCATCGGCGGCGGGCACGTTGGCATCGACAAGAATCTTCATGGGGCTCCCCGGGTCGCAGGTATCGGGCTCCCGGTCATGCAACCGGGCTATTTGTGGATTAGCCTCAAGGGCTTACAATGCCCATCATAACCATAATGGAAACACTGCAAAGGCTTTATCAGCGTTTCCAGACACGGAGCCGGCGCCCGCCCTCCGTAGCCACCAAGTGATATGACGGGAGTCGCCGTGATCGTCCGCTGGGAAACCGACCATGACTATGTCCTCGTGCACGTGCACCAGGACATGTTCGGCGACTGGATCTTCAGCCGTGCCTGGGGCCAGATCGGTACCCAGTTCGGCGGGCTCAAGCATCAGCTGGCCGATGACTACGGTCAGGCAATGATGTGGCTGGAAGACGAGAAGACCATCCTCGGATCGCGAGGTTTCACCAAGGTCCTGGAAGCCGACGACCATAGCCCGGAAGGCCGTGAAGCCATGGGGCAACTGTCACTGCTGGACGAGCACTGAGCATGGCGGACACCTCCCCTGTCAGCCTGGCCCCCCGACTGCGTGCCCTGCTGGAGAGCCTGCCCGACAGCGCCCTGCCGATCACCTACCAGCAGGCCGCCGAGGCCCTAGGGCTCACCCCGCCACGCACCATCCGCCGGGTGGCCGAAGCCCTGGAAATCACCATGCGCGAGGACGTCGCGGCCGAACGACCGCTGATCGCCGCCCTGGTGGTCAGCCGCCAGGCACCGCAACTGCCGGGCCCTGGATTCTTCGAACTGGCGGTGGCACTGGGGCGTCTTGACGAGGAGCCGACCTCACATCTCGAGGCCTACCAGCGAGAGCTGGCGGCTGCCCTGGCGACCCGCCGCTAAAGCGGCAGCCGCCATGGCGACGAGGCCTCCACCACGGGCGCTATCGACATAGCCCTTGTTACAGTCATCCTACAGCCATCCAGGCACCCGCTCAGAGCTTGCCGAAGACGCGGCGTCCTTTCACCCGGGTCGCTGTTACTGCGGGAGCCTCCCTCCCCTGGCTCGCCGAGTCCGCTTCGGCTTGCACAGCGACCGCTTGCTCGCTCAACCACCCGCGTGTCGCCAGCCAGCGCACGACGGCATCCGGCTCCACCCGTCCCTCCAGGACGTCATCGGGGCGACCAGCGTCGATCAGCACCGGGATCCTCTCGCCGTACCGGCGCATCAGAGCGTCGTCTTCGCTGATCTCGATACGCTCGATGGTGAACTCCACCCGGGCAAGGGCACGCACCAGGGCTTCCATCTGCTCGCACAGATGGCAGCCCAGGGTGGTGTAGAGCGTCAGCACTATCACGACGTCTGCCGATGGCGGATGAGGAAGCAGTGGTGCAGGTCCGGCCGGCGGCTGAAGTCAGGATCGAAGGTCTGACGCGAGATGTCCTTGACCTCGAAGTCGACGGCAAGCTCGTCATCCATCTGAAAGCGCCGCTGGTTGTTGGAGAACACCAGGGTACCGCCCGGCGCCAGCCGAGCCATGGCCAGGCGCACCAGGCGCGGGTGGTCCCGCTGGACATCCAGGGTGTCTTCCATCTTCTTGGAGTTGGAGAAGGTCGGCGGGTCCATGAAGATCAGGTCGAACTCGCCGCCTGCGGTCTCCAGCCAGCGCAGACAGTCGTCGCGCACCACTCGGTGGCGCGACGGGTCGAGCCGGTTGAGCTCGAAGTTGTCCCGCGCCCACTCCAGATAGGTGTTGGACATGTCGACGCTGACGCTGTCGCTGGCGCCGCCCTCGGCCTCGCTGCCGAGCGCCGCCTGCACCGTGGCCGTGGCGGTGTAGCAGAACAGGTTGAGAAAACGCTTGCCGGCAGCCATCTCGCCGAGCATACGGCGCACCGGGCGATGATCGAGAAACAGCCCTGTGTCCAGATAGTCACGCAGGTTGACCCACAGCGTCGCGCGACCTTCGGTGACCTGGAAGCGCTGGCCGCTTCGCCCCTGCTTCTCGTACTGGGACTTGCCCTGCTGACGCTTGCGCCGCTTGATCACCACCTTGCCGGGGTCCACTTCCAGCACCTCGGGAATCACCCCGAGGGCATCGAACAGACGCCGCTGGGCCTGGGACGGGTCGATGGACTTGGGCGCGGCGTACTCCTGGACGTGGACGTGATCGCCGTAGACATCGATGGCCAGGGCATACTCGGGCATGTCGGCGTCGTACAGCCGATAGCAGCTCTCGCCGCTGCGCTTGAGCCACTTGCGCAGCTTCTTCTGGTTCTTTTCCAGACGGTTGGCAAACATCTGGGCGCCCTCGCTACGAGGTGCCGTGGATGTTGCCTGGCTATCGGAGGATGCCGACCCTTCACCTGCCCCGGTGGCCGGGCTAGCCAGGCCATCGACCGCCGACGTCGCCTCAGCGTCATGGCGGCGACCCTGGCTCCGATCCCGGTTCTGATCCTGGCCCAGGTTCTGGTTCTGGCTCTGGCCATCGCGGCGTGCGATATCGATCAGCAACAGCTTGGCCTCGAGCGGGCCGTTTCTCAGCGCGTACTGCTTGTGGGCGCGCATGCCGAGACGGTGGCCAAGGTCCGGATTGCCGGTGAACAGCGCCAGGCGCCAGCCACCGAAGTCGGCCTTGAGCCGCTCGCCCAGGTCCGAATAGAGCCGCACCAGTTCCGGCAACTCGCCGATACGCTCACCGTAAGGCGGGTTGCTGATCACCAGCCCCGCAAGCTCGGGGTCGAGCACCCGCGGCCGCGCCAGGCGATGCACGCTGGCGCCATCGAGGTGGATCAGCGCCGGGATGCCGGCGCGCATGGCGTTGGTCTTGGCCGCCGACAGCGCCGGCGGGCTCTGGTCGAAGCCAAAGATCACCGAGCGCGCGCGTTTTCGTCCGATGCTCGCCCGGGCCTCGGCCTCGCGCAGGACCTCGCGCCACAGCGCCGGGTCGTGGCCAGCCCAGCGGGCAAAGCCGAAGCGCTCCCGGTTCAGGTTGGGCGCCATGTCGGCGGCCATCAGCGCGGCCTCGATCAACAGCGTGCCCGAGCCACACATGGGGTCGACCAGCGGCGCGCCCTGCTTGGCCAACTCCGGCCAGCCGGCGCGCACCAGCAGCGCCGCCGCCAGATTTTCCTTGAGCGGGGCGTGGCCGGTATCGCGACGATAGCCGCGCCGGTGCAGGCTGTCGCCGGACAGGTCGATGCCCAGCGTCAAGCGGCCACGGTGCAGGTGGGCATAGAGGCGAACGTCGGGATTACGGACGTCGACATCGGGACGCGCCTGGCCAGCCGCACCAAGACGGTCGACCACGCCATCCTTGACCGTCTGGGCGCCGAAGCGGGTGTGTCGAATCTCGTCACTGCGACCATGAAAGTCCACCGTAATGCTGGCACCGGCAGGCAGATGGCGCTGCCAGTCGACGGCGGCGGCGGCATCGTGCAGGGCATCCGGCGTTTCGACGCCTTCCGTTCGCGACAGACACAGGATGACCCGGTTGGCCAGGCGCGACCACAGGCAGGCCCGGTAGGCACCCTCGAGATCGCCCTCGGCGTTCACGCCTGCCACGGTGGTCTTGCCCGGTGTCAAGCCGAATGTGACTAGCTCGTCGGCTAACAGTTGTTCGATGCCCCGCGGACAGGTTGCCAGAAGGTCAAGCTTCTCAGGCACTTGCTTCTCCTACATTAATGATGACTGCGAAAGCCATTATTCGGTTAACCATTTCATGACGACAAGGTGAACAGGTTGTTACAAAACAACAGTCGACAATGCCGAGCGGCTTACGCTATCAATGGAATGGTAGCTACGAGATACGACACATGTGTCCCTGTCAACAAGCCTTCATTTCGTGCGACTCGGGAGAGCCTGCACATCGCAGGGCTTGGGCATCACGGGCCTGCCGCTTGCATCCCCCGAACTTCCCGCAGGGGCAGGTCAGATTGGTACCTTTGTCACGAGGTAGACCCATGAAACGACAGAAACGTGATCGCTTCCAGCGTGCCTATGTACATGGCTACAAGGCCGGTCTCTCGGGTAGATCCCGCGATGACTGCCCCAGCCAGGACATCAATCTACGGGAATACTGGATGAGCGGTTGGCGTGAAGGTCGTGGGGACCAGTGGTCGGGCATGACGGGAGTGTCCGGCATTCACAAGAACCCCATGGTGCTCTGATAACGCAGTACTGTCGAGGTAAAGGAAAGACCCGCCAAGCCCATGGCACATGACGCCATGGGCTTTTTGCTGCCCGCCCTTCAGCGCGCCGACGCCAGCGCCCTGGCGCACTCCCGGACCAGCCCCGGTCCGCGGTAGATAAAGCCCGAATACACCTGCACCAGATCCGCGCCTGCCTGACGCTTGGCCACCGCCGCCTGGCCACTGTCGACGCCGCCGACGCCGATGATCGGCATGTCGGGCAACGCCTGGCGCAGCCGCTCGATCACAAGGTTGGAGGCGTCGAACACCGGGCAACCCGACAGTCCGCCCTGCTCATCGGCGTGCGCAAGCCCTTGCACCGCTTCACGGGATACCGTGGTGTTGGTGGCGATCACCGCGTCGATGCCATTGTCCGCCAGCGCCCGCGCCACCAGGACGACCTCTTCCTCGTCCATGTCCGGGGCGATCTTTACCGCCAGCGGCACACGACGCCCACTCTGTTCATCGAGGCGAGTGCCTGTCGAGCGCAGGCGTCCGAGCAACTCATCGAGGTGGTCGCCGAACTGCAGGTTGCGTAGCCCCGGGGTATTCGGTGACGAGATATTGACCGCCACGTAGTCGGCGTGGGCGTGAACCCGCTCCAGGCAGTAAAGGTAGTCGTCACCGGCGTCCTCCACCGAGGTGGTCAGGTTCTTGCCGATATTGATGCCGATCACCCCGCGGTAGCGGCTGGCCTTTACTTGCTCCACCAGGTGATCCACGCCGAGGTTGTTGAACCCCATGCGATTGATGATGGCCCCACGCTCGGGCAGGCGGAACAGCCGGGGCTTGGGGTTGCCGGACTGGGCCCTGGGCGTCACGGTGCCGACCTCGACGAAGCCGAAGCCCAGCGCCCCCAGAGCGTCGAGGTGGTCGGCGTTCTTGTCGAGCCCCGCCGCCAGGCCGATACGGTTGGGGAAGCTCAAGCCCATCACCTTGACCGGATCGTCCACGCGGGCACCTGCCAGCAACCGCGTCGCCTTCACGCGCGCCGCCCAGTCCAGCGACGTCAAGGACAGGCCGTGGGCCCGTTCGGGATCCAGGCGAAACAACAGGGAGCGGGCGAGATCGTACATGGCGTCTCCGAGGCGAAAAAGGACGAGGGCGCGCGGCCGGGCGCGAGTATAGCGCAGCCGCGACGCCACGACGACTTCCTGAATCAGACCTCAGCCGTTTTGCCCAAACGGGCTTTCATCCCAGGTCGTCAGTGTCCAATGTCCCCTTCGGTAAACAGAAACTCGCGTAGATACTTGTCCATGGCGGGATCCTTGCGGCGCAGCCACTCCAGGGTCATGGCCGCGTGCTCCTTTTCCTCATCACGGTTATGTTCGAGGATCTTGCGTAGATCTTCGTCCTGACAGGCGTCAACTCGCTGGTTGTACCAGTCGACTGCCTCCAGTTCCTCCATCAACGACACGATGGCGCGATGATAATCCCGGGTCTGCGCCGTCAACTCTTCCACCGGTTCGTGGTAGCCCTCGCTCGATCCAGCCATTCGCCACTCCTTTTCTTTGTAAATAGTTGTGTTCTACTAACTCCATCAACGTAGGACACGATCGTTGTCTTGTCAGTCAGCGACATATGGACATATGCCGGGAGGGCCCATGACAGAAGTGACCGAGACGTTTGAAAGCCAGCTGTCGCGCATCCACCTGGCCCTGGAAGATGAGAACCCCCAGGAGGTCTCCGAGGCCCTTGAGGATCTCGAACCCGCCGAGGTCGCCCTGCTGCTCGAATCGCTGCCACTGAGCGAACGCATCAGGCTGTGGGAACAGGTACCGGCAGAGGACGACGGCGAGGTACTGCTGCACGTCCACGACGAGGTGCGCAGTACCCTGCTCGAGGACATGGACCCCGAGGAGATCGTCGCCGCCACGGCAAGCCTGGATACCGCCGACCTGGCCGAACTGTTCGAGGACCTGCCCAAGCAGGTGGCCGAGGACATGCTGCGCACCATGGACGAGATGCAGCGCACTCGTCTGCAGGAGACCCTGTCCTTCGAGGAAGACAGCGCCGGGCGCCTGATGCGCACCGACGCCATCGGGGTGCGTTCCGACGTTACGCTGGAGACGGTGCAGCGCTTTCTGCGCTGGAAGGAATCGATCCCGGACAATACCGACAACCTGATGGTAGTCGACCGCATCGGCCACTTCGTCGGCGTGTTGCCGCTGGCCCGGCTGGTTTCCCACGACCAGGAAACCTCGGTGGTGGAACTGATGGACGCCGACGTCGACGTCATCCAGGGCGACATGAAGTCCCGTGACGTGGCCACGCTGTTCCAGACCCACGACCTGACGTCGGCCCCGGTGGTGGACAACGACGGCATGTTGATCGGCCGTATCGTCATCGACGATATCGTCGACGTCATCCAGGAGAACTCCGAACAGGCGCTGATGAACATGGCCGGCCTCGACGAGGAGGAAGACCTGTTCGCGCCGGTACTGCCCAGCGCCAAGCGTCGTGCCGTGTGGCTCGGCATCAACCTGCTGACTGCCTTTCTCGCCGCCTGGGTCATCGGTCAGTTCGAGGATGCCCTGGAGAAGGTGGTGGCGCTGGCGGTACTGATGCCGATCGTCGCCAGCATGGGCGGCATCGCCGGCAGCCAGACCCTGACCCTGGCGATTCGCGGTCTTGCCCTCGGCCAGATCAGCAAGACCAACAGCAACTGGCTGCTGCGCAAGGAGGTCGGCATCGCCCTGCTCAACGGTATCGTCTGGGCGCTGGTGGTGGCGGTGCTGGCGGTGCTCTGGTTCAAGAGCGTGGCGATCGGCGCGATCATCGCCGCCGCCCTGGTCATCAACATGCTGGCCGCCGGGGTCTGCGGCATCGTGATTCCCCTCGTGCTCAAGCGCATGAACATCGATCCAGCGCTGTCCGGCTCGGTCATTCTGACCACCGTCACCGACGTCATCGGCTTCATGTCATTCCTTGGCCTGGCGACGATCTTCCTGCTGTAGCGCTCCGCTGAACGGCGTCATCGATCGGCCAACTCGCTCGGCCATCACGATCGGTCATCACTGCCCCACGGGCACTGATGGCCGTCCGAAGGCCTGCCACCTGCGTCGCTTATCTACCGACTCTTGTCTGCCGTCTCCTGTCTGCCGTCTCCTGTCTGCCGTCTCCTGTCTGCCGTCTCCTGTCTGCTGTCTGCCGTCTCCTGTCTGCCGTCTCCTGTCTGCGACACCCCCCGTCGCCGGCACGCTACTCTTGTGCTGCTGTGCTGATTCGTTAGCATGGTCAGCAAGGCGCAGGTGACAAGCGCCCATCCCTGCAGGAAACAGGGATCCCCGAGACGGAAAAGGAGAGACCGCATGATGATCAAGACTCGCCCCATGATGCTTGCCCTCGGCGCCGTTGCCGCCCTCGGCCTCGCCGGCTGCGCCAGCGACAGCGCCTCGATGGAGAAAGAGAGCACCGACTACATCGTCACCGGGCTCGGCGATGATCGCCAGGAAGCCCTGGAAGAGGCCAAGGAACGCGCACTGGAGCAGTGCGAGGCCCAGGATCGCGACGAATTCATCATCGAAGAGCAACAGGTGCTTGGCCCCAACACCAGCCCGGAAAAGCGTGAGCGCGCCGAGGCCATGGTCGAAGGCGGCACCGTCAACGAAGACACCAACCTGGCGGCGCTGAACGACGACAGCGAAGGCTTCAAGGCGATCTGGAGCATCAGCTGCCGCTAAGCCTCGGTCCGTTAGTTGCCGACAAGGCCTGCAAAGGCCAGACACAAGAAGGGCGCCCTTGGGGGCGCCCTTCTTGCGTT
Organism: Halomonas sp. DN3; assembly: GCF_024137905.1. Classification (NCBI taxonomy): domain Bacteria; kingdom Pseudomonadati; phylum Pseudomonadota; class Gammaproteobacteria; order Oceanospirillales; family Halomonadaceae; genus Halomonas; species Halomonas sp. DN3. The sequence continues at coordinate 1,360,891 of NZ_CP099965.1, read as the reverse complement.
GTGTGAACCAACGTCACGGATTCACTCGATCGGTGTCGGCTACGACGAGGACGCCCGTCGGGCGTCCTCGCGTGGTCGACTCACTGACCCGGGGTCTAGACCTCGCTGTTGCTCTCGGCCAGATCCACCAGCTCACGCACCGCCACGGCAAACAGCGGGAAGCCGCCCTGGGCGCCACTGTCGACCTCGTTGATCAGGCGGCACCAGCGCTTGTGCATGGACTCGTGGTGCTTGAGCCACTGATCGACACGTCCGGCGGTATCGCGGGCGCCGCTCTCCATCTTCATCACGCTGGCGGTCAACGCCATCTGCTGACGCTCGATGTCGTCGCGGAAGGTCTCCCGCGCCTGGGCCTGCCAGCTATCCTTCACCGGCAAGGCGGTAACCTGCTGGATCATCCACGGCAGCTCCAGACGGGCGCCGATCTCGTAGCAGACCTCGGCCACCTTCTGCGGCTTCTCGTTGACCTGGCGGGCGGTCTGGATGATGCCCAGCGCCGCGTACAGGCTATCAGCCGCGGCCACGGTGGAGGCCAGCGCCTCGGGCACCCCGGCGTCGACGAGTTCGTCACGGCGGGCCTGCCAGGCTTCGAGTTCCTCGCCACGCAGACGCTTGCCGATATTCTCCTGCAGCTGGGCAATACGCGGCTGGTAGTACTCGATGCAGTCACCGGCAGCCTGGCCCGAACGATGGCGCAGGAACCAGCGTGAAGCGCGGCGAATCATGCGCATCAGGTCGAGCATCATGCCGTACTGGATATCGGTCGAGATCTGGTTGTCGAGCGCTTCGATCTGCTCCCACAGCTTGGGCAGCTGGAAGCTGTCACGGGCGATGACGTAGGCCCGCGCGATGTCCGCACGCCCCATGCCGGTGGAGTCGATCAGCCGGCGGGTGAACACGATGCCCATGTGGTCGACCAGATCGTTGGCCAGCTGGGTCGCCACGATTTCGCGCTTCAGGCGGTGGCTCAGGACCTGGTCGCGGTAGCGCTCCACCAGGCTCTGGGGGAAGGCCCGGGTGGCGTGCTGGGCTATGATCTCGTCGTCGGGCACGTCGGAGGCGATCAGGTCGCCCTTGAGCGTGCTCTTGGCGTAGGAGATCAACACCGACAGCTCCGGCAACACCATGCCCTGGTCATTGGCGGAACGCTCCTGGAGCTCCTCGTCGGAGGGCAGGAACTCGAGTTCGCGATCGATCTGACCGGCCGCTTCCAGTTCGCTGATAAAGCGGCGGTAGGGCCCGATCCCCTGGTGGGACAGCCGCTCGGACAGATCCAGCGCCAGGGTCTGACGATAGTTGTCGGTCAGCACCAGCTCGCTGACTTCCTCGGTCATGTCCGCCAGCAGCTGATTGCGCTGCTTGTCGGTCATGTCACCGTTGGCCACCACCTCATCGATCAGGATCTTGATGTTGACCTCATGGTCGGAGCAGTTGACCCCGCCAGCGTTGTCGATGAAGTCGGTGTTGACGCGCACACCACGCGCCGCCGCCTCCATGCGCCCGCGCTGGGTCAGGCCAAGGTTGCCGCCCTCGCCTACCACTCGGCAGTTCAGTTCCTTGCCGTCGATGCGCAGCACGTCGTTGGCCTTGTCGCCGACCTCGGCGTCGGTCTCGGTGCTGGCCTTGACGTAGGTGCCGATGCCGCCGTTCCAGATCAGGTCGACCTTCGAGCGCAGCATCGCCTGGATCAGCTCATTGGGCGGCAGCTTGTCTTCGCTGATGCCGAAGACCTCCTTCATCTGCGGCGTGATCTTGATCGACTTGGCCGCACGGGAGAAGACACCGCCGCCTTCGGAGATCAACGAGGTGTCATAGTCTTCCCAGCTGGAGCGCGGCATCTCGAACAGGCGCTTGCGCTCCTTGAAGGTGCTGGCCGCATCCGGCGTCGGATCGACGAAGATGTGCATATGGTTGAAGGCACCGACCAGGCGAATGGTCTCGGACAGCAGCATGCCGTTGCCGAAGACGTCACCGGCCATGTCACCGATACCGACCACGCTGAACTCGTCGGACTGGGTATTGATGCCGAGGCCACGGAAGTGGCGCTTGACCGACTCCCAGGCGCCCTTGGCGGTGATGCCCATCTTCTTGTGGTCGTAGCCGTTGGCGCCGCCGGAAGCAAAGGCGTCACCCAGCCAGTGGCCATACTCGATGGAAATCTCGTTGGCGATGTCGGAGAAGGTGGCGGTGCCCTTGTCGGCCGCCACCACCAGGTAGGGGTCCGCCTCGTCGTGGCGTACCACGTTCTTCGGCTCGACGACCTCGCCACCGACCAGATTGTCGGTCACGTCCAGCAGCGCGCGGATGAAGGTCTGGTAGCAGGCGATGCCTTCCTTCTGGGTGGTCTCGCGATCGGCACCTTCCGGCATGCGCTTGCACACGAAGCCGCCCTTGGCCCCCACCGGTACGATCACCGAGTTCTTGACCTGCTGCGCCTTGACCAGCCCGAGCACCTCGGTACGGAAGTCCTCGTGGCGATCCGACCAGCGCAGGCCGCCGCGGGCGACCTTGCCACCGCGCAGGTGAACACCCTCGACCCGCGGCGAGCAGACGAAGATCTCGAACATCGGGCGCGGCTTGGGCATGCCGGTGACCTTGGACGGTTCCAGCTTGAACGACAGGTAGTCCTTGAAGCCGCCGTCTTCGGTCTTCTGATAGTAGTTGGTACGCAGGGTCGCCTGGATCAGCTCCACGTAACGACGCAGCAGCCGGTCGTCGTTGAGGCTGGCGACGTCGTCGAGCAAGCCATTGATGCGCTCGACGCAGGCCTCGATTTCACCCTCGGCGGGACGATCCTCGGGATCGAAGCGCAGCTCGAACAGGGTCACCAGCTCGCGGGTGATCTGTGGGTGGGCCACCAGTGCATTGGCGATGAAGTTCTGGGAGATGCCGAAGCGGATCTGCTTCAGATAACGCGCGTAGGAGCGCAGCATCGCCACTTCACGCCAGTCGAGGTTGGCACCGATGATCAGACGGTTGAAGCGGTCGTTGTCCGCCTCGCCGGCCCAGATGCGCTGGAAGGCCTCGATGAACGGCTTGCGCATCTCCTGCAGGTTGACCTCGGTGTCGGTGTGATGCTCCAGATCGAAGTCGTGGATCCAGTAGCTCTCGTCCACCGCCTCGACCTCGTAGGGCCGTTCACCGATGACCCTGAGCCCCAGGTTTTCCATCATCGGCAGCACGTCGGACAGCGGAATCGGCTTGCGCTTGTGGAACAGCTTGAGGTTGACGCCGCTGCCCTCTTCCTCGATCAGTCGGTACAGCGACAGCGCCAGCGGCTTGCCGTTGTCCAGCTCGCCGATATGCTGCAGGTCGTACACCGCGGTGCGGGCGCTGAAGTCTTCCTGGTAGCTGGCCTGGAAGGCGTCGCGGAAGCGATCCAGCAGCTGGTTGGCGTGTTCCTCGCCGAAGCCTTCGATGGCGGCATTGAGCAGATCGTCACGCCAGTTGCGGGCGAGCCGCGCCAGCTTCTCTTCCAGCGCCTTGATGTCGTAGTCGGTCGGCGTGTCGCCGTTGAAGCGCAGGATGAACTGGATCCGCGCCAGCACCGACTCGGACAGGTAGGTGTTGAAGTCGCCAAAGGTGGCGTCGAGTTCCTCGCACAGCAAGTTCTGCAGACGCAGACGAAGCTCGGTGGAGAAGACGTCACGCGGTACGAACACCAGGCACGAATAGAAGCGACCGAAACGATCCTCTCGGATGAACAGCCGCACCCGACGGCGTTCACGGATATCGAGGATGCCCAGCGCCGTCTGGGCCAGTTCGTCGGTGTCGATCTGGAACAGGTCGTCGCGGGGATAGACCTCGAGAATCTGGGTCAGCTGCTTGCCGTTGTGGCCCTTGGGGTTGAAGCCGGCGATATTCATCACCGTCTTGAGCTTGCGCCTCAGGATCGGAATATGACGCGGCGAGTCGTTGTAGACGCCGGCGGTGAACAGTCCCAGGAAGCGACGCTCGCCGATGACGTTGCCCTTGTCGTCATAGCGATCGATGGTCACGTAGTCCGGATAGGTGGGACGGTGGACGCGGGCGTGGAAGGCGCTCTTGGCGAACGACAGAAGCTGCGGCACCAGTACGTAGCGATCGCCCTCTACCCCCTGGTCGGTGCGGATACGCTGGCGATACTGGGCATCGGACAGACGGAACAGGCCAAGCTCGCTGCCGTCGACCTGATTGAGGCTCTGGCCACCGTTGTCCTTGTCGACGGTGAACTCGTCATAACCGAGGAAGGTGAAGTTGTCTTCCAGCATCCATTCGAGAAAGGCCACCGCCTCGTCGTGGTCGGCCTTGTCGATCGGGCCGGGGCAGCAGCTGTTGAGCTCGTCGATGGTCTCGCGGATACGCGTACGCATCGGATCGAAGTCCGCCACCGCCGTGCGCACTTCCTTCAGCACCTCCTGGATGCTCTGCTCGATGGCCGCCAGTTCTTCGGGATCGGAGTGACGATCCACCTCGATGGCGATCAACGACTCACGATGCTCGGGAGCGTCCTTGTCACCCGGAGACGTCACACGCTCGACCCGGTGCTGCTTGTCACGAGCGACCGACAGTACCGAGTTGTGGATGGCGTGAACGGTCATGCCACGACGGTTGAGTTCGATGCGCACCGAGTCGACCAGAAACGGCATGTCCTCGTGCAGCACCGCGACAAAGGTGTGGGTCGACTGCCAGCCATGCTCCTCGAAGTCAGGGTTCATCACCTTGACCTTGGGTGAGGCCGGATCGAACTGCTGCAGGAAGTGCCACACCGACAGGGTGGCGCCGTACAGATCATCCAGGCGTCGCTCGCTCAGATCCTCCAGCGGCACCGTGGAGTAGAAGTGGCGAGCGAAGTCACCCACCAGATCGGCCTTTTCCTGATCGAGGCGTCCTTCCAGCTTTTCCTCGAGTTGCTTGAGCAGATCCTCGCGACTGTCATCCTGTGCGACGTGTAACATCCTCACCTCGGTTGGCGGCGGCCACTTCACTGTGGCCTGTGTAAAGGTAGTGACGAGCGTGCTGCGCGGCGCTACGCATCCGGCGCTCCTGGCGCATTCGGCAAGCTTACGCCAATCCCCACCCCACCCCCATCCAGATGCCCGCCTTCTCATGGAGCATGACGGTTACGCATCCCCCCTTGACAGCACGCTTGCGTTAGGCTCGGTGGCACCTCAGGAGCGCCGTTCCAGCAAGACCCCGCACTCACAGTGATGGGTGAAGGGGAACTGGTCAAACAGAGCGAAACGAACGATGCGGTGCGTCCGGGTGAGCTGTTCGAGATTGACGGCCAGGGTGTCCGGATTGCATGAAATATAGACGATACGCGGGTATTCACTCAGCTGATCACAGCTGTCGGCGTCCAGACCGGCCCGCGGTGGGTCCACCAGCACTGTGGAGAAGTCATAGTCACCCAGGCACATCTCGTCCACTCGCCGGCCTGTTTTCTCCCCTTTGAGCGCAGAAGAGAAGTCTTCGGCAGACATCCGCGCGACAAAGGCATTGGTCACCGCGTTGGCCTCGAGATTGACCCTGGCGCTGGCCACCGAGGTGCGCGAGATCTCGGTAGCCAGAACCCGGCGGAAATTCTCTGCCAGGGCGATGGTGAAGTTGCCGTTGCCGCAGTAGAGCTCGACCAGGTCCTGCTGCTGACTGCCGGCGGTCACCTCCCGTGCCCAGGACAGCATGGAGGCGCAGATGCGCGCATTGGGCTGGGTAAAGCTGTTTTCCACCTGCTGGTAGTGCAGTACCTGTCCGTCCACTTCGAGACGTTCCCACACATGGTCGCGGGTCAGCACCAGCCGCTGCTTGCGTGAGCGGCCGATGATCATCACCCCAAGCTCGCGCTCGAGTTCCCGGGCATCCCGCTCCCAGTCTTCTTCCAGCGGGCGGTGGTAGATCAGGCTGATCAACGTCTCACCCGCCAGGGTGGTCAGAAACTCCACCTGAAACAGCTTGCGCCGCATCACCGGGTTGTCACGGATGGCGTCGAGCAGCGCCGGCATCAGGGCATTGATGCGTTCGCTGGCCACCGCGAACTGGTCCATGCGTACCAGTCGCTTGTCGTCGGGGTCCTCGGGATTGACCTCGAACATCACATAGTAGAGATCGTCGCCCTCATGCCAGACGCGAAACTCGCAGCGTTGCCGGTAGTGACTCGGCGGTGACGGATACACCTCGAGCTCGGGCGGAGAAAACCGCGCAAACTGCTCGACCAGGCGATCACGCTTGGCGGCGAGCTGTTCGGCATAGCGTTCGGGTTCAACGACGGGTATGGCCACGGAAACTCCTGGAAAAACGATGAACAATAAACAAATGACGTGGGCGATGGCGGCGTGGTCAGCGCCGCTGCCGGACGGTGTACAAGAGGTGGGTCAAGCGCTGGGCACGTCCAGCAGGCAAGGGGCCGCAAAGCCGAAGGACTCAAGCCCTCGCGTCAGCCTTTCCGAGGCGTCCGTCGCACCTGACGAATCCCGCAATAGACTCGTGACCCAGGCCGCATCGAGGCCCTGTCGGGCGTCCGGGCCCACCGCCACCTGGGCCGTCCGTCGGGCAATGGCGTCGCCGGAGTCTACCCAGGTGACGGCCCGCGGCATGGCCTCGTCGAGCCAGCGACGCAGCAAGGGAAAGTGGGTACAGCCCAGCACCACCGTATCGATACGGGCATCCTCCACAAGCGCTGCCAGCGCCTGGCGAACCACCGCAGGATCGATAGCGTGCCCCTGGATGGCGCGCTCCGCCTCGGCCACCAGCGCGTCGGCGGCCACCTTCTCGACCTGGCAGTGCGGCGCATAGCTGTCGATCAGCCGCTGGGTGTAGGGCCGGGCGACCGTTGCGCTGGTGGCCAGCAGTGCCAGATGCCCACTGCGACTGGCCTGGGCGGCCGGCTTGATCGCCGGCACCGTGCCCACCACCGGCACGTCCAGGCGCTCACGCAAGGCCTCCAGTGCCAGGGTGCTGGCGGTATTGCAGGCCACCACCAGGGTATCGGCACCGGTACGATTCACCGCCGCCTCGCACACCGCGACGATCCGCTCGACCAACCAAGGGTCCGGCCGCGTACCGTAGGGCAGCATGGCGTTGTCGCAGCAGTAGGCAAGCGCCGTATCGGGCAGATGGCGTCTGAGCGCCGCCACCACGGAAAGCCCGCCCACGCCGGAGTCGAACACCAGCACAGGTCCGGCCATCAAGCCTCCTCCCTGACGGGCACAACCCTTGCCCACCGCCACTGCCGGACGGCGGGGAAATATCCACCACGATCGGATCGGGCCGCCATCGAGGCCGACCGGAGACGGGGAAGGAGGAGGGGCAAGAGGCTGAGCAAGGGAAACGGCGCCTGAATCAACATGGGCGCCATTCTACCCGACATTGGCGGACCTGCATAAGCGCAGCACGGGCGCCCACGGATACGCCAGCGCGCCGAAGTGAGCGCAGACGTCATGCGGCCCGAACCGGAGTTCGGGCCGCATGACGTGGCGCTTGAGAAGCAAGGGGCAGACGAGGGGAAAGCCGATCAGGCGGGTACCGGCTCTTCGCGTAGCTCGGCGTAAAGTTCCGGATAGGCCGCCTGGAGTCGCTCCAGTTCGGAGGTTGCGTTCTCCGGCAGGGAATGGGCCAGGCGATCGAGATCTTCGTCCGAGAAGTGCTCGCTGATCAGCGGGAAGAGTTCCTCACGCTCCTGGCGAAGGTAAGCACGGTGGCTGTCCAGGTATTGCTTGAGGTCATCGGCGAACTGGCCCATGGGGATGGCGACATCCATCAGGATCATGTCGATGTCACGGGATAGACGCGTCAGCCGGGCCTTGAGCTTGCGGTAGTCGCCGGACAGCTGCTCGGCCACTGCCTCGCTTTCGGGAGCCAGCTCCTTGAGACGGTCGGTACAGATCTGCTCCAGGGGCAGGGTGAAACCCGCCATGTAGTCGAGAATAAAGTCCACCACCTCCCTGACGAGCTGGAAGTTGGGCCGCTCTCCCTGAGCGAGGGTCTTTTGCTTGAGTTGCAGGACGTGCAGTATGCGCGCCATGTTGGCATGATCCCGTCGCAGTTGCTTTAGCATGGGCATGACGGAAACCTCCTGTGGTCAGCATGAGCTGAAGGCACCCTAGCTTAGACTGGCCTTCTCGGGTCAGGTTCCGGATCGTGCGGGAACCGGAATGTATCACCCTAGACGCATAATCGAGTTTTTGCCCGACGAAAATTGCCACATTCAAAAGGGTTGATTTCCTACACACCGCCTGAGCGTCGACCTCTGGCGCTCAATTCAATCTTGTCAGGAGTCGTCGATGGACATGTTCGAACAGGCCCACCAGGAAGACGCCGCGCCCCTGGCCTGGCGCATGCGCCCGAGGTCCCTGGACGACTACGTGGGCCAGCCTTCGCTGGTGGGGCCAGGCAAGCCATTGCGGCGCATGGTCGAAGCCGGACAGGTGCGCTCGATGATCCTGTGGGGGCCACCAGGCGTCGGCAAGACCACCCTGGCCGACATCCTTGCCAGCGCCTCCAGCGCACGGCTGGAACGCTTGTCGGCGGTCATGGCCGGGGTCAAGGACATTCGCGAGGTGGTCGAGCGCGCCCGGGTGGCTCAGGGCCAGGGGCAGACCACGGTGCTGTTTCTCGACGAGATCCATCGCCTCAACAAGAGTCAGCAGGACGCCCTGCTGCCCCACGTCGAGTCGGGCCTTCTGACGTTGATCGGCGCCACCACCGAGAACCCCTCCTTCGAGGTCAATTCGGCGCTGTTGTCCCGGGCCCGAGTCCATGTGCTCAAGGCACTGGACGAGGCTGCGCTGGCCGAGGTCATGCGACGCGCCCTGGCCGATCCCGAGCGCGGCCTTGGTCACCGCGACATCAGGGTCGACGACGAGGTGCTGGCGATACTGGCACGCGCGTCGGCCGGCGACGCCCGGCGCGCCCTGGGCCTTCTGGAGACCGCCTGCGACTTCACCCAGGCGGAAGGCAGCGCGGAGCGTCTGCCCCGCGAAGCGCTCGAGGACGTCATCGGCCACACCGCCAGCGCCTTCGACAAGCAGGGCGATCACTACTACGACCTGCTATCGGCGCTGCACAAGTCGGTACGGTCGTCACGCCCCGACGCCGCCCTTCTGTACATGGCCCGCTTTATTCAGGGCGGTGGCGATCCGCTGGACGTCATCCGTCGCCTGGCCGCCATCGCCTCGGAGGACGTCGGCAACGCCGACCCGCGTTGCCTGCCGCTGGTCATGTCGGCCTGGGATGCCTACCTGCGTCTGGGCGACTACGAGGGCCAGCGCGCCATCGCCCACGCCGCCATCCACCTGGCGGTGGCGCCCAAGAGCAACGCCATCGACCAGGCCTGGAAGAAGGCCCAGGCCTTTGTGGCGGCACAACCAAGCCTGGAGGTGCCGACCTACCTGCGCAACGCCCCGACCAAGCTCATGGCCTCACTTGGCCACGGCGACGGCTACCGCTACGCCCACGCCGAGCCTGACGGCTACCCGGCGGGGTCGGCCCACGACTGCTGGCCCGAAGCAGTGCCGACCGAGCGCTTCTACCACCCCACGGATCATGGCCAGGAAGAACGCTTCGCTCGCATCATGGCCTGGCGGGCGCAGCTTGATGAGGCCGCGGATGGCGGCTGACGTGGCAACTGATCTATCGCGACAAAGATGACGCCTGAGATAGCACTTGGGATGGCACGAGGGAAAGACCGGCCACCTCTGCGGCAGCCATGATCGCAGTCGCTTCAGCACATCCAGGCATCGTAAGGAGCGAGGCGACAGAGCGACTACTCAGGGACTCAAGTGCCCATGGTGGGCACCCGATGCTCCGGAGGGACTGTCATGTCGGCCACCCAGCTACAGCAAGCTCGTCAGATCCTGGTGCGTAACGCCCGTCATCCCAATCATCACGATGTGCTGCTGGCCTATGCCCGCCAGCAGGCGACACCCGCGGTACGTCGTGCGCTGTTCAAGCTGCTGTTCGGACCGAACTGAGGTTGCTGCCTGCCATATGGTGGCTGCCCAGGCCGGCGCTTCTTGACCGGTCTGGTCCGCCCACGGCGACCAAAGGGGCAAGAGCGCCGGCCCGTATGATCAGCCCTTCGGTACCTCGCCCTGCTCAGCCGCCGACGGCGACTCCTGCTCCCAGCCGGGTTCGACAGGCGTTGGCTCGATAGAGACGGCGTCTTCGTCAGATTCCTGATGGTTCACTTCGAGCACGCCGCCGTGGTAGCCGTCCTCGTCGAAATAGGCCACGTACTGGCCTTCTTCCGCCGGCGGCCCCACCATGGGCTCGGCCACGTCCACGTCCGGCACCACGTCGGACAGGTCTTCCATATGCTCGTGCTCCTTGGCGCCGGCAACCCATTCGTCGGTGACCACGAATTCCGCACCCACCGACGACAACGGCGTCGCCGGGGAGAACGGCACCACCGGCACCGGAGCCGGACGCACCAGGCGACGCCAGGCGAAGAACAGCACCAGCGTCCCACCGAGGGCGCCGAAGACCATGAACAGGGCGGTATCGCCAAGCGCCGCCATCACCGGGCTGACCAGCGGCGGACTGACCGAGGAGCCCAGCGCGCTGATCAACAAGAGCCCCTGACTCATGGGCACCAGGGCACCGGCGGGTGCACGGTCCGCCGAGTGGCTGACCGATACCGGATACAGCGAGAAGACGCCACCGCCCAGCAGGAACAGCAGTGCGGCCAGCCCCCAGCTCGGCAAGGGCAGCAGCAGCACCGCCAGCGAGATGGCCAGGCAGAACAGCCCGATCAGGATCAGCACCAGCTGGCGGTCGTGACGATCCGACCAGCGGCCCACCGGATACTGCAGCAGCATGGCGCCGAGTACCGTGACCGCCATCAGCTGGCCGACCTCGGCCAGGTCAAAGCCGGTACGCTGCAGATACAGCGGCATCAGGGCGTACACCGCGGCCGCCAGCATGCCGGAACCGAAGGCCCCCACCACCCCGGTGGGGGTGAGGATCATCAGGCGCAGCGGCGATAGCGGCTCGACCTTGTCGAGCAGTGGCGTGACCCGCGGGATCATCGCCATCGGCAGTACCGACAGCGAGGCCAGGGCACCGATGACCATGAAGGGGGCGGTTTCGCCCATGTCCTGGGTGATGCCCAACAGCAGCTGACCGAGCACACCTGAGCCGTACAGGGCGATCATGTAAAGCGCCAGCAGACGGCCGCGCACCCCGGAGTCTCCGGAGGCCAGCAGCCAGCTCTCGATCACCAGAAACACCCCGACCGTGGCCCAACCACCGATCAGGCGCAGGCCGAACCAGGCCACCGGATCAAGGATCAGCCCCTGCAGCAGCACCGTCACCGCCACCAGCGAGGCGAAGCTGCCGTAGGCGCGAATATGGCCGATGGCGAGCAACAGCCGGTCGTTGAACAGGGCACCGAGGCCAAGACCGATGAAGTAGGCGCCGGAGACCCAACCGATGACCACCGGCGATTCACCGGCGGCATCCAGACGCAGGGTGATAAGCGAAGACAGAAAACCGTTGCCGATGCCCAGAATGAATAGCCCCAGAACGGGGGGCAGGGCCATGGCCAGGAGTTGGGGAGACATGAGGAGTCGGGCTCCAGCGATGCGGACGACGCGGACGGCGGCGGCGGGTGGGTGTTGATGTTTCGAGTCCGTCCGTCGCGGTGCGTATCGACGACTCTTGGGCGGCGAATATACCCCCCTTTTCGCGCCTGTCAATGTCTTTCGAAGGGCCTCACCCATGCATCTGTAACGCATTGTTGGTCAAGCATAAATTCGGCCTCAGTGACTCGTGTCACGGCGCATTAGCACCACATCGGCTGCGGGGAAGTCGACACTCATGCCGAGCGTCTCGCCCAACCAGCGAAAGCTCGTCTCGCTGAAGAACACCACATGGGTGGGATCACGAATATAATGCCAGCGGGCAAAGTCCTCTGGCGTGCGCTTGGTCATCAGCCCCAGCCAGCCACCGGGTCGCAGTTGTCGGGCCAAAGCAGGGAGCACCTGCCCTGGCGCAAACAGATGCTCGACCACCTCGGTGGCGGTGATGAAGTCGTAATACCGCTCCAGGTTTTCCGGCGCGGGATGGTAGTAGGGATCGTGGATTCGGGTGGGGAACCCCGCCTCCTCGAACATCAGCGACAGCGTCGGGCCGGGCCCTGCACCGAAATCGAGCCCCTCGGCGCCGGGCGACAGACGCTCGCTCAACGGATCAAACAGGCGACCCAGAAAACGACGGTAACCGGGGTCATCCGGGCGGTTGTCGTGCTGATCGTAGACCGCCTTCTCGGCCTGCGGTCCCAGGCGCTGCTCGGGAGGCACCGCCACCAAGTCACATACCGAGCAGCGAAAATAGTCGCGGCGCCCGTCCGCATGAAAGTGGTCCGTCGTCGGGTTTGCGCATAGCGGACAGCTTGGCATCGTCGTATTCTCTGGGACTTGGATCATTTGTGGAGAGAGGCATGCTGTCAGGTCTAGATCACCTGGTCATCACCGTGACCGATATTTCCCGCGCCGTGGACTTCTACACCCGCGTTCTGGGCCTGGACGTCCGCTATCGCGATACCGAGCGGGTCGACCTGATGCTCGGCGAGCTGGCCCTGCGCCTGCACTGGACCGCCACCGACGTCATCCCCAGGGCCGCCACCCCAACCCCCGGCAGCCTGGACGTCTGTTTCAAGAGCCATCTGCCGCTGGCTGAGGTCAAGGCTCACCTCGATGCCCTGTCGGTGGAGGTGGAGCTGGGCCCGGTGGTACGCCAGGGGGCCACCGGCAGGATCGAGTCGCTGTATCTGCGCGACCCGGACGGCAACCTGCTGGAGATCAGCCGTCCGCTCAAACAGGAGTAGCATCGGTCGTCCCTGCGGGTCGCTTCGCGGGTCATGGCAATGCGGCACAGGCTGGGTATGATAACGGGGCCGTATGACATGCACCCAAGGGAACACGGATGAGCCAACACGACCTTACGCCTCAACAACCCACTGTCGAGCCGCCCTCTCCTGGCGACACGCCCCCCGCCGACACCACCATGTCGCTGGTGGGCTACGCGCTGCTGCTGGCCAACCTGGTCACCGGTTTCACCGCGGTGATCGGGGTGATCATCGCCTACGTCTACCGAGGCAAGGGCCCCGTGTGGCTCGACGAGCACTATCGCTACCAGATCCGCACCTTCTGGATCGGCCTGCTCTACGGCATCGTGGCGTCGATCCTGACCTTTATCGTGATCGGCCTGCCGCTGCTGCTGGCCCTGGCGGTGTGGTTGATCGTGCGCTGCGTCAAAGGCTTCAAGGCACTGCAGGAAAAGCGCGCTCCGGACAATGTGGAAAGCTGGTTGATCTGATATGAACGTCCCCTGGCAACAGCGACTCCAGGCTACCGCGATATCACGCCTGTGGCGGATACTTTCACGTCTGTCACCGGCGACCCTGTGGCGACTCAGCGTCGCCCTGGTGAATGTGGCCTACCCCCTGCTCAAGCGAGAACGTGCGGTGACCAGGCTCAACCTGGAAGTGGTCCATCCCGACCTTTCCGAGGCCCGTCGCGCCGCCCTGGGGCGCGAGAGCCTCAAGCATTCCACCGCCACCATGCTGGAGCTCGGCTTCGCCTGGCAGGGCGACCCCGGCCGAGTGGCCGACAGCATCGTCGAGGTCCATGGCCGCGAACTGCTGGATGATGCCCGCGCCGAGGGCCAGGGCGTGATCATCCTGGCGCCTCACTTCGGCAACTGGGAGGTGCTGAACTTCTGGCTGTCGAGCCACTTCCCCTTCACCGCCATGTACGAACCGCCCAAGCTGGCACCGTTGGACCCGATCATTCGCGCCGGGCGCGAGCGCTGCGGCGCCAGCCTGGTGCCGACCAATCCAAGGGGCGTGGCGGCGCTGCTCAAGGCGCTCAAGCGATCCGAGGCCGTCGGCATCCTGCCCGACCAGGAACCCAGCTGGGGCAGCGGCGTGTTCGCGCCCTTCTTCAAGCGCCCCGCCTACACCGCCACCCTGCTGCCCAAGCTGGTGTCGCGCACCAACGCAAGAGTCGTGACCGGCGTCGCCCTGCGCCGACCCGGGCGGGGCTTCGCGCTGTACTTCCTGGCCGCCGACGAGCGCGTCTACGATAAAGACGAGACCATCTCCTGCAGCGGGGTCAATGCCAGCATCGAGGCGGTGATCGCACTGGACCCGGCCCAGTACCAGTGGGAGTACAAGCGCTACACCAAGACCCTGGAAGAAGAGCGTGGCGACCCCGACTTCCGCCGTTATCGGCTTTACAGCTCGAGGAACATGAAGTGACCACAGCGTCAGTGTCACCGCCGCCGGAGACCCGCGTCGGCCACGTCCTCTATCTGCTCTACCTGGCAGGGCTGGTGAGCGGATTCGTGACACTGTTGATCGCGCTGGTCGTCGCTTACGTCTATCGCACCGACGCCGCCCCCTGGCTGCGCGCCCACTACCAGTTTCTGATCAGCACCTTCTGGATCGGCCTGCTCTACATGGTCGCCGCGGTGGTACTGTCGGTGCTGATCATCGGCCTGGCGCTACCCCCGCTGCTGGTCACCGCCTGGTTCGTGATCCGCTGCATCGTCGGCTGGCGTGCCCTGCACCAGCGCCTGCCGCCGCCCAGACCATCCAGCTGGCTCTGGTAGGCGCGGCAAGACTCTTCCCCCAAACATGCAACCTCCCTTCCTGGACTCCCAGTCGCTCCCTCTTGGCCACCTGAACGTTACCGCTCAGTAACCTGCCCGCCCCAATACCGTCTCCCTTCGGCGACACGGAACCCGAACTGGCACAAATCCTCAAATGCACTCCGATGACATCTATTGCAACTTTTGTCTCGGCCAATAGGCTAGATTAAAGGCTGGCTCGATCTGGCATAGAAAGTGGCATAGAAAGTCGCATAGAACATGCCATCGATGTGAACGGCAGAAGGATCCCCTACACCCCCAGCGGGCGAACCCGAGCCACCGGGCGTTCGTCCGCTCGCAAGGAGAGCGCACTTGGACACGGCAATATCTCGAGAACGACACACCCTTGCACACCGGCGACCTGGCTCGCGCAACCTGGCGCTCGCCTTCGTCGGCGTCATCACCAGCGTTGCCCTGGCGACGCCGGCCATGGCCGTCGAGACCGGCGCGCTGTTCGAACAGGTCACGAACCGGGCCAAGGAAATGGCCGCGTCCCCCTATGAAGAGGCCTCGGCCGAGTTGCCCGAAGCCCTCAGCGAGATGGACTACGATCGCTACCGGCAGATTCGCTACCGCGATGAGCGGGCGCTGTGGAAGGATGACGGCGACTTCGAGGTGGAGCTCTTCCACCCGGGCTTTCTGTATGACCAGCCGGTAGATATCCACCTGCTGGAGGATGGCGAGGTACGCTCGCTGCCCTTCGAATCTGAGCGCTTTCGCTACGACGACGATGCCGCCGACCTCGCCGAGCTCGATCTGAGTGGGCTCGGCTATGCCGGCTTTCGCCTGCACTACCCGCTCAACCGCGCCGACTACAAGGATGAGTTTGCGGTATTCCTGGGCGCGTCCTACTTCCGCCTGGTCGGACGAGATCAGGGCTACGGCCTGTCGGCCCGAGGCCTGGCCATCGACACCGCCCTGCCTCAGGGCGAGGAGTTTCCCGCCTTTCGCGAATACTGGCTGGTCAAGCCACAGCCCGGCGATACCCACATGACGGTGCTGGCGCTGCTGGACAGCCCGTCTCTGGCCGGCGCCTACCGCTTCGACATCACCCCGGGCAAGCGCACCCAGATCGACACCGAGGCTCGCCTGTTTGCCAGGGAAGACGTCGAGAAGCTCGGCGTCGCACCGCTGACCAGCATGTTCCTGCATGGCGAGATGGATCGCCGTCAGGAGGACGACTACCGCATCCGAGTGCATGACTCCAGCGGCCTGCTGATGGCCACCAGCACCGGCGAGTGGACCTGGCGCGTGCTGGAAAACCCCGAAAGCCTCCAGATTTCCGGGCTGCAGGACACCTCGCCCAAGGGCTATGGCCTGGTCCAGCGCCCCCAGCACTTCAACGCCTACCTGGACATGGAGGCCCGCTACGAGCGTCGCCCCAGTCAGTGGGTCGAACCCCAGGGCGAGTGGGGCGAAGGCCATGTGGAGCTGGTGGAGATTCCCACCGACAGCGAGGCCCACGACAACATCACCGCCTACTGGGTGCCCGCCACCCCGCTGATGGCCGGCGACTCCCGTACCTATCGCTATCGCACATGGACCTTCGGCGACACCCCCACGGCCGAACCGCTGGCACGTGTGGTGCGTTCGCGCCAGGGCTGGGGCGGGGTGCCGGGACAGAGTGATCCCCCCGACGAGCGCCTGCGTCAGTTCATCATCGACTTTCGCGGCGGTGAGCTCGAGGGACTGGACCCCAGCCAGCCGGTCGAGATGACCCTGACCACCTCCAGTGGCGAGACCGCCGAGGCCAAGGTCACACCGCTGCCCGACGACGACACCTGGCGCGCCAGCTTCACGCTGCTGCCCGACGGCGACCAGCCCGCTGATATCCGCCTGACCCTCATGCTTCGTGGCGAGCGCCTGAGCGAAACCTGGAACAGCATCTGGAGCCCCTGATGAACGCCCATACTCCCGAGGTACCCTGGCCACGCCTGCGACGTCTTGGCGTCGGCCTGGCCATTGCCGCCACCACGGCGCTGGGGGTCTGGACCATGTTCCGGATCCTCTACGTGGAGGGCATCAGTCCGCTCGAGATGGCGATCATCGGCCTGTTCGCGATCACCTTCGGCTGGATCACCATGGCCTTCTGGAGCGCGCTGATCGGCTTCGTTCTCAACCTGACCGGGCGTGACCCGCTGAGCCTGAAGCCGCGCCATTCCTATCCCATGCGACCCGAAGGCTCCCGCTCCCGCACCGCCCTGGTGATGCCGATCCACAACGAGGACGTGCTGCGTGTCGCCGCCGGACTCGAGGCCACCTGCAAGGATCTGGACGGACTGCCGGAAGGCATCGAGGTGGAAGCCTTCGTGCTCAGCGACAGCACCGACGACGAGGTAGTGGCCGAGGAAAAGGCCGCTATGGCCGAGCTGCAGAAGCGCCTGGAAGGCCACTGCCAACTGCACTACCGCCACCGTGACAGCAACGTCGGGCGCAAGGCCGGCAATCTGGGCGACTTCTGCACCCGCTGGGGCAGCCACTACGACTACATGCTGGTGATCGATGCCGACAGCCTGATGAGCGGCACGACCGTCATCGAGCTGATCGACGAGATGATGGCCAACCCGCGCCTTGGCCTGTTGCAGACGGTGCCGATTCCGGTGCGCCAGGACAGCCTGTTCGGCCGCGCCAACCAGTTCGCTGCCGCGCTCTACTCGCCGATGCTGGCCAGCGGTCTGAGCTTCTGGCACGCCACCGCGGCCAACTACTTCGGCCACAACGCCATCATTCGAGTGGACGCCTTCACCGATGCCTGTGGCCTGCCGGAGCTGCCCGGCAAGCCGCCGCTGGGAGGCGATATCCTGAGCCACGACTTCGTCGAGGCGGCCCTGCTGCGCCGCGCCGGCTGGCAGGTGCGCATGCGCACCGACCTGGGCGGCAGCTTCGAGGAGATGCCGAGTCATATCCTCGACTACGCCAAGCGCGACCGCCGCTGGGTCCAGGGCAACCTGCAGCATATGCGCCTGCTCGGCGGACGCGGACTGCACGTGCTAAGCCGGCTGCACTTCTTCTTCGGTGCCCTCGCCTACCTGTCATCGCTGGTGTGGCTGGCGATCCTGGTGATCAGCACCATCGACGCCCTGATCCGGGCACTGGTGCCGACCAACTTCTTCACCTCGAGCTCCCAGCTGTTTCCCGACTGGCCGATCGCCCCGCCCAACCTGATCATGCCGCTGCTGATCGGCACCCTGGGCATGCTGCTGATGCCCAAGGTACTGGGGCTGGTGCTGGGACTGATCCAGAACCCGCAGGCCTACGGCGGGCGTGCCCGGCTCGTCGCCAGCATGCTGCTCGAGACGCTGTTTGCCATGCTCATCGCGCCCTTGATGATGGTGTTCCACAGTCGTTTCGTGATTCAGGTACTGAGCGGCCGCACCGTGGCCTGGGATCCACAGTCCCGCGAGGGCCGCGCCCTGCCCTGGAAGGAAGCCTTTCGCCACACCTGGCTGTGGTCACTGATCGGCGCCTTGTGGGCGCTGGTGACCTGGGCCTTCACCCCGAGCTTCTTCATCTGGCTGACGCCGGTGTGGCTCGGCCTGGTGATGGCCGCCCCGCTGGTCCGCTGGAGCTCCAGCCTGACCATCGGCCGGGCCCTGAGGCGCGCCGGCCTGTTGCTGGTCCCGAGCGAGACCCGCCCCCCGGCGGTGGTGGGCGAGCTTCGCGTCGCCGAGGCACCACCGCCCCCGGCGACCCCGGCCGAGCCGCCACGGGAAATCCCCCGCGAGATGCCGGTGCAGTCGTTTCGCGAGCACGGCACGGACTCGGCGCCGGATGTCTCCGGCGAGAAGTCCATCGACTGAGCCGGATCCCGCCCGGCTTCACCGTGGTGGACACCCCGGCAAGCCGTGCTAGACTCGATCCAGACTCGCTTGACGGGGTGCCGGTGAATCCGGCTGAGATGGCGCAGGGCCAGCGTGATGTATCGCCGGCCGCCAGCGCCGATCCCGTGGAACCTGATCCGGGTGCGGTGTGGCTTCACACCTTGAACCGGCGTAGGGAATCAGGCGGTGGTGCCAGCCCCTGCGCGCGCACCTCCCTCCTTTCTCGTCGCCGTGTCCCTTGCCGCCGCCCTCCGGATCCGCACCAACCGGAGGCAACATGGGCTACCGCTTTACCGATCTTGTCGACGCCTGCCGCGATGACTGGCACGCCTATATCGAACACGACTTCGTGCTCGCCCTTGGCCGTGGTGAACTGGCCGACGCCAGCTTCCGTCACTACCTCAAGCAGGACTATCTGTTTCTGCTGCAGTTCTCCCGGGCCTACGCCCTGGCGGCCTACAAGAGCCACAGCCTCGACGAGCTGCGCGGCGCCTTCGACGGCATGAAGACCATCCTCGACGTGGAACTTGGCCTGCATCTCGCCTTCTGCCGCGACTGGGGCATCAGCGAGGCCGAACTCAGTGAGCTGCCCGAAGCCCGCGCCACCCTGGCCTACACCCGCTACGTGCTGGACGCCGGCAGCCGCGGCGACCTCCTGGACCTGCACGTGGCGCTGGCCCCCTGCATGGTCGGCTACGCCGATATCGCACGAAGCCTCAACGCCCGCTCGGACACCCTGCGCGGTGCCGACAACCCCTTCGACGCCTGGATCGCCATGTACGAAAGCGACGACTTCCAGGCCGCTGCGCGCCAGGAGCAGGCCTGGCTCGACGATCAGCTTGCCCAGGTATCCGGCGAGCGCTTTACGCGACTGTCACGGATCTTCGCCGACGCAACACGACTCGAGATCGACTTCTGGCAGATGGGACTCGACCTGAGCGACTGACACAATCAGCAGCACGCTTGACGGGGGGCCGCAAGAGGCGGCTGAGATCATGCAACGCATGGGACCCGTTGAACCTGATCTGGGGGTAACCCCGATGCCACGGCATCGCGGTGAGGACCAGCGTAGGGATCAAGCGCTCACGGCCCTGGCCACGACGCCCCTTCCTTCCTCGCGCCATGCCCACAACAACGACAGCACCCAGTGCCGTGAGAAGGACAAGCCAATGCCACTCGATCAACCCGTTTCCGCAAACAAGCCCCGCCATAGCGCGCACTTCCTGGCCGAGACCGCCCAGGTCGACAAGGCCGCGGTTGCGCCGCTGCCGGGCTCTCGCAAGGTCCATGTACAGGGCTCCCGCGACGACCTGCGGGTACCGTTTCGCGAGATTTCGCTGTCAGCGACCCGCACCTCCGGGGCCGACGAAGCCAACCCGCCGCTGCTGGTCTACGACACCTCCGGCCCCTACACCGATCCCCAGGTCGAGGTCGACCTGCGTCGCGGGCTTGCCGAGTTGCGCCGGCCCTGGATCGAGGAGCGCGACGACACCGAATGGCTCGATGGACCGACCTCGGACTACGGTCGCCGGCGCGCCAACGACCCGACACTCGCCTCCCTGCGTTTCGAATTGACCCGAACGCCGCGCCGCGCACGTCGTGGCGCCGATGGCCGCGCCGGCAATGTGACCCAGCTGCACTATGCTCGGCGCGGCATCATCACCCCGGAGATGGAGTTCATCGCCATCCGCGAGAACCAGCGTCGCCAGGCCCTGGCCGATGGCTATCGAGGCAGCGACGAGGTCGAGCGCATCCTCGGCCACCAGCATCCCGGGCAGGGCTTCGGCGCCCGTCTGCCAGAGGAGATCACCCCCGAGTTCGTGCGCCAGGAAGTTGCCGCCGGGCGCGCCATCATCCCCGCCAACATCAATCACCCGGAAGCCGAGCCGATGATCATCGGGCGCAACTTCCTGGTGAAGATCAATGGCAACCTGGGCAACTCGGCGGTGACCTCCTCCATCGAGCAAGAGGTCGAAAAGATGACCTGGGGCATCCGCTGGGGCGCCGATACCATCATGGATCTATCCACCGGAGCGAATATCCACGAGACCCGCGAGTGGATCATCCGCAACTCGCCGGTACCGATCGGCACGGTGCCGCTCTATCAGGCGCTGGAGAAGGTCAAGGGCGTGGCCGAGGACCTCACCTGGGAGGTGTTCCGCGACACCCTGATCGAACAGGCCGAGCAGGGCGTGGACTACTTCTCCATCCACGCAGGCGTGCTGCTGCGTTACGTGCCTCTGACCGCCAACCGGGTCACCGGCATCGTCTCTCGCGGCGGCTCGATCATGGCCAAGTGGTGCCTTTACCATCACCAGGAAAGCTTCCTCTACACCCACTTCGAGGACATCTGCGAGATCTGCAAGCAGTACGACGTGGCCTTCTCGCTGGGCGATGGCCTGCGCCCGGGCTCGGTGGCCGACGCCAACGACGAGGCCCAGATGGCGGAGCTCAAGACCCTGGGCGAGCTGACCCATATCGCCTGGAAGCACGACGTCCAGGTGATGATCGAAGGCCCTGGCCACGTGCCCATGCACCTGGTCAAGGAGAACATGGACAAGCAGCTCGAGTACTGCGACGAGGCGCCCTTCTATACCCTTGGGCCGCTGGTGACCGATATCGCCCCGGGCTACGACCACATCACCTCCGGCATCGGAGCGGCGATGATCGGCTGGTACGGCTGCGCCATGCTGTGCTACGTCACCCCCAAGGAGCACCTGGGCCTGCCCGACAAGGACGATGTCAAGACCGGCATCATCACCTACAAGATCGCCGCCCATGCCGCCGACCTGGCCAAGGGGCATCCCGGCGCCCAGCGCCGCGACAACGCCCTGTCCAAGGCACGCTTCGAGTTTCGCTGGGAGGACCAGTTCAACCTGGGCCTGGACCCGGACACCGCCCGCGCCTATCACGACGAAACGCTACCCAAGGACTCCGCCAAGGTGGCCCACTTCTGCTCCATGTGCGGGCCCAAGTTCTGCTCCATGAAGATCAGCCAGGAGGTCCGCGACTACGCCCGTGACAACGGTCTTGAGGGTGACGGCGACGCCGTCATGGCCGGCATGGAGGAGCGCGCCCGGGCCTTCCGCGAGCAGGGCGCGGAGCTGTACAAGGAGGTTTGAACAAGGAGGTTTGAACAAGGAGGTCTGAACAGAGAGGTCTGAACAGGGAGGTCTAAACAGGGAGGTCTGAACCAGACTGTCTCGACAAGGAGGTCTGAGACAAGCCACTACCCTGCGCATTCCCGGGCAGCGTTCAACCGCCCGGGGATGCACGTTTTGTACGCTCAAGCTCAGTCCCGCCGCACAAAGTTAGACAAAAGTCTAATCCAAAGATTCATGCACTTGACGCTCATCACGGCTTCGTCAGATCCACCAGCAAAGCCGTTCGACTACCTCCCCAGGCCAATTATTCGCGCCCCGGGGCGGTGCTAGATTCGCCGCCATCCCACGCATTCTCGCCTCACCAAGGCGTCTTTTCTGGAGATGGCATGAAAGCCCCGATTCTGGTGATCAACTGCGGCTCCTCCTCGATCAAGTTCGCGCTGATCGATCAGGCCCCCGACGCGCCCCGACTGTCCGGTATCGCCGAGCGCCTGGGCAGCCACGAGGCTCGCCTCAAGCTGACGGACGAACACGGCAGCGCCCGTGAGATCTCACTTCCCCGCGCGACCCACGCCCTGGCGCTCAAGACGATTCTCGAGCACCTCGAAGTCCACCGGCCCATCGGCATCGGCCACCGGGTAGTGCATGGCGGTGAGCGCTTCACCGCCGCCACCCTGCTCGACGACGCCGTGGTGCGCACCATTCGCCAGACCATCAGCCTGGCCCCCCTGCACAATCCGGCCAACCTCGACGGTATCGTCGCCACTCGTCGGCTGTTCGAGGAGCTGCCTCAGGTGGCGGTGTTCGACACCGCCTTCCACCAGACCCTGCCGCCCCACGCCTACCGCTATGCCATCCCCGAGGAGCTCTACAGCCGACACGGCATCCGTCGCTACGGCTTCCACGGCTCGAGCCATGCCTACGTGACCGGCCGCCTGGCAGAGGTCAGCTCCCGTGGTGAAGGCGGCTGGCTGATCGCCCACCTGGGCAATGGCTGCTCCGCCACCGCGGTGTGGGCCGGCAGAAGCCTGGACACCAGCATGGGCATGACCCCGCTGGAGGGCCTGGTGATGGGCACCCGCAGCGGCGACGTCGATCCCGGCCTGCACCTTCACCTGGCCCGCCAGCTGGGCATGTCGCTGGAGGGCGTCGATCAATTGCTCAACCAGAAGAGCGGACTGCTGGGGCTATCCGAGCTGACCAACGACATGCGTGAGCTCGAACAGGCCGCCAGTGAAGGTCACGCCGGCGCGAGCCTGGCCATCGAGGTGTTCTGCTACCGCCTGGCCAAGTCCCTGGCGGGCCTGGCCTGTGCCCTGCCCCGGGTCGACGGCATCGCCTTCACCGGCGGCATCGGCGAAAACTCATCCCTGGTGCGCGCGCGAACCCTGGGTCACCTGGAGTCCCTCGGTGTACGCCTGGACAGTGACGCCAACGAGGGCCTTGGTCGCGGCGAGGAAGGTCAGATCCACGCTCAAGACGCCACCCCGACGCCGGAGATCCGCGTCATCCCCACCGACGAAGAAGGCTATATCGCCAGCCAGACCCGGGCACTGATCGCGAGCCTGACGTCCTCGCCAACGCTCGAGGAGGTTCTGTGAGCACCCAGTCCCGCACGCTGCTGCTGATCCCCGTCGACGACGGGGTCGCCCTCACCTCTGCCGGCCTTGGCCTGCTCCGGGCACTGGATACGCTGGGGCTGGATGCGGGTTTTCTACAGCCGTTCAGCCAGTCTGAAGGTGGCGAACAGGCGAGCAGCAACGACGAACGCGCCCGCTCGCTGGTGGCCAGCACCCTGGGCATAGGTTCGCCACGACCAATCTCGCGCCAGACACTGGAGCAGTATCTCGGCCGTGACGATCGCGATGGTCTACTGGAACTTGCCGTGGAGCGCCACGCCCGCGTCGCACGCCCTGCCACCGGCAAGGCGCCGGCGCTGATCGTGGTGGAAGGCGTTCGACCACTGCCGAGAAACGCCTACGCCTTCGATCTCAACGTGCGCCTGGCCAGCGCCCTCGACGCCCAGGTAGTGCTGGTCGCCGATGGTCAGGTCGCCGACCCCCAGGAGCTGGCCAAGCAGTTGCAATTCCATCGTCAGAGCATCGACGCGGTGGGGTCGGTACGCACCCTGGGCGCCATGCTGATGCGATTGCCGGGGGACGGCGACGGCTCGGCCATCGACCAGACGCTGGCCTCGGTCAGCGAGGTCGAGGCCCGCGCCCACCGCCAGCACTGGCAGCAGCAGCTCGCCACCGGCGCCGATCTGACCCTGCCGGTGGTCGCGGCGGTGCCCTACCGAGCCTCCCTGACCGCGCCGCGAGTGGTCGACGTGGCCCGCGCCCTCGATGCCAGGATCCTGCACCATGGCGAGGCCGATCGCCGCCGCGTCGCCCACTCGACCCTGGGGGCCCGCAGCGCCGAGCACCTGCTCTACGCCCTGCGTCCCGGCGAGCTGATCGTGTCCCCCGGGGACCGCGACGACACCCTGCTGGCGGCGGCCCTGGCCACCATGAACGGCGTGCCCCTGGCGGGTCTTCTGCTGACCCATGGCGAGTCACCCAGCCAGCAGCTGATCGACGTCTGTCGCCCGGCGCTGGCCTCGGGGCTGCCGGTACTCTCGGTGGACACCGACAGCTACGCCACCGTGGCCCGGCTTACCGAGATGTCCGGCGGCATCCCGGTGGATGATCACGAGCGCGCCGAGGCCATCTGTGCCTTCGTCGCCGATCACCTGGATCGTGACTGGCTGCTGGCACTGATTCACGACGACGCCCAGCGCCGCCTGTCACCGGCGGCCTTCCGCCATCAACTGGTCAGCATGGCCCAGCACAAGCGTCGGCGAATCGTGCTGCCCGAAGGCGACGAGCCACGCACCCTGGAAGCGGCCATCCTGTGCCAGCGTCGTGGCATCGCCAACTGCGTGCTGCTGGGCAAGCGTCGCGCCATCCACGAGGTGGCCAAGGCGCGTGGCCTTGAACTGCCCGACGACCTCCAGATCCTCGACCCGGACGCCGAGCGTGGTCGCTTTGTCGCCCCGATGGTCGAGCGCCGGCGTGGCAAGCTGACCCCGCTGACCGCCGAGGCCCAGCTTCATGACAGCGTGGTGCTGGGTACCATGATGCTCGCCGAAGGCGAGGTCGATGGCCTGGTCTCCGGCGCCGTGCATACCACCGCCAACACCGTGCGCCCGGCCTTTCAGCTGATCAAGACCGCCCCCGGCTACGGCCAGGTGTCGTCGGTGTTCTTCATGCTGCTGCCCGACCAGGTGGTGGTCTACGGTGACTGCGCGGTCAACCCCGACCCCGACGCCGAGGCGCTGGCCGAGATCGCCCTGCAGAGCGCCACCAGCGCCGAGGCCTTCGGCATCGAGCCACGGGTCGCCATGATCAGCTACTCCACCGGCGAGTCCGGCAGCGGCGCCGACGTCGACAAGGTCCGCGAGGCGACCCGCATCGCCAGGCAACGGGCGCCGCACCTGGCCATCGACGGCCCGCTGCAGTACGACGCTGCGGCCATCGCCAGCGTAGCCCGGCAGAAGGCGCCGGAGTCCCCGGTGGCCGGTCGCGCGACGGTGTTCGTGTTCCCCGACCTGAACACCGGCAACACCACCTACAAGGCGGTCCAGCGCAGCGCTCGGGTGGTCAGCATCGGCCCCATGCTTCAAGGCCTCAACAAGCCGGTCAACGACCTGTCCCGGGGCGCCCTGGTGGAGGATATCGTCTATACGATTGCGCTGACCGCGATCCAGGCCGGTCAGTAACGACCAACACAGCGCCACAGACCGTCAGAAATGCCAAGGCCCCGGAGAACCGGGGCCTTGGCATTTGTGTGGGCTTTGGCCCGGGACCGCTCGCTACCACTCGGCGATGCCGGTATACAGGCACACCAGCACCAGCCCAAGCAGGAAGACGGTCTCGGCGACCATCAGGATGACGGGCTTCCAGCCAACCACGGCGAGCTTCTGGAAGGAGGTCTTGATACCGAGTGCGGCGATGGCGGTGACCAGGCACCAGCGCGACAGGTCGGTCATGCCCTCGACCATCACCTGGGGGATCACACCAAGGCTGTTGATCAGCACCAGCACCACGAAGGCCACCAGGAAGCTCGGGAACATCGGCACCTTGCCACCTTCACCGCCACGGGCGCGGCGAAACAGCAGCATGAACACCATTACCGCCGGCACCAGCATGGCGACCCGCAACAGCTTGACGAAGGTAGAGATGTCGCCGGTCTCGTCGGAAATCATGTAGCCGGCACCGACCACCTGGGCGACGTCATGGATGGTGCCACCAAGAAAGATGCCGGCCTGGGTGTCGGTCAGTCCCAGCGCACCGACCAGCAGCGGGTAGAGCACCATGGCGGCGGTGGACAGCGTCGTCACGCCAACCACGGTCAGGATGGTATTGCGCTCGGCGATCTCGTTGCGCGGCATCGCCGCAGACAGTGCCAGCGCCGCCGAGGCGCCGCAGATCGCCACCGACCCGCCGGTCAGCAGGCCAAGATCATTTTTCAGCCCCAGCAGTCGCGCCAGCACGCTTCCCGCCAGAATGGTCAGCACCACCCCGGCGACCACCGTCACCACCGGGCCGATCCCGAGTTCCGCCACCTGCTCCAGGGTGATGCGCACCCCCAGCAGGGCAACACCCAGCCTGAGGATGGTGCGGGCGGCAAACTCCACCCCCACCAGGCACGGGCCCTGCTCGCTGAGAAAGTGCAGGGTCATGCCGAACAGCAGTGCGTAGAGCAGGGTCGGGCCGCCGTAGTGATCGGCGATAAAGGTGGTGGCCAGGGCAATGGTGATGCAGATCAGCACCCCCGGCATGCGCTCCCGGGCGGGCTCCAGATGGCGACGCCATCCGGTCACGGGCGTCTCGGGCTTGGCGTGGGTCGTTGGCTGGGACATGGGCGTCCTCTCGTTTATTCGTTGTTCGCGTATCAGGGGTCGCGCTCAGCGGGTCAGGCGATGACGCGCCATTGAAATGATCCTGGCCCAGCCTGCTACCGCGACGTTAGGGCCAGAGCGCGGCCTCGAGTAAGGCCAGGCCCTGATAGCATCGATCCGCTGTCGAGGCTTGGGCGTCAAAGTTCGGGCGTCACAGTTCTGGCGTCGACGTTCCCGCGCTGCCCATCAGGCGACGCGCGCCTGGGCACGGCGATCGGCCTTGATCATGTCCGCCGCGCGTTCGGCGATCATGATGGTCGGGGCGTTGGTGTTGCCCGAGACGATGATCGGCATGATCGAGGCGTCCACCACCCTCAGTCCCTCGAGGCCGTGCACCCGCAGTCGGTCATCGACCACCGCCAGGTCGTCGTGGCCCATCTTGCAGGTGCCCGCCGGGTGGTAGATGGTCTGACTGTAGCGCCGGGCAGCCTCGAGCAATTGCTCGTCGCTCTGATACTCCCGCCCCGGCACGTATTCATCGGTGATCACCTCGGCAAGCGGTGCCTGCTCGGCGATGCGTCGCGCCACCTTGATGGCGTCCACCGCCACGCGGCAGTCTTCTTCGGTGCTCAGATAGTTGGGCTGGATCGAGGGATAGACGGCGGGGTCGGCGCTGGTGATGCGAATACGCCCCCGGCTGGTCGGACGCAACTGGCACACCGAGGAGGTGAAGGCCGAGAACGGATGCACCCCTTCGGCCGGCTTGTCTGCCGACAGCGGCTGCATATGGAACTGGATATCCGGACGATCCAGGCCCTCCCGCGACTGGGTGAAGATGCACACTTGACTGGCCGCCAGGGTCAGCGGACCGGTGCGGGTCAGGGCGTACTGGGTGCCTACCGCCAGCTTTCTGAGCGGATGACGCACCTCGTCGTTGAGGGTGCGACAGGAGGTCTTGAACACCAGCCGGATCTGCAGATGGTCCTGCAGGTTCTCGCCGACGCCTGGCAACGCATGGCGGCAGTCGACGCCGACCTCGGCCAGGTGGTCGGGGTCCCCGATGCCGGAGCACTGCAGGATCTGCGGCGAGCCGATGGCGCCGCTGGACAGCAGCACCTCGAGCCTGGCGCTTGCCCGATGGGTGCTCTGCCCCTGGCGGTACTCGACCCCGACCACGCGCTTGCCCTCCAGCAGCAGCCGCTGACAGTGGGCCCGCTTGACCAGGGTGAGATTGGACCGCTTTAGCGCCGGACGCAGAAACGCCTTGGCGGTGGAGCAGCGAAAGCCCTTGTAGGAGGTCTGCTGGAAGTAGCCCACCCCTTCCTGACTGGGCCCGTTGACGTCGCGGTTCTCGGGAATCCCCGAGGCCTTGGCCGCCTCGATGAAGCGTTCGGCGATCTCGCGGCGCAGGCGCAGATCCGAAACCTTCAAGGGCCCATCGGCGCCGTGGTAGTCATCGGCGCCCCGTTCCTGGCACTCCGACTTCTTGAAGTAGGGCAGCACCGAGTCGTAGTCCCAGCCGTCGTTGCCCAGCTGCGCCCAGTCATCGTAGTCCTCGCGCTGACCGCGGATGTACAGAAGACCATTGAGCGAGCTTGACCCGCCCAGGACCTTGCCCCTGGGCCACTGCAGCCGGCGACCCTCGATGCCCTCGTCGGGGTCGGTGAGGTAGCACCAGTCGGTGGCGGGATTGTGCATGGTCTTGAAGTAGCCCACGGGCACGTGGATCCAGGGATTCCAGTCGGACCCGCCGGCTTCCAGCAGCAGTACCGACACCTCGGGGTCCTCGCTCAGGCGGTTGGCCAGCACGCAGCCGGCGGAGCCCGCCCCCACGATGATGTAGTCGAAAGCCTCTGGCGGTGGTGTTGTGGTTGTCATGTCGCTCACTCAATCGAGACGTTTTGTCTCAATTCACTCTAGCCGCTTTTCTCAAAAGATCAATATCGAGACAAAAAAACTCATTTTTATTGATCTATTCCCGAGAGACTTCTAAGGTGTGGTCAAGGCCCTTTGTCGGGCCCGGTGCCAGGCGACGATCGCCAACCGCGAACGACCCGGCACTCCCCTGCATCCCTACACCAAACACAAGACTGGGAGCCTTCCATGAGTTCACGCCTCTTCTCATCAGACGTGTCGCGCCGCGACTTCCTGAATATCTCGGGTCGCTTCGGCATGACCTCCACACTGCTGGCCGCCAGTGGCCTCGGCGCTGGCCTCACCGCCTCGAGCCTGGCCCGGGCCGCCGACACCGAACAACAACGCCGCTATCAGACCGAGCCCAAGTTCCAGCTGCGCTTCGGCGCCTCCGGGTTCAACGAGCGCAATCTCGATATCCAGAAGTCCGGGCAGCTGTTCTTCGCCCGTGACGTCGAGGA
Organism: Halomonas sp. DN3; assembly: GCF_024137905.1. Taxonomy (NCBI): domain Bacteria; kingdom Pseudomonadati; phylum Pseudomonadota; class Gammaproteobacteria; order Oceanospirillales; family Halomonadaceae; genus Halomonas; species Halomonas sp. DN3. The sequence goes on along the minus strand of NZ_CP099965.1, from coordinate 1,332,081 downwards.
GCGCACCAACGGCGCCATCCGCGTCGAGTTCATGGGCTCCAACGAGGTCTGCAACCAGCTCGACTGTGTCAGCAAGGCCCAGCAGGGCATCGTCGACATCTTCTCGGCCTCGACCCAGAACTCCGCCGGCGGCGCGCCCTACCTGAACGTGCTGGACTTTGCCTACATGTTCCCGAGCGTCGCCTCGATGTTTCACTTCTTCTACGACCCTCGCAGCGAGGCCCTTTTGCGCGAGCCGATGCGCCAGCGCCACAACCTGCAGTTCCTGTTCACCCACTGCGATCTGCGCGGGCTGATGATGGGTCAGAGCTGGGCCGACAAGCCGCTGGTGGACAGCCTCGAGGTGCTTCAGGGCACCAAGAACCGGGTCACCGGCACCCAGCTTGGCCGCATCGCCATGGAGCAGCTTGGCCTCAACCCGGTACCGGTGGCCTGGGAGGAGACCCTGGACGGCCTACGCCAGGGCTTGCTGGACGGCGCCGAGACCTGGATGAGCGCGGTGGCCTACGCCGGCATGGCACCGGTGGTGTCCCAGGCGGTCGACCTGCGCTTCTTCGCCGGTACCGAGCACACCGCCATGAACCTGTCGAAGTTCGAGGCGCTGGATGCCGAGCTGCAGGATCAGGTGATGGAGTCGGCCTACGCCGCCCAGATCTTCACCCAGGGCATGAACGAGGCCGGCCGCTACCAGATCGTCGGCGCCACCGAACACCCCGCCGCCGGCACCGTGTTCGCCGAGAACAACGTTCGGGTCGCTCCGCTGTCCGACGAGATCCGCGCCCAGGCCGAGCAGCTGTGCGCCCCGGAGTTCAACCCAGAGCCCTGGGAGCAGTGGCGCGAGCGGCTCAATGCCTGGGCCGGCGACGTCGATATCTACAAGGAAATCCACACCATCGCCCGGGAGATTCCCCACGACATGGCGGCGGTCAACGTGGCGCCGAAGCGCTGGTGGAGGGCGTAATGACCGATCACAAGGCCACCGCGGCCCAGGCGACGTCGAACGACGTCGCCGATCGGCCGACCCCCGCCTGGCTGGCGCCGATCAAGTGGCTCGACGCCAATCTGGAGAAGGTGATCATCCTGGTCTCCTACAGCGGCATGGCGGGCATCATCTTCGTCGAGGTCATCCGACGCTTCTTCTTCAGCCTGCAGGCGCCCTGGAGCACCAGCATTCCGGTGCTGCTGTTCCTATGGCTGACCTGGTTCGGCGCCTCGCTCAACGTCAAGCAGCGTACCCACCTGTCGCTCAACGAGATTCGCATGCGTCTGCCCTACACCGGTCAGTTCGCCTGCCAGGTGCTCGACGCCGTGCTGTGGATCGGCTTCGGCGCCCTGGTCATCCACTTCACCATCGCCCAGGTGGAACTGGCGCACATGAACTTCGCCATCGTGCCGGGCACCGACAACGTGATGCAGTGGTGGTTCTACCTGGCCACGCCGCTGGCCTGGGCGCTGATCATCTTCCGGGTGCTGCAGAACCTGGCCAGCGACATCGCGCGCTTCCGGCGCCGCGAGCCGTTCAACCTGCAACCGTCCATCATGGACTAGGAGAGACGTCATGACCGACGGCATGCTTATCGGCCTGGTCACCGCGGGCTGCACCACCATTTTTCTGCTGGGGGTACCGATCTTCCTGGTGATCGGCCTGTGGGTGGTCGGCACCAGCCTGATCATCGACTTCACCCTGGCCAATATCGGGGTCACCCTGTTCCAGGGCCTGAGCTTCTTCGGCCTGCTGGCACTGCCCCTGTTCATCCTGACCGGCGACTTGATCAATGCCGCCGGCATCGCCAAGCGACTGTCCGACTTCGCCTACTCGGTACTGGGCTGGCTGCGTGGCGGCATGGGCATGGCCACCCTCGGCGCCTGCGGCCTGTTCGCGGCGATCTCCGGGTCCAACGCCGGCACCACCGCCACCATCGGCTCGATCATGCAGCCCGAGATGGTCAAGAACGGCTACGACGAGCGCTTTTCCGCCGCCACCGCCGCCTCCGGCGGTACCGTCGGCATCATCATCCCGCCGTCGATCATCTTTATCGTCTACGGCTTCATGATGAACCTGTCGATCAGCGACCTGTTCATCGCCGGCATGATCCCCGGGGCGATGATGGTGTTCGGCATGATGGCGGCATGCCACCTGGTGGCGCGACGCCACGGCTGGGGTACCCTGATCCCGTTCAAGGCCGGCGAAAGCGCACGTTTTGCCAGGCGCGCCTATCTCGGCTTCGCCACCATCGGGGTGGTGATCTACGGCATCTATTCGGGCAAGTTCTCGCCCACCGAGGCCGCCGCCATCACCGTGGGCTTCACCCTGATTGCGGGGCTTCTGATCACCCGCGAGATCCGCTTCACCGCGCTGCCCTCGATCATGCTGCGATCAGGCCAGATCGCCGGCATGCTGGCGCCGTTGATCGCGATCTCGGTGGTGATGCAGCAACTGCTGTCGGTGCTCGGCGCGGGCCAGGCGCTGCAGGACCTGCTCAGCGGTCTGGGCAACTACTACGTGATCCTGGGCGCCTGCATGCTGATGATCCTGCTGGCCGGGATGATCCTCGAGAGCCTGCCGGTGACCATCATCCTGGCACCGATCCTGGCGCCCATCGCCCAGAACGCCGGGGTGGACCCGATCCACTTCGCGGTGATCTTCCTGGTCGGCGCCGCCATCGGCTTCGTCACCCCGCCCTTCGGCCTCAATCTCTACGTGGCCTCGAGCATCACCGGGATTCCCTACCTGCGCCTGGTGAAGTTCGTCATCCCCTACTTCATCGCGCTGATCAGCTGCTGGATCGCCATCTCGATGTGGCCGGCGCTGTCACTGATGCTGGTGAACCTGTAGCACCGACAGGCCGGGCAGGAGCACGCGGCAAGCCTCACCGGGCTTGCCGCGTTATCATGAGCCCCTGCCACCATTTTCCGTCGTCAAGGATCGCGTATGTCTACAGCAAGCACTCGGACCACGACCAATTCGACGCTGCAACGAGGCCTGGTACTGCTGGAAACCATCGCCACCTCGGTCCACGGCGTCAGCGCCTCGGACCTGGAGCGTCAGCTCGACATTCCCAAGCCCACCCTGCATCGCCTGCTCAAGCAGCTAGAAGAGCAGGACCTGATCGTGCGCGACGTGGAAGGACGGCATCTGCTTCCCGGTGAACGGCTGCATCGCATGGCCATGGGCGTGCTCGCCAACGAGAGCCTCAAGGCGCCGCGCCGTATGCTGCTCAAGCGCCTGGCCGAAGAGGTCAACGAGACCTGCAACCTGACCCTGCTGGAAGGCCACGAGGTGCTCTACTACGAACGGGTGGAGACCAACTGGCCGGTACGCATACAGTTGCCGCCGGGCTCGCGTCTTCCGCTGCACTGCACCGCCAGCGGCAAGATGTTTCTGGCATTGATGGGGACGGCCCAGCGCCGCCAGCTGCTCAAGCACCTGCCGCTGGAGGCCTATACCCCCTACACCGCCACCGAGCCAGACGAGCTGGAGCGACGCCTGGCGGACATCGCCGAAAAGGAACTGAGCACCGACAACGAGGAGTTTATCCAGGGCATGGTGGCCATCGCCGTGCCGGTGTACGACCAGACCGGGCGCATCCAGGCGACGCTGGCGATCCACGCCCCCCGGCTACGCCACAGCATCGACTCGCTGATGGAGTGGGCACCCTTGATGCGGCGTATCGCCGGGCAGCTGCAGGATACCTTCGACCACTGAGTACACGAACGCATTGCCAAGGTACGCTGACTGACCGATCGGGTCAGGACACGCTCGGCCAGCCAGACTGACGTTCTTCGTGGCTACATCGGTGGCACCACCACCACCGGCACACTGGCACGCTTGATCACGCCCTTGGTCACCCGGCCAGCATAGGACGAGGCGAAGCCGCGCTTGTTGGTGGCTACAATGATCATGCCGCAGTCATGGCGCACGGCGTAGCGGGTAATCTCCGACGCCGGGTAACCCTCCACCACCGCCTGGGCGGTAACGATCTCACGCCCAGGAAGGCAACTTTCGTTTTCTTTCCAGAACGATTCAACAAATTCGTCGAGACGTTCACGCGCCAGACGCAGGCGCTGCTCCATCAGGTCATCCAGGGTGGCACGTTCACCGATGTTGGCCTTGAGGGTATGCATGACGTCATCGGACAACGACTTGACCGCATGCAGTACGTGAACCTCGGCCCCGGTGGCCTTGGCCAGCGTCAGGGTGTGGGCAAGCACCTGGCGGCAATCGTCCTTCAGCCCCAGGCAACAGAGAAGACGCGAGATCGAAACAGGCATGGCGTGACTCCTTGACGAGAGGCCGGGTCGCCGCGACATGCGGAGACACCCGGCCTTTTTTGCGGTGCGCTGACGGTGCGCAATCAATACCCCAGCATACGGGGTAGCCACAGCGATATTTCCGGAAAGTATGCAATAACGAACAGCGCGAACACCGAGCTTGCGGCAAACGGCAGCGCCTTGATCGATATCTCCTCGATGGAGGCGCCACCAATGCCCGAGGCCACGAACAGGTTCTCCCCCAGGGGCGGCGTCTGGAAGCCGATGGCCAGGGCACAGACGACGACGATACCGACGTGCACCGGGTCCATGCCCAGCATGTACATGATCGGCAGCAATACCGGCGTCAGGATCATGATAGCCGCCAGGGTTTCCATGAACATGCCGACAAAAAGCAGAAATGCGATAACCATGGCCCAGATCAAGTACAGGTTATCGGTCAGTCCCAGCATGCCCTCGGCGATCACCGCCGGCACCCGCTGTTCGACCAGCAAGCGGCCGAATACCGTGGCGGTGAACAGGATCAACAGCACCCGCCCGGTGATCCAGGTGGTGGTCTCCAGAGTCTTGAGCGCCGGCTTCCACTTGAGCTCGCGGTGCAGGAAGATACCGACGATCAGGGTGTAGGCGATGGCCACGATGGCCGACTCGGTAGGCGTGAACAGGCCGCTGTAGATACCGCCGAGGATGATCAGCGGCGCCAGGATCGACCACACGCCACGCTTCAGGCTCCTGGCGATGGTGTCCCAGGACCAGCTGTCGCTCAGCCCGCTGTAGCCGCGCCGGCGCGAGATGATGTAGTTGACGGTCAACAGGCAGCCGGCGATCACCATGCCGGGCAGAATGCCGGCGATGAACAGCTTCGGAATCGATAGCGTCTGGAAGGCGCCGTGCTCTGCTACGGCCTGCGCCGGTGGCTGCAGGCCCATCCCGGAGATGCCGAAGATGACCATAGGAATGGAGGGCGGAATCACCACACCAAGACCGCCGGAGGACGCCGTGATGGCAGAGCCATAGCCGCGATCATAGCCGCGGTTGGCCATGGCCGGGATCATCAGCATGCCCACTGCAGCGGTGGTGGCGGGCCCTGAGCCTGAAATCGCGCCGAAGAACATGCAGGCGAACACGGTGGCGGCGGCGAGACCGCCGGTCACCGGCCCGGCGAAGGCCTCGGCGATGTCCACCAGGCGTCGCGAGATGCCGGCGGCTTCCATCAAGGCCCCGGCGAGGATAAAGGCCGGCAGCGCCATCAGCGGAAAGGACCCCACCGAGGTGAAGGCGATCTGCACGAAGGCCATGGGGTTCTCCCCCAGCGACAGATAGGTGGCAAGCGCGGCCACCCCCAACGACACCGTGATCGGCGCACCCAGCACCAGCAGCAGAAAGAACACGCCGAACAGCACGTAGATGATGGTCGTCTCCATGGATCAGTCTCCCTTCTCGTTGGATGACGACAGCGTCGAGGACTTGGCCTCGGCGATGGCCTCGGCCTCGGGGTCGACGGGCTCGCGATGCTTGACGAAGCGCAGGTAGTTATTCTGCAGGATGCGCAGGGTCATCAGCACAAAGGCCAGCGGCAGGATCAGGTAGAACACCTTCATCGGGATGCCCAGGGTCTGGGACTTCCAGAAGGTATTCATCTTGTTGAACACGAAGTCGTAACTGAGCCAGATGAAGACCAGGTTGAAGCCGATCCAGATCAGGTCGGTCAGCGCACCGCAGGCCAGCTCCACCCAGCGCGGGAAGAAACGGAACTGGAAGGTGACGCGGTTGTGGGCCGACTTCTTGGCGGCGTAGACCGCCCCCAGGTAGGCGAACCAGACGAAGGCATAAGTGGCCAGCTCATCGGCCCAGGGCAGCGAATAGCTGAACAGGTTGCGCAGCATGATCTGGGCAAACAGCAGTGCCACGAAGGTCACCAGCAATAGCTGGCACAGCCAGTTCTCGAGGTTGTCCACGAGCTTCCATAGACGATTCATCACGACGACCTCTGAGCAGGCACCGCCTGGCGTCCAATGGCAGACGTCCGGCGGAGCCATGATTCATGGCGCCTGGAGTCAGGCGCCGGGAGGGTTCAAGACGACAACGACATCGTGACAGATCAGGGGGCTGGCTCACGTCCCAGCGCGGCGAGCGCCTCGTCGAGCTTGGCCTTGCCGCCGATGCTGTCGTAGAAGTCGGGCCAGATGGCGGTGGCCTGTTCGATCCACGCCTGCTCGCCGTCGGCGGGCTCGGTGATCTCCATGCCGTGCTCTTCCACCAGCCGGGTCTTGATTGCGTCTTCCTGGGCCAGCAGATACTCGTAGCTGTGGTCGGTGGCTTCCTGAGCGGCCTCCAGCACCCACTGCTGCTGCTCCTCGGACAGACTCTGGAACATGCCTTCGCCCATGATCAGCGGCTCCATGGAGAACACATAGCAGCTGTCGGTGACGTGATCCTGGACCTCGTAGAACTTCATCGCGTCGATGGTGATGTAGGGGTTGTCCTGGCCGTCGACGACGCCCTGCTGCAGGGCGGTAAAGGTCTCCGACCAGGCCAGCGGGTTTGGATTGACGCCCCAGGACTGATAGGCGGAGATCATGATCTCGTTCTTGGGCACCCGGATGACCAGGCCATCCAGATCCTCGGGGCTCGCCACCGGCCTCGCCGAGTTGGTCAGACGGCGACAGCCGGAGTAGGCCCAGCCCAGTATCCGCACGCCGGCGTCACGGATGGTGTTGTCGACCATCTCCTGGCCGATCTCGCCCTGGGTCAGGGTGCGGGCGTCCTCGGGACTCTGGATCACGTAGGGCAGCGTCATCACCCCGACCGTGGGCGAGAACGGCGTGATGTTGTTGATCGCCAGTACCGACAGGTCGAGCAGGCCCATGCTGGCGTTGTTGACGGTGTCCTGCTCACTGCCCAGCTGGCCGTTGGGAAACAGGTCCACGCTGACGTCGCCGCCGGACTTTTCCTCGATCAACTTGGCGAAGGTCTGTCCCATCTCGTGCTGGGTGCCACCGGCGGCGTCGCCCAGCGCCATCTTCCAGGTCGCCGCCTGGGCCGAGCCAGCGGCGCCCAGCAGCGCCAGGGCGACCGCCGCCACCAGCGGGCGCGGGCCGAGGCGCCGGGTCGAGGCGGCAGCGCCGATGGCCGCAGGAGTCATGTTGCGCGGGGGCGTGGTACGGAGGAAAGGGGACTTGGTGTGCATGCGGAACTCCCATCATTGTTGTGCCGCTTAAAGCGGAATCTTGTTGCGGGTGTCACATCTTGATCGTCATTGGCTGGCGAGCGCCGTCAGGTCCGACCCGCCATGTGACTCACTCTCCCCCGTCGAGCATCGACGCCATAGGACCAGTGGCCCCACATCGATTGGGCCAGGCACCCGCGAGCCCTCGACAAGACGTCGACGCTGTAAGATCGTAGGCGGGCGTGGCCGCCAGGCCTGGGCCACGCCGGAACTCGTCCAACAACCACCATCCGGGAACCCGTCGTCGGTATGAGCGCCCCCCTGTTTCGACTCGACGCAAAGCGTCAGGAAAGCCTTCAGTGCCAGCTTCGCGAGCAGATCGCCCACGCCATCCTCGAGGGGCACCTGCCCACCGGTGAGGCGCTGCCTTCGAGCCGCAAGCTCGCCAAGGAGCTGGGTGTGGCCCGCAACACGGTGATGATCGCCTACGAGCAACTGCTGGACGACGGCTACCTGGTCGCCCGGGAGCGCAGCGGCTACTTCGTCAATCCGGATATCCTCGCCGGACGCGTCACGCCCCCGGCCGACATCGCCCCCCCAGCCGCCAGCGCCACCTCCCACTCCGGCACAGCGACGCCCTGGGACGAGCTGTTGACGATGCGACCCTCGCGCCAGCCGACCATCGTCAAGCCGGCCAACTGGCTCGACTATGACTACCCCTTCCTCTACGGCCAGATCGATCCCAACCTGTTTCCCACCCAGCACTGGCGGGAGTGCAGCCGCGACTCGGTCAGCGTGCCGGCCATCCGCCGCTGGTCGGCAGACCACCTGAGCGAAGACGACCCGCTGCTGATCGAACAGATCCACCAGCGACTGCTGCCCCGCCGTGGCGTCTGGGCCCGACCGGAGGAGATCCTGATCACCGTGGGCGCCCAGCAGGCGCTATGGATCACCGCCATGCTGATCCTGGGGGCGGGACGACGCTTCGCCATGGAGAACCCTGGCTACGTCGACATGGTCAATATCGCCCGCACCTTCACCGACGATATCGTCGCGGTGGACGTGGACGACCAGGGCCTGGTGATCGACCAGCGCCTGGCCGATTGCCACCTGGCCTACGTCACCCCGAGCCACCAGTCGCCCACCGGCGTGACTCTGCCGCTGCAGCGCCGCCGCGACTTGCTCGACAGCGCCAGCGCCAACAACTATCTGGTCATCGAAGACGACTACGAGAGCGAGACCAACTTCGTCGACAACCCGACGCCGGCACTCAAGAGCCTGGATAGCGATGGCCGGGTGATCTACGTGGGCAGCCTGTCCAAGACCCTGGCGCCGGGCCTTCGGCTCGGCTACATGGTGGCGCCCCCCGCCTTTATCGCCGAGGCGCGCGCCCTGCGCCGGCTGATGCTGCGCCACCCCGCCACCAACAACCAGCGCAGCGTGGCGCTGTTTCTCGACCGCGGCTACCACGACGCCCTGCTGCGCCAGATTCGCCAGACCTACCAGCGCCGCTGGCTGTTGATGCGTGACGCCCTCGCATCCCACCTGCCCGAGCTGCGTATCCGTTCGACCTTCGGCGGCTCCTGCTTCTGGCTGGAGGCCCCCGCCGACACCGATGTGTCACTGCTGAAGCGGCTGGCCGAGGAGCACAGCATCCTGATCGAGAACGGCGAGGTGCACTTCCTGGCCCCGGCGCCTCGCCCCACCCTGAGGCTCGGCTTCTCGGCCATCGACGAGACCCGCATCGAGCGCGGTATCGAACGCCTGGCGGCCCTGCTGCCCCAGGCACGTCGCACCAACTGAATCCGGGAGGCGCTGGACTAGCGCCCGATCGGTGCCATCGGCGCCGTATCAGTCTCGCTGTCGAGCTGCGCAAGCTCCTCCATCAACCGGGTAAAGCGTTCGCCCCGACGACCGATGCACACCAGCACGGCGCCGGTGGCGGGCGGCCCGTGGCTCTGCCAGGCGAGGCGCTGTCCGCTCAACTGCAGACTTCGCCATTCTTCCCCGTCCGCCAGCCGACAGCGGACAAAACCCTTGGCGCGAAACAGGCAGTCGCGGTAAAGCTCGAGCAGCGCTTGCAGCTCCTCGGCCACCAGGGGGTGGCGAAGATGCAGGGTGGCATCGGTCAGCCCCGAGTGTCGGGCACGCTCGGCGAACGGCTCCGCCGATGCCTTGGCGCCATTCGTTTGCCAAAAGGCCGGGCCAGAGGACGTCGTCCTGGACGACGCGGGAGCCACCTGGACCGGCTCTGTCACCACCGCTGCACCAGGGGAGAGCTGGCCCAGCCACCCCAGCAGCTGGTCGCGATCGCTATCCTCATGGGGCAGGCGATTGACCAGTAGACGATGGGCGGCGTGCACCTGGGCACGCCACAGCTCCCCTACCTGGGCGTCCAGCGCCAGACGGCCAGCCTGGCTTGCGTCCACCAGTACCACGATGTCGGCAAGCTCAAGCCCCGGCGCCAGCCTGGCGATATCGGCGATCCGTTGAGGATTGGCCACGCCGCTGGCCTCGATCAGAATTTCCGTTGGCCTGGCCTTGAGTCGCAGCGCCTGGGACAGCTGCTCGGCCAGGGTGCCCCCCAGGGTGCAGCAGACACAGCCGTTGGACAGCGACAGCACGCGATCGTCGCGGTAGTCGATCGCCGCCACGTCGACGTTCACCTCACCGACGTCATTGACCAGTATCAGGGCATCCTCGATATCCCCCGACGCCAGCCGGCGGTTGAGATAGCTGGTCTTGCCAGCGCCCAGAAAGCCTGCGATCACCGTCACCGGTACCCTGTCATCACACCTCATGCACCTGCCCTCCCGACACCGTGGCGTGTACCCGGATGTGTCGCAGATCCTGTGCTGAAACTTGCAACGGATCCTCATCCAGTACCGCCATGTCGGCAAACTTGCCGACGTCCAGGCTACCCACACGGTCATCCATGCCCAGCGTGATGGCAGCGCCCAGGGTGATCATTTCCAGTGCATCTTCCACGCTCACCGCCTCATGGTGACCCAGCGTCTGGCCACTGGCGCTCTGCCGGTTGACCGCACACCAGGCGGTGAACAGCGGCCCCAGCGGGGTCACCGGCGCATCGCTGTGGATAGCGGTGACGATGCCCAGTCGGCGGGCCGAGGCCAGCGGCTCCAGGCGCTGGCAGCGCGTCGGCCCCAGGGTGCGTTCCAGGTGCACATCGCCCCAGTAGTAGAGATGATTGGCGAACATGTTCAGGCACAGTCCGAGACGCGCGGCGCGACGTAGCTGAGCATGGTCGATGATCTGGCAGTGCTGCAGGGTATGGCGGTGATCGAAGCGCGGCCACAGGGTCAGCGCCTCCTCCAGGGCATCCAGCATCAGTTCCACGGCCTCGTCGCCGTTGGTATGAATGTGCAATTGAAGCCCCGCCTGGTGGTAGGCGTGCACCAGCGCCACCAGTCCCTCTGGCTCGGCGTTCCACAACCCGTTGGGATGACCATCATGGTAGTGGGGCCACTTCAGCCGCGCGGTGTAGCCCTGAATCGAGCCGTCGGTCATCAGCTTGGCCGGGCCGAATACCAGCCGCTCATGGCTGTGGGCCATCGCCGCCTGGAGCCGCGCGATGCCCTCCTCGGCCGACCACGCCAGCACCCCCATGGCCGGCACCAGTCGCACCGGAAAATCCGTCTCACGGGTCACCTCGACCATCGAGGCGATGGCCTCATCGCTCAAGGGGTTGTACAGATCGGTGATGGTAGTGACGCCCTTGGCCGCGGCAATGGCAGCGTAGCGCCGTAGCACCTCGGGCGAGGCCACCGCCTCGAACAGGTTTCTGCCGAGGGCATCGAACACCACGAACATGGCGGCCATTTCCTGAAGCTCGCCATTGGGCTGGCCGTCCTCGTCGAGCATGATGCCCTCGACCCGCGGCCCCTCGCTGATGCCGGACAGTGCCAGCATGGCCGAATTGACGGTCATCACGTGCAGGCTTGCGTGCAGCACCACCAGCGGTCGATCTCCGACCGCCTCGTCGAGCTGGTGGCGACTTAAGCGCTGGCCGGGAAAGTAGACCGGATCAAAGCCCCAGGCGACCAGCGGCTCGCCCGGCGGCAGGCTATCTGCATGCTGGCGCAGCCGTGCCTGCATCTCGGCGACGCTCTTCAGCCCCGGCCACTCCTTGCCCTCGGCATCGACCCGACTGAAATACCCGAGATAGAGGTAGTCCCACATGGCGCCTTCCAGAGCGTGGCTATGGCCTTCGACGAAGCCCGGCAGGATCACCTTGTCGGCGAAGCGATCATCGATGCGGGCGTCGATTGGCATCGCTTGCGCATCCCCCACCGCCAGGATGCGATCTCCCTGCACCGCGACATGGGTCGCCTCGGGCTGGGACGGATTCATGGTCAGGATGCGTCGAGCGGGATAGACGGTGATGCTCATCAGGAGGCAGCTCCCTTGCTGATGGTGGGCGAGGACGCGGAGGCTGAGTCTGACTGGGCGGCGGCATGGCCTTGGGTGGGAACACCCTCGGCCCAGCCCGACGAGGGCGATGAGGCTCTGCCGTGCCGCCCCCACATCAGCATCAGCGGGATGCAGGCGACCAGGGCGATGGCGGTGCCGCCGAACACCAGCAGATAGATCGCCGGCGTCAGCGACGGCACGATAGGAGCGAAGATCATCAGGATGTGCAGGTTGACCACCACGATGGCCAGATTGAAGAAGGCCAGCTCCTTGGGCACCGAGGTGGAAAAGTCGGCGTCCATCATGCGCAACAGCAAGAGCCCGGTACCGGTGGAGCCACAGCAGCAGCCAAAGGAGGTCACGGTACGCTCTGGTCCCAGATTGCCGCTCAACCGCCCGATCAACAGACAGCCCACCAGGGTGGCGATCGTCACCGTCACGGTCACCAGCAGGATCGGCGCCAGCAGCGCATAGAGCACCGCGAACTGGATGCTCATGAGGGTTCCCACCACCATGAAGTCCACCGCGCTGCCGGTGATCCGCTTGAGCGTCTCGTCATCGACACGGTGGGAAAGCCCGAGCCGATCGATCACCATGCGCATCAGCACGCAGACACCCAGCCCGTGCAGAAAGAACAGGTTGTGGCTGAACAGCACCCCGACGTTGATCCCGAACGGCGAGGCATTGCCGATGATGCCCTGCACGAAGGTCAGCCACAGGTGGGTGATCACGTAGGCGATGGCAAGCAGGCCCAGATGGTAGGCCAGCGAATCCAGATTGCCCGGGTGCGACACCATTCGCCCCATCCCGGGGGCCTGCTGGTTGCCCTCGTCATCGCCCGCCCGGGTAAAGAAGCCCAGACGGAAGTTGTCATCCAGACGCGAGGCGCGATTGGCGTTCAACCCCTTGGTCAGGTAGCGCCGGGCAAGGGGCACGCCCAGGGCAAACGCCATCAAGAATCCCAGTGAGGCATAGATCAGCCCCACCTGGGCGGCATTGGCGATGCCGTACTCGGTCTCCCAGATGGTGCCGTAGGTCAGCGCCTGGCCCGGCCCCTGGGTAAAGCCGTGGGTCACGATGGCCCCCAGAAACCCGCTGACGTCGCTGCCGGTCACGGCGTCGTAACCGGTCACCACCAGAAAGCCGATGGCACCTTGCATGCCCAGGCTGATGCTCCAGGCAAGCGTCAGCCAGAGCCCGCCGCGCACGATACTGCCGCCACCACCGGGCGCGTCCTGGCGACCACCTCCGGTCAGGCACAGCGACATGAAGCTCAGGGTGAAGAAATGAAAGGTCAGAGCGGTGAAGTCGGCGGGTGAGTAGCCCGGCAGCAGATCCAGAGAAAGCGCCAGAAAGCCGATCAGGCCACCGACGATGCTGGCCGGCACCAGCGAGGCCCTAAGCCAGCTCAGCCGGCTGCGCAACTGGCTGCCGACCCACAGCATGAGGGCAAGCAGCGCGAAGGCGATCACCCCGTGGAAGGAGTCTTGCATGATGGAGTCACCTCGACGTTGTCGTTGTTGGAAGTGAAGCGAACACTTCCAGCCTAGGCACGCCATCGTTGCGCGTATAATATCATTTAACGTTCACTTGATACCCATGAGGCATCAATGCGCATTGAGCTTCGCCACCTTTACGCCTTTGTCGCCGTGGCCGACAGTCTGCACTTTCGCCGTGCGGCCGAGCGCCTCAACGTCGCCCAGCCGGCGCTAAGCCGCACCATCGCTCAGCTCGAGGACGCCATCGGTGAAGCGCTGTTCGTGCGCAACAATCGCCAGGTCCGCCTCACCGATCCGGGACGCATCATGCTCGAGGAGAGCCGCCAGATTCTGCGCCAGATCGATGATGCAGTGCTCAAGACCCAGCGCGCGGGCCGTGGAGAACTGGGCCGGCTGGCAATCGGCTATACCGACTTCGCCATCACCGGTGAGTTGCCGGCATTGCTGGACGACTTTCGCCGCCAGAATCCGGACATCCACTTCGACCTGAGCTTCGGCTCCACCGCCCAGCAGCTCGACGAGTTGACCGAGGGACGCCTGGACTTCGGCTTCGTCACCGGCCCGGTGCTGACCCCGGGGCTACGCTCCCGTCCCATCCAGCGAGATCGCTTTATCGCCGCGGTCGGCGACAACCACCCGTTGGCCGGGCGCAAGAGCATCCGGCTGGAGGAGTTGGCCCGAGAACCGTTCATTCTTGGCGCCCGCAGCATGTGGCTGCACTTTCGCCAGATGCTCGAGCAGATCTGTCGGCAGGCGGGCTTCGAACCCCATGTCGCCCAGGAGACCTTCAACAGCGAGACCATGTTTGCCTTTGTCGCCTGCGACTTTGGCGTCACCGTGCACCTGGAGTGCGCCACCAACTATGTGCGCAAGGGGGTCACCCTGCTGCCGCTGGAGGGGGTAAAGGAGTGCCTGGTCACCGAGGTGGCCTGGCGGGAAGACAGCGTGACAGCCGTTCAGCAAGCCTTTCTCGACCGCCTCGACAAGATGCTGCCACCGGAGGAAGTGAAGTAGCCGCAGCACCATAGACATTGAAAAGCCGCGACCCCAAGGTCGCGGCATCGTCGTGAGGGTTACCCATATCCAGAACGGGACCGATCAGGTTCAGAGCACCTCATCCTTGAAGTGGTAGTAGCGATAGAGGAAGCGCTGGCCGAATCGGCGGAAGGGGGCGAAGGCCTCCGACTCGATACGCTCGCGCAGGTTGGGAAAGGGCAGCTTCGAGGTGAAGATCGGCAGATCCAGGGACCTGCCCTCACCGGCGATCCACTGGGCCAGGCGCTTGCCGGCCTGGGCCGAGTACATCACCCCGTTGCCGCCGTAGCCCAGGGCGTAGTAGACGCTCTCCTTCGGGTCCGGCTGATGGATGCGCGGCATCATGTCGTGGCTGACGTCCACCCAGCCCCACCAGGAGTAGTCGATCTCGATGCCGGCGAGCGCCGGGAACTTGCGCTCCAGATCGCCCCTGAGTACCGCCGCGTAGCGCTCCCTGGGGGCATCGCGGCCGCTGATGGCGCTGCGACTGCCGATCTGCACGCGGTTGTCCGGCAGCAGCCGATAGTAGTGGCGCAGGATTCGGGTGTCGGTCAGCACCTGTCGGGTGCGGAAACCGGTGGCCTCGATCTCGGCCTCGGTCAGCGGCCGAGTGACCATGGAGTTCGACAGAATCGGCAGCAGCCGGTTCTTGAGGTGGGGGCTCAGCTGGCCGGTGACGTAGCCGCCGGTGGCCATGCCCACCGCCCGCGCCTTGACCACGCCGCCTGGCGTGCGCAGATGGTGCACGTCGCCATGGGTCTCCCAGCCCAGCACCGGGCTCGCCGGGTGGATCTTCACCCCCAGAGCGCGCGCCTTGCGATGGTAGCCGAAGGCCAGCTTGGCGGCGTGGATACCGATGCCCTCGGGCTCGTGCATGGCGCCGGCCGCCTCGCTGTCGCCCACCCACTCGCGCTTGACGGTGTCGCCGTCGATGATGCGAGCGTCGTAGTCGAAGGTTTCGCGCAGAAGCCGCGCCTCCTTCTCCAGGCTCGGCATCACCCTATCCTTGTGGGCGATATACAGGTGCCCGCCGGGCTGCGGGTCGCAGTCGATATCGGCGATCAGCGACTTGAAGGTCTGCATGCCCTCGACACACTCGCGGTGCAACTTGAGCGCCGTATCAAGGCCATAGCGCTGGATCCACTGAGATCGCTTGAGCCGCCCCGAGGCGCATTGGGCCTGGCCGCCATTGCGGGTGCTGCATCCCCAGCTGACGCGGTTGGCCTCGAGCACCGTGGCCTTGATGCCGTAGCGCTCGGCCAGAAAGATCGCCGCCGTAAGGCCAGTGAACCCGGAGCCGATGATCACCACGTCGGCGTCGGTGTCCGCCACGATCGGGCCATCGTCGGCCGGGGGCTCGCCGGCGGTGGCGATCCAGTAGGTCGGCGCATAGTCACAGCCGGTACCGACCTGCCTGGCGGTCAACGGGTCATAGGCGGGATCATAGGGGGCCTGGGCCGGAGTGGCCCGGGCGGCATCGTCCGACGAAGCGGCCAGCGGGGTCTGTAGATCCAGCATGTCGAAGCTCCCGAGTCAGGTATCCGAGGTCGCTCAGCCGTTGTTGACCGGCGTGGCGGGGCGCTGCTTGCGGTAGGCGTTCTTCACCGCGATCTTGCCGTCACGGAAGGTGAAGGCGTCGATCATCCGCGCCTCGGAGCGCATGCCATCGGCGGTGGTGCCGCTATAGGTGCTTTCGCTGTAGCCGCGATCTCCCACGACCTGATGCACGCCGTCGAGCCATTGGGCGTCCGGCGCGTTTTCCCAGGCGGCACGCAAGCCGGCGCGAACCTCCTGCTGACCACGAAAGGTCTTGCCGAGCAGGTCGGGACCTGCGACGGCATGAAATTCGCAGTCGTCGGTCATCATCGACATCACTGCATCGATATCGTGACGGTTGAGGGCGTCGGCGAAGTCGGCGAGAAACTGGGCGTCGGGCTGGCTCATGGTGAGACTCCTTGTTATTGGCAGCGCGGGGGTATCGCCCACGCTGTGTCAGCAAAGTGGTGGCGAGGCGCAGCGCGCCTCGACTCACCTTGAGCCTATAGGGGCCGGTCGTCTGCCACTTAGCACCAGTTGCCCGCCGTCGATTGGGCCAGCCCCGGCTCGGACGTCGAGCCAGGGGTCGACACAGGGGTAGAGAGCAGGCCAGCCGACCCTTCGCGCTGGATGCGATAGGGGGTCGGATCCACGCAAGGGGAGCGCCCCAGCATCAGCTCGACGCCCAGCCGCGCCGCCGCCGGCGCCAGTACCAGGCCATTGCGAAAGTGCCCGGCATTGACGTGCAGTCCACGACATCCCGGCACCTCGCCGATAAAGGGGATTCCCCCGGGGGAGCCGGGACGCAGGCCCGCCCAGTGGTGCTCGATCGACGCCCGGGCGAGCGCCGGCAGCAGACGCACGGCACTGCGATACAGCGACACCCGGGCCTCGCTGGTGGTGCGCTTGTCGAAGCCTTGATGCTCAAGGGTGGACCCGACCAGGATGCGGCCGTCGCGCCGTGGAATCAGGTAGCGCCCATCGGCCAGCACCACCCGCGACAGCGGCCGCGGCACGCCGGGTGCCGGCCGCAGCACCATCATCTGGCCCTTGACCGGAGCCACCGCCATGCCGACCCCGAGGTGCTTGAGCAGGGCACCGCTCCAGGCGCCGCCGCATACCAGCACCCGTGACGCGGTGAGCACACCGGCGGCGGTGACGACCCCCTGGATCTGCCCGGACACGACCTTGAAGCCAGTCACCTCACAGCCCTCGCGCAGCTCGACCCCCGGATGCCGTTCGAGCCGCGCACGCAAGGCACGGCCCAGGCGCGGATTGCGCAGACTACCCAGGGTCGGCATCCATAGCCCGCCCTGGCCCTGGCGGACCCAATGGGTGTCGGCCAACGCCGGCTCCATCCGGCGGATGGCGTCGGCGTCGATGTCCTCGAGCGGCTTGGCCTGGCGCCTGGCCCAGCGACGCGCTGCGTCGGCGTCTTCCACCGCCAGGTACAAAAGCCCGTGTCGGCTGAACTGAGGGTCGACGCCGGTGGTCTCTCTGAGTTCATCGCAGAGCCCCGGATAGACCTCTTCCGATAGTGCCGACAACGCCGACACCGGGGCGCTGTAGCGCCAGGGGTAGAGTGGCGAGACGATACCGCCACCGGCCCAGGAGGCTTCCCGGGCACAGCGCCCGCGCTCCACCAGGGTCACCGAAAGCCCCGCCTCGGCCAACTGCCAGGCGCTTATCAGGCCGATGACCCCGCCGCCTACCACCACTACATCGCTCATGCTCGCCTCCTCGCTCGTCTGCCCATGTCCATTCAGCGCCGCTGTCGCGACCGCTGCCACCGCCGTTATCACCGCTGTTATCACCGCCAAAGGCCAATCGTCGCAGCGACACAAGATCAATCAAATCTCATTTTTCGATACAATTTGCGTTATTTTTTAAAACAGGTCTATAGTGACGACACACCTTTCCACCGCGTTTCAGGATTGACGACCATGGCCGACGCCTCACCCCTGCTCGACGACGCCCTCCCCGCCCAGCGTTGGCACAGCGCCCGGGAAATCTTCGGCATCGACTCCGACCTTCAGGTCCCGGTGTTCGAGACGCGCGACGACCATGTGCCGGCCATCGATGACGCCTATCGCTTCAATCCCGACGTGACCCTGGCGATCCTGGCCGGCTTCACCCGCAACCGCCGGGTGATGGTTCAGGGCCTGCATGGCACCGGCAAGTCGACCCATATCGAGCAGGTAGCCGCCCGCCTCAACTGGCCCTGCGTCAGGGTCAACCTGGACGGCCATATCAGCCGCCTCGACCTGGTCGGCAAGGACGCCATCGTCATTCGCGACGGGGTCCAGGTCACCGAGTTTCAGGAAGGCATCGTGCCCTGGTCGCTGCAGCGCCCGGTGGCGCTGATCTTCGATGAGTACGACGCCGGGCGTCCCGACGTGATGTTCGTGATCCAGCGCATTCTGGAGCGCGACGGCCAGTTCACCCTGGTCGACCAGAACCGGGTCATCAGCCCGCATCCAATGTTTCGCCTGTTCGCCACCGCCAATACCGTGGGGCTGGGCAACCAGGACGGTCTCTACCAGGGCACCCAACTGCTCAACCATGCCCAGGTGGACCGCTGGAACATCGTCGCCAAGCTCGACTACCTGCCCCGCGACGAGGAAGTGAAGATCGTGCTCGCCCGGGTGCCGAGCAAGGACAACGAACGTGGCCGACGCCACATCGACGCCATGGTGGCGGTGGCCGAACTGACCCGTAAGGGCTTCGCCAACGGCGACCTGTCGACGCTGATGTCGCCGCGTACCGTCATCACCTGGGCCGAGAACTGCGAGATCTTCCGCGACCCGGCGCTGGCCTTCCGGCTATCGTTTCTCAACAAGTGCGACGAGCACGAACGGCCATTGGTCGCCGAGTTTTACCAGCGCTGCTTCGATGCCGAACTCAGCGAATCCGTGGCCAGCGCGTCGTCAGACGGCGATTCACAGGCCAGCGATTCACTGGACAAGAAAAAAGACGCCGGGGAGGCGCCATGAGCGCAGCGGGCGAGGCGGCGCTTGCGCTCGCCCGCCAGCGCCACCAGCAGTACCTGGAGGAGTTGGAGGCCGCCGTGCTGCGCGCCCACACCGGCGAGCACGACTGGTTCTACGCCGGTCGCAGGCTCTACCGTGGGGCGTCCCGGGTGGCCCTGCGCGCGCCTCACCTCAAACTCGCCGAGGACTGCCTGTCACTCGCCGACTATCGCGCCGTCAGCGACGCCCTGGCATTGCGCCAGCGCTTCAGTGACGACCGGCTGCACCAGCGCCTGCGCCCCGAGGAACCCGAGCCGCGGCTGATCTACGACTGGCTCGAGCAGTGTCGGGTCGAGGCCCTGCTGGACGGCCCGGCCCCAGGCATGGCGCGCAACCTGAAGGCTCGCTTCGAGCGCTGGTCGCTGGACTATCACCACGCCCAGCTCACCGAGAGCGCGCTGGGCCTGTTGCTGTTCTGCGTGATCCAGATCAGCCGGTCACGGTTGATGGCGGCGCCCATGCTCGAGGAATTCGAGGACTTGCTGGAAGCGACCCGCGCCAATATCGTACCGGCGCTGGGCCACGCCCTGGCGGGACTGCGGCGTGAGCGCCACGACCAGCAAGGATTCCAGCGTCATGCCCGCGACATCGCCGACTGGATCGGTGTCCAGCTCGAAGGCTACGAGCCCCAGGGCGAGCGCGAGGACGAAGCCAAGGACCCACGCCGGGCGCTGGCACTGCTGCTCGACAGCGAGGACGAACTCGACGACGAGGTACCCCTGGCCGCCACCGGCCAGAGCCGCACCCTGGCCGACGGCGCCCATCGTTATCGCGCCTTCACCACCGCCTATGACAGCGAGCGCGAGGCCGACAGCCTGGTGCGACAGGCCCAGTTGGAAGAGTATCGGGCGCGCCTGGACGAGCGCCTGCACGCCCAGAAGGTCAATGTGCGTCGTCTGGCCCGTCAGTTTCGTCGCCACCTGTCGGTGGCCGATCGCGATGGCTGGCAGGACGGCGAGGAAAGCGGCGTCATCGACGGCCGACGGCTGTCCCAGATCGTTTCTTCGCCCCAGGAACGGCGCGTCTTTCGACGCGAGCGCTACCGTCCGGTCAGCGATGCCCAGGTCACCCTGCTGATCGACTGCTCCGGCTCGATGAAGGCCCACGGCGAGTCCATCGCCATGCTGGTCGAGCTCTTGACCCGGGCGCTGGACATGGCCGGCGTCGACAGCGAAGTGCTGGGCTTCACCACCGCCGCCTGGAACGGTGGCCGAGCCCAGCGCGACTGGCTCAAGGCCGGGCGCCCCGCCGCACCGGGACGGCTCAACGAGGCCCGTCACCTGATCTTCAAGGACGCCCAGCAGCCGTGGCGACGCGCGCGAAAGCGCTTCGCCGCCCTGCTCAAGGCCGACCTGTACAAGGAAGGGATAGACGGTGAAGCGGTCGAGTGGGCCTGCCAGCGCCTGATGGCGGCAGACGTCAATCGCCGCCTGCTGGTGGTGATCTCCGACGGCAGCCCCTCGGACAGCGCCACCAACCTGGCCAACGACCGCCACTACCTCGACAACCACCTGCGCTCGGTGGTCGCGACCTTCGGCGGTGGCAACGGCCGTCGCCCCGGCCCCATCGATATCATCGGCCTCGGCGTCGGCCTGGACCTGAGTCCCTACTACGCACGCCACCGGGTCATCGCCCTGGACCAGACCCTCGACAACGCCCTGCTCGACGAAGTGGTGGAGCTAATGTTGTCGAGGCGTCGTTACTAGGGCTTGTCTGAAAAGTGTCTACGCTCGGTAATACGGCGTTAAAAATCGGATCAACATGCTCATTTACACCCCTTAAACTGCGCTGTCTCACCGATTTTTGCCTTGTCTAACCTTCGCTCGCCGACTTTTCGGACTAAGCCTAGCGCTCGTCTATCAGTGCTGATCTCAAAGTGCTCGTCTAGAATCGCCCTTCCTAAAACCGTGCAGGGGACAAGCTGGCGACGTAGTCAGGCAGGGCTTCGCCGTGGATCATGGCCGCGATCAATTCGCCGGTGTGGGCGGACTGGGTCAGCCCCAGGTGGCCGTGGCCGTAGGCCACGAAGAGCCCTTTTCTGCCCGTTACCTGCCCTACCACCGGCAGGCCGTCCGGTGTCGAGTGGCGCACGCCCATCCAGCGCTCCGCCAGGCTCAGGGGCCGTCCGAACAGCGCTTCCCCCCAGCCCTTGAGCCTTTCCCAGCGGCGCTCGTCGGCGGCGCGGTCAGGAGCGGTAAACTCGGTGGTGCCCGCCAGGCGAACGCCGCCATGCATGGGGGTGGCATAGAAGTGGCGGGCCAGCCAGCCCACCGGGCGCGACAGCGAAAGCGGCGTTTCAAGCCGCACGTGGTAGCCGCGCTCGCTCACCACCGGCAGCGACACGCCGAGCGACTTGAGCAGGGCATCATTGGCGATGCCCGCGCACAGCACGACCTGGTCGGCCTGGTACTCACGGGACTCGCCGTTCTCGCCCTTCTCACCGATCAGGCGCCAGCCCCCCGCGGCCAGCGGCACCAACCCCCTGATGCGGGCACCATGCTGCACCACGCCCTCGCCTGCCAGGCGCTGCCACAGGGCTCGGCTCACCGCCAGGGAATCCTTGAGGTGGCGCGTCTCGGGGAAGTACAGGCCGCCGACGAGATCCGCGGGATGGATCGTGGGTTCCAGATCGCGCACCTCCTGCGCCGTAAGCGCCTCACAGGCCACCCCATCGGCCCGCTTGGCACGGGCCGACGCCTCCAGGGTCGCGGCCAGCGGGTCGCCTTGGCGGGCGAGTTGCAGACAGCCGGTGTCGGCGTACAGATCCGGCGCCTCGAGCGACTCCAGCAACGCGTGCTGAGCCTTGACCGCATCCTGAATCAGCGCCACCAGATCCGACTTGTGGCGGGCGAAACGCGACGGCGTCGCCGCCTTGAGAAAGCGCGGACCAAAGCCCGCCAGGCGGGCCAGATAGCGAGGGTCAACAGACAGCGAGGCGTCACGCCGACACAGCTCTCCAGGCAGTTGCCTCAAGGTATCGATACTGGCCATGGGCGAGGTGGCGTAGTTGGCGATCAGGCCGGCGTTGCCGAAGGAGGTGCCCTCCCCCGGCGGGCCCGGGTCAAAAAGCTGTACCCGGTGGCCACGTCCCGCCAGCGAACGCGCCACGGCCAGCCCGACGATGCCGGCACCCACGACGGCGATGGTATTCATGCACAGTCTCCTGTTGGACGAGGGCGGCCGGCCCGTGCTTGGGGCCAGCCGCGTCTTGTGGGCGATATCGTGGGGTTCAGTTGTCGCGGTAGAAGCGCCAGGAGGCGATACCCACCCCCACCGCGGTGAGGATGCTGACGGCACTGACGGTATACAGAGCAAGAGCGTACAAGGTCATGGGAATCTCCTTCACTGAGCCTTGGCGGTGACAGGGGCGTCGGGGACCGAGCGGAACAGTCGGTAGACCAGTACAAACACCAGCACATTGGCGATGACGCCGGCGATCAGCGCGGTCAGACCAGTCGCCGCCTGCAGGTCGAAGGGCCCCCACTTCCACAGGATGGTCACCAGGGCGCCGGCGAGCATGGCGGCGACCGCCGAGCGGGTGCAGCGCAGATCGAACAGCACCGCGAACACGAAGGGCAGCAGAATGGTCGGCGCCCACAGCGCGTAGCTGAGCAGCAGCGCATCGATGATCGAGGTGGCGTAGAGGGCGAAGACCACCGCGCCGAGGCCAATCAGCAGGTTGACCAGTCGCTCGATCCACAGCCGCTTCTTCTCGCTGACGTCAGGCTCGATAAAGGGTTTGTAGATGTCACCGACGAAGATCACCGCCGCCGAGTTGAGGTAGGAGTCGGCGGTGGACATCACCACGGCCAGGAGCGAGGCCAGCACCAGTCCGGTGATGCCCACCGGCAGGGCGTCGCGGATCAGGGTCGGCATCGCCTGGTCGGGCGAGATGGTCGGATAGAGCACCAGCGCGACCAGCCCGATGGTGGCGCTGACCAGATAGAACAGGAAGCCGAAGCCGCCGGCCACCGAATAGCCGATACGAGCGTGGCGCGAGTCAGGGGCCGACAGGGCGCGCTGGGTGTAGGGCGGCACCAGGGTCTCGCCGAGCAGAAAGGCGATGAAGATAGACAGGAACATGCCCACCGAATAGTCGCCCATCAGGCTGAAGTGGCCCTCGGGCAACCGCTCCACCAGCGCCTGGGGGCCGCCCAGATCATGGATGCCGATCAGCATAGTCACCGGCAGGAACACCGCCAGCATCAGAAACTGCACCACGTCGGTCTGGATCACCGCCCACATGCCACCCACGGTGGAATACAACAGCACCACCGCCATGCCGATCAGGATGCCGGTGGAGACCTCGATACCGAGGATGGCGTGGAACACGGTGCCCACCGCCAGGGCCTGGGCGCCGAGGATGCCGATGCAGAACACCAGCGAAAAGATGCCGGTGAACAGTCGCGCGCTGGCACCGAAGTGCTGCGCCATGATGTCGCCTACGGTCTGGGCGTTGACGTAGCGCTTGAGCCGGGGGGCGATGAACAGACCCGCCAGTACCGTGGCCAGGGGGAAGGCCGAGGCGGCGACCATGAAGGCGTAGCCTTCGTCGAAGGACTTGCCGGCACGCCCCATGGAGGCGCCGCCGCCGAGGAAGGAAGCCGCCAGGGTGGCGAACAGCACCGGCCAGATGATCTTGTTGCCGGCCACCGCAAAGTCCGCGCTGCCGGAGACCTTCTTGGCGCTGCGATAGCCGATGTAGATCAGTATCGCGAAATACAGAAGCAGACCGCCGAGGTCGATGGGATTCATGAAACTACCCTCGTTATGGTTGTTGGGGGTGGTTTCAGCATCGACCGCCATTGCCATAAAGACAACTTTGAGATAACTATGAAACCATAAATATAATTTAGAGGCGCTCGCTCACTTCCCGAGGGCGCCCGGAGGGACGCCCATGAAGGTTCGTCACCAGCTTCGCCAGCTCCAGATATTTCGTGAGGTTGTGCACACCGGCAGCCTGTCGAAGGCCGCCCGTCGTCTGGAACTCAGCCAGCCGGCGGTCAGTTCGGCCATCGCCAATCTCGAGCAGGAGGTGGGGTTCTTGCTGTTTCGCCGCAACAACTACGGCACCGAGCTGACCCCCGAGGCCCGCTATCTGATGGAGGGGGTCGACAAGGTACTGGCGTCGGTATCACATCTGGACGAACTCGCCGATGGCCTGCGCCAGGGCCGCGCGGGCAAGCTGATCCTGGGCTGCATGCCGGGGCTCTCGCCCACCGCCATGCCCGGGATCATGGCCGAGTACCTGGCCGACTATCCCGATACCCGGCTGTCGTTGCAGACCTTCAGCTCGCGCAAGATCCGGGACTGGGTGGCCGAGGGCCAGTTCGATGTCGGCGTGATCGAACGCCAGGATGACCTTAACGACCTCGATGCCCGCCACCTGTCCCTGCGCATGCACCTGGCGGTACCGCGCCACAGCCCGCTGGCGGGCCTTGCTCAGGTAGAGGCGGCGGATCTTGACGGCAAGGCCCTGGTGACCCTGGACGAGCACCACCAGAGCACACTCAAGTTGAAGCAGGCGCTCAGACAGGCCGGCGCCGACTGGCAGATCGCCGCCGAAACCCACCTGTTCCCTTCCGCCATCAGCCTGGTCAATGCCGGCATCGGCCATGCCCTGGTGGACCCGGTCTCGGCCTGGAGCTTTCTGATGCGTCGCGACTGCGCCGTGGCGATCCTGCCCTTCGTTCCCGCCATCGACCTCGATATCGCCGTGATCACTTCGCGCTTTCACACCAGTTCGCGCCAGTGCCAGCGGTTTCTGCCCTATCTGGAAAAGGGACTCGACACCTGGCACCGGCGCGCGCTGTCGCCGCTCAGCCCGTGACGAGCGGGTCCGGCGCCGATTGCTGCCTGCCGGCAGCGGAGCGAAGGATCAGCTCGAGTGCCGGCACAATATCGTAGACCGGGCAGCCCGCCTCCCGTCGCACCACCTCCACGAAAGCGCTCAGGTCGGTACACTCCAGCACTACCGCGTCCAGCGGCGCTTGCGCTTTCAGTCTTCGGGTTGCCTGTGCCAGCTCCTGCGCCATGGCGGCGAGATCCAGGTCATCGCGTCGACCTTCCAGGATCACCTGACGAAACTCATCACCGTCTTCGAGCCCCTGCACCACCGGCAGAGGCCCTTGCCAGCCAGCGCCGACGAAGTGGGCGCGCTTGAGCGCCCCCGCGTCTGCGGTCAGCACGCCGATCCGTCCTGTGCCACCGTGCACGCTGGCGAGCCACGGCAGCAGGGTCAGGCTGGACAATACCACCGGCACCGTCACCGCGGCCGCGACCCGTTCCTGATAGCGCGCCATGAAGCCACAGCTCCCGGCGATGGCACACACCCCCTCACGCTCCAGACGCCTGGCGCGGTCCACCAGCAGCGCGCCCAGCTCATCCCCGGGTGCATGCAGCAGGCGGGGAATATCGATGCCCTGCAGCACCTCGTAGCGTATCGGGTGGCGAAAGGTGTCGGGGTTGCGCAGATGACCAAGCGGCTTGGTAAAGGAAGAATCCAGACACAGCACCCCAAGCGGTGCCTCTTCCATGGCGACTCTCACGGGCAAACTCCTGTTCCGTTGTAGTATCTGTGCGAACCTCACGCCCTGGTCCACAGCGCCAGGCTGCCGTCGAGCATCAGCCCCACGCCTATCACCATCAGCGTCAGCATGGCCACTCGTCTCAATAGCACGGCGCTGCAGGGCGGCGGATAGCGGCGTCCGGCCCAGGTGGCCAGCGCCACCGCCGGCAGGGTCCACAACGCCAGCAGCCAGACCTGGGCATCGAGCCCGCCGGCGGCGCCGACATACAGGGTGCGCACCCCCGAGGTCATGGCGAAGCAGGCGATCAGCAATAGCCGGATGGTCTCGGTGGGCAGCGGCTGGCGATAGCAGTGGTAGATGACCGGCGGCCCCGGCATGCCGAACATTCCGGCCAGCAGCCCAGTCATGACGCCGTTCGCGGCGAAGCCTGCCGAGGACGATACGGCCGCGCGTGGGCGCGGCCGCAGGCCCACGCTGAGCCCGCCGTAGAACACCAGCGCCCCCAGCATCAGCATCAACAGCGCCTCGGCGCTGACGCTCAGCCAGTTCAGCGCCCACACCCCGAGGCCGATGGACGGCACGATGCCGAGCCCCAGTGCCAGCAGGTGGCGCCGGTCGAGATGATGCAGCTTGCCGGGCAGGGCCACGGCGCTGTTGACCAGGGTCACCAGACTGACCACCGCCACCAGGGTGGCGACGCTGACCAGCTCGAAGCCACTGGCCACGCCGATGATGATCATGCCGATACCGAACCCGGACACCGTGTGCAGGTAGCCTGCCAGAACGGTGATCAGTATCACCGCCAAAAGGCCAGACAGCTCCATTCCCTCGGGTACCAGTGTCATCTTCCCTCCCGGCCGGCCAGATGAATGTTACGCCACCGACAGGCGCTGGGCCTGGACCGTGGTGACGGCGATCACGTTGACGATATCCTCTTCGCTGCAGCCCCGCGAGAGGTCATTGGCAGGCCGCGCCAGGCCCTGCAGCAGCGGACCGATAGCCTCGGCGCCGCCGATCCGCTCGGCCAGCTTGTAGCCGATATTGCCAGCCTCAAGGTCCGGGAAGATCAGCACATTGGCGTTGCCCTTGACCCTGGAGTCCGGCAGCTTGCGCTCGGCGATCTCGGCGACGATGGCGGCGTCGAGCTGCACGTCCTCGTCGATGGCCAGGCCCGGGCGCGCGTTCTTGACCTTGCGCGCCGCCTCCACGACCTTGTCCACCGAGGCGTGATGAGCGCTGCCGCTGGTGGAGAACGACAGCATCGCCACCCGTGCCGGTTCGTCGAGCAGCGCCTCGGCGCTGTCGGCGGCGGCCATGGCGATCTGCGACAGCGCCTCGGCATCGGGGTCCACCACCAGCCCGCAGTCAGAGAAGATCATGCCTCCCTTCAGGCTATGGAACTCCTTGCACAACATCATCAGAAAGAAGCTCGACACCAGGCTCGCCCCTGGCGCCTTGCCGATCAACTGGATGGCGGCGCGGACGACGTCGGCGGTGGTGTGCACCGCCCCGGCCACACAGCCATCGGCCAGGCCGTCGCGGACCATCAGGTTGGCAAAGATCAGCGGCTCACGTACCCGCTGGGCGGCGTCCTCGGCCGTCATGCCCTTGGGCCCGCGCAGTTCCAGCAGGAGCATTGCCAGGCGATCGGTGTGCTCGGAGTCGGCGGGATCGATCAGCTCGATCGCCCCAATCTCGAGCCCTTCGGCCTCGGCCCGGGCGTCGATCGCCTGACGATCCCCCACCAGCAAGATTCGGGCATAGCCGGCCTGGCTTGCCGCCAGTCCTGCCTTGAGCACCCGCGCATCGTCGCCCTCGCACAGCACGATACGTCTGGGGTCCTGGCGGGCCATGTCGCGTATATGATTGAGCGCTTTCATCGGAACAGCTCTCCCGGGGTCATTGTTATCGGAGACTCCGCCCATCCCTTCACTCGGCCGGGGCTCTTTACCACCCTCTGGCGAATGTAAAAAAGCCCTGGCACCAGGCCAGGGCAATGTCGTCATACCGGACGAGAGAGTCTTGCGTGGCGAGTCAGACAGGGGAGTCCTTCGCCGCCGGTATCAGACGTAGTCCTGGTACTTCTCCAAGAGACGCACCGGCTTCTTCAGGGCGTCACGGCGGAAGGGGTCGCCCAGTTCGCGGGTACACATGATCTCGATGATGCAGGTCTTGCCCTCGTTCATCTGCATGTCCACCGCCTTCTTCAGCGCCGGGCCCACGTCTTCCAGACGGTCCACGGTGATGCCCTCGGCACCCATGGCGCGGCCGATCTCGGCGAAGCTCTCGTTGTCGAGCTCGCCGGCCACGAAGCGACGATTGTAGAAGTCGACCTGGTTCTTCTTCTCGGCGCCCCACTGGCGGTTGTGGAACACCACCGCGGTGACCGGGATGCCATGACGCACGGCGGTCATGGTCTCCATCAGGCTCATGCCCCAGGCACCGTCACCGGCGTAGGCGATGGCCGGACGATGCGGCGCGGCGGTCTTGGCACCGATGATGGTCGGCAAGGCGTAACCACAGTTGCCGAAGCTCATCGGGGCGAAGAAGCTGCGCGGCTTCTCGAAGCGCAGGTAGCTGTGGGCCACCGAGTTGATGTTGCCGATATCGGTGGAGACCATCACGTCTTCCGGCATGGCCTTCTCGAGCTCGCGCAGCACCTGACGCGGGTGCAGGTACTCGCCGCCGGAGAACGGCTTTTCGTCCTTGGCTTCCTCGATGGCGTCGAGGCTGAACGGATCACGCTCGTGGGTCCACTCGTCGAGTTCCTTCTCCCAGGCGTCCTTCTCGGCCTTGATCTTGGCAAGACGCTCGTCCTTGGAGGCGTCGCAGGCCAGGTCGCGGCCCTCGAGGCGTTGGCTCAGCTCGACCGCGGCGGCCTTGGCGTCGCCGCAGATGCCGACAGAGATCTTCTTCACCAGACCGAGCATCTTGTGGTCGGCGTCCACCTGGATGATCTTGGCGTCCTTCGGCCAGTAGTCCATGCCGTGCTGCGGCAGGGTACCGAAGGGCCCGAGACGGGTGCCGAGCGCCAGCACCACGTCGGCCTGGGAGATCAGCTTCATGCCGGCCTTGGAGCCCTGGTAGCCCAGCGGACCACACCACTGCGGATGGCTGGCGGGGAAGGAGTCATTGTGCTGGTAGCTGTTGACCACCGGCGCGCCGAGGCGCTCGGCCAGGGCCTTGCACTCTTCCACCGCGTCGGCCATGACCACGCCACCACCGGACACGATCACCGGGAACTTGGCCTCGGCCAGCAGGGCTGCCGCCTCGTCCAGTGACTGAGCGCCACCGGGGCCGCGATCGATGCGACGCGGCTCGGGAATCTCGGCCTCGATCTCGCCGTAGAAGTAGTCACGCGGAATGTTCAACTGGGTCGGACCGATCTCCGACATGGCCCGCTCGAAGCAGCGACCGGTGTACTCGGCCATGCGCGCCGGGTGGGTGACGTGGCCCTGATACTTGGTGAACTCCTGGAACATCGGCAGCTGGTTGCACTCCTGGAAGCCGCCCAGGCCGATACCGGTGGTGCCGGTTTCCGGGGTGATCATGACCACCGGGCTGTGGGCCCAGTAGGCCGCCGCGATGCCGGTCACGCAGTTGGAGATGCCGGGGCCGTTCTGGCCGATGACCACACCGTGGCGGCCGGAAACGCGGGCATAGCCGTCGGCCATGTGGGCCGCGCCCTGCTCGTGCACCACCGGAATCAGACGAATGCCGGCGGGGGCAAAGATGTCCATGGCGTCCATGAAGGCCGAGCCCATGATGCCGAACATGTCGGTGACGTCATTGGCGACGAGGGTTTCGACGAAGGCCTCGGAGGGCGTCATCTTCTGCTTACCCTTCACGACCTGGCGCTTGTTGGTGTTGTCGTTGTGACTCATGGGGCTCCTCCAGGGAACAAAAGCGGATGCTGGCGGCGTCGGCCATCAGGGCCTCGGGCCTTGTCTTGGCTTGAGCCGCTCCGGATCGGTCGCCTCAAGCTTTTCGATACCATAAGTTCCGATTTGCGAAACTTGACCCAAAGGTAGCGGCCGATTCGTGCCCGGTCAAGACGAATTTCATTATTTGATACGTTACGGTTCGTTTTTTATAAAAACAGACCGTCGTCGTGCCACCCTGTTTGCTCCGCCAAGCCCCTGCAGCGCCTCCCGCCGCTCGCCCGCCCCTCCATCCGCGCCCCTTGCACCCTTGCCTGCAGGATTGATCACGCTCCTTTTGCCGAACACCCGCATCCCGCTGAAAGGCCCGCCATTGCTGCATTGCAGCGGCATTTCGGAGGGAAAAATACGTTGACAGTCCCGCGGGAGACTTCTAGACATACAACTCATATACATCTGTTAAATGACTTGATCCAGACCCTCTACACACTCACCAACCTTGATGCGACCGCCATCAAGCCCGTGAGAGAAAGCACGCCAAAGGCAAACGCGCTTATCCCAACTGAATGACAACGACAACAGACGCCCGCCCCTGTGGCGTCACGGGAGGCTCAAGGTGGAACTACTGCATTACCTTCCGCAGGTTCTCAGCGGCTGGAACCTGCTTATCCTGATCGGCGGCACGATCGTCGGATTGATTCTGGGGGCGACGCCGGGGCTCAGTCCGACGATGGCGGTGGCGCTACTGATCCCCTTCACCTTCAAGATGGACGCTACCTCGGGGCTGATCCTGCTCGGCGTTCTGTATACCTCGACGGTCGCCGGCGGCGCGGTCAGCGCCATCCTGATCAACATCCCCGGGGCGCCCGCCAACATTGCAACGATGCTGGATGGCCACCCCATGGCCAAGGCCGGCAAGGCGACCCAGGCGCTGTACTACTGCTTTATCAGCTCCGCCGTCGGGGGCGTGCTGGGGGTCCTGGTGCTGATCTTCCTGACCCCTTACCTGGTCAATGTGGCGCTGAAGTTTGGCCCCCCGGAGCTGTTCTGGACGGCCATCCTCGGCATCACCGTCATCGGCTCTCTGGGCAGCGCCTCGGTACTCAAGGGCTTGCTCGGCGGCGCGATCGGCGTCTGGATCTCGCTGATCGGCTTCAACCCGGTGACCGGCACCGAACGCTTCGTCTTCAGCGAGCACCTGCAGGGCGGCATCACCATCATCCCGGCCCTGATCGGCCTGTTTGCGATACCCCAGGTGCTGCAGATGGTAGAGGGCGCCAAGGGTGCCAACGGCGGCGAACGCTTCGACATGGCACCCACCTCCGTGATCAAGGCGATCATCTTCAACCTGAAGAAGGTCAAGGCGCTGGTGATCGGCAGCCTGTCCGGCATCATCGTCGGCATCATTCCCGGCGCCGGTGGCCAGATTGCCGGGCTGATTGCCTACGACCAGTGCAAGAAATTCAGTCACAACAAGGACAATTTCGGCAAGGGCGAGCCGGAGGGCATCATCGCTGCAGAAAGTGCCAACAACGCCATGGTCGGGGCGTCACTGGTGCCCATGCTGTCGCTTGGCATACCGGGCAGCCCCACCGCCGCGGTGCTGCTAGGCGGCCTGTTGATTCAAGGCCTCTTTCCCGGACCAGACCTGTTCACCCAGCATGCCTCGGTCGCCTGGACCTTCATGGGAGCACTGCTGATCAGCCAGATTCTGCTGGTGGTGTGTGGGCTGTGGATCAGCGGGATCGGCAAGTACGTCATTCGGATTCCTCGCCACATCATGGCGGCGGCGGTGACCACGCTGGCCATCTTCGGCACCTACAGCGTCCAAAACAGCTTCTCCGACGTCATCATCATGATGTCCATGGGCTCCCTGATGTACTTCGGCATGCAGTACGGCTTCACCCCCGGGCCCATCGTACTCGGCATCATTCTCGGCCCTATTGCCGAAACCAACTTCCTTCAGAGTCAGATGCTGGCCCAGGCCGGCGACGGCATGCTGCGTTACATGTTCGGTGGCTGGCTCAATATCCTGTTGGTCTCGCTGTGCCTGCTGTCGGTGGCCTACAGCCTCTACGCCAGTTGGCAGGCCCGCAAGACCCGCCAGCGTGCGACGCCCGATCATCGAGTCCAGGTACATCCGGAGGCCAACCATGATGCTCACTAAACCGCGTCAGGTGGCCCTCGGCGCACTGATCATTGCACTTGGCCTGGTAGCCGCCTCCTGGGCAGGCGGGGCATACGGCTACAGCTTTCCCCGAGTGGTGTCACTGATCGTACTGACTCTGGCAGTCGTGCTGCTCGCGGTGGAAATCCTGGCCCCAGGCCAGGCCGAGGAAGGCGCGATCTCCATCCCCTGGGGCAGCATCATCCCGGCGCTTGCCATCTTTTTCCTGCTGCTGCTCGCACTACGAATTCTCGGCTTCTACGTCACCACCCTGGTGGGGTTCGTCGTCATCAGTAGCGTCTATATGCCCGGGCTTTCCTCGAGCCGAAAGATCCTTCTCAACATCGTCATCGGTACCGGCTTTCTGGCGGTGCTCTTCGGCGTATTCACTGCCCTGTTAAAGGTGCAGTTTCCCAAAGGCCTACTTCTGTAGAAGGCATAAAACAATGACTATTCACGCCACCTCAGTAAAGCGTCAAACAGCGTCAACCCTCGCGGTCTGTCTGTTGCTTGCTCCCCTCCCCAGCCTGGCGGACTTCCCGGAAAAGCCCTTGAATCTGACGGTCGCCTATTCGGCTGGTGGTGCGACAGACTTCCAGGCCAGGATCGTCACCTCGAAGGGCGATGAGTACCTCGGGCAGCCGGTCACGGTGATCAACCGCCCGGGTGCAGGCGGACAGATCGGCTGGAATCAGTTTGTCAGTACCGGCGCCACCGATGGCTACGATATTGCGGCCTATAACGTGCCGCACTTCATCGCTCAGTCGATCATGTACGACACCGATTACAGCATCGAGAACCTGCAGCCCATTGCAAACTGGGGCGCAGACCCTGCCGTACTCATCGTCGGCAAGGACAGTGAGTTCGATTCCATCGATGACGTGGTGGAGTACGCCAGAGCCAATCCTGGAAAGTTGACGGTCTCGGGCGCCGGGCTCTACGTCGGACACCATATTGCTGCCCTTCAGCTTCAGCAAAGCGCCGAGGTGACCCTGAAGTACCTTCCTACCTCAGGAGGAGTGGACGCCCTCAGGTTTGTTGTCGGTGGTCAGGTGATGGCGGGATTCAACAACTTGTCCGACGCCTTCCGCAACCAGGACCGCATCAAGATCCTCGGCATTGCCGATCTCGAAAGAAGCGAAGATTTCCTGCCGGATGTACCCACCTTTATCGAAGCGGGATACGACGTCGACGACACCAGCCTCAACCTCAGGGGGATCATGGTTCCCAGAGGGGTCGACGCGGAAACGGTCGACTACCTCTCTTCCAACTTCATCGACATGTTCCAGGACGAGGGAATCGCCGAGCAGATGAAAGAAGGCGGATCGACCCTTCGCGTCATGGAAGCGTCCGACCTCGAGGCGCTGTGGAAACAACAGCAAGCGTACCTGACTGAACTCTTCGCTCAGCTCGAGACACCGTGACCTCCGCGGATTTCAGGCCAACGGCAACGAAAGCAAGGGTAGCGACGCGTGGAACACAGGCCTCATTCCCCTGCACCTCAGGGAGCCGCCATCCATACCCTTAGCCGCCCTTGCTTACCCCATCGACACGTCGAGGTAGCAACATGGATACCAACCACAAGCATTCTTCTGACGACAATAGCGCCTACCGGCTGGTAGCCCCCATTGTCGAACGAGCCCGAGAAGCCCAGCGCCGGTTCGAGCAATACGACCAGCAGCAAGTCGATGAAGTCGTGCTGGCCGCCGCCTGGGCATTGATGGAGCCCACGCGAAACGAGGAGCTGTCACAACTCGCGGTGGCCACCACCGGGCTTGGCAAGGTTTCCGACAAGATCGCCAAGAACCACCGCAAGACCCTTGGATTGCTGGCCAACCTCGAGGGCAAGCGCACCGTGGGTATCGTCTCCGAAGACCCGAGCACAGGTATCGTCGAGATATCCCGCCCGATCGGCGTGGTCGGCGCCGTGGTGCCTTCCACCAACCCCGCGGCCACGCCCACCAACAAGACGATCAACGCACTCAAGGGTCGCAACGCCATCGTGCTGGCTCCCTCGCCCAAGGGCTACGCCGTGTGCGAACGGCTGGTGAACTACATGCAGGACGAGCTCGCCCGTATCGGAGCCCCCCGGGATCTGGTGCAACTGCTACCGGACCCGGTGACCAAGGCGAGCACCCATGCCTTGATGCAACTGGTCGACCTGATCGTCGTCACCGGCTCCCAGAACAATGTGCGCTCCGCCTATTCCAGTGGCACCCCGGCCATCGGCGTCGGGGCAGGCAATGTCCCGGTCATCATCGATGAAAGCGCCAATATCGCAGATGCCGCGCGCAAGATTCTTGCCTCCAAGACCTTCGACAATGCGACCAGCTGCAGCTCGGAGAACAGCCTGGTCATCCTCGACAGCGTTTACGACAGCATGGTCTCGGCACTGCGAGATCACGCGGCGGTACTACTGACCGAACAGGAAAAGCGGATTCTCGAAGGTCGCATGTGGACGGATGGCAACCTCAGTCGTGACGTGATCGCCCGGGATGCCGGCAGTATCGCCAGCACCGTGGGGCTCGATCGTCCGGCGTGTCTCGACGCCTCGATCCTGCTGGTGGAAGAAAGCGGCATCGGGGCGGACTACCCCTTTTCGGGCGAAAAGCTGTCACCGGTGCTGACCCTCTACCGGGCCAGAGACTTCGAGGATGCCTTTGCGATCACCAGGGAACTGCTCGAATACCAGGGCAAGGGGCACTCCTGCGGTATCCACAGCACCACCGATGAGCACATCGAGAAGCTGGGACTGGAGATGCCGGTCTGCCGGGTGATCGTCAATCAGGCCCACGCCTTCGGCAATGGTGGCAACTTCGACAACGCCCTTCCGTTTTCCTTGTCGATGGGCTGCGGTAGCTGGGGCAAGAACAGCATTTCCGACAACATGAACTACCGCCACTACCTCAACACGACCCGCATCGTGCGCACCATCGAGGCCTCTCCCCCTCTGCCCCAGGATCTGTTTTCCGGTTTTTTCGACAAGCACGGCATCGCCAATCCCTTCTAGAGGCCGGACAGATGATGACCATTCAAGACACCATCAAGCATCAGTGTGAACGCCAACCCGCCACCTATTTCCTGATCTGTCCCGACACTGGCGAGACGGTCTCGATGTCCCGACTCCAGGAGCGCGTCGAGTGGGTGCATGGCCTTCTTCAGGCGCGCGGCTGCCAGCCCGGCGACCATGTGGCCATGCTGATGGACAACGGACTGTGGACCGCCTCACTGCTGCTGGCGATCATGGCCAGCGGTCGTGTCGCGGTCTCCTTGAACGCCATCGCAGGGGATGCCCAGTTGCGCTACGTGCTGGAGCACTGTGATGCCACCACTGTCATCGTATCGCCCCACTACGAGCAGCGCCTTGATGGCCTGCTCGACGGGAGCGAGAAGGAAATTCTGGTCGCCTGTCCTCGCAACGGGCCACGGCAGCAAGAGCGTATCGCGTCTTCGCCCTTGCCCGTGATAGCGCCCGACGACAAGGCATTGTTGATGTATACCTCGGGCACAACAGGCAAGCCCAAGGGCGTCGTGCTGACCCACGCCAACCTGATCGCGGGGGGAAGGTGCACCATCGAGGCCCACTCGCTGTGCCAGAAGGATCGCGCCCTCTGCGTTCTGCCGCTTTACCATATCAACGCCCAGGTGGTCACCATCATGGCGCCACTGATCAGTGGCGGCAGTGTGGTGCTGCCGGAGAAGCTGAGTGTCTCGGCATTCTGGGACTGGCTGCTCGACAACCAGTGCACCTGGTTCAGTATCGTGCCGACGATTGTCGCCTACCTGCTGGAGCATGCCGAGAAGCCGGAGTCGAAGGACCTGCGCGAGGATCCGCGCATGCGTCAGGTGCGTTTCGGGCGATCTGCCTCTTCGGCACTGCCGGCGGAGAGCCACCGCCGTTTCGAGACCACCTTCGGTGTCAGCCTGGTGGAAACCATGGGACTGACCGAAACCGCGGCCCAGATCCTGTCCAACCCCTTGCCCCCTTTCGAATCTCGCTACGGATCCCCCGGTATCGCCTACCGCAACGAGGTCAGTGTCTTCGACTCGACAGGACAGGTACTGCCCTGCCACCAGACCGGTGAAATCGTGGTCCGCGGCGACAACGTCATGAAGGAGTACTACAAGAATCCCGAGGCCACAGCAGACACCATCGATAACGAGGGTTGGCTGCACACCGGCGACCTTGGCTATCGCGATGAGGAAGGCTTCTTCTTCATCACGGGCCGCATCAAGGAGCTGATCATCAAGGGTGGCGAGAACATCGCCCCGCGCGAGATCGATGACGCCCTGCTGGCCCATGAGGCGGTGCTGGAGGCAGCCGCCTATCCCATGGAAAACCGGCACTACGGGCAGGTCGTAGAGGCCGTCGTGGTGCTCAAGGAAGGCCATCGGGCGACCCAGCAAGAACTTCTCGACTACTGTCGCGAGGAGGTCGGTGACTACAAGGCGCCTGAACATGTTCACATCGTGAAATGGCTGCCCAGAGGGCCCTCCGGCAAGGTCCAGCGCCTCAAGATTGCAGAGATGATCGACCATCTGCATCAAGCACCGGCCTAGCCTGGCGCCCGATGCCCTGGCCTGCGCTCGCGGTACCCAGGGTCCTGCCTGATCGATGTTTCGGGCGGGCCTGGCGCCGGCGAGCCCGGCCTTGGCGTCGAAGGTGCCTCGGCCACGTCGGTTCACCGCCTGCGCCATCCAACCTTTGTGAGGATGAAGCCATGAGCTTCCAGATATCCCGGCTGCTGTATGCCACTGACCTCAGCGCCCACAGCCCCGACGTCTTCCGCAAGGCCATCGGTATCGCCGAACGCTTCGGCGCCGCGGTCCACCTGCTGCACGTCATCGAAGATCCGGCACTGTTGAAAGACAGCCTGGCCAGCCGCTATACCGCCGTTTCCCCGCTGGACAACTATCGCGAACGAGCGACCCGGCAGGCCATCGACGAAATCAAGCGCCGCCTTGAAGACTTCGGCCACTCGACGCTGGCCTCGGAAGACAGCTACCACGCCTCCCTGAAGGAGATTCACGTCCGCATTGGCAAGCCATCCCGAATCATCCTGCAGGAGGCCGACAGAATCGATGCCGATTGCATCGTCATGGGAACACAGCGCCAGTCCGGGCTGGGTCATATGGTGCTTGGCTCGGTGGCGCGCAAGATCAGTCGTCGCACCCGCCGCCCGCTGTTTCTCTTTCCGGTCTGAGGCCAGGGGTCACACGGCCGGAAAGGTGTCTGCACAGGAGCCCCGTGATAGATTGATGAAATACCACTTAAGAATGAAACGGATGAATCAAGGTGTGAAAGGGGCGAGCGCCGTCACGCTGCTGCAGGGCAGCGGCGAGTCAGACAAGCGCCTGACCCGAGCAGCCTCCCCTTCCGACCTTGCCAGCAGCGGGATCTTGCGAATGACCAGTGAAAACGAATCTGATCGCCTTGGCCTCTTCTCCCCCGAGGTGATGGTGGCACAGCCGGGGAAACCGCTGTACCGACTGCTGCAGGACCATATTCGCGGCCTGATCGAACGGGGGGACCTGGCCCCGGGCGACCTCATTCCACCCGAATGGCAGCTCGCCGACCGGCTGCAGATCAGTCAGGGAACGGTCAAGAAGGCCATCTCCAATCTGGTCTGGGAAAAACTGCTGTTCCGCCATCAGGGCAAGGGCACCTATGTCTCGCGGACCGACTTCGAGGAAACCCTGTTTCGCTTTGTCAGCTACGGGGACGCCGACGGCAAGGACGTGCGTATCCACAAGACCACCACCGATCGCGCCATCCGCCAGGCTCCCGATGACGTCTATA
Organism: Halomonas sp. DN3; assembly: GCF_024137905.1. Classification (NCBI taxonomy): domain Bacteria; kingdom Pseudomonadati; phylum Pseudomonadota; class Gammaproteobacteria; order Oceanospirillales; family Halomonadaceae; genus Halomonas; species Halomonas sp. DN3. The sequence continues at coordinate 1,294,732 of NZ_CP099965.1, read as the reverse complement.
CCCGCCTCGGCCTGAGCCAGACCAGCCCAGTCACCTATATCGAACGCCTGGGAGTGGTCGATGACGCCCCGACCCTGGTGGAGTACAGCTGGTGGCCAAGCGTACTGGTGCCGGGGCTGGAAGATTCCGAGCTTTATATTCCCGACTACTTCTATGCCTTGATCCTCGACCGATTCGGCATCCCCGTCGTCCGGGCCGACGAAACCCTGACCGCAGAAGCCGCCGATACCCACACCGCCGCCCTGCTGGACATCGCTCCCGGCACCCCGGTGGTGGTGCTCAAGCGGATGACCTACACCAGCCACGACCGTATCGTGGAAGTCCGTACCACCAAGGGTAGGGCCGACCGCTTCAGCTACCGTGCCGAAATCCGCTCGGACTTTTGACTCGGTGCAAGCTCAGACAGGGCAGCCTATGCCGGATACCCCGACAACCGGTTGGCCATGGCCGAGTCCTGGCTCATGGGTGCCTGTCCACTCACGTCCGCCGCCCGGTTCCCGACGCCGACGTGCTTCAGTCAGAGACGACAGTGATCTCGGCGAATTCCGTTTTCCGATACACATTGATTAATTTTTAGATACGTATAGGCTTGTAGTATCGAGGAGACCCCGCCATGAGCACAGCAAGCTTTGACACCCGGATCATCGAGGGCGACACCCCGGCCCAGCGCCTGCTGGCGCTGCTCGAGGTGATCGCGGAGAAGGACCAGTACTTCACCCTGCAGAGCCTGGTGGACGAGACCGGCCTGCCCAAGCCGACGCTGCACCGGATGCTGCAGCAGCTCGAGAACTCCGGCATGCTGCAGCGCGAAGCGGACAACCGCCACTACAGCAAGGGCAGCCGCCTGCGCCGGCTGGCCGAGACCCTGCTGCTCAACGACACCGTTCAGGGCGCACGTCACGGCGTGTTGGCTGAGCTGGTCCGCGAGGTCGGGGAAAGCTGCAATATCACTGCCCTGTCCGGCAGCGAGGTGCTCTATCTGGACCGCGTCGAGACGTCGGCTCCGCTGCGCTTCTATCTACACCCCGGCTCCCGGGTGCCTGCCCATTGCTCCGCCAGCGGCAAGCTCTTTCTGGCGCAGATGAGCGCCTCCCAGCGCCGTCGGCTGCTCGCCGATGCCACCCTGGAGGCCTTCACCCGAAACACGCTTACCGACATCGACGCTCTGGAAGCGGAGATCGAGCAGGTCAAGCGCGACGGCTACGCCTTCGACGACGAGGAATTCCTACCGGGGCTTCTGTGCATCGCGGTGCTGGCCCCCAACCCCACCGGGGTCTCCAACGTCGGCCTGGCGATCCAGGCACCGGTGATGCGCATGGATAAACAGCGCGCACTGGACTGCCTGCCGGCGCTGGAGCGCGCCGCCGCCGCCATCGCGCGGATCAACCAGGGCGCCCTGCCCGAGCCCATCGCAGAGTCCGAAACCTCTGCCTGACGCCCTAGCCGCAGCAACCCCGCATGGCCGGAACCCTCACCAAACCAGACGCCAAACAGCAAGGCGCCACCACCGCGACAACGGTGATGGCGCCGAGATGGTTCGACGAGTCGCTCCCTTGATCGCCGACCCTGTTGCCCTGCCCCCCCTCCTGCAACAAAAGCTGCGAGCGCTGCGCAGATGACACAGGCCTCAGTTGTAGAAGAAGCTGACGCAGCGCACGAAGCTGCTGCCTCCCGCGGTCACACAGCGATGTCGTATCCAGCGGTCTCGCTTGGATAGCCCCTCATACCGGGTCCACTGCCAGTAGCCTGAAGGCAGGTGAAAGGTATGTAGATGCTTCCAGTTGCCAAAGACATTCTTGTAGTAGTGCAGGGTGGCCGCCGGCCCATGGCAGGCAGTGGTGACACCAAGAGAGTTGCGACGCTTGTGGTCAGAGGTCCAGCGATCCCGAAAGGAATAGTGGGCCTCCGGGTCACACCACCACCAGGTGTTGCTCGGGAAGGAGACGGTCTCGCAGTTGTGGTTACGAAACAGATGATAACCATCGCCCGGGACACAGTATTGCTGGCCTGGTCCGCCTCCTGCCGAGGACCCTGCCCTGGCAGTGTCCGGCGTTATGCCCAACTCGTCCAGATCCACCTCGATGGGTTCTTCCACCCGCTCCACGGTGCGATTCTTGAACGCCTTGCGGTCGATGTCGGGATTCAGCTCGAGCAGCATCTTCGGGATGGGCACCTCCTGCGGGGCGAGCATAAGGTAGTGATCCAGCGCGGACTTGCCAACTTCGCTTGCAAAGGTTCGCGAGGTCGCACGATCGCTCACGCCCAACTCCCGCATACCTACCTGGGCCTCCTTGTCGTCGCCTCTAAGCCCGACGAATTCGACGCGGTTGCCGTTGCTGAGATCGAAACGGGCCAGCGGCATGGGCTCCGCAGGACCGCTGACCAACGGCGCCCCGTCCGGCCCCAGTCCCACCGCGGCCAGGTCATCTGGCCTGTCCAGCTCTGCCGGTTCGGCCAGTGTTTGCTGATATCGTGCCGACAGTTCCTGTGCCAATTGCGGGTTTCGCGCCAGCAGCACGTCGAGCTGCTCAGGCGTCAGTCCAGCGGCCTGACACGTACATGATGATGGTTCGTTCATGATCGACGTCCTCCACCTGGGAAGATCGTGCTCCGCCGGCCGGACCTCCCGGCGTCACCGACGGCGTTAGACGAAACACGCTGCGACGCCTTATTGGCAGCGGTCTTCTCAGCATGGTCAAAGTTTGCTTTGCCAGCCATCGGTCATGCCGCGCTGCTTCAGCTACTGAGATGACATCTACGCGAAATGGCTGATAAGTCTCATGAAAATCCTTATTGGCGGGTTAGTCCGTTTTTTACTCGAATCAGTACAAAAACACATATCACGACGGACTCGGATGTAACGACAGTCACACAAGGAAAATGACCGCGCCACGCGCGAGCCGCCGTCCTCTGGCCGCCACCGCCCTTTGACCTTATGCTGTAGAGAATAATGAGCGCCGAGCCCTAGCCGCTCGGCGCCGTCGTCGCTGACGCAGTCCGCGTCTTCGGCTTGTTCAACGCCCACTGTAAGGATGCGCCTCATGCCTGGCTTGCTCCCGGACGTCGATCCCGATGGCCTGCTGGAATACTCCGTGGTCTATACCGACCGCGCCCTGAACCATATGTCGCAGAGCTTTCAAGGCGTAATGCGCGACATCTCCACCACCTTGAAGCAGGTGTACAACGCCCACAGCGCGGTCATCGTGCCCGGGAGCGGCACCTTCGGCATGGAGGCGGTAGCCCGCCAGTTCGCCCAGAACCGCAGCGCCCTGGTCATCCGCAATGGCTGGTTCAGCTACCGCTGGCACCAGATCCTCGAGATGGGCAAGATCCCGGCCGAACTGTGCGTGGAGAAGGCCCGACGTCAGCAGGACAGCGATCCGACCTCAGCGTTCGCCCCGCCCCCCATCGAGGAAGTCGAGCAGGCCATCGAGCGACTGCAGCCGGACATCGTCTTCGCCCCCCACGTAGAAACCTCGTCCGGCATGATCCTGCCGGACGACTACATCCGTCGCGTATCCGATGCGGTGCACGCCCACGGCGGCCTGATGGTGCTGGACTGCATCGCCTCGGGCACCGTCTGGGTGGACATGCAGGACACTGGCGTCGACCTGCTGATCAGCGCCCCCCAGAAGGGCTGGAGCGGCTCACCCTGCTGCGCCATGGTGATGCTCTCGGCCCAGGCGCGAGAGATCATCAAGGAAACCACCAGCACCAGCTTCGCCGCCGATCTCAAGAAGTGGCTCGAGATCATGGAGGCCTACGAGAATGGCGGCCACGCTTACCACGCGACCATGCCCACCGACAGCCTGCGCGAGCTACGCGAGATCATGCGCGAGACCGACGCCTACGGCTTCGACAAGGTGAAACAGGAACAGTGGGCCCTGGGCCAGGGAGTGCGCAGCCTGCTGGCCGAGTACGGCTTCAAGAGCGTCGCCGCCGAGGGTTACGAGGCGCCCGGTGTGGTGGTCTGCTACCACAACGACCCGGGGCTGGTCGGCAAGTTCGCCGCAGCCGGCGTCCAGGTCGCCGCCGGGGTCCCACTGATGTGCGATGAAGGCGACGATTTCCAGACCTTCCGCATTGGCCTGTTCGGCCTGGACAAGCTGCATCAGCCCGAGCGCAGCATCGACCACCTGCGCAAGGCGCTGGACAGTATCAAGGGGTAAACGGGCTGACACCCACCAGATCGGGCCGCACAGAAAGGCCCAGATAGAAAAAGGGGCGACGCATCAGCGTCGCCCCTCTTGTCTTACCCGTGTTGTCGGACTGAACGGCCAAGTCCTGCACGCCTCGAGTTTCAGTGCTCTCGGGTCATCCCCGTCGACTTGTCACTCTTTAGCCGACCTTTAATCGACCTTTAGTCGACCTCTTGTCACCCTCCAGTCACCCTCTAGTCACCCCAGCAGCGACAGAATGATGCGCTCTCCGTAGCCCCACAGCAGGACGGTCATGCCGAGCAGGCCTTCGAGCACCAGTACCCCCACCGCAAGGGTGGTGCTGGAGACGACGAAGCCTTCCTTTTCGCTGATATCGAGAAAGGAGGGAATGCCCAGATACAGCAGGTAGGCGGTGTAACAGAGGCCGATAACGCCGGCCAGCAGGCACAGCCAGATGATCGGGTAGATCGCCACGATGCCGCTCAGGAACATCGGGGTCGCCACATAGCCGGCAAAGATGATGCACTGGCTCTGGCTGGGTGTCTTGGGAAAGCGTTTAGCCGAGTAACGGATGGTCTTGCCGACGATGTAGACCGCCGCCAGGATCACCAGATAGAAGGCGATCCCCGCCCCCAGGGCGTCTAGATAACTGAGCTTGATGGTCGTGCCGCCGCCGAGACTCCAGCCGACCTGGGTGGTACCGATGTACGAGCAGATCACCGGTATGGCGGCCAGCAACAACACGTGATGCGCGTACAGGTGCGTTATCGTCTCCCTTTCCTGCTTGATCTGCTTCCATTCGCGATTCGGGTGGGCCATCAATCCCCAGACGTGTGTCAGCATACTGACTCCCTCCTGCTACCGCTGAAGTAAGTCCCGAGACCGGCACTCGGCGCCCGCGACTCCGTTGTCCTTAACTTGCAGTATAGAAGCGATTTTTCGCTTCGCTACCAACGTTACCGTACATACTATACAAGTCCTGTACAACACTTGATCTCCAGTCACGCTTCACCCATACGACTGATAAACACAAAAAAAACCCCGCATCGGTGAAGATGCGGGGTTTCGGTTTCAGCGCCACCCGATCAGGACATCGAGGTCCACATCGGCGTGCTTGGCATCAGCGTCGCGTCCAGTGACATCATCAGGCTCAGCGCCGTGATGGTGAGGATCGAGATGCCGAATACCTGTCGCGCCCAACGCACGTTGTCGTCGGTACGGTAGCCCTTGGCCGCGATATACAGCCAGTAGACGCCCAGCACCAGGGCAACGATGAAGTAACCGGGTCCAGCGTAGCCGGCCAGACTCAGCGACAGCGTCGCACCGATAAAGGCCAGGATATAGCCCAGGATATGGTGCTTGGCCGTACCGATACCGCGAACCACCGGCAGCACCGGAATGTTGGCGGCGCGGTAATCTTCCATGCGAAAGATCGCGATCGCGTAGGAGTGCGGCATCTGCCACAGGCTGAAGATCACCAGCAGGGTCAAGGCCCCGGTATCGAAGCTGCCGGTCACCGCGCAATAGCCCACCACCGGCGGCACCGCCCCGGAGAGGCTGCCGACCAGAGTGCCGAACTCGGAATTGCGCTTCATGTAGAGGCTGTAGGCCCCCACATAGATGACGAAGCCGAAGGCCGCCAGACCCACCGTCAACGCATTGGTCCCCAGCGCCAGCAGACCGAAGCCGGCGATGCCCAGCAGGGTGGCAAACCGAAGTGTCGCCGCTTCGCTGACCCGCCCCTGCACCAGCGGGCGGTTGCGGGTGCGCTCCATCAGGGCATCGATGTCCTTGTCGATGACGTTGTTGTAGGCGCAGCCCGAGGCGATTACCAGGGCCAGACCCAACAGCGCCGACAGGAACACCACGGCATCGAACTGGCCCTGGGCGGCCAGGAAGTAGCCGCCCAGAACAGAGATCACGTTGCCGCCGATGATGCCCGGCTTGGTGATGGTGAGGTAGTCCCTGAGAGTGTCCCTGAACATCATGCGAGTCGGCGTCAGCCGATCATCATGTTGCGATGCAGGTGGTACATGATCCATAGGGAACCTCCGATGACCAGAACCAGGATCGCCACGGTGAAGACGAAGGACATGAAGTTCCAGCCTTCATCGGCCTTGGTGTTCATGTGCATGAACAGCACGAGCTGCACCAGCACCTGAGCCACCGCGGTACCGACGATCACGATCAACGTCGCGAAGGTGTCGAAGGCGCCGGTCATCACCGCCCCGAAGGGAATGACGGTCAGCACGATGGACAGGATCAGGCCGATCACATAGGACTTGACGCTGCCATGGCTGTGATGGTCGTTGGCGTGTCCGCTCATATCACAGGGCTCCCATCAGGTAGACGAAGGAGAAGACGCAGATCCAGACGATGTCCAGGAAGTGCCAGAACAGGCTCAGACACATGATGCGCGGACGCACCATATCGTCGAGACCACGCTGCTTCACCTGGATCATCATCACCAGGATCCAGATCAGACCGGCGGTCACGTGCAGACCGTGGGTACCGACCAGCAGGAAGAAGGCCGACAGGAAGCCTGAACGATCCGGACCAAAGCCCTCATGGATCAGGTGACGGAACTCATAGAGTTCCAGCGCCACGAAGGCCGCGCCCAGCAGGAAGGTGATCCCGAGCCACTTCATCACCTTGGATGCCTGATTGGCGTTCATGGCGAGCACCGCCATGCCGTAGGTGAAACTCGAGAACAGCAGCAGGAAGGTCCCGACCAGGATGAACGGGAGCTGGAAGATCTCGCCCGGGGTCGGACCATCGGCCGTGCCCCGAAGGAGCACGGCGTAGGTGGCGAACAGTGACCCGAAGATCACCAGGTCGCTCATCAGATAGACCCAGAAACCGAAGACCTTGGTGCCCGCGGCATCATGATGGTCGTGGTCGTGATCATGGTCATGCCCGTGGGCATGACCTTGCTGGTTGAGGGTGTCGGTTGCCATGGTTATGCCTGCATCTCCACACGGTTCTGGTGTTCGCGCTCGATACGCTCGACTTCCGCGGCCGGCACGTAGTAGTCGACGTCATCGTTGAAGATACGCGCGATGAAGGTGGCAAACATGCCCAGTGCGGTCACGATGGCAAGCCACCAGATATGCCACACCAGGGCGAAGCCGAAGACCGCGGAGATCAGACCGATCACCGGACCTTCCCAGGTGTACTTGGGCATGTGAATGTCCTTGTACGGTCCCTTGGACACGCCGGCCTTGCCGCCGTTGGCCTGCTTCTGGTTCCAGAAGTCGTCGATGTCCTTGATCTCGGGCAGATGCGCGAAGTTGTAGAACGGTGCGGGAGACGAGGTCGCCCACTCCAGGGTACGCGCATCCCAGGGATCGCCGGTGACGTCCTGGTTCTTCTTGCGATCACGGATACTGACGTAGAACTGGATCACGGTGCAGGCGATACCACACAGAATCAGCACGGCGCCGATCCAGGCGATGATCATCCACGGCTGCCAGGCGCCGTTGTCATAGGACTGCATGCGACGCACGGCACCGAAGAAGCTGAGAACGTACAGCGGCATGAAGGCCACGTAGAAGCCGGTCAGCCAGAACCAGAAGGAGCGCTTGCCCCACTTCTCGTCGAGGGTGAAGCCGAAGGCCTTCGGGAACCAGTAGGTCAGACCCGCCAGCATGCCGAACACCACGCCGCCGATGATGACGTTGTGGAAGTGGGCGATGACGAACAGGCTGTTGTGCAGCACGAAGTTGGCCGCCGGTACCGCCAGCATCACACCGGTCATGCCACCCAGGGTAAAGGTGATGATGAAGCCGATGGTCCACAGCACCGGAGAGGTGAACTCCAGACGACCGCGGTACATGGTGAACAGCCAGTTGAATACCTTCACCCCGGTGGGGATGGCGATGATCATCGTCATGATGCCGAAGAAGGCATTGACGTTGGCCCCGGCCCCCATGGTGAAGAAGTGGTGCAGCCAGACGATGAACGACAGGAAGGTGATGGCGATGGTCGCCCACACCATGGTGCCGTAGCCGAACAGCCGCTTGCGAGCGAAGGTCGCGATGACCTCGGAGAACACCCCGAATGCCGGCAGGATAAGGATGTACACCTCAGGATGGCCCCAGGCCCAGATGAGGTTGACGTACATCATCATGTTGCCGCCAAAATCGTTGGTGAAGAAGTGAGTCCCCAGGTAACGATCCAGCGTCAGCATCGCGATGGTCGCGGTCAGAATCGGGAAGGACGCGATGATCAGCACGTTGGCGCACAGCGACGTCCAGGTGAAGATGGGCATACGGAACAGGGTCATGCCCTTGGTGCGCATCTTCAGGATGGTGACGAAGAAGTTGATACCGGTCAGGGTCGTACCGATGCCAGATATCTGCAACGCCCATATCCAGTAATCCACCCCGACGCCGGGACTGTACTCTATCCCCGATAGTGGCGCGTAGGCCAGCCAGCCGGTCGCGGCGAACTCACCGACCACCAGCGAGACGTTGACCAGGATGACACCGGCAACGAACAGCCAGAAGCTCAAGTTGTTAAGGAAGGGGAAAGCCACGTCGCGCGCGCCGATCTGCAGCGGCACCACCAGGTTCATCAGACCGATGACCATGGGCATGGCGACAAAGAAGATCATGATCACACCGTGGGCGGTGAAGATCTGATCATAGTGGTCAGGCGGTAGATAGCCCTCGGCTCCGGCCGAGGCCATGGCCTGCTGGGTACGCATCATGATGGCGTCGGCGAAGCCACGGATCAGCATCACCAGCGCGACCAGGAAGTACATGATACCGAGCTTCTTGTGGTCGACGGAGGTGATCCACTCGCGCCACAGATAGCCCCACTTCTTGAAGTAGGTCAGGCCGCCGACCACGGCGATCCCGCCCAGGGCGATACCGATCGCCACCACCATGATGATGGGCTCCTGGATCGGAATCGAGTCTAACGTCAGTTTTCCAAACATGATTTACTCCGCTGCCTCTGCGCTCATGGACTCGCCGTGAGACTCGCTCTCGTCGCCATGGCCGCCTGCGCCGTGCCCGTTGACCACGCCGCCGTAGGTCTCGACGAACTCGGCATGCTTGCCGCCGGCCAGGAAGCTCTTGATGATGCGCTCATAGAGCGCCGGGGTGATCTCGGAGAAGTACTGGACCTCGTTGTCCTCGCTTGGCGTGGCGAGATCGTAGTACTCCTCGGGGAAGGTCAGCGTATCGGACGAGGAACGCACCATCTCCACCCACTCTTCGAAGTCCTCGACGGAACCCACGTGGGCGTCGAAGGTCATCTCGGAGAAGCCTGCACCGCTGTAGTTGGTGGAGCGGCCCGGATAGACGCCCTGCTCTTCGGCGATCAGGTGAACGTCGTTATCCATGCCGGCCATGGCGTAGATCTGGCTACCCAGGCGCGGAATGAAGAAAGAGTTCATCACCGAACCGGAGCTCACCCGGAAGCGCACCGGAGTGTCCTCGGGGAAGGCCAGTTCGTTGACCGTGGCGATGCCCTGCTCCGGGTAGATGAACAGCCACTTCCAGTCCAGCGATACGGCCTGGATTTCCATGGGCTCGTTCTGTCCTTCCTTGGCCTCGAGACTGCGGTGCGGGTCGAGACTGTGGGAGGTGTACCAGGTCAACAGCGCCAGGAAGACGATGATGACGCAGGGAATGAACCAGACGATGGCCTCGATCTTGGTCGAATGGGCCCAGTCGGGTGAATAGGTGGCATCGGTGTTGCCACGGCGATAGCGCCAGGCAAACCACAGGGTGAGCACGATGACCGGCACCACCACGATCTGCATCAGACCGAAGGCGGTGAGGATCAAGGTACGCTGCTCACGGCCGATCTCCCCCTTGGGGTCGAGCAGCGCCGATTCGCAGCCCGCCAGCAACAGGGGCAGCGCCAGCATCAGCACAACGCTGAGCACGCGCAGGTACGACTTTCTTCTCATGTAGCAACCTCGTCAGGGCTTGGAGGCGGAATACCAGAGATTACGAGCTCAGGCTCGCGCGATGTGCAGGGGCCGCTGAGGTGGAACATTGCATGCACCTTTGGCAAAAGTTGCATGAAATGTGCCGAACCACGGACTAGACCCGCAAAATTTCGCATCCCCTACCCTGCCTCGGTACCACGACAAGACGTCGTCACCTGAACAAAAGAAGTAGATGGAATGCGACCGGGGCGTATTGTCGACAGAGCGACCAGACTTGAGAAGCGACGATTTGCCGCAGGGGTGTCGCACCTTTCCTTGATCTGTCGCACCCAGACGTCGCAACAGTGCACAAATGGCCAATTGCCTGGGCTAGCAGAACCTGCCCTGCGACCCAACACCACACCCAGCAAGCACCACCAGGAACCGTATCAGCGAGGCCGGACCCCACCCCCATGGGAAAGGCGATCTGATGGAAAAGAACGATATCCGTCGCCACGCTATCGTCTGACGTTATTTCCCCCGACGCCATCGCCCCAACGCCCCAACGCCAGGACGAAAGCGATGACGATGCCGAGAGGGCCAAACCGTGAAGTGTCAGATAAGGAAGGGACAGATAAGGGAGGATCGATAAGGAAGGGCCGGCTCACCAAGGGCCTGGTCATGAAAGAGCGAATCGGCGACGAGGGCCAGATCAGCAAGGAGGCCAAGGGAAGGCTCGAGCAGAAGGGACAGACCACAACGAGAGGCGCAACCGTGCGCCCAGGGGACCACTATCGAGAAAGGCCGTCAGAGACTGAAAGGCCAATGATCCGCAAGACAAGAAGTCACAAGACAAGGATCCACAAGCCAAGAATCCGAAAGACAAGGATCCACGCTGGGCAAGAAACCGAAACCGGGGAATCAGGGATGAACCAGCCGAGACGCCACTTCCGGCGTGCGTGACAGGCCTGCGGCACCCTCGCCGTGGGTGATGATGACATCGGCGTCGATCAGGGCGCCAAAGAAGGCGGGGCGCAGCACGCCCCACTTGCTGTCGTCGAATACCAGGATCCGCTGGGCGGCGGTTTCGATGGCGGCCTGCTTGGGCGCCACTTCATGAAAGTGAAAGCAGCTCAGGCCCCGTGCGGCATGCACCCCGGCGGCGGAGAGAAAGGCGCGATTGATGCCGAGTCCCCGGACCTGGCGGGCAATATCTTCGCCGTCGAAGGACTGGGAGACGCCCTGATAGACGCCGCCCAGCAGGATCAGTCGGATGCCATCGAAATGGCTGACCGCATTGGCCACGTTCAGGGCGTAGGTCACCACCGTCAGGTCTCGTCGGCTGGCAAGTTCTGCGATCATCGGCACCAGGGTGGTGCCGCAATCGATAAACAGGGTATCGCCGTCTTCCACGTAGCCACTGGCGCGGCGACACAGACGCGCCTTGATATCGGCGCCGCGATCCTGTTGAGTTTCCAGGTCGTAGACTGGCGTGAAGTGGGGGTCGTCGCGGCGAACCAGATGCCCGCCCATCAGCATCAGAGGGCTGTCCTTGGTGGACACGTCGCGCCTCAGGGTCATCTCTGACACACCGCAGAGGATGGCGGCGTCCGCCAGCCTCAGGCTGCCGCCTCCGGCGAGCGCCTGCAAAAGGCGCTCCTGTCGCTGAATACTGCGCTGATTCATGGATTCTCCCCCGCGCCTCGACGGTCATGGCTTGCTGCCGTCGTTTTTCAATAAGCATGCCCTGAACTACCGGGTTCAGCCAGTGCCCGGGCAGGTAAGAAAACGCCACTGCACAAATGTTATTTTTCTCACATCAGGTGTTACTATACACTCATTGACGGATGGGCCCAGCCCGTGCCGGCCAATTCCGCTCGACAACAATCACTCGACACGAGCCGCCGCCATGCCCCATCACCTCTATAATTCCTGTTCTGATACCCCATTCGGCATAAGAGATTTCCGCCCCGTTCGAGGCAATTGCCCGCTATCAACGCGATGCGGGACGCCAGACCAGGCCCGAAGTGCGATGATCTATTCTTCAACGTTCATATTTTGATGAGGCGAAGGAACCTATGACACTCCTGATGAGCCTGGTCGGCATGGCCACCCTGATCGCCATCGCCGTCGCGTTCTCCTACAACCGCCGTGCCATTCGCCTGAGAACCGTGGGGGGCGCCTTCCTGATCCAGGCTGGTCTCGGGGCCTTCGTCCTTTACGTGCCCTTTGGCCAGAAGGTCCTGAAGACCGTATCGGACGCCGTCAGCCAGGTGGTGCTGTACGCCAACGACGGCATCGATTTCCTGTTCGGCGGCCTGGCCAACGCCGACAGCGTCGGCTTCGTGTTCGCGGTCAAGGTGCTGCCGGTCATCATCTTCTTCTCGTCGCTGACGGCGGTGCTCTACTACCTGGGCATCATGCAATGGGTCGTGCGGCTGCTCGGCGGCGCGCTGCAGAAGCTGCTCGGCACCTCACGCACCGAGTCGCTGTCCGCCACCGCCAATATCTTTGTCGGCCAGACCGAGGCGCCGCTGGTCGTGCGGCCCTTTATCGCCCGCATGACCGCCTCCCAGCTATTTGCGGTGATGTGCGGTGGCCTTGCCTCGGTGGCGGGCTCGGTGCTTGCCGGCTACGCCGCACTCGGCATCCCCATGGAATACCTGGTGGCCGCCTCCTTCATGGCGGCCCCCGGCGGCCTGCTGTTCGCCAAGCTGATCATGCCGGAGACCGATCCCGAGGCGGACAAGGCCGACCGCGTCTCCGAGGTCATCGAGGACGAGGACAAGCCGGCCAACGTGCTTGACGCCGCCGCCGGTGGCGCCTCGTCTGGCCTCAAGCTGGCGGCCAACGTGGGCGCCATGCTGCTGGCCTTCATCGGCTTGATCGCCCTGCTCAACGGTATCCTCGGTGGCGTCGGTGGTTGGGTCGGATTCGAGGATCTCAGCCTCGAGCTGATCCTGGGCTGGGTGTTCTCGCCGCTGGCCTTCCTGCTCGGCATTCCCTGGGAAGAGGCGACCCTGGCGGGGTCCTTCATCGGCCAGAAGCTGGTGGTCAACGAGTTCGTCGCCTTCATCAACCTGGCCCCCTATATCGACGGCGAGCAGCTCGTGGCCGCCACCGGCGAGGTGATGAGCGACCATACCGCCGCGGTGCTGTCCTTCGCGCTGTGCGGCTTCGCCAACCTGTCCTCCATCGCCATCCTGCTGGGCGGGCTCGGCAGCATTGCCCCGAGCCGTCGTCACGACATCGCCCGCTATGGCCTCAAGGCGGTACTGGCCGGCACCCTGTCCAACCTGATGTCGGCCTGCATCGCCGGCTTCTTCATGACCCTGGGCGCCTGATCCCACGTCGCGGATCCAGCGCCCGCCCTCATATCTTCGGCCGCCCGAGGCGGCGGCCTGTCCCACTCCAGGAGCCTCCCATGTCCCCCCAGTCGACCAACCCCTCCGTGATCGCTCGCCAGGCACTGTCCTTGATGGATCTGACCAGCCTCAACGATGACGATACCGACCATGTCGTCGAGGCCCTGTGCCAGCGGGCCAAGACGCCGCTGGGCCACACTGCTGCGGTGTGCATCTATCCGCAGTTCGTGGTGCCGGCGCGGCGCGCCCTCACCGCCCACAACCTCAGCGGCCAGGTCAAGATCGCCACCGTGACCAACTTCCCCCACGGCGAAGACGATGTCATGGCAGCCGCCCGCGCTACCCGCGAAGCGGTGGCTTCCGGTGCCGACGAAGTGGACGTGGTCTTCCCCTACCGCGCCTTCATGAATGGCGATGATCAGATCGGCCAGGAGCTGGTCGAGATGTGCAAGGCCGCCGCCAGCGGCCGCACCCTCAAGGTGATCCTGGAAACCGGCGAGTTGAAGGACGCCGAGTTGATCCGCCGAGCCAGCGAGCAGGCCATCGCCGGTGGTGCCGACTTCCTCAAGACGTCCACCGGCAAGGTCGCCGTCAACGCGACGCCCGAGGCCGCCCGAGTGATGCTGGAAGTCATCCGCGACGCGGACCGCCCGGTCGGCTTCAAGGCCGCCGGGGGCGTTCGCAGCGTCGAGGACGCCGCCGTCTATCTGGAGCTTGCCGCCGAGATCATGGGGGCCAACTGGGCCCGTCCCGAGACCTTCCGTTTCGGCGCCTCGGGCCTGCTCGACAACCTGCTGATGACCGCCGGTGTCGGTGTCGACGGCGGGGGCCAGTCCGGAGGCTACTGATGCTGTTGCAGGATATTCTTGCCGCCAAGCGTGACAGCCAGGCGCTGTCCAGCGAGGCCATCCGCCAATTCGTGATGGCCATCGCCGATGACAGCGCCGGTCAGGAGCAGATCGGCGCCTTCGCCATGGCCACCTATCTCAACGGCATGACGCTGGATGAGACGGTGGCGCTGACCGAGGCGACCCGGGACTCCGGCAGCGTGCTGGACTACCGACAGCTGGACCTGCCGGGGCCTATCCTCGACAAGCATTCCACCGGCGGCGTGGGCGACCCGGTATCGCTGATCCTCGGCCCCTGGCTCGCCGCCTGCGGAGCCCACGTGCCGATGATCTCCGGTCGTGGTCTGGGCCACACCGGCGGCACCCTGGACAAGCTCGAGGCCATCGCTGGCTATGACGTCACTCCTCGGCGCACCACCTTCGAGCGCCTGCTCAAGGACGTCGGTGTGGCCATCGTCGGCCAGAGCGGCGATCTGGCGCCGGCGGACAAGCGCCTCTACGCGGTGCGCGACGTCACCGCCACCGTTGCCTCGTTGCCGCTGATCGTTGCCTCGATCCTCGGCAAGAAGCTCGCCGAAAACCTCGATGCCCTGGTCATGGACGTCAAGATCGGCAACGGCGCCTTCATGGCGAACGACGACGAGACCCGAACCCTGGCAGCCACCATCGCCGACGTCGCCCGACGTGCCGGCACCCCGACCACGGCGGTGCTCAGCGACATGAACCAGACCCTGGCCGAAAGCGCCGGCAACGCCATCGAGGTACGCGAGTGCCTGGCGATAATGCGCGGTGAGCGGCGCGATTCGCGGCTGCTGACGCTGACCCGTCGGCTGGCGGTGGAAGCACTGCTGGCCGGCCGACTGGCGGCGACCAGGGAAGACGCCGAAAGCCTGCTCGAGGCACGCCTGGCCAGCGGCGACGTGGCCGAGCGCTTTGAGCGCATGGTGGCAGGTCTTGGCGGACCGACCGACCTGCTGGAAAACGCTGGCGCCCTACCCGCCCCGGCCCCGGTGATCCAGGACGTCCTGGCCGAGCATCCGGGACGGGTGGCACGCCAGGACGTCAAGGCGCTGGGCATGGCGGTGGTCGAGCTGGGCGGCGGGCGCCGCCGTGCCGGCGACGCCATCGACCATCGTGTCGGCCTGGACGCCATCGCCGCCATCGGCCAGACGGTCGACCGTCACACCCCGCTGGCGCGCATTCACGCCGCCAGCCAGGCGGACGCCGACAGACTCGCGGCGCGGGTACGTGAGGCCTTCACCCTCGGCGACGACGGCACGCCCCCGCCACTGGTGCACGAGACCTTGTGCGATCCTTCGATAACGGGAGAGACACCATGAGCCGCGCGATCGTGCTGGTGATGGATTCCTTCGGCATCGGTGCTGCCCCCGACGCCGAGCGCTTCGGCGACGCCGGCGCCGATACCCTGGGCCATATCGCCGAGGCCTGTGCCCGCGGGCAGGCCGACGACCGTGGCCGCCGCGGCCCGCTGCAACTTCCCAACCTGGACCGCCTGGGGCTCTATCACGCCCACCGCGACGCCACCGGCGCCAGCGCCGCAGGCATCCAGCTAGGCGAGGTCGACGGCGCCTACGCACACGCAATGGAGGTGTCCTCGGGCAAGGACACCCCGTCCGGGCACTGGGAAATCGCCGGGGTCCCGGTGCGCTTCGACTGGGGGTACTTCGAGGACAGGGAGCAGAGCTTTCCGCCGCTACTGCTCAGGGCATTGATCGAGGAGGCGGCGCTACCCGGTGTGCTGGGCAACTGCCACGCCTCAGGCACCGAGATCATCGCCCGTCTGGGTGAAGAACACTGCGCCAGCGGCAAGCCCATCGTCTACACCTCCGCCGACAGCGTCTTCCAGATCGCCGCCCATGAGGACAGCTTCGGCCTTGAGCGCCTGCTGTCATTGTGCGAGACCGCCCGGCGGCTGCTCGAGCCCTACAATATCGGTCGGGTGATCGCGCGCCCCTTCGTCGGTGACGACGCCGCGAGCTTCCAGCGCACCGGCAATCGTCGCGACTATAGCGTCGAGCCGCCCTCGCCCACGGTGCTGTCGAAGCTTCACGACGCCGGCGGCGAGGTCGTGGCGATCGGCAAGATCGCCGACATCTATGCCCACTGCGGCATCAGTCGTCTGATCAAGGCGTCGGGCCATGATGCTTTGATGGCGGCGACCCTGGCGGCCATGGATGAACCGGTAGCGAGCGACACCCAGCGCCTGATCATGACCAACTTCGTCGACTTCGACATGGTCTACGGCCATCGCCGCGACGTCTCCGGCTATGCGGCGGCGCTGGAAGCCTTCGACCGACAGTTGCCGGCGCTGCTCGAACGGCTGACCGACGACGATCTGCTGGTGATCACCGCCGACCACGGCTGCGACCCCACCTGGCAAGGCAGCGACCACACCCGCGAGTTCATCCCGGTACTGGCCAGTGGCGCCGGGCTTGCGGCCGGATCGCTGGGGCGTAGGCAGAGCTTCGCCGACATCGGCCAGAGCCTGGCGAGCTATTTCGGTCTTGCCCCCATGGCCGACGGTGAAAGCTTTATCGAGCGCAAACGAGCATTGGATAGACGAGGAGCTTAGATGGCTACCCCCCACATCAAGGCCGAACGTGGTGATTTCGCCGACACCGTGCTGATGCCCGGCGATCCCCTGCGCGCCAGATACATCGCCGAGACCTTTCTCGAGGATGCGCGACTGGTCAACGAGGTGCGCAACATGTACGGCTACACCGGCCGCTACAAGGGACGCGAGATCTCTGTCATGGGCCACGGCATGGGCATCCCCTCGGTATCGATCTACGCCAAGGAACTGATCACCGAATTCGGCGCCAGACGGCTGATCCGCGTGGGTTCCTGCGGCGCCGTGCGCGACGACGTCAAGGTACGTGACCTGATCATCGGCCTCGGCGGCAGCACCGACTCCGGCGTCAACCGCTCGCGCTTTCGCGGCCTCGACTTCGCCGCCATCGCCGATTTCGACCTGACCCGTGCCGCCGTGGACGCCGCCGGCGCCCAGGGCACCCCGGTCAAGGTCGGCAACATCTTCTCTGCCGACCTGTTCTATCACCCGGACCCGGCGCTGATCGACTGCCTGCGCAAGTTCGACATCGTCGGCGTCGAGATGGAGGCCGCCGGGCTCTACGGCGTCGCCGCCGAATTCGGCGCCCGCGCCCTGACCATCTGCACGGTATCGGACCATATCGTCAACGGCGACAGCCTCTCCAGCGACGAGCGCGCCACCAGCTTCGACGAGATGATGACCATCGCCCTCGAGGCCGTGCTCGAGGACGACCGCCAGCAAACCAGCCGCCAGGAGACTACCCGATGAGCGATCCAAGGACGCCAGAGACCGTCGACGCCGATATCGTCAAGGCGCTGATCGAGGTACGCGGTCGCGCCTACGTGCCCTACTCCAGCCATCCTGTAGGCGCCCTGCTGATCAGCGACTCGGGAACCCGCTACGTCGGCGCCAACGTCGAGGTCGCCCACTACAAGGGGCTGTGCGCCGAGGCCTCGGCCATCGCCGCCATGGTCACCAGCGGCGAGACCCGGCTGAAGGAGGTCTACGTCATCGGTCCCGGCGAGCACCTGTGCACCCCCTGCGGTGACTGCCGTCAGCGCCTGCGCGAGTTCTCCTCCCCCGACACCCTGATCCGGGTGGTGGACGCGGACGGCCAACTGCTCAAGCGCTACACCATGGACGAGTTGCTGCCGGACTCCTTCGGGCCGGAAAACCTGGGCAAGGACTCCGCCTTCGCCAGCTAGGCGAGCGAATTCACTTCCTCGGAGTTGTCCGCTCTGGCATTGCCGAATCGGCTCGATTTGCCTGGCAGACCTGCCGGAGCGCCAAACGAACTGACTCGGCAACCGGAGCCCTACTGGATGCCCTGAAACAATCTCGGATTGTAGATCCGTGCCCGGATGTCGATGAGCGAGACTTTATCCATGTCCGGGTGCAGCGGATTCACCACCGCCACCTGATCAATACCCGCAGCAGCGGTACTTGGCACCAGCAGTATCAAGTTGCGGGCCGCCGACAGGAACGCGGTACCGAGTCGCCGCGTGTGTTCAGGAGGGGGAAACAGGTCCCAGCCATCAGGCAATTCATCGACTCCGACCTTCTCGACGGCGCTGCTTTGTACGTCATAGATGCCCAGGCGAAAATCCTTCGGGACCAATCGCGGGTCTGGAATATAGTTACCCATTTCCAGCATGGCGACGGAGGCGCTGGTACCGAAATACAGCACCGGATGGCCGGGGTCATTCCAGCGCGCTCCATCGTGATAGCTGGCACCGCGCCCGGACAGGTTGGCCAGAAAACGCTCAGGAGCGATACGGTACAGCCTCATCAACTGAAGTCGCCGTGACTGATCTTGCGCAGCACCTGTCGTACCAGTTCACGGCCAGCAAAGGTATCCAGGAGTTCGATCGGGCGCGAGCCGGCGAGTGCGGGTACCTCGGCGTGCAGCCATTGATGACCGACCGCTTCGTCAGCGAACACCTCACCTACCTCGACAAACAACTTCAGCGTGTCGAGCACTTCTTCGCTTTGCGCACGCCCCAGCGCCTTGCGCTTGTAGAAGCGATGCAGATTGCCGGAGTCCGTCTCCAGCAGTCGTACAAAGAGATCGCGGTCGGCCGACAGTGCATCAATCGCCTGTTTGAGCACGCTTCCCGGCAGCCCTTGCCTGACGGTTCTGATAAAAGCGGCTGAATCGGTGTACACCTCGCGGGGCAGGTCGATCTGCGCCATCACCCCGCCACCCGCTGCACGGTCCTTTTCGAGAAGCTCCATCGCGGTCTCCCGGCGCTCACTCGCTGGCACGGCGCCAGCAACGTTCCCACCTGTACGCTTCAGCATACCTCAGATCGAAGTTTTACCAACATCAATATGACCTAAGCCCAGCAAGGGTGCCCCCTCGCCGACTCGCCACCGCACAGCTGAACGCGTCACCGCCAGCGGGCAGCACCGGCCCGAGGGATTCAACTCGTTCTGGATCACCAGCCCCTGCAATATCATCCACCTGGTGTCACCCGCCGATGACTCGCCCCCCTACGATATGACAAAGGAAAACTGAGCCAACCGCATGCGGCTGCCACAGCCCACCGGACGCAAAAAAGGCCACCACGGGTGGCCCACAAGGCTTGCTGGACTAGCCTGAGATCGGATCTATCAGATGTGCGGTGGAGTCTTTCGCGTGGCGAGACTGGCAGCGACATCACGCACTTCGGCTTGCGCTCTCTATCACTTGATTGCGTCTTCGCTCACTGGTGTCAGCACCGTCTACCCATCCCGCTACTTTCTCCTACGACGAAGGCGTTCCGACAACCCATTCGAAATCTCTTGCACCTTTCCACGCAACTCGTGCTCCTCTGCCATGCCCTTGGCAGACTGCCATGCTCCTTCGGCAAGGCCTCGGCTTGCATTAGCGACCTCAACAAGTTGCTGCTTGCTCAACCACTCCATCATGCCAGGGCGCACCTTGAGCCTGTCATTTACGGCGTGGAGTTCGGTCTGATAGATCGCCGGGTGTACACCGCACATGGCTATTACTCGCAAAGTGTCGGCTAACCTTTGCTCTGGATACAGCCTACCCGAGCCAGCAAGAAGACTCAGTCGCTGGAGGCACTCACCGCAAAAGGCGTGGTCATCCTCAAGGCGCCAAGCCAAGTAGCCTCCCTCCCGGCTATCAGGCAGACAACCAAGCTTCTGGTTCAACTGAGTTTGTTTATCAGCCAATGCTTTCACGACGCGCTGCTGAAGGGCATCCAGGTCCCGGTGAGCTTGCAACTCCCACTCACGGTGGGCCTTCGCCTTGATCCGCCGCAGTTGCTCGGTCAACTGGGGGGCCGTCATCTGTGCCAGCGCGGGCGACCCTGATCCAAACACCAAAGCGCCGGCAGGGCCGAACAGCAGCATACCCAGGGAAGCACCTGCCACGCTTCCACCAGCGGCTAGTCCCGTACGTACCATACCGTCGAACAGCACCTGCTCCACGGCCTGCTTTCCGGTAAGCTGACCGCGCCGGTAAGCGATGAGGCCCCTTGCGACGCTGATTGTGCCGGCGAGACTGATTACACTGGGGTTGAGCAGTTCCACACCGGCGCCCAAGGAGTCGCGGGTGACCTGATTAACCACCTCGTTGCTCAAGCCTTCGATGAAAAAGACGTTGTCTGCCCACTCCTCGGGTATCTGGGAGGCCAGTTCAGCATTTGCGATAACAGGATAGTCATACCGTTCGAAGTGTTCTCTCAAGCCATCCAAGGTGGCATGAAACTTGACTTGAAATGGCTGACCATCGACCAAGATATCCCAGCCCGGCTGATTGGCGGTCTCCGGTAGGCTGACGGTATGACCTGCGGCCGTCAACTGGGCAGCGACAGCCCGCTCTGCCACGTAGCCCTTGAGCTGGCTGACACCACCCAATACTTCCCTCTCACCGCCAGAAAGCAGTTGAACAGCCATCTCAGCGAAGCTGAGGCTTCCATCAATATCCTCACTGCGCACAAAGTTGGCCGCCTCGAGCACAGTGGGATCAACGGCTGCTACCGAATAGAGCACATCACCCACCGTGAGCGTTGCCATCGCGGCTACTGTCGAGCGCTCGCTTACCTGGTGCGTTTCCCCGCTAATCCGAGGGTCAATGGCGATATCATCATCAGAGATAAACGATGGCAATGGCTGGGCCATGGCCTCAAGTACGTCATCGGGCGGTAATGCGACAGAGTGAGTGGCTACGACAGCTAGGCGCTGCCACTCATCGCGATAGCGCTGGAACTCCTCATCACGGATTCCTACAACGCTGGACAGATGCGGCGCCAGAGCAAAGCAACTCCTGGCGGAGTCGAGGCCGGATGGGCCTTGCAGCTTACCCTGCAGCGTGAGCATAGCGACCACTCTTGCCGCCACCGCAGCCCTGATCTTGTCGCGTGCAGAGCGCAGGAACAACCACCCGCCCCCACCCGCAACGGTCAGAATGGTGATCGGGTTGGACAGCACAGAAACGATCGAGACCAGGAGAGGCCCACTGGCCAGAGGAATAAAGGCTGAGGCCTGAGCGGCCAAGATGTAGGCCGAAAAGCCCGCCGCACTAACGCCGGCACCAAAAGTGCCAAGAGAGCCTCCAAGCAGCAGCGCCTTGCGGAGCGCAGCATCGTTATGACGATTTGCCTGTGTCTCGTCCAAAAGCCGCTGGTGACTTTGTTCATCCAGCGCATCGAGCGAAGCGACAGCGCGTCTAAGCAGTTCACGACGCTGCTCAGCGGTGGGCGGAGCTTCCTCATCCGTAAGCGTCTGCTCAAGCAGTTCGTCCAAGACCGGAAAAACCACATCATCCAGGGTGATGGCGTGCTGCCCCTTCGCCAACCAGCCCCGCTGTTGGAGCCAACGACGCCCCGAGTCAACCAACTTGGGTGGGTCCAACACATGAATCAATCGCGCCGTCAGATCATCCGCCAGGAAACCGCAGCCTCGGAAAGTAGTGGTCAGCCGCGCGGGCAGACCCAACGCATTTCGCAAGCGAACCCATAGCAGCAGCCTAAGCAAATGATCATTGTGCTCGGATTCTAGCCAGTAGCGCTGACGTTCGCTGAGCTCTCTGGCCCCTTCCACTGCCTCAGGCGCGCTCAAGCGTGGCAGCACGTCTTGGGACTGGCTTCCGCGCCTCCGCTTAACCCACTGGCCAAGCTGCCGGCCGATAGCTCCCGCGCGTTCGCTATTCTGTTCAGCGCGCTTAGCCAGACGGCGTTGCCAATGACTGTCATCGAACAATGCTAAGCAGGTAGCGAGAAGCTCACGGTTTGCACTTCCCAGCCCAGACAGAGTGTCTGTAGGCGAGAAAGAAATCTCTGAGGGCAGTTCGCGTCTATCTGCCATAGGCCTCACTCCTGAGTTGAAGCTCGAACGGGCAGCCGTTTCCGTCAGCTTTCATGAAGTTTAGCGTCATCCAACATCCGCTGGAGCTCGTCCACGGACTTTTCCGCCTTCCACCTCATAGTCGTTGACCAAGGCATTGCAGTTACTTGCACGACGACCTGCCCAGCCTGACAGTGCTCGCCGGGCTCGGTCATGCCGGGGAATCACCGACAAAGTCTAGGCTTACAATCGATGCACCAGCGAAGATGAAATTGCGTCCATCGCTACCTTTGCCTACTAGGTAGCGGAAATTATGGGCCAGATTCTCTGCAGCCTCCTTTCCTTTCAAGAACGCTTCTCCGCAAAGACGCCCCGCCGAGTCTCGATGGCCCGACAGGGCTATACTCACCAATGTCCTTGCCTACCGCCTGCAGCAGCTTCATCTGCCCCGACCATCCTGTGGCGATGGGGCGCCGCCGGGCGATCTCTGAAGCACTGCTACCTGGGAGTTCCCCATCGCCACCCGGGTAGGGGCCAGCCGTGTTCAGATCTCACCCACGCCCGCTGCTGGCATCGAGGTCTCACAGATGAATGCCAACTTCTCTCCCGGCGAAAATATCGCCATGAAGATTCCGGCCCACGAGTACGAGGCGACCGTTGCCTTCTACCGCGAGATCCTGAAGTTCGAGGAATTGACGCCCCCCGGTGACCGGGAGACGCCACGCTTTGCCTTCGGCGACAAGATACTGTGGCTGGATCGCGAGCCGCACTTGAGCCAGGCGGAGATCTGGCTTCAGATCTTGGCCAGCGACATCCAGGCCGCCTCGAGCTACCTCGAACAGCGTGGCTGTCAGCGCTGCGACGAGATCGAGCAGCTGCCGAAAGAATTCAACTCGTTCTGGATCACCAGCCCCTGCAATATCATCCACCTGGTGTCACCCGCCGATGACTCGCCCCCGACGATATGACAAAGGAAAACTGAGCCAACGGTATTGCGACTGCCACCGCGCGCCAGACGCAAAAAAGGCCACCACTGGTGGCCCACAAGGCTTGCTGGACTTGCCTGAGATCGGTTCCATCAGATGTGCGGTAGCGTCTTTCACGTGGCGAGACTGGCGGTGACACCACGCGATTCGAAGGCTCGTTTGTCACAAGGGGTGGCCGCGCTGGTTTCAGGGTTCGCTGGCTTCAGGCCACCCTTGCTTCAGGCCGCTTATGGTTCATGAGCCCCACGACGTCAGACGCTTTGCTTCAGGCTACCTTTCCCTCGCTGAAGCGCTTCTTCAGGTAGGCGACGATGTCCATGGATTCGTACATCCAGGTCTCGCTGCCGTCTTCATGGGTGATCAGCAGGCACGGCACCTGAATCTTGCCGCCGCCTTCCTTCAGTGCCTTGCGGTGCGCCGGATTGGCGCCCGCGTCGCGGATATCCACCTCGACGCCGAGCTTGTCGAGTTCACGGCGCACAAAGGCGCAGAACGGGCAGTGGGCGAAATGGTAAAGCGCGAGATCCTTGGCAACGGTCATGGTGACGACTCCCTCGTGGGTGATACCGCTCAATAGCGATGTGGTCGGTGACGCCACTCCATTGGAGAGCCGACGACACCAGAAACAGTTGGTGCAGGCGACGGCACGTTCCAGAGGTTCAACCTTGGCGCTGAGCCTTGGTACCAGACCTTGCCGCCGCCCGACTTGCTAGCTTGGTGTCGACACCTGCGAGTTCCTGACAGCCTTTCCCGACTTTTTTCACCTCAGTACGGTTTATGCGGGGTACAGCACAACGCCATCAGGTTCCCGGGTCGGGCGAGGCGCCGGTAGCACTGGTTTGATGGTGGGGGTCTGCCACCCCGGCCTGACCCCGGCCACGACCACTGGCATCGCGACCCTGATGGTCGGCCTCGCCCTCGCTGGTGGTGCCGTCGAGACGCCCGCCGCCACGACCTTCCATGTTGACGCTGAGGCGCGGCGCGCCCAGTTCGACGCCCATCTCCTCCATGCGCTGCTTGAGCAGCATGTTGAAGGCACGGGCCACGTCCCACTGCATTTCCGGCGAGGTGCGAAAGCGCATCCGCAGGATCGCGCAGCCGTCCTCGAAACGATCGATCCCCTGCATCTCCAGCGGTGACCAGATGTGGTGGCGCATGATCGGGTCCTGACGAAGATCCCGGGCGGTCTCCTGCATCAGGGTGGTGGCGTCGTCGATCTTCATGTCGAAGGGAATACGGATCTTCATCAGCGCCACACCGAACTGCCGCGACATGTTGTGGATGGAGTCGATACGCGAGAAGGTCAGGATATGTACGATGCCGTCCAGGTCGCGCAGGCGTACGGTCCTGAGCGTCAGCCCCTCCACCGTGCCCATGTGACCGTTGATCTGGACGAAGTCGTCCACCGCCAGGGAGTCCTCGATCAGGATAAAGATGCCGGTGATCAGGTCCTGCACCAGGGTCTGGGCACCGAAGCCGATGGCCAGACCGATCACCCCGGCACCGGCCAGCAGCGGCGTCACGTTGACCCCCAGATTGGCCAGGCCGACGATGGAGGCGATGATCACGATGGCTGCGAAGATCACGTTGCGAATCATCGGGGTGATGGTCTGGGCCCGTGCCTGGTTGACCCGGCGCCCCCGCGAGCGCGCCGAGGAGGTCAGCGCCCGCTGGATGGCGGTATCGGCGAAGATCCACACCAGCCAGGCCAGCAACACGGTAAAGGCGATCGCCAGGATCGCCTGGCCGATGCGCACGCTGGCCACCCCTTCGCGGCCGATGCCCACCAGCGAGCCGCCCCACACCTGCAGAGACAGCTCGGCGAACACCAGCCAGGCAAGCACATGCCCCAGGGTATAGGCGAAACGTTCGAGCCGGCGGCGATACTCGCTGTGGTGGCGATGGCGCCCCCGGCTGTGGTCATGACGTTCGTTCTGGCGGCGCAGCAGCGCGGTGACCACCAGCGTCAGCACCAGCAGGGCGGCGTTGATGATCGAACGGGCCAGTGCGGTACCGACATCGCCTCCGGTGACGAAGATCGCCACCAGCGAGGCCCCCACCAGCAGCAGCGCGGGAATATGCCACAGCCGACCGATCACCCGGGTGACCTCGGTGGGACTCGAGCAATCGCTGCGGATGGCATAGGTGCGGTTGCGAATCAGATGCTTGATCGGCCGCTTGAAGCGAACGATGAAGCGGAAGGTCAGCACCGCGGCCAGGATATTGGCCAGCACCGAGGCTAGCGAGGACAGGTCGAAGCCCAGCAGGTCCACCAGACGTTCGGTCTTGAAGGCGTCGCCGAGGGCGATCAGTGCGCCGATGACGAACAGCGGACGCAGGGCCCGCTGCTGCAGCAGCTTGACCGCGGTATAGCGATGCCCGCGGGTGAACACCGAGATGACGATCTCGACCACCACCGACAGGATGCGCCCGCACAGCGCGGCGTAGGCGATCACCGATACGACGGTGCGCCCGGCGCTGCCGGGCACCAGCTGTGACACCCCCAGCACCGCCAGAAAGGCCAGCGCCCAGGGCAGCATGCGGCGCAGAAAGTGAGCCGCCAGCAGCCACGCCTTGGGCTCTCTCGGCAGGTCCATCGGCCAGCCTCGGCGGGACCCGATCAGACGCCCCAGCGCCACCAGGATGATCACCATGCCACCCCAGATCGTCAGCAGGATGCTGAACTCCACGGCGAACTGGGCCAGCTCGCTATGGCTGGTGTCGGCGATCAGGCCATTGATATCGCGCCAGCCCTCCGCCAGCTTGGCGCGCCACTGGGCCATGGGCGAACCGGCGCCTTCGGCCTGCTCGCCAAGCTCGGTGAAGGTGTCGGCAAGCGCCCCCAGCAGTCCCTGGGAGCTGGTGCCGGTTTCCGCTGCGGCCTGGCCCGCGTCGCGCAGTGACCTGAGGCTATCGAGCAACTCCTGACGGCTCTGGTCGCTTTCCAGCGTCTGGATCAGGGTATCCAGGGAGCGCTGCAGCTCTTCGGAGGAGGCTTCCTGGGGGGCCTGTTCACCGCCTGCGGCCAGGGCCTCCAGCGCCAGGCCCTGGGCCGACGCTTGAACGGGCAAAACACATACCCCAATTAGAAAGAGAAGCACAAACCATTGAAATATGTGAAAGATTTTACTTCTATGCAGCAACATTCGTGCTCCCTGCCGGTGAGGACTCGGCGCCGCCGCCGATGAAAAGTGACCGCCTATGGTAGTCTGCGAAGTAACGTCCCACTAATGCCTTATCAGGATGCCGCCATGAAAGCTCAAGCGCCACCCGAGCCCACCACCGCCGACGGAGACATCCGCAAGGTGGGAGTGGAAATCGAGTTCGCCGGCCTGGACCCCATGGCCACCGCAGAGATGGTCCAGTCCCTGTTCGACGGTCGTATCGAGGTCCAGAGCGCCCACCGGATGAAGGTCAGCGACACCCAGTGGGGCGACTTCAAGATCGAACTGGACTCCCACTACGTCCACCCCGAATCCCCCGAGGAGGCGGCCAAGGCACCCGGCGACGACTGGGACCGCATGCGCCGCGACCTCGACCGTCGCTCTCGCGAGCTGCTTGGCGACATGGTCACCGGCCTGGTGCCGACGGAGGTCGTCTGCCCCCCGGTCCCCTGGGATGAGCTCGACAAGCTGGACGCGTTGTTCGACGGACTGCGCGAGCACGGCGCCAAGGGTACCGAGGCCAGCCTGCTGTACGGTTTCGGTCTGCACCTGAATCCGGAGCTCCCGAGCCTCGAGGCCGAGGACATCCTGCGCTATCTGCGCGCCTACCTGCTGTCCGCCGACTGGCTGCGCGAACAGATCCGGGTCGATATCACCCGGGAGGTGCTGCCCCACGCCAACCCCTTCCACAAACGCTACTGCCTCAAGCTGTTCGACGAGGACTATGCGCCCGATATCGACCAGTTGATCGATGACTATCTGGCCGACAACGACACTCGCAACCGCGATCTGGACATGCTGCCGTTGTTCGCCCACCTGAGGCCCGACCATCCCCACGAGCTGTTTCGCAAGGAACTTGTCCAGCCGCGACCCACCTTTCACTACCGTCTGCCCAACGCACAGCTTTCCGAAGCCGACTGGGGCGCGGTGACCGAATGGAACCGCTGGCTCGAGGTAGAACGCCTGGCCTGCGCGCCCGAGACCTTGCATGAGCGTATGGCGGAGTATCGAGCCCGTCACCTCGACAGCTCGCTGTGGCAAAAGATAAAGCACAAGCTCAAGGGAGACTCCAAGGATGGCTGAACGCCCGGTGATCGGTATTTCCACCTCCGACCACAAGAGCCTGCTGGCCTGGTGCTTCGACTGGTTCGCGGTGTGGCGCCATGGAGGCAAACCGCTCAGGCTATCGCCGTCGCGGCCACGACCGGACCGGCTCGATGGCCTGATCGTCGGCGGAGGTGATGACATCCAGGCGCATCTGTACGGCGGCGAGATGCAGCTCGACGTGCGCGTCGATCCAGAACGTGACGAACTGGAACTCGAGCTGCTGGCCCGCGAGATCCCGCGCAATACACCGGTACTCGGTATCTGCCGCGGCTCGCAACTGATCAACGTCCACCTGGGTGGCACCCTGGACAGCGACATCTACACCACCCACGAGGGGCTCAAGCGCCGGCGCACCGTGCTGCCACGCAAGACCGTGGACATCGTCGAGGGTAGCCGACTACATCAGCTGCTGCGGGTCAGCTGGTGTCGCATCAACAGCCTTCATCACCAGGCGGTGGAACACACCGGTCGCGGTGTCGATATCGTGGCACGTGACCGGGACGGCCTGGTTCAGGGGATCGAGTCCCGTGAGCACGACTTCCTGCTGGGGGTTCAGTGGCACCCGGAATTCCTGATCTTCAATCGCCCCCAGCAACGACTCATCCGCGCTCTGGTCGACGCGGCGAGAAAGCCCCACGCCGAGCGCCAGGTGCCACCGGAACCCCGCGCCGAACGTCCCACGCAAAGCGCCTCCTGAGCACGAGCCTTCGAGGGTCAATGCAGCTGCGCGAAAAAGCCCGCCAATCGGCGGGCTTTTCCATGTGGCAACAACATCGTGGCAACGACGTCGCTGACGCGACCCGGCCGGATCAGGCCAGCTTGGCGTCCAGGCTGATCTCGGCGTTCAACAGCTTGGAGATCGGGCAGCCGGCCTTGGCCTTCTCGGCGGCCTCCTGGAACACCGACTCGTCGGCGCCGGGGATGCTGGCGCGAGTGGTCAGATGCACCTTGGTCACGGCGAAGCCACCGTCGACCTCATCGAGGGTCACCTCGGCGCTGGTGTCGATGCTGTCGGCTTCAAGGTCGGACTCGCCCAGAATCATCGACAGTGCCATGGAATAGCAGCTGGCGTGGGCCGCACCGATCAGCTCTTCCGGATTGGTCCCGGCCTGGCCTTCGAAGCGCTGCTTGAAGTCATAGGGAACATCGCTGAGCGCGTCGCTGTTGGTGGACACAACGCCCTTGCCCTGCTTGAGACTGCCCTTCCACTGCGCGGATGCGGTGTTGGTGATACTCATGACGACTCCTTCCAGTTGAGATACACGGGCTGGTAAACACACTACGGTGGCGCCTCTTCCTGAGGCGCTCGCCCCGCCACCTCCCATCGATGGGCGGTACCTGCGGGGCCAATCATCCCTGGCGGGACAACTGATGACTTCACCATGCATCTTGTACCGAGGTCTGTCCAGCCTCGTCTTGCGCGCCGACGGTCATGGCTGCGATAGTCAATCGCATCTCTGGAAAACTATTCCGCAAAGGTGTGCGACATGACGACTGCCAAGGTTCTGCTGGAAACCGGAAGCACCGCCGAGGCCCTGCCTGCCCTGGGCCAGGGCACCTGGTACATGGGTGAAGGGCGTGCGCCCCGGCGACAGGAAATCGCCGCCCTGCAACGTGGGCTGGAGCGAGGTCTGCGGCTGATCGACAGCGCCGAAATGTACGGCGACGGTGCCGCCGAACGCCTGGTCGGCGAGGCCATCCAGGGTCGCCGCGACCAGGCGTTTGTGGTCTCCAAGGTCTACCCCTGGAACGCCGGTCGCGACAGCGCCATCGCCGCCTGCGAAGCGAGCCTTGAGCGCCTGGGCACCGATTACCTGGATCTGTACCTGCTGCACTGGCCGGGGAGCATCCCACTGGACGAAACGCTGGAGGCCTTCGATCGCCTGGTCGCTGCCGGCAAGATTCGTCGCTTCGGTGTGTCGAACTTCGACGTGGACGATATGCAGACGCTGGCTCGCCTGCCCGGTGGCGGCGACTGCGCGGTCAACCAGGTCCTCTACCATCTGGCGTCGCGGGGAATCGAGGTCGCCCTGAGGCCATGGCAACGCCGGCAACGGATGCCGCTGATGGCTTACTGTCCGCTGGCCCAGGCCGGCGCCGTCGGCGCAGATCCCCTGGCCGACCCGCAACTTGGTGAGCTCGCCGCGGACCTCGGCCTGACCCCGGCGCAACTGCTGCTGGCCTGGGCCATCCGACCGGTCGAGGGCCAGCACGAGGTCATCGCGATTCCCAAGGCCGCCTCCCCCGAGCACGTCGACGACAACGCCAGGGCGCTGGAGGTAACCCTGGACGAGGCAACACTTGCGCGACTCGACGCCCTGTATCCGGCGCCACAGCGTAAGGTGCCGCTGGATATCGTCTAGGTGGGTCCAACCTGATGAGAGAGCTGAGTGCGCCTTCGGCTCAGCGAAAGCGCGCTTTCAATTCCGCCAGCCGCTCGGCCAGACTGTCGCTGCCGATCTCCCTCAACCTTTCGATATTGCGCTCGGGGATAGCCTCGGGGTCGGGATAGTGGGCCAGCGCCCTTTCCAGACCCTCTTCACGCAGCAGATGCCAGACCGGCCAGGGAGAACGATTGGTGAAGTTGGCCGGATCATCATCATCCACGCCGTCGAAGACATAGTCAGGGTGGAAGCTCGCCAGCTGGAAGACGCCCTCGTAGCCACGGTCGGCGAGCAATGCCTCGGCCATGGCCAGGGCGTCGAGATAGTCGTCGAAGTCAGCAAGCCCTCGGGTGAACACCAGCAGACTGGTCTCCACCTCGGGTGTCGTCTCGAGATGGTGGCAGGCCTCCATCAGCGCCACCAGTGCGTCCTCGAGCCTGCGCCCATCGACCTCGATATAGCGAATCGACCCTCGTGTGACCTCACGCCCGGCGAAGGGGCAGACGTTGAGGCGAACCACGAATTCCTCGACCCAGGCTGCGGTGGCGGCAACGCCGGGGGATACCTCTGTGTCGGACATGGCGAGTTCTCGGATGCTTGAGTGAAGGCCGGCTCAGCGCCGTGATGCCAGCCTGTCGGCCAGCCTTGTGGGTTCGGGCAACTTGTAGCGGCCGAGGCAGGCCACCGCCCAGGCCCTGGCCGAATCCACCGACAGCCGGTGGCCCGGCGACACGAACACCGGCTTGACGCCGGCGCGCGAGCGTAGCACGACCCCGATGCGCTCGTCGCCGTCCATCAGGTCGGTACTTTCGGCACGCCCCTCGGGGACCTCGCCATGGCGTCCGGTCAGGCGTTTCTTGGCCACGCCCAGGGTGGGCAGATCCAGCCACAGTCCAAGGTGCGCCGCCACCCCGAGACGTCGGGGATGGGCGATGCCGTGGCCGTCCACCATGACCAGGTCCACACGGCTGTCGAGTCGTTCGAAGGCCGCCAGGGCCGCCGGTATCTCACGAAAGGACAGAAGCCCCGGCACGTAGGGCATGCGTGTCGGCTGACGCGCCACCACCTGCTCGATCGGCGCAAGCCCCGGCCAGGACAGCACCACCACCGCGGCGCGGGTGGTGTCGCCTCCATCTTCGAAGCCGATATCCACTCCGGCAATGTGTTCCACTTCACCGAGGGCATCCTCGCGTATCAGGCGTCCTGCCAGGGTACGCTGCAAGGCGATGGCCTCCTTCGGCGCCAGGTCCCAGTCGTGCAGCGCAGTCTCTCGTGTCCTGGGGTGCTGGGTCATGTCACCTCCCTGTTGACGACCAGGGGTGGCTGAAGACGCCACCCGCTCGCGGTAGACTATGCGCCAGTCACGGGGATCAACAAGCCGCCGGCCGCAAGGCCTGGCGCTCCATCAGGGAGGACGGATGAGGATCATCCACACCGCAGACTGGCATCTGGGCCAGAGCTTTCACGGCCAGGAACGTCACGAGGAACATCGCGCCTTCCTCGACTGGCTGGTCGACATCCTCGCCGAACGCCAGGTGGACGCGCTGCTGGTCGCCGGCGACGTCTTCGATGTGGTCAATCCGTCGCTGCGCGCCCAGGAGCTGCTCTATGACTTTATCGTCAGGGTCCACCAGCGCTGCCCTGACCTGACCATTGCACTGATCGCCGGCAATCACGACAGCGGCAGCCGCATCGAGCTGCCCGCCCCGCTGATGCAGCACCTGCGCACCCATGCCCTTGGCCGGGTGCGCTTCGTCGATGACGGCGCGCTGGACAGCGATCGCCTGCTGGTGCCCTTGCGCGATGCCCAGGGTGAGGTCCGCGCCTGGTGCCTGGCGCTGCCCTTCCTGCGTCCGGCGGAGATCACCGGTCGTGGCCGGCAGAGCAGACAAGC
Organism: Halomonas sp. DN3; assembly: GCF_024137905.1. Taxonomy (NCBI): domain Bacteria; kingdom Pseudomonadati; phylum Pseudomonadota; class Gammaproteobacteria; order Oceanospirillales; family Halomonadaceae; genus Halomonas; species Halomonas sp. DN3. The sequence continues at coordinate 1,263,073 of NZ_CP099965.1, read as the reverse complement.
GGCGGAAGCAGCAGGAGAAGAGACGAACGCCGGCGACGACTATGTGGCGAGCGTCGAGCGGGTCCATCGCGAACTGATCGCGGCGGCCCGGGAAAAGCGCGAGCCTGGCCAGGCGCTGATCGCCATGAGCCACGCCCACCTGCGTGGCGCCGCCGTCTCCGAGGCCAGCGAACGCCCTATCGTCATCGGCGGCGAGGAATCGCTGTCGGCCTCGCTGTTTCCCGAGGACATCGACTACGTCGCCCTGGGGCACCTGCACCGCGCCCAGCGGGTCGGCGACGAACGCATACGCTACAGCGGCAGCCCGCTGCCGCTGGACTTCAGCGAAGTCGACTACCCCCACCAGGTGCTGATGGCGGACTTCGCCGATGGCGCCCTTGCCCATGTCGAGCCGATCAGCGTGCCGCGGGCGGTGGCCATGCGTCGCCTCGGCCCTGCCCCGCTAGAAGAGATCCTGGGCGCGATCGAGGCGCTGCCGGCCCGCGACGGGGCAGGCCCGGTCGAGCGCTGGGACTGGCTCGAGATCAACGTGCGTCTGGACGCCCCGATGCCGGAGTTGCGCTCGCGTATCGAGCAGGCGCTGGGCGACCGGGCGGTGCGCCTGCTGCGGCTGAAACGCGAACTGCCGGTCACTGAGTCACAGGCACCCGGACGTGGCGAGCGCCTCGAGGACATCGGACCCCGTGAGCTGTTTTCGCGCACCTGGAAAGAGCGCTGGGGCGAGGCACCGGACGACAGCGTGATCGCCGACTTCGACTGGTTGTGCCAGCGCGTCCAGGACGCGGATGCCGAAGACCAGAGCGCGGATGCGCAAGTCCAGCACACCACCGAAGGGGGCACTCAGCCATGAAGATTCTCGCCCTGCGCCTGTCCCAACTGGCCTCCCTGCCCGGTCCGGTCGAGCTGGACTTTACCGCGGCGCCACTGGCCGATGCCGGCCTGTTCGCCATCACCGGCCCCACCGGCGCCGGCAAGAGCACCCTGCTCGACGCCCTGTGCCTGGCGCTGTTCGGCAATACGCCCAGGCTTCGCCACGCCCCGGGGCGCGACTCCCATCTGGACGACCTGGACGGCTCTCGGATCGCCACCGCCGACCCCCGCAGCCTGCTGCGGCGCGGCGCCGCCAGCGGCTACGCCGAGGTCGACTTCATCGGCCGCGACGCTCGCCGTTACCGCGCACGATGGGCCGTGCGGCGCGCCCGGGACAAGGCCGACGGCAAGCTGCAGGCGGTGGAGCAATCGTTGACCGACCTGGACGACGAACGCCTGCTGACCGCCCAGAAGCGCGAATTCGCCGAGCTGATCCCCGAGTGCCTGGGGCTATCGTTCGAGCAGTTCACCCGCGCCGTGCTGCTGGCCCAGAGCGAGTTCGCGGCCTTTCTCAAGGCCGACGACAACGCCCGCTCGGACCTGCTCGAGAAGCTCACCAACACCCAGGAATACTCGCGCATCTCGGTCGAAAGCTACGCCCGGGCCAAGGAGGCCCGCGACGCAGTGGCCCGCCAGCAGGCGCTGCTCGCCGAGGACGCCCCCAGCGACGACACCGCACGCCAGGCCATGGAGCAGGAACTGGCCGAGGCCGAAGGCGAGCTGGACACCTGCCAGCGGCAGATGAAGGCGCTGGACGAAGAGGCCCAGTGGCTCGCCCAGGACGCCCAGTGGCGCCAGCGCTGCGAACAAGCCGACGCCAGCCTGGTCGAGGCAGAGGCCCAGTGGGAGGCACTGAGCGAGCAGCGCCGTGAGTGCGAGATGCTCGAGCGCGTCGCACCCTGGCGCCCCCAGTTGCTGCGCCAGCGTAGCCTTTCTCGACAGTTGCCGGACCAGCGCCACCAGCTCGAACAAGCCAAGTCAGCCCTGGCCCAGGCACGCACCGCCCTGGAACAACAGCACCAGCAAACCAGCCGTCGCCGCCAGACCCTGGAGGACAGCGAGCAGGCGCTCGAGCAGGCCCGGCCCGCCATCGCCCAGGCCCGTGAAATTGCCAGCGAACTCAAGGGCCGCGAGCAACAGCATCGACAGCTGGAGGACGAACACCAGAAGCGCAAGCGCCAGCGCGAGGATCTCGACGGGCAGCAGCGAGCCCTGGCAGAGCGCCATCGCCGCCATCTGGAGCAGCGCGACGCCGCCACCCGCACCCTGTCACGCCATCTTGGCCAGCATCAGCAGGTCGCAACGGCCAGGGCCGAGGCCCAGCAGCACCTCGAGGACGCCGGCCATCGTCTGCTGGCGCTGTCCGAACTGGAGCAGCGCTGGCGTCTACTGCACCAGCTCGATGAGCAGCAGCGCCGGCTCGACGCCGAGCGCCGCCGCGACAGCGCACAGCGCGACGAACTGCTGGACCAAGGCAAGCAGGCGCGGGCGCGCCTGGACCACGCCTCGGCGGAGCATGAGCAGCTCACGCGCTTTATCCAGCGCGCCCGCGCCACCCGAAGCGACAGCGTCGCCGACATGCGCGCCACCCTGGAACCGGACACCGCCTGTCCGGTGTGTGGCAGTCACGAGCACCCCTGGCGCGACTCGCCCCCCGCCACCCCGGAGGCCACCCAGCTCGCCGCCCAGATCGCACTGGAGGATGAACAGCTCGCCGTGTCCGAAAGCCGACTCGGCGAGCTGCGCGAGCAGCGTGACGCCCTGTTCGGGCGCTTTCAGGCGCTGAAGGCCAGCGTCGAACAGGCGGAAGCGAGCCTCCTCGCGCTTGAACCTCGAAGGAACGAGGCTCAGGCCGGTCTCGAAGAAGCCCAAGCCAGGCTCGACGACCCGGCGCTCGCCGAGCAGTGGCGCGCCCTCGACGCTGAGGCCCGCCAAGCCTGGCTCACCGAGCACAGCGACAAGGCCCGCCAGCGCCAGCAACAGGCTCGCGAGCGCCTCCAGGCACTGGACGACGCCGAGCGCCAACTGGCCCCGCTGGCAGAGGCCATCGAAGACGACGAGCGAGAGCGTCAGGCGCTTGCCTTGCGCGCTGCCAACTTCGACGAGGAACTCAAGCGGCTCGACGATCAGCGTCCCGAACTGACCCGCAGCATCGACGAGCACAGACGACGTCTGGCCGAGGCGCTCGGCGATGACCGCTCGGCGGATGCCTGGCTCGAGCGTCTCGAAGCCCAGGTCCGCCAGGCACGTCAGGACCATGAGCAGGCCCGCCAGGCCCATGACCAGGCCCAGCGTCAGGTGCTGAGCCTGACCCAGAGGATCGAGCACGAGGGCAAGGCGCTCTCGGTGCTGGAGGACGAAAAGACCCGCCTGGACGCGGAGCTGGAACGCTGGCGCAGCGAGCACCCGGACATCACCGATGGCGACCTGGAGCGGCTGCTCGACCAGGCCGATGATGCGCTCAAGGCCCTGCGCGCCCGACTGGACGGCGCCCGCGAGGCCTGCCAGACCGCCCGCACCAGTCGCGACGAGCGTCGCCAGGGCTGGCGCGCCTGGCGGGCCCGCCACCTGCCGGAGCAGGACCCGCAGACACTGCTCGACGAGGCCACCCAACGCCAGCTGGATGCACGCCAGGCCGACCTCGACGCCAGACGTGAGGCCAACCGGCCGCGGCTGGAGGCCGCCCAGCAACGCCGCGATGGCGCCCTGCACGCCGTGCGCGACGATGATCGACGCCGGCAGCGCCAACGTGACGGCCTCGAGGCCCTGGAAAGGGCCAGGGCCGAGCATCATCGCTGGGGCCGCATCGCCGAGCTGATCGGCGCCGCCGACGGCAAGACCTTCCGGCGCATCGCCCAGGCCTGGAACCTGGAGCGCCTGATCGACGAGGCAAACGTCCACCTGGCGGGCCTCAGCCGGCGCTACCGTCTGGTGAGAGGAGGCAGCCCGCTGGGGCTCCTGGTGATCGATCAGGACGTCGCCGACGAGCGTCGCTCGGTGCACTCGCTATCCGGCGGCGAGACCTTTCTGGTGTCGCTGGCCATGGCGCTCGGGCTCGCCTCGCTGGCCTCGGGGGAGCTGGCCATCGAGTCGCTGTTCATCGACGAAGGCTTCGGCAGCCTCGACCCCCAGTCGCTGGCGCTGGCCATGGACGCCCTCGACGGTCTCCAGGCCCAGGGCCGACGGGTCGGGGTCATCTCCCACGTCCAGGAGATGCATGAGCGCATTCCGGTGCAGATCCAGGTGCATCCCGCCGGCAATGGCGAGAGTCGGGTCGCGCTGTCCGACTGAGTCCCATCCGCCCCGCACGTCGCTGTCGGGCGGACCTGGTCTTGGGTGACCCAGGCTTGGGCGATCCGGGAGAGCGGCGTGCTCGGGCGGTACCCCGGGGCGATACGCTGGGGCGCGTCGCCTGGCCATGGTACATTGACGCTCCTTGTGACCTCAGTCGACGGAGCCTTCATGACCGCACACGACCTGCTCAAGACTCTGGTGGGCTTTGCCACCGTGTCTCGGGATTCCAACCTGGAATTGATCGCCTTCGTCGAAGAGTGGCTCGACCGCTACGGCGTCGATCACTGGCGGGTCGAGAGCGACGACGGTTCCAGGGCCAACCTGCTGGCGCGCATCGGCCCGGCGGTCGAGGGTGGTGTGGTGCTCTCGGGCCATACCGACGTGGTGCCGGTGGTGGGCCAGCCCTGGACCAGCGATCCCTTCACCCTGACCGCCAGCGAGGGCGACAATGCCGGGCGCCTGTACGGTCGCGGCACCTGTGACATGAAAGGCTTCATCGCCTGCGCCCTGGCCGAGGTACCGCGCTGGAGCGAACTGGAGCTTGAGGTGCCGATCTGGCTGGCGCTGTCCTACGACGAGGAAATCGGCTGCGTCGGCGCCCCGCGCATGATCGAGACGCTGATGGCCGAACACCCCCGCCCTGCCGCCGTGGTGGTCGGCGAGCCGACCCTGATGGAGCCGGTGGTGGCCCACAAGGGGGCCAGCAACTTCCGCACCACGGTGATCGGACGCGAAGCCCACTCGAGCCAGGTGTATCAAGGAGTCTCGGCGATCCACGTCGCCGCTCGCCTGGTCACCCGCATCGAGGACGTGATGGCGGAGCTCAAGGAAGAGGGTCGGGTCGACGAGGCCTTCAGCGTGATCCACTCGAGCCTGCACGTGGGCAAGATCGAGGGTGGCACCGCCATCAACATCATGGCCAGGCGCTGCAGCTTCGAATGGGAAATTCGCCACCTGCCCACCGATGACGCCAAGGAGCTGCTGGCCCGGGTCGAGGCCACCGCCCGCGAACTCGAAGCCCGCATGCGCCAGCGCGCCCCCGAGGCCTCGATCACCACCGAGGCGCTCAACACCACCGTGCCGGCCCTGGCCGATCGTGACAACAGCGAGGCGCTGGGCCTGTGCCGCGAACTGCTCGGAGACAGCCCCGACGGTGCCGCTGTGGCCTACGCCACCGAGGCCGGTCAGTTCCAGCTCGCCGGCCTGCCCACGGTGATCTGCGGCCCCGGCAGCATCAGCCAGGCCCACCAGCCCGACGAATACATCGAGCGCGAACAGCTCGACGCCGGCAGCCGCTTCATGGTCGCCCTCGGTGATCGCCTCAAGCGCGGCTGAATCTACACCTGCAAGCGCCCCTGGATTCCCCTTTTCGAGCCAAGACCGTGACCCACACTGCTTCAAGCCCGGCGAGGCCCGTTGAGCCGCCTCGCCTTGCCATCTTCAAGACCGGCGACAGCTTCGCCGACGTCGTCGCCGAGCACGGCGACTTCGAGGACCTGTTCAGCGCACGTCTCGACGGCTTTCGTCGTCGTGGCGGCGTCATCGAGGTGATCGACGTTCGCCGCCAACCGCTGCCGGCAGTCTCTGATCAGGACGGGGTGATGGTGACCGGGTCCCACGCCATGGTGTCCGACCGGGAAGCCTGGAGCGAAGCGCTGAAACCCTGGCTGAGGGAGGCACTCGACCACGGCCTGCCGATGTTTGGCGTGTGCTATGGCCACCAGCTGATGGCCGAAGCCTTCGGCGGCAGCGCCGGCTACCATCCCCGAGGGCGAGAATGCGGCACGCGTACCCTCACGCTGACCGAGGCCGGTCGCGGGGACCCGCTGTTCGGTGCGCTGCCCGATGCTTTCGCCGCCCAGCTGACCCACGCCCAGAGCGCCCTGTCACGCCCCGAGACCGCCACTGTCCTGGCGGCCAACGACCATGACCCCAACCAGGCCCTGCGCTATGGCCCAGCCCAGTACAGCGTGCAGTTCCACCCGGAATTCACCGTCCAGGTGACCGCGGCCTACCTGGCGCACCAGCGCGATATTCTTGTCGCTCAGGACGAGGACCTCGAGGCACTCGAGCGGTCTGTGGTCGAGACCCCCGAGGCCAGCAGCCTGCTGGACGCCTTCGCCCTGACCCTGTTCGATCGTCGAACCTAGCCAGACGTGACATCTCCAGGCAAGCAGGTCGCCTGGCGCTGGGCGATACGCGGCGCTGCACCCTGGTGCGGCGTCGCCTCGCGTTGCGGCTCCAGTGTCAGGCGGCAGCGCTCCCGCGGGCTCGGCCCCCAGCGAAGCTGATAGCCCCGGTGTGCATCGATTCCCCTGACCACTGCCATGCGCCCCTGACCCAGCACCGCCAGCACGTCTCCATCGGCGTCGATCAACTGCGCGCCGAAAGGTGCCGGCGTGGTCACCCGCACCAGGGTCGGCGCCCCCACCAGGGTGTCGTAGGTCAGCCTGACGATAGCGCCTCGGCGAGGCGCTACCCGCCTGGCATTGCCCTTGAGCTCGACGCCATCGGTCATGCCGGAGGGATCCAGCGCCACCCGGTTGTAGCGGTAAGGTGTCAGTCCGCTGATCGCCCCCTTGCCCCGCCCGTCCAGCAACACCTGGTCATGTTGAGAAATCGCCGCGCCCTTGGCGCCCGGCGCCTCGATGACCGCCATGGTCTCGCCTTGATCCCGCGTCAGCACCAGGCCACCCGCATAGGCAATGGCGGTGCCATCGGCGCTGGCGCTGTAGCTGCGGTAGTCATCTCCGGCGCTGAGGTTGAGGCCAAGACGAACCCGGGAGGTGTCCATCCCCAGGTTGCCGCCATAGCTTGAATCGTGCGACCGGTCATCACGGCTGTGGTTGACGTAGACACCATAGTTCAGCGCGCCGCTGTCGCCGCTGAGGTTCAACTGGCCCGAGCGATGATCGCCCCGATGGGCCAGATTGGAGGTCAGTTGCAGGTGGCCTCCCAGCGGAACGCTGAGATTGAGGTAGAACTCGTTGGTGTAGTCGCCTTCGGTCTCGCTACGGCCTGCGGTGGCGCTCAGGGTGCCCCAGGAGAAGCCACGACTGACACCGACCTGATAGGTGGTCGCGTCCTCGCGATCCCAGTAATCGGCGCTGATGCCAGAGGCAAACAGCCTGGTGCCGCCGGCCAGGGTCTGGGTCAGATTGACCTCGAGACGTTGGCGTTCACGGTCCCGTGGTGAGGATGTCGTTGCATCATCGCGCAGCAGCGCAACGTCCGAAAGGCTCAGATAATGCTGACTGGAAAAACGGTAGTTGACCACCGACAGTTCGGTGTCGGTGGGATCAAAACGGGTGTTGTAGCTCACACGAAAGCTCTCGCCACGCGGGCTCTCCGGCTCACCGCTCAGCGCCTCCAGGTGATTCGCCCGGGTCATGGTGGCATCCAGCGCGAAGGCGCCCAACAGGGTCGACACGGCGCCACCGGCAAGCCCCGCCATATAGTCCTCGGCCAGGATGGCGCCGGAGTAGAGCGTCAGCCGATTGCTGACCCCGCGTCGGTATTCGGCCTGAACGAACCGGGGCAGGTCGACGAGGCCGTCACCCCGATACTCTCCCAGGGTCAGGTGGAAGCGATGGGCGCCGGGTCGCAGCAACTGTGCCACCGAGGTATAGGGCAGCACGAAGGCGCGCTCGCTGCCGTCGGCCTCGGTAATGGTGACCTCAAGGTCATCGGCCACGTTGGTGGCGTAAAGGTCGTCGATGGCAAAGGGGCCGGGCGTCACGCTGGTCTCGTAGATGACGTCCTCCCCCTGACGGATAGTCACCCTGGCGTTGGTGCGAGCGGTGCCTCGCACTACCGGGGCGTAGCCCCGCCGGGAAGGAGGCAGCATGGCATCGTCGCTGGCGAGCTGGACGCCGGTGAAGGGTATCGACTCGAACCCCATCCCGGAGGTCTGATACTCGCCGATGACCAGGTCGGCCTGCCAGGGCGTCACGTCACGGCGCAGATAGGTGTTGGTGACGTGATAGTGGGCGGTCTCGCCACTGGCGTCATCGAGACTGGCATTGTGACGAAGCTGCCAACCGCCAAGGTTCACCCCGGCGTTGATCCCGAGTCGATAGTCCTCACGGGACTCCTGCCCGTCGCGCTCGCCACGGAAGGCATTGCTGTTGTAGCGAACAAAGGCGCCATTGATGCCGTCCTGCCACGCCTCGGCCGGCACCTTTCCCCTGACGCGATGTCGCTGATAGGCCTGGGGCACGCTTAATTCAAGTCGCATGTTCGCCGAGTCGATCGAGCTATCGACATAGGGATAGCGAGCGGCCAGATCGACGCACTCGCGGCCTGAGTCGCCTTCCCCTGCCGCGGGCTTCAGCAGCAGGCGCTTTATCGCATCAAGCGACAGACACAGACGCGTCCCTTCCGGGGCCTCGCCGATCGTCACCGTCTCGCGACCGAACGCCTGGCCATTGACCAGAACGTCGAGTTCATAGCGACCAGGGGGGACCGTCATGCCCTGCTCGAAGCGGGTCAGGTCCATGCCCTGGAGTGATCCTTTCAGCAGCTTGGCGTTGAAGGCGTACTCGACCCGGCGCTCGGACGCATCACCGGTCACCCTGCTACCCTCGTCGGCCCGGGCGGACAGACCGGCGTCGGTGACGAGTGACAGCCCCAGCGCAATGAGCACAGACAGGCCTTCGTGCCGCCGCAACCCCCGAACCTTGCCGGCTGCTGTGCCAGACAGACGTTTCACAGCTCGAATCGGCGCCGCTGCGTCACCCCGTAGTCATTGATCCAATCGAAGAAACCCTGGGAGGTTGCCAGCGGTTCGATGCTGAAACGGCGGGAGCTCAGGGCCGGGATCAGGCTGCCACGAGCCGTGACCTGGTGCTCTTCGTTGCCCAGCCCGACCCGACGAAGCGACACACTGTAGGGGCTCTCATTGCGGGCCACCAGCGTCCAGCGGCCGGGCCCCCGCTCAAGCTCCCAGTGAAGCTGCTCGGCGGCCTGCTCGGGGGAAGCGGCAAGCCCGTCGGGTCGATAGAACAGCTTGATGCGGGTGCGGTAGGCCAGCTGCAGCACGTTGCGCTCCGGCGCCGCCTGGGTGGCGGGCACCTCCAGCACGTTCAGCCAGTAGACGGACTCACGATCGACAGGCGCCACCTCGCCCAGATAGGCGATCCGAATCGCCTGTCCTCCATGGGCATTGATGCGTGTCACCGGCGGTGTCGTCAAAAACGGCACCTCGACACTCTCCGGCGTGGAGTCCGGGTCGCCACGATCGATCCACACCTGCACCAGCGAGGGCGTATCGCCCGCATTGGTCAGCGCGACGCTCACATCCCTGGCATCGGCGGGGTAGATCACCCGGGTGCCCGAGACCACCACACTGGCATCGACACGACTGACAAGGCTGCAAAGCGCCACCAGCGCCACCAGCGCCAACAGCGCCACTCCCCTTCCCCACGACTCCCGTACACGCATGATCCCTATGCCTTTCTGTAGCCTTTATGAAGCCTTGCCAGACGCACTACCTCCGCGCACTTCTGCCAGTGCGGGCGGACTGCGAGATCTATTGGTAGTTCAGGGTATACACCGCTGAGGTACTGACGGTCCCCGCGACGGCGTCCGCGCCACTGGCGTAATAGCGCGCGGTGTAGCGAAGTTGAGTCGCCGTGGTGTCGTCGGCCAGATCCATCGCGGTGGCATCATTGGCGATCAGATTGATCACCTTGTTGGTATGGTCGAGCAGTTGTATCTCGACGTTCTTGGCGCCGCCGGTGCCTGCGGTATTCACCAGATAGCCGGTGGCGGCATCGACATTGGTAGGCTCGAAGTACGGCTTCACATTGTCCACGGCAGCGGAGCAGTTCATGTCGATGGTGAAGGAGGTGTCACCCGCCGTCTCACCGCTCTTCAAGTCGCTGACACTGACCGTGGGAAGCACCACCGTGCCATCCCCGGTTCCCGCATTGTTGACCTTTACCGTACAGGTCGTGGCAAGCACCTTCCCGGATATCGTGATGGTGCCGGTGGCTGCGTATCCATTACCGGCCAGGGTAAAAAGCATGACGCCAAGCAGCCATCCCTTGCCTGTTTTCCGTTCCATGTCCCGTCGCTCTCCATTGTAATCATGCCTTCAGCCCGGCCGGGACAAGAGAGACCCTGTCACCGCACCTGGAAGTTACACTCTGCAACATTATGCAACGCACCGACCATCAGGAGCGGCAGCATCGCGCCAGAGGTTGACGTAGATCAGAGAGGGAAAAAGTCGACATTGAGGGGAATGAGGATCGCATCGGGCCCGATGCCAGGGAGCCAACGCCCAGGAAGCCAACGCCCAGGAAGCCAGCGAAACATGCACACGCAAACGGGCCGGTGGATATCCACCGGCCCGTTCACGAAACTTGCCTTGTCGTGATCCGATACGTCATCGGATCAACAGGGGCCTTGTACCAGCTGTCGGCTCAGACCCCTGGCACCTCGATCAGGCGCGCGACTGGCGACGCACAGGCGCCTCGTCATCGCGACGACGACGGGGAGCACGCTCGCCGCTGCGCTCGCCACCACGCTCAGCGCGATCACCGCCACGGTCTTCGCTGATTTCCAGCGGACGACCGGCCACACGGGCACGTGCCATCTTGGCCAGGATGCTGGCCGGCAGACCATTGGGCAGCTCCACGGTGGAGAAGCCGTTACGGATGTCGATGCGGCCGATACGGGCGCCTTCGATACCACCTTCGTTGGCCAGGGCGCCGACCAGCTGGCCAGGCTTGACGCCATCCTTGTGGCCGACGGAGACGCGGTAGCGGGTCATGCCTTCGCTGGGTCCACGGCTCTCGCGGCGACGCTGCGGCTTGCCGTCACGCGGGGCGCGGTCATTGCGTTCCTTGCGCGGCGCCTGCAGGCGACCGATGGGTGCCTCGTCGGCGCGCGCCATGGCGGAGAAGGCACAGGCCAGCTCGATGGGATCGTAGCCTTCCTCGACCAGACGCTCGACCAGAGCACGCTGCTCTTCGGCACCCTTGGTGACGGCGGCGATCACGCGCTGATGGAAGACGTTGTCGCGGTGGGCACGAATGGCGGCCTCGTCGGGCAGCTCCATGACCGCCATCTTCTGGCCGGTGGCCTGCTCGAGCCAACCTACCTTGCGGCCTTCACGGAAGCCGGCGAAGGTAATCGCCACGCCGTTGCGGCCGGCACGGCCGGTACGGCCGATGCGGTGGGTGTAAGCCTCGGCATCCTGGGGCAGGTCATAGTTGATGACGTGGGTGATGCGCGGCACGTCGAGACCACGAGCGGCCACGTCGGTGGCGATCAGCACATCGACCTTGGCGCGCTTGAGGCGAGTGATGGTGCGCTCGCGCAGGCTCTGGTCCAGATCACCGGACAGGCTGGCGACGTTGACGCCACGCGCAGACAGCTGCTCCATCAGCGTGGTACAGGCGGCACGGGTGCGCACGAACACGATGGCGGCGTCCACCGGCTCGACTTCAAGGATGCGCGACAGCGCTTCCAGCTTGGCGCCACCATCGACGCGCACCAGGCGCTGTTCGATGCTCTCGGCGGTGGTGGTACGCGCCTCGATGGCGACCTTGACCGGATCCACCAGGTAGCGATTGACGATGCGCTCGATCTCGGTGGGCAGGGTCGCCGAGAAGAACACACGCTGGGCGTTCTCGGGTGTATCGGCGACAACACGCTTGACGTCGTCGATGAAGCCCATGCGCAGCATCTCGTCGGCTTCGTCCAGCACCAGAGCGTTGAGGCCGGAAAGCTTGAGGCTGCCACGATCCAGGTGATCGATGACGCGGCCGGGGGTACCGACCACTACCTGGGCGCCACGACGCAGCGCGCTGAGCTGCTCACGGTATTCCTGGCCGCCGCACAGGGTGGCGACTTCCAGACCCTTGAGGTTCTGGCCGTACTTGCTGAAGGAGACGGCTACCTGCTGAGCCAGCTCGCGGGTCGGCGCCAGCACCAGCACCTGGGGCTCACGCCGATCGAGTTCAATACGAGACAAGATGGGGAGCGCGAAGGCAGCGGTCTTGCCGGTGCCGGTCTGGGCCTGGCCCAGCATGTCGCGGCCTTCCAGCAGGGCTGGAATGGTCTGCGCCTGAATGGGCGAGGGAGTCTCGTAGCCCAGGGTCTCGATGGCGGAGAGAACGGCAGGCAGCAGGGCCAGATCACCAAAAGACGGTGAAGCGACAGTCGTCGAGGTCATGAATCACACCTTGGTAGGCCGGGGTTACCGGCAAAATAACGTGGTTGGCGTCCCTGACGCGCCCGTATTCGGGGCGAACAGAAATACGTCGCTCTACTCGAGGTAGAGCAAGGTCAACAAGTCTGTTGTCAACATTCGGAGTCGGGGACGCCGGTCGCACCTGGCATCGGCTCACGCAACTGCGTGGAGCCATCGTGGCGACCGTTTGCACCGCGGGCGTCGGGATCGACGTCGGGTGCTCCATCTTCACAATTCGAACGCGTCTTGCGCGTTGCAGCATCTGTTTGAACTCTCGAGGCCGCTTGGGCGTCGGAGGTCGCTGCGTCATGATGGTGGGGTCAACACATGCGAGGAGGGCGCATGCTACCATCGACTCATGGCTCTGACCAGCCCTTTTATGATCACCCCCCCTTTTTCTGCTCCGGAGACACCAATGCCCCAACTATGGGTCGACGCCGACGCCTGCCCCAGAGTCGCTCGCGACATCATCGTCCGCGCCGCCGAACGCACCACCACCCAGACCTGGTTCGTCGCCAACCACCAGATCCCGTTGCCCAGTTCGAAGTGGGTCAAGGCCATGGCGGTGAGCCATGGCTTCGACGCCGCCGACAACGAGATCGTCAGCCGCATCGCACCCGGTGACCTGCTGGTCACCGCCGATCTACCGCTGGCACTGGAGGCGCTGGACAAGGGGGCCATGGTAATGACCAACAGAGGCGAGACCCTGGATCGCAACAACATCAAGGCACGCGTGCAGATGCGCGACTTCATGGAGACGCTGCGTGCCAGCGGCGAGCACACCGGCGGCCCCAAGGGCTACTCGGACAGTGATCGACGGGAGTTTGCCAACGCCCTCGATCGCTGGCTGGCCAGGCACGCACGCTGATCGAGCCGCCCGGACCGGCTCACGAGCCGGTCCCCTCCCCCACCCACGGCTCACCAGCGGATCCTCTCCGCCAGCGTCTGACTCAGCCCTGGTAGACGCCTTCTGAGGCCAGACGCTCTCTGTCGTGGTCCCGATCCAGTCTCAGCACAGGCCCCAACGGCACGATGGCGTTGGGATTGATGGTGTCGTGGCTCATATAGTAGTGGCGCTGGATATGATCCAGGTCCACGGTCTCGGCGACACCCGGCCACTGGTAGAGCTCGCGCAGGTAGTGCGACAGATTGGGATAGTCCTCGATGCGATAGAGGTTGCACTTGAAGTGGCCATGGTAGACGGCATCGAAACGCACCAGGGTGGTGAACAGACGAATATCGGCCTCGGTCAGCCAGGCTCCGGCCAGATAGCGATGATTGGCAAGCCTCGCCTCGAGCCTGTCGAGACAGGCGAACAGCGCCGAGACGTGACGTTCGTAAACCGCCTGATCGGAGGCAAAGCCCGCCTTGTAGACACCATTGTTGATGTTGTCGTAGACGTCGGCGTTGATCTCGTCGATGGTCTGGCGCAGGAACTCGGGATAGAAGTCGAGACGATTGCCGGTCAGCTCGTCGAAGGCCGAGTTGAACATTCTGACCAGTTCGGCCGACTCGTTGTTGACGATGCGCTTGCGCTGCTTGTCCCACAGCGCCGGGACGGTCACCCGACCGGTGTAGTGAAGGTCGGTCAGGGTGTAGAGCTCATGATGAAAGCTCACGCCGTTGATCGAGTCACCACTGGAGCCTTCGGCCTCGTTGTAGCTCCAGCCCTTGTCGCCCATCAGCGGACTGGTGTGGGAGACGCCGATCAGCGCGTCAAGCCCCTTGAGTCGCCGCATGATCAAGGTGCGATGGGCCCAGGGACAGGCCAGACACACGTACAGGTGAAAACGTCCCGCCTCGGCCTTGATGCCAGGCTGGCCATCGGGGCCCGGCGCGCCATCGGCGCTGACCCAGTCTCGCAACTGGGCGGACTCTCGCACGAACTCGCCGCCGGTACTCTCGGTGTCGTACCACTGGTCGTGCCAGACCCCATCGATTAACAGTCCCATACGGTCTCTCCCGTGAAGCGCCTTGGAGATCCCAGCATACGGTGGAAAGAATCGACTACAAGCGCACATTTTGCCGCCAACCTTTCGATTCTTTCGAACCCAATACCTCCGATGTGCCCAGACCTCAGCAACTGCAGTCCCGGACAGCCTGGCGCAGATGCTCCGCCATGGCCCTGGTGGCGGGTCCCGCCCGGTCGGCGTCGCGATGATACAGCTGGATGGGCACCTCACGCGTACCGCCGGCCTGCAGCGGCAATGGCTTGAGCCGGCCACTGGCCAGTTGGTCGCGAATGCGGGTCTTGGGCAACCAGGCAAACCCCAGCCCGTGCTCGAGCATCTCTACCGAGGTGGCGATATGGCTGACGGTCCAGCGCTGCTCGGCCTTGAGCCAGCCCGAATCGCGCGACGCTCTTTGCGACGAGTCCCTCACCACGACCTGGCGATGGTGCTCCAGATCCCTGAGGTCCAGCGGCCTGCTCATAGCATGTAGAGGGTGGTCCGGGTGAGCGACCGCGATAAAAGGCACGCTGACCAGGGGTTCGCCCAGGTAGCCCGACGTGGTCACCCCTGACACCACCAGGTCGGCTCGGCCATCCTCGAGCATTTCCACACCACCATTGAGTACCGACTCGTGCAATTGCAGCCTGACTTGCGGAAGAGCGCTGGAAAAGGCTTCCATCGCCTTGGCCAGTACGTTCGAGGGAAAGATCTGGTCGATGCTCAGCACCACCTCGGCCTCCAGGCCTTCCCGCAGTCGAGCGGCGATATCCACGAGCGCGTCGGAGCTCTCCAGCAGCTGGCGGGCACGGCGCAGCAGCAAGGCCCCTTCCTCGGTAAGCCGAACCTGGCGCCCCACCGGTTCCAGCACCTTGACCCCCAACTGCTCCTCCAGCTTGTGCACTGCATGGTTGAGGGTCGAAGGGCTCTTGTGAACGGCTTCGGCGGCCCTGGCAAAGCCACCGTGATCGACCACGGCGGCCAGCATCTGCCACTGTGCGAGCGTGACACGCGACATGCTTGAATCCTTTTGACGGTATCCAATGAGCATGCCAGCCGACGGCGCCAATGGCACGACTTGGCATCGATGAAAGTCGCATCGATGAAAGTCACGATACGCCCTTACCCCGCAGGGCCTTGTACGGTGCCTGGCCAGTCATTGGACTTATATCAACAAAATGAGACTTATCGTCCTTCGGGGGGAGTAGAAAGCACTACGACTTACCGGGGGGTTGCATTTGTTCAACGCTAAGGGTCCAATGAAGAACAGTTAATAAACAGCGTTCGAACAAGGTTTTGTCACAGCTTCATCCATTCCTGGCGCCCCCGGTCACATAAACCACCGGGCGATGCGCCATTCGCTGTATGGCCATACAGTCTAGGCATACCATACTTCATGGGGTATGGTGCAATAGCCTATATATTTACCTTCATCAATTTTTCTATGGCCCTTTTACCATGATGCGAATCCTCCATTCGCTGCCCCGCACGCACAAGCTGCTGCTGTTACCCGTTGCCACCATGGTCACCGTGCTGGGCGCCCACAAGATTGTCACCACCTACGAAGACGTTCAGCGAGGCAATGAATCGCTGGAGTCAGTTCTCGTTCCGCTAGGAGAGTCTGCCTCGCCGGAACTGCCATCGCTGAACTTCGAGCGAACCCAGGTCGCCGAAGCCATCGACCTGGCGCTGGATGCCACCAGCCAGCACATCCCGATTTCCCAGCTCAAGGCCAGCGAAATCGTCGACATCGACTTCGTCGACGAGGCCCACGCCGACGTCAAGTTCGAGAACGCCATGCGTTCATCGTCGGGACTACCTCCTCTTACCTTACAATCCTCTCGCACGCTTCCTGGCGCCGCTGATTCATCCACCGCGGCGCCAGTTGCGTTGGACGGCAATCCGCAGCCGCCCGCCTTCAAGCTCGACGAAGGCTCCCTGCATATCGCCGTGGTGCTCGGCACCGTGGCCAGTGGGCTGCTGGAGCAGCAGTCGCTGGACGTCGCCAGCGACGCTACTTCCTATGAGGATGTCAGCGAAGACGAGCTCGAACTGTTCGATGAAGGCCCGATCGTGCTCGAGGAAGAGATTGCGGCCAACGAGCCGTTCGTCCCGACCTGGCAGACCTATCGCGTCCAGCAGGGCGACACCTTCGCCGAAATGGCCGAAAAGACCCTGGGGCTGGGCTACAGCGAGGTCATGGCGCTGCTCGAGGACCTGCCCGACCAGAACGTGCTGACCCGCTGGCGCGTCGGTAACACCTTCGAGTATCAGCTTGGCGAGGACGGTCGACTGCTGGCGCTGCGCATCATGAAGAACGTGCGCGACGGCTACCTGATCGAACGCCAGGATTCAGGCTTTGACGTGGCGACCATCGAGCGTGCCGGCGAAGCCTCACAGCGCCTTTACGCCGGCACCGTGAGCGGCAGCTTCGCTCGCTCCGCCGAGGCCGCAGGCCTGAGCCGTGCCGAAGTCTCGGAGATGGCACGGGTGCTCGAGAAGAAGCTCGACTTTCGCCGCGACACCCGTCGCGGAGACAGCTTCCGGGTACTGGTCGAGTCCGACATCATCGACGGCCAGCGCCTGGACCCCCGCGTGCTGGCGGTGTCCTACGACGGCGAGCGCATGGACCTGACGCTGGTGCGCAATCCCGAGGACAACAACTTCTACACCCCCGAAGGCCAGAGCCTCGACCCGGCCTTCAACCGCTACCCGTTCTCCGGCAGCTACCGCATCAGCTCCAACTTCAACCTCAACCGCCGCCATCCGATCACCGGCCGCGTCAGCCCGCACAAGGGCACAGACTTCGCCATGCCGATCGGCACCGGCATCGAGACCCCGGCCAATGGTCGCGTGGAAAAGGTCGGCAACCACCCGGCGGCGGGTCGCTATATCGTGATTCGTCACGACAATGGCTACAAGACACGCTACCTGCACCTGTCGCGCCCGCTGGTCAGCACCGGACAGCGCGTGACCATGGGCGAACGGATCGCCCTGTCGGGCAACACCGGTCGCAGCACCGGACCTCACCTGCACTACGAGGTCATGGTCAACAACAATCAGGTCAATGCGATGCGCGTGGCCCTTCCGGAAAACCAGAGCCTGTCCGGTCAGGCGCTGGCCTCCTTCCAGCAGGAAACCGGCCCCACCCTGGCCGCGCTTCAGACCGCCAAGCCCGGCTCCGAAGTGGCGCTGGCCAACGACCTGGCCGCCGACAGCGACATCTGATGCTCCGCTGCGGTTGATCACGACAAGGCCCTGCGACAAGCCCCTGCAACAAGGCCCTGCTGCGACACAGCAGGGCCTTGTCGTTTCAGTCCAAGAGACAGGGGCACACAATAGACAGGTGTAGAGAAGACAGGCTCAGTTCGGCGCCAGGCGCAGCAGCACCCTACAGCGCGTGGTATTCACCCGCCTGCCGTCCTCAGGCGCGCCCGCGCCAATAGTCCATGCGCCGGACCAGCTGGTCCTTCCAGTGTTGCGCCAGGGCTTCGACACCGTGCAATTCGGCCATGGTATCCAGGGGCGCCCTGCGGTCTTCCAGCACCCGCCAGCAGGCCTCCACGCTCCACCTTTCATCACCGCGCTCGACCACCTCGATGACAGGCCCCGGCGCAATCCATCCTTCCTCCAGCACGCGGTAGAGCCAGCCCATCCGGGCCTCCTGCATAAAGGCCCGCGCCAGTCCCGGCTGGCCGGTACGGGCATCGACCTTGGCGCAGGGTTGCCTGGGCTGGGTCACCTGCACCAGCGCTTCGCCGATGCGATAGACGTCACCGATACGCACCTCACGCTCATCGGCGCCTTGGCTCGCAATATTCTCACCCAGCACGCCGGCCTCCAGCACCACACCGGCGTCGGGATAGCGCTCGTTCCAGCGGGGATAGTGATCGGCGCAGTAGTGACACAGGGCGCGGTCCACCCCGCCGTGGTCGACCTGATTGGCCTGGCTGTCATTGGAAAGCCCCAGTCGGGACAGCCATTGAGGCTCAGCGGCAGCGACCTTGTAGATACCACTCTTCTCACCGAAGCCCGGCAGCATCTGGGGCTCGCTGATAAAGGGCCCCCTGACATTTGAAAATTCCATCCTTGCCCCCATCCTCCTTCTCTTGTCGCTATTCGCCGCCCATGCTTGAGCGCTTGTCGTGCTCCTTGCCCCCACTTGCGAATACCGCCTGGGAATCCTCCGGCTCCGCTGGACGCCCTGCATCAAGACGCACCGTTATTCAGCCGCCACGTGCGCCTTCATACATGACCATCCAGGCGACGCCGAAGCGATCCTTCACCAGGGCAAAGCGCTCGGCCCAGAAGGTTTCCGACAGGGGCAACATGATCTCTCCACCTTCAGCAAGCCCGGAACAAAGCCGTTCGGCTTCTTCGCGTGAGTCCACTGAAAGCGCCAGAGAAAAGCCCTGAGGCGCCTCCCCAGAGGCGTCCGACCCCATCAGCACATGACCCGCCACCTCGATCTGCATATGCATGATGTGCTCTGGCGACGGTGTGCCCTCTTCCCCGCATCCAGCATCGGGTGTATCGGCGGGCATGTCCCTGTAGCGATGAAGCTCGCTCACTCGGCCGTTCATCAGCTCGGCATAGAACGCCAGGGCCTCTTCACACTGGCCGTCGAAAAACAGGTAAGGGTAGATTTGCATGAGCTTTTCCTGATGACTCAACGACGTTCTTTCGATGCTCGGGTCGGCGGTCCGAAGGACTGGCGCCGGACGTCATCAAGATAGCCCAGAAATCACATCGACGAGGCGTAGTAGTCGTCCAGCAGCCGCATCCCCTGCTCGATGTCGGCGGTCACCGCGCGACAGAAGGCGTCCCTGTCCCCCCGGCGCAGCGCCTGGGTAATCTCACGATGGTGATCGTCGGCGATGGCGGAGCCGCCCCAACGCGTGCAGATAAAGCCCATGCTGGGACCGTATTGCTGCCATAGCTGCTCGACCAGCGGCAGCAATACCGTCGAGCCGCTCAGCCGGTAGATCAGAAAGTGAAAGGCGTGGTTGCCACGCATATAGCTCTTGAGATCAGCGGCTTCGATGGCACGATTGATGCCATCGTCCAACGCCTCCAGGGCGTCGATGTGCTGGTGCTCGATCGCGGTAAAGGCTTGCCGGGCCAACTCGGTTTCCAGCCGCCTGCGGGCGAACAGCACCTCGGTGAAGCGCTCCCGGCTCAAGTGCGGCACGATGATCTTGCGGCTGTCGACAAACTGCAGAGCCCCCTCGCTCACCAGCCAGCGCAGCGCCTCCCGAGCAGGCATGGCGCTGGTGTCATAGCAGGCGGCGATGCCACGGATCGAAAGCACCTCGCCCGGACTGAAGGCCCCTTCGCACAGACGACGCCTCAGGTCCTGGTGAATTCGGGTCGAGGCGGTATCCGGCAGGTAGGGCGGAGGCGATGGTTCCATGCCGATCGGCGCGACCATGGCGTCATCGCTATTGTCAGTATGAACGTCGGTCATTGCGCTTCCTTGTCACTCCTCTGTCCATTCCTCTCTGCCATTCCACTCTCCATTCCCCTCGCCATTCCGCTCTCCATTCATCTCTGCCATTCCGCTCTCTATTCCCCTCGCCATTCCCCTCGCCATTCCTTTCTCCACTTCACTCCTCACGCCAACCCACTATAACTTTTCTATCACTCCCCTTTTGCTTCTTTTGCAGGCCGCCCGTCGACCGCTCGTCTGTCGCCATCGGCGAAAAATCCGACAGGCCGCTGGCCTGCCACCATCACGGCGATATCTACCTGCGTCTGGCGTCAAGACTAGCCCATCGCGATGACGATAGCCCACGCCGAGACGCCGCAGCCTGGGCCGCCCAGGGTCGAATTCGCATCTTGTGCGCATCTGCAAGCCCTGCTAGTGTGATCACAACATGTGATCACACCAATAACAAGCTGTCATCGTTTCGGGAGTCGTCATGAGCGAACCGCGCTGCGCGTCCTACTACGCCGCGACCATCCACGAAGAAGCCGAATATCCCAGGCTCGAGGGCGAGCATCGGGTAGACGTTGCGGTGATCGGAGGCGGCTTCACCGGCGTCAACACTGCGCTGGAACTCGCCGAACGTGGCTACCGGGTAGCCCTGGTCGAGGCCAACCGGATCGGCTGGGGGGCCAGCGGTCGCAATGGCGGTCAGGTCACCGGCAGCCTGTCGGGGCAGGACGCCATGCTCAAGCAGCTCTCCGGCCCGCTAGGGCGAGAGGCAGCCGAGAACTTCGTCTGGGATCTTCGCTGGCGAGGCCACCGCATTCTGCGTCAGCGTGTCGACAAGTACGCCATCGCCTGTGACCTGAAGTTCGGCCACCTGCACGCCGCCTACCGACCGAGCCACATGGCCGAGCTTAAGCGCGACGTCGAGGCGGCCCAGGGCCACGAGATCGCCCAGCACCTGAGTCTGCTGGACGCCGATCAGACGCGCGAACTGGTGGGCACCGAGCTCTACCATGGCGCGGTGCACAACGACTACAACATGCACCTGCACCCGCTGAACCTGTGTCTTGGCGAGGCCCGCGCCCTTGAGGACGTGGGCGGCTTGCTGTTCGAGGACACCCGGGTCACCGAGATCCGCCACGGCGCTACCCCTTGTGTCGTCACCGAGCGTGGCCAGATCCACGCCGACAGCGTGGTGCTGGCCGGCAACGCCTATCACCGGCTGGAGCGCAAGGCGCTCAAGGGCAAGCTGTTCCCCGCCTCTCTCGGCATCGTCACCACCGCCCCGCTGAGCCGGGAGCAGCAGGCCGCGATCAATCCCCAGGACCTGGCGGTCTACGACACCCGCTTCGTGCTCGACTACTACCGCCTGACCGCCGACGGTCGCCTGCTGTTCGGTGGCGGCGCCAACTATTCCGGCCAGGACTCAGCGGATATCGGCGCCGAACTGCGCCCCCGGCTCGAACACACCTTCCCGCAGCTCAAGGGAATCGCTCTCGACTACCAGTGGCAGGGCAAGGCGGGCATCGTGATCAACCGCATCCCTCAGCTCGGCAAGCTGTCACCCAACGTCTTCTACGCCCAGGGCTACTCGGGCCACGGCATCGCCACCTCGCATATCGTTGGCAACATCATGGCCAGGGCGGTCAGCGGTCAGCTGGAGGAGTTCGACCTGTTCGCCGACATGCGCCACTGGCGCATCCCGGTCAGCGAGCGCCTCGGCAACGGCCTGTTGGCCGCGGGCATGTGGTACTACCAGTTGCGCGAAAAACTGCGCTGAGCGTCCGCCGCCGACTCGCCGTCGGCAGCTCGATATCGACCGGACCTTTCACCATCAACGACGCCAACGACAACATCAACGACAACATCAACGACAACCAATAGCTGTCACGCCACGCTCCTGATCGACGCGACCCACGGCCATCGCCAGGTCGCTTCACCAACAACAATGATCGTCCAGGAGGACATCCATGGAAGCGTTTTTCCCCGCAGGCGGCTGGCTGGTGCTGCTGCCCACCGCCGTTGTACTGCTGCTGGCACTGTGGAGCCGTCGCGCGCTCGAGCCGCTGGTGGCCGGCGCCTTCGTCGGCACCCTGTTGATCGAGCCGACCAGCGCCCTGTCCACCCTTTCCGAGAGCCTGCTCAACGTCCTGACCGACGAGGACGTGGCCTGGGTGATCGCGGTATGCGGGCTGATGGGCTCGATCATTGCGCTGCTGCTGAAATCCGGCGCCTCGCGTTCCTTCGCCGAAAGCCTGTTGCGCTACATCACCAGCAAGCCCCGGGCGCTGCTCGGCTGCTGGTTCATGGGCATCGTGCTGTTCGTCGACGACTACCTCAACTCCCTGGCGGTCGGCACCTCGATGCGTCAGGTGACGGACCGCTTCAAGACGTCGCGAGAGATGCTGGCCTACGTCATCGACTCCACCGCCGCACCGATCAGCGTACTGATCCCGATCTCGACCTGGGCGGTGTTCTTCGGCGCGCTGATCGAAAAGAACGGCCTGGCCGCCGACGGCCAGGGAGTCTGGACCTATATCCAGGCCATCCCCTTCATGTTCTATCCGTGGATCGCGGTGGCCATGGTGCCGCTGGTCGCCTACGGCAAGATTCCGCTGTTCGGCCCGATGAAGCGCGCCGAGCAGCGCGCCCAGCTCGAGGGTCGCTGCGTGCCGCCCGGCGCCGAGCACATCGATGAAGAGATCGCCCACCTGGCGGCCAAGGACCAGACACGCAGCAGCGTCTGGATGTTCCTGCTGCCGATGATGTCGCTGGCCTTCTTCACCTGGTACTTCGATCTCGATTTCCTGATGGGCATCTTCGTGACCCTGGCCGGCATGATCGTGGCCTTCATCGGCCTGAAGAAGCTGACCCCCGGCGAGACCTTCGACAACATTCTGGAGGGCTTCAAGTCGATGCTGGATGCCCTGGCGGTGCTGGTGGCGGCCTTCATGTTCAATGACGTCAACACCACCCTGGGACTCAACGAGTACATCATCACCACGGTCGAACCGCTGATCAACGCCCAGATCCTGCCCTTCATCATCTTTGCGCTGATGGGCTTCGTCTCCTTCGCCACCGGTTCCAACTGGGGCGTGTTCGTGATCATCCTGCCCATCGTCACCACCCTGGGCCACAATCTGGGCGCCGACATGACGCTGGTGATCGGTGCCACCCTCTCGGCCAGCACCTTCGGCAGCCACGCCTGCTTCTATTCGGACGCAACGGTGCTGACGGCCCAGGCCAGCGGCTGCACGCCCTTCCAGCACGCCTTTACCCAACTGCCCTACGCGGCCCTGGCCGGCTTGCTGGCCGCCGCCCTCTATCTGGTACTGGGATTCATGTGATGACGAAAGCACCGTCCAACGACGCCATCTTCTGGTCACACCGAGACAACGGGCGAGTCCCACTCGCCCCCCTCTCCATTGCTGAACAGGCCATCGATGAACGGACCACCGATGAACAGGCCATCGGTGAACAGACCGGGGATAAACAGGCTATCGATGAACAGACCGGGGATGAACAGGCAGACGTAGTCATTGTCGGCGGTGGCTTCACCGGCCTGTGGACCGCCTATCACCTCAAGCGTCTGGCCCCGGAGAAGGACATCCGGGTCCTCGAGGCCAGGCGTTTCGGCCACGGCGCCTCCGGGCGAAACGGGGGCTGGGTGGTGGGCAACCTGGCGGGCCTCGAGCGGCACCTGAAGGGCCTGACCCTGGCCCGGCGCCAGGCGCTGTGCGAGCTTTTGTCCGCCAATGTCGACGAGATCGGCACGACCCTCTCGCAGGAAGCCATCGACGCCGACTTCCACAAGGGTGGGGCGCTCTACGCGGCGGCCCGCTACCCGGCTCAGGAGGCGCTCCAGCGGGACTACCTCGCACACCTGCTGGAACTCGGCCATCGCCAGCATGACTGCCTCTGGCTGTCCGCCGACGAACTCAGCGACCGGGCCCGCTTCCGCCGCCCCTTCGGTGGCATCTTTCATCGTCAGGTCGCCACGCTGCACCCCGGCAAGCTGATCGATGGGCTGGTCGAGCGACTCGCGGCCATGCAGGTCAGGCTTTACGAACAAAGCCCGGCGACGAGCATCGACGACGGCAAGGTGACCACGCCCCAGGGCAGCATCCGCGCACCGATGATCGTGATGGCCACCGAAGGCTACAACACCCTGCCCCAGCTGCGTCCCCACCTGGTCCCGGTTTCCAGCCTGGTGATCGCCACCGAGCCCTTGAGTCAGAGCCAGTGGGACGCCATTGGCCTGGCACAGCGACCGACCTTCGCCGACGCCAGCCGGTTGATCAACTACGGCCATCGCAGCCGCGATGGTCGCCTGATCTTCGGCGCCAGAGGACGCTACCGCTTCAACGCCCGTCCGCGTCACCAGGCATCCATCACCCAGGGCGACATCCAGATGCGCAAGGCGCTGCTCCAGGACCTGTTTCCCGACCTCGGCGAGGTCGATATCAGCCACGGCTGGGGCGGCACCCTGGGCCTCTCGCGCAGCTTTCGCCCCCACGCCCTCGTCGATCGGCGATCCGGCATCGCCACCGCCGGCGGCTATGCCGGCGAAGGCGTCGCCGCCAGCCACCTGATGGCGCGCACCCTGGCAGAGATGATCTGTGGACAGGACACTCCGCTGACACGGGCCCCCTGGGCCTTCGATGGCTGTGCACTGGACCAGGTGGTTCGTCGCTGGGAGCCCGAACCCCTGCGCTGGCTGGGCGCCCAGACCATCACCCTGAGCTACGCCACCGAGGAAGCCCTGGCGTCGCGTGAGCGCCACCTGCCGCTGATCGGCCCGGCGCTGAGCCGACTCAACGACCGTTTTGCCGCCGTGATCGAGTAGACAGCGACAGCCGCGATGCAGGCCGCACACTCGTCACCTTGCCCCGGAACTGCCAAAGGAGACACCGCCATGTTGATCGTTCATAGCGACGCCACCCGCGACCGTCGCACTCTCACCGAGCTGTTTGCCGGCCAACTGGTCGCGCCCTTCGAGTGTCCCGAGCGGGTGGACTACATCATCGAACGCGCCAGGACCGAGTCCATTGGCGAGATCCGCGGCCCCGACGAGCATGGACTAGAGCCGGTGCTGGCCATCCATGACGCGGACTACATCGACTTTCTGCGGGTTGCCTGGCGCGACTGGCAGGCGGCCGGTTACGAAGGCGAAGCGATTCCCAATATCTGGCCGACACGGCGGATGCCCGGCGGCCCCATACCCCGCCATATCGAGGGCCGCCTTGGCTACTACGCCCTGGCCGGAGAAACTTCGCTGAACGCCGACACCTTCGAGGCGGCCCTGCTCAGCAAGGACATCGCCCTGACCGCCCTGGACCAGGTGCTCGACAGCGGCGCGCCGGCCTTCGCCCTGTGCCGACCGCCCGGCCATCACGCCGCACGGGACCAGTACGGCGGCTACTGCTTCATCAACAACGTGGCGGTATCCGCCCAGCGGGCACTGGACCGGGGCCACCAGCGGGTCGCCATCCTCGACATCGACTTCCACCACGGCAACGGCACCCAGGACATCTTCTACGAGCGCAGCGACGTGCTCACTCTCTCGCTGCACGGCGACCCCATGGACGAGTTTCCCTACTTTCTCGGCTTCGCCAACGAGACCGGACGAGGTGACGGCGAGGGCTACAACGTCAACTACCCCCTGCCCAGCGGCACCGACTACGCCCGTTGGGCGCAGGCGCTGGATGACGCCATCGCGCGCGTCAGGGACTTCGCCCCGGACATGCTGATCATCGCCCTCGGGGTCGACACCTTCGAGAACGATCCGATCAGCTCCTTCACCCTGCAAAGCGCCGACTATCTGGACATCGGCGCCCGCCTCAAGCGCATCGGACTGCCCACACTATTCGTGATGGAAGGCGGCTACGCGGTGGAAGAGATCGGGGTCAATGCGATCAACGTGCTCAAGGGCTTCGACAACGCCTGAGCCCCGGCACGCGGCACGACCGATTCGACGAAAACGCTCGACGCCCCGTACGACATCAGTAGGTCGCTTGTCCCGGACGGGCGTCGGCGCCACGCGAGCACCGCCGGTTTCCCATACTGATTTGCCACGGGGACCGTGCACGGTTCGGCGAAACGTCTCCCCCGACGCAGCCGCCAGACCGCATCGACGACGGCAACCTGGAACGGGCGGTAGACCACGCCCTGAGCAGCGCTCAGAACAACAACAGCAACAACAGCAACAACAGGAACCGACCCATGACACAACAACGACGTTCCAGCCTCCCCGAGGCCCCCGACGGCCAGGACAGCGGCCTCAAGCGCATCCTGGGCCTGCCCGCCCTGGTGTTCTTCGGCCTCGCCTACATGGTGCCGCTGACCGTATTCACCACCTACGGCGTGGTCACCGAAACCACCGGCGGCCATGTGCCCATGGCCTACGTGATCACCCTGGCGGCGATGTTCTTCACCGCCTACAGCTACGGCAAGATGGTCGAGCACTACCCTACCGCCGGCTCCGCCTACACCTACACACGCCGCGCCTTCGGTGGCCGTGTGGGCTTCATGGTGGGCTGGGCGCTGCTGCTCGACTACATCTTCCTGCCGATGATCAACTACCTGGTGATCGGGATCTACATGAAGGAGGTCTTCCCCGCCATCGATCAGGGCGTCTGGGTGGTAGGAGCCATCGTCGCCGTGACCGCACTGAACATCCTGGGCATCAAGCTGGTGGCCAAGATGAATCTGATCATCATCGGCTTTCAGTTCGTCTTTCTGGCCACTTTCATCGCCATCTCGCTGAAGGTCATCGCCGGTGGCGAAGCCCCCTCGCTGCTGGCGCCCTTCCACAGCGAAGGGCTCCAGTGGACCACCATCGTCGGTGGTGCCGCCATCCTGTGCCTGTCGTTTCTTGGCTTTGACGCCGTCTCGACCCTGTGCGAGGAAACTCGCGAGCCCAAGCGTGACATCCCCCGCGCCATCATGCTGTGCACCCTGATCGGCGGCGGCCTGTTCATTCTGGCCTCCTGGGTCGGGCATCTGGTGTTCCCCGACTATCACAACTTCGGCAGCGCCGACTCGGCCGCGGTGGACGTGATGCGCCGCGCCGGCGGGGGCTTTTTGGTCGCCTTCTTCACCGCTGCATATGTAGCAGGCTGCTTCGCCTCGGCCATGGCCGCCCAGGCCAGCGTCTCCCGCATCCTGTTCGCCATGGGCCGCGACCAGGTCCTGCCCAAGGTTTTCGGCAAGCTCAGCCAGCGCTACGGCACCCCGCTGGGGTCGACGTTGATCGTCGGCGCCATCTCGCTGATGGCACTGGTCATCAGCCTGGAGCTGGCCGCCACCATGATCAGCTTCGGAGCTCTGGTCGCCTTCTCCTTCGTCAATCTCTCGGTGATCAAGCACTACCTGGTGGATGAGCACCTGATGCAGCCCAAGAACCTGCTGCGCTACGGCGTCATGCCAAGCGTCGGCTTCCTGTTGACCATCTGGCTGTGGTCGAGTCTGTCGCTCAACACCTTCCAGGTGGGCCTCACCTGGGTCGCCGTCGGCTTTGCCTACCTGCTCTATCTGACCCGCCTGTTCAAGGTCGAAGTACCGGACCTGGAGCTCAAGGAAAACTGAGCGCTGACCGCGGCGCCTCCGATCATAGTGTCGCGGTTTAGAGCATCCGCCTACAGCCCCTGCCCACAGCCCCTACCTACAGACCCTGCCCACAGCGCCGACATCCCGGGATGTCGGCGCTCTTCTTTGGCGCACCACAAACCTTGCAAGATCGCGCATCGAGGCATCGCATCGACCTTTTTTCCGGCCGTGTTGTGGCAAGGCACAGCCATGAAGAGCACCGCTGCAGGACTGCCCTAAGGTAAGAGACAGCTATCGAGAGTCCCTTCCCATGGAGAGCCCCGCCCATGACGCTACGCCTGCCCACCCTGATGCTGCTGACACTTGCCCCGCTGTCCACCTGCCTGGCGGCAGAAACGATCTACGTGGTCACCAACAAGACCGAAGGCAACTCGGTCGCCGCCTTCCATGCCGACGATGACGGCACGCTTTCCCTAGCCTCCGAGTATCCCACCGGGGGCCTTGGTACCGGTGATCTGGAGATACCGGCTCTGGAGAAGAACCCTGACCACCCGCTGGCCAACGGCGACGACCCCCTGATCTCCGCCAACGCCATCGCGGCCTCCGCAGACGGCGGCTGGATGGTGGCGGTCAACCCGGGCGACGGTACCCTCAGCCTGATGAACCGCGCCCCCGACGGCAGCCTTCAGGCCGTCAACAGCGTGACGGCCTCGGACCGTTTCCCGATTTCTGTCGCCATCCACGGCCACCTGGTCGCCACCGCCAGCGTGGGTGACAGCAATCAGGCCGGCTCCATCGCGCTGTATCGCCACACCCCCGAAGGACTGATCGCGATCCAGGGTAGCCGGCGCGACCTGGGCGCCCGCCCCTCGACCATCGCCTTCTCGCGTTCCGGAGCCTTCGTCATCGTCAACGAGCTGGTGACCGGCAAGATTCACAGCTTTGCGGTCAGTGACGAGGGTCTGTCCGCCGATCCGATCGCCAGCGTGGACAGCCCGCGTGCGCCGGCCGAACGCTTCCACGCCATACCGGTGGGCTTCGCCATCGGCCAGGGGGACGAGGGCGAGACCCTGTTGATGTCGGAGGCACGCTTCCTGACGCCGGAGTTCGGCCTGCGTGAAGAGACCGACAAGGTACCCCAGAGCCCGCTCTACAGCTGGCAGACCAGCTCGGTCTCGAGCTATGTGCTGGATGATCAGGGCGGACTCACCCTGAAGACCGCCGACGCCCTGACCGGCGCCGCCATGGAAGGAGGCGAGATCGCCAACTGCTGGGTCGCGCTGAACACCGACGGCGATACCCTCTACACCGCCAACGCTCTGTCGAGTTCCATCAGCCGCTACAGCGTCAAACCGGACGGCAGCATCGCCCTCGAGGATGCCACCGCCTACAAGGACGACGGCGAATTGCTGTTCTTCTCGGACATGGCGCTGAGCCCCGACGGCGACACCCTCTATCAGCTGGTCGGCAACACCGGTCAGGTGATGGCCTTCGATGTCGCCGAGGATGGTGGTCTATCCCTGCGCACCAGTGCAGGCGGACTGCCGGAGCTCGGCAGCTACGGCCTGGTGGTGCTGGAAGACGGCTAGCGCGTCATGGCGAAAGACGGCAGTTGCGGCGACACCCCAAGGCTCTGCCCAAAGAGTCGACTGGCGCAGGCTCTTGCAAGCGAGCCCTAGGCGCTGTCCGAAAAGTCGACGAGCGAAGGTTAGACAAGGCAAAAATCGGTGAGACAGCGCAGTTTACGGGGTGTAAATGAGCATTTTGATCCGATTTTTAACGCCGTATTACCGAGCGCAGGCACTTTTCAGACAAGCCCTAGCGAAAGTGCGGATTCAGCCTACCGATTTCGTAGAGATCGTGAAGGTAGACGTCCAGCTTGTAGACCAGGTGGGTGGCGACGATCAACAGCGCGATCAACGAAAGCAGGACGGCGGGATCGTTGGCCCAGGCGAACGCCGGTGAGCCCAGTTCATAGCCGATGGTATAGACGCTGAGCCCACCCAGCCCCAGCACCGACAGGCACAGCGCGATGATCACGATGATCAGGGTGCCACGCAGGTCCCGGCTCGGCGGGCGGGTCGTCCAGCTCGCCAGATGGCGGACCATGATGCGCCCATTGGTGACGATCTGGCGACGGCGGCGTAGCAGCATGGCGGCATTGACCGGCTCGTCGTCCCGGGAAAAGGCCGCCAGCGCTACCCTGGGGTCGACGCGGCCATCGAAGCGCTCGTTCACCGCCCGGGCAAAGGCCTCGCGATCACCGGTATTCCTGGCCTGCTCGGCCAGCCGAGACAGCTCCTCCAGCGCCTCGGCGTCCATTCCGGGACGCTTTTCGAAGTCGGCAAAGTGCTGCTCGTAGTAGATGTAGTAGACCTGATAGATCGACAGCAGCACGGCCGCGTAGATCATCACGTAGAGGGCGATATCTGACATGCGTTTCTCCCTGTCCCTGGCGGTAGGCCGCCGGGACACTCGATCCCGAAGCGGCACAAAGATCCCCATTATCTGAATCTTTTATTATGGCCGGTAGCGGGTGTTTTGCCGCACCCTTGTCGGCCACCTTGTGACACAAGCAAGAGCCCCCGACGGGCATCCGACGGGGGCTCTTGCTGCAACGGCGTTGTTTCAGGGCAGGAGCCGAATGTTCGGCTCCCCTCCCTGCTCGCCTATTGTGACGCCTGATCCGGCAGCTTGTAGGCCATCACGTAGTCACCGATGGTGGTGCCGATCGAGCCATGCCCCCCGGCCACCAGCACGACCATCTGCTCGCCCTGGCTGTTGAGGTAGGTCATCGGCGTGGCCTGGCCGCCGGCTGGCAGCCGCGACTCCCACAGCTGCTCGCCGGTGGTCAGGTCGTAGGCACGGAAGTAGTCGTCCACGGACGCCGCCAGGAAGGCTACTCCTCCGTCGGTGATGATCGGGCCGCCGATACCCGGCACCCCCATCTCGAAGGGCAGCGGCAGCGCTGTCATGTCTTCGATGGTGCCGTTCTTGTGCTGCCAGGCGACCTCACCGGTACGCAGGTCGGTGCCGGCCACGTAGCCCCAGGGCGGCTGCTGGCAGGGAATGCCCAGCGGCGACAGGAACGGCTTCATCTCCACCGCGTAGTCGGCACCGGCGTTCTCGTTGAGCCCCTGCTCCCCCTGGTTGGTCTCGCCGAGTTCGGCGCCGTCCTTGGGCACCAGGGTACTGGTGAAGGCCAGGTACAGCGGCATGCCGAACATCACCTGGCGCTTGGGGTCCACCGCCAGGCTGCCCCAGTTAAAGACGCCGAAGTTGCCGGGGAAGACGATGGTGCCCTGCTCGGACGGCGGGGTGTACTGACCCTCGTAGCGCAGCGAGCGGAACTGGATACGGCAGACCATCTGGTCGATCAGGCTGCCTCCCCACATGTCGGCCTCGCGCAGCTTCGGCGGACGGAAGCTCAGGGCAGACCTGGGCTGGGTCGGTGCCGCGTAGTCGCCTTCGATGGTGCCCTGCGGTGCCGGCTCCTCGGTGATCGGGAAGATCGGCTCGCCGGTGGCGCGGTTGAGGACGTAGACATCCCCCTGCTTGGTCGGCACCACCAGCGCGGGCTGCATGCCCTCGTCGGTCTCCAGGTCGACCAGACTCGGCTGGGCCGGGGTGTCCATGTCCCACAGGTCGTGGTGGACGAACTGCTGGACCCACTCCACCTGGCCGCTGTCCAGACGCAGCGCCACCACCGAGGTGGCGAACTTCTCTTCGGCCTCACTGCGGAAGTGGCCGAGCTGGTCCGGGGTCCGGTTGCCCATCGGGAAGTAGATCAGCCCCAGCTCTTCGTCGGCGCTGGCCACCGCCCAGCTGTTGGGGGAACTGGTGGCGTAGGTCTCGTCCTCACCGATCGGCGCGGTCTCGTCCGGGTTGCCGGAATCCCAGTTCCAGCGCAGCTCGCCGGTCCTGGCGTCGTAGGCGCGGATCACGCCGGAGGGTGAATCGACGGCGTAGTTGTCATTGACCGCCCCGGCCACCACCACCAGGCCATTGGCCACCACGGGGGGCGAGGTCGAGTAGTAGAAGCCGGACTGGGTGAACGGCATGTTGTGCATCAGGTCCAGCTCGCCGTTGTCGGCGAAGTTGGCGCAGCGGGCACCGGTGGCCGGATCGACGGCCAGCAGGCGCGCATCGGAGGTCGGCATGAACAGTTGGGCGTCGCACTGGATCGGCTCCAGCGCCTCGGCCGGCTGGCTCGCCGCCGCGACGTCGAGGCTATCGCCATCGCCGGATGCCGGCGGCAGGTAGGAGACGCCACGACAGGTCTGGTGCTGGCGTGAGCTTTCCGCCGGCACCTTGGCGTCATACTGCCAAAGCTTCTCGCCGCTATCGGCGTCCAGCGTCACCAGCCAGTTGTGCGGCGTACACAGAAACAGCGCATTGCCCACCTTCAGCGGCGTGGCCTCGTAGGTGGTCTCCCCGACGTCGTCAGGGCCCTTCCTGTCACCGGTCTGATACTGCCAGGCCAGTTCCAGTTCGCCGACGTTGTCCGGGGTGATCTGGTCCAGCGGCGAATAGCGCTGCCCCAGGTTGCTGCGGCCGTAGGCATGCCAGCTCGCCTCCGGCGAATCGCCAAGCTTGGGTGACTGGACGATCTCGTCCTCGTTGAGTCGCCCCTCGATGCGATGGGCGTCCACCGCCAGACTACCCAGCAGGCCTACACCCAGCACCGCCCAGACCGGCAGCAGCACCGCCGTACCCAGACGCTTGCCGGCACGCGGCGGCCACAGCAGCGGAATCGCAAGCAGCATCAACAGGCCCATGCGGGTGGCCAGCGGCCACCAGTCATAGCCGGATTCCCAGAGGGCCCAGGCGGCCGTGGCGACAAGCAGCCCGGCGTAAAGCAGCTGCGCCGGCACGCGACGGGAGCGCGCCATGGCGCCCACCGCGATCAGCACCAGACCGGCCAGGGCGTAGTACCAGCTTCCACCCAGGGTGGCCAGCCAGGCGCCGCCCCCCAATAGCGAAAGCCCCACCAACAACAAGATGAGGGAGTAGATGATCATGATCCAAGGTCCTTGCGCTGAATCGTTTAAGTGGCCGGCATGTTAATTGATTAGCATGAGAATTAACATGCCGGTGCACAGCTTCAGTGTAGGCCCTCTTCTTGTAATACAGGCAAATTGCCTGCGTCTTTTCAGGGCACGGCCAAGGCGATCAGGGTGACCATGGAAGGCGACAGCGCCTCAGCAAAGGCTCTCGCAGCGCTGCGGACGATCCCCCATCCTGGCCAGTCTTTCGTGCAATGCCTCGAGCTCGGCCCGTCGCCCCCGGGCGCCGGCTTCGAGACAGTCGAGCGCCCAGCCGGGCAGCTCGGCGCTCAGCCGGTAGTGGACCCACTGGCCATCGCGACGATCCTGGAGCAAACCACAGCGACGCAGCTCTGCCAGGTGGCGTGACACCTTGGGTTGCGACACCTCGAGCACCGCGGTCATTTCGCAGACGCAGAGCTCTCCTTCCTGCAGCAGCAACAGCATGATCGACAGGCGCGTCTCTTCCGACAGGCACTTGTAGAGGCGTAACGGGTCCAGCGACATCATCGGCGTTTCCTGTTCATCTTTGCCTGTTCATCTTTTTTCCCTGGGCAGCGGCTTTCTTCGTTCAGCGCCACGGGGTTCCTCCGCGGGCCGACTATCCTGGGCGGGCGTTGCATCGTCGTCAGCGGCTGAGGGCTCAGGCTGACCATCGCCGGGCAAGGCCAGTGCCATCAGGGCGCTGGCCAGCACCAGCGCCGCCGACACCCACAGGCAGGCCGACAGCCCCTCGCTTTGATACAGCCAGCCCGACAGCAAGGTGCCGAGCAGGCGCCCCATGGCGTTGGCCATGTAATAGAAGCCCACGTCCATGGAGGCACCCTCGGCGCGGGCGTAGTGCACGATCAGGTAGCTGTGCCAGCTCGAATTGATGGCGAACAGCACCCCGAACAGCAACAGACCCACCACCAGCCAGCCCACCTGAGCCAGCGGCAGCACCGCCAGCAGGGCTGGCAGCCCCGCCAGGGCCAACGCCCAGAATACCGTCGTGCGTCGCTGGCTTCCTGCCAGCAGCGAGGTCAGCCGGGGCGCCTGGGTCTGGACACCCCCGTAGCCGATCACCCAGATCGCCAGCAGCCCGCCCACCGTCCAGTGGCTCCAGCCATGCTGGTCATAGAGAAACACCGGCAAGGCCACCACGAACCAGACGTCCCGGGAGGCAAACAGACACAGGCGCGCGGCCGACAGGACATTGATCGCGCGGGACTTGGAAAATATCTCGGAGAACTTGGGCTTGCGCTTCGCGCGCCCCAGATCGGCCTTGAGGCGAAGCAGCGAGAGGACCAGCACCGCCAGCAGCATCACCGCCATGACGATGACCGCACCACGAAAGCCGATCAGCGTCAGCAGCAGGCCGCCGAGGAAGAAACCGGCTCCCTTCAGCGCGTTCTTGGAGCCGGTCAGGATCGCCACCCAGCGATACAGGGTGGAGTTTGCCGAGGCACTCTCGGCGGGCACCAGTACCTTGACCGCGCTCTTGGCGCTCATCTTGTTGAGGTCCTTGGCGATGCCCGACAAAGCCTGGGCCGCCATGACCCAGGCCACGCTCAGCACCGAGGACGGCACCATCAGCATGGCCAGTGCCACGATCTGCAGAGCGAGTCCCAGATTCATGGTGCGATTGAGCCCCAGCCGTGCTCCGAGCCAGCCCCCCACCAGGTTGGTGATCACCCCGAAGGCTTCGTAGAACAAGAACAGCATCGCCACTTCGAGGGGCGAATAGCCCAACTGATGGAAGTGCAGCACCACCAGCATGCGCAGGGCGCCATCGGTGACGGTAAAGGCCCAGTAGTTGCCGGTGATCAGCAGGTACTGGCGGATTTCGAAGGGCAGCGCCTTCACCCGCGCCATCAACGATTCAGCCACGACCCACCTTCAGCGCCAGCTCTGCGGTGCGGTTGGCGTAGCCCCACTCGTTGTCGTACCAGGCGTAGAGCTTGAGCTGGGTGGCGTTGACCACCATGGTCGACAGCGCATCGATGATCGAGCTGCGCGGGTCGGTGCGGTAATCGATGGACACCAGCGGGCGCTCCTCGTAGCCGAGAATACCGGCAAGCTCCCCTTCGGCGGCCTCGCGCAGGGCGGCGTTGACCTCATCCACCGTCACCTCGCGCTCAAGTTCGAAGACCATGTCGGTGAGCGAGGCATTGGCCAGCGGCACGCGGATGGCGTGGCCATTGAGCTTGCCCTCGAGCTCGGGAAAGATCGCGGTAATCGCCTTGGCCGACCCGGTCGTGGTCGGGATCAGGCTCATGCCACAGGCCCGCGCCCGACGCAGGTCCTTGTGAGGCGCGTCGAGGATGGTCTGGGTGTTGGTGATGTCATGCACCGTGGTCATGGAGCCATGACGGATTCCGAAACGCTGCTGAATCACCTTGACCACCGGGGCCAGACAGTTGGTGGTGCAACTGGCGGCGGTGACGATGCGGTGACGCTCGGGCTCGTAGAGATCATCGTTGACCCCCATGACCACGTTGAGCACGCCCTCCTCCTTGACCGGCGCGCTGACCACGACGCGCCGCACGCCCTGGTCGAGATAGGCCTGAAGCCTGTCCAGGGTCTTGTGCTTGCCGGAGCATTCGATCACCACGTCGCAGCCGGACCAGTCCGCGTCGGCCGGCACGCTTGCTCCGCTGAAGGCCACCGCGCGACCGTCGAGGTTCAGCTGCTCGCCCTCGCCATTGATCCCGCCCTCGGGCGAAAAATGGCCGTGCACCGAATCGAATTCCAGCAGGTGGGCGAAGGTGGCGGCGTCACCACCGGGATCGTTGACGCGAACCAGGTCGACCTCCCCGGCGGCGATACGCGGCCACAGACTGCGAACCACCAGGCGGCCGATCCGCCCGAAACCATTGATACCGATACGTAGTGTCATGAAAGTCTCGCTTTAGAAAGTGAATCTCGCGCCCCGGCACCCGCCAGGCTCTGCCGACAGAGGGTTGCGCCATCAATCGTCGGCCAGGTGGCGGGCGCGATCACGATCCTTGATCTGCAGCCACAGCATCAGGCGCACGCGGATTTCCTGGAGCGCCTGGGCGTAGGCGTTGTCACGCTCGATACCACGGGGATCGCGGATATCCCAATAGAGATGCTCGTCGCGACTGCCCTCCCAGTCGCGACAGGTTTCCTGGGCCTTGTCGCACAGCACGATGACGGCATCGAAGTGCTGTCCCTCGAAGCTGTCGAGGGACTGACTGGCGAGCCCCTCGGTGCTGATGGACTGCTCCTTGAGCGCGGCCAGCGTCTTCTGATGCGGCTCGTCCGGCTCGGTACCGGCGCTGAAGGCATCGAAGCGATCACCGGCCAGGTGGCGCAGCAGCGCCTCGCCCATCAGCGAGCGAGCGGAATTGGCGTGACACAGAAACAGCACGCGTTGCTTGCGGGACTCTTGTGACATCGTCATCGGGGGCGCCTCAGGATATATGGAATTTCATATATACGAGACAAGGATGTCAATTCCGTGACCGTTTCGCGTCCACCACAAGGAATCGACGACAGCCGCCAGGATCAGTGGGCGGCGGCCGAGGCCTGTCGCCTCAGGCGCACGATGGTGATGATGTTGGTGGCGAAGATCAGCGTCTCGGCCAGAGTGCCACCCAGCGAACCTGCCAGCAGGTTGCTGATGATCCAGCAGAAGGCGGCGCCGGCCAGTACCAGACGCATCGCCACCCCTCTGAGCATGAACATGGCAAAGGTGCCAAGCAGCCCTGCCGCCAGGGCAGGAATATCACGCGCATCACTCCAGGTCAGCGCCGCTACCAGCAAGGTGGCGAGCAACATGCCGAGCATGATCGCCAGATTGCCGGAAAAGCGTCGCGCCAGAGCGATGCGCAGGATGATCAGAGCCGAGATCGACGCGGCTACCCAGCTCCCCAGCAGGGCAAACTGGGTCGCGAAGGCCAGGTTGGCTCCCAGCAGCAATACCAGGAGCTTGTCGTCATGCCGGCTGGCGAAGCCGATCACACAGAGCGTGAGCGCCACCAGGCTGACGGCCTGCCCGGCGAGCCATCGCAGCCCCATCTCCTCCATGCCAAGTCCCCAAGCGATCGAAAAAGGATCGGTCATCCTAGCACGGCTGTTGCGCTGTGCCGGGCAGGCAAGCGACCGCGCCTGTCCGCATGCGTGGTGACGACGCGCGAAGGCTGGCAAGGCCGCTGCCCTCGCACTAGGCTAAACCGAACTTTGCTACGCGTATCCGCCCATGCCCCTCTCGGACTTTCCCTGCGACCAATACCTTGAGCGTATCGGCCTTGTGCAACCCGTCGAGGTGTCTGCCGAGTGCTTGCGCGCGCTGCATCGCGCCCAGCTCACCTCGCTGCCCTTCGAGAACTTCGATATCTGCCTGGGCCGCGGCGTGGATGTCAGTGCTCAGGGCATTCTGGCCAAGCTCATCGGTCAACGCCGGGGCGGCTACTGCTTCGAGCTCAACGGCCTGTTGCTGATGGCACTTGAGGCCTTCGGATTCGAGGCCAGGGCCCTGTTGGGACGTGTGCATCTGTCGGGAACCCCCACCGGGCGCAGTCATCAGGTATCGCTGGTGACGCTGGACAAACGCCAATGGCTGGTCGACGCCGGCTTCGGCACCAATACGCCCCGTGCACCGATCCCGCTGACCCCGGACACCCCGCTCCACATCGGAGACCAGACACTACGACTGGTGGAGAACGCTCGCTACGGGATCATGCTGCAATCATTGATGGGAGCCCAGTGGGTCAACCTCTATAGCGTCGATTTCACCACGGTGTGCGAAGGTGATATTCAGATGGCCAATCACTTCACCTCCACCTGGCCAGGCCTGCACTTCACCACCTCGCGCATGGCCGCGCTGGCCACCCCCGAGGGCCAGATCAGCCTTTCCGACTTCACCCTGAAGATCCGACGCGGGGACACGACAAGCGAACAGCTCCTGCCCCCGGGAGCGGCCTACCTGGCGGCGCTTGAAGAGCACTTCGGGATAGTGCTGGAGGCGAGCTACGAGGATCTCGCCCCACTCTAGGGCTTGTCTGAAAAGTGCCTGCGCTCGGTAATACGGCGTTAAAAATCGTCTGGTGCGCCAGCCCGGTCAAAATGCTCATTTACACCCCGTAAACTGCGCTTTCTCACCGATTTTTGCCTTGTCTAACCTTCGCTCGTCGACTTTTCGGACAGCGCCTAGTCGATCCCGCTGTCGATCTCTCGATCGATCCCGCAGTCGCTCCTGCTTCCACGCTATCCGAGGTCGACCGCGTCTTGTGTAGGGTTGGGCTGGGCAAGAAGAGAAAATCCGACATGGCGCCGTGGTCAGTGCCCTTAACCCCTCGCGACAGTCGCCAACAGGCCCCATTCCGTGTTGAACTATGCCCCGAGCCTTTGTCTGCCAATGGATTTGGAAAGGAGCCTGCCGTTTATGTTCAATCGTCTTGCGTCCGGCCTGCGTGCCGCCGGTGTGCTGAGCCTGCTGGCGCTGTCGCCGCTGACCTTCGCCCAGAGCACCGGTAATGCCGGACCCGCCGTCAACACCGAAACCTTCCAGTCCTGGGAGGTCAACTGCCCGGTCAACCCGTCCGACGGCTCCTGCTCCATGACCCAGCTGGTCAATGGTGCCGATGGCGAGCCGGTCCTTCGGGTCGTGGTCGGCAACCCTGCTCAGCTGGACGGTTCTGCCATGACCTTCCTGGTTCCGCTGGGCGTACGTCTGGCCCCAGGCCTGCAGCTCAAGGTCGATACCAACGAGCCGGTGGGCATGCCCTACCAGGTGTGTGTGCCCCAGGGCTGCCGTGCCGACATCCCGCTGCAGCCGCAACTGCTCAACCAGTTGAAGGCCGGCAGCACCGCCACCGTCAGCATCGTCAACCCGCGCGGCCAGCGTCAGGACCTCAACGTGTCGCTGATGGGCTTCAGCGCCGCCAAGGATCGCGTCGACCAGAACTGATCGATCCTTCACGCCACCCGCCTTCGGGTGGCGTGTCCCTAATCTCTTCCCCCTCCTGTCTCTTCTCCCCACCTGTCGATTTTCTGCCAGTCGCATTGTTACCGATCTTGCGCTCGCGCATTCCTTTGGCCCCCTCTCCCCGCTGGCGTTTTCGGTCGGCAGAGCCGAGGCCGTGCTACGGCACTCGTGCACCTAAGTACGCTTAGCCAAGGGCGCCGACTTCGGCCCAAAGTGGAACAATAAGTTGCAGGTAAATTGCCTATGATCAGCTGCAGGGGCAAAGCCTCGACCGTGACACGCCAAGGCAACGGCAAGCATGGCGACAACGACCAGTGCGGCGCCAGTGAAGAGCGCAGCGATATCGCAAGCGCATCGACACTAAAGAGCACAGCGCCAACAAAGAGCACAGCGCCAACAAAGAGCACAACGCCAACAAAGAGCACAGCGCCAACAAAGAGCGCATCGACAACAACAAGCACCAGGAGGTGAACGGTGATAACCCTGACGATCAACGACCAGCAGCATGAACTGGACGTGCCCGAGCAGATGCCGCTGCTGTGGGCGCTGCGCGATGTGGTGAATCTGACCGGCACCAAGTTTGGCTGCGGCATGGGGCTGTGTGGCGCCTGTACCGTTCACCTGGACGGCGCCGCCGTGCGCTCCTGCGTCACGCCGGTAGCGGCGGCAGCGGGCAAGCGCGTGACCACCATCGAGGCCATGGCCACCGACGCTGTCGGCAGCAAGGTGCAGGAGGCATGGCTGGATGTCGGCGTGGCCCAGTGCGGCTACTGCCAGGCCGGCCAGATCATGAGCGCGACCGCCTTCCTCAAGGACAACGCCACCCCCAGCGACGATGACATCGCCAGCGCCATGGGGGGCAACATCTGCCGCTGCGGCACCTACAACCGGATCCGTACCGCGATCCATCGTGCAGCCGGACAGGAGGAGCAGGCATGAACCGTACCGTCGATACGCTGCTGCTGGCCAACGTCAGCCGCAGACGCTTTCTCCAGGGGCTGGCCGCCGGCAGCGCGCTGGTAGTGGCCGCCCGCTGGGACCTGGCCGCCGCCGCCGAGGACAAGCAGTACGGCGCCGCCGGCATGGCCTACGGCTGGGTCGACAATCCCAACGTGTTCATCCAGATCGACGAGGACGGCAGCGTCACCGTGACCAACCATCGCGCCGAGATGGGCCAGGGCATCCGTACCAGCCTGGTGATGGTGGCCGCCGATGAGCTGGGTGCCGACTGGAGCAAGGTCAAGGCTACCCAGGCACCGGGGGATTCCGAAACGTATGGCAATCAGGACACCGACGGCTCGCGCAGCATGCGCCACTGGTTCGATCCCATGCGGCGGGCCGCCGCGTCGGCCCGTCGGATGCTGGAACAGGCCGCCGCCCAGCGCTGGGACGTACCTGTAGACGAATGCCAGGCCGGCGTCCACGTCATCGTCCACACGCCTAGCGGGCGCGAACTCGGCTTCGGCGAGCTGGCGGCAGCGGCCAGGGAGCTCGATATCCCCTCCCGAGACTCGCTGACACTCAAGCCCGAAAGCGAATGGCGACTGATCGGCAGGTCCCTCGGCCCCAGCCACGACAGTGATACCGGCAACCTCGAGCGCGCCCCCGCGGTGGATGGCGAGGACATCGTCAGCGGCAAGGCCATCTACGGCGGCGACATGCGCCTGCCGGACATGGCCTACGCGGTGATCGCGCGCCCCAATGTGCTGGGTGCAAGCGTCGCCAGCGTCGATGACAGCGAGACACTCAAGATTCCCGGGGTGATCAAGACCGTCAGGCTCGAGGGCACCTCCCAGCCGTCGTCGTTCCACCCGCTCGGCGGCGTGGGGGTGATCGCCGACAACACCTGGGCGGCCATCGAAGGACGCAAGGCGCTCAAGATCCAGTGGAATACCGAAGGGCTCGACGCCAACGCCGGCTACGACACCAAAAGCTACCGCGAGATGCTCGAGCAGCGCGCCGATTCCCCCGGCAAGGTGCTCAGAGCCAGCGGCGATATCGAGGCGGCGCTGGCCGACGCCGAGTCCCGCCACAGCGCCACCTACTACATGCCTCACCTGGCCCATGCCACCATGGAACCACCGGTGGCCATCGCCCGGGTAAGCGCAGACGGTGCCGAGACCTGGGCGCCGGTACAGGACCCGCAGAGCGCCCGCGACCAGATCGCCGAGCAGCTCGGCATCGACGGCGCCAGCGTCAAGGTCAACCAGACGCTGCTGGGCGGCGGCTTCGGGCGCAAGGCCAAGCCGGACTTCGTGGTAGAGGCGGCGCACCTGAGTCGCGCCCTCGACGGCCGCCCGGTGCAGCTTCAGTGGACCCGCGAGGACGACCTTCACCACACCTACTTCCACGCGCTGTCGGTGGACCGCCTGGAAGCCGGTCTTGGCAGCGACGGCAAGGTCCAGGGCTGGCGTCATCGCACCCTGGCGCCGACCATCATGTCTATCTTCCAGGACGACCCCAAATACAAGGCGACCTATGAACTCGGCATGGGCCTGACGCCCCTGCCCTTCGACATTCCCGCGCTATCGCTGGAAAACGGCGAGGCCCCGGCGCACAAGCGCATCGGCTGGTTCCGCTCGGTGGTCAACCTGCCCCACGCCTTTGCCATCCAGAGCTTCGTTGCCGAACTCGCCGCAGCCGCCGGACGCGATCATCGCGACTACCTGCTGGAACTTCTGGGGCCGGCGCGCGAGATCGACCCGCTGGCCGTCGGCGCCACCTGGAACTACGGCGAGGACCCGGAGCGCTATACCATCGATGTCGGTCGCCTGCGTGGCGTCGTCGAGCGAGTGACCGAGGAAGCCGACTGGGGCAAGTCGTTGCCAGAAGGCCGCGGCCAGGGCCTGGCGGTGCATCACAGCTTCTGCTCCTACACCGCCATCGTGCTGGATGTGGAGGTCAACGATCAGGGCAGTGTGATCGTCCACCAGGCGGACGTGGCCTTCGACTGCGGCCCCAGGGTCAACCCCGAGCGCATCCGTGCCCAGATGGAGGGCTCGGTGGTGATGGGCATCGGCATCGGCCTGCTGAACGAGATCAGCGCAAGCGGCGGGCGCATCGAACAGGACAACTTCCACCAGTACCTGCTG
Source organism: Halomonas sp. DN3 (assembly GCF_024137905.1). Taxonomy (NCBI): domain Bacteria; kingdom Pseudomonadati; phylum Pseudomonadota; class Gammaproteobacteria; order Oceanospirillales; family Halomonadaceae; genus Halomonas; species Halomonas sp. DN3. The sequence continues at coordinate 1,221,709 of NZ_CP099965.1, read as the reverse complement.
CCACGCCAGGCCAACGCCCCGCGTGAGGTGCGTGTCCATCTGGTCGACAATCCCGATGCGCCGATGGGCGGCGTGGGTGAGCCAGGGCTTCCCCCGGTGGCGCCGGCCCTGACCAACGCCATCTTCGCCGCCACCGGCAAGCGCATCCGGGAGCTGCCGGTGGGCAACCAGCTGAAGGGCTGACGTCCACCGAGGTGAGCCCCCTTGCGCGGTGACGTCCACGCAAAAGCGAGCGGCCAGGCTACCCTGAAAGGGTCGCCTGGCCGCTTTTTTACCGCCAGCATCAACCGGATCAAGGAGCGTCACAATGTCGATAGAGTTCCTGCTGACCAGTCTCATCGTGGTACTTGCCCCCGGCACCGGGGTCATCTATACCCTGGCGACAGGACTCGGGCGTGGTGCCAAGGCTAGCCTGGCCGCGTCGCTTGGCTGCACACTTGGCATCGTGCCTTCGCTGATTGCCGCCAGCACCGGCGTCGCCGCCATCCTGCATACCAGCGCCCTGGCCTTTTCCGTGCTCAAGATACTCGGCGTCATCTATCTGCTCTACATGGCCCTTGGCCTGCTGAAGCAGGGTGGAGCCCTGGACCTCCCTGGCCGGCCGGCCCGTCAGGGTTCGCTTGTCAGGATCGGCGTCATCGGTGCCCTGATCAACGTCCTCAATCCCAAGCTGTCGGTCTTCTTCCTGGCCTTTCTGCCGCAGTTCATCACCGCGTCGGGAGCGAGCGCACTCGAACAGATGCTGGGCCTCGGCGGCATCTTCATGCTGATGACCCTGGTGATCTTTTCAGCCTATGGGCTGGGAGCTGCCTGGATCAGGGGCCACGTCGCGGGACGCCCCGGCATCATGACCGCCTTTCGGCGGCTGTTCGCCGGGACCTTCATTGCCTTGGGTGCCAAGCTGGCGCTCGCTGAGAGATAGCGGAGAGATAGGAGAGATAGAGGAAGAACAGCCCCTTGCCGATTTCGTGGCCCAAGCCTCATGCCCTTCGAGACACCAAGGGTATCAAGGTCAAGCGATCGCAAGGTGGGCGTAAAGGGCGCGGCGCACTAGGCACCAACGCCCTCGAGGTCACGTCCGAAAGGTGGACGGGTACGGACACTTTTCAAACAACACCCATGCGCGCTTCAACGTGAGCGCACCTCGGTCCATAGCTGCTGCAGCATGGTCAGCGATTCCCCCTCGATCAGCGGCGTGGTCACCAGGTGACCGCTGGTCTCGGGATCGAGCCTGGAGGCCTCTCGCAGTGCCTCGTCGACCATCGGCAGGGCAGCCTCGTTGGGGGTTCTGTAGTAGGCATAGTTCGCCGCCTTGGCGGCATTTTCCGGACGCATCATAAAGCTGATGAAGTCCTGGGCCAATTGGGGATGGGGGGCTCTCGCCGGCACCACGAAGGTGTCCATGCCGAGCTGGGCGCCTTCCTCCGGGGCGAAGAAAGCCAGATCACCATAGATCTCGGGAGAATCGGCCTTGCGGTAGTCCACGTCGCCGCTGTAGGTCACCGCCACTGCACTGACGCCTCGTGCCACCTGCTCCACCGCCGCGGTACTGTCGACGAAACCGGTGAAGTTGCCCCGTTCCAGGGTCTGGCTGACCAGCTTGGCGGCGTTGATCCAGGCCTCCTGACCGACGCAGTCGAACCCAGCTCCCTGGTAGGCACAGGCCATGCCGAGTGATACCTGGGGATCGCCACCCAGCAGCGCGAAGGGCTGGTCGGGATTGATCTCGGGGTCGAACAGCACGCTCCAGGAGTGCGGCAGCTCGGCGAAGGTGTTGGTGTCGTAGACGATACCGGTAACGCCCCACAGGTAGGGCACGCTGTAGCGCTCTTCGGGGTCATAGGGCGGCTGACGGAAGGCTTCCATCAGATCCTCTCGCCCCTGCTGGATGCGCGGGTCGTCGAGCTCCCTCACCAGGCCGGCGTCGATCAGCCGGGTGACGTAGTAGTCGGTGGGCACCACCACGTCGTATTGAGCGTCGCCACCGGCGGCCAGCTTGGAGAACATCTCGGCGTTTGAGGTGAAGTAGTTCTGCACCACCTCCACCCCGAACTCCTGCTCGAAGGCCTCGACCAGCGCCGGGTCCATGTACTCGGTCCAGTTGAACAGAAACAGCTTGTCGTCATCCTGCGCCCAGACACCGGTACTGACCATGCCCAGTGCTGCCACCGCCATCCATCGTTGCATGACTTCGCCTCATTGTTGTTGGTTCGCAGGCAAATAATGCGCCAGCCGTTCATCGTTGTATACCGTGAAGGCACTTTGCGTCCAAGTCGATTTTCGGGCAGGACATTCCAGCTTGTCCTGTCACTGTCTTCCTGACGATCCGTATAGTTGCCACCACTACTCGATCGAGTCCACGGTGAAAGGCATCGAAAGTGCGGGACTTCATTGGGCGGGCCTTGCGTCGCATCCAGCGGCCTCTAACGTCCCAGCCTTGATCATCCAACGGCGGCTAGATCATGCTACTCACCGCACCCCATCATCACCCTGGGCTGCTGCAAGAACCACGTACCCGGCAGCGGCAAACCCGCATTCGCCATCATCAAGGCGTCCAGCGGGATGCTGGGTATCGAACGACATACCGGGTAACAGTCTTCTCCACGGGGGAGGTCAGCCCCGACCATCAGCGGATCTGAAGGTACCGCCTGCGCTCGGACCGGTGGCTTCTTCGGCCAGCCTGTTCAATTCGTTGACCAGTCGATCGGCGGCGACCTCATCATCCGTGCGGCTGTTTTCCAGAGACAGCTGAGACTCTCTCCCCAGGCTGGGGCTGAACTTCACTGGAACCGTCAACTCGGCGCCGTTGTTCTGCACGATGGTGATGGATGTGCGGGATTCAAAATAGGGCCAGTCTTCCTCCAGCTGCTCTTCATTCATCTTCTTGATGCGTTCAATGACATCATTTTCGTGTCCAAACTCCTCCGCTTTCTGCGCCACCTCATCGGCTGTCAAAGGCTTGCGTCGCCTCTCGCTCCTGGACACAATGCTGGAAATCGACGAGTAAGGGATTCTCTGAATATCCTCCGAACTCTCTTCGGTGATACTGTCGAACTGGAGATCACAGACGACCATCTGCTTGGAGGTCAACAACATCACCACCAGTCTAAATGGAGTAAAAAACATTTCACGATGCGAACCATCAATACGGGTGATTTTCTTTATCGATATTTTTGAAATATTTCCCAAAGAGATGGCCCGGACCGACTTGTTGACAAGATATCCAAGTTTTTCTTCCAGTGTTTCTTCATCAAAAAAGTCACGCTCCCCACCAAAACTGTACTTCTGCTCCAGTGTAACCAGCTCTTCTCTTTCCAACTCGGAATGTTCGAACCCACGGAAGAACATGATCAAGATGTCTCGCGCCACTATGTCACGACTGATTGTGGCAAGCCTTCCGAGCTCCTTGCGATGTGCCGCCAGCTCTTTTTTACGCCTTTCAAGGTCACTCGTCCTTAATAGATAGTCAATCAACAGTGCAGGTGCTAGAGCGATTGCCAGCCCGATTGCCGCCCCCACTGTCAACTCCTCAAGGTTATTCATATTATCAAAGAAGTAAAACACCCAAGCCGCCGCTCCCAGCAGGCTCAGAACGAAAACCAACTTTACGTTGATGGGAATCTTCTTGGGTGTCGAAAAGTTGTACTGATAATTAAAGAATGCCCTGACAGCCCGGCGCCCCTGAAGATCAGTCGTTTTCGGCATAACCATGGCACCTTCCTCCAGTCTGGTCGAAAAATCACTATTGTCGGCCCTATCGTCCCTTGGCTCGCAGCACCAGAAACTCCTTGATTGGGCGTTCGAGGCTGCCTAGCCGACACATTGACGCCGACATCGCCCACAGAAAACGTGCAAATTCTTCTGCAGCCTCCGGCAATTGGACGCACTGCTGTAGCTGTTTCACACTACTGTCAATTCGAGGTCGACCGTCATTAGCACAGCCTAGTCGTACAAGAAGATGAAGCAGCACCACCAGAGGGTGGTCTGGCGCTTTTTCCAGACAACACTCAGTGCTCTCGATGACCTGGCGGGCAAGAACTGGTGGAAGACGATGAAGTGCTCGCGTTCGGGCCATGTGCAAAGCCAGAAAATACCAGCCAGTAAAGCACCGCCGATGTCGAGCAAAGTCCTGAAGCCGAGACAGGCCTTCTTCCCAACGTCCAAGCTGACACAGCATCAAGCCCAGATTCAGGCGCATCAGGCTATCGCTGGCGTAGGTGTCGACGGCCATCTCTGCCACTTTCAAGGCCTGCTCGAAGGAGGGATCGTTCCGATTTTCATAGATAGAGAGAGAGAATCCGGGGTAGATATCACGACACAGTCGCAGCTTGGTCTCTGCAACCGTAAGCCCGTTTGTTCTATCCTCGACAGGCAATGCCTGTGTGCACAAGAGGCGGTGAACGGCCTGTTCCAGCGACTCCAAGGACGAATACAGAATAAAATGCCTGGGATCGACACGGGGCTCCGCTTCCTTCTTGCAGGATTCCAGCACGACCGCCCTCACCACCTTGTGATAGCGGTCAGCCGTGTCCAACTCCTCCTTCACATATGGACTTTGGAGCGCGCTCGGGCAAATCAGTGCCACCACTTCGTCGGCATGGAGAATGCCTCGCTCGATCTCCTCACGCCAATCGTCACCCTCGCAGATGGCATCTCGGTCGAACCACACCGTATTCGCGTAACGCGCAATTTCAGTACGGAGCCTGGCAGCAAAGGGCTGCTCTCTACGCGAATAGGAGAGAAAAACTCTAGGCCGCACATCCTGTCCAATAGCCAACATGGCTGTCACCGAGCCAGGTTCAAGAACGCCTCAATTACGAGAAAACTATAGTAAAACCAAGCCGGACTTTCGAAAGGAAATCCTTCACTCTACCAATACCAAAAAAATGACGATTACGTTTAATGACGTAACCCTGCTCTGGATTCTCCTGTGCCCATGCCGCATCAACTGCCGACTTTATGCCTGGATCCACGCGTCCACCAGGTACCGCGAGGGGGGTAACATCAAGACACCGACTCAGCCATCAGGTAGCAAGGATCGTCACAACAGTCGCTGAAGATCCGTCAGGCATCGCTCCGCTGGCCTGATACATGCCTTGGAGGGATGCCCAGACGACGCCTGCTCACGCCAAGGCAGTCACAGGATGACGGGGGCATCCAGCGCCGTTACCACCGCCTGGTCGCGGTCGTAGATATCGGGACGAAAGGCCAGGTGGCCGTCGGTCTCGGGTTGCACCGTCCAGTAGTTGAGCACCACCGGTATGCGCCGATCCAGACGCACGTTGCGGGTCTTGCCGTCGTTGATCAGGCGGCCGACGTTGGCGGAGGTGCCCGAGTCGTCGAACAACAGCTGGGCCAGCTCCGCCACCCCTTCCACGCGGATACAGCCTGAGCTCAGCGCACGCTGAGTACGGTTGAACAGCCCTCGCGACGGGGTGTCGTGCAGGTAGACCAGGTGGTCATTGGGAAAACGGATCACGACCCTCCCCAAGGGGTTGCGAGGCCCGGCCCCCTGGCGCAGCATCACCCCGCCGGGGCTCGACCAGTTGACCGAATAGGGATCAACGCGCTTCCCGGAGGGTGATAACGCCACCATGTCACGGCTGGCCAGATACCCCGGATCGCGCTTCACTCGAGGCAGAATGTCCTCACGATAGATCGTGGGCGGCACCGTCCAGGTGGGGTTGAGGGTCACGTGGGTAATCTCCGAACGCAATGTCGGCGTGCGCCGGTAGGGTTGGCCGACGACGATACGTGAGCGCCAGACGTCGCCGTCGGGGCGGAAGTAGCTGAGCCGATAACCGGCGATATCGACCAGCACGAAAGACTCCGGCAGGCCATGCAGCAGCCAGCGGGCACGCTCCAGGTTGGCGCGGATCTGATCGATGCGAAAGCCCACAGGAAGATTGAGGGCGGTCTGGGTATTGGGTCCGACCACCCCATCGTCGGCGAGCAGGTGGCGGCGCTGAAAACGGCGTACCGCCTCGGCCAGGGTGCTGTCGTACACCTCAGCTTCGGGGGCCTCGAGCTCAACGTGCGGGTAGTGGCCGGTGTCGGCGGACATCACTTCCAGTTCACCGATCATCGCCAGGCGCTGGCGCAACAGCGCGACGTCGGTGTCCTGATCGCCGGGACGCAGCGGCGTCTCGCGACTCGGCAGCAGTGGCCAGCCCCCCAGACGTTCGATGTTGCGATAGCGTGCCAGGGCGGCCCTTAGCTGACGATACGGCTCGAAAGGAGGCCGTGCCAGCGCCAGCGCAGCCTCGACATCGCCGTCGTCCAGGGCACGCGACAACGCCACCAGGTCGAACGTCGGTGGCGCAATATCGACCTCCCAGTCACTGTCGATGCGGTGTGGATCCACCTTGCCACGTTGCAGATGGGCCATGGCGGTCAGCAGCGTTTCGGTGGCCTCGAGCTCGAAGCCTCCGGGGGTCTCGAGATTGGCCCCTCTGGCCTGGCCAAGCAGCGCGTCGGGCGCATAGTCCGAGGGTGAGAGCCCATCGTCCTCGAGCGTCCTGAGTCCGTCGGCAAGGGCCTCCACGCGGCCCATGTCGGTCCACACCGGACGCTGGCCACGCAGACTGTAGAATCGCTGCGCCATCTCGGAGGCGCCGACCAACTCGTTGGCCAGGGGACCCGGCACGACCCCGTCGAGATCCTGAAGGTTCTGCTCGACGCTGGCATCGCTGGTAAGCCTCTGGTCGTTGGCGACCTCGCCACTGACGTCGCCTCCGTCGCTTGCCGTTGCCCCCCAGACCGGGGCAACCAGCAGACCATAACAAAGCGCTACAGCGACGCCCCTCCTTGGCATGAGTCGCAATAGAACATTTGGGCTAAACATGGCATCTACTCCCTGCAACATGACGTCAATACTGGCCATCCTGGGCGGTATTGTCATAATAGAGTCGTCGGTATCGGGTTCCGCCGAGCCGACCTGATTTTTCTAGCGTGCGCGAAGATCATGTTTCTCCGCTCTGTGTATTAGCGTATCGCGTTATTTGATCTTGCGTAACGCCTGTTCGCGTATCCGCGACATCACCGACAGGAAGCCTAGAGATGTCACGAAGCTCCTCTCATGACAATGCATCACCTCGTCTCTCGATTTTTCGTTACCTCTTATTATTGACCCTAAGTGCCTTTTTTGCGGCGCCTGTGCTCGCTCAGGACTTTCTCAGGACATCCGTCAGGGCGAATGCGCCGTCAGCCACATCGCTCGAACAGACCCTGGCCCGCCTCGCCCCCAAGGCCAACCCGGGGGTACTGCGCCTGGCCGCACGGGCGCTCAACTGCGCCGACCCCGGCGCCGAGCGCCTGGCGGTCATCGACTTTTCCCTGCCTTCAACCGAACGCCGCCTGTGGGTCTTCGACCTGCGCCAGCCCAGGCTGATGTTTCGCGAATGGGTGAGCCACGGCAAGAACTCCGGCGACGCCATGGCCACGCTGTTCTCCAACGTGCCCGAGAGCTACCAGTCGAGCATCGGACTGTTTCGCACCAAGAACAGCTATGTAGGCAGCAACGGCTATTCCCTGCGACTCGAGGGTCTTGAGCCGGGGGTCAACGACAACGCCTTCGATCGCGCCATCGTGATGCACGGTGCGGACTACGTCAGCCAGGAGTTCATCGACCGTACCGGACGCATCGGCCGCAGCCACGGCTGTCCGGCGGTACGTACCGAGGTGGCGGTACCCTTGATCAACAGCATTCGCGACAATCAGTACCTGTTCACCTATTACCCGGACCAGCGTTGGCTCAACAACTCCGCCTTTCTGCGCTGTCCGAACAGTAGTGAGCGCCTGGCCCTCAACGACTGAGTCCATCGCTTGAGGTTCCAGCATCGGCGTCACCCGCCAGCGGCGGGTGACGCCTCCTCCTTGTTCTCTTTTTGTTCGCATCTCTGTTCGCAGTTCTGTTCGCACATCTTCTTGAGTCGTTCTCCTTTCTCTTTCTCTCCCTTCTCTCTCCCTTCTCTCTCCCTCTCCCTTCTCTCTCCCTGTTCCTTCTCTCTTCCTGCTCCTTCTCTCTTCCTGCTCCTTCTCTCTTCCTGCTCCTTCTCTCTTCCTGCTCCTTCTCTCTTCGCTGCGCTCCTCTACCTTCTCCCTTTGGCACCAAGTCGGCGCACTGGGGCGGTGTCGAGTGCACAATGATGCAGCGCAATGATGCGATCCTGCTGAAGTGCCATTCCGCATAAAAACCACAAGGTGTTGATATGTCGAGGTTTCAATAAAAACAGGCATCCCGCTTGCTTGGTAGTGGTTAGCGAGAGCCAGACGTAGACCAGGCCCCAGCGGTACGAGTGCGTCGGACCCGACCTTCAATGGCGAAGGCCACACAAGTTCGAGTGTTCGTCCACCCAGCGAGGGCTGTGTTCATGAATCTGCGCAACAAGGCCAACAGGATTCGCCTGTTTTCCTTCTCGACTCCCCAGATGCGAGCCTTTCACTTCTCCTGGTTCGCCTTCCACCTGTGCTTCTTCGGCTGGTTCGGCATCGCGCCATTGATGGCCGTGGTCAGAGATGACCTCGGACTGACCAAGACCCAGATCGGCAACACCATCATCGCCTCGGTGGCCATCACGGTAATCGTGCGCCTGGCCATCGGCGTCCTGTGTGACCGTATCGGGCCGCGCCTGGCCTACACCTGGCTGCTGTGCCTGGGCGCCATCCCAGTGATGAGCATCGGTTTCGCCGACAGCTTCGAGTCCTTTCTGATGGCCCGCCTGGCCATCGGCGCGATCGGCGCCTCCTTCGTCATCACCCAGTACCACACCTCGGTGATGTTCGCGCCCAATGTGGTGGGTACAGCCAACGCCACCTCCGCCGGCTGGGGCAACCTGGGCGGTGGCACTACCCAGATCCTGATGCCGTTGATCTTTTCCGGCCTGTTGATGCTGGGCGTCAGCGAGACCCTGGGCTGGCGCCTGGCCATGGTGGTCCCAGGTGTGGTGATGTTCATTGCCGGTCTGTGCTACTACCGCTTCACCCAGGACGCGCCCGACGGCAACTTCAAGGACCTGCGCGCACGCGGCGAGCTGCCGGAAGCCTCCGGCGAAGGCTCCATGTCCAGCACCTTCGGCGCCGCCGCCCGGGATATCCGCGTGTGGGCGCTGTTCGTGGTCTATGCCGCCTGTTTCGGCGTCGAACTCACCATCAACAACATCGCCGCCATCTACTTCTTCGACAACTTCGACCTGACCCTGGCCACCGCCGGCATGATCGCCGGACTGTTCGGCCTGATGAACCTGTTCGCTCGCACCATGGGCGGGGTCTTCTCTGACCTGTTCGCCCGCAACGCCGGGCTCAAGGGTCGCGTGCGCTGGCTGTTCATCGCCATGCTGTGTGAGGGCGTGGCGCTGATGTTCTTCTCCCAGATGCACGTACTGGCGCTGGCCATCGGCCTGATGCTGGTGTTCAGTCTGTTCGTGCAGATGGCCGAAGGCGCCACCTTCGGCGTGGTGCCCTTCATCAACCGTCGCGCCCTCGGCGCGGTGGCGGGTATCGTCGGCGCCGGCGGCAACGCCGGTGCGGTGGCGGCGGGATTCCTGTTCCGTTCCGAATCGATCAGCTACCAGCAGGGGCTGTTCTACCTGGGCGCGGCGGTGATCCTGGCCTCGCTGTGCGCGCTGCTGGTGCGCTTCAGCCCCGAGGTCGAAGCCGAAGAAGCCGCCGCCTACGAACAGGCTGCCTCAGGCGAGACAAGGGGCGCGCTGTCGCTGCGCTGAGTCCGCTGTTGCGACCCCTGGCAAGACGACCTGGGCCCGGCATCCTGCCGGGCCTTCTCGTATCGGGCCCAGCCTGACAAGCACCTCCAGTGCAGGTCCGTCCGCCGATATCCGACAGGACTCATCCGTTTATGCTGCCGGATATCCAGGAAAAGATGCCCCTTGAAAGTCGCAGACGCCGCCCGAAGGATTGCAACAAAGGCAATGGACGAGCATGCTGAATCAATCATACAGAGATAGCCCGTCAAGCCCCGTCACCGAGAGACCAGGAGGAAGCGATGCGAGAACGAGTGTTGCTGATCACCGGAGCGTCAAGCGGCATCGGGGCCGCCACGGCCAGGGCGGCCGCTCGAGAGGGCTATCACCTCGTCCTGGCGGCCCGTTCGAAGGACGGACTCGAGGCCCTGGCTCAGGAGCTGGGGCCGGAGAACGTGCTGACGGTCGGCGTTGACGTGACCGACATCGAGGCCCAGAAGACCATGGTGGACGAGACGCTCGAGCGCTTTGGTCGTCTCGACGCGGTGTTCGCCAACGCCGGACGTGGTGGCTCTCCCGGCGGCTTCAGCGAGGCCGACCCGGAAAGCTGGAAGTCGATGCTGATGACCAACGTGTACGGGTTGGGGCTGACCATCCAGGCCTGCCTGCCCGAGCTCAGGCGTAGCCACGGACACATCCTGCTGACCGGCTCGGCAGCGGGGCGTACCACCATCCCCGGCTCCATGTACGGTGCCACCAAGTGGGCGGTCTCCGGCATCGGCTACAACCTGCGCGAGGAACTGCGCGGCAGCGGGATCCGTGTCACGCTCATCGAGCCCGGCATGGTCAACACCCCCTTCTTCGATGAACCACCGGAACATGCTCTGGAAGATCGCGACGTCGCCAACGCCGTGATGTACGCCATCTCCCAGCCTCACCATGTCGACGTCAACGAGATCCTGGTGCGTCCCACGCCACCGCTGGAAGAGTGAGCGTCTCACTCTTCGGACACCACCATCACCGACGCGATTTCACCACACCCTGATGGAGACCTCATGACCATTGCTACCGGCGAACGCCTGCCCGACGTGACCCTCTTTACCAACGGCGACAAGGGTCCAGAGTCACTGACCACCGACGCCTTCTTTTCGGGACGCAAGGTGGTGCTGTTCGCTGTCCCCGGCGCCTTCACTCCGGGCTGTTCCAACACCCATATGCCCGGCTTCGTGGTCAACGCCGACAAGCTGCTGGAAAAGGCCGATGCGGTCGCCTGCCTGGCGGTCAACGACGCCTTCGTCATGGGCGCCTGGCAGAAGGACCAGAACGCCGAAGCGATCACCATGCTGGCCGACGGTAACGCCGATTTCACCCGAGCCATCGGCATGGACAAGGACGCCAGTGCCGCAGGCATGGGCGTGCGCAGCCTGCGCTACGCGATGATCGTCAACGACGGCGTGGTCGAGTATCTGGGCGTCGACACCGAACGCGGCGTGATCGAGGCGTCAAGTGCCGAGACGGTGCTGGCCAGGCTCTAAGGCTTGTACGAAAAGTGCCTGCGCTCGGTAATACGGCGTTAAAAACCGGCTGGTGCGCCAGCCCGGTCAACATGCTCACTTACACCTCGTAAACTGCGCTTTCTCAACGATTATTGCCTTGTTTAACCATCGCTCGCCGGCTTTTCGTATAAAGCCTGGCGCTGCAAACGGGGGCTGACGCCCCCGCCTTCCCCCCCTTCGTCAAGGCGGTCATCCAGCACAGTTCTGCTAGTCTTGGGGAGTAGCCCCCACTGACGAGAGCACGGTCCATGAACGCGACAGCAGACCAGGCCATGCGCCTGAGCGGTACCTGCCTGTGCGGTGCGGTGACACTCAAGGTAGCACTTGAACAGCAGAGCGTCGGCGCCTGCCACTGCCAGATGTGTCGAACCTGGGGCGGCGGCCCGCTGTTGGCACTGGAGTCGGTCAGTCAGCTGACGCTCGAAGGCGAAGAGGCTGTCACCTTCTATTCATCGTCCGACTGGGCCGAGCGTGCCTTCTGTCGCCACTGCGGCACCCACCTGTTCTACCGATTGAAGAACGGCGAGCACACTTCGGTGCCCGTTGGCCTGATCGACAGCGGAGAAGCCTGGCGGTTCGACCTCCAGATCTTCATCGACGAGAAGCCCCACTGGTACCACTTCGGCAACGACACCCGCAATCTGACAGGCCAGGAACTGTTCGAGGAGTTTTCAAAAGACACCTGAGATTGGCTCCTGCCAGGCCCTTGGCCAGCGTTGGTGACTTTCGCCACTTGCGTCAGAGCCCGTCCTGTTCCCCCAGATAACACCAGGACGGCCAGCGCAATGCTGGCCGTCCTGTCTTTGTATCGAGCCGTGTCGAGCCGAGTCTTGTCCGGGCATCTCGGCACTTGCCGCTCGGGACGCTAAAGCATCCACTCCACCGGCAGCACCGAGATCAAGGTTACCGCCGCCCGGCGGAAGATGCCCACGTTGGGCTCGCCGTCGTACTGCACTACCCCTTGCGGCGTGCGCTCCAGCCAGATCATGCTGCCGTCTTCGTCCAGCTTGACCTCATAGGCGTTGTCGAGCACGTCGGTATTGAACACCCGCTGCATTTCCTGAGCGAGCTCCGGACTCTCGATGATAAAGCCGAGTTCGGTATTCAGTCGCGCCGAGCGTGGGTCGAAATTGAACGAGCCGACGAACAGCCGATCGCCGTCCACGGCAAAGGTCTTGGCGTGCAGGCTGGCACCCGAGCTGCCGAAGGGGCCGGCAGACTCGCTGCGCCCCGGCGCGTCTGGCGCGCGCTTGAGCTCGAACAACCGGACGCCAGCCTCCAACAGCTCGCGTCGCCGCTTGGCGTAGCCGGCGTGCACCGCGGCCACATCGGTCGCCTCCAGTGCGTTGGTCAGAATGGTCACCTCCACGCCGCGCGCCTCTAGATCGGCGAACATGCGCGTGCCCTTCTCTACCGGCACAAAATACGGCGACACCAGATGCACGCTGTCGCGGGGCGGCCCCAGCAGGCCACGTATGCGTCCGGTCAGCAGATCTTCATCGGCGGCCAGCCCCAGGCCCTTGGCCGGATCGTCACTGACCATTCTGGTGTTGGCCCAGACCAGCTCAAGGCTACCGTCCTGGATCGACTCGATGAACTGACTTTCGTCCAGCGCCTGCCGGTACTCCAGCGATTCAGGGGTACGGACGATTTCCGCCGAGGCCTGCTCGAAGCGTGCCAGCCCCTGGCGCCCCGCGGAGTCGAGCACCCGACTGGCCGGGTAGGAGGACTGGCTGGCCCAGTACAGATCGAAGTCTTCAGAGACCTGCTCGACCACCGGCCCCACGGCGACGACATCGAGATCGGCGAACATCACGTTGTCGCCGGCGCCGAAATACTCGTCGCCGATATTGCGCCCGCCGATGATGGTGGCCTGGTTGTCCACCGTCAGTGACTTGTTGTGCATGCGCCGATTGGCCCGGGAGAAGTCGGTCAGGTAGCCGATAAACCGCGGTGAGCGCACCACGAAGGGATTGAACAGGCGTATCTCGATATTGGGGTGGGCATCCAGCGCTGCCAGCTTGTCATCGAGCCCTGCAGTGTTGGTGTCATCGAGCAGCATGCGGACGCGCACGCCACGATTGGCGGCGTCCAGCATGGCCTGATACAGCATCGAGCCGGTGATGTCGTCGTGCCAGATGTAATACTGGACATCGAGGGTCCGCTCTGCCGCTTCCGCCAGCAACAGTCGCGCGGCAAAGGCGTCGTGGGGATTGCGCAGTGTATGGATACCACTCTTGCCGGGATGGGCATCCACATAGGGTGCCAGCATCTCGCCGAGCGCCGTGGCGCGGGCCTGCTCCAGCGTCAGATGCTGTGTCTGGCTACGCCCTTCCAGGGAGGGCAGGCCGCTGCATCCAGTTAACAACACGGCCACCGATAGCCACAGGGCAAGCATCAGCGGTTTTCCGATAACGGGCATTCGAGAGTTCCATTCGTCGCAGGGTTGGCCGTTACAGCATAGCGAAGTTGCAGAAGAACCACCGCAAGGCTTTTTCTCATCGTCAGCCCCCTCGGCCGCCCCCTCTATCAACCTCTCGAATGCCCTCTCGCCCCCCCCCCCCACGCGGCCACCGTTGCCACCCGAACGCCATATTGACCACAACGAGCGCTTGCAGCCTTCGTTCGTCGCTGCACTGATTTACGTCAAATCTAATTTTACTTTTTCTAATAGCCTTTCCCCGATCCCCTCACGCAAGCCTTCTCCGCCGCCGTGAAAAGCCGACTGCCCCGAACAAGAGGAAACCACGATGCCCGTCCGTCACTTCTCCATCGCCCGGCTGAGCCTTGTCGCTCTATTGCTTGCCGGTACCTCGGCCCAGGCCGCCGACGGCACCATCAGCTTCACCGGCGAAATCGTCGCGGCCAACTGCACCATACCGACGGCCGCCACTACCGTGACGCTACCCAAGGTGTCCACCAGCGCCTTCGGCGCCTCCGGCACCCGAGCAGGCCAGAAGGCCTTCCAGCTCGTGCTGAAATGCGCAGCGGGCGCCTCCGGCCGCAACAAGGTCTCGGTGCGCTTTACCGGAGATGACACCCAGGTGGATCCGGTCACCGGGTTGTTCCTGCTCTCCAGCGACAGCACCGCCAAGGACGTGGGGATCGCCGTCTACGACGCCAACGACGATTGGGTCAAGGCGGCCGACAACGACAGCACCCCGCCGGTGGACATCGTGGCAGGCGATGACACGACGGTCATTTCCCTGAGCGCCTGGTACCAGTCCACCGCCGCCACGGTAACCGCCGGCACCGTCAAGGCCAGCGGCAATATCGAGATTGTCTACCAATGACCGCGATAGAAGGCCCCGGCGCTTCGCCCTTTGCCATGCGGGCGTGGCAGCGACTGGTGATACACGCCCTCGGCCTGGGTCTGAGTCTGTGTCTGGCGCTCATGATCGCGGCGTTACCAGGCAACAAGGCCGAGGCCAGCATCACCATCAATGGCACCCGCGTCATCTATCAGGAGGCCCAGCGGGAGCAGACGCTCCGGCTGGAAAACCAGGATAGTGTCCCGGTACTGGTCCAGGCCTGGGCCGACCGCCACGCCGGAGGGCGCCCGGCGCGGGACGCCGAGTCGCCATTCCTGGTGACGCCATCGGTATTTCGTCTCGACCCCGGGGAGAGCCAGACCCTGCGCATCCTGCGCATTCGCGACGTGCAAAGGTCCGACCAGGAGTCGCTCTACTGGCTCAACATCAAGGAGGTGCCACCGCTACCCCAGGGGACCGCCAACCGACTGCAGTTAGGCATTCTGACACGCCTGAAACTGTTCTATCGTCCGACGGGCCTCGTCGGTGAACCCGGCGACGCCATCGCCAATCTTCAGTGGCATCTGGCGCCTGGCCCCGACCTGCGCCTGGTGTGCGACAACCCCTCAAACTACCACGTGTCGTTGATTGGCGGTGCCTGGCGGCAGTTCAGCGACCACGATGATCTTTCCCTCGACATGCTGGATCCGCACAGCGAGGCAAGCTGGTCACTGCAGGCAAGGCCTGCGCCAGGGTCATCACTGTGGTACCGGGCGATCAATGACTACGGCGCCGTCGTGGTGCGCGAGGCCATCCCGGACACCGAATGAACCGACGACATGGCACTACCGTCTACCGAGTCGACGCCGCTGGCTACAGCCAGACATCCTCCCCCCTGCCGGTGGTGCTTCACCGCCGGGCGCTACCGGTGGCGAGCGGCATTGGTGGTCGCGGCGGCAGTGGTGGCGACGGTAACAGGGCCACGGCCGGTCCAGGCCGACGAGGTGACCTTCGACCCAGCCTTCCTCGAAGACGCCAGTCTCGACATGCGTCGCTTCTCCCGCCCGGACTACGTGGTACCAGGCGACTATCTGGTCGATCTGACCCTCAACCAGACGCCGCTGGGACGCTATCCGCTACGTGTCGAGGACACCCCGGACGGAACACAGCGACTTACCCTGCCCCTCGACGCCTGGTTGGCCGCACGCCTTGAGCCGGCCCTCGAACAGGAAGTGCGAGACAGCTGCCGGCTGGACGCCAGCTGCTTTCTGGGGGTAGACACTGCCCTGCCCGGCGCCAGCCTGGATCTCGCCATCGGTGACCTGCGCGCCCACCTCAGCGTGCCCCAGGCGTTGCTTCATCGGCTGCCTCGTGGCCAGGTCGACAGCGCGCGCTGGGAGCCCGGCACCACCGCCCTGCTGGCCAACTATCAAGTGAACGGTTATCGCTCGAGCACCGACGAAGGGCACTATCAAAGTGCCTTTCTCGGCACGACGCTCGGCGCCAACCTTGGCCTGTGGCAGTTTCGCAGCAGCCTCAACGTTTCCCGCAGCGATGACGGCGACGTCGACTGGGACAGCCTTCATCACTACGTTCAGCGGCCCCTGCCGGACCAGGGCTTGCTGCTGCGGGCCGGCGAGATCAACACCCGAGGGGACTTCTTCGATTCGCTGGCGCTGCGCGGGGTCACGCTACGCACAGAGACCCGCATGCTGCCCGACAGTCGACGTGGCTACGCTCCCGTGGTCCGCGGCAGCGCCAGAACCCAGGCGCATGTGACCATCTCCCAGCAGGGGCGGCGTCTGCTCGAGACCAGCGTGCCTCCCGGCCCCTTCGAGATCGACGACCTCTATCCCACCGGCTACGGGGGTGATCTTGAGGTGAAAGTCACCGAGGCCGATGGACGCGTCGAGCGTTACAGCGTGCCCTACGCTGCCGTCCCGGGCCTGCTGAGACCGGGGCAATCGCGCCTCTCGCTGGCCGCCGGTCAGTACCATGCCAAAGGCCTCGATGACCCTCCCTCACTGCTGGAGGCCGGCTATCGACGGGGGCTCGGCAACGCCATCACCGCCTACGGCGGCGCCCAGCTCAGCGAACACTACTGGTCTCCACTGATCGGCGCCGCCTTCAATACCCCCGCGGGGGCCATTGCTCTCGATGCCCAGTACGCCCACGCCGACCTTCCCCAGGGAGAGCGCAATGGCTGGAGTCTCGAGGCCTCCTACAGCCGCCACCTGCGATCCACCGATACCGACATCAATCTGGCGGCGTATCGCTACTCGACCACGGGGTTCGTGTCGCTGGCCGACGCCGCCTGGATTGCCGACGCCGACGACGACGGCGCTCAGGCAGACGAAGGATACGTAGACGACAGCACGACCATCGATCAACGCAGTCGTCTGCAGCTCAATCTGAGCCAGCCCCTCGGGCCACGTACACGCATCTCCGCAACCGGCAGCCTGGCGGACTACTGGCATCGCGGCGGCACCGAGTCGTCCTACCAGCTGAGTCTGAGTCACCGCATCGGGCGCGTCAGCCTGGCCCTCAACCTGTCGCGCACCGACAACCGCGAAGGAGAGGCCGAGCACCGGGCGCTGGTATCGCTGACGCTGCCACTGTCCAGCGCGTCCTTCGCCCCACGTCTGGGTGTCTCCGCCAGTCGTGACAGCCGCCATCATGACGATGCCCACCTCGACCTCACCGGCACTCTGGGCGACGAACGCGAGCTGTCCTACGGGCTGTTCGCCAATCAGACCCGCGGCCCGAAGGAGCGCTACCGCTCCTACGGGCTCAACCTGTCGAGCGGCACCTCCGTCGGCCGCTTCACCGCGGCAGGCTCGAAAAGCGACGACTACCGACAACTTTCCATCGGCGCCAGCGGCGCCGTGCTGGTACACCGCCACGGCGTGACCTTCGGCCAGAGCACCGGCGATACCGTAGGCCTGGTCAGCGCCCCGGGGGGCGCCGGCGCCCGCGTCACCAACGCCGCCAACCTGACCCTCGACGATGACGGCGAGGCATTGGTCCCCTATTTGACGGCCTACCACGACAACGCGGTCCAGCTGGACCCGCGCGGCGCCGCCACCTCGGTGGAATTTCAGCGAACTTCGATCGATGTCGCGCCCTATGCCGGCGCGGTGGTGCCACTGCGCTTCGCCACTCGAACCGGGCTGCCGGTGGTGATCGTGCTGGAGCAGAACGGCCGGGGCGTACCGCTGGGCGCCGAAGTCAGCGCCACCGACGGACGCAAGCTGGGGGTGGTCGGCGCCGGCGGCATGCTGCTGCTGCGCGATCTGGCGCCCGGTACCTCGCTCCAGGTGACGCTGGGGGGCGAACGACGCTGCTGGGCACGTCCTGTCTGGACGCCTCCAACGGACAGCGACGAGATACCGATCGTCACCAGCCCCTGCCAGCCGACGCCACTGAAAGACCTGCTGGAGACAACGTGAATGCCCATCATCGGCTTGAAGACCCCCAGCGCGAGCGCTCCGCTGCGTTTCGCCATCAGACTGCTCGGCTTGCTGCTGTCGATCGCCGCGCTGCTGTCGGCGACCGCGGTGGAGGCCAACTGCCGAAGCATCAGAGACCCATGGAATGACAAGTCTCTGACGGTAAATTTTGGCGCCGAGATCGTGCTCGACGAAAACGTGGCCGTCGGCACGCCCATCGCTACGGCGGTCATCCCCGGAAGCCAACTCTATGCGATCAAAGGAGGTTGGGTCGCCACCTGCAACAATCAGGACGACGCGATCAAGTACTGGTGGCTCGAGCAGCACTACTCCCAGTCCAGCGGCTCCCACCCGGTTCCCGGCATCAGCGTGGACAGCGCCGACGGGCGCGTCTACATCATGCAGGACAGCGGTAGCCGCAATCCCTACGGCGGCGGGGGCAGCGGCAGCGTCGGCTATACCACGGAATTGCTGGCCAACGGCAGCGCCCATGCGTTCGCCTGGGTCTCCGCTTCCCCCAACAAGAACATTCCCCCGATCGGCGAGGAGATCCACGGTATCCCCTGCCGCGACGCCCTGCTGGGAACGGGTGAGGCCGAGGGTTATCCCCCCCTGATAAACGTCAACTGCCCCATCGGTGACTACGCCGTCAACTGGCGCCAGCTTCCCCCCTTCCAGATCAAGGTCACGCTCTACCGCATGGCCGGTTCCCCCGGCACCAGCGGTGTACAGCTTCAGAACAACAACAACGCCGGCTTCAGCCTGTTCTCGCTGATGAACCGCCAGAGCACGCCACCTTCAAATAATGGAGAGCTGTTCAATCTGGTCAGGCTGCAGTTGGCCCAGCGCACTCGGGTCCGAATGAATCCCTGCCATGGCATCAACAATGTCTCGGTCTCACTGGGAGAGGTGGGCAGCCATCGCTTCACCACCCTGGGCCAGCCCGCCACGGGCGTCGCCGACACACCGGTACACGTCACCGCCTGGTGTCACTCCGACGGCGACATCAAGTGGGCCGTACTGGGCAAGTCGGCGGCCTACGATCCCGGCGGGAATCAGGGCATTCTGGCCCTGGACAGTGCGGAGCAAAGCGCCAGCGGCGTGGGTATCCAGCTGATCCACACGGGTAGCCTGGCGCCACTGCCGATCACCCCCGAAGGCAGCGCCTTCGATGCCTACCGCTGGATCGACACCAACCTTCATGCGCAGGGCGGCAACATCTTGATGCTCGACTTTCTGGCCCGCTACGTGAAGACCGGCACCGTCACGCCAGGCACCGCCAATGGCCATGCCACTCTGGTGCTGTCGCCTAAATGAGTTTCCACCGTCTTCGCTCTACGACAGGCAGGCAGCCGGTTCAGCAACGCTCGCCCGGCTGCCGGCGACCCGCGACACCACGCCGCCGACGATGATCAGGCAGGGGGATGGCAGGGGGTTCTGCGCCAGGCGCCGATCGATATCGCCAAGGGTGCCCACCAACGCGGCCATCTCGGGAAGACTGGCGTTGGCCACCAGCATCACCGGCCAGTCCTGTGGCAGGCCTGCACCACGCAGGCCGCGAGTAATCGCGCCAAGCTTGTTGAGCCCCATGTAGAACACCAGGGTCTCGTCGCGTCGGGCCAGCGATGCCCAGTCCGGCTCGCCCCCCTCGCGACACTGTTGGGCGGTGATCAGACGAAGACTCTGGGCGTGGCCGCGATCGGTCAGCGGAATCCCCATGGCGGCGCAGGCGCTGGCCGCCGCTGAGATGCCGGGCACGATCTCACGCGCAATGCCGGCCTCGTCGAGGGCGTCGAGTTCTTCCCCGAGGCGCCCGAAGATGCCTGGATCGCCGCCCTTGAGGCGCACCACCGCCTTGCCCTGGCGCGCCAGCGCCACCAGCAGGGTGCCGATCTGCGCCTGATCGACGCTGTGGTGGCCCCTGGCCTTGCCGACATAGTGGCGCTCGACGCCGGCCGGAATCATCGCCAGCACCTCGGGCCCCACCAGGCGGTCGTAGACCACCGCGTCGGCGTGTTCGATCCGATCCAGCGCCTTGAGCGTCAGCAACTCCCCCGCACCGCTGCCCGCCCCCACCAGCGCGACCCGGCCAACGGCGCCGCCTGACCGATGGCCAGCGCCGCTGGCAGCGGACCGGGACGCCAGCCGATCGGCCCAATGCTGGCTTTGCCATGCCAGTCGCCCCAGCAGCATCGACAGCCCTTCCAGACGACGTGCCAGCCAAGGCGTCGTCCCCGCTTCAGCAAGGTGACCCAGCCGGTCTCTAGGCCGACTGGGGTTGTGCGCGCTCGATGCGACCACGGCTCTTCTCCTCTTCCACCAGACTCTTCAATTCGGGAATACAACTGCCGCACTGGGTCCCGCAGGCCAATCGCGCGCCGAGCGCCTCGACACTGTCGTCGCCGGCACGAATCGCCCGCTGGATCGGGGTACGCCCCACCTGATGGCAGCTACACACGATCGGCCCCTGGTCGGCGGCGCCGTCATGACAGGCCGCCAGCACTCGCCGCCGATGCTGCTGACCCATGGCCTCGCCACGTGCGGCCTCGTCGAAGCGCTCGCACAGCCAGCCAAGCCCCGGCAGTTCGCTGACCGGACCAACCATCAGCCACCAGCACAGGCGTCCTTGCTCGAACCCCGCCAGGCGCCAGCGACCGCTGGCCGGGTCCTGGGCCACCGGGCCCAGCTCCCCCGGCAACTGGCGTGCGGCCCAATCGAGCCAGTCGCGTTCGATACCCGATTTCTCGACGCTCCCTTTCTCAACATCCCCTGGCTCGATCGGCTCACCGGCCAGTTGCCATCGCTCCGCCGAGGCAAGCGGGACCCGCGTCCAGTAATTCGTCCCCTCGACCACTCGCGCGGCCAGGCCCGAACCCTCGGGTGGTCCCTGCTGGGCCAGTGCCCGGGAAACCACCAGGGTCGCCTCCCAGGCGTGCTGCAGCGGCGTGACCGCCACCGCGCCATGCTTGGTCTCCGGCTGGCCAGAAAGCGGATCGACGTCCGGGGCGAACAGGCTCCCCGCCAGTGGTGAGTGACTGAAGCGCGGTGTCCAGTGGATGGGCACGAACACTTCCCCACGGCGCTGGGCGGCGGAGACCCTGACGCGGGCGCGCATCTCGCCGCTGCGCGAGCGGATCCTGGCGAGCCCCTGGTCACACAGCCCCAGGGCCTCGGCGTCATCCCGATGGACCTCGACGAAGGGCTCGGAGCGGTGATTCATCAGTCGGCTGGCCCTGGCGGTACGGGTCATGGTGTGCCACTGATCGCGCACCCGCCCCGAATTCAGCCGCAGCGGATAGTCGGCGTCAGGCGCCTGGCGCGGCGCCCGCGCGCTCACCGGCCACAACCGCGCCCGGCCGCTCTCGGTGTAGAAGCGGCCGTTCTCGAACAGCCGCGCGGTGCCTCGTGGTGCGCTTGCCGTCACCGGCCACTGGATCGGTTCGAGATCGTCGTACTCGACCCGGGACAGCCCCGCCAGCCCGGAAATATCGAAGGCCCGCCGTCCCTGGTTGTCGAGGCCCGACAGGCGCGCATGCTCGTCGAAGATCTCGCAGGGGTGGTCATAGGCGAAGGCCTCGCCGAAGCCCAGGCGCTCGGCCACGCGGCACAGGATCCACCAGTCGTGGCGGGCCTCGCCAGGCGGCGGCAGGAGCCCACGCTGGCGCGAGATACGCCGTTCGGAGTTGGTGACGGTACCGTCCTTTTCCGACCAGCCGCTGGCCGGCAGCACGATATCGGCGAGCTCCACCAGGTCGGTGTCGGCCATGCACTCCGACACGATCACCAGCGGACAGCGCTCGATGGCGCGGCGCACCCGGTCGGCATCCGGCAGGCTCACCAGAGGGTTGGTGGCCATGATCCACAGCGCCTGGATGTCGCCGCGCTCGACGGCCTGAAACAGTTCGACGGCCTTGTGGCCGGGCTCCCGGGGCAGCGTCGGCACCAGCGCCTCGGTCGACCAGAAGCGCGTCAGCCGTTCGATGGCGCCCGGGGTGTGGTAGTCCATATGGGCGGCCAGCTGATTGGCCAGTCCGCCGACCTCGCGCCCGCCCATGGCGTTGGGCTGGCCGGTGATGGAAAAGGGGCCGGCGCCGGGCAGGCCAATCTTGCCGCCGGCCAGGTGGCAGTTGAGGATGGCCTGGCACTTGTCGGTGCCGCTGGTCGACTGGTTGACCCCCTGGGAGTAAAGCGTGACCACGTGCAGCTGGGTGGCAAACCAGTAGTAGAAGGTCTCGAGGCGCTCGGCGTCGAGATCGCAGGCCGCCGCCACCGCCTCGATGTCCGAGGCCTCGTCCAGGGCGGCGGCAATCGTCTCTTCGGCGCCGTCCACATGGCGCTTCAGATAGACCTCATCGAGCCGTTGGCGACGGGCCATCCAGGCCAGCAGGCCATTGAACAGCAAAGCGTCGCTGCCGGGACGCAGCCCCAGGTACAGATCGGCGATCTCGCAGCTGTCGGTGACCCGAGGATCGATGACCACGACCCGCATCAGCGGATTGCGGGTCTTGGCCAGACGCAGCCGCTGATACAGCACCGGATGGTTCCAGGCCAGATTGGACCCCACCAGCACCACCAGTTCGGCCTCTTCCAGGTCCTCGTAGTTGCAGGGGACTGCGTCGGCGCCCAGGGTGCGCTTGTAGGCCGCCACCGCCGACGCCATGCACAGCCGCGAGTTGGTATCCAGGTGCGGTGTCCCGAGAAACCCCTTGAACAGCTTGTTGGCGACGTAGTAGTCCTCGGTCAATAGCTGCCCGGACAGGTAGCCGGCAATGGCCTCTGGACCGCTGCCCTCGGCAATCGCTCCCATACGCTCGGCGACGGCGTCCAGCGCGCTGTCCCAGTCGGTTTCGCGACCGTCCACCCTGGGCCGCGTCAAGCGCCCCTGGCCGCCCAGGGTCTCCGCCAGGGCCGAACCCTTGACGCACAGGCGCCCGAAGTTGGCCGGGTGATCCTGGTCGCCCTGGAGGGTGACCGACTCGCCATCGCGACGAAGCTCGACGCCGCAGCCGACCCCGCAGTAGGGACAGGTGGTGCCTGTGGCCTCGCCGCTCACACCGCTGTCGTTCTCCGTGCTGTCGCTATCCGTCCGGGTCATCGCGCTCTCCTGTCGGCCATCTTGCTGCCTTGGCATATCGTCGGCATCTCATCGGCAGATCATCGCTCCGCTATCGGCCGGGCCTTGATCGGTCGGGTCTTGCTGAGGCCCAAACGCACGACGCCCATCCCGTCGAGCGAGGCTCGAGGAGATGGGCGTCGTTGCCGGATGAAATCCCGCGCTGGATTTCGTGTCTGCTAGCGCCCGTCGCGAACGTTCTGTCGGCTCGGCCCACGCCGCCATCAGCGTCGGGTCCCGTCCTGGCTCGGCCTAGTGATCTGGCTCGGCTTAATCATCTGGCTCGGCCTTGCGATCTGGCTCGGCTTAGTGATGCCCATGGCACCAACAACGGCACTAGCTTTGCCAGTAACCAAAGCAAACCCTGTGCCAGAACACCGCAATCGCCCCTTGTCGCGCGAAAAGCCGGTGCCAGCCAATTGAAGCCACGAAGTTTTTTTATGCCGGTTATCCAGGCGATGGTGGCTGGAAGACTTGCGACAGCCCACGAGTTCGCACCACAACGAACGATGATGGATACCGCCTACGCACCCTTTCGGTGCGTGAGCGCCATCCCGGTGTAACGGCAGGCGCTCGGCAGGCACGTTTCATTTGGCTATCTCCATGACAGAAAACGACAAGACGGAAAGTGGAACGCCTTTTGCGCTGGCAGGTACAGAGCACCCAAGGTGCACCCTTCATCACGTCGACTCGAGCCCTATCGAGCGACCGCATCATCGAGCCACGCCCATGCCCGAACACGACACCTTGAAGGTCCTGCTGGTCGACGACGAGATAGTGCGCGCCGCCATGGTCGAAGAGGCGCTTGCGCTGGACGGACACCAGGTGGTCTGCCGGCTGTCCAGCCCAGCCAGCCTCAACGACATGGTGCAGCAGCATCAACCCGACGTGGTCATCATCGACATGGAATCGCCTGACCGGGACACCCTGGAGAGCATGGCGCTGCTGCAGCGGGAGAACCCTCGACCGGTGGTGTTCTTCGCCGACCAGCACGACCCCGAATCGCTCAAGGCGGCGGTGAAGGCCGGCGTCAGCGCCTATGTGGTGGACGGTCTGGCGGCCAACCGCGTCAAGGCGGTCATCGATGTCGCCATCGCCCGCTTCGAAGCCTTTCAGGGAATGCGCCGCGACCTCGACAAGGCACGCAATCAGCTCGCCGACCGCAAGCGCATCGAACAGGCCAAGGGCCTGTTGATGAAGCATCAGAGCTGCGATGAGGAACAGGCCTACCGCATGCTGCGCAAGCTGGCCATGGACCGCGGCCAGCGCATCGCCCTGGTCGCCCAGAACGTCATCGACATCCTCAAGCCACTGGAGAAGGGATCATGAGTCCATCGCTGTCTTCTGACGCGGCCAGCACGTCCAGAACTGGCGCGCCGCATCCACCCGAGCTCGCCAGCCTGACCCTGGGATTCGTGCCACTGCTGGATGCTGCCCTGTTGATCATCGCCCGGGAAGGCGGCTTCTTCGCCGCCCAGGGAGTCGAGGTCAGCCTGTCACGCGAGAACGCCTGGTCCACCCTGCGCGACAAGGTCGCCGCCGGCCTGCTTGACGGCGCCCAGATGCTGGCGCCGATGCCGCTGGCCATGAGCCTGGGGTTGTCCCGCGCGCCTTGTGACACCCTGGCCGCCGCGGTGCTGAGCCGCCAGGGCAATACGCTGGTGCTGTCTCGCCGCCTGGCCGATGCGGTTGGCGCTTCGGTCGACAACGGGGAGGCAGGTGCCTTCGGCGTAGCCAGCGAGCTGGCCCGAGGCTTGAAGGCCTCGCTGAAACAAGGCGAAAGGCCACGCCTTGCCATGGTCTACCCCTACTCCTGCCAGCATCTATTGCTGCGTGACTGGCTCGCCCGCGGCGACATCGATGCCGACCGCGAGGTCGAACTGGTCGCGCTGCCGCCCCCGCGCATGGTAGATGCCCTGCGCGAAGGCGAGATCGATGGCTTCTGCGTCGGCGAACCCTGGGGCAGCCTGGCCCAGCATCGCCAGGTGGGTCGAGTGGTGGCCAGCGGCGCGGAACTGATGCCGGCGCATCCCGAGAAGGTGCTGGGGGTGACGGCCTCCTGGGCGCGGCGCTACCCGAATACCCTGGCCGCCCTGCTGCGCGCCCTCCAGGCCGCCGCCCTGTGGCTGGACAAGGCGCCCGAGGCCAGGCGCCAGACCCTGGCCTGGCTGGCGCTGCCCCCCTACCTCGATGAAGCCGTCGGCCATCTCGATGAGCTGCCACTGGAAGCCGCCCCAGGCTACCCCTGCATCGGTGAGCGACTGCGCCCACTGACGGCAGACTTCGAGGGGTTGATCCAGCGGTTGTCGCCACTGCTCGAGGCTCGCGGGCGGCAGCTCGACGCGGCCACCCTGGAGGAGTGCTACAGCGCTGTGCATTACGACGCCGCCACGCACCAGTACGGTGCCGACGCAGCCGGAACCCTGCCTGGCCGGCGCTGACGCCAGCCCCGAAGACCTCCTCCAACAGTCTGTTTTATCAGCGCAAAACGTAAAACAGGCATGGAACTTGGATAGCATGTAACAAGTGCCGGCGAATGCCGGCGGCGATCAACGGCGATCGCACCGACCCTGGACAAAGACGTCTCTTCACCCTCCGACGCCGGAGGTGTGAGAGACGTCTTTGGCGTTTTTGGAGTCCATGCCATGCCCCGTTCCAACAGGCCCCGTTCCAACAGGTCCCGTTCCATCAGGTCCCGTTCCACTGGACCTTCTGACTCAAGACCACGTTCCGCCAGCCTCTCGGACTTGAAGTCGTGTTCCGAAATGACCAATGCCGCCTCGTCTTCGCCGGCGACCCCTGACGATGCGCGTCTTCCCCATCTGGTGATCGTCGGCAACGGCATGGCCGCGCATCGATTGATCGAGACCCTGGCGGCCCAGGGTGGTGCCCCGCGACACATCACCGTGATCGGCGCCGAACCGCACGCCGCCTACAACCGCATTCTGCTGTCGAGCTGGTTGGCCGGCGATGTCGAGCAGGATGGGTTGACGCTGACACCGCCGCATGACGCGGCCGTCACGGTCGACCGGCGCCTGGGCGCCCGGGTGGAGCGGATCGATCGTACCCGGCGCCTGGTGGAATGCGACGACGGCGAGGTGATCCCCTACGACCACCTGGTCCTGGCGCTGGGTTCGCGCAGCGCCATGCCGCAGATCCCCGGCATCACGCTGACGGGCGTATCAGGCTTTCGCGATCTGGACGATGCGGCGCGCCTGGCCGAAGCAGCAAAGGCTGGCGGCGCGGCGGTGGTGGTCGGTGGTGGCCTGCTGGGCCTGGAGGCCGCCGCCGGCCTCGCCGCCAGAGGCATGCAGGTGTGCGTGCTGCAGCGCTCGCCCCGCCTGATGAACCGGCAGCTGGACGCCACCGCCAGCGCCATGTTGGCAAGCGAAATCGAAGGTCGCGGCATCCATCTGAAGACCGGTGCGAGGCTGACCGAGATCGTTGGCGATGAGCACGGCAAGGTGATCGGCGTGCGCCTGGAAGACGACGAGCACCTGCTGCCGGCGAACTGCGTGGTGATCGCCGCCGGCATCACCCCCAACGCCGAGCTGGGCAGGGCTGCGGGTCTCGATTGCGATCGCGCCATCGTCGTCGATGACACCCTGGCCACCTCGGACCCTGACATTTCCGCCCTCGGCGAATGCTGCCAGTTCGAGGACACCACCTACGGCCTGGTGGAGCCGATCTGGCATCAGATCGAGGTACTGGCCAGTCGCCTGTGCGGCGAGCCGACGGCGCCGTACCACGAACGCGCCTGCGCCACCAAGCTCAAGGTATCCGGCGTCTCGCTGTATGCCTTCGGCCCCACCGAGGCCGAGGACGGCCATGAGGTGCTCAGCTACCGCGATCAGGGGGAATACCGCCGGCTGCTGCTTCGCGACGGCCGGCTCGAGGGCGCCGTACTGTACGGCGACACCCGCATGGGCCCCTGGCTGTTCCGACTCGCCGAGCAACGCCTGCGACTGGACCGAGTGCGCCACTCGCTGTTGCTGGGCCAGGCCGATACCGAGGCCCTGCTGGCGGACGACGCCACCACCGACACCGACCCATCGACCACCGAACAGGATGCCGCCTGATGTCCAGTACAAAGCACAATCTCGCCGCACACAATGCTCCCGACAGCGACGCCACGGATACCCGCCCCACCCTGGTCGTGGTAGGCAACGGCATGGTCGGTCACCACCTGGTCGAGCAGCTGGTCGAACGTGATCAGCACCGCCGCTACCGCATTGTGGTGTTCGGCGAGGAACGTCATCTGGCCTACGACCGAGTGCACCTGTCGGAGTACTTCAGTGGCCGCGACGCCCAGTCCCTGGCGCTCTCCACCGCCGACTACTACGCCGAGCACGGCATCGAGCTCAAGTTGCACCAGGCGGTCACCGCCATCGATCGCGATGCACGGCGCGTTCACACCGACGCTGGCTACCTCGACTTCGACCGTCTGGTGCTGGCCACCGGTTCCTTCCCCTTCGTCCCGCCGATTCCCGGCAATGATCGCGAGGGCTGCCTGGTCTACCGCACCCTGGACGATCTCGACGCCATTCGCGCCGCTGCCGCCACCGCCAATACCGGCGTGGTGGTGGGGGGCGGACTGCTCGGGCTGGAGGCCGCCAACGCCCTGCGCGGCCTCGACCTGGACGCCGCGGTGGTCGAATTTGCCCCGCGCCTGATGCCGATGCAGGTGGACGAGCAAGGCGGTGAACTGCTCAAGGAAAAGATCGAGGGCCTGGGCGTCCAGGTGCTGACCGAAAGAGCGACCCGCGAGATCGTCCCCGGTGAAGCCAGCCGTCTGCGCATGGTATTTCAGGACGACAAGGTGCTGGAGACCGATCTGATCGTGTTCTCCGCCGGTATACGCCCCCGGGACGAGCTGGCCCGCGAGTGCGGGCTCGAGATCGGCGAACGTGGCGGCGTGGTGATCGATGACCACTGCCTGACCAGCGATCCGGCGATCCTCGCGGTGGGCGAGGTCGCGCTGTACAACAACAGCATCTTCGGCCTGGTCGCCCCCGGTTATCAGATGGCCAAGGCCGCGGCCGACACCCTGTGCGGTGGCGATTCGACCTTCACCGGGGCCGACATGAGCACCAAGCTCAAGCTGATGGGGGTCGACGTGGGGGCCATCGGCGACGCCCACGCCAACCGCCATCCCGGCGCCAAGCAGTACCGATACTTCGACCAGATCCAGCAGGTCTATCGCAAGCTGGTGGTCTCCGGTGACGGCAAGCGCCTGCTCGGCGCCATGCTGGTGGGCGACAACTCCGCCTACGACAGCCTGATGCAGTACTACGCCAATGGCCTGGATCTGCCGGCGGACCCCGCCTCGTTGATCGTGCCCTCCAGCGAACCGGCGCCGGCGCTGGGCCCGGACGCCCTGCCGGACAGTGCCACCATCTGCTCGTGCCACAACGTCACCAAGGGCGCCATCAGCGCCGCCATCGACGCCGGCTGCGAGGACCTCGGCGCGGTCAAGGGGACGACCAAGGCCAGTACCGGCTGCGGCGGCTGTGCGGCGCTGCTCAAGAACGTCTTCGACCATGAACTGGCGGCCCGCGGCATGGAGGTCGACACCTCCCTGTGCGAGCACTTCGCCCACACCCGTCAGCAGCTCTTCGATATCGTCCGGGTCGAGGGCATCAAGACCTTCAGCGAATTGATGACCCGACACGGCACCATCCTGGACGACGGGGCGCCGAGTCTCGGCTGTGACGTCTGCAAGCCGGCGGTGGCCTCGATCCTGGCCTCCTGCTTCAACGAGCCGATCACCGACGCGGCGCATATCCCGCTGCAGGATACCAATGACACCTTCATGGCCAACATGCAGAAGAACGGCACCTTTTCCGTGGTGCCGCGTATCGCCGGCGGTGAGATCACCCCGGACAAGCTGATCGTGCTGGGCCAGGTGGGCAAGAAGTACGGCCTCTACACCAAGATCACCGGCGGCCAGCGCATCGACCTGTTCGGCGCGCGGCTGGAAGACCTGCCGGCCATCTGGGAGGAACTGATCGACGCTGGCTTCGAGACCGGACACGCCTACGGCAAGTCGCTGCGCACGGTGAAATCCTGCGTCGGCAGCAGCTGGTGCCGCTACGGCGTCCAGGACAGCGTCGGCATGGCGCTGCGACTCGAGCATCGCTACAAGGGGCTGCGCTCGCCCCACAAGCTCAAGTTTGCGGTGTCCGGCTGCACCCGCGAGTGCGCCGAGGCCCAGAGCAAGGACATCGGCGTCATCGCCACCGAGCATGGCTGGAACCTGTACGTCTGTGGCAACGGCGGCATGCGTCCACGTCATGCAGAGCTGTTCGCCACCGACCTGGATGACCAGGCGCTGATCCAGGCCATCGACCGTCTGCTGATGTTCTACGTGCGCACCGCCGATCGCCTGCAGCGGACTTCTGTATGGCGCGAAAACCTCGAGGGAGGTCTCGACTATCTCAAGGCGGTGGTGCTCGACGACAGTCTGGGCATCGGCGAGGAACTCGAACGCCAGATGCAGCACGTCATCGATACCTACGAGTGCGAGTGGGCAGGCGCCCTGGCCGATCCGGACAAGCTCAAGCGCTTTCGCAGTTACGTCAATGACAGCCGCCCCGACCCGGACATCATCGTCACCGAGGAACGCGGCCAGCTCCGCCCCGCCTGAGCAAGCCCTCGTTTCCGCCCTCGTGACCGATAGCGCGTCACGAGACGGGGCATCGACAACGACACAAGGAGTCTCCCATGACCGCATCTTCCATCAGCCGTTCGCTGGATTGGATACCACTGTGCCAGCGCAGTGACCTGGTGCCCTTTTCCGGAGTCGCCGCCTGGATCGACAGCGCCGAGGGCCCCGCCCAGGTGGCGCTGTTCTACCTGCCCGGGCATAGCCCGGAGCTCTTCGCCATCGACCACCACGACCCCATCGCCAAGGCCAATGTCCTGGCCCGAGGCATCGTCGGCGATATCCAGGGAGAGCCGGTGGTGGCCTCCCCCCTGTACAAGCAGCACTTTCGCCTGAAAGACGGCAGTTGCGTGGAAGACGCTAGCGTCTCGCTGCGTACCTGGGCGGTGGCATTCGATCAGGACAGCGTGATGATCGCGCCCTGAGCGCTGCAGCATTCCGGCACGGGGCTTTCCACCGTAAAAGCTGGCAGGAACCGCCATTTCCGGCGCGCTGGCCTTCGCCGCCGACTCCCTGCTGACCGGCCTCGTGGTGACGGGAAAGTTGATCGAAGAGTTGACCTGATAGCGCAGCGTTGACACTTCGCCCTTGCAGCATTTTTGTCATCGTCCATGCTTGACCCAAGGGCACCGCTGGACCGAATCAGGGTCCAATGGAAAGAAGCGCCGTTCAGCGGCACGTCGTGCGCCACAGCGGGACGTGCTGCGTGGAACGACCAGCAAGCCCAAGGGTTTGAGAATCGGTTGAGAACCGTTTCATGGCCACAGGAGGAGCCTATCGTGTGCAATCCGACACCTTGGCGGCTGTCACATTCCTGACATCGCGCGCTGAGAGTGTCGACATCAAGGCGTCATGTTGACGCCCAAGGTGACAATCAGGAGAGCTGTGCCGATGGTACGCATCGACAAGAAGGCCACCCGACTGTACGTGCTGGACACCAACGTACTGATCCATGATCCCAGCGCCCTCTACCAGTTCGAAGAGCACGAAGTGGTTATCCCCATGACCGTGCTCGAGGAGCTCGACAAGCACAAGAATGGCATCCGCGAAATCGCCCGCACCGCCCGGCAAGTCAGCCGGACCCTCTCTGACCTGACCGCCAACGTCGACATCGACCAGATCCGCCAAGGAATTCCCATCACCCGCGTCAGCGGGCCAGATGGCCGACTACGACTGCTCTGCTACTCCGACCTCACCCTCCCCGACAACCTCGAAGACAGCCCCGACAATCGCCTGCTCGGCGAGACCTGCCGACTGCGTCAGGAACGCCCGGACGCCTCGGTGATCCTGGTCACCAAGGACATCAACCTGCGGGTCAAGGCCGCTGCCCTCGGCGTGCCGGTCGAGGACTACCTGACCGACCGCGCCTTCGATGACTCCGACGCCATGACCGACGGTGTCGCCGTGTATGAGGACGCCGGCCGAGGCCTATGGGACGCCATGGCGCTGGACGTCAAGGTCGAGCGCGACCATGACCGTGTCATCTATCGCCTGAGTGGCGAGATTCCTCAGCACTGGCACCTGGGCATGCTGGTGTCCGACGCCGACAGCGAGGCCAGCTTCGAAGCCATCGTGCGCGAACTCGCCCCCCACCAGGCCACCCTGGAGCTTCTGACCAACTATCGCCACGGCGCCAGCGTCTGGGGGGTACACGCCCACGACAGCCGTCAGAACTTCACCTTGAACCTGCTGATGGATGACGCCGTGGACCTGGTCACGGTGGCCGGCAGCGCCGGCACCGGCAAGACCTTCATGACCCTGGCCGCGGCCTTCCAGCAGACCCTCGATACCAAGCGTTTCGAACGAGTGGTGTTCACCCGAGCGCCGATCTCGATGAGCGAGGACATCGGCTTTCTGCCCGGCACCGAAGAGGAAAAGATGTCGCCCTGGATGGGCGCCTTCCACGACAACATGGATAACCTGCTGCGCGACGAACATGACGGAAGTTCGACGTGGAACCAGGACGCCACGCGCCAGTTGCTCGGCTCACGCGTGCAGATCCGGGCACCGGGCTTTATGCGCGGGCGAACCCTCAACGATACCTTCCTGATCATCGACGAGGCCCAGAACTTTACGCCCAAGCAGCTGAAGAGCTTGATCACCCGAGCAGGACGCAATACCAAGATCGTCTGTCTGGGCAACGTTGGCCAGATCGACACTCCCTACCTCACCGCCAATACCTGCGGCATGGCAGCGGTGGTTCAGAACTTCAAGAATTGGCCGCATGCAGGCCACGTGACCTTGAAGAGCGTCGAGCGCTCACGCCTGGCCCTGGCCGGCGAAGAGCTGTTGTAGCGCCCCCCCCAATAAAACGAAAGCGCCCCTGCCCGAAAAGGCGGGGGCGCTGGCGTCTAGAGAGCCGACATGGCATGCCGACGGTGGCGCGCTCACTACAACAACGTCACTACAACAACGTCACTACAGCACCGTTAAAAAGCTGGCCACATGCCGGCCAGCTCTTCATAAGACACGTTGAAGAGCGTCGAGCGCTCGCGCCTGGCCCTGGCCGGCGAAGAGCTGTTGTAGCGCCCCCCAACGAAACGAAAGTGCCCCCAACGAATCGAAAGCTCCCCCGCCCGAAAAGGCGGAGGCGCTGGCGTTCGGCCCGGAGCTGACACGTTCACTTGTCCCGGTCACTTGTCCCGGTTCATGGCCTTCTCGATCAGTTCCTCGGACTCGCTCTTGGGTGTCTTCTCGATCATCTCCTCCGCTTCGGCGTAAAGGCAGACGTAGGTCTGGCAGGAAGCGCAGTGCACCTTTTCATCGGGATTCTTGGTGCTGGGGACTCGCATGTTGTAGCTGCCGCAGTTCGGGCAGGGCTTGGGGATCCGCAGATCTTCGCTCAACGCCATCTCGATCTCCTTGTAGATGGTGGATGATGCCAGGGCCTTGCCCAACGCGAGGTTATCGCGTTCATACTCAGGAAGGAGGCCCTTCAATTGGTTGCGACCGGCACGCTTGGCATCGTAGAGCGCTCCGTCCACACGCCGCATGGCCATGTCGAGACTTTCGTCCTGCCCGACACAGATGGCTCCCATGCTCACCGTTACCTTGAGGGCACGACGGTCGACCTTCAAGGTCGATGCTTCCACGTTGCTTCGAAGACGCTCCAGTATGTCCCAGGCGTCTTCGGCATGAACGTCACCGAGCAGTACCAGAAATTCTTCGCCCCCGATACGCGCCAGCAGGTCATAGGGGCGCAGGCTCAGACGACAGGTATCGGCGAAAGCCTTCAGCACCATGTCCCCGGCGGCGTGGCCGTAGGCATCGTTCAGTGACTTGAAATGGTCAAGATCCAGCATCGCCAGCACCGCTGGCTCGCCACGGCGCCGCAATCGGGCGAGTACCCGCGCTCCTGCCTCGAGGAAGGCACGGCGATTCATCACGCCGGTGAGGACATCGGTGCTGACCAGCTTGGCGACACGCGACTCCGCCTGCTTGCGCTGGGTCACATCCAGCAGCAGGCCATCCCAGACCACGGTGCCGTCATCGAATCGCTGGGGCGTGCCCCTGGCCTCGAACCAGCGCTGACCTTCCGCGACGGTCTCCTGAGCATCACCCAGGGTGATGTCCAGGTGCCAGGGTGTAAGGCTGACCAGGGACTGGGCAAGCGCCAGCATAAACTGCTCACGCGCATCTTCGTCCAGCCTGGAAAGCACGACCTCGACGTCTTCCAGGGCGCTTTGAGGAGAAAGCCCCGTCTGGGATTCGAAGCCAGGTCCCAGGTAGTCAAACGACAAGCCTCCCCCGGGCGACTGGCGCAGCCGGAACACCACTCCCGGGAGCCTCGCCATGCGGCTTTCAATGGTGCGGCTCAGTCGCTGAGCTGACGCCGCCTGCAGTTGCAGCCGGCTGACGTCGTGCTTCATCAGCATCCAGCGGGCAGCGCACCACGACACCGGGTGGATGCTGGTACCAAGGTGACGTAGACAACCAACCCCGTCACAGGCCACCACGCCTTCCCAGCTCCCGCCCCCCTCGCGACAACGCGCAAGGGCCAGCTCCAGTGTCTCAGCTGCCGTACTGCAATGAACATCGGTCAGGCGCAGCCCCCTGATGTCAGCCAGAGACTTGCCCAGTTCACTGCACTGACGAGCGTTCGCCCAGACGATGGTTCCTTCATGGTCCAGCAACAAGGCGGCCCCCGGCGCGGCGCCCAGCAGGGCCTCGGCCCCCGACTCCCCATCACTGACCGTCATGGTCTGTGGGGGTGTGCCACTCTCAGCCTTTGTCTTGTCGCGACGGAAAAACCTCCATACAGACATCACCCTGCATCCCGTAAGCTTTTTCTTAATTTTTTGTACGAAAAAAGCTTAGAAGAACCAGACTTCCTTCGCAGGATGAAAAGTCTCATGTTCGCAGGCTGAGCAAAGCAGCCTAAGGACTCACTGTCCCAGCAGCTCACTCATCCACTCGCCGATATCCCCGATCTGCTGCGGGCAGACCGCGTGAGCCATGGGATACTGACGATAGACGGTGTGATAGCCAAGCTCCTCCAGACGAGCGAAGGCGGCTCGGCCCAGGGATTCGGGTACCACCGGATCCATGCTGCCGTGATGGATTTCCACCCTCAGGTCGCGATTGGCCTCGTTCAGCTCGATCGAGTTCGCGGTGGCGAAGTAGGTGGACATCGCCAGCAGACCGCCCAGCGGCTTGTCAAAGCTGAAGGCGGCCTCGTAGGCAACGGCCCCACCCTGGGAAAACCCGGCCAGCAGGATACGTCGGCTGTCGATGCCGGCATCGATCTGGGACTGTATGACGCCCTTGATCCGCTCGGCCGACAGCCGCAGCTGCATCTCGTCCACCCGACGGTCCAGGCTCATCTCGAGAATGTCGTACCAGGCGGGCATGACCATGCCACCATTGATGGTGACCGGCAGGCGCGGTGCATGGGGCAGGATAAATCGGATCTGAGCGTAACCGGGCCTTGGCAGCATGGGCACCACCGGCTCGAAGTCACGTCCATCCGCTCCCAGGCCGTGAAGAATGATCATGCAGGCGTCCGCTTCGCCTCGGGGCTCGATGACCAGCTGGTCGTTGTCGCTCATGGGCAGATCTCAGTCTATGTTGCAAAGCACAACCTCCTAGCCTACCGCAATGCGCCAGAGGGGACGAGCCAAACAAGTAAAGCGACCCGGCTACCGAGAAGCACACAAGGGGTCTCAGGCTTAATCTGAAAAATCGACGAGCGAAGGTTAGACAAGGCAAAAATCGGTGAGACAGCGCAGTTTACGGGGTGTAAATGAGTATGTTGACCGGGCTGGCGCACCAGCCGATTTTTAACGCCGTATTACCGAGTGCAGGCACTTTTCAGACAAGCCTCAGAACGGCCAGAAAAAGGGTGTCAGCACCAGCACCACCACCGCGGTCAGTAGATTCAGGGGGCCGCCGAGCTTGAGGTAATCCTGAACCCGGTAGCCACCGGGGCCCATGACCATCAGATTGGTCTGATAGCCAATCGGGGTGAGAAAACTGGCCGATGCGGCAAACATCACCACGACCACGTAGGGCAAGGGATTGACGCCGAGACTCTCGGCCCCAGCCATGGCGATGGGGAAGGTAATGACCGCTGCGGCATTGTTGGTCACCAGCGAGGTCAGCAGCGCTACCACACAGTAGGTGCCCACCAGCAGCGCCCAGGGACTGTCGCCGACGACACTCAGCAGCCCACGGGCCACCACATCTGCTGCCCCGGACGTCTGCAGTGCGGCGCCCAGGCCAAAGGATGCGGCGATGGTCAGTAACACCTGGGTGTCCATGCCGCGACGGGCACTGCGGACGCTGACACAGCCGCTCAACAGGGCTGCCGTGGCGCCCAGCATGGCGGCGTTCATCATGCTCATCAGTCCGGTGGAGGCCAGCACCACCACCGTCGCCAGGATCGCCCAGGCGCGTAGCGCTCGATCGAAGGCTGGCCTGGCCTGACCATTGACCTGGCTGATCAACAGGAAGTCCTGAGACTGTCGATGACGTTCGATAAAGGCCGGGCGCGCCTCGAGCAACAGCACATCGGAGGGTTGCAGACGAATCTGTCCGAGGCTACCCGCCACCCTGCGCCCGCCACGACAGACCGCCAGCACAGCGGCGCCATAGAGCGTGCGAAAATGGCCGTCGCGAATCTTCTGCCCGATGAACTGGCACTGGTCGGAGACTACCGCTTCCACCAGGCGGCGCTCGCGAAACTCCTTCTCAAGATGCGACTCCCCCGGACGGGATGGCCTCAGACCGCGCATCTGCTGCAATTCCACGGCCCCCTCAGTGGTGCCGGCAAAGACCAGGTGATCCCCGCCCTTGAGACGTTCACCCGGCCCCACCACGCTGACCACATTGCCACCGCGTTCGATTTCCACCAGGAAGAGCCCGGAAAGATGCCGCAGCCCGGCCTCTTCGACGGTGCGGTCGACCAGCGGCCCCTGCGGATCCACTTCCATTTCGATGGTGAACTCGCGCAGGTTGGCGAAGGCCTCCTCGCTGCCGGGGCGCCTGGACAGCAGACGAGGCGTTACTACCAGCAGGTAGACGACCCCAACCAGCGCCATGGGCACGCCCACCCAGGCGATTTCGAACAGCCCCAGGTGGAGGTCCGGGAAGCGCTCCTGCATCAGCGAATGCACCACCAGATTGGTGCTGGTACCCATCAGGGTGACGGTGCCGCCGAGGATCGAAGCGAAGCTCAGCGGCATCAGCAACAACTGCGGGGCAATCGAGAAGCGACGCCCCCAGCTGATCACCGCAGGGATGAAGGTGGCCACCACCGGCGTGTTGTTGAGCAGCCCGCTGACGGCGGTGACGGGCCACACCAGGCGTGACAAGGCGTGACGTTCGCCGGAGGGGCGTCCCAGCACGTGACGAATGATCAGATCGATACCACCGGTATCACGCAGACTGGCGACCAGGATGTAGAGGAAGGCGACCGTGAACAGGCCACTGTTGGAAAAACCGCCCAACGCCTGCTCGGCGTCGATGACCCCAAGGCTCAGAAGCACCACAAGAGCCCCCATCAGCACCATGTCGGGGCCGAGACGGGTCAGCGCCATCAACGGGAAGACGGCACAGGCAACGGAAAGGGCGATCCAGGCATCCAGCGACATGAGGTGGCCTTGCTGAAGAGAATCAGCCTATTGTGCCTCCCTCACCTTATTCTAAATAGTTACAATGTATTATTTTTTTATCTCTTTCAGGCATATAAGGCCTTCACCCTATGCCACAGCGCCTTTGCGAGAGATTCACCCCGTTTGCGGGTGTCCTTTACCGGCCCCCACCCGGGGCGCAGAACGACACATCAGAAATGCAAAAAGGCCCGCCGTAGCGAGCCTTTTCCATGCATCAAGTGCGATGCATCATGCCGCCTGAGCGGCCATCAAGCGATCGACTTAGTCGATGACCTTGATGTTGGAAGCCTGGAGGCCTTTCTTGCCCTGAGTCACCTCGAAGGAGACCTTCTGGCCATCCTGCAGGGACTTGAAGCCGTCGGCTTGAATCTCGGAGAAGTGAGCGAACAGGTCGTCACCGTTGTCGTCCGGAGAGATGAAGCCGTAGCCCTTAGTGTCGTTGAACCACTTGACGGTACCAGTTGCCATGATCGAATCCTCGACTAGCGTATATACATTACCGGGAGATACCCGAGTTGCAGTGGGTAAAACAAGAAACCTTCCCCCGGAACATCGTCGCCAGGATGCTTCGATGACCTCTGAGACGTTCAACTTGCTAACCAACTGCGAGCAGCATGCGCCGTCTTGGCGCTCAGGTCAAACACTATTTGCACTTGGTTACGAGACGATGACGCTTTGCAGTCACCTGCTGCTGCACCTCACGACTGGCCGGCGGCCGCCTTGAGCACGGCCTCCCGCCTGAGCCATGCCTCCGCCTTTTGCTCCACTGTGCCTGGTCGTCACCCGGTGCCGCGTGCCCTATGCCGGTGACAGGTAATGTGCTTGCATGAGTAAAGAACACAAGAAAACCGTGACTCAGGGAGAACGACATGGCCTCGTACCTTTCACGCCACGCCTCGACCCGCTTCGGCGCCTACTACATCGCCGTCGCCGGCCTGATCGTCAGCCTGCTCGGGATGCTGGCGTCACTATGGTGGCTGACGGGGGTGCTGGTGTTTGGCGCCCTGACCGCGCTGGGCACCTATGACATCGTCCAGCGTCGCCGCACGGTCAGTCGCAACTACCCGATCCTGGCGCATATACGCTACTTCCTGGAATCCATCGGGCCCGAGTTCCGCCAGTACTTCATCGAGGCGGACACCTTCGAGTCGCCCTTCTCCCGCGAGCAGCGCTCGCTGGTCTATCGACGGGCCAAGAGCACCATCGACAAGAAGCCCTTCGGCTCGCTCAGGGACATGAACGCCCCCGGCTACGAGTGGATGGGGCCATCACTGTCACCGGTGGAGATCACCGATCATGACTTCCGTGTGGTCGTCGGCGAGCATCGCGCCAAGCCCTACAAGGCCAGCGTGCTCAATATTTCCGCCATGAGCTTCGGTGCCCTGTCGCCCAATGCCATCAGCGCCCTCAACGAAGGTGCCAAGCTCGGGGGCTTCTACCACACCACCGGGGAAGGGGCGATATCGCCCTACCACCTGCGCGGCGGCGACCTGGTGTGGCAGATCGGT
The DNA here is from genome assembly GCF_024137905.1 of Halomonas sp. DN3. NCBI lineage: Bacteria > Pseudomonadati > Pseudomonadota > Gammaproteobacteria > Oceanospirillales > Halomonadaceae > Halomonas > Halomonas sp. DN3. The sequence goes on along the minus strand of NZ_CP099965.1, from coordinate 1,183,358 downwards.
TCCGGCTACTTCGGCTGTCGTCGCGACGACGGTGGATTCGATCGCGACAAGTTCAAGGAGAATGCCCGTCGTGAAGAAGTGAAGATGATCGAGATCAAGCTGTCCCAGGGCGCCAAGCCTGGCCATGGCGGCATCCTGCCCGGGGCCAAGGTGACCGCCGAGATAGCCTCGACTCGCGGCGTGCCCGAAGGCCAGGACGTACTTTCGCCGTCCAAGCACTCCGCCTTCTCCACCCCCTGCGAGATGATCCACTTCATCCAGGAGCTGCGCACCCTCTCCGGCGACAAGCCGGTGGGCATCAAGCTGGCCCTGGGCCATCCCTGGGAATGGTTCGCCATGGTCAAGGCCATGCTGGAATGCGGCGACCGCCCCGACTATATCGTGGTCGACGGTGGCCAGGGCGGCACCGGCGCCGCTCCGCTGGAATTCATCAACCGCCTCGGCATGCCGCTCAACGACGCCCTGATCCTGGTCCACAACACCCTGGTCGGCGCCGGACTGCGCGACGAGATTCGCATCGGCGCCAGCGGCAAGATCATCAGCGCCTTCGACATCGCCCGTACGCTGGCGCTGGGCGCCGACTGGGTCAACATGGCCCGTGGCTTCATGTTCTCGCTGGGCTGCATCCAGGCCCAGAGCTGCCACAACGACCAGTGTCCCAGCGGGGTCGCCACCCAGGACAAGGCCCGCGGCAACCGCCTGGACGTCGAGGACAAGTCGGTGCGGGTGAAGAACTTCCACGCCAATACCAAGTTCGCCCTGTGCGAGATGCTGGAGGCTGCTGGGCTGCATCACCCCAGCGAACTTGGCCCCGAACACATCATCAGGCGCCTCTCCAATGGCAAGGCGCTACCCTACATCAGCCTGATCGACAGCCTGGCACCCAAGGAGTTGCTGGAGGGCGGTGCCAAGAACCATCCGCTGTATCGTGAGTTCTGGGATCTGGCGGATGCTCACAGCTTCGATGCCCCCTGCGCCCTGCACAGTCTGCGACAGACCAAGCTTCTCTAGTCGCCGACCATCCTCGCCCTCCCTGCCTCCAAGGGGGGCGCCCAGCCGCTCTTCCCTATCGGCTTGCCTTGCGCCTGCCTGACTTCATGCAGTGGTGTTGCTCAGCGATGGTCGACGCAGTCTCCCACCTCTTCCAGTTGCATCGTGACATGCTCGATATCGAACCCTTGGGTCAGCACCTCCCGCACTGCCACCAGAGTTGTCTGGTGGTCTTCTCCCGAGCGCACGCCGACGTGCATCGACACCAGATGCCGTCCGGGTGTCAGCGACCAGGCGTGAACATGATGAACGTCGCATACCGCCGGTACCGTCTCGACGACGGCCCGCTTCATGGCATCGATGTCCAGGGATTCCGGAACGCCTTCCAGCAGGATGTGCCCGCTCTGGCGCGTCAGTGTCCAGGCATTCCTGAGGATCAGCAGCGCCACCAGCACCGACAGCAGCGGGTCGATCGGCGTCCATCCGGTCGCCATGATCACCAGCGAGGCAACGATCGCCGCAACGGAACCGAGCAGATCGCCCAGCACGTGCAGCGCAGCACCGCGAATATTCAGATTGTCGCGATCGCCGCCGTGAAGAATCACGAAGACCACGATATTGACCAGCAGTCCCGCCACCGCCACCGTCAACATGACAGGCCCCAGCACCTCGACCGGACTCAGCAGGCGGCGGACCGCTTCGATCGAGATCCAGACCACGATGGCGATCAGGGTCAAGCCGTTGACGAAGGCGGCGAGGATCTGCACCCGGTCATAGCCAAAACTGCGGGCGTCGTCGGCAGGTCGCTTGCTGAGGCGGGCGGCAAACCAGGCCAGCACCAGGGCAGCGCTGTCGGTGAGCATATGGCCGGCGTCGGCCAGCAGCGCCAGCGATCCGGAGACAACACCTCCGACCACCTCGGCCACCATGAAGGACGCGGTCAGCAGGATGCCCCAAGCCAGCCGACGCTGGCTGTCGGTGTGCACATGGCCAATGCCATGGCCATGGCTGTGCGCGTCATGGCCGTGGGGATCGTGCCGATGCTTGTCCCGCTCAGCGTGCTGGTGAGCAGGGCCGTCCGCTCTGGCGCTTTCGGTCGTTCGATGTTCATGAACCATGGGAGTCTCCCGGGAAGACGCGTTCCTCATCCTTGATGCTAGCATTTGCCAGGTGCTGACCCGGACCACTCGCGCAGCCAGGTCAAGACAAGCGCTACCAGACCAGTCAGCTCAACGGCCACCTCGGGAACAGTCTGCAAGGCATACACCGGCGCTCTGGCCTCCTTGCCGCTTACCGTTGATACTCTTGATGTATTCGCCATGCGCGAGGTCTCCCCCCGGAAAGGGGCTTACCGACAGCGAACCGACACAGGACCGCCATGACCGACACCGGAACGTCTCCCGACGACCTTCCCGCTATCCTCGCCGGCCCCATCCTGCGACGCTTGAGTCCCGAACGTCTGCGCATCTGGCTGGTGGCGAGCCGTCCGCTCAGCTTGACCCTCGAGCTGTCACCCAGCGGCGAGTCGCCTCGCCGACAGCCGCTTGGTGAGGACGATTACCGGCTGGTGCCACTGGGCCGCCATGCCCTGCTCTACCTGATCGATGCACCGCTGGATGAGCCTCTGCCCCAGGACACCCGGATCGACTACGACCTCAAGGTGACGGACGAGCGCGAAACCTCACTCGGCGAGCTGGCGCCCCATCTGTGCCATGAAGGGCACGAGACGCCGGCATTCGTGCTGGCATCGAGCCACCGACGCCTGCTGCACGGCTCCTGCCGTCGTCCTCACTACGATGGCCCGGACGGCCTGGCCCATCTGGACAGCTGGCTCGCCCAGCGTCTCGACTGTCCCGAACAGTGGCCGGCCTGGCTGTTGATGACCGGCGACCAGATCTACGCCGATGACGTCGCCGGCCCCTTGCTGGTGGCGATACACGCGCTGATCGAGCGCCTGGGGCTGTTCGACGAGACCCTCGAGGGCTCGACCATCGACGACAGCCAATCGCTCTACGCAAGCCCCTTCAGCTACTATCGACGCGAAGAGTTGCTGCCCGACGTCAAGAGCTCGGCTGCCCTCAAGGATCGCTTCTTCGGGGGCGTTCGCAAGCCGGTGTTCACGTCGGCCAGCGCCGCCAATCACCTGATGACCTTCGCCGAGATGGTGGCCATGTACCTGCTGGTCTGGTCGCCGACGCCGTGGCGCCTCATCGAGTGCCAGCCTCCTGCGCTTGAAGAAGAGCGACGAGAGACCTACGACGACCAGGCCCGGATCATCGACGACTTCGTCGCTACCCTGCCTGCCGCCGCCCGCGTCATGGCCCAGTTGCCGAGCCTGATGATCTTCGATGACCACGACGTCACCGACGACTGGAACCTTACCGCGCAGTGGGAAAGCACGGCTTACGGCCACCCCTTCTCCAAGCGCATCATCGGCAATGCCTTGCTGGCCTATCTGCTGTGTCAGGGCTGGGGCAACGCCCCCGAGCGGTTGAAGACACCGCTGGACGAAGCCCAGGCGCTGTTGAGCGACGCCAACGATAACCAAGGCTGGCTCGACAAGGATCAGCAGGATGCCTGTCTCGAGCGCCTCTTTCGCTTCGAGGGCTGGGAATTTCAGGTCGAGGGCAGTCCACGCCTGGTGGTGCTGGATACCCGCACCCGACGCTGGCGCAACGGGCGCAAGCCCGAACGGCCTTCCGGCCTGATGGACTGGGAGGCGTTATCGGAATTTCAGCAGGAGTTGATCGACGCGCCGTCGGCGGTCATCGTCTCTCCGGCGCCGATGTTCGGGGTCAAGCTGATCGAGACCATCCAGAAATTGTTCACCCTGGCGGGCAAACCGCTGCTGGTGGATGCCGAGAACTGGATGGCCCATCGTGGCGCCGCCAGCGTGATGCTCAACATCTTCCGCCACTCGCGGACCCCGGGGCACTACGTCATCCTGTCTGGCGACGTGCACTACTCCTTCGTCTACGACGTGCGTATCCGTCACCGGCACCAGGGCCCGATGATCTGGCAGATCACCTCCAGCGGCCTCAAGAACTGCTTTCCCGACACTCTGCTGGATACCTTCGATCGTCTCAATCGCTGGCTTTACTCGCCACGCTCGCCGCTCAACTGGTTTACCCAGCGCCGGCCCATGGCGGTGGAGCCCAGGGACCCGGACCGAGCCAAGGCCGGAGAACGCCTGTGGAACGGGCCCGGCATCGGTCTGGTCACCCTGGCCGAGGACGGTAGCCCCGAGGACATCCGTCAGCTCGACGCCCGTGGCATGGAGGTGGTGTTCCCACCGCCCGAGAAGGCGCCATAACCCCGTCCTTGGCTCGCTTGCGTTCAGGTGGTCCATATCGCTGGCTTATGCGCCCGGTCGGTTTACTTGCGCTGGACCGATTCAACCTTGCGTTTCAGCTTGCTCATGCGAGCACGCTCGGCCAGTGGCCGGCTGGCGTCCTCCACCGGGCCACCCTTGGCCGGTCCCAGCAGGTGGGCCATCCAGCGGGTCTGGGGGTGGCTGTCGAGGGCGATCTTCAACGTCATCGTCAGCACCACCGACAGCAACATGCCGGTGACCCCGAAGATCCAGCCCCACACCACCAGCGACAGAAAGGCGACGAAGGTGGACAATCCCAGCGCCCGCCCCATGACCCGCGGTTCGACCAGATTGCCCATGACGAAGTTGATCGACAGATAGGCAAGGCTCAGCAGCAACGCATCGCCCATGCCCCCGTCCGGAGACACCAGCACCAGCAGCACCGCCGGCACCGCGGCGATGGCCGAACCGATGTTGGGGATATAGTTGAGCGCAAAGGCCAGCACCGCCCACAGCAGCGGGAAGTCGACCCCCACCAGCAGACAGGCCACCCACACCAGGGCCCCGGTGACCAGGCTGATCACGGTCTTGACCGCCAGGTAACGCTTGAGGGTGTGGCTGAACTCGTTGAAGCGCTCGAGGCTCGGGGCGGGGTTGGCCAGCGCCCGGGATATCTTGTCGCGGAAGTTCAGGGTCTCGAACAGCATGAACATCACCAGCAGCGCCACCACGACACTCTGCATCATCAGATTGCCGAGCTGGCTGAGCAGTGCCGGAAGCCATTCGCCAAGCTTCTGGGTGTCGAGAAACCCGGCCAGCCGCTGGGTGTCGATGGCAAGCCCCATGCTGGCCAGTCCATCGAGCAGGCGCAGGTAGTATTCGTAGAGCTTTTCCTCGATCCCGGGCAAGGCCTCGGCAAAGGTACCGACACTATTGGCCAGCAACAGCGCCAACAGGATCAGCATGCCGCCGATCACCACCAGCGTGACCCATACCGATAGTCTCAAGCCCAGCCCCCGCTCGTGCAGCCACTGCACCGGGGCGGTACACACCACCGCGATGAACAGCGACAGCAGCACCGGCACCAGCAGGTCTGCACCCGCACGCATGCCGGCGACGATGACCACCAGTGCAGCCAGGGCCAGCGTCAGGTTCAAGGGGAGCCTGCGCTCCTGCGCCTCGACTTCATCTTCCATGGACGGTAGCTCCTCTCGTTAACCAGCCGTCGGCTCGACGGCGTTATCGGCGCCATCATGCCCCGCCAATCGTTTCAGCACAAAGAATCATGACACATGGCGCAACATTGCCAATGTTCCGTGTATCACTCCGGCGACATTGGCCGGCCCAGCCTCAACCATGCAAGGATCGTGGAGACGCTTGAGATCCGGGAACGTCTCGCCGAGGACACCGTCCCAGTCAGTAGGCCCTGGCCGGTGCGGGTACCTGTCAGACTTGTCTGCGACGCGCCCCCTGTTGTTCGCCCTGTCGTTCATCCCCCACGTTACAAGGAGAATCCGATGTCACTCGTCACTCCCTCCGCCCGGTCACGGGCGATGCCGAGCCTTCGCCTGCGCCACCTCAACCGGCTGGCGACGGTGGGGCTCGGCCTGGCGCTGGCTTCTCTGGCCGCCACGCCCTCCCTGGCCGCCGAGTCACCCACGCCACGCTATCTGGATATCCAGGCCCAGTCCGAGCTCAAGGTCGCTCCGGACGAGGCGACCTTGAACGCCCGACTGTGGGAGCTGACACCGGCCATCGCCCAGGAAAAGGACAGTGGTGACCACGGTCAGGCTCTGGCTGAAGCCCGCCAACGCCTGGAGGATCGTGCCGCCGAGCTGATCTCGGCGCTGGAAGACGCGGGTCTTTCCCGCGAGGCGATCAACGCCGGATCGCTGCGGGTACAGCAGGAGATGCTGCATCAAACACGCCAGGGCAACGACAACCCCATCCCCATGGTACGTACTCGCCTTGAACGTCCGGTAACCCTGGCGATCAGCGATCTCGATAGCCTTCCGACCCTGCTCGACGCCCTGACCGAAGCCGGCGTCAATGCACTGGACGGCGTCAGCTACGATCTTGCCGACCGCGACGCGGCCAGCGACCGCGCTCTGACCCAGGCGCTCGAGCGCGCCAGGGCCAAGGCCGAACTGATGGCGGACGCCCTGGGAGTGGAGCTCGGTGAGGTGATCCATGTCAGCGAGACCAACGCCCCGGTGTTTCAGCCACGCATGATGGCGATGCGCGCCGACATGGCCGAAAGCGGCGGCAACGCCGACTACAGCCCCGGCAGCCTCACCATCGACGCCGGCGTCCAGGTCCGCTGGGGGCTGGCCGAGGCAACCGCGGATATCGATCAGGATCGCCAGCAGGTCCCGGCTGCGCCGCAATGACGATAGCGGCGACGTCAGCCCGACGGCCATGGCATCGGTGGCCAACGAGTCGCACCCGCCCAACGGAAAGCGGCCGGGGTCCGGTGCCATGTCGCCTAAGCCCGTTACGCCCAAGCTCGTTACGCGAAAGCCCGTCACGTAAAACCCCGTGACGTAAAAAGCCCGTGACGTAAAAAGCCCGTGACGCAAAAGCCCCGGTGGTCTTGACCACCGGGGCTTTTGCTTTTGCTTGTGCTTAAGCAAGGGCTTGAGCAAGGGCAAGCGCGCCTGCCCCTCTCAAGGACGGATCAAGCGTTGATGCGCTCGACCCCGCCCATATAGGGACGCAGCACCTCGGGAACGGTGATGGAGCCATCCTCGTTCTGGTGGTTTTCCATCACCGCGATCAGGCAGCGCCCCACCGCCAGACCGGAGCCGTTGAGGGTGTGCAGAAGCTGCGGCTTCTTTTCACCCTTGGCGCGGAAGCGCGCCTGCAGGCGGCGTGCCTGGAAGTCCTCGCAGTTGGACACCGAGGAGATCTCACGGTAAGTGTCCTGGCTCGGCAGCCAGACCTCGAGATCGTAGGTCTTGGCGGCGGAGAAGCCCATGTCACCGGTGCACAGGGTCACCACCCGATAAGGCAGCTCGAGCGCCTGAAGGATCGCCTCGGCGTGGCCGCGCATTTCCTCCAGCGCCTCGTAGCTCTTGGCCGGATCGACCAGCTGGACCATCTCGACCTTGTCGAACTGGTGCTGGCGGATCATCCCGCGGGTATCGCGACCGTGGGAACCTGCCTCGCTGCGAAAGCAGGGAGTATGGGCGGTCAGCTTCAACGGCAAGGCGCCAGCGTCGACGATCTCGCCACGCAGCAGGTTGGTCAGCGGCACCTCGGCGGTGGGGATCAGGTGGAACTCGCGCTCGTCGTCGAGCTTGAACAGGTCCTCGCCGAACTTGGGCAACTGGCCGGTGCCGTAGAGCGAGTCCCGGTTGACCATGTAGGGCACGTAGCACTCTTCGTAGCCGTGCTCCAGGGTCTGCTTGTCGAGCATGAACTGGGTCAGGGCGCGGTGCAGGCGAGCGATCGGCCCGCGCATCACGGCGAAGCGAGCGCCGGTCAGCTTGGCGGCAACCTCGAAGTCCAGATCGCCCTTCTTGGCTCCCAGGTCGACGTGATCCCTGACCTCGAAGGCGTACTCGCCGGGGTTGCCCCAGCGCGACACCTCGACGTTGTCGTCTTCGCTTGCGCCTTCGGGCACGCTGGCGTGGGGCAGGTTGGGAATCCCCGCAGCGATGTCTTCCCACTGGCCCTGCACCTCGGCCAGCGCCACCTTGGCGGCGTCCAAGCGCTCGCCCAGGTCACTGACCTCGTCGAGCAGCGGCTGGATGTCCTCGCCGGCGGCCTTGGCCTTGCCGATCGCCTTGGAGCGAGTGTTGCGCTCGTTCTGCAAACGCTCGGTCTCGGTCTGCAGCTCGCGACGGCGGGATTCCAGCGAGCCAAGCGCCTCGCTGTCGAGAGAGTAACCGCGGGTGGCCAGTCGTTGGGCGAGCGTATCGAGGTCGCCGCGCAGCAGTTTCGGATCGAGCATGGAGTCTGGTCCGTCGCCTGAGTGAAAAGAACATGTCGGATGCGGAAGGCGTCACCTGGGGCCGTGCGTCACCATCGCCAGCGTCGGACGCTGCTCTCGGGCCCCACCGTGAGGACTGCCGAAAAGCGCCCCGCTGGTGTGCCCTGGGACCACCCTCCGCGCAGGCGACACATTGTAGGCAAAAGCGAGAGGCGGCGCCATCGACCGGGGGCGAGCGCCCGCTTCTCTCGCGATCGGGATGCACCCACCCCCCGAGACGCGGTAAAGTGGACGCCCTCCCATTCTCCTGCCCTGTCGATAGCGCCAGCCGCGCCGCCGCGGGGCCTGTATCGACCGAGACCATGATCGCACCACTGCCCCTAGCTGATGCCGCGACCCCACTGGACCAGCACTATGTCGACTTTCTCAAGGCCCTGAAGGCGGAAGGTTTCGAGGGCGAAATCGCCCCGGACTACGCCAGCCGCACGGTACTGGCCACCGACAACTCGCTCTACCAGCGCCTGCCCCAGGCGGCGGTGTTTCCGCGTCACGCAGCTGACCTCGAGCTGCTCGGCCGGCTCGCCGGGCGGGAAACCTTCCGCAAGGTGGCCCTGACACCACGTGGTGGCGGCACCGGCACCAACGGCCAGTCGCTGAGCGACGGCCTGGTGGTGGACGTCTCCCGGCACATGAACCAGATCCTCGAGATCGACGTCGACAACCGCCGGGTACGGGTCCAGGCCGGGGTGGTCAAGGACCAGCTCAACGCCGCCTTGAGGCCCCATGGGCTGTTCTTCGCACCGGAATTGTCCACCTCCAACCGGGCGACCATCGGCGGCATGATCGCCACCGACGCCAGCGGCCAGGGCAGCTGCGAATACGGCAAGACCCGCCACCATGTGCTCGAGCTCGACAGCGTACTGATCGGCGGCGAGCGCCTGATCAGCGCCGCGGTCGACGAGGACGAACTCGAGACCCTGTGCGCCGAGGACTCGGCCCGAGGCCGCGCCTATCGCGCCGCCCGCAAGATCATCGAGCAGGAGCGCGAGCGCATCGAGGAAATCTTCCCGCCGCTCAACCGCTGCCTGACCGGCTACGATCTGGCCCACCTTCGCGACGACGACGGCCGCTTCAACCTCAACAGCGTGCTGTGCGGCGCCGAGGGCTCGCTGGCGCTGACCAACGAGGCGGTACTCAACGTGCTGCCGATCCCGCGCCACTCGATCCTGGTCAATGTGCGCTACCCGAGCTTCATGGCGGCCCTCGCCGACGCCAAGGCGCTGATGGCCGGCGGCTCGTCACCTGAAAAGCCGCAGGCGCTTCGCCCCACCTCCATCGAGACCGTGGACGACAAGGTGTTGAAGCTCGCCATGGAGGACTTCGTGTGGGACTCGGTGGCCGAGTTCTTCCCGGTGGATGACGGCCCGGCCATCGAGGGCATCAACCTGGTGGAGTTCAACGACGACGACCCCGAGCGCCTCGAGGTCCGGGTCGACGCCTTCTGCCGGGGACTCGAAAGCGACACCAGCGTCACCCGCCTGGGCTTCACCCAGGCCGTCGGCCGTGACGCCATCGGTCGGGTCTACGCCATGCGCAAGCGCTCGGTGGGCCTGCTCGGCAACGTCAAGGGCGAGAAGCGCCCGCTGCCCTTCGTCGAGGATACCGCGGTCCCCCCCGAGCACCTGGCCGACTACATCGCCGAGTTCCGCGCCCTGCTCGATGCCCGCGGGCTCGAGTACGGCATGTTCGGCCACGTCGACGCCGGGGTCTTGCATGTGCGCCCGGCGCTGGACATGAAGGACCCGCGCCAGCAGGCGATGATCCGCGAAATCTCCGATGAGGTGGCGGCGCTGACCCAGCGCTACCACGGCCTGTTGTGGGGAGAGCACGGCAAGGGTGTGCGCTCGGAGTACGCGCCAGCTTTCTTCGGGGAGCTCTACCCCAGCCTGCGACGCCTCAAGGGTGCCTTCGACCCGCACAACCAGCTCAATCCCGGCAAGATCGCCACGCCGCTGGTGGAGACCGACGAAGCGGCCAACAGTCAGCCCGAGCCCGGCGCCAGCCTCAGCGACCCAGGCCTGCTGGCCATCGACGCGGTGCCCATGCGCGGCGACTTCGACCGTCAGATCGACGAGCGGGTATGGCAGGCCCACGCCGACGCCGTCTACTGCAACGGCAACGGCGCCTGCTACAACTATGATCCCGACGACGCCATGTGCCCGTCGTGGAAGGCCACCCGGGATCGTGTGCACTCGCCCAAGGGCCGCGCCAGCCTGATGCGCGAATGGCTGCGCCTGCAGGGGAAGGCCGGCATCGACGTGGTCGAGGAGTCACAGCGCAAGAAGGATGAGACCGCGCTCGGCTGGCTCGCCCACCTGCCCCGCCGCGCGCTCAACAGCCTGCGCGGCAAGGACGACTTTTCCCACGAGGTCTACGACGCCATGGCCGGCTGCCTGGCGTGCAAGTCCTGCGCCGGCCAGTGCCCGATCAAGGTCAATGTCCCGGCCTTCCGCTCTCAGTTCCTCGAGGTCTACCACGGACGCTACCTGCGACCGCTGCGCGACTACCTGATCGGCGGGCTCGAATTCCTGCTGCCGGCGCTGGCGCCACTGGCCCCGGCCTACAACGCGGCACTCGACAACCGCCTGGTGGACCGGCTGATGGCCCGCGGCCTCGGCATGGTCGACAGCCCCCGGCTGTCACGCGCCCGGCTCAAGAAGCAGCTCAAGGCCTGGGGCGTGGCCGAGGCCACCCCGCTGACGCTGGGACGCCTCAGCGAGCGCCAGAAGGCGCGCAGCGTGATCCTGGTGCAGGACGCCTTCACCAGCCACTTCGAAGCCAGACTGGTCGCCGACGTGGTGGAGCTGCTGTCGCGCCTCGATATCCGCGTCTTCGTCGCGCCCTACAAGCCCAACGGCAAGCCGCTCAACGTCCAGGGCTTTCTCGGCGCCTTCGAGCGCACCGCCCGCAAGCGTGCCCGAGAGCTCTCCACCCTGGCCGCCAGCGGCGTGCCGCTGGTGGGCATCGACCCGGCGATGACCCTGACCTATCGCCAGGAGTACGTGAAGGCACTGGGTGAGCAGGCGGTGCCTGAGGTGCTGATGCTGCAGGAGTGGCTTTCGAGTCTGGGCGCCTCGCTGGTGCCCTCGGGACTCGACCTGAGCGAGGAAGCCCCCTTCCAGCTGCTGTCCCACTGCACCGAGAAGACCCAGGCGCCGGGCAGCCCCAAGGCCTGGCAGCAATTGTTCGAACGCTTCGGGCTGCGCCTGGCGCCGCTGCCCTCCGGCTGCTGCGGCATGTCCGGCACCTACGGCCACGAGGCACGCAACCTTGCGACCTCGCGTACCATCTACGCCCAGTCCTGGGAACCGGTGGTGCAGGAGCACGGCGGCAGCGGTCGCCTGCTGGCCACCGGCTACTCCTGTCGCAGCCAGGCCCGACGCTTCTCCGACAGCCAGCTGCCGCATCCGCTGCAGGCGCTGCTCGGCGCACTTCGTCGGGCGAGCTGAGTCAGACCATCGTTGACGCCTATGATGGCGATGGTTTGCATGATCGACGCCGCGTCAGTACGCTGCGCGGCTTTTCCCGTTTCGGAGTCGACCGACCATGGAGCATGCCGGACTCACCCTGGCGGCCGTTGGCCTGCTGGCGCTGGGCTCACAGTGGCTGGCCTGGCGCCTCAAGGTCCCCGCCATCCTGACGCTGTTGATCGCCGGCATTGCCGCAGGCCCGGTGACTGGCCTGCTCGACCCCGACGCCCTGTTCGGCGAGCTTCTGTTCCCGCTGGTGTCACTGGCGGTGGCGGTGATCCTGTTCGAGGGCAGCCTCACCCTGAACTTTCGCGAGCTGGGTGGCCATGGCCGCACGGTGCGTCGGCTGGTTACCTGGGGCGCCCTGATCACCGCCCTGTGCGGAGCGCTGGCTGCCCGCTGGCTGCTGGGCCTGAGCTGGGAGATGGCGAGCCTGCTGGGGGCGCTGCTGGTGGTCACCGGCCCGACGGTGATCCTGCCGCTGCTGCAGACCCTGCGCGCCCGCGAGCACCTGACCCAGATCCTGCGCTGGGAGGGCATCCTGATCGACCCGGTGGGCGCCATCGGCGCGGTGCTGGTCTACGAATTTGTCGCTCTGGGCTCCGGCACCCAGGCGCTTCCGCATACCCTGATGCTGTTCGCCCAGACCGCGTTGATCGGCTTCGGCTTCGGCGTCGCCGGCGGCTATCTATGGGGCCAGGTGCTGCGCCAGCACCTGCTGCCTCAACGACTGCACAGCTTCGGCACCCTGATGACCATGCTCGGTCTGTTCACCCTGTCCAACACCCTGTTTCACGAGTCGGGCCTGTTGACGGTGACGGTAATGGGCGCCTGGCTCGCCAATATGCGTGGCGTGCCCACCCGGCCGATCATCGAGTTCAAGGAGACCCTGTCGATCCTTCTGATCTCGGGTCTGTTCATCCTGCTGGCGGCACGCCTGACGGTCGAGCAGCTGGCGCTGCTGGGCTGGCCGGCCTGGGCCTTTCTGGCGGTGCTGCTGTTGCTGGTGCGTCCGTTGGCGGTGTGGCTGTGCACCCTGGGCAGCGGCCTGGACTGGCGCGAGAAGAGCCTGCTGGCGTTCATCTCGCCCCGCGGCATCGTCGCCGCCGCGGTGGCCTCGCTGTTCGCGTTGCGGCTGGAAGAGATCGGTGTGCCCGGCGCTGACCGGCTGGTGCCGGTGACCTTTCTGGTGATCATCGCCACGGTGGTGTCCCAGAGTCTGTTGGCTCGCCCGCTGGGCGACTGGCTGAAGGTGCGCCGTCCCTCGGCCCACGGCGTGCTGATCATCGGCGCCAACCCGGTGGCCCGGCAGATGGCCCACTGTCTGCGCCAGGCCCGACTCGGCGTGCTGCTGACCGACTCGAGCTGGGACGCGGTGCAGGCCGCCCGCGCCGAGGGGCTCTCGGCCTACTACGGTGACCCGCTGTCTGAACACGCTGCCCAGCATATGGAGCTGAGCGGTATCGGCTACCTGATGCCGCTGTCACCCTACCGAGAGCTCAATGATCTGGCCGCGCTGCACTTCGAGCATCTGCTGGGCCAGGGCCAGGTGTTCCGCCTGGCGGTCAACCTGGGGCGCCAGGCCCGGCGCCAGCACGCCACCGCCATCGAGCATGTTCCCTATCTGTTCGGCCGCGAGATGACCTTTGCCCAGCTCTCGAGCCTGGTCGAGCGTGGGGCTCGCTTCGAGGTCGAACGGCTCGACGAAGCACCCCGCTCACGGGCGCTGCTGCGCGCGAGCGGCGACAAGCGTGCAAGTGGAGAAAGGGGAGAAAGGGGAGAAAGACGCCCAGGTCACGCCCACAGCACAGACACCCGGCAAGCGCCCCTCCAGGCCAGGGACGTCGCCAGCGCGAGACGTCAGGGGGCTTTCCCCGGCGATACCGACTCGGCGCCGCTGATCTGTGTCGGCACTTCCGGGCGGCCGCGCATCGCCACCGCCGACGCGCCGCTGACACCACGCAAGGGCGATCATGTGATCCGCCTGGTCATGCCAGACCGGCAAAGTAGTCGGAAATAAAAACACCTCGGGCCGGTCGATGACCGGCCCGAGGTGTCTTCAGGCGAGTACAGGACTCAGAAGAACAGTCGCCGCAGGGCCTCGCCCGGGTCCTCTTCGCGCATGAAGGCCTCGCCCACCAGGAAGCCGTGGACGTCGTTCTCGCGCATGCGCAGCACATCGTCGCGGCTGTGGATGCCGGACTCGGTGATCACCGTGACCTCGGGCGGAATCCGCGGCAGCAGTTCCAGGGTGGTCTCGAGTCGGGTATTGAAGGTATGCAGGTCGCGGTTGTTGATCCCGACCAGATCCAGATCGAGCGCCAGCGCCCGCTCCAGTTCCTGGGCGTCGTGGACCTCCACCAGCACGTCCATGCCAAGCTCGCCGGCCTGCTGGTGCAGGTCGCGCATCTGGGCGTCCTCCAGGGCGGCGACGATCAGCAGGATGCAGTCGGCGCCGATGGCCCGCGCCTCGCTGACCTGGTAGCCGTGGACGATGAAGTCCTTGCGGATCACCGGCAGACTGCACGCCTCGCGGGCGGCAATCAGGTAGTCCTCATGGCCCTGGAAGAAGTCAGCGTCGGTCAGCACCGAGAGGCAGGCCGCCCCACCCCGGGCGTACTGAGCGGCGATCTCGGCCGGGCGAAAATCCTCACGGATCAGCCCCTTCGAGGGTGACGCCTTCTTGACCTCGGCGATCACCGCGGCGTCGCCGTCGCGGATCCGCTCGGCCAGCGAGATGACGAAACCGCGCGGTGCATCCTGCTCTCGCGCACGCGCGAGCAGCGCCTGCTCGCTGACCTGGCGGCGTCGGCTGGCGACCTCCTCGTCCTTGCGCTCGAGGATTCGCTCGAGGATCGTCGGGGTGGCATTGGCCATGTTGTGATTCTCCTTGCGGCCCGTCGGGCTCTTTTCAGAAAGGTCCTACTGAGCGAACACCCGGGTAAAGTGGGCCAGTTCCTTCATCTTTTCCAGCGCCAGCCTGGTTCCCTGGGCGTCCTGGGCCATCAGCACGCCTTCCTTGAGGGAATCGGCCACGTCGGCGGCGTAGAGGGCGGCGCCGGCGTTGAGGGCGACGATATCCGCCGCAGGCCCCTCACCCGAAAGCGCCTTCTCGACCAGACGCAGGCTGTCTTCGGCGGTCTTGACCTTGAGCGGAGCGAGCGACTGACGCTCGATACCGACATCCTCGGGGGTCAGGGTATAGCGGTGGATCTCGCCATCCTTGAGTTCGGCGATGCGGGTCGGCGCCGCCAGCGAGATTTCGTCCAGGCCGTCTTCGGCGTGGGCCACCAGCACATGCCGACTGCCGAGCTGACGCAGCACTTCCACCATCAACTCCAGCAGGTCGGCGTGGTAGACGCCGAGCAGCTGATTGGGCGCACTGGCAGGGTTGGTCAGCGGCCCTAGAATATTGAACAGGGTGCGCACGCCCATCTCGCGGCGCGGACCGATGGCGTGACGCATGGCCGGGTGGTGGTTGGGCGCGAACATGAAGCCGACGCCGACCTCCTCGATGCAGCGGCCCACCTGTTCGGCGTCCAGATCCAGGCCGATGCCGGCCACCTGGAACAGATCGGCACTGCCCGAGGACGACGACACCCCTCGGTTGCCGTGCTTGGCCACATGGGCGCCGGCGGCGGCGGCGACAAAGCTCGAGGCGGTGGATACATTGAACAGGTTGGCGCCGTCCCCACCGGTGCCGACGATATCCACGACGTTGTCGCAGGACAGCGTTACCGGCGTCATCAGGTCGCGCATCACCTGGGCGCAGCCGCTGATTTCCTCGGCGGTCTCGCCCTTCATCGCCATCCCCATCAGAAAGGCAGCGACCTGGGCGTCGCTGGCCTCGCCGGTCATGATGGTGCGCATCACCGCATAGGCCTGCTCTCGGCCCAGGTTCTCCCGGCGCATCACCGCCGCGATGGCATTGGTCATCTGCATGCAAGTCTCCTGATGGTAGTCAGTGGCGCTCGAGGAAGTTGGCCAGCATCTCGTGTCCCTGTCGCGACAGGATCGATTCCGGGTGGAACTGCACCCCTTCGATGGGTAGCTCCTTGTGGCGCAGGCCCATGATCAGGCCGGGGGTGACGTCGTCGTCATCGGTCCAGGCGGTGATCTCGAGACACTCCGGCAGACTCTCGCGCTCCACCACCAGCGAATGGTAGCGGGTCACCGAGAGCGGATCATCGAGGCCCTTGAACACGCCCTGTCCGGCATGGCGAATGTCGGAGGTCTTGCCGTGCATGACCTGGGGCGCACGGACCACCTTGCCGCCGAACACCTGGCCGATGGCCTGGTGGCCGAGGCACACACCGAGCAGCGGCAGCTTGCCGGCGAAGTGGCGAATCAGCTCCAGCGAGATGCCGGCCTCGTTGGGCGTGCAGGGCCCCGGCGACACCACGATGTGGCTGGGCGCCATGGCCTCGATCTCGTCGAGGCTGATGGTGTCGTTGCGTCGGGTTACCACCTCGGCGCCCAGTTCGCCTAGGTACTGGACGATGTTGTAGGTGAAGCTGTCGTAGTTATCGAGCATCAAGATCATGGTGGCTCCAGGATTCAATATTGGGCTTCACCCAGCGAGACGACCCACACACAAAAATGCCGCCTCGCGGGCGGCACTTTCGCTGTCCTGACCGTCGTTGTCCAGACCGTGGTCCGCGACACCCCGGCGCTCAGGGTTCCTCCGCCCGCTTCAGTCGAAGGGGCGCCACCACTGCTGGCGATCACGGGACGGTGCGGAGGTCATATTCATCATGGGCTTATAGTGTGTGTCGTGGTCATGGCTGTCAAGCGGATGTCAGGCCGAACTCAGCGCAGTCCCTGCTCGGCCATGGCCACGGCACGAAACAGCGCACGCCCCTTGTTCAGGGTCTCGTCCCACTCGGACTGGGGCACCGAGTCCGCCACCACGCCGGCGCCACACTGGACGTGCAGTTGACCGTCCTTGATCACCGCGGTGCGGATGGCGATGGCGGTGTCCATGTTGCCATGCCAGGACAGGTAGCCGACGGCCCCGGAGTAGACGCCGCGCTTGACCGGTTCGACCTCGTCGATGATCTCCATCGCGCGGATCTTGGGCGCTCCGGACAGGGTGCCCGCCGGGAAGGTGGCGCGCAGCACGTCCATGGCGCTGTAGCCCGGCTTCAGCTTGCCGGTGACGTTGGAGACGATGTGCATGACGTGGGAGTAGCGCTCGATGGCCATCTGATCGGTCACCTCGACGCTGCCGGTCTCGGAGATGCGGCCGACGTCATTGCGGCCCAGGTCGATCAGCATCAGGTGCTCGGCGACTTCCTTGGGGTCGGCCAGCAGGTCCTCCTCCAGCGCCTTGTCCTCCGCCTCGGTCTTGCCGCGCACCCGGGTGCCGGCGATCGGACGCACCGTCACCATGCCATCCTCCAGGCGGGTCAGGATCTCCGGCGAGGCACCCACCACATGGTGGTCGTCAAGGTTGAAGAAGAACATGTAAGGCGACGGATTGAGGCTGCGAAGAGCCCGATACAGGTCCAGCGGCTCGGCCTGGAACTCGATCGACATGCGCTGGGACGGCACGCACTGCATCACGTCGCCGGCCAGCACGTACTCCTTGATCCTTTCCACCGCCGATTTGAAGCCCTCTTCGGTGAAGCCGGAGGTGAAGTGCCCCTCCTCCACCGCCGGGCGTGCGTCACCGGGCACTCGCGAGGCCACCGACAGCGGGCTGCGCAGGGCGTCTTCCAGGGCGCTCAGCCGGGCCTGGGCGGCGCTGAAGGCCGAGGGCGTGGAAGGATCGGCGTGGGTCCACAGGGTCAGACGCCCATAAAGGTTGTCGAACACCACCAGCTCATCGCACACCATCAACAGGATGTCCGGCACCCCGATGGGGTCGTCCTTCTCCACACCGGCCAGGCGCGGCTCGATATAGCGGATGGTGTCGTAGCCGAAGTATCCCACCAGTCCGCCGTCGAAGATCGGCTGGTTGTCGAGCACCGGCACCTTGAAGCGACGCTGAAACTCCTCGATCCAGGCCAGCGGATCTTCCACTTCGGTGGCGCCGGTCACGTCACCATCGACAATATGCTGAACCTGATAGCCCCGCACCTCGATGCGTTCGCGACAGGGCAGACCGATGATCGAGTAACGCCCCCACTTCTCGCCGCCGGTCACCGACTCGAGCAGAAAGGTCCAGGGCTGATCGGCCAGTTTCAGATAGGTGGACAGCGGCGTGTCCAGGTCGGCCATCATCTCGCGGGTGATGGGAATACGGTTGTAGCCGGCCTGGGCCAGCTCGTCGAAACGCTCGGGGGTCATCATGCCCAGATCCTCAATTCAAGAGACGAAAGTGACAACGACAAGAACGGAGTAACGGTCACCATCGCCAACCGCAGGACGTCGTAGGCAGCGACGCAGACAGATGCGGACAGGACATCGAGGAGAAGCAAGGCTGGGCCATGGGCAGTCCACCAGCGAAACGAATGAATGAAGCCAACGAGTGACAGACCGCTACCGCGAGACCCGTGCGCCGCGCTCGCGGATTCCACACGACGGGATTCCCTGTGACGGGCGCCTGGCAAGACCTGCAATAGCGAGGATTTATCGGCATGACGCTAGCGATAGTGTCATGCCAAAAAACCCTAAACGAGTTGTTCCAGCGATTCAACCACCAGATCCGGCTCGCTCAGACTGATCGGCTCGCCGTGATTGTAGCCGTAAGGCACCGCCACGGTACGGAAACCGGCGGCCTTGCCCGCCGCGACATCGTGACGGGAGTCGCCCACCATAAGACAGTACGAGGGACAGACGTCGAACTGCTGGGACAGGTGTCGAAGCGGCATGGGGTCAGGCTTGCGACGAGGCAGGGTGTCGCCACCGAGGCAGGCGGAAAAGAAGCCATCGATACCCAGATGCTCGAGGATCGGGTGGATGAAGGCCTCGGGCTTGTTGGTGACCAGACACAGGATCAGACCCCGCCCGAACAGCCGCTTCAAGGTCTCCGTCACCCCCGGATAGAGCCTCGTCCTGTCGCAGGGACGGCGATGGTAGTGCTCGAGGAAGCGCTCGTGGGCGGTCTTCAACAGCACCTCGCTGGGGGCCTCGCCCAGTGCATCGGTCAGGGCACGTTCCAGCAGCACCAAGGCACCATTGCCGACCCAGTCGCGCACCCTGGCTTCGCCTGCCGGCGCCAGTTCGACGTCGATCAAGGCGGCATCCACCGCCGCTGCCAGGTCCGGGACCGAATCGATCAGGGTGCCATCCAGATCGAAGGCCACCAACAGCACCCCCTCCAGGGCGTCACCCATAGGCCGTCTCCTCGACTATGCCGAAATTGGAATATCTATGCGCGGCGCACATTCTGGCGCAAGCGCCGTGGTCAGCCAAGCACTTATCTGTCTATGATGGCGCTCCACCTTTTTTCTGGAGCTCATCATGAGCAAACCCACCATCGTGGTTGTCGGCGGCGGCGCCGGCGGCCTTGAGCTGGTCACGCGCCTGGGACGACGGCTCGGCAAGAAGGACAAGGCCGACATCGTGCTGGTCGATCGCAATTCGACCCACATCTGGAAACCGCTGTTGCATGAGGTCGCCACTGGCGTCCTCGACTCGGGCCTCGACGAGATTTCCTATCAGGCCCACTCGGCGGCCAACGGCTACCGCTTCCAGCGCGGCACCCTGTGCGATCTGGATCGCGAGTCCCGCCAACTGACCCTGGCCCCCATCGTCGATGACGAGGGCAACGAGATCCTGCCGGCGCGGCGTCTCGACTACGATCACCTGGTACTGGCGGTCGGCAGCGTCAGCAACGACTTCGGCACGAAAGGCGTGGCGGACCACTGCCACTTCCTCGACAGTCCCGCCCAGGCCGAAGGCTTTCGCCAGGCACTGCTCAATACCTTCATGCGCTACAGCACCCGGCTCGAGGATCAGGATCCCTGCATTACCGTGGGCATCATCGGGGCCGGGGCCACCGGCGTCGAACTGGCCGCCGAGTTGCACGACGCCTCGCGCATGCTCAAGAGCTACGGCTTTACCGCGCTGGGCCGCGAGCACCTGCGGGTCCACCTGATCGAGGCCGCACCCAAGGTGCTGCCGGCGCTGCCGGACCGCATCAGCGGCGCGGTGCACAAGGAACTCGAGAACCTGGGGGTCAAGGTCCATGTGGACACCCGGGTGACCATGGTCGACGAGCGCGCCATCCACACCACCGACGATGACGCCATCGAGATCGACCTGGGGGTGTGGGCCGCCGGCATCAAGGCTCCGGCCTTCCTGGCAGAACTGGGGCTGGAGGTGGAGCGCAACAACAGGGTCAAGGTGGCCGCCACCATGCAGAGCATCGATGACCCGCGCATCTTCGCCTTCGGCGACTGCGCAAGCTGCCCCCAGGAAGACGGCACGGTGGTGCCACCCAGGGCCCAGGCCGCCCACCAACAGGCCGGCGTGCTCTACCGCAACCTGTGTGCCGTGGTCGACGGCAAGCCGCTCAAGGAATTTGTCTTCCGCGACCGAGGCTCGCTGATTTCGCTGGCCCACTTCGACGCCATCGGCAGCCTGATGCGCGCCGCCTCGGCCCGTAGTCTGTTCATCGAGGGTAACCTGGCGCGCTTCTTCTACGCCTCGCTCTACCGCATGCACCAGCGCGCCATCCACGGCACGGTCAAGACCGCGATGATGGTGGTGGTGGATGGGCTTAACCGCTTCCTCAAGCCCAGGCTAAAGCTGCACTAGGGCTTGTCTGAAAAGTGCCTGCGCTCGGTAATACGGCGTTAAAAATCGGATCAAAATGCTCATTTACACCCCGTAAACTGCGCTTTCTCACCGATTTTTTGCCTTGTCTAACCTTCGCTCGTCGACTTTTCGTACAGCGCCTAGGGCTCGTCTGAAACGTGCCTGCCCGCACACCCCTGAAAGACTTCGCACTGTGCGTTTACAGCAAGAGAGGCTGCCCCAGGGCAGCCTCTCTTGCTTGTCGTCATCGACAGCACCACATCCTGCTCAGGCGTTGGCCTGGGACTCGTCCTTGGCGTGGTGATAGAGGTGCACGTCACGCTGGGGAAAGGGAATGCTGATGCCTTCGCGATCGAAGCGACGCTTGATCTCCTCGGTCATCTCCCAGTAGACGTCCCAGTAGTCGGATGCCTGCACCCAGGGCCGCACGATCCAGGTGATGGCGGAGTCGCCCATGGCATTCATGCGGATATTCGGCGCCGGTTCGCTGAGCACGCGAGGGTCGTCGGCGACCACGCTCTCCAGCACCCGACGCACGGTATCGATGTCGTCGTCATAGCCGACCCCCACCGTCAGATCGACCCGACGAGTGGCGTGGGCAGAATAGTTGACCACGGCACCGCTCATCATCTGGCCGTTGGGCACGATGATCTTGCGATTGTCCGGTGTGCTCAGCTCGGTGCTGATGATCTGCACATCCTCGACGGTGCCGCTGACCCCACCGGCCTCCACGTAGTCGCCGATCCGGTAGGGGCGGAAGATGATGACCATGACCCCGGCGGCGAAGTTGGCAAGCGACCCCTGCAGGGCCAGACCCACCGCCAGACCGGCGGCACCGATCACCGCGATCAACGAGGCGGTCTGGATACCGATCCGGCTGATGGCGGCCAGGATCACGAAGGTCAGCAGCAAGGCATACAGGATGTTGCCGAGGAACTTGACCAGCAGGGGTTCGACGTCGGCACGCTGCATGCCCTTGACCACCACCCGGTGTACCGCCTTGGCCACCCAGCGCCCGATGATGAAGATCGCCGCCGCGGCGACCAGATTGATCAGAAACTGCAGCCCGGTGGTCGAGGCAAACTCGATCAGGGCCTCCACGTCCAGCTTTTGCAGGAACTCCATCTACCTCTCCTTGTATGTCGTTTTCGTTATCGAAGTACGATCCTGCTCAACCACCGCCCTCGCTTCGTCAGTGCTGATGCGCGCCGCCAGCCACTGGCGCTTGCGACGCACCGACATGCGCTTGACGGCGATTTCCAGCCGGCTGGCGTCACCTCGCGTGCCGACCGGCTCCTGATGGCGAAGCGTCAGCGGGCCCTTGCCACGCAGCGCCTTGGCGCCCTTGCCGCTGCGGTGTTGCTCGACACGCCTGGCGACATCGGTGGTAATGCCGGTATAAAGCGCCCCGACCGCCGTCTCGACGATATACAGGTACCACGTCGTCGTTGCCGCCGCCGGCAGCTCGGGTACTGGCTCGCCTGAGACAGGCTCATCTGAGACAGGCTCGACTAAGCCCGGCTCATCCAAGCCCGGCTCGCCTAAGCCCGGCTTGCCTGAGCCAGCATAGTCCGAATCGCCAATCACCGCGTAGAGGCCAGGCGCGAGCGAAAGTCGGCGATGATGCTGTCGTAGCCGTGGGGGTCCTCGTCGCGACGCGCGCCGAACACCGCGGAGCCCGCGACGAAGGTGTCCGCCCCGGCGCGCGCGATCTCGGCGATATTGTCTACCTTCACGCCACCATCCACCTGCAGACGAATATCCCGTCCGCTGGCGTCGATGCGCGCACGCGCCTGGCGCAGCTTGTCGAGCGTCGCCGGGATGAACGACTGCCCGCCGAAGCCCGGATTGACGCTCATCAGCAGCACCATGTCGACCTTGTCCATCACGTAGTCCAGGTAGGACAGTGGCGTCGCCGGGTTGAACACCAGTCCCGCCTTGCAGCCGCCGTCACGAATCAGCTGCAGCGAGCGATCGATATGTTCGGAGGCCTCGGGGTGGAAGGTGATGTAGCTGGCACCGGCATCGATGAAGTCACCGATCAGTCGATCCACGGGCTTGACCATCAGGTGGGCATCGATGGGCGCGGTGACGCCATGCTTGCGCAGCGCCTCACAGACCATCGGCCCGATGGTCAGGTTAGGCACGTAGTGATTGTCCATCACGTCGAAGTGGACGATATCGGCACCCGATGCCAGCACGTTGTCGACCTCTTCTCCCAGGCGGGCGAAGTCAGCGGACAGGATCGAAGGCGCGATCAGGAAGTCGTTCATGGAGTCATCCGAGGAGAGAGTCATGGTGGAGGCCACAAGGGCTCGACGAAAAGCGGCATTCTAGCAGTTGGTCCCGCCCGCATCAGCGATCTTCCTCCACGTCTTCTGCCGATTCGTCCGGTTGCAGTCGTCTATAGTATGCGCGTTGCGACATCTCATATTCCAAAAAGTTTTAACAAACAGGATTGTAATTCCTTAAAATTAGCCTTAGCCTTCGTTGCGATCCGCCGATTTCCCCGGCCCACCCCCGACGTCAAGGAACCCCGACATGAAGCTGCCCCCGATCCTGCGCCGTACCGCCCTGTCCCTGTCCCTGGCCGCCGGCCTCGGCGGTGCCATGGCCTCGCCGGTAATGGCCGAGGACAAGGAGCTGCTCAACTCGTCCTATGACATCGCCCGCGAGCTGTTCGCCGCCATCAACCCGGCGTTTCAGCAGCACTGGCAGGCAGAGAATGACGGTGAGCTGACCATCAAGCAGTCCCACGGCGGCTCTTCCGCCCAGGCCCGCGCCATCCTGCAGGGCCTGAAGGCCGACGTGGTGACCTACAACCAGGTCACCGACGTCCAGGTACTGGCCGATGCCGGCCTGGTCGCGGAAGACTGGCAGAGTCAGTTGCCCAACAATGCCTCGCCTTACTACTCCACCACCGCCTTCCTGGTGCGCAAGGGCAACCCCCAGGGTATCGAGAGCTGGGAAGACCTGGCCGCCGAGGGCGTCGAACTGGTGTTCCCCAACCCCAAGACGTCCGGTAACGGCCGCTATACCTACCTGGCCGCCTGGGGTGCCGCCGAGCGCAACTTCGACGGCGACGAGGACCAGGTGCGCGAGTTCATGAGCGACTTCCTCGGCAATGTGAAGGTGTTTGACACCGGCGGTCGCGGCGCCACCACCAGCTTCATCGAACGTGGCATCGGCGACGTGCTGATCAGCTTCGAGTCCGAGGTCAACAATATCCGTGACGAGTACGGCAGCGACGAATACGACGTCATCGTGCCGCCGGTCAGCATCCTCGCCGAGTTCCCGGTGGCGGTGGTCGAGGAGAACGCCGAGCGCAACGGCAACCTCGAGCTCGCCCGTGCCTACCTCGACTACCTCTACACCGAGGAGGCCCAGCGCCAGCTGGCAGGCTTCAACTACCGCGTCCACAACGAAGCGGTGAAGGAAGAGTTCGCCGATCGCTTCCCCGAGACCGAGCTGTTCGAGGTTCAGGACGTGTTCGGTGGCTGGGACAGCGCCATGGACACCCACTTCAAGAGCGGCGGCGAGCTGGACCAGCTGCAGCGTCGCTGATCGTCAAGGCAAGCGACCCATCCCATGCACAAGGCCATCTCCCTGCCCTTTGCCCGATCCGCCCGACGCCGCGTGCTGCCGGGCTTCGGCCTGTCTCTGGGCATCAGCCTCACCTTCGTCTCGCTGGTACTGCTGCTGCCGCTGACCGGCCTGGTCGGCCAGCTCAAGGGGCTGTCGATGTCCGAGTACTGGTTCATTATCAGTGAACCCCGCGTGGTGGCAAGCTACGTCACCACCATCGGTGGCGCCCTGGTGGCGGCGCTGGTCAACGCCGTGTTCGGGCTGTTGATGGCCTGGGTGCTGGTGCGCTACGACTTCCCCGGCAAGCGCCTGCTCGATGCCCTGATGGACCTGCCCTTCGCGCTGCCCACGGCGGTCGCCGGCATCACCCTGGCAACGCTCTACTCGTCCAAGGGCTGGATGGGACAGCTGCTGGAGCCGTTGGGCTGGCAGGTGTCCTACACCTGGGTCGGCATCGCCCTGGCCATGGCCTTCACCAGCATCCCCTTCGTCGTGCGCACGGTGCAGCCGGTGCTCGAGGACCTGCCCGCGGAAATCGACGAAGCCGCCATGAGTCTGGGCGCCCGCGACGGCGTGGCCTTTCGTCGGGTCATCCTGCCCCACCTGTGGCCGGCCCTGGTCACCGGCACCGGGCTCGCCTTCGTGCGCTCCCTGGGCGAATTCGGTGCGGTGATCTTCATCGCCGGCAACATGCCCTACGAGACCGAGATCACCTCGCTGATGATCTTCGTCAAGCTGCAGGAGTACGACTACGTGGGGGCCTCGGCCATCGCGTCGGTGGTGCTGGCGACCTCGCTGGCGCTGCTTTTGGCGATCAACCTGTGGCAGGGACGCTTTATCCGCCGACTGCACGGAGGACGCGGCTGATGCAACGAATCGGTGACGCCCCCTGGCTCAGGCGCAGCCTGATCGCACTGGCGGTAACGCTCTCGGCACTGTTTCTGCTGCTGCCGCTGCTGGCCATCTTCGCCCAGGCCCTGGCCGAGGGTGTCGGGCCCTTCATCGCCAATGTCACGGATCACTTCACCCTGGCGGCGATCGGCCTGACCCTGTTCATCACCCTGCTGACGATCCCGGTCAACCTTGTCTTCGGAGTCATGCTGGCCTGGCTGGTGACCCGCTTCGCCTTCCCCGGACGGCGCCTGCTGCAGACACTGATCGACATCCCCTTCGCCATCTCGCCGGTGGTGGCGGGCCTGGTCTACCTGCTGCTCTACGGCCGCAACGGCTGGATCGGCGGCTGGCTGGATGCCCACGACATCCAGCTGATGTTCGCCTGGCCCGGCATCCTGATGGTGACCATCTTCGTCACCTGCCCCTTCGTCGCCAGGGAGCTGATCCCGCTGATGCAGGCCCAGGGCTCGCGCGAGGAAGAAGCGGCGGTAACCCTCGGCGCACGCGGCTTTACGCTGTTTCGCCGGGTGACCCTGCCCAATATCCGCTGGGCCCTGCTCTACGGCGTGATCCTGACCAACGCCCGGGCGGTGGGTGAATTCGGCGCGGTCTCGGTGGTCTCCGGGGCCATCCGCGGCGAGACCAACACCCTGCCGCTGCACGTGGAGCTTCTGTATCAGGACTACAACACCGTCGGCGCCTTCGCCAGCGCCGCCCTGCTGGCGCTGATCGCCCTGCTTACCCTGGCCGCCAAGGCCACGCTCGAATGGCGCGCCACGCGCCGGGAGGCCCTGACATGAGCATTCGTCTCGACCATATCCAGAAGCACTTCGGACGCTCCCAGGCGCTGTCTCCCATCGACCTGGACATCAACAGCGGCGAGCTGATCGGCCTGCTGGGCCCGTCCGGTTCCGGCAAGACCACCCTGTTGCGGATCATCGCCGGGCTCGAGACACCGGACGACCACCCCGACTGCCGCATTCTGTTCGGCGAACGCGACGTGACCCATGTCCACGTACGTGACCGGCGTATCGGCTTCGTGTTCCAGCACTACGCGCTGTTCCGCCATATGAGCGTGTTCGACAATGTCGCCTTCGGCCTGACCGTGCTGCCCCGCCGCGAGCGTCCCTCAAGCGGCGAGATCCGCTCCCGGGTCATGCAACTGCTGGAGATGGTGCAGCTGTCTCACCTGGCCGAACGCTATCCGGCGCAGCTCTCCGGCGGGCAGCAGCAGCGTGTCTCGCTGGCACGCGCCCTGGCCCTCAAGCCAGAGGTGCTGCTGCTCGATGAACCCTTCGGGGCGCTCGATGCCAAGGTCCGCCAGGAGCTGCGCCGCTGGCTCAGGCACCTGCACGACGAGCTGGGCTTCACCAGCGTGTTCGTGACCCACGACCAGGAGGAAGCGCTGGAGCTGTCTGACCGTGTGGTGGTGATGAGCAACGGCCGCATCGAGCAGATCGACACTCCGGAGACGCTGTACCGTCAACCGCGCAATCGCTTCGTGTTTGAATTCCTCGGCGACGTCAATCATCTGGAAGGCGAGGTTCGCGGCGGCGTGCTGACCTGCGGTGAGGCGCGCCTGACACTGGACCTGGACGACGGCCCTCAGGAGATCCTGCTGCGCCCCCACGAGGTACAGGTGGCCGCCGCCCCCAGTGCCGACGCTCACCTGCCCGCGGTGGTCACCGCGGTGGTCCCGGTGGGCGCCGAAGTGCGCATCGAGCTGAACGCCGACTGGATGGACGAGCCCTGGATGGCGACCCTGAGCCATGGCGACGCCGAACGCCTGGCGCTGGGTCGTGGTTCCCGGGTCTACGCCCTGCCCCGCCGCTGGCACCACTATCCAGACAGTCGGCCCGATAGCCAGCAACCGGACAGGCCTGGTGACCACGCCGCCAAGGATAGCGCCAAGCGTCACGAGTCCGGCGCCACTGTCTAAGCGCCGCCAAGGGTGGCGCCACTGTCCAAGCGCCGCGATTTCGGCGCCACTGTCCAAGCGCCGCGAATCCGGCGCAGACGCCCACCTGGCGGGCCTTGTCCGCTTCGATCAGCCCAGGAACTTTTGCTGCACGCCCCCCTCTGATAGACGTACTATCGCCCGTCCAGGCAAAGCCTCGTCCGACGAGTGCGCACTACGGTGCGATTTCTACCGATAACACGACAAGGAGTTCCCCCTATGCTTCGTCGCCTTCTGTTGGGCGCCGCTGGTGTGACCGCGCTGCTCGCGCTCAGCGCCTGCTCGAGCCCCCACCATCTGCAGCCCGACCCCAAGCGCAGCGTGGCCGTGCCGGCCTCCGGCTCTGGCCAGGCGGTCACCGTCATCGCCGCCGATGACCGCCCCTCGGACGTGCTCGGTACCCGCAGCGGCAGCGCAAGCTCCACCGCCACCATCAGCGTCAGCCCCCACGAGATCGTGCCGAGGCTTCAGGCCGAGGTGGAGCGGGCGGTGCGCGAGATGGGCTTCAGCCCCACCGCCGAACCGGCTCCGGGCCGCCCCAGCCTGACGCTGACGCTGAAGAAGCTGAGCTATGAACGCGGCCAGAGTCAGCCGCTGGTGGACGAGGCCAGACTGGAAAGCGTCATCGAGGCCGAAGCCAGCAATGACGGCCAGACCTACACCGGCACCTACACTTCGCGCCGCGTGCAGAGTTATGCGGTGAAGCCGGACAAGGCAACCAATCAGCGCATGGTCACCGACCTGCTCACCGACGGTCTGAACCGGGCCTTCGCCGACCCGGAGCTGGGCCAATTGCTGGCCCGCTGACGCTCGCCCGCCCCGCGGGGCGGGCCAGGCAGGCACACGACAGCGCGCCGCCCCTTGTGGGTGGCGCGCTTTGGTTTGATGCACTCAATCACTCGTCGGTGGTGGGACCACGCCGTACCAGCGCCCAGACCGACTCACGAAAGCCATTGGCTTCGGGCTCGCCGTCTTCCAGGTGGGTGACGATGAAGTTGGGGTCGAACAACCGCCTCACTTCGGCGCCGTCCACATGGAACGGCGGACCGTCGTCGCCGCTCCGACTCAGACTGACCAGCAGCCCCCGCGCGCCAGGCGGTATCAGCTGGGCCAGGTGAAAGGCGTAGCGCTGGCGGGTGGCCTCGGGCAAGGCGATCAGGGCGGCGCGATCATAGAAGGCGCCGATCTCCGAGGCCTGGGCGATATGGAAGTGAAAGAAGTCACCGCACCATAGCTCGATACTGCCCTGACGCAGAATCGCGAAACCGTCCTGCTGGTAGCGCGACACCTCCCCTCGGCCATCTTCCACAAACTGTTCGAGCGCGCGCTCCGACAGCTCGATGCCGAGCACCGGATGTTGATGCTCGGCCAGCCAGCGCATGTCCAGGCTCTTGCCGCACAGCGGCACCAGCACCTTGGTCCCGGGAACCGCCCCCAGCATCGGCCAGTGGCGGATCAGTGCGGGATGAACGCTATCGCGATGAAAGCCGATGCGCCCCTCTTCCCAGCGTTTCAACCAGTGTTCGTGCATCGAATTCTCTGTCCCGGGTGCTAGAACCAGCGGTCGCGCTTGCGCCGACGCCGCGGCAGGTGCGGCACGATCAGGCCGACGATCAGGCCCGCCCCGGCGACGCCCCCGCCGTACATGAAGTAGCGCATCAGCAGGTCTTCCTTGCGGGTCTCCAGGCGAGCCTCGAGGTCCTTGTTGGTCTCGCTGATATCGCTGAAGGCGCTCTCCAGCTCATGATTGCGTGCTTCCAGTTCGGCGATGCGGCTCTCGCGCACCTCGAGGGTCTCGGTCATGGTCCGAGTGCGCTCTTCCCAGCTTTCGTTGATGCCGTCGAGCTCCTCGGTGAGTTCTTCCACCCTTGCCTCGAGCTTGGGCAGCTGGTCGCTGGCGCTGGGGGTCTGTTGCAGTTCGCTGCTGGGGACCCAGACCACGTCTCCGCTGTCGCTTCGGACCTGGGAATAGTCGCCGGAGGTGTCCAGCAGGGTCACCGGCTGGCCGGCGGTCAAGGTGCCGACGATGCGGTAGCCGTCGGTGGGGCCACTGCGCACATAGGTGGTGAGTTCGTCCGACACCCACCGTGAGGTGCCGTCGTCCTGAGCCATCGCCGGCAGGGCGGCGCCGGTCAGGGCGAGGCCCAGGGTCACTGTCTTGAGAAATTGCGTTTTCATGCCGTCTTTCCTGGCTAATCTGGGCTCGGTTGCGACTCGAGTGACGCTGCGCCGGCTTCCTGCCAAGCCGCAACGTGCGATGAGACCAAGGAGGGTGACAAACGTTCCACAGCTCCTGTGGACAAGTGTCGGGAAAACCGCTGGACATCGCTGTCCTGCGGGCGAGACACCTGGGGTTGGCACAAAATGGTCATAAAATAGCCAGCCCGCGTTCCCATCCGCCCGCAAGACTATCACATTGGCTCACCGGGATACCCCGGCCGGTGGACCAAGATCCACCGGGATCTCCGCGCGCCCTGCCCTGGTCCCTGGCCGGTACATCGGCAAACTGGCCCCACCCGGGCCGGGTGCGTATAATGCGCCACCATGCGCCACGGTCGTTCGACCGCCAGTCTCGCGCCCATTCACCACCACTCACGTGACCAGGCACCCCTGGTGCCCATCGGGCCGGGAGCCCGACATATTGCTATGACGAAGAAACTCTTCATCAAGACCCACGGCTGCCAGATGAACGAGTACGACTCTGCCCGCATGGCGGATCTGCTCGGCGACTCCCATCAGATGGAACTGACCGACAACGAACAGGACGCGGACGTGATCCTGCTCAACACCTGTTCGATTCGGGAAAAGGCCCAGGAGAAGGTTTTCCACCAGCTCGGTCGCTGGAAGAAGCTCAAGCAGTCCAACCCCGATCTGGTGATCGGCGTCGGTGGCTGCGTGGCCAGCCAGGAAGGCGAGGCCATTCGCAAGCGCGCCCCCCACGTCGACATGGTGTTCGGTCCCCAGACCCTGCACCGGGTGCCGAGCATGCTCGACGCCAGCCGTGACAACCAGATCTCGGTGGTGGACGTCACCTTCCCCGAGATCGAGAAGTTCGATCACCTGCCCAAGCCCAGCTCCGACGGCGCCAGCGCCTTCGTCTCGGTGATGGAAGGCTGCTCCAAGTACTGCACCTTCTGCGTGGTGCCCTACACCCGTGGCGAGGAAGTCTCGCGGCCGTTCGAGGCGGTCATGGACGAGGTCTTCCACCTGGCCGACCAGGGCGTTCGCGAGATCAACCTGCTGGGCCAGAACGTCAACGCCTACCGCGGGCTCAACGACGACGGCGACGAAATCGATCTGGCCGAACTGATCGCCTGCGTGGCGGCGGTCGACGGCATCGACCGTATCCGCTTCACCACCTCGCACCCGGTGGAATTCAGCGACAGCCTGATCGAGGCCTACGCCGAGATTCCGGAGCTGGTCAGCCACCTTCACCTGCCGGTGCAGGCCGGTTCCGACCGCATCCTGGCGGCGATGAAGCGCGGTCACACGGTCGAAGAGTACGTCGACAAGATGGAGCGCATCCGCGCCCTGCGCCCGGACATCAGCTTCTCCTCGGACTTCATCATCGGCTTCCCGGGCGAGACCGAGGAGGACTTCGAGGCGACCATGGACCTGATCCATCGCATCGGCTTCGACGTGTCTTTCAGTTTCGTCTACTCCGCTCGTCCGGGCACCCCGGCGGCGGCGCTTGACGACGAGACCCCGGAAGAGATCAAGAAGCAGCGTCTGGCGATCCTGCAGGAGCGCATCAACCAGCAGGCGATGCAGATCAGTCGGCGCATGGTGGGCACTACCCAGCGCGTGCTGGTCAGCGGCTTCTCGCCCCGCGACCCGGGCCAGTTGTCCGGACGCACCGAGAACAACCGGGTGGTCAACTTCCGCGCGGCCAACCCCACCGAGCTGATCGGCTACTTCGTCGACGTCGAGATCACCGAGGCCCTGCCCAACTCGCTGCGTGGCGAACTGGCTTCCGGCGAGCGCTACTGAGGCTCGCCCTGCTCCGGGACGGGCGGCTTGGCCGTTTCACCATGACGATCGCCAACGCACAGGACCCGGAGCATTGCCCTGGCCCACGCCGGGGCAGTAAGCTGAACCTTTAAAGCCACCCAAACACGGATTCTTCACGCCTTGAGCCAGCCATCGACCCAGGCCAACCGCATCATCACGCTCAACCTCGAACCCAACGAGCCCCGCCGTCTTGCCAACCTGTGTGGCCAGCGCGACGAGCATCTGAAGCTGATCGAAAGCCGGCTCGGCGTCACCCTGCGCAACCGCGGCAACATGTTCCAGCTGGCCGGCCCCGGCGCTCGCGTCAAGGCGGCCGCGAACCTGGTGGAACACCTCTATCGTGAGGCCGAGGCCACCGAGCTGACCCCGGACACCGTGCACCTGTTCCTGCAGGAAGCCGGCATCGAGGCCCTCGACGAGGACGCCGAAGAAGACGCCGGCGAGGGCGAGGTGCTGATTCGTACCCCGCGCACCCTGATCAAGCCGCGCGGCCTCAATCAGCAGGGCTACGTCACCAGCATCCGCAACCACGACATCAACTTCGGCATCGGCCCCGCCGGTACCGGCAAGACCTACCTGGCGGTGGCGGCTGCGGTGGAAGCGCTCAACCAGCAGCAGGTGCGACGCATCCTGCTGGTGCGCCCGGCGGTGGAAGCCGGCGAGAAGCTCGGTTTCCTGCCCGGTGACCTTGCCCAGAAGATCGATCCCTACCTGCGCCCACTGTATGACGCCCTGTACGAGATGATCGGCTTCGAGCAAGTCGCCAAGCTGATCGAGCGCCAGGTGATCGAGATCGCGCCGCTGGCCTACATGCGCGGGCGCACCCTGAACAATGCCTTCATCATTCTCGACGAGAGCCAGAACACCACTCGCGAGCAGATGAAGATGTTCCTGACCCGCATCGGCTTCGGCTCCACCGCGGTGATCACCGGCGACGTGACCCAGGTCGACCTGCCCAAGGGCCAGAGCTCCGGCCTGATCCAGGTGCTCGATGTGCTCAAGGACACCGCCGGTATCGGGGTGACCCACTTCGCCGCCAAGGACGTGGTTCGCCACCCGCTGGTGCAGCGTATCATCGAGGCCTACGACCTGTTCGAGGCCAACCAGGAAGCCGAGGAGCGCGCCCGCCGCGAGGCGCGTGCCGAAGAGCGTCGGCTGGAGCGTGCCGAGCGTCTACAGTCCATGAACGGTGACGGAGACGCCCACCGATGAGCGCCTGCGTGGACCGTCAGGTGGCCAGCGAGGCCAGCGACCTGCCAGAGGCCGATGACCTCGAGCGCTGGGTCGACGCCGTGCTGGCCCGCTTCCCCGAACGGGCGGAGTCGGAACTCACGATTCGCCTGGTCGACGCCGACGAGAGCCAGACCCTCAACCGTGACTACCGTGGCAAGGATGCCCCGACCAATGTCCTGTCATTCCCCTTCGAGGCCCCGCCAGGCCTCGAGCTTCCGCTGCTTGGCGATCTGGTGATCTGCCATCCGGTGGTCGTGCGCGAAGCACGCGAGCAGGACAAGTCGCTGATCGATCACTACGCTCATATGGTCGTGCACGGCACCTTGCATTTGCTGGGCCATGACCATATCGAGGATGAGGAGGCCGACCTCATGGAAGGCCTCGAGCGCAGTATCCTTGCCGGCCTGGGCATTGACGACCCTTACGCCCCGCCGGCCCCATCTCCGGATCCCGGTAGCGAGGACGAGAGAGCCGACGCATGAGCGAAGACCGATCGAGTAGCCAGGCCCCCAACAAATCCTGGTTCGACAAACTCTTCAGTGCCCTGTCCAGCGACAGTGACGAACCCAGCTCGCGAGAAGAGTTGCGCGAATTCCTGCGCCAGGCGGGCAGCCGCCTGAAGCTTGAGCAGGATGCCATGACCATCATCGAAGGCGCCCTGAACATCAGCGACCAGCAGGTCAGGGAGGTGCTGATTCCGCGCTCCCAGGTCACCGCCCTGGAGCTCGATCAGCCACTGGAAGACTACCTGCCGATCATTCTCGAGACCGGTCACTCGCGCTACCCGGTGATCGGCGAGAACCTCGACGAGGTCAAGGGCATCCTGCTGGTGAAGGACCTGCTGCCGTTGCTGCAGGGGTCCAGCGACGACCGCCCCTTCCAGCTTGAAGAAGTCCTGCGCCCTGCCATGTTCGTGCCGGAGTCCAAGCGCCTCAACAGCCTGTTGAAGGAGTTCCGTGACACCCACAGCCATATGGCGGTGGTGGTGGACGAGTACGGCGGCACCGCCGGGATCGTCACCATCGAGGACATCCTCGAGGAAATCGTCGGCGACATCGAGGACGAGCACGATACCGACGAAGAAGAGGACATCCGCCAGCTGGGCGATGATCGCTACGCGGTGCGTGCCCTGACCCCCATCGAGGACTTCAACGAGCGCTTCGGCACGCGCTTCTCCGACGACGAGTTCGATACCCTGGGAGGCCTGGTGATGCAGCGTTTCGGCCATCTGCCGGCGCGCGGCGAGCATACCCTGATCGGGGGCTGGCGCTTCACCGTGCTCAACGCCGACAATCGGCGTATCCGGCTGCTCGAGGTCGAACCCGAGAACCGTACCGACGACTGAACCCGTGCGCCCCCATCCGGGGGCGCCTTGCCTTTCTCGCCCACACCAAGGATGGACCCCATGCTCGAGCGAGTGCTCGGCGGCAGGGCCGGCTACCTTGCCGCCCTGATCGCCGGAGGGCTGACGACCCTCGCCGCCGCCCCCTTTTCCTGGTGGTGGCTGGCCCCGCTGGCCGCCACCCTGGTCTACGCCGGTCTCTATCGTCGGGGCGCACGCCAGGCGCTGCTGCGCGGCTGGTGCTACGGCCTTGGACTGTTCGGAAGCGGCGCCTCCTGGGTCTACGTATCGATCCACGACTACGGCTACACCAGCGCACCTCTGGCGTTTTTCCTGACCGCCCTGTTCGTTGCCAGCATGGCACTGTTCGTCGCCTTGCCGATGGGCCTGTTCCGGCGCCTGATGCCGGCCAGCCCCACCCCGCTGGCGGGCGGGCTCGGCTTCGTCGGTTTCTGGGTTCTGATGGAGTGGATCAGGACCTGGCTGTTCACCGGCTTTCCCTGGCTGCTGCTCGGCAGCACCCAGGTCGATTCGCCGCTGTCGGCGCTGGCGCCCCTGGGCGGCGTCTACCTGCTGTCGCTGGTGGTGGCGGCCAGCGGTGTCTTGCTGGCGGAAATCGCGCGGCCTCGTCCGCTGGCCGCCGTGCCGCTGGTGGCTCTGTGGGGCCTGCCCTGGCTGCTGCCGAACCAGTGGACCTCGCCCACCGGTGATCCGCTGAACGTGGCCCTGTTGCAGGGCAACCTGCCCCAGGAGATCAAGTGGCTGCCAGAAGGCCAGCGCCAGGCGGTCAATACCTATCTGGGCATGACCGGTGACCTGGAGGCGACCGCCCCGGTGGAGCCGGACATCGTCATCTGGCCCGAGGCCGCCCTGCCGATGTTCGAGGACCAGGCCCAGCCGATCATGGCCCGCGCCCAGGCGGCGCTGGCCCCCGAGACGGCGCTGCTGACCGGTATCCTCCAGCGCGACGCCGACGGGCGCTTCTTCAACGCCGTGAGCGCCTATGGCAACGCCAGTGGCGCCTATCGCAAGGCCCACCTGGTGCCCTTCGGCGAGTACCTGCCACTGGAAAGCCTGCTCAGGGGCGCCATCGCCTTCTTCGACCTGCCGATGCCGGCCATGACGCCGGGACCGGATACGCAGCCGCCGATGACCGCCGCCGGTCACACCCTCGGCAACGCCATCTGCTACGAGATCATCTACGCCGACCTGGTGGCCGAGCGTGCCCGTGATTCGGAACTGCTGCTCACCGTCTCCAACGACAGCTGGTTTGGCGATTCGATCGGCCCCCACCAGCACCTGGAAATGGCCCGGCTGCGCGCCCTGGAAAACGGCCGCTACGTGATGCGTGCCACCAGCAATGGCATCACCGCCATCATCGACGATCAGGGCCACCTGCTCGACCAGCTGCCCCAGTTCGAGACGGCGCGCCTGGACGGTCAGGTGCAGCCGATGCAGGGGCTGACGCCTTTCACCCGCACCGGTAGCTGGCCCACCTGGCTCGTCGCCGGGCTGATGCTGCTGGCGGGCGCACTGTGGCGCCGGCGGGGCTAAGCCAACGCAAGCCGACGCAAGCCAACGACCGTCGACGCCGCTCTGGCCGCGAACGACATTCACCACAAACGACAACGCCGCGAGGGCCTGAGCCCTCGCGGCGTTGTTGTGTTGCAACCGTGTTGCAACAGTGGTGATTAGTGTACGAGCGTCAGGCGGGTATCAAAGGCCAGATGCGTTCCTCGGATACCCTCCTGCCTGTCACGCTGACGAACGTTACTCGGCGGCCTCGTCGTCCTCCGCCTCGCCCAGCACTTCAGGGATGCTGGTCTTGACGAAACGCCCCGGCGCGGGCTCCAGCAGCGGCAGCTCACCGCCACCAGGCTCGCGGGCATCGACCATCTTGTCGGCGTCCACGTAGCCACCCTTGACCATCCACTCCTGCCAGTGGGGCCACCAGGAGCCTTCATTGGCCTTGGCCCCGGCCAGCCACTCTTCGTGGTTGTCGGGTAGCTCGTCGTTGGTCCAGTAGCCGTACTTGTTCTTGTGCGGCGGATTGACCACACCGGCGATATGGCCAGAGCCCCCCAGCACGAAGGTCACCGGGCCCTTGGGCAACAGCGCGCCGTAGTAGCTGCTGTTCCACTTGGCGATATGGTCTTCCTTGGTGGCGATGAAGTAGCTCGGCGTCGACACCTTGCGCAGGTCGATCTTGACGCCGTCGAGCTCGACACCGCCTGGCTCGACCAGCTGGTTCTCCTGATACAGATGGCGCAGATACCAGCCGTGGGTGCCCGCCGGCAGGTTGGTGCCGTCGGTATTCCAGTACAGCAGGTCGAAGGCCGCAGGATCCTCGCCCTTCAGGTAGTTGTTGACGTAGAACGACCAGAACAGGTCGTTCTCCCGCAGCAGGTTGAACGAGTAGGCCATGACGCGGCCATCCAGGTAACCGTCCTGCTCGAGCTTGGCTTCGATGCCCTGGAGCACCGGTTCGCTCAGGAAGACGCCGATCTCGCCGGGGTCACGGAAGTCCTGCAGGGTCGCCATGTAGGTCACCGACTTGGCCTTGCGCCCGCGCCGGGTGCTGGTCAGGTAGGCCATGGTCGAGGCCGTCAGGGTGCCGCCGATGCAGTAGGACAGGAAGTTGGCCGACTTCTCGCCGGTGGCCTGCTCGATACCGTCCAGCGCCGCGATCGGGCCAAGCTGCATGTAGTCCGCCCAGGTCAGATCGCGCTGCTCCGGTCCAGGGTTGCGCCAGGAGATCAGGAACACGGTGTGGCCCTGGTCCACCAGCCACTTCACCAGCGAGTTTTCCGGGCGCAGGTCGAGCACGTAAAACTTGTTGATCCAGGGTGGCACGATCAACAGCGGCGTCTTGAACACCTCCTCGGTGGTGGGCGCGTACTGGATCAGCTGGATCAGCTCGTTTTCCATCACCACCGCGCCTTGTGACACCGCGATGTTTTCACCGACCTCGAAGGCGCTGCGATCGGTCATGGTGACGTTAAGACCCTCGGCCGAGTTGGCCAGGTCTTGGCGCAGACGCGACAGACCGTCGACCAGGTTCTGGCCCCGGGTCTCGAGGGTCTTGCGCATGACTTCGGGATTGGTGGAGACGAAGTTGGTCGGCGACATGGCGTTGACCATCTGACGCGCGTAGAAGGACAGATTACGCTTCTCGCCGGGGCTCAGATCGTCGAGCTTGTCCACCAGAGTCTCGACGGTGTTCGAGAACAGCAGATACTGCTGCATGATGGCGTTGTAGCCAGGATCGCTGGTCCAGGCCTCGTCCTTGAAGCGGCGATCGCCGCGGGACGGCGTCACCAAGGGCTCGAAGGCACCGCCGCTGGCCGCCGCCATGGCCTGTTGCCACAGCGCCATCTGGTCCTGCATCAGCTTGGCCTGGGTCTCCCATAGCAGGGTGGGATTGCGCATCAGCGATTCGGCACCGGCCTGGAAGCTGTTGCGAATGTCCTCCATCACCGAATCCGCTGCGTCATTGGGCACCATGCGCGAAAGGAAATCTTCCATCAACGCCTGGTACTCGGCACCCAGCACCGATAGCTGGTTGCCCCATTCCTCCGGGTTGTCCGCCGCCTGATCACCTGCCGCCATTGCGTTCTCCTCTGGCCTGCCCTGCAAAAAAGGGTGGACCACCGTCGGCCTCGCGGCGTCGCAGCTATCCACCCTCGTTTCGTCATCGTTGTTGGGGGGCGAGTCGGCCGCCGCTGTCTATACCGTCGTGCGGCAGGCGCTTCACGCCAATGCCTGCACTCGCCTGCGGCCGCTCACTCGTTGGCACGTCCAACAGTACTCTTGTCTCAGGTGCGCCTGCCTCAGACCCGCTTGGCTCAGGTGCGCTTGCGGCTGGAGGTCGCCTTGGCGGTTCCGCCGGTCGACTTGCTGGCGCTGCTGGTCTGAGACGAGGCCTGGGAGGCAGCCTGTGAAGTCGCCTGGCTGGCCTGCTGGGTGGCCTTTTCGGCTGCCTCGGTGACCTGCTGGGTAGCCTTCTCGACCGCCTCGGTCGCCTGGTCGCGGGCCTGGGTCGCCTGATCGGCAAGCTGCTGGCCGGACTCGGCAAACAGCGACTCCAGTTCGCTCTTGAACTCGAGGCTCATTTCGCTCATGGCGCGGGCATCTTCGAGCATCTGCGCCGACAGTTCGTTGAGCATCTCGGCCTGACGGGTAGAGAAGTCGCGCAGCCCCTCGGCGTCGTTGATCGCGGTGGCTTCACGCATGCGCTCGGTACCCATCTGGCTGTAGCGCTTCATCGACTCCATCTGGTACTGGGACATCTTCTGCATGTTGTCCAGCATCAGGGAGTTGAGTTTGCGCATCGGCTCGAAGAACTGACGAGTCTGCTCGTTGAAGTTGTCGAACATCTTGTCTTGCATGACCGAACCTCCTGGAATCGTGTCGATGGTGTCTGTCCACTCGGCAATCCGCTGCCACTGTCCGCCATGGCGCCTCCGTCCAGGAAGCATGCTGAGGACAGCGTTGTTGCAGCGCAACAAACTCAGTCTGGCACACCCTCGGTGACAACGCCATGACAGGCGTCGCCTCCTGCGCGATTGTGCATCAAGACGCCCCGCACCCTCGCCATCGGCGAATCTGCCCTCCCCGTCATACCCGTGGCCGCTTTCCTGCGGGCCCCTGGCGGGCACTTGACGAGCACCTGGCTAGCTCTTGCCGCCCTTGGCGCTGCGCGAGCTGGCCTTGGCCGCCCCACTGGACCGCGGCGCCGTGGAGCTTGACGCCTCCTCGGCCTTGT
Source organism: Halomonas sp. DN3 (assembly GCF_024137905.1). Lineage (NCBI taxonomy): Bacteria > Pseudomonadati > Pseudomonadota > Gammaproteobacteria > Oceanospirillales > Halomonadaceae > Halomonas > Halomonas sp. DN3. The sequence continues at coordinate 1,145,098 of NZ_CP099965.1, read as the reverse complement.
CATCCTTGGCAGAAGAACCCTTGGCGCTCTGGGCGGCCTGGGTCAGCATATCCATCATCATCTTCTGATAGTTGCCGAAACTGGCAAGCCCCTGGGACAGTCCCTGCTGCAGCGCCGGCTGTTGCAGGAACGGCTGCATCAGGCTCATCGGATCGTAGCCTTCGACACCGGACTCCATCTGCCGATGAATGCGATCGAGCAGGTCCTGCTGGAAGGCCTCGATATTGGGAAGCCCCAATGCCTGGCGTAACTCTTCCGGGGTCAGATCGAATTCGACGTTGATCTTCATGCTGGCCTCGTGATCCTTGTATGGCGGTGTGTGGCGCCGGTAGCCCGCGCTATCGGGCGCAAAGATGCCTGCATCCTGCACCTTCCCTGCCACAGTTACTTGAGTGTAGCAGTCCTGTCATGCTCTGCGATTCAGCGTAGCCGCGGTGTGCTGACTCGCACATCACTGTTCTGTGCGCGATGACGCAGCAGGTGGTCCATCAGGGTCAGCGCCATCATCGCTTCGGCGATGGGCGTGGCACGAATCCCCACGCAGGGATCGTGGCGTCCCTTGGTCACCACCTCCACCGGGTTGCCGTACACGTCGATGGAGCGCCCAGGAATGGTGATGCTGGAGGTCGGCTTGAGCGCCAGGTGAGCGATCAGCGTCTGGCCGCTGGAGATGCCTCCCAGTACGCCACCGGCATGATTCGACAGAAAACCCTCCGGGGTCATCTCGTCACGGTGCTGGCTGCCACGCTGGGCCACGCTGGCAAAGCCGTCACCGATCTCGACGCCCTTGACCGCGTTGATGCTCATCAGGCCGTGGGCCAGTTCGGCATCGAGGCGGTCGAACACCGGCTCGCCAAGCCCGGGCGGCAGCCCTTCGGCGGTGACGGTGATCTTCGCCCCCACCGAGTCCTGGTCACGGCGAAGCTGGTCCATGTAGGCCTCGAGTTCCGGCACCCGTTCGGGGTCGGGACAGAAGAAGGGGTTGTCGTTGACCGCTTCCCAGTCACGAAACTCGATGGCCAGCTCGCCCAGCTGACTCATGTAGCCACGCACCACGATGCCCTGGCTCGCCAGGTACTTCTTGGCGATGGCCCCGGCGGCCACCCGCATGGCGGTCTCGCGGGCACTGGAACGTCCGCCACCGCGATAGTCGCGCTCGCCGTACTTGTGGTGATAGGTGTAGTCGGCGTGGGCCGGCCGGAACTGGTCCTTGATCTTCGAATAGTCCTTGGAGCGCTGGTCGGTGTTCTCGATCAACAGGCCAATCGAGGTACCGGTGGTGCGCCCCTCGAACACGCCCGACAGGATCTTCACCTGATCAGGCTCACGACGCTGGGTGGTATGGCGCGACGTGCCTGGACGGCGACGATCCAGGTCGGCCTGCAGATCGGCCTCGCTGAGCTCGATGCCAGGCGGGCAGCCATCGACGATGGCGCCGAGCGCAAGCCCGTGACTCTCGCCGAAGGTGGCGACGGTAAACAGCTTGCCGAAGGTATTGCCGGACATGGGCGCTCCTCTATTGTTGTGCAAAGGACGCCGCATGGGCGTCGAGTTCTTCGGCGGTGAGGGCGAACACGCCCTGACCGCCGCGCTCGAATTCGAGCCACAGGAAGGGAACCTCGGGGAAGGCCGCTTCCAGATGATGATCGGAGTTACCGACCTCGACGATCAGCACGCCGTGGTCGCTGAGGTGCGCTCTTGCCTCGCGCAGGATACGTCTGACGATATCCAGACCATCGCTGCCCGCCCCCAGCGCCAGCGCCGGCTCATGACGGAACTCCTCCGGCATGGTGGTCAGGTCACGGATATCGACGTAGGGCGGGTTGGACACGATCAAGTCGTAGCGCTGCCCTTCCAGGCCATCGAAGACGTCGCTGTGCACCGCGCGCACGCGCCGGCCTACGTCGTGGCGATTGATGTTCTCACGGGCCACCGCCAGGGCGTCCTGGCTGATATCGGACAGGTCCACCTCGACGGTAGGCAGATACTCAGCACAGGCGATGCCGATACAGCCCGAGCCGGTGCACAGGTCGAGGATGCGCCGAGGCGGCTCCTCGGGGAACCAGGCCTGAAAGCCCGACTCGATCAACTCGGCAATCGGCGAGCGCGGAATCAACACCCGCTCGTCCACACTGAACACAAGCCCGGCGAAGAAGGCCTCGCCGAGCAGGTAGGGCAAGGGCCGCCTGTCGCTGATCCTGTCGCGCACCAGGCCGACGATGCGCTCGCGTTCCATCGGCAGCAGCCGCGCATCCAGCACGCCGGGGTCCACGTTCCAGGGCAGATGCAAGGCGCCAAGCACCAGGGCCACCGCCTCATCCCAGGCGCTGTCTGTGCCGTGGCTATAGGTCAGCCCCGCCAGGTGAAACTCGCTGGTTGCCCAACGCAGACAGTCGCGCAGGGTGAACAGGCCGTCGGCCAATTCAGCGTCGGGGAGCGCCAGCGTCGAAGACCTGGAAGTGGACGGAGAGGAGGAAGAGTCGGCCAAGAGGGCATCCTGTCGATCGGGTTCAAGAAGAGGCGTGCGCCAGGATCGCATGGACCATCACCGCCTTCGACGACCTTCACGCGAAGGTCCCTTCCGTTCCAGGGGCGAAGGCAGATGCAAGATCCTGGATAGCGATATAGATAGAGATCGAGATAGCGATATAGATGGCTATCTGACTCGCAAGGCATTGTATCCGTGCCGGCGGTTCACTGCCACGGCCACCACGGTATACTGGGCCTCCCTTTTACCGGACCCGAGGACCCCATGAGCCAGCGCCAGCCACCGCCCGACGACGAGATCAGCGCGTTTCGCCAGGCCCTGGAGCAGGCAGGTGTCCGTCGTATCCGCCACAACCGCGCCGACACCGGCAAGCCGCGCCCGACCACCCGTGCCCAGCGAGATCAGGCCGCCGCCGCGCGCCGCGCTGCCGCCGTCAGCGCGGGTGATGACGTGGCCACCGGGCGCACCTCGGATGGCCGAGTCGAGCCGGTACGCCCATCGGAGTATCTGGACTTTGCCCTTCCCGACCTGCCCTATCGCACCCGTAGCCAGTTGAAGCGCGGGATGATCGGCTGGGAAGGCGGTCTGGACTTGCACGGCTACAGCCTCGAGGAGGCTCGCTCTGAACTCGAGAGCTTTCTGCGTGACTCGGTGGCCAGTGGTCATCGCTGCGTGATCGTGGTCCACGGCAAGGCCTGGGGCGCCACCGCCGACTATCCGGTGATCAAGAGTCACGTCAATGCGTGGTTGAGAGAATGGCCAAGCGTACTGGCCTTCTGTTCGGCCACCGACGCCGAAGGCGGCACCGGTGCGGTTTACGTGCTGCTGAGACGGCGCGGCCAGACGCCCTGAGCCCCTATCACAAGGTGCATTGTGCCACCGAGGTATTGTAGAGATGGCGCGGCCGATGCCCTGGGTCAGCCTGCTGGCTTTTCAGTCTGCTCGACGATACCGCAGGTCTCGATGCGATCCAGCGCCTGGCAGGTCAGGTGACGCCCCAGACGGATCAGATCCCTGGCACGGTGGAATTCGAAGGAACCGCAGACGGTCTTGGGTATCTCCACCAGGATGTCCGGCGGATAGCCCGCCTCCTTGTAGCGCGCCAACGCCGCCTGGGTGATATCGAAGGAGGTCAGGATGGTGGCCAGCCGCCCCCAGTCCTTGCGCCCCAGCGCGGCATTACCGCGCTCGGCACGGTCGGCTTCGGCCTCCGATTCGGCGCTTTCCTGAAAACGCCGCGCCATCAGCGCACCGCGTCGATCGCCCCTGCGGCGTTCTCCGTTGGAACCTTTACCGCCTCGAGCCTCATCGCAGCTCGGGCACTCCACCGGCAGCAACTCCTCGAGAGAGACAAGGTTGGGGCTGTTGGCGGTGACGTTGACCGCCATCACCAGGTCCGCGTGGACCGAGACGTTGGAGATGATCGGCAGCGGATTGAGCAGACCGCCATCGACCAGCAGCCGAGGCCCATCCTCGACCGGCGTGAAGACCCCGGGTATGGCGATGGAGGCACGGATAGCCTTGAGCAGGGACCCCCGCTGAAACCACACTTCTCGCTGGCGCATCAGGTCGGTCGCCACCGCGGTGAAGGGAATGGGCAGGTCCTCGATGGCGACGTCACCGATAAAGGACTCGATCTTGCTCATCACCTTCCTGCCCTGCATGGCACCCATGGAGGTGAACGACATGTCGAGCAGGCGAAGTACGCCGAAGGAGCCCAGCTCCTCGACCCACTGACGGTAGGGCTCGAGCTTCCCCGCAGCAAAGATGCCCCCGACCAGGGCGCCCATGGAGCACCCCGAGATAGCCACCACTTCATAGTCGCGGGCGACCAATTCCTGCAGCACACCGATGTGGGCATAGCCTCGGGCACCACCACTACCCAATGTCAGCGCAATGCGCTTGCCGCTCGATCCCGGGGGACAATCGTGGCGATAGACGGTCATGGCAATGCCCTCCTGCTGCGGATTGGCCGCGCGGGCAGCGCTTGAACAGCGCATGCCTCGCACTCGCAGGCCTGTCTATAAGCTTAGACTAACCCACCGTGGAAAAGCTTACGCGGCCTGTCACGGCGCAGCGGCCAAGACTCATCCACCGACTGGCTGCCAAGATCGTCTTTTCGATCAAGGTGTTGCGGACAACGCCTCGACGATGGCATCGGCCACCGCGGGGGCGTGCTGCGGCGAGGCATGAAGATGGTGTCCGCCCTCCAGCACGCAACGGGTCAGGCGGCGAACGCGTGCTCGCGAAGCCACCCCTCGTGGACGTTCCCCGAGAATACCGTCACGCCCTTCGACCAGCAGTACCTCGCAGGCAATAGCCTCGAGCAGATTCGCGACCTGGTCATCGGTCAGCCGCACGGGGGAGGGGCGCAGCAGGCGCGGGTCGGTGCGCAGCCGCAGGCCGCCCTCGTCGCAGGGGGTCAGGTTCCTGGCCACGATGTCGCGCACCGTCTCGGCATCCACCGGGGTGGCGCCACCGGCGACCCGCGCCGCCACCGCGGTATCCAGATCGGCATAATGAGGAATCCGCGAGCGACGGCGACGCTGGGCCCGCAACGAACGCCCCAACTGGCCAGCGGTATCTTCAGGTGGGGTGGTCAAGGCCCCCAGACCGTCGATCAGCACCAGGCGCTCGATGCGTTCGGGCCAGGCCGCGGCGACCAGGCAGGCCACCCCGGCGCCGAGGGAGTGAGCCAGCACCGGGGCACTATCCAGTCCGAGATCATCCAGTGCATCGAGCAGGTCGTGGCAGTAGTCCCAGATGGCGTAGTCGTAGTCACCGGGCAGCCGCTCGGAGTGACCATGGCCGGCCATGTCGATGGCCACCAGGCGTATATCGAGCCGTTCGGCCAGCACCGGCGCTAAACGCGCAAAGCTTGCGGCGTTGTCGAGCCAGCCGTGCAGCGCCAGCCACACCGGCGCCTCCGTGCTTCCCCAGGCCAGTGCGGCCAGGCGCCCCTGTGCCAGGCGAAGCGCTTCTCCCGCTGGCTTCATTGCGTAGCCCCTTCGCCCAGCAGACGGTCGATCATGGCAAGCAAGGCGCGTCGCGTTGCCTCGGGCTGCTCCATCGGAAACATATGACTGCCGGGCACCCTGTCCAGGGCGATACCGCGCCGGCTGAGACGTCGGCAACGTGCCTCGGTCAGCAAGTCAGACGTCTCCCCTGCCAGCACACCCAGAGGTACTCGTACCTCCGTGGGCAGACGATCCAGATGGTGGGGCAGATGACGGAAGATCTCGACCTCGATATCCGGGTCATAGCTCAACACCACCGCGCCGTCCTCCAGGGTCGTGGTGCCGGCATCGATGTAGTCGTCCAGCGCCTCCTCGGTGAAGCTGCGAAACAGACCCTTGCGCCGAAGTTGAGCGCGCATCGCATCACGGCTTTCCCAACGGGTACGGCGCCCCTTGCTCTTGCCTGCCGGCGTCACTCGATCCACCATGCCGAGCCACTTGCTGACGCGCATGGCCAAGGCGTCGATGCCCAGCATCAGCGGCGGGTCGAGCATCACCACCGCCTGGAACCGCTCCGGCTCCTGGCGCGCCGCCATGGCGGTGATCACCCCGCCCATGGAGTGGCCGACGCCGACAAGAGGACCGCTGAGATGACGGGTGCTCTCGAGGTATTCATCACGCAATGCCAACCAGTTGTGGCCCACGGGAAAATCGGGATGGTGGCCCAGGCGATCGAGCGGCTGGACGTCGAAGCGCTCTGCGAGTGGTGCCAGCAGGCTTCTGTAACTGCCGCCGGGAAAGCCATTGGCGTGGGCGAACAGCAAGGTTGGGGTATCTGGCATGATTCTGTCTCATCCGATGAGAGGCGGCGACCCGCCGCTGTAGCCTTGGCAGGCTAACGGCATTACCCTAGGCCGCCAAGTGAACCAAAGCCTAGATTCCCCGGAATTCCCCCTGACTCCCCGCTACCAAGGAGCAACGCGTGTCCCGTAAACCCGCCCGCGATACCCGCCTGCGCAACCGTCTGTTCTTCACCACCGTGGCCGTGGCGGTGGTCATCGGACTCTGGCTGGCGCGCTGAACTCTCTTGACAAGGGCGCACCAGAAGCCCCGACGTGCGCCCTCTTCAGTCGTTCTCTTCACCTCATCTCCACGTCCTCTTCACCTCCTCTTCTTCGACCGGCCCTCTCTCTGGTCGAACCGCACCTCGATTGGCCCTCAGATTCCTGAATCCAGCCACCATCGAAGTCCCGCGCTCCCGGTCATACCAGGAACCTCACCCGACGCCGTCCACCCAAAGGCTTCCCAATTATAAATCATACATAGTATATTAAGTCCTTTAGCGTGCTATCCGAGCAGGAGGGTCTCCCCATCGATATCAGCATCCTTGCCAGCACCCTCGGCGTCAGCCTGCCCGTTTTCGCCATGGTCTTCATCGGCGCCGTTCTGAAGCGTCTGGGCTGGATCGATCAAGCCTTCGTCGACACCGCCTCGAGCCTGGTGTTTCGCCTGACCATGCCAACGCTGTTGTTCCTGAGCCTGCTGCGCGCCGATCCCGGCCAGGACCTGAAGCTCGGACTGGTCGGTTTCTATCTGGTCGTCTCGGTGGCCATCTTTCTTGTCATCTGGGGCTGGGCCCTGTGGCGCTGCCCGCGAGTGGATCGCGGCGTCTTTGTGCAAGGCGCCTTTCGCGGCAACTGCGGTATCGTCGGGCTGGCCCTGTCGGCCAACATGTACGGCGACTTTGGCCTGTCGCTCGGCAGTGTCATGGCCGGCGGCATCATCATCGTCAACCTGGTAATGTCGGCCATTGTACTGTCGGTCTACAGTCCGGTGGTCAGCTCACGTCCCATGGCGATCCTCAAGGACGTCGCCACCAACCCATTGATCATCGGTATCGTCGCCGCCCTGCCGCTGACCTACCTTCACCTCGACTTGCCGCCCTGGCTGATGACATCCGGCGACTACCTGGCCTCGCTGTCGCTACCGCTGGCGCTGATCTGCATAGGTGGCAGCCTGAGCCTGCAGGCCGCCCGTGAGAGCGGAACCCTGGCGCTGTCGGCCAGCCTGTGGAAAGTTGCCGTCATGCCGGCCATCGGTGTTGCACTGGCACTGGCGGTGGGCTTTCGGGGCGCCGAACTCGGCATGCTGTTCCTGTTTCTCGGTAGCCCCACCGCCGCCGTAGCCTACGTCATGGCCAGGGGGGCCGGCGCCAATCAACGCCTCGCCGCCAGCATCATCATGCTCAGCACCTTGCTTAGCCTGGTCTCCATCAGTGTGGGGATCATGGTGTTGACGGCTGCCGAACTGGTGTAAGAAAAGGGTCCAGCACACCCCATGCGTCCAGCAATCTCGGTACGTTTTGACCTCAATTCATCGACGTCACGTCGATAGCTCGTTCTCTAGCGCAGTCGTCATCAACTGATTCAGGCTGATGCCGCGGGCCTTGGCTGCATCAACCGCCTGCTTGTGCATCGATTCGGGAACGCGGACCTGGAACTTTCCAGAGTACGCCCTGACAGGATCGATCCCCATCTCGCGGCAAGTATCCAAGAAGACACGCAGCGATATCTCCCCTTCCTTGCGCAAGGCACAGACACTATCGGCATAGAAATCGGCGCCCCCATTGAGTCCCGTGAATTCTCCGCGAAACATCTCGAATTCGGGGTCATACTGAATAATGGCGCGATAACCATTGATCATCATGACATTGTTCATGGCATCAATCCGTTTGCTTCCAGCCATTTACGAAGGCTTGCGACGGCCCCCTTATCCGTATCCGGTGTCGGGTGTCGGGTGTCGGGTGTGGACGATGCAACACGCGCACTTCTCAAAACTTGCATGTTTTCGTTTCACGCACCGACAGTACCAAAGCTTAGTACCACCTCGAGTCAAATGAACGCTCCAGCGCAACCTGAAAAGTGCGAGCGTCAATGCAATACCAGCAAGGCCCGGTGATCGACTCACCGGGCCTTGCTGTTTTCACGTCAGCGGTGTCACCACCGAGCGCGTCTGGCGCTGTCCATCAGTCCCTTCACCTGTCCCGTTTGCCATCCACCAGGCGGCTGACGTTCAGCGGGTTGCCGTCCTTGAGCGCTTGCGGCAGCAGGGCATCCGGCAGGTTCTGATAGCACACCGGGCGCAGGAAGCGGTAGATGGCGGCACTGCCGACCGAGGTGGTGCGCGAGTCAGAGGTGGCCGGATAGGGGCCACCGTGGACCATGGCGTGGCACACCTCGACCCCGGTGGGCCAGCCGTTGGCCATCACCCGTCCGGCACGCCGCTCGAGGATCGGCAGCAGGCCACGGGCCGCGTCGATGTCGCCGTCGTCCATCTGCAGGGTCGCGGTCAGCTGGCCCTCGAGCCCCTCGGCCAGTGCCTTGACCTCGTCCAGGTCGGCACACTCGACCACCAGCGAGGTCGAACCGAATACCTCGGCCTTGAGCGCCCCATCATTGAGGAAGTCGTTGGCCTTGGCCACGAACAGGCCGGCCTGGCACTGATTGGGTCCGTCGCCCTGGGGGCCACGCGCCACTTCACGGGCCTTGTCGCTGCCTGCCAGGGTGTTGACGCCCTGGGTGTAGGCGTCGTGGATACCCGGAGTCAGCATGGTCTGTGCGCCTGCGCCCTTGACCGCTTCGGCGGCGGCTTCGACGAAGCCGTCGAGCGCCTCGCCCTTGACCGCGATCACCAGCCCCGGGTTGGTGCAGAACTGACCGGCCCCCATGGTCAGCGAGCCGACGAAGGCCTCGCCCAGCTCCTTGCCACGGGCCTTGAGCGCCTCGGGCAGCAGGAACACCGGATTGATCGAGCTCATCTCTGCGTACACCGGGATCGGCTCGGGACGCGCCTGGGCGGTCTTCATCAGGGCGGTGCCACCGCTGCGCGAGCCGGTGAAGCCCACCGCCTTGATCCGCGCGTCGCTGACCAGGCCCTGGCCGACCTCGCGACCGGAGCCGAACAGCAGCGAGAACACGCCTTCCGGCAGTTCACAGCGGGCCACCGCCTTCTGCAGCGCGTGGCCGACCAGCTCGGAGGTGCCGGGGTGGGCCGAGTGGGCCTTGACCACCACCGGACAGCCGGCGGCCAAGGCGGAGGCGGTATCGCCACCGGCCACCGAGAACGCCAGCGGGAAGTTGGAGGCGCCGAACACCGCCACCGGACCCAGCGCGATATGGCGCTGGCGCAGGTCGACCCGGGGCATCGGTTCGCGGTCCGGCAGGGCCGGATCGTGCCGCACGTCGAGCCATTCGCCGGCGCGTACCACCGAGGCGAACAGGCGCAGCTGGCCGCAGGTACGGCCACGCTCGCCCTCAAGACGTGCCTGGGGCAGGCCGGACTCCTGCATGGCGCGCTCGATCAGGGCGTCACCGAGCGCCTCGATCTCCTCGGCGATGGTCTCGAGAAAGGTCGCACGGGCTTCGAGGCCGGTCTTGCGGTAGCTATCGAAGGCGGCCCAGGCCAGTTCGCAGGCGCGCTCGACCTCGGCCTTCGCGCCTGCCTTGTAGCCAGGCTTAAGGGTCTCGCCGGTGGCCGGATTGACGGCGTGGATGGGCTCGCCCTTGGCCTCGACGGCCTGGCTGCCGATCAGCTGCTTTCCTTCCAGTTTCATGAATCTTCTCCTGTCGTGTGACGTTCGACGGGGTGAGCGTCGGTAAAGGCCGTCGGCTTTCGTCCTCACCGGGGCTTTCGCACCTGAGCCATCGAGTCGAGGCTAACGCACCAGGGCAGGACGCTTGGGATCGAACTCCCAGCCGTCGATCAGGTACTGCATGGCCATGGCGTCGTTGCGGCTGGTGACATCGAGGCCCTGGTACTTCCGATGGGCCTCCATCAGCTTGTCGTCGTCGAGCTCGACGCCAAGGCCTGGCGTGGTCGGCACCTTCAGCTTGCCACCTTCGATCTTGAACGGTTCCTTGGTGATGCGCTGACCGTCCTGCCAGATCCAGTGGGTATCGATGGCGGTGATTTCGCCAGGGCAGGCAGCGGCGACGTGGGTCATCATTGCCAGAGAGATGTCGAAGTGGTTGTTGCTGTGCGAGCCCCAGGTCATGCCCCATTCGTTGCACAGCTCGCCCACCGCCACGGCCCCCTGCATGGTCCAGAAATGGCAGTCCGCCAAGGGGATGTCCACGGAGTTAAGCTGGACCGCAAGTTTCAGCTGACGATAGTCGGTGGCGATCATGTTGGTGGCGGTGGCAAGGCCGGTACGACGCTTGAATTCGGCCATGGTCTCGCGACCGGAGTAGCCGCCTTCCTGGCCGCAGGGATCCTCGGCATAGCTCAACAGGTCCTTGATCGGCTCGAGCACTCGCACCGCCTCATCCAGCGACCAGGCGCCGTTGGGATCCAGCGTCAGACGTGCCTCGGGGAAGGCCTCGTGCAGGGCGCGGATGCAGTCGGCCTCCTCTTCGCCGCGCAGCACGCCCCCCTTGAGCTTGAAGTCCTTGAAGCCGTAGCGCGCGTAGGCGGCCTTGGCCAGGTTGGCCACCGCCTCCGGAGTCATCGCTTTCTGATAACGCACCTCGTCCCAGGCGTCTATCGGGTCGCTGACCTTGGGATAGGGAAGGTCAGTCTTGTCCGGATCACCGAGCAAGAACAGGTAGCCCAGTGCCTCTACCTCGTCACGCTGACGTCCGTACTGGCCGAGCAGGTCGGCCACTGGCATGCCCAGCGCCTGGCCGAACAGGTCATAAAGTGCCGACTCGATGGCGGTGACCACGTGTACCGCCACGCGCAGATCAAAGGTCTGCCGACCGCGCTCCTCCGGGCCGTTTCGCGACAGCGCCTGGCGAGCCTGGCTCAGCACCTGCTTGACCTCGTTGACCCGTGCGCCCTCGACCAGCGAACGACACTGCTCAAGCCCCTTGAGGATGCCGTCACTGGAGGGAATCTCGCCGACGCCGCGATTGCCGGACTCGTCTTCCAGCACCAGCACACAGCGGATGAACCAGGGGGCATGGCCACCGCTCAGGTTGAGCAGAAAACCGTCTTCGCCGGCCACCGGCACGATGTTCATCTTGGTGATCTTGGGGAACATGGAGTCTTGCCTCTTGGTAGTTCGGTTAAAGATGATGAAGCGCTCAGGTGACCGGCGCCGGGTTGAACAGCACCAGGTCGTTGTAGAGACCCAGGCGGTCGGCGGCGACCTGGTGACGGCCGCTTGCCACCTCGAGAATCATCTCGAACAGCTCCCAGCCGATGTCCTCGATGCTGGTCTCGCCGGTGGCGATGCGCCCCGCGTCCAGATCGATCAGATCGTGCCAGCGACGTCCCAGGGTCGAGTTGGTGGAAACTTTGATCACCGGCGTCATCGCCAGGTTGTAGGGGGTACCGCGCCCGGTGGTGAAGACCTGCAGGTTCATGCCCGCCGCCGCCTGCAGGGTGCCGCAGATAAAGTCGCTGGCCGGGGTGGCGGCAAAGGTCAGCCCGCGCTTGCGCAGGCGCTCGCCGGGTCCTATGACGTCGACGATCGGTGAATTGCCGGACTTGATCACCGAGCCGAGTGCCTTCTCGACAATATTGCTGAGCCCGCCCTTCTTGTTGCCCGGCGACGGATTGGCGCTGCGATCGGCCTGGCCCTGGGCCAGATAGTCGTCGTACCAGGCCATCTGCTCGATCAGCGCCCGGGCGACCTCCTCGTCTACCGCTCGAGGCGTCAGCAGATGGATGGCGTCGCGCACCTCGGTGACTTCGGAAAACATCACGCTGCCGCCGGCACGCACGATCAGGTCGGTGGCAAATCCCACCGCCGGATTGGCGGTTACCCCAGAAAAGGCGTCGCTGCCGCCGCACTGCATGCCCACCGTCAGCTCCGACACCGGACAGGTCTCCCGGCGGCGACGATTCAGCCGCTCAAGGTGGCGCTCGGCCATGGCCATGATGCCGTCGACCATCTCGCCGAAACCTTCGAAGGACTCGTGCTGCAGGCTCAATACGTTGGCGTCGTCGTTGGCGGAACCTGTGCCGGCATCCTCGCTGCGCTCAAAAATCTTGACCGGGCGGTCCTCGATAAGAGTCGAGGGCTGCAGCTTCTCGCAGCCAAGGCCGATGACCATGACCTCGCCACCGAAGTTGGGGTTCAGCGCCAGATTCCTGAGCGTGCGGATGGGCACGATCGCCGCCGGCGCGCCGATCGCCACCCCGCAGCCGTAGCTGTGGTTGAGCCCGACCACGTCATCGACGTTGGGGAAGCGCGGCAATAGCTCTCGCTTGATCTTCGCCACCACATGATCGACGGTACCGGCCACGCACTGCACGCTGGTGGTGATGCCGAGCACATTCCTGGTGCCGACGCTGCCGTCAGGGTTGCGAAAGCCCTCGAAGGTGTAGCCCTCGAGTGGCTCGACCACCGGCGCCTTGCGGGTCGCCAGAGGCAGCTCGTCGAGCTTCGGTGGTATCGGCAGCCTGACGTTGTTCTCGTTGACGTGGCCACCGCGCGGGATGGCCGACAGCGCCGTGCCGATCACCTCGTTGTAGCGCAGGATGCGCTCACCTTCGGCGATATCCGCCAGGGCCACCTTGTGGCCCTGGGGAATGTCGCTCACCAGCGCCACACCATCTTCCAGGCGCGTGCCCCGGGGCAGTCCGCCCTGGCCCACCACGATGGCGACATTGTCGCCGGGATGGACGCGGATCACTCGGCTCTCGTTGGTCCTGGGTTCAGCCGTCATGACGCTCTCCCGATCCAGAAGTGGTGCCACCGGAAGTGCTGCCGGACACCTGACTCAATTCCATCTTCTGACGCGCACGGGTCTTGATGCCCAGCACGACGGAGAAGGCGATGGACGCGGCGATCAGCCCCCACAGCACCAGCGCGATGGGGCTCTTGGTAAAGAAGATCGAGAAGGTGCCGAAGGATTCCAGGCTCTTGACGAAGTACACCTCGGCGGAGCTGCCCAGAATGAAGCCGATGATCAAAGGCGCGACCTCGAGCCCGATCTTCTCGATCAGGTAACCGAAGATGCCGAAGATCAGCAGTGTCCAGACGTCGAACATGATGCCGTAGTTGATGGCATAGGCGCCGACCACGCACATCATCACGATGATCGGATAGAGCACGTACTTGGGCACCAGCACCACCCGGGCGATGTACTTGATGGCGTAGAACATCAGGAAGAACATCACGATGTTGGCGAACACCAGAGCGATCATCATCACCGTCCAGGTGTCCTGGTTTTCCGGGATGAACAAAGGCCCCACCTGGATGCCCTGAAGGGTGAAGGCACCGATCAACACCGCCGTGGTGGAGTCCCCGGGGATCCCCAGCGACAACAGCGGGATCAGGGCGCCACCGGTCAAGGCGTTGTTGGCCGACTCGGAAGCAATCAGCCCCTGGGGCGCACCCTTGCCCATCTGGCTGGAATCCCGCGACAGGTTCTTTTCCTGGGTGTAGGCAAGCACCGAGGCGGCGCTGCCGCCGACCCCCGGCAGCATCCCGACGAAGGTGCCGATGAAAGACGAGCGCATCAGGTTGGTCAGGCGGCCCTTGAACAGGCCGAAGGTGAAACCACCGCCCTTGCCCATCTCGATCTTGGCGCCGGACAGACCGCTCTTCACACCCTTCTCTGCCTCCAGCAGGATGGTCGAGATGCCGAAGATCCCGATCAACACCGGCAGCAGTGCAAAGCCGTCCACCAGATAGGGCTGCATGAAGTCGAACATCAGCCGCGTCTTGCCGTTGCCGCCGTCGGACAGGCTGTAGGTGCCGATCAGACTCAGCCAGATGCCCAGTACACCGCTGAAGATACCGATCAACATGTTGCTGGACATGGAGGCGATGACCGTCAGCGCCAGCAAGATGATCAGAAACTTCTCCACATAGGAGAACTTGATCGAAAACTCAGCCAGCAAGGGAGCGAAGAAGAACAGCACCAAGGCGCTGACAAGCCCACCCACCAGCGACGCCACGACGCACACGCGCAGGGCCTTCTCGCCCTGGCCCTTCTGCGCCATGGGGTAGCCGTCGAAGGTGGTGGTGATCGACGAGGGCGTGCCGGGAATATTGAGCAGCACCGCCGGCACCATACCGCCGGAGATGCCGCCGACGTAGAGGCCAAGCAGCAGTGCCAGGCCATGCTCGAGGCCGAGGGCGTAGGTCAGCGGCAGACACACGGCCACCGCCATGGTGGCGGTCATGCCGGGAATAGCGCCGAAGATGATGCCGATCAGGGCACCGATCGCGGCCAGCAGGAAAAAGGTGATATCGAGGTAGGACAGAAGTTCCATGGGTCAACTCTCCCCTACGGCAAGGTGATGTAAAAAAGCTTGGCGAATATCAGCCAGGCCAGTGAGGGTGCCACCACGGCATTGATCGCGGCGGTGATCACCTTGCGGCGGGTGCGGGTGTGCATGTACATCATCGACATCAAGAACAGAAAGACGATGGACACGAACAGAAAGCCGTAGCCGGTATAGGGGAACAGGTTCCCCACCACCGACATGAGCACGAAATAGGCGGTGATCAGCACCAGGGTGCCGAAGAAACGAAATCCGTCCATGGACTCGCCGATGATCGGCAACGTTTTCTCGCCGCGTTTGACCGCAGCAAAGAAAGGAACAAGGCGAAACACCACGATCAGGGCGAACAGCAACGCCAGTACCCAGTGAATGATCGTGGGGAAGAACAGGTGAGAGCTGTCGAAGTCGATCGACACACTCAACGGTGAGGTTTCCATAGCGGCTCCGGGGCAGGCCTGACGGGAGAGCCTTGCGAGTTGTGTGGACGGACAAGAACAGGGATGCCGGCGGGCCAAGCCGCCGGCAGCGGTCCCTTACTTGATGCTGTCGATGATGTCGGCGTAGCGGTCGGCCTTCTCGCGCAGGTGGGCCTGGGCTTCGTCGGAGGGCATGAAGTCAGGAATAAAGAAAGACGTCTTCTGGGTCTCCTGGATCTCGCCTTCGGCGTAGATCTCTTCCAGGGTGGCGTCGATCTGCTCGACGATCTCTGGATTCATGTCCTTGTTGTAGAGGAAGAAGAATTCCTTATCGAAGGCGAAGTTCTCGCCCTCTCCCATGGTCACCTCGACGTTGGGCTCGACGAACTGCAGCAGCGTCTCGCGGTCGGTCTGACCCAGACCTTCCTCGTTGGCCTGCTGCAGGGTATCATGGCGTGCGGTCAGCCAGACGAAGCGCATGGCCTTCTGGTCATCCTCAGGCAGACGGGTGTACTGCTCGTTGGCCTGCACCGAGCCGTTGATCAAGTCCGCCTGGTCATCGAACAGCAGCTGGTTCTTGTCGGCCTGGGAGCCGGTATTGACCGCCACCAGGTTGTCTTCCGTACCGGGGTGCTCGATGCGAATGGCGTTCTTGAGTGCGGTGTAGCCAATCTCGGAGACGCCACCAGGCTGGATCGCCACGCGCACGGTCTCACCACTGCCGACCGCTTCGATGATGTCGTCCAGGGTCTGGTAGGGCGAGTCCTTGGGCACCAGGTAGGCATTGCCCGGATTGATCGCAATGGTCGGACCGATGATGTAATTCTCGAACGGGTCCTTGTAGCCCTCGACCCCGTACTGATTCCCCAGGTAGGCCTGGTCATGGAAGATCATCAGAGTGTTGCCGCGAGGATCACGATCCAGGGCGCGATAGGCAGCGCTGACGCCCACCGCGTCGACCTTCATGTTCAGGTCCAGCGCCTCGGACAGCTGGTCCACCACGATGGCCGAGTTCTGGTAGGTGTCGCCACCGGTGGAACTGGAGCCGATGACCACACGGATGTTACCGCGCAGGGGCCCGTCGGCGGCCAGCGCCGCAGCGCTACCCAGGGCCAGTGAGGTCGCCAGGGCGGTAG
The DNA here is from genome assembly GCF_024137905.1 of Halomonas sp. DN3. Classification (NCBI taxonomy): domain Bacteria; kingdom Pseudomonadati; phylum Pseudomonadota; class Gammaproteobacteria; order Oceanospirillales; family Halomonadaceae; genus Halomonas; species Halomonas sp. DN3. Next base: position 1,128,861 of record NZ_CP099965.1, on the reverse strand, counting down.
CGGTCAGGGTCAGGGGCAGAGAGAGTCTTGGCATGCTCATGAAGTCACCTCATTGAAATGGTTGTTGGTGGCTGGACGAGTGGTGCCCTTCGATACGGGAGGATCGTGACGAAGGGCCAGATCGAGGGGCGGTCTACACCGTAGCGCTAGCGACCGTCCTCGGTCAGAAGGATCGGGCGCGCTCGATCAGCTGCTCGAGCTGCTTGCGCTCTTCATCGCTTGGCATTTCCAGCGGGGCACGCACCGCGCCGGACGGACGGCCGATCAGGTCGGTGCCGGCCTTGATCAGGCTGACGGCGTAGCCTGCCTTGTGGTCACGCAGGGCGACAAAGGGCAGGAAGAACTCGCGGGAGATCTTGCGCACGGTGTCGCTGTCGCCGGCACGCAGGGCCTTGTAGAAGGTCACCGCCATGTCCGGCACGAAGTTGAACACCGCGCTGGAGTAGGTGTTTACGCCCACCGCCAGGTAGGCCTCGGCGATGATCTCGGCGGTGGGCACGCCACCGACGTAAGCCAGTCGATCGCCGACGGTCTTGATCACGCGGTTGAGCGCCTGCATGTCGCCCTTGCCGTCCTTGAGCCCCACCAGGTTGGGGTTGGCGTCGGCCAGCCGCTTGGCGGACTGAGCGTTGAGTACGCCGTTGCCACGGTTGTAGTAGATCACGCTGATACTGGTGGACTGGCAGATCCGGCTGGCGTATTCCACCAGGCCGTCCTGGGGACACTCGGTCAGGTAAGGCGGCATCAGCAGGATACCGTCGGCGCCCTCTTCCTCGGCGATGCGGGCGAACTCGGAACCGGTGGCCACGCTCAGACCGGCGCTGGCGATCACCGGCAGCTTGCCATCGACGACTTCCACGGCCAGACGGACGATCGCACGGAATTCTTCCAGCGACAGGCTGAAGAACTCGCCGGTGCCACCGGCGACGAACACCGCCGAAATCTCGTGACTGATGAACCACTCGAGACGCGCGCGATAACTCTCGGCGTCGAAACGTCCTTCGGCGTCGAAGTCCGTGACCGGAAAGGACAGCAGACCATCGCTGATCGCCTGCTTGACCTGTGCATGGGAAAATTTCACCGAAACGTCCTCCTGTCTTCGTCGTGAACGGACATGAGGGTTTCGACTCCCCGTCATGTCATACATCATACAAAGTACAAGTTAGCGACTTGTTTCAGGACTGACAAGGGACGCTATGGTAAATTGAGACCAAAGTTCAAGGCGCACCTCTCTGATCCCTTGTGGACGACCCGGCGCCACCATCAAGAGGCTTCACAGCGCGCCCATGTCATTGATCGATGTCTTCCTGTCGACGCTCAACATCAGCCTGCCGGTGTTTGCCATGGTGTTTATCGGCATTGCGCTCAAGCGACTCGGCTGGATCGATCAGGCCTTCGTCAATACGGCGTCGCGACTGGTGTTTCGCGCCACCCTGCCGGCCATGCTCTTTCTCAGCCTGATCCGCGCCGATCTGGAACGCACCCTGAACCCCTGGATGCTGGCCTTCTTCGCACTGGCCACCATTGCAAGCTTCGTGCTCGCCTGGGGCTACGCTGCGCTTCGGGTGAAGCGTCACCAGCGCGGGGTCTATGTACAGGGCGCCTTTCGCGGCAACTGCGGGGTGGTCGGCCTGGCACTCGCCCACGGCATGTACGGCGAGGTGGGGCTGTCGCTGGGGAGTCTGCTGCTGGGGGTGGTAATCCTCTGCTACAACGTGCTGTCGGTGGTGGTGCTGGCGGCGTACCAACTGGACGAGGACGGCCGGCGCAAGGCCATCGACTGGAACAGCATCTTCCGCCATATCCTGACCAATCCGCTGATCCTGGCGGTGGTGGTCGCCACGCCCCTGGCGGCGCTGCAGGTCAGTCTGCCCGAGTGGATCGAGACCACCGGTGACTACTTTGCCTCCTTGACCCTGCCGCTGGCGCTGATCTGCATCGGCGCCACCATCTCCACCCGGGCGCTCAAGACCAGCTATCGCACCGCCGTCAGCGCAAGCCTCGCCAAGATGGTGGTGATCCCGCTGGTGGCCACCCTGGCGGCGCTGGGGCTTGGCTTTCGTGGTGCCGAGCTGGGCGTGCTGTTTCTGTTCTTCGCAAGCCCCACCGCGGCGGCGGCCTTTGTGATGGCCAAGGCCATGGGCGGCGATGAAATTCTGACGGCCAATATCATCGCCCTCACCACCCTGGTGGCCAGCATCAGCGTGACGGTGGGGGTCTTCGCCCTGCGGCTCAACGGGCTGATCTAGGGCTTGTCTGAAAAGTGCCTAGTTCAGCCCTTGGCTTCAGTCCCCTCGACCACCTCAAACTGCTCGATACCGCCGCCCTCGCGGGTGGCCTCTGCCGGCAGCGGGTTGGCGTGGGCACGCTTGAAGTCGTCGCTGCCGACCCAGGCACGAAACGCCGCCTGGCTCTCCCACTGGGTCTCCACCACGTAGGGCGCCTGGTTGCCCAGTGGCCTCAGCACACGCATGGCGACAAAGCCCGGCTGCTTATCGATCTCTCCGGCGCGACGGCGAAAGCGCTCTTCGAACTCGTCCTCGAAGCCCGGATTGACGAAGATGCGGTTGTTGACGAAAAAGCTCATGGGCGTCCCTTCAGGTGAAAGCCCGCCAGTGACGGGCCCGTTCTATCGAGTGCGAAATATGGCAGACACGTCGCTTGCACCACGCCAACCACTGCGGTCAGGGTCAGCGAAGTGACGATGGCGTGGTCATGCCCACCAGCCGCGCACAACCAGCAGCTCTGACATCGGCTTCCAGTTCGGCGATTGCCGCGGTGACAAAGCCCACCCCGGCCCCTGCCCTGCCCTCCGCCAGCAGCCCGGTCAGGGCCGCGACCAACGGCATATGGCTGACCAGCAGCAGCGGGCCCTCGTCGCTTTCCAGCGTCAGCCAGTCCACCACGGCCTCGGGGGAATCGTCGGGGGTGATGATGTCCAGGGTATCGAGACTCACCTCGTCCGGCAGTGCTTCCAGCACCAGGGCGGCGGTCTGCTGAGCACGCACGTAGGGACTGGCCAGCACCTTGAGCCGGCCCCAGTCGATGTCGTCACGACTCGCCAGCCAGCGGCCCATGGCGCGAGCTTCGTCCTCGCCGCGGGTGGTCAGCCTGCGCGCCTCGTCGGGAAAGCCCGGAGTGGCCTCGCCGTGACGCATGATCCAGAGTCTATCCGCCATTCTTGGCCTCCGTCTGTCGCCGGTCCTGCTTGACGTCCTCGCGGGGGAGCACGAACTCGACGTCGCTGCTCTGCTCGCCGCGCATCAGCAGCTTGGCCATGTCACGGGCCGGCACGCCGCGAAACAACACCTGATAGAGCCCTTCCGCCAACGGCATGTAGACGCCTTCGGCGTCGGCCTTGTCGCGCACCAGCTTGACGGTATTGACCCCTTCGGCCACCTGGCCGAGAGACGCCACCGCCTCGTCCAGGCTCTGGCCCTTTCCCATCGCGAAGCCGACGCGATAGTTGCGCGACAGTTCCGACGAGCAGGTCACGATCAGGTCGCCGACGCCGGCCAGCCCCAGGAAGGTCATCGGATTGGCGCCCTGGGATACGGCGAATCGGCTCATCTCGGCCAGTGCACGGGTCATCAGCATGCTGCGGGTGTTCTCGCCCATGCCCAGCGCCGCTGCCATGCCGGCGGCGATGGCGTAGATGTTCTTGAGCGCACCGCCAAGCTCGACCCCGTAGCGGTCATTGCTGGCGTAGACGCGGAAATAGTCACAGCCCAGCGCCGCCTGCACGCGGGATCGCGTCTCGGCGTCGTGGCTGGCGATCACCGTGGCGGTGAGCTGCTTCTGGGCCACCTCGGAGGCCAGGTTGGGCCCGGACAGCACGCCCACGTGGGCAAACCCCGTCTCGTCCTCGAGGATCTGGCTCATCAGCTTGAAGCCATCCTCCTGGATACCCTTGGTGGTGCTGACCAGAATCTGCTCGGGCTTGAGCCAGGGACGTGCCTGGCGCACCACCTCGGCGAAGGCCTTGGAGGGAATCGCCACCAGCACCAGGATGGCCTCCTCGAGCACCCACTCAAGTTCGGTGGACGCCTCGACCCTGGGGTTGATGGCGTAGTCGGGCAGGTAGCGCGGATTGCGATGATCACGATTGATGCTTTCCACCAGCGCGCCGTCCCTGAGCCATTGGCGCACGTGGAAGCCGTTATCGGCGGCGATGCTGGCCAGCGCGGTGCCGAAGCTCCCGCCCCCCAGCACCGCCACCCTGGTGTCCATGTCGGTCATGCTTGCTCCGCAGTCGATGAGTCTTGGTGGATTGTACCGAATCTGACGTCACGACGAGGGATCTCGTCGCCACTTTGACTGACCTGGTGCCACAACGAGCAACGCCCCTCGAAAGGGGCGTCGTCGGGCCCCTGTGAAGAGGGGCGTCTATTCGCCCCCTTGAAGAGGGGCGTCTTCGGGCCCCTACAAGGAGGGACGTCTTCGGGCCTCTTTAAACAGGGGCGTCTTCGGGCCCCTCCAAAGAGGAGCCCTGTACTACACGCAGCTCAGTCGATCAGCGGAATCAGCGAATCGATACTGGCCCGGGCATCGCCGTAGAACATCCGGGTGTTCTCCTTGAAGAACAGCGGGTTCTCGATGCCCGAGTAGCCGGTTCCCTGACCACGCTTGCACACGAACACCTGCTTGGACTCCCACACCTTGAGCACCGGCATGCCGGCGATGGGGCTATTGGGGTCTTCCTGGGCGGCCGGGTTCACGATGTCGTTGGAGCCGATGATGATGACCACGTCGGTGGAAGCGAAGTCATCATTGATCTCGTCCATCTCCAGCACGATATCGTAGGGTACCTTGGCCTCGGCCAGAAGCACGTTCATGTGGCCCGGCAGACGACCCGCCACCGGGTGGATGCCGAAGCGCACCTCCTTGCCGGCGGAGCGCAGCTTGCGCACCAGTTCGCTGACCGCGTTCTGGGCCTGGGCCACCGCCATGCCATAACCCGGAACGATAATCACGCTGTCGGCGTCGTTGAGGGCGCTGCTGACGCCACCGGCGTCGATCGACACCTGCTCGCCCTCGATCTCCTGGGCCGGCCCCTGGGTACCGCCGAAGCCACCGAGGATGACGCTGACGAAGTTGCGGTTCATCGCCTTGCACATGATGTACGACAGGATGGCACCGGAGGAGCCCACCAGCGCACCGGTGACGATCAGCAGGTCATTGGACAGGGTGAAGCCGATAGCGGCCGCGGCCCAGCCCGAGTAGCTGTTGAGCATCGACACCACCACCGGCATGTCGGCGCCGCCGATGCCGAGGATCAGGTGCCAGCCGATGAAGAAGGCGAGCAGAGCGATCAGCAACAGTGTCCAGAAGCCGGCACCGTTGAGGTAGGCGATGGCCAGCACCAGCGAGAGAATCGCCGCACCGGCGTTCAGGGCATGACCGCCGGGGTACTTCTTCGGCTTGCCGTCGATCTTGCCGGCCAGCTTGCCGAAGGCGATCACCGAGCCGGTGAAGGTCACCGCACCGATGAACACGCCCAGCACCACCTCGACCTGCAGGAAGGTCAGCTCGGCAGGTGTCTTGTAGGCCAGAGTAGCGGCGAACGCCGACAGGCCGTCGAGGGACTCACCGGCCGCCTTCAGCGCCAGCACCCGGGCACGTTCCATCTCGGCGTTCCAGCCGACGAACACCGCCGCCAGACCGACGAAGGAGTGCAGCGCCGCCACCAGCTGCGGCATCTGGGTCATCTCGACCCGCTTAGCCACCATGGTGCCGACCACGGCACCGACGATCATCAAGGGGATCATCAGCCAGTAGTTGCCGATGTTCGGGCCGAGCATGACGGAGAACACCGCCAGGCCCATACCGACGATGCCGTACCACACCGCGCGCTTGGCCTTTTCCTGATTGCTCAGTCCCCCCAGCGAGAGGATGAACAGCACACTCGCCGCGATCGCCGCGGCGGTTACGAATTGTTGTCCTAGCATTTCGTCTCTCCGCGGTTCAGGACTTCTGGAACATGGCCAGCATCCGGCGTGTCACCAGGAAGCCACCCACGACGTTGATGGAAGCGATCAGCACCGAGATGCCCGCCAGCAAGGCGACCAACCAGCTACCCGAGCCCACCTGGAGCACGGCACCGAGGATGATGATCCCGGAAATCGCATTGGTCACCGCCATCAGCGGCGTGTGCAGAGAGTGACTGACGTTCCAGATGACCTGAAAACCGACGAAGCAGGCCAGCGCGAAGACGATAAGGTGCTGCATGAAGGACGCCGGCGCCACCAGACCGAGCAGCCCCATGACGATGCCGCCGACCGCCAGCATGGTGACCTGGCTCTTGGTCTGCTTCATGAAGGCAGCGTGTTCGGCAGCCTTGCGCTCCTCCGGTGTCGGCTCCTTCTCCTTGGGCTTCGGCTTGGCCGCGGCGATGGCCTTGACCTTGGGCGGAGGCGGCGGAAAGGTGACCTCACCCTGGTGGGTGACGGTCGCGCCACGGATCACATCATCTTCCATGTCGTGAACGATCTTGCCGTCCTTCTCCGGCGTCAGATCGGTCAGCATGTGACGGATATTGGTCGAGTACAGCAGCGACGACTGGGTAGCCATGCGCGACGGGAAGTCGGTATAGCCGACCACGATGACGCCGTTGTCGGTGACCACGCGCTCATCAGGCTTGGTCAGGTCGCAGTTGCCGCCCTTCTCGGCGGCCAGGTCGACCACCACAGAGCCAGGCTTCATCGCCTTGACCATGTCCTCGAGCCACAGCTTGGGAGCCGGGCGTCCGGGGATCAGGGCGGTGGTGATGACGATATCCACCTCGGGGGCCTGCTGACGGAACAGCTCGAGCTGCTTTTCGCGGAACTCGGGGCTGGAGGGCGCCGCATAGCCACCGCTTTCGGAGCCGTCCTGGGAGTCCTCGAAATCGAGGAACAGGAACTCGGCGCCCATGGACTCGATCTGCTCGGAGACCTCGGGGCGCACGTCGAAGGCACGCACCACCGCACCAAGGCTGGTGGCGGTACCGATGGCGGCAAGACCGGCAACGCCGGCACCGATGATCAGCACCTTGGCCGGCGGCACCTTGCCCGCGGCGGTGACCTGACCGGTGAAGAAGCGCCCGAACTGGTTGCCTGCCTCGATCACCGCGCGATAGCCGGCGATGTTGGCGGTGGAGGACAGCGCATCCATCTTCTGGGCGCGGGAAATCCGCGGCACCATGTCCATGGCGACGACGCTGGCACCCTTGTCCTTGCAGGTCTCGAGCATCTCCTCGTTCTGGGCCGGCCAGAAGAAGCTGATCAGGGTCTGGCCCTGGCGCAGCAGGTCGGACTCTTCCTTCTGTGGCTCGCGCACCTTGACGACCACGTCGGCCTGCTCGAATACCGCCTCCATGCTGTCGACGATAGTGACACCGGCCTCTTCATAGGCGGCGTCGGTAAAGCCGGCAAGCTCACCTGCGCCCGTCTCGATCAGGCACTCGTGACCCAGCTTCTGAATGTGTCCGGCGCTCTCGGGCGTCAGCGCGACACGCGCCTCGCCCTTATGCCGCTCCCTTGGTGCTCCTATCTTCACGATGGATCTCCCATGTGGCCAACGTTATTACGATTGCTTGTTATGGTTTCTTGTTGTCATTCCTACCAGTGTTACCTCTTGTGGCTAGTCTGCACAAGAGGGGATCGCCAGTAATTTGTGCACTGCAATGTGAAAGCAACCACCTGAATCCATTAAGAGAACCGACACGAAGCGGGGTGTAACCTTATGCCCTTCCGAGCCTCCCAGGCCCGGCGTGCCCGGCCTGGCGGCGTGATCACACCCTGAAGGCAACCTCTGAAGAGAAACAACGCGGATTAGTGACTGCCACCAACCTCTCTTTCGAGCCTGAACAAGCGCTCACTCAGCTATCCATTCGCTCAGACAGTCGCCTGTCGGCTGCGCCAGCTTGCCAGTTCCTCGAAGGCGGCCGGCCCCTCGGCCAGAGACATCTTCTCCATCCAGGACAGCTTCCCCAGCGCACCGGCACGGAGCCTATCAGCATAGATGACATATGAAATGGTTCTGGCTCTTTAGAATGTTGCCGCCTTGAGCCGCCACGTCCCCGCCAGAGATACCGCGCGAGCCACTTCGTCACTCCCGGTTAGTTTGTACTGATCTTCTTACAAATCCACCGCTTCCATTCATCCATCCATATCACCGATTCCCCCAGGCAACCGATGATGCCTAATGTAGCCGTAACCATTAGATAACGGTTCGCCGTCGCTCGCCCCGTACAAGTCCGACCCGAAGTTCGACACACCTGAAGAGCGTTCCCGGACACGTTCTGGCGGAAGCGTGGGCATGGACACGCACAGGGAGCGCAAAGCAATGGAGAATGGCTCGGGCCGCTGGCTGGGATCACTGTTCGATACGGAACTCACGCAGGACGAACGACTGCTGAAACTCAGCGTCGGCAAGCATCCACTGATTCCCCATCGACTGGTGGGCAATGAGCGAATGTCCCACCCCTTCCGCTACACCCTCGACTGCATTTGCCAACACGGAGATATTGAGCTCAAGCACCTGCTGGCAATGCCGGCCGAGCTCGACATTCGCCAGGCAGACGGCAGCTATCAACGACGATCAGGCTTCGTCGATACGGCAGCGCTACTGGGAGAGGATGGCGGAGTCTTCTACTACCAGCTCGGGATAGTGCCCTGGCTGTCGCTCCTGCAACTCGGTCAGGACAGCCGCATTTTCCAGGACATGAACGTGCTGGATATTCTGGAAACGGTATTCTCGGCTTACGACATGGCCAACGGACGCTGGCTCATCCGCAGCGAGCGCCCGTATGCGGCCCGCAGCTATTGCGTTCAGTACCGCGAAAGTGACTTCCACTTCATCAGCCGGCTGATGCAGCAGGAAGGCCTCTACTACTTCTTCGAACACAGCGCCGATCAGGACCGCTATCCAGGGCATCGCATGGTGATCACCGACGACCTCACCGTCTGTCCGGCGGTCTCCCCCAGGGCGATTCGCTATCACCGTCAAGCCGCCACGGAGCACCAGGACAGCATCACTCAGTGGGGAGGTAACCGTCGCCAGCAACCGACCCGCATGACCATCGGCACCTGCGACTACCGGCAACCATCACGGCCTCGCCAATACGCACTGGATACCCTGCCCGACCAGGGAAATCTCAGTCCCCAGGAGTTCTACGACTATCCCGGGGCCTACTACTACGATACCTTCGATCGCGGCCGTACCCTGGTGGACAACCGCCTGCAGGCGGTGGAATCCCTGGCCAAGCGTTTCCGAGGCGCCGGCGGCACACGACAGTTGCAGGCTGGCCATATCTTCTCGCTGGAACAACACGAACGTCACCTGCACGGCGATGCCAGCGAGCGTGAATTCGTCGTGCTCGACCTCAATATCCAGGCCGAGAACGCCCTGCCGGTATCCGCCCACCTCAGCACCCTGCCGGGCAGCCTGCAGCAAGCCCTGGATCAGGCAAGAAGCGCCCACGGTCTGCAGGACGAGAGCCCTCACCAAGACGACTACCAGCGTGCCGGCACCGGCCACTACCTGGTTGACTTCGAGGCGCAGCGCACCGTCGTTCCCTTTCGATCCACACTGGATCATCCGCGCCCCGTTGTCGGTGGCCCCCACACTGCCATCGTCGTCGGCCCCGAAGGCGAAGAGATCCATACCGACCGCCTCAACCGCGTCAAGGTGCAGTTCCATTGGGATCGTAACGGACAGCACGACGATCGTTCCAGTTGCTGGTTACGGGTGTCCGAAGCCAATGCCTGCGCCAGCTGGGGTTCCGTGTTCGTGCCACGTATCGGCCAGGAGGTCATCGTCGACTTCCTCGAGGGCGATCCGGACCGACCCCTCGTTACCGGCCGGGTCTACAACGGTGATGCACAACCCGAGTGGCATTCCAACGGTCTGCTTTCGGGCATCAAGTCGAAGACCTACCGAGGCAGCAACTACAACGAACTGGTGTTTGACGACGCCACCGACCAGGAGCGTATCCGCCTCAACTCGGAGCACGCCAAGAGCCAGCTCAATCTGGGCTACCTGATACATCAGCACGGCAACACCCGCGGTGACTTTCGTGGCACCGGCTTCGAACTGCGTAGCGATGCCTATGGCGCAATCCGCGCGAATCAGGGGCTGCTGCTGACCAGTTGGGGGCAGCTGGGGGCTGCAGGCGACCAGCTTGCGACAGGGCCCATCCATCAGGAACTGTCCAGTGCCTGGCACCTGTCCGATCGCCTGAGCAAGAGCGCCATGGAACACGGCGCCGATGTGCTGGAGACTCGCCTCGACCTCAAGCAGGCTGCCGAGGACACCCGGCAGATCTACGGCGAACCAAGCAGTCGAGCAGCCGATGACGACGAGCAGTCCACCGCCGAGGCCGGCAGCCAGGCAGGCACCGGACAGGCATCCGGTCTCAAGCAACCCTGGCTGCATCTTGCCTCACCGGCCGGCATCGTCTTGAGTACTCCCGCATCGACACACCTCGCCCAGCACGAGTCGTTCAGCGCCAGTTGTGGCGAAGACATCAACCTGGCCAGCGGACGCAGCCTGGTGGCGACAATTCGCGAGCGACTGTCGCTGTTCGTGCAGCGAGCCGGCATCAAGCTGTTCGCCGCGCAAGGCAAGGTAGAAGTACAGGCGCAGAGCGACCAGATGGTGCTAAGCGCGGAAAAGACCCTCTCCATCACCTCCACCGAGGGCAAGGTGCATATCGAGGCCGCCCAGGGCATCGAGTTCACCAGCGGCGGAGGCGTCCTGCGCATCAAGGACGGCGAAATCCAGATCCACGGCCCCGGCCTTGTCAGCCTCAAGGCCACCACGCACAGCTTGGCCGGGCCTTCGTCGCTGGATCCCGCGCTTCCCTACCTGCCGGACTTCGCGCCGAAAATCTGCCCACGCAGCAACGGCCAGGCCAGCAAGGACGGCGGCGGCATCGTGGAGGGCAACTGATGTCGAGCGAACCGGCAAGCTCAACTGACAACACACTCCAGCGCCTTCGTCTGCAGGCCAGCACCTCCAGGCTCTACGCGCTGATCGATCCTTCCCAGGACGAGCGCATGCAACTTTCCTGCGACGAACTGGAACTGGCGACCAGACAGTTCCGCATCATCGCCAACCCCTTTATCGACCTGCCTCCATGGCGGCGGCTATACCTCAAGCCGCTGGAGGTGCGGGACATCGACATCCCCGAGCTGGTAGCGCAGCAACGTAGCAGCCTACCAAGCAAGCGCACGGAGCCAAGCGGGTTTTGCGCCTTGGTCACCTCGTCGGTCCTGACGATCTCCCTGAGTCGGTGGATCGAACGCCAACTGACGGTGACCAGTCCCGAAGGCAAGACATGCCTTCTGCGTTTTTTCGATCCAAGGGTGATGGAGTTGCTGGCCTTCCTGCTGGAACCCGGTCAGAAAACCCTGCTATTGCACCCCTTCACCGGCTGGTTCTATTTCGACCACCAGCAGGTCCTGCGTGAAATGGAGATTCCCCGGGAGCCGCCTCCAGCGCCCTTCACCTTGTCACCGGAACAATGGGCCTCGCTCAAACGCAGCGGCACCATCAATCACCTGATCGACAAGTGGCGCTCACTTGAGCCTGACAGTGCAGCGGAGGCATCACCAGAGCGTATCAACGCGCTGATGCGTACTGCTGAACGGCATGGACTCCACTCACCAGCCGACCAGCAAAGGTTTGCCCTGCATGGCCTCCACGTGGGGGATGACTTTCACCGACACCCCTTCATGCAGCGCCTATTGGAAAGCATCGGCCCGAGCCAGCGCTACGGCGATCTGACCGCCGCCCTGCCGGTTGCCGAATGGAACGAGATCTCAACCTGGACGAGGAATACGGCTCATGGTCAATCCAGACCTGCTCAAGCGGATTGATGACGCCTGCATCGATCTACCTGGAGTGCAATCAGGACAGTGCCCTCTGTGCGAGAGAGTGGGTCTCCCCATCCTGCCGGTGCGCTTGACTGTGTGTGAGCGCACCTCAATAACCTCCGGCTTCACCGAGTTACCGGCGGACAGAATAACGGAGTTCACCGATATCCGGCTCAACCAGGCCGTGACCGACCAGGGGACGTCACCACGCACTCTGGGAGAACCCGTACGCAGCTATCTGGGCGACACCACCGACAGCCAGGTCAGCAAATATATCCTGCGCCAGCTCAGACCCGGCTACTTCTATGTGCTTGACGACGAGAACACTCGCAATACCAGCGACGGCGAGACGACGGGAGATCGCGTCAACCACAATTGGTATGCCTATGTGGTCACCACCGACGGCATGTTCTACCAGTTTTCCGTCAGTGAGGCACCCCCCTCCCCGGAACAACCCGAATTTGCCTGCGGGCTGAACGACGAGGAACGGCGCTTCAAGACGGTCAGCGCTTCGACCATCGCCCTGGACAGCGTCGACACCGCCAACAACATCTACTATCTGTACAGCGAGCACGCGCTTCCCATCACCTTTCTCAACCACCTGCGCACCGCCACCCACAGTGACGGTCGGCGCATGCGCGACGTAGCCATGCAGCGCTTCGACGTCGCCGCCTGGCGCGACAACAAGACCCAGCAACCCTTTGCCTTCAGCGCCGAGGATCTCTCGCTGGTCGCCGAATACAGCGACAATGCCGCCGGCATGGAGGCCTTTTTCTGGCCCGATCAGAGCAACCGCCAGCTATTCACCCGCGAGGAACTGCGCCAAGCCATGGGACAGCGTCTTCGCGCCGCCTCGCAGCAACTAAAGGACAAGAGTCTGGTACTGGCGGTGCATGATGAAGTCGGTCTGATCAACGAACTCAACAAATACCGCCAGCGACCATTGGAGCTGCTCGAGGAGTTTCTTCAACAGTATGACCCCCAGGGATACCTGAATCGGCGCAACCTGCTGTGCTACAAGGCCATCGAGATCTTCGAGGAAAATTACCGAATTCAGCGGCAGATTGCCCAGGCCCCCATGAACCAGCGGATTGAAGAGGCCAGCCAAACGACCATCGACTCCAAGCAGCAACGAATAGATCAGATCGATCGGCAGATCGAAGCGATACGCTCCGACGGTGACCCCAACTGGCTAGATAGACAGCGGATCGAAACACTACGTATTGAAAGGCGCGACCTGCAGCGTCAGATCGATGCAGAGAGAAGGAGCATCGAACTGCTGACCCAGGAACCCGAGCAACTTATCTCCGCCTACAACAAGGAGCTAGCGGACTACTATACCTTGCCAGACGCTCCCGTAGACCCCGACACAGGGAAACCCACCAACCCCGAGCTTGAAGACTTCAAGGCGAAGTACAAAGCGCTGGTGGAGCGGATCAATCAACTGGTAAGAGCCTTTGATGAGGACTACTCCCTGTGGGTCGAAGCACACCTTGATCGCGTCACAGTTCGCTACTCCGACGATATCTATGCACCAGGACTGGGACTGAGCGGAGTACTGTCCAACGCACTGCTGGGCGGCATTCTGAGTGATGCCAGCAAATGGTTGTGGGACGGGCTAGCCAGCGCCATCGACTCAGCTGATTCATTGCTGATGAAGGCCATGTTCTCCAACCAGCGTCGCTTGATCGACGACGCCCTTACCGTTCGCAAGGCGCTACCGGCCAAAGCCTACGTCCCGCCCAGGGTCTTGCTCAGATGGCGGGAGCAGTATCGTGAGCAGCTGAAAGACGAGCGCGAGTTTCGCTACGACACCATCATGGCCGCCGTCACTACGACCTTGGGCGACAGCCTCTATGGCCTGGCGATGCAGGAAGCCTCCCGAGCCATCACCACCCAGGCATCGGACTCAAACTCCAACGCTGACACGCATGCCAGCGACAGTGAGGGCCCGACAGATGGCAACAACGACGACAACACAATCGAACTGGCGGACCTTCCTTCTGGTGACGCACTGGAGAGCTTCAATCGTTATCAGCAATTGATCATTACCGGCAGTTACGATGTGCAGCAGATCCAGGCGTCACAGGACCCCAATGACACCACCCAGTACAGCCACCTACCGGTATTGGCAAGCGTCACCGTCGGCCGCAAGGACTTTCATGACTGGTTAGATACACTCACGCGTCAACTCTATCCAAGAGCCAATACCAACTCCCCTTCACCCGACGCCATGCAGTTCCACGAAGACAACGGCGTGGGAGGCAACTTCTCCGTCACCCATATCGAAAACAACCACCAGATCATCGTCGTCATCCCCATCGATACCACAGCCCCGGACTTTCTGGAGCGCTACAACGCTACCACCGATGACTTCGACGAAGGCGATGCGGAAAAAAGTAATTGGGGTGATAGACAAAACGCACGCAGCATTGCCGCCAGCATCTCCGATGGTATCAGGTTAAGCAATCACCCCTCTGTGAGTGGACTCAGGAACAAGAGCTTTGCCCTGTCCAAGGGTCTTGTGGCCTACAACAACGCCTCCGTTCTTGTCAGGGAGGCGACGTCGGACGATCCCGATGCCATTCAGGTCGCCACCGCCCTGGGCAAGCTAAGCCTGGTCGCCATTGACAGCCTGGACTTCGCTTCCACCTTCATGGCAAGCAACAATGCCGCCCTAAGCTCCCTGAATCGTTTCCTTCAGGTCACCAAAGGGCCTATTGATGCGGCCCTTGCCATCCTCAGCATCGCAGACGGTATCAATAAACAATCCAGCGCCAAAAGAGCCGCCAAGTTGGGGCTACCAGAAAGCGTACAGGACAAGTATCGGCATAGTGGATCCATCGATATCGCCGACGGCGTTGTTTCACTGGTCCTCGTCGGGGCAGCACTGGTTTTCACCGGAGGTACCGCCGCCTTCGTCATCGGCGCAGGGGCTATCGCATCAGGTGTGTCGTTCTCCATATTCAAGATCATCATGAGCTCAAGCCTCACCGTCTTTGTTGCCCGAGCCGTCGCCATCTGGGTGACTCGCTGCCGATATGGCGTTCGCGATGAGCAAGGCCAGGTACTGCCCTACGACTCCATGGAAGAGGAACAGAATGGCCTGGAACTGGTGTTCAAGGGCGTGACGGTGGAGATGCTAATTAGAAATCCCGCTAAAGACCTAGTTGAGCAGTATGGTGGTGGAATACCCAACGAGCGAATGTGGGAAATAGTTAGCGAAAGCGTTCGTAGAGGAACCTTCAGAGAAGTGTCCATCTTGGTCAAAGTTCCAGACCTGGACAGTATGGAGGTAGGGTTGAGATTGGAACTTGGAGAGGGAGATAAAAAGAACACCATTTTGAAAAAAAATTTTATAAAGCAGATGGATACCGGCATGTTTATAGAAAGAAAAATTGGTCCAGAATCCGGTATAACAACAGAAGACAGGAACACGGAAATTTCAAAGAGCGGCAACATATATTCCATATCATCAAAACAAGAGATTGATGCGCGCCGTCCTGGGGAGTTGATATCTCTTATCGTGAGCTTTTTAGATACAACCAAAAACAGCGGGCCAAAAACTGACATTTTCAAAGTGAGAGCTTAATTTTGATTTCAACCATGAAACCAGCCTCATTCATAGCACTAACAATAGTCACGATGCTTTTATCAGGATGTGACAAGACACGAGAAATCATCAAAATAGATCTCCATGAAAACACCGTATTGACAATGGAGCATGAAGCAAAAATAATAAACAATAGCCCGGACATCGATGCATTAAGCGAAAGCTTCGATACGACGATAGAACAGATCACCGAGAAATCTGAACAGAACGATGCAGAATCCATTTACTTACTTGGGCTTATAAATTTCGGTCATATTACCGGGTTCGAGCGAGAGCCGAATCCGGCCAGAGCTATCGAACTTCTTCGTAAAGCGTGGCGGCTGGGTATTGTAGAAGCTGGCTATTCACTATTCACGGTCTACTACAATGGCGTTGTTGCGCCCGCCAACAAGCCGCTTGCCTTGGCCTATCTCGAGGCATCGGCGGAGAAGGGCTATATTCTCTCCCAGAGAAGGCTGGGCCACGCTTACCGAGGCTCCAATCCTCGGGGCCTAGTGGAGGAAAATATCCAGCAGGCGCGAATCTGGTTTACCAAAGCCGCCGAACAGGGTGATGCCGAGTCCGCCACTCAGTTAGCTGGGATCTACCGAGAAGGTCTTGGTGTTCCTAAGAATGAACAAGCGGCCTTCGATTGGTTAAAACGCGCGGAAACCATGCCATTTGAGGGACGTATAAGCCATAGCGGCCTTGCCATGTACTACGAACAAGGCATCGGCACCGAGGTAAATCTGGCTCTGGCGTATAAGTACTACGATCTTCAGGGGACCGCTGGCGTACCCGACAAACTCCGACTGGAGGCCCAGATGACGCCGGAACAAGTGCAGCAGGCCATTACCCTATCCCGGGCCTGGCAGGAAGAGAATCGCACGTTTTTCCCGAGCTACTATGGCCTGGAGCACCAGCCGGATGGTAGTTACAAGTAGAAATATCGCTACAATTCATCAGGATTTTAATGGTTTCCCAGAGCCGGCGCTATCACATATCCAGTTTTCGGTGACGCTACGTCACTTCAGGAGCGATCTGTATTGACTAACTGACCTTCGCGAATTTCTATTTGAGAAAACAAGCAGCCTGGAAAAACAACCCTACTCCACTTAAGAAAGTATACTACACGAGGGAGTGTGTCATGACTAAACGTCCTATATCCGTATCCATCATATGCTGGATCTCTATAATATTATGCACTGTTCAAGTAGCGTTCAATATCTATGGCTATGGAAACCATGAAGTCACCAGAATCATGAAGTTGAATAGTATTTCTGTAGGACTACAGTACTTCTTTATCTTTGCCACTTCCTTTGTGATTATCTGTTCATCGATAATGATGCTCGCGCAGAAGAAATCTGGACGAACGGTGTTCATATTCTGCTACGGCTTTATGGCCATATTTTCACTAATCATAAATTTCGAAAAATCTTTAAGCTATCCGGCTTTGTTATTTGCTGCACTATTCGCCTTTTTACTTTATCGACCAAAAGCTAATTTATACTTCAACAGGCTGGAGAAATGAGTCTACGGTCATGAGAAAATTATTCGGTGTAGGCTTCTTGATCATTTGTGGATTTTTCGTATATACAGTGGGCCTTTTATCTTTCTTCGAAGTCCCTGATACTGGGAATGTAAAGTTTGAGGTAATGGGGGGATTTTGCATACCATTGGCAGTATTTTTGTTACTTGGCCTGATGGTATACCCTGGGTCAAACTGGATGACATTGTCAGGCATCACGCTACTATCAGGGCAGGCAGTCAATGTCTTTATTACTTTTCTATTGATATCGTTCAAGCGATCAGAAGAGCTTTCTAACGTTATGGACACAAACGCTTTCGATTATTTCAGCGACTATCTCTCCGGCTTCTCGATAATGATCGGCGTCGCTTTGCTTGGCGTCATTCTGCTTGCTTTGGGGCGCGTATACAGAAAATCACACGAGGCTCTCGATGGAGTGCCGCCGTAAATTCACCAGCAAAGGGAATCGGTGAGGGTTATCGATAGAGGCAAAAGGCCGGCATCACTGCCGGCCTTTTCTGTTGCGCCCGTCGCTTGGGTCAGGCGACCTGACGATCAGTCACCGAAGGGGTTGCGCAGGACGATGGTCTCGTTGCGGTCCGGGCCGGTGGAGATGATGTCGATGGAGGTGCCGACCTGCTCCTCGAGGAAGCTGATGTAGGCGCGGGCGGCGTTGGGCAGGTCCTCGACGCGCTTGACGCCCAGAGTCGACTCGCTCCAGCCCGGCAGGTCCTGGTAGACCGGCTCGATGGCCTCGTAGCCTTCGGAGTCCACCGGGTTGTCGAGCACTTCGCCGTCCTTGCTGCGATAGCCCACGCAGACACGGATATTCTCGAGGCCATCCAGTACGTCGAGCTTGGTCAGGCAGATGCCGGATACCGAGTTGATCTGCACCGCGTGACGCAGCGCCACGGCATCGAACCAGCCGCAACGACGGGCGCGACCGGTGGTGGCACCGAACTCGTGGCCCTTCTCTGCCAGGTGACGGCCGTGCTCGTCGAACAGCTCGGTGGGGAACGGACCAGAGCCGACACGGGTGGTGTAGGCCTTGGTGATACCCAGCACGTAGTCCAGATACAGCGGGCCGACGCCTGAACCGGTAGCGGTGCCGCCGGCGGTGGTGTTGGAGCTGGTGACGTAGGGGTAGGTACCGTGGTCGATGTCCAGCAGCGAGCCCTGGGCGCCTTCGAACAGGATGTTCTCGCCACCCTTGCGCAGGTCGTGGACCAGGCTCACGGTGTCGGTGACCATCGGACGCAGCTCTTCCGCCATCTCCATGGCGCTTTCCAGGGTCGCCTGGAAGTCCACCGGCTCTTCGCCGTGGTACTTGGTCAGCACGAAGTTGTGGTAGTCCAGCACCTCGCCCAGCTTGGAGGCGAAGCGCTCACGATGGAGCATATCGCCCAGACGCAGGCCACGGCGGGCGACCTTGTCTTCGTAGGCCGGACCGATGCCGCGACCGGTGGTGCCGATCTTGGCGATGCCACGAGCCTTCTCGCGAGCCTGATCCAGGCGCACGTGGTAGTCGAGGATCAGCGGACAGGCGGGCGACAGACGCAGGCGCTGGCGCACCGGTACGCCCTTGCTCTCGAGCTCGCGGATTTCCTTGATCAGCGCCTCCGGCGACAGCACCACGCCGTTGCCGATGACGCAGGTCTTGTCCTCGCGCAGCACGCCGGACGGAATCAGGTGCAGGACGGTCTTTTCACCGTCGATGACCAGGGTGTGGCCGGCATTGTGACCGCCCTGAAAACGCACCACGGCGGAGGCGGACTCGGTCAGCAGGTCGACGACCTTGCCCTTGCCCTCATCGCCCCATTGGGTACCCAGTACGACTACGTTCTTGCCCATTGCAGTTCTCGTCTCTTCTTGGTTGCGCCTTGGCGCCACAGTCGATTAAAGCGCCACGCCCCGGCGCCCCGGTATTGCTTGCCAGGCAGTGCCAGGCACTGCCGGCAGGATCATGTCGCCAGCGGTTCGAGCACCCAGCGCTGGTCTCGGGCCACCAGCTGCTCGCTGCAGCCGTGTCCCGCAGCGCGCTGGCCGGGCAGCCCCTGGATCACCCGGCGCCCCTGGCGCCTCAAGGCCTGAACCGCCTCGTCGAGGCCCTCGGCGTCACCTTCTGCCGGCGCCCAGACGCTGTCGCTGGCGGCCTCGCTGGAGGCCAGCGTCGCCAACAGCTTCAGGTCCATCGAGAAGCCGGTAGCAGGCCTGGCGCGACCGAAGGCACGGCCGGTGTCGTCGTAGCGCCCGCCCTTGGCCAGGGCTTGACCGTACCCCGGCACGTAGGCGGCGAACATCATGCCAGTGTGGTACTGATAGCCGCGCAGCTCGGCCAGGTCAAAGTAGCAGGCCACCTCGGGGTGCTCGCGATGCACGCCCTGATACAGCTCGCACAGCTTGTCGAGGGCGTCGTTGACCGCCTGGGGCGCCTCGGCAAAGGCTTCGCGGGCCTGGTCGAGCACCTCGGGGCCGCCGTGCAGCTCGCCCAGGGTGCGGAACATGGCCGCCAGAGCGGGATCGCTCACTGCCCTGGACACCTCTGCCTCTAGCTGCCCCGGCGACTTCAGCGCCAGCGCCGCGGAGATGGCGTATTCGGCCTCGGCGTCGAGCTCGGCGACCTCGACCAGGTTGCGGTAGATGCCGACGTGGCCAAGCGCCAGGTGCACCTCGCCGGCGCCGGAGGCCGAGAGGCTCTCCAGCGCCAGGCGCAGGATCTCGAGATCCGCCGCCAGGCTGGCGCTGCCGAACAGCTCGACACCGACCTGGACCGGGCTGCGCCCGCCCTGATGCTTGTCGGCCTTGGCTCGCAGCACATTGGTGCAGTAGCACAGACGCACCGGGCCTTCACGCTTGAGCGAGTGGGCATCGATGCGCGCCACCTGCGGCGTGACGTCGGCGGTCACCCCCATCATGCGCCCGGTGAGCTGGTCGGTGAGCTTGAAGGTCTGAAGGTCGAGATCGGTGCCGGTGCCGGTCAGCAGGGAGTCGAGAAACTCCACCGGGGGCGGCATCACCTGGTCGTAACCCCAGAGATGGAAGAGGTCGAGCAGCGCCCGGCGCAGCTCCTCCATACGACTGGCCTGAGGTGGCAGCACCTCGTCCATGCCGTCGGGCAGGAGCCAGCGGTCAGCGATGGTCATGTCGATATCCTGCTTGGTCGATATCTTGCTTAGACGGTGGGCCTGGTCCGCGCGCACGCAAAACCTCGCGCACTGGTGAAATCCGGGAACTCATCTCGGAGCGGTCTCGGAACTTCTGGCGTGCTGGCGAATGCGTCGGACGGAACGATGTCGGGAATGACGGCCACAAAAAAACCGGGCCACGCCCGGTTTACCGATTCTATCACGTTTGGCCGCCAGTTGAACCCCGCAAGGGCGGCATTCGCCCTTGCGGTCGGCGGCCAGGGGCCACCGCTAGCCCTGGGGCTGGCTGCCAGCTCCCTGGGGATCGGCGCTCTTGAGGTAACGGAAGAAGTCGCTGGAGGGATCCAGCACCATCATGTTGCCCTCGCCGGCACCGAAGGAGTCGCGATAGGCGTTGAGGCTACGCCAGAAGCGATAGAACTCGGTATCGCCCTCGTAGGCGTCGGAGTAGATACCGGCGGCCTCGGCGTCACCCTCACCACGCAGGGTCTCGGCACGCTCGTTGGCCTGGGCCAGCAGTACCTGACGGCGGCGATCGGCGTTGGCGCGAATCCGCTCGGACTCCTCCTGGCCCTGGGCACGCCACTCGCGGGCCTCACGCTCACGCTCGGAGCGCATGCGATCGTACACCGCCGAGGACACGTCCTCGGGCAGATCGATACGCTTGACCCGCACGTCGAGGATGGCCACCCCGATCTCTTCGCGCATCAGCTTGTCGAGCTCCTCGGTGGGGCCGGACATCAGCTCGTCACGCTTCTCGGAGATGATCTGCTGCAGGTTCAACTGGCCGAACTCGTTACGCAGGCTCTCGTCGACCCGCGGCTGGATCAGGCGAACCGCCATCAGTTCGTCACCGGCCGTGGCCTCGTAGTAGCGAGTGGGGTTGACCACCTGCCACTTGACGTAGGAGTCCACGATCACCGCCTTCTGCTCCTGGGTCAGGTAGCGGCTGGCGTCGGTATCCAGTGTCAGCACCCGGGTGTCGAACTTGCGAATGGTCTGGGTGATCGGCACCTTGACGTGCAGGCCCGGCTGGATATTTTCCTCGATGATCTCACCGAAGCGCAGCTTGACCGCACGCTCGGTCTCGTCGACCACGTAGAGGCTGTTGCTGGCCAGCCAGGCGGCGGCGGCCAGGCCGCCGACGATGAGCAGGGATCGATTATTGATCATTTAGCGACCCTCCCGCTGAATACCGGTGTCACGACCGTTGCGGTTCGAGCTTGAATTGGAGGCCGCGTTGGCGGACTCGGCACGGATGCGCTCCAGCACCTGCGGATCGAGCTGATTCTCGGCGTCGGCAGCGGTGGACGTGCCCAGACCACGGCCGATACGGTCCATCGGCAGCACCATCAAGGGGCCATCCTGATCGACGTCCACCAGTACCTTGTTGGTCTGGCCGAGCACCTCGGAGATGGCGTCGAGGTAGAGACGCTCGCGCATCACCTCGGGGGCATTGCGATACTGGGTCAGCAGTGCGGTGAAGCGGTTGGCCTGACCACGCGCCTCGGCGACCACTGATTCGCGGTAACCCTGGCCCTGCTCGACGATACGCTGCGCCTGACCCTGAGCCGCCGGGATGATGGCGTTGGCGTAGGCCATGGCCTGGTTGATCGTGCGCTGACGATCCTCGCGGGCACGGATGACGTCATCGAAGGCGTCCTGCACCGCATCGGGCGGCGAGGTCGACTCGACGTTCAGGGTCACCAGACGGATACCGGTACCGTAGTTGTCCAGGTAGGTCTGCAGACGGCTGGTCACGGCACTGCCGAGGATCTCACGACCCGAGGTCAGGATGTCGATCATGTCGGTGCCACCGACCACGTGACGCAGCGCCGAGTCGAGGGCGTTTTCCAGCGACAGCTCGGGATCACGCACGTTGAGCACGTAGTCACGCGGCGCTGCCACCTGGTACTGGGCCGAGATCTCGACCGAGACGATGTTCTCGTCCTGGGTCAGCATCGACTGGGTCTGGCTGACCGAGCGCACGCGGGTAACGTTGACCATGCGCACGTCGTCGATCAGCGGCGGATTCCACTGCAGACCCGGGGTGACGACTTCCTGGAACTTGCCGAAGCGCAGCACGACGCCCCGCTCCGACTGGTCGACCAGATAGAAACCGCTGGCCGCCCATACGGCGAGACCGATGATGATCAACAGTCCCGGCAAGGCGAAGGTATTGCGCGGGCGATTGCCGCCGCCCTTGCCGCCACCCTTGCCACCGCCGCGCTTGCCGCCGCGGCCGCCGAGCATGCCATTGAGCTTGTCCTGAAACTTCTTCAGGGCCTCATCGAGGTCGGGGGGCCCCTGATTGTCGCCACCGCGGTTGCCACCGCCCCCATTACCGCCACGGCGCCCCCCGCCACTCCAGGGGTCGTGCTGGTTGCCGTTGCCGCCACCAGGCTCATTCCAGGCCATACGTCGTCTCCACTCTGTGCCCCCGCCTAGACGAGGCGCATCGATTGCGATCCTTGGAAAACACTGCATACATTGCTGCGCTCGGCATCTCGGCCGCCGGCGGTGCTCAAGGTTCTCATTTAACCCTGTGTCAACTCCGACCTTTCCGCTCCGGCGGCGACCGACCTGTCGTCGCTCGCGACATTTCTTCAGTGCTTTCCTTGTGGCGTCACCATCCGGGCGACGCTCTTGCCGACCCGTCAGGCGGGTCGGTTCAGGCTTCCCAGACGTCGCGTTCCTGCAGCGCGACGGGAAGGTAATCGGCGGCACGCTCGCCAAGGCGTGCCATCAACTGATTGAAGTCACGACGCGGCAGACGCACATCCAGCTGCGTCTGGCCGTCCTCGTCGAAGGACTCGTCGCGCACGGCATTCAGCTCATGCAGCGCCGCGCGCAGCTTGCCCTGCTCCGGCGTCAGGGTCAGCGAGAAGTCGATGATGTCTTCCGCCAGCCGCTCGGTCAGGGCCTGGGTCAGCAGGTCCAGCCCCAGCCCCTTCTGCGCCGACAGCCACACCGTCTGCGGTACCCCGTGCTCGTCGCGCTCGATGCGTGGCGAACTGTCGAACAGGTCGATCTTGTTCATCACCTTGAGCGTCGGCACGTCCAGCGCGCCGATCTCGTCGAGCACCGCCTCCACCTGGGTGACGTTGAGCTCGCGATCAGGATCCGCCGAGTCGATCACATGCACCAGCAGGCTGGCCTCGGCGGCCTCCTGCAGGGTGGCACGGAACGCCTCGACCAGCTTGTGCGGCAGGTGGCGGATAAAGCCCACCGTGTCCGCCAGCACCACCGGCCCCACGTCCTCGACCTCAAGACGCCGCAGCGTAGGGTCGAGAGTAGCGAAGAGCTGGTCCGCCGCATAGACCTCAGACGCCGTCAAGCTGTTGAAAAGCGTTGACTTGCCGGCGTTGGTGTAGCCCACCAGCGAGACGCTGGGGATCTCGGCACGCGAGCGGGCGCGGCGATTCTGACTGCGCTGACTACGCACCTTGTCCAGGCGCTTGTGGATCGACTTGATGCGCGCACGCAGCAGGCGGCGGTCGGTCTCGAGCTGGGTTTCACCCGGACCGCGCAGGCCGATACCGCCCTTCTGGCGTTCCAGGTGGGTCCAGCCTCGCACCAGGCGCGTGGACATGTACTCGAGCTGGGCCAGCTCTACCTGCAGCTTGCCCTCGTGAGTCCGCGCCCGCTGGGCGAAGATATCCAGAATCAGGCCCGTACGATCGAGCACACGACACTTCAGCGTCTGCTCGACGTTGCGTTCCTGGGAAGGACTGAGCGCGTGGTTGAAGATCACCAGCTCGGCCTTGTGTACCGCCAGGGCCTCGCCGATTTCCTCGAGCTTGCCCGACCCCACGAAACTCCTGGGGTCGGGTCGTTGCCGCGAGCCGGTCACGAGGGTTGCGGGTTCGGCACCCGCCGACCTCACCAGCTCGTGGAACTCACCGGGATCTTCGCGCTCCTTCTCGTCCTGAAAGTCGATATGGACGAGTACCGCCGTTTCACCGGCGTCGGGACGTTCAAAAAACAATCAATACCTCACGAAATATCAGCTCTCCGGCTGCGCAGCGGGATCCTGGGCCGGCAGACGCACATTGCGTGACGGCACCACCGTGGAGATGGCGTGCTTATAGACCATCTGGCTGACGGTGTTGCGCAGCAGGATGACAAATTGGTCAAAGGATTCGATCTGGCCCTGCAGCTTGATGCCGTTGACCAGGAAAATCGATACCGGAATGCGCTCCTTGCGCAGAATGTTCAGGTACGGGTCTTGAAGGGACTGCCCTTTGGACATGTTGCTCTCCCTGAAGTGTCTTAGGGTTTTAGGTTATGGTGCCGCCCGCCGAGGTCTTCAAGATGGCGGGCGACAGGTATTCGGTTGTTCGGCGGGACCCTGCAAGTGGTCACACGAACTCGTTATCTTACGCTAAGTCCCCGCTTCGCGCACGAGTTTCACGAGGCGCTCGGCGGGGTCGGCCGCCAACGGGTCCACCCAGGTCAGCGCAGGCCAGCTACGCATCCAGGTCAGCTGCCGCTTGGCCAGTTGACGCGTCGCCACCACGCCACGATGAATGAACGTCTCACGATCAAACTCGCCATCCAGGTACTGCCATGCCTGACGATAGCCCACGCTCTTCATCGATGGCAGCGACAGCGTCAAATCGCCACGCGCCTTGAGCGCCGCTACTTCATCGAGAAATCCGCCGTCCAGCATGGCGTTGAAGCGCCTGGCGATTCTCTCGTGCAGCACGGAGCGCTCGGCGGGAGCGAGCCCTATGGACAGCAGACGAAAGGGAAAGGTTTCACGACGCTGCTCATTCCACAGCTCGCTCATCGGCCGCCCGGACAGCTCGAACACTTCCAGCGCCCGCATCAGGCGCTGAGGATCATTGGGGTGAATGCGCGCGGCCGACTCGGGATCGACCTCGGCCAGGCGGCGATGCAGCGCCTCGAGGCCGTCCTGCTCGGCCTGCCGGGACAGGCGTTCACGCACGGCGCTGTCCGCCGAGGGCAGGTTGGCGACCCCCTCGACCAGGCGCTTGTAGTACATCATGGTGCCACCGACCAGCAGCGGCAGCCGGCCACTGGCGGCGATATCGTGCATCTCGGCCAGGGCATCGTCGCGAAACTCCGCCGCCGAGTAGGCCTGGGCCGGATCACGGATATCGATCAGTCGATGGGGCGCCCGGGCGAGTTCCTCGGCCGAGGGCTTGGCCGAGCCGATGTCCATGCCGCGATAGATCATCGCCGAATCGACGCTGATGATCTCGCCACCCAGGCGCTCGCGGATCTCGATGGCAAGATCGGTCTTGCCCGCCGCCGTGGGGCCCATCAG
Source organism: Halomonas sp. DN3 (assembly GCF_024137905.1). Classification (NCBI taxonomy): domain Bacteria; kingdom Pseudomonadati; phylum Pseudomonadota; class Gammaproteobacteria; order Oceanospirillales; family Halomonadaceae; genus Halomonas; species Halomonas sp. DN3. The sequence continues at coordinate 1,103,444 of NZ_CP099965.1, read as the reverse complement.
CAGCAGCGCCAGCGGTCGGTCGTCCTGCGCGGGCGGCGTGGCCGCGGCCGGAGCGTCTGTCGGCGCCATCATTGCCCTCGCAGAAACAGCCGGTCCAGATCCTTGAGGCTCATCTGGGTCCAGGTGGGGCGGCCGTGGTTGCATTGACCGCTGCGCTCGGTGCGCTCCATGTCACGCAGCAGCGCGTTCATCTCGGCAATGGTCAACTGGCGATTGGCGCGTACGCTGCCGTGGCAGGCCATGGTCGACAGCAGCTCGTTGATGTAGGCCTCGATGCGATCGGAGCGACCGTAGCGCTCCAGGTCCGAGAGCATCTCGCGCACCAACGGTTCCACGTCGGCATCGGCCAGCAGCGCCGGCACCTGGCGCACCAGCAGGGTCTCTGGACCGGCGGCATCGAGTTCGACACCAAGCCGGGTGAAGGCATCGCGCTCGCGCTCGGCGGTCTCGACCTCGGCGGCGCTGACCGCCAGCGACACCGGTACCAGCAGCGGCTGGGCATCCAGCGCGCCACCGTGGACCTGGGTCTTCATGCGCTCGTAGACGATCCGTTCGTGGGCCGCGTGCATGTCCACCAGCACCAGTCCCTGGGCGCTCTGGGCCAGAATGTAGATGCCGTGCAACTGGGCGATGGCGTAGCCCAGCGGCGGCGCCTGGGTGGCGTCGTCTTCCGGCATCACCTCTGGCGTCGATGAGGTGAGCGATGCACCGCCGGCCCCAGCAGGGGGCTCGCTAGCCGCGCCAGCGGCGCCGGGCCAGGTTCTCGGCGTGGGGCTATGGCGCTCGGCCTGGGCCGTGCCGGCGGCCAGACCGCCGGCGCCTGGGCCTCCTGGCTGCGGCGTCAGCAGGCTGTCTTCGTGATCCGGGTGCAGCTTGCGGTAACCGTCCATGAAGGCGCGCACCCGGTCCGGGGTGACACCGCCCTCGCCCTCGTCGCGGCGCGGGTGCAGCGCCATCGGCTGCTGCTGCCAGGAAGGCTGTTGTCGGGACGGGTGTTGGCCGGGATTCCCGCCCTGGGGGGCCGGCTCGCGGATCTCGCCGGTCTCGGGGTCGACGTCGAGGCCATCACTCTGGATGCTCGCCTGCTGCTGCGAAGACTGACCATCCTGATGCCCTGCGCGGGCCTCGCCCAGCGCCCGGTGCAGGCTCGAGAACAGGAAGTCGTGGACCATGCGCCCGTCGCGAAAGCGCACCTCGTGCTTGGTCGGGTGGACATTGACGTCCACCACGGTGGGGTCCACGTCCAGATAGAGCACGAATACCGGGTGGCGACCATTGAACAGCACATCGCGGTAGGCCTGGCGGATGGCGTGGGCCACCAGCCGGTCGCGCACCACCCTGCCATTGACGAAGAAGTACTGCTGGTCGGCCTGGGCGCGGGAGTGGGTCGGTAGTCCCACCCAGCCCCACAGGCGCAGGCTGCCGGTGGCGATGTCCAGGGTCAGGGCATTGTCCAGGAAGTTCTTGCCCAGCAGCGAAGCGAGACGTCGCTCCACCGCGTGGTCATCCCGTGCCACCGGCAACTGGTGGATGGTCTTCTGGTTGTGGCGAAGGGTCCAGCCGATGTCGAAGCGCGACAGCGCCTGGCGCCGAAAGGCCTCCTCGACATGGTTGAACTCGGTCTTTTCGGTACGCAGGAACTTGCGCCGGGCCGGAGTGTTGAAAAACAGATCACGCACCGCCACCGAGGTACCACGCGGATGGGGTGCCGGCGTGACGCGGGGCTCCATGCGCCGCCCTTCGGCCACCACCCGCCAGCCGCCCTGAGGGTCCTGCTCGACGTTGGAGGTCAGTTCCAGTCGCGACACCGAGCTGATCGAGGCCAGCGCCTCGCCGCGAAAGCCGAGGCTGGCGACGCCCTCGAGCTCCTCCAGCGACAGGATCTTGCTGGTGGCGTGTCGTGACAGCGCCAGCGGCAGGTCCTCCTCGCCAATACCGGAGCCATCGTCACGGATCCGGATCAACCGGGCACCGCCGGACTCGATGTCCACCTCGATGCGGGTGCTGCCGGCGTCGATGGCGTTCTCGATCAGCTCCTTGACCACCGAGGCCGGGCGCTCCACCACCTCGCCGGCGGCGATCTGGTTGGCCAGCCGGGGGTCGAGAATCTTGATCGAGCGGCGCTGTGACACCTGAACGCCAGGCTCGCTCTGACACGGGATATCACTCATGAACTGGGAATCCTCAACACCTGGCCGACGCGAATGACGTCCCCGGACAGCTCGTTGACCTGCTTGAGCGCGCTGAGCGCCACGCCGTGACGCGAGGCGATGGCGGACAGGGTGTCGCCTGGCTGGATGCGATACTCGTTGGTAGCGGTGGACCGCCCCTGATCGCGCTGCCAGGCCAGCAGGCTTGCCGGTGGCGGGTTGCGCTCGAAGTGCGAGCGGATGCCGCCGAACACGGCGCTCATCATCCGCTGCTGGTAGCCGCCGTCCTTGAGTCGTCGCTCTTCCTCGGGGTTGGAGATAAAGCCCGTCTCCACCAGCAGGGATGGAATGTCCGGGGACTTCAACACCACGAAGCCGGCCTGCTCGACCCTGGGCTTGTGCAGGTCGTTGATGCGCCCGATGCGACTGAGCACCTCGTCGCCGATGGTCAGGGAGTCATTGAGGGTCGCGGTCATGGTCAGGTCCAGCAGCACGCCCCTGAGCACCTGATCCTTGTCATCCAGCGACAGGTTGCCGTCGACCCCGCCGATCAGGTCCGAGCGGTTCTCGCTGGCCGCCAGCCACTTGGCGGTCTCCGAGGTGGCTCCGCTCTGGGACAGCGCGAACACCGAGCTGCCGTGGGGACGCGGACTGTTGAAGGCGTCGGCGTGAATGGAGACGAAGAAGTCGGCCTTCTGCTCGCGGGCGATCAGGGTGCGCTGACGCAGCCCGACGTAGTAGTCGCCGTCGCGGATCAGCACCGCCTTGAAGCCGGGGGAGTCGTTGATCATGCGCGCCAGGCGATCGGCCATCTGCAGCACCACGTCCTTCTCGCGGGTACCGCTCGGGCCCAGCGCGCCGGGGTCCTCGCCACCGTGCCCGGCATCCACGGCGATGATGATGTCGCGCTTGGGATGGGGCTGAGCGGTGTCGATCACCGGTGCTGCCTCCACCGGGTCACGGCCCTCGGCCACCGCCACGGTCTTGGCCCGCTCGGCGGCGATCTCCTGCTCACGGATCATCGACTCGATGGGATCGATGGGGTCTTCCACCGCGCTCTCGCCGGGGTACTCCAGATCCACCACCAGACGATCGCCGTACTGGTCGTTGGGCGCCAACGAGAAGTGACGCGGCTCGATGGCGCGGCTGAGCTCGAGCACCACGCGCAGATCGCCGCCATCGCGCACGCCTGTGCGCACCGAGCTGATGGCGCTGTTGGACAGGTCCATGCTGGCAGGATCGGCGGCCAGGCTGGTGCCACTGAGATCGATGACCAACCGGCGCGGGTTGTCGAGCTCGAACACGTTGGCGGTGGCCGGCGCCGACAGGTCGAACACCAGCCGCGAGTGATCCGGCGCGGCCCACAGGCGCATGTTGTCCACGCTGGCGGCCTGGGCAAGGCTCGAAAGCGTAAGGCCCAGTGTGGCCACCAAAGCCAATAGACCAGCACCCATACGGGCCGGAAGGCGACGCCTCATGCCTTGCCTCCCGCCAGTCGTTGATCGCGGGAGACTTCGTCTTTCAGGCGCGTCAGCAGTGCTTCACCCAGGGTCGTGGCGGCGCTGATGTGCGCCTCGCGCCCTTCTGTCTCGGCGTGGCTTAGCGCCAACTCGAGATCCGGCGGCGTCAGCCAGCCCTCGCCGCGCTCGGCCCACTCCACCAGGCACAGATGCCCCTCGGCGAGCAGATCGCGCCCACCGATGAACTCGAGCTCCTCGGGATCGCCCAGGCGGTAGAGGTCAAAGTGGTGCAGCGTGACCGGCTCCCCGTCCAGCGAAAGCTCGTAGGGCTCCACCAGGGTATAGGTAGGACTCTTCACCGCACCTTGATGGCCGTAGGCGCGCAACACACCGCGAGCCAGGGTGGTCTTGCCGGCCCCCAGCTCTCCCGACAGGTGGACGCGTCCTCGTCCTTGCAAGGCCCGTCCCAGGCACTCCCCCAGTGCGACCTGGCGGTCTTCATCATCGAGTCGCAGCTGCATCTTCCTCGCCCATCGTCGGATTGACCAATTTTCGTGCACAGGATGCCAGATCGCTGGCCAACAGACCACGCTCACCGCCCTCTCTCGCCGCCATGTCACCGGCCAGGGCATGCACCAGCACGCCCAGCCGCGCGGTGCGTTCCAGTGACCAGCCCGGGGCCTGGCCCTGGGCCATCAAGCCCGCCAGCACACCGGTCAGGGTATCGCCCATGCCGCCGCTGGCCATGCCCGGGTTGCCGAAAGGACACAGCGCCAGGCCCTCTGGACCCGCGATCAACGTTCCGGCCCCCTTGAGCACGACCACCCCGCCCCAGCGTTGCTGCAGGGCGCGCGCGGCACCGGGGCGGTCCGCCTCGACCTCGGCCACGCTGGTCTCGAGCAGGCGTGCCGCTTCTCCCGGATGGGGGGTCAGGATCCAGTCGTCACGCCGCTGATCGGCAAAGCGGCTGACCAACAGGTTGAGGGCATCGGCGTCCAGCACCAGCGGAATCGAGCGCTTCAGCGCGGTCTGCAGCACCGATTGGCCCCAGCTCCCCTGGCCAAGCCCTGGCCCCACGGCGAGCACACTCAGGCGATCGAGCAGCTCATCGAGTTCGCTGGCATGGGTCACCCCACGCGCCATGACCTCGGGGCAGCGCACCAGACTGGCGCCGACGTGTTCCGGCGCGGTGGCCAGCAGCACTCGGCCAGCACCCACCCTGGCGCAGGCCTCTGCCGCCAGCAGCGCCGCCCCGCCGAATCCGGGTGCGCCACCGAAGATGCCGGCGAATCCGGCGGCGCCCTTGTGCATGTCGCGCTCACGCGGAGGCAACGCCAGGTTCACCAGGCTCGACTGCAGGCGCCAGGCGGTGGGCGTGATATCGTCATGGGCCAGGGCGTCCACCCCCAGTGATTCCACCACCACCTCGCCGGCCAGGGCGGCACCACGCCCGGTGTGCAGTCCCAGCTTGTCGGCGATAAAGGTCACCGTCATCACCGCCCTGACCGCCATGCTGGGCTCGGCGCCGCCGTCGGCGGTGATGCCCGAGGGAATATCCACCGCCAGCACCGGACACCGGCTTTCATTGATGGCGGCGATGGCCGCGGCGTAGGTCGGACGCAGGTCGCCGGCAAAGCCGGTACCGAGCATGGCATCGACCACCACGTCCCCTTCCACGCGCAATCCTTCTCGCCATTCGATAAAGCCGACACCGGCGTCGTCGGCCATCTCGGCCGCGCGCAAGGCGTCACCCTTCAGGCGTTCACGCGGGGTCAGGGAAATCCGCTGCACCTGGCGCCCTTCGGTCGCGGCCAGCGCTGCCAGCACATGGCCGTCGCCGCCGTTGTTGCCGCCACCGCAGAACACCGTCAGCGACTTGGTCGCCGGCCAGCGCGCCTTCAGCCAGCGCCAGGCGACGCCGGAGGCCCGGTGCATCAGGGCGAAGCCGTCGCTCTCGCCGGCGATCGCCCGTCGGTCCAGCTCGCGCACCTGCTCGGCGGTGTACAACGGAGTCTGTCCTGGCTCAATCACGCCGCCGTCCAAGATGTCCATGCGGTTCTCCCTTCGATCGTGATGGTCTACCATGGCGGTCACTTCCTTCCCTATGAAGTCTAAGCCCTTCTCCTCTCGCGCCAAGCGCAGAGCCGGGCTGTCTTGCCATTTGCCGGGTATGTCCTCATTTATGTCTGCATCGTCCCCGTCCACCGACGTCGACTTCAACGACCTGGCGGCGCGCATCCGCACCTGGGGGCGGGAGCTCGGCTTCCAGCAGGTCGGCATCACTGACGTCGACTTGAGCGACGATGAGGCCCATCTCGAGCGCTGGCTGGAGGCAGGTTTCCACGGCGAGATGGGCTTCATGGCCAAGCACGGCACCAAACGCACCCGTCCGGCCGAGCTCGAACCCGGCACCATCAGGGTCATCAGTGTGCGCCTGGACTATCTGCCGCCGGAGGTGGAGACCACCAAGGTGCTGGGACAGCCCAGCCGCGCCTATGTGTCACGCTATGCCACCGGGCGTGACTACCACAAGCTGATGCGCAAGCGGCTACAGCGCCTGGCAAAGACCATCGAGGCGGAAGTCGGGGACTTCGGCTACCGCGCCTTCGTCGACTCGGCCCCGGTGATGGAGCGCGGCCTGGCGCGCAAGGCCGGTATCGGCTGGTTCGGCAAGAACGCCATGCTGCTCAACCCCAGAGCCGGCTCGATGTTCTTTCTCGGTGAGCTTTACACCGACCTGCCGCTGCCGGTGGACGAGCCATTCGAGCAGGAACACTGTGGCAGCTGCAGCGCCTGCCGCACCGCCTGCCCCACCGGCGCCATCGTCGAGGACAAGGTGGTCGACGCCCGCGCCTGCATTTCCTACCTGACCATCGAGCTGTTCGGCGCCATTCCCGAGCGCTATCGCGAGGCCATGGGCAATCGGGTGTTCGGCTGCGACGATTGCCAGTTGGTGTGCCCCTTCACCCGCTTCACACGGGCAAGCAGCGAACCTGACTTCGCGCCGCGCCACGATCTCGACCGGGTAGAGCTGCTGACCCTGTTCGGCTGGAGCGAGGAGGAGTTTCTCGAGCGCACCGCCGGCAGCCCGATTCGGCGTATCGGCTACGAACGCTGGCTGCGCAACCTGGCGGTGGGGCTCGGTAACGCCCCCTGGAGCGCCGCCATCGAACGCGCCCTGCTCACCCGCCTGGCCTATCCCTCCGAGTTGGTGCGTGAGCACGTACGCTGGGCGCTCGCCCGCCAGCGCCAGCGGCGCGCCGAGCTGATCACCTCTGCTTGAGCGTGTCGAGCCGAGCGCCTCAAGCTGAGCGCCTCGAGCTGAACGCGCCCCTCGCCTCGAACCCGGCGTCAACTGCTGACTATTCCCCAGCCTTGAGGAACGTCTTGCGATAGTGCGCGAGTTCGGCGATGGATTCCTTGATGTCGTCCATGGCCAGGTGCACGTTGCGCTTGGAAAAGCCCTCCAGCGCCTGGGGGTTCCAGCGCTTGGCCAGCTCCTTCAAGGTCGAGACGTCGAGATTGCGGTAGTGGAAAAATGCCCACAGCTCGGGCATCTCGCGCTCCAGAAAGCGCCGGTCCTGGTGGATCGAGTTGCCGCACATCGGCGACGTTCCCGGGGCCACGTGGGCTGAGAGAAACTCGAGCGTCCTGCGCTCGGCCTCGCGGGTATCGATCTGGCTCTTGCGCACCCGCTCGACCAGCCCGGAATTGCCGTGGGTACGGGTATTCCACTCATCCATGCCGGACAACAGTGCGTCGCTCTGGTGAACCGCGATCACCGGCCCCTCGGCGATGACATTGAGCTCGCCGTCGGTGACCAGGGTGGCCACCTCGATGATGCGTTCACGCTCCGGGTCGAGCCCGGTCATCTCCAGGTCGATCCAGATCAGGGCGTCGTTTCGCGGGCCGGTCTTGGCATCGTCAGGACGCGGGTTGAGGGTATCGTCGGGGCTGGCGCAGGCATCGGACATCGTCGCTTCCTTGATCAGGCGGTGGCCCTTGTCGGGACAGGGGCCGTGCGTGTAGGTACAATGCCGACCATTGTACCGACCATCGGGTGCTCATGAGCAAACGCAAGTTGAGCCGCCAGCAGCGCTGGCGCATCGAGAAGATCCAGGCCGAACGCGCCGAGCGCGCCGCCAGAAAGGCCGGCCAGGACGACGAGAAGCTTGCCGCCGGCGAATACGGCGCCGAGCGCGACGGCCGAGTGATCGCTCACTTCGGACGGACCCTGGACGTCGCCAGCCGTGCCGGCGAGACGCCCACCCGCTGCCATCTGCGCGCCAACCTCGAGGGCCTGGTCACCGGAGACCGCGTCATCTGGCGGGCCGGCGAGGACGGCAGCGGCGTGGTGGTGGCCCGAGGCGAGCGCGACAATGTGCTCGAACGCCCGGATATGCGTGGGCTACTCAAGCCCGTGGCGGCCAACATCGACCAGATCCTGATTGTCTTCGCGGTGGAGCCGGAGCCCCACGCTGGCCTGATCGATCGCTACCTGGTGGCGGCCGAGGCCACCGGCATCACCCCGGTGCTGGTGCTCAACAAGACCGACCTGCTGCCCGACGAGGGCGGCGAACTGCGCGGGCTGCTCGATCGCTACCGCGGCATCGGCTACCAGGTGGTGGCCACCTCCACCGAGGTCGACGGCGGACTCGACGCCCTCTACGCCCAGCTCGCCGACCGCACCTCGGTATTCGTCGGCCAGAGCGGGGTCGGCAAGTCCTCACTGATCGACCGCCTGCTGCCCGACGAACAGTTGCGCATCGGCGCGCTGTCGGAGGACTCGCGCAAGGGTCGCCACACCACCACCACCGCCCAGCTCTACCACCTGCCCGCACCGGACGAGAGCCTGGCCTCGGGCGAGCTGATCGACTCCCCCGGCATCCGCGAGTTTGGCCTTACTCACCTGACAGAGCGCGAGGTCACCGAGGGCTTTATCGAATTCGCCCCTTACCTCGGCCTGTGTCGCTTCCGCGACTGCCGCCACCGGCAGGAGCCGGGCTGCGCCATTCGCGACGCCATCGACGAGGGGGCGATTCACCCCGAACGCTTTGCCAGTTATCGTCGTATCGTCGATAGTCTGGATAGCCAATAGGGAAACGCCAGTAGCGTCCCCTCGCGAAGTGCCAGGCGCCAGACACAGCGCCCGCCCCTTTCATCCGTGTGGATCCGCCAGGAGAGAACCATGAGCTCAGAAGACAATCTGTTGCCCTTGATCGCCGAGCCCGAGGAACTCGCCGGCGTGCTGGATCACGAGGACATCCTGGTGATCGACGTGCCGCTGAAGGCGGAAAGCTACGCCGAGGGCCATGTGCCCGGCGCGATCTTTCTCGACCATCGTCGTCTGCTGAAAGGTTCCGGCGACGTCCCCAACGACGTCCCCGATGAAGAGGCCCTGTCACAACTGTTCTCGTCGCTGGGCCTGACCCGGGACACCCACGTGGTCGCCTACGATGATGAAGGCGGCGGCTGGGCCGGGCGCCTGCTGTGGACGCTGGAGCTGATTGGCCACAAGCGCTATTCCTACCTGAATGGCGGCATTCACGCCTGGCGTGACGAGGGTCTGCCCCAGTCCACCGAAGACCATGCGCCGGAGCCGTCGGACTACCAGGCCGAGGTCCTCAATCCCGAGGTCGCGATCGACCGACTCGAGCTTGAAGAGCGCCTGGGCAGCGACAACTTCGCCATCTGGGATGCCCGCTCCGTCGACGAGTTCGATGGCAACAAGGGCCAGAACCGGCACCTCGGCCACCTGCCCGGAGCGGTCAACATGGAGTGGACCGACGCCATGGACCGTGAACGCTCACTTCGCCTGCGCGATTACGCCGAGCTGATCACCGAGCTGGGCGCCATGGGTATCACCCCGGATATGGAAGTGGTCACTCACTGCCAGACCCATCATCGCAGCGGCTTCACCTGGCTGGTAGGCAAGGCACTGGGGTTCGAACGCATGCGTGCCTACCCGGGCTCGTGGAAGGAGTGGGGCAATCGCGACGATACCCCCATCGAACACTGACGCCCTTGTTCCTCTGCCCATCTAGGGCTTGTCTGAAAAGTGTCTGCGCTCGGTAATGCGGCGTTAAAAATCGGATCAAAATGCTCATTTACACCACGTAAACTGCGCTTTCTCACCGATTTTTGCCTTGTCTAACCTTCGCTCGTCGACTTTTCGGACTGAGCCTAGGGCACTTGATTGCACCAGCGGCGCGGCCGTGAGGCCGCGTGCGCGTCATTGACCACCCGGAGATCGTCCCTTCGTGACCCTCGCCAAGCTGTTTTCCCTGATCCAGTACCCCATCCCCCACCACCTGCTGTCGCGCCTGGTCGGCCTGCTTGCCGACTGCCGTATCGGCTGGCTCAAGAACCTGTTGATCCGCGCCTTCATCAAGCGCTTCAAGGTCGACATGAGCCAAGCGGTGGAATCGGACCCCAGGGTCTACCCGAGCTTCAACGCCTTCTTCACCCGGGCGCTGGCGGCCGGCGCCCGCCCGCTGGAAGACGGCCTGTTGTGCCCTGCCGACGGCACCCTGTCCCAATGGGGCGCCATCGACCATGGCCGGCTGGTCCAGGCCAAGGGCCATCGCTTCAGCATGACCGAGCTGCTCGGTGGCGACCCCAGGGCGGCCACCCGCTACCAGAGCGGCAGCTTCGCCACCGTCTACCTGTCGCCCAAGGACTACCACCGGGTGCATATGCCGCTTGCCGGCACCCTGACCGAGATGGTCTACGTGCCCGGGCGCCTGTTCTCGGTCAACGACGCCACCACCCGCCACGTCCCGGGCCTGTTCGCCCGCAACGAGCGGCTGGTATGCCACTTCGAGACCGAGCACGGTCCCATGGTGCTGGTGCTGGTGGGTGCGATGATCGTCGCCGCCATTGAAACGGTGTGGGCCGGCCAGGTGACACCGCAGTCCGGCCGGGTCGAGCGTGTCCGCTTCGATCGTCCGATTCACCTCGCCAAGGGCGCCGAGATGGGCCGCTTCAAGCTCGGCTCCACCGTGGTCATGGCCTTCGCCGAAAAGGTCGACTTCGATGCCTTGAGCGGCAAGGCCGGCAGCCCCGTCGCGGTGAGCATGGGCCAACGCCTGGGCGGCGAGCCGGGAACCAGCGCAACACCGGCGACGGCAGACGGCGAAGCGACCGCCAGCGCGGACTGAAGCGCCAAGGCGTGTCGGCAACGCCTGTGGCATGACAACACTTTTGAAAGGGGCGGCGGTGGCCGCCCCTTTCGCGTCTGTCCCCAGCCCCCACAGAGCCGACTGAACGAATACAGCAAGACACCGAGGGGAAAGAAAGCAAGCTCTGGAGATGTACGCCGGCAGGGCGTACAGTGTGATTTGAAGATCACACGCACTGGAGGTCAACACCTTGGCCAGCCAATCTTCCGACGCCAGTACAGAAGCACGTCAGCGCAACACTGAACGTTTTGGCTTCCGTACAACACCGCGTATCAAGCAAGCCATCGAGCAGGCGGCCGCGCTGAGTGGCCAGGACATGTCCACGTTCGCGTTGTCCGCGGCGTATGAGCGGGCAATGGAGACCATCCGGGCGCATGAAGTGACACGGCTCATGCCTGAAGATCATGAGGCCTTCCTTGAGGCCATCGAGAACCCTCCGGCTCCGACCGAGAAGCTACGTGACGCCTTCACCCACCATCGGCAGACGGTGGCGAAGCGCTGATGTCGACCACCGTCGTCATCGAGCCGCTCGACAAGTCTCGACACCATCGAGCGGCTTTTTGGTCAGGGGTGGATCAAGTCGACAACTTTCTGCAGCGCACCGCCAGCAGGCTGATGGATGGTGGCACGATTCGCGTCTTCGTGATGACAGACCCAACTCGGGATCCCTCGAAGATCCTGGGTTTCTATTCGCTCAACGCCCATAGCGTGGACTGTAGCGACCTGCCCAACCGCTACAAGCGCATGGCGAATGCGGATGGCAGTATCTCTGCCGCCTTCATCGGCATGATCGGCGTCGATCAACAGTTCCAGGGGCAGGGAATCGGTAGACGCCTGCTGGTCGATGCATTGAATCGAGCCTTTGCAGCATCACTGAGAATAGGCACGGCCGTTGTGCTGCTCGATATTCTGGACTGCGGAGACTCGCAGGCGGTGGAAAGAAGGCTGCGTCTATACACAGGCTTTGGTTTTCAGTCTCTGCCATCGAATCCGTTACGCATGTTCCTGCCGATGGCCACTGTCGCGAAGCTCCAAGGCTGAACCGCCACAGACCTTCTACCTCCCTGTCCAGCGACCCCTTCTAGCTGACGATCAAAAGATCTGGGCACCTGGAATGACTACCCCACGAGGTGCCCAACCCCCTCAACAGCGCGGTGTGGGAAAGGCGATCACCTCTTCAAGACGCGACTTGCCCAGCGCCAGCTGGATCAACCGGTCGAGTCCCAGGGCGACCCCGCTGCCCTCGGGCATGCCGGCGCCCAGCGCCGCCAGCAGGCGCTCGTCGACGTCGACCTCGGCAAGGCCTTCCTCACGCCTGGCGCGATTGTCACCGGCGAAGCGTGCGCGCTGTTCGTCCACATCGGTCAGCTCGTCGTAGCCGTTGGCAAGCTCGAGCCCATTTAGATAGACCTCGAAGCGCGAGGCCACCCAGGCGCCGTCGCGGGGGTCCTGGTGACGCCTGGCCAGCGCCGCCTGGCTGGCCGGGTAGTCCAGCACCACGTCGATGCCGTCGCGGCCAAGCTCGGGCTCGATGGCGAGGCTCATCAGCAGGTCGAGACACTCATCGCGCGGTGCCTCGGCCATGTCGAGGCCACCGCGTTCACCGGCAATACGGCGAAGCGATGCGATTTCCACCTCAAAAGGATCGATATCCAGCACCTCGCCAAACAGCTCGCGATAGCGACGCTTTCGCGTCGGGCCAGGATCGAACGGCAGCACCTCGCGGATCAGCGCCTGGGTTTCTTCGATCAAAGCATCGAGACTCCACCCCGGGCGATACCACTCCAGCATGCTGAACTCGATATTGTGGCGGCGTCCCACCTCGCCGTCGCGAAAGCTGCGGGCGATCTGGAAGATCGGCCCACTGCCGGCCGCCAGCAGGCGCTTCATGTGAAATTCCGGCGACGTCTGCAACCACAGGGTCTCGCTGCCCGCCGGGGTGACCGCTCGACAGGACAGCGACGCCAGGTGCACGTCGGTGCTGCCACCGTGACCGAGACAGGGGGTCTCCACCTCGAGCACGCCGCGCTCGACAAAGAAACCGCGCACCCGCTGCATCAGCACGGCGCGGCGGCGCAGGGTGTCCAGCGAGGCCGTGGGTTGCCAGTCTGTCATCGTTCGTTCCTTACCACTTGCCCAAACGACAAAGGCCACGCGATCGCGTGGCCTTTGTCCGTATCTCGATCTGCCAATCCGGGGATATCGCCCTCGCCTCAGGCGCGGGAGACGTAATCACCGCTACGGGTGTCGATCTTGAGCACTTCGCCCTGGTTGATGAACAGGGGAACGCGCACCACCGCACCGGAAGACAGGGTCGCCGGCTTGGAGCCGCCCTGGGCGGTGTCGCCCTTGAGGCCCGGGTCGGTCTCGACCACTTCCAGCTCGATGAAGTTGGGCGGGGAGACCGAGATGGCGTTGTCGTTCCACAGGGTCACGGTGTACACCACCTGCTCCTTGAGCCACTTGTCGCTGTCGCCCAGGGCTTTCTTCTCGACGGCGTACTGCTCGAAGGAACCGTCGGTCTTCATGAAGTACCACATGTCACCGTCGGTGTAGAGGTACTCCATGTCCAGATCCATGACGTCGGCGCTTTCCAGCGACTCGCCGGACTTGAAGGTACGCTCCCATACGCGGCCGGTCATCAGGTTGCGCAGCTTCACGCGGTTGAAGGCCTGGCCCTTGCCGGGCTTGACGAATTCGTTCTCGACGATGGCACAGGGGTCACCGTCGAGCATCACCTTCAGACCGCCCTTGAATTCGTTGGTAGAATAGTTCGCCATGAGATCTCGTTCCTTTCGGTGCCCGGCCCGGCCATCGGCTCAGAGCGGCACTCAACTGACATTTTGCGAGGACAAGCCCCTCGCACGCATCGATGGATGGCCCGCATGATAACCCGAAGCTCGACGCTTTTGCATTGCTCTGCCCCGGATGAGCCGGGACTTCCCGCCCCCGGCGGCTGGCAGCGACAGCTGGCCGGCGCCATTCGTGACCCGCGCGAGCTGTGCCGACGCCTGGGGCTCGACGCCTCCCTGATCCCCGGCGCCGAGGCCGGCCACTCCCTGTTCGAGGTGCGTGTGCCCGAGGCCTTTGCCGCGCGCATGCGCCACGCAGACCCGGACGACCCCTTGCTGCGCCAGGTGCTGCCCCTGGATGCCGAGCAGACAAACCCCGAGGGCTACGTCACCGATCCGCTCCAGGAGGCCCAGCACACCGCCCGTCGCGGCCTGATCCACAAGTACGCCGGACGGGTACTGCTGATCACCAGCCCCGCCTGCGCGATCAATTGCCGCTACTGCTTCCGTCGCCACTTCCCCTACCAGGAAAACGCCCCCTCACGCAGCCAGTGGGACGACACCCTAGACTACCTGCGCGAGGACGATACCCTGCGCGAGGCGATCCTGTCCGGTGGCGATCCGCTGGCCGCCAGCGATCGCCAGCTGGCCTGGCTGGTCGAGCGGCTCGACGCCATCCCCCATCTCAAGCGACTACGCCTGCATACCCGGCTGCCGGTGGTGATCCCCGATCGCGTCGACGGCCCCCTGCTCGAGTGGCTCACCGGCAGCCGCCTGCAGAAGGTCATGGTGCTGCATATCAACCACGCCAACGAGATCGACGAGGCCGTCGCCGGCGCCTGCGCGCGGCTCAAGCAGGCCGGCGTGACCCTGCTCAACCAGAGCGTGATCCTCAAGGGAGTAAACGACTCGGTAGATGCACTGGAAGCGCTCTCGGAGCGGCTGTTCGAGGCCGGCGTACTGCCCTACTACCTGCACGCCTTCGACCCGGTGTCCGGGGCAGCCCACTTCGACGTGGCCGACGCCCGCGCCAACGCCCTGGTCGACGAGTTGCGCACCCGCCTGCCCGGCTTCCTGATGCCGACCCTGGTCCGCGAGGTCCCCGGCGAAGCCAGCAAGACGCCGTTGTAGCTGTGACGCAATCGTCAAAGTACGCTGGGTATCAGGCCCGTCGTGGGGCGAGGGAAGCTGCAACAGCCTCTCGTCCTCTTTTGTGATATCGACCGATGCCACAAGGAAAGGTGCAACATGAAGTCTGCCATCAAGGTTTTCCGACCGAAGCAGGCCGACCACAAAAGTGACCTCTGGCACGCCATTGGGCTTCCCCGGCGAGGCCCGCAACTGCACGAAGCGTTAAGAAATGGTGTCGCCTACGAGGTGTACTCCATGCTCGCCTCCTTCACGGGGTTAGGAAAGCAGGACCTGAGACGCTTTGTCGCCATCTCCCCCACCACACTGAGGCGTCGAGCGACGACTGGCCGCTTCACCGTGGACGAGGGCGACCGGCTTTATCGTGTTGCCGAGGTATACCACTGCGCCATTGATCTGTTCGAGGGTGACACGCAGCAGACTAACCAGTGGCTGCTTACCCCTGCCCCTGGTCTTGGAAACACGCGGCCGGTGGATATGGTGGTGACATCGGCTGGTACAGCTGCCGTGCTGAACCTGATTGGACGGCTCGAGCACGGCGTCTGCGTGTGAGTATCGCTCATGACAGACACTCGCCTTGCGAAAGCAGTTAATCCACAACGTCGGTGACGAATCTCGCGGTGCCAAGCGTCATCGTGCCGAGGGAAACGAACTACCTGATCAACCCGGCGCATTTCAGCTTCAAGGCGATGGTCGATGAAGCCCGAGAGATGCCCTTCGCTCCCGATAAACGTCTTTAGTAACGACTGCTGGTGACCCACTCCGCAGAACGCCCCTCCCTGGACCACACCAAGCATGCTGCAAAAAAACCGCCCCCGGGGTTTCCCCCGGGGGCGGTGCGTTTACGCCATTTGCCGGCGGCGCGAATCAGGCCACGCTGTCGGCGGTGACGTTGGGCGCCACCTCTTCGGTGGACAGGCAGCGGTTGATCGCGCTCATCACACCCTTGATCGAGGCGCTGGTGATGCTCTCGTCGGTACCGACGCCGAACACCGCCTCGCCCTTGACCCGGACCTCGACGTAGGCGATCGCCTCGGCGTCGGCGCCCTGACCACGGGAGTGCTCGTGGTAGTCGATGATCTCGATATCGTGGCCTTCGCTGCGCAGCGCCTTGACGAAGGCCGCCAGCGGGCCGTTGCCTTCGCCGCTGATGGTGTGGCGCTCACCGTCCTTGGCGATGCAGGCTTCCAGCGTCACCGTCGGGCTGTCCGGCTCGGACGACAGACGGTGGCTGACCAGGCTGTAGGGCTCGGTCTTGGCCAGGTACTCGTCGACGAAGGTCTGGTAGATCATCGCCGAGGTGATCTCCTTGCCGACCCGATCGGCCACCTCCTGCACCACCAGGCTGAACTCCATGGACAGCCGGCGCGGCAGTTCGATGCCGTGCTCCTGCTCCAGCAGGTAGCTGACGCCGCCCTTGCCGGACTGGCTGTTGACGCGAATCACCGCCTCGTAGCTGCGGCCCACGTCGAGCGGGTCGATGGGCAGGTAAGGCACCGCCCAGACGCTGTCGGGGTCTTCCTTGCGCAGCGCCATGCCCTTCTTGATGGCGTCCTGGTGGGAGCCGGAGAAGGCGGTGAACACCAGATCGCCGACGTAGGGATGACGCGGGTGGACCGGCAGCTGGTTGCAGTGCTCGACCTCGCGCATGATCGGGGTGATGTTGGAGAAGTCGAGGCCCGGATGGACGCCCTGGGTGTAGAGATTCATCGCCAGGGTGACGATGTCGACGTTGCCGGTGCGCTCGCCGTTGCCGAACAGGGTGCCCTCGACCCGGTCGGCGCCGGCCATCACCGTCAGTTCGGCGGCGGCCACACCGGTACCACGGTCATTGTGGGGGTGGACGCTGACGATCAGGTGATCACGGTGCTCGACGTTGCGGCAGAACCACTCGATCTGGTCGGCGTAGTTGTTGGGGGTGGCGCACTCCACCGTGGCCGGCAGATTGACGATCATCTTGTTGTCGGCGCTGGCCCCGAAGGTCTCGCTCACGGCATTGACGATCTCCACCGCAAAGTCCATCTCGGTGGTGGTGAACAGCTCCGGAGAATACTGGAAGGTCCAGTTGGTCTCGGGGGCCGCCTTCATCAGGTCACGGATCTGGGTGGTGGCATCGACCGCAATCTGGATGCACTGGGGCTTGTCGACATTGAATACCACGCGACGGAACACCGGATCGGTGGCGTTGTAGACGTGAACGATGGCGTTCTTGGCGCCCTTGAGCGATTCAAAGGTGCGCTCGATCAGGTGCGGGCGGGCCTGGGTCAGTACCTGGATGGTGACGTCGTCCGGGACCTTGTCTTCCTCGATCAGGCTGCGCACGAAGTCGAAGTCGGTCTGGGAGGCGGAGGGGAAGCCCACCTCGATCTGCTTGAAGCCAATCTTGACCAGCAGATCGAAGAAGCGCTGCTTGCGCTCCTGGTCCATCGGATCGATCAGCGCCTGGTTACCGTCGCGCAGATCGACGCTGCACCACTGGGGCGGGGTCTCGATGCGCTGGCTGGGCCACTGCCGATCAGGCAGGTCCACGGCCACGAAGGGGCGGTACTTGGTCGAAGGGTCCTTGAGCATCATGGCGTTTTCTCCGGAATAGGGTGTGTCGAGCGAAGCGTTATTGGAAGGCCTGTTGGGCGGCCCGGCCAGCGCCTTGTGAGCAAAGGCCAGGTAAAAACGGCGACGCCCCGCTCGCCAGAGGCGAGCGGGGCGTCATAAGTCGTTCCAGGACCGAGACGATAGCGACCACGACAATTCGCGCACCAGCCATCCGTACATCGTCGCAACGACGAGAGCGGACACCACAGGTGGCGTGACGGGACGGGTTCATGGTGGGGCACTGGGTACTGACGGACATCTTGCAACCTCGACTCAACCTGACTGGTGGCGATCCTGCCGGCGACGCAAGCACAAAGGGCGTCGCCACGCGCATTCAAACGCGTAGTAGTAGTCGTAGGTCGAGGTGGCGAGATGTCATGTTCATGCGCTCTAGAAAATCAGTCTTCAGCGACGTTGTCAACTGCGGCGCGCCAGCGCGGGCGCCAAGAGCGCTCGCTGTCATGTGAATGTCCCCGAGCCGGACTAGGGTAATAGAGCGATTCCGGCGCCCCGGAACCACCGTAATCTCTGATAACACCACCAGACTCGTGCTGATGGTTCAGCATGGCTGACACAAAGGAGACGCTCCATGGATGCCCATCACCACCGCCGCCCCGCGCCCCTCGCCGCGTTACTGTCATGCGCGATCACAGCCATCGCGCTCTGCGGGGTCACCGCCGCGCCCGCCATGGCCGAGGACAACGCCTCCAACGCCAGCGCTTCTTCCTCCCTGCCGGTCAGTCTGGGCCCCCGCCCCTACTTCCTGATCGACGACATGGACGAGGACAATGCCCAGTCCGCGGAGCTCAAGGCGACCCTTGAGCAGTGCGCGGCCAACCTTGAGCAGCCCACCCGGAGCGACTTCTCCATCGGCCACCGCGGCGCCCCCCTGATGTTCCCCGAGCACACCCGGGAATCCTACCTGGCCGCCGCGCGCATGGGCGCTGGCGTGCTCGAGTGCGACGTGGCCTTTACCGAAGACAAGGAACTGGTCTGCCGCCACTCCCAGTGCGACCTGCACGGCACCACCAATATCCTCGAGACCGAGCTTGCCGAGCAGTGCAGCGTGCCGCCGACCTTCGATGCCGATGGCAAGTTGACCAACGCCGCCGACGTCCAGTGCTGCACCAGCGACATCACCCTGGCCGAGTTCAAGACCCTGGAAGGCCGCATGGACGGCGTCGACACCAGCGCCGACACCCTGGAGGCCTACCTGGCCGGCAACCCGCGCTGGCGCACCGAGCTCTATGCCGATCGCGGTACCCTGATGAGTCACGCCGAAAGCATCGCGCTGTTTCAGGACCTGGGCGTCAAGATGACCCCGGAGCTGAAGACACCGAGCGTCGAGATGCCCTTCGACGGCATGAGCCAGCAGGACTATGCCCAGAAGCTGATCGACGAGTACGTCGAGGCCGGCGTGCCCCCGGAAGACGTCTTTCCCCAGTCGTTTCTTCTCGATGACGTGCGTTACTGGGTCGACAACACCGAGTTCGCCGACCAGGCGGTGTATCTGGACGATCGCTATGACGTGGAAGGCTTCGACGTGACCGACCCCGCAAGCTGGGAGCCGTCGATGCAGGAGCTGGCCGATATGGGAGTGAAGATTCTGGCCCCGCCGATGTGGATGCTGCTGGCCGAGGGGGACAGCGAAGACCGGCCCATCGTGCCATCGGTCTACGCCGAGAAGGCCAAGGAGGCAGGACTGGAGCTGATCGCCTGGTCCTTCGAGCGCTCGGCGCCGCTGACCCGTGACGGTGCCTGGTACCACCAGACCATCGACAATGTCGTCGACAACGATGGCGACAAGATGGTGGCGCTTGACGTGATGGCCCGCGATATCGGGGTCAAGGCGGTGTTCTCTGACTGGCCGGCGGCGGTCACCTTCTACGCCAACTGCATGGCCGACGAGTTGGCAAAATAAGCGGCAATGACCACCAGCGAACCTGGTCGGAACGCATAAAAACGGCCGGGTGGATAACCACCCGGCCAGAACGCCTTCCGTGGCGTTGGCGCCCCTAACGCCATTCCGAGGGCTCCATCCTAACGATCGTCAACCTGGAGAGCGCTCCCCCATCGGCGGTAGCCAGCCGCCTCCAGACGAGGGCAGGCAACCAGGCATGTCCCGCTCCTCCTTCAAGGAGCCGTCGTCTCCTGGGCGAAGCTTATGCCGGTGGCCCTGATACTCACCCGAGTGCCGGCGTGGCCTGCGACGATAGCCTCGATATCGGCCAGCGCCCCGATAACTGCAGTCTTGCCGCTTGAACGAGCAAACTCACAGGCCGCCTGCACCTTGGGCCCCATGGATCCTGCGGCAAAACCCTGGGCTTCCAGGCTATCGGGATCGGCCATCGCCACCCGACGGCTATGCGGGGTCCCCCAGTCCAGATAGACCCCGTCCACATCGGTGGCGATGATCAGAAGATCGCTGGCGAGTTGCTGTGACAACAGCGATGAGCACAGGTCCTTGTCGATGACCGCCTCGATGCCCTCGAGCTTGCCATCCTCCCCGTAGACCGTGGGGATGCCGCCACCGCCGGCACAGATCACCACGGTGCCCTTCTCCAGAAGCCAGCGCAGCGGGCGAATCTCGAAGATCCGTTTGGGTCTAGGGCTCGGCACAACGCGGCGGTAGTGATCGCCGTCTCGCGCCATGGTCCAGCCCTTGAGCTCCGCCAGCCGGCAGGCCTCGTCGCGCTGGTAGATGGGGCCGATGGGCTTGCTCGGCTGCTGGAAGGCCGGGTCATCGGCGTCCACCTCGACCTGGGTCAACAGCGACGCAAAGGGCACCTCCGGCGGCAACAGATTGCCGAGCTCCTGCTCGATCATGTAGCCGATCATGCCTTCGGTCTCGGCACCCAGCACATCCAGAGGAAAGGCGTTGTCCTCATCGTAGGCCGCCCCTTGCAGGGCCAAAAGGCCCACCTGGGGCCCGTTGCCATGGGCAATCACCAGCTCGTTGCCCGATGCGATGCGCGCGATCTGCTCGCAGGCGATACGAATGTTGGCGCGCAGGGCCTCGCCGTTCATGACCTCGCCACGCCGCAACAGGGCGTTGCCACCAAGGGCAATCGTGATACGCATAACAGTGTCCTTCCCGTTCGGGGTTGCAGGCGGCCCACGGGCCGCCTGGCTATCTTGCCGATCCGTTGGTGCGTGGCTTACACATCGCCGAGGGTCGAGACCATCACCGCCTTGATCGTATGCATGCGGTTCTCTGCCTGTTCGAAGGCGATGCAGGCCGGTGACTCGAACACCTCCTCGGTGACCTCGATGCCGTCCTTCAGCATCGGGTACTGCTCAGCGACCTGGCGCCCCACCTTGGTGTCACAGTTGTGGAAGGCCGGCAGGCAGTGCATGAACTTGACCCTGGGGTTGCCGGCGGCCTCCATCAGCGCCTTGTTGACCTGGTAGGGCAGCAACTGGTCGATGCGCTCGGCCCAGGCCTCCACCGGCTCGCCCATCGACACCCAGACGTCGGTGTGGATGAAGTCGACGCCCCTGACCGCCTCGCGCGGGTCCTCGGTCAGGCAGATGCGCGCGCCGCTGTCCTCGGCGAAGCGCCGGCAGTTGGCCAGATGCTCCTCGTCCGGCCACAGCGAACGTGGCGCGGCGATCCGCACGTCCATGCCCAGCTTGGCGCCGATCAGCAGAAGCGAGTTGCCCATATTGTTGCGGGCATCGCCCAGGTAGGCGAAGGAGATCTGGTGCAACGGCTTCTCGGCGTGCTCGCGCATGGTCAGCACGTCGGCGATCATCTGGGTCGGGTGGTACTCGTCGGTCAGGCCGTTGTAGACCGGCACCCCGGAGAACGCCGCCAGCTCCTCGACCACCTCCTGGCTGAAGCCGCGGTACTCGATGGCGTCGTACATGCGCCCCAGTACCCGGGCGGTATCGCGCATGGACTCCTTGTGCCCGATCTGGGACGAGGTGGGATCGATGTAGGTGACGTTGGCGCCCTGGTCATAGGCGGCCACCTCGAAGGCGCAGCGGGTCCGAGTGGAGGTCTTCTCGAAGATCAGGGCGATGTTCTTGCCCTTGAGTCGCTGGGCCTCGCAGCCGCTGTACTTGGCCCGCTTGAGATCCCGCGACAGGTCCAGCAGGTAGCGCAGCTCGCGCTCGGAGTGATGCATCAGCGACAGCAGGTGACGGTTGTGGATATTGAAGGACATGAGGGTCTCCTTGACGGCCACCTGGGCAGCCGCCGATTCACGGTAAGAAAAAGCGAAGTAACGCGTAACGACGTCGTCAGAAGTCGACGGGATCTCGCTGAATCGGACAGGTCATGCAGTGACCGCCGCCCCGTCCACGGCCCAGTTCACTGGCGCTGATGGTGATCACCTCGACCCCGGCCTTGCGCAGCAGGGTGTTGGTGTAGGTGTTGCGGTCATAGCCGACCACCACGCCTGGCTCCAGGGCGACCACGTTATTGCCGTCGTCCCACTGTTCGCGCTCGGCCTCGAAGCTGTCGCCACCGGTCTCCACCACCCGCAGTTTCGGCAGCCCCAGCGCCTCGGCCACCACCTCGATGAAGCTTCCCTTCTCGCGGCGCACGTCGATGCCACTGGGCTTGCTCTCGTCGGGGCGCAGACTGAAGGGAACGATGTCCTTGACCACGTCAGGGAAGACCGTCACCAGGTCGCGATCGCAGAAGCTGAAGACGGTGTCCAGGTGCATGGCGGCACGCGACCGGGGCAGTCCCGCCACGATCACCCGTTCGGCCTCGCCGGCCCTGAACAGGGCGCTCGCCACCTGACCGATGGCCTGGTGCGAGGTGCGCTCGCCCATGCCGATCAACACCACGCCGTTGCCCACCGGCATCACGTCGCCGCCCTCCAGGGTGGCCGAACCATGGTCCTGGTCGGGATTGCCGTACCACACCTTGAAGTCGGCGCCGGCGAAGCGCGGGTTGAAGCGATAGATCGCCGAGGTCAGCAGCGTCTCCTGGCGACGGGCCGGCCAGAACATCGGATTGAGCGTCACCCCGCCGTAGATCCAGCAGGTGGTGTCGCGGGTGAACAGGGTGTTGGGAAGCGGCGGAAGAACGAAGCTGGACTGTCCCAGATAGTCGCGGAAGGTCTTGAGGGTCTCGCCTCCGTGGCTCTCGGTGATGTCGGCCCAAGACACCCCGCCGATCAGGAACTCGGCGAGTCTCCGGGGCTCCAGTTCACTGAGCCAGGCGCGGACCTCATCGGCAAGGCCGAAGCCGACCAGGTTGGAGGTCACCTTGCGCTCGAGAATCCAGCGCATGGCGTCGCGATTTTCGAGGGTTTCGGTGAGCAGGTTGTGCATCTCGAGCACTTCGATGTCACGCTCGCGCATCTTGGTCACGAAGTCGAAGTGGTCGCGCTTGGCCTGGTTGGTCCACAGCACATCATCGAACAGAAGGTCATCACAGTTGCTGGGGGTCAGTCGCTGATGAGCAAGCCCAGGCGAGCACACCATGACCTTGCGAAGCTTGCCTACCTCGGAATAGACACCCAATCGTGAAGATCCACTTTTCATTCTGTTTCTCCTTCCCTTTTGCGGGACTGTCACTACCGCATCATCAATGAACCTGACCGCTGTAACATGTCGAACATCGAGGTCTAACTACATAACTACAGACTCAACCACCCCTGATAGAGCCCCAGCGTGGCCACCAGCGCCGAGGCGATAGTGACCGCGAAGATAATCTTCTCGATGGGGGTAAAGACCTTTTCATCACGCTCGCTCTTGGCCTTGTAGAAGGACACGGCACCAGGGGCGTAAAGCAGCGCCGACAGCAACAGATAGTCGATACCGCCAGCAAACAGCAGCCAGATCGCGTAGAGGGTAGCCAGGCCGCCGATAAACAGATCCTTGCGGCGTACCTCAGGCTCCTTCTCGTAGGTTTCTCCCTTTACCGCGAGCAACAGGGCGTAGGCTGCCGACCACAGGTAAGGCACCAGGATCATCGAGCTTGCGAGGTAAAGAAGGCTCAGGTAGGTGGACTCGTTGACCAGCGTCAGCAGCAGAAAGAGCTGGATCAGGCCGTTGGAAAGCCACAGGGCGTTGACCGGCACCTTGTTGGCGTTTTCCTTGCTCAACAGTTCAGGCATGGTGCCGTCGCTGGAGGCCGCGTGAAGAATCTCGGCGCACAGAAGCGTCCAGGACAGCAAGGCGCCAAGCAGCGAGATCACCAGGCCAAGGCTGATCAGATGTCCGCCCCAGGGGCCGACCACCTGGCTCAGCACCAGCGCCATGGACGGGTTCTTGAGCTCGGCGAGTTCCGGCTGGCTCATGATGCCCATGGACAGCACATTGACCATCACCAGAAGCAGAAGCACACCGACAAAGCCGATCACGGTGGCGCGCCCGACATCGCGACGATCGCGAGCCTTGGCGGAATAGATGCTGGCACCCTCGATACCGATAAATACCCAGACGGTGACCAGCATCATGTTGCGAACCTGGTCCATGACGCTGCCAAGATCGGCGTTGCCGGTGCCCCAGAAGTCCATGGTGAAGACGTCCAGGTGAAAGCCGATGGCGGCCAGCACGATGAACATGATCAGCGGGACGATCTTGGCGATAGTGGTCACCAGATTGATGAACGCCGCCTGCTGGATGCCCCTGGCCACCAGGAAGTGAACCGCCCACAACAGGATCGAGGCACAGCCGATGGCCACCGGCGTATTTCCCTCGCCGAATACTGGGAAGAAGAAGCCCAGGGTGCTGAACAACAGAACGAAGTAGCTGACATTGCCGAGCCAGGCACTGATCCAGTAGCCCCAGGCGGAAGAGAAGCCAAGATAGTCGCCGAAACCAGCCTTGGCGTAGGCATAGATGCCGGCGTCGAGTTCCGGCTTGCGATTGGCCAGGGTCTGGAAGACGAACACCAGTGCCAGCATGCCGACCGCGGTAATTCCCCAGCCGATCAGCACCGCCCCTGGTGCGGCGCTCGCCGCCATATTCTGCGGAAGCGAAAAGATGCCGCCCCCGATCATCGAGCCGACGACCAGCGCGAGCAAGGCGCCGAGTCTCAGCTTTCCTGTGTCATTTTCCATGGGAAGGGTTTCCTCGTGGGGACCAAAAGTTTGCCAATTCAGGCTACTCTCTTTTTGGCCCCGTGAGGCTACCGAAACCGCCGTACACACCTCTCTGCTGACTCGTGTCAACTACGCCTTTCGACGTACATAATAACGACCCCGATCAGGTTATATCGCTCCACCACCACTGTTTGATCTCGGCCGCTTGCAACGACCTTTCCCTCGGATTTGCGGTCAATGGCTCGTCCCGAACGAGGGAACTTTGCTTCGCGAGCACTCGCAGTGTCATGCCCCAGCTGCCAGGTTCGCGACAACGTTCAGGCTCGCTGGCACCGTGCGGGAATGGGGGGGACAAAAAAAGGGAGCCCTGGGCTCCCTTGCAGTAGAAGTGAACATCGCGTCCAAGCGGCGATGTCGATGTCGTCTGGACTATTCGTGGCCCGGCGCCTGGCATGAAAGATCCGCCTGGCGATAGCCGATCAGATAGAGCACGGCGTCAAGCCCCAGGGTCGAGATGCTCTGACGGGCCTGGGCACGCACCAGCGGCTTGGCCCGAAAGGCGATACCGAGTCCGGCGGCGGCCAGCATCTTGAGATCGTTGGCGCCATCGCCCACGGCGATGGTCTGTTCCATGGCGATCCCCTCGCGCTGGGCGATCTGGTGCAACAGCGCGGCCTTGCGATCGGCATCGACGATCGGCTCGCGCACCTCGCCGGTGACCTTGCCGTCCTCGATCACCAGCTCGTTGGCGTGGATCTCGTCGAAGCCCAGCCGCTGTTGCAGATGTCGGGCGAAGTAGGTGAAGCCGCCGGACAGGATGGCGGTGCGGTAGCCCAAGCGCTTGAGCTGGGCCATCAACTGTTCCACCCCGTCCATCAGCGGCAGCTCTTCGGCGATCTCGGCCAGCACCGACTCGTCCAGGCCCTTCAGCTTGGCCATGCGCTCACGGAAGCTCTGCTGGAAGTCGAGCTCACCGCGCATGGCCCGCTCGGTCACCTCCGCCACCTCGTCGTAGACCCCGTGGCGGCGCGCCAGCTCGTCGATGACCTCGGCCTTGATCAAGGTCGAGTCCATGTCGAAGCACACCAGGCGACGGTGGGTGCGCCAGATGGAGTCTTCCTGCAGGGCGATATCGACCCCGTGGGTCGCACCCAGCGCCAGCGCCTTCTCGCGCAGCGACTCAAGGTCCACGTCCTCGCCGCGCAGCCAGCACTCGACGCAGCTACCCTGGGCCGGCGCCTCGCCGTCCAGCGGCTCGCGCCCGGACAGGCGATGGATCAACTCCACCGTCAAGCCGTGCTCGGCGGTCAGTGCCCCTACCTCGGCCAGGATGCCGGCGGGCAGTCGCGGCGCCAGCAGGGTCATGATCAGGCGCGGCTGACTCGCGGTCTCGCTCCAGCGATGGTATTCGTCGGCGCTGATCTGGATCGCCTGGACGTCCAGGCCCAGCTCGTCACCGGCGCCCGACAGGGCGCCTTCCAGGTCGGCCTCGTGGTCCAGCGCCACCAGCGCCTCCAGCGAGACGATGCCGAAGGTCACGCTCTGGTTGATGTCCAGCAGGCGCGCGCCGCTGCGGGCCAGGATCCGCCCCAGGCCGGCCAACTGGCCGGGGCGGGCCTGGCCGGTAGCGCGCATCAGGATTCGTCGTGTCATGGTTGTGTTCCTTGGGCACCCGCACCAACCGGCGGGCGCCGTACCGTCGTAAGGGTTACGCCTCGAGGCGCTCGAGCCGGTCGACCTTCTGCAGCCCGCGAGGCAGCTTGCTGCCTCGGCGTCCGCGATCTCCCCGATAGTAGTCGAGCTCACCGTTCTTGAGCGACAGCTTGCGCTTGCCGGCGTGCACCACCAGGGTATCGCCTGGCGCCAGCACCACCAGGCCACGCACAAACTCTTCGCGCCGGGCCGCCCGCGCGCCGGGAATATCCAGCATCTTGTTGCCCTTGCCCTTGGACATCTCCGGCAACTGATCCAGCGGGAACAGCAGCAGTCGGCCTTCGTTGGAGACCGTCGCCACGGTCAATTCCTCGGCCGCCGGCAGCTCCACCGGGGGCAGCACGTTGCAGCCCTTGGGCAGGCTCAGCACCGCCTTGCCGGAACGGTTCTTGCCGGTCAGGTCCTCGAGCCGGGCGACGAAGCCGTAGCCGCCGTCGGAGGCCAGCAGGAAGCGGGCGTCCCCCGGCGCCAGCATGACGCCGGCCATGTGCGCGCCGGCCACCACGTTGACCTTGCCGGTGACCGGCTCGCCCTGGCCGCGGGCACTGGGCAGCTGGTGGGCCGGCAGGGTGTAGGCCCGGCCGGTGTCATCGAGCAGCACCAGCGGCTGGTTGGTCTTGCCCCGGGCGGCCAGATGGAAGGCGTCGCCGGCCTTGTAGGACAGCCCGGCGGGGTCGATGTCGTGGCCCTTGGCGGCACGAATCCAGCCCTTCTCGGACAGCACCACCGTCACCGGATCGGCACCCACCAGTTCGACCTCGGACAGCGCCCTGGCTTCCTCGCGCTCGACGATCGGCGAGCGGCGCTCGTCGCCGTGCTCCTCGGCGGCCTTGCGCAGCTCCTGCTCGATCAGGTCGGTCATCGCCGCCTCGTTGCCGAGCAGCTCTTCAAGACGCTTGCGCTCCGCCTCGAGCTCGTCCTGCTCGGTGCGGATCTTCATCTCCTCGAGCTTGGCCAGGTGGCGCAGGCGCAGCTCCAGGATCGCCTCGGCCTGACGATCGGTCAGACCGAAGGCTGCCATCAGCGCGCTCTTGGGCTCATCCTCCTCGCGGATGATGCGGATCACCTCATCGATATTGAGGTAGGCGATCAACAGGCCTTCGAGCAGGTGCAGGCGGTCGTTGACCTTGCCCAGCCGGTGCTCGAGGCGACGGCGCACCGTGGTGCGGCGGAAGTCGAGCCATTCACCGAGCAGCTCCGGCAACGGCATCACCCGCGGGCGGCCATCGAGGCCAATCACGTTGAGGTTGACCCGCACGTTCTTCTCGAGGTCGGTGGTGGCAAACAGGTGCGCCATCAGCGACTCGATATCGACCCGATTGGAGCGCGGCTCGATCACCAGACGGGTCGGCTCCTCGTGGGTCGACTCGTCGCGCAGGTCGGCCACCATGGGCAGCTTCTTGGCCTGCATCTGCGCCGCGATCTGCTCCAGCACCTTGGCCCCGCTGACCTGGTAGGGCAGCGCGGTGATCACCACCTGGCCCTCTTCCTGCTCGTAGCGGGCGCGCATCTTGACGCTGCCGCGACCGCTTTCGTAGAGCTTTCGAAGGTCCGCGCGCGGGGTGATGATCTCCGCCCGGGTGGGAAAGTCCGGGCCAGGCAGGTGCGCCATCAGGTCGGCGGTGGTGACGCCGGGATTGCGCAGCACCTCGCAGGTGGCCTCGACTACCTCGCGCACGTTGTGCGGCGGGATGTCGGTGGCCATGCCCACGGCGATGCCGGTGCCGCCATTGAGCAGCACATGGGGCAGACGCGCCGGCAGCACCACCGGCTCGTTCATGGTGCCATCGAAGTTGGGCGCCCAGTCCACGGTGCCCTGGCCGAGCTCGCTGAGCAGCACCTCGGCGAACTTCGACAGCCGCGCTTCGGTGTAGCGCATGGCGGCGAAGGACTTGGGATCGTCCGGGCTACCCCAGTTGCCCTGGCCGTCCACCAGCGGATAGCGATAGCTGAACGACTGAGCCATCAGCACCATGGCCTCGTAGCAGGCGCTGTCACCGTGGGGGTGGAACTTGCCGAGCACGTCGCCGACGGTACGCGCCGACTTCTTGTACTTGGCGTTGGCGTTCAACGCCAGCTCGCGCATGGCGTAGATGATGCGCCGCTGCACCGGCTTCATGCCGTCGCCGATATGGGGCAGGGCCCGGTCGAGAATGACGTACATCGAATAGTCGAGGTAGGCCTTCTCGGTGTATTCGCGCAGGGACAGACGCTCGACGTCGCCCTCCGCCACCTCAATGTCCAGAGTCATGATCCCTCGTTCTCAATCCTGGTCGCCTGAACCGACGACGTGAAATCCGGGAGCGTCACTGCGTGCAAGTCACCGCGATGGCGGCCCGTCACACTTCGATATCCGCCAGGTTGCCGTAGTCCTCGAGCCAGCTCTTGCGGTCCGAGGCGCGCTTCTTGGCCAGCAGCATATCCATCATTTCCATGGTGCCGTCGCCCTCCTCCCGGGTCAGTTGCACCAGTCGCCGAGTCTCCACCGCCATGGTGGTCTCACGCAGCTGCAGCGGGCTCATCTCGCCAAGGCCCTTGAAGCGCTGCACGTTGGGGGTGCCGCGCTTGCCTTCCAGCTTGCGCAGGATGGCCGCCTTCTCGCTCTCGTCCAGGGCGTAGTAGACCTCCTTGCCGAGGTCGATGCGGTACAAGGGCGGCATGGCGACGAAGACGTGGCCGGCGTCGACCAGCGACGGGAAGTGACGCACGAACAGCGCGCACAGGAGGGTGGCGATGTGCAGCCCGTCGGAGTCGGCATCGGCGAGGATGCAGATCTTGTGATAGCGCAGCTTGGACAGGTCGGCGCTGGCCGGGTCGGCGCCGATGGCCACGGCGATGTCGTGGACCTCCTGGGAGCCGTAGATATCGTGAGAATCGACCTCCCAGGTGTTGAGAATCTTGCCGCGCAGCGGCAGGATCGCCTGTGTCTCGCGGTTGCGCGCCTGCTTGGCGCTGCCCCCGGCGCTGTCACCCTCGACCAGAAACAACTCGCTCAAGGCCGGGTCCTGGCCACTGCAGTCGGCCAGCTTGCCGGGCAGCGCGGGACCGGAGGTGACCTTCTTGCGCGCCACCTTCTTCGAGCTCTTCTGGCGCCGCTGGGCGGCGCTGATCACCAGCTCGGCCAGCGCCTCGGCCTGGTCGACGTGGTGGTTGAGCCACAGCGAGAAGGCGTCCTTGACGACGCCGGAGACGAAGCCCGCCACGGTGCGTGACGACAGCCGCTCCTTGGTCTGGCCGGCGAACTGCGGATCGAGCATCTTCACCGACAGCACGTAGGCGACCCGCTCCCACAGGTCCTCGGCGGTCAGCTTGACCCCGCGCGGTAGCAGGCTGCGGTACTCGCAGAATTCCTTGAGCGCCTCGAGCAGGCCGGAACGCAGGCCGTTGACGTGGGTGCCGCCCTGGGCGGTGGGGATCAGGTTGACGTAGCTTTCCATCAGCGAGTCGCCGCCTTCGGGCAACCACTGAATCGCCCAGTCCACTCCCTGCTCGTCGTCGGCGAAGTGACCGACAAAGGGCGAACTCGGCAGTACCTCGTAGCCGTCGGTGGTCTGGGCCAGATAGTCGCGCAGGCCGTCCGCAAACTGCCAGGTGGTGGCGGTGCCGTCGGCTTCCACCAGCTCCACCTTGAGGCCGGGGCAGAGTACCGCCTTGGCCCGCAGCAGGTGCTTGAGCCGCCCCACCGCCAGGTTGGGGCTGTCGAAGTAGCTGGTATCCGGCCAGAAGCGCACCAGGGTGCCCTTGGCGCGCTTGGCGGCGGTGCCGATGACGTGCAGATCCTCGACCTTGTCGCCGTGCTCGAAGGCCATGGCGTGGCGCTCGCCGTCGCGCAGGACCTCGACCTCGAGGCGTCGCGACAGGGCGTTGACCACCGACACCCCGACCCCGTGCAGACCGCCAGAGAAGCGGTAGCTCGACGAGGAGAACTTACCGCCGGCGTGCAGCCGGGTCATGATCAGCTCGATCCCCGACACCCCGTGCTCCGGGTGAACGTCGATGGGCATGCCGCGGCCGTTGTCCGTCACCTCGATGCCGCCGTCGTCACGCAGTACCACGCGGATCTCGTTGGCGTGTTCGGCGAGCGCCTCGTCGACGCTGTTGTCGATGACCTCCTGGACCAGGTGATTCGGGCGGGAGGTGTCGGTGTACATGCCGGGGCGCTTGCGAACGGGCTCCAGCCCGGAAAGCACCTCGATCGAACTGGCACTGTATTGGGTCATGCGTGGTCCATCATCAGGATGACTGGGATCGTCTTTGCGCCGTCGACTGAACGGCTCACTCGGCCGGTACCGGCGCCACTCGCCCCGGCGCCAGGGCGTGACCGCCGTGGGCGAACACCGCCGGCAGGTAGTCGGCCAGGGCATTGAAGCCGTGCTCGCCGCCGGGATGCAGGATCGCCTTGGCCCCACGGTAGGCGGCGAAGGCGTCGGCGCTGTCCAGCGTCTCGTCCTCGGTCACCAGCAGCAGCAGATAGCGCCCGGGTGTCACCACCTCCGGCGTCATCTCGGCGATCTGGTCACGGTGGCCCTGCCCGACCACGAAGCGCTCACCGGTGTAGGCGTTGACGAAGCTCTCGCCGAGCATGGTGTCGACCAGCCTGGCCGGTCGCACCGCCGGATTGACCAGCACCGCCGGCAGCTCATGGCGCTCGGCCAGTACCGTGGCCAGAAAACCGCCCATGGAACTGCCCATCAGCATGGGGCTGGGCCCCAGCCGGGGTAACAGCGATTCGGCGAGCCGCAAGGCGTCGGCCGCCTGCGAGGACAGGTCCGGGGTCTCGCAGGGAAGCCCCAGCTCTTCACAGGCAGCCTTGACCAGCCGCGCCTTGGGCGAGGCCCCGGCGCTGTTGAATCCATGCAGGTAGAGCACGCCGCTCGCTGCGGCAGCACTCGACGCCGATGCCGGGCTCAGCATAACGGAAAACCTGTATAAATGGCCAGTTTTCGACCCTCCCCTGCACCCGCAGGGGCGCTGTCGCTATCGCTCATGTCGCCGGTCATCAGTCCCGCGCCGCCTGCCAGGTGGCCTCGATCAGCCCGCGGGTGGAGTCATCCATCGCCTCCAGCCCCTGGCGCCCCTCGATGATGTCACGGGTCTCGTTGGCGATCTTCTTGCCCAGTTCAACGCCCCACTGGTCGAAGGGATTGATGCCCCAGATGGTGGCCTGGACGAACACCTTGTGCTCGTAGAGGGCGATCAACGCGCCAAGGGTCTGCGGGGTCAACCGCTCCAGCAGCAGGGTGGTCGAGGGCTGGTTGCCGCGATAGCGCTTGTGCTCGGGCCTGGGCCCGTCATCGGCGATGGCGTCGTCGCCCAGCATCAACACACGGGACTGGGCGAAGCAGTTGGCCAGCGTCAGTCGGTGCTGGCCCATCAGGTGCTCGCGGGTGGCCGGGTCCTCGACGTCATCGTAGCGGGCCAGTGGCGCGATAAAGTCGCACTCCACCGCCTGGGTGCCCTGGTGCAGCAACTGGTAGAAGGCGTGCTGGGCGTTGGGCCCGAGCTGGCCCCACAGCACCGGACAGGTGGAGTAGTCGACGATATCGCCGTCGTTGGTCACCGACTTGCCGTTGGACTCCATCTCGAGCTGTTCGAGGTAGGCGGCGAAGTACTCCAGGCGTCCATCGTAGGGCAGAATCGAGTGGGCACGGATATCCAGAAAGTTGTTGTTCCAGATACCGGCCAGCGCCAGCAATACCGGCAGATTGTCCTCGAGCGGCGCCTTCTGGAAGTGCACGTCCATGGCGTGGGCGCCGGCCAGGAAATCACGGAAGCCGTCCATGCCGATGACCAGGGCGATGGGCAGGCCGATGCCGCCCCACAGCGAGTAACGCCCACCGACCCACTCCCAGAACTCGAGCTGGTGGTCGCAGGCGATGCCCCACTCGGCCATCTTGTCCGGGCTTGCCGAGACACCAATGAAGTGCTGGCGCAGCACCAGCTCGCGATCCACGCCCTCCTGGCGCGCCTCGACCAGCCGGGACAGCAGCCAATCCCGCGCGGTATTGGCGTTGGACAGGGTATCGATGGTGGTGAAGGACTTCGACGACAGCACAAACACGGTGGTCTCGGGGTCGAAGCGCATCAGGTAGTCGACCAGCTGGGAGCCGTCCATGGTCGAGGCGAAGTGGACCTCGACCGGATGGGTATCCGCCGGGCGATAGTCGGCCAGGGCGTGGGTCACCATCAGCGGCCCCAGGTCGGAGCCCCCGACCCCCAGGTTGACCACGTCGCGGATCGGCTTGCCGGTGGCGCCGCGCCACTGGCCGGAATGGAAGCGCTCGACCATGGTCGCCATCTTGTCCAGGGTGGCGTGCACCGCCGGCACCAGATCCTCGCCTTCTACCACCAGCGACGCATCCTGCGGCAGACGCAGCGCGGTATGCAGCGCAGGGCGGTCTTCACTGACATTGACCCGCTCACCGGCCAACAGGCGACGGATGGCGTCAGGCACGCCGGCCTCGTCGGCCAGCGCCAGCAGATCCTCGAGGGTCTGCTGGTCCCAGCGCTGCTTGGACAGGTCGAGTTTCAGCCCGGCAGCCTCGTGGCTGAAGGTGGCAAATCGCCCGGCATCCTCGCGAAACATGTCGCACAGGTGGCGCTTGCCGACTTCCTGTGCCTTCTGCTTCAACGCCTGCCAGGCCGGCGTTTGATCGATCGATGGCATGATTCCTCTCCTTGGGCCCTGTCTGGTGGGCAAAGCTGGGCCGAACGGCGACGGCAAGCCTCATCGTGCAGCCTGACCGCGGGGCGCGTACAATCACTCTCCCCGAGCCCGACAACACTGGCAATCCATGAGTGACGCATCTTACCGTGACGCCATCTTTTCCACACCCCTGGACAAGGTGGCGCGCTTTTCGTTCGACGAGCGGGTCGTCGCCTGCTTCCCCGACATGATTCGCCGATCGGTCCCCGGCTACGGCCAGATCCTCGGCATGCTGGGGGTGATCGCCGAGCGCCACCTGCGCCACGGCGCCCACGTCTATGACCTTGGCTGCTCGCTTGGCGCCGTAGGCCTGGCACTGGCCGGCCAGCTGCCCAAGGACGCCTTCAGCCTGACCGGGGTCGACCTGTCCCCGGCCATGGTCGAGCGCGCCCGCCAGACCTTGGAGAACGAGTGCCCCGACCACGCCATTGAGGTGATCGAAGGCGACATCCGCCACCTCGACTACCGTCCCAGCGGCATGATCGTGCTCAACTTCACGCTGCAGTTTCTGGCCCCGGAAGACCGAGACGGCGTGCTCGAGAAGCTCTACCAGGCGCTGGAGCCCGGCGGTGTATTGATCCTGTCGGAGAAGATCAAGGCCGGTGACGAACAGGACAATGCCTGGCTGGTGGAGCGCTATCACGACTTCAAGCGCGCCAATGGCTACAGCGACCTGGAGATCAGCCAGAAGCGCAATGCGCTGGAAAACGTGCTGGTACCCGACACCCTGGAACAGCACCACCAGCGCCTTGCGCGGGTAGGCTTCGAACGCTCGCTGACCTGGTTTCAGTATCTGAATTTCGCCTCCATGGTGGCCTTCAAATGATTCCCGAGCATCAGCGCGATGTGTACCGCGCCTTTCTCGAGCAATCCTTCCGCCACGCCGGCATGGGCGACTGGCTTGCCCGCCTGCCCGAGCAGTTCGCCCGTGGCCTCGACCGCCAGCGTCACGGCGACCTGCCGGCCTGGGAGAAGGCGGTGGCCAAGCTGCCGGCGCTGCCCGACAAGCGCCAGGTCCAGCTCGATCGCGACGAGGTCACGGTCGAGCTGGAGCTTGATGAAAGCCGTCGTCGCCAGAGCGAGAACCTGCTGCGCGCGCTGATGCCGTGGCGCAAGGGGCCGTACCGGCTGGCAGGCATCGCGATCGATACGGAGTGGCGTTCGGACTGGAAGTGGCAGCGGCTGGCGCCGCACCTGTCGCCGCTGCGCGGCCGACGGGTGCTCGACGTGGGTGGCGGCAACGGCTATCACGCCTGGCGCATGGCCGGCGCCGGTGCCGACTTCGTGCTGGTGATCGATCCCTCACCGCGCTTCTACTGGCAGTTCCAGGCGGTCAAGCACTTCGTCGGCGACGCCGACGGCGGACGCACCCACTTCCTGCCGGTGGGCATCGACGATGTGCCTCAGGGCCTGGGCTTCTTCGACAGCGTGTTCTCCATGGGCGTGCTCTACCACCGCCCTTCCCCCCTCGACCACCTGATGCAGCTGCGCGACGCCCTGCGTCGAGGCGGCGAACTGGTGCTCGAGACGCTGGTGGTGGAAGGCGACGAGACCCGGGTGCTGGTGCCGGGCGATCGCTACGCGGCGATGCCCAATGTCTACTTCCTGCCGTCGTCGCGCGCCCTGGTGGGCTGGCTCGAGAAGGTCGGCTTTTGCGACGTTCGGGTCGTAGATGAAGCCCCCACCAGCCTGGAGGAGCAGCGCTCCACCGACTGGATGACCTTTCAGTCGCTGGGTGACTTCCTCGACCCTGAGCGCCCCCACCTGACCCGCGAGGGACACCCGGCCCCGCGTCGGGCGGTGGTGATCGCGACGCGCCCAGCCTGATCCCGTGCCCCCTGCCCCCATAAGACGCGACGCCCCGCTGATCCAGTCAGCGGGGCGTCGTCGTCAGGGGCGGTATCAGGGGCTGTGTCAGGGGCGGACCCGCGTCACACGAAGTCCAGCACCATAAAGTGGGGGTTGTCGACCAGCACTTCCATGCGGGTAATGTCGTCGAGCGCCACCATGCGCTCGCCGCGCTCTGTCTTCAGCGACAGACACTCCTCGCGATCCTCGTTGAAGGCGGTATCCAGCGCCTCGCCGTGCTTCTCGTCACCGCCTCGCAGCGACAGCTTGACCGGGAAATGGTACAGGCAGGCGATTTCGATATTGTCATAGAGATGGCAGGCCACCATGTTCATGCCCTCCCTGCTTCCGTGGGGGAATGGAAGACGTCGTCATGACGTCACACGCGACGCATCCTGCCTTTGGTCTAGCCCAGGCACCAGCCCGCCACCATCTGGCTGCTCAGTTAGAGTTAAATCCATCGGAAAGCACGAGTATTCTGGTTCAACCAAGCCACTGACACGCCGCTATTACTGTGCTCTTTCAGTGCTCATCTGACAGCGGCCCCTGCGCCGTAGCGCAGGGGCCGCTGTTGCAGCGAACCAACGATGGTGAAGCCAGTCGCGGACGTCAGCGCTTGAGCAGCTCGCGCACGTCCTTGGCCTCCCAGTGGGGGAAGTACTTGCGCACCAGGGCGTTGAGCTCCAGCTCGAAGCCGGCCCAGTCGACCTGCTCGGTGCCGCCGCCTTCGACGCTGGCCGCACCGCGGATCATGCCGGCGCCCACGGTGACGTTGGTCAGCCGGTCGATGACGATAAAGCTGCCGGTGCCAGGCACCCACGCGTAGTCGTCGATCGGCACCTCGGCGGTCAGCGCCACCCGGCAGCGGGCGATGGCGTTGAGCTCGAGTCGCTCGGCGCCATGACGCTCCAGGCTGTTGACGTCGACCTGATAGTGGATGGCGTCGACGTGTCCCGCCACGGCACGCCCGGCCATGCGGATATCGTACTGACGCCCAGGCTCGAGGGCGTCGTCGTGCATCCACACGATGTCGGCGTCGAAGGCATTGGACAGGGTGATGTCGGCGTCTGCCGCCACCAGCCAGTCGCCACGCGAGATATCGATCTCGTCTTCCAGGGTCACGGTGATGGCCTGGCCCGGGTAGGCATCGTCAAGATCGCCTTCGAAGGTGACGATACGCTCGACCCGGCTGAGCTTGTTGGACGGCAGCGCCTTGACCGCCTGGCCGGGACGCAGGATGCCCGCCTCTAGGGTGCCGGCGTAGCCGCGGAAGTCGAGATTGGGGCGATTGACGTACTGCACCGGGAAGCGCAGATCGCTCAGGTTCTGGTCGCGGCTGACCTCCACGGTCTCTAAAAGCTCCAGCAGCGCCGGGCCCTGGTACCAGTCGAGGCGCTCGCCGCGATCGACCACGTTGTCGCCCTTGAGCGCCGACAGCGGCACGAAGCGGATGTCGCTGGCGTCGAGCTGCTCGGCGAAGGCGCGGTAGTCGGCGACGATCTCGTCGAAGCGCGCCTGGGAGTAGTCGACCAGGTCCATCTTGTTGACCGCGATGACCAGATGCTGGATGCCCAGCAGGTCGGCGATAAAGCTGTGGCGACGGGTCTGGGTCTGCACGCCGTAACGGGCGTCGATCAGGATCACCGCGAGGCCGGCGGTGGAGGCACCGGTGGCCATGTTTCGGGTGTACTGCTCGTGCCCCGGGGTGTCGGCGATGATGAACTTGCGCTTGTCGGTGGAGAAGAAGCGATAGGCCACATCGATGGTGATGCCCTGCTCGCGCTCCGACTGCAGACCGTCGACCAGCAGCGCCAGATCCACCTCTTCGCCGGTGGTGCCCTTGGTCTTGGAGGCCTGGGTGATGGCCGCCAGCTGGTCGTCGAAGATCATCTTGGAATCGTGCAGCAGGCGACCGATCAGGGTCGACTTGCCGTCATCGACGCTGCCGCAGGTGATGAACCGCAACAGGTCCTTGTTTTCGTGCTCGTGCAGATACTGCTCGATGTTGTCAGCAATCAGACTGGACTGGTGAGACATGCTGTACCCCTGATGGTGACCCGGCGTCGTGCTGGACGCCGGACCCTTGATCTGTCATCTGCGTCCTCGCTCCCGGTCACTGTCGGCCGGGGCAAGGCGCGTGGCTGCGTGCGGTCGGTGCTGGCGTCAGAAGTAGCCTTCGCGCTTCTTCTTCTCCATGGAGCCGGCCTGGTCGTGATCGATGGCACGGCCGGAGCGCTCGCTGGTGCGGGTCAGCAGCATCTCCTGGATGATCTCCGGCAGGGTCTGGGCCTTCGACTCCACCGCACCGGTCAGCGGGTAGCAGCCCAGGGTGCGGAAGCGCACCCACTTCTGTTCGGGCTCTTCGCCTTCGGCCAGGGGCAGGCGTTCGTCATCGACCATGATCTGCATGCCGTCGCGTTCCACCACCGGGCGCGGGGCAGAGAAGTACAGCGGCACGATGTCGATGTTCTCGAGGTAGATGTACTGCCAGATATCCAGCTCGGTCCAGTTGGACAGCGGGAAGGCACGGATCGACTCGCCCTTGTTGATGCGGGCGTTGTACAGATTCCACAGTTCCGGACGCTGGTTCTTGGGGTCCCAGCGGTGGTGGCGGTCGCGGAAGGAGAACACCCGCTCCTTGGCACGGCTGGCCTCCTCGTCGCGGCGGGCGCCACCGAAGGCAGCGTCGAAGCCGTACTGGTCCAGCGCCTGCTTGAGGGCCTGGGTCTTCATCACGTCGGTGTAGCCGCTGGAGCCGTGGTCGAAGGGATTGATGCCGGCGGCACGCCCTTCCTCGTTGGTGTGAACGATCAGCTCCATGCCCGCTTCCTTGGCCATGCGGTCGCGGAAGGCGATCATCTCGCGGAACTTCCAGGTGGTGTCCACGTGCATCAGCGGGAACGGCGGCGGGCCAGGATGGAAGGCCTTGCGCGCCAGGTGAAGCATCACCGAGGAGTCCTTGCCGATGGAGTAGAGCATCACCGGGTTCGAGAACTCGGCGGCCACTTCACGGATGATATGGATGGACTCCGCCTCGAGCTGCTTGAGGTGGGTCAGTCGCTTCGGCGTGAGCGACGCCTGGGCGGCGCCCTCACGGGCTGGTGCGGAAAGGCTGGTCATGGCCGGACACCTCGCATGACGGGAAAAGTGGAGATGTCAGCGAGGATAATGCGGGGCGAGTAATAACGTAAAAGAATTAATAACTATCTTTTTAGAACCAAGCGTAAGGCGCCTAGATATCGACGCGCTCCACCCAGGTCTGCCACTCTCCTTCCCGCTTCAGCTCCACCACCCGGTAGCCGGGGCGCGACGCCTCATCCACGGCGAACTCCTCGCTGCCGGGCAGGAACTGGTCAGAAGTGGAGGGACAGGCGTAGACGTCGACCCGCCCATGGGCCAGGGACATCACGCCGTGGAAGGCCTGATGCACATGACCGCACAGCACCATCTTCACCTGGGGATAGCCGTCCAGCACCTCCCAGAAGCCGTCGGCATCCACCAGGCCCAAGGCGTCGATCCAGGCGCTGCCCACCGCCAGGGGCGGATGGTGCATGGCGATCAGGGTCGGGCGGTCGTCCTCGGCCAGACGCGCGCCGAGCGCGGCCAGGGCCTCTTCTCCTAGCTGCCCGGAGGCCTCGCCGACAAGCTGGGTGTCGAGCTGCAGAAGCCGCCAGTGGCCGGCCTCGACCTCGGCCAGGATGTCCCGCTCGGCGCCCATCAGCGCCGCGTCGTCGTGGTTGCCGGGAATCCAGAACCAGGGACAGTCGAGCTCGCTCAATCGCTCGGTGGCGAGCCGGTAGGCGGCCTCGGACTCATCCTGACTGATGTCACCGGTGACCAGCACCAGGTCCGGGCGGTCGGCGTCCACCGCCTTGACCACCGCCTCCAGCTGATGGGCGGGCAGGCCCCGGCGCGATCGCGCCATCGGGTCGGCGTACAGGTGGCAATCGCTAATCTGGATCAGGCGCATGGAGATCTCTCGACGGGCGGCAACGGCGAACCGGCTCAGGGCAACTGCGGCAGATCCAGCGAGTGGCCGTGGGCCAGCCCGTGATCGAGCCATTCGCCGAGGAAGCGATTGATCTGCAGCTTCTCGTCGGGCTGGTGCATATGCGCGTTGGGATAGCGGTAGCGGCCATCGAAGTGGCGCCGGCGCTGAAAGTCGGTGACCTCGGCCATGCGCACATCGTGATACAGGTGCACGCGCATGCGTGGGCTGTCGATGACGCCGTCGAGGATACCCTCCTGGCTGACGCGAATGATGCTGGTATAGGGCGCCAGCTCTTCGACATGCAGGCGCAGGGCACCGAGTCGACGCTCGCCGTTGAGCAGTTCGACCTCGCGACTTTCGCCCTCTTCCAGCTCGCCCAGCAGGCGCGTCAGGCGGATGTAGTTGGCCGTGCACTCGCTCTGCAGGGTGCGCAGATCGGTGACGTAGGCGCTGCGTTGGGTCACGCTACCTCCTTGCTCTCAACGACGCCCGTTCGGCGGCCAGCCAGTAAAAGCCGATCAGGCACATGGCGTTATCGAGTCTCCCTTGATTGAGAAGTTCCCAGGCACGATGAAATGGCAACACATGGACGCGGATATCCTCGTGCTCTTCGTCCAGGCCATGCACCCCACCCAGTCCGCTGGTATCGACGAGACCGCAGAAAAGCGTCACACGTTCGTCGCAGGCACCCGGACTAGGATAGTAGCTATGCAGCAAGATGAGGTCCCCGACCTCGCAACCGGCCTCCTCGAGGGCCTCGCGACGGGCCACTTCCTCGGCAGACTCGTCCTTGTCGACCAGTCCGGCCACGCACTCGAGCTTCCACGGAGTGTGGGCGTCTTCCATTGCGCCGGCACGGATCTGCTCCACCAGCACCACGCTGTCGCGCTCGGGGTCATAGAGCATGACACCCACGGCGTCGTGCCGGCTATGCACCTCGCGCACCACCGCCTCGCTCCAGCCACCTTCGAACTTGCGATGGCGGAAGGTCAGCTTGTCCAGACGAAAGAAGCCCTGGTGCAGACAATCTCGTGACACCAGTTCGACGTCCTGGGCGGTAAAGGGGGCATCGATGTTGCTCGTTTCCGGCATGGGGACCTCCGCAGACAGATCGGCCCATTATCCGGATCGGTCAGGGGCCCCACAAGGCGAGTCCAGGTGGGGCCTCCTGTCAAGGCGGGAAACGACAGGAAAATCGGGGCGGGTCAGAGCTCGTTGAGCGCCTGATCAGAGCTCGTTGAGCAGCGCGCGCGCCTCGGCCTTGAGCGCCTGGTCCGAGGCCTCGCGCCCAGCGCGAACCGAACCGGCGATGGCCTTCTCGGCGTGCTGGCGGGCCTCGGCGTCGCGGCCTTCATCGGCCAGGTAGGCGGCATAGTAGTAGTTGACGTCGATGCCACCGGGGCGAATCGTCAGCGCGCGCTTGAACATCTCCTCGGCCTTGTCGTCATCACCGAAGGCCACCGGCCAGCCCGGAGCACGGTCGTACAGCGCCCCCAGGGTCACATAGGCCGAGCCATCGAGGCCATTGGCGTCCAGTGCGATGGCCCGCTCCAGCGCCCGCCGCGCGGCCTTGGCGTTGTCCAGCGCGCCGAGCCCGCCCTTGGCCTTGGCCAGCGACGCCTCGATGATGCCCTCCCACACCAGCAGCTCGCTGACGTTGGGATTGGCCGAGCTCAGCTCGTGGGCTTCGGCGGCGAGCGCCGTCAACGGGGCCTCCTGGGCCGACAAGGCGCTCGAGGTGGTGACGCTTTCCCAGCGGTTCTTGAGCTGGTCGAGCTCGCCCTGCCAGGCCAGCGCCACGCCACTGGCAAGGCAGGCGGACAGGGTGACAAGCGTCAGCGCCGTCGAGGCCAGCAGCCGACGCGGGCGTCGGCGCAACGAGGTAGGTGGAACATCAGGCGAGGCGGAAAACAGGGTTCGTGACATTTGGCGGCTCCGGATACTGTTATTGTGATGCACCCTGATGCTGGGTGGTCATGGTGGGCGGCCGTAGTGCGCAATCAGGCCAAGCGATCAGGACGAGCACTGACCCAAGCGTTGTAACCCGATACGGAAAACCACGACGCGTTCTGGCGCCCTCCCCGAAATGTAACGAACGTTTGATTTATTCGCCAGTCGCATTCTTGGTTAACCGCTCACTGCATCGCTCCCCTGACCTTTCCCCCACCACCCAAAGCGCTTGCGACCTGACCCAAGTCGCGGCACCCTCGTGGACCTTGTCTGATTCAACGACTCACCGAGGATCGCCATGAAAGGCCGCAACATGACTCGCTGGCGTGACCCGGCGAAGGATCCCCGTCAGGAACCCAAGAGCAACCTGATCACCCTGGAAGGTGCCGAGCGCCTGAGGGGCATTCTCGACCACCTGAGCCGGGTCAAGCGACCGCAGCTATCGGCCAAGGTCGGCGAGGCGGCGGCCCTTGGCGATCGCAGCGAGAACGCCGACTACACCTACAACAAGAAGGAACTCAACCGGGTCATCGGCCGTATTCGCTACCTGACCAAACGCCTGGATGAGTTGCAGGTGGTGGACCGTCTGCCGGCGGACACCGATCGGGTGTTCTTCGGTGCCTTTGTCACCCTGGAAGACGAAGACGGCGAAGAGATGTCACTGCGCATCGTCGGCCACGACGAGACCGACACCAGCAAGCGCTGGATCAGTGTCGACGCGCCGCTGGCCAAGGCGCTGCTCGGCAAGTCACTGGACGACGAAGTGACGGTGGCCGCCCCCGGCGGGGAGACCACCTGGCTGATCACCGAGATCCACTACCGCACGCCGGGTCAGAGCACCTAGCCCGACAAACGCCTAGCCCGACAGACGCCTAGCCCGACTAGCACCTAGCCCCTGGCGAGGCGGGCACGGTAGACCCGAAAACGGCCATTGTCGGCCAGGATCTCGAAGTCGCCGAAGGCCTTCTCCAGGGGATCTGCGTAGGGCAGGAAGGCGTTGGCCACCAGGATCAATTGCCCGCCCGGCGTCAGGTGCTGCGGCGCCTCCTGGATCAGACGGGCCGCCGGGCCGTAGTCGATGGAGCGCTCCTGATGAAACGGCGGATTCGAGACGATGGCGTCGAAGCGACGACCCTCCAGCGCCGAGTAGACGTCGCTTTCCAGTGCCTCGCCGTTGAGCCCATTGGCCGCCAGCGAGCGCTGGGTCGCTTCCACCGCAAAGGCGCTGACATCCACCGCGGTGACATCACGCCCCTGCTGCGCCATCCAGGCCGCCAGAATGCCGTCACCGCAGCCCATGTCGAGCACCTGGCCCCGAGGCAAGGCGGTCTCTAGCTGCTCGATCAAAAGCCCCGTGCCCTCGTCGAACTTGCCGTGTCCAAAGACGCCCGGGTGGCTTGCCAGCGTCAGGCCGGCGGCCTCGAAACGCGTCCACACCGCTTCCGGGTCGAGGGGCTGGGGCGCCGAGCGGGTCGCGAACAGCGAGCAGCGCCGGGCGCTGTCGAGCTTGCGACAGCCCATGCCCAGGGCCGCCAGCACCTTGAGTACCCGCTTGATGCCACCCTGGTGCTCGCCCACCAGCTGCATCGGCGTGCCTTCGGGCAATACCTGACACAGCCACAGCAGCCACCACTCCCCCAGGGCGTGGGACTTGGGCCAGAACAGCACCACACCGGGCGGCGGCGACGCCTCGGGCGAGAACGGCGACAACGCCGGGCGCCCCTGGGCCTGCCAGGCGGCGCGCACCGACACATCGGCGCTGATCAGGGTCCCTTCGCCCTGCTCGAGCCAGCCATCCCGAGGCGGCGCCACCCACCACCAGCCGCGATAGTCGGCGTCCTGACGCTCCAGCAACTGGCACACCGGGGTTTCGGCACTCATGTCGGGGTCTCCTCACGGGTGACAGCGTCGCCGTCGCGCAGCGATGGACGCCCCTCGGGGTCGGCCGGACGGCGGAAGGTATAGAGCAGATAGCGGCCCAGCCGCCAGTGGGGGTCCAGGCGGCAATAGGCGTGCTCCAGCGCCACCAGCTTGTCGAGTTCCTTGTCGTCCTGGGGTGGGCGGCGCAGGTAGTCGTGGAACACCCTGATCCCCGCCACGCCCTCGCAACGAAGCCCGGCGGCTTCGGTCCAGGCCATCACCTGGTCATGGGTCAGCGGCGAGATCGGCGTCAGCCGCTGGCGCTGCCCCTTACCCTCGAGCCGGTCCTCCAGGGCCTTGTCCAGGTTGCCCTTGACCACATTGGATAGCCGCAGGGCGTCGCGGTTGAACACCATCAGCGACAGTTGAGCCCCCGGCGCCATCAACGCGGCCAGACGATCGATGGCCGCCCTGGGGTCGCCCAGCCATTCGAGCACCGCGTGGCACACCACCAGCGGCCAGGGCCCAGGGGCCTTGCCCGCCAGGTCCTGCAGCGGCGACGTCAGATAGCGAACCCGGGACGTCTCGACACCCTGGGCGTCGATCGCCTCCCGGGCCCGGTCGAGCATTTCGCCGGCGGGCTCGGCCAGCGTCACCACATGCCCACGCTCGAGAAACCACTGGGCCTGCTGACCGAGCCCCGCGCCCACATCCAGCACCGGCTGGCCATCGAGATCGAGCATCTCCGGCAGCAGACGGTCCAGCAACGACAGGCGCAGCTCGCCGCGCAGGTGCCCGTAGAGCGACGCCGAGAACTTGTCCGCCAGTCCATCGAAGTGGCGATCGCCATGGACAGACAGCGGCGCACCGCCGGACGCATGACCAGCAACAGAAGCGGCAGCATCAGAAGCAGCGACAGAACCAGCAGCGGGAGTGACGGCAGCGTCACTCGTGGGGTGTTGAGACATCGAAAACGCCAGACAGGTGTGGATAACAAAGAGCCGTGGCGCGCATTCTACCGAGCCAGGCCAGCGCTGACACCCGCCCTCATCACCTGCCCAGCCACCGTCCCTGCTACCTTCCCTGCCAACTGCGGGTTTATCTTGGCGAGTCAGCCGCTTATAATGCCGCCCCAACGCCCTCTTAGCTCAGCAGGATAGAGCAGCCGCCTCCTAAGCGGCAGGTCGCAGGTTCGAATCCTGCAGAGGGCGCCATGTCAGATCTGCGATCCATGCCCCCTCCCCTGACATTCCGGCGCTTTTTGCCCCGATTGTTGCTGCTGGATGTTGCCGCATCCCCTTCCTGATCCAGCACCACGGTAATTTTGCACCTCATCAATCCTTCTCTCGAAGATGACCGACGCCTTGTTTATGGCCCGGCTTGGTGTTGGCACAAGATTGACACCGGCCACCAGATCGGCACCAGCAAGCAGCCCGTAGAGCAGCTTTTAGCTACCCCGACCGGCAGGAAACTCAGCACGACAAACATGACATTGAG
The DNA here is from genome assembly GCF_024137905.1 of Halomonas sp. DN3. Classification (NCBI taxonomy): domain Bacteria; kingdom Pseudomonadati; phylum Pseudomonadota; class Gammaproteobacteria; order Oceanospirillales; family Halomonadaceae; genus Halomonas; species Halomonas sp. DN3. The sequence continues at coordinate 1,059,548 of NZ_CP099965.1, read as the reverse complement.
CAGAGACAATTGGCCGCTATCGGTAGCCTTTCCCTCAGGCTGCTACCGCTACCTCATTCCAGCGATAAGCAGCAAACAGTAATCCCAGCGCTAAGCGGTTAAATACCGCGAGAGGCCGTTCAAAGCAGCATCGCGACAACGAGACGCCTGAAGGAGCTGGAGGCAACTCTGGCAAGCGCTTCAGGGCGGTCTCAACCTACAAGCTCCCTACCCATCAACCCCGCCATCCGGCGGGGTTGATACGTTTTTAGCCCTACCAAACACGCTGCCCTGGGCGTCCTTGAGTAACCAGCTCTCCTGTCTCACCAGCGCCCAGTTGCCACCATCCCCCTCCTCACCCGTCCGCCACCCTGGCGCGCTGTCGACACCCCTCCCCGCCTGCGCGCTAAACCCGTCGGTTTTAATGCACTCATGCGCTGGCCACCAACACGCACCACTACTAAGCTCTGCCAGTGATAAAGGCACACCAGAACTCATGCGAAATCATGCGAATCTATGATGAGGATGCGACGCGTTGGAGTAGCGTCAGTAGCGGAAAGGGTAAATCTATGCCAAGTTCGCAACAGTATGGTCTCACACAGGCCTGACTGGTCCGGAGGCTGCTTCCAACCCAAAGCGGACATGCTGGTAGGTAAAGTGGGCACGTCGATTCGTGTTATGCAGCTGGCGGGATGACTAGTTTTCCACTGTGTTAGCCGCGAACAATAGCCTTCTAAGGTGATTAATCAGTGAAAACCACCCCCTCTATTCACAAGCAACTGGAATACGCTGATCGTAGTGGTGAATTGATTCCATATCTTCTTTCACTTGAGAGCCGTATTCGCAGACAGGAATACGGCCCAGTATTATGTGAGCTCCATAATTTAGGGGAAATTTCGCTGGTGTCAGATCATAACCTGGCCGCTATTGAGGACCTAGATCACAACGAGTTTTGGTTGGTTATGCATTTATTTGATCAGGCGATCCCCGAACTGGATTGTTCGTTTCGAGACGTACTGAGGTTGGTCCACATTCTAGTTAGTAAAGCTGGATCTGACGGCGCGGCAGGGATGCCAAATATTTCTCTGGTTAAATGGTGCAAAGCCAATCCTGAAAAGGCTAAGCTGATCGTCGATGGGGCTATATCTCTCGATAAATTATGCCTTTCACATTGTGTTTTTGCGGTTCAAGCCCTTGGGAGCATAGAGCTTGCCTTCGAGTTGCTAGGGCACTCCGATAAAGCTGTTGCCGCTGTGGGGCTGCGTTCTCTTGGGAGGCTCGAGGTAGGCAATGAAACAATTGCCAAACGCGTCATAGACGAGTGCTGCAAAGTCATCGCTATTGAAAAAAATCAGGACGTAAGATCTTCCGCTATCGAAACTGCGTTCAATACCTGGGAAAAATTTGGTTCGTTTGAGCCATACCGACAACAGGAGTTCATTGAAGCTATTATCAATGCAAAGGGCGACAGCGAACTAGTTCATTTATCAGCTGCTTTATTTTATCATTCAAACGGCATTGGGGCTGAGAGTATCGATATTATTTTGCAGGCTCTCGCTGGAGAAGTTTCAAATCCACAGGCAACCCTTCATTGGCTGGACCATGCCTTACATGAAAAAGACGAAGGATGGGATCTAAATAAAGTTATAAAAGTATTCGCCACTCAAATTCCGAAGCTGGAAAACTCAATCGAACCGAGTCAGCTTTACAATTTTTGCCAGTGGATATGGAGTAGTCCTGACAATGCAGCTCAACTTTTTTCTAGTTGGCTTGTTATCGGTCAGTTTGATTTATGCAAGTTTCTCGCGGATATGGTTGGAGAAGGCGGCAATAAAAACAACATTGTTGAAATTTCTAAGGCCAGGTTGCCGAATGATTTAAATGATCAGATTTTCATGGCACGAAAATGCGTTGGCTTTCTTTGGCTTCATGAAGTTACCGCCGCGTCCATTCTCTTGAGCATCGTAAAAAGCGGGAAGAAATTAGCGAGAGAAGAGGCCGAAAAATTGTTATATAACCCTCTGCTTCTTAGCTATAATGGTGCTCTTCGAAATTTCCTTGACGAACAAAGAAAAAAATCATCAAAACGAATCTCTGGTTGTATTAAACGCCTTATCGAAAGGCATGATATTTACCTAGAAGGTCTTAAATCAACGGAACATCTGGTCGAGTTTCGTCCCACTATTGAGCAACGACGTGCCGCAGCAATTCAGGATCGTGAGTGTAATAAAGAAATTAAAAAACATGCACATGAGAGATCGTTAATTTGCCAGTTAGTTCCTCGCCAAACCCTCCTTTACGGGAGGAAAAGCTTTTCCCTAACAAGCGGGGAAAATGGCAAGAAAGTACCCAGTGTCACGCCATTGTCAGAGTTTTTCTATAGTGCTGAACTTCCACGACTTGCTGTGATTGACTCAGTGGGTTTTAACGAGAAGCTCACAATATTTCGAATTGAGCAAAAGGTTTCGCAATGAGGATCATTCTGAAAGAGTACCTCGCTTCGCTTAAGGAGCGTGGAGATCTAGATAAATCTGTTTTGCCCAACCTGCTCTCTGAGATCGGACTGCGCGTGCTGAACACGCCAATGATAGGGACTAGGCAGAATGGTGTGGACATCGCAGCTGTTGGAAAAATTAAAGGTGAGGATAAGCAGAGATATCTATACCTATTCTGTATCAAGGCGGGAAATATTTCTCGTAGCGACTGGTCAACGGGAGTTCAGGCTGTCCGCCCAGAATTGGATGAAATTAGAGACATTTATCTGCGGAGCAACGTGGCTCGAGAGCACGCAGATCTTCCGATTAAAATCTGCCTATGCTGCGGAGGAGAGCTAGAGGAAACAGCTCTCATGAACTGGGCAGGATACACTGCCCGGTATACGACGGACAAGATAAGCTACGAAGAGTGGAATGGATATCGACTAGCCGATCTCATGATGCGTTGCCTCTTGGCCCGAGAGCTTTTAGAAGAAGAACCTCGTCGTAACTTCCAAAAAGCAGTGGCAATGGTCAATGAGCCTAGTGTTTGTTATGAGTACACGCGCGCCTTTCTCGGAAACCTTCTGCTAGAAGAGCACTCATCTCAGAAAGATCAACTTCTTCGCTTGCGCCAATCGTTTATCTGCTTACATGCAGTGATATCTTGGGCGATTGAGGCGAATAACTTAGAAAGTACATACAGAGTTTCCGAACTCGGTATGCTATTCTGCTGGAATTTAATTCGGAAGCGAGAACCGAAGAAAAGGCTAACCAAACATGAAGAGAACTTAACGTTTGTTTTTGATCAGTTCTTAAAGCTGTATCTGACAACATCGGAGATGTACTTGGAAAAAACGGCATATGCCCATGCCGGGACCCCGCACGCACTCTCTGTAGCTGTACGCTCAAGGGAGTCAGTTGATGTTAATTTGGCAATGTTTGAGCTCATGGGCAGATTGGCTACGCGTGGAATTTGGACTGTTCTATTATCAAAACGTTTACCAGATGACGATCCAGAGTTCTTGATGTCTTTGACAGAGAGTACTAACCGAACATTGGATACATTGGTTTCGATGATCAATTCTAATCCGACTCTCAGTTCGCCGATTCGAGATGACCACATGATTGAAATTTCGTTAGTTATGTATCTTTCCCAGTTAACGCAGTCAGAGTCTCGCTTTCTGCCATGGTTGAAACTCATTTCTCACCGAACAACTTTCGCTCTTCTCACAAATTCTCGGTATCCCACATGCCTGAGAGGCTACGTTGATCTTCTAGCGCATCCGGAAAGTGCGGATCAATCGTACCTTGATGAAGCATGTGTGGGCAGTATTTTATATCCCTATATCTATTTTTGGATGCCGTACGTAGCCGATGAGAGAGAGACGAAAGAATTCACTGAACGTCTAAATCAGAAGATACCAAACTGTACCCATCAAGCATAGTTTCCAGACGAGACCTCCGATGATTTAATGTGGTTTAGTGAGGCGCATCACGGAATTTGTGTTACCGATTTATCGCCTCATAATGGCCATGAAGCATTGGTAGAAACATTAAACAAAGCTATAGAAACTTGCACTGCCATAAGTAATATTAGTGCAGTTAGGACTGGCTTAATTCCTATGTTCTTGACTGCGTGCAGACATTACCGATTGCCTATCCCGCCAAACTTCTGGTTTGTGCGCAAGTAGTTTGAATAAAAACCCTGTTTTATATAGGTTAATGGAAACAACAAGATACTTTCCAGCTGCACAAGCTAAAAATGCATAAAAAATGGTTAAAGATGACGTCTACCGCGAACCTAAACCAAGCATAAATCAGGCTTTTCTAAACTAGCATGCTTGGCCGGATGTCAGACTTTATACCATGCTGATGGACCTGGCGTGGTAGCTGATGGCCGAATCAGCGGGGTAGTCGGGAGTGTACGCCCTATCTATCCTACTCATCGCTACTTTGCATTTTATTTAAGGATTTATATGTTATGAAAGACAGTTCAAAGGGAAGGTTCCTTCGCCGGTACACTGAGCTACCGTTTCTGATCGACTTTCTCGAATCAAAAAACATCACACTTCTAAATCCGAAGTATTGGGATGATCGTAATGACTCATATTATTTGCAACAATATGGAGTAGCTACTGGGCTTAGCTCAATCTATTCTCTGTGCCTTACTGAAACTAACGAAACTTATCATCACTGGAGGGTTTTTTCACATGGAGCCAGTGGCGTTTGCATCGAGTTTCATAAAGGAATGTTTTTGGATCGCGTGAGGCAAGTGGAAGGCTTAAGAGCAGAACCAGTCATATACAGAACTTTAGATGATATGCGTTCAAAGCCGCCAGAAACCGAGGAACTGCCATTTATTAAGCGTCATGCCTTTGGTGATGAAATGGAGTATCGTCTTTTCGTTGCTCGCACCAATCACGAGACGATCACACTCAAGATTCCAGTTGGCCTAGACACAATCAGTCGAATCATGTTAAGCCCTTGGCTCCCCAAGGAAGTCGCAAATCAGGTTAAGTCGGCCCTTCGAGCCATAAGAGGATGCAGTAAGATAAAGATCTACAGATCAACTTTGGTAGAGAATGAGGCTTGGAAAAGGTTTGCAAAAAATGAAATATAAAAATACGTGGAAAGAAGCGTTGGACCCCATTCGCACTTTTTCTTCGATAAGGCTCTACCCGGCGTCCAATGCACCTGAGCATAGCGCTGTATCAGAATCTCCTTAAAGGCAGACGTTGGCCGAAAGTGGGCAGGGGGCGTGCCCTTCGCTGCGAAAGCATGGGTGCGCAGCCGTGTGTTGAGGGAAGATGGTATAGCGAATGGTATAAAAAAAACCCAAACTACCTAGAAAAACCATATATAACATATACTTAATTGTACTTATCGAATCCTGCAGAGGCGCCATGTTGGTCCTGCCACCATTGCTCCCTCCCGTCCTTGCTATTGCCGCCCCTGGCTCCCCTCCCTGCCTGTCCACGCTAACGCATCGTCTGTCACATGTTGTCGCAAGCCCTTCTGGCTTACTGTCCCCCTGACCTTACCTCTGTCCCTCCCCCTTGAAGCGCTCCTCAGCTTCATTCGAAAGTACTATGCAAAATCGGCAGTAGCCCGAAGGGGGTTTAGTGGCGGGATCTCGGGCTCTGTGCCAGCTTTCTAAATCAGAAACATTTTGAAGACGATTCTCGAGCGGTGGCGAATCAGGCGCTGCGCGGAACGGGCTTTGTTGCGTCCTGTCGATGCGCAGCGTCCCCCACCCACCCGAGGCTCGGACGACACCAGGCACGATCGGATCGACAGCACGACGGCGCGGATTGGCGGGATGGAGGCGAACTCCGCCCGGCTCAGACCACCATCGATATCAGAAAGGGAGTTCGGGAAGATGCTTCGTCACATGTCCACGGCCACCGTCGCCGGGGCGCTGCTCTGCGCTACGGGGCTCGCGCAATCAGCCGTTCCACTCGATCAGGCAACCCTCAAGGGCGACGAGGTGATCGAGACGCCCGCCGGCGAGATCGAACTGCAGGACAGCTACTTCGATGAACAGGCGTCGCAGCGACTGTTCGATACCATGGACGTGCAGCGGGCCGCCCAGGTCTATATCTGGTCGACGCCACTGGTCAGCACGACGACCTGGCGGGACAACCAGGGCGAAGCCTTCGGCACCGATGAACCCGGGGCCTTTGCCGTCCTCGAGACGCTCAGGGAAAAACGCGGCATCGTCACCGCCAACCTGACGACCCCCTACATCTTCAACTTCACCGATCTTTCCGACGGGCCGGTGCAGATCGACTACCCGCCCGGCCAGACCGCCGGCGGCGTGCTCGACATGTGGATGCGCCCGGTCTTCGACCTCGGCCTGACCGGCCCCGACAAGGGCGAAGGCGCCACCTACATCGTGGTCGGCCCCGGTGACGATCCCGACGACTACAGCGAAGAAGATGCCCACGTCTTCCAGAGCGAGACGAACAACGTGCTGGTGGGCATCCGTATCCTCGATCCCGACCCGGCCTACTACGACACCTATGTGTCCCAATACCAGATGGGACCGGTGGGCGACACCTCGCCCAGCACCTTCGTCAAGGGCAAGGACGTCGAGTGGAGCGCCACCGCGCCGCGGGGCCTCGCCTACTGGGAAAAGCTCGCCTCGATCATCGACGAAGAGCCGGTACGCGAGATCGACAAGGCGTGGATGGCGATGCTCGCGCCGCTCGGCATCGCCAAGGGCGAGGCCTTTGCACCGGACGAGCGCCAGCGAGAGATCCTGCTGCAGGGCGCGGCCCTGGGTGAGCTGATGACCCGTAACCTGCAGGTGAATCCGCGCTATGCGGATGTCTGGTGGGAGGGCACGTCCTGGTACAAGAGCTTCGACTTCGTCGTCGCCCAGGCCACCGATACGCTGCAACAGATCGACGAACGCGCGACCTGGTTCTACGAGGCGGTCGGCTCCAGCGAAGGCATGGTCAACCCGACGCCCGGCGCGGGGCAGGTCTACATGACCACCAAGCGTGACGCCAACGGCGACATGCTGCGCGCCGATCGCAACTATGTACTGCATGTCCCGGCGGACGTCCCGGTGGAGCAGTTCTGGTCGCTGACGCTCTACAGCGAAGACACTCGCCGCCCCTACGACAACGGAGGAACGGAGATCTCCGATGTCAGCCTCGACAGCCGCATGGAACAGCTCCAGTACAACGAAGACGGCTCCATCGATCTCTACATCGGCCCGGATGCCCCGGACGGCCTGGAAAGCAATCACATGAAGACGGTCGAGGATGATGGCTGGTTCGTGTATTTCCGACTCTATGCGCCGGGCCAGGCCTTCTTCGACAAATCCTTCTCACTCCCGGACTTTGAACTCGTCGAGTAATCCTCTGATCGACCCGCTGCCCTTGCCGGCGGGTCGCCCCTTTTCACGCCGCGGGAGCCGATCATGAAATGCCTGTCCAGACCCCTTCTGTGCGCCGGTCTTGTCCTGACCCTGCCACTGGCCCTGACACCGGTCGCATTGGCCCAGTCAGAGCGCGCGACAGAACTTGCCAACCTGCCCTTTGAGCAGAACCGCCCCACCGAGCAGACCGCCCAGCAGCTGATGGAGGAGCTGACCTTCCAGCGAGCGACACAGACCTATCTGTGGGCGCTGCCACTGTTGAACACCATGGGAATGCGCGACGGGGCGGCGGAGGCCTTCGGCACCGGCTACAACGTCATGCCCATCTGGACCGAGCGCCTGGACGCCAGGACACTGATCACGACGCCCAACTCGGACCTGATCTACGGCATGGTGTTCGCCGACCTGGGCGAGAGCGGTCCGCTGGTCTTCGAGGCGCCACCGAAGCTGCAGGGCATCCTGCTGGATGCCTGGCAACGCCCGATTCCCGTCGATGGCGGCGAATACTTCGGTGATCTGGGCCTGCCTGGGCCAGACGGTGGCGAGGGCGGCAACTTCCTGATCGTGCCGCCGGGCTGGGACGGCGACGTTCCCGAGGATCACTACGTCTATCGCTCGGGCACCAACAATGTCTTCTTCTTTCTGCGCTCGTTCTATCAGTCCCTCGACAACATCGCGCCGGCGACGGACCTGCTGAAACAGTCGCTGATCTATCCCCTCGGCGAGAAGGATAGCGCCAGACCGATGGAATTCCCGGACGCTGCGGGCGGCTCCTACAATATGCTGCCGCGCTCCGATGCCACGGCATTCGACCAGCTCAAGTATCTGGTCGATACCGAAGGAGAAGCCCTGGCTGGCCCCGACTGGCTGGGCATGCTCGAGGGTATCGGTATCGCCTCGGATCGGGACTTCGCCCCGGATGAGGCGACCCGAAAGACACTGGAAGCCGCCGCCCGGACCGGTTACAAGACCAGCCGCGTCATCGGCTTCCAGCACGGTCTGAACGGCGAGGACTTCCGCGTCTACGAGGACCGCCAATGGCTGAATCCGGTCAACAACGTCTCGGCCCGCTGGCCCGACGTGCCGGTCGGGCTCGACTGGATGTCGAACGAGGCAGGATACCGTGAGCTGGACGCCCGCGCCTGGTTCTTCACCGACTACTTCTCGATCAGCCCCGGCATGGTGTCGATGACCCCCGGCAAGGGCGCCTTCTACATGATCGCCTTCGAGGATGCGGACGGCGAGCCACTGGTCGGCGACCAGCACTACACCCTGACACTGCCCCCCGATATCCCGGCGGAACTGTTCTGGTCGGTGACGCTGTACGAGGCGGAGAATGCCTCGGGCCTCGACAATGGCCAACCGTTTCCCTCGCTCGGCAAGCTCGATGAACCCGCCCAGGAAGACGACGGCAGTACCCAGCTTTATCTCGGCCCCGAGGCCCCGGAGGGCCAGCAGGACAACTGGCTCGCCACCGCCCCGGGGCGCGGCTTCTTCGCCATCCTGCGCCTCTATGCCCCCGCCGAACCAGCGCTGGACGGCAGCTGGAAGCCAGGTGATATCGAGAAGGCGCAATAATCACCGGTCCCCCCGGGAAGGTGGCGGGCACCTGGCCAGGTGGCAACGCCCTCACTCGCTATCGCCTTGATGGAGAAAAGCAGAAGGCCCGCCATAGGCGGGCCTTCTGCTTGTCAGCCGTGGTGCAAGCCAACTGATTCGGGGCCTTGCTTGGCTTACTTAGCTGGGCTTGGCACTGGAGGCTTGAGCTCCTGGCTTAGCTTTCGCAGTTCTCGCCGACCCAGTGACCTTCCTGCTCGATGGTGACCTGCTGGCCGTTGTCCATCTCGATCATGCTCTTGAAGTGCTCGTCACTGTGCATCGTGATACTGGCATCGAAGGTGGTCGTGCGAGCGCCGGCGGGACAGGTTGCCTGGGCATCGATGGTATCGCCATCGCGTCTGATCTTGATGTCTTCGCAACCAGACGATGTCCAGTCCTCGCGCAACGTGGCGATCATGTCACTGGATTCTTCCGCGGTCATGCACTGCGTCTCGGTCGTCTCCTGAGTCATCTGCTCAGGCATCTGGTCGCCCGACATGCTTTGGATAATTTCCCATTGTCCAGGCTTGAGGTCGCTGGCCATGGCGCTGGTGGATACCGCGATCAGCAGAGAGGCAAGCAAGAGGTGTCGTGACATGGATCCTTCCCGTCTTTTTCTGGTGAAAAGTCGCCGAGGTATCGGCGCCCCCAGCCTATCTCACCAATGACCGGCAAAACGGAAAAACATCCAAAAGAAAGCAATTAAACAACAGAACGTTACATCAAGGATCGCGCTGTCGATGTCGGCACGCTCGCACGCGGGAAGCCATGGTCCTGCCGGCCCGGGAGGTTCACACCGGGCTTGTCATACCGTCTGTCAGGTCGCGCGTCATTCCTCTCGACTAGGCCAGGGCGAAGCCTGTGTAATCCGTCTGCACATCTTCCCTTGGGCTATCGTGCAAGGGTGTCGACGCAGGGTCGATGTCTCGTCGCTCGTCTGTCACGCCGGTCTGGCCCGTCAGGCGTCTCACTAGATCATCGACATAGGTGGCGACATCTTCCGGATCCAGAGCACGGTGAATGGTGCCAAGATATTCCGCCTGATCGGCGCCGTAGTCACGGCTACCCAGCAAGGAGCCCAGCCCACCGACTGGCCCCACATGATTCTCGCGCCTATCAGAAGTCCCACGGGCCAGCAGCCCCGTCAAGCCGACCTCCATCGGTACGAATCTCGCAAGGCCCCGTGCGGCGATGCGAACGTCGCACGCCATGACGAGCTCGTGGCCGCCATACCGGGCCATGCCTTCCACCTTGGCAATGGTGGTCTGCGGGAGGTCTTCGATTCGCGCAAGAAGGCGCTTGAACTCACGCTTTCTGCTGTCGTCATTGCCGACCTGGGGGGATGACGCAGGATCCAATTTCTTGTATCCCGCCAAGCGAGAGAACACTTCTGGGAACCGAGACTGAAAGACGATGGCATCGATCCTGGCATCACACTCGAGATGGTCCAGCAGCTTGCTCATCTCGTCGAGAAAGATGGCACCGCTTGGGTCCAGCGGGGCATCGAGAAAGGTAACCCAGGCGGCACCTCGGCGTACCGACACATTGAAGGTGGTGAAATTCCTGTACTGCATGACAATCCCCTCGGGCAGATTTGTTAATCCGTCGCCGACCAGACACTGCGGATGGTCTAGCCATTCTGCGCATTGCACGCCGGCCTCCCGCGACTACCATTCAGCTCGATGACACTCGGACCAACTTAGCCCAGCCGAGACGGCTTCAGAATGGCCGCTTTCCGGTTTCAGAATTCGCAAAATCCGTATAATGGGGACCAATTTTCGCCCTTTCAGACACTTCCCTCACATTCTCTCCCCCGACAAGACGTTCGGCAGTGCCAGCTCTTACCGGTTCTCTCTGCCAGCCCTGTGGACCGAGACGGCTTGCTCTCTGGCAGATAGCTCCTGGCAGAGCGCTTCGGCGAACGCCTTCACCCGCCGAGGTTGATCGCGAGCGGGGGGAAACATCAGCTGCAAGGGCTTGGGGGGCGCCGCCACGTCCTCGAGCAGTGGCACCAGCCGCCCCTGTTCAAGGTCTTCCTGAAGATCGAGCTCGGACTTGAGGCAGATGCCATGACCTTCCACCGCCCACTGGCGCACCAGTGAGCCGTCGTTGGCGATCCGGTTGCCCTTTACCGTCACCTGCTGCGGTGCGTCCTCCGGTCCAAAGCTCCAGACGTTGTCCAGCGCCGCACCAAAACGCATCACCAGGCAGTTGTGCTTCGCGAGATCCGTCGGGGTGCCAGGAACGCCATGGCGCTCCAGGTAGGAAGGGGCGGCACAGACGATCCGGCGAAACGATCCCAGCTGGCGAATGCGCAGGCTGCTGTCCAGGACTTGCCCGAACCGAAGCGCCAGGTCGAAGCCCTGACCGACGATATCGGTGAAACCGTCCGACAGCGACAGCTCGAGCGATACGTCCGGGTTTTCGCGAGCAAAGTGCGCCATCACCTGGGACACCACCCCGCGGCCCAGGTCGATGGGCACGCTGATGCGAATCGGCCCGGACAGGGTCTGGGCGCCATGACGAATGCGGGATTCCAGCTCCTCAAGCTCTGCCAGCACCTGCTTGGCGCCCTCGACCAGGGTACGGCCTTCTTCGGTGAGGCTGATGGAGCGGGTCGTGCGATTGATCAGCACCACGCCGAAGTACTGCTCCAGCGACGCCAGGCGCTCGGACACGGTGGTACTGGAAAGCCCCGTCTCTCTGGCCGCCGCCACCAGGCTGCCCTTCTCCACGATGGTCAGAAAGAGGCGCATGTTGTGAACGAGCATTATTCGGATTCTCCGGATTTATTTTTCGAATATAGGCGGTTTATCCCCCCAACCCCAGCCGATACCGTTCATCGCGTCCCCGCTGGGCCGGCAACCATGCTCCTCCCTGCGGTGCCTTGAACAAGGCTTCGGTTGCCGACCCTCCCATTCCAAAGGTCCGGCCCCCGCCGTCCATCCAGCGTCTTTTCAGGAGTGACCCCATGCGCTTGTCTGCTCTTCCCTTGCTTGCCACCAGCGTTGCGATGGCAACGCTCTCGATCGCCGGCCCAGCCACCGCCGCCACCGAGGTGGTGCTGCGCTCGGAGGTGACGCCGCAGCCGCTGAACCCTGCCAGAGGCGACGCCAGTCCCCAGGCCAGCGTGCTGTGGGGCGACATCACCAAAGATGTGCCCAGTGGCGCCATCATCGAGTTCAAGGAAGGCTTTGCCTCGCCCCCACATATTCACAACATCACCTACCGTGCGGTCGTCATCGAGGGTGCCGTGCACAATGATGACCCGGATGCCGCCACCATGTGGATGGGCCCGGGGTCGTTCTGGACACAACCGGCGGGCGAGGACCACATTACCTCCGCCATCGCCGAAGAAGGCGCCACCATCTTTCTGGAAATTCTGAAGGGGCCCTACCTGGTCCAGCCCTCGGACCAGGCCTTCGACAATGGCGAGAAGCCCGTCAACCTGGAAGCCGGCAATATGGTCTGGCTACATGCCGATGCCATCAACTGGCTCGACGTACCCGGCCAGTCGCAGGAAAAGGGCGCCGAAGTGGCCTTCCTCTGGGGAAGCACCGCGCCCGGAGAAGCCAACGGCTCCCTGCTGAAGATCCCGGCAGGAGCCTCGGGGACCATCAGCGGGGACGGCGACACCTTGCGCGCGGTTGTCATCCAGGGCGACGCCGAACTGAGCGGGGCCGATATTCAGGGCTCGTCATCGCTTCCCTCTGGCAGCTATTTCAGCGCGAATGACGACTCGGCTCCGCTCTTGACCTGCACCTCGGACGCCGAATGCCTGTTCTACGTGCGCACGGATGGCAGCTTCGACTTCGCGTCGCGCTGACCTCCCGACGCCTCGCGTTCGCCGTGCCCCCGGCCTCCCGGCCTCCTGGAAAAATTCGTGCAGGCTCGATACCGCGCCTCTGCCCCGGGGGCCGCTCGGTGCTGCCGCCCGGCCCGGCCAGGGGGCGCTGCGCACGGTGAAGGCATCGCCGAGGCATGGGTAAGGCAAGGCCGAGGCATGGTGAAGGCATCGCCGGAGCACCACCGCGACGCGGCCCTTTCAAGCCCTGCCTCGGCTCAGCAGCTAACCGCGATATCTGTAAAGTAGCGCTTGCCTTAAGCTGGTGCCGGGGCCATCAACGTCATCGGGAGCCCAATGCATGGATACAGATGGACTACGCCTGTTTGTACTGGCGGCCGAGACGCTGAATATCAGCGCGGCGGGTCGCCAGCTCGGCATCGCGCCGGCGGTTGCCAGCGCTCGACTGTCAAAGCTGGAACATCAGGTCGGTGCCGACCTGCTGCACCGCTCTACCCGCAAGGTATCACTGTCCCAGGAGGGGGCGGCCTTTCTTCCCTTCGCCAAGGAGATGCTGGCCCAGGAGGACGCCGGGCTCGCCGCCCTCGGCAAGGACAGCGAAGAAGCGACCGGGCGCCTGCGATTCGCCGCTTCCAGCACCTTCGCCCAGCGCTATGTCGCACCGATTCTGCCGGAATTTCTCGACCGCTATCCCGGTATCAGCCTGGAGCTGCGCCTGTCGGATACCCAGACCAACCTGATCGAGGGCGGGTTTGACCTGGCCCTGCGCAACTATCCGATCGAGGACAGCAACCTCAAGGCGCGCAAGCTGGCCGACGACAAGCGCGTGCTGTGTGCGTCCCCCGACTACCTGAAGCGCTACGGCGTGCCGAGGACGCCGCAGGACCTGCAAAGCCATCAGCTGGTGGCCTTTCAGGGTGGCACGCCACGGGCGTTATCAAAGAACGGGATGCGCACCCCTCATACCTTTCCCCCGGCCGGTGCCAAGCCCCGCGTGACTTGCGACGATGGCGCCAGCATGAGGGTGGCCGCGGTGGCGGGCACCGGCATCACCATGCATGCGCTGTGGAGCATCCACCAGGACCTGGAACAGGGGACGCTGGTCAGGATACTGCCCGACCACGAGGTCGACGATCATTCCGCCATCTGGCTGGTCTACCCGAAAGCCAACGTGCTGACCGCCAAGGTAAGGGTGTTCATTGACTTCCTGCTGGAGAAGATCGGCACTCCACCGATCTGGGACAGGCACTGACAGCACTACGCCGTACTACGCCGTAGCCGGCGCGGACTGTCAGCGATTTCCAGAAACTGATTCCCGGGTCATGGCGTTTTTTTCCAAGGCGGCATCGGCAATCCTGTAGGCATCGATCCACACCCTCTACAGGAGACCGACAATGTCCACCTCATCGATGTCCGCCATGGTCCTCAACCGCTACGGCGAGGACGCGCCGTTCGAATCCGCCACCCTGCCTCGCCCCCGGGTCAGCAGCGGTCAGGTGGTGGTGCGTATCGCCGCCACCAGCGTCAACACCATCGACACCATGATCCGTCAGTTGGGCCAGGAGGAGCTTCCGATCGCACCGGATCTGCCCGCCGTACTCGGCATGGACTTTGCCGGCACCATCGAGGAAGTCGGCGAAGGCGTCACCGGCTTCGCCCCGGGCGATGAGGTCTATGGCTGCGCCGGCGGGCTCACCGACCTCAAGGGCAGTCTGGCCGAGTACATGCTCGCCGACGCCCGACTGATCGCGCACAAACCGCGTTCGCTGTCGATGCGTGATGCCGCGGCCCTGCCGCTGGTCGCCATCACCGCCTACGAGGGCCTGACCCGCGCAGGCGCAGGGACCGGCGATAAAGTACTGGTGCACGGCGGCGCCGGTGGCGTCGGCCATGTAGCAGTGCAGCTTGCCCGCCATCTGGGGTGTGAGGTCTACGCCACCGGTTCCGGCGACAAACAGCGCGAACTGATCGAAGGCTTCGGTGCCACCGCCATCGACTTCAAGACCCAGAGCGTCGACGACTACGTCAACCAGCACACCGACGGTGCCGGCTTCGACGTCATCTTCGACAGCGTGGGCGGCCCCAACCTGATCAACTCCTTCAATGCGGTCAAGCTCAACGGCCAGGTGGCAACGACCATGTCGCTGGCCGAACTGGACATGACGCCGGCGCACTTCAAGGGCGCCTCGCTGCACGTGATCTTCATGCTGATTCCGATGATCCACAACGTCGGCCGGGAAGTGCACGGCACCATCCTGTCGACGCTTGCCGAGATCATCGATTCGGGGGCACTGACGCCGCTGGTGGACGACAACCGCTTCGCCCTGGCCGACGTCGGCAAGGCCTACGCCCACCTCACCTCGGGCAAGGCCGTCGGCAAGGTGGTCGTGGACGTCGAGGGCTGATCAGGAAAACCAGCGCTTCAAGGTGGCGCTGGCCCTGTCCTTGTGCTCGTCCTTGACGTAGGCCGCCACGGTCATCAGCGCCACCGCCAGCATGCCCATGTCGTCGGTGTAGCCGACCAGCGGGGTCAGATCCGGCAGGGCGTCCAGCGGTGAGATGAAGTAGCCGAGCGCACCGTAGATGGTGGTCTTGGCCCACACGGGGGTGTCCTTGTCCCGGGCGGCGTAGTAGAGCGTCAGCGCCCGGGACAGGGTGACCTCGCCGGCGGCCTTGGCGTAGCGCCCGACCTTGGCCCAGAAGCGCTCGTCGGAATAGTGGCCCTGGTGCTCTTCGATCGGCTCTCCGGCCAGGATGACCTGCTGGGTTGTCTCGTCTTTCATTGTTCCCTCCCGTTGCGCCGTGGCATCGCCCGCTGCCCTTCCCTGAGCCGGCCCCAGTCGGCGATACCTTTGTCGGCGATATCTTTATCGCCGATACCTTTATCGCCGATACCATTGTCCTAGTGAAGCAGGACTCACGGTGTCGGTTCAATGGTGTCGCCCTGCCCCGTGCCTGCGCCAGCATCATCGGATGTTTCGTGTCGATTGTTGCCGCAAACGAAAAAGTGATTCCGCCGCGAGCCTCTTTTTCCCCGCCTCTGACGGCGCCACACTCCATTACAACGATTAGGGCTTGTCTGAAAAGTGCCTGCGCTCGGTAATACGGCGTTAAAAATCGGCTGGTGCGCCAGCCCGGTCAAAATGCTCATTTACACCCCGTAAACTGCGCTTTCTCACCGATTTTTGCCTTGTCTAACCTTCGCTCGTCGACTTTTCGGACAGCGCCTAGCGTTCTATCGAACAGATACGCCTCCCCTCGAGGCAGGAGCCAAGATGAGCTTGCAACGACTGACCAGTGGCCCCTTGACCCTGGGCCTGGAGCTGGCGCTGGACAATGACTGGAGCCCCGCCGGTGAAGCCGCCCGCCTGCGCGATGGTCGCGCCTTCGGCGTCCCCGATCTGAGCGAACACCTTAACCCTGTCCAGCTGGCCGATCGCCTCGGCTTTCGTGCGCTGTGGCTGCGCGATGTACCGCTCTACGACCCGCATTTTGGCGACGCCGGTCAAGTGTTCGAGATGTTCACCTACCTGGGCTATCTGGCGGCGTCCACGCAGCATGCACTGTTGGGCACCGCCGCTGCGGTGCTGCCGCTGCGTATGCCCTGGCTGGTCAGAAAGGCCGCCGCCAGCGTGCAACAGCTCAGCGGTGACCGGCTGCTGCTGGGTGTCGCCAGCGGTGACCGTCCGGTGGAATATCCGCTGTTCGGAATACCTTTCGAGCAGCGCGGCGAGGCCTTTCGCGACGCCGTCGCGGTGCTGAGGGGCGATCAGGATGCGCGGCTGGACGCCGGCCAGGCGCTGCTGCCGATGGCGACGCCACCGCCCCTGCTGGTGGCCGGTCTGGCCCAGCAGCGCCCGGACTGGGTCGGCCAGCACATGGATGCCTGGCTGGCCTACCCCGGCACGCCGGAGGACCACCGCCGTCGGGTCGGCCTGTGGCGCGAGGTGGCCGGCGACAAGCCCTACGTCAGCTTCCTGCACCTGGACCTGGCCGAGCGCGCGGACGAACCGCCTCGCCGCCACCGCTTCGGGCTGAGGGTCGGCAGCCAGGGATTGATCGCCGAGCTCGAGGCCATGCAGGCCGCCGGCGTCAATCACATCGGCCTGAACCTGCGCCGCAACCAGGCGCCGGTGGAAGAGACCCTGCATCGCCTGGCCGAGGAGGTATTGCCGGCCTTCGATGCTGGCTAGGCTCACCGTGCAGCGACGTGCGAATAACAGCCGGCTCGTCACCCTGGCCACTCTCAGGACGCCAGACCCATCCCTCCAGCGCCCTTGCCGTACATCTCGGCAAAGCCAGGGATGCGTGCCTCCCACTGGGGTGGCGAGCCGACCATCTCGCGCAGAATCTCGATAAAGCGCCGGGTACGCAGCGGCATCTCGCGGTGGGGATAGAGCAGCGTGATGACGCCGAACTCCGGCAGTGCCAGGTCGGTCATCAGCGGCACGATACGTCCGTCGCTGACTTCGTTGTACATGGCGAAGGCCGGCAGTACCCCGATACCCATGCCTTCCATCACCCCGCGCTTGATCACCTCGGCCTCGCTGGTGCGCACCTGGCTATTGAGCGGCAGCTTCTGCTCCCGCCCCTGGTCATCCAGGTAAGGCAGATAGTCGAGCTGGAACTGCTGTGAGCTGAAGGTCAACGCCGGCAGCCGGGCCAGGGTGGCGAGATCTCGTGGCTCGCCATGACGCTCGATAAAGGCGGGACTGGCGCCGATCAACAGATGATTGGGCGCCAGTGGCGAGGCCACCAGATTGGAATCCTTCAGGTCGCCGACCCGCAGCACCAGGTCGTAGCCTTCACCGATCACGTCGACCCGACGCTCTTCCAACTGCAGGTCCACCTGCACATCGGGATAGTGCTGACGAAAGCGTCTCATGGCCTCGAAGCCCAGGCAGCGGCCGAGGATGCCCGGGGCGCTCACCTTGAGCCGTCCGCTCGGCATCTGCTGCAGGTTCTCCGCCAGCGCCTGGGTGTGGTACATCCAGTCACGCAGGTCACGCCCCTGCTGCACCATCGCCTGCCCCGCCTGGGTCAGTGACAGCGAGCGCGTCGAGCGATTGAGCAGGCGCACCCCCAGCTCCTGCTCGAGGCGCGCGATATGCTTGGACACCACCGAGCGATCCAATTCGCGGCGCTTGGCGGCCTCGGAAAAGCTGCCAAGCTCGGCCACATCGACCAGCAGCAGCAGACGACTCGGTTGGTCCATGAAGGTCTCCACAGAAGGTACAAGCGCACAGATGCGTGCATATTTGGCATCAATAATGTGCGACCAACCGGTCTAATACAAGTCTCGATCGAGGATTACACTGGCGAACCTTTTGCTCAGGAGTCGCCAGATGTCCGACCAACGCCCCCCGTGCGACCCCCAGGTGGTGTCGCCTGCCCCCTCCCCTGCGCTTGCCGTATCGCCACCGCAGCCTGACGACCTGCCGGCTCGAGGGGGTGCCGACAGCGCTGGCTGCACGCAGCATCGCACTGGACATTGCACTGAACATCGCACGGCGAGTCGTACAGCACCTCGTAAGACACCTCGTGCAACACGTCGCCTGGCCCGTGGCCTGGGGCTCGCCGCCCTGGCGCTGTTGCTGGCAGCCTGCCAACCCGGCGAAGGTCAGGGCGGACAGGGTGACGCTGCCGATGGCGCGGGCTCTGCGCCCGCGCCTCGGGTCGAGGTGGTTCAGGCGGTGCGTCAGCCGGTCTCGAACTGGTATCGCTACACTACCCGCCTCGAGGCTCCCGAGCGTGTCACCCTGCGTCCCCGGGTCACCGGTCAGGTGGCCGAGATTCTGTTCGAGGAAGGCTCCCTGGTCGAACAGGGCCAACCGCTGGTACGCCTGGACCTGGCGCCCTTCGAGGCGCGGGTGCGTGAGCTGGAGGCGGGGCTTGCCAGGGGCAGGGCCGAGCTGGCCCGCGCCAACGGTGAGGCCAACCGTGCCAATCAGCTGGTCGGGCGCAACCTGATGGCCCGCGAGGAAGCCGAGGCCCGGCGCGCCAGTGCCCAGGCCCAGAATGCCGAGGTCGCCTCGCTGCAGGCACAGCTCGACAGTGCTCGTCTCGATCTGGCCTACGCCGAGGTCAGCGCGCCGATCAGCGGTCGCGTCTCCCGCGCCGACCTGACGGTGGGCAACGTGGTCAGCGCAGGCCAGAGCGTGTTGACCACAATCGTCAGCACCGACCAGGTCGACGCCTACTTCGATATCGACGAGCGCAGCTGGAACCGCGACTTTGCCGAGATTACCGCCGATCAGGGCTGGCCGGTAGAACTGCAGCTCGCTGGCCAGGACGACTTCGCCTACCAGGGCGAGCTCGACTTTATCGACAACCGGGTCGATGAGGCCACCGGCACCCTGAGGGTGCGCGCTCGCTTCGACGCCGGGCATCCATCGCTGCGCCCCGGCGCCTTCGCCCGGGTGCGAATCGCTGCCGCCCGCCATCGCGATGGGGTGCTGGTGCCCGACCGCGCCATTGGCACCGACCTCGACGCCAACTTTGTACTGGTCGCCGACGAACAGGGCAAACTCGCCTACCGCAAGGTCACCACCGGCGCCCGCTTCGGGGCCTGGCGCGAGATCAGCGAAGGGCTCGAGGGCGGTGAGTCCGTGGTCGCCGCCGGTCCCTCGAAGTTCGGCCCCGGCATGGCGATCTCTCCTGCGCTGGTCGACGGCCCCGACCGCGCCCCGCTGGAGCAACTGCGAGAGCGTACCCGTCGCCTGGCCGAACGCCTCGACGCAGCGCCTGGCTCCCCCACTGCGTCTGTCTCTGAATTGGTCCCCGGCCCGGTTGCCGATGCCGCTCCGGACGACACCACTGGCGATGCGGGCACGCTGGCCGCCGACGCCAAGCACCTCGATCAGGAGCCTGCGCGCACATGAACCTGTCGAACTTCTTTATCCGACGCCCGGTGTTCGCTGCGGTGCTGTCGATCCTGATCGTGGTGGCTGGCAGCCTGGCGCTGTTCAAGCTGCCGGTCTCTGAATACCCCGAGGTGGTGCCGCCCACCGTGGTGGTCAAGGCCAACTACCCCGGCGCCAATCCGGAGGTCATCGCCAAGACCGTGGCCACCCCGCTGGAGCAGGAGATCACCGGGGTCGAAGGCATGCTGTACATGGACTCCCAGTCCACCGCCGACGGCAACCTGACGCTGACCGTGACCTTCGCCCTCGGCACCGACCTGGACCAGGCCCAGGTCAACGTCCAGAACCGGGTGGCCCGCGCCACGCCTCGCCTGCCCCAGGAGGTCCAGGCGCTGGGGGTGACCACCGAGAAGTCGTCGCCCAACCTGACCATGGTGGTCCACCTGACCTCACCGGATGGGCGCTACGACCAGCTGTGGCTGTCGAACTTTGCGCGGCTGAACCTGCAGGACGATATCGCTCGCCTCGAGGGCGTAGGTGACGTCGGCCTGTTCGGGGCCGGCGAGTACGCCATGCGGGTGTGGCTAGACCCGGACGCCATCGCCTCCCGGGGCCTCGGCGCCAGCGACGTGGTGGCGGCGCTGCGTGAGCAGAACCAGCAGGTCGCCGCCGGCAGCCTGGGCGCCCAGCCAGCCCCGCGCGAAAGCCAGTTCCAGCGCCTGCTCAACGTCAAGGGACGGTTGTCCTCGCCTGAAGAATTTCGCCAGATCGTGATCCGGGTGGACGACGACGGCCGCATCACCCGCCTGGGCGACGTCGCCCGGGTGGAGCTCGGTGCCGACCAGTACGCCCTGCGTGCCCAGCTCGACGGCAAGGACGCGGTGGCCTTGCCGGTGTTCCAGCGTCCGGGCTCCAACGCCATCGCCCTGTCCGACGGCGTGCGCGACTATATGGCCGAGGCCGCCGAGACCTTCCCCGACGGCGTCGACTACGACATCGTCTATGACCCCACGGTGTTCGTGCGCGGCTCCATCGAGGCGGTGGTGCATACGCTGCTGGAGGCGGTGCTGCTGGTGGTGGTCGTGGTAGTACTGTTCCTGCAGACCTGGCGGGCCTCGCTGATTCCACTGATCGCGGTGCCGGTCTCGCTGATCGGCACCTTCGCGGTGATGCAGCTGATCGGTGTGTCGATCAATACGCTGTCGCTGTTCGGCCTGGTGCTGGCGATTGGCATCGTGGTGGACGACGCCATCGTGGTGGTGGAGAACGTCGAGCGCAATATCGAACTCGGCCACTCGCCCTATGAGGCCACCCGCATCGCCATGAGCGAGGTCACCGGGCCGATCATCGCCATCGCCCTGGTACTGACCGCGGTATTCGTGCCGACCGCCTTCATCAGCGGTCTGACCGGCCAGTTCTACCAGCAGTTCGCGCTGACCATCACCATCTCGACGCTGATCTCGGCGTTCAACTCGCTGACCCTGTCACCGGCGCTGTCGGCGCTGTTGCTCAAGCCCCACGGGGCGAAGCCCGACTGGCTGACCCGGCTGATCGACGCCGTGTTCGGCCGCTGGCTGTTCAGCCCCTTCAACCGCGCCTTCGCTGCCATGTCGCGGGGCTACACCGGGCTGATTCGTCGCCTGCTGCGCTTCGGGCTGATCGTCGGTCTCGGCTACCTGGCGCTGCTGGGGCTCACCGGCAAGCTGTTTCAGGAGGTCCCCGGCGGCTTCATTCCGTCCCAGGACAAGCAGTACCTGGTGGCCATGGCCCAGTTGCCCGACGCCGCGAGCCTCGAGCGCACCAGCGAGGTGCTCGCCGAGATGCAGGAGATCGCCCTGGCAACGCCGGGCGTCGCCAACACCGTGGCCTTCCCCGGTCTTTCGGTGAATGGCTTCGTCAATGCCTCCAACTCGGGCATCGTCTTCACCCCGCTTGCGCCCTTCAACGAGCGCCAGTCGCCGGAGCTTTCGGCCGGCGCCATCGCCGCCCGCCTCAATGCCCAGTTCGCCCAGATCGACGAGGCCTACGTGGCGGTGTTCCCGCCTCCGCCGATCCTTGGCCTCGGCACCACCGGGGGCTTCAAGCTGCAGCTGCAGGACCGCGGCAACGTCGGCTTCGACGGGCTGTTCGAGGCGTCCCAGGCGGTGGTCGGCGCCGCCAATCAGGACCCGCGGCTGGCCGGTGTCTACTCGAGCTATCGCATCCAGGTGCCGCAGTACGACGTGGAGGTGGACCGCGAGCAGGCGCTGGTGATGAATGTCTCGCTGGACGCGGTGTTCGACACCCTGCAGATCTACCTGGGGTCGCTCTACGTCAACGACATCAACCGCTTCGGCCGGACCTATCAGGTACGCGCCCAGGCCGACGCCGAATACCGCCTGGACGCCGAGGCCATCCGCCAGCTCAAGGTGCGCAGCAACGACGGCCGGATGATTCCGCTGGGCAGCTTCGTCGAGATCAGCCCTACCACCGGGCCGGACCGGGTCATGCACTACAACACCTTCGTCAGCGCCGACATCAACGGCTCGCCGGCGCCGGGGATGTCCAGTGACCAGGCCAAGCAGGCGATAGAGGAGGTGCTGGCCACCACCCTGCCGGCCGGCGTGGCCTACGAGTGGACCGAGGTCACCTACCAGCAGGTGCTGGCGGGCAACACCATGATCTACGTCTTCCCGCTGGTGGTGCTGCTGGTGTTCCTGGTGCTGGCGGCCCAGTACGAGAGCTGGTCATTACCGTTCTCGATCATCCTGATCGTGCCGATGACGCTGCTGTCGGCCATGGCCGGTGTGTGGCTGACCGGCGGCGACAACAACATCTTCACCCGCATCGGCTTGATCGTGCTGGTGGCGCTGGCCTGCAAGAACGCCATCCTGCTGGTGGAGTTCGCCCGCGAGCAGCAGAGCCAGGGACAGTCGCGACTGGACGCCGTGCTGACCGCCTGCCGCCTGCGCCTGCGGCCGATCCTGATGACCTCGGTGGCCTTCACCGCGGGCGTCATCCCGCTGATGCTGGCCTCCGGCGCCGGCAGCGAGATGCGTCAGGCGATGGGCGTGGCGGTGTTCTACGGGATGATCGGGGTGACCCTGTTCGGGCTCTTGCTGACCCCGCTGTTCTATGTGGGCGTGCGTCGCCTGGTGGAGCGTGGCCGGCCACGCTCAGGCGATAGCGATAGCGATACCGATAGCGATACCGCGACAGCCGAGGCGACATCACCTTCCGCCTCCTGACGCCCTGCCCGCTGCCGAGTCTGGCGTTACCTGCGTCGGACTCGACAGGCGGCCCACCATTGGCGGACGTGCATCAGAACAGGCGCGCCGCGTTCAGGGAAGCCGCAGCGCCTCGATCAGAACAGGCGCGCCGCTATCAGGGAAGCCGCAGCGCCTCGATCGAGCAGGCCATATCGTCGGCCAGGGCGTGCACCGCCTGACTATCGACCTTGCGCTGGGCGTAGGCGCGAAGGCCCATCACCTCGGCCTGCAGCCGCCGCCCCAGGCGTACCGGGTCGGCGCTCGGTTCAAGCTCGCCGGCGTCCTTGGCGGCGCGAAACTGCTCGACGAAGCCGGCTTCCATGGCCTCGAGCAGGGTCTCGGCCTTGCCCAGCGCCGCCTGCTCTCGCTCGCCAAGCTCCAGCAGGCTCTTCACCAGCATGCAGGCCCGGCTGGGCAGTTCCTGGTCCCGCAGACAGCCCAGCTTGCGCAGGTAGGCGGCCAGCCCCGCCAAGGGCGAGTCGTACTCGGCCAGGGTACGCTCGAGCTCGACCAGCCCGAGCCGGGCATAGCGTTCCAGCGCCTCCTGAAACAACGCATCCTTGCTGCCGAAGGCGGCATAGATGCTGCCCGGCCTCATATCGAGGGTGCGTTCCAGGTCCTTGAGCGAGGTGGCGTGGAACCCCTTCTGCCAGAAGAGGTGCAGGGCACGTTCCAGCGAATCCTGACGGTTGTGTAGTGTCGCGCGCGGCATGGATGGGTCCGGTGTCGTGGCCGGTACGGCCTTCAGAAAATTGAGCAACTGCTCAAATTTTAACTTGAGTGATCGCTCAGGTATAGCTAGAGTATGCCCGAACGGCTTTCAGCAGGGCCTGCTGGCGGCCAATTTTGAGCAATCGCTCAAAAAATCGGAATCAATGGCGCGTGCACCGCCCCGGTCTGCAACGGTCTGCGGCTTTACCACAGGCGCCATCACACAGGAGAACCCGATGACCGACTTTAGCCTCCACGACAAGCAAAGCGCCCCCGAAGAGAGCCAGGCACTGCTCGACAACTCGGTCAACGCCTTTGGCATGGTCCCCAACCTGCACGCGGTCATGGCCGAGGCACCGGGCCTGCTGGAAGGCTACCAGCGCCTGCACCAGCTGTTTCTGGATTCCTCCTTCGATGCCGAGGAAACCACCGTGGTGTGGCAGACCATCAACGTCGAGCACAACTGTCACTACTGCGTGCCCGCCCACACCGCCATCGCCAAGCAGATGGAAGTGGATGACGCCGTCTCCGACGCCCTGCGCAACGAAGACCCGCTGCCCAACGAGCGCCTCGAAGCGTTGCGTACCTTCACCCTGTCGGTCGTGCGCGAACGTGGCAACGTCGATGACGACGCCGTGCAGGCCTTCCTCGACGCCGGCTACACTAAGCGCCAGGTGCTCGAAGTGATCCTGGCCCTGTCCCAGAAGGTCATGAGCAACTACACCAATCACCTGGCCAACACCCCGGTGGACGAACCCTTCGCCAAGTTCGACTGGAAGAAGGCCGAGTAACGACCACCCTATCGACAGGACGCCTCTGTGGCGTCCTGTCGAGGTGACTGGTCGTGGTGACTGGTCGTGGTGACTGGCCCAGGCCACCGAAGGCCCCGTCGATCGCGACGGACTCAATCAAGGAGGCGCCATGACTGCCCCAGAACGCCCCGAAGTGCTGGTCTTCGACGTCAACGAGACGTTGCTCGACCTGACCCACCTTGAGCCGCTGTTCGATCGGCTGTTCGGCGACCCGGCGATGCTGCGCGAATGGTTCGCCCAACTGATCCTCTACTCCCAGTCGATGACCCTGTCGGGACTCTATACGCCCTTCGGTCAGCTCGGCGCAGGCGCCCTGCGCATGACCGCCGAGATTCACGGGGTCACCCTCGAGCAGAACGATCTCGACGAACTGGGTGAGCGCATCGGCTCCATGCCGGCGCACCCCGACGTGGCCCCGGCACTCGAGCGGCTTCGCCAGGCCGGCTTTCGCCTGGTCACCCTGACCAACTCGGCACCGGGCGCTGGCCCCACGCCGCTGGAAAAGGCAGGACTGGCCGAGTATTTCGAACGCTCATTCAGCGTCGACCAGGTCAAAAAGTTCAAGCCCGCGCCGGACACCTACGCCCAGGTCGCCGAGGCCATGCAGACACCGCCATCTAGACTGTGCCTGATTGCCTGTCACCTGTGGGATACCATCGGCGCCCAGGCCGCCGGCTGGCAGGGTGCACTGGTGCTCCGACCTTACAACGCCATGTTGCCGGCGGACGGCGTCCCGGTACCGGACTACAGTGTCGACGATATCGGCAAGTTGGCGGATCGGTTGATTGGTTCCTGATCAAGCAGCTCCGCTACTTGATTCGGCGGCCAGTCCCGCAGGCCGGGCCTGGTACTGCCTCCCGAAGACACCTTGCGAAATCACATTCTTTGCTCTACCATGCGCAGCCTCTCGACGCCGCATCCCCTGCGGCATCTGCGCGCCCGTAGCTCAGCTGGATAGAGTACCTGACTACGAATCAGGTGGTCGGAGGTTCGAATCCTCCCGGGCGCGCCATCGATTGTCTTTCCTGAATCTTGCCTGCCTGTCTTTTCTTTCTGGCCTTTCTGTCTGGCTTTTCTGTCTAGCCTTTCTGCCTGACCTTTCTAACTGACCTTTCGTTCGACGCCCTTCCAATTTCTGTACCGACGTCGACCGCGTCATCAAAACACTTTTTTACAAAAATACGACAATCCAGCAACTCCTTGTATTTGGCGCGAAACGTCCGCCAACATCGGACTTTCTCGCCGCAATGAGACGCTTTCTCTCCTTACCCTGATTATCCTCCCCCGCCTTACCTCTTCTGTTGCACTGAATCGTCAACGACTCCTCCTATACTCGAGCGATCGGGCTCCCTCGGAGCCTCTCATCGCGTCAAATCACTGGTCACCGCAGCACGTGACCGGGTCAGGGAGACAGAAGGTGTTCGCATTCAATCCTTATCGCAACAGAGCGCAACGCTGGAGCGGTTATCTAGCGGCCAGCCTTATCATGACGATGTCCACGTCGGTGCTTGCCCAGGAGAATGACTCCCAGCAGCAGGACAACGGAAACTCGTCCAAACCCAACATCCTGGTGCTGTGGGGCGACGATATCGGGCAGTCCAATATTTCGGCCTTCACCCACGGTCTGGTGGGCTACCAGACCCCCAATATCGACCGCATCGCCGACGAAGGCATGATGTTCACCGACTACTATGGTGAACAGTCCTGCACCGCCGGCCGCTCGTCCTTCATCACCGGCCAGAGCGTGTTTCGCACAGGGTTGTCCAAGGTGGGCCTGCCGGGCGCCGCTCAGGGCATCAGCGAGAAGGACCCGACCATCGCCGCCCTGCTCAAGGCCGAAGGCTACGCCACCGGCCAGTTCGGCAAGAACCACCTGGGCGATCGCGACGAACACCTGCCGACCAATCACGGTTTCGACGAATTCTTCGGTAACCTCTATCACCTCAACGCCGAGGAAGAACCCGAGCACCCGGACTACCCCGCCGATATGGAAATGCCGGACGGGCGTACCTTCCGCGAGGCCTTCGGCCCCCGTGGGGTGATCAAGTCCAGCGCCGACGGGCAGATCGAGGACACCGGACCGCTGACAAGCCAGCGAATGGAGACCATCGACGAGGAATCCTCCGCCGCGGCGCTGGACTTCATCGAGCGCAAGACCGCCGAGGGCACCCCCTGGTTCGTCTGGTGGAACGCCACCCGCATGCACTTCCGTACCCACGTCAAGGACGAGCTGCGCGGTATCTCCGGTCAGAACGAATACGCCGATGGTATGGTCGAGCACGACATGCACGTGGGCCAGTTCCTCGACAAGCTTGACGAGCTGGGCATCGCCGACAACACCATCGTGTTCTACTCCACCGACAACGGGCCGCACATGAATACCTGGCCCGACGCTGGCATGACGCCATTCCGCGGTGAAAAGAACACCAACTGGGAAGGCGGCTGGCGGGTACCCGCCATGGTCCGCTGGCCAGGTCAGATCGAGGAAGGCTCCATCTCCAACGAGGTCATGCACCACATGGACTGGATGCCGACCTTCATGGCAGCCGTCGGCAACGATTCCATCAAGCAGGACCTGCTGGAGGGTGGCGTTCAGGCCATCGGTCGCGAGTACAACGTACATCTGGACGGCTACAACTTCCTGCCCCTGCTCACCGGGGAAAGTGAGGAAGGCCCCCGTCATGAGGTGTTCTACTTCTCCGATGACGGTGACCTGACCGCGCTGCGCTACGATGACTGGAAGCTGGTGTTCATGGAGCAGCGCATCGAGGGTACCTTCGAAGTGTGGGCTAACCCCTTCACCCCGCTGCGTGTCCCGTTGATGTTCAACCTGCGCCGCGATCCCTACGAGCGTGCTCAGCTGACCTCCAACACCTACTATGACTGGTTGCTGGATCACTCCTTCCTGGCCCTGCCCGCCCAGTCCTATGTGGCAAACTTCCTGGAGACCTTCAAGGAGTTTCCGCCACGCATGAAGGCAGCAAGTTTCAGTCTGGATCAGGTAATGGAAGCCCTGGAACAGCCCGCCAGCGTTCACTGACGCCGGCTTGAACGCCACGAGCCGCTCCCCCGGGGGCGGCTCGTCGGTGAAAAAAGACGGGTCGAAGAGCCCCTTCCATTCTCTCAAGGAACCGAGTGCATGAATCCCCCTAATCCGAGCATCCTTCAACGACAGTCACTGGCAACGCTGCTGCCCGCGGTACTGTTGTCTCTGCTTCCTGCGATGACACTGGCCGACCCGCTGCCTTCCTGGAATGCCGGTCACAGCAAGAGCACCATCGTCGACTTTGTCGAGACCACCAGCGATCCCGACAGCGAAGACTTCGTGCCACAGGAGCGACGCATCGCGGTGTTCGACAACGATGGCACCCTGTGGAGTGAACAGCCCGCCTACACCCAGTTGCTCTACGCCCTGGACCGCGCCAGCGAGGCCGACCCCGAGGCGCTCGACACGCCGCTCAAGAAGGCCGCCGCCGAAGGTGACATCGACACCCTGCTGGAGGCCGGCGAGGAAGGCATCCAGGCGCTGCTGTCGCTGTCCCACCAGGACCTGTCGCTGAGTGACTTCCAGCAGGACGTGAGCGACTGGCTGGCCAACGCCACCCACCCCGCGACCGGCCGCTTCTACACCGACATGGTCTACCAGCCGATGCTCGAACTGCTCGGCTATCTGCGCGACCACGGCTTCTCGACCTACATCGTCTCCGGTGGCGGGCTCGAGTTCATGCGCGTCTTCGCCAGCGACGTCTATGGCGTGCCGCCCCAGAACATCATCGGCAGTACCGGCGAGATGGAACTGGTCGATCTCGAAGACGATCCGCAGCTCTACAAGCGCGGCGGCGACATCTGGCTCGATGACGGCCCCGGCAAGGTGATATCGATCAACCGCCATCTGGGCCAGCGCCCGATTCTCGCCGTGGGCAACTCAGACGGCGACGTGCCGATGCTGATCTGGACCACCGAGGGCGAAGGCCCGCGCCTTGGCGTGCTGGTTCACCACACCGATGGCGAGCGCGAGGTCGCCTACGACAGCGACAGCCATATCGGACGCCTGGCCGATGGCCTGGAACAGGCTGAAGCGCGCGACTGGCAGTTGATCGACATGGCCCGCGACTGGCAACGCCTCTACCCGGAGAAACCATGAGCCTCAACGACGACATCAAGGGACTCGAGGCCGCCATCGGCGAGTCGATCATCGGCCAGCGTGACGTCATTCGGCGGCTGGTGATCGGCCTGCTGGCCGGCGGCAACCTGCTGATCGAAGGCCTGCCGGGACTGGCCAAGACCCGCGCGGTCAAGGCCATGGCGCGCCACCTGGAGGCCGACTTCAGTCGTATCCAGTTCACGCCCGACCTGCTGCCTTCCGACGTGACCGGCAGCGAGGTCTACCATCAGGGCGAGGAAGGCGCGGTATTCCGCTTTCACCCGGGCCCGCTGTTCGCCAATCTGGTGCTGGCCGACGAGATCAACCGCGCCCCGGCCAAGGTGCAGTCGGCCCTGCTCGAGGCCATGGAGGAGCGCCAGGTCACGGTGGGCGGCACGACCCACAAGATGCCGGAGCTGTTCATGGTGCTGGCCACCCAGAACCCGATCGAGCAGGAAGGCACCTACCCGCTGCCCGAGGCGCAGATGGACCGCTTCATGATGCATGTGCGGGTCGACTACCCCAGCCGCGAGGAAGAGGTCCAGGTGATTCGCCTGGTGCGTCAGGAAGAGCAGGCCAACAATCGCGAGGCAAGCCCGGCCGCCGGCGACGCTCCTGCTCAGGTCCCCGTGGCCCTGGCCCAGGAGGCGATCTTCGCCGCCCGCCGCGAGATCGCCGCCCTGCACGTGGCCGAGTCGATGGAGCAGTACATGGCCACGCTGGTGGACGCCACCCGTCACCCGGCGGACTTCAGCGACGACCTGGCCCGCTACATCGAACTCGGCGCCAGCCCGCGCGCCTCGCTGGCGCTCGACCGTTGCGCCCGCGCCCACGCCTGGCTCGAAGGCCGCGACTACGTGGATCCGGTGGACGTCCAGCAGGTGGCACCGGAGGTGCTGCGCCACCGCATCGGGCTGAGCTTCGAGGCCCAGGGCCAGGGCTTCAGCGCCGACGACGCGGTCGCCACCCTGCTTGGCTGCGTGGCGCTCCCCTGAGGTCTGGTCTCGTGCAAACCCGGTCCGTACACGCCTTCTAGCCGCCAGACTTCGCCACGGCTTTTGCCTCGCCCCGGCAAGGGACGGATCCCTGGACAAGAGGTATCGATGCGCCTGCCATTCGCCAGACACCCGGCTTCCCGGACGGAGCCCGGCTCCACGGAGCGAACCGCGCTGGATCCGCGCGTGCACCTGGACCTGGCCCACCTGACGGCGCTGGAACCCCAGGGCCGCCGCCTGCGACTGCTGCCGCGCCAGCCGGCTCGCAGCGTGCTCAATGGCCGCCATGGCTCGCACCTCCGGGGGCGCGGCCTGGACTTCCTTGAACTACGCGACTATCAGCCATCGGACGACGTGCGCAACATCGACTGGCGGGTCACCGCGCGCACCGGCACTCCCCATGTACGGGTGTTCACCGAAGAGCGCGATCGCCCCGCCCTGTTGGTGGTCGACCAGCGCATGTCGATGTTCTTCGGCAGCCGCCACGCCATGAAGTCGGTCACCGCCGCCGAAGCCGCCGCGTTGCTGGGCTTCGCGGTGCTGGAGCAGGGCGACCGGGTCGGCGGCATCGTGGTCAGCGACGAGGCCGTCGAAGAGTTCCGGCCGCGTCGCTCCCGGGCCCAGCTGATGCGCTACCTGAGCGCCCTGGCCCAGGCCAACCAGGCCTTGCATCCACAGCGCAAGGCACCCGCGCCGACCTCGCTGGATCGGGTACTGACGTCGGTGGCACGCCTGGCCAGCCGTGACCACCTGATCATCCTGCTCAGCGATTTCGATGTTCCGGGCCCGCGCACCGAAGCGCTGCTCGGCGCCATCCGCCGCCACAATGACCTGATGCTGGTGGCGGTCAGCGACCCATTGTCCGAGCGCTTGCCTGACGACCTCGCCTGCGTGGCCACCGACGGTCAGCGCCACGCCCGCTTTGATACCTCCGACGCCGATCAGCGCCGGGCGTTGGAAAGCGTGGCCAGGGAGCGCCGCCAGCAGCTCGAGCGCTGGTCACGTCAGCTTGGCGTGGGCCTGGCGTCACTGTCTGCTGGCTCCCCCACCCTGCCCCAGCTGCGTACCTTGCTTGGGCTGCCGTCCGAGGGTGCTGCTGGTTCAGACGCAGGCAATGACCGGGCGACAGGGGGCCGCGATGAGTAGCGCTGCGAGCAACGACGATATCGTGATGTTGCCCGACCTGATCGATCAGCTGTCCGAGGCACCGGTTCCCCCCGCGATCCCCTGGACGCCCCAGACCTGGGGCTGGTCACTGCTGGCCGTCGTGATAGTGGCGCTACTGGCGCTCTGGGGCATTCGTCGGTATCTGCGCTGGCGCGCCGACGCCTATCGCCGCGCGGCCCTGGTCGAGCTCGACCAGCGCCTGGATGACGAAGGAGCGATCGCCCTGGCGGAGATCCTCAGGCGGACCGCCCTCTCTGCCTATCCGCGAGAGCGTGTCGCCGGCCTGACCGGCCAGCGCTGGTGGCGTTTTCTCGATGCAAGCCTGGGCGACAGACGCCCCCCGCATTTCGACGGCCCACTGGGCCAGGAGCTGTCCACGGCGCCCTATCGGGCCACCCCGGCAGACGGCACCACGCCCCCATCGGCGGAACTTGTGGCACTGAGCCGGCGCTGGATCCGCCACCACCGTCGCGATATTCCCCAGGAGTCGGCGTCATGATCGAACTGGCGACGCCCTGGGCGCTGGCCCTGCTGCCGCTGCCTTTACTGGCCTACTGGCTGCTGCCGGCCCATCGCCAACAGCTGGCCGCGCTACGCCTGCCGTTCTTTCAGCGACTGGTGGAGGCCGCCGGGGTCTCGGTTCCGCGCGGCCGCCAGCGCTCGCCGCTGGCTCGCCTGTCACAGGCACTGGTGTGGGGACTGATCGTGCTGGCCCTGGCCCGTCCGGAGAAACTCAGCGAACCCATCGTCTGGCAGAGCGCCGCCCGCGACCTGATCCTGGCGGTGGACATCTCCGGCAGCATGGATGAGTCCGACCTGATCGATGCCGAGGGTGAGCCCCGCCAGCGCCTGGCGGCGGTCAAGGAGGTCATCGCCGACTTCGTCGCCGATCGCGAGGGCGAGCGTCTGGCGCTGATCGTGTTTGGCTCGCGGGCCTACGTCCAGGCGCCGCTGACCGAGGACCTCAAGACGCTGACCACGCTGCTCGACCAGACCGAGGTCGGCATGGCCGGCCCGCATACCGCGCTTGGTGACGCCATGGGTCTGGCCATCCGCCAGTTCGAGGCAAGCGACGTGGAACAGCGGCTGTTGATCCTGCTGTCCGACGGCGCCGACACCGGCAGCCGCATGAGCCCCATCAACGCCGCCTCCATCGCCGCCGAGCGCGACGTGCGGGTGATCACCATCGCCATGGGTGATCCTCAGGGCAGCGGCGAAAACCGCGTCGATAGCGAAACCCTCGAGGCCATCGCCGAGACCACCGACGGCGCCTTCTTCACCGCCACCGACCAGCAGGCGCTTGCCGCCATCTACGCGCGGATCGATGAACTGGCACCGCGTGAGGTCGCCACCCACAGCTACCGCGAGCATCGCTCGCTGAGTCACTGGCCACTCGCGTTGGCGGTGGCGCTGGTGCTGCTGACGCTGGCGTTCGATCGCCGGCAGATGGTCCGCTCGCGGACGGCTATCGCTCCCCCTGGCGGGAAGGCAGATGCCCGGACCGACGTCGCCGAGAAGCGTAGCGCCAGTCGCGCTGACAACGCACAGGAGGGCGCGCCATGAGCGAGTGGCTCGACGGACTCTCCGCGCTGCACCTGCTGCGCCCACTGTGGTGCCTGCTGCTGCCGCTGGTGGTGGTGCTGTGGTGGTGGCGTCGACGGATCCCCTCGGCGGACATCGGCGGCGACCATTTTGCCCCCCACCTGGCATCTGCCCTGCGTGCCGATGGGCACGACCGCCGCCGACTGCGGCCGCTGGATACCCTGGCGCCGCTCGCCATCCTGCTGATTCTGGGCGTTGCCGGTCCCGCCTGGACGCGCATGCCCAACCCGCTGATCGCCCAGAGTGCCCCCCTGGTGGTGGTGCTGGAGGTCAGCGCCAGCATGGACCAGAGCGACGTGCCACCAAGCCGCCTGGAGCGCGCCAAGCACAAGATCCAGACCCTGCTCGAGCGTCGCGACGGCGCCCGCACCGCCTTGATCGCCTACGCCGGCAGCGCCCACCAGGTGGTGCCGCTGACCGACGACCCGGCGCTGGTCACGCCCTACCTCGAGGGGCTTTCCAGCGACGTCATGCCGGAAGACGGCGACGCCGCCGGGCAAGCGCTGGCGCTTGCCGCCAGCGTGCTCGACGGGGCTCGACGCGACAACGCAGGGCTTCCCGGCGCGGTACTGCTGGTGAGCGACGGCGTCACCGCCCAGGGTTCCGTCACGGCCAGCCTTGGCGAGGATGACACCCTGCTGGTGCTGGACGTGAACGCTCCCGGCAGCTCCGGAACAAGCGCGGCGTCGGTGGCAGGCGCGACCCGTGTGGGGCTGAGCGTTGACGATGCCGACGTGGACGAAATCACCCGCCGCCTGGCCGCCACCTACCAGCAGGCGCTTCGCGATGATGACCGCCTGGCCTGGGAGGATCGCGGCGTATGGCTGGCCTGGCCGGCGGCGCTGCTCGCTCTGCTGGGCTTTCGCCGCGGCTGGCAACTGGGCCTGTCCGGCCTGGCACTGTTGCCGGTGCTGTGGGCCGGGCCCGTCACGCCGGCCCTGGCCCAGGAGGCGTCCCGGGCCACCGAGTCCATCGACACCAGCCTGACGGGAAGACTGACCCAGGGCCTCGCGGACGCCTTTCTGACGCCGGATCAGCAGGGTCGCTGGTGGGGTGAACGCAACGACTACGGGCGGGCGGCCCGCCACTTCGAGGATCCGGCCTGGCTCGGCTATGCGCTCTATCGCGATGGCCAGTACCAGGCGGCGGTCGAGGTGCTCGACCGGCTCGACAGCGCCGATGCCGCCTTCACCCAGGGGCTGGCGCTGATCAAGAATCGTCAGTACCGCCCCGCCATCGACGCCTTCGAGACGGTGCTCGAGCGCGACCCCGACTATCCCGAAGGTCAACGCAACCTGGAACTGGCCAGGGACATCCTCGCCTACGTCGAGGACGCCCGTGAGCAGTCCGATACCGGCGAGGAGCTCGGCATCGGCGCCGACGACGTGGTATTCGACAATGAAGAGGCCCGGGGTGAGGACACCGAGCAGCCGGTGGATGAGCCCGGTCAGCAGATCACCGCCGAGCAATGGATCGAGACCTTGGACACCGATACCAGCGACTTCCTGCGCCAGCGCTTCGCCATTGAGGCGCAGGCTCCCGCTAGCTCCGTGAGTGGGACCGATAGTGATCGTGATAGCGACAATGACAGGGAGACGGCGCCATGAACCCACGTCGAGTCAGCCGCGCCTCGCGCCCTGGCAAGAGTGCGCCGCGTCTTGCGGGGCTCATGCTGCTGTCGTTGCTGCTGTCGTCGCTGGCGCTGATGTCGACGCTTTGCTCGGCCGCAGCGACAGCGGCGGATACCCGCTCGTCCCCGGTCCGGCTCACGGTCGAACTCGAGCCACAGGAGCTGGCGCCCGGCGACAGCGCCGAGCTGCGTGTCCAGGTGCTGGTACCCACCTGGATGCCTGAGCCTGTCACCTTTCCGAGCCTGGACCAGCCGGGGCTCAGGGTGACCCTGGGCGATCGCGCCACCACCCCGATCAGCCAGCGCGTCGATGGAAAGACCTGGTCCGGCGTCTCGCGCCGCTATCGCCTGACGCCACTGTCCGCCGGACGCTTCGAGCTGGGCAGCGGCAGCCTCGAGGTCACCTATGCCTCTCCCGAGGACAATTCCCCGACCCAACAACGCCTCACCCTGCCACCGGTGACCCTGACGGCCCGGCTGCCCGAGGCCGCCGAGGGACTCGCCCCCTATCTGTCAGCCCGCGACATCGAGCTGACCCAGACGCTCGAGATCGTGCGAGCGGGCAAGAGCGGAGAGAACGGTGAGCAGGCGCAGGGCCAGAAGGGAGACGATGGTGATGCTGACGACACAGAAAACGCGGGCGACGACCGACAGTCACCGGAGCAAGACGATGCCGACGGCGACAGCGGCCCCATCGAGCTCGAGGCCGGCGACAGCGTCACCCGCACGGTCACCGCGCGACTGAGCGGCGGCAGCGCCCTGCTGCTGCCCGACCTGCTGTCTGCAACGGCCAAGGAGGCAGGCGACGAGACAGCGATGGCCCCGCTCGGGGTCTATCCCGAGACACCACGCCTTGAAGAGTCCAGCGATGGCGGCACCCGTACCGACCGCGTGACCTATGTGGCCGAAACCGGTGGCAAGAGTTCTCTGCCCGGTGTCTCGCTGCGCTGGTACGATCCCGAGAGCGACAGCCTGGCGCAGGCAGAGCTTGCGCCGATCGAGGTCAGCGTCTCGGCGCCCCGCGCCGCTCGCAGCGCAGAGGACTGGTCGCGCCTCGTTCTCGGCGTCTTGCCCTGGCTGCTGGGACTGGTGCTGCTGGTGTCGCTCACCGCCTGGCTGTGGCGGCGCCTTGCCATCGGTGCCAAGGTACGTGCGCATTGGCAATATCACCAGCAACAACAGCGCCAGCGTCGCGAGGCCAGCGGCGTGGCCGGGCTTCATCGCCTGAAGCGATCCCTCGATGCCCGCGACCTGGTCGCGGTGCGCCGACACTGGGAGGCCCTGGAACCCCATCTGGACAGCAATAGCGAGGCGCGCGCCCGCTTTGCCAACCGACTCGACGCCCTGTGTCGCGCCCGCCTCGGTCCCGATCGCGAGATCGCCAAGCCAGCGGCAGGTTTTCGCGATACTGGTGGCGATGGCGGCGGCGATGGCATAGACAATAAAGAATCCCTCTGGCAACGCCTGGCACAGGCCCTGCCAAGTGCACGAGAGCTTGCATCATCGCGCCCTGCAAACCGACAGCTTGCCCACGACCGCCTGACGGCGTTGAACCCGACTGCACAAGTGACCCGACGTAATGCGTGAACCTGGCCGTTTATCCTTTCTTCGATGCCTGCGTGCTCGACTTGCGACGCTCCTTCCGAGCGTCGAGTCCACAGGGCCCGCACCAGCGCTTTCGTCGACGCTGACACCAGCGCTTTCGATGGTATCGGCACCAGCGCTTGCCATGGCCCTGATGGCGGGGTTGCTGGCCGCACCGGAGAGCATTGCCCAGACGCCTCAGGGAACGCCCCAGGGAACGCCCCCGACGACGGCCACCGAAGCCAAGGGCTACGCCCCCGAAGGAAGCTGCGCCTCCTGTCACGAGGCCGAGACCCAGGCATGGCAGGATTCCGACCACGCCTGGGCGCTGCGCGACGCCACCCCCGACAACGTACTGGGCGACTTCGACGAAGCCAGCTTCGAGGATGGCGAGGTCAAGGCACGCTTTCACCGCCGAGGCGATACCGTCCTGGCGACCCTGGAAGGCCCCCAGGACCCCGCCGAGACCTTCGAGATCCGCCACACCTTCGGCGTACGCCCGCTGCAGCAGTATCTGGTGGAGCAGCCAGGGGGACGACTGCAGAGTTTGACCATCGCCTGGGACTCGCGCCCCGCCGACGAAGGTGGACAGCGCTGGTTCTCGCTCTACCCGGGCCAGGCGTTTACCCCCGATGACCCCCTGCACTGGCGCGGGCGCTACCAGAACTGGAACGCCATGTGCGCCGACTGCCACTCGACCAACCTCGAGAAGCACTACGATCTTGAAAGCGACAGCTTCGCCACCACTTGGCACGAGCAGAGTGTCGGCTGCCAGAGTTGCCACGGCCCCGCCCAGGATCACCTGGACTGGGCGGCCCAGTGGCAGGCCGACGAAGACGCTCCCGAATCCTCTCCCGCCTCAAGCGGCGATATGGGCCTTGCCCTGGATCTCGCCGACATGGACGCCCCCGAGCTGGTCGAGCAGTGCGCTCGCTGCCACAGTCGTCGCCAGATGCTGGGCGCGGGCCCGGTGCATGGTGCTCCGCTGACCGATGCCGCCCTGCCGAGCCTGTTGGGCGAGGGCATGTACCACGCCGACGGCCAGATACAGGGCGAGGTCTACGTCTATGGCTCGTTCACCCAGAGCCGCATGTACCAGCAGGGTGTCGGCTGCGTGGACTGTCATGACCCGCATACCAGCGAGGTAAAGATCGAGGGCAACGGCCTGTGCCTGCAGTGCCACAACCCGGCGCCTCCGCCGCGTTTCCCGACCATGCAGCGCAACAACTACGACAGTCCCGAGCACCATCACCATACCCCCGGCAGCGAAGGCGCCCAGTGCGTGAGCTGCCATATGCCCGAGACCACCTACATGGTGGTGGACCCGCGTCGCGACCACAGCTTCCGGGTGCCCCGCCCGGATCTCGCCGAGGCCACCGGTAGCCCCGACGCCTGCACCGGCTGCCACCAGGACCTGTCGCCCGCCGACGCCGCGGCGCAGATTCGTGAGTGGTTCGGTGACGACAGCCGCAGCGCCAGTCGTTCCCACTACGGTGTGGCGCTTCAGTCTGCCCGCCTGGGCCGCCCTGAAGCGCCGGACTATCTGAAGGCGCTGATCGAGGATGACGATACTCCGGACATCGTGCGCGCCACCGCGGTGGACGAGCTCACCCCCTTTGCCGGCGACGCCCTGCCGACGCTTGAGCAGGCGCTGCAAGACGAGTCCCCACTGGTCCGTGCCGCCGCAGCGCCAGTATTCGCCCAGGCCCCCGAAGGCGCCAGGGTCGAGCTGCTGCTGCCATTGATCGATGACGAACGCCTGGCGGTCCGCGACGAGGCGGTCAAGGCGCTGGCCGGCACCTCGTTGATGGTCATGCCACAAGAGCGTCGTGCAGCCTTTCTCGAGGCACGTCGCGACTACGAGCGGCGCCTGGAGCAGAACGCCGACCTGCCCGGCAACCGCCTCAACCTGGCGGTACTGCTGGCGCGCACCGGACGCGAGGACGAAGCCGAGCAACAGTATCGTGCGGCGCTGGCGATGGACCCCTACTTCCTGCCCGCCCGCGCCAACCTGGTCACCCAGCTCAGCGCCGAAGGCCGCCAACAGGACGCCCGAGAACTGCTGAAGGACGGCATCGCCCTCGATGGCATGCCCGCGCCGGATCGAGGCCACCTGGCCTACCTGCTGGCACTGTCGCTGGCAGAGGATGGAGGGATACAAGAAGAGGGTGGGATGGAAGAGGCCCTGTCCTGGCTTGAGAAGGCCGCCGAATGGCGCCCGGACCACGCCCGCACCCACTACAACCGCGGACTGATGCTGGACCGCCTGGGACGCAAGGACGAGGCCCTGGCGGCACTCGAACAGGGACGCCGGCAGGCACCCGGAGATCCCGACCTGCTCTACGCCCTGGTCTACGTCAACGCCACCAGCGGGCGCATCCCCCAGGCGCTGTCGGCCCTGGCCGAGCTGCGCCGACTGCGCCCCGACGACCCGCGTCTGGGGCAGCTGGAGCGCCAGCTACGCGGCAATCAATAGCATCCCTGAAGATGCCCTGCCCCCTTCGGCCTGGAGGAAAAGTGCCTGGGCACGTCAACCGACGACGCCCAGGCGCTGATACCACAGACAGAGAGTCGTCGGGTGGATGGCGGTGGGGACGTCGGTGGCGTCGTCGGTGCGGCCGGCCTTACGCCTCGCTCTCGTCCACCACCAGGCGATTGCGCCCCTGGCGCTTGGCCGCGTAGCTGGCCGCATCGGCACGTTCGATGGGGGCGTGGATATCGGCATCGCCTTCACGAAACTCGGTGATGCCGAGGCTCGTGGTGACATGGTATTCACGCCCCTCGTGGACCACACAGGTGTCGTTGATCACCGTCAAGATGGCCTCGCCGATGCGTTGCGCCTGGGCCAGTGTGCAACTTGGCAGCAGCACCGCGAATTCATCGCCGCCCTGGCGTGCCACGTGATCGCTGCTGCGAACACAGCGGCCGACTTCCCGAGCGATGCGACGCAGCATCTCGTCACCGAGCGGATGGCCACCCTCATCGTTGATCGGCTTGAAGCGATCCAGGTCGAACAGCATCAGAACGGAGGGCTTGGCCAACTTGCGCCAGTCCGCCATGGCCTCCTCGAGGCGACGCTCGAAGCCTCGACGGTTCAAGAGGCCGGTAAGGGGATCGTGTTCGGCCTCCCACTGACGTATCGCCTCCTGCTGACGACGGGCGGTGATGTCCTTCACGGTACCAACGAAGCCGATCACCTCGGTATCGATGGCGACCTGGCTGGCGTGAACCTCCAGCCACAGAAGCTCGCCATCGGCCCGCCAGTAGCGGTATTGACGCAGAAAGTCCTTCCCTGAGGCCATGCTGTAGCGCCACAGCTCGATCGCCGCATCGCGATCCTCGGCATGGATCGCCTGGACCCAGCCATAGCGGTCCTGCCCTTTCATGGTACGACCGGTCAACTGGGCCAGCGCTTCGTTCATGTAGGTGATGCGCCCCTGGGTGTCGGTCACGAACATGCCCACCGGCGAGGACGCCAGCACGCTGTCGAGGAACGCCTGACGTCCGCGCAAATCATTCAGCGCCCGTTCTCGCTCGACCTCCACGGCATTGAATGCCTCGGCGACCTGGGTCAATTCCTTCATCTCGGTACCCAGCGAGACGCGACCACGCAGCCCCTTGCCTACCTGGGCGATCTGCGACTGCAACTGGTAAAGCGGCCGCAGCAGCAGCCACACCATCCAGCCAAGAAGCGGCAGCAGCAATAGCGCGATACCCACCCCGACCCAACTGAGGCGTTTCAGCAAGCCCCACAAGGGCGCCAATACCTGGCCTTCCGGCAAGAACACGCCGACGATCCAGTCCGCCGGCCACACCTGCCGGTAAGCCTGAAAGGTCATTTCGCCATTTACCGTAGGTCCAAAACGCTCGCCCTCCCAGCCATCGAGGGCCAGGTCCAGGGCCGGGTTGTGGGAAAGGTCTCCCAGCGTCCCCATCACGCGCCGGCGGTCAGGGTGGTAGAGCACCTGCCCTGAAGCGCTGAACACCGCTGCGTAGCCTTCGACACCCAGCCGGACCCGGCTCAAGCGTCGGAAGATACCGCCCGAGTGAACTTCGACTACGCCTCCCAGAGCCCCCATGAAACGACCGTCGTCGCCCTTCAGCGGCACCAGCAACAGCACCAGCGGAAGCCCGGTAATACGTCCATAGATGGGGTCACTCACGTAGGGCCGCCCGACCTCGCGCAAAAAACTGAAGTACTCACGATCGCTGATATCGAGCCCTTCGCGCCCAGGTGTCACCGGCCAATCGGTGACCACCCTGCCGTCGCCGTCGAATACCACCAGGCCGTCGAACAGCTCGAGCAGTACGCTGTTGTCCTTCAACACCCCACCGCCGGGGTCGAGCAACGCGCCACTCGAGTGTCTGGACGCCACCCGCTCAAGCATCGCCAGGCGGGTCTCGATCTCTTCGGTCACCTCATCGGCGATCAGATGCGTCTCGTAACGCAGGTGAGAAAAGTTCACCTCACGCACCAGGTCCTTGCCGGTGTACCAGCCCCATGCCAGCAGGATCGTCACCACGACAACCCAGGTCATCGCCAGGCCAGTCATCATTCTCAGTTGCAGCGAGAGCGAAGCGACAAATTTGCACAGCTTGGGCACGAAGGCTTTCCTTCAGGGTCGAACCGCCGGCGGCGGTGGTGCGAACTACGTTACATGCATCGTGAATAGCATAAATAGTAACGCTAAACATCCATTTCCTATAAACGAAATAGAAAGGTTCGATTGTTCTTCGTCGACAGCGGTCTATACCTTATACCGGACCAGACCAAGAGCAGGAGACGCCACATGACCCGCAAGACAATGACCACCAGCGCCGGTGCCCCCATCGGTGACAACCAGAACAGCCTGAGTGCGGGCCCCCGTGGACCTCTGCTGCTCGAGGACTACCAGCTTCTCGAGAAACTCGCTCACCAGAACCGCGAGCGCATCCCCGAGCGCACCGTTCACGCCAAGGGCTGGGGAGCCCACGGCACCCTGACCATCACCCAGGACATCACCCGCTACTCCAGGGCCAAGGTCTTCACCCCGGGCAGCCAGACGCCGATGCTGGCCCGCTTCTCCACCGTGGCCGGCGAACAGGGTGCGGCTGACGCCGAGCGTGACGTGCGCGGCTTCGCCCTGAAGTTCTACACCGAGGAAGGCAACTGGGATGTGGTCGGCAACAATACGCCGGTATTCTTTATCCGTGATCCGTCCAAGTTCCCGGACTTCATCCACACCCAGAAGCGCCACCCGCGCACCAACATGCGCTCGGCCACCGCGGCCTGGGACTTCTGGTCGCTGTCACCAGAGTCACTGCATCAGGTAACCATGCTGATGTCGGACCGTGGCCTGCCCACCGACGTTCGTCACATCAATGGCTACGGCTCCCACACCTACTCATTGATCAACGCCGACAACCAGCGGGTATGGTGCAAGTTCCACTTCCGCACCGCCCAGGGTCACAAGCACTTTACCGATGCCGAGGCCGAACAGGTGGTGGGCAAGAGCCGCGAGACCACCCAGGAAGAC
Organism: Halomonas sp. DN3; assembly: GCF_024137905.1. NCBI lineage: Bacteria > Pseudomonadati > Pseudomonadota > Gammaproteobacteria > Oceanospirillales > Halomonadaceae > Halomonas > Halomonas sp. DN3. The sequence continues at coordinate 1,018,528 of NZ_CP099965.1, read as the reverse complement.
CTCTACAACGCCCTGGAAAACGGCGACTACCCGCGCTGGAACTTCTTTATCCAGGTGATGACCGAGGAGCAGGCCAGGCAGGCGCCGTTCAATCCCTTCGACCTGACCAAGGTCTGGCCCCATGGCGACTACCCGCTGATCGAGGTCGGCTACTTCGAGCTCAACCGCAACGCCGACAACTACTTTGCCGAAATCGAGCAGGCTGCCTTCTCACCGTCCAACAAGGTGCCGGGCATCGGCTTCTCGCCGGACAAGATGCTGCAGGCACGGGTGTTCTCTTACGCCGACGCCCACCGCTACCGCCTCGGCACCCACTACGAGGCGCTGCCGGTCAACCAGCCGAAGTGTCCGGTCCACCACTACCACAAGGACGGCCCGATGCGCTTCTTCGCCAACGGAGAGCAAAACGGCGACGCCTACTACGAGCCCAACTCCTTCGATGGACCGACCGAGGACCCGAGCGTAGTGGAACCGCCGCTGCCGCTGGAAGGCGACGCCTGGCGCTACGACCACCGCGAAGGCAATGACGACTACTCGCAGCCTCGCGCCCTGTTCGAATTGATGAGCCCGGAGCAGCGGGAGCGACTGTTCGGCAATATCGCCCGGCATATGCAGGGTGTCCCGGACTTTATCAAGGAGCGTCAGCTCGGCCACTTCGAGAAGTGCCACCCGGAGTATGCTGCCGGTGTCCGTGAGGCCATCGCCAGAATCGGCGACTGAGCCTGAGCCAGATGGCAAGAAGTGCCACCCGCTGACTAATCCCGTCACAGCACGTCCCCATGCCCCCGCCTAAAGGCGGGGGTATTTTTTTGTGTCCACTGTGGTGGCATCGTTCGGCTTGTCGGGCGACCGCACCCAACGTCTTGCACAAAAAACGGGCCCCGAAGGGCCCGTCCTGTTGTCACCACTCGCGACGATACGTCGCTCGCGATATCAGTTGTCGAGCACGACCTTGAGCTCGTAGTTGTTGGGGCCGTCCTGGGCGTTGCCGAACTTCTGACCGGTGACCCGAATGCGGTACATGCCCGGATCCAGCTGGGTGGTCAGATCGACGTTGCCGTTGAAGCCCTGACCTTCACCCTCGGCGACGATACGCCCAGAGGAGTCGGCCACCTCCATGGTCAGGCGATAGGTGTCTTCATCGCCCGGCGGGAAGGTCGAGGTGGTGATACGCACGCTGCTCGGCTCGGCCACGTTGAAGCTCAGCACCTCACCACGGGCACGGATCTTGACGTCGGTCTTGACGCTCTGCACCTGCTGCTCGTCCGGGTTGTCGCTGCGGGCTGCGCTACCGCTGACGCTGGCCGCCGCACCTGCGCCGGCGGCTGCACCTGCTGTGGCAGCGGCTGCCGAGGAGGAACCCGCCACCCCGGCCGTGGACGCCGTGGTAGCAGCCGAGGCGCCTGCGCTGGAGGCCACTTCGCCTGCTGCCGCTGCGGAGGAGGCAGACGCAGACGTCGCTGCTGCGCTGGAGGACTGGGCTGCGGCAGACTGAGTCGCGGCGGCCCCGGAGGCACCGGATTGACTACCCAGGGTAACCACGGCGTCACGACTGGTGACAAAGGCGCTCTGGCTCCCGTCACGATCCGAGCCCACGAACTGCAAGCCGGTGCCATCATCCACCTCGATACGATTACCACGATCATCGAGACCCACCACGGCGATGCTGTAGCCGTCGCCGGCGCGACCGCGTCGACCAAAGCGGGTGCCCTTGACCTGCAACTCGTACTTGCCAGGTGTCAGGCGACTCTCCAACTGGAGACCACCATCCTGGCCGTAGCCCTCGCCCCGAGCGATCACGTTGCCGGCATCGTCCATCAGCACCGCATCGATCTGGTAGCTGTCTTCATAGCCTGCGCTGACACGGCTCTCGAAACGATAGACCCCTTCTTCCTCTACCTCGAAGTCATGGGCATGGGGGGACCCGAACATGAAGCTCTGGCTGCGGGCGTCACTCTCCGGCTTGAAGAAGCCGGTCAGATCGAGCTGGCGGTTCTCCTCACGGAAGCGCTCGGTCATGGCACTGTCAGAAGCCTGTACGGTGGTACCTGCAAGGGCAACACCAAGCGCCAGCAGCGCCGCGGGTAGGGTGACGTCTTTCATGGATCCTCACATGCTTGCCGATTGAGAGCAGAAAAAAAGCCGATCCCGGAGGATCGGCTTTCGTTTATAGCGTTCCAACGCTAGGGGGTCAAACCTGTCGGATTAGAACAGGTAGGTCAGACCCACGGCGTAGCCGTCACCCTGGTCGTTGTCACGGTCACGCACGGCGCCTTCCACGTAGGTGTACATGGCGTCGGAGATGTTGTAGGTCACGCCGGCAACAAACTCGTTGTGGTTGTCGTCGTCGTTCTCGTCATCGTTGGCGCTGTCGAAGTCGCTGAAGCCGCTGCCACCGAAGTCGATGTACTGGTAGGAGCCGTAGACGTCACCCATGCCGTTCAGGTAGCCGTAACGGGCACCGATGGCGTAGTAGTCAGCGTCTTTCAGCAGGTCGTTGTCGGACTCGAAGCGCTCGTACTTGACGGCGACGCGCAGGCTGTCCCACTGGTACTGCATGGTGACACCGTACTGGTCGCCCAGGTCGCTATCGATGTCCAGCGTTTCTTCGGTAGAAACGACGTTGTTGTTACCATCAACATCGGTAGAGATGTAGGTGAATGACTGATCTTCGATGTCGTAGATGCCCAGATCGTCGTAGACACCGGCGATGGAGAAGCCGCCGTAGGTGTACTTCAGACCACCGAAGATGGAAGCCTCACCGGAATCGGTCAGGTTCTCGGACTCGCCGTCACCCTTGTACTGGGTACCCAGAGCGAACTGGAAGCCGCCCCAGACCGGAGAGGTATAGGTGATCTTGTCGCCTTCGGGATCACCGACGATAACGTCAGCGTCGCCAGCTTCGTCACCCGGAGCACCCTTGAAGGTGTTGGAGTCGGAAACGTCGAAGTATTCGTTGTTGGAGATCGGATCCTGGATCCAGTCGTCCAGCAGGGAATCGTAGGAACCGACGCGGGCGTCACCGAAGTTGCCCTTCAGGCCGATGTAGGCGGTGTCGCCTGCATCACGACCGGCGACCTTCATTTCGTCGGCCTTGAAGTCGTCGATTTCGATCTTGGCGTAGCCGATCAGACCGTTGTAGATGACGTGCTCGGCGGCGAAGCCGAAGGTAGAACCGTTGTCGGCGATCTCGTCACGAGTTTCGCCATCGTCATCCTTGACTCCGGCGTAGACCAGCTGGACGTTGCCGTAGATGTCGAGTTTGGTGCCGTCCTGGTTGTAGACGGTGGCGGCCTGGGCACTGACGGCGGTAAAGGCGGCAGCACCGGCGATGGCAGTCGCTAACAGTGTCTTTTTCATTGCTGAGTTCCTTTTGACTAGCTTGCTGTTTCGATCGTTGCTGCGCTTGGCAGCCTTGGCTTGCCGGTCGTTGCCGGCTCGTTTTTCTGGCCTTGTGGTTCCTGGCAGGGAACCGAGGCAGCGAGCCTGACAGCGGCGAAGCCTTGTTATAGTCCAATGCTCGCAAGGGCAACCATATACCGGGATTCTCAGGAGCGCAACAAGAAAAAAACACTGTTTTCGTTCCCGCTGCCCCTCGATTCGACACCGATCCCTGCGAAGGCGCCGCCAGCGCTGGAACCGGAAAACCGACTTAACGAACATTGTTCGCTAACCTCGTACCGATTCTGCATAGAATGCTGCGCCGGGCATAGCGACTACATCATGCCCCGCTGATGTGACGCTTTCAAGTCAGCTGGGTTGAACACTGTCGACAGTCGTCAACGGCGGCGGCCGCCCATAAGGACCATACAATTGATGACCGCATATGAGGACCAGGCATAGAGCGCCCAGACAACGACCACACCCAAGGAGCGCGGTCAGTGACTACCATTGTGACGAGCCATCAGGGCGTCGAGCTTGCGCTGAAGCCGCGACTCCTCGCTGTCGTGGCCATGAGGCTGGTACCTGGACTCGTTCTGCGGCTGGTGGAGATGCGGGGCGCGCCCCTGTGACATCGCCGTGCGGCTGCTCTGTTCACTCTCGGCGTCCCGATGGGGCTGCGGGTCGGTATTTGATGCCCCCTGGGGTTGTTTGCCCTTGCCTGCGCCAGCGCGCCGCCGGCCCTGGCCGCTGCGCCGCTGCGACACCTTGCCGCGCCCTTGCTGCTCCGCCTGCAGGCGGTCCAGCTTGCGCTTGGCGTGTTCGGCGGCCTGGGCATCGACCGCCCCGACCAGCGCGCCCTGGAGGTCGATGCGCTCGGCGCCTTCCCTGACCGACTTGAGATACCGCGGCAGGTTGACGTAGCAGGCCAGGGCCCGCCGCACCAGCTTCTCGGGCCAGGGCTCACTGGCCGCCAGGTCCTCGTGGATGCCCACCTTCAAGGGACGGGTGTGGCCCTTGAAGAAGGTCTTGTCATAGCGCCGGTACCACTCACCCAACAGCGCCTGGGGAGACGGCGCCTTGTCGATGGCCAGATCCCCCTGGCGGCCAGCCTCGTTGGAGGCTGTCGCTGCGGATTTATCGTCCTGGGGGTCAGCGACCCTGGAAGGCGCATCTTGGCTTTGCTGGATGGGCTGCGCCCGAGAGCCGTCGGATGACACCGCCGCGTCACTGGACGGGTCCGGGGACGCCTCGCTCGCCATAGTTGCCGGAGCGACTTCGCCGGCCGGCTCGCCATCTCGCTCAGCATCCTGGTCAGCGGCTTGCTCAGGGGCTTGGTCAGGGGCTTGCTCTGGGGCTTGGACAGGAGCTTGCTCACCGCTGTGCTCAGCGGAGGTCTTGTCGGCTTGCTCGATTTGTTCGGTTTGCTCAACGGCTGTGGAAGCCGCTGTCTGGTCAGACGCCTGGTCGGCTGCTTGTTCAGTCGTCCGATCGTCTGTCTCGCCGGCTGACTGATCACCACTGGTATGACGCGGGCGATGTTGCATCAGAGCGGCCAGGCCCTGGGCACGTCGCTTGGGGCGAATAAAGGCGGGGGATTGAGGCTCGGCCTCGGGATGCTCGACGCGCTCACGCAGCCTGGCGTTGTGGGCCTCGAGTTCACGATTCTGTTCGTCGAGTTCGCGATTTTCCTCGGTCAGTTCGCTGTTTTCTTCAAACAGCGCCTGGCGCTCGGCGCGCAGTGCCTCAAGCTGCGTCTCGAGCTGCCCGCTGAGTTCAACGGCGCTGCCAAGCTGCGACTCGAGCTCACGCTGACGCTCTCGGGCGGCGGTCAATTCGGCGTTCAGCTCAGCGCTCAACCGCTCTCGTTCGGACGCCAGCCGTTCGCACTCATCCATCAAGCGCTGGCGCTCGTCGGCCATACGCTGGTGCTCGCTGGACAGCTGCCGTTCGCGCCGACGCCCCTCACGCAGTCCGTCCAATAGCGTCGCCGTGCGTTGCTCGAGCGCCTCCAACGGGTGTTCTGCGTGTGTCTCGATCACGTCGACTCCTCCAGGCTCAGCAAAATGCCGCGTTGCAGGGGTGACTCCGGTCACGCCCCGCTGTTGTCAGGGTTGTCGCCACAGTCTGTGCCAGGGCTTGCGATGTCGCAATTGTCGCCGCTCGGCGACGCTCGTTGTGTCACCAGCAAGACGCCAATTTCGTCCCGTGGCGACTACCGCAAATCCGCAACCACGCAATAGGCGCTTCAGCTCTCGGCTGAACGCTCGTAGCGAACGAAGCGGTAGGCGGGCTGGCCTTCGCTCGGCGAGCCGGCTTCGCTGGCGACTTCCTGCCAATCGCCCTCAAGCGCTGGGAAGTGGGCGTCACCTTCGATATCGACATCCACCTCGGTGAGATAGAGCCGCGATGCGATCGGCATGGCCTGGGCGTAGATCTGAGCCCCGCCCATGACCATGATCTCTTCGGCGGCCTCGATGGTGGCCTGACGGTCGGCCAGTTCGATGGCGCTTGCCAGGTCGTGACAGACCCTGACGCCGTCGTGATGAAAGGAGGTGTCACGGGTGACCACGATATTCAGCCTATTGGGCAGCGGACGGCCGATCGACTCGAAGGTCTTACGTCCCATCACCAGGGGCTTGGCCTGGGTCATGCGCTTGAAGAACTTGAGGTCCTCCGGCAGGTACCAGGGCAGCTGGTTGTCGACCCCGATGACCCGGTTACGCGACATGGCGGCGATCATCGCCACCGGCACGAAGGTGTCGAGCCTCGCCAGATCCTGGCCTTCGCTCGAGTGGTGGGCATTGTCGGCGCTGCTCATACCGCTACCTCGGCCTTGATATGGGGATGGGGTTCATAGTCGTGGATGCTGATGTGCTCGAAACGGAAGTCGAACAGGTTATCCACCGACGGCTCCAGCTCCAGGCGAGGCGCCCGGGTGGGCGTTCGACTCAGCTGCAGCTCGGCCTGCTCGAGATGGTTCAGATAAAGGTGGGCATCCCCCAGGGTGTGAACGAAATCACCGGGGGCAAGACCCGCCACCTGGGCGATCATCCGAGTGAGCAGCGCGTAGCTTGCGATATTGAACGGGACGCCAAGGAAGATGTCGGCACTGCGCTGATAGAGCTGGCAGGACAGCTTGCCGTCGGCCACGTAGAACTGGAACAGGCAATGACAGGGAGGCAGTGCCATCTCGTCTACCAGCGCCGGGTTCCAGGCGGACACGATCAGCCGCCGTGAGCGCGGGTTGGTGGCAAGCTGGTCGAGCAGTGCCTCGATCTGATCGACGCTGCCACCGCGAGGATCCGGCCAGCTACGCCACTGATAGCCATAGACAGGGCCGAGGTCGCCGTTCTCGTCGGCCCACTCGTCCCAGATACGCACGCCGTTTTCCTTGAGGTAGGCGATATTGGTATCGCCCTTCAGAAACCACAGAAGCTCATGGATGATCGAACGCAGATGCAGCTTCTTGGTGGTCACCAGCGGAAAGCCGCGGGACAGATCAAAGCGCATCTGATGACCAAAGATCGAGCGTGTGCCCACGCCGGTGCGGTCGTCACGCTCGATACCTTCGTCCAGCACCTTGCGCATCAAATCCAGATACGGCTGCTCCAGGGCGGGAAGGTCGGTGGCTTCGGCAGCGCTATCAACAGGCATCGGGATTCACTCGCTTGGTCGTGACGGATTCGGGACGGTTTCTCGAAACCAGAAAAACCGGCAATTGTACTGCTCGGCATGCTTCGATGCCAGACGCGGCCAGCTTGGCGCGGCCACCGGGGCCCGGTCTGCGTGACGCAGCCTCTCGGGCGTGACCAACCGGGCCCGGCCAAGGCGGCTGCATCATGCATCGGCGGATCGTCAGCGCCTAGCCGGCCGCCGGCGCCTTACTGGCATCCACCGGCTGACGGCGAGACCAGGCCACCAGCAGCACGCCAAACAGGATCATCGGCAGGCTAAGCAGCATGCCCATGGTGACCCAGCCCAGGGCAATGAAGCCAAGCTGCGGGTCCGGCTGACGCACGAACTCCACGGCGAAACGGCTCAAGCCGTAGATCAACAGGAACAGACCAGAGACCAGGCCGCGACGTCGCGGGGTGCTCGACACCCACCACAGCACCACGAACAGTACCAGGCCTTCGAGCAGCGCCTCGTACAGCGAGGAAGGATGACGCGGTTCGGGGCCGTAGCCAGGGAACGGCATGCCCCAGGGAAGGTCAGTGACGCGGCCTGGCAGCTCGTGATTGATGAAGTTGCCGATGCGCCCAGCCCCCAGGCCGATCGGCACCAGCGGCGCGACGAAGTCGGTCAGGGTGAAGAACGCCAGGTTCTTGCGCCGGGCGAACAGCAAGGCCGCCAGCAACACCCCGAGCAGGCCGCCATGGAAGCTCATGCCGCCGTCCCACACCTTGACGATCCACAGCGGGTCCGCGAGCCACTGATCCAGCCCGTAGAACAGCGCGTAGCCAAGGCGTCCACCGAGCACCACGCCGAGGGCGGCGTAGAACAGCAGATCGCCCACGTCGTCCCGGGTCAGGCCGATGCGGTGGGCGCGTCGACAGCCCAACCACCAGGCAGCGACAAAGCCCACCACGTACATCAGTCCATACCAGTGGACCTGGAGCGGGCCCAGCGAGATGGCAACGGGATCGATCTGGGGATAAGACAGCATAGTCGGTAGATTTCCTGAAAGTGACCGAGGTGACCAGAGAGTAACGTAGCGCTATACAAGCGGATGACCGCCAGAAAAACGCCACAGCGGCAATAGGACAGCAAGCGGCGGCGACGGTTCGCTACAGCAGGAAGCCGAGCCCCACCACCGTCAGCAACAGCGCGAACGACAGCTTGAGCACCCGAGCAGGCAACCGATGCGCCAGTCGCACACCAAGCCGCGCACAGGGAACGCTGGTCAGGGCAATCCCCAACAGCGCCGGCAGCATGACAAAACCGAAGGCGCCATCGGGCAGCCGCGGATCACCAAGGCCCACGGCGATGAAGGTCACGGCGCCGACCAGGGCGATGGGCAGTCCGCAGGCCGCCGAGGTACCGACCGCCTGGGTCATGCTGGCACCGCAGCGAATCAGCCAGGGAACGCTCAGTGTCCCCCCACCGATACCGAACAGGGCAGAGACACCTCCGATGACACCGCCGGCGACGACCATGCTGCCACGCCCGGGGGCCTGACGCCCCGCCTTGGGCGAGCGCCCCAGCACCAGCTTGGCGGCGACCAGCAGCAGAAAGACGCCGAACAGCGTGCCGAGCAGGCCGCCCGACAGGGCGCCGGCAACGAACACCCCTAGCACGGCGCCCATCACCAGCCCCGGCAGCAGCGCTACCAACCAGTCGCGCCGAATGCTGCCCCGGCGAAAGTGGCCCCAGGCGGACGAGGCGCCGGTGATCACGATGGTCGCAAGCGAGGTCCCCACCGCCAGGTGCATGGCCACCTCGCCGGACACCTGTTGCAGCGCGAATACCGTCATCAGGCTGGGCACGATGATCAGCCCGCCACCCACGCCGTAGAGACCGGCCAGGAAGCCCGCCGCGGTACCGAGCGCCAGATAGGAGACCAGGGACGCCAGCATCAGACCGACCTCGTCGGCAGCGGCAACCAGTGATCGAGCAGTTCGAGCAGCGCCTGGGGACGATAGGGCTTGGCCAGCCAGGCGTCCATGCCGGCCTGCTGAAAGCGCGCCTGGTCCTGGTCGCTGGCATTGGCGGTCAGGGCGATCACCACCGCACGCGGGCGGCCCGAATCCGCCGCCTCCATCGCGCGTAGACGACGGCAGGTCTCGACGCCGTCGATATCCGGCAGCACGATATCCATCAGCACCAGATCGACGGCAACCGCCGCCAGCCGCTCCAGCGCTTCCTCTCCGCGGGTCGCGGTCACCACCTCGACGCCTCGGCGCTCGAGAACCTCCCGCGCCAGCATCAGGTTGACCGGACCATCGTCGACGATCAGCACCTTGGGTGTCGCTTCGTCGGCCGATGCCTCGGAAGGCTCTGCCACAGGCGCCGTGTCGGCGCCGTCCTCGAGGTTGTCGAGCAACAACCGTATATCGCTCAGTCGGCGTAACGCCTCGGGCTCGGCGCCGTCTCCGGCCCGGTTGATCAGCTGATCGAGCTCGGCGATCAAGGGCGCCAATGCCTTGCCAACGTGGCTCAGGTAGCTCGACTTCAGACGCGACTCTTCTCTGGCGCGGGACAGCGCCGCGGCCAGGCGCCGGCTTTCGTGCTCCCAGTCGCTGGGCTCGCCCAGCGAATCCGGCGTGTTCTCTGCTCGGCTATCTACTCGGCTATCTACTCCGATATCTGCTCTGACTTCCCCCTGGCTTTCGAGCCAAACCGCATCACTGCTCTCGACGCCAGGCGGACTGCCACGCCGTCTTTGGCCTGCCTTCGGTCGAGCGTCCATGGCCTCGAGCAGCCACCTGACTCGCTCCATCAGCGAGTCTTCCGGCGAGGGGGCTTCGTGCCGGCCATCGAGTTGTGGCGACAACTGGCTCTCGACCCGTTCGAGCAGGCTGTCGAAGTCACGCTGAGCGCGGGATAGGCGATGCTTGAGCAGCACCAGGAAGACGAGGATGTTGAGCGTGGTGCCCACCAGCAGACCCATGACGATCCACAGGGTGGTGCTCCAGCCGGCGGCGGCGGGCATCAGCCAGTGCAGCGAGGCGCCCAGCACCAGACACAGCGCCAGCAGCACCCCCTGGGCGGCTACCACCGGCCACAGGATGGGAATCACCAGCCTGCGCCAAAAGCGATCCCTGCTATCGTCGCCTTCCATCTTCCATCCTGTTGAATGAAGAAGCCAAGAGTGTACGTTGCCGGCCGCAGCCTGTCATGGTGGCACAGTTGCAGGCTCGCCCCGGATTCCCCTGGGCAGAAAATCCGGCTACGCTGCGCCCATGTGCCTGATTGCCTTTCACTTCGACCCGGACAGTGCGCGGCCGATCACCTTGATCGCCAACCGCGACGAGGTCCACTCGCGCCCCACCGCGCCCCTGGCCGCCTGGCCGGATGCCCCGGGACTGGTCGCCGGTCGCGACCTGGAGGCCGGCGGGACCTGGCTCGGCGTCCATCGTCGCGGCCGCTTCGCCGCCATCACCAATGTTCGCGACCCGGAACTGATACCACCGCAACCGAGCGAAAGCCGCGGCCTGCTGGTGCGCCGTGGCCTTGAAACCGATGACCTCGAGGCCTGGCTCGAATGTCAGAGTGCGGGCGAGGCATTGCGCTACGGCGGCTTCAATCTGCTGATCGGCGACGGCAAGCGGCTGTGGCACCTCGAGCGGCATCGCCACGGCTGCGCGCTGCAGGCGGTCGAGGCCGGAGTACACGGCCTGTCCAACGCCTCTCTGGATACCCCCTGGCCCAAGCTGGTCCAGGTGCGCAACGCCCTGGCCGAAGACATCGCCGAGGCCAGACACGCCTCCCTGGCAAACGCCCGCCAGGGCTTCCTCGACCGCCACCCGGCGCCGGACGCTAGCCTGCCGGACACCGGCGTGGGGCTGGAGCTCGAACGCTTCCTGTCACCGGCCTTTATCGTCGGCGACGACTACGGCACCCGCGCCACCAGCGAGTTGACGCTGCACCGCGACGTGAACGGCGAGCGTTTCGACATCTCGGAACGGCGCTTTGGCCCGGGCGGGCGGCCTCAGGGCGAGACCCGGCTGGCGCTGACCATCGAACGAGACGGCTGAAGCGTCGCTAGCCACGCTGCGAGATGCCAAGGCGCGCGGCCATCCTTGACGGCCGCTGCCTCGCTCAATCCCTGGGCGGCAGCAGATGGGCCAGCTGCCAGGCCTGCATGCGGTTCGCCAGGTGGGCGCGCACCTCGGCTGGCGTATCCAGCGCAAGGGTCTGCTCCACCAGCTCGGCTGCCGCCTCCCGCGATACCCGGCGAATGGCCGCCCGCACACGCGGCAGGTTGGGGCCATTCATCGACAGCACCCGGAAGCCCATGCCCATCAGCAGCAGCGCACCAGCCGGGTCGCCGGCGAGTTCGCCACACACCGAGGTCGGCACATTCAGCTCGCTGCTCTCGGCGGCCAGGCGATGCAGCGCCGACAGCACCGCCGGGTGACAGGAATCGTAGAGGTCGGCGACCCGCGGGTTGTTGCGATCCACCGCCAGCAGGTACTGGGTCAGGTCGTTGCTGCCCACGGAGAAAAAGTCGACCCGCGCCGCCAGTGCCCTGAGCTGGTAGAGCGTCGCCGGCACCTCGAGCATCACCCCGAGGCGCGGCCGGCGCACGTCCACCTCCTCTTCGCCCAGCTCGATGATCGCTCGCTCGATCAGCTTCAGGGTGTCATCGACTTCATCGACGTTGGTCACCATGGGCAGCAGCAGCTCGAGGTTGTCGAGCCCCTGGGAGGCCCGGAGCATGGCGCGCAGCTGTACCATCAGCACTTCGGGGTGATCCAGGGTGACGCGAATACCGCGCCAGCCGAGGAAGGGGTTGGCCTCCTCGATGGGGAAGTACGGCAGGTCCTTGTCGCCACCGATATCCAGGGTCCGCATCACCACCGGAAGCGGGGCAAAGCTCTCGAGCTGCTCCCTGTACAGCCGGGTCTGCTCCTGCTCGCCGGGGAAACGTTCGGTGATCATGAACGGCACTTCGGTGCGATACAGCCCTACCCCGCCGATACGCGTCTTGAGCGATGCGACCGTATCGACGGTCAGTCCGGTATTGACCATCAGCGTCATGGCGTGACCGTCCGGGGTCACGCTGGGCAGGTCCTGCTCGTGTTCGAGCAGCGCCGCCAGGGCCTTCTCCTCGTCGATCTGGCTCTGGTAATGGGCCACCAGCTCCGGGCCAGGACGCACGAACACGCGCCCTCGGTGACCATCCAGCACCAGCGGGGCGCCGTCGAGGCGTGGCAACGGCAGGTCGATCATCCCCGACACCAGCGGAATGCCCATGGCCCGGGCGATGATGGCCACGTGGGAGTTGCTCGACCCTCGTACCGAGATCAGTCCGCCAAGACGATCCCGTGGCACCTCGCCAAGCAGCGCGACGCTGATCTCGTCGCCGATCAGGATGGCCCCCTGGGGGTAGTGTTCGGGCAGCCGCGGCGACTCTTCCTGCAGATGGGCCAGCACTCGGCGTCCGAGATCGCGCACGTCGGCGGCACGCTCTCTCAGGTAATCGTCGTCCACCCGCTCCAGATACTGCACATGGCGGCGCACCACGTCGGCCAGGGCGCCGGGCGCCCACTGGCCCTCGCGGATGCGCTTTTCGACTTCCTGGGACAGCGCCGCCTCGCCGAGCATCTGCTGATAGACGTCGAACAGCGCCAGCTCCTGGGCCGAGATACGATTGGCCAGCCGCTCGCCGGCGGCACGAATCTCTTCGCGCACCCGAGCGATGGCGTCCTTGAGCCGTGCGATCTCGAACTCGACGTCGGTGGGCACCAGATCCGGCACGCTGTCGAGATCGGCCGGCGGTGACAGCACCACCGCCTCGCCGATGGCCATGCCGGGTGAGGCGGCGACCCCGATGAAGGTCGCCTGGACACCGGGAAAGGCCGGGCAGGTCAGCCCACCTGTAGCCAGCGCATGGGCCAGCACGCCGGCAAGCTGGGCGCCCATGGTGACCAGGAAGGCCTCGTCGGATTCATCGTAGCGACGACGCTCTGCCTGTTGCACCACCAGTACACCGAGCATGCGGCGCTGATGGATGATGGGCACACCGAGAAAGCTCGAGTAGCGCTCTTCACCGGTGGCCTCGAAGTAACGGAAACTGGGGTGAGCCTGGGCGTCCTCCAGGTTGAGCGGTTCCTCGCGGCGGGCCACGGTGCCAACCAGCCCCTCCCCTACCGGCAGCGCCACCTGGCCCACCGCCTGGGTTCTCAGGCCAATGGTCTCCATCAGCACCAGCGCATCGCGTTCGCCGTCAAACAGGTAGAACGAACAGACATCGGTCTGCATCGCCTTGCGTGTCCGGCGCACCAGGGTCGCCAGCGCCGCGTCCAGGCTGCGCGCGCTGTTGACCTCCTGAATGATTCGTTGCAGGACCTTGAGCATGGAAAGGTCTCACCCCTGTTCTTGTACTGGTCCGGCCATGGGGCGACCGAACGATAAGTGGGAGGCAGCAACGCCACCGGCCTCTCGCCGACGTGGCTGATGTGCTGCCGCGGGCGCTGGATTCATCCCTTCTCCAGCGCCAGGCTCTGGGCGCGAGGCAATAGCTCACGTAGTGCTCGGCGGTAGACCTCCCTCTTGAACGGTACCACCTGCCCCAGCGGATACCAGTAACTGACCCAACGCCAGCCATCGAACTCGGGCTTGGGGGTGCCATCCACACAGATGCGGCTTTCCTGGCAGCGGATCCGCAGCAGGAACCACTTCTGTTTCTGTCCTATGCACACTGGGCGCGAATGTGTGCGAACCATGCGTCGCGGCAGGCGGTAGCGTAGCCACCCCCTGGTGCAGGCCAGCACCTCCACATCCTCGGCGGTCAGGCCGATTTCTTCGTGGAGCTCTCTGAACAAAGCCTGCTGGGGCGTCTCATCTGACTTGATGCCTCCCTGGGGAAATTGCCACGCGTTCTGCCCTACCCGACGCGCCCATAGCAGCTGCCCCTGGTCGTTGACGATGATGATGCCAACGTTGGGGCGAAAGCCGTCTGCGTCGATCACGGGCTTCACCTTTCCAATCGGTATTGACTGCATTCTTCCACAATGGCTCGAAGCGCATCAATACGACATCTCGAACCCCTGCCGAGGTTCTGACATAATCGCCCCCTTTGTGGCCTTCCCGGGCCAGGGGCTCATGGGCATGACGTACGCCTGTTGCTGGCCACTCCGACACAGATCGCCGGGCCGGGAGGTCGCCTCACCCAAGCGCCGGGAGACACACCTTGAGTCTGGCCATCTTCGATTTGGACAATACCCTGCTGTCGATCGACAGCGACCATGCCTGGGGCGAATTCCTGCTCGAGCAGGGCGCCGTGGACGCGGTGGCCTATCGCGAGGCCAATGACCGTTTCAAGGCCGACTACGACGCCGGTCGTCTCGACATGATGGCCTTCCTGGAGGTGGCCCTGAAGCCACTGGCGGACAATTCCATGGAACAGCTCGCCGCCTGGCACCAGCAGTTCATGGCCAGCAAGATCGAGCCCGCCATCCTGCCCCAGGCCGAGGAACTGATCGCCCGCCACCGCGCGCGAGGCGATACCCTGCTGATCATCACCGCTACCAATCGCTTCATCACTGGCCCCATCGCCGAACGCCTGGGCATCGATGACCTGATCGCCGTGGAACCGGAGCTCGTCGATGGCCGCTACACCGGCCGGGTCAGCGGCGTGCCGAGCTTTCAGCAGGGCAAGGTGACCCGCCTCGAACAGTGGCTTTCTGAGCGCGACGACACCCTCGACGGCGCCTGGTTCTACAGCGACTCCCACAACGACCTGCCGCTGCTCGAGCAGGTCGATCATCCGGTCGCGGTGGACCCGGACCCGGCCCTGCGCGAAGTCGCCGAGGCCAAGGGCTGGAAGATCATCTCCCTGCGCGGTTGAGCCAAGCGCGGTTGAGACAAGCCCCTCGCACGACGCCGACGCCATCCACAAAAGAACCCCGCCACTATGTGGCGGGGTTCTTCGTTGGCACGATGACCACTGGCCGACGTGCCGGCGATGCTGTGCAAGGCCCTGTCGGGCCTTGCGAGACCGATATCAGCCCAGCAGGTGCTCGACCGCAGCGCGCTCTTCGCGCAGCTCGTCTTCGGTCGCCTTCATCTTGGTGCGGCTGAACTCGTCGACCTCGAGACCCTGGACGATCTCGTACTTGCCGTCCTTGCACACCACCGGGTAGGAATACATGATGCCCGGCTCGACGCCGTAGCTGCCGTCGGCGGGAATGCCCATGCTGACGATGCCGTCGCTACCCAGCGCCCAATCACGCATGTGATCGATGGCGGCGGATGCGGCGGAGGCAGCGGAGGATGCACCACGTGCCTTGATGATGGCGGCGCCACGCTGCTGCACGGCCGGGATGAAGTCGTTTTCGTACCAGTCGCGCTCGACCAGGTCGAAGGCCGGCTTGCCGTCCACCTTGCAGTGGGACAGATCCGGGTACTGGGTCGCACTGTGGTTACCCCAGACGATCATGCTGTCGACGTCGGTGACGTGCTTGCCGGCCTTCTGCGCCAGCTGGGTCTTGGCCCGGTTGTGGTCCAGACGCATCATCGCGGTGAACTGACCGGCGTCGAGGTCCGGCGCGTTGCAGGAGGCGATCAGGGCGTTGGTGTTGGCCGGGTTGCCCACCACCAGCACGCGAACGTCACGGCTGGCGTTGTCGTTGATGGCCTTGCCCTGGGCGGAGAAGATGGCGGCGTTGGCCTCGAGCAGGTCCTTGCGCTCCATGCCCGGACCGCGCGGACGGGCACCCACCAGCAGGGCGAAGTCGGCGTCCTTGAAGGCCACGTTGGCATCGTCGGTGGCGACGATGTCCTGAACCAGCGGGAAGGCGCAGTCGTTGAGCTCCATCACCACGCCATTCAGCGCTTCCATGGCCGGAGTGATCTCGAGCAGCTGCAGGATGACCGGCTGGTCCGGGCCCAGCATGTCGCCGGCGGCGATACGGAAGGCGAGAGAGTAGCTGATCTGACCGGCGGCACCGGTGATGGCAATACGTACGGGGTCTTTCATCATGGCTCCTTGGGATTGTCGCCGTGAAGGGGCCCGGGCGGCATCATGCAGACGTCGGCCGACACCTTGGCTGCCTCGGGCGGCGTTCAGGACGCGGAAAATCTTATGCTTGCAGTGCACAAAACTCAATTGGCCCGACGCAATTGACCTGGCTTCGCACCGCCGACCTGGGCTGTCGCCAGACACGTCCGCCTGGACGACCTGACGTGGCGGCCCCTCAAGAGCCAGATCCGGAAGTGTCGGATCCTCGAGTATCGGGAGCGGGCGAAATCGGCGGCCTGGTGCGAACGACGCCGCCAAAGCCTTCGGTGTTATCGAAGGCGATCAAGGCGCCGCGCTGGACTTGCGCGCTCACTCACCCTCTCACTAACCCTCTCACTCACTGTCCGCCCTCACGGTCCGCCCTCACGGTCCGCCCTCACTGCCCTCCTTCACCGCCGGCACTCCCTGTCAGGAGATGCCTTCGGCGGGAGCGTGCTCGTCGTGGAGCCGTGCAATCAGCTGATCTTCCAGGCCGAAGCGCTCCGACAGACCCTTCTTCAGACGCTCGAGCCAGGCCGGCAAACGCGGCAGATAGCGTTGGCAGCGCACCGGACTAGAGTAGTCCTCGTCGAAGGACAGCACCAGTTCGGTGGACATCTCGAGGCGTTCCAGCAGACGATCGGCGATATTCAGTGCCGACGTGTCATCGAAGGCACGCGCCTCTTCCCTCAGTTGCGGATAGACCTCGAAATGGCCGGCGCTGATGTAGTCCATCAGCGTCTCGCTGAAGGTGTCGATGCGTTCCTTGGTGATAGTTTCCAGATCCGCATCGCATGACTGTTCGAGCTCATTCAAGACAACGAGCAGACCCTCGCGCTGCTCGAGCCAGCGGTCGATCAGTCGATGGACGCCTCCCCAGCGTTCGCGAGCGGTCTTGCAATCTTCCAACATGGCGGCCTCCCTAGCACTGCCTCACCCCGAATCCAGGCGGATGAACAGACTCCCTCGTGCCGCCGCCCCTGTCAACGAATGCATGCCAAGTACCTGATTGGCCGTCATCACCGACAGCAAAACGGCGCAGAGAACGCCTCTACCGCCAAGCTTCAGCCGTTCCAGCGATAGCCGCTGGTCGTTGCCCGCAGCGTCGTGAGCATGCCCACCGGCACCGCCAGCAGTACCACAAAGCCGATCAGCGTCCAGCCTGGCAGCGACAGCCCGAGCAGGGTAGCGCCGACCTCGGCGCACTCGCCGGAGCCGGACAACACCGAGGCGATGACCTTCTGCAGCGGCAGCACATCGATCATGTAATCAAGACCGGGGCCACAGCTCGGCACCTGATCCGCCGGCAGCGACTGCAGCCACAGATGACGCCCGGCGACAGCGATCCCGGAGAACACCGCCAGGGCCGCCAGACCGCTGTAGGCCACTGTGGCGAATGCACCACGGGGTCCATGCAGCGCAGCCACGGCAAACACCAGCCCTGCCGCGATCACCGCCACCCGCTGAAACACACAAAGCGGACAGGGCTCGAGCCCGACCAGGTGCTCAAGCCCCAGGGCCACGGCCATCATTGCCACGCAAAAGCCCAGTCCCGCCAGGCTCCACTGCCGCAGACTCCACTCGCTCATTTCAGGCTCTCTCCGCTATGGGTCGGTTGATCCGTGGGTGCCAACGCCCGGGTCTCCCGGGCTCGGCTGAAATAGTCGCTCAGGAATTGAGCAAAATCGCTGGTGTCGGATGCCTCGATCTCCCGCTGCTGCTGATGAGAGGTCTCGACCAGGTCTTCCAGCATGGACGCACGACACCGATTGAGCGGCTCGTCAGCCAGCGCAGCGGCCTGCTCACGGGCGATGGCGACCATGGCCTCGACAAACTCCTCACCGTTGCCCTCGAGGCGCGCCAGCACGCGAGCAGAAGGCGTCAGCGACGGATCATCGATGCGCGGCGCGATCGCGTCCACCGCCTGCTGGTGGGGACTGCCATCCTCGAGCTGGTCGAGCAGCGCGGCGACCTCGCGCATCTCGGCGACGATGGCACGACTCCAGTCGACCAGACCGCGGCGGTTGCCTCGGTCATTGAGCTCGAGCCCGGGCTCGCGACCACGTTCCACCACCAGGCGACGATTGTCGTCCAGGTGGTCACACTCCTCGTCAGAGATCCAGGGACTGTCGGACAGCAGACACCACACCAGGAAGGTGTCGAGAAAGCGTGTCTGGGCGGCATCGATCCCCAGGGTAGCGAAGGGATCGATATCCAGACAGCGGACCTCGATGTACTCGACGCCGCGGGCCTCGAGGGCCTGGCTCGGTGTCTCGTCGTGACGGGTGACTCGCTTGGGACGGATATCGCTGTAGTACTCGTTCTCGATCTGCAGGATGTTGGCGTTGAGCTGACGCCAGCTATCGCCATCACGCACACCCAACGCCTCGTAGTCCGGCCAGCCGGTGGCGATGGCATGGCGCAGGGTGTTGACGTAATTCGACAACGAATTGAAGCAGATCTTGAGCTGATCCTGCACCTTGTTCTGGTAGCCCAGATCGGACATCCGCAAGCTCGTCGCATAGCGAGATACCAGGGTGCGCTCGCCGAGGCGTTCCAGACCCTCGGGGATCTCGCCGTCATCCAGGAAGCTGTCGTCGATGGCGGGCGATGCACCGAACAGATACAGCAGTAGCCAGCTATGGCGCCGGAAGTTGCGGATCAGTCCGAAGTAGCGCGACGAGCGGTACTCGCCCATGGACACCTGCTCCTGCTCGTCCAGGGTCTGCAGCAGCGTCCACAGGTCGTCTGGCAGCGACACGTTGTAGTGGATGCCGGCGATCGACTGCATGATCCGCCCGTAGCGAGCGTCCAGGCCGCGACGATAGACATGCTTCATGGTGCCGACGTTGGAGCTCCCGTAGTCGGCAATGGGCACGCTGTCGTTGCCATTGAGCCGGGAAGGCATGCTGGCCGGCCAGATCCACTCTCCGTCCAGATGGCGATAGGTGTAGCGATGGAGATCGGCCAGAAATTCCAGCGCCTCGTCGGGACGGCTGTAGACCGGCGTGATGTACTCCAGCAGCGCCTCGGAGTAGTCCGTGGTGATATGGGGGTGGGTCAGTTTGGAGCCCAGCGCCCGGGGATGGAAGGTCGCCGCGATCACGCCGCGGTCGTCGACCCGAAGCCCCTCCTTTTCAATGCCGCGGCGCAGGCGGCCGAAGCGTCGTGCGGCCGCCGGGCCGCGCAGGCGTTCGAGGAGCGAAGAAAGCTGAGTGGACAAGGTGAACACCCCGTGTCGTGGAAGGGCCCGGGGGCCTGCTTCGAATGGCGGCGACGGCAACGGGCGCTCAGGCGCCCGTTGTTTCAGTCGACAGATACGGTCGACAGCGAAGGTCGACAGTCGAGATCGCTGGATAAGGTCGACAGATTATGGCGTTCCATTGGCAGGTTTCAAGAACGACCCTGCTTCGCCTTGAGCAGAGCGGCACCCAGGGCGCCCATGGGAGCGGCCTCGTCGCGCCCTCCCTTGCCTGCCTGACCGCGACCCTGCTGGCTCCGAGGGCCCTTGCCCTTGCCACCGCCTTCGCGACGTCTGGGGGCCTGGCGAGCGTCACCTCCGTCGGCGCTGTCGGGGGTATCGTCCATGCGCATGGACAGCCCGATACGCGAGCGCTGCAGATCCACGTTCATCACCTTGACCTTGACGATGTCGCCCGCCTTGACCACGGTGCGTGGATCCTCGACGAAGCGGTCCGACAGCGCTGAAATGTGCACAAGACCGTCCTGATGCACACCGATATCGACGAAGGCACCGAAGTGGGTGACGTTGGTCACGGTACCTTCCAGCACCATGCCCGGCTCGAGGTCCTTGAGCGTCTCTACGCCCTCGCGGAACTGCGCTGCACGGAACTCGGGACGAGGGTCGCGGCCAGGCTTGTC
Organism: Halomonas sp. DN3; assembly: GCF_024137905.1. Lineage (NCBI taxonomy): Bacteria > Pseudomonadati > Pseudomonadota > Gammaproteobacteria > Oceanospirillales > Halomonadaceae > Halomonas > Halomonas sp. DN3. Next base: position 998,595 of record NZ_CP099965.1, on the reverse strand, counting down.
GAGCTCGGCGATGATATCGCTGACGGTGGGCACCCCGAAGCGCTCGTCGGCAAACTCGCCGGGCTTGAGCGCCTTCAGCGTGGCGCTGTCGCCGATCAGCCCGGACAGCTCGCGCCCGCTGCGCTCGGCGATGCGCTCGACCAGCGGATAGGCCTCCGGGTGCACGGCGCTGGCGTCCAGCGGATTGGCGCCGTTCATGATGCGCAGGAAGCCGGCGCACTGCTCGAACGTCTTGGGCCCCAGCCGGGACACCTCGAGCAGATCACGGCGATCACGGAAGGCGCCCTTGGCGTTGCGCTGGGTGACGATGTTCTCGGCCAGCCCCGGATTGAGCCCCGCCACCCGCGACAGCAGCGCCGAGGAGGCGGTATTGAGGTCGACCCCCACCGCGTTGACGCAGTCCTCGATGACCACCTCGAGGCTGCGTGACAGCTGGACCTGGGAGACATCGTGCTGGTACTGGCCGACGCCGATGGACTTGGGTTCGATCTTGACCAACTCGGCCAGGGGGTCCTGCAGGCGGCGCGCGATCGACACCGCGCCACGAATGGTCACGTCGAGATCAGGCAGCTCACGGGAGGCATACTCTGAGGCGGAGTACACCGAGGCCCCCGCCTCCGAGACCATGACCTTCGACAACCGGGGATCCTTCATCGCCTTGAGCAGATCCCCGGCCAGCCGATCGGTCTCCCGGCTGGCGGTGCCGTTGCCCACGGCGATCAGCTCGACGCCGTGTTTCCTGACCAGTTTCGCCAGTTCGGCAAGCGACGCATCCCACTGATTACGCGGGGCGTGGGGAAAGATGGTGGCCTGCTCGAGGAACTGCCCGGTGGCATCGACCACCGCCACCTTGCAGCCGGTGCGCAGGCCGGGATCGATGGCCAGCGTGGTCTTGGGGCCGGCCGGCGCCGCCAGCAGCAGATCCTTGAGGTTGGCGGCGAAGACGTCGATGGCCTCGCCTTCTGCCCGCTCCCTCAGACGCCCCATCAGTTCGGTCTCGAGATGGGTGTAGAGCTTGACCCGCCAGGTCCAGCGCACCACCTCGGCCAGCCAGCGGTCGGCCTTGCGCCCCTCGTCGCGAATCTCGAAGTGACGCGCGATGGCGACCTGGGCTGGGTGAACCGGCGCCTCGTCTTCGCCAGGCAGGCGCAACGCCAGCGCCAGCACACCCTCGTTACGGCCACGGAACATCGCCAGGGCGCGGTGAGAAGGCACCTTGGCAAGCCGTTCGTCGTGTTCGAAGTAGTCGGAGAACTTGGCGCCTTCCTGCTCCTTGCCGGCGATCACGCGGCTGGACAGCTCGCCCTCGCTCCACAGTCTCTCGCGCAGGCGCCCGACCAGCTCGGGGTCCTCGGCGAAGCGCTCCATCAGGATCTGCTTGGCACCATCGAGCGCCGCCTTGGCGTCTTCGATCGCCGGCGTCTCGCCTTCGGCAGGCCGCAGGTAGCCCGCGGCTTCGGTCTCGGGGTCGAGGGTCGGATCGGCCAGCAGCGCGTCGGCCAGCGGCTCGAGACCCGCTTCCCGGGCGATCTGTGCCTTGGTCCGGCGCTTCTTGCGATAGGGCAGGTAGAGGTCTTCCAGGCGCTGCTTGGTATCGGCGGCCTGGATGCTGGCGGCCAGCGAGTCGCTGAGCTTGCCCTGCTCGTCGATGGCCGCAAGCACTGTGGTGCGGCGCTCTTCCAGTTCACGCAGATAGCCCAGGCGCTCTTCCAGGTTGCGCAGCTGGGTATCGTCGAGTCCTCCGGTCACTTCCTTGCGATAGCGCGCAATGAACGGCACCGTCGCGCCGCCATCCAGCAGCTCGACAGTCGCGGAGATCTGAGGGGCCTTGACCGCCAGTTCTTCGGCCAGGCGGGCAATGATCTTGGCTGTAGCGTCCATGAAATCCTTGGCAATACGACGTCTGTGATCCGGCCAAGGTATCACAAAGCGCCCTTTTGCGCCGCCGCCACCCGCTGCCCGGCGTCATCCCCCGGGCAGCTTTTCGTTCAGGCCGGGACGAACTTGAGCGCGACCCCGTTGTTGCACCAGCGCAGACCGGTGGGATCGGGCCCGTCCTCGAACACATGCCCCTGATGACCACCACAGCGAGCGCAGTGGTACTCGGTACGCGGCCACAGGATCTTGTAGTCCACACTGGTCAGCAGGTGGCCCTCTACGTGCTCGTAGAAGCTCGGCCAGCCGGTGCCGGAGTCGTACTTCATGGCGCTGGTGAATAACAACAGATCACAACCGGCACAGCGAAATTCACCTTCACGCTTCTCGCCGTCGAGCGGACTGGAGCCTGCCGGCTCGGTCCCTGCCTCACGCAGCACATCGTACTGGGCCGGGCTCAGGCGCTCACGCCACTCGCTCTCGCTCAATTCCAGCGGCTCGATATCGGGACTTGGCGAAAGCTCCAGCTCCGGGCGGGCATTGGCCACCGCCGGCACCATGCTGGCGAGGCCGCCGAGCCCGAGCAGCGCGAGGAAGTTGCGTCGTTTCATTGTAGAGTCTCCTGCGTCAAGGATTATACTGGGTCGGTCTGCCCCTCCCCTTCCTTACACTCAATCGTCGCTGTCCGTCCGGACCTTCGCCAACTATCGACGGCAAGACGCTGGAACACGCGCAGTGCAAATGCAGAACAAGCGCAAAAAAAGAGGAGAAGGCCATCGCCTTCTCCTCTTCTCGACCCCTGCCTCGCGGCAAGGTTCATCGCACCTTCAATCTAGTTCCTAGACCAGGCTCGGGCCTGCCTTGACGATGGCGTCGCTGACGCCGTCGAACTTCTTGAAGTTCTCTACAAACTTGCCTGCCAGTTCGCTGCGCTTGCGATCGTAGGACGCCTGGTCTTCCCAGGTCTGACGCGGGTCCAGCAGGCTGGAGTCGACGCCGGGCACGGACACCGGCACCGACAGGTTCAGGCCGTCGATGTGGCGGGTTTCCACGTCACGCAGCACGCCGGTCTGGATCGCGTGGATGATGGCGCGGGTGGTCGGGATGGAGAAGCGTGAGCCGCCCTCGCCGTAAGCACCGCCGGTCCAGCCGGTGTTGACCAGGTAGACCTGGGCGTCCTTCTCGGCCACGCGCTTGATCAGCAGATCCGCGTACTCGCGGGCCGGGCGCGGGAAGAACGGCGCACCGAAGCAGGTGGAGAAGGTCGCTTCCAGTCCGCTGGAAGAGCCCATCTCGGTGGAGCCCACCTTGGCGGTGTAGCCGGACAGGAAGTGATAGGCGGCGGCTTCCTTGGACAGCACCGACACCGGCGGCAGCACGCCACTCATGTCACAGGTCAGAAAGACGATGGCGTTGGGCTCGCCGGCGCGGTTCTCGGCCACACGCTTGTCGACGTGCTCGAGCGGATAGGCGGCGCGGGAATTCTGGGTCAGGCTGTCGTCGGCGTAGTTCGGCTCACGACGATCGTTGAGCACCACGTTCTCGAGCACGGTACCGAACTTGATGGCGTTCCAGATGACCGGCTCGTTCTTTTCCGACAGGTCGATGCACTTGGCGTAGCAGCCACCCTCGAAGTTGAACACGGTACCGACGCCCCAGCCGTGCTCGTCGTCGCCGATCAGGTAGCGACCCGGGTCCGCTGACAGGGTGGTCTTGCCGGTGCCGGACAGGCCGAAGAACAGGGTGGTCTCGCCGTCTTCGCCGACGTTGGCGCTGCAGTGCATGGGCAGCACGTCGGCCTCGGGCAGCAGGAAGTTCTGCACCGAGAACATAGCCTTCTTCATCTCGCCGGCGTAACGCATGCCGGCGATCAGTACCCGGCGCTTGGCGAAGTTGATGATCACGCAGCCATCGGAGTTGGTGCCGTCACGGCTCGGCTCACACACGAAGTGCGGGGCATTCTGGATTTCCCACTCGTCCTTGCGTGACGCATTGTAGGCCTCTGGACGCACGAACATGGTGCGGCCAAAGAGGTTGTGCCAGGCGGTCTCGGTGGTCACACGAACCGGCAGGTAGTGGGTCGGATCGCTGCCCACGTGAAGCTCGCTGACATAGCTGTCCTTCTCGCCCAGGTAGCCTTCCACTCGCTCCCACAGTGCATCGAAACGCTCGGCGTCGAAGGGACGGTTGACGCTGCCCCAGTCGATCTGGGCGCTGGTGGACGGTTCGTCGACGATGAACCGGTCCTTGGGGGAGCGCCCGGTACGTTCACCCGTCTTGACCACGAGGGCGCCGTGGGAGGCCAGTCGGCCCTCGCCCTGGGCCACCGCACGCTCGATGAGTTCGGCAGTGCTGAGGTTGACGTGAACGGTAGAAGACTGCGTGGTGGTGGTCATAGGATTCCTGGGCCTTCGGCTTCTCTCTCGTGGACTGGCGCCATCCGACAGGGCGAACGGCGCAAGGGATCCGGCGAGTCGACTACGCGGTTCGACCGTCTTCTTCGACTGACGACGCGTCCGGGATCGGCGGGGATTATGGCAAAAAACCCCGAGACAGGAAATGCCCATTTTTCAAGACGTTATTGTAGTTTAATTACAACATTTCGGCCTTTTTGGTGCATTTCCTGTCATTCCACTACAAACCTGCAACCACCACCGCAGCCCCGATAACCTCGAGCCTGCCATTCATGCCAGCGAGACGGCTCGGGCCTGGACGCTGCAACCGCTCAATGCACCGTTGGGCTGCCGCCGTCGCTGGGGTCCTCGATCAAGGCTTCGACATCGGCCGCGGTGAAGGCGTAGCGGGTGTTGCAGAAGTGACACTGGGTCTCGATCGTACCTTGCTCCGCGACGATCTGACGCAATTCCTCGTGCCCCAGCGACATCAGTCCCCCGGCGATGCGCGAACGAGAACAAGTACAACCAAAACGCAACGCCTTGGATTCGAAGGTACGCAATGGCTCCTCATGGAACAGCCGCACCAGCAAAGTTGCCGCATCCAGTTCCAGCAATTCCTGTTCGCTGAGGGTGGCAGCCAAGTGATAGGCGCGATCCCAGGCGTCGTCATCCTGATTGAGCGACTCGTCGGGCAGTCGCTGCAGCAGCAGGCCACCGGCGCTGACACCGTCCGCCGCCAGCCACAGCCGCGTGGGCAGCTGCTCGGACTGGGTGAAGTAGGCTTCCAGGCAGCCGGCCAGGCGATCGTGCTCGATGCCGACGATACCCTGATAGCGCCGCCCTTCCTTGGGGTCGAGGGTGATCACGATCTGGCCTTCTCCCACCAGCTCGCGAAAGCCGGCCTCATCGCCGGGCAGTGCCGCATCTTCGGCGAGGCGGGCGATGGCGCGAAGCTCACCGCCAGGATTGGACTCCGCCATCATCAGGGAGACGTCACCACTGCCGCGCACCTCGAGGGTCATGGTGCCGTCAAGCTTCACGGTGTCGGTCAACAGAGCCACCGCCGCCAGCAGTTCACCGAGCTGACGATTGACGGCGGCCGGATACTCGTGACGCTTGAGCACCTCGTCGTAGGCCTCGGACAGGCGGGTGACTTCGCCGCGGACGTTGGTGTCATCGATAATGAATCGCTGTATCTGATCAGCCATGAAAAACGATCTCTGCTGGGCGCGCCCCGGCGGGCGCGCGTCTGACGAAAAGAAGGGTGTTCGACGAGGGCGCTGGGATGAGCGCGACGCGCGCCGTCAGGAGCCGCCCTCGCGCTGGAAGCGCTTGATATCGCGGCGCGCCCGCTTGTCGGGGCGCTTGAGCGGATGCTTGAAGACCTCGTTGGCCTGGCGGCGCTGATCGGCCTCGCGCTCGCGACGTTCGCGACTCTGCTCGGTCTCCTGGTACAGCCGCCGCGCCTCCGGCGCCCCACGACGCTGCTCGCTGACCTCGAGCACCTCGACCTCCCACACATCCCAGCCCTGAGGCGCACGAATCAACATGCCGGGGCTCACCGACTTGCTGGTCTTCGCCCTGGCCCCGTCGACCTCGACCTTGCCACCCTCGATGGCCTTCTTGGCCAGGGCGCGGGTCTTGAAGAATCGTGCCGCCCACAGCCACTTGTCGAGTCTGACGCTATCCACGGGGGGCCTCCGGAGTCTGTGGCGCCGAGGGCATGATATCGGCGAAACGGTCCAGCGCGATAAAGTCCTTGAGCGACTTCTCCGGCCGCCGGCTGTCCGGCTGGCGGATCCCCAGCAGATGGCGAATACCGTACTCGCGGGCGCTTTCGAGCACCGCCGCGTTGTCGTCGATGAACAGGGTCCGCTCGCGGTCGAAGGGTTCGATCTCGTTGAGCGCATGCCAGAACGCCTGTTCTTCCTTGGGCTCGCCGATATCGGCAGACGACACGATGGCGTCCAGGTAGTCGTCGAGGCCCGTCAGCGGCAGCTTCAGCGCCAGACTCTCGCGATCGGCGTTGGTCGCCAGCACCACTCGCGGATGGGCGCTCTTGAGCCAGCCCAGAAAGTCCAGAGCATCGCCGCGCAGGCCGATCAGATGCTGGACCTCGCGCTTGAGCGCGACGATATCCACGTCGAGCTCGCGGCTCCAGTAGGCCAGGCTGTACCAGTTGAGGGTGCCCTGCTCCCGGATGATCCGCGCGCGCACCACTTCCTGGGTGGCCTCATCCAGCTTATGCAGTTCTACGTAGCGGCGAGGCAGATGCTCCAGCCAGAAATGACTGTCGAAGTGCAAGTCCAGCAAGGTGCCGTCCATGTCCAGCAGCACGGTATCGATGGTGTCCCAATCGAGCATTACCTCATCTCCAGCCATCACCAGCTCAATGCTTGTTCCACTGCGCCGGCGAACGTCCGCCGACACCTGAGTAACGTGTTAGTGTACCTCAAAGGCATTCGGGCTCGCAGCCCGGGCGCTTGCGCCTGGCCTCGGCCCGGTGCGGACGGCGGATGTCCCGCGACGCCGCCAACCCCGCCCGCCCCCTGTTTATTACGCTAGTCATTGCGCGATTCATTACACGATCCACCAGCCCATCCCACCGCCCAGGAGCTCCCATGGACGACAGTTCCCCGGAAAAACCCCGCATCCTCTCACGCAAGACCGTCGCCGAGAGCCGTCTGTTCCGGGTCGAGGAACTCGAACTGCGCTTTTCCAACGGCGCCGAGCGTCACTTCGAACGGCTGCTTGGCAACGGCAAGGGCATCGGCGCGGTCATGATCGTCGCCATGCCCGACCCCGACCATGTGCTGCTCATCCGAGAGTACGCCGCCGGATTCGAGGACTATGTACTGACCCTGCCCAAGGGCGTCGTGGACCCCGGCGAGGATATCGTCACCGCCGCCAACCGCGAGCTGATGGAAGAGTGTGGTGTGGGCGCCCGGCGTATCGAACCGCTGGTCGAGCTATCCCTGTCGCCCAACTATATGCGCCAGCGTATGCAGGTCATGCTGGCGAGCGACCTCTACCCCAAGCGCCTGGAGGGCGATGAGCCGGAGCCGCTGGTGGTGGAGACCCATGCGCTGGACAGCATAACCGCGCTGCTCGCCCGGGAGGACTTCCACGAGGCCCGCGCCATCGCCGCGCTGTACATCGCCCGGGACAAGCTCAAGGGCGAGCAGGCCGATACCTCGCTTTGGTAAGACCCACCCTACCAATACGACCAGGGGGCCCTGACGGCCCCCTGGTCAACGTGCCTTGGTCGAATTTGCCTTGGCCAAGCTTCCTTGGCCAAGGCCCTCTTGTCGTGCCTGGCTGATTCGCCTCAGCGACGGGCGTGCAGCCGGCGGAGGTTGCTGTTGCCTTCCTTCAGGCGCACCCAGCGCCCCTGGCGGTAGCTGTCGAGCCCCGCTTCCAGCAAGGTCATCACGTCCACCGCCTGCTCGCCGGACACCGGCGGCGGGTCGCCATGCAGCAGGGTCTGAGCGACGGCAGTGTAAAAGGCGGGATAATTGCCCGGTTCCGACAGCCACTCTTCGGTGACCAGGTCCGGCTCCTCGGCGCTGCCCCGGTTGAGGGTCAGTTGTCCCGGCGCATCGTCGACGCCCCAGTCTTCACTCGGCATCAGTCCCTGCTTGAGCCAGCCTTCCTGGGGGTCGAGCCCGTAGATCGAATAGCTGCCCTCGGTGCCGTGCACCACGAAGCGCGGGCTGGGCTCGGCTACCAGCGAACTGGCCTGCAGGGTCACCCTGAGGCGGTCGTACTCGAGCAGCGCCAGAAAGTCGTCATCCACCTCGGCGCCGTCTCTGGCGGAGGCCAGTTCCAGCAGAATTGCCCGAGGCATGCCGAACAGCTCTATGGCCTGATCGAGCAGATGCGGGCCGAGGTCGTACCAGATGCCGCCACCGGGCTTGTGCTGCTCTCGCCAGCGGTTGTTTACCGCCGGTCGATAGCGATCGAAACGCGAGGTGAAGGACGTCACCCGCCCCAGCCGGCCCTGCTCCAGAAGCTTGCGCACCGTCAGGAAGTCGCAGTCCCAGCGACGATTGTGAAAGACGCTGAGCAGCAATTCCGAGCGGTCCGCCTGGGCGCGGAGCTGACGCGCCTCCGAGGCCGACACCGTGATCGGCTTGTCCACCACCACGTGCTTGCCTGCCGCAAGGGCCGCCTTGGCCATGGCATAGTGCTGCTCGTTGGGTGTAGCAATCACGATCAGGTCAACGTGGCGCACCTCGAGCAGCTCGTTGAGCTTGGCGTGCACCGTCACGTCCGGAAGGTCACGCAAGACCTTGTCGGCGTCGGAGCTGACCACCGAGGTCAGCTCGAGCCCTGGCGCGGCCTGGATCAAGGGGGCATGGAAGGTCTTGGCAGCCATGCCGTAACCCACCAGGCCCACATTGAGAGTCTGTGTTTTCATAGCGGTCCCCGTGCCTGCATCTCGCCCATCTTGTCGAGGGCTTCTTTGATCTGTCGATCCCCTGTCACGTCAGAATGACCAAATCCCCGGAAATTATCGAGTTCCGGCGTACACGCAAGCTGTTTCATTTCGCTGATCGGTCGCTCATTTCTTCAAGCGAGCCGCCTGAGCGCTGGACGCCATCAACGATGAAGGCCGGCGTATGCCGGCCTTCATCGAGCTACTCTGTGCTAAAAAGCGCAGATATTAGTCGTCAAGCTTTTCCAGATCGCGCACCGCGCCCATGTCTGCCGAGGTGGCCAACAAGGCATAGGCCTTCAGCGCAGGAGTCACCTTGCGCAGACGCTGAATGCTCGGCTTCCAGGCATCCTTGCCGCGCTCCTGCTGGCGCTGGCGGCGCTCGGCAAGCTCGGCGTCGTCCAGCAGGACATTGATGCTCCGAGCGGGGATGTCGATGCGGATACGGTCGCCGTTTTCCACCAGAGCGATGGCGCCGCCGGCGGCGGCCTCCGGCGAGACGTGGCCGATCGACAGCCCTGAGGTGCCGCCGGAAAAGCGTCCGTCGGTGAGCAGGGCGCAGCCCTTGCCCAGCCCCTTGGACTTGAGATAGGACGTCGGGTAGAGCATCTCCTGCATGCCCGGGCCGCCCTTGGGGCCTTCGTAGCGGATCACCACCACGTCGCCTTCCTTCACCTTGTCGCCAAGGATATGTTCCACCGCCTGATCCTGAGACTCGACCACGTGGGCCGGCCCTTCGAACACCAGGATGCTGTCGTCGACGCCGGCGGTCTTCACCACACAGCCGTTCTCAGCGATGTTGCCCTTCAGCACGGCGAGCCCGCCCTCCTTGGAGAAGGCGTGTTCGTAGTCGCGGATACAACCGGTGGCGCGGTCACCGTCCAGGCTCGGCCAGCGGGCGCTCTGGGAAAACGCCGTCTGGGTCGGGATACCACCGGGGCCGGCCTTGAAGAAGTTGACCACCTCCGCCGACGGATTGCGCATGATGTCCCACTCGTCGAGGGCCAGCTTGAGGCTGTCGCCGTAGACCGTGGGCACCGAGGTATCCAGCACTCCGGCGCGATCCAGCTCGCCGAGGATCGCCATGATGCCGCCGGCCCGGTGCACGTCCTCGATGTGATACTTCTGGGTATTGGGCGCCACCTTGCACAGCTGAGGGACTTCGCGGCTCAGCCGGTCGATGTCCATCATGTTGAAGTCGACGCCTGCCTCCTGGGCGGCGGCCAGCAGGTGCAGGATGGTGTTGGTGGAGCCGCCCATGGCGATATCCAGGGTCATGGCGTTCTTGAACGCCGCCTTGGAGCCGATGGCACGGGGCAGCAGGTGCGCTTCGTCACCTTCGTAGTAGCGCCTGGCCAGCTCGACGATGCGCTCGCCCGCCGTCTCGAACAGGCGGCGGCGATCGGCGTGGGTGGCCAGCACCGTGCCGTTGCCCGGCAACGCCAGACCCAGCGCCTCGGTCAGGCAGTTCATGGAGTTGGCGGTGAACATGCCGGAGCAGCTGCCACAGGTGGGGCAGGCGCTGCGCTCGACCTCGTTCAGGGTTTCCTCGTCCACCGAATCGTCGGCGGCCATGACCATGGCGTCCACCAGGTCCAGGCCGTGATCCAGCAGCTTGGTCTTGCCGGCTTCCATGGGGCCGCCGGAGACGAAGATCACCGGCACGTTGAGGCGCATGGCGGCCATCAACATTCCAGGCGTGATCTTGTCGCAGTTGGAGATGCACACCAGAGCGTCGGCGCAGTGGGCGTTGACCATGTACTCCACGCTGTCGGCGATCAGATCGCGGCTCGGCAGCGAATAGAGCATACCGTCGTGGCCCATGGCGATACCGTCGTCCACGGCGATGGTGTTGAATTCCTTGGCCACACCGCCGGCCTTTTCGATTTCACGGGCGACCAGCTGGCCCATGTCCTTCAGGTGAACGTGGCCCGGCACGAACTGGGTGAAGGAGTTCGCCACCGCGATGATCGGCTTCTGGAAGTCGCCATCCTTCATGCCGGTGGCGCGCCACAGGGCGCGAGCGCCGGCCATGTTGCGACCGGCGGTGGTGGTACGGGAGCGATACTCAGGCATGGAATCCTCGTCATTTTTCGTCCACCCGTGATGCAGAAGGCAACCGGGCGGTGTCGCGTGTCCAGACTGTCGATTCTGTCACGCACAGACGGCACTGACTAGCCTTGCACAGGCCATCACGCCACGGGCCCGAGAACCGCGTCATGCGGCCTCGGGCCCGATCCGGAACGGCTTGACGGCTCACTGTCGGCGAAATGCACCGTCATATTGCCGTTAGGCGAACACCACCTTGGCGACATCCCTACAGTGGCCGACGAGAGCGGTCGGCGAAATGCGCCGAAGTGCCGTCGTTAGCCAAATACCACCTTGGCGACGTCCTTGTAGCGATTGGCGAAATGCACGGTCATGCCGTCCTTGAGGTACTCCGGCAGTTCGTCATAATCGCGCCGATTGGCCTCGGGCAGGATCACCTCGAAGATATCGCTGCGGCGCGCGGCGATGACCTTCTCGCGGATCCCGCCCACCGGCAGCACCTGTCCGGTCAGCGTCAGCTCCCCGGTCATCGCCAGGTTGCGCTCGATGGACTGATGACGCGCCAGTGACAGCAGCGCCGTGGTCATGGTCACCCCCGCCGAGGGGCCATCCTTGGGGGTGGCGCCTTCCGGCACGTGCAGGTGAACAAAGGAGGCATCGAAGAAGCCGGCATCGGCGCCGTACTCGGTCAGGTGCCCCTGAACATAGCTGTAGGCGATGTTGGCCGACTCCTTCATCACGTCGCCCAATTGGCCTGTTAGCTTGAAGCCGCGATCCAGCCCGTGTACCTTGCCGGCCTCGATGGACAGGGTGGCACCGCCCATGGAGGTCCAGGCCAGGCCGGTGACCACGCCCTGCCCTTTCATCACCTTTTCCTTGCGGAACAGCGGGGCACCGAGGAATTCCTCGAGGTTCTTGAGCGAGACCTTGACCGTCGCCTGGTCGTTTTCCAGAAGCTTGACGGCGGCCTTGCGCACGATCCGGTGCAGCTGTTTCTCCAGTTGCCTGACACCGGCCTCCCTGGCGTAGCCCTCGACCACCTGGCGCAGGGCTGCGGCGGTCAGATTGATACGCTTTTTGGGGATATTGTCGCGCTTGAGCAGCTTGGGCCAGAGGTGGTTCCTGGCGATGGCCTGCTTCTCTTCGGCGATATAGCCCGACAGGCGAATCTGCTCCATACGGTCGAGCAACGCCGGCGGGATGGAATCCAGGGTATTGGCGGTGCACACGAACAGCACCTTGGACAGATCCAGACGCACGTCCAGGTAGTGGTCGAGGAAGTCGACGTTCTGCTCCGGGTCCAGCACCTCGAGCAAGGCCGAGGCCGGATCACCCTGGAAGGACTGGCCCATCTTGTCGATCTCGTCGAGCATGATCACCGGGTTCTCGACCTCGACCTCCTTGAGCGCCTGGACCAGCTTACCGGGCATGGCGCCGACGTAGGTGCGCCGGTGGCCCTTGATCTCGGCCTCGTCGCGCATGCCACCCACCGAGAAGCGATAGAACTCACGGCCGAGCGCCTCGGCGATGGAGCGACCGATGGAGGTCTTGCCGACACCTGGTGGTCCCACCAGCAGCACGATGGAGCCCCCCACGTCACCCTTGAAGGTGCCCTCTGCGAGGAACTCGACGATCCGCTCCTTGACGTCGGTGAGTCCGTCATGGTCGCGGTCGAGTACCTGTCTGGCATGGCCCAGGTCCAGCTGGTCCTGGCTGCGCTGGCCCCAGGGCATGGCCGTCAGCCAGTCCAGATAGTTGCGGGTGGTGCCATATTCGGGCGAACCGGTCTCGAGCACCGACAGCTTGGCCAGCTCGTCGTCGATGCGTTCCTGCACCCGCTCGGGCACCTCGCGGCCCTCGAGGCGCGCGCGGAAGGTGTCGACGTCGTTTTCACGGTCGTCCTTGGAGATGCCCAGCTCACGCTGGATCACCTTGAGCTGCTCGCGCAGGAAGAATTCGCGCTGACGCTCCTGCATCTGGGCGTTGACCTGCTCGCTGATCTCGCTCTGCAGCTGCGCCACCTCGATCTCCTTGCGCAGCAGCGGCAGCACCTTCTGCATCCGCGGCACCACCGGCAGCGTGGCGAGCACGTCCTGCAGCTCCTGCCCCTGGGCGGAGGTGATGGCGGCGGCGAAGTCGGTCAACGGGCCCGGCTCGTGGGGACTGAAGCGATTGAGGTAGTGCTTGAGTTCCTCGCCGTACAGCGGATTGATCGGCAACAGTTCCTTGATGCCGTTGATCAGCGCCATGGCGTAGGCGCGGGTCTCGTCTTCCTCCGCGTCCACCGGCTCGCGAGGGTAGGACACCTCGACCAGAAACGGCGGGGTGCGCGACAGCCAGCGCTCGATCTTGAAGCGTCGCACGCCCTGGGCGATGAACTGGATCTGGTTGTCCTCGCCCTGCAGCTTGTGGGCCTTGACCGCGGTGCCGATGGTCGGAAAGTCCTCGTGGGACAGCTCCTCGACACCGGCCTCTCCGACGAAGGCGAGACCGACGGTGTCATGGGGCGTATTGGCGACCCGCTCGATGGTCTCGGACCAGCGTTCGCGGTTGATCACCAGCGGCTGCACCTGGGCGGGAAAGAAGGGACGATTGTGAATCGGCAACAGGTAAAGCCGTTCCGGCAGCGAGGCGCTGGCAGGAATCACCGCATGGCCCTGGACCTGCTCGCCATCGGCCAGGCCGTCCGCGGTTCCGTCTTCGGCGTCGCCACTCATGGGAATCCAGTCCAGATCGTCGGACCGGGGATCGCGATCATCGCTCATGGTGTCCTCATCCTGAAGTAGGGGGCGTCTTGCCCGTCTGGGTATCAGCAATGCGGGCGACCACGACCAAGTTCAAGGCGTGACAGGAGGATAGCAGCAGAGTGACGCCATCGGGGACGCTGTCGGGCCCAGCCGGGAGGGACTTCAGGGGACAGGAATCTGGTGGCTCTTCTGACGTCTGACGGTGTGAGCGGAGTCCGCTCAACCACCCAGCAGCGGTGGTACCGGACGTCCGTTGACCCGCAGTCGCCCCTTGACCACGTCGATGCCCAGCATCGAGGTATCCAGCGGCAACCCCAGCCACAGCGCGACCACGGCCGGCGGCTCACGCCATTCGAAGTCTCCGTCCAGGCGCTGGCGAAAGCGCTCGCGCATCTCGGGGCGATCCAGCGACAGCAGGCTCAGCGACGCAAGGTCTCGGGGGTCCAGCACCAGCACGCCCTCGCCCTTTAGACTCAGTCCCAGCATGGGGCTGTCGAGATCCACGTCCTTCAGATCCAGACGCGGAGAGTCCTTGAGCAACTGGGCCAGGGCGCGATCCATCGCCGAGTAGGCCTCGGCGTCCTCGAGCGAGACGGTGCCTAGCGCGGTCTTGTGACGCGCCAGGGCCACCACCGAACGCAGCGCCTCGGCGTTGATGCGAGACAGCTCCAGACTGACCTCGCCGTCCACCAGCATGTCGTCGCCGGAGCGCACCTCACCGATGGTCAAGGTGCTCTGCAGCCTCAGCTCGCTGTCATCCAGCAGGGTGCGGGCCTCGAGCACCAGTTCGGTGCCATCCAGGTTGACCTGAGGGTGACGCAGACTGACGGCGTCCAGGGTCAGCTTGTCCTGCTGGGTGAAGTGCAGGGCCCCGGGGGTATAGGCGTAACGGCTTTCGTGATGGAGCGGGCCGATTTCCAGCACCGCGTCTCCATCGCGCAACTCGATCGCCTCCAGCAGCACCTGGGTGCGCCAGTCGCCATAGACTCCGTCAAAGGCGATACGTCCACCGGAGAATTGCAGCGAGCGAGGCGCTTCACCGGACGGAGACTGACTGATGAGAAATGGTGCCAGCCGCAACTCCCCCTGCAGGGTGCCCCCCAGGGTGCGGTAGTGAGCTTCCCAGCGGGGCGGGCTTGCCGGCATGGCATCACCGAACAGGCGCCGGTCGGCGTCGCCGACGTGTACGTCGAGCCGGCCAAAGACGCTGGTATCGAGTACGCCGTGGCGTGCCTCATAGGGAATCGCAAGATGCCAGGCGTGACCGATCAGGGGAGCTACATGCAACACGCCGGAGGAACGCAGCCAGCCCTGCTCCACGTCGTCGCGCGAGATTCGCAGGTCACCGCGCGCCTCGAGATCGGCAAGCGCCCTCTCCAGTTCGCGCTCGAACAGCAGACTGGCGAGATATTGGGCCACCGCCCAGGCCAGCGCCAGCACCACCACCACCGGTACGATCCATCGTTCCTTGCGCATTCCTTGCCCTCTCTGCCGAGAGGAGCCTCCCTGCCCCCGTCGGCGTGACGATACGCTGTTCAGTGTAGCCAGAACCACAGGTGCATGGTGCACCAGGAGTAAACGCCGGCCATGACATCATCGACCATGATGCCGAAGCCGCCGGCGACGCGACGATCGGCCCAGCGAATGGGCCAGGGCTTGATCACGTCGAATACACGAAAGACAACGAAGCCCCACAGCGCCGCTTCCCACGAAAAGGGCACCGCCGCCATGGTCAGCCAGTAGCCGACAAACTCGTCCCAGACGATACCGGAGTGGTCGTGCACGCCGAGGTCCCGGGACGTCTTGTCGCACAGCCAGACACCCCAGACGAAGGTGATGGCGATCATCACCAGGTACCAGCCCAGGGTCAGCTCGGACAACAGCCAGTAGAAGGGAATGGCCGCCAGGGTCCCGAAGGTCCCCGGGGCAAAGGGCGCCGCCCCGCTGCCCAGCCCGAAGGCAAGAAAATGGGTCGGTCGACGCCACACGCTAGCCGGTGCTTTGTTCACGATGTCCCTCCGTGGAAATGTTGCCACCCCGGCAGCGAAGAGGCATTCACCCCTTGTATCCCCGGCGACGCGGTGACCTGGCCGATGGCAACGAAGGCGAGCCCCAGTTCCGCCAGTGCCAGGCGGGCCCGATCGAACGCCGCCGACGGCAGCGCCACGACCAGCTCGTAGTCGTCGCCGCCGGTCAGGGCGGCCTCTCGGGCCGCCTCGGTGCCGAGGGCCTCTACGAGCCCTTCGGCCAGAGGCAGCGCTTCGGCGTCAAGACGCGCCCCGACACCGCTGGCTTTCAGCAGGTGACCAAGGTCGGCAAGCAAGCCGTCGGAGACGTCGATGGCCGCGCTGGCCAGTCCCCGCAGCGCCAGACCTGCCTGCCAGCGCGCCTGGGGCAACAGGTAGCGGGCAAGCAGCGGTGACTCAAGATCTCGCTGACCCTCGTACCAGGCCGCCAGTCCCCCGGCGCCGCCACCCAGCGCACCGGTGACCGCCAGCACGTCGCCGGCGCGGGCACCGTCGCGACGCAGCGCCTCGCCCGTGGGTACCTCACCCATCACGGTGACGCTGACGGCGCGTTGGCCCCGGGTGACGTCGCCCCCGACCAGGGTCATGTCCGCCTCGTCGCACACAGCATGGAAGCCCTGGGCGAACTTTGCCACCCACTGCTCTTCCACCTCGGGCAACGTCAGCGCCATCAGACACCAGCGCGGCTGCGCGCCCATGGCGGCCAGATCACTCAGGCTCACCGCCAGGGCGCGATGCCCCAGCGCCTGCGGCGGTGCGTCTTCGGGAAAATGCTGCCCTTCCACCGACGTGTCGACGCTGACCACCAGTTCGTGCCCTGGCGCAGGGCGCATCAGGCAGGCGTCGTCACCCACCCCGAGCGAGACGCCGGAGGCCTTGCCGGGCTCGCCCGTCGTGGGCGCCAGCCAGCGCTCGATGAGTTCGAATTCTCCGTACATCAGGCGCGACCTTCAGCGGCGACGGGCACTGACCTCGGCGCTTCTGAGCTTGATGGCCAGCTTGTCGAGAATGCTGTTGATGTACTTGTGGCCATCGGTGGCGCCAAAGGACTTGGCCAGCTCGACCCCTTCGTTGATCACCGCCCGATAAGGGACCTCCAGACGCTTGGACAGCTCGTAGGCCCCAAGGCGAAGGATCGCCAGCTCGATCGGGTCGATGTCCTCGAGGCGGCGGTCCAGCAGCGGCGAGATGGAGGCGTCGAGCTCCTTGCGGTAGCGTGCGACGTTGTGCAGTAGCTCATGGAACAGCGCCAGATCGGCGATTTCCATGACCTTGAGCCAGTTCTCGTGCACCTCCAGGTCGTCATCGGGCACCTGGCTGCGAAATTCGGCCTCGACCGCGGTGATGGACTTGTCGGTCATCTGCCACTGATAAAGTCCCTGCACCGCCAGCTCGCGAGCCGCACGGCGAGACTGCTGGGCCTTGCTGGGCGCACGCTGTTCGCGGCTCATGCGGGGGTCTCCTCGGCATCGTCACCAAAATGACGCAGCAGCGACACCATCTCCATGGCGGCCATGGCGGCTTCGACGCCCTTGTTGCCGGCCTTGGTGCCGGCCCGCTCGATGGCCTGCTCGATGGAGTTGACCGTCAGCACACCGTTGGCCACCGGGGTGTCGAACTCCAGCTGCAGCCGCGACAGCGCGGAATTGCACTCGCCGGCCACGTGCTCGAAGTGCGGGGTACCGCCGCGAATGACCGCGCCGAGCGCGACCACGGCGTCGGGACGCGCCACCGCGAGCACACGCTTGACCGCCAGCGGCAGTTCCCAGGCACCCGGGACGTGGACGATGTCGATCATCTCCATGTCCACCCCGTGGCGCACCAGGCTGTCCACCGCGCCCTCGACCAGGCTATCTACCACATGGTGATTGAAGCGGCCCACGACGATCACGTAGCGGCCCTGGACGTCGACGAAGCTGCCTTCGACTTGGGAAATAGGTTGCATCTTGAATCTTCCTGAATGTACCGGCCTGGGGCCGGTAGTCGGGGTGACCCTGTCAAAGGGCCTGTCCCCTGGTAAAAACCGAAACACCGGACGCCAGCATTACTGCCTCGCCCGGCGTGAATCAACCGCTGATATCAGCTGGCGAGACGATGTCCACCACCTCGAGATCAAAACCCGACAGCGCGGAGAACTTCCACGGTGAGCTCAGCAGACGCATCCTGCCGACACCGAGCTCGCGCAGGATCTGGGAGCCGGTGCCGATGGTCAGGTAGTTGCCGGCGCCGTCGGACTCGCTGCCGCGAGCGGTGCGGCGGCGCTCCAGGAACACCTGCAGCATATCGTTGAGGTCCTGATGCGGACGCATGTCATCGAGCAGCACGAAGACACCCTGCTCGGCCCGCGCCACCTCTTCCAGCGCCTGGTGGGCGCGCCAGGAGGCGTCCTCGCCCTTGACCAGGCACATCAGGTCACGCATCTCGTTGGCCAGATGCACCCGCACCGTGGTCACGCTGTCCGGACTCGGCGAGCCCTTCACCAGCGCCAGGTGGTGCACCTTGTGGGTGCGGTCGAGAAAGACGTGGGCGGTCAGCTCACCGTAGGCGGTGGTCACCGGCAGTCGCTCGACCTCTTCTACCGTCTGCTCGTTGTGGATCCGGTAGTGGATCAGGTCGGCGATGGTGCCCATCTTGATCCCGTGGGTCTCGGCGAAGCGCTCGAGCTCAGGACGTCGGGCCATGCTGCCATCGTCGTTCATGATCTCGCAGATCACACCGCTGGGATCACAACCGGCCAGGGCGGCCAGATCGCAGGCCGCCTCGGTGTGGCCGGCGCGCCTGAGCACGCCGCCGGGCTCGGCCATCAGCGGAAAGATGTGGCCGGGCTGGACGATGTCTTCTGCCTTGGCATTGCGCGCGCTGGCGGCCTGCACCGTGCGTGCGCGGTCAGCAGCGGAGATGCCGGTGCTGACCCCTTCGGCGGCCTCGATGGACAGGGTGAACTTGGTACCGAAACCGGAGCCGTTGTCCTGCACCATCAGCGGCAGCTTGAGCTGTTCGCAGCGCTCCCGGGTCATCGGCATGCAGATCAGACCACGGGCGTGAACCGCCATGAAGTTGATGTGCCAGGCCTCGACCTTCTCGGCGGCCATGATGATGTCACCTTCGTTTTCCCGATCCTCGTCGTCCATCAGGATCACCATGCGGCCCTGGCGGATATCCTCGACGAGTTCGGCAATAGGGGCCAGGCCCCCGCTGGAAGACTGCGACATGTATGCTCCCTGGATCTAAAATGGCCACTCGCGACGGCGGCCAGAAACCGCGTCAGGGTACCGTGGCGCGGCGTCGGGCGCCAGTCAAAGACAAAGACCAGACAGGGCGTCGGGCGCCGCTTTTTTTAAGACCGGCCACTGCGACTCCGCGTTGGGCGCCGCTTATATCAAGACAGGCCACTGCGACTCCGCGTCGGGCGCCGCTTATATGAAGCCCCGCTACTGCGATCCCGGGCCCCGGCGACTTTCGTCGGGTCAGTGCTCGGCGCAGGCGGCCAGCGCCGGGCGCGCCAGAATACGCCAGTCCTTGCCGAGGGCGCGGATATCGAGAATTTCCAGAGGCCGTTGCTCGGCCATGCGTTCGATACCCGACAACGCCATCAGCCCGCGCGCGTCGGAGCCGAGCAGGGTCGGCGCCATGTAAAGACGCAACTCGTCCACCTGACAGGCATCCATCAAGGCACCTGCCAGGGTCGCGCCGGTCTCCACCAAAAGCTCGTTGCAGCCGCCCTCGTCACCGAGCCACTTGAGCAGCGCGCCAAGATCGACGCGGCCGTCGTCGCCTGCAGGCATCTCCAGCACCCGCGCGCCGGAGCGCATCAGCGCGTCTCTGCGAGGGGATTCGCTGCCCTCGACGCAGACCACCAGCGTCTCCCCTGGCTCGCTCAGGCAGGCCGCGGCCAGCGGCATGCGCAGGCGCGAGTCCACCACGACCCTAAGCGGCTGGCGTCGGGCGATGACTTCGGCGTCATCGAGCCCGAGCTGATCGGCACGCACCGTCAGCCGCGAGTTGTCGAAGATGATCGAATCCACCCCGGTGAGGATGGCGCAGCTCTGAGCCCGCAGCCGCTGGACGTCACGCCGAGCCTCGGCACCGGTGATCCACTGGGACTCGCCGGAGGCCATGGCGGTACGGCCGTCGAGGCTCATGGCGAGCTTGAGGCTGACCCGTGGACGCCCCCGGGTCATGCGCGACACGAAGCCGGCGTTCAATACCTGGGCGTCCGCCTCGAGGCAACCCAGCCTTACCTCGACCCCGGCGTCACGCAGGCGTGCGATACCGCGTCCCGCCACCTGAGGATTGGGATCCTGCATGGCTACCACCACCCTGGCGACACCGGCCTTGATCAAGGCATCGCAGCAAGGCCCTGTGCGCCCCTGGTGGGAGCAGGGTTCCAGCGTCACGTAAGCGGTGGCGCCTCGGGCGTGCTCACCGGCAGCCTCGAGTGCATGGACCTCGGCGTGGGGCTCCCCGGCGCGCTGATGGTAGCCGTCGGCCAGATGCTTGCCGTGCTTGACCAGTACGCAGCCGACCCTCGGATTGGGCATGGTGGTGTAGCGACCGCGTTCGGCCAGCTTCAATGCCCTGGCCATCCAGGCTTCATCCTGGCCTGCCGTGATGTCCGTCGGATTCATGTGCTCTCCCCGGTGTCGGGCGAGAAACTCGGCTCCTGGGCCAGGCGGTCGATCTCGGCGCGAAATTCGTCGATATCCTGAAACCGTCGATAGACTGAAGCAAAGCGGATATAGGCCACCTGATCGAGGCGCTTCAAGGCATTCATCACCTCTTCACCGACCACCCGCGCCTGGACCTCGCGCTCGCCTCGTGCGCGCAGGTTCTGGCGGATACGTTCCACCGCCGCCTCGATCGACTCGGCGCTGACGGGGCGTTTTTCCAGCGCCCGCAGCATGCCGGCCCGCAGCTTGATCTCGTCGAACACTTCCCGCGAGCCATCGGCCTTGATGATCCGTGGCATGATAAGTTCAGCGGTCTCGTAGGTGGTGAAGCGCTCACCGCAGCCAGCACACTGCCGCCGTCGGCGCACCTGATCACCTTCGGCGACCAGCCGGGAGTCAGTCACTCGGGTCTCTTGGGCGCCACAGAAGGGGCAATGCATAGCGGACAGTCCGGCAGGAAAAATATGTCGCCATAGTGTAACGGCTGAGGCCTGCCCCGCCCAGCGCAATGGCCCAGGTCATCCGCGATTTCAGCTGAGTTGGCACGCCCTGTGCTTGATACTTTCTTTCTAGCCGTCAATGAAATGGCGAGCGCTCACGGGGCAAGGCGCCCCCACGCCTGCGGAGGACACCATGGCAAGCCACCTCTCCCCCCTGGAACCCGACGACTTTCGCCAGCGTGCCGCAGAGCTGCTCGCGCCTCTCTATGGTGCACGCAGCGAAGAGGTCCTGCGCCGTCTGCTGCGCCTGATCGAAGCGCAGGGGGCCGGGTTGAGGCACCGTCATGGTGCACGCCAGACGCTGTGGAGCGAGCAGGACCAGTGGCTGATCGTCTATGGCGACTCGCTGCTGGATGCCGACAAGCCCCCCCTGGCGGTACTCGATGAGTTCCTGAGCAAGCGCCTGAAGACTGTCTTCAGCGGTGTCCATGTGCTGCCCTTCTTCCCCTGGAGCAGCGACGACGGCTTCTCGGTGATCCACTATCGCGAGGTCGACCCGAAACTGGGCGACTGGCGCGATATCCGGCGCCTGGCCAGTCACCATGATCTGATGGTGGACCTGGTGCTCAACCATGTCTCGCGGGAATCGCTGTGGTTCGCCGACTATCTCGGCGGCAACCTGCCCGGGCGCGACTACTTCATCGAGATGGACCCCGATACCGATCTCAGCGAGGTGGTGCGTCCGCGCAGCTCACCGCTACTGGTCCCCGTCAGCACCCGCCGTGGCGTTCGCCACCTGTGGGCGACCTTCTCCGAGGACCAGATCGACCTCAACTTCGCCAACCCCGACGTGTTGATCGAATTCGTCGGCATCCTGCTGTTCTACCTGCAGCAGGGCGCCCGCATCGTCCGGCTGGACGCCGTCGCCTTCCTGTGGAAACGCCCCGGCACCCGCTGTATCCACCTTCCCGAGACCCACGCGGTGGTGCGGCTGTTGCGGGCGGTGGTCGACCACGTCGCCCCCGGCACCCTGATCATCACCGAGACCAATGTGCCCCACGCCGAGAACATCAGCTACTTCGGCCTGGAGCGACAGGACACGCCGCCCGACGAGGCCCACCTGGTCTACCAGTTCCCGCTGCCACCTCTGTTGCTGCACACCTTGACCAGTGGCGAGGCCGGCACCCTGGCGCGCTGGCTCGACAGCCTGCCCGAGCTCCCCGCCGGCTGCAGCTATCTGAACTTCACCGCCAGCCACGATGGTATTGGCGTGCGCCCGCTGGAAGGCTGGCTGGAAGGCCACGAGATCGACGCCCTGGTCGCCTTGATGCAGCGCTTCGGTGGCTTCGTCAGCATGCGCCGGCAGGCCGACGGCAGCGACAGCCCCTACGAGCTCAATATCACCTGGTTCGACGCCATGAGCGGCACCCGGCGCGGCCCCGACCCGTGGCAGGTCGAGCGCTTCCTGTTGAGCCAGCACCTGATGCTGGTGCTGAAGGGTATCCCCGGCGTCTACCTGCACTGCCTGACCGCCACCCAGAACGACCACGACGGGGTCGAACGCAGCGGGCGCCTGCGTTCGATCAATCGCAAGCGCTGGGACCGCCAGGAGCTGGAACCTCTGCTGGACAGCCGTCACACGCCGACCCGCGAGGTGTTTTTCGCCCTCACCCGACGCCTCGAGATCCGTCGCAGGGAACCCTGCTTCCACCCCGATGCGGCCCAGACGGTCATCTCCACACCACCGGAGCTGCTGGCGATACAGCGCGGCCCCCTGGACGATGGCCGTCGACTGTTGGCCATTCACAACGTCACCGATCGGCCTCAGCCACTGGTACTGGACGGCCTCGACCAGTCCGGCTGGCAGGACCTGCTGGAAGGGGGCGCCTGGCGGCCCGTCGACACCCTGGCCCCCTATCGTTCACTGTGGCTGGTGCGCACCGACAGATAAGCCACCGCGCGCTCGGTGTATCACACAACAGCGCGGCCCTGGCGCTTTCACTGCCCTGCGACGTCAGCGGTCGAACCGATGGCGTTTGCTGCTGTCCTAGTGCGAGTGATTCTCGCTTGTCGCGGGATTCGTCCTACAAGATGCCGGAGAGTAACGACATGCCCCGCCGCCCCCGACTGCCCCGCCTGCCCGACCTGCCCCGCCATCAGCGTTCCTTCATGACCCTGGCGGCGGTGGCCTTCGGCCTGATGCCACTGTCCAGCGTCGAGGCCGAGGACCACCCCGCCCCCATCGAGGCGCTGGAAGAGGAAGGTCTTGAGGTGCACGGTGAATTCGACGCGCCGGGTGGGCTCAGCGGCTTCGCCGCCAGCCATCGCGGACAGCCGATGACCATCTTCGTCACCGAGGATGGCGAGCACGCCATCGTCGGCAATCTGATCGATGCCGACGCCAACAATCTGTCGGAGGCGCCGCTGGAGCGCCTGGTACGCGGGCCCCAGGACGAGACCACCTGGCAGAGCCTTGAGGACAGCGCGTGGATCGCCGACGGCGATCCCGACGCCGAGCGCATCGTCTATGTGTTCACCGATCCCAACTGCCCCTACTGCACCCGCCTGTGGCAGCAAAGCCGGCCCTTCGTCGAAAGCGGCCAGGTCCAGCTACGCCACGTGATGGTCGGTATCCTCGACCCCGAAAGTCCGCGCCAGGCGGTCACGATGCTGGCCGCCGATGACCCTCAGGCCGCCCTCCGCGCCCATGAGAGCGGCGATCCGATTGAGCCCATGCGCCAACTGCCCCGAGACCTGGAGCAGCGCCTGCAGAGCAACCATGAACTGTTTCGCAGCTTCGGCATGGTGGCGACCCCGGGCATCGTCTATCGCAACGATGGCAAGCTCGAGATGAGCCAAGGCCTGCCCAGCGAAGAACTGTTCCATACCATCATGGGGCCGGAGCCCGACTGACAGGGTTTATCAAGGTACTGGTACAAGCGCCTGGCAATAGCCTTCTGGTGCCAGGGCCCCGGGTGGGGCCTGGTGCCAGCGCGATGAAGGCTTTATACGAAAAGTCGACGAGCGATGGTTAGACAAGGCAAAAATCGGTGAGAAAGCGCAGTTTACGTGATGTAAATGAGCATTTTGACCCGATTTTTAACGCCGTATTACCGAGCGCAGGCACTTTTCGTCAAAGCCTTAGACATCCCCGGCGTTATCGGCCTCCACCGCGCTATATAGCTGTTCGGGCAGGTCCGGCAAGGCCGCCCGCACACGGTTCCAGCTGGGGATAAAGGGCTTCTCCCTGGGGTTATCGAGAAAGGCGTTACCGGCCTCGATCAGATTGGCCGCAAACAGCTCCACCGCCTGCTCCTCGGCGTGACGGTCCAGGCTCAGCCCGTTCATGGTGGCGTCGTGGTCGTAGGCCTCGATCAGATCGAGGGCCAGGCGATAGTAGGTGGCCTTGAGGGTACGAAAGCCTTCCGACGAGAAACCCACACCCTGGGTGGCCAGCTTGCGATAGAGCGCCTTGGCGATATCCAGGCTCATGCGGTTGAGCCCGGTGGCCGCGTCATCGGCGGACACCGGTTGATGCTTGTGGTCGTAGACGTCGGCGATATCCACCTGACACAGCCGATTGGTGGAGTGGTCGCGGTGGACCTCGGACAGCACCCCGATCTCCAGCCCCCAGTCGGCGGGGATACGGATGTTGTCCAGCACCTCGGTACGCATCGAGAACTCCCCCGACAACGGGTAGCGATAGCTGTCCAGGTAGTCCAGGTAAGGCAAGGGCCCGTGCATGATCTTCAGCGCCCGCAGCAGCGGGGTCACCATCAGCCGGGAGACCCGGCCATTGAGCTTGCCCTCGGCGATACGCGGGTAGTAGCCCTTGCAGAAGGCGTAGTTGAAGCGTGGGTGGGCCACCGGATACATCAGCCGTGCCAGCAGGCCGCGGTCGTAGGTCAGGATATCGCAGTCATGCAGCCCCACCGCGGCGGTGCGCCCGGAGGCCTGCACATAGCCCGCACAGAACCACACATTGCGGCCCTTGCCCGGCTGCTGTGGCGCCAGGCCTTCCTCGGCCAGCTGCGCGTCCAGCGCGCTCAGGCGCGGGCCGTCATTCCACAGGATGCGATGGTGCTGGGGCAGGCGCGAAAAGAACTCGCGTGCACGCAGAAACTGGTCCCGGTCGGCACGATCGAGGCCGATCACGATCTCCGACAGATAGCTCGCCTGGGCCAGCGACTCGACGATGGCGTCCAGCGCCGGTCCTTCCAGCTCCGAGTACAATGACGGCAGGATCAGCCCGAGCGGGCGCTGGCGGCCGAAGCGCTCCAGATCCGCCTCCAGGTCTTCGACCTTGCGCCGGGTCAGATTGTGAAAGTCGGTGATGATGCCGTTCTGGTGGAAATCGCTCATGCCTCACCCTCCTCGCCCAGCTTGTGATGACCCTTGTCGTCGGCGCCGCCGGCATCGGCGCTGCCGGCATCGGCGCTGCAGGAAGGCCCCGCCGCTTCCTGCTCCCCCCAGAAGTGCGCAACCCCCTCGGCCCAGCCCCAGGGGCCCAGCGCCTCGCTGCGATACAAGCGCGGCTGGCACGGGGACACGTCGAGGCCATGGCGGGCACGAATCACCACCGCCGCATCGGTGGCCTCGAGCATGGCAACGTCGTTGGGGCCATCGCCCAGCGACAGGGTCTCGGGGCGTCGGCCCTTGAGCGCCTCGAAGCGGGCGCACAGCCATTGCACCGCCTGGCCCTTGTCGGTGTCGCCGAGCACGTGCCAGAAGCGCCCACCCCTCGTCATGCGCAGGCCGTCACTGGCCAGGCCCTCGCGAAAGCGCTGCAGCAGCGCTTCGTCGTCTTCCCACAACAGCGGCTCGCTGCCCTCACGCAGGCGTGCCAGTCGAGCCTCCTGTTCATCCAGACCGGTGAAGGCCACCACGTCTTCCAGCGCCATCTCGCTCATGGTCAGAAAGCGCGCGGACAGTCGCTCGCGCCAGATCGCCACCCGCCGGCGGATCAGTCCGATATCCACCCCAAGGGTGCGAATCACCAACCCATCGGGCCCCGGCTGTCCTTCGCGCCGGGCGTGACACCAGCTGGCGGGCAGCGCGATTACCGCGCCGTTCTCGGCGATGAAGGGACGATCGGCGAGGCCAAGCTGCTGGCGCAGGCCGAGCAGTTCACTGCGAGTCTTGCTGGTCACCGGGATCACCGCGACGCCGGCCTCGCGCAGGGCATCGAGCCAGGGCTCGGCGGGCTTCCAGCCGTAGTCATGGTGGTCGAGCAGCGAGCCATCCAGGTCGGTGAACAGCAGCCTGGGCCCGTCGAAGGCACCGATTCGGGGAGTCGTGCTGGCGTGCATGGAGGGACCTTCGCATCAAAAGGGTTCACCGAGATACAAAGCAAGGGCTGCGCCAGCGCTCAACAGAGCAACGGAAAAACAAGTAGATGACGGGCAGATAGACATCAGGGCAACGAGGCCCCGTCAGGTCCGGGGCGAGCGCGGCCATGCCCGGTGCAGGTTAAGGCACCACAATGGTGCATCGACTGCCGACGCCCCGCTGGGAGCACGCGAGGAGGTAGCTCCAAGACGACAACACCCCCGAGAGCGGGGCTCTCGGGGGTGTCATTGTTGGCCTGAGCGGCGGGTCATCCCGCCGGGTCCTCAGCCGGGCACTCAGCCATAGACCGGCAGACGGGCGCAGACTTCTTCCACCTTGGCCTTGACCTCGGCCTCGATGGCCTCGGTGGACTCGCCCTTGGCCATGACGTCGAGGATGTCGCAGATCCAGCCAGCCAGATCACCGCACTCGCTCTCGCCGAAACCACGGGTGGTGACCGCCGGGGTACCGATACGCAGGCCAGAAGTCACGAAGGGGCTCTGCGGATCACCGGGCACGGCGTTCTTGTTGACGGTGATGTGGGCACGACCCAGGGCGGCGTCCGCGTCCTTGCCGGTCAGGCCCTGCTTGATCAGCGACAGCAGGAAGAGGTGATCCTCGGTGCCGCCGGAGACCACGTCGTAGCCACGCTCGATAAATACCTTGGCCATGGTCTGGGCGTTCTTGACCACCTGCTGCTGGTAGGTCTTGAACTCGGGCGCCATGGCCTCCTTGAAGCAGATCGCCTTGGCCGCGATGACGTGCTCGAGCGGACCGCCCTGGCCACCGGGGAAGACCGCAGACTGCAGCTTCTTCTCGATGTCGGCGTCGTTCTCGGCGGACAGGATCAGGCCACCACGGGGACCGCGCAGGGTCTTGTGGGTGGTGGTGGTGACCACATGGGCGTGGGGCAGCGGATTCGGGTAGACACCGGCGGCAACCAGGCCGGCCACGTGGGCCATGTCCACCAGCAGGAAGGCACCCACCTCGTCGGCGATCTCGCGGAAGCGTGCCCAGTCGATGATCTGGGAGTAGGCGGAGAAACCGGCGATGATCATCTTCGGCTGGTGCTCGCGGGCCAGGCGGGCCACCTCGTCGTAGTCGATGCGGCCGGACTCGTCGATGCCGTACTGCACGGCATTGTAGTGCTTGCCGGAGAAGTTCGGGCGGGCGCCGTGGGTCAGGTGACCGCCGGCGTCGAGGCTCATGCCCAGCACGGTGTCACCGGGCTTGACCAGGGCCTGGAAGACCGCGCCGTTGGCCTGGGAGCCGGAGTGCGGCTGGACGTTGGCGTAGCTCGCGCCAAACAGCTCCTTGGCATAGTCGATGGCCAGCTGCTCGACCACGTCGACGTACTCGCAGCCACCGTAGTAACGCTTGCCGGGATAGCCTTCCGCGTACTTGTTGGTCAGCTGGCTACCCTGGGCTTCCATCACCCGGGGGCTGGCGTAGTTTTCGGAGGCAATCAGCTCGATGTGAGCCTCCTGACGGGCGACTTCCTTCTGCATCGCATCGAACAGGGCATCATCGAAACCGGCAATCTGCATATCACGGCTGAACATCGGCGGCATAACCTCGCAGCGGGGGATTCAAGGGGCAATCGCGAAAAGCGGGCCGCCATCATAGCGCAGCCCATGACCGCTTTCACATGAAAGACCGTCATGGGCTGCTGCATGATTTCTCATCTTGGCTTCAGTCAGACTGAAGCGTGGCCCACCGGGCGCTCTTTTCCAGGCTCAGCCCGAATCGCCGGCGGGCGCCATCACCCTTCGGCCAAGCCCTAGTCCATCGTGACTTCCATGGACAACGCCTGGGGCAGCCCCAGCGGGTCCTGGGCCAGCTTCTGGAGCTGTCGGCTGGGTGGCAGGCTGAGGTCGATCGACATCTCGCTGGCCTCGCCGGCCATCATCTGCACCAGCCCCGTGAGCACCGCGCCGATCTGCGGTCCCATCATGATGCCGAAGCCTTCGGACTGGGTCCTGAGCTGTTCGAGCAGGGCGTCTTCGGACACCCCCTGGGTCGCCGCCACCACCGGTGCGATACGCCCGAACACGCCCAGATCGCTGAGACTGAGCGAGACGTCGCCGCCCTGGGTGTCCAGTTCGGTCCAGTCCTCGAGGCCGGCAAAGTAGGCCGCAGGGTCCTGGCCCTTGGGCAGGTTGACCGGCAGGTCACTGTCGAAGCCGAGGCGGAAGGCATCGGCTGCGGTCATCTCGAAACGGCTGGCCACCTGGCCATTGGCACCGCTGGCCTCCCAGGTACCGTCCATGTCGGCGTCCAGGGTGAGCTGCCCGGAGCCATCGGTCAGCACATTGCTGACCAGGCGTAGCTGGGTGCGTTCGTCCACCGGTGACAGCTCGATCATCCTGGCCAGATCCACCGTCAGGTTGTCCATGCGCCCGCTGTACTCGCCGTCATTCATGTCGCCGTCGGCCACCAGATGCTCAAGGCTTGCCACCAGGCGATCGGTGGCGATCTCCAGGTCCTCGAGCTCGAGAGCGTCCACCGTGGGCGCGTCGCTTGCAAGCCCCTTGAGGCCGGTCAGACTAAGCGACGGCAGCGAGAAGGTACCGGCCCCGAGCCGCTCGAAGTTGTCGCTCGAGCCGCTCACCCCGGTCAGGGTCAGGCTGCCGATGGCATCGGCGCTGACGTCGCTGGCGCCCAGGCTCAGGATCTCGATGCGGCCGGGATAGTCGCCCCAGGGCAGATCCGCCCCCACCTTGCCCTGGCGCTGATCCATCACCAGCCCTTCCAGGCTAATCCCGGCCAGCGGGTTGTCCTCATCCCAGGGCAGATCGCGCAGATCGAGCACCGGCTGGCCGGGCTCCTCGAACACCAGCCGCTCGAGCAGCATGCTGGCGCCCCGATCGACCAGCTCGATGTCCTCGAGCACCACCTCTTCCGGCGCGTCGTAGTCGCCCTCGACCAGATAGCGCGCGATGGTCAGGCGTTCGCCGTTGTCGCCGGTCAGGGTCAGGTTCTCGGCGCTGGTGGTGCTGCCGAGCAGCTCATCGGATACCTCGCCGATCTCAAGGGACCCTTCACGCTCCAGGGCCGCACGCAGGTCGGCTTCGAGGCGCTCGGCGTCGGCCTGGGCGACGCTCGCCCCCAGGGACAGCAGCGCCACGAAAGGGACGGCGTGACGGGAAGACAGACGGCACTTCATGAACTTTCACCTCCGGTGTGAAAACAGAACCTGGCAAACGCCAACGATCTTTGCCGATGCGGCAATTGTGTCAGCCTTCACTGTAGCGCCTGAGCGAATCCGTCGACAGGCCTTCAGCAGGTTTCACAGGACATCGGTCGCTCAGTCCAGCGGCAGCCGCGCCGCCAACCGCCGACTCACCTCCTCGATCACCGCCAGACGCGCCCGACGCTTGTCGTTGGCGTCGATCAGCACCCACTCGCCGCCAGGGGCATGAGTTTCCGCGAACATCTCGTCGATGGCCTGCTGGTAGTCGTCCCAGCGCTCGCGGTTGCGCCAATCCTCGTCGGTGAGCTTGTGCCGCTTGTGAGGAGTCTCGGCCCGGGCTTCGAAACGCTCGAGCTGCTCGTCCTTGTCGATGGCCAGGAACAGCTTGACCAGCACGGTGCCGTGCTCGAGCAGGCGCGCCTCGAACTGGCGAATCTCTTCAAAGCCGCGTCGCCAGTCCCGCTCATCGGCGAGGCCTTCGACCCGTTCCACCAGCACCCGGCCATACCAGGAGCGGTCGAAGATCGCCACCCGGCCATCGCGGGGCAGACGATGCCAGAAGCGCCACTGCCACGGGTGCAGGCGCTCCTCCTCGGTGGGCGCAGCGATCTGATGCACACGGTACTGACGTGCATCCATCGCCGAGGTCAGGCGATGGATGCCGCCGCCCTTGCCGGCAGCGTCATGGCCCTCGAACACCACCACCAGTGGCACTCCCTGGCGCGCGGCACTGCGCGCCAGCTGGGCCAGCCTGGCCTGGGCGTCGGCCAGGCGCTCGCTGTAGTCGCGCTTCTTGAGTCGGGGGGGCGGGTCGTCATGCTCGAGGGCGTCGAGCCGAGGGGGAGCGATGGCATTCAGTGGGGGAGTCTCGGGGCGCTCGAGGGCCGGGACAGGGCTTGCCATGACCTTCTCGAGGACTTCGGCCACCTGGGGCAGCAGGTCGTTGCCGGGGCTCGCGTCGAGCTCGATCCAGGGACTGTGGCGACAGTGGGTGCGCGCACGCAGGTCGCGGGCAAGCTCATCGAGCAGGCCATGCTGGGCGTGGCGGCGCCACTTTTCGTCGGTGACCTGCCAGCGACTGGCCGGGTCGGCGGCCCAGGCCTCGAGTCGTTGTCGCTGGGTGTCTGCATCGATCTGCAGCCACAGCTTGACCAGGCGAACCCCGTCGGCGGCAAGCTCCGCCTCGAACTGACGCATCTGTTCGATGCGGTCATTGTAGGCGCCCTCGCCCAAGGCGCGGGAGGCCCGCGCAAGCACCGCATCGCCGACCCAGCCATGGACGAACACCCCGAGCCGGCCACGCCCCGGAAGACGCCGCCAGAATCGCCACCAGTAAGGTCGTCGGCGCTCCTCGTCGCCGGGCACCAGGGCGTGCACCTCGGTCAACCGGTTCTCCAGCCAGTGGTTGAGCAGGTTGATCAGCTCGCCCTTGCCGGTGGCGGCGTGGCCGGCCACCAGCACTACCACTGCCCGATCCGCTCGCTGGGCCAATTCCAGCTGGGCCGACAGCAGGCGAAACCGCTGACACTCCTCGGCGGACATGGTCTTGCCGGAGGCGCTCTTGCCACAGGCGTTCTTGTCCGAGCTGTCGTTGGCCGAGGTCCGCTTCTTTCCCTTTGCCACCTTGCTGCTGGTCATCGTCGCTCCTTCATGACGCGCTTCGCTTTTCGTTAAGCGCTGCGCTTTGCATAAGGCGCTTCGCTTTGCATGAGGCGCTTCGCTTTGCATAAGGCGCTTCGCTTTGCATGAGGCGCTTCGCGTTGCGTGAGGCGCTTCGCCCTTTCATGACGTGATCCGCCTTTCAGGCCTCGCCCAGCAGTCCCAGGCTCGCCGCCGGCGCCTGGCGTCTGATGCCCCGGGACAACAGATGCCCCACCAGGCCCAGCACCACAGCGCCGAGCGTCGGTACCAGCAACCAGACCCAGGGATGCACCCGCGGCGGCAGATCCAGCCACAGCAGGTATAACGCGGCCGTGGCGACCTCCGCCAGCAGCGCCGCCATCAGGCCGCTGGCCAGTCCCAGAACAGCAAATTCAGCCCACTGCACCCGCGCGAGCAGACGCGAACCTGCGCCAAAGACGCGCAACAAGCCGCTTTCGTGGGCACGTACCGGCTGACTGGCGATCAACGCGGCGTAGAGCACACTGACCCCGGCCAGCAGCACGAAGGCCAGCACCACTTCCACCGCCCGGGTCACGTGCCCCAGCACCTCACGGACCTGCCCCAGCAGGGCATCCACGTCGAGCAGCGTCACCCCCGGGAAGGCCTGGACCAGGCTCCCCAGTTCGCGCTTCTGCTGCTGCTCCAGATAGAAGGCGGTGATGTAGCTATGGCCGTAGCGTTCCAGCACACCAGGTGGGAAGATCACGTAAAAGTTGGGCTTGAAGCTGTCCCAATCGAGGTCGCGGAGACTGGTGATCTCACCGACCAGGGTGTCGGCGCCGATGGTGAAACTTAAACGATCCCCCAGCGCCAGCCCCAGACGTTCTGCCAGTTCTCGTTCCATGGAGATCGGCGCCGTCTCGGCGACGTCATCGCCTGCGGGCGCCGAGGACGGCTGGGCATCCACCTCGTCGAGCCAGCCGCCGGCCTCGGCGCGCGAGGCAAACCATTCGCCGGCCACCAGACGATTACCGCTCGGCAGATCCTCCCGCCAGGTCAGGTTGAGCTCCCGGCGCAGGGCGTTTTCTCCTCTCGCCTCGGGGGGCACGGCCTGCCTCGGCGGCTGGCCGTTGATCGCGGTGATACGCCCGCGGACCATGGGGTAGAGATCACTGCTGGCCTCGGCGATGGCCTCGAGCCGCTGCTCGAAGTCGTCGCGCTCGCCGGGCTGGATATTGATCGCGAAGTGATTGGGTGTGTCCTCGGGTAACTGCGCCTGCCAGGTGGTCAACAGGTCACCCCGCACCAGCGCAATCATGGTCATGGCGAAGAAGGTCACCGCGAATGCCAGCATCTGCCCCAGGCTGGCGTTGCGACGGCGCGCCAGTTGCCGCGCTCCCAGACGCAGCGACCCGCGCAGGCCAGCGGGATCACCACCGTCGAGCCGCGCGGCCAGACGCAACAGCCCATCGAGGATCAAGCCCGCCAGGCCCCAAAGAACGCCCAGCGCCACCATGCCACCGGCCAAGAGCCCCGCCGCCAGCCCCAGGCTGCCGGAGTACAGCCAAAGCAGAGCACCGAAGGCCAGCGCCGCCGCCAGCAGCAGCGACCAGCCGGAGGCGGGCAAGGGGTCCAGCTCCCGGCGCAGTACCTTGAGTGCGCTAACCCGCTTCAAGCGCAGCAGGGTCGGCCCTGCAAAGCCGGCCAGCACGGCCAGTGCCGTCAGCACACCCAGCCACAACGGCAAGGCTCCGGGAGGCGGCAGCTCCAGCGGTAAAAAACGCTGCATCAAGCCCAGCAGCAACGCCTGTCCCGCCAGCCCCAGAAGCGCGCCGATCAGCGAGGCCACCAGCGCCAGACCGGCCAGCTGGAAGGTGAAGATACGCGCCAGGTCCCGCTGGGAAGCGCCGAAGCAGCGCAGTAGCGCGGCGGTATCCAGATGGCGATCGACGTAGCGCCGCGTCGCCATGGCCACCGCCACCCCGGCCAGCAGCACGGCGGCTAGACCGGCCAGGCTCAGGTAGGTCTCGGCTCGCTCCAGCGCCGAGCCCAGCCGCGGCCGGTCCTCGCGCACGTCACGTACCTCGACGCCGTCGGCGCGCAGGCGGGCGAGCCAGGGCGACAGCGTCTCCACCGCCTGGGGCGAGCCGGCGGCAAGGATCTCGAACTCGATGCGCGAACCGGGCTGGATCAGCCCGGTCGCCTCGACGTCGTCGACGTGCATCATCACCCGCGGGTTGAAGCTGCCGAAGCCGGCAGACTGGTCGGCCTCCCGCTCGATCCAGCCGGTCACCTGGAACTCGCCCCTGCCCAGCGTCAGACTGTCGCCGAGTTCGATGTCCAGCAGCGTCTCGAGCCTCGGCGCCAGCCACACCTCGCCTGGCGCAGGGCCACTGGCGAGCTCCTCGACACCGGCGCCCTGGTCGACCCGGGACACGCCGTAGAGTGGATAGTCGTCATCCACCGCCTTGATGCTGACCGGCTGAAAGGCGCCATCGCGACTGGCCATGGAGACCAGATCGACCTGGTCGCTCAGGCGCATGCCGGCGCCTTCCAGACGCTCCCGGATCTCCTGAGCGAAGGGATCGGACTGCTCCAGTACCACATCGCCGCCCATCATCTGACTGGCCTGACGGGTCAGGCCACGTTCCAGCCGGTCGAGAAAGAACCCCATCATGGTCGAGGCGGCCACCGCCAGGGTCAGCGCCACCAGCAAGGCGCGTACATCACCCGCACGAAGATCGCGCCGCAGAGAGCGCGCCGCCATCACCAGCTGACGTCCCAATTGGCCCTTCGCCGTGGAGCTTCGCTCACTCATGCCGAGGCCTCCCGCTGGGCGTCTGGCGCCTCGGCTGGAAGCTTGGATGTCACCTCGGTGAGCTGGCCGTCGGCCAGGCGCAGACAGCGATCACAGCGCCTCGCCAGAGCGTGGTCGTGGGTAACCAGCACCAAGGTGGTGCCCTCGGAACGGTTGAGCTCGAACAGGGTCTGAATGATGCGCTCCCCGGTGTCCGGGTCGAGATTGCCGGTCGGTTCATCGGCAAACACCAGCTCGGGGCCGGTGACAAAGGCCCGCGCCAGCGCCACCCGTTGCTGTTCGCCGCCGGACAGCTGCTTGGGCAGGTGATCCAGGCGCTCGCCCAACCCCACTCGACCGAGCCAGTCGGTGGCACGGGCCTCACGGTTGGCAAGGGTCGACAGCTCGGTCGGCAGCAGCACGTTTTCCAGCGCCGTCAGGGTCGGCAGCAACTGGAAGTTCTGAAACACGAAGCCCACTCGGGTGTTTCTCAGCGCCGCGCGACCGTCCTCGTCGAGCTCGGCAAGCGATGTACCGAACATCGCAAGCTCGCCGGCACTCGGCGTATCGAGACCGGCCAGCAGCGCCAGCAGGGTCGACTTGCCGGCACCGCTCTGGCCGAGGATGGCGACGCTCTCGCCGGACTGTACGTCGAGCTCAAGCTCGCGCAGGATGGTCAGTTCCCGCGTTCCGCTGGCGACCCGCTTGGACAGGCCTCGCGCGCGCAGCACGGTGGTCGGGACGGTATTCTCGGAAGGAGACAGCGACATGGTGATGGCATTCCCTGGGACTTGGACGTTTGGGGCGGCACGGCGGTTTTTTTCTGGAGCCTCGCGCTTCGGCGCTGCTGATGCCACGACGTCAGGAAGACGAGCGCAGGATCGCCGGGCAACGCCCGCCAAGCGGATGCTGAAGACGCTGATGATGGCCTGCGTCTTGACCGCCCTTGTGCCGGGGTCGGTCTGGGCCCAGTCTGACACAGCCCCGCCGACCTTGCTGGTGGTGGGCGACAGCTTGAGCGCCGCTTACGGCATCGAACGGGACGCCGGCTGGGTGGCGTTGCTGGCCGAGCGAGTGGCGCACCGCGCCGAGGTGGTCAATGCCAGCATCAGCGGCGAAACCACCGGCGGGGGCGCCACCCGTCTCCCTGAACTCCTCCGACAGCACGACCCGGACATCGTTCTGCTGGAGCTGGGCGGCAATGACGGACTCAGGGGCCTTCCGCCGAGCCAGATGTCGGCAAACCTCGAAGGCATGATCGAAAAGAGCCAGGCCGCCGGCGCCCAGGTGCTGCTGCTGGGTATCGACATCCCCCCGAATTACGGCGACGCCTACCGTCAGGCCTTCACCGGGGTCTTCCGCGAACTGGCCGACACCCATGAGGTGCCGCTGGTGCCCTTCCTGCTCGAAGGGGTCGCGCTTAAGCCCGAGTTGATGCAGGACGACGGTATCCATCCCACCGCCGAAGCCCAGCCGAGGCTGCTCGATAACGTCTGGCCGAGTCTTGTGCCCCTGCTGGAAGAAGCTGGGGCAGCCTCGACCAGCACCGCGAGCGAGGAAAGCACTAAGCAAGCGGGCGCCTCCTGATATCCCACCGCTCTCGACTTTGCGGCGACGCCTACCGTCAGGCCTTCACCGGGGTCTTCCGCGAACTGGCCGACACCCATGAGGTGCCGCTTGTGCCTTTCCTGCTCGAAGGGGTCGCGCTGAAGCCCGAGTTGATGCAGGACGATGGCATCCACCCCACCGCCGAAGCCCAGCCGAGGCTGCTCGACAACGTCTGGCCTAGCCTTGCGCCCCTGCTGGAAGAAGCTGGGGCAGCCTCGACCAGCACCGCGAGCGAGGAAAGCACTAAGCAAGCGGGCGCCTCCTGATATCCCCCCGCTCTCCCCCATGATCAACTTTGCAGAGACTCCGACCGTCAGGCTCCTATGACGACGAAGGCTCGATGGCCTCGGGCGCCTTCTGCCACTGCTGCAGCCCAAGCCCCAGCAGGATCAGCACCAGTCCGATCAGGGTCGAGGGGAGTATCGGCTCGCCGACCACCAGGTAGAGCAGCATCAGTGACACCGGTGGCGACAGAAAGATCAGGTTGGAGACCTTGGCGGTGCGCGAAACCCGCTGCATCGCCGCCTGCCACAGCACAAAAGCGACGCCCATCTCGAACAGTCCGACATAGATGCCCGCGCCCAGGGCGGCGCTGCCATGCCACTGAAAGCCTGGCCCCAGCACCATCAGCAGCGTCAGCACCGGCACCCCGACGCTGAAGTTCTGCCACTGGGCGACCAGCGGCGGACGCCGGTCGCGGGCATTGAACAGCCAGTACAGCGCCCAGATCAGCGTCGACACCAGCGCCAGTGCGACGCCCAGAGGATCGGCGAAGGCCACGTCAAAAACCTGGCCGCGGGTGGCGATGACCCAGACCCCGGCGTAGGCCACCAGGCCGGCCACCACGTCCATCGGCGTCAACCGCTGCTTGAGGATCGGCACCGCCAGCAGGGCCATGGCCAGCGCCCAGGTGTAGTTGAGCGCCATGGCCTCCTGTCCCGGTAGCCGGTCATAGGCCGCAAACAGCACAAGATAGTAGGCCACTGGGTTCATCAGCCCGGCCCACACAGCGGTGCGCCAGCCGCGACGAAGTGCCTGATGCAGCTGTCCGCGCCGCAGCATCAGCACGCTCATCAGCGCCCAGGACACCAGCGCCGCCAGCCACATCAGCTCCAGCGGGCTCATATGGGCAAGCGCCAGCTTGAAGGCGGTGGCCACCGTGGACCACAACGCCACGGCGCCAAGGCCGAAGGCCATGGCCTGTCGATCAGTTGTCATGACATTCCCTGGGGTAAAGATGAGGGTAAGGAGCAACGAGCCATGGCCAGGCGAAGGGGGAACGCGGTCGATCAGGATGACGCCATCGAGCCCGCGTTCAGACCGTCAACACAGGATGACCATCGGCAACGTTCAACGGTCCAGATGGCCCAGATCACGCTCGGGAGCGATGCCGTCGCGGACCCGTTGCTTGAGCGTCTTGATGTCGGGAAAGCCGCCATCTCGCTTGCGCTCCCACAGCGTCTCGTCATCCAGCTGGATCTCGAAATGGCCGCCGTGGGAAGGCACCAGCGTCACCTCCTCGAGATCCTCGCCGAAGGTCGAGAGCAGCTCCTGGGCATACCAGCCACTACGCAAGAGCCACTGACATTGCGTACAGTAGATAATCCGAATGCGTGCCACGTTCAGCCTCCCTGTTCCAGCACGTAGGTGGAAACACCGGCAACGCGCTGCAAGGCAGCGTGTACACCGTATTCCCTCAAACCACGATCATAACAGTCAGGACAGCCTCCATGGCCAGTGGCGAAACCCAGACGCGACTTTACGAGTGGCTCACCGGCGACGAGGACAGTCGCCTGTGCAAGGACATCCCGGACAGCGCCTGCGATGAGCAGCCGCGCAACTTCTTCCTGCATCTGCTGGCGTCGCTCGGCAACAAGCTCGCCGACGAACTCTCCAGCGCCCGTCTGGTCCTGCCCTGGCTACTGGGCGCCATCGGCGCGCCGACCTGGATGGTCGGCCTGCTGGTGCCGATTCGCGAGGCCGGCGCCCTGCTGCCCCAGCTGTTCGTGGCCGGTTTTATCCGCCTGAAACCCAGGCGCAAGGGCGTCTGGGTGGTCGGTGGATTGCTCCAGGCGCTGGCCGCCGCGGCGCTGTCGGTTCTTGCCCTGATCGGTTCAGGCGGTGTTGGCGGCGGCCTGGTACTGCTGGCCCTGGTCGCCCTGTCGCTGGCCCGGGGGCTGTCGTCCATCGCCACCAAGGACGTGCTCGGCAAGACCATCTCCAAGCAACGTCGCGGGACCCTGATGGGCTGGAGCGGCAGCGTGGCGGGCGCCGTGACCCTGGCCGCCGGTGCGGTGCTGGTGCTGTTCGACGACCGCCCCGGTGAGCTCGCCCTGGCGGTGCTGCTTGGCGTGGCGGCGCTGGGATGGACCCTCAATGCGCTTTGCGCCGCCGCCATCGAAGAAGCGGAAGGCGCCACCGACGGCGGCGCCAACGCCTGGGATTCGGTCAAGACCGGCCTCGCCCTGATGCGCGACGACGCCGCCTTTCGTAACTTCAATCTGACCCGCGCCCTGTTGCTGTCCAGCGCCCTGGCGTTGCCCTATGTAGCGCTGATGGCCCAGGACAACGGCGGTACTGAACTTGGCGGACTGGGACTTCTGATCGTGGTATCCGGGGTCGCCGGCATGGTCGCCAGCCCCATCTGGGGCAAGCGTTCGGATGCCTCCAGCAAAACGGTGATGCGCGACGGTGCCATCGGTACCACCCTGTGCTGCCTGCTGGGGGCATCGCTGGCCTGGTTGCCCGAGTCGATGAGCGCAAGTGTCTGGCCCTACGCCCTGGTCTACGCGCTGCTGGTCATCGTCCACTCGGGCATTCGCCTCGGTCGCAAGACCTACATCGTCGACATGGCCGGCGCCGACAATCGTGCCCTCTATGTGGCCCTGTCCAACACCATCACTGGCGTGCTGATGCTGATCGTCGGCGCCGTGATCGGTGCTCTGGCGCAATGGCTCGGCGCCGGCCCGCTGTTGCTGGTGCTGGCCGCCACCGCCGCCCTGGCCGCCCTCAGCGCGCTGCGCCTGCCGGAGGTAGAGTGACGCCAGGGCAGCAAAAGAGGTTAGCGGACCATTGATTTAATCTCGCCCTCTGGCCATGCTTAGCATCAAATTTTGCCGATTAGAGCCATCATTACATCCCGAGGTTGCGCACAAACCGTCTACGAGAGACTACCGGTTTGGTGCACATCCTGGCCCCTGAATCCCCGGCCCCTGATTACCAGGCAACAAGGGTGTAACGCCAAGCCCGCAACAGGACGTCCCATGACACGACCGAACATGATCGCCCCGGAACTGCTCGAACGCATCGTCAACGCCTCGGAAGACGGGATCGTGGTGGCCGAGAAGGAAGGCGACGAGCATATTCTGATCTACGTGAATCAGGGCTTCGAGCGCCTGACCGGCTACAGCGCGGACGAGATCCTCTACCGCGACTGCCGCTTCCTGCAAAACGACGATACCGACCAGCCGGCCCTCGACGTCGTGCGCAAGGCATTGAAGGAGTTGCGCCCCTGCCGCGAAGTTCTGCGCAACTACAAGAAGGACGGCACCCTGTTCTACAACGAGCTGTCACTGACCCCGGTGTTGGACGAAAGTGACGAGCTGGTCTACTTCATCGGCGTCCAGAAGGACGTCAGCGAACGTGTGGCCAACCTGGCCGAGATCGATCGCCTGCGTGACGGCGCCGACAGCGCCTGAGCCAGTCCACGCCTCCCTCTTGCACTTTTCTCGATTCCCGCTTATATAGCCAACAGAGTCCTCGGATTCTGTTGGCGCTTCCCGCCGTCGGAAGCATGGTGTGACAAGACGCGCTTCGGCGCTCTGGCCATGGGAGATTTCACATGAGCCGTGATTCCCTTCTCGATGATGCCTACCTCGACCTCTCTGATCAGGAGGCGGTCAACGACGAGGACTATTCCCGCAGTCGTCCTTCCAACCGTGCTGACACCCTGCGCGCCCGCCGACGAGTGGAAGCCCTGCTCGAGGAACGTCGCCTGCGCCAGGCCATCGATGACAACTGGGGCTATGACGAGGAAGAGGAAGAAGAAGAGGAATAGCATCCAGCGCCACCTGTCTTTCCCGGGGCGGTCGGTGCATCGCCCCCGCCATTCGCTCTCGCCTGGCGAATCCCCTCACCTTGTGTGGGGCGCCCCTCGATCTCGCCACACGGCTGGCGTTTGTGCGCCTCCGGCTCTATCATCTGTGACCAGCTTTTTTTCCGCGAACCCCAGTGGAAACGCGGCATCGTCCACGTCTGGCTATGCTGTCGACGCCCAGGGCGTCCGTCAGCGCCGGTGGTGATCGTTTCCCCAACACTAGCGAGTTCCCATGGCGCAATACGTCTACACCATGAACCGGGTGGGCAAGGTCGTGCCCCCCAAGAAGCAGATCCTCAAGGACATCTCCCTGTCCTTCTTCCCCGGGGCCAAGATCGGCGTGCTCGGTCTCAACGGCGCCGGCAAGTCCACCCTTCTGCGGATCATGGCCGGCGTGGACACCGAGATCGAAGGCGAGGCACGGCCGATGCCGGGCCTCAACGTGGGCTATCTGCCCCAGGAGCCCGAGCTCGACGACACCAAGAACGTGCGCGAGACCGTCGAGGAGGCACTGGGCGAGATCAAGGAAGCCCAGGCCAAGCTGGACGCCGTCTATGCGGCCTACGCCGAACCGGACGCCGACTTCGACGCGCTGGCCGCCGAACAGGCCAAGCTCGAGAACCTGATCGAGGCCGCCGACGCCCATAACCTGGAGCGCAAGCTGGAAGTCGCCGCCGAGGCACTGCGGCTGCCGCCCTGGGAGGCCAATGTCGGCCACCTGTCCGGTGGCGAACGTCGCCGCGTGGCGCTGTGCCGCCTGCTGCTGTCCAACCCGGACATGCTGCTGCTGGACGAGCCGACCAACCACCTGGACGCCGAGTCCGTGGCCTGGCTCGAGCGCTTCCTCCACGACTATTCCGGTACCGTGGTAGCCATCACCCACGACCGCTACTTCCTCGACAACGTGGCCGGCTGGATCCTCGAGCTCGACCGCGGCCAGGGCATCCCCTTCGAAGGCAACTACTCCCAGTGGCTGGAAGCCAAGGAGAAGCGCCTGGAGCAGGAAGCCAAGGCCGAGGCCTCGCGTCAGAAGGCGATCAAGCACGAGCTCGAGTGGGTTCGCTCCAACGCCAAGGGCCGTCAGGCCAAGAGCAAGGCACGCCTCAACCGCTTCGAGGAGATGCAGTCCGGCGACTTCCAGAAGCGCAACGAGACCAACGAGATCTACATTCCGCCGGGTCCGCGTCTGGGCGACAAGGTCATCGAATTCCACGGGGTGTCCAAGCGCTTCGACGACAAGCTGCTCTACGAGGACCTGAGCTTCACCATCCCCCAGGGTGCCATCGTCGGTATCGTCGGCGGCAACGGTGCCGGCAAGTCCACCCTGTTCAAGCTGATCCAGGGCAGCGAGAAGCCGGACGCCGGCGAAGTGGTGCTCGGCGAGACGGTGGACATCGCCTACGTCGAGCAGATGCGCGACGCCCTCGACGACAAGCAGACGGTGTGGGAAGCGGTGTCCGATGGACAGGATATCCTCAACATCAACGGCTACGAGGTCTCCTCACGGGCCTACGTCGGGCGTTTCAACTTCAAGGGCAATGACCAGCAGAAGTTCCTCAGGGACCTCTCCGGTGGTGAGCGCGGCCGCCTGCAGCTGGCCCAGACCCTGAAGCAGGGCGCCAACGTGCTGCTGCTCGACGAACCGTCCAACGACCTGGATATCGAGACCCTGCGTGCGCTGGAAGAGGCTCTGCTGGCCTTCCCCGGCTGCGCCATGGTGATCTCCCACGATCGCTGGTTCCTGGACCGCATCGCGACCCATATCCTGGCCTTCGAGGGCGAGTCCCACGTCGAGTTCTTCGCCGGCAACTACACCGAGTACGAAGCCGACCACAAGAAGCGCGTCGGTGACGACACGCCGCATCGGATGAAGTACAAGCGTATCGACGCCTGATACGACAAGCACTGCGCACTGCAACGACGCCACCGGCCCACGCCGGTGGCGTCGTCGTTTGTGCAGTTCCAGTCTTTCCGCTGCCGCCAGCGTTTACCGGCGTACTTGCATGACAGCACGCTTGAAGCGATAAGAGCCACATGCGACGCATCTTGTCGTCGACATCGACCTCTCCCATCCACCGCTACCTGACAGGGTCCCTGCCATGTCATCGCTGACCTTCCATCCGGTGCGGTTGATTCGCGCCTTTTATACCAGCATCGCCTACCTGCCGACCCTGGCAGCCCTGGTCTACGGTCTGCTCGGCCTGCTGGCGTTGGCCCCACCGATCAGCGACACCTCGCTGCCGGAGGTGATCCAGAAGCTCAGTCTCACCGCCCCGGGCAGCGCCCAGTCACTGCTGGCGGCGATGCTCGGCGGCATGATCTCGCTGATGGTGTTCAGCTTTTCCATGGTGATGTCGGTGCTGTCCCAGGCCGGCGGCAACTTTTCCCACAAGCTGGTATTCGGGCTGGTATCGGAGCGCGCCAATCAGTGGGTGCTCGGCCACTACCTGGGCACCATCCTGTTCATCCTGATTCTATTGATCGTGCCGGAGGTCGACGACGGCGAAGCCGCCTGGCGTTCGCTCGCCATCTATCTGGCCTGCGCCATGGTGCTGCACTGCCTGGCGCTGTTCGTCTATTTCATCCACAACGCTTCCCAGTCGATCCAGATCGACGCCGTGATCTCCGGGCTCCATGACACCACCCTGGCCAGCATGCAGCGTCTGCACGACAAGGAAACCGATGACCATTGGCGCTACCTGCCCTCGGCTGCACCGCCGAGCGCCCAGTGTCACGAGATCCATGCGCGCATGGCGGGCTATGTGCAGAACGCCAACCTCGAGCGACTGGCGGAGCTTGCCGAGCGCATCGGTGGCGTGCTGCATCTGCAGTTTCGTTTCGGCGACTACGTGGTGGAAGGTCTGCCCATCGCTATCCTGGAATGCGAGGACACGCCCAACGAGGAGTGGTGCGACGAGGTGCTCTCCACCCTCACCTATCTCGACGGTGAATCCATCGACGAGCACTTCGTCCACGGACTGACCCAGATGATGGAAGTGGC
Source organism: Halomonas sp. DN3 (assembly GCF_024137905.1). Lineage (NCBI taxonomy): Bacteria > Pseudomonadati > Pseudomonadota > Gammaproteobacteria > Oceanospirillales > Halomonadaceae > Halomonas > Halomonas sp. DN3. Next base: position 956,328 of record NZ_CP099965.1, on the reverse strand, counting down.
GATCAAGGCGCTGTCACCGGGGATCAACGACCCCGGCACCGCCAGGCTGTGCCTGCACCGGATGACCGATCTGCTGTGCCGCTACCTCAAATGGCAGCCGGCCAACACCATGGTCGACGGTGACGGCAAGCGCCGTGTGACCTGGCCGGTGGAACGCTACGACAGCCTGCTGCACCGCCTGTTCGTGCCGATCCTGTCCTACGGCGCCGAGGACCAGAGCACCCTGCTGGGTTTGCTCAAGTCGCTCAAGACCCAGTCACTGTTCGCCGGGGAACACCAGCTCCCCAGCATTCAGCGGATGGCTCAGCGGGTCGGCCAGGCGCTGGCGGACGGCGCCAGCGACCCGATGGATCAGGCCTTTATCGTGGAACGCTTGGAAAGAGGCGCACACCGCCTCGACCTGACCCCCATGCGAGAACGCCTGGCGGCGAGCCTCGAGCAGATCGGTTGACGCCTGGACCGACGGGGCGCCCGCGGCCAAGCCGGCAAGCCCCGCCAGGCGGGTCCATCAGTAGATCTTGGCCTCGCCCCTGGGGCGGGTCTTGAAGCGCCGGTGCATCCACAGATACTGCTCGGGATGGCGGCGAATCGCGGCCTCGATCACCGCGTTGATACGGGCAGCGTCGGCGACCTCGTCACCGCTGGGGAAGTTGTCCAGGGCGGGCAGGTATTCGAGGCTGTAGGTGCGATTGTCGGGATTGCGATGAAAGATCAGCGGCATCACCGGCGCGCCGGTCATCTTGGCGATCTTGGCCGTCAGCTTGATCGACGCCGCCTCGACCCCGAAGAAGGGCGCAAACACGCTGGCGTCACGGCCGAAGTCCTGGTCCGGACTGTACCAGACGTGGTGACCGGCCTTGATCCGTCGCACCACGCCACGCAGGTCATGACGATCGATGGCAGTACCGAAGATGCCGTTGCGGGCACGGGTCATGAAACGCTCGAACACCGGATTGTCGTGGGGGCGATAGACCACGTCGGCGGGAAAGAACAGCGAGTGAAGGGCTCCGCCGAGATCCAGGGTGGAGAAGTGGATGCCGATGATCAGCGCGCCCTTGCCTTCGGCCTGGACCCTCGCCATATGCTCCTGGCCCTTGAAGGTGACCCGGTGGCGCAGATGTTCGGGATCCCGGCACCAGCCGGTGGCGGTCTCGAAGATGCCGATGCCGTTGGCCAGAAAGCTCTGCTTGACCAGGCGGGCCTGGGCCGCCTGGTCGAGCTCGGGAAAGCAAAGGCGAATATTGGTCTCGGTGATATGACGGCGACGCCCGGCGAAACGCCAGGCGGCCAGTCCGATCAATCGGCCCAGCGCCAGCTTGCAGCGCCAAGGCAACCAGGCGCTGGCGCGCATGGCGGTGATGGCAAGGTAGGTCGGCCAGTAGCGTGGCTGGGTCCAGTAACGTGGCGCGGTCGTTGTGTCCTTGGACATGCGATCCCTCGTCGGTCGATCAGGACGACCGACGAGCCAGGCCGTCAGTCGCTAACGGCGCCATTGTACCGCCTGGGCACCCGTGGCAGCACCCCGGTCAACAGGGTATAGCTGATGGTGTCGCAGAATCGGGCCACTTCATCCACCGACAGTACGCCACCGTGACGGCTGCGGCCCCACAGCACCACCTCGCTGCCGATGCCTGCCTCGGGCAGTTCGCTCAGGTCCACCGTCATCATGTCCATCGACACCTTGCCGGCCACATGGGTGCGCTTGCCGCCGACCAGCACCGGGGTGCCGTCCACGGCGTGGCGGTCATAGCCGTCGCCGTAGCCACAGGCCACCACCCCGATACGCGAGGGCCGAGAGGTGACGAAGCGCCCCCCGTAGCCCACCGGCTCCCCCGCAGGAAGCTCGCGCAGGGCGATGATCTCGCTGCGCAGGCTCATCACCGGTGCAAGCTGCTGGCTTGCGCTGTTGGCGACCTCCAGTGGATCAGACCCGTAGAGCATCACTCCTGGGCGGTTGATGGCACCGTGGGCCGAGGACTGGGCAAGAATGCTTGGCGAATTGGCCAGGCAGGTGGGCGCGTCGAGGCGCTCGGCCAGCGCCACAATGCACTCGCGCTGACGTTGAAAGTAGCCAGCATCGGTACTGTCGGCGGTGGCGAAGTGGCTCATCAGGTGAAGATCACAGACACACTCAGGGGCCGCCTCGAGTGCCCGCCAGGCCGCTTCGGCCCGCTCGGGCGGGAAGCCCAGCCGATGCATGCCGGAGTCCACCTTCAGCCACACCGGGATGGGCCGGGCCGGGCGCCGGGCCAGGGCGGCCTCGAGCTGCCAGTCGCTGTGAATCGCCATGCCCAGGCCAAGCGCCTCCACCTGAGCCAGCTCATCGGCGCTGAAGATCCCCTCGAGCAGCACGATGGGCTCCTCGATGCCGGCCTCGCGCAGGGCGACCGCCTCCTCGATCGCTGCCACCGCAAACATCGGCGCCTCGCCGGACAAGGCCCTCGCGCAGGCGACGGCGCCATGGCCGTAGGCGTCCGCCTTGAGCACCGCGACGCTGAGGCTGCCAGGGGCCAGGCCCGCGGCAAGCCGGTAATTGTGGCGCAGGGCATCCAGGTCGATATCGGCGATCAGGGGGCGAGACATGGGGACTCCGAGGTCAGTGTGCAGAGGCTAGTGTTGTCACCATATTATGCTCAATAGAAAAGGGTATTTCATGGCATATAAGTCCATAAAACTCTTCCGAGACAGCTAGTTAAACCAATACTTGGATAGCAACCAGACAAAACCACTAAAAAAGCGCCAGGCTTGGCCTGGCGCTTATGGATACGTCTCACGGGGTCAGTCTTGAAGGTCGGGACCATGCCCCTATCCAAGCGCCCCAGCATGCGCTGATATCATCTACTTGCCGGGCACCGCCACCGACAGCACTCTGGTCACGCCAGGCTGACGGGGCTACTCGAAGATGGCGTCCAGCGACAGGCCCTGCTTGTCGAGCATCCGGCGCAGCTTCTTGAGCGCCTCGACCTGGATCTGGCGCACCCGCTCGCGGGTCAGGCCGATCTCCTCGCCGACCTGCTCCAGGGTGGCGGCCTCGTGGCCACGAAGGCCAAAGCGTCGCACCACCACCTCGCACTGTTTCTCGGTAAGCTCCGCCAGCCAGTGATTGACGTGGGCCTTGACGTCACCGTCGACCAACGTCGACTCGGGCCCCTGCTCGTTGTCGTCGGTGAGGGTCTCGATCAACGGCTTGTCGCTCTCGCCGCCCATGGGGTAGTCGACCGAGGACACCCGTTCGTTGAGCCCCATCATCTTCTTGACGGTCTCGACGGGCTTGTCCAGATGTTCGGCGATCTCTTCGGCGGTGGCCTCGTGATCGAGCTTCTGGGTCAGCTCACGGGCGGCGCGCAGGTAGATGTTGAGTTCCTTGACCACGTGGATCGGCAGGCGAATCGTGCGGGTCTGATTCATCAGCGCCCGTTCGATGGTCTGGCGAATCCACCAGGTGGCGTAGGTCGAAAAGCGAAAGCCGCGCTCCGGATCGAACTTCTCCACCGCACGAATCAGGCCGAGGTTGCCCTCTTCGATCAGGTCCAGCAGGGTCAGGCCGCGATTGAGGTAGCGGCGCGCGATCTTCACCACCAGGCGCAGGTTGGACTCGATCATCCGAGCCCGCCCCTGGGGGTCACCCTTGCGCGCCAGACGGCCGAAATAGACCTCTTCCTCCGGCGTCAGCAATGGCGAGAAGCCGATCTCATTCAAGTAGATCTGGGTGGCGTCGAGGCTCTGGCGCGCATAGCGATCCTCGCGACCCAGCGCCTTCTCGAACGCCTGAGTCTCGTCGTCGGCTTCCTCGACCTCTTCGACCTCGTCCGTCACGTCCTCGACGGCGTCCTCGTCAGCCTCGTCTACCGTTTCGAGATTCACATCCTGAAGATCCCGTTCAAGCATGCTCATCGTATAGCTACCCCGTGGTTGCGACCCGGCGTTGTCGTCACCCACTACGATCAACGCCAAAGATTATTATTGTGTGACGCTCATCCTGGAGAAACTGCCGTTTCTCAACGGGAAGGAAGATATTTCGTCGGATCCTGCGGCTGGCCGTCCTTGCGCACCTCGAAATGCAGGCGTACGTCCTCGGCGTCGGAATCCCCCATGGTGGCGATGACCTGGCCTGCCTCGACGACATCGTTCTCGCTGACCTTGAGACTGTCGTTGTGGGCGTAGGCACTCAGGTATTCATCGTTATGCTTGAGCAAGATGAGCTTGCCGTAGCCCCTCACACCGCTGCCCGCGTAGACCACCTTGCCCGGCCCCGCCGCTCTGACAGGTTGCCCCTTTTGACCGCCGATATCAATGCCGGCGGTGATGCTCGAACTCTCGCCGAACTGGCTGACAATCTGGCCGTCGGCCGGCCACTGCCAGGGAACCTCATCGACCGGCGTATAGGTCCGCGATCCGCCGCTTGAAGCGCTCTCGCCGCCACTGGAAGACGTGGCCTGGCTGCTGCTGCCGCTGTCCTGTGAAGCGTTGGCGGCCACGGTTTCTGACTGTGCAGAATCGCTAGCCTCGGCCTGCTGCTGTTGCTGTGCCCTGGCCTCTTCCTCGGCGGCCGCCACCACCGATTCCTCGGCTTCGCGCTGGGCGCGCTCGGCCTCATCCTGGCTGCTCAGGCTACCATCGGCGCCGGGGGTGTCGTAGTCGTACACCGGTCCCGGAGCGGTCGCGCTGACACCGGCCACGGCGGCCGCGCCCTGGGCCGCGGTACCGCTGATCTGCTCGGTACTCGCGCTCACGGTCTCGGTGCTGCCGTCCGGCAACAGCCACTCGAGATCCTCGGAGGAGGGCTGAGCGTTCTGACTTTCCTGGCCGAGGGGCGTTGCCACCGCCCCGCCCTGGCCTGCGCCCTGGCCTGCCTGCGCGCCCGCCACCTGCTGACCGCCGGCGCCCGACGACGGGGCCTGACCGTTGGCCGACAGGCTCAGCGTCTGGCCGACGTCGATGCGGTAGGGCGGCTGGATATTGTTGATCCGGGCCAGTTCGCGGAAGTCCATATCGTGGCGCCAGGCGATGCCGTACAGCGTATCGCCGGACTCGACGGTGTACTGCGCAGGCACCTGTGCGGCACGGGCCGACGACAGGTCCTGAACCTGGACCGGCTGGCTCGGGCCCTGCTGATTGACACAGCCGGCCAGGACCAGCGCCAGGCTGGAGATGACGAGAGTCTTATGCATCGTGTGGTGTCTCCTTGTCGGCTGACCGCGTCGAGCGGCTAGCGTTGGCGTCTTCGCGGGCGGCGGACGAAGCGCCGACCCTGGCAACGATGAGGACCACCAGCATGCCGAGGATGGCGAGCAGCGTCACCCCCACCAGCTGCGCGGCCTCTCCGGTCACCGCAGAATAATCCCAGGGGGCCAGATAGCGATAGTCCAGCGGGATGACTTGATCGTCACTGCCTAGCTGATAGCGCGTCAGTTCCCGCCAGGGCCAGAGGATCGGCAGCGAGCCCACGATGAAGCCGACCAGCAGCTGCAGGGTGGCGGTGTGATGACGCCGCAGCAGCCACGACAGCAGACGGGAAAAGGTGAAAAGGCCAACCAGGCACCCCAGGGCAAACAGCCCCAGCAGCGGTACATCAAAACCACGAATCCCCTGCATCACCACGTCGTAGAGGCCCATGCTCAACAAAAGAAAGCTGCCCGAGACGCCGGGCAACAGCATCGCGCTGATGGCGATGGCGCCACCGACGACCAGTACCAGCGAGGGGCTGCCGAGGGCGTTGACCAGCGGCATCAGCGACGGCAGCGCCTGGGCCAGCACCAGTCCCAGCGCCAGCGGCAGCATGTGCCACCAGCGCCAGTCGGCCGGGTGCTTGCCGACCACCAGCGCCGACGCCGCCACCAGGCCAAAAAAGAAGCCGTTGAGCAGCAGCGGATGGCTATCCAGCAGCCACACCACCAGGTGAGCCACGGTGATCAGGCTGGTCAGGATGCCGGCCATCAGCGGAAGCAGGAAGCGCAGGTTCAGGTGAGCAACGAGCCCCCTGACGCCACCCTGTTTCAGCGCCCCGAAGGCACTGGGACCGAAGCGCTTGATGGTGTGGATCAACTCCTCGTAGATGCCGGTGACGAAGGCAATGGTGCCACCGGAGACTCCCGGGACGGCATCCGCCGCCCCCATGCCCGCACCCCGGAGGTAGAGGCCTAGCGAATGTTTCAACGAATTACTCCTTCCAGTAACGGCACGAAGCGTACCGGCTCCAGCCGTTCGAATTCAAAGCGCTCTCCCTCGCGCCTTACACGGGTCAGCCACTGGCGTCCATCGTGCCCTTCCAGCGGCGCGATCAGCACGCCGCCGTCCACCAGCTGGGACAGCAGAGGTTCGGGCAGTTCGCTGGCACAGGCGGTCAGCAGGATGGCGTCGAAGGGGGCGGCCTCGGGCCACCCGTGCCCGCCGTCGGCCAGCCTCAAGCGCGCGTTGTAGGTCTTCAACAGGCGCAGGCGCGAGGCGGCGATACGATGCAGAGCATTGATCCTCTCCACCGACCAGAGTTCCGTCACCAGACGTGCCAGGATCAGCGTCTGGTAGCCTGACCCGGTGCCCACCTCCAGCACTCGCTCGGGCGCCTGTTCGAGGATCAGCTCGCTCATGCGTCCGACGATCCAGGGCTGCGACAGGGTCTGGCCATGGCCGATCGGCAGCGCGGTATCTTCGTAGGCACGATGCGCCAGGGCCTCGTCAAGGAACAGATGGCGAGGTTCCCGCGCCATCACCTCGAGCACGCGAGACGAGCGAATGCCCTGCTCGCGCATGCGGCTGACCATGCGGTCCCGGGTTCGCTGGGACGTCATGCCGACGCCTCTGAGATCAGGTGAGCGCATCAAGCCAGTCCTGCACATCATCGCGTGCGGCGTGTCGGGTCAGATCGGTCTGCAGCGGGGTGATGGAGACGTAACCCTCCGCCACCGCGGCGAAGTCCGTGTCCGGCGCATCGTCCGCATTTTCTCCCACCGGGGCGATCCAGTAGCGCAACCGTCCACGGGGATCGCGCGTCTCGATGGGGCGTTCGGCGGGGCCACGATAGCCCATGCGAGTGACGCGAAAGCCGCGCAGCTCTTCCCACGGCACATCCGGCACATTGACGTTGAGCAGGCTGCGCGGCGGCAGCGAAAGCTGCTCCAGCGCCCCCACCAGGCTTGCCGCCACCCGGCCGGCGGTCTCGAAGTAGCGGTGTCCGACCAGTGACACGGCGATGGCCGTCATGCCCAGATTGCGCCCTTCCATGGCCGCCGCCACGGTGCCCGAGTAGAGCACGTCGTCGCCCAGGTTGCCGCCATGGTTGATACCCGAGATCACCAGATCCGGTGTCTCGTCCCAGACGCCGTTGACGCCAAGATAGACGCAGTCGGCGGGGGTACCGTCGACGCTGTAGAAGCCGCTGTCCATGGGGCTGAGCGACAGCGGACGCGACAGGGTAAGGGAGTTGCTGGCACCGCTGCGATCACGATCGGGGGCGACCACCCTGAGCTTGGCATAGGGGCTGAGGGCGTCATGCAGGGCCTTCAAGCCAGGCGCATTGACGCCGTCGTCGTTGGATAGCAGCAGTCTCCTCATGGTGTATCTCCCTGGTGTTGCTCGGCCACTGGTTGCGCGTCCCCGGTCTGCTCTTCCCCAGGCTGCCTGGCCACAGGCTCCTTCACTAAAGGCTCGTCGACGGACGGCGCGTTGCGAAAGCTCAGGCTGGGGTGATCCATCAGCTCACGCAGCACGGCGGTGGCAAAGGCCCCGGCGGGCAAGCGAAACTCGAGCCACACCGCGTCGTCCTGACGCCACAGACGGGCCTCGGTGGGCATGACTCTCAACGCCCGTCGGGACGCCTTGACCCTGGCCTTCTCGAGTCCGGCGCACAGCGCCGGCGCCTCGGCCAGGACGTCTTGCTCCAGCGCCTCGGCTCGCTCCCGGGCGCGACTGCCACCGGTCCCCCAGAGTACCCCGGCGGGATGGATGTCGCCTTGCTCGAGCCGAGCCTTCAAGGCGTCATCGGGGCTTTCCACGTCGAACAGGCTGTGGGTACCTTCCAGCATCATCACGTCGCCGGCCAGCACCTCTCGCCAGCAGCCCCTGCGCAGACGCTCGGCCAACTGGGCGTTGAACAGGTAGCTGCGAGCGGCAGACAACAGCATGCCCTCGCGGTCATCACGCTTGCGCCAGCCGCGCTCGAGCACCGCACAGGCCTTGCTCAGGTTGCGCCCCTCGTGACCGAATCGCTGGGGCCCGAAATAGTTGGGCACCCCGTCGCTCACCAAGGCCTCGAAGCGCTGTTCGAGCCCAGGATCCCGAGCCACCTCGCCGGTCAGCTTCAGACGAAAGCGGTTGCCGCGATGGACCCCCCGCTTGAGCTTGCGCGGATGACGGCTGGCGGCCTCGACCACATAGCCCTCCGCCGTCAGTCGTGCGTCGAGATCCTCCGGCGCCTCACGCCCCGCAAGATGCACCGAGAACCACTGACGCGTTACCGCCGTGCGGTCCTTCATGCCGGCATAACCGACGTCGCGGCGACTCACCTGACACAGGTGGGCCAGGGTCGAGGCGACCCTGGCGGTGGTGGTGTCACGCTTGGCGATCCACAGCCACAGGTGCTCGCCCTGGCCCTCAGGAGCGAATCCCAGGTCCTCCTCGACCTGGAAATCCTCGGGGGTTTCCCGGTAACGCCCGGCCACCGGGGCGCCGAAACGCTCGTCCAGATAGCGCGGCCAGTGCGGGGGCCAGACGATGGCATCGCTCATGTCGATTCGGCCCTCGTGACACTGGCGCCAGGGTCCCCGGCGGCGCTGATGGCATCATTGTCAATGGCCGCCATCAGCACCACCGCCTCGGCGGCGATGCCCTCGCCACGCCCGGTGAAGCCGAGACGCTCTGTGGTGGTGGCCTTGACGTTGATGGCGCCCCTGTCGATGCCCAGGTCCTCGGCCAGGGCGTCGCGCATGGCACCGAGATGCGGTGCCATCTTCGGCGCCTGGGCCATCAGGGTGGCGTCCAGGTTGGCCACCCGGTAGCCGGCCTGCGCCACCCGCGCCACCACCCGCCGCAGCAGGTCGCGACTGTCGGCGCCCTTCCACTCAGGGTCGGTATCCGGAAACAGGTGACCGATATCACCGAGGGCGCAGGCGCCCAGCAGCGCGTCACTGATGGCGTGCAACAGAACGTCGCCATCGGAGTGCGCCACGAACCCCCGATCGAAGGGCAGTCGCACGCCCCCGATCATCAGGTGGTCACCCTCGCCGAAGCGATGGACGTCGAAGCCGTGGCCTATGCGCAGGGGCAGCAGCATGTTCATGAACTCTCGTGCAGATCCCGGAGCACCGCGTCGCCGGCCAGGATCAACTCGGCCAGGCGCAGGTCCTCGGGGTGGGTGATCTTGATATTGTCGCGGCGACCGGCGACCAGTCGGGGCGCGCGGCCCAGGGCCTCCACCGCCGACGCCTCGTCGGTGATCCGGCCGACGCCGATGCCGTCCGGCGCCAGCGCCCGGACCAGAGCCTCCTGAAGCAGAGCAAAGCGAAATGCCTGGGGCGTCTGGGCCTGCCACAGACCCCGTCGGTCCTCGGTGTTCGCCACCGCCCCCTGGCCATCGTCGCGCTTGATGGTGTCCGCCACCGGCGAGGCCAGCAGCGCCCCGTCAGGACTCGCAAGGGCAGCGCTGTAGAGCCGTGAAAGGTCATCGGCGCTGACACAGGGGCGCGCCACGTCGTGCACCAGCACCAGGTCATCGGGGGCGCCTTGGGCGGCGACCGCCGCCAGGGCATTGACCACGCTGTGCACGCGCTCGGCGCCGCCGGCCACCCGCTGCCAGTCGGTAAAGGGGACCAGCGCCGGGTCGAACCAGTCGTCATCGGGCGCCAGGCACAGGCACAGCCGCGCCTCGGGAAAGCTCTGATGCAGCCGCGCCAGGGTATGTGCCAGCACCGGTCGCCCCGCCACTTCGAGATACTGCTTGGGGCACATCCCGCCGACCCGCTTGCCGACGCCCGCCGCCGGCACGATCAGCCACAGTCGGCTCATTCACTGGCCCCCTGGGCGGATCCCGGTGTCGGTTGGGCCACCGGGGCGACGTCGGTCTCGACCCCGGGCACCCAGAAGAACTGCTCGTCGGTGCGCACCATGCCCACATCGCTGCGAGCGCGTTCCTCGATGGCATCGAGACCGGTCTTGAGGTCCACCACCTCGGCGCTAAGACGAGCATTGCGATCGCGCAGGGGCTGGTTTTCCGCCTCCAGCGCCGCCACCCGCCCGCTGACTTCATTCATTTCCATGACACCGCCCTGGCCCAGCCACAGTCGATACTGAAGCAGGGCGAGCAGTGCCAGCAGCACTATCGCCAAGGTCTTGAGCATGCAGGTACCGTCGACATTCGATTCGGCGCCTAGTATGCCATCGCCGCCCGGTCGGGGGCGAGTCGCGGGTCGGCCCATGTCACGATGGCCAGGAGAGCGCATCAAGACCAGAGGCACCAACGCAATCGGCCGACCCCGAGGGTCGGCCGACTCGCTGGCGAGCGTTCTTGCGCTGGTTAAATGCCAACCGCTCTATAGCTGGAACGGCATACGGAAGGTCAGGCTGATATCCGAGGCGTCATCGGTCATGCCGATGCCCAGGTTGGTGACCACCGAGGTGGAATCGGTCATGGCGTAGGTGCCACCGATATTGAACACCCCGATAGTGGCGTCACTGCCGATAACCTCGGTCTCGTTGCCACCTTCCGGGGTAATCTCGGTCTTGCGGATATATTCATGGGAGTAGGACAGCGCCAGGCTCAAGCGCTCGTTCAAGGCGAAGGCGGTACCGAAACCTGCGCTGATGCTGTCACCGAGGTCCACATCGGCGCGCTGGCGGCCCTCACCCGCGGAAATATCGTCGAACTCTTCCTCGATATTGTAGGTATAGCCCAGGTTGGCGAAGACGATGGCCGGGTCCAGGGTCTTGAGCACCGACACCCCGGCGGTCACGCCCCAGACGCCGTTGCCGGTGGGCAACTCCTTGGGCACCGCCAGATTACCGGCGGTATCGGACTGCTCGATTTCGATGCCGTAGGGGTCCTTGCCGGTGGGTGCGCGCACCCCCAGACTGACCACCACGTCGGGTCTCTCCACGGTCTCCGGCAGCAGCCGGTAGGACAGGCTCGCCGAGATATCGCCGAGCCCGGCTTCATCGACGTCATCCTCCACGTTGCGTTCAGTGGAGAACTCGCCACCGATGGACTGGATGGTGGTGGTGCGATAGACGAAGGGCACGTTGATGCTGGCTTCCAGCCGATCGGTCAGGCCATAACGGGTATTGATATCCAGGGTGGTGATATGGGTCTCGACATTGTCGAGGTTCAGCTCGCCGAGAAAGATGGCGTCCAGTGCCAGAAAGCCACGAAGTGCCAGGCTGTCGCGATCCGAGTAGGTGTAGGTGATCCCGGGTTCGATGGTCAGGCGATCGGAAAACAGCGCGTGCTCCTCGCGGAAGATATCCTGCACGCTGCGCGAGGCCTCCTGGGATTCCAGCGCCTCTTGCTGTTCGGCTCCGACGGTCTGTTGTGCAAGGGCGGGCGCCGCAGCACCGGCCAGTAAAAGGCCCGCCAACGGCGGGCAGAGCGTCCTGTTGATGACGATATTCACGTCGATCTCCTTGTCCCCGAATGAAATCGTTTGTACTTCTTGTCGAGCGTCTACTGCGCCCTTCTGCTCCCCTTCCAGCAGAGTCCCCCGACACTCCTGGTAAAGTGTAGACAAATTGTGCGTTTACGGCGGTCAATTACTCCATAACTGTCAACGCAGCGCCGCCGCCGACTTGATGCCACTGAGCATGCCGGGTACCGCCCTGTCCCCTACCCCGGCCTGGTTCCCCATATACAGCTGCAGCCGGGTCAGGTTGCGCACCTGCTGCAGGTTGCTGGAGAGCTGGATCGCCTGATTCAGCCCGCCGCCGGGCACAATGGCCTGACTGATGCTGCCCATGCCCGGAATGTCCACGGACACGCTCATGTTGTTGCCGACGGCGGATACCGCGATGGTACTGCCGGCGATGGAGCGGGTCAGATTGCCGCTGGTGTCCGGGCTCACCCCGCCGAAACTCGAGGCGTCCAGCACGTCGATGACCAGGTCATTGGCGGCGACGTTGAAGTCTCCCCCCGCCTGGATCGACTGCACCACGCCCGAGGCGTTGGCGGTGCCCCGATCGACTATCGTTGCACCGTTGCCAAGACTTGCCAGACCAGCGGCGCTCTCCACCACGGTGATGGTGGGCTGGAAACTCACCGTGGGTTGGCCTCGGCTCAGATCACCCAGCATCTGCGCGCCGGCAGACAGATGATCCCCCGCCGCGGTGCGCCATTCGCTGACCATCTGCACCCCGGAAAACATCAGGCGCCCCTTGTCCACGAAGCGCCCGCGCTGTTGTCCCAGTTCACTGTCGGATAGCTGACGCGCCTCGCTGAAACCCTCGAAGCGGTCAAAGTCGGTGGTGGCAGCCAATGCCGCCGGTGCGCCCAGGGCCAACGACAATGCGAGCAGCATTGCCCAGCGTTTCAGCCCTGGTCCCCTGTCATGTCCCATCATGGTGTTGCCCCCTGATCGACGGCGCCTTCCTGCTCGCCGCTGAGCCTTGCCGAAAGAGCGTTATCGTTGTCAGAACAGTTCAGCGTGACGGAAACCGAAGTCGATCATCTGCTCGCGTGAGACGGGCGAGAACACGTCCTTCATTCGATGCGCCGTCAAAGGCTGGCGCGGATCGAGCAAGGCGGTATAGCGGTCGAAGCCGTCGCCCACCACCGCGAAGATGATATTGTTCCAGGCGGCCATGAATTCGTCCCGGGACATCACCCGGTTGCCCAACGCCGGATCACCGATATAGACGCGATCTGCGCTGGCCTTCTTCATGACCACGAAGTGTTTGTAGCCGTTGAGGTCCAGAAGGACGATCACCGGAATCGAGACTTCATCCAGGGTGTCGGCGTCGACTTCATAGCCACGTCCGCGCAGACCCAGGGTCTCGACATAGTTCTTCAGATCCAGCAGGGAGAAGCCCTGCTGCTGTACCAGCTCCAGGTCGGCTACCTCCAGCATCCCCGCCAGCACGTCGTGCTCAGTGGTGTCGGGGCGTTGGTAGGCGTACTTGAGCAGGGTGGCCAGCGAAGCGGCACCGCAGGAAAAGTCGGTGCGCTGCTCGACCAGATTCTCGTAGCGACGCTCACGGATGGACTGGACGTCCTTGTTGATCACCGTCCCCGGCACGATCCCTCCCAGGCGAATGGTGGCAGCCTGCGTATCGCCGAGCGGTAGTGCGAGGCCGATGGCCAGTGCCGCGGCCAGCGGCCAGCGTGGCAGTGTCATGACCTGTCCCCCGTATCCAGATAGTGAGTGTCGTATTGGCCAGCTTCTTGGTGAGCTTTGGCGGTCGTGTCTTGTGGGAAAAATCCCCGGCCCAGATGGGCCGGGGAAGCTCCGATTAGATCGAGCGAATTACGGCGCTTCGCTGCCACCGCCGGTAGTTGCACCGCCCATGCTGGAGGCAATCGACAGCGAGTTGCGCTGCATGTTGCCGGAGCCAGAGGCGATGTTGACGCCGATGTTGCCGGTAGCGCCGCGCAGGGCATTGCCACCCAGTGTCGCGGCATTTTCTTGATAGACCAGCATCTGAGTGGTGTTGACGCTGCCGCCCACGGCGATACCACCCAGGGCGATGCTGCCACTCTCGGTAAAGCCAAGCTCACCGCCTTCGCTACCTTCGAAGCGGCCGTCGTTGCCGTCCGGTCCCTGGTCGTCGAAGTCAGCATGGCCCCACAGGGACTCGCCGCCGGGGTGGCTGTCGCCGCCCTGCCAGATTTCCGGATAGACGTCGTTGGTCTGCGCCCAGTTGCCACCGTAGGTGCCGCTACCGCCGCCTTCGTATGAGCCACCCAAGGCCACACCTGCAACAAACGCAGAGGTATCGGTCAGCGTCACGACCTGACCCGCGGAGGTGGTGTTGTTGCCATAGCTGGCCTGGACGCCGCCGGTGGTGGCATCGGCGCTGCCGCTGGCGGTGTTGACGGCTGCCGCCAGGCTGTTGTGCTGGGCGTTGCCGACACCGGCCGCGACGTTGACGCCGATGTTGCCGCTGGCATTACGCAGGGCGTTGCCACCCATCAGGGCAGTGTTCGGGCTGCCGTTGATGGTGGTCATGTTGTTGGAGGCGGACTGGAAGGAGAATGAGGCCGCCTGGCCGAACACGGTAGCCGCGTCGGAGGACGACAGCGCCGCGTCGTTGGCCTGCTGGTTGTTGTCACCGGCGGCCACGTTGGCGCCGATATTACCGGCGGCACCCTGCAGGGCATTACCGCCCAGGGTAGCGTCATTGGTGGTCAGGGTTTGCGTGGCTTCGTTGTTGTTGGAGAGCTGTTTGCTGTCCACGGTAGCGCCGGAATAGTTGTCATCCAAGAACAGCGCCCCGCCAAGCGCACCCACGTACTTGTAGTTGTGGGAGTCGTTGAAGATATGGACATCGATGCCGTTAGTGGCCTCTGAGTCGATGCTTGAATTGGTTTCGAAGTCGTTGGCCATTGCCGCCGGTGCGACCAGAAGTGCAGAGATGGCCAGAGCGAGCGGCGCTTTTTCAAAAGTTTTCATGATCGTTCTCCTGAATGAACCGTACTGTCTTTTCACTGCTTTTATTGACGTCACTCGTTGCTTTCAGCGCTAGCTTTATTGGTTGAAGCGATAGCTGAAGCTGTTGCGAGTGGCGTTCCCCGTGCCGGCTGACTGGTTGACCTGAATCACTCCTCTGGCGCCCCCGAAGGTACTTTCCTCGATCTCGAGATTCCGGATGGCGCTGTCGGAGCCATTGCTGCTCGACCCATTCAGCCCCTGCCTTGGTGCCAGCACCTGTTGCAGACTGTCGTCGCTCAGGCCGCTGACCGTGCTCCCCAGAGCCATGCCGAAGCTATTGCTCTGAAGGTTGCCTATCCCCGCCGCCTGGTTGACGGACATCCACCCGGAGGCGCCGCCAAAGGCGCCCTCCCTGATGGCGGTGCCCACCTCCATGCCGGCGAGTCGTTCGTCGATGCGTACCTGCTGCACCAGACGATTGTTGATGGTGGCGCCGTCACCGATGGCCAGGGCGCCGCTGTTGGACTGCAGATTCTGGTTGCCCGCGGCCTGGTTGGCCGCCGCGACACCACTGACACCGCTGAGCGCCTGACCGCTGATCACGCTGCTGCTGCGCAGGCCGCTCAGGTCCTGGCCCTGGGCCGGGTCCGGGCTCACCATCACCAGCCCGAAGGCGGCGGTGAGCACCAGGCTGCGGGTCAACCGTAGCGGCAGATGTGAAGGCTTGAAGATCCGCATGATCAGCGCCTCCCGCCGGTCAGGGGCGCCAGCGCGCCGGTCACGGTATTGGCGATGCCGGAGGTGGCCCCAATCACGCTGCCACCGGCTGCCGATCCGCCGCCGACCGAGGTCGCTACCCGATTGCTGCCGCCCACGGGACCGGAGCCGAGATTGGCGCCGGTACCCAGGGCGCGGTGCATCTGACTCATACCGCCGCCTACGCCGGCGGAGATGCTGGCCGCCCGGGTGTCATCGAGCATGATCGCGGAGACCCCGCCCATGCGGTTGTGGACGCTGCCCGTGGCGCTGCGTGCCATGTTGCTGCTGTGCATCAGGTCGGCACGCCCACGGATCGGTCCGCTGTCGCGATTGACATAGCCGAATGGCGCAGTCTCGACCTCCCTCAGCATGATGATCTCCCCCGGCTGGACGCCGGGGCGAAGATCGGCGCCGAGGCTCTGGTCGGTCCCCACACCGACCAGGCCCACCGCCACTACCGCTGCGGCCAGGGCCAGACGCCACTGGCACGTTACGGCGTTCCCGCTTCCCCCTTGCCCTTCTCTGTGCTTCAGGTGTCCCATGGTGATCACCAGTCCCGTTGCGTAGTGACGTTGGCGCTCTGACGGTTGTTCAGCCCGTTGGCTGCGCGATGGCTGCTGTCATCGCCCCCGCCTCCGGCGCCTCGTCCCGGCCGTTCGTCCCAGAGGATGACGCCGTCGGCGTCGATTCCCTGCTCCGGCACGAAGCGGCCTCGAATTGTGTCCAGCGCCCCGTCATTGACGAGGTGCTGATCCCCGGGAGCGCCGAACACCTGCTGCTCGTCGAGCATCGCGGTGTCCGAATGGGCCGACATGGATCCGGCGGCGGCCAGCGCCACACCGATCGCGATGGACGCGCCAAGGACAAGGGTCCGGCTGTTTGCGATCGTCTGGTTCATGTCGGCGTCTCCTCGGGTCCTGTTCCCGTTGCAGTGCTTCTCCTGCACAAAGAACAGAGCAATCGCCGTGCCAACTTATAACTTATTGATTTTTAGCTATTTTTATTTTTGTGCGAAACAAGGAGTGTTAAGCCGATGAAACAATGCCTCTTCTGCCGAGCGACAAAGACGGCACAAAACACCAGCAAACCCATGTTTTAAGGTGCTTTTTCAAGAAAGTACCGTTACTGGTACAGCTCAGGGGCCAGCGGCGTTATCCACCCCGAAAAGCGACCCTGTCAGACCCGCGCTATCGTGCTGAAGGGCCCGTGAGGCGGGGGTTTCAGAAGAAACAGCAAAAAAATGTGGCAGGGTGTGTTCAAGGACGACATTCGCGTTACGAGGGAAGCCGGCATCTTGTACGGATGGGGGAGAAATGTCAGAAATCGCATGATTGAGCACAGTTAAACCTGGCCCGTTAACAAGCAACACACTGATATAAAAGGTGTTTTTTAGGCATTCACCGCTTCAACACTGTCCTTCTGGCCAATGTTTCAACAAAGCAACACTTTTACGCCAGGCCCATTTTGTCGGGAGTACGAAGCATCAGCTTCGTCCGCATAGCGTCGAAATCTTGCCGCGATCTCTCAACGTCGCTAACCGACTTCTGATGTCAGAGCGCAGATTTCAGGGGGATAGAAGGGCGCAGATACCAGCGTGATAGAAGGACGCAGATACCAAGGTGATAGAAGGATCAGATGCCAGGGCGATAGAAAGCCCCAGATAGCAGAGCGCTGGAACCAGGATGCAAAAAGCCCCGCTTGCAGCGGGGCTATCAAAGAGTGGTTTGCCGAGAGGTCATATAGCCGAGAAGGCATATAGCCGAGAGGTCATATAGAGAGAAGAGAGCGCTGCGAGGAGAGACCTGCCGATAACGCCTCTTTTATACCGCCCGAACAAAATCGATGGCACCAGGCCGTCAGGAGAAGGCGGCCTCCTGGGGAGGCGTACGTGAAATACCGTGCTTGTCGAGCAACCGATAGATGGTCACCCGGGAGACGCCGAGTTCCTTGGCGGCGGCGTTGACCCGGTACTTGTTGCGCCCCAGCGCCGAGAGCAGCGCATCACGTTCGGCTTCCTCGCGAACCTCCTCCAGGGTCATCTGGTGGCGGTTCAAGCCACGCCGTTCGATGCCGAGGTCCTCGGGCTGGATCAGGCGGTTTTCGCACATCACCATGGCCCGCCGGACCCGGTTGATCAGCTCGCGGACGTTGCCGGGCCAATGGTAGCGCTGCATCACCGACAGCGCCTCTCGGGAGAAGCCTTTCAGACAGGAGGCCTTCTCGCTGGAGAAGCGCTCGAAGAAGAAACGCGCCAGGATCTCGATATCTTCCGAGTGCTCGCGCAAGGCAGGCACCTGCACCTGGAGCACATTGAGCCGGTGATAGAGATCCTCCCGAAAGCGTCCCTCCTTCACCGCCAGTTCGAGATTGACGTGGGTCGCGGCGACGATACGCACGTCCACCGGAATATCCTCGAGCCCACCGACGCGCTGGATACAGCGCATCTCCAGAAAGCGCAGCAGGTTGACCTGAAGCTCCAGCGGCAGGTCGCCGATCTCGTCGAGAAACAGAGTGCCACCGTCGGCCGCCTCGATACGACCGATCTTGCGTTGTGACGCACCGGTGAAGGCGCCCTTCTCGTGGCCGAACAGCTCTGACTGAATCAAATGCTCGGGCAGGGCGCCGCAGTTGATGGCGTGAAAGGGCTGGCGTGAACGCGTGGAGCGCTCGTGGATGGCCTGGGCCGTCAGCTCCTTGCCGGTACCGGACTCGCCGCTGATGAACACCGGGGCATCGACCACCGCCACCTTGCGGATGGTCTTGAACAGGTTCCACATCACCGGCGTCGTACCGACGAACTCGTACTCGCTGTCTTCGGCGGCGGCCGACATGCGCTGTTCTTCACGGTCGCGCTGCTGCAGCATCGACAGTTCCGCAGCGTGCTCCATCAGGATCGACAGGCGTAGCAGATCCACCTGGGGCGACACCAGGGAGTGGCTCAGGTGGGCCATGATGCGGCGCATCTCGGGGTCGTCACACTGATCCGAGGTGCCGACCGCGATCCAGGGCCTTTCGCTTTTCAGGATCAGCGGTTCCAGATGGCGCAGGTCCTGACAAGACAGGTCCTCCAGTACCATGATGCCGACCCGGCAAGGGTCATCAGGCTGCAAGCGGCAATCCGACAGCGGCGACACCAGCGGATGCATCTGCCAGCCACTCGACTGCAATCCCTCCAGCAGGTGGCCGGCACGACCACCGGGGTCGCCGATCCACCAACTGCAACGTTGCTTGACGTCCATCGCCTGTCCCCTGAACCCAACCGCCCGCAGACACCAGCAACGATCGGACTGTCGCGCCAACGCGACTACGAACCCGACCGCCCTCGATCCATCTGCGCCTGCGTAATGTAATCGTTATCTCACATGAGTATCGGTTGAATCATAGCACCGTATTACGCTCTACCTCGAAACGGTAGTCCACGGTGGGCCGCCGCCACATAGTGTTCGAGCTGTCGGGCTTCCTCTTGACAAAACCGCGCTACCGCATCGTTGAGGCGGGGATCATTGACATGATGCAAGGACGTCAGCCGGCGGGGGACGAAGCCCCGGGACACCTTGTGCTCACCCTGGGTACCGGGGTCAAAGCAGTCGAGGCCTCGCGCAAGGCAGTGTTCGATACCCTGGTAGTAACAGGCCTCGAAGTGCAAACAGTCGGCCAGCACCTCGCTGCCCCAGTAGCGACCGTAGAGGGTTCGGGTTCCCTGAAGGCAGAGTGCGGCGGCCACCGGGCGGCCTTCGACAAAAGCTTGAACAAGCACAAGGTTTTCCGGCATATGACGGCGAAGCCGCTGAAAAAATACCTCGCTTAAATAGCCCGTCGCGCCCCTTTCGAGGTAGGTGATGCGATAGCAGCGATAGAAGTGGCGGATCGCCGCTTCGTCGATCTCGCTACCCTCGAGACGCCGCAGTTCGATGCCCTGGTCGGCGACACGGCGACGCTCGCGTCTTACTTCCTTGCGCCGTTTCGAGGTCATCGCCGCCAGGAATCCCTCGAAGTCGCCAAAGCCCTCGTCTCGCCATTGAAACTGCACGCCGCTACGGGCGATCAGGCCCGGACAGGCCTGTCGCCAGGCGGCCACCTCCGAGTCCTCGGCAAACAACAGGTGCCAGCCCGATAGCCCGGGGTCGTCTTGCCACTGGCTCGCCAGCATGGCCATGACGGTCTGCTCGTCTTCACCTTCTGCCAGTGCCAGACGCGGGCCTGGCGCCGGGGTGAAGGGGATCGCGCTCACCGCCTTGGGGTAGTAGCGTCCCCCGGCACGCTCCCAGGCATCCGCCCAGCTCCAGTCGAACACGTACTCGCCCCAGGAGTGCTCCTTGAGGTAGTACGGCAGCAGGCCCACCAGTCGCGCCCCTCGCCACAGCGTCAGATGTCGAGGCTGCCAGCCGGTGCCCTCCCCCACCGCGCCGGTGGCTTCCAGCGCATCGAGAAATTCATGACGGGCAAAGGGGTGGTCCGGGTCCACCAGGGCGTTCCAGTGCTCGGCCGGCACCTCGGCGACAGCCTCCAGGCACTTGACCGAAAGATCTTCCTCGGCGTGGCCGCCCTGTTCTTGCTGCGGGGATGATGGCGTCACAACCCACTCCTTGCGCTTTGCGATTCAGCCACAGAGTGCCAGACTTTGGAGGTGCTCGTCGCCGAGATCGTCGAAGGCGGCGACCACCGGCCACTCCCTGTAAAAAAACTACATACTCGACCAAAGCACTCGGTCAAGGGGGAGGAAATTGGCTTTTTATTTGGTAAAGTTACGTACCTGACCCGCATCAACACGTCTGAGGTTGACCATGGCTAGCCAGCAAGCTTCTTCGCTCGATCCCACCGTCGCCCGCGTCACCGAGCGCATCCGTGAGCGCTCCCGGCAAAGGCGCGCCCTCTACGAAGAGCGCATGGAGGCCCAGCATCGTCGCGGCGTCCATCGCTCCGAACTGTCCTGCGGCAACCTGGCCCACGGCTTTGCCGCGTGCGGCAGCGAGGACAAGAATCAGCTCAAGCTGATGAATAGCGCCAACCTCGGCATCATCTCGTCGTACAACGATATGCTGTCGGCGCACCAGCCGTTCGAGAGCTTTCCCGAGGTGATTCGCGAAAGCGCCCGCCAGATGGGCTCTACCGCCCAGTTCGCCGGCGGTGTGCCGGCCATGTGCGACGGCGTCACCCAGGGCCAGCCGGGCATGGAGCTGTCGCTGTTCTCCCGCGACGTCATCGCCATGGCCACCGCCGTGGGCCTGTCGCACAACATGTTCGACGCCGCCCTCTATCTTGGCGTGTGCGACAAGATCGTGCCGGGCTTGTTCATCGGCGCGGCGCGCTTCGGCCACCTGCCGACTACCTTCATCCCGGCCGGGCCCATGCCCAGCGGCCTGCCCAACAAGGAAAAGGCCCGCGTCCGTCAGCTGTTCGCCGAGGGCAAGGTCGGCCGTGACGAGCTGCTGGAAGCCGAGTCCGAGAGCTACCACAGCCCCGGTACCTGCACCTTCTACGGCACCGCCAACTCCAACCAGCTGATGATGGAGTTCATGGGGCTGCACCTGCCGGGCGCTTCCTTCGTCAACCCCGGTACCGACATGCGAGAAGCTCTGACTCGCTTCGCCACCGAACAGACGATCCGCAATACCGAGCCCGGCGGCGACTACCGTCCGTTCTATCGCCAGATCGACGAGCGTGCCATCGTCAACGCCATGGTCGGCCTCTTGGCCTCCGGCGGCTCCACCAACCACACCATGCACCTGGTGGCCATGGCCGCGGCGGCGGGCATCACCATCAACTGGGATGACTTCTCGGAGCTGTCCTCTGCGGTGCCCAGCCTGACCCGGGTCTATCCCAACGGCCAGGCCGATATCAACCACTTCCAGGCCGCCGGCGGCATGAGCCTGCTGATCCGGGAGCTGCTCGGTGCGGGCCTGATCCACGGCGACATCCCGACGATATTCGGCACCGACCTGACCGCCTACACCCAGGAGCCCTTCCTCGAGGATGGCAAGCTGGTGTGGCGCGAAGGCCCCCTGGAAAGCCTCGACCCGGACGTGCTGCGCCCGGTATCCAACGCCTTTGCCGCCACCGGTGGCCTCAACGTGCTCGAGGGGAATCTCGGCCGTGGCGTCAT
Organism: Halomonas sp. DN3; assembly: GCF_024137905.1. Classification (NCBI taxonomy): domain Bacteria; kingdom Pseudomonadati; phylum Pseudomonadota; class Gammaproteobacteria; order Oceanospirillales; family Halomonadaceae; genus Halomonas; species Halomonas sp. DN3. The sequence continues at coordinate 934,899 of NZ_CP099965.1, read as the reverse complement.
CAAGGTGTCGGCGGTAGAGGCTCAGCACCGGGTCGTCGAGGCGCCGATCAAGATCTTCGAGGAACAGAACGACCTCAAGGCCGCCTTCGACGCCGGCGATCTCGACCGGGACGTCATCGTGGTGGTGCGCTTCCAGGGTCCCAAGGCCAATGGCATGCCCGAACTGCACAAGCTGACCCCCTACCTGGGCGTCCTGCAGGATCGCGGCTACAAGGTTGCCCTGGTCACCGACGGGCGCATGTCCGGTGCCTCGGGCAAGGTACCTGCGGCCATCCACATGACCCCGGAGGCGCTGGACGGTGGCCCGCTGGCCAGGCTGCGTGATGGCGATGTGGTGCGCCTGGACGCCGACAAAGGCGAGCTGTCTGTCGTGCTCAGCGACGCCGAATGGCGGGATCGTCCCAAGCGCGTGGCCGAACTGGATCACTACCATGTGGGTCTGGGTCGCGAGCTGTTCGGCGGCTACCGTCACCTGGCCATGGGCGCCGAGGAAGGCGCCGGCGTCTTCGGTGGCTTCGAGGCCGACGACCTCGAGCGCCAGCAGGGACAGATCCACGACGAGGACGCCTGAGTTCGCCCATGACACGCCAAGCGCTGATCGGGGACATCGGCGGCACCAACGCACGCTTCGCGCTGGTGTCGCCGGGCAAGACTGCCCCCCACGACATCCTGACCCTGCCCTGTGCCGACTATCCCGGCGTGGTGGAAGCTGCCCGTGACTACCTCGAGCGGGTGGGCGCCAGCGGCGAGAAGGCCCCGCGGGAGGCGTGCCTGGCGTTCGCCTGCCCGGTGCACGCCGAACGGGTCAGCATGTCCAACAATCACTGGAGCTTCCTGAAGGGCGAGGTCAAGCGTGACCTTGCCCTGGATGACTTCAAGGTGATCAACGACTTCATGGCTCAGGCGCTCGGCGTCCCCCACGTCGATTCGCATGATCTGGTCAGCATCCAGACCGGCGAGGCCGAAGGGCACGCCGCTCGACTGGTCATCGGACCGGGCACTGGCCTCGGCATGGCTGGCGTCTTCCCGGCACGGCGCGCCTGGGTGCCACTGCCCAACGAGGGTGGCCATGCCAGCTTCGCGCCCACCGACGAACAGGAACTCGACATCTATCGACGCTTCCACCGTCGCTATGGCCGGGTCAGTGTGGAACGCATCCTGTGCGGTCAGGGCCTGCTCGACCTTTATCGGGTGCTGGCAGAGATCGATGGTCTGGAGGCCAGCGCCAGCACGCCGGCTCAGGTCACCGAGGCCGCCAACCGCGGCGACCCGCTGGGGCGTGATACCATTCTGCGCTTTCTCAAGATCCTCGGCGACGTGGCGGGCGACGCTGCGCTGACCCTGGGTGCGAGAGGCGGCGTCTACCTGTGTGGTGGCATCGTGCCACGGCTGATCGACTGGCTGCCTCACAGCGGGTTTCTCAGCGCCTTCTGCAACAAGGGAAGGATGCGCCCTTACAACGAAGCCATCTCCATCCAGGTGGTCACGGCCCCGTGGACGGGGCTGCTGGGCGCCGCCGAGGCGCTCCACAACGAGGAGGTCGAATGATTCCGGCAACGCTCAAGACACGTATCGACGAGGTAGAGGGCCAGGGGCACATCCACTGGGCCGGCCGCGATATCTGGGTGGCCAACGAGAGCTGGGGCCAGCTGGCGATCTCGTTGCAGGGCGCTCAGGTGCTTCACTATCTACCCGCGTCCGACCCCACGCGAGCCGCAGGCGCTTCACCCGCGCCCGGGGTTGAAACGGCCGCGCAAGCCGCAGGCGCATCTCCCGCGTCCGACCCCACGCAAGCCGCAGGCGCCTCACCCGCCAAAGCCACCGTCGATAGCGGTGCGGATGATCCGCTGGTGCCCACTGGCTGGCTGTGGGTGACCCCCACGCCCCAGGATGTGCCGGGTGCGATTCGTGGCGGCATCCCCCTGTGCTGGCCGTGGTTCGCCGACGAGAACACCGCCGACGAGTCCCCCGACCGCTCCGGCCCGATGCACGGCCCGGCGCGCAAGGCCGACTGGCAACTGGACGCGGTGGACGAGCACGAAGACGGCGTCGAAGTGCACCTGTCACTGCCACAGCGCCTTCACAGCCAGTTGCATCCCCGTGCGGTGGTCCAAGCCAACGCCCAGCGTCTGCACGTGGAGCTGATCACCGAGCACCTGGGCGAGACGCCGGTGAAGATGACCGCCGCCCTGCACAGCTATCTGGCAGTGGATCAGGTCTTCGCCTGCCGCGTCGAAGGCCTCGTCGGGGCCCGCTACCTGGACAAGCTCAAGGGCTTCGCCGAGAGCGAGCAGGTGGGTGAGCTCGGGGTCCGTGAAGGCGTCGATCGCATCTATCATTCCAACGCCGAGGTGGTGCTCGATGACGGCCAGCGCCGCCTGCGAGTCGCTCGCCAGAACAGCGACTCGGTGGTGGTGTGGAATCCCGGCGAAACACCCAACCCGGACACCCCGCTGGACGCCGCCCGCCGTTTTCTGTGCGTCGAGTCCGCCAACACCCGCCTCGATCCGGTGTGGCTGGTACCCGGCGCCCAGCATATGCTCGGCACCACCCTGTCGCTGGCCGACAACCACTGATCGACGAGGAATCCCGCCATGACCCCCGTGATCGCCTTTGGTGAAGCCCTGGTCGACATGCTCTCCAGTCGTCTCGGTGATGCCGCCGAGGGACCAGAGACCTTCACCCCCTACGCCGGTGGCGCGCCGGCCAATGTGGCCGTGGCCTGCGCACGGCTGGGACTGACCAGTCGCTTTCTCGGTATGCTGGGCGACGACCACTTCGGCGACTTCCTGGCCCGTGAGCTCGAGCACCACGGCGTCGATGTCTCCGGCGTGTCGCGCACCCGCGAGGCCCGTACCGCCCTGGCCTTCGTCTCCCGCGACGCAGACGGCGAGCGCACCTTCGACTTCTATCGTCCTCCCGCCGCCGACCTGTTGTATCGCACCGAGCATCTGCCCCATGGGGTGTTCAGCGAGCCCGCCATCGTCCACCTGTGCAGCAACAGCCTTACGGACGATGCCATCGCCGCCACCTCTCTGGCGATCACCGAGATGGCCTCCCGGGCAGGCTGTCTGGTCAGCGTCGATGCCAACCTGCGTCACAACCTCTGGCCCGAGCACAGCATCGACGTCGGCCTGGTCACCCGCCTGCTCGACCAGGCCGACCTGATCAAGCTGTCCACCGATGAACTCGACGCCCTGCGGGGTGATCACCCACGTGACGACTGGCTGGCCGAACGCCTGGCCGCCGGTGCTCGCCTGATCGTGATCACCGATGGTCCCGGTGCGGTCGCCGCCCACACCACCCAGGGCGTCAAGCGCATGACACCGCCGCCGGTCAAGGCGGTCGATACCACCGCCGGTGGCGACGCCTTTATCGGCGGTCTGCTGGCGGCTCTGGCCGACCACGACTGGCAGCGCCCCAACTGGCAGCACGACGAGGCCTTCCTCGAACGCGCCCTGACCCTGGCCTGTCGCTGCGGCGCCCACGCGGTGACGCGCCCCGGCGCCTACGCGGCCCTGCCGCGCCGCGAAGACGTGATCGACAGCTGACATCACGACAACCTCGGGTGACCCGAAAGTCCCCCGCCGCCATGCCAGGGCTTATCGCCTCCCCGCCCTGGCATGGCGCCAGCGATTGACCAGCCTGTGGACGATCAGCGGCAGAAAGATGGCAGCCACCGCGCAGCCCTGGAACCAGGCCAGACGATAAGGGTGCGCCCATGCGCCCGAGTGTCCAGTCAGGATCCCCGTGAAGGTCAGCACGATGGCCGCGGTGATCGTTGCCGCCAACCACTCGAGCCTGACCCAGCGCCGCGACCAGCGGTACACCACGACTCCTTCGACCAGCGACAGCAACACAACCCCCCACGAGTAGTAGCCCAGGGTCATCCCCCAGGACACCCCACCCCGGTACTCCCTGCCCAGGTAATCGGCGATCTCATGACCGACGCTGTACCCCACCACCAGAAGCAGAAAGCGCAGTCCTGGTAGTCCAAGCACGCGGTAAAGCAATCCTAGGTTCATTGACGGCCTATTCCATCACTGCGTTGACGGCTTGGGTCAGGCCAGGTCCCTGGCCTCCACCAGATGCCTTCCGGCTGGCGCGCTGATGGCACCCTGCACCAGCGCCTCGGCGAGGCGGGCCACCGGACTGGGACGCCACTGGCGTGGCAGCAGCGGAAGCAGACCGCGAGAAAGCGCGAGCCCCAGGCGCTCGGCGTGGCGCACCTCGGCGCGCTCGCCGTCGATCAGGCCCGGCCTGACCAGGGTCAGGCTCGGGTAGTCGAGTTTGATCATTTCGGCTTCCAGTTCGCCCTTGACCCGGGAATAGAAGAAGCGCGAGCCGCGATCGGCGCCCAGTGCCGAGTTCAAGGCAAAACGCTCGGCACCGGCGGCTCTGGCGTGGCGGGCAAACCACAACGGCAACTCGAGATCCACACGTCGAAAGGCCTCTCGCGAGCCGGCGGCCTTGAGGGTGGTGCCCAGTGCGCAGATCACGCCATCCGCCTTCCACAACTCGTCATTCCCCTCCAGCGCCTGTGCATCGCCTCGTCCAGCCTCGTCCGCTCTCAGTGACTCCAGGTCGGCAAAATCGACGACCGGGGCGGCTAGCCTCGGGTGCTCCAGCGCCAACGGTCGGCGCACCGGTGCCCGCACCTCGGTGACGTCGGGATGGGCCAATGCCTGGCGCAGCGCCTCGCTACCCACCAACCCCGTCGCGCCCAGTATCAACAGTTTCATAGGTTTTCTCCGCTCGCTCAGGCAGCCATCATCCCATGGCGGCGGACAAAAAAAATCCGGCCAGAGGCCGGATCAAGGACAGCACCAGCTGTCGAGAGAGCACATGGATAGGCATGACGCCCTTCCGGTGCAGAGAGCTCAGGAATCATGACGAAGCGGCCAGCGCCGCTTCGTCATCGAGCATTCGGTGATGGCTTCAGTGATGGAAACGGTCCGCGGCTTCCTTGGCCAGGGCGCGGATGGCGTCCCAGTCACCGGCGTCGACCAGCGACTTCGGGGTCAGCCAGGAGCCGCCCACGCACATGACGTTAGGCAGCGCCAGGTACTCGGAGGCGTTGCCCAGGTTGATGCCGCCGGTGGGGCAGAAGCGAGCCTCGCCGATGGGGCCGGCGAAGGCCTTGAGCGCCTTGACGCCACCGCTGGCTTCGGCCGGGAAGAACTTGAAGCGACGATAGCCGTACTGCCAGCCGGTCATCAGCTCCGAGATGGTGGCCACCCCCGGCAGCATCGGCACCGGGCTCTCGACGCCATAGCGGTAAAGCGCCTCGGTGGCGCCCGGGGTCACCACGAAGTCGGCACCGGCCTGCTCGACCTGACGATACTGGGCAGGTGTCAGCACGGTACCGGCGGCGATGCTGGCCTGGGGCAGCTCCTTCTTCAGCCGGGCGATGGCCTCGATCGCGCAGTCGGTGCGCAGGGTCACCTCGAGCACGCTGAGACCACCTTCGACCAGGGCGCGGCCCATGGGCACGGCGTCCTCGATGCGATCGATGACGATCACCGGGATCACCTCGGCCTTCAGGCAGATGCTGTCGAGCTCGGTGGTGCGGGTAGACGGAAGCTGTTTTTCAATGGTCATGAGCGTGGCTCCAGGAAATCAGGGCGCCCAGTAGACGGCCAGCGGGCAGCTAAGAAAGGCACGAATGGGCAGTTCACGTACGTTGTCACCGGCCATGGCGCGTCCCAGCACGGCGCGCTTGTCGTCACCGGTCAGGTGCAGGTAATGGCGGCGGGCATGGTGCAGGCGCTCGGCGCTCAGGGTAATGCGCGCCTGGGGCTGGCTCGGTGTGCGCACCGCCACCACATGGGCATCGGTGCTCAGTGCCAGGTCCAGTTCGCGACTGTCAGGAAAAAGTGAGGCGGTATGGCCATCGCCGCCCATCCCCAGGATGACTACCGATGCCGGCCAGGACAGGCCCATCAGTCGCTGGGCGACCTCGTCGGTGCCTTCCTCGGGGGTATCGTGTTCGGTGGTGAGCGGGACAAAGGTGGCCGCCTCGGCCCGGTTGATCAGCAGGTGCTTCCTGACCAGCCGGGCGTTGGAATCGTCGGCCTCGGCAGCGACCCAGCGCTCGTCGGCCAGGGTCACGTCGACCCGATCCCAGGGCAGTGTTTCCCGGGACAGCGCCTCGAAGAACGGCACCGGGGTGGAGCCGCCGGACACGATCAGCAGGGCGCGATCCTGGGACGACAGATCCTCGCGCAGCGCCGTGGCCACGGTCTGCGCCAACTGGTACGCCAGTTGCTCTCGGGGGGACGGAGAAAGTTGCTCGCTGCTCATGTCAGTAGTCCTCGTACCAGCTGCGTCCGTCCTGGGTGATCATGGCGATGGAGGCCACCGGTCCCCAGGAGCCTGCCGGATAGCGGCGCGGCGGCTCGTCACGATCCTGCCAGGTAGCGATCAGCTCGTCGCACCAGTGCCAGGCATGCTCGACCTCGTCACGCCGAACGAACAGGTACTGCTGGCCCTTCATGACTTCGAGCAGCAGACGCTCGTAGGCGTCGGGGATACGTGCCTTGGGGAAGGCGCTGTTGAAGTCCAGGTGCAGCGGGCCACGGCGCAGGCGCATGCCCTTGTCGAGACCACTGTCCTTGGTCAGCACCTCGAGGCGGATACCTTCCTCCGGCTGCAGCCGGATGATCAGCTTGTTGGCGGCCAGCGCCCGCTGATCCGGGTCGAAGATATAGTGCGGCTGCTGACGGAAGTGGATCACGATCTGTGACAGCTTCTCGGGCATGCGCTTGCCGGTACGCAGGTAGAAGGGCACGCCGGCCCAGCGCCAGTTGGACACCTCGGTCTTCATCGCCACGAAGGTCTCGGTATGGCTGCGGGTATTGGCGCCTTCTTCCTCGAGATAGCCGGGTACACTGGTGCCGTTGCTGGTGCCGGCGGTGTACTGTCCGCGCACCACGTCACGTCCGATCATGTCGTCGGTGAACGGCTTGAGCGCCTTGAGCACCTTGACCTTCTCGTCGCGGATGGCGTCGGCGTCGAGGTTGGCCGGCGGGTCCATGGCGATCAGGCAGACCAGCTGCAGCAGGTGGTTCTGGACCATGTCCCTGAGCTGGCCAGCCTCGTCGAAGTAGCCCCAGCGGCCCTCGATGCCGACCTTCTCGGCCACCGTGATCTCCACGTGGGAAATATGGTTCTGGTTCCACTGGGTACCGAACAGCGGATTGGCAAAGCGCAGCGCGATCAGGTTCTGCACCGTCTCCTTGCCCAGGTAGTGATCGATACGATAGACCCGTGACTCGGGGAACACCGCCCCCACCGCATCGTTGACCTCCCGCGACGATTCCAGGTCGTAGCCGATCGGCTTCTCCACCACCACGCGGCTTTGCTCGTCCAGGCTACCACTGGCCTCGAGGTGGCGGCAGATATCGCCATACAGGCTCGCCCCCACCGCCAGATAGACCACCAACGGGCGCTGTTGACCGCCCTGCTCACGCCACTCGGCGATGGCGCCATAGCCTTCCACCGTGGTGAAGTCCACCGACAGGAACGACAGGCGATCGAGGAAACGGGCGACCACCTTGTCATCGAGCTCGCTCGACTTGACGTATTCCTTCAAGGAGCCATGGATGCGCTCGCGGAAGGCCTCCTGGTCGATGTCCTGACGCGCCAGGCCCAGAAGCCGGGTGTCGTCATGCAAGAGTCCCTCGCGGTCCAGCTGGTAGAGCGCCGGGAACAGCTTGCGGCGAGACAGGTCGCCCAGGGCGCCGAACAACGCCAGATCGATGTCGGTACGCTCGGCGTCACCGGATCGGGTGTGTCGTGTCATAACCGTCCTCGTTTGGTGGTAGACCCCTGGATATCGCAGAAGGCTATCGAGCGAGATGTGTCCTGCTTACCGTCAGGGTATCTAAGTTTACAAAAAAATGGTCAACTTTCGACGGCCAGATCAAAAAATATTTTGTAAACTTACACAAAATATCCCGCTGGCGCGCTTATACGTTGGATGTAGATCGGTGGAGCGCTAGGATAGCCGCCAATACGTAGTTAAATCACCACATCCCCAGAGAGAATTGTCTCGGGTACCCCAATAAATGCGCCGCTGCCCGCGCACCACCGCGCAGTTGCCCGCGCCTTTCGTCACGGAGCCGACCTCGACCATGGTTCGCCACGACCTTATCGAACGCATTCGCACCCGCCTCGACGAGCTCAACCGCTCCGAGCGCAAGGTCGCCGACGTCATTCTGGCCGACCCCGCCGCCGCAACCGGCATGAGTATCGCCAGTTTGGCTCAAGCTGCCTCGGTCAGCGAACCCACCGTCAATCGCTTCTGCCGAAATTTCGAGGCCAAGGGCTATCCCGACTTCAAGATCCAGCTGGCCCAGAGCCTGGCCGGCGGCACCCCCTATGTCAGCCAGGCGGTGGAACCCGATGACGGTGCCGAGGCCTACAGCGGCAAAATCTTCGGCGCCACCATCGCGGCGCTGGACCTCGCCAGTCGGGAGGTCGCTCCCGAGCGCATCGAGCGCATGGTCGACTACCTGATCCAGGCCAAGCAGATCCACTTCTTCGGCCTCGGAGCCTCCGGCGCAGTGGCCCAGGACGCCCAGCACAAGTTCTTTCGCTTCAACCTGCCGGTCAGCGCCTACATCGACGTACTGATGCAACGCATGGTCGCCTCGGCCTGCCACACCGGCGACGTGGTGGTGGTACTGTCCTATACCGGGCGCACCCGGGAACTGGTCGACATCGCCGCCCTGGCCCGTGAAAACGGTGCCGTGGTGCTCGGTATCACCGCGCCGGACTCACCTTTGTCGCGCCAGTGCACCGAAACCCTGACCGTCAGCGCGCCCGAGGACACCGACCACTACATGCCGATGACCTCACGCATGGTACAGCTTGCGCTGATCGACGTGCTGGCCACCGGCGTCACCCTGCGTCGCGGCGAGGACTTCCTGCACCACCTCAAGAAGATCAAGGACAGCCTGCGCAGCACAAGGTACAGCGTCGACGAGTGACAACAATGACAGGCCCGCTCCACGGCTTGCCTCCTTAGCGTATTGGCACAACAATAGCGGCCTGTCTTGCGTCCCTGTCCGCACGCCGCCATCCACACCATTGCCAGGAAGCCTCATGCGATCACTGCCATCCCTGACCTCCGTTCTGACCGTCCTGAGCCTGGGGCTGTTCAGCCTGCCGACGCTGGCCGACCAGACCGAGACCTTCCGCTTCACCGCCATCCCCGACGAGGACGAATCGCGTCTGGTGGAGCGCTTCTCGCGGGTGGCCGACTATCTGTCCGAGACGCTCGAGGTCGAGGTCGAGTACGTGCCGGTGAAGTCCTACGGTGCGGCGGTCACCGCCTTCCGCAACGACCAGGTTCAGCTGGCCTGGTTCGGCGGTCTGTCCGGTGTCCAGGCCCGTCGTCTGGTGCCCGGTTCCCAGGCGCTGGCCCAGGGCGTCGAGGATGCGGCCTTCGAGAGCTATTTCATCGCCCACTCCAGCACCGGACTCGAGGCCGCCGACCAGCTGCCCGAAGCGATCGAGGGCAAGACCTTCACCTTTGGCGCCAAGACCTCCACTTCCGGTCGCCTGATGCCGGAGCACTACCTGCGCGAGCGCTTCGACGCCGCGCCGGAAGAGCTGTTCTCACGGGTCGGCTTCTCCGGTGATCACTCACGCACCATCGCCCTGGTCGAGGCCGGCACCTACGAGCTGGGCGCGGTCAACTTCAAGGTGTGGGACGCGGCGCTGGAAAATGGCGATGTCGACACCGACAAGGTCAGCGTGATCTGGTCTACCCCGAGCTACCCGGACTACCAGTGGACCCTGCGCGGCGACGCCGATGAGGCCTTCGGCGAAGGCTTTACCGACAGGGTTCGCCAGGCACTGCTCAAGATGGAAGATCCCGAACTGCTGGAGAGCTTCCCGCGTTCCGGCTTCATTCCCGCCGACAACAGCATGTACGCCCCCATCGAGACGGTCGCCGAGAGCCTCGGCCTGCTGCGCTGATGGACGATGGCCAACGTCAGGTCACCGGCGGCCGGGACAACGGCCACGGTGACTTCCCGACACTGATCCTCGACGGGGTCGACCTGGGCCACGCCGACCACAGGGTGCTGCATGACGTCCACCTTCGCCTTGCGCCCGGCGAACGCGTCGCCCTGCTCGGGGAAAGCGGCGTCGGCAAGTCCACCCTGCTGGCGGAGCTGCGCCGCCGTCTTGGCCGCCACGCCGCCTGGTGTCCCCAGTACCACGGTCTGGTGCCTCAGCTATCGGTCTACCATAACGTCTACATGGGCAGGCTGGAGCGCCACTCGGCGCTGGTCAACCTGTGGAACCTGGTCAGGCCGCTGCGCCAGGCCTGGGAAGATGTCGCAAGTCTGTGCGCTGAACTAGGGCTCGAAGGCGCCATCAGGCGCCCAGTAGGTCGGCTGTCGGGTGGCCAGCGCCAGCGGGTCGCCATCGCCCGTGCGCTCTATCAGCGCCGCCAGGTCTTTCTCGGTGACGAGCCGGTCGCCAGCGTCGACCCCCACCAGGCCATGGCGCTGCTCGATCGAATCGATGCCCAGCACGCTACCACGGTGATGGCGCTGCACCAGCGCGAGCTGGCGCTGAGCCACTTCGATCGCGTCTGGGGACTGGCCGGCGGTCGCGTGGTGCTCGACGCGCGCAGCGAAGAGCTCAACCTCGATGATCTCGACGCGCTCTACCCCAGTGCGTCACGCACGGCTCCCACGCCCGCTGCTCCCAGCCCTGCTCGCGACGACAGCAGCGATTCGCCGGCCGAGGCCAGCGCTCGCCACGCCTCGCACCAGCCCGGCGAGGAGCAGGCACGACCGTGAGCGCCGCGCAAGCGACACGCCCAGGCCTGTTGGCCGGCGACGGTATCGGTGCCCGCCTGGCACGCCACAGCCTGTGGCTGGTGGTGCTGGCTGCCCTGGCGATTCCGCTGGCCGACCTCGAAGTATTGAGCCGCGATCCCTGGGGCGAACTCGGACGCATGGCAATGGGCCTGGCGCTGCCTGACTTCGGCGCCATCGAGACGCCCCTGCAGGCCATCGGCCTGACCATTGCGGTGGCCTTCTGGGGCACCCTGGCCGGCGTGGTGCTGGGGCTGCCCCTGGCGCTGGTCTACGCCCGCTCACGCCTGGTGCGCGCGGCCAGTGCCGCGGTGCGGGCGGTACATGAGCTGTTCTGGGCGCTGCTGTTCCTGCAGGTGTTCGGGTTGTCCGCGCTGACCGCCCTGGCGGCCCTGGCGATCCCCTACGCCGGCATCTTCGCCAAGGTCTACGCCGAGATCCTCGAGCAAACGCCCCAGGCGCCCCAGGCGGCGCTGCCCGAGGGTACCGGGCGCCTTGCCCGGCTGGCCTATACCGAGCTGCCCCAGGCATTCGCCCAACTGGCCGCCTACACCCGCTACCGCTTCGAGTGCGCGCTCAGAAGCAGCGTGCTGCTGGGTTTTGTCGGTCTGCCGACGCTGGGCTACCAGCTCGAGAGCGCCTTTCGCGAGGGCCGCTACTTCGAGGCCGGCGCCCTGCTGTGGGCCTTTTACCTGCTGATCGCCACCCTGCCCTGGTGGGCCCATCGGCGCCTGCTGCTGCCGCTGGGGCTGGCCAGCGTGTGGTTGCTGGGTCCCTGGCCCGAGATCGACCCAGGCCTGTTATGGCGTTTCGTCAGCGTAGACATCTGGCCCCGCGCCCTGCTTGAGGGCGACATCGGCGGTGTGCTCCGCTGGCTGGCCGAACTGCCCGACCTCGTCGGCGCGGTGGCCAATACCCTGCTGCTGGGGCTGCTCGGCACCGTCGGCGCCCTGCTGCTCGCCCTGGTGCTGTGGCCCCTGGCATCGCGCCACTTCGGCAATCGCGTCAGCCAGGGCATCGGCCAGGGTGTGCTGATCTTTCTGCGCTCGACCCCGGAGCTGATGCTGGCCTTCGTCTTCCTGTTGCTGCTGGGGCCATCGCTGCTGCCGGCCTGGCTGGCCCTGGCGCTGCATAACGGCGCCCTGATCGCCTTCCTGGTATGTCGCCACGCCCAGGCGATCGAGCCCGGCATGCCGGGACTCCCGGCCTCGGGACGGCTGGCCTACGAGCTGTTGCCCCGGCTGTACCCGGGCATGCTGGCGCTGGTCTATTACCGCGCCGAGGTGATCCTGCGCGAAAGCGCCCTGCTCGGCATGCTCGGGGTCGCCACCCTCGGTGACAATATCGATGACGCCTTCCAGACCTTGATGTTCGACGTGGCCTTCGCCCTGCTGGTGATCACCGCCCTGCTCAATATCGCCGTCGACGCCCTGGCCCGCCGTCTGAGGCCCTGTGAGCCACCTATGGAAGACCCCTGCCTGCGCTGAAGGGAAGCCCCCTGTCTGCGCTGAAGGGCAGATCCCGGCCTGCGCAGAAGGCAAGACGTCTTGAAGGGCGGCACAGGCGTTTTATCCGGCACACCCTGACGCCAGGACCAATGCCTCAAAACCGACACAAACGACAACGCCGGCCACGGGGCCGGCGTTGTCGTTCGAGCGGACGGCTACATCACTGCGGCTCTGTTACAGGCCCTTGACGGCGGCGGTGACGGTGATCTCGACCTTCAGTTCCTTTGCCGGCATCGGCGCGCACACGCAGGTACGGGCGGGGGCGTGGCCTTCCGGCACCCAGGCGTCCCATACCGCGTTCATGGCGGCAAAGTCCTCGCCGTTCTGCAGGTAGATGGTGGCGCTCAGCAGATGCTCGCGGTCGCTGCCCACCTCGGCCAGCAGCTCATCGACACGCTCCAGCATGCTGGTGGTCTGGGCGGTGATATCCCCCTGACGGGCGTCCGGTCCGGCGACCTGACCACACAGGTAGGCAACACCGTGGTGGATGACGGCGCGGCTCATGCGGGTCTTGGTGTCGTGACGCTGAATGCTCATCGCTCTCTCCAAAAAAGTCGGTATTTCTAAAAAATCTCGAAAAGACAGCCGATTCGACCACCTCTTCACCAGTGTCTTCTCTGCAACGTTAGACAGCCGCCCAATATAGCCAACTTCTCCCTGCGCCAGATAGTCTGTTGTCGCGCTTTTGCCTCTTTTGCGATGTCAGGTATCCCTCACCCCGGCGACATAGTCACGACAGTCCTGCTGTCGCCCAACCGTTTATATGAGGGTTTGCAAATGAAACGTTCCGTCATGATGGCCGCCGTGCTGTCCACCGCCCTGGCCCAAGCCGGCGCCATCGCCACCGTCCAGGCCGCCGATGGCGACATGGAAAAGTGTTACGGCGTCGCCCTGGCCGGAGAGAACGACTGCAAGGCAGGGCCAGGCACCACCTGCGCCGGCACCTCTACCGTCGACTACCAGGGCAACGCCTGGACCCTGGTCCCGGAAGGCACCTGTACCGATATCGAAACGCCCCACGGCAATGGCAGCCTGAGCGAGGTCGAGCCCCCCTGAGCCAGAGCACTGGCGCCACGGGGAGGCTACGGCCTTCCCGTGACTTCGACCAGTCCAGACGCCAAGCCTCATGCCATAGCGAATCGCCCATGCCCTCTTCCCTGTCATCCAGCCATCCACGCGAGTCGCTCGAGACGTCCGTCTCGGCGTCCTTGCCAGCGCCACAGCCAATGGCGGCCAACGCGGTCGGTATCGGCCTCAAGTTTCAGCATATGCAGGCGCTGGTCCATCTGGCTCACTCGGCTCACTCAGTCCAGTCGCCCCAGGCCCCGGACTTTCTCGAACTGCACGCCGAGAACTACATGAACGCCGGCGGCCCCCTTCAGGATCGACTCGATGAACTGGCACGCTACTACCCGCTCTCGGTTCACGGCGTCGGCCTGTCGCTGGGCAGTGCCGAGGGCATCGACCCGGCCCACCTGGAACGTCTTGCACGCCTGGTCGATCACCTGAACCCCGCGCTGGTCTCCGAGCACCTGGCCTGGAGCCGTCTCGATGGCCACAGCTACAACGACCTGCTGCCGGTGCCGCTGACCGAGGAATCGCTGCGCGTCCTCGGCGACAATATCGCACGCACCCAGGACCGTCTCGGCCGCCGCCTGCTGGTGGAGAACCCGAGCCTCTACGTCAGCCTCGACAATCGCTTCAGCGAGACCGAGTTCCTCCAGCGGCTGGTGGACACGACCGGCTGTGGGCTGCTGTTCGACGTCAACAACGCCTATATCAGCGCCGCCAATCTGGGACGCGACCTGGATGCCTATCTGGACGAAGTTCCCTGGGCCGCCGTCGGCGAATGGCACCTGGCCGGCCACAGCCTCGATGCCGCCGGCGAGCTGTACATCGACGACCATGGCAGCGCCGTCAGTGAGCCGGTGTGGCAGCGCTACCGCCAGATGCTCGCCCGGCGTCCCGGCCTGCCCACTTTGATCGAGTGGGACAACCGGGTGCCGACGCTAGAGCGCTGGATGCAGGAGGTCGACCTGGCACGCCGGCATCAGCATGCTGCCCATGGCCCCGGCGCCGATGCGAGCACCGCCCTGGCAGCCAGCGCCTCGGCGCAAGCCACAGGGAGAGCGCCATGAGCGGCCTGCTAGATTGGCAGCGTAGCTTTATCGATGCCATGCATCGCCCCCAGGCGACGCCACCACAGCTTGGTCACAAGGCCGGGCTCGACGTCTACCGCAACAATATTCGCTCAAGCCTGATCGAGGCCCTGAAGGAAGCCTTTCCCCATACCCTGACCCTGCTGGGCGAGGGCTGCTTCAGCGCCGAGGCCGCGAGTTTCGTGGCCACAAGCCCCCCCGACGATCCCCGCCTGAGCAGCTACGGCCAGGGCTTTGCCGACGCTCTGGCGCGCGCACCGGCGCTTGCGCCCTATCGCTTCGTCGCCGATATCGCGCGACTCGAGCACGCCCGGCTTCAGGTCAGTCACGCAGCCGAGACAGCGCCGCTGGAGGCGTCCGATATCGGCGCCGTCCTTGACGACCAGCGGCTTGTCCAGGCCCGTCCGGCCAGCCGGGCCATCCGTTGCCAACATGACGTCGAAGCCCTGTGGCAGGCGCTGGAGCGCGGAGAGGGTGGCGCCCCCCTGGGCGAGCGAGGCGCCGGCCACTGGCTGGTGATCCGCTCGGGTCGCCAGGTCAGGCTTATGCCACTCGATGCGGCAAGCGCAGCCTTGTACGGCTTGCTGGACACACCGACCTCGCTGTCCCAGGCGCTGGGCGAACTGGCCGACAGCGGCGTGGCAGAGGATGCGCTCGGCCACGCTCTGGGCACCCTGGTCGGCCATGG
The DNA here is from genome assembly GCF_024137905.1 of Halomonas sp. DN3. Lineage (NCBI taxonomy): Bacteria > Pseudomonadati > Pseudomonadota > Gammaproteobacteria > Oceanospirillales > Halomonadaceae > Halomonas > Halomonas sp. DN3. Next base: position 919,706 of record NZ_CP099965.1, on the reverse strand, counting down.
CGCGCTCGCGGTACCGGACCCCGCCCCCACTTTGCTACGAGGCACCCCATGACACCGATGACAAACCTGCTGGACACTTACTATGGGCGACTGTGCCCCTGGCTCGAACGTCGTTCGCTGGATCTGGTGCTGGCGTTGATGCGCCTGGTACTCGGCGCCGTGTTCTTTCTGTCGGCGCTGACCAAGGTGGAGGGGTTCGGTATCGCCGACAGCACCTTCTTCCTGTTCGAGCACGAATACGCCCTGCCGTTGATTTCACCGGTGCTGGCCGCCTACCTGGCAACACTCGCCGAGTTCTCGTTGTCGCTGCTGCTGTGGGCGGGGCTTGCCACACGACTGGCGGCCTTGGGGCTGTTGATCATGACCCTGGTGATCCAGACCTTCGTCTATCCCGAGGCCTGGGTCACCCACGGACTCTGGGCGGCGAGCCTCGCCACCCTGATCCTGCGCGGCGGCGGCTGTCTCTCGCTGGAGTGGCTGCTATGCAGGATGAAGGGCAAAGGTCGCGAACCGGTGACGCAGCAGCAGGAACGCGTCGACGACGCATAGACGCATAAAAAACGACCCGCCGCCGAACAGGATTCGGCGGCGGGTCGATGTCGATGTCGGCTCAGCCTCGTCAGCGCAGCAGCAGCACCGGCAGCGAGGTGCGCCTGAGCACACTGGTGGTGGTGCTGCCCACCAGCAGATGACGAATCCGCGAGTGGCCATAGGCTCCCATCACCACCATCTCGATGGCGTGGTCCTTCTGGTAGGCGCGCAGGGTCTCCTCGACCTCTCCGGCGCGAATCTCGCCCTGGGCCTCGTGACCGGCGCCCTTGAGGCTGTCCAGCGCCCACTCCAGCTGGGTGCGGTTATCACCGGTATCGGCACCGACCATCACCACGTGACAGGCGATCCCCTTGAACAGCGGGCTCCTGGCCAGCAGCTCGACGCCCTTGCGGGTGGTCTTGCTGCCATCGAAGGCGATCATCACCCGGGTCGGCGGCGTGAAGCTCTCCGGCACCATCAGAATCGGCCGATGCAGACCGCGGACCACCCGCTCGAGATTCGAGCCCAGGTGCTCGCTGGCCTGCTGGGCGCTCTCGCCCCGCTTGCCGATCACCAGCAGGCGGATCTCGTCTTCCAGCTCCAGCAGTGTCTCCACCAGAGTGCCGTTGCGCTGTCGGCAATGCAGATCATCAACACCACTGGCGCTGGCGCGATCCTTGGCCGCCTTGAGCATCAGGCGGCCGTGCTCCTGGGCGACCTTGGCCCGCCGCTCATCGAGACTGGCCAGCTCCTCGAGCAGGTGCTCCCTGGCGCCGAGTCCCAGGTTACCGGACAGATCGGCCTCGGCGGTCTGGGGGTGGTTATCCACCACGTGAAGAAACGTCAGCGGCGCATCGAGGGCCTGACTGGCCCAGGCGGCAGAGTCGCAGACCCCTTCGGAAAACTGGGACCCGTCGATGGCGGCCATCACCTGTTCTGTCATGAAATCGTCCTGCCTGGCGTTGGGGGCGAACGCGCGTCCTCAGACGTCGCGTTCCATCGATTGTGGCCTTGTCGTCGCGCCCGAGCGGGGCGCGACCCTCAGACCTGTTGTCTAGCCCGATCCGGGTGTTACCTCCAGTTCTACACCAACTGGCACACACCCGTCACATCTTCGGCGCCTGCCTCAGTGACCACCCATCAGCTTTTCCACCGCCGCCGGGTTATCGTGGATGGCGTAGCGATCGACGATGGTGGCGCTGGCCTCGTTGAGCCCGATCAGCTCGACGTCGGTGCCCTCACGGCGGAACTTGATCACCACCATGTCCAGCGCCTGGACCGCGGTGATGTCCCAGAAGTGGGCACGTGACAGGTCGATGACCACCTTCTCGACGCTTTCCTTGAAGTCGAAGGCGGCGGAGAAACGCTGAGACGAGGCGAAGAACACCTGGCCGACCACGCGGTAGCGCCGTCCCTTGCCAAGCTCCTCTTGCTGTTCCAGCTCGTCACTGGCGATGTACAGGAAGTTGCCGACCTTGTTGGCGAAGTTGAGCGCGGCGATCAGCACACCGACGAACACACCGATCGCCAGGTTGTGGGTCCACACCACCACCGCCACGGTGGCGATCATCACCACATTGGTGGACATCGGGTGCTTCTTGAGGTCGCGCAGCGAACTCCAGCTGAAGGTACCGATGGACACCATGATCATCACCGCCACCAGCGCCGCCATGGGGATGCGCGAGACCCAGTCCGACAGGAACACCACCATCAGCAGCAGGAAGACCCCCGCCAGCAGGGTAGACAGGCGTCCACGCCCGCCGGACTTGATGTTGATCACCGACTGGCCAATCATCGCGCAGCCCGCCATGCCGCCGAGCAGACCGGTACCGATGTTGGCCAGACCCTGGCCCTTGCACTCGCGGTTCTTGTCGCTGGAGGTATCGGTCAGATCGTCGACGATGGTGGCGGTCATCATCGATTCGAGCAGACCGACCACGGTCAGCATGACCGCATAGGGGAAGATGATGCCGAGGGTCTCGAGATTCAGCGGCACGTCGGGCCACAGGAACATCGGCAGGGTATCGGGCAGCTCGCCCATGTCACCGACGGTGCGGATGTCCATGCCGGTCGCCAGGTAGACGCCGGTCAGCACCAGGATGCACACCAGCGGGGACGGCAGCAGCTTGCCGATCCTGGGCACGTAGGGGAACAGATAGATGATGCCGAGACCCGCCGCGGTCATCGCGTAGACGTGCCAGGTGACGTTGGTCAGCTCGGGCAGCTGGGCCATGAAGATCAGGATCGCCAGGGCGTTGACGAAGCCGGTCACCACCGAGCGCGAGACGAAACGCATCAGATCTGCCAGGCGCAGATAGCCAGCGATGATCTGCAGTACCCCGGTCAGCAGGGTCGCGGCCAGCAGATATTGAAGTCCGTGCTCCTTGACCAGGGTCACCATCAACAGTGCCATGGCGCCGGTGGCGGCAGAGATCATCCCCGGCCGACCACCGGCGAAGGCAATGATCACCGCCATGGAGAAGGAGGCGTAGAGGCCAATCTTGGGATCGACTCCTGCGATGATGGAGAAGGCGATGGCCTCCGGAATCAACGCCAGGGCCACGACGATGCCGGACAGCACGTCGCCCCTAATATTGGAAAACCAGTCTTGCTTGATCGATCGCATCATGAGGCGGTCCAGGGGGAGTGGTTGTGAGATATCGCGACAAGCGGCCCAGGGCCGACCGTTTCTCCACGACAGCAGCGCACCGGGAGGCGTTAGCCTGGCGCTGTCATGATGTAGTGGAGACACGGGAAGGGGCGCAGTTTACCAGAACCACCTGAGCAAGGCGACGCTGCTACCCAGCCTGTCTTTGCCTTGTCGCCGCCTTGTCGCCGCCTTGTCGCCGCCTTGTCGCCGCCTTGTCGCCACCCCAGTCTCGATTCGGCCAAGTCCGCCCGGTGGCATCTTCTGAAAAAAATGTGTAAGGATCGTTGCCCCCTGCCGACTCAGCTGACTACGTCCAAGGAACGCGACATGGAGCGATGCGCCTCGACGCCACCGTCATCGCGAACGGAGAGCCCATCGCCGGGCCCGCCGCTGATAGCGCTCGAGCATAGTCTCGCGCGCCATGGGTGGCCTCTGTCCGGGCATCGACTGGAACCGCTGGCCGATACCGGCCTGGCCCACTGGCATGTGCGCCTGGCCGGCGGCAGTGACAAGGGCGGCTGGCTGGCGCGGTTGCCCAAGCAGAGCCAGATGGGGCTGGACGCGGCGTCCAACCTGGCCTATCAGGTCGCCTGCTTCGATCGCGCCCAGGCCAGTGGCCATACACCCAGGCTCGATGACTGGCTGCCCTGCGACGACCTGCTGCCCAGAGGCGCGCTGGTGGTGGAGGCTATCGATGGCCGTCCCGCCAGCCTGCCCTCGGACCTGCCGGCCCTGACCTCGGCCCTGGCCAGCCTGCACCGGTTGCCGCTGCCCGATCAACGCGCCCCCCTGGCCTCACCGGTGGATCCCTGGCGAGAGATGCTCGACGAGATCGCCACCCAGGCCCGCTTTCTCCCCGGGGCCGGGCTGTCTCGCACCAGCACTGCCCTGATCGAACAGGCGCTGGCACAGCTCCCTGAGCGACTTCGCATCGCCGACGACGAGATTCACCTGATCAGCTTCGATGCTCACCCCGGCAACTTTCTGATCACGCCTCACGGACGCGCCGTACTGGTGGATCTGGAAAAGTGCCGCTATTCGCTACCCGGCTTCGACCTGGCCCACCTGAGCCTTTACACCTCCACCACCTGGGACCTCAACAGCCGCGCGGTGCTGTTCGTCGAGGATCTGGTGGCGCTGTATCGGCGCTGGCAGGAACTGATGGCCGAAGACAGTCATCACAGCGACTGGTCGACGCTGATCACCTGTCGTCGCGCCATGTGGCTATGGTCGCTGACCTGGTGTGCCAAATGGCGTGCCCAGCAGCGCCGCCAGGTCGACAGGCAGCACCGTGGTGAAGACTGGTCGGCACAGCTAAGCGACCATGCCTTGATCTCCCATGTGGCCGACCGCGTCGATCACTACCTCTCGGCCCCCATCATCAGGCGTGTCGCCGACGAACTCGAGGAACTCGCCCGTGCCGGATGACGCTCCCGGCGCTGTCCAAGCCTGCCCGGCACTATCCAACCCTGCCTATCCATCGTCACAAGGACGCGACCATGACCACGCCTTTTTCCTGTAGACGCCCGTTTGCCGACCTCCGCTTGACCTGGCTTCCCGGTGGCGCCTTCGTCCTCACCGCCCTGGCTGCCCTGGGGCTCGGCTCGCCCGCCTGGGCCCAGGATACGTCCACGCCTCTGAACCAGCCGTGGCAGGAGATCGAGCAGCAGGCCAGGGGGCAGACGGTCTACTTCAACGCCTGGGGCGGTGACCCCAACGTCAATGGCTATCTCGACTGGGTCGCCGGCGAGCTCGAACAGCGCCACGACATCGACCTGGTCCACGTCAAGCTCGACGACACCGCCGCTGCGGTCTCCCGGGTACTGGCCGAGAAGTCCGCCGGCAACGTCGACGAGGGAGCCATCGACCTGATCTGGATCAACGGCGAGAACTTCGCCGCGATGAAGGCCAATGATCTGCTGCTCGGGCCCTTTGCCCAGCGCCTGCCGAACTTCCCGCTGACCTCGCCGGACGCCAATCCCGAGATGACCACCGACTTCACCGTCCCCACCGAGGGATTCGAGTCACCCTGGGGCAAGGCCCAGCTGACCTTCTACTACGACAGCGAGCGTGTCGAGGCGCCGCCGACCAGCATGGCCGCCCTGCTCGACTGGACCGAGCAGCATCCCGGGCGCTTCACCTATCCACTGGTCCCGGACTTCCACGGTTCCACCTTTCTCAAGCAGGCGCTTATCGCACTGATCGACGACCCGGCGGTGCTTGCCCGCCCCGTCGGCGAAGCCGACGCCGAAGCGGCCATGGCACCGCTGTGGGACTATCTCGACGCCCTGCACCCCCATCTGTGGCGCCAGGGGCGGGACTTCCCCGCTTCAGGGCCTGCGCTCAGAAGCCTGATGGGTGACGGCGAACTGTCGCTGGCCTTTACCTTCAACCCTGCCGAGCCTGCCGCTGCGGTCAACAACTACCAACTGCCTCCCTCGATTCGCAGCTATGTGCTCGACGGCGGGACCATCGGCAACGTTCACTTTGTCACCATCCCGTTCAACGCCAGCCACCAGGCCGGCGCCATGGTCACCGCCAACTTCCTGCTCTCGCCCGAGGCCCAGGCGCGCAAGCAACGCCTGGACGTGTGGGGCGACCCCAGCGTGCTCGATCTCGCGCGCCTGAATGAGGCCGAGCGTCAGGCACTGACGCCCATGGATGACCAGCCAGCGCGACTGGCGCCACAGGCCCTGCAACAGACCCTGCCCGAGCCGCACCCGAGCTGGATGGAAGCGGTAGAGGCGGCCTGGCTCGAGCGCTATGGCAGCCGCTGATACCTCGGCCTTCTCCCGCCTGGTGGGGCTGGCGCCGGCGCTGACGGTACTGCTGCTGGTGGCCCCGGTGGTGGCCGGCCTGGCAGGCGCTGCGGCGCCGGCCTTCGGCTGGCTGCCGGTGCTCGGTGGAGAGCAGCTGAGCCTGGCGCCCTGGGTGAGTCTGGCGAACACCCCCGGGCTTTTCGAGATGCTGGTGCTCAGCTTCACCACTGGCCTGATCAGCACCGCCCTGGCCCTGACCATCGTGGTGCTGTTTCTCGGAGCCTTCGCCGACAGCGCCGCCTTTGTCTGGCTCAAGCGCCTGCTGTCGCCGCTCCTGGCGGTGCCCCACGCCGCCGCCGCCATCGGTCTGGCCTTTCTGCTGGCGCCCTCGGGCCTGGCTATGCGCCTGGTCTCCCCGGCCTTGAGCGGTCACACCACGCCTCCTGACTACCTGTTTCCCGGTGATCCCTTTGGCCTTGCGCTGATCGCCGGACTGGTGGTCAAGGAAGTCCCCTTTCTGCTGCTGATGAGTCTATCGGCGCTGCCTCAGTGCCAGGCCGACGATCGTCGGCACCTGGCACTGTCGCTGGGTTATTCGCCGGTGACCGCCTTTCTCAAGGCGGTCCTGCCGAGCCTGTACCCGCTGATTCGGCTACCGGTCTATGCGGTCATCGCCTTTGCCTCGTCGAATGTCGATGTGGCCATGATCCTGGGGCCGTCCACCCCACCGACCCTGGCAGTCAGCGTGGTCCGCTGGCTTGGCGATCCCGACCTGTCGATGCGCTTCATGGCCTCCGCCGCAGCGCTGAGCCAGCTCGGCATCACGCTGCTGGCACTGGCCTGCTGGTGGTGCCTGGAACAGGCCGTACGCTGGTGCGCCACGCCACGCCTGACCGACGGCCGACGCAACAGCGGTCAACGCCTCGGCAGCCTGCTGGGCGGCGGTCTGACCTGGCTCAGCGTCACCCTGCTCGGTGCCAGTCTGCTGGGGCTGACGCTGTGGTCGCTGGCGGCCTTCTGGCCCTTTCCCTCGGCCTGGCCCACGCCCCTGACCCTGGCCAACTGGGGTCGTGCGCTGCCAGGCCTGCTGCCGGCCGCCCTCGACACCCTGTGGCTGGCGCTGGCCGCCACCGCTCTCGCGACCATCCTGGTGATCGGCTGTCTCGAGAGCGAAGCGCTCAATCACCGCAGCATGGGAGCGAGCGCCACCCTGGTGCTCTACCTGCCGCTGCTGGTGCCACCGGTCGCCTTTCTCTACGGTCTGGTGCAGCTTCAGGCGCAGCTGTCGGTGGCACCGGGCTTCATGGTGGTGGTACTGGGACACTGCCTGTTCGTGCTGCCCTACGTCTTTCTGTCACTGGCCGAGAGCTACCGGCGGCTTGACCCCCGCTGGGCCCAGGTCGCCGCAGGGCTCGGCCATGGCCCGGCCGCCGCCTTTGTACGCGTTCGCCTGCCGCTGCTGCTGGCCCCCATCGCCACCGCCGCCGCCGTGGGGGTCGCCGTCAGCGTCGGCCAGTATCTGCCGACGTTGCTGCTGGGGGCCGGACGCCTGACCACCCTGACCACCGAGGCGGTATCGCTTGCCTCCGGCGGGGATCGTCGCCTGACGGCGGTCTATGCCCTGGCCCAGCTACTCTTGCCGGCACTCGGTTTCGCCCTCGCCATCGGCTTGCCGCGCGTACTGCATCGCCACCGACGCGCCCTGCTGACCTGAACCGCCTCAACGCCATCCGAGCCCACCATGTCACAGACACCAGACACACGATGCCACCTTCCCCCCACGTCTCCAGCGAACCCGACGGGCGCACTGGTCTTCGATCGGGTCGTGATCTCGCTGGACGGTGCCCCACTGGTATCACTGAATGCTCAGGTCGCCCCCGGCGAGGTGATCAGCGTCATGGGGCCTTCCGGTGTCGGCAAGTCCACCCTGCTGGCCTACGCTGCGGGCTTTCTCGCCCCCGCCTTTGACGCCCAGGGCGAGGTGCGCCTCGGCGACAGGCGAGTCACCGACCTGCCTGCCTCGGCCCGCCGACTCGGTCTGCTGTTCCAGGATGCGCTGCTGTTTCCCCACCTCAGCGTCGCCGGCAACCTGGCCTTCGGCATGCCGTCGTCTGCCAGCCGACGCGAGCGCCGCGAAGCCATCGAAGAGGCCCTGGCGGATATCGGTCTTGCGGGATTCGGTGAGCGTGATCCGGCAACGCTGTCCGGCGGCCAGCGCGCTCGCGTCGCGCTGATGCGCACCCTGCTGTCGCGTCCCCAGGCGATGCTGCTGGACGAGCCCTTCTCCAAGCTCGACGCCGCACTCCGCCAGGAGATGCGTGACCTGGTCTTCCAGCGCATCCGCGACCATCGTCTTCCGGCGCTGCTGGTCACCCACGACAGGGCAGACGCCGAGGCAGCGGCGGGTCCGATCGTCGAACTGGCGGCCGCCACCGAAGCCCCCGCCGGGGCCGCCTGGCAGGGTGCCCGCCGTGCCTCTCGCTGAACCAGGCTCCCCGACCGTCGCACCACGTCTGTGTGTGGTCATTCCCGTCCTCGATGAGGCAGCGACCATCGTCGCGGGTCTTGAGCGGCTATCCGAGTGGCGCCAGCAGGGCGTCGAGGTGATCGTCGTCGATGGTGGCAGCGAAGACGATACCCGGGCGCTTGCCCGTCCCCTGGCCGACCGGGTCATCGATGCCCCCCGCGGCAGGGCGCGCCAGATGAACCAGGGCGCCGCTGCGGCGAGTGCGCCGTCCTTGCTGTTTCTGCACGCCGACACTCGACTGCCCGCGGCGGCCATGCCGGCGATACTGAAGGCGCTGGAGAAACGCCATTGGGGGCGCTTCGACGTGCGCATCCTGGGCCGATCGCGCTGGCTATCATTGATCGCCGCCTGCATGAACCTGCGCTCACGCCTGACCGGCATCGCCACCGGCGATCAGGCGATGTTCATGCGTCGCAGCGCCTTCGACGCCGTCGGTGGCTTCCCCGACCAGCCGTTGATGGAAGACATCGAAATGTCCAAGCGCCTCAAGCGGCTGTCGCCGCCCGCCTGCCTTGGCTTCAAGGTGCTCACCGACGGTCGCCGCTGGGAGCAGGGTGGCGTGCTGACGACGATATTGCTGATGTGGCGACTGCGCTTTCGCTATTGGCGTGGGGCCGATCCCGTTCGCCTGGCCGAGGAGTATCGCCATGTGCGCTGACCACGATAGCGACGGGCTGGCAAGCAGCCTTGGCCAGGTTGGCCTGAAGCTGGCCATCCTGGCCAAGGCGCCGATTCCCGGCCTGGCCAAGACGCGGATGATCCCCGCCCTCGGCGCCGAAGGCGCCGCTCGTCTCCAGCACAGACTGATCGAGTACACCCTGAAGACGGCGCTGGAGACGACGTCCGCGCGCGACATCACGCTGTGGACGGCGCTTGAGCATGACCATCCGTGCTTTGTCGATATCCGCCAGCGGTTCGGCGTGACGCTGAGACCACAGCCTGAAGGCGACCTGGGGGTGCGCATGCACGCGGCGCTGTGCTCGGCAGGTGGCCCGAGCCTTCTAATCGGCACAGATTGCCCGATATTGGATAAGACATTACTAAAAACTTGTCATAAACGGCTTAAAGACGCAGATAGCGTCTTTCTTCCGGCCGAGGACGGCGGCTATGCTCTGGTTGGAGTTCGTCGCCCCGATCCCCGTCTCTTCCGAGGAATCGACTGGGGCACGTCCAGCGTCATGTCCCAGACGCGCACACGTCTTGCGGAGCTTTTGTGGACGCTGGAGTGTCCAACGACCGTATGGGACCTGGATACGCCCCAGGACCTGGCTCGCCTCGCCGACATGGAAGCCCTCGCCCTGGAGATTCTGCCGTGACCCAAGAAACGCTCACCGACCGCCACAAGAAACTCGCCGCCGTGCGCCCCCGCCTGGTGTCCTTCGCCCGCATGCACCTGCGCGATCATGCCGCCGCCGAGGACGCCGTGCAGGAAGCCATGATCGCCGCCATCGAGAAGAACGACAGCTTTTCGGGGCGCTCCGGCTACGAAACCTGGGTATTCGGCATCCTCAAGTACAAGCTGCTCGACCAGATGCGCCAGCAGAAGCGTCATGGTCGCTGGGAGCCCTTCGATGAAGAGCACAGCGACGACGCCATCGACCGCATGTTTCAACAGGATGGGCACTGGGCCGCCGACGCCAAGCCCCAGGCATGGAGCACCCCGGAGCAAGCGTTCGAGAACGAAAATTTCTGGAAAGTATTCGACGCTTGTATGCTGAGTCTTCCAGAAAACGTGGCTCGCGTTTTCTCCCTGCGCGAATTGATGGGCCTTTCCACCGACGATATTTGTAAGGAAGTGGGCATCAAGGAAAACAACGCTTGGGTGATCCTGCATCGGGCTCGCCTCAAGCTTCGCGCTTGCATTGAAAAGGGATGGAAGGAGGACGCGGCATGATGATGTGCAAGGCCGCTACGCGGCTGATGTCAAAGCAGTTGGATGCCCCCCTGACGGCCAGGGAGCGTATTTCGCTGCGGTTTCACTTGATGTTGTGCTCGGCCTGTCGCAACTGCGAAAAGCAGTTCGGCATGCTGCACCGGGTCGGCAATGCCTATAACGGCACAATTGATAAACCCCAGGACGGTACGTCCCCTGGCGCGACTACCGACAACGTCGCCAGTGATCAGGACCTGCTGAAGGTAAAGGAAGCGATGGCCGAGGCGGAGACCCGTCGCCAGAACTGAAGGACTCGGCTGACGGACTTGGCGCAAGGACCTCGACTGCCAGACCTCGACTGCCCTACCTCGAGGGGAGCATCTCGCTGGTCAACCCACCATTCTGCCTCCCCCTGGCGGGCCACCAAGGCAGCCCGCCGACGGGGCGCCAGTTACCCCCCACCTGAGTCAGCCTCAAGCGATTGCGTGCCAGATCCCCGGTAAAGAGGTCCCGAGCCGGACCCGGTGAGCAAGGCTCGGGAGATGCCTGGGCAAGACCAGGCCATCACTGCTGGCCCGCTGCCTCCCGCGCCAGCCCGGTCAGGGCCTCGGCGATCTTGTCCACGGGCAGCTCGCAGTCCTGCAGGCCGTGGCGCTCCACCAAGTAGTGAGGGTCGTTCCACTCGATCACCAGGTGATCATCCTGCTGGCGAACCAGCATCTTCTGGGGAAGGTCCAGCGCGACACTGCCCTCGCACTGCATCAGTCGAGTGCCCACCTCGGGCTTGCCGAAGATGTAGGTGCGTGTCGCTGGCAATTCCAGCTCCACCCCGGCGGCGTTGGCCTGGTGGTCCACGCTTGCCATCAGTCCCATTCCCCGTTTTTCCAGCCCCTCCTTGAAGCGAGATTCCACCGCCTCCAGGCTATCGGTCGACGTCAGACTGGCGATACCGCTGTCGCTCACCTCGACCTCGCCCTGCGCCCAGGCCATGGTCGCCATCGATCCCGCCAGCACGCTGCCCAGGCACAGGGTGAACATCTTGCGATAGCACTGCTTCATGATGGAGCTTCCTTTCCAGGTCAATGTGCCTACAGCATGGTCGCCGGTCCCCGACCACCACAAGGGGAAATCTCTCACAATCCGGGTTGACGCTGTGTAAGGTTCAACGCCGGGGCGACGACCCAGTACCCATAGCCGACGCGACTGGGCATAGTGCGCGCAATGCAGCTACACGATGTGCGCACAGCCGATGGCCGCCCACACGATTTGCACCTGATGGTTCATATCGTTCATATCGTTCGCGTCGTTTCAGCCGCTTCCCCGATTGCCGACGACAGGAGCCTGCATGGCCCGGATTCTTCCCCTTCGCCACCTCGCTGCCCCACCGCCGCGTACCCTGACCTGCGCCCTTGTCTCGGCTGCGGTCCTGATGGCCTCCTGCGCCCAGGCCCAGACCTTCAGCCCGCGCGCCATGCTCGACTGGCCAACCAAATCCTTCGCCGGCGAAACGGCCTACCGACTGGTCGAGCGCGATGGCGTCAGCGTGCTCGAAGCGCGCTCCCGGGGGCAGGCCTCGGCCCGCTATCTGGAGCGCGACATCGACCTCGGCGAGACGCCCTACCTGCGCTGGTGCTGGCAGGTATCCGGGGTCTATTCCGGGGTCAACGAACGCACAGAGAGTGGTGACGACTATCCCGCCCGGGTCTACGTGGCCAGACGCACCGGCCTTCTGCCCTGGCAGGTGGAGTCGGTCAACTACGTGTGGTCATCGAATCAGCCGGCAGGCACCAGCTGGCCCAATGCCTTTACCGACCGCGCCGTCCTGCTGGCGCTGCAAAGCGGAGGCGCCAAGGCTGGGCAGTGGGTCGGCGAGGTGCGCGACGTGGCCGCCGACTATCGTCGACTGTTCGGCGCGAGCCCCGACGGCGTCGATGGCCTGGCGCTGATGAGCGATGGCGACAACGCCGGAGGCGACGCCACCGCCTGGTTCAGCAAGATGGAGTTCAGCGCCTCGTCGTCGCCGCCTGTCTGTCCCTGACATCAGCGCTGGAAGACCACCGTGCGCGAGCCGTTGAGAAACACCCGACGCTGCAGGTGCAGGGTGACCGCCCGGGCAAGGGTGATGCACTCGATATCACGCCCCCGGGCCACCAGGTCCTCGGCGGTATCGGCGTGGGTGACCGGCTCCACCCCCTGGGTAATGATCGGGCCTTCGTCCAGGTCATCGTTGATGTAGTGGGCGGTCGCCCCAACCAGCTTGACGCCCTTCTCGAAGGCCTGGTGATAGGGCTTGGCGCCCTTGAAGCCAGGCAGCAGCGAGTGATGGATATTGATCGCTCGACCGGCCAGGCGTTCGCTCATCTCGCTCGACAGCACCTGCATGTAGCGCGCCAGGATCACCAGCTCTGCGCCACTGTCCTCGACGATCCGCCACACCTCGGCCTCCTGCTCGGCCTTGGTCTCGGCGCTGATCGGCAGATGGTGATAAGGCAGCCCGTGCCACTCGGCCAGCGGCGCCAGATCGGGGTGGTTGGACACCACCGCCTTGATGGCCACCGGAAGCTGGCCGGTACGATAGCGATAGAGCAGGTCATTGAGGCAGTGATCGGCCTTGGAGACCATGATTACCACCGGCGTGAGGCGCTCTGGTGAGGTCAGCTCGAATGCCATGGAGAACGGCGCCGCGCGCTCGGCAAAGGCCGCCTCGAAGGCGCCTGCATCGAACTCGCCCTCCTCGGGAGGGCGAAACTCGGTGCGGATAAAGAAACGACAGGAGCTGCTGTCGTCAAAGGACTGCTGCTCGGTGATGTAGCAGCCCTGCTCGCGCAGAAAGCGGGTGACCACGTCCACGGTGCCAAGACGACTGGGGCACTGGGCGGTCAGGATCCAGTGGGTCGTGCGCACGGCGCTCACGCTGATCGTCATGTCGTCTCCCCGGCGGTGACGTCACGCTCGACGCCGATGGCGAACTCCTCACCGGCATCGAGCAACCAACGATAAACGTAGTCGGCGAAACTGCGCCGCACCACCAGCTCCCAGCGTCGCTCGTCGGGGCGACGCAGGATGACGCTGGTCTTGGCAAGCACCGTGGTCACCCCCTTGCCCACCGCAAAGTGGCGCGGGTGGACGTCGTAGACCACCGACTTCATCAACAGCTCGCGCATGGCCTGGTCATCACCGGTCAGCTCGATCACCGTCTGACCGGCGCTGACGTCGGAGAAGGCCACGCTGGCGTCGCCCAGGGCGCTGCGCAGCGCCGTCTCCACGCGGAAGGCGTCACCCTGGGGCAGCACGGCAAGCCACTCGTCGGGACTTAGCCACTGCAGCGAAGCCCTATCTCCCTGACTGAGTTCCAGCGGACGCGCCGGCAACGACAACCCCAGCACCGCGCGCACCGCCTCGTCGAGCACGATGGCGCCTCCGCGCAGGATCAGATGGTCGTGCTGGCGTTCGCGCATCACTACCCGCGAGTGGGTGCCGGGCGCCGGGCAGCCGACGTGCTCAAACGACCAGGCCAGCGGCGACTCCAGGGGGATGCCTTCGTCCGGGAAGGCATCAAAGGTACGGGCACGTTCTATAGCTTCAGACATTCTGGCGCTCTCCCTTGGGGTCGAGAAAAAAGGGGGTGGAGGCGATGTCGGCCTCGTGGACCTTGCCGCTCAAGAGGCGGGAAGCTGGTACATGCCTAGACATTCTGGCGCTCCCCCTTGGGGTCGAGAAAAAAGGGGGTGGAGACGATGTCGGCCTCGTGGACCTTGCCGCTCAAGAGGCGGGAAGCTGGTACATGCCTAGACATTCTGGCGCTCCCCCTTGGGGTCGAGGAAGATGGTGGAAACGATTTCGGCCTCGTGGACCTTGCCGTCGACACAGGGTAGATAGACGGTCTCGCCCATCCGCTGGTGGCCACCCTTGACCACCGCCAGGGCGAAACCGGTTTCGAGCGTCGGGCTGTAGTAGCTCGAGGTCACGTGGCCGACCATCGGCATGGGAATCGGATGGTCAGGGTCGAGCACGATCTGGGCGCCCTCCTCCAGCACCACCGACGGATCCCTGGGTTTCAGCCCCACCAGCTGCTTGCGGTCCTGGCGCGCGGTGTCGCTGCGGGTCAGCGCCCGCTGGCCGACCCAGGAGAATGGCTTGTCGTAGCCTACCGCCCACTGCATGCCCAGATCCTCCGGGGTCACCGAACCGTCGGTGTCCTGACCTGCGATGATGAAGCCCTTCTCGGCACGCAGCACGTGCATGGTCTCGGTACCGTAGGGTGTCAGGTCGTACTTCTCGCCGTGGGCGAACAGCGCCTTCCACACGTGCATGGCGGCGTGGGCCTGGACGTTGATCTCGTAGGCCAGCTCGCCGGTGAAGGAAATCCGGAACACCCGTGCCGGCACCCCGGCCACCTTGCCCTCACGCCAGTCCATGAAGCGAAACGCCTCGCGATCCAGATCGATGCCCTCGGTAAGCTCGCTCATCAGCTCCCGCGCCCTGGGGCCGGTGACGGTCATGGTGGCCCAGTGGTCGGTGACCGAGGTAAAGCTCACGTCGAGCTCGGGCCACTCGGTCTGGTGCCACAGCTCCAGCCACTCGAGCACCCCCGCGGCGCCACCGGTGGTGGTGGTCATCAGGAAGTGATCCTCGGCCAGACAACTGGTGGTGCCGTCATCCATGACCATGCCGTCGTCCTTGCACATCAAGCCGTAGCGCACCTTGCCCACGCCCAGCTTGGCCCACTTGTTGGTGTAGATCCGGCCAAGAAACTCGCGGGCGTCCGGTCCCTGGATATCGATCTTGCCCAGGGTCGAAGCGTCGAGGATGCCGACGCCTTCGCGCACCGCGCGGCATTCGCGCATCACCGCCTCGTGCAGGGTCTCGCGCTTGCCGTTGACGGTTCTGGGGAAGTACCAGGGCCGCTTCCACTGGCCCACGTCCTCGAACTCGGCGCCCTGCTCGACGTGCCACTGGTGCAGCGCGCTGTAGCGCTCGGGATCGAACAGCGCACCGCAGTGACGACCGACGATGGCACCGAAGGTGACCGGGGTATAGTTGGGCCGGAACACGGTGGTGCCGACCTCGGGAATCGAACGCCCCAGGCAACGCGCGGCGATGGCCATGCCGTTGATATTGCCAAGCTTGCCCTGATCGGTACCGAAGCCCATGGCGGTGTAGCGCTTGACGTGCTCGATGGACTCGAAGCCTTCCCGGGTGGCCAGCTCGATCCCGGCAGCGGTGACGTCATTCTGCAGGTCGACGAACTGCTTGGGCGCCCGCAGGGTCGGCTTTTCGTGGGGCACCTGGAACAGCGCCACCGCCGCACCGTCGCGCCGCGAGGCCACCGCCGGCAAGGTAAGCTCGGTACCCTCGAAGCCGGCCTGGCTCGCCGCCTCGAGGCCGGCATCGTGGCCTTGTGCCAGCACCTCGGCCAGGCCAAAGGTGCCGCCGGCGGCGCCGGCCACCAACATGCCCCTGGGCAGATTGGGCACGAAGGCGATCAGGTCGTCGCGCCAGCTCGGCCGCGTCCCGGTATGGGAGGCCAGGTGAATCACCGGACTGAAGCCGCCGGAACTGGCCAGCGTGTCGCAGTCGAGCGTCTCGCTGGCGCCGATGACGCGAAAGGCCTCGATATCGATGGGCGCGACCCGCGCTGAGGCAACCCGCTGCTCGCCCCTGGCCTCGACCACGGCAGAGCCCGGCAGGATGCGAATACCGCGCGCCCGGGCGATCTCGACCAGTTCACCGTCGGGTGCAGGCCGGGCGTCGGCCACCGCCACCACCTCGCGGCCGGCGTCCAGCCAATCGAGCGCGGCACGGTAGCCGTCGTCGTTGCTGGTGGACACCACCAGCCGCTTGCCCGGCACCACACCGTAACGGCGGATGTAGGTGGACACCGCCGAGCACAGCAGATTGCCCGGCACGTCATTGCCGGCGTAGACCAGCGGACGCTCGTGGGCACCAGTAGCCAGCACCACGCGCGCGGCCCGCACCCGATGCAGGCGCGAGCGCGACTGACGGCGTCCCTCCACTCGAGGCGCGCAGTGGGCCAGGTGCTCGCTGCGCCGCTCGTGCAGGGTGACAAAGTTGTGGTCGTGATAGCCGTTGGCGGTGGTGCGCGGCAGCAGCGTCACCTCGGGATTGGCGGCAAGCTCCTCGAGCACCTCCTCGACCCACTGCAACGCTGGGCGATCATCCAGCAATTCCTGTCCGTCCAGCAGCGAGCCGCCAAAGCGCTCCTGCTCGTCGCACAGGATCACCCGGGCGCCGCTGCGCGAGGCGGCCAGGGCCGCCGCCAGTCCCGCCGGCCCTGCCCCGATCACCAGCACCTCGCAGTGGCGATTGATGTGGTCGTAGATGTCCGGATCGCGCTCTAGCGGACTGCGCCCCAGCCCCGCGCTCTTGCGGATATAGCGCTCGTAGGTCATCCACAGCGAGGCCGGCGCCATGAAGGTCTTGTAGTAGAAGCCGGGGGGCATCAGCTTGCCGCCAAGCTTGCCGATGGTCCCCATCAGGTCGCACTGGACGTTGGGCCAGCCGTTGGTGGAACGCGCCGTCAGCCCCTCGAACAGGGCCTGCTGGGTGGCGCGCACATTGGGTACCTGCTCGGCTTCGGCCTGGCCGAGCTGAACCACCGCATTGGGCTCCTCGGCGCCGGCGGCGACGATGCCCCGGGGACGCGAATACTTGAAGCTGCGATTGACCACGTCCACCCCGTTGGCCAGCAGCGCCGAGGCCAGGGTGTCCCCGTGAAAGCCGGTGTACTCCTTGCCGTTGAAGGTAAAGCGCAGGGGCGTGCTGCGATCGATCAGGCCCCCGGTGTCGAGGCGATTGGGCTGGCTCATGCGCGAACCTCCTGGGCGGCGGTGGCGATATCGCTGTCGTCAAGGGACTCAGGCGTTACGGCGCCAATCCCGTCGGGGTTGTCGCGGGTAAAGCGCGGTCGCTCACCGATGCGATAGGTCTCGAGGATCTCGTAGCTCTGGGTGTGGCGCGTCACATTGAAAAATTTGCGACAGCCCACCGCATGGACCCACAGCTCGTGGTGGATACCGCGGGGGTTGTCACGAAAGAACAGATAGTCGCCCCACTGCTCGTCGGAGCATCCGGCCGGGTCCTCGGGGCGTGCGATGTGCGCCTGCCCCCGGGGATGAAACTCTTCTTCCTCGCGCCACTCGTCGCAGTAGGGACAATGGATATGGAACATGTGAACCTCCTGAATCAGTGGGCGACACCGGCGGCGCCGTGTTCGTCGATAAGTGCGCCGCTGTGGAAGCGGTCGATCGAGAAGGGGGCGGCCAGCGGATGCATCTCGCCCTTGGCCAGGCTCGCCGCGAACACATGCCCGGAACCGGGGGTCGCCTTGAAGCCACCGGTGCCCCAGCCGCAGTTGAAGTAGAGCCCCTCGATCCGGGTCTTCGACATGATCGGACAGGCGTCCGGGCAGGTATCGACGATGCCGCCCCACTGCCGGTTCATGCGCACCCGCGAGAAGATCGGGAACATCTCGACGATGGCCTGCAGGGTGTGTTCGACGGTGGCGTAGCTGCCACGCTGGCCATAGCCGTTGTAGCCGTCGATACCCGCGCCGATGACCAGGTCACCCTTGTCGGACTGGCTGATATAGCCGTGCACGTGGTTGGACATCACCACGGTATCGAGCACCGGCTTGAGCGGCTCCGACACCAGTGCCTGCAGCGGATGGCTCTCCAGCGGCAGGCGCAGCCCCGCAAGCGATGCCATCACCCCGGAGTTGCCGGCGGTCACGCAGCCTACAGTGCTAGCCTCGATATCGCCGCGATTGGTATGCACCCCGAGGATTCGGCCGTCACGGATCTTGAACCCGGTCACCTCGGTCTGCTGCAGGATGTCGACGCCGAGGGCATCGGCACCACGGGCGTAGCCCCAGGCCACGGCGTCGTGGCGGGCGACCCCGGCGCGGGGCTGCCAGGAGGCCCCCATCACCGGGTAGCGCGCGTTCTTCGAGCAGTCGAGGATCGGCACGATCTCCTGCACGCCCCTGGCGTCGAGCACCTCGCCGTCGATGCCGTTGAGCCGGTTGGCGTTGACCCTGCGCTGGATGTCGCGCATGTCCTGCAGGGTATGGCCAAGATTGAGCACGCCACGCTGGGAGAACATCACGTTGTAGTTGAGATCCCGGGACAGCCCTTCCCACAGCTTCATCGAGTGCTCATAGAGCGCGGCGGCCTCATCCCACAGATAGTTGGAGCGCACGATGGTGGTGTTGCGGGCGGTGTTGCCGCCGCCCAGCCAGCCCTTCTCGATCACCGCGACATTGCGCACGCCAAATTCCTTGGCCAGGTAGTAGGCGGTGGCCAGGCCGTGGCCGCCACCACCGACGATGATCACGTCGTAGGCGGCCTTGGGGGTCGGGTTGCGCCACTGGCGCTGCCAGTTCTCGTGGTGACTCAGGGCGTGGCGGGCCAGCGCGAATCCGGAGTAGCGTTGCATAGGGTGTCCCTCAAAACTCTGGGCTAGAGCGTGTCTGAAAAGTGCCTGGGCGGTCGCACCGTGCGTCACGACCGCCGGGGGATCATCAGGCCGGCTCGGCAGCGGCTTGCCGAGGCGCCGGATAGACCGGGTGACGCGCGCATAGCTCGCCGACCCGCTGGCGTACGTCGGCCTCGATGGCGGCGGTGTCGTCGCCACGGGCCAGCACATCCAGCACATCGCAGATCCAGTCGGCAAGCCGCTCGCACTCTTCGGCATCGAAGCCTCGGGTGGTCACCGCCGGGGTCCCGATGCGCAGGCCCGAGGTGACGAAGGGGCTCTGCGGGTCGCCCGGTACCGCATTCTTGTTGACGGTGATGTGCGAGCGACCCAGGGCCGCGTCGGCGTCCTTGCCGGTGACGCCCTGGCGGATCAGCGAGACCAGAAACAGATGGTCTTCGGTGCCACCGGAGACCACGTCGTAGCCGCGCTCGAGAAAGGTCTCGGCCATGGCCTTGGCATTGG
This sequence comes from Halomonas sp. DN3, assembly GCF_024137905.1. Lineage (NCBI taxonomy): Bacteria > Pseudomonadati > Pseudomonadota > Gammaproteobacteria > Oceanospirillales > Halomonadaceae > Halomonas > Halomonas sp. DN3. The sequence continues at coordinate 900,405 of NZ_CP099965.1, read as the reverse complement.
CGATGACCCGCTCCTGGTAGCGCACAAAGTCCTGATTCATGGCCTCGCGGAAGGCTACCGCCTTGGCCGCGATGACATGCATCAGGGGACCGCCCTGCTGGCCGGGGAAGACCGCGCCATTGAGCTTCTTGTACAGCGCCTCGTCACCGCTGGCGGACAGAATCAGGCCACCGCGCGGTCCGCGCAGGGTCTTGTGGGTGGTGGTGGTGACCACGTGGGCGTGGGGCAGCGGGCTTGGATAGAGCCCGGCCGCCACCAGACCGGCGACGTGGGCCATGTCCACCAGCAGCCAGGCGCCGACGCTGTCGGCGATGGCGCGAAAGCGGCGCCAGTCGACCACCTGGGAGTAGGCCGAGAAGCCGGCGACGATCAACTTGGGGCGATGCTCCCTGGCCAGACACTCGACCTCGGCGTAGTCGATCTGGCCGGTGGCCTCGTCCAGACCATACTGCACCGCGTGGTAGTGCTTGCCGGAGAAGTTCGGTGCCGCGCCGTGGGTCAGGTGGCCGCCGTGGGCCAGGCTCATGCCGAGCACGGTATCGCCGGGGGATACCAGTGCCATGAAGGCGGCGGCATTGGCCTGGGCACCGCTGTGGGGCTGCACGTTGGCGTAGTCGGCGCTGAACAGCGCGCAGGCCCGCTCGATGGCCAGCCGCTCCACCACGTCGACGTGCTCGCAGCCGCCGTAGTAGCGCTTACCGGGATAGCCCTCGGCGTACTTGTTGGTCAGCTGGGTGCCCTGGGCCTCCATCACCGCGGGACTGGCGTAGTTTTCCGAGGCGATCAGCTCCACATGATCCTGCTGGCGAACGACCTCGTCGGCGATGGCCTCGGCGATCTGCGGATCGAACCGGGACAGTGACGAGCTGGACAGATGAGCGCTGGGCATGGGGTATCTCCAGTAACGGCGAGGCGCCTCTTCGCGGCCGCTTTCGCCTGATCGATGTTGTCGTTGTGATGGCTGACGAAGACGGGCAGTCCCCCGCCTCCAAGGTAAGCCGCTATCCCGGCGCCGACATTCTGGAAACGACATCGGCGTCGCCGTCAGGGACATCGACGCTGCCGGGACCGGCCCAGACGGGCCCAGATGGGCAGAGCCCGGCCCAGACAAGCGCAGACGCCCGGCGGGATAAGGTCATTGAAGCCGAGCGGCCCCTCAAGAACTTGAACAAATGCGACAGCTTTGTTGGACGCAGGCATGATCCGGGCGCTGTGGACGAGCGCCAGAATGACGTTGCCAGCGGCACGTTCAGGGGAACTATCAGCGGCACGATCAGGGGCATTATCAGGGGCAATTGCGCCAGCGGGAGGCGCTCAACGATGTCCCAGGCGTGCACCGACATGCAGAAAGAAGGGATCGACGCCGGCCTCCTCGCGACCGACAGGATCGCGACGCAGACGTGAAGGTGACTGGCCGAAGGCGCTGCGGAAGTGGCGGGAAAAGTGGGCGGTGTCGGCGAAACCACAGCGCTCGCCGATCTCGGTGACGCTATGGTCGGTGAAGTACAGAAGCCACAGACCATAGCGCAGGCGCAGATCCCGGGCGAACTTCTGCGGGCCGACACCGAAGGCCTCGCGAAACTTGCGCTCGAGGCCTCGACGCGAGGCGCCGGCGCGCGTCGCCAGCTCATCCACCGACAGCGGCTCGCCCAGATGCTGCTCGAGAATCGCCACGGCGCGGCGTACGATGCGGTCCTCGATGCGATCGAAGACCACCGGCTGTGGCTGGGAGTGGTCGCCGCTTCGGTGGCCATCCAGCAGCATGATGTGCAGGCTCTTGCGTGCCCAGGCGCGCCCCAGGTGGCGCTCCACCAGATAGGCCGCCAGGTCCGCCGCCGCCGCGCCACCGGCACAGGTCAGGCGGTCGCCATCGTCGACATAGAGACGGTCGGCCACCGCGCTGACGGCGGGAAAACGCCGGGTCATATCCAGGTGGTGATACCAGCTGACGCAGCAGCGCCGCCCTTCCATCACACCAGCCTGGATCAGCGAGTAGACCCCGGTGCACACCCCCACCAGCGGCACGCCCAACGCCGACGCATGGCGCAGATAGTCGAGGGTGCCTCCATCTCGCTCAGGGCGGTTTCGCTCAGGGCGATCAGGTTCCTCGCCATCCCCCAGCACCCCGCCGATAACCACCAGGTAGTCGAACTGGCGGGGATCACAGAAAGGCTGCCCATGGCGTCCGCCAATCGGTTCGCAGGGCGAGATCACCGCACCACAGCTCGACGCAACCTCGGCGCCATCCTCTGACAGAAAGCGCCAGCGGCAACGTAGCTGACGACTGCGATCGCCCTCGTCGGACGCCAGCCGTAGGCAGTCGACGAAGGCAGCAAAGGGCAGCAGGGTAAAGCGCGACAGCAACACAAAGCCCACCGACAGCGCCGGCGTGAGCGGCTCGCCGCCAGAGACATCGGCCTGCCCTTGCTGTGCTGACGATGGTGCCGGCGATGGCCGTGATGGATGGAGCGGGTGCAGGGGCGAGGATGGCATGGCGTCCGAATACCAGCAAAAATCAGACTCCAGCCTAACCGAATTTCTCACGGCCCTCCTATTTATCAACGCCATACGGAGTCACCTGCACCGGACGGTTACACCACTGCCGCGCTGGGTGGCCTACGACCCTCCTCCGCCGGGAGCCACCGCCGCTACCAGTCCACCGTGACGTTACCCTTGGGCCGACTGCAGCAGGACAAGATGAAGCCCTCGGCCACGTCCTCGTCGGTGATGCCACCGTTGTGTTCCATGTCCACCTCACCGGCGACCAGTGGCACCCGGCAGGTGCCGCAGATGCCCATGCCGCAGGCCTTGGGAATATGCAGTCCGAGCTTTGAGGCCGCGGCGTGCACGGTCTCGCCCGGCTGGATGCGTACGCTCTTGCCCGCCGAGGCGAACTCGACACAGTGCATGTCGGCCGCCACGAGCTCCTCGGCCTCCGCCTCGGCCTGCTCCGCCAGCTCGTGGACGTCTTCCTGGACGTCGACCGGCGTGGCACCGAAGGATTCCTCGTGGTAGCGACTCATGTCGAAGCCACGCTGGGTCAACAGACGCCTGACCGCCGACATGAAGGGCGTGGGCCCGCAGCAGAAGACCTCTCGATCCAGAAAATCAGGCGCCATCAGCTCCAGCATGGGCTCCGACAGGAAGCCGCGGAAACCCGACCAGGCCTGGTTCAGCTCGTTGTCCCGCTCACACACGATATTCAGCCGGAACTCGGGAATCCGCGAGAAGATATGCTCAAGCTCACGGTGAAAGATGATGTCCCTGGGGGTCCTGGCGCAGTGGATAAAGGCCAGGTCCACCGCCGCATTGGTATCGAAGAACCAGCGGGTCATCGACATCAGCGGCGTGATGCCGACACCGCCGGAGAGCATCAGCACCTTGTCGGCGGTGTGGTCGATGCAGTTGAAGTCCCCCACCGGACCGTGCACCGCCAGTTCGTGGCCCACGTCCATCTGGTCATGCAGCCAGTTGGAGACGCGCCCCCCCGGCACTCGCTTGACGGTGATCGAGAAGCTGTAGGGGATGGAGGGTGAGCTGGCGATGGTGTAGGAGCGGAAGACGCACTCGCCGTCGATCTCCATCTCCAGGGTGACGAACTGCCCCGGCTTGAAGAAGAACATCACCGGCTGCTCGGCCATGAAGCAGAAGGTTCTGACGTCCCAGGTCTCCTGAATGACCTTGACGCAACGCACGACGTGGCGGCCATTGGCCCAGGTCTGGGTGGTCACCGGATTGAGAAAATTCGTCACCATGGCGGTTTCGCTCGCAGGCAGTCGGCGGTTCACCCAGGCCCCGAACGCCGCTCGAGGCCTGGTCATTGAGCGCATTCTGCCCCTCGCGCCTCGCGCGCCACTTGTCTGATCGCGACATCAGCATACTCGAATCCTCCGGCCACGCTCGCTGCGGCGACAAAGAGGTCGCAACGGCATCATCTGGTGTCGCCGCCAGATACCCAGCGTCATACCGCTTGCCCCAGACTGCGCTGCATGACAACCGCGACGCACGCCAGTTGATAGCGCCGCTCATGCTTTCCCCTGATCCATAGCGGCGCCCCTTGCCATGGGCCACCGCGCCCATCGACACCGCATCTATCGCATCACGAGGAGTGCACCATGGAGCCCATCGCCCATCTCAACCTTGAGGATCCCCTGGGGGACGCCCGCCGTTTCGCCCTGGAGACGATGTCACACCACCCCCACGGCTTCTCGCTGCCGCAGCCGTTCTACAACGATGAACGACTGTTCCAGCTCGACATGCAGACCATCTTCGAGCGCGAGTGGATCTTCGCCGGCATGAGCTGCGAAATTCCGGCCAAGGGCAACTTCCTGACCCTCGACATCGGCCACAATCCAGTGGTCATCGTGCGCGGCGATGGCGACGCCATCCACGCCTTCCACAACACCTGCCGCCATCGTGGCTCTCGCCTGTGCTCCACCGAAAAGGGCAAGCTGGCCAAGCTGGTGTGCCCCTACCACCAGTGGACCTACGAGCTGGACGGACGCCTGTTGTTCGCCGGCACCGAAATGGGCGAGGACTTTCGACTCGAGGACTACGGACTCGCCCCGGTCGCACTGACCGAGGCCGGCGGCTACCTGTTCGTCAGTCTCGCCGAGAATCCACCTGACGTGGGCGACCTCAAGGCCATCTTCGACAGCTATCTGAGCTTCTACGACATGGCCAACCTCAAGGTGGCCGTGACCACCACCATCGAGGAGCAGGCCAACTGGAAGCTGGTACTCGAGAACAACCGCGAGTGCTACCACTGCAACGGCTCCCACCCGGAGCTGATCAAGTCACTCTACGAGTTCGACGACACCGAGGACCCGCGAGCCACGCCGGAATACCGCAGCCTGGTGGCACGCAAGCAGCAGGAGTGGGATAGCCTCGGCATCCCCTGGAAGATGCGCTGGGCGGGAGGCAAGCGCAATCGCCTGACCCGCACCCCGCTGGTCGAGGGCACCGTGTCCATGACCATGGACGGCAGGGCCGCCTGTCGCCGTCCGCTGACCCATCAGGGCATCGAGGACATGGGCTCCCTGCGCATCCTGCATCTGCCCAACAGCTGGAATCACTTTGTCGGCGACCATGCCGCGGTGTTCCGGGTACTGCCGCTGGGGCCCCAGCGCACCCAGGTCACCACCAAGTGGCTGGTGCACAAGGACGCGGTGGAGGGTGTCGACTACGACGTCGAGAACCTGAGCCGGGTATGGGACGCCACCAACGCCCAGGACCGACGGCTTGCCGAAGAAAACCAGCGTGGCATCAACTCCCTCGCCTATCGCCCGGGCCCCTACTCCCCCACCTACGAATATGGGGTGATCGACTTTATCGACTGGTACCGCACCACACTGGCGGCCAACCTGGGCAGCAGCCCGGCGCTGAGCCTGGCCAGCGGCTAGGCACTGGCGGAAAAGCCCCTACGCTCGGCCCCCTGGGTGTCTCTCCGTCACGACCTGGTGTCTCGACCTGCTGACATAGCCTGTTGAAATAGCCTGTTGAAATAGCCTGCCCTGAAGCCCACCCCCGCGTCGTCTTCGAAACGACGCCGGGGGTGGTATTCAGGACCTGACGGCCGTTCACTCTCGGCGCGCCCCAGCCCCCGACAGTACCTGCCGATCCGTCGAGGCCTCCTGCTGCGGCGCCAGATGGGGGCGCCGCAGCAGGCCGGCAAGCTCCCGGAATGGCACCGGTCGAGCGAACAGATAGCCCTGGAAGGTGGTACAGCCCAGGTCCTTCAGGGCGGCGCAATGATGCGGTGTCTCGACCCCTTCCGCCAGCACCTCGAGGCCCAGTTCCTGGGCCAGGGTGATCACGCTACGACAGACCGCCAGGTCGGGCTCGCTGTCCAGGCACTGGGCAACAAAGCCACGGTCGATCTTGATCTTGTCGATGGGCAGCGACTTGAGATAGTCGAAGCTCGAGTAGCCCTTGCCAAAGTCGTCGATCGCCGTGGTGACCCCGCGGGCCGCCAGGGCCCCCAGCGTACGGGCCACGCGTTCCTGGTCGTCCAGCAACATGCCTTCGGTGATTTCCAGCTCCAGGCACTCGGCATGCAGGTGGGTCTGGTCCAGCGTCTGGCACACGCTGGAGAGAAAGTCCATGCGATGAAATTCCAGCGGTGACAGGTTCACCGCCACCCGACCTGGCTTGAGCCCGCTTCGCCACAGCCGCTTGGCGTCGTAGCAGGCCCTGCGCATCACCCAGCGACCCAGATCGATGATCTGACCGGTTTCTTCGGCCAGCGGAATGAACTCCGACGGTGGTACCCAGCCGAATTCGGGGTGGGACCAGCGTATCAATGCCTCCAGGCCGGTGACCCTGCCCTCGCCATCCACCTGGGGCTGATAGAACAACTGCAGTCGCTGCTGCTCCATGGCAATACGCAGCGCGTTGCGCAGAGTCACATGACGACCGGGAAGACCGTCCAGGGTGCGTGTGAACAACTGATACTGGTTTCGCCCGCGTTGCTTGGCCTGGTACATGGCGAGATCGGCCTGCTGGATCAGCCGCTGTGGCGACAGGGTGGTCCTGGTATCCAGCAAGGCAATCCCGATACTGGCGGATATCTGCAGTTGGTAACCGTCGACGCGGCAGGGTTCACGCAATTGGTCCAGCAGACGCTCAGCCACCGCGATGGCCTTGTCCTTGCCACCGATATCCACCAGCACCAGCACGAACTCATCCCCGCCCAGGCGCGCCAGGGTATCCGAGCGTCGCTGCCCTCGGCTCAGGCGCTTGGCGACCTGGACCAGTACGCGATCACCGACCTCATGCCCCAGGCTGTCGTTGATCGGCTTGAACGCATCCAGATCGATGAACAGCACCGCCAGCCCCTGCCGATGACGTGTCGCCAGGGCCACGTCGTGCTCCAGCCGGTCGGCCAGCAAGGTACGATTGGGCAGACCCGTCAGGGCGTCGTGGGTGGCCTGGTGGGCCAGCATCTCCTCCTGAACCTTGCGCTGGCTGACGTCATCGACGATGCCGATGTAATGACTCACACCTTCGCGCAGCGCGTGCACCGGCGAGAGCGTCAGGTCATACCAGCGACCGCCTCCCCCTTCCAGGCTGGCCTGCGCAGTGACCGACCCCGCCTGCTGGGACTTCATCCAGTGGCAGATCTCGGCTTCCGTCACCGGGTCCAGCCCCATGGTCCTGGCAAGCTCACTCGCCAGCAGTCCGGTCACCGCGGATGCCGGAACATCCAGCATGCGGCACAGGGCAGCATTGGCGTACATCACGGGCCCTCCCCTGGCCTGGGCGTCGAAGATCACCACTCCATTGCTGCTCTCCCTGAGACAGTGCTCCATGATCGACAGCCTGGCCTGCTCGCGCTGACGCAGGCTGATATCGGCGAAACTGGCGAAAAGCCCCACACAGGCCACCCCCACCCGGACCTGCTGCAGGCGTAGCCGGAAGGTGGAATCCGCGATCGAGCACTCGAACACTACGGACCGCTGTCGCCCGGTCATGACATCATCGAAGTGCTTCATCAATTCATCGGGCGCGTCACCGCATCCCAGCAAGCGACCGGCTACCTCGGCGAAGGGTCGAGCGATAGCCTCCCCTGCCCTGTCACCCAGCGCGTCGATGGCAGAGTCGTTGAGCGCACCGACCAGGCCCGAACGTCGAACCTGCAGCATCGGCACGGGGTTAAGTCCGAACAGGGACTGAAACTCCTGTTCACGCGTCGCCAGGGAGATCGCCTGCTCGCGACGCAATCGCGCCAGCGCAATCCAGGTCATCAGTTGATAGGTGACAAACAGGCCCAATGCCAGCAACAGCGCCGGCAACAGCACCCATTGAAGTGACAGCGGCTTCGATGCCTGAATCCGCAGCAGCGTACCGCCGGCCAGGGGAATATCGTCCCGCATCACGCCGGCCAGCCTGCCGCGCTCTACCCAGACCTCGCGGGCAGCATGGTCCAATACCTCTGCTTGTCGGCGCTCCAGCAGCGACAGGTTCGCCGACAGTCCTTCACTCAAGTGCTCAAGCCACAGCGTCGTGTCGACAAGTACCACCAGCCTGGGGCCCGCCACACCGAAGCTGTTGACCTCCAGCAGCGCCGCGCCTTTGTCCACCATCCACCAGCGCATGGCCTCGTCCTGGCGCTGATCAAGCCAGCCTCGAACCTCGTGCAGCGCCAGCACTTCTCCGAGGCGTGTGGTTGATTCGTGACCATCAGCGCGGTCCCAGCGCAGCGCGCCGTTATCCTGCCACCAGACGTAGGCAAGCACCTCTTCCCGGACCCCGGGACCGGTGGGTTCCGGGGAGCCTCCGGCCTGGGCCAGCGGAAGGCTCCACTCGCTCCAGCCCAGGCGGTAGCGCTCTTCCCAGTTGACGATGCGCTCGCCCAGGGCATCCAGCTGCGTGCTCAGATCCTGCTTCAGATCGAGTGAATAGAGGTGGTAGCCCCCGAAGCCCACCAGCATGCTGAGACTGGTGCCGATAAGCCCGACCTTGATCACCCTGGGCGCCAGCCGTCGCAAGCTCAAGCTGCGCTGGCGGGCGACCAGCCAGAAGATGACGCCGTAGGTAAACACCATGACGGTGCCAAGCGGTCGAGACTCGAACAGCACAAGGCGCCAGCGTGGAGCATCCTCCGTTGTCCACAGAATTGAAAATCCCAGCGCACCCGCCACCATGCACACTAGCCCCAGGGCAGCGTAGCGTCTGCGCCCGGCGCCTCGACCGTGCCACAGACAGAAGGCGAACAGCAGCATCAGCAGCAACGACATTGCCGGCAACGCCTCGATGCTCACCTGACGATTGACTTGATCAAGCAGCCACATGGCTTGCCCTAGGCTGAACGCCAGCAGGGCCAGCGAGGCCAGCTGCCTGACCCGACCACAGCCGATGACCAGCGCCAGAATACCGAGCGTTGCCAGCAACGACGCCACCGCTCCCGAGCGGCTGAAGGTAAGAAGGTCAAACAAGAACAACGAAGACGAGGAGGAGGCGAACAGGGTATGCAGTGCCATCAGTGCACCGAAGGTCAGCACCACCAGCAGCAATGGCGGGAAGCCCAGACTCCGTTCTTCCTCGGACTTCCAGTCACTCATCGGCCGGCCTCAGTGGTGAAGGAGCGTCCAGATGGGCGGCGCAAGCCTCCTGGGGGAACGGCATATATCGGCCCGCCACAGGGGAAAGCTGCACAGATTTGTCTCCCTGCTAATTATCCTGCACAAAATGCCGTGGCGACTCTTGGTAACTAATGCGTAATTTAATGTAAGAAAAAAACGACAACCGCAACGCTGCGGCTACCGTTCCAGGTCGCGGAAACGACCTGCCGACAGGGACAGCCGCGACCATCAGCGTGGCCACAGAGACCAGGCAGGCGCGATGCCCCACCCTGCGACAGGGGGACGGCTGGCGTCATGGCACTACCTCGCATGCGATAACTCGCACGCGATCGCCTGCTCGCGACAGCTCATAAGCCACCGCTCGCCACCAGCGAGAAAGATCGGCCTTGGGGTATCAGCGAGCGCTGTTGCCGGAAGACAGCTCCAGACCGAGGTACAGCTCCACCAGGCCGGTAAAGCGATGGGGAGAAAGGCCGGTGATCTTGTGGATGCGATCCAGCCGATAGCGCAGGGTGTTGCGATGGACATGCAGGGCATCGGCGCAGCGGCTCAGGTTGCCCTCGTGCTCGATCAGCATCGCCAGGGTCTTCAGCAGTCGCCCCTGGCTGTCGGCGCCACGGATGCGCTCGACCGCCTCGCGCAACTGTTCGCCTTGCCAGGCCTCGTTCAACGGTGACAGCAGCACCGGCAGGCGCAACTCATCGTAGTGATAGATCATTCGCTCGGGATACTGGCGCTTGCCGGTTGCCAGCACCTGCCGGGCGCTCTCGAAGGACAGGTGAAGGTCGCCTGGTGCGTCGAAGGCGCGCCCGACGGCAACCTTGACCCCGTGGATAGCGAGCAGTGCCAGGCGCGCCAGCAGGGCATCGATAGCCTCGCCAAGGCCTGGATGTGCGCCCGGCTGACGCTGTCCAGCCTGATCCGCCACAGGCTGAAGTACCAGAACGCGATGGGGTGACACCTGGGTGACCAGGCTGTCACGAGCCATTAGCTCCATCAGCCGCTGCATGGCGTCCAGGTCTGCGCTGGGCGACCCCCTGTCCAGCTCGATCAGTACCGCCAGGCGCTGACAGGCGACGTCGATCCCCAGACGCTCGGCCCAGTCGTGAAGCTGCTCGGAAGAAAGCTCGGCGTTGACCCACGACAGGATAAAACCTTCCCGATGGCGCTTGGCCCACTCAAGCTGACTGAGCATGTCGGCCTGCTCGACCAGCATCTCGGCGGTCACCTTGACCAGCCTCGCCGCCTGTCGCACCTGCGGTGGCGGACCGGTGATGCCGAGCACCCCCACCGTCTCGCCGGCGCACTCAAGCAGCAGATTGATGCCCGGCCGAGCCCCCTTGAAGGCATCGACGTCATGCTCGGATATCTCGAGTTCGCTGCCACGCTGAAGCGCCAGCACCGCACCGTCGTGCAGGGTACCCAGGCGAGCGTGATCACCGCTGGCGATGATCACCCCACGCGCGTCCATCACGTTGATGTTGGCGTCGAGAATATCCTGGGTCTTGTCGATGATCTGCTGTGCGAGCTCAGCGCTCAGAATCATGGGGCCACCTGCCGCCGCTGGCGAAGAAACGCCATCTTCGCCTTGCGACTGAGAGGCTGCAAGCCGGCGGTCTAGGCTGAGCCCTTCCCTGCAGCCCTGGATTCGCCGCTATCATCGAGCCCCATCAGGTGGGCCTGGATGGCCTGTTGGACCGACGGCAGCAGCACCTCCTGTTTGTCCATCAACTCGCGTACCAGCGCCGCAAGACCGGGCAGACCGACCTCACGGGCCTTGAGCCGGGCCATCCTGGCGCAGGTCTCCGGGCAGGCATCCTCGGGCAGGCGCACTCCCAGCGCCACCAACCGATCACGAAAGTCACGACCGTCGATCAACTCGGCAATCATCATGGTGGGTGACTCCTTGTTGCTGTGTCTTACGTTCAGATTAGGGCTTGTCTGAAAAGTGCCTGCGCTCGGTAATACGGCGTTAAAAATCGGATCAAAATGCTCATTTACACCCCGTAAACTGCGCTTTCTCACCGATTTTTGCCTTGTCTAACCTTCGCTCGTCGACTTTTCGGACAGCGCCTAGGTGACCTGGGCCGGCTCGGCGCGACTCAACCGACAGGCGGCATACTTGAACTCCGGAATCTTGCCGTAAGGGTCCAGCGCCGGATTGGTCAGCAGATTGACCGCCGCCTCCACATAGCAGAAAGGCACGAATACCATGCCGTCAGGCATACCGTCGTCAACCCGCGCCACCAGGGTGATGGCGCCACGCCGGGTGGTGATGGTCACCCGCTCGCCCGGGCGCAACCCCAGTCGGGCGAGCTCCCCCGCCGACAGGCTGGCCACCGCCTCGGGTTCCAGATCGTCGAGTACCTGGGCCCGGCGGGTCATCGAACCGGTGTGCCAGTGCTCGAGCTGGCGCCCGGTGGACAGCACCGTCGGGTAGTCGCGGTCGATGGGTTCGTCGGGTGGCAGCGGCAATGCCGGCGAGAAACGCGCCTTGCCGCTCGCGGTGGGGAAGGCCTCGGAGAACACCACGTCCTCGCCGGGTGCCCCTTCCGCCTGGCAGGGATAGGTAACCGCGCCCTCGCGCTCGAGTCGCTTCCAGTCGATATGGTTCAGCGAGGCCATCCCCTTCTGCATCTCGGCATAGACCTCGCGCGGGTGGCCATAGTCCCAGTCAAGGCCAAAGCGCCGCGCCATCTCCTGGATGATCCACCAGTCCGGCCGCGCATCACCGGGCAGCGGCAGCGCCTGGCGCCCCAACTGCACCTGGCGATTGGTGTTGGTCACGGTGCCGTCCTTTTCCGGCCAGCTCGAGGCCGGCAGGATGACGTCGGCGAACTGCGCCGTCTCGGTGACGAACAGATCCTGCACCACCAGATGGTCGAGGCTTGCCAGTGCCCCACGGGCGTGGGTCAGGTCCGGGTCCGACATGGCCGGGTTCTCGCCCAGAATGTACATGCCGCGAATGGTGCCGGCGTGGATGGCGTCCATGATCTCGACCACGGTGAGGCCTGGCTCGGGATCCAGGGCGTCGCCTCTGCCCTCGCGGCTGGTGCCAGCGTTGCCCCAGAGCTCCTCGAAGGAGGCCCGCACCTGGGCGTCGGACACCGGCTGATAGTCCGGCAGCACCATCGGGATCAGGCCGGCGTCGGAGGCCCCCTGGACATTGTTCTGGCCACGCAGCGGATGCAGGCCAGTGCCGGGGCGCCCGGTGTGGCCACAGGCCAGCGCCAGCGAGATCAGGCAGCGGGCGTTGTCGGTGCCGTGGGTATGCTGGGAGATTCCCATGCCCCAGAAGATCATCGCCCGTTCGGCGTTGGCGTATTCCCGCGCCGCCGCACGGATCTCGTCGGCGGGCACACCGCAGGCCGCGGCCACCGACTCCGGCGTCTGATCACGCACCGACGCCTTGAGCCGCTCGAAGCCCTCGGTGTGCTCGCGGATATAGGCCTCATCGAAGAGTTGCTCGTCGATGATGACGTTCAGCATGGCGTTGAACAGCGAGACGTCGGCCCCCGGGGTAAAGCGCAGTACCCGATGGGCATAGGCCCCCATCGCCTGGCCCCGAGGGTCGATGATGATGAACCGGGTGCCGCCCTTGGCCGCCTGCTTAAAGAAGGTCGCCGCCACCGGATGATTGACCGCCGGATTGCAGCCGGTAAGGATCACCACATCGGCGTTCATCGCCTGCATGAAGGAGGCGGTCACCGCGCCGGAGCCAATGCACTCCATCAGCGCCGCCACCGAGCTTGCATGACACAGTCGGGTGCAGTGGTCGACGTTGTTGGAGCCGAAGCCGGTGCGTACCAGCTTCTGGAACAGCCAGGCCTCTTCGTTGGAGCACTTGGCACTGCCGAAGCCTGCCAGCGCCCTGGGGCCGCGGTCGGCCTTGAGCCGGGTCAGCCCCCCGGCGGCCAGCGCCAGCGCCTCGTCCCAGTCGGCCTCGCGAAAATGGGTCAGTGGCCGGGCGGGATCGAAGCCCTCGTCCATGCCCTTGGGCACACCCTCGCGCCGCACCAGCGGCCGGGTCAACCGCGACGGGTGGCGACCGTAGTCGAAGCCGAAACGTCCCTTGACGCACAGCCGTCCCTGATTGGCCGGGCCGTCACGGCCTTCCACGTAGAGAATGGCGTCATCCTTGACATGGTAGGTCAACTGGCAGCCGACACCGCAGTAGGGACACACCGAGTCCACCTTACGCTCGGCGCTGTCACTGCTGCCGCGGCCCTGGGCATCGATCAGGCTGGTCGGCGACAGGGCGCCGGTAGGACAGGCCTGGACGCATTCTCCGCACCCCACGCAGCTGCTCTGGCCCATGGCGTCGTCGAAGTCGAACACCACCTTGCTGGCGGCGCCGCGATGGGCCATGCCGATGACGTCATTGACCTGTACCTCGCGACAGGCGCGTACGCACAGGGTGCAGTGGATACAGGCGTCCAGGTTGACCGTCATCGCCGGATGGCTGGTGTCGTGGCCTGCTGTAGCGGAAGCACGGCGAGTCCCGCTGGCATCATCTGCGATCGGTGAGCGCTCACCGGGCAGACGCGCGCCGGGCGCATGACGCACGACGTCGGGCCTGCGCCTAGGGTAGCGAGCACGGGCGCGGGTGGCGTCCACCGCCAGGTGATCGGCCATCTGCCACAGCTGGCTTGCACGATCCGGGCTATCGTCGCGCGGCGGCTGGTCGCTGAGCAGCAGCTCCAGCACACCCTCGCGGGCGACCCGGGCGCGCTCGGACGACTGGCTTCTGACCACCATGTCGGGGCGCGCCTCCCTCAGGCAACTGGCGGCGAGCGCCCGCTCGCCCTCGATCTCCACCATGCAGGCGCGGCAGTTGCCGTCGGCCCGGTAGCCGCTGGCGTCCTTGAAGCACAGGTGGGGTATGGTCTCCCCGGCGCGCCTGGCCACCTGCCACAGGGTCTCGCCGGGCCAGGCGCTCACCTCGACACCATCCAGCGTCAGCGTGAAGATCTCGAGCGTCGGATCATCAGCGACGTGGGAGACAAAAGCGTTCCGGGATCGGGTCATCAGCGCGCTCCCTCGGCGGTATCGGTGACGATGATGTCGTGGCGACCCAGGTCATCGCGGAAGTGGCGCAGCAGACTCAGCACCGGATTCGGCGCCGCCTGCCCCAGGCCGCAGATCGAGGCGTCCTGCATCACCCGGGACAGACGCTCCAGGTCCTCCACCACCCATTTATCGCGCTCGAGCAGGCTCAGCATCTTCTCGCTGCCGACCCGACAGGGGGTGCACTGACCGCAGGATTCGTCGGCGAAGAAGGCCAGCAGGTTGGTGGCCACCGCGCGCAGGTCGTCCTGTTCGGACAGCACGATCACCGCCGCCGAGCCGATAAAGCAGCCCTCCGCCTGGAGGGTGTCGAAGTCCAGCGCGATATCCGCCTTGGCGGCAGGCAGGATCCCCCCGGAGGCGCCCCCCGGCAGATAGCCGGCCAACCGATGACCCGGCGCCATGCCGCCGCCGTACTCGTCGACCAGCTCGCGCAGGCTGATGCCGGCGGGCGCCAGATAGACGCCAGGCCGCCGTACCCGTCCGGACAGCGAGAAACTGCGAAGGCCGCTGCGCTCGCGTCGGCCCTGACCGGCGTACATGGCCACGCCCTCGCGCCACAGCACCGGTATCCAGTACAGGGTCTCGACGTTGTTGACCAGCGTAGGCCGGCCGAACAGGCCCTTGTGGGCGACCAGCGGCGGACGATGCCTGGGCTTGCCTGGCTTGCCCTCCAGCGACTCGATCATCGCCGACTCTTCGCCGCAGATGTAGGCCCCGGCGCCACGCCTGAGGATAAGCTGGCCCGGCTGTGCGATACCGGCGTCTTCGAGCTCCTCGATGGCCTCGATCAGCACCCGGTGGACGCCGGGATACTCGTCGCGCAGGTAGATATAGACGCCTTCTGCCTGAACCGCCCAGCAGGCCACCAGGGCGCCTTCCAGCATCTGGTGGGGGGCACGCTCCAGGTAGTAGCGATCCTTGAAGGTGCCCGGTTCACCCTCATCGGCGTTGACCGCGCACCAGCGAGGCCCGGGCTCGGCGCGAACGCTCTGCCACTTGCGATGGGTCGGGAAACCCGCGCCGCCAAGACCCCGCAGGCCCGCTCGCTCGAGCATCGAGGTCAGCGCATCGACCGTCACCTGGCCTTCCCGGCAGCCGCGCAGCAGCTCGTAGCCGCCCTCTCGGCGATATTCATCGAGGTGCTGCCACAGCACCGCCTCGGGGTGGACCTTGCCGGTTTCCACCAGCACCTCCACCGCCTGCGGGGTGGCGTGGCCCAGGTGGTGGTGCCCCACCTCGACCACCGGCGCCAGGTCGCAGCGGCCCATGCAGGGGGCGCGGGTGACACGCACCTGCTCGGGGTCGAGGCCGCCTGACAGCGCCTCGGCCAGACGCTCGGCCCCGGCCAGTTCACAGGACAGCGAGTCGCACACGCGCACCGTCAGTGCGGGTGGCGGCGCCTCGCCGTCATGCACCACATCGAAGTGAGCGTAAAAGGTCGCCGTCTCGTAGACCGCCGCCATCGGCAGCGTCATGTAGCTCGCAAGCGCCCTCAGCCAGTCAAGCGCCAGATGACCATTGGCGTCCTGGATAGCGTGCAGGTGCTCGATCAAGAGATCGCGCCGCCGCAGCTCGGGGTACTTGCGTTCATCGCCCAGCAACCGACGCAATGCCTCGAGGAGGTCGGGGTCGGTCTGGCGCCCCTTGAGGGTCGCCCGGGTACGCCGGGATCGGCTGGCGTCGGAAGTCACGGTGGTATCGGGTTCGACGGTCATTGCTTGACTCTAGTTATGTCCATGTAAGGCAGCGGTGCGGACTTTGCCGGGTCGACGCGCCCTGCCACTGGCGGTCCCTGTCTTGATGCTGGCACCGCTTGGCGTCAGCGTCCATCGCCTTGTGGACTACCTTGTTGATCGTAACGGGCCCCGCCGGTCGGCAGGACACCTTCTGCCTCGAGCATCGACAGGATGGCGGTGGCCCCTTCTTCGGCCGAAACATCCGCAAGCACCCGACCGCCACCGCTTTCGGCCTTGGAAGCGGCGGCCTTGAAGCGATCCCGGGCGCTGGTGGCGGTGACGATCTTGAGCCGCTTGGGACGTGCCCGGGCCGGTATCAGCGGCCACTGCTCCACCGCCGGGTCCAGCACCAGCTCTTCGCCTGACTCGACCAGACGCAGTTGACCACGCTGGGCCGGACCGAAGGCGCTCTGGCGCGCGGCCGGTGCCGCACTGTCCACCCCCAGGATCGCCGGCAGGGTCACCGCCAGACGACGTCGCTGTCCCTGCGGCAGCGCCTGCAGCACGATGGCCCGGAACAGCGCGGTCTCCTCGCAGTCATTGACCTTGCCTGGCTCGCCGTCCTCAGCGTGCCGATGGCGACCCTCGATCGCTTCAATACGCTCGAGGGCCACCACCCCAGGCACCCAGGCCCAGCCGAGTTGCTCGGCCAGCACCATGGGCAGCATGCCGGTGCCCTCGCCCTGCTCGGCACGCATCCCGCAAAGCGCCAGGCGCGCCTGACGGTGGTAAGCGTCCTCCGCCGAGGGCGATGTCAGTGACGCCCGAAGTGGCGCCATGGCGTCCGCCGCCGCCGGTGCCTTGATCCAGCGAATGACGTCCAGGCCCATCCCCAGATAGCCACGCAGCGCCGCTTCGGTGTCGTCGTCCTCCGGCCCCAGGTGCCAGGGAATCAACTCCACCTCGGGAGGGGTCGTCTTCTTGGTCTGCAACGCCTGTCTCAGCGACAGCGCCATTTCCAGCGCCCGGGCATCGCCATCGGCACGCTGGGCGCGACCGGTCAGGCGATGGCGCCCCACCGACAGCAGCACATCCAGGCGAAGCGAGGTGATGGCGCTGGCTTGCGGGTAGGTGGCGTCTGCGCTGGAGGCCTTGGCTTTGTTTTTGACACCGCCGTTGGCATCGGCACTGGCGCCGATCTTGGCCTCGCCATGGGGGGAGGAAGATTCAGGCAACATTCAGGGCCTCCTTCGGGGATGTTTCCGCTGGCCGGGACTCGTGGGTATCGCCACGCTCGCTATCACCTTTGCCTCCACGTTCCCCCCCGGCCTCGACCAGACGTACCAGTTCGGCGAGGATCTCGTCGCCATTGCCGATCACTGACAGATCGGCCCGCTTGACCATATCGCAGCCGGGGTCGCGGTTGACGGCGATGACCTTGTCGCAGCGCTGGATCCCCTGCAGGTGCTGGATCGCCCCGCTGATCCCCACCGCCAGGTAGACCCGGGCGCTGACGAAGGTGCCGGTGGCCCCCACCTGGCGATGGCGTGGCATATGGCCGTCGTCCACCGCCACCCGGGAGGCGCCTTCGCTGGCGCCCAGCGCCTGGGCGGCCCGGTGAAAGCCGGGCCAGTCGCCAACGCCATTGCCGCCGGACAGGATAAAGGGCGCCTCGTGCAGCGCGATTTCGGCAGGGTCCACCGCCACCGCACCAAGATCCTCGAGCCTTGCTTGGGGTGCTTGGGGCGCGTGCGGTGGCTCCAGGGCCATCGCTCTCGCCTCATGGCGGGTCTCGACCACCGGCTCGGCGCACTCGGCTAGCGCCATCAGGATGCGCGGCAGCGGACGGGGCTGGTCCTCGCGCCCGGACCCGGTCCGACAGACGCAGGACCCGCCGGTATCGAGCCCGCCATCCGCCTCGACGCGCCACACCCCGCAGGCGGGCCGCTCGCCCAGCCGCACCGCCAGCCTGCGCCCCAGATCGCCGCCGTCCAGGACGGTATCCGGGAACAGCCAATGGCGCGGGGCCAGCGCGTCGTCCACTCGGGTGCAGGCCGCCAAACGTGCCTCGGGGGCATAACCCTCCGCCACCGCCAGGCAGACCACCCGATCGGCCCCGGCCTCGCCGAGCGCCTGCTCCAGCGCGGGTGGCGGCGAATCCCCGAACAGGATGGCCACCACGGCCAGTTCAGTTCCCTCTGGCTTGGAACCGCTATCGGCCAGTCGACGGGCCAGGCCGAACAGATCGCGATCGTGCTCGGTCAGCCTGCCGGTGGCGGTATCCGGGACCACCGCGATCCAGCCGGCCGGGGCTTCCAGCGTCACCGCGCGGCGCCGGTCGCGGGCGGCCTGAACGTCTGCGGTCTGGGCGCGACCTGCAGGCGACGCGGTGGCTCCCGCCTGGACGCCGCTGCGATCGATACGACGGCGACCGTTGGGGCCAATAAAGCCCACCGCGTGCGGGTTCCGGCGCAACCGTCCCTGGGGACCCATCCACGCCGGTGGCGAGGTGGCGCCCTCCAAAGCGGCCAGCACCGACTGATGCTGCGGATGCAGACGGTTGCGGGCGATCCACTCTTGCCGGGGATCGCGACGCCGCCGAGCCGTCTCTACCGGGGTGCTGCCTCGCGTCGCTTCATCGGACGTGCTCATTGGCTCAGCTCCTCTACATCATGGCCCACGCCTCGGTCCACGGCGGGGTCGGCGCCTCTTGCCACACCTCCTTTTGCGGCGACCGTCCTGTCGTGTGCTGGCGCCTTGCGCGCTTGGCGCTTGCCAGCCGGCGGCTCGATCAGCGCCTCCGCCACCAGCTCGGCGATATCGCGTACCTGGGCGGTGGCATCGACTACCCCTTCCAGCATGGCGGTGCATTGGGGGCAGCCCACCGCTACCAGCTCGGCGCCGGTCTCGGCCACGTCGGCCATGCGCATGTCGGGAATCCGCCGCTCGCCAGGTACGTCGGTGATCGGGGCGCCGCCACCGCCACCGCAGCAGCGCGAACGGAAGCCGGAGCGCTGCATCTCGGCAAGCTCTATGCCGAGCGCCGCCAGCACATGGCGCGGCGCCTCGTATTCGCCGTTGTAGCGCCCCAGATAGCAAGGGTCATGGTAGGTAACACGGCCACGCTGACGGGACTCGAGCGTGAGCCGTCCGTCGGCGATCAATTCCTGGATAAAGGTGCTGTGGTGGCGTACCCGATAGTCGCCGCCGAAGGCGCCGTACTCGTTGCCGAGCACGTGGAAGCTGTGGGGGTCGCAGGTGACGATGGTCTGAAAGCGATAGTGTGAAAGCGTCGCCACGTTGGCCCTGGCCAGACGCTGAAAGGTCGCTTCGTCCCCCAGCCGGCGCGCCACGTCGCCGCTGTCGCGTTCCTCGTTACCAAGCACGGCAAAGTCTACCGACGCCGTCCGCAGGATCTTGACCAGGGCGCGCAGAGTGCGCTGGTTACGCATGTCGAAGGCGCCGTCCCCCAGCCACAGCAGCACATCCACCTGGCCGTAGTCGCGCATCAGCGGGAGCGCCAGGTCAGCCGCCCAGTGCATGCGCGACCCGGGGGCAAAGCCGCCGGGATTGTCGGTGGCGATCAGATTGTCGAGCACCGCCGCGCCCTTGCCCGGGGTCTTGCCGCGCTCCAGGGTCAGGTGACGGCGCAGGTCGACGATGGCGTCCACGTGCTCGATCATCATCGGGCACTCTTCCACGCAGGCCCGGCAGGTGGTGCAGGACCACAGGGTATCGGCATCGAGCAAGGCGCCGCCCGCCTCGACGACGATGGGTCCTCCCGGCCGGCCCTGGTTCTGAGACTTGTCTTGACCTCTATCTTGAGTGAGCGGCCGGCCGGGATAGGGCGAACCGTGGTAGCTGTCGGCGCTGGCGCCGGTCATGCCCCGCACCATGTCCTGGATCAGCTTCTTGGGATTGAGCGGCTGGCCGGCGGCGAAGGCCGGGCACACCGCCTCACAGCGCCCGCACTGCACGCAGGCATCGAAGCCCAGGCGCTGGTTCCAGGTGAAGTCCTCGGGACACGCCACCCCCAGCGGCGCCTCGGGGTCGTCCAGATCGAGCGCCTTGAGCCCGGTGGAGCGCGGCGTGCGCCCCTCGCGCTCGCTTGAACGCGTGGAAAAGCGCTCTGCCCGGCGATGCCAGGCCAGGTGCAGTGCACCGGCGAAGGCGTGCTTCATCGGCCCGCCCCAGGTCATGCCCAGCAACATCTCGGCGAGCCCCAGTGCGAGCCCCACCAGCAGCACACCAGCCAGCGTCCAGCCGAGGATGCCGCCGAGCCAGCCTGGCGGCAGCAGCGAGGAAAGCAGACTGACCAGTGCAACGCCGGCAAGGCTTGCCGAGAAAACCGTGAGGCTCCTGGGCAGGCGCATCCAGGGGCCACGCGACAGCCGCGCCGGCGGCGAGCGCCGCCGCCTGGCGACCAGCCTGGCACCGACCAGCATCAGCACGCTGGCGGCCAGCATCAGGCCGGTCAGGCCGAGCCTTAGCCCCGCCGGCATCGGCACCAGCAACACCAGCAGCATCAGCAGCGCGGCGGCGACGAAGCCCCCGGCGGTGGCCACGTGGGTGTGGGCGAAGGCCTTGTCCCGGGCCACCACGTGGTGCAGATCCACCAGATAGCGTCGTGGCATCGCCGCCAGGCCCGCCAACCAGAGCACCGGCGAGGGCCGCCCGCGTCGCCAAAGGGTGAAGCGTCTGGCCCCACCCACCAGGGTCAGTGTCAGCACGGCCAGCACCAGCACGGCCAGCAAGTCAGGAAGAACGGTTGCGGGCATCTTCTATCTCCTCTCGACGAGGGTCAGGCGGGCGGCGACTGGGCCGCCCTCGTGGCTCGCTCAAACGTCCTTGCACAGACGCAGGGCGTCATAGATGGCGGCGTGCACATTGCGCGGGGCCACCCCGTCGCCCAGTCGGAACAGCACGAAACCGGCGCTGCGATCTCCAGCGCTGCGACCTTCTGCGTCCAGGTGCGCCAGGCAGGGCTGCGGCCTGGCCGCGTAGAGCGCTTCCAGATCGACCTGACCGCGATTGAGCGAGGCCTCCTTCATCTCGAGGTAGAGCCGCTCGTCCGGGCGCACGCCGTTCTCCACCACGATCTGGTCGACAACACGCTCTTCCTGCACCCCGCTGTACTCGTTCTCGAGCACCGCCACCAGCGACGCCCCCTCGCGGTAGACCTCGTGCAGCATCAGGTCCGAGGTCATGATGACCTCCTTCTCGTACAGGCTGCGGTAGTAGGTGGGGAAGGTAGTGCCCCCCACCGCGGCTCCGGGCTTGATGTCGTCGGTGACGATCTCGACCCGGGCGCCCTTGTCGGCCAGAAAGTCGGCAGCGGACACCCCGGAGAACTCGCAGATGGAATCGAACACCAGCACGTTCTGGCCCGGTGCCACCTTGCCCGAGAGGATGTCCCAGGTGCTGACAACCAGGCTCTTTTCCGGGTCAGGGTCGAAGCCCCAGTCGGCGTACTGGTCGAGAAACGGCCGCCCGCCGGTGGCCAGCACCACCAGGTCGGGCCTCAGGTCGTCGATGGTGGGCACATCGGCCCGGGTGCCCAGGCGCAGGTCCACCTTGAGCCGGGCAAGTTCGAGCTGATACCAGCGGGTAATCCCGGCGATCTGGTCGCGACTCGGGGCCCTGGCCGCCAGGGTGATCTGGCCGCCCAGGCTGTCCTCGGCCTCGAACAGGGTCACTTCATGGCCGCGTTCGGCCAGCACCCGGGCGGCCTCCATGCCACCGGGACCGCCACCCACCACCACCGCGCGACGCCTCGGGCCTTCGCTCTGGCTGATGACATGCGGCAGGCCCATGTACTCCCGCGATGTCGCCGCGTTCTGGATGCACAGCACGTCGAGGCCCTGGTACTGGCGATCGATGCAGTAGTTGGCGCCGACGCACTGACGGATCTGGTCGACCTGGCCCATCTTGATCTTGGCGATCAGGTGGGGGTCGGCGATATGCGCCCGGGTCATCCCCACCAGGTCGACGTAGCCGCCTTCGAGGATGCGGTTGGCCTGGGTCGGGTCCTTGATGTTCTGGGCGTGGATCACCGGCACGCTGACCACTTCCTTGATGCCTGCTGCCAGGTGCAGGAAGGGCTCCGGCGGATAGGACATGTTGGGAATGACGTTGGCCAGGGAGTTGTGGGTGTCACAGCCGGAGCCGACCACGCCGAAGAAGTCCACCTTGCCGGTGGCGTCGTAGTAGGCGGCGATAGCCTTCATGTCGTCGTGGGTCAGGCCGTCGGGGTGGAACTCGTCGCCGCAGATGCGCATGCCCACCACGAAGTCGTCGCCGACCTCGGCACGCACCGCCTTGAGCACCTCCAGGCCAAAGCGCATGCGGCCCTCGAAGGTGCCGCCCCAGGCGTCCTCGCGCTTGTTGACTCGGGGGCTCCAGAACTGGTCGATCAGGTGCTGGTGCACGGCGGACAGCTCGACCCCATCGAGACCGCCCTCCTTGGCCCGGCGCGCGGCCTGGGCGAAGTCACCGACGATGCGCCAGATTTCCTCCTCCTCGATGGTCTTGCAGGTGGAGCGATGGACCGGTTCGCGGATGCCCGAAGGCGACACCAGGGTGGGCCAGTCGTGGCCATCCCAGCGCGAACGACGCCCCATATGGGTAATCTGGATCATGATCTTGCCGCCGTGACGGTGTACCGCCTCGGCCAGATTCTGAAAGTGCGGGATGATGCGGTCGGTGGACAGGTTCACCGAACTCCACCAGGCCTGGGGGCTGTCGATGGAGACCACCGAGGAGCCGCCGCAGATGCATAGCCCGCAGCCACCCTTGGCCTTCTCCTCGTAGTAGCGCACGTAGCGCTCCGTGGTCATGCCACCGTCGGTGGCGTGGACCTCGGCGTGGGCGGTGCTGACCACACGATTGCGAATGGTCTGACTGCCGATGGTGATCGGCTCGAAGATCGCGTCAAAGGCCATGGGGAAACTCCTCTGCCCGGACGAAGGTGGAACCACGACAGACGCCTTGGCCTGCGGTGGTCGCTGACGGTGGTCGCTGACGTGAGTCGCTGGCTGGGCTCGCCGACGGGGGTTGCTGTCTGAGCTCGCCGACGGGGGTTGCTGTCTGAGCTCGCCGACCGGGTTCGCCAAACAGCGTCACCCAACAGGGAGACCAGGGCGGCGCGCCGAATCGACGGGATAGCGCAGCTCAGCGAGGCACGGGGGTGAGCGGCTGGACCTCGAAGCGGCCTACCTCGCAGCCCGGCTCGGCGGCGCTCTGGGTCTGCTCGGCCCGGGTGCGCAGTGTCGACCCCGAGGCCGCCAGGATCTGGTCCATGGCACCGGCGAACCAGCCGGTGAACATGTACTCGACCCGGTAGCCAACCTTGCCCAGCTGGTAGACGAAGGCGCTGTGTTCCAGTCGCACCCGGGCGGTACCCGCCTCCAGGTCGATGGCCTCGGTGATGAAGCGGCCCCAGCCTCGCTGGGACAGACGCGTCATGTAGTGCTCGAACACCGCCTCGCCGGCCAGACCGTGCAACTCGGCCTCCTTCTCGCACCAGTGCCAGGCGCTCTTGTAGCCGGCGTGGTAGAGAATCTCGGCGTAAGCCTCGACGCCCAGCGCCTGCTCCACGGCGATATGGTTGTTGATAAAGAAGTGTCGCGGCACATACAGCATCGGCAGGGCGTCGGTGGTCCAGACACCGGTCTCGACGTCCACCTCTATGGGCAGTTCAGGCGCCATCTTGGTCACGGTCGACTCCTTGGCAGGCGTTATTGTTGTGGTGGTTGTGTGCTATTCGCCCCAGACATCGGCCAGCACCCGTACCCAGTTCTCGCCCATGATCTTGCGCACCTGGGCTTCGCTGAGGCCGTGGCGCAGCAGCGCCTCGGTGAGGTTGCCGAACTCGCCGATGGTGCGAATGCCCTTGGGATTGATGATCTCGCCAAAGGAGGTCAGGCGACGGGCGTAGCCCTTGTCGTGGGTCAGCCACTCGAAGAAGGCCTGATCGTGGCCCTGGGTGAAGTCGGTGCCGATACCGATGGCGTCTTCGCCGACGATATTCATCACGTAGACGATGGCCTCGACGTAGTCGTCGATGGTGGCGTTGACCCCGGCCCGCAGGAAGGGGGTGAACATGGTCACGCCGACGAAGCCGCCGTGGTCGGCGATGAACTTGAGCTCCTGATCGGACTTGTTGCGCGGATGCTCCTTGAGCCCGGAGGGCAGGCAGTGGGAATAACAGACCGGCCTGGACGACTCGAGGATCACCTCGCGGGAGGTGTTGGCGCCAACGTGAGACAGGTCACACATCACCCCGACCCGGTTCATCTCGGCGACGATCTCGCGACCGAAGCCGGACAGGCCACCGTCGCGCTCGTAGCAGCCGGTGCCCACCAGGTTCTGGGTGTTGTAGCAGAGCTGGACGATACCGACGCCGAGCTTCTTGAAGATCTCGACGTAGCCGATCTGGTCTTCAAAAGCATGGGCATTCTGAAAGCCGAAGATGATGCCGGTCTTGTCTTGCTGCTTGGCACGCCGGATGTCTGCGGTGGTGCGCACCGGCAGCACCAGGTCGCTGCACTCTTCCATCAGCGCGTTGGTGGCCACGATATTGTCCACCGTGGCCTGGAACCCCTCCCACACCGACACGGTGCAGTTGGCCGCCGACAGCCCACCACGGCGCATGTCCTCGAGGAGTTCACGGCTCCACTTGGCGATGATCAGACCGTCGATCACCGTGGCCTCGCGGTGAAGCGCCCGGGCGTCGATGGCACCAGTTTCGGTTTGCGTCAGAGGGGAGTTCATCGCTGTTGTCCTTACCCGCTTCAGGGAGAGCGCCAGCAGCAGAACGCTGGCGTTGTGCGGGCAGGATAGCGCCGCCCCGGGGGGCCACGACGCCTGATTGCGACGACGAGAATTCCAAAAGCGTCACCGCCGTTCCGGCAGCGACAAAAGGCACCCGTGGGCAAAGGAAAGAAGCGAAACGACGCGCCTCAAAACACCGCGGAGACGTGCCGGGAGCAAAGGGGCGAAGAGGGAAAGAAGTGAATGGACAGAACCCAAAGGATCAAGGACTGCGACGCCTGCCGGCTACAGCTTCTCCAGGTAGCCAAGACCCAGGTTATTCATCTGTCGCTGAATCCAGGCGGCGTGACGGGCGGTGCGCGGCCCCGGGTGCGAGGCGCTGCGCTCTCGCGGGTTGGGCAGCACCGCCGCCAGGCGGGCCGCCTGGGCGGCGCTCAACTGATCGGCACCGACACCGAAGTAGTGGCGGCTGGCGGCCTCCAGGCCAAAGACTCCCCGATCGAATTCGACGATATTGAGATAGACCTCGAGGATGCGCTCCTTGGGCCACAGTAGTTCCATCAGGGTGGCGAACCAGGCCTCGAACACCTTGCGCACATAGTCCCGCCCGGTCCACAGAAACAGGTTCTTGGCGGTCTGCTGGGTAATGGTGCTGGCCCCGCGCAGCGAGCCACCATTCATCGCAGACTCGATGGCACGCTTCAACTCCACCAGGTCGAAGCCATGATGATCGGGGAAGCGCTGGTCTTCCGCCGCGATTACCGCCAGCTTGGCGTTGTCGGACAGCTCATCCCAGGGACGCCAGCGCTGCTGGATGTCCAGCGACTCGCCGGAGAACCAGGACGAGACCTCGCGCTCCAGCATCACCATGGAGCCGAATACCGGCACCACGCGAAACACCAGCACCAGCACCACGGACCCCAGCGCAAAGGCAAGGGTGGCGCGTAGCAGAAGTCGGCTGAGAGGGCGCCACCAGTTGCGCATGCATCGGGCTCGGTTGGAATCGATCCGGGGAGTATATCAAGGCCTTGGGTGGGGCGGGCAATCGCCGCTGTCAGCATTTTACCGGTGTGGCCAAAGGCTCTTCTGCCGATATCTGGCGTCCAGGCATGCCGAAGCCTGGTCCCTGGCTTCGTCCAGCAAATTCAGCCAGCGAAGGCGCATTGTTCAACACGCTCTTCGCTACTTGGGCAACACCTTGAAGCTGCCGTAGGTCGGCTCCCCGCGCGCTTCTTCCAACGCCGACAGCGCCCGGGACACCGGTTCGTCAGGGGCGGCCGCCAGCAGCGGGGATACGGTGCTACCGGCCACCACCGGTGAGAAGGCGCTCCAGCCCAGGCGTTCCTCCCGCGGCGGCAGGCCGAAGCACTCGCGGTAGCACTTGGAGAAGTGCGGGGTGGAGACGAAGCCACAGGCGGCGGCGATATCGATGATCGACATCGAGGTCTGCTTCAACAGCTGACGCGCGCGATTGAGCCGCAGGCGCATGTAATAGCGCGACGGCGAGCAGTGCAGGTTGCGCTGGAACAGCCGTTCCAGCTGGCGCCGCGACAAGCTGACATAGCGGGCCAGTTCGTCCAGGTCGATGGGCTCTTCAAGGTTGTTCTCCATCAGCGCGACGATCTCCTGCAGTCGCGGCTGGGTGGTGCCGAGCATATGCTTGAGCGGCACCCGCTGCTGGTCCTGCTCGCCACGCACCCGATCGCACACGAACATGTCGGAAATGCCCGCCGCCAGCTCGCGCCCATGGTCACGCCCGATCAGCGTCAGCATCATGTCCAGCGGCGCGGTGCCGCCGGAGCAGGTGAAACGGTCCCGGTCCATGGCGAAAAGCTTCGAGGTCAGGCCGATGCCCGGGTAGGCCTCCTGCAGCGCTGCCTGGCATTCCCAATGGGTGCTGACCTCATAACCCTCGAGCAACCCGGCCCGGGCCAGCGCCCAGGCGCCGGTACACACCGAGCCAAATCGCTTGAGGTGGCGTGCCTGGGCTTTCAGCCAGCTGACGTGGCCCTGGTGCACATGCCGGGTCGGCGCCACGCCGCCGCAGACCACGACCATGTCCAGCGACAGCGGCACCGTGATCGACGAGTCCGGCGTCACGGTCAGACCGTCGCTGGCCTGAAGCGGCGCACCATCCAGGCTCAGGGTGAACCAGCGATAGAGTTCCTGGCCCGATAACTGGTTGGCCATGCGCAGCGGCTCGATGGCCGAGGCCAGCGAGATCAGGGTGAAATGCTCGAGCAGCAGAAAACCTACGGTCTGTGGCCCCTCGGGCCGGCTAGGCAGGGTCATGGTCATCTTCTCCACAGCGTCGGCCTCCTCGTCGCAAGCCACGAGGTACCGTCACGTCCATTTGTTGTTATCGCGACGTCGTAAACGGAACAGGACTCGCGCATGGTGTCGACACCCTCGACGTTGCCAGCGTCGCTACGGGTATCGCAGGCAGGAGCGTCCGTGCTTTTCTCCGACGACTTTACGCCTGGCGACTGAGTCTCGGCATCACAATAATCGCTATCGGCTGCCGCTTGACCAGTCGTCTCCGACAATGATGTCGCTGGTGACTATGACGAGGTCGCATCTGTCACCTGACAAGGCAAAGGATCGGCCATATTTCCCCATTCACGACAGGGCTATCTCTCCAGGCGACCCGTCGATGCCTTGCCGGGACGCCGCCTTTGGCTCGCCAGCCAACTCATGCCCGGCCCCCTGCCCGGACACGCCAAAACCCAGCACTCTCTTCCCCCACTCAATGGTTCGGAAGTTCAGGCCGCAGAAATCTTGGACCCAAGAATCAAGCGCCCAGAAACGCCACGGCCCCCGATGATCGGGGGCCGTGGCGGATACCTTGGAGGGTACTACAGGTTGGCGAGAAGTCTCGCTCAGCGCTTCGCGTAGAGCTTCTCGGCGTGGTAGCGCAGGTGATCCTCGATAAAGGTCGCGATGAAGAAGTAGCTGTGGTCGTAGCCGGGCTGGCGACGCAGGATCAGCGGGTGATCGCGCTCGGCACAGACCGCCTCGAGCCGCTCTGGGCACAACTGCTCATCGAGGAAGTCATCGGCGTCGCCCTGGTCGATGAACAACGGCTGACGCGAGGCGCCACGGGCCACCAGCTCACAGGCGTCGTACTGGGTCCACTTGCTGGAATCCTCGCCCAGATAGGCCGAGAACGCCTTGCGCCCCCAGGGGCACTGGGTCGGATTGACGATCGGCGAGAACGCCGACACCGAGCGGTAGTGCCCCGGCTTGCGCAGCGCCAGAATCAAGGCACCGTGGCCTCCCATGGAGTGACCACTGATGGACTCGCGACCGTTGAGCGGGAAGTGCTGACGAACCACCGAAGGCAGCTCTTCGGTGACGTAGTCATACATCCGGTAGTGGGCCTTCCACGGCTCCTGGGTGGCGTTGACGTAGAAGCCCGCCCCTGAGCCCAGATCATAGCTGTCGTGCTCACCCGGCAGGTCAGTCCCCCGGGGGCTGGTGTCGGGGCAGAGGATGGCGATGCCCAGTTCCGCCGCCAGCCGATGGGCACCGGCCTTCTGCATGAAGTTCTCGTCGGTGCAGGTCAGCCCCGACAGCCACCACAGCAGCGGCACCTTCTCCGTCTCGGCCTGGGGCGGCAGATAGATGGCGAAGGTCATCTCGCAGTCCAGCGCCCGCGAGTGATGACGATAGCGCTTGTGCCAGCCGCCGAAGCTGCGGTTGGCGCTGACCAGTTCCAGATGTTCGCTCATGGACATGGCGACTTCCCCTCAACGATGAAGCCCCGAGGTCCGGGGCGGATAAAACGACGCGGTTCGTTCTGGCGGACGACGCGGCCGTCTGGCGGTGGGGCGAGCTGGCATCAATACTGCGCCAGCATTCGACTCACCGCCAATCGGCGCCCGCCTGGCCCATCGCTTGGGTCAGGCGGGCGTGGCCTCATCAGCGCCGTCTCGATGCTACCGGCTCAGTAATGCAGTACGGTGCGGATGCTCTCGCCGGCGTGAAGCAGGTCGAAGGCTTCGTTGATCTTCTCGAACTCCATGTTGTGGGTGATGAAGTCGTCGATGTTCAGCTCGCCCTTCATGTACTGCTCGACGTAGCCCGGCAGCTGGCTACGGCCCTTGACGCCACCGAAGGCGGAGCCCTTCCATACCCGACCGGTCACCAGCTGGAAAGGCCGGGTGGAGATCTCTTCGCCGGCACCGGCGACACCGATGACGATCGACTCGCCCCAGCCCTTGTGACAGCACTCCAGCGCCGAGCGCATGACGTTGACGTTGCCGATGCACTCGAAGGAGTAGTCGACGCCGCCGTCGGTCAGGTCGACGATCACCTGCTGGATGGAATCGCTGTAGTCCTTCGGATTGACGAAGTCGGTGGCGCCAAACTGCTTGGCCAGCTCGAACTTGTCCGGGTTCACGTCGATGGCGATGATACGACCGGCCTTGGCCATCACCGCACCCTGGATTACCGCAAGGCCGATGGCACCGAGACCGAACACAGCCACGGTGGCGCCCGGCTCGACCTTGGCGGTGTTCATCACCGCGCCGATCCCGGTGGTCACCCCGCAGCCGAGCAGGCAGATCTTGTCCAGCGGCGCTTCCTTGGACACCTTGGCCAGCGAGACCTCCGGCACCACGGTGTACTCGCTGAAGGTGGAAGTGCCCATATAGTGATAGAGCGGCTTGCCGTCCAGCGAGAAGCGCGTGGTGCCGTCAGGCATCTGGCCCTTGCCCTGGGTGGCACGGACCGAGCTGCACAGGTTGGTCTTGCCCGAACGACAGAACTTGCACTCGCCGCACTCGGCCGTGTACAGCGGGATGACGTGGTCGCCGGGCTTCAGGCTGGTGACGCCCTCCCCCACTTCTTCGACCACACCGGCACCCTCGTGACCCAGTACCGAAGGAAACAGCCCCTCCGGGTCGGCCCCGGACAGGGTATAGGCGTCGGTGTGACAGACACTGGTGGCGACCACCCTGACCAGCACCTCGCCGGCCTTGGGGCCTTCGACGTCGATTTCGGTCAGGGTAAGCGGCTTGCCGGCTTCAAGGGCAATGGCGGCGCGAGACTTCATGGCAATCTCCTCGGATCGGGGGCTGCACGACAGGCAAGAACGACCAAGCCTGGCGCACTGACGTAAGGGGCACGGGTCATCCTGACCCGGTGGATGATGACCACAGTCTAGACCTCGCTACGGACTGGGATAAAGCACGCATTCGGCATAACATTGTTGCTGTCTCGCAACAATGGAGAGCGCCATGCATCCTTGGGCCGGCATCGAAGCCTTTATCGAGGTGGTGCGCCTGAAGTCCTTTGCCGCCGCCGCCCGACGCCTGGGTGTATCCAGCTCCCACGTCAGCCGACAGGTGGCCGCCCTGGAGAGCCGCCTCGATACGCCGCTTCTGTATCGCACCACCCGCCAGATAAGCCTGACCGAGGCCGGTCGGCTCTACTATCAACAATGCGAGGCACTGGTCGACGGCTTTCGCGAGGCCGACGCCGTGGTCAAGGACTTCGAGGCTCACCCCAGGGGCGAGCTGGCGCTGACCTGCGCCACCACCTTTGGCGAGCGCTACGTGGCGCCTCTGATTAATGACCTGTTGATCCAGTACCCCCAGCTCGGCGTGCGCCTGCACTTCACCAACCGCCAGGTGGACCTGATCGAGGAAGGCTTCGATATCGGTATCCGCATGGGCACGCTGGAGGACAGCACCATGATCGCCCGTCGTCTGGCAGATCGTCGCGAGTACGTGGTGGGCTCCCCCGACTACTTCCAGCGCTACTCGCAGCCCCACGCCCTGTCCGAGCTGAAGCACCACCGCTGCCTGCATGGCTCACGCGATCGCTGGCGCTTCGCCGTCGACGGCATTCCCCGGGAAGTGGCGATCAAGGGGCCCTGGCAGGGCAACTCCGGCCCGGCCCTGCTCGACGCCGTGCTGAAGGGCGTGGGCCTGGGTCAGCTTCCCGACTACTACGTCGAGCATCACCTGGCCCGGGGTGAGCTGGTCTCGGTGCTCGACACCTACCGTCACAGCGATACCGGCGTCTGGGCCGTCACCCCCCACCACCGCCACCGCTCCCCCAAGGTCCGCGTGGTCATCGACTACCTGGCCGAACATCTCGCAGAGCGCCTGCCACCGCGATATCGCGACAGGCGAGGCACCGACGAGCCAGCGACATCCGACTAACCCCAGCGACAAAAAGGCCCTCGATACGTTTTGGTATCGAGGGCCTTCGACAGCTGGTCACCAAAAGCCTTGCCTCCTATTGCCTGCCACCTGCGACTACTGAAAGGTCCCATCCTCCTGATACTCCAGGCCGTAGTAGCTGGAGACAAAGATATTGTGTTCTTCCTGCCACAGGCGAGAAAGGCGGATCGCCTTATGGATCTGCTCGGGGGTCATCTTTTCTTCGATGCGAGCTTTGTCGGGAGCGCTGCCGGGGGAGAGGAGATCGTAGTATTTGTAGGCTTGGACGAGGTCGATATCCGTACCTATCCCTTCTTCGTAGGCTTTTGCCAAGCCAGAAAAACCATCCAATTCATCACCGTGTGGTAGCCTTTCAGCAGCCAGAAGCCATTCAAAAGCTTTTTCATCACTTTGCTTAACTCCGAGCCCTTCATAATACAGCCAAGCTAAATTTACCGCAGATAATTTATCGCCTTGCTCAGCCGACCTACTAAACCAAAGATGTGCTTCATAAAAATCGTCGTCAACAAGATTTTCAGGATCACTTCCACTATAGAGATGACCTAACTTTCGCTCCGAGCGTAAGAAGCCAAGATCTGCAGATGACACTAAATATAGCATTGCGACCTCCTTGTTCTTCTTAACACCTACACCGTTTAAAAAAATAGTATACAGTTCGAACCCCGCATCTACCGCTCCCCGTTTCCAAGCCCTTACTAATTTATTCCTACCGAGATCAGGGTCTGCATCAACATTGACCCCTGTCATTCTACCAAAATATGCAACACCAGTATAATACTCACAAAACAAAGTTCGCTCTTCTACAGAGTTTCGGAAGCAGTCAAAGTTTCTATTTTCATAATGACGAATCAGAAACAACTCATCCCCAACCGTATTAAAAATAACGGGTTCACCTTCCATTGAAACAAAAAAACGTTCGCTTACAAGATTTTCTTCGTCATAGCAACCGGATATGAGAAAAAGGAGACAAGACACCAAGACCTTCAAAAAATTGCGCATCACCAACTCATCCTAAATGGTGCAGAATCAACGTTCCCCGATGTATCATTAAAAATTTTTACGCGCAGTTCTGCTCCACTATCTCCTAACTGGGAGGACATATATGAGTGAGTCTCACTAATAGTGTAAAAACCATCTTTCTTTTCAGCAAAACCATTATCACCTATCGAGCTTGCACTCTTTTTCTCTAGTACGGTTTCGCTTTGATTCACTTCGTACACAGAACTAAAAAGCTTTTCCACTCCGCCTAATGACTTTTCCCTATAAAGTGAAAACTCCAACCTCATCTTCCCCAAATCCGGCACCAGCACTTTAATATTAAACCTCTTCCCGTTCGGCGGAAACATCATTCCCGAAGCGGAATGGGGGTCGGACACAGCCTCAACAATCTTTTCCCCGAACAATCCATCACGTATATTGACGTGCTCCCAAGTAATATCCACCGTCAGCCCCTTGAATACCAAACCGAGTGAAGCCAGCTCCTCTTCACCTGAGCGAAACGGTTCAATTTGTCCGAGATGATTGCCGAAGAAACTTCGATTTATCCACATTCTGACCGCTTTGGCGACGAGCTCTACATAAAGGTAAGCGAAGAAAAGTGCAATTCCTCCAACCACAAGCCCGACAAAGGCCACGGGAAGACCACCAACGAAAAGACTTATCAGACCTATCGCCCCACCGGCGATGGTTAGACCAGATTGCAGATTGCTTCTTCCCGCTGCCTCTTGCGACAACCCAAGCATCTTCTCCTAGGGCGTCTCACTTAGCTTATTCAGACCGTCAAAGATACTAATGACATCACCGACGGTGCTGAATATCGTCAAGTTCTGCAGCCGTATTCTCCAAAACCCGGTTGGAGGATAGCCGGAGAGTAGGTTGCCAAAGCATCTGTAATGGTAACGGAGCTATTTTATTGCGGCCTCAAAAAAGCAGGCCCTCAGCTCGGATGTGGCGGAGGGCCAGCTAATTTAGAAACCTAAATATCGCTTTCGGGAAGTGCATCACTGAAAGGTCCCATCCTCCTGATACTCGAGGCCGTAGTAGCTGGAGACAAAGATATTGTGTTCTTCCTGCCACTGCCGGGAAAGGCGGATGGCCTCACGGATCTGTTCGGGGGTCATTTGTTCTTCAAGGCGGGCTCTATCGGGAGCGCTGCCGGGGGATAGAAGGTCGTAATATTTGTAGGCTTGGACGAGGTCGATATCCGTACCTATCCCTTCTTCGTAGACTTTTGCCAAGCCAGAAAAGCCATCCATCGGATTTCCATAAGGAAGTTCTTCGACCTTTGAAATCCATTCAAATGCAGTTCTATCATCACGTTCAACTCCTTTGCCAGCGTGATAAATCCCAGCTAAATTAACTGCTGCTATTTTATCACCCTGCTCTGCAGCTTTTAAAAACCAAAATATCGAGAGATCATATTCTCTACCCAACAAACCGTACCGGCCTCTTCCAGCATACTCGAACCCCAGTTCCCGCTGTGATTTAATATATCCGTTCTTTGCTGATTCTTGAAGATAGTAAAGAGAGACATCACCATTTATATCAACGCCAAGCCCAAGGCTATAAATCTCATAAAGATGATAACCTGCATCAACAACTCCCTTTCGCCACATTTCAGTTAACAGTTTCACTCCTTCAGGTTTGTTTTTTTCCCTTTCATAACCTCGAAATACAGAAACAGCAAAAAGATAACCTTCTTCGAGGTCTCCAGAAAAATATCCTTTCTCCAAATCCTGAATTGATCTATTGGCGAAAAACTGGCTTAGCGAAAATGCACCACCATCATTATTAATGATAACAGGTTCGCCTTCAATCAAAACGGCATTACTTTCACTTGATCCGCCACTGCAACCACACAACAATACTGTGGAAAAAATTAGAAAGAAAATGAAAAATCTCAAGGATCATTCTTCCAAGACAAAAGTATATTGATAACCTCTCGACGAGGATGAATCACTCAACCACCAGCACCAATGACATTTAGTAATGTCAACTTCTCTGGTGTATTCTCCAGAATCCGGTTGGACGATAGCCGTAGAGTAGGTTGCCAAAGCATCTGTAATGGCAACGGAGCTATTTTATTGCGGTCTCAAAAAAGCAGGCCCTCAGCTCGGATGTGGCGGGGGGCCTGCTAATTTAGAAACCTAAATATCGCTTTAGGGAAGTGTATCACTGAAAGGTCCCATCCTCCTGATACTCGAGGCCGTAGTAGCTGGGAACAAAGATATTGTGTTCTTCCTGCCACTGCCGGGATAGACGGATAGCTTCTTGGATCTGCTCAGGTGTCATTTGTGCTTCCAGGCGGGCTATATCTGGGGCGCTGGCAGGTGTTACCAGATCATAATACTTATAAGCTTGAACAACATCAACTTTTGTTCCAATACCAAGTTCATAAAATTCCGCCAACTTTCTTAGTCCAGTCACCTCATCACCATATGGCATGTCTTCTACTTTCGACAACCACTCAAAGGAAAGCTCGTCATCTCTCTCAACACCAAGGCCTTCATGTAACATTAATGAAACATTCACGGTAGAAAGCTTATCTCCTTGACTCGCCGCCTTCATGAACCAAAAAAAGGATTGAGCATAATCTTCATCAAATGAATCTTGCAACACCTTACCACCGTACGCCTGCGCAAGAACTTCTTGTGATTTTGCATATCCAGAACTTGCAGAAGAAACTAAATACTGAACACCCAACTCTCTATCGATGCAAACATCTATTCCATTATAGAAAATCTTATAAAGATCGTACCCTGCATCAACGACCCCTAGCCCCCATGATGTTTCGAGCAGTTCTACTGCACTTACATCCAACTCCAAAGCATCGTAACCTGGCATTCTCTGATAAAGTAAAACTCCACCCAAGTACATATAGTAAGGATCTTTTCCCTCCAACTTTTCTTCCAAAATTGGTGGAGAGATTTCTCGAACTACATCAACATAAGATAACGGGCTTGAGTCAGGATTGTATACTTTCCCTCCATCACCCAAAACTACAAAATTATATTCGTTATCACATATTCCACAGCCAGAAAAAAAAACGAACACCCCGCCCCACCACCACCAACCAAACCTCGAAACCACCTGTATCATGGCTCTTGTATATCGCATACAAAAACTCCAGAAGCACTACCAGGGTTATTCCCAGGAGAGTCAATCTTGACTTTCAACTCAACTTCACTATCTAGACTTCCACTTTCATAAACACCAACAATATCAACCTCAAAATAATCTCCATTTTGTGTTGCCTCATTAGAAAAAGACATAGAGTAGTTATTTTCAACCGCTATCGCTTTAACCCCCTCTTGTTTAGAGACAAACTCATGAGCCGTTGAAAACAGTCTAGTGTCAAGAAGACCTCCAGTAGATAGAAAATCAATAGTCAGTCTAGCTTCATCTATACTCGGAGCGATGACCTTTACTTTAAACCTCTTCCCATTCGGCGGAAACATCATTCCCGAAGCGGAACGAGGGTCGGACACAGCCTCAACAACCTTTTCCCCGAAAAATCCATCACGTATATTGACGTGCTCCCAAGTAATATCCACCGTCAACCCTTTGAATACCAAGCCTAGTGAAGCTAGCTCCTCTTCACCTGAGCGAAACGGTTCAATTTGTCCGAGATGATTGCCGAAGAGACTTCGATTTATCCACATTCTGACCGCTTTGGCGACAAGCTCTACATAAAGATAAGCGAAGAAAAGTGCAATTCCGCCAACCACAAGCCCGACAAAGGCCACGGGAAGGCCACCAACGAAAAGACTTATCAGACCTATCGCCCCACCGGCGATGGTTAGACCAGATTGCAGATTGCTCCTTCCCGCTGCCTCCTCCGACAATCCAAGCTTCTCTTCATGATTGGTTTCAATTAACTGATTCAAACCATCGTAGATGCTGATGACATCACCGACGGCGCCAACGGCGCTGAACACAGTCAACTTCTCCGGGCGAATTTTGAAGATACTACTGGCAGTCGAAGTAGCGAGTGACCCGGCTGTATCCAATGCATTAACGATGCCACGAAGCTCGAGAATGGCATCATACATACCTTTTCCTGCCTTCACTAATATTCCAATAGCTGAGGCAATCTTGGCTTTGTCAGCGTTTTCATCTTCCGATCGGCCAAGAAGCTCGTCGATAAGCACATTAATCGACAGAATAACACTAATGCTAGAGGCCAAATATTTTCCGAGAGGTTCCGCGACTGAAAACCTGGATATCTCCTTTACCGTTGCCAGTTCAATAAAAGACGTGCCAACAGATACGAAAGACCTCATGTTTTCGGTTTTCCATTGTTCAATATCCTCATCATCCACGGCATCGATATTGGCGTTTTCCAGATTAACAACCGGGATATACAACGTAATATCTGAAGTTCCATCGAGAGGGGTACCACCTACATAGATGTTTCCTCCTTCGCCATCTGGAAATGCCATGGAGTTATCAACGATCGGCGTTTTTGCGTCCGGCTGATTTTGGTTAGCCATATGGACAAGCCATTGTTGAAAGTCGTTAGGTTTAAGCCTCACCTTCATTAATTGCAATGGCTCTTGTCGATATTCCTGATCCTCCTCACCACTCCCACGAACAGCAAGCTGAGCACAGTAGAGCATCTGAGTATACCGAACGAAGGTCTCCACCGGAGGCCTATCACCTTCACCTCCTTGAAGCCTTACTGATGCCATGGAATTGCTTACCAAACTGATCAATGGTGGTAGTATTGATTGCACTCGGCGTTCCAGCTCATCTTGAAGATGACCGTACGGCCTTAACAGGTCGTTAAATCGCCCAATCCACTCGTCCAACCTCGCTCTTCCTAAATAGACACCTCTAGACAAACTCGTCGCTTGAGTTACCGCATTATTGATCAGTAGTTCATTATTACAGAACAAGGATTTAACGATCACCGAATCTGACGATGAAATTTCATTGGAGAGCTCCTTCCAGACACCAAATGTCGAAGGAGACAAAATACCACCGGTCAACAGTGCGGTGACGAGTGCTGATAGTCCAAGGCCCGCTACAAAGTCTTCGCTGCTATAGCGACCCATAATGGGTTCGAGGTGATACTTTATCCATAAGGCATAATCTGCATCGAAGGAGTCCTCCAACCATTGGGTCGCTTCAACCATGACGGAATATTCTTCTCGAAAAGAATCAAGAGCATTTCTATTTTCATCATAAAAGTCAAGAAGCTTGCTATCATCATAGAGTTCTCTAACTTGCTTATCGCGATCCTTTGCTAGTTCTTCTGCTTCCCCATCCGCTTCTTCCCTTCGTGAGTTTAAAACATCCTCAACATTTTCATACCTTTCCTCATACACCTCTATCAGCTCCTCATACTCTCTTTTCAAGGCTGCATTACCTGTTGAAACCGCCTTGTCTTCATATTTTTTAATCTTTTCTTCAAGTCTCCCTTGCACTCGCTCTTCTAAGTTGTCATAAATCTCATATATCGATTTCACCTGCGCTCTCTTAAAATTCTCTCGGAACGCATCCAGCGCTTGCATAAACACCAGCTTTCGCTGATTTTCCTTATTATTGCGATAAAGATAATCCTGAAACTCCTTGACTGGCTCCATGCGATAAGCATTCAACTCATCGATAACTCCAGCTTCATCGTTGACGGCCAGAATCATCTCCTGTCCCTGTAACCAGTCGGCATGATTGCGCAGTCGCGCGCGCATGCTCTCTTTCATTTCCTCCGGAGTGAACAGGCGCCGCGCATCACTGACCGGCCAGAAAAAATCCATTCGCTCGACCGATCCTCCGCAGTACTCGGCAACCAGATCGAGGTCCTTCAAGGAAAATGTATTACGCTCTCTAAAGTCTTCATCTCCCGGTTTGCTAAGATTATTCTCGGGGTTGTTGTTATTGTTGTCGCTATCGCCTGACGCCGAAGGCTCCCCAGTGATGACAAACTTCTGCATATTTTTTTCACGCCAATCATCATTGCCCTCTATCATCGAGAGGTGTTCTCGGGACCATGGGTGCTCGGTGTAGGCGTAATAAAAGACGTCACCCATGGCGACTCTTGGCAATGTGACAACGGAGGCGCTGAGAGCCTTGCGACGTCCTTCTTCTTCGGGGGCGTTCCGGCAACTGAAGCTCGTTTGGTCCGGAGTAGGAGGAGTATCCCTAACACTATACTGATGGAACATTCCATCGGCACTTACCACGAAGGCGTACCAATAGAAAGGGCGGTTGATCCGGTCAAACACATAGAAATAGCCGGGACGCAATTGGCGAAGGATATACTTGCTTGTCTTACCATCCCGCCACTGGGAAAGACGAGCGAGAAGGTCAGGGTCTAGAGCATCTTGCAAGCCAGCATTTTCAATACGCTCAATCAGACTATCGCTGGATCGTTTGTTGACTTCCCGCCCGTTCTCTAGTGCCTTATTCAGGGTAATCTTGGTGAACTCCTCGACCCTGCTAGGCGGTAATTCAGGAATATCATTATTGCTTTCAATGTTCTTGCACACCGCATAGCGCACGGGCAGGATCGGAAACCCCTCGCGTTCGCACTGCGGGCATCGGCCAGTACGGCCTTGGCACTCGCGCTCCCGGTCCTGTTCTTCCAGGTCATCGACGACGTTTGACAGTCCATTGCTCATGTTAGTCGGTGCTCCAAATCGTGTTTGATGCTGTCCCAGTCCGGGTCACTGATTCGTCTGATCGCCAGGGTGAAGGGTTCGGTCTCTCCGCCACTGGGCAGCAGGCGCTGAATCGCGGGGTGGCGATAAAAGCCAGGGGTCAGCAGGCCATGGGCAACAAACAGGCGCTGATCCTTGGCGTCTTTCAGGCCATGGGCTTCGGCCTTGACCAGCAGTTCGTCCATCTCGGCGGGAGTGACATGGCGCTTGTCGGCGCGCTTGAGGCGACGCCATCCTTCCAGGCACGCATTGACCTGCCCAATGCGCTTGACCGCCTGCCATTGGTGAGGGGCCAGGGAGGTACGAGGCAACGGCGTGGAGAGCGGGGGCATCTGCACGCCTTGCAACTGGCGCTGGTGGTCGAGGAACCACCAGGCGTCAATCGGGCCAAGCAGGTGGTTGAGCTGCTGGGGCAAGAGAATCTCCAACAGACGCTCGAAGACGCGGGGGTCCTGGTAGCGAAACAGCGCGGGTTTGGGACCTGTACTGCGAATGACGCGCTGCTGATACAGGTGGTTGACGATGTGCGCAAGCGAAGCGCGGCTGTAGACCCAGCCACAGAAGGGCACCGGGTCGAGGTGCGAGTCGGGCGTGCGTTCGATTTCCTGCGCGACTTCCGCTTCAAGCTCGGCGGCAAGCCCGTCGGTCAGCGCCTGCCCCGCAAGTCCGACAGGTTGCAGGTAAAGCCGCTGTTCGGGCTTCTGGGCCACGAAGGGATGCTTGATCTGAGCGCAATCGCGCCTGGCGCTGTCCCCGAGCCCCCTGCCGGGGCTGCCATCGGGGTCTACCAGCCGATACAGGCGTCCGCCGCCCTGGGCACCCAGCGCCTGAATCGCCTCGATCATCGCCCGGGTACCGGGAGTCAGACGATGGGCCGCCGCCTGTTGAAGAGGCAAATCGTCGGGAAGGTGGTTGTCGTGCATGCGCTAGCCCTCCACGATGCCATCACCGCCCGCGGCACCTTTTTCGTTGGTGCGCTCGCAGATGACGTCGGTGAATTCAGGCAGGTCGGTAAGTTCTGCACTCAGACTCGCGGGGCCTGCGAAGTTGTGCTGGGCACCCTTGATGTCGATCTTGCCCGGGGCGTGCACTTCGATATTGCCGTCCTTGAGCCGCACGTAGGCGCCGGCGCAAGTCAGCAGGATCTCCTTGGCGGCGCTGACTTCCACGCTGTCCTCGGTGGAGGTCACGCTCAGGGTCTTCTCGGCGGTCAGGGCCATCTCGTCGCTCTGGGCCTGCACCTCGACCTTGCCCTGGGCGGCGAACAGCTTGATCCCGGCGCGCTGCACGAACAGCGAGAGCTTCTGGCCCATGGTCGCGACCAGGCTCTTGCCGGCGGCCAGGTTGATGTCCTCGCCGCTGGTCACCGTCAGCGACTTGTCCTGGGCGAAATGGGTCGACTGCGGGGTGCTCATGGCAATGCCGGCGGGTGAGGCCAGGTGCAACCAGGGGCTCTCGAGCCGCCCGGCCTCGCCCCGCCCTGCCAGGCTTGCGCCTTTGGCGGTGGACTGGTCGGCGGACTGGTCAACGTCCCGGCCAGACGCCGCCCCGCTGGACTCACCGTAGGTGGCCTTGGCGTCTTCGCTGGCCCGCTTGATGTCGCCGCGCACCTCCAGCGCTTCGGCGTCGTGTTCGGCGGCGCTCTGGCTGAGGGTATCGGCGAGCTGCCAGGCGCTGTCGAGTTCACGGTAGACCGGGGACAGCGCGAGCTGTTCGCCGCTGGCACCGAGCTGCCCCCAACTGGTCAACAGCAGGCCGGCGTTGGCGCGCACCGCACCGTAGGCGTCGGTGCGCAGCTCGAAGCCGGTACCACGAAAGGCGCCCCTGGTGTTGCCCTGCTGGTGGATCAGGTAGCCCAGGTTCAGTTGGCTCTTGGCGTGCTCCGAGTTAAGGCGCACCCGCTCCTGGTCGGTGGCATCGTCAAACACCAGTTCGTTGTACTTGCCGCCCCTATAGGTCTTGGACTTGAAGCCCGACAGGAGGCCGTTGGAGTGCCATTCGGGACGCTGGTCACCGTTGTAGACCCGCCCGGTAACCAGCGGGCGATCCGGGTCACCCTCCAGGAAGTCGACGATCACCTCCTGGCCGATGCGCGGCACAAACACGCCGCCCCAGCCGCCGCTGGCGTTAGGCTGGGCGACCCTGAGCCAGCAGCTCGATTGGGCGTCATTGCCACCAAGCCTGTCCCAGTGGAACTGCACCTTGACCCGATTGAGCCGGTCGGTGTGGATCTCTTCACCTTCGGGGCCGACCACGATGGCGGTCTGGGGGCCGCCGACCACGGGACGGGGGTGATCGAGCGACGAACGGTAGGGCTGGCTCAAGCGCTGGGCTTCGAAGTCGACCAGGTAGTGGCCGGTGCCGGCACGCTGATAGTCGTCGCGGTGGAGGCTCTCGTCTTCCAGGCCGTGGGCCCGGCGGGCACGATCAAGCTCCTGCTGCAGGCTGCCCGGCAGGGTGGTCAGGTGGGCCGACACCGGCAGAGCGTTCTCGGCGTGCACGCTAAGGCCCAGCAACAGAAAGGTGCGCTCGTCGCTGTCGCCGTGCTGGTGACGTTCGTGCTGGGTCAGCTCGAAGTGACGTCCTACCTGAAGCTGGCGGGCGCCGCCGGCACCGAAGAAGCGCTTGGCCTTTGATTCCAGCGCTTCGAGCCGGTTGGCGGTCAGGCGTTCGCCACGAAAGTGGTCGCGATAGTAGTACTCGCCAGGACTGTCGTAGACCTCCTGGTCGGTCAGGTTGCCCTGATTGTGCAGGGTGTCCAGCGAGGTTCGCTTGATCAGCCTTGGCTGCTTGTAGTCGAAGGTGCCAAGGCTGACCCGATTGGGTTGCTGTTGGCGCCGTCCGCCCCACTGGGTAATGGCGTCCTCGGTCTCGGTGGCGTCCTGGCGGTGGAAGCGAATCTGGTGAGGGGCGACCGCATCGCAGGTCGCCACGTCATCGGTGATCACCAGCCGATGACCGAGCCCTGCAGCGCCAGTCGCCGCGTTCTCGCTCTCGCCCGCGTTCTTACCGTCATTTTCCGGGTTGCCCAGATGCTCGAAGTAATAGAACAGGCCCTCCTGCTCCATCAGGCGATTGACGAAGTGGTAGTCGCTTTCCCGGTACTGGACGCAGTAGCTGCGCGCCGGGTACTCGCGCCTCAGATCGAAGCGCCAGCCGCCGTGGGCCACCTCATGGCCCTGAAACACCCGCTCGATCACCTCGATGGCGCTCAGATCCTGAAAGATGCGACTGTCGCGGCCAAGCTCGAGCATGGTCAGCCAGGGCACCAGGCTCAACTGGTAGTAGTAGACGCCGCCGTCCTCGCCCAGCAGCGCAGCGGACTCCACCAGCGCCGAGAGTTGCCGATACTGGCCATCGGCCTGGCGTATCGACAGTGTCGCGGGTCTGGCCATCAGCGATTTGAGCTCGATGTTGCCGGACTGAGAGATGGCGTCGAGCCGGAAACGAAACGGCCGCGAGATACGTTCCTCACCCACCAGACGATGAGGGATCAGCTCGACACCCTCCAGCGCCAGGGTGACTAGCCGCTGATGCTGCGACAGGCTGACGTCGAACGACGCCAGCATCTTGTCCAACCACGATGAGTCATTCATTGCCTTTGTCCTTTGCTGCGATGCCCGAAGGGCCTTCCATGGCGATGTCGGCGGTCAGAAAAAGAAGGGGCTCAGCCAAGTCCGTGGACGCCGCCACAAGCCGAGCTCAAGGTTGCGCCGCAGGCGGTGTGGCAGCCGTGAAAGGCCACGCTCTTGCCGTTCAGGGTGATGGTGGGGTGGCCTTCGACGATGGGGCAGACGCCATGGCCCTTCTGCGGGCAGGCCACCATGTCCCCGACCACCGCGACCGGGGTGCCGTTTAGCAGGTAGTTGGACTGGGCGCTGACCACGGTGCCGCCGTGGCTGGTGGTATCGCCCAGGACGATGATGCCGTCTCCAGAACCGAACATGGGTAGCCTCCTCAGGTGGTGGTGTAGTGGGACTCGAGACGCGTCTGGGCAGCGCTGTCGAGACTTGCCGGCAGAAGGGCCAGGGCGCGACTGCTGTGGTCGTCGCTTAATTGCAGCAACACCGCACCGCTGCGACTGCGATCGCCCACCAGGGCGACGACCAGCTGCAGCGCGATCAGCGCCGTTCCCGGCCAGCCGAAGTGATAGTCGATACACCGACATTCTTCGCCGAGATCGAGCTCGGGCCAGAGCGTCAGCAAGGCGCCTGCGAGGTCGGCACGTCGCCCCGGCAGGTCCAGACTGTCGGCGACCACGACGCCAGGAGCGTTGCCCGCGGTTGCCCCTTCGTCAGGCCAGACCCTGGCCAAGATCTCTGCCAGGGACTGGTAGCGCTGGCGTCGTGTCAGGTCCGTGCGCCTGTTGTGCTCGAGCATCACCCCGCGCTTCAGCAGATAGCCGTCACCGCCTCCGTATCCGTCCTCAGCTATCCGCTGGATCATCAAGGCGACTGCGGCTTCTGAAGGTTTGATGCCCTGGGGATTGCGCGTGGTCGCAAGCTGCTGTCGAGCGCGCAACTGGCCGATGCCGTGGGCGTGAAGGACACAATCGATACTGAGCCACAGCACATGCCCAGCCCCCCCGGTGGCAGGTGTCGCGAGGGTGTCATGGAGGTCCTGATGGTCTGGCACCAGTCGCAGTCCCGTCATGCGGGGGTACGCCAGTGACCCGCGCAGGCTGACGTCCAGCATGTCTCGCAGCACTGTCGTGTGCCCCTCGACCGGCATGCTCAGCACTACTTCGAAGCCGGCCTCCGTTGGCAGCCGCTCCAGCAGGGTCATGGCCTCGCCGACCAGCGCCCGGGCCAGCTCATACAGGCGGCGCGCCCTGTCACCCTGAAGGGCCAGGGGCTCGCCGAGCGTTCCGAACTGGCAGTCGATTCGATGCACCAGCAGACTTTCACTGGCCGCCAGGGACGTATCCACGACGGCAGCCTGCTTGTCCGGCATATTCCCCCACCCCACCAGTCCCGCCGAGGTCAGCGCCACGCCATCGATCACCCTCAGCCGGTCAGGGTCGTAGCGCCGTTCCGGTGCTGGCGTTGCCTGCTGCCTGGCCATCTGCTCGAGGGTCGATTGCCGTGGCCTGAGGCGGTCGTACAGCGACGCCCTGCTTGAATCCCTGTCCCCTCGGTTCATGAGCTGTGCTCGTCTCTGGTCTGGGTGCCCAGGGTTTCGCGGATGCTATCGACGACGTTGTCCTCGCGAATCACGTCACGCAGCCAGTCTTCCAGCGGCATGCGACCCCAGCGCACCGCTCGTTCGACCAGATAAGGTACCGGGCTGTGAGGCTCGGCGGCCTTGAAGTACTGGGCTACCGCACCGAGCATGGCAAAGGCTTCTTCGCGGGTCTCCGGGGTGGTGCGAAGCGCGCCGCTTGGACGTTGAGATCGCGCCGGGGTGCTGGCCTGCGGTGTGGGCGAGTCTTCCGGGATGCTGTCGTCTTGTGCTGGATCCTCAACGACGTCGAGACGAACGCCCTTGTCACCCAGCAGGCGCTCGATCAAGCCAAGACAGTCCTTCAGTACCGTCGACAGTCGGCTGAAGCTCGGCGCCAGGTCGCCGAGCCGGGCGACCAGCACGGCATCCAGCGATGACAGCGCGTGCAGGCAGGCTTCGATATGGCGGTAGCGCTCGATCAGTCGTTCGGGGTCTGT
Organism: Halomonas sp. DN3; assembly: GCF_024137905.1. Taxonomy (NCBI): domain Bacteria; kingdom Pseudomonadati; phylum Pseudomonadota; class Gammaproteobacteria; order Oceanospirillales; family Halomonadaceae; genus Halomonas; species Halomonas sp. DN3. Next base: position 856,292 of record NZ_CP099965.1, on the reverse strand, counting down.
CAGCACCACCGAACGCTGGAAGATCTCGGCATTGATCTTGCCTTCCTTGAGCGCCTCGTCCATGACGGTGGGGTCATTGCGCGCCAGGTTCTCGACCTGGCGTGACTCTTCGTAGCGATCCAGGCCATAACCGTGATCACTGCTCTGAGTCCCGCCCTGACCATCGAGTAGGGCGATGCTGCCGACCATCGACGCCAGGGTATCGTCCAGCCAGGTGAAGCGCCCCAGGCGTTCTTCCTCACCCTCTTCCAGGGTGGGATAGAGCACCCCCCAGTAGGTCTCGCACAGGGCCGCCACCAGCTCCAGCCCGAAGGACAGGCCAGCAAAGCCATCACGATGGGCCAGTCCTTCGCACAGCCAGCCGGCCAGCATCAGGTCCTTGCTCTGCTCGGCCAGGGCCTGGGACGACAGCGCGATCACCCCGTTCCAGTCGGCGCGCTTGAGGTCCGACTGCCAGTCACCCTGGCTTAAGTAGCTGGGGTCGGCTCGCCGTGCTTCCTTGATCTCATCGACCACCAGCGAAAAGCTCAGGTCCTCCCCTACTCCCTGCTCACCGATCGGCGCGAGCAGGGCCTCGCGATTCCATTCATCGACCATGGGCGTTGTCTCCTGCATCTAAGGTCACACCGGGGGCATCCCTTGCCCCGGGCGCTTGTGTTTCTGGTAGTCGTCACTGGTGGCCGTCACCGGCGTCCACCATGAGGTGTCGTCATCGATGATCGATCCCAGGCAGCCGGGTTCTGCGGTGTACTTCAGGCGTTCTGGTCCGGCCTTGTGGTCTGGCTTGCTTTCCTTGGCGTGTTTTCCTTGGTTTGCTTTCCTTGGCCTTCTGGCCTGGCTTCCTGGTCAGCCCCCGGAGATAACACCACGGGCTCGAGGGGCTGACCGGGAAGCACGGCCATGGGTTGCCCCATGGCCGTAACCCGCCCGACGTCTCTTCAACCAGCAGATGTCAGGCGTTCCCAAGCGTTGATCAGGAGTACACGCGGTTGCGGGTACGGTCCCAGCCACCGGCGATGTTGCCGCCACCCTGGCCGTCCTGGCGCTTCTGCTGGGTGTAGGTGACCTTGATTCGCGAGTAGTTGAACTTGATCTCCTCGGTCGGCAGGTCATGACGGGAGTCATGCACGGAGTCCGTGCCACCGCCGCTGCCGGTGTCGGAGAAGCCCGACATGCCTTCCATCTCGGTGGAAGAAACGATTACTTCCTCCAGCCGGACTTCGGCGTAGCGCACCTGCTCACCACCGGCACGGTGCACCTGCAGCACCACTTCCTTGATGTGCTGGCCGCGGCAGCAGGCTTCGAACAGTTTCGGAGACGCCTTGTCGATGAACTTCTTGATGGCGAACTCGCTGAGATTGACGCGCTCGGCAGAGGCACCACCGGCGGAACTGGCGGTGGCCGAGGTGGACTGACTGGCGCCGAACTCGAAGCTGAGCAGCTCGATCCAGTCGGTGTGGTTGGAATCCAGGCTTTCACCGGGGATACCGTCGACCTTGAGGTATGCATCAAATGCCATGTGTTGTCTTCCTTTTGATTGCGATGGTGAAAATCAGGCGTTGCGGGCGACGATCGCTGATCGCCTCCACGGGCCTGTGACCGGGCACGCTACCGCCAGAAGCATCCTGGCTTCTGTTGCTGCCCTTGCGACCCACCCCCTCTATTGCCCGTGAGGGAAGCGATGCCGTCTTGCCGACGGAACGGAAGATCCCGCGTGCTCAGCTCGAGGCACGCACGGCGATCTCCACCCGACGATTGGGGGCCAGACAGCGAATCCGTTCGCTGCGGCCAAGTTGTGATTCGCACTGCACCAGGGGGCGCTCGCTGCCGGCACCGACGGCCTCGACCATCTCGGGTGTGACTCCCTTGCCGATCAGGTAGGTGCGCACGGTCTGGGCGCGCTCGAGCGATAGACGCTTGTTGGTCTGCGCAGAACCGATCTGATCGGCGTGTCCGGTGATGGTGATGCGCCCGATACCGGGGGTGTTGACCAGGCGTTCGGCGATCCGGTTGAGCTGCTGCTGCCCCGCCGCCTGCAGACCGGCAAAGTCGGCACGACCAAAGGAGAACAAGGTGTCCGACTCCAGGGTGATGGTCTCCAGCGTGCGCAAGGAGTGATCCAGCAGGCCGTCGATATAGTTGCGGCTCGACGAGATCAGAAACGAGTTGTCGTCGATGCGTGGCACGTCCGGTGCCTGTATCTGGCGTGCATAGAAGGCGATCTGACGACTGGCAAAGTCGAGATCCCGAGGATCGCGCTCGCCTGTGTCATGGGCGCTGATCGCTGGGTACCAGTAGTCCGGCAGGCGCTGGCGCAGCAGCGCCTCGGAGACCTTGGGCCTTGGGGTACGCGACAGCTCCACGTAGGTGCCGAGGGCCGCATTGCCGAAGTCGGCCAGCGCCTGAGGACTGTTGTCGGCAGGACGCGCGTTGGGCTCGACATTGGGCAGGTCGATCGCCGTGATGCGTTCGGATTCCCCCGAGCGATACACCGGTATGGTCGGCAGGGTGTAGAGCGCCTGGCCCAGGTTGTCGGCCACCGGGCGCAGCATGCTGCGCTCGATCTCGTCGAAGTAGGCCTTGCGCAGCGCCGGCGAGATGTCATCGCCGTGGTACAAGCCCATCCCCAGCGACCAGGGCGCGCCTTGCTCGTCGCGCTCGACGTAGTGGGCGACGCCGACACGCAGGGCGTCCAGCGCTTCCCAGCGGGTGTAGCCGTCGAGGTGCTGGCCATCGGCCACTCGCGCCTCGGCCAGGCTGGTGTCGATGGCGGCGAGTTCGTCGGCGTTACGCGAGAACGACAGCGCCCAGCCGCTGACCATCACCGCCGCCAGCGCCAGAGCCACCCAGCACCAGCGTAGCTGGCGCCGACGCTCCCGATTGGGACCGCTGTAGAGTCCGACCAGATGCTGGTCAGGCAGGATCACCTGGGAGAACAGGCCGGTCACGAACAGGCTCTTGCCGTCCTGGGGAGCCGTGACACCGCGACTGGCGGCAAGCCCAAAGCGACTCTCCACCGCCCGGGCATGCTCGCCCATGGCGGGCTGACCATCGGCCAGCGCACTGGTGAAGTAGAAGCCCCGCAGCAGCGGTGAGCTCTGATAGGGGTTGGCCTTGAGCAGGGACCCGGCAAAGCTGGATAACAATGGCGCCAGGGCACGCAACTCCAGCGGAAACTCCAGCGCCGCAGGATCGTCGCGGGTGTGGATCATGTCGCCCTCGACCAGGCGCTGCTCGCCGATGGTGCGACAGCGCTTCACCAGGCCATCAAGAGCTTCGCCAAAACGCCCGGCCCAGTTAGCCGTCTCGAAGTCCTGGTGGGCAAAGGTCCAGCCCAGCACTTCGTCACGCTCTGTCGGTGCCAGCTGGCGGTGGAACTGGCGAAAACCAGGAATCAGGTCGCTCTTGGTGAACACCAGGTAGATCGGCACCACGGTCCCGAGCTGATCGTAGGTTTCCTGCAGGCGCTCGCGCAGCCTTAGCACCAGCGACTCACGCTCGGGGGCAGGACGACCGATCAACTCGTCGATGCTGACCGCCACGATCAGGCCATTGAGCGGCCGCCGCGGGCGATGCTGGCGCAGCAGGCCAAGAAGGGCCCGCCAGCGCGAGGCGTCCTCTTCAGAGGCGGTATAGCGACCGGCCGAGTCGAGCAGCACCGCCTCGCTGCTGAAGAACCAGTCACAGTGTCGGGTGCCGCCGACGCCGGCGATCCGCGCGTGCTCGCGGTCGGCGAAGGGAAAATCGAGACCGGAGCGGTAGACCAGGGTGCTCTTGCCCACCGCCGGCTGGCCGATGACCAGATACCACGGCAACCGATAGAGCAGATCGCGCTTGCGCCCCTTGCCACCATCACCCTTCTTCATTCGCTCCAGCGCTTCCAGCAACCTCTCGCGCAACAGGCTGACCTCTTCGCGGTCCTCTGGCGAGGCGCCCAGCACGGCGTCATCGGCGCTCTGGATCAGCGCGGATTCCACCTCGTCCTGGCGATCCACGCCGCGGTAGAGCAGCAGCAGATACAGTGCCGAGGCCACCAGAAAGAACAGGATGCCAGCCAGCACGCTGCCCAGAGAGGAGAACCCCCACCACACGCCCAGTCCCCAGATCACGAAGATCATCGCGAAAAAGGCCAGCGCCATGGCATAGGTGCGGTACTTGCGCAGTAACAGTGACAGTCGCTTGATCACAACGGGGCCCCATCCAGTTCACTGGCACCGTTCCCATCGGGAAGGCGTGCCAAAAAGGTCTTCATGTCGAGCGTCGCTGCGGGAACGCTGTCGGCAGCCTGGACAGGAGTGAACGCCTCGATCGGTTCCAGCATGTCCAGCCGCGACAGCCTTGGCGCCAGATTCATCACCATCCGCAGGGCATCGCGATCCGCCGTGGCAAAGCGCCAGAGTCTTGGACGCAAGAAGTCATCCACCAGCAGGCTGGCCTTGGCCTGGTGCCTGCCCTTGCCGGCGCTGTCACGCTGATGGCTCCCTTCCAGCCAGTGCAGCCACAGATCCGCGGCAGGCCGCTTGAGCGCGCGCTCCGCCGGCAGCGGCATCACCGCCTGCAGTGGCTCGCCGTGCTTGATCCCCTCGCGAAGGGCCTGCATGCGCAGGGCGAAGGCGTTGCCGGCGAACTCGGGAAAGGCCGGTGACAGGGCCTCGCACAGATCGCGGTAACGCACGTCCTGGAGGTAACGTTCGAGCAGACGCTGGTGCAGCTTGAGGTCGGCCTCGCGTAGTCCGCGCCATTCGGCGAGGTGCTGGTGCAACACCTGAACGTCGGCGACGCCGCTGGCAACGCACTGCAACAACGCACGGATCTGGTTGCAGAACACCTCGCTCAGGGTGTGTACGCCGACGCTGCCTTCGGCTTCGGGCGCGACCGCCAGACGCTGGAAGATCAGCAGCGGGTAGCGCCGGCCGCTGGCGTCGCCGGACATGCGAATCCCTCCGAGCAGCCAGTAGCCGTTGCTCGCCCGGAAGTGGAAGAAGCAGGTCGGCATGGCATCGCACAGGGCCTCCCACTCCGGCTCGCTCTCGGCCAGGCGGAACAGCGCGCCCTGGACCCATTCGTCCAGTTCGCGCACGTCCTTGTGGGTGGCGTTGCTGGCCACGAAATCGGCGCTGCTCGGTGCCTTGCCGAAGAATCCGATCATGCCTGGCTCTCCCCTGCAGCGGTGGTGCTCATCATCGGGCCCCCAGGGTCGGTACGCGCAGTTGGCGTACCTTCTTCAGGTCGGTGAGCTTGACCCCGCCGAAGTTGCGCGCAACGAAGCTGACCGGACCCGCGCCGGTGTACCAGGTGAAACGCTGGCGCACGCCGTCGAGGTTGGTGACGTCGGCGGAGTCGATCATCCGCAAAAGCCCCCAGCGCGACGGAAAGTCGAAGACGTTCACGTGCATGCCGCTGTAGGTCACCACGTCCAGCTTGGCCCCGGCACGGCGCGGTTCGCCGGGCCAGGTGAAGCGCTGCCAGGTCTGCTGGCCATTGCGGTAGACCTGTTCCTGGCCATCGATGGTCAGGCTGATCGAGGTCAGGTTGGGGGCCGGCTGGATCATGATCTCGAAGCCGTTCTCGACATCGCCGAGGCTCGCCAGCACGTCGCCCACCTGGGTGCCACCGGCAATGGTCTCGGTGATCCGCGGATCCACCAGCGGCTCGTCCCCCTGCCAGGCCTCGCCAAGATTGCCGACCTCGGCCTGCTCGAACTGGGTGAACAGCCCTGTCTCGGGGTCAACAAACAGGCGAAGATCACGCACCGAGGCCTCATTGGCGGAGTCATTGACCGGATAACGCCCCCTCACCATGCTGTTCCAGGGAGTGGCAATCTGGTCACCCCAGGCCACCGCCAGATAACCGGCGATGGGCCCGTTGAGGCTGTCGACAGAAAATGACACCGGGTCACGGAACAGCCGCAACAATGCCTGCACCAGCTCGTCCTGGGAGGTATCGATATTGGCCGAGACGTAGTTGCGCAGTGCGGTGACCTCGTTGGGGCGATCGTCGATCACCTCCTGCACCAGCAACTTGGTACGCTTGCCGGGATCACCACGCTGGATGCTGTCCAGACGCACCTTCAACTGGCGCAACAGCAGCAGGTAGCGATCCATCTGGGAGGCGTCATTGCCATCGGCCGGATCGCTGTCGAACAGCTTGCCTACCGGGCTGAAGTAGCTCGCCAGCACGCCATCATGGACAGCCAGCAGGTCCGTCGAGTCCAGCGCCGCCAGGGCCGTGTCACTGCCGTCCTGGCTGATCCAGTCGACGGTGCGCCGCCACACCCCGGGGCCTTCGCCTCCCTCGCCGGAGGCACTGCCTTGGATGTCGCCGTCGCCGTATATGGTGCTGGCCGCGTCGTCCGCTGGCGCCGCCGCCAGTCGCTGCTCGACGCTCGAGCTGTCCCAGCGAGTGTTGGCGTCCACCGCCTGCAATACCTGCTTGATCGGTGAGCGCTGGTAGTCACTGAGTCGGGTCAGCTGCTGACGGGAGACGTCGAGCCCTTCGAAGCGACGAATGCCGACGCTGGCGAGGAAGCGCTCCCAGGCGAACAGGTAGTCCCGCTTGTAGCGCCGCAGGATGGCATCGGCGAAGCGCGCCTTGGCGATCTTCGCGTCCTGTTCGTTCTCGCCATCCAGCACCCAGTCCCGCTCCTGCTTGATTTCCGACGCCAGGGTGTCCTTGAGCTCGGGCAGCACGAACTCGCGCCACACTCGATAGGTAAAGAACGCCGGCACCGACTCGCTGGCATACATCAGTTCCTGGGTGTCCTGGGGCAGCATGGCGGCAAGCGTCAGCGGCGGGAACTGGGCCTGAGCCGCCAGGCGCAGCCGCAGGTACTCGCGGTCGGCAGGCGAGTTATCGATCAGGAAGGCCTTGAGGTCGGCACGGGCCTGGGCTACCAGCAGCTCGTCACGTGCCAGAGCCGGCGCCGTACCGGCCTCGAGGTAGCTGGCGTACAACTCGACGTTGTCGCGGATGAGCGGGTCCTTGTGCGCGACCTCGCCACCCTCGGCGAGTGCCAACCACGCCTGATACAGCGCCATTCGAACGAAGTCGGCCTCGGGATGCTGCTGTGGCCCGGTCAACACCAGGTAAAGCTTGAGGGCGTCATAGCCTTCGATCAGCTGGGCCACCTGGGACGGCGCCAGGCGATTGACCGCCGCCTGAGAGATCGCCGAACCGCCCTGGCCCAGCGCGGGACCACTGTGAGCCAGGTCATCGAGGCCTTCCAGACCATCGCGCCAGGCATTGCGAGCGCCTTCGCGCAGGGCATCCCAGCCTTGCATGCGCGCCCCCCAGTACGCATCGGAGACGCTGCCGCGCAGGCGATAATCGACTTCCCCGCGCAAGCGGCTGGCCAGTTCCCCCGGCGAGCGCGGCACACTGCCAAGGGACGGGCGCGAGGTCAGGCGGTCGCGGATACTGTCGCGCCGATCGTCCAGCGCTTCCCGCCCGTCGGCCAGCAACGAGCCCTCCTCACCAGCCGAGTCGGCAGTCGTCCCCTCGCCACTGGCGACACCGGGCAATTGACCAAGCACCACCGCGCTGTCGATATGGGTCTCCAGGCCAACGTCGTCGGCCATCACCCCGATCGCCTCGAACCGGTTGCGCAGGCTGGCCAGGACCGGCTTGAGCGCCTGGGCTTCAAGCATCGTCAGGTAGGCGTGTTCCACGCCGGGTTCGAGCGAACGATGCACGGCGAAGACGTCGCCTTGCCAGAAAGGCCGGCCCTGCGCGTCCGTCCGTTTGAGTCCAATGAGTTCGTCATGCAACAGCGTAAGCCGCACACCGGGAGGCTCGGCCACGGCATCATCGACCTGCCCCTGCAACGCCACCAGGCCCTCGCGCTGAGTCCAGTAGCCGTAGCCGAGATACCCCAGCAGGGCGACCCCGGTCACCGCGGCCAGAGAGGAGACCCACAGCGTCGCGTTGCGCCGCCGGCCATGACGGCTGTAGTGCTCGACCAGATTGCGGTCGGCGATGACGACGTCCTTGAACAGCCCCTGGATAAAGTAGCTGCGCTGGGCAACGGGGGCCGGCTCCTGGATGTCGACCGGCTGCGCCGGCGCCTTGTCGAGCCTTGGGCCCCTATCCTGGGCAAGTGTCTGCTCAGACACCGGCTTGAACGGGCCCAGGGCGAAGTCTTCTTTCACCTGATCATCGAAGATCGGTAGCAGGCGCTCGCCTTGCTGCAGCGCACTGGTGAAGTAGACGCCCCGCGTCAGTGGTGCCGTGGTCCCGCTGATGGTCAGGTCGAAGGGATCGAGGAAGTCCTGAAGACGCCCCTGTACTTCGGCGATGTAGTCGGGGAAGCGCAACAGCGCGTTGTCGACCTCGACCTCTTCACTCCGCAGACGCTGCGCCAGACGGTGCCTCAACGCCTGGCTCATGCCGGCCAGCCGCTGCTGAAACAGTGCACCGACACCCTTGCCGCGGATCTCCGATATCGAAAAGGTCATGCCCCATGGGCGACGCCGCGCCTGTTCATCGAGGCTGTCGAAGGTCTCGTTGAAGCCAGGCAGCAGGTCGACCTTGCTGAAGCACAGATAGACCGGGGGGGTGGCGCCCAGCGCGTGATAGTAGGTGTTGATCCGCTCGATCAACTGCTCGGCCAGGGCGTGATTGCGCTCACGCGATGCCTCCAGCAGCTGCGGCAGGTCAACCACCACCACCAGTCCATTGATCGGACGACGCTTGCGCCGCCTGGCCAGCAGGCGCAGGAAGTCGGCGAAGGCACGTGCGGGCTGGTCCTCGGTGATATAGCGCCCGGCGGTGTCGATCATCACGGCGTCGCTGCCGAAGTACCAGTCGCAGTACTGGGTGCCGGCGTCCCCCGACAAGGCAGCGACGCTGGAGTCGAGCCCAGAGCGGCTGAGCAGCGAGGTCTTGCCCGAGGCGCTCAACCCCACCACCAGGTACCAGGGCAGCTCGCTCAGATGGGTGCGCCGCCCGCCACGCGCCTTCAGCACCCCAAGCGCCGTCTTCAGACGCTCGCGCAGGACGTCGTAGTCGCCGGCGTCACTGCTGGCGGCTTCGCGATCGACCTCGAGCTGAAGCAGGCTTTCAAGGCCGCGTTCGTTGCGCAGCTTGCGGTACTTGCGCAGGACCACGGCCAACAGCCACAACGCGGTGAGGATGGCGACCGCAACTCCCAACCGCTCGAGTCCACCACCGAGACGGGGGATCCACCACAGGCATGCCAGCACGCCCAGTCCCCACAGCAGCAGGGAGATCAGCCAGAAACTCTTGAGAACTCGCAGCAGTCGGCGCATGACGGGGCTCCCTCAAGAAGTCGTGAACAGAGACGGCAGGCGCTCGATCAGCGCCTCGACACGAGCATCGAGCAGCCCGTCCAGCACCAGAAAGGTGACGCCGCAGACCAGCACGATCAGCAACAGGTAAACCCACACGGGAATCTCGTAGCGCAACAACTGTCCGACCTGATCCGGCAAGCGCCAGCTGGGTGAAAGCTCGGCGGGCAAAGGGCGATAGCGCGCCAGATCCTGGCCCAGGGTGTTGGCGATGTAGCGCAGCTGGTCGCGGTGTTCGAGGCGAAACTTGCCCTCGAATCCCAGCGCCAGGCACAGGTGGTAGACCTCGAGCACATCCAGGTTGCCCTTGAGATCGCTGCGCAGGCTGTCGAGACGTTCGAAGAAGCCCTCTCCGGCCAGATGCACGCCGAAGAACTTGTACTGCAGCGGGTGAAGTTCGATGTACTCGCGCATCTTGCTTTCACCGGCGGCCAGTACGCTCTCGTCGAGAAAGGCGCAGAGTGCGTACTGGGCGTCACGAAACTGCTCGAGGGAGTAGCCGCGGGCCAGCGCCCGGGCTTCCATCTCGTTGAAGAATGCCTCGACCCGCGAGAGGAAGGCCTCGACGCTGGGAGCCTCGCTGCCGCGACGCACCAACAGCACCATCGAGAAGAAGTCCTGGGCCAGTTCGCTCAGCCGCTGCGCCTGTTGCCCTGTATCGCCCCCTTGTGACGCTGTGGTGGAGACGGACTCCCAGCGTGAAGTTCCCTGCTGTGCTACGGAGGTCTGGTTCATTTCAACACCGCCATCAGTTCAATCTTGAGATTGGTGAAACCGCTTGGAACGTAGAAAGCGATGGCCTCGGCCGACATCATTCGCTCGTACATGCGCCCCCTGGGCTCCAGCGCGAAGTAGTGGTTGTCCAGGCGCACCGGAATTGCCACCGGCAGGCGCGCGGCGTGGACCAGGGTGCCGCCTGGCATGGCGCTGTTGACCACCACCTCGATGTCTTCGGGGGAGCCGACCTTGAAGGCGCGCGGCACCAGCTCGATCAGCTTGGCGCCGGGCATATCGGCGTGGACGCAGACGTAGAAGTCGGCGTCGCCAAGGCGCGGATCGTGCAGTCGACCGACGTAATAGGAGGGCTTGGTCTGCTCGAGGGCGATCGGGATGTACTCGTTCGGCACCACCGTATCGAGCAGCTCGCGAGCCCGGGTCTCGAGAGTGAACAGTGACGCTGCGGCATCCAGATGCTGGTAGCTCGGTAGCGCATCAAGACGATGAGCGGTCGAGAAGGTCATCAGGCTGGCGACCAGGTCCGACAGGAAGCGAAACAGCTCCACCGGGGACAACCGCGGATGCGCCAGCAGGTGCGACAGGTGCGGATAGGCGCGGTTGACGGTGTACAAGAGCCAGAACAGGGTCACGTCGCTGGAGCCGAACTCGGCGACCTTGTCCGCGCGCTCCCTGCGCCGACTCGACAGGGCATCGTTCTTGGCCTGCAACACGCCGATCAGGCGCTGAACCAGAGTCAGCAGGACCGGGCTGGCACTCAGGTGCAGGCAGGGCGGGATAAAGTCGCTGTCGAGGGAGAACTCGCCGGCGGCGTTGCGCTTCAGACGCAGGATCGGGCAGTGGCTGCTGCCCTTGAGCTCATCACCGTCAAGCAGCAGTGCCACGTTCAACTCCAGCAGTGCCAGCTCGTTTTCCAGCTCGCCCTCCAGCAGGTCCGGCAGGGTCTCGAAGCGCTGGCGGAAGCGACGGTCGTGGCCGCGGCGGTGCGCGTCATCGACCACATTGGGCGAGAACGGCGTCACCTGACGCAGGGCGGCAAAGACCTTGCACTCGGCCACCCCGCTCAGCTCCCCGAGATCACGCGCCGGAGGCAGAGGATCGTGCTGAGGCGCGTCGAACAGGGTGCCGTCGGCAAACACCACCTTCAGACGCGACAGCTTGAGGCGACCATGAGCGAGCTCGTCCAGGTCGACCTCGAGTACCTGGACCCCCCAGTTGAAGGGCCCCGAGCGTGTACTGGCCTCGCCCAACTGGTGCTGGTGAAACTCATCCTGATACTGAAAGTGCTGGGGCTGGAGAAACATCCCCTCCGACCACATCACCCGATTGTGTTTGCTCACGGCTGGCTTCCTTGTCGTGTCAGGGCGCAAAGGCCCGGGCCAGGCTGCCGGCGGTGGCCACCAGCTCGGCGCTGTCTTCGTCCATGGGGGTAATGCGACTGCCCTCGAGGGTCAGCACCACACCATCCGGCGAGGTCAGGATGCCGTCCTTGCGCATGGCTTCGGCATCGAACACCAGTCGCCAACCCTCCCCCTCGATCTGGCGGAAGAAGGCCACCACCGCCACATACCGGGTGCCCGGGGCCATCGGGGCCACTTCCACCTGGGTGCGTCCCGGCAGAACCACCACCTCGCGTTCGCCGAGCAGGCTGTCGCCCAGGCTGTCGCCGGCGCTGTCCCACAGCGCTTCACTGTTGGCCGCATTGAAGGCAGTCAAGGCGTCGAGCTGATAGATACGCACCACCACCGACAGTGGATTGCCCTCGGCGTCGGGGTTGAGCGACTCATCACCCTTGAGCGCCACGATCACCCGCTCCTGCTGGTCGAACAGGATGTCCCCGACCGTGCCGTCCATCTGTTTGCCAAGCCGGTCGCTGACGCCACAGCCGGCAAGCGCCAGCGTCGCCAGCACCAGCAGCGTGAAGGTGAGCCGCCGCGTCGGCGCCGGTCGGGGAGCATGCATGTTCATCACGATCTCCTTAGCCCTGCACCAGACAGGCGTCGTCGGCCGACTCGACCATCGCCGGGCGATAGCTGAATCGATCCTGATCATCGATACCGATCACCAGGTCGACGACCTCGCGATCCTCGGCCATACAGCCAAGCACGCGCTCGGCGAGTGCCGGCATCAGGCTGCTGGTCAACAGGTGGTCGATGCTGCGTGCACCGCTATCGGTCTGGGTGCAGCGTTCGGCGATGCGCGCGGCCAGGGCCTCGTCGAAGCTCAGGCGGGTGCCGTGATGGTCCTGGAAGCGCCGGGCCAGACGCGCCAGCTTCAGATCGACGATGCGGGTGAGGATGTCCCCGGTCACCGGGTAGTAGGGCACGATCTTGAGGCGGCCAAGAAAGGCCGGCTTGAACACTCGGTTGAGGGTGTCGGTCATCTCACCCACCAGTGCCTCGGGTGCCGGTCGCGCCTCGGCCTCCAGACAACGCTGCATGATCCAGTCGGTACCGACGTTGGAGGTCAGCAGGATGACGCTGTGGCGGAAATCGATCTCGCGGCCTTCGCCGTCCTCCATGACGCCCTTGTCGAACACCTGGAAGAACAGCTCGAGCACATCGGGGTGGGCCTTCTCGACCTCATCAAGCAGCACCACGCTGTAGGGCTTGCGGCGCACCGCCTCGGTCAGCACGCCGCCCTCGCCGTAGCCGACATAGCCGGGAGGTGAGCCCTTGAGCGAGGACACCGTGTGGGCCTCCTGGTACTCCGACATGTTGATGGTGATGAGATTGCGCTCACCGCCATAAAGGGTGTCGGCCAGCGCCAGCGCGGTTTCGGTCTTGCCGACGCCACTTGGCCCCAGCAGCAGAAATACCCCCACCGGCTTGCTCGGGTCCTCGAGCTTGGCCCGCGACAGGCTGATGCGCTTGCCGATCTCCTCCAGCGCGTGGTCCTGGCCGATCACCCGGCTCGCCAGCAGTGCCGGCAACTGACGCACGGTGTCGATCTCGTCACGCTGCATCTTGGTCAGTGGAATACCGGTCCAGGCGGAGACCACCGCGCCGATGGCATTGCCGTCGACGCAGGGATGGACCAGCACGCTGTCTCCGGCCGCCTGTGCGAAATCCTGACGCCTGGCCTTGAGCACCTCGAGGGCTGCATCTCGCTCAGGCCCCTTCTCGGCATCGGCGGCATCGGCCAGCGCCTGCTGGGCCTCGCGCAGTCCGTCGAGCGCCTCGCGCTGGCACTGCCAAGCGGCCTCGAGCACCTCGATCTCGCCCTGCACGTCCGCGATCCGCTCATCGAGCTCCGCCAGCCGGGTGGCATGATCGCCACCGCGCTCGCGTTCCGCCGCCAGCGTCTGGCGTTCGCTGTCGAGATCGCGCAGTCGCTGCTGGGCATCCTCAAGCTCGGCGGGTACCACCGCCTGACCCAGGGCCACCCGGGCACAAGCGGTATCCAGCACGCTGACCGCCTTGTCCGGCAGCTGGCGCCCACTGATATAGCGATGGGACAGGCGCACCGCCTGCACCACGGCATCATCGAGCACCTCGACCCCATGGTGTTCACGCATGCGATCGGCGAGGCCGCGCAGCATGCCGATCGCGACTTCTTCGCTGGGCTCGTCGACCTTGATCACCTGGAAGCGGCGGGCCAGGGCGGCATCCTTCTCGAAGTACTTCTTGTACTCCGCCCAGGTGGTGGCGGCGATGGTGCGCAGCTCCCCCCTGGCCAGCGCCGGCTTGAGCAGGTTGGCGGCGTCGCCCTGCCCCGCCTGACCACCGCTGCCGATCAGGGTGTGAGCCTCATCGATGAACAGGATGATCGGGTGCAGGCTGCGCTTGACCTCCTCGATCACATCCTTGAGCCGCTGCTCGAACTCGCCCTTCACACCGGCACCGGCCTGCAACAGGCCCAGATCCAGGGTGCGCAGTTCGACATTGGCCAGGGCCTGGGGCACCCGCCCCTCGACGATCTTCAGCGCCAGCCCTTCGACGACCGCGATCTTGCCGACGCCGGCCTCACCGGTGAGGATCGGATTGTTCTGACGCCGCCGGGTGAGGATGTCGATCATCTGACGAATCTCGCCATCGCGCCCGAGCACCGGATCGATACGCCTGGCCCGGGCGTTGGCGGTCAGGTCGATGGTGTAGCGATCGAGTGCCGGGGTCTTGCCCGAGCGTGATGGCGGTGCACCGGCAGCCGCCCCACTGTCGTCACCGCTGGTGCCGTGTTCCGGGCTTGCCGCCAGCAGGTCATCGAAGTGAAGGCGCAGCTCGTCGGCGTCCACACGCTCGAGCTCCGGTGCGCTCTCGACCACCACCCGACGCAGCTCTTGGTCATCGAGCAGTGCCAGCAGCAGGTGGCCGCTACGAATTCGGCTGGTGGCCTGCTCGATGGAGGCGATCATCCAGGCGCGCTCGATCAAACGCGTGATATGCGGCGACAGCGCCGGCGTGCGGGTGCAGCCGGTCTTGAATGACTCGGTGGAACGGTCCAGTTGATCGGCCAGACGATCCAGTGCCAGCTCGAAGTGGCGCGCGACGCGCACCACATCGTTGTCGTCACCCTCCAGCAACTTCAGCAGCAGGTGCTCGACATCCACCTCGTACTGCCGCTTGGCCAGGCACAATCCCGCTGCCTCTTCCATGGCCTTGCGACTCACTTCATCCAACTTGGCAAACAGCGTCTTGAGACTCACGTGCTGGCTCCCTCAAAAGGAATACGAAAAATCACCTGGCCATCGCGGCGGCGGGTGCGCTTGCCCAGCCAGCCCAGACGACCGAGGGCTACCCCGCCTGGCCTGCCCTGTCCGCCAAGCGTGGCCGGCGGCACCTCATCGGCGCGCAGGCCAAGCTCCAGCTCGAAGTCGAGCTCTGCGCCCAGGTAGAAGCGGGTCGCCGCCACCAGCCGCCGGTGGTCGGCCTGGTCGGGCAGAAAGCGCGCGAAGTCGTCAAGGCTCAGCGGCGAGAGCACCACCCGCACGCAGGACTGGTAGTCCCACACCCGTGAGCCGGTGACCGCCGATTGGCCAAGTCGCGCGTTACGCTGCCCAAGGCGCGTCCGCTCTCGCCCGGGAAGCGTCAGCCAACGACCGGCGAAGGGCTTGACCCTGCAGCTCACCCCGAAGGTGAAGGCGAGCATCGCCTCGAGGTTGGCGCCATTGCGTGGACGCTGGGTCAAGAGGCCGGCGAAGTAGCTGAAAAGGTGGCCAGGCAGTCGCGCATCGTCCTTTGCCGGGTCATCGCCGATGCTGCCGTCGACCTCGGCGACGAAGTGGCGGGTCTGGTCACTCAAGCCGACCAGCGACAGAAGCTGGCGCTGAAAGTCGGCCTGTCCCTTGCGCTCGTGCTCGATGTGAAAGCGATACTTCTGCCAGGCCTGATAGAACATCGCCGTCATGCGATGGGAAAACAGATCGAGAAAGGCGTGGGCGGCGTCGTCACGCAGCTGGATATGACGATCGATCAGGGTCTCGGTATAGGGCCTGGGCAAGACCCCCGACGGCCCCACCAGTCCCAGAAAGGTCACCTGCATCTCGGTCAAGGGTTGTTCCAGCGGCGACAGCCGCTTGCCGCTCTCGAACGACAGGTCACTGATCTCGCTGGCGGGGAAGTCCAGCGACAGCCGGGTGCGAAAGCGCAGCGGGTCCTCGTGGGGACGCGACTCGGGATCGAGCCGTCCCTGGTGGCTGTAGTGCAGGCGCAACAGCCTCACGAGCTGAAAGAAGCTGAACCGGTAAGGCTCAGCCCGCGCCCGGTCGATCAGACCAGGGGCTGAGTGCCGGTTCTGGGCGGCCATGTGACCACCTCCTTTTCGCGCTGCTGGCTGACCAGGGTCAGCTGGCTGAAGCTGTTGATCGAACAGTACTGACCGAAAAAATGGTCGAGCACCGTGCCAAAGAGATAGATACCGCTGCCGATGAACTGACGTTCGTCGAGTTCCAGACGGATACCGAGGCCGCGCACAAAGGCCGGACGCGGATGACCGATACGCGTCATGGCGACACTGGTGTCGATGGCGGTGATGCCATTGATCTGGCGACGGGCGGCGTCAGCGTCGCGATAGTTGTAGAGCGACAGGATCTCCAGCAGGGCCTCGCGCCCCTGGGATACCAGCGACAGATGGTTGAGTGACAGGTGCGACACCAGACGCCAGATCGTGCCCTTGCCCAGTGGTGGCCGAACGGCACTGGTGGGCTTGCGCAGACAGCGAATGGCCTTGACCACCTGCTCGCTGGGCAGAAAGAGATCCCCCTGGGGGTTGCCGAAATTGAGCTGCTGGGGAAGGTCTCGATTGCTGCAGGTGACCCTGAGACTCAGGGTATCGGTGACGCTGTCCACCAGGGT
Source organism: Halomonas sp. DN3 (assembly GCF_024137905.1). NCBI lineage: Bacteria > Pseudomonadati > Pseudomonadota > Gammaproteobacteria > Oceanospirillales > Halomonadaceae > Halomonas > Halomonas sp. DN3. The sequence goes on along the minus strand of NZ_CP099965.1, from coordinate 839,959 downwards.
CAACTCGCGATCCACCAGCCGCAGCAGCACGTCGGTTCCCTGGTCGCGATGGCGCTCCGAGGGGACCCGCTTGGCGACCCAGTAGCAGTCTCCCCGGTTCACCCGCTGCCCCCGGGGTTCGAAGAAGGGATGACAGACGCGCACCTCGTTGGTGTCGGCGCCCTTGCGGACACGCTTGACGTCGTGAACCGACAGGATCTCGACGCCGAACGGATGACGCACGTCGGCAGCCACCGGATACTCGTGGCGGGTATGGGTCAGCTGAATCGGCTCGGCCATCCGCTCGAACAGATTGATGATCGGGGTGCAGCCAAGGCGAAAATGATTACGAGCGATATTCTGGGCCAGTCGCTCCAGCCGATCGCTCTGGTCGTAGTCGCCGAACAGCAGGCTTAGACGTATCCGATGTCCCTGGACCTTCGCCAGCGCTCGATCGAGGCCCACGATGTCGAAGAACATGAACTTCTCGGGAAAGGTGAAGTACTCGTGCAGCAGGCGGTAACCCAGGAAGGAACGCTCCGAGTAGTCCATCAGCCCTTCTTCGGTGCCGAAACCGACCGGTTCGATGGCCTCCAGCGGCAGGCCGATCTCGCGCCTGCGGCCCCCTTCTTCCACGCTGACGCTCAGGCGACAGAGGTTGTTGAACAGAAGCTCGTACAGCGGGTGCATCAAGGCCCCCTCGCCGTCGAGAAAGAAACGCAGCCGGTCGACGCCGAGCTTGCCAAGCGACTGCTGTCCGGTGACGCCAAGGTCGAGATCGAGTCGCGCCACGGCGTCACCGTCGCGGCCATTGAATGCCGAACGCTCCTGCCGGCTGAATCGCGCGGCCTCTACCCGCAACGGCCACACCGTGACGTCATAACAGGTACGAAAATTGAGCACGCAGCCCGCTACCGGCTGAGACGACAGCTCGGTATGCCGAGCCACCTGGTAGCGGCTGTCGAGGGCCGAGTCTTCCCCCAGGTCAAACTGCACCACCGACAGTGACGGCGTCGGTTTCAGATAGTGCGGATAGAGGACGTCCAGAAAGGACTCGACGATTTCCGGCAGGTCGTCATCGAGCTTCTTGTGGACCCTGGCTGACAGAAAGGCGAAGGCTTCGATCAGCCGCTCGGTGTGGGGATCGGCGCAGTTGTCTTCTTCCAGCTGCAGCCGGGAAGCGACCTTGGGGTACTCGCGAGCGAACTCCTGCCCCAGAAAGCGCAGGTGAGAGAGCTCCTTCTCGTAGTAGGGCAAGAGTTCGTCGAGCATCAGGTCAGGTTCTGCACTTTGTAGCGTTGGGTTTCGGCCTGCAGCACCGCTTCGCAGGCCACCTGGTGGTGGCTATCGACAAGGACCAGCACGGCTTCGAGGCGAAACTTCAGTAGCCGCTGACGAGAATCCTGCTCACGCAACTGCACCTTCACGTCGCGAAAACGGCTGTCATTGGCTTCGATGGCGTAGGCCAGCTGGCGCTGGATGTACTGGCGGTCCTCGCTGCTGTTGAGGCCCCGACCGAGGAAGTCAGGCAGGCCATAGGCCAGCATCGACTGCTGCAACAGAGGAAAGCCTTGGAGGTGATCGGCCAGCAGCTCTCGACGCGTGTTCACCAGGTTTTCGAGGTCGGCGACGATCGTCGACTTGTACTCCTCCAGGGTGCACCAGCAGCGACCGGCGGCGTCCTCGACCCGGTGCGGCTCGTCATCGAGCAACCGGCTCCAGAGCGTGGGCACCACCATCCTTGTGCCTCTTGCCTGCATGACGGACCTCCCCTGTCAGCGACCTTCCTCGCGTCCCGCTTCCTGCCCGGTGCGAGCGCCGCCGTGATCAGTTGCGTGAAGACTGCGGCAGTTCCGCCACCAGGCGCAGTGACGCCGTCAGCTCATCGAGCTGATAATGCGGGCGCAGGAAGGTCACCGCCTTGTAGACGCCGGGCTTGCCGGGCACCTCGGCGACCTCGACGTGAGCCTCGCGCAGCGGGTACTGGGCCTTGGCTTCCTGGCTGGCGTTGTCATCCAGCAGCACGTACTGCGACAGCCACTCGTTGAGATAGCGCTCGACGCTGGTACGCGAAGCAAAGCTGCCGACCTTGTCGCGCATGATCGCCTTCATGTAGTGGGCGATCCGCGAGGTCGCGAAGATGTACTGCAACTGCGCCGACAGACGCGCATTGGCGTTGGCGACATCGGTGTTGTACTGCTTCTGCTTCTGCGCCGACTGGACCCCGAAGAAGGCGGCATAGTCGGTGCCCTTGCAGTGCACCAGTGGAATGAACCCCAGATCCGCCAGTTCCTTCTCGCGTCGGTCGGTGATGGCGATCTCGGTCGGACACTTGAGCGCCACCTCGCCGTCATCGGTCTGGAAGGTGTGAGTCGGCAGATCCTCCACCAGCCCGCCACCCTCGACACCACGAATGGCCACACACCAGCCGTAGTTGGCGAAGGCGTCGGTCACCCGCGCACCCATCGCGTAGGCGGCGTTCATCCACAGGTACTGGTTGTGGTCACGGCCATCGACGCTCTCGACGAAGTTGAACTCCTCCACCGGCGCGGTCTCGGGGCCGTAGGGCAGGCGACCCAGCACGTGGGGCAGAGTCAGGCCGACGTAGCGAGCATCCTCGGAGTTGCGAAACGACTTCCACTTGGCGTATTCGACGGTGTCGAACACCTTGGAAAGATCCCGCGGTCCGGTCATCTCGGTGAACGAATCCCAGCCGAACAATTCCGGTGAGGCGGCCGAGATAAAGGGGGCGTGAGCCGCTGCCGCCACGTGGGACACCTGCTCGAGCAGATAGATGTCCTCGGGACTGCGCGAAAACTCGAAATCGCCGATCAGCATGCCGAAGGGAGCGCCGCCAAAGGTGCCGTATTCTTCCTCGTAGACCTTCTTGAACAGCGCACTCTGGTCAAACTCCGGCGCCGACTTCATGTCGCGGACGAGATCCTTTCTGGTGGCGTTCAGCACCTGGATCTTCATGTTGCCGCCGGTCTCGCTCTGGTCGACCAGGTACTTCAAGCCACGCCAGGAAGACTCGAGTTGCTGGAACTCGCCGGCGTGCATGATCTCGTTCATCTGCTCGGAGAGCATGGCGTCGATCTCGGCGATGCGTGCATCCAGTACCGCGATCAGGTCCTTGCTCGGCAGCACTTCGCCTTCGAGCACCTGGGCGACCAGCTCCTCGATCAGGTCCCTGGCGCGAGAGCGCTCGTTCTCCGAGCGCGCCACTCGGCTTTCGGAGATGATGCTCTCCAGCAGCGAGGACTCCGGGGCGAAAACGGTGCTTTGTTCAGGCTGCGCCTGTATTTCGTTGTCTGACATGTCCTGGCTCCGGCTCTACAGGTTGTTGTCGTCGCTGACGGCCTGCTCGCGGCCAAACTCGTCGCCGAGCGCCTTGAGCTTTTCGCTGTTCTGCAGCACATCCATCAACAGCTCTTCGAGCTTGTCGTTGCCGCCCATCTTGTTGCGCAGGTCCGCCAGCTTGTTGCGTACTTCCAGCAACTTGCGCAGGGGTTCGACCTGTTTGACGACGTTCTGCGGCTCGAAGTCCTCGAGCGCGTTGAAGTTGAGTTCGACCGGTAGCTGGGTGCCATCCTTGGACAGGGTGTTGTCGACCCGATAGGCGAGCCGCGGCTTGAAGCCCTTGAGCACGCTGTCGAAGTTGTCACGATCGATGGCAACGAACTTGCGGTCCTTGAGTTTTGGGGGAGGACTCAGGGGGTTGCCGGTATAGTCACCGATGACACCGGCAACAAAGGGAAGCTCCTTCTGTTCCTGGCTGTCACCGATCTCCACGTCGTAGGTGATGTGAACGCGCGGGGCCCGAATACGGCCCAGCTTGTGTTGTGTACTGTCCTTTTCCGCCATGGCGTCGACTTCCTCGAATGTGGGTTGGATAAACTGCTGTCAGGCTCAGATCGCCGCTACCGCCTTCAACAGGCGTTCCTTGATGCCGTCTTCTATCGCTTCGATATCGCCAAGCTCGACCAGCTCCTCGAAGGAGTTGTTGCCGGCGACCTCGGTACTTCGCAGAATCATGCTGTGGGCGGGCAGCTGAGACGCTACCGGCGCACCTATCACGCAAAACGGCATGTCGCCGAAATCGGCCAGCCGTTCGAAGCTGACGGGGAAGCGAAGCCCGAGCAGCAGTCGGCCCAGTCCGGGTTCGCGGTTGAGGCAGAAAAACAGCATCAGGTAGTGCGCGACGAACCTGAAAAGCTCCGCCGTGCTGCGGTTGGGGTCCTTGATGATCTGGCGAAAACGTTGCAGCTCGAACCCTCTGTACCCCACCACCCACTTGACCGGGCTGGTCACTCTCACCGGCCTGGCACGGCCTTCCAGGGTCACGTCGTATTCGTACGGGTAGAGCTGTGGCGTCGAACTCAGGATATCCAGCGGGACCTCCAGTTCCTGAATCAGGCGAAACGGCTGTGCCCCCGCCGTCGCCTCGAACAGCGCCTTGAAGTCCTTGAACGCATGCTGCGCATCACGACCGTTTCCTCTTGGCGCGCCCAGCAAGTATTCGCCGAAGATCCGCTGCGGCCGAATCAATAGCGCCAGGGTCGCCAGATAGTCCGTTGCCTGCTCCTGGAGCAGGTCGCCGACGACACGGGTCTGCTTGCGCAGCCTGATAAACCCGTCGAGATCAAAAGATGGATCCGCCACCCGGCTCCCTCCGCTTGAAAGACTCGCCCATCCTGGCGTGTCTGAAAGACTGCATTGGCGCCAACGCCGAATGGCCGCCGCCCTTTACCGAAAACGCCAAGAACCATCGACAGAAAGTCCGGCCCGGTGCCGGGGCCAATAGCTACAACAACGGCTCTGCCTGACGCAGGGCGAAGCCGACCAGTTCCTCGTCACTCTGCCCGGGGTCCGGTGGCACCCAGAGCAGACGCTCCCCCTCTTCGCTCAGCTGAAGCGTGATCTCCTGTGGGCGGGCTTCGAGGCAGTAGTAGGTGGCATCATCCCGTTGCTCCTGACGCCAGCCGCCCCACAGCGTCGAAGACACATTGCCCTCCGCCGCATCGACTCGGGTCCGGTGCATGAAGAAGCCGTCAGGCTGTCCGCTTTCCTCGTCTCTCTTGAGCGTGATGTCCGCCCGTACCAGACGACATCCCTCGCAGGGAAGCTCACCGATAAAGCGCTCGGTGACGACCACCCCCTGCTGACTGGACTCCCTCACGTCAGACGACGAACACCCGCTGATCGAGGCAATCAGGAATACTGATGCCAGTACTTGCAAGTGGGTGAAAACAATGAAGATGGACAAGCGATAACGACGTCCCCGCTTTATCTGACACAATATTCTTGACCTTATTTTTTGCATCTATTCACCTATACATTCCACGAGATCCTTCAAGCGGAACGCATACACCTTCGCCCCTGAAAAACCGTCCAGTTCCAAGCATGTCATCACAGCAGAGACAGAAGAAATTTGATACGCGTCATAAAAACAACGCCAGAAAAAACGACAAAGCAGAACAAGCAAAGCACTGAAAAATAACTTCGCACAAAAACCAATATTGGACTTCACGTCGATTGAACAGGTATTTAGAAAGAAGGACGCGCTACCATATATAGCGATAGTACCCTTGCCATTTCGGACTAAAATTCTCGCGCAAACAATATCCTGTAGATGGACGACAAAACCTGTGCAGAGGGCGACATAATTTGGCGTATCGATACACAACTGCATGGCGTATCAACGAAACATCAACTTGACGAATTTATTTTTCAGATACGAGAAAATAGAGGAAAATAAGCTTTCCATATGAGACAAACAATGGCTACAACCCTACACATTATTTGACTGAAGACGGTTGCCCGCACTCCCAGAATTTCAGCAAAAAAAAGCCCGGCCTTGAGGCCGGGCAGCGGGAGAACAGCGGCAATCGCCGTGTCTATTTGAAGTTCTTGCGCACCATGTTCTGGATCTCGCCGACGATACCACTGCGAAAGCTCAGCACGCAGAGCACGAAGATGGACCCCAGGATGACGCTGACCCAGTTGCCCAGCGGCGACTGCGCCAGCTGAGTCTGCAGGCTGACCACCAGGCCGGCGCCGACCAGCGGGCCGAACAGGGTGCCGACACCACCGACCAGGGTCATCAGGATGACCTCGCCGGACATGTGCCAGTGGGCATCGGTGAGCGAGGCCAGCTGGAACACCACCGTCTTGGTCGCGCCGGCAAGGCCAGCAAGTCCCGCCGAGATGACGAAGGCCACCAGCTTGTAGGCGTCGACGTTGTAGCCCAGTGACACCGCCCGTGGCTCGTTCTCGCGGATAGCCTTGAGCACCTGACCGAAGGGCGAGTGCACGGTGCGCTGGATGATGGCGAAGCCGATCACGAAGATCGCCAGCACCACGTAGTACATCGCCAGGTTGTCGGACAGGTCGATCAGCCCCAGCAGCTTGCCCCGCGGCACACCGTGCAGGCCATCCTCGCCCCCGGTGAAGGGCGCCTGGATGTAGAAGAAGAACATCATCTGGGCCAGCGCCAGGGTCACCATGGCGAAATAGATGCCCTGTCGACGAATCGCCAGCGCCCCGAACAGGGTGCCGAGGATCACCGCCGCCAGGGTGCCGACGACGATCCCGAGTTCCGGCGTCAGGCCCGGATAGCTCGACAGCAGAAAGCCGGTGACGTAGCCCCCGGTGGCGAGAAAGGCGGCATGGCCGAAGGACAGCAGTCCGGCGAAGCCCAGCAGCAGGTTGAAGGCACAGGCGAACAGCGCGAAGCACAGCACCTTCATCAGGAACACCGGGTAGGCAAACAGCGGCGCGACCAGGGCGATGGCCAGCAACACGATCATCAGCATGCCCTGGCGTCGGCGCGCGGCGCGGGCCCGGGTCTGAGTCGGCGTCGGCGAAGTAGTGGTTGTGGACATCTCAGGCCTCCTTTCCAAACAGCCCGGCGGGCCTCAGCATCAGCACCATGATCATCACCAGGAAGATCACGGTGTTGGCTGCCTCCGGGTAGTACACCTTGGTCAGCCCCTCGATCAGCCCCATGGCAAGACCGGTCAGGATGGCACCGAGGATCGAGCCCATGCCGCCGATCACCACCACCGCGAAGACCACGATCAACAGACTCGAGCCCATGGTCGGTGACACCGGGTACAAGGGCGCGGCGAGTACCCCGGCGAAGGCCGCCAGGGCCACCCCGAAGCCGTAGGTCAGGGTGACCAGCAGCGGCACGTTGACGCCGAAGGCCTGCATCAAGGCGGGGTTCTCGGTGCCCGCCCGCAGGTAGGCGCCAAGCCGGGTTCGCTCGATGATGAACCAGGTGCCCAGGCATACCACCAGGGCCGCCACCAGCACCCAGCCGCGATAGGTCGGCAGGAACATGAAGGGCAGCTTGATGCCGCCGCTCAACGCCTCGGGAATCGGGTAGCTGGCCCCGGACACGCCGAACAGGTTGATCAGGCTACCCTCGAAGATCAGCGCCAGGCCGAAGGTCAGCAGCAGCCCATAGAGGTGATCCAGGTGGGCGATGCGCCGCAGCACCAGACGCTCGAGCAGAGCACCGAAGGCGCCGACCACCAGCGGCACCAGCAACAGCGCCAGCCAGTAGTTGATGCCCAGGTACTGAGCCCCGAGCAGTGCAGCAAAGGCACCCAGCATGTACTGGGCGCCGTGGGCGAAATTGACGATCTTCAGCAGACCGAAGATGACCGCCAGCCCCAGGCTGAGCAGCGCATAGAAGGCGCCGTTGATCAGCCCCAGCATCAGCTGGCCCATGAACACCGCCAGCGGTACGCCGAATATCATGGTCATGATGATTTCCCTTGAGCATCAGGCCGGGGCACCACCCTGGTGACCCCGGCGTAGATCGAGCGCGGGCGGCTCAGTTGACGAGCTTGCAGGAACTCTCGGACAGCGGACGGTAGGCCTCTTCGGCCGGGATCGTGGCCTGGATCTCGTAAAGGTCCCACTCGCCCTCGGAGTCGGCGGGAGCCTTCACCTCGGCCAGGTACATGTCATGCACCATGCGACCATCCTCGCGAATCTGGCCATTGCGAGCGAAGAAGTCGTTGATCGGCGCCTCGCCCAGCTTGGCCCTGACGGTGGCAGGATCGTCGGTGCCGGCGTCTTCCAGCGCCTTCAGGTACTGGGTGGTGCTGGAGTAGATGCCGGCCTGAACCATGGTCGGCATCTTGCCCACCCGCTCGAAGTAGCGCTCGGCCCACTCGCGGGACTCGTCATCCATGTCCCAGTACCAGCCGGTGGTCAACAACAGGCCCTGAGTCGTCTCCAGGCCCATGGCATGGACGTCGTTGAGGAAGATCAGCAGGCCGGCTAGCTGCTGGCCACTCTGGGTCAGGCCAAACTGGCTGGCCGTCTTGATCGCGTTGACGGTGTCGGAGCCGGCGTTGGCCAGACCGACGATCTTGGCGCCGGAGCCCTGGGCCTGAAGGATGTAGGAGGAGAAGTCGCTGGTCGGGAACGGATGGCGAACGCGATCGATGATCGTGCCACCGTTGTCGGTGACCACCTTTTCCACGTCGCTCTCGAGGGCATGACCGAAGGCGTAGTCGGCGGTGAGCATGAACCAGCTGTCGCCGCCCTGCTCGACCACCGCCTTGGCGGTACCGTTGGCCAGCGGATAGGTGTCATAGACGTAGTGAATATGGTTCGGGGTGCAGTGTTCGTTGGTGATGCTCGAGGCCGCCGAGCCGGAAATGATGGCCAGACCACCGGCCTCCTCCAGCACCTTGGTCACGGCGATGGACACCGAGGAGGCGACCATGCCGGCCACCAGGTCGACGTTCTGCTGGTCGACCCAGCCGCGCACGGTGTTGGCGCCCACGTCGGCGCTGTTGCGATCGTCGGCGCTGAACACCTCGATGGGGGCACCGGCGACTTCGCCGCCGAAGTCCTCTACCGCCATCTTCAGCGCTTCGAGGCCGCCGGGGCCGGCCAGGTCACGGTAGGTGCCGGACATGTCGGCCAGATAGCCGATACGCACCTCGCCATCGCTGATGGCATCCTGCGCCATGGCCGACGATGCCAGGCCCAGGCCGGTGGCGGCGGCGACCGCCAGGGCCAGGTGGCGGCGGGCAAGACGGGGGGAGGAAGCGTGTACCTTGGTCATGGGAGGCTCCTGGGGCCAGCGGCCCTTGTTGTTGTTGAATAGGTTGTTGTTTAGAAAGTGGTTGTTGAACGGCTACTGCCGGACATCTTGTGGTTGATGCAAAGGTCCTCTAAGGCCTGGAAGACAGCGGCCATGGACACTAGACCCCGAGCAGGCTGTTGAGGTGCTCACGACGAGCGTCCAGATCACGCGCCTCGATGGTCTCGATGATGCGACCGTGTTCCATCACGAAGTGGCGATCGGCCAGGGGCGCGGCGAAGCGGAAGTTCTGCTCCACCAGCACGATGGTCATGCCCCGAGACTTGAGAGTAATCAGCACCTCGGCGAGCTTCTGGTTGATGACCGGTGCCAGCCCCTCGGTGATCTCGTCGAGCAGCAGGATCTCGGCCCCGGTACGCAGGATGCGGGCCATCGCCAGCATTTGCTGCTCGCCGCCGGACAGCCGCGTCCCCTGACTGCGACGCCGCTCGTAGAGGTTGGGGAACATGGCGTAGATGTCATCCAGGCTCATTCCGCCCGAGCGCACGGTGGGCGGCAGCAGCAGGTTCTCCTCGACGTCGAGACTGGCGAAGATGCCACGCTCCTCGGGGCAGTAGCCGACCCCCAGACGCGGGATGTGATGAGGCTTCATGGCCAGGGTCTCCTGGCCGTTGATCTTGATCGAGCCACTGCGCGAACCGACCATGTTCATGATGGTCTTCAGGGTGGTGCTGCGTCCGGCCCCGTTGCGCCCCAGCAGGGTCACCAGCTCTCCACGCTTCACGCGCAGCTCCACGCCGTGCAGGATATGCGACTCGCCGTAGAAGGCGTTGACGTCCGCTAGACTGAGCGCTTCGTCACCATGGGCGCCGACCGCCGGTGACGCAGTTGGCCTGTCGAGAGTCTGATTCATGCGCTGGCCTCCTCACCGACGCTGGCTTCACTGCCCATGTAGGCTTCACGCACCGCCGGATCGGCCGAGACGCTGGCATAGTCGCCTTCGGCCAGTACCGAGCCCCGGGCCAGCACGGTGATGCGATCACAAAGACGACTGACGACGCTCAGATTGTGCTCGACCATCAACACGGTACGCCCGGCAGAAACCCGCCGAATCAACTCGACGATACGGTCGACGTCCTCGGCTCCCATGCCCTGGGTGGGCTCGTCGAGCAGCATCACGGTGGGCTCCAGCGCCAGGGTGGTGGCCACCTCCAGCGCACGCTTGCGTCCGTAGGGCAGCTCCACGGTGAGGACATCGGCGACGTCGGCCAGTCCCACTTGCTCGAGCAGTTCCATGGCACGCTGGTTGAGTGGCTCCAGCGAGCGCTCTGACTTCCAGAAGTGGAAGGAGGTGCCGAGCTTGCGCTGCAGGGCCACACGCACGTTCTCGAGCGCGGTCATGTGGGCGAACACGGCGGATATCTGGAACGAACGCACCAGCCCCAGCCGCGCGATCTCGTTGGCCCGCATGCGGGTGATCGGCTTGCCGCGATAGAGGATCTCGCCGCGGGTCGGCGGAAGAAACTTGGTGAGCAGATTGAAGACCGTGGTCTTGCCGGCGCCGTTGGGGCCGATCAGGGCGTGGATATGCCCTTCCGTGATCTTGAGATCCACGCCGTCCACGGCGGTGAAGCCACGAAACGACTTGGTCAGGCCACGGGTCTCTAGCACGTACTGCTGGGTCATGTGGCGTCCTCTGCGGGACCGGGGTCCCTGGCTTGAGGTTGTTATGGTTGTTCGATGCCGCGATGGCGACGCTCTACTTTACGTTTACGTAAGCTAGAAGAGTCAAAGGCCCGACGCAATTGGCCAAGCGTTGAACAAGACCAAAGATGTATTCTCCGCATTTCAATAGGTTGCTTACGACAAACCGGCAACACCTTGGCCCCGCGAGGTTTTCCCCCTGAAAAGCACAAGGCCCCCGTCGCGCTGGCGCGACGGGGGCCTGAAGGAAGAGGCTCCAATGGTTCGGTCCTCGTCGAGCGACTGGTCAGCCACCACGACCAGGGCCCGCGTCCTGCTCAGCACTCGATGGCGTTGACGGCGAGTCCCCCCTTGGAGGTTTCCTTGTACTTCTCCTGCATGTCGGCGCCGGTGTCGCGCATGGTGCGGATGGCCTTGTCCAGCGAGATGAAGTGCTCACCATCACCGCGACAGGCCATCAGGGCGGCGTTGATGGCCTTGACCGAGGCAATCGCATTGCGCTCGATGCAGGGCACCTGGACCAGGCCTCCGACCGGATCGCAGGTCAGCCCCAGGTTGTGTTCGAGGCCAATCTCGGCGGCGTTCTCGACCTGGGGAACGCTGGCCCCCATGACTTCGGCGAGTCCGGCCGCGGCCATGGCGCAGGCCGATCCCACCTCACCCTGACAGCCCACCTCGGCGCCGGAGATGGAGGCATTCTTCTTGCACAGGATGCCGACGGCGCCGGCGGTCAGCAGGAAGTTGACCACGTCCTTCTCGGAGGCACCGGGCTGAAACTTCATGTAGTAGTGCAGCACGGCGGGAATGATCCCCGCGGCGCCATTGGTGGGCGCGGTGACCATGCGCCCACCGGCGGCATTTTCCTCGTTGACCGCCAGGGCGTAGACGTTGACCCAGTCCATCGCCGAAAACGTCGTGGCGATCAGTCCGGCGTCATCGCCCATCGCCTCGAGACGGCGATACAGTGACGCGGCGCGACGCTTGACGTTGAGCCCGCCAGGCAACACCCCTTCCCCCTCGACACCACGGTTGACGCAGGCCTGCATGGCTTGCCAGATATCCCACAGACCGGAGCGCACCTCGACTTCGCTGCGCCAGGCCTTCTCGTTTTCCAGCATCAGCTCGCTGATGCTCATGCCATGCAGACGACACAGCGCCATCAGTTCCGCGCCGCTGTTGAAGTCGTAAGGCAAGGGGGTGGTGTCGGAATCCAGCGCTCCGTCCCGGGCCTGGGCCTCGTCGACGACGAAGCCACCTCCGACCGAGTAGTAGGTCTCGCGCTTGACCTCCTCGCTGTGCCCCTTGGCCACCAGCGTCATGGCGTTGGGGTGATAGGGCAGGCTCTCCTCGTGCCACTGCAGGTCTCTGGCCCACAGGAAAGGCACCGCCACCTGACCACCAAGCAACAGGGTCTGGCTCTCGAGCAGCTCTTCGATGCAGGGGCCAACAACGGCCGGATCGATGCGGTCTGGACGCTCACCCATCAGTCCCATCACGCAGGCGCGATCGGTGGCGTGGCCCTTGCCGGTGGCCGACAGCGAACCGTAGAGGTGAATCTCGATCCCCGCGACGCGCTCCAGCAGGTCCTGCGACCGCAGCGCCTCGACGAAGTCGTAGGCGGCCTTCATCGGCCCCACGGTGTGGGAGCTGGACGGCCCGATCCCGATCTTGAACAGGTCGAATACGCTGATAGCCATGGCGCTGCCTCTTGTACGAATGACGCGAAGTGTGGGGCATGAGGGGCGGAGGTCCGAGACCTGCGAGGTCAATTTCGCTAAAGCGAGGGCTGTCGTTCCTCCGGGATATCGTTATGCTGGCTGCCATCGCTTCGATGGACAAGGCAGAATATCTTGCCTTCACTATAGCTCAGCTAAACCATACCTAAACCACCGCCATACCACGGCCAGACCATGACCTCTTGTCGGAACACATCGCAATGAGTCGACTGCTCAACGCCCAGACCCACGCCTGGCTGAAGGGGTTCGCCGTCAGCGCCCGCCACCTGTCCTTCACCCGAGCGGCGGAGGAACTGCACGTCACCACCGGCGCCGTCAGCCAGCAGATCAAGCAACTGGAGGACCGGCTGGGCTTCAAGCTGTTCCGACGCCTGCCCCGTCGCCTGGAACTGACCGAAGAAGGCAAGCGCCTGGCCGCCGTGGTGGACGACGCCTACCAGGCGGTGGGACTCGAGGTGAGTCGCCTGCGCAGCGGGGTAATGAGCGGGGTCATCCGCCTGCGCTCGGTGCCCTCCTTCCTCAACAAGTGGCTGATGCCCCGCCTGCCGCGTCTGCAGGCCAGGTTTCCCGATATCGAACTGCATATCACCGCCGAGGACAGCAACATCTCGTTGCGTGACGGCGACTTTGACCTCGCGCTCGACCTCAACGACGGCCACTATCCGGGACTTGCCATCACCCCGCTGATGCAGGAACGCATCTTCCCGGTCTGTTCACCCGGCCTGCTGAAGGGCCGCCCACCACTCAGACGTCCCGAAGACCTGGCCTGGTACCCGCTGCTGCATGACATCACCGCCTGGCGCGGCAGCCAGGAGTATGGCGAGTGGCGCCACTACCTGTCCGCCATCGGCGCCCCTTCGATCAATCTGGAGCGTGGCTACACCTTCAACCGCAATCACCTCACCATGGAGGCCGCCATCGCCGGCATGGGCGTGGCGATCGCCCGGGAAACACTGATCACCAGCGAGTTGAAGAGCGGCGCCCTGATCGCCCCCTTCCGTGCCCGCGTCGACAGTGGCAAGCAGTACGGCATCGTCCACGCGGCAGGCGCCACCGACGATCGCCGGGTCAAGGCCGTGCACGACTGGCTGGTGGAGGAGGCCAGCCGCAGCACAAACCACTAACCCCCGTGCCTGGACGAGCGGCCCAGGCCAGGTCATCGGGCACCTGTCTTGCGCCTTGCCTATGCTGTATAAGCATATGGCGAAGACTGGCGAAGAATCCTTTGGGATTCCCAGACACTCCCCCGGCTCGACGGGTATAATCACGCCCAGATACACCCCTTTTCTGGAGATTGAGAGGGATGCTCAATACCCCCCCTTCCATTGCGCCTACCATCAGCTTTCGCGCGACCTGCGCCAGAGCCTTGCTCTATATCCTGATCATCGGCGCGATGATGCAGGGCGTGCTGTGGGAGACCGGCCTGCCCGAAAAGATTCGCTTCAGCGAAGTCGGCTTTACCGAGAGCATGCAGACACTGTGGCTGCTGATCAGCTGCCTGCTGCTGATCTACGCCCGCCAGGTGCTGGGCGGCCTGCAACGGGTGACGCTATTGATGTTCGGCCTGCTCGGCGCCGCCCTGATTCGCGAGCAGGACGCCTTTCTCGACGCCTACGTCTTCGACGGCGCCTGGCAGACCCTGGTGACCCTTCTGCTGCTGCCCATTCTCTATTGCGTGCTGCGCCAGCGTCACGCCTTCGTACGCGAGTTCGAGGAGTTCGTCGAAAGCTTCGCGTTTGGCCTGTTTGCCGCAGGCTTCCTCTGCACCTTTGCCTTCTCGCGGCTCTACGGCCGCAGCGAGATGTGGGAGGCCCTGCTCGCCGAACGCTACGTCAGGGTATTCAAGGACGCCGCCGAAGAGGTCACGGAACTGTTCGGGTACACCCTGCTGATGTTCGCCATGGTCGAACTGGTGCTGTGGATCCGCCGGCGCCAGGCCAGCAGCCAATAGCTCGCGACCACCACAGCGTCGTGACACGACAACGCCCGCGGCCATCACCGCGGGCGTTGTCACTTTCAGCCTTCGCTCGCCGGAAACGCTCGCTTGCGGCAGCGCTTCACCCTGATTCGATGACATGAAAAAACGCCCGTGGCTTTCGCCACGGGCGTCCTGTGCTCACCCTACTGCTTCGCTGTCGAAACAAGCCCTACTCGGTCGAGACAGGCGTTACTCGTCGAGGAAGGAGCGCAGCGGTTCGGAGCGGGTCGGATGGCGCAACTTGCGCAGCGCCTTGGCCTCGATCTGACGGATACGTTCGCGGGTCACGTCAAACTGCTTGCCGACCTCCTCGAGGGTGTGGTCGGTGTTCATGTCGATACCGAAGCGCATCCGCAGCACCTTGGCTTCGCGGGCGGTCAGGCCACCGAGCACGTTGCGCGTGGCTTCGACGAGGCCCTCGCCGGTGGCCGAGTCGATCGGCAGCACCATGGTGGAGTCTTCGATGAAGTCACCCAGGTGCGAATCGTCGTCGTCACCGATCGGCGTCTCCATGGAGATCGGCTCCTTGGCGATCTTGAGCACCTTGCGCACCTTGTCTTCCGGCATCTCGAGACGCTCGCCCAGTTCTTCAGGCGTCGGCTCGCGCCCCATCTCCTGCAGCATCTGCCGCGAAACGCGGTTGAGCTTGTTGATGGTCTCGATCATGTGCACCGGAATACGGATGGTGCGCGCCTGGTCGGCGATGGAACGCGTGATCGCCTGACGAATCCACCAGGTGGCGTAGGTCGAGAACTTGTAGCCGCGACGATATTCGAACTTGTCCACCGCCTTCATCAGGCCGATGTTGCCTTCCTGGATCAGGTCGAGGAACTGCAGGCCGCGATTGGTGTACTTCTTGGCGATGGAGATGACCAGACGCAGGTTGGCCTCGACCATCTCCTTCTTGGCACGGCGAGCCTTGGCCTCACCGATGGACAGGCGACGATTGACCTCCTTCACCTCGCTCACCGGCAGCTGGATCATCTCCTCCTCGAAGGCGATCTTGCGCTGGGCACGCTGAACGTCGGCCTTGAGCGGCGCGAGACGATCGGCGTAGCGGGCGTTGTCGGCCATGAAGTCGTCGAGCCAGTCGAGCCGGGACTCGTTGCTCGGGAAGGCCTTGATAAAGGCCTTGCGCGGCACCTTGGCCTGCTTCACCAGGAGCTGCATCACCGTCTTTTCCTGGGCACGCACCTGCTCGACGCTGATGCGGACCTGTCCGACCAGACGTTCGAAGTGCTTGGGCACCAGCTTGATCGGAGAGAACAGCTCGGCCAGACGTGCCAGCTCTTCCTGAGCCTCACGGGACTGACGACCGTGGGTCTCGATGGCGGCGTTGGCGGCCTGGCTCTGCTCGCGAATCTGCCCGAAACGCGCACGGGCCTCTTCCGGATCCGGGCCACCACCGGAGTCGTCCTCTTCTTCCTCACCGTCTTCGTCGTCGTCGCTGGCGGCCTGCTCGTCCACCTCGGGCACTTCAGCCTCGGCCACGCCGGGGATGCCTTCGTCGGGGTCGATGAAGCCGGAAAACAGGTCAGAGAGACGTCCCGGCGCTTCCTCGTCCTGGGTGGCATCGTAGGCATCGAGGATCGACTCGACGGCACCCGGCACATAGGCCAGCGCCGACATGACTTCACGGGTGCCTTCTTCGATGCGCTTGGCGATCTCGATCTCACCTTCACGAGTCAACAGCTCGACGGTGCCCATCTCGCGCATGTACATGCGCACCGGGTCCGTGGTGCGACCGACATCGCTTTCCACCGCGGCCAGGGCCGCCACTGCCTCTTCAGCCGCGGATTCATCGGTTGAGTGATCCGACATCATCAGGGTATCTTCGTCGGGAGCTTCCTCGACGACGTTAATACCCATGTCATTGATCATGCCGATGATATCTTCCACCTGGTCGGGGTCGGCGATATCTTCGGGAAGGTGGTCGTTGACCTCGGCATAGGTCAGGAAGCCCTGTTCCTTGCCGCGCGCGATCAACTCCTTCAGACGTGACTGCTGCTGCGCATTTCCAGCCATAGAAACCCTATCTCGACGAAGAAGAATGAAGCACCTGAAGCGCTAAGGTGGAGAAACTCGGTAAGCCGGACAGTATAGCGGTTTTGGGGCCACTTCTGCCAGTCTGGAGTGTTTGCGCGATGTCTCAGGTGTGTTAGTTTATCTGGTTGCGCCACTTGTCAGCGCCGTATCCCTTAGATGGTGATGGTAGGACAAAATTCAACCCTACCCGCATCCATACCTCATATTTGTCGTCGAACGCTCACAGGTTCTTACCATTGGTGGTAGCCGAACCTGCCGTCGTGACAGCGCTCGCGCCCTCCCGCAAGCGACCTAGCGCCCCGCCGCCAGCAACTCCATCAAGCGCCCGCGTTCTTCACTCGACAACCGCTCGCCGGACTGTTGCCGCCTCAGCAAGGCGTCGATCTCTTCCTGCCGGGACGGGGTCTGACTGGCTCTCTGAAAATAGCTCACCAGACCATCGAGCTCCGCCGCCCTGGCTGCCACCGGGATCAACAACTCCCGTCGCGCCAGCGCCGCCAGCCGCTCACCGTCCTCGCTACCGTGGAAGTGCATCAGCAGCACCTGAGCGCTTGAATAGCCGCCAGCACGAAGCAAGGTAATGACCTCCCGGCACAACCGGGCGTCCTCATCCTGCCCCCCGCACCAGTCCAGCGATTCGGGCAAGCGCTCCACCAGCCTGGGCTCGTGAACCAGCAATTGCAGGGTTCGCGCCATCAGGCCAAGGGCGCCCCCGGAACGGCGCGGCCGTGGAGCCGGCTCGCCGTCCTCGACGACGGGTTCGAAAAACTCATCGACCGGCGCGAAGTCGTTGTCCTCGGGCGCCGGCGCCAGCAGCGCCTCGAAGCGCGACTGCTCGACCCCGGTGCGACGTGAGAGCTCGGTCAGCATCAGCGACTTGAGCACCCCCTGCGGCAGCTTCTCGATCGCAGCCAGCACCTGACTGGCGTAGCGCTCTCGCGATTCAAGCTGGGCCAGATCGCGCCCCTGGGCGGCGTGCTCGAACAGAAACTCCGACAGAGGGCTTGCGCACGTCACCCGATCCTCGAAAGCCTCGGTTCCCTCCTTGCGCACCAGGGAGTCGGGATCCTCTCCCTCCGGCAGGAACAGGAAGCGTGCCTGGCGACCATCGATCATCTCCGGCAGCACCGTTTCCAGCGCCCGCGCCGCCGCCTGACGTCCCGCCTTGTCGCCGTCGAAGCAGAACACTACTTCGCTGACCAGACGGAACAGCCGACGCAGGTGATCGGCGGTGGTGGCGGTGCCAAGCGTCGCCACCGCGTTGCGGATGCCGAACTGGGCCAGCGCCACCACGTCCATGTAGCCCTCGACGATCAGCAGGCGTTCCAGGCGATGATTGGCCTGACGTGCCTCATAGAGGCCGTAGAGCTCGCGCCCCTTGTGGAACACCGGCGTCTCTGGAGAGTTCAGGTACTTGGGCTTGGCGTCGCCCATCACTCGGCCGCCGAAGCCAAGCGTCCTGCCGCGAATGTCGCGGATCGGAAAGACGACCCGATCGCGGAAGCGGTCGTAGCTGCGGCCACTGTCCTCGTGATGCACCAGCAGGCCGTACTCGATCTGCACCGACTCATCGACGCCCTGGCTGCCCAGGTGTCGCTTCAGCGCCTCCCACTGGGCCGGCGCGTAGCCGATGCCGAAGGTCTCGCGCACCTCATCGGACAGCCCTCGACCCTCGAGGTATTCGCGCGCCGCCTTGCCTTCTGGCATCTTGAGCCGCTCGCGAAAATAGCTGGCCGACATTTCCAGCAGGTTGACGCCTTCCTTGCGCTTCTTCTCGCGGGCCTGGGCGCGAGGGTCGTCCGCCCCTTCCCTCGGCACTTCCATTCCCATCCGCGAGGCCAGCTGCTCCACCGCTTCGGGAAACCGCAGCTTGTCGTACTCCATCAGAAAGCGCAGGGCGTTGCCGTGGGCGCCGCAGCCGAAGCAGTGATAGAACTGCTTGTCCGCACTGACCGTGAAAGACGGGCTCTTTTCCTGGTGGAAGGGGCACAGACCGGAATGGTTGCGCCCGGCCTTTTTCAGCTTGACGCGCTCTCCCACCACTTCGACCACGTCGACGCGGGCAAGGAGATCATCGATAAAACGCTGGGGAATCTGACCGGCCATATTCTGCTCGACAGGAGCTCTCTCGACTGAAGCGCGCTAGTCCAGACTGAAACGCGCTAGACAATGCACTAGCAGGAGCAAGAGAAGCGAAGCGGGAGTCGGCGACAAACGTCAGAAAAACAAGCGGCCACCTCAATGGCGGCCGCTTGGCGTCCTCCTGAACCGAGGGCGGCGGACCGCGCTCGACTCAAGTACGGATCAATAGAGCCGTTCGAAACGCTTGCGCTCGCGCTGGAGCTTCTTGGCGTGACGCTTGACAGCGGCAGCAGCCTTGCGCTTGCGCTCGGCAGTCGGCTTCTCGTACTGCTCACGACGACGAACCTCGGACAGAACGCCGGCTTTTTCACAGGAACGCTTGAAGCGACGCAGAGCGACGTCAAACGGCTCGTTATCACGTACTTTGACAGAAGGCATTAAGCACTCACCTACCTTGGGTAACTTGAGTTCGGTTTGTACGCACACCTTCAAGGCCAATACCCCGCACCACTCCTTGTCCGGCCAACCCTTGAGCTGACAACAGCTTAGCGCAGGAACCCTGCGGGCATGACCTGAAACGGAACAGAGACGGGGGAAGCGAGCCCTGGATGCACGACCCAGTCTTGCAGCGGACAGTATTTTAGTGACCATCCCGCTTTCTTGCAAATGCTTTCGTCTCGCTCACCCTTCAATCTGCACCCGCCGCCAGCGCTGCTTGCCTGCCACAAGGCGCGCCGCGGCCGCCGAAAGGGAGCCCGTCGCTTATGCAGCGGAAGCCAAATCGGCGTAGAATACTCCCCCCTTTCACCGTTTCCCGAGCCCGATCCATGCGCGTACTAGGCATCGAAACCTCCTGCGACGAGACCGGCGTCGCCCTTTACGACACCGACCGCGGCTTGCTGGCCGATGCGTTGCATAGCCAGGTGGCGATGCACGCGGACTACGGCGGTGTGGTGCCGGAACTCGCCTCTCGCGACCATACCCGGCGCCTGCTGCCGCTGATCGACCAGGTGCTCTCTGGAGCACAGCTCGAACGCACCCAGCTGGACGCCATCGCCTACACGGCAGGCCCCGGGCTGGTCGGCGCGCTGATGGTCGGCGCCAGCACCGCCCACGGCATGGCCCGCGCACTCGGCATTCCGGTGCTCGGCGTTCACCATATGGAAGGACACCTGCTCGCTCCCATGCTCGAGGACGAGCCTCCGGCCTTTCCCTTCGTGGCATTGCTGGTCTCGGGCGGCCACACCCAGCTGGTCCAGGTTGACGGCATCGGGTGCTATCAACTGCTGGGCGAATCGGTGGACGATGCCGCCGGTGAAGCCTTCGACAAGGCTGCCAAGATGCTGGACCTCGATTACCCCGGCGGCCCGCGGGTAGCTGCCCTGGCCGAGGGCGGCGACCCGGGCCGCTTCCGCTTCCCCCGGCCGATGACCGATCGCCCGGGTCTCGACTTCAGCTTTTCGGGGCTCAAGACCCACACCCTGACCGCCATTCGTCAGTTAGAACAGGCTGGCCAGCTCGACGACCAGGCCCGCGCCGACGTCGCCAGAGCCTTCGAGGAGGCCGTCGCCGACACCCTGGCGATCAAGTGCCGTCGGGCCCTCAAGCAGACCGGGCTCACCCGCCTGGTGGTGGCCGGCGGTGTCAGTGCCAATGTGCGCCTGCGCGCCAAGCTGGAAGAAGCGACGCGAAAACAGGGGGCTCGCGCCTACTACCCTCGCGGCCGCTTCTGCACCGACAACGGGGCCATGATTGCTTATGCCGGTGCTCAGCGTTTGATCGCAGGAGAAAAGGATACCGTGGGTCAGATGAAGGCGGTGCCGCGCTGGCCGATGGATCAACTCAGCGCGCCGTAGTCGACTAGCAAGAAGAAAGGGCCATGATTGCGCTCTCTATACGCCCAGGAGCCCAGCCTGCCCCATCGAGCCGGTCGCTTTACAGGTGGGGCTCCTTGCCCTGGCGCAACCGGCCGATATTGATGGCGTGGCGGGCCACCACAAGACCGGCGAACACCAGCACTACCCAGACAAAGTCCGGCGCCAGCCACAGGCTCAGCAGCGGGGCCAGGGTGGCGCTGGTCAATGAGGCCACCGCCGCGGTGTGCGCCCACCAGGCAAGCAGCGCCCAGATCACGGCGCTGACCAGGGCTACCCCAGGGGTCAACAACAGCATCACGCCGAAGGCGCTGGCCACCGCCTTGCCACCACGGAAGCGATACCACGCCGGGTAGCAGTGGCCCAGCAGCACACCGAGCCCCACCAGGCCTAGCCCCCAGGGCGGCAGTTCGAGCCACAGGCCGAGCAGCAGCACCGGCCAGCTTTTCAGGGCGTCGATCGCCAGCGTCGCCAGCGCCAGCGGCACGCCGTGCTGGCGAAGCACATTGGAGAAGCCGGGATTGCAGGAGCCGCTGAGCCGCGGATCCGGGCGCCCGGCCCAGCGGCAGACGCTGATGGCGCCCAGCCAGGTGCCGCTCAGGTAGGCAAGAGCGGTCAAGGGCAGTATCACTTCCAACGATGAACCCATGGCGACTCCTGACCCGACGCAACCGGTGCTGGCGAAAGATGCCACACTCAAGGGCATTCCGTCGTAGTTTGCCAGTACGAGCACTCGCGAGTCACCCGCGGCCTGTTTCCCGGGGGGCGGCTCAAGTACAATCGGGCGCCTTGTCACACCTGCTTTTCCCGGTTCTTGCTTAGCGGCCGGGAGGACAATCACCGGGGATCACCGATGGATCAGGTACTGATCGAAGGCCTTGAACTGGATACCGTCATCGGCGTCTATGACTGGGAGCGCAGCATCACCCAGCGCCTGACGCTGGACCTGGTGCTGGCCACCGACATCCGCGCTGCAGCGCAAGACGATGACCTGAGCCAGACCCTCGACTATGACGCCATCAGCCGTCGCATCGGGGTCTTCGCCGAAGAACACAGCTTCGAGTTGGTGGAAACCTTTGCCGAGCGGCTGGCGGAACTATTGCAGGAGGAGTTCAGCGTGCCCTGGCTGAAGATGACCCTGCGCAAGCCCGGGGCGGTGGCCAACGCCCGCGCCGTAGGCGTCAGCATCGAGCGCGGTCAGCGCCCCGGGGGCCACTGATGGCGCTGGTAACCCTGAGTCTTGGCAGCAATATCGAGCGCGACCAGCATATTCGCGTCTGCCTGGACGCCCTGTCGGAGACCTTTGGCGAGCTTGCCATCTCGCGGGTCTACGAAAGCAAGCCGGTCGGCTTCGAAGACGGTCGCAACTTCTACAACCTGGTGGTCGCCCTCTACAGCGACTGGTCCGTTGGCGAACTGCAGGCCTGGTGCAAACGGCTCGAGGCCGCCAATGGTCGACGCAAGGACAGCCCCAAGTTCAGCCCTCGCACCCTCGACGTGGACATCCTCACCGTCGGCGAGCAGGTAGGCGACATCGACGGCGTCAGCCTGCCGCGAGGCGAAATCCTGCACCACGCCTTCGTGCTCTGGCCCATGGCCGAGCTGCTGCCGGAGCACCGCCACCCCCTCGACGGGCGCTGCTATCAGGAGATCTGGCAGGCATTCGACGCAGACGACCAGCCGTTGTGGCCCATCGAGTTCCACTGGGGGGATCGGGCGCTGCCTTCACGCGCGGCACTCGAGGGGACTCTCGAGCAGTAGCCCCGCAAGCCCGCTAGCGCCAGGCGTCTTCCAGGACGGCAAGCCGCCTGTGTCGTAGCTCCTGACCCAGCGCCGCACCCTTGAAGCCCTCATCGAGCAGGTCTCTGGGCGAGAGCGCCAGCGCCGTACGATAGCCCAGCGCCAACCGTTCGGCGTCCCCGGGACGCCTAAGTGCCAGCACCGCCAGCAGCGGTGCCACCCGCTCACCGCGGCGCCAGGCGTCGATGCCATCGAGCCAGTCCATGGCGATCGACGGCGCCGAGCGATCACCGTCCTGAGCAAGCGACGACGCCAGCTGCCGGGTCGACGCCAACTGATGCCCGGCGTCACGATAGTCGTTGGGTAGCTTGAGGCGTTCCTCCAGGGCCTTGCGTGCGGGCGCACTCAACGCCTCCACCAGTCGCCCCCAGCGCCAACAGGGCGAACCGGACAACGCCTCGGGCAATCTCGTCATCCGCACAAGCGCGCGCTCAAGGGCATCACCGCCCGCCTCGTTCAGCGCCGGCATCAGTCGCTCAAGTGCACCGCAGGCGGCCAGGGCATCGAAGTAATGCCGCGGCTCGGGCTCGCCGAGCGCTTTCTCGGTCTCCACCCAGACCCGCTCGGCCACCAGATGGTCGAGCTCACCGCTGTCGGCCAGTTGGCGCATCAGCGCCTGGGTCGGTTCGGCGATGCGAAAGCCTAGACCCGCATAACGGGCCAGAAAGCGGGCGGTACGCAGCACCCTCAAGGGATCCTCGACGAAGGCCGGGCTGACGTGGCGCAGCAGCCGATCATCGAGGTCTCGACGGCCATCGAAGGGATCCACCAGCGCGCCGTCGAGTGACTCGGCCATGGCGTTGATGGTCAGATCGCGGCGGGCCAGGTCTTCCTCCAGAGTCACCTCGGGGCTGGCGTGCACCACAAAGCCGGTATAGCCATGACCGGACTTTCGCTCGGTCCGCGCCAGGGCGTACTCTTCGTGGGTCTCGGGGTGCAGAAATACCGGAAAGTCGCGCCCCACCGGGCGAAAACCACGCTGGCGCATGGCCTCGGGGGTGGCACCGACCACCACCCAGTCGGTGTCCTTCACCGGCCAGCCAAGCAGCGCGTCGCGTACCGCGCCACCCACCCGATAGACCTCCAGCCCCGCACAAGGCTCGTCGCCCTGACGCTGCTCGCGTTCCTGGGTCATGACGCCGTCCGGCTCACCCGTTCGGGCAGGCGATGCTGCCACTCGGTAAAGCCACCATCGAGGCTGTAGACGCGCTCGAAGCCCTGGGCGCTGAGCCAGCTTGCCGCCTGCTGACTGGAATGGCCGTGATAGCACACCACTACCAGGGGCCTATCCTTCGGCGTCTGTTCGACCAACGGCCCTACGCTGTGGTTGTCCAGATGGCGGCTGCCGGGAATGTGGCCCTGGGCGTAGCTGCCGGGATCGCGAATATCGACGAGACACAGCTCGCCTTGCTCATCGAGCCACTGGCTCAGGCGCTCGATATCCAGATGTTCGAAGGCGGCGGACGTCATATGGACTCCTTGATAAAGGGAAGGGTCGGGCACGCGGAAGCGGGTCTCGGCGAGTGGCCTGCGGCGTTACGCAAACTGCCGACTGGGCACGCTGATGCGCTCGCCGCTGTCCAGGTCCAGCGCGGTCAGACTGCCGCCCCAGACGCAGCCGGTATCCAGCGCCTCGGCGCGAACCCGACTGCCGCTGGCCTCGCCGTTGAGCGCGGCCCAGTGGCCGAACAGCAGCCAGGGATCATCCTGGCGAGGGTACTGAAACCAGGGAGCGAAGCCATCCGGCGCACTGTCCAGGCCTTCCTTGGCGTCGAAATCCAGGCGCCCCTCGGCGTCGATGAAGCGCATACGGGTCAGGGTATTGACGATGGCCCGCAGGCGGTCGACCCCTTCCTGGTGCGGCTTGAAGCGGCGCGGACGATTGCCGTACATGCGCGTGAGAAAATCGCCGGCACGCTCGCCGGTCAGCATCCACTCGACCTCACCGGCCAGCGACTCGGCCTGATCCAGCCCCCACTGGGGCGGCAGGCCGGCGTGGGTCATCAGGGTATTGCCATCGCGCACCAGCAGCGGCCTGGCCTGGAGCCAGTCGAGCAGGGTCTCGCGATCCTCGGCCTCTAGAATATCGTCGATGGTGTCCTTGCGCTTGGTCGCGGCGCCACCTCGCGCCACCGCCAGCAAATGCAGGTCGTGGTTGCCTAGCACCACCCTGGCCGCCTCCCCCAGCGCCATCACTTCGCGCAGGCAGGCCAGCGACCCCGGCCCGCGATTGACCAGATCTCCGGCCAGCCACAACTGATCCCGACGTGGATCGAAGTCGAGCGCCTCGAGCAGGGCGATGAATTCCTCGTGACAGCCTTGAAGGTCACCGATAGCGTAGCGTTTCATAGGATCTCGGGGCTCTTGAAGGGCGTTCGATTCGCCAGATCAGTGAATCTGGTTGGGTGTGGCCAGGCGAAACACCGTGATCGGCACCTCGAAGGGACGCTGGCTGGCGGTGTCCACGCAGGTGTAGGCCCCTTCCATGAACCCTACCGGCCCGTCGAGAATGGCACGACTGGTGTACTGAAAGGTCTGACCGGGGCCTATCATCGGCTGCTTGCCGACCACCCCCTTGCCGCGAACCTCCTGGACCTGCCCGCTGGTCTGGGTGATCTTCCAGAAACGCGCCATCAACTGGATATTCCCCGGCGAATGATTGTGCACCGTCACCGTGTAGCTGAACACGAAGCGGTTCTCCATCGGCGAAGATTCATCTTCACGATAGGCGGGCTCCACATCGACCCTTACGTCAGGCATCTCGCTCATGACGGATTCTCCTCTGCACTCAAGGCGTTGGCGATGGACACGAACTCTTCCACCTCCAGCGTCTGGGGCCGCCGGCTCGGATCGATACCGAGGGCCTCGAGGGCGTCACCGTCGATGCGTCCCTTGAGATTGTTGCGCAGCGTCTTGCGCCGCTGACCGAAGGCCTCGCGCACCACGTCGAACAGCAACGTCTCGTCCTTGGCCCGCCCCTGGGGTCGCTCACGCGGGGTCAGCCTGACGATGGCCGAGTCCACCTTGGGACGCGGCACGAAGGCCTCCGGCGGTACCACGAACAGCGAATCGACGTCGCAGAAGTACTGCGCCAGCACCGACAGCCGCCCACGATCACCTCCGCCCGGTGGCGCCGCAAGACGATCCACCACCTCCTTCTGCAGCATGAAGTGCATGTCCTGGATGGCGTCGCCGGCCCTGAGCAGGTGCGAGATCAGCGGGGTCGAGATGTTGTAGGGAAGGTTGCCGACGACCCTGAGTGGCTGGCCCTCGCCGCGTAGCGCAACGAAGTCCATCTTGAGGGCGTCGCCTTCGTGGATGACGAAGTTCGGGTGATTGAAGAATTGCACCCGCAGCCCCGGAATCAGGTCCCGGTCCAGCTCGATGACCTCGAGATCACCGTCGGTGGCATCGAGCAGTGGTTCGGTCAGCGCCCCCTGGCCTGGGCCGATCTCGACCATACGGTCGCCGGGGCGCGCCCCGATGGAACGCACGATGCGCGAGATGACGCCGGGATCACGCAAGAAGTTCTGACCGAAGCGCTTGCGGGCCCGGTGCGCCGTGGGGCGGGATGACATGCTTGAATCCTTTGCAAAACGAGGGTTGGGGTGACGGACCTTCAGCGCTCGGCCACCCGGCTTCCCATATCCTCGGCGAGGGCAATCGCCACCGCCAGGCTATCGGGACTGGCAGTGCCATGCCCGGCCAGGTCCAGGGCGGTGCCGTGGTCCACCGAGGTCCGTGCCAGCGGCAGCCCTAATGTGATGTTGGCGGCCTGGCCGAATCCCGAATACTTGAGCACCGGCAGACCCTGGTCATGATACATCGCCAGCACCGCGTCGACGCCGTCGAGATGACGCGGGGTGAACAGGGTATCCGCCGGCAGCGGCCCGTCAAGGGCCAGTCCTTCTTCACGTAGCCGTTCGAGCACCGGGGTGATGATCTCGATCTCTTCGCGCCCGAGATGCCCATCCTCGCCGGCGTGGGGGTTCAGACCGCACACGGCGATCCGCGGAGAGACAACGCCAAAGAAGTCTGTCAGGTCCCGGGCCAGAATACGCAGCACTCGCTCGAGACCCTCTCGAGACAGCGCGTCGGCCACCTCGCGCAGCGGCAGGTGGGTGGTCGCCAGGGCCACCCGCAGCGGTATCGAACGCAATGAATCAGTGGTGGCGTCGGCCGAGACGACGCGCCCGTGCAGGGCGCTGTCGGTGGCCAGCATCATGACCACCTCCTCGACCCCGCAGGCATCGCGCAGGTACTCGGTGTGGCCGGTGAAGTGGTGATGGCCCGCGTCGCGGATCACCCCCTTGTGCAGCGGCGCCGTGACCATCGCCGAGGCCTTGCCGGCCAGGCACTGGGCCACCGCCATATCCAGGGTCTCGAGCACATAGTCGGCGTTGGCCGTCGACAGCACGCCAGGCTCGCTGGCCTCCTTGAGCGCGACCGGCCACACCGCCAGACGCTGCCGGCGCGGCCCCGGATGCGCCTCGCCCGGTGCCACTATGACCACCTCGACATCCAGTCCGAGCGCCAAGGCGCGAGCCCTCAACAGCTCTGGGTCGCCAATGGCGACCCAGTCGGTGGCGTGGCGCGCAGCCAGCATCAGGGCAAGCTCGGGACCGATGCCGGCGGGTTCGCCGGTGGTCACCACGATCGGTGCCTTCATCCGCTGCGACATCAGCCCTGGTTCAGGCGCTTCTCGACGAAGGCCTCGCCGCGAATTTCCTGAACCCACTTCTCGAGTTCATCGCCGGCCTTGCGCTGGAAGATCGCCTGGCGCGCCTCCTCGCGGCTGGTACCGACGCCTTGCTGCTGCAGATAGCGCTCGACCTCGGACTCGGAGATGTTGATCCGGCTGGACACCTGGGCCTGCTGGACCTTCATGATCAGCATCTCGCGACGGATCTGATCACGCACCTGGGACAGGCTCATGCCCTGGGACTCGAGCCGATCGGCGAACTGCTCCAGGCTGACACCGTTCTGGTTGGCCACGGCGCGCACCTGACGATTGAGCTCGGTATCGTCGACGCTCAGGTTCATGCGCTCGGCCATCTGCACCTCGATCTCCTCGACGATCATGCGGTCCAGAATCTGCTCACGCAGGGCCTGCTCCGGAGGAGTGTCCATGTCGCTGGCGCGCAGTCTGGCCATGGCCTGCTCGACACGGTCATCGAGCTGGGAGGCCATGATGGCGTCCTCGTTGACCACGGCGACGATCCGATCCAGCGGCTGGCGGTAACCGTCCTGGGCGTGGGCCGCCACGGTGGTCAGTGCCAGACAGGCGGCCATCGCCAGGGCGGCAAGGGGTCGGCTACGCATAGTCATGCTTCCTCGTTCACTCAGATTCGATGCGGCGAGCACGTGTCTCGTGCTCGCCGCTGGGGATACGCCAGGGTATTTAGTTCAGGCCGGGGCGGTAGCCGGGCACCGCAGACTGGAAGTAGGTGTCCGCTTCGCCACCGAAGCCGCCAAGACCCTTGAGCACAAAGCGCAGGAAGAGCCCGCGATCCGTGGTGTCGTCCTCGATGTTGTTGGCGGTGTCCTCGTCTTCAATCCACTCACGCCACACGACCTGCACACCATAACAGCAGTCGTTCCACTGCACACCCGCCATCTGGTCGAGGGCACGGTCGTTGGTGTTGTCGTAGAGCACCCGGCCGATAATGTCGAAGCGGTCTGTCGCCTTGTAGGCGAACGACATGTCGTACTCTTCGCGGTTGTAGTTGCGGATATCGTCGTCATCGTCGGCGTTGTCGAAGCCTTCGATCTCCCAGCGGTAGCCCAGGTTGAGCACGTGACCGGCGTCGGCACGGTACTGCACGCCGAGGCCGGTGCTCTCGGTGCGACTCTCCTCGTCGTCGTAGAGCCACTGCCAGCGGGTGCTCCAGTTGTCGGTGATCTGCCAGTTGATGCGGGTCACCCAGGGCGAACGATCGCGGGTGGCTTCGTAGTAGTCGAACGACTCCTCATCGCGGGGCAAGGTGTCGGGATCACCGGCCATGTCGATATTGCGGTCCTCGAAGTAGGCCGACTGCCCGACCCCGACAGACAACCGCTCGCGGCCGCTCTGGTCTTCGAGGAAGCGGCTTTCCACGCCGTAGGACAGACGGTTCAGGTCGCCCAGACGATCGCCACCGGAGAAACGGTAGGGCGACCACAGCCGGTTCCAGGAGAACGCCAGTTCCTCGGTGTCGAAGTCGGGGAAGTCGCTCTGGTCACGCTCCGGCACGTAGGCATAATTCAGGCGTGGCTCGAGGGTCTGGCGCCAGTCGTCGCCACCAAAGACGAAGTCGCGCTCGAAGATCAGCCCGGCGTCGATGGTGGTCACCGGTGCGGTCAGCGTCGGGCTCTCGCTGTTGTCGGTGATGCGATCGTCATAGTCGAGATCATAGCTCGTGTGCTGCAGCGCCACGCGGGGTTCGAAGAAGCCCCAGCTCGGCTCGAAGCGGTAGCCCACCGCCGGCGCCAGATCCAGGCGGGCGCCCTTGACGTCTTCCCTGAGCGGGATGCGGCGCTGGGTATCCTCGTAGTCGTAGAAGCCGTTCTCGTCGCCCTCGATATCGCGCCAGAAGTAGGTGGCGTTGGAGTTCCACTCCTGATAGAAGCCGAGGTCCTGGGACCAGCGGCCGTTGGCGGTCAGGCTCGGCAGCCGGTAGAAGGGCTTGTCGCCTTCATCGACCGGGTCGTCAAGCAGCTGATAGCCCTGCGCCTTGGCCTGGAGGTTCCAGGTGTCGCCGAGGTAGTCGATCTGGGCCCGCCGCGCCATGTTGCTGGTATCGGTCTCACCAAAGGTACGCCCGAAGTCATCGAAGTAGCGACCGTCGCTGGCGGCGCCGTAGCGCAGCCGGTAGGGAACGCGCGAGCTGAAGCGCCCGTAGTGGCTGTAGTCGAAGTACCAGCGCTCGTCGCCGTTCTCGAGCTCGGTGGTCGAGTCGTCATCCCCGGCAGAATCGTCGTCACCGATGTAGGCGCCTTCCAGGGTGCCCTGATCGGTGGGAAACAGATAGCGGAACTCCGCCCCCATCAATAACCCGCTGTCGTCGATCCAGCGAGGGGTGATGGTGGCGTCATAGTTGGGCGCCAGATTCAGATAGAAGGGCTGTGCGTAGTCGACACCACCGTCGGAGACGCCGATGGTCGGCCACAGGAAGCCTGTCTGGCGCCGCTCGTCGATGGGAAAGCGCACCCAGGGCCAGTAGAACACCGGCACATCGCCTACCTCCAGGCGGGCATGCTTGGCGGTACCGTAGCCCTGATTGCGATCCAGCAGAATATCGTTGCCGATCAGGCGCCAGGTGCTGTCGCCGGGCTCACAGGTGGTGAAGCTGGCCTCGCGCAGACGGAAGACGTTGTCACTGACTCGCTCGAGCTGGATGGCGTCGCCGCGCAGGCGCGACTCGTGGGCCACGTAGTGGGCCGAATCGATGGTGGCCTGGTCGCTGTTCAGCGACACCTCGGCGCTGTCACCGCGCACCAGCAGGCCCTTGTCGCGCAGGGTCAGGGGACCACTGGCGTTGGCCAGGTCACGCTCCGGTGGTACCTGCACCCGGGTCGCCTCGAGCTGGGTATCGCCCTTGCGCAGCACCACTTCACCGTCGAGCACGGTTTCACCGTCGGTGCCGTAGTTGGCGGTGTTGGATTCGCTGTTGACCTGGCCATCGATGGCCGGCGCAGGAAGGCGGTATTCGGGCTGAACGTAGTAGCCTCGGCACACCGTCCCGGCGGGACGGTCATCACCCCAGGGCTGCCAATCCATCTGGCTTGCCGGCAGGGGTTCAGGAGGAGCCGCCCACAGGGGGGACGACACCAGACTGGTGGTGGCGAGGCCCGCCAGGGCCGTCCATGCGTATCGCTTGGCCATGTTGCACGCTGTCCTCGACGGGGTGAATCGGTATTATACAGGCCGCGGCCGACCTGTAACGCCGATCTGTTCCAACGAGATTCGCGCCACGGCCGCCCTTGATCCATGCACAGCATGCGGTGAGGCCAACGGAGCGTCAACCGACATTGGCATCCTTCGCCCTGCCGCCACCAGGAGTTGTCCCCCCGATGTCCCAGGCTGAAAGCCCCCGCCGACTCGAGCAACTGCGCCTATGGGCACAGGCACAGCACCCGTCCATCGAGGGCTCGAGCGATCTCGTGCTGGCCGCCGGCGACGCCAGCTTCAGGCGTTACTACCGCCTCACCCTGGAAAGTGGGGAGACCCGCATGCTGATGGACGCCCCGCCCCCCCAGGAGGACGTCGGCCCCTTCGTCGCCATCGCCCGTGACTGGCACGCAGCGGGCCTGCCGGTACCCCGGGTCTATGCCGTGGACGCCGACCAGGGCTTCGTGGAGCTTGAGGACCTCGGCGACGAGCCGCTGCACCTGGCTCTCGACGGTGCCGACGGTACCGACGAGGCCACCACCCACGCCCATTTCGACGCCGCCATCGCGCTGCTCGAGGAGCTTCAGCGGAAGGCTCCCAGCGATAGCCTGCCGCCCTACGACGCCAAAACGCTGGCCCGGGAGCTGGATCTGTTCCCCGACTGGTGCCTCGGCCAGTGGCTTGGGATAGACGCCGAGGCGCCAGGCTGGCGAGCGCTGCGCCAGGCGCTGATCGAACAGGCGCTGGCCCAGCCGGTGGTCACCGTGCACCGCGACTTCGATGCCATGAACCTGATGCGTCACGCCGCCGAACTGTGGTTGATCGACTTCCAGGACGCCCTGGCAGGCCCCATCACCTATGACCTGATCTCGCTGTTGCACGGGCGCTATCGGCGCTTCGATGCGGCCACCCGGGCTGCCTGGAGCGAGGCTTTCCGCCAGCGCGCGATAGCCGACGGGCGCCTGTCCGACTCGGTGGATAGCGACAGTTTCCTGCGCTGGGTCAATGCCATGGCTGCCCAGCGTGCGCTCAAGGTGCTCGGCATCTTCTGTCGCCTGACCCTGCGCGACCAGCGCGACGGCTACCTGGCGCGTCTACCTCACTTTCTTGCCCATCTTCAGGACAGCCTCGAGGGGCTGGAGGGCCTCGCGGGACACGCCGACTTCAGCGCCTGGGTCGAAGACAGCCTGCGCCCGCTGATCGAAGCCCGCGTCGCAGAGGTGCGCCCATGAAAGCCATGATCCTGGCCGCCGGTCTCGGCAAACGCATGCGGCCGCTGACCGACCACTGCCCCAAACCCCTGTTGCCGGTGGCCGGCGAACCGCTGATTGGCCACCACCTCAGGCGCCTGGCCGGCTGCGGTATCGAACAGGTGGTGATCAACGTCAGCTACCGTGCCGACCAGATTATCGAGACCCTGGGCGACGGTGAGCGCTACGGGGTATCGATCGCCTACAGTCGCGAGGACGAGCCGCTGGAGACCGCCGGCGGTATCGCCAAGGCTCGCCCACTGCTCGGCGAGGAGCCTTTCGTGCTGGTCAGCGCAGATGCCTTCTGCGACATCGACCCCAGCGCCCTGCCCTCTCTGGAGGGCGATCTGGCCCATCTGGTGCTGGTCGACAACCCCGACCACAACCCGGACGGCGACTTCCACCTGGCGGCCGGCGGCAGAGTTTCGAGCGACGGCTCGCCAAAGTTGACCTACTCGGGGATAGCGCTGATCGACCCGCGTCTGGTGAACGACCTGCCCGCTCCCTGCTATCCTGTCGCTCCACTGCTTCGCGAGGCCATGGCCCGCGACCTCGTCGCCGGCACCCACCATCGGGGAGACTGGGTCGACGTGGGTACGCCCGAGCGCCTCGAGGCGTTGAATCGCCGACTCGGCGGCGCTCCTGGCGAACGCTGATCGAGTCCGGCCGCATCTTGCAGACCGCGTCCTGCAGACCGCATCTTGCAGACCGCATCAAAAAACATCGACATCACTATCGCAGAAAAAGAAGGAATCCCCATGAAAGCCAGCGTCAAATGGACCGACGGCCGTCAGTTCGTGGCCGAATCCGGTAGTGGCCACGCCGTGGTCATCGACGGCCCCCCCGATCACGGTGGCCGCAACACCGGGCCGCGCCCGATGGAGATGCTGCTGATGGGCATGGGCGCCTGCACCTCCTTTGACGTGCTGGAGATCCTCGAGAAGTCCCGCGCCCCGGTGGAAGACTGCGTCGCCGACATCGAGGCCGAACGCGCCGACAGCGTGCCGTCGGTGTTTACCAAGATCCACGTGCACTTCACCGTCACCGGCAAGGGGCTCAAGGAAAAGCAGGTCCAGCGCGCGGTGGAACTGTCCGCGGACAAGTACTGCAGCGCTTCCATCATGCTGGCCAAGGGCGGCGTCGAGGTCACCCATTCCTACACCATCGTCGAGTCCTGAGGCCGCTTCGAGCGCCGCGCTGCAGCGAGCGCCTCGGATCGACAGCCACCCTCACGCAAAAGCCCCTGCCGATCGGCAGGGGCTTTTGCGTGAGGGCGAGGCCATCGCAGCATCAGGCGCTGGCCACCGGCACAGGATCAGATGCGGTAGACGCTCTTGGTCATCACCCTGGAGATCAGCGTCATGCCGGCCTTGACCGGGCCAGGGAACCTTGCGCCACCAGCCTCCAGCGCCTGCTGGGCGTGGTGGGCCTCGTCGATGGCCATCTGCCTGAGCACCGACCGGGAGCGCTTGTCCCCTTCGGGCAAGGTCTCGAGGTGCTCATCCAGATGCTTGCCCACCTGCTCCTCGGTGGCGGCGACAAAGCCCAGGCTGACACGATCGCCAACCGCCCCCGCCAGCGCCCCCATGCCGAAGGACGCCGCATAGAACAGCGGATTGAGTCGACTGGTCGGCGCATTCAACTCCCTGAGCCGGTCCTCGCACCAGGCAAGGTGATCGATCTCTTCCTGGGCGGCTTCCTCCATCTGGCCACGCACCTCCGGCAATTTGGCGGTCAGGCCCTGGCCCTGGTACAGCGCCTGGGCGCATACCTCTCCGGTGTGGTTGATGCGCATCAGGCCGGCCGCGTGATGGCGCTCATCCGGGCTCATTTCGCCGTCATGGATCGTATCGACCGCGGGCGTCGGCCGTGATGCCCGCGCCGCCCCCGGCACCAGGGTGCGCAATACATTGTCGAACTGATGGATGGCCCGATCGGCGGGGCTGAGAGAGCGGGACATGGCGCGATCCTTGTACGACTAAGTGAGCCAGCGAACATGGGCGAAACGATGAACGTTCGCATCAAGGGATTATTCTACGCAAGCGTCGGCGGCACTCAAGCGCCGGCTTTTCAAATGGGGCACCAGCCCCTCAGCGGCGCCTAGAAACAAAAACCGATCGGCGCCGCCTGGGGGACACCAGGCGACGCCGGAGAATGCACGGATGCGTCGAGCGCTTGAACTGCCGGAAGAGACTCCGTGGCGCGCCGGCTAGCCAGCCGGCCATGTGAAGCGACGACCGCCCATCACGTGCATGTGAATATGATAGACCGTCTGGCCGCCGTCTTCATTGCAATTCATCACCACCCTGAAGCCGTCTTCGGCAAACCCGAGATCCTTGGCCAGACGCGAGGCGGTCAGCGGCAGGCGCCCCACCAGTGCCTGGTCTTCCTCGGTGATGTCGTTGAGGGTGGCAATATGCTTCTTGGGGATGACCAGCATATGGGTCGGGGCCTTGGGGTCGATATCGTTGAAGGCCAGCACCTGATCGTCCTCGTAGACGATATCGGCAGGAATCTCGCGGTTGATGATCTTGCAGAACAGGCAATCCATGGCAGGCTCCGGGGCACACTGAAAAAACGGTGTCTTCGAGATTACCCGCCAACAGGGCCGCTGTCAGTCCCCTGACTCGCCCGATCACTGACCCAGGCCCCATGAGCAACGTTCCCAAACCGCCAGTTATGCACCTCTGGTCATCGCGCTCGCCTGCCCCCCCAAGCCATTGCGGCTATGGTACAACCGTAGCTCCCATGCATTTTCGGAGTGTCGCCTGCCATGCATCACACCGCCCTGCTGCTGATCCTTCTGATCATCATCGCCTTTGCCCTGCTGTCGCGGCGCATCTCGGCCTCGCTGATCAGTCTGCCCATGGTGTTCATGGCCGCGGGGATGGGGCTGGGCGCGCTGACGCCGGACCTGGTGCCCATGGACATGCAGCAGGAGCTGACCCAGGTGATCGCCGAGATCACCCTGATCATCGTGCTGTTCGCCGATGCCTCGGTGGTCAAGCTGAAGTCCCTGCGCCAGAACCTGGCGATTCCGCTGCGCATGCTGTTGATCGGCATGCCCCTGACGGTCTTGCTGGGCACGCTGATGGCCAAGTGGGTCTCGCCGGAAGCTGCCTGGGGTACCGCCATGCTGGTGGCGGCGATTCTCACCCCGACCGACGCGGCCTTGGGCCAGGCGGTGGTATCGAGCCCCAGCGTACCGGAGCGTATCCGCCAGTCGATCAACGTCGAAAGTGGGCTCAATGATGGCCTGGCAGTACCCGTGATTCTTGCCTCGGCACTGCTGGCGGTAGCGGCCACCGGCACCGAGGTCGCCGACGCCCCGGACAACCTCTGGACCTTCGCCCTGCTGCAACTGACCCTCGGGCCGCTGGTCGGGGTGCTGTTCGGCTGGGGCTTTGCCCGCCTGCTGGACGCCGCCATCGACCGCGGCTACGTCACCGTCATCTATCAGGGCATCCTGTTTCTGGCGCTGGCCTTCCTGATCTATCTGGTCGCCGAAACCGTCGGCGGCAACGGCTTTATCGCGGTGTTCCTCGGCGGCCTGACCTTCGGCAACCAGCTACGCCATGACACCACCTTCATCGAGGAGTTCATGGAGAGCGAGGGCCAGCTCTTGACCATCGCCACCTTCCTGATCTTCGGTGCGGTAATGGTGCCGCTGGCCATCTCGCATGCGTCCTGGAAGACCGTGGCCCTGGCGCTGATGTACCTGTCGGTGATTCGCATGATCCCGATCTGGATATCGCTCACCGGACTCGGGCTGTCCGCCTATGAAAAGACCTTCCTCGGCTGGTTCGGACCTCGGGGGTTGGCCAGCATCCTGTTTGCGCTGCTGATCTATGACCAGTACCCGATCCCCGGCAGCGACGAGATCCTCGCCTGCGTGGTGTTGACGGTCATGATCTCGGTGGTGCTGCACGGCGTCAGCGCCCAGCCCATGGCCCAGCGCTTTGTCGGCTCTGGCGCCGCCAAGGACGCCCCCGTCAAGCAGGCGCCTCCCGGCCACTGAGCCATCCCCTCCAGGATGGGCGGGACTGACGTTTCACCACGATAGCGTCAGTCCCGAACCCTGGCCGTCCGTTCCTTGGCCACCCGATCCTTGGCCGCCCGCTCCATGGCCCGGTCCAGCGCCCTGAAGACGTCATCATCCAGCGACTGCGCCACATTGAAGCGCAGGTAGCGACTATTCGCCGTTTCCGGGCTGAACACCTCCCCAGGCGCCAGTACCAGATCCTCGTCCAGCGCCGCTCTGGCCACGTCCTTGGCGCAGAGCCCCGCGGGCAGTCGCGTCCACAGAAAGAGCCCCGCACTGGGCTCCACCCAGGGCTCCAGGCCCGCCGAGCGCAGTCGCGGCATGACCTGCCCCATGGCGTCTGCCAGGCGCGTCCTGAGCACGTTGAGGTGACGTCGATAGGCGCCTTCCCTGACCAGCTGGAACACCAGCTCTGCCGACAGCGCGCTGGCGCCGAAGGAGGTCGCCAACTTCAGGTCGACCAGCTCCTCGAGCCACTCGGGGCGGATGGCGATATAGCCACAGCGCACCGAGGCCGACAGGGTCTTGGAGAAGCTGCCCACCTGGATTACCCGCTCGAGCCCGTCCAGTGCCGCCAGGCGCGGTGACGCCTGGTGCTCGAAGTCGGCGAAGATGTCGTCCTCGATGATCAGCAGGTCGTGACGCTCGGCCAGGCGCAGCACGCGGTGGGCCACCGCCAGTGACAGGCTGGCACCGGTTGGATTATGCAGCCCCGAGTTGGTGATATAGAGCCGCGGACGATGCTGCTCGAGGGCCTCGGCAAGGCGCGATAGGTCCGGCCCCGCAGGGCTGAAGGGCACCCCCACCACCTTGACCCGGTGGGCACGCAGCAGGGCATGAAAGTTGAAATAGCAGGGGTCATCGACCAGCACGCGGTCGCCCGGCTCGAGCAGAAACCGACACAACAGATCGATGGCCTGGGTGCCGGACTCGGTCAGCAGGATCTGGGACGGCGCCGCCTCGACACCCCGCTCGGTGAGGCGATGCGCCAGCACCTGACGCAGTGCGTGCAGGCCCTGGGGCGACGCATAGTCGGTCAGGCTGGCGACAGCGCCGGAACGCCTCGCCAACTGCCTCAGCCCACGGCGAATCTCCTCGTGGGGCATCCACTCTGCCGGCAGCCAGCCACAGCCTGGCCTCAGCCGGTAATGGTCGCTCTCGAGCGCCTGGCGGGTCAGCCACAGCGGGTCCACTTCGCGCTCGCGACGGGGCGCCAGCTCCGCCAGGGACAGCGGCGGCAAGCGATCACCGACGAAAAAGCCGGCGCCGCGACGGGAATGGATGGCGCCCTCGGCGACCAGCCGATCGTAGGCCTCGACCACGGTGGAGCGTGACACCCCGAGCGATTCAGCCAAGCCGCGAATCGACGGCAGGCGCGCACCTGGCGCAAGCTGACGCTGGGCCATGCGGCGCCGGATCAGCGCTACCACCTGCTCGACCAGGCTGATGCCCGCCCGACGATCGATGTCCTGTGCCTTCATCTGTACTGGAGGCTCCACCATGACAGTTTGTCAAAACTGTACTGCACCGTCTCTGGCCGCACCAGCGCACGCCCTTCACCCTAGGCGCTACTGACCCGCCACGGAGTTCGCGCAGATGCCCTCACGACACCGACCATTGAACCCGACGCACCGCCCGGACCTTGGCAGGGGCTGGGCCTGCGGCGCCCTCGGCATGGCCATCTTCAGCGGTTCATTGCCCGCCACCCGGGTGGCGGTGGGGGCCTTCGATCCGCTGTTTCTGACCTTTGCCAGGGCCAGCCTGGCGGGACTGGTGGCGGTGGTATTACTGGCGTGCCTGAAGGGACGCCGGCCGCGGACCGATGAGCTTGCATCGCTGGGGCTGGTTGCCACCTGCGTGGTGGTGGGGTTTCCACTGCTGACCGCCATGGCGCTGGAGCACGTCAGCGCAGCGCACTCGCTGGTCTATATCGGCCTGCTGCCGATGGCTACCGCGCTGTTCGGGGTGCTGCGTACCGGCGACAGGCCCCGCCCGGCATTCTGGGCCTGCTCGTTGAGCGGTGCTGCGCTGGTCGCAGGCTTCGCGCTCGGCCAGCCTGGCAGCGCCTCCTTGACCGGCGATCTGTTGATGCTGGCCGCCGTGACCGTCTGCGGGCTCGGCTACGCCGAGGGCGCGCGACTATCACGACGGCTGCAAGGCTGGCGGGTGATCTGCTGGGCGCTGACCCTGGCCCTGCCGTTGATGCTGCCTCTGGCGGTCGCATCGCAACCGCCGACCCTGCAGGGTATCGGCAGCGCCGCCTGGTGGTCGCTGGGCTATGTATCGCTGTTCAGCATGCTGATTGGCTTCATCTTCTGGTATCGCGGCCTGGCGCTCGGTGGGGTGGCTGCGGTGGGTCAGCTACAGTTGCTGCAGCCGTTTCTCGGGCTTGGCCTGGCCGCCTGGTTGTTGAACGAGTCGATCAGCGTGGCGATGCTCGCCACCTGTGCCGCGGTCGTGGTGTGCGTCGCCGGCGCAAAACGCTTCGCCACACCAGCTCCGGTGCCGTCGATCCCGACCTGTCAGTCAGACGAAGCCGGCATCAACGGCGCGGCGGCTCAACGAAAACGTCGTTGGGCCAGCAGATGACGCACCAGCGGACCGAGGATCAGCTCCATCGCCAAGGATAGACGAGAGCCGGGCACCACCAGGGTGTGGGGGCGACTCATGAAGGCGTCCTGAATCATCGCCAGCAGGTAGGGAAAGTCCACAGTGGACGGATCGCGGAACCGGATCACCACGAAGGACTCGGCATCGGTGGGAATATCCTGGACCTCGAAGGGGTTCGAGGTATCGACCGTGGGCACCCGCTGAAAGTTGATATGGGTACGCGAGAACTGCGGCAGGATGTAGCGCACGTAGTCATCCATGCGCCCCAGGATGGTGTCGATGACCGCTTCCTGGGTGTAGCCGCGGGCGTGCATGTCGCGATCGATCTTCTGAATCCACTCGAGGTTCATGGTCGGGGCGACGCCCACCAGCAGATCGACGTGGCGGGCGATGTCCACCTCACTGGTGACCAGTCCGCCGTGCAGGCCCTCGTAGAACAGCAGGTCGGTACCGGTGGGCAGCGGCTGCCATTCGGTGAAGGTGCCGACCTGGTAGCCGGCCTCGATCATCTTCTTGTCTTCGGCGTGGATATAGTGCCGGAAGGTCCCGGCGCCGCTGTCACCGTACTCCTGG
Organism: Halomonas sp. DN3; assembly: GCF_024137905.1. Taxonomy (NCBI): domain Bacteria; kingdom Pseudomonadati; phylum Pseudomonadota; class Gammaproteobacteria; order Oceanospirillales; family Halomonadaceae; genus Halomonas; species Halomonas sp. DN3. The sequence continues at coordinate 801,345 of NZ_CP099965.1, read as the reverse complement.
AACAGCGTCTCCAGGCGATCGAGCAGGTTGGCCTCCACCGCAAAGTGGGACAACTCATCCTTGCGCTCGGGCTCCTCGCGAAAGATCCGCGCCATCTCCTGGCGGGTGTAGCGATGGAAGGCGTCACCATCGACGAAGGCGGCATGGACGTCTTCCCGGGCGAACATGCGCTCGAAGGTGCGCTTGACCGTAGTGGTGCCGGCACCGGACGAGCCGGTGACCGCGATGACTGGATACTCCCTCGACATCAGCCAGCCCTCGCCAGGGCGTCACGCACCGCTTCGGGCACCGCCACCGCACGCCCTGCCTGGGGGTCGACCACCATCAGATTGAGCCTGGCGGTCGCCACTATCCGCTGATCGCTGTCGCGACGCATGCGATGGTAGACCGTGATGGCCTTGCGCGCCGGTTCGGGGATGGCGGTCTCGACCGTCAAGGCGTCCGGCCAACGAGACTCTGCCTGATACTGCACCGCCAGGTCGGCGGCGACACTGGGATAGCCTCCCATGTCACCTTCGTGAAGCCCGAGATGGGCCAGGGCGGCCGCCCTGGCCTCGTGCAACAGCGAAATCACGGCGTCATGGCCCAGATGGTGCCCGTAGTTCATGTCGGTCACGCGCACTGTCAAACCATGACGGTGGACGATCGCCTGCTCGGGAAACTCCAGTTTGACGCGTTCCATGCTCGCTCCTTGCTGATTATTGTTGGTCAGTACCATGGGGCAAGCCAGACCGGTACCGACGATCAGGACTGCCGGGCCATGGCGCGGTGGGCGATGTCCGAACGCCAGAAGGCGCCTTCGAAACTCACCGTCTTGACCCCGCGGTAGGCCAGCTCCCGAGCCTCGCCAAGATCCTGACCGAGGGCGGTCACGCACAACACTCGTCCGCCGGAGGTGACCACCTGGCCATCCTTTTCCGCGGTGCCGGCGTGGAAGACCTTGACGCCCAGGGCCTCGGCACTGTCGCCTCCGCTGATCACGTCGCCCTTGCGGTAGCTGCCGGGGTAGCCTTCGGCGGCCATCACCACACCGATGGCCGGACGCGGGTCCCAGCGGCAATCGTGACCGGACAGGCGACCCTCGGCGCCGGCCAGACACAGCTCGGCCAGATCGCTCTGCAGACGCATCATGATCGGCTGGGTTTCGGGGTCGCCGAAGCGGCAGTTGTACTCGATCACCTTGGGTTCACCCGCGTCGGTGATCATCAGCCCGGCGTAGAGGAAGCCGGTATAGGGATGCCCTTCGTCGGCCATGCCACGCACCGTGGGGCGAATCACTTCGTCCATGATGCGCTGGTAGACGCTGTCGGTGACCACCGGTGCCGGCGAATAGGCGCCCATGCCGCCGGTGTTGGGGCCGGTGTCGCCCTCGCCCACCCGCTTGTGGTCCTGGCTGGTGGCCATGGGCACGATGGACTCGCCATCCACCATGACGATAAAGCTGGCTTCCTCACCTTCGAGGAATTCCTCGATCACGACACGAGCGCCGGCATCACCGAAGGCGTTGTCTTCAAGCATGTCGCGAACCGCCGCCTCGGCCTCGGCCTCGGTCATGGCCACGATGACGCCCTTGCCCGCCGCCAGGCCGTCGGCCTTGATGACGATGGGTGCGCCCTTGTCCCTCAGATAGGCCAGCGCCGGTTCCACGGCGGTGAAGGTGCTGTAATCAGCGGTGGGAATGGCGTGGCGAGCCAGAAAGTCCTTGGTAAAGGACTTGGATCCCTCGAGCTGGGCAGCGCCCTGGGTCGGGCCGAAGATCGCTAGCCCGGCGTCACGAAAACGATCCACCACTCCCTCGACCAGCGGCGCCTCGGGACCCACGATGGTCAGGCCGACGCTCTCGCGCCGGGCAAAGTCCACCAGCCCGTCGAGGTCGGATACCGCGATATCGACGTTGGTCAGTCCCGCCTCCCGTGCGGTGCCGGCATTGCCCGGCGCCACGAAGACCGAGGAGACGCTGGACGACTGGGCGACCTTCCAGGCCAGGGCATGTTCGCGGCCACCGCCGCCGATGATCAGGACCTTCATCCGCTCAACTACCTTTCGAGTACCAAATGAGGCGGCATTATGGCAGAAAAAGCCCGCTCTCGCCCTCCTGGCCTCTCTCCATCAGAGCCGAGCGTGGGAGGGTCAGGAGGAACGCTCGTCGTCGTCCTTGGTGGTCTCGCCCTGGCTGGTGCCGCCCTGGCTGATGGTGTTCTGCCAGAAACGCATGTTTTCCTCGGCCAGCTCGCGCATCAGCTCCATCGGCGAATGCCGCATGGCCTGCTGCCACTGATCCTGCATCTTCTTCTGCTGTTCCATCATCAGCCGGGTGCCTTGCTCCAGGTAGCGCGCCAGTGGCAGCGGCTGGGACATGGCGTACACCCGAATCAGCTGTTGCAGCAGGTCATTGGAGAACACCTCGGCGTCGCTGTCGGCCTGCTCCTGCTCGATGATGATCGACAGCAGAATGGTACGCGTCAGGTCCTCGCCACTCTTGGCATCTTCCACACGGAAAGGCACTTCCTCGAGAATCAGGCTTCGTAGATCCTCGAGCGTTACATAGCGGCTCTGTTCGGTATCATAGAGCCGGCGATTGGCATACTTGCGAATCACGCGCACGGCGCTGCTCCTTTGTTCGTGGGAAGCCCCGGGACTGCAGGTGCAGATCCTCGGCTTCGTTCGCATCCATTTTGCACCGCGACACGGCCCTTGCAAGACAAACCGGTATTCGAGGTTCCATGAATCTGATACTTCTCACCCGGAACGACGTCGATGACGCCGGGTTGGCACGGGTCCGCGACCCCCGACGCCTGGCCCACCTGCGCCAGGTCCACCGCGCGCGACAGGGCGACGTGATGACCCTGGGTCTGGAGAACGGCCCGCTGGGCCGCGGTCAGCTCATGTCACTGACCGACGAAGAGGCCTGCTTCGATGTTTCCGGGCTCGATCAGGCACCGCCCGCGGCGCTGCCGGTGCACCTGGTGCTGGCTCTGCCTCGCCCACGCATGCTGGCAAGAAGCATAGAGCATGCCACCGCACTGGGCGTGAAGCGCATCACGTTGCTGCATAGCCGCAGGGTGGAGAAGAGCTACTGGCAGTCCCCCGAACTCGATCCCGCCAAGATCCGCCAGCACCTGGTACTTGGCCTGGAGCAGGCCCGCGATACCGCGCTGCCGGTGGTGGACACGGCGCGGGGCTTTCGGCCCTTCGTCGAGGACCGTCTGCCGTCCCTGCTGGAAGGACGGCGGGGCCTGTTGGCGCACCCCGGGATGGCGAATGCCTGCCCTCGAGGCCTGACCGAGCCTGTGACCCTGCTGGTCGGCCCCGAGGGCGGCTTCATCGAATGGGAGGTGGAACAGATGCTGGCGGCAGGCTGCGAGGGCATCCACCTGGGCGAGCGCATCCTGCGGGTGGAAACCGCAGTGACCGCGCTACTGTCCAGGCTCTTCTAGGCCAACCCTGTAGACCACACCAGCGGTGCCATCGACGTATCAGCTCTCGCTGCCCTCGTCATCGGCACCGTCATCCTTGTTGGTGCCGTACTCGCCCTCTCCCTCATGCTCGATGACCGGAGAGTTCTCGTCGCAACTCGGCTCGATCAGGAAGGTCTCGCGCACGTCCAGCAGCCCGAGCTCGCCGATGGTACGGCGACCCAGCAGCATCGGGTAGTTCATCTCTTCCCGGTTGCGCAGGCTGAACTGCTCCTCGTGGATGGTGTCCCCCATGCACACCTCCATCAACACCACCAGGCGCTCGTCGCGACCGCCGGCCCCGCGCACCGTCATATCGCGATAGAGCGGGCGTTCGAGCTGCTTCTTGAAGGTCTCACCGGTCTCCTCGTCCTCGAGCTCGAGAGCGAAACGCACCCAGGGTTCGCCTTCCTTGTCGAAGCGCTCGATATCCCGGGCATCCAGCGAAGACGTCAGCGCGCCGCTGTCCAGCTTTGCCTTCACTTCGACGTCCCAGGGCTCCAGGGTCGCCATCTCGACCCAACCAAAGACGTCAGGGCCATCATCGGCCAGGGCGCCGCCGGCCGGCGCCATGCACAGGGGTAGCGCCGCCAGCGCCATCAGTCGGGCGGGGCCCGACAGCCATCGATTCCAGAGAGTCATCGTGCCGTTTCCATGTGGAGGGCGTCCCGCCGGACGCCGATACGTCAGGCCCCTGAGTCAGGGGCCGCCTTGATGTTTTCAGGGCTGATTGATCGCTCAGTGGCTTAGGCGTTCGAGCAGGTTGAGCGTGGCGAAGCCGTCGGGCACCAGACCCTGGTCGCGCTGCCAGGCGCGCAACCCTGCCCGGGTATTGGGACCCATGATGCCGTCCGGGGCTCCCACCTCGTAGCCAAACGCCTGAAGCCGCGACTGCAGCGTCTTCACCTGAGTACGAGAGAGCGGTTGCTCGTCACGCGGCCAGCCACCCTCGATGCCGGCGCGCCCGGCGATACGGTCGCTCAGCGAGGCCACCGCCAGGGCGTAGCTGGTGGCGTTGTTGTAGCGCAGGATGGCGCGGAAGTTCGGTCCCACCAGGAAAGCAGGACCACGCGCGCCGGCCGGAGTGATCACCGACGCCTCATCGAAGGCCGGCAGATCGCCACCGCCCAGCGGGCTTACACCCAGGCCGGCCCAGGCCGAGGCGCTCTTGCGGGTATCGAGCTCGGTCTGGGCGTAGTCGAACCCGGACGGCAGTTGCACCTCGACACCCCAGGGCTCGCCCTGACGCCAACCGGCACGATCCAGATAGTTGGCAGTCGACGCCATGACGTCGGGGATACTCGCCCAGATATCACGGCGACCGTCGCCGTCTCCGTCCTTGGCGTAGGCCACGAAACTGGAAGGAATGAACTGGGTGTGGCCCATCGCCCCCGCCCAGGAGCCCTTCATGCGCTGCGGTGTGATATCGCCGGCGTCGATGATCTCGAGCGCTGCCATCAGTTCACCGCGTGCAAAGTCTCGGCGCCGACCGTCATAGGCCAGGGTCGCCAGTGCCTCCAGGGTCGAGAAGTCACCGAAGTTCTGGCCGTAGTTGCTCTCGATACCCCAGATGGCGGTAAGGACCTCGGCGGGCACACCGTAGTCGGCCTCGGCGCGGTCGGCCGCGGAGCGATTGGCGGCGAGCTTGTCACGACCCTGGGTCACCCTGGCGTTGGAGACTGCGGTATCCAGGTATTGCCAGATCGGACGCACGAACTCCGGCTGGGAGCCGTCGAGTTCGATCACCCGGGGACGGTAGCGCAGGCCATCCAGCGCGCGCGCCAGGGTCGCTTCGCTGATGCCTTCTGCACGCGCCTGATCACGAAAGCCGGCCAGCCACTGATCGAAGCTCTGGGGCTCGGCGGCGGCGGCAGGGGCGGTCTGCCCAGACGCTTCGCCACCGGCGCTGGCGGTGACGCTTGCACCAGCACTGGCATTGGTAGCCGCCGCGGCATCGCCGGAGGGGGCGGCGGAGGTACTCTGGCAACCGGCCAGGGTTACCACAAGAAGGGCGGATAACAGTCGAGTCAACATGATGAAGCAATCCTTGGCGATCAATATGCGGGCATGATGACCCAGGACCCGCTGTCATACCAGCCAGTCAGGACACCAGAGCATCGCAAGATGTGGCACCACTACCACCAAGGTGAAAGCCACCCGCAGGGGCAAGAGACCTCATACGGGAGGTCGAACAACGTGGTGAACAGGGCATCGCTCGTCCTTCCATACACCGGTGCCTCAATGCCCCAGGGCCTCAATGCCTCAGTGCCTCGTAGGAAGACGGCAGCAAGCTCACCGCCTTCCAGTGGCGGACATAGCGTTCATCGGGGTCGTAGCGCCGGCTCTGTTCGTCGATATCGAAGATCCTGGGCTTGGCGTTGCGGCCCGCACCTGCGATGTACTTCCAGTTGCCCCAGTTGCTGGCGACGTCATGGTCGATCAGGCAGCGTTCGAACCAGGCGGCGCCGTGGCGCCAGTCCTCCCCGAGATCGTGCACCAGGTAGCTGGCGACGAGCTGACGCGCTCGATTGGAGAGCCAGCCGCTGACCGACAACTCACGCATGGCTGCATCGATCAGCGGCTGCCCGGTAGCGCCCAGGCGCCAGCACTCGAATGCCTGCCCCGGCGATGACGGGGGATCGCCGAACAGCGCTTTGCCTTCCTGGCGTGCCGCCCAGTGGAAGTACTCGCGCCATAACAACTCGTGATAGAAGTGGCGAGATGATGCGTTGGCACCCCGCCGGTCTTCCCATTCTCTCAGTGCTTCGAGGACCTGGGTCGCCGACACACAGCCAAGCGCCAGCCAGGGCGATAGACGGGACGAAAAGCCAGCGCCGATCAAACCATTGCGCGTCTGCTGATAGGTCGCCAGCAAATCGGACCCCCACACGACGTCGTCGAGACGCTGCCAGGCGGGCGCTTCACCGCCGACAAAGGCAAGCCCGGCGCTGTCGGGCGCGTCGTTCAAGGCGTCCGCTTCGCGTGACAATCGCTGCAACGAGGGCAGTCCGCGCGGCGCTCGTTCCGGCCACGCCGGCTGCGTCGCCGGGGCCGGACGACTGTGGCTTCGAGGAGACGCCTCGCCGAGACGACGCCGGAAAGCCGACCAGCTTGCCGGTACCTCATCCAACGTCATCGGCAACGTCTGCGACGTCCACAGCGTGCCCGCACCACAACGCTCCAGTCGACACTGCCTTGGCAGGCAGCGTGCCAGACGCTCAAGCTGGTCGTCTCCGCCTGCTGCCTCACTGACCACCACCCGTGTCACCTGATACTGCTCGGCCAGCCGGGCGACCAGCGACACCGGCTCGTCCACCGCCACCAGCAGGTCGCTACCCTTCTTCAACAGCGTCCCACGCAACTCCTTGAGACACTGCCACAGAAAGCGCAGCCGACGAGCGCCGATACCGGCCACGCCGTCTGCCGATGTGCCATCAAGCAGTGCCTCGTCGATCACGAACACCACCAGGCGCTCGCTGACCGAGGGCGCGATGTCCAGCAAGGGGTTGTCGGCCAGCCGCAGTTCCCCACGCAACCACACCAGCTCTGTTTCCATGTCACGCTCCCGACAGGCCTGAGGATTCGCGGCACGCGCCCCGTGGGCACAGATCGTGCGCTACCGACGGAGGCTTTGCCCTACTGCATAGCGATAATATATAGCTCTTGTACACTACATGTACAATTTTAAAGAAGCCTACGGCTATCACGTTGAATCCGCACGGGGCAGCGATCCGTCCATCTTTCGGGTAAAGTGGGTCGGCGCTTCAGGGTGAGCTGATCAACACCCCTGGCGGTAGGCCAAGGCATTGTGAGGGCACGTGTTTTCAGACCATCGCGGCGCTCACCACGTTCAAGGACAGGCAGGATGACCGACAGATGACTTTGCTATGGATTCCCTTGCTCCCCCTTCTCGGTGTGCTGGTCCCCGCATTGACCGGATCTAGAGGCCGCCCTCTTTGCACCCTCGCCACGGCGGTCCTTCCCGCCATTGCCCTGGCCATGACCCTGGCCCAGCTACCCGCCCTGGGTGCCGGCGATATCCCTCGGGTCTCCCTGAGCTGGGTGCCCCAACTGGGGCTGGACCTGGCCTTTCGCCTCGATGGCCTGTCACTGCTGTTCAATGTGCTGATCCTGGGCATCGGCCTGCTGATCATCCTGTACGCCCACTACTATCTCGACGCCAGCGAGAACTACGCCCGCTTCTACGCCTACCTGATCCTGTTCATGGCTTCCATGGTGGGCATCGCCATGGCCGACAACCTGCTGGTGCTGTGGTTCTTCTGGGAGTTGACCAGCCTGTCATCCTTCCTGCTGATCGGTTTCTGGTCACACCGCTCGGAGGCGCGCAAGGGCGCGCGCATGGCGATGACGGTCACCGGCGCCGGTGGCCTCGCCCTGCTGGCGGGCTTTCTGCTGCTGGGCGATATCGTCGGCAGTCTCGACATGCAGGTGGTGCTGGAAAGCGGCGAGACGATCCTGGCCGACCCGCGCTACCCGCTGATGCTGGTCCTGGTGCTGCTCGGCGCCTTCGCCAAGTCTGCCCAGTTCCCGTTCCACTTCTGGCTTCCCCATGCCATGGCGGCACCGACTCCGGTGTCTGCGTACCTGCACTCCGCCACCATGGTCAAGGCGGGGATCTTCCTGATGGCGCGCCTGCATCCCGCCATCGCCGGCAGCGAGCTGTGGTCGGCCATCGTGACCGTGATCGGTATCGTCACCATGGTGTATGCCGCCTGGTTTGCTCTGATCAAGGCGGATCTCAAGGGTATCCTGGCGTTCTCCACCGTCAGCCATCTGGGCCTGATCACCGTACTGCTGGGCATCGGCAGTCCCATGGCGGTGCTGGCGGCACTGTTTCATATCCTCAACCACGCCACCTTCAAGGCCGCACTGTTCATGTGTTCGGGGATCATCGACCATGAGGCCGGCACCCGCGACCTGGCCCGGCTGGGCAAACTGGCCAAGGCGATGCCGGTCACCTGCGTGGTGATGAGCATCACTGGCGCCGCCATGGCGGGCGTGCCGCTGTTCAATGGCTTCATCTCCAAGGAAATGTTCTTCACCGAGGCCCTCGAGACCCACGCCTTCGGCGGCCTCAGCCTGGTGCTGCCGGTACTGGCCACCATTGGCGGCGTGCTGTCGGTAGCCTATTCCGCGCGGCTGGTCCACGCGGTGTTCTTCTCCCCTCCGCGCCACGCGCCGCCCAAGACGCCGCACGAGCCGCCCCATCTGATGCGGGCTCCGGCGGAGCTGTTGGCGGTGCTGTGTATCCTGGTCGGCCTGTTCCCGGCGCTGATGGCCACCTGGCTGATGGCGCCTGCGGTCGAGGCGGTGCTGCTCGAGCCGCTGGAGTTCCACCTGGCCCTGTGGCACGGCTTCAACCTGCCGCTGGCGATGAGCGCCGTGGCCCTGGTCGCCGGCGTCATCACCTATATCCTGCATCGCAAGATTCGTCAGTTCGTGCGGGACTTCCCGCCGCGTGATGCCAGCCGTATCTTCGAGGGTGTCATCCAGTGCATCGGCGATCGCGCCGAGCGCATCACCGAATGCGTCGACAACGCCTCGCTGCAGCGCTTCATGACCCTGCTGCTGACCGCCTCCCTGGTGGTCGGCGCCATCGGTCTGGCCCAGATGGATACCCTGACCGGGGCCAAGGGCAACCAACCGGTGGACGGCGTGCTGCTGGTCGGCGCCCTGCTGCTGGTGTTCACCGGCATTGGCACCGCCATTACCCATCGCCATCGTCTGATCTCGCTGCTGATGCTGTCGGTGGTGGGCCTGCTGGTATCGCTGACCTTTGCCCGCTTCTCGGCACCGGACCTGGCGTTGACCCAGCTATCGGTCGAGGTGGTCACCATGATCCTGCTGATGCTGGCGCTGTTCTTCCTGCCCCAGAAGACCCCTCGGGAATCCACCCCGGCGCGGGCGCTGCGCGACCTGGTGCTGTGTACCGGTCTGGGCGGAGTGATCGCCGGACTCAACTACACCGTGCTGACCCGCGACACCGAAAGCATCTCGGACTTCTTCCTCGACAACAGCGTGCCCGGCGGCGGCGGCCACAATGTGGTCAATGTCATCCTGGTCGACTTCCGTGGCTTCGACACCCTGGGCGAGATCACGGTGCTGGCGATCGCCGGTCTCGCCATCTTCAAGCTGCTCAACCGTCTGCGCCTGTTCATGCCTCACAGCGACAGCGAGGGACGCATCTGGGCACCGGACCGCTACCCGATGATTCTGACCACCATCTCCCAGACGGTACTGCCGCTGGCACTGCTGGTGTCGGTGTTCATCTTCCTGCGCGGCCACAACCAGCCCGGTGGCGGCTTTATCGCCGGCCTGATCACCGCGGTGGGATTGATCCTGGTGTACATGGCCCGGGGCGTTGCCTGGACCCAGAAGCGTCTCGACTTCCCCTACCAGCCGGTGGCGATCCTCGGCGTCGGTGTCGCCGCCCTGACTGGCTTCGGCAGCTGGCTGTTCGGCGCACCCTTCCTGACCTCGTCCTTCGGCCATTTCCATATCCCGCTGATCGGCGATATCGAACTGGCCACCGCGATGCTGTTCGATCTCGGTGTCTATCTGGCGGTGGTCGGTGCGACCCTGATGATCCTGGCCAACCTGGGCAAGGTGACCACCCCCCACCGTCCGGCCAAGGAAGACCATGACGCGACGGAACGCGGCCTGCACCGCACCGACGACCCCACCCCCGACGGCAAGGAGACCGTGTGACATGGAAATGCTCTATGCCATAACGACCGGCGTGCTCGCCGCCAGTGGCCTGTATCTGATGCTGCGCGGCCGAACCTTCCCAGTGGTGGTCGGTCTGACGCTTCTCTCCTACGCCACCAACCTCTTTCTGTTCTCCATGGGCGGACTGACCACCGGTGGTTCCGCCATCATCGACGGCAAGAGCGACTACAGCGATCCGCTGCCCCAGGCGCTGGTGCTGACGGCCATCGTCATTGGCTTCGCCATGACCGCCTTCGCGGTGATCCTGGCGATGCGTGCACGGGGCGACATGGGCAATGACCACGTGGACGGGCGCAAGGCCGAGGACAAGGAGGAGCGACGCTGATGTCCCACCTGATCGTGATGCCCATCGTGCTGCCGCTGGCAGCAGCGGTGGCGCTGCTGCTGACCCGATTCGGCAATGCCACGCTCAAGCGTGGTCTCGGCCTTGCCACCACCCTGGCGCTGCTGGTGATCAGCGTGATGCTGCTGCGCCAGGCGGCCAGCGGCGAGATCCAGTACTACGCCCTGGGCAACTGGCAGCCGCCCTTCGGCATCATCATGGTGCTGGACCGGCTATCGGCGCTGATGCTGTTCGTGACCTCGATGCTGGCGGTTGGTGCGGTGCTGTTCGCCTGTGGCGGCGACGACGAGAAGGGCAGCAACTTCCACGGCCTGTTCCAGCTGCAGCTGATGGGAATCAACGGCGCCTTCCTGACCGGCGACCTGTTCAACCTGTTCGTGTTCTTCGAGGTGCTGCTGCTGGCCTCCTACGCCCTGCTGGTCCACGGTGGTGGCAAGGCTCGCATCCAGTCGGCGGTCCACTACGCCGTGCTCAACCTGGCCGGATCGGCGCTGTTCCTGTTCGCCGTGGGGCTGCTGTACGGGGCTACCGGCACCCTCAACATGGCGGACATGGCCCAGGCGGTGAGTCAGCTGCCGGGAGAGCGTCAGGGCATGGTCGTCGCCGGCGCCCTGCTGCTGCTGGTGGTATTTGGCCTCAAGGCGGCGGTACTGCCACTGTATTTCTGGCTCCCGCGGGCCTACGCCAGCGCGCCGCCGCCGGTGGCCGCCCTGTTTGCGGTGATGACCAAGATCGGCGTCTACGCCATCCTGCGGGTCTACTGGCTGGTCTTCGGCGACCAGGCAGGTCCCCTGGAGGCGCTTGAGCAGAGCTGGGTGTGGTGGCTTTCGCTCGGCACCCTGGCGATTGCCGGTGTCGGCGTGCTGGCCGCCCGCGACCTGCGTCTGCTGGTGGCCTATCTGGTGCTGGTATCGGTGGGCACCCTGCTCGCCGGCGTCGGCATGCGCTCCCCCGAGGCGGTATCGGGCCTCCTGTTCTATCTGGTGCACACCACCCTGGTCACCGGCGGGCTGTTCCTGCTGGCGGACATGATCGGCGTCCAGCGTGGCAAGGCCGGTACCCGCCTGGTGCGCGGCCGGATACCGCGCAACGCCACGGCGCTGGGCCTGATGTTCCTGATCGGGTCCATGGCGGTGGCGGGCCTGCCTCCGCTGTCCGGGGCGCTGGGCAAGGTCATGCTGATGAACGCCGGCGACAGCGCCCAACGTCTCTGGTTCTGGCCTCTGCTGCTGGCCACCGGCCTGTGCGCCATCGTGGCGCTGTCGCGGGCAGGGTCCACCCTGTTCTGGCGTAGCCAGGCCAGCGATGACGGCGATTCGCTGTCCCCCTGGCAGTGGGCGGGCACCGGCTGGCTGCTGGCATCGTCGCCGTTGCTGGTGATCCTGGCCGGCCCCCTGGCCGGCTACACCGAGGCCACGGCAGAACAGTTGAGCGACCCGCAACCGATGATTCAGGCCGTTCTGATCGATCAGGGAGACGCCCAATGAACCGACGCACTCGCTCACTACTGCCGACACCGCTGCTCAGCCTGCTGCTGCTGGTCGTGTGGCTGTTGCTGGTCAACACGGTCTCGGTCGGTCACCTGCTGCTTGGCGGCTTTCTGGCCGTGCTCATCCCCTGGCTGACCTACCCCTTCTGGGACATGCAGCCCGGTGTAAAGAAGCCCTGGAAACTGCTGCGCTTCTTCTTCCGGGTGATCGGTGACATCGTGGTGGCCAACATGCAGGTGGCCTGGATCATCATCAATCCCTGGCGCCGCACTCGGCCCCACTTCGTCGAGTATCCGCTGATGCTCGAGGAGCGATTCACCATCACCCTGCTGGCCAGCACCATCACCCTGACCCCAGGGACGGTGTCGGCCAACCTGCGCATGGACGGCAAGACGCTGCTGATCCACGCTCTGGACGTGCGTGACGAACAGACCCTGATCCGCACCATCCGCGAACGCTACGAGCAGCCGCTGAAGGAGATCTTCGAATGCTAGACACCGCCTTGACCATCAGTTTGGCGCTGGTCTGCCTGGCGCTGCTGCTGAACCTGTTTCGCCTGACCGTGGGCCCGGACATGCCCGACAGGATACTGGCGCTAGATACCATGTACGTGAACTCCATCGCCCTGATCATCCTGATGGGAGTGTGGCTCAACTCCAAGACCTACTTCGAAGCCGCGCTGCTGATCGCGCTGCTCGGCTTCATCAGCACCATTGCCGTCTGCAAGTATCTGCTGCGCGGCGATATCATCGAGTAACTTCGGGAGAATTCCATGTTCTACGTCATTCTCGAGGGGCTGATCTCGGTGCTGCTGATCGCCGGCGGGCTGTTTGCCTTCATCGGCTCGCTGGGCATGGCCCACCTGCGGGACTTCTACATGCGTCTGCACGGCCCGACCAAGGCCACCACCCTGGGCATGGGCTGCATCCTGTCCGGCTCCATGGTGTACTTCAGCGCCACCCAGGAAGGCACCCACCTGCAGGAGATGCTGATCACCCTGTTCCTGTTCATCACCGCCCCGGTAAGCGCCCACATGCTGGCCAAGACAGGCCTGCACCAGCGCCTCAAGTATCTGGACAAGACCCGCGGCAAGCCGCTCGAATTCCGTGAGGAAGAGGTTGGGGATAAGCCGGTGCCCCACCCCGACCGAGACTAAAAGCCTAGCTTCACGCAAGCCAGACACGAAACGGGCAGCCCATGGGCTGCCCGTTTCGTGTCTGCCTATCGTGGCGCGGAAGGCCGAGCGATCAGATCCAGCCGCCCAGTTCGCGCTTGACGATATTGGCCAGCACCGCGATATGGTCGTCGCGATCGTTGAGACACGGAATGTAGATGAAGTGCTCGCCGCCGGCCTCCATGAAGGCGTCGCGGATCTCTTCCTCGATCTCTTCCAGGGTCTCCACGCAGTCGGCGCTGAAGGCGGGGGACAGTACGGCGATACTCTTGTGACCCTGACGCGCCAGCTCCGCCACCTTGTCGACGGTGGCGGGGCCCACCCATTCTTCAGGCCCGAACTTGGACTGGAAGGCGGTGACCACTTCGTCCTCGGCGTGCCCCAGCCGTTCGCGCAGCAGCCGCGTGGTCTTCCTGCACTGACAGTAGTAGGGGTCGCCTTCCTCCAGAAAGCGCTTGGGTACGCCGTGATAGGACGCCACCACCACCGAAGGCTGGTGCGTCTCGTTCTCCAGGCGTTCGCTGACCGAGGCGGCCAGGGCCTCGATGTAGCCCGGCTCGTCGAAGTAGGCCGGCACCGTTCGCACCGATGGCTGCCACTTGCGCTTCATCAGCTGACGGAAGAACTGATCGCAGGCGGTGGCGGTGGTGGGCGAGCCGTACTGGGGATACAGCGGGAAGAACAGGATACGCCGACATCCCTTCTCCTCCAGCTCCTTGAGCGCCTTGTCGGTGGAAGGATTGCCGTAGCGCATGCCGAAGCTGACCTCGATCGAGTCCCCCAGCTCAGCGCGCAGCCGCGTCGACAGCTTCTCGCTCTGGCTTCTGGTGATGGTCAGCAATGGACTCTCGTCCTTGTCGGTGTTCCAGATGCTGCGATAGGCCGCCCCGGAGGCAAATGGCCGGCGACTCAGGATGATCAACTGCAGCAGCGGCTGCCAGAGCCAGCGCGGATAGTCGACCACCCGCTGGTCCGACAGAAATTCGCTGAGATAGCGGCGCATGGACCAGTAGTCGGTATCGTCCGGCGTACCCAGGTTGGCGACCAGCACACCAATCTTTTCATGTGCGACGGCAGGATGGTCGACCGGCGCCTGCTCCGGGCGATGGGCCTCCACCACTGAGGGGGGAACGGACTGATCCATGAAGGTGACTTCCTCTTGGTAGCGAATGCACAAAGCCTATCACCGGTGGGTATCAGGCTCGAATGAAGTGTTACTATGAAGAAGATTTGTACAATCTTTGGTTAACCCATGTCCAGATCCTTGATCCTGATCACCGGCGACCCGTTGAGCCTGGACCTCGGACTCTTGCAGACCGCTGGCGACAACGACGTCGTCGCGCTGTGCGAACCGAGCTACGGTCTGGGTTCGCACCGCGATGGCTATCGCCCTCAGGGAGCATCTACATGAGCCCATTCGAGTCACTCGCCACACCGCTTGCGCTGTTTCATGACGGCCAGTGCCCGCTATGCCGCAAGGAGATCGCCTGGCTGAGGCGGCATCCACGCAGTCAGCTGATCCGCTTTATCGATATCCGCGAGGACGATTTTTCCGCCGAGGCCTGGGGCCAGCGCTTCGATGACATGCTGGGCAAGCTGCACCTGCGCGACGCCACGGGTCACTGGTTCATCGGCATGGACGCCAGTCGTGCGCTCTATGCAACGCTGGGTCATCGCCGCTGGGTTCGGCTAAGCAGCGTGCCCGGAGTGCGTGGATTGCTGAACATTGGCTATCTAGGCTTCGCCAGACTGCGACCCTGGCTAACAGGGCATCAAAGGAAGCGATAAGGCAGGTCGACACCACCACGGGCCCTGGCAGCTTGCGCCAGGGACTTGTTCGGTGTGCGTGAATACTTCAGCGGTGAGGCAGGGACGGCGAAACTGCCGTCATGAAAGGTTCCAGCACCAGGACGGCGTGGAACGGCATTACTCAAAACACCAGGGGCATACGCGAGGCCAGCGGCTCTGCATAGTGGGCCTCGCGACCGATCACCTCGTCGTGGGCCACGTGCTGGACCAGATAGGCGCGGTGGATACCAGCACGCTTGAGTTCCAGGTAGACGTCATCCAGCGAGCGGAACAGTACCGGCTTGCCGCGGCGGCAGAGCATCTTGCGGGCACCTTCCACGTCTTCCAGTTCGACCTGGTAGAAGCGGCTGCCGGCATGGCCGATCACGCGAATCTCGAAGTTGTCGTGGCGGCCGACGAAGGCCTTGAGATCATTAATTTCCATCGTATCTTTCGCCTCTTTTCATCCTGTCGCGACGGGGTTCCTGTGACCTCCGCCTTCCTTATGTGACGACACAGCAGCGACGAGCGCGCCGACGTTATCTCGGCAGTTCATGTCGCTCGTTCGACCATCCCTGTGCCGCGCATGTGACTCTCTGATCATGGCACAGCCTGGGCCCTGAGGGTGACATTCCCGTGACGGTGTGAAGAATTTCTCGGACCTGGATACATATCGGCCGTTTCGCGCGCGCAACGGGTTAAACGACCGCGGTGCTCGCGGCGCGGGGAAGAGCATCTTCAGGGGCAGACGGCGCCTGCGTAGGGGGGAATAGAGAGCTTGAAGGAGACAAAACGAAGGCCCGCGACACGAATGCTCGCGGGCGACGGATCCGGCGGTGAGACTACTGGTAGTCGGAGGGATCGATGGCCTTGCCCAGGGAGTTGCGGTCGACCCAGTTTCCGGCCTTTGTTTCCTTGTAGCGAAACACCACCTTGTCACCGATCTGCACCGGCAGCTCGGAGTCTTCTGTCTGGTAGCTGTAGTCAACGCCGTCCACTACCAGGTGATAGCGATACAGATCGGGCATGCCGAGCCATTCCTTGAACGGGCCTTCCCGCTCCACCGAGGTCAATTCGCCACGGGCTTCCAGCTTGGGCGCGCGACGGCGATTGCCGCGTCGAAATCCGCCTGCCATGTCAGGTCTCCTTCACTGTGTCTGTCGAAATCGCAAGGGGCGGCATTATACGAGCCCGTCGGTCAGGCTCAAGCACGTTTATTCGCCGAAGGTATCACCGTAGCTGTCCGGCGCCAGATCCTCGAAGCGGGTGTACTTACCGATAAAGGCCATATGCACCGTCCCGATGGGACCATTACGTTGCTTGCCGATGATGAATTCGGCGAGCCCCTTGTTGTCGGGATTATCCGGATTGTAGACCTCATCACGATAGACGAAACCGATCAGGTCGGCGTCCTGCTCGATGGCCCCGGATTCACGCAGGTCCGACATCACCGGACGTTTGTTGGGGCGCTGCTCCAGCGAGCGGTTGAGCTGCGACAGCGCAATCACCGGGCAGCCGAACTCCTTGGCAAGCCCCTTGAGCGA
The DNA here is from genome assembly GCF_024137905.1 of Halomonas sp. DN3. NCBI lineage: Bacteria > Pseudomonadati > Pseudomonadota > Gammaproteobacteria > Oceanospirillales > Halomonadaceae > Halomonas > Halomonas sp. DN3. Next base: position 784,801 of record NZ_CP099965.1, on the reverse strand, counting down.
GCGCGAGATCTCCGAAATCTCGCCGGTACGGTTGTCACCGAACCCCGGCACCTGCATCAACTGAAGGTAGTCGATCATGATCATCGCCAGGTTGCCGTGCTCGCGCACCACGCGACGCACCCGTGAGCGCATCTCGTTGGGCGACAGCGCAGCGGTGTCATCGATGAACAGTTGCTTGTCCTTGAGCAGGTTGACCGCCGAGGTCAACCTCGGCCAGTCCTCGTCCTCGAGCTGACCGGAGCGCACTCGGGTCTGGTCGATACGCCCGAGTGACGACAGCATGCGCAGCATGATCGAGTCCGCCGGCATCTCCATGGAGAACACCATCACCGGCTTGTCGCTGGACACCACCGCGTGCTCCACCAGGTTCATGGCGAAGGTGGTCTTGCCCATGGACGGGCGGCCGGCGACGATCACCAGGTCGGAGGGCTGCAGCCCGGAGGTCATGTCATCGAGATCGCGAAAGCCGGTCGACAGGCCGGTCATCTCGCCTTTCATGTTGAACAGCTCGTCGATGCGATCGACGGCCTTGGTCAGCAGCTCGCTCATGCCGATGGGGCCGCCGGCCTTGGGGCGGTCCTCGCTGATCTGGAACACCAGCCGCTCGGCCTCGTTGACCAGCTCATCGGCAGGACGCCCATTGGGGCTGAAGGCGCCGTCGGCGATCTGGTTGGCCGCCTGGATCAGCTTTCTCAGGGTGGCGCGTTCGCGCACGATGTCGCCATAGGCGCGGATATTGCTGGCCGAGGGAGTGTTGCGGGCCAGCTCCGCCAGGTAGGCGAGCCCGCCCACGGTGTCGAGCTGGTCGCGCCCCTCCAGGGCCTCGGACAGGGTCACCACGTCCAGCGGACGGCTCGACTCGGCCAGCGCCACCATGGCGTTGAACACCAGGCGATGCTCGTAGCGATAGAAGTCGTCGGCCACCAGCCGGTCGGCGATATTGTCCCAGGCCTGATTGTCGAGCATCAGGCCACCCAGCACCGACTGCTCGGCCTCCACCGAGTGCGGCGGAACCTTCAGCGCCGCGGCTTCACGATCGATGGTCTGGACGTCACTCATGCGCTTGTCTCTTCGCTGTTGTTCACGGCGCCATGCCACTGGATCCAGGCTGTGTCCGAAAAGTCGACGAGCGCAGCCACTCTCCAGACAAGCCTTAGTCTACCCGAAGCCGGGTCCGTCGCACGATCACCCGTGCGGGCGATCGCGAGCCACAAAAAAGGGCGCGGGATGTGACTCCCGCGCCCTTGCCACTGCCGTGGGAGACGACCTTACTCGGCCACCACCACCACGCGCACGGTGGCGTCGACGTCGGCATGCAGGTGCAGCACGATGTCGTATTCGCCGGTCTGGCGGATCGGGCCTTCCGGCATGCGGACTTCGCTCTTGGCGACGTCGATACCGGCGCTGGAGATCGCCTCGGCCAGGTCACGCGGACCGATGGAACCGAACAGCTTGCCTTCGTCGCCAGACTTGGCGACCAGAGACAGCTCGATGTCGTTGAGCTGCTCGGCGCGAGCTTCGGCTTCGGCCTTGCGCTCGGCGGCCTGAGCTTCGAGCTCGGCACGCTGGGCTTCAAAGGCAGCGATGTTGTCCTTGGTGGCCGGCACGGCGAGACCGTAGGGCACCAGGTAGTTGCGGCCGTAACCAGGCTTGACGGTGACCTTGTCACCGAGACCGCCCAGCTTGCCAATGTTGTCGAGCAGAATGACTTCCATCTCGTAAACCTCTATGTCAGTTGCTGTGACCCAGACGCCCGCGGAAGTCCGCGAAGGTATCGATCAGGGCCACAACCAGCACGATGAGAATCATGGGCCAGGTGGTGATCAGCAGCAGATAGAACGCGACCAGCCACAACCCGTTCATTCCCTTACGTCCAACTACACCATGTGTCAGGCCGATGCCTGCCATCAGCAGCGGAATCCAGGCCAGCATGCCGATCCCGGGGAGCCCCAGCAGGGTGCCGGCGATCACCAGCACCACCAACAGGATCAGCTCCCTCGGGGTGAGCCGCAGGGCGTGGAACTCTTCCCGGAAACCTCCCGGGTTGTAGAGCCCCGCCTGCCAGCTGCGTGCCAGGGCCAGACAGGCCACCGCAGCGAGCATCACCACCAGACCGGTGACACCGCTGATGACCAGTTCGGCCAGCCGACTGGCGTCGAGTCCCTGGGCAGCCAGCTCGTCGAGCATGGCGGCCACCTCGGAGGAACTCTGGCGCAGCTGCTCCAGCATCAGGGCGGTGTCCGCCTTGGGCAGGAACACCCCCAGCTGGATCATCGCGGCGCCGGCCAGCGACCCCAGGATCAGTGCCTCGCCCCAGCGCATGCGGGAGCGCAGCACGATGGCCATCAACAACGCCAGCAGGGTGGTCGCCAGAGGGATCGGATCCCCCTGCGTCCACCACCAGCCAGCCGGCACTGCTGCTGCTGCGATCACCGGCATCGCCGGTGCCATGCCCTTGCGCAAGGTCACCAGAGCGGCAATCGCCGCCCCGAACCAGAACAGCCAGGGCACCGCAGATGCCACCAGAGCGACCAGCGCCGCCTGGGGCATGCCTTTCATCGACCATCGGGCGACAGGCAGCATCGGCGACGACTTACTGGTGGCTGTCGGTGTAAGGCAGCAGGGCCAGGTAGCGTGCGCGCTTGATCGCGGTGGACAGCTGGCGCTGGTAACGGGCCTTGGTACCGGTGATGCGGCTGGGAACGATCTTGCCGGTCTCGGTGATGTAGGCCTTGAGCGTGTCCAGATCCTTGTAGTCGATCTGCTTCACGCCTTCAGCGGTGAAACGGCAAAACTTGCGGCGACGGAAAAAGCGTGCCATGGAAAGACTCCTTATACGTGCGTTGCAGAGCTAGTGATGCGCGGCTCAGGCGGATTCAGCGGTGCGCGGCTTTTCTTCGCGACGGGCACGCTTCTCTTCCACCGGCTTCATCATCGGAGACGCTTCGGTGATGGCTTCCTTGCAGCGCACCACCAGGCTGCGAATGATGGCGTCGTTGAAACGGAAGATGTTCTCGATTTCCTCGAGGGTCTCGCCGCTGCACTCGACGTTCATCAGCACGTAGTGAGCCTTGTGGATCTTGTTGATCGGGTAGGCCAGGTGACGGCGGCCCCAATCCTCGAGACGGTGAACAGTACCGGCGTTCTCGGTGACGATGCTGGTGTAGCGCTCGACCATGGCCGGAACCTGCTCACTCTGGTCCGGGTGGACCATGAAGACGATCTCGTAGTGACGCATGGATTCTCCTTTCGGTTTGGCAGCTTCCGCAGGGGCCTGAGTAGTCTCGGCGCCGGGGGAAGCAAGGAGTGAATAACAATTAGCCTGTCCCGCGCAGAACGCACGGGCGCCCAGATTCTACGGAGTTGTGATCAGGGTTGCAAGCCGATGCTGGGGCGACACCGTCATGCGCGGGCCTTGAGTTCGCGCTGACGCACCACCTCGAACAGACAGACACCGGTGGCCACCGACACATTGAGACTCGAGACGGTGCCCGCCATGGGCAACTTGACCAGGGTGTCGCAGGCCTCCCGGGTCAACCGACGCATGCCCTTGCCCTCGGCCCCCATCACCAGCGCCATGGGCCCGGTGAAATCGGCAGCGAAGACGCTGGCATCGGCCTCGCCGGCGGTACCGGTGATCCACACCCCTTCTTCCTTCAGTCGCGCCATGGCGCGGGCCAGGTTGGTCACCTGATAGACCGGCACGCTCTCGGCGGCACCGCAGGCCACCTTGCGCACGGTGGCGTTGAGCGGTGCCGACTTGTCCTTGGGCACGATCACGCCATGCACCCCGGCGGCGTCGGCACTGCGTAGACAGGCGCCGAAGTTGTGAACGTCGGTGACACCATCGAGGATCAGCAACAGCGGCGGCGTCTCCAGTGGCCAGGCCTTGAGCTTGTGCCACAGGGACTCCTCGCCCTCCGGCGCCAGTGGCGGACAGAACGCCACGATACCCTGATGGGAGGCACCCTGGGAAAGGCCGTCGAGTTCTTCACGGGGCACGCTCCTGAGCCTGGCGCCGCGACTGCGCGCGGTATCGACCAGCTCACTCAGACGACGCCCGGCGTCGCCCTCCTGCACCCACAGTTCCTTGGGTGATTCGCCACGCTCCAGCAGCGCCCGGACGGCGTGAACGCCGAACACACTGTCGAGGCCGTTCGGCACTGCCGGACCATGCTGACCACGCCCCTTGCCACGCGACTGAGTACGCGCCTGGTCATGCGTCTGGGACTGGCTCTGGCCGTGGCGACGGCGTCTGGAATCATGCTTGGCCACGGGCGGCCTCCTGGTCAATCATCACGCGGGTGTTCATCCCTTGTTGCTACGCCGCGGACCGCGGCGCCGACGTCCGCCCTTCTTCTTCGGGGCATCCTGTTCGCCGACCCCGGAAGGGCCGTCGGCACGGCGCTTGGTGTCGCCCTGGGCCGACCTGCCGCCACGCCCCTTGCCCTGGCCTTTGCCCTGACTCTGCGCGCCTGCGTCGCGACGCTTGCGCGGTGCCCGACGAGGGCGCGGCTTGTCGTCGGCCATCTCGAAGTCGATCTTGCGCTCGTCGAGGTCGACCCGAGCCACCTGAACGGTGACCCCATCGCCCAGGCGATAGCTGGTGCCGGTACGCTCGCCCTTGAGACGATGCTTCTCGGGCTCGTAGTGGTAGTAGTCCGACGGCAAGGAGGTGACGTGGACCAGCCCCTCGACATAGAACGCGTCGAGGCGCACGAAGATACCAAACTGGGTGACCGAGGCGATGGTACCGTCGTAGACCTCGCCGAGCTTGTCGGACATGAACTCGCACTTGAGCCAGCCCTCGACGTCACGGGTAGCGTCGTCGGCACGACGCTCGGTCATCGAGCAGTGCTCGCCAAGTTCGAGCATCTGCTCGAAGGTATAGGGACACCACTTGGTCGGCGGCTCCACCGGCGCGCCCTCGGCGCGCAGCACGGTGTTGGTCTGGCGCGGTCCGCGGATCACCGAACGAATGGCGCGGTGCACCAGCAGATCGGGATAGCGACGAATCGGCGAGGTAAAGTGGGCGTAGGCCGGGTAGGCCAGACCAAAGTGGCCCTCGTTGTGGGGCGAATACACCGCCTGACTCATCGAGCGCAGCATCACCGTCTGGATGATGTCGGCATCGTCGCGACCCTTGATCGCCTCGGCCAGGTCACGGTAGTCCTGGGGCGTCGGTTCATCACCACCGCCGAGTGACATGCCGATCTCGTTGAGGAACAGCCGCAGCTTGTCCAGGCGCTCCGGCGACGGACGCTCGTGGATACGGTACAGCGCCGGCAGGTCGTGCTTGTCGAGGAAGCGCGCGGTGGCAACGTTGGCCGCCAGCATGCACTCCTCGATGATCTTGTGGGCGTCGTTGCGTGAGCGCGGCACGATCTTCTCGATCTTGCGCTCGTCATTGAAGACGATGGCGGTCTCGGTGGTCTCGAAGTCGATGGCGCCCCGCTCGGTGCGCGCCTCTCGCAGCAGCTGATACAGGCTGTGCAGGTTCTTCAGCGACGGCACCAGCGACTTGTACTCCTGGCGCAGGGCCTCGCCTTCCTCCCCCTCGTCCTGAAGGATCGCCGCCACCTTGTTGTAGGTCAGCCGGGCATGGGAACGGAACACCGCCTCGTAGAAGCGATAACGGCTGATGGCTCCGGTCTTGGAGATGTTGAGCTCGCACACCAGCGCCAGACGATCGACGTCCGGGTTCAGCGAGCACAGCCCATTGGACAGCAGCTCCGGCAGCATCGGTACCACCTGCCCCGGGAAGTACACCGAGTTGCCGCGGGCGATGGCCTCCTGATCGAGCGGGCTGCCGGGACGCACGTAGTGCGACACGTCGGCGATGGCGACAAGGAGCTTCCAGCTGCCCGAACGCGTCTTGTAGGCGCACACCGCGTCGTCGAAGTCCTTGGCGGTCTCGTCATCGATGGTGACCAGCGGCTTGTCCCGCAGGTCGATGCGGTGGAGCTTGTCCTCCTCGGCGACCTCGGCGGACATGCTGGCGATCTGGTCGGTGACATCCGGCGGAAACTCGGACGGGATCTCGTAGCTTCTCAGCGCGATGTCGATCTCCATACCGGGATCCATACGCTCTCCCAGCACCTCGATGACCTCACCCACCGGCTGCACCCTGGTCTCGGGCTGCTTGACGATGCGTGCCGAGATGACCTGGCCGTCCTGGGCGCCACCACAGGCGCTGTGCGGGATGATCACCTCTTGGGTGATCCGATTGTTCTCGGGGATCAGTACCCCGAACTCGGGAGTATTCTCGCGATACACACCGACGATGGTCTGGGTGTTGCGCGCGATGACGTCCACCACCGTGGCCTCGTCACGGCCCCTGCGATCGCGTCCGCTGATGCGCACCAGCACGTGGTCACCGTGAAACACCCGGCGCATCTGTCGCGGGGGGATCACCAGATCAGGCTTCTTGCCGTCGTCGCGCAATAGAAAGCCGAAACCGTCCCGATGCCCCAGCACCTTGCCCTTGATCAGATCGAGCTTGTCGATCAGCGCATAGGCGTTGCGACGGTTGCGCAGCACCTGGCCGTCCCGCTCCATGGCGGACAGGCGGCGACGCACCGCCTCGCGCAGATCCTCATCATCGAGACCCAGCTGATCACTCATGGCCTCATGGGTCACCGGCGCCCCGATTTCCTCGAGCCGCTTGAGCAGGTATTCGCGGGACGGGGCGGGGTTGTCGTACTTGTGGGCTTCGCGGAGAGCGTGTTCGTCGGCGTCGAGCGTCCAATGGGTCATGCGAAAGGCATCCTTGGCAGGGTCGAGGACGGCAGGTGAGCGCCGACTCCCGGGCGCGAGCGTGCGGTCTTGTCGAAAATTTGTCGTAACATGCGCGCAGTATAGCGCTGGCGCGGCCTTGACCCAACCATAAGCGCCCGTGGATAGACCCGCCGCCCGCCGAGGGCCCATTCAGGCGATGGTCACAACGGCAAAAAAAATCGCGCGAATCCCTATCGAGACACTTGCATTCTTCAGATGATTCGGTAACATACGCGCCACTTGCCCAGATGGCGGAATTGGTAGACGCGCTAGCTTCAGGTGCTAGTGTCCTTATGGACGTGGAGGTTCAAGTCCTCTTCTGGGCACCAACGATCCTTCGGGATCACGACGATGCAAGTCGTCACGCTCTTTGTCAGTCAAGCAGCACGTGTTCGCCCAGGTGGCGGAATTGGTAGACGCGCTAGCTTCAGGTGCTAGTGTCCTTATGGACGTGGAGGTTCAAGTCCTCTCCTGGGCACCATCGACTCGTCAGGGTCGACGAACACGACAGACTGATGCAAGATTGACAAGAGAATCGCATGACATGCCCAGGTGGCGGAATTGGTAGACGCGCTAGCTTCAGGTGCTAGTGTCCTTATGGACGTGGAGGTTCAAGTCCTCTCCTGGGCACCATCGTCATGCAGACAACGGATCCACATCGGATCGACAAGAACCCGCGCCTCGTCGCGGTTTTTTTGTGCCTGAAATCTGCACCGCTCCCGGATTTCCCTCTACCTCACCTTCCTCTTGCACTATCCCTCTGCGCCCCTCCTGACGCCGCAGAACAGCAACAGCCAGCTCCGCCGTCTTTCCGGCACCCGCGAACTCTCTACCTAGTCGAATCGAGAGGGCAACTCAGCCACCTGGGACAACGCCCAGTCGCCGACCCCCGCGACCGACTCCCAGTCGGCTTCCTGGCTCGCCGCCAGCCTCGGCAGGAAATTCAGCCCGGTGCTTGCTTCTACCTCATCGATGCTGACCAGAAACTGCTTGAGCGACTCGTCGCCACGCACGTCCTGGGGCATGATAAACGCCACTGCCAGCGGCGTATCGCCCGGCACCACCACGACCTTGTAGAACGCCACCGGCACCTCGACGAAGCCGACCCGATCGAGTAGACGATCGATCTCGAGATCGGTGATTCGTGTCTCGGCGTAGATCGGGCCGGTGATCACCTGCAGCCGGCCGAAACGCGGCAGGAAGTGGTCCATCACCACCTCCTCCAGGCGCTGCCACAGCTGCCGATTGAGCGAGGGCTTCTGCGGCAGCATGTTGCTCATCAGGAAGCTGTCGTCCTGGGCGTCTTCTCCCCACACCTTGGCCATGGCGTAGTTCGGGGCCAGGTGGCCGCGGTCGTAACCACTGCCCGAGTAGCTTGAGGTGCTGACAGGCCACAGCGTGCGCCAGTCCTGGCGAAAACCGGGGCGCGGCCCGATCTGGCGATCCCCGCTCTGGCGCAGCTCATAGCTGACCCACAACGCACCGACGCGGACATCCGACCATCCGAGCAGATACCCATCGTTGCGCATGACGCGGGTGAAGGACAAGACGCCGGGCTCGGCCCACTCGGTAACCCCCATCCAGCTCATGCGATCACGGTAGCCCTGCTCTGTGCTGTGCCACAGAAAGGCACCCGCGGCGACCAGCACCAGCGAGACCAGGATATTTCGAGGACGAGGTATCAGGCGATCGAGTGAAAGGTCCACACGCTTCCTTGATGCAAAGAGTCACGAGATGGCGAAGAGGTGCTGGTCGCCGGCGCGTCGAACGAGCGGCGTTGCGCCGGCCCGGCGCAGTCACCGGGCCGCCGACGCGATCTTGCTACCACCCCAGCGAGAACATGGTCTCCAGGTCGTGACGGGAGTGCACCTGCATGGCGTTGAGGGTCTCGGTGTCGGCGATCCCTTCCACCGCGTTCAGGCGACCGGTGACGAGTTCGGCCAGGCTCTCGAAATCACGGGTGCGCGCGATCGCCACCAGGTCGTAGCGACCGCAGGTGGAGTACACCTCGCTGATGCCGTCGACCTCGGCGAGGCGCTCCGCCACCGCCTTGACCTGGCCCTTTTCGGCATTGATCAGGATCACTGCATTCTGCATGGTCGCCCTCCTTCGATGTCCGTCTTCGCCAGGCCAACCAAGCCCACGGCACAGACGGCAAGATGTGGTGTGCTCGCGGCGCAGTATATCAGCGCCGGCGCGGCACGGGCAGCACCACCCGACAGGCACCACCTGCGTGGCGGATTGCCGCAGCGGAGTAGCGAGGATTCGCCAAGACTCAAAGGCTTAGCTAATCTGAATGTTCAGCGCCGCCTAGAGCGCACGAGGTCGCCCAGGCTCACCGGGCACACTCGATAACATCGGTCCAGCAGAAACGGACCCAACCAAGACCGTTCGACTATCGACTTCGATCACCATCGATCGAGCCACAACGAGGAGCCCCACCATGGCCAAGCACAGCCGCCGTGACTTCCTGCGCCACAGTCTGCTGGGCATCGCCGCCCTGCCTCTGGGCGCTGGCGTACTGTCCCGCACCGCCCTGGCCCAGAGCCTGCCGCGCCTGGATACCGACAACGCCCAGGCCAAGGCGCTCGGCTACGTCGAGAACGCCAGCGACGCCAGTGGCAACGCCGCCTACGAAGAGGGAGAGACCTGCGCCAACTGCATGTTCTTCAACGCCGAGACCGAAGGCTGCCAGCTGTTCCCGCAGAACAGCGTGGAGCCGGGCGGGTGGTGCCAGTCCTGGACCGCCAAGCCTTGACGTCTGGCTGACCCAGCGTCGGATCTACCAGGGGTAGGCTGAAAAGAGCTCACCCCTGAGCCACACCAGAACGACAACACCCCGGGCCGATGGCCCGGGGTGTTGTCGTTTGCCGCTCTTGCCGAGTCTCAAGCGCCTTCTTCGCTGTCAGGCAGCGGCCACTGATAGCGACGCACCACCTCGTCGCCGTCCCAGGACTCCAGCTTGACCGGAAAGCCCCACAGTTGATGCAGATGACGGATCACCGGATAGACACTGCGTGCCAGCGGTCGCCGCTGATCCTGCACGTGGCGCAGCGTCAGCGAACGATCACCACGGATATCCGCCTCGTAGACCTGAATATTGGGCTCACGCAGCGACAGCGCATACTGCGTGGACAGCGCCTCGCGCACCCGCCGGTAGCCGCGCTCATCATGGATGGCGCCGACTTCCAGGGTCTCCTCCTGGTCATCGTCGACGATCTGGAACAGCTTCAGATCACGAATCACCTTGGGCGAGAGAAACTGCTGAATGAAGGACTCGTCCTTGAAGTTGCGCATGGCAAAGTTCAACGTCTCGCGCCAGTCACTGCCGGCGATGTCAGGGAACCACTCGCGGTCCTCGTCATTGGGCGCCTCGCAGATACGCTTCAGGTCGGTGAAGATGGCGAACCCCAGGGCGTAGGGGTTGATGCCGTTGTAGTAGGGGCTATCGAAGGCCGGCTGACTGACCACGGCGGTATGCGACTGCAGGAACTCGAGGATCAGCCCTTCGTCCACCGCGCCCTCGTCGAACAAACGATTCATCAGGGTGTAGTGCCAGAAGGTCGCCCAGCCCTCGTTCATCACCTGGGTCTGGCGCTGGGGGTAGAAGTACTGGGCCAGCTTGCGCACGATACGCACCACCTCGCGTTGCCAGGGCGCCAGCAGCGGAGCGTTCTTCTCGATGAAGTACAGCAGGTTTTCCTGGGGCTCCGGCGGATAACGCCCGCCACCTCGCAGCCCCAGCGGATCGTCCTCGGACGCCATGGGCTCGGCGATGCTGCCCACATCACCGGTCGGAATGGTACGCCACAGGGTGTTGACCTGGGTCTGCAGGTAGTCTTCGCGTTCCTGCTGACGGCGAGCCTCCTCTTCGGGAGAGACCGGGGACGGACGCTTGTAGCGGTCGACGCCATAATTCTGCAGGGCGTGACAGGCGTCGAGCAGCTGCTCCACCGCCTGAACACCGTGGCGCTCTTCGCACTGGCTGATGTACTTGCGGGCGAACACCAGGTAGTCGACGATCGAGGAGGCGTCGGTCCAGGTCCGAAACAGATAGTTGCCCTTGAAGAAGGAGTTGTGGCCATAGCAGGCGTGCGCCATGACCAGCACCTGCATCATCAGGGTGTTCTCTTCCATCAGGTAGGCGATGCAGGGATCTGAATTGATCACCAGTTCGTAGGCCAGCCCCATCTGACCACGCCGATAGGCCTGCTCCACCGCCAGAAACTGCTTGCCGAAGGACCAGTGGTGATAGCCCACCGGCATGCCGACGCTGGCGTAGGCGTCCATCATCTGCTCGGTGGTGATGATCTCGATCTGGCTGGGGTAGGTATCGAGCCGGTACTCGTCTGCCAGTCGCGCGATCTCGGCCTCGAACTCGGTGAGATCGTCAAAGCTCCAGTCGGAGCCGGTGGCGATGGGCTTGGCGTGGCGCTTGGTCAAGGTGGTCATGGAGCTCCCCTCCTCTCCGGGGCTCTATCATCGCCCGGAGTTGCGTAGCGCTTGTTCAGGGGCCGCAAGGCCCCGGCCTGCTGTCGAGTCGACCGAGGGGTCAACTCTCGGCGCGACGCTTGAACAAGGCACGGAACACCGGATAGATATCCCCCGGCTCGACGATCTGACGCATGGCGAAACGGTCAGGATAGGCCGCCTCCACCCGCTCGTACTCTTCCCACAGGGCCTGGTGGGCGTGGGGCGTGATCTCCACGTAGGTGAAGTACTGCAGGCGCCCCATCAGTGACTTGGTCAGGAGCTCACGACAGTTCACCGAATCATCGTCCCAGTTGTCGCCATCCGAGGCCTGGGCCACGTACAGATTCCACTGCCCCGGCGGGTAGCGCTTGTCGATGATCTCGTCGACCAGGGTCAAGGCGCTGGAGACGATGGTGCCGCCGGTCTCGCGGGAGTAGAAGAACTCCTCCTCGTCGACCTCCTTGGCGGCGGTATGATGCCTGACGAAGACCAGCTCGACCCGCTCGTAGCTGCGCTCGAGAAACAGGTACAGCAGCAGGAAGAAGCGCTTGGCGATGTCCTTGTGGGCCTGGGTCATCGACCCGGAGACGTCCATCACGCAGAACATCACCGCCTTGCTCGATGGCTGGGGCTGGTTGATCAGGTGGTTGTAGCGAAGATCGTAGGTGTCGATGAAGGGCACCGCCTCCAGGCGCCGCTCCAGGCGCTCGATCTCGTCCTTGAGCTCCTGGATGCGAGCGGGGTTTCGGAGCACCGGATCCTTGCGCTCCTCGACCTCCAGTGCCTCCTGAGCCTCGCGCAGGGCCCGACGAATGGGCGCCCGCATGGCGATACGTCGGGCCTGGGCCTCGCGCATGGAGCGCACGATGTTGATCCTCGCCGGCACCCCATCCCGGGACACCCCGGCGCGCACCGGCCGCACCTCCTCGACGTCGACCAGCGGCTTGCGCTCCAGGTGGGGCAACTCCAGGCCGTCGAAGACAAACTCGAGAAATTCCTCCCGCGTCAGGGTGAAGGCGAACTCGTCCATGCCCTCACCCTGATTGGAAGCGCCGCCTTCGCCGCTGCCATCGCCACCACCGCCGCCACCGTCCGGACGGCGCAGGCGATCCCCTTCCTGAAATTCTCGATTGCCCGGCGCGACGATGGAGCGACGCCCCCCGCTGCCGTGCTGGAATACCGGCTCGGAGATATCACGGCTCGGGATCGAGACCTTCTCGCCGCGCTCCATGTCGGTGATGGAACGGCGATTCACCGCCTCCTCCACGGAGCGCTTGATATGGGTCCGATAACGGTCAAGAAAGCGCTGGCGGTTGACCGCGCTCTTGTTCTTGGCGTTGGCTCGGCGATCGATGAAGTAGGTCATGGGACCTCCTGGGCGCAGTCGACAAGGGTGGCAGGCACCGGGACGCTCCCGGTGCCTTCACGGCTACTGCGACTTGCGCACCCTCAGGTACCACTCCGACAGCAGGCGCACCTGCTTCTCGGTGTAGCCTCGATCCTTCATCCGCGCCACGAAGTCCTCGTGTTTCTTGATGTCGGCAGAGGATGCCTTGGCGTTGAAGGAAATCACCGGCAGCAGCTCCTCGGTGTTGGCGAACATCTTGTGCTCGATCACACCACGCAGCTTCTCGTAGGACTGCCAGCCCGGATTCATGCCGTTGTTCTGGGCACGCGCCCTGAGCACGAAGTTGACCACCTCGTGGCGGAAGTCCTTGGGATTGGAGATGCCCGCCGGCTTCTCGATCTTTTCCAGCTCGTCATTGAGCGACTGGCGATCGAACAGCTCGCCAGTCTCGGGATCCCGGTACTCCTGATCCTGGATCCAGAAGTCGGCGTAGGTGACGTAGCGGTCGAAGATGTTCTGACCGTACTCGGAGTAGGACTCCAGGTAGGCGGTCTGGATCTCCTTGCCGATGAAGTCGACGTAGCGCGGCGCCAGGTACTCCTTGATGTAGCGCAGATAACGCTCGAAGGTCTCCTTGGGCAACTGCTCCTGCTCCAGACGCTGCTCCAGCACATACAGCAGGTGCACCGGATTGGCCGCCACCTCATGGTTGTCGAAGTTGAATACCTTCGACAGGATCTTGAAGGCGAAGCGTGTGGACAACCCGTCCATGCCCTCGTCCACCCCGGCGCTGTCGCGATACTCCTGAATCGACTTGGCCTTGGGATCGGTGTCCTTCAGATTCTCGCCGTCATAGACCCGCATCTTGGAGTAGACGCTTGAGTTCTCCGGCTCCTTGAGCCGCGACAGCACCGAGAACTGTGCCAGCATGCGCAGGGTATCCGGCGCGCAGGGAGCCTGGTTGAGCGAGGAGTGCTCGAGCAGCTTCTTGTAGATGTTGATCTCTTCGGAGACCCGCAGGCAGTAAGGCACTTTGACGATGTAGACCCGGTCGAGGAAGGCCTCGTTGTTGCGATTGTTGCGGAACGCCTGCCACTCGCTCTCGTTGGAGTGGGCCAGCACGACGCCATCGAAGGGTATCGCGCCCATGCCCTCGGTGGGGTTGTAGTTGCCTTCCTGGGTGGCGGTCAGCAGTGGGTGCAGCACCTTGATCGGCGCCTTGAACATCTCGACGAACTCCATCAGACCCTGGTTGGCCCGACACAGGCCACCGGAGAAGCTGTAGGCGTCCGGATCATCCTGGGAGTAGAGCTCGAGCTGGCGGATGTCCACCTTGCCGACCAGCGAGGAGATGTCCTGGTTGTTCTCGTCGCCAGGCTCGGTCTTGGAGATGGCGATCTGATTGAGCCGCGAGGGATACAGCCGCACCACCCGGAACTGGGAGATGTCACCACCGGACTCCTTGAGTCGCTTGGCTGCCCAGGGCGACATCACGCTGCGCAGGTGGCGACCGGGAATGCCGTACTCCTTCTCGAGCAGCTCGCCGTCTTCTTCGGGCGAGAACAGGCCAAGCGGGGACTCGTGCACCGGAGAACCCTTGATGGCGTAGAACGGCACTTTTTCCATCAACAGCTTGAGCCGCTCGGCCAACGACGACTTGCCGCCACCCACCGGCCCCAGCAGGTAGAGAATCTGCTTTTTCTCTTCCAGGCCCTGAGCGGCGTGGCGGAAGTAGGCCACGATCTGCTCGATGGCCTCCTCCATGCCGTGGAATTCACTGAACGCCGGGTAGCGGCGTATCACCTTGTTGGAAAAGATCCGCGCCAGCCTCGGGTCCTTGGCGGTGTCGATCACCTCGGGTTCACCGATGGCCTCCAGCATGCGTTCGGCCGCACTGGCGTAGGCGGAAGGGTCTTGACGGCAGAGTTCCAGATATTCCTGCAGGGACATTTCTTCCTGCTGGACGCGAGCGAAGCGGTTCTGCACGTGGTCGAAGATGCTCATCGATGCCTCCTGTGATGCCCGGGACTCGATCTGGACGACGTCACCCACCCTTGCCTGCCATCGCCCTTGTCGAGGGGGTACTCTCAGCGTAGAACAGCATTAGCCAATGACGATGCTCGGATCTTCAACGCTGAACGTCCTTACCTATAAGAACTCATGCCAGCAGAAGCGTTTCATTGTCCAGACGTAATTCGACCTAAGAGGGTCAAGAGGCACCAAAGCCGAGGTAGCCGACGGCCGGGAAGCCAGCGCCGGACGCCACCTGCCCGGTCCTCATGAGGCACGACAGCGCACCTCCTGAGGATTACCGAATCTGCATATTTTATTGTCGACAATCCTACAGTGACGCCGCCAGACGCACGCCCTGATCGATGGCGCGCTTGGCGTCCAGCTCCGCTGCCTTGTCCGCCCCACCGATGATCGACACCCGAACGCCGGCGGCCTCAAGTGGCGCTACCAGCTCACGCACCGACTCCTGCCCGGCACACACCACCACACTGTCCACGGCCAGGGTGCGCTCCTCGCCGTCAACGCTCAGATGCAGGCCCTGGTCGTCGATACGCTGATACTCGCAGCCGGGTATCGCCTGGACGCCCCGATGGCGCAGCGAGGCCCGATGCACCCAGCCAGAGGTAGTGCCAAGCCCCTTGCCGGGCTTGGAGCTCTTGCGCTGCAGCAGAAAGACCTCCCGCGGTGACTCGGGACGCTGTGCGGGCTTGAGCCCTCCCGGCGCGCTCACGGCGAGATCCACGCCCCACTCGTCACACCACTCGGCCAGGGGGTCGTCACCCGGGGCGACGTGGGTCAGTAGCTCCGCCACGTCAAAGCCGATACCTCCTGCACCGATGATGGCGACCCGCCGCCCGACCCGCCCGGGTGACTCGATTGCCTCTGCGTAGCTCAGCACACTGGCATGATCGGCACCGGGCAACTGAAGCTGGCGGGGACGGACGCCGGTGGCCAGCACCACGTGATCAAAGCCCTCGAGGTCGGTCAGCGTTGCTTCACAGGACAGCCTGACGTCGACACCGGTCTTGTCGAGCATGACCCGGAAGTAGCGCAGCGTCTCGTCGAACTCCTCCTTGCCAGGTATCCGACGGGCAAAGTTGAACTGCCCCCCCAGACTGGATTGGCGCTCGAACAGGGTGACCCTGTGGCCCCGCTCGGCGGCACTGACGGCGGTAGCGAGTCCGGCAGGACCGCCCCCTACCACCGCCACCGCCTGCGGCGTGGCGGCCGGCTCCAGCGACAGCTCGGTCTCGTGACAGGCGCGAGGATTGACCAGGCACGAGGTCAGCTTGCCCTGGAAGGTGTGGTCGAGGCAGGCCTGGTTGCAGGCGATGCAGGTGTTGATCTCGTCTGCTCTGTCGCCGCGAGCCTTGGCCACCCAGGCGGGGTCGGCCAGCAGAGGCCGGGCCATGGAGACCATGTCGGCGTGGCCCTCGGCGAGCACCCGCTCAGCCACCTCGGGCATGTTGATGCGGTTGGTGGTGATCAGCGGAATCGCCACCGCCTGACGCATGCGCCGGGACACCTCGGTAAAGGCCGCCCGCGGCACACTGGTGACGATGGTCGGCACCCTGGCCTCGTGCCAGCCGATGCCGGTGTTGATGACGTCGGCACCGGCGGCTTCCACCGCCTGCCCCAGGGCGATGACCTCGTCATGGGTGCTGCCGTCCTCCACCAGGTCGATCATCGACAGCCGGTAGATCAGCAGA
The DNA here is from genome assembly GCF_024137905.1 of Halomonas sp. DN3. Classification (NCBI taxonomy): domain Bacteria; kingdom Pseudomonadati; phylum Pseudomonadota; class Gammaproteobacteria; order Oceanospirillales; family Halomonadaceae; genus Halomonas; species Halomonas sp. DN3. Next base: position 768,481 of record NZ_CP099965.1, on the reverse strand, counting down.
AAACGATCCCCCACCGCCGCGCGTACCCGGCGCAGGATCTCCAGCGCAAAGCGACAGCGATTGTCGAAGTCGCCGCCCCAGCGATCCTGGCGCTGATTGGTGCGCCGACAGATGAACTGATTGATCAGGTAGCCCTCGGAGCCCATGATCTCGACGCCATCGTAGCCGGCCTGCTGGGCCAGGCGCGCGCAGCGCACGTAGTCGTCGATCTGCCGCTCCACATCCTCGTCAGTAAGCTCACGCGGCACGAAGGGATTGATCGGCGCCTGGATCGCCGACGGCGCCACCAGCTCCGGCGAGTAGGCGTAGCGCCCAGCGTGCAGGATCTGCATGCAGATGCGTCCGCCCTCGGCGTGCACCGCCTCGACGACCTGACGGTGTCCCTCGAGCTGGTCCTCGCTGGTCAACTGCGAGGCCCCCTGGAAGACGGCGCCTTCGGCGTTGGGGGCGATGCCGCCGGTCACAATCAGCGCCACTCCCTCGCGGGCGCGCTCGGCGTAGAAGGCGGCCAGACGCTCGAAGCCGCGCGGTGCTTCTTCCAGGTTGGTATGCATGGAGCCCATCAGCACACGATTGGGCAGGCTCAGATGGCCCAGGCGCAAGGGAGTGAAGAGCTGGGGATAGGCGGTCACGGGGCGGTCCTTCGCAGCACAGGCTGCGCGTTGTTGTTGGCGGTGTCGGATGGCGCGCTCACACAATTGGCGCCACTCATCGACCAATTTCAAACAACTGTATGATAGCAGTCCACCCTCTGCCACCCCCCTCGATGAAAATGCGCGCAAAACGCATCGTCGGGCAAAGGTTTCTTTCTGGCCAGCTCCGGGGATAGCTCTTGAAAGAGCTCCTGAAACAGCTCCTGGAATCGTCCTCCTGGAACAGCTCTCTGGATAGCCCTCCAGTCAACCCTCGTCCACCACCGCTGACCTGACGCACACGAAAAAGGCCCCGCTGCGTAGCAGCGGGGCCTTCCGAAATAAGCGCCGGTAACAGGACCGGACTTTTCCAGCGAACTGGATCGAGTGAAACTGGCGGACCGGACGGGACTCGAACCCGCGACCTCCGGCGTGACAGGCCGGCATTCTAACCAACTGAACTACCGGTCCGCGTGGTGGGTGATACCGGATTCGAACCAGTGACCCCCAGCATGTGAGGCTGGTGCTCTAACCAACTGAGCTAATCACCCACGTTATTTCACACGGTGCGATGTCTCGAGTTTCCTGAAGACGTCGTCTTTGGCTTGTCATCGTGGCGGACCGGACGGGACTCGAACCCGCGACCTCCGGCGTGACAGGCCGGCATTCTAACCAACTGAACTACCGGTCCGCAATGATGACCAATTCGAGAAGAGACGCTGGCGGACCGGACGGGACTCGAACCCGCGACCTCCGGCGTGACAGGCCGGCATTCTAACCAACTGAACTACCGGTCCAGCGCTCTCTACTCTACGTGTCCATCCATCATTTTCATGATGGTGGGTGGTACAGGGTTCGAACCTGTGACCCCCAGCTTGTAAGGCTGGTGCTCTCCCAGCTGAGCTAACCACCCCTGGTCACGTGGCGCTGCATTCTACAGAACATCCGAGGGATGTCAACGCGCTCCACGCATCTTTCTCGTTTTTTTTGTCCCGACTTTTGCCCGTGCATTCATCGACTTGGGCCGAAAGCCAGGCGGCGCAAGGGCTGGCGCCACAGCGCCGTGATATCCACCCTTGTAGAAAGAAGCGCTCACGACTTGCTCATGGCGTCCGCGGTAGCGCGCGCCGCCTTAGCCATCAGGTCCTGACGCGACAGTCCACTCAAGCGCCGCGGCGACCAGTCGTGGTCGCCATCCTCGAGCCATTCAAGACACGCATGCGCCGGCAACTCATAGCCCGCCACCTCGTCGCGAGTACCGAAAGGGTCCCGGGTACCCTGCAGTACCACCAGAGGGCAAGCCAGCGACGGCCAGTGATCCAGCCGCAGGCGCTCGGGCTTGCCCACGGGATGAAAGGGGTAGCCAGCCAGCACCAGCCCCGGTGCACCGTCCTCGGCGGCCAGCAGACTGGCCACCCGCCCGCCCATGGACTTGCCGCCGAGCCACAGCGCCCCCGGCACCAACTGCGACAAAACGTCACGCCAGAGGCGCATTTCCTCCACCAGCCGAGCCACCCTGGGCGGCGGCCGCCGACGCCCCGCCGCACGCATCTCGCGCAGGTAGGCAAACTCGAATGACAGCGTCTGTACGCCGGCCCTGGCCAGCGCCGCGCGCCATTCAAGCAAAAAGGGTGAATCGTGTCCGGCACCGGCCCCATGCGCCAGCAACAACACGTCTCGGCAAGGTGGTCCCTCCAGGATCACCGGCGCCAGGTCGGGCACTTGCCACTCGCCACGGTGCCCGGCGGCGAGTGCCTGACTGAATTCCTGAGTAAAAGCGTCGGGTAAAACGAGTTGTGACACGGCCAAGTTTCCAAAGTTCACTGCCACCAGAGGCTAAGTTCTTCTCACTGCCAGGCTGGGCTAGAATTCTGAGTGGTTGTTGATCTGCATCATTCTGAGGCAATTGCCGGGCAGGCACTATGGCCGGGGGATCGTCCCCTTTACGCGATCGATGGGAAACTGATCATGAGCACAGCATTTGAACATCCGACCTACAACTACAAGGTGGTCCGGCAGTTCGCGATCATGACGGTGGTGTGGGGCATCGTGGGCATGACCCTCGGTGTGATTCTCGCCGCCCAACTGGTCTGGCCGGAACTCAACCTTGGCTTGCCCTGGACAAGCTTCGGTCGGCTTCGCCCGCTGCATACCAATGCGGTCATCTTCGCCTTCGGCGGCTCCGCCCTGTTCGCGACGTCCTACTACGTCGTCCAGCGCACCTGCCAGGTGAGGCTGATCAGCGACAAGCTGGCCGCCTTTACCTTCTGGGGCTACCAGGCGGTCATCCTGTGCGCGGTCGTCACCCTGCCGCTGGGCCTCACCGAGGTCAAGGAATACGCCGAGCTGGAATGGCCCATCGACATTCTGCTCGCGGTGGTGTGGGTGACCTACGCAGCCGTCTTCCTAGGCACCATCAAGGTCCGCAAGACCTCCCACATCTACGTGGCCAACTGGTTCTTCGCCGCCTTCATCCTGACCGTTGCCGTACTGCACATCGTCAACAGCGCGGCCCTTCCGGTCACCGCCACCTACTCCATCTCCATCTACTCCGGCGCCATCGACGCCATGGTGCAGTGGTGGTACGGCCACAACGCGGTAGGCTTCTTCCTGACCGCCGGCTTCCTCGGCATGATGTATTACTTTGTGCCCAAGCAAGCCGAGCGCCCGGTCTACTCCTACCGCCTGTCCATCGTCCACTTCTGGGCGCTGATCATGGTCTACATGTGGGCCGGTCCCCACCACCTGCACTACACCGCCCTGCCGAACTGGGCGCAGTCGCTGGGCATGGTGATGTCGATCATTCTGCTGGCGCCCTCCTGGGGCGGCATGATCAACGGCATGATGACGCTCTCCGGGGCCTGGCATAAGCTGCGAACCGACCCGACCCTGCGCTTTCTCGTCGTCGCGTTGTCGTTCTACGGCATGTCGACCTTCGAAGGCCCGATGATGGCGGTGAAGACCGTCAACGCCCTGTCCCACTACACCGACTGGACCATCGGTCACGTCCACGCCGGCGCCCTCGGCTGGGTCGCGATGATCACCATCGGCTCGATGTACCACCTGATTCCACGCCTGTTCGGTCACACCGAGATGTACTCCGTCAAGCTGGTGGCGGTGCACTTCTGGCTGGCCACCATCGGCACCGTGCTGTACATCGCCGCGATGTGGGTCAACGGCATCCTGCAGGGCCTGATGTGGCGCGCCATCAACGAAGACGGCACCTTGATGTACACCTTCGTCGAGACCGTCGAGGCTAGCGGCCCCGGCTACATCGTGCGCCTGATCGGTGGCCTTTTCTGGGTGACCGGCATGCTGATCATGGCCGTCAACGTGGCCATGACCGTCAAGGGTTCCGCCAAGCGCGGCGCGCCCCTGCCCCAGACCGCCTGAGTCAACGAAGGACCGAGACTGACATGAAACACGAGATCATAGAAAAGAACGTCGGTTTGATGGCGGTGCTGGTGCTGGTGGTGATCAGCTTCGGTGGCCTGGCCGAGATCGTACCGCTGTTCTTCCAGAAGCAGACCACGGAGCCGGTCGAGGGCCTCGAGCCACTGTCCGCACTGGAACTGGAAGGCCGGGACATCTATCGCCGCGAAGGCTGCGTCGGCTGTCATTCGCAGATGATTCGCCCCTTCCGTGCCGAGACCGAGCGCTATGGCCACTACAGTGTGGCCGGTGAATCCGTCTACGAGCACAACTTCCTGTGGGGGTCCAAGCGCACCGGCCCGGACCTGGCCCGCGTCGGCGGTCGCTACAGTGACGACTGGCATCGTGCCCACCTCTACAACCCGCGGGACGTGGTGCCCGAATCGGTGATGCCGGCCTACCCCTGGCTGTTCGAGAACACCCTGGACGGCGAGGACACCCCGGCCAAGATGCGCACCCTTCAGAAACTGGGCGTGCCCTACACCGACGAGCAGATCGCCAACGCCACCAGCGAGGTCCGCGGTGAGCGTGAAATCACCGCCCTGGTCGCCTACCTGCAGCAGCTTGGCACGGTGTTGCCCAGCTCGGCGAAGAGCCCGTAACCATGGATATCGGAACCTTTCGCGGCATCTTGACCGGCATCCTGCTGATCGCCTTCCTGGGCCTGGTGGCCTGGGCCTACTCGAGCCGCCGCAAGCGCGAGTTCGATCAGGCGGCGCAGCTGCCGTTCGCCGACGACGACGAACAACCGAATCGTGACCGCACGGCCGAGCGACAGGCCGATTCCCGAGAGGACAGGGGAGAGAAGAACACATGAATACGCTTTGGGGTGATGCCCTCTCAGGCTTCTGGAGTGCCTGGATCATCGTCATCACGCTCGGCACCATCGGCTTTGCGTTCTGGCTTCTGTGGGCCAACCGCAAGACCGACAAGCGCCCTGACGCCGACGGCACTGTCGAGACCACCGGCCACACCGCCGACGGTATCGACGAATACGACAACCCGCTGCCTCGCTGGTGGTTTCAGCTCTACGTTGCCACGGTGATCTTTTCCCTGGGCTATCTGGTGCTGTATCCGGGCCTCGGCAACTTCGCCGGTGTGCTGGGCTGGAGCCAGGAAGGTCAGTGGGAGGAAGAGGTCGCCCAGGCCGAAGAGCGCTTTGCGCCGATCTTCGAGAAGTACCAGCAGGTACCCATCCCGGAACTCGCCCAGGACGGTGACGCCATGCAGGTGGCCGAGCGCATCTTCCTCAACAACTGCGCCATCTGCCACGGTTCCAACGCCAAGGGCGGCTACGGCTTCCCCAATCTGACCGACGACGACTGGCTCTACGGCGGCGAGCCCGAGCACATCGTCACCACCATCAACAATGGACGCAATGGCCTGATGCCGTCATGGCAGCAGCTCGGCGCGGACAATATCGAGAACCTGACCCAGCATGTGCTGTCGCTGTCCGGCCAGGCCGAGGACGCCGAACGTGCCGAAAAAGGCGGCGCCGTCTTCACCTCGGTATGTGCCGCCTGCCATATGCCTGACGGTACCGGCAACCAGGCGCTGGGCGCGCCCAATCTGACCGACGACAGCTGGCTGTACCAGGCACCGGGCCAGAGCCTGGCCGACTCCGTGCGTCAGACGCTGCGCAACGGCCGCAATGGCCATATGCCGGCGCAGGCCGCCTACATCGGCGAGGAGCGGGTCCACCTGGTCGCCGCCTATGTCTATGGTCTGAGCCAGAATCAAGACCAGAGTCAGTAGTGACCCCAGCGGGATCGCTCCCGCGGCGAGTGCGGCGCTTGGCCGCACTCGCCACCCACCTACCCGTCAATCGCTAGACTGGGGCTTCGGCCCCATCGACGCGATGTGAGTCTGCCATGAGCGACAAGATCCCTGCCCACGACGTCACCGACCCTGCGGTGTCGCACCATTCCCCCGACAGCCAGAGCATGTACGAGAGCCGCCGGCACATCTACGTACGCGAGATCAAAGGCGTGTTCCAGCGTGTCCGTCGGGTCGCCAACTGGGCGCTGATGCTCGGTTTTCTGCTGCTGCCCTGGATTCCCTGGGGTGATCGACCGGCGGTCTGGTTTGATCTGCCGGGGCGCGAATTTCATATCTTCGCCGCCACCTTCTACCCTCAGGAATTCGTGCTGCTGTCCTGGCTTTTGATCATCTGCGCCTTCGGCCTGTTCTTCATCACCGTCTTTGCCGGCCGTGTCTGGTGCGGTTACACCTGCCCCCAGAGCGTCTGGACCTTCCTGTTCATCTGGGTCGAGCACCGCATCGAGGGGCCGCGCAATCGTCGCATCAAGCTCGACAAGCGCTCCTGGGACGCCGACAAGGCCTGGCGCAAGAGCGCCAAGCACGCCATCTGGCTGATCATCTCGGCGGCCACCGGCATCACCTTCGTCGGCTACTTCACCCCGATCGGTGGCCTGGTGCTGGATCTTGCCACCCTCTCGGCCAGCGGCTGGTCCTATTTCTGGGTCGGCTTCTTTATCGTCTTCACCTACCTGAACGCCGGCTGGCTGCGCGAGCAGGTCTGCCTGTACATGTGCCCCTACGCCCGCTTCCAGTCGGTGATGTTCGATCGCGACACCCTGATCGTGTCCTACGACTACCACCGCGGGGAGCCTCGCGGCCCGCGCAAGCGCAACGCCGACCCGGCAGAGCAGGGCCTTGGCCACTGCATCGACTGCGACCTCTGTGTTCAGGTCTGTCCGACCGGCATCGATATCCGCGACGGTCTGCAGTACCAGTGCATCACCTGCGCCGCCTGCATAGACGCCTGCGACAGCGTCATGGACAAGATGGGCTACCCCCGTGGCCTGGTACGTTACACCACCGAGCACGCCCTCGACGGCAACAAGACCCACCTGTTGAGGCCTCGACTGATCGGCTATCTGGTCGCCCTGGTGGTGATGATCGGCCTGTTCGTCTGGACCATCGCCGACCGCACACCGCTGGATGTGGATGTGGAGCGCGATCGCGCTCGGCTCTATCAGACACTGACCGATGGACGCATCGCCAACTCCTACGCCATGACCGTGCGTAACCTCGACAACCGCCCTCATCGCTACGTGATCGAGGTAGCCGGCATCGAAGGTCTCGAGAGCGACACCACCGCCATCGAGGTTCCCGCCAACCAGTCCCGCCAACTGGTGATGACCTTGAGCGTGAATCCTGATCAGATGGAACAACGCAGTGCCGATATCAGCGTTCGCGTCCTCGCCGAGGACGATCCGTCCGTGGCCATCGAACGTGAAAGCCGCTTTATAGGAGTTACCCCCTGATGTCCCTGTCCGATCCCCAGGTGCCGCCCTGGTACAAGCAGTTCTGGCCCTGGTTCCTGATCGCCCTGCTGCTGTCGTCGGTCACCTTCAGCATGGTCTACCTGGCCTTCTCGATCCGCTACTTCGACGGTTCGGTGCCGGACGATTACTACAAGGAAGGTCTGGCCATCAACGTCCAGCTCGAAAAGCAGCAACGTGCCGAGGCGCTGGGGCTGGCGGCCGAGCTGCGCATCGACGCCACCACCGGCGACGTGGTGGTAACGCTCGATGGCGACGAACGCCCAGAGCGGCTGGATCTGGCGCTGAAGTTCCCCACCGATGGCGCCCGCGACCGGGCACTGGTGCTGACCCACACCCGTGAAGGCCACTACGTCGGCACCCTCGAACGCAATCTGCGCTATCGCTGGTACCTTCAGCTGCAGCCCCACGCAGAAGGCGCGTCAGGACAGCAGCCTGAATGGCGCCTGACCGGCGAGGCAGAGTTCCCGCGGGAGACCTCCGTGCGCCTGACACCGGGACTCTGATGGCGGCCTCGTGCTACCACTGTGGCGCCCCGGTGGAGGCCGGGGCGCCCTGGTCGATCACCCTGGATGGCCAGCGCCATCCGCTGTGCTGCCCGGGCTGCGAGGCGGTGGCCCAGGCCATCGTCGGCGGCGGCCTGGACAGCTACTATCGCTTTCGCACCGCCCTGCCGGAGCGCCCATCGCCGATACCCGCCGACGAGGCCCGCTATCAGGTATTCGACGATCCGGGCCTGCAGGATCGTTTCGTGCGTCAGGATGGCGACACCAAGGTAGCGACCCTGGCGGTGGATGGCATCACCTGCGCCGCCTGCGCCTGGCTGATCGAGCACCGCCTGAATGCCCTCGACGGCCTGAAGAGCTGTGCTGTCAATCTTTCCCAGCACCGCCTTCAGGTGCGCTGGGATCCTGAACGTCTGTCGCTGTCGCGCCTGCTGGCCGAGATGGCCGCCATCGGCTATCCCTCCCAGCCCTACGAGCCGGACCAGGCCCAGCAGCGGCTCAAGCAACAGTCGCGCCAGATGATAAGACGCCTGATCGTGGCGGCCGTCGGCATGATGCAGGTGCTGATGTTTTCCATCCCGCACTACGTCGACGGCGGTGATCTCAGCACCGAGTTCGAGCGCCTGTTTGCCTGGCTATCGCTGGCGCTGACCACTCCGGTGGTACTGTACTCGGCCCAACCCTTCTTCGTCGGCGCCCTGCGTGATCTGCGAACCCGCGTGCTGGGCATGGATGTGCCGGTGGCCCTGGCCATCGGTGGGGCCTTTATCGCCAGCACCTGGTCGGTCGTGAGCGACTCCGGTGACCGCTACTTCGACTCGGTCAGCATGTTCACCTTCTTCCTGCTGTTCGGACGCTACCTGGAGTCTCGCGCCCGTACTCACTACGGCCGTAGCGGCAATGCCCTGGCCAGCGCCCTGCCGAGCGCTGCGGTGCGCCTCGACGAGCATGGCGATGAACGCGTCATCCCCGCCAGTCGGCTGGTCCCGGGTGACCGGGTTCGGGTCAGCCCCGGCGCCCAGATTCCCGCGGACGGCAACCTGACCTCGGGTCTTGCCCAGATCGACGAGTCGCTGCTGACCGGCGAATCGCTGCCCCTCCTGCGTCGCCAGGGAGATGCCGTGCACGCAGGTACCCTGTGCATGGACAGCCCGATCGAAGTGATGGTCACCCGCGTCGGCGACGACACCCGCGCCGCCGGCATTCTCGATCTCACCGACCGTGCCTTCACCCATCGTCCACGTATCGCCCGCCTGGCCGAGCAGGTGGCCCATCGCTTCGTGTTGAACCTGCTGGTCATCACCGCCCTGGTGGCGCTGGTCTGGAGCCTGATCGACCCGAGCCGCAGCCTGTGGATCACCCTGTCGGTACTGGTGGTGACCTGCCCCTGCGCCCTGGCGCTGGCGACCCCCACCGCCCTGACCGTGGCCCACGGCCGGCTGAGACGTGCCGGGGTACTGGTGACCCGAGCCGATGCGCTGGAGACCCTGGCCGGCCTCGATCGCGTCGTCTTCGACAAGACCGGCACCCTGACCCGGGGGCGCATGCAACTCGCCGAACACCGGCCGCTGAGCGACGACGAAGGAAGCGCCAACAATGGCGAGATGGACCCTGCCACCAAGCGCCGGCATCTGGCCCTGGCGGCGGCACTGGAAACCGGCTCGGAGCACCCCATCGCCCGCGCCTTCGCTGCCTGGCGCGACGCCAGCTGCCAGGCCAGCGAACTGCGCAATCACCCGGGCCAGGGCGTGGATGGCGTGATCGACGGCCGGCGCTGGCGACTGGGCCAGCCGCATTTTGCCTGCCTGGGCCAACCCGTTCCTGAGCTCCCTGGCGCAGGGCTTTGGTTGCTGCTGGCCTGCGAAGGCAAGCCCCAGGCCTGGTTCAAGCTCGACGATCAGCCCCGTGACGACGCCGCCGAGACCCTCGCCGCCCTCGCCCAGCGAGGGCTTGCCATCGAGATCCTGTCGGGCGACCGCGCCGTCAACGTTGGCCAGCTTGCCCACACGCTGGGCGTCGATCAGTGGCGTGGCGAGGCCACCCCCGAGGACAAGCTCGGGCACTTGAAGGCGCGGCAGGCAAAGGGCGAAAAGGTGGCCATGGTCGGTGATGGCATCAATGACGTGCCGGTACTGGCCGGCGCCGACCTTGCCATCGCCATGGCCGGGGCCAGCGACCTCACCCGCACCCGCGCCGATCTGGTATTGCTGGGCGAACCGCTCACGGGTATCGTCGAAGCCATCGAGGTGGCCCGCCAGACCCGTCGCATCATTCGCCAGAATCTGTCCTGGTCGGTGCTCTACAATGTCGTGGCGCTGCCCGCAGCGGCGCTGGGCTTCGTGCCCCCTTGGCTTGCCGCCATCGGCATGTCACTCAGCTCGTTACTGGTCATCGGCAATGCCCTGCGTCTGCGGCGCGGACGCACCAGGCCGACCGCGACACCTTCACCCGTCACCGCAAGCCCCGGCCCATGAGCATCCTTTACCTGTTGATACCCTTGTCGTTGATCCTGCTGGGCCTGGCGGTCTGGGCCTTCTTCTGGGCGGTGCGCAACGACCAGTTCGAGGACCTCGAAGGCCCCGCCTATCGCATCCTGTTCGAAGATGAAGACGACACTCGCAGTGCCGATGACGGCGCTTCCTCGTCCGAAACGCCTGCGCAGACATCCGATCGTGATCCATCATCCAGAGGGCCTGAGTGAATCCTACCGGCCTCGAGCTGCCTCCCATGATGGCGGCCTTCGTGTTTGGTCTGCTTGGTGGTGCACACTGTATTGGCATGTGCGGCGGCATCATGAGCGCTCTGACCTTTGCCATCCCCCCCAGCATGCGTCAACCTTGGCGGGTGGGCTCTCTGGTGCTCGGCTACAATGTAGGTCGTATCACCAGCTACTGTGTGGCGGGCGCTCTGGTTGCCACCCTGGGTTCGGTGATCGGCCTTTCGCCGACCCTGCGTGGCCTGATGCAGATCGTCGCCAGCCTGATGTTGATCCTGATGGCGCTTTACATTGCCGATCTATGGAAAGGCCTGCGTCACGTCGAGGCACTGGGGCGTCACCTCTGGAGGTACCTGGAACCCGCAGGCAGACGCCTGTTGCCGGTGGTGCGTCTGCCCCAGGCGGTGGCGCTGGGCGCCATCTGGGGCTGGCTGCCCTGTGGCCTGGTGTACTCGATGCTGGCCTGGAGCCTGGCACGGGCCGAACCCCTCGAGGGCGCACTGCTGATGGCGAGCTTCGGTCTTGGCACGCTTCCGGCGCTGGTGGTGACGGGCCTCGCCGCCAGACAAATGCAGGCCCTGCTGGCGCATCGGGCAACACGCCTCGCCGCCGCTGGCATGATCATCGCCTTTGCCGTCTGGCAACTTTGGACTGGGCTGCATCAATGACGCATCCTACCTCTAAGTTATTAATCCTAAAGAGGTAGACGCCACTTTTAGCTGATCTGAGGGTGTAGAATAGTGCCATCAACGTGCTGTACGGGCGACGTCTGTTCTCCCCATGGCCCAGTCAATATCGATCCCAGATACACAGGAGCTGCGAATGAGTCCTACGGCCCAAGATCGGCGGCGTCCCATGCTGCATGAGACTCGCTGTGAGTCCTGCAGCCTGAGTTCCTTGTGCCTTCCGCTGTCGCTGGAGACCGCCGACCTCGAGCGCTTCGATTCCATCATCCGTCGTCACCCGCCGATCAAGAAAGGCACACGATTGGTCGAGCAAGGAGATCGCTTCACCAGCGTCTTCGCGGTCCGGTCGGGGAGTCTCAAGCAGATCACCACCGAAGGCAGCGGCGAAGCTCAGTTGACCAACTTCTTCCTGCCCAGTGAACTGGTTGGGCTGGATGGCATCGACGACGGCCGCTATCCCGGCAGCGTGGTGGCGCTGGAGACCACCACGGTGTGCGAGATTCCCTTCGACCGCCTCGATGCGCTGACCCAGACCCTGCCGGAGCTGCGTGCCCAGCTGTTTCGCACCCTGAGCAAGGAGCTGCGAGAGGACCGCCGGATGATGCAGCTGCTGTCACGCAAGACCGCTGATCAGCGCCTGGCCTGCTTCTTCCTCGGCCTGTCGGATCGCTTCCGCCGCCGCGGCTATTCACCGTTCAGCTTCCGCCTGTCCATGTCCCGCGCCGACATCGGCAATCACCTGGGGCTGGCGGTGGAAACGGTCAGCCGTATCCTCGGGCGTTTCCAGCAGCAGGATCTGGTGGCGGTATCGGGACGTGAGGTCAATATCCTCGACCTGACCGCGCTGTCGACCCTGGCCGACACCGAAGTTACCTGAGCGGATCTGGCAGCAGCGTGCCGGGCCTGGCCGGCAGGGCCCTGTATCCAGGATCTGGAAAGCAGAGCGTAATAGATGGCGTGTGACAAAAAAGAGGCCGCATCCGGAGATGCGGCCTCTTTTGCTGTCATGGCGTCCTGCACATTCGCTGCTGGCGAGATCAGTCGGCATCCACCACGTCGATGCGCCGGGCCTGGCGTTCGGCCTGCACGGCCTCCAGCCCCTCGAAGTCAAACAGTTGCCGATCCGCCAGCTGCGACGGCGCCACATTGGTCACCGCCTTGAACATGCTCTCGAGGCGCCCGGGATGCTTGACCTCCCACTCGGCCAGCATCTCCTTGACCACCTGGCGCTGCAGGTTGGGCTGGGAACCACACAGGTTGCACGGGATGATCGGGAACTCCATCGCCTCGCTGTAGGCCTGGATATCGGCCTCGCGGCAGTACGCCAGCGGGCGGATGACGATGTTCTTGCCGTCGTCGGAGAGCAGCTTGGGTGGCATCGCCTTGAGGCTGCCACCGAAGAACATGTTCAGAAACAGCGTCTCGAGAATGTCCTCGCGGTGGTGGCCCAGGGCGATCTTGGTCGCCCCGATCTCCTCGGCGAAGCCATAGAGAGAGCCGCGCCGCAGGCGTGAGCAGAGCGCGCAGGTGGTCTTGCCCTCCGGCGTCTTCTCCTTCACCACCGAATAGGTGTCGCGCTCGAGGATGTGGTAGTCCACGCCGATGCTGTCCAGATAGTTCGGCAGCACATGCTCCGGAAAGCCCGGCTGCTTCTGATCCAGATTCACCGCCACCAGCGAGAAGTTGACCGGCGCGTTGCGCTGAAGGCTGCGCAGGATCTCGAGCATGGTGTAGCTGTCCTTGCCACCAGACAGACACACCATGATCTTGTCGCCTTCCTGGATCATGCCGTAGTCGATGATGGCGTTACCGGCCTGGCGGCGCAGGCGCTTCTGCAGCTTGTTGAACTCACGCCGTGCCTTGGCCTGAACGTGAGCTTCCGTCTGGTCGCCATCCGCAGCAGGGTCGGCCGGGCTGTCGCCGGCATCGATCGAGAGATGGTCATCCTCGGGGGTACGGGGATCGAACAGGGTGGCGGAGGCGGACTGTGGCGACATGGGAGCGGGACATCACGGCTGAAAATGAAAGAGGCGCCAGTCTACCATCCGGACGCTTTAGTGGCGAAGAGGTCAGCGACCGCTTACCCCGGCGAGGACAATAAGGGGGGGGCTTTTCGTCGGCGGCACATCGGAAACCGCCAAGGACGGCACCGCCGTAGTGGCGCCCTTGCGCGTCGTGGCCTGGTCTGGCCTGGTCTGGTCTGGCAAGTCGAAGAACGCAAGTGCCTGTCAGCCGGGACCTAGGCGCTGTCCGAAAAGTCGACGAGCGAAGGTTAGACAAGGCAAAAATCGGTGAGAAAGCGCAGTTTACGGGGTGTAAATGAGCATGTTGATCCGATTTTTAACGCCGTATTACCGAGCGCAGGCACTTTTCAGACAAGCCCTAGACGACGTTCAGCGCCAGCAGATAGCGCACCACCACGCCCAGCAACAGCAGCAGGATGCCGGCACGTTGCCAGCCAAACTCGCGCACGGTCAGGGTCAGGCGCTTCTCCCAGAACTTGACCATGCCCCACAGGTCCCGGGTACGGCGATAGTACTGGAGGTAGGCCACCAGCACCGAGACCAGGCCCAGCGCCAGCAGCGTGGGCTCGAGAAGGGTCAACATGGCGTGCAGACTCATGACAGGATCTCCTTGCAGGTGAATGGTTGCCGGTGCGGGCGGCACCGGGTCAGCGCGGATGACGGCAACGGGTCAGCGCGGATGACGGCACCGGGTCAGCGCGATGGCGCCGTGAGTGCCCCGCTTTCCAGGCGCAGATGCATCAGCGCCGTGGTGACGGCGTCGCCCAGGGCCGTATGGCGTCCCATGATCGGGACTCCAAGTCGCTCTGCCAATTGTTCAAAGGTCGGCTGCACCTCGATTTCCGGGTGACTTCGGCGCAGCCGCTTGCGGTACTGCTGGGCCACGTCGATGGTGGCGTTGGGCAGCGAGAAGCCAAACTCCGCCTTCAGGTAGCGATCCAGCATGGCCAGGTCGAAGTCGATACACCAGCCGACCAATGGGCGATTGCCGATAAATTCCAGCAGCGTCGTCAAGGCCTCGCGCACCTCGAGGCCGCCTTCCAGGTCGACCCCACGCAGGCGATGGATACAGATGGAGTCACCACTCAGACTGGCAGGACGCGCGAGCCGCAGGTCCAGCGACTCGCTGGTCAAGACGCGATCGTCACGAATGCGCACCGCAGCGATGGACACCAGCTCCGCATGACGGGTATCCAGGCCGGTGGTTTCGCAGTCCAGGGACACCAGCTCGTCGCCGGTATAGGGATTGAACAGCCAGGCGAAATCGCCATCGGCCTGCCGACGCCTGTCGGCCACACGCCTGATCGCTCTCAGCATCGGGTACTCTCCCAAGCGAAACCATTGACGCCAAGGCAGCTTGCCCTGGGGGGCTGCCTCGACACTCATGCATACTCCAGGTGATAGCGGTGGGACAGGCTGGCCTTGAACTCCTTGACCAGGTGCAGCGCCTCGCGCAGCAAGTCCCGCTCCAGCGAATTGAGCGACTGCACCACCACCCTGTCCGGGGCGTCCGTGGCCCGGGCATCGTCGCGCCGGTAGGCCAGCTGCGCCCGAAGCCGAAGCTCACAGAACAGCGACAACGCCTCGCCGAGATCCTCCGCCACCACTCGCTCGATGCGCCCGAGTGACGCCAGCGCCGCCAGCCGGTCGTGGGTCGAGGTCTCGCGCAGCCCGCACTCCAGCGCCATGGTGCGAACACCGTGGACGATGGGAAAGATGCCACCCTTCTTGATGTCGACGCCGTGCTCGGGCTTCTTCAGCGTTCCAAACAGGGTCAAGGGCGTCGAGAACCGCAACACTCCCCTCGCCAGATGGGTCAGCAACAGTTCATTGCCCCGTGTTTCTTCGATCAGCACGTCGTGGAGTCGGTCCACCAGGGCAAAGTCACCGGCCACCCCCGAGGCGTCGGCAAGCACCGCCAGACGCATCAGGCTTTCTCCGTCGGGTTCGCTGACCCAGCGACGGATGCGCGCGCGCCATTGCGCAAGGGTGCCGACCCACTGGGGGTTGGAGACCATGATGTTGCCCGGGCAGCGCGGATAGCCCAGATCGTCGAGCACGCTGGTGAACCGCGCGGTATCTGCGCTGAGCTCGTCCCACTGCTGGTCATCGGCCAGGATCAGCGCATTGTCCTGGTCGGTCTTCAGGATCTGCTCGCCGCGCCCTTCGCTGCCGAGCACCAGCAGACAGGCGCGCTCGCGCTGAGGGGCCGGCATCGAGAAGTGCCAGGCCTTGCTGATGATGCGCCCATTGAGCGCCGACAGCATGCCCATGGCGAAGCGCATGCGTACCCCTTGGGCCATCAGCGCCTCGACCAGCTCCGGCGCACGCTGACTTGCTTCGCTGAGCGAGGCCAGGGTCGTCGCCTGCTCGACCTGCAGGCTGACCACGTAGCTGCGGCTGGAAAAGAAGCTGAGCACATCGGTCAGCTCCACGACACCGATCAGCCGCTGGCCCTGAAGCACCACCACCCTGGCCACCTTGTGGCGGGTCATCTCGATCAGTGCCTCGAACAGGTACTGGCTTTCATCCACCGTCACCAGCGCCAGATGAGCGATTCCACCGACCTCGGCATCACCGTCGCACCCCTCCAGCACCAGGGCCTCGAGCAGGTCGGTCTTGGTCAGCATGCCAGGACCGTCGGGCGTCTCGACCAGCAGGCTGTCGGCGCCCTTGTCCTTGAGGGTCAGCACGGCGTCGCGAATGCACGTCGTCGAGCCGACCTTGAGCGGTTCACGCATGCACTCGTTCACCCGGGCGAGCATGAATCCGGCCAGGGTGACCCCGCCCTCGGCGCGACGTTCGGCCAGCAAGCGCGTCTTGCTGATCAGGCGCTGGTGAAAGTAGTCCGAGAAGGCGGCATTGTTCTCGCACAGCGACAGAAACAAGGTGTGCGGCATCAGGTAACACAGGCTTTCTTCTTCGGCGACGAAGCGGTAACGGCTCTGGCCGTTGATCACGCTGATGGCACCAAACAGATCGCCCCCGGTGTAGTGGCCGATGCGCCCCCCGGCGGGGCCCTCGGCCGGGTCCAGTTCGGCGACTTCGCCCTTGTGGATCACGAAGACGAACTCGCCGGACTGCCCTGCATCGAGGATCACGTCATCCCGCCCGTAGTAGGCGATATCCAGCCCGCCCAGGACCCGCTCGCGCTCGGCCTCGTCGAGCAATGAAAACGGTGGATGAGTGAAGTCGATGTCGATCATGTCTGCTCCATGACCGACCCCGGCGAGGCCGGGGTCGGGGAGTGTTGTCGTCTGGCAGGGGGCGACGGATGGTGGACCGACGCCCCTGCCTGATGGCCCGCTCTAGTGAGCGTGGGCCTCACCCGCGCCTCTCGGCACACGCACGTTCTCCACCAGTTCCTGGATGTGCTCCGGCGGTGCTGCGGTTGCCCGCGAGACCACGAAGGCCACGATGAAGTGGAGGATCATGCCGAGGGTACCGATACCCTCCGGCGAGATGCCGAACCACCAGATCGAAGGATCAGTGTTGATGAACTTGGTGTAGACGATGTAGATGAAGGTGAAGCTCAGACCCAGCACCATGCCGACGATGGCCCCTTCGCGGTTCATGCGCTTGTCGAAGATGCCAAGCAGGATCGCCGGGAAGAAGGACGAGGCAGCAAGACCGAAGGCAAAGGCCACCACCTGGGCCACGAAGCCCGGCGGGTTGATGCCGAAGTAGCCGGCCACCACCACCGCCACCGCAGCAGCACTTCGCGCCGCCAGCAGCTCCCCCTTCTCGCTGAGGTTCGGATTGATCTGCTTCTTGATCAGGTCGTGGGACACCGCCGCCGAGATCACCAGCAACAGACCGGCTGCGGTGGACAGCGCCGCGGCCACGCCACCGGCGGCCATCAAGGCGATCACCCAGGCCGGCAGGCCGCCGATCTCGGGGTTGGCCAGCACGATGATGTCGCGGTCGATGTAGACCTCGTTGGGGCTGTCGGTAGGCGTATTGGTCACCACCCGCTGCCCGTGCTCGCCGGGAGTTTCCTCTTCCAGCGGGCCGCTTTCGAAGGTCGGCTTGCCCTCGAACGGTGCGCCCGGTCCCATCTGCACCCGACCGTCGTCGTTCTTGTCGAGCCAGCCGATCAGGCCCACGCCTTCCCAGCTCTTGAACCAGGCCGGTGCCTCTTCGTAGCTGGTCTCGTGTACCGTCTCGATGATATTGGTGCGGGCGAACACGCCGACCGCCGGAGCGGTGGTGTAGAGCAGTGCGATGAACACCAGCGCCCAGCCGGCGCTGACCCGGGCGTCACGCACCCGCGGCACGGTGAAGAAGCGCACGATGACGTGGGGCAGACCCGCGGTACCGCACATCAGGGCGGCGGTGATGAAGAACACGTTGATCATCGGCTGGCTGCCGTCGGTGTAGGGCGTGATGCCCAGATCCGTCAGCAGACCGTCGAGACGATCGAGAATGTACTGGCCGCTGTCGTTGCCGGCGGCATCGACGAAGGTGGCACCGAGCCCGGTCTGCGGCAGCACGTGGCCGGTCATCATGATCGACAGGAACACCGCCGGCACGATGAAGGCGGTGATCAGCACGCAGTACTGGGCCACCTGGGTGTAGGTGATGCCCTTCATGCCACCGAGCACCGCGTAGAAGAACACGATGACCATGCCGATGACCACGCCCAGATTGACCTCGACCTCGAGGAAACGGGCGAAGACGATACCGACGCCGCGCATCTGACCGGCGACATAGGTAAAGGACACGAAAATAACGCAGATGACCGCCACGGTACGGGCGATATTCGAGTAGTAACGGTCACCGATAAAGTCCGGCACCGTGAACTTGCCGAACTTGCGCAGGTAAGGCGCCAGCAGCATGGCCAGCATGACGTAGCCACCGGTCCAGCCCATCAGGTAGACCGAGGCGTCGTAACCCAGATAGGCGATAAGGCCCGCCATGGAGATGAAAGAGGCCGCCGACATCCAGTCTGCCGCGGTAGCCATGCCATTGGCGGCAGGGTGGACGCCGCCGCCGGCGACGTAGAAATCCTTGGTAGACCCGGCACGCGACCAGATCGCGATACCGATGTAGAGCGCGAAGGACGCCCCTACAAATATATAGGTAAGTAGTTGTACATCCATGGAATCAATTCCCGTTCATTGACGTTATTTTGCGGGTGTCACTGTTCGTGGACGTCGTACTCTTCATCGAGCTTGTTCATCTTCCAGGCATAGAAAATGATCAGCACGATAAAGGTGTAGATGGATCCCTGCTGTGCAAACCAGAAGCCGAGCTTGAAGCCAAAGAACTGGATATTGTTGAGTACATCCACCAGCAGAATGCCGAAGCCATAGGAGACGATGAACCATACGGCCAGACAGCCGAGGATGGTTCGTATGTTTCGTTTCCAGTAGGCCTGTGCGCTCTTGTCTAGCATAAGGCTACCCTCAAGAAGTGGTTTGATCGCCAAATGCCGCCGCAAAGACGACACAAAGGCTCGAGAAGCAGACTAGACAAAATGGCCTTTCCTGGAACGATAACTTTAGTCGAAAAGCATAAATGCACCGCACCAAGAAAACTATTACATCAAATATTTCAGCAACTTATAAACATTTCTGGAATATTAGCCGATGGTCTATCACTACAAAGGTGCAATCCACCTTAGTCGCGATTCAAGGCCTTGAGAAAAGGCAATGCCTTTCCCTTGATGGCGCAAAATTCCGTCAATGCTTCGCGCTTCAGGCGCCCGAATCGAGGCAACCACGCTGCGCCCCTGCCGAGCAGGCCGCCAATGCCCTAGAATGGCCGCTGACGTCGAGGAGGTGCCCATGTTTGCCGGTTGGCTATTGATCGCTGTTTCACTGCTCTACATCGCCGTGCTGTTCGCCATCGCCTGGCGCGGCGATCGTCGTGCACGCCACCTGGGGGCCAGCCATCGTCGCCCGCTGGTCTACAGCCTGGCGCTGGCGATCTACTGCACCTCCTGGACCTTCCACGGCGCCGTGGGCCAGGCGGCGACCTCCGGCTGGTCGTTCGCCAGCATCTTCGTCGGTCCGGTACTGACGCTTCTATTGTTCTGGCCAGTACTGGCCAAGATGGTGCGGGTCGCCAAGCACCAGAACGTCACCTCGATCGCCGACTTCATCGCCTCTCGCTACGGCAAGACCCAGTCTCTGGCGGCCTTCGCCAGCCTGGTCGCGCTGATCGGCACCCTGCCCTACATCGCCCTGCAGTTGAAGGCAGTGTCCACGTCCTTTGCCGTGCTCACCGACGCCTCCGACATCACCCAGGCGCCGCTGTTCGGTGACACCGCCTTCTATGTGGCCATCGTCATGGCGATCTTCGCCATCCTGTTCGGTACCCGCCATACCGACGCCACCGAGCACCACGAGGGCCTGATCCACGCGGTGGCCTTCGAGTCGCTGGTCAAGCTGGTGGCCTTCCTGATCCTCGGCGCCTACGTCACCTGGGGCATGTTCGATGGCCTGCAGGACCTGATGACCCGGGCCGACACCCACCTGCAGCTGCAGCGGCAACTGGCCCAGCAGGACTTCGGCCAGAGCTTCTGGGCCCAGACCCTGCTGGCCATGCTGGCGATCCTGTGTCTACCGCGCCAGTTTCACGTCACCGTGGTGGAGAACACCCACCGCGACGACGCCGCCCGCGCGCGCTGGATGTTCCCGCTGTACCTGGTGCTGTTCGCCTTCTTCGTGTTGCCGCTGGCCGCCGCCGGCCTGACCATCTTCGCCGGCACCGACGTATCACCCGATACCTATGTGCTGTCGCTGCCGATGGCCGCCAACCAGAGCTGGCTGGCCCTGCTGACCTTTATCGGCGGCTTCTCCGCCGCCACCGGCATGGTCATCGTCGCCGCCGTGGCGGTCTCGATCATGATCTCCAACGAGATCGTCATCCCGGCGCTGTTCCGCATGCGCTGGTTCGACACCAAGGCCCGCGACTACGGACGCCTGGTCCTGCGGGCACGGCGCATTACCATCGCCGTGATCCTGGCCATGGCCTATGGCTTCTATCAGCTGATCGGCGAATTCACCTCGCTGGCCTCCATCGGCATGCTGTCCTTCGCCGCCGCCGCCCAGTTCGCCCCGGCGCTGATCGGTGGGCTCTACTGGAAGCGCGGCAATCGCCTGGGGGTCATCGTCGGCATGAACGCGGGCTTCGCCATCTGGGCCTACACCCTGCTGTTGCCAGCGATGATCAACGCCGGTGTATTGCCCGCCGGCTGGCTCCAGGGTGGGCCGCTGGGGATCGCCTGGCTGTCACCGACCTCGCTGTTCGGCCTGCACGTGGGTGACAGCTTTACCCACGGCGTGATGCTGTCGCTGGGGGTCAACCTGGTGGCCTACATCTTTGTCTCCCAGGTAACCCCTCAGCGGGTGGTGGAACGGATTCAGGCGTCGCTGTTCGTCGACAGCGTCGAGACCCGCCAGACCTCGGTCAATCGCCCCTGGACCGGGGCTACCACGGTCGGCGACCTGAAGGTGCTGTGCCAGCGCTTTCTCAGCGCCGGCCAGGTCGACCGCGCCTTCTCGGACTACGCCCGGCGCAACGGCAAGGCGCTGGAAGACAGTGCCCGAGCGTCCATCGACGTGATCCAGTTCACCGAGCGCTTTCTGGCCTCGGTGCTGGGCGCCTCGTCGGCGCGCATCGTCGTCAACTCCGCGCTGCAGGGGCGTGGCATCGGCATCTCCGACGTCATCTCCATCGTCGATGAGGCCTCCCAGGTGCTGGAGTTCAATCGCGCCCTGCTCCAGGCCACCATCGAGAACATCAACCAGGGCATCAGCGTGGTGGATCAGAACCTGCGCCTGGTAGTGTGGAACCAGCGCTATCTGGAGCTGTTCCGCTTCCCTGACCACCTGATCCGTGTCGGCGCACCGATCGACCGCATCTTCCGCTACAACGCCCATAACGGCGAGTACGGCCCCGGCGACCCGGAAGAGCACGTGGAATTGCTGCTCGACAACATCCGCGAGGGCCAGCCCCACCGCTACGTGCGATATCGCCAGGACGGCAGCGTGCTGGAGGTCCAGGGCAACCCCATGCCCGGTGGCGGCTTCGTCTACACCTATCAGGACATCACCCAGCAGAAACGCACCGAAGAAGCGCTGATCCGCTCGGAAAACAATATCCGCATCTATACCGACAACGTGCCGGCGTTGATCGCCTACTTCGACCGGGAGTGTCGCTACCTCTTTACCAACCGTGCCTACGAGCAGGCCTTCAACATCAACCGCAACGAGGTCATCGGCAAGAAGGTGACCCAGGTGATTCCGGAGACCATGGCCGAGGAGCGCATTCCCTGGATTCAGCGCACCCTGAGTGGCGAAAGGGTCAGCTTCGAGGTGTCGCTCGAGATCACCAACGAAGGCCTGCGCTACATGCTGGTGACCTATACTCCGCACTTCGGCGACAGCGGCGCGATCCTCGGCTTCTTCGCGCTCTACCAGGACATTACCGAGCGCCGGAGGGCCGAGATCGCCCTCAAGGAAACCAACGAGACCCTGGAGGAGCGGGTACGCTCGCGCACCCTGGCCCTGTCCGAAGCCAACGCCGCGCTGCGCCAGGAGAACCGAGTGCGCGCCGAAGCCGAGCAGGCCCTGCGCCAGGCCAAGCAGGTGGCCGAGGACGCCAACGCCTCCAAGACGCGCTTCCTGGCCGCAGCCAGCCATGACCTGCTGCAGCCACTCAACGCGGCGCGGCTGTTTACCTCGGCGCTGTCCCAGGACATGGGCGCCGAGGACATGAAGCGCACCATCGGCCATATCGACAGCTCACTGCAGTCCGCCGAAGAGCTGCTCGGCACCCTGCTGGATATCTCCAAGCTGGACGCCGGCGCGCTGACCCCCAGACGCAGCCATTTTGCGCTGACCGACATCCTGCGCCCGCTGCAGGCCCAGTTTGCGGTGATGGCCGAAGATCGCGGCCTGGACCTCAAGGTGGTGGGGTCGGCCCTGTGGGTGGACAGCGACAGCCAGATGCTGCGCCGAATCATCCAGAACTTCCTGTCCAACGCCATCCGTTACACCCAGGAGGGCCGGGTGCTGCTGGGCATTCGCCGGCGCGGTGAGCGCCTGCTGATCGAGGTATGGGACAGCGGCCCCGGCATCCCCGAGGCCAAGCAGGCCGAGATCTTCCAGGAGTTTCGTCGCCTGGATCAGGCCTCGCGCCACAAGGAAAGCGAGAAGGGACTGGGCCTCGGCCTATCCATCGCCGACCGCATGAGCCGGGTGCTCGACCACCCCATCCGGGTGCGCTCCTGGGTCGGCGTGGGCACGGTATTCTCGGTCAGCGTACCCAGGGTCGAGGCAAAGGCCCCGGCCGAGGACACGGACTCCCGGCCTGCGCGCAAGGTCGCCAGCAAGCTCGACGGCAAGCGCATCCTGTGTATCGACAACGAGTCGCTGATCCTCGAGGGCATGAAGGCGATGCTGTCTGGCTGGGGCTGCGAGGTGTTCACCGCCACCTCCATCGGTGGCGCCAAGTCGGTGCTGCGCCATCTGGACGACGACCCCGACGCCATCCTCGCCGACTATCACCTGGACAACGAGGTCACCGGCCTGATGGCGCTGGACGCCCTGGGCGAGCGCCTGACCGGCGCGGTGCCCGGCATCGTGATCACCGCCGACCGCACCGAGGAGGTGGCCGAAGAGGTCCGCCGCGGCGGCTACCAGCTGCTGCTCAAGCCGGTGCGCCCGGCCGCCCTGCGGGCACTGCTGACGCGCACCCTGCAGGCCAGCCAGGCACCTCAGTAGCCGGCGCGAGCCGTGCTGGCGAAAATTCTGTCGGCGTAAGCCCTGCTGGCAAGCAGCCCACCGGCGGCCGCGGCGCCGGTGGGGCCCCTCAGGTACCGCAGAAGGTTCTGAGCACTCGCTCGTCGCGCCCGGGCGGGGCCAGCAGGCTGGTATCGTCCGGGGTCTGGTAGGGCCGGGTCACGGCGGCGAGCAGCGTCTCGAATACGCTCAGGTCGTCGTCATCGATGGCGGCGCGAATGGCCTTCTCGACCAGATGATTGCGCGGTATCACCTGGGGGTTGGCCGCCGCCAGGCGCGCGCCGACGACCTCGTCGGCGACGCCTTCACGGGCCAGACGCTCGCGCCAGCGCGGTAGCCAGGCCTCGAGCCTGCCACTGCGCTCGAAGCCCTCGGCAAGCGCTGCCTCATCGCCGGCCAGCGCCCGGGGCAGATGGGCAAAGCTCAGGGTGAAGTCGGCGTTGCCCTCTTCCATGGCCTTGAGGAAGTCCTCGCCCAGGGCCAGGTCCTCGTCTGCCACCTGGCCCCCCTGACCATCGGTCGAGCGGCTTTCCGGCTGGCCTTGCGAGTCTTCAGCCCCGAGTCCCAGCTTGGCACGCAGCACCGCTGTCCAGGCGGCGTCATGGCACTCGGCGAAGGCCTCGATGGCCTCGGTGGCCAGCGCCACCGCTCGCTCCTGATCGTCACTGATCAGCGGCAGCAGCGTCTCGGCCAGGCGCGCCAGGTTCCACTGGGCGATGGCCGGCTGGTTGTCCCAGGCGTAGCGGCCGCGCTCATCGATGGAGCTGAATACCCTGTGCGGGTGGAAGGCGTCCATGAAGGCGCAGGGACCATAGTCGATGGTCTCCCCCGAGATCGCGCAGTTGTCGGTGTTCATTACCCCATGAATAAAGCCGAGCCCCTTCCACTGGGCGACCAGGCTGGCCTGGCGCTCGACCACCGCCTCGACCAGCGCCAGCGCGCGCTCGGCCTCGGGCAAGTCGGCCAGCTCGGGGTAGTGTCGCTCGATGCAGAAGTCCACCAGCAGCGACAGCGCCTCGCTGTCACGGCGGGCGGCAAAATACTGAAAGGTGCCGACCCGCACATGGCTCGAGGCTACCCGGGTCAGTACCGCCCCGGGCTCCACCATCTGGCGCACCACCTGCTCGCCGCTGGCCACCGCCGCCAGCGCCCGGGTGGTGGGCACCCCCAGTGCGGCCATGGCTTCTGACACCAGATACTCGCGCAGCACCGGTCCGATCGGCGCGCGACCATCACCGCCGCGGGAAAAGGGCGTGCGTCCGGCGCCCTTTAGCTGGACCTCACGCAGGCCGCCGTCTCGATGGGCTAGCTCGCCCAGCAGGATCGCCCGACCATCGCCGAGCTGTGGCACGAAGTTGCCGAACTGATGCCCTGCGTAGGCCGCGGCGATCGGCGTCGCTCCATCGGGCACGGCGTTGCCACCGAGCACCTCGGCGGCACGGGTCGCGTCGAAGGCGTCAAGGTCGAAACCCAGCGCCTCGGCCAGCGGACGATTGAAGGCCAGCAGACGCGGCGCCGCCACAGGGGTGGGCGCCATCTCGGCGCGCATACGATCGGGCAGGGACGCATAGCGCCCGGAAAAGGCAGGAAACATGGGCTGCTACCTCAGGCTGGCAAGTGGGATGCCGACTACCCTCGGCCCTGCCTGTGGTGGTCGTCAAGCGACATTGCTTGCGACACCACCATCCCGGTACGGCAGAGCCCGGCTAGTTCGAGGCAGTGGCGCGTCGCAACTCGCCCCCACCCTCCTCCAGCTTGCGCACGCTGGAGACAAAGTCGCTGAAGCGCTCGCCCTGGATCAGCACGTGGTCACGCAGGATGCGCTCGGCGCTCTCGGCATCACCGGCTTCGATCGCCTGGAGCACCTCACGGTGTTCATCGAGCGAGCTCTGCATGCGTGAACGTACCTGGAGTTGCAGACGTCGATAGGGCTTGAGCCGCTGCTTGAGGGTCTGGGCCTCTTCGGCCAGGAAGGCGTTGTGGCTGGCTTGATAGATGACGCTGTGGAAGGCTTCGTTCTCGTAGTAGTAGTCGTCGCTGTCACCGGTCTCGCCGGCGCGGCGACATCCTTCGAAGGCGTCGCGCAAGGCCTTGAGTTCATCGGCTGAGATTCTCCGCGCCGCCAGTCGACCGCACATGCCCTCGAGTTCGGCCATCACCTCGAACATCTCGATCAGTCGCTCGAGCCCTAGCCTGGCGACAAAGGTGCCCTTCTTGGGGTAGACGGTCACCAGGCCACTGGCCACCAGCTGCTGGATGGCCTCGCGCACCGGGGTACGCGATACCTGGTAGGTCCTGCACAGCTCTTCGGGGTCCAGTCGCTCACCCGGCGTGCGCCGACCATTGATGATGTCGTCCTCGAGAGAGTCCCGCAGACGCTGGGCGTTGGAGGGCTTCTTGCTCATATGGCTGTCCCCTGGCTGTCCCTTGGCTGAACTCGAATCGTTCCAGCATATCCTGTCCTGATGCGACTGACCCCTCGGCGCCCTCACTCCACCATGGTCTAAGCCCTACGAATTGACAGGAATATACATGCTGGCTATTGATGTATACATCATAGCAGATGAAAAATGTTTGACCTCCATCCCCCGCGCCGACCTCGGCGCGTTTATCCCACCACCACAACACTGATCATCACGCTCGCTACAACACCCACTACAACAATCAACACAACAACAACGCCTCGAGGAGTCACCATGAAACGCCAAGCTCTCACTCTCGCCGTCGCCGCCATCGCCACCGCCAGCGCGTCCATCGCCAGCGCCGAGACCACCCTGCGCGTGTCCCACCAGTTTCCCGGTGGCCAGGGCGACGTGCGCGACGAAATGGTCCAGTTGATGGCCAAGGAGGTCGAAGCCGCCGGCGTCGACCTGGCCCTGCAGGTCTATCCCGGCCAGTCGCTGTTCAAGGCCAAGGAGCAGTGGGGCGCGCTGGTACGCGGCCGCCTGGACATGACCTCGCTGCCGCTGGACTACGCCAGCGGCCGCCACCCCGAGTTCTCGGCCACCCTGATGCCGGGTCTGGTGCGCAATCACGAGCGTGCCCAGCGCCTCAACGACTCCGAGTTCATGGACATGATCAAGCAGGTGATCGAGGACGCCGGCGCCCGGGTACTGGCCGACGCCTGGCTGGCCGGCGGTTTCGCCTCCAACCAGCAGTGCATCACCTCGCCCGACACGGTGCAGGGCCAGACCATGCGCGCCGCCGGACCGGCCTTCGACGAGATGCTGGCCACCGCCGGCGCCTCCATCGCCTCGATGCCCTCGTCGGAGATCTACACCGCCATGCAGACCGGCGTGCTCGACGGCGCCAACACCTCGTCGGGTTCCTTCGTCTCCTATCGCATCTACGAGCAGGTCAGCTGCCTGACGGCGCCGGGCGAGAACGCCCTGTGGTTCATGTACGAGCCGATCCTGATCTCCGAACAGAGCTGGAACGGGCTCAACGAGGAGCAGCAGCAGGCACTGATCGACGCTGGCGAGAAGGCCGAGGCGTACTTCGCCGAGCAGGCCGCCCAGCTCGACCAGACCATGGTGGAAGTGTTCGAGGAAAACGGCGTCGAAGTGGTCCAGATGTCCCAGGAAGACTACGACGCCTGGCTCGAGGTAGCGAAAGAGAGCGCCTACAAGAGCTTTGCCGAGAACGTCGACAACGGCCAGGCACTGATCGACGCCGCCCTGGCGGTGGAATAGACCGAGGTGGGCGCGGCCGCTGGCCGCGCCTCGTCGTTCGTCGCTGTCGTGTCACCTCGGAGGCTCCATGTCACACACACCGTCCCACTCTCCCCCCCACGTCTCTGCACCCGCAGCCCCCGGTTCCCGGCGACATGCCTCCGGCCCGGTGGGCGCTTTCTGTCGGCTGATGGATCGGCTATCCATCGCTATGGCAGTGGTGGCCGGCGCCGCCCTCTTTGCAGGGGTGCTGGCCGTCTGCCACATGATCTTCGTGCGCTACCTGCTCGGTGAAAGCACCACCTGGCAGACCGAATTCGCGATCTTCTCGATCACCGGCGCGATGCTGCTGGGCGCCCCCTATGTGCTGCTGACCGGCGGCCAGGTGGCGGTCACGGTGCTGCCCGATGCGCTCAAGGGCGGCATCAAGTGCGCCATGAACCTGGTCGCCTCACTGTGCGGCCTGGCCTTCTGCATCGCCCTGGCCTACGGCTCCTGGCTCTACCTGCTGGAGGCCTACCACGGCGGCTGGACCACCGGCACGGTGTGGAATCCGCCGCTGTGGCCGGCGCTGGTGCCGCTGGCGCTGGGCTCGACCCTGCTGGCGCTGCAGTACCTGGCGGAAATTCTGGGAGGAGCACGCTGATGGATCCGGTTACCAGTGGCATCCTTATCGTTACCGCTCTGTTCGTGCTGATGGCCATCGGCACGCCCATCGCCTTCGCCCTCGGCGGCGTGTCCCTCGCCGCCCTGGTGATGGACCGGGGCGTCAGTGAGCTGACCTACTTCGGCGAGACCTTCTTCGGCAGCCTGGCGTCGTTCGGCTTCGTCGCGATTCCGATGTTCATCCTGATGGGCGCTGCCGTGGCTTCCTCCCCCACCGGCCGTGACCTCTACCGTTCGCTGGACCTGTGGCTCGGCAAGGTGCCGGGGGGACTGGCCATTTCCAATATCGGCGCCTGCTCGATCTTCGCCGCCCTGTCCGGCTCGTCGCCTGCCACCAGCGCCGCCATCGGCAAGCTGGGTATCCCCGAGATGCGCAAGCGCGGCTATCCCGACGGCGTGGCGGCTGGCTGCATCGCCGCCGGCGGCACCCTGGGCATCCTGATTCCGCCCTCGGTCACCATGATCGTCTATGGCATCTCCACCGAGACCTCGATCGGACGGCTGTTCATCGCCGGCGCCCTGCCCGGCATCATGCTGGCGCTGTTGTTCATGGCCTGGACGCTGATCGCGTGCAAGCTGGCCGGTGGCTATGACACCCCCAGCCCCGTCGCCGACGCCGCCCGCGAGCTCAAGGACACCGTCGCCAGGAACGTCGAGACCAACATGAAGGCGCTGGTGCGGGTGCTGCCCTTCCTGGTGGTGGTCAGCGGTATCCTGTTCGCCCTCTACGGCGGTGTCGCCACGCCCTCGGAGGCGGCCGGCGCCGGGGCCTTCCTGTGTCTGGCCCTGGCCATCGTGGTCTACCGCATGTGGCAGGTGAAACCGCTCACCACCATCATGCGCGACGCCCTGCGCGAGAGCGTGATGATCATGCTGATCATCGCCTGCGCCGAGATCTTCGCCTACGCCCTGTCGTCGCTGTTCATCACCCAGACGGTGGCCGAGGCGATCGCGGCACTGGAGGTCAATCGCTGGGTACTGATGGGGATCATCAACGTCTTCCTGCTGGTGGCCGGTTTCTTCCTGCCGCCGGTGGCGGTGATCGTGATGACCGCGCCGATCCTGCTGCCGATCATTCTGGCGGCCAACTTCGATCCCTACTGGTTCGCGGTGGTCCTGACCATCAACCTGGAGATCGGCCTGATCACCCCGCCGGTGGGCCTTAACCTGTTCATCATCAAGGGGATCGCGCCGGATATCGCGCTCAAGGACATCCTGCTCGGCAGCCTGCCCTATGCCCTGTGCATGGTGCTCGGCATCGTGCTGCTGTGCTTCTTCCCGGGCATCGCCACCTGGCTGCCGGACCTGATCATGGAGAGCGCCGGATGATCCCGACGCCGACGCGTGTGACCAGCGGGCCACCAGGCCCGCTCCCACCTGGCCCAGCCCCGAGGAGATGTCCCCGATGAACTTCAGCTTTCTGCAGGAACTGTTCTCCAGTATCACACAGCGTGACGCCTTGCTCAGACGCCGGGGCGATGGCCCGCCGCTGGAACATACCCAGGTGATCGACGCCTGTCGCAAGCTTCTGGAAAGCGATGGCGAGGCCTCCAGCATCGCCCTGGCCGGCCAGGCCCTGGACGGCTACAGCTGCCTCGATGAAGACGAGAAGACGCGCTTCTTCAAGTGCCTGACCGAGCAGTTCAGTGCCGATCCCGAGGCCGTCGACGGCGCCTACGAGTGCTACCGGGACAGTCGCGGCAATGTCGACCTGCAGCGACTGTTCGAGGCCTGCGAACCGCAGCGCCAGGAGCTGTTGCGCCGGCTCAACCTTACCGCCGGCGGCACCTATGAGCTGGTGCGCATGCGCGAGGATCTGCTGCCCCGGCTCAAGGCCTTCCCGGCGCTGGAGGCGCTCGATGCCGACTTCGCCCACCTGTTCGCGTCCTGGTTCAATCGTGGCTTTCTGGTGCTCAAGCGGATCGACTGGAACACCCCGGCGGCGGTACTGGAGAAGATCATCCGCTACGAGGCGGTGCACGAGATCTGCGACTGGAACGACCTGCGCAGGCGCCTCGACGCCCGGGACCGGCGCTGCTTCGCCTTCTTTCACCCGGCCATCGGCGACGAGCCGCTGATCTTCGTCGAGGTGGCCCTGACCAGGGGCATGCCCGAGCGCATCCAGCCGATCCTGGACGCCAACCACGAGGCCATCGAGGCCGAAGACGCCGACAGTGCGGCCTTCTTCGGCATCAGCAACTGCCAGGTCGGCCTGCGCGGCATCTCCTTCGGCAACTTCCTGATCAAGCAGGTGGTCAAGGAGCTGAAGTCGGAACTGCCGCGGCTGAAGAACTTCGTCACCCTGTCACCGGTACCCGGCTTTCGCGCCTGGCTGGACGCCGAGCGCCAGGACCAACGCGGTCGCCTCGACGACGACACCCGCGCCCTGCTGGCCGAGCTCGATCAGGACGACTGGCTCGAGGACCCAGAGCGCAGCAAGGCCCTGGGTGAGGTGATCAAGCCGCTGGCCGCTCACTACCTCACCAAGGAGCGCAACGCGCGCAATTTGCCGCTGAATACCGTCGCCCGCTTCCATCTCGGCAATGGCGCCGAACTGCACCGCATCAACTGGCTCGGTGATACCTCTCGCCGGGGGCTGTCACAGTTCGGCTCACTGATGGTCAACTATCTCTACGTGCTCGACGACATCGAAGGCAACCATGAGCGCTACACCACCGAAGGTAAGGTGGCCTGCTCGTCTCAGGTCAGGGACCAGCGTCGTCGCGCCCGCAAGCACTTGAAGGGAGATCCCGTCACATGAATCACAACCTCTTTGCCACCTTTGAAAAGCGCATGACCGAGCGTGGTGACGCGCCCTTCATCACCACCCGTGAAGGCCGTGACTACCGCTACAGCGATGCGCTGGAAGCGGTGTCCAGGCTCGCCGGGGCACTGGTCGCGCTCGGCGTGGGGCCCGGTGACCGGGTCGCCGTCCAGGTCGACAAGAGCCCCGAGGCGATCCTTGTGTACCTGGCGAGCCTCAAGGTCGGCGGGGTCTACCTGCCACTCAATACCGGCTACACCAGCGAGGAGATTCGCTACTTCCTCGGTGACGCCGAACCCGCCCTGTTCGTCTGTCGCCCGGATTCACTCACGGCCGCCCGCGAGGTCGCTGCCTCCTGCGGTGGTGCCCGAGTCGAATCCCTGGGCACCGCCGCCGACGGTAGCCTGATGGAGGCTGCCGAGGCGGCTACGCCGGTCAACGAGATGCTCGAGCGCGGGCCGGATGACCTGGCCGCGATCCTCTACACCTCCGGCACCACCGGCCGCTCCAAGGGCGCCATGCTGAGCCATCGCAATCTTGGCTCCAACGCCGAGTCGCTGGTCGAGGCCTGGCGCTTCAACGAGCACGACCGGCTGATCCATGCCCTGCCGATCTTCCATACCCATGGGCTGTTCGTGGCCTGCAACGTGATCCTGATGGCCGGCGCCAGCATGCGCTTCCTGGCGAAGTTCGACCCGGACGTGATCTTCGAGGAAATGGCCGAAGGCACCACCATGATGGGGGTGCCGACCTTCTACACCCGGCTGCTCAAGGATCCCCGCCTGACCCGCGAGGCCACCGCCCGCATGCGCCTGTTCACCTCGGGGTCGGCGCCGCTGACGGCGGAGACCCACGAGGCCTTCGAGGCCGCCACCGGCCACGCCATCCTCGAGCGCTACGGCATGACCGAAACCAACATGAACACCTCCAACCCCTACGACGGTGATCGCATCGCCGGCACCGTGGGCATGCCGCTGCCCGGCGTCGAGGTACGCATCACCGACCGTGAGGGGGGTGACCATACGCCGCTGCCCCAGGGCGAGATCGGCATGCTCGAGGTGCGCGGCCCCAACGTGTTCCAGGGCTACTGGCGGATGCCCGAGAAGACCGCCGAGGAATTGCTGGAAGACGGCTTCTTCATCACCGGCGACCTGGCCCAGATCGATGAGCGGGGCTATGTGCAGATCGTCGGACGCGACAAGGACCTGGTGATCTCCGGCGGCTACAACGTCTACCCCAAGGAGGTCGAAGGGCATATCGACGAGATGGACGGCGTCGCCGAATCCGCGGTCATCGGCCTGCCCCACCCTGACCTGGGCGAAGGGGTGACCGCGGTGGTGGTGCCCGCCGAAGGCGCCTCGCCCCAGGAGGCCGACGTCATCGCCGCGCTGAGCGACAAGCTGGCCCGCTACAAGCAGCCCAAGCGGGTATTCTTCGTCGACAGCCTGCCGCGCAATACCATGGGCAAGGTGCAGAAGAATCAGCTGCGCGATCGCTTCAAGGACACCTATCGCTGAGTCCGGGACGCCTTTTCGGCGCAGCTCGACACTCGCTCCATCATCGGCGGCGCCCTGCGGGGCGCCGCCGGCGTATTCCAGCACCTCCCGCTTCGGCATATTAGAGGCCTGGCATCTATACCTTTTGACCAAGCGCGGCTCCGCGCACAGAGCGATATACTGATCACACCCTGTCCCGGAGATACCCCCATGCAGCCCATGGTGCGTGCCGCGGCCCTGACCGGCTACCGTACCCTGCTCGACGAGCAGGGTATCGATGCCGACCAGGCGCTGGCACGACTGTCGTTGCCGCCGGACTACCTCGACCGGCCGGACCGCCTGATTCCGGTGGCCACCAAGATCGACCTGCTCGAACTGGGTGCCCAGATGAGCGGCTGTCGCCACTTCGGCCTGCTGCTGGGGCGCTACCAGAATATCTCGATGCTGGGCATGGTGGGCCTGCTGATCCAGCAGTGCGCCACCCTGCGCGAGGCGATGGTCACCGTGGCCGAGGAAATCGGCCGCCACGTGCAAGGACTCGATGTGCGTCTCGAGGAGCGCGATGACCAGGCCTACTACCACTTCACCTATCGTGTGCCCGGGCGCAGTGCCCCATCACGCCAGCACAACGACAATACCTTGATGGGCGCCTACAACATCCTCACCTTCCTCTACGGCGAGCCGATCAAGCTGCGCGCGGTCTACCTGTGCGGCGAGGAGCCACGAGACCTCGAACCCTACACCCAGCAACTACACTCGGCGCTGCGCTTCAATCATCCCGAGAACACCCTGGTGTTCGACCGCAGCTGTCTCGACCACGCCATCGCCGGAGGCAGTCCGGCCCTGCGGCACCTGATCAACTCCTTGATGCACCGTCATCGCTGGGACGACATCGAAAGCAAGGTGGAGTGGATCATCACCAACCTGCTGCCGCTCGATCAGGTCAGCCTGGAGGCCGTGGCCCAGGCCCTGGACGTACCACCACGTACCCTCCAGGACCGACTGCTCAAGCGCGGCCTGAGCTTCCAGCAGTTGCTCGATCGCGTGCGCATGCGCAGCGCCCGGGTCTACATGCTCGACACCCAACTGAGCCTGACCGAGATCGCCGACCTGCTTGGCTACAGCCAATTGAGCGCCCTGACCCGCAGCTTCAAACGAATCATGGGCGAGAGTCCCGCCCAATGGCGACGAAAGCATAAGACCGAAACGCTCGATATTGCGCGATCTGTCAAATAGCGCGCGCCTTCGGTCAATCCGACCGGCCCTGCCTTCACTATGCTCGGTGTAGACAACAACGACAGCGTGAGGGGCCAGTCCATGACGTCCAGCCAAGACGACCGTTTCGACTATGACCAGATCATCATCGGCACCGGCTTCGGTGGCTCGGTGAGCGCGCTGAGGCTCTCGGAAAAGGGCCATCGCGTGCTGATGCTGGAGAAGGGCCGGCGCTGGAAGGACGAGGAATTTTCGGACAACTCCTGGAACCTGAAAAAATTCCTGTGGGCCCCCAGGCTCGGTCTGACCGGTAATCTGCAGATCAGCCTGACCCGCAAGATCACCGCCCTGCACGGCGTCGGCGTCGGCGGCGGCTCGCTGGTCTACGCCAATGTGCACCTGATTCCCAAGGACGAGGTCTTTACCGCCGAGTCCTGGACCCGGGTCCATGGCGACTGGAAGCAACGCCTGGCGCCCTTCTACGGCCTGGCCCAGCGCATGCTCGGTGTCACCCGTAGCCACTACGAGAACGCCGCCGACGAAGCGCTGCAGGAAACCGCAAGGCGCATGGGCCGCGAACACACCTACCAGACGGTCAATACCGGGGTGCTGTTTCCCGAGGACCCCGACGACGCCAGCGGCGCCGAGCGAGGCGACCCCTACTTCGACGGCGACGGCCCCGAGCGCAACAGCTGTCAATACTGTGGCGGCTGCACCATGGGCTGTCGCCACAACGCCAAGAATACTCTGGTCAAGAACTACCTGTGGTTTGCCGAACGCAACGGCGTGGAAATACGCGCCGAGAGTGAGGTCACGCGCATCGAGGCGCTGCCCGATGCCAAGGGACAGCGCGACGGCAGCGCCGGCTACGAGATCACGGTGCAGTCCTCCACCGCCTGGTTCGCCAAGAAGCCCTACCGGCTGCGCTGCCGGGGCCTGGTGCTGTCCGCCGGCGTATTCGGCACCATCCCGCTGCTGCTCAAGGCCAGGGACCAGGACCAGACCCTGCCCCGGCTGTCATCGCGCCTGGGGCGAGAGGTCCGCACCAACTCCGAGACGCTGATCGTCAACACCGCCAGGTTCACCGACGTCAGCGGCCAGCCCCAGGAAATCTGCCACGGCCCGACCATCACCTCGATGTTCGATCCCGACGACGAGACCCGTATCGAGATCAACCGCTTCCCCCGCTACGGCGACGCCACCTTCGCGCTACAGAGCGCCGTGCCGCTGACCGATACCCATGGTCAGGTGCCGCGCTCGGTCAGCATGCTGATCAATATCCTGCGCCAGCCGCTGACCACGTTGCGAATGCTCAACCCGGTGGGCAAGTCGAAACACTCGATCATCTTTCTGGTGATGCAGACCAGGGACACCTACGTCCACCTGAAGAGCCAGCGCCCCTGGTACACCATGTTCAAGCCCGGCTGGTCGGTATACCAGGACAAGGATGACCGGGCGCTGTCGAACTACTTCCCCATCGCCCACGAGGCGGCGCGTCACTTCGTCGAGGCCGCCGGTGGCGGCGAGGCCGGCAACGTGGCCACCGAAGTGCTCTCCGGCGCCCCCAGCACCGCCCACCTGATGGGCGGCGTCGCCATCGGCACCAGCGCCGAGGATGGCGTCGTCGATGATCGCGGTCGCGCCTTCGGCTACCACAATCTGAGGGTCATCGATGGCTCGCTGATTCCCGGCAACCTGGGGGTGAACCCTTCGCTGACCATCCTCGCCCTGGCGGAGTACGCCTGGGCAGAGGAGCCTGTGTTCGATGAAGGACGGGCCGCCGAGGTGTCGCGCGTCCACTTTTCCAAGCCCCTGCCGGGCTCCTGCTCGGCGCTGGACGGCCACGGCGACCTGCATGGCCTGATTGCCAGCGACGCCGCCACAACGACCACCGCGACCTCTGGAGTCGACGCATGAATGCCCCCCTGATGTCACCCGATCCCCGCACCCTCGATCAGCTTGAGCAGTCCTTCCACCAGCAGCGAAGCGCCTATCTGGCGGCGCCGGTGCCAAGCTACCGGGAGCGCATCGGCCACCTCAAGGCCCTGGCCAACATGCTCAAGGACCACCAGGAGGCGTTCGTCCAGGCGATCAGCGACGACTTCGGCAATCGCTCCCGCGAGGAGACCCTGTTCTGCGAGTTCGTGGTGGTGCTCGGCGATATCAAGGACGCCATCAAGCACCTGAAGTCGTGGATGAAGCCCCAGCGCCGGCGGGTCGACCACAGCCTCTACTTCGGTGCACGCAACAGCGTTATCCCGCAACCGCTGGGCGTCGTCGGTGTACTGGTGCCCTGGAACTTTCCGCTGAACCTGAGCCTCGCCCCCTTGATCGGCATCTTCGCCGCCGGCAACCGGGCGCTGGTCAAGATGTCGGATCGTTCTCCCCGACTGGCCCAACTGCTGATCGACCTCAGCCCCGACTACTTCCCCGAGGAAAAGCTCAAGTTCTTCGCCGACGACGGCGAGCTGGGGCCTCACTTCACCCGCCTGCCCTTCGACCATCTGGTGTTCACCGGGTCCACCGCCACCGGGCGCAAGGTCATGGCCAACGCCGCCGACAACCTGACCCCGGTCACCCTGGAACTGGGCGGCAAGGCGCCGGCGATCATCGCCCCGGACTTCTCCCTGGCCGAGGCCGCTCGGCGAATCCTGTTCGTCAAGCTGCTCAACGCCGGCCAGATCTGTACCACGGTGGACTACCTGTTTCTCCCGGAAGGTAGCGTGGATGCCCTGGTCGACGCCGCCAAGGGCATCGTCGGACACCGCTATCCGGATCTCGCCAGTCCCGACTACACCTCGATCATCGACGACGCCTCCTTCGCCCGGCTCGAGGCGACCCTGGAGGACGCCAGGGCCAAGGGCGCGCGGGTGATTCCCCTGTCGCAACAGCAAAGCGACCCTGAGACCCGCAAGTTTGCCCCTCACCTGGTGCTGGACGTGACCGATGACATGGAGATCATGCAGCGCGAAATCTTCGGTCCGCTGCTGCCGGTCAAGACCTACCGCCAGCCGGAAGAAGTCATCGACTACATCAACGCACGTCCTCGGCCACTGGCGCTGTATCCGTTCTCCCAGGACAGGGCGCTGGTGGACCTTTACATCGAGCGTATCCAGTCGGGCGGCGTCTCGGTCAACCATGCACTGTTGCACGTGGGCCAGCATGACCTGCCGTTCGGTGGCGTGGGTGATAGCGGCATGGGTCACTACCACGGCCGCGACGGCTTCATCACCTTCTCCAAGATGCGCCCGGTCTACCGTCAGGGCCCTGTCGACAGCATGAAACTGTTGATACCGCCCTACACCAGCACCACCCACAAGGTGCTCAAACTGATGCAGTGGCTGGTCCGCTAGCACGTTCAACAACAACACTTACGATTGCTGCTGTCGCGCCTGGTCCTGACGCCGCGACGCCTCGAGAAACCAAGATGACCATCGACACCGCTTCCGCCGCAGCCTCGCCCCTGCCCTCCTACCTCGAGCGAATTAGTCGTTTTCCGGCGATTCGCGATCGCGCCGACATCGAGGTCATCGAGGCGACCCCCTGGGCCTCGCTGGAGCTGCCCGACAGCACCCTCGAGCTGATTCAGATCAGCGCCAGGCGCCGACCCGACGCCACCGCGCTGCGCTTCGTGATAGACGCCACGACCCAGCAGCAGGGGCAGCGCTACACCTACGCCGAGTTTCTTGCCCGTGTGGTGCAGGCGGCCAATGCCTTTCACCGCCTCGGCGTGGACTCAGACGACGTGGTGTCCTTTCTGCTGCCGAGCCTGCCCCAGACCCACTTCACCCTGTGGGGCGGCGAAGCGGCCGGCGTGGTCAACCCGATCAACCCGATGCTGGAGCCCGAGCATATCGCCGGCATCATGAACGCCGCCGGCACCCGAGTGCTGGTGGCGCTGGCGCCCTTTCCGGGCAGCGACATCTGGGACAAGGTGGAAGCCATCAAGGACCGGGTACCGAGCCTCGAAAAGGTGCTGTACGTCGATGCCGCGCGCTTTCTCGGCGATGACGAAGCCCGCGCACTGCGCGAACGTCTGCCGCTGCCCGACGCCGCCGACTGGTGCGAGGACTTCGACCGTTGCCTCGATCGGGCCCCCGCCGATCGGCTCATCAATGAACGTAGGATTCGCCCCGAGGAGCGCGCCTCGCTCTTCCACACCGGCGGTACCACCGGGTTGCCCAAGCTGGCACCCCACAGCCACGCCAACGAGGTGGCCAACGCGGCGATGATGCAGATGCTGTTTCGCCACCGAGAGGACGCGGTGATCCTCTGTGGCCTGCCGCTGTTTCACGTCAACGCCGTACTGATCACCGGCCTGGTGCCGCTGATGATCGGCGCCGAGATACTGCTGGCCACCCCGGGCGGCTTCCGCAGCCCCGGCCTGGTCGACAACTTCTGGTCGCTGGTGGAGCGCCACCGGGTCAGCTTCTTCAGTGCGGTGCCGGCGATCTTCTCTCGCCTGCTCGAGGTGCCCTTCGGTGACGCCGAGGTATCGAGCCTCGAAAGTGCATTGAGCGGCGGCGCCCCCCTGCCCCGGGCGGTCCACGGCCACTTCGAGGAACTGACCGGCATCTCGCTGATCGAGGGCTTCGGCATGACCGAAGGCACCTGCGGCAGCATGGCCAACCCGCTCGCAGGCGAGCGTCGCACGGGATCGGTGGGCCTGGCGCTGCCCTATACCGGTGCTCGGGTGGTCGCCCTCGACGACCAGGGCCGCTACCTGCACGACTGTGCAGTCAACGAGATCGGGACGCTGTTGATCCGCGGCCCCAACGTCTTCGACGGTTACTCCAGGCCCGAACAGAACCGCGACATCTGGGTCGAGGATGGCTGGTTCAACACCGGCGACCTGGCCCGCCAGGATGCCGATGGCTATTTGTGGATCACCGGGCGCGCCAAGGATCTGATCATCCGCGGGGGGCACAACATCGATCCACAGATGATCGAAGACGCGCTCTACCGCCACCCCGCGGTGCAGATGGCCGCCGCCGTGGGCAAGCCCTGCGACCGGGTCGGCGAACTGCCGGTGGCCTACGTCAGCCTGCAGCCCAATCGCCAGGTCAACGAAGACGACCTGCTCAGCCACTGTCAGGCCCACCTGGCCGAGAAGGCCGCCATCCCCAAGAACATCTGGATCCTCGACAGCATTCCGCTGACGGCGGTGGGCAAGGTGTTCAAGCCGGCCCTGCGACAGGACGCGGTCACCCGGGTCTATGGCGAGATCGCCAACGCCGAACTGGGGCCCGGGGTGGCACTCATCACGGCATGCCAGGATGCGACCCTCGGCCTGGTGGCGGAGATCAGGGTGCCGGGCGATGTCGATCTCTCCTCTCTCAAGGCCCGCCTCGAGGCCTTCCCGATTCCCTGTCGCTGGCGACAGGCATCCTGATCACCGAGAGCGTTTGGCACACCGTCGACCACCACCATCCACAAGAGGCCACGCTTGTCAGACTGCCATGACAGGCTGGCGGCTGGAGAGCCACCATGTTCGAACATCGTCACTTCGTCATCACCGGAGGTTCCTCGGGTCTGGGCCTGGCGCTGGCACAGCGGCTGGTACGCGAGGGCGCGCGGGTCACCCTGGTGGCCCGCAACGAACAGCGCCTGCTTGCCGCGCTCGAGACGCTGCGAGGCGAGTCGCCGGCGGCGGTGGTCGACTGTCGGGTGGCGGACGTCACCGATGAAACCGCGACGCAGGAGGCCATGGCCGCCATCGCCGCCGAAAGCGGCGCCATCGACGGTCTGATCAACTGCGCCGGGGTAATGCGCGAGGGTTACTTCGAGACACTGACCCAGCGGGACTTTCGCGAGGTCATGGAGGTCAACTACTTCGGCCCGCTCAACGCCACTCGGGCGGCGCTGCCGTTCCTGGCGGCCCAGGGCGGGCGCCAGCACGGACACAAGGGCAATGCCCCCGCGGCTTGGCTGATCAATATCGCTTCGGTAGCGGGCTTGACCGGGGTCTTTGGCTACACCCCCTACTGCGCCAGCAAGCACGCTCTGGTGGGGCTGACCGAGTCGCTTTACTACGAGCTCGCGCCCCAGGGCATCCGGGTTCAGCTGGTGTGCCCCGGCGAGTTCGACTCGCCCATGGTCGACACCCTCGAGCAGGACCGGACGCCGGAAAATCGCGCCCAGACCCTGTCCATCCCCAAGGCCAGCCTGGACGCCATCGCCGACGATACCCTAAGGGGACTGCACAAGGGTGACTACCTGATCGTGCCGACCCGCCAGGCACGCCTGGCCACCCTTGGCATGCGCCTGGTGCCGGGTCTGTCACGTAAGCTGATGACGCGGACCCTGGCGCGGGTCTATCGAGGCCCCACCCGCGAGCCGCTGGAGCCGGGCGGGCAGACCTGAGCCAGGCCAGGCATCACTGCCGATCCTTGCGTGACTGCACAAAGGTCTGATGGTCCTGGGCCACACAACGCGCATAGCTGTGCGCCAGGGTGGTCACCATCTCGACCACCTGATCGAGGTGACCGTCGACCCGCCGGCCCACCGCCCGGGCAAAACGACCCGGATCGTCCGGCGTCAGCGCAGCGGCGCCGCGAAGGTGCTCGCGGGCGAGGATGCCACCCCACTGCTTTACCAGCTGGCGATAGTCCTTGCCGCCCTTCAGCTTGTGGGTAGG
Source organism: Halomonas sp. DN3 (assembly GCF_024137905.1). Taxonomy (NCBI): domain Bacteria; kingdom Pseudomonadati; phylum Pseudomonadota; class Gammaproteobacteria; order Oceanospirillales; family Halomonadaceae; genus Halomonas; species Halomonas sp. DN3. Next base: position 728,976 of record NZ_CP099965.1, on the reverse strand, counting down.
AAAGTCTTCCTTGTAGGGCGAGCGTTCGCGCACCGAGAACACCTTGTCGCCCAGATGCAGCCAGCCCAGGTAGATATCCGGGTGTTCGGCGATGGCGTGGAAAGCGGCGGCATGGCGAATGCCCTCATGCGGAAAGGTCGCCTTCCAGGCGCGCTTGCCGGCCTCGCTCATCAGCACCAGTCCGGCCGGCCCAGGCTGCTCCTTGACGTCGAGAATGACATCGTCGTGCTCGTGGTCCTTGCCACCCTCGATCAGCACGTAGAAACGGTCCAGTCCCAGTGAACCGGTGCCCGCATCCAGACGCCGCGCGGTGTCCTTGATGCGAAAGTGCTCGTCCTCGGACTCGCTGCGCTCGCCTTTCAAGGTATCGCGATACTCCTCGTTGATGGCCTTGCGCAACTGGCTATCCAGGTGGGCGGGCAGATTGGACAGCTTGCCCTCACGCTCGAGCCGGCGGCCGTCATCGTCGAGACGGGTCCATTTGTCGAGCATCTTGGCCCGACTCTTCTTGCGCTCGACCTTTTGCATGAACGGCTTGAGCGGCCCCTTGGCGCTCTCCACATTGACGTACCCTGGGGTCTCGCCTCGGCGATGGTCGGCAAGCTCCCGATGGTAGGCCAGCACCAGGTGCTTGAGACCACGGCGCAGCGCCTTGGGCGAAAGACCCTGATTGTCGTGGGCGTCCAGCACCAGACTGATGGCCAGGCGCCAGAGATCATACTGATAGTCACCGATCAGCGAGTCGTCGAAATCGTCCATGCCGTAGCGCACGTGGTCATCGTGGTGGCCATAGGCGCCGAAGTTGAAGGCGTGGGCGTCACCCTGCAACCAGGTCTGGGTGTCGACCTGACCGCCGTAGAGCGAAAAGCGCCAGTCATGCCAGACATCGGCCCAGTACAGATGATTGGTGCCTCGAAAGAAGGCGTAGGGCGAGGCCGCGATCTTGTCGAACTTGGCCTGCCGGTCGTCTTCCCTGAGACCGATATTGGCTGCCTCGATGGCGTCAAGCACCTGACGCGGACGATTGTGGCGAGTCAAGGGTAGCGACATGCGGTTCTCCTGTGCGGGGGGGACAACGATCTTCCAGTGAGTGCCGATTTCCGCCATTGTGGGGACAAGGACGCGATAGACTTGTCCTCAAGCATACCGTCTGGGAGAGGGACATGCCTGCGCCGTCCACCAACCTGAACGCCACCCGCCAGCCAGGCGCCCCGGGCCACGCATCAGGCGCCCGCGCATCCCACCCCATGACGCTTGACCTCGCGACGCTGCGACGTGCCCGGCTCAGCCGGGACCCACGCTTCGACGGTCGCTTCTTCGTGGCGGTGCTGACCACCGGTATCTTCTGTCGGCCCATCTGTCCGGCGCGACTGCCGCGGGAAGACAACGTGCGCTACTACGAAAGTGCGCTGGGCGCGCTCCAGGCGGGTTACCGACCGTGTCTGCGCTGTCGTCCCGACAGCGCCCCGGGCTCGCCTGCCTGGCAAGGTAGTGACACCACCCTCAAGCGAGCGCTTGCGCTGATCGACCAGGGCGCGCTGGATGGTGACTCGGTCGAGGCCCTGGCCGCACGGCTCGGTATCGGAGCTCGCCATCTACGAGGGCTGCTTCAGCGCCACCTGGGCATTTCGCCATCGGGCTATGCGCAGCATCGTCGCTGTCTGTTCGCCAAACAGTTGCTGCATGAATCGAGCCTGACCATCGGCGAGGTCGCGCTGGCCAGCGGCTTCGGCAGCGTACGACGCTTCAACGAGGTGTTCCGCGAGCGCATCGGACTCAGCCCCCGTGATATCCGCCGGCGCGTGTCGAGCACCAGCACGCGCAAGGACACAGGGCAGGGGCTCGGCCAGTGCCTGAGCCTGACCCTCGGCTATCGTCCCCCTTACGCCTTCGCCACGCTGCGCGACTTCTTCGCCCGCCGAGCGATCCGCGGTCTCGAGTGGGTCGGCGACGATCACTACGGCCGACGTTTCCGCTGGCGTAGCGCCCGTGGGCACTTCACCGCCTTCCATCAGCCCGAACGCCATGGCTTTCGTGTCGAACTGGTCATCGACGATCTGAATCAGGTGACCGGCGTCATCGCCAATATTCGGCGCATGCTCGACCTGGACGCTACCCCCTCATTGATCGACGCGACCCTGCGCGACGCGGCTCCCGTTCTGCCGCTGGTGGAAGGCCTGCGCCTGCCTGGGCTATGGTCACCCTTCGAGGCTGCCGTTCGCGCCGTACTCGGCCAGCAGGTCAGCCTCGTCCAGGCGCGCGCCCTGACCCATACGCTGGTCGATGCCCTCGGCGAGAGGACCCCGGACGGTGGCTGCCACTTTCCGAGCGCGGCGTCGCTGGCAGGCTCGCCGCTTGCCTTTCTCGGCATGCCCGACAGCCGACGCCAGACGCTTCGACGCCTGGCCGAGGCGGTGGCAGGTGACGAGCGCAAGCCTCCGCACTGGGAGGACATTCTCGGCATCGGCCCCTGGACCGCCGGCTACGCCCGTCTAAGGGGCGAAAGCGACCCCGATGTCTGGCTCGCCGGTGACGCCGTGATTCGACGCGTCCTGTCCCCCCCTTCATTGGCTGGGGGCGACAGCGACATCGGCATCGACATTGACAAGGCCCGCCCCTGGCGCAGCTATCTGCTGCTGCAACTCTGGAGTCATGACCATGACAACGACCCTTGATCCCATCGCCTGTCTCGACGCCTTCGCTGGACTCGAGGTCTACCATCCGCCCGAGATCGACGCTCTGGGAGCCATCGTCATCGCCGCTACCGCTGGCGGCGTCGCCCGACTCGACTTTATCGACGTCGGCCGGGCCGAGACCATCACGACTCGCCCCTCGGAGCACACTCGCGCCTGCCGCGAACAACTTGATGACTACTTTCAGGGGCGACGCCAGAGCTTCTCGCTGCCGCTGGATCCCCTGGGCACCGACTTCCAGCGTCAGGTGTGGAAGGCGCTGTCGGAGATCCCCTTCGGCGAGACCCGAAGCTACGCCCAGATCGCCGAAGGACTCGGCCGCAAGGGAGCCCACCGGGCGGTGGGCGCGGCCAACGGACGCAATCCAATCGCCATCGTGGTGCCCTGCCACCGGGTCATCGGCAGTGATGGCAGCCTTACGGGTTATGCAGGTGGCATGGGGCGCAAGCAATGGCTGCTGGCCTTCGAGGCCCAGGAAGTGCCGCTGGAGCTGTGCTGACCAGTTCCTGACCGCCTGACCGCCTGACCGCCTGGCAGCCTGACAGGGCTCTCTATCGTCAGGTGGCATGGGTCGCAAGCAATGGCTGCTGGCCTTCGAGGCCCAGGAAGTGCCTCTGGCGCTATGCTGACCAACTCCTGACCGCCTGCCTGACAGGGCTCTCTATCGCCAAACGGCCCCTCTTCAGGATTCGACGCTGGCGGTCGCCACCCTGGGATCGAATACCAGATGGGCGCGGATCGCCTGGACGCCATCGAGGGGTTGTTCGTAGCTCCACACCGAATCTTCGTAACGGCGGCCGTTGACCTCCACATGGAAGTAGCGAGCGTCACCCTTGAACGGGCAGTGGGTGCGGGTGTCGCTTTCCACCAGACGGCTCATGTCGACGTCGCTGCGAGGCAGGTAGAGACGTGGCGGGTAGCCCGGTTCGGTGAGTTCCAGCGCGTGCAGGGTGTCGGCCAGGACCTGGCCTTCGACGTCCACTCTTACGCGGGTGGTCAAGGGGTAGATCGAGATTCGCTCCGTACGGGGGGTATCCATCGGCAGCATCCTCTGCGTGTCGGGAAGATGACGGTCTCGTCGAGTGCTGGCGAAGACCGAACCGGATTCCCGGGTGCCCTGCGCGGGCCCATTACGAAGAACCCCCGACGCCATCGCCTGCTCTCAAATTTCCATGAATCACAGTACCACGCCTGTAGAACACACTTTCAGCGTACTTTTTGCTGATTCAGCCTGACGCGCCGATTCAGCACAGCACTATCGCCCAGAGCTAGTGAGTGCTTATTAAGTGGCATCCGATATCCAGGTTTTTTATGCTAAGGACCGAGCGTGCGCTGAAATTCGGGCGTCGCTCTTGTCATGTCGTCCGTCCATTCGACTGCCCCCCTCGTTCGACTGACCTGGTGTCTCATTCGCCCCGTCGCCATCCAACGCTCATCCAAGGACATCCGATGCCCCCCTTTGCACGTACCTCCCTCATTCTGGCGCTTCCTCTGCTGACCACCGCCTGCGCCGGCATGTCCACCAGCAAGCCTGCCGTGGCCCAGCAGCTCGACTGGACCGCCGCTCCGGTCTATTCCACCCTGACCCTGAGCGCCGGCTTCCAGCCGGATCCCCAGACCCTCGACGTGATGGCCGGCGGCAATACCCGGGCCAGTGTGGTCAGCGCCGACTGCGCCGGCTTCGTCAATGCCGAGGCTCCGGATGTGGACATCAACTACACCGCCGGCAGCTATCCGCTGAAGATCGCCGCCACCTCGGCCAGCGATACCACCCTGGTGGTCTACGACGCCAGCGGCATCTGGCACTGCAGCGATGACGCCGACGGCACCGATCCGGCGGTGGTACTGACCTCGCCCCCCAGCGGCAACTACAACGTCTGGGTCGGCAGCTACGATGGCAGCGGCCAGCTGGCACCCGCGACCCTGGTGGTATCCGAGTCGCTGTCCACCAGCAGCGCAGCGTCGGCCGGCGCCTCTGCCAGCGCATCGAGCAGCTACGTCGGTGGCGAGATCGAGTGGGGCGACGACGGCAGCCAGTGGAGCCACGACGGTGAGTGCGATGATCCTCGCTTCGCCGGCCCCGGCGTTGCCAGCGGCAATATCGAAGCCGATCGTTTCCACGACGCCAGCGACTGCCGCAGTCTGTATGAACAGGGCCGCCTCTACCTGCGCTAAGGCTTGCCTGAAAAGTGCCTGCGCTGGCTCACTGGCGGGATGGGGCCCTGGCCGAAGGGCCTGTCGGCGAGAGTGGAGGTTGAGTTGAGATAGAGTGGAGATTGGGTGGAGACAGAGCACAGACAGAGAGGGGGCATGACGCCCCCTGTCCATGCCACCTGCCTTCCGTTATCTCTTTTCATTTCACTGTCACCTCGAGGTGCCAGACTGGACTGCCACTTCTCGCGGTGACGTCATGGAACACAGCCCTCAACAATCGCAACAACCCCTCCGACAACAGCCGCGACGCCACCTGGATATCTTTCTGACCTTCCTTGGCCTCGGACTGACGTCCTTCGGCGGTCCGGTCGCTCATCTCGGGTACTTTCATCAGGTCTTCGTCAAGCGCCGGGCCTGGCTGAGCGAATCCGCCTACGCCGAACTGGTGGCGCTGTGCCAATTTCTTCCCGGCCCGGCCAGCAGCCAGGTGGGGCTTGCCATCGGACTGATCCGCGGCGGCCTGGTCGGCGCCCTGCTGGCCTGGCTCGCCTTCACCCTGCCCTCGGCACTGGCGATGATGGCCTTCGCCTACGGTGCCGGTGCCATGGACGGCGCCCTTGGCGAAGCGCTGATCCACTCGCTCAAGCTGGTCGCCGTGGTGGTCGTCGCCCAGGCCCTGACCGGCATGGCCCGCAGCCTCTGCCCGGATCTTCCCCGTGCCGGGATGGCGCTGGTGGCGCTTGCCATCATGCTGGTCGTCGGCGGCATCGGCGCCCAGGTGGCGGTCATCGTGCTGGGAGCCCTGGCAGGTCTCCTGCTGCTGGAAGGCGCGACGTCAACGTCGAACGACGACGCTGGCGTGCCGGCACCATCGCTGGCGTCCTGGGCGAGTCCCGTTGCCCTGGTGCTGTTCGCGCTGCTGCTGGGAGGGCTGCCCCTGCTGCACTGGCTCTCGCCCAACGCCTGGACGACGCTGGCCGACGGTTTCTATCGCGCCGGCGCACTGGTGTTTGGCGGGGGCCATGTGGTGTTGCCGCTGCTGGACGCAGAGGTGGTCGGCCGCGGGCTGGTCTCGATTCAGGAGTTTACGGCTGGCTACGGCGCCGCCCAGGCTGTTCCGGGACCGCTGTTCACCTTCGCCGCCTATCTGGGCAGCGTTGCCGGCGGCGTGTGGGCGGGCGCCCTGGCGCTGGTCGCCATCTTCCTTCCCGGGGCCCTGCTGGTGATCGGGCTGTTACCGGCCTGGCAACGGCTCGGCCGTCGCCCTCGCCTGAGGGCAGCCATGAGCGGTGCCAACGCCGCTGTGGTCGGGCTGCTGGGGGCCGCCTTCATCGATCCGGTGTGGCAAAGCGCCATCGTCTCGACCCTTGACGTGGCGATCGTAGTGGCAGGATTCGTGCTGCTGAAGCGGCTGCCGGTGTGGGCACTGGTGCTGGCGTTTCTGGCGTTGGGGCTGGTCAGGGGGCTGCTGGGCTAGGGCTTGGCTGGTACGAAAGGTGCCTGCCTGCCCATGAAGAAAGTGTCGCTCCCGACGCCGGCGATACCAGCAGCCGGCCGTCAGGTCCGGCCCGGACTCAGCAGGGAGTGCCGGCGTGATCCCGCTTCAACTGGTAGAACTGGTCGACGATGTCGTCCATGGCCTCGGCGTCATAGGGACACAGGCCACTGACCACCAGCTTCTTGCCACCATGACCGATACTTTCTCCAGCGGCGTCGATGGCGAACTCGAGGTGCACGTCACCGCGCTTGCCGATGACCTCCAGGCGGGAATCCAGCAGCCGTAACGCTGGCGCCAGCGCATCCAGTCGCGTCAGCGAAAAGCCCATGCTGTCGTAGATCACCAGCGGCCGCTTGGGATTGAACATGACACCGCAGTCTTCCATCAGCGGCTTCATGTAGTGAGGAAAGTTCTTTCCCGAAAACGCCACGTAGCAGCGCGTGAAGGCTTCGACGACGCTCTCGTCGAAGGTCACCTCTCCGCGCCGTTCGACCTCCAGATAGCACTTGCCGTCATCGTCCAGCACCCGTATCACTCGGTCGCCTTCCTCGCGAAAACTGAGCGCCCGATCCGCCCCCACCATGGCGAGAAAGCGAAAGTTCATGTGCGGCGACAGTCCGAAACGCTTCAGCACCAGAGCGAACAACAGGTCGCCCGGTACGCAGAACCGCCGTGCGCCCGGTGTGTGAATGGGGTTGAAGTCGCCGGCTATGCACTTGGCGAAGCGGCTCGCCTGGTCAGCGGAAATCACGATGCGATCATCGACGCAGGAGTGGTAGTCATCAAGAAACATGGAACAGGCGCCTGGCTGAAACTGAAGATGGAGCTCCCGGAGGCTCTCCAGGCGAGCATGATGCCACAGAACCTGCCGAGATGAGCACCGCCGGCATCAACTAGCACAGATTCTTGCCCCGACAACCGGACAGGGCCTCACTACTCCTACCAAAGGTGCATTCCAGCGCGCCTTTGGCAGCATATTGCAGTGCAAAACGCTGTGGTAGTCTCGACGTCGATTTCTCCCTTTCTCATTCACTTTCAGGATGACATCGTCATGCATAATTATGACAACAAGAGGATACGACGACCGGGTCGCTGGCTCGTCCTCGCCGCTCTGCTGCTGATGGGGCTCACCCTGGCGGGAGCCAGCCAGGCGGTGACCGGAGAACTCGACCTCACCGGCTCCTTCGCCGGCTTTCTGGCGGTGGCCATCTTCGTGCTGGCCTACGCCCTGGTGATGGCGGAAGAAAAGCTGCACATGCGCAAGTCCAAGCCCGTGCTGGTGGCGGCAGGCCTTATCTGGGCGCTGATCGGCTGGACCTACGTGCAATCCGGTATGCCGGATGAGGCCGAGCATGCCTTCCATATGACGCTGCTGGAATTCTCCGAGCTGATGCTGTTCCTGCTGGTAGCGATGACCTACATCAACGCCATGGACGAGCGCCGGATCTTCGATGGCCTGCGTTCCTGGATGGTCCAGAAAGGCTTCAGCTACCGCACCCTGTTCTGGCTCACCGGCGGCCTTGCCTTCGTCATCTCGCCGATCGCCGACAACCTGACCACGGCGTTGCTGATGTGTGCGGTGGTGACCAAGGTGGCCGAAGGTGACAAGCGCTTCATCAATCTCTGCTGTATCAACATCGTGGTCGCAGCCAACGCAGGTGGCGCCTTCAGCCCCTTCGGCGACATCACCACCCTGATGGTCTGGCAGGCCGGCCTGATCGAATTTCAGGAGTTCTTCGAACTGCTGATTCCCTCGCTGATCAACTTTGTGGTCCCGGCGGTGGTGATGAGCTTCTTCATCCACAATCGCACCCCGGACAGCCTCGAGGAGACGGTGGAGCTCAAGCGTGGGGCACGCCGCATCATCGTCCTGTTCCTGCTCACGGTGGCCACCGCCGTTGCCTGCCACACCCTGCTGCACCTGCCGCCGGTGCTGGGCATGATGACCGGACTGGGCTATCTGCAGTTCTTTGGCTTCTATCTGCGCAAGAGCCTGCCCAAGTCGCTGGACCGCAAGCGCACCGTCTATACCCAGAAGGGCGACTGGAAGAAGCTCGAGCAACTCGGCAGCGTGGTCCCCTTCGATGTGTTCAACCGGGTCGCCCGGGCTGAGTGGGACACCCTGCTGTTCTTCTATGGTGTCGTCATGTGCGTTGGCGGTCTTGGCTTCATGGGCTATCTCGGACTGCTGTCTGACGTGATGTACAACCAGTGGGACGCGACCTGGGCCAATATCGCGCTCGGTGTCATTTCGGCGGTGGTCGACAACATTCCGGTGATGTTCGCGGTACTGACCATGGAGCCAGAGATGTCCCACGGCCACTGGCTGTTGATCACCCTGACCGCTGGCGTCGGTGGTAGCCTGCTGTCGATCGGTTCCGCCGCTGGCGTCGCGCTGATGGGCCAGGCACGCGGCTATTACACCTTCATGGGCCACCTGCGCTGGGCCCCGGTGATCGCGCTGGGCTATGCCGCCAGCGTCGCGGCGCACCTGTGGTTGAACCAGGCCAGCTTCGCCATTCAGGGCTGAATCCCGGCCGTCCCTCTCTCTGCCATGCCACCTTCGCAAGCACCACATCGCCTTGCGTTGGTGGCATAAACTCTTTATTACCTCTCTTTTCCCCCACAGTGACTCACCTTAGGATAAGCTTGTTAATGCACAAGCTGGGCGCATTTGATGCGTAACGACATCTGGCTATCTACCTATAAAGAGCGTTTTTCTGCGGCCAAGCCCAAGAAATGCGACGTCGCAAGGAAGCCATGCAGGGAATCCGGAGCACTATGACACAGTGGATGCCACTCTCCAGGTGGCGATTGTCCTCCATCGAGGCTGCAGAGAGGCTGCGTTGATGCGTCGGTTATCTCTTCGCCTCCTGTTCTGCATCTGGACGGTCCTGATCTCCGGAGGGCTGGCCAGCACGGCTGCGTGGGGAAAGACCGCAGACGAGGTGGTGGTCATTTCTCATCCTGGCCTTGCCCTGAACGAGCTCGACCGCGATACCTTGCGGGCGATCTTTGCCATGCGCCTGCGCACCTGGCCCAGCGGGCAAGGCGCGGAGGTGTACGTCCTGGCCAGTGACGACCCCGTCCACGCCACCTTCGTCAAGGAATGGCTGTCTGTCTATCCTCACCAGTTGCAGCTGGCCTGGGACCGCATCGTCTTTTCGGGTACCGGGCAGGCGCCACATCGTGTGCGCAGTCAGCAAGACATGATCGACACGGTGGCCACCACCCCCGGAGCCATCGGCTACATCGAAAGGGAGTATCTGGATGAGCGCGTCCAAGCCATTGCCAGGGATTAGGTCGGTGGGATGCCGCCTGGGGCTGTTGGTGCCGCTGCTGCTGGTGTCCACCGCACAGGCGTCCCCCCTGGACACCTTCCAGGTGCACGGTTTTCTGAGCCAGGCGCTGGTGATCACCGACGACAACAACATGTTCGGCGACAGCAGCGATAGTGGCGGCAGCTGGGACTACACGGAGCTCGGCATCAACGCCTCCATCCGACCCACCGAGAACCTGCTGCTGGCCGCCCAGGCCCTGAGCCGGCGCGCCGGCGAGGTCGACAACGGTTCGGTGGAACTCGACTACGGTATCGTCGACTGGCAGATGCTGTCCGACCGCGATCGCACCTTCGGCATTCAGGTCGGGCGCTTCAAGAATCCCTTCGGCTTCTACAACCAGACCCGGGATGTGGCCTTTACCCGCCCCAGCATTCTGCTGCCGCAGTCGATCTATTTCGACCGCACCCGTTCCCTGGGGCTGTCTGCCGATGGCGTCAGCCTCTACCACGAAGAGCGCATCGACAACGGCGTGATCCATGCCCAGCTGGGTGTCGGCCAGGCCCAGGTGGATGACGATGTGGAAGAGGTGCTGGGTCTCGATGTGTTACCCGGCTCCTTCGACGCCGACACCTCGGCGGTAGGCCAGGTGCGCTACGAACACGACGGCGGTCGCATGGTATTTGCCGTCAGCGCGGCTTCGGTCAAGGCCGACTACGATTCCCCCGGTGCCTTTCCCGGAGACGGCAAGCTCGATTTCCAGCCGTGGATCTTCTCTGCTCAATACAACGCCGAGCTGTGGAGCCTGACCGCGGAGTACGCGCTGCGCGACGTCAGCCTCACCGGCTTCGACGCCTTCGAGGACAACGAGAACCAGGGTGAAAGCTGGTACGTGCAATATCGCCGGCGCTTCCTCGACGACTGGCGCTGGCTGGTCCGCTACGACAGCCTGGTCAACGACCGCGACGACCGCAACGGCACCGACTACGAACGCGAAGGCCGTGGTCCGGCCCACTCCCAGTACGCCAATGACTGGACCTTCGGTCTACAGTGGCAGCCCCATTCACGGGTCATGCTGGCGGGCGAATATCACTATGTGGACGGGACCGCCTGGCTGCCGGTTCAGGATAATCCAGATCCTGAAGACACCGAGCGACGTTGGAACATGTGGCTCTTCCAGCTCTCGTTGAGGTTCTGATGCCGGTTACCAGCCCGTCACGCCCCGAGCGCCTTCGCCTGGGCCTCACATGGCGAGTGGTCACCCTCACCAGCCTTTTGCTGGTGGCGTTGGCAGTGCTGTTCACCTACCTGTCTCACACCAACCTGACACGTCAGTTCACCGCCACGCGCCAGGAGCAGATCGAGCGCCAGCAGCGTGAGCTCGAGTTCGCCATCCGCCGTTCGGAAAAAGGGTTGCAGCAGCTGGCGGGACTGATCGCGGCCTCGCCCGACCTGGGCCCTGCGCTGGAGCAGGGGGCCCCGCCGTCACCGCCCGAGGCGCTGTCCCCTGCGTTGGCCTCACTGTGGCCCTCGCTCCAGCTGGAGGCGGGTATCGAACAGATGCTGGTCTACGATGATCGCACCCGTGCGGTCATGTCGCTGGGGCTCGAACCAGGCCAGTCGCCGCCGCCTCATTATCGGCGCTGGGTGGAAAGCGTCATGTCCCGGGAGCTCCCCCTGTCGCCGCTCGAGTGCTCTCCCGAGTGCCGCCAGTACGCCGTGGTCCCGATACTGGCCGACGGCGGCAGCGCAGGCACCCTGCTGCTGTCTCGCTCGTTGGCGGACGTCGCCCGCCAGACTCGCGAGATATCCACCAGCGAGGTCGCCCTGATCAGCGTCGATACCAGCGCCACCGAAGCCGCCTTTGAACCACGTCGACTGGACGGCTGGAAGGGACGGGTACAGGCGGTGACCAACGCCTCACAGAGCCTGCCGCTGCTGCACCAGGCAAGCCGAAAAGGTTCCCTCGAGGCATTGGCGCAGGAACCCCTGCGCCTCGAACAGCAGGGACGTCATCTGGAGCTTTCCGCCGTCCCGCTGACCTCGTCCTCCGGGGCTCGTGCACCCGCCTATTTCGTGCTGATCTCGGACATCACCACCCAGATCCATGCCATCCAGCTCGATACCCGGACCCAGATGATGGCCAGTCTGTTCGGCTGGCTGTCTGCCGAACTCCTGCTGCTGGCGATCCTGCTGCGTCCCATGGCTCGACTGCGCCGGGTGGCCTCGGTGCTGCCGCCGCTGGCCAGTGGTGGCTTTTCCCAGGCGCGCGAAGCCTTGCCGCTGGCGCCACGTCGCCTGCCGGACGAGATCGACGTGCTGGAATCCAGCACCCTGACCCTGGCCGACAAGCTCGAGCGCCTGCAGCGCCAGGTGGCTCAGCGGGGGGATGAGCTGGCACGTCGTATCGATGAATTGGCCAGGGAGCGGGACTTTGTCAGCAATCTGATCGATACCGCCCAGGTGCATATCCTCACGCTGGACGAAGAGGGGCGCATCGACATGGTCAACGACTACCTCAAGGACCAGCTCGGCTGCCCCTCCCAGGAACTGCTGGGGCGTCGTTTCGACGACATCTTCGGCGCAGGCCCGGGGGACAGCGAGCCCAGCCAGCCCTTGCATCAGGAAGAACGCACCCTGACCCTTCCCGATGGGGAGCCACGCACCATCATCTGGTACCACAGCCCGCTGAAGAGCGGTGCCAAAGCCTCCCTGGCACGCATATCGGTGGGACTTGATATCACCGAGCGCAAAGCCGCCGAGGCCAGACTGACCTGGCTCGCCGAGCGCGATCCGCTGACCGAGCTCTACAATCGTCGCTTCTTCCTGGAGTCGCTGCGCAAGGCCCTGGCCCGAGACGAGCAGGGCGTGGTCATGCTGCTGGACCTTGACCAGTTCAAGGAGGTCAACGAGCTCAGCGGCCATCATGCCGGGGATCGCATGCTGCATACCGTGGCCCGCCTGCTGCAGCAGGAGTACGCCCACCGAGGGGTCATCTCGCGCCTCGGCGGCGACGAATTCGCCCTGCTGCTGCCTGGGGTCGACGACGACCACGCGATCCGCGTCGCCCAGCACCTCAACCAGTTGTTCGAGAGCCTCGGGTTCGTCGCCGAAGGACGTCGCCACCGGGTCACCGCGAGCATCGGCATCGTCCCCTTCCCCACCGAAGGCGCCACCCCCGCCGACCTGATGGCCAGCGCAGACGTAGCCATGTACAAGGCCAAGGCCAGCAACCTGCAACGCTGGCACCTGCTGGCCACTCTGGAAAATGCCCGGGATGAGCTCAACGAGCGTGTCTACTGGGTCGACCGTATTCGCCGAGCCCTGGTGGAGGGTGACTTCGTGCTGATGGTGCAGCCCATCGTGCGGCTGGAGGATCGCTCGATCCGCCACTACGAGGTGCTGCTGCGCATGCGCGACGACGATGGCAGCCTGATATCACCGGCACGCTTCATCCCAGTGGCCGAACATTCAGGCCAGATCGTGGCGATCGATCGCTGGGTGCTGCATCACTGCGTGCATGCCCTGGCGAGGCTCGAGGGCATCAGCCTGGCGGTCAACCTGTCGGGACAGTCGCTCCACGACGAAGGGCTGAAGCAGTACCTGGCCAACCTGCTGACGGTCAGTCAGGCCGATCCCCATCATCTGGTGCTGGAAGTCACCGAGACCGCCGCCGTCACCGACTTCTCCACCGCCCGCGGGGTGCTGCAGAGCGTGCGTGATCTAGGCTGTCGGACCGCGCTGGATGACTTCGGCGTCGGTTTCTCGAGTTTCCACTATCTGGGCCAGTTGCCGGTGGACTATATCAAGATCGATGGCTCCTTCATCCGCAGCCTGGCGACCAATCCCGACAGCCGTGTCATCGTCAAGGCGGTGTCGGACATCGCCACCGGCTTCGGCAAACAGGCCGTGGCGGAGTTCGTCGACCAGGAGGCGCTGGTTCCGCTGCTGTCGTCCTACAACATCACCTATGGCCAGGGGTATCACCTTGGCCGTCCCGTGCCCTTCAAAGAGGTCTTCGCCTTCGATCCGGTGATCGACATCGATTCGGTAAACTAGTGCATATTGAATGGGTATTATCATAGACAGGGTGTACCGGAGCAGGGAGCCGGACGCCCGCCGGGCCTTTACGGCCCGGCTATAACAACACGGAGGTGATTTCCCATGCCAGCAGCAGACACCGAGAGGCCATCGCGGCAACAGCGCCTGCTGGAGCAGTTCGCCGACCAGTTCCGGGTGATCCTGGTAAAGACGGTCGCGGACAGGGAGCGGGTCTATTCGCTGCGCCATGACGTCTTTCTACGTGAGCTTCACTACGCTCTGCCAGGCGACAGTGACAAGCAACAGGAGCATGATGACTTCGATGAACAGGCCATCCACTGCCTGGTCGAACATCGCTCAAGCGGTCTCGCGGCGGGCTGCGTGCGACTGGTATTTCCCCCCGTCGATCGTCCGGATGACCTGCCGGTGATGAACGCCACCCGCAGCGTCTTCACGGCGCCTTCGCTACATCCGCGACAGCACGACGGGCGCCAGATCGCCGAAATTTCTCGCCTGGCGATCTCGCGGCTTTTCCGGGCCCCAAGCAAGGGCGAAGAAACGCTGCCGGTACAGTTTCCTCCGGAGGAACGCCAGGCATTTCCGTTGATCGTCACCGGCCTGTTCTTGAGCGCCCACGCCCTTGCCGGCCTGACCACACGGCGACACCTCTACGCCCTGATGGAGCCTCCCCTGGCGCGGCTGTTGACCCTGTCCGGCTTTCGTTTCCAGCCGGTGAGCGACACCATCCACTACTGCGGTACCCGGCGTGCCTACTACATCGACAACGAATGCGCCGAGCGCGAACGCAATCCGCTGCTGACGCCGCTTTACCTTCGTCTGCACGAGTCACTGGGGGCCCAGTTGCCCGCCACCCGGGACCACCTCGACGGACTGGGGAGCCTGTGGCGCTCGACGTCGAGCTGCCGGGTATAGCGAGGCGTCGGTCGAGTGTCTGGCCTCTCGACCCGACCCTTGAGCGGACTTCCGACCCGGCCTCCAACTCAGTCCTCTGGCGACGTAGCCAGGGACCGCCCAGGCAGTCGGCAATCACGCTCCTCGGAGATGTCCTTGAGGACCAGCCGGGGCCCTGAATACAACCGCCCGTCCCACCCCAGCGTCATGATCGCCAGCACGTTGCGATGCTCACCTTCGCCCAGATCGAACCCGCCGTCGGTGGCGGGCAGGATGCCCGACTGCGGATCCCGTCGTGCCAGCAGCGCTTCATGCAGCACCGCCACCAGCGGATGATCGGCCTGCCCTGCCAACTGCAGCGACAGCGCCACCTCGGCGATGATATCGGCCTTGACCTGCAACAACGCTTCTCCCTGGCCGAGCAACGCCGCCACCGCCCAATCGAGCTCGCCGTCGGACAGCATCCGCTGGTAGTAGTGGCTCGCGGCGATGATGAAGTGGGTCAGGCCGTAGACCCAGTTGCGATATTCCGCCGGTGACAGCTCCTCGATCCGCCCGGGTGGATAACGGTCACGAAAGGCCTCGACAAGCTCACCGCGTAGATCGACGATCCCCAGCTGGGCCAGGAAGGCGGCCTGGTTGGCCACCTGGGCGGCATACACCGACACCACCTCGGGGTCGGTCAGAAAGGCCCGCCAATCCACTGCGCCCACGGCCTGCTCAAGCGAGCGCCGATCAGCCTCGGAAAGTTGTCCAAGCAAGCCGTGGTAGCGGGCCTGGGCCAGCCGAAACAGGATGCCCCGAGGCAGCATCATGTCGACATGTTCCGACAGCATGGCCTTGCGCCGACGCTGCTTGGGGCTGGTCTCGGGGTAGGCCGCCAGCAACTCACGATTGCGCTGGCGAAGCCGGTCACTGTCCGCGACGGTGAAGGCGTCACGCGCTAGCTGATCGAGCAGACGTCGGCCGTAGGCATGATTGGAGCACAGGTAGGCAGGATCACCGGTCACCCGCCACAGCCGCTGGGCGTAGTGGCGCTGCTTGTCGGCGGGAATAAGGTCGAAGGAGGTTTCATAGACGGCACGGATCTCGGCGGCGGCGCGTGCGCAGTCAGCACAGGCAGTCCTGACAGTGAGCGCCGACTCGCTGCCAGCGCCGGCCGAGACGCTGTGAGCCCCCACCGATACGGCCAACCCCGACGCCAGCAGCAGCACCATAAGCACAGCCGCAGCTCGCGACCTCTTCCACAAGCGACAAACTGCACTGTCCATGCCATCTCTCCTGCCGGCGAGCAACGCCCGAGGATGGGCGTCACACCCGCAAGATAGATGCCTCCCGCCTGCCCGCGCCAGAGGCAATCGCCTGGCATCGATCGCAGAGATCCCAGCACAGAGTTGCAGACGGCGATGCTCGAGCATCGACGAAGAAAACCGTCAATCGAGGGCTCAATCGACGTCTTCATCCTCGGGCCACAGGCGAGCGGCCTTGCTTCGAGAGACCATCCTCACCCGCATTTTGGGACGCGCGACGTCGGCGGACGATGCCGTCTCGCGGGCCGACATCCGCGGTGTGTCATTGCCATCGGCCGGCATCGCCGCCGGGTCAGCGGGCACCGCTGCGGCGTCGGCATCCGCCGCCCGACTCGACGCCGACTGGCCTGGAGATGGCTCGATCACCACCCAGGCCAGCACCGGCAGCGCCAGCTGCCAGCGGATCGCTGCGAGCCGCAGCCCCAGGGTGGTGACAAGCGACAGCAGGATGCCAAGCCTGGGGGCGCCGAGGCTTGCCAATGCCACGAAGACCACACCGCCGGCGATGGCGGCGGTGGCGTAGACCTCACGACACAGCACCATCGGCACGCGCCTTGCCAGCACGTCACGGATCATACCGCCGGCCACCCCGGTAAACAGCCCCATCAACACCGCCACGACCCCCGAGGTCCCCAGCAGCATCGCCTTGTTGGCACCGATGATCACGAACAGCGCCAGACCGAAGGCGTCGGCCACCGGCAGCACCACCCGATTGAGGCGGTGGATATAGTGAAATCCGACCAGCGCGCACAGCACCGTGGCCAGGATCACCCAAAGATAGGTCGGATCGCGGATCCAGAACACCGGGGCGACACCCAGCACCAGATCACGCAGGGTCCCTCCTCCGACGGCGGTCACCGCCGCCAGCACCAGCATGCCGATGGGATCCATGCGTGAGCGGCACGCCAGCAAGATGCCCGACAGGGCGAAGACCACCGTCCCCGCCATGTCCAGGGCGTAGACCAGATCACTATCCAAGGTCCCGTTCCTTCTCGATAAGTGTCACCCGTCCGGGGCGAGCGTCAAAAGCGGGAATCAAGGCGCCATCAACTGGGAGCGTACACCGAACGCGCCCTTTCCAGATGACGCGTCATCTCGCGAATGGCAGCGCCTTCGTCGCCGTTCTTCAACGCCGCCAGGATGCGCTCGTGCTCCTCCAGCGTCACATGCTCGCTGCCTTTCCAATGGATCAGCGAGGTATGAAACCTGGCCAGCCACTCGAACATCGCCCGACTGACCGCGATAAAGATAGGGTTGCCGGTGGTCTCGGCGATGGCAACATGAAAGCCCATGTCCGCCGCGATAAAGGCATCGATGTCCTTGTTCAGCGCCACCCGCTGGCGCTCCACCAGCGCCTCGAGGCGCGCCAGATCCTTGGCGCCCACCTGCCGCGCCGCCCGCGCCACCATGCCCACCTCGAAGAATAGCCGCGCCTCCTTGAGGTGTTCGAGCGAGGCGGGTTCGGTCGACAGCAGGTGCATCGCGGTCAGTTCGATCTGGGCCAGCATGCCGTCGGCACTGGGCGTCAACACCTTGGGCCGCTGCCCGTGGTGGATCGACACCAGCCCCAGTCGCTCCAGCGCCTGCATCGCTTCGCGGATGGCCGGCCGGCCGACCCCGAAGGTATCCATCAATTCCCGCTCCGAGGGCAGGCTGTCCCCCGGCGCATAGTCGCCGTTCAGCAGTTGCTGATACAGCCGATCGAACACCTCGTCGGACAGTTTGCGGCGAGAAATTTTCAACGAGTCGCTCATGGCCTCTACCTCGCGGCGCCAGGCCCCGCAGCATACCCATGCCAGCGGTCCTGGAACATGACACTCGACCAAGGTCGTGTTTGACAGCCCCGGCCACTTATATTGTCATCATACCAGTTGCAGCACAGCTTGCCTCTTCCACTTTTTCACACAGGTTACCTGGCCATGACGACCATTGCCTTGATCGGTGCCGGCGGCAAGATGGGCGCCCGCCTCTCCCGCAATCTCAAGACTTCGGACTTCGACGTGCGTCACGTCGAGGTCAGCGAACAGGGCCGCCAACGGCTGCGCGACGAACTCGGCATCGAGTGCGTCGACAGCGCCGAGCAGGCGGTGGCCGGCGCGGATGTGGTCATCCTGGCCGTTCCCGACACCCTGATCCAGAAGATTGCCGCCGAGCTGTCACCGTCGATCGATGCCGGCACCATGGTGATCTGCCTGGACGCCGCCGCCCCCTTCGCCGGCCATCTGCCCGAGCGTGACGACCTGGTCTATTTCGTCACTCACCCGTGTCACCCCCCGATCTTCAACGACGAGACCACCCTCGAGGCCAAGCGCGACTATTTCGGCGGCAGCCACGCCACCCAGCATATCGTCAGCGCCCTGATGCAGGGCGATGAGCGCCACTTTGCCCTGGGCGAGGCCGTGGCCAGGACCATCTATGCCCCCGTCGGGCGCAGCCATCGCGTCAGCGTTGAACAGATGGCGCTGCTGGAACCCGGTCTGTCGGAAACGGTATGTGCCACACTGTTATCGGTGATGCGTGAAGCGATGGACGAAGTCGTGGATCGAGGCGTCAGCCATGAGTGTGCCAGGGACTTTCTGCTTGGCCATCTCAACATCCTCGGTGCGGTGATCTTCGATGAGCAGCCCGGCGCTTTCTCGGATGCCTGCAACAAGGCGATCGAGAACGGCAAGCCGATGCTGATGCGCGATGACTGGAAGCGGGTGTTCGAACCGGACGCCATCGCCGACAGCATTCAGCGCATCACCTGAGGGGCCACGCTCTCCACAGAGTCTGACGACAGCGCCATCGCGAGTATCAAGAGGCCAGGCATGAACCGAATCGAAGCCAGCTACCTGATCGAGACCCCCTTCGAGGTGGAGCAGGCCTGCCAGGTGATGGCAGGGGAGCAATCCTGCGGCACCTTCACCCGCCTGGCCGCGGAAACCGATGACTTTCGAAAGCGTCATGCGGCCAGGGTCGAGTCCATCGAATTGCTCGACAGCGTCGACGCGCCCTCGCTGCCCATGCCGACCCGGCCCCAGCCGCCCGGCACCCGCTACCAGCGTGCCCGGGTGCGTTTGTCCTGGCCCCTTGAGAACCTCGGTCCGTCGTTGAGCACGCTGATGGCCACCCTCGCCGGCAATCTGTATGAACTCAAGGAATTCTCCGGGCTCAGGCTGCTCGACGTCAGCCTGCCCCACGCCTTTGCCGAGGCCTGCCCCGGGCCCCAGTTCGGCATCGACGGTACCCGCCGCCTCAGCGGCGTCGACCAGGGTCCCCTGATCGGCACCATCATCAAGCCCAGCGTCGGGCTCTCACCCGATGCCACCGCCGAGGTGGTGAAGGAACTGCTGGATGGCGGCATCGACTTCATCAAGGACGATGAACTCCAGGCCAACGGCCCGCACTGCCCGTTCACCGAGCGGGTCGACGCGATCATGCCGCTGGTGCTCGAACATGAGCAGCGCACCGGACGCAAGGTCATGGTGGCCTTCAACATCACCGGCGAGATCGACGAGATGCGCCGGCACCACGACCACGTGCTGGCCGCCGGCGGTAGCTGTGTGATGGTCGCCCTGAACGCGGTGGGTCTGGCCGGCGTCAGTCATCTGCGGCGCCACTGTGAGCTGCCCATCCACGGCCACCGCGCCGGCTGGGGCATGTTCAGCCGGGAGCCGCTGCTGGGCATGGACTTCGCCGCCTGGCAGACCTTCTGGCGCCTGGCCGGCGTCGATCACCTTCACGTCAATGGTCTGGCCAACAAGTTTTCGGAATCCGACGACAGCGTCGCCGCCAGCGCCCGGGCCTGCCTGACGCCGCTGTTCGAGCCGCCGGGACCCGCCCACACCGTGATGCCGGTGTTCTCGTCCAATCAGACCGCCTGCCAGGCCATCGACACCTGTCGCGCCATGGGGGGCAGCAGCGACATGATCGTCACCGCAGGCGGCGGCATCATGGCCCACCCTGGCGGTATCGCCGCCGGCGTCAGAAGCCTGCGCCAGGCTTACGACGCCGCTGCACGCGGCATCTCGCTGGCCGACCACGCCCGTGACCATGGCGAACTGGCCCAGGCTCTGGAGACCTTCTGCCCATGAACGACCTGCTGCTGAGCTACTACGGCGACGACCTGACCGGCTCCACCGACGCGCTCGAGGCCCTGGCCTGCCAGGGCGTCCCCAGTGTGCTGTTCACCGCTCGCCCCAGCGCCGAACAGCGAGCGCGCTTCGATCATTGTCGTGCCCTGGGTCTGGCCGGCACCAGCCGCAGCGAGTCCAATGACTGGATGCGCCGCGAGCTCAAGCGTTCCTTCCAGTGGCTGGCCGAACAGGGCGCAGCGCTGACCCACTACAAGACCTGCTCGACCTTCGACAGCAGCCCCGAGGTCGGCAGCATCGGTTGTGCCATGGAGGTGGCTCGCGGCGTCTTCGGCGAGACACCGATCCCACTGGTGGTGGGGGTGCCGCAGATGCGCCGCTACACCGTCTTCGGCGAGCTCTACGCCGCCTATCAGGATCAGATCTACCGCATCGATCGACACCCCGTGATGTCGCGCCACCCGGTCACCCCCATGCACGAGGCGGACCTGCGCCGCCACCTGGCCGCCCAGACCACTCTGCCGGTCGGCCTGATCGATGTGCCCAGCCTGGCCCTGCCGGATATCGACGAACGCGTGGATCACGCCCTCGCCGAGCATCCGGCGGTGCTGTTCGACGTGCTCGAACCCGCCCATCAACAGGCGGTGGGTCATCAACTCTGGCGCACTCGCCCGCAGCAACAAGGCGGCAAGGGCGGCTTCGTGGCCGGCTCGTCCGGCGTCGAGTACGCCTTGCTCGCCGAGTGGCAACGCCTGGGGCTGGTGGAAGGTGGCGAGGACTTCACTCCGCCCAGTTCGGTCGAGCGCATCGCGGTGGTCTCCGGCAGCGTCTCCAGCACCACCGCACGCCAGATTCACTGGGCGGTCGAGCATGCCGGTTTTCAGCGCATCGAGCTCGACCCTCGCAGCCTGGCCATCCCCGCCCATCGCAACGAGGCCATGGCTACCGCCATCCTCAAGGCACTGGATGCCCTGAGCAGTGGCCGCAGCGTCATCCTGCACACCGCCATGGGACCCGACAGCCACGACGACAGCCTGGCCACCGAATCCAGCCGCCACAGTCTGGGCAAGGCCCTCGGCGAGATGCTCAAGGCGCTGGTGGACGATCAGGGGCTGACCCGGGTGTGCGTGGCCGGCGGCGACACCTCGAGCCATGCCATCACCGCCCTGAACATCCATGCCCTGACGGTCAAGATGCCGCTGCCGGACACCCCGGGTTCGCCGCTGTGCCAGGCCCACAGCGACGACCCGCGCTACCAGGATCTAGAGATCGCCTTCAAGGGCGGTCAGATCGGTGGCGACGACTACTTCGAGCGGCTGAGGCGAGGACGAGCCCTGGCCGACCACGAGCACTGATCCGGCCGTGCCACCGGGCACGACCACACCCAAGCGTCATCCCGCAAAGAGGAAACAACAATGACGACGACTGTACGCCACGCAACACGCCGCCCCGCCTTTCACCTCAAGCCCTGCCTGCTGGCCGTGGCACTGGCCGGGTTTGCCCTGCCAGCGGCTGCCGCCCAGACCATCACCGTCGGCCACACCACCTCGGACAGCTCTCACTACTCCGAGGGTATCGATGCCTTCAAGGCGACCCTGGAGGAGCTATCCGACGGCGAATTCACGGTCAACGAGCAGCCCTCCGGTGCGCTGGGCGGCGAGCGCGCCATGATCGAAGGCCTGCAGATCGGCACCATCGACGCCGTTGTCACCTCCACCGGGCCGCTGGGCAACTTCGTCCCCGAGACCTACGTGCTCGACCTGCCGTTTCTGTTCAAGGACTACGACCACGCCCGCTGCGTGCTGGATGGCGAGGTCGGCCAGGACCTGCTCGACAAGATCGGCGAGCACGACCTGGTGGGTCTTGCCTGGACCGAGAACGGCTTCCGCCACATGACCAACAGCCAGCGTGACATCGAGACCCCCGAAGACGCCCAGGGTCTCAAGATCCGTACCATGGAAAACGAGATGCACATGGCGGCGTTCAACGAGATGGGCGTACATCCGACACCGATGGCCTTCCCGGAGCTGTTTACCGCGCTGCAGCAGGGCACCGTGGACGGCCAGGAAAACCCCATCTCGGTGATCCTCACCGGCAATCTGTGGGAGGTCCAGGATCGCCTGTCGCTGACCGGCCACGTCTATTCTCCGGCCATCATGCTGGCCTCGCCGATCCTCTGGGACGGCCTATCCGATGAGCAGAAGGGCTGGTTCATGGAGGCCGCCCAGGCCGGCGCCGAGGCCACCCGAGCGATGGTGTCGAGACTCGAGACCGAAGGCGTCGAGGAACTCAAGGCCAAGGGCATGACCGTGGTCGATGACATCGACAAGTCCCGGTTCCAGGCCGCCGTCGAGCCCTCCTACTCGGTCTACACCGACGAGTACGGCTCGGAGATGCTCGATCGCATTCGCTCCAGCGACTGCGGCAGCTGATCGTCCACCGATCCTCGACTGACCTTCCCGCCCGAGCGCTCGCTACCTGCCGTTGGCGAGCGCTTGGGCGGTCAAGCCTGACCCGTCCTCGGGCCTTACCCGCGATGAGGAAAGCCCCATGCTGGATCTGTTCTTCCGTCTCGAGCGGGCCATCTCCCAGGTCGCCCTCTACGCAGCGGTGCTGATGTTGATCGCCTCGGTAAGCCTTGGCTTCTACCAGGTGCTGACCCGGTTCGTGTTCGACGCCCCCTCCACCTGGTCGGAGGTGATGGCCCGCTCCACCATGATCTGGTGCGTCTTTCTGGGCGCCGCAGCGACCTTTCGCGGCGGCTACATGATGGCCGTCGAAGTGATCTACAAGCTGGTGCCGACCTCCGCCCTCAAGGCGCTGGAGATACTGATCGCCACCTGCTGCATGAT
Source organism: Halomonas sp. DN3 (assembly GCF_024137905.1). Lineage (NCBI taxonomy): Bacteria > Pseudomonadati > Pseudomonadota > Gammaproteobacteria > Oceanospirillales > Halomonadaceae > Halomonas > Halomonas sp. DN3. The sequence goes on along the minus strand of NZ_CP099965.1, from coordinate 706,162 downwards.
CGTCCTGGCGATCCTGGTGATCTACGGCTATCAGATGACGCTGCGCGTGCAGAACCAGATGCTCTCCGGCGTCGGCATCTCGATCGCCTGGATCTACGCCGCCATTCCGATCGGCGCCGCCTTTTCGCTGCTGTCGGTGATCACTCGACTGATCGCCCAGCTGACCGGACGCGAGACCATCGGCGTGGTCGATGCCGAGGCCCCCGCCCACGTGCCTGAATCCGAATCCAGACCTGGCCCTGACACAGGCACCTCGTCCGGTACCGAAGGGAGGAAGCAGCCATGAACGCCGCTATCGGACTATCGCTGATCATCCTGTTCGCCCTGGGCGTGCCGATCGCCGTGTCGATCCTGCTGGCGTCGGTGATCGGTATCGAGTTCTTCACCCGTTTTCCGCTGCTGATGGTGCCCCAGCAGATGTTCGTCGGCATCGACAACTTCCCGCTGATGGCGATCCCCTTCTTTATCCTGGCCGGCAACCTGATGGCCGCCGGCGGCATCTCCCAGCGCCTGGTGGACCTGGCCAAGTCCATCGTCGGCGGGCTCCAGGGCGGGCTCGCCATGACCTGCGTGCTGACCTGCATGATGTTCGCCGCGGTTTCCGGCTCGAGCGTGGCCACCACCTTCGCCATCGGCTCCATCCTGATTCCGGCGATGGTGGCCCACGACTACCCGCGTCCGCTGGCGGCCTCGATCCAGGCCTCCTCGGCGGAGCTCGGCGTACTGATCCCGCCCTCCATCCCCTTGATCCTCTACGGCGTCAGCACCGACACCTCGATCGGGCGCCTGTTCATTGCCGGTATCGGTCCGGGGTTGTTGATCGGCTCGGCGCTGCTGCTGTTTCTGTACATCTTCTGCAAGCTGCGCGGCTACGGCCTGCGCGACCGCGAGGATCGCGCCGCCTTCACCACCTCAATGCGTCGTGCCTGGGCCGCTCTGCTGATGCCGGTGGTGGTCATCGGCGGCATCTATGGCGGGGTCTTCACCCCTACCGAGGCCTCGGCGGTGGCGGTGTTCTACGCACTGATAGTCGGCGGTCTGGTCTACCGCGAGCTGCCACTGTCGGAACTGGTGCCGATCCTGCGCCAGAGCGTGATTTCCACCGCCACGGTGATGCTGATCATCTCGGCGGCGGCGCTGTTCAGCTTCCTGATCAGCCGCTCGGGGCTGCCCGGCGAGGTTGCCGCCTGGGTCACCCAGGTGTTCGAGAGCCCGGTCAGCTTCCTGCTGGCGGTGAACGTGATGCTGCTGGTGATCGGCATGTTCGTCGAGACCTCGGCGGCGATCCTGGTGCTGGCCCCGATCTTCACCCCCATCGCCGTGCAGTACGGCATCGACCCGGTGCACTTCGGCCTGATCGTGGTGGTCAACCTGGCGCTCGGCATGTTCACCCCTCCGCTGGGGGTCAATCTGTTCGCCGCCTGCGCCGTGGCCAAGCTGTCCATCGACGAGCTGATCCCTTGGCTTGCGCGCTTCGTGCTGGTGGTCCTGGCCTGCCTGATGGCGATCACCTACATGCCCTGGATCTCGCTGGGCCTGGTCGATCTGCTCTACTGATACCGATCACTGCCCCGGCCGCGCCGGGGCCCACCCCATCTTCCGCCCCTTCTCAGGAGTCGACAGCATGCACGCCCTCCCCCTCACTCCACCCACCGGCGCCCTGATCGGCGGTCACTGGGTCGATACCGCCGACACCCTCGAGGTGCTGCGCCCGGCCAGCGGCGAAGTCATCGCCCGTATCGCCGCGTCCAGCGCAGCCGACGTCGATGCTGCGGTGGCCGCCGCCCGGGCAGCCTTCACAGGCGAGCTTGGCCAGTGGTCGACGTTCTCGGCGCGGGCGCGCAGTGAATGGCTGTATGCCTTCAGTCAGGCCATCGACGCCGACAGGGAGACCCTGGCCGCCCTCGAATGCGCCGACACCGGCAAGCCGATCAGCCAGGCCCGGGGCGACATCGCCGCCTGCGCGCGCTACTTCAGCTTCTACGCCGGCGCCGCCGACAAGCTCCACGGCGAGACCATCCCCTTCGATCCCGACTATGCGGTGATGACCCTGCGCGAGCCCTGGGGCGTGTGCGCCCAGATCATCCCCTGGAACTACCCGGCCCAGATCTTCGGACGCTGCGTGGCGGCGGCGCTGGCCGCTGGCAACACCTGCGTGCTCAAGCCCGCCGAGGACGCCTGTCTGAGCGTGCTGCGCCTGGCCCAGCTGGCCGTCGACTGCGGGCTGCCGGAAGGCGCGCTCAACCTGGTGCCTGGCCTCGGCCGTGAAGCCGGCGCCGCCCTGGCCGCCCACCCCGGCATCGACCATCTGTCGTTCACCGGCTCGCCGGAGACCGGCACCCTGGTGACTCAGGCGGCGGCGGTGCACCACGTGCCGGTGACCATGGAACTCGGCGGCAAGTCGCCCCAGCTGCTGTTCGCCGACGCCGACCGTGAACGCGCCCTGGACGCCGTGGTACGCGGGATCATCCAGAACGCCGGCCAGACCTGTTCCGCCGGCAGCCGTCTGTTGGTGGAGCAGAGCATCCACGATGAGGTGGTGGCGGCACTGAGCGAGCGCTTCTCGCAATTGACCTGTGACGTCGGCGAGAACGACCCGGACTGCGGACCGCTGATCAATGAACGCCAGCGCGACAAGGTGATGACGCTGATCCAGGCGGCACAGGATGACGGTATCCACATCGCCGCCCGTGGACGCCTGGCCGACGACGCCCCCCGGGACGGCCACTTCGTGGTCCCCCACCTGTTGACCCAGGTGCCGCAAGGCCACGGCGTCAGTCGCGAGGAGCTGTTCGGGCCGGTACTGGTGGTCCAGGCCTTCGCCGACGAGGCCGAGGCCGCACGCCTGGCCAACGCCACCGACTTCGGCCTGTGCGCGGGCGTATGGACCGCCGACGGCGGCCGCCAACTGCGTCTGGCCAAGGCGATCCGCTCGGGCCAGGTGTTCGTCAACAACTACGGCGCCGCCGGTGGTATCGAGCTGCCATTCGGCGGCGTCGGCCGCTCCGGCCACGGCCGCGAAAAGGGCTTTGAAGGGCTCAGGAGCTATACCCGCATCAAGACCATTGCGATTCATCACGGCTAGACGTCGCTGGAAAAGCTTGGGCCTGACACAAGAAATTTCCGAGCGTGTCGGGCCGCTTCTCTCGACCACCGACCACCGACCACCAACCATCATCACCACCACAAGGAAAGGGACATGACCACCTCGCTTCACGTCGGCCTGATCGGCGTCGGCCTGATGGGCCACGGGATCGCCACCAGCCTGCTGCGCGCGGACCATCGCCTGAGCTTTCTCGATCACCCCGGCAATCAGCCCAGCGACGACCTGATCGACAAAGGGGCAAGCGCTCTGACCAGCGCCCGCGAGGTCGCCGAGACCGCCGATCTGGTGATCCTGTGCGTCACCGGCACTCCCCAGGTGGAAAGCGTGCTGTTCGACGAAGGCGGCGTGCTGGAGGGGCTCAAGCCAGGCCAGATCGTGGTCGACTGCTCCACCGCCATCCCCAGCTCCACCCAGGCCATCGACGCCAGGGTGCGCGAGGCCGGTGGCCGTTTCGTCGACGCCGCCATGACCCGCACCCCGAAGGAGGCCGCCGAGGGCCGCCTCAACCTGATCGTCGGTGCCGATCAGGCGCTGTTTGACGAGCTCAAGCCGCTGTTTGGCGCCTTCGCCGAGCACATCACCCACGGCGGCCCGGTGGGCGCCGGCCACACCCTGAAGCTATTGCACAATTTCGTCTCGCTGGGCTTCACCGCCGTACTGGCCGAGGCCAGCGCCGCCTCCCGACGCGCCGGCATCGACGACGCCGTGCTGCTCGAGGTGCTGGGCAACGGTGGCGGCGGCGGCGTGGTGCTCGAACGCCTGCGTCCCTTCCTGACCGACGCCGACCCTTCAGGCTTCCGCTTCAGCCTGTCCAACTCGCTCAAGGACGTGGGCTACTATCAAAGCATGTCCGAGGACCTCGGCGCCTCGCGCCAGCTCAGCCAGGCGATCACCCGGCTCTACCAGGACATCGTCGATGCCGGCCACGGTGAAAGACTGGTCCCGGAATTGGTCAGTCTGCTCGGCGAATCACAGTCAAAGCAGCCATGATGCTTCCATCACACGTCATTTGACGGCGGCCACCCGCAAGCTGCCTGAGCGGATCAAGCGACGTCAGCGAGGGTGGCCATTGAAGATGCACAACAGCAGAGAACGGCAGCGGTCTGCGGCAATGACGAACGGGGCCGATCAACGGTAGCGAAACACTGAACCTTGCGGAGACCAGCATGAAGATCCAGCGTATCGAAACCCTGCGGCCTGCGGCTCGTCCGTCGCTGATCTGGGTGCGCGTCCACACCGAGGACGGCCTGGTGGGCCTGGGCGAGAGCTGGTTCGGCACCGACGCCATCGACGCCGATGTTCATGGCCGCCTCGCTCCCCTGCTGCTGGGCGAGGATGCCTCCCGCATCGAGGCGCTGCATCGCAAGATGCAACCCTACGTGGGCTTTGGCGGCACCAGTGCCGAGACCCGCGCGCTGTCCGCCATCGACGTGGCCCTGTGGGACCTGGCCGGTCAGCGTGCCGGCCTGCCGCTGCATGACCTGCTCGGTGGCGCTACCCGAGCGCGGGTGCCGCTCTACAACACCTGCGCCGGCCCCGACTATGTGTCCAAGTCCGCCGAGGTACGCCCGGACAACTTCGGCATCAAGGGTGGCTCGGGGGATGACGGGACGTCTCCCCGCTACGAGGACCTGGACGCCTTTCTCGAGCGTCCGGCGGAGCTCGCCGCAGAACTCCTCGAGATGGGCATATCCGCCATGAAGATCTGGCCCTTCGACTTCGTCGAAGGCGCCCGCCACGGCATGTCCATCTCGCCCGCCGATCTCAATCGTGCGCTGTGGCCGTTCGAGGAGATCCGTCGTGTCCACGGCGATCGCATGCGCCTGAAGGCGGAACTGCACGGGCTCTGGAGTCTGCCGGCGGCGCGCACCATCTGCCAGGCGCTGGCCCCCATCGACCCGGACTGGATCGAGGACCCACTGTGGATGGATCGCTTCGACCAGCTCGGCGAGCTGGCCGACACCTGCGTCCCCCTGGCCGGCGGCGAGACCCTCGGCGGCCTGGGGCAGATTCGCGACCTGCTGCATCGCGGACGTATCCACACCCCGATCATCGATGTGACCTGGGGCGGCGGTGTCAGCTTCGCCCGCAAGGCCGCCGCCCTGGCCGAAGCCGAGGGCCGCCCGATCGCCTTCCATGATTGTTCCGGCCCGGTGACGCTGGCGGTATCCACCCACCTGGCCATGGCGCTTGCCAACGTCGCCGAGCAGGAATTCACCCGGGCCTTCTACTACGGCTGGTACGCCGACTGCGTCGAGGGCCTGCCGCCGGTCGAGGACGGCATGATCCGCGTCAGCGGCGAACCCGGGCTGGGCGTTCGCCTGAATCCCGAAATGCTCAAGGGCGACGCGCTCCATCGACGTCTCAGCGAGAGCTAGATTCACTGACGCCCTGAACTCCATGTCGAGAAGCAGTCCCACCACGAGAGGCGCCAGACGCCCCCGGCGCCTTCGCGGTAACCGCCATCCACGCATTTCGCCCGTTCCCGCATTCAACGTTGCCCACTAGTCGACTGGTCTATAGTATCGCGACATCGCTTATTAAGAGGCAGATGGTGTGCCAGTTACGGCATCCCGACCGTCCTCGCGTCCCCTGTTGCCTCAAGAACGGGTAAAAGGGACGCATACAAGAAAAATCAGAAGCACCAACGGACCCAGGGCTTAGTCCGAAAAGTCGACGAGCGAAGGTTAGACAAGGCAAAAATCGGTGAGAAAGCGCAGTTTACAGGGTGTAAATGAGCATTTTGACCGGGCTGGCGCACCAGCTGATTTTTAACGCCGTATTACCGAGCGCAGGCACTTTTCAGACAAGCCCCAACGAGACCAGCGAGGAACCAGCCCCCATGACCAGCTTCACCCTGAACGGCGAAGCGGTGAGCGTCGAGGTGGACCCCCAGACCCCACTGCTGTGGGTACTGCGCGATACCCTGGGCCTGACCGGCACCAAGTTCGGCTGCGGCATCGCCCAGTGCGGCGCCTGCACCATCCACTTCAACGGCTCGGCCACGCGTAGCTGCGTGCTGCCGCTGGCCGCCGCCGAAGGTGCCGAGATCACCACCATCGAAGGCCTCGACGCCGACGGCAACCACCCGCTGCAACAGGCCTGGCGAGAAGAGCAGGTGCCCCAGTGCGGTTACTGCCAATCCGGCCAGATCATGCAGGCGGCCGATCTGCTCAAGCGCAAGCCTTCCCCCAGCGATGACGAGATCACCCAGGGCATGAGCGGCAACCTGTGCCGCTGCATGGCCTACGTGCGCATCCATCGCGCGGTGAAACGCGCCTCCTCGCTTCAGCAGGGCGGCGTCGAGACCTTCGACCCCGCCTCCGCTACTGCTGCCCGCAGCGAAACCCGTACCAGCGCCGAGGAGCCCCGCCATGAGCCGGTTTGATGACACCCTGGCGGCCCATCGGGGCGCTTCCGCAGTCCGTAGCGATACGTCCCCAACCGATCGCCAAGCTGGCCCCGGTCTTAGCCGCCGCGGCTTTCTGATCGGCACCCTGGGCGCCAGCGCGGTTCTCGCCTTTGGCCTGCCCGGCATGGCCTTCGGCGCCGCCGACGCGGCCAGCGAGGCCTTGGCCAAGGGGCGCTTCGAGCCGACCCTGTGGTACGCCATCGACGCCCAGGGTCACGTCACCCTGCACTGCACCAAGGCCGAGATGGGCCAGCACGTGGGCACCAGCCTGGCCCGCCTGGTGGCCGAGGAACTCGAGGTCGACCCGGCGACGATCGCCATCGAATACGTCGACAGCGACCCCAAGTGGGGTTACATGATCACCGGGGGTAGCTGGTCGGTGAACCACAGCTTCCTGCCGCTGTCCCGTGCCGGAGCCGCCGGACGCCAGGCGCTGATCGAAGCTGGTGCGCGCCTGCTCGAGGTCGACGCCGCCGACTGCCAGGCCCGTGACGGTCAGGTCATCAGCGGCGACAAGCGCATCGGCTACGGCGAGATCGTTGCCAGCGGCACCCTGTCGCGCAGCTACAGCGCCGAAGAGCTTGAAGCCATCGAGCTCAAGCCGGCCTCCGAGCGCCGCGTGCTGGGCACCTCCGGCCGGGCCCAGGACATCCCCGCCAAGACCACCGGTGAGGCCGTCTTCGGCATCGACGCCAAGGTCGATGGGATGCTCTATGCCCGCCCGGTGCTGCCGCCTACCCGTTTCGGCTGCCGCGCCACCTCCATCGATGACAGCGCGGCCCAGTCCATCGCCGGCTATCGCCAGACCATCCGGCTGGAGGACCCCTCGGGCCTGTGCCAGGGCTGGCTGGCGGTGATCGCCGACAACTTTTCCGCCGCCATGCGCGCCACCGATGCGCTGAAGATTGAATGGGAAAACGGCTCAGGCATCTCGATCACCGAGGCCGACATTCTCGATGAAGGCCGCCGCCTGACCCAGTCGCCGAGCCGTGACAACGGCGCCCTGTTCGTCGATATCGGCGAGGTGACGTCCACCCTCGAGCAGGCCGCGTCCGCCGAGGACGTGTCGCTGATCGATGCCACCTACACCACGTCCAGCGTGCTGCACTTCCAGCTCGAGCCGGTCAACGCCACCGTGGTCGAGCGCGACGGCCACTGGCACGTCCACTGCGGCAACCAGCAGCAGTCCGTGGCGGTACCCCTGGTGGCCAAGGCGCTGGAAGTCGACGAGAGCCAGGTGACCTTCCACCAGTACTATCTGGGCGGCGGCTTCGGACGCCGTCTCTATGGCGACTATGCCGTGCCTGCGGCGCTGGCCGCCAAGGCCGTGGGCGCCCCGGTCAAGATGGTCTTTACCCGCCCCGATGACAGTCGCATGGATTGCGTGCGCTCACCCTCGGTGCAGCGGCTGCGCTCAGCCCTGGCAGCCGACGGCGCCATCCAGGCCAGCGAACACGCCGCCGCCGCCGGCTGGCCCACCGCCGATATCGCACCCGGCTTTCTCGGCGAATTCGTCGAAGGTGGCGGCAAGATCGATTCCTTTGCCATCAGTGGTGCCGACCACTGGTACGCACTGGGCGCCCAGCGGGTGTGGGCCCAGCAGAATCACAAGGCCCACGAAGCGTTCGTTCCCGGCTATCTGCGTGCGGTGGGGCCAGGCTGGACCACCTGGGCGGTGGAGAGCCATATCGACGAACTGGCACTGGCCGCCGACCAGGACCCTGCCGAGTTCCGCCGGAACCTGCTCAAGGCCGAAGGACGCAATGCCGGCGAGGCGCCCAACAGCGTCGGCGGCGCCGAGCGCCTCAAGACAGTGCTCGAACGCACCCTCGACAAGGCCGGCTGGAACGAGCGCGACGCCCTGCCCGAGGACACCGGTCTCGGTGTGGCGCTGAGCTTCGGCCAGGAACGCCATATGCCGACCTGGGTGGCCTGTGTCGCCCGCGTCAAGGTGGATCGTGCCAGCGGCGAGGTGACGGTCGAGAAGCTGACCTCGGTGGTGGATGCCGGCACCCTGGCCCATCCCGACGGTGCCATGGCCCAGTTGGAGGGCTCGCTGCTATGGGGCCTGTCGATGGCCCTGCACGAAGGCACCGAGTACGCCGAAGGCCAGCCTGCGGACCTCAACCTGAACAGCTATACGCCGCTGCGCATGCATCAGGTGCCGGAGCTGGACCTTGAATTCGTCGACAACGACCACACCCCGGTCGGCTTAGGCGAACCTGGCACCTGCGTTGTAGCGCCGGCCATCGCCAACGCCATCGCTCACGCCACCGGCGTGCGCCTGCGCGACCTGCCGATGCGGCCGGAGGCGCTCAAGGCCGCACTGGGGGCCTGACCCGCCACCCGAGCGCCACGCTGATCGCGTGGCGCTCGTCACACACAGGACACGCTGACCATGCAACATCTGGATCTTACGGTGGTGCGACGTGCCCTCGCCTGGCTGCGCGACGGGCGCACCCTGTGGCTGGCCACGGTGCTGTCCACCTATGGCTCCTCACCACGCGAACCCGGCGCCTGGCTGGCTGCTACCCGTGACGGTGATCACGTTGGCTCGCTGTCCGGCGGCTGCGTCGAGGAGGACTTTCTTGAGCGCCTTGGGCAGGGTGATTTCGATACGCCGGTCAGGCGGGTGCGCTACGGCGCCGGCGATGGCGTCGACTACACGGCGCCCAGCCTTCCCTGCGGCGGCGTGCTCGATGTGCTGGTCGAACGCTTCGCCCCCGACCAGGCGGCACTGGCGCACTTCTCGGCCCTGGAGGCGGCGCTGGAAGGACGCAAGCCGCTGATTCGCCGGGTAGACCTGGACACCGGCACGCTCTCGCTCACTCAGGACGATGGCCTGGGTGATCGCGTCGTTCTGGTCGATGGGAATGGTGAGGCCAGTGCGCAACTGCGCGTCGGCCCGGCCGCCCGACTGCTGCTTGCCGGGGTCTCGCCGGTGGCCGTCGCCTGCGCCCAGTTCGCCGTGGGGCTCGGCTTCGAGGTGATCGTCTGCGACCCTCGGGAAGGCATGCTGGAGTCCTTTATCGATGAACTCGGGGGCGCCTCCGGCAACATCGAGAAGGTGGCGACCCTACCGTCACGCTTTATCGCCGAAGGTGGCTGCCATGCTGCCACGGCGGTAGTGGCGCTGACCCACGACCCGCGCATCGATGATCTGGCGATGATCGAGGCGGTACGCTCCGAGGCGTTCTACATCGGGGTGATGGGATCGCTGCAGACGTCCCGGGCGCGGGCCGAGCGGCTATTCCGCAGCGGTGGTCTGAGCGATGACGAGATCGCGCGTATCCATATGCCGATCGGCTTGAACCTGGGCAGCAAGACCCCGGCGGAGATCGCCCTGGCGGTGATGGCCGATATCGTTCGGGTACGCCGGGGCAAGGACCGCCATGCGCTCTAGCGGCCAGTCGGGCACTCCTGCTTCAACCCCCTCTCGTGAGGATGGCCGCCATCCGTCCCACGCCACCCCGCTGATCTGTGTAGTAGCGGCGGCGGGTCGTTCACGGCGCTTCGGCGCCGCGGACAAGCGCCATGCACGCCTCGAAGATGGTCGCCGGCTGCTGGCGGCAAGCCTTGCGGCGGCGGCCGAGCTGACCCCTCGGCGGCTGGTGGTGCTGGGGCCGGGCGAGAGCCTCGCCGACTGGGCCCGTGCACCGTCTGCCAGCCTCGAGCTGCTGTCGCTTGAACGACCCAGCGACGCCCTCGGCGACAGCCTGTCGGCGGCCTTTCGCTGGCTGCTTCAGCAACGCCAGCAGCAAAGTCCTGAGCTCACCGCAGCGGCGGTATGGCTCGGCGACATGGCCTGGATCTCGGCGCCGACTTGCCGCCGGCTTGCCGCCAGCGCCAGGGCCGACCGACTGGTCCGGCCGCGCTTTCACGGCCAACCCGGCCACCCGGTGATCGTTGGCTGCGACTTCTGGCCCGAGATGACTCAGCTTCACGGCCAGGACGGCGCCCGAGCGTTACTACACCGCCACCGCCAGGCACTGCTCGAGATCGACGTCGATGATCCCGGCGTGGTGCGCGACCTGGATACCCCCGAAGACCCACGCTAAGCACCCTCGCTAAGGGCTCTCGCCAAGCCCCCGCGCTAGGCGCTGTCCGAAAAGTCGACGAGCGAAGGTTAGACAAGGCAAAAATCGGTGAGAAAGCGCAGTTTACGGGGTGTAAATGAGCATTTTGATCCGATTTTTAACGCCGTATTACCGAGCGCAGGCACTTTTCAGACAAGCCCTAGACCCTGGGCAACCACCGTCAGCCCCGATTCCCCACCGCTAGCCCGCCGCCTGATCCTCGACAAAGGCCGCGACGATGGCATCGAAGTCGCTGTCACCGACAAAGCCAAGGGCCTCGGCCTTGTCGGTACGAAAGCGCCCAGGCCAGCTCTCGACGATGGCGCGGATACGCTCATCCGGCTCGAAACTCACCAGTTCCCGCGCCTGAGCGCCACCCTGACGCTCCAGCGCGTCGAGCATGGCCGCCACGCTCACGCTGATGCCCGGCAGCATGAAGGCGCGAAAGTCGCCCAGGGCATCGGCGGCGACCTCGGCGCCGTGGACCAGCGCCTGAACCACCTTGCCCGGCGACATCACGAACAATTCGAGCTCGGTGGGCACCGGGCACACCGCTGCCTCGCCGTTCAGGGGCTCACGCAGGATACTGGAGGCAAAGCTCGAGGCCGCGGCGTTGGGCCGGCCTGGCCGAATGACGATGGTCGGCAGGCGCAGCACCAGACCGTCGACCAGGCCGCGCCGGCTGTAGTCGTTGATCAACAACTCGCACATGGCCTTCTGGCTGCCGTAGGAGCTCTGGGGCCGCAGCGCGGTCATGTCGTCGAGCACCTCGGGCAATTCGCCGCCGTACACCGCCACCGAGCTGGCCATGATCACCCGGGTCGTGGCCAGGCCGCGCTGGCGACAGCCGTCGAGCAGCGCCCGGGTGGCGTCGAAGTTGACCGCAAGCCCCAGCTCCAGATCGGCCTCGGCGGCAGAACTGACCACCGCTGCCAGGTGGTAGATCACGTCCGGGGCGCCATCCAGCAGGGCGTCCCAGGCTCCCTCTTCGGTGAGGTCCCGAGCGGTCGACGTCACCGCCACCTGGCCCGCCTCCTGCGGGTGGGGCGGCGTGCTCTGGTCGACCAGGGTCAGGCGCGAAAGCGGCTGGCCGTTGACCTCGCCCTTGGCCAGCAGCGCCTGAACCAGACGTTGGCCAAGGAAGCCGGCTGCACCAGTAATCAAGATATGCATGGGTGTTCTCCTCCTTTAGGGACGATGGCCCACGCCGGGCGCTGCCCCAGCGATACACCAGAGGCACCAGTCATCAAGATATGCATGGAAGCTCTCCTCCGTTGGTGACGATGGCCCGCTTTATCCAGTGACGAGTTAGCTGGCAACAACGCCATGGGCGCGCGCCCAGCCCAGGCCATCGACGGTGTCGCCTGCGGGGCGGTATTCACAGCCGACCCAGCCGTCATAGCCAAGGGCGTCGAGACGCTCGAGCACCGGGCCAAAGTTCACTTCCCCCTGGTCCGGTTCATGGCGCTCCGGGACCCCGGCGAGCTGCACGTGTCCCACCACGTCGAACTGGGCTTCCAGGGTACGGATCAGGTCGCCCTGGACGATCTGGCAGTGGTACAGGTCGAACTGCAGCCTGAGGTGGGGCGAGCCGACGCGCTGGATCACCTCCCTGGCAAGCTCCTGGCGCTGCAACAGGAAGTCCGGCATGTCGCGGCCGTTGATCGGCTCGATCAACAGGGTACGCCCGGCCCGGCCACAGGCCTCGGCGGCATGGGAAAGGTTGTCGACGTAAGTGGCCAGATGGGCCTCTCGGGTGGCCTCGCTGGCGCCTTGCGGCAGCAGCCCCGCCATGGCATGCAGGCGCGGACAGTCGAGCGCCGCGGCGTAGTCGAGCGCACGCTCGAGCCCCTCGCGGAACTCCCCCTCGCGCCCCGGCAGGCTGGCAAGGCCTCGCTCGCCGGCCTCCCAGTCGCCGGGGGGCAGGTTGAACAGCACCTGCGTCAGCCCATGTTGGTCGAGCCGCTCACGCAGCTCGTGCGCCTCGAAGTCGTAGGGGAAGAGGTACTCGACGCCGGCAAAGCCCGCCTTGGCGGCGGCGCCAAAGCGGTCGAGAAAGGCGTGCTCGGTGAACATCATGCTGAGGTTGGCGGCCAGGCGGGGCATCTCGCTCTCCTGATTGTCATTGTCGTGCGGGCCTCGCGTCAGGGGCCCAGTATCGGGGCCGTGTCGACACCCCCGACGCCAATAGCCCCGAGTCAGTCGCGGGGGAAGCGTGTTTCGAGTTCCTCTACCTGTTCTGGGGTCAACCCACGAGGATTCTGGCCGCGCAGCAGCAGGAACAGCTTGGCGGTCTCCTCGAGCTCTTCGGTGGCGTAGACCGCTGCCTCCAGCGACTTGCCCGCCACCACCGGGCCGTGGTTGGCCAGCAGCACCGCGCTGTGCTTGCCGGCGAGCCCACGTACCGCGTCGCCAAGGCTGGGGTCCCCCGGCACGTGATAGGGCACCAGCGGCAGGCGGCCGACGCGCATCACATAGTAGGCGGTCAGCGGCGGAATGCAGTCGTGGTGGTCCACATCCGGCAGGCAGGATACCGCCACCGAGTGGGTCGAGTGCAGGTGGACGATGGCCTCGGACTGTGGCCGCTCGGCGTACATCGCCATATGCAGGAAACTTTCCTTGGTCGGCTTGTCGCCATCGAGCCATTCCCCCGTCGCCGACAACGTCGAGATGCTGGCCGGATCGAGTCGTCCCAGGCAGGCGTTGGTCGGGGTCATCAACCAGCCGCCGTCGTCCAGACGCACACTGATATTACCGCTGGAGCCCATGGTCAGGCCGCGGTCGAACAATGACTTGCCGTAGGTCGCGATCTGCTCGCGCAGACGATTGACGTCACGTGCACTCATTGGCTCATCTCCTTGAGCACCTTAAAGCCGCGGCTGAAGATATCGACGCCGCCGAAGTTGCCGGACTTGAGCGCCAGCGTCAGGGTCGACCCGCCGACGCGGGCCTGGGTCCAGGGCACCCCGGCATCGATCTGCCCGCCGATATGCAACTGGTCCAGCGACAGCGCCGAGACCACCGCACCGGAGGTCTCGCCGCCGGCCACCAGCAACCTGCCGACACCTTCGTCCACCAGGGTGGCGGCCAGGGTCGCCAGGGCCCGCTCGACCAGCTCGCCCGCCTTGGCCACGCCCAGGCGCTGCTGGGCGGCCTTGACCCGCTCGGATGCAGCCGAGGCGTAGACCAGCACCGGTTCATCCGGCGAGTCACGATAGTGGCGACGCACGAAGTCCAGCGCTTCGGCGATGGGCGCGTCACCCTCGGCCAGCGCCAGCGGGTCCAGGGCGATCCCCGGATGGCGCTCGAGGAAGTGCTCGACCTGGGCCAGGGTCGCCCGCGAGCAGCTACCGGAAAGCACCAGGGCCTGTCCCTGGGCCGAGGCCAACCGAGCCGCATCGTCGACCGCCTCAAGCCAGCCCTTGCGCCGATACTCGGCGGGCAGCGCCTGGCCAAGGCCCGAGCCGCCGGTGACCAGGGGCAGCTCGACGCAGGCCGCAGCCAGCACCTCAAGGTCGGCGTCATCCAGGGTGTCACAGATGACGTGGCGGACCTTGTCACCTCCCAGGCGTTCGAGGTGGCTGGCACAGGCCTCGGCGCCCTGGCGGATCACCGAGTGGGACAGAAGCCCCACCGCATGCGACGTCTGCGCGCCCAGCACCCGCACCAGATCGGCGTCGGTCATCGGATTGAGCGGGTGATCCTGCATGCCGCTGTCGTTGAGCAGACGATCGCCGACGAACAGGTGACCCTGATAGACCGTGCGTCCGGTGGTCGGAAAGGCCGGCACCATCACCGTCTGATCGCCGCCCAGACGCTCGAGCAGGGCATCGGCTACCGGGCCGATATTGCCCTCGGCGGTGGAATCAAACGTCGAGCAGTACTTGAAGAAGACCTGCCGTGCGCCCTGTTCGGTCAGCCAGTCCAGCGCCGCCAGGCTGTCGGCCAGCGCCTCCTCCACCGGGCAGGTACGCGACTTGAGCGCGACGACCACGGCGTCGACACCTTCTGGAAGCGGCTTGCCGGTGGGCACACCGAGCATCTGCACGGTGCGCATGCCGGAGCGCACCAGATTGTTGGCCAGGTCGGTGGCGCCGGTGAAATCATCGGCGATGGCGCCGAGTACCAGAGTCATGGTCAGTCCTCGTCAAATACGGTGAATAAAGGGGAGGAACACGGCTGCGACGCGGCCTTATCCGGCGTCGTCGTCATTGGCCGCGGGCAGTGCGATACCTGCGGTGGCGGCGTAGACCTTGACCACCGCGGCGTCGTCCTCGCGTCCCAGCCCCATGCCGCTGGCGGCGGTAAACTGCTGCAGGGCGCTGGCCGCCACTGGCATCGACAAGCGCAGTTCGCGGCCGGTGTCGTGGACGATGTTGAGGTCCTTGACGAAGATGTCCACGGCTGACAGCGGGTGATAGTCGCCGTCCAGAATGTGCGGCACCCGGTTCTCGAACATCCACGAATTGCCCGCCGACTGGGTAATCACCCGGTACAGCGCGCGACCGTCGATGCCCATCTTCAGTCCCAGCGCCATGGCCTCGGCGGCGGCGGCGATATGCACCCCGGCCAGGTGCTGATTGACCAGCTTGACGCTGGAGCCAGGCCCCGGCGCGTCGCCCAGCCGGTGGACCGTGGCCGCCATGGCACCAAGCGGTGCCTCGGCCAGGGCGAAGGCCTCGGCACTACCGGAGGCCATCACCGACAGCTCTCCGCTGGCCGCCTTGGCCGCCCCGCCGCTGATCGGGGCGTCGAGCATCATCAGCCCAGCCTCTGCCAGTCGGCGTCCCAGGGATTCGGCGAAACTCGGCGCCACGGTGGCGCACTGGATCACCAGGCTGCCCGACGCAAGCGTCGCTGCCAGGCCATCTTCTCCAAACAGCACCGCCTCGACCTGATCGGCGTTGACGACCACCAGCAGCACCACGTCACAGCGCGGCGCCAGCTCACGGGCCGACGCCACCGCCTCGCCACCGGCTTCCTCGAAGGCCTGACGGGAGGCGCTGGAAACGTCGCAACCGATCACCTCAAGGCCGCCACGCAGAAGGCTTCGGGCGATACCCATGCCCATGGCGCCAAGCCCCACCACGCCACAGACAGGGGATCCGGCGGATGTTGTGGATGATTCGCTCATGCTGCTCTCCGGGAACGAGGCCGTCAGGGCCGACAAACAAGAGTATGGCCTGCTTCGACTTCATCTGCGGAAGGAGCAGGGAGGCGGTATCTGTCCCCGGCACATCGAAGGCCAGCGACCAATACCGATAACAGGACGATAGGAAATCCGGTCGGCGGTGATGGGTGAAGATCACCGCTACTGCCTTGTAGAATGTTAGCGCTAACATTTTTAGTCCAGAGTCCCTTGTTGCACAAGCACGAAAGCGATAGCCATCGACCAATGTCTAACTACCGCCGTGATCCCGGTGTCGGGACCATGGGTGCCCCGAGGCGCGCAGCGTTTGATCCAAGCTGCCCGGCATGAAGCGCTCGGCATCCGCCGCTCGAGGCCGTGGAACTGGGCCATGTCCCCACTGACCTGCGACGCAGGGACAGCCTGGGAACGAGCGAGCCAGCGCGCCCCATTCGGCATACCATGGAAGGCAGGCGTCCCTCTGATGCCATCGATCAAGGAGAGTCCGATGAACGAGACCCAGGGCGGTGATCGCCGCCGCCGCAAGGGCCTGGACAACCCGACGCTTGACGACGTCGCCCGTGAGGCTGGAGTTTCCTCGATCACCGTGTCCCGGGCGATTCACCGCCCGGACAGCGTACGCGAGACCACCCGCAACAAGGTGGAGGCGGCGATCGCCAAGGTTGGCTACGTGCCCAATATGGTGGCCGGTAGCCTGGCCTCGGCCAGCTCGCGCTTCATCCCGGTGATCGTGCCGTCGCTGTCCAATGTGGTGTTCGTCGAGGTCATCCAGGGGCTGCAGGCACAGTTCGACCAGCACGGCTACCAGATGCTGCTGGGCAACACCGACTACAGCATGCAGCGCGAAGAAGAGCTGATCCGCACCTTTCTCGGCTGGTCCCCCACCGCCCTGGTGACCACCGGCCTGCGCCACCAGCCGGGGCTAAGCGCGCTGCTGGAACGTTTTCCTCGACCGCTGGTGGAAATCATGGAACTGGGCCCGGCGCTGGACATGAACGTCGGCATGGACCACGAAAAGGCAGGCGCCGCCATGGCCGATCATCTGATCGCTCGGGGCTACCGTCATATCGTCTTCGCCGGCACCCGGCTCGAGTCCAACTATCGCGCCGCCCAGCGCTACGCCGGCCACCGCACCAGGCTCGAGAAGGCCGGACTTGCGGCCCCGCTGATGGAGTGGCACCAGGACAGCCACTTCGACCTCGGCGCCACGGCGCTGGACGAGGTCCGTCGCCACCACCCGGGCGTCGAGGCGATCCACTTCGTCGACGATGTGATGGCCAGCGGCGCCCTGCTGGGCGCACAGCGCCAGGGCCTGCGAGTGCCCGACGACATCGCCATCGCCGGGTTTACCGGGCTGCCCTTCGGCCGCTCGCTGATGCCGCGTCTGACCACCATCTCCTCCCCCCGCGAGGCCATCGGCCGGCTCGCCGCCTCGCAGATCATCGACCGTCTGGAGGGCCGTGACCCCGAACGCCAGATCGACGTCGGCTTCTCCCTGCTGGAAGGTGAGAGCACCTGAGGACACCAGACCTGACCCACAACGAACAACGGGGAGTCACGATGACTCCCCGCTGGTACAAGACGCTGCCTGCCCGCACGGGCGACAGAGCCCGCGGCACTCGCCGCTACTGATCGAGCCGGCCCTTGAGCTTGTCGAACTCCTTCTCCACCTCTTCTCTGGCCAGGCCAAACTTCTGCTGGATGATGCCGATCAGCTTTTCCTTGTTGCCTTCGGCCTGCTGAATCTCGTCGTCGGTGAGTTCTCCCCACTTTTCCTTGGCGGCACCGCTCAGTTCCATCCACTTGCCTTCGATGGTGTGCTTGTCCATGGCATGATCTCCGGGTCAGTCGATCTCATAAAGGTAGATGGCATACTCCTGACGAAGGCTAGCCTGCGGCAAACCCAGCGGCTAGCCCACCCCACCACACACCTTCGTTTTTTATAAAAAATTCAATCAGATAACTTCCGTAAAAGACTGTTTGAGCACAGTCCATCCTCCGACCGACCTTTTCACTTCACCCATCAATCAGCCGCCGCCGCATGATGGTGACCCGCTCACCCAGATAGTCGAGCTCTTCGAGTTCTTCCCATCCCAACCGGCGATACAGTGACTGCTGATCCGGCGTGTAGAGGTGAAGCCACTCGATGCCGTGGTCGCGGGCCTCCCGCTCCACCCGTCGTACCAGCGCGGAGGCGAGCCCCTGACCGCGTTGTTCGGGCGGCACGTAGACCGAGGCGAGCCACGGTGACAGTTCCCGGCGAATACTCATGTCATCCGGCGACAGGCTCGCCGTGCCCAGGGCCTGTCCCTCCTTCATCGCCACGAACACCGAGGGCACCCCGGCCGGACCGCACATCTGAGCCACCGCCTGGCGCCAGCCGTCGATGTCGGTCTCCGGATGCAGGTGCCCCCAGGCGCCAAAGGTCCAGTCGGCGACCTGGTCAAGCTGTTGCGAAGCGGCGCTCAAGCGCTCGATGGTGATCCCGTTCATCTGTCGATTTTCGTCCATTGCTGTCCACTTCCGTCTATTGCCGTTCACTTGTGAGCGTTGTTGTCCTTGCCGACACTTTTCGACGGCGCCTGCCGATCGCGGCCTCGCCCAGGCTGACGCCGCAAGGATCAAGGCAACCGGCGCTGCCCGAAGCGCGCCAGCTGCATTTCGCCAAGCCGGCTCAGAGTGCGCCGGAAGGCAAACGCCAGATAGCCATCGGGATAAAGCTCCTCCATCGCCAC
The DNA here is from genome assembly GCF_024137905.1 of Halomonas sp. DN3. Classification (NCBI taxonomy): domain Bacteria; kingdom Pseudomonadati; phylum Pseudomonadota; class Gammaproteobacteria; order Oceanospirillales; family Halomonadaceae; genus Halomonas; species Halomonas sp. DN3. Next base: position 687,684 of record NZ_CP099965.1, on the reverse strand, counting down.
CGACGCCTCGATCACCAGCGGTACCCGGCGGTCGTAGCATTCGTCGACCAGGGCAATAAAGCGACGCACGCTATCGTCCCTGGCTCCCAGCGGCGGCAGTACGCGATCACCGGCGGCCACCCGCTCACTGGCGTCTTCGGTACCCCGAGCGATGGGACGCGGAGCGCCCGGTCGCCGATCCGGCGCGGCTCCGACGTCGCTATCATCCTCGTCAGGCCTGGAAGCCAGGCACGGCACCTCCCCCAGCAACAGCGTATCGAAGCGATCACATAGCGCGATGAAGTCGAGCGCCGCCAGCGGCGCCTCGCACAAGGCAGCGAAGTCGCACCACAGTACCTTGCCTTCGAGGCCTCTGGCCTCCAGCTTGCGGCCGCCAAGCGCCAATGTTCGGGGCGTCGCCGCCCTGCCACTCAGCCGAACAAACTGCTCGGACAGGATGCCGGGGTCGCCGGCCCTACGCACAAAATAGCGCTGGTGAACGTCGCCGGGATGGCGGCGATGATCCTGACCGCCATCCAGTTCGAGCACCTGAAGATGGGCCTGCATGGCGGCGATGGCCGGCAGGAAACGCTCGCGATTGAAGCCATCGCGATAGAGCTCGGCCGGCGGCTGGTTCGAGGTGGCCACCAGCGTCAGGCGTCTGGCGAACAGCTGCTGCATCAGCCCGCCCAGCAGCATGGCGTCGGCGATGTCCTCGACGAAGACTTCATCCAGACACAGCACCCCGACCTCGGCGGAAAGCTCCTCGGCGAGCCTTGCCAGCGGGTCGGGCTGTCCCCGCCAGTAAAACTGACGCTGGTGCACCCAGCGCATGAAGTGATGAAAGTGCCAACGACGCACCGTCACGGGACTGCATTCGACGAACAGATCCATCAGCCAGGTCTTGCCACGACCCACCGGCCCCCAGAGGTACAGGCCCCGGCTCGTCACGCCGCCAGCGAGCTCCTGCTGCAAGGCGTCCAGCGCCTCGACCGCCCGGGCCTGGGCGGCATCGGCAACCAGATGTCCCTCCTCCAGCAGCGCCTGATAGCCCAGCGACAACGGCTGACATCGAGACTGGTTCAACGGCCCATGGAGCGGCCGATCCAGCCGTTGGCTGCCAAGCGATGGCGCCTCTCGGTCCGGCCCAGGATGCGGTTGCAGGCCTTCACCGCTTGCTTCATCGATCCCGCCGCCGATCCTGTCACCGGTCCCTTCGCCCTCTTTGTAGCCGTCACTCATCGATAGATCCCTGGCTGGTGGTATCGACCCGTGTGCCCCCATTGCCGCCGGCACAGGTCCCTCGGAAGAGCATGCCTCCACCGTGGGCAAACGCCAGGCGCTGCACTATAGTGGCCCGTCTGCATATTCCCGATCGCTAAGGTTGCCTCTTTCATGCCCTCAGCCGCTCGTCTCTTGAGCTCCCGACCCCGCCGTCAGCGCCGGGTCTGCCTGCTGGCGGTGCTGGCCATGCTGATGCTCTTCGTGGGCCCACTGATCAGCCAGGTCCAGCGCCTGGCGATGGAGGACGAGGCCGGTCGACAACACCACCATGGACATGGTCACCACCAAGGCCTGGCTCAAGGCACCGGACAAGGCCATGCCCAGCATGATCCCACGCCGAGCGCCGCGGAAGTAGAGGGGCGCAGCACGTTTGAGCCTGCCGCCGAGGGGGCGGTCGGCAAGGTCGAGGGGCACGGCGCGTTTGAGCCTCCCGCTGAGGGGGCGGTCGGCAAGGTCGAGGGGCACGGCACGTTCGAGCCTTCCGCCGAGGGGGCTATCGGTGACGCCGGGCATCATCACCTGGCCGCCTGTGGCTACTGCGTACTGTTTGCCCAGGTGCCGTGGCTGGCCCTGCTGTTGCTGGTATTGGTTAGCCTGGCGCCGCGGGCCCCGCCGGCACGTTGTACTGCAGGCATTCCCCCCGTTGTCAGCGGGCGCTTCCAGCGTCCGACTCCCCGCGCCCCTCCCGCGTCATTGTCGTGATCCATCGAGGCCACCGCCTCCAGAGCCACCACGGCATCGCCGTCGGCAACTCCGCCTTCAAGAGAATGACCATGACGACGCACGCGAAACCTGTTGCGCCGGCGCTGAAGACGCTGGTGATACGACTGCACTTCTATATCGGCCTGCTGGTCGGCCCCTTCATCTTCTTCGCCGCCCTCACCGGCACGCTCTATGCGCTGACCCCGGCACTGGAGCAGGCACTGTACCGGGACGCGCTGACCACCGGCTCGGACAGCGCTTCCGCGACCTTGGTCCGGCCATTGTCACGCCAGATTGCAGCGGCCCAGGACTATCTCGATGATTCCGCCCTGCCCAGCGCCGTGCGCCCGGCCCCCGAACCCGGCGCCACCACCCGGGTGATGTTCGCAGACCCGAGCCTTGATGCCGGCGAACACCGGGCCATCTTTGTCGACCCGCAAAGCCTCGAAATCCGTGGCGACATGACTGTCTACGGTACCAGCGGGGTACTGCCGCTACGCCGGATCATCGACCAGATCCACCGCAGCCTGATGCAGGGCGATCCCGGCCGCCTCTACAGCGAGTTGGCCGCTTCCTGGATGTGGCTCGCCGCCCTCGGCGGACTGGCCATCTGGGCGGTCACCCCCTCGCCCCGAGTGCAGCCCGGCAAGCAGACCCGCACCGCCCGTCGCTTGCGCACCCGCCGACGCCACAGTCTGCTGGGGCTGTTCCTGCTGGTCGGCCTGCTGGCCCTGTCGGCCACCGGCATGACCTGGTCGAAGTACGCCGGCGACAACTTCTTCACCATGCTCAAGGCCGCAGGCTGGGGGACGCCTCGGGTGTCCCAGTCGCTTCAGGCCCACGACGTCGCCTACGACGCACACGCCGACCACGCCATGCCCGGCGCTCACCCGACCGTATCGGGGTCGCTTGAGGCCTTCGACGCGGTCGAACGCCAGGCCCGTGAGACAGGCCTCGACGCCGGCAAGATCGAGTTGCTGGTGCCCGGCGACAATCAGGCCTGGAAGGTGCGCGAGATCGACCGTAGCTGGCCGTCCCAGGTGGACGAGGTGGCAATCCATCCGCAAAGCTTCCAGGTGCTGGATCAGGTGAGCTTCAACGACTACCCGCCTGCGGCCAAGCTCACCCGCTGGGGCATCGACGGCCATATGGGTATCCTCTTCGGCCTGCCCAACCAACTGCTGCTGGCCGCCCTCGGCATCGGCATCATGACCATGGTCGGCTGGGGCTACGCCATGTGGTGGCGCCGCCGTGCCCTGACCCGCGACAGCCAGACGCTGTGGCAGGCCCTGCTGGAACTACCGCTGTCGGTGCTGGCGCTCATTTCGCTGGTGGCGCTGCTGCTGGGACTGGCGATGCCGGTAATGGGGGTAAGCCTGGTGATATTCCTGACGGTGGACGCCCTGCGTACCCTGGTCGCGGCACGCCGACGCGCTACCGGCTAGGCCCCACATCAGTAAAGACAGGAAAGGGCCATCGGCAAAGCCAGGAAAAGGCCATTTACCACACAAGAAGGGCGACCCACGGGTCGCCCTTCTTGCTTGAAGCCAGGAGCACGCTCCGCCCCTGTCTACCTATCCGCGATCAGTGGCCCTTGCCCCGAAGCCGCTGGACGCCGGTCCAGACGGCCACCAGGGCAGCACCCACGGCCAGGCCGAACAGGCCGTTCCCCAGCATTGGCACCAGCCCGTGCATGATGGCGTCGAGGCCGGGAAGGGCTACCTCGGTCTCGGCCAGCCCCTCGATCCAGTGCCCGACCACCGGGATGCCGTGGGCAAGAATGCCACCGCCGACCAGGAACATCGCCAGGGTGCCGAAGATCGACAGCCCCTTCATCAACAGCGGTGCGCCCTTGAGCAGTCCTCGGCCCAGGGCCTGTGCCAGGCCGCCGTCCTTCTGCGTCAGGTAGAGCCCCAGGTCGTCGAGCTTGACCAGCCCCGCCACCAGGCCGTAGACGCCCACGGTGATCAGCAGGCCGATCGCTACCAGCACCGCGATCTGCTGGCTCAGGGGGGCGGCGCTGACGGTGCCCAGCGCGATGACAATGATCTCCGCCGAGAGGATGAAGTCGGTGCGGATGGCGCCCTTGATCTTGTCGCGTTCAAAGGCCTTCATGTCGGTTTCGCCGTCGGCCAGCGCCGCCAGTCGCGCCTGGCGCTCCTGCTCGGCGTCTTCCTTGTGCAGGAACTTGTGGGCCAGCTTTTCGGCGCCCTCGAAGCACAGAAAGGCCCCGCCAAGCATCAGCAGTACCGTCACCAGCCAGGGCACGAAGGCGCTGATCAACAGCGCGCCGGGAATCAGGAAACACTTGTTGAACAGCGACCCCTTGGCCACCGCCCACACCACCGGCAGCTCGCGATCCGCCGCCACGCCGGTGACCTGCTGGGCGTTGAGCGCCAGATCGTCGCCGAGAACACCGGCGGTCTTCTTGGCCGCCACCTTGGTCATCACCGAGACATCGTCGAGCAGGGTGGCGATGTCGTCGATCAGGGTTAACAGACTACTTCCAGCCACAGGGCATCCCTCCTTGGCCTGGGAAAACTTGGGTAGACTCAGCATAACCGCTCGGCCCCTTCGCCGCCGCAGCAATTGCCCCGGAGGTCTATGCCATGTCGCAAGCATCCACTGGAAAGCCGGCAGCATCAAAGGCCCATCCAGACTTGCCCGATGCCAGGCCGCAGCCGGCTTCAGATCCCGCTGCTGACGATCTGACAGCCGACAAGCTGACGCCCGACGACCTGGCGCTCTTGCTCGAAGGTGTGCCCGAGGGCTACAGCGAGGTGCACTACCGGGGACGCCGCTACGCCATGACCCGACGCACCTTCAACCGAGGGCGCTCGCTCAAGGTGTTCGCGCGGGAGTTGGGCGGCAACGATATTGTCAGTCTCAACGGCTACCTGAACGCTCGTGGGTGGCAACTGAAGCCCTGCGAGATGAGCGAGCACAAGGTGCTCGACTTCCTTGTGCATTGCAAAACCGGCTGACTTGCTGGCTGGGTCGTCCCGGGATTCGATTCCCGCCGCTGCTCTCTTTCTAGGCTCGCCGCCGCCCTCTCTCCAGGCTCGCCGCTACCCTCTCTCCACGCTCGCCGCCGCCCTCTCTCCACGCTCGCCGCCGCCCTCTCTCCCAAGAGTCGCTCCCCCTCTCCCTTACGAGGTGTCGCCCTCTCGCCGCTTTCGGCAAAAAATATCCTTTTGTTGACCTAGGTCACTGCGATGGCGCCCAGTTCGCACCGAAGTATGCTGAGATAATCAAAGAATACTTTACTCCGCTCCCATGGGACGTCTCATGCCTGTCGTCATGCTCGTTGTTGGAACCCGTCCCGAGGCGATCAAGATGGCCCCGGTCGCCCAGGCCATACAGGCATGCCCGGCACTGTCACTGCATCTGTGTGCCAGCGGCCAGCACGACGAGATGCTGTTCCAGGCACTGTCGCTGTTCGACCTCACGCCGGACAGCAATCTGGCGGTGATGAGACCAGCGCAGACCCTCAACGGTCTGATGCAGGCCATGATCCAGGCACTCGATCAGGTGATGTCCCGGGTGGCCCCCGACCTGGTGATGGTCCATGGTGATACCGCTACCTGCTTTGCCGCGAGCCTCGCGGCCTTCCACCGGCGGGTCCCGGTGGCTCACGTGGAAGCCGGGCTGCGCACCGGCAATATCGCGTCGCCCTGGCCGGAGGAGGCGTACCGCAGCATGGTGGCGCGTATCGCCCAGCGCCACTACGCCCCCACCGCGTCGGCGCGTCACAATCTGCTGCGTGAGCAGGTGGCGCCAGATTCCATCCTGGTGACCGGCAATACCGTCATCGACGCCCTGGCCTGGATGAAAGACCGCCTCGACCGCCAAGGCTATCGCCCGGCAGCCCCCTCACCGCTTGCCGCGCTGCGCGACGACGCCAGGCTGGTGCTGATCACCGGCCACCGCAGGGAAAACCACGGCGATGGCATCCGTACCATCTGCACCGCCATCGCCGCACTCGCCGCTCGCTACCCGGACGTCGACCTGGTCTACCCGGTCCATCTCAACCCGGCGATCAAGGACGTCGTCGAACACGCCCTGGCGGGCATCCCCAACGTGCTGCTGGTACCCCCCCAGGACTACCGTGACTTCGTCTGGCTGATGGGCCGCGCCTGTCTGATCCTCACCGACTCCGGCGGCATCCAGGAGGAGGCTCCCGCCCTCGGTGTGCCGGTGCTGGTGATGCGCGAGCACACCGAGCGATGCGATGCCCTGAGCGCCGGTACCGTCATCCTCACCGGCAGTGACAGCGACGCCATCGTGGCCGCCTCGGCGCGCCTGCTCGACGATGAGAAGGCGCGCCGGCGCATGGCCGCGATCCCCAATCCCTACGGTAGTGGCGACGCCGCCAGGCAGATCATCGAAGACCTTGACGATTGGCTTGTCCGCGCCGTCGAGACACTCGAGGCCGGCGATGCCTGAGTTATCCCCCGAGCTGTCACTGTGGCTGGTCGACGCCACCATCCATGTGCTGTACGCCCTGAAGTATGTCGCCATAGCGCTGTGCCTGCTGATGCTGGCCATGGGCATCGATGATCTGTTTCTCGATCTGATCTACTGGAGCCGGCGTAGCTGGCGCTACTGGTCGATCTATCGCGATAACCCCAGGGCCAACGAGGAGCGTCTCTATCAGGCCCGGGAGAAACCGCTGGCGGTCATGGTGCCGGCCTGGCAGGAAGTCGGCGTGGTCGGCCAGATGGCCCAGCTGATGGCCAGTACCATGGACTACGAGAACTATCAGATATTCGTCGGCACCTACCCCAACGACCCCGAGACCCAGGCCGAGGTAGATGCGGTCTGCCAGAGCTTCAGCAACGTGCACAAGGTGGTCACGGTACGCCCCGGCCCCACCAGCAAGGCCGACTGCCTGAACAACATCATCGAGGCCATCGCGCGCTTCGAGAAGGCCGCCAGGATCGAGTTTGCCGGCTGCATCCTGCATGACGCCGAAGACGTCATTTCGCCGATGGAGCTTAGGCTCTACAACTATCTGCTGCCGGACAAGGACCTGATCCAGGTCCCGGTCTACCCCTTCCGACCACGCTGGTATCAGCTCTCCGGCGGCCACTACATCGACGAGTTCTCCGAGTACCACGGCAAGGACGTGCTGATTCGCGAGGCCATGTGCGGCCAGGTGCCCAGCGCCGGGGTCGGCACCTGCTTCAGTCGTCGTGCGCTGGCCCACTTGAGAGAGCTCAATGACGGCATCACCTTCGACATCTGGAGTTTGACCGAAGACTACGATATCGGCTTTCGCCTGCACGAAAGCGGGCTTTCCTGTGTCTTCGTGCGCTACAGCGTCGAGCGCGACGAGCTGTCGCCTCGGCGCGAACACGCCCACGGCCTGTCGAAGCGTGACAGCAAGGTGATCTGTGTGCGCGAGCACTTCCCCACGGCGCTGGGCGCGGTGGTCCGGCAGAAGTCCCGCTGGATCACCGGTATCGTCTTCCAGGGTTATCAGCATCTGGGCTGGAGCCGCACCAACTGGCGTCTCAACTACTTTCTGTGGCGCGACCGTCGTGGCCTGGTGGCCTACCCCCTGGCGCTGGTCGCCACCCTGCTGATGCTGATCTTGGCAGGACTTTGGCTGTACGCCGTGCTGTCGCCACAGGCCTGGCACTTCCAGTCGATCCTCGGTGGCTGGCTGCTGGAGACCCTGCTCACCATCAATGGTCTGCTGCTGGTCAACAGGGCCTTCCAGCGCTTCTACTTCGTCAAGATCTACTACGGCTGGCGTCAGGGCCTGCTGTCCTTTCCACGCATGCTGTGGAGCAATCTGGTCAACTTTCTGGCTAACGTGCGGGCCTGGAAGCTGTTCTTCACCCGGGCGCGTCACCGCACCTTCGCCTGGGACAAGACCACCCACGACTTCCCCCAGCTCGACGACGCCGTGCAAGTCTCTCTCGAAGCCCTGTTGATCGAGGATGGCGTTGTCACCGCAAGCGATATCGAACGCATAGGTGTTGAGGTCGGAGCACGTCGGCTACCCAGAGAGCTGATTGCACGAGACCTGGTGTCCGGGGCGACGCTGGCCAGGCTGGATGCCAGGCGGCGGGGCATCGCCAGCGTCGAGATCCATCCGCTGGTGCTGTCGCCCGCGCTGATCGACGCCCTGCCCCGGCATGTCGCCCTGCGCTACGCCACGCTGCCCATCGGCGAGAGCGGCAACAGCCTGATCATCGCCACCGAGACCGCCTTGAGTCCGGTCGCCATCGGCGCCATTGGCCGGCGCATCAAGCGTCCTGTCGAGCAGCGTCTGGTCCCGCTCGGTCGCGTCACCCTTGGCCTGCGCCACTGGTACCTGGGAGAGCTTGGCGACGTCGACCGGGACCGGCTGCTTGAACTGGATGCAGACGCCGACGCCGCACGCCTCGATGGTTACTGCGCTCACCAGTACCTGCTCGGAGAACTGTTGCTGGAGCAAGGGCTTATCACACCCGCCCTGTTCGGTCAGGCGATGATCGACTTCGATCCTGAACAGGGTCGTCTGGGCGACTTCCTTGTCGCACGCGGGATGATTACGTCGAATGATCTGGGGCGAGCGCTCGCGCTCCAGGCGGACCACCGCCGACAGGCGGCCCGCAGCCTCGAGAATGTGGCGGTATGAAGGCCAGGGCAATGTCGCTGCTGATCGCCGTGTCGCTGGCTCAGCTGCTGGCTCAGCCACCGGCCTGGGGGCTGAGCCAGTTCGAGGAGTTTCACAGCTACCCCTATCTCGACAAGGCCTACCGGGCAGCAGAACAGCGCGACTGGGCGCAAGTCCAGCAGCTGATGGAGCACCTGATCAGTCAGGTACCCGAGAACGTCGAGGCCTATCGCCTGCTGGCCCAGGCACTGGCGAAGCAGGGCAATCTGGATAGCGCCATGGCGGCGCTGGGGGCGCTGGACGCCAACGTGGCGGCGGTCCAGATCAATGCCCTGCGCCAGGCCTGGATCGCCGACGGCCACGCCAGCGAGGGCGAGTTGACGCTATGGCTCAGCGAAACGTCTGGCAGCGCCCGGGAGGCCCTGTGGAGCGCCCAGGCCGACTATCTGCGCGCAACCCGCGGCGCCCGGGCAGCGCTGGACTGGCTTGCTACGGTGCCCGCCCGGCAGGACGCCCTGGCACGGGACCGCTACCGTGCCGCCCTGGCCGAGCAGATCCAGGACTGGAACGGCGTGATCGATGCGCTGGTGCCCCACGCCATGGAAGATGCGCTGAACGACGACGACTGGCGACGCCTGTCGATCGCCATGATTCAGACCGATGATGCACGCGGCATCAATGCCTTGATCGCCAGGCTTCCCGAGGGCGACGTCCGCCATTTCGTGCTGCGCGCAGGCGCCGATCGCGCCATCGCCCTGGGCTACTCCGGGATCGCCCAGCGCTGGCTGGCCACCCTGGAGCAGTCGGATCAGCTGGACGCCAGCGACACCCGCAAGCTGCTGCAGACCTCGCTGGCAGTGGGCGACACCGACAGGGTCCGCCAGATGGCCAGCCGCCAGAACATGGATTGCCTGACGCTGGTGAGCTGGCTCAGCGATCATGGCGACCCCGAGGCCTTGAGCACCTTCACCGAGTGCGACGCAAAGGAAGATCCGCAAAGCTGGCTGATACTCGCCGATCGGCTCGATGCCCTCGAACTGCTGGAAACCACGGAACTGCCGGAGGCCTGGCACCAGCGACGCGATCGGGTGCTGCTGGATCGCTATCGCGCCGACGGGCTGGATGACAAGGCGCTGCGCCTGCTGACACGTCAGCCACAGACGCCGGCGATCCTGCGCGAGCGCGCCGAGTTGACCCAGCGGCTGGGACGCCCCGAGGCCGCCGAGCTATGGCAGCAGCACTATCATCTGACCGGCGATTCCGGCTCGCTTGAGCAGGCAAGCTATCTGTATCTGGCATCACAGCGGCCCCAGGCGGCCCGGCGACTGCTGGAGCAAGCCTTCAAGCTTGCCCCCGAGCGGCTATCGGCGACCTCACTGGCGCGACTGGCCCAGCTTTACGCCGACGACAATGCCGGCGTCACCGATTCAACGCTGGAAGCGCTGGTACGCCAGCCCCGACTGGCCGACACCCAGCGCAACAACCTGCTCGAGCAGCTTGCCCGCCACGATCGTTGCACTGTCGTTAGCAGCGTGGCCGACGCCGGCACGCCACCCTGGGCGGCCCTCGGGATCTGCTCGCAAGACAGGCCCGCCCAGGCCGCCGCCTATTTTCAGAGGGCGCTGACACAGCTCACCCCGCGCCAGCCAGAAGCTGGCGCGGTGACGGCTGCAAGGACGCAGCCAGAGATCCAGGCCCGCAAGCGACTGGCCTTCGCGCTGTTTGCCGCCGGCGACCCCGACGCCGCCTGGCGTCAGTGGCGAGCGTTCGAACGCGACGGCACCAGCGACGGCGAACTCGACCAGACAGACCGCCTGGCCGGCGCGCGCAGTGCCCTGGCAAGTGGCGACACCGAGGGCGCCTGGCGCTGGTGGCCCGAGGATAGCGACAGCCCTGAGGCGAGGCTGCTCGGCGCGCGCATCGCCTTGGCCCGCCACGACGACGCCGGCGCCGTGGCGCTGGCCAGAGGCGCAGTGGCAGCCGCCGGCGGAAAGCCCAAGACCGACGCCGCCGTCCTGGAAGGCGCGAGCCAAGTGGCCCGTCAGGCCGGAGACCCGACCCTCGCACGCCGCTGGCTGACCCAGGCCCAGGCGGCCTCGCCGGGCTCGCCAAGACTTGCCCGGGAGCTGGGACTGACGCTCGCTGCAACGGAGGAAGCAGGTGCTCGGTCAGAGGCCATTGCGCTGCTGGAGCGCGCCCGTCCGGCCTATCCCGAGGACTATGTCAGCGCCGCCACCCTGGGGAACCTCTACAGCAGCATTGGCGACAACGCACGCTCCATGACGCGCATCGAGGACGCCATCGACCTGCAGCCCTTCGACCTGGCGGTGGGCGAGGACAGCCTCGAGGCCATGGCCGAGCGCCGCTACCGGCTGCGAAGGGCCCACGAGACACTGACGCGGCGCGACCGGATTACGCTGACCAGCAGCTGGTCACCGACCAGCCCGACGCCGGGGATACGCAGTGACCCATCGAACCACGATAACGACGACGATAGCGGCCACGATATCAACACCCAGGTGGTTCAATGGGACCACGCGCTTGGCCACGACCCGATCCACCAGGGACGGGAGCTGGCCGGCTACATGAGGGCCATCATCGGCGGCGATGATCGTGACGACTACGGGCGAGGACGCTCCCTGGGCCTGGGACTGCGGGCCAAGCCGTTGGCCCGTCACAACCTGAACCTGTACGCCGAGATGTTCGCCGAGTCCCAGAAAAACGATGGCGAGCACACCGACTACAATCTGCTGCTGAGGGCCACCGGCTCCTTTCTGGATCAGGGCGATTACAGCAGCGAATGGCGCGCGAGCCAGGATCAGTGGAACGAGCGCTCGCTCTATCTCGACGCCGCCTGGTGGACCCAACGTGGCGATGTACAGCTGTTCGGCCGCTACCGCCAGGGCCGCACCTTCAAGCTGCCGACCCGTTCGGCCCAGACGCTGATGCCCTACGCCAGTTTCCAGGCCACCAGCCACGACACCACCGGCTGGGACGAGGATGTACGCCTCGCCGCAGGACTGCGCTGGGAGTTGTGGTACGACGAGGATCACTACAACGCCTTTCGCCGCAAGCTGAGCGTCTCCACCGAGTACCAGCAATCCCTGGGGGGCAACCTCTACCAGGAACGCGACGGCTGGATGATCCATCTGGAGCTGAGCCTGTGATGAACTCAAGCATTCTTGTGGCAGGACACCTCAAAGGCACCGCGGTGCCAGTCCCATTCGCTGGCATTATCGCGCCACTGACCCTGACGGTGTTCCTTGCCATGCCCGTGGGGACGGTCGCTGCCGCCGACGACAGCCTCCTGACAAGAGCCGCCGAGGCCTACCGTAGCGAAACCCTGTTCTACCAGCCTCAGAATCGCGACGCCTCGCTCAGCCGACAGCAGTGGCAGGCGCTGTGGCGGCGTACCCGCGAGAACGGCGTCCACACCTTGATCGTGCAGTGGACCCAGTACGGCGAAGAGACCTTCGGCGGCGCCGATGGCTGGCTGGCCAACGCCCTGGTCGACGCCGAACGCCAGGGACTCGAGCTGATTATCGGTCTCTATCAGGACCCCGAGTACTACGAAACCCTCCCCGACAACGCCCGCTTCCGTCACTACTGGTACCAGCAGTTGGCCAAGGCCCACGCGCGACAGCAGCAGATCCAGCGCCAATGGCCGCTGACGCCGGTGGGCTGGTACCTGCCGGAAGAACTCGATGACTGGCTGTTTCGTGAACCCGGCGTGCGCCAGGAACTGACGCGCCAGTTGGCCAGCGCCAGCCAACAACTGACGGGCCCGCTGCACCTGAGCATGTTCAGCGGAGGCTTCGTGACGCCAGGGGTCTACGCGGCCTGGGCCGAGGACATCGCCGAAAGCGGCTGGCAGGTGTGGTGGCAGGACGACGAAGGCGCCCGCAACCTGGATCCGCCCATGCGCCAGGCCTACCGCGACGCCCTGAGCTGTCGCATCGGCGTCGTCCGCGAAGCCTTCTCCCGCACCAGCGCGACCGAATCCGACTTCCAGGCAATGCCCGCACGCCCCCGTCAGCGCGGCAACGACTGCCATCCGGACGCGGTCTTTTCGCTGCGCTACATGCCCTGGGCAGAAGCGCTGCACCAAGGCCCATCTGGCGCTCTCGCTCAATAAAAAACCCCACCAATAGGTGGGGTCGAATCGACAAACAGCAACCAGGATACGCGTGTTCATTTGAGCCCATCGCGGCTCAGTTGCCAGCTCCCTGGAAGGGGTACACAGGGCCCAGCGCGAGGAGGGACGTCAGCTCGTCCAGCGCCGCCAATGTCTCCTCGGCGAGCCTGGGATCGGCCAGGTCTTCCGGTGCCAGTCGCTCGCGATAGTGACGCTCGACCCAGGCGACCAGGTCGGCGTAGAGAGCGTCGTCGAGCAGCACCCGGCCGGACAGCGCCTCGCGCTCGGCCTGGCTCAGCACCACCCTGAGCCTCAGGCAGGCCGGACCACCGCCGTTGCGCATGCTCTGCTTGACGTCCTTGACCACCACCTCGCCGATCGGGTTGTTGCCGGCCAGCAGATGATCCTGGATGCACCGCCACACCGCCTCACGCTCCTGACACTCCCCCGGCACCACCAGGGTCATGCTGCCGTCGTCATTGGACAGAAGCTGGGAGTTGAACAGGTAGGAGGCCACCGCGTCCTCGAGGCTGACCGCCTCAAGCGGCACCCGCACCGGAATCAGCGGCGTCGACATCTTCTCGCGCAGCGCATCGAGGGTGGCCTCTTCGTCACGGAAGGCCAGCTCGTGGTAGAGCAGCACCGGGCCATTGCCCACGGCGATGACGTCGTTGTGGAAGACCCCTGCGTCGATGGCATCCGGGTGCTGCTGGGCGTAGACCACTTGATGCTCAGCGAGCCCATGCTGGCGGGCGATGGCCTGGCTGGCCTCCAGGGTCTGGCGCGCCGGAAAGCGACGCGGCTCGACGCCGTCACCACCGAAGGCCTGACGCCCGTAGACGAACAGGTGCACCCCCGGCTCGCCGTGCTCGCCGCACAGCCGGGTGTGGTTGGCCGCGCCTTCATCGGAGAACGCCGGCGTCGCCGGCAGCACCGGGTGATGGGCGAAGTGGGCGGGATCGGCGAAGATCGCCGCCAGCACCCGACCGGTGGTCTCCGGCTCCAGAAAGCGGTGGAAGCTCGACTGCAGGTTGGCCGGGGTGAAGTGCACTCGACCGTCAGCGGCATCCAGGCTCGGCGTCACGGTGCCGGCGTTGGCCGTCCACATGCTGGAAGCGGAGCACACCGCGCGCAGCAGTTGCGGCGCCTGGCTGGCGGCCTGGGCCAGCACCTGACCGTTGTCGCCGGCAAAGCCCAGCGAGCGCAGCGCCCCCAGGTCAGGGCGCTGCTGCGGCGGCAGCACGCCCTGCACGTAGCCCGCGTCCTTCAGCGCCTTCATCTTGGCCAGGCCCTGCAGCGCCGCCTCGCGGGGGTTGGACACCAGGCCACCGTGGGACATCGACGCCACGTTGCCGTGGGCCAGCCCCGAGTAGTTGTGGGTCGGCCCCACCAGGCCGTCGAAGTTGACCTCGACCACGTCCCGCTGGCTCATATCGCTCACAGGCTCACCCCCGGCGGCAGCTTTTCGGGCAGGTTGAGGGCTTCGCTCTCGACGGAGGCGACCGGGTAGGCGCAGTAGTCGGCAGCATAATACGCACTGGGGCGATGGTTGCCGCTGTCGCCGACGCCGCCGAAGGGCGCGTCGCCGGAGGCGCCGGTGGTCTGGCGGTTCCAGTTGACGATACCGGCGCGGATGCGCAGCAGGAAGTCGTCCCAATCGGCCCGCTCCCCACCGATCAGCCCGGCGGACAGGCCATAGCGGGTGTCATTGGCGAGTGCGATGGCGTCGTCCCAGCTCTGGTAGCGGTAGACCTTGAGCAGCGGCCCGAAGTGTTCCTCGTCCGGCACCTCGACCCCGGTCACGTCGACGAGTCCCGGTGTCAGCAGGCTGGTGCCCGGCTCGACCTGGCGCATGCGCGACAGCACCTTGCCACCGCGAGCCTCCAGGTCTGCCTGAGCGGCGAGCAGCCCCTCGGCCGCCTCGACGCTGACCAGACCACCGTAGAACGGCGCCTCCTCGGCAAAGGGCTCGGCCACGCGCAGGCGCTCGATGGCACCGCTCAGGGCGTCGATCAGGCGATCACCGGCCTCGCCCTCTGGCACGATCAGGCGGCGGGCGCAGGTGCAACGCTGGCCCCCGGACAGAAAGGCCGACTGCAGGATGGTCAGCACCGCGGCGTCCTCGTCCGGCACGTCCTTGACCACCAGCGGGTTGTTGCCGCCGAGCTCAAGCGCCAGCACCTTGCCCATCTGGCCGGCGAACTGCTTGTGCAGAAGGCCACCGACCTTGGCGCTGCCGGTGAACAGGAGGCCATCGATACCGGCATCGGCGGACAGCGCCTGGCCGACCTGTGCCGCGCCCTGGACCAGGTTGATGACGCCCGCCGGCAAGCCGGCCTCGAGCCAGCACTGCAGGGTCAGATCGGCGGTCAGCGGGGTCTGCTCGCTGGGCTTGAACACCACGGTATTGCCGGCCAGCAGCGCCGGCACGATATGCCCGTTGGGCAGATGGCCGGGGAAGTTGTAGGGGCCGAATACCGCCATCACGCCATGGGGGCGATGGCGCAGTACCGCTCGGGCGTCACCCAGGTCACGCTCGCGCTCGCCGGTGCGTTCCTCGCGGGCACGGATGGACAGCGCCACCTTGCCGATCATGGCGCCGACCTCGGTGCGTGCTTCCCACAGCGGCTTGCCGGTCTCGTGGGCGATGCTCGCCGCCAGGTCCTCGCGGTGGCTCTCGAGCACGCCACGGAAGCGCTCGACCAGGGCTTCACGCTGCTCAAGCGAGGTCAATGCCCAGTCGGGAAAAGCCTTGCGTGCGCTGGCAACGGCCTGGGCGACCTGCTCGTCGCTGGCGGCCTTGCCCTGCCACAGCTCGGCGCCGGTGATCGGGTCGAGCTTGGTGAAGGCCTCGGCGTCGCCGGACATCCACTGTCCATCGATAAGCAATTGTTGTGTGGGTTGCATCACGCCTCCTCGTCGGAATTCAGCACGCGCAGGGTGTCGCCGGAGGCGACCTCCAGCCTGCGCGCCTCGTTGTCATTGAGCACCAGCACGCCGTCGGCGTCGGGACCGCGCCCGACCCAGGCGGCACGGAAGTCGGCCATGCGGGTGGTCGCCGCCAGCCACTGGGGCCGCTCGGCGCTGTCGGCGTTGGGGTCGACCTCGACACGCACGTGTCGCGACAAGCGCACGCCCTTGACGTCGTCGATGTAGGCCTCGACCGTGGGGCCGCCGTCGAAGATGTCGATATAGCCTTCCCAGCGCAGCCCCTGCTTCTTGAGCATGGCCAGGGCCGGGCGGGTGTGCTCGTGGACCTGACCGATGCAGGCACGCGCCTGCTCCGAGAGAAACGGCGTATAGATCGGGAACTTGGGCATCAGCTCGCCGATAAAGCTCTTCTGGCCAAGGCCGGTCAGCCGATCCGCCTCGTTGAAGTCCATGGGGAAGAAGTTGGCCCCCAGGCAGTCCCAGAAGGCGCTGCGTCCGTTCTCGTCGAAGCGTCCGCGCATCTCGGCCAGCACCTTCTCGGGAAAACGATCGCGAAACTCGGCCATGAACAGCCAACGCATCATCGACAACAGCGCGCCGTTGCGCTGATGGCGGCGATCGGCACCCCGGAACTCCGGGCGCAGGAACAGCGAGGCGACCTCGGCGTCGCCGGTGTGATCCGAGCTCAGAAACAGCGTATCGACAGTGCGATGCAGGTCGAGCTGCTTGGACGAGTGCGCCAGGGTGCCCACGCGGTAGTGATAGAACGGCACTTCACGCCCGACCTGCCCTTCGATGGCGCAGCAGCCGGCCAGATGCCCGCTCTCCTCGTCCTCCAGCACGAAGAAGTAGAGACGCTGGTCCACCGGGGTCTGCTCGTTGAACGCGCTCGTGGCGGAGGCGATCTTGTCCGCCAGAAACTCGCGGTTATCGGGAAGGGAGGTGAAGCCGACGCCGGTCTCCCGGGCCAGCGCCTGGAGTTCGTCCAGGTCCCCTTCCATGATCGGTCGCATGCGCATTACAGCTCTCCCTCGTCGTAGCCCGGGTCGAGCCCGTCATCGCTCAGCCCCAGCGGCGCCGCCAGCACCGCACGTCCTTCTTCCACGCCCAGCAGTTCGGCGTGGGCCGGCGACAGCATCAGCTGACCGGTGGGCGACAGCGCGTAGCGCGCCACCGTGCAGCAGAAGCCATCCAGGCGCTGGTTGGCGACCATCGCAGGCTCGGCGTCGGGTAGAGCGTGCTCGGGGCGGATGCGTACCGGGTGCCAGGCGGCGCGACGGAAGGACTCGAGGCGCATGCGGTCACCCTTGATCACCGGGCCTGCGTCGAACAGGTCGACGTGGCGCGAGCGCAGGAAGCCCTCGGCCAGCATCTCCTCCAGCGCCGCCTCGTGGGCCGGGTGCTCGCGCCCGATGGCCGCGCGCGCCTTGGGCGTCAGCAGCGCCAGGTACAGCGGGAACTGCGGCATCACCTCGGCGATGAAGCTCTTCGAGCGCACGCCTGCGATGTAGTTGATCTCGTGGTAATCGCGCACGAAGAAGTGGCGACCGACACTGTTCCAGAACGGCGACTCGCCGTCGTCGTCCAGATACCCCGGGAAGGCCATCGCCAGCACCTCGGCGAAGCGCTCGGGGTACTGGGCGATGAACATCAGCCGGGCGCGGCGCAGCAGGCTCTCGGCGCTGGTGCCCTTGTACCGCGGATCCAGCGACAGCGCGCACAGCAGGCTGGCGTCCGAGACCTCATGGGACAGCGCCAGGGTCGGCACCTCACGGCGAACATTGAGCTGCTGCGAGGCGTGGATCAGGGTTTCCTGGCGATAGGTGTAATACGCCTCGTTGGCCCCGGCCAGGGCGCGAATGGTCGCCGTACCGACCACCTCACCCCGCTCGCGATCCTCGAGCACGAAGGTGTAGTGCTCGTCGCCGGGCACCTCGGCCTCACTGGCAAACGCCCGCTGGGAGCGCGCGATGCGTTCTTCCAGGCGATCACGGTGGGCCGGCAGGTTGGTCAAACGTGGCTGGGCGGAACCCGCCAGGCGCTCCAGCGCCGGCAGGTCACCTAGCCGCACAGGGCGAACGGCCAGCATCGGATGCCCTCCCGTCGGCTCATGTTGATCGGCACCTTTCACGACGCGCTGACCATCCGTGCGATGGCGCGTTCGAGACGCTCGAGTCCCTCGACGATGTCGGCCTCGGGAATCACCAGCGACGGCGCCATGCGCAGCACGTTGGGGCCGGCGATCAGCGCCATCAGACCTTCCTCGATGGCCAGCGGCAGAATGTCCTTGGCGCGACCTTCATACTCGGGGGCCATCTCGGCACCGATCAGCAGTCCCATGCCACGAATTTCCTTGAACACGCCGTGCTTGCGGTTGATCGCTTCCAGGTGCTCGCGGAACAGGTCGTGACGCTTGGCGACGCCACCGAGCACTTCCGGCGTGTCGATATGACGAATCGCCGCCAATGCCACCGCCGAGGCCAGGGCGTTGCCGCCGTAGGTAGAGCCGTGGGTGCCCAGCACCAGCACCGGGGCGACGCGATCGGTGGTCAACATGGCGCCCACCGGGAAACCACCGCCCAGGCTCTTGGCGCTGGTCAGGATGTCCGGGGTGATGCCGTAGTCCATGTAGGCGTACAGCGAGCCGGAGCGGCCCACGCCGGTCTGCACCTCGTCGAACACCAGCAGGGCGTCGTGCTCGTCGCACAGGTCACGCAGGCCCTGGAGGAACTCGGGCGTGGCCGGCACGATGCCGCCCTCGCCCTGCATCGGCTCGACCATGATGGCGCAGGTGTCGTCGCCGACCAGTTCGCGCACGCTGTCCAGATTGTTGAACTCGGCGTGGAGCACGCCTCCGGGCACCGGCCCGAAGCCCTGGGAGTACTTGGGCTGGCCACCCACGCTGACGGTGAACAGGGTGCGACCATGGAAGGACTGACGGAAGGAAATGATCTTGTCCTTGTGGGCCCCGTGCTTGTCATGGGCCCAGCGACGCGCCAGCTTCAGCGCGGCCTCATTGGCCTCGCCACCGGAAGAGCACAGATAGACCTTGTCGGCGAAGGTGCGCTCGGTCAGCTCCCGGGCCAGCTCCAGTGCCGGCTCGTTGGTGTAGACGTTGGACAGGTGCCACAGCTTGTCGGCCTGGGCCTTGAGGGCCTCGACCAGCACCGGATGGCAGTGACCCAGCGAGTTCACCGCGATGCCGCCGGCGAAGTCGATGTACTCGCGGCCTTCCTGATCCCACAGACGGCTGCCTTCGCCGCGCACCGGGATGACCTTCTGAGGAGCGTAGTTGGGCACCATGTACTGGTCGAAGTCGGCACGGCTCGGGGTATGGCTCATCGGGGATCTCCGCTGTGGTTGGCGTTGCCCGTCGTCGGACGGGAGCGCGCAGCTTGCGCGCTACTGCAAAGCATGAAATGGATCGATGCTTCGAGTATAGGGACGCCCTCGCTCCACGGCTTTCAGCAATGGGACCCGCTTTTTCACAAAGCTCTGTCCTTGCGCCCTGCCCTTGCACCATCGTCATGACGCCTACCCAGGCTTCGTCTAGGCTGAAGACTCCCGCAGGACCTGACCCGATCACTACCACCTCCAGGGGCTCCGCCATGCTCAACACCACCGTCTGGAACCGCTGGCGCTATTCGCTTTATGCCCCCGTCTACGACACGGTGGCCCAGCGCACCTTTGCCAGGGCGCGGCGGCGCGCCCTGAATCAGGTGTGCTGGCAGTCGGGGATGAAGGTACTGCTGGTGGGGGCCGGCACCGGCCTCGACCTGCCGTGGCTACCGCGAGACCTGGAGATCCACGCCAGCGACCTGTGCCCGGCGATGGTCAAGCGCCTCAAGGATCGCGCCTGCCGGCTCGGCATCGACGTCGAGGCCAGAACCATGGACGCCGAGCGGCTGGACTACGCCGACAACAGCTTCGATGTGGTGGTCATGCACCTGATCCTGGCGGTGATGCCGGATCCGGCAAAGGGGCTCGCCGAGGCCCATCGCGTCCTCAAAGGCGACGGCCAGCTATGCGTGATGGACAAGTTCCAGAGCGATGAGCGGCCCTCGGGACTGGCGCGCAGGGGACTCAATCTGCTGACATCCGCCATCGCCACCGATATCACTCGCCAGGCCCGGCCATTGCTGGACCAGGCAGGCTTCGTCATCGAACAGGACACTCCGGTGATGATGGGCTCATTGTTTCGTGCGTTGATCGCCGCCAAGGCCGACCACGCCGAGCCTCGACCAGCGAAACCGCGACCAGCCGAATCTCGACCAGCCGAACCTGGGCCTACTGAACATCAGTCCGGCTGAGCCTGCGTCCACTGGCGATGCTGGCGGCGCCACCGGGCAGGCGTGTCGGCTTCAAAGCGCTTCCACAGCCGGCGCAGCTGACGTTCGTCGCTCACCCCCACCCGCTCGGCGATGTCTCGCGGATGTCGCTGGCGCTGAAGGTTCGCGCTCCCCGCTGCATGGCAAAGGTCAGGGTCGCTTCGCTGACGAAGTCCACGGCGTATCCCAGATCGGAGGCCACCCTGGTGGTGGTCTCGCAGCACTGCTCGGTGCGAATACCGCTGATCCATAGCCGAGACACCCCTCGACCGCGTAGCCAGCGGTCCAGCCCTGTATCGGTGAAGGCGTTGTGGGCGGTCTTGTAAAAGGTCACATCAGCGGGGTCTTCGAAGCCCTCCATGGCTCGGGTCAACCCATTGCCGGGATCAAAATGCTCATTTACACCCCGTAAACTGCGCTTTCTCACCGATTTTTGCCTTGTCTAACCTTCGCTCGTCGACTTTTCGGACAGCGCCTAGTGCCCCGCAGCAGCGATGTGCAGTACAGGGCCGGCCCTGAAGGGGGCAGATTCGGACATGACGTGACTGTCGAGGGTTCTGTCCATCGGCATCAGCATAGAAATCGGCTGCCCTGCCCTGACCTGACCTGACCTTCCTTCCATCAATAGACGAGCGCTGGTTACCAGCAGACCGCAGCAGCGTAGCCACGGTTGAGCATGTCATGAACGCAGGAGCATTCGAACGCAGCATCCTTCAAGCGCTAAAAAGGCCCACCTGAGTGAGCCTTTCACGTAGCGGTCGCGAAACGCGACAACACTGCGGCCGTCTTTGCTGACGACTTACATATTCGCTTCCTGGAACGCCGCGATGGTCTCGCGCAGCAGTTCCTTCAGCTCTGCAACCTCCTGCTCCAGGGCTGCAATCTTGGCCTGGCGCTCTGCGCTTTCGGCATTCTCCTGGATCCGCTGCATGTTTTTCTGCAAGGTATCGGAATCCATGGCGAAGGCTGAGCCGACGGCCATCATCGAGACCAGCGCTGCAGTTGCCAACATCTTGGTTTTCATGTCTCTCTCCTCGTTTTCGTCGAACATCCTTCGACCACTTGTCCTGACCGCCGCCCCTGGATGGCGCTGCCGGGTGGTGGCAGGAAGCGGTAATCAACCAACGTTAGTGAAAGCCAAGGTGCGTCACGGCCACCGACAGGTAGGCGCTTCGACGACCACTCCCGAGCTCTTCCGCCGGACATCCAATGTCACGCTTCAATCGCTCTGCAAGACCGCGTCCCTGCGGCCAGTGAGCCAATCCTTCGACTCAAGTCCTTGAGGCGCTCGGTCCATGAACGTCCACCTGTCGGCGAACAGGTATCGATATCCGTTCGAAAAACACTGTTCACAAATCGACAAGATCAATCTAAAGGGCACCATTTCAGCACGCAACCGACGCTTGCTCTGCATGACCAGACTTGCACAGTCCGAACATTGGTTTGACCACTAGCGCTTTTGGCTGGCGGCATCTATCCAGCGGAAACCGCCAGCGTATTGATGCCCAACGTCTTGTCACAACCAACCCAAAGAGCGCTTCAAACCCGCAAGGCAAGACGGCGTCCCTGCCGCTGTAGATAAGGGAGTCATCAAGATGAGCACACCTTTTCTATCACCTTGCCGACGTTTCCCTTCACGCTTGCATGTCCTTTTGGCTAGTTCATGCGCTGCCAGGGTGATCCTCTCGAGTTGCAGAGCGAGCGCCCTTTACGTCAGCGTTCCAGCGTGTCTTTCTCCAGCTTGTGTTACTGGGACTCTTCCAGGCTCTCTACGGTCATCTGCAGCAGGTCCTTGAGCTCAGCCACTTCCTGCTCCAGGGCCTCGACCTTCTGCTCTTCAGACGCTTCGGTGCTGCGCTCTTCGATTTCCTGCATGCGCTTTTGCAGGGTGTCGGAGTCCATGGCATAGACACTGCCAGCGGCAAACATGGAGGCCATCACTGCGGCAAAGATCATTTTGGTTTTCATGTCACTCTCCTTGGAGTCGTCGATAGTATTTCGACGTTGAATCGTTCTGATATTTTGTGCGTTATCGAGCATCCCTTGGGATCATCTTCCTGGACGCGCCGACACTCTGCCCTCTACTTCTATCTTCGGTCTAACCACTTTCCGTCTTTCCGACTCTCGTCGTAACGTTTTGTTACCCGGCAACATCAAATCTAATCGGCATCCCTCATATTGGCAATTGCAAATATGTCCATCTAATCATTCAGGCACAATATTCGTTTAAGCTGCTGATTTAATTCACCCAAACTTCTTGATTAGAAAGGTGCGCCGACACGGACTCTTGCGCCCACACACCTTGGTAGCCATGTCCTCCACCAGCGCCCCTTCACAAAGGGACCAGGCGCGGAGCGGGCTTTCCAGTCCGGGAGAGCCACATTCCCGAGACCGAAAAGCCCTCTCATTTCTATGCAGCATCAGCAACCAGAGCGTCGTCCTTGGCATGCTGTGCACTGCGCTCTGCACTCACTGCCTGCCAGGCTGAGCCGGTGATCACCAGTGAAGCGCCGAGCAGTACCAGATCCTTGGCCAGGAAGCCTCCGAACAGGGACGGGAATGCCAGGGTGTCACCGGACAGGCTGCTGACGTGCAGCACACCCGGCGTGGTCAACAAGAAGCTGGTCGTTGTCAGAAAGATCACGCTTGCCAAGGCACCACCCACCAGGCCGGCTTTTTTCGAGATGGGATAGGCGGCTACCAGCAGGCCGACGATAATCTCGGCGGTTCCGATCGCGGCCGATACCTGATTGACACTGGCGACATCATAGAGCCAGGCCATCAGTGGCGAACTGGCCACAATGCCTTGGATCGCTGCAGCTTCATCGGGGTGATACTTGAAGAAGCCGATCCAGAAAAGAATGGCGACGACGCCGTACAGGGCCACATAGAAACCCAGTCGAGAAATGGTGGTGTGGTTCATGTCTAACTCTCCGTCTTCACTTTTTTAGTTTGCGTGGATGGCATCCTGACGCCTCCACTTTTCTGCTACCGTTTCATTCACGCTTCGTTCGAATATGCACAGAATTCCGACCTCAATAGCGGCAGGCTT
Organism: Halomonas sp. DN3; assembly: GCF_024137905.1. Lineage (NCBI taxonomy): Bacteria > Pseudomonadati > Pseudomonadota > Gammaproteobacteria > Oceanospirillales > Halomonadaceae > Halomonas > Halomonas sp. DN3. The sequence goes on along the minus strand of NZ_CP099965.1, from coordinate 664,663 downwards.
CCGAGCAACTCGTCTGTTGTTCATGGTGGTTGGTAGGTGTTACCCGCGACTTTCTTACACGCCTTCTTCATTTTTTTCTTCCCGGGCCGCTATCGACACGCCCATCGACATTCCTGGGACGAAAGCAGAGCCATTTGCTTGGCCGTTGCCTGACCTCGGCCAGTGGACAAGCCGTAACGGCTCCAGGAGTTACGGTATCTATGTAGCATTTATTGGAGATTCCTTACGTGCCAATGCTGTGCCGGTCTATGCACTCGGCGACGCAAAAGACGGAAATACGCCAATTGTTATCGGGTAGGCACATCGGGCAGTGCACGGTAGAGATAGCAAGAGGCGAAACGATAGGACGACGCAAGCCAGGGAGAAAGGAGCGAGAGAGGAGCGAGTGCAGAAGGGACGAGTGCAGACGAGGCGAGTGGAGCGCGTGCAGACGGGACGAGTACAGACGGGGCTAGAAATGCGGGAGTGAGCAGGGGCTAAGCGAGAGGTGCCGGAGCGAGAAGTTGAAACGCGACGGAGGGGAAAAGCACGATGAAGACAGCAGCTGTTACCCTCAGGAACAGACCATTCCGACAAGCGTCGCTCATCAAGGCCTGAAGACATACCGGGTACAGAAAGCCTCGAGCGTCAGCCCAGTCGCTCTTCTCTCGGGGTCATGCCGAAGTGGTTGCGGTAGGCCGTGGAAAAGTGGGCCGCGGAAGAAAACCCCGTCTGCAGGGCGATCTCGCCTGCGGGCTGGTCGGTATCGCGCAACATTCTGCGGGCCTTCTGCAGGCGCAGGTCCAGATAGTAGCGGCTCGGCACCGACTTCAGGTACTTCTTGAACAGCCGCTCCAGCTGACGGCGAGAGATCCCCAGATGCTCGGCAAGCTCATGGGTAGACAGCGGTTCCTCGATGTTGGCTTCCATCAGCTGGACCGCCTCGACCAGGCTATCTGGTGCATGGGCCAGTCGTGAACGCAGGGGGATCTGCTGGGGCTCGTCCCCCATGCGGATTCGCTCCATCACGAAGTACTCGGAGATACGGGTGGCAAGGCCTGGGCCGTGGTGGCTTTCCACCAGGGTGATCATCATGTCCATGGCGGCGGTACCACCGCCGCAGGTGATCCGATCACGGTCGATCTCGAACAGCTGCTGTGACAGGCGCACCCTGGGATGGGCCGCGGCAAAGGCTTCGAATCGCTGCCAGGGTAGCGTGGCCTGGTAGCCATCCAGCAGGCCCAGCCGGGCCAGGGCTTCGGTCCCGCCGCCGATACCGCCGAGTACCACCCCGGACGCCGCCAGCCGTCTGAGCCAGGCGGCCAGGTCATCGGGTATGCCTCCTGGCAGCTTGGCCGGACCACACACCAGCACCATGTCGGGTTGCGACTCCACCTCTCCCAGGGCAGCGCGTGGCAACACCGTCTGCTGGGAGGCGCTGGTGACCGCATCGCCGCCACTGGCGTAGCTGGTCAATCGATACAGGGTTCGCCCGTGCAGCAAGTTGGCCACGTGCAGTGGTTCGGTGGCACAGGCGTGCGCCAGCAGCGAAAACCCCGGCATGACCACGACCCCGACTTGTCGAAGCAAATCCGGCGAACGTGTTGTGCTGACGGTGTGCGGCATGGGGTGTCTCTAGGAGTGTGCGCGAGGCATATATTACGTCACTGATTGGCGAGATTCAGCGTCCATGTCCGTTGCGCATGGGCTACACCAGGTCGACACTGACGAAAAGCGGACGTCACCCTCGCAAAGAGGCCGCGACCTCTCGGTCGCGGCCTCCTTCATCGCCGAACGGCAGTCCTCTGGTTTACAGCTGCACCACGTCGAACTCGGCGACAGGATCGACGTCGGCGTCGTAGTCGACGTCATCACGCTCAAAGCCAAACAGCTTCAGGAATTCGTGCTTGTAGCCGGCGTAGTCGGTGATGTCGAACAGGTTGTCGCTGGTCACCTGGGGCCACAGGTCCTTGCAGGCCTGCTGGACATCGTCACGCAACTCCCAGTCGTCCAGGCGCAGGCGCCCGACGTCATCGGTGGTCGCCTCGCCACCGTAGAGGCGCTCGCCGAACAGACGATTGAGCTGATCGATGGTGCCTTCGTGCAGACCCTGCTCCTTCATCACGCGGTACACCATGGCGATGTACAGCGGCATGACCGGAATCGCCGCACTGGCCTGGGTCACCACGGACTTCAGCACCGCCACGTTGGCGCCGCCACCGCTCTGCTTGAGCGAGTCATCGATGGCCGAAGCTGCCCGGTCCAGGTCTTCCTTGGCCTTGCCAAGGGCGCCGTGCCAGTAGATCGGCCAGGTGATCTCGGTACCGATGTAGCTGAACGCCACACTGCGAGCGCCGGGTGCCAGCACGCCGGCCTCGGACAGCGCCTCCATCCACAGTTCCCAATCCTGGCCACCCATGACGTCGATGGTGTCGGCGATCTCCTGCTCGGTCGCCGGCTCCACCTGGGCTTCGATGATGGTGTCCTTGTTGGTATCGATGGCGGTAGCGCGATAGGTCTCGCCGATGGGCTTCAGGCAAGAGCGCTTGAGCTCGCCGGAATCGGGCAGCTTGCGCACCGGGGAAGCCAGCGAGTAGACCACCAGATCGATCTGGCCCATGTCGGCCTTGATCAGCTCGATCGCCTTGTCACGCGCCTCGTGGGAGAAGGCATCGCCATTGATGGACTTGCTGTAGAGCCCTTCTTGCTTGGCGAACTTGTCGAAGGCGGCAGAGTTGTACCAGCCCGCCGTGCCCGGCTTCTTCTCGCTGCCCGGCTTCTCGAAGAACACCCCCAGGGTATCGGCGCCGTAGCCGAAGGCCGCGGTGACGCGCGCGGCCAGACCGTAGCCACTGGAGGCGCCGATGACCAGCACCTTCTTGGGCCCTTTGGATGCATCGAGGCCGCGCGCACGGGTCGCCTCGATCTGCTCGAGGACGTTCTTCTCGCAACCGACGGGATGGGTGGTGGTGCAGATGAATCCGCGTACCTTGGGCTTGATGATCACGACAGACCTCTTCGTTACTCGCGGCTCCCGAGGGAGAGCCATCCAATGTGTAGAGCGTGGTCGCGATATTCTAGCGGCACAGCGCCGCCCTGTCCGCCTTTGTGCACATGCCCCTGACTTCCCGCGCTTTTCCTTGCCGCGCATTGCGCCTGAACACACCAGGGCCCTGTCCGGCTCTGCTGGCGATCGCGTCGCTCTCTTGCCCACCGGCACGGGGTCGGGCAGGATGCTGCCCACCGCTTGAGGAGACCGCCCGATGGATGCACAGACCCTGGTCGATGAACGCGGCGAGCTGTGGCTTGCCCTGGCGCCCATGTGGCTCGAACGCGAGCCCAGAGAGTCCGACTATGCGCGGATGGTCGAGGTGATCGAGCGCGACGGCATCGCCCTCAAGGACCTGGAATGGGTCTTTCGGATCGAGCTGGCGCCGGTATTGTCGCGTCAGCAGATGTCGGTCGCCGGTGAGTGGCGCAAGTTCGATGACCACCAATTGATGCGCCGTCTGGTCGCCCACAACCTTCGCCTCAAGGGCTGGCGACGCAAGTTCTGGGCGCTGTTCTCGGGCCTGACCACCATGATGGTGCGCCATCGCTACAACGAACTGGTGGAACGGCTGGTGGTGGCGCGCGGAGGAGACATACGCTGAGCGGGAGAGAGGTCAGGATTCGTCCAGTGCCCGCTCGAGGTCCAGCATCATGGCGTCGCCCCCATCGCGAGGCCCATAGCGCTTGAGCACACGGCCGTCTCGGGCGACCAGAAACTTGGTGAAGTTCCACTTGATGGCGCGTGTTCCCATCCATCCTGGGGCTTCGGCCTTCAGGCGTTTGAACAGCGGATGGGCCTTGGCGCCATTGACCTCGACCTTTTCCATCAAGGGAAAGGTGACACCGAACTCACGCTCACCGAAAGCGCAGAACTGCTCGGCGGACTCCGGCGACTGCCGTGCGAACTGATTGCAGGGGAACCCGAGCACGGTGAAGCCGCGCTCGCGGTGTTCACGATAGAGCGCCTCCAGCTCCGCCAGCTGAGGGGTGAAGCCGCACTTGCTCGCCACGTTCACCACGAGCAGCACCTGGCCACGCAGGGCGCGGAGGTTGAAGGGCTCGCCGCTATGGGTGCGGCACTCGACATCATGCAGGGTCATGGGATGAACTCGCGCTTACTGTCTTCACGATGACATGCCAGACGTCATTGCGCCAGTCGCAACGCCCTGGCGGCAAAGCGGCATTCAGTTGTCCCCCTCGCGCTCGAGCAGCAACTCGAGGGCCAGCCGCGTATCCGGCGTCACGCCGGCGAGCTCGAGGGCTCGACGCGGTGACATCCAGGCCACGCTGACGACCTCCTCGGCCTGCAGCGACAAGGGGCCGTCCCACTCTACGCAGTAGACGCTGCCGAAGATGCGATACCCGTCCTCATCGTAGCGAAACTCCAGGCAATGGCGCAGCGCTACTGCGCGGATACCGAGCTCCTCGGCCAGCTCACGACGTGCCGAGACGTGGACCGCCTCCCCGGCGCCGACCACGCCTCCCGCCGCCAGATCCAGTCCACCGGGAAAGGCTTCCTTGGTCAGCGTTCGATGCTGCACACATAGTTCACCACGGCGATTGCGTACCACGATGTAGGTGGCGCGGTGCCAGAACCGATAGCGGCGCATTTCTGCGCGCCAGGCGCTGCCACAGGGACGATTGCGGGCATCCACCACCTGCACACGCTCCCGGGCGATCACCGCTGCGGGCGCCTCACGCTGGTTGTCAGGGGACGCCTCGCCAGCATTCGTCACGCCAGAGGCCGTGGGAGCCGAGTCGAAAGAGGAAACAGGGCACATCGAAGGGCTCCACCGAGAAAGCCCCAAGACTACCCATCCCGTCCCGTTGCGTCATCCCTCTCGTTTGACCCGAGGGGCACAGCACACCATGCTGAATATCAGGTCTTTCGTCATCAGGACAGGGCCATGCATGACCAAGCTCCGCGAGAGTGCCTGGCGAGCCACCGGGTCGACAATCAGCCGTACTCTCTTCCCTTCGACGCCTTCGCCGACGACGCCGTGCTTCAGTTCTGGCTGGCCCATCTGGCGCCGGCCTGGGTGAGTTGCCGACTGTCCCTGCTGGGACAGGATGTCGGTCGTGCGGAGACCCAGCGACTGGGTGACGAGGCCAACCGCCACCCACCCTCATTGCGACTTTTCGATCGTCACGGTCGCCGGCTCGACGCCGTCGATTACCACCCGGCCTACCACGCCCTGATGCGCCTGGCTACCACCCGTGGCGTCCATACCATGGCCTGGACGGAGGAGGGGCGCGGCGGTCATCAGGCGCACGTGGCGGGACTCTATCTGCTGACCCAGGCCGAAACTGGCATCTGCTGCCCGGTGACCATGACCCATGCCGCCTACCCGGTGCTGCGTCGAGAACGCTCGCTGCCGGATTGGTGGGCCTCTGGGCTGCTCGTCGAGGACTACGATTCCAGGGCCCTATCGGCGAGCGACAAGCACGCCCTGACTTTCGGCATGGCGATGACCGAGAAGCAGGGTGGCAGCGATGTGCGCACCAACACCACCCGAGCCGAACATGGCGAGGACGGCTGGCGCCTGTACGGACACAAGTGGTTCATGAGCGCCCCCATGTCCGACGCCTTCCTGACCCTGGCTCAGCGAGACGAAGGCCTCAGCTGCTTCCTGGTGCCTCGCTTCGCCCCTGATGGCGAGCGCAACGCCATCGAGATTCAGCGACTGAAGGACAAGTGCGGCAATCGCGCCAATGGCTCCGCCGAGATCGAATATCGGGGAGCCTGGGCCCACCCGCTCGGCGACCCTGGGCGCGGCATCGCCACCATCCTGGAAATGGTTCAGCAGACCCGTCTCGACGCCGCCAGCGCCCCGGTGGGCATGATGCGCCAGGCCTGGCGCGAGGCCTGGCAGCATACCTGTCAGCGTCATGCCTTCGGGGCGCCCTTGGCCGAGCAGCCGGTGATGCGGGCGGTACTGGCGGATCTGGCGCTGGAGGTGGAGGCCGGCGTAGCGCTGATGCTGCGCACCGCTCAGGCCTTCGACGGCGCCAGCCGCGGGGAGGAGCAGGAGCGCGCCCTGGCCCGACTGCTGCCGAGCCTGGCCAAGTACTGGCACAACAAGCGCGCCCCCGGCTTCATAGCCGAGGCCATGGAGTGCCTCGGAGGCATCGGCTACGTCGAGGAAGCACCGCTGGCGCGGCTCTACCGCGAAGCGCCGGTCAATTCCATCTGGGAAGGGTCCGGCAACGTGATCTGCCTCGACGTGCTGCGGGTCATGGCGCGACACCCCGAGGCCATGGCGGCCCTGTATCAGCTGTTCGAGCATGCCCGAGGTGGACATCCGGATCTGGATCGCGCCTTGGCCCTGCTGCCTCAGCCACAGACCAGCGAAGACCTGGTGCCCAGGGCCCGCTGGCTGACCCAGTGGCTGGCCCAGTGCACCCAGGCAGCGCTGCTGGTCCAGCACGCGCCCCACGAGGTGGCGGATACCTTCTGCCGTACCCGCCTGGGCCAGCACCCGAGCCCGGCCTATGGCGTGTTGCCGACGGCAAGTCCGCTGGACGCCATCCTCCATCGCTCGGCGCCAGCATGAACCGACATCGCCAGCAGCCTCGGCCACGACATGCTCGCAGCCGGCGGCGGCCTTATCCCGCCAGCACCCTCAGCGCCAGCCCCAGCAGCAGCACCCCGCTGATGCGATTGATCCAGTGGGCGCGAGCCTGGAGCCAGGGCAACACGCGGGAGTGCGACAGCCCCAACGCCACGATGACGTACCAGCCACCGTCGATCAGCATCGCCGTCAGCACAATGATGGCACGCTCGATCGAGGACATTTCGGGGCTGACAAACTGACTGAGCAGCGCGACGAAGAACAGGATCAGCTTGGGATTACCCAAGGCAACCAACAGCCCTTCTCTCGCAGCGACGCGGTGACTGGCGGCGGTGGGTCGGGCGCCCAGCGCTCCGCCACGCCCGGCCCTCAGCGCCTTTATGCCAAGCCAGGCCAGATACAGTGCCCCACCGATCGTAATCACGCGAAAGGCGGCGGGGTGGCGTTCGATCACCTCCCCCAGCCCCCAGACGGTCAGCAAGGCGTAGAGGCCGACGCCCAGCGCATGGGCGATCGCCGCCACCACCCCGGAGCTGCGCCCCCCTCCCAGGGTATGACGAAGCACCAGGGCCAGACTTGGACCAGGAGACATGGCCCCCATGGCACAGATGGCGGCCAGAGACATCCACAATGACAGCGGCATCACACTCCCTCGTGAGAATTCCGATGGACTAGACGACGAATGGCGCATAGTTCAGCGTGCTGACACCTACAACCCACGGCACTCAGCGGCCATCCTTTGCGACCTGCATCAAAAAAACCATTCTTTGGAAATGACAAAGTTCACGCCCAATGGTCATTTACAAGCATATTAGTATCGATAACGATACTAAATCGGCATCACCAAAAAACGATAACGATCAATCATCGCATGGGAACAGGGAGGGGACGATGTCTGCCCTTCAGGAAGGTCCGATCGTCCGGCTGATCACGCACCCCAACGTGCAGTCGCAGTTGTTCACCCATCACCTGAGCCAGGTACTCGACTGCCAGGTCAGTCCTCTTGCCCCGGAGGCGGTATCCGGCCTGGAAGCGGAACTGTCGAACTCACCTCCTGGTGTGCAACTGTGGCTACTGGACGCCGATCAGCTGTCACACAGCGACATGCATCGCTGCCACGAGCTCAAGGCACAGTTTCCCGACATTCTGCTGGCGGCGTTCAACCTGGCCAACCAGGAACAAGCCGCTGAATTGCTGGCGTCATTGCACCTTCAGGGCATCTTCTATCGCCGCGACGAACTGGACAATATCTGCAAAGGGATCATCCAACTCCTCGATGGCGCCCTGTGGATGTCGCGTCCGCTGCTTCAGCAGATGTTCGAATATTTCCGACGACAGCAGTTCAACACCTACCGTCCCGTCGCCGGCCTGACCCAGCGGGAGCTGGAAATTCTCGGCTTCATCGGCAACGGCGCCTCCAACCAGGATATCGCCACCCAACTGTTCCTGAGTGAGCATACGGTCAAGTCTCACCTGTACAACATCTTCAAGAAGATCAAGGTGCATCACCGCGCCGAGGCCGCACACTGGGCGCGCAAGCACCTGGGCATCCCGCCCCCAATGACCAAGAATTCACATCGCAGTCGTCTGCCCCGGGAGCTCGAGCCTCGCTGAACCGATCACGACATGGCCTTGCGGCCAGGCTCACTGCAACGAGAACAACATCGTCGCCCCGGCACCACTGCTGGACGAGGAAGAACGATTGCCGCGCCCGGTGACCAGCACCTCCAGCCGGCCCCCGGACGCCTGCTGGATGACGGTCATGCTGAACCGTCCGTCAGGCAGGCGCTCTACCCGAGGCGCCCGTCCCGCCCAGGTCCCGCTCCTGTGCTCCTGCCCTTGGCCCGTCCACTCCCACTGAGCGGTGAAGGGAATGCCCTGGGTCCCGGAGAACCGCACGACAATATCGGCCACGGCAATGCCTGTGGCCGCGAGGAAAAGCCCCAGCCCGAGGACACACCCTGCGAACAGGTGAGTGAATCGGCCCATCTCCCTCCTCCTTTGCTCATCCAGGCGATGCCAAAGGCTGCGGCTGCGCTGCTCGCTGGACCTTGAGCGAGAAGTCGATGAGCGAAAAGTCGACGAACGACGGTGCTTTTTAAACAAGCCCATTAGACAAGCCCAGCGATTAAGACAACCCTAGCGATGAAACTGCCGCTCTCGCTCCGGCTGCCACAGTATCTCTTCCACCCGCCAGCGCCCTGGCTTGCCCAATGCCACCTGGGTCGTCCACTCTTCTCCGACCCGACGGGTCAACAGCTCGGCACCCAGCGGTGCCATTACCGATAGACCATCTTCGGTCGTCGCCAGCGCATGAGGATAGACCAGCGTGCGCGTCAGAAGTCGGTCCGTGTCGACGTCCCTGAGCACAACCTTGCTGTTCATGCTGACCACGTCATCGGGCATCTCGTCCGGGTCGCGAATCTCGGCACGCTCCAGTCGCTCTTCCAGCAGGTCGGCGGCAGCCCGTTCGGTTCCGCAGGCTTCATCGATCAGGCGCTGTAAACGCTCCGCATCAAGACGGTTGGCAAGTCTCAACGACATCCTTGGCACCTCACTGCTAAACGTCGGCCTGCATCGAAGACAGGGATCGAGAATCAGGCCTGGCAACAAAAAAAGCCCTCCCCGATATAGGGAAGGACTCGTATCAGTTTCAGCATACGACAACTTCTAAAAATAAGAAACTACTTATATTAAACTCGCACCCGCCTCGCCCCTTGCCTGGACACCGTTCTGTCGCCGTCGCATCGACAAGCGCGGACGCAGTTGACGACCGATGTGACAGGCCTGGCAAGTCTGCCTCTACACCGCCGCCTGCCTCCGGAGTCGACGAGCGCGCTGGGTTCACGGCATGGACAGGCGGCTTTTCCAGACCCCATACTACGTCGCTTTACCCACGCCCGAGGCCCCATGCCGACGAGTTCCACCGCTTCAGAGTCCTCTCCAGAATCCTTGACCGAACTGCTCGACCAACTACAGGCCGCCAGCCAGGACAAGCGCTGCCTGAGTCTGGCTGAGGTCATCAACGCCGTCGGCAGGCGCAGCTTTGCCCCCATCCTGCTGGTCGCAGGCCTGGTCACGCTCACTCCGCTGATCGGTGATATCCCCGGTGTGCCCACCATGATGGCGCTGCTAGTCGTGCTTGCTGCAGCACAATTGCTGGCCGGAAAAAAGAGTGTCTGGCTGCCGGCCTGGCTGGCGCGGCGTGAAGTGGAGACCGACAAGGTCGAGCGAACCATCGGCTGGCTGCGCAAGCCGGCCGCCTGGATCGATCGGTTGTTGAAACCGAGGCTGACTGTATTCACCGGTCAGATCGCCCGTTACCCCATCGGCCTGGCCTGTCTGGCCATTGCGCTCGCCACGCCACCGATGGAGCTGATTCCATTCAGTGCCACGCTCGCCGGCGCGGCTCAGACCATGTTCGGCCTGGCCCTGCTGGCACGAGACGGCCTGATGGCGCTGCTGGGCTACCTCTTCACCCTATCGACCGCCTGGGTGGTGCTGGTGGCGCTCTAGGGCTTGTCTGAAAAGTGCCTGCGCTCGGTAATACGGCGTTAAAAATCGGATCAACATGCTCATTTACACCCCGTAAACTGCGCTTTCTCACCGATTTTTGCCTTGTCTAACCTTCGCTCGTCGACTTTTCGGACAGCGCCTAGCACGAAGCCCCCCCTTCTTTAGAGCAAAGCCGGCGCGGCCCCCTCTCTCTGATCACTGTTCGGCCTGGCCCTGCTGGCGCGAGACGGCCTGATGGCGCTACTGGGCTATCTCTTCACCCTATCCACCGCCTGGGTGGTGCTGGTGGCGCTCTAACGCTGGCCGCTGGACCGGTCGATGGCCTCGAGCCATTTTGCCACCGCCTCGGCGCCACCGTCGGGCACGCCCATCACCCGATCGCCGAGGTAGGCCGCGCGACCAAAGCGTGGATGCATGTGGGCCGAAGCCTCGACGCCGCGCCAGGCCGCCTCGACCGCCCGAGCAAAGGCCTGAGATCCGTCCAGTCCCTCTGCCAGCGCGGCCTCGAAGGCCTGGCTGGCCGGCATCAGAGCATCCAGCATGGTGCGATCCCCAGGAGCAGCACCTCCGATCTCGGCGATAGCGTCGCCGGCGGCCTTGAGCGCTCTTGCCCAATCCTGCGCTGCGACCTCCCCTTCGCTCGGCAATGCCTGCGACGCACGCAGCAGGGCAAAGGCGTAGAAGGGACCTGAGCTTCCTCCAATCGCTCGCCTCAGGGCCTCCCCGGCTCTGGCCAGGCAGTCGGCAGGCGAACCAAAAGCGCTGTCCGGCAGCTTACGCAGCGCCTGGGCCGCGCGCACCATGCTGGCCCCCAGGTCGCCGTCGCCGGCGGCACTGTCGAGCTCGGTCAAGCGTTCCTCGCTGGCCACCATGGCGCTTGCCACCGCCGCCACCGCTCGCTGAAGTCGCTCGCAGGGTGGTCCAGCCTCGTCGGCGCCGGGCAGCGGCTCATCAAGCACGCTGGCAGTCACACTCTTCACCTCTGCTGCCACTTCGGCACTGCCTGGCCAGATGCGTACCTCGGTCGGCGACGTGAGCAAGTCCTCGCGGGCTTCGTCGAGCACCATCAACGACAGCGAGCACCCCGGCATTTCCAACGCCGTCATGAAGTTGCCACACCATCCCAGCACCGGCTCGGCCCCCAGCTCACGCAGCCTGGTCAAGGCCCGTCGCGCCACGATGGCAAGCTCCATCGGCGGTGTGCCGCCGAGGCCATTGACCAGCACACCCAGGCGACGCCCCTTCACCGACAGCGCCTGGCTCAGAGATTCCAGCATGCTATCGACGATGGTATCCGCCGGCAGCATGGCCGACTTGCGAACCCCTTTCTCGCCATGGATGCCCAAGCCGAATTCGATCTCGTCATCACCGAGTTCGAACCCCGGCCGGCCGACCGCCGGCACCGTGCAGGCACCCAAGGAAATGCCCATGGTCGCCACCGATTCGGCCGCTCCCCGAGCCAGCGCGGCGACCTCCTCGAGGGGGAGACCACGGGCCACAGCTGCACCGGCGATCTTGTGCACCAGTACCGTACCGGCCACACCACGACTCTGCTCCCGGGGTAATGAATCGCGCAGCGCCACGTCATCGGCGACCATCACCACCTCTACTGGAATCCCCCGAACCCTTGCCAGTTCAGCGGCAAGGCGGAAGTTGAGACGATCCCCGGTATAGTTCTTTACCACCAGCAGGGCCCCACGTGGGCCGGCGCAGGCAAGGATCGCCGCCAGCACGGCATCGACGCTCGGTGAGGTAAAAACGTCACCCGCCACGGCGGCCGTCAACATGCCGCGCCCGACGTAGCCAGCGTGGGCCGGCTCGTGTCCGCTGCCGCCGCCTGATATCACCGCCACCGGCCGACGCTCAGGGTCTTCAGGCAAGCCAGCGTCGATGACCACGTTTTCTTCATCCATCAGCGCAAGCCCAGGATGAAGGGCCACCATGCCTTCCAGCATCTCGCGAACGCTGCCTCTGGGATCGTTGATCAGCTTCTTCATGATGAGCCTCCTGCCCGACGGTGGATTCAGAATGGCAACATGGATGAGCCTCGAACCCTTGTAAAGCCGGCGCACGAGCCTCGCCCGCGCTTCACGCACGGTCACGGTGCGCTGAAGCGAAGAGCTGGCCACAGTTTTTTCCGCCACTCTGGACCAGTTGTGCCCAAAAAACAGCAAAGTAGCGCTATCGCACAACCATGCTCATGGCCACCTGATCCTGGTCAAAGGCACAGCCGTCTAAGGGGACTATTCTGATCCTGCCGACCACGGATTGGTCGAGCGACAAGTCAGCGACGGCATGGACGCCGTCGCATCGCTTTTCGGGGGCAAGAGGTGGCATTCTGCCCCTCTTCCCAGCAGGGACCGATATGAAAACCTCTCGCCATGACCTGAAACTGTCCGACCCGCTTCACGACTACCTTCAGTATCCTTCCACACGACACGCCGTGGACGCCCTGCTCGCCCATGAACTGGAGCACCTGGCGGTCGGTATGCAGTGGGACGAACTCATCAACCACTGCAATACGCTGATTCTGGCGCATCAGATCCGCAACGATTATCTGGAAGTCCTGCTGAAGGCGTCGAAACGCATCTGGAAGCCATTGATAAAGGGCACCATCTGGCGCGAACTCACCATCGGCGAACTCACTCCGGAACAGCAACCTAGCCCCCAGAACGTCTGGACCCAAGGGTTGTTTCGGTGCTTCATCAATCGCGACAACGGTCAGCCACTGACCACCTTGCTGAGCCTGCATCAGGGTGAAGGGCTGGTGGCGTCATTCAGCGTCGCGCCGAGGGATGTTCAGGACATTCCGCCGGGCTGGGAGATCGATGGACAGGACTCCCGCTACTGGCGGACCCAGCCCGGCCTCGCCGAGTATCATCACTCTTCACTGTTGGATATTTCATCGCTGGTGGGCCTGGCCGAGACCGCCACTATCGCGCTGAGCCAGGCTGAACTCGAGCCATCGTGACCAAGTAAAAAGGCGTCTCCCCCCCTTCACCGCAACCTCAGCATCTCGGCCTTGCTCCATGCCTTGTGGGGTGCCATTCGGCCTATTGGTCCCGCACAAATACTCGCTCTCCGGCAATCCAGGTTTCACTCACCTGGGTTTGCCAGAGCTCCGCCGGATCGGCACGCAGGATATCGGTATCCACCAGTACGAAATCCGCCCACTGCCCCGGCATCAAGCCACCCAGGCTACCCTCCTGGTGCGCCGCGTAGGCCGCATCGACGGTAAAGCCACGCAGGGCTTCGGCCACGGTGAGCTTCTGCCCGGGCAGCCAGCCTCCTTCGGGCTGGTCGTCGCGGTCTTCCCGAGTCACGGCGGCGTGCAAGCCGTAAAAGGGGTTGGCAGGCTCGACCGGAAAGTCGGAACCCGCGGCGATACGACTACCGCTGTCCATGAAAAAGCGCCAGGCGTAGGCACCGGCAAGACGCTCCTGGCCTAGCCGGTCGCCGGCCATGTTCTTGTCACTGGTCGCATGGGTGGGCTGCATCGAGGGAGTGACGCCAAGTTCCGTAAATCGCGGTATATCATCGACGCTCACGACCTGCGCATGCTCAATGCGATGGCGAAGCTCGCGCCGCTGGGGATCCTGCTCCAGGCTACGCGCATAAACGTCCAGAGCGACACGGTTGGCCCGGTCGCCTATCGCGTGCATATTGGCCTGGAATCCCTGGCTGCTGACCTGATCGACCAGCGCCTGCAGGGCGTCCTGATTCTGGATCATCAGTCCGCTGGAATCGGGTCGATCACTGTAGGGCGCCAGCAGCGCCGCTCCTCTACTGCCGAGGGCGCCATCTGCATAGATCTTGACGCTGCGAATATCCAGCCAGTCTTCGGGGTCGTCGTGGATGCCCCGCGCGAGAATCGCCTCAAGCTCCGGGTCACTCGATGACACCATCGGGTAGATGCGTACCCCCAACTCACCTGCATCGGCCCTGGAGTGGTACATCTCAAGCTCAGCGGCGCTGGCGCCCGCATCGTGCATTCCGGTGATACCAAGCTCCTGCAGATGTGCCACAGCGGTATCGAAGGCCTTGGCCATTTCCTGCGCACTGCGCGGGGGAATCTTGTCGGTGATGAGCAACTCGGCATTGTCGATGAAAACGCCGGTCGGTGTGCCGGCATCATCACGAAGGATCTCGCCCCCTTCCGGTGCCTGGGTCTCGCCATCCACGCCTGCCATTTCCATGGCCTTGCTGTTGACCCAGATCGCATGCCCATCCACTCGACTCAGCACCACGGGGCGATCGGCAATCACTTCATCGAGCACTAGCGCGGTGGGAAATGCCTTGCCGTCCCACAGCACCTGGTTCCATCCCCTGCCGCGTATCCATTCCAGATCGGGATTTGCCGCAGCGAAGTCGGCGACTTCATCAGCGCTCTGCTCGGCCGACGCCAGGCCACGCAACTCGACCTCGAGCAGGCCATAGCCGAGCCCCATCAGATGTCCGTGGGCATCGATCAGGCCAGGCAACAGCGTGCGGCCACCCGCATCGATCGTTGCCTGTGGTTCAGGATACTCCGATAGCAGTTGCTCATCGCCTCGTGCCACCACCTTGCCATCCTCGACGACAAGGGTGGTAAAGCTCACCAGCTGACGATGGACATCGAAACCGTAGCCGTTGGCATCATGAATCACGGTGGTATCGGCACAAACACCAAGACTGGCGCCGGCAACCGACAACGCAAGCAACGTTTTATTGAGCATGGGCCCACCCTTTCATCTTGTTGTCATAAGGCCTGAATCAACTTTCAGCCTAGCCGTATTGTTCGGCGGCACCCTACGAGCATGGGAGATACAAGGAAGGACTATTACTTACAAACACCGAGGAAAAAGGAGGCAAATAGACGAAGAAAAGACCACCAACCTGGCATACAACATCGGCACGCACAGTCACCGCTGTCGACGGAGAGGCGTGCGGTGCATGCCTTCGAATCAGGCTTGAGCGTCCTGAAGGTCCTGAGCGGATAAGGCGCTCGATTTATCGAACCGGCTGACAAACATGGTCAGGCGAGACAAGCGCCAGAATGATCTTACCCAGTAGCGGTGGACACCCCGTTAAGGAACTTCTCTGAACGAGGTGACCCATGCCAAAGCCAGCTGCCCCCATGAAGAAACAGCAACGTGCCCTCTACACCGATGCCTGCCGCGAGGAAGCTCTATTGCTCGCTGAACGGGTAGGTGTCACCACTGCCGCCCGCCACCTAGGCCTCCAGCCTAGTCAGATCTATCAATGGCGCACCAAAACCCAGCAGCGCAAAACGGTGACAGAACGCGAACAGGATCTTGCTGACGAGAATGCCCGTCCAAAGCGCCAAGCGGCTGATATGGCAAAAGATCTGGCCATCGCAAAAAAGGCAGCGGTACGCTCAACTGGTCTTCGCAAAAAGCCTGACGTGAAGTATGCCTTCATCCAGCAACACCACAAGGCCTACCGCATCCGGCGGATGTGCGCGTTTCTCTGCGTCGCCCGCAGTGGCTACTATACTTGGCGAAAACGTGTCGATGAGGCGTCTCCACGGCGACGTCAGCAGGCCGAGACGGACCAGCGTGTGGCAGAGGCTTCCCACCATCGCAAGGGGCGTTCAGGCGCCCCCAGGTTGGTTCTCGACTTGAAGGAGGATGGGGTGTCGATCTGTCGCAACACCGTCGCGGCCAGTCTCCGGTGGCAAGGCCTGCGCGCCAAGGCGGCGCGCAAATTCAAGGCAACCACCCACTCGAAACACTCCTTGCCGGAGGCGCCGAACCTCTTGGATCAGGACTTCGACACCAAAGGGCCGAACCAAAAATGGGTGAGCGACATCACATACCTGGGCACAGACCAAGGCTGGTTATACTTGGCCGTCGTTATCGATTTGTTTTCTCGACGAATTATTGGCTGGGCGACGAGCAGTCGGATGAAAGCAGATCTCGTTTGTTAGGCGTTACAGATGGCGCTCTCATGGCGCGGTTACCCGAAGAAGGTGCCCCCCCATTCAGATCGCGGAAGTCAGTATTATTCGTATAATTATCAAATGCTTATCAAGAAACACAAGCTCCTATGCAGCATGAGCGCCAAGGGAAATTGCTACGACAATGCCTGTGCTGAAAGCTTCTTTCACAGTCTCAAAGTCGAGGCTATCCACGGTGAGCGCTTCGGGAGCAAGGATGCGATACAAAGACAGGTCTTCGAATACAATGAACTGGTCTACAATCGGCAGCGCCGCCAAAGCGCCATTGGGATGATCAGCCCAGCAGCCTTCGAAGCTCGAATAATCGCATAGACCGGTGTTCACTTTTGTTGGGCAAGATCAGTCGTGCATAGTGACCGTGGCAGGCAATATTGTTCGACGTTGTACCAATCGCTGCTGACTCGGCACCATCTCCGAGGCAGTATGAGTGCCTAAGGCAATCGCTACGACAATTCCGATGCCGAGAATTTCTTCCACAGCCTCAAGGTAGAGGAGGTCCGTAGTGAGCGATTCGAGACCCTGGATGCCAGACGGCGGCAAGTATTCGAGTATATCGAGATGGACTACAACCGGCAGCGTCGGCACAGTGCGATTGGGATGACCAGTCCTGAGGCCTTCGAGGCCCGAATGATCGCTTAGATTGGTGTCCACGATTGCTGGGTAAGATCAAGTGGAGGCCGAGAAGGGCTTGAGGCGTTTCGCCACCGACTACACCCTCTCGATCGCCAGCGCCGCAGCAACGGTCGTCTCCGGTCATAGTGCCAACAGCCGCGAGCACTGGAAAGTCGGGGACGCAGGCCAGACCTACGCCGCGCTGCAGGATCAGCAGGTTAGTATTGCTGTGTCAGCCGTTCGGTCGCCGGTCTAACGATCTGAACTTAGTACGGGACTGATGTAGTTTTTAGGGAATTAATTGGATAGTCTCTGGGATTGCTAATGCTCAGAGATGACAAAAAATGCAGTAGCAGGGGGGTTCTTGTGTCATCTTTTTATAAAAAGTTTTTGCGTGGATGGTCGGCCATAAAGGTTCGCCACCCTATATTTCAAGCAATTAACTCACGCTCTCCTTCGGTTGTGCTTGTTATTTTCCTTGTTGCTTCTTTTCTCTTGTTTTCCATTCTATGGATCTTTGGCATTCCTCAGGACTTGATGGGAATAGAAGAGTCTATCGACATGCTCGACAGCTTGCTTACAACCTTTGTCGAGATTTCATTATTCGTTACACTCGGCGTTTTCTTACTGGTTTCTAAAGCTTTGTCTTCAGGTGAACACTCCCGACTAGAAAAGGAGAAGCATAGAGAAATACCTGAAGACTATGTAGTTTCATTTTCTGGTTTTGAACGAGGTTTAAAAATAAGACTCCTAGATGAAAGCCATTATCAGACCAACCCAGTAATTGACACAATGTTAAGACGTCTAGAGTTTGATAAAGAAGAATTTTATCTTATTGAGGCAGGAGCACTGGACATTCCAAAGCTTTCACTGCACCGCATGGTGATCGATGAAAGTGGCGAAATTTTTCTTGAACTGGGTAGTGCCGATTTTTATGACATTTTTTTCACCCATTACTCTCCTGATTTGGTGATCTCCAAACAATCGACCACTGACAGTAAAACAGAAATCACTTTGCGCAATGAGATTGGCCCATCTTTGGAAATTTATTATAAAAGAGAATTTTCTGCTTGGAAGGAGAAAGGGTTGACATTTTCCAAGTTAATGCCAAACCCCATTGGTGTGTCTGGAATAGTCGTTATCGAATCATATGAGGGACGTTTTATCGTGTTGCGTCATCGTGCTTCGCACGAGATTGCCGCTAACAACACCCTCGAGTGGTCTTTTGCTGGACTTCTTGAGGCTACGCGCTGGCTGCATACGAGTGAGATCCCCTTCGATGAATTTGTAATGCTGGAAATGGAAGATGAGTTCCTTAATTACTTTCCAAGTCTAAAAGGATGCCGCCCCGAAATACAGCCTTTGGGTATGGTTGTTAACCCGCTGTATTTATTTCAGCCAGAGCTCTTTGTAGTTGTTGTGTATAAAGATGTTGTCAATGAGATCTCTTCTTTTGGCTTGGGTTCAAAAATCGATCCTCGCTTCAAAGTGGTGAGCACTGATGATTTAAACAATGTTTTCGCTAGCGCGAAGTTGAAAAACTTATGTCTGCCAGGTAAAGAGCTCATGAAAAAAGCGGGCTATTTGTAGTGACCATATTGATTTAATGAGGCACTCCATGTGCAGTTGCGCAAACCCACCAGGTTATTCACGGAAGGTACCAGCCGGCTAATGGGAGGCTGATAATTCAGACTGGCATGCGGTCGATGCCAGTTGTACTGTAAGCGCTCCAGCCCCTCCTTCAGTGCCAGGAATATCGTTACTCAGATCGGCAGCGTCTCTTTCCAACGCCAAGGTAGCAACACCTCGATGCCTGTCTCGGGGTCGAGTGGGCGGTCTCAATGAGCAAGTGCAACACCTGATCGATCAGGTACGCTATCGCTATGACTCATTGCTACCACCACCTTACTGCTGAAGAACGTGCCACCATCATGCTGATGCGTGAAGGTCACTCGATACGCTCCATCGCCAAGTACCTTGGGAGAGCTGCCAGCACGATGTCTCGGGAACTGGCTCGGCATGCGGTACCTTCTCATGCTGGCTATGACGCCAGTCTGGCGGGTTTCAGGGCCACGCTGACGGGAACGACAATCGAAGTTGCGCCTTGGTACGCCTCTCTTCGATCTGGTGACCTACCTGTTGGGGAAGTACTGCTCTCCTAGGCAAATAGCCATCACACCGAAGCGCATGTATCCAAATGCCTCTACACGCCAGGTCTCTCACGGGGCCGTCCACAACGCGCTCTATGTGATGCCCCGAGGCTCGCTGAAAAAAGAGCTCATTGCTTGCCTTCGGCAGGGGAAGGGAAATCGGCGTCCACGCAGCCGTGGCAAGGATCGTCGCCGCCAAATTCCTGACTTGTTCAGTATTCATCTCCGGCCGCCTGAGATCGAAGATCGGCTGATGCCCGGGCATTGGGAAGGCGACCTCATCATGCAGGGCAGCAACCGTTCTGCCGTAGGCACCTTGGTCGAGCGCACGACACGCTTCGTCATCCTGGTGAAAATGGACGGTACGAACGCGACGGATGCGATGGTCGGCTTTAGTGACAAATTGAACCGTGTTCCACGCTCACTACGGCTGTCGATGACCTACGACCAGCTGTCGAACGTCGTGGGGAACAACTACGCGAGCACACCACTTGGTGCGGTGGCGAGAGCGAATCCGATAGTTTGCATAGGGCATGGGCGACTCGGGGAGTGATCCACCCGAAGTGCCCCACCTACGCCTTGGGGGAGACCATCCAGCCCACGATGCCGACAACCTCGGACTTCGTGGGTGGTGGTGGTGCCGGTGGTCGGACTCGAACCGACACACTGTTTCCAGCGGCGGATTTTGAATCCGCTGCGTCTACCAATTCCGCCACACCGGCAACGGGCGAGGATTATACGTGGGTGGCGCCAGAGGTCAATTCCCCTGAGCCGCTCGCTGGCGCCTGTCGGGGCCGATGGCGCCGTTGTCGAGGCGACTCCCGCCCCTGTCGGGCGCGGCACCCACCGCATCCGGCCCAGCACCGGACTCGGGCCTTGTCAGCCAAAGCCCCACCGGCCGGCGGTTTCGGCACCCTTGCGGCTGGTGGGTCATTCCTCCATGTCTTGACGCTCGCCCGCTCGGGTTAGACCTTGGTAGACTGCGCTCCGCCTGCCCCAGGTCAACCAAGCCCCTGGTCAACAAGACCCGCGTCCAGCCCAGAATGGAGTCGCCCATGGCTGACACTCGCAATGAAGCCGTTCCCCATCCGTCCATCGCCAGCCGCATCGGGCTGGTGCTGGGTCCGCTGTTGTTGATCGCCACCCTGGTGCTGCCCCCGCCCGGCGACATGTCACAGGCCGCCTGGGGCTGCGTCGGTATGGCACTGCTGATGGCCAGCTGGTGGTCCACCGAGGCGATCCCGATCCCGGTGACCTCGCTGATTCCGCTGGTGCTGGCCCCGGCGGTGGGCATCGGCAGCATCAAGGAGGTCGCGGCCAGCTACGCCAACCCGATCATCTATCTGTTCCTCGGCGGCTTCCTGCTCGGTATCGCGATGCAGACCTGGAACCTGCACAAACGTATCGCCCTGCACGTGCTGAAGGTCGTCGGCAGCGAACCCAAGCGCCAGATCGCCGGGTTCATGATCGCCACCGGTTTTCTCAGCATGTGGGTGTCCAACACCGCCACCTCGATCATGATGCTGCCCATCGGCATCTCGGTGCTGAGCCTGCTCGAGGATTCCGACCCAGATGAGCTGCGCCGTTTCGCCACCGCGCTGCTGCTGGGCATCGCCTATTCGGCCAGCATCGGTGGCGTGGCGACCCTGATCGGCACGCCACCCAACGCCCTGCTGGCGGGCTATCTGGCCGATGACCGCGGCATCGACCTGGGCTTCGCCCAGTGGATGCTGGTCGGGGTACCGATCAGTGTGGTGATGATGGCGCTGACCTGGTGGTGGCTGTCCCGCGGCGGCTTCTCGCTGAAGGTCGGCAAGGGTGAAAGCGACAACCTGATCAAGGACCAGCTCGCCGAGATGGGCCCGATGAGTGCCGCCGAACGCCGTGTCGGCCTGCTGTTTCTGGCCGCGGCGGCGCTGTGGATCCTGCGCCCGCTGCTCAATGACATGGGCGCCTCCTGGTTGTCCGACACCACCATCGCCATCGTCGCCGGCATGGCGCTGTTCCTGATTCCTTCCGGCCGTCGTTCCGGCGAGGCGCTGATGGTCTGGGAAGACGCGGTGAAGCTGCCCTGGGGCATCCTTCTGCTGTTCGGCGGCGGCCTGGCGCTGGCCGGCGCGATCAGCAAGTCGGGGCTGGCCGAGTGGATCGCCAACCAGCTGTCGATCCTCGGTGCCCTGCCGGTGCTGGCGATCATCGGCGGCGTGGTGCTGGTCATCATCTTCCTCACCGAGGTAACGTCCAACACCGCCACCGCGGCGGCCTTTCTGCCGCTGCTCGGCGCCCTGGCGCTGTCGCTGGATCTGCCGGTGATGCTGATCACCGTGCCCGCCGCCATCGCTGCCAGTTGCGCCTTCATGATGCCGGTGGCCACACCGCCCAACGCCATCGTCTTCGGCACCGGTCACATGAAGATCCAGTCGATGATTCGTGCCGGCTTTGCCCTCAACCTGATCAGTACGGTGGTGGTGACGCTGATGGCCTACGGTCTGATCCTGCTGCTGTGGTAGCCACCCCGATGGTCCCTGGTCGTCGACCCGACTGCGCTGCCCGCCTCGCGGACGGCCGATACGGGCTGACGCCCATGGCGTGGTCGTGACACAAGATCGACGCCGTTTCCTGACGTGGCGGTCAGGAAACGGTATCCTTGTGCGCCTTTGGCATCCTTCATCCCGCCTGACGACTTGCGAATTCCCATGCAGCGCGCCGACTTTCATTTCGAGCTCCCTGAAGAGCTGATCGCCCGTTACCCGTCCGACGTTCGCAGCGACTGCCGCCTGCTGTGTGTCGACGGCGCCAGCGGACACCTCGACCACCGCCGTTTTCCCGACCTCGAGCAATTGCTCGAGCCCGGCGACCTGCTGGTGTTCAACGACACCCGCGTGATTCCCGCCCGCCTGCACGGCCACAAGGCCAGCGGCGGCAAGGTGGAAATGCTGCTCGAACGGCCGCTGGACGCCCATCGGGGGCTGGTCCACCTGCGCTCGAGCAAGTCGCCCAAGCCCGGCACCGAGCTTCACTTCGAAGGCGGCATCCAGGCGGTGGTCGAAGGCCGTCGCGACGCCCTGTTCGAGCTGCGCTTTCTCGGCGACACCCCGATGATCGCGCTGCTGGAACGCCACGGTCATATGCCGCTGCCGCCGTACATCACCCGGGATGACGAACTTTCCGACCGCGAACGCTACCAGACCGTCTACGCCCGCCGCGACGGGGCGGTGGCCGCGCCGACCGCCGGGCTTCACTTCGACGAGCCGCTGCTCGAGCGCCTGGCCGAGCGGGGCGTCGAGTCCGCCTACGTGACCCTGCACGTGGGCGCCGGTACCTTCCAGCCGGTACGCGTCGACAATATCCAGGAGCACCACATGCACAGCGAATGGATCGAGGTGGGTGACGAGGCCTGCGCCCAGGTGCGCGCGGCCAAGGCTCGCGGCAACAAGGTCATCGCCGTCGGCACCACCAGCGTGCGCTGCCTGGAGACCGCCAGCCAGTCGGGCGAGATCGCGCCCTTCTCCGGCGACACCGACATCTTCATCTACCCGGGCTACGAGTGGCGCTGCGTGGACGCCCTGATCACCAACTTCCATCTGCCGGAATCGACCCTGCTGATGCTGGTGTCTTCCTTCTCCGGCTACGACACCGTGATGAAGGCGTACCGCGAGGCGGTAAAGGAGCGCTACGCCTTCTTCAGCTACGGCGACGCCATGCTGCTGACGCCGGCACGCTGACCCTATTTGCCAGGCGGTGGCTGCTCGGCCGAGCGGTCCACCGTCGTCAGGCTCGAATCAACGCCCCCAAGGGGCACGGAGAGACCCATGCGCGAGCAATGCTTCATGCGCTTCGACAAGCTGGCCGAGGACGGCCGGGCCCGCCGAGGTCGCATCACCTTTCCCCGCGGCACCATCGAGACCCCGACCTTCATGCCGGTGGGTACCTACGGCACGGTCAAGGGCATGACCCCGGCCTCGGTGGAAGAGATCGGCGCCGAGATCATCCTCGGCAACACCTTTCACCTGTGGCTGCGCCCCGGTACCGAGGTCATCGAGGCCCACGGCGACCTGCACGACTTCGCCCAGTGGCACAAGCCGATCCTCACCGACTCCGGTGGCTTCCAGGTGTTCTCGCTGGGCGAGACGCGCAAGATCACCGAGCAAGGCGTGCACTTCCGCTCGCCGGTGGACGGCTCCAAGGTGTTCATGGGCCCGGAAGAGTCGATGGCGGTGCAACGCTCGCTGGGCTCCGACATCGTCATGATCTTCGACGAGTGCACCCCCTACCCGGCGACCCACGACGAGGCGCGCCGCTCGATGGAGATGTCACTGCGCTGGGCCCAGCGCTCCCGCGATGCCCACGGCGACTCGCCGTCGGCGCTGTTCGGCATTATCCAGGGCGGCATGTACCCGGATCTGCGTGAGGCTTCGCTCAAGGGCCTCGGCGACATCGGCTTCGACGGCTACGCCATCGGCGGGCTGTCGGTGGGCGAGCCCAAGGAAGAGATGATCAAGGTGCTCGACTATCTGCCCGAGTGGATGCCGGCGGACAAGCCGCGCTATCTGATGGGCGTCGGCAAGCCCGAGGATCTGGTCGAGGGGGTACGCCGCGGAGTCGACATGTTCGACTGTGTGATGCCCACCCGCAACGCCCGCAACGGCCACCTGTTCACCGCCGAGGGCACGGTCAAGATCCGCAACGCCAAGCATCGTCACGACACCCGCCCGCTGGAAGATGACTGCGACTGCTACACCTGTCAGAACTTCTCGCGGGGCTATCTGCACCACCTGGACCGCTGCGGCGAGATGCTCGGATCGATGCTCAACACGATCCATAATCTGCGTCACTATCAGCGTGTCATGGCCGGTTTGCGCGGTGCTATCGAAGCGGGTACATTGGCTGACTTCGTGGAAGGGTTCTATGCCAGGCGTGGCCTGCCGGTTCCCCCCGCCCCGAATTGATGACCCGGTCGGCAGCCGCCGGCCGTCTGACTCCCTTTTCCCCACGACTTCAGGAGACCGTCGTACATGTTGGACTTCTTCATCTCCCCGGCCCTGGCCCAGGATGCTGGCGCTGCCGCCGGTGGTGGTATCGCCCAGATCGTGATGCTGGTCGGCTTCGTGCTGATCTTCTACTTCCTGCTGTGGCGTCCCCAGGCCAAGCGCGCCAAGCAGCACAAGCAGCTGATCGCTGGCCTGTCCAAGGGTGACGAGATCGTCATCGGCGGTGGTCTGATGGGCCGCATCACCCGGGTCAGCGACGACAGCGAGTTCCTCGCCATGGAAATCAGCGAAGGCACCGAAGTCAGCGTGCAGAAGAACGCCGTGGCCGCCGTGCTGCCCAAGGGCACTATCAAGTCCATCTGATTGGTGTCATTCCCCTTCGGCCCTGTGCGCCGAAGGGGGCCCCATGCTGACGCGGGGGGAGCCGATCGGTCGGCTGTCGCGCGTTGGCGAGGCAGCCGCACCCTTCGCTTTGGAAAGTCCCCGGAGCACCTCTCGAGCGCCCCCGGCTTTCCCTTATTTGTCAGCAACCTGAGGGCAGAGCCCCGATGCTCAATCGTTACCCTTTATGGAAGTACCTGCTGATCCTGGTGGTACTTCTTGTCGGCCTGGTCTACTCCCTTCCCAATCTGTTTCCCGAAGACCCAGCGGTCCAGATCAGCAGTGATCGTGGCGAGCTGAGTTTCAGCCAGTCCCAGCAGCAGAGCCTCGAACAGGCCCTGGCCGAGGCGGACATCGACGTCAAGACGGTGGAACAGGAGCCCAACAGCCTGCTGATCCGGCTGAACGACGCCGAGGACCAGATTCCCGCCCGTGACCTGATCGCCCAGCAGCTCGGCGATGACTATGTGGTCGCGCTGAACCTGGCAGAGTCCACCCCCGAGTGGCTGTCTTCGCTGGCGGCCTCGCCCATGACCCTTGGTCTGGACCTGCGTGGCGGCGTGCACTTCCTTTTGGAAGTGGACATGGAAGCGGCGGTCAATCAGCGTCTCGAGGTCAACGCCAGCGCCATGCGCGAGACCCTGCGTGAAGAGCGCATCCGCTACCGCAACACCGAGATCGACGGCCGCACCATCTCGCTGGACTTCATGAACGCCGAGGACCGCGACGCTGCCGAGACGCTGATTCGCCGCGAGTTCCCCGACTTCCAGTATCAGGACGTCGAGCGTGAACGCGGCGCCAGCCTGGCGATGACGCTGACCGACGCGTCCGTGGACGAGATCCAGGACTACGCGATCAACCAGAACCTGACCACCCTGCGCAACCGCGTCAACGAGCTCGGCGTGGCCGAACCGCTGGTACAGCGTCAGGGCCCGGATCGCATCGTGGTCGAGCTGCCCGGCGTGCAGGACACCGCCGCCGCCAAGCGTATCGTCGGCGCCACCGCCAACCTGGAGTTCCGCCTGGAGGCGCGCACCGACACCCCGTCCAACGAGACCGAGGCGCTGTCCTTCCGCAATGAACCCGGACGCACCGCCGACCTGATGCGCGACGTCATCATCACCGGCGACAGTGTGTCCAGCGCCAGCCGCGGCTTCGACGAGAACGGTCGCCCCCAGGTCAACATCAACCTGGACGGCACCGGCGGCACCCTGATGAACCGCGCCACCCGCACCAACATCGGTCGCAACATGGCGGTGGTGTTCATCGAGCACAAGACCCGTGACCGTACGGTGATGGAGGACGGTGAGCAGGTAACCGTGCGTGATCCCTACACCAAGCGCGGCATCATCAGCCTGGCCACCATCCAGAGCGCGCTGGGCAACAGCTTCCGCATCACCGGGCTGGAATCGCCCACCGAAGCCGGCGAGCTGGCACTGCTGCTGCGCTCCGGTTCTCTGGCGGCACCGATCTACTTCGCCCAGGAACGCACCATCGGCCCGAGCCTCGGCGCCGACAATATCGAGCGCGGCATGCTCTCGGTACAGATCGGCCTGCTGCTGGTCGTGCTGTTCATGTTGATCCGCTACAAGGTGTTCGGCGTCATCGCCAACATCGCCCTGGCGTTGAACCTGACCCTGCTGGTCGCCGCCATGTCGATGCTCGGCGCCACCCTGACGCTGCCCGGTATCGCCGGTATCGTCTTGACGCTGGGCATGGCGGTCGACGCCAACGTGCTGATCTTCGAGCGTATTCGAGAGGAGCTGCGCACAGGACTGTCGGTGCAGCAGGCGATCCACGCCGGCTACGAGCGCGCCTTCAGCTCCATCGTCGACGCCAACATCACCACCCTGCTGGTGGCATTGATCCTGTTCTCCATCGGTACCGGCCCGGTCAAGGGCTTCGCCGTCACCCTGTCGCTGGGCATCCTGACCTCGATGTTCACCGCCCTGCTGGTGACCCGTGCCATGGTCAATCTGATCTACGGCGGCAAGCCGGTGAAGAAGCTATGGATCTAAGCCCATGTCCACTTGCACACAACGGGGAGAGGGTATGAAACGCCTCACCAACCTGAATCTCGACTTCATGGGCCAGCGCAAGATCGCCTTTGCCATATCGGCGATCCTGATCCTGGTCTCACTGGTGTCGCTGGTGGTGCAGGGCCTGGCCCTGGGCCTCGACTTCACCGGCGGTACCCTGGTCGAAGTCCGCTACGCCACCGCCCCGGCGCTGGACAGCGTGCGCGGCGCCCTCGAGGGAGCCGGCTTCAATGACATCTCGGTACAGACCTTCGGCGCCGCCAATGAGGTGCTGATTCGTCTGCAGCAGACCTTCGAGGCCAACGTCGGCGACCAGGTCGTGGGCCTGCTGGCCCAGGGCGGCGCTCAGGTGGATCTGGTGCGTGCCGAATTCGTCGGTGCCCAGGTCGGCGGTCAGCTGCGTGACCAGAGCGGCCTTGGCATGCTGGTCGCCCTCGGCGTGGTCATGCTCTACGTGGCCTTCCGCTTCCAGTACAAGTTCGCCATCGGCGCACTGCTGGCACTGGTCCATGACGTGATCATCGTGGTCGGCGCCTTCTCGCTGTTCCAGTTGGAATTCGATCTGACGGTGCTGGCCGCCGTGCTGGCGGTGATCGGTTACTCGCTCAACGACACCATCGTGGTCTATGACCGTATCCGCGAGAATATCCGCAAGTCGCGTATCGACGACATGCCGGCGATCTTCAACGAGGCGATCAACCAGACCCTGGCCCGCACCCTGGCGACCTCCGGCACCACCCTGCTGGTGCTGCTGGCGCTGGCCTGGCTGGGTGGCGACATGATCCACAACTTCTCGGTGGCCCTGCTGATCGGTATCGGCGTGGGTACCTTCTCGTCGATCTACGTGGCGGCGGCCCTGCTGATCAAGCTCAAGCTCCAGCGCCGCGACCTGATCCCGGAGAAGAAGGAAGACGCCGAGGAAGAGCAGCTGCCCTGACATCACCGCAACTGCCCCTCGAGGCCCCGTCGTGGATCATCCACGGCGGGGCCTCTTGCTTTCCGAGGTCGCCGCCCGATCATGGCGAGCCGGCACCGCTGTCGGCGGCCTCTCAGTTCACTTCGAAAACCATGCAGCAACGCGAGATAGGTCGTTTCCTTCCAGAAAATGCCCGCCGTCACTTGCCCTGGCCTGCGCCCCCTTTCATGCTTGTCATCCACTCCAATCGATCGTGACGAGGCCGCATGTTCCTGCTGATCGCCTTTGCCGTACTGTCCATCGGCGCTTCCTTCCTGTGCTCGGTACTGGAAGCGGCCATTCTGTCGCTGACACCGAGCTATATCGCCCAGGTCCAGGAGACCAACGAGCCGCTGCACAAGAAGCTGAACGCCCTCAAGCGGGATATCGATCGCCCGTTGGCGGCTATCCTGACGCTCAACACCATCGCCCACACCGTCGGCGCCACCGGCGTCGGCGCCCAGGTCGCGGTGGTCTTCGGCGAGGCCTGGCTGGGCGTCGCCTCGGCGGTGATGACGCTGGCCATCCTGATCCTTTCGGAGATCATCCCCAAGACCATCGGTGCCACCTTCTGGCGCCAGCTCTCGCCCTGGCTGCCGCCCATCCTCAACACCATGATCCTGCTCCTCAAGCCGTTCATCTGGATGTCCGAACAGATCACCCAGCGCATCGGCGGAAATGCTGCCGACACCGACATGCGCGGCGAGATCAAGGCACTGGCACGCATCGGCCTGGACGAGAAGGCACTGGACCAGGATGAAGCCAGGACCATCACCAACATCCTCAACCTGCACGAGATCAAGATCAGCAAGGTGATGACGCCAAGAACTGTGTGCGTCACGGTGCGCCCATCGATGACCGTGGCCCAGTTCGAACAGGAACTGGTGCGCTCGCCGTTCACCCGCTTTCCGGTGATGGACGGCGGCGAACAGGCCATCGGCTATGTGCACAAGGCCGACGCCTACCAGGCGGATGAATCCGTGGACATGAAACAGATCATGCAGGACGCTCCCTCGGTGCAGGCCGACGACAGCGTCGAGCATGTCTTCACCATGATGCTCCGGGACCGCCAGCATCTGGCGGTGGTCTATGACGACCACGGTACCTGGGTGGGCCTGATCACCATGGAGGACGTGATCGAGACGGTGCTCGGCCAGGACATCGTCGACGAGACGGACAACGTCACCAATATGCGCAAGTACGCCAAGCAGCGCTGGACCCAGCGTCGACAAGGCCGGTCAGCCAAGACAGACTCCGGCGATCCGGCCAGCCAGGGTTCCTGAACCCCGGCGCCAGGGAGCGTTCGCCAGTAGGCAACGCAACGTAGCACGGCGACGCTCCCCCTTTGCCCGAGCATTTGCGATAACATCTCCATTGAAAATGATTATCAATGGAGAAAGCATGTACAAGCCTCTCGCCATCGCCGCCCTGCTCAGCGTCACTGCCCAGGCCTGGGCGCAACCGGTGCCGGAAAGGGTCGTCGCCCTCGACTACACGGCCCTGGACATCCTCGACAACCTGGCGCAGCGCGAGCGTATCGCAGGTGTCGCCCAGGCAACGCTTCCCGACTATCTGTCCGACTATGCCGACGACGCTTTCACCGACGTGGGCACCCTCAAGGTCGCCGACATGGAGGCCCTTGAGTCGCTGTCACCCGATGCCATCATGATCAGCGGGCGTCTGGAAGCCGAACGCGAAAACCTGGAAGCCCTTGCGCCGGTCTATGTCGTGGCGACCGAGGGTGAGGACACCTGGGACCAGCTCGAACATCGGGTCGACGATCTGGCTGCGCTGTTCGATGCCCAGCAAGCGGGTGAGCAGGCGCTTGCGGACCTGCGCCAGGCGCTCGATCAGCGATTGGCCGAGATCAGCGGGACGCCGAAGGTGCTGGTGGTCGTCCACAATGACGGAAAGCTTATCGTCCAGGACAACGCCATCGTGCATGACCTGATGGGGCTGGCCTCGCCCGAACTTCCCGAGAACGTCGAGAGCGTGACGCGCGGTGAGCGTACCTTTACGCCGCTGACACCGGCGCAGA
This sequence comes from Halomonas sp. DN3, assembly GCF_024137905.1. Lineage (NCBI taxonomy): Bacteria > Pseudomonadati > Pseudomonadota > Gammaproteobacteria > Oceanospirillales > Halomonadaceae > Halomonas > Halomonas sp. DN3. Next base: position 635,420 of record NZ_CP099965.1, on the reverse strand, counting down.
TCGCTGCCACCCAGCCCGATCTGGTGTGGGTGGTGGACCGCAGCGCCGCCATCGGCCAGACGCCCCTCGATGTCGAAGCGCTGACACAGGCCGTCGGTGATGACCAGGCCATCGCGGTCGGCTCGCCGCGACTCTGGTATCTGGCGGGTCAGGGCCTGGACAGCACCCGCCTCCAGGTCGAAGAGGTGGTGGCCGCGCTGGCGCCCTGACCACGGTCACACCGAACTCACTGCACCAACAACGAATGACGCCCCCGCGGCCAGGCCTCGGGGGCGTCGTCATTGGCGGGGCCAGAGCCGCCCTGGCCCTCCATAGCTACCGTCAGGAGCCCCTGTCCAACCACCAGCTCCCCCACCCTCCAGTGGCCGTACAGCCGCTACCTCCTGGGAGGTATGGCGCGTCAGGGCATGCCATCTAGCCTTAAATGGCATACCAAACAGCCCATCAGGCATGCCGAATGGCGGCGTACACCATGACCACTCATCTGCTGCAGGACATCGCCCCACAGACCCCGCTGTCGGATCCGTTTTCATCGGCAGCGGCGCAGAGTGCCGTGCTCGAGCTGGATGGCGCTCGTCTGGTCGCCGTGGCCACCCTGCCACAGCGCGCAAGAGGCGCCATCGGCAAGCGGGAAACCGCGATCTTTCGCCAGGCCATCGCCACGGCCAGCGAACATCGCCTGCCGCTGGTGATGCTGATCGACTCCGCCGGCGCCAAGATCGATGAGGGCGTGGCGGTACAGGGCGACTTGCGTGCCTTGATCGGAGACCTGCTGGTCCAGCGCCAACGCATCCCCGGGATCCTGGCGGTGCTGGGGCGCCACACCTTCGGCGGCGCCAGCCTGGTGGCCATGTGCGCCGACCAGCGTCTCTACCCCCCCGGCAACCGCCTGGCGATGAGCGGGCCTCGCCTGTTGTACGCCCACAACACTGACCCGCGCCGAGTGGACGCCGTCATCTCGTCGGCGTCCCGGCTCAGGTGCGACCCCGCCGGCCACGCCACCAGCGAGACACCGACAGCACTGCGCGACGACATCGCCAGGTGGCTGGCCTCGCCGCGACGCGGCTCGTTCAACGTCCATCCCGAAGCCGACGGCGGCGAGTCGACACCGTCTGTCCGGGTAAGCCAGTCGCGGCTAAGCCAGTCACAGCTGAGCCAGTCACGGCTGAGCCAGTCACGGCAGGGACAGCCAGCACGGATCGACTGCCTCGGCAGCGCCCCGCCGGACCATCGGGATCTTGCCGACCGTGCCCTGGCAATCCAGCGTCTCCCCGCTGGGCTGCCGCTGATCCTGCGCTGTCAGTGGAGCTGTCACAGCCTGAGGGCCATCGATGAAGCCAGACTACAGAGCCTGGCGCTGGTGCGTCTGGCCAGCACCATCGAGCACCGGGTTCGCTCGGGTGACACCGTTGAGCTGGTAATCGATGGCGAGCTCTCGGGTGGCATCTATCTCGCCCTCGCCGCCTGCGCGAGCCGGGTGAGGCTCACCGTCCGAGGCCGCGTTCGCAGCCTGCCCTCGCGGGTAGCGGAGCTGATCACCCCTCGAGGTGATCATCCACAAGCCAGCGCCGAACACCTCCACGCGCTTGGCATCATCGATACCCTGGAGGTCCGGGATGAACACTGAGGCCAGCTGCCGCAACGTCTTTCGGATGTTCCAGGATGTCGCCGAGCGGGCGGGGCATGGGCCCCTGCTGACCCTAGCGCCATTCGACAGGGCCACCAGCGAGCCTTCCACCACCCTGTCCTACGCCGACGCCATGGCGCTGAGTGCGCGCCTGGCCAGCGCCCTGATCGCACTCGGCGTCAGGCCGGGGGATCGCGTCGCCGCCCAAGTCGACAAGTCCCCGCAAGCCTTGCTGCTGTACCTGGCGGTGCTGCGTCAGGGCGCCATCTATCTGCCGCTCAATACCGCCTATACCGCCACCGAGATCGCCTATTTTCTAAGCGATGCCGCGCCGGTGCTCTACATCGCCTCCTACGCATGCATGACCGCCAACGAAGAAGCCTTGAACCGCCACCCCGGTATCCAGCGGCTCACCCTGGAGGCGGATGGCTCAGGCAGCCTGCTGACCCTGGCATCGGAGCAGGCCGAGCGCCACCGTATCCAGCCTCGTCGAGGCGACGATGTGGCCCTGATTCTGTATACCTCCGGCACCACCGGCAGCCCCAAGGGGGCGATGCTCACCCACGCCAACCTGGCCAGCAATGCCAGGGCGCTGACCCGGCTCTGGGCGTTCCACGCAAGCGACGTGCTGCTTCATGCCCTGCCATTGTTTCATGCCCACGGTCTGGTCATTGCCACCCACTGCGTGCTGCTGTCCGGCTGTCGCATGCTCCTGCTGCCTCGTTTCGACGCCGATACCGTGATTCATCTGCTGCCCGAGGCCACGGTGATGATGGGCGTCCCTACCTACTACAGCCGGCTGCTGGAGCACCCTGACTTCAGCGCCGCGACCACCTCGGGGATGCGTCTTTTCATCTCGGGCTCCGCACCCCTGAGCGAGGCCACCGCCAGACGCTTTCACGCCTTGACCGGGCACACCATCCTCGAGCGCTACGGCATGACCGAGGCCACCATCATCAGCTCCAATCCGGTGCGTGGCGAACGTCGCCTCGGCTCGGTGGGGCTGCCCGTCGAGGGCGTCAGCCTCAGGATCGTCGATGACCACGACACCCCGCTTGCCAGCGGTAACGTTGGGCACCTCCAGATCACCGGCCCCGCCGTGATGAAGGGCTACTGGCGACAGCCACAGAAGACCCGCCAGGAGTTCACCCCGGACGGCTGGTTTCGCACCGGCGACAACGGCCGCATCGATGAGGATGGCTACCTGACCATCGTCGGTCGCAGCAAGGACGTGATCATCAGCGGGGGCTACAACGTCTACCCGGGCGAGGTCGAGGCGCTGCTCGACGCCCTGGAGGGCATCGGCGAATCCGCGGTGATCGGGCTGCCCCACCCCGACTTCGGCGAGGCGGTGACCGCGGTGGTGGTGGCCGCCGCCAGTGCCACCCCGGACGAAGCGGCCATTCGCCGCCATCTGCGCGATGTGCTGGCCGCCTACAAGGTACCCAAGCGGGTGCTGGTGGCCGACGACCTGCCACGCAACACCATGGGCAAGGTGGTCAAGGCCGAACTCAGGGATATCCATCGAACCCTCTACCTTGGCCCCTCGGCCGAAGGTGCCCCATGAAACCCTTCCTCCTGCTGTGCCGCACCCTGGGCGACGCCGGCTTTTTCGCCGCCCTGCTGATCATGCTGTTCCTGGTCGCCTCGATCATCTGGGAGGTCATCAGTCGCTACCTGCTGGGGTCTCCCACCGTCTGGGTCACCGAGGTATCGGGCTATCTGGTCTCCGGCATCCTGTTCATGGCCATCGCTCGGGTCTACCGAGAAGGCGGCCATGCCCGCATGTCGCTGCTGGAGGGGCGGCTGTCGATCGCCGCCCAGAATCGTCTGGGGCTGGTCGTCGACGGCTGCACCCTGGTGTTCGCGGCCTTCGCCTTCTGGGCCACCCTGGAACTCGCCCTTCTGTCCTATCAGCTCAACTGGCGGTCCTCGACCACCCTGGCAGTGCCTCTGTACCTGCCCCAGTCGCTGATGCCGGCGGGCTCCGCGATCCTTGTGCTGGAACTGATCGCTCAGATCTACCAGAAGCTGGCGCACTTAAAGGCGCCCGCCGCCGACGAGGACGAGCCCACGCCATGATGATTCTCAGCGTCGCCCTGAGCCTGGCCATCCTGTTGATCCTCGGCGTCCCCGTGGCCTTCGCCCTGGGACTCGCGGCCCTGGTGGGCATCATCTACCAGGGCGGCCTGTCCGCCAGCCTGGCCATGTCCGACATCATCTGGGGCACCACCTCGGAATTCGTGCTGGTGGCCATACCGCTGTTCGTGCTGATGAGCGAGATCGTCAACGTCTCCGGCGTCGGCCGCGATCTGTTCGAAAGCGTCGACAAGTGGCTGGGACGCCTGCCCGGCGGCATCGCCATCAGCGCCATCGTCGCCGGCGCAATCTTTGGCGCGGTCAGCGGCACCGCCGTCGGCGTCGCGGCGGTGATCGGCAGCGTCGCCATCCCGGAGATGCTCAAGCGCCACTACAGCCCCGAAATGGCCACCGGCACCGTCGCCGCCAGTTCGGGGCTCGGCATGATCATTCCGCCGAGCCTGCCACTGATCATGTACGGCGTGGTCACCGAAACCTCGATCGCCGAACTGTTTACCCGCGCCATCGTGCCGGGGCTGGTGATCACCGTACTGTTCGCCACCTACGTCTGTATCGTCCAGGGACTGTCAGGCAGACGATCACCGACGATCCGCCTTGCCGCCGACCTCGGCTGGATCAGGTCGCTGCTCCAGGCTGGCCCGGTCATCGCCCTGATCGTGGTGGTCATCGGCAGCATCTACCACGGTATCGCCACCCCCACAGAAGCCGCCGCCATCGGCGTCGGCGGAGCACTGATCATTGCCCTCGGGCGCAGGGGGCTGACGCGCAAGAGCCTGACCACGGCGCTGGTCAAGGCCACCCGCACCAGTTGCATGCTGCTCGCCATTCTCGCCTCGGCGATGCTGTTCAGCTATGCACTCAGCAACGCCCAGCTACCCCAACAGCTGGCCAGAGTGGTGGTCGAGGCCGAACTCGGCGCCTGGACCTTCTTCCTGCTGGTCATGCTGATGCTGTTCGTTCTCGGCACCCTGCTCGATGCCATCTCGCTGGTCATCATCGCCGTGCCCATCGTCTTTCCCGCCATCCTGGCCTACGGCTTCGATCCCGTCTGGTTTGGCGTGGTGGTGATGGTCAACATGTGCTTCGCGGTGATCACACCCCCCATCGGCCTGTGCCTGTATGTGGTCAGGGACTGTGTCGAGGGCATCCGGATCAGCCAGGTGGTGCGTGGCACCCTGCCGTTCATCGCCCTCTACGTCGTATCCATCGTCATCCTGTGCATCTTTCCCGAACTGGTCACCGGTCGCTGACCCAGTGATGTCCCGCCCCTTGCGACCGAGCTTACGTCCGGCTCTCCGCCAGACCTTCAACCAGAGGACAACAAGATGAACTACTCCCTCTCCCGCCGTCGCTTCATTGCATCCGCGTCCCCCGTCCTGTCCCCCATCATGGCCATCGCCCTGACGACGACCCTGGTCGCCGGGCTGCTCACCACGACGACGACCCAGGCGGCGGAAACCCTGCGTCTGGGCCACTACTTTCCCGCCGAGGACTTCCGTGGTCGTACCACCCAGTACCTGGCCGACCAGCTCGACCCGGCGCTGCTCGAGATCGACGTCTTCCCCTCGGAATCCCTGGTCAAGGGACGTGACGGCCTGATGGGCACGGCACGCGGCACCGTGGATCTGTACAGCCTGTTCGGCGGCTACGTGGTGGGCACCGTAGGCATGATGAAGATCTTCACCGTGCCCTTTCCTCCCGACTCCCTGGATGACGCCGACGTGCTGGCCTTCGCCAACGACCCGCGCGTGCTCGAACCGCTGGGCGAAGCCTTTGCCGCCTCCCAGGTCAAGCTGCTGGGATTCATCAATTCGTCCGGGCAGACCACGCTGTTCCTGGCCGAGCCGATCACCGGTCTGGACGCACTCGAAGGTCGCAAGATCCGCGGCGTGGGCGGCTACACCGACCCGGCGCTGGAAGACCTTGGCGCCACCGTGGTGTTCATGAGCGCCGCCGAGCAGTTTCTGCAGCTGCAGACCGGAGGCGTCGATGGCGTGATCACCACCGATTCCTCCTACGTCAATCTCGGGCTGTCCGAGGTCGCCCCGGTGGTGCTTGCAAGCTCGATGGTACGCACGCCCTATCCGCTCATCATGAACCTGCGCAAATACAATGGACTGAGCCAGGAGGCGCGCGACGAGCTGCATCGGGCGGTCGAGGCCACCATCGAATGGTCGAACGCCAACTTCACCGAGGAGTCCGCACGCCTTCACCAGGCGGTCGATGAACAGGCCGAGACGGTGTACACCTTCAGCGAGGAGGATCTAGCGCTTGCCGACAGCCTTCGCGACAAGTACCTGTCGGCGTATATCGAGGAGTTCGGCGAGTCCGCCGATGCGCTGGTCGAGGTCTACCGCAGCTATCTCCAGTAATTTCGACCGCGGCATCCGGCAAGTCGACGTCAGGATGCCGCCCTCCTTCAACGTGTCTACTGCGGGGACCGGCCGATGGCATCGCCCACCAGGACCACCGAGCACATTCGCCAGCAGCTGGAAGATCGCATCCTGCGGGGCAGCTACCCGCCGGGGCACCGGCTGAACGAGCGGGATCTGGCCGCCGAGTTCGAGGTCTCCCGCACGCCCATCCGCGAGGTCATTCGCATGCTGAGCTCGGAGGGCCTGGTCGAACACCGGGCCAACCAGGGCGCCTTTGTCCGGCGCAATTCGCTCAAGGACATTCTCGACATGTTCGAGATGCTGGCGCTGCTGGAGTCCTCCGCTGCCCGGCTGGCGGCGCGCCAGAGTACCGCCGATGACATTCCCCCATTGCTGCAGGCGGCCCGGGAGACCATCGACACCGCGGCAATCACCGCCGAACGTTACACCAGCGCCAACAGGGCCTTCCATGAAGCGATCTACCGTCTGGCCGCCAATGAGGCCCTGGCCGGCCAGATCACCGACATCCGACGCAAGATCGAGCCCTATCGCGGGCACATCCACCGCATCGCCGGTATGCGCAGCATGTCGGCCAACGAGCATCTCGAGATCGTCTCGGCCATCGCCGACAAGCGCGAGGGTGCCGCGGCGGATGTGATGTTTCACCACCTGGACATGCAGCGAGCGGAGTTTTCCGGCTTCGTGTTCTCGCTGACCAAGGCACTGGCGTAGCCCGCGCCATGCGCGCGACCTGCCTTGCTCGACAGCACAGACGACAACGCCCCCGCGGCCAGGCCTCGGGGGCGTTGCTGTGACGGCGTCACGATCACCGCCCGCTCGCGCGAGCGGTGCCGAATCAGTCCTCTTCGGGCTGACTGGGCGCCGTGTGCACGTGGGGCGCAAGCTGCTTGATCAGCGCCTTGAACAGGCGCGGGTTGGCGGCCATCAGGGCGCCTTCGATACGCACCGAGGGCTGGCCATCCGGGGTGCCAATCAGGGCACCGGACTCCTTGAGCAGCAGCGAACCGATGTCCAGGTCCTGCTCCTCGACTCCCAGCACGAAGGCGGCGTCGGCACGACCGGCGGCCAGACGGGCCATGTCGAGCAGGCCACAGGCGCTGGCTTGAAGCTGTTCGGCCTGGGGGCCGAGCTGCTGCACCAGGGTCAGGTAGGTCGGCAGAAAACGCGAGCGCAGGTAGGTATCGGGAAGCCCCAGCGACAGGCGGGCGCCAGCGGCGCTCTTGATCTTGGACACACGCAGACGCTTGCCATTGAGCTGGGCGCCACGGCCACGGCTTGCCAGGTATTCGTCATCGCTGAAGGGGCAGATCACCACCGCGTGCTCCGGACGGCCCTTGATCAGACATACCACGGACAGGGCGAACTCAGGGGACGCCACACTCAGGTTCGAGTAACCGTGGAAGGGTTCGATGCGCCACAGGATATCCGCGCCTTCGCCTTCACCGGCACGGTGGGGCGTGTAGCGACCGACGACCCCGTGCTGGGGATAACCGCGGGTCAGCTGGCGGGTAATCAGGGATTCGGCGTTGCGAGCGGTGTCCTCGAGCAGACGGTCGAGGTTGTGCTCGTCGTGGGCATTCTCGATTCGTTCGCGAATGCGCAGAAACTGTTCGCCGGCGCTGCGGGCAGCGCGCAGGGCGTACTGGACCATCGGATGCATGATCGGGCCTTGGGAGTCGGTGGTGTTAAAGAACGGAGTCGACGTGGGTAACTGACTCGGCGCGAATCCTAGCAGACCACGGGCATGAATGCCACGCACTTCGCCCCAGCGCGCATCTACCCATGCTAGACTGGCGCCCCTGGCGCTGCCGACCGGTCCGCCATCAGCGCCCTTGCATCGGTCATTGAATAGACCACTGCACCAACCACCGCATCAACCCGCCGCGTCGTTACAGGATCTTCCATGCTCGAGCGCATTCGCATCGTTCTCATCGGCACCAGCCACCCCGGCAATATCGGCGCCACCGCCCGCGCCATGCACAATATGGGACTCGCCGATCTGGCCCTGGTCGCACCACGCTGCGAGGTCATCACCGCCGACAGTGTGTCCCGCGCCTCCGGGGCAGATGCCCTGGTCCACGACGCTCGGGTGGTCGACAGCCTCGAGCAGGCGGTCACCGACTGCACCCTGGTGGTGGGAGCCAGCGCGCGCTCGCGCACCTTGCCCTGGCCGATGATCACCCCGCGTGAGCTGGGCGAGCGTCTGCCCGCCGAGCTGGCCACGCCCGAGGCCCGCATCGCGCTGGTCTTCGGCCGCGAGGACAGCGGCCTGTCCAACGCCGAACTGCAACGCTGCCACGCCCACGTCCACATCCCCACCAATCCCGACTTCAGTTCGCTGAACCTGGCCGCGGCGGTGCAGGTGCTGGCCTACGAATGCCGCCTTGCCTGGCTGGCCCAGGCTCAGACCCAGAATAAGCCAGGCCCGGCACAGGACGATGAGGAAGAAGCGCAGCCACTGGCCAGCCACGAGGAGCTGGAGCACTATTTCGCTCATCTGGAACGCGCGCTGATCACCATCGGCTTCCACGACCCGGCGAAGCCTCGCCAATTGATGGCCAGGCTGCGCCGAGTGACCCTGCGCTCGCGCCCCGAACGCATGGAGCTCAACATCCTGCGTGGCATCCTCAGCGCCACCGAGAAGGCCGCAGGCGGCCAGGCGCTGGGCGCCCGCGAAAGCGAGCCGGAATTACAGCGAGAACATGACACGCACCAGGGCCAGAAGCCGGCCCAGGACTAGCCCGAACCAACAGCAGAACCAACAGCAGGATCAGCGCCAGGCCGGCGGCTCTGGAGCGACACGGCGTCCACCTTCGAGCCGCTGAGCTTAACCAGATCACTGACTCGACAGGTGGCAGGCTTGAATGGCCCACCACCAGCCCCCACTATGATTCTCTTGACCGACTCAGGGACCGCCGCATGTTTCAACGCCTACGCGAAGACATCAACAGCGTATTTGCCAGGGATCCGGCGGCGCGCAACTTTCTTGAAGTCCTGACCAACTATCCTGGCCTTCACGCATTGCTGCTGCACCGGATCTCCCACCAGCTGTGGAAGCGCAATCTCAAATGGATCGCGCGCACCCTGTCGACGCTGGGCCGCTGGTTCACCGGCATCGAGATTCACCCCGGCGCCACCATCGGCCGGCGCTTCTTCATCGACCACGGCATGGGAGTGGTGATCGGCGAGACCACCATCGTCGGCGACGATGTCACTCTCTACCAGGGCGTGACCCTGGGCGGCACCAGCTGGAACAAGGGCAAGCGTCACCCGACCCTGGAGGACGGCGTGATCGTCGGCGCCGGCGCCAAGATTCTCGGCCCCTTCACCGTCGGTGCTGGCGCCAAGGTCGGCTCCAACGCGGTGGTCACCAAGGAAGTCCCGGCCGGAGCCACCGTGGTCGGCATCCCCGGCAAGATCGTCCAGCGCCGCGACCCGGACAGCGACCCGGGCCTCGAGGTCGACCCGGCCCGTCGCGAGGCGATGTGCCAGAAATTCGGCTTCGACGCCTACGGCATGAGCCAGGACATGCCCGACCCGGTGGCCAAGTCGATGCAGGCCATGCTCGACCATATGCACGCGGTGGATGAACGCATCAGCGGCATGTGCAAGACCCTGAGGCAACTGGACCACAGCTACCGCGACGGCCAGATGCCGGAGATTCGCGACGAGGACTTCGCCGAGATACTGGAAGACGTCGACCGCGCCTGTGCGCCGGTGATCGGGCGTGACGCCAACGCCGATATCCTGGGCTCCGACACCGCCACCAGCGGCAACGAAAGCGCCAGCGGCAATAAAGACGTCGGGCCAGGCACCTCCGACCCAGGCACCTCCGACCCAGGCACCACCGACAAGGACAGTGCCGGCGGCAGCGAGACGGCCAATGACGCCGAGCACGGGGCCGAGCGGGAAGACGAGGCGACGACGGCACGGCGCCAATAGTTGACCACGACACTCGGTCTTTCCCATAATATCGCTTTGATCCAAGCGTCGTCGGCTACCGACCACGCCCACACTTTCCGGACCGCCGACCCATGTCGGCGTCGAGGGTTCGCCCCATGCGCCTGACCACCAAGGGACGCTACGCTGTCACCGCCATGCTCGACATGGCGGTCAACGCCGACCAGGGCCCGATCTGCCTGGCCGACATCGCTCGGCGTCAGCAGATCTCGCTGTCCTACCTCGAGCAGCTGTTCGCCCGCCTGCGGCGCGCCGGCCTGGTCGACAGCGTGCGCGGGCCAGGCGGTGGTTACCTGCTGGCGGAGCCGGCAGCGTCCATCTCGGTGGCCCGGGTCATCGATGCGGTCAAGGAGTCGGTGGACACCACCCGCTGCGGCGGTCTGTCCGACTGCCAGAAGGGCGACACCTGCCTGACCCATCACCTGTGGTTCGAGCTGTCCGAGCGCATCCAGGACTTCCTCGACGGCGTCACCCTGGGCGAGCTGGCCGAGCGCCAGGAGATCGCCGAGATCGCCGGGCGTCAGCGCCGTCGCCAGCACAACGACGACATTGCGACCTCGGCGCCCTGAGCTAGACTTTCGCCCCTCTGCCCGCCAACGATGACATCGCCATGACTTCACCCGTCTATCTCGACTACGCCGCTACCACCCCGGTCGACCCCCGTGTCGCCGAGGTCATGAGTCGGCACCTGACCCTCGAGGGCACCTTCGCCAACCCGGCGTCGCGCAGCCATATGCCCGGCTGGCTGGCCGAGCAGGCGGTGGAGAACGGCCGGCGCCAGGTCGCCGACCTGATCAAGGCCGACCCGCGAGAGATCGTCTGGACCAGCGGCGCCACCGAGGCGGACAATCTGGCCATTACCGGCTTCCTCAGGGCCAATCGCGACAAGGGCCGCCACCTGGTCACCTCCATCATCGAGCACAAGGCGGTCATCGATACCGCCAAGGCGGCAGAGCGAGAGGGCTTTGACGTCACCTGGCTGACGCCCCAGGCCGACGGAAGCGTCAGCCCTGGCCAGCTGGCCGAGGCCATGCGCCCCGACACCGTGCTGGTATCGCTGATGGCGGTGAACAACGAACTCGGCACCATCAATGACATCGCCGCCCTGGCCGAGGTGGCCCATGACCACGGCGCCATGATCCACGTCGACGCGGCCCAGGCGGTGGGCCGCATCGACCTCGACGTGGGGCGAAGCAAGGTCGACATGATGTCGCTGTCCGGCCACAAGGCCTATGGCCCCAAGGGCATCGGCGCGCTCTATGTGCGGCGTAGCCCCGATCTTCGTCTCGAGGCGCTGATCCACGGCGGCGGCCACGAACGCAGCATGCGTTCCGGCACCCTGGCGACCCACCAGATCGCCGGCATGGGCGAGGCCTTCGCGCTGGCGGCGAACGAAGGCGAGGCCGATCAGGCACGTATCCAGAGCCTGCGGGATCGCCTGCTCGGAGCCATCGCCGATCTCGACGGCGTGCACTGCAATACCCGCCTCGAGGCCTCGGTGCCCAACATCATCAACCTCGGCTTCGAGGGCGTCGACGGCGAGTCGCTGCTGATGGCGCTGCGCGACATCGCCCTGTCGACCGGGTCGGCGTGCAACTCGGCCAGCGTCGAACCGTCCTACGTGCTCCAGGGCATCGGGGTGCCGCGCCGTCTGGCGCTGGCCTCGCTGCGCCTGAGCATCGGACGCTTCACCAGCGAAGACGACATCGACCGCGCAGGCCAGGCCCTGCGCACCGCGCTGATTGGCCTGCGCCAGCGCGCCATGCCTTGAGAACAGCACCCTTCGACGGGCAGCGCACGACAGAGACAGTTTCGGTGACTGCCGCCCAGGCGGCAGCACCCGACCCAGGAGAATGATATGGCACACCTGAAGATCACCCCCGCCGCGGCCGACCAGATCCGCCGCGTGCTCGACGAGCGAGGCCAGGGGCTTGGACTGCGGGTTTCGGTCAAGCCCAGCGGCTGCTCCGGCTACAGCTACGTCCTCGACTTCGCCGACGACGTCCAGGCCGACGATGCCCTGTTCGAGGAGCACGACGCTCGGGTCTATGTCGCCCCGGAAGCGCTCGAGATGCTCGACGGCAGCGAGGTCGACTACGTCAACGAGGGGCTGAACCGGTTCTTCCGTTTCAACAATCCCAACGTCAAGGACGAGTGCGGCTGCGGCGAGAGCTTTACCGTCTGAATTCGCCGTGATCGCGGCAGAACTCGCCGGCGCCGCGACGAACAATTGTGTTCAAGGCGCCACGAGGACGCTATAATCTGCGCTCTTCGGCGCAACACGCCGCATCGCTTCGTTTTCCCGCGTCGCGCCGCCCCGGTCCCCGGGGCGGCGCGACGCCATCTACCTGGCATCCATGCCCACTTCCTGGGCCCAACTACTGGAGAGTTTCATGGCTACAGAGCGCACTCTGTCCATCATCAAGCCCGACGCCGTCGCCAAGAATGTCATCGGCGAGATCATCACGCGCTTCGAGAAGGCCGAACTGAAGGTCGTCGCCGCCAAGATGGTTCATCTGTCCCAGGAGCAGGCCGAAGGCTTCTACGCCGAGCACAAGGAACGCCCCTTCTTCGGCGACCTGGTGTCCTTCATGACCTCTGGTCCGGTCGTGGTGCAGGTGCTGGAAGGTGACAACGCCATCGCCAAGAACCGCGAGCTGATGGGTGCCACCAACCCGAAGGAAGCCGACGCCGGCACCATCCGCGCCGACTTCGCCTCCTCCATCGACGCCAATGCCGTCCACGGCTCCGACTCCCCCGAGTCCGCCGAGCGCGAAGTGAGCTACTTCTTCGGCGCAGACGAGATCTGCCCGCGCTAAGGGCGTCGGGGTCCGACCCTCGTGATTGCGGCCCCATCGGTGAACGGATGCCCCTGGCATCCGTTCGCTCCTTTCTGCCCACCGACCCGCTGAACCTGCCATGACCACCACCGCTGCTCCCCAACGCGTCAACCTGCTCGGCATGACCCGAGAAGAGATGGAAGCCTTCTTCCTCTCCATCGGCGAGAAGAAGTTCCGTGCCGCCCAGGTGATGAAATGGATTCACCACGAAGGCGTCGACGATTTCGCCGCCATGACCAACCTGTCCAAGGCGCTGCGCGCTCGCCTCGAGGAAACCGCCGAGGTACGCGGTCCCAAGGTCGTCTATGAAGGCGCCTCCAAGGACGGGACGCGCAAGTGGGTAGTGGAGGTCGAGGACGGCAGCTACGTCGAAACCGTGCTTATCCCCGCCGACAACGGCAAGCGCCGCACCCTGTGTGTGTCATCCCAGGTCGGCTGCTCGCTGGACTGCAGTTTCTGCTCCACCGGCAAGCAGGGCTTTCAGCGCAACCTCACCAGCGCCGAGATCATCGGCCAGGTATGGGTCGCCTCCAACAGTGGCGGCTCACGCAAGGACAGCGCCAATCGTCCGGTCACCAACGTGGTGATGATGGGCATGGGCGAACCCTTGATGAACTACGACAACGTCGTGCCGGCGATGAAGCTGATGCTCGACGATCAGGGTTACGGCCTGTCGAAACGCCGTGTCACCCTGTCCACCTCCGGGGTGGTACCGATGCTCGACCGCCTGGGCGACGAACTCGACGTCAGCCTGGCGATCTCGCTGCACGCCGCCAATGATGCGCTGCGCAGCGAACTGGTACCGCTCAACCGCAAGTACAACATCCGCTCACTGCTGGACGCCTGCCACCGCTATCTGGCCAAGTGCGACGACACCCGCCAGGTCACCATCGAATACACGGTGATCAAGGACGTCAACGACCAGCAGGAGCATGCCCGTGAACTGGCGGAGCTGTTGAAGGAACTGCCCTGCAAGATCAACCTGATCCCCTTCAACCCCTTCCCCCATTCCGGCTACGAGAAGCCCTCCCGCAACCAGGTGATGCGCTTCCAGCGCTGGCTCTACGAACTGGGTCATACCGCGCCGATCCGTTCGACCCGGGGCGATGACATCGACGCCGCCTGCGGCCAGCTGGTAGGACGGGTCAAGGATCGTACGCGTCGTCACGAACGCTACATTCAGTCGATCCAGATCGACGCCGACTGACCCTGTCGTCTTGACTTCATTCCGGCACGGCGCTTTGATATTCGGGCCTTTTCCTGCCCACGGGCGGGTGTCGCCAGACGCCTTCCCGCCACGGCCAAGCAGCGGGAGTACGACAACGCCATGACGTGCCAGGCAGACAGCTCAAGCGCCGGCCTGCGCGGCCTGGTCATCGGACTGGCCATCGCGCTTCCCCTGACGCTTGCCGGCTGCGCCGTCGCCGTGCCCCAGTCCGACGAGTCCCCCGCCGTCGCCTATCGCAACCTCGGCGAAGCCTACCTGCGCCAGGGCAACCTTCCCCGCGCCACGGCGGCACTCGATCGCGCCGTCTCGCTCGATCCCGATGACGCCGCCGCGCTGCAGGCCCTGGCACTGATTCACCAACGCCAGGGGGAAGCGGCGCTGGCGGACGAGTTCTTTCGACGCGCCCTCGATGAAGACCCGAACTTCACCCGGGCACGCAACAATTACGCCGCCTTCCTGTATGATCGGGGGCAAACCGGTGAGGCCTGCGAGCAGCTTGAACAGGCCAGTCACGATATACACTATGCCCACCGGGCCCAGCTGTTTGCCAACCTGGGACGCTGCCGGTGGGAACTCGGCGAGGTCGAGACGGCCAGGGCGGCGCTGGAGCGATCCCAACGCATCGACTCGAGCCTGCCCGCGAGCCACTTGACCCTCGCCGAACTGGAATACGCACAGGGCAACCTTATGCGCGCCCGATCACAGCTGGATCGCTTCGTGAGCCAGGCGGGATGGACCACCGCCGCCAGGCAGCTTGCCGCTAGCCTGGGAGACGCCGACACCGGCGCCCGGTCATCGGCCGAACCCGACCAGCCTTCACGCGCGCTTTGATCACTGTTTACACGATGAAGGAAGCTCAGCCATGAGCGACAGTCAGTACACCGACTCCGAGGTCTCCTTGTCCAAAACGCCCTCCGGGGACGCCTCTCCCGGCGCCTTGCTGTGCCATGAACGAGAGAGCCAGGGGCTGACCCGCGAGGAAGTCGGGGCAGCCCTCAACCTCCGTCCCGCCGTGATCGAGGGGCTGGAGATCGACAACTACGATGAAGTGCCGGTGGTGACCTACCGACGCGGCTACCTGCGTAGCTACGCCCAGTTGCTCGGCGTCGATGTCGGCCGGGTGATGGCGCTGTATGAAGCGCGCATGGGCAACGAGGAAGTCGAGCGCAAGGTCACCCCGGTGTACATCAACAAGCCCCCCTCGCGCCTGGGCGCCTGGCTGTTTCGGCTGATGACCCTGGTGGTCATCGCCGGCCTGATCGGGCTGACCCTGATGTGGTGGCAGAGCCGTGGTGGCAGCGAGCCGCCCGAGGTCAGCGACAACGGCCCGGTCTCGGTGGACACCATCGACGGCAACGCCGCGGTCAGCGACGAGGGCACCGAGGGCGACGACAACCTGCCCCCGCTGCCCGCCGAGGACAGCGAGATGGGACTGGTCGATGGCGAGCAGGCCTCCGCCGACAGCGCTGCAGAAAGCGCCGGCGCCGAGCCTGGCGCCTCGACGCCGAGCACCGTGGCGGCCACCGAAGCGGCTGCCGCCGAAGCCAGCGAGCCCGCTGACGACAGCGCCAACGACAGCACCGACCAGGCTGCAAGCGCTGGTGCCGACGACGCCAGCGCCGAGCAGACAGCTAGCGCCGACGATGCACAGGGCACCGAGGATGAGGGCGCCGCCGAGGCCGCGCCGGCTGCCGACAGCCGTCGTATCCTCAAGCTGACCTTCAACGAGCAGTCCTGGACCGAGATCTTCGACAGCACCAATACCCGTGTCTTCGTCGGCCTGCAGTCACCGGGCACCGAAGCCACCGTGGAGGGCGAGCCGCCCTTCCGCATGACTGTCGGCAACGCCACCGGCGTGGAGTTGTTGTGGGGCGGAGAAACCGTCGACCTGCAACAGCGTGCCGGCAGAAACAATGTCGCCCGCTTTACCCTGGGAGAGTGATTGATCGCCATGCATTCGCACTCACCGATCAAAAGACGCCAGTCACGCCAGATTCATGTCGGTTCGGTACCGGTCGGGGGCGACGCTCCCATCTCGGTGCAGAGCATGACCAACACCGACACCCTGGACGTCGAGGCCACCCTTGGCCAGATTCGTGCCCTCGAACAGGCCGGCGCCGATATCGTACGCGTCTCGGTGCCGACCATGGACGCCGCCGAGGCCTTCGGTCGCATCAAGCAGGGCACCCAGGTGCCGCTGGTGGCCGACATCCACTTCGACTACCGCATCGCCCTGCGCGTGGCTGAGCTTGGCGTCGACTGTCTGCGCATCAACCCCGGCAATATCGGCCGTGAAGACCGCGTCCAGGCGGTGGTCTCCGCCGCCCGGGACAACGGTATCCCGATCCGTATCGGCGTCAACGCCGGCTCGCTGGAGAAGGACCTGCAGAAGAAGTACGGGGAACCGACGCCGGCGGCCCTGGTCGAATCGGCGATGCGCCATATCGATCACCTGGATCGCCTCGACTTTCCTGACTTCAAGGTCAGCGTCAAGGCCTCCGACGTGTTCATGGCGGTGGCCGCCTACCGTGACCTGGCCTCACGCATCGAGCAGCCGCTGCACCTGGGTATCACCGAGGCAGGCGGTCTGCGTTCGGGCACCGTCAAGTCCTCCATCGGCCTTGGCATGCTGCTGATGGACGGTATCGGCGACACCATCCGGGTATCGCTGGCAGCGGATCCGGTCGAAGAGGTCAAGGTCGGCTTCGACATGCTCAAGAGCCTGCGCCTGCGGGCCAAGGGTATCAACTTCATCGCCTGCCCGAGCTGTTCGCGTCAGAACTTCGACGTCATCAGCACCATGAACGCCCTCGAAGAGCGCCTCGAGGATGTGATGACGCCGCTGGACGTGGCCGTCATCGGCTGCGTGGTCAACGGCCCCGGCGAGGCCAAGGAAGCCGACCTGGGTCTGACCGGCGGCACCCCGGCCAACCTCGTCTACATCGACGGCAAGCCCGCCAGCAAACTGCGCAATGACCACCTGGTCGACGATCTCGAGGCGCTGATTCGCCAGAAGGTCGCCGAGAAGGAAGCGACAGAACGCGACGTCATCGCTCGCCTGTAACGCTCTCGCCCGGTGAGGCCGGGCGAGGGCCGTGACTACGGCGAGACCAAGGAGCAAGTTTTGAGCAAGAAGATCCAGGCCATCCGTGGCATGAATGACCTGTTGCCCGACGCCTCGCCGGTGTGGCAGTACTTCGAGTCCCAGGTTCAGGCGCTGATGAAGCGCTACGGCTACAACGAGATCCGTACCCCTATCGTCGAGCAGACGGCCCTGTTCGCCCGCTCGATCGGCGAGGTCACCGACATCGTCGAGAAGGAGATGTACACCTTCGAGGACCGCAACGGCGACAGCCTGACCCTGCGCCCCGAGGGTACCGCCAGCGCGGTTCGCGCGGCGATGGAACATGGCCTTCTGTACAACCAGACCCAGCGGCTGTGGTACACCGGCCCGATGTTCCGCCACGAGCGCCCGCAGAAGGGCCGCTACCGTCAGTTCCATCAGGTCGGGGTCGAGACCTACGGCCTGGAAGGCCCGGACATCGACGCCGAAGTCATCCTGCTGTCGGCGCGTCTGTGGAAGCAGCTCGGCCTGTTTGATCACGTCACCCTGGAGCTCAATTCGCTGGGCTCCAACGAGGCGCGCGCGGCCTACCGCGACACCCTGGTGGCCTACTTCGAGCAGCACCGCGAAGTCCTCGACGAGGACTCGCTGCGCCGCCTGACCAGCAACCCGCTGCGTATCCTCGACTCGAAGAATCCGGCCATGGCCGAGATGCTGAGCCAGGCGCCCCAGCTGATGGATCACCTGGATCAGGAGTCCCGCGAGCACTTCGAGGCGCTGACCGCGCGCCTCGACGCCGCCGGCATCGACTACGTGATCAACCCGCGCCTGGTGCGCGGTCTCGACTACTACTGCCGCACCGTGTTCGAGTGGACCACCGACGCCCTCGGCAGCCAGGGCACCGTATGCGCCGGCGGACGCTACGACGGCCTGGTCGAGCAGCTCGGCGGCAAGCCGACCCCGGCGGTGGGCTTCGCCATGGGCATCGAGCGTCTGATCCTGCTGCTCGAGACCCTGGACATCGTGCCGCAGGAGGCCCGCGCCCCGCTCGACGCCTACGTGCTGGGCATGGACGCCAGCACCGACGGCGACGCCATGGCCCTGGCCGAGCGCCTGCGCGATGAGCTGCCGGCCCTTGGCGTGCAATTGCACTGTGGCGGCGGCAGCTTCAAGAGCCGCATCAAGAAGGCCGATCGCAGCGGTGCCCGCCTCGCCCTGCTGATCGGCGAAAACGAACGTGAAAACGGCCAGGTGGCGATCAAGTTCCTGCGTGACGACCGCGAACAACGCGTGGTCGAGCAAGCGTCCTTGGCCACCACCCTGACGAGCCTGCTGTCCGAGTGACGGCACGACCATTAGAAGGAGACCGCCCGTGGCGGAGCTGAGAACCGAAGAAGAACAGCTTGAGGCGATCAAGCGCTGGTGGAAGGAAAACGGCACCTCGCTGCTCGCCGGTGCGGTACTGGCCGCCGCTGGCGTGTTCGGCTGGAACGCCTGGCAGGACTACCAGCAGGGGCAGGCCGTGGCCGCCTCCAGCAGCTACCAGCAGCTTCTTGACCTGGCCAGCCGCGACAGCCTCGACGACGGGGCCCTGGCCCAGGCCCAGGGGCTGGTCGACACCCTGCAGGAAGACCACGACGGCACCCTGTACAGCGAGCTTGCGCTGCTGCTCGAGGCCCGCCTGGAGGTCGACGCAGGCGATGTCGAGGGCGCCCGCGAGTCGCTGGAGACCCTCATCGAGGGCAGCGACGATGGTTACCTGACCGGCCTCGCCCGCCTGCGCCTGGCGCGCCTGCAGAGCGCCGAGGGCAACCATGAGACCGCCCTGGCCACCCTCGACGGTGACATCCCCGAGGCCCTGGCCGCCCAGCGCGACAACGTGCGCGGCGACATCTACCACGCCACCGGCCAGCACGACCAGGCCGCCAAGGCCTGGCAGAGCGCCCAGTCACTGGCCGAAGAAAGCGGTCAGCCGCTCTACGGTATCTCGCTCAAGCTCGACGACCTCGGTGATCAGGAGGCCACCCTATGAAGACCCCGTTTAACCGAACCCGGATCGCCCTGGCGACCGCCGTCACCCTGACCGCCCTGCTGACCGGCTGCGCGAGCAAGTCCGAGCCCCAGTATCCGCCCAAGGAACTCAAGGACTTCGCCGAGTCCACCCGGGTCGAAACCCGCTGGAGCGAAGGCGTGGGCGCAGGCCTGGGTGAGGCCACCTACCCCATCGAACCCGCCCTGGCCGGTTCGACCCTGTTCGCCGCCGACGAGGAAGGCCTGGTCGAGGCGTTCAACACCGCCAACGGCGACACCCAATGGGAAGCCGAACTGGATTCACCGATCTCCAGCGGTATCACCGCAGTGGACGGCGATCTGTTCCTGGCCACCCGCAACGGCGAGGTGGTCGCCCTCGACCAGCGCAATGGCCGGGTCAAGTGGCGTACCCGTGTGCCCAGCGAAGTGCTGGCCGCGCCCCAGCCGACCACCCAGCTGTTGATCGTGCAGGCGGTGGACGGCACCGTGACCGCCCTGGATCGCCTGTCCGGTGACCGCCAGTGGGTGTTCAGCGCCAATATGCCGTCGCTGACCCTGCGCAGCACCGGCACCCCCACCGCCATCGATCAGGTGACCTTCGCCGGCTTTGCCAACGGCCGTCTGTCGATCATCGACAACCGCTCGGGCCAGCAGATCTCCGAGCGCACCATCGCCGTGGCCACCGGCATGAATGACATCGACCGTCTGGTCGACCTGGCCGGCCAGCCGGTGCTGACTCCGGACGGCCGCCTGTTCGTGACCAGCTTCAATGGTCGCCTGGTGGCGCTCAACGCCCAGAGCGGCGAGACCCTGTGGTCGACGCCGTTGTCCAGCTACCACACCCCGGTGCTGGTGGGCGAGACGCTTTACGTGGTCGACGAGGCCAGCCGCCTGATCGCCTTCGACGCCAACAGCGGCAACGAGCTGTGGCGCCTGGAGGACCTCTACGGTCGCTCGGTGACCGCCCCGGCCTTCGCCGACGGCCGCATCGTGCTCGGCGACGCCGAAGGCTATGTGCACTTTATCGACGCCAGCAGCGGACGCCTGGTCGGCCGCACCCATATTGACGGCTCAGGCATCAGCGTGCGCCCTCTCACCGACGGCAAGCGCGTGTACGCCCTGGCCAATGACGGAAGCCTGGAGGCTCTGGACATCCGCCCATGACCCCCGTGATCGCACTGGTCGGCAGGCCCAATGTGGGCAAGTCGACCCTGTTCAACCGCCTGACCCGCTCTCGCGACGCCCTGGTGGCCGATTTCCCCGGCCTCACCCGGGATCGCAAGTACGGCAACGGTATGCTCGGCAACAAGGCCTACACCGTCATCGACACCGGCGGCATCAGCGGTGACGAGGAAGGCATCGACGCGGCCATGGCCGAACAGTCGCTGCAGGCCATCGACGAAGCCGACATCGTGCTGTTCCTGGTGGACGCGCGTGCCGGCCTCAATGTCGCCGACGAGGCCATCGCCAACCACCTGCGGGTCAACCAGAAGAAGACCTGGCTGGTGGTCAACAAGACCGACGGCCTCGAGGAACACTCGGCCATGGCCGACTTCTGGCAGCTCGGTCTCGGCGATCCCCGGCCCATCGCAGCAGCCCACGGCCGCAATGTCACCGCGCTGATCGACGAGGTGCTCTCGCCGTTCCCCGAGCGCGACATGGACATCCCCGCGGACACCGGCAGCAAGGGTATCCGCATCGGTGTCATCGGTCGTCCCAACGTGGGCAAGTCGACCCTGGTCAACCGCCTGCTGGGCGAGGACCGGGTGGTGGTATTCGACGAGGCCGGCACCACCCGTGACGCCATCGAGATCCCCTTCGAGCGTCGCGGCAAGCCCTACGTGCTGGTCGATACCGCCGGCGTCCGGCGGCGCAAGAACGTCACCGAGGTGGCCGAGAAGTTCTCGATCATCAAGACCCTGGACGCGATCAAGGAGTGCCACGTCGCGATCATGGTGCTCGATGCCCGCACCGGCCTGGTGGAGCAGGATCTGCACCTGCTCGACTATGTGCTGACCTCTGGCCGCGCGCTGGTACTGGCGGTCAACAAGTGGGACGGCCTGGAAAGCGAGGCCAAGGACAAGATGCGCGCCGAGATCAAGCGCCGTCTGGGCTTCGCCGACTACGCCGAGCTGCACTTCATCTCGGCCTTGCACGGCACCGCCGTGGGCGACCTGTACCCGTCGCTGGAGCGCGCCTTCGCCTCCGCCAACAGCCACTGGTCGACCAACCGTCTGACCACGCTGCTGCAGGACGCCGTCGAGCAGCACCAGCCGCCGATGGTCCACGGCCGCCGGATCAAGCTGCGCATGGCCCACCAGGGCGGCAGCAATCCGCCGATCATCGTGGTCCACGGCAACCAGACCGACAAGCTGCCCGAAGCCTACAAGCGCTACCTGACCAACACCTTCCGCAAGGTGCTCAAGGTCCGTGGCACGCCGATGCGCTTCGAGTTCCGCTCCGGCAAGAACCCCTACGACCGTCTGGCCGAAGCCTCCGACAAGGAAAAGGCCAAGAAGCGCGAACTGGGGCGCACCAAGGAGGCGCGCAAGAGCCGCCGCTAAGCGTCACCGGCGTCACTCGCCGCTCTTTCGCCCCTGGTGTTGAACGACAACGAAACGCCCGGTCCCTCGCCAGAGGAACCGGGCGTTTTCGTGCACGCATGCTGCCGGATGTCGAGACCATGCCTCGCTCGCTGCTGAGCCTGGCCTGCAAGCCTGCGGCAGCGCCTCAGGCTTGCTCTGCCAGGCGACGAGCCCCTACCCAGTCCAGCGCAAACTGGTAGGCACAGCGGCCGCTGCGTCCGCCTCTCATGGTGGCAAAGCGGGTGGCCGCCACCGGCGCTTCGTCATCCCAGTCCTGCGGCTGGCCCAGGCGCTCGACCCAGTGGCGACAGGTATCGAGATAGGTCTCCCGGTTGAACGGATGAAACGCCAGCCACAACCCGAAGCGGTCGGACAGCGAGATCTTCTCCTCCACCGCATCGCCGTGGTGCAGCTCCTCGCCGTCCGGCGTCAGGTGGCTCTGCTGGTTGTCGCTCATATGCTCCGGCATCAGGTGGCGCCGGTTGGAGGTGGCGTAGATCAGCACGTTCTCGGGAGGGCCAGTCAGGGTGCCGTCGAGAACACTCTTGAGCGCCTTGTAGGCGTCGTCGGAGCCTTCGAACGACAGATCATCGCAGTACACCACGAAGCGCGCCGGTTCGTGACGCAACTGCTCCACCAACAGCGGCAGTCCGGCCAGGTCGTGGCGGTCCACCTGGATCAGCCGCAGACCTTCGTCAGCCAAGGTGTTGAGCAGCGCGCGCACCATCGACGACTTGCCACTGCCACGAGAGCCCCACAGCAGCGCGTGATTGGCCGGCAGGCCACGCAGAAAGGCCCGCGTATTGGCCAGCAGCTCGCGCTTCTGGCGCTCCACCCCGACCAGGTCGTCCAGGCTCAGGGCATCCCGAGGCGGCACCGGCACCAGTTGCCCGCCGAGGGCGTGGCGCTGCCACAGCGCAGCGACGTCACGACGCCAGTCCACCGCAGGGAGGGGCTCGGGCAGCCAGGGTTCGACGCGATCGAGAAGGGCCAGCAGGCGCTGGGCGAGTTGAGTGTCCATCGGGGCAGGTGTCCTTGTAACAAATGATGGCCGCCGGTCAGGGTCTGTCGCTGGATAGCGACCGGCCGTGCACTACCTTTGCTGTTGACCCTTCCAGCAGTCCGGGTATCTTGGGCAACACTGTATAAATTGCTGCGCTCGATATCCAGGCCGCCGGCGGTGCTCGGGGTCCTCATTGACGGCCAGTCAACTCCGGCCCCTCCTCTCCGGCGGCAACCTGCCTATCATCGCTCGCGATATTTATACAGCGCCCCCCGGCCCTTGCAGCGCGGGGACTGACTGGCACCGATTCTACACGCTCGGGCTCGACCCCGGCGGATCATGACAAGGAGACCCCCCATGCGCTGGATGAAGGCCGTGGGCGCCTGCGCCCTGATGGTTACCGTTGCTGCCTGTTCCACCTCACCCACTGGTCGCTCCCAGATGCTGTTGCTGGACGAACAGCAGCTCAGCCAGATGGGGGCCCAGGCCTTCGACCAGTACCAGCAGGAGCTGCCCACCGTGAGCGGGCGCCAGCTCGAGTACGTGCAGTGCGTGACCCGCAACGTGGTCCAGGCGCTGCCGGAAGACCAGCGCAACCAGAACTGGCAGGTCAAGGTGTTCGAGTCCGAGGACGCCAACGCCTTTGCCCTGCCGGGCGGCTACGTGGGGGTCAACACCGGCCTTCTCGACGTCGCCACCAACCAGGACCAGCTGGCCACCGTCATCGGCCACGAGATCGGTCACGTGCTGGCCCACCACGCCAACGAGCGCGCCTCCACCGAAAGCGCGACCCAGCTTGGCATGTCGGTGGTCGGTACCGCCCTCGGCTCCCAGGGTGTCACCGGCAGCGACCAGCTGATGGCGGCCATGGGCATGGGCGCCCAGTACGGCATCCTGCTGCCGTTCTCGCGCAGTCACGAGAGCGAGGCCGACACCATCGGCCTGCAGCTGATGGCCGACGCCGGCTTCGATCCCCGCGCCAGCGTCCAGCTGTGGCAGAACATGAGCGCCGCCGGCGGCGGCCAGCCGCCGGAGTGGATGTCCACCCACCCGGCACACGGCAACCGTATCGCCGGGCTCGAGGCGGGCATGAACGACGCCATGGCCCGCTACGAGCAAGCCCAGGCCCGTGGCCTGACGCCCAGCTGCAAGGCGCCCTGAACCAGAACAGCCCAGGCCCGCGGCCTGACGCCTAACTGCAAGGCGCCCTGAACCAGAACAGCCCCTGCCCTGCAGCCTGTCACCAGGCTGCTGACAAGGGGGCATCTATCGCCGAGGCCTCTATTCCTGGAGGCCTCGGCTCCCGTCACTTCCACGCTTCGTTGGTGCCATGAAACTCACCTCCACCAGGCTCGGCCTGATCCTGCTCGTCGTGCCCATTGTGGTGCTGTTGACCCTGTTCTTCTTGGAACTCGGCGATATCCGCCAGTGCGAACTGGTCGACCAGGGCCACTGGAACTACCTGGCCGGCCACTGTGGCGACACCCCTTCGCCCTTCGTTCCCTGGATCGTTCGCAGTCCCTGGCTGGTCAACGGCGGCCTGCTGGTGTCGGTGGTCGGGCTGGGGCTGTGCATGCTGGGGCTCTACCGTCGACGCGGCTGAATCGCGGCGCGCGGCGGCTGGCTGACGATGGTTGGCTGACGGCTCCTGACTGACGACTCCCAACGACATTGACGCCCAACGACAACGGCGCCCCATGGCAGTGAGCCAGGGGCGCCGTTGTCGTTGCTGCCGGCGTTACGGTGGAAGTGACCTCAGCCGGCGTCGAGCTCTGCTCGCAGCTTTCGATGCAGCGGGCCGGTATCCGGCGTGACGCCACGCCAGCGCTCGAAGGCCGCCGCCGCCTGTTCCACCAGCATGCCGAGACCATCGCTGGTGCTCGCCCCTCGCTCGGCCGACCAGGCCAGAAACACCGTCGGCTCGGCGCCGTACATCATGTCGTAGGCGACAGCCCCCTCATTGAAGAGATCCTCCGGCAGCGGCGGCAGGTCGCCGGCAAGGCTTGCGCTGGTGCCGTTGATGACCAGGTCATAGCGCTCGTCGACGGCGTCGTAGCCGCCGCCCAACACGGGGCCCAGGTCGGCGAAATCCCGCGCCAGCGCCTCGGCCTTGGCGGCGGTGCGGTTGGCCAGCCGCAGCGAGGCGGGACGTCGCGACAGCAACGTTTCCAGCGCGCCGCGCACCGCGCCTCCGGCACCCAGCACCAGGATACGTGCACCCTCAAGCCTTACCTGCTGGCGCTCCAGGTCCGCCACCAGGCCAATACCATCGGTATTGTGACCCTCGACGCTGCCATCGGCCTTGAGCGTCAGGGTGTTGACCGCCCCGGCCCGCTGCGCCTGTTCGCTCAGGCTGTCGCACAGCCGGTAGGCGTCTTCCTTGAACGGCACCGTCACATTGGCGCCGCGCCCGCCCTCGGCAACAAAGGCGCGCCAGGCACCGCCGAAGTCCTCCAGTGGCGCCTCGATGGCGGTGTATTCCAGCGATTCACCGGTCTGCTCGGCAAAGGTGCTGTGGATCACCGGCGATTTCGAATGCCCCACCGGATTGCCGAACACACAGTAGCGATCGTTCATCGGACGGTTAACCTCGCTCTTGACGTTGTCGTATGCCGCATTGTGACCGCTGACGGTCATCGCGCTTGGCTCGAGGCCTCTTCACCAAGCCAGTCCCGGGGGCTCAGATAGGCCTCCAGCGCCGCTTCGGGAGAGCCGGGCTGCGGCTGGTAGTCGTACTGCCAGCGCGCCAGCGGCGGCATCGACATCAGGATGGACTCGGTGCGACCGCCGCTCTGCAGGCCAAACAGGGTGCCACGGTCCCAGACCAGGTTGAATTCCACGTAGCGACCTCGCCGATACAGCTGGAATTCACGTTCGCGCTCGCCCCAGGGGGTATCGCGACGACGTTCCACGATGGGCAGATAGGCGTTCAGGAAGCCATCCCCTACCGCGCGCTGAAACGCGAAGCAGCGGTCGAAGCCCCCCTCGTTGAGGTCATCGAAGAACAGCCCGCCGACACCACGGGTCTCGCCTCGGTGCTTGAGGAAAAAGTAGTCGTCGCACCAGCGCTTGTAGCGCTCGTAGACGTCGTCACCGAACGGCTGGCACAGGTCATGGGCCACCCGGTGCCAGTGACAGGCGTCTTCAAACTGGGGGTAGTAGGGCGTCAGGTCAAAGCCACCGCCGAACCACCATACCGGCGCCTCGCCCTCGGCACTGGCGATGAAGAAGCGCACATTGCCGTGGCTGGTGGGTACGTGGGGATTACGCGGATGCAGCACCCAGGACACCCCCACCGCCTGAAAGCCGCGCCCGGCGAGTTCCGGGCGTGCTGCGGTGGCTGCCGGGGGCAGGGTCGCGCCGTGGACGTGGGAGAAATTGACCCCGCCCTTTTCGAACAGCGCGCCTTCCTCGATGACCCGGGAACGGCCGCCGCCGCCTTCCTCACGCACCCAGTCGTCTTCATGGAAGCGCCCTTCGCCGTCGGCCTCGGCCAAGGCCTCGCACAGGCGATCCTGCAATTCCAGCAGGTAGCGTTTGACCTCTTCAAGATTGGGCTCGGACACGTCTGCTCCTGTTGTTGACTAAAAAGCGATGAGTAAAAGCGATGCGTAAAAAGGTGCGCCCAGGGCCGGGCCGAGAGCCATGTCAGTGGCGCAGGGTCTCGCGGCTTAGCAGGTCACGGATGGTGCTGGGGCGAGGATTGCCGCCCAGCGCTCCCGGCACGACCGCGTCCAGCTCGTTGCCGAAGATTCGCCGAATATCCGCTTCGCTCATGGCCGGCGCTTCTCCTGCCCGGTTGGCCGAGGTGGACACCAGCGGCCCGCCGAAGGCACGACACAGCGCCTGTACACCGGGATGATCACTGACCCTCAGCGCCACCTTATCGTGGCAGCCTCGCACCAGCGACGGGGTGCGGCCATTGTCCGGCACCAGCCAGGTGTTGGGGCCCGGCCAGCTGGCGACAAGAGGCGCATGAAGGTCGGCGGGCAATCCTTCGAGCCAGGGAGCAAACTGCTCGATGGTGGCGGCGATCAGGATCACCCCCTTGGCCGGGTCACGGCGCTTCAGGCGTAACAGCCGGGTCAGCGCCTCTTCGTTGTCGGGATCGCAGCCCAGGCCCCAGACGGCCTCGGTGGGATAGGCAATGACACCGCCACGACGCAGGGCGTCGACGACGGACACGAGGGAGGAATCGGAATCACTCATGGGGTCGTTATCTGAATCGGTACCGAATCGAAAGATCAGGGCAGGGAGTATCGTTGCGCCATGCTAGCACGGCGTCGGGACTTGCGTCGCACGCCGCTGTCGCCGCCGACGTAGGCGATCCGCCCGTTCCCCCACGGCCATGGGCACCCTGTTCGGCCGGGCCTCGTCATCGGGCGGCTAGCCCTTGCCACCATCCAGACGCACCCACCCGCCGGCTACCAGCCCGGCCTGTCCTGCGATCTCGAGCAGCGTCAGTTCACGCTGGCAGGCGGCCACATCGCATCCCGCCAGCCCCATCAGATCGTCCACCGCCAACGGGGTGGCGCTCAGCAGATCGAGCAGCTTGCGACCGGGGGAAGGCGCGGGCCTTGCCCCGGTGCGCTCGGAGGCGCTGTCTAGAGGACTATCGACAGGATTATCGACAGAGCTATCTACAGGACCATCTAAATGGCCATCTACAGGACTATCTACATGACCATCGGCGGCACCAGCCGCAATGCACCGCGGGGTCGCGCGTCGCGGCCCCCAGCACGCCAGTTCCTCGAACAGGTCGTCGGGGTGTCTGACCAGGGCGGCGCCCTCGCGGATCAACCGCAGGCAGCCCCTGGCCTGGGGCGAGTGGATGGAGCCGGGTAGCGCCAATACCTCGCGGCCCTGCTCACCGGCCAGGCGGGCACTGACCAGCGAGCCGCTGTGTTCGGCGGCCTCCACCACCAGCACACCGCAGGACAGCCCGGTGACGATGCGGTTGCGCCGGGGAAAATCCCCCGAGCGAGGCCGCACTCCAGGGGGAGACTCCGCCAGCAGCAGGCCACCGTCGTCGCGCAGGCGCCGATACAGGGCGCCGTGCTGGCCGGGATAGACCACATCGACGCCGCCGGCCAGCACCGCGATACTGCGCCCCCCAAGATCCAGCGCCGCCGCCTGGGCGGCACCGTCGATGCCGAGCGCCATGCCGCTGACCAGACACCAGCCGGCCTCCGCCAGCGCCACCGCAAAACTGCGCGCATTGACCAAGCCTTCGCGAGTGGGCCGCCGCGACCCTACCAGGGCAAGCCTCGGCGGTATCAGGGCATCGAGATCGCCAAGCGCCCACAGCAGCACCGGCGGGTCCGGGATCTGGTCGAGCAGGGCCGGCCAGCGCGGATGATCGGGATGCAGCAGGTGGCGCGCCTCGGCCCGCTCATGGAGGCGACATTCATTGGCAGCGCTGCGCGCTTTCCCGCCGTCGCCGGCCAGCCACGCCTCGGCTTGCTCGATCAACGCCGTCAGCGGGCTGCGTCTAGGATGATCCAGCCACAAGCGCAGTTCCGCCGCGGCCCCAGGCGGCAGCCGGGCCAGCCAGCCACCGGGCCAGTCAGGGTTTAACTGGCGTAGGCGAGCCAGCCGTCGTGGGCCCACCTGAGGCAGTGCGTTCAACGCCATCCAGCGTGCGAAGCCAAGTTCCATGACAGAGCCCTCCCTGGCCGAGTGCCGGCAGTATAGGCAGGCAGGCGCGACACGCCTTGGCGGTCTTCGCCGTCTCGGCTCCAGGCGGTGCGCGACGGCGATTCTGGCATGTTATAGTAGCGACCTATCACGCTCATTGGCGCCAACGACTAGGGTCACCCCCGGCGTCGTCCTAGAATGGGCAACACGAACCGAACGAATAACGGTGGTACCACAGCATGGCCAGACTCCCTATTCTCGAGTTTCCCGACGAGCGGCTGCGCAACAAGGCAGTGCCCGTCGAAAACGTCGATGACGAGGTCCGCCAGCTGGTCGATGACATGCTGGAGACCATGTACGCCGCACCGGGTATCGGCCTCGCCGCCACCCAGGTGGACGTGCATCGCCGAGTCATCGTGATCGACGTCAGCGAAGATCAGTCCACCCCGTTGGTGCTGATCAACCCCGAGGTCACCCCGCTGGGGGACGAACGGGAACCGATGCAGGAAGGCTGCCTGTCGATCCCCGAGTACTACGCCGAGGTGCCGCGCGCGCTGCGGGTAAGGCTGAAGGCTCAGGGACGCGACGGCGAGCCCTACGAGCTCGAAGCCGACGGACTGCTGGCCCACTGCATCCAGCATGAGCTCGACCACCTAGAGGGCGTGCTGTTCGTCGACTACCTGTCACCGCTCAAGCGTGACCGGGTGATGAAGAAGATGCAGAAGCGCCATCGCCAGATGCAGGGCGCCTGAGCCGCTGCGCAGCCCTCAAGCCGCCGCCATCTCGGCCCCGCAACCGCCTACGACGAAGACCGACAACGTGAATCACGTTGTCGGTCTTCGTCGTTTCGCCCGTCTCCGTTACTATTGTCCCCGCATTCTTCGGCCAAGGCCCTGAACATGACCCGATCGCTGCGCGTGATCTTCGCTGGCACGCCCGACTTCGCCGCCGAGAGTCTCTCGGCGCTGCTGGCCAGTCACCACCAGGTGATTGCCGTCTATACCCAACCCGATCGCCCCGCCGGACGCGGCCGCAAGCTGACGCCAAGCCCGGTCAAGTCGCTGGCGCTGGAGCACGGCCTGCCGGTGTACCAGCCCGAGCGGCTCAGGGACGAAGCCGAACAGCGCGCCCTGGCGGCGCTGGACGCCGACGTCATGGTGGTGGTGGCCTACGGCCTGATCCTGCCGCTGCCGGTACTCGAGGCACCGCGCCTGGGCTGCCTCAACGTCCACGCCTCGCTGCTGCCGCGCTGGCGCGGTGCAGCGCCTATTCAGCGGGCGATCGAGGCCGGCGATGACGAGAGCGGCGTCACCATCATGCAGATGGACGAGGGACTCGATACCGGCGACATGCTGATCATCCGGCGCACCGAGATCCTGCCCACCACCACCGGCGGCGAATTGCACGATCGACTGGCCGAGATCGGTGGCAAGGCTATGGTCGAGGCCCTCGACCGACTCGCCGACGGTGAGCTTGCCGCCACGCCGCAGCCCGAACAGGGCGTCACCTACGCCTCCAAGCTCAGCAAGGCCGAGGCCGAGCTGGACTTCGCTCAGCCCGCCGCGACCCTGGCCGCCCGGGTGCGCGCCTTCAATCCCTGGCCGGTGACCTGGTGCGCGCTGGGCGATGAGCGCCTGCGTATCCACCTGGCCGAACCGGCCGACGACGGCGCATCAGAGTCGCCCGGCACCATCACCCGCGCCGACACCGAGCTGCTGGTGGCCTGTGGCGCCGAGGGCCGCGAGCGCCTTCGCATCACCCGGGCCCAGCTGCCCGGCGGCAAGGCGCTGGCGGTATCCGAGCTGTTGCGCGCCAGGGCCGAACGCTTTCCCCAGGGCACGCTGCTGGGACGTCCTTTCCCGGAGACCTCCGCATGAGCGATTCTCAACCCCCACGCGATCGCAAGCCACCCCATCATGGCCGTCGTCACGCCAACGCCCGACGCGACATGGGTGACTGTGTCCGCGCCGCCGCGGCCAAGGCGCTGGTGCCGGTGATCACCGGCAAGGGCTCGCTGGCCACCCTGGACGACCATCAGGTGGTGGCCCGCGACCGAGCCCTGTTCAAGGCCATGTGCTTCGGCGTCTGCCGCACCCTGCCACGGCTCGAGGCACTGGCCGCTCAGCTACTCGAGAAACCGTTCAAGAGTCGCGATGCCGACATCCAGGCGCTGCTGCTGCTGGGCGCCTATCAACTCCTGTACCTGCGCATCCCGGCCCACGCGGCGGTAGGCGAGACTGCCGGCGCCGCGCGACTGCTCGGCAAGGCCTGGGCCACCCGGGTGCTCAACGGCTGTCTGCGCCGGCTGCAGCGCGAGTCGTCGACGCTGGAAGCCGAAGTCGACCGTGACCCGGCGGTGGCGCTGTTGCACCCACGCTGGTGGCTCAAGTCGCTGCGCCAGGCCTGGCCCGATGACTGGCAGGCGATCTGCGAGGCCAACAACCAGCCCGGACCGATGACCCTGAGGGTCAATCGTCGCCACAACGACCGCGAGCAGTATCTGGATATCCTCGACGGAGCCGGCATCTCCGCCAGGCTCTGCGCCCACGCCCCGGACGGGCTGGTGCTGGAGACCGCCCGCGACGTGGACGCCCTGCCCGGCTTCGCCCAGGGCCACGTCAGCGTCCAGGACGAGGCCGCCCAACTGGCTGCGGTGCTGCTTGGCCCGGTGGTGGCACCGCGGCCGGGTGCACGGGTGCTCGACGCCTGCTGCGCCCCCGGTGGCAAGACCGCTCACCTGCTCGAGCTGTTCGACGTCGACCTGCACGCCATCGACTCCGATGCCGCGCGCCTGGCACGGGTGGAAGACACCCTGACTCGTCTGGGCCTGTCGGCGACCCTGGCCCAGGGCGACGCCACCGAGCGTGACTGGTGGGACGGCACCCCGTTCGACGCCATCCTGCTCGACGCCCCCTGCTCCGGCAGTGGCGTCATCCGCCGTCATCCCGACATCAAGCGCCTGCGTCGGCCCAGCGACATTGCCCAGCTGGCCCAGCTGCAGCGCGCGTTGCTCGACAATCTGTGGCCGCTGCTCAAGCCCGGCGGCACCTTGCTCTACGCCACCTGCTCGGTGCTGCCGGAAGAGAATCGCGACCAGATCCGCGACTTTCTCGCGCGCACCCCGGACGCCAGCGAGCAGATGCCCGACGGCATCGCCTGGGGCCAGGTTTCCGGGGCCGGACGCCAACTGTTACCGAAGGTCGACAGCCATGACGGCTTCTTCTATGCCAGACTGGTGAAGACGGGCCGCTAGTCCGACCAGGACGTCGGCCTGGCCGCCCGTGACCTATGCTTCTCCAACAGGGAGTCTGTATGAGCCAACACGTCTACAAGCAGATCGAGTTGACCGGTTCCTCGGAAACCAGCATCGAAGATGCGGTGCAGCGGGCCATCACCAAGGCCTCGGAAACCGTGCATGACCTGCGCTGGTTCGAGGTGACCGATACCCGCGGCCATATCGAGAATGGCCGGGTGGCCCACTGGCAGGTCACGGTCAAGGTCGGCTTCACCCTCGACTGACCTCCGAGGCTGATTCGACCCGGAGACCCACGGGACTTGCATTGCACGAGTCCTGCGGTGTTTCCTTTCAGCACAGGGCGGGACTCTCCCGCCCTGTTGTACTGTTCAGAGCTCGGGTATGCTGGCTCAATGCTGCGACGCACCATAGGCTCTGAACCCCTCTTCGGACACGACGACGATGAAGATCATCATTCTCGGCGCCGGCCAGGTTGGCGGCACCCTGGCGGAGCACCTGGCCCGCGAGGAGAACGACATCACGGTGGTGGACACCGACGGTGAGCGCCTGCGCGAGCTGCATACCCGGCTCGACATCCGCACCGTCTCCGGGGCGGCCTCCTACCCCATGGTGCTACGCCAGGCCGGCTGCGAAGACGCCGACATGCTGATCGCGGTGACCAACTCCGACGAGGTCAACATGATCGCCTGTCAGGTCGCCCATACCCTGTTTCGTACCCCGACCAAGATTGCCCGAGTGCGCGCCACCGCCTACCTGGCGCGCAAGGGACTGTTCGCCCACGAGGCGGTGCCCATCGACGTACTGATCAGCCCCGAGCAGGTGGTCACCGACCATATTCGCCGGCTGATCGAGCACCCCGGCGCCCTGCAGGTGCTGGAATTCGCCGGTGGACTGGTCCAGCTGGTGGCGGTCAAGGCCTTCTACGGCGGTCCGCTGGTCGGCCAGGAGCTCGGCTTCCTGCGCCGTCACATGCCCAGCGTCGACACCCGGGTGGCCGCCATCTACCGGCGCAACCGTCCGATCATTCCGCGTGGCGACACCGTGATCGAGGCCGACGACGAGGTCTTCTTCATCGCCGCCCGGCGCGATATACGCGCGGTGATGAGCGAGCTGAGGCGACTGGATCGCGACTTCCGCCGGGTGGTGATCGCCGGCGGCGGCAACATCGGCGAGCGCCTGGCCGAGCACCTCGAGCACAGCCACCAGGTAAAGATGATCGAGCACAGCCTCGAGCGCTGCACCCAGCTCTCCGAACGCCTCGACCGCACCGTGGTACTGCACGGCAGCGCGACCAGCAAACGCCTGCTGGAAGAGGAGAACATCGAGGACTGCGATATCTTCTGCGCGCTGACCAACGACGACGAGGTCAACATCATGTCGTCGATGCTGGCCAAGCGCATGGGTGCCAAGAAGGTGCTCACCCTGATCAACAACGCCGCCTACGTGGATCTGGTCCAGGGCGGCGAGATCGACATCGCCATCTCGCCCCAGCAGGCCACCATCGGCAGCCTGCTGACCCATGTGCGCCGCGGTGACATCGTCAACGTCCACTCGCTGCGCCGCGGCGCCGCCGAGGCCATCGAGGCCATCGCCCACGGCGACAGCCAGTCCTCCCGGGTGGTCGGTCGTGCCATCGGCGACATCGACCTGCCCGGTGGCTCCACCATTGGCGCGGTGGTGCGCGGCAAGGAAGTGCTGATCGCCCACGACGACGTGGTGGTGGAGAGCGGTGACCACGTCATCCTGTTCGTCGTCGACAAGCGCAAGATCCGTGACGTCGAACGCCTGTTCCAGGTCGGATTGACCTTTTTCTGATGGGCGCGCCCCTCGCCCCTGCCGCCATACCAAGGAGAGCCGCCGCATGAGTCCGATGCCGACCGGGCTTGAGACGACGACCCGTCCCGACATGTCCCCCGCCTGTTGCCGTCAGCCAGGAGGCAGGACGCCATGAGCCTGAGGATGATCCTGCGCATTCTCGGGCTGCTGCTGATGATGTTCAGCCTGACCATGGTGCCGCCCATCGCCATCTCGCTGTTGTTCGGCGACGGCACCTGGGACGCCTTTCTGATCGCCATCGCCATCACCGTGCTGACCGGCGCGCTGATGTTCCTGCCCAATCGTCGTGCCCGGCGGGAGTTGCGCACCCGCGACGGCTTTTTGATCGCCGCCATGTTCTGGACGGTGCTGGGGCTGTTCGGTTCGCTGCCGCTGATGCTCACCGGCAGCACCGCACTGTCGTTCACCGACGCGGTGTTCGAGTCGTTCTCGGGGCTGACCACCACCGGCGCCACGGTGATCACCGGCATCGACTTCCTGCCCGAGGCGATCCTCTACTATCGTCAGCAGCTGCAGTGGCTCGGTGGCATGGGCATCGTGGTGCTGGCGGTGGCTATCCTGCCGACTCTGGGGGTCGGCGGCATGGCGCTGTACCGTACCGAGATCCCCGGGCCGCTCAAGGATTCCAAGCTGACGCCGCGGATCACCGAGACCGCCAAGGCGCTGTGGTACATCTACGCCACCCTGACGGTGGTGTGCATGCTGGCCTACATGGCCGCCGGGATGGACTGGTTCGACGCCCTGGGCCACAGTTTCTCCACCGTGGCCATCGGCGGCTTCTCGACCCACGACGCCAGTATCGGCTACTTCGACAGCGCGGTGATCGAGGCCATCTGCATCGTCTTCATGCTGATCTCCGCACTCAGTTTCAGCCTGCACTTCCTGGCCTGGCGCGAACGCCGCATCGGCCACTACTGGGAAGACTCCGAGGCGCGCTTTCTGTTGCTGTACCTGACGGGGCTGGCCAGCATCACCGTGGTGGTGCTGTGGCTGACCGGTACCGAAGAGACCACCGTGGGACTTCGCCACGGCGTCTTCGAGGTGGTCTCGGTGGCCACCACCGCCGGCTTTTCGGTGGCCGACTTCTCCGCCTGGCCCGGCGCGCTGCCGCTTTTGCTGTTCATCGCCGCCTTCGTCGGCGCCAGCTCCGGCTCCACCGGCGGCGGCATGAAGGTCATCCGCATCATCCTGATCATCAAGCAGGGCATGCGCGAGATCATGCGTCTGATCCACCCCAACGCGGTGATCGCGGTCAAGATCGGCAAGGTCAGCGTACCCGATGGCATCGCCCAGGCGGTGTGGGGCTTCTTCTCGGCCTACGTGCTGCTGTTCTTCCTGATGCTGGTGGGGGTGATGGCCACCGGGGTCGACCAGGTCACCGCCTGGTCCACGGTGGGTTCGGCGCTCAACAATCTGGGGCCGGCGCTGGGCGAGGCCAGTCTGCACTACGGTGACATGCCGACCATGGCCAAGTGGATCCTGGTGATGGCGATGCTGATGGGGCGCCTGGAGATCTTTACCGTTCTGGTGTTGTTTACCCCGGCCTTCTGGCGCAAATAGGACCGATCCTGGCGCCCTTTCCTTTGCCGTAGCCCTTCGCTAGAGGGCGCTGTCGGCACCCGCCACCGCCTCTCGCATCACCGAAAGCGCCCGCTGTGCCCGGGCCGACAGTGGCCACTCGGCGCGCTGGATCAGGTAGAGGGTGTCGCTGACCTCGGGGACACCCTCGACCACACGGATGGCGTGCTGGTCCTCGAAGGCCTCCCGGGCAAAGCGTGGCAACACGCTGAAGCCCAGCCCCTGGGCCACCGGCGCCAGGATCAGGCCAATCTGATTGGTGAAGCCGCTGCGCGGCCAGCGAGCGTAGCCCGGCGAGCCCGGAAAGCGCCGACTGAGCAGACGGGTCGCCAGGGCCTTGCCGTCCGGATGGTCGATAAAGCCCAGCGCCATCAGCTCATCGAATGTCTCGACACGGGTGTTGGCCGGTACCACCAGTTCCAGCGCCTCGGTGGCAAACTCGCTGACCGTCAGACTGGCGTCGTCGGGACGCTCGCCCACCAGCCCCATCTCCACCTTGCCGTCGATGACGGCCTCGACGATCTCTCGCGTCGGACCGAAGCGATGGCGAATCGCCAGCCCCGGCGCGCGCTTCTGCAACGCCAGCAGACGCGGGTAGATCGCAAGCCCGATGCTCCCTGGCGTCATCAGGCTGATCTCGCCATGATCGTCCAGATCACCGGCCAGGCGCTGGGTGAGGCGCTGATCGACCCGTTCACGTTCGTTCAGATAATCCAGCAGGGCGTGGCCGGCCGGGGTCAGCTCGAGCCGCCGGGGCCGGCGAATGAACAACAGTCCCAGCTCGGCCTCCAGGCGCTGGATATGCTGGCTGACCGCCGCCTGGGTCAGATCGAGGCGCTCGGCGGCGCGGGTAAAGTTGCCCTGCTCCACCAACGCCTGAAACGAGCGTAGCCAGAGCGGATTTGCCATAAGCATCTATTATCATCACCATAACGTAGCGTCGATTTTCATTATAGCGATCCCGGCCCAGACTGTGCTCATCATTCCTGCATCAAGAGGTGACACTCCATGAGCCAGCAAGACGCCTTGGCAAACGCCAACCACGACGCTCCCGCCAACTCTTCAAGCAACTCTCCAAACAGTTATCCCCGCAGCTTCTCCCATATCGGCATCTCAGTGCCGGACGTGGAGGCCGCGGTGGCGTTCTACACCCAGGTGCTGGGCTGGTACCAGATCATGGCGCCGACCACCATCGAGGAAGACGACTCCGCCATCGGCGAGATGTGCACCGACGTCTTCGGCCCTGGCTGGGGCAGTTTCCGTATCGCCCACCTGTCCACCGGTGACCGGGTAGGCGTGGAGCTGTTCGAGTTCGCCAACCACGAGGACCCGGAGAACAACTTCGAGTACTGGAAGACCGGCGTGTTCCACTTCTGCGTCCAGGATCCCGACGTCGAGGGCCTGGCCGAGCGCATCGTCGCCGCCGGCGGCAAGAAGCGCATGCCCAAGGTGCGCGAGTACTATCCCGGCGAGAAGCCCTACCGGATGATCTACATGGAAGATCCGTTCGGCAACATCCTCGAGATCTACTCCCACAGCTACGAACTGACCTATTCCGCTGGCGCCTATCAGGACTGAACGCCGGACAATGTCAGCTCGAGGGCAGGCCAGGGTTTGGCCTGCCCTCCTCGTTCATGGATAATCGATCCTTCACATTCTCAAGGCCCCGAGCCCCATGAGCGAGATCGACGACATTGCGCTGGCCGAGCGGCCCGAGACCCGAGGCGGCCCCCGACGTGACCTCCGCGTCGGCGACACCACCTTTACCCTGCTGGGCACCGCCCACGTCAGCGCCGAGAGCGCCGACGAGGTGCGCGACCTGATCGATTCCGGCGACTTCGACGCCGTCGCCATCGAGCTGTGCGACGCCCGCCACAGCAACCTGGCCAATCCCGACGCCCTGGGTGACCAGGACCTGTTCCAGATCTTTCGTCAGGGCAAGGCCGGCATGGTCGCCGCCAACCTGGCCCTCGGCGCCTTCCAGCAGCGCATCGCCGAGCAGTCCGGCATCGAGCCCGGTGCCGAGATGCGCGCCGCCCTGGAGGCCAGTCAGCGCCACGAGCTTCCGCTGCTGCTGATCGACCGGGACGTGGGCCTGACGCTCAAGCGGATCTACCAGAACGTGCCCTTGTGGCAGCGCTTTAGCCTGCTGTCGGGCCTGCTCGGCAGCGTGCTGTCGCGCCAGGAAGTCTCCGCCGAGGAGGTCGAGCGGCTAAAACAGGGCGACGTGCTGGAATCCACCTTCAGCGAATTCGCTGCCGAATCACAGTCGCTGTTCACCCCCTTGATCAGCGAGCGTGATCGCTACATGGTGATGCGCCTGGCCCAGCAGTGCCCCCCCGGCAAGTTCAAGCGGGTGCTGGTGGTGATCGGCGCCGGCCACCTCAAGGGCATGGCCGAGCACCTGGAAGGCCCGCCTGCCGAGGACCCGGCCGAGGAAATCGCCACGCTGGAGGCCACCCGGCCGCCGTCGAAGGTGTGGAAGATGCTGCCCTGGCTGATCACTGCCCTGGTGCTGACCGGCTTCGCCATCGGCTTTTCGCGCAACACCGAGCTCGGCTGGCAGCTGGTGGCGGAATGGTTCGTGATCAACGGCGTGCTGTCGGGGGGCGCCACGCTGTTGGCCCTGGCCCACCCGGTCACGGTGATCGCCACCGTGTTCGCCGCCCCGTTGACCTCGCTCAATCCCACCATCGGGGCGGGCTTCGTCGCCGCCGGGGTGGAGCTGGCCATGCGCAAGCCCAAGGTGCGTGACTTTTCCACCCTGCGCCACGACGTCACCCAAGTGAAGGGCTGGTGGAAGAACCGTGTCTCGCGCACCCTGCTGGTGTTCCTGACGGCGACCCTGGGGTCCGCCGCCGGCACCTGGATCGCCGGCTTTCGTATCGCCGACAGCCTGTTCGGCTAGCCCGGCCGCCTCGTTCGGCACCCTCGCGCCGCCGCCCACTCGGGCGGCGGTGTCGTTTCACCGCCCCCTACCATCAACGCGAACCCGCTCCGGGTCCGCGCCAGCCCGTCATCGAAACCGGCTCCGAAGCCCGCTTAGACTATGCTCAGATGAACGGTACGCGGAAGGGAGTCGGCGCCCATGACTCGCAGCACCATAGAGGCGCTTCGCCAAGGCGCGAGACGGCGACTCCCGCGGCTGGTCTTCGACTATATCGACGGAGGCTCCGGCGCCGAGCAGGCGCTGGCCGCCAACCTCCAGGCCCTGTCACGAGTGGCGCTGGCACCGCGCCTGGCCGACGTCAGCCGGCGCACCCTCGGTACTCGCATTCTGGGCGAAGATATCGCGCTGCCGCTGGTGCTCTCGCCGGTGGCCCTGGGCGGCCTGGCCTGGGCCGACGGGGAACGTCTGGCCGCTCGCGCCGCTGCGCGAGCCGGGGTCCCCTACACCGCCGCCACCCTGTCCAACGCCCCCCTTGCCCATATCGCCCGGGACTGCCCGCGCCCGCCCTGGTTTCAGCTGTTCGTGTTCAAGGATCGCGGTCTCAGCGAGCGACTGATGGACGACGCCCTGAGTCTCGGCTGCCGTGTGCTGGTGCTGACCATCGATATGCCGCTGCTGGCCGACCACCACCGGGGGCTCGGCCACGACGTCAGGCCCGATCCGGCCACCGCCCTCAAGCTCGCCTGGGGGCTAGGCCGTCACCCTGGCTGGTGGTGGCGCCACCTGCGTAGCCGTCACTTTGCCCTGGGAAATCTGGACGGGCCACTCTCGGCCCCCGACGGCATCGCCTCACTCGCCAGCTGGCTTGACC
The DNA here is from genome assembly GCF_024137905.1 of Halomonas sp. DN3. Lineage (NCBI taxonomy): Bacteria > Pseudomonadati > Pseudomonadota > Gammaproteobacteria > Oceanospirillales > Halomonadaceae > Halomonas > Halomonas sp. DN3. Next base: position 596,518 of record NZ_CP099965.1, on the reverse strand, counting down.
ACCAGCTCGATCCCTCACTCGGGTGGAATGACCTGGTCTGGGTCCGCGCCCGTTGGCCGGGCGCCTTGGTCGTCAAGGGGGTGCTGGACGCGGACTCGGCGCGCCAGGCCGCCGAGCAGGGAGCCGACGCCGTGGTGGTGTCGAATCATGGGGGGCGCCAGCTGGACGCCGCCAGGGCTACCATCGCAGCGCTTCCCGAGGTGGCGGCGGCGGTGGGCGAGCATCTCGAGGTGCATCTGGATGGTGGGATTCGCAGCGGCCTGGACATCCTTCGGGCGCTGGCCCTGGGCGCCGACGCCGTGCATATCGGCCGTCCCTACCTGTACGGACTCGCCGACGCGGGCGAAGCCGGCGTCGAGCGCTGCCTGGCGATCCTGCGCCGAGAGCTGGACCAGGGCCTCGCCATGTGTGGCTGTTCGAGTATCAGGGAAGTGGATGCACGCGCGCTGGCGACGAACGGCGACCTCATCGATCGTTAGCTTGGCGGTGGCGCTGCGCCACAGTCGCTGCCTTCCGCCAGGCGCCAACGGTAATTGTCGTACTGTATCGCGCGGGAAATCGCCTCTTTGGCGACGTGATTGCCGACGTGATGGCCGACCTGATCCCCGGTGCTCTTTTCCTTGACCATCGTCTCGGCAGAGCGTTCAGCGGGCGCCTCGGCATCGAACGTCAACATGGGCAGGTTCACCGTGATCGGCTGGCGCAGCGTATCCGGGACCATCTCCATCACCTCGATCCACAGCGTCCGATAGCCGTCGCGCTCGACCTTCCAGCACTGAGGGCGCAGCCCGCTTGCTGCCATCAACAACTGCCCACCGATATACGAATGCCCCGGAATGGCGAACCGCCCGTTGCTGTCGGTCACGCCGGCGGCCTCGGCAAAGGCCTCGGCCGAGACCCTGGCCCCCGCCAGTGGGGCCCCGGTGCGGACGTCGATGACCTGCCCCTGCAATGGCTGGCGCGCCCAGCGCTCACTGATCACCGGCACGCAACCAGAAACCAGCGACATCAGTGCCAGCATCAGTGCCAGCACCGCCATCACCGAGATGCTTCGCCGACCACCCGTCGCCAGCCTCATGGGACCTTGCCTGTGCAGAATCGTCGACAGAAACTCTACGCCATCCCTGGCCCGTCGTTTCAACGCTGGACCGGACGATGCCGTTGGTGACGCCACAGATCCTGACCGTCAGGCCAGCGAACGACCGGCCACACGCAGGCGACTGTACTCTTCCAGTGCCGATGACTCGGTCATGCTGCAGATCCAGTCATGCACCAGGCGTCCACGATGATAGGCCTCCCAGACCTCGCGGCTCGCCCCTTCCCAGGGCTGCGCCATGGCCTGGCGGTACACCCTGAGCACGCCGGGCGGCAACCGCTTCACCCACAACGTCAGCCGCGGCGAGGCGCCATGGCCCTCGTCCAGCAGTCGCACGAAGGCCGCTTCCGGCAGGCGCAAAGCCGGCAGGGCGGCATCGAGCAGTCCACATAAGGTGCGGTAGCCCTCGAGCTCCAGCCGTTCCAGCTCCGGATCCCGATATTCGACCCGGGTGGCCAGGCTGTCGAAGGCCTCGAGCAGAGCGCGACAGCCGACCTCCGCGCTCAGCAGCCTCAACTGAGGCTGTCCCTCCCGGATGTTCTCCAGGTGGGCCACGAAGGCATCGGCGGCGTGATTGACCAGGGTGCGCCCCAGCGCCAGTCGCAGGTAGTGAAAGAAGCGCCCCAGTTCCTCGACGTTGTCCCGCTCATAGCGGCGCAGCGCCCAGTCCAGCATGCCACCGAGGCTCCAGCGGCGTACTACTCCGTGGCGCGAGAAGCGCCGCTCCTCCAGACTCGCCCAGGGCTCTCCCTGGCGGGCCAGCCCCTCCACGTAGGCCTGCTTGAGCGATGCCACCAGGGACGTCGGGTCGATCAACCCCCGCTCCACCACCGCCTCCAGACGAGACAGGGTCCGTGCAATGACCTCGGCGGCATCCACCACGTAGCTGGCCGGATGGCGATGATCCTGGCCCAGCCCCAGGACACCACGCATGGCCGTCTCCTGGTCGCTCTCGGCACGATAGCAGTAGCCCTGGCGGCCACGGCCATCGTCGCCCACTTCGCGCCACACCGCCTGCTCCCCCAGCAGCACCGCGCCCTGGACATGGGTCAGCGAGATCCCCTCCTGCTTGCCGATGGTGCGGAGCGCCTGGGCCTGGGCGTCGAAACGACACAGCTCGTTGAGCAGGGCCGCGCCCTGGATATCGTCCTTGGCCAGCGGCAGCTGGCGGCCTCCCAGGGCCGACATATGGCTGTCGAACCAGCCGCAAAGCGCAAGTTCTCCGGCCTGGCCGAAGGGAGGTCGACCGATATCACGCAGCAGGCTGCCCACCTCGACCAGACAGATGAAGGCGTCTTCCAGACCATCGAGGCCACAGTCACCCGCCCGCTTGCCCAGCTTGCGATAGACCATCTGCACGATCCGGCGCCCCATCTGCTGTCGCTCCAGCGAGGCCGACAGCAGGCGTCTCTGGCTTGCGTGGGCCAGCACCGCGCCCTGCTGGGGCAGCAGCTGCAATCGACGCAGGCTGGCACTGTGGACGACCCGGGTACGGTCCTTTTCCAAGCGACGCTCCAGCGTCGCCACGGAAAATGCGGCATCACCATCCACCGCCAGCGATGGACAGCGATCTCCCGGGAGAGGTCGGCAGGGGTGAAAACGCCTACGAAAATCCATAACGCTCCTCGTGCGCCAAGCCGCACAGATTGACCAAACTGTGTCAAAAGAAGAGCGTCTCCCAGAAAAAGCCCGGGTGAACTAGGATATTCGCGACACCACAAGCCAGCGGACGTGGATAGGGAATGTAGTTTTATACCGACAGGTCCGAAAAAACCCGCTCAATACGGCATAGTTATGCGTATACCGACACCGATCCTGGCGTTGTCGTCGCCTCGATGCCTGACCACGCCCTCTCACCCTCGCCGTGCGGCCAACCTGCGCATGGCCGGGCTTGGCGTCTCGATCTTGTGGTAGCGCCGACTGGCGGCGTAGCTGTCGTTGAAGACGTCGAAGTAATCGTCGAGCACCGAAGCGGCGTCTTCCTCGCCGCTCTGACGCAATAGCTCGGCGGCCACCTCGGCGGTGCACAGATGCGCCTGGGAAGCGGGTTTGCGCAACCGATAACGCGTCAGTCGATCGGTTCTCAACGGCAGTACCGGCAGGCGTTCCAGGTAGGGGCTCTTGCGAAAGATCCGCCGCGCCTGACGCCAGGTGCCGTCGAGCAGGATCAGCACCGGGATGCGCTCACGGGGGACTCGCCGGACCGCCTCCACCTCGACCACGCGGTCGGCGTAGTCGGGCTGGTCGTCGGGGAATACCACGAAGGGGGCGTAACGCTCGTCGGCCAGGAGCGCCAGCAGCTTTGCATCGGGCGTGGTGCGATACCAGGTGAAGACACGGGTGGGCGCCAGCACGTCGGCGATCAGACGGCCGGTGTTGGTCGGCTTGTGGTGCTCCAGCGGATGGGTGATCAGCCACACCTGGACCCGAGAGTCGGCCTTGGCCTGATAGGGGCACAGGCAGTTGAGTTCGGGCAGATTGCAGCCAGCGCAACGGGTGACGAAACTGCCGCGCGCCTTGAACTCTCGCCGCGGGGGACGCGGATGACCGGTGGCTGGGTCCCGGTCGGGGCTCGGGCTCTCGCCGAGGTGCGGATCCCCGACAGCGCTCGGCTCACCCGGATGGCGCTCGGCGGACGCCTCCTCGGTAGTTGAAGCTTCGTGAGTCGAGCCGGAATCTTCGGCGTGGGCGTCATGCAGGGAGGGGGCGGAATCGGCGAAACGAGAGTCACACATGGGCGGGAAGCAGGCTGCGGCAAAGGGCGCCCAATCTACCACGCCCCATTGTCTGCGTCAGGCAAGCCACCACAAAGATGGCTCAATCTACCACCCGCTCGATGGCTCTTTAGACAACCCGCTCGATGGCTCTCTACACAACCCGCTCGATGGCTCTTTAGACAACCCGCTCGAAGGCTCTCTACACAGGCCGCTCGAAGGCTCTCTACACAGGCCGCTCGAAGGCTCTCTACACAGGCCGCTCGAAGGCTCTCTACACAGGCCGCTCGACGGCTCTCTACACAAGCCGCTCGACGGCTCTTCAGACAACCCGCTCGAAGGCTCTCCCTGCACACAGCTCGACGGCAACACCATTACCCGGGCCTAGCCCAATTGCGGCATGAACAGTCGACCTTCACGCTGCCAGTGACGGGTCAGGGCGGGCACGCCCTCACCTGCCGGCATCACCAGCCGGGCAACGCCAGCAGGCACCCTGAGCGATTCGTCAGGGTCCACCAGCACGCAGTCGGCATCGAAGGGCAGTTCGTTGATCAGGGCCGCCGCCGGCATCACCGCCAGCGAAGTGCCGACCACCAGCAACAGGTCCGCCTCGGCGACGATCTCGCAGGCGTCCTGATAGGCCGGCACCGCCTCGCCAAACCAGACCACGTCCGGGCGCAGTTGGCTGCCACGGTCACAGACGTCGCCCATGGCGATATTGCGACGCCCCAGCGGATAGCGCATGCGCTCGTCCACCGAGGAGCGCGCCATCATGATCTCGCCATGCAGGTGCAGCACCCGCCGGGAGCCCGCTCGCTCGTGCAGATCGTCGATGTTCTGGGTGACGATGCTGACCTCGAAGCCACGCGCCTCGAGGTTAGCCAACGCCCGGTGGGCGGCGTTGGGACGCGCGCCACGTACCTGGTCCCGACGGGCGTCATAGAAGCTCAGCACGCGCTGCGGGTCTCGTGCCCAGCCCTCGGGGGTGGCGACGTCCTCGATGGGATGATCCGCCCAAAGGCCATCGGCGGCACGGAAGGTCTGGATTCCGCTCTCGGCGCTGATGCCGGCGCCGGTCAGCACCACCAGATGGGGGGCCTTGGACATGAACTCGCTCCACAGCTTTGAGAGTCTGAATCAGCGCCGCCACGGACTCAGTAGGTCAGGCCCCCGGGGTCCGAGGCGAAGCGCTGCTTGTTGCGATAAGGGTAGACGTCGATCACCTGACCGTCGGTGATCGCCGCCTGCAGGCTCTTCCAGTAGTCGGCATCGAAAAGCTCCGGATGCAGTTCGAAGAACAGCTTGCGCAACTGCACATTGGCGAACAGGAAGGGCCCGAATTCCTCGGGGAAAATATCATTGGGCCCCACCGAGTACCAGGGTTCGTCGGCCAGCTCCTGCTCGGGATACAGGGGCTCCGGGATATGCCGGAAGTTGCACTCGGTGAGATAGCTCACCTCGTCGTAGTCGTAGAAGATCACACGCCCGTGGCGGGTCACCCCGAAGTTCTTCAGCAGCATGTCGCCGGGGAAGATGTTGGCCGCCGCCATCTGCTTGATGGCGTTGCCGTAGTCCTTGAGCACCGCACGGGTCTCGGTCTCGTCGCACTGTTCCAGATACAGATTCAGCGGGGTCATCATGCGCTCGGTGTAGCAGTGCTTGATGATGACCTTGTCGTCCTTCAGGTAGACATTGCTCGGCGCCACTTCCAGCAGATGCTCCAGGCATTCGGGATCGAAGTGGTCCTTGCGCGACACCAGGTAGGAAAACTCCTGGGTATCGGCCATCCGGCCGACCCGGTCATGGCGCTTGACCAGGCCGTACTTCTCGCGCACGTTGTCGCGACTCATCGCCTTGGACGGGTCGAAGCGGTCCTTGATGATCTTGAACACGGTGCGGTGTGAGGGCAGCACGAACACCGCCATCACCATGCCGCGCACCCCGGGGGCGATGATGAACTTGTCCTCGCGCCGCGCGATCTGCTGGTTCAGGGCACGGAAGAACTCGGTCTTGCCGTGCTTGAAGAAGCCGATGGCGGCGTAGAGTTCGCTGATCGGCTTGTCCGGCATCAGCATGTGCAGGTAGGCCACAAACTCCCGGGGCACGGTGGCATCGACCTGGAAGTAGACCCGGGTGAAGGAGAAGATGATCGACACTTCGTCGGGCTCGATCAGCACCGTATCCAGGTGCAGCCCCTTGCCCTCCTCGTGGAGCACCGGCAGCACCAGCGGCACCTGCTCGCCATCGCGGTGGATGCGGCCGACCAGGTAGGCGCCCTTGTTGCGGTAGAAGACGCTCTTCAGCAGTTCGATTTCGGTGTCCGTGCCGTCCGCCAGCCCTTGCGGCAGGTGCTCGACCAGAAAGTCACGCGCCAGATGTCCGCAGTGGCCCAGGTCGATGAACTCCATGCCCAGTTCGGCCCCCTCCAGCGCCTCGGCGATGGCCCTTGACCAGTCCCCCTCCACCGCGATGTGTCGGCACAGCTCGATGCCCGAGTGGTGTGACGCAGCGTCCCTGGAGGAGTTGACGAACATCCAGTCATCGCGGATGTGGCGGTGATGGAAGATCGAGCAGAACAGCGAATTGAAGTAGGTCTCGGCCAGCTCGTAGTCGAGTCGCTGACCGATCAGCTCGACATAGTGCCCCTTGGCCTCACGCCAGCACTCGCAGTGGGTCAGGATGTCCTCGTCAAAGGTGCGCTGCAGGCGCCCCAGGGTCTCGTCGACCTTTTCCTGATAGAGGTTGATCCGCTCCGCCGAGGCCTGCTGGGCCTCGCGCCAGGCGGCGTCGCGAAAGCGTCGATTGGCGTCCAGGGTGATCTGCTTGAAGCGCGAGCGGTACTCGTCGAATCCATGCAGGATAGTGGCGGCGATGCGATAGGCAGGGGACAGTTTCATCACGGGGCTCCCGACGGGCGTCAGCTCAGAATGACCGCCGCCGCCACCTTCGGCGAGACGACCAATGTCGACTGTCATGTTGCCGTGCAACATGGCAGCCGCCAAGCCGTCTGTCCAACCCGGCACACTACGCCATCGATCACCTCCCCCACCGCCGCCAAGGACCTACTTGCGCCAGAACATCGGGGTCAACAGTACCAGCACGGTCAGGATTTCCAGGCGGCCCATCAGCATGCCCACACACAACAGCCACTTGGCGGCGTCGGGCAGGGTGGAAAAGTTGCCGGCAGGGCCGATGATATCGCCAAGTCCTGGCCCGACGTTGGCCACCGCCGTGGCCGCCCCGGTCAGCGCCGTGACCAGATCGAGTCCCAGCATGCCGAGGGCCAGGGCGAGACCGGCGATGGTCAGAAAGAAGAAGAAGGAGAAGGCCACCACGCCCCGGCTGATCTCGTCGGACAGCGGCACACCGTTGTAGCGAGAGACGAAGACCCCGTGGGTGTGGATCAGAAAGCGCAGCTGACTCAGCAGCATCTTGATCGCCACCTGGAAGCGAAAGATCTTCATGCCTCCGCTGGTCGAACCACTGCAGCCACCGACAAAGGTCAGATAGAAGAACGCCATGGCGGCGAACGGGCCCCACTGGCTGTAGTCGTCACTGGCGTAGCCGGTGGTGGTCACCACCGAGACCACGTTGAAGGCGGTGTGAGTCAGGGCATCGAACATCGCCTCGCCTCGCCATACCCGATAGAGGCTGAGGATCAACGTCACCACCACCAGTAGCCACACCAGCCCGCGGACCTGTTCGTCGCGCCACAGCGCCAGCGGAGAGCCGCGCAGAAAGCGGATGTAGAGCACGAAGGGCAAGGCCCCAAGCAACATGAAGAAGGTGCCCATCCACAACAGATGCGGCTGGTCGGCGTAGGCGCCGAAGGAGGCGTCTGAATTGGCGAAGCCACCGGTGGATACCGAGCTCATGGCGTGCACCACCGCGTCTACCGGTGCCATGCCGCCGATACCGTAGGCCAGGATCGCCACCAGGGTGCCCAGGGCGTAGATGCCGAGCGTGGCCTTGGCGATGCCGCCGGTACGCGGCATCACCTTGTCCGACCAGTCCGAGGATTCGGTCTGGAACAGGCGCATGCCGCCGACCTTGAGAAACGGCAGGATGGCGATACCCATGACGATGATGCCGATGCCGCCGAGCCACTGCATCAGTCCCCGCCACAGCTTGAGACCGTCGGACAGCTGGTCGATATCGGTAAGGATGGTGGAGCCGGTGGTGGTGATCGCCGAGACCGACTCGAACACCGCGTTGGTCAGCGACAGATGGGGTGCGCCCAGCACCAGCGGCAGGCTGGCGAAACCGCTGATGCTGACCCAGCTCAAGGTGGTCAGCACGAACATCTGCTGGGTCTTGAGCGCCACCGGTATCCGCCAGGTCAGCCACCAGCACAACAGCACCGTGGCCATTACCACCAGCAGGGAACGAGCGAAGGCCGGTGCATCGGCGTCGCCTTCCCATACCAGCACCCCCCAGGGCAACAGCATGAACAGCGCCAACACCAGCCAAAGTACCGACAGCACCTTGAGGACCGGTGCCCAGTCCCTGCACCAGCGCAGCATCCCTATCCCTCGGGTCATAGCCTGCTCTCTCACCGATTGTCGGCGCTCATCATAGACCAAAGCCGTAGCCGGAGATGCCCCTCAACTCACGGAGTCGTCGCAATCCGGATGACAGATCGCCGCAACATGGCGACAATAGCGCGCCTCGAGCACGCATTCACGTCAAAGGTATCGCCGCGATGTCCCTGCCCTTGCCCATTCTCTACCAGGACGACGATCTGGTGGCGGTGCACAAGCCGTCCGGGCTACTGGTGCATCGCAGCGCGCTGGCCCGTGGCGAGCGCGAATTCCTGCTGCAGCGCCTGCGCGACCAGTTGGGACAGCGGGTCTACCCGGTGCACCGCCTCGACCGTCCCACCTCCGGGGTCATGGTGTTCGCGCTTTCCTCGGACATGGCCCGACGGCTGGCCGAGGCCTTCACCGAGCGCCAGGTGGCCAAGCGTTACCTGGCGGTGGTGCGCGGCATCGGCCCCGAGACCGAGCGCATCGACCGGGCACTGCGCGAGGAAGACGGCAGCCGGCCCAAGGCCGAGATGCCGGCAATGCCCGCGATCACCGAGGTGCGCCGGCTCGACAGCGTGGAGCTGCCGGTACGACTCGACCGCTACCCTCAGGTTCGCTACTCGCTGATGGAGGCCCGCCCGCTGACCGGGCGACGCCACCAGATACGCCGTCATCTGTCCGGCATCGGCTACCCGATCATCGGCGACGCCAAGCACGGCAAGGGCAACCACAACCGTTTCTTCCGCGACAGCCTGGACTGCGATCGGCTGCTGCTGGCAGCGACCTCGCTCGAGTTCGAGCACCCTCGCCACCGCACCCCGCTGGCGCTGTGCTGCCCACTGGACGCCTGCATGACGCGGCTGTTCGACCGTTTCGGCTGGCGCGCCCACCTGCCCCGGCCTGCCGATACCGCCACCGTGACCGCAACGACCCAGCGAGATTCCTGATGAGCACTGACCCCAGCGACAACGACTATGACCTGCGCTTTGGCGGTATTCGCCGCCTCTACGGCGCCACCGCCAGCGCCCGCCTGGCGCAAGCCCACGTGGTGGTGGTCGGCGTCGGCGGTGTCGGCAGCTGGGCGGTGGAGGCGCTGGCCAGGAGCGGCGTCGGCAAGCTGACCCTGATCGATCTCGACGATGTCTGCGTCTCCAACGTCAATCGTCAGCTTCACGCCCTCGACGGCACCATCGGGCGGCCCAAGGTAGAAGTGCTGGCCGAGCGCTGCCGGGCCATCCACCCCGGCATCGAGGTCATCACCGATGTCGCCTTCGCCACCCCGACCAACCTCGCCGAACGCATTCCCGAGGACGCCGATCATCTGATCGACGCCATCGACAGCGTGGTGGCCAAGGCCGCTCTGATCGCCTGGTGCAAACGCCGCAAGCTGCCACTGACGGTAACCGGCGCCGCTGGCGGCCAGACCGATCCCACCCGGATCAAGGTGGCCGACCTGACCCGTACGGAGCATGATCCCCTGCTCGCCAAGGTGCGCTCGCGCCTGCGCCGCGATCACGGCTTTTCGCGCAATCCCAAACGCCGCTTCAGCGTCGAGTGCGTCTACTCCGACGAGCAGCTGGTCTACCCCGGCCAGGACGGTGAGGTCTGCCACACCAAGCCTGGTGCCGGCGAGTCCACGCGCCTGGACTGCGAGAGCGGCTTCGGCGCCGCCACCTTTGTCACCGGCAGCTTCGGCTTTGTCGCCGCCTCGCGGGCACTGGCCAGGCTGACCCGTGTGAAATGAGCCAGACAAGGAAATGACCATGACAACCGCGCAATCCCCCCTTCCGGTGCCCGGCATCTATCGCCACTACAAGGGCCCGCTCTACGAGGTGACCGGCGTCGCCCACCACAGCGAAAGCGAAGAGGCCCTGGTGGTCTACCGCGCGCTCTACGGTGATTACGGCCTGTGGGTGCGCCCCCTTCAGATGTTCTGCGAGAGCGTCGAGGTCGAGGGCGTCACGACGCCGCGCTTTGCCCTGGAGAAGGCGTTCTAGCCAGGCCGGACGACGCTCAGGTCGGTGACGCTGGTCCATGGCGCAGGTCCGACGATACCCGCCCGACGATGCCTACCCGACGATACCAGCCCGACGACGCTGGTCCGACGACACTGGTCCCACGGTGCTGGTCCAGACGACCTGGCCCGCGTACAAGCAACCGATATCCACACGCGCAGACGCAAAAAGGGGAAGCCACTGGCTTCCCCTTTTGCTTGCTTGAGCACTGTCGATCCAGCGCCTCAGCGCTGAATTACTCTTCGCCGCCGGCTTCCTGCATCTGCTTGTGCAGGTAGTTCTGCAGGCCGACCTTGTCGATCAGACCCAGCTCGGTCTCGATGATGTCGATGTGCTCTTCCTCGTCGTCGAGGATCTTCTGGAACAGGTCACGGCTGACGTAGTCCCGCACCTGCTCGCAGTAGGTGATGGCTTCGATCAGGTCGTCGCGTCCGGTATGCTCTGCGGCCAGGTCGGCCTCGAGCATCTCGCGGGTATCCTCGCCGATATGCAGCTTGCCGAGGTCCTGCAGGTTGGGAATGCCCTCGAGAAAGAGGATGCGCTCGATCAGAATGTCGGCGTGCTTCATCTCCTCGATGGATTCGTCGTACTCCCACTTGGCCAGCCGGGCCAGGCCCCAGTCCTTGTACATCTTGGCGTGCAGGAAGTACTGATTGATGGCCACCAGCTCGTTGCCCAGCACCTTGTTGAGATGCTCGATGACCTTGGGATCGCCTTTCATGGAAAACTCCTCAATGCTTGCCGGACTTGTGCTTGCCGGTCATGTGCTTGCCGGTGATTGCCGACCGGCCGTGGCCAGTCGTCGTTGATCGAACCGTCTTGCATCGGACGCCGCAGAGGCGGCGTCTCTCCTTGGCCTCGCCCGCCTTCGCAGGGCAACAGACGCGGGGCTACAGACACACTGGCACGACAAGCAATGCCCTACCAGCTCCCGTCAAGAAGCAGTATAGGGCATCCATGAAAAAACTCAATAAAATCAGAATCTTGAAAACCGCAACTACAACGATATCGATTGCTAATTCAAAAGACTACCGCAAAGGAAGTAGCGTATGAGCGTACCGACGACCAAGGCTATACCGCGTAGGCCAGCGCTTCGACTTCCAGACTGGACGCTTCCTGGATGGCATCGCGGGTGATCTGCTTGCCCACACAGGCACATTTGCCGCACTGGGTGCCACAACCGGTCTCACGTTGAACCTGACGCCAGCTACGCGCGCCGTCATCGACGCTCTGACGAATCTGTCGGTCACTGACCCCTTTGCACAGGCATACGTACATCGCCATCTCTCCTGAATCACTATAGTCGATGTTAATGATTCCCATAGCGACGCGCAACCTTTTCAAGAGTAATTCGTATTTGCTTTAGCTAAAGATTTGAATTTACGTGATCTCGCTCAAACGATGCCCCTGCCGACAGGCAATCGACAGCATCCAGAGAACAGGAAGGAAATAGAGAGGAGCGCCCCGTGCAGGCAGGATGGGAAGGGGCCGAGCAGCATCGCAGGGAGAACGTCGGCCGGGCGCGGCAGAGGGTGAAGGGTCGATGGCAGACGCCCGAGCCGGGCTGACGGGTAAGCTGCCCTGTTCAGGACTCTCGCTCAAGCGCTCGTTGCAGGCTAGCGCTTCGACGTTTTCGGCAACACCACCACCTGGGTGCCGGACGCCAGGTCCGCCCAGCTGCGCCGTTCCGCGTCGAACAGCACCCACCAGTGGCCCAGCCCCAGCGGCACGAAGGACAGCGCTCCCACGGCGAAGCGCAGCATGGTCTGACGCAGGCTGATGGGTCCGCCGTCGAGGGTCTGGACGCGCAGGCGCCAGGCCTGCATTCCCAGGGTCATGCCCCCGCGGCGCCAGAAGAAGGCAAAAAAGGCAAAGGCCGCGGCCACCAGCAGCAGTCGCAGGCTGAGCACCTGCCAAACACCTGCCCCCACCTCTTGCGGGGCCAGGCCCAGCAACTTGCGTACCACCAGCACGTGCAAGGTGGTGATCGCGATCCAGATGGCCAGCAACAGAAAGCTGTCGTAGAACATGGCGCCCAGGCGCCGGCCCAGCCCGGCGGGCCAGACGTCATCGAGATGGGGAAAACGTCGTGTCATTGGGGTTGCTCAGCAGGTGAAGTCCCAGCAGGGCGCACACGAGTGTGGGGGCCGGGTCGATCGAGAGTGCCTATGCCGGCGCAGGGCATGCAGCCCTTCATCCTGACCGCCTCAACAGGTGAAGTCCCAGCAAGGCGCACACTAACGTTGGGGCCGGGTCGATCGAGAGTGCCCATGCCGGCGCCAGGCATACTGCTCCTCACCCTGACCGCCTCAATAGGTGAAGTCCCAGCAAGGCGCACACTAACGTTGGGGCCGGGGCGATCGAGAGTGCCCAAGCCGGCGCCAGGCATGCCGCCCTTCACCCCGACCGCCTCAATAGGTGAAGTCCCAGCAGGGCGCACACGAGGGTGGGGGCCAGCACCGCCCACGCCGGCGAAAAGCCGAATACCGTGGAGGCCGGTGCCAGCAGATCCTGGAGGTACTTGAACACCAGCCCGGTGATGACCCCGTAGAATACCCTCGTCCCGGCGGCCACGGTGCGCAGCGGGCCGAACACGAAGGACGCCGCCACCAGCACCAGCGAAGCCATGGTCAGTGGCATCAGCATCTTCTGCCAGAAGTACAAAAGCGGTTGGGTGGCCTCCAGGCCCTGCTCGTCCAGATAGCTGGCGTAGGCCCACAATTCACTCGGTGCCTGGGTCTCCACGTCACGCAGCAGACGCGAAAGCTGGGTCGGCGACAGGCTGGTGTCCCAACGCAGGCTAGCCACCTTGTCGACCTCGGTGAGGTCATCGGTAAAGCGGGTCGTCTCGACCTGCTGCAGCTCCCAGAAATCGCCCTGCCACACCGCACGCCTGGCAGTGGTGACCGACTCCAGCCGGTGACCGTCGAATTCGTAGCGGGTCAGATCCAGCACGGTGTCGTCGGCGCGAATCGCACCGAAGCGATAGAAGTCATCACCCTCGCGCTGCCAGCCACCGCGTTCGGTGACCACCGCGCCCTCGCCCTGCATCTGCTGCACCTTCCAGGCGTGGGCAAACTGCTCTGTTCTGGGGCTGACGAACTCCGCCACCGTCAGCACGATCACCACCACCAGGATGATCGGCTTCATCACCCCCCAGACGATGCGCGCCAGCGACCGTCCCGCCGCCCGCATCACCGTCAGTTCGTTGTTGGAGGCCATGCTGCCGAGTCCGATCAGGGCGCCGATCAGCACGCCTACCGGGGCATACTGATAAAAGCGCCAGGGCAGGCGCATGCACAGAAACAGGAAGACCTCGAAAGCGCCATAGCCGCCTTCGATGTCTCCCAGGTCATCGATATAGGTGATGATCAGGTCCAGGCCCAGCAGCACCACCTGCACTACCAGGATGGCAGCGAGGACGTTGCGGGCGATGTAGCCGTCCAGGCGATCGAGAATCATCCGCTCATTCCCTTGCGTTGGGCATTGAAGGCCAGTCCCAGGCCGAGGATCAGGAAGCCTGCGTGGATCGGCCACATGCCGATGACGGCAGGCAGGCTGCCGCTGCCGATGGCGTCCATGGCGGCCAGCAGCAGACTCAGGTAGGCCACGTACAGAAAGATCGCCGGCAGCAGCTTGGCAAAGCGGCCCTGGCGAGGATTGACCCGGGACAGCGGCTGGGCCAGCAGGGTCAGCACGAACACCATCAGGGGAGCGCCGAGTCGCCACTGCAACTGGGCCCTGGCCTCGGGCGAAGCGTCATTCAGCAGGGTCGTGGTGGTGGCGAACTCCGCCGAGTCGGTCTCGACCGCCTCCACCGCCCGTGCCAGACGCACGGCATAGGTACCGAACTCGAGCCGCTCGGCGTCGGCGCGACCGGCCTCTGCGCTATAGCGTTCACCGTCTTCCAGCACCAGATAGCGACTGCCGGTGTCCGGATCCACCGACTGGTAGCCCTGGGTCGCCCGGGTCACCACGCTCTCGGGGGAGCCGTCATTGCGCTTCTGGCGTTCGCTGATGAACACCTCCTGCATGCGCTCGCCGTCCTCGGACACGTCGCTGGCGTAGGCGATACGCCCACTGCCGAACTCCTGAAAACGCCCTGGCGCCAGCGCCGAGAAGTCGAGCTTGCTGCGCTGTTCTTCCAGCACCAGTTCGTTGTGCAGGGCACCGGCGGGGGTCAGCCACAGGCTGAATATCCCGACCAGCAGTGCCACCAGGGCGGCGGGCACCAGGCTGACCGTCAGCAACCGGTTGGGGCTGGTGCCGCAGGCCACCAGCACGGTGATCTCGCTGTTCAGGTAGAGCTGGCCGTAGGCCAGCAGAATTCCGAGAAAGAACGCCAGCGGCAGGATCAGCTCGAGAAAGCCCGGCATGTGATAGAGCATCAGCGAGCCGAGGATGTTCGCCGGGATCTCGCCTTCGGCGGCGTTGGCAAAGTAGCGGATAAACCGACTGCCCATGATCACCAGCAGCAGCACCCCGGCCACCGCCGACATGGTCAGCAGAATCTCGCGGGTGAGGTAACGGAATATGATCAATGCGCGCTCCTGCTCTCGGTCGTCCTCACCGGTCGTCCCTGATCCAGTATAGGTCCCTGATCGATATCTCTACCCGATCGGCCGCTGCGGCCACGGTGATCATGCAAACCCCGGGGGCCTTGGGTACACTGGATGGACTCGGCATCGTGCCGGCATTATCCAGAATCCCCCCACACTTGTCTTGTGGAGTCAGCATGGAATTCCCTGTAAAGACGGCCAACCCGGTCAAGATCGAGACCGCTTGCCTGGTCATCCCGGTATTCAAGGACGGTGAGCTTACTCCCGCCGCCGCCAAGCTCGACGACGCCAGCGAGCGTCTGATCGGGCAGTTGATCGAGCGTGGCGATTTCAACGCCAAGCTCGGCAACGTCCAGCTGGTGCCCTTTGCGCCTGGGCTGTGCGCCGACCGCCTGCTGCTGGTCGGCTTCGGTGAGCGCGACAAGTGCCACGAAGGCGCCTTCTGCAAGGCCGTGGATGCCGCCTTCGCGAGCCTCGGTCAGCTGACCGTGGACGAAGTCTCGGTGGCCCTTACCGACGTGCCCGTCGAGGATCGCGACGCCGGCTGGAAGGCCCACAAGATCGCCGAAAGCGCGCTTCGCGCCAGCTACCGCTTCACCGACTTCAAGCAAGAAAGTGGCCCGGCCCCCAGCCTCAAGACGGTGTCGATCCTGCTCAGCGAAGGCGAAGACCAGAACGCAGCCAGCGAAGGCGCCCGCCAGGGTGCCGCCGTGGGCCAGGGCATCAACCTGGCCCGCCAGCTCGGCAACCTGCCGGGCAATGTCTGCACGCCGCGCTACCTCGCCAGCGAGGCCGAGCGCCTGGCCAGCGAATCCGACGGTGACCTGACCACCGAGATCCTCGACGAGGCGGCCCTTGAAGAGCTCGGCGCGCACTCGCTGTTGTCGGTAGGTCATGGCAGCGACGAGCCGTCGCGACTGATCGTGATGCGCTATCAAGGCGCGGACGACGAAAACGAGTCACCTCACGTGCTCGTCGGCAAGGGCATCACCTTCGACACCGGCGGTATCTCGCTCAAGCCCGGTGCCGGCATGGACGAGATGAAGTTCGACATGTGCGGCGCCGCCAGCGTGTTCGGCGCGGTAGCCTCGATCCTGGCGATCAAGCCAAAGATCAATCTGGTCGCCATCGTCGCCGCCGCCGAGAACATGCCCAGCGGTCGTGCCACCAAACCGGGCGACATCATCAAGACGCTGAAGGGGCTGTCGGTGGAGGTGCTCAACACCGACGCCGAAGGCCGCCTGGTGCTGTGTGACGCCCTGACCTACGCCGAGCGCTTCGAGCCGGCCAGCGTCGTCGATATCGCCACCCTCACCGGTGCCGCCATCATCGCGCTCGGCCACCACGCCACCGGCCTGATGTCCAACGACGACGACCTGGCGCTGGACCTTCTCGACGCCGGCGAGACCGCCTGGGACCGCGCCTGGCATCTGCCACTGTGGGACGAGTACCAGGAGCAGCTGGACTCCAACTTCGCCGACCTGGCCAACATCGGCGGGCGCCCGGCGGGCACCATCACCGCCGGCTGCTTCCTGTCGCGCTTCGCCACCGACTTCCCCTGGGCGCACCTGGACGTGGCCGGCACCGCCTGGAACAGCGGCAGCGCCAAGGGTGCCACAGGCCGCCCGGTGGGCCTGCTGACCCGCTACCTGCTCGACCGCGAGGCAGAGGTGGTCAACACCGACCAGGACTGACCCGGCAAGTCCGCCGTCCACACGGGTGCCGACAGACGTCGGCACCCGCCCCGGCGGGCTTCCCCGTCCTACAGGCTTTCCCGACCCACAGGCTTTCCCGAAAGGGCGAGCCTGTGTCATTCTGATTCCATCGGCAGGCACGATGCCTGCCCACCCCATCCCGGTCGAGCCCCCTGACTCGACCTCGATCCGCTGTCGCCGCAGAGCCCTTGCGGCGCGATACGATTCTGGAGAACGACCCGTGTCCATCCAAGGCTTCTCGCTCGAGCCCAACGCCAACGCCACCGACGCGAGCATCCGTAACACCATTCTCGAGAACCCGGGCTTCGGTCGTCACTTCAGCGACCACATGGCCCACATCCGCTGGACCGAGGACGCCGGCTTCCACGGCCATCAGGTACGTCCCTACGGCCCGCTGTCACTGGACCCGGCCGCCTCGGTGCTGCACTACGCCCAGGAAATCTTCGAGGGCATGAAGGCCTACCGACACGCCGACGGCAGCGTCTGGACCTTCCGCCCGGAAAAGAACGCCGCGCGCTTTCGCGCCAGCGCCCGTCGCCTGGCCCTGCCGGAACTGTCCGACGAGGACTTCATCGGTGCGGTCAAGGCGCTGGTCGCCCAGGACATCGACTGGGTGCCGACGCCGGCAAGCGCAGCCGAGGAATCCAGTCTCTACCTGCGCCCCTTCATGATCGCCTCCGAGGCCTTCCTTGGCGTGCGCCCGTCCAAGGAGGTGGACTTCTACGTCATCGCCTCGCCGGTAGCTGCCTACTTCAAGGGTGGGGTCAAGCCGGTATCGATCTGGCTGTCGTCGAACTACAACCGCGCCGCTCCTGGCGGCACCGGCTACGCCAAGTGCGGCGGCAACTACGCCGCCTCGCTGCTGGCCCAGAAGGAAGCCGCCGACCACGGCTGCGACCAGGTGGCCTTCCTCGACGCCGTGGAAAACACCTGGATCGAGGAACTCGGCGGCATGAACCTGTTCTTCGTCACCCGTGACGGCCGCCTGGTCACCCCGCGCCTGACCGGCACCATCCTCGAGGGGGTGACCCGGGATTCCATGCTCGAACTGGCCAAGGATGAGGGCCTGACCCCGGAAGAGCGCCCCATCAGCATCGACGAGTGGCGCGATGGCGTGGCCTCCGGCGAGATTACCGAGGTCTTTGCCTGCGGTACCGCCGCGGTCATCACCCCCATCGGGCGACTGGTCAGCGAGGACGGCGTGATCGAGCACCCTGAGGGCAACGAGGTGGCCAGCCGACTGCGCAAGCGTCTGCTCGACATCCAGTACGGCCGTGTCGAAGACACCCATGGCTGGCTGACCCGTCTTGCCTGATCCGGCTCCTTCCCTACTAAAAGGCCGCCCCCGGGCGGCCTTCGTTCAGCCATCAAGTCAGAGCGCATGACCAAGATCGATTTCTACATCCTGCCGGACACCACCCTCGAGGCCCGCCTCGCCTTCGCCTGTCGGCTGACCGAGACCATCGCCCGCAAGGGCTATCGGCTCTACCTGTACGCCGAAGACGAAGCCATGGCCCGGGAGCTCGACCAGCGCCTATGGGACTTTCGTCCCGACGCCTTCGTCCCCCATGCGCTCGAGGCCGGGGGCGGGGCCGATGCAAGAGAGGCCGGGGGCGGGGCCGGTATGCAAGAGCCCGGCGGCGGGGCCGACGCAAGAGAGGCCCGCGCTACAGAATCAACCCAGCAAGAAGCGAGGCCAGTTGCCGTCACCATCGGCTGGCAGGGCCCGCCGCAAAGCCTCGACCCGCCGCCCCAGGCGATGCTCAATCTGTCGCCGGAAATCCCCGAGTGGTTTTCTCGCTTCGAGCGAGTGGCCGAGATCATCAACCAGCACCAGGACGTACTGACGGTCAAGCGCGAGTGCTGGAAGACCTACAAGCAGCGCGGCTACCCGGTCACACCGCACCACCTCGAGGGGCAGGGGTAGACGCCGGCCAGCAAATCGTCAGGACACTGCTGGTCATCCCGGCAGCCCCTGACGCCCCGCGTCGGATCAGGGTATAATCGAGCCCATTTTTCGCAGGCCTCACTCGCGCAACCGCTCTTCGGCGGGAAGCTTGCGAGCCCGAGCGCCGGCTGTCGAACTCCAAGCCCAGCGCCCTGCGCGAGCCTCTGTCTCGTGCCTGGCATGCCCCGGGCTCCGCTAGCAAGAGTACCCCATGGACAAGACCTACCAACCCGAAAGCATCGAAGCCCGCTGGTACGAGCGCTGGGAAAACGACGGACGGTTCGCGCCCTCGGGCAAGGGCGACCCCTTCGCCATCATGATTCCGCCGCCCAACGTCACCGGCAGCCTGCACATGGGTCACGCCTTCCAGGACACCATCATGGACACCCTGATCCGCTGGCGGCGGATGCAGGGGCGCAACACCCTGTGGCAGGTGGGCACCGACCACGCCGGCATCGCCACCCAGATGCTGGTGGAGCGCAAGGTCGCCGCCGAGGAAGGCAAGACGCGCCACGACCTGGGGCGCGAGGCCTTCATCGACAAGGTGTGGGAATGGAAGCACGAGTCCGGCGGCCATATCACCCGCCAGCTCCGTCGCATGGGCGCAAGCCTCGACTGGAGCCGCGAGCGCTTCACCATGGATGAGGGCTTCTACAAGGCGGTGCAGGAGGTCTTCGTCCGCCTGTACGAAGAGGATCTGGTGTATCGCGGCAAGCGCCTGGTCAACTGGGACCCGACGCTGAACACCGCCATCTCCGATCTCGAGGTCGAGAATCGCGACCAGCAGGGTCAGTTCTGGCACTTCCGCTATCCGTTGGCCGACGGTGTCACCACCGACGCCGGCCTCGACCATCTGGTGGTCGCCACCACCCGCCCCGAGACCCTGCTCGGCGACAGCGCCGTGGCGGTCAATCCCGACGACGAGCGCTACGCCTCGCTGGTCGGCAAGTTTGTCGAGCTGCCGCTGGTCGGCCGTCGCATCCCCATCGTCGCCGATGAGCACGCCGACATGGACAAGGGCTCGGGCTGCGTGAAGATCACCCCGGCCCACGACTTCAACGACTATGAAGTCGGCAAGCGCGCTGGTCTTCCACTGATCAATGTCTTCTCGAAGACCGCCCATATCCTCGAAGCCGCCGAGGCCTTCGACATCCAGGGCCGTCCGCTGACCGACATCGACACTAGCCTGCCTGCGGCCTACGCCGGCCTCGACCGCTTTGCCGCTCGCAAGGCCATCGTCGCCGACATGGAGGCCAAGGGCCTGCTCGAGAAGACCGAAACGGTCAACAACACCCTGCCCTACGGCGATCGTTCCGGTGACGTGATCGAGCCGCTGCTGACCGATCAATGGTTCGTGGCGGTAGAGACCCTGGCCAAGCCGGCCATCGAGGCGGTAGAAAACGGCGACATCCAGTTCGTGCCCAAGAATTACGAGAACATGTACTTCTCGTGGATGCGCGACCTGCAGGACTGGTGCATCTCGCGCCAGCTGTGGTGGGGCCACCGTATCCCCGCCTGGTATGACGAAGACGGCAACGTCTATGTGGCGCGCACCGAAGCCGAGGCCCGCGAAAAGCACGGCATCGCAGGCGACGTCGCCCTGACCCAGGACGAGGACGTACTCGACACCTGGTTCAGCTCCGGGCTGTGGACCTTCGGCACCCTCGGCTGGCCCGAGCAGACCGAAGAGCTCAAGACGTTCCATCCCAGCAGCGTGCTGGTGACCGGCTTTGACATCATCTTCTTCTGGGTCGCGCGGATGATCATGCTGACCCTCAAGTTCACCGACGAGGTGCCGTTCAAGACGGTCTACGTCCACGGCCTGGTGCGTGACGGCCAGGGCCAGAAGATGTCCAAGTCCAAGGGCAACGTGCTCGACCCCATCGACCTGATCGACGGCATCGATCTGGAGGCGCTGGTCGACAAGCGCACCGGCA
Source organism: Halomonas sp. DN3 (assembly GCF_024137905.1). Classification (NCBI taxonomy): domain Bacteria; kingdom Pseudomonadati; phylum Pseudomonadota; class Gammaproteobacteria; order Oceanospirillales; family Halomonadaceae; genus Halomonas; species Halomonas sp. DN3. Next base: position 576,008 of record NZ_CP099965.1, on the reverse strand, counting down.
ACATGATGCAGCCGCAGAAGGCCAAGGCCATCGCCAAGGCGACCCGTTCGGAGTTCCCCGACGGCATCGAGGCCCACGGCACCGACGCCCTGCGCTACACCTTCCTGTCCCAGGCCACCACCGGTCGCGACATCAAGTTCGACATGGGCCGGCTGGACGGCTACCGCAACTTCTGCAACAAGCTGTGGAACGCCTCTCGCTACGTCTTGATGAACGCCGAGAACGAGGACTGCGGCCGCGAAGGCGGCGAGGTCGAGCTGTCGCTGGCCGACCGCTGGATCGAGGCCCGCCTGCAGCAGACGGTGGATCAGGTCACTCGTGCGATGGAGGAGTTCCGCTTCGACCACGCCTCCCAGGCGCTTTACGACTTCGTCTGGAACGAGTACTGCGACTGGTATCTGGAGCTGTCCAAGCCGGTACTGTGGGACGAAGGCGCCAGCGAGGCCGCCAAGCGCGGCACCCGGCGCACCCTGGTGCGGGTGCTGGAAGCCATCCTGCGTCTGGCCCATCCGATGATGCCGTACATCTCCGAGGAGATCTGGCAGCGCGTGGCGCCGCTCGCCGGCACCCTGGAAGGGGACAACGACTCGCTGATGGCCAAGGCCTGGCCGCTGGCGGATGAGGCGTTGATCGACCAGGACGCGATCCGCGACATCGAATGGCTCAAGGGGGTGATCGTGGCGGTGCGCAATATCCGCGCCGAGATGAACATCGCCCCGGGCAAGCCGCTCGACGCCCTGCTGACCAAGGGCAGCGAGGCCGACCAGGCGCGCCTGAGCGCCAATCGCCTGTTCCTGTCGAAGCTGGCCAAGCTGTCGTCCATCGACTGGCTCGATGACGCCAGCACGGCGCCGCTGTCCGCCACCCAGCTGGTCGGCGACATGGAAGTGCTGGTGCCGATGGCGGACCTGATCGACAAGGACGCCGAACTCGCCCGCCTGGGCAAGGAGATCGACAAGCAGGACAAGTTGATCGGCGGCGTCGAGAAGAAGCTCGCCAACGAAGGCTTCGTGGCCAAGGCCCCGGCCGCCGTCATCGACAAGGAGCGTGGCAAGCTCGAGGAGTACCAGGCCGCCCGCCGGGTGCTGGTCGAACAGCGCGACAAGATCGCGGCGCTCTAGTCGAGTCCGGGCCCAAGCCGGCACGACCGACGTCAGCACCACCCGAGCCGACCCCGCCACTGGCGGGGTCGGCTCTTTTTGGTCCGCCATGATCTCAAGTCAGGGTCTCAGCCTACCTTGAGCCCTTGCCTGGCACGCACGATGGCCGCCTCCACCGCCGCCAGGGCGCGTGGCGAATTCTTCCAGCAGCTGGTGTTGAGCATCGATGCCACCTGCTCGGCGATCTCCCGGGCCTCGAACGTCGCCAGACGCTCGAAAGAGTCGATACCAAGCTGCTCAAAGCGACTGATGACAGTCGGCCCTACCCCGTGAAGCGCCAGCAATGCCGCTCTCTCTTCGTTGCTGAAGGCCATCCCCCCCCCTGGCGGAACGTCGCTATTGGTTCGTGCCTGCCCCGCGCCTCAGGCAACCGTCTGCGTCGCCTCAGCCTGATCGGGTACGACACAAAGATGACGGTATTACTACAAATTTCAGTTTCTTCTATTAAAGTATTTTGCGGCACAGTGAAGCTGTCAGCACAGCCGTTCCTTCAGGCCAATCGCCGATTCGGCCGCAGATACGACAGCAGACCGAACAACGGCCATACCAACGCGTACAACAACAATAGACATGTACAACATGACGCACTCGGGCCTTTCCCCCCTGGCGTTCCCTGGCACTGCCGGGCTCGCCGCCCTGCCACGCCTTCGCCGCCGAACACGGCGTGCCCTGCTGTACCTGGCCGAGCTGCGTGGCCGTGTCGACCTTCAACGTCGCTGGCTGAATGCCAACGACCTGCCGCTGGTCGACATCGACCCAAGGCGCATCGCGCGCTGCGTCACGCGCTCTGGCTTGAGCCGTGAGTTGATCAGTGAAGGCGACTGGGACATCAGCCATGTTGCACCACTTTGCCAGGCACGCCTGAACGAGACCGCTGCAGTCGAGGACATCTTCGCCCACGACAGGCACTTCCGCGAGACCGCCCAGTACGCCCAGATGCATCAAGCGGTGGCTCGCTATCGTTCCGGCGAGTGCACCGACCCGGCACAGCAAGGCGCCTACTGGTGTCGCAGCGAGGAGGATATCGCTCGCTACTTCGAGACGCTGTCTCGTGCCTACCACGGCATTCGCCGACACGGCTACAAGACCCAGCAAGAACTGGCTCGCCAACACCCCGACGAAAGTCGCCACCCCGATGACGAAATGCAGGTATTGATTACCCGGGATGGCGAGGTCGTGCTCGGCTACGGCGGCTCACACCGCCTGGCCATCGTGCAATTGCTGGGATTGGCCAGCGTTCCGGTGCGCGTGGTGGCGATCCATCCCCGGTGGCTGGATCGCTTCCAACAGCGAAAGCACAGCCTGCGATCCTGCCTGCATCATGCAAGCCGCGCTGCGGCCGACATCTCGAGTACCGCGCCCAGGAGGGACAACCGGAGTCGCTGATCGCCCCGATGAACACTGGCCCGGTCAGCTGGCGTCGCGAAAACCGCCCAGCACCAGCGAGTTGGGGCCGAAGAACACCAGTCGATCGTGGTCGATCAGGTAGCGATAGGCGTTGTCGAGCATGTCGCGGACCTGCTGGGCCCCCTGGGGATTGGCGCAGGCCATGCGGGTGGCGGTCAGTTCGCTGAAGTCGATACGCTGGCTGTCACCGAAGCTCACCGTGCCGGTGAAGCGATTGCAGCCGTCGCTACCGCTGACACTGCCATCGGAAGCCACCTCGAAGTACGGCTTCTGCGGCATCGACAGGCGATCGCTGGTGCCCACCAGCAACAGGTTCCAGCGCTTGCCGACCAGCGGGCTCGAGACGCTGCCTGGGGCCGCCGTGTCGCCACCACCCGCCGTGGGCGCGGGCTGGCTGGAACAGGCACTGAGCGCCAGGGTGAAAAGAGCGAAAGCGGCGGTGCGGCGAAGTCGTGACGGAACCATGCTATCTTCCTTGCAGCTGAGTCATCTGGATGATGCCTAATATGCCAGAATTGCCTGCGTGGTCCGACCGTTTCGACGATTCTGGTGCTGCGACCGAAGGCACCATGCCGACGTCATCGCGATCATGCTGCGAAGTCTCGAACAACTCGGTGCGCCTGTTTTCCGACCAATACCTGAAGTGAAAGGCTCTCGAGTCAAAAAAGCCCCTAGTGAAAAGGAAGTCACCATGCTCAACGCCCTCGACAACGACGACCTGGGAAAGCTGATACTCCGCCTGGCCCTTGGCGTGATGATCCTGCTGCACGGCGTCAGCAAGCTGATCAATCCCGGCAGCCTGTCCTGGATCGGTGAAACCCTGGCCTCCCATGGCCTGCCCACGGTGCTCGCCTATGGCGTCCTGCTGGGCGAAGTCGTCGCACCTGTCATGGCAATCCTCGGCTGGAACACTCGCATCGCCGGTCTGCTGATCGCCGGCAACATGGTGGTGGCCATCTATCTGGCGCATATGGGTGAGCTGTTCAGCCTGACCAGCAGCGGCGGCTGGGCGCTGGAGCTGCAGGGCATGTTCCTGTTCGGTGCCCTGGCGATGATGTTCCTGGGCAGCGGCCGCACCGCGATCAAGCCCGACTAGGGACCGTTCACCTCCTCTCGCGCCATGCCGGGCAGTTCCCGGCATGGCGTCGGCTGCAGCCCTCACCCAACTCCTGCACCGTTATCTCCTGCCTTGGCGCTGCGACCTCCTCAGCGCAAGTTGCACTCGACATGACCATTTCGACGAAAGCCGTACTTCTGCTTGATGTCCGTCATTCGGACGTCGCTTCGTCTATGCGTAAATGAGCACAACACCTTCGGATTCTCTCTGCGGAGAGGTGATCACTCGATCTTCCCCAAAGGAGCTCGCTTATGCTCGCATTCAAACCGCTTCCCGCCCTGGTCTCGGTGGCCCTGGGGCTGGCGCTCTGGTTCGTAATCCCCGTACCTGACGGCGTCAATCCCGAGGCCTGGCACCTGCTGGCGATCTTCGTCGCCACCATCGCCGCCATCATCGGCAAGACCATGCGCATCGGCGCCCTGGCGATCATTGCCATCACCCTGGTCGCGCTGACCGGCGTCACCAACCCTGAAAGCTCCAAGGGCGCGGTCTCCGACGCCCTCTCTGGCTTTTCCAACCCGCTGATCTGGCTGATCGGCCTGGCCATCATGATCTCCCGCGGGCTGTCGAAGACGGGTCTGGGCAACCGCATCGGCTACGCCTTTATCGCCGCCTTCGGCAAGCGCACCCTCGGCATCGGCTACGCCCTGTCCCTGGCGGAGCTGACCATCGCCCCGATCACCCCCAGCAACACCGCCCGGGGTGGCGGCATCATGCACCCGATCATGCGCTCCATCGCCGACAGCTTCGGCTCCTCCCCCGAGTCCGGCACCAGCAAGAAGATCGGCGAGTACCTGGCGCTGGTGAACTATCACGCCAACCCCATCACCTCGGCCATGTTCATCACCGCAACGGCCCCCAACCCCTTGATCGTCGACCTGATCGCCAAGGCCACCGATTCCGCCATCTCGATCACCTGGACCCAGTGGGCGCTGGCCGCGCTGTTGCCCGGCCTGGTCGCCATCGCCTTGATGCCGGCGGTGCTGTACGTGCTGTATCCGCCGGAACTCAAGCGCACCCCGGACGCCACCTCCTTCGCCCGCAAGCAGCTCACCGCCATGGGCCCGCTCGACCGCGCCGAAAAGATCATGATCGGCGTGTTCGGCCTGCTGTTGATCCTGTGGGCCGGTATCCCGGCGATGCTGTTCGGCCCCGAATTCAAGGTGAACTCCACCGCGGTGGCGCTGCTGGGACTGTCCATCCTGCTGGTCACCAATGTGCTGACCTGGGATGACATCCTCGGCGAGAAGTCCGCCTGGGACACCATCGTGTGGTTCGCCGCTCTGGTAATGATGGCTAGCTTTCTGGGCAAGCTCGGACTGATCGGCTGGTTCTCCGGGGTCATCGAGGAGGGCATCAGCAGCTTCAATATGGGCTGGTTCGGCATGGCCCTGGCGCTGACCGGTGTCTACTTCTACGCGCACTACTTCTTCGCCAGCACCACCGCACATATCACCGCCATGTACGCCGCCTTCCTGGCCGCCGGTATCGCCCTCGGCATCCCTACCCTGTACATCGCCCTGCTGCTGGCCGGCGCCTCCTCGCTGATGATGTCGCTGACCCACTACGCCACCGGCACCGCCCCGATCATCTTCGGCTCCGGCTATGTGGAACTCGGCACCTGGTGGAAAGCCGGACTGGTGATGAGCCTGGTCAACCTGACCGTCTGGGTCGGTGTCGGCAGCCTATGGTGGAAGGTGCTGGGGTACTGGTAAGCCCCGTAACACGACAGCCTTTCGGGCCTCCTCACATTCAGCCAAGCGCCACCGCAATCGCGGTGGCGCTGTCGTCTGCGGGTCTCGCCGGCTTGCCGGGCCACGGCAGGCGGCGCAGAATCGGACAGGACAGGACAGGACGTCATTTCGCTGCTTCCAAGAGGCCCCTCATGGATTTTCTATCTCCCGCGCTGTGGTGGCTGCTGGCCGGACTCGCGGCTCTGCTGGTCGAGCTGCTGACCGGCTCCTACGTGCTGCTGGCCCTGGCGGCGGCGCTCGCCCTCACCGCCCTGGCCGCCTGGCTGGGCGCCACTTTCACCCTGCAACTGATCGTCCTGGCGATCGCCTGCGCCGTGCTGGTGCCGCTGGCGATTCGACAGTTAAGACGACGCGGCCGAGGCGCGAAAAAAGGCTTCGGCGTGGCTGGCAGCGGTGGAGGCCGCGGTCAACGCTTCGTGCTGGTCAGCCGCGACTTCGATGACGCACCCTGCATCAAGCTCGACGGTGATCTCTACCGTGCCAGCCTGGCGGACGAAGCAGGGAATGGTCCTGCCCTTCGTCCGGGTGACGAGGTAACGCTGGTCCGCTTCGAGGGCACCCAGGCGGTGGTCCGTCCCGCCGGCGAAGGTTCTTGATCCCGGTCATGCTCTCGTTCGGGCAGCGGCCGCCAGACGCTATCGCCACTCGCCCGCCCATTGCCTAAGCTGGCTTTCGGCGGCGGGATGCCGTCGGTCGCCCTGGGCGACACTCTCGATACCAAGGAGGTACCTGCATGTTGCCGTATGCCATAAATCCGGGGCTATTGATTGCCCTGGTGGTGGTCGTCATCGCCGTGATCATGGTGATCAAGGGACTGGTGATCGTTCAGGAGTCCGAGGTGATGGTGATCGAGCGCCTCGGCGCCTACCACCGCACGCTGCAGAAGGGCATCAACTTCATCGTTCCGTTCTTCGACAAGCCAAGACCGATCAAGATGGTGCGCTACCTGCGCAAGGGCCAGGAATTCACCCCGGTGCTGAGTCAGGAGACCCGCATCGACCTGCGCGAGTCGGTCATGGACTTCCCGTCCCAGCCGGTGGTCACCACCGACAACGTGACGGTTCGCATCGACGGCGCCATCTACTTTCAGATCATCGACCCGGCCAACGCCGTCTACAAGATCGAGAACATGAGCCAGGCGGTGGAGGTACTGGCCAAGACGACGCTGCGCTCGGTGGTCGGCCAGATGGAGCTGGACAAGATCTTCGAGTCCCGCGCCGAGGTCAACGCCAAGATCAAGGAACAGATGGAGGAACCCGCCTCCAAGTGGGGGGTGGCGATCAATCGCATCGAGGTGCAGGACATCGAGATGCCGACGGAGGTCAAGGAGGCCATGCACCTGCAGATGTCCGCCGAACGCCGCCGTCGAGCCACCGTCACCGAGGCCGAGGGCGAAAAGGCCGCGGCCATCGCCAAGGCCCAGGGCCAGAAGGAGTCGGCAATCCTCAACGCCCAGGGCGACAAGGAATCCGCCATTCTGCGCGCCCAGGGCGAAAGTCGCTCCATCGAGCTGGTACTGGGTGCCATGGGAGAAGGCGAGAAGAGCACCAGGGCGGTCATCGGCTATCTGCTCGGCCAGTCCTATATCTCGATGCTGCCGGAGATGGCCAAGCAAGGGGAGCGCGTGTTCGTGCCCTACGAGAGTTCGGCCCTGCTCGGCGCCATGGGCGCCTTTCGCGATCTCAGCGCCGGTGACGAGGCGCTGGGCGACATTGCCCGCCGCGCGGCCGCCGCCGGCGGCCTGACGGGTGCTGCCAGCGCCCAGGGCTAGGCGCTGGTACCAGGGCGTGTAGCGGCTCGTATAGCGGTCAGGCAACCACCCTGGTGCCCTCGTGGCAGTCGCCCTGGTACAAGCTCCGCCACAACTGAAAACGCCCGAACCGTGAGGTTCGGGCGTTTTCGTCCTGCGGGCGGCTGGCGCCATCGGTGTCGATCAGGCCGCCATGCTATCGCCCAGGCGTTCGCGAATCTTCTTCATGGCGTTCTTCTCGAGCTGACGAATGCGCTCGGCGGACACGCCATAGACGTCGGCCAGTTCGTGCAGGGTCGCCTTGTTTTCGGCCAACCAACGCTGGCTCAGGATATCCCGCGAGCGCTCGTCGAGCTCGGCCAGTGCCCCCTGGAGGCGACGGGTGGCGTCCTGCTCCCAGTCGCTGTCCTCGAGCTGGGTCGCCGGGTCCTGGCTGGCGTCGTCCAGATAGTGAACCGGGGCCTGATAGGCCGAATCCTCGTCCTCGGACGGTGAGGCATCGAAGCCGGCATCGTGGGAGGCCAGACGACCTTCCATCTCGCGCACCACCTCGGGCTTGACGTCCAGATCCTTGGCGATGGCGTCGACCTCGTCGCTGTTCAACCAGGCCAGGCGCTTCTTGGCGCCACGCAGGTTGAAGAACAGCTTGCGCTGGGCCTTGGTGGTGGCGATCTTGACGATGCGCCAGTTGCGCAGCACGAACTCGTGAATCTCGGCCTTGATCCAGTGCACCGCGAAGGACACCAGGCGTACACCCTGGGTCGGGTCGAAGCGCTTGACGGCCTTCATCAGGCCGACGTTGCCTTCCTGGATCAGGTCAGCCTGGGGAAGTCCATAGCCGGAATAGCTGCGTGCGATGTGCACGACAAAACGCAGATGGGACATGACCAGACGGCGGGCGGCTTCCAGATCACCTTCCTGCTGAAGGCGATGGGCCAGGTCCTGCTCTTCATCCACCGTCAGCAGCGGAATGCGATTGACGGCCTGAATGTAGCCGTTGAGGTCGTGCCCCGGTGAAAGATGACCCACCGGCAGAAGACTGTTGCTCATGTGCAGGTTGTCTCCTCGAAGACCAACAAGATTTCGGATGCACCTTGGAGGATAAAAATAGTAAGAAGTTCCCCTTTGGTCGTAGACATCCGACGAAACCGTACAAGAAACGGGTGATTACCTGTTGCCGCTAGCGTGGCTTGATGCCCGCCAGATGGCGGCTGACGGCGATCCAGGCTCCCAACCAGCCCAATAGTGTACTACAAGTCAGCAATGTTGTAGAGCCGACGAGGCCCAGGGTCGGTAGCTGATAGTGCGCGCCGTAGCTGGCCGCCAGCGATGCCACCGGCGCCGCCAGCCAGTCGCTGCCCAGGGTCAGAAGCCCCCACGCCAGCAGTCCGCCACCCAGGCCATACCAGGCGCCGCTGTACAGGAAGGGTCGGCGTACAAAGGCATGGGTGGCACCGATCAAGGTCACCACCTCGATCTCCTTGCGCCGGTTCTCCACCGCCAGACGGATGGTGTTGCCCACCACCAGCAGCACGCCCAGCCCAAACAGCACCCCCAGCGCCAGGGTCAGGCGACGCCCCAGCTCAGCCAGTTGCCGCAAACGCTCGATCCAGGCCAGGTCGAGGCGCACCTCGGCCACCCCGGACATCGCCGACAGGCGCTCGGACAGCGCCGCCATGGCCTCCGGTGACGGCGTCGTCGGCGAGATCACCACCGCGGCGGGCAGCGGATTCTCGTCGAGCCGCGCCAGGGCATCATCGAGCCCCAGGGATTGCTGGAATTCCGCCATGCCCTGCTCGGCGGTGATCAATTCGGTGGCGGCGACCTCCGGTTGGGCCCCCAGCGCCTCCAGGATGCGCCCGGTCTCGGACTCGCTCACGCCCTTGTCGAGATAGGCCGTCAGGGTGGCACTGGCGTCCAGCTCGGCGTCCACCAGCTTGGCGCTATCCAGCGACAGCCACAGGGCGCTGGGCAGCACCAGGGCGATGGCGATGGCGAGCATGGTCAAGAGGCTACCCACCGGCTGGCGCACCAGCCGGCGCAGGCTGTCCAGACACATGGCCCGATGGTGACGCAACCAGGCTTGCCACTGCCCCTGAGCGCGTACCGTCTGCTGACGCGCACCCCGAGGTGACGTCGGGGCCTCCTGGCGGCCGCCCGTGCGTGCGGCGGCCGAGGCGCCCCTGGGTGTCACCGCGCCCTTGCGCGAATGGCGAGCGCTCATGCGGCCTCCTCGTCGGCCACCAGTCGCCCCTCGCTCAGGCGCAGGGTGCGGTGCCGCAGCCTGGCGATCAACGCCAGATCGTGACTGGCGATCATCACCGTGGTGCCGATGCGATGAAAGTCCTCGAACAACCCCATGATATCGGCAGACAGCTGAGGGTCGAGGTTACCGGTAGGCTCATCGGCCAGCAGCAGGGCGGGCTTGTTGACCACCGCCCGGGCGATACCCACGCGCTGCTGCTCGCCGCCGGAAAGCTCGATGGGAAGCGCCTTTTCGCGGTGCAACAGGCCGACCTTGTCGAGTGCGGCGCGGACCCGCCGCGCGATATCCCGCGGCGCCAGGCCGCGGATCTCCAGCGGCAACGCCACGTTGTGATAGATCGAGCGGTCGAACAGCAGCTGGTGGTCCTGGAAGACCACCCCGATCTGACGCCGGTAGAACGGCAACTGGCTGGGATGCAGCTTGTCGATATCGTGACCGGCGACCATCACCCGTCCGCGACTGGGTCGCTCCAGGCGCATGATCAGCCGCAGCAGCGAACTCTTGCCGGCACCGGAATGGCCGGTGAGAAACACCATCTCGCCCCGCGAGACGCGAAAATCGATATTGGAGAGCGCCTCGAAGCGCCCTCCATAGCGCTTGCCGACGTGCTCGAAGGCGATCATTCGTCGGCGTCACTCGGGCGACGGTCGAACAGGGCGTCGACGAAGTCCTCGGCCTTGAACGGCCGCAGGTCATCCAGGCTCTCGCCCACTCCGATAAAGCGGATCGGCGTCTTCAACTGCTTGGCCAGGGCGAAGATCACCCCGCCCTTGGCGGTACCGTCGAGCTTGGTCAGGGTGATCCCGCTGACCGGAACCGCCTCGTTGAAGGTGGCCGCCTGGGACAAGGCGTTCTGGCCGGTACCGGCGTCGAGCACCAGCATCACCTCATGGGGCGCCTGCGCGTCGAGCTTGCCCATCACCCGATGGACCTTCTTGAGCTCTTCCATCAGGTGGCTCTTGTTGTGCAGGCGACCGGCGGTATCGGCGATCAGCACGTCGACGCCACGGGCACGGGCCGCCGCCACGGCGTCATAGATCACCGAGGCGCTGTCGGCACCGGTGTGCTGAGCCACCACCGGTACGCTGTTGCGCTCGCCCCATACCTTGAGCTGCTCTACCGCGGCCGCGCGGAAGGTATCCCCCGCCGCCAGCATCACGCTCTTGCCCTCGCGCTGGAAGCGCTGGGTCAGCTTGCCGATGGTGGTGGTCTTGCCGACGCCATTGACGCCCACCACCAGGATGACGAAGGGCCCACCGTCGGCGGTCTCGAGGCTCAGGGGCTGGCTGACCTCGCCAAGCATGGCGGCCAGCTCCTGCTGCAGCGCACGGTACAGCGCTTCAGGGTCCTTCAGCTCCTTGCGCGAGACGCGATCGGTCAGCGCCTCGATGATCTCGCTGGTGGCCTCGATGCCGACGTCGGCCATCAGCAGCTGGGTCTCGATGTCCTCGATCAGCTCGTCATCGATCTGCTTGGCACCCATGAACAGGTCGGCCAGGCCGTCGCTCAGGTTGGCCCGGGTCTTGCCCAGGCCCTCGCGCATGCGCGCAAACCAGCCCTTCTTCTCGCCACCCTTGGCGCCCTGGGCCGGCGCTCTGGGCTTTTCCTGCAGGGCCGGGCCGGTGGGACGACTGGGCTCGATCACCTCGGCGTGCTCGCGCTGGCCGGTGCCAGCGTCGGCGGCGGGCGGGCTCACGGGCTCGGGCACCTCTGCCTCGGCAAGCTTGTGCGCCGAGGCCGGCGATTCATCTTCCGGGGTCTCGCCAGCCGGCAGGGGGCCGGCAGACGGCGCATCGTCGGTCTTTTGCTCGACGGGCTTTGGCTCAACGGGCTTTGGCTCAACGGGCTCTGGCTCGACCGGCTCTAGCTTGTCGGGCTCAGCTTCAGCGGGCGCCTGCTCGGCAGAAGTGGACGGCTCGGCTGGAGTGGACGGCTCGACTGGAGTAGACGGCTCCGCGGGGGCCGGCGCTGCCGGCTCGACAGGCTCCGGCACCACCGCCTCGGCGGTCTCGGTCGGCTCGGGGCCAGGTTCCCGGCCCTGCTGGGGCGGCTCGGCATCCGACGGTGAGCGTTGCGACAGCTCGTCGCCGAGGGGCTGTTCAGCCTCCCTGTCAGCCGCGCCTTCCGCCTCATCTGCAGACGACTGATCGACGACTTCCTGGTCCTTGGCGGGTTCTTCGCCCGTGTGCTTCTTCTTGCGCTTGAAAATACCGAACATGGATGACCTGACGCCTCAGCCGGTGAACGAACCGCCACATCCTACCACCCTGCCCGCTCGCTGTGGACACAGGGCAGCCCCGAGGCGGCGACGCGACGCTGCCCATAGCCTGACACAGAAGCGATGGCGAAGGCATGACGACACCCTGCCATGGGGGTAGAATCGCCGCCCATGAGTCGACAACGTCCTTCCAGAAATCGTCCGCGCGGCGCCGCCGGAAAACCCCACTCGGGCAAGAGTCCCGCGAGTGGTCGGCCGCCTGGCAAGCTGCGCATCATCGGTGGCGAACACCGTCGCCGCCAGCTACCGGTGCTCGACAAGACCGGCCTTCGCCCGACCCCGGACCGGGTCCGCGAGACCCTGTTCAACTGGCTCGGGGGCGAGCTTTACCGCGTCCGCGTGCTCGATCTGTTTGCCGGCACCGGTGCCCTGGGCCTGGAGGCGCTATCGCGTGGCGCCAGCGAGGCCCTGTTCGTCGAGCGCGATGCCCAGGTGGCCCAGGCGATCAGCGATAACCTGGCGACGCTGGCGATCGATCGCGCCCAGGTGCGCCGCGCCGACGCCGCCGCGCTGCTGAAAGACGAGACCGCCAGCCCCTTCGACCTGGTGTTTCTCGACCCGCCTTTTCGCCAGGGCCTCGCCGAACCCTGCTGCCAGGCCCTGGAAGCCGGCTGGCTGGCGGAAGAGGCCTGGATCTACGTGGAGGTCGAAAGCGGTCTGGTTCCCGCCGTGCCCCCCACCTGGCAGCTACACCGAGAGGTCCGCGCCGGAGACAGCATGGGGCGTCTGTATCGACGCTTTTTCCCAAATGCCACCCACCTGGATGCCGGCGCCTGACGGGGGCAAATCGACATCCATCTTGCGGGCCAACAGCCGCAAACAGGCAACCTGTGATAGCTCGGTATCGACGAAAAAGATGACACGTATCGCCCGGCGCTGATCGCCGTGACGAAACTTCAGGCGGGTGTACTGGATACTTATCGATACACCATGATCGACGTACTCCCACTCACCGTTGAAGAAGAAAGGGCCGCACTCGGGGGGAGAGTCTATTAACCAGGGTGACTGATGGAAGCACGCCTGATCAATACTGCCTCAAAGGCTGGCATTGGCCCGGGATCTTCGCCTTTTATCCTGGCGATAGTGCGTCGCGCCACTTCCTGCCCCATCGCATACACAGGCTGCGTCACTACCGTAAGAGGAGGATCGACCAGCTCGGTCCAAGGGAAGTCGTCGTACATGACAAAAGAGAAATCGACGGGAATTCGAAGTGAACGCCGCCGACACTCCTTCAACAACGCCTGCGCGATGCGATTGTCCGACGCAACCAGAGCCGTAGGCGGCTCCTTTTCCGCGAGAAGTTCATCCAAGATGCGCTGGACATCCTCTTCTCGTCCCGCATTGAGCTTGACCAGAGCAGGGTCGAACTCCACCTCGTACGCAAGGAAGGCCTGCTTCATCCCCGCGACCCGTTGGGCAATAGGAGAAAAGCCCAGCACAGCATCATGGGTGAAGGGTTCTCGGCCTGAAAGACTGGTAACGTAGGCAATACGACGATGCCCCGAATCGAGCAGCAACTCGGTCGCCTGACGAGAAGCTGCCTCAAACGAGGCGGCTACTGTTTCGACCCCCAAGCCCTCTACCATTCGATCGAAAAGCACGAGAATACGACTCTCTTCCACCACTTGGGCTAAGTGATCAATATCGTCGGCCGAACACGGGGCAACAATTAGCCCATCCACTCGCTTATCCACCAACACTCTGACGGCGTCCTGCTCAGCACCAAGATTCTCGTCAGTGTTGATCAGAATGACATCATAGCCCTGCTCCTTGGCCAGGTCGGAGATGCCTCGGACAGCCAAGCCAAAATAGGGGTTCTCGATATCCCCGACCACCACGCCTAGAGACTGAGAGCGACCAGTGTTCATGCTGCGCGCCAATTGGTTGGGGCGATAGCTGAGCCTCTCCGCCGCTGCCGCCACCCGAGACCTCACCTTGTCACTCACAGCACCATAGCCACCCAAGGCACGCGCTGCCTGGGCCTTCGACACCTGCGCCTCACGGGCCACATCTGCCACGGTGAGAGCACGCTTGCTGGTAGATGGTGTTGTCATAGTCGGGGGTTCCGTTCTCGAGGTTGACGATATCTTAACGCTATGCCTACACTGATCCCACCAAATGAGACCGGTCTCAATAATGTTTCAAAAAAGACCCGGCTCACAAGGTAGAAATCCTGACACCACAAAAAAAGACAGGTAGACACCATCATGAATCTCCCCTCTTCCCTCACCCGGGCGGCGGCTGCCCTGATCCTGATCGCAAGCGCCGCCTTCACCCTAACCGGCTGCGATGAAGGTTCCCCGGATGCCGATGTCGACAACCCTTTTGGATTGATCGAACCCGGCCAGATCCGCGTGGCCAGCCTAGGCGACGCCAAACCCTACACTTTCACCGACGAAAGTGGTCACTTTACTGGTTTCGACGTGGAGTTCTTCACCGAAGTGGCCAACCGTATCGGCGTCGAAAAAGTGGTCTTCGTCGGCCAGGACTTCACCGGCATCCTCTCCGGCGTAGCCACCGGCCGCTTCGACGTGGGTGTCGCCGCAATCGGCATCACTCAGGAGCGCCAGCAAACCGTCGACTTTTCGGAGGGCTATCTGGCCGGCTACCTCTCGGTCGTCACACCGAGAGATTCCGGAATCAAAGGCAGCTCCGACCTAGCCGATCATCGGCTGGGGGTCGTCCAGGGCACTCTCCAGGAGGCCTACGCAGTGAAACACTTCACCGACACCGACCTCGTGCGTTTCCCAGACAACAACTCTGCCATTTCGGCGGTCAACAGCGGAGCGGTGGACGCCCACTTCCTCGACTACGAAGCGGCCAAGGACTACACCGAGCGCTTCAATCTCTCCCTCGCCGCGAACATTCCATCCTTCGACGCCCCCGCCGGTTTCGCCATCGCCAAGGACAAGGACAACTTCAAGGCGGCTCTCGACGAGGCCATCCTCGCAGCCATGGAGGACGGTACCTGGAAACGCCTCTACCAGCAGTGGTTCCCGGGCTCGCCGATTCCCGACCAATACCTGCCAAGCGCGGAACGCAACACTCAGTCCTGACCCACGAGCCGCCTTCTCGGCCTCCCTGAACGCTACAGAGAGCCAGCCATGGAATTTCTCGATACCCTCGCCAGGACCTTCCTCGACTTCGAGGCGATGGCTTCCGTACTGCCCCACCTGCTTCAGACCGGGCTGAGCAACACCCTGATCATCTCAATGTGGGCCACAGTGCTTGGCACCGCCCTGGGGCTGCTGCTGGCGATCATGGGCATCTCACCCTCACGCTGGCTGAAGACGCCAGCGCGCATCTACACCGACATCTTTCGCGGCCTACCGGCCATCCTCACCATTCTGCTGGTAGGCCAGGGCTTCGCTCCTCTCAGCCAGCAACTCTTTGGAGCCAGTCCCTACCCGTTGGGCATCCTGGCCTTGAGCCTGATCTCCAGTGCTTACATGGGCGAAATCTTTCGCTCCGGTATCCAGAGCGTCGACAAAGGACAGATGGAAGCCTGCCGGGCGCTCGGCATGAGCTACGGACGTGCCATGCGCTTGGTGGTCATTCCTCAAGGCGTCCGCCGTGTACTACCGGCAATGGTCAACCAGTTCATCTCGAACGTGAAAGACTCCTCGCTGGTGTACTTCCTTGGCCTGCTGGTCAGCGAGCGCGAGCTGTTTCGCGTAGGCCAGGACGCCGCGGTACTCACCGGCAACCTATCGCCGCTGGTTCTGGCAGGGCTGTTCTACCTGCTCATCACCGTGCCCCTGACCCACCTGGTCAATCACATCGACAACCGCCTGCGCAACGGACGCCGCCCCAGCGCTCCCACCAGCGGGCTAAAGGAACTCGATGAACTGCCCTCCCACAGCACCCCTTCGATGAAACCGACAAGCGAGTGATGAATCATGACATCCACGCCAGCGACTCCCGCCGTCGGGACCGCCTTCACCGGCGCCAGCCTCGAAGTAAAAGATCTGTGCATGGCCTACGGCGACGTTCAGGTCGTGCGCAACATCAACCTCTCCATCGCCCCCGGCACCACCACCTGCATCATTGGCCCCTCGGGGTCTGGCAAGTCCACCGTGCTCCGGGGCATCAACCGCCTGCACGAACCTGCCGCCGGCAATGTTCTTCTGGACGGCGACAGCGTGCTGGAGGTCAAGCCCGACCTGCTACGTCTGCGCATCGGCATGGTATTCCAACACTTCAATCTCTTCCCGGACCATACAGCGCTAGACAACGTTGCCCTGGCCCCCTGGAAAGTGAAGCGCCTGTCCAAACGGGAGGCCCAATCCATCGCTCGGGAACGGCTCGCCGAGGTGGGGCTGGCCGAGCGTGCGGATCATCGCCCTAGCGATCTCTCTGGAGGCCAGCAACAGCGCGTCGCCATCGCCCGGGCCTTGGCCATGAATCCGGCGGTGATGCTGTTCGACGAAGCCACCTCGGCATTGGACCCCGAGTTGGTCAATGGCGTCCTGACCCTGATGGCCGACCTCTGTCGGCGCGGCATGACCATGATCGTCGTCACCCATGAAATGGGCTTCGCCCGCAAGGTCGCAGACCAAGTGGTGTTCATGGACGAGGGTGAGGTGGTCGAGGCAGGACCGCCGGACCAACTGTTCGACAATCCACAGTCACCCCGCCTGCAGCGCTTTCTCTCGGAGGTACTTTGATGTCCCACCGCGACCTGCCCCTACGTACCGCCATCGTTGGCTTCGGCGTGGCTGGCAGCATCTTCCACGCCCCCCTTGTCGCTGCAGATCCCGCCTATCGCCTTGAGGTGATCGTCACTGGCGACGCCGAACGCGCCGCCCAGGCCCGGTCGCGCTACCCGAAAGCCCGGATCGTCGCGGACTTCGAGACGCTGCTGGCGACCGTCGATGCTGGCGAGATCACCCTCGATCTGGTCATCCTGGCCACGCCACCCGAAGGCCATCGTCGTCAGGCCGAGGCCATCATCGCCCGAAAGCTCGCATTGGTCGTCGACAAGCCCTTTGCCGCCTGCCTTGAGGATGCCAAAGCCATCACCCAGGCGGCGCAGGAAGCCGGCACGCCTCTCAGCGTTTTCCACAATAGGCGCTGGGACGGCGACTTCCTCACCCTGTCGCGGCTCATCGCCAACGACGCCTTGGGGCGGGTGCGCAGCTTCGAGTCCCGCTTCACCTGGTGGATGCCGGAAGGCTTCGGTAACTGGCGCGACACTACGCCGGTAGATCAAGCCGGGGGGCTGCTGTTCGACCTTGGCAGCCACTTGATCGACCAAGCCTTGCAGTTGTTCGGTCCGGTGGACTCCGTACACGCCGAACTCGACCGCCACAGCGATTCCGCGGGGGCGGACGAAGACGCCTTCGTCACCTTGCTCCACCGTAGCGGGGTGCGCTCACGGCTCTGGATGAACGGTCTTGCCGCCCAGGCCGGGCCCCGTTTTCACGTACTCGGCAGCCAGGCCGCCTTCGTCAAGTACGGCCTCGATGGACAGGAAGCGGCGCTCGCTCGGGGCGCGTCGCCCCTCGATGACACCTACGGCATCGATGACGTCCAACCGATTCTTGGTGCCGGCAACGATCTTCACCAGATCGAGCCCGCACGCGGCGACTATCCGGCCTACTACAGCCAGCTTGCAAAGTCCCTCACCGAAGACGCCCCGCTGCCCGTGACTGCGGTCGAGGCGCTCGACGTCCTCGCCATCATCGAAACAGTGCATCGGCACTTTGCTGTACGGGCAACATCCACCCCCAATTCCTCCGCCACAACCACCAGAAAAGGACAGTAGCATGGCTTCCCAGTATCCCAGCATCGCCATCATCGGCGGTGGCGTCATCGGCGTCTCCGTCGGCGTACACCTGCTCCGTCAAGGCGCCCGGGTCAACCTCTTTACCGAAGGTGAACTGGCCTCTGGCGCCTCTGGCCGCTCACTGTCATGGCTGAATTCCGCCGGTGAGCGCTCCCAGGCCTATCACGCCCTGCGCATGGCCGGCATCGATCGTTACCGCACGCTCTACGCCGAAAATCCCGAGTGCGACTGGCTACGCTTCGATGGAGGCCTGTTCTGGAGCGAAGACGACGTCAGCGTCCGTGAGCGCCACGCCAACGAAATGGCTCACGCCTATCACTCCCGCCTCACCGGGGGTGCCGACGTGGCTCGCCATACTCCCAACGTCAATACCGAAACCCTGCCCGACACTGCCATCTTCAATCCCGGTGAGGGCTGGGTGAGTCTGCCCCACCTGATCGATCACCTGATGCAGGAATTCCGTGAGCTCGGCGGCGAGCTAATCGCTCGCTGCGGCAAGGCCAGCGTGACACGCGATGCGGCGGGCCACGCCAACGGCGTCGACACTCAGCACGCCGGTCACTACCCGGCGGACAGGGTGGTGGTGGCCTGTGGCGCCCAGACGCCGGAGGTGGTGGCTCCTCTAGGAGTCACTATCGCCAATGCCTCCCCTCTCTCCATGCTGGTGGTGACCAAGCCACTAGAGCACGGGGTCGAGTGCGTGATGAATACTCCTCGCGCGGCCATTCGCCCCAACCCGGCCGGCAGCCTAGCGGTCGACCACGACTGGTACGAAGCCTATATCGAAGGGGATGATAATTCGGGCTACCAGATTTCAGAGGTTGTGATCGAAGAGTTGCTCGACGAAGCCTCTCGCCTGGTGAAGGGTTCGCCTCGGCTGGAAACCGACAACTACAAGATCGGCTACAAGCCCATTCCTGGCGACGGCGAACCCGTCCTCGGAGAACTCGAAGCGGTACCGGGGTGTTTCGTCGCCTTCACGCATTCAGGTGCCACCCTGGCCCTGGTGGTAGGCGAACTGCTGACCGATGAAATCCTCTCCGGCGCCAAAAACCCCATGCTCGAGACCTTCCGCCCGGAGCGCTTCAGAACCTAATCAGCGAGGAACAACTATAAGAATCGCTGTCGCGACAGAGCACCGCCGTGCCCCCCACCTGGCAGCTGCACCGCGAAGTCCGCGCCGGAGACAGCATGGGGCGTCTTTATCGCCGCAGCGAAAGCGACGCCGACTCGCTCAAGGACGCTGCGCCTGAGAGCTGAGCCGGCAGTACCCCAAGCACGCGACCGTCGTAATTCCTGAGCCGAATCAGCAAAGCAGCCCCGTCGCCGCCCGGCGACGCTTGTTCGCCGGCGGCGGCGGCGTTACGCTCGTTCCATCGGGGCGCGCGTCGCGCCTTCACCCCACGTCATGTCAGGAGACGAGGATGAGCACGGAACTCTTCAACCAACTCGAAAAGAAGGTCACCAGCGCCCTTGAGGCCCTGGAATTGCTGAAACTGGAAGCCGAGGAGTTGCGCGAGGAAAACGCTCGCCTGAAGCAGGATCGCGAAGAGTGGGAACGTCGTCTGACCGCCATCCTGGGCCAGCTCGATGAGGTGGAAGGCGAGACCGGCAGTGCCGACCAGGCACCCGCCCACAGCCTCTGACCTGCCTTGTGTGACGGCGGCGCTGACTCGAACGGCTGACGCGAACGGCCGACACGAACGAAAGGGCTCCCCATGGGGAGCCCTTTTGCGTTGTGCCGACGATGGAGGCAAGAATGCCGAGCGGAAGGAGGAAGCCGAGCGCTTGAGACCGCTTCAGCCAAGCGCCAGCGACATCAGCAATGCATCGACGCGCACACCGCCATCGGCCAGCGGCGGATAGTAGCCTCGGCGCACACCGTCCTCGGCGAAGCCGGCGGCTCGGTAGCAGGCGATCGCCGCGGCGTTGTCTGCACGCACCTCCAGCAGCAGTCGCTCCGAGCCCCACTGGCGCGCTACCGCAATCAGGCTTGTCAGCAGCCGTGCGGCAAGCCCTTGGCGGCGAGCTTGTGGGGCCACCAGGATCGCTTCCAGCTCGGCCTCGAAGGGCTGGCGTGCCAGCAAGGCGTAGGCGTGAATAGCCCTCTGCCCCGTCATGCCCGCATCAAGGCCGCCTTCGACGCCGACATCACTCGCCGGACCCAGCCGATCGATCCCCAGCAGCAGGCGCTGGTCATCTTCCAGTGCCTGGGCCAGCGCCTGAGGGCTGGACAACGGCGCTGACGCCATCGCTTCCAATCGCAGGAGGACGTCAAGATCGGCGGCGCCGAGGACACGGACAGGACCGTAGCCACCGCTATGCGGACAGCTCTGCTGGCCCGCTGTCGCCTCAAGCGCCATCGCTGTCGTCTCTGGCACCATCGTCTCCAGCACCATCACCTCCAGCATCACCTCGAGTGCCGTCGCCCCACTGCGCCTGCCACTCGCCGATCTGCGCCCACAGCCGGCGCTTGGCCTCGGCGCCGACGCCACCACCGGCGAGCAGTTCGTCGAGCCCCGGGCCCTGCCACAACGGCAGCGCCAGGGTCTGGCTGTGCGCTGGCTGCGCGCCGTTGTCGGTGGCGTCGGACGGGTCCAGTGCCTGCATCAGCGCCTCCTGGTGGCCGAATACCAGCACCCGCTGCGGCGACCAGCCCCGACGGGCGCGCCCGGCCACAAAGGCCTTCAGCCCCTGACGCGCCTCGTCCAACGGCCGCCTGACCGGCAAGCCTTCTTCCAGTGGCCAGGCAAGGGAGTCGAATACCGGTCGCTGCGACGGCCTGACCCCGGCGGCGGTCAGGATATTGAGCAGAAGCCGCTGGTGCAGGGGCCCCAGCGGTTCGTCACGGGCGACCAGCAAAAGCCAGCGACCGTCGAGACAGGCCACCTGACAGCCGAAGCGCAGCGGCTCGGCGCCTTCCTCCGCCTCATCCTCTGCCGGCATGGCCGTGGGGGCCGTCGCCGCACCGTCGTCTGCATCGGGCACGATATCACCGAGCAGCGCCCTGGCCTTGCGCGGACCAGCCGGCGCCTGGGGTGCAGGAGCCTGGACGGCAGAGGACGAATCAGCGACAGCGGCCGGCTCGGTCGCCCCGGGGGAAGTGTCGCCGCCGGCCGAAGCGGGCATGTCATCGAGCAGCGCATGCAGGCCCTTGGCACCGGGCTGGGGCCGCTCCTCTGGTACCGGCTCGGGCCAGTCGCAGGCTTCGGTCTCGCGGGCGTTGGGCAGCTGGTAGCGGGCCACCCAGGCGGTCAGCCCCATGGCATCCAGATAGGCGAGCCGTGTCGGCTCCGGCGTCACGAGCGTGAGCCGCCCATGCAGTTGGGCGAGTCCGGACGCGGTGCGCTGCGGCTATCCCATTCACCGGGGGTGTAAAGGTGCAGCGCCAGGGCGTGGACCGGGCCGGACAGTTCATCGGCCAGCAGCGAGTAGATCTGCTGATGGCGCTTGACCGGCATCAGCCCGGAAAAGCGCTCGGAGACCAGGGTCACCTTGAAGTGGGTTTCCGAGTTCGGCGGCACGCTGTGCATGTGGCTCTCGTTCTCGACCACCAGTTCGGTGGGCTCCAGGGCCTTTAGCTTGTGTTCGATGGTCGCCTGAATACTCATGATGGGTACTCGCGTCTGTGACGGTTAATTTTGTACATACTGTGCCATTGTACGCCCTCGCCCAGCCGCTGACTAAGCCCGATCCGCGACCCGGTTCGGGGCGTCCTCGCCCACTCGTTCGGAGTAGCCGGCGCGCGCGGCCTTCTTCTGCTCCCGCGCCGCACGATACGCACGATGGGCCCGGGGGATACGCACCAGGCTGATCACCAGCGCCAGCAAGGTGGTGGCAGCGCCGACCCACAACGCCTGCTGAACGCCGGCGCCGGCGGCCAGGCACAGCCCGACCAGGGCCACCCCGAGCGACTGCCCCACCGTGCGGGTGGTACTCATCACCCCCGAGGCGTTGGCGCTGCGGGCCTTGGGTACGCTGGTCATCAGTTCACGGTTGTTGGGCGGCTGGAACAGGCCAAAGCCTGCGCCGCACAGGGCGGTGCGCCACAGGCTGTCGATCGCGCTGGCGTCCTGCGGCAGCGCCGCCAGGCTGACCAGCCCCAGCAACAGCATGGCAAGGCCCGCGCTCGCCACCACGCTCGGGTTGAAGCGATCGGCCAGACGACCGGACAGCGGCCCGACCACCATGATGGTCAGCGGCCAGGGGGTAAACAACCAGGCGGTATGCAGCGCCGAGTAGCCCATCTGCTGCTGGTAGAGAAACGACAGCGCAACGAAGGTCAGCCCCTGTCCGATGAAGGCGGTGCCCTGGGCGGACACTGCCAGGCTGAAACGCGGTTCACGAAACAGCCCCAGTGGCAGCAGCGGATGGGGAGCCCGCCCCTGGCGACGGATAAAGGCCACCGCCGACACCACCGTCACCGCCAGCCAGGCCAGGATCTCGGCCAGCGGCGCGCGATGACCGACGGCGTCCATGCACATGAACAGTCCCGCCAGCATGGCCATGGAGGCCAGGGCGCCGAAGGCGTCGAAGTTGCCCTCGCGGCGTTCCTCCCTGGGCAGGGCTCGCCAGGCCATGACCGCGGCGGCGGCGCCCAGCGGCACGTTGAGGGCGAACAGCCACGGCCAGTTGGCCACCGACAGCACCAGACCACCGATCGACGGGCCGGCGGCGTAGCCCCCCGCCACCACCAGCGACGACAGGCCCAGGGCACTGCCGAGCAGGCGCGAGGGAAAGATCGAGCGATACAGGCTCGGCCCGATCGACAGGGTGGCGGCGGCGCCGACGCCCTGCAGGGCACGAAACACCAGCAGGGTCTCGAAGTTGGGCGACAGCGCGCTGCCCAGCGCCGCCACCACGAACAGGGTGAGCCCTGCCACGTAGACCTTGCGCCGACTGAGCAACTCGCTGGCGGCGGCGAACACCAGCAGCATGGCCGCGCAGACCACCTGGAACAGGTTGGTGATCCACACCGCGCGGGCATCGGACACGCCCAGATCCCGCGCCATGGAGGGCAGCGCGATATTGATCATGGTGGTGTCCACCACTGCCATCAGGGTCCCCAGCACCAGGGCGATGACCGCCAGCCGTCGCTCCGGCCCGGGCAGGCCGTCGTCGCCGTCACGGGTGGAGAACAGTCGACTCATCGGGGCAATTCCTGGTGTTGTCTAGGCGGGTGTTGTCTTGCATCGGGGTGGTCAGGCACAGGAGGTCATGCCGGCACGCAACGAGACCGGCCGTGGCCGGTCTCGTCGACACCTGCGGGGTACATCCGGCAGACACTGATCAGCGGCGGCAGGCCGCGCTGTTTCAGTCCTGCTCGAGGTCGGCCAGCAGTTCGTCGTCCACCTCGGAGATCTCAAGCGCAGCCTCGCCATCCAGATCGATCGCCAGATAGCTGTGCTCGACCTGCAAGAAGCGCTGGAACAGCTCCCAGTTCAGGGCCTCGGGCCACTGCCGTTCGTCCTCTTCCCAGGCGCGCAGTTCGTTCTCGAGCACCTCGAGATAGCGCTCGCGAACGAAGGCTTCCAGCGCCTCAGGGGTGTCCATCTCCGGGATCAGGTAGACCGTGCTTTCCCGGTCGACGTCGGCGAGCGTGAGGTCGTCATCGCCCATGGTCGGTTCCAGGGCATTGATCCAGTCAACAAAGTGCTGGGTGGGTCTGACGCTCAGGGCGGAGCGGTTGAGCAGTTTCATCGCGGTCTCCTCGACGTCGAATCGCAGCCATTATGGGTGCTAAGGGCCTCGCTTGCCAGCAAAAGCCCGGCCCCGCCGACAATCCATCGGCCCGACCCCGCCGACCATCCATCGGCCCGACCCCGCCGACCATCCATCGGCCCGGCCCCGCCGACCATCCATCGGCCCGGCCCCGCCGACAATCCATCGGCCCGACCACTGGGGACATTGTCCCCGGGGGCCAGGCCGAACGGCTCAGGCCTCGCCGGCTTCCGGGCGCATCGCCGGGAACAGCAGCACGTCGCGGATCGAGGGGCTGTCGGTGAACAGCATCACCAGGCGGTCGATACCGATACCCTCGCCGGCGGTGGGCGGCAGGCCTACCTCGAGCGCACGCACGTAGTCGGCGTCGTAGTACATCGCCTCCAGGTCACCGGCGTCCTTCTCGGCCGCCTGGGCACGGAAGCGCTCGGCCTGGTCCTCGGCGTCATTGAGCTCGGAGAAGCCGTTGGCGATTTCGCGGCCGCCGACGAAGAACTCGAAGCGGTCGGTGACGAAGGGATTGGCGTCGTTGCGCCGCGCCAGCGGGCTGACCTCGGCCGGATACTCGGTGATGAAGGTCGGCTGGTCCAGGCGCGCCTCGGCCACCTCCTCGAAGATCTCGGTCTGCAGCTTGCCGAGCCCCCAACCGTCCTTGACCTTGATGCCGAGACGCTCGGCCAGGGCACGGGCGGCGTCGAGCTCGTCGATGTCCGCGGCCTCGATGCCTTCGCCGTGAGCCAGGATCGCCTCGCGCAGGGTCATCCGCACGAACGGCTGGCCCAGGTCGTAGGTCGCTCCCTGGTAGTTCAGGGTGGTGGTGCCGAGCACCTTCTGGGCGATCTCGCGCAGCATCGCCTCGGTCAGGTCCATCAGCGCCTGGTAGTCGACGTAGGCCCAGTAGAACTCGACCATGGTGAACTCGGGGTTGTGGCGGGTGGACAGCCCTTCGTTGCGGAAGTTGCGATTGATCTCGAAGACCCGCTCGAAGCCCCCTACCACCAGGCGCTTCAGGTAAAGCTCTGGCGCGATACGCAGGTACATGTCGATGTCCAGCGCATTGTGGTGGGTGATGAAGGGACGCGCCGTGGCGCCGCCGGGGATCGGCTGCAGCATCGGCGTTTCCACCTCCATGAAGCCGCGATCCTCGAAGAACCGGCGCATGGCGCTGATGATGCCGGCACGGGTCTCGAACACCCGACGCGAGTCCGGGTTCATGATCAGGTCGACGTAGCGCTGGCGGTAACGCGCCTCCATGTCGGTGAGACCGTGGAACTTGTCGGGCAGCGGGCGCAGGCTCTTGGTCAGGAGCTTGGCCTCGCGCATCATCACGTACAGGTCGCCCTTGCCGGACTTGTGCACCGGGCCATGGCCGGCCACGATGTCGCCGATGTCCCAGCCCTTGATGTCCTCGAGCAGGGCGGGATCCAGCCCCTTCTTGTCGACGTAGAGCTGGATCTGGCCGCTGACGTCCTGGATCACGATAAAGGGTCCGCGCTTGCGCATGATGCGCCCGGCGACCGCGGCCTCGCGGCCCAGCGATTCCAGCGCTTCCTTGTCATGCTCGCCGAGTTCCGCCTCGAGTTCGGCGGCCAGGCTGTCGCGGCGAAAGTCGTTGGGGAAGGCGCTGCCGCCCTCGGCCTCGGCGCGCTCGCGACGAGCCGCCAGCTTGGCGCGGCGCTCCGCGATCAGGCGGTTCTCTTCGGCAACGGCGTCATTGGTGGAAGGCGTATCCTGGTTGGCCATGGCTACTCGTCTCTGTCACGGCAGGGAAGCCGCCACAGCGGTTCCCCGAACGGCCCCGGCACGGGACCCATGAATGGTGGTGGCGAAACGCCCCGAGGCCACTTGGCTCCCGGGGCGAGGTCGCGACGCGGTGGGCTTGGCGACGGTCGCTTAAAGCCCCTGCTTGAGGCTCGCGACGATGTACTGGTCAAGATCGCCGTCGAGCACCTTGTCGCAGTTGCTCGATTGCACGCCGGTGCGCAGGTCCTTGATGCGCTGGTCGTCCAGCACATAGGAGCGGATCTGGCTGCCCCAGCCGATGTCGGCCTTGGAGTCCTCGGCCTCCTGCTTGGCGGCGTTGCGCTTCTGCATCTCCAGCTCCCACAGCTTCGCCTTCAACTGTTTCATGGCGAAGTCGCGGTTGGCGTGCTGGCTGCGCTGGCTCTGGCACGACACCACCACGCCGGACGGCTCGTGGGTGATCCGCACCGCCGAGTCGGTGGTGTTGACGTGCTGACCACCGGCGCCGCTGGAGCGGTAGGTGTCGACGCGCAGATCCGCCGGATTGATCTCGACCTCGAAGCTGTCGTCGATCTCCGGCGACAGGAACACCGAGGCAAAGGAGGTGTGGCGACGGCCGCCGGAGTCGAACGGACTCTTGCGCACCAGACGATGCACCCCGGTCTCGGTGCGCAGCCAGCCGAAGGCGTACTCGCCCTGGACGTGCACCGTGGCCGACTTGATCCCGGCCACTTCACCGGCCGACAGCTCGATGATCTCGGCCTTGAAACCGTGGGACTCGGCCCAGCGCAGATACATGCGCAGCAGCATGTTGGCCCAGTCCTGGGCCTCGGTACCGCCGGAGCCCGCCTGGATGTCGAGATAGGCGCTGTTCTCGTCCATCTCGCCGGAGAACATCCGCCGGAACTCGAGTTTCTCGAGGTTGGCCTGCATCGAGGCCAGTTCCTTCTCGACCTCGGCCACGGTGGCCTCGTCGTCTTCCATCTCGGCCAGCTCCAGCAGGTCCCGGCTGTCGCCGAGGCCCTGGTCCAGCTCGTCGATGGTGGCGACCACCAGCTCCAGCGAGGCACGTTCCTTGCCGAGTTTCTGGGCGTAGTCCGGGTCGTTCCAGACCGCCGGGTCCTCGAGCTCGCGGGTGACTTCCTCTAGCCGATCTTTCTTTTCGGCATAGTCAAAGATACCCCCTCAGGACGTCTGTCCGCTCAGACAGGTCCTTGATGAGGTTGTGAATCGGGTTGGTTTCCAACATGAAGTTCGCCTTTTGTCGTCCCTCGCCGGGTACCGGCATGCCGGTTGCGATGCGCCGGTGGCGATGGGCCAGTTGCGATGATCGTCGGCCAGGCCGCGATAAAGGGGATGCATTGTAGCCAAAACGTCTAACCCCGTCATCCTGCCCCTGCCATCGAGCCCCCTTGCCACAAGGGCTCCCACGGGGCTATCGACGAAACGCAAGACGTCATGAGAATTTTCGTCTGGACAGCACCGGAGCCACGGCGCGATGGTCGATATCGACTAAGCGGGCTTAGCCGGTGTCGCACACCTTGTGCGGCCTTCCCACGATGGCCGTGGTCGCAGCGAACCACGCTGCCAACGGCCCGGCCCGCGACAACAATGCCAACACGAACAAGGAACTGACATGATCGCGATCCGTGCTCGCTGGGCCCGCCGCCTGGCGCTGGCCTCCGGCCTGACCCTGTCCTCCCTGGCGGCCGCCATCAGTGCACCGGCCATGGCCGAGACCCTCGACCTTGGCGTCACCGGCGAACTCGCCTCTTTCGACACCTCCCAGATCTCCGGCGGCGTGTGGGAGTCCCAGATCCTGATGGACGTCTACGAGGGCCTGGTGAAGAACGCCCCGGACGGCGAGATCCTGCCCGGCATGGCCACCGACTGGGAGGTCTCCGAGGACGGCAAGACCTACACCTTCACCCTGCGCGAGGACGCCCGCTGGTCCGACGGCGAGCCTGTCACCGCCGAGGACTTCGTGTTCGGCTGGCGCCACCTGCTGGACCCGACCAACGCCTCCAAGTACGCCTACATGCTGTACCCGGTGGTCAACGCCCGGGAGGTCAACACCGGCGAGCTGCCCCTGGAGGAGCTTGGCGTGGAAAGCCGCGACGATGGCCGCACCTTCGTGGTCCAGCTGACTCAACCGACGCCCTACTTCCTGCAGCTTTTGACCCACTACACCGGCTACCCCCAGCCGCAGCACACCTTCGAGGCGTACGGCCGGGACTACGTGGATCTCGACAATATCGTCACCAACGGTGCCTTCACCCCTACCGAGTGGATCTCCCAGTCGCGCATCACCGTGGTCAAGAACCCCGAGTACTACGAGGCCGACCAGGTGGCGCTGGACGGTGTGCGCTACCACACCATCGAGGATCGCAACGCCGGCGTCTCGCGCTTTCGCGCAGGCGAGCTGGACATCATGACCGAGTACTCCTCGAGCATGTATCCGCTGTTGAAGGAAGAGATCCCCGAGGCCACCCACATGGCCACCTACCTCGGCAGCTACTACTACGTGTTCAACCACCGCGACGGTCATCCCACCGCCGACCCCAAGGTACGCGAGGCGCTCAACATGGCGGTGCGCCGCGACGTCATCGCCCAGCAGATCATGGGCGGCACCTTCCAGAAGTCGCTGTCCTTCGTGCCTGACGGCATCGATCACTACGAGGTGCAGAACACCAGCTTCGAAGACGCCGACGGCAATGACATCACCGATGACATGAACGCCCGCATGGCCCGCGCCAAGCAATTGCTGGAAGAGGCCGGCTACAGCCAGGAGTCACCGCTCGAATTGCGCCTGCGCTACAACACCACCGACGAGCACAAGAAGATCGCGGTGGCGGTGTCGTCCATGTGGCGCCCGCTGGGTGTCGAGGTGGAGCTGGTCAATGCCGAGGCCACGGTACACTACCAGACCATCGCCGAGGGTGACTTCGACGTGGCCCGGGCCGGCTGGATCGCCGACTACAACGACGCCGAGAACTTTCTGGCACTGCTGCGCTCCGGCGTCGGCAACAACTACGGAGCCTACGCCAACGAGGAGTTCGACGCCCTCTACGACCAGGCCGCTGCCACCCTGGACCTGGATGAGCGCAAGGCCGTCATGGAAAGCGCCGAGGCCCTGGCCATGGACGACGACGCCCTGATCCCGATGCTCTACTACGTCTCGCGCAACCTGGTGAACCCGAAGATCAGCGGCTGGGAAGACAACATCGAGGACGATCACCCGTCTCGCTGGATCTCCTTCGACGAGTAGCAGCGCTGGGTTGGTAAATAGCAGCGCTGGGCTATCTTCAAGGACTCGCTTCAAGGACTCGCTTCAACGACTCGCTGCGAGAACTCGCCTCCACCAGGAGGCGGGTCCCCTACCGACGCTCTGCCTACCCCACAAGGACTTCGCTATGGTTTCCATGGACGCTTTTCGTCCGCTGGCACTTGCCGGCCTGATGGCAACGACAAGCCTCGGACTCTGTCTGCCCGCTGCCGACGCCCAGGCCGCCACCCTTCAGGTCGGCAACGGCGCCGAACCCAGCACCCTGGATCCGCAGAAGGTCAGCGGCAACTGGGAGAGCCGGATCACCCGCCAACTGTTCGATCGTCTGGTCAACTACGGCCCCGACGGCGCCCTGGTGCCGGGCCTGGCCGAATCCTGGGAGCTGTCCGACGACGGCCGGGTCATCACCTTCCGGCTGCGCGAGGCGCAGTGGTCCGACGGCGAGCCGATCACCGCCGACGATGCCGTCTTCGCCCTGCAACGCCTGGTGACGCCGGCCACTGCCAACCACAACGCCAACCTCTACTACCCCATCATCAACGCCCGGGCGATCAACACCGGGGAGGCCGAACCCGAGAGCCTCGGCGTCACCGCGCTGGATTCCCACACCCTGGAAATCCGGCTGTCCGAGCCCACCGCCTATTTTCTTCAGGCCATGGCGATGACCGAGGCCGCACCTCTGCCCCGCCACCTGCTCACCAGCGGCATCGAGGACTGGACCCGGCCAGGCACCCTGGTGGCCAGTGGACCCTTCGTGCTCACCGACTGGAAGCCCCAGGACAAGGTCGAGGTGGAGCGCAACCCCCGCTACTACGCCGCCGACGAGGTGGCGCTGGAGGGTGTCGACTTCCACGCCATCGAGGACACCTCGGCGCTGATGAACCGTTTTCGCTCAGGCGAGCTCGACATCGCCTACGGCGCGGTGCCTTCCGCGCGGTTCGAGTGGGCCCAGGAGAACCTGAGCGAGTCGCTGCGCGTCGGGCCGCTGATCGGCAGCTACTTCTATATGCTCAACCTGCGCGAAGGCACGCCGCTCAGCGATGAGCGGGTACGCGAGGCGCTGAACCTGGCGCTCGACCGCGAGGTGATCACCGAGCGCCTGCTGGGCATGGGCCAGACGCCGTCCTACTGGTTCGTGCCCCGCACCATCGCCTCGCCCACCTCGGCAAGCCTCGACTTCCATGACCAGGACATGGACAGCCGCCGGGCCAGGGCCCGGGAGCTGCTGGATCAGGCCGGCTACGGGCCGGATCGACCGCTTGAACTTGAGCTGTCCTACAACACCCTGGAAGACCACAAGAAGATCGCCGTGGCCATCGCCGCCATGTGGCGCCCGCTGGGGGGCGAGATCGAGCTGGTCAATCGCGAGGCGGCGGTGCACTTCGCCGGCCTGCGCCAGGGCGACTTCGAGGTCGCCCGCTACGGCTTCGTGGCCACGGTCAACGACCCCTACGACTTCCTCAACGCCTACGCAGCGGGAGGCTCGGCGGCGGCCAGCACCGGCTACGCGGACCCCGAGTACGACGCCCTGGTCGAGGCCAGCACCCATGAGCTCGACGTGGACCGACGCGCCGCGCTGATGACCGAGGCCGAGCAGCGCCTGCTGGAAGCCGACGTGATGCTGCCGATCTACGACTACGTGGTCGTCAATCTGGTCTCGCCGGACGTCAAGGGCTGGCAGCCCACGACGCTCGACGTGCATCCGCTGCGCTACGTGTCCGTGGACGACGACGCGCCCTGACGATCATCCGCTTCAACCCTATCGCGGGCGCGGCCAGGGACGGCCCGCCCTCCATGTCAACCGAGGAACGGCGCCATGCTGAGCTACACCTTGAAACGCCTGGCCCAGGCCATACCGACGATGCTGATCGTCATCACCATCGCCTTCTTTCTGATGCGCATCGCCCCCGGCGGGCCCTTCGACGGCGAGCGAGCCCTGCCGCCGGAGATCGAGGCCAACCTGATGGCCGCCTATCACCTGGACGAACCGCTGTGGCAGCAGTACTTCCGCTACCTGGGCAACCTGGTCCAGGGCAACTTCGGGCCCTCGTTCAAGTACAAGGACTTCACCGTCACCGAGCTGATCATGCAGGGCTTCCCGGTGAGTCTGCAGATCGGCGGCCTGGCGATTCTGCTGGCGCTGGCAATCGGCCTGCCGCTGGGCATCATCGCCGCGCTAAAGCGCAATACCGCCGTGGACTACACGGTGATGGGCACGGCGCTGGCCGGCATCGCGGTGCCCAACTTCGTGGTGGCACCGGTGCTGGCGCTGGTGTTCGGGGTGCTGCTCGGCTGGCTGCCGGCGGGGGGCTGGAACGACGGCGCCCTGCCCAACCTGATCCTGCCGGTGATCGCCCTGTCGATCCAGCAGATCGCCTATATCGCGAGGATGATGCGCGCCAGCATGATCGAGGTGATGGGCAGCCACTATATTCGCACCGCCCGAGCCAAGGGGCTGACCGAGGCCGAGGTGGTCTGGCGCCACGCCCTTCGCCCTGCCCTGCTGCCGGTGACCTCCTACCTGGGCCCGGCCATCGCCGGCATCATCACCGGCTCCGTGGTGATCGAGCAGATCTTCGGCATCCCCGGCATCGGCCGCTACTTCGTTCAGGGCGCGCTCAACCGCGACTACACCCTGGTGATGGGCACGGTGGTGTTCTACGGCGCCCTGATCGTGTTGATGAACCTGATCGTGGACCTGATCTACTCGGCCCTCGACCCCCAAATCCGCTATGACGACTGAGGCGACGCCATGAGTACCGATTCCCTCGCCCCGACCGCCGCCCCCGTCGGCGACAGCCTCGGCCGCGACGCCTGGCGCCGGCTGAGCCAGAACCGCGCGGCCATGGCCAGCCTGTGGCTGCTCGGCCTGATGACCCTGGCCTGCTTCATCGGTCCCTGGCTGACCCCCTGGGGGCTGGCCGACGTCGACTGGAACGCCTTCGACGTGGGCCCGACCCTGGAAGGCGGCCACTGGCTCGGCACCGACGCCAACGGCCGTGACCTGCTGACCCGCACCCTCTATGGGGGCCAGGTGTCGCTGTCGGTGGCGCTGGTGGCGACCTTCGTCAGCCTGATCATCGGGGTGCTCTACGGCGCCGTGTCCGGCTATGTCGGCGGACGCGTCGACAACCTGATGATGCGCTTCGTCGACATCATGTACTCGCTGCCGTTCATGTTCCTGGTGATCCTGCTGATGGTGGTGTTCGGCCGCAACATCTTCCTGATCTACGCCGCCATCGGCGCGGTGGAGTGGCTCGACATGGCGCGTATCGTGCGCGGCCAGACCCTGGCGCTCAAGCAGCGGGAGTTCGTCGAGGCGGCCCACGCGCTCGGCGTCAAGGACGGCAAGATCGTCACCCGCCACCTGATCCCCAACGCCATCGGCCCGGTGATCGTCTACGTCACCCTGACGGTGCCCAAGGTCATCCTGCTCGAGAGCTTCCTGTCGTTCCTCGGCCTCGGCGTGCAGGAGCCGCTGACCAGCTGGGGCGTGCTGATCTCCGAGGGTGCCGACATGATGCAGACCTCGCCCTGGATGCTGCTGGTGCCCTCGGTGTTCCTGGCGCTGACGCTGTTCTGCCTGAACTTCCTCGGCGACGGCCTCAGAGACGCCCTGGACCCCAAGACCCGCTGATCGACGACGGAGACGCGACCATGACCGACACACAACCCAAGAACCCCCGTCGTCCCGCCCGCGAGGCGCTGCTCGAGATCGAGGGGCTCAGCGTCAGCTTCGAGCTGCCCCACGGCACCGTCCAGGCGGTCAGGGACGTCAGCTTTGCCATCAATCCCGGCGAGACCCTGGCGCTGGTGGGCGAATCCGGCTCCGGCAAGTCGGTGACCTCCACCGCCGCCATGCGCCTGCTGCCGGAGCTCGCCCGGGCCGAGGGCGTCATCCGCTTCAAGGGCGAGGAACTGCTGGGTGCCACCGCCAAGCGCATGCGCCGGATTCGCGGTGGCAATATCGCCATGATCTTCCAGGAGCCGATGACCTCGCTCAATCCGCTGCACCGCATCGGCGACCAGATCAAGGAGGTGCTCGACCGCCACCAGAGCCTCAAGGGGCGCGCCGCCACCGCCAAGGCCATCGACCTGCTCGAGCAGGTCGGCATCCCCGAACCGGCAAGGCGGGTGTCGAGCTACCCCCACGAGCTGTCCGGCGGCCAGCGCCAGCGGGTGATGATCGCGATGGCCCTGGCCGGCGAGCCGGAGATGCTGATCGCCGACGAGCCCACCACCGCGCTGGACGTCACCGTCCAGGCCCAGATCCTCGAGCTGCTCAAGGACCTGCAACGCCGCTACGGCATGGCGATCCTGTTCATTACTCACGACCTGACCATCGTCAAGCACTTCGCCGACCGGGTCTGTGTGATGCGCCACGGCGAGCTGGTCGAGCAGGGTGAGACCCAGGAGGTCTTCGCCAACCCGCGCCACGAGTACACCCGCATGCTGATCGACGCCGAGCCACGCGGGCGCAAGGCGCCGGTGGCCGACAGCGAGCCCATGGTGCTCGAGGCCAAGGACATGCGCGTACGCTTCGCCCTCAAGAAGCGTCTGTTCGGTCCCAGCGAGTACTTCGAGGCGGTGCGAGGCATCGACGTCAGCATCCGTCGCGGCCAGACGGTGGGCATCGTCGGCGAATCGGGCTCCGGCAAGTCGACCCTGGGCCGCGCCCTGCTGAGGCTGCTCAAGAGCCAGGGCGAGATCCGCTTCCACGACACCCGCCTCGACGTGCTGGACAAGACCGCCATGCGGCCGATCCGCTCGAAGCTGCAGGTGGTGTTCCAGGATCCCTACGGCTCGCTGTCGCCGCGGCTGACCGTTGGCGACATCATCGGCGAAGGGCTCAAGGTCCACGCCCCGCACCTGTCCCGCGCCGAGCGCGAGGCCCAGGTGATGGCGGCGCTCAAGGAGGTGTCGCTGGATCCTTCGATGCGCAATCGCTACCCCCACGAGTTCTCCGGCGGCCAGCGCCAGCGGATCGCCATCGCCCGGGCGCTGGTGCTCAAGCCGGAGTTCCTGCTGCTCGACGAACCCACCTCGGCGCTGGACCGCTCGGTGCAGGTCACCGTCATCGACCTGCTGCGTGACCTGCAACAGAAACACGGCCTGACCTATCTGTTCATCAGCCACGACCTGGCGGTGGTGCGGGCACTGGCCGACACCGTGCTGGTGATGAAGGACGGCGAGGTGGTGGAACAGGGCAGCGCCGAGGCGCTGTTCGCCGCGCCGAAGACCGAATACACCCGCAAGCTGCTGGCCGCCGCCATGCTCGATCAGGTGGCATAGGATGCAGTCACGGCACAGAACCCCATCAGGAGCCGCGACGCCGTAGAGGATCTGCTTCAAGGCTCCGGGGTTCTGCCTTACACTGATCAAGACGCCGCAAAAAAGTTGCGAGCGATAACAGGTCAGATGCCACCGGAGCGGAAGGGCCAGAAGTTGTCTGAGGTTGAAGGAGCTTACCCGGGGTTGACGAGGCTTGGCTGGGGGTGACGAGGCTTTACTGGGGTTAAAGAGGAGGCCGCACAATGAGCACCCCGCTGGATCACGAGTTCGAGACCCAGGAACAGGTAGACAGCTACGATCGCTGGTTTCGAGAGCGCGTGCAGCGCAGTCTGGATGATTCACGACCGTCCTTGGCGCACGATGACGTCATGTCTGAAACCCGCACGCTGCTCGAGTCCAAGCGTGCCTCGAATCCAACTGCGCCTGGAGTCCAAGAAAGGCGCCGTGACGCTGATTGAATGGCGTCCCCAGGCGCGCAAGGCGCTACGGGACATCATCGATTACCTGAGCGACCGCAACCCCCAAGCCGCGGAAACGCCGTTGTGGTCGATAGAAAAGACGGCCGAAGGTCTTGCCCAACATCCCTACCTTTACCGCCCGGGCAGAGTCAGGGGGACGCGAGAAGCCGTCGTTCACCCCAACTACCTGATGGTCTACCACATCTCCAACGATCGCATTGTCATCATCGACGTACTTCACAGCCGCCAGGAGTACCCCAAGGACTAACGGGGGAGTCGCCATGACAGGACCTTGTCACGATAGATAGCCGGTGACCGCTACCTCGCCCGGCCCCCTTGGCTCCCCCCCTGTTCGGTTGTCCGGCACCACGTCGGATCAGTCCCCCTCGTCGATGGCGTTCTATTCGTCTTTTGAACATAAGGCGCTGCTTTGGCTCGTATGAACGTCTCTACTCTGTCGGATGCTCGCCTGCGTAGACACGCTCGGCCTGGGCCAGCGAACAGCTCATCAAGAGGTCCAGGGCACCCAGCGCCTGGTCGCTGACGAAGGGATGGGGGTCGCCGGCTTGCCGCTGCTCCAGCGCCTCGATCCGCGCCAGGGTGTTGTCGCGGGTGGGATGGTTGGACAGGAAGACGTCCACGCCCTGCTGTTCAGAGATCGCCTTCATTCGTGAGGCGGAGGCCGAGTACTCCCGCAAGCGGGCCTCGTCCGGCCCGAAGTTGAAACCGGTACCGCCCCACAGCACCGCCCGATGGGTACTCTCGCCATCCTTCAGCGGAATCACCAGCGACAGCGTGCCGAGGGTATGGCCGGGGGTCACGTAGGCCTCGAGGGCCGTATCGCCAAGAGTCAGGGTGTCGCCGTCGGCGATGGTGATATCGCGCACTGGAGGCTCGCCCCAGCGGGGATTGTCGATGGCCAGCTCCGGCTGTTCGAGGGCGGTCCAGTCCGCATCGCTCATGACCACCTGGGCACCGTAGTTGTCGACCAGGTACTGCTGACCACCGTAGTGATCACCGTGGGCGTGTGTCACCACCAGATAGGTGATGTCCTCGGGATCCAGGCCCAGATCCACCAGCCCCTGCTCGATAAACTTCTGCGCTTCCTCGTTGTTGTTGAGGGCATCGATCAGAATGATCCCCTCGTTGGTGGTCAGCGCCCAGCTGGCGACGCCGGGCGTGCCGACGTAGTAGAGATTGTCGAATACCTGGGTCGGCATCGGCTCGGCCGGGCCGCGCTGGCGCCGGTCATCGCGACTGGACTCACGACGCTCCCGCTCTGCCGCCTCGCCTTTCGGACGCTGGCCCGCCACCTTGAGCCTGGCCGACAGGTCACACAGGCTGGAAAGCCCGGGGAAGGCCTGTCCGGCCGCCAGGCCCCGCTCAGCCAGCTGCTCGGGCAGCTGCTGGGGAGGTTCATCCACCGCCAGGGCGGTCTGACTCAGGGTGAGGCTTACCACGGCCCCTGCGATCATCGCTTTCATGGTCCTTCCTGTTCGCTGCTGTTCGTTTAAGTGGGTGGCTTGGCGCTCTAGAACTCCAGGTCGAGCCCGACCCAGTAGCGCCGTCCATCGTCCACATGACCGAAGTTATCGAGCTCGATGTCCTTGTCGGTCAGATTGTAGATGCCGGAAAGCACACGGATCTGTCGTGTCGCCTGCCAGGTGAGCCCCGCGTCCCAGGTAGCGTAGGACGGGGCCCGGATGGAGGTGCTGCTGTTGCTTGAGAGATTCACCGGCTGGCTTTCCTCGCCGCGGAAGGTAAAGCGCAGCCAGGGTGCCAGGGCCTCGGTGGCCTGCCAGTTGACGGTGGTATTGAACAGGTGGCGAGGCACCTGGGTCAGCGGCTGACCCTCGTTGTCACCGCTCTTCTGTTCGGAATCGGTGTAGGTGTAGGAGGCCTGGGCCTGCCAACGTTCGCCGATCGGCATCTGGACACCAGCCTCGATGCCCTTGGTGATGGCGTCATCGATATTGACGTTGGTGCGGGCGTCCGGGTCGCCAGCGGCCGCATCACCGCAGTCGCGATCGCCACAGGCGATGGTGGAGATCTTGTCATCGAAGTCGTTGTAGAACAGCGTCAGGCTGGCCTGAAGGCCGTTGGCGCCGTCATGGACCAGCCCCATCTCGTAGCTACGGGACTCTTCCGCGTCCAGATCCGGGTTGCCGTAGATATCACCACCCCTGCTCTCCTGGACCCAGTCGCCGGACAGCTCGCGCAGGTTGGGCGCGCGGAACCCGGTGGACATACCGCCCTTCAGGGTCCAGTCGGGGAGCAGGCTCCAGACACCGTAGAGTCGCGGGCTGTAGTGCTCACCGAAGAACTCGTGATCGTCCATGCGCAGCCCGGCGGTCAACGAGAAGCTGTCGGACAGATACCATTCGTCTTCGAGAAACAGCGCGTACTGGTAGACGGTGATCTCGTCGGTGCCTGCCAGGGCGTTGGTGGTGGTGTCCTCAAGTTTCTCGTCCTCCCAGGTGCCGCCGAAGGTCACGAAGTGGTCGCCCAGCGGCAGTACCCAGCGTGAATCCGCCACCGTATTGTGAATCTCGATATCGCGACCGACGTTGTCGGTTTCCTCCAGCTGCACGTAGGAATCCGAGGTCAGCAACCCCCAGTTGCCCTGGTGGGACAGCGCAACGGTCTTGTGTCGATTTTCGGTCTCGGCGTCGCTCGAACGCTCGGGCAGCGAGAATCCGGCACGACTGGTGCGATCCTGCTCTCGTCGGCTGACATCAAGCGAAAGTGAGTGATCGGGCGTGGCCTCCAGCGACAGCCGCGCGGCCAGGTTGGAAAACTCGCGCTTGGCATAGCCGCGCTCGATCTTGTCCTCCTGGCGATGCTGGTACTGACCGGTCAGCTGCAACCCGAGGACGTCGTCGGCCAGCGGACCGGACACATACAGCTGATTGGTGAATTCGTTGCCGGAGTCACTGTCTTCCTGAATCGTCGCCTCGCTGCGCAGTTGGGTGACCCAATCCTCCGCGACCTTGCGGGTGATGATGTTGATGACTCCACCGATGGCATCGGACCCGTACAGGGTCGACATGGGGCCGCGGATGACCTCGATACGCTCGATGGCGCTCAACGGTGGCAGCCAGTCCTTCTGGAAGCCGCCCCCGCCGCTCGGCTGGGATTCCCGCGAAGTCTGCCGGCGACCGTCTACCAGCCACAGGGTGTACTGCGCCGGCATGCCACGCAGGCTGACGTCTTCGCCATCGCCACCGCCGGTCACCACGACGCCGGGCACATCCTGTAGCGCATCGGTGATGTCCCGGTAGGCACGTTTTTCAAGCGATTCCCGGGTCACCACGCTGATCGAAGCAGGTGCCTCGGTCTGCGTCTGCTCATAGCCCGCAGCGGTAACGACGATACTGTCCAGGGCGAGATCCTGTTGCGCCTGAACAGACAGGGAAGCCGCCCCCAGGGGCAGAACAGACCAGCGAATCATCAAGCGAAGGGACATCCGGAGCACCAGGTTGTTGTATTGACCAAATACGATTGATTCGCAATGTTAACCAACCTGATGACGTCCAGACAGCGTTTAGCGAGCAGAAAACCGGCAAACCGATGCAACGGGATGTTCGACAATAGTGGACTTCGCCGATTCGCGTGCTATCACCCTGATGGTGAAGCATCGCTGTTGTTACCCCCTGCCCTTCCAGAAAGGCCTCCACTTGCAACGCTGATACCTTCTCTTGACATGGCTGGCTTCCACCAACGACAGCGCCCCCTCCTGGGAGGGGGCGCTGCGCAGGGTCTGGCTACGTTCTAGCGGAAGCCACTATCGGTCGCCTGGACCGAGCTGGCGGCCGGTCAGAAGCGATAGGTCAGAAGCGATAGGTCAGCTGGGCACCGAAGGCCTGGGCGGTGTTCTCGAAGTCCGCCTCGTAGGTGCCACGATTTTCCTCATCCTGGGAGATCTCCGCGTCGGACTCGTGGATGTAGGAGTAGGCCACGTCCACGGTCAGGTCCGGTGTGGGGGTCCAGCCGGCACCCAGCGAGAAGATGATGCGATCATCAGACGGCACCCGCACGCTGCGGTACTCGTCCTTGATCGGGGTCTCGTCGTAGGCGAGGCCAGTACGCAGCACCCACTGGGGGTTGAGCTGGTAGGCGGTACCGATGGAGTACTGCCAGCTGTCCTCGTAGTTCTGCGCCTCGACGATCTCGGAAAAGTCATTCTCGACGCGGATCTCGTCGAACTCGCTCCAGTTGGTCATGGCGGCGCCGGCCATCACCGTCCAGCGATCATTGAGCTCGTGGGTGACCGAGAAGTCCCACACCTCGGGCAGGGTGATCGACAGATCGGCGTCGACTTGTGGGGAGATAGTACCCACCTCAATCGCCCCCGGAACGTCGTTGCTAAGCTGAGGAACGCGCACGTTCGTAAAGCGCGCCTTGCCTTCGAGGTCATACTCCACCTCGGAGTGGTAGGCGAAGCCGAAGGTGGTGTGCTCCCAGGGCTTGTACATGGCACCGAAGGTAAAGCCCCAGGCGTTATCGTCGCCCTCGACGTCCACGTCGCCCTCGCCCGCCAGACTATTGCCGCCCAGCGGAGCGCCTGTTGCCGCATCAAAAAGACCGACCGCGCCTCCCTGAGTATTGGCAGTCAGCTCACCATCGATCTGGTTGTAGGTCAGGCCAAAGCCCGCCGAGAACTGCTCGCTGAACTTCACCGAGATGGTCGGCTGGATGGTGACCACCTCGACCTTGCTGCGATCACCGTAGAAACGCCCCTCGAACTGACCTTCGTAGTCGGTGATCAGACCGAAGGGCGCATAGACACCGAGGCCAAAGTGCAGGTTGTCGTTGATCGGCTGGACGTAGAAGCCGAAGGGAATAAAGGTGTCCGGCACCATATCGCCTTCGTTGGAACCATCGCCGGCACTATCTATATCGGTATCCACGGTCAGGAAGGCGGTACCGGCGGTGACCTGGGCACGATCGAGAAACGACATGCCGGCCGGGTTGCCGAACACGATGGTGGCGTCGGTCACGGTGGAGGCTCGGCCTGCATTGGAGGTGCCCTGGCCGCTTACGCCCTGCTCGTTGAGCTGAAAGGCGCCGGCCATCGCCTGGCCGGAAAGAGCAGCGGTGGCCACGGCAACCGCCAGGGTCAAAGGCTTGAAGTTGTTGTGCATCATGTCGGCGTCCTTATTATCAGCAAGCGTGTCGGCGTACTTGTTATGGCGTAGTGGTTATTGTGCAGTTGCGTCCGCGCACTTGTTCAGGCGCAGTTCCTTTCGAGCATTCTTTGTAATTTGTTTGATCTGCATTGCTTGGCCCTGTCGACGGGCCTGCTCGCAGTGTTTGCGAAGGCGCCAAAGAGTTCAAGGCCAAACGTTCGTTTTAATGGCCAAATTACTCATACTTTGGTCAAAGAACATTTGCCAATTCAGTCATTTCAAAGGCTTAGACAAGCTAAACAAAACGCTTCCTGCATACTTCAGGCGCCCTTGACCTTTGTGCAACACACAGGTTTTACACTGTTCCCATCGTTCTCCCATGCGCAGCGCCGATGGGCGCCCAGGAGTGCACATGAAGGTCAGTGAACTGGCAAGAATCACCGGCGTGACCGCCGAGACGGTGCGCCACTACACCCGAGAGGGTTTGCTGTCGCCCCGCCGAGACCCTGAAAACGGCTATCACCTCTATGGCGACCGCGATCGCGAGCGTCTGGACTTTATCCAGCGCGCCCGAACCCTGGGGTTCAGCCTGGCCGAGATTCGCGACATCCTGTCCCATGCCGATCAGGGGGATTCGCCCTGCCCCATGGTGCGCGACCTGCTGGCCGAACGGCTGCCGAAGATCCGCAGGCGCATCGCCGAGCTCGAGGCCCTGGCAGCGCGCATGGAAGACGCCATGCAGAGCTGGCAACACCTGCCAGACGGCGTCCCCGACGGACACAGCCTGTGCCGCCTGATCGAAAGTGTGCCGACGGCGTCCGTACCGGAATCCGCCAAGGCTAAACAAGGGGAGTCGTCATGAATCGCCTCGAGGAGCACCAGTTTCAGGTGACTGGAATGTCCTGCCAGGGCTGCGTCGGGCGCATGCGCCGGGCTATCCAGGAGCACGACGCCGAAGCCCAGGTCGAAGGCGACCCCGGGAGCGGCACGCTGTCGGTTGCCTCATGCATCGGCGCCGACGAATTAGCCGCCCTGCTGTCTCAAGCCGGCTACCCCGCAGAGGCGAGTGCCACCGATGAGCAGATAGCCAGCGACAGCACGACCACGCCACTAGCGCCCGCCGAGACGAGTGCCACCGACGAGCAGATAGCCAGCGACAGCACGACCACGCCACTAGCGCCCGCCGAGACGAGTGCCACCGATGAGCAGATAACCGCCGACAGCGCGCCCACGCCGCTAGCGCCCGCCGAGGCGCCGTCGTTTCAGGAAGAGCCCTCAGCGTCACTGCAAGAAGAGCCCTCAGCGCCTTCGCAGCGTCTGGCGATCCAGGGCATGACCTGCGCCGGCTGCGTGGCCAGTGTGCAGAAGGCGCTGGCCGCCACCCCAGGGGTCGAGCGCGCCGAGGTCAACTTCGCCTCCCATACCGCGCGGATCCACGGCGACGTCGACGCCGAGGCGCTGGTTCAAGCGGTGGAATCCGTGGGCTACGGCGCCGAACCCATCGTCGACCTGCGCCAGGCCGAACGCCAGCGTGCCGAACGCAACCAGCGCGAATACCGACGCAAGCTCAAGGGCAGCCTGGCCTCGCTGGCGCTGGCGGTTCCGCTGATGGTGATGATGCTGATCCACCACCCTGAGCCGACTGGTCTTGCCCGCCTCGGCTGGGGACTGGTGGGCCTGGCGACGCTGGCCGTGCTGGCGTTCCCGGGACGCGCCTTCTTCGTCGGCGCCTGGAAGGCGCTGCGTCACCACCAGGCCAACATGGATACCCTGATCGCACTGGGCACCGGCACCGCCTGGCTCTACTCCATGGCGGTGGTGGTGGCTGCCCCTTGGCTGCCACAGGCCGCCCGTGGGCTCTACTTCGAGGCCTCGAGCATGATCATCGGCCTGGTGCTGCTGGGCAAGGCGCTGGAACTGCGGGCCCAGGGCAGGACCTCGGACGCCCTGCATCGCCTGCTCGACCTGCAGAGCCAGAGCGCCCGAGTGGTACGTGAAGAGGGCGAGCTGGACCTGCCCATCGACGAGGTTCGCCAGGGCGATCTGATCCGGGTGCGGCCCGGCGAGCGCCTGCCCGTGGACGGTGAAGTGGTCGAAGGCGACAGCCATATCGACGAATCGATGCTCTCGGGTGAGCCCGCGCCGGTGGCCCGAGGCCCGGGCGACGAGGTCAGCGCAGGCACGGTCAACGGCCGGGGGTCGTTGGTGTTCCGCGCGACCCGCGTCGGTGCCGATACCCGACTAGGGCGCATCACCGAACAGGTGGCCAACGCCCAGGGCTCCAAGCCACCCATCGGCAACCTGGCCGATCGCGTCTCGGCGGTGTTCGTGCCCAGCGTGATGATCATCGCCGTGCTCACCGCCCTGGCCTGGTACCACTTCGGCCCCGAGCCGCGGGTCATCCATATGCTGGTCACCGCCACCACGGTACTGATCATCGCCTGCCCCTGCGCACTGGGCCTGGCCACCCCGTTGTCGACCATGATCGGGGTGGGCAAGGCCGCCGAGCACGGCGTGCTGATACGCTCCGGCGAAGCGCTGCAGACCGCCAGTCGACTGACCACCCTGGTGGTGGACAAGACCGGCACCCTGACCGAAGGTCGCCCCAGGGTCACCGACTGCCGCTGGTTCGCTGGCGAAGCCAGCGACGACCGCACCCGGCTGCTGGGTCTGGTCGCGGCCATCGAGGCCCGTTCCGAACACCCCCTGGCCGAGGCCCTGGGCCGCTATGCACACGACCATGGCCATGCTCATGCCCCTGACCATGCCGACGCCGACACCAACCCCAGCGACGAATCTGGCGGCAGCACCGCTAGTGCCTCTTCTTTCGCCAACAGCACCATCGAGGCCTTCGAAAGCCTGACCGGACGCGGC
Source organism: Halomonas sp. DN3 (assembly GCF_024137905.1). Taxonomy (NCBI): domain Bacteria; kingdom Pseudomonadati; phylum Pseudomonadota; class Gammaproteobacteria; order Oceanospirillales; family Halomonadaceae; genus Halomonas; species Halomonas sp. DN3. Next base: position 533,985 of record NZ_CP099965.1, on the reverse strand, counting down.
GTGCGTGCCCGGGACGCTGAGGGACGACGCCTGGCCATCGGCAATGCGGCGATGATGCAGGAGGAAGGCGTCACACTCGCTGACCATGAGCTCGACGACTGGCAGGCCCAGGCCCGCACCCTGGTCTATCTGTCGCTGGACGGCGTCCTGACGGCGGGCTTCGCCATCGAGGATCCGTTGCGCGAGGACAGCCTCGACGCGGTAGCGCGACTGCGGGCCGATGGCCTCAAGGTGGTAATGCTGACAGGTGACAATAGCGCCACCGCCCGCGCGATTGGGGAAGAGGTCGGCATCGATGAGGTCCACGCCGAACTGTCGCCGGAGGACAAGCACGCCGAGATCGAGCGCCTTCAGGCCGAGGGCGAAGTCGTCGGCATGGTTGGCGACGGCATCAACGACGCCCCCGCCCTGGCCCGGGCCGACGTCGGCTTCGCCATCGGCCAGGGCACCGACGTGGCCATCGAAAGCGCCGGGGTGACGCTGATGCGCTCATCGCTTCACGGCGTCGCCGCCGCCATCGAGATCAGCCAGGCGACCCTGGCCAATATCCGCCAGAACCTGTGGGGCGCACTGGGCTACAACGCCCTGTGCATCCCCATCGCGGCCGGCCTTTTCTACCCGCTCACCGGCACCCTGCTGTCACCGATGATCGCTGGTGCCGCCATGTCGGCCTCGTCGATCACCGTGGTGGCCAACGCCAACCGGCTGCGACTCAAGCGCCTGCGCCCCCAGAACGCACGAGCGTCACGCCCCGCCACCTCGCCATCGCAGGAGGTGCTGTCATGAGCATCGTGGTGACCCTGACGGGACTGGGATTGATCGGCCTGATTGTGTGGTGGTTCTGGCTATCCTGAAGAGACCGCCACGCCAAGGAGCGCCCCATGAGCAAGCCTTCCGTGAGTGACCTGGATTCGAGCCCCAGCCCCCGCCTCAGGTCGGTGCTGGAAACCGCCCTGTACGTGGCCGACATGGCGCGGGCACGAGCCTTCTTCGAGGAGGTGTTGGGGCTTGCCCCCTTCAACGCCGACCATCGCTTCACCGCCTACCAGGTCGGCCCTTCGGTGCTGCTGCTGTTTCTCGAGGGCGAGACCCTGGAGACGGTGGTGCTGCCGGATGACATGGGCACCATCCCGCCCCACGACGGCCGCGGCTGGGTGCATATGGCTCTGGCCATCGACCGCGAGGAGCTTGGTGCCTGGGAGACGCGCCTCGACGCCCACGGGGTCGAGATCGAGGGTCGTACCCACTGGCCCAAGGGCGGCGAGAGCCTGTACTTCCGCGACCCCGACGGGCATCTGCTGGAACTCGCCACCCCGGGCATCTGGCCAAATTATTGACGTACCCGGAACCACTCCGGTGGAAAATACGCGGCGGCTGACCATAGGAAGCCTGCTTGCGAGGTCAATCAACTCCACAAGGGCAAGTTGATGAACCCCACGGCTCGAACACTGCTTTGCAACTGCATCAAACGCCTGGCCATGGCACCGATGGTGCTCATGGTCATGCTGGTAGTGCTGACGATCCTTGCTGGACCGACTGCCGTGGCCATGGAGGACTGCGCAGGCCCCTGTATCGCACTCCACAGCGACACACCAGACCACACACACCCGGAGTGCAGCGTCTGTGCCGCCGTCTCGCCGTTGCCGACCATCCACGACACACCGCCAGCCGGCTTGATCGACATCGTCGTCCCGGCTGGCACCAGTCACATCATTGCGCCGCCGAGGCGCCCTCCTCGTTCCTGACAGCAAAAAGCGTCATGTCACCACCGCACATCACAAGGCACCTACCCCGGTGCCACGCTTCTTCTGTCAGGAGTTACACCAATGAGCACGACATGTTTCGCCTTTATGGGTTCGATGGGCTGGATCGGTTGGCTAATGCCGATCGCCTGGCTGATCCTGCTGGGTCTCGGCATCTCCGCCCTCGGCAAGTACCTTCTCACCACTCACCGCTCTCGGGAGAAACAGTCATGAGCCACCGTCACGCCTCCCTGCTTTTCCTCGCCACCAGCCTGCTGGCTGCGGCGCCCGCGATGGCGGATCTGCCCGACACTGCCACCTTGTACAAGAATCCACAGTGCGGCTGCTGTGACGAGTACGCGCGCCTGCTGGAACAACGTGGTGTCGACGTGACCATCGTCGAGACTCGAGACATCGGTAGCATCAAGCAACGCCTCGGCATTCCGTTTGGCCTCGGCGCCTGTCATACCATCGAAATGGGGGGCTACGCGGTCGAGGGGCACGTGCCCTTCGCGGCGCTGGATCGACTCTTCGAACAGCACCCCGATACAGCCGGCATCGGTCTGGCCGGCATGCCTGCCGGCACCCCAGGCATGCCAGGCCCTCGCCAGCAGGAGTGGAACGTCTACGAGTTCCGCGATGGTGAGGCCAGGCCATTCATGACGCTCTGAACGCCCTCACGGGCAAGGCCCCGGCAGCTGCCGGGGCATCACCACCAATGCCACAGCGATTCAGGGCCAGGCAACCCGGTCTTGTCGCCTTGACCTATCTGCTCTCACCTGACGAGTCAAAAGACTCGCTTGTTCGGCCACAGTCTGTCGATGTGAGCGCAACAAGATGGTTACCGTGAAGGAGAAAAGCATGCTCATGACACGCCGCTCGTTCCTGATGGGCTCCTTGCTATCGGGTGGTGCCGTGCTGGCAGCCAACGCCACAGGTCGCTTGTACTCACTGCCGCAACTCAACGAGCTTTACATCCCGGAACTGATCGATGCCCGCAGCCGTCACCAGTCGATTGCGCTGGAAGTTCAGGAGGGCTCGCGCCATTTCTTCCCTGGCCGAGAAAGCATCACCTTGGGCTACAACGGGAGCTACCTAGGTCCCACGCTTCGGGTCCACCAGGGCGACGATTCCGAGGTCACCATCACCAACACCCTGGGTGAAGACACCACCGTGCACTGGCATGGGCTGCTGGTCTCCGGCAACCTGGACGGCGGCCCTCACCAGACGATTCCCGCCGGAGCCACCTGGCGACCGGTACTACCGATACGTCAGCGGGCATGCACTCTCTGGTACCACTCACACGCTCATGGGCGCACCGCCAGACAGGTCTACGCAGGCCTGGCAGGAATGTTGATCGTCAGTGACGACCATGAAAAATCGCTGGGCCTGCCCTCGGATTACGGTGTCGATGACATTCCCCTGATACTTCAGGATAAGCAGTTCGAGCAGGGAACCCTGGTATTACCACAGGGCATGATGACGACGATGCATGGACGACGTGGCGACACTCTCTTGGTCAACGGCACTGTCAACCCAGTAGCAAAGGTTCCTCCCCGGCTGGTGCGTCTGAGGATGGTCAATGGTGCCAACGCCAGGTTTTTCGATCTGGCGTTCTCCGACGCCAGAATCTTTCACTGGATTGCCTCGGAGGGAGGTCTGCTCGAGAAGCCTGTTGCGCTGCGCTCGCTACGCCTCGTTCCAGGAGAGCGAGCCGAAATTCTCGTCGATTTCTCCAATGGTCGCCCTGCGACCCTGACTACCGGACCAGACAGTAGTCTGTCGATGATGCGCATGATGACGCCCATGTCAGGGGCTAGCGAAACGACCGTCATCGAGTTCATTCCCCAAGGCTCCGGCAGCAGTTCCCTTCAGGTACCACAGCGGCTTCACGCCCCTGAACCCCGGATTCCCTCAACGGCACTGCGCAGACGTCGCTTCGAGTTGACCATGGGCATGGAGATGGGCATGGGCATGGGAAACATGAGGAGGGACGAAACACGGATGAGCAGGGCCAGCTTCGGCATCAATGACCGTGCCTTCTCCATGGACAGAGTCGATGAGCGGGTCAACCTGGGTGATAGCGAAATATGGGAGGTGACCGGCGCAATGATGGCCCACCCCTTCCATGTACACGGCGTGCATTTCCAGGTCATCAGCCGCAACGGTTCTGCGCCGCAGACCCGTGACAAGGGCATGAAAGACACTGTGCTGGTGCACGAGCCCGTCGAACTGCTGGTCCATTTCAACCAGCCTTCGCTGGGTGCGCCCTTCATGTATCACTGCCATATCCTCGAACACGAAGATAACGGCATGATGGGACAATTCACGGTAACCTGAAGCCAGCAGCGCCGGGACCTCCGGGCAACGAAGACCGAGGCTTGCCGGGATCACGGACCCTCGTTCGACCGCTTCAGTCGCCCGGCTTATTCAACGGGCTCTGCGTGCTCCACCATCAGCTGCAGTGACTCGCGTCCGCGGAAGCGGTTGCGATTGAGCTTGTAGGCGCAGTGGAGGGTGGCGCCCACGTCGAAGTCCGGCAACTGGCCCGGGGTCAGGCAGCGAAACCAGATGGCCTTCAGGGTCAGTCCGCGACAGGACAGCTCCAGGGTCAGGTGACTGCCGTCACCCACCGGCTTGAGCCGCTCCACCAGAAAGCGCCCCTCGAACAGCGGCGCCTCGAACTCGCGGCCGAAGGGGCCAAGGCCCTCGATCTCGGCCAGGGTCTCGAGGCTTAGCTGATGCTCGCCGAGTTCACCGTCGGTGTAGAGCCTGGGCACCAGTTCCAGATCGCCGAGCTGTTCGCTGACCGCGGTGATCAGCGCCTGGCGGAAGTCGTCGAGACGTTCCTGTACCACGCCGACGCCGGCGGCGCCCCGGTGGCCGCCGAAACGCGTAAGCGCCTCGGGGGCCAGGTCGTGGGCGCGCTGCAGAGCATCGCGCAGGTGCAGCGCCTCCACCGAGCGTCCGGAGCCGGTCAGCATGCCGGCCTCGGCGGCGGGGGTCAGCACCAGGGTCGGCCGTCCGTAGGCCTGCACCAGGCGCGAGGCGACGATGCCCTGAACCCCCGGATGGCCGTTCTCCAGATAGACGATGACCACCGGCTCGTCGGCGTCCAGCGCCCGGCGGGCCAGCAGCCTGGCCTCGGCGACCATGTCGGCTTCGATGGCCTTGCGCGACTGGTTGTCGGCGTCCAGGGTCTCCAGGTGACGCCGCGCCACCCCGTCATCCCCGGCGAGCATGAAGTGAAGCGCCGCGTAGGGATCGTCGAGGCGCGAACGGGCGTTGATTCTCGGCCCCATCTGGAAGCCCAGGGTCTCGGCGTCGAAGGGCACGCTGTCGGCGCCCAGGCGCTCCGCCATTACCCGCCAGCAGGGCTCGCCCATGCGATTGATCAGCGCCAGACCGTGGCGCACCACCGCCCGGTTGATGGCGCTGCCACCCAGTGACACACAGTCGGCCACGGTGCCCAGCGCCACGTAGGACAGCCAGGGCGAGAGCTTGGGCGTGGACGGCGACAGTACCGCCTGTTCGATCAGTACCTGGCGGGTCAGCGACATCAACAGCCAGGCCACCATGCAGCCGGCGATGGTGGCGTCCGGGTAGTCGCAGTCGGCTCGGGTCGGGTTGACCGTGGCATAGGCCGAGGGCGGCGGCCCTTCCTGGGGCAGAGCGTGGTGATCGCTGACCACCACGTCGATTCCCGCCGCCTTGAGCCTGGCGATACGCGCCTCGTCGCTGCTGCCGCAGTCGGCGGTAATCACCAGGCTGGGCCGCGGCGTCAGCTTCAGGGTGCGCTCCACCAACGGCAGACTGATGCCATAGCCGTCATGAATACGGTGACCGATCAGACTGTGCAGACGTGACTCCGGCACCCCGAACAGTTCGTTCAGGGTGCGCCGGATCACCACGTGGGAGGTGATGCCGTCCACGTCGTAATCGGTGAGGATGCCGATGTGCTCGCCCTCGGCCACCGCCTGGGCGATGCGCTCGGCCGCTCTCGGCGCATCGGCCAGACGCTCGGGATGGACCAGATGACGCAGACTCGGATCGACCAGCGGGCCGAGTTCGCCCTGGTAGTCGGGCAGGCGTCCGGCCAGCAGCCGGGCCTGAAGCTCCGACAGCCCGGCCTCGAGTCCCTGCCGATACAGCCTTTCGTTGCGAGGACGCGGTTCGATACGCGGACGCGGCTCGGCATGCTCGCTCGAGCCGGCATTTGCCGGAGAAGAGTGGGACATCGGATTCTCTGGAAGGTTGAAGCGAGGGTGGCACAGGAGGGTGTCGCGAACCGAGAAGGTCGGCGCAGATGGCGTGCTGACCGCCACCTGTGCCGACGCGATACCGGCGCGTCCAACGCGGCTGGATCGACTTAACTGATCGGCAGCATCACGTGTTCGCGATAGGCGCTGCGCTGGGTCAGCTTCTCGTACCAGGCCTCGAGGTTCGGCAGGCTCGGGCGCTCGATATCCAGGGCGAACCACAGGTAGACGTAGGCCCCCAGCGGAATATCACCGATGCCGAATTCCTCGCCGGACAGCCAGGGCTGGCGAGCCAGCGCACCGTCGGCGATACGCAGGCTCTTCTCGAACCCAGCCAGGCCACGCTCGATGGCCGCATCGTCGCGGGTCTCGGGGGTGCCGCGCACCAGGTTCATGATCAGGTCCCGATAGGGGCCCGCCAGACTGCCAAGCGCCCAGTCCATCCACATGCTGCAGCGCGCCCTGGCGCCGGCAGAGTCGGTCGCGAGCCGACCGTCTCCGTGCACATCGGCCAGATAGCGGACGATGGTGTGGGATTCCCACAGCACCAGGTCGCCGTCCTCGAGACAGGGAATCAGGCCGTTGGGATTCTTGGCCAGGAATTCCGGCGTATCGAGCCCACCGAAGGGCCCTCCCAGATCGACCCGTTCGAGGTCGATCCCCAGCTCGATGGCACACCAGACGGGCTTCTTGACGTTGACCGAGTTGTTGCGTCCCCACAGCTTCATGGAAGTCTCCCTGTCGGGATGCCCGGCAGCGGGCACCCTTGGCAAAAACCGATGGATAAGAACCGATTGGCACAGAACCGAGCCGAACGCCGCAAGGCGCTCGGCCCCATCCCGAAGGCTTCAGCGACGACGATGTTCGGCGACGAAGGCCTGTACCGCTTCGAGTCTAGCCGGCAGCACCTCGTAGCGTTCCTCGCGCTCGAGCAGATCGTCCATATGTGGCGGTAGCGGCACACCCGGGAAGCCGGCCTTGACCACCGCCTCGGCAAACTTGGCCGGGTGGGCGGTGGCCAGGGTGATCATCGGCGTGCTGGCGTCCCTGCGCTCGCGCTCGGCGGCACGATAGCCGGTAGCGGTGTGGGGATCGAGGATCTCCTGGGTGCGGTGGTGGGCCTCGCGGATCACCTCGAGGATGGTGTCGTCATCCACGCTGTGGCTCGAGAACACCTCGCGCAGCCGGCCCAGCGGGGCTTCGGCCAGCACCGTCGGCTCGTTCTGGAAGCGCCCGAGCAGCTCGTCCACGGCGCCGCCGTCGCGGTCGTAGGCTTCGAACAGCAGACGTTCGAAGTTGGACGACACCACGATGTCCATGGACGGCGCCAGGGTGGCCAGCAGCTCCTGCTTGGAGAAGTCGTTGTCGGCCAGGGTACGGTGAAGGATGTCGTTGGCGTTGGTGGCGACGATGAACTGCTTCACCGGCAGCCCCATGCGGTAGGCCACGTAGCCGGCGAAGACGTTGCCGAAGTTGGCCGAGGGCACGCAGAAGCTGACCTGACGCTGGGGCGCGCCCACCGCCACGGCGGAGGCTACGTAGTAGACCACCTGGGCCATGATCCGCGCCCAGTTGATCGAATTCACCGCCACCAGCCGAGCCCCGTCAAGGAAGCTCTGGTCGGCGAAGCTGGCCTTGACCATGGCCTGGGCGTCGTCGAAGTTGCCTTCGATGGCGACGTTGAAGACGTTGTCGGCCAGCACCGTGGTCATCTGCCGGCGCTGCACCTCGGACACCCGGTTGTGGGGGTGCAGGATAAAGATGTCGAGGTTGTCACAGTGACGACAGCCCTCGATCGCCGCCGAGCCGGTGTCGCCGGAGGTGGCGCCCATGATCACCGCGCGCTCGCCACGCTTCTTGAGGAAGTGATCGAGGATACGTCCGAGCAGCTGCAGGGCCACGTCCTTGAACGCCAGGGTCGGACCGTGGAACAGCTCGAGCAGGAAGTGGTTGGCGTCGAGCTGATTGAGCGGCACCACGGCGTCGTGGCTGAAGGTCGCGTAGGCGTCCTTGACCAGGCCACGGAAGGTGTCGTCGTCGATCTCGCCACCGACGAAGGGCTTCATCACCCGAAAGGCGATCTCGGCGTAGGACAGTCCGGCCATGTCGGCCAGGTCGTCGGCGCTCAGGTGAGGGAAGTCCTCGGGAACGTAGAGGCCACCGTCGGCGGCCATGCCGGTAAGGACGACTTCTTCGAAGGACAGCGCGGGCGCCTGCCCGCGGGTGCTGATATAGCGCATCTTGTGATTCCTTGCCGCCGCCCGGGGCGCGGCCTGAGATTCCAGCGAAGCGCCCGCGAAAGCGAGCCTGGGCCCGCTCCCGCAGGCATCATCAGTCCTGCTCGTCGAGGCTCTCGACGCGAATGCGGGTCACCGAGCCGGCGATGTCGGCCAGGGACTCGATGCGGCGAATGGCCTCGTTCATGTGCTTCTCGAGGGTACGGTGGGTCAGCAGGATGATCGGCACCAGTTCGCCCTCGGTGGCCTCCTTCTGGATCAGCGCCTCGATGGAGATACCCTCCTCGGAGAGGATGGTCGCCACCCGCGCCAGCACGCCGGGGCGGTCCACCGCCAGCAGGCGCAGGTAGTAGGCCGTGGTGATATCTTCCATGGGCATGATCGGCAGCTCGTCACAGTCATCGGTGACGCCGCAGAAGGCCAGATAAGGCGTGCGATAGCGATGCTCGGTGGAGATGTCGCGGGCCACGTCGAGCAGGTCGGCGACCACCGCCGAGGCGGTGGGCTCGTCGCCGGCGCCGGCACCGTAGTAGAGGGTCGGACCGACGGCGTCACCCATCACCGCGATGGCGTTCTTGACCCCGTGGACGCTGGCCAGGAGCCGCTCCTTGGGAATCAGCGTCGGATGGACGCGCAGTTCGAGGCCGTCACCGGTGCGCTTGGAGATGCCCAGGTGCTTGATGATGTAGCCCAGGTTATCCGCCTGCTCGACGTCCTCGGCGGTGACCCGTGAGATACCCTCGGTGTAGGCCTTCTCGAACTGCAGCGGCACACCGTAGGCGATGGACGCCAGGATGGTCAGCTTGTGGGCGGCGTCGATGCCTTCCACGTCGAAGGTCGGATCGGCCTCGGCGTAGCCCAGCGCCTGGGCCTCGGCGAGCACGTCCTCGAACGCCCGGCCCTCGTCGCGCATATGGGTCAGGATGTAGTTGCCGGTACCGTTGATGATACCCGCCACCCAGCTGATGCGGTTGGCACCCAGGCCCTCGCGCAGCGACTTGATTACCGGGATACCGCCGGCCACGGCGGCCTCGAAGGCCACGATCACGCCCTTTTCATGGGCCGCCTTGAAGATCTCGTTGCCGTGCACCGCGATCAGCGCCTTGTTGGCGGTGACCACGTGCTTGCCATTCTCGATGGCCATCATCACCAGCTCGCGGGCCACGTCGTAGCCGCCGATCAGCTCCACCACCACGTCGATATCGGGGTTGGTCGCCACCTCGAAGACGTCCTTGGTGGTACGAATACCGGTAAGGTCACAGGCGGGATTGATGCTGCGATGGGCGACCTGCTCGATCACCAGCGGGCGACCGGCACGCCGAGCGATCTCGTCGGCGTTGCGCGTCAGTACATTGAAGGTGCCGCCACCGACGGTACCCAGCCCACAGATTCCCACTCTCACCGGTTTCAATGTCATTCTCCCTTCTCGACCGTCGCCGCAAGCGACGGCTGTGTCAGCGATTTGGCGAGGCCCGAGTCTGGCTCGAGCCTTCTCGATTGTGTTGTCAGACGGGCTCAGCCGTCGATGCCGAGGCGTTCGGCCAGCCGTTCGGCGGGCACATAGCCCGGGACCATGGTGCCGTCGGGCAGGATGATCGCCGGCGTGCCCTGCACGCCCAGCTCCAGCCCCAGATGATACTGCCGCTCCACCGGATTGTCGCAGCTTGTGGCGCCGCTCGGAACCTCTCCACTCTTGGCGGCGGTCATCGCCTCGCTGGTATTGTCGGCGCACCACACCTGTTCGAGCTGGCGGGCGCCTTCGCTCTGCATGCCGCCACGCGGGAAGGCCAGGTAGTTGACCTGGATGCCCAGCTCGTTGAGGCGCGGCACTTCCTCGTGCAGCTTGCGGCAGTAAGGACAGGTGGTATCGGTGAAGACGTGGATGGTGGCCTTGGGCTCATCGACCCCGCGATAGACGATCTGCTCGGACTCGTCGATGGCCGCCACGCGGCTGGCGCGGCTGGCGTTGCGGCTCTGCTCGGACAGGTTGACCAGGCCGTCCTCGGCGTTCTGGTACAGATCCCCCACCAGGAAGTGGCTGCCGCTCTCGTTGGTGTAAAAGGACTCCCCGGTCTCCAGACGCACCTCGTAGATGCCGTCCATGGGGGTATCCAGCACCTGACTCACCGGCATCTTCTGGCCGTTCACCTCAAGCTCGTTGAGCGCGGCGGGAGGGGCCGCCAGCGCACCGCTGGTCCACAGGGCAGCGGTGAGCAGAGCGGGCAGGGAAAGCACGAACAGAGGGCGTTTCATGGGTCAGCCTCGAGGATGATGGTCGGCGTGCAGGGCTTCGAGTCGCGCCTGCGCCACATGGGTGTAGATCTGGGTCGTCGACAGGTCCGAGTGCCCCAGCAGCATCTGTACGACACGCAGATTGGCCCCATGATTCAACAGATGGGTGGCAAAGGCGTGCCTCAGGGTGTGTGGCGACAGCGGACGATCGATGCCTGCCACACTGGCGTAGTGCTTGATTCGGTGCCAGAAGGTCTGGCGGGTCATGGCGCCGTCGCCCCGTCCGGGGAACAGCGCCGGACGCTGGATATCGCTCATCAGCTCGCTACGCCCCTGGCGCAGGTAGCGCTCGAGCCAGTGGCCGGCTTCCTCGCCCAGCGGCACCAGGCGGTCCTTCTGCCCCTTGCCGCGCACCCGCACCACGCCCTGACGCAGATTGACCGCATCGGTGGTCAGACCGACCAGTTCGCTGACGCGAAGCCCTGCGCCATAGAGCACCTCGAGCATGGCGCGATCGCGCAGTCCCAGGGCGGTGGACAGGTCCGGCGCATTCAGCAGGCGCTCGACCTCGTCCTCGTCCAGGGTGTCCGGCAACGATGGCCGCACCCGCGGCAGGCGCACCCGGGCCAGCGGATCCGCTTCGATCATCCCTTCGGCCAGGGCCCAGCGGTAGAAGCGCCTGAGGCTCGACAGCAGCCGGGCGTTGCTGGTGAGCTTGTAGCCCTGCTCGCGACGCGAGTCCAGCCAGTCCGGCAAGGTCCGCTCACCCGGCGTGAGCAACGCACACGACTGACCAGCAAGCCAGTTGGCCCAGGCCTCCAGATCGTGGCGATAGGCGCTCAGGGTATGGTCGCTGACGCCCTGCTCGAGCCATAGCTGGTCGAGGAAGCGGTCGATTGTCTGACGATCGCCGGCGCTCAAGCAACACCTCCTGGGCTGTGGGGCTGGCCATCGAGGGCACTGGTGAAGCACGAGAAGGCCCCCAATGCACCGACACCCCGCCCCACGAAGGTGGTGACGGGGTGTCGGGCGAGGGAGGCAGGGCCTCCCTCGGACTGGCAGACGCTTACGCGTCTTAGGCCAGCTTTTCCTTGATGCGTGCAGACTTGCCGCTACGCTCACGGAGGTAGTACAGCTTGGCCTGGCGCACGTCACCGCGACGCTTGACGCTGATGGAGTCGACCAGCGGGCTGTAGGTCTGGAAGGTACGCTCGACGCCGACGCCGTGGGAGATCTTGCGCACGGTGAAAGCGGAGTTCAGACCGCGGTTACGCTTGCCGATGACCACGCCTTCGAAGGCCTGGAGACGCTCGCGGTTGCCTTCCTTGACCTTGACCTGAACGACGATGGTGTCGCCCGGTGCAAAGTCCGGCACCTGCTTGCTCATCTGCTCGGCTTCGAGCGCCTGGATCACCTTGTTCTTGCTGCTCATTTGACTCACTCCTGAAATCGTTGTGATCCATCGATCGGTCGTGGGTGCCGATGGATCGTGATCCCGGCCCTCGAAGCTCGAGCGCGCGGGTCGTTGATGACGCAGGTCCGTCAGCGGCGACTGGCCGCCTCGTCGGAATCCCGACGATCGTCCTGCACCTCCGCCTTGTCGGCGTGTTCGTCGATGAACTCGTTCAACAGCCGCTTCTGCTCCTTCGACAGCTGCCTGCCCTCGAGCAGGTCGGGCCGCCGCTGCCAGGTACGCCCCAGGGACTGTTTCATCCGCCACTGACGGATCTGTCCGTGGTGACCGCTGAGCAGTACGTCCGGCACCTTGCGACCGTCGATTTCCTCCGGGCGCGTATAGTGCGGACAGTCCAGCAGACCGTCGTTGAAGGAGTCCTCGACCGCGGAATCCTGATGCCCCAGTACACCGGGCACCAGCCTTGCCGCCGTATCGATCAGCACCATGGCGGGCAGCTCTCCCCCGCTCAGGACATAGTCGCCGATCGACCACTCCTCATCGATATCCGCTTCGACCACGCGTTCATCGATGCCTTCGTAACGCCCCGCCACCACCACCAGGGGCGGTCCGGACGCCAGTTCCCGCGCGCCCTGCTGATCCAGCCTGCGCCCCTGGGGCGACAGGTAGATCACCTTGGGACGCTCGCCGGTGGCCGCCAGGGCTCGGCTGCGGGCGTCGTGGATGGCACTTCTCAGGGTGTCGACCTTCATCAGCATGCCGGGACCACCGCCATAGGGGCGATCATCCACGGTGCGATGGCGGTCGGTGGCGTAGTCCCGGGGGTTCCAGAACTCCAGCGTCACCTGGCCCTTGTCGACGGCCCTGCCGGTCACGCCGTGGCGAGTAATCGCCTCGAACATTTCCGGAAACAGTGACACCACCCCTATCCACACGTTATCGATCTCCTGTCGACGCGGTTTTCGAACGCACTGCGCTCAAAACTCCGGGTCCCAGTCGACCAGCATCTCTCCTGCCTCGAGATCGACGCGCTTGACCACGTCATCGGGCAGGTAGGGAAGCAGACGTTCGCGATCGTCCGGGGCGTCGCCGCCCTTCACGACCATGACGTCGTTGGCACCGGTCTCGAACAGGTAGGCCAGGCGTCCCAGAGACACCCCTTCCAGCGTGACGACCCTGAGGCCTTCCAGCTGGTGCCAGTAGTACTCTTCACTGTCGAGTTCGGGCAGGTCTTGCTTGGCCAGCAGGATGTCCGCTCCGGCCAGACTCTCGGCGCGGTCACGGTCATCGACACCGTCCAGTTGGGCGACCAGGCCCTGTCCCTGCTTGCGCCCCTGCTTGAGGCGGTGGCGCGAAATCTGTCCGTCGTGACGGACCACCCATTCGGCATAGTCGAGAATGCCTTCCATGGGTGAGGTGTAGGAATACACCTTCAGCCAGCCCTTGATGCCGTAAGGACTGGTCAGCTTGCCCAGCACGACGTAATCGTCGCTGTGGCGATCGTCTTGCGCTTGGCGCTGCGCGCTAGGGCGTTGTGGCGATGCCATCTGGGTCAAACCTCTTTCACACCGGGACATTCACAGGCAAGGCTTGCGCCTCAGGCCTGCTTGCGAGCTTCCTTGACCAGCTCGGCGACGCGGTCAGACAGCTGCGCGCCGTGGGACTGCCAGTGGGCGATGCGGTCGAGGTCGATGCGCAGACGCTCTTCCTGGCCACGGGCCACCGGGTTGAAGAAGCCCAGACGCTCGATGAAGCGGCCGTCGCGGGCGTTGCGGGAATCGGTCACGGCGAGGTGGTAGAAGGGACGCTTCTTGGCGCCACCACGTGCCAGACGAATGGTAACCATACGTTGACTGTCCTTCGGTTGGGATTTCAGATAACGGCGACGGCCAGGCCAGCCACCGGTGTTTCGCTCACGACGAGGGCCGCGCCAGGCGCGGTCCTCGAGTGAAGAGGCAGTATTCTACGGAAAACCACCCCCCAAGGGAACCTTTTTTGCCGCTCATCCCTTGACGAGCGGCGCACCAGCGGTGCCAGGGCCGGGAGTGGCGGGCCCAGCGCATTGCGTCTTCAACACGCTTGGGCGCTTGGCATGAAAAACAGCACCAGCGCAAGAAAACTGACTCAGCGCCAGGGCATGCCGCCGGGGCCACCCATGCCGCCCATTCCACCGGGACCGCCAGGACCACCTCCGCCCATCATGCCGGACATGCCCCTCATCATCTTCTGCATGCCGCCTTTCTTGCCGGCCTTCTTCATCATCTTCTGCATCTGCTTGTGCTGCTTGAGCAGACGATTGAGGTCCGGCACCTGCAGGCCGGCACCGGCGGCAATACGGCGCTTGCGCGAGCCGTTGATGATGTCCGGATTACGGCGCTCCTTCGGCGTCATCGAGTTGATCAGCGCCTCGAGCTTGCCAAGCTCCTTTTCGGGCCCAGGTCCCTGGGCCATCTCGGCCATCTGCCCCATGCCCGGCAGCTTGCCCATCAGGCCGCTCATGCCGCCCATCTTCTTGAGCTGCTGGAGCTGTTCGCGGAAGTCCTCGAGATCGAAGCCCTGGCCTTTCTTGACCTTCTTGGCGAGCTGTTCGGCCTTGCCCTTGTCGACGGTACGCTCGGCTTCCTCGATCAGCGACAGCACGTCGCCCATGCCGAGGATGCGCGAGGCCACACGATCCGGATGGAAGGGCTCGAGGGCATCGACCTTCTCGCCGACACCCATGAACTTGATCGGACGACCGGTGACGTGACGCACCGACAGGGCGGCACCGCCACGGGCATCACCGTCGGCCTTGGTCAGCACTACCCCGGTCAGCGGCAGGGCATCGGCGAAGGCGCGGGCGGTGTTGGCCGCATCCTGGCCGGTCATGGAGTCGACCACAAACAGCGTTTCGGAGGGCTCGATGGCCTGATGCAGCCCCTGGATCTCCTGCATCATCGCTTCGTCGATGGCCAGGCGACCCGCGGTATCGACCAGTACCACGTCATGGAACTGGATCTTGGCGTGTTTCAGCGCCGCCGTGGCGATGTCCACCGGGGCCTGATCCGAGCGCGACGGGAAGAAGTCGACCTCGACCTCCTTGGCCAGGGTCTCGAGCTGGTCGATGGCGGCGGGGCGGTAGACGTCGGTGGAAACCACCAGCACCTTCTTCTTTTCGCGCTCGCGCAGGTACTTGCCCAGCTTGGCCACCGAGGTGGTCTTGCCCGCACCCTGCAGGCCGGCCATCAGCACCACGGAGGGCGTGCCCTTGAGCGACAGCCCTTCGTTGGCCTCGCCCATGGTGACTTCCAGCTCCTGCTGGACAATCTTGATGAACTGCTGGCCCGGCGACAGGCTGCGGGAAACCTCCTGGCCCACGGCACGTTCGCGCACTCGCTCGATGAACGCCTTGACCACCGGCAGGGCAACGTCCGCCTCGAGCAGCGCCTTGCGCACCTCGCGCAGGGTGTCCTTGATGTTGTCGTCGGTCAGGCGTGCCTGACCCTTGATCGACTTCAGCGTCTGGGACAGACGCTCGCTCAGGTTCTGAAACATGGGCCTCTCCAAATGCGATGGCCTCAAGGCGCCCTTGTCGAGACGCCCCTTGAGACGGCCGCCGGTGCGCGGCCTTGACGATGGCGCAAATTATACGCCTTGTGGCGCGGACTCTCCATGCAGTTGCCGGCAAGACAGCCGAAGAAGGCCGCCCGCTGGCTGTCAGCCGAGGCGCTATCCGGTATAGTCGGTGTCGAGGGGAAGGCATTCCCCGGACCCAGGATCCCTATCTTCAAAGGCGCCGGCAAGGCGCACGGACAGCACAGCATGCAGGCGTTACCTCTGGCTCTACTGGCCTTTGTCTTCTATCTGGCGGCTGCCTCCTGGCAAGGGCTGACCCTGATTCGCCGGGTACCTCCGCGCGATCTACTGGTGCGCGGCTTCGGCACCCTGGCGGCGGCTCTCCACCTGGTCGTCGCCGGCGGCCTGCTTGCCCTCGAGGGCTCGATGCTGCCAGGACTGTCCACCAGCGCGGTGCTGGTCACCGCCCTGGCGGTGGTGGTGCTGCTGGGCGCCAGCCTGTTCAAACCGGTGCTCAATATCGCCGCCGTGCTGTTCCCCTTTGCCGGCGTGGTGCTGCTGCTCGGTACCGAACTACCGACCCCTACCAGCGCAAACGGCATGACCCCCGGCATCGCCTTCCACGCCGTCAGCTCCGCCCTGGCCTTCGCGGTGCTGGCCATCGCCTCGCTGCAGGCGATACTGGTAGGTGTCCAGAACAAGGCCCTCAAGCATCACCGGATACGCGGCGTGGTACAGGCACTGCCGCCGCTGACCACCATGGAGCGGGTACTGTTCGAGATGATCTGGGTGGGCATGGCCCTGCTTACGCTGGCCATCGCCAGCGGGTTCGTGTTCCTCGACAACATGTTCGCCCAGCACCTGGTCCACAAGACGGTGCTGTCGCTGCTCGCCTGGCTGGTGTTCGCGGTACTGCTGCTGTGCCACTACCGCCTTGGGTGGCGAGGCATGCGGGCGGTGCGCTGGACCCTGGGAGGCTATATCGCACTGCTTTTGGCCTACTTTGGTAGCAAGTTTGTCCTTGAGGTGCTGTTAGCGCACAGCTAGACAGGAGGTCTCCTTGACACTCCCGGCCCGACCCCCTACAACTCGACCCCTACCCGCGACCAAGGATTTCACGTCTTGAACGACGACTTTCCGGTGGGCCTGCTGTTCGGCCTGCTCTTTCTGCTGATTGCCCTATCGGGCTTCTTCTCCAGTTCCGAGACCGGCATGATGTCGATCAACCGCTATCGGTTGAGCCACCAGGCCAACAGCGGACAGCGCAACGCCAAGCGCGTGATGCGCTTGCTCGCGCGTCCCGACCGGCTGATCGGCGTCATCCTGATCGGCAACAACTTCGTCAACAACCTGGCGGCCTCCATCGCCACCATCATCGCCATCCACTTCTTTGGCGATGTCAGCGGACCCGCCATCTCCACGGCGATCCTGACCATCGTGGTGTTGATCTTTGCCGAGGTCACCCCCAAGACCTTTGCTGCGGTGAAGCCGGAGCGCATCGCCTACCCCGCCTCGATGATCCTGGAGCCGCTGCTCAAGCTGCTGTATCCGCTGGTGTGGGTGGTCAACGTGATCTCCAACGGCCTGCTCAGGCTGCTTGGCGTCAAGAATATCGACGGTAATGGTGACAACCTCACCCGCGACGAGTTGCGCACCGTGGTCCACGAGGCCGGCACCCTGATTCCCCATCGCCACCAGGCCATGCTGCTGTCGATTCTGGATCTCGAGAATGTCACCGTGAACGACATCATGGTGCCGCGCCATGAGGTGGTCGGCATCGATCTCGACGACAGTCTCGAGGATATCCTGACCCAGATCCGCACCAGCCAGCACACCCGGCTGCCGGTATTCAAGGGCGACATCAACAGCATCATCGGCATGCTGCACCTGCGCAATGCCGCCCGCTTCCTGTCCAGAGGCGAGGTGACCAAGGCGGCCATCGTGCAGGAAGCGCGGGAGCCCTACTTCATTCCCGAATCGACGCCGCTGCACACCCAGCTGTTGAACTTTCAGAAGCAGAAGCGCCGGATTGGTATCGTGGTGGACGAGTACGGCGACGTGGAGGGTCTGGTGACCCTGGAGGACATCCTCGAGGAGATCGTCGGTGAATTCACCACCGACGTGGCCGGCCAGGAACAGGACATGCTGCCCCAGAGCGACGGCAGCCACGTGATCGACGGCACCGCCAATATCCGTGATATCAACAAGTCGCTGGGCTGGCACTTGCCCACCGACGGCCCCAAGACGCTGAACGGGGTGATACTGGAACACCTCGAGTCCTTCCCCGACGGCCCGGCCTGCCTGCAGATCGGCAACATCCGCATGGAAATCCTCGAGATGCGCGACAACCTGATCACCTCAGTCAGCTGCTGGCCTGGCACTCGCCGCGTCCTGGCAGAATCCGACGCGGGCGACTGACCACCGCAAGGACCAGAGGGACGGCAGTCGCGACGCGACATGCAGGGAAGGAACCGGCGGGCAAGCCACCAGCAGGCAGAGTACTTGCCAGCAAAGTACTGACAAGCAAAGCACTGACAAGCAAGGTATTTACGAGAAAGGGACGGCCGAGACCGTCCCTTTCTGCGTTATCACTTCCCTAACCCGACCTTCCCTCTGCCGGAGCCTGCGTACCCCGGCGGCGGTTGCCTCAGGGCTGGCCGGTCTCGACCCAGCGATCGGCTTCAGCCTTGAGCTCGCGCACCCGGGCCTCCAGCGACTGACGGGTGGCTTGCCCCGGCGGCACCGGCTCGTCGAAGTAGAGCGCCACCCGGGCGCGGCAGCGCCTGGGGAAATGAGCCAGGGCCTTGCCGTGACGATTGGACGTCCACGAGCCCCACAGGCCCGACAGCGCGGCGGGAATCACCGGCACCGGGTCCCTCGACAGGATCAGATCGAGGCCCCGGCGGAAGGTCTTGACCTCGCCATCCGACGTCAGCCGCCCTTCCGGGAACAGCATCACCACGTCGCCGTTTCTCAAGGCGCGGCTGACTTCTTCCAGGGCGCGACGCACATTGCCCGGGTCACGACGATCCGATTCCACGGGTATCGCCCCGACCATGCGAAACAGCCAGTTGAGGCGTTTCGACTCGTAGATCGGACGATCCATCAAGAAGCGCAGCGGCCTGGGGCTGCCGCCGCCCATCACCAGCGCATCCATGAAGCTGACATGATTGCACACCACCAGCGCCGGCCCGCGCGGGGGCACGAAGCGACGCCCCTGGAAGCGAAGTCGGTACAACACATGGATAAAGGCAAACACGAAACGTCGGATATACACCGCCGGGGCGCGATAGAAGCGCCAGGCAGCGATGCAGGCAAGCAGGCCGACGAGGCCCCAGACGAGTACGTCGATCACGGCGTGTCGTTCACCTGTCTATCGCCCCCCCTGGTCACGGCCTATCTGCTTGAGTCCGGCGAGGGTGGTCGACAGCAGTTGATCGAGCAGCTCCTCGACCTCGAAGGCGCCACCCTGGGAATAGCCAAGACGATCATTGAGCCCCAGCTGCACCAGGCCATGAACGCTGCCCCACAGGGTTCGCGCCAGGCGCTGCGCCTTGAGCGATTCGAGATCCGGCTGATACTCGGTCAGGGTCCCCTCGACCCGGGCAAACAGCGCGCCGATCATATCGGTCTGGCGCTGATCGAGTTCCCCTTCCTGGGCCAGCGGATAGTCGAACATCAGCTGCCAGCGATGGGCGTCTTCGCGGGCGAACTTCCAGTACCCCTGGGCCAGGGCACGCAGCCGGGCCTCAGGCTCGGTGGTGTCGACCAGCAGGGGCTCCATCACCGTGCGCAGCCGACCGAGGCTTTCCAGGTTGACGTGCTGCAGCAGGTTGTTGAAGCTGCCGTAGAGTTTCAGCAGGGTGCTCGGCGCACAGCCCACCTCCCGGGCCAACGAGCGCAGCGACAGGGCATGCACCGGCTGCTCAGCCAGCCAGGCATCGCAGGCGGCCATCACCTGGGCGTGAAGCTCCTCGGGGGCATGCTGTCTTGGACGCGCCATCGCTCTTCTCTCTCGCGGCCGGACATCGGCGGCTTCAGGTTCAGCGGTATCGTTCAGCATACATTAATCGAACACTGTTTTCGACCGCTCATTATGCCCCCTTCGCCGCAACAACGGGCTCAAGGCTTTCCTGACACCGGGAGCTTGGGTACGCTGGCCCTCCAGATCGCAGGAGCCCCCATGACCGGCCGTCTCTATATTCCCGCCCGCGCCATCGAGACCGCCCTCGACGACCTCGATGCTCCGGCCCAGGCCATCAGCGGCGTCAACATGGCCCCGCGCCGTCCACTGTCGATCATCCGCCTGGAAGCTGGACGCCCTACCCTGGGGATCGGTTTCTGGGGCCTGACACCGCCCTGGTTGCAGGTGCTCGATCACGCCCCCCACTGCGCCCGCGCCGAAAGCCTCGACTCGCGCCCGATGTTCCGTGACGCCTTCCGCGCGCGGCGCTGCCTGGTGCCGGTAGCCGGCGCCTACGCCTGGCAGCCGCGTCCAAACTACAAGCAGCCCTTCTTGATCACCAGGGCAGACCGCGGGCCGATGCTGCTGGCCGGACTATGGTGTAGGTTTCACACCACCCTTACCGACTATAACGACTCCTTCGCCTTGATCACGGTACCTAGCCCTGGCTTTCTGGCCCCCCTGACCGACCGTCTGCCGGCGGTCATAGCCCCCGGTCAAGCGAGGGCCTGGCTGGACCCGCAGAGTGATCCCGAGGACCTCAAGCCACTGTTGAGCCCCCCTCCCGGGGAACTGTTGGGCGCTTTTCCGGTATCAAGACGAGTGAACAATCCTCAAGAGCAAGACCCATCCTGTGCCCACCCCATCGGCAAGATGTGGCGCCAGACTTCCAAGGAGACGTGATGGCTTCGACCCTCACACGACGCGGCGCCAGCGCCCTCGTCGCCACCCTGATCGGCCTGTGGCTACCGCTGGCTCAGGCTTCCGCGGCCCCGGCCGCTACCAGCGAGCAACCGGTCACGGCTCAGGCCGACGCCGACGTGGCCACCGCCACGACGCCGATCGTCAGCCCCCACGATGATCGCGACTATCGCGTACTGACCCTGGACAACGGCCTCGACGTCCTGCTGGTCAGCGATCCCGAGGCCGACAAGGCGGCGGCTTCACTCAATGTGTCGGTGGGCAGCGCCCAGGATCCCGATGACCTACAGGGGCTCGCCCACCTGCTCGAACATATGCTGTTTCTGGGCACCGAGGCCTACCCCGAGCCCGACGCCTACCAGGGCTACATCAGCCGCCACGGCGGGCGCCACAACGCCTTCACCGCCTCGCTGGACACCAACTACTTCTTCGATGTGGAACCCGAGGCCTTCGAAGGCGCTCTGGATCGCTTCAGTCGGTTCTTCATCGACCCGCTGTTCAACGCCGACCGCCTGGGCAGCGAGCGCAACGTGGTGCACTCCGAATATCAGGCGCGCCTGCGCGATGACGCACGCCGCGAGAACGAGGTCCTCGACGCCCTGCTCAATCCGGCCAACCCCACCGTGGGTTTCTCGGTGGGCAGCAAGGAGACCCTGGCCGAGCGGCCCGAAGGGGAGCCCAGCCTGCGCGAGCGGGTCATGAACTTCTACGAGAACCACTACGGCGCCAACGTCATGCATCTGGCGGTGGTGGCGCCGATGCCGTTGGATCAACTGCAGACACTGGTGGTCGAACGTTTCGCCGAGGTGCCCGATCGCGGCCTCGAGGCACCCGTCATCGACACCCCACTGGTCGATCGCTCACGCCTGCCGCTGGCCGCCGAGGCCCAGTCGCTGCGCGACGCTCGCCGCGTCAGCTTTCTGTTCCCGGTTCCCGACCCCGTGCTCAGCTATCGCCACAAGCCGGCCAGCTACATCGCCAACCTGATCGGTCATGAGGGGCCCGGCAGCCTGTTGAGCCGCCTGCGCGAGGCCGGCTGGGCCGACGGCCTGTCCGCCGGCGTCACCCGAGGTGACGGCCGCCATGCACTGCTGGCCGTGGATGTCAGCCTGACCCCTGAGGGTCACGAGCATCTCGATCGCATCCAGGCCAGTCTGTTTGCCACCATCGAGCAGATTCGCCAACAGGGCATCAGCGAGGAACGCTACGACGAGCAGGCCAGCCTGTCCGAGCAGGCGTTCCAGTTCCAGCAGCACGGTAACGCCCTGGACGAGGCCATGCGCCTGTCCATGAGCCTGACCCACTACCCGCTCGAGGACGTCAACCGCGCCGGCTACCGCATGGACGGGCTCGACGCAGAGGAAGTGCGTCGCTGGCTCGATGCGCTGCGCCCCGACAACATGATCCGCCTGTACACCGGCCCCGAGGTCGAAGGCGACCAACGTAGCCGCTACTACGACACCGCCTGGCAGGAGACGCCATTGGCCGACACCGCAGCCGACCCCCTGGCGGGGCTGGCGCTGCCCGAGCCCAATCCCTTTATCGCCGAGGACCTGGCGCTGCTTGAGGCCCACGACGAGCGCCCCTCACTGCTGATCGACACCCCCGAGGCCGACGCCTGGTACAAGGCCGATGCCGAGTACGATACGCCCAAGGCCTCCTGGCGCTTCAGCCTGCAGCACCCTGGCGCCAGCCAGTCCCCGCGCCAGGCCGTGCTGACACAACTGCTGGCCGGCTGGCTCAACGACAGCCTCAACGAGAAGCTCTACGCCGCACGTCTGGCGGGACAGAAGTATGAAGCCTATGCCCACTCGCGTGGCATGACGCTGTCCTTCACCGGCTGGCGTGACCGCCAGGACAGGGTGATACGGGAGGTGATCGACCAGCTCAAGCAGGGTGAGATCCTCGACGCAAGCGTTGCCCGAGTACGCTACGGCCTGGAAAAGCAATGGGGCAATGCACCACGCAATCCGCTCTATCACCAGGGTCAACGCACCCTGTCCGAGGCGCTGATTCGGCCCCAGTGGTCCCCCCAGGTACTGCTGGAGGCGCTGTCCGACCTCGAGCCCCAGGACCTGCGCGACTTCCGCGAGCGCTTCCTCGACGAGCTGCACCTGCAGGCGCTGGTGGTCGGCAACCTGGAAGAGTCGCTGGCACGCGACGAGGCCGAGCAGGCCATCGCGGCGCTTGAGCCCAGCCTTGGCGCGGACGCCATCACCGACCTGCAGGTACTCAAGGCAGTGGATCTGCCGAGCCTGACGCCGGACTCCAGCCGAGACGAGTCGCTGCTGATTCGCTACCTGCAGGGGCCGGACCAGGGTATCGCCACCCAGGCCCGCATCGCGGTGCTCGGCAAGCTGCTCGAGACTCCCTTCTACCAGCAGTTGCGTACCGAACAGCAGCTCGGGTACATCGTCAGCGCAGGCTACTCACCGCTGCTGCACGCTCCGGGCATCAGCCTGCTGGTGCAGTCTCCCTCCACCCAGAGCGACGAGCTCAAGGCCAGGGTCAGCGACTTCCTCGACCGTGTGCCCGAGCGTCTGGACAGCCTGGATGACGACACCCTGGCCACCTATCGCCAGGCGGTCCACGACGAGATTACCCAGCGTGATTCAGGCCTCGAGGAGCGCACCACCCGCCTGTGGCAGGCGCTGTCCTACGGCGACACCGACTTCGATAGGCGTGAGCGGCTGGCCGCCGCGGTGCTCGAGGTCGACGCCGCCAGCCTGAAGGACAGCTGGCAGCGTCTGGGTGGCGCCGCAGTGGTGGACGTGACCTTCGATCCGGGCGCCGCACCCAGCGACGTCATGGCGTTGAAAGGCGACCTGGAAGCCCTGCCCGGTGACGAAGAAGAAGCGCTGTCACCGACACCGGCGGACACCAGCGCCCAGGCGGCCAAACCCTGACAGGGCTCTGCCAAAAGGCCCTGCCCCACCCCATCGCCCCCTGCTTGGGGGCGATCCCGCCCGGCTGGCGACGCCGCCGCCGACAGCAGTGACGACAAGGCCCGACCGGCATCGCCGGTCGGGCCTTGTGGTTTCACCCGCGTCGTTTCACCCGCTTCATCACACCTGATACATTGCACCTGCTTCATGGCGCCATATTGATGATGCCCGACACGGCCAGCGCGACGCCGTGCGTCTGCGCCAGGCTGGTCCCCTAGCCGAACGCCTGGGCGGGCATGATCGACTCCACAAACATCACCATCTCCTCGAGGATCTGGCGTTCGCGATCGCTCAGCCAGGTCTGGTTCAGACGTTCGATTTCACGCGCGAAGTCCTTTAGCGTCAGGCTCGCCAGCGCCGAGTCGTTCATCCGCTCCCACCGGAAGGTCTCCCAGCGCGCCTGCTCCTCGCCGGTCAGGGTGTCCGGATAGCTGCGGGCGCGGTAGCGAAACAGCATCTCCTCCAGGCGCGGGTCCTGGAAGGCAAAGCTGGCGTCGACCAGATCCCAGGGATCCATGGCACGCACGCGCTCCATCTGCTGGCGGTCGGCAGGCGAGAAGAACCCGCCGGAGTAGAGCATCAGGTCCGGATCCCTCGGCGGCTCCGGCGGTGGCTCGGCGAACACCTCCTGCACCTTGGCGACGATATCGGGGTCCTTGGCCAGCCGCTGGTAGTGACCGCGACAGGCGTCCATCTCGAGCCCCATGCGCGCCACGATCTCGCCATACTCGCCCTGATGGGGCCCCGACACATCCTTGAGCGCACTGGGCGGAAAGATCACCGGACACTTGTTGATGTGCACCACCTTCAGCGGAATCCGGCTTTCGCCCTCAGCCAGGTCGTCATTGCTGACGAATACCCGAGCACGAATCTCCTGGGGCGAGAGACTGAGCATGTCGGCAGGGTCCAGCGACAGGTCGTAGACGATGACGCCGTTGGGATTGGTCGGGTGTTCGGCCAGGGGCATCACCAGAGAGCCGCAGGCACGGCTGGCCGGATAGCGCCGGGAGATATGCACCACCGGCTTGCGCTGGGTCGTATCCAGGCGTTTACGCACCTCACGCTTGGCCCTGAGCGACAGCAGGTAGTCGAACAGGTTGGCATTGGCGCCACGCAACAGTCGCGCCAGGGCGATGGTAGCGCGTACATCGGCCAGGGCGTCGTGGGCGCCGGCATGCTCGATGCCGTTGGCCGCGGTCAGGTCTTCCAGGCGAAAGCTGGGACTGCCGTCCTCGCGCCTTGGCCACTCGATGCCCTCTGGCCTCAAGGCGTGAAAGGCGCGCACCACGTCGATCAGATCCCAGCGCGAATTGCCGTTCTGCCACTCCCGTGCATAGGGGTCGATCAGGTTGCGGTAAAACAGGTGACGACTGACCTCATCGTCGAAGCGCAGGCTGTTGTAGCCCACCGCACAGGTCCCGGCGACGCTCATCTCGTCGACGATGGCGCCGGCGAACTCGGCTTCGGGCACACCGTTGCGCCTCGCCTGCTGGGGCGTAATACCGGTGATCAGGCAGGCCATGGGGTGCGGCAAGGCATCATCGGCGGGCTTGCAGAACAGCTCCACCGGCTCGCCAATCTCGTTGAACTCGGCGTCGGTACGGATGGCCGCGAACTGCGAGGGACGATCGCGCCGAGGATCGGCACCAAAGGTCTCGTAGTCGTGCCACAGAAAGGTCAGCGGAGCGGCTTTCGGCTGCGCCATGGGATTGCGGTCTCCACGCGTACGTCAAAGGCCCGTCAGCCTAGCACAGGCCAACGCCGGGCTCAGCCTGCACGATCACAGGTCGAGTCCGGCGCGGGAAGGAAATACACGAAAGACGCCCAAGGGGCGTCATCTTGATGGCTGGCATTGTCGATATCGCACCGGCGATGTGGCATCGACGATATCACGACGTTCAAGCAACACCAGGCGCTGCATCAACTGCTGCGCGGCAGGGTCACGTTGAGCTCGAGCACCGAGCAGTTGTCCTCGCTGTCCAGCGACATATTGATGGCATCGTCGTCCACCTCGACATAGCGGCGGATGACCTCAAGCAACTCCTTCTCCAGCATCGGCAGGAAGTCAGGCTGTCCCCGCTGGCTACGCTGGTGCGCCACGATGATCTGCAGCCGCTCCTTGGCGACAGACGCGGACTTCTTGCGTTCGCGCTTCAGGAAATCGAGTAGTTTCACCGGCGACCTCCTCCTCCGAACATGCGGCTCAGCAGGCTTTTCTTCTGATACTCGTGGAAGCGCAAGGGCACCTCCTCTCCGATCAGGCGGCTGACCGTATCCATATAGGCCTGGCCAGCGTCACTGCTGTCGTCGTGGGTGACCGGGACCCCCTGGTTGGAGGCTCTCAGCACGGCCTCGGACTCGGGAATCAAACCTACCAGGTTGATGGCCAGGATCTCGCGAATGTCCTCGAGATTCAGCATGTCTCCCTGGTCGACCCGTCCGGGGTTGTAGCGGGTGATCAGCAGGTGCTCCTTGATCGGGTCCTTGCCCTGCTCGGCCCGCCGGGTCTTCGATGACAACAGCCCAAGGATACGGTCGGAGTCACGCACCGAAGACACCTCGGGGTTGGTCACCACGATGGCTTCGTCGGCGAAGTACATGGCCAGCTGGGCACCACGTTCGATACCGGCGGGTGAATCGCACAGTATGTAGTCGAAGTCCTTGGTCAGGGTGTCCAGCACCTTCTCGACGCCCTCCTGGGTCAAGGCATCCTTGTCCCGAGTCTGGGAGGCAGGAAGGATATGCAGGTTGTCCACACGCTTGTCACGGATCAGCGCCTGGTTCAGCCCGGCCTCGCCCTGGATGACGTTGACCAGGTCGTAGACCACACGGCGCTCGCAGCCCATGATCAAGTCGAGGTTCCGTAGACCGACATCGAAGTCGATCACTACCGTCTTGTTGCCTCTGAGTGCCAGCCCGGTGGCAATGGCTGCCGCACTGGTTGTCTTGCCGACCCCGCCTTTACCGGAGGTCACAACGATGATCTTGGCCAAGTGTCGCATCCTGTCGTCGTAAAGTTGTTGGTCCTGTGTGGTCACCGCAGTGACCAGGCACGGCCTTATAAAAATCGCTGTCCCGCGCTAAAGCGCCCGCTGATGCGGCAACGCCCCGCTGAAGGCGCTTCACAAGCCCGGCTGAAGGCTCACTTCAACGCGGTGATCCCCAACTGATCGTCCGTCAGCACGACCTGGACGGAGGAGCCGAGCAGCTGGGGGTCGATATCTTCGAGACGCTTGTAGTTGCCCGCCACCGACAACAGCTCCGCATGCAGCTCACGGCAGAAGATGCCTGCCTGGTGGTCGCCGTGAATGCCAGCGAGGGCACGCCCCCTGAGGGCACCGTAGACGTGGACATTGCCCGCCGCCAGCACCTCGGCCCCGGCATTGACCGCACCGATCACGGTCAGGTCGCCGTCGGGAGCGGTGATCTGCTGGCCGGAACGCACGGTGCCACGAAAGATACGTCCGCCATGAGGCGCGTCAGCCTCCACTTCCTCGACCACGGTGACGTCTTCGTCTTCCTGCACCGGAACGCTTTCCAGGGTGCGCGCACGGGCGGCATCCTGGGGGGGGAACCAGCCAAGTCCGAGCGCCCAGGCGGACTGCTTGACCGGATCTGCACCACCACGCACCGCTACCGGCAGCAGCTTGTGCGCCCGGCACACCGCACAGATACGTTCCAGGGCCAGGTGAGGTTCGTCGAGCTTCTCGACGCTGAGCACCACCGGGGTGTGCTGAAAGAAGGCTGGCGACTGCGAGAGCTTGCCCGCGAGCTGATCGCGAATTTCCTCGGGATCCGCACTGGAAAGCTCCATCACCGTCATGGGCAGCATCCCACCCTTGAACGTAAACGCCATGCTGTCCCTGTCCACTTTGAGGCTCATTGCCGAACTCCACGTCGGGTGTTGGTCGGGGGATGATCTCAAGCTAAGTCAGAGCCCCCGGTCCTGCAACCGATCATAAGCCTCAATTGTCCTCCTGTCAGTGTCTCCAATCAGCCACAGCCCTGCGCTGAGGCCTTTTCTGATGGTGGCGCGCATGCTTAGATAAACTTTCTATCTCGACGCCCGGCTTTGCCTGGCGCAATAACAAGATGGTGAAGCCGTTTCGCCACCTTTCTTTATTTCTTTGCAGGAAGCCCCATGCCCGGACTCCTCCGCCGCCTTTTCTCGCCACGCTGGCGACATCCCGATCCACAGGTCCGACGCGACGCCGCCGAACGGCTCGACCCCCAGAGCCAACGCGAGGCCCTCGAGACCCTGGTCCAGGACACCGAGCCCGACGTCCGTCTCGCCGCGGCGAGACGCCTGGACGACCCACAGCGACTGCTGCAGCTGCGCGTTGAGGGTAAAGGATCACGCGAGCTGGATCGTCAGCTCATCGCGCTGCTGATCGGTCGCCAGGGCGGCATCGAACTTGGCCGCCGCCAGCAGATCGTCGAGTCCCTGGACGACGCGGCGATGCTCGAGGAGATCGCCCTCCAGGGCGATAACCAGCAGCTGCGACTCGCCGCCCTGGCCAGGCTCGATGACGAGGCCGCCCTGATTCGCCAGGCCTGCGACAACGGCATCGCCGCCGTACGTCACGCCGCCGCCGAGCGGGTCACCTCCGAGGAAGGTCTCAAGCAGCTGGCCCAGGCGGCCCGCCGGGATCGCCACGTGGTGCGCGACGCAAAGGAACGCCTGGGTCGACTGCGCGCCGACGCCGACGCCGTGGAACAGGCTCGGGAACGACGCGAGCAACTGCTGGCCAGTCTCGAGCAGCACGCCCGCGCCACCTGGGAGCCTCTCTACGCTGGGCGCTTCCGCCATCTGGAGCGCGAGTGGTCTCGACTGGCGGATCTGCCCGACGCCGGGCAGGAGCAGCGCTACCAGGAGGCCAGCCTGCGCTGTCGCAAGGTGATTCACGATCACGAGGCCCAGGAACACGCCCTGCGTGCCGACCGACAGCGCCGCGAGCAGGCCGACCAGGACCGAGAGGCACTGGTCATGGCGCTGGAAGAAAGCCTGGCCGCGCTCTATCAGGGCGAATATGTCGGTGAACAGGACCTTGCCAGCCTGCGCGCTCAGAAGCAGTTGATGGCCAACCGCTGGCAGGCACTGTCCGAGATCCACCTGGCCGACGACGGCCTGCGCCAGCGCTACGACAAGGCCTTGAAGAACTACGACGCCATCAACCAGGCCCACCAGCGCCTGGTCGAGCGCGCCCTGCCGCTGGAGGAAGCCATCAGGGCCGGCGACGAGGCTGCGCTCAAGCAGCTGGTGAGCGACTGCAAGTGGCCCGAAGGTCTGCCGCCAGACCCGCGGCTCGAACGTGCGCGACACCATCTCCGCCTGGAGAAGGATCTTTCCGGGGACGAACCATCGGAGTCCCAGCTCACACGCTTCGATGAGGAACTGGATCGTCTCGAGGCGCTGCTCGACGAGGGTACCTTCAAGGGAGCGAGCCGCTTGCACCAGCGGCTTCGCCACCTCGCCGATCAGCTGCCGTCCTCGGCCGGTGCCCAGCAGTCTCGACTCAAGCGCCTCGGCGCACGACTCGCCGAACTGCGCGACTGGCGCGGCTTCGTCGCCGGTCCCAAGCGCGAGCAACTGTGCCAGGCCATCGAGGCCCTGGAGCAGGACGCCACCCTCACCGACCGTGACCGTGACCGTGACCGCCGCCATCGCCAGCTGGTCAAGGAGTGGAAGGCATTGGGCGACGCCGCGGCCAACCGCGAGCAGTCCGAGCGCTTTCGGGCAACCTCCGAACGTATTCGCGAGTCGCTCAAGGCCTGGCGTGAACAACAACAGCGCCTGCGCGAGGCCAACCTGGCAGAACGCGAAGCGCTGTGCGAGCAGATCGAGGCCCTTCTGGAGCAGCCCGCCGCCCAGGCCGACCCCGACGCGCTGCGCGAGATCCGCGACCAGGCCAGGGAACAGTGGCGCCGCACCGCCCCTGTCCCGCGCGATCACGCAGAGGCCATCGGACGACGCTTCGGCCGCATCCGGCACCAGTTGCAGGCGCTGATCGATCGCCGCGCCAACGAGATCGCCGACGCCAAGCGTGAGGTGATCGACCAGGCCCGAGCGCTGGTCGATGCACGACTGCCGGCACGCCAGCGAGCCGACCAGGCCAAGGCACTGCAACAGCGCTGGCGCGAACTGGGGCGCGCGCCCAAGGGCGAGGAGCAGACCCTGTGGCGAGAATTCCGCCAACTATGCGACCAGATCTTCGCCCAGCGTGACGCCGAGCGCGATGATCGTGCCCAGCGTGCTCGCGAGCGCCTGGAACAGATGCAGGCCCTGATCGACCGCATCGATGCCTGGCAACCCGCGGCAAGCAGCGAGGCCGACTGGCTGGACAAGGCGGTGGATGAGGCCAGCGCGCTGGAACCGCTACCATCGGGCCGGCGCACCGAAGGCATGCGCAAGCGCTGGGCCGGCATCGTACGGGCTCGGCGCGAGCGCCTGGAACGGCTCTCCGTGGCAGAAGTCGTCGGTCGTTGGCGCGAGGTCAAACCCCTGATTCTCGAGCACCTTGAGGCCGACGATGACTGCCTCGCCGGTCGCCTCTGCAGTGATGTGGAGATTCCTGCCGCGTTATCGTTGCCGCCGGCGCTGAAACAGGCCCACGCACAGCGCAACGCCGCACGACGCGATCCTGCTCCAGCGGAGGAAGTCGCCGAGCGTCTGGCACGACTGCGGGTGCACCTGGCGCTCCTGGCGGGCCATCCGATCGGCCACCAGGACGAGCCACTGCGCCTGGCGATCCAGGTCGACCGCCTCAACGATAGCCTTGGCCAGGCGCCGAGCCGGGAAGACGAGCTGATCTCGGTACTGTGCGGGCTGCTGGCCACCGGTCCAGTGTCGCGCCAGCAGTGGGAGCGCGAGGTACAGGAGCTCGACGCCCTGCTGGATGGGCTGAGTCAACTGCCACCACCCTGAGCGATGCACGGCTTGCCGTGCCTCCCCCCCTCTTTCAGCCCCTGAAAACCACGATGCGAGGCCTTTTGGCCTCGCATCGTGGTTTCTGGCGAAATGTACATCGCCGAGCCTCGTGAGCCCGGCGCGACGTCTGTCAGCCCATGAACTGACCGCCATTGATGTCGATATTGGCACCGGTGATAAAACCGTTGTCCTTGCTGGCCAGGAAATTGACCAGGCGGCCGATCTCTTCCGGCGTGCCGTACCGCTTCATCGGGATGGTCTCGCGAATGGCCTCGCGCACCTTCTCCGGAATCTTCATGATCATGTCGGTGGCGATATAGCCAGGCGAGATGGTGTTGACGGTGATGCCCTTGGTCGCAGTTTCCTGCGCCAGCGCCATGGTCAGACCGTGCATGCCGGCCTTGGCGGCGGAATAGTTCACCTGGCCGAACTGCCCCTTGCGGCCGTTGATGGACGAAATATTGATGATCCGTCCGTAGCCCTGCTCCAGCATGCTCTCGATCACGCTGCGGCAGGTATTGAAGACGCTGTTGAGGTTGGTGTCGATGACCACGTTCCACTGGTCCGCCGACATCTTCTTCAAGGTGCCATCCTTGGTGATACCGGCACAGTTGACCAGCACTGCGATCGGCCCATGCTGGTCCTCGATCGCCTTGACGCCATTCTGGCAGGCCTCGAAATCGGTCAGATCGATGCCGGCGATGTCGATATTGTCATAGCCATCCGACTTCTGGGTCTCCAGCCAGGTCTTGGCCTTGTCAGGATTGTTGTAACCGGCCACTACCTGATAGCCGGCATCCGCCAGTTCGCGACAGATTGAGCTTCCGATACCACCAGTACCACCGGTGACCCACGCGACGGGCTTTTGCTGAGTCATAGACGACCTCCCTGATTGTCCTTCACGCCGCCGCTTGGCGACGGCACTTGTTGTTGCAAGCATGTATAGCAGTGGATGCTCTGGTGCTGCGCATTCGCGCAACCAGCAACCTCGGGCCCAGAGCGATCGCGGGTGGCCTCCTGCCACTGCGACGCCCAGCCCCACCTGCCTACCTCGGCAGGCCTTCGTCGTGGTACTGCGTCGAATCAACGTCCACAACGACTATCCACCAGGCTAGCGTCTAGCACTGACATTTGCATGACAGCCCCTCCAGTATGGACCACAGCGCCCGAACGGCACGACCCATCACACCCGAAATCGCACAGGGTTGACGCAGCCAGAATTATCCGTATACTGCGTCCTCGTTGATGCGGGGTGGAGCAGTCTGGTAGCTCGTCGGGCTCATAACCCGAAGGTCATCGGTTCAAATCCGGTCCCCGCTACCAAATACGAAAACGAGGCAGTCCTTCGGGACTGCCTCGTTTTTTTGTTGGCTGTCCGGTGCTGGCCGAGGCCAGCGCTTCGCCACCAGACGCCGTTGCGGCATCGCTGTACTACGAAGCCCGCCCCCTGATTAAATCTTAATTTTTCTGTGCCAATTCGATATTTTTTGGCGCTTCCGTGTCCCCGGATTAACCATCCACCCCTCCTTCTTTCGTCGAAGAGCTGACCTCGATCAACCCGAGTCGGTCAAGAATCGACCGTCGACAGCGACCTGATCTTCGACGTCGACCGCAGCAATATTCAGCAGGTGCTGGAGCTGTCCCTGCACATCCCGGTTCTGGCGGCCTGCAGCCCCCCCTGGTACGAGCCCTGCAAGCATCTGATGCCGGTGCTGGAAGTCTCCATCACCGCGCGGACGGTATGAAACGTCCAACGACTGAGG
Organism: Halomonas sp. DN3; assembly: GCF_024137905.1. Taxonomy (NCBI): domain Bacteria; kingdom Pseudomonadati; phylum Pseudomonadota; class Gammaproteobacteria; order Oceanospirillales; family Halomonadaceae; genus Halomonas; species Halomonas sp. DN3. The sequence goes on along the minus strand of NZ_CP099965.1, from coordinate 502,025 downwards.
GCCAGCTCATTTCGCGTGGGCCATCCGCGAGCCAGCACAACCGCCGTCACGCCTACTACAGAAGGCGCGCTTCTCCTGGCCAGGCCGCTCGGAGCGGGAGCCATCATGGGCAGGAGCGTTGCTTTACGCCATTTTACGGCTAATCTGATAAATTATAGGAATTCAGATAAAAGCTGGTAAAGCCATGATCTACTTTCCCAGGCATCAGCTGGCCGCTGACATGGCGGACGCCGTGAGGGGGCACACCCTCTTCAGCGACGCGCCTAATGGCCTGTTCCTTGCCGCCCCTCGCAGGACCGGCAAGACCACTTTCCTGCGCAACGACCTGCTGCCCACGCTGGAGACACAAGGCGTCGAGGTGGTCTATGTCGACCTCTGGTCGGATCAGCAGCGCGACCCCGCCCTGCTGATTCAGGCTGCCATTCAGGAAGCCATGGCCCCGCACCGCCCCGCCATCGAGAAGCTGGCAGCACGGTGGGGCATCAGCAAGGTAGGGCTCGGACAATGGATCCAGCTCGATGCCACCCCCACAGACAACGGGGTCGCCTCCCTCCCTGAGGCACTACGCCTGCTCATCGAGGCCGGGGGCAGGCCAGTTGCCCTGGTGATTGATGAGGCCCAGCAAGCGGTAACCACCGACGCTGGCAACACCCTCATGGCCGCCCTGAAGTCGGCGCGGGACCAGCTCAATTCGCCCGACCACATCCAGCTGATGCTGGTCATGTCGGGGTCCGATCGCGACAAGCTGCTTCGGCTGGTCAACAGCCATTCTGCCCCCTTCTACGGATCACAGATCCAGCAGATGCCGCTGCTCGGCAAGGCTTTTATCGAGCACATCGCCGATCTCATCGAGCGCCAGCAGCCAGCGCAGGCTCCGGTGGACACGGACATGCTGCTGCAGGCATTCACGGCTTATGGGTTTCGTCCCCAGTTGTTCATGGAGGCACTCGGCCAAGCGATGAGCCCCCTGGCCGCGGATGAAAACCGATTCGAGCAGCGGCTTGTGTCACTCGCACAGGCGCGACAGCGAGATGTCGAGCAGGACATGGCGAGTGACTACCTCGGCCTGGACCCCGTCCAGCAGGCGGTCCTATGGCGAATGCTCGAGATGAGAGAAGGGTTCCGTCCGTACAATGCCGAATCGCTGGCCTTCTATCAGCGGATCACCGGCAAGTCGGTTTCTGCACAGAAAGCTCAACGAGCCTTGGAAAGTTTGCGGGAACGCACCCCACCCCTTGCGTGGAAATCGAGCCGGGGTGAATACGCCGTGGAAGATGCAGCCATGACCAAGTGGTTCCGATCCCTGTTCGACGCAGGCCGCTGGCCGCCCGGAGCCGATGAATAATCCGCAGCTGCGGGTGTCCAGCCTCGAACATCGCGAGCGCCTCGACAATACAGCCTGCGTATCGGCAGGTGCCTTGAAGTCGGTGGCCGTCGCCCGCATCTTTAGGGCAATTCACTTTTGACAAGGTTGTGTCCCATGCCCATCGTCGACCCTCGTACAGGCGAACCTCTGAGCAGCGATCCGAGCAGCGAACCCGCCCAGGGTGCCGCCGCGGCGTCCCAGGGGCCGGCCGACAGCGACCTGATCTTCGACGTCGACCGCAGCAACATTCAGCAGGTGCTGGAGCTGTCCATGCGCATCCCGGTGCTGCTGGACTGCTGGGCCCCCTGGTGCGAGCCCTGCAAGAACCTGATGCCGGTGCTGGAAAAGCTGACCCGCGAGTACGCCGGCACCTTCCTGCTGGCCAAGCTCAACATCGACGACAACCAAGACATCGCCGGCCAGCTCGGCGTACGCTCGGTACCCGACGTCAAGTTGATCAGCCAGGGCGGTCTGGTGGACCACTTCCAGGGCGCCTTGCCGGAAAAGGAAATTCGCGAGTGGCTGGGCCGCTACTTCCCGGCCCCGGAAGATGCTCCGGCAAGCCCCGAAGAACAGGCCGAGCAGGCCCTGGCGGCGGGCGACACCGCCACCGCGCTGGAGATCCTGCAGCAGCTGACACAGCAGTACCCCGACCACCTGGCCTACCAGATCCAGATGGCCCGAGTGCTGGTGGCGGAAGGTCGCAATGATGAAGCGCGCGCCCTGCTCGACGCGCTACCTCCAGAAGACCGCGACGGTCCCGAGGCCCGCGGCGTTCGTGCCAGCATCGAGTTCGGCGAAGAAGCGCCCGACGCCGAGACCCTGGCCGCCCTGGAGGGGCGTGACGACAGCGAGGCCAACTATCTGCGAGCGCTGCGCCAGGTCGCCGATGGTGACTACGAATCCGGCCTGGAAGGATTGCTGGCGGTGATGAAGCGCGACCGTGCCTACGGTGACGATCTAGCGCGCAAGACCCTGCTGCGGGTGTTCGACGCCCTCGGCGCCGATCACCCTCTGACGGTGAGCTACCGCCGCAAGCTGTTCGCCCTGCTCTACTGAGTGGATCGAATCCAGGCGCACGCGAAGACTGAGGCGATCGAACCGTCGAGCGCATTGCCGCTCATCGCGTCAGCATGAAAACGGGGCCCCTTCGAGGGCCCCGTTTGCGTTGTCGAGGAGATATTGCGCCATCGCCACTCAGCCGCCAAGCACCGGATCCAGACGCGTCAACGCCTCGTCAAGCTGGGTGGCCGTGGTGCCGAAATTGAGCCGCGCAAAGCCCGGCCAGCCGAAGTCGGCGCCATCCGACAGCGCGACCCCGGCTTGCTCGAGCAATGCCTTGGCCGGCGACTCCTCGCCACCCAGGGTCGACTGGCGCAGATCGAGCCAGGCCAGATAGGTCGACTCGGGGGCGCTGAAGCCCACGCCGGGCCAGCCAGCGACGCGCTCGACCAGCGTCTGGCGGTGGCCACGCAGTACCGTCAACAACTCCTGGCGCCAGGGCTCGCCGTGGCGATAGGCGGCCTCAGCCGCCACCAGCCCGAGCACATTGGCGTCCGGCATCAATCCCTTGGCGGTATCACGAAAGCGCTTTCTCAGGCCGGCGTCGGGGCAAATCGCGCAGGCAGCGGTCAGCCCAGCCAGATTGAAGGTCTTGGACGGCGCCCACAGGGTGATGATGCGATCGGCCAGCGCCGGGAAGGCGGCGGCCAGGGGCTGGTGGCGCGCTCCTTCGTCGAGCAGCAGGTCGCAGTGCAGCTCGTCTGAGACCACGATCAACCGATGACGCTCGACCAGTTCGGCGAGTCCTTCGAGCTCTTCGCGGCGCCAGGCTCGTCCGGTGGGGTTGTGGGGCTGGCACCACAACAGCAGCCGGGTCCGCTCGGTGATCGCCGCCTCCAGCGCCTCGAGGTCCAGCGTCCAGGGCTCGCCCGGCGCCTGGGGCGGGCGCATGGCTGCCTGCTGGGGCTGGCGCCCGGTGCGCCTGGCCACCTGCAAGAACGGCGGATAGATAGGCGTCACCGTCAGCACCCCATCGCCAGGCTCGGTAAAGGCCAGGCTCGCCAGGTGCAACGCCGGTACCACCCCCGGCAGCCAGTGCTGCCAGCGGGCCTCGATGTCCCAGCCATAGTGGCTGGCACTCCAGTCGATCAGCGTCTGTTCCAGACTTTCCGCCACCAGACCGTAGCCAAAGACGCCGTGATCGATGCGCGCCGACAGCGCCTCGACCACCGCCTCGGGCGAGCGGAAGTCCATGTCCGCGACCCACAGCGGCAGGACGTCATCACCGTGGCGGTGCCACTTCTGTGACGGCCAATGTGGTGAACGATCATCACCGCGGGGCTGTCGTCGATCGATCGGCGTGGCAAAATCGGGTTTCATGGTCATCTCCCTGACGATGGCTGGTCGGTTGCCAGGATACCCTGGCCAAGCACTTGAAGGACGCTTCCCCCATGACAAGCACCATGCCGCATCACGGATTCTTCGCCAAGGTATGCCGAGGAATGCCTGCCCTGATCGGCCAGTGGCTGGCGCTTGGACGCGGCGACCCCGATCGCCTGGCGCTGATCCTGGCAGAAACCGCCCGGGTCGCCGGCCTCGGCGACCCGGGAGAGACCCCGGACGGCGCCACACTGGAGCGCTGGGCCGCCGCCGACAACGACGAGATCCCACCCCACTGGGCGGTGCGTACCGCGCTGTTCCTGCTGGTCCAGATGCCTGCCCGGCCGACACCCGGCGATGAGACCGAGGCCTGCGCCTGGGCCTACTGCTGGCTGCGCAATCGCGCCTTCGACAGCCGCGACGCCGCCGTCGACGCCCTGCCGGAACACCTTCGCCAACCGCTGGCGGCCGCGGTGACCGCCGCCTGGGTTGATCGTCAGGGGCTCAGGCTGGTCTAGGCACCGCACTAACGACGCCGCCGGGTCGGCCGCTTCGGCCGAAAGCCGTCGGGCTTGGTCGACAGCCATTCGACGAAGGAACGAATCTCCGGATGTGCCAGCAGCGCCTCGCGGCTGCGATAATGGTCGGCCAGCTCACGCTCGCTCAGCAGCGCGTGAAGATGGCGGTGGCAGCCGTGGCACACCCACAGGATCGCCGTCAGGCGCTCGACGCGATCGTGGCGCTTGCGATAGCGCGCCTTGCCGTGCAGCGAACGCGGTATCAGATGATGCTTGGTCAGGGGCGCCCCTCGCGCGCACAGCTCGCAGCGCTCTGGCCTCGGGGGCGGCGACAGCTCGGTCATGGTCATCTCGCTTGAACCTGGTCACCAGATACCTACGATAACCCAAGGAACCCCCTCCCCTCATGGACGTCCCCCTTCACTGGCAACTGGCCAAACTGCTTATCTCCGTCGGCGTCGTGCTCGGCCTGTCGGTCATCGCCGAGCGGGTCAGCACCCGGGTCGCCGGCCTGCTCTCCGGCTACCCGCTGGGCACCGCCATCGCACTGTTCTTCATTGGCCTGGAGCTGTCGCCCCAGTTCGCCAGCGACAGCGCCGTACACACCCTGGCCGGCTTCACCGCGACCCTGGCACTGGGCGGCGGCTACCTGCTGGCCGCACGCGGTGACGGGCTCAAGGGCGTGGCCCAGGGAACCGCGGGTGGCCTTGTCGCCTGGCTCGCCGCCAGCAGCCTGCTGACCCAGGTCGATTTCAGCCGCCTCGGTGGCACCCTCACCACCCTGGTCGCCATCATCGTCTTCACCTGGCTGTATCGCCGGATCCCCGACGTCAAGGCCACCCCCAAGGGCGGTTTCTCCTGGCCCGCGCTGGCGCTGCGGGCAGGGCTCGCCGCGGGCATCATCTTCCTGATCACCGGCCTCGCCCATGTGGTGCCGAGCGCCTGGGCCGGGGTCATGGCGGCGTTCCCGGTGACCATGTACCCGTTCCTGGTGATCCTCCACCTGACCCAGGGGGCAGCACCGGTGGCCACGGTCATCAAGCACTATCCTGCGGGCCTGGGCTCGCTTCTGTGCTACGCCCTGGTGGTGTCACTGACCTACGCAAGCCTCGGCCTGTGGCCAGGCACCCTGCTGGGCTTCGCCGCCGCCACCCTGTGGCTGTTGTCGTGGATGCGAGTGCAGCAGTGGTGGGCAGGCCGCCGAAGTTGAGAGACAAGGGCTGAGCTAAAGGCTGAGCCAAGCGTTGAGCCAAGACCGGCGCGCCGACGCCCGCATCTTGACCTAGCGCTTGCTTGGGATAATCCTGAAACCCTGACATCACCACCACAACAAACGAGAACGCCCTATGCTGACCCGCACCATCGAGCCCGCCTTCTACGACACCGACGCCCTCGGTCACGTCAACAATACCCGCCTGCCGGCCTGGTTCGAGCTGGCACGCAACGACCTCTTCCGCCTGTTCACCCCGGACCTGGACCCGGCCAAGTGGCGGTTGATCATGGCACGCATGGAGATCGACTATCGCGCCGAACTCCACTATGGCCATGACATCGAGGTTCGCACTTACCTGTCACGCCTGGGCAACAGCTCCTTCACCGTGACCCAGGAAGCCCACCAGAAGGGCGAGCTGACCAATCTCGGCCACACCGTGCTGGTGCACTTCGACCACCAGACCAAGAAGGCGGTGCCGATCGAAGGCGAGCTGCGCGAAGCCCTGATGGAGCACCTTCACGAACCGGAGATCGCCTGACCATGACCCCTGCCGTCAAGACGCTGGAAAAGGCCGGCAGACCGTTTTCCACCCTCAGCTACGAGCATGACCCGCGCTCGCCGGCCTACGGCGAGGAGGCGGCCGAGGCGCTGGGGCTGGACCCCGCGGCGGTGTTCAAGACCCTGCTGGCCAGCATCGATGGCCAGCGCCTGGTGGTGGCCATCGTGCCGGTATCGCGCAAGCTCGACCTCAAGACCCTGGCCAAGGCGGCCAAGGGTCGCAAGGCCGCCATGGCCGAGGCCGAAGCGGCCGAACGAGCCACCGGCTATGTGGTCGGTGGCATCAGCCCGCTGGGTCAGAAGAAGCGTCTGGCCACCTTTATCGATGACAGCTGTCACGACCACAGCCAGATCCACGTCAGCGGCGGACGCCGCGGCCTGGAAATCACCCTGGCCCCGGACGACCTGATCGCGCTGACCGATGCCCAGGTGGTGGCGCTGGCGAGATAGCCCTTCGAGACAGCCCTTCGAGACAGCCCCGTTCCCGGTAAAAAGACCGGCCGAACAAGCGTCAAAATGGCAAAAATGCTAGGGTGGAGCCATATCGACACCAGAGGTGCCCATGGCGATCCGCTACACCCTGTGGCTGGACCCGGACGACAAGGTCCGCCATCGCGCCGCCGAGGCCAGCCTGGAAGCCTTCTTCCTCGAGCGCTTCGCCGACTATCCGCACATTCGCTTGTTCGGCGCCGATCCCTACGATTATGATGCCCCGTTCAATCGCCTCTACGACGTGCTGATCGCACGCGGCGCCGAGTTCATCGAGCGCGAGCAGGCCTACGTCCCCACCCCGGAACAGCTCAATCGTGCCTTCTTTCGCGCGGTGGGGCGCTCCACCAAATTCGTAAGAGACAACCCCGATGGTGATCCGTCCTGACACGCCCCCCGATGCCGCCCAGACGGCGATCATCGCCGAGCAGCTCGGTCGCGAGCCCCGCGGCATCGAGGCCCTTGCCGCCACCGACGGCGAAGGCACTCCGCTGGTGCTGCGCATGGCCCCGATCGTAGACGGCAAGCCGTTTCCCACCCTGTTCTGGCTGAGTTCCGAGCTGCTCAAGGTGGAGCTGTCACGGATCGAGGCGGCCGGCGTGATCAAGTCGCTGGAAGCCCGGCTGAAGGAGGATGACGACTTCCGTGCGGCCTACCATGCAAGCCACCAGGACTACATCGCCACCCGCTGGGCGCACATGAGCGCCGGGCAGCGTGCCGAGGTCGAGCGTCTGGGCTATGACAAGGTGCTGCGTGAACGCGGCATCGGCGGCATCGCCAACCACGATCAGGTGCGCTGCCTGCACACCCAGTACGCCCATCACCTGTGCGGCAACAACGTGATCGGCCAGTGGGTCGACGAGCACTACGGCATCATCGATCTATTGCCCTGAGCTGCTCGCAGACAAGCGCTCTCCCCCTTCACGCCGCGACAGGAAGAACGTTCCATGGCCCAGATCTGTGTCTATCTTGGTTCACGCCAGGGCGAAGATCCCCGCTTTCTCGAAGATACCCGCGCCTTCGGCCGGCGCCTGGCCGAACGTGGCCATGGCCTGGTCTACGGTGGCGCCAGTGTCGGCCTGATGGGCGCGCTGGCCGATGCCACCCTGGAGGCCGGTGGCCAGGTCATCGGCGTCATGCCCCACCACCTGGTGGACCGGGAGCTGGCCCACGATGACCTGACCGAACTGGTTCGTGTCGGCGACATGCACGAGCGCAAGGCCCAGATGGCGGCCAACGCCGACGCCTTCGTGATGCTGCCGGGCGGGATCGGCACCCTGGAGGAATTCTTCGAGACCTGGACCTGGCGCTACCTCGGCCTGCACGCCAAGCCCATCGGCATTCTCGACACCTGCGCCTTCTATCGCCCCTTGCTTACGTTCCTCCACGCCGGGGTGGAGCAGGGCTTTCTCGACACCACCACGCTCGATACGCTGATCAGTGCAGCCAACCCCGACGCTCTGCTGGAGGCGCTCGAGGCCCGCCTGGACAAGCGCTAGGCTCCTGCGTCCAAGCGGCTTCTCAACCGCCTCGTAGACCTCTCATTTCATCATGGAGGATGTCCGATGTACGCCATGCAGCAAGACGGCGACCGCCTGATCTGGCGGTCCACCGACGATCTCCCCGCCCCCCAGGCCAGAGAAGTGCATATCGAGGTGGCCTGGGCCGGCGTCAATCGCGCCGACCTGATGCAGCGCGCCGGTCAGTACCCACCGCCCCCAGGCGCCTCCGAGGTGCTGGGACTGGAAGTCAGCGGTAGCGTGGTGGCGCTCGGCCCCGAGGTCGAAAAGCTCCAGGTTGGACAGCAAGTGTGCGCGCTGCTCGCCGGTGGCGGCTACGCAGAGAAGGTCTGCGTGGACGAACGCCAGGTGCTGCCGGTGCCCGATGGCCTTGGCCTGCGCGAGGCCGCCGCCCTGCCGGAGGTCTACGCCACCGCCTGGCTGAACCTGTTCATCGAAGGCCAACTCGCCGAAGGCGAACAGGTGCTGCTGCACGCCGCCGCCAGCGGCGTCGGTACCGCCGCGATCCAGCTGTGCCGCGAGTTCGGTCACCCCTGCTTTGTCACCGTGGGCAGCGATGAAAAGCTCAAGCGCTGCCTGTCGCTGGGTGCCAGGGCGGGCTGGAACCGCCACCAGGGCAGTTTCGTCGAGGCGGTCAAGGCATTCGGCGAGGTCAACCTGATCCTCGACCCGGTGGGGGCCAGCTATCTGGCCGACAATCAACGGGTGCTGGCCGCCGATGGACGAATGGTGGTGATCGGGCTGATGGGCGGACGCCACGCCGAGCTCGATATCGGCCGCCTGCTGATGAAGCGCCAGCGCCTGATCGGCTCGACCCTGCGGGCCAGGTCACCGGAAGACAAGGGCAGGATTCTGGGTGAACTCGCTCGCCACGTGTGGCCAAGGCTCGAGCGCGGCGAGCTCGCTCCGCTGATCGACGCCGACTGGCCCATCACGGAGGTCGAGGCCGCCCACCAGCACCTCGCCGACAATGCCAACACCGGCAAGCTGCTGCTGCGTGTCGCCGCCGATTGATCTCGCTCCCTGAAGGTTCACACCAGCGCACGTTATCCACAGACGGTCAGCCGGACCGGCTGTGGGTAACTATTCAGGTAGGCAGGCTCCCAACAGCTCCATAGAGAGCGGCGCCACATAGAGCGGCGCCATGGCGCGGCAAAGAGTGCGAGAGAGAACGCGAGAAAGAGTGAGCGTCAGCGAGAGCGATAAACAGTGAGCGTCAGCGGCGCGCGCTGAGCTCCTGGGTGCGGGCGAAGGTCAACTGCAGCAGCCGGGCGTCCTCGCCGGCGCGATGGCGCTGAATGCCCCGCTCCTCGATCACCGACTCCTTGATGTCGCTCCACATCGCCATCTGGGTCTCGTCGAGCAACCGCCGCAGCGCTTCCAGGCGGAAGGCGGGAATCATGCCGGCGTGGTGGAACAGCAGCGACATCCAGGTGTTGTCGTACCCCCAGCTATCGCTGTAGGCGATGCCGATATCGTGCAGCTCATCGTTAAGCCAACGGGCGACATGACGTACCGGATAGCCCTCGCGCTCGAGCCGGGCCCGGGATATCCCGTGCAGCAGCTCGGCCTTGGGATCCCAGTGGGTCCATTCCTCGAGGGGCTGAATCAGAAAGGCGCAGCAGCTGCCGTCCGGCCGCGCCAGACCGATCTCGATCGGGTAGCTGCCGCGCCCGAATCCAGAGGCTTCGATATCCAGCAGAGTCGGTAACACCACAGGCAGCAAACCTCGTCGTGACAGTCGGCCAAAACGCCTCCCCGACGTCACCCGACAACGAAAACCGTACCCGAGGCCCAAACTACCAGCGGCGGCCAGGGAATCCTGAACCGCCGCTCGTCTCGGCCTCACCGGGACCCGTGCGCGACCCAACCGCCGCGCCTGATACCTCTAGTGTCGCTGTTGGGCTTCCGCTTTGTCCAGCATGACACCGTCTTGCCTGGCGGACTGCCCCGGAACAGGCTGTCCATTGGCCAGGGCGCTATTGGCCGAACCTGGCGAGGCCTGCCGTGCCAAGGTTTGCTCTGACGAGGCCTGCCCTGACGAGGGCTGCCCTGACGAGGGCTGTCCTGCAGAAGCCAGCACCGCCCAGTAGGCGGCACGCTCTGGATCCACCGGTAGCGACAGCTCACCATCCCGGTAGGCGCGCTCCAGGCGCGCCGCCGCCAACGCATGCCCCGCTTCCCCGGCCCGGGCGTACCAGGTCACGGCGTGGTCGTGGCGCGCCGGGTACAGCGCGCAGCCATGTTCGTGGATCTGGCCTGCCTGGTACTGCGCCCTGACGTCCCCGCCATGGGCGGCCTGCAGCACATAGCGAGCGCCGCGTGCCTTGTCCTGGGGTGCCCGTGACCGGTGAAACAGCATGTGCCCGTACAACGACAGTGCCGCCGGGTGCCCGGCGTCCGCACAGCGTTGAAACAGACGCATGGTCAGCCTCTGGGTTCGCGGCGAGCGGGGCAACCAGCGAGTGTGAAACAACTGCTGGGCCAGACGGTACTCGAGCCGCGTCTTCAGTGACGATGCCTGCTGCATGGCAACAACCTTGAGTCCAAAGGATGGAAGTCGGACCGGACACCTCCTGTGTCGCGGGCGATCTCCTGTTGAATCGACGGTGCCACGGACTCCTCCGCGGCAACGGGGTGGCAAGCATACGCCTGGCCCGATACGGACTCAACCCCCGGGATTTGGCGACCCCTATCGGCCAAAGGTACCATCTCGATGCTTTGCAGCAAAAACGGTCCGGCGGCGGCGCTGCGCCCCCCTGACAAAGGCCTACCACAAGGAGTCCCCATGCAGATCCGTCCCCTTGGCAACACCGGCATCGACGTCAGTCGCCTGTGCCTTGGAACCATGACCTTCGGCGAGCAGAACACCGAGGCCGAGGCCCATGCCCAGCTCGACCGCGCGGTGGCCTTCGGCGTCAACTTCATCGACGCCGCCGAGATGTACCCGGTGCCGCCCAAGGCCGACACCCAGGGACTGACCGAGAGCTATGTAGGCTCCTGGCTCAAGGGCCGCCAAAGCCGCGACGACGTGGTCATCGCCACCAAGGCTGCCGGCCCCGGTATCAAGCACATCCGCGGCGGACCTCGCCTGACTCGCGCCCATCTTCATGAGGCCATCGACGCAAGCCTTGCACGCCTGAACACCGACTACGTCGATCTCTACCAGCTGCACTGGCCGGACCGTTCGACCAACTTCTTCGGTCGCCTGGGCTATAACCACGACGAGGACGAGCAGGCCACCGATCTGGAAGAGACACTGTCGGCCCTCAAGGAACTGGTCGATGCCGGCAAGGTACGTGCCGTGGGTCTGTCCAACGAGACACCCTGGGGCGTGATGCGCTGCCTGCAACTGGCCGAGTCCCTGGGCCTGCCGCGGGTTGCCTCGATACAGAACCCCTACAACCTGCTCAACCGGACCTTCGAGGTGGGGCTGGCAGAGATCGCTCACCGCGAACAGGTGGGACTGCTGGCCTACTCGCCGCTGGCCTTCGGCGTGCTGTCGGGCAAGTATCTGGACGGCGCCCGTCCGCCCGGCGCCCGCCTGACCCTGTGGGACCGCTTCAGCCGCTACAGCTCCGATCAGGCGATCGATGCTACCCGCGCCTACGTCGAACTGGCCCGCGAGCACGCCCTGGACCCGGCCCAGATGGCGCTGGCCTACGTCAACTCGCGCTCCTTCCTGACCAGCAACATCATCGGCGCGACCACCATGGAGCAGCTCGAGAGCAACCTCGCCTCGGAGGCCCTGGTGCTGGCCGACGAAGTCATCGAAGGCATCGAGGCCATCCATCACAGGCTGCCCAACCCCAGCCCCTGAAGCGGCCTCGCCCCCCCCCGGCCTCAAGCAAAGAAGAACGCCTGCCTTGCCGGCAGGCATGCCCTCTTTACTATGGCGTCCATAGCCTCGCCCTCGTCCCGAGCGGCGGCGGGGCTTGGTACAATGACGGCCACTTGCCAATTTTCCCTACCTGACATCAGGAGCACGCCCATGCTCAGCGTGATCTCTCCGGCCAAGACGCTGGACTTCGAGACCCCGGCCACCACCGATATCCACAGCGAGCCCGACTACCTCGACCGCTCCCGCGAGCTGATCGACATCCTGCGCGACTACAGCCCGGCCCGCATCTCGGAGCTGATGGGCGTCAGCGACAAGATCGCCGGACTCAACGCGGCGCGCTTCGGTCAGTGGCAGACCCCGTTCACTCCGGACAACGCCAAGGTCGCCGCCCAGGCCTTCCAGGGCGACGTCTACGTCGGCCTGCAGGCCGACGCCTTCGATGAAGCCGACAACCGCTTCGCCCAGGATCATCTGCGCATCCTGTCGGGCCTCTATGGCCTGCTGCGCCCGCTGGATCTGATCCAGCCCTACCGCCTGGAAATGGGCACCCGTCTGGAAAACGCCAAGGGCAAGGATCTCTACGCCTTCTGGAAGCCGCTGCTGACCGAGGAGCTCGACCGGGCGGTGGCACAGAGCGGAACACCTGTGCTGGTCAACCTGGCCTCCAACGAGTACTTCAAGGCCATCGATGCCAGAAAGCTCAAGGCCGAAGTGGTCACCCCGGTGTTCAAGGACTGGAAGAACGATCGCTACAAGATCATCAGCTTCTACGCCAAGAAGGCCCGGGGACTGATGGCCGCCTGGATGATCCAGCAACGCCTGGACGACAAGGAAGGGCTCAAGGACTTCGACGTGGCCGGGTACCGCTTCAACGCCGCCGAGTCCGAGGGTGGCACCCTGGTGTTCACCCGCGACAACCCCGCCTGAGTCGCGCCGCCGCTACGCCGGTAGCGTCTCGTCCGTGCGCCGCAGACGGTGCACGGTGCCACCTTTCAGCGATCATGAAGGCGTGGCTTTATTGACTGGCTTGGCTGGCGCGCCAGCTGTGACCCTCAGGGCGCCAGCCGCAAAGGCCGGGACGCCCTGGGGCGAAGCAGTTCACGATGCACCTCGCGAAAGGTCGCGTCGTCACAGCGTTCCAGCCATTCGTAGGCCACCATGTCGGCGCTGACTTGCCAGGCGCCGGCCTGTCTTGCGCGCTCGCCGGCAAGTCTCGCTTCATCGCTGCGGCGACTGACGCAGCCTTCGACCAGCCAGAACAGCTCGACACCCCGTTCCAGCAGGCCAAGTGCCGTCTGCAGCACACAGATATGGGCTTCGGCCCCGGCAATCACGACCTGACGCGGCGCAGCCGCCTCGAAGGTCTGTGCAATATCGCGCTCCCGGCAGGCGTTGAAGTGACTCTTGGTGAACCAGCGGGTGCTCTGTGGCAGGGCACATTTCAGTCGCGGCTCGGTCGCCCCGAGCCCCTGAGGATACTGCTCGGTCACCCACACAGGCACCTCCACGCGCTCTGCCACGGCCGCCAGCCAGCCGATCTCGGTGATCGCCTGATCCCCTCTTTCCACCACCGGCATCAATGCCGTCTGCACGTCGACCACCAGCAGCAGACTGTCACTACGTTCGATCAGCATGGGGTCTCCTCGACTTTTCGTTATACACGGCTTCCCGCGGCGCCCGTTATCGCTAGAATGGACGAGCGACGTGCCTCTGACCACCAGGGTCAAAGGCCCAGACTGGCCAATGCAGGCCGAACTACGGAGATGTCTTCGATGCGTCACCTTCTCGTGATGATCCTTGTCGGCGTGATGGGCTTCGGCCTTGCCGTCGACAGCGCCGACGCCCGCCGCCTGGGTGGCGGCAAGAGTGTTGGTTCCTACTCGCGCCAGGCCAGCCCCAGTGCGACCCAGTCACAGAACACCGCTCGTCCCAACGCCGCCCCGACCGCCGGCAAGAAGAGCGGCCTGATGGGCGGTATGCTCGGCGGTCTGCTGGCCGGCAGCCTGCTCGGCGCGCTGTTCTTCGGCGGCGCCTTCGATGGCCTCGGCATGGTCGACCTGCTGCTGATGGCAGGCGCGGCCTTCCTGCTGTTCAAGCTGCTGGCACGGCGGCGCACGGCCACCGCATCGGCGGGAGGCGGTTCATCCGGCATGCACCGTGAACAGCACCAGAGCTCACCGTTCAACATGCCAGGCTCCGCCGGAGGTCTCGGTGCCCACAGCGCAGGCACTCAGACCGGAGGGCCTCAGGGAGACCCCGCCTGGTTCGACCGTGAACGCTTCCTCGGCGGCGCCAAGGAGCACTTCATGACCCTGCAGCGGGCCTGGGACAACAACGACCTGCCGCGCATCCAGGAGTACGTGACGCCGGAACTCTACAACCTGCTGCGCGAACAGCGGGCCCAGGAGCCGGCCAACAACCAGACCGAAATCGTGCGCCTGTTTGCGGAGCTCGGCGGCGTTCAGGAGTTCGCCAACCAGGCCGAGGCGCGGGTGCTGTTCCACGGCGTGCTCAAGGAAAACGGCAGCGAAACCGAGTTCAACGAGACCTGGCACCTGATCCGCGAAATGCGTGACGATGCCCCCTGGTACATCCAGGGCATCGAGCAGAACGGCTGATCATCGTCGCTGCCTGCCGCCCTCAGCGGCGGGCAGTGATGGCCACCCAGCCCACAGATAGGCAGCGCAAAAAGGCCGAGATCCTGGATCTCGGCCTTTTTGTGTTTCTGACGGGCTCAAGGGCCGGTGGGTGCGTCTGAAGGCGCCATGAAGGCGCCAAGTCTGACCAAACCGGGCCTGTAGAACCGACGCCCGGAGCAAAAGCCCCGACCAGAAGGTTCGACTTACTGGGCCGCCTCGTCGGTCGCCTGCTCGACCTCGTCACCGGCTTCCTCGACCGCCTGACCCGCGCTCTCAGCAGCCGCATCGGCCCCCTGTTCGGCGTCACCGGCCATATCGCTCAGGGCATTCTGGGCGTCCTCTGCCAGATTGCTCATGCCCTCCATGGCCTCGTTGGCCTGCTCTTGCACGGCATCGGCAGCATCACCCAGCGCTTCCTGAGCGTCGTCGACCAGGTTGGAGGCTCCTGCGGCAGCCTCGTCGGCCTGCTGTTCGGCGTCCGCGGCGGTTTCGTCCATCGCCTGCTCGGCATCGGCAGCGGTTTCGTCCATCGCCTGCTCGGCGTCCTCGGCCTGCTGCTCGGCATCGGCGGCGGCTTCATCCATCGCCTGTTCAGCATCGGCAGCAGTTTCATCCATCGCCTGCTCCGCCTCTTCGGCCTGCTGTTCGGCATCGGCAGCGGCTTCATCCATCGCCTGCTCAGCGTCGTCGGCGGTCTCGCTCATCGCCTCTCCGGCGTCCTCGGCCTGCTGCTCCGCTTCGGCGGCGGCGTCATCCATCGCCTGCTCGGCATCGTCGGCGGTCTCGCTCATCGCCTCTCCGGCGTCCTCAGCCAACTGCTCCGCTTCAGCGGCGGTCTCCTGCGCCTGCTCTTCCACCGCTTCGCGTGCATCGTCCACCTGAGCGCCAGCGTCTTCGGCTGCGTCGTCCTCGCAACCCGCCAGTACCAGCATCATGGACGCCACAGCGCTGGCCAGGGCCAGACGACGAAACATTCCTTGCTTCATGAAGCACCTCCAGGAGAAAGAATTTGTAACTTCCCCGTTTACATTAGAGTGACAATCGCGACTTGGCTAGTACCGTCGGCATCAATGATGCCATGCAAGCGCACTTCCCGGACCCAGCGCAGCAGCGCCGACGACGTCCGGGAGCGATGGTTATCACCATGTGACAAGGTGTTGTCGAGAGACGGAACTACTTGAGAGGCACTCTGGCATTCAGAGGCTGCAGCGGCCGATTATTGGCTTCCCCGATCGCAGCAGAGAACGACTCGACCTGGTCAGACGAAATACCCTGCGTGCTCTGCATGATCACCCAGCGGACGCCTTCGGAGCAGGGTGGAGTGGTCAAGGAACCGTTCAGGCGATAGTAGTCATGCTGGGCCGGCAACATCTGCGTGAAGTTCACGGTATCGGCTACGTCGGCACGTTCACCGGCGGTATCCGGCAGGCTATCGGCAAGCGAGCGCAATGCTGCATTTTCCTCGCCTTCCTCGAACAGCACCGTGACTACCGCCAGATTGCCGTCCTTGTCGCTGTGCACCAGATGCGCTTCCAGCGGGAACCGGCGTCCGTCTACCGTGTGCTCGGAAGGCGCGTGGAAGTGCATCTGCTGCAGGGTGAAGAGATCCCCATCAAGCGTCAGCGTGTTGCCCTCGGGGGAGGCTACCTGCACCGTGTGGCCATTGTTGAAGACCCTGGTCCCGGTGGTCGCGTACTCAAGTTGTAGCGGTGGAAGTTCGGCATCGATAGCGCCATCGATATCAACGGGCGACTGGTTGCGACCCAGGCCACACATACTGAAGTCGTCGTCGATGTCAGCCCAGTGGGCAGGTCCCGTGTCTCCCGTGTAGGACCAGTGTGACGTTTGGGGCGCAGCCGCCATCACTGCCTGGGACATCATCAGGCCGCTCAGTGCCGCCGCGATCTTGATCCGCTTGATCATGAAACAACTCCGTTGCACACAGAAAAGGCCTGCCCCTGGGGGGCAGACCTCTTATCCTGATACTCCTCAGCGGCGAAGACAGGCGACATCACCGACCCACAAGGTCAGTGTGAGCAGACCCGTCCTTCACGCTGCCTCTCTCGGCATAGCGCCGCTGACGGTGACGCCTGTCACATCAGTTGGTGGCTTCCTCGGCCGACTCTTCCATCTCTTCGCCCATGTCTTCCATGGACTCACCGGCATCCTCGACCGCCTGATCCATTTCCTCGCCGGCCTGCTCGGCAGGGCCTTCCTCTTCGCAGGCGGCCAGACCACCCGCCATCATGGCGATCACGAAAGCCATTCCGAAACGACGCATCATGCTGTTTTTCATAACATCTCCTTGTCTAAGACGTTGGTCTTGATTCCCTTTCACCCTAGCGCTGTCGGTTGACCCTGGCCAGGGTCCAGGGACGCTCACAGAGGGTTCAAGTCACAACCCTAAGTCTACTTGACTCTAGCAGGCGGCACGCGCTTCGCACCGTATCCGAGGAAACCATCAGAAGGGATAGTCGCGAGGCTCGTGCTGGACGCTGACCCATTGCACGGTTGTCATCTCGTTCAGCACCCAGTCGCCGTTGAAGCGGCCGATCCCGGAATTCTTCTCGCCACCGAACGGCATGTGTGGTTCGTCGTTCACCGGCATGTCATTGACGTGCACCATTCCCGACTCTATCTGGCGTGCCACCCGTTCGCCGCGCGCCGGACAACCGCTGAAGACCGCTGCGGAGAGACCATACTCGGTGGCATTGGCGATGCGTATCGCCTCGGCCTCACCGTCGGCCTTGATGATGCCGGCGATCGGACCAAAGATCTCGTTGCAGGCCAGGTCCATCTCCTCGCTGACATGGCTGAACACCCAGGGATGCAGGCAAGGACCTTCAAGAGAGCCCTCGAGCGCCACCCGGGCACCAGACTCCCGGGCCCTGTCGATGGTGTCCTTCAGCCCGTCTAGCTGTTGATCGTTGATGATCGGTCCGATGACGGTATCTGCGTCGGAGGGGTCCCCGACCTTGAGCCCCTTGACCCGCTCGACGAAGCGCTCGACAAAGGCGTCGTGGATCGACGCATCGACGATGATACGGTTGATGGCGATGCAGATCTGGCCCTGATGCATGAACTTGCCGACCACCGCCGCCCGTACGGCCCGATCGATGTCAGCGTCATCGAGCACCACAAAGGGACTGTTGCCGCCGAGTTCCAGTGCCACTGGCTTGATATGTTCTCCGCCGACCGCCCCCTTGGCGATCTGTCGGCCCACCTCGGTGGAACCGGTGAAGGAGATAAGCTTGGCTAGCCGATGTCCGACCAGCGGGTCGCCGAGCTCGCTGCCGGCACCAACCAGAACACTGAGGAGCCCCTTCGGCAGCCCCGCTTCCTCGTAAAGCCGTGCCAGCAGCAATCCACCGGTCAAGGGGGTATCGCTGGCAGGCTTGAGCACCACGGCGTTACCCAGCGCAAGGGCGGGGCCGATGGTGCGCTGGGTCAGGTGGAAGGGAAAGTTCCAGGGACTGATCACGCCAATCACGCCCAGAGGCTTGCGATAGACCCTATGGTCCTTGCCCGGGACGCTCGAAGCGGCAGTGGTACCTTGCACGCGAGTGGCCATGGCGGCGGCTTCGAGCGACATCTCCCAGGCATTGTTCCACTCGAGTTCGGCCTTGATGCGAGTGCTGCCCGACTCGCGGATGAGCCACTCGACCAGTTCATCCTTGCGCTCTTCCATCAGTTCGGCGACACGGCGCAGTACAGCCGCTCTGTGGCTAGCGCTGGTATCCGCCCACTGCCGTTGCGCTCGGTCGGCCGCATCAAAGGCACGCTCGACGTCGGAGCAATCTGCCTGGGTGATCTCCACCAGTTGTTTCTGGTGGTAGGGGTCCATCACCTTGAGCGACTCGCCGGAACTTCCAGCCCTCCATTCACCGGCGATCGGCTGCAGATGAAGATCCTTGAGGCTCCACATAACGACTCCTTTCGTTCTGTATAGCTTTCGTCCAACTATCGTCACACAAGGCTAGTCAACCATCACTCGGGTCGCAAGACCCGTCGGAGTGACGATTTGTGTCCTGACATTATTGCCAATGGCCTCTCCTGACCGAGGTGGAGTCTACCTCTCCTCCTCCACGGGGGGCTCGGCTGAAGCGCCCTCCCTACCCCAGCCCACGGATAGGCCGAGCTGATGCTTGCGATCATCATGATGTTCGAATCAGCAGAATACCGGCGACAAAACTGACCCCTGTCAGCAGAGCTGAATCGAGACAGCCATAGACTGAATCTCGACGGGAAGACATCAAGCCACTTTTCAAGCCGCTTTGCTTCTTATGCTCGCCGACGCCCGAGCCTTATGCTCGCCGGCGCCCGAGCCTTATGCTCGCCGGCGCCCGAGCCTTATGCTCGCCGCCGCACGAGCCTTATGCCCGCCGACGCCCGAGCCCTAGGCTCGCCGACGCCCGAGCCAGGCACATGCCCAGCTCCGAGCAACAGGCACTGCACACGCCAAGGAGGTTTCGCAGGTCGCTTTTCTTTCCTTAGTCATGTTACTGGAGGCCAATGATGGCTGTTACCAACCTCGCTGAACTCGACGCTCTCGTCGCCAGGGTCAAGGCCGCGCAACGGGTCTTTGCCAGCTTCTCTCAAGAGAAGGTCGATGCGATTTTTCGCGCCGCCTCGCTTGCCGCCAACCAAGCCCGCATACCGCTGGCCCGCCAGGCGGTGGAAGAGACCGCCATGGGCGTGCTCGAGGACAAGGTGATCAAGAACCACTTTGCCTCGGAGTTCATCTACAACAAGTACAAGGACGACAGGACCTGCGGCGTCATCGCTACCCACGATGAAGCCGGCACCATGACCATCGCCGAGCCGGTGGGCCTGATCTGCGGCATCATCCCCACCACCAACCCCACCTCCACGGCCATCTTCAAGGCGCTGATCTCGCTGAAGACCCGCAACGGCATCATCTTCTCACCCCACCCGCGCGCACGTCACTGCACCAACGCCGCCGCGAAGCTGGTGCTGGAGGCGGCGGTGGCTGCCGGCGCACCACAGGACATCATTGGCTGGATCGACCAGCCCTCGGTGGCGCTGTCCGAGGCCCTGATGAAGCACGAGGGGATCAACCTGATCCTGGCCACCGGCGGTCCCGGCATGGTCAAGGCGGCCTACTCCTCAGGCAAGCCGGCCATCGGTGTGGGCGCCGGCAACGTGCCGGTGGTGATCGACGAGAGCGCTGACATCAAGCGCGCGGTTGCCTCGATCCTGATGTCCAAGACCTTCGACAACGGCGTGGTGTGCGCCTCGGAGCAGGCGGTGATCGTGCTCGATGAGGTCTACGACGAGGTGCGTGAACGCTTCGCCTCCCACGCGGCCTACCTGCTGTCCGCCGCCGAGGCCGACCAGGTCCGTCAGGTGCTTCTGAAAAATGGCGCGCTCAACGCCGCCATCGTCGGCCAGTCGGCGGCGACCATCGCCGGGCTCGCCGGCATCGAGGTGCCCGCCGACACCAAGATCCTGATCGGCGAGGGCGAGCGGGTCAGCATCGACGACGCCTTTGCCCACGAGAAGCTGTCACCGACACTGGGCATGTTCCGCGCCAGTTCCTTCGAGGACGCGGTGGACCAGGCCTGCACCATGGTCGAGTTTGGCGGCATCGGCCATACCTCAGGGCTCTACACCGACCAGGACACTCAGCAGTCGCGTATCCGCTACTTCGGCGACCGTCTCAAGACCGCGCGCATCCTGGTCAATATCCCCACCTCCCACGGCGGCATCGGCGACATGTACAACTTCGACATGGCGCCCTCGCTGACCCTCGGCTGCGGTTCCTGGGGCGGCAACTCGATCTCCGAAAATGTCGGTCCCAAGCACCTGATCAACACCAAGACCGTGGCCAACCGGGCGGAAAACATGCTGTGGCACAAGCTCCCCGAATCGATCTACTTCCGTCGAGGCAGCCTGTCGGTGGCGCTGACCGACCTCAAGGACAAGAAGCGCGCCTTTATCGTCACCGACCGCTTCCTGTTCAACAACGGCTACGCCGATGAGCTGATGGCACTGCTCAAGGGACTCGGCATGGAGGTCCACACCTTCTACGACGTCGAGGCCGACCCCACCATGTCGATCGTCGACAAGGGCGCCGAGGCCATGGCCAGCTTCCAGCCCGACGTGATCCTGGCGCTCGGCGGCGGCTCACCGATGGACGCCGCCAAGATCATGTGGGTCAAGTACGAGCACCCGGACGTGCACTTCCAGGATCTGGCGATGCGCTTCATGGACATCCGCAAGCGGATCTACCAGTTCCCCACCATGGGCGAAAAAGCCAGCCTGGTGTGCATCCCCACCACCTCAGGAACCGGCTCCGAGGTCACGCCTTTCGCGGTGGTCACCGATGACGCCACCGGCATCAAGTACCCGCTGGCGGACTATCAGCTGACCCCGGACATGGCCATCGTCGATGCCAACCTGGTGATGAAGATGCCCCGCTCGCTGACCGCCTTCGGGGGTTATGACGCGGTGACCCACGCGCTGGAGGCCTACGTCTCGGTGTTGGCCAACGAGTTCTCCGACGGTCACGCGCTGCAGGCGCTGAAGCTGCTGAAGCAATACCTGCCGGCCAGCTACCGTGAGGGCGAGCGCAACGCCGTGGCCCGCGAAAAGGTCCACAGCGGCGCCAGCATCGCCGGCATGGCCTTCGCCAATGCCTTTCTTGGCGTGTGTCACTCCATGGCCCACAAGCTCGGCGC
This sequence comes from Halomonas sp. DN3, assembly GCF_024137905.1. NCBI lineage: Bacteria > Pseudomonadati > Pseudomonadota > Gammaproteobacteria > Oceanospirillales > Halomonadaceae > Halomonas > Halomonas sp. DN3. The sequence continues at coordinate 480,798 of NZ_CP099965.1, read as the reverse complement.
CGAGTTCCATCTGCCCCATGGACTGGCCAATGCGCTGCTGATCACCAACGTGGTGCGTTTCAACGCCAACGACAACCCGACCAAGCAGACCGCCTTCTCCCAGTACGACCGGCCCAAGGCGCGCAGCCGCTACGCCGAGGTCGCCGATCACCTGGGGCTGTCCCTGGCCGGCGACCGTACCGCCCAGAAGGTCGAGCGACTGATCAACTGGCTCGATGAGCTCAAGCGCGAGCTGGACATCCCCGCCTCGATCAGGGACGCCGGCGTCCCCGAGGCCGACTTCCTGGCCAAGCTCGATGAAGTGGCCGCAGAGGCCTTCGATGACCAGTGCACCGGCGCCAACCCGCGCTATCCCTTGATCAGCGAGCTCAAGGAAGTGCTGCGAGCGTCCTACTACGGAGAGGTCTATGTAGAGGGCGAGACCTTCGCCGGCACCACCGTGATCAAGAAGAGCGAAGCGCGCGCGCCGGCCCGGGCTCTTGCCGATGACCCTGCCAAGGCCCCGGAAAAGGCCCGACAGAACGCCAGGGACGAAGCGAGCACACCCACCGGCAAGGCGGCTGGCCGCAAGACGAAGAAGGAAAAGGCCGACGCCTGAGTCCAAGCTAGCGCCAGAGCCCTTGGCAGGGCTTGATCGAAGGTGTCCCGCCACGACCACAGCCCCCGCGAGAGCAATCTCGCGGGGGCTGTTGCGTCCAGCAACACTTCGCCAGTCTGCACGCCGCTTCTGCGCTGACCGCCAAACCGGCCCGCCACCGGGCCTGCCTGCGCTATACCTGTCCTTTCGACCTGAGCGGACACCCGACCATTACTCTGCCGGCGGGCTTCAGCCAGCAGGGCGGGCCCATCGCCTTTCAGTTCATCGCACCGATGTTCGATGAAGCGATGCTGGTACGCGCCGGCTGGGCCTTCCAGCAGGTTACCGACTGGCATCGTCGACATCCAGAGCTGTAGCCCTCGAGCCTTCCTTCTCTTGATGGTTCCCGGTGGCGGGTGATGGGAGCGCGCCGATGGCCTAAAGTCTGGTCAACAGGACCGCTTTACGCCACGAGGTGCTCCCATGTCCCTGCTCGATCAACTGGCCGAGGCACGTATCCAGAAGGCGCAGCAGGAAGGCGCCTTCGACGACCTGCCGGATCACGGCAAGCCCATCGAACTCGACGACGACAGCATGATTCCCGAGGCGCTGCGGGCAGGCTACCGACTGCTGAAGAACTCAGGCTATCTGCCCCCGGAGCTTCAGCTTCAGCGCGAGATTCGTGAGGTGGAAGACCTGCTGGCGCAGACACAGGAAGCCGCCGAGCGAAGCGCTTGCGAGAAGCGCCTGCGCCTTCTGCGCGCACGGCTTGGCGAAAGCGGGCGGGGTGCCAGTCGGCTTCTTGAGCTGGGGCGCTATCATGACCGGCTGCTGGAGAAGTGGGAGGGAGACTGACCCTGCGGATACCGTCAGTACGGTGCGCTAGCGTGAGTCCGGCCGGGTGCTCGACGGGACGTCGCGTTGGCGCTATCGCCGTGACCGCCACAGCCCCAGCGCCAGCAAGACACCGGCGGCGATGACCGGCAGCATGGGAGGCGACGCCGGCGTCCTGAGGGCGACCCCGACCTGAGCGTAGAGCGAGGTCGCACACAGCACAAAGCCGGCCAGCGGCACCGTCCAGGTCGCCCAGGGTTCACCCCGTCGAAACGGTCCCCACAGCAGAACGCCGACCAGCAACGCCACGCTGAGACAGGCGCCCCCCAGGGCGCGCATCAGCGCCAGCAGGACCTGCCGGGTGCCTGGGGCGACCGACTCCCAGTCGAGCCCCATCGCGGCGGCATGGTAGGGCATGAATTCGCTGCGGCCGAGATAGACCAGACCAAAGGCGATCAGAATCAGGGTCGCCAGCGCATGGCAGGCGAGAGCACTTCTTGAATACGGGGTCACGGCGGTTTCCTGGCGATCCGAGCGACTACAGCGGATATCTCTGCCCAAATGGGGCTCCGCCGATGATAGCCGGCTACTTTGCCCCTCCGCGCTCCCACCCTGACGCCGCGATCGTTTCAGCACACTAATCCAGCGATATCAGACGGCCGCAGGTCAGGCTCACCGAGGGTGCTGACATCGATGAATTCGCGACGCACGAGCGCCATTCGGCCTGGGGCCATGCGACACCGCCAGCGTCAGGCCGCGGCGCGTCCAGCGTGCAGCAATCTGACCGCCAGCATGCCGATCACTACGCCCCAGAAGGCCGCGCCCAGACCGAACAGGCTCATGCCCGAGGCCGTCACCATAAAGGCGATCACCGAGGCCTCGCGGTGGTCCTCGGCGGCGATCATGGCGGCCAGATTGCTGGTGATCGCACCGATCAAGGCAAGCCCCGCCAGTACCGCCACAAAGGCACCGGGCAAGGAGGTGAAGAGCGCCACAATAGTGCCGGCGAACAGCCCGCCGACCAGGTAGAAGACGCCGTTGGCGACCCCGGCGACGTAGCGACGGCCCGGGTCCTGGTGGGCATCCTTGCCGGTGCACAGCGCAGCGGTGATGGCCGCGATCACCGTGGTGATGCCGCCAAAGCAGGCAGTGGCGAAGGAGGTCAGGCTGGCCACCGTCAGAATCGGCCGGGCCCTGGTGTGATAGCCCGCTGCGTGCAGGATCGCCATTCCCGGCAGGAACTGGCCGGTCAGGCTCACCACCACCAGCGGCAACGCCAGGCTCAGGGTGCTGGTGATGGTCCACTCGGGAGCGATAAAGCGGGGAATCGCCAGGTGCACACCGACGCCGGCGAGACTCGCGCCTTCCAGCACCACGGCGAGCACCACACCGGTGATCAGCAACAGGATCAGGCAATAGCGCGGCGCCAGCCGCTTGAACACCAGATAGGCCAGCAACATGCCGACGGCGAGCCAGGGCGAGGTCTCGATGGCCGCAAAGGCGCCCAGGCCAAACTGGAACAGGATGCCCGCCATCATGCCGGCGGCCACACCCGACGGAATCAGCGCCATCAACCGGTCGAAGCTGCCGGTAACGCCGATGATCAGCATCAGCACCGCCGCCGTCAGGTAGGCGCCTACCGCCTCGCCCAGCGACAGCTCCGGGAACAGGGTGATCAGCAGCGCCGTGCCCGGTGCCGACCAGGCCGTCACTACCGGCACCCGGAGCCACAGGCTCAGGACGATGCCCGACACCGCCGCCCCCAGCGAAATGGCCCACACCCAGGAGGTCATCATCTCGGGCGAGATATCCGCCGCCGCACCGGCCTGAAAAAAGATCGCCAGCGGCCCCGAGTAGGAAATCAGCACCGCGACAAAGCCTGCCGTCACCGCCGACAGCGACAGGTCACGAAAAAGGGACGACCCCGCAGCCGACCCCTGGGGTGCGGTTACGGTATCGGAGTCGGTTCGGCGCATGGGCTAGCTCCTTGATGATGGCGTCGATGTATGGCCAGGAATGTCACCGGGTGGCCCCGCGTCGACGTCGATGGAAGACAAAAAAGGCCCGGCACGCGGCCAGGCCAAGGAGGATACAAGATCACCGCGCCGTCCCGGCGCCCCACAGGTACAGCGGGAGGCAAGCTGGGCCCAGGACGCCCGGCATCAACCGGCTAGCCCGGGTCGCCGCCGGCCACCGGCACCACCGTGCCGGTGATATAGCTGGCGTCGCGGGAGGCCAGAAACAGGATCGGCCCGACCTGCTCGTCCAGGGTGCCGTAGCGGTGCATCAGACTCGAAGCCAGGGTCTGGTCGATCAACTGCTGGTACCACTGTTTGTCCTGTTCGCTCTGGGGTTCGGCGTTGCGCGGCGTCAGCCGGGGCGGCGCCTCGGTGCCGCCGGGGGCGGTCGCGTTGACCCGCACGCCGTGCTCGGCCATCTCGATGGCCAGCGCCACGGTCATGGCGTTCACCCCGCCCTTGGCCGAGGCGTAGGGCACCCGATTGACCCCGCGGGTCGCCACCGAGGAGACGTTGACGATATTGCCGCCGCTGTCGATCAGGTGGGGCAGCGCCGCGCGACAGCACCACAGCGTCGGAAACAGCGAGCGACGCACCTCGGCCTCGACCTGCTCCGGCGAGTAGTGGGTGTAGGGCTTGGCCCAGATCGTCCCGCCGACGTTGTTGACCAGTACGTCGAGCCGCCCGAAGCGCTCAATGGCGCCCTTGATGGCGCTCTCGGCGCCCTCCCAGGTTTCCAGATCGGCGTTCAGGGCGAGGACCTCGATCCCCTGCTCGCCAAGCTCGCGCGCCAGCTGGTGGACATGCTCGGCGCGATCGACCAGTACCAGGGCGGCACCTTCCTCGCCGGCACGCTCGGCCAGTCGTCGGCCGATCCCCTGGGCGGCGCCGGTGATCAGCATCACCTGTCCTTCGAATCGCTTCATGTTGCTGTCCTTTAATGTCGAATGCGGTAGGTTGACGTGGCCGCGACACGGCCTCAGCCCACCCCGAGATGGGTATCAAGGATCGAGGGATCGGCCCTGAGCGCCTGGCTGTTGCCGTCGAACACCACCTTGCCCTTGACGATCAACAGGTGGCGGTCGCCCACCTCGAGCAGGTTGTCGATGTTCTTGTCGACGATGATGCTGGCGATGCCCGAGGCCTTGATGGTGCGCAGGATTGACCAGATCTCGTCGCGGATCAGCGGCGCCAGCCCTTCGGTGGCCTCGTCGAGGATCAACAGCCGCGGGTTGAGCATCAGTGCGCGACCGATCGACAGCATCTGCTGCTCGCCGCCGGACAGCAGCGAACCATCGTGGCCGATGCGCTCCTTGAGCCGAGGAAAGGTGTCCAGCACCCGCTCGATATCCCAGTCGGTACTGCCGTCAGACCCCGGGCGTGCAGCCATCACCAGATGCTCGCGCACGCTGATACCGGGAAAGATGCCCCGCCCTTCCGGCACGTAGCCGATGCCCTGACGGATGATCTGCCAGGGACGGCGCTTGCGGGTATCCACCCCCATGATCCGCACCTCGCCATGGCGCGGCGGCACGAAGCCGAGGATCGACTTCAAGGTGGTGGTCTTGCCCATCCCGTTGCGACCGAGCAGGCTCAGCGTCTCGCCGGCCCTGAGGGTCAGGTCCACCCCGTGCAGCACATGACTTTCGCCGTAGAAGGTGTGCAGGCCGGTGGCCTCGATCAACGGCGACTCGACATCCTCGGCAGCGTCCACCCGTTGCGTTCCTGCCTCCTTGATCGCCACATTCATGACGTCACCTCGCTATTGCTGGAGCCGTTGCCGATATCGACGCTATCGCTGGGGCGACTGTCCTCGCTGCTGTCGTGACGCCCCAGATAGACGTCACGTACCGTTTCGCTTGCACGAATGCTCTCGGTGTCGCCGCTTTCCAGCACGCAACCGTCGACCATCACGGTGATGCGATCGGCCAGGCGGAACACCGAGTCCATGTCGTGTTCGATCAGCACGATGGTGTAGTCGCGAGACAGCCGCTTGAGCAGGTCGGCGACCTGGTCGGTCTCCTCCCGGCCCATGCCGGCCATCGGCTCGTCCAGCAGCATCAGCTGTGGCTGGGTCGCCAGCACCATGGCGATCTGCAGCTGGCGTTGCTCGCCGTAGCTCATGCCGGAGGACACCGTATGGGCCCGGGCCACCAGACCACAGGTGTCCAGCGCGGCCAGCGCCCGCTCATCGACTTCGCGGGCCCGCCGGCGCGAACGCCAGCTGCCGATGACGCCACCGTGGTGGATGCGCGCGGCCAGCTGGCAGTTCTGCAGACAGCTCAGGCGCGGAAAGATGTTGGTCTTCTGGTGGCTGCGACCGATACCGAGTCGGGCGACCTGGTGGGCCTTCTTGCCCTGGATCGCGCTGCCGCGATACTCGATCTCGCCGCGGGTCGGCGGGATCTCGCCGGACAGCAGGTTGATCAGGGTGCTCTTGCCGGCACCGTTGGGGCCGAGGATGGCGTGGATCTCGCCCTGCTCGACCTCGAAGTCGACGTCATTGACCGCCAGCAGGCCACCGAAGCTGCGGGTCAGCCCGCGGGTCTTGAGCATGCTGCTCATGAGGACACCTCCCCGGCGCTTTTGCCGACGCTCTTGCCGTCGCTGTCGGAGGCGGAAGTCTGTCTGCCCTTCGCCAGGTTGTCCTTGCCACCGCCAAGCCGCCCCAGCAGCGAGGCCTGGCGCCCCGGCGGGTCGAGCAGCAGCCCGGCGATGCCCTTGGGCAGCACCAGCACCGCGACGATGATGGTCAGGCCCATCAGGATCGGCCAGTGGTTGGTCAGGTGCTCGTAGAAGTACAGCAGCAGTTCGTAGGCGAAGGCGCCGAGAATCGGCCCGAAGATGGTGCCCATGCCGCCGAGGATGACCATCATCAGCACCTCGCCGGAGTGGTGCCAGCCAAGCTGGGCCGGATTGGCGAAGCCGTACTGCATGGCCGCCAGCATGCCGGCGACGCCGGCGATCATCGCCGAGACCACGAAGGCGATCAGCTTGTAGCCGGTGGTGGCGTAGCCCAGCGCCTGCATGCGGTGCTCGTTGTCGTGGATGCCGTCGAGCACCTGGCCGAAGTGGGAACGGGTCAGGGCGCGCAGGATAAGGTAGACCGCTACCAGGAGCGCCAGGCAGAAGTAGAAGAACGTCAGCGGGTTGTCGAGGTCGATCAGCGGTGTCTCGCCCATGGCAAGGCTCGGGCGGAACATGATAAAGACGCCGTCGGTACCGCCGGTCATGCTGGAGGTGCTGACGGTGTAGAAGAGCATCTGGCCGAAGGCCAGGGTGGTCATGATGAAGAAGATGCCCTTGGTGCGCAGCACCAGCAGGCCGACGATGGCGGCGACCAGGCCGGAGACCAGCATCACCAGCGGCAGCATCCACCACAGCGAGGCGGCGCTGAAGTCGGGGCTGGCCATCGCCAGGGTGTAGGCCCCCAGGCCGAAGAACAGCGCATGGCCCAGGCTGACCAGGCCAAGGATACCGACCAGCAGGTCGAGACTGACGGCGAACAGGGCGAAGATCAGCATCAGGGTCAGCTTCTCCATGAAGAAGGCGCTGGACTCCCCGAATACCGCCGGCCCCCAGGCCGGATAGGCGATCAGCAGCGCCAGGCCCGCCAGCAGCAGGGCCGTCACGCGCTTGGGATATCGATGCAACATGATGTTTCTCCTCCAGACGGGTACCCCGCCTGCGAAGGGGTCCGATCAGGCGGCAAGGAACACCTGAGCGGAGGGTGATTGTCGTCGGGTCTCAGGCGAACAGCCCGCGCGGCTTGATCAACAGCACCAGCGCCATGATCAGGTAGATCAGCATGCTGGCGAGACTCGGGATCAGCACCGGACCGAAGGTCTCGGCCATGCCGATCAACAGCGCGCCGAAGAAGGCCCCCTTGATCGAGCCGATGCCGCCGATGACCACCACCACAAAGCAGGTGATCAAGATCGAGTCCCCCATGCCCGGCGTGATCGACGACAGCGGCGCCGCCATCATCCCGGCGAAGGCCGCCAGTGCCACGCCGACGCTGAAGATCAGGGTGAACAGGGTGCGGATATTGATGCCGAGCCCTTCGACCATCTCGCGATTGACGGCGCCGGCGCGGATCACGATACCGAGCCGGGTGTGGCGGATGATCCAGTAGATAGCCCCCGCCAGCACCAGGCACACCGCCGCCACGAACAGCCGATAGACCGGGTACTGCAGGTTGTCGGTCAGGGCGATGGCGCCGGTAAAGGGCTCCGGCAGCGCCACCGAGTGGACGTCGCCGCCCCAGATGATGCGCTGGGCCTCGTTGAGCACCAGGATCAGGCCGAAGGTCAACAGCACCTGGTAGAGGTGGTCACGCTTGTACAGGGTGTCGAGAAACAGCCGCTCGATGACCAGCCCCAGCAGTACCGCGATGGGCACCGCGATCAGGATCGCCAGCCAGAAGTTGCCGAGGCGCTGGGTCAGGTCGAAGGCCAGATAGGCACCGATCATGTACATGGCGCCGTGGGCCAGGTTGATGATGCCCATGATGCCGAAGATCAGCGTCAGGCCGCTGGCGATAAGGAACAGCAGCAGGCCGTACTGAAAGCCGTTGAGCAGCTGCACCCCGAAGAAGGCAAGGTCCATGAAGAACTCCTTTGGCGTTGGCCCGCCCGAGAGCGCCCGACATCCGCGGGCACCTCGGCGAGGTCATTGACGCGGTGAACGAAGGTCGCCTCAGCTCTTCATCGGGCAGGCGCTGTCGGGAACTTCCAGCTGCTCGCTGGCGATCGAGGTGACGTGGTGCTCGCCGTCCCTTACCTCGCGCAGGTAGACGTTCTGGATCGGGTGGTGGGAGGCCGAGAAGCTCACCGGGCCGCGCGGGCTGTCGAGCTCGACCGCTTCCAGCGCCGCGATCAGCCCCTCGCGGTCGGGCTCACCGTCAATCGAGGCGTAGGCCTGGGCCAGCAGCTTGCCGGCGTCGTAGCCCTGCACCGCGTAGGTGTCCGGGGCCTCGCCGTAGGCCTCCTGGTAGGCCGAGACAAAGGCCTGGTTCTGGGGGGTATCCAGGGTCTCGGCGTAGTGCATTGTGGTCTGCACGCCGTTGGCGGCCTCACCCAGTGCCCCCAGATTACCGTCGGTCAGGAAGCCCGAGCCGTAAAGCGGGATGCTGTCGTTGAGTCCGGCGGCGGCGTAGTCCCGCACGAAGCCGACCCCGCCGCCACCGGCGAAGAAAGTGTAGACGGCGTCAGGGGCGATGCTGGCGATCTGCGCCAGGTAGGTCTGGAACTCGGTGCTCGGAAACGGCACCAGGATCTGCTCGACGATCTCGCCACCGGCATCGGTGAAGGCCTGCTCGAAGCCAGCCAGGTCTTCCTTGCCGCCGGCGTAGTCCCAGGTGATGGTGACGATCTTGCGATGGCCCTGATCGTAGGCCACCTGGCCCATGGGATAGCTGTTCTGCCACATGCTGAACGAGGTGCGGAAGACGTTGGGCATGCACAGCTGGTTGGTGGCCGCCTCGAGTCCGGCGTTGGGAATGATGGTGATGGCGCCGGTCTGCTTGGCCACCCGCAGCATGCCCATGGCGACGCCGGAGTGGACCGGACCGATGACCACGTCGACGCCATCACCCTTGACCAGGCGGCTCATGTTCTGGGGCGCCTTGGAGGGGTTGGCCTCGGAGTCCAGGGTCACGTACTCGACGCCATGACCACCGAGGCTGCCGCTCTCCTGCTCGATGGCGAGCTTCAGCCCATTGGTGATGGACTCGCCCAGTGCCGCGTAGGTGCCGGAGTACGGCAGCATCAGCCCGAGCTTGACGTCGTGCTCGGCCAGGGCCTGGGTGGACAGGGCGGCGCCGGCCAGCGCCAGGGTCGCGGCCTGTAGCGAACGTGCAAGCGGGCCAGGGCGCCGGGATGACAGGGAAGCCTGGCGGCGGCTGTACGTGTTATCGGTGGTGGGCGTGTTATCGGTGCTGGGCGTGTTATCGGTATTGAGGTTTTTATCGATAGTGAGCTTGGCCATGATCATGTCTCGTCAGGTTGTGATTATCGTTATGAGATTGCGGGGCTCTCGGTCGACCGGACGCCCCGGCCTGCGGCTGTCTGTTGTCGGCTGTCTCTTGTCGGCAAGGGCGAAAGGTCTCCCTTGCCGAATCTGGTTCCGGGCAGGACGCGTCAGTTGGGCGTGAACTTTTCGTAGTGAAAGCTCGCCGGCTTGATGCCCTGCTGGTCGAAGTGCTTGAGCACCGCGTCCACCATCGGCGGCGGGCCGCACAGGTAGACGTCGACGTCGCCGTCATGCAGCTTCTGCGGGTCCATGTGATGGGTGACGTAGCCCTTGCGTTCGTGGCTGCTGTCCTCGTCGGCGACCACCGTCAAGTAATCGAAGTTGGGCAGCGCCTCGACCGCCGCGTCGAGTTCTTCGCACTTGACCAGATGATCGTCCTTGGTCACGCCATAGATCATGTGGATCGGCTGGCCTGCGCCCTCGCCCTGGGCCTCGAGCGCGGCAAGCTGCTTAAGCATCGACAGGAAGGGAGCAAGCCCGGTGCCGCCGGCCAGCATCAGGATCGGGCGCTGGATGGCGCGCAGGTAGAAGCTGCCCATGGGGCCGGTCACCGCCATGGCGTCACCGGCCTTGGCCTTGTCCGCCAGATAGCCGCTCATCAGTCCGTCCGGCACATTGCGGATCAGAAAACTGGCGCGGGACTCCCCCGGCAGCGAGCTGAACGAGTAGCTTCTGTGTTCACCACAGCCCGGTACCTCCAGGTGCACGTACTGCCCCGGCAGGAAGTTCAGCGGCTCGCCTTCGATATCGATGGCAAGCTCGATGGAGTCCTCGGACAAGGGTTCGACGTGGACCACCGTGGAGGCACGGCTGTCGACCTCGGTCTTGCATACGGTCGAGGCCACCGGCACCGACAGCACGCAGTCCGAGGATGGCACCATCTGGCAGGTCAGCACCTGCCCCTCGTGCAGCTCCTCGTCGGACAACGCCTCATCGATGTACTCGTCACCCAGCTCGAACTCGCCCTGGTCGCAGTGGCACTTGCAGGTGCCGCAGACGCCGTCGGAGCAGTCCATCGGCAGGTTGACCTTGTTGCGGTAGGCCGCATCGAGGACGGTCTCGCCCTCGTTGCAGTCGATAAAGCGCGACACCCCGTCTTCGAAGTTGAGCGCGATGGTGAAGCTCATGGTCGTTCTCCTTCACCGACTTAAATGTGATAAACGTCGATGACCTGGTGGATATAATCGTTATTGAGCTGCACCTTCTTGCGCGTGATAAGCGGGCTGTCGCCGGACACGTCCAGGGTGTAGAAAGACACCCCGAAGTAGCTGTCGGTCTGCTTGTAGCGGTGGCTCAGGGTGTGCCAGTTGAAGCGCACCTCCAGGCTGTCGCCCTCCTCCTTCATCACCTCGATATTGGTGATCTGGTGGGTGGTGCGCGGCTCCGGCGTGCTGGCGCCACTGCGCTCGGTCTTGATCCGATAGACGCGATCCTCGAGCCCTTCCCGGTTGGGATAGTAGATCAGCGAGATCTCGCTGTTCGGGTCGCCGGTCAGGGTGTCGTCGTCGTCCCAGCAGGGCATCCAGAACTCGGCCTTCTTGTGGTACAGGGTCAGCCACTCGTCCCACTCGCGTTCGTCCAGAAGGCGTGCTTCGCGATAAAGAAAGGCCTGGATGTCGTGATAGCTGATGCTCATGATTCGTCTCCTTTCCGCAGGATTCAGGCTGAGGCCGTGGCGATGAACTGGCTGCGTTCCTTGTCGATGGCGCGCAGCATTTCCTCGACCCAGTGCTGGTGGTGCAGCACGTAGAGGCCTTCGTCCTCCGGCGAGGCACCGCTCTTCAGCGGCTTCATGTCGATGGCGCTGGCGTCTTCGTCGGGACCATCGATCCATTGCTTGGCGCCACGCGACAGGTCATTCCACTCGGCCAGGGCACCGTTGTAGCCGTTCTGGCAGCCGCGGAATTCCTCCAGGTCATCCGGCGTGCCCATGCCGCTGACGTTGAAGAAGTCCTCGTACTGGCGGATGCGCACGCGACGGTTCTCCGCCGATTCACCCTTGGGCGCGAAGCAGTAGATGGTGACCTCGGTACGGTCCACCGCCAGCGGACGCAGCACCCGAATCTGGGTCGAGAACTGGTCCATCAGATAGACGTTGGGGTACAGACACAGGTTGCGGGTCTGGTTGACGATGTTGTCGGCGCGGGCCTCGCCCAGCTCCTTCTCGATGCGCTCCTTGTGCTCGTAGACCGGACGCACCTCGGGATTGAGCAGCCGGGTCCACAGCATCATGTGGCCATTCTCGTAGGAGTAGAAACCGCCCTTGGACTTGGACCAGCCGTCGGCGTCCACCGCCTTGGTGCCGCCTTCGTCGTAGTTGCGACGGTCCATGGTGGAGGCGTAGTTCCAGTGCACGGTGCTGACGTGGTAGCCGTCGGCGCCGTTCTCGGCCTGCAGCTTCCAGTTGCCGGTGTAGGTGTAGGACGAGGTGCCGCGCAGGATCTCGAGACCTTCCGGGGCCTGGTCGACGATGTTGTCGATGACCTTCATGGTCTCGCCCAGGTACTCCTCGATGGGCATGACGTCGTCGCTCAGGCTGCCGAACAGGAAGCCCTTGTAATTGCTGAATTTGGGCAGGCGCTTGAGGTCGTGGGAGCCGTCCTGCTTGAAGGCGTCCGGGTAGGCGCCGGCCTTCTCGTTCTTGGCCTTGAGCAGACGCCCGTCGTTCTTGAAGGTCCAGCCGTGGAAGGGACAGGTGAAGGTGCCCTTGTTGCCCTGCTTGCGACGGCAGATGGTGGCACCGCGGTGGGCGCAGGCGTTGATCAGGGCGTGAAGCTCGCCCTCCTTGTCGCGGGTGATGACCACCGGCTGGCGCCCCATGTTCAGGGTGAAGTAGTCACCGGGCTCGGCGATCTGGCTCTCGTGGGCCATGAACAGCCAGTTGCCCTCGAAGATGTGCTTCATCTCGAGCTCGAAGAACTCGGGGTCGGTGAACATGCTGCGGTGGCAGCGAAAGACGCCCTGTTCGGGGTCATCCTCGACGGCACCACGCACGCGGGCTTCGATCTGATCGAGTTTATTGCTCATCGTTGTTCTCCTCTCTCATTCGGGCAGCTGTTCCGAGTCGCTCGCCCAGCCCACCCTTTGGGGCAACATGCCCGTAGGGCAGGCGTGGCTTGGCGCGGCGCTGTCCACCACGGGGGCTCCCGTGGAACTCGGCGGTTAGTTCAGGGTTGTCGCGAGTCCAGGCGGCTCAGCCGTCTTCGAGGGCGCGGGGGCGCTTGTGACGCTGCTGCAGCTCGGTCTCGCTGGTGGCGGCAAGCTCGATGTCGAACACCACCTCGGTGAAGGGCCCCTCGAGGCCACGATCGCTGGCCTCGCTGGCGTCCTCGATGCGCCTGGCGTCCACCACCAGCTCCTCGCGGGTGGCGAAGGCGAAGTCGTCGTAGGTGTAGGGGTCGCCGGCGAGGTTGATCTGGGTGGTCAGGTGCTTGTACCCGGGCGCCGAGATAAAGAAGTGGATATGCGCCGGTCGCTGGCCATGACGACCGAGCAGGTCCAGCACCTGCTGGGTCGGGCTGTCCGGGGGGCAACCGTAGCCGGAGGGGATGATGCTGCGCGCGCGATAGCGGCCATCGGCGTCGGTGTAGATGGTACGACGCAGGTGGAAGTCGGCCTGGGACGGGTCGAAGAAGCTGTAGTTGCCCTTGCTGTCGGCGTGCCAGATCTCGACCTTGGCCCGGGAGATCGGCTGGCCCTGGGTATCGCGTACCTGACCGGTCAGCCACATCACCTCGGCGTCGGTGTCCGAGCCGTCGTCCAGGCGCGCCTCACCCTCGGACTCCGGGGCACCGGCGACGTACAGGGGCCCCTCGATGGTGCGCGGGGTACCCCCGGCAAGGCCGCGGGCGGCGTCCTCGGCGTCCATGCGCATGTCGAGGTAGTGGTCGAAGCCCAGGCCCGGGGCCAGCAGGCCGTACTGGGTCTCGGCACCGAGCGCGTTGAGCACGCTGACGCCCTGCCAGAATTCTTCCGGGGTGACGTCGAAGTCGTCGATCAGCTTGTACAGGTCCGACAGCAGACGGTGCAGGATTTCCTTGGCCCGCTCGTTGCCTTCGGTCTTGTCGAAGCCGGCGACGGTATTGAGGAAGTCCTGGACTTCCGGCGTGTCGAAGATGCGCACTGACTTGGTGGTGGGATTGAGACTGTTCATCTGGCGGTCCTCAGGTGTGGCGTACTTGTCGTTATCGTTGTTGGCGGTGCTGGCCGAGGCCTGGCGATGCGTGCTGCCCCGACGTCTGGCTGGCCAGGGGCAGGCCCTAGCTGTCGTCATCACGGATCGAGGACGGGTGGCGGCACAGCGGCTTGACGCGGATCTCCATGTAGGGAAACAGCGGCAGGTTCGATACCAGCTCCTGCAGCTCGGCGTTGTCGGCCACGTCGAACACGCTGACGTTGGAATAGCTGCCGGCCACCCGCCACAGATGGCGCCACTTGCCGGAGCGCTGCAGCTCCTGGGCGTAGTCCTTCTCGCGGGCCTTGATCTCGGCGGCGCGCTCCGGCGCCATATCCGGCGGCAGCTTGACGGTCATTTCCACCTGAAACAGCATCCTCATTCTCCTCTCGATCGGGGGCCGTCGATGCAGCCCTGGAGGCTCGCGCGGCCGGTCTGATGGCGATGTCGCTTAGCTGCGCGCGTACTCGCGCAGCTTGTCGTGATCCAGTTCGAGCCCGAGTCCCGGGCCTTCCGGCAGCGCCACGCCAAAGTCGTCGTAGCGCAGGGGGGTGGTGACGATGTCATCGGTCAACAGCAAGGGGCCGAACATCTCGGTGCCCCAGGCCATCTCGGGCAGGGTCGCCCAGGCGTGCAGCGAAGCGGCGGTACCGATGGTGCCCTCGAGCATGGTGCCGCCGTAGAGGCCGATGCCACCGGCGTCGGCCAGATGAGCCAGGCGCAGCGCGCCGCGCGGCCCGGCGCTCTTGGCGATCTTCAGGGCGAAGGCGCCGCTGAAGCCGGACTCAATCAGCGCCAGCCCGCAACGCAGGTCCTGGACGCCTTCGTCGGCCAGCATGGTGACCTCGAAGCGATTGGCCAGCCGCGCCAGTCCTGCCCGCTCGTGGGCCGGAATCGGTTGCTCGATCAGGTCGACCCCGGCGTCCTCAAGGGCGGCGATGGCACGCACCGCGGTGGCCTCATCCCAGGCCTGGTTGACGTCGACCCTGACGCTGGCGCGATCCCCCAGGGCGGCCTTGATGGCGGCAACGTGGCGCACGTCGTGATCCACCGCGTTGGCGCCGATCTTGAGCTTGAAGTCACGATGGCGACGCTGCTCCAGCCGCTTTCTGGCCTCCTCGATATCCTTGTCGGTATCGCCACTGGCCAGCGTCCACAGCACCGGCAGGTGATCGTGGCGGGCGCCGCCCAGCAGTGTCGCCAGGGGCACCCCGAGACGCTTGCCCTGGGCATCCAGCAGCGCGGTCTCGAGCGCCGACTTGGCGATGACGTTGCCCTTGGCCAGCTTGTCGAGCCGGGCCATGGCGAGGTTGACGTTGTCCGCCGCCAGGCCGACCAGCGCCGGTGCCAGATAGGTGTCGATGTTGACCTTCATGCTCTCCGGACTTTCCGGGCCATAGGCCAGGCCGCCGATGGTGGTGGCCTCGCCGATGCCTTCGATACCGTCTGCGCACTTGAGGCGTACGATCACCAGCGTCTGGGTGGCCATGGTGGCCATCGACAGCTTGTGCGGTCGGATGGTGGGCAGGTCGACCAGCAGGGTCTCGACGCTTTCGATCAGGGCGGTCATGGTGGCTCCGGCGATTACCATCAGCTCGTTGTCATCCACGGGCTGGCGATCTGGGTGACGATCTGGGTGATGAGGAAAGCCGCAAGCGCTGCAAAGCCTCGGCGACTCGTAAGCGATCAAGCCATACCTTGGTAAGATTTCTCTTACGATGCGAAGCGCCACTGCCATCGACATCGGCAGAGACCTACGGCTGAAAGGCGCTTGATCCGGCGATTGAGTGCAGTGTGATTGTCTTTGAGGGGCACAACCAATATGGTCTGGGTAGATCGCAATACCCTGGAGGTATCATGGAGCTTCGACACCTGCGCTATTTCTGTGCCGCAGCGGAAGAGCTAAACATCACCCGGGCGGCCGCCAGGCTGCATATGGCGCAGCCCCCTTTGACCCGGCAGATCAATCAGTTGGAGGAAGAACTGGGGGCCCAGTTATTCATTCGCGGCCCCCGAGGGCTGACCCTGACGCCCACCGGCAAGTTCTTCCATGAGCATGCCCTGCAGATGCTTGAGAAGCTGGATACCACGGTGGCGGCGGTACGCCGTATGTCTCGAAGCCACAAGGAAATGTTCGGTATCGGCTTTGTGCCCTCGCTGTTTTACGGCCAGCTGCCGCTGCTGGTGCGCGAGTTGCGACAAAAGGACGAGGTGGAGCTGACCCTGGCGGAATTGACCACGGTGGAGCAGGTGCAGGCGCTGAAGGCAGGACGTATCGATATCGGCTTCGGACGCCTGAGGATCGACGATCCCGACGTGGAACAGGAGGTGCTGTTCGAGGAACCGATGATGGCGGCGGTGCCGGAGGGCCACCCGCTGGTGGGCACCACCCCGACCATGGAGGAGCTCGCCCGCTACCCGCTGGTGCTGTACCCGGCGAGCCCGCGCCCGAGCCTTGCCGACCTGGTGCTGGGGCTGTTTCGCCGCCGAGGGCTCAAGGTCACGGTGGTGCAGGAGGCCAACGAGATGCAGACGGCGCTGGGCCTGGTGGTGTCGGACTTCGGCATCACCCTGGTGCCGGAGCAGGTCAAGCGACAGAATCGCGATGGCATTCGCTACCTGTACCTGGCGGAGAAGCACATCACTTCACCGATCGTCTGCAGCCGGCGCCGGGGAGAGACGCCCAGCGCGACCATGCAGGCGGCCAACGCCATCCTCGAGGTGCTGGTGGAGAATCGTCGGACGGGCAAGTACCCGTGAAACATATCGAGGGGCGGCAGGGCCAGGGCCCTGCCTGCGGCGCGTTGATAGCGCTGCGGTGTTAGCGAAACTCTTCCCCCGCCGCTGCCACGAAGGCCATCTCGATCAGCAGTTCGGGGTTGGCAAGCTCGGCCTTGACGCAGGCGCGACTGGGGGCGGTGCCGGGCTCGAACCAGGCCTCCCAGGCGACGTTCAGGGCATCGAAGTGGGCAAAGTCGGTCAGGTAGATGGTCACCGAGATGATCCGTGTCTTGTCGCTGGCCACCTTGGCCAGCGACTCCTCGGCCTGTTCGAAGATCTGCTCCACCTGGCCGGTGATATCGGCGCGGGTGTCCGCCTCGGCGACTTCGACGAAGTGGGCCATGCCGTTGAACACGGTGATGTCGGACCAGCGGGGGGTGGGGTTGATGCGGTGGATATCCATGAGAGTGCCTCGAAGCCAGGGCGGAAAAGACCGCTAGCATAGGCCATGGAAGCGTCGGTGCAAACGCGGGCAAATAACGACACGGACGCCGCGGTTCACGCCACGACGTCCGTGTGGTCAGGCGAACGCGATCAGAAGTCGAAGAACACCGTCTCTCCCTCCCCCTGCAGCACGATATCCAGACGATAGCGTGGCAGGCCGCCTTCCCCGCCCTCTTCACGCCGGGCGATCAGCGTCTGGCGCCGGGCCGGCGACTCGATCGCACCCAACACCGGGCAGCCGGCATTGGCTTTGTGCTCGTCATCGAAGTAGAGCCGGGTCTGCAGATGCAGGTTCACGCCCCGGGCGAAGATCGTGAGGTTGATGTGCGGGGCCATGGTGCGACCGTCGGGCCGAGCGATGGCGCCGGGCTTGACGGTCACAAAGCGCCACTCGCTGTTGCCCTCGGCGGTGGTCGCGGTACGCCCGAAGCTGTTGAACGGCGCCTTGAGGTCGAACGCCGTCTGATAGTCACCGTTGGCGTCGGCCTGCCAGGCCTCCAGCAGGGCGTCGCGGACCAGGTCGCCGTTGCCGTCGATGACCCGTCCTACCACCTCGATACGCTCGCCTTCGGCGCTATCCTTGGCCAGTTCGTTCCAGATCTCCTCGTCGCGCTCGGGCAGGCCGGCGACGGCCAGCGCCAGGCCGATGTGCACGTAGGGGCCGGCGGTCTGGGACGCGGTCTCGCGCAGCATCAGGTTCGCGGTGGGGGTAAGGTTTGGCTGTTGCATGAGGTCTCCTCGCTGCCGTGGGCCGACTCGGGCACCACGGCACCTGTTGTTCCTGTTCTTGTTCACTGATTCTCGAAATAGGTCTGCAGTTCGCCACGCACCACCAGGTCGAAGCGGTAGGCCAGGGCGTCCATGGGACGCGAGCGGGCCATGTCGAGTCGACCGATCATGGTGCCCACGGCCTCCTCGTCCTTCAGGGTCTGGACGATGGGGCAGATCGGAATCAGTGGGTCCCCCTCGAAGTACATCTGGGTGATCAACCGGGTGGAGATGGCCGGGCCCATGACGCTCACATGAATGTGCGCCGGGCGCCAGGTGTTGATGCCATTGGGCCAGGGATAGGGACCGGGTTTGATGGTGCGGAAGTGGTACCAGCCATCGTCGTTGGTGAGGCAGCGCCCGACGCCGCCGAAGTTGGGGTCCAGCGGGGCCAGATAGCTGTCCTTCTTGTGGCGATAGCGGCCACCGGCATTGGCCTGCCACATCTCCACCAGAGTCTGCGGCACCGGCTTGCCGAACTGGTCGACGACCCGGCCGAACATGATCACCCGCTCCCCCACCGGCAGACCGGGGCTATCGGCATCGCGGAAGTTCAACAGCAGGTCGTTGTCATGGGGTCCCATGCGCAGGCGGCTAAACTCGGGGCCGGTGAGTTCCGACACGCTGGGGGTCTGCAGGCTGACCAGCGCCTGGGAGGGCGAACGCGGCACCGAGGTCTTGTAGCCGGGGGTGTAGGCGGCGGGGTGCCACTGGCGATCCCGCTCGACGAAGCGACGATTGAGGTTCCGATTGAGGGTCATGGGGGAAGAGGTCCTGGCGTGATTGTTGGTTGTTCACACGCGCCTCGAGACACGAGGCGATGATTGCAGTGTGACTAGCCACACCCGGGCTGCCAATTGAGACCTTGGCCGGCCATCATAACCCAGGGGTTATGATGATCGGATCGCGGGGCGTCGGATCGCAGGAACGAGTACGTCCTGGCCTGCTGCTTCGCCCCCAGATATTTCGGCGCCGCTACTGGGGTCTTGCCGCGGCGGTCTGGCGCAGCGACTCGGCGAAGCCTTCCAGCGCCAGGCTGGGGCTCAGAGAGGTGTTGGTACACAGCCCTACCGAGCCACCCTGGTGCTCGAAGGACAGTGCCAGCTCGACCAGCTGGCCGCTTTCCAGATCCTCGGCCACCGCCTCGAAGGGCGCCACCCAGATGGCATCGGTGTCCAGTGTGAAGCGCCGGCTGACCGGCAGCGACAGGGTCTCCAGACAGGGCGCGGGCAAACTGATGGCGTGACGCACACAGAAGCTGTCGACCCGCTGACGCAAGGTAGTCTGAGGGGGAGGCACGGCCCAGGGGTAGTCGCTCAGGACCTCGGGAGGACAGGGCGAGACGGTGGCCAGCGGATGCCCCTGGCGCACCACCAGCCGCAGCGATTCGTAGTAGAGATGTTCGAAGGCCAGGTCACGAATCTCGCGGGCTTCGGTCATACGCCCCACCACCACGTCGAGCTCACCCAGCGCCAGCCGCGACAGCAGAAAGGCGCTGGCGCCGGTGGTCACGGTCACGCTGGTCTCCAGGCCCAGCGGCGAGGCCTGGAAGTGCTGAATCGCCGCCGGCAGCAGCCGCGATTCCACCGTCGACAGCGCCCCGACCCTGAGCCAACGCTGCCCACCATGGCCGTCCGCCAGCGCCACCACGCCCTCTTCCAGGGCGCGCAGCGCAGGCCCCGCGTGGCGCAACAGGGTGAGTCCCGCCTGGGTCAGACTGACGCCCTGGGCGCTACGCTCGAACAGGCTGGCGCCAACGATCTCCTCGAGTTCACGGATGGCCTTGGAGATGCCCGGCTGGGTGATCGCCAGGGCGTCGGCGGCACGGGCGAAGCTGCGGCTGCGCGACACCTCGAGGAAGGCGTTGAGATGGCGCAGCTTGATACGATGATTGAGCATGGTGGCCTGCGATCTGGCGGCGTGACGGGTGTCCAGCGTGGCACCGTGGCGTGGCACCTCGTCAGCCTCCACCACGCCGACAGCGCTAGCGACAGGCCGCCAGCACGCGCTCGATGGGCTCGTCGGCGCCACTCAGCGGGAAGCGTGAGGGACGGGTATCCTGGGGAGTGACCACCGCCACGTTGCCGCCTTGCAGGGTCTTGGTCAAGCCGAGGGGAGACGGGGCGAACCACACGCCGTCGTGGGGGGAGTGGCGTGACTCCAGGCGATACCCGATGCCGTCCACCAGCACCTCCAGCGGCTTGCGCCGATCGGCGCCCATCTGGGAGGCATAACCGGCCACCGATACCATGGGCACACCGTTCCAGCACACCAGTGCCAGAGAATGACCGCTGCCATCATCGACTCGCGCCGCCGGGGCGTCGCCGAACATCTGGTGGGCCTGGGTGTAGCGCCACTCTGCCGACGCCGTATTCGCCATCAGGGTGCCGAGCAGTATCGCCACAAACGTCTTGAACCACATCAATAGTTGACCTCTTGCTGCCGAAACGGGCATGCATCGGGCACTCCCTGCCTGACGGAATCCTCTCCTTCTCCTTTTGCCAAGTCTAGCAACTGACCGAGGATCCACGAATGGAGCAGCAGGGTTGCCCTGCCACCCATGGCATGGCAAGTCACCAACGGCCAGGAAGCCTTGCTGCCTGCCTGGAGGATTCTGTGCTCCGTGAGTCAGCTATTTACCACTCTTTTACCCCAAGCGGCAAACCATGTCCCTCATGCCGATGATTCGCCGCTTCCCCAGCCCAGCTCCTTGGCAAGGGCCGGCGCATGCCCTTCAGGGAGCCTGAGCCCCCGATACAGGCGCTTCTCGATCAGCAGCAGACGAACCGATGGGGTAGCAGCCCAGACGGCCATCGCCAGCTATGGCGGATGTTCCAGTCCGAGAGCCAGCCTTCCATAGGCTGAAGATGCCTCCCGATCATTCAGTCAGGTCGAGTATCCTGCGGGCCTGCTGCCAGGTGGCCACCGGCCGCTCGTACTTCTCGCACAGGGTCACGACGCGCTCGACCAGGGCCGCATTGGAGGGAGCCAGGGTATGACGATCGAGGCGCACGTTGTCCTCGAGCCCGGTGCGGGTATGCCCGCCCGCAGCGATCGACCACTCGTTGAGCAGGGCCTGGTTGGACCCGATCCCGGCGCCGCACCACTGGGCGTCCGGTGCGAGCCGATTCAGCGTTTCGACGTAGAAGTCGAGGGTGGGCTTGTCCACCGGCATGGCGTTCTTGACGCCCATGACGAACTGGACGTAAAGCGGCCCCTTGAGCTTGCCTTGTTTCGACAGCGCCACCGCCTGATGGATATGCGACAGGTCGAACGCTTCGATCTCGGGCTTGACGTCGTACTTGAGCATTTCGTCGGCGAGCCACTCCACCAGCTGGGGCGGATTCTCGTAGACGCGGTTGGGGAAGTTATTGGAGCCCACCGAGAGGCTTGCCATGTCGGGCTTGAGGCGTAGCATGCCGCCGCGCGCCTCTCCGGCCCCGGAGCGACCGCCGGTGGAAAGCTGGATGATCATGCCCGGGCAATGGGTCTTCAGGCCTTCCATCAGCCTGGCAAACTTCTCCGGATCCGACGTGGGCGACTGATCGTCGTTACGCACGTGACAATGGGCGATGGCGGCTCCCGCCTCGAAGGCCGCCTGGGTGCTTTCGACTTGCTCTTCGATGGTCACGGGAATGGCCGGATTATGCTCCTTGCGGCCCACGCTGCCAGTGATGGCGACACAGATAATACAGGGAGTAGACATGTGTCCTCTCTTGTTATCGAAACACAAAAAAGATGGGAAAAACCAAGACGAGCAGCCCCACGACGGGCAGGCGACATTGGTCCCGAACTCATCCTTGAAGTGGCGGTGGGCCTGCAAGTGGAGCGAGATGCCGCAGGCGAATAGTGGCAGGCTCGAAGGCGATGCCAGGTACCGGGGTCCTACTGACGATAGGTCTGCCGATGCGGACCGCCGAACTGACGTCCGCACCGTTTCACGACGGCATCAGGCACGCTCGCGCCGGGGATGCTGACGCCGGAACAAGGAGCCGCCAGACACAGGCCGACATCACCAGACATGGGGCTCCCCGTCACCTTCATTCAGTGGCTTCCATCAAACGTATGACGACGAACCTTCAGGGCTCGACCGTCCCCCAACCCAGCTCCTTGGCAAGGGCAAAGGCATGATTGGCCGCCGGCACGCCGGCATAGATGGCCACGTGCATCAGCACCTGACGCAGCTCCGCCTCGCTGAGGCCGATACGCTGGGCGGTCTTCAGGTGCAGGGTCAGCTCCTCGCGCCCCAGGGCGGCGAGAATGCCGGTGGTGATCATGCTGCGCTCGCGTCTCGTCAGGTCGTCGTTGGACCACAGCTCGCCCCAGGCCAGCCGTGTGATCATCTGCTGAAACGGAGTATCCAGGCTGTTGGCATTGAGGGTGGAGCGGGCCACGTGCTCCTCGCCCAGCACCTGCTTGCGGGTCGCAAGGCCAGTGGAATAGTCGACGCCCTCCGCGCCCACATCTCCCAGGTCCACCGCCATCACCGCCAGCAGTTTCTCGGCGAATCGGCTTGGCGCCTCTACCGAAGGCACGTGACCGACGCCCTCGAGCACCTCGAGCGGGGCGCCGTCGCACTCGGCCGCCAGGGCCTCCAGGGTGGCCGGTGGCGTCGCCAGGTCCTCGCTGCCACCGAACAGCTGCACCTTGACGCCCTTGCCGGAGAGCTTGCCGGTGAAGGTATCTCGCCCCAGCATTTCGCAGAGCAGCGCGTAAGACTCGTCGTCACCGCGCCCCATCTGGGTGCACCAGCCCGCCTTGAGGGCCGGCTCGGCGTCGAAGCAGGCGGGAGCGAACCAGCGCGGCACGATCTCGCCGGACATCGCCGCCAGGCCCTCGCGCCGCACACGCTCGGCCCTGGTGGTCCATAGCTCGCTGGTGCCGATCACCGCCCCGGTGTTGGTCAGGGCGGCGGAGAGCAGGCGCTCGCCGTGCTCGCTGATCAGCTGCTGCCCCACCACGCCACCGATGGAGGTACCGACGAAGTGGAAGCGGCCTGCGCCGGCGTGGTCGGCCAGGACGATGGCTTCCTTCGCCAGTTCGGCCGGAGTGATCGGCCCGTCGCCCCAGGCCTGGCTGGCGCCGTGACCGGGCAGGTCCCAGGTCAACACCCGGTAGCGTGGCAGCAGCGCCGGCAGGACGTCGTCCCACACCGCCTGGCTCATGCCCAGCGGATGCGCCAGCACCACCAGAGGATTGGCCTCGGCGCCGAGCAGGCGATACGCGACACTGCGTCCTTCGATATTCAGAAATGCCATGACCTCTCTCCTGTTCCTCTATACCCGTTCGATCAGGGTGGCGATGCCCTGCCCCACGCCCACACACATGGTGCACAAGGCGTAGCGTTTGCCGCTCCTGTTGAGCTCGTGGGCGGCGGTCATCAACAGGCGCGCCCCGGACATGCCGAGCGGATGGCCCAGGGCGATGGCCCCGCCGTTGGGGTTGACCCGGGGGTCATCGTCGGCGACGCCGAGGTCGCGCAGACAGGCCAGGGCCTGGGCGGCGAAGGCTTCGTTGAGCTCGATCACGTCGATCTCATCGATCGTAACGCCGCTGCGCTCGAGCAGCCGGCGCACCGCCGGGACCGGGCCATAGCCCATGATGCGCGGCTCCACCCCGCCGGTGGCCATGCCGACGATACGCGCCATCGGCACCAGGCCATGGCGCTCCACCGCCGCCTGGCTTGCGACCAGCATGGCACAGGCGCCGTCGTTGACCCCGGAGGCGTTGCCGGCGGTGACACTGCCATTGTCCTTGAAGGGGGTCGGCAGGGCGGCCAGCTTCTCCAGGGTGGTGCCGGCGCGAGGATGCTCGTCGATGTCGAACACCAGCGGCTCCTGCTTGCGCCGGGGGATCTCGATGGGGGTGATTTCCTCGGCGAAGCGACCTTCCTGCTGGGCCTGGGCAGCCTTTTGCTGGGAGCGCACGGCGAAGGCGTCCTGATCGGCGCGGGAGATGTCGAACTGTTCGGCCACGTTCTCGGCGGTCTCGGGCATCGAGTGGGTATCGTGAAGCTTCTTCATCAGCGGGTTGACGAAGCGCCAGCCGATGGTGGTGTCCTCGATCTGCTGCCCCCGTGAAAAGGCGCCTTCCGCCTTGCCCATGACGTAAGGCGCCCGGGACATCGACTCCACCCCGCCGGCCAGGGCCAGATCCATCTCGCCGGCCTTGATCGCGCGCATGGCGGTGCCTACCGCATCCATGCCGGAACCGCACAGACGATTCATGGTAGTACCGGGCACCGAGGTCGGCAGGCCCGCCAGCAGCGCCGACATGCGCGCCACGTTGCGGTTGTCCTCGCCGGCCTGGTTGGCACAGCCCATGAAGACCTCTTCGATGGCGCCGGGATCAAGCTCTGGCGCCTGGGCCAGCACCGCCTTGAAGATGTCGGCGGCCAGGTCGTCGGGACGCACGCTTGCCAGGGTGCCACCGAAGCGCCCGATGGCGCTGCGACGGGGATGACAGAGAAAGACGTCGGTCATGTCGGACTCCTTGAGCACCCCGCGCACTGGCGCAGGGTGTGTCGGGGAAGGGGGAAGATGCGGGAGGGCGGGTTACTGGCCGCTGTGGGCACGATCGGTGCGCGCCTTCAGCTCACGCAGCACCTCGAGCTCGTGGGCACTGGGGACCGGCGTGGTCTCGAGTTCGGCGGCGAAACGAATGTCCCAGCCGGTGGCCTCCTGGACCTGCTCGCGCGTCACGCCGGGATGCAGCGAGACCACCGTCAGTTCACGATCCTCCGGGTCCGGCTTCATCACGCACAGGTCACTGATCACGCGGGTCGGCCCCTTGCCGATATTGGGTACACCGTCGCGTCCCTTGCCGTCGCGACCAAAGCCCAGGGTGGTGATGAAATCGACGTCACGCACGAAGGCCCGCGGCGAGTGCTTCAGGGTGATGAACACTTCACCGGCGTTGGTGGCGATCTCCGGCGCCCCGCCGCCGCCGGGCAAGCGTACCTTGGGTGCGGTGTAGTCGCCGATCAGGGTGGTGTTGAGGTTGGCGTAGCGATCGATCTGGGCGGTGCCCAGAAAGCCCACACTGACCTTGCCGCCCTGCAGCCAGTAGCGAAACATCTCCGGCACCGACACCGTGGTCAGCGCCGACTCGCACAGCTCGCCATCGCCGATCGACAGCGGCAGCACGTCCGGCCTGGTCTGCAGGGTGCCGGATTCGTAGATCAGCACCACCTCGGGGGCATGGGTCAGTCGCGCCAGGTTGGCGGCCTCGGACGGCAGGCCGATACCGACGAAACAGGTCATGCCGTTTTCCAGCGCCCGGGCGGCGGTGACCGTCATCATCTCGCTGGCGCTGTAGTCGATTGCGGTGCTCATCGGGCGTCCTCCGCGGTATTCATGATGTTGTCGTCGATCCAGCGGGTGAAGGCGTCACGGTCGCGGGCGATGGCGTCCCACTCCTTGTAGAAGCGGTTGTCACGCGGGTAGTAGCCGTGGGCGTAGGACGGCAGCGAGCCCTTTTCGGCCACGGAGATGGCGTCGATGGCCCAGCTTGGAATCACGCAGGCGTTGGGGTGGGTGTCCAGGTCATCGACGATCTCCTCGACGGTGACGATGGCGCGGCTGGCTGCCAGCACCGCTTCCTTCTGCACCCCGATGATCCCCTCGACCAGCACATTGCCGGCACGGTCGGCCTTCTGGGCGTGAACGATGGAGACGTCCGGGCGCACCGAGGGCACCGCCGCCAGGCGCTCGCCGGTGAAGGGGCACTCGATGAACTTGATCTGGTCATTGACGTTGGGCAGCTCGCTGCCGACGTAGCCGCGCAGCACCGCCAGCGGCAATCCGGCGGCGCCAGCCTCGAAGGCGCAGGCCATGGCGGCGTGGCTGTGCTCGAGAATCTCGACCTTGTGGGGCCAGCCCTTTTCCACCGCATCACGCAGGCGATGGAGCGAGCCGACGCCAGGGTTGCCCCCCCAGGAAAAGATCACCTTCTTCACGCAGCCGGCACCGATCAACTGGTCGTAGACCAGGTCCGGGGTCATCCGGATCAGGGTGAGGTCGCGCCTACGCTGGCGAATGACCTCATGCCCGGCGGCGAAAGGAATCAGGTGGGTAAAGCCTTCCATGGCGACGGTGGCGCCGTCATGGACGTAGCGCCTTACCGCTTCGTCAAGACTCAGGATCTCGGCCATGTGGGTTGCCTCTGTTAACGATGAACCAATGCGGTGGACAGAACAGCCATGTTCGCTATGTGAACGTAGGTTTGTTATACGAACAAGTTACTGTTGATCGACAGGGCCGTCAAACGCAAAAAGGGCGGGAACGGCATACGCCGCTCCCGCCCCTTCACGTCCTTCTACCAATCAATCAACGTGTTAGCGTTGCTCCAGCCACTCCCTGGCCTTGCTGACCTGTTGTCGACTGCTACCAATGTATAACGCCGGATCGGTGGCGGCCTTGAGCTGCTCGACACTGATATCGGGGGGCTGCCGGGGAGTCTCACTGCTCTGCTCTGCGGTGGATGGCTCGCCCGCCTCCGCCTTCAGCACTCCGTGCAAGACCTCGTGATAAGGACGCCCCTGGCGGCGCGCGGTCTCGGCAGCCTCGGCCGCCAGCGCCTTGGCCCTGTCGCTGCCGAGGTGGGGTGTCAGCAGGCGCGCCACCGGCTCGGCCATGATCGCGCCGCCGGTCAACGCCAGGTTGGCGGCCATGCGCTCAGGATGTACTTCGAGTCCTTCCAGCAGGGTTGCCGCCTGCTCCAGCGCCCCTTCCACCAGCAGCACCGATTCGCTGAGCGGTGCCCACTCGGCGTGCCACTCGCCGAGGCCCCGTTCCAGCGGCTGAGCCACGGCACCGATGATCACCGTGGTGTGGCCGTGCACCCGACGCGACGCGCCGCGAATCAGGGCGCAGTGTACCGGATTGCGCTTGTGCGGCATCGACGACGATTCGCCCATGCCAGGGGCGCTCGGCTCGCTGACTTCGCCAACCTCGGTCTGGGTCAGCAGGGCGACGTCCAGCGCCAGGCTCTCCAGCGCCCCGGCGACGGCGTCCAGGGCGGTCTGCAAGGCATGGATCGGCTGGCGGTCGGTATGCCAGGGCAGTACCGGGCAGGACAGGCCAAGCTCCTCGGCCAAGGCCTGCATCAGCTCGAGCCCCTGTTCCCCACAGCCCGAGTGCACCCCCACTGCACCGCCGAACTGCACCGGCAGTCCTTCGGCGGCGATATCCCCAAGCCGGCGTCGCGCGCGCTCGAGCCCGATGCCCCACTGGGCCGCCTTGACCCCAAAGGTCATCGGCAGCGCTTGCTGCATCAGGGTACGGCCGACCATGGGCGTCTGCTCGTGGTCACGCATCAGCGCGAGAACCGCGTTGCGACAGCGCTCGAGCAGGCCATCCAGGCTCGCCAGGCGCGGCGTCAGCAGGTGCATCAGCGCCGAATCCACCACATCCTGGCTGGTCGCCCCCTGGTGCCAGCACGCCTTGAGCTCGTCCGGCAACGCCGCTCGCCCGGCCTTGACGAAGGGGATCGCCGCGTTGCCGCCGCTGGCGATACCCCGGGCGATGGCCGCGGTGTCAAAGTCATGATGCTCAAGCGCCGCCGCCATGCGCCCGGCGCTGCCCGCTGGCAGTGCGCCGACACCTTCCTGGACGCGCGCCAGGGCGAGTTCGAAGGCCAGCATCGAGGCCACCAGGTCATCGTCGCGACAGGCTTCCAGGGCACTCTGGCTCATGAATGGATGGCTCAGCAGGGCGTCGGACATGGCAAGGTTCCTCTTCTTCTGGGGGAGCGAATGGGGCGTATCGACCGGGGCGAGTTCAAGGGGATAGCAGCGAGGAGGCAACGACAAGGACATGCGATGGCGACAGCATGGCCGCTCCACCAATAGTCGCACAGGTGTTCGCACCTCGAACAAGCATGCTAGATTATCGACAACACGGGAGCAAACCGTCGCCCACAGAAGACGAATGTCTTCTCGCCGCCATGACATCGGGGGCCGTATCCGGACGCTGCCCTGCTATCATCGTCGCTCGGGCTGTACAACGCTCTCACGTCGTGGCGCTCGATCACTGCAACACTAGATCTTAGTGACACTCGAATCTGAAAAAAGGACACCTCGATGGATACGGCACCGGCCGACGCCGCCCTGAGCCCGGATGACCGCGACTTCGTCACTGCCCTGGCCAGCGGCCTCGACGTCATTCTGGCCTTCGACGAGGCCCACCCTCGGATGACCTTGAGTGAGGTGGCGACGCGCACCGGCATGAACCGTGCCCGCGCCAGACGCTTTCTGCTGACGCTGCATGCCCTGGGCTATGTGCGCAAGGACCATCGCCACTTCGAGCTGGCGCCGCGGGTGCTCAAGCTCGGCTACGCCTTCCTGTCCGCCAACAATTATCAGCACCTGATCCAGCAGGTGCTCGAGGACATCACCACCGAAAGCGGCGAATCCTCTTCTCTTGGCGTACTCGACGGCGATGAGGTCACCTATGTGGCGCGCTCGGCGTCGCGCCAGCGGCTGATGGCAATCACCCTGTCGGTGGGCACGCGGCTGCCCGCCGCCTACACCTCGATGGGGCGCATGCTGCTGGCACAGAAGACCGACGACGAACTGGATGCCTTTATCGAGCGCACCACCCTCGAGCGCTTCACCGACAAGACGATCACCGACAAGGCTGAGCTCAAGCGCGCCATCCTCCAGGCTCGTCAGCAGGGCTATGCCATCGTCGATCAGGAGCTGGATTCTGGGCTGCGTTCGTTGGCAGTACCCGCCTTCGACGCCAACGGCGAGCTGATCGGTGCGATCAATATCAGCACCAATGCCGCCAGAATCGACCACGACACCTTGCTTGAGCGCTACCTGCCGCTGCTCCAGGGCAAGGCTCGCCAGATTCGTGCCAACGTGAGCTGATCGTCCTTGTCTGAGCGCACCGGGGACAGGCGCATATGGGGAAGTATGACAATGGCAGGGAGGCCTGAATGCTAGCGATACTCTCCATCACCACACCGATCTTTCTGCTGATCGGCGTCGGCTTTCTGGCCCGGCGCTGGAACCTGGTATCGCCGGTGCAGCTCTCCGGTGTCGCCAACTTCGTGCTGTACGCCGCGCTGCCGGCACTGATCCTCGGCGCCCTGACCCGCAACTCGCTTGGCGAAGTGATCAGCCTGCCGCTGCTGGCAGCCTACGCCCTGGGTTCCGTGGCCACCTTCGTCGCCTGCCTTTGGCTGCCGCGCAATCGCCAAAAGAAGTCCCCCACCGAGCGGGCCATCCAGGCCCTTGGCATGTCCGCCTCCAACAGCGGCTTTGTCGCCTACCCGATCGCTGCCCTGGCGCTGGGTCAGGCGGCGGCGGGCATCATCATGGTCCACACCATGATGGTCGAAATCCTGCTGGTGATTCCCGGCGCCCTGGTACTGGCCGAGGTCGGTCAGCAGCGCGACACCCGCGCCGGTGATGCCCTGCGCCAGACCCTGACCAGGCTTGTCCGCAACCCGATCCTGATCTCGCTGAGCCTGGGGCTGGCACTGGCGGCACTGGGAATACGCCTGCCGGCGACGCTGGATCGCACCATCGAGCTGCTGGCCGGCGCCGCCGGGCCCGCTGCGCTGTTCGTCATCGGCGGCACCCTGTACGGCCTCAAGATCCGCGGCATGGTCAAGGACATGGGCCAGATCATGCTCGGCAAGCTGGTCCTCCACCCGCTGCTGGTGCTGGGCATGCTGCTGGCCTTCCAGGCTGTCCTGGCGCCCTTGCCCCCCCTGATCTTCGCCGGCGCCATGATCTTCGCCGCCTGCCCGATGATCAGCATCTACCCGCTGATCGCCCAGCGCTTCGGCATGGAGGGCGTGGGTGCCGCCGCCCTGATGGCAAGCACGCTGTCGAGCTTCGTGACCCTTAGCGTCGTCCTGTGGGCGCTGTCACATACCGGCCTGATGCCGCTGCTTGGCTGAACCTGTTGCGCTGCCGACGAGTGACACTGGCCTGATGCCCAATCCTGGCTGACTCGCTGGCGACCGACTGCTGGCTCACGTACCATGAACGGCATCATTTAGCTTGCTACTTTTTTGTCGGCGCAGAATGTCGCCGTCCCGCTTCGACCGCCAACGGCCCGCCATGTCCACACCTTCATCGACACCAGACGCTACGCCCCTGACGCCGCCACAGGCCCTCAACCGCGACCGACCGATGAAGGGCATCGCCTTCATGCTGGCGGCGGGGCTCCTGTTCTGCATGCTCGACACCGGGGTCAAGACTCTGGCCCAGGACTATTCGCCGGTGCAGGTGGTTTGGGCGCGCTACGTTGGCCATATGCTGGTGCTGACCGGCTACCTGGTCTATCTGGGACGTGGGCCGGGCATGGCCATGCTCAAGACGTCATCCCTGGGCGGCCAGTTCGTTCGTGGCCTGCTGCTGCTGGGGGCCAGCACCTTCGCCTACCTGGCCTTTCGCACCCTGCCGATCCTGCAGGTCTACGTCATCAACTTCAGCTCGCCGCTGCTGGTGACCCTGCTGGCGATTCCGCTACTCAAGGAGCGGGTCGGCTGGCGCCAGTGGCTGGCGATCCTGGTGGGCTTCGGTGGGGTGGTGATCTGCGTGGGGCCGGTGGACTGGCGCGCCAACCCGGCCATTCTTCTGCCGTTCGGCCTGACCGCCTGTTTCGCGCTCTACCAGCTGTCCACCCGACGCTTCGGGCGCGAGGATCATCCTCTCACTTCGCTGTTCTACGCGGGCCTTGCCGGCGCGCTGGTCAGCTCGGCGGTGGTTCCGGCCTTCTGGACCCCGGTGGCACTGGGAGATCTGCCGCTGTTTGTCTTCGTCGGCCTGATGGGCGCAGCCAGTCAGCTCACGCTGATCCTGGCCATGCGCTATGCACCGGCGTCGCTGGTCTCGCCCTTTCTGTACCTGCAGATCGTCTGGGCGGCGCTGTTCGGCTTCGTCTTCTTCGGCGATGTGCCGCGCCCGGAGACCTGGATCGGCGCGGCGCTGATCAGCGCCGCCGGAATCACCCTGGCGCTGACTCGGGGGCGCGATCGCTGAACCGGCGTCACCCCTTTCCGATCAGCCCTTCCTGATCACTGCATCCAGGGCGGCGTGGTAGCCCTGACTGCCGAGCCCGGCGATGACGCCATCGGCACGCAGCGAGACGTAGGAGTGGTGGCGGAAGCTCTCGCGCTTGTGCACGTTGGAAAGGTGCACCTCGATCACCGTGCCGTCGAAGGCGTTCAGGGCATCGAGGATCGCCACCGAGGTGTGGGTATAGGCCGCAGGGTTGATGATGATGGCGACGGTGCCATCGAGACGTGCGGCATGGATGGCGTCGATCAGCTCACCTTCGTGATTGCTCTGGCGACTGGCGAGCTCCCAGCCTTCAAGCACGGCGTGCTCGCGCAGCGCGTTGTCGATATCGGCCAGGGTCTCGTGGCCGTAGATCTCGGGCTCTCGGGTACCCAGCAGATTGAGGTTGGGGCCGTGCAGGACCAGTACCTTGCCACTCATCAAGGATTCTCCTTCAACAGTTCACGCCGTGGGGGGCAAAAAAGAGAGACGGCCTGCTCGTTGGCGGCACGCTTTCGCTCATCCTCACAGAACTGCTTGAAGGCGTCCACGCCCAGGACCACGAACCGGCTGGCGCGAACAGGCAGCGAGGTGCGACGCTTGAATCCACGGTCATGTCGCTTCACCAGGTGTTTGCCCTGTTGCCCTGGCGTGCCTAGCCCTCTTGCGGTGTGCCACTCGAGCGGGGCTGGACCCCGCCGTCATTCACCCCTGTTCAGGCTCGAGCCAGGCTTTCCAGGCGTCGATGATGGCTCGGCGGTGGTCCTTGAACGCCTCGACGTCGCCGCGGGCGCTTTCCCGCGTCAGGGCGGCGCGGTGGTTGGCGCTGCGCGCGGCCAGGTAGGCGTCGCGCAGCGCCTGGGCCTCGTCGGCCTCGAGATGGTCGGTCTCCTCCAGGGTCTCGAGGATGCGCATGTTGTCGCTGAAGCGCATCAGCTCCGGCGTCTGGTGGGATAGCGCCAGCACCGCGTACTGGCACAGGAACTCGATGTCGACCATGCCGCCGGGATCGTGCTTGAGGTCGAAGGTATCGGCGGAGCCCTTCGAGCCCAGGTGATCGCGCATCTTGTGGCGCATCTTGACCACCTCCTCGCGCAGCGCCTCGCGATCGCGCTCGCGGCCGAGGATCTCCCGGCGCACCTCTTCGAAGCCTTCGGCCAGGGTCGCGTCGCCGGCCACCACCCGGGAGCGCACCAGCGCCTGATGCTCCCAGGTCCAGGCCTGCTCGCGCTGGTACTCGGCGAAGGCCTTGAGCGGACTGACCAGCAGGCCGGAGTTGCCCGAGGGGCGCAGCCGCATGTCGACCTCGTAGAGCGAACCGGCCGGCGTCACCGCCGACAGCAGGTGGATGATGCGCTGGCCCAGCCGGGTGAAGAACACAGTGTTGTCGATCACGCGCTTGCCATCGGTCTCGCCCTGGGAGGCGCAGTCGTGCAGGAACACCAGGTCGAGATCCGAGCCGTAGCCAAGCTCGATGCCGCCAAGCTTGCCGTAGCCGACGATCAGAAACTCCGGCGCTTTGCCGGCGCGCTCGCCGTCCTTGCCCAGTGGATAGCCGTGCTTGCGGGTCAGGGTCTTCCAGGCCATGGCCAGCACGGCGTCGAGGATCACCTCGGCGATGTAGGTGAGATAGTCGCTGACCTTCATCAGATGGCGGGTGCCGGCGATGTCCGAGGCCGCCACGTGCAGCACCTGGGCGTGCTTGAACACCCGCAGTGCCTCGAGCTGGGCTTCCTCGTCGTCCTCGGGAATCCGTGCCAGGGTCTGGCGCAGCTCGTCGGCCAGGCGTTCCTTGTCCGCCGGGGTGTAGAGGGTATCCGGAGTCAGCAGCTCGTCGAGCAGGATCGGGTAGCGGGCGATCTGTTCGGCGATCCAGGGACTCGCGCCGCACAGTTTCATCAGGTGGCCCAGGGCGTCGGGGTTCTCGCGCAACAGCGCCAGGTAGGCGGTACGCCTGAGCACCGCCTCGATCAGCGGCAGCACCCGCTCGAGCGCCGCATCCGGGGCCTCGCTCTCGGCCACCGCGTCCAGCAGCAGCGGCATCAGTGCATCGAGGCGCTCGTAGCCCACCCGCTGCATGGCCTGCACCTGGCGTGACCCGGCCAGTCCCTTGATTCGCTTGAGTGCGGTGGCGGCATCGTCGAAGCCGGCGTCCTGCAGTGTCGCCTGGGCCTCGTCGTCGTCCGGCTCGCCGCGCCATAGCTGGCGCCAGGTATCGAGACTGGCGCCCTCGTCGACGCCATCTTCCTCGACCTCGTCCTCGGGGTCGCTGATGACCGCGTCGAAGTGCTTGCGCACCCGCCCACGCACTTCGTCCAGGCGCGCCATCAGCGCCGGCCAGCCCTGGGCGTTCATGGCCAGCGCCACCCGCTCGCGGTCGAGGTCGTCGTCGGGCAGCGCCTGGGTCTGGCGGTCCTCGAGGGCCTGGATGGCGTGCTCCAGGTCGCGCAGAAAGGCGTAGTCCGGCAGCAGTTCGTCGATCACTTCCTGGGGCAGCAGGCCCAACTCCGGCAGCCGCTGCATGGCGGTCTTCAGCGAGGTTACCTGCAGCTCCGTATCCCGCCCGCCGCGGATCAGCTGAAACGCCTGAACGATGAACTCCACCTCGCGGATGCCGCCGGGCCCCAGCTTGATATTGCCCTGCATGCCCTTGCGACGGACCTCGCGATTGATCATCGCCTTGAGTTCGCGCAGCGACTCGATGGCGCCGAAGTCCAGGTACTTGCGGTAGACGAAGGGACGGATGCTCGACAACAGCTCATAGCCGGCGTCGATATCGCCGGCCACCGGGCGCGCCTTGAGCATGGCGTAGCGCTCCCACTCGCGGCCCTGATCCTGGTAGTAGCCCGCCAGTGAAGAAAAGCTGCCAACCAGGGGCCCACCGTCACCCAGCGGGCGCAGGCGCATGTCGACGCGAAAGACGAAGCCGTCGGCGGTCACCGGGTCCAGCGCCGAGATCAGCTTCTGACCGAGCTTGGTGAAGTACTCGACGTGGTCCAGCGACTTGCGCCCACCCTGGGTCTCGCCCTTCTCGGGGTAGGCGAAGATCAGATCGATGTCGGACGACAGGTTCAGCTCGCCGGCGCCCAGCTTGCCCATGCCGAGCACCACCAGGCGCTGTTCGCTGCCGTCCTCGCGCGGGGCCGGACGCCCCCAGCGGGCCTCGACAAAGCGCTCGAGCCAGCCAAGCGCCCCTTCCAGGCAGACCTCGGCCAGGCGCGACACCGCGGCACCGGTGGCCCAGGCGTCGACGCCCTCGGGACGGTTGATGTCGCGCCACACGATGGCCAGCATGCGCGCGGCACGAAAGCGCCGAATCGCCGCCTGCATGGCGGCTTCATCCTCGGCGGCCTCGAGGCCCTCGTCGAGTAGCTGCTTGAGCGCCTCGGGCGTCAAGGCACGATCCAGCTCACCGCTGGAGTCCAGGCAACCCAGCCACTGGGGATGGCGACACAGGGTCTCGCAGGCGAACTCGGAGATCGCCAGCACCCGGGCGAGCTCGACCCGGCGATGGGGCTCCAATGCCTGATAAAGCTCGCCGGGGGGCTCATTGCCGCTCATTTCGGCGACGTTGTCTGCCTGTTCGAGCCGCGAGGCAAGGCGCTCCCAGGCGGCATCCAGGGCACCGACAAGGGCGGTGGGGATGTCGTCTCGGGGCAAGAAATCCTGGCTCAGCTGCATGGCGGCTCTCCTTGTTCACTCGTCGCCCCCGTGCGCAGATCACGGCGGGCCTGGGCCTGTGCTCCTCCCCTGAGCATACTCAAGCCCGGGCGTGTGAGCACGGTCCCTTGGGCCATCAGGCAAGCCCGGTCGTGTGAGCACGGCCGCCTATGCCATCAGGAATTTCTCCACGGCCAGCAGTCCCCAGGTCAGCCCCGCCATCGCCAGCGACAGCATCACCGCCGCCGAGCCGATGTCCTTGGCCCGACCGGACAGCACATGGCGCTCGGGGCCGATGCGATCGACCACGCTCTCGATGGCACTGTTGAGCAGTTCCACGATCAGCACCATGAAGCAGCTACCGACCAGCAGGATCCACTCCACCGGGGTGTCACCGATCCACCAGGCCAGCGGTACCAGCACCAGGCACAGCGCGAGCTCCTGACGAAAGGCGGATTCGTGACGAAAGGCGGCCCGCAGGCCCTTGAGCGAGTAACGCGTCGAGTGAATCAGGTGGCGCCAGCCGGTGTGTCCGGGCTTCATGAGGGTTCCTCGTGGCGAAAGGGGCGCTCCCGGCCCCTCAGTGGTTGGCAATCATGCGGTCGAGATCCAGGGATACCAGGTCAAGGACCCTGGCCCAGCTGATGTAAGGGGTGTTGGCGGTGCCATTGACCAGCACGGTGAAGACGCCGAAGCGGTGGCTGGCGGTACGGAAGTAGCCGGTCACCGCGCGTACCGCCACCGGCTGATTGAGGGTGCCGGTCTTGAGCGTCACGTGGCTCTGGAAGGTCGGTGAGCCGCGCCGGATAAAGCGCATGGGGCCGTTGGTCGGGGCCTGCAGGCCGGCGTTGAACACCGGGAACAGGTCCGCCCGCCCGAACATGTACTCGAGCAGAGCGTTGCCGCCCCGGGCCGAAATCTTGTTACCGGTGGTCAGGCCGCTGCCGCTTTCCAGGGTCACCTCGCCGTGGCCGGGCACCCGGGCGACGAAGGCCTCCAGCGCCGCACCGGCCTGATCGAGTTCGACCCGCGGCCCCTCCACCAGATCCAGCGCCAGCACATCGGCCATGTAGTTGTTGGAGTAGTTGAGCATGCGCAGCAGGATCTCCTGCAGCGGCTTGCCGTCCACCGCGGCCAGGCGACGGGCGCCGCCGGGGGGCGCCTCGCTGCTGGTGGCCACGCCGCCTTCGACGAGGATGCCGGAGCGCGCCAGCATGGCGTTGAGGGTCGCCGCCGTCTGGGCCGCCGGGTCGGCGCTGGCACGGTAGACCTCGCGCGGCAGGGCGTTGGACGAAATCTGGCCGCTGACCGTCAGGGTCTCGCCTTCGGCGCCATTGACCCGGGTCGCCTGCAGGCTGGTGCCGGCGTTGGCGCCCTGGGTGGTGACCCTGTTGTTGACCGCGAACAGCGGCGCCTGGCTGTTGCAGCCGGTGATACGCGCCGGGCCGCCGACGGCACCAGGCGCCACCTGCACGCACCAGCTACCGTAGTTGACCCCGGCCGAGGTCAGCAGCGCGCTGTAGGCGTTGTCGGAACGCTCGCGGGCGGTGCAGCGATCGATGGTCCGGCAGGTCACCGGACCGAAGCGCCATTGACTGACCACCAGCCGTCCGGTCACCCGGCGCACCCCGGCCTGGTGCAGACGCTGGGCCAGGCGCCACAGGTCCTCGCTGGTCAGGCTGGGATCGCCTCCCCCCACCATCACCAGATCGCCGGCCAGGGTACCGTCGCTTCCCGGGCGCGCGGTGCTGACAAGCTCGGTGGTGAAACGATGCTGCGGGCCCCAGGCATCCAGCGCCGCTGCCGCGGTGTAGACCTTGGTCACCGAGGCCGGGGTAAGCTGGCGCTCCGGGGTCAGGCTGCCGAGGGTCTCGCCGGGTGCATCACCGGTGCCGAGCAGACGTGCCTCGGCACTGATCAGAAAGCCCTGCTTGGATAATTCGGCCAGATTGCCGAAGCCGGCGGCCTGCGCCGAGGCGGCGGACAACAGCGTGAGGCACAACGCCACCAGGGCGGAAACGAGGAGAACGGGCCAGGCGAATGGCGAGCGAGGCGACATGAAGACTTCCCTGCGATGAACGGGCGTTGCGCCCATGCGGCGCAACGAGGGCCGAGTCTACCGCCTGGCGTCCAAGGATTCGACTATAGCTTGATGACATGACCACGCACGCTCTCTACGCCACCGGGCCGGCGGCGGATCGGTGACGATTCTCACAATCCTCGGAGAACCACCCGCCTAATTCGACCGACGTCACCCGACGCACGACCGCGCGTATCGACGAGCAGAAACAGCGCCAGCCAAGCACAGCCTGCAGTAGCTAAGCCAGGAAAATACCAGCATGCTGAGAAGCGACTTGCATTCGTGGAGAAAGGCCATGCGCGGGATCCTGTACGTACTGATCCTTGGCACCATGCTTGGCAACGTCGTACTCGACAGCAGCGCACGTGCCCAGGAGGCGCCGAGCGTCGAGGGCACCCAGACGATCGCGGTCTCAGAGCGCACCGAGGATGCCGATATCGAACGTCGATTGACCGGCATTCTGGCCTCGGCCGGCTGGTATCGTAGTCTCGCCGTCGAGGTCAAGGAAGGCATCGTCTACCTGGACGGTGCGACGGCCTCGGGGAACCACCGCGACTGGGCCGGTTCCCTGGCCGCCAAGACCGAGGGCGTTGTTGCCGTCGTCAATCGCATCGAGGTACAGCCCGAATTCACGCTGTCGCTGACGCCGGTCATCGACGAACTTGGGCGCTTTGGCCGCGAGGCGCTGACCTATGTACCGCTGGCCTTGCTGGCGTTGCTGGTGCTGCCGCTGGCCTGGCTGCTTGCACGCCTGGTCTCGGCGCTGGCCAGGCGTCTGTTGCGCAAGCGTGTCGCCTCGCCCTTTCTACGCCAGGTGCTGGCCCGTGCCATCGCCCTTCCTGTGTTGCTGCTCGGCATCTATCTCATCCTGCAGGTCGCCGGGTTGACCGGCCTGGCGTTTTCCGTGGTCGGCGGCGCCGGCATGATCGGCATTGTCGTATCCTTTGCCTTTCGCGACATCGCCGAGAACTTCCTGGCCACGCTGATCATGTCGATACGCCAGCCCTTTCGTCGCGGCGACTGGATCACCGTCGCAGAGCACAGCGGAATCGTGCAAAGCATGAACGCCCGCTCGACGGTGCTGCTGTCTGCCGAGGGCAATCATATTCAGATTCCCAATGCCACGATCTTCAAGACGATCGTCATCAACTACTCCACCTCACCAGGCCTCAGGACCAGCGTCGATATCGGCATCGGCTACGATGACTCTGTCACCCATGCCCAGACGCTGATCCATCAGGTTCTGACCGCGCACGAAGCGATCATCGCGCACCCCGAACCCATGGTACTGGTCGATGCCCTTGGCGCATCCACGGTCAATCTCAAGGCCTACTTCTGGTTTGACGGCCAGACCATCGCCGGCGTCAAGCTGCGCTCGGCAGTACTGCGCCAGATCAAGAACACCTTGACCGAAGCCGGTATCTCGATGCCGGACGAGGCCCGGGAAATCATCTTTCCCCAGGGTGTACCCGTCGTTTCCCCATCGGAAGTCTCCGCCGTCGAGCCGCCTCAGGGAGTCGCGACACCGGCCACGCCAGCACCGAGCAACGTCGTCCCGGCCAGCGACAATGCCGACGTCACCAGTGCCGAAGGCGGCCTCGAGACCGAACGCCGGGCCATCGAGCAGTCCATCGGCACTACGACGCCGCCGGAAGGCCGCACCGACCTGCTGGGCGGCAACGACTCAACCCGGTCACACGACGAACCACCCCATCAGTGAGAGGACACCGAGGAAAACAGCTGAATGACAGCGACACCTCCCACGATCATGGCCAATCCGATCACCGCGGGAAGGTCTGGCTTCTCGCCGTAGACCACGATACCCACCAGGGTCACCAGCACGATGCCAAGCCCCGCCCAGAAGGCGTAGGCGATGCCTACCGGCACGCTGCGCAGCACCAGTGACAACAGATAGAAGGCCGCCAGGTAGCCGACCACCACCACCACGCTTGGCCACAGCCGGGTGAACTCGTTGGAGGCCTTGAGCGCCGAGGTGGCGATGACCTCGGCCACGATGGCGAGCGCCAGGTACAAGTAGCTCATCCGTTTGCTCCGTGGAGTCGACGTTCGACGATGCGGTCGAACAGGGAATTGAAGACCATGGCATAGACCAGAAAGAACAGCATGAAGCCGGCGTCGAGCCAGAATGCCTCGACCAGGCCGATCTCCATCCACCAGGCCACCGCCGGCAGGGTCATGATCAGAAGCCCGGTCTCGAAGCCCATGGCCTGGGCGAAGCGCTGGGACAGGGTGCGCCGACGGGTCGGCAGCCAGCGATCGAACAGCCAGTTCCAGACCAGGTTCCAGAGCATGGCGGCGGTGGCCAGCCCCGCCGCCAGCGCGCCCATCTCGCCCAGACCGTGGCCTGTCAGCACGCTGGCCAACGGGGTGACGATCACCAGCCCGCCGAGTTCAAACGACACCACATGGACCAGGCGTTCCTTGAGCGACCGCATTTGACTACCCCCGCCGACGGCATGATGACTATCGATGGATCGCTATTCTAGTGACTTGGACGATGGTTACCAGGTAGCTACTATCAGGTTTTACGATAGGTGAGACCCACCCCATGCACTGGACCCTGGATCAGCTACGCCTGTTCATTGCCTGCGCCGAGCGTGGCTCCTTCTCCGCCGCGGCGCGCCACCTTGGCCGCGCCCAGTCGGCAGTGAGCACCGCCATCGCCCATCTCGAGCTCGATCTGGCCTGCGAGTTGTTCGACCGCAGTTCGCGCTCGCCAACCCTGACCCCGGCGGGTCAGGCGCTGCTGCCGGAAGCCAGGGCGGTACTGGCCCAGTGCGAGCGCCTGAATGCGCGAGCCGCGACCCTGTCCCAGGGCGAGGAGGCCCAGCTGGTGGTGGCGATCCACGAGGCGCTGGTCGAAATGCCGCCGGTGGATGCCACCCTGGAGGCACTGGCGCAACACTACCCGGCGCTGTCGCTGACCCTGCTCTACGGCGCCCAGGGCGACGTCGCCGACTGGGTCGAACAGGGCACCGCCCATCTCGGCATCCTGTTGAGCCAGGCCCACACCGCCGGCCCGCTGGAGGGTCGACGTATCGCCCACCTGCGCCAGCGCTGGGTGGCCGGTAGCGACCACCCCCTGGCCAGCGTCCGCTCGGTGACCCATAGCGAACTGGCCCATCATCGCCAGCTGATGATCGCCTCGCGCCAGCCAGACCGTCAGGCCGAACAACCGTTGAGCCCCCAGCACTGGCGACTCAACAGCTTCTACTCCATGGCCGAGTTGACCGCCCGCGGGCTTGGCTGGTCGCTGGTACCGGAGCACATCGCGCACTATCCGCCCTTCCGTCGCCAGCTGGTCGAGCTGACCGGACCGGGACTCGGCGAGCCCCCCACCATCGAGGTGGAGACGGTGGCCCGCCGCGACGCCGCCCGTGGCCCCATCGCCAGCTGGCTCGCCCGGACCCTGGGCGAAAGCTTCCGCGCGCTAGAGCACAATTCGTCCCGGTGAGCCATTTGCCGTGAACACCCCCTGGTAGAGTGCCGGCCTGGGAGTCGGCGAGTGGCCGCTTACATGCCGGGCATCAGCCCCGGGCGATGGTCAAGGTTGACGACCAGATGCCACAGCGGCTGGTGGTGCTCATGGTACTTGCGCTCGAAGTGGGTGAGCGGGTCATCGCCGGGGTCGAAGGGCCCCAGCGGTGTGGTGACGCCGGTGGCCCGGGACACGGCGATGGCGAACTCCTCGATGTACAGACGCCAGTTGGAGCGCACCTCGAGGCGTCCGCCCAGGCCGACGATGGCGGGAAATACCGGATGCCCGTGCCAGCGCAGCTTGAGCTGCACCGACTTGGGATAGGGGTTGGGGTACAGCAGGTAGTGGCGCTCCGGTCGCCAGCCTTCCGCCAGCGCCAGCCGCCAGAAGTCGACCAGGTCGGCGCGCACCAGCAGGGCGTTGTCCGGCAGCCGGCCGTGGTCCCGCGACAGTCGATCGGCGCTGCGATCGACGCCGATCACGCAGTGCTCGGGAAACCGCTCGGCCAGCTTGCGGGTCGACAGCCCGACCCCACAGCAGGCGTCGAGAATAAGCCCTCGCTCACCCTGAGCCCTGCGCCAGGTCTCGGCCTCGGCGAAGGCTTCACGGGTGTGCTCGGCCAGCGGCTTGCGCCAGACATGGGACAGACCGCGACTGACCCGACGCGGCAGGTCCTCGTGGGGGCCGGTCTGGTTCGAGGTGACGATGCGGGGGGCGTCGGACATGGGCGATCTCGGGCAGTGGAAACGGCGAGGCGAAGACCTGGTCTTGCCCTGGCGTGCAGTGTATCAAGTGCCTCACGCGTAAGCAGGGGCTTACACCGCAGGACTCGCCCCGCCTTCACCATCCACGTTGTCGAGCGAGACCAGGCGCGAGCCCCGGCGCCAAGCCTTTCTCCCCCTTGGCTTCACCGAAACGCGCATGACTGAGGCAAGACCAAGTGCTAACATCGCTGGCCTGAATCCCTCTCCCATGGCAATATCGAACGGCGTTTTGCTTGGGGCGCACGCGGCATCGCGCGAGGCACGACTCCTCGCCGCCAGAATGGTGAGGTTCAGGCTCCTCTCGACCGACGCTTGCAGGCGATCGTCACGCTATCGCTGCAAGGCAACACGAGAGTCGAGCCGACTTTACCTCGTTCACGGACAGCCAGGCTGTCCGGGTCTGTCGCAGCACCCTTCAATGTCGTTTCTCCGCTCCGAGAGCGAGCCTTTCACCCGCTTCAATACGAGGACTCCGGCTTGTCACACTTACCGGTGATCGTGGGCATGGGCGGCGTCAACCCGGCCGGCCGTACCTCGGGCCACCAGGCCTTCCGTCGCACCGTGCTCGACGCCCTTCCCGAGGCCGAGCAGACCTCCACCCTGCTCGGCCTGGCGGCGATGATGCGCCTGGCGCACTGCGACGCCGACCAGCGCTGGCACAACGCCCAGGGGCAGGTGCTCGATGCCGCCCAGCTGGCGCTGGAGACCCGCGACCAGGTGCTCAGTCACACCCTGATTCGTCGCATCGAGGATCCCCGCTTCAATGACGAGGGGCTGCCCGCCAATCGCCGCGCCAACCTGGCGCTGGAATCGCCGTTGACCTTTCGCCTGCGCCGCAGGCAGCTACCGGACAACCTGCCGCCCACCTGGCAGGTGCGTGAGGTCGATCGCCATCATCTGGAAGTCACGGTACCCGCCGGCCAGATGGACGTGATGCTGCCAGAGACCCGCCAGGCCCAGGTCCGCGCCGCAGGCCAGTTGCCCAGCGGCTTCGACCCGAGTCAGCTCTACCGTAGCGTGCACCACCCGCGCGGGCTGTCCATGGCGGTATTCGCCGCCAGCGACTGCCTCGGTGACAGTGGACTCGACTGGGACTCGCTGCGCGACCGCCTGGACCCGGACGCCATCGCCGTCTATGCCGGCAACTCCATCGGTCAGCTCGACGACGAGGGCTGGGGAGGCCTGCTCAAGAGCTTCGTCTCGGGCAAGCGCGCGACCTCCAAGCAGATGCCGCTGGGCTACGGCCAGATGCCCGCTGACTTCCTCAATGCCTATGTGCTGGGTAGCGTCGGTGCCACCGGCGCCGCTCTGGGCGCCTGCGCCAGCTTCCTCTACAACCTGCGCCTGGGCATCGACGACATCAGAAGCGGCCGCCGCCGCATCGTCATGGTCGGCACCTCGGACGCCCCGATCACCCCCGAGATCATCGAGGGCTTTCGCACCATGGGGGCGCTGGCCGACGACGACAGCCTCAAGGCGCTGGACGCCCTGGAGCTTCTGACCGACGCCGACTACCAGCGCGCCAGCCGTCCCTTCGCCCGCAACTGTGGCTTTACCATGGGTGAGTCCAGCCAGTTCGTGATGCTGATGGACGACAGTCTGGCGCTGGAAGTGGGTGCCGATATCCTGGCCGCCGCACCGGAGGTGTTCGTCAACGCCGACGGCTGGAAGCGTTCGATCTCGGCCCCCGGCATCGGCAACTACGTGACCCTCGGCAAGGCCTGCTCGCTGATTCGCGACATGCTCGGCGAGACCAGCCTGCGAGAACGCAGCTATATCCACGCCCACGGCACCTCGACGCCGAAGAACCGCACCACCGAGTCCCATGTGTTCGACGCCGTGGCCAAGGCCCACGGCATCACCGACTGGCCGGTGGTGGCGATCAAGGCCTACCTTGGCCACTCCCAGGGCAGCGCCGCCGGCGACCAGCTCACCAACGCCCTGGGCAGCTTCGCCTACGGCCTGCTGCCGGGCATCTGTACCCTCGACCGGGTCGCCGACGACGTCCACGCCGAACGCCTGCGACTGTTCAAGGACACCCAGGCGTTCAAGGCCGAC
This sequence comes from Halomonas sp. DN3, assembly GCF_024137905.1. Lineage (NCBI taxonomy): Bacteria > Pseudomonadati > Pseudomonadota > Gammaproteobacteria > Oceanospirillales > Halomonadaceae > Halomonas > Halomonas sp. DN3. Next base: position 438,090 of record NZ_CP099965.1, on the reverse strand, counting down.
GCCAGCCTGATCAACGCCAAGGGCTTTGGCGGCAACAACGCCACCGGGGTGCTGATCTCCCCCGAGGCCACCGAACGGCTGCTGGCCAAGCGCCACGGCGCCGATGCCATGGCCGCCTGGCGCGAGCGTCGCGAGGCGACCCGGGCCCAGGCCGCCGTCTACCACCAACAGGCCGATGCGGGACACTTCGCCGTGCGCTATCGTTTCGGTGAAGGCGTGCTGGAAGGCCCTGAGCTTGAGGTCGGTGCCGACAGCATCCACATCCCCGGCTACCAGCAGCCGGTGTCGCTGAGCGTGGACAATCCCTTCGGCCGGCTCGACGAAGCCGGCGACGAGATGGACACGCCGTTCGCTGACGAGAGACAGGAGAAGAGGTGATGACCACCGCCATCTATCCTGGCACCTTCGATCCCATCACCAATGGCCACTATGACCTGATCGAGCGCGCCTCGCGGCTGTTCGGCAAGGTGGTGGTGGCCATCGCCTCGAGCCCTGGCAAGGGCCCGACGCTGGATCTGGACACCCGTCTGGCGCTGACCCGAGAGGTGGTTGCCTCCCTTGGCAACGTCGAGGTGGTGGGCTTTTCCGGCCTGATGACGGAGTTCATGAAAGAGCAGAACGCCCGGGTGCTGCTGAGAGGACTGCGCGCCGTCTCCGACTTCGAGTACGAGCTGCAATTGGCCAACATGAACCGTGCCCAGATGCCGGACCTGGAGACCGTGTTCCTGACCCCGGAGGTGGAGAACTCCTACATTTCCTCCACCCTGGTGCGGGAGATCTCTCGGCTGGGCGGCGACATCTCGAAGCATGTGCACCCCAAGGTCGCACAAACCCTGCGTAGCCATTACAATACTTGACCATCACACTGGGAATTGACCTCGGCGCGCTGCGATCAGGCCGTGGTCTTCCCATTGATTCCGAACTCCAGGGTGGCTATCGGCCATGCCGAGCCCCCGTGCAGCCTGCCCGGCCCCCTCGCGACGGCGAGATTCCGGCGGCTCGCTGCCTTGGCCCTGTGGCCACGACTCTGCGCGAGGACCCCCAATGTCACTGATGATCACCGACGAGTGCATCAACTGCGACGTCTGCGAACCGGAATGCCCCAATGGCGCCATTTCTCCCGGCGAGGAGATCTACGTCATCGACCCCAACCTGTGCACCGAATGCGTGGGCCACTATGACGAGCCCCAGTGCCAGCAGGTGTGTCCGGTGGACTGCATTCCGCTGGACCCGGAGCGGGTCGAGAGCCATGATCAGCTGATGGAGAAGTACCACATCATCACCGCTGCCTGAGTCCGGCAACGGGCCAAGCCTGCAGTACGACGCAAGCCACGACCCGCAAACCACGGCCCGAAAATCTCAACGAGCCGCCCAAGGGCGGCTCGTGTCGTTTCAAGGGTTCGCCATTGGCTGTTTGCGGCAGCGCGGGCGACTCTTCAACAGAACACCAGACGTAGGCTGATCAAAAGACACAGCAAGGCCCCAGACACCAGCACACCTCGCTGCAACAGCATCAGTGTCCATCGCCACCACCGCTGCTTCCACTGTCGTCGCGCTCGCTGATCAAGCTTCATGATCGACATCCGTGGCCTGGAGAGCCTCTCCGTGTGCTGACGAAGCTGGGCTCTTTTGTCTCTTCACAACCGATGGTTGAGGTTGAACCGTGAGGTGGCGACCGCAGGCCACCGTCGATGCACACCACCACAGGCAATCTTTGCTAATCAAGTAATAGACAAAGCAACGAACCATTGTCAGCAAAAGCGACGGAATTACCGAAGTCAACTCAGTGACCGGCAGACATCAGCCCTCCTCCGAGCAACATATCCCGGCTGTGGGTCCCGGCTACGTCCTTGACCCCCCTCCTCCTTCCCCGGACACTTGCCCACCTCGCCGCCGTCCCGTAGCGCCCTTGCCTTCAGCCGAACAGGCCTTTCATCGTGTCGACCTCCACCAGCACCTTCTCGTCCACCCTCGAACGCCTGCCGCGCATCGCCGGCCTGGCCTGGCCGATCATCCTGTCCAATATCACGGTGCCGCTGCTGGGCCTCGTCGACACCGCCGTGGTCGGCCACCTGCCCGACTCACGCTACCTGGCCGGAGTGACGCTGGGCGCGACCCTGTTCGGCTTCCTCTACTGGGGGTTTGGCTTTCTGCGCATGGGGACCACCGGCCTGACCTCCCAGGCGCTGGGACGCGAGCGCGACGATCAGGTGCGCCATCTGCTGGGGCAGTCGCTGCTGTTGGCAGGAGGGATCGGACTTGCGCTGATCCTGCTGGGTGACCCGCTGATCGCGCTGGGGCTATGGCTACTGGACGGAAGCCCCGAGGCTACCGGGCTCGCCGAGAGCTACGCCGCCATTCGTCTGCTGTCGGCGCCAGCGGTGCTGGCCAATTACGCCATCCTCGGCTGGTTCCTCGGCCAGCAGAACAGTCGGGTGACGCTGTTGCTGCTGCTGACCAACAACGGCGTCAATATCGTGCTCGATGTGCTGTTCGTGGTGGGGCTCGACATGACCAGCGATGGCGTGGCCTGGGCCACGGTAATCGCCGACTACACCACCGCCGCCCTGGGGCTGTGGCTGTGCCGTCGACGCCTGGGCCGACTGGGCGGACATTTCGAGCGGGCGCGACTGTTGACCATTGGCGCCTACCGGGAGCTGTTCTCGGTCAACGCCAACCTGTTCGTGCGCACCCTTGGCCTGCTGTTCGCCCAGGCCTTCTTTACCGCCCAGGGGGCGTCCCAGGGGGACACCGTGCTGGCCGCCAACGCGGTGCTGCTGCAGTTCATCATGCTGACCTCCTACGGCCTGGACGGCTTCGCCAACGCCGCCGAGGCCCTCACCGGTCACGCCATCGGTCGCCGTCGTTTCGATGACTTCGCGCTGTCGGTGCGCGCGGCGGCGTTGTGCTCGCTGGCCACCGCGGCCCTGGCAAGCCTCGCCTTCGCGCTGGGTGGCAACGCTCTGATCGCGCTGCTTACCGGCCTGCCGGAGGTGCGCGCCACGGCGGCCCAGTTTCTGCCCTGGATGGTCGCCATGCCGCTGATCGCGGTGTGGAGCTACCTGCTCGATGGGGTCTTCATCGGCGCCACCGCGATTGCCGAAATGCGTAACTCCATCTTCATCGGTCTGGCGGTCTATCTACCGCTGTGGTGGCTGACCCAGGGTCTCGGCAACCACGGCCTGTGGCTGGCCTTTACGACCTTTACCGCAGTGCGCTCGGCGGTACTTGTGACCTACTATCTTCGCTATCGCAGCACGCGCTGGCGTGACACCGCCTGAGGAGCGACGGCCGAAGATCACCGATGGTGAATGTGCCGAGACGTTATCTGCCTTACAGGTGGTTTTGACTCACGGGCGCCTGCTGCGGCACCGTTGACTCCCAGTGGCCCGGGAAGGCCCTCTTTCACAACCAGAAGAAGCGATACACGCCATGCTGAGAGCATTGTCACGACCCGCCGTGAAACTGGTGGAACGCTATCTGCCAGATCCCTACATCTTCGTCCTGTTGCTGACGATCATCGCCGCCGCAGCAGCCATCGCCATCGAACGCCAGTCGCCCATGGCCGTGCTCACCTACTGGGGTGACGGCTTCTGGAACCTGCTGAGCTTCTCCATGCAGATGCTGCTGGTGCTGGTCACCGGCTTCATGCTGGCAAGCTCACCGCCGGTAAAGCGACTGCTGCAGAGCCTGGCGGGCCTTGCCAACAATGCCGGCGCCGCCATCCTGCTGGTGACCCTGGTGTCGCTGGCGGCCAGCTGGATCAACTGGGGCTTCGGCCTGGTGGTCGGCGCCCTGTTCGCCAAGGAGCTGGCCCGGGTCATTCGGGTGGACTACCGCCTGCTGGTGGCCAGCGCCTACTCCGGCTTCGTGGTCTGGCACGGTGGTCTTGCCGGCTCGGTGCCGCTGACCATCGCCACCGATGGCCACTTCTCGGTGGAGCAGATCGGCGTGATCGGCACCAGCGAGACGATCTTCTCCTACTTCAACCTGTTGATCGTGCTAGCTCTTTTCATCGCGGTGCCGCTGGTCAACCGGCTGATGCTGCCCGGCGAAAAGGAAAGCGTCTACGTCGATCCGGCGCTGCTGGGAGATGACGAAGACCGTCGGGTACGCATCACCCGCCCGGCCGAGCGCCTCGAGAACAGCATGACTCTGGCGCTGCTGGTAGGCGTACCGGGTCTGATCTATCTAATCAGCTACTTCGTCGGCGGCGGCGGTCTGAACCTGAACGTGGTCAACTTCATGTTCCTGTTCCTGGCCATCATCCTCCACCGCACCCCCCAGAGCCTGCTCAACAGCCTGCACGAGGGCATCAAGGGTGGCGCCGGCATCGTCATCCAGTTCCCCTTCTACGCCGGCATCATGGCCATCATGATCCAGTCGGGACTGGCCGAGACCATGTCCGAGGCGATGATCTCCTTTGCCACCGAGACCAGCCTGCCGTTCTGGACCTTCCTCAGCGCAGGCATCGTCAACATGTTTGTGCCCTCCGGCGGCGGCCAGTGGGCGGTTCAGGCCCCGGTGGTCATTCCTGCCGCCCAGGCGCTTGGTGTGGATATTCCCCGCGCGGCCATGGCCGTGGCCTGGGGTGACGCCTGGACCAACCTGCTGCAGCCCTTCTGGGCGCTGCCGGTGCTTGGCATCGCCGGACTAAAGGCCAAGGACATCATGGGCTTCTGCCTGATCCAGCTGTTCGTCACCGGCATCATCATCTCGGTCTGCCTGACCTGGCTGTAGAGGCCTCCCGGAGCGTCAGCCGGGCGCCAGGCGACCTGTACAGCCGAGGCGACAACTGACTTTCAACGAGCGCCTTGTCCCCTTGCCGGGGGGCAAGGCGTTATGCTGTGGTGGAGCGCCAGACAGACGCCTACAGCCCCCCCGCGCACCGTATTCCGAGGAAACTTCGATGGCAGAGCAGAGCCTACCGGGTCAGCACGAATTGAGCATGACCGTACTGATGACCCCCGACATGGCCAATTTCAGTGGCAAGGTACACGGTGGCGCCATCCTCAAGAAGCTCGACGAGGTCGCCTACGCCTGCGCCAGCCGCTATTCAGGCCATTATGTGGTGACCCTGTCGGTGGACCAGGTGCGCTTCAAGCAACCGATCCACGTGGGCGAGCTGGTGACCTTTCTGGCCAGCGTCAACCATGTGGGCCGCTCCTCCATGGAGATCGGCATCAAGGTGGTGGCGGAGGACATCCGCCAGAAGGTCATTCGCCACACCAACAGCTGCTACCTGACCATGGTGGCGGTGGACCCCGACGGCCGCCCGGCCTCGGTGCCTCCGCTGACCCTGGACACGCCGATCCGCAAGCTGCGCTACGAAAAAGCCGCGTTGCGCAAGAAGTTGCGCAAGCAGGCCGAAGAGGAAGAGATGCGAACGAACCAGGAACTGGGCGAGCGCTGACGGCGTGCCATCCCCCGACAGCTCGATACGTCTTCACACAACCAGTCCACACAACCAGTCCACACAACCAGTCCACACAACAAGGCCGCCCCGAAGGGCGGCCTTGTCGATTGCCGGGCGGGCAGCATGACGCTCAGCCGCAAGCCAGCTCACGGATGACATCGGCATCATCCAGGCGCACGTTGAGGCGATCCAGCCGCAGGTCCATGGTGGCAACCCCGCCGGGACGCAGCACCCGCACCGTCTTGGCCCCGCTCTCGGACTTGAGCCGTTCATCGAAACTGGCGTCGTAGCTCTGGCCGACCAGACCCTGCACCGCCTCGGCGTCGCAGGCCTCGGCCAGGGGAGCGCGCTTCGGCGGCAGCGGTGCCGGTTCGCCGGATCCGCCGGACGACGACGAGCAGCCGGCCAGAGCGGCGACCAGCAGCAGGGGAAGAAGTGGTTTCATCGATGGCCTCCAGTGCCAGAAATCCTTGTGCAAGCGCCCGCCAGCCTCGTATCGCTGCAGCGCGCCTCAAAACCTATCACGACGCTGCGCCTGACGGACAGGCCGTGGTCAACTCGTTGCCAACTGACAGACCTGGCGGTCGGGACGACGAACATGGAACCTGTTGGAGACAGCAATGGCGGGAAAGTTCCGACGGAGAAACAGATAGCGCGAGTCAGCAGAGGCACGGCGATAGAGGCGCGGCGATAAAGAGCACCCATGGGGAGAACAGCGACGACGAGGCGGCTCACTGCCGTGGTTCTTCTCGCTGCCCCTGCGTTTCCTGGCTCGGTCTAGCGGGAACGTTTCCGGCTAGACCGAGCTTTTCTGGCTAGCTGGAGCTTTTCTGGATCGCCTCTCCACCCTTCTCGATATCCTCGCCCACCCCACGAACGGTGTTGCAGCCGTTCAACAGCGCCAGGGTGAATACTGATACCAGAATCAACGACAGCATCCTTTTCATGGTTCCTATCTCCTTGCAGCCAGGCAGGTAAGCGAAATACATCATCCTCTGACAATCTAGCACGATCACCGCCTACCGCTAGCCTCCCAGCCAACGCTCGGACGAGGTAATCCGCCACACGGCACAACGCCAGACGCCGTCCGGCTACTGCGAAGCCACTCACGACAGCGCCAGCTTGAGAATGATCACGGCAATCACCGCCACCGTCAGCCACTTGACCACCATGGCGCCACGGGAGCTCATGTTGACCTTCACCGCCAGCCAGGCCCCGGTCATGCTGCCGGCAGCCAGCACCAGGCCGTAGCTCCAGCGCACCTGGTCGTGCCACAGGAAGATGGCCAGCGCCGGCAGGGTGTAGACCAGGATGATCAGTACCTTGAAGGCGTTGACCTGGCCAAGATCGATCTTGAGCATGCGATAGAGCACGATCATGAACAGGATGCCGACACCCACCTGCAGAAAGCCGCCATAGAGCCCGATGACAAACATCGCCAGATAGACCCCCGGGGTCAGTCGCTCGACGGTCAGCGGGCGGGTGTCGAGCTTCGGCTGGGGCAACAGCATGATGATCGCCGCGGCCACCATCACCACCATCAAAATGGTTTCGAACAGGGCGTCGCTGACCCTGAGCGCCAGCCACACCCCCAGCATCGAGCCCAGTACCGCGGGCACCGACAGGCGCAGGCTGAGACGGATATGACGGGCGCCGGCGCGGAAGAAGTTGGCCACCGCCGACACGCTCTGCAGGGTGATCGACACCCGGTTGGTACCGTTGGCCACCTGCGGCGGCAGGCCCAGAAACATCAACAGCGGCAGGGTCAGCATCGAGCCCCCGGCCGCCAGCACATTGATAAAACCTGCCACGATACCCGCAAGCAGCAGGGCCACTCCCTCGACTGGCGTCATCTGTCGTCCTCTGTTCGAATCATCTACGTTGTCACCCTGCCCACCCGCTCTGATGTACCCTAGGCGCTGGACACCATCCTGGAGGCCTTGCATGAGCGACTTCGTCGTCGATCCGCGCCTCGTCGCGGACAGCTACCCCATCACCGAACTGCCACTGTGTCAGCTGCGGCTGATGGACGACGCCCGCTATCCCTGGCTGGTGCTGATCCCGCGCCGCGCCGAGGTGAGCGAGGTGTACGATCTGTCCGAACAGGACCAGCAGCAGCTATGGCGAGAGGCCACCCGCATCGGCAAGGCGTTGAAGGCCTATGCCAGCGGCGACAAGCTCAATATCGCCAGCCTCGGCAATATGGTCGCGCAACTGCACATCCACGTCATCGTTCGCCACCAGGGCGACCCTGCCTGGCCTGGCCCGGTGTGGGGTCAGGGGCAGGCGACGCCCTACGACAAGGACAGCCTTGCCGCCACCAAGGACCGTATCCTGGCGCTGGCAGGCGGGCTTTCCTTCAAGGGTTGAACGAGACGGTATCATGCTCGGGGCAGTGCTCGGGGCAGTGCCCCGGGCATGGCCCCGGGCCGCCAGATAGCGGACTACAGCCCAGGTCCCATCGCGAAAGCCAGGCCGAAGCGGCCTGGCTCAGGCTCCCAGCCCCCCTGATCGCCCTCCGGGGGACATCAGTGGCAGGCTGGGGTCGCTGGCGCCGACCTGAGACATCAGCAGGATCCCGAGCCCGGCGATCAACAGCCCCCCGGTCAGCGCCACCAGCGCGCCCAGCCGCGCCATCACTCGACCACGAGCGGCGGAGGTCCTTGCGGCACGGGCGGCGACCCAGTCCCGCGCCAACACGCTGGCAAGCCCCAGCGTCGATACCGTCAAGGCGGTACCCAGCGACATCGCCAGTACCGCGGCCACCCCCATCCAGGGCTGGCCGAGCAGGCTGGTCACCCCCATCAGCAGCACCGCCCCGGAGCAGGGTCTTGCGCCGATCGCCAGCACCGCAAGCCAGGCCTCCCGACGCGGCCCGTGGGGCGAGACATGATGATGGCCGGAGCAGCAATCGTGGTGTTCGTGGTGACCGTGGTGTTGGTGGTGGCGGTGCGGTTCATGAGGGCCATGGTGGCCATCATGAGAAGGCGCCGGGTCCGCCGAGTAGGATCGCGCGATCTTGAGCAGTCGTCCAAGCGCTCGTGCACTCAGCCACAGGCCCAGCAGCGCGACCAGCGCAAAGCTCAGTCGCTCGACCCAGACCACGCTGCCCAGGGCCTCCCGGGTCAGCCAGCCAAGTCCCTGCACCAGCGCCAGAATCAGCACGATGGCCACCGCACCCTGCAGCAGGGCAGCCGCCACCGACAGCGCCAGGGCCCGCCGCCAGGCTCCGCCCTGGGAGACCAGATAGGCACTGATCACGGCCTTGCCGTGGCCTGGCCCGGCGGCATGGAAGACACCGTAGAACAGGCTCAGGCCGATCAAGGTCAGCCAGGCGTCGGAGCTAGGCGTCCGGTCGAGCAGCGTTACCGCCTGGGTCAAGCGGCGGTGCAGGTCGGCCTGCATGGCGATGACCCAGTGTCCGAGGGCGTCCAGCGCTCCGCTGGCCTCGAGCGCCAGGATGAGCACCGCCACCACGCCCAGTGCAAGAACCAACTGCAGCCAGGGTCGTTGCCTGCTCAGCATGACACCCGCCCCGTCTCGGCAAAGAAGCGACCGAGCCCCTGGGGGGCGCTATCGTCGACATCGAGCTGGGCCGCCGCCATGACCTTCTCGGGATCGGGGTCGGCGACGATGATCGACGCCTGACAGGCATCCGGCACGCTCAACGCCTGGGCCAGAGGCCCCTCGTCGTCGGCTTCGTGCACCACCTCGACGTAGTAGGAGGGGTCGAAGACGCGATATTCCAGGGTACTGCCGGCAAGGTCCTGAGGCTCGGCCAGCGGCAGCCGAAAGTGCAGCACCACGCGCTCGTCACGGGCCATCACCGTGGCTTCGCTGACCGCTGCGAAGGCCAGCGCCTGGCCGTCGACCTCGGCCTCGGTAAAGAAGTCCCGAGGCGCAAGATTGACCAGCATGTCGCCCCCCAGGCGATCCAGGGCGGCGTCCTGGCCGTCCTCGGCGGCGCGAGCCTCCTCGAGCAGCACCAGGCTGTAGAAGGGATCCAGGCGCCATACCTGGCGCAGGGCGGTGACCCGCCCCTGGTCGTCGGTCTCGAGCGTCACCGACAGATCCACCCAGCTATGGGGGTGCGCCATCGCCGGTGTGGCGGGCGCCAGCCACAGGCCGGCGCCCAGCGCGAGAGACAGAAGAAATGCCGCCACGGCGCGGCGATGCAAGTCCAAAGCGGCCTGAAATCCGGCCACAGCACGCGAGAGATAGATCAACGGGCGAGTCTTCCTTGTAGTTCGACAAACAGGGGTTCCACCACCGCAGGCGGCAGGCGCCGCCCGCCACGGTAGCCTTGCAGCGAGACGCTGGAACCGGAGGCGCCGGCAGGCTCGACCCGCGCCTCGAGGCGATAGCCCGGCGGACGTGCCAGGGAGGCGTCGATGCGCCCCAGTTCGCCGTCGGCCTGGGTGATGACATAGCCCTGCTCAAGCAGCATCGCCAGGGTTTCGTTCAGGGCCGGCCCGGGCGCCACCGCGACCAGCATCTGGCGCGGAGGCTCGGCTACCGACGATGAGCTGGCGCAGCCCGACAGCCAGACGGCCATCAGCACCACCGCCAGCAGTCTCTTCCCGGGGGCCTTTCCCTCCACTGATGTCCACCTTCGCGTCATTGCACACCCCCGCTGCTGGATGCCACCGACGCCAGTTGCTGACGCACCGATGCACAGAAGTCGGCGTCACTGGCGGTGCGCGACTCACGTAGCTGGCCGGTCCAGTCAAACAGGCGAATATCCCGCGTCAGACGGACGTCCTGGCCATCCAGCGCCACCGAGACCCGCTCGACCCGGGTCGCATCGTCGTTGGTACCCCAGCCCCAGGAGCCAAAGCCGACCCCTACGCCGGCACCGACGTGGCCACCGCTGCCACCCAGCACGAAGCCGCCCAGGCGTGGGCGCACGGCGTCGGCGTTATGGTAGGTGGTGCGCTCGGTCTTCTCGGCGCTGACCACCCCGAGTGCGGTATCGGTATCACGCACCAGGAAGTCGCGGCCTTCCAGCACCGTGACCACATCGGCCAGGGATACCGAGCCGGCCACCACCGGCCATTGACACCCGGACGAGGGAGCGGGTTCCGCCACCGGCATCTGCTGAGGCGTGCTCTGACAGGCGCTTAGCCAGGGCAACAGGCCCAGCACCGCCACTGATGAGCATTTCGCCCAAATGTTGCAGCCTCTATCGGGCAAATTTTTGTACATTTGCATCAGGACCTCCCAGCCAGGGGCGTGAAATACTGTCAAGAGTCTACGCTGTCCCGAGCCACGGGCAAACGCTCGCCCAGCCGAACCTCGGGCCCAGCGGCGATCCGCCTGTCGCCCCTCAGGCGTGCGCCCACCTTTTCACCAGAGGACCGACCATGAACCTGTTGATCTGCCCCGACAGTTACAAGGATGCCCTGGCCGCCAGCGACGCCGCCCGCGCCATTGCCGAGGGGGCCCGCCGCGCCGACCCGGACATCACCATCGACGAGTGCCCCATGGCCGATGGTGGCGAGGGCAGCCTCGACGCCCTGCTCGGCGCCACCGGGGCCGAAAAACGCAGCGTCAGGGTACAGGACGCCCTGGGGCGCCCCGCCGAGGCCGCCTGGGGTTGGCACCCAGAGTCCCGCACCGGCTATATCGAGCTGGCCGAGGCCAGCGGCCTGCAGGCGCTGAGCTCGTCAGAGCGCACCGCGCTGGACAGCACCACCCACGGCGTCGGCGAGCTGATCCTGGCCGCCCTGGACGCTGGCGCCGAACGCCTGTTGATTACACTGGGCGGCAGCGCCACCAACGACGGGGGCGCCGGCATGCTGGTGGCCCTGGGTGCCCGCCTGCTCGACGCCGACGACCAGCCGATTCCCCCCACCGGGGCGGGACTCGAGGAACTGGCACGGGTGGATCTGTCGGGGCTCGATTCGCGCCTGGCCGATGTCCGGGTGGAAGCGGCGGTGGACGTGGACAATCCGCTGCTGGGCGAGCGCGGCGCCAGCGCGGTATTCGGTCCCCAGAAGGGTGCCAGCGAAGCCGATGTAGCGCGCCTGGACGCCGCCCTGGCGCACTGGGCCGACAAGGCCGCCGAGTGCCTCGGCGAGGACCTGCGCGACGCCCCCGGCACGGGCGCGGCCGGGGGCATGGGCTTTGCCGTCGCTGCCTTCCTTGGCGGCGAGCTTCGCCCAGGTATCGAGATGATCATGGAACAGGCCGGCATGGACGAACGCCTGGCACGAGCGGATCTGGTGATCACCGGCGAGGGTCAGCTCGATGGCCAGAGCCTGTCGGGCAAGACCCCGATCGGCATTTCGCGGGCGGCCCGCGCCAAGGGGGTGCCGGTGATCGTGCTGGCCGGTCGTATGGCACCAGGCTGGCAGGCGGCGCTGGACGAGGGCGTCAGCGCCGCCTTCGCCCTGGCCGACGGCCCGATGGCGCTGGACGAGGCGCTGGAACGCTGCGCCGAGCTGCTCGCCGATCGCAGCGAGAACCTGATTCGCACGCTCCAGGCCATCGGCCGTTGAAGGGAAAGCGACATGCCAAGGTGACAGGGCTGCCCTTGAAAGCGGCCTTCGTCGTCCCTATGTCATCCCTACGTCATAGGCAGGCGTCATCAATGGACGCTATCGTGGCGATGGAAGAGATTCACTCTCCAACGCCTTCCCTTAGGGATAGACTGGAACACAGCGATCAAGGAGGTATTGCATGAGCGACACTAACGCCATCGGCCTGCATTCAGGCAGCGCCAGCGATCTGGCCGAAAAGCTCAACGAGCTCCTGGCCAACTACCAGATCTTCTACATGAACGTTCGTGGCTATCACTGGAACGTGAAGGGCTCGAACTTCTTCGAACTCCACGAAAAATTCGAGGAGTTCTACACCGACCTGCTGGCCAAGGTGGACGAGGTCGCCGAGCGCATCCTGACCCTCGGACACAAGCCGGTTCACGCCTACAGCGACTATATCTCGCTGTCGCGCATCACCGAGGCCAAGGACGTACATGACGGCGAAGCCTGCGTACGCGGCGTGCTGGAAGGCTACCAGCGGCTGATCGAACTGCAGCGCGAGATCCTGTCCGTTGCCTCCGACGCCGACGATGAAGGCACCGCCTCCCAGGTCGGAGACTACATCCGCGAGCAGGAAAAGACCGTGTGGATGCTGGGCGCCTACCTGGGCTGACCCCCTGGCGACCCACGCAGTGCAAAGGAAGACGCCCCGCTCGGCTTGAGCGGGGCGTCGTCGTTTACGGCGGTCACTTCAGGCGTCGTCGACGGCCTGACCATCGTTGCCCAGCGTCGCCGGCGACTGAGCCGCCCTTTTGAGCTCCTCCGGCAGCGGCTTTTTCATCCGCGCGCCGAGGCGTTCGAGCTCGAGCGCCTGAGCGACCAGGCTGCCCTGGCCCTGGGACAACCGGTTCATCGCCTGGTGATGACTGGCGCTGGCGCGCTCCAGGTGCTTGCCGACGTCGTCGAGGCTGTCGACGAACCCCGAGAACTTGGCCAGCAGGCGCTCTGCCCGTGACACGATGACCCGGGCGTTCTCGTTCTGGCGCTCCATGCTCCAGAGCCCCGCCACGGTACGCAGACTGGCCAGCAGGGTGGTCGGGGTGACCACCACCACCTGGCGGTCGAAGGCTTCCTGGAACAGCGAGGGATCACGCTCGAAGGCCGCGGCGAAGGCCGGTTCCACCGGTACGAACAGGAACACGAAGTCCGGCGAATGCAGCCCCGGCAGGGCCGGGTAGTCCTTGGCGGCGAGTCCGCGGATGTGGCTGCGCAGCGAGGTCAGGTGGGCGCTCATGGCGCTTTCGCGCTCGGTCTCGTCGTCGGCGTTGACCACCCGGGTCCAGGCGGTCAGGGAGACCTTGGCGTCGACGATCAGGTGGCGATCCTCGGGCAGGTAGATGATGGCGTCGGGACGCTGGCGTCCCTGCTCGCCGTTCATCGACACCTCGCGACGGTACTCGATGTCGCGCCGCAGGCCGCTGCGTTCCAGCACGGTCTCCAGCATCAACTCGCCCCAGCCGCCCTGGGCCTTCTGGTCACCCTTGAGCGCCCGGGCAAGCCCCGCCGCCTCCTCGCCGAGGCGGGCGTTGAGACCCGCCAGCTGCTCGATCTGGGCCTTGAGCGATACCGCCTCGCGGCTGTGCTGTCCGGTCAGGTCCTCGACCCGCTGGCGGAACTGGTCCACCTGCTCGCGAAACGGCTTGAGCAGCGACTCGAGCCCCTCGCGGCTCTGGGTCTGGTAGGCCTGCTGGCGCTCGTCGAAGACCTGGCCTGCGAGCCGATGAAATTCCTGCTTGAGCTGCTCCCGGGAGGATTCCACCAGCGCCATCTGCTCGCGATGACGCGCCGCCATCTGCTCGCGCTCGGTCTCCAGGCGGGCGTTGTGCTCACGCACATCGGCGAGCTGCTGACGGGCGGCGCCGAGCTCGCCCCGCTGGGTCTCGAGCTGCTCTCGGCTGGCGTCGAGCTGGGCATCGCTGATGGCCAGCTCCTGCTCGAGCTGGCGTGCGGCCTCGCGCCGCTGCTCGAGCTGAGCCTTGGTCGTCTCGAGCTCTGCTGCCAGGGCCTGTTCACGCCGCTGACCCTGTCGATACCCTCGCCAGGCCAGCGCCAGCAACGTCATCGCCAGCAGCGAGACGCCGGCAAGAGCCGGCGCCAGGGGCTGGGCGAACAGTGACTCGAGGGCCGGACTCATCTCAGCCTCATATCAGCGGGCGCCCTCGGCCAGGTCGCCGATCAGCGCCTTGAGCAGGCCGTAGAATTCCTCCACCGAGGCGATCTCGACGCGCTCGTCCGGCGAGTGGGCGCCGCGAATCAGGGGGCCGAAGGAAATCATCTGAAGCTCGGGGTACTTGCCGCCGAGAATCCCGCACTCGAGCCCGGCGTGGATGACCTTGATCTCCGGGTCCACCGCCAGGCGCTGACGATGCAGCTCACAGAAGCGCTTGAGCAGGTCGCTGTCGGGCTGAGGCGTCCAGCCGGGGTAGCCGTTCTCGACCCGGGTACGGGCACCGATCAGCTCGAACAGCGCGGTGAAGCGCTCGGCCAGATCCATGGTGGCGCTGTCGCGCAGTGAACGCACCAGGGCGCACAGGTGAAAGCGGCCGTTCTCGAGGCTGACCACGCCCAGGTTGTTGGAGGTCTCGACCACGCCTGGCACCTCGACGCTCATGCGCTCGACACCGCAGGGCGCGGCATGCAGCGCCGCCACCAGCAGGCGGCTGGCGTGGCGGGTCAGCGCTTCCTCGCGCGGCGTGGCGCAGGGCTCCAGGGTCAGCCGCAGGCCCTCGTCGACGCCGGACAGCTCGCGGCGCATGTCGGCCTCGAGGCGCTCGATGCGCGAGCGCAGCGCGTCGATCTCGTCCCGAGGCACCATCACCACCGCCTCGGCCTCGCGGGGGATGGCGTTTCTCAGGGTGCCGCCACGGTAGTCGACCAGGCGCACCTCGCAGCTGTCGAGGGCGCGCAGCACCCGCACCAGCAGGCGATTGGCGTTACCCAGCCCCTTGTCGATATCGATCCCGGAGTGGCCACCACGCAGTCCCTTGAGGCTCAGCGTCAGGGCTTCTTCGTCCTCGCCCACCGACTCCACCGGCAACTGGGCCTCGACCACCACGTCGGCGCCACCGGCACAACCGATGTAGACCTGACCACGGTCCTCGGAGTCCAGGTTGAGCAACAGGCTGCCCTCGAGCCAGCCTTCGGCCAGGTTCAGCGCACCGCCCATGGAGGTCTCTTCCTCCAGGGTGAAGATCGCCTCCAGCGGACCATGGACGAGTTCATCATCGCCGAGGATCGCCAGCGCCGCCGCCACCCCCAGGCCATTGTCGGCGCCCAGGGTGGTCTGGTCGGCCTTGAGCCAGCCGTCCTCGACCCGCGTGACGATGGGATCCCGGGTGAAGTCGTGGGGCTTGTCGGCGTTGGCCTGGGCCACCATGTCCAGATGGCCTTGGAGGATCACCCCCGGTGCCCCTTCGCGCCCGGGGCTCGCCGGCTTGGACAGACGCAGGTTGCCGTAGGCGTCACGGTCGTGGGCGATGCCGCGCTCGTCTGCCCAGGCTTCAAGGATCTCGACCAGAGCCGCCTCGTGGCCCGAGGGGCGCGGCGTGTTGCACAGGGTACGGAAGTGACGCCATACGGCGGTCGGAGCGAGGCTATCGAGATGTTCGTTCATGATGTCTATGTCTGCCTTTGCGAATGTTGGCACTCTACCCTCGCCCCGGGGCCTTGGAAAGGGTCTCCAGCAGTGCCAGGGCTCGGCCCACGGCGTCCCGCAACCATTGCTTGACCTGTGCCTTGCCGCGCAGCGATAGCCCCTGCGCCAGGGAACTTTCCGAACGCCCCTGAAACGCCCACGCTGCGAGCCAGGCCAGACTGTCGTGGT
Source organism: Halomonas sp. DN3 (assembly GCF_024137905.1). Lineage (NCBI taxonomy): Bacteria > Pseudomonadati > Pseudomonadota > Gammaproteobacteria > Oceanospirillales > Halomonadaceae > Halomonas > Halomonas sp. DN3. The sequence goes on along the minus strand of NZ_CP099965.1, from coordinate 422,309 downwards.
CATCGTCAGCCTTGGACCTCGCCTTGGACATCGACGACGACATCGACGACGACATCGACGACGACATCGACAGCGACGCCAGCCGGCGAACCAGGGCCCGGATGGCCGGACGCGCCAGCGCCGGCTCGCGCTGGCCCCTGGCCAGGTCCTGGAGCTCACGACGGTCATCGGCGTCGAGAGAAAAGCGGTCATCGGCGTCGAGAGAAAAGCGATCTTCACCGTCGAGAGAAAAGCGGTCATCGGCGTCGAATGCATAGCGATCGCCGACGCTCGCCAACAGCGCCAGCACCAAAGGTGGCGACAGGCGTGTCAGTTCGAAGGCCAGCAGCCCCGGCAACTGCCGCTCAAAGCGCCGCGACAGCCGCTCGATCAGGTCCCGGTTGTGCTCCCCCAGGGCCAGCGCCACCATCGCCGCATGCTCGCCGGTGGCGGCCTCCCGGGTCAGTCCCAGGCGCACCGGACGAAAGCCCTGTGCCTGCCAGAACGCCAGCAGCTCCGGATCGGCGCCGAAGCTTGCCCCCAGCAGCGCCTTGCCGGCCTGTTCGGCCTGGCGTGCCGCCTCCTGGATCAGCCTCGCCCCGCACCCCAGGCGGCGCCAGTCGGGGTGTACGGCGATCCGGGTGATCCGGGCGCTGGGTACCTTCAGCGCCGCGGCTTCACCGGCGTGGGCCGCCAGCGACTGGGCCATCAGGTGACCACGCGGGCGTCGCTGTCCCAGCAGCACTCGCTCGGCCAGATCGGCATCGAAGCCCCCCTCGTCGACGCACACGCACACCGCCAGCGGCGCACGTGGTGTCCCAAGGATCGAGATGCGGGTCGCCGGCGCGTCAAGCAGCGCCCGCAGGTCCGCCGGGGTGGTGCGATAGTGGGCCTGGACCAGCAGGCCGAAGATGGCTCTCAGGGAGGCTTCGTCACGGGCCAGGACATCGCGATCGAGCGTGGTACAGGGCAGCTCGGCCAACTTTTGACCAGGGCAAGACGCACTCACCCTCGCCCCCTTCGGCGCTGTGGGAAGTTCTGCATCCAGGCACAGCAGCGCGTCGATGGCCCGCTCAAGGGGATCTCCATCGGCCCAGCGTATCGGCGTCCTGAGCTCGATGGCCTGCCACTGGGGCGTCTGCGCCTCCAGATGACGACGAAAGCGCAACGCAAAGCCTCGCCCCGAGCCCTCGTAGCCGTGCACCGTGGTGGCGAAGGCAAGCCGCGGAAATGCCGCCAGCCACTCGCCCAGCAGCGCCGCCGGAATCGCCGCCGCCTCGTCCACCAGCAGCAGCGAGCCGGGGCCGCCGGCTTCCCCCCGGGCGACGGCATCCGTCAGTGCGTCAGGGGCGATAAAACGCACCCGCCCCCCGGGCGCCTCGAAGTCCCTTTCGTCGCCCTGTCCCTCGGGCAGCAGCGCCGCCAGGCGCTCGAATACCGGCGCCACCGAGGACGCCCTCGGTGCCGTCACCAGGATATCCAGCGGCGCCTGGCGCTGCTGCTCGGCCTTGACCAGCAGGCGGGCGCAGGCGATGCCCAGCGCCGCCGACTTGCCGCGACCACGGTCGGCGGTGATCACCAACGGGCGGCGACGCCTGAGCCGCGTCAGCCGACGTACCACCTCGGCCTGGTCAGGGCTCAGGCAATCCGGGTCGGGGCTGTCTCGACAAGGGCTGTCTGGACAAGGGTTGTCTGAACATGAGCCATCGGCAAAAGGGCTTTCCTGGCCATCATCGGGCGTTGCCGTCAGGCCCTCCCCCTGCCGCCAGCGCAGCATGCCGGGAAAGCCCACGAGCAGCCGATGGCAGCGTTCGAGGTAGCGACTCGTGAGCTGCTCGGGCCGCCACGGGTGGGCCGCCAGGCGGCGGTAGTCGTCATCGGGACTCCGGCCATCGTCGTCGGGGGTCAACAGCACCAGCAGGCCGCCGGCCACCAGGGTGCCGGCCACCGCCCCCAGGGCATCGGGGTCGAGGCCGGTGCCTGGCGAGGCGGCGTCGAACACCACCAGATCGTGCTCACCGCCGAGCCGGGTACGCGCCTTGGCGGCGGGAAGACACTCAAGCTCAGGCGGGGTGATGGCTCCTCTGTCCTGGGCCCCGACACCGGCCCTGGCATGGGCCCCGACACTGGCGCTGTCATGGGCCCTGTCAGCAGCATCGTCAATCGCCGCGTCCCCAACCCAGAGTGGCGCCGACCATTCGCCTTGTGCCAGGCATTCGCGGGCGAGGCCCCGCGCCTGGGAGGAAGCCCCGCTCACCCACAGCAGGCCGCGAAAGCGCCGCCTTCGCAGTTGCTGTCGATAGGCAGCGAGCTGCGAGAGGTCCTGTCGGGTCAAAAAGTGGGACATTAAGGCTCCCTGATAAATCAACTTTGGTCTAAAGGCTGCACCGATTAAACGATCGTGCCGACTACGGCAGCGCAGCATAGATGTCGCCCTAACCTATTCATTTTGCTGAATTGTCGAAACTTTTTCTCACACCATCGACTGTGCAGGCGCCAAAAAAGTGTGCTGTTTCATCGACATGGGTCGCATCGATCATCTCTTGAAGACCGTGCTAGCTTGATGAAGCCGAGGCGCCATCGTGGGCCAACCCCACGCTGGAACGCCACTACCCCCAGGCACCAAACCCAAGACAATGGCCAAGGGTGCCGGACGCAATTTCGGTGAGGCAGCGATCGCCTCCTTTGCACAGAACACAACAACCCACGGGGAGCACCTGCATGAAGCAAATGACCAAGTTTACCCTGACCAGCATGGCTGCCGGCATCGCCCTTGCGGCTCTGTCGAGCGGCGCCATGGCCCAGGAAAAGTGGACCATGACCACCACCTGGCCGGACAACCTTGACCTGATCCAGATCGACAAGCACTGGGCGGAGCTGGTCAACCAGCTGGCCAGGGACGAGGTCCAGATCGAATTCTACGCCGGCGGCACCCTGATGCCTGGCACAGAGGTCTTTGACGCCACCGAGACCGGCAGCATCCAGGCCGCCGGCGACTGGCCCGGCTACTGGGCCGGCCGTAGCCCGGCGTTCTCGCCGCTGGCCACCACCACCAGCCTGTTCAACGGTGTCGACTACCTGAACTGGATCACCCAGTGGGGCGGCTTCGAGCTCTATCAGGAGATCTACGGCCAGTACAATATGGTCTATCTGCCCTACGGCATCACCAACAACGAGTCCGGCTTCCGCGGTGGCACCCCGATCGAGTCCATTGCCGATATCGAAGGCAAGCGACTGCGCTTGTCCGGGCGAGATCAGGGCCGCGTGCTCGAGCAGCTTGGTGGTTCCCAGGTGACCCTGGCCGGTGGCGAGATCTACCAGGCCATCGAGCGTGGTGTGGTCGACGGCGCCGAGTTCTCGACCCCGGGCGTGGACTACAAGGCCGGCTTCTCCGAAGTTGCCGACTACTGGATGACCCCGGGTTGGCACCAGTCCGCCAGCGTGTTCGGTGTGATGATCAACAAGGAAGCCTGGGACGCCCTGTCCGAGGAGACCCAGGAAAAGCTGAAGATCGCCTCCGAGGCCACCATGGCCTGGTCGCTGGCCTGGTCCGAGAAACAGTCCACCGAGGGTACTGCCAAGTTCCTCGAGGACGGCACCACCATCAACCAGTTGTCCGAGGAAGACCTGGCCCAGATCCAGGACATCACCAACCAGGTGATCGTGCAGGGTGCCTGCGAGGACCCGATGCACGCCAAGGTCTACCAGTCGATGATCAGTTACCTGCAGGACTACGCCCAGTGGCGTGACGTTTCGGTGCCCTTCAACATGAGCCGTGTCACCGACAACCTGCCATCACTTGAAGAAATCGAAGCCTGCATGAACTAGCACACGGCTTGCTTCCACCGGCCGGCGGCTCTCTGCGCGAGGCCGCCGGTCATCGTTGGACTTCGACGAGACTTCCACCATGAACGCCATTGCCAAGGCCATCGACTGCTTGAACGAGTGGTTCGGCCGTTTGATCGCTCCGCTGATCGCGATCATCACCCTCGTGGTGGTCTACGACATCGCGATGCGCTTCTTTGTCGGACGCCCCAGCGACTGGGCTTTCGACATCACTACCATGCTGTTCGGCTCTCATTTCATGCTGATGGCCGCCTACGGGTTGCGCCATCACGCCCATGTGGAGGTGGACATCGTCAAGCAGCTGCTATCACGCCGAGGACGGGCGCTGATCGACCTGCTCGGCTACCTGCTGTTTTTCACCCCCTTCATCATCATGTTCATCACCTATAGCTGGCGCTTTTTCGAGCGCTCCTGGAGCCGCGCCGAGTCCACCTACGGCATCGTCTCGATCCCGGTCTATCCGGTGAAGGCCGTGCTGGTCATCGCCAGCGTGCTGATCCTCTTGCAGGCCATCGCCATCGTCATCCGCGCCATCAATGAACTGACGACCCAGGACGCGGAGGAAGCCAAATGAGCGCTGAACTTCTGACCATCTTCATGTTCGCCGGCCTGATGCTGGGACTGTTCATGGGCCACCCGCTGGCCTTCGTGCTGGGCGGTGTCGCGGTACTCGGCGCCTGGTTCGGCCCCGGTCCCCAGGTGCTCGGCATCATCATCAACAACATCTATGGGCGCGCCATGGACAATTACGTCCTGGTGGCGATCCCGCTGTTTATTCTGATGGCGCGCTTTCTCAATGACTCGGGCGTCACCGAGAAGATGTTCGAGAGCATGCGCCTGTTGCTCGGACGCGTGCGCGGCGGCCTGGCGCTGACCGTGGTCATCGTCTCGGTACTGCTGGCGGCCACCACCGGTATCGTCGGCGCCTCCATCGCGGTGATGGGCCTGATCGCCCTGGCACCGATGCTCAAGTACGGCTACAACAAGGGCCTGTCCGCCGGTGTCATCATGGCCAGCGGCTGTCTCGGCATCCTGATTCCGCCAAGCATCATGCTGATCCTGATGGCCAGCTACTCGCCGGTGTCGGTGGGCGCGCTGTTCGCCGGCGCCCTGGTGCCGGGCTTGCTGCTGGGCTCGATGTACGCGCTCTACGTGCTGGTGATCTGCCTGATCAAGCCCGACTTCGGCCCTCCTGTGGGCGCCGAGGAGCGTGCCGAGACCAGCACCGGGGAACTGGTGATCCGCCTGTGCAAGTACGTGCTGCCACCGATGAGCCTGATCCTCGGGGTGCTGGGTGCACTGTTCACCGGTATTGCCACGGCCACCGAGGCCTCGGCCATCGGCGTGACTCTGGCCTTCTTGCTGTTCCTGATCTTTGGTGATCGCAAGCTGTCGACCTGCTACAACACCTTCATCGAGGCCGGCAAGACCACCACCATGGTGATGTTCGTGCTGGTAGGGGCTACCGCCTTCACCGGGGTGTTCTCCATCGGTGGCGGCATGGACGTGATCAGCGAACTGGTGCTGGCGATGCCCGGAGGCACCACCGGCGCACTGATCCTGATGTTCCTGCTGGTGTTCGTGCTGGGCATGTTCCTCGACTGGACCGGCATCGTGCTGCTGAGCTTCCCGATCATGCTGCCGATCATCGAGACCATGGGCGTCGACATGCTGTGGTTCGTGGTGATGGTCGCGGTGGTACTGCAGACCTCCTTCCTGACCCCGCCCTTCGGCTATGCGCTGTTCTACCTGAAGGGCGTGGCACCTCCGGAGGTCGAGACCCTCGACCTGTACAAGGCGGTGATCCCGTTCTGCGCGCTGATATTGCTTGCCTGCGTGCTGATGTCCTACTTCCCCGCCCTGGTCACCGGCCTGCCCTCGATGCTGCTGGGCTACTGACCCTTCTGGTAGCCTCTGGCACGACCACACAGCCCCCGCCTGGCGGGGGCTATTCGTTCACAGCGACGAATTTGTCAGTACTCTTCCGGCATAATCTTCGACTTTTCACCCCCTCGCGCTCCTGATTAGGTAAAGCCTCGACGCCGTTCCTGCATCGTATTAAGAGTTCTTAGACACTCTGTGCAAGGGCAGCATGATGGCCAACGTGACCCGCTTCACCCTCTCCGCCTCCGATGCCTATCCGCTCGGCGCCAGCCACTTCGAGGCCACACCGCCGCTGCGCGGGGTGGTGATCATTCACTCCGCCTCGGCGGTGTCACAGCGCCTCTATCAGGCCTTCGCACTGTTCCTCGCCGAACACGGCTTCCACGTGCTGAGCTACGACTACCGAGGCATCGGGCGGTCACGGCCGGAACAGCTCGAAAGACTGGAGGTGCGCATGCAGGACTGGGCCGAGCTCGATGCCGACAGTGTCACCCAGTGGGCACGCCAGCGCTGGCCAGACCTGCCGCTGCTGGCCATCGGCCACAGCTTCGGTGGCCATGCCATCGGCCTGGGAGACGCCAGCCGGCACTTGAGCGCTGCGGTGTTGATCGCCTGCAATGCCAGCTGTCTGCGCTTCATCTCATCACCCTGGCTGCGGCTGCGCGCCTGGATGCTGTTCAAGCTGGTGTTTCCTTTGCTGTCCCGGATCAATGGCTATGTGCCCTGCCGACGGCTTGGTATCAGTGAGGACGTGCCGGAGGGGGTGGCCCGCCAGTGCAGCCGCTGGACCAGTCTGCCGCGCTACTTCTTCGACGACCCGGAACTCAACGCCGAAGTGCGATTCGCGCGCGTGACGTTACCTCTGCTGGTAGTGGGACTCGACGATGATCCCTACGCCAGCAGCGACAGCATCGACCTGCTGAGTGCCTACTTCACCGACGCCTCGGTCAAGCGCCTGCAGCTGTCGCCCAGGGTGCTGGGCAGTGGTGTGCTAGGGCACCTGGAGGGGTTCCGCCGGCGCCACCGTGACACCCTGTGGCCATTGATCTGCTCCTGGCTGGTAGAGCGGGCCCCGTCGACGCAGACAGGTAGCGTGTCGGCCGCCCCCTGGACCGTCATCGCCGACGAGGCAGGCCCTCACGGGGCCAACGTTCAGGGCGCCGGCGGCTAGCAAGCAGTGGCAGCATCAGCCGGCACGAATCCTCATCAGGGTGCGGGTGACTAGAAAGCGGCGGCAGGATCAGCCGGCGCGTATCCTCATCAAGGTACAGTACACCACCGGCAGAACAACCAGCGTCAACAGGGTGGCGACGCCCAGACCGAACACGATGACCACCGCCATGGAGGCGAAGAAGGCATCGGTGAACAGCGGCAGCATCCCCAGCATGGTGGTCACGGCGGCCATGGTCACCGGCCGCACACGACTGACCGCGGCCTGGATCACGGCGTCGTGGGCATTGTCCTGCTGGCCACGCTGCACGTTGATCTCTTCCATCAGCACGATGGCGTTCTTCAGCACCATGCCGATCAGGCTCAAGGTGCCGAGCAGCGCCATGAAGGTGAAGGGCGCCCCGAGCAACGCCAGGCCACCGATGATACCGATCAGCATCAGCGGCACGATCGACCAGATCGCCAGCGCCTGGCGCAGCCGGCCAAACAGCAGCACGGTGATGATGAACATCCCGAGCAGGCCCATGGGCAGCGATGACAGCAGCGCCTTCTGGGCGTCGCTGGCGGTTTCGTACTCACCGCCCCATTCGATGGCATAGCCCGGCGGCAGCTCGATGGCCTCGACCTGGGGACGCAGCCGCGCCAGCACGCTGGCAGCGGTCTCGCCGGACAGCGGCATCGGCTCGGCGTACACCGCCAGCATGCGACGCCGGTCGCGACGCTTGATCAGCGGATCACGCAGCTCGGTGTGCAGCTCGCCGAGCACGTTGCCGGCGCTGAGATAACGTCCCTGCTCTTCACTCCAGACGTTGACCGCGCTGAGGTTGTCGATGTCGTGGCGCTGGTCCTCCCGGGAGCGCATCACGATCGGAATCAGCTCGCTGCCTTCGCGGTAGACGCCGACCTGCTCGCCGTCATTGTTGAGCCTGAGCGCCTGGTGCAAGGCGTCCCGGGTGACTCCGACGCGACGTGCCTGTTGCTCGAGGAACTCGGGCACGATGACGCTCTCGCGATTGCTCCAGGACAGCCGGATGCTGTCGGTCATCGGCTCGTCCTGGAAGATGCCACGCACCTCGGCGCCCAGGCGGTGCAGGGTCTCGGGATCGTCACCGTAGATGCGCGCCTCGATGCTGGCCTTGGCCGAGGGGCCGACCTGCAACGCCTGGACCTTGTACTGGACCCGGGGGAAGTCCTCGCGCAGGGTCTCGATCACCTCTTTCATGCGGGCTTCCCGGGACGCGCGGTCCTCGGTCTCGACGATCAGCTGACCAAAACTCGCATAACGGTCCTCGGGGGCATAGGTCAGGGTGAAGCGCTGTGCGCCGCCACCGATCACGCTGGTCACCCGGGTCACGTCCTGCATCTCCAGCACCTGCGTCTCGAGGCGCGCGATGGTGCGCTCGGTCTCCAGCACGTCGGTGCCCTCCGGCAACCACACATCGGCAAAGAACAGCGGTGTGGTGGCGTCGGGAAAGAAGGCGTTCTTGACCTGCCCGGACAGCGACAAGGCACCGGCCAGCAGCACCACCGCCAGCACCAATGTCAGGTAGCGGAACCGAATCCCCACCACCAGCAGGCGGCGAAACACCCGGAACAGCAGGCCACGATAGGGATCGCTATCCCCCTCCTCGCCCGCTTCGATGCGTTCCTTGAAGAACAGATCGAAGAAGAAGGGGGTCAGGGTCAGGGCGGTGATCCAGCTCAGGAACAGCGAATAGCACAATACCCAGAACAGTGACCCGACGAACTCGCCGGTAGCGTCCGGCGACAGCCCGATGGGAGCAAAGGCGGTGATCGCGATGACAGTGGCACCCAGCAGCGGCAGGCGATTCTGACCGACCACCTCCAGCGCCGCCTGGCGCTTGGTCTTGCCCCGGGCAAGGCCGATCATCATGCCCTCGGTGATCACGATAGCGTTGTCCACCAGCATGCCGAGGGCAATGATCAAGGCGCCCAGCGAGATCTTCTGCAGCTGGATGCCGTGAATCGACATCATGATGAAGGTGCCGAGGATGGTCAGCAGCAGGATCAGGCCCATCAGCAGCCCGCTACGCACCCCCATGAACAGCAACAGCACCAGTATGACGATGCCGACCGCCTCGGCCAGGTTGATCAGAAAGCCGTTGACCGCGTCCTCCACCACCTCGGGCTGGTGGTAGACGGTGGCCAGTTCCATGCCCAGCGGCATGCGCTGTTCGAGCTCGGAAAGCCGCTTCTCGACCCGTTCGCCGACCTCCACCACGTTGACGCCGGAACCAAACGAGATGCCGATGGACAGCGCGGACTGCCCCCCTGCGTGGTAGAGCAACTGGGGCGTATCGGTGGTCTGGCGAGTGACCTCGGCGATATCGCCAAGGCGGATCAGGCCGTCACCGGGACGGCCCACCACCAGCCGCTCGAGCGACTCGACGCTGTCGAACTCGCCGGTGGGCTGCACCGACAGCGACAGGCCATCGAGCTTGATATGGCCCGCGTCGCCCACCACGTTCTGGGCGTTGAGCAGGTCACTCAACTGCTGTGGCGAGATCCCCAGCGCGCGCATCCGGTCACGGTCCAGCGACACCACCACCTGGTCCTGCACGGTGCCGGCGATGGCGACCTTCTTGACCCCGTCGACCAGGCGCAGCTCCCGCTGCAGCAGGTCGGCGTGGTCTTCCAGGTCCTGCTGGCTGTAGTCCTCGCCGGTCAGGGTCAACAGCAGGCCGAAGACGTCACCGAAGTCATCGTTGACGATGGAGGTCCCGGCGCCGGGGGGCAGCTCGGCCTGGACGTCGCTGATCTTGCGCCGCAGCAGGTCCCAGTACTGGGCAAGTTCGTGCTCGCGCACCGTGTTCTCGAGCTCCACGGTGATCTGCGACAGGCCGTCGGCGTTGACCGAGCTGACCCGCTTCAGGTCGGGCATCTGCTGGATCGCCTTCTCCAGGCGCAGGGTGACCTCCTCTTCTACCTGTTCTGGCGTGGCGCCGGGGTACTGGGTCGAAATGATGGCGTTGCGGATGGTGAACTCGGGAAACTCCAGCTGCCCGAGCCCGAAGAAAGACACCACCCCGCCAACGGCCAGCAGCAGGGTGATCATCCAGCTGATGACCTTCTGGCGCAGAAAGTAGTCGACCATCGATCAGAGCCCCTCTTCCTTGATCCAGGGTCGTACCCTGCGTCCTTCCTGCATGCGTTCGGCACCGGCGGCGACCAGCCGGTCGCCGGCCTCGAGCTCGCCCTCGATCAGCATCCCCTGGGTGGTGATGCGCCCCGGCACGACCGGCACCGCCTCGACACGCCCAGGGCCATCGGCGCGGGACTCGTCGTCGGGCACGAAGCGCCACACCACCGCCTGGTCAGGCTGCGATTCCCGCGTGGCCACCGCCGCCACCGGCACCCGCCAGGGATCCTGGCTATCACCGGTCAGGGCGCTCATGTCCAGCAGCACCGTGGCGCTCATGCCCGACAGCACCGTGATGTCGTCAGGTTCAGGCAGGGTCAGGGTGACCTCATAGCTCAGCGACCCCTGGCTGACGCTGCTGTCGTGCTCCTTGTAGCGGGCCGGGTAGCGCTGCTGCTGGTTCTCGGCGAAGGTCACCCAGACCACCGCATCCTCGCCGTCCTGCACCGCCTGGGCGCGCTCGTCATTGATCCGGCGGACCTGCTGCTCAGGCAGCTGGAAGGTCACGTCGATGGATCCCGGCTGCTGCAGCTCGGCGATGGTCTGCTGGGCACCGACCACCTGATAGTTGTCCACCGGAACCGACGCGATCACGCCGCTGAAGGGCGCACTGAGCTCGGTGTAGCTGAGCTGGTCCTGGGCCTGCTTGAGCTGGGCCTGGGCCGACAGAAACTCGGCACGCGCCTCGTCGAAGCGGGACCGACTGATGGCACCACGCTCCAGCGAGATACGCATACGCTCGTAGGTCGCCTCGGCCAGGTTGTAGCTCGAACGGGCGTTGGCCAGCTGGCTCTTGGCATCACGATCATCGAGGCGGGCGATAAGGTCCCCCGCTTCCACCTCATCCCCCGGCTGCACGGCCAGCTCGCGCAGTTCCCCACCGACCCGGAACGACAGCTCCGAACGCTCCGAGGCCTGCACCTGGCCGGGATAACGCATCAACATGCCCTGGCGCCCGGCGTCCAGCGACACCAGCTTCACCGGGTGTACCTGCTGCTGGGACAAGGGCGGCTGGTCGGATTCACAGCCGGCGACAAGCGCCACGACGGCAAGCAGACTGAACCTGGCCAGCAGGCGCTCAAGGCGCGACGTCGGAGGAAACGTAGAGAAGGTCATGGGGGCTCCTGAGGCGTCAGGGACGCGAGTTGTCGTGGCGAACGGCAATGGCGTCCCAGGCCATCGCAAAGGCCTGGTCGATATTGGTGTGGGTGGGCTCGAACGGGTGGCTCCCCTGGCTCTGCACCAGGTGGTAGATCGGGCGGAACATGAAGCTTTCCAGCAGCGCAAGCCCAACCGGCTTGAGCACGCCATCCCGATGCCCTTGGGCGATGGCATCGAGCAAGGGCGCCAGGCGCAGATCGTTGCGCTCGCGGACCCGATCATTCATCCATACCGAATGGCTGAAGGCGTCGTGGAAGCGAAACAGGCGCGGCTGGTCGAGGGCCAGATGAAACAGCGCATGCCACATCTCGCGCAGCGCCTGGCGCAGCTCAAGTGCCGCATCGAAGGCCTCCAGGGCGGTATCGATCAGCTGGTCACAGACGTGCACAAAGGTCGCCTCCAGCAGGGCGTCCTTGTCGGCAAAGTGGATATAGAGGGTGGCGGGCGACACCCTGGCGCGACGCGCGATACGGGCCACCGAGGCCACGCCGAAGCCGTGCTCGGTGACCTCGACCAGGGTCGCCTCGAGCAGTGCCACCCGCTTGGTGTCGTCGCGTGGGCGCATGACATTTACCCTCTTTTGAGATGCCTCTTAAAATAAATGAATAGTTATTCACTTTCAAAGCCCGCCGAGCCAAGGTCTCACTTCCGTTTGGTGCGCGCCTCCATGCCTCCCCTTGATGGCCAACTGCAGCCGCCGGCACGGACTGGTATGATCTGGCCTCCCGTCCGTCAGCGGTGCCCGCAGCAGGAGTCCGTCCGTGTCCAGCAGTACTCATTCCGTGGCCAAGGTTCGTTCCCGGCGGCTTTCGCGCTGGGGCTGGTTGACGCTGGCGGTCGCCGCGGTGGTAGCACTGCCGGTGCTGGTGATCCTGGCCCATATTCTGGTGCCCGCCGGCGATATCTGGCGTCACCTGGCCGACACTGTGCTGACGCGTTATCTGCTCAACACCCTGTTCCTGGTACTCAGCGTCGGCCTTGGCACCCTGGCCATCGGTACCGGCTGCGCCTGGCTGGTAGTGATGTGCCGTTTTCCCGGCAAGCGCCTGTTCGAATGGGCCATGCTGCTGCCGTTGGCGGTACCCACCTACGTCATCGCCTACGCCTACACCGACTTTCTGCAGTACGCAGGGCCGGTGCAGGAGGCCCTGCGCGAAGCCTTCGGCTGGTCCCGCGGGGACTACTGGTTTCCCGACATCCGCTCGTTACCGGGTGCCGCCACCCTGATCACCCTGGTGCTCTACCCCTACGTGTACATGCTGGCCAGGGCGGCCTTCCTCGAGCAGTCGGTGTGCATGCTCGACGTGGGACGCACCCTGGGCCGCGGCCCCTGGCAGATGTTTACCCAGGTGGCGGTACCGCTGGCGCGACCGGCGCTGGTGGGGGGCGTGTCGCTGGCCTTGATGGAAACCCTCAACGAGTTCGGCGCGGTGCAGTACTTCGGCGTGGATACCTTCACCACCGGCATCTATCGCACCTGGTTCGGACTTGGCGAACAGGTCGCCGCCGCCCAGCTGGCGGCGTGCCTGCTGGCCTTCGTGATCCTGTTCGTGCTGCTGGAGCGCTGGTCCCGGGGCAAGCGCCGCTTCCACCACACCTCTCACCGCTACCAGCAACTACCGGAGTACCGCCTAAGCGGTGCACGCGCCTGGGCGGCCACCCTGGCCTGCGCGCTGCCGGTGACGGTGGGCTTCCTGTTGCCCTGCCTGCTGCTGGGGTACATGGCGCTGAAGGCCGGAGACAGCGTGCTGGGCAGCGCCTTTTTCGAATACGCCGGCAACAGCCTGCTGCTGGCAGCCGTCGCCGCCCTGATCGCGGTGGGGCTGGCGGTGGTGCTGAGCTATGGCGCCCGACTCGAACAGGGCCCGCTGACCCGCACGGCCACGCGGGTGGCCTCGCTGGGCTACGCGATTCCGGGGTCGGTGGTGGCGGTAGGCATCCTGATCCCCTTCGCCTGGGTCGACGTCCAGCTCAACCAGCTGTACAAGGCCGCCACCGGGGAGGTGATCGGCCTGATCCTCAGCGGTACCGCCTTTATCCTGATCTATGCCTATGTGGTGCGTTTTCTCGCGGTGTCGTTCAACGCCGTGGAAGCGAGCCTGGGCAAGGTCACCCCGTCGATGGACGCGGCGGCCCGGACCCTCGGCGAGACCGCCACCGGCACCCTGCGCAAGGTGCATACGCCGATCATGCGCGGCAGCCTGCTGGCCGCCGGGATCCTGGTCTTCGTCGACGTGATGAAGGAGCTGCCGGCCACCATCATCCTGCGCCCGTTCAACTTCGACACCCTGGCGGTACGAGCCCACAACCTGGCCGCCGACGAACGCCTGGCCGAGGCTTCGACAGCGTCCCTGGCCATCGTTGCCGTGGGGATCATTCCGGTGGTGCTGCTGAGCCTGGCGATGCGCCGCTCGCGACCGGGCCAGGCCAGCGACTGACGCTGGCCCCTGCTGGATACGACTGGATACGACTGGATACGACCCGATACGAATAGCGCCCCCCCTGGTGCGCCGGGGCCAGGGGGTCTAGACGGCTTCGGCGCCGGACGCCTCGGCGGGGAACACGAATACCTGGGCCGGGTCGAGACTGACCTGCACGGCCTGGCCTTCCCTCGGCAGAAAGACCCCGGGTACCCGGGCGTGCATGTGGGCCTCCTGGCCATCGATACCGTGCACGCAGAGGTGCAGCAGACTGCAACGCCCCAGCAGTCGTGCCATCAGCACGTGGCTGTGGTGGGCGTGCTGGCCGTCGCTCTCGATTTCCACCACCCTGAGCGCCTCCGGGCGCATCAGCACCTGGGCGCGGGCGCCGTCAGGCAGGTCGGTGGCGACGGGCCCCACCGCGGTATGCACATAGCCACGCTGGGCGACGCCTTCCAGGCGATTGACGTCCCCGAAGAAGGTCACCACGAAGGGGTCGGCCGGCGCGCAGTAGAGCTCTTCCGGCGTGCCTACCTGCACCACCCGACCATCGCGCATCAGCACGATGCGATCGGCCATGAACATCGCCTCTTCGGGGTCATGGGTCACCAGCAGAGTGCCAGCGCCCACCTGCTTGAGCACGTGCAGGGTGTCATCGCGAATACGGTCCCTGAGACGCGCGTCGAGGCTCGAGAAAGGCTCGTCCAGCAGCATCAATTGCGGCGAGGGCGCCAGGGCCCTGGCCAGGGCCACCCGCTGCTGCTGGCCACCGGACAGGGTGTGCGGGAAGGCCTCGGAGTAGCCGTCCATGCCCAGCTGAGCGAGCAGCTCCAGGGCACGTTCACGGCGCGCCCGCGCCGGCATCCCCTTGAGCCCGAAGGTCACGTTGTCGAGCACGCTCAAGTGGGGAAACAGTGCCGATTCCTGGAAGGCCAGCCCCACGCTGCGCTTCTCCGGCGGCACGTGGGGACGCCCCGGTGCGGCCAGGGTCTGGCCGTCGAACTTGAGCTCCCCCTGCTGCAACGCCTCGAGTCCGGCGACGATGCGCAGCAGCGTCGTCTTGCCACAGCCCGACGGCCCGAGCAGGCACACCACCTCGCCCGGCGCGATGTCGAAGGAGGCGTCGCTGACGGCAAGCTTGCTGTCGTATCGATGCTGGATATTGCGCACAGCCAGCAGAGGATCGGCGACAACGCCTTCCTCGAAGGTCTGCTCGGAAACGGTGGCGGAGCTGGCAAGGTGTGAGGTCATGGAGGGGATCGCGTGTCGAAGGTCGGATGGACGACGGCGAAAGCCGATGGATTGGCCATGGTAACGCGAATCCTTTCGACACGCCTTCTCCTTTGCCTGTGCGATATCTCCCGCTCCAACAGGTCAGCCTCGCAGTTCTGCCGGCTCCCGAAGCAGCGGGTGCCAGGGGGCGCAGCGCCAGGCTGGAGCGCCCGATGGTCGGAGGTATCCGCCCCCGACGCAGCCCCCGTCAGTACATCGATCGTGCCCCCTCCACTATGCCGAGAGAAGCACCCTGCATCAGCCCAAGGAGGCACAGTGATTGACGCCGTGCCCGGGAGGTCGTTCAATACGGACACCGAATGACACGTATTATCATTCCATCCGCCACTCGAGGTCTCCGATGTCCAACGTCTCTCGTCTTGCCATCGCCATCGCCCTGGCCGGCGCTTCCGGTCTCGCCTACGCCGACGGCAGCGTCAATGTGTACTCGGCACGTCACTACGACTCCGACCAGGCCATGTACGACGCCTTCACCGAACAGACCGGCATCGAGGTCAACGTGCTGCAGGGCGATTCCGACCAGCTCATCCAGCGCATCAAGCGCGAGGGCGAGGCCAGCCCCGCCGACATCATGATGACCGTGGACGCCGGCCGCTTGTGGCGCGCCGAGGAGGAAGGCATCTTCGCGCCGGTGGACTCCGAGGTGCTCAACGAGCGCCTGCCCGAGAGCATGCGTCACCCCGAAGGCGACTGGTTCGGCTTCAGCCAGCGTGTGCGGGCGATCTTCTACAACCCCGAGACCATCGAGCCCGAGCAGGTCGACAGCTACGAGAAGCTGGCCGACCCCAGCCTCAAGGGCAAGATCTGCATCCGTTCCTCCAACAACATCTACAACCAGTCACTGCTGGCCTCGATGGTCGAGCACCACGGTGAAGAAGGTGCCGAAGAGTGGGCCCAGGGCGTGGTCGACAACATGGCTCGCGACCCCGAGGGTGGCGACCGCGACCAGATCAAGGGCGTGGCCAGCGGCGAGTGCGACGTGGCGGTGGCCAACCACTACTACTACGTGCGTCTGCTGACCTCCGACGACGCCGACGAGCGCGAGGCCGCCGAAAGCGTGCAGATCCTGTTCCCCAATCAGGATGACCGTGGTGCCCACGTCAACGTCGGTGGTGCCGGCCTGGTCAAGGGTGCACCTAACCACGACAACGCCGTCGCCTTCCTCGAGTTCCTGGCCTCCGACGAAGCTCAGGAACTGTTCGCCGTGGGCAACCACGAATTCCCGGTGGTCGAGGGTGTCGCCGTGGACGAGGTACTCGGCTCCTGGGGCGAGTTCAAGAAGGACGAAGTCAACGTCAGCGTGCTGGGCGAGAACAACCCGGAAGCGGTCAAGATCTTCGATCGCGTCGGCTGGCGTTAAGCCCATCCACGCCAGGCCCTCGCCGCTGATGAGGGCCTGCGCAAGCAGCACAAACGCCAAGGCCACAACGACAGGGCCCGTGCCGATCGGCACGGGCCCTGTCGTGAGTGCAGTCAATGGACCCGTCATGGGCCCAACAGCGGCAGTCAGCCGTCGGTGGACTCCAGACGCCGATCATCCGGATGCTGCCACACATCCAGGCTGCCCATACGGCGGCCGCGGTCGTTGAGGAAGGTTTCCAGCGTCACGGTGGTGTCGCTGCCGGCCCGGGAGAAGACCAGACGATCGGACGTCTCGCGGGTGGAGGTCCAGTCACTGCCCAGGCACTGGCCAAGGGCCTCACCACCGGCCACCAGGGCACCACGCGGGTCGTCACTGTCCATCCGTCCGAAACAGGAGTAGTGATCCGGGCGCTGCGCCGAGGTGATCAGACAGGAGTCGTGGAAGGCCTGGACATCGGTTTCCCAGCTGCGGGTCAGCCGAGTGTCGTCGAAGCGTCCCTTGATGTCGGTGAAATCATTGTCGGCACTGGCCACGGCCTGATTGAGGGCGTCGCAGTCGAACATCTCGGCCGCTGTCTGCGGTTGTGAGGTCGACGCACAGCCAGCCAGTGTCAGCATGGCCACAGCGGCCCATCCCATCTTTCCCCGTGTCATATCCTTGTCTCCGGCAGTGAGGCCGTGGCAACCACGACCAGATAAGCAATCCATGACCGACACCATAGCACCCGCAGTGCCATCTCGGCAGTCTGAAGGCCTACTTCGCGTGACGCGAGTGACTAGGCGGTGGTGGCGACATCCAGTTCCTTCAGCGCCTCATCCAGCATTTCGGCGAATACGGCGATGGCCAGAGGCAGCGGCCGATCCTTGGCCACACACATTTCCAACTGTGCCGCAGCGATACCACGATCCCGCAAAGGCACAAAGACAAGCTCCCCCTCGGCCAGTTCACGAGTCACATCCAGCGGATTGAGAAACGCCACGCCCACGCCCTCTCTGGCGAGCGACTTCATGCTCAGGATGCGGCCACACGCGGCAACGGCGGAGAGTCGCACGTCCTGAGTGGACAGCGCGCGTTCCAGAGTAGAGCCACGAAACATTGCCTGGTCCGGCAAGATGACCGGGACGTTCTCGAAATCCTTGAGGCGAAGCTCGCTCGCCTTGGCCAGAGCGTGCCACGGCGCCATGACCGCCCCGAAACGCAATTCGAGCCGTCGCAGGGTACGCAGGCGCGGATTGGACGGCGGATTGATGCAAAGCCCGATGTCAGCCTCTCCCGACAGGATAGCGTCGATGATGGGGTCGGTAAGATCGGTGGACAGGTCGAAACGCACACGAGGATAGCGCTCCATGAAGCGCCGAATGGTCACCGGCAGCAGGCGGTCAGTCACTGACTCCACCGACGCGACCCGCACCTCACTGGTACCGGTGCCACGGATATCGTCCAGCACCCCCAGCAGCTGACGTTCGTCCCGCTGCCACTGTCGCACCTGATAGACCAGCAGCTCGCCCGCCGAGGACAGACGCAGGCCGCGGGGAAGCCGCTCGAACAGCGGTACGCCAAGCTCGTCCTCCAGCTTGAGGATCTGGCGATTGACCGCCGAGGCCGCCACATGGAGGTGGTCTGCGGCCCTGCGGATCGACCCTTGTCGGGCAACCTCATCGAAATAGCGTAGCGCGGTGGTCATCAAGGGCACGCGGAGTCTCCTGATTCGTCAGACCATGGCTGGCTCACTAATCGTTGCCATTTCGGCAACACATCTCACGAAAAACGATGATAGACGCGCACACTGACTCAGCGCTAGCTTTCCTCTGAAACCCGCAGAAGAAACGCGGTTCGGCAAACACCTGGACGCACACTCTTGAACGACAACAACAATGAGGCCACCCATGTCTTCTCCTCTTCACACCGATTCCGTCGATCCGGTGGACGAACGGCTGCCACTGAAGGCTGCCATCCTCTGCGGCTTGCAGCACGTACTGGTGATGGCAGCCGCACCGATTACGGCGGTCTTCCTGGTCGGCCAGACGCTGGGCTTCGGGCCTGACGTCACGGTACCGCTGATGAGCGCCACCTTCCTCGCCTGTGGCCTCGGCACCCTGCTGCAATCCATCGGGGTACTGGGCTTCGGCGCGAGACTCCCGTTCGTGCAGGTACCTGGCGGTGCCCCCATCGTCATCTTTCTGGCGATCGCCCAGGCCACCGATATCCAGACCGCCACCGGTGCGGTGATTCTGACCGCCTTGTTCTACTTCCTGGCACTGCCCTTCTTCACCCGAGTTCTCCGCTTCTTTCCGCCCATCGTGATCGGCACCATGCTGCTGCTGGTGGCCATCAACCTGGTCAAGATCTTCGGTGGCCTCATCGCCGGGCGCCCTGACAGCCCCGACTTCGCCGCCCCTTCGACCATTCTGCTGGCGCTGGCCACCATCGCCTGCATCGTCATCAGTGCCAGAGTGTTTACCGGCGCCCTGCGTCGCATCTCGGTGATGATCGGGCTTGTCATGGGTGCGCTGATCGCGGCAGCCTTCGGTCACCTCAGCGTGGCGGGCATCCTCGATGGCCCCTTGATCGCCCTGCCCCAGCTCTTTCCTTTCGGCATGCCCAAGTTCGACCTGCTGGCGTCGCTGCCGCTGATCATCTTCAGCGTGGTGTCGATGACCGAGGCCACCGGCCAGACCATGGCCACCGCCGAAATCGTCGGCAAGCGAGGCGATGCCAAGGCCCTGGTTCCCAGAAACATTCGCGCCGACGCCCTGGGCTCGCTGTTTGGCGGCTGCCTCGGCACCTCGCTGATCATCACCAGCGGCGAGAATATCGGCATCATCCGGGCCACTGGCGTGCGCTCGCGCTATGTCACCATCGCCGCCGGCTGTCTGCTGATCCTGCTGGCCATGCTGGCACCTCTGGGCCGACTGGCCGCCACCCTGCCGACACCGGTGGTGGCCGGCACCGCCGTCATCGTCTTCGCCATCATCGGGGTCATGGGCATCAATATCCTGCGCCGCGTCGACTTCAATGAGCACGGCAACCTCTTCACGCTGGCCTCGGCGATGGCCATGGGGCTGCTGCCGATCGTTGTACCGGGCTTCTACTCTGCCTTCCCGACCCACCTGCAGATCATCCTGGGTAATGGACTGGCCATGGGCACCCTCACCGCGGTGATCGTCAACCTGGCC
Source organism: Halomonas sp. DN3 (assembly GCF_024137905.1). Classification (NCBI taxonomy): domain Bacteria; kingdom Pseudomonadati; phylum Pseudomonadota; class Gammaproteobacteria; order Oceanospirillales; family Halomonadaceae; genus Halomonas; species Halomonas sp. DN3. The sequence goes on along the minus strand of NZ_CP099965.1, from coordinate 402,857 downwards.
TTCTACCACCTGGGCAGCGGCAACAGCGCCCGAGAGACCCAGCCCACCCACACCGAAGCTCCGGAGACAGATTCATGACGCTCGATCAGCAACTGCGCCAGCGACTCTCGGCCAGCGAGCTGCTGCTGTGCCCTGGCGAACTGCTCACGAATGGAAGCATTCAGCGTGACATGGGAGTCGTGACGAGCGCCGGGCGCTTCATCGATATCGGACCCAAGGAAGCCCTGGTCGCCCGTCATCCGACGTTGCCCCCGATCGACCTGCCGGGACACCTGATGATGCCGGGGTTCGTCGACAGCCACCATCATCTGACCCAGTCACTGGGCAAGTCGCTGGTGTTCGGGGAGCCCTCCGAAATCTTTCGGCGAATCTGGGTGCCGCTGGAGTCCAGCCTGGACGAGCGACTGCTTCACTTGTCGTCCAAACTGGCGGCGCTCGAGGCCTTGCGTGGAGGCTTTACCACTGCGGTGGACGCGGGCACCCGCAGTGCGGGGGAAATCGGCGCACTCGCCAAGGCGGCCGAAGAAAGCGGGCTTCGCTGCGTGCTCGGCATGATCTGCAATGATCGCGGCGGTAGCGGTTCGCCCCAGCAACGCAACGCCATTCTCGACCGTGCCGTGGCCCACCTGGCGGACTACCGCGACCACGCGTTGATCCATCCATCCCTGGCAATTTCCATTCCCGAAGCGGCCAGCGACGATATGCTCAATGACGTCGCCACGCTATGCCGCGACAAGGGAGCGATCTTCCAGAGCCACATCAACGAGCACCTCCAGGCGGTCGAACGCTCTCTGGTAACGCGCTCACAGCGGCCGCTGGAGCATCTGCACACGGTGGGCGCACTCGGCCCACAGACCCTGATCGCCCACGCCACCCTGGTCACGCCAGACGAACTCAATCTGCTGCGAGATACCGATACCGCGGTGGCCTTCAATCCGGTCGCCAGCAGCTGGAAAGGCAACGCGGTGGCGCCCGCCCTGCAGATGGCGGCGCTTGGCATCCGTTTCGGGCTCGGTACAGACGGGACCCGCAGTGATGCCTTTCGCCTGATGGATGCGGCCGAGACCAGCCAGCGAATGGCCTTCGGTCTGGCTACCGGCGACAGCTCCTGCGGCGGTGGCTGGCGCTGGCTGGAGCACGCTACCCAGGGCAGCGCCGAGTGCTGCGGGCTTGGCAGCATCACCGGCGATATCACTGTGGATAAAGCCGCCGACTTCCTGCTGGTGGATCTCGAGGTGCCTGAGATGACGCCTTCCTGGGACCGGCCCTGGGAACTTGTGCGCTACGGCAATCGGGATCAGATCGAAGCCGTGTTCACCGCTGGCCGACTGAGACTCTGGCAAGGCTGGCCAGTGGACTGGGACGCACGGGCACTGCTTGCCGAGGTCCGCGAGGTGGCTCCCGCCGCCATCAACAAGGCACCGATCCAGCGGGTCCATCCGACCTCCGAGGTGCATCGCGAGCGCCATGCAAAAGCTCGTGAAGCGACGCCCTCAAGGCAGCGAGGCAATGGGGAGCCCCGATGCTGACGACCACTACCTATGCGATCGCCGCCGTAGCCACCCTGCTGGCGTCCTTCGTCCAGGGTGCCATCGGTATCGGTTTCGCACTGATTGTGGCCCCGGTGCTGGGAATTCTGGCACCGACTCTGCTGCCGGTGGCATTGCTGGTCCTGATGCTTCCGCTGAATCTGCTGGTGGCGCTGCGCGAGCGCGAGGCCATCGATTGGCGCGGCAGCGCCTGGATCAGCGCTGGACGATTGCCAGGCACCCTGGCCGGGCTCGCGGTGTTGATGGTGCTGAGCACTCAGGGGCTCAACCAGTTGATCGGAGCTTCCACCGTGCTCGCGGTGCTGGTCGCCCTGTTTGCCCCGGTATTTCGACCGGGCACCGGCGCCTGCCTCACGGTGGGTGCCATCACCGGTGTCACCGAAACCGCCACCGGGGTCGGCGGCCCTCCCCTGGCACTGCTCTACCAGCATCGACCGGGTCCTGAGCTACGTTCCACCATTGCCTGCTGCTTCGTGGTCGGCGAGGTACTGTCACTGTTGATTCTCGCCATGGCAGGTGCCGTGCAACAGAAACAGCTGTGGTGGGCGCTCGCTCTTCTTCCCCCTCTGCTGATCGGTACCGTCTTGAGCCGAATCATGCACCAGCGTCTGGATGCCAAGCGACTGCGTCAGGGGGTCCTGTTGTTTGCGCTACTCTCGGGGCTGTTCCTGATGGTGCCGCGATAGTCAGCGTCTGTCTTTTGCGCGACCGATCAAGACGGCTAAGCTGACAAGGCCACTTCTCGCTCAAGGATAGGGAATGTCCGCCATCTTGCTCTGGACGCTGGTCGCCGTCATCGCCACCGCCATCATCTGGAAGGGCAGCGGTCTGCTCGAACGCTCTAGCCAGCGCCTGTCGGCCTACTATCGGCTACCGGAGATCGTCCAGGGTGCCATCGTGGTGGCAGTGGGCTCGAGCTTCCCGGAGCTGTCCACCACCGTCATCTCGACCCTGGTCCACGGCGAGTTCGAGCTCGGCGTGGCGGCCATCGTCGGCTCGGCGCTGTTCAATATCCTGGTGATTCCCGGGCTCAGCGGGCTAGCCGCGAAGTCACCGCTTCAGGCCAATCGCGACCTGGTCTACAAGGAAGCCCAGTTCTACATGATCGCGGTGGCGGTGCTGACCCTGACCTTTGCCTTCGCCGCGATCTACCACCCGGTGGAATCCTCGACCCAGGGCGGCAGCATCCAGGGCGAGATGACCCGCTGGCTGGCCTTGATGCCGGTGGCACTGTATGGGCTCTACCTGTTTGTGCAGTACCAGGACACCCTGGATCATGAATCCGACGAGGACGTCAGCGACATCCGTCCGGGGCGTGAGTGGGGACGACTGGCGCTGTCGCTGGTGGTCATCGTGATCGGCGTCGAGGGGCTGGTACGCGCAGCGATCAACTTCGGCGAGATCTTCGGCACCCCGAGTTTCCTGTGGGGCATCACGGTGGTCGCCGCCGGCACCTCGATCCCCGACGCCTTCGTCTCCATCCGCGCGGCGCGCCAGGGACGCGGCGTCACCAGCATCGCCAATGTGCTCGGCAGCAACACCTTCGACCTGCTGGTGTGCATCCCCGCGGGGGTGCTGATCGCCGGTACCGCGGTGATCGACTTCTCGCTGGCGGCGCCGATGATGGCCGCGCTGACCTTCGCCACGGTGCTGCTGTTTCTGATGATGCGCACCCATATGATCCTGTCGCGGCGCGAGTCGGTGTGTCTGCTGGTGGTCTACGCGGCCTTCGTGGTGTGGGTCTCGCTTGAATCCTTCGGCACCATCGATCTGGTGCCGCACCTGCCGCCACCGGGCGCTGTCAGCGCCCACGCCACGACTGGATAGCGATGACACTAGGCGCCCAGACGATCCGCCAGGTCAATCAGCGAACCTGCATGAATATTGTTGCCGGGTGAGCCATCCACCGCCTTGGGGGCGTCTTCGCCGAACTCGTTGGGACGTTCGATGTAGGCGGTCTTGAGGCCGCAGCGGCGGGCGGCGTCGAGGTCGTCCTGATGGGCGGCCACCAGCATCACCTCCTCGGGGGCCACCTCGAACACCTCGGCCACCCCCAGATAGGTGTCGGGATGCGGCTTGTAGGCGCGGAAGACCTCGGCGGACAGGATCAGGTCCCAGGGCAGGCCGGCGTGCTTGGCCATATTGGCGAGCAGCCCCAGGTTGCCATTGGACAGGGTACACAGGGTGTAGTCGCGCTTGAGCCGTGACAGCCCCTCGACGCTGTCGGGCCAGGGCGCCAGACGATGCCAGGCGCGGTTGAGATGGGCCCTGCCCGCCTCGTCCAGTTCCAGCTGGTGGCGATCGAGCAGCTCATCGAGAATCATCCGGTGCAAGTCGTCGATTCGTGTCCAGCCAAGCTCGCCGGACATCACCCTGTCCATGGCCGGCCGATAGCCCGCGCGCCAGGCTCTGGCGAAGTCCGCGGGCGTCATCGATGCCGATGTAGCGGGCGAAGAGAGCAAACCCAGCGCCTCGACCTCCCGGGCGATACTGCCGTGCCAGTCGACCACGGTGCCGAAGATATCGAAGGCGAGTATCTGCGGGCGTACAGGTGTTGTCGTCATGGTCGCTCTCCTTGTTTCGCGGCCGGTGGATCTTGTCCGAAGTCGTAGCGGTACCCTGCGTCGGGTACCAAGGCTTGGCCTATCGCTTTGGGTCTGCCGCCCCGGGCGCCAACCTCGCCCTGAGCGACTCGGCAAGAAAGTCGATAAACAGGCGTATACGCACGACCTGATGCATGTCCTGGTGGGCCAACAGCCACAGGTCCACCGCCAATGTCTCCAACTCATCTCCCACCTGTTTCAAGCCGACATCAGCATCGCCCAGATAACAAGGAAGCACCACCGCCCCCAAGCCACGCCTGGCGGCCTGCTGCCGCCCCAGCAGGCTATCGCAACGCAAGCGGACCATGGCTCGTTCGACCTTGTCTTCCATCCAAGCCGCCAGCGCCGCATCGTCGGGGCGCTGTCCCTGATCAATCCAGGCGGTGATGTCGCCCGGCTCGGAGATATCGCCATCGCGAGCCACGTAGATCGCCTGTCGGATCGAACCGACTCGCCGACCGACCAACGTCTCGGGTGGCTGGTTGGAGGGCCGAATCGCTACCTCTGCGTCGCGAGCGGCCAGATCATAGAGGGCATTGGAGACCGAGACATCAAGCACGATGGCGGGATGGCGTTGCTGGAACGCCTCGAACACCGGCATCAACAGCCCCTGCAGCAAAGAGTCTGTCAGGGTGACGCGAATGACGCCCTCCAACCGTTGATCCCGCCCCTGGATGCGGCGCGTCACCCCATCTACCTCCTGATGCACGCGCGCTGCCGCCTGCGCCATCTCTTCCCCCGCCAAGGTGGGCTGGTAACCACCGGGTGTGCGTTCGAACAACAGCACCCCCAGGCGCCGCTCGATGTTACGCAGGCGCCGAAACACGGTGGCGTGGCTGACGCCAAGCTGGCGTGCCGCCCCTGAGAGAGAGCCCGAGCGCGAAATCTCGCGTACCGTCCTCAAGTCGTCCCAACTGTTCATTTTTGCAAAGCCCACTGACAAGAATGGGGAATTTCATTGCACAAGTGTAAGGCATAGCCTGAACCACACCCACCGCAATGGAGTCGACCATGAATGTCCTGATCGTTCACTGTCACCCCGAGCCCCACTCCTTGAACGGCGCCTTGACCGCCATCGCCGCCGACACTCTGACCTCCCAGGGCCATCGGGTGGAGATCAGCGACCTTTACGCTGAAGGTTTCGATGCCATTGAACACCCATGTCACTATCGCAACCGTCAGGATTCGCAGGTGTTTAGTGCACTGACGGAGCAACGCCACGCCTTCGAAGGCGGACAGCTTCCCGACGACGTGGCAAGAGAAATCCAACGGCTGGAACAGGCAGACCTGCTGGTCCTTCAGTTTCCGCTGTGGTGGCATGGCCCACCGGCCATGCTCAAGGGCTGGTTCGATCGCGTGATGGTGTACGGAGGCATGTACTCCGGCAGTCGCCGCTATGATCGCGGGCGACTCAAGGGCAAACGCGCCATCTGCGCGGTGACGACAGGATCGCCGGCGGAGGCCTTCGAGCCTGCCGGTAGAGCGGGAGACATCGTTCGGCTGATGTACCCCCTCCACTGTTCCCTGTACTACCTGGGCCTTGAGGTGCTGCCGCCACAGCTCGCCTTCGGCATCCAGGGCGGCGGTCTCGCCTATCAGGAGGAGGCTGCATTCCGCCGGCACCTCGAAAGCACCAAGGCCGACTGGCGAGCCAGGCTCAAGAGCCTGGAAGGGGAGGCGACGATCCCCTTCTCAGGGTGGGATGACTGGGACGAGCAAGGTCGGCTGGGCCTGCGTCATCCTCTGCGATGGCGATAGAAGCCTCCAACTCGGCGCTCCACCATCCGCGGCATCGCCTCAGTGCGCTTCATCCCAGTTGTCACCGCACTCGGCCTCGACGATCAGTGGCACGTCGAGGCTGGCGGCGTTCTGCATGCGCGACTTGACCTCTTCCATGAAGGCCTCGGCCTGATCTTCCTTGACCTCGAACACCAGTTCGTCGTGGACCTGCATCACCATCCAGGCGTCGAAGCCGTCGCTGCCGGCCTGGTCTGCGAGCCAGGCGTCCATATCGATCATCGCGCGCTTGATGATGTCCGCCGCGGTGCCCTGCATCGGTGCGTTGATGGCGGTGCGCTCGGCGCCCTGGCGCCGGGCACGGTTCTGGGAATGGATCTCCGGCAGGTAGAGCCGGCGTCCGAAGACCGTCTCGACGTAGCCGTCTTCGGCGGCCTGGGCGCGGATGCGCTCCATATAGCGGGCGACCCCGGGATAGCGATCGAAGTAGCGGTCGATGTAGGTCTTGGCCTGGCTCTGCTCGATATGCAGCTGGCGGCCCAGGCCCCAGGCGCTCATGCCGTAGATCAGGCCGAAGTTGATCGCCTTGGCGCTGCGCCGCTGCTCGCCGTTGACCTTGTCCAGGGCCACCCCGAAGACCTCGGCGGCGGTGGCGGCGTGGATGTCCTTGTCCTCGGCGAAGGCCGACAACAGGCCCTTGTCGCCGGACAGATGCGCCATGATGCGCAGCTCGATCTGGGAGTAGTCCGCCGCCACGATGCGATAGCCCGGGCGTGCCACGAAGGCCTGGCGGATGCGCCGCCCCTCGTCGGTACGAATCGGGATGTTCTGCAGGTTGGGGTCGGAAGACGACAGCCTTCCTGTGGCGGTGACCGCCTGGTGGTAGCTGGTATGGACCCGGCCGGTGGCCTTGTTGACCAGCTTCGGCAGCTTGTCGGTGTAGGTCGAGCGCAGCTTGGACAGGCCGCGATGCTCGATGATCACCTTGGGCAGCGGGTAGTCCAGCGCCAGCTCCTCGAGCACCGCCTCGGCGGTGGAGGGCGCGCCCTTGGGGGTCTTCTTGATCACCGGGATGCCCTGCTCCTCGAACAGGATCTGGCCGAGCTGCTTGGGCGAGCCCAGGTTGAACTCGCGCCCGGCAAGCTCATAGGCCCGGGCCTCGAGCTCGCGAATGCGCTCCCCCAGCTCCCGGCTCTGGGTATGCAGTAGCTCCGCGTCCAGCGCCACGCCGTTGCGCTCCATGCGCGACAGCACTCGCACCAGCGGGCGTTCGAGCTCGTCGAGGACCTCGGCCAGGCGACCGGTGTCGTCCACTCGCGGGCGCAGCGTCTGGTGCAGCCGCAGGGTGATGTCGACGTCCTCGCAGGCGTAGGGCGCCGCCTGTTCCAGGGCGATCTGGTTGAAGGTCAGCTGCTTGGCGCCCTTGCCGGCGATGTCCTCGAACTTGACGGTGCCCTCGCCCAGGTACTTGAGCGCCAGCGAGTCCATGTCGTGGCGGGTGGCGGTGGAGTCGAGCACGTAGGACTCGAGCATGGTATCCACCAGGGGCCCCTTGACCGGGATGTCGTAGCGCGCCAGCACCGAGATATCGTACTTGAGATTCTGGCCGATCTTGGCGATCGCCTCGTCGGCCAGGATCGGCGCCAGCGCCTCGAGCACCGCCTTGCGATCGAGCTGGGCCGGGGCGTCGAGATAGTCGTGGCCCAGCGGGATATAGGCCGCCTCGCCGGGCGTCAGGCACAGGCCGACACCGACGATGTCGGCCTCCATGTAGTTGAGGCTGGTGGTCTCCAGATCGAAGCAGAAGGCCTCGGCAGCGGCCAGTCGCTCAAGCCAGGCGTCCAGTTCAGCCTGCTCGAGGATCACCGTATCCTGACGCTCGCTGGAGGGCGTCGCCTGGGCCTTGTTCTTGTTATCGCCTTCGCCTCCGTTGTCCCCCTCGGGGGTGTCGGAACCACCGGCGACGTCATCGACGCCTTTATCCTGGCCGGCCAGCAGCTCCGACAGCCAGTTCTTGAACTCCAGGCGCTGATAGAGCGTCTTCAGCGCCTCGCGATCCGGTGCGGCGATGGCCAGATCATCGAGGCCGAGCTCCAGTTCGCAGTCGGTCTTGATGGTCGCCAGTTCGTAGGACAGGTAGGCCTTGTCGCGGTGCTCCTCGAGCTTTTTGGGCAGCGTCTTGGCGCCACGAAACGACAGCGTCTTGACCTTGTCGAGATCGCCGTAGATGACGTCGAGCCCGCCTTCCATGCCCTGCAAAAGGCCGATGGCGGTCTTCTCGCCCACCCCAGGGACCCCGGGGATGTTGTCGACCTTGTCGCCCATCAGCGCCAGGTAGTCGATGATCAGCTCCGGTGGCAGGCCGAACTTGTCCTTGACCCCGTCCACGTCCAGGGTCTCGTCCTTCATGGTGTTGACCAGGGTGATATGGCCATTGACCAGCTGTGCCATGTCCTTGTCACCGGTGGAAATCACCGCGTCGCGACCGGCGTCGGTGGCCATCTTCGCCAGGGTGCCGATGACGTCGTCGGCCTCGACCCCCTCGATGCACAAAAGCGGCAGGCCAAGCGCGCGCACGCACTCGTGCAGTGGCTTCACCTGGGCGCGCAGGTCGTCGGGCATCGGTGGCCGCTGGGCCTTGTACTGGTCGTAGAGCTCGTCGCGGAAGGTCTTGCCCGGGGCGTCGAAGATCACCGCCATGGGACTGTCCGGGTAGTCCTTGATAAGCCGCTTGAGCATGTTGATCACGCCCTTGATGGCGCCGGTGGGCTGACCCTCGGAAGTGGTCAGTGGCGGCAGAGCGTGGAAGGCACGGTACAGATAGGAGGAACCGTCGACGAGAACGATGGGGCTTGAGGCCATGGATCGGCGTCCCTGTAAGGATAAATGACTACGATGCCACCCATGATACGCATCCCTTTCGTGTTTTGCCGGACGCTTTTGCGACCCTTGACGCGGTCACGGCCATTGCCCTGTCCTTGCGCCAGCCGCCAGGCCCGCCCCCAAGCCCGCCCCTTGTGCCGGCCATCAGGCGCCTACCAGGGGCATCGGCCCTGTTCCTTTACTTTGCGAGGGGAACCTGTGCCGACGTATCATGGTCTGATCGAACAGTGTTCCCTTTGTTTTCCGGTCCTTTCATTCTCCCATCCTGGAGACCCACCATGACGATCACACGTATCGCGAGCGCCGCCCTGCTGTCGCTGGCCCTGCTGGCCGCCGCCGCGCCGGTGCTCGCCCAGGCGCAACCCGACGTCAGCGTCCGCCAGGAATCCGACCAGACGCTGCGCGAGTACCGCGTCAACGGCAAGCTGTACGCCATCAAGGTCGAGCCCAAGGATGGCAGCGCCTACTTCCTGGTCGACCGCAACGGCGACGGCAACTTCGAGCGTCAGGGCGGCGGCAACGTCGATATCCCCGGCTGGGTCCGCTGATTCACCGGCCTGCAGCCTGAGCGCCGCGCGTTACCCACCTGTTGATGCCCAGCTGGCAAGCGGGGCGAAAGCCCGCTGAGACCACACCCGTAGATCACGTGCAACTCGGTGCCAAGTCGCTACAATAGGCGCCTTGGCAACCCCGGGCGAGACGATCCATGGCCGTATTCACTCCGCTTGACGACACACAGGTCGCAGGCTTTCTCAGCCGTTTTGACGTCGGCGAACTGACGAAGCTGCAGGGCGTGCCCGCGGGCACCGAGAACAGCACCTTCTTTGTCACCACCGACCGTCGCGAACTGGTGCTGACGCTGTTCGAGCAGGGAGAGCACGAGGAGCTGCCGTTCTTCGTCGAGCTGCTCGACTTCCTCGACGAGCACCGAATTCCGGTGGCCGGACCGATCCACGACCGCGACGGTATCGCCCTGCACGAGCTGGCCGGCCGGCCGGCGCTGCTGTTTCCGCGCCTGCCGGGCGCCCACCCCAGCGCGCCCGACGTGACCCAGTGCCGCGCGCTGGGACAGGCGCTCGGCGAGATGCACCGTGTCTCCCGCCACTTCGGCGGACACCGTCCCAATCCCCGCGATATTCACTGGCTGTCGGCCATGCACCACAAGGTGCTGGTCTACCTCTCGCCCGAGGACCAGGCGCTGATGCAGGACGAGGTCGACGCCTATCAGGCCGCACTGGAAAGCGCCGAGCCGCTGCCCCAGGGCGCCCTGCACGGCGACCTGTTTCGCGACAACACCCTGTTCGACGGCGAGCGCCTGGGTGGCATCATCGACTTCTATAACGGCTGCACCGGCGACCTGCTGTTCGACCTGGCCATCGTCATCAATGACTGGGCCACCGACGCCGACGGTCGCCTGGTAGCCGAGCGCCACGACGCTCTGCTCGAGGCCTACCTGGCCGAACGCCCGCTGACCGCCACCGAGCGCGAACTGTGGCCGCTGATGCTGCGCCTGACCGCCCTGCGCTACTGGCTATCTCGCCTGCTGGTGGTCTACGTGGATCCACCGGCCCACGACCTGACTCCCCACGATCCCGAACAGTTCCGGCGCATCCTGCTTGCGCGCCTGGAACATGGAGCCCTGCCCTTGCCAGATATCGAGGCCCGCCCGTGAGCCACAAGCCCGACGCCGACTCCGCCGTGCAACGCGCCCGCCGCACCTGGAACATTGACCAGTGGGGCAGCGGCTACTTCGACGTGGACGAGGACGGACAGGCACTGGTCCGCCCGCTTGGCGAGGTCGAGCCCGGCCCCAGCCTGCCGCTGCGTGGCCTGGTCGACCAGATTCGCCAGGCCGGCCTGCGCCTGCCGGTGCTAATCCGCTTCACCGATATCCTGCACGACCGGGTCGAGCAGCTGTGCGCGGCCTTCGACCAGGCCATGGGCGAGGAAAACTTCGAGAGCGGCTATACCGCGGTGTACCCGATCAAGGTCAACCAGCAGCGTCGGGTGGTGGAAGAGATCCTCGCCACCAACGAGCGCGGGCGCGACCGGGTCGGCCTGGAGGCCGGCAGCAAGCCGGAACTGCTGGCGGTGCTGGCGCTGTCCGGCGATGGCCCTTCGCTGATCGTGTGCAACGGCTACAAGGATCGCGAGTACATTCGCCTGGCGCTGATGGGCGAGAAGCTTGGCCATCGGGTCTATCTGGTGGTGGAGAAGCTCTCCGAGCTGCCGATGATCCTCGAGGAGGCCGAGCGCCTGGGGGTGACCCCGCGCATCGGCCTGCGTGCCCGACTGTCCTCGGTGGGCCGCGGCAAGTGGCAGGACACCGGCGGCGAGAAGTCCAAGTTCGGCCTGACCGCCGGCCAGATCCTGACCGTGGTCGAGCGCCTGACCGAAGCCGGGCGACTCGACAGCCTGCAGCTGGTGCACTTCCACCTGGGCTCCCAGATCGCCAATATCGGTGATATCCAGCGCGGCCTGCGCGAGTGCGCGCGCTTCTACCAGTACCTGCGCCAACTGGGTGCGCCGGTGGACACCGTGGACGTGGGCGGTGGACTTGGCGTCGACTACGAGGGCACCCACTCGCGCAACTTCTGCTCGATCAACTACTCGATGCTCGAGTACGCCCGCAACGTGGTCTACGCCTTCAATCAGGTGTGTGCCGCCGAGGGGCTGCCCCAGCCACATCTGATCAGTGAATCCGGCCGCGCCCTGACCGCCCATCACGCAGTGCTGATCACCAACGTGATCGGCGAGGAAAGCGTGGACACCGCGCCGCCGGCCGAACGCAAGAGCGACGACCCCGAGGTCGAGGCGCTGTGGCGCACCCTGGACTTCCTCAAGCGCGAGCCGGAACCGCGTGGGCTGGTGGAGGCCTGGCACGACCTGATCCAGGACATGGGCGACCTGCACGACCGCTTCGTGCTGGGGGCCGCCGACCTGGCCGCCCGTGCCGAGGGCGAGAGCGTCTACTTCGCCGCCTGCGCCGCCCTGAGGTCACAGCTCGACCCGCGTAACCGCGCCCACCGCGAGATCCTCGACGAGCTGGCCGAGAAACTCGCCGACAAGCTGTTCGTCAACTTCTCGCTGTTTCAGTCGATGCCCGACGTCTGGGGCATCAAGCAGATCTTCCCGGTGCTGCCGCTGTCCGGGCTCGACCGTCGTCCCAGCCGCCGCGGAGTGATTCAGGACATCACCTGCGACAGCGATGGGCGCATCGACAGCTACGTCGACGGTCAGGGGGTCGAAACCACCCTGCCGCTGCCGGAGTGGCGCGAAGACGACGAGCGCCTGCTCGGCTTCTTCATGGTCGGCGCCTACCAGGAGATCCTCGGCGATCTGCACAACCTGTTCGGCGATACCGACGCTGTCGACGCCTCGCTGGATCGCGACGGCGGCTGGCGCCTGACCAACCTTCAGTGGGGCGACCGGGTCTCCGACGTACTGGGCTACGTCAACTTCAACGCCGACGTGCTGCGCGAACGGCTCAGGGTCCAGCTGACCCGCAGCAACCTCGACCCACGCGAGCAGCGTCACTTCCTCGATGACCTGTCTGAAGGGCTCGACGGCTACACCTATCTGGAGTGAGCCGACCCGCGGCTCCCACTCCGCAAGCCCCTCCGCCCGGCGATACCAGCAGCTATCGCCGGGCGTGTGTCTTCAGGGACATCCCCTCTTGCGCCAGGGTATCCGGCGTGGCGAGATATACAGCAAGCCAGAGACATCTTGACCACAGGAGGACAGCGCCATCGAATCCCAGGCCCCCCATCCCCGAGACTCACAGCCCCAAGACTCACAGCGCAGCGTTCCCCCCACCATGATGGCGGTGGTCACCACCGGCAACGGCGGCTACGACAAGCTCAGCTATCAACAAGTCCCGACCCCGACACCGGGCCCGGGTGAGGTGCTGCTGCAGGTGCTCGCCGCCGGCGTCAACAATACCGAGATCAATACCCGGCTCGGCTGGTACTCCGCCAGCGTCAAGAGCGACACCCGGGCATCGGCGGACGCTTTCGATGACAGCGCCGAGAACGCCTCCGACTCTGAGGATGGCGGTTGGAACGGCGCCACTCCCTTTCCGCTGATCCAGGGCACCGACTGCTGCGGCGAAGTGGTGGCCCTGGGCGCGCCGGGTGAGGAAGGTGCCGACGCCTCGGCCGACCTGCTGGGCAAGCGGGTACTGGTACGCGCCTGCATGCGCACCAGGGGCTTCGATCACTGGGACTCGGTGTGGATGGCCTCGGACTTCGACGGTGCCTTCGCCCAGTTCGTCAAGGTGCCCGCCAGCGAAGTGTTCCCGGTGGACTGCGACTGGAGCGACGAGGAACTCGCCACCATCCCCTGCGCCTACGGCACCGCAGAGAACATGCTGCACCGCGCTGGTGTCAGCGCCGGTGATCGGGTGCTGGTCACCGGTGCCTCGGGAGGTGTCGGCTCGGCGGTGGTGCAGTTGGCCAAGCGCCGGGGCGCCCACGTCACGGCGGTGGCGGGCAGCGCCAAGCATGAGGCGATCCGCGCCCTTGGCGCCGATCGCCTGCTCGACCGTGACGATGATCTGCTGGCAAGCCTCGGCGAGTCGAGCATCGATGTGGCGGTGGACAACGTTGCGGGCAAGGGCTTCGGCGGGGTGCTTGAGGTGCTCGACCGGGGCGGCCGCTACGTCTCCTCCGGCGCCATCGCCGGGCCAGTGGTGGAACTCGACATGCGCAAGCTGTACCTCAAGGACGTGCGCCTGATCGGCTCCACCGCCTGGGACGAGCCGATCTTTCCGGCCCTGATCGACTATATCGAGCGCGGCGAGATTCGTCCCCTGCTGGCCAGGACCTTCCCGCTTGCGCAGATCGTCGAGGCGCAGCAGGCCTTTCTCGAGAAGCAGCACGTGGGCAACTTCGTGCTGCTACCGCCGCCGCTGGATTGACGCGCAAGGGGGCGGGGCTGCCCGGTTCCTCCGGGCCTAACCGAGCACGCGGGTCTCGAGGGCGTGACGCTGGCCGCTGGGCAGTGTCAGTTCGAAAGCCAGGGTCGCGCCCTTCTCCAGCTTGCCGACGCCGGCCGGGGTGCCGGTCAGCACCACGTCGCCCGGCGCCAGGGTGAAGTGCTGGCTCATCTCGGACAGCAGCGCCGGGATCGCGAACAGCATGTCTCGGGCCACGCCGTGCTGGCGACGTTCACCGTTCATGTCGAGGCTGAACTCGATGGCCGACCAGTCGAGCGGCGCCTCGATGGGCACGAAGCGCGACAGCGGGCAGGCGCCATCGAAGGCCTTGGCGATCTCCCAGGGATGCCCCTTCTTCTTCAGCGCCGACTGGACGTCACGCAACGTCAGGTCCAGCGCCAGTCCGACCCCGACCACCGCCGCCTCGGCCTGCTCGGGCGTGGCCTCACGCAGGGTCTCGCCGATCAGCAGCGCAAGCTCGGTCTCGAAGTGCACGTCGGAGCGCTCGAAGGGACCGCCGATCGGCTCTTCCAAGGGCACCACACTGGTCGCCGGCTTGATGAACAGCAGAGGTGCGTCGGGCACCGGGTTGTCGAGCTCCTTGGCGTGCTCGGCGTAGTTGCGTCCAACACAGACCACCTTGCCAAGTGGCTGGGAGAAGGCATCACCGTCGACAAAGCTCGGGACGAGGGACATGGCAGGCTCCTGAAGGCATGAAGAAGGAATAGGAAACGGCACGGCCAAGCGAACAGGGTCGCGTGGCATGCAAAAAAGGCGCGCCCAGGGCGCGCCTTTCGAGTCTATCCCAGCCATCACGCTCATCGCGAGCGGTGGCGATCGCCGCCTCAGGGATTGAAATCGCTGTCAGGCTCGTGGGCCAGGAAATCCGGGCGACGGCGGTTGGCCGCAAACGGCTCGACGCAGCGGTTGTCGACGCGGTTGTAGACGAAGAAGGCGTTGCTGCGCGGATCCGGCGACATGTTGGCATTGGAGCCATGCAGGGTGTTGCAGTCGAACAGCAAAAGGCCGCCGGCGCTGCCCTTGGGCGCCTCGATACCGTTGCGATCGATCAGCTGGCGCAGGGCCTCCTGGCTCGGCACCCCGATCTCCTGCTTCTGCAGCGACTTCTCGTGGTTGTTGTCCGGCGTCTCGCCGATGCACGGCACGAACACCCGATGGGAGCCGGGAATCAGCATCAGCGGACCGTTGAACTCATGGTTGTCGGTCAGCACGATGGAGGCACTCACCGCGTGCATGTCGGGCATGCCGTCCTCGGCGTGCCAGGTCTCGAAGTCCGAGTGCCAGTTGAAGCCCTTGCCCTCAAAGCCTGGCTTGTAGTTGATGCGCGACTGGTGGACGTAGCTCTCACCGCCGAGAATCTGGCGAGCGCGGCCGACCAGACGTTCATCATTGGCCAGATGGGCGAACACCCGGGACAGATAGTGCACGGCGAACAGCGAGCGGATCTCCTTGCCGCTCGGCTCGACGATGCTGTAGTCCTTGCCCCGATAGGCATCGTTGTCGAGCAATGCCTTGAGCTCTTCGCGCAGGCGTGCAAGCTCTTCGCCGCCAAGAAAATCGGGCTCGAACAGAAAGCCCTTCTGCTCGAACTCGTCTAGCTGCTGCTGACTCAGCGGCCCCTGGTCGGCGCTGCCCTTGACCACCGGGCCCTGGCGGTCGACCCACAGGCTGTCCATCGGTTCGGGCAACCGGGTCGGGTAGCGGGTGGCGCAAGCCTGGCCGCTGTCGAGCCCGGCGAAACGTTGCCAGTCGAAACGCTGCTGGTCTTGTGGGTCTAGGTTGCTGCGATGCTTGGTTTGCGGATTGGACGATGTCTGCACTTCCATCCGATCACCCTCCCTTGGTATTGATCAGCTTTCAGATTCGAACTCGTACCCGCGGCGCTACTTACCTGTAACCAGCGACGGCCCAGAAATGCTGCGCCACACAGGCGTCACTGACCGTCAAAGGCCATATCACCGACTGCATCAAGGGCAGCATTCAAGGCCACATCACAGGGTGCATTTGAAGCCGCACCCAGAGTGCATCTAAGGCTGAATTCAAGGCTGAATTTGAGGTATAGCGCCGCCCTGAAGGAGAAGGCTATCTCCCCGAGCCCAAGCTACAAAAGCCGCCTCTTGAATTCAACCCTTGCACAACTTGCGTCTAACTTTCAGCGATGCGTCACTCCTGCTACCTCGGCGGTGCCGTTATCTACCACGATCTCATCGAACAACGAGGGAAGGTTAACGACCTCCTGTGCGAGACGACGTGCCACCGCGTACCCGATGTCCGAAAACCGTGCCACCTGAGGTACCCTGAAGGCACCACTGCATCGAGGTAGCCATGTTGCGTTTCCAGCAAGAGGACCCTGCCGCCCCCGCCATGGCGGCGATGATCCGCGCCCACCGCCGCGGGCTGAAGAAACTGGCGCCCACCTCGCCGCCGGAAAGCCGCCATGCCCTGACCCTGGATGAACTGAAGGCGCCGGAGGTGACCCTGTGGGGGCTGTGGGATGATGACGACCTGGTCGGCTGCGTCGCCCTGAAGGAAGTCAGCCACGACCACGGCGAGATCAAGTCCATGCGCACGGCACCAAGCCACCTTCGCCGGGGTCTGGCCTCCTTGATGCTCGACAAGGTGATCGAGGAGGCCAGACTGCGTGGCTATCGCCGGCTGAGCCTGGAGACCGGCTCACAGCCGGGCTTCGCTCCGGCTCGCCAGTTCTACACGCGTCACGGCTTTACCCCCTGTGCGCCCTTCGCCGGCTATGTCGAGGATCCCAACAGCGTCTACATGACCTTGGCCGTCATCGATGACGGGCGGGATGACGGCCTGGATGGCGACCTGAAGGAGGCCAGCCGATGAGCGAAAGTGATGACGCCAGCCCCGACAACAGCGCCACACCGTTGCCCCTCGACAGTGCCGGCACCCGCGAGCTGTCCTGCGCCGAAGCGGTAACCTTCGACAGCAGTGATACTCGCTGTCGCGGCTGGTGGTTCGAAGGTGCCGACGATGGTGCGGTGGTGGTCATGGCCCACGGTCTTGGCGGAACGGTGGCAGGCGGCCTTGTCGGCTACGCCCAGGCCCTGCATCACGCCGGCCACAGCGTGCTGGTCTTCGACTATCGTCACTTCGGCCGCTCCGACGGCGAGCCTCGCCAGCTGCTAGGCATCAAGCGCCAGCAACAGGACTACACGGCCGCCATCGACTACGCCCGGGGCCGGGCACCGGCCCTCCCGCTGGTGCTTTGGGGTACGTCATTCTCGTCGGCCCACGTCATCTCTCTGGCGGCTCGTCGCGACGATGTCGCTGCGGTCATCGCCATGAATCCGATGCTCGACGGTCGGGCCTCGTCGCTGCTCAAGCTCAAGGACGCAGGACCTGGTAATTTCCTGCGCATGACCGGGGTGGGACTCGCCGACCTAGCCAGGGGCTGCCTCGGCCGAGGGCCCCGGTACCTGCCGCTGGCCGGCGAGCCGGGGACCCTGGCCGCGCTCTCCGCCCCGGACGCCCTGACGGGGATCCTGTCGTTTGTCGATGACGACTTCGACAATCGCATTGCACCACGCGCCCTGCTGGGGCTTGGGCTCTACCGTCCGGTCACCCGGGCCCGCCAGGTTCACTGTCCGGTGCTGCTGCAACTTTGCCTGCGTGACAGCGTCGCGCCGATTGCCCCCGGCTACCGGCTGGCGGAAGCGCTGGGATCACGGGCCACACTCAAGACCTACGACACCGGCCACTTCGAGATCTACGAGGGTGGCTGGCGGGCGGCCTTCGCCGACGACCAGCGGGAATTTCTCGCCCAGGCGCTGGCGCAGTCGCCGGCGCCAGCGCCCACGGCCCACGCCACCGAGTCGCCTCAGCACACTCCAGACGAGACCGACCCGCCGCCCGCCCGGTAGCCTGGCTATACTGGCGACGACACCTGACTGGCCACGCCCGAGGGCATGCGAATGCGCCACTACCCCTGCCAACGCTGTGACAACCGCCTGTTCTTCGACAATACCCTCTGCCTGGTATGCCACTCCGAACTTGGCTGGTGCCCGGGTTGCCATGCCCTGGTGACGGTCGATCTCCAGCCCGATGGTCGCTACCGTTGCGTCGACGACACCTGCGCTACGCTACTGGTCAAGTGCCACAACTATTCCGTGGAAGGGGTCTGCAACCGCATGATCACCAGCGAGGAGGCCGACCGTGGCATGACGCTGTGTGACTGCTGTCGCCACAACCAGGCCATCCCCGACCTGTCGGTGCCCGGTCATCGTGAACGCTGGGCCAAGCTCGAGAGTGCCAAGCGCCGGCTTTTCTACACCCTCGATCTGCTGGGGCTGCCCCACGAGGTGGATGGCCGCCGCGCCAACCCGCCGCTGGCCTTCGCCTTCCTCGCCGACGAAGTGGCGGCGGAAGGCGACTGGCACTCCAGCGACGAGGGCATGCCGGTGTTCACCGGTCACGCCGGCGGACTCATCACCATCAACGTCAAGGAAGCCGACGACGTCGAGCGCGAGCGCCTGCGTAACGACTTCAATGAGGCCCACCGCACCCTGATCGGCCACTTCCGCCACGAGATCGGACACTATTACTGGGAGTTGTTGATCAAGAATCGGGACGAGCCTGCCTGCATCGAGGTATTCGGTGACCACAACAACCCCAGCTACAGCGAAGCCCTCGATCGCCACTATCAGCAGGGACCACCGAATGACTGGCGCGGCCGCTTCGTGTCGGCCTACGCCACCATGCACCCCTGGGAGGACTTCGCCGAAACCTTCGGCTTCTACCTGGACATGGTCGCCATCCTCGATACCGCCGGACACTTCGGCATCACCCCCACCGGCTTCGACGAGGACCTCGAAGCGATGTTGACCACCTTTCGCCGCCTGAGTCTCGGCTTCAACGAGATGAATCGCGAGATGGGGCTGCTCGACCTGGTGCCGGAGGTGATCACCCCGACCATCGCCTGCAAGCTTTGCTATATCCACGACATGGTGCTGGCGGCGCGACGACAGCATTGAACCGCCTGTTGGCGGTACGCTCGAGGCTCCTTGCGGATCGCGCTACACGGGGCCCCGCCCTCACTCATCACACGCGGCCCCGCCCTGCAATACTTGGCAAGATACGGCTTGGCAAGTCCCGGTAGTGTCTCAGCGCAGGCGGGCCGGGGCATACCCGGCCCGCCCGTTCTCACGCCTGGTCGCTGGCCGCCAGTAGCTCGCCATCGCCCAGGTCATCGAGGGTCGGGAAGTAGGTGCGGGCGATCGCCGTATGCAGCTCGGCAAAGCCCTGTTGCAGCACGTCGATAAAGTCGTGCAGGGCCTCGGGGGAGCGCACCATGGCACGGACGTCGGCCTCGGCCACATCGGCCAGCACCAGCGTCGCCGTGGCCAGGGCGCGTTCGTGGCGAGGCAGCGAGCGCAGCGCGCGAATGCTGTCCTTGAGACTGCGCGACACCGAGCGCGGGAACAGGGAGTCCTGCACCAGGAAACGCAGCACGTCGGTGGCCCTGACCCGACAGCGCACGTGCTGTCGATACATCTGGTAGGCCGTCAATGACTTGAGCACGCTCATCCACTGCAGGTGCTCGAACGGACGAATCTCGTCGCTGTCACGCTGCAGCAGGTTGGCCGAGCGCACATCGATGATGCGGGTGATCATGTCGGCCCGTTCGAGCTGGCGCCCGAGCATCATGAAGGTCCGTGACCCACCGTAGCTGAGGGTGCCCTCGATCAACCCGATCAACGTCTGACAGCCGCGAATCACCAGCTTCAGAAAGCGCTCTCGGCGTCCCGGGCCGAGGCCCACATCGGCGTGGGCACTGGCGGTCATGTAGAGCTGGTTGATTTCTTCCCAGACCTCCCGCGGTACCACGTCCCGCGTGGTGCGCAGATTCTCGCGGGCCTGGGCAAGGGCGGACAGGATCGAGCCGGAGTAGCGTCGGTCGGCACACAGGAACTGCACCACGTTGCGATCGTTGGGCTCGTCGTAAAGGGTCTCGAACACCTCGGCGCCCCCGGTGATATCGACCATCGCCGCCCATCCCAGCGGTTGGCGGTAGGGCATGTCGAGCATCAGGTGACTGGAGACGTTGATCAGGCGGGCGGTATCTTCGGCACGCTCGATGTAGCGGGCCATCCAGTACAGGTTTTCGGCGACTCTGGAAAGCATCAGCATGGTCTCAGTCCTCCCCCGTCTCGACGATCCAGGTGTCCTTGCTGCCGCCCCCTTGGGACGAGTTGACCACCAGCGAGCCCTTGACCAGGGCCACACGGGTCAAGCCACCGGTGGTGACGTAGGCGCCGTCCTGGCCCGACAGGATGAAGGGGCGCAAATCGACGTGGCGCGGCTCGGGCCGGCCATCGAACAGCGTGGGGGTGGTGGACAGGTTCAGCATGGGCTGAGCCATGTAGTTGCGTGGGTTCTCCTGGATCAGCCTGGCGAAGGCATCACGCTCGGCCTGGGAGGCCTGGGGGCCCATCAGCATGCCGTAGCCGCCGGACTCGTTGGCGGGCTTTACCACCAGTTCATGCAGGTGCTCCAGCACATAGCGGCGGTCTTCCTCGAGCATGCACAGGTAGCTCGGCACATTGGGCAGCAGTGCCTCCTGATCCAGGTAGTACTTGATCAGTTTCGGCACGAAGGCGTAGACCACCTTGTCATCGGCGACACCGGCCCCCGGGGCGTTGGCCAGCGCCACCTTGCCGCTGCGCCAGGCCCGCATCAATCCGGGTACGCCCAGTACCGAGTCCTTGCGAAACGCCTCCGGGTCGAGGAAGGCGTCGTCGACGCGGCGGTAGATCACGTCCACACGGGTCAGCCCCTGGACGGTGCGCATGTAGACCACGTCGTCGTCATCGACCAGCAGATCCGGCCCCTCGACCAGCTGCACGCCCATCTGCTGGGCCAGGTAGGCGTGCTCGTAGTAGGCCGAGTTGTAGATACCCGGGGTCAGCACCACCACCTGGGGATCGTCCCAATGGCGTGGCGACATGCCCGCCAGCATGTCGTAAAGCTGGGGCACATAGTCGTCCACCGGATGAATCTTGCCCGAGGCGAACAGCTCCGGCAGCACGCGCTTGGTCACGTTGCGATTCTCGAGCATGTAGGACACCCCGGACGGTATCCGCAGGTTGTCCTCCAGCACGTAGACGGTGCCGTCGCCACCACGCACCAGATCGGAGCCGCAGATATGCGCCCAGACCCCGTGGGGCGGATCGATCCCTACACACTGGGGGCGAAAGTTGACGGATTGCTCGAGCACCGCCGCCGGCAGCACGCCATCCTTGACGACCTTCTGGTCGTGGTACAGGTCGTCGATGAACAGGTTGAGCGCCTCGACACGCTGCTTGAGGCCTGCCTCGGTGCGTCGCCACTCGTCGGCGGGGATGATGCGAGGCACGATGTCAAAAGGCCAGGCGCGGTCGATCATGCTGCCCTCGGAATACACCGTGAAGGTGATCCCCATGGTGCGAATGGCGATCTCTGCTGCGTTCTTGCGCTCTTCCAGCTCGTCAGGGGCAAAGCCCGCGAGCACGTCACACAGCATCTTGGCCGCCTCCCGCGGCATCCCGGGCGTCGCCACCAGTTCGTCATAGAACCCTGCGCAGTCGTACTGCTGCCAATCCACATGGCTCATCGGCACACCCTCGATTGTTTTCGGCATCCGGCGACCCGACCACGACGATGGCGCCCCCGCCCTCGACCGCACCGGGTCCCTCCTTGCTGTATAGCAAGCCCTGTACCAGACCGCCGAGAATAGGCCGCAGCGCCGAGCCTTCTCGCCGAATGGGCTGGCGCAATTGAGCAATTTGGACAAAAAGCGATCACTTTTGCGGACCGGCAGTGCCCCACGAGCCAGCAAGAAGGGGCAGCGAGCACCGATCTGGTGCAACCATGGCGACCCCCGGCAAGCGCGGGCGGTAGCCCTCGGCAGCCCTTGCAGAAGCCGGTCGATGGCACCTGCTGCTGACGACGCCCTCCTTTCGGGCTTGAGAGACAGGCAGGAGTCGGGTACATCTTGTCGCCACGGTTCGGGGGGGATATCGTCACCTTCTGCAACATTCGCCGACACCCAGGAGCCTCCTCGCGTCCCATGCCTGCCTCTTCTCGTTCCGCCCTCCCCTGCTCACACGCACCGCTGTCCTGCCCTGCTCAAGACAGCGGCGCCAGGCGGTGCCGTCTGGCCAGCCTTGGCAGGGGTGTCACGGCGGGATCCGGCAGATGATCTATCGACTTCGCCACACCACGCGCTACCACTACAGCGAGATCGTGACACTCAGCGAGAACGAGGCCTGCCTGATGCCCCGTGAAATGGCCTACCAGCAGGTTGCCTGGGCGCAATTGTCGATCTCGCCGGGCGAGTCGCTACGCCAGAGCCGACAGGACGCCTTCGGCAACCATATCGCGCTGTTCGCGGTCGACACCCCCCATACCCAGCTCGAGGTCACGCTGGAGGCGCAGGTCATGACCTCGCCTCGCGCCACACCGCCGCAGGCCATCATTAGCTGGGAGCGGTGTCGAGAGCTGTTGGCAGACTGCCGCCAGCCAGGTTTCCGCGAAGCACAGCCGTTTCTTGAAAACTCCGCCTATATCGAGCGCCGCCCGCTGCTCGCCGCCTGGGCCGAAGACTGTTTTCCCGCTGGTGGCGATCTGGTGGACTGCGTGGAGCGGTTGAACCGTCGCATCCATGAGGAATTCCGCTACGACAGCGAGTTCAGCGACCTGGAGACGACACCGTCCCAGGTGCTCCAGCATCGCCGTGGGGTGTGTCAGGACTTCTCCCACCTGGCCATCGCCACCCTGCGCTCGGTGGGTCTGGCCGCGCGCTACGTCAGCGGCTATCTCGAGACTCGACCGCCTCCAGGACAGCCTCGACTGATGGGCGCCGACGCCTCCCACGCCTGGTTCTCCGTGCTGATACCCGGCTGGGGTTGGCTCGACTTCGACCCCACCAACGGTGTGCGCGCCGGCGAACGACACCTGTTGCTTGGCTGGGGCCGCGACTACGAGGACGTGGCGCCGCTCAAGGGCGTGGTGACCGGTGGTGGGCGCCAGCGCCTCGAGGTGGAAGTGGACGTTGTTCCCGCCGGGGAAGTCGCGGCCACCGGCCCGACCTCCGCCAGCCCTGGCGATCACCCGGCAGCGCCGATGGCCGGCTGATACGCTGCCCTTTATATTACGCAGGCTCTGCCCGGCCTTGCCCTGCCTACCGTCTTCCAGGAGAGATTCCATGCAGGACCTGTTGATCTGGATCGCCACCGGCTTCGGCCTGGGCTATTCCCCCTGGGCACCGGGGACGGTCGGCTCCCTGATCGGACTACCGGTCGCCTGGTGGCTGTTCCGGCTACCGCTCGGCACGCGCCTGGCCGTTACCCTGACGCTCCTCGTGCTGGCCGTTCCCGTCTGCCACTTCGCTTCGCTGTGGCTGGGCGGCGGCGACCTGCCCCAGATCGTGCTCGACGAATGGGTGGCCCTACCCATCGCGGTGCTGGCCTTCTCGCGCTACCGACGACGCATCATCCTGCCGCTGGGCTATCTACTGTTTCGCCTGTTCGATATCTCCAAGCTGTCTCCGGTACGCGAGATCGAAGGTATTGGCGGGGGACTCGGCATCGTCGCCGACGACGCAATGGCGGCATTGTATGCAGCCCTCACCCTGGTACTGCTGGTGCGCCTGACCCGCCGCTACTGGCAGCGAGATCCCGAGCAGTCCTCATAAGTCAGCCAGCACTAGCCACTGCTTATTGCATCCACAGCCCGACACAAAAAAACCGCCCTCGACGGGCGGCCAAACGGGACAGGGATCTATCGAAACAGTGACCGGGGGAACTCGTGCCCGGCCTCTGGCGACCAGTGCAGCAGATGCTGCACTGGCGTCAGTTAATCAGCATCGGTTATTCAGGGATCAGCACGCTGTCCACCACGTGGATCACCCCATTGCTGGCCTTGACGTCGGACTCCACCACGGCGGCATTGCCTACACTTGCCGAGCCTTCCTGGGCGTCGATGGCCATGTCGGTTCCCTGCAGGGTGGTCACCTCGGATGACTCCTCCAGTGACACTTCTCCTTCCACCATGTGGTAGGAAATGACCTCGACCAGACGTCGGTGGGAGGCCTTGTCGTCGCTCATCCACTCGTCGAGCTGTCCTGGCTGCAGGGTACCGAAGGCTTCGTTCGTTGGAGCAAAGAGCGTATAGGTTTCATCTCCCTCTAGCGGCTCGTCGAGGCCAGCCTTCTCGACAGCATCAAGCAGTGTCGAGAAGCGTCCGTCGGCCTGGGCGACTTCGAGCAGATTGCGTGAGGGATCCTGCTGTTGCTGCTGATCCGCTTCGGCCACCCCGCCAGCGAGCAGCGCTACGCCGAGCACGCAGCTCGGCAGGAACGACGTTGCGGCAGACATTGCTTTTTTCATGCTCTCGCCTCCTTGCGGTGATTGCTCCGAGATGTCGCGTCGCCACTGCACGCCTCCCGGGAACCTCTCTGTCGGGGCTGTTCAACCAGGACGACGCAGTTCATGTACAAAAATTAGATCAAGAACAAGTAATGTACAAGAAAAAGTTTTACGACAGCTTTCGCCACTCCGATCATCAAAGCGTCATCTTTTGACGTCATGATATGGGCGCTGCTCGGAAAGACGGTAATGACGGCGAAATGCCGATACGCTTCCGGCGACCGAAAACCTATACAATACTTGCATATCAAGCCTGGTGATGAGAACCTTTCGTACCGTTGAGGCTCGGCCAGGAGGGCCATACGCAGCCTCGCTTCCACAACGGAACGAACGACGGCACGTCATGCGCCAAGGAGGGCGACCCGTGTACTACCCGATTTCCTGTACCCGCTGTGGCCACGACCTGGCCAGCACACCGGGACCTGTAACGGCTCAGCCCAATGACTGGGAAGAGCTGAACTGCACCGAGTGCGGTGAGTTTCATGCCACCCTGGGCGCCTGGGAAGAACAGCAGACGCCGGACCGCCTGCGCTTTCTCAACAAGTCTCGCAGCCTGATGATGGCCATGCGACGTGAGCACGATGCCTTGATCGAGCAGCAGCACACCAAGGGAGAGCGAGTCGCATGATCACCGTCGCCCTGGACCTGAGCTGCACCATCTGTGGCCACTCCCGCTTCACGCTGCCTGTTGGTCAAGACGACGGCGACAGCGTTCACTGCGCCAACTGCACCGCCTACAAGTGCAAGGCCATGGACCTGGAGCGCGCGCTGATGGCGACTCTGCCACCGTCCATGCCTGCAGTACCGACTTCCTCTGGCGCCGCCCAGGCGGTACCCGCCTGAGCGATGGCTTGAGAGACAGCGATTCAGCGCCCCGCTTTTCGCCGACGCGTCCTGGCGATTCACGCCGCCCCTTCCGGGGCGGCGTTTTTAATGGAAGGCAGCGTAGCCGCGTCTTTGCTTTCTTCCTTTCCTCCTTTCCCCCCTTGCCACCATGGCGGCGACTATCGAGACAGCTATCGAGGCAACTATCGAGACCAGTGCGGGCCACGGCCCAGGTTTGGGGTATCATTCGCCCGCTAGCGAACGGCCGTCAGGCTTCAACCTCCCCTAGAAGAGGACCAGCCCTCCGCGGTAACGCCACGCTCGCCGGCACTCTCACGCCCCCTGGACACGTGGCTCATGACGAGCCGGAGACCCCATGCAAGAGACCGCCCTTACCGACCCTTCTCCCAAGGCAAACCGTTTTGCCCGCACCCGCGCACTGCCGACCATTGCTCTGTGCGCCCTGATCTACGCCTCGACCCTGGCCGTCGGCTACCACATCAACGCGGCGGTGTTGACGATCCTCAGCATGATCGTGCTGTGCCTGCTGCGTATCCCCGTGGCCATCGCCCTGATCAGCGCCGCCATGCTAGGCGCGCTGCACGCCGGACTGTCGATGAACGACGCCATCGGCGCCTTCAATGACAACCTGCTGGTCGGCGCCCAGGTCGGCCTGACCTACGTGATGATCGGCGCCTTCGCCGTGGCGCTGTCACGCTCGGGCCTGCTCGAATTGCTGGCCGATGCTATCTCGGCGCGCCTCGGCAGCGACGAGCAAAGTACCCGCAAGGGCGTCAAGTGGACGCTGTTCGGCCTGTTCATCGTCGCCTCACTGATGTCGCAGAATCTGGTGCCGGTGCACATCGCCTTCATTCCGATCCTGCTGCCACCGCTGCTTGTGGTGCTCGATCGCCTGCGAGTCGACCGCCGCGCCGTGGCCTGCATCCTGGCCTGCTCGATCAGCGCCAGCTACCTGCTGCTGCCCACCGGCTTCGGTGCCATCTTTCTCAACGAGATCCTGCTGGCCAACGTCAACAGCGTCGGCGCGGACTACGGGCTAACCGCCACCGCCGACATGGCCCCCAAGGCCATGGCACTACCGGTGCTGGGCCTGGTCGCGGGGCTGCTGGTGGCCGTTTTTATCAGCTATCGCCGCCCGCGCGACTACGTCACACCACGCCCCACCGCCGCCGCCAGGCCCGCCTCGCCGGCGCGCCTGAAGCCGCTGCAACTGGTCATCACCTTGGGCGCTCTGGCGGTGGCCCTGGTCTTTCAGCTCAAGTTCGACTCGCTGTTGCTCGGAGCCATGGTCGGTTTTCTGATCCTGGGGGTGTCCGGTATCTTCCGCTGGCAGGAGCAGGATGACGTCTTCACCGACGGGCTGCGGATGATGGCGCAGATCGCGGTCATCATCACCGTCGCCTCCGGCTTCGCCGGCGTGCTGACCGCCACCGGAGAAATCGAGCCTCTGGTAGCGGCGTCGGCCGAACTGATCGGCGGCAACATGGCGCTGGGCGCAGCGGTGATGCTGGTCGTGGGACTGTTCATCACCATCGGCTTCGGTGACTCCTTCGCCAGCGTGCCGATCCTGGCGCCCATCTACCTGCCGCTGGCGCTGACCCTGGGCTTCGACCCGCTAGCGGCGATGGCCTTGCTGGGCGCCTCGGCGGCCCTGGGAGACGCTGGCTCCCCGGCCTCGACCATCACCCTGGGCGCCACCGCCGGGCTTAACGCCGATGGCCAGCACGACCATATTCGCGACAGCGTCATCCCCACCTTCCTGCACTGCAACATCGGCATGCTGGTGTTCGCCTGGATCGCCGCCATGGTGCTGTAATACGCAGCACCTGACACCAAGCCTCGCAGCAATGGCAAAGGCCACCCCTCGGGTGGCCTTTTGCACGGCACCAGGCCAAGCGCAGATAACAGGGCGCGGCCGTTCAGGCCAGCGATTGCGACTCTGCCACCTCGATCAAGCGTCGGACCGCCGGCAGGCTGGCATCCCTGCGCCAGACCAGCATCAGTGGCAGCACTATATCCAGATCCTCCAGAGGAAAGCTGACCACGCCTTCCGGGGCCCCGGCCATGGTCATTTCCGGCAATATCGTGCAGCCCATGCCCGCCGCCACCAGGCACAGCATGGTGGCGTTGTCGGTGCCTTCCTACACCACGTGGGGGGTGAAGCCACGTCGCTGAAAGGCATGGATCAGCTTGTCGTGATAGACCGGTGTCGCGCTGCGCTCGAACCAGATGAAGTCTTCACCGGCCAGGTCCGCCAGTCGAGAGGGGGGATGCTGCGCCAGGCGCGACCCTTCGCTGGCTACCAGCACAAGACGGTCTTCATAGAGGCAGTGGCTGTCGAGCTGATCATCATCGTCAGGGGGAAAGAACAGCATCCCCGCATCCAGCTGATGATGGCGCAGCGCCTCCACCTGGGGCGCGGACAGCAGCGACTGTACCTTGAGGCTGACGTCCGGGTAACGCTGGCGATACCCGTTGAGCAGCTTGACGATCTGGGGCACCCACAGGTGCATGACGGTGACGCCCAGACGCAGCTGTCCGAGCTGGCCATCGGCAATCCGACGAGCATCGAGCTTGGCTGTCTCGAACTCTCGCAACAGTCGTCGCGCTTCGCCGTGAAAGGCAACCCCCGCAGCGGTCAAGCTTACGCCCTGACGTGATCGCTCCAGCAGGGTAGCTCCCACCGACTCCTCCAGCAGCCTGAGCTGACGGGTCAAGGCCGGCTGGGCCAACGGGATCTTTCTTGCCGCGCTGGAAATCGCGCCCTCCTCGACCACCGTCAGAAAGTAGCGCAGCTGCTTGAAGTCCATGTTCGATCCTTGTTGAGCGGGGCCACCACGCCAGTGCCAGGATTCACCCCAGTCGACGGCTCATACGGCAAATCCATACAATAAAAGCATGGAAATATAAAAATAATAATATTTTATCTATGACATACCGCCAACCATGATGAAGGACACAATCAACAAGCGTCCGGAATATCATGACCCAGCCTATCGACCCCACCTTCTTCGACGACCAGCACAGCAGTCTGACCGAACTGCGCCAGCACTTTCATCGGCATCCGGAACTCGGCTTCAAGGAACACGCCACCTCCGCGCGTGTCTGCGATGAACTCGAGCGGCTCGACATTCCCTTCGACCACGGCCTGGGCGGCACCGGTGTCGTGGCCACCATCAAAGGGCTTGGCCCCGACAACGGTC
Source organism: Halomonas sp. DN3 (assembly GCF_024137905.1). NCBI lineage: Bacteria > Pseudomonadati > Pseudomonadota > Gammaproteobacteria > Oceanospirillales > Halomonadaceae > Halomonas > Halomonas sp. DN3. The sequence goes on along the minus strand of NZ_CP099965.1, from coordinate 374,651 downwards.
GCCGTATTGGCCTGCGCGCCGACATGGACGCGCTGCCGATTCAGGAGGCAAGCGACCACGGCCATGTCTCCGAAGTGCCTGGTGTCATGCATGCCTGCGGCCACGATGGCCACACCACCATGCTGATCGGCGCCGCTCGCTACCTCGCCCGCCACCGCGATTTTTCCGGCACCATCCACCTGGTGTTCCAACCGGCGGAAGAAGGCCTGGGCGGTGGACGAGCGATGGTCGAGGAGGGGCTGTTCGAGCGCTTCCCCATGGATGCGATCTACGGCCTGCACAACTGGCCGGCTCTGCCCCGGGGGCAGGTGGCGATTCGCCCGGGCCCGATCATGGCCGCCACCGATCGCCTGGATATCTGCATCCGCGGCAAGGGCGGCCACGGCGGGGTGAACCCTCACCTTTCTACCGACCCGGTCAGAATGGCCGGCGCTCTGATCCAGGCCCTGCACAGCGTGGTCTCGCGCGATGCCGACCCGCTGTCTCCAGCGGCACTGAGCCTGTGCGGCATCAAGGGAGGTGAACTCGACGGCTTCGCCATCATTCCCGACGAGGTCCGACTGAGCGGCACGGTGCGAACCCTCGACAGCGCTACCCAGGATCGCATCGCCGAGGCCATCCAGCGCACCTGCGATGGTGTGGCGGCGACCTACGGCGGCGAGATCGAGGTCGATCACCAGCGCATTTTTCCGGCCACGGTCAATCACCCGGCGGCGACCGACCACGTCATCGCCACCGCGAAGGAACTGCTGGGAGAGGCCGCACTGGAGCGCGACGTGAATCCCAGCCTTGGTGGTGAAGACTTCGCCTTTATGCTCGAAAAGTGCCCGGGAGCCTACTTCTTCCTCGGCAGCGCCGAATCGGACACCACCCCGCCCCTTCATAACGCTCGCTACGACTTCAACGACGCCATCATTCCCGTAGGCAGCCGACTGCTGGTTGCCATCGCTCTTGGCGCCTTGAACGACCATCGCTGAGGCGATGCCGACAACGACCACACTCAACAACAAGAGGTCTTCCCATGAACCACCAAAAAGGCATGCCTTCCAAGGGCCTGCTGATCTACTTCGTGCTGTGCACCCTGGCCATGGTGTGGCCGGGTGCGCTGATCGCCAATCGCATCGATCCGATGGTGCTCGGCATGCCGTTCTTCATGTTCTGGTACGTGGCCTGGGTCTTCGCCCTGTTCGTGGGCCTGTTGATCGCCTATCGCAAGGATACCGGCGAGGAGGCAGACCATGAGTGATTCTCTGCTGATCACCGCCATGACGGTGGGCTATCTGGTCATCGTGCTGCTGGTGGGCCTGCGCGCAAGGCGTGGCCAGGGCTCCTCGCTGGAAGGCTACGTGGCGGGCGGTCGCCATATGGGCCTGCTGGTGCTGTTCTTCATCCTCGGTGCCGAGATCTTCTCCGCTTTTGCCTTCCTCGGCGCACCGGGTTGGGCCTACAGCAAGGGCGCCCCGGCGTTCTATATCATCGCCTACCTGACGCTGGCGGTGATCGTGTGGTGGCTGATCGCGCCGCATATCTCGCGACTGGGTCGCCGCCACGGCTTTCTAACCCAGGCCGAGTTTCTGTCGGCCTGCTACCCCACTCCAAAGAATGTGCTGGGCCTGGTCATCGGTGTCGTCAGCGTGCTGGCGATGATTCCCTACCTGACGATCCAGATCGCTGGCGCCGGCATGCTGTTCGAAGCGGCGACCTCCGGCACCATCCCGTTCTGGCTGGGCAGTCTGCTGGCCTGCGGCGTGGTGGCCGCCTACGTCTACGCCAGCGGCCTTCAGGGCATCGGCTGGACCAACCTGATGCAGGGCCTGATGATGGTCGTCATCGCCTGGGCACTGGGGCTGACCACGGCCGAGCAGTTCTTCGGCGGCGTCGGTGAAATGTTCCAGCAGATCAAGGACCAGGCGCCGGAATACCTGACCATGCCCGGCGCCACCGGGATGGGCTGGGGCGCCTTCTCCACTGCGGTGCTGGTCAGCGCGCTGGGCTGCGTGATGTGGCCTCACATCTTCATGAAGTTCTACAGCGCCAAGGACGTCAGGACGCTCAAGCGTGTCTTTGTGCTCTACCCGCTCTACAGCTACCTGCTGGTACCGCTGCTGATCATCGGCTTCGCCGGCATCGTGCTGCTCGCCGACACGCCACTGGATTCGCCTGACCGGGTGCTGCTGACCATCGTGGTGGAACTCGCCGACCTGCCCGCCTGGGTGATCGGACTGGCACTGTCCGGCGCCTTGGCGGCGGCCATGTCGACCGCCGCCAACCTGGCCCACACCTCGGCCACCATCCTGGTACGTGACGTGGTCCAGTTCACGCCCAGGATGCGCGCCCTGCCCGAGCACAAGGCGCTGTCACTGACGCGCTACGGGGTCATCGCGATATCGCTGATGGCGTACCTGCTGGCACTGGCCAACCCCGGCTCGCTGGTCAGCCTGCTGCTCGGAGCCTACGGCATTATTGTGCAACTGCTGCCGATGCTGCTGGGTGCCCTGTTCTGGCGTCGCGCGTCCCAGACCGCGGCCTTTATCGGGCTGAGTGTCGGCGCCGTCATCACCCTGCTGCTGCAATTCGGCATCGATGCGCCTTTCGGCTGGCACCCGGGCTTCTGCGGGTTGGTGGTCAACTCGGCGATCTTTGTCGTCATCAGCCTGATGCGCAAGTCGCGCGAGTCTCGCTCGCCGGTCGAGTGCCTGTCACCCCAGGTCTGATAGACCCTCGTCGATGACCTGCTCCAATCGCCAGCGGCCCGATACCGGGCCGCTGGTGTCGTGTCAGGTGACGCTGTCGCCCCCCGTGGCCACCCTCGCGTGTCTTCTCGTTTCCCCTCGTGGTCAGCCCCATCATTGATTTTATAGACACCTGGTCTAAAATCATTGCATGACCAATCCGACGATAGCCAGGCGCCGGGGGCGACCGCCGAAGACCGACTACAGCGTCGGCGCCACCCAGGGCGACGCCAGAGCGGCGCTGATCGCCAGCGGCCTCGAGACCCTGACCGAACACGGCTTTCTGAGCGCGGGGCTCGACGGCATGCTCAAGCGTGCCGGGGTGCCCAAGGGTTCCTTCTATCACTACTTTGCCAGCAAGGAAGCCTTCGGCCAGGCGGTGCTCGAACGCTACGCCCGCTATTTTGCCGACAAGCTCGACCGCCATCTGCAAGACGATTCCCGGCCACCGCTCGAGCGCGTGCAGGCCTTTGTCGACGATGCCAAGGCCGGCATGGCGCGCCACGACTATCGCCGTGGCTGTCTGGTGGGCAATCTCGGTCAGGAGGCGGCTGGCTTGCCGCCGGACTACCGCGAGCGGCTGATCGCCACGCTCGCCGACTGGCAACGACGTCTCGCCGCTTGCCTGGAAGAAGCCCGCCACCACGGCAATATCGCCTCCGACAGCGACCCTGACCGGCTGGCCGAGGCCTTCTGGATCGGCTGGGAGGGCGCCATCATGCGCGCCAGGCTGGAACGCAGCCCGCGCCCGATCGATGTGTTCACCGACAGTTTCTTTTCGGGCCTGGACACCCAACGCCAGGGTCGTCCGTCGCCATGAACTGAACTGAGCCGACCTGACTGGACAATAGTCCGACACTGAACCGAGAGCCCGCTCCTGCGGGGTCGTATACGGCGCCCTGATACTGCTTGCGCCAATTTATAGACAAACCGTCTAAAAAGGAGACCGCCATGTTCGACGCCATCGTGATCCGCAAGGAAGGCGACACTCAGAAGGCCGCCATCGAGTCACTGGATGACCAGGCCCTGCCCGAGGGCGACGTGACCGTGAACGTCGACTACAGCACCCTGAACTACAAGGACGGGCTGGCCATCACCGGCAAGGGCCCGGTGGTCAAGTCCTTCCCCATGGTCCCGGGCATCGACCTTGCCGGCGTGGTGGAAGCCTCGCAGCACCAGGACTTCCAGCCGGGTGACCGGGTGGTCCTGAACGGCTGGGGCGTCGGCGAGAAGCACTGGGGCGGGCTGGCCCAGAAGGCTCGGCTGAACGGCGACTGGCTGATCCCGCTGCCCGAAGCCTTCAGCACCAGAAACGCCATGGCCATCGGCACCGCCGGCTACACCGCCATGCTCTCGGTACTGGCGCTGGAGCGCCACGGGGTGACCCCGGACCAGGGCGAGGTGCTGGTCACCGGCGCCAGCGGTGGCGTCGGCAGCTTCGCCATCACCCTGCTGGCCAAGCTGGGCTACGAAATCGTCGCCTCCACCGGCAAGGTCGAGGAGGCGGACTACCTGAAGGCGCTCGGCGCCACCTCGATCATCGACCGCGGCGAGCTCGAACAGCCCGGAAAGCCCCTGGCCAGGGAACGCTGGGCGGGTGCCGTCGACAGCGTCGGCAGCCACACCTTGGTCAATGTGCTGGCCTCGACCCGCTACGGCGGCACGGTGACCTCCTGCGGCCTGGCCCAGGGCATGGACCTTCCCGCCACGGTGATGCCCTTCATCCTGCGCGGCGTGACCCTGGCCGGCATCGACAGCGTGATGCAGCCCAGAGAAGTTCGCCTGGAAGCCTGGCAGCGCCTGGCCGAGCTGATGCCTGAAGAGCGTCTCGACGACATCGCCAGCGAGATCCCGCTGAGCGAGGCCATCACCACCGCAGAGCGCCTGATGGAAGGCAAGGTCAGAGGCCGCGTGGTGGTCGCCACCCGCTAGGCCCGATGACACGTGCCCTGCTGGCCGTCGCCGGCAGGGCGCCTGATGTTGCTTTCCTCGGCGCTTTCTCGGGCCTTACCTGGCGCTTACCTGGCGCTGTCTTGGCTTCCTGCCGGCTCGCACACAGGCACCAGCACACCGCAACACATTCCATATGCGGAATTTTATTTCTACATAAGGAATTCTCTTGACGCCCTCATGGTCGCTTCCTAGGCTGGTTTGAACTTGTCGAGGAATCAGCCATGAGCACCGATGGGAATTTCATCAACAACGACTTTGTCAGCGTCCCTCAGGCCAGCATGATCCCGGTCTACTGCCCCGCCACGGGAGCGATGGTGGGCGAGGTCCAGGCCGCCACCAACGCCCAGGCGATGGAAGCTGTCGAGGTCGCGGCCAGGGCCCAGAAGCACTGGCGCAGGCTGACCAGTGCCGAGCGGGCGGTACATATGCAGCGCCTGGCCGACGCCTTGATAGAGCGTCGCGAGGCCATTGGGCGGGCGCTGGCCGAAGAGTCGGGAAAGAGCCTCGAGGACGCCACCAACGAGGCGGTATACGCGGCCGATATCACCCGCTACCACGCCGAATGGGCGCGACGGATCGAGGGCGATATCGTGCCCAGCGACACCCCTGACGAGAGCCTGCTGCTCACTCGGGAGCCGATCGGCGTGGTGGCCTGCCTGATTCCCTTCAACTACCCCGTCTTCACCCTGCTGCGCAAGATTGCACCGGCGATGATCACCGGCAACAGCGTGATCGTGCGCCCGAGCAACAACACTCCGCGTTCGGCCTTCGAAATTGCCCGGGCCGTCCAGGCGGCCGAGATCCCGCCGGGGGTGGTCAACATCCTGAGCATGGACCACGCCACCGCCGAGGCCGTGTGTACCCACCCAAGGGTCGGCATGATCACCCTCACCGGCAGCGTCGGCGCCGGCCGCAAGGTGCTGGAGTACTCCCAGGTCAATATCGCCAAGTCGTCGCTGGAACTGGGTGGCAAGTCACCGGCCATCGTCGAGCCCGACGCCGACCTCGAGCAGGCCGCCCGTCAGATCGTGGCCTCCAAGACCACCAACTGCGGCCAGCTGTGTACCGCCATCGAGCGGGTCTACGTGCATCGGTCCATCGCCGAGCCCTTCATCGCCCTGCTCAAGGCCAACATGGAGGCCTGCACCTTCGGCAATCGTGCCGAGGACCCCAGCCACATGGGCCCCCTGATCAACGAGAACACCCGCCTCAATGTCCACCAGATGGTCGAACGTGCCATCGACGACGGTGCCACCCTGGCCACCGGCGGCGTGATTCCCCCTGGCCCCGGACACTTCTACCCGCCGACCCTGCTGACCGACTGCCGCCAGGACATGGAGATCGTCCAGGAAGAGATCTTCGGCCCGGTACTGCCGGTGCTGACCTACGCCAATGTGGATGAAGCCCTGGCGCTGGCCAACGACCACCAGTTCGGCCTTGCCTCGGTGGTGTTCACCGAGAACTACCGCACCGCCATGAAGGTGGCCCACAACATCGAGGCAGGCGAGGTCTACATCAATCGCACCCCATCGGACCCCTACCAGGGCTACCACGCCGGCTGGAAGCGTTCGGGTCTCGGCGGCGACGACGGCAAGCACGGCATGCTGGACTACACCCAGACCCGGCTGGTGGTATTGAACTACTGACGCCATCCCGCGCCACCCCACACCCAAGCCCATCACCGCCGCGTCTTCGCCGGGCGGTCGGCCGCTTGCTGCCCTTTTCAGAGGACTCGCCGTTCATGAAAGTCGTCAGTTGTGAAAGCCATGTGGTCGCCACACCTCCGCCCCACATCGGCGGCATGTACTGGATCTTCGTCAGGCTGGGGACCGCCTGTGGCATCGAGGGCGCCGGCGAGGTCTATGCGGCGACCTTTCATCCGCAGGTGGTGGTGACCGCCATCGAGGACGTGTTCGAGCGCTACCTGAAGGGCCGGGATCCGCATCAGATGGAACGGCTGTACCGCGAGACCTACTCCAGCGGCTTCACCCAGCGCCCGGACCTGACCATGATGGGGGTGCTCAGCGGCCTCGAGATGGCCTGCTGGGACATCGTCGGCAAGGCAGCCGGCCAGCCGGTACACGCACTGATCGGCGGCAAGCTCCACGATCGGCTGCGCTCCTACACCTACCTCTATCCCCGTGCCCCCGACGGCGACTACGACTACGACAACGTCGAGCTGGCGGTGGAGTGCGCCCTGGAGCAGAAGGCTCTCGGCTTTACCGCGCTCAAGTTCGATCCAGCAGGCCCCTACACCGCCTACTGCGGGCATATGCTGTCACTGGAGGCGCTGGAAAAGAGCGCAACCTTCTGCCAGCGCATCCGTGAGGCGGTCGGCAACGGCTGCGACCTGCTGTTCGGTACCCACGGCCAGATGACGCCGGCCTCGGCGATCCGCCTGGCCAAGCGCCTCGAACCCTTTGACCCGCTGTGGTTCGAGGAGCCGGTGCCCCCCGGCCAGAGCGAGGCCATGGCCAGGGTCGCCGACCATACCTCCATCCCGGTGGCCACCGGTGAGCGGCTGACCACCAAGTACGAGTTCCATGACCTGCTGCGCCACCAGGCCGCCTCGATCCTGCAGATGAACCTTGGCCGGGTCGGCGGCATCCTCGAAGGCAAGAAGATCGCCGCCCTGGCCGAGGTCCACTACGCCCAGATAGCGCCCCACCTGTACAACGGCCCGGTGGGTGCGGCGGCCAGCATTCAGCTCGCCGCCACCACACCCAACTTCCTGATCCAGGAGAGCATCGGCACCTGGGACGGCTTCCACGCCGAGGTGCTCGAAGCCAAGATCGAGTGGAGTGACGGCTTTATCATTCCCTCCGATCGACCGGGGCTCGGGGTGGAACTGGACATGGCGGTGGTCAGGGCCCACTCGCCCTATACCGGCAGGCGCCTGCACCTGAGCATGGACGCCACTCCCTACGACGTCGTCCAGCAGTCCTGCACTCGCTGGAAGACCCGGCCGGAGGACTGAGCCGATGGACTACGACTTCATCATCGTCGGCGCGGGGTCTGCGGGCTGTGTGCTGGCCCACCGGCTGAGTACCAACGGACGCCACAAGGTTCTGATCATCGAAGCCGGCGGCCGCGACAACTCCCCCTGGCTCAGGGTGCCGGTGGGCTTTGCCAAGACCTACTATCACCCCGGCTACAACTACATGTATTACAGTGCCGAGGAGCCGGCGTTGGCCAACCGGCGGATCTACACCCCTCGGGGCAAGGTCCAGGGCGGCTCCGGCTCGATCAACGCCATGATCTATGTGCGAGGACAGCCGTCGGACTTCGATGACTGGGAGCGTGCGGGCAACCCGGGCTGGGGCTACCAGGCGCTGCTGCCCTATTTCAAGAGACTCGAGCAGCACCCTGCTGGCGATACCGAGTTTCACTCGAGCCGGGGACTGATCGGCATCACACCGCTAAAGGGGCTCGCCCATCCGATCTGCCAGTCCTACCTCAGGGCCGCCGGTGAACTCGGCTACCCGCTCAATGACGACTTCAACGGCGCCACCATCGAAGGCGCTGGCCTCTATGAGACGAACATCCGCCGAGGCCGGCGCGATTCCAGCAACACCGCCTACCTGAAACCCGCGCTCGAGCGCTCCAACCTCACCCTCAAGCACGTCTGCCAGGTGCATCAAATACTGTTCGACGATCAGCGTCGCGCCACCGGCATCCGATACCGGGAGCAGGGCCAGTTGAAGACCCTGCGTGCACGCCGTGAAGTGATCATTTGTGCCGGGGCGGTGGACTCACCCAAGCTGCTGATGCTCTCGGGACTCGGAGACAGCGAGAAGTTGCAACACCAAGGGATCGCGCCGCTCCGGCATTTGCCCGGCGTGGGCCGAAACCTGCAGGACCATCTGGCCGTCAGCTACTTCTATCGCGCCAACTGCCGGACCCTGAACGACGACTTCAACTCTCTGCCCAGCCTGGCCAGAACAACGATGAGGTACCTGATCAATCGCAGCGGCCCGCTGGCGATGAGCGTCAACCAGGCCGGCGGCTTCTTTCGTGGCCAGGCCGACGAACCCGCGCCCAATATCCAGCTCTACTTCAACCCGCTGTCCTATCGCATCCCGGCACCGCCGGACACGAAACTGACCGCGGATGCCTACTCCGGCTTTCTGCTGGCCTTCAATTCCTGTCGCCCCACCAGTCGTGGCACCATCGAACTGGCGAGCGCCGATGCCAATGAGCCGGCGGTGATCCGGCCAAACTATCTGGAAACCCGACGTGATCAGGACGAGGCCATTCAGGGCAGCCGGCTGATTCGCGCGCTGGCCGAAACGGCTGCCCTGGGTGCCGTCATCGACGCCGAGGTCGCGCCGGCGGACGCCGTCCATGATGACCAAAGCATGCTAGAGTACTTTCGCGCCAACGCAGGCTCCATCTATCATCTGTGCGGCACCTGCACCATGGGGCCCGACCCTCGCGAGGCGGTGGTCGATGGCAGTCTCAGGGTGCATGGGGTGTCCGGGCTCAGGGTCATCGACGCCTCGATCTTTCCCAACATCACCTCGGGAAACCTCAATGCATCGGTGATGATGGTGGCGGAAAAGGGGGCCGACCTGATCCTTCAGGACCACCCGATCTGAACGACGCCCAGGAGCTGCATCGCCCCTGAGCAGACCGGACGAGTCACCTGCATTCGTCCTCGTATTCGCGTTTTGGAGACCGCGGCTGATCATGAATTCGGAAAGGACCTCGGAAAAGACCAAGGCTCCGGCGGTCGATCATAGCGTCATGATCCTGGACCTGCTGGCGGCCACCAGCTACCCCATGACGCTTTCGGAAATCTGTGACGCCACCGGCATCTCGCCGGCCACCGGTCACCGCGTCATCAATGCTCTGCTCCATCACCAGCTGGTGGCCCAGGATCCGAGCCGCAGGAAGTCCTACTGCATCGGCTCGCGCATCTTCCAGATATCTTCCACTATCTATAACAAGCAGAGCCTGATTCCCTACTTCTATTCGATCGCGGAAATCCTGAAAAACGAGATCCACAAGACGATCTTTCTGTGTGTGCCTATCGGCAACAAGGTGGTGGTGGTGTCCAAGATCGACGGCGCCAGCGGCGCAAGCTTCAACCTTTACGTCGGCAAGACCATGGCGCTGCACGAAGCCGCCAGTGGCAAGATCATCCTGGCGATGCGCGACGAGGACTCCTGGCAGGGCTATCTCGCCGACGAGCTTGGCCTTGCTCCCGCGGACAAGGGGGTGAAGGGCGTCATGGCCGAGCTGGGGCGGGCCCATAGGCTCGGTTACGCCACCTCCAACGGCGCGCCGGAGCAGGGCGTCAGCTGCATCGCCGCACCGGTGCTCAACCTGCGCAACGAGCCCATCGCAGCGATCAGCGCCGCCATCAGCAGCGACACCCTGAGCCCCCAGGAAGCCCGCCGCTACTCCAAGAACCTGGTGCAGGCCGCGCGCCAGCTTTCGTCTCGCGTTGTCTGACGTCCTGCGTCGTCTGACATCCTCGGCACCGCTGCCGCTGGATCGTCTGCCGCCCTTGAGCGCGCTGAAGGGTTTCGAGGCCACGGCACGACTGTCGAGCCTGCGCGCCGCCGCCGAGGAGCTGCACCTCTCCCATCCCGCCATCGCCAACCAGATACAGCGTCTGGAGCAGAGCCTGGGGACGAAACTGTTCGCCCGCCGGGGTCGGCATATCGAGCTCACCGAGTCCGGACGGCGTTTCTACCCTATCGTCCGCGACGCCTTGGAAGCGCTGATTCTGGGCGCCGAAGCCCTGCGTCGCGAGCCCTGTCTTGAACCTCTGCGCGTGCAGGTCTACGTCACCACCTCGATCCGCTGGCTGGCCCCACGACTGGCACAATTTCACCAGTGCCATCCCGAGACCGAACTGAGGATCAAGACCTACAGCCTGGACTGGGCCTTCGACAGCGCCCACGCCGATATCGCCATCCTCTTCCGTGATGGCCCCCTGTCCTCTCGACTTGACTGGATACCGCTGTTTCCCTCGACGCTGACCCCTGTGTGCAGCCCGTCACTGGTGGCGGGGTATTCGTTGCCGCTGTCCCCCGAGGCACTGCAGGCCTTCCCGCTGATCAGCGTCTACACCGAGAGCTGGAGCTGGCAGGGCTGGTTCGACACCCTGTCGCCTGCTGCCACACGGCCCGCGCCACCACGAGCCCTTCAGGTCGACACCCTGGCGGCGGCGCTCGAGATGGCCACCCGTGGTGAAGGCATCGCCCTGGTCAACGGCCCCTTCGCCGAAGATGACCTGGCCACGGGCCGGCTGATCAACCCGATGGGCAAGGTACAGCCCGCCAGCGGTGAATGGGGCATCGCCTACCCCGCCCATCTGGCCGACGATCCGCGAGTGGTGGCCTTCAGCACCTGGCTGCAGAGTCAGCAGGGCTGATCCCGTTCCCACAAGGAAAGTGACCAATCACCAAGAAAAGATGAATTGTCGCCTGCCCACGCCGTGCCTAGCGTGAAACCTACCTGCAGCGCTTCATCCGCCCCCGCGCAAGGATGTCACTGCAAGGTGATCGGCTCACCGGCATGAGATGACATCCCATGAACATCGGCTTTATCGGACTTGGCAACGTCGGCGGCAAGCTCGCCGGCAGCCTGCTGCGCAACGGCTATCACGTCACGATCCGCGACCTCGACCCCGAGATCACTCGACGCTTCATCGACCAGGGCGCTGCCGCCGCCAGCAGCCCCAGAGCAGTGGCCGAGGCCAGCGATATGATCATCACTTGCCTGCCATCTCCTCGCGCCTGCAGCGCGGTAATGGAAGCCGAGGATGGGGTCATCGCCGGGCTCTCTGCCGGCAAGGTGTGGCTGGAGATGAGCACCACCGATGCCCAGGAACTGGTACGCATCGCCGCCAGGGTCGCCGCCACCGGCGCCCTCGCCATGGAGACACCGGTCTCCGGCGGCTGCCACCGCGCCGCCACCGGCAACATTTCGATCTTCGCCGGCGGTGATCGCAACACCTTTGAACGGGTGTTGCCGGTACTGACCACCCTGGGGCGTCGGGTCCTGCACACCGGACCTCTGGGCACGGCCTCGATGCTCAAGGTGCTGACCAACTACCTCGCCACCGCCAACCTGTGTTCGGTGGCCGAGGCCTTGACCGTGGCTCGCAAGGCCGGCCTGGACATGAACACCACCTTCGAGGCCATCCGTATCTCCTCGGGCAATTCCTTTGTCCACGAGACCGAATCCCAGGTCATTCTCAACGGTAGCCGCGATATCAGCTTCACCATGGATCTGGTGCTCAAGGACGTGGGCCTGTTCGACGCCCTGGCCAGAAGCCTCGAGGTGCCCCTCGAGATATCGCCGCTGCTGCTCGACATCTTTCAGGATGGCCAAGAGCGCTATGGCTCCCGTGAATGGTCATCCAACATCATCCGGCGCCTCGAGGACGCCTGCGGTGTCGAGGTGCTCGGCGACGGCTTCCCCGCCGAACTGACCGACACCGAGCCGGAAGAGGTCGGCCATGAAGTGGTCGTGCGCGGCAGGTCCGGATAAAGGGCTGCCAGGCTGACCGCGACGGCAGACACCGGTCTTGATCATCATCCGAGCCAACGAGGACCTCGCCATGCACTACAGAGAACACTTCTTTATCAATGGCCGCTGGCACACGCCCAGCGACAGCGAGCGCTTTGGCATCCTCGACCCTGCCACCGAGAACCTGTGCGCCTCGGTGCCAAGAGCGCACCGAGCGGACATCAACGCCGCCGTCGAGGCGGCGCGGCGCGCCCTGCCCGACTGGTCGGCGACCCCCGCCGGGCAACGGCGCGAGATACTTCTCGCCGTCGCCGACGAGATGCAAAGGCGCCACGCAGACCTGGTCGAGGCGCACGTCATCACCCTGGGCTGCCCGGTCCAGATCACCCCTGCCATGCACGTGGATGGCCCCATCGAAGGCATGCGCTACTATGCCGAGCGCGCCTCGCGCACCGAAGAGATCGAACGCCGCAACGGCGTCGCCATCGTCCGCGAGCCGGTCGGCGTGTGTGCGCTGATCAACCCCTGGAACTATCCACTGCACCAGCTGGTCGGCAAGCTGGCCCCGGCCCTGGCGGCGGGCTGTACCGTGGTCACCAAGCCGGCCGAACAGACACCGCTGCAGGACTTCATCATGGCCGAGATCTTTCAGAGCGTCGGCCTCCCCGCCGGGGTCTTCAACCTGGTGACGGGCTCCGGCAACGAGATCGGCCCTCTGCTGGCGAGCCACCCTGGGGTCGACATGGTGTCTTTCACCGGTTCCACCCGCGCCGGTATCGAGGTGGCGATCAACGCCGCCGCCGGGGTCAAGCGAGTGTGTCAGGAGCTGGGGGGCAAGTCGCCGCTGATCATCACCGCGGACGCGGACCTGACCCGGGCGGTGCGCTTCGGGGTGGAAAATGTGATGGCCAACAGCGGTCAGACCTGCGACGCCTTCACCCGCATGCTGATACCACGCTCACGTCTGGTCGACGCCGAACGCATCGCGCTGACGGTCGCCGGGGAGCAGGTGGTGGGCGACCCGGCGGACACCGCCACCACCATGGGGCCGCTGGTGTCCCGGCGCCAGCGCGACAGCGTACGCCAATACATTGAGCAGGGTGTCGCCGAGGGTGCACGCTTGATGCTGGGCGGTACCGAGTCCCCTGAGGGGCTGGAGCAGGGCTACTACGTTCGCCCCACCCTCTTCAGCGACGTCAGCAACGACATGGCGATCGCACGCTCAGAAATCTTCGGCCCGGTGCTGTGCCTGATCCCCTACGACGACCTGGAACAGGCCATCGAGATCGCCAACGACACGCCCTATGGGCTGTCTTCCGCCGTCTACGCCGCCAGCGCCGAAGCCGCCCTGCCCATCGCCCGCCGGCTCAAGGCCGGCCAGTGCTACCTGCAAGGGGCGGAATTTTCCTTCGATGCCCCCTTCGGCGGCTACGGCCAATCCGGCAACGGTCGCGAATGGGGCGAAGAGGGCCTGGAGGAATATCTGGAAACCAAGGCCATTCTGGGGGGTTGAGGGCTTGTCACTGCGCCTCTCTCTGAACAAGGTCTGAACAAGACTTTGCTCAAACTTCTGACATTTGGTCAGGTTTCCACCCAATCGACTCCGTAGCCGTTCATGCCAGCCATTAGCCGCCAGGATGATTGCCATCTCCTTCCATTACTGGCTCTCGCCAGTCGGCGGCTGATATCCCATGAACCACCAGCACGACCACAGCTACAAACTGCTGTTCAGCGAACCTAGAGTCATTCGAGACCTCCTGACAGGCTTCATCAAGGAGGACTGGATAGCGCATCTCGACCTCGACTCACTGGAGAAGGTCAGCAGCAGCTTTGTCAGCGACGACCTGCGCGATCGGGAGTCCGACGTCATCTGGCGCGCACGCTTCGGCGATGACTGGATCTACGTCTATCTGTTGATCGAATTCCAGAGCACCATCGATCCCTTCATGGCGCTGCGCATCATGACCTACGTGGGCCTCCTGTATCAGGACCTGATCAAGCAGCAGAAGCTCTCGCCCCACGCCAGGTTGCCCCCGGTGCTGCCCGTCGTGCTCTACAATGGAGAGAAGCGCTGGAACGCCGCCGTCGACGTATCGGACCTCGTTCAGAGCGTGCCCAGGGAGCTGGAGCGATACCGCCCACGAATGCCCTATCTTCTGCTGGACGAAGGCGCCATCGTGGACTCGGAGCATTGGTCGCCTGAGGCACGCAACGTGGTAGCCGCCATATTTCGACTGGAACACCACCGTGGCACCAGGGAGGCGGTCGAACTGATCGGGTTGCTGGCAAGATGGCTCGAAGCGCCGGACCAGACTCGTCTGCGCCGTCACTTCGCCATCTGGATCAAGCGCGTGCTGCTGCCCAACTGGATACCCGAGAGCGAAGGAACCGAGTGGCAGAATCTCAACGAACTCAATGAGGTACACAATATGCTGGCCGAGCGTGCAAAACGATGGCCCGAGCAGTGGAAGCAACAGGGTCTTGAAGAAGGCCGCCAGGAAGGCCGCAAGCAAGGACGTCGGGAAGGACGTGAGGAAGGACGTGAGGAAGGACGTCAGGAAGGACTGAAGGAGGGCGAACAGGAGGGCGAACAGAAGGCTCGTCTGGAGGTCGCCCGCAACATGATCGAGCGGACTCAGCTAGATGACCAGATGGTGTCGGAGCTGTCGGGGCTGGACATCGCGCAGGTCAGGACGCTGAGAGACGAACTCAAGCGCTAGGGCTTGTACGAAGAGTGCCTGCACAGGTGCCGAACGCCTGAAGTGCACCCGCGCTGCCGGGCACGACACCATGATTCACCCACGCACAAAAAAACCGCCTCGATGGGCGGTTTTGATGTTGCAGCAAGTCGTTGATCCATAACCATCTTTTAGATGGTGCCGGCACCAGGAGTCGAACCCGGGACCTACTGATTACAAGTCACAGCACCAAAACATCTCAAAAAATCAACACGTTACTGCGTGGAAAAATCTTCGTGGAATGCTTACAGAGGCGGTCTGAGGGCAGGCTCCATCATCAACATCACACGGCATCATCAAAGCCAGTCCCTGGCACCGCAGGTGGGTCATGATCAGATTTGCGCTCGTGCGCCACTGAGCCTAAACACGCCCCTCGATGGTGCTGCGCAGGCTGCCGATGTCGACCTCGACGTACTCAAGCGTCGTGCTGATGTTGCTGTGGCCAAGCAGCGCCTTGACGATGTGCAGGTTGCGGTCCGGCTCCTTCATCAGCTCAGTGCCCAGCGTATGGCGGAATCGGTGCAGACTCATTTGGATAGGCGCAAATCTGCGAAAGCTTCTGATAGAAGCTCTCAACCCGCCAAGAGTCCATCATCTCCGTTCGGTGCCGGATACTGAATCGGTTCACGTTGAATACCTGCTCACCGGCCCAGAGAGTGGATGTCCATTCTTCTGAACAGCCAAGTATATTAGGGAATGCGGACCGTTCTTTCCCATTAGCCCATCATTCATTCCAGCACTTCGAACAGTATCGTGCCCGTATCCAACTCAGCTGCTTGCCTGAGCGTCTGATAGTCCAACTGTCCAGACGCCGGCAACCCCTCTCGCTCTTGATAATGGCGCAACGCCTCGACAAAATCGTCGCTGGCAACCCGCGCGCCTTGCCGCTCGTCGAAAGACACTGCTGAGGCCGCTTCTGTAAGCTCCAAGTATCTTGCAAAACTTTCAATGGCCTTGATGCGCTCTTCATGGGAACTTTCTGCATCAGTCGTTCGCGCCGCTATTTCATTTGAAGCCAAAGCGGCCGCTGCATAGTCGCCACTTTCTAAAAAGTTATCACGATTAATCAGTAGATTGCTGTAGAAGGGCTTTGCCGTCACCCTGATGGTCAATACTTCCATCTCTTGGAGACAACGGGCTTTCCCGGTTTCATAGAAGGGGCTGGAAGGGCGAGCGATGAAAACCACCTGAGGCTCACAAATCTTTTCCAGTTGGAGCATCCCTCGATGGTCCGTCTCACCCTTGGGATTTTCTTCTGAGCCAGAATAAACAACAGATACAACTCCCTGAAGATGATCATCCTGAACCAATACCGTCTGTTCGGCCATGACGCTCAAGCACAAGAGCATAGTCGACAACAATATGCACCACTTCATTATTCACCCCCACCACCTCTTTCTGCCTTCTTAGTCGAAGGCCAGTGCACCCATATAAAAAGGAACGCTAGCAAGAGGCTGGCCACAAGCCCGACAAACAAAAGCGTCACCTCATTTCTGACTATCCGAGTCTTGATGCTACTTTCTTCCAGCACCACCGCCGAACTCGAACTATCGAGAAAGACTATGGGCAACTCCTTCTCGGTAAAAGCCACGGAAAAAACATACTCCCAGCGAGGATGAAAAGTAACGGAGCTAACCGCAGCATAGTGGCTCTCACACACCTCGGCACCATCCTTCTTCAATGCAGGGGCTCGGGAGATCAACTGAGTACCGAGCACTCTACTGCCGGAACCAACTGGCGTCCTGAATGCAATGGTAATATCGTCCAGAAGCTGATCGGCAGATAAATTTCGCAGAACAATATTGAGAATATGTGGCGGCGGCTCGTCGATCGGATCTCTCATGCAATCATGGATTTGCGTCACATACTGTTGTTTCCAGTTACCGTAATCATCATTTTCTTGCCAGGAAAAGGAATACTCGATGAATGGTGTCGACGTCACCCGTTCGACGATTTGCCCACCTACCCAGATGGAGAATGTTAGAAGCGCTCCAAATAGCACAGGCATCTCGGTTATGCTCAGGTATTGCTTCAGCCCCATCCCTGCCCCCTGACAAAGTTGGCATTCATTGAGCATAAGCGAATATCCCACTCTTCGCCACGCTCTAAAAACATGTCAAACAATTTCTACTGCTAGAATGATCCCGGCACAGCGTCATGCCGGAGATGACCATGACGTACTCGCCAAGCGCCACGTCATCAATCAGGCGGCGCGTGAAGCCAACCCCGCCCGCTGGAGTGGCAAGCCCCACAACTGGACGCCCACCGGCACCGTCTCGCTCAACCCGGAGCGGGAGCTTCAAATCAGCACGGCTGAGCCGGAAAAGCAGGCGGCCTGAATGAACTCAGACGCGAGAGGTTTCTTGACGTCTACCGGAGTGGTGGCCAACCATTATCGGCTTCTGCCCTTGGGCCAGCGGCAGATGACAAGTAAAAGCGCGCGACCTTTAAACACGCCCCTCGATGGCCCTGCGCAGGCTGCCGATGTCGACCTCGACGTACTCAAGCGTCGTGCTGATGTTACTGTGGCCGAGCAGCGCCTTGACGATGTGCACGTTGCGGTCTGGCTCCTTCATCAGCTCAGTGCCCAACGTATGACGGAATCGGTGCGGGCTCATCTGATAGCCGCAAATCTGGGAAAGCTTCTGATAGCAGCTCTCAACCTGCCAGGAGTCCATCATCTCCATTCGGTGCCGCATTCTGAATCGGTTGACGTTGAAAATCTGCTCACCACGCTTGATCCCCACCATCCTGGCAGAGTTCATCAGGTTCTCTAGGTGCGGGTAAAGAGCATTGGATATCGGGACAAAGTGCTCGCGGTTATTCTTTGCACCCTGCCAGGTAGCTGTGAGCCCTGAATACCGCAGGTGCTGCGCTTGTTGCTTGAATTCAGGAAAGTAAACCACTAGCAGAAAAAAATCTACGCACGCACAAAAAAACCGCCTCGATGGGCGGTTTTGATGTTGCAGCAAGTCGTTGATCCATAACCATCTTTTAGATGGTGCCGGCACCAGGAGTCGAACCCGGGACCTACTGATTACAAGTCAGTTGCTCTACCAACTGAGCTATGCCGGCTCGGGCCGACCGGAAGGTCGCTTGCTGCTCTGGTGTTACGCCTTGGGCGTCTCACCCGAAACGGGGTTGGCGTGGCTGGGGTAGCAGGATTCGAACCTGCGCATGCCGATACCAAAAACCGGTGCCTTACCACTTGGCGATACCCCAGCAGAGTTGGTGGCCAGAGACGGAATCGAACCGCCGACACGGGGATTTTCAATCCCCTGCTCTACCAACTGAGCTATCTGGCCCCTTGCCAACGCGACGTATTAAACCAATTCCTCCGTTTTCCGTCAACCCCTTTTCTTTCAAAATGATGGCGAGCGCTTTTCAAGGCGTCGCAAGGCTAGGCGTCACGCGGAACATAGCCCTCGGCGCGGTCGGTCTCTTCATTGTCGAAGAAGCGCTCCATCTGCTCCATCAGGTACTCGCGGTTAGCCGGGTCCATCATGTTCAGATGCTTCTCGTTGATCAGACGGGTCTGCAGCGCCTGCCATTCTTCCCAGGCCTGGCGTGACACGCTCGCCTGGATTTCCTGCCCCTTCTTGCCCGGCAGCGGGGGGAAGGGCAAGGCGTCGAGCTCCTTCTGGTACTTGCGGCAAAACACGGTCTGACTCATGGCGGTCTCCTTTCTATGGTACGGCCTGCTGGCTACGGTGTGGCCTGCTGGCACGAGGATAGCAGTGTGCCCCGCCCAGACTTAAGCGTTCTGTTGCTGCAGAGCCGTGGCGCTCGTCCCGGGCTCCCTGTGCGCCAAGGTCAGCTCGGGGGGGGCAGCACCGACGTCAACGCGACGGTGGCTGGCTCAAGGCAAAGGGAGCAAGTGAGGCGAGCAGCTTCTTTACCGGTGCGGCAAGTCCCACCGACTCCGGCGCCTGGGGGTCGTACCACAGCCGTCCCTCGGCGACGCCATCGACTCGCCCGCCACGTGCCGGCACCGGCGTGATTTCCAGGCGAAAGTGACTGAACACATGGACGAAGCTCGACCAAGGCTCGTCTCGCTCGGCTCCTGGCGCGTGGGTATCGAGCCAGGCATCGATCTCGGCGTCGCTGTCGAACTGGGGAAGCCCCCACAGCCCGCCCCACAGCCCCTGGGAAGGCCGCTGCTCCAGCAGGATGCGCCCGGCCTCGTCGCTCAGCACCAGCATGCGGGTATGACGCAAGGGGATCGCTTTCTTCGGCTTGGACTCCGGGAAGCGCTTTTGTTCCCCTCGGGCGCGGGCCACACAGACATCGGCGAACGGGCAGCGCTCGCAGTCCGGCTGGCCACGGCGGCACAGTGTCGCCCCAAGGTCCATCATGCCCTGGGTGAAATCCACCACTCGCTGTTCCGGCGTGTAGTGCTCGGCCAGGTGCCAGAGCTCGCGTTCCACCGCTGGCCGACCGGGCCAGCCTTCCAGCGCGTGCAGGCGCGTCAGTACGCGCTTGACGTTGCCATCCAGAATGACGGCTCGCCTGCCGGTGCTCTGGGCAATGATCGCCCCGGCGGTCGAGCGGCCAATACCTGGCAGCGCGGCCATGGCATCGAGGCTGTCGGTGGGAAACTCGCCTGCATGCTGTTCCACCACGACTCGGGCCGCCTTGTGCAGATTCCGGCCTCTGGCGTAGTAGCCCAACCCGGTCCACAGATGAAGGACCTCATCCTGGCTGGCATCGGCGAGGGCCTTCACATCAGGAAAGCGCTGCATGAACCGCTCAAAATAGGGAATGACGGTAGCAACCTGGGTCTGCTGCAGCATGATTTCCGAGACCCACACCCGATAGGCAGTACGATCATGCTGCCAGGGAAGATCGTGGCGACCGTGCACATCGAACCAGTCGAGCAGGCGCCGGGAAAACACCTCTGTACTGAGCAGCGGCGACACTCGACCGCTATCCTTATCGCCTTTCACCCGACTGTCAGGGCCAGAGACTTCTGATAAATATTTCATAAAACCAATTAGTTATCATCGCTCAAAAGTCAGACACGAAAAAAAGCGCCGACACGGAGGTCGGCGCAGTGACTGGCTTGCTTGATGCTCAATTAAATAGACCACGGACGGCGTCACGAAGTTCCTTGCCAGCCTCTTCTCCGATGCGTTCGTCGAGACGCTCGAGCTCCTTGCCCAGCCGCTCCTCGACTTCCTCGTTGACGCGGGAGCGGGCCTCTTCGGCGACCAGCTCGCCCAGATTGGCCTTGAAGGCGTCGGCGTCAAAGCCGCACCACTGGCTGCTGTCACCCTCCAGGCTGCCTTCGCAGCGCACCGGGAAGGGCACCTTTTCGAGACGCCGATTGACGCTGCAGGCGGCATCGGCGGTGTCGACAAAGCGCGCCGCCCCTTCGGCATCGAAACGCTGGCTGCCCAGATCGAGCTGGCCACCACCACTGACCTCGATACCCGGCAGGGTGATCAGCAGGTCGTCGTTCTGGGCGACGCCGTCACGGATGGTGAAGCGCGCGCTGATATTCTCGAAGCGGGTGTTCTCGCTCCACTCGCGGGTGGTCTGCTCGCCTTCGAGGCGCGCCACCGCTGTACACAGCTGACGCGAAATATTGGCACGGGGGATGCTGCCCTCGTTGATCCGCGTGTCCAGGGTGCCGTTGAGGTGACGGGTCAACTCATGGCGAGCGTTGCCGCGGGTGGTCAGTTCACCACTGGCATGCAGCGAGCCGCTGAGCGGGGCGGGCTCCTGCCCAAGCGATGTCAGCAACGACTCCAGACGCACGCCCTCGACCTCCGGCGCCAGCTGCCAGGCGAGGTCATCACCGCTGGCGTCGAGCACCCCGGTGGCCTTTAGCCGACCTTCATGGAAGCCCGCTTCGAAGCCGGTCAGACGATGCCTGCCACCCTCGCCCTGCATGTTCAAGGACACATCCTGGTAGCGCTGGCCGCCCAGGATCAGCTGACCCAGCGCCAGCGATACGCTCTCGTCCAGCCCGGCCAGAAAGCTTTTCGGCAGGATCGCCGGTGCGCCGTCCTGGTCCTGGGCCAGCGCCGACGCGATGCCGGGAATGCCGTTGGCGGCGGTGTCCTGCTCGGGCGGCGGCAGATAGCTGTCGGCGTCGAGGCGGTCGCCTTCCAGATCGAGATCGACCCGGGTGCCATCGAAGCGTGCACCGAGGGAACCGGAGAAGGTGTTGTCATCGAGCACCAGCGTCAGGCCATTGAGCGAGAGCTGCTCGAGGGTGCCTTCCACCGGACTGGTCAGTGCCACTTCCGACAGCGCCTCGTCGCTGGACATGCTGGGCATGGCGTCCATGCGCGCGAGCCAGGCACGCAGCGACAACGGTGCCAGACGCACCTGCCCGTCATAGCGTGGCGCCGAATTCAGCTCCTTCAGGTTGAGATTCCCCTTGATCGACAGACCATCGGGGCCGCTCAAGGCGATATCGCGCAGCTGAGCGGTACCGGCGCCGAAGTCCGACTCCAGCTGGAACGAAAGCGTCATGGCCACACGCTTCTCGCCTAACTGGGGTGCCAGCAGGCTGGCGTCCAGTTGACTCGGTGCCATGTGCAGACGCTGCTCGCCAAGGTTCAGCACCACCTCGTCGCTGGTCAGGGTCGCCTCCTGGGGTTCCGAGGCACCGGCCAGCAGAGTACTGGTCTCCAGCGTCACGTCGCTGAGCACGTGGCGGCTGTCGGCGAGACCCAGATTGACGTCGCTCTCCAGGGTGACATCGCTTTGCAGGCCAGGGGTGCGCTCTTCCGTTGTTTCGCCCTCACCGCCGCCATCGAGCTGGTCGAACACCTTCAGCTGGAAGGTGGAGCTGAGCGGAAAGGCGGTATCCGGATTGACGTTGCTGCCGTTGATGGTGAGCTTCTCGGCCTGCCACTCGCGGCCGGCCTGATGATCGACCAGGCTCAGATGGCCCTTGGTCACCTCGACGCTGGCGATGTTCAGGGCCACCGACAGACCGCCTTCATCATCCGGGTTGGGGCCTGCGCTAGCCGGCGCCAGCGCCTTTTCGGCGTCATCGGCCCTGTTTTCGAGGCGTTCGAGCAGCGCCTCCCAATTGCCGGTGCCATCACTGTCGCGCTCGAGATTCAGCGACAGCCCATCCAGGGTCAGGCCGTCGATGGCGATTTCGCCGCGCAACAGCGGTGTGAACGCCAGGCTGACCGAGGCCTCGGAGAAGGCAGCAAAGGCCTGGGCGTCATCCGCCTGATCCGGCAGGCGCGCTTCGGCCTCGGCCACGCTGACACCAATGCGCGGATAAAAGGACCACTCCAATGGGCCTTCCAGCGACAGTTCGAGCCCGGTGTGCTCCTTCACCACGGACACCAGCCTCGGCTTCATGTCCTCGGGGTTGAAGAAGGTGGTGACGTAGACCACCGCGCCCACCGTGACCAGGGCGAGGACGCCGACGACCGCCAGCAGGGTTCTTACGAGTCGTTTCATTTGCCGCTTTCTCCGGTGGGCAGATCGAGTTGGAAATCATCGCCGCTTCGCGTCAGCTGATAGCCCAGACGCTTTAGCAGCATCTGGTCGGCCAGGGTCAGCTGCGAACCGGCCACGCTCAGCGCCACGCCGTCACGGTTGGCGGCAGCGCTGATCAGCGCCAGCAGGCGCGAGCCCACGCCGCGCCGGCGAGTGGTCTTGCGAACACAGAGGTCGAACATGCGCCAGCGCCCGTCACCAGGACTGACGGCGACAGCGCCGAGCAGGCGATCGTTGAAGCGCGCCGCCCAGAAGAAGCCATGTTCAAGCTGGCGGGTCACGTAGGCTCCCGGCGGGAGCTTGATGCGCTCCTCCGGCGCATCGGCATAAATGCGGGTCAAATCGATCCGCACCTGTTCATCGGCGTCCCAGACATCCTGGTCGACGCGAAAGAGGGTCACCGGCATACGCTGTCTCCCTTGGCCGGAGGGCGGCGACGGCCGCCACTGGAATGGCTGCATTGTAGCGGATGGGGGTGCCGATTCACTATAATGGCTGTCTTGTGCGCCTCGCACCGCGACCGGCCCACCTTAGAAACAAGGCCCCCAATTCCGACATGCGCGTGAGCGCAGGAGACGACATGTCCGAGCGTATTGCCACGGTCAGCCGTGACACCAAGGAAACCCAGATCAGCGTCACCCTCAACCTCGACGGCGAGGGCAACCTCAAGGGTGAAAGCGGGGTTCCCTTCCTCGACCATATGCTCGACCAGGTGGCCCGCCACGGCATGGTCGACCTGGACATCAGCGTCAACGGCGATTTGCACATCGACGACCACCACACCGTCGAGGACCTCGGCATCACCCTGGGACAGGCGTTCAACCAGGCCATCGGCGACAAGCGCGGCATCTATCGCTACGGCCACGCCTATGTGCCGCTGGACGAGGCACTGTCCCGGGTGGTCATCGACTTCTCCGGCCGTGCCGGCCTGTCCATGAACGTCGAGTTCACCCGCGCCACCATCGGGCGTTTCGACACCCAGCTTTTCTGGGAGTTCTTTCAGGGCTTCGTCAATCACGCCCAGGTCACGCTGCATATCGACAACCTGAAGGGCTTCAATGCCCACCATCAGGCGGAAACCATCTTCAAGGCCTTCGGCCGCGCCCTGCGCATGGCCGCCGCCGAGGACCCCCGCATGGCCGGCAAGCTGCCCTCCACCAAGGGTAGCCTCTAACGCCGCCGGCTGCGGTCCAACAGCAACAAGACGACAAGACACCAAGCGAGGCGGTCGCCGGCAGCGGCGCCCCTCCGGGCCAACCACCAAGGAGCGCTTCATGACCATTGCCGTCATCGACTACGGAATGGGCAACCTCCATTCCGTCGCCAAGGCACTGGAACACGTCACCCACGAGAACGTGCTGGTGACCCGCGACGCTCGTTCGATCCAGGGCGCGACCCGTGTCGTGCTACCGGGACAGGGCGCCATCCGCGACTGCATGGGCGAACTGGAGCGTACCGAGCTCAGCGGCCTGGTTCGCGAGCTTCTGGCCAGCCAGTCCAAGCCGCTGCTGGGCATCTGTGTGGGTCAGCAGATGCTGATGGACCACAGCGACGAGAACGGCGGCATCGACTGCCTGGGCCACCTCGCCGGTCAGGTGAAGCGGTTTCCGCTGGACATGAAGGACAGTGACGGCGCTCGCCTGAAGGTCCCGCACATGGGCTGGAATCTGGTGGCGCAGCCCAACGCCCACCCGCTGTGGGAGGGTATCGAGCCCGGCTCGCACTTCTACTTTGTGCATAGCTACTATGTGGCCGCCGAGCATGACGCCGAGGTCTTCGGCACCACCGACTACGGCAGCGTCAGCGCCCATGTGGCGGTGGGTCGTGACGCCACCTTTGCGGTGCAGTTCCACCCGGAAAAGAGCGCTCGTGCCGGCCTCAGGCTGCTCGAGAACTTTGTCCAGTGGAACCCCTGACCCAGACCTGAGCGCCGGACGGGCAGGCGCTCGCTTGCCCTGGCCGCCGCCCGACATCTGCACCGGCACGGCCCACGCCCTGCCTGCATCGATCACACTGGCACGCCCCTGAAAAGGCACCCCGAGGACACAACATGCTGGTAATTCCCGCCATCGATCTCAAGGACGGACAGTGCGTTCGTCTCAAGCAAGGCCGCATGGACGAGGCCACCACCTATGGCGACGACCCCGTCGCCATGGCCGCTCGCTGGGTCGAGGCCGGCGCACGGCGCCTGCATCTGGTCGACCTCAACGGCGCCTTCGAGGGGCGTCCGGTCAACGGCGAGGCGGTGACCGCCATTGCCCGCCAGTACCCCGACCTGCCGATCCAGATCGGTGGCGGCATTCGCAGTGCCGAGACCATCGAGCACTACCTCAAGGCCGGCGTCTCCCAGGTGATCATCGGCACCAAGGCGGTCAAGGAGCCTGACTTCGTGACCGAAATGTGTCGCGCCTTCCCCGGCCATATCATCGTCGGCCTCGACGCCCACGATGGCCGTGTGGCCACCGACGGCTGGGCCGAGGTGTCCGAGGTGATGGCGGTGGATCTGGCCAAGCGCTTTGCCGACGACGGCGTCTCCAGCATCGTCTACACCGATATCGCTCGCGACGGCATGATGAACGGCGTCAACGTCGAGGCCACGGCAGCCCTGGCCCGGGACGGTGGCATTCCGGTCATCGCC
This sequence comes from Halomonas sp. DN3, assembly GCF_024137905.1. Classification (NCBI taxonomy): domain Bacteria; kingdom Pseudomonadati; phylum Pseudomonadota; class Gammaproteobacteria; order Oceanospirillales; family Halomonadaceae; genus Halomonas; species Halomonas sp. DN3. The sequence goes on along the minus strand of NZ_CP099965.1, from coordinate 349,632 downwards.
TCCGGCGGCGTGACCAACCTCGATGACCTGCGCGCCCTGGTGGCGGCTGGCGAGCCGGGCATTCTCGGCGCCATCACCGGACGCGCCATCTACGAAGGCAGCCTGGACGTCGCCGAAGGGCAGCGCCTGTGCGACGAACTGACCCAAGGCTGAGGAGGCTCCATGGCTCTTTCCAAACGCATCATCCCGTGTCTCGACGTCGACGCCGGCCGAGTGGTCAAGGGTGTCAACTTCGTCGGCATCCGTGACGCCGGCGACCCGGTGGAGGTGGCGCAGCGCTACAACCAGCAGGGCGCCGACGAGATCACCTTTCTCGACATCACCGCCAGCCACGAGGACCGCGACACCACGGTGGAGATGGTCGAGCGCATCGCCGGCGAAGTGTTCATCCCGCTGACGGTAGGTGGCGGCATCCGCACCTGTGACGATATCCGCACCATGCTCAACGCCGGCGCCGACAAGGTCTCGATCAATACCGCAGCGGTAACCAACCCTGAGTTCGTGCGTGAAGCCGCCGAGCGCTTCGGTAGCCAGTGCATCGTGGTGGCGATCGACGCCAAGCGCGTCAGCGAGGAAGGCGAAGCCCCTCGCTGGGAGATATTCACCCACGGCGGCCGTCGCCCCACCGGGCTCGACGCGGTGGAATGGGCCAAGAAGATGGTCGAGTACGGCGCCGGCGAACTGCTGTTGACCAGCATGGACCGCGACGGCACCAAGGCCGGCTTCGACCTGGGCGTCACCCGCGCCATCAGCGATGCGGTGGCGGTGCCGGTCATCGCCTCCGGCGGTGTCGGCAACCTCGACCATCTGGTCGAGGGCGTGACCGAAGGCCACGCCGATGCGGTGCTGGCGGCCAGCATCTTCCACTTCGCCGAGTACACCATCCCCGAGGCCAAGCGCTATATGGCCGACAAGGGCATCACCATGCGCCTCTGACCGACGCCTTTGGCTGGCTCTTCAGCCAGGGCTTGCAGAGCCAGCAACCAACCACCCCCGCCCGGGTAGCCCGGCGGGGGTTGTCGTTTGTACGGACTGAAACCGACCTCAGTCCAGGGTCAGCCCCAGATTGCTGACACCACCGTTGCGTCCAAGCTTTCTCAACGCCTTGACGTGCTTCTTGCTCGGCTCTTCCTCGGCCGCCTCCAGCGCCGCATCCTGAAAGTCGTTCTCGTCTTCCATCAGCGGGTGCTGCTTGACCAGTTGGGCGAGCTTTTCGGCGTCATCCTCCCCCTCGGTCAGCTCGATAAAGGAGCGCACCGCCGCCTTCGAGACCTTGCTGACCTCAAGCACCGCGTCCGGCGCATCGCCCCTCAAGGTGTCGAGGATCGCCGACAACGCGACCACCGCATCGAGGGCACGACGGGCACCGAAGCTGTCGTCCTGCTGGGGTGGCTCCAGCTCGCCGAGCTTTTCGGCCTGGAGATCGAAGTCGATCTTGGCGTCCTTGACCGTCAACTGCTCCCACACCAGGTCGAGGATCGCCCTCATGCCCGCCAGATCCCCGTGCCCGCTGGTATCGGCGTAGAGCGCATAGTTGGGCAGCATGCGCTCGGTCAACGCGGCCATGAAGGCCTGTTGCTGACGTAGAGTCAGCGCCTGCAGGCGCTGGTGAAATCCTGGCTTTGCCATGATGGCTCCTGTGCTGGCAATAAACGGGCTGCCGGTCCCTTTATTCAAGGTTCAAGGGGCGAGGGTCGCGTATCGAATGTCGAGAAAACGGCGATGGCCGAAAGCGGACTGGGCGACTCAAGGCCAGAAGCGCTCCTGGGCGATCCGTCCACGCTCATCGAAGGCCACACCTTCGTCGATCAGACGCTTGCGCTGCTCGTCGGCTCCGCTATGGTCGGCGAGCTTGCGCGAGGCCGTCACCACCCTGAACCAGGGAAGCTCATGCCCCGACGGCAGATCGCGCAGCGCCCGCGCGACCATGCGTGCGCTGGCCCCATCGGTCATGGCGGCGATGCGCCCGTAGCTGGTCACCCGCCCCGAAGGAATCTCGCTGATGATGGTAAGAATCTGTTCTCGGACGTCCGGATTCATGTAACCTTTCGTTCTGGTTGCATTTTCATCGAGGGATGGCGCCGCCCACCCTCAGTCTGAGCGAGGCCCCCATGCACCTTCATCTGCTCAAGCACCATCCTGACCTGGGCCCCGCACGCATCGGCGACTGGCTTGCCAGCATGGGCCACAGCTTCACCGTCTTCCACCTCTACGACGGTGAGCTGGTGCCGCGCCCCGGGGACTGCGACGCCCTGATCATCCTCGACGATCTCGAGGACCGCGACCAGGCACCCTGGCTCAAGGCCGAACGCAAGCTGATCGACCAGATGCTCGACGGCCACAAGCCGCTGCTCGGGCTCGGCGCCGGCGCCCGGCGCATCGCCGAAGCGCTGGACGCTCCAGTGGGCCGTGGCACCCAGGCCGAAGCCGGCTGGCAGACCGTCAGCCTGGCCGACGACAGCCCCTTCGACCTGCCCGACGACTTCCCCGCCCTGCTGTGGCATCGCCAGGTGTTCGGACTACCCGATGACGCCCTGCCGCTGGGCGGCACGCCGACAAGCCCGGTGCTCGGCTTCGCCTGGGACGCCGGCCGGGTGGTTGGCCTGGCCTGCCACCTGCATCATCACCAGGAGAGCCTGACGGCCTTTCTCGAGACGATGCCGTTGCCGCAAGGCGCCGACGCAAGCCCCAGGACCCAGTCGCCAGAAACGATTCTTTCCGAGGCCCGGCGCCTGGATACCCTGGCGCCGCTGCTGGATCGCCTGCTGAGCCAGTGGCTGCGCACGGCACCGGACGTCTAATTCGCCACCCCGTCCCGCTGCTGCTGGCTCCAAGCCCTGGCAAACTCGAGGCAGCTGTCCCAGTCACCGACATGCAGGAAGCGACGCTCGGTGTGCTTCTCCAGCTGGTAGCGGTACATGGGGTCATAGTACTCGGTAAGCAATGGCGCCAGCCAGGCCTCGTGGGCCTGGCGGTTTCCGGCCTCGTGCTCGCGGAAGGCCAGCGTCTGCAGCCGCTGCAGGCGGGCCAGTCGCGCGCTCCCCAGGCGCTTCTTCAGTCGCCCCAGCGCCGTCGATAACTGCTTGCGCATCAGTGACCAACCGAGGCGCTCGCCGAACTGATTGCGATAGATCGTCCACAGGTCGTCGATGTAGTCCTTGTGGATCTGGTTGAGGCGCCAGTCCAGCGGCATCTCGACGCGGATCCTCGGCGCCGGCTCCATTCCCCGCCAGAACTCGAGCGGTATATTGGCCGCGCCGATGTGGCGCGACTCGTCTTCCAGCACCAGCGGCCCGTGCAATGACAGCAGTCGCAGGCCCATGGCGTGCTCGAAGTCGATCTGGCTGGGGGCGATCAGTGGATGGCGGCCGAAGGCCGAGCCCTTGTGACGGGCGCAGCCCTCCAGATCCAGACCGTTGTCCAGGGCCTGCACGATGGACGTCTTGGCGCAGCCGGTCAGGCCACCCACCACCAGCATGGGCTGGGCGGCGGCGTCATCGATGCGTGCGCACAACGCCTGGCGCATGGCCTTCCAGCCACCCTCGATGCGCGGTCGTTCGACGCCGGCCTCAAGCAGCCAGCGCTGGGCGATCTGCGAGCGCAGGCCACCCCGAAAACAGTAGATGATGGCGTCCGGGGCCGCCTCGAGCTGGCGCTTCCAGGCTTCGATGCGCGCGGCCTTGATCTCGCCGGACACTAGCCGCTCGCCCAGGGCGATGGCGGCCTGCTGGCCGGACTCCTTGTAGGCGATCCCGACCTGATGGCGTTCCTCGTTGTTCATCAGCGGCAGGTTGACCGCCCCGGGCAGGCTGCCCTGGGCGAACTCCACCGGCGCCCGCACGTCGATCAAGGTGCGCCCCTCGACCAGCAGGGCAGGATCCGCCGGGACCAGCGGCAACTTCATCCGCGCACCTCGATCAGCGCCTCACCGCTGGCCTCGACGACCTCGCCGAAGGGTGCAAGCTCGATACCGAACTCGCGGCCGACCCGCTCGACATCGTCCTCCCAGGACGGGTGTACCGAGATCAACAGACCGCCCGAGGTCTGCGGATCACACAGCCACTGCCAGTGGGCCTCATCCATCTGCGGCAGGCTGGCCCCCAGGGCGTCACGGTTACGACGGGTGCCGCCAGGTACCGCGCCCTGGCGCCGGTAAGCCTCGGCCTCGGCCAGGCGCGGCAGGCGGCGAAAGTCGATGCGAGCCGCCACGCCACTGGCCGCGCACACCTCGGACAGGTGGCCAGCCAGGCCAAAGCCGGTGACGTCGGTCATCGCACGCACCCCTTCGATGCGCGCAAGGGCGGCACCGATACGGTTGCTGATCAGCATGGTTTCCCGCGCCAGGCCATGGTGACCGCTTTCCAGAAGCCCCTGCTTCTCCGCCGTGGTCAGCATGCCCACCCCCAGCGGCTTGGTCAGAAACAGCAGATCGCCGGGCTTGGCGCCCTTGTTGAGCTTCAGGTGCTTGAGTTCCACCAGACCGTTGACCGCAAGACCGAAGATCGGCTCCGGGGCATCGATGGAGTGGCCGCCCGCCAGCGCCAGACCCAGCTCACGACATACCGCCTGAGCCCCGGCCACCACGTCACCGGCGATGTCCGCGCCCAGCTTGTCCAGCGGCCAGCCCAGAATGCCCAACGCCATCACCGGGTCACCGCCCATGGCGTAGACGTCGCTGATGGCGTTGGTGGCGGCGATGCGGCCGAAGTCGAAGGGGTCATCGACGATCGGCATGAAGAAGTCGGTGGTGCTGATCATGCCGCGCCCGTCGCCCAGGTCGAAGACGGCGGCGTCCTCGCGTCCCTGGTTGCCGACGATCATCTTCGAGTGGCTCGCTCCCGGACCTGCCTTGGCCAGGATGCTGTCGAGCACGTCGGGGGCGATCTTGCAGCCACAGCCGGCACCGTGACTGTATTGGGTCAAGCGGATGGCGCTCATGGAAGTCTCCTTGGCAATGATGGGCCCATTCTACACCAGCAGGACCGGCGGAATCGGCACGGCGCAGTCACCATCGTCCTGATCACAACCCGGGTAACCGGCGGTGATCAGGGTATGGTCTGGCGCCCTGGTGATCAGTTCATGGATGGGGTTACAGCACTTCGAGGGCGTCGGCGAGCTTGTCCACCGCCACCACCTCCATCCCCGCCGGTGAGTTCTTGGGAGCGTTACCCCGGGGTACGATGGCGCGGGTAAAACCGTGCTTGGCGGCCTCGACGATACGCTCCTGGCCGCTCGGCACGGGGCGAATCTCCCCGGACAGGCCAACCTCGCCGAATACCACCAGCTCGCGCGGCAGTGCCCTGCCCTGCAGGCTCGACACCACCGCCAGCAATACCGCCAGGTCGGCACTGGTCTCCAGCACCTTGACCCCGCCGACGACGTTGAGAAAGACGTCCTGGTCGCCGGTAAACAGGCCACCGTGACGGTGCAGCACCGCCAGCAGCATCGACAGGCGATTGGCATCCAGCCCCACCGCGACGCGGCGCGGGTTGCCCAGCGCCGACTCATCGAGCAGCGCCTGCACCTCCACCAGGATCGGCCGGGTGCCTTCCCACACCACCATCACCAGGCTGCCGGGGGCCTGCTCCTGCTGACGCGAAAGGAAGATCGCGCTGGGGTTCTTCACCTCCTTCATGCCGTGTTCCAGCATGGCGAAGACGCCCAGCTCGTTGACCGCACCGAAGCGGTTCTTCTGGCCGCGCAGGGTACGGAAGCGGGAATCGGCGCCGCCTTCCAGCAACAGGGAGGCGTCGATCATGTGCTCGAGCACCTTGGGCCCGGCCAGGCTGCCGTCCTTGGTGACGTGGCCGACCAGCAGCAGCACCGTGCTGGACTGCTTGGCGAAACGGGTTAGTGCCGCCGCGGATTCGCGTACCTGGGCCACACCACCCGGCGCCGACGAGATGTCCTCCAGATGCATGGTCTGGATCGAGTCGATCACCAGCACCTCGGGGCGCTCGCGCTCGGCCACCGCCAGGATGGTCTCGACGCTGGTCTCCGCCAGCATCTTGAGCCCCTGGGTCGGCAGCTGCAGGCGGTGGGCGCGCATCGCCACCTGGGACAGCGACTCCTCGCCGGTGACGTAGAGTACGCTGCGCTCCTGAGCCAGCTTGCAGGCGGTCTGCAGCAGCAAGGTGGACTTGCCTGCCCCGGGGTGGCCGCCCAGCAGCACCGCGGAGCCCGGCACCAGACCGCCACCGAGTACGCGGTCGAACTCGGCAAAGGTCGACGACAACCGCGGCACCTCCGACAGATCCACGTTGGCCAGATCCACCACCTCACGCGACAGGCTGCCGGCGTAGCCACCGCGCGCCGTCGCGCCGGCGCTCGACCCGCTTCTGGCAGGCGAGGACAGACGCACCTCGGTCAAGGTGTTCCACTCCTGGCAGCTGGAACACTGCCCCTGCCATTTGCGGTACTCGGCACCGCACTCGGTGCACACGAAGGCGCTCTTGGCCTTGGCCATGAATCCTCTCTCTATCGGTTTAATCGGGTTCGTTCGTCAGCGATGGTCAACTCTGCGGCTTGCCGCCGTGTCCCGGGTAGCACTTGTCGTCCTCAACACGGCGGTAGCGGCGAAACACCTCCATCTCCCAGGGGCGCATGGCGATCATCAGGCTGACACCAAAGCGCTGCTCCAGCGGCAGCGACAGATCTTCCTGGTGACAGTGGCGAAGGTCCAGCGCCAGCCGCCGAAGCTTCTGCTGCATCACCTCATTGGAGCGCACCGACAGCATGCCATTGACGAACAGTCTTATCTCGCCCGGGCGATCGAAGCGACACGCCAGGAAATCCTCCTGGACCCGGGACTCGAAGAAGCGCTGGATAGGCCCTTGCGGCTGCCACTGGAAGTCATAGCTGATCAGCAGCTTGATGCGATTGCCCGGCAGCAGCTCGATCAATCCCATACGATCGAGCCGCACCAGGTGCGTTATCACCTGAGGCTCGCCGAGCGAATAGGTCGCACAGATATCTTCAAAGCGCCAGCGATTAAGCGCACAGAAGGCCACCAGCAGCAGCGACATGTCAGAGACCAGCTCCTGCTCAAGCTCTGGGGCGATCGCGTCGACCAGCGCCTGGGGCTCCAGCTGGCGTACAAGGTCTGTGATCTCGAGACCGACCAGGGCACACACCTGATCCAGGCGCTGCAGCGAAAACTGGCGCTCGGCGAACAGCCGCTTGACGCTGGCCTCGGACAGGCCAAGCGCCGCCGCCACCTGTTGATAGGTGACGCCATTGGCCCGCAGTGCTGCCTTGAGCGCATCCACAATCGCCACCGTCTGCGCCATGACTCACATCCCTCATCGCCGAAAGCCCCGGCCAAGGTAGCAGAATACGCGACTCACGGCTCAACAACACGCTACCTTCCGGATCCTGCTGGCGTACCGCGCCCCGACCTCGCCATAGTGCCATCGACGCCGCGCTCGCCACACCCTGTAGGCGATGTCGGCTCCACCACCCAGTAAGCAGGAGATCTCCATGGAAAATGAAGCGAGCAACAATTCGTCAGGCTGGCTGTTCTTCGTCAAGGTCACCTTTGCCATCGCGCTGGCCGCCATGGCGGTCGGTATCGTGATGGCGCCCATCGACCTGCTGGTCAAAGGCTATCTCGGCGTGTGTTCACTGTTTCTGGTCTCCACCACCATCACCCTGTCCAAGACGCTACGCGATGATCACGAGAGCCGGCGCTTCCACAACCGCATCTCCGAGGCTCGCACCCAGCAACTTCTCAAGGAATACACGGAGTAGCCACCATGTCACTTTGGACGAAACTGCACACTCTGGTTCGGGCGACAGCTCACGAACCGGTAGAGAAACTGGTGGATGCCAACGCATTGCGGATCATGGCCCAGGAGATCCGTGAGGCCGAGCAGGCCTTGCACCAGGCGCGCCTCGATCTCGCTGGCCTGATCGCCGAACGCAGACAGCTCGAGCGCCACAACCAGCAACTGGCCGAGCAGCTCGAAGCCAGAGAGCACCAGGCTCGCGCGGCCCTCGAACAGGACGATGAAGCGCTGGCCTTGGCCGTGGCCAGCCGCATCGCCGAGGTCGAAAGCCAATTGACCTCACAGCGACAGCACGCCGAGGCCTTGTCGCGACAGGAACAGACCCTGCGCGAGGAGCTCGGGCAAGCGGCTCAGTCACTGCGCCACTACCAGCGCGAAATGAAACTGGCCAAGGTGCGAGGCGGCCATGCTGGCCTTGGGCGGAAGCTGGGCGCTTGCAGTACCGGGCTAAAGGGGCACATGGACGAAATTGCATCCAGCTTCGAGCGTATCCGCGCGTCTCAGGAACACCAGTCCGAGGTCACGACGGCCCTCAAGGAGCTGGATGAAGAGGCCAGCGGCCAGGATCTGGATCGACGCCTCAGGACGTCGGGTATCCTCGGGGGACAGATGGACGCCAGGAGTGTGCTTGCCCGGCTGAAGGCCCAAGGGAGCGCGGCTGCCGTTCCAGGCGAATCGCCCCGTGGGGCATGAGCCCTGCGATCAGCGCGAGCACCGCCAGCGCTTCGAAACAGCTCCAGGCGGTGCCGAGCGGGCCTGTCGGCACAATACCATCACGTCAAGACGCCAAAGGGCGGCCCACCTGGGGCCGCCCTTTGTGTTCGACACTTGCATGCCGTGCGACTTACTGCTGGCGGGTCAGCTGCAGCATGTCGTTGTTCTGGAAGCGACGACGCTGGGGGTCGATCAGCTCCAGAGTCTGCGGATTGACGCGCATGAAGTAGTAGGTCTGGCCTTCACCGTTGGGGACCAGCTCGTAGACGGTGGCCTCCGGATTGTCGGCGGTACCGGTCAGCACATCCCAGTTGCCGGAGTAGTTCTCGTTCGGCGGATTCTGGGGATGGTTCTGGTAGGCCGCGGTCAGATCGAAGGTGCGCTGCGCCGGGGCGCTCTGGTCTTCACCTTCCATGGTAACCGTCAGGGCGATGCCGTCGCAGTTACGGCACGGCAGGGTCCCCTGGTAGGTCGCCGAGGTCGCCTGGATGGCTTCACCACCGGATCCCTCGTCGCTGGGGCCACTCGCACAGCCGGCCAAAAGGGCGAGCATGGCGGATCCCGCCAGCAAAGTCCTGAGTTGCATATTAGTCCTCCTAACCATTGAGCATGGAACCGACGAATCGGCAGCCTGCCGACAGCATAACCTCCCAGCTTCGTTGCGCACAGCCCTGTATCGCTGCCGGCTCACGACACCGGTGGCATCACGTGGGCGAACACCAGGCCAAGCACGATCGGCATCACGATCAGACTACCGAGGTTGCCAATCAGTACCAGCGAGGCCACCGAGTGCGGCTGCTGGCGATACTGCTCGGCCACCAGGTAGTTGAGCACCGCCGGCGGCAGGGCGGCGAACACCCACAGCGACGCGGCCTTGAGTCCCTCTAGTTCAAGCAGCATGATCAACGGCCAGGCCAGCAAGAGCCCGGACAGCGGGCACAGCACCGCCCCGAGCAGTCCGGTCTTCCAGTCACCGAAGTCGATATCGAGCATCCGCACGCCCAGGGCGAACAGCAACAGCGGGATGCACACACCACCCAGCATATGCATCGCCTCCAGCAGCCAGCCCGGTAGCGAAAGCCCGGACAGATTAACCGCCAGGCCAGCGAGGCTCGCCAGCACGATGGGCATGCGCAAAAGGCGCCACAACGGCGTATGGGGACTGAGCATCTTCAGTCCCAGCGAGAAGTGCAGCAGCATTTCGACGATGAACAGCACCACTGCCGCCGGCAGCGCCTGCTCGCCGAAGGCCAGGATCAGCAGCGGGATGCCCATGTTGCCGGAATTGTTGAACATCATCGGAGGCACAAAGGTCTTCGGCTCGAGCCTGAGCCACTTCACCACCGGCCATACCAGCAGCCCTGACCCGACTACCACCACGGCGCCGGCCAACGCCAGCCAGGCGTAGTCCTCAAGCGGCGCCTGGCGGTCGGCCAGCACCACAAATACCAGCATGGGCACGAACAGCTCCATGTTGAGGGTGTTGAGGCTACGGATGTCGGGAGAGCGCAACTTGCCATAGAGGGTACCGGCCCCCGAAATCAGAAATACCGGTAGCAGAGTGGCGAGGATCTGAGCGGTCATGGAGTCTCTTAGGCGGCAAACGGTCAGCGCTCGCAGCCTAGCACGTCAGCGACTTGCGCAGGGCCCTGGCAGCGGTCACCATGACCAAAGTGGTAATCAAGCCTTCGATTCTGCCAAGCCTGCCAAGCGAGAGACCATGAGCCAGTTGTGGAGTCCCAACGTTCGGGAACTGACCCCCTACGTGCCGGGCGAACAGCCCCGCGAGAAGCTGATCAAGCTCAACACCAACGAGAACCCCTATCCGCCCGCGCCTGGCGTGGAACGGGTCCTGCGCGAGTTCTCGGCGGATCATCTGCGGCGCTACCCGGACCCCACCTCGAGCGCCCTGCGTGAGGCCCTGGCCCAGGCCCTCGGCACGACTTCCGCCAACGTCTTCGCCGGCAATGGCTCCGACGAGGTGCTGGCGCTGGCCTTCCAGGCCTTCTTCCGCCAGGACAAGCCGCTGGCGATGCCGGATATCTCCTACAGCTTCTATCCGGTCTACTGCCGCATGTACGACATCGACAGCCAGCGTTTCGCGCTGGACGATCAGTGGCGTGTCGACCTGGACGCCCTGGCCAGCGACAGCGGCGGCGTGATCTTTGCCAACCCCAATGCCCCCACCGGTCACGGCCATGGCCGCGAGGCCATCGCGGCCTTGCTCGACAAGGTCACCGACCGCGTGGTGCTGGTGGACGAAGCCTACGTGGACTTTGGCGGCGAGAGCGCCGTTCCCCTGGTCGAGCGCTACCCCAACCTGCTGGTGACCGGCACCTTCTCCAAGTCGCGCAGCCTGGCAGGGCTTCGTCTTGGGTATGCGGCGGGCTCACCGGAGTTGATCGAGGGTCTGACCCGGGTGAAGGACTCCTTCAACTCCTACCCGGTGGACGCCCTGGCCAGCGCCATCGGCATCGCCGCACTGGAAGACAGCGACTACTTCGAGGCCACGCGTCAGGCGGTGATCACCACACGCGAACGTACTCGCCAGCGTCTCGATGACCTGGGCTTCGAGGTGCTGCCGTCACAGACCAACTTCGTGCTGGCGTCACACCCCAAGCACGACGCAGCCCAGCTTTTCGTCGGTCTGCGCGAGCGCGGCATCCTGGTACGCCACTTCAATACCGAGACGCTGCGCGATCATCTGCGTATCTCCATCGGCACCGATGACGAGATGGACTCGCTGATCGAGGTGCTCAGCGACCTCTGTCGCTAGGACACAACATCGGGCGCCGCGCGGCGCCCCTTCTTTGCAAGAGGCCCCCATGAGTGAGCGTCTGCCGTTGACCGGAGTGCACCACGTCGCCCTGATCACCGCCGACTACGAACGCGCCCGGCGCTTCTATCTTGAGGTGCTCGACGCCCGCATCCTCAACGAGGCCTACCGCCACGAACGTGACAGCTACAAGCTGGACCTTGCCCTGCCTGGAGGCATCCAGCTCGAGCTGTTCTCCTTTCCCTCTCCGCCGCCTCGGCCAAGCTATCCGGAGGCCTGCGGTCTTCGTCACCTTGCCCTGGCAACATCAGACCTGGACGCCAGCGTCGCGTTGCTGAAGCGGCGTGGCGCGCGACCCGAACCTATCCGAGTCGACGAGTTCACCGGTGCCCGCTTCACCTTCTTCGCCGATCCTGACGGAACACCTATCGAACTCTACGAGACGCAAGCCTGACGTCACCGCAACCACACAGCGCTTCAGCCGATTCCGCCACTGTCCCTGACCCGCGAGGCAAGCACCATGCTCAAGGTAGGCTTCTTCAGCTCTCAGCCCTACGAACGCCCCTTCTTTTCCGATGAGCATCATCCTCAACTGAGTATCGTGCACTTCGAGCAACGCCTCAGCGCCCGCACCGTGACCCTCTGCCAGGGACTCGATGCAGTGTGCGTATTCGTCAACGATGAGCTGGATCGCACCGTGCTCGAGCGTCTGGCCGTGGTAGGAGTGCGTCTGGTCGCGCTCAGGTGCGCAGGATTCAATAACGTTGACCTCGACGCCGCCCGTCGGCTCAACATCCAGGTGTGTCGCGTACCGTCCTACAGCCCCGACGCCGTTGCCGAGCACTGTGTCGCCCTGATGCTCACGCTCAGCCGCAAGATCCACAAGGCCTACAACCGGGTGCGTGAGGATAACTTCGACCTCAATGGCCTGCTCGGCTTCAACCTCGCCTGCAAGACCGTCGGGATCGTCGGCTTCGGCCAGATCGGCCGCTCCCTGGCGGGTATCCTGAGCGGCTTTGGCTGCCGCGTGCTGGTCACCGACCCAGCCCCCATCCGCATCCCCAACCAAGCCGACATCGCGCAGGTCGAGTTCGATGAATTGCTGGCACACAGCGACATCATCTCGCTGCACTGTCCGCTCACCCCAGACACCCACCACCTGATCGACGAGTCGGCCTTTTCCCGAATGAAGGACGGGGTGATGCTGATCAACACAAGCCGCGGCGCCCTGGTCGACACACGCGCCTGTATCGAAGCCCTGAAACGTCGCAAGCTCGGCTACCTGGGTCTCGACGTCTACGAGCAGGAAGCCGGCATGTTCTTCGAGGACCGCAGCGACGACATCCCGCTGGACGACGTCTTTGCCCGCCTTATCAGCTTCCCCAATGTCGTCGTCACCGGCCACCAGGGCTTCTTCACCCGGGAAGCCCTGAGCGAGATCGCATCGACCACGCTGGAAAGCCTCACCGCCTTCGAGGAAGGGCGTCCCCTCGATCAGCACTGTCAGCTCTAGAGAGTCGACGCGGCCCTGAACAAAAGAAGGCCCGATTATCTTCCGATAATCGGGCCTCTTCTGAATAAATGCCTGATGGACGGGCCGGCCTACCGGCTACTCTCGCATGGGGGTGAGTCACCCCGAGCTTTTGCGGCAACGCCGCAAGGGGGGACGAACGACGCGAGCTTGCGAGCGGCCGGACCGCACGCAGTGCGGCCCCACATATAAAGAGCGGGGTCTTCCCATGCATGCGAAAAAGCCCAACTCCTCTCGGAATTGGGCTTCTTCTGAATAAATGCCTGACGATGACCTACTCTCGCATGGGGGTGAGTCACCCCAGGGTTTGCAGCGAAGCTGCAAGGGGGGACGAACGACGCGAGCCTGCGAGCGGCCGGACCGCACGCAGTGCGGCCCCACATATAAAAAGCGGGGTCTGCCCCATGCATGCGAAAAAGCCCAGCTCCTCTCGGAACTGGGCTTCTTCTGAATAAATGCCTGACGATGACCTACTCTCGCATGGGGAGACCCCACACTACCATCGGCGCTGAGCGGTTTCACTTCTGAGTTCGGCAAGGGATCAGGTGGTTCCCACTCGCTATGGTCGTCAGGCGGAAAAAAGACAATATATATCATGCCGACGATACGTTTCATCGTATCCGTCAATTGATTCGAGACATCATCGACCAAAACCCTTTGGGTGTTATATGGTCAAGCCTCACGGACCATTAGTACCGGTTAGCTCAACGCCTTGCAGCGCTTCCACACCCGGCCTATCAACCAGCTGGTCTTGCTGGGTCCTTTAGGAGGCTCAAGGCCTCAGGGAGATCTCATCTTGAAGGGGGCTTCCCGCTTAGATGCTTTCAGCGGTTATCCCGTCCGTACATAGCTACCCGGCAATGCCACTGGCGTGACAACCGGAACACCAGAGGTACGTCCACTCCGGTCCTCTCGTACTAGGAGCAGCGCTTCTCAAATCTCCAACGCCCACGGCAGATAGGGACCGAACTGTCTCACGACGTTCTAAACCCAGCTCGCGTACCACTTTAAATGGCGAACAGCCATACCCTTGGGACCGACTTCAGCCCCAGGATGTGATGAGCCGACATCGAGGTGCCAAACACCGCCGTCGATGTGAACTCTTGGGCGGTATCAGCCTGTTATCCCCGGAGTACCTTTTATCCGTTGAGCGATGGCCCTTCCATACAGAACCACCGGATCACTAGAACCTACTTTCGTATCTGCTCGACGTGTCTGTCTCGCAGTTAAGCACCCTTATGCTCTTGCACTCACTGCACGATTTCCAACCGTGCTGAGGGTACCTTCGTGCTCCTCCGTTACTCTTTGGGAGGAGACCGCCCCAGTCAAACTACCCACCACACACGGTCCTCGAACCGGATTACGGTCCTGAGTTAGAACGCCAATGATGCCAGGCTGGTATTTCAAGGTTGGCTCCACCCCATCTGGCGACAGGGTTTCAAAGCCTCCCAGCTATCCTACACAAGCAACATCAGCGTCCAGTGTGAAGCTGTAGTAAAGGTTCACGGGGTCTTTCCGTCTAGCCGCGGGTACACAGCATCTTCACTGCGATTTCAATTTCACTGAGTCTCGGGTGGAGACAGCGTGGCCATCATTACGCCATTCGTGCAGGTCGGAACTTACCCGACAAGGAATTTCGCTACCTTAGGACCGTTATAGTTACGGCCGCCGTTTACCGGGGCTTCGATCAGGAGCTTCGCGTGAGCTAACACCATCACTTAACCTTCCGGCACCGGGCAGGCGTCACACCCTATACGTCCGCTTGCGCGTTTGCAGAGTGCTGTGTTTTTAATAAACAGTTGCAGCCACCTGGTATCTTCGACCGCGTCAGGCTCCGGTCGCGAGGACCTTCACCCTAATGCGGCGTGCCTTCTCCCGAAGTTACGGCACCATTTTGCCTAGTTCCTTCACCCGAGTTCTCTCAAGCGCCTTGGTATTCTCTACCTGACCACCTGTGTCGGTTTGGGGTACGGTCTCACAGTATCTGAAGCTTAGAGGCTTTTCCTGGAAGCGTGGCATCGATGACTTCCTGACCGTAGTCAGTTCGTCTCGCCTCTCGGCCTTGAGGATCCGGATTTACCTGAATCCTCAGCCTACCGGCTTTCACCAGGACAACCAACGCCTGGCTCACCTAGCCTTCTTCGTCCCCCCATCGCAATACTGTGAGGTACGGGAATATTGACCCGTTTCCCATCGACTACGCCTTTCGGCCTCGCCTTAGGGGCCGACTCACTCTGCTCCGATTAGCGTCGAACAGAAACCCTTGGTCTTCCGGCGGGGGAGTTTTTCACTCCCCTTGTCGTTACTCATGTCAGCATTCGCACTCGTGATACCTCCAGCATGCTTCTCAACACACCTTCATCGGCTTACACGACGCTCCTCTACCGCGTGTTCGCATCCTTAAAATGACTCAGGCCGTTCACCTTGCCCTGCCCGACTCAACGTTCGGGAAGCGCTTTGCCATCGCTTCGCGATGGCAGCGAACTGACACTATCGAATCACCTTAAGTGATGCGAACACACCCGTAGCTTCGGTACCTGGTTTGAGCCCCGTTACATCTTCCGCGCAGGCCGACTCGACTAGTGAGCTATTACGCTTTCTTTAAAGGATGGCTGCTTCTAAGCCAACCTCCTAGCTGTCTAAGCCTTCCCACATCGTTTCCCACTTAACCAGGATTTCGGGACCTTAGCTGACGGTCTGGGTTGTTTCCCTTTTCACAACGGACGTTAGCACCCGCTGTGTGTCTCCCACGCTTGCACTCACCGGTATTCGGAGTTTGCCTCGGGTTGGTAAGTCGGGATGACCCCCTAGCCGAAACAGTGCTCTACCCCCGGCGGTGATACGTGAGGCGCTACCTAAATAGCTTTCGAGGAGAACCAGCTATCTCCGGGCTTGATTAGCCTTTCACTCCGATCCACAAGTCATCCAAATCTTTTTCAACAGATCCTGGTTCGGTCCTCCAGTTGATGTTACTCAACCTTCAACCTGCTCATGGATAGATCGCCCGGTTTCGGGTCTATTTCCAGCGACTGGTCGCCCAGTTAAGACTCGATTTCTCTACGCCTCCCCTATACGGTTAAGCTCGCCACTGAAAATAAGTCGCTGACCCATTATACAAAAGGTACGCGGTCACCAAACAAGTTGGCTCCCACTGCTTGTACGCATACGGTTTCAGGATCTATTTCACTCCCCTCTCCGGGGTTCTTTTCGCCTTTCCCTCACGGTACTGGTTCACTATCGGTCAGTCAGGAGTATTTAGCCTTGGAGGATGGTCCCCCCGTCTTCAGTCAAGGTTTCACGTGCCTCGACCTACTCGATTTCACAACACTCAGGTTTCGGTTACGGGGCTATCACCCACTATGGCCAGACTTCCCAGTCTGTTCACCTACCAGTTGTGTTGCTTAAGGGCTGGTCCCCGTTCGCTCGCCGCTACTAGGGGAATCTCGGTTGATTTCTTTTCCTCGGGGTACTTAGATGTTTCAGTTCCCCCGGTTCGCCTCTCATGTCTATATATTCAACATGAGATACCCAAGTTACCTTGGGTGGGTTTCCCCATTCAGAGATGTCCGGGTCGCAGGTCGTTTGCCACCTCGCCGAACCTTATCGCAGGCTTCCACGTCTTTCATCGCCTCTGACTGCCTAGGCATCCACCGTATGCGCTTCATCGCTTGACCATATAACCCCAAAGGGTCTGTCAATCGATGATGTCACGACAATTGCCGGATACGCTTGAAACGTATCTTACTTTGTCAGCATGATATACATTGTTAAAGAGCGTTAGAGCAAAAGCCCTAAGCGAGAGACTTGATATCGCCTGGTGGCGAACAAGCACCTTGCTTAGAACTTGACGACTGCTTACTTGAGACCGAAGAAATGGTGGAGCCTAGCGGGATCGAACCGCTGACCTCAACACTGCCAGTGTTGCGCTCTCCCAGCTGAGCTAAGGCCCCATATCGCTTTGGGTTGTTGACTAGAACCAGCTGAGAAATGGTGGGTCTGGGCAGATTTGAACTGCCGACCTCACCCTTATCAGGGGTGCGCTCTAACCAACTGAGCTACAGACCCATTTGTCACGCTGGGTCTTAGCATTTAACCCAAACAGTCACTGCTCTTGCTTGATCAGGTAATTCATTGTGAGCACTTACCGACAGTCAGATGACGTGTCGTTTAAGGAGGTGATCCAGCCGCAGGTTCCCCTACGGCTACCTTGTTACGACTTCACCCCAGTCATGAACCACACCGTGGTGATCGCCCTCCGAAGTTAGGCTAACCACTTCTGGTGCAGTCCACTCCCATGGTGTGACGGGCGGTGTGTACAAGGCCCGGGAACGTATTCACCGTGACATTCTGATTCACGATTACTAGCGATTCCGACTTCACGGAGTCGAGTTGCAGACTCCGATCCGGACTGAGACCGGCTTTATGGGATTAGCTCCACCTCGCGGATTCGCAACCCATTGTACCGGCCATTGTAGCACGTGTGTAGCCCTACCCGTAAGGGCCATGATGACTTGACGTCGTCCCCACCTTCCTCCGGTTTGTCACCGGCAGTCTCCCTAGAGTTCCCGACCGAATCGCTGGCAAATAGGGACAAGGGTTGCGCTCGTTACGGGACTTAACCCAACATTTCACAACACGAGCTGACGACAGCCATGCAGCACCTGTCTGAGAGTTCCCGAAGGCACCAATCCATCTCTGGAAAGTTCTCTCGATGTCAAGGGTAGGTAAGGTTCTTCGCGTTGCATCGAATTAAACCACATGCTCCACCGCTTGTGCGGGCCCCCGTCAATTCATTTGAGTTTTAACCTTGCGGCCGTACTCCCCAGGCGGTCGACTTATCGCGTTAACTGCGCCACAAAGCTCTCAAGGAGCCCAACGGCTAGTCGACATCGTTTACGGCGTGGACTACCAGGGTATCTAATCCTGTTTGCTACCCACGCTTTCGCACCTCAGCGTCAGTGTCAGTCCAGAAGGCCGCCTTCGCCACTGGTATTCCTCCCGATCTCTACGCATTTCACCGCTACACCGGGAATTCTACCTTCCTCTCCTGCACTCTAGCCTGACAGTTCCGGATGCCGTTCCCAGGTTGAGCCCGGGGCTTTCACAACCGGCTTATCAAGCCGCCTACGCGCGCTTTACGCCCAGTAATTCCGATTAACGCTCGCACCCTCCGTATTACCGCGGCTGCTGGCACGGAGTTAGCCGGTGCTTCTTCTGTGAGTGATGTCCTCCCTCGAGGGTATTAACCTCAAGGCTTTCTTCCTCACTGAAAGTGCTTTACAACCCGAAGGCCTTCTTCACACACGCGGCATGGCTGGATCAGGCTTTCGCCCATTGTCCAATATTCCCCACTGCTGCCTCCCGTAGGAGTTCGGGCCGTGTCTCAGTCCCGATGTGGCTGATCATCCTCTCAGACCAGCTACGGATCGCAGCCTTGGTGAGCCGTTACCTCACCAACTAGCTAATCCGACATAGGCTCATCCGATAGCGCAAGGTCCGAAGATCCCCTGCTTTCCCCCGTAGGGCGTATGCGGTATTAGCCTGGGTTTCCCCAGGTTATCCCCCACTACCGGGCAGATTCCTATGCATTACTCACCCGTCCGCCGCTCGACGCCTCCTAGCAAGCTAGGATCGTTTCCGCTCGACTTGCATGTGTTAGGCCTGCCGCCAGCGTTCAATCTGAGCCATGATCAAACTCTTCAGTTTAAAGTCTGATAGTCCGTTAAGCGGACCAAACTTGGCTCAAGGTTCAAACGTCTCGTTTGACGAGTCGCTTGCCTTGATATTTCAGTGACAGTGTCACTGACTCATCGGCAAGCGCCCACATGAATTACCTGATCAAATTATTAAAGAGCGTGCTCTGGGCTCTATAGAGAGCTTAAAGAGCTGCTCTTGCGGCACCCGGCCGGAAGAGCGTCTCGCTTTGCAGCGCCTGTTGGCGCAGCGCCCTGCGAGGAAGGCGTATTCTACAGAATCGAAGCGTTTCGTCAAGGCTTTCTTTTTTCGCCGTGCAAGCGACGCCTGCAGGACCCAAGATAAAGCGAAGCGAGCCTGACGCGCATCCTGCGATACCGTCTTGGCAACTCCGATCGAGTGGCGAGCATTTTACCGATTTCTCGTTGCCCGTCAAGTGGAGAATCTTTCGAAGACTTGAAAAAGCCTTTTCAAAACAATCACTTTTACCACCCTTCACCGCCTGTGACGTTTGCTCGTCGCCGGCAGCGGATGCGTACTTTACGCATCCCCTCCGCCCTTGGCAATACCCTTATGCAAAAAAGTTCATCGAGATGTCTTCGGGGCGTCATCGACAGCGGTTCAGGCTTCAGTCGCGACCTGGAGCAGGGCCTTACAGCGAGACGGCACGTTCTTTCGATACGCCCCCTTGAGCAGTCGGCTGACTCGCGCGGTCCAGCAACTCCAGTATGGAGTGATAGGTAAGGCCGGAGTGCTGGGTCATGCCCATCTCGCAGGTTCTCGAATTGGAGACACCAAAGTCACAGCCCGCCACCTGCCCCGACAGATCACGCAGCGATGAAGCCGTCAGTTCCGGTACGCGCAAGCCCTTGTCGCCGGCAAATCCGCAGCAACTGATACCATCCGGCACCACCACCTCCCTGGCACACGCACGCGCCAGCGCCACGAAGGAGTCGGTCAGCCCCTTGCGATGGCTGGAGCAGGTCACGTGCACCGCCACCTTGCAGTCCAGCGGCATCACCTCCAGGCGCGGCAACAGGTGATCATGGGCGAAGGCCACCGGCTCCTGCACCTTCAAGCGCTCATCCAGATGCCCCTCGACCTGCAAGCTGCAAGGACTGGTATCGAACAGCACCGGGAAACGACCGTTCTGGCTCGCGACCAGCAACTCCCGGTTGAGTTCGCGCGCCTTGTGCGTCGCCTCGTTATCCATCCCCTTGGAGGAAAACGCCATCCCGCAACACAGGTGGCCTGGCATTTCGGGAATGATGACGTCATACCCGGCTCTGTCGAGCAGACTCAGTACGATCTCCATCACCGCACGCGCCGATTCGTCCCGCTTGTCGGCGCCAAACACCCGAGTGGCGCAGGAAGGGAAGTACACCACCGAATCGCGCGGCCCCTCGGCGGACGATGCGCCTGCCGATGGCCGCGACGACTTGAGCACCCGAATCGGGGCGGCGGCGGGTATCGCCGGTATCCACTGTGGGACACGCTTGCCGCTGGCCTTGTGAAGCCCCTGACTGGCTCGGGCCATCAAAGCGTCGCCGATGATCCCACGCCCCAGGCTGGCCGCGCGCAGGCCGCCCCGGGCAACCTTGGTAGCCCCGGAGAAGTGACGCCCGATTCGCCTTGCCAATTCCTGCTTGCCCACATGACGTTCCTGGCGCATGGCGAGCACCATCTCGCCGGTATTGATACCGACCGGGCAGCGCGTCCCACACATGCCATCGGCGGCACAGGTGACATCGATATCGTAAAGCGCACTCTGCTCGAAGGCATCGCGACGCTCTCGCTCTTCATCGCTCAACTCATCCAGGGCTGCCAGGCGAGCTCGCTCGCGGGTCAGCACGATGCGCTGGCGAGGCGTCAGCGTCAGCTCGCGTGAAGGACACACGGCTTCGCAGAAGCCACACTCGATGCAGCGATCGACGATGGGGTCGGCCTCAGGCAATGGCTTCAGATTTTCGAGGTGCAGCGTCGGGTTGCGCGTCAGCATCACATCGGGGTTGAGCAGATGGCCCGGATCGAACAACGCCTTGATCTGCCACATCAGAGCATAGGCCTCTTCGCCCCACTCCAGCTCCACAAAGGGTGCCATATTGCGGCCGGTGCCGTGCTCGGCCTTGAGCGAGCCACCGAAGTCCACGGCTACCAACTGGGCGACATCTGCCATCAGCGCCTGGTAGCGCTCTTTCTCCCCCGGACGCTCAAAGCCCTGGGGGAAGACGAAGTGCAGATTGCCTTCCAGGGCGTGACCAAACAGCAGGGCGTCGTCGTAGCCATGGCGCTTGAACGCCTCGGTCAGGGCGGCGACACCCTCCTCCAGCCGTTCGATGGGAAAGGCCACGTCCTCGATCACCACGGTGGTTCCGAGATCACGCACAGCACCGACGGCGGGGAACAGTCCCTTGCGTACCTTCCAGTAGAGCGCGTAGCTGACCGGGTCTTCGGTGAAGGCGATGGGCTCGAGGGTGGTGATGCCTTCCAGCGCCTGGCCGACCTCCTCGATACGCGCCTCCAGCCGAGGCCCATCCTCCTCGCGGACATCCACCAGCAATGCCGTGGCGCCGTCCGGTAGCTCACGCAGCTGCTCCGGCATGCCCGGCTGCCGCTCCACCGAACGCAGCCCCGCACGATCCATCAGTTCCACCGCCGCCACGCCGGTGCCACGCAAGGCGATGGTGGCACGGCAGGCGCTGCCGAGATCCGGGAAGAAGATCAGGGCGGCGGCCTTGCGCGGCGGCTCTGGTACCGACTGATAGGTGATGCGGGTGATGCAGCCCAGAGTGCCCTCGGAGCCGATCATCAGGTGGGCCAGGATATCCACACCGTCACGGAAATCCACCAGACTGTTGAGAGCGTAGCCGGTGGTGTTTTTCAGGCGATACTTGTGGCGAATGCGCTTGGCCAGCTCGAGATCGGTGCGCACATTGGTCGACAGTCGCTCCAGCCCATCGAGCAGGGCCGCATGGCTTTGACGAAAGGCTGCCACGCTGTCGGCATCGGCAGTATCCAGTACCGTGCCATCGAGCAGCACCATGCGCAGGCTGTCCAGGGTCCGATAAGTATTCTGGGCGGTGCCACAGCACATGCCCGATGCATTGTTGGCGGCGATGCCGCCGATCATGCAACTGGCGATGGACGCCGGGTCCGGCCCGATCTTGCGCCCAAAGGGCGCCAGCAGCTCGTTGGCCCTGGCGCCGATAACACCGGGCTGCAGGTCAATTCTGGCACCGTCATCGAGCACCCTGGCATCGCGCCAGCCACGTCCCAGCTGAATCAGCACCCCATCGGTGATGGCTTGACCGGACAGCGAGGTACCTGCGGCGCGGAAGGTCATCGGCCAGTTGCCCTCGCGGCAGGCGCCAATGACTTCGACAAGCTCCTGTTCGGTCTCCGGCCTCACCACCAGGCTCGGCACCAGCCGATAGAAGCTGGCATCGGTACCGTAGGCCAGCCGGCGCAGCGGATCCTGGACCAATCGCTCGATGGGCAGGCGTTCGGTCAGCATCGCCGTCAACTCATCGATGGAAATGGTGGGCTTGGTGGTGGTGATGGCCGTCATGGTGCGCTCCCTGTCTGATTATTCGCTATTGCAGCCGTTCAGATACTAAAACGCCACTCCGAAGAGTGGCGTTTGGCGCTAGGGGTTAGCCCCTGACGTCGATCTGGACGATGCCGCCGCCCCCGCCATAGCCGCTGACGGTAACGTCATAGACACCTGGCTCCAGACGGGTTTCGATCAGCGAGCCGAGTTGGGTACTGCCACCGTCGTCGTCCTGGAAGAAGACGCCCTCACCCTCGAGCTCCAACAGCGTATCCACGGCGTCAGACTGAGTCTCGATGCTGATGACGCCAGCCTCTTCAACCACCAGCTGGTAGTTGAGCCTGCCGCTGGCATCGAGCTGACCGTAGAGGGTCTCGCCGGTGTGAATTTCACCCTCGGAGCGCAGTTCGCCGCTGAAGGGCGTCTGCGACAGGCTCAGCGAGTAGGTGCCGGAGCCACTGAAGCTTCGCGCATCGACACTGTAGGTACCAGCCTCGAGGATCGCGCTGATACGCGAATTGGTACCCGAGCCACCATCGTCATCGCTGGTGTCGATTCCTTCGCCGCGCAGGCCAAGCATGGCGTCGAAGGCGCTGGAGTTCATCTCCAGGGTCACCTCTGCGGCGTCTTCCAGGGTGAAACTGTATTGATTGACACCGCTGGCCCCCACCATGCCGCGCACCGTCTCTCCCTGCTGCAGCTCACCGCTGTTGCGCATTTCGCCATCGAAGGCAGTGACGTCGGTCTCCAGCCGGAACATGCCGGAAGCGACCCCCGAGTAGCTTGCCACCTCGATGCGATAGCTGCCGGGCTCGAGCACCTCGCTCAGCCGCGAATTGGTACCACCGCCGCCGTCATCGTCGCTGAGCGACACACCGTTGCCCTCGAGATAGAGCTGGGTGTCGAAGGCAGAGGACGACAGTGCAATCGTCACCTCGGAAGGCTGCTCGATGTCCAGGGTGTAGGCATTGGGTTGAAACCCGCCGGCCATGCCCTGCACAGACTCACCTGGCTCGATGGCCCCTTCGTTCTTCAATTCGCCGTCGAAGGGCGAGGTCGAAAGCTCCAGCGAATAGCCGCCGGACTCGCCCCCGTAGCCGCTGACCACCACCCGGTAGTCGCCCGGCATCAGTACGCTGTCGAGATGAGAGTCGGTACCGCTGCCCGAATCATCGACCTCGATATTGGTCTGGCCGCCGCGTACCCGCAGCACGGTGTCGAAATCGCTGGAGGCGAGCGCCAGATTGACGCTGGTGGGCTCGTCGATCTTGAGGCTGTAGGTGTTGCTGGAGGAGGCGTCGGCCAGGGTACCGGTGATGCTGTCACCGGCGCGCAGCGGTCCGGCATTACGCTCGCCGCTGGAAAGATCGGCTTGCTGCATCGACAGACGATAGCCGTCACCGACGCTGACGAAGTCATCCTGGCATTCCACGTCCACGCGTTCCTTGACCGGCTGACCAGGCGTCACACGCACCTCATAGTCACCAGGATCGAGGAACGCCTTCAGGGTCTGCTGGTCATCACCGCAGCGCGCGGCCTTATGCTCGACACCATTGCCACTGAGCACCAGCGATGCGTCAGACGCCCCGGCAAGCACCAGAGAGACCTGGCGAGCCTGCTCCAGCGAGAAGCTGTAGCTCGCCGCCTCGCCTCCCAGCGCCCCGACGACGTCCTGATCGTCGCCCAGCGTCTCGGACGCCTGGGCCTCAGTCGGCTTCAGCGAGTAGGGGCCAAAGCCTGCCATGTCGTCGCTGCTGACGACCACCAGCGAGCACCCCTCGGCGGAAGACAGCAACAGCGATGCCGGCGCCTCCTGGATGCTGCTCGCACCTCCCTGCCACTTGCCGTCTTCGGAATACACCGAGAGGCTGGCGGCAAAGGGTGAATCGAGCCGGTACAGCACACCAGATTCGGCCTCGCCGCAGACCCAGCGACGGTCGTGGCGCGAGCCATCCTTGAGGTTGATCCCGCTTTGCGAGGTCAGTTCGCCCTCAATCGCTTCGCCCAGCGCAACATCCGGCGCCTCGACAAACCGCCCGCCCTGGCTACCGCCGTCGTCCTGGCATCCGCTCAGCAAGACCGCCATGGACACCCCGCTGATCACCAGCAAAGGGGAAATGGCCTTGCAAAGTGGGCGTTTCGACCCCGGACACTGCTGCTTGGACATGCCTGCCTCCATCAGTTGAATTTCGCTTCCTGCGCCGACAACAGAACATCGTCGGGAACGCACACTATAGCCAACTTGCATGACGCGCGTCAGGACGCAAACCACTCCGATGTCGCAGGTGTCGCACGCGAGCACGGTGAATCAGGCGTCGCGCAGGATGACCACCAGTTCTCTTGGACCGTGTACGCCGTAAGCCAGCGTCTGCTCGATATCCGAGGTCTTGCTCGGCCCCGAGATCAGCAGCGCATTGGTCGGCATGGCGCTCGCCCAGCCTTGCCCGGTGACGACATCGAAGAAGGTGTCTTCGACGCTGTCGGCATCGAGCACGGCGATATGCAAAGGCGGCACCAGGCTCAGCAGACGCGGTTCATCCGGGGTCGGCCACAGCCACAGACTGCCGGTCTCGGCGATGGCGCCACGGGTGGACGTAAGGCCAGCCTCGACGCCGTCGAACAGCTCACGCTTCCAGCCCTCGATGTCACGGTCGGCGTCGACCAGCTCGACCTCATGATCCGCCAGGGCCTCACGGGCCTGCTGCGCTACCGGATGCTCCCGGCCCAGCGCCAGGCGCTTGACGCCTTTGTCCGCCAGCACCCTGGCGAGGGTCTCGGTCCAGCCGGCAGAGTCACAGTGAATCACCTCGCCATGCACCGAGGAGATCCAGTGCTCGAAGCGCTCGAGTCGTTCGTGGCGCGACCACTGGCGCCCGGTGACCACGCCGAAGTCGCTGTCGGGGGCCGACAGCGGTCCGCCCTGGCGATCGCGCAGGCGACCCAGAATGTTGTCTCTGGCACTCATTCGCCCTTCTCCTTGCGATGACGCTTGATCAGCGTGTGAAGTGACGTCTTGGCCGGCTTCGGGGCGCTGCGGTACTGCGTCCAGGGCCCCAGGTGGGACGGCGCCAGCGCACGGAAGCTGCCGGCGACCAGGGTAGCGCCTCGCCAGGCTCCGGGATGGGTAGCCAGCCACTGCCAGCTCTTCCATGCGGCGACCTCCTTGCGCGAGCGCTTGACCCCGGCACCGGGCACATTGCCGACGCCGTCGCCCACGGCCTCACGCCGCAGACGCACCAGCAGGTCCGGAATCGGGATCTTGACCGGGCACACCTCACCGCAGGCGCCGCACAGGCTCGACGCCGACGGTAGATCCTTGGTCGCTTCAAGCCCCATCAGGTGCGGCATCAGGATGGCGCCGATCGGCCCCGGGTAGGTGGTGCCGTAGGTGTGACCGCCGACCCGGGTGTACACCGGGCAGTGGTTCATGCAAGCGCCGCAACGGATGCAGCGCAGGGTGTCGAGCAGTTCATCGTCCTGGTAGACCCGCGAGCGACCGCTGTCGACCAGCACCAGATGCACCTCTTCGGGACCGTCGTGTTCGTCGGCCTTGCGTGGCGAGCTGATCATGTTGAAGTAGGTGGTCACGTGCTGGCCGGTGGCAGAGCGCGTCAGCAGGGCGTAGAGCGGCGGCACGTCGGCCAGGTGCTCGACCACCTTCTCGATGCCGGTCACGGCGATGTGCACCGGCGGCGCGGTGGTGGTCAGGCGCCCGTTGCCCTCGTTCTCCACCAGGCACAGAGTACCGGTCTCGGCCACCGCGAAATTGACCCCGGACACCCCGACATCCGCCGTCATGAAACGCTCGCGCAGCTGGGCCCTGGCCGCTGCGGTCATCGCGTCCACGTCGGTGGTGCGCTCGGTCCCGGTGCGCTCGTGCATGATGTCGGAGATTTCGCCAGTATTGAGGTGAATCGCCGGCATGATGATATGAGACGGCGTCTGCTCGTTGAGCTGCACCAGGTACTCGCCCAGATCCGACTCCAGGGCATCGATGCCAG
This sequence comes from Halomonas sp. DN3, assembly GCF_024137905.1. Lineage (NCBI taxonomy): Bacteria > Pseudomonadati > Pseudomonadota > Gammaproteobacteria > Oceanospirillales > Halomonadaceae > Halomonas > Halomonas sp. DN3. The sequence continues at coordinate 323,579 of NZ_CP099965.1, read as the reverse complement.
CCTTCTCCAGGTGGGCGTTCAGGTGCATTTCCTCGGACACCATGGACTTGCCCTTGATCACCGAGGACGCACCATGACGCTGACAGATCTCGGTGATCAGCTCGCAGGCCTGCTCGCCGTTCTCCGCCCAGTGAACGCGGATGCCATTGGCCTCGCAGTTGGCCTCGAGCTGCTCCAGCAGGTCGGGCAGCTTCGACAGTGCACGTAGCCGGATATTGGCCCCCAGCTCACGCAGGGTCTCCAGGTCCCAGTCGTCGAAGGCCTTGCGACGCTTGCCCATCAGGCCGTCCATCGCCTTGCGGAAGTTGGCACGGATCTGCGGATTCTCCAGCGCCTCGTGGGCCTGGCGATGGAACGCCTCGGGAGTAAAGGTCTGAACAGGCTGGCTCATGAGGTCCTCCGCCACAGATAGGAAGCGATGTGCTCGCCTTCGAGCGTGCTGTCGCGGTGGGCCAGACGCCCGGCGATGTTCATCAGACAGCCACAGTCGGAGGTCACGAAACGCTCGGCGCCGGCGGCTTCGATGGCACGACTCTTGTCTTCGACCATGGCACCGGACACCTCCGGATGGCGCACCGCAAAGGTCCCGCCGAATCCACAGCATTCGCTGGCCCGCTCCTGCTCCACCAGCTCGACCTGGCCGAGCTTGGCCAGCAGCGCGGGGCCTGTCTCGGCGAGGCCCATTTCGCGACGGGCGCTGCACGAGGTATGCATGGCAACCTTCTCCGGCGCGCCTCGATCCTCAAGCGTCAGGTGGCAGACGTGCACCAGGAATTCGGTCAGTTCGAACACCCGATCGGCGACTTCCCTGGCCCTTGCCTCCTCGGGGGTGCCGGCAAACAGCGAGGGATAGTGGGTACGCATCATGCCGCCACAGGAGCCGGACGGCACGATGATCGGCCAGGGCTCGGGGAACAGATCGAGCTGGGCCCTGGCCACCGCCCTGGCCTCGGTGTGATAGCCCGAGGTGTAGGCAGGCTGGCCGCAGCAGGTCTGGTCGTCGGGGAAGATCACCTCGATACCTTCCCGCTCGAGCAGCCGAACGGCATCGAGGCCAGCCTCGGGATAGAGCATGTCGATCAGACAGGTTCCGAACAGGTAGACCTTGTCGGGGCGAGGGGGATAAAGCTTGACGGCGGTCATCGCGGGGTCCTCAGGGTCAGGCACGGCAGGACGTTGTCGTTATTCCCGGTATCAATAGCGGCACAACAGAGGCGAGCAGGCTACCGCTGCACGCCTCGTCTGCACCGCCGGAACCGATGCCCCCGGAGCATCATCGGTCTTGCCAACGACCGCCAGGGATAGAGTTGGAGTAAATTGGTAAAACCAATTGACAACGCCGAACCTAGGCACAGTAGGTTCGCTCTTCCAGAGTGTCAAACCAGACGCCGATTTTTGCTCGGACTTTGCGCTATACTTTGGTCTATGTCTCGACGACCGTGAACGTAACAGGTTGATAATCTGGGAAGAACGAGGATCAGGACAGGCAACAGGACAACCCCGTTTATTGGTAATACCAATTAGTTGTCGTTACACTGGCGGCCTCGTTCCCACGTCGATGATAAACCGCCATGGCCTACCAGCCCGTGCGCCAGCCTCGCCTGGCCGATGTGATCACCGAGCGCCTCGAGGCGCTGATTCTGGAAGGCAGCCTGACCCCCGGCCAGCGCCTGCCCCCCGAACGCGAACTGGCCGAGCGCTTCGGTGTCTCGCGCCCGTCGTTGCGCGAAGCGATCCAGAAACTGGCCGCCCGCGGCCTGCTGGTCAGCCGCCAGGGCGGTGGCACCTATATCACCGAGGCCCTCAACAGCGGCTACAGCGACCCGCTGCTGGAGATGCTGTCTCGCCACGGCGAGTTCCACCTGGACCTGCTCGAATTCCGTGACGCCATGGAAGGCCTGTCAGCCTACTATGCGGCGCTGCGCTCGACACCCACCGACAGGGCGCTGTTGATTCAGCGCTTCGAAGAGCTCGAGACGTCCTTTCTCGGCGAGGACCCCCAGGGTGAGGCCAAGGCCGACGCCGCCTTCCACCTGGCGATCGCCGAGTCCGCCCACAACGTCCTTCTGCTGCACACCATTCGCGGCATCTTCCACCTGCTGGAACGCAGCATCGTCGACAATCTCGCCCATCTGTTCGAGAAGCCGGAGGCACGCCCCCGCCTGATGCAGCAGCACCGGGCACTGCTCGACGCCATCCTCGAGGGGCGCGCCGAAGACGCCCAGGCGCTGGCCCACGAACACCTGGTCTACGTCGAAGAGGGTCTGCTCGAGATGGAGCGCGCCGAGACCCGCTCGCAGCGAGCGCTGCGGCGTGCCCAGGTCATGCCGCCGCGTCGGTCGCGCTAGTCGATGCGACGCTGGTCACGCTGGCTGAATCGCCGCACCCTGGCGCTGGCGCTGGCGCTGGGGCTCGCCCTGGTGCTGTGGCAGAGCGCCACCCTGGCCCGTGAGCAGGCGCTGGCCTCGCTCAAGCGTGATGCCGATACCGAACTCAGGCTTTCCGCCACTGGCCTGACCGGTTACCTGTCACGCCACGAATACCTGCCGGAACTGCTTGCCACCCGGGAAACCGTCAAGCGATACCTGAGCGCCCCGGACGGCCAGGACGTGATGCCGCTCAACCGACTGCTCAACCGTTTCCGGAGTACCACCGGCGTCTCCGACATCTACCTGCTCGACGCCGAGGGCACCACCCTGGCGGCCAGCAACTGGCACCGCCCCGACAACTTCATCGGCCAGAACTATCGTTTTCGCCCCTACTACCAGGACGCCATCGCCGGGCACTACGGCCGCTTCCACGGCCTCGGCGTGGTATCGATGGATCGCGGCTACTACTTCTCGGCACCGGTCTGGCTCGACGAGGTCAATCCCGACGCCACCCCGGCCGGGGTGATGGTGGTCAAGGTCCGCGTCGATACGCTGGAGGCGAGCTGGCAGAGTCCGGGGACCAGCCTGCTGGTGGTGGATCAGAACGGTATCGTGTTCATGGCCAGCCAACCCGAGCTGCGCCTGACCTCTCTCACCCCGCTGGCGCCACCGCGCCTGGCCGAGCTGCGCGACTCGCGGCGTTACGCCGATGAAGCGCTGAAACCGAGCGGCCTCGAGGTCCTCGATCACCTCGCCAACGACGCCAGACTGGTGGGCTTCGACAGCGGCCCGTTGGCGTCCGGGCACTACCTTGGCGTCACTCGGGACTTTCCCACCCTGGGCTGGCAGATGCATATCCTCAAGCCCATGGCCCCGGTGATCGAGGCCCAGTGGCAGGCGATGCTGATGGGGGGTGGTCTATACAGCCTGCTGGCACTGGCCGGCGGCATCGGCTGGCAGCGCCACCGACTGCGCCGGGAGCGCGAAGCCTTCGCCGAGCGTGAGCGCACCACCCTGGCGCAAGCCCGCGACGAACTCGAGCGCAACGTGGCCAGCCGGACCCGCGACCTGCTCGCCACCAATCGCCGGCTATCCGACGAAATCGAGGAGCGCCGGCGCACCGAGGCGACTCTGCGCCAGACCCGTGACGAGCTGACCCAGGCCGCCAAGCTGGCGGTGCTCGGCCAGCTCGCCGCCGGCATCAACCACGAGCTCAATCAGCCACTGGCGGCCATCCGCGCCTACGCCGAGAACGCCCGGGGCTTTCTCGCCCGACAGCGCCACGACACCGTCGACGCCAACCTCGGCGAGATCATCGAACTCACCGGCCGCATGGCCGAGATCAGCGCCCAGCTACGCCAGTTCTCGCGCAAGAGCGGTGAGCCGCCAAGCCCGGTGTCGACCCGCGCCTGCCTCGACTACGCCCTGCGCCTGTTCAAGGCACGCCTCGGCGAGCAACAGGTCGAGGTGGTGTTCGACACCCCGGAGGAAGCGCCCTGGGTACTGGCCGACCTGGTCAGACTCGAGCAGGTGCTGGTCAACCTGATCGGCAATGCGCTCCAGGCCATGGCACAGACGCCGTCGCCACGCCTGATACTGGGCGTGGCCGCCGCCGATGGCCGCGTCAGGCTGTGGGTCGACGACAACGGCCCCGGCGTCCCCGAGGACCAGCGCCGCCAGGTGTTCGAGCCCTTCTACACCACCAAGGCCCCCGGCGCCGGACTGGGGCTCGGGCTGTCCATCTCCGCACGGATCATCGATGATCTCGGCGGCCGCCTGCAGGCCGGTGTCTCGCCTCTGGGCGGAGCACGCTTTACCATCGAGCTGCCCCAGGCCGAGCACGTCCTCCCGCCCCACGATGAGAGCCACGCCACATGACCGACGAAGCCCCCGTGATGATCATCGACGACGAAGAGCACCTGAGGGTCACCCTGGGCCAGACGCTGGAACTGGCAGGCTATCGACCGCTGCCCTTTCCCAGCGCCGAACAGGCCTTGGCCACCCTGGACCGGGACTTCAGCGGGGTGGTGATCAGCGATATCCGCATGCCCGGCATGGACGGCATGAGCCTGCTCAGAGAGATTCGTCAGCGCGACCCGGACCTGCCGGTGGTACTGATTACCGGTCATGGCGATGTATCCACAGCGGTGGAGGCCATGCGGGAAGGCGCCTGGGACTTTCTCGAGAAGCCGTTTCCCGGTGAACGCCTGGGCGAGGTCGTGCGGCGAGGCGTGGAGAAGCGTCGACTGAGCCTGGAAAACCGCTTCCTCAAGGCCGAGCTCGAGGCCCAGCAGACCGCGCCAGGCCCACGTCTGGTAGGGCGCACCCCGGCGATCAAGCGGCTGTCGTCGATGGTCCAGCGCATCAGCCAGGTCGAGGCCGACGTGCTGCTGTTCGGCGAGACCGGCGCCGGCAAGGACCTGGTGGCCCGCGCGATCCACGAGCGCAGCGCCCGCGGCGGCAAGCCCTTCGTCGCCATCAACTGCGGCGCGGTGCCCGAGAGCACCATCGAATCCGAGCTGTTCGGCCACGAGAAAGGCGCCTTTACCGGCGCGGTGGAGCGGCGCATCGGCAAGTTCGAGCATGCCGCCGGCGGCACCGTCTTCCTCGACGAGATCGAATCCATGCCGCTGGCGCTGCAGGTCAAGCTGCTGCGGGTACTGCAGGAGCGCCAGGTCGAGCGCCTGGGCAGCAATACCCCGGTGACACTCGACATTCGGGTGATCGCCGCCACCAAGATCGACCTCAAAGCGGCCGCCGAGGCCGGCGAGTTCCGCGAGGACCTGTACTACCGCCTCAACGTGGTGACCCTGATGATTCCGCCGCTGCGCGAGCGCCGCGAGGACATCCCGCTGCTGTTTCACCACTTCGCCGCGGTGGCCGCCAGCCGCAGCGGCATGGAAGCGCCGCCGCTGGACGCGGCCGGCGTCACCGCGCTGCTGGCCCACGACTGGCCCGGCAACGCCCGTGAACTACGCAACCTGGCAGAGCGCTACGTGCTGCTCGGCAGCACCTGCGACTACCGCCTCGACGCCTTGATGGAAGGCGTCGGCAGCGACGGTGGCGAGCTGCCGCTGCCCCAGCAGGTGGAGCTGTTCGAGAAACAGCTGGTCAGCCAGTCGCTGGCCCGCCACCACGGCCGTATCAACGAGGTCTGCGAGCACCTGGGACTCCCGCGCAAGACCCTCTACGACAAGCTCAAGAAGCACGCCCTCAAGCCCGACGACTATCGCCAGCGCCCCGACACCAGCGCCACGCCCTGATCGACCAGCCCCTGCAGCGCGTCCCAGGACGGTAGCCAGGGCGCCAGACTCAGGGTCACGCACAGCATCGCCAGAGAGTTGCCGGGATCGCCCCAGTCAAACGGTTTGAAGGCGGTACCGAAAGAACGTTTCAGTCGCGCCCCGTTCAGATCCACGCTGTAGAGCTCATCGAGCAACAGATGGATGGCGAAGCCAAAGGTCAGGGCGCCGCCGTGGGCCCAGGCCATGGCGTCCGGTGGTGCGAACAGATGGTGGCTGAGCGCCGCGGTCGCCAGGCCGCACATGGCCGCGGCCAGAAGCGAGTGCCAAAGCCCCCGGTGGACGGTGAAGCGGGCAAAGATCGCGCCGGCCACATAGCGCACCGCCAGATAGATGGCGCCGCACACCAACAGCAAGGTGCCGTCGGAGAACCGCTCCTGCAGCATCACCGCGCCAGCCACCACCGCCGGCACCGCCATCAGATTGAAGATCAGCCGGATCGCCTTGGAGCTGTCGGAGTCGATATCGGGGAGGATGCCGCCCAGGGTCGTCAGCGCCAGCATCGGCAGGCTGTCGAGCGCCGACCACAGCCCCGCCTGCCAGCCGCCATGGGCCAGCACCGCGCCGCCGGCGGCGGCCACGCTGAGGTGGGTGCGGAAGTTGGCCATGCCGGGCGGACTCCTCGAAAAGGCATATACTGGATAAATGACCAGATTATCGCCCGGCAGTTCAATAGAAACAATTGGTTGGAAACATACTGGATAAAAAAACACGGACCTGCGCGGGCAGATCCGTGTTCTTCACCACTGCGGCTCTGTCGTCAGCCCTGGGCCGAGACCAGGTACTGATCCTTGAGCTTGACGTAGTTGCCTGCGGTGTAGGGGAAGAAGGCGCGCTCAGAATCCTTCAGCGGGCGCAGCGCCTTGGCCGGGTTGCCGGCGTAGACGTGGCCGCTTTCCAGGCGCTTGCCGGGGGGCACCACCGCACCGGCGGCGATGATCACCTCGTCCTCGACCACCGCCCCGTCCATGACGATGGCGCCCATGCCGACCAGGATCCGGTTGCCCAGGGTGCAGCCATGCAGCACCGCCTTGTGGCCGATGGTGACTTCATCGCCGATGGTCAGCGGCCAGCCGCCTTGATTGAAGTCGCTGGCGTGGGTGATGTGCAGCACGCTGCCGTCCTGCACGCTGGTGCGCGAGCCGATGCGAATCCGGTGCATGTCTCCGCGAATCACCGCCATCGGCCACACCGAACAGTCGTCGCCCAGCTCCACGTCACCCAATACCATGCACTGGGGGTCGATATAGACCCGCGCGCCCAGCCTGGGGCTTACACCCTGCCAGGAACGGATCACCGGATACCCCGGCGCACCATCGTGCGCTTCCGTTGCCACCCTGTCTGCCATCGCTGTCTCTCCTGAAGGTTGTGCGCCGGTCGGTCGCGGCACTACAGCAGACCGCTGAACAGCACCACCAGTACCAGCGGAATCGACACCCAGCGTACCACGGCGCGCCACACGCGAAAGCCATTGGGCCCCGCATCCAGCGCCCGCAGCGCTTCCTGCTCAGGCATCACCCAGGCGGCAAAGATGGCGATCAACAGACCGCCCAGCGGCAGGAAGATCTCCGGCGGAATGGTGCTGACCACGCCGAAGAAGTTCATCTCCCCGATCAGGTGGACGTCGCTCAGACTCGAGAACGACAGCACGCACAACAGCCCCACCAGCCATACGCACAGGCCCACCGCCAGGGCGGCCATGCGCCGCGACAGCCCCCAGCCCACCAGGGTCGAGACCATCGGTTCGGCCAGGTTGATCGATGAAGTCCAAGTCGCCAGCAGCAGCAGCAGGAAGAAAAGTCCCAGCCAGAAGGGACCACCGGGCAGCTCGGCGAAGGCCACCGGCAGGGTCACGAATACCAGTCCTGGACCCTCCCCCGGATCCATGCCCTGGGTGAACACCACCGAGAAGATCGCAATACCGGCCAGCAGCGCCACCAGCACATCAAGCACCGCCACCGCGCCGGCGGCGCCAGGCAGGCTCTGGTGGTCGGGCATATAGGCGCCGTAGGCCATCAGCGCGCAGGCCCCCACCGCCAGGGTGAAGAAGGCATGTCCCATGGCGTGCACCAGCACCATCGGCGTCAGCGCCGAGAAATCCGGGGTGAACAGCCAGGCCATGGCCGGACCGAAGCCGTCCATGGTCACGGCGTGGCCGGCCAGCACGATCAGCAGCAGGTAGAGCGCCGGCATCAGCAGGTTATTGAGGCGCTCCAAGCCCTTGGCCACGCCGGCGGCGACCACCACCATGGTCATCACCAGAAACAGCGTATGGTTGAGCGTCATCCGCAGCGGGTCAGCCAGGAAGGCGTCGAAGCCTGCGCCGATCTGCGGCGCGCTCTGGCCAGCGAAGCCTCCGCTGAAGGCCTTGACCATAAAGTCGATGGACCAGCCGGACACCACCGAGTAAAACGACAGGATACAGAACACCGTAAAGGCGCCGAACAGCCCCAGCCACTTCCAGTGGCTCGAGGTGCCGCGCTGACGCGCAAGCTCAGCGAGCGACTGCATCGGGCTGCGCCGACCGGCCCGGCCGATCATGATCTCTGCCATCATCACCGGCAGGCCCAGCACCACCACGAAGCCTACATAGAGCAGCAGGAAGGCGGCGCCCCCGTTCTCCCCGGTGATGTAGGGGAAGCGCCAGATATTGCCAAGACCGACGGCGGCCCCGGTCACGGCCAGGATAAAGGCGCGGCGCGAACTCCAGCGTTCCAGCGTTTGGTTCATGGTCTTTCGGTGTCCAGATCGAGAAAAACGAAGGCCGCAAGACTAGCACATTGAAACCGCCGGCAGTCGCCCGCATTTACTGAACCATTGTCGAATTCCCGAGAGGTGCCCATGTCCCGCAATCCGCTGCTAGAACGCCACACCCTGCCGCCCTTCGGCGAAATTCGCTCGGAGCACGTCGCCCCTGCGGTGGAAGCACTGCTCGAGGAGCTGCGCGAAGGCGTCGAGAAGCTGGTGGCCGAAGCCGAGCGCGACACCCCCAGCTGGGACAGCCTGGCGGCGCCGCTGGAAGAGATGAGCGATCGCCTGGCCCAGGCCTGGTCGCCGGTATCGCACCTCAACTCGACCATGAGCACACCGGAGCTGCGCGAGGCCCACGACGGCTGCCTCGAGAAGCTCTCCGCCTACAGCACCTGGATCGGCCAGCACGAAGGCCTGTTCCGCGCCTGGCAGGCGCTCAAGGACAGCCCGGCCTTCGCCGAGCTCGACGAGGCTCGCCAGCGCTCGGTGGACAACGCCCTGCGCGACTTCCGCCTGGCCGGCGTCGACCTGCCGGCAGACAAGAAACAGCGCTCGGCGGAAATCCGCACGCGCCTGTCGAGTCTGTCGAGCACCTTCTCCAACCAGCTGCTTGACGCGACCCAGGCCTGGGCGCTGGAACTCGACGATGACAGCCGTCTGGCCGGCCTGCCCCAGAGCGCCCTGGACACCCTGGCGGCCAACGCCGAGGCCAAGGGCAACAAGGGCTATCGCATCACCCTGGACTTCCCCAGCTTCTTCCCGGTGCTGAGCTACGCCGAAGACCGCGAACTGCGCCGTGAGGTCTACACCGCCTTCGTCACCCGGGCCTCCGAGAAGGGCCCCAACGCAGGCGAGTACGACAACGCCCCGATCATGGAAGAGACCCTGGCGCTGCGCCGCGAGATGGCCGAGCTGCTGGGCTTCTCCAGCTACGCCGACTACTCGCTGGCGACCAAGATGGCCGACAGCCCCAGCGAGGTCATCGGCTTCCTCGACGACCTGGCCAGACGGGCCCTGCCCCAGGGCCAACAGGAATTCAGCGAGCTCGAGGCCTTTGCCCGTGACGAGCTGGGGCTCGAGGAACTCGCCCCCTGGGATGTGGGCTACGCCAGCGAGAAACTGCGCGAGGCCCGCTACGCCATCTCCCAGGAGCAGCTGCGCCCCTACTTCCCTGCGCCCAAGGCGGTCGCCGGGCTGTTCAGCGTGGTCGAGCGCCTCTACGGCGTGCAGGTCGAGCAGGACCCCGATGCCCCCAGCTACCACGAGGATGTCAGCTTCTACCGGGTGCTCGAGAACGGCCAGCCCATCGCTGGCTTCTATCTCGATCTCTACGCCCGTGAAGGCAAGCGCGGCGGCGCCTGGATGGACGAGTGCCGGGTGCGTCGCCGCCACGGCGTCGAGCTGCAGCTGCCGGTGGCCTACCTGACCTGCAACTTCACCCGCCCGGTGGGCGACAAGCCGGCGCTGTTGACCCACGACGAGGTCACCACCCTGTTCCACGAGTTCGGCCACGGCCTGCACCATATGCTCACCCGCCAGGAGGTGGCCGACGTGTCGGGCATCAACGGGGTGGCCTGGGACGCGGTGGAGCTGCCGAGCCAGTTCATGGAGAACTTCTGCTGGGAGCGTGAAGGGCTGGACCTGATCTCCGGCCACGTCGACACCGGCGAGCCGCTGCCCGACGAGCTGTTCGACAAGCTCACCGCGGCCAAGAACTTCCAGTCCGCCATGGGCATGCTGCGCCAGGTCGAGCTGTCGCTGTTCGACTTCCGCCTGCACCTGGAGCCGGCCGCGCCGTCTGCCGCCGACATCCAGTCGCTGCTGGACGATGTCCGCGCCAAGGTCTCGGTGGTACCGCGAGTCGAATTCAACCGCTTCCAGAACAGCTTCGGCCACATCTTCGCCGGCGGCTATGCGGCGGGCTACTACAGCTACAAGTGGGCCGAGGTGCTGTCCGCCGACGCCTGGAGTGCCTTCGAGGAGGCCGGCACCTTCGACGCCGAGACCGGCACTCGCTTCCGCCGCGAGATCCTCGAGCAAGGAGGTGCCAGGGATGCCGCCGAACTGTTCAAGGCCTTCCGCGGCCGCGAGCCGAGCATCGAACCGCTGCTGCGCCACAGCGGCATCCGCGCCGCCTGACCATCCGTCTCGTCGACGCCCCCGCCGCCAGCGGGGGCGTTGCCATTTGTGGAGACCGACATGACCGTCAAGAAACGCTTTATCGCCGGCGTCGTCTGCCCCCGCTGCGCCGCCATGGACCGTATCCGCGCCTGGGAGCAGAACGGCGTGCGCTACCGTGAGTGCGTCAGCTGCGACTTCTTCGAACAGCTACCGATCGAGGACGACGTGGTCGAAGAGCTCGCCACCCGGGTCAACCAGGACTCCGAAGCCCCCGCCACTGAAGAGATCCAGCCGGTTCGCATTCTCGACCCCGGCAAACGCCACTGATCCAGCGCGCGACGCTTTTACGCCCAAGGGTGTGCGGATATCCGCACACTCTAATTCGGCAAACGTGCGAAACTTCGGACAAAGGCCTTGTCGACATTTTCGACCAATGTCTAAAGCGACTTTTATAACCAACTGATTTACAGATAAATCCTTGGGTCGGGCACACCCCTTGCGATACCTCTTGCGTTGACCGACGTCCGGTCAGGCTCGGTCTTGGCGTCTAGGCTTGAGACCGCAGCACGATAACCACAACGTCCATCGCATTGGGAGACATTGCATGAGCACCTCTACCCGGCTCCTCACCGGCGTCCTCGCCACCACCTTCGCCGGCACCCTGCTGGTGTCCGCTGCCGCCCAGGCAGACCGTGAAGACTGGCCCGAAAGCTTCACCGTGGGCACCGCGAGCCAGGGCGGCACCTACTTCGTCTACGGCTCCGGCTGGGCCAACCTGGTCGCCGACCAGCTCGGTCTATCCGGCGGCGGCGAAGTCACCGGTGGCCCGACCCAGAACCTGGCGCTGGTGCACGGCGGCGACGTGGCCTTCGGCCTGACCACCATGGGTCCCGCCTCCGACGCGGTGAACGGCAAGAGCCCGCTGGCCCCCGGCGTGAAGATGGACAACGTCTGCGCCATGTTCCCGATGTACGAGACCCCGTTCTCCATCACCGCCCTGTCCGACAGCGGCATCACCTCGATCTCCGAGATTCCCGACGGCGCTCGTATCGGCTTCGGCCCGGCAGCCTCCACCTCCGACACCTACTTCCCGGCCATCCTCGAAGAGCTGGGCGTCAACTTCGATCGCCGCAACGGCGGCTGGTCTGACCTGGGCGGGCAGCTGCAGGACGGCCTGCTCGACGTGATCGCCTTCGCCGCCGGCATTCCGATCCCCGCGGTCAGCCAGCTCGAGGTGCAGACCGACGTCAACATCGTCGAATTCACCGAGGAAGAGCAGCAGCAGGTCCTCGACAAGTTCCCGGTCTCGGCCTTCCAGATCCCGGCCAGCACCTACACCACCCTCGAGGAAGACGCCCGTGCGGTGTCCATGTGGAACTTCGCCATCGCCGGCTGCGATCTGCCCGAGGACTTCGTCTACGAGGTCACCAAGCTGACCATGGAAAACAACGACAAGATGCTCGACGTGCACCGCAGTGCCGCGACCACCATTCCCGAGAACATTCAGTACAACACCGTGCTGCCGTTCCACCCCGGCGCCGCGCGCTGGTACGAGGAAAACGGCTACGAGATCGATCCGTCCATGATCAAGCAGTAATCAGGATCACCCGCCCGCGGCCAGTCCGCGGGCGGGCACCCGGCCGGTCGTCCGTTTCTCAAGGTATCGCTCCATGACCCACACCCCAGATTCTCCCCGCGACGAGGATGCGACCGACGCTTCGGTCGAACCCATCGTCGCCTCGGGCGTCGACGACGAAGCCGTCGAACCCAATCGCCGTGTCTTCCAGGGCGGCAAGTGGTGGCTGTTCGGCGTACTCGCCGTGGCCTACACCGTCTTTCACCTGGTCTCGCTCAATATCTACCCCATCGAGACCTGGTCGTTCCGCATCATCCATATCGCCGGCGCGCTGATCCTCGGCTTCGGCCTCTACACCGGCTCGCGCTTCGTCGAGGACGGCCAGGACGGTGCGCCGCGCTGGGCCAGCGTGATCGCCCTGGCGTTGCTGCTGCCCGCAGGCTACGCCCTGATCCAGGTGGTGCTGATGCAGCAGACCATGGCCGGCGGCGCCATGCGCATCGAGCCGGCCATCGAAAACTGGCACTACGGCGCGCCGCTGATCCTGGCCACCGTCGGTGCCATTGCGCTTTCCTGGTTTCCCCGTCAGGCCCGCCACCAGTTGCTGTTGGCCGACGTCGTGTTGATGGTCTGCGCCGCCGCCGTGGCCGGCTACCTGCTGGTGGTCTTCAACAGTCCGCTGCGCGCCTCCACCGGCACCTCCTTCGCGCCCATGGGCATCAGCTGGGCCGCCATCTCCGGCTCGCTGCTGATCCTCGAGTTGACCCGCCGCGTCGCCGGTCTGGCGCTGGTGGTGATCTCCGCCATCTTCCTGGCCTACGTCTTCATGGGCCCCTGGCTGCCAGGCTTCCTCGGCTACCCGGGACTGTCGCTGGGGCGCTTCTTCAGCCAGGTCTACACCGACGCCGGCATCCTCGGCCCGACCACGGCGGTGTCCTCCACCTATATCATCCTGTTCATCATCTTCGCGGCCTTCCTGCAGGCCTCCAAGGTCGGTGACTACTTCGTCAACTTCGCCTTCGCCGGCGCCGGTCGCGCCCGTGGCGGCCCCGCCAAGGTCTCGATCTTCGCCTCCGGCCTTATGGGCATGATCAACGGCACCAGCGCAGGTAACGTAGTGTCCACCGGCTCGCTCACCATCCCGCTGATGAAGAAGGTCGGCTATCCGGCCAGAAGCGCAGGCGCCATCGAGGCGGCCGCCTCCACCGGTGGCCAGATCATGCCGCCGATCATGGGTGCCGGCGCCTTCATCATGGCCGAGATCACCGGTATTCCTTATACCGAGATCGCGGTGGCCGCGCTGATCCCGGCGATCCTGTACTTCGCCTCTGTCTACTTCATGGTCGACTTCGAGGCGGCCCGCAAGGGCATGCGCGGCATGCGCAAGGAAGAGATTCCGCAGTTCTCCAAGCTGATCAAACAGGTCTACCTGTTCGCCCCGATCATCATCCTGATCACAGCACTGTTCATGGGCTACTCGGTGATTCGCGCCGGCACGCTGGCGACCGCCTCCGCCGCTGTGGTGAGCTGGCTGTCACCCCACAAGATGGGCATTCGCTCCATCCTGCGGGCCCTCAGCCTGGCTGGCACCATGTCGATCCAGATCATCGCGGTATGTGCCTGTGCCGGCCTGATCGTCGGCGTCATCGCCCTGACCGGCGTCGGCGCGCGCTTCTCGTCGCTGCTGCTGGGCCTGGCCGGTGTCAGCCAGCTGCTGGCGCTGTTCTTCGCCATGTGCATCTCGATCCTCTTGGGCATGGGCATGCCCACCACCGCCGCCTACGCGGTAGCCGCCTCGGTGGTCGCCCCAGGCCTGATCGACATCGGCATCCAGCCGCTGGTGGCGCACTTCTTCGTGTTCTACTTCGCGGTGGTCTCGGCGATCACCCCGCCGGTGGCGCTGGCCTCCTACGCGGCGGCGGGTATCTCCGGCGACAACGCCATGGGCACCTCGGTGGCCTCGTTCAAGATCGGCCTGGCAGCCTTCATCGTGCCGTTCATGTTCTTCTACAGCCCGGCCATGCTGATGGAAGGCGACTGGCCCCAGATCCTGCGGGTCGGCACCACCGCCACCATCGGCATCGTGCTGCTGGCGGCCACCGTCCAGGCCTGGTTCTTCGGACCGGTGAAGGCCTGGCAGCGGCTGGTGATGCTGATCGGCGCCCTGTGCCTGATCTACGGCGGCATCGTCACCGACCTGGCGGGGCTGGCCATCGCCATCGGCCTGTTCGTGATGCAGCGCGCCAGCGGCGGCGGCACCCGCAGCGCCACCGCAGGCTGAACCCTGCCCCCCTTTATAACCCCGCACCTTGAGCCCCGCCCTCTGGCCCCGCCCCATGGCGGGGCTTTTTCGTGCCTGGGACTCCCCTCATGACGACGGCCGCCCGCCGTTAGCCTGCGCCCAACCGCCAGGCTTCTTCGTTTCTCTACCCTCCCCCAGAACGACGTCGGCCCCGCACAGGGCGGGGCCGACGTTCTTGTTGTTGTGGTCGCGACTGGCTAGCGCGACCCGTCCAGCGTTGTTGTTGGTGTCATGAGCGGCCGGTGATGTTGTCGACGATCTTCAGCGTCGGCTCGGCCTGGTTGAGGGTGTAGAAGTGCAGTCCCGGGGCGCCGCCGTCGAGCAGGCGCTGGGCCAGGCGCGAGATCACCTCTTCGCCGAAGTCGGCGATGGCGGCGCTGTCATCACCGTACGCCTCGAGCTGCTTGCGAATCCAGCGCGGGATCTCAGCACCGCAGGCGTCGGAGAAGCGCGCCAGCTTGGAGTAGTTGGTGATTGGCATGATGCCGGGGATGATCGGTGCTTCCACGCCAAGCTGGCGGGCCCGCTCGACGAAGTGGAAGTAGGCGTCGGCGGTGAAGAAGTACTGGGTGATCGCCAGATTGGCACCGGCATTCATCTTGCGGGCAAAGTTCTGCAGATCCGACTCGAAGCTCGCCGCCTGGGGGTGAGACTCCGGGTAGGCCGCCACCGCAATCTCGAAGTGATCGCCGGTCTCCTCGCGGATGAACTCCACCAGCTCATTGGCGTAGCGCAGCTCGCCGATGCCGCCCATGCCGGAAGGCAGGTCACCGCGCAGGGCCACCAGGCTGTTGATGCCCTGGGCCTTGTAGTCGGTCAGCAGCTCGCGCAGCTGGGCCTTCTCGCTGCCGACGCAGGACAGGTGCGGCGCGGTGGTGATGCCGCACTCGCGCACCGCATTGACGGTGGCAAGGGTGCGATTCTGGGTGGAACCGCCGGCACCGTAGGTGACGGAAAAGAACCGCGGGTTGCGCTCGGCCAAGAGGTCCCGGTTGCGCATCAGCTTCTCCCGCCCGGCGTCGGTATTCGGGGGGAAGAATTCGAAGCTGATGCCCAGCGGGTGCTCTTGTGCGCTCATCTCGGGGTCCTCGTGAAGCGTGTCGGGCTACCGCAAATCGGCGGCCGTAAAGGTGATGGGTGCCATTGTGACGACTCGGCCTCACCCCGACCAATGAAAGTTTCGCGGGTAAACTTCAATTCTCTTCATATAAGAAAGGGGAGACTCATAACCATGTGTTCTAAAAAATGACCTCGGCAGCCGGCCCGGGCTGACACCGGCGCGCCCAGACGGCATGATACGGGGCCTGGCACCCAAGGATGATGAACATGGCCGTCGACCCGACCTCGCTGATGGGCCCCCTGTGGACCCTGCTCGCCTTCGTCGCCCTCGGCGTCCTGTCCGCCAGGCGGCTCAAGGTCGACCCTCGTCCCATCGCCACCCTGCTGATCTACCTGATCGCTCCGCTGACCTTCTTCCGCGCGCTGGTACTGGGCGGTCCGACGCCGGTCTACCTCGCCCTGACCGCTGCCCTGTTCGTGATCGCAAGCCTGGTGGCCGTGCTCATCAATCGGCTGGGCAAGCGCTGGCTGGGGGATGAGGAAGGCTCGGTGCTGGCGTTTTCTGCCGGTACCGGCAACACCGGCTACTTTGGTCTGCCGGTGGCGCTGGTGTTGCTGCCCCCCTCCGGCGTCACCCTGTACCTGTTCTGTGCACTCGGCGTCACCCTTTACGAGTTCACCGTCGGCTTCTATCTAAGCGCCCGCGGCCGCTTTACGGTGCGTGACAGCCTGCTCAAGATCGCCAGGCTGCCGCTGATCTACGCCTTTCTGGCGGCGCTGCTGGTGGAAGGAGTCGGCATGACGGTGCCAGCGGCGGTGACCGATGCCATGTCGGTGTTTCCGGCAACCTACACCCTGCTCGGCATGATGATCATCGGCATGACCCTGGGTCGTGTTTCCGTGCGCTCGCTGGATGGGCGCTTTATCGGCGCCTGCGTGGCGGTGCGTTATGCCCTGTGGCCACTGCTGATGCTGGGTGCCGTCCTGTTGCTCAAGGCCACCACCGGGCTGTCACAGGACATGGCGTTGGCGCTGCTGTTGATCGGGGTGGTGCCCATGGCCGCCAACGTGGTGGTAGTGGCCATGGAACTCGGCATCGCGCCCGAGAAGGGCGCCCTGGCGGTGTTGATCACTACACTGGCCGCGCCGCTGGTGATCCCGCTGTACCTGAGCGGGATGCTTGGACTGGTGCAGTGAAGCTGAAAGGCGAAAGTCGCTAGCGCCGAGAGTGACTAGCGGGGAAACACGGGCGCTACCAATACCGCCTTGCCGGAAGGCCGCGATCTCAGACGCTCCACGTAGGCTCGGACATTTGGCGCCGCCTCCATCAGCGAGGAGGCGGGCGGCGTGGCCTCCAGATAGTCGAGCATCGGCGCCGCCAGGGCATCGGCCAGGGTGAAGCCATCACCGACGAGAAAGTCTCTCCCCGCCAACTGGTGTTCCAGGATGGCCAGTATCCGTGCCACCTCCGGGGCCGCCTCGCGAACCCGGTCTTCCCTCACCTCGCCATTGGGCCCCTTGGGAAAGACCAGTTCCAGCAGGTAGCGCCGCACGATGGCCTGGTCGGCCTGGGTGGCCAGCGCAGCACACCACTGATCCACCTGAGCCCGCGTCCAGTCACCCCTGGGTAGCAGGTCGGGCCCATCGAAGGCGCCCTCCAGGTAGCGGCAGATGGCAACGCTCTCGTACAGGCGCCGTTCGCCGTGAATCAGCACGGGAATCTTGTCGAAGGGATTGAGCGCCTTGAACTCCGGTGAATGCAGCTCGACCCGACGTCCTTCGACCTCCATCCCGACACTGTGCTCAATGCCCTTCTCATGACACACCAGCATCACGCTGCGCACGAAGTTCGAGAACGCGGGACCCACGATATGTACGCTTGCCATGCCAACCTCCTGGTTACCAGACGAAAAACCGCCGGCGCCTACCGATATATACGCCGACGTGTGCGCAAGTCGTGCTCGCTCGTCTTGCAGCATGGCCGCTGACACCATATGTTCAATAACATATTCTGCCATCGGAGACGGCCCATGCCCTGGAGCCGCGAACGCAAGCACGAGACCCGCACCCGCATCCTCGACGCAGCTGCCCGCTGCTTTACCCGAAAAGGCTACGATGCCGTCAGTATTGACGAGGTGATGGCCGCCGCCGGTCTGACCCGGGGCGCCTTCTACGCCCACTTCGACAGCAAGTCGACGCTCTACGCCAATGCCATCCGTCATGCTGCCAGGCGCGGGGCCACCGCGCTCGATCACCTCGAAAGTCGAGAAGCCCGCATCGAGGCCTACTTGAGCCAATCTCTCGCCAAGGACGAGGCAACCTGCCCACTGGCCTGCCTGGTCAGCGATGTGGCACAGCGCGACGAGCAGGTGCGCACCACCTATACCGCCCTGCTGGAAGGCTTCCTGACGCGCTTTGTCGACACCTCTGACATGGACACCGACACGCGAAAGCGCGCGCTCGGCCAGACGATTGCAATGATCGGCAGTCTGGCCATGGCGCGTACGGTCAATGACCCGCAGCTGGCGGAAGAATTACTGGAGGCTGGCAGAACACTGGCAAAGGCCAATGCGCTACCCGTCAGTCGGAGCGGCGTTGTCGGCCAGGAAGCCTGAAGAAAACTACCGAGCAAGGCCGGTAAAGCGAACGGATACAACACGAGCGAAGGGGGAGGCCTCTCAGGCCCCCGCCAGGGCGCCCTCGGGGCAGGCGCGGGGCATCGAAGGCTCGGCCTCGATCACCTGCCCTTCCCAGTCGATCAGCGCCAGGCTGCCGTCGGGGCGCTCGATCAGCGCCGTACAGTGCTCCACCCAGTCACCGTCGTTGCAGTAGAGCACGCCGTCCTGGGCACGAAATCCGGCCTTGTGGATATGCCCGCCGACGTAGCCATCGAGTCCTTCCCGGGCCGCCTGGTGGATGGCCGCCTGCTCGAACTGTTCGACATAGCGCTGGGCCGCGCCGATGCGCCCCTTGACCGCCGCTGCCAGCGACCAGTAAGGCAGGCCCAGCAGGCTGCGCGCCTTGTTGCACCAGCGATTGAGCGACAGCACAAACTGATGCATGCCATCACCCAGCGCCATCAGCCAGGGGGCCAGGCGCACATGGGTATCGAACTCGTCGCCGTGGCTGACCAGCAGACGGCGACCATCGGCGGTCTCGTGGATCGCCCGGCGCTCGATGCGCACCCGGTGCATACGGATGCCACACAGCTGACGCAAGGCCGCGTCGTGGTTGCCGGGGATGTAGATGATCTCGCATCCGCCCTTGGCCAGGCGCAACAGTCGCCCCACCAGACGCTGCTGCTCCGCCGGCAGTGACGCCCGACGGTGCATGGCGATAAGGTCGATCACATCCCCTACCAGATACAGGCGCTCCGGGCGCACGCGGCGCAGCAGCCGCGACAGCAAGGCGGCCTGGCAATCCCGGGTGCCGAGGTGAAGATCGGAAATGAACAGGGTACGAGCGGTCAGTGATGTGGCCATGGGCAGTCTCCTGTGACGCCCACCCAGCCTGTCCTGTCCCGGTGACACTGCCGTGGCGCGACCATGACGAAACGATGACCGGTGCCGTCCCCTGCCCCGCTATTCCCCACGCTCGCCCCAGGCTGACTACCCAGCCCTGCCCCGCCCTGACCAAGGCACGCAGGGCACAGCCCCCTTTCCGGAAAGCCTGGGGCTGGAGTGAACCTGGTGCGTCAACGTGGTCGAGCGCAGGCACTCTTGATAGGCCAAGCCTCAGTAACGATAGTGGTCTGGCTTGTATGGCCCCTCCACCGGCACTCCGACGTACTCCGACTGAGCCTCGGTCAGCTGAGTGATCACGCCGCCAAAGCCCTCCACCATGTAGCGTGCCACCTCTTCGTCGAGATGGCGTGGCAGCACCGTGACATCGATCATGCCGTCGCGCTCGTCGGGGCCCAGCTCGGCGAAACGCCGGGCGTACAGGTGCATCTGCGCCAGCACCTGATTGGCGAAGGAGCCGTCCATCACCCGCGAGGGGTGGCCGGTGGCGTTGCCCAGGTTGACCAGACGCCCCTCGGCCAGCAGGTAGATCACATTGCGGCTGTCGGGATCGTACGTCTGCCCCGGCCCGGCGTCACGGTAGATCTTGTGCACCTGGGGCTTGACCTCCTCCCAGAGCCATTGCTTTCGCATGTAGGCGGTATCGATCTCGCTGTCGAAGTGGCCGATATTGCAGACCACCGCGCCATTCTTGAGAGCGCCCAGCATGGCGGCGTCACAGGCGCCGATATTGCCGGTGCAGGTCACCACCAGGTCGGTCTTGCCGAGCAGTTCGAGATCGAGACTGTCGACGCCACGATTGACACCGCCGCGATAGGGAGAAACCACCTCGAAGCCATCCATGCAGGCCTGCATGGCACAGATCGGGTCGATCTCGGCGACACGCACGATCATGCCCTCCTGGCGCAGCGAGGCCGCCGACCCCTTGCCCACGTCCCCATAGCCCATCACCAATGCCTGCTTGCCCGCCAGCAGGTGATCGAGCCCGCGCTTGATGGCGTCATTCAAACTGTGACGGCAGCCATACTTGTTGTCATTCTTCGACTTGGTGACGGCGTCGTTGACGTTGATGGCCGGCACTTTCAAGGTGCCTGCCCTGAGCATCTCGAGCAGTCGATGGACACCGGTGGTGGTCTCTTCACTGATGCCGTGGATGACGTCAAGCTTGTCGGGAAAGCGCTCATGCAACAGCAGCGTCAGGTCACCGCCATCATCCAGCACCAGATTGGGGGTCCAGCCGTCGGCGCCATCCACCGTCTGCTCGATACACCACCAGAACTCGTCCTCGCTCTCGCCCTTCCAGGCAAATACCGGGATGCCTGCTGCGGCGATGGCGGCGGCGGCGTGGTCCTGGGTGGAAAAGATATTGCAGGACGACCAGCGTACGCTCGCACCAAGGTCGACCAGGGTCTCGATCAGCACCGCGGTCTGAATCGTCATGTGGATACAGCCGGCGATACGTGCGCCCTTGAGCGGCTGGACCTCACGGTACCGGGCCCTGAGGGACATCAAGGCCGGCATCTCGCTTTCGGCGATTCGAATCTCGCGGCGCCCCCAGTCGGCCAGGCCGATATTGGCGACCCGGTAGTCATCCTGACGCTGAGCCCACTGCGCCCTTTGAGAAGCCTCGGTCGGGGTCATGCTCGCCTCCTGCTGGTTATCCAGCCTTCACTATAGGAGCCACCACAGCGTGCTCGCCAACCGGGGCGTTCGTATCGTTCCCAGCCCGGGCGTCCGGATCACTTTTCAGGCGGGTCGCAGAAGGCGTCGCTGATGGGCGATTCGAAGGGCCAACTGCGGGGCGATTCGAAGGGCTGAGCAAAGGGCGATTCAAAGGACGGTGCAAAGGACCTGCCGAGCCCGGCGTGGCAATCGGGCGTGTCGCGTCATCGTCGAAGGCCCCGACGAAACCGGTGATACCGGCGGCGGCCAGCTGCCGCGCCAGGGCTTCGACCTCGGGATGCGAAAGAAATGCCCGCCAGTGCCTGGCGCCGACATCACCGACGCCAGGGCGGCGGCGCCAGCCGGCGGCATCCAGCGACGCCAGTGTGCGCCAGGAGTCGTCCTCGGAGATGCGCCCGGCCGAGGGTGCTCCCAGGGCGCCCAGCCACTGCGAGAAGCCGCGATGAGCGGTATCGGCGAAGGTGACACCGAGACGCTCTGCGGTGACCTTGCCGATGCCGCTTGCCTGGGCCAGTTGCTCTGGCGTCAGCTCCCGCCAGTCCAGCAGCCCCGACACCAGGCCGGCGTCCACCAGTGCCTTCCAGGTGCCCTCCCCCACACCATCGAGATCCAGCGCCGATGGATCACTGAGCCAGGCCAGGCGAGCCAGAAACTGCTGCCGACAGCCCGGTGTCGGGTGCCAGCAGCTCAGCAGGTGAAAGTCCGATGCAGCCGGAACCTCGAGATCGCGTCTCTCGGCTGCGCGCCAGGCCACCCCCTTTAGCTGGGGGATGATCAGCCCGGCCAACTCGATGATCGCCTGATCGCCGGGGCGCAGGTCCCACTCGCGCCAACGTGACAGACTCCCCAGGCTGACCTGGCTCAGCCGGCGTCCATCCACCTCCACCGGCACAAGCTGGGCCACCGGGGTGATGCGACCGCTGCGACCAATGCGAAACTCGATGTCGGCCACCTCCGCCAGGGCCTCTCGCGGTGGATACTTCCAGGCCAGTGCCCAGCGCGGCGGCTCGGCCTGCCAGGTCACACCGTCGGGCCTGCGCCCACGCCGCAATACCACGCCATCGGTGGCGAAGGGCAACGGCGAGTGATACCAGCGCTCACGCCAGGCAGCGGCATCCTCCAGGGATTCGACAGGGTGGGTGTATCGCGATATCTGACCGAGGCCCAGCCGCTCGAGCCCGGCCAGCCGATCCTTGAGTTCCATAGGCCCCTTCGGCCAGGACCAGACGAAGAGCCCGATACGCTGGCCCAGTGCAGGGGACAACTTATCGCGCGCGAGCCAGCCGGCCACATGGGAACGGGCCCCCGCCCCGCCATCCCGCTGCTGGACATGATCCTCAAGGCGCTCATGGAGCTCACCCTGGAACACCAGGCTGTCGCCGTCGGCAAGCGACTGCCAATCACCTGCCAGACGCTGGGGAATCGACGGGATGTCCGCGGCAAGGCGCGTCCAGTTCTGGCCGATCCGCCCGTCCCCACGACTGTACACGCCCGCCAGGCGGCCCCCGTGATAGACCAGAGTGACCGCCACGCCATCCACCTTGGGCTGAATCCAGCTATCGGTAGCGCGGTCGGCCGGCGAGTCTGGAACACCGGTCGAAAGCCAACGCTGCACCTCGGCGGCGTCCTGCGCCTTGCGCAGCCCGGTATGCGCCACAGGATGGCGCTGCCAGGGAGCTGAGGGCATCCCTGAAGGAGCGGTTTCCCCTTCCGTGAAGTCCACCTTGAAGTCCGCCACCTCAAGCTCGGGAAAACAGCGCTGGAGTTCCCGCCACCGTCGCTCGGTCTGGTCGAAGACATCATCACTGACCGGCGAGCTGCCGTCCTTGCGGTAGGCCAGCTCCCACTGTCGCAGGTGGCTGGTCAACTCGGCGATGCGAATGGACGCCGTGGTCGTCGTCCAGTCAGGACAGCTGGCGTTGGCGTTGGCGTTGGCGTTGGCGTTGGCGTTGGCGTTGGCAAAGGAAAGCAGGACGACAAAGCCAGCGAACAGCAAGACACGCCCCTTTCCTGCAGACAGGCATGAAAAATGAAACGCGAGCCGCGAGGCGAGTTCCTGACATGACGCGGGACGTCCGACCATCTGGCCCTCCTTGGCCACAACCGAAGGTCACAATCGAAGATCACAACCCAAGGCCACCGTCAAACCTGGCGGCCGAATGCCACGACCAATCGCCGGCTCGGCTGAACGGCACGCCCGCATGCTCAGGTGCTACTGGCGACGCTTCCTCAGGTGGCGATCGGTACGTCGTACCGACCACCATGTCAGCACCAGCAACGGCGAGGTGATGGCGACGCCGAGCAGCACCTGTTGGCCGATGCTCATAATCGAATATCTCCCAAGGGTTCGCTCTCGAACATCGTTGCATCATGCCCCAGACACGAAAGGCGCTGCGTCGACAGCACAAAGGCGGGCACGCTCAGGGCAATGACGATGACTGCGGTCAAGAGCCCCTGGTGCTGCAGCAGAATCATCATGATGGCGGCGGCAGTCACCAGGAACGTTGCCAGTGCGGCGGTAGCCTCCAGCGCCAGCTTGGTCATGAATAGCTCACGATACTGGAGATAGTCATCATCACCATCCGGCAACTCCGCGTCGTGGGAAGTTCGCGCTCCTGTCTCGGTGGTCCCGTCATCGCCCGCCCCTCTGCGCGACGGCGACTCCCCGCGCCAGAGTTCCTGCTGTGACGCCAGCCTGATTCGTGAGCAGGTCGGGTCTGCGTGAAGGCGCTGAAAGTGCCCCTGATGATGGCGCTGATAGAAGTGATAGTCGTGCCTTGCTTCGCCCATCTTCTGATCCCCCTGTCGTTGCTACCGTCTTGGCGCAGCGCTCATGCCCCTGACCCTGTCCCACTCGCGTTTCGGCTCTTCTTCGTGCCGCCCGGGGCACCAGCTGGTCTTCCTGTCACGGGCGCCATGGCTTCTGAACATCGTGCCGACCACACCTCAATCGTCGCCAAGGCATGCCCTTCCACGAACGGCCTCCTGTCCAGCAACCCAACATGCCCAAGGACACGGATATATACCGACGTCCAACTCACACAGGCCATACCTTAGCTGTCGCCGGGACCGCCTCTTTCCTGACATCCATCAGGCGGCTCGCCAGCGTTTTTTATCACTAATCATTCTCACGCTCTGGCCACCTCCCAACCGCTTTCCAACCGCTTTCTAACCGCCTTCCAGCCGCTTTCTAACCGCTTTTCCGGCGACGTGGGCGTCACTTTCCCGTGCAGGCCACTTGGCCGCCGATGGTTTCTCGAACAGCGGTTTCTCGACAACGATCTGGCGATGGACGACGACACATCGAAGCTTTGACTACCGAGCACCAACGACCATCACTGGCTGCCTGACAGATGATGACGCGCTGATGCGATACCGCGCTGCCGACTTAGCGGCATCTGCATCCTGCCTCCATCTAATATTAGCCGTGAGCCAAAGGCTTCTCCGCCCGCATGCGCGGATATGAAAAGGAATGAGATGATGTCGCCGTTTGACGCATAACCCGGCGACAAAGAGGTAGGCAAAGACGCACAATCACCGCCAGGTCACCAGAAGACTTGCGACCGCTCTGCCAACGTCGCTTCGCACATTCGCCGGCCCCCCGCCGCCCCAATGCGACAAGGCCCGCCTGGCGAACCAGGCGGGCCTTGTCATGTCGGCAGGCGCGTGGGCACCGTGCCGCTGATGCCACAAAGAGGGATCAGATACCGGCGGCGGCGCGCAGAGCGTCGGCCCGGTCGACCTTCTCCCACGGGAAGGCGGTAAAGGTCTCGGTGTGGATCTCGCCTTCGGTATCGGTCCAGCTATAGCTGGTCTCGAAGGGCTCACGGCCAAAGTGACCGTAGGCTGCGGTCAGCTGATACATGGGATGCAGCAGATCCAGCATGCGAGTAATGGCATTGGGGCGCAGGTCGAAGTGATCGCGCACCAGCTCGACGATACGCTCGTCATCGATACGACCCGTGCCGAAGGTGTTGATCGACACCGAGGTCGGCTCGGCGACACCGATGGCGTAGGACACCTGGATCTCGCAACGCTCGGCCAGTCCCGCCGCTACCACGTTCTTGGCCACGTAGCGGCCGGCGTAGGCGGCGCTGCGGTCGACCTTGGACGGGTCCTTGCCAGAGAAGGCGCCACCACCATGTCGCGCCATGCCGCCGTAGGTGTCGACGATAATCTTGCGCCCGGTCAGGCCACAGTCACCCACCGGACCGCCGATGACAAACTTGCCGGTCGGGTTGATGTGATAACGCGTGCTGTCGGACAGCCACTCCGCCGGCAGTACCTGCTCAATGATCTCGCGCTGGACCATCTGGCGCAGCTGCTCCTGGTCGATGTCCGGATCATGCTGGGTGGACAGCACCACGGCATCGACCGCGCAGGGCTTGCCGGCATCGTCGTAACGGAAGGTCAGCTGGCTCTTGGCATCGGGACGCAGCCAGGGCAGCAGGCCACGCTTGCGCAGCTCGGCCTGGCGCTCCACCAGCCGATGGCTGTAGTGGATCGGCGCCGGCATGTAAGAGTCGGTTTCGTTGGTGGCATAGCCGAACATCAGGCCCTGATCACCGGCGCCCTGATCCTCGGGCTTTTCGCGATCGACGCCCTGGGCGATTTCGACGCTTTGCTTGCCGATCAGGTTGAGCACCCCGCAGGTCTCGCCGTCGAAACCGACGTCGGAGGAGGTATAGCCGATATCCATGATCACCTTGCGCACCAGCTCCTCGAGATCCACCCAGGCGGAGGTGGTGATCTCGCCGGCCACGATGGCGACACCGGTCTTGACCAGGGTCTCGCAGGCCACACGGGCATTCTTGTCCCGCGCGATCAGGGCATCGAGCACGGCATCGGAAATCTGATCGGCAATCTTGTCCGGGTGTCCTTCGGACACGGACTCGGAGGTAAACAGGGAGTATTCGCTCATGGCGTCCTCGACCCTCTGTAGGATAATCGGCAGGCGGGCCTGGCAAGATGGAAACGGGAGCGACCGTGATCGACGATCGCACTATGCAGATTCCGCGTGGACCTGGCGGGACGAAATTCTACACGCTCGACCGTCCGGTTCCTAGCGACAGGCCGGGCCATGGCAGAGCCTGCCAGGCATGGATCAAGTCCCCGGCATTTGATGGATCTGTCATTTCCGGCGACAATATGTCCCCGATCGATCCGCGCCGCCCCTCCCGCCCTCGTTGTCCACAGGCACGACAGGCGGCGCCTATCCTTGACGCCGCTGCGCCGCCCCCACCGGGCAGGCCAACGTCAGATTGCCACTTTGCCCCAGGCGAGGAGCCCTCAATGCCGTCCCGTTTCGAACTGGCCAACGCCATTCGCGCCCTTTCCATGGATGCCGTCCAGAAGGCCAACTCCGGCCACCCCGGAGCCCCGATGGGTATGGCCGATATCGCCGAGGTGCTGTGGAACGACTACCTCGTTCACAACCCTGACGATCCCAAGTGGGCCGATCGCGACCGTTTCGTGCTGTCCAACGGCCACGGCTCCATGCTGCTGTACTCCCTGCTGCACCTGTCAGGCTACGACCTGGGTCTGGAAGAACTGCAGAACTTCCGCCAGCTCCACGCCAAGACCGCTGGTCACCCCGAGTACGGCTACGCTCCCGGCGTCGAGACCACCACCGGCCCCCTCGGCCAGGGCCTGGCCAACGCCGTCGGCATGGCCATGGCAGAGCGCACCCTGGCGGGTCAGTTCAACCGCCCGGGCCACGAGATCGTCGACCACTACACCTACTGCTTCCTCGGCGACGGCTGCCTGATGGAAGGCATCTCCCATGAGGTCGCCTCGCTTGCGGGCACCCACCAGCTCGGCAAGCTGATCGCCTTCTACGATGACAACGGCATCTCCATCGACGGCGAGGTCGAAGGCTGGTTCACCGACGATACCGCCAAGCGCTTCGAAGCCTACGGCTGGCACGTGGTACCGGCGGTGGACGGGCACAAGCCCGAGGAGATCAAGGCCGCCATCGAGATGGCCCGCACCCAGCAAGATCGCCCGACCCTGATCATCTGCAAGACCGTCATCGGCTTCGGCGCCCCCAACAAGCAGGGCAAGGAAGAATGCCACGGCGCGGCACTCGGCGAAGAGGAAGTCGCAGCGGCGCGCAAGCAACTCGACTGGCCCCACGCGCCCTTCCATATCCCCGAGGATATCTACCAGGGCTGGGACGCCTGCGAGCGTGGCCAGAAGCACCAGGCCGACTGGCAGGCTCGCTTCGAGCGCTACCAGCAGGAGCACCCGGAGCTGGCCCGCGAATTCCTGCGTCGCCAGAAGGGTGAATTGCCGAGCGAGCTCAACAGCGAAGCGCTGGTCGAGGCCGCCCAGCAGAAGGGCGAGTCCGTGGCCTCACGCAAGGCCTCGCTGAACTGCCTCAACGAGCTCGGCCCGCAACTGCCGGAGCTGCTGGGTGGCAGCGCCGACCTGGCGCCTTCCAACCTGACCTTCTGGAAGGGTGCCGAGGCCATCAGCGCCGAAGCAGCCGGCGGCAACTACCTGCACTACGGGGTACGCGAGTTCGGTATGGGCGCCATCATGAACGGTATCGCCCTGCACGGCGGCTTCGTGCCCTACGGCGCCACCTTCCTGATCTTCATGGAATACATGCGCAACGCCGTGCGCATGGCGGCGCTGATGAACCAGCGCGCCATCTTCGTCTACACCCACGACTCCATCGGTCTGGGCGAGGACGGCCCGACCCACCAGCCGATCGAGCAGCTGACCAGTCTGCGTACCACCCCGAACCTGTGCACCTGGCGCCCCTGCGATGCGGTCGAGACCGCTGCCGCCTGGGCCCACGCGGTCAAGCGCAGCGCCGGCCCCACCGCGCTGGTACTGTCCCGTCAAGGCCTGCCTCACCAAGAGCGCAACAAGAGCCAGCTGGCCAACATCCAGCGTGGTGGCTACGTACTCAAGGACAGCGAAGGCACCCCTGAGCTGATCCTGATCGCCACCGGCTCCGAGGTGACACTGGCCATGCAGGCCGCCGAAACCCTGGAAGCCGAAGGCAAGCAGGTGCGCGTGGTATCGATGCCGGCCACCGACGTCTTCGACAGCCAGGACGCCGACTACCGTGAGTCCGTCCTGCCGCGCAGTGTTCGCGCCCGTCTGGCCATCGAGGCAGGCCATCGCGACTACTGGAGCAAGTACGTGGGCCTCGACGGTGACACCATCGGCATGTCCAGCTTTGGCGAGTCGGCCCCGGCGGGCGACCTGTTCAAGCACTTCGGTTTCACCGTGGACAACCTGGTGGAACGCGCCAAGGCGCTGCTGGGTTAAGTCCAGCGCGGGCCGGCACGCGCGGCCTGTTGCGACCAGAAGCGTGACCAGCAGAAACGAGCAGGGGCACGGCTTACGCCGTGCCCCTGCTGTATCTAGCGACCTTGATGGTCGGCCTAGGCGGCCTGATCCTCTATCCTGCGCGGTTGTCGAGGCAGGCTTGGATCAGGCGATGGTGACATCCGGCGCCAGATAGACGTCCTGAATGGCGTTGAGCAGGCTTACCCCGTCACGCATCGGCTTCTGGAAGGCCTTGCGACCGGAGATCAGGCCCATGCCACCGGCCCGCTTGTTGATCACCGCGGTACGCACCGCCTGGGTCAAGTCGCCCTCTCCGGTGGAGGCACCGCCGGAGTTGATCAGCCCGGCACGCCCCATGTAGGCGTTGGCCACCTGATAGCGGGCCAGATCGATCGGGTGATCGCTGGTCAACTCGCTGTAGACCTTCTCGTGGGTGTTGCCGAAGCCGATGGTGCGATAGCCATCGTTGTTCTCGGGCAGCTTCTGCTTGACGATGTCCGCCTTGAGCGTCGCCGCCAGGTGCACCGCCTGACTGGTGAGGTCGGAGGCCACATGATAGTCGGTGCCCTCATGCTTGAAGGCCGGGTTACGCAGATAGGCCCACAGCACGGTCACCATGCCCAACTCGTGGGCGCGCTCGAAGGCCGCGCTGATCTCTTCGATCTGGCGACGGCTCTCGGGGGAACCGAAGTAGATGGTCGCACCCACGGCGACGCAACCCATGTCGAAGGCCTGGTCGACCTCGGCGAACAGGGTCTGATCGTAGATCGCCGGATAGGTCAGCGTCTCGTTGTGATTCAACTTGAGCATCATCGGGATGCGGTGGGCATAGCGGCGCGCCACCGACGACAGACCACCCAGGGTGGAAGCCACGGCGTTGCAGCCGCCCTCGATCGCCAGCTCCACAATGTTGGCCGGATCGAAGTAGATCGGGTTGGGCGCGAAAGAGGCGCCAGCGGAGTGTTCGATCCCCTGATCCACCGGCAGGATGCTGAGGTAACCGGTGCCGCCCAGGCGGCCATGGTTGAACATCGTCTGCATGCTGCGCAGCACCGCTGGCGAGCGGTCGGAGTCCATCATCACCCGGTCGACGAAGTCCGATCCCGGCAGGTGCAGTTGCTCCTTGGCGATACCGCGACATTCATGAGTCAAAAGGTCCTCTGCCTCGGCACCCAGCCAGCTGGCAATATCACTCATCATCAATCTCCCTGTCATGCCCGACCTGGTCGGGCGGTAGGCGAATACTCAGTCTACACAGGGTAGCGGATGACGCGCTGCAACGAGACCCCCTGCTGACCAAGGCACCATGAGTCGGCACAATGGCTCAATCCCCCTGGCCCCGGCCAGTGACAATGACTCAAGAGGATTGCAATGTCCGTGTTACGAGGCTTTTTATGGCTTTCGCTGCTGTGGCTGGCCGGCGACCTGGTGGTCAGCCTGGGTGAACTGCCGCTGTCCCCCGGCGTCGTCGGACTGATGCTGTTGACCAGCGTCTTCGTAATACGAGGACGTATGCACGAGGACGTGGCGGCGGCGGCACAACCGCTGATCATGCTGCTGGCGATGCTGATCATGCCCGGCGTGGTCGGGGTGTTCTGGGTGCTCGACCAGATCTCGGGCCACTGGCTCGCCGTGGGGCTGGCGCTGACTCTGGGCACCCTGCTGAGCGTTGCCAGCACCCTGTGGCTGATGCGTCGCCTGTTGCCGGCGACGCCGTCCGAGGTGACCGCCACCGCCCAGGATAAGACCTCATGAGCCTCGCCTTGGTCGATCACCTCGATACATCGATGCTGGCCATCGCCCTGTCCATCGGCGCCTACCTCGCCGGCATGGCGCTGTTTCGGCGGCTCGGCTCCCCCGGCTGGTGCCCGCCGGTACTGCTGGCCTCGTTGCTGCTCGCCGCGACGCTCAAGGCGGCCGGCATCGCCTACGTCGACTATCGCCAGGGTGCCCAGTGGCTGATGCTGTTGCTGGGCCCGGCCACGGTGGCCCTGGCGGTGCCGCTCTACCAGCAGATGCACCACATACGCGCGCTGTGGCGGCCATTGCTGGTCTGCCTGCCGGTATCGACGGTACTGGCCGCCTGCTATGCGTTGCTGATCGCCTGGGCATTGGGGGCGCCGCCGGAACTGCTGGCCTCGCTGGCCCCCAAATCGGTGACCGCCCCCATCGCCATGGGCATCACCGAACGCCTGGGCGGCTCCGTGCCGATCCTGATGGGGGGGTTATTGATCACCGGTGTCGCGGCCACCGCCTGCGTCAGCCTGTTCGGCCGGCTCTTGAAGATCACCGACCAGCGCCTGCTGGGTCTGGCACTGGGCATCAACGGCCACGCCATCGGTACCGTACGCGCCTTCGAGCTGGGCCCCACCGCCGGTGCCTTCGCTTCTCTCGGCATGACGCTGACCGGGGTGCTGACGGCGCTGATGATGCCGCTGGCCTGGCGCCTGGCCAGCATGCTCGGCTGAACCGATTCAGCTATATTCTTGTGCTGCCTGCGCGGTTTTATGCCGCGTATGACGCCGCTGGAGCCGCGACGCGCGGGGCAATTTGAGATAGACTTTCGCGCCTGTGTCCATCCCTCCGTGGAGAGTATCGAGTCCCATGGCCCAGCGTATTGCCATCAATGGCTACGGCCGCATCGGCCAGTGCGTCCTGCGAGCCCTCATCGAACGCAACGACCCCAGCTTCGAGGTGGTGGCGATCAATGAGCTCTCGGGACTCGATACCATTACCTACCTGACTCGCTACGACACCACCCACGGACGCTTCCCCGGTCGGGTGGAAAGCCGCGACGGCCATCTGATCATCAACGGACATGCGATCCAGGTGCTGTCCGAAGAGGACCCTGACCGCCTGCCCTGGCGGGCGCTAGCCATCGACCTGGTGCTGGAGTGCTCCGGCAGCTTCAAGGATCGCGCCACCGCCGAGCGCCATCTGGCGGCAGGGGCCGGCCGGCTGTTGTTCTCCCAGCCGGCGGAAAGTGACGTCGACGCCACCATCGTCAGCGGCATCAATGATGACGACCTGACGCCCGACGTCCGGGTGGTCTCGGCAGCGTCCTGCACCACCAATTGCCTGGTGCCGATCCTCACCGTGCTCGACGAGGCGCTGGGCATCGAGCACGGTGTGACCACGACCATCCACTCGGCCATGAACGACCAGCCGGTGATCGATGCCTACCACCAGACCGATCTGCGCCTGACCCGCTCGGCGATGCAATCCATCGTGCCGGTGGACACCGGCCTGGCCCGAGGCATCAATCGTCTGATGCCGCACCTGGCGGAGCGCTTCGAGTGCCTCCATGTACGGGTGCCGACGATCAACGTCTCGGCCATGGACATGTCGATCTGCGTCAAGCGTGATACCTCGGCCAGCGAGGTCAATCGACTGCTGCGCGAGGCCAGCGAGTCACGGCTTCCTGACCTGCTGGGGTATACCGAGGAGCCCATGGCGTCCATCGACTTCAACCACGATCCCCGCTCCGGTATCGTAGACGCCACTCAGACGCGGGTGGCCGGTGGCCGCCTGCTCAAGCTGCTTTGCTGGTTCGACAACGAATGGGGCTTCGCCAACCGCATGCTGGACGTGGCCGGGCGCCTCGCCAGCCTTCCCCGGGTTCCCGAGCGATGACACTTCCACTGACCAGCCGTTGCCATTCGCTGTCTCCCTCAGACTTTCCAGACGAGGATCTGCCGACATGAACGTGCGCAAGATGACCGATCTCGACCTCAAGGGTCAGCGGGTACTGATTCGCGAAGACCTCAACGTACCTGTCAAACACGGCCAGGTGACCAGCGATGCCCGTCTGCGCGCCAGCTTGCCGACCATCAAGGCAGCTCGCGACGCAGGTGCCAAGGTGCTGCTGATGAGCCACCTGGGCCGCCCCACCGAAGGCGAGCCGGCCGACGAGTTCACCCTGGCACCGGTGGCGGCCTACCTCGGTGACCTGCTGGACTGCCCCGTGCGCCTGGTGACCGACTATCTCGAGCAGGAACCGAGCCTGGAAGACGGCGACGTGGTACTGCTCGAGAACGTGCGCTTCAACCAGGGCGAGAAGAAGGACGACGAAGCCCTGGCCAAGCGCTACGCCGAGCTGTGTGACGTCTTTGTGATGGACGCCTTCGGTACCGCCCACCGTGCCCAGGCCTCGACCCACGGGGTGGCCCGCTTCGCACCGACCGCCTGCGCGGGCCCCTTGCTGGCCGCCGAACTCGATGCCCTGGAAAAGGCGCTGGCGACTCCCAGGCGCCCGATGACCGCCATCGTCGGCGGCTCCAAGGTCTCGACCAAGCTCGAGGTGCTCAACGCCCTGTCCGAGAAGTGCGACCAGCTGATCGTCGGCGGCGGTATCGCCAACACCTTCATCGCCG
This sequence comes from Halomonas sp. DN3, assembly GCF_024137905.1. NCBI lineage: Bacteria > Pseudomonadati > Pseudomonadota > Gammaproteobacteria > Oceanospirillales > Halomonadaceae > Halomonas > Halomonas sp. DN3. Next base: position 291,217 of record NZ_CP099965.1, on the reverse strand, counting down.
CGGCGGGTCACAACGTCGGCAAGTCTCTTTACGAGGCCGACCTGGTGGACAAGGCCAAGGCGCTGATGGCCAGGGTCGAGATTCCGCTGCCCACCGACGTGGTCGTGGCCACCGAGTTCTCCGACTCGGCCGAGGCCGTCACCAAGCCGGTGGACCAGGTCGCCGACAACGAGATGATCCTCGACATCGGCCCGGACACCGCCGCCCGCCTGGGCGGCATGCTCAAGAGCGCCGGCACCATCCTGTGGAACGGCCCCGTCGGGGTGTTCGAGATCGACCAGTTCGGTGGCGGCACCGAGGCCCTGTCCAAGGCCATCGCCGAAAGCGACGGCTTCTCCATCGCCGGCGGCGGTGACACCCTGGCAGCCATCGACAAGTACGGCATCGCCGAGCAGGTGTCCTATATCTCCACCGGAGGCGGCGCCTTCCTCGAGTACGTCGAGGGCAAGGAACTGCCGGCGGTCAGCGCCCTCGAGGCCGCCGCTCGCTGAGGTTTGCCGAAAAAGCGCCGGCGCTCGCCGGCGCTCTCTACCAAGCCCAAGCCCCGGGGCCGGCCATCGCCGGCCCTTTGACAACCCAAGCGACATGGGCGCGACAGCATCGCGCTCTCGACCTCTTCAAGAATCAGGTACCTCCATGGCACTCGTCAGTATGCGCCAACTGCTGGACCACGCCGCCGAACACGGCTACGGCGTGCCGGCCTTCAACGTCAACAACCTCGAGCAGGTCCGCGCCATCATGGAAGCCGCGGACGCCACCGACTCCCCGGTGATCCTGCAGGCCTCCGCCGGCGCCCGTAAATACGCCGGCGCCCCCTTCCTGCGCCACCTGATCCTGGCCGCCGTGGAAGAGTTTCCGCATATCCCGGTGGTCATGCACCAGGACCACGGCACCAGCCCCGCGGTGTGCCAGCGCTCGATCCAGCTCGGCTTCTCCTCGGTCATGATGGACGGCTCCCTGGGCGAGGACGGCAAGACCCCGGCAGACTACGACTACAACGTCGACGTCACCCGCCGTACCGTCGAGATGGCCCACGCCTGTGGCGTGTCGGTAGAAGGTGAGCTCGGCTGCCTGGGCAGCCTGGAAACCGGCATGGCCGGTGAAGAAGACGGCATCGGCGCCGAGGGCAAGCTGAGCCACGACCAGCTGCTGACCGACCCGGAAGAGGCCGCCGACTTCGTCAAGGCCACCGGCGTCGACGCCCTGGCCATCGCCATCGGCACCAGCCACGGCGCCTACAAGTTCACCCGTCCGCCCACCGGCGACACCCTGTCGATCCAGCGTATCAAGGAAATCCACGAGCGCATCCCGGACACCCACCTGGTCATGCACGGCTCCTCCAGCGTGCCCCAGGAGTGGCTCGAGGTGATCAACGCCAACGGTGGTGCCATCCCCGAGACCTACGGCGTCCCGGTGGAAGAAATCGTCGAGGGCATCAAGCACGGCGTGCGCAAGGTCAACATCGACACCGATCTGCGTCTGGCCTCGACCGGTGCGGTACGTCGCTTCCTGGCCGAGAACCCGGCAGAGTTCGACCCGCGCAAGTTCCTCAAGCTTACCGTCAGCGCCATGAAGGACATCTGCATCGCCCGCTACGAAGCCTTCGGCACCGCCGGCAACGCCAGCAGGATCAAGCCGATCAGTCTGGAAGGCATGTTCGAGCGCTACGCCCGAGGTGAACTTGATCCAAAGGTGAAGTAAGCGTCGATCAGATTCCCGCAGCGGTAACGCAAAAACGCCCCATGCCGGCAAGGCTTGGGGCGTTTCATTGTGCGCCGCTGGTACAACACCGAACCGCTCGTCAGCAGGTGGACTCTTCCAGCCGTCGCCGCAACGGAATATTGGCCTCCGTGCGGGCCGAGGACACCGGTAGCTCGGCGCGAATGTCCTCGATGGCATTGAGCAGCGGCTCCAGCGCGGTGAGATGGCGCGGGGCACGCAGTCGCCTTTCAAGCGCCCGATAGACCTCATCGGGGTCTTCCCCCGGCGCCTGGCTCGAGGTAAAGGGTGCCCGCCGCGCAGCAGGCGCCACCGAGACAGGCTCGAATAACCGCGCGTAGGGGTCTTCGCCGGACCAGGTCAGACACAGCAGATGATCCCGGGTGACCTGAACGTTCAGTTCCGGATAACTGCGGGCAAGACGCACGAGACAGTCAACGACATCATCGGTAAGAAACGCCGCCAGGGCGTCATGTTCCGCCGTGCAGGCGACGAAATAGCGAGAAAAGGCGCCCTCTCCCCAGCGTTCGCCGGTGGAACCGTGGTGCAACAGTCGCCACTTGCCCTCTCGCGGGTTGCAAAGATCCACCGCCGCCACCTCGAAGAGATCGCAGATCAGGCCGTTGCGATGATAGGTCCGACGGTCCTTGTCCATGCCCTCGTCATAGGAGAAGCGATAGACCCAGTATTCGCCACCGACGCGCTCATCAGCCGCCCTGCGGCAGTACTCAAGCTCGCCATTGTCCGCATAGGTACGCTGAAAGTCGGTGATCTTTCGCCGGAGCGTCGTCAGCATCGCATCAAGATCGACATCGGGCTCGGCCAGTCTAAAGTCGAGCTCCGCCGCACGCCGCACCAACAGTCGCAGGAAGGCGGCCACCCGCTCGGTGGCGTGCCAGTCGAAACCCAGCAAGGCTGCCCCGACCAGCGCCAGCGGAATCAGCCACGGCCAGGAGAGCCCTCCCGCCAGGGTGATGATAAAGCCGAGCGTGCCCAGCAACAGGCAGAGAAGCCCCAGCGCCAGAATCGTGGAGGAAGGACGCGGATTGAGCGACACGTCCTCGTCCCGGGCGCGATCCAGGATCTGGATCAGCGACTCCCGTGATCTGGCCGCTTCCGCGGCATGCTGCTCGCGGCGCGTAAACCGATATGCCTTCCATAGCGGCGTCATCGTCGCGCCTCTCCTTCGCTCATGGTGATAGCTCTCTTGATGGCAACCTTGATGACAGTGATGTCAGCAGCAACAAGTCTAGTGTCCACCAAGACCTGGGCGCCCCTTGGCATGGCCACATCAGGGGTACACGGGCCGTCCCCATGGAGAGTGAAACACATCCTTCGGACCACACCCGGCTGCAGCTGTGCTGAAGCGATAACCTAAGCGCACTTCAGCGCAATCGCCTCGCGCCCACCACCCGGGCTGCCGACTCGAAGACCAGCGCCTAACCTGCGCCGTTCGATCTCCGCCGCTGGTGCTGGCGCCAGCGACTCGGCGCAACCCCAAACCAGCGGCGACAACCTCGCGTCAGCGCGCTCAACTCGGAGTAGCCCAGCAGATTCGCGATATCGGTCAACGGCAGCGACGTTTCCCGAAGATAATGAATCGCCAACTGCCTGCGGACCTCATCGACCAGATCCTGGAAACATCGCCCCCTGGTGGCCAGACGTCGCTGCAGCGTTCTCGGGTTCAGCGCCAGTCGCCTGGCGATGTCATCGAGTCCAGCGCCCCCCTGCCCCAGCTGCTGACGGATTTGCCACGACACTTCATCGACCAGATCTTGAGGGAGTTGTTCCGGCCGATAGGTCAGATACTGCTCCATCAAGCGATGCAGACGTCCGTCGGCGGTCACCAGAGGACGCTCGAGGTCGGAACATTCCAGCAGCCAGCCATCGGAAGGGCTGTTGAAGGTCGGCACCACCCCCAGCAAACGTTGATACAGGAGCGCAGGCACGCTGGGGGACGTCGCCAGATAGATGGCCCTGGGACGCCACTGCGGCCCCAGCAGCAACGACAGCAGGCGCTGGCCGACGCCTACCGGCAACTCGCTGATCTGGCGACCGGGAGCCGCCCCGCCCCCCACCATGGTGTAGCTGAGAAAGGCCTGGCGGGGGCCACGTTCGATGTCGATGACCGCACTGCTCGAGTGGGCGGAAAAGTGATCTGCCAGCGCCTCCAGCGCCAGGCCGACCGTGGCGGCATTCTGAATCAGGTAGAGCAAGGGTCCGAAGATATCGACTCCCTGGTACTGGCCGAACTTCAGGCCGAACAGCGAATCTCCGGATGCTTCGGCACAGTTTTCGAGCAGCATCGCCAGACTCGAGAACTCGATGATGCTTTCCGGCGACTCCAGCAACGAGAGCGATAGTCCCACCCTGGCAAGCTGGGCCTCGGGGTCGATGTCCTGCTGGCGCGCGAAGTTGGCGAAACCGTGCAGTGACGACGCTCGCGAATAGTCGGCCATGCTCTCTCCCTCAGCCTGACTTCCTTAGCACCTACGTTGCTCGGATGCTGATTCTCTCTTCAATTTTCGAAGCGATACATCGTTTTCGAGGCGGTTGATCCTGGGGCTCTTGCCTCCAGCGCGCTTGGCCTAGGCGCTGTCCGAAAAGTCGACGAGCGAAGGTTAGACAAGGCAAAAATCGGTGAGAAAGCGCAGTTTACGGGGTGTAAATGAGCATTTTGATCCGATTTTTAACGCCGTATTACCGAGCGCAGGCACTTTTCAGACAAGCCCTAGCCCTCTCCATCTAAGGTCTAGCCCTAAGTGTCGTGCAAGGTCAAATCCTTGTCATCAAATGTCAAATCGGAGGATGTCTTGCAGACGAGGATGATGCTTCGAAGACGTTTCTTTGATCCATCCACGACAAGAGCGACAACAAGATGCCATTTCCTTTCCAGATTTCGACCCATGATGCCCTGTTGACCCTGGATACCCAGGAACTCCCCATCTATGAAGACGCGCTGCCAGGCATCCCCGGCGTCGACGTCCAGCCGCTGTTTCTCGACCCGCACAACGGCGTCTGGGTGCTGCGGGTGAAGTTCAAACCCGGTGTGGTGCTGCCCAAGCACTACCACACCGGTACGGTGCACTTCTTCACCCTGTCGGGACGCTGGCACTATCTCGAGTATCCCGATCAACCCCAGACCGCCGGCTGCTACCTGTACGAGCCCGGCGGCTCCATCCATACCTTCGCCACTCCCGCCGACAATGACGGGATCACCGACACCTTCATGGTCGTCGAGGGCGCCAACGTCAACTTCGATCAGCAAGGCAACTATCTGGGGCTGATGGACGCCAGCAGCATCATGGGGCTCATCGATGCGCTGATCACCGAGCGCGGCCTCGACCCGGCGCGCTATGTCACGCCTCCCCAACCGCACTACACCGACGCGCCGCGCTAGCCCGCCAAGATCACGCCTCCACGCGGCGTCAATCGACAAGACTCCCTACAACAATTGCGCTCGGTATGTGTCCCGCCAGGCAGGTGCCGCGGGGCCCGTCATCGACGCCAAGGAGATTCCCCATGCGCGCGATCGTCCTGCGCAACGAGCGACTCGGCCTCGAGTCACTGCCCGACCCGACGCCGGAAGCGGGAGAAGTGCTGGTCAAGACCCTGGCCTGCGGTATCTGCGGCAGCGATCTGCACATGGCAGATCACTGTCACGATGCGCTGGCGGGGCTTCGCAAGGGCCGCGTTCCGGTGGCCTTCGAACCGGACCAGGGCGTGGTCTTCGGCCACGAATTCTGTGCCGAGATCCTCGACCACGGCCCCGGCTGCGACAAGCGATACAAGGCCGGAACCCGCGTCTGCTCGGTGCCCTACGCGGTCAACGCTCAAGGCTTTCATCACATCGGCTATGCCAACGCCTACCCCGGCGGCTTCGGTGAGCTGATGCGCCTTCAGGAACACAGTCTGCTGGAGGTGCCCGGCGATTTGCCCAGCGAACTGGCGGCACTGACCGAGCCACTGGCCATCGGCCGCCACGCCGTCGCCAGAGCCCGGCTCGCCGGAGGCGAAGTGCCGATCGTGATCGGCTGCGGTCCGGTCGGCCTGTCGGTGGTGATGGCACTGAAGGCGGCCGGCTTTGGCCCGGTGGTGGCCACCGACTTCTCCCCCCATCGGCGCCAACTGGCCGAGTGCCTGGGTGCCGATATCGTTGTCGATCCGGCCGAACGTGCCCCCTTTGATTGCTGGCTCGAGGCCGCAGAAGCGCCACAGGGCTTCGACATGTACGGCCCCATGGCAATGCTGTCGATCGGCGCTCAGCCCAGGCCTTGCGTGGCCTTCGAGTGTGTCGGCGTGCCCGGTCTGATCGCCCGGACCATGCTCGACCTGCCACCAAGAAGTCGGCTGGTGGTGGTCGGCGTCTGCATGCAGACCGATCAGATCGAGCCGATCGTCGGTATTGGCAAGGAGCTGGACCTCAGCTTCTCGTTCGGCTACCGCCCCGAGGAGTTCGCTGCCACCCTCACCGACCTCGCCGACGGCCGCCTCGACGCCGCCCCCTTGATCACCGACCGCGTCACCCTCGACGGGGTCCCTGCGGCCTTCGAGACGCTTCGCCATCCCGGTGATCACGCCAAGATTCTGATCCAGCACGGAGACAGAACATGACCCCCGAGCCTTTCCTCCTCTCTCGAAAATGGACCACACAGGCTGTGCGTGCTGGGTGGCGGCGTCCTGGGTGGCCAGATCGCCTGGCACAGCGCCTTCAAGGGCAAGAGTGTCATCGTCTATGACATCGACGACACGGCGCTGGAGCGCTGCCACGCAAGCCATGACCACTACGCCGGCATCTATCAGGCCGACGTGGGCGCCAAGCCCGAAGCCATCGCCGCCACCCGCGCGCGGCTCGCCTACACCAGCGACCTGGCCGAAGCGGTGGCCGACGCCGAACTGGTGATCGAAGCCGTACCCGAAGATCCCGAGATCAAGCGCCAGCTGTACCGAACCTTGTCACCGCTGCTCGGCCCCGAGACCCTGGTAGCAACCAATTCCTCGACCCTGCTGCCCGCCGACTTCGCCGATGACAGCGGACGCCCGGAGCGCTATTGCGCGCTGCACTTCGCCAACCTGGTGTGGATCATGAATGTGGCCGAGGTGATGGCTCACCCACGCACATCACTCACTACCCTGGAGTCGGTTACGCGCTTCGCCATCGACATCGGCATGATCCCCATTCCGGTCGAAAAGCCGCGCAACGGCTATCTGATCAACAGCTGGCTGGTGCCACTGCTGACAGCTTCCCTGACCCTGCTGCGTGAGGGCGTCGGCAGCGCCGAGATGATCGACCGCACCTTCATGAAGATGTGGAGCTCTGCAGCGGGGCCCTGCGGCATGATGGACATCATCGGCATGAAGACGTGCTTCGACGTCAGCCACCACTGGGGCGAGGTCGACGACAACGACGAAATGCGGGCCAACGCCAACTTCATCCATCAGCATTTTCTTGCCAACGGAAAGCTCGGTCTGCCCAGTGGCGAAGGCTTTTACCGCTATCCCGACCCCGCCTATTCCCAGAGCGCCTTCATGGCGATCCCCGACCACAGCGAAGCAGGTCCCATCGCGGCCCAGGTGCTCAAGGGCATGGCGGGTTGACCCAGGAAGGGGCGGTGGGCGACGCCCCTTGCTGTACTGTGATCAACGCTTGCCGGGCAGCAGCTTGGCAGAACGCCCGCCCTTGCGGGTCTTGTCCAGCGCCTTGCGCCCGGCGCTACGGCCCACTACGCGGGCCACGCCGACCATCACGCCGGTAGCGGCTCCCCACAGGATCGCCTCGCGCCACTCGACGTCGTCGCGATCCGGATTTTCCGGCGGTTCCTTGTCCGATACCTTTTGATAGGCACGCTTGGCGGCCTTGCGCGACATCACGCTGGCCCCCACCGCGGCCGCGGATCCCACGATGGACCACAGTGTCTCTTCTTTCATGAGTACCTCCTTGAACCATGGCCGGGGCCATCCCGCCCCGAGAATGTGGTGTTTCGAACACCGCAGTGTTTCAGCATAGCGAAGAGGTCCTCGCCGCCTCAAATTCCCCTTTTCCGCACCGCAATAGTGCGGACTGCGCAGCGTGAAAAAACAGTGTTCAAAAATTGTGGTTTTCGACTTCGAACACAGGCAGACTCCGCAGAAATCTGCAACACTGTTCGATAACGCAACGAATCGCGAGGTCGCCTCCATGGCTCGCCCCCTCTGCCTGCTGTTCGACTGTGACGGTACCCTGGTGGACAGTGAACCCCTGCTGGCCGCCGAGATGGCCGTCAGCCTCTCCGCCGCCGGACTGCCGTTCCGGGCCGAGGACTATATGGGCGACTTTCGCGGCGCGCGCTTTCGCAACATCGTCGCCACCCTCGAGGCACAACATGGTCAGGTCGATCCGGACCACCTCGAGGTGCTGGAAGCGAGCATGCGCGCCAACCTCAACCGCCGCCTGGCCACCGACCTGACCCCCATCGCCGGTGCCACCGAGGCCCTCGCCGCGCTGTCGCACTACCCCATGGGCGTGGTTTCCAACGGCCCCGAAAACAAGGTGCGCACCTCGCTTGCCACCGTGGGCCTGACCGAGGTGTTCGGCAATCGCCTGTTCAGCGGCTACACGGCCAACTGCTGGAAGCCGGACCCCTGCCTGTACCTGCATGCCGCCAGCATCATGGGCTTCGCCGCCGAGGACTGCATCGCCATCGATGACGCCATCGTCGGCGTCAACGCGGCCCTGGCCGCAGGCATGACCGTGGTCCACCTCAATCGCTTCGCCGATGCCGAAGAAACGCCCGAAGGCGCCCACATGATCACCAGCATGTTCCAGCTGCCGACGGTCATCTCACGGCTGCAGAAGGATCGCGACAGACACGCCATGCTCTCCAGCGGCTAAATTCCGCTGCATATACCCTGAGGCCCGGCAATTGTCGGGCCTTTTCATTGCTCTACATCACCTCAAGACCATTGTCTAAGGCACGCCTTGTTGCTGGCTTCGGCCTTTAGCGCCTAAGCTTGTCAGCCAATGGGAACGTTCCCATACGGACTTCTCGACGTCCTGCCGTTGTCGCATCACCTGGCCTGCTCACCTCGACAGGGCTCGCCAGCGTCGCCCTTGTAAACGGACGATACCATCTTATCCAAGAGCCGCCCCATGAATGACCGCCGTCGACCCGCCACCATCCTCGAAGTCGCCCGCCAGGCTGGCGTCTCCAAGACCAGCGTCTCGCGCTACTACAGCGGTGAACGAGAACGGCTGTCCGGGGCCATGCGCGAGCGTATCGTCGCTGCCGCCACTGCGCTGGGCTACCAGCCCAATCCCATGGCCCGGGGCCTCAAGGGAGGCCCCTCCGGCCTGGTCGGCATGCTGGTGGCCGATATCCGCAATCCTTTTTCGGTGGCGATCATGCATGGCGTCGAACAGGCCTGTCGTCAGGCGGGACTGTCGTTGATGGTGTGCAACAGCGATAACGACCTCGAGCAGGAGCGCCAGCAGCTGGCGCTGCTTTCGTCCTACCGTATCGAGGGCCTGGTGGTAAACGCGACCGGCCGCCACAGCGACGCCCTCGCCCAGCTGGCCGACAGCGGCACGCCGTTGGTACTGCTCGATCGCAGCCTCGCCGACGTCCATGCCGACGAGGTAGGGCTCGACAACGACGCCGCCATCGACATGGCCATCGCGCACTTGCGCGAACAGGGCTACGGGCGCCTGTTGTTCATTACCGAACCGCCGGCCCAGGCCAGCTCTCGTCAAGCTCGTCTGGAGCGCTTCAACCAGCGCTGCCGTGACGGCTCGCTATCCGGCGACACCCTGGTCATCGAGCTTGGCGATCGCCAACGCCTGGACCAGGCATTGGCTCGATTTGTCGATAGCGCAGGCGATTCCCGCCCGGCGATCCTCTGCGCCAATGGCCAGGTAACCCTGGCACTGACCCGACGCATGAAGGCCCTCGGCTACCTCCTAGGAGAGATCGGGCTGATGGGCATCGACGAGCTAGAGTGGTGTGACCTGACCGAACCGGGCATCACCACCCTTGCCCAGCCCACCGGTGCCATCGGTCAGGCCGCCGTCGACTGCCTGCGCGCCCGTGCCGTCGGGCCTCGGCAGGCGCCGCAGCGTGCGACCTTCGCCCCGACGCTGACGGCAAGGGGCTCCACCCAGCCCGCTGCCACCCCTTCCGCCACTGCGGAGCCTTCCTCAGTGTCCTCTTCGTCTTCCACCTCAGAGACCTCCTCATGAACCAGAACACTCCTGACATCCTTACCTTCGGCGAGGCCATGACGCTGTTCGCCGCCGACGCCCCTGGCGACCTGGCCGAGGTCGAGCGCTTTTCGCGCAGCTGTGCCGGCGCCGACACCAACGTGGCCATCGGCCTGTCACGGCTGGGCTTCAAGGTGGGCTGGCTCAGTCGGGTCGGCGAAGACTGTTTTGGCCGCTACCTGCGTGCGAGCCTGGAGCGCGAAGGCCTCGACTGTCGCCACCTGATCACCGACGCCGAGCACGCCACCGGTCTGGTGTTCAAGGAGCGCGCGGTGGGCGGCGCGGATCCCCGAGTCGAATACCGTCGCCACAACAGCGCCGCCAGCAAGCTGTCGCCGGCCGACGCCCAGGACGTCGACTTCAGCACCCTGCGCCATCTGCACGCAACCGGCATCCCGCCTGCGTTGTCCGCCAGCTGCCGTGAACTCTCGCAGTTTCTGCTCGAAAAGGCCCGCCAGCATGGCACCAGCGTGTCCTTCGATCCCAACCTGCGTCCGACCCTGTGGGCCAGCGAAAGCGAGATGCGCGACACCCTCAACGGCCTGGCCGCCCAGGCCAGCTGGGTGCTGCCCGGTCTGTCCGAGGGCCAGTTGCTGACCGGCCAGACCAGCGCCCACGATATCGCCGGCTTCTACCTGGATCAGGGTGCAGATGCCGTGGTGATCAAGCTAGGCCCGGAGGGCAGCTACTACCGCGGCACCCTGACAGGGCAAGACGAAGCCTTCACCGTGGCCGGCGTCCCGGTGGAGACGGTGGTTGATACCGTCGGCGCCGGGGATGGCTTCGCCGTGGGCTTCGTCAGCGCCATGCTCGATGGTCTCGATCCACGCCAGGCGCTCAAGCGCGCCAACCTTATCGGCGCCGAGCAGGTCCAGGTACCGGGCGACATGGAAGGACTCCCCGACCGCGAGCGCCTGGACCAACTGGAAGCCGCAACCGCGGCCTGACGCGCCGACTGCCGAAGGCCCCCTTGCCTTCGGCAGACGTCACCCGACGCGGCCCCCGGCTGCCCCATGCCGAAAAGGACGGCCGGGAACCCACCGCACCACAACGACAAGAGCACCCCATGACCAAACGCATCCTGGTATTTCGCGAGATCAACCAAGAGCAGCTCGACGCCCTGCGCGAGGAGTTCGACGTGGACTACCTGCCGGGCGTCTCGCATACCGAGGACCCGGCCTTTGTCGACGCCCTGTCACGGGCTCATGGCCTGGTTGGTTCAAGCCTCAAGATCACCTCCTCGCTGCTCGACAGGGCGCCGAACCTCGAGGCTATCGCCAGCATTTCGGTGGGCTACGACAACTATCCCCTCGACGAGCTGACCCGCCGCGGCATCCTGTTGTGCAACACCCCTGACGTCTTGACCGAGACCACCGCCGATACGGGCTTTCTGCTGATCATGAGCACCGCACGGCGAGCCGTCGAACTGGCCGAGCTGGTCAAGCAAGGCAACTGGAAGGAAAGCATCGGCAAGCCGCTCTATGGCAGCGACGTCCACGGCAAGACCCTGGGCATGGTCGGCATGGGCCGTATCGGCGCCGCCATCGCCCGCCGCGGCGCCCTGGGCTTCGGCATGAAGATCCTCTATACCAAGGCCTCACCCAAGCCCGAGCTCGAGCGAGAACTCGGCGCCCAGCGACGCGAGCTGGAAGAGCTACTCGAGCAGGCCGATTTCGTCTGCGTCACCGTGCCGCTCTCCCGCGAGACCGAAAAGCTCTTTGGCGCCGCCGAGTTCCAGCGCATGAAGCCCGGCGCCATCTTCGTCAACCTGGCCCGTGGCAAGGTGGTTGACGAAGCCGCCATGATCGCGGCGCTGCAAGACGGCACCCTGCATGCCGCCGGCCTCGACGTCTACGAGCAGGAGCCGCTGGCGGCGGACTCACCGCTGCCGCACATGGCCAATGTGGTCGCCCTGCCCCATATCGGCTCGGCCACCCACGAGACGCGTACCGCCATGGCCCAGCGCGCGGTGGACAATATCCGCCTGGCGCTCAAGGGCGAACGCCCGTTGAGTCCAGTCAACGACGAAGTGCTGAACGACTGAAGATCCATGGGGTGGCCGGCCCCATCCCCTGAATCGGCCAACGCCTGACAACACAATAAATCGAGGTTTACATGACTCATACCCCCAAGCCCCTTTCCCGCACCTCCATTGCGCGCCTCGGCCACGGTCTGCTGGTCGGCGCTACCCTGTTCGCCGGGCTCGGCCTCGGTGCCAGCGCCCAAGCCTTCGATCTGCGCTTCGGTCACGGCGGCACTGAGGACACTGCCTACCATCTCGGTGCCACCCGCTTTAAGGAACTGCTCGAACAGTCCGACACCGACCTCGGTGTGCAGATCATGGGCAACTCCGTGCTCGGGCACGAGACAGAAATGTTCGAGCAGCAGATGGCGGGTGCCCTCGACATGTCGATCATCAACCCGGGATTGATCACCGACTTCTCGGATACCGCCAACGTCTTTTCCATTCCCTTCCTGTACCGCGACCAGGAGCACTGGCAAACCGTGCTCGACGGTGAGGTTGGCCGTGAGATTGCCGACCAGATCACCGCCGAGACCGGAGTCAAGGTGCTGGCATTCTTCGGCGGTGGCAAGCGCCAGATCGTCTCCAGTCGGGCACTCGACAGCCTCGAAGATCTCGAGGGCATGAAGCTTCGCACCAACCCCACCAAGCCGCTGATCACCGCCTGGTCTGCCCTCGGCACCGAGCCCACCGTGATGGCCTGGAAGGAAATCTATACCGGCCTGCAACTGGGCGCCATCGATGGCCTGCTCAACGAGGCGGAGTGGATCCACCGTATGCGCTTCCATGAGGTGGCGCCGCACATCGGCCTTTCCGAACACGACATCACCGTGCGCCTGCTGACCATGTCCGAGATGACCTGGGACCGGCTGGACGAAGCGCAACAGGAGGCGGTCATGGATGCGGCTTACCAGGCCGCAAGCTATGCCCGCGGGGTACAGCTCGATCAGGACTCCGAGGCGCTCGACCTGCTGGTCGAAGAAGGTGCGACCCTGCATGAACTCGACCGCGAGAAGATGCAGGAAATCGTCAGTGAGCCGCTGGCCGAGGTGATCGAGGAGATGGGCCTGACCGAGCTGCATCAAATGATCGTCAACGCCGAGTAACCTCCCCCCCCCCGCACCGGGGCAAGCCCCGGTGCCAACCTTCAAGAGGATGAGACCATGAGGCTCTTCCTGAACATGCTCTCGCGCGCGAATCGCGTGCTCGAGAAACTACTGCACTGGATATTGCTGGCGTTGCTGTTCGGTTTTATCGCCATGATCATCTACCAGATCGTCAGCCGGAACCTGCCGCTGCTGCCACGCCTTTACTGGACCGAAGAATTCAGCCGGTTTGCCTTCCAGTGGATGATCATGCTGGGCACCGCCATCGGCGTGCTTCACGCCGATCACTTCGTACTCGAGGCCTTTCCCCGTGGCACTCGTGCCGATCGCCTAACCCGTTGGATCCGTGACCTGGCATGCCTTGCAGTCGGTGTCATCTTCGTCGTGTATGGCCAGGAATTCGCCGCCTCAGGCCTACGCCGCAGCGCTACCGCCTCGGGGCTTTCAATGATCTTCGTCTATTCGGCCTTTATGGTCTGTGGCCTGTTCATCGTGCTATTCGCACTTGAGCGTCTGGCCCGGGCCGTGCTCGACGGCCTTGATGCCATGGAAGCCGCCATGAACACGCCAGATCCCGTGCAGGAGGCCATCGCGGCCCAGCAAGAACACCATCTCGACCTGGATGCGCCTCAACAGAGAACCGGCGCCGGGAGGCCATCATGATCTCCATGGATGCCATCTTTATCCTGCCATGGCTGCTGTTTGGCCTGCTCGGCGTGCTTATCGTTGTTGGTGTACCCATCGCCATGGCCCTGGTGCTGACCGCAGTAGGCATGGTCATCCTCGATCCTCGCCTGACCTACTGGGTCATGTTCCAGCGCATGTACAACGGCATGGACTCCTTTGTGCTGCTGGCTGTGCCGTTGTTCCTGCTGGCCGGCAATCTGATGAACGCCGCACGCATCACCGACCGCCTGATCACTCTTTGCATGCGTCTCGTCGGTCACGTCAAGGGGGCGCTTGCCCACGTCAACGTCATGGTCAGCATGCTGTTCGCCGGCGTGTCGGGTTCGTCCACCGCCGACAGTGCCGGTGTCGGTACCGTGCTGATCCCGGCCATGCAGCGTGAAGGCTACCCCACGCACTTCGCTGTGGCCGTGACCGCCGCATCCTCAGTCATGGGCATCATCATTCCTCCATCGATCAACATGATCGTATGGGGCGCCCTGACCAATACTTCCATCGCCGGGCTCTTCTTGGGCGGGATTCTTCCGGGGGTAATGATTGGCGTCGCCCAGTTGCTGATGAACATGGGCTACGTGCGGCGCTACCAGGTGCCGGTACGCCCCCGAGCCAGCTGGCGCCAACTGGCCAGCTCCAGCAAGGACGGACTACTCGCCGCAGGCATCCCGGTGGTGATCATCGGCGGTATTACCCTGGGTATCGTAACCCCCACCGAAGCGGCGGTAATCGCCGTGCTTTACGCCCTGATACTGGGTTTCATCGTTTACCGGGAGCTGAGCTTTCGCCAGGTTCTCGACGCCTCGACCGATACCGTGCGGTTGTGCTCGCTCTCGCTCTTCAGTCTGGTGGGCGCGGCCATCTTCGGCTATCTAATCAGCTTCTATCAGATCCCGCCCAAGTTGATGGAAGGCGTCAACATCACCAACCCGGTGACCCTGTTGATCATCATGACGCTGGTGATGCTGCTCATCGGCACCTTCATGGATTCGCTGCCCGCCATGGCCATCATGGCACCGATCTTCCAGCCGCTGGCGATGCAGGCCGGGGTGCATCCGGTGCAATTCGGTGTCATCGGCGTCATGGCGCTGGGGCTCGGCCTCATTACGCCGCCCTATGGACTCTGCCTGATGATTTCCGCCAAGATCGGAGGCATTCCGCTGCTGAAAGCGCTCGCCACCACCCTGCTGTATCTAGCGGTAATGCTGGCAGTGATTCTGCTGCTGATCGTCTTTCCCGACATCGTTCTGGCAATCCCGCGCCTGATCGCGCCGGATTTCGTCTGATCATCATCCGCCGCGACCGTCCCCACGGTCGCGGCCTTCCTCCTTTTCTGAGGTATCCATGTCCGACACCACCGCCCCCCTCTGCCTGCTGTTCGACTCCGACGGCACCCTGGTCGACAGCGAGCCGCTGCTCGCCCGGGCCATGGCCGAGACCTTCCCCGACTTCGGCCTGCCGTTCACGCCCGAGCAGTACATGGAGGAGTTTCGCGGCGTGCGCTTTCTCGACATCGTGCTCGAACTCGAGCAACGCTTCGGCGCCCTCGATGACGCCCGGCGCGACGTCATGGAGGATCGCCTGCGGGACAACATGGCCGCGCGCATGAAGGCCGAGCTGACCCCGGTTCCGGGCATCCCGGAAGCCCTTGCAGCGCTTTCCGGCCACCCCAAGGCGGTGGCCTCCAACGGCCCGCTGGCCAAGATCCGCCTGGCCATGGCAACCAGTGGACTGGCGCCGCACTTCGGCGACAATCTCTACAGCGCCTACGAGTTGCAGGTGTGGAAGCCGGACCCCGGGTTGTATCTCGCCGCCGCCGAAGGCATGGGCGCCGAACCGGAGAACTGCGTGGTGATCGACGACGCTGCGGTAGGGGTGGAAGCCGGACTCAAGGCCGGCATGCAGGTCATCCACATCAACCACTTTCCCGACGAGGAGCACACCCCGGAGGGCGCCATCGCCATCACCCACGCCAGCGAACTGGTGACAGCCATCGAGCGCTTGAACCTGGAGCGGCGAGGCCACCAGCGGGGCGTCGCCGCCACCGAGTGACCGGGCCAGGGCGCTGCGAGACACTCGTCCAGGCCCCCCCAGGCCAACCGGTGGTCTTTTCGCCACTCTTTGCTACTTTAGCGATCGTCGGTGCTCTATGCGCGATTGACCACAACGGCTCGCGAATTGATCTTGATCGCTATACTAAAGTCCCCCGTCGAAACCGGGCATACAGGGATTGCCGCGTTGCACAAGGCTCCCTATGCTGACGGGACAGCCCCTTAAAGTCAGGAGACACTCCATGCAAGAAGTGGTGATCGTTGCTGCACGCCGTACCGCCGTTGGCGCCTTCGGTGGCTCCCTCGCCGGCATTCCCGCCAGCGACCTTGGCGCCGCCGTGATCAAGGACGTGCTGGCACAGACCGGCGTCAAGCCGGAACAGGTCGACGAGGTCCTGCTGGGGCAGGTGCTGACCGCAGGTGTCGGCCAGAACCCCGCCCGTCAGGCGTCCATCAAGGCAGGCCTGCCCGACGCCGTGCCCGCCATGACCATCAACAAGGTCTGTGGCTCCGGCCTCAAGGCCCTGCATCTGGGCGCCCAGGCGATCATGCTCGGCGACGCCGAGGTGATCATCGCCGGCGGTCAGGAAAACATGTCGGCTTCCCCGCACGTGCTGCCCAATTCACGCAACGGCCAGCGCATGGGTGACTGGAAGGCCATCGATACCATGGTCCATGACGGCCT
Source organism: Halomonas sp. DN3 (assembly GCF_024137905.1). Classification (NCBI taxonomy): domain Bacteria; kingdom Pseudomonadati; phylum Pseudomonadota; class Gammaproteobacteria; order Oceanospirillales; family Halomonadaceae; genus Halomonas; species Halomonas sp. DN3. The sequence goes on along the minus strand of NZ_CP099965.1, from coordinate 274,716 downwards.
GTGGGACGCCTTCAACAACTACCATATGGGCATCACCGCCGAGAACCTCGGCGAGAAGTACGGTGTCACCCGCGAGGAGATGGACACCTTCGCCGCCGCCTCCCAGCAGAAGGCCGCCGCCGCGATCAAGGAAGGCCGCTTCAAGGGCCAGATCGTGCCGATCGAGATTCCCCAGCGCAAGGGCGACCCGGTGGTCTTCGACACCGACGAGAACCCGCGCGAAGTGTCCGCAGAAAAACTCGGCACCATGCGTCCGGCGTTCAAGAAGGACGGCAGCGTGACCGCCGGCAACGCCTCCTCGCTCAACGATGGCGCCGCCGTGGTCATGCTGTGTTCCGCCGACAAGGCCAAGGAGCTCGGCCTGGAGCCGCTGGCACGCATCAAGGCCTACTCCAACGCCGGCGTCGACCCGGCGATCATGGGCATCGGCCCGGCCCCGGCCACCCGCCGCTGCCTCGAGAAGGCCGGCTGGAGCATCGATGAGCTGGATCTGGTCGAGGCCAACGAGGCCTTCGCCGCCCAGGCCATCTCGGTCAACAAGGAACTCGGCTGGGATACCGACAAGATCAACGTCAACGGCGGTGCCATCGCCCTTGGCCACCCGATCGGCGCCTCCGGCTGCCGCGTGCTGGTGACCCTGGTCCACGAGATGATCGCCCGCGACGCCAAGAAGGGCCTTGCTACCCTGTGTATCGGTGGCGGTCAGGGCGTGGCGCTGGCTATCGAGCGCTGATCGGTGTCTCGACGCAAGAAGGCGCTGACCGACAGGCCCTCGCCAATCAAGCACTGGCCAAGTTAGCACTTGCGAAGTAAGCACTGCCCACATAGGCCCCTGCCCAGCAGGGGCCTTTTTCATGCCACGTTGAGCGCCCCCAGGACGCGCTCGCTGTCGCCTCGGGCGCCAGGGCTCACACCCCGTTGTCTACCGCCCTTCCTCTTGTCGCTCGGCCATGACGCTCTTCCCGGTGGGCTCCCCACCGCTTTTCCGCCCAGGCGGGCGCCGCCAGTCGGAAGAAGCGCTCGACCACGGCACGATCGGTAGGGGCGCTTGCCAGGCTCGTCACGACGAACACCGGCAGGTTGACCAACAGCCCCCAGAAGCCGGCATGGATGCCCAGCGGATGCGGCCACAGGGTGATGCAGGCCACCGTCACCACAAAGCCCGCCAGGATGCCGGCGGTCACGCCGCGAGCGTTGGCCCGGGGCCAGAAGAACATGCCGATGAAGGCTGGCAGCACCTGGGAGGCGAAGCCGAGACCGATCAGCAGGATCATCACCAGGCTCCCCGGCTCGGCGATCGCCAGCGGCGCAATCACCAACGCCATCAAGGGCACGATCAAGCGCTTGGCCCAGCGCCCGGCACGCTCATCGCTGAAGCCGGCCCAGGGCCCTATCACGTCGCGGCTGAGGCTCAGCGCCACCGAGTGGATAAAGGGCTCGGACGAGGACATCGAGGCGGCCAGGGTGCCGGCGCCGAGCAGCCCTACCAGCAGCACCGGCAAGTTGGCCATGGCGTACTCGAGCACCACGGTATCGGCACGCTCGAGCCCCGGCAGGGCGAAGACGCCGATAAAGCCCACCGTGACCAGCGGCAGGATCACCAGATAGTAGCTGGGCAGCCAGGTGGCAGAGAGCCGTAGGGTGCGCGCCGAGGTAGCGCTCATCCACTGGGTCCACACCGGCGGCATGAATGACAGCATCGAGACGATGATCGAGGTGGTCCAGAAGGCGAAGCTCATGTCGCCGCCGGCGCCGGGCAGGGTCAGAAATTCCGGGCGCTCGGCGAGGGCCTGGCGATACACCTCGTCAAACCCCCACTGGCCGGTGGCGCTGTGGGTGGCCCACAGACCGACGGTCCAGGCTACCGCGAACATCAGTATGCCCTGGAAGACGTTGGTACGACCGATGGCCCGCTGTCCGCGCAGGGTGAGATAGACCGCAATGGCGCCGAGCACGATCAGCACGCCCAGCCAGATCGGGATGCGCCCGCCACTCATCACGTTGAGGATGTAGGCCGAACCGATGGTCTGCAGCACCGCGTAGGCCAGCGAGCCGATCGCCATCACCAGCGCCGCCAGGGCACCGAGCCCCGGGCTCTGGTAGCGATCGGCGATGGCACTGGCCTGAGTAACATGGCCGAAGTGGGCACCGAAGGCCCATACCCGGGGCCCGAAGTACCAGGCCACCAGTGCCAGGTAGCCCAGGTAGACCACCACGTAGAACACCGGCACGCCCTTGGCGTAGGCCCAGCCCGGCGCCCCCATGAAGGTGTAGGCACTGACGCTGCCGGCGGCGATCAACAGATACAGCGTCACCGGGCCCATGCTGCGCCCGGCCACGCCCCACTCCTCCAGCGCGTTCGACGAGCGCCCGGCGCGCCCGCCGAGACCGATGATCAGCGCCAGCAGGACGTAGCCCAGGGTCAGACTCAGCGGCAACCACTCACTCATCGCTGCCCCCGCCCTTTCCCACCTTTCCGACCCTTGCGCCCTTCTCGCCATTGCCAGCTTGCTCGCCGGCTTCGTCCTGGCGCCGATGGAGCAGGCGATTGCCCAGCAGCATCGTCAGCGTACAGCCGACCAGGATCAGATAGCTCCAGGCCACCAGCGCCGGCAGGCCCAGCACCAGTCGCGCCTGATTGACCAGCGCGATCACGGGCCAGATGCCCGCAGCAAAGACGGCGACGGACGCCGCCAGCACCAGCCAGCCACGCAGGCTCGTTGGCACAACAAGGGAAGAAGACATCGAGGCTCCTCGGCTCACGGTAAGTCCATCATCAAATAACAAGAACGAAAGCGAGCCGAGGTTACCCTCTGCCACGACTCGCCATAAGGGCTGACGCCCTGCGCCATGCCCGGGATCAAGTCCGCGAAGGCGTCCCGGGCGGCCTGGTTCCCTGCCGGCTGACCACCCGCGAAGGGGTCACTGCGATCAGCAGCGCCGCCACCACGAACAGCCCTCCCGCCGCCAGCAGCACCGCCGATAGCCCGAGCGCATCCACCACCTGGCCGCCGGACAGGGCACCAAGGCCGATCGACAGGTTGAACACGAAAGCCATCATGGCGGTGGCCGCCTCGGGATTGGTGGCCGAGCGCAGGATCCAGGTCTGCAGGCTGACCGAGATACCGCCGAACACCAGCCCCCAGAGCATCAGCAACACCGTGGCGCTGAACGGGCGGGTACCCAGCCAGGGAAAGGCCAGGGTCGTGGCCGCCAGCACCAAGGGTATCAGCAGCACCGTGAGGTAGGGCCGGTGACCGGCGAGGCTACCGGCAATGAAGTTGCCGGCGAGTCCCGCCGCGCCGAACAGCAGCAGAAGGCGAGAGACGTCGCCCAGCTCCACCCCGCCAAGACGCTGCAGGATCGGGCTGACGAAGGTGTAGGCGCCAAAGTGGCCGACCACGATCAGCGCGGTCGCCAGGGCGCCGATGCACACACCGGGTACCCTGAGCTGCCCGCCGAGACTCGCCAGTCGCACCGGCTTATGGGCAGGCAGGCTCGGCAACAGGTGCCACAGCCCGATGCACACCACCACACTCAGGCCGCCGAGGGCGGCGAAGGCGGTACGCCAGTCGCTGACGTCACCCAGCCAGGTCCCCGCCGGCACCCCCAGCACCGTGGCCGCGGCGACGCCGCTGAAGATCAGCGACATCGCCCGCGGCACCTGCTCGAGCGCCACCAGCCTGCCGGCGAGTCCACCGGCGATGGCCCAGAAGCCGCCGATGCAGCAGCCGATCAGCACCCGGGTGGCCAGCAGCCAGCCAAAGCTGTCCATCAACGCACCGAGGATACTGGCCAGGGCCATCAGGGCCATCAGCCCGGTCAGCAGGTAGCGGCGATCGAGCCGCCCCACCGCCACCGGCAACAGCGGCGCGGCGAACGCTGCCACTACCCCGGGCACGGTGATCATCAAGCCCGCCTTGCCCTCGCTGACGCCCAGTGAGGAAGCGAGCTGGGACAAAAGCCCGATGGGAAGCTGCTCGGCGGTCACCAGCAGGAAGATGCCGGCCATCACACTGACCACGGCCCACCAGTCGCGGCGACGGGTGGTGGCCTTGGCGGGCGCGGCCGAAGAGGAATCGAGTTGCGTCATGTCCATCTCGTTACCGCCCGGTGGGCGCGCCTACAGGGGCATCACCGGGACACACACAAAAACGCCCCCGTGGCGTCAGCGACGGGGGCGTCAGACACCGAGTGCGATCAGATCTCGGTTTCGGCTTCCTCGGCTTCGAAGGCAGCCTTCTCTTCTTCGGTCATTTCCTTGATCGTCAGCTTGACGCGATTGCGGTTGTCGATGTCGAGCACCTTGACCACGATCTCGTCACCCTCGTTGAGGTAGTCACGCACGTCATTGACACGCTCAGGCACGATCTGGGAGATGTGCACCAGGCCGTCGGTACCCGGCATGATGTTGACGAAGGCGCCGAAGTCGGCGATACGCACCACCTTGCCACGGTACAGCTTGCCGATTTCCGCCTCGGCGGTGATCGCCAGCACGGTATCGATGGCCTTCTTGGCGGCCTTCTTGTCCTCGGCGTAGATGCGCACGGTGCCGTCGTCATCCAGATCGATGGAGGCGCCGGTGTCGTCGCAGATCTTGCGGATGGTGGCGCCACCCTTGCCGATGACGTCGCGGATCTTGTCCGGGTCGATCTTGATGGTGGCCATGGAGGGCGCGTTGTCGGAGACCTCGGCGCGGCTCTCGGCGATCACGCTGTTCATCTGCTCGAGGATGCTGATCCGCGCCTCATGGGCCTGGTTCAGGGCCGTTTCCATGATCTGCTCGTCGATACCCTCGATCTTGATGTCCATCTGCAGGGCGGTCACACCCTCGGCGCTGCCGGCCACCTTGAAGTCCATGTCGCCGAGGTGATCCTCGTCGCCGAGGATGTCGGTCAGCACGGCGTAGCCGTCAGCGTCCTTGACCAGGCCCATGGCGATACCCGCCACCGGTGCCTTGATCGGCACGCCGGCGTCCATCAGTGCCAGCGAGGTGCCGCAGACAGAGGCCATGGAGCTGGAGCCGTTGGACTCGGTGATCTCGGAGACCACGCGAATGGTGTAGGGGAAGTCTTCTTCCGCCGGCAGCATGGCCTGGACGCCACGACGGGCCAGACGACCGTGGCCGATCTCGCGACGCTTGGGACCGCCCATGAAGCCGGCCTCGCCCACCGAGTAGGGGGGGAAGTTGTAGTGCAGCAGGAAGCGGTCCTTGCGCTCGCCTTCCAGCGACTCGATCAGCTGGGAGTCACGCAGGGTGCCGAGGGTCGCGACCACCACCGCCTGGGTCTCGCCACGGGTGAAGATGGCGCTGCCGTGGGTCTTGGGCAGGGTACCGGCTTCGATGGCCAGCGGACGCACGGTCTTGTGGTCGCGGCCGTCGATACGCGGCTCACCCTTGATCACGCGGGCACGCACCACACGCTTCTCGAGACCGGCGAAGGCGCCTTCGACCTCGGAGGCCTCGAACTTGCCGTCTTCGTCACCGGCCAGCTTCTCGACGGCCTCGGCCTTGAGCGCGGACAGGGCATCCTGGCGCTGCATCTTGTCGGTGATGCGGTAGGCTTCGCCGACCTTGGCTTCGAAGCCCTGGGCCAGGGCTTCCTTGAGCGCGGTGTTCTCGGCGGCGGGCTGCCACTCCCACTTGGCCTTGCCGGCCTCGGCGGTCAGTTCGTTGATCGCCTGGATGACGGTCTGCATTTCCTGGTGGCCGAACAGCACGGCGCCCAGCATCTCGTCCTCGAGCAGCTCCTCGGCCTCGGACTCGACCATCAGCACGGCCTTCTCGGTACCGGCCACGACCATGTTCAGCTCGGAGCCACCGAGTTCCTCGACGGTCGGGTTGAGGAAGTAGCCACGCTCTTCATTGAAGCCCACGCGAGCGGCGCCGATGGGACCATTGAAGGGCACGCCGGAAATCGCCAGCGCCGCCGAGGTGCCGATCATCGCGGCAATGTCCGGATCGTGGTTACGATCGGTGGACAGCACGGTACAGATGACCTGGACTTCGTTCATGAAGCCCTTGGGGAACAGCGGACGGATCGGACGGTCGATCAGTCGCGAGGTGAGGGTTTCCTTCTCGGTGGGACGCCCTTCACGCTTGAAGAAGCCGCCGGGAATCTTGCCGACCGCGTAGGTCTTTTCCTGGTAGTGGACGGACAACGGGAAGAAAGGCTGGCTCGGGTTGGCCTCCTTTCTGGCCACCACGGTGCACAGCACCACGGTGTCGTCCATGGTGACCATCACGGCACCGGTGGCCTGGCGGGCGATGCGCCCGGTTTCCAGGGTGACGGTGCTGCGACCGTACTGAAACGTCTTCTTGACCGGATTCACGGCGACTTCCTTTACTTTTCGATGTTTGGGTCGTTTTTGACTCGGCGACTATTTTAGGGGGTCAAGCCCGCGAGGGCCACCACAAAGGTCAAGGGAGTTTCAAGTGGCCGCCGCTGCCTGCCGCGACCGCGCACAACGCTGTACCACCAACGACAACGGGCAGCCCCGTGGGGCTGCCCGTTGTCTGACGCCGCTTCCCGAAGGAAGCCTTGTCGCGCTTGCTGCAAATACGTCTTAGCGACGCAGACCCAGACGCTGGATCAGGGACTTTGAAAAGCCTCGAAGTCCTGACGCCCAGGTCTTTGCAAGCGCCTTGCGTCTTAGCGACGCAGACCCAGACGCAGGATCAGGGACGATGAAAAGCCTCGAAGTCCTGACGCCCAGGTCTTTGCAAGCGCCTTGCGTCTTAGCGACGCAGACCCAGACGCTGGATCAGGGACGATGAAAAGCCTCGAAGTCCTGACGCCCAGGTCTTTGCAAGCGCCTTGCGTCTTAGCGACGCAGACCCAGACGCTGGATCAGGGACTGATAGCGCTCGAAGTCCTTGCGCTTGAGGTAGTCAAGCAGCTTGCGGCGCTGGTTGACCATGCGGATCAGGCCACGACGGGAGTGGTGATCCTGCTTGTTGGTCTTGAAGTGATCCTGCAGGCCGTTGATGTTGGCGCTGAGCAGGGCCACCTGAACCTCGGGGGAACCGGTGTCGCTGTCACCACGGCCGTATTCGTTGACGATTTCGGCCTTCTGTTCGGCGGTAAGTGCCATCTGTCTCTCCAGTAAGCAATATGCCTGAATGATGAATGTCGGAGACCACGCATATTTGCAGTCTCCAGCTGCCGCAACCCCTTGAGGGGGTCAGTCTTGCCCTGAGCCCGCGACGAACGTGCTCAGAAGGCGCCGGGGCACGATATCCCCGGTAGGCTCGACCAGACCGAGACCGATAAAGGACTCACCCTGATAGAGGCGATACAACGACTCCTCGGCCATGGCCGAATCGCCGCCCTCGAGCTCACCGCGTGCCGGGCGTCCAAAGCGCAGGGCCTGGACACCTGCCTCACTGAGGCGATGAGCCGGGAGGTGTTGAAGCAGACTGTCGATCGGTGCCAGGCGCGCTTGGCGCTGGCCGTCGTCCTGGGCCTCGAGCGTGTCGAAATCGACCATGCCGTCGGCATCGAAGGGGCCGGTCTTCAGCCGTCTGAGCTGCGAGATATGCCCTTCGCAACCCAGCGCCTTGGCCATGTCCTCGGCCAGCGTACGCACATAGGTGCCCTTGCTGACCCGGACCTCAAGGTCGAATCCTGGGGACTCGCCCTCGAGGCTGGCGGAAAGTAGCCGAGCATCATACACCCTTATCCGCCGGGTTGCACGATCTACGCTTTTGCCCTCTCGCGCCAGTTCGTAGAGCTTGCGCCCCTGGTGCTTGAGCGCGGAATACATCGGCGGCAGTTGATCCTGCTCGCCGATGAAATTCGCCACTACCGACGCGACGTCGCTGTGCTCCAACGCCGGCACCGGCGCCTCGGCGATGACCTCGCCTTCGGCGTCACCGGTATCGGTGCTCTGCCCGAGCTCGACCCGGGTGCGGTACACCTTGTCGGCCTCGAGCAGCTGGTTGGAAAACTTGGTGGCCTCACCGAACAGCACCGGCAGAAGACCTGTCGCCATGGGATCCAGGGTACCGGTATGGCCGGCCTTCTGGGCCTGGTACAGGCGCCTCGCCCGTTGCAGTGCAAAGTTGCTGGACATGCCCTTGGGCTTGTCCAGCAGCAGTACACCATCGATCGGCAGTCCTCGACGACGACGGGCCATCAGTCCTTGGCCCCGTCCTCGCCGCTGTCGTTCTCGTCATCCCCCTCGGGTTGGCGAGAGCGATCGCTGGCCACCGCCTCTTCGATCAGCGATGACAGGTGCTGACCACGCACCACGCTTTCGTCATAGTGAAAGCGCAGTTCCGGCACGTGACGTAGCTTGATGCGACGCGCCACCTGGCTACGCAGGAAACCGCCGGCGCGCTTGAGCACCTTGAGGTTTTCCTTGATCCGTTCCGGGTCCTGCTCACCCAGCAGGGTGATATGGACATCGGCGTAGCCGAGGTCACGACTGACCTCGACCCCGCTCACGGTGACCATCCCCAGGCGCGGGTCCTTGACCTCGCGCTGGATCAGGACCGCCAGCTCCTTCTGGAGCTGGTCGGCCACTCGGTCGGTACGCTTGAATTCGCGCATGGATGACGACTCCTCGAACGCTTACAGCGTGCGCTCGACCTTGACCTGGTCAAAGACCTCGATCTTGTCGTTGACCTGGACATCGTTGTAGTTCTTCACCCCGATGCCACACTCCATGCCGTTGCGCACTTCCTGGACGTCGTCCTTGAAGCGGCGCAGCGACTCGAGCTCGCCTTCGTAGATGACCACGTTGTCGCGCAGCACGCGGATCTTCTTGTTACGGAAGACCGTACCCTCGACCACCATGCAGCCAGCCACGGCACCGATCTTGGGCGCGCGGAAGACGTCACGGACCTCGGCGATACCGACGATCTCTTCCTTCCACTCGGGCTCGAGCATGCCGCTCATGGCCTGCTTGACCTCGTCGATCAGGTGGTAGATGACGCTGTAGTAGCGCAGCTCCAGACCTTCACGCTCGATGATCTCGCGGGCGGCCGCATCGGCACGCACGTTGAAGCCGACCACGATGGCCTCACTGGCCAGTGCCAGGTTGGCATCGGTACCGGTGATACCGCCAACACCGGAGGACACCACGGACACCTGCACCTCGTCGGTGGACAGCTCCTCGAGGGCGCCCTTGATCGCTTCCAGGGAACCCTGGACGTCGGCCTTGAGCACGATGTTGACCTTGGCGGCCTCGCTCTGGCCCATCTGGGAGAACATGTTCTCCAGCTTGGCCTTCTGCTGGCGTGCCAGGCGAATCTCGCGGTACTTGCCCTGGCGGAAGTTGGCGACTTCACGCGCCTTCTTCTCGTCGGCCACGACCATGAAGTCGTCACCGGCTTCCGGGGTGCCATCGAGACCCTGGATCTCCACCGGCATGGCGGGACCCACGGCGTCGACCTGCTTGCCGAGTTCGTTGGTCAGGGCACGCACACGGCCGTAGTGCAGACCGGCCAGCACGATGTCGCCCTTCTTCAGGGTACCGTTCTGGACCAGCACGGTGGCCACCGGGCCGCGACCCTTGTCGAGGCGAGACTCGACCACCACACCCTTGCCGGGTGCGCTCGGGACCGCCTTGAGCTCGAGCACCTCGGAGACCAGGTGAACGGCTTCCAGCAGCTCCTCGATGCCTTCACCAGACTTGGCGGAGACGTGGACGAACTGGGTGTCGCCACCCCACTCTTCGGAGATCACGCCGTGCTGGGACAGCTCGTTCTTGACCCGGTCGGGATCGGCTTCCGGCTTGTCGATCTTGTTGACCGCGACCACCATCGGCACTTCGGCAGCCTTGGAGTGCTCTACCGCCTCGATGGTCTGGGGCATGACACCGTCGTCGGCCGCCACCACCAGGATGACCACGTCGGTGGCCTTGGCACCACGGGCACGCATGGCGGTGAACGCCGCGTGACCAGGGGTGTCGAGGAAGGTCACACCGTCGCTGTCGTCCTCGACGTGGTAGGCACCGATGTGCTGGGTGATACCGCCGGCTTCACCGGTGGCCACCTTGGCACGACGAATGTAGTCGAGCAGCGAGGTCTTGCCGTGGTCGACGTGACCCATGACCGTGACCACCGGAGAGCGGGTGATTTCCTCGCCCTCGTAGGAGATGGCTTCGAGCACTTCGGTCTCGAGGGCATCGTCCTTGACCAGCTTGGGCGTGTGGCCCATTTCTTCCACCACGATAGCCGCGGTGTCCTGGTCGATGGTCTGGTTGATGGTCACCGCGGCGCCCATGGTGAACATGGCCTTGATGACCTCGTTGGCCTTGATCGACATCTTGTCGGCCAGTTCGGCCACCGAGATGGACTCGGGAATCGAGACCTCACGCACGATCGGCTGGGTCGGCTTCTGGAAGCCATGCTTGCCGTTGCCCTGGCTGCCGCCACGACGGCTGCCACGACGCTCGGCGCGCTTGGCCTTCTTGCCACCGCCACGACGACGCTCTTCGCGGTCGCTGCGATCGTCGTCGTCACGCTCGCCACGGCCTTTCTTGCCGGTCTTGGCGGCGGCCTTCTTGACGGCGGCACGACGCACGTCGCCACGACCTTCCTTGGGCGGCGCCGGCGGCTCGTCGCCAGCCGGGGCAGAGGTGTCGAGCTCGGGCACCGGAATGTCGGGCACGACGGCGGCCTCTTCGGCCTCGCGCTTGGCCTTGGCGGCCTGCTCGGCGTCCTGGCTCGCCTTCTGCTCGGCGCGCTGCTTGGCTTCTTCGGCCTCCTGGGCCTCGCGACGTGCACGAGAATCGGCCATGTCGCCTACCAGCTGACGCGGACCGTGGTCCTCGACCGGCGCCGGGGCTTCTTCCTGGGCCTCGTCACGCTTGACGTAGGTGCGCTTCTTGCGGACCTGAACCTCGATGGTCTTGCCGCGCTCGCTGGTCTTGATCTTGCTGCGCGTCTTGCGGGTCAGGGTGATGCGATTGCGCGCAGCCGCGCCCACACCGCTGCCACCGCCATGGCTCTTGGTCAGAAAGTCCAACAGCTTGCGCTTGTCTTCCTCGGACACGGCGTCGGCTTCCGACTTGTGCTCGAGTCCGGCTTCTTTCATCTGTTCCAGCAGACGGGGCACTTCACGCCCCACCTTCGCTGCAAAATCCTTAACGGTCATCTCTGACATTACGACCCTCCTCAGCCCGTGACCCTGTTACTGTTCGCTCTCGAACCAAGGCGCACGGGCGGTCATGATCAATGCCGCGGCGCGCTCTTCGTCCACCTCTTCGATGTCCACCAGATCATCGACAGACTGTTCAGCCAGATCTTCCATGGTCTTGATGCCACGGCTGGCCAGGATGAAGGCCAGATGGCGCTCCATTCCGTCCATCTCCAGCAGATCATCCGCCGGCTGGGCTCCGTCCAGTTCCTCCTCGGAGGCAATGGCCAGGTTCAAGAGCTCGTCCTTGGCGCGAGCTCGAAGCTCCTCGATGAGGTCTTCGTCGAACTCTTCGATTTCCAGCATTTCCTCGACCGGTACGTAGGCCACCTCTTCAAGCGAGGTGAAACCTTCCTCGACCAGCAGCCGAGCGACATCATCATCGATGTCCAGGTGCTGAACGAAGTGCTCGACCAGACTGTCGATTTCCTGGTCGCGCTTGGCCTCGGCGTCGGCTTCGGTCATGACGTTGATACGCCAGCCGGTCAGCTCGGACGCGAGACGCACGTTCTGGCCACTGCGGCCGATGGCCTGGGCCAGGTTGTCCTCGGCGACGGCCACGTCCATGGCGTGGGCATCCTCATCCACCAGGATGGAGGCGACGTCGGCCGGGGCCATGGCGTTGATCACCAGCTGTGCGGGATTGTCGTCCCACAGCACGATGTCGACGCGTTCGTTCTGCAGCTCGGAGGACACCGCCTGCACGCGCGAACCGCGCATGCCGACGCAAGCGCCCACCGGGTCGATGCGACGGTCGTTGGTCTTGACCGCGATCTTGGCCCGGGAGCCCGGATCACGCGCCGCACCCTTGATCTCGATAAGCTGCTCGGCGATCTCGGGAACCTCGATCTTGAACAGCTCAATGATCATCTGCGGGTTGGTGCGCGACAGGATCAACTGGGCGCCACGCGCCTCGGCGTCGACCTTGACCAGCAGTGCGCGCACCCGCTCGTTCATGCGGTAGCGCTCACCGGGGATCATCTCGCTGCGCGGCAGGAAGGCCTCGGCGTTGTCGCCCAGGTCAATGATCAGGCCGTCACGTGTCGTCTTCTTGACGATACCCGCGACCAGTTCACCTTCACGCTCGGCATAGATGCGCACGACCTCGGCACGCTCGGCCTCGCGCACCTTCTGCACGATGACCTGCTTGGCGGTCTGGGCGGCGATACGACCGAAGGCCGCATTCTCGATGCGCTCCTCGACCACGTCACCCAGGCCCAGCGGCGGATCCCGCTTTTCGGCGAAGGTCAGCTTGATCTCGGCGTCGGGTCCGTCGAAGTCATCGTCCTCGACCACCACCCAGCGGCGGAAGGTCTCGTACTCGCCGGTCATCCGATCGATGTGTACGCGGACGCTGGCTTCCTCATCCTCGAAGCGCTTGCGCGAGGCACTGGCCAGCGCCGCCTCGACGGCTTCGAAGATGACCTCGCGGGGGACACCCTTCTCGTTGGAGATCGCGTCAACGACCGCCAGAATTTCTTTACTCATGCCTTAAAGCCTCGCCAAAAAACCGATCCTTGTTCTCTCTTGTCGCGCATCAGTCGTCGCGCATCAGTGAGCGTCACTCGTCAAACTGAGGAACCACCCGCGCCTGATCGATGCCGTCGATCGGAAAGCAGTATTCCTCACCGTCGATCTGCACCAGCACCTCGTCACCCTCGGTTCCGGCGAGCACGCCCTGGAACTTGCGCCGACCCTCGAAGGGAGCGCGCAGCTTCAGAGCCACGTGATGGCCAGCGTAACGGGAGAACTGATCGAGACGGAACAGCGGACGATCCATCCCGGGCGAAGACACCTCGAGACGGTACTCCCCGGCGATGGGATCCTCGACATCCATGATGGCGCTGACCTGTCGACTGATATCGGCACAGTTGTCGACACTGACGCCATCGGCGTGATCGATGTAAATCACCAGACGGGAATGTTTTCCCTGGGACAGATAGTCGATACCCCAGAGCTCGAACCCCATGGCCGTTACCACCGGTTCGATCAACGCATTTAGCGCAGCATCTTTGGTCGCCACGAATGAAAGCTCCTACAGCCGTTGCATCAGCACCTGGCCGGGAGTGAACAGGAAAGTCAGGTGGCTGATTGGCGTTCGCGCCGCCGGGCGAGCCCCGGCAAGCTGCTAACAAAAAGCCCCTTCACAGGAAGGGGCTTTTTCCAAGAAACCTGTCACCATCTGGCAGAAGTTCGCATGCCCCTTGAGGATACCTGCATGCCTGCCAAGAAGATGGTAGCGGGGACCGGATTTGAACCGATGACCTTCGGGTTATGAGCCCGACGAGCTACCAGACTGCTCCACCCCGCATCAATCTAGGCCGGTGAGTATACTGCGCCTTGACCAGGGCGTCAAGGCATTTCACCGAACCGCCAACCCTGAGAGAAGATCACCGGTCATCACCGGGAGAGCTTGTCATCCAAGCCGTCATTGCAGAAGACGAGGATGGTGCCGAAGGCGGGACTTGAACCCGCACGACCGTAAGGTCACTACCCCCTCAAGATAGCGTGTCTACCAATTCCACCACTTCGGCTAGGGGAGTTCCGGAGATCAGCCTTGGCTGTCCTCCAGCACTGGCGCTGCATTATCCACGTCGCTTGAACCTTCGTCAAGCGTAGGCGCAGAATTTTCCTGACTTTCTTCCTCAAGCGCAGGCGCACTGTTCTGGGTGCTTTCGTCATCCAGGGTCGGCGCGCTGTTCTGCTGCTCGATCACCTCGGCGTCGGGAATACCCGCCTCTGGCGCGGAATTGCCCGCTTCGGAGGCGAAGTAGGCCAGGGTCAGGGAAGTGGCGAAGAAACACGCCGCCAGCGCCCCGGTCGCCTTGGACAGGAAACTGCCGCTGCCACGGGAACCGAAGACGGTCTGGGAGGCACCGCCACCGAAGGAGGCGCCGGCATCTGCGCCCTTGCCCTGCTGCAGCAGGATAAGAACGACCAGGGCGATGGCGATCGCCACATGGATCATGAGAATGGCAACTTGCATGGATTCAACCTGCTGACTGACAAATGGCTAGAAAATCGTCGACCTTCAGCGATGCTCCGCCGATCAGGCCGCCGTCGATGTCCGGTTGGGCCAGCAATTCCGCCGCGTTGTCGGGCTTCATGCTGCCGCCGTAGAGAACCTGCATGGACGCCGCCAGGGCGCCATCGTAACGTTCGAGTCGTGCACGAATCGCCGCATGCACCTGCTGCGCCTGTTCAGGCGTTGCGGTACGACCGGTGCCGATCGCCCAGACCGGCTCGTAGGCCAATACCAGGCGCGCGCGCTCGTCACCGTCGAGGGCTTCCATCACCGCCTCGAGCTGACCGAGCACCACCGCCTCGGTACGCTCGGCGTCGCGCTCTTCCAGGGTTTCCCCCAGGCACAGCACCGGCGTCAGCCCCTGACCCAGCGCGGCCTGCACCCGTGCCAGCACCGCCGCGTCGTCCTCTCCGAACAGGGTACGCCGCTCGGAGTGTCCGACCAGCACCATGTCGGCGCCGACGTCTGCAAGCATGGCGCCGCTCACTTCGCCGGTGAAGGCTCCGCTCGACTGGTCGCTCAGGGTCTGGCCGGCCAGCCTGACGCTCTGCGGCAACCGTTCCCTGGCCACCCCGACATAGGGAAAGGGAACCGCCAGGGCCAGCGTCACCGCCTGCGGCAATTCGGCGCCGGACAGCGCCTCGGCGAAGGTATCGATCAGGCTCAGCGAGCCATTCATCTTCCAGTTGCCGGCGATCAGCGGTGCACGCATGGAACATCCTCTTTCAAGGTGGGCCGAAATGGTATAGGAGCGGCCCTGTCAAGACAAGATTTGCCGCGGGATCGAAGCCTTCGGTCCCGCGCTGGAGCAAGCCGACAAGACGCTCTCGCCGGCATCAGGGTCCACCAGGCCTCGCGTCATGGCACCGCGAAACCGGGCGGCGAGATCAGGGTTCAGCCGACCAGCTCACGCACGTCATCGGCCAAACGCCTGGCCAGCCCTTCGACATCCAGATGAGGGCGTCCCTCGACCATGACGCGAATCAGCGGCTCGGTACCCGAAGGGCGCAGCAGCACGCGGCCCTCATCGCCAAGCTCGGCCTCGACCGCACGCGTGGCCTGTTCGAGACTCGGGTCGGCCATCACCGCCTTGGCGTCGACGCCCGCCGACAGGCGCACGTTGACCAGCGACTGAGGCGCCTTCTCGAAGCCGTGCAGCAGACGTGACAGCGGCTTTTCCTCACGCACCATGTAGGACAGCACCTGCAGCGCCGAGACGATACCGTCGCCGGTGGTCTGCACATGGCGACAGACGATATGCCCCGAGGACTCGCCGCCCAGCTGCCAGTCGTTGGCGGCCAGGCGCTCCATCACGTAGCGATCGCCGACCTTGGCACGCTCGAAGGGTACGCCCATGGACTCCAGCGCCGCGGCCAGGCCGAAGTTGCTCATCAGGGTACCGACCACACCACCACCCAGCTCGCCACGCTCGTGACGGTCCTTGGCGATCAGGTAGAGCATGTCGTCACCGTCGATCTCGTGACCGTCGGCGTCCACCATCAGCACGCGATCGCCGTCACCATCGAAGGCGATGCCCAGATCGGCGCCTTGCTGGATCACCGCCGCGCGCAGCGCCGCCGGATGGGTCGAGCCCACCTCCTGGTTGATATTGAGGCCGTCGGGCTCGGCGCCGATCAGGCTGACCTTGGCTCCGAGTTCCTTGAACACCGCCGGCGCGATGTGATACGTCGCGCCATGGGCGCAGTCCAGCACGATACGCAGACCGTGCAGGTTGACCCGATCGGGGATCGTCGACTTGCAGAACTCGATATAGCGCCCGGCGGCGTCGTCGACCCGACTGGCCTTGCCCAGCTCCCCCGGCGACACCGTGGTCAGGGTCTCATTCAGTGCGCGCTCGATACGCTCCTCGATCTCATCGCCCAGCTTGGCACCCTCGGCCGAGAAGAACTTGATGCCGTTGTCCTGGTAGGCGTTGTGGGAAGCGGAGATGACGATGCCCGCATCGGCGCGAAAGGTCCGCGTCAGGTAGGCGATACCCGGCGTCGGCATCGGGCCGAGCAGCATCACGTCAACGCCCGCCGCCGACAGCCCCGCCTCGAGGGCCGACTCGAACATGTAGCCGGAGATACGGGTGTCCTTGCCGATCAGTACCCGCGCCCGCTGACGGCGTGGCTCGAGCACGCGGCCGGTAGCCCAGCCCAGCTTAAGCATGAAGTCCGGCGTGATCGGCGCCTGACCGACGGTACCGCGAATGCCATCCGTGCCAAAATAGCGTCTAGCCATGGTGTTCTCCTTCCTCGAGAACGGCCCAGGTCATGTTCACCGCGTCCACATGGGGCCCCACATCGTGAACGCGTAGTATCCGTGCGCCTCGCTCCACCGCCAGTGCCGACAAGGCCAGACCACCCGACAGGCGCTCCTCGACCGCACGGTCGAGCACCTTGCCGATCATGCTCTTGCGCGACATCCCGACCAGCAGCGGAAGCCCCAGGGCTTCCAGGCGCTCCAGGCGATGCAACAGGCGAAGATTATGCTCCACGGTCTTGGCGAAACCAAAACCTGGATCAAGCAACAGGCGTTCTCGCTTGAGACCGGCGGCCTCGCACTCGGCGATGCGCCTTTCGAGAAAGTCTGCGACCTCTTCCTCCACCGGCCTGTCATAGCGGGGCGCATCCTGCATGTCGCCCGGCTCGCCGAGCATGTGCATCAGCACCACCGGCAGCCCGGTACCGGTCGCCGCCGCGACGGCGCCCTCACGACGCAGGTTGCGTACATCATTGATCATGCCAGCCCCGGCCTGGGCGCTCTCGCGCATGACCTCCGGCGTCGAGGTATCCACCGACACCAGGGCATCCAGCTCCCGCACCAGCGCCTCGACCACCGGGATCACCCGGTCGAGCTCCTGCTGCGCGGTGACCGGCGTCGCACCGGGTCGCGTGGACTCGCCGCCCACGTCGATGATGGCGGCACCCTCGGCGAGCATCTGTTCGGCATGGCGCAGGGCGTCGTCGATGACCACGTGATGGCCACCGTCGGAAAAGGAATCGGGAGTGACGTTGAGGATCCCCATGATGCGGGGAAAGGTCAGATCGAGGCGGTGTCGACCACAGGGCAGTACAGCGGGGTAACGAGCGTCCATCGAAGAGGATGTCCTGGGAAAATCTGGGTATTCACCAAAGAATACTAATGCGAGAGGCGGGTCATGCAACGCCAGAGGCGCCCCGCGGGGCGCCTCTGTGAGCGGGCGGGCCGTCAGCTACCGGCGGGGCCGCCAAGGGGGTCGGAGGGGCGACGGCCGGAGCCTTTGTCATCCTCTTCCTCGTCCCCGTCGCTGGTGTCGGCGCTGGACTCCGGCTCCTTCGACGGCTCGGGATCACCGGTGACCGGGGAACCACCGCCGGAACCGGGCTCATCCCAGTCCTTGGGCGGACGCGGGTCACGCCCTTCCATGATGTCCTTGAGCTGATCCGCATCGATGGTCTCGTAATGCATCAGCGCTTCGGCCATGGCGTCGAGCTTGTCGCGATTGTCCTCGAGGATCTGACGCGCCTGCTCGTAGCAGCCGTCGATGATCTTGCGCACTTCCTTGTCCAGACGCGAGGTGGTTTCGCCCGACTTCAGCTTGCCACCGCCCTGACCCGGGCCGCCGAGGAACTGGTGAGACTCGTCCTCGTCGTACATGATCGGCCCCATCTCCTCGGACAGGCCCCACTTCGCCACCATGTTGTGGGCAAGCTCGGTGGCTCGCTTGATGTCGTTGGAGGCGCCGGTGGTGACACCGTTCGGCCCCAGCGTCATCTCCTCGGCGATGCGGCCGCCGAACAGCGAACAGATCTGACTGATGATCTGCTGGCGCGACAGGCTGTAACGATCCTGCTCCGGCAAGAACATGGTCACACCCAGGGCGCGGCCACGCGGAATGATGGTCACCTTGTAGACCGGGTCATGCTCCGGCATCACCAGACCGATGATGGCGTGGCCCGACTCGTGGTAAGCGGTGTTGAGCTTTTCCTTCTCGGTCATGACCATGGAGCGGCGCTCGGCCCCCATCATGATCTTGTCCTTGGCCAGCTCAAGCTCTTCCATGCCCACCAGGCGCTTGTTGCGACGAGCGGCGAACAGCGCGGCCTCGTTGACCAGGTTGGCCAGGTCGGCACCGGAGAAGCCAGGGGTACCACGGGCGATGAAGGTCGGCTTGACGTCATCGGCCAGCGGCACCTTGCGCAGGTGCACGTTGAGGATATGCTCGCGACCACGGATATCGGGAAGCGGCACCACCACCTGACGGTCGAAGCGGCCCGGGCGCAGCAGCGCAGGGTCAAGCACGTCGGGACGGTTGGTGGCGGCGATGACGATGATGCCTTCATTGGCCTCGAAGCCGTCCATCTCGACCAGCAGCTGGTTCAACGTCTGCTCGCGCTCGTCGTTGCCGCCGCCCATGCCGGCGCCGCGCGAACGACCCACGGCGTCGATCTCGTCGATGAAGATGATGCAGGGTGCCTGCTTCTTGGCCTGCTCGAACATGTCGCGCACACGGGAAGCACCCACACCGACGAACATCTCGACGAAGTCAGAGCCTGAGATCGAGAAGAACGGCACCTTGGCCTCGCCGGCGATGGACTTCGCCAGCAGGGTCTTGCCGGTACCGGGAGGCCCGACCATCAAGACACCGCGGGGGATGGTGCCACCCAGCCGCTGGAACTTGGTCGGATCACGCAGGAAGTCGACCAGCTCCTCGACTTCCTCCTTGGCCTCGTCACACCCCGCCACGTCGGCAAAGGTGGTCTTGATCTGATCCTGGGACAGCAGTTTGGCCTTGGACTTGCCGAAGCTCATGGGGCCGCCCTTGCCGGCACCACCGCCCTGCATCTGGCGCATGAAGAACATGAAGATGGCCAGGATCAGCAGAATCGGGAAACTCGCGATCAATAGTCGCGTCCACAGACTCTGCTGTTCCGGCTTCTTGCCCACCACGGTGACATTGTTGGACAACAGATCGTCCATCAGCTTCGGGTCCTCCGCCGAGGGGCGGATGGTCTGGAAGCTGGAGCCATCGTTGCGCTCACCGCTGATCGTGTAACCGTCGATGGTTACACTGCGTACCTGCTCGTTTTGCACCTGTTCGACGAACTGGGAGTAGTTCATCTGGTTGGGTGCGTTCTCGACGCTGAAGTTGTTGAACACCGTCAGCAGCACCGCCGCGATGACCAACCACAGAATCAGGTTCTTCGCCATGTCGTTCAAGGGACCACCCTCAATTGCAAGAATCTGTCGGCCTAGGTGCCTAAGGGTTCGACACTACATGACCCGGCCTGGTTCAGCCAGCCTGATCGGATCCAACGAAGCGGCGCAAGCGCCCCTTCCGCCGGGACTCACCCTCGGAAAATGCCGAAAAAATGTCGATGCGATGACTGCCTAGCAGGCCATCGCACGCCATCATGTGTCCTTTCCTGCCTGTACCATGCCTCAAGACTGGCACAGCCAGGCCACTTTTGCCGGTATCGCTCCGGTAGGCGCGGTCTATCAGACGTCGACCGGCGCCGATGCTCAGCCCTTGAATCCCTGGGCCAGCAGGTAGACCTCGCGGGAGCGTGCCCGCGATGCCCCCGGCTTGCGCGTCACCACCTTTTGAAAGGCGCCGCGCAGCTCCTTGAGATATTCGTCGAAGCCTTCGCCCTGGAACACCTTGGCCAGGAAGGTACCCCCGGGACGCAGCGTCTGGCGAGCCAGGTCGAGCGCCAGCTCCACCAGGTACATTGCCTGAGGCTGATCGATGGCCGCCATACCACTCATATTGGGGGCCATGTCCGACATCACAAGGTCCACCGGGCGATCACCGAGCCTTGCCAGCACCTCGTCCAGCACGCTTTCCTCGGTAAAGTCACCCTGTACGAAGTCGACCCCGGCCAGGGCGTCCATCTCGAGGATGTCCGAGGCGATGACCACGCCGGCGTCACCGACACGCTCTGCGGCGATCTGGCTCCAGCCGCCCGGCGCCGCACCCAGATCGATGACGGTCATGCCCGGCTTGAACAGCTTGTCCTTGTCGTCCAGCTCCACCAGCTTATAGCTGGCCCGGGAACGGTAGCCGTCCTGCCAGCTCTGCTGAACGTAGCGATCATCGAAGTGTTCCTTCAACCAGCTGGCGCTGGTCTTGCTCGCGCTGCTCTTGCCGGATGAGGGTTTTTTACCGGAGGGGGGACGGGATGCTGCCACTGAGCCACCTGAAAGAAGATTTCCTGAACAATTGCCGGAAGGGCGTCGCTCGAAGTGCATTTACTGCGGATACCCGGCATGGCCGCCGGAGCCGAACCGCGTGGCGGGGAGGCTCGCCGCAGGAACCGAGAGGTGGGCTGCACGACGCATCGAGCGGCTTTGCCACCGCCGGCGAACGGCTGCCTGGAGATTGTCATGCACAAGCGCTTTCACCGCACGGGGAATCCCCGTACCATGTGCTGTCACGCGCCCTACGGCCAAAACGGAATGAAGCAAGATACCATGAGCTTGTCACAGGCACAAAAGAAAGCAATGCGCAGCATCGGCCACCACCTCGACCCGGTGGTGACGGCCTCGGAGAACGGTATTTCCGAAGGCATGCTGGCCGAGCTCGAACGAGCCCTGAACGACCACGAACTGGTCAAGGTGAAGCTCGCGATCCCCGACCGCGACGACCGCACCGCAGTGCTCGACGAACTCGTCGCCCAGAGCCGCTCCGAGCTGATCCAGAAGATCGGCAAGGTGGCCCTGCTGTACCGCAAGAACCCCAAGGCCAACCCGAAGCTGTCCAACATCACGCGCTTCGAGAACCACCACGGCCGCCACTGACGCACCGGCGTCGCTGCGCCGCCACCGGGCGCCGACGAGCCTGTCGCCAGAAGAGACACCGCCCCGCCAGGAATCCTGGCGGGGCGGTGTCGTCTGGATCGAAGGATCCGGGTCTAGATGTGCTCGACGCCGGTGATCTCGTACTCGACCTCACCACCGGGGGTGCGGACCAGCACGACCTCACCCTCTTCCTTGCCGATCAAGGCACGGGCGATGGGCGAGGTGACCGAGATGCGACGCTGCTTGATGTCGGCCTCGTCCTCACCGACGATGCGGTAGGTCACCTCTTCGTCGGTATCCAGATTCAGAAGCTCGACGGTCACGCCGAAGATCACCTTGCCAGTCTTGGGCAGCTTGGTGACGTCGATGACCTGGGCGTTGGACAGCTTGCCCTCGATCTCCTGGATACGCCCCTCGATGAAGCCCTGCTGCTCGCGCGCGGCGTGGTACTCGGCGTTCTCCTTGAGGTCGCCGTGCTCACGCGCTTCGGCGATGGCAGCGATCACTGTCGGGCGAGCCTCGCTCTTGAGCTGTTCGAGCTCTTCACGCAGGCGTTGCTCACCGGCGACGGTCATCGGGACCTTGTTCATGTATTCGCTCCTGCATGCAGTTCCTGTAGCCGCCGCACGGTCACGGCATTGCCGTACTCGAGCGCCAAACAAACGGCACTGGCCCCTGCCAGCGTCGTGGCATAGGGAACCTTGCGGGCGAGTGCGGTGCGGCGGATCACCGAGGAGTCATTGATGGCCTGGCGGCCCTCGGTGGTATTGACGATATAGGCGATCTCGTCGTTCTTGATGGAATCGACGATGTGTGGCCGGCCTTCGTAAACCTTGTTGACGACCTCGACGGGCAGACCAGCCTGTTCAAGGGCTGCCGCCGTTCCTCGGGTCGCACAGAGTGTGAAGCCCAATGTTACCAGAGAACGCGCCACTTCGATAACACCCGCCTTGTCCGGTTCGCGAACCGACAGGAACGCCTTGCGATCGCCGGTCAGCGCCGGAATCGCCTCACCTGCACCGAGCTGAGCCTTGTAGAAGGCCTCGGCGAAGGTGTCGCCGGACCCCATCACCTCGCCGGTGGACTTCATCTCCGGCGACAGGATCGGATCGACGCCAGGGAACTTGTTGAACGGGAACACCGCTTCCTTGACGCTGTAGAAGTGCGGCACGATCTCGCGCTCGAAGCCCTGCTCCTTGAGGCTGACGCCGGCCATGCAACGGGCCGCCACCTGGGCCAGCGAGGTACCGATGCACTTGGACACGAAGGGCACGGTGCGCGAGGCGCGCGGGTTGACCTCGATGACGTAGATCTCGCCGTCCTGCCAGGCCAGCTGGACGTTCATCAGGCCCTTCACGCCAAGCTCCACGGCCATGCGCTTGACCTGCTCGCGCATCTCGTCCTGCACTTCCGCCGGCAGCGAGTACGGCGGCAGCGCACAGGCGGAGTCGCCTGAGTGCACACCAGCCTGTTCGACGTGCTGCATGATACCGCCGATCACCACCTGCTCACCGTCGGACACCGCGTCGATGTCGATCTCGATAGCGGCGCTCAGGAAGTGATCGAGCAGCACCGGCGAGTCGTTGGAGACCTTGACCGCGTGGGTCATGTAGTTCTCCAGCTCGCTGGCGTCATAGACGATTTCCATGGCGCGCCCACCGAGCACGTAGCTCGGGCGCACCACCAGCGGGTAGCCGATCGCCTCGGCCTTGCTGAAGGCCTCGTCAAAGCTTCTGGCGGTGGCGTTGGGCGGCTGCTTGAGGCCCAGCTTGTCGATCATCTGCTGGAAGCGCTCGCGATCCTCGGCGCGGTCGATGGCGTCCGGGGTGGTACCGATGATCGGCACACCGGCGGCCTCGAGCGCACGTGCAAGCTTCAGCGGCGTCTGACCGCCGAACTGCACGATCACCCCGACCGGCTTCTCCTTGTCGGCGATCTCGAGCACGTCCTCCAGGGTCACCGGCTCGAAGTACAGACGATCGGAGGTGTCGTAGTCGGTGGACACGGTCTCCGGGTTGCAGTTGACCATGATGGTCTCGTAGCCGTCGTCGCGCATGGCGAAGGCGGCGTGGACGCAGCAGTAGTCGAACTCGATGCCCTGACCGATACGGTTGGGGCCACCGCCCAGCACCATGATCTTCTTACGATCGCTGACCTCGGCCTCGCACTCCTCCTCGTAGGTGGAGTACATGTAGGCGGTGTCGGAGGCGAACTCGGCGGCGCAGGTGTCGACGCGCTTGTAGACCGGACGGATACCGGCGTCATGGCGCGCCCTGCGCACATCGTCCTCGGACACGCCCAGCACCTTGGCCAGGCGAGCATCGCCAAAGCCCTTGCGCTTGAGACGATAGAGTTCGCGCGCGTCCAGCGACGACAGCGGACGGCTGGACAGATCCTGCTCGATCTTGACCAGATCCTCGAGCTGGACCAGGAACCAGGGGTCGATGTTGGTCAGCTCGAACACTTCTTCCACCGACATGCCGGAGCGCATGGCATCGGCGATGAAGAAGATGCGCTCGGCGCCGGCGGCCTGCAACTCGCCCTTGATCAGCGCCATGTTCTCGGCGCTGAACTCGGTGACGATGGGATCGAGACCGTCGTTGCCGGTCTCCATGCCACGCAGCGCCTTCTGCAGCGACTCCTGGAAGGTACGGCCGATCGCCATGACCTCGCCCACCGACTTCATCTGGGTGGTCAGACGGTCGTTGGCCTGGGGGAACTTCTCAAAGGTGAAGCGCGGAATCTTGGTGACGACGTAGTCGATGGACGGCTCAAAGGACGCCGGGGTGCGACCGCCGGTGATGTCGTTCTGCAGCTCGTCCAGGGTGTAGCCCACCGCCAGCTTGGCGGCGATCTTGGCGATCGGAAAGCCAGTGGCCTTGGAGGCCAGGGCGGAGGAACGCGACACCCGCGGGTTCATCTCGATGACCACCATGCGGCCGGTCTCGGGGTCCACGCCGAACTGGACGTTGGAGCCGCCGGTCTCGACACCGATCTCGCGCAGCACCGCAAGGGATGCGTCGCGCATGATCTGGTATTCCTTGTCGGTCAGCGTCTGGGCCGGCGCCACGGTGATGGAATCACCGGTGTGCACGCCCATGGGGTCGAAGTTCTCGATGGCACAGACGATGATGCAGTTGTCGTTCTTGTCACGAACGACCTCCATCTCGTATTCCTTCCAGCCCAGCAACGACTCGTCGATCAGCAGCTCGTGGGTCGGCGAAAGCTCGAAGCCGCGCCCACAGATCTCCTTGAACTCTTCCTTGTTGTAGGCCACGCCGCCACCGGAGCCACCCATGGTGAAGGACGGCCGGATGATCACCGGGAAGCCCAGCTCTCCCTGGATCTCCCAGGCCTCATCCATGCTGTGGGCGACCTTGGCCTTGGGGCACTCGAGGCCGATGTTCTTCATCGCCTTGTCGAAGCGATCGCGATCCTCGGCCTTGTCGATGGTGTCGGCGTTGGCACCGATCATCTCCACGCCGTACTTCTCCAGTACGCCGTGGCGATCGAGATCCAGCGCGCAGTTCAGCGCGGTCTGGCCTCCCATGGTCGGCAATACGGCGTCGGGACGCTCGGCCTCGATGATCTTCTCCACCGCCTGCCAGGTGATCGGCTCGATGTAGGTGGCATCCGCCATGGCCGGATCGGTCATGATGGTGGCCGGGTTGGAGTTGACCAGGATGACGCGAAAACCCTCTTCGCGCAGCGCCTTGCAGGCCTGGGCGCCGGAATAGTCGAACTCGCAGGCCTGGCCGATGACGATGGGGCCAGCGCCGATGATAAGGATGCTTTTCAGGTCTGTACGCTTGGGCATGGTGCTTCCCGCAAGAAAATTGGACGATGAACCGGAGTCTGTGTCGGCGCCTTAGCGACGGCTGCGCATCATGTCGATGAAGCGGTCGAACAGCGGCGCCACATCGCGGGGGCCGGGGCTCGCTTCGGGGTGGCCCTGGAAGCTGAACGCCGGACGGTCGGTACGCTCGATCCCCTGCAGGGTGCCGTCGAACAGCGAGCGGTGGGTGGCGCGCAGGTTATCCGGCAGCGTGGTCTCGTCGGCGGCAAAGCCGTGGTTCTGGCTGGTGATCATCACGTGGCCGCTATCCAGATCCTGCACCGGATGGTTGGCGCCGTGGTGGCCGTGATTCATCTTGACCGTGGTGGCACCGCTGGCCAGCGCCAGCAACTGGTGGCCCAGGCAGATGCCGAACACCGGCACTTCGGTCTCGAGGATCTCGCGAATGGCGTCGATGGCGTAGTCACACGGCTCGGGGTCGCCGGGGCCGTTGGACAGGAAGACGCCGTCAGGGTCGAGCGCCAGCACCTCGGACGCCGGGGTCTGGGCCGGCACCACGGTCAGCTTGCAGCCGCGACTCGCCAGCATGCGCAGGATGTTGAACTTGACGCCGTAGTCGTAGGCCACCACGTGGAAGGGTCGCTCGGCGCCTTCGGTGTCGGCGTAGCCCTTGCCCAGCGCCCACTCGCCCTCGTTCCAGACGTAGCGCTCGCTGCAGGACACCACCTTGGCCAGGTCCATGCCCTTGAGCCCCGGGAAGGCGCGGGCGGCCTCCAGGGCGCGCGCTTCGGCGTCGTCACCCTGGGCCTCGTCGCCTGCCACGATGGCACCGTTCTGGGCGCCCTTGTCACGCAGGATACGGGTCAGCCGGCGGGTATCGATGTCGGCGATGCCCACCACGTTCTGGCTGGCGAGATAGTCCGAGAGGCTCTGGGTAGATCGGAAGTTGCTGGCGACGAGCGGCAGATCGCGGATGACGAGGCCCGCGGCGGCGATGCTTGAAGACTCGATGTCCTCGGGATTGATGCCGGTATTGCCGATATGGGGATAGGTGAGGGTGACGATCTGTCGGGAATAAGAGGGGTCGGTCAGTATTTCCTGATAGCCGGTCATGGCCGTATTGAACACCACCTCACCACTGGTCTGCCCATCAGCGCCAATGGCCGTGCCGTGGAATACGCTGCCATCTTCCAGGGCCAAGATTGCGGGTTTGTTCAACGCTACGTCCTCCCAAAGCTCGTCAAGGTATCTACGACCGCCGCCATACGCCTGCCGGCGTCGGCGACCTGTCGCCAGGCCATTCGGCACCGGCCCGGCCCATCGTGCGTCACGCACACAAGGAGCCGGGCCGTAAAAAAGCGGGACGAAACCCGGTGTTTGACCGGTTTCATCCCGCTTGTTGTCATTCGCTCGGAATGCAGAGCCGGCACCTATGCTGCGAGAGACGTACTGAACGCTCTCGAGGCGACACTTTCATGCCCGGCCCGGCCAAAATTTTTGGAATGTTACAGCATCTGGGTCGGGCTGACTACCCCGGAGCAAGCACTTTGCCATGGGCAACACCGCACCCCGACGCTGCCCGAGGCCTACAAACCTCAGTCCAGGCCCAGCACATCGGACATCCCGTAGCGTCCCGCCTCACGCTCGGCGACCCAGCGCGCAGCGCGCACCGCGCCCCGGGCGAAGGTCATGCGGCTGGACGCCTTGTGGGTGATCTCGATGCGCTCGCCTTCGGTAGCGAACATCACGGTGTGCTCCCCGACGATATCGCCGGCACGCACCGTGGCGAAGCCGATCTCCTTGGGATCGCGAGGACCGCACTGGCCTACCCGCTCGAACACCCCGTGCTCCTTGAGGTTGCGATCCAGCGCCCCTGCGACCACCTCGCCCATGCGCAGGGCGGTACCGGACGGCGCATCGACCTTATGACGATGGTGGGACTCGATGACCTCGATATCATAGCCCTCGTCGCCCAGCGCCTTCGCTGCAGTCTCCAGAAGCTTCAGGGTCAGATTGACGCCGACGCTCATGTTGGGCGCAAACACCGTGGGCACTCGCTCGGCATAATCGTCGAGCTCGGCCTGCTCGTCATCGGACAGACCGGTGGTGCCGATGACGATGCCCTTGCCATGCTCGGCACAGAAGGCCAGGTTGGCCAGGGTCACCTTGGGCGCGGTGAAATCGATCAGCACGTCGAAGTCATCGACGATGGCCTCGAGGGAGTCCACCGCCGCCACGCCCTGGCGGCCGACTCCGGCCAGCTCGCCCAGATCGGCGCCAGCCAGCGAACTGCCCGGCTCGACGATGCCGCCGGCGAGGACGGCGTCGTCGTCCTGCATCACGGCGTTGACCAGGGTGCGGCCCATGCGGCCGGCGACGCCGACGATGGCGATACGGGGGGCGGTACGGCTCATGCAATCTCCTGGAGAAACGAGAGTTCGAACAGACAGGCGGATCAACGTAGATACGCCAAAATGTAAAGGGATTCGGCGCAGTATACCAACGTCGCTCCCTCTTGCCTCGCCCTGGCCATCACGCTGACATTCCCGCCCGACAGGACCGCCCCATGCCGTTCAGAAAAATGCGCCGATTGCCCCTGCTCACCACGCTGGCAGCGTCCCTGTGGCTTGGCGGCTGCACCGCCCAGGTCAAGCCGACCAGCTTGCAGGGCGAGGCCCCCGCCCAGCCGGGGCTGAGCATGTGCGGCACCCTGGCACTACCGAGCCAGTGGCGTCCCACCGAAAACGATACCAGCGTTCCCCTGGGTGGTCTCTCGGCCATGGCCTGGGACACAGACGACAACCTGCTGCACCTGGTATCCGATCGCGGACGCGTACACCAGGCAAGGCCAGTACTTGAAGATGGCCGGCTGGTGGACCTGCGCCCACTCGCCAGCCACCGATTGAAGGCGCAGGACGGTACGCCGCTGGAAGGCAAGGCCGCAGACGCCGAGTCGCTGGTGCTGGCGGGCGCCGATGATGGCGTCACCGGCAACACCGAACTACTGATCGGCTTCGAGCAGGATCATCGCGTGCAGCGTTTCGCTCTCGACGGGATGCCAAAAGGCGAACCACTGCGCTCCACGGCCAGCCACAACGCCGGTGATAACGAAAGCCTGGAAGCACTCACCCGGGTGCCGGGCATCGGACTGGTGGCGGGTCTGGAGTCACCGCCCGATGGCATGAGCGCGCAAAACGGCGTCAGGCACACCCTTCTGTTCAGCCTGGCAGAGAACGCTACCGACACGCGCCGGTGGCATTACCCACTGGCCTCACCGGCCGACAGCGCCCTGACCGAGCTGCTGGCCCTGGAGAAAACTGCCATAGAGACTCCACCGCGGCTGCTGGCGCTGGAACGGGCCTTTTCTCCGCCACGTCCGCTGACCATCAGCTTAAGCCTGGTGGAGCTGCTGCCACCGCCGCGGGTACGGGTGACACGCCTGGCCAGCCTGTCCGCCGGAGAAGGCTGGCGCGTCGACAATATGGAGGGGCTGGCGCAATTGCCCGGTGGCGAATTTCTGATGGTCAGCGACGACAACTTCAGCGCCCTGCAGCGCAACCTGCTCGGCTGCTTTCGACTGCCCGATAAGGCGCGCTCTCTCTCGACACTGGATCTGCACGTGCCAATAGCCGGTGATGTCACTGCCCGCTGATCAGCGGCGGGCCACCAACAGGTGGTGATTGAAGCCGTCGGGGCCCCACAGCCAGGCCGACTCAGCATCGGTGAAGCGCAGCGGCTCGCGCCTGACCTGAGAGAAGCCGACCGACTGCAGCGTTGTGACCACGGTGCGACCAGGGATCGCCACGTGGTCCACCGGCAAGACGTCGTCACCGGCGCGCACCTGACCAGGCACCAGGCTCCAGGGCCGGGGCCGCTCACCCGGCGCCACACCCGGGTCGTAGCGATAGCTGGTCAACGCCTCGAGGCGATCCATGCGCGCCGGATCAAGCACATAGTCGTGGGTGATATCGAGCCACACCAGCAGGCCACCGGGCTTGAGCGCCTCGAACAGGTTTCGGCAGGCACGGGTGAGCATGGCCTGGTGCTGGATGAAGTGGAAGGCGAAGACACTGACCAGGGTATCGAAGGGCGCCTCCGGCAGAACAAGCTTGCGATAGGCGTCCTCGACCCGAAAGCCGAGGCCCGGTGCCTGGTGGCGCCGGCTGGCCAGCGCGACCTGGGATGGGCTGATGTCGATACCCAGCACCTCTTGCGCACCCTTGCTTTTGAGCTCGGCCGCCAGCGCTCCGTTGCCACAGCCCACATCAAGAAGACGCTTGCCGACCAGATCTTCTTCCAGATTGAGATAGTGAAGAACGGAACCGGTGAAGGTGCCGTATCGCTCGTCGCGGGCCAGCTGGTCGTAGCGCTCGCTCAGCGCCTCGGAGAAGACGTCGTTGGCAAGGCCGCGGTCGCCAGGCTGCTGACAAGGGGAAACGGCTTGTGCGCCGAGAAGGGGGCTGGCTGACGGCATGGGGGGCTCCTTGGCATTGATGCGCCTTTGCCCCACCTTTACAGCTTCATATAACCACCACCACACCGCACTAGGCCAAATCCGTACACCGCCCACCTCTTTGCCCAATGATGCAAAGATGTCTGAGTAAAACTCGCCTGCTCACGCTTGGCTGCGCAGCTTGACGTCCCGCCGCAGCAGCAGCGCGATGGCCAGCACGACCAGCAGACTGCCCGGCAGCCATTCGAGTGCAAGGCGTTCAGGCGCCTGGGCAAACAGCAACAGCATCGACACAAAGGGCACCAGATAGCCGTAGGCGGTAACCGCCGCCGGGGTCAGGATGGCGGTCGCCCGCTGCTGCAGCCAGAAGGTCATTCCGCTGGAGAAGAGCCCGAGATAGGCCACCACCGCCAGATCGAACAGCGTCATGCAGCCCAGCGCGGCCGGATCCCCGAAGACCAGACCCGAAAACCCGATCAGCAGCGCCCCCATCACCAGGCTCCACAGGGTACGCACCCCCGCGTGCTCGGATAGCCAGCCCTTCGCCAACCCCAATTTGGACAACACCGGATACATCGCCGAGGCGATGCAACCAGCGAAGAAGGCGGCTTCGCCCACGCCGAACTGCATGCGGGCAAAGGAGCCACCGGCCTCGGCCCAGGCCAGCCCCACGGCACCGACGGCGCCAAGTACCAACAGGGCCAGCAGCGCCAGGGCTCGATGCTCGACCCCCACCAGCCGGCCCAGGCCGTAGGCCAGAAGCGGCACGCTGACGAACAGCGTGGCCATGGACAGCGCCGTGGTCAGGTGCGCCGCCCAGAACATGGTGCCGAAGAAGCTCGCCAGACAGAGACCCATCAACCCGTAGAGCCCGAGCCCGGCCAGACTCGGCCGGAGACCAGGCGCACCCCACACCAGCGGCAACACCGCCAGAGCGGCAATCACGAAGCGCAGTGCGGTCAGCGACAGTGGCGGAAGCCCTTCACTCAACATCCCCACCGCCGGAAAGGACAGCCCCACCAGCGTCGCCCACACCAGCATCCCGGCGTGGGCCCACCACACACTGCTATCGCTGGACACCCGGCATTCAGTCGTCATCACGGCAGACCTCCCCTTCCAGCGCCAACAGCAACTGGCGTAGACCAGCCGCCAGGCCTGCCGCCTCACCATCCGCCAGGGTGGCGCGCATCGAAGCGAGCTCAGCCAGGTAGGCGTCCAGCAGCGCCGGCATCATGGCCTTTCCCGACTCACTGAGACGAATCAGGACACTGCGACGATCTTCAGGGTTGGCAACACGCTCCACCAGGCCACGACTGGCGAGCCGATCGAGGCGGTGGGTCATGGCCCCTGAACTCAGCACCACCGCCTCGCACAAGGCGTTCGGCGTCAGCCCCTCGTGCACATCGCGCCGATAGAGGGTCGCCAGCAGATCAAACTCGCCTTCCTTCAAGCCGTGCTGCCGGAATACCGCCTGGACCCGACGGTCGACATGCTTCAGCACTCGATACAGCCGGGTAAAGATGCCCATGTCGCCAGGGTCACGATCCGGGAGGACCCTGCACCACTCCGCCATCAGTCGATCGATGGCATCGCTCGGGCCGGAGGACGGGGCCTGCATATCGACTATCTCCAAACAAAGTATCTTCAATTGAAGATAGTTGTTCCGACGCAAAATGCCAAGCCCCTCATGCCCACAACGCAGAACAGCGATGGTCGCCTGGGCGCAACATGCAGTCGGCAACCGCGATGTAGCGTCTACCTTTTCCTCAGAACCACGATAACAACCGCAAGGGGACAACGATGATCGTCAACTGCGTGGCGTATGAAGAAGGACGGCGTCTTTGCAACATCGACAGAGGCGAGATCGGTGATTACCGCTCGCGCTCGAACTGCTTCGTCTGGGTGGCGCTGCACGACCCGGACGCCGAGGAGCTCTCTACCTTTCAGGACATCTTCGAGCTGCATGAACTGGCCGTGGAGGATGCCCTGGTCGGAGAACAGCGTCCCAAGGTGGAGGAATACGGCGACGCTCTGTTCGTCGTCACCCAGGTGATCAGCGTCAGCCAGGGCGAGGTGCAGCATGGCCAGCTAGCCATCTTTGCCGGCCCCGGCTATGTGTTGTCGGTACGTCAGCACTCCGGGCGTGGTTTCGCCGATGTACGAGCCCGCTGCGAGCGCGAGCCCGAGCTGCTCAAGCAAGGGCCGGCCTTCGTGCTCTATGCGCTGATGGATGTCGTAGTGGACCGCTACTTTCCGGTACTCGAAGAACTCGAGGCCGAACTGGAAAGCATCGAGGACCAGATCTTCGTGCGCGGCAGCGCCCGCGCCAGCCTGGAGCGGCTGTATCAGCTCAAGCGCCGCACCATGTGCGTCAAGCACGCGGTGACCCCACTGGCCGAAGCCAGCTCCCATCTGTTCGGCGGACGCGTCCCGGCGCTGTGCTACGAGACCCAGGACTACTTCCGCGACGTCTACGACCACCTGCATCGTATCGAGGCGGCCATCGACACCATTCGCGAAACCATCATTACCGCCATCCAGGTCAACCTGTCGATGGTGGCCATCGACGAGAGCGAGGTGCACAAGCGCCTGGCCTCCTGGGCGGCGATCTTCGCGGTGGCGACCATCCTCGCCGGCATCTGGGGGATGAACTTCACCCATATGCCGGAACTGGACTGGCGGCTGGGCTATCCGCTGGCGCTGGGAATGATGGTCCTGTGCTGCGGCGCGCTCTACCGACGCTTCCGTCGCACCGGCTGGCTATAGCGCCGATCGCGTCCAGCCAAACTCACTGCCAGACGACGCTGAGCGGCTCCTTGCCCGCCATCCGCTCCAGGTGGCTGGCCACCACGTCCTTGAGGCGCTCCAGCCGCTCGGCGTCCTCGGCCTGGAGGTCGACGCTGAGCTGCGAGTCGGACGCCTTCATCCAGCACTCGCCGCCGGGGAACACCACGTGACCGCTCTCGGCATCCACCTCGAGCTTGTGGGCCCAGTGCTTGCACAGGCGATTGATCAAGCGTTGTCCTGATGCGGTCTCGACGAAGGCTCGGGATTCCACCATACTTTTCACCGTTTTTTGCGAATGCGAATGTATCGCAGAATAATATCGCCTAAGTATCCTCAGCATCAGGCAACGGCGTGTTGCTGTTCATCGTACCCACGCATGCCACACCCGCCGGCCACTTCACTGGAAACCAGCGCCCCATGAACATCCCTGCCTCCACCCGACTCACCCCCGCCTGTCTTGCCGCGGCCTTGTCTGTTGTTGCCTGCGACGCGCTGGCCGAACCCACCACCATCATCGACGTCGCCGGGCGCGAAGTCACCCTCGACACGCCGGTAGAACGCGTCATCCTCGGCGAAGGCCGTCAGATCTATCTGCTCGGTGCGCTCCAGCCGGATAACCCCTTCGCCGGAGTGGTGGGCTGGCGCGAAGACTTTTCACAGGCCGACCCGGACAGCTATGCCCGCTACGCCGAGAAGTTCCCGCAGCTCGAGGATCTGCCGACCTTCGGCGGCTTCAAGGACGGCACCTTCGACGTCGAACAGGCGGCGGCACTGTCGCCAGACGTGGTGCTGATGAATCTGGAGGCCCGCGCTGCCACCGAGGACGCCGGCTACGACGACAAGCTGGCCGAACTCGATATCCCGATCGTCTACGTGGACTTTCGCGAGGACCCGCTGGAGCACACGGTGCCGTCGATGCGCCTGATGGGCGAACTACTGGGCAAGCAACAACAGGCCGATGCCTTTGTCGCCTTCGCCGAGGAGCAGCTCGCGCGGGTCACCAGGGTCATCGAAGAGGCCGATCCCGAACGTCCCCGGGTGTTCATCGATCGTGCCGGCGGCTATTCCGAAGACTGCTGCATGAGCTTCGGCCCAGGCAACTTCGGCGAGTACGTGGAACTGGCCGGCGGCAGCAACATCGCCGACGGCATTATCCCCAACACCTTCGGTACCCTGAACCCGGAGCAGATCATCGCCGCCAACCCCGACCACGTCGTGGTCACCGGCGGCAATTGGGACGCCTATGTACCCGGCGGCGACTGGGTCGGCATGGGCCCAGGCGCCGACATGGATGCCGCCCGAGCCAAGCTCCAGGCGCTGACCGAGCGCACCGCCATGACCGGCATCACGGCGGTAGAAACCGACCAGTTCCACGCCATCTGGCACCAGTTCTACAACAGCCCCTACTACTTCATCGCCGTCCAGCAATTGGCCAAGTGGCTGCATCCGGAGCTGTTCACCGAGCTCGACCCCGAGGCCACCTTCAAGGAACTCCACCAGCGCTTTCTCCCGGTGGACTACGAGCCCGGCTACTGGATCTCCCTGAATGACCAGTGACAGCGCACGCATCGAGCCCACCAGCGGCGGGCGCCATGCTTACCGCGCCCTGGTCGCGCGCCGCCAGCTGATCCTGGCGGCGCTGGTCGCCGCCCTGGCGCTGAGCCTGTGCATCGACCTGGCGCTGGGTCCGGCACGCTTCACTCTTGGTGAGGTGGTCGCAGCCCTGTTCACCCCCGACCAGGTCAGCGACCAGGCTCGGGTGATCCTGTGGCAGATCCGCATGCCAGTGGCGCTGATGGCACTGGTGGTGGGCGCCAGCCTGTCGATCGCAGGGGCTCAGATGCAGACCATCCTCAGCAACCCCCTGGCCAGCCCCTTCACCCTGGGCATCTCCGCGGGAGCCAGCTTCGGTGCAGCACTGGCGCTGGCCTTCGGCGTGGCCATCGTGCCAGCGGCATTGGATTACGTCATCCCGATCAACGCCTTCGTGATGGCCATGGTCACTGCCTTCTTCATCCATGCCCTTAGCCTCAAGCGCGGCGTCACCATCGAGACCATCGTGCTGCTAGGCATCGCCATGGTGTTCATCTTCAACTCGCTGATGGCGCTGATCCAGTTCTTCGCCAGCCAGCAGGCGGTGTCGGCGGTGGTGTTCTGGACCATGGGCAGCCTGACCAAGGCCACCTGGCCCAAGCTGTGGATCGCCCTCGGCGTACTGCTCGCGGTGCTGCCGCTGCTGGCTCGTCACGGCTGGGCCTTGACCGCCATGCGCCTGGGCGACGCCAAGGCGGAAAGCATGGGCATCAGACCTCGTCGCCTGCGTCTGGAAGTGCTGGTGCTGGTGTCGCTTCTGGCGGCGGTGTCGGTCGCCTTCGTCGGCACCATCGGCTTCATCGGCCTGGTCGGGCCGCATATCGCGCGCCTGCTGGTGGGCGAGGATCAGCGCTTCTTTCTGCCCGGCTCCGCCCTGTGTGGCGCCTTGATCCTGTCGATCGGCTCGGTACTGTCCAAGGTCATCCTGCCCGGCACCATCATCCCGATCGGCATCATCACCTCGCTGGTGGGAATCCCGTTTTTCCTGTTTCTCGTGCTCAACCACAAGAAGGCCTCATGGTAAGCCTCAGCCTCCACCAGCTATCCGCCCGCTACGGCCGGCGCCAGATCCTCGATGAGATCACCACGCCCACCTTCCACGGCGGCCAGGTGGTGGCCCTGCTCGGGCCCAATGCGGCGGGCAAGTCGACGCTGTTCCGGCGCATCTTCGGCGTACTCAAGGGCCCAGGCGAGATACGCCTGGAAGGCTCCCGTCGAGAACGCCCGATGGCCTACATGACCCAGGACAATGGCGCCAGCGCAGTGCTGACGGTGTACGAAGCGGTACTGCTGGCGCGCATGCAGGGGCGCGGCATGAAGGTTCAGCCCGAAGACCTGACCCAGGTGGAGCGCGCCCTGGACGAATTAGGCATCAGCGCCCTCGGCGAGCGAGATATCGGCGATCTCAGCGGTGGTCAGCGGCAGATGGTCAACGCCGCCCAGGCGCTGGTTCAGGAGCCCGAAGTGCTGCTGCTCGACGAGCCGACCTCGGCGCTGGACCTGCATCGTCAGGTGGGCCTGCTGACCATCCTGCGCCGTCTGGCCCGAGAACGCGGCATGCTGATCCTGGTGGCGATGCACGACCTCGGCCAGGCGCTGCGTTTCACCGATCAGGCGATGCTGCTGGAACAGGGGCGCCTGGTCGCCTGTGGCCCGACTTCGGACGTGGTTACCAGCGAACTGGTCGAAAAGGTGTATCGCGTCAGGGCGCGAATAGAACCGTGTTCAAAAGGCCAACCTCAACTGATCGTCGAGGCCGCCATCTAAACTAGTCTTTCTCGGGCGGCGAGCGCCGGCGCGGCCACCCCAGGCGACGGCCTTCCATGGCGGCCAGGGCGGCACCGCCGAGCAACAGCGGCAGCGCCAGCAGAAAGCCGCTCGACAACGGCTGGCCGAACAGCCAGAGATCGGCCAGCACCGGCCACACCAGGGCGATGTACTCGAAGGGGGCAAGCCTCGACACCTCGGCAAAGCGCAGCGCCAAGGTCATGCAAATATGCGCCGCGCCGCCCAGCAACCCGGCCAGGATCAGCAGCGTCAGCGTCTGGGTCGGCAGTGCTACCCAGCCCAGCGGCAGGGTCGCCAGGCCCGCCAGGGTGCAGGCCAGCACGAAGTAGAAGGCGATGGCACCGGCCCCCTCGGTGCGCGAGATGCGCCTCACCGTGACCAGCGCCGCAGCGGTCAGCGACGCCCCCAGCACACCGAGCGCGTAGCCCGACAATTGGCCGGCCTTGTCGGCGTTGCCGATATCCGGCACCACCAGCACCGCCACCCCGCCCACTGCGAGCACCAGTGCCAGCGCCCGCGATGGGGTAAAGCGCTCGCCCAGCAGCACCACGCCGCCGATCGCCATCAGTACCGGCGCCAATTGGGCCAGCAGGGTGGCCTCGGCTACGGGCAGGCGCGCCAGGGCCGCAAAGGTGGCAAACATCGAGGCGGCGCCGAGGCTCGAGCGCAGCAGATGACCCAAGGGGCGCCGGGTCGCCAGCCCTGCCGGAAACTCGCGACGCCAGGCCAGAAACAGCACGATCGGCAACA
The DNA here is from genome assembly GCF_024137905.1 of Halomonas sp. DN3. Taxonomy (NCBI): domain Bacteria; kingdom Pseudomonadati; phylum Pseudomonadota; class Gammaproteobacteria; order Oceanospirillales; family Halomonadaceae; genus Halomonas; species Halomonas sp. DN3. The sequence goes on along the minus strand of NZ_CP099965.1, from coordinate 238,591 downwards.
GCGCAAAGGCCGAGCGATAGAACACCACCTGGCCCAGCGGCACCTCGTCGCTCACCCACTTCACGCACACCAGCATGGCGGCGAACAGCACCCCGGAGGCGATGCGCAGCACGATGCCCGCCAGGGGCCTATCCCTATCACTCATGATCATCGTCCCTGTTCAGAAGAGCCGGCCCGTCCAGCAGCCCTGCCCAGTCGAACTGCCCGAGAGCTGCGTCCCGCCGATGCACCTTGCCCCGCCGACAAAAAACCGACCCCCGGCGCCAGGCGTCGGGGGTCGATCGTCGTCACAAGGCCCTGGTCGGCGCAGGATCACGCCTGACCCGAGGGTGCGCGACTTACAGCTTCATATCTTCGAAGAACTTCTTCACCCCGTCGAAGAAGCTCGACTTCTTCGGCGAGTGCTGGGCGTTGCTGCCGCCCAGGCTGTCCTGGAACTTGCGCAGCAGATCCTTCTGTTCCTCGCTGAGCTTGACCGGGGTTTCCACCACCACCCGGCACAACAGATCGCCGGCGGGGCCGCCACGTACCGGCTTGACGCCCTTGCCGCGCAGGCGGAACAGCTTGCCGGTCTGGGTCTCCGCCGGAATCTTCAGCTTCACCCGACCATCCAGCGTCGGCACCTCGAGCTCACCGCCAAGGGCGGCATCGACGAAGTTGATCGGCACCTCACACTGCAGGTGGCGACCTTCGCGCTCGAAGATGTGGTGCGGCTTGATCGCGACCTGCACGTACAGGTCCCCGGGCGGACCGCCGTTGATACCGGCTTCGCCCTCGCCGTTGAGGCGAATGCGATCGCCGGAATCGACGCCGGCCGGAATCTTCACCGACAGGGTGCGGGTCTCGCGCACGCGACCTTCGCCATGACAGGCGTGGCACGGCACCTTGATGTGCTGGCCGCTGCCGTGACAGGTCGGGCAGGTCTGCTGCACGGCAAAGAAGCCCTGCTGCATGCGCACCTGACCGTGGCCGTGACAGGTCGGGCAGGTTTCCTTGGTGGAACCCGGCTCGGCACCTTCGCCGTCGCAGCGCTCACATTCGATATGACGCGGCACGCGGATATCGACACTGGTGCCGGCCACTGCGCTCTCGAGGTCAAGCTCGAGGTTGTAGCGCAGGTCGCTGCCCCGCTGGGGAGCATTGGGGTTACGACGTCCGCCGCCACCGCCGAAGATGTCACCGAAGACATCACCGAAGATGTCACTGAAGCCGCCAGCCCCGGCGCCGCCAAAGCCACCACCGCCCTGGCCGTCGACGCCGGCATGGCCAAACTGGTCGTAGGCCGCACGCTTCTCGCTGTCGGTCAGGACCTCGTAGGCCTCGGACACTTCGCGGAATTTTTCCGCCGAGGTGTCATCGTCCGGGTTACGGTCCGGGTGGTACTTCTGTGCCAGGCGCCGATAGGCCTTCTTGATGTCCTTCTGATCGGCACCGCGCTCGACACCTAGTACCTCGTAGTAGTCTCTCTTGGACATGGGTCTGTCCGCCTCCGTCGCGACGCTCAGCAACACCAACGCGGGAGTCCGGCTCCCGCGTTGGCGTCATCCGAGGTTCAGATGTCGTGGTTACTGCTTTTTCTGGTCGTCGTTGACTTCTTCGTACTCGGCGTCGACCACGTCATCTTCCTTCTTAGCGCCAGCGTCGGCGTCACCCGCCTGCTGGCCAGCGTCCGCCTGTTCGGCGTACATCTTCTGCGCCAGGTTGCCGGAGGCCTCGGTCAGGGCGTCGAGCTTGGCCTGGATGGCATCCTTGTCGTCGCCCTGCAGCGCTTCCTCGAGCTCCTTGATGGCGCTCTCGATGGCCTGCTTCTCGTCTTCGGAGGCCTTGTCGCCGGCTTCCTCGAGGGTCTTGCGAGAGGCGTGGATCATGCCGTCTGCCTGGTTGCGCAGCGCCACCAGTTCCTCGAACTTCTTGTCCTCGTCGGCGTGGGCCTCGGCGTCGCGGACCATCTGTTCGATCTCGTCGTCGGACAGGCCGCTGGAGGCCTTGATGACGATGGACTGTTCCTTGCCGGTGGCCTTGTCCTTGGCGGACACGTTGAGGATACCGTTGGCGTCCAGGTCGAAGGCGACCTCGATCTGCGGCACACCGCGCGGCGCCGGCGGAATGTCCGACAGGTCGAAGCGACCGAGCGACTTGTTGCCGCTGGACTGCTTGCGCTCACCCTGCAGCACGTGAATGGTCACGGCGGTCTGGTTGTCATCCGCGGTGGAGAACACCTGGGTCTTCTTGGTCGGGATGGTGGTGTTCTTCTCGATCAGCGGCGTCATCACGCCACCCAGGGTCTCGATACCCAGTGTCAGCGGAGTCACGTCCAGCAGCAACACGTCCTTGACGTCACCGCCGAGCACGCCGCCCTGGATCGCAGCACCCACGGCCACGGCTTCGTCCGGGTTGACGTCCTTGCGGGCGTCCTTGCCGAAGAACTCGGCGACCTTGGCCTGAACCATCGGCATACGGGTCTGGCCACCGACCAGGATGACGTCGTCGATCTCGGAGGCGGACAGGCCGGCGTCGGACAGAGCGGTCTTGCACGGCGCCAGTGAACGGCTCACCAGCTCTTCCACCAGCGACTCAAGCTTGGCCCGGGTCACCTTGACGTTGAGGTGCTTGGGACCGGTGTTGTCGGCGGTGATGTAGGGCAGGTTGACGTCGGTCTGCTGGGCGCTGGACAGCTCGATCTTGGCCTTCTCGGCGGCTTCCTTCAGGCGCTGCATGGCCAGGTTGTCACCGGACAGGTCGATACCGCTGTCGGCCTTGAACTGGTCGACCAGGTAGTTGATCAGCTTGAGGTCGAAGTCCTCACCACCCAGGAAGGTGTCGCCGTTGGTGGCCAGCACCTCGAACTGCGTCTCGCCGTCGACGTCGGCCACTTCGATGATGGAGATATCGAAGGTACCGCCACCCAGGTCGTAGACCGCGATAGTCTTGTCACCGCGTGACTTGTCCATGCCATAGGCAAGGGCAGCCGCGGTCGGCTCGTTGATGATGCGCTTGACCTCGAGACCGGCGATGCGACCCGCGTCCTTGGTGGCCTGACGCTGGCTGTCGTTGAAGTAGGCCGGCACGGTGATGACCGCCTCGGTCACTTCTTCGCCCAGGTAGTCCTCGGCGGTCTTCTTCATCTTCTTCAGCACTTCAGCGCTGACCTGGGGCGGTGCCAGCTTCTTGCCCTTGACCTCGACCCAGGCGTCGCCGTTGTCGGCTTCGGTGATGGTGTAGGGCACCATCTTGATGTCCTTCTGGACGACGTCGTCCTTGAAGCGACGGCCGATCAGGCGCTTGATCGCGTACAGGGTGTTTTCCGGGTTGGTCACCGCCTGACGCTTGGCCGCCTGACCCACCAGGGTCTCGCCATCATCGGTGTAGGCGATGATGGACGGGGTGGTACGTGCGCCTTCTGCGTTCTCGATTACCTTGGCGCTGTCGCCGTCGAGCACGGCCAGACAGGAGTTGGTGGTACCAAGGTCAATGCCGATGATGCGTCCCATAGGAAATCCTCGAATTCGTGTCTTGCGTAACTGAAGTTTGGCTTGCGGCGTTCGCCGCGGGGTTGCCGACTATCTGGGGGGCGTCTGCGCCGATTTCAAGTCCCCATGTTCAACTCATATCGACAACGCCTGTCGACAACCCGTATCGGTCAGGCCCCGTGGGCCGGATGTTTCAGCCGGCCGCTTGGCTCACTACCACCATCGCCGGGCGCACCAGGCGTCCGTTGAGCACGTAGCCCTTCTGCATCACGTCGATGACGGTGTTGGGGTCGACCTCGGGGTTCGGCACCATGGCCATGGCCTCGTGGTACTGCGGGTCGAACGGCTCGCCCTGGGGCTCGACGATCTCGACGCCGAACTTGGCCAGTACGTCGAGCTGCATCTTCAGGGTCATGGAGACACCCTCGCGATGCACCTCGGAGGCGTCCTCGCCCATGGCCTCAAGCGCCTTTTCCAGGCTGTCGACCACCGGAAGCAGGTCCTTGATGAACTTCTCCAGCGCAAACTTGCGCGCCTTCTCGGCCTCGGCTTCCGCCCGCCTGCGCACGTTCTGCGCCTCGGCGGCGGCACGCAGGGCCTGGTCCTTGGCCTCGGTCACGCTCTGCTCGAGCTCCTCGACGCGGGCCGCCAGCACCTCGGCCTCGGGGTTGTCACCGCCTTCCACGGCCTGTGCCTCATCCTCAGCCAGGTCGACGATACCCTCGAGCTTGTCGTCGAGCTCGCCCTCGATAGCCTCGGCTGAATCGCCGGCCTGCTGCGACTCGGCTTCCTGCTCCTGGCGAGCGAGTTCGTCATCCAGCGGGGTCTGGGGATCTTTGGCCATGTGCAGCCTCCTGAAGAAGTCCAACAATTGCGGTAGCACCGCCTTTACAGTGGCTGGTCCGGGGACCAGAGGTTGCAGAGGTATATGGGGTTGGCCACAACAATCTCAAGGGGAAAGACGCAGATCCTGATCAGACTTTCCCCAGCAGGCCCAGGATTTGCCGCAGCGCTGACCCGCAACCACTGAAGTTGCTGCTCAAGGATGCGTTGAGGGCGCGCCTGGACTACTGTATAAACAGACACCACATGGATGGATAAACAGTAATGACAAGCCCATCCGTTGCGACATATCGATGCTCTAGCTATTGCGCGAGCGATTGCCGCACCCATCACCCTGTACGACCGCCACCCTTGCACTGACCGTCGCACCGCTCGGTGACGCCACCAGGAGGCCCGCATGCTGACCGAACTCTCGATCCAGGACTTCGCCATCGTCGACCACCTCGAACTCGAGCTCGAGGGCGGCATGACTGCCATCACCGGCGAGACCGGCGCCGGCAAGTCGATCCTGCTTGGCGCCCTGGGCCTGTGCCTGGGCGAACGCGCCGACGCCGGCAGCGTGCGCCACGGCCAGTCCAGAGCCGACCTGAGCGCGCGCTTCGACATTGCCAATCTGCCCAACGCCCGGGCCTGGCTTGCCAACCGAGAGCTGCCCGATGACGACTGCCTGCTGCGTCGCGTGGTCACTAAAAGCGGTCGCTCCAAGGCCTGGATCAACGGCCAGCCGGCCACCATCGCCGACCTCAAGTCGCTGGGCGAGACCCTGATCGAGATCCACGGCCAGCACGCCCACCAGGCCCTGCTGGCCGAGGACACCCACCTGCGCCTGCTCGACGACCTGGCCGGCCACCGTGAATCGGTGAGCCGACTGGCCGAGCTCTATCGGGAGTGGCAGTCCACCCGGCGACAACTGAAACGGCTGGCCGACGACGGCGATGAAATCCGCGCCCGTCGCCAGCTGTTGCGCTATCAGGTGGAAGAACTCGACCAACTCGGCCTGGGCGAAGACGAGCTCGAACAGCTCGAACGTGAACAGGAGCTGCTGGCCCACGCCGAATCGCGCCTGGCGGAGACCCAGTTCGCCCTCGACTGCTGCGATGGCGAGGAAGGCGGCGCCCTGCCCCTGCTCCACCAGGCCAGCCAGCGCCTGGCCGCCCTGCCCGGCAGCGACAAGGGAGCCCTGGCCAACGCCATCGCCTTGCTCGGTGACGCCAGCATCCAGCTCGAGGAAGCCGGCCGAGAACTGCATCAGGTGGTCGCCGACGTGGAGCTGGACCCAGAGCGCCTGGCCTGGGTCGAACAGCGCCTGGGCGAGGCTCACCGCATCGCTCGCAAGCACCATGTGCTGCCCGACGAGATCGTCGCCCTGCACCAGCGCCTGACGGCAGAACTTCAGGGACTGGAGGGCGGAGACGAGGACCTCGAGGCGCTGACCGAGAAGGCCGACACCCTCAAGACACAATGGCGAGCCCTGGCAGAGACCGTCAGCGCCGCCAGACACAAGGCCGCCAAGCGCTTCGGCAAGGAAGTCCAGCAGCAACTGGCGTTTCTGGCCATGGGCAAGGCCCGCTTCGAGGTCGACGTCAGTCGGCGTGACGCCGCCGCCCCCGAGGGCATGGACCGGGTGCGCTTTTTGATCGCCGCCAACCCCGGTCAGCCGCCTCGCCCGCTGGCCAAGGTAGCCTCTGGTGGCGAGCTGTCGCGCATCAGCCTAGCCATCCAGGTGATCGCCGCCCAGCACTCCACCATCCCCAGCCTGGTGTTTGACGAGGTCGATGTCGGGGTATCCGGTGCCACCGCCGAGATCGTCGGGCAGCTGCTCAAGCGCCTGGGTCAGAACGGCCAGGTCCTGACGGTGACCCACCTGCCCCAGGTCGCCGCTCAGGCCCATCACCATCTGCACATAGAGAAGAAGGCCCGCAAGGATTCCACCCGCACCCGTATGGCGCATCTGGACGAAGCCGGGCGTGTCGGCGAGCTGGCGCGCATGCTCGGCGGCGTCAAACTCTCGGACCAGACCCTGGCGCATGCCCGCGAGATGCTCGACGCAAGCCAGCGGGCGCATCACTAGGTCTGGCGAACCCAGACAGCAGCGAAAAGCGATACTGAAGAGCAGTACCCAAGAAAAAACAGCATTTTACAGCGAGCCGACAACGCAAGCGCCACGCCCCCAATTGACGGGGACGTGGCGCTTTTGTGTACCCACTGACCGCACAGCGCTGATCACATCTTCCAGACACGAGAAAGCCTCCGCCCGGAGGCAGAGGCTCTTACTCAGCGCTACGCGCAGAGGGACCCGTTATTTCTTGGCGATGCCTTCCTGGCGCGTCGCCTTGGAGCCCTTGGGTCTGACGTAGAGGACCAGCGCGTGATCGACGAGCTCAAAGCCGTGCTCCTCGGCGATCTCCTGCTGCCGACGCTCGATGGTCTCGTCGAAGAACTCGATGATCTCACCGCTTTCCAGGCACACCATATGGTCGTGATGCTCTTCCTGGGAGAGCTCGAAGACCGCATGGCCACCGTCGAAATTGTGTCGGATCACCAGGCCCGCCGACTCGAACTGAGTCAGCACGCGATACACCGTCGCCAGGCCCACATCTTCACCGGCTTCGAGAAGCGTCTTGTACACGTCCTCGGCGCTGAGGTGGTGCTGATCGGTGGCAGATTCGAGGATCTGCAGGATCTTTACGCGCGGCAGAGTGACTTTCAGTCCAGCCTTGCGCAATTCATGGTTCTTGTCGGCCATGGTTGCTCTTCGCAGTATCAGGTAGGGTCGGGTATGATCGACCGACCCCACGATAGTGAAGAACAGGCGCAAATGCAAAAGTTGACCGGAATTGTCACCCTTTCACTGGCCCTGGCGCTGACCAGCGGCTGCACCTACTTCAGCGTGTACAAGCGCGACCTGGCACAGGGCAACCTGGTGACCAACAGTATGGTCGAACAGCTACGCCCCGGCATGTCCCGACAGGAGGTCATCAACCTCATGGGCTCGCCGCTGCTGGAGGCCCCGTTCAGCGCCGACCAGTGGGACTACGTCTACCGCCTCGACGAAGCTTACGGCGACGTGATGCAAAGACGAGTCACCCTGACCTTTGCCGGCAACAACCTGGTCAATATCGACCGGGAAGGCGACTTCAGCATGAACCCGGACGTGGCAGGCAAGCATAGCTACGGCGTAGGCCCCACCAGCGGCGGCGGCGACGATAACCCCGAGGGCGAAGCCAATATCGAGCCGATCTACAACCGCACCGTGGATCCCGAGCGCGAGTAAGCCGTTGGCGCCAGCGAGAACCTGCACCAGGGTGGCCACAACGGCCACCCTGGTTGCGTCTACGCCGGTTAGCTTCTACGCGCAGTAGTGGCTCCTGCGCGCGCCTTTACGGATACGGCGGCGACACAGGCTCCGGCCGTCCAGGGTCGCTAGGAGGAAGAGCGGCTACGAGCCGCACGCTCCGCCCTCGCTGCCTTGGGGTCGATCTTCAGCGGTCGATAGACCTCTACGCGATCACCGTCACGCAATATCTGCCGTGCGGGTTCTTTCAGCACCTTGCCGAAGATGCCGAGACTGGCCTCGCTGAAGGTTTCCACAGGCAACTCGGGAAACAGCGACGGCAGGTCGGCCAACGCCAGCGCTTCACAGGCGGTCGTGCCCTTGGCGACGCGCAGCGCGACAAGGCGCTGCTTGTGCGGCAAGGCAAAGGCCACTTCCACGCGAAGCACCTCGTCGCTTGCGTCTTCCTTTATATCTGGCCGCGCCGAGTGCTCGGCAGGTGTGGGCTCGACACGAGTAGCCGAGGGTCTTGCGCTGTCAGCGCCCATAAAGCTCATCGGCACGCCGCGTAAAGGCATCCACCTGCTGGCCCGCGATCTGCTGGAAGACCTTGCCAAAGGCCATGCCCAGCAGCCGACTGGAGAACTCGAAGTCCATCTCCAGGCTGACCTTGCACACGTTCTCGCCCATGGTGATGAACTTCCAGCGCCCGTCCAGTCGCTTGAACGGCCCCTTTACCAGCGACAGCTCGATACGGTCAGGCTCGTGCAGGTCATTTCGGGTGACGATGGTCTGTTCGATGCCGGCCCGCCCCAGGGTCATTTCGCCGATCAGGTGCGATTCGTCCTTCTCCAGCAGCCGCGCGCGACGGCAGCCCGGCAGAAACTCCGGATAGCGCTCGAAATCGTTGACCAGATCGAACATCTGCTTGGGGGTGTGCCGCACCATGGCGGACCGATTGACGGTTGGCATTGACCTCTCCGCTGACTTCCAGAAGCCCAGGGCGTATCATGAGCGGTTATTTCGGCCTCAAATGGTAGCACGCTTCCCCGGCAGAACTGGAGACAGCCGAAAGGGGGACCGACGGGCAGCGCCGCCGTGGCAATCGCCTGGCGTCGACCAGCAACGCTACGCATCGGGCCGCATCGGTTACGACACCGCTTCCACGACCGATTCAGACATCAAGAGGTTCCATGGCCAGCAAGAAGGGAAAGGACAAGGGTCCCGGCAACAACACCATCGCCCAGAACAAGAAGGCGCGCTTCGAATACCATATCGACGAGTCCTTCGAGGCCGGGCTGGTGCTGGCGGGATGGGAGGTCAAGAGCCTGCGTGCCGGCAAGGCACAGCTCACCGACACCTACATTCTGGTGAAGAACGGCGAGGCCTGGTTGCTCGGCAGCCATATCATGCCGCTCAACACCACCAGCACCCATGAGGTGGCGGACCCCACGCGCACGCGCAAGCTGCTGCTTCACCGCAAGGAGATCGCCAAGATCTTCTCGCGCACCCAGGACAAGGGGCACACCTGTGTGCCGCTGAAGCTGTACTGGAAAGGCAGCCGGGTGAAGTGTGAACTGGCGCTGGTGACGGGCAAGAAGCTGCACGACAAGCGCGCCACCGAGAAGGACCGCGACTGGCAGCGTCAGAAGGGCCGCGTCATGCGGGAACAAAACCGCGCCTGAGCCGTCAGATGTAGTACAGACCGCCGGATCTTTGGTACACTGGCGGGGCGTTACGGGGGCGACATGGTTTCGACGCTGATGACAACCCCTGAGGTGCATGCCGAGAGCGTGATGTATCTCGTAAATCCAACATCACGATTAAATAGTCGCAAACGACGAAAACTACGCTCAGGGCGCGCTGGCAGCGTAAAAACTGCTAGCTTCTAGTCCTACCCGGCGGCGACGTGCTCATCCGTTGCCAATGGGCTACGAGCCAAGATAGGTGAGATCGCGGTTGGCGCTGTCCTCTCGTCAATCGCTAAACTTTGGAGGAATCGCGTTTCGGGATCCTGCCCGTCGGAGCCCGAGGCGTTAAATCAAATGACGGAACTAAGCATGTAGAGCCAATGGGCGAGTGTCGGCGGACGCGGGTTCGATTCCCGCCGCCTCCACCAACACCAGAAGAAGACCACCTGTTAAAGGGTGGTCTTTTTCGTTTCAGGGCACACAACCAGAAAAGAAGAGCCAATAGCTAGGTCGGCGCTCTCTACAGACCCGGGCTTCAATTCCCGCCGCCTCCACCAACACCGACGAAAGAACCTCCCTTGTGGAGGTTTTTTGTGCCCGAAGGAAACCAGGACCGAAGACGACCCAAGGGCGAGGTCGGCGCTCTCTACAGACCCAGGGCTTCGATTCCCGCCGCCTCCACCAACACCGACGAAAAAGCCACCTCATCTGAAGGTGGCTTTTTTGTGGCCAAGCTATGTGCAGGCCAATAAGAGCCAATAGCTAGGTCGGCGCTCTCCACAGACCCCGGGCTTCGATTCCCGCCGCCTCCACCAACACCGACGAAAGAACCTCCTTTACGGAGGTTTTTTTGTGTCTGCAAGGTCCACGACCCAAGGGCAAGGTCGGCGCTCTCTACAGGCTCCGGGCTTCGATTCCCGCCACCTCCACCAACATCGACGAAAAAGCCACCTTGTGAATCAAGGTGGCGTTTGCTGCTGGAGGTTCTCGAGTCCCAGCGACGATGGCCAGGCGAGCGCGTGACATCGCCGGTGATGGCGGAGAGGTAGGTGGCGTCGGCGCTCACCCTCTCTGGCTCTCACTCTGTCTGATGCTTTCCCTCGACAGGCTTGAGCGGGCTGTAGTCCTTGCGCGTGGCCAGGAACTCAGGGCGAGGCTTGTTGCCGCAGTAGGGGTCGTGGAGGGTATTCTCGACACTGTTATAGACGAAGAACAGGTTACTTCTCGGCCAGCAGGACATATTGATATTGGAGCCGTGCAGCGTATTGCACTCGAACATCACCAATGAGCCAGAATCGCCTTTCGGCGCCTCTATATCGTTCTCCAGCATCAGTTTCTTCAGGCTGGCGGCATCAGGAACACCGATGTCCTGGCTCTTCAATGACTCCTTGTAGTTGTCCTCCGGGGTGCGCCCGACACAAGGAACGAACTGCTTGTGGGACCCTGGTATCAGCATCGAGGGGCCGTTGAATTCACCGTTATCCGTCAGAATGATCGAGCAGCTCAGTGACCGCATCCGAGGCATGCCGTCTTCGCTATGCCAGGTCTCGAAGTCCGAGTGCCAGTCAAAACCTTTCCCCTTGAAGCCGGGCTTGTAGTTGATACGCGACTGATGGATGTAGACGTCACTACCGAGTATCTGCTGCACCATGGCCAATAGCCTCGGGTCCCGTGTCAGACGGCTGAAACGATCCGAGACCTGATGTATGCCGAAGATCGACCGGATCTCCTGTTTTCCGGGCTCCAGCACCGTCCCTTCGGACAATTTGAGGTCTTCGTCCTCTTCGTACTCCCGCAATTCCTGGATAAAGGCATCCATCTCTTCCTTGTCGAAGAAGTTCTCGAAAGAGAGAAAGCCTTTTCTATCAAACTCATCAAGCTCTTCTTCGCTCAGGGGGCCGTTCGCTCGCTGCTGCTCATCGCAATGAACGACCGGGTCGATGCGCTCGAACATGCCCAGCTTACGCTCCAGGCGTGTCGGAAAAAGATCCTGTGTATCTCGCATGCTGGCTTCCTCCCTTGTCATGGCAGAATCGCTAAACGAAAGACGAAGACGCCATGCCTGCCCGAGTCACCCATGAATCATCATGGACACGACTCGACGGGCGCTTTATGTCAAAGCTCTTGCAATAGCGTCTGAACAACACGTCACTTCGAAAATCATTCAGGTAATCCATTACGTCGCCACCAGACGCTGCCAGAGCGGGCCGCTGTTTCGTACTTCTTATTGAAAAGAGTTGTAACGCCGTGTGACCTCGCTTCTTCACATTACTTCGAACCTCGATGGTGAGATTTCGCGGCGGCCAAGCTGCCACCACTGTGCCGAGGCAAAGGCGTGAAAACCCCGGCGCAAGGACACCACCACGAAAGATCACAGGCAGACACACTCCCTGGCGAACGTCGCTCTTCCATTCATGTGATTTCGCCCACTCGCCTCGTGAATACGTTTCGGTATCGCGGCAACTGGCGTTGAACACGTAAAACACAAGTGATTATGCTGGGGCTGATCCGGGTCGAACCGGTAAGGTCAGGCTTCTCGTCGAAAGATCCTTTGAGCCTGCCAGGCAGCAAGCCATGAACGCCGGTACAACAATCTTCTTTCTCTTCAAGGAGGTAACCATGCCAGCGAAGTCGAAAGCCCAGCAGATGGCGGCAGGAGCAGCCCTCGCTGCCAAGCGTGGTGAACAGAAGGTGAGCGAACTCGACGGTGCCGCCCGGTCGATGTACGACTCGATGAGCGAAGACGAACTGGAAAAGATGGCGTCGACCGAGCGTACCGGCAAGCCCAGGCACGATTCGCAGTCCTAGGCAGAGAACAGCGTCGGATCAAGACTCCCGTCGATCCTTAAGCGTAGATTAAGGTTTTGCGCCCCATACTGGCTGAGTGACGGTTGGGTAGATCGACGGAGAACATGCCATGCGGGCACTACTGGTGGAGGATGACCCTCTGTTGGGGGAGGGCATCAAGGTCGCGCTTGAACGAGAGGGCTATGCACTCGACTGGTTCACCTGCGGCAAGCCGGCTCTCGAGGCGCTGGCCCTGGAGGCATTTTCGGTGGTGATCCTGGACCTTGGCCTGCCCGACTGCGATGGACTAGAGGTTCTGAGACGCCTGCGCCAGCAAAGTGCCATGCCGGTCCTGATCCTGACCGCCCGTGACGCCGTGGAAGAACGTATCCAGGGCTTGGACGCCGGGGCAGACGACTACGTATTGAAGCCCTTCGACCTCCAGGAACTGCTCGCGCGCCTGCGCGTCGTGATTCGACGAGCGGCTGGCCGCGCCAGCTCCACCATCGACATCGGCACGCTGTGCATCGATGAGGCCCGCCATTGCGTCGACTGGCAAGGACGGGGCATCGCCCTGAGTCGTCGCGAGTTCGCCCTGCTGATCGAGCTTGCCCGCCAACCCGGCCAGGTACTGTCCCGCCCCCGCCTGGAGAGCCTGCTCTACGGCTGGGGAGAAGAACTCGAGTCCAACGCGCTGGAAGTTCACGTGCATCATCTTCGCAAGAAGCTGCACAAGGAGATGATCACCACGGTGCGCGGCATCGGCTATCGCCTCAATACCGACTTTCTGGCCGTCGCCACGTGATGTCGATCCATCGCTATCTGTTTCGCACCCTGGCCCTGTCCCTGGCCATGGTGGCGCTGTTGTCGGTGGTGGCCGCCTGGCTGATCTCGCAGAACGAGCTGGAAGAGATCCTCGATGCCCAGCTCGCCTTTACCGGCAGGGGGCTGATGAGCATGCTCCCCGAGGCGCCCGAGGCTGACGACTATCGACGCCTGGCCCGGTGGATGGACCAGCGCAAGGCCAGCGCCCGCCTATACGCTGACAGCGGCACGTCCGACAAGCCCCCGGCGACACCAGGCCAGACCTATCACCACGAAGAGCGCAAGATGGGCTTCGGGCTGTGGACCGAGACCGGCCAGCCGGTGCTGATTGGCCCAGGATGGCAAGACGTCGACCGCCAGCCCCGGATGCCGCCACCCGGTGAGCAGGGTTTCACATGGCGATCACTGGGAGAATCTCGCTGGCGCGTCTTTGCCCTGCACGATACGGATCGCGGTCTGTGGCTACAGATCGGTATCGAACGGGACTTCTTTCTCGACATCATCGAGCGCATTACGCTCAACCACCTCTGGCCCATGCTGCTGCTGATGCCGCTGTGCCTGTTGCTGGTGCTGCGTCATATTCGGCGCGGCCTGCGCCCCATCGAGCGACTATCGCAGCAGGTGGAGCATCGAGACTCCGCCGACCTGAGTCGCATCGAACTGGACGTGCCGACGGAATTGGCCGGACTAAGGGGCTCACTCAACGACTTCATCGGGCGGCTCAAGGCGACCCTGGAAAAGGAGAGGCGCTTCACCGCGGATGCCGCCCATGAACTGCGCACTCCTCTGGCAGCCCTGAAGATCCACCTGGACAACGCCCTGGCAGGCGAAGGCGACGCCCTGCCCAAGGCTCGCCAGGGCGTCGAGCGACTCCAGCGCGTGGTGGAGCAGCTGCTGGTCCTGGCACGGGTCGATCGCCACACCGGTGCTGCACCAGAAAGGGTAGACCTGCGCTCGACCCTGCTGGACCTCGCGGCCGAACTCTGGCCGCTGGCCGACGCTCGTGGCCAGCAACTCCGTCTGGAGCACGTAGATCCGACCACGGTCGAGGGTAATGCCACGGAGCTTGGCATCATGATCCGCAATCTGCTGGACAACGCGCTGCGCTACACACCAGACGGTGGCACCATCGAAGCCATCCTTCACGAAGAGCCCCAGGGTGTGCGTCTAAGCATCCTCGATAGCGGCCCCGGCATTCCCGCTAAGCACCTGGAGCGAGTCACCGAGCGCTTCCATCGCGCCAGCGACGCCACCACCACCGGTAGCGGTCTGGGCCTTTCCATCGTGCTTGCCCTGGCTCAACAGCAGGACGTCGAAGTCAGCCTGAACAACCGTGAGTCAGCAGGGTTTGACGCCACACTTCGCTGGCGACGCTGACATGCCACCCGGCCGTGCAGCACGCCGTCACGCATCGTCACCTCACCACCAATGGCGTGGGTATCGACGATGCCGGGCCAGATTGTTGATCAGGGTAGCGATCACCAACAGCAGCAGGCACCCCGCCGCCACCGGTACCAGCGCGTATCCCCACCCCAACGCGTGCAGCTCCGGTGAGCCAATGACCGCGATCAAGGCCGTTGCGCCGCCTGGGGGGTGCAGGGTGTGGGTCAACTGCATCACCAGAATCGAACTGGAGACCGCGACCGCGGCAGCCAGCCAGTCATCCCCCAGCCATAGCCAGCAGAGCACGCCGACCAGAGCTGACAGGACATTGCCGCCCAGAACATTGCGGGGCTGCGCCAGAGGGCTGTCAGGGGTGGAATACAACAGCACAGAAGTCGCACCGAAGGAGCCGATCATCAACAGTGCCTGAGTCGATAGCCATTCGTGGCTCAACCAGCCGACGCCGGCCATGCCGACAAAGGCGCCAACCCACGACCACAAGGCATCCTTCCAGCACAGTTGCCCACGCTCAGCGTTCCCACCTTTCATCTTGCCCAGATACGTTTTCACCACCCGCCACCCCGGTTGTCCTGCCGACTCATTCAAAAGGGCCGCATACTCTTGCAAAGGTGGCATCCCGAGGGAAATAGCCTTTTGGCATGCATCTATAGCAAAAGCGATAGTGTCAGGCAGCTCCCCGCCAACCTGGTCAGGCTGTGAATTGGCCTCGGGATGCTGGCGCGAGGCCTATCCCGGACGACACCGCCGTCGAGGTTTCGCCGGTCTTGCAATGTATCCTTGTGGACGGCTTTCGCCCGGAAATTGTCGGTGGGTAGCGCCTGCGCCAAGCGACGGCTCGGCACAGGCATCGTTGGCGCACCCCATTGCCCGGTGAGGTCTGCACCGCACACGCCAGACAGCAGTACAACAAGGTCGACGACCCGAGGCCGCACAGATAGATGTTGACCAAAATGTTTGCCCGAATCGGCAACCAGGGTCGACTCGACTAAAGACAGCCGCACGCTTCGGCGCCGTCTCAGCGGCTGGCATCGCCTGCTTACGGTTAAATTTTTCTCCCGAGACAGACGCCGGCATTTACACTTTTTTCACCGCCAGGACAACAATATAGCGCCCTGTATCACGCAAGCATTGACCGACAATTCTATACTCAAACGCGGATCCATCATGCTGGCGTGGCGACCACTCAGCCCGGCAGGAGCCTTTGCTCTACGCGCCAGGTCATGCTAATCAATGAAGAGGTTGTCTTAAGGCCTTACTACAAGGGACCCACCCCGACCCATGCCGCCCATCTTTATTACCTACCCGCAGGTCGCCCAGGCCATACAGGGAGTACACACGCCCTGGCTCGTCGTCCTGTCGTGTCTGGTGGCACTGGTATCGGTGTATTCGGCCATGGCCGTCGGCGAACGCGTTCACTCTGCGCGATGGCAACATCGACGCAGGGCCTGGTGGCTGGCCGGTGGCACCATGATGGGGCTAGGCATCTGGAGCATGCACTTCACCGGCATGCTCGCCTATCGTCTGCCCTTTCCCGCCCATCATGGTCTGTGGCTGACCCTGGCTTCTTTGCTGCCGGCGGTGGTCGCCGGCCTGATCGCCGTGGCGGCGATGGCTCGCAGGGGACTGTCCACCACGCGCAAGATCATCGCGGGATGCCTGCTGGGGCTGGGTATCGCCACCATGCACTACACCGGCATGGCAGCCATGGAGGCGCCTGCCAGCATGCGCTTCGCTCCCATTCCCTTGCTGCTGTCACTGGTGATCTCGCTGCCCTTTGGTATCGCCAGCATCTACAGCTTCCATGCGTCCAGACACTTGCCCCGCGTGCAGGGCATTCGCCTGGGCAGCCTGCTGGCAGCGGTGTTCGCCGCCCTGGCCATCTGCAGCATGCACTATTCGGCCATGATGGCGGTGTACTTTCTGCCGGACCCAGGCTGGCAGGCGACGGCACCAATGGCCCATCACGGCTCGCTACTGGCCACCGCCGTCGCCGTGCTGTCATTTCTGTTTGCGCTGACCACCCTGGTCACGGTGCTTGTCGACAGGCGGCTACAGGACAGCGCCATGCGCATGCAGGTCTCACGCCGCCAGTTGGTGGATGTCATCGAATCGATGCACGATGGCGTCGTACTGCTGGATCAGCGTGCCCGCATGATCATGTGCAACCACGCCTTCGAGACCCTGACCGGTGTGCCCCATACCGACCTCCAGGGCCACTCGATGCTCAAGCTCAACACCCTGCTGCGGCTCGATCAGCATCGCAGCCAGGTACTGCGCTCGCTGCGAGAAAATGGCGCCTGGATCGGCGATGTCGAGGTCCGACACCGCCAAGGTCGCCGCTTCCCTGCGCGCCTGAGCATCAATCGTGTACGCGCCGACGAAGACGGTAGCGGGCATTTTGTCGCCACCCTCAGCGATACCTCCGCCCACCATGACGCCCAGCAGCATATCCGTTACCAGGCCTATCACGACGGCCTGACCACCTTGCCCAATCGCAGCTCGCTGCAGGAACGCATCCACGCCCTGCAACTGGCCAGCGACATCAGTGGCCGGCACATCATGTTGCTGCTGGTGGATATCGACAACTTCAAGGGCATCAACGATGCCCTCGGTCAGGCCACCGGAGATCGCCTGCTCAAGGCGCTGGCGGCCCGTCTCAGGCCCTGGGCCAGGCAAGCCAACGATCTGGCGCGGCTGAGCAGCAATGAATTTGCGCTGCTCTACGACGGTCTCTCGGTCTCCCCTGAGAATGCCATGGGGCAGGCCAGGGAAAAGGCACGCAGCGTACTGGAATCCTTGAACGGCGACTATTCGCTGGCCGGCGAGCGCCACAGCTGCCGCGTCAGCGGCGGCTACCTGTTGTTTCGTGGCGGTGACCTCGGCGTCAGCGAACTGCTCAAGCGCGCTGGCCTGGCCCTGCTCGAGAGCAAGAGCGAGGCCGCCCAGCGTCCTTGCGCCTTTGAAGCCAGCATGGTCGAGCGCCTGAATGCTCGACTCAGGCTCGAGCGACAGCTCAAGGACGCGGTCGTCGGCGAGCAATTGCGCCAGTACCTGCAGCCTCAGGTCGATCACCAGGGCACGATTACCGGCGCAGAGGTACTGCTGCGCTGGGAGCATCCGGAGCTGGGGCTGGTCTCGCCGAGTGCCTTCATCAGCCTGGCCGAGGACACCGGCCAGATCATCGAACTGGGCAACTGGGTGCTGCGCAAGACCTGTGAGCTGCTGGCCGACTGGCAACACGACCCCCACAGAAGCGCCTGGACCCTGTCGGTCAACGTCAGCGCCCGGGAATTCCAGCGCGCCGACTTCGTCACCGGCGTGGAGAGGGCCCTGACGGATACCGGGGCGCCTGCAAGCCAGCTGACCCTGGAGCTCACCGAGTCCTTGATGCTGGGTGAGGCCTATCCGGTCATCGATACCCTGACCCACCTGCGCACCCTCGGGGTGCGCTTCGCCATCGATGACTTCGGTACCGGCTATTCCTCTCTGGCCTACCTCAAGCGCCTCCCGCTGGACAGCCTGAAGATCGATGTGGCCTTCGTCCGCGATCTGACCGATGACCCCACTGCGGCTCCCATCGCCCAGACCATCATCGCCCTCGCCCAGACCCTGCAACTCGGTGTCATCGCCGAGGGTGTCGAAACCGTGGAGCAGCAAAAGCGGCTGCTGGAGCTGGGCTGTCGTTCATTCCAGGGTTATCTGTACTCGAAGCCCCTTCCCCTCCATCAATTCCTGGCCCTGTCGTCGCGCCGCCGACTGCCGGTAGGTGGATCGGCGATGCCACTGCTTCAGGGCTGACGATTTCTCTGACATGGGCATATGCGAGAAGGTCTCGACTCGGGTACGCCTCTTCCCGCGGAACACCTCTACGTGAGGTATCACCTTTGCTGAACTTGCATTACCGCCACCAATTGGCAAGATGGACACCCTGACCCGAGGCGACTCCATCCCCCATGAACGACCCCCTCAACCACGACGAACGCGCATCGCTGATTTCCCCGGAAAGCCACGTCGAGGGGTTTCGCAAGGCACGAGACGCACGCCGCACCGAACTGATCGAAGACTACGTCGAGCTGATCTCGGATCTGATCACCGACGGCGGTGAAGCGCGCCAGACCGATATCGCCCGCCGCCTGGGCGTCGCCCAGCCCACCGTCGCCAAGATGCTCAAGCGTCTCGATGACGAGGGCCTGATCATCAAGCGCCCCTATCGCGGCATCTTCCTGACCGACAAGGGCAAGGCCCTGGCCGATGCCAGCCGCGAACGACACCAGATCGTCGAAGCCTTCCTGATCAAGCTGGGCATCAATCCCGAAACCGCGCGGGTCGACGCCGAAGGCATCGAGCACCATGTCAGCGCCGAGACCCTGGCCGCCTTCGAACGCTTTCTGAAACGCTGACGCCATCGCCGGAGCCCATCCCATCCGGCTCCGTGCCCCCTCCCCCCCTCAGCCAGCCCCGGCCACCTCCAGGCGACAGGGCCTGTCGGTGCGCTCCAACGCGCGAATAGCCTGACTCGATCACCTCGATTAGCGCTCTACGCTTGACGCGAGGGGCCTTAGGCGCCAAAACTTAGCCACGTCTATAAATGATAGCCAAATAGCACTTCGATGCTGCTTGCGCGTTGTTCTTGCCCCGAGGAGCCCTGTTCATGCGTCGTTCAGCCCCGGCTTCGGCCCTGCTGACCCTGGCCTCGCTGGCCGCTCTGACCACCACCCAGGTTCACGCCCAATCCGACGCTGCGAAGACGCAGGCACCGCTGGATGTGGTCGTCACTGTCGGCATGCTCGGCGATCTGGTCGAACAGGTGGGCGGCGACTGCGTCGCGGTCAACACCATGATGGGGCCGGGGATCGATCCCCACCTGTACCAGGCCAGCGCCCGCGACGTGCACGATCTCGATCAGGCCGAGCTGATCCTCTACAGCGGCTTTTCACTGGAGGGCCAGCTCGGCAAGGTGTTCGATCGATTTTCCCGGATCAAGCCCACCGCTGCGGTAAGTGAGCAGGCCGTCGGCGACGACCAACTTATCCACACCCAGGACGCCTATGGCGTCGACCCCCACCTGTGGATGGATGCAGGACTCTGGGCCCGGAACGTTCCGGTCATCGCGGAACTGCTGGGAGAGCAGCGTCCGCACTGTGCCGAGGCCATGCAGCAGCGCGCCGAGGCCTACCAGGCGTCACTGGCCGAACTCGATGACTGGATTCAGGCCAGCATCGACAGCATCCCGGCCGAGCAGCGCATCCTGGTGACCGCCCACGACGCCTTCGGCTACTACGGACGCGCCTACAGCATCGAGGTGGCCGGCATCCAGGGGCTATCCACCGCCACCGAGACCGGCGTGGCCGATATTCGCCGCATGGCCGAGCTGGTGGTCGAGCGTGGCGTTCCCGCCATGTTCGTCGAGAGCACCATCAATCCGCGCACCGTCCAGGCGGTGATCGACGCCGCCGCCGATCAGGACCACCGGGTCGAGATCGGCGGGCAGCTCTATTCCGACGCCATGGGCGCCAAGGGCACCCTGGAGGGCACCTACATCGGCATGCTCAAGAGCAACACCGAGCATATCGTCAGCGCCCTGGGCGGTCAGCCCGCCCCCTTGCCCGAGGCCCTCGCGGAGCAGATCGCCTCCGCCAGCCAGGACGCCGACCAGTGAACACCACCACCCCGCAGCGCTTGAACGCCACCGCGAGGTCGACAGGAGCCACACCATGAGCGAGCAGCTCCACGAACCCGACCTGGCCCTCCACGTGGAGGACCTGACGGTCAGCTACCATGGCAAGCCGGTGCTGTGGGACATCGATTTCGACGTACCGCCCGGTGTCATGGCCGCCATCGTCGGCCCCAACGGCGCCGGCAAGAGCACCTTGATCAAGAGCATCCTCGGCCTGGTGCCCAGCGTCGCCGGCCACGTCACCCTGCATGGACGCCCCTACCGCCAGGCGCGGAGGCGGGTCGGCTACGTGCCCCAGCGCTCCACGGTGGACTGGGACTTTCCCACCACCGCACAGGACGTGGTCGGCATGGGCCTCTACGGCCGGCTGGGCTGGCTCAGGCGGCCCGGCCGCCGCGAGCGACACGAGGCCATGCAGGCGCTGGAGATGGTCGGCATGGACGGCTTTGCCGATCGCCAGATCAGCCAGTTGTCCGGCGGCCAGCAGCAGCGGGTGTTCCTGGCCCGGGCGCTGGTCCAGAAGGCCGACGTCTACTTCCTCGATGAGCCCATGGCAGGCGTCGACGCCACCACCGAACGCGCCATCGTCGACATCCTGCGCAGGCTGCGGGACCAGGGCAAGACGGTGATCGTGGTCCACCACGACCTGCAGACGGTGCGCAGCTACTTCGACTGGATGCTGATGCTCAACGTGCGAGTGATCGCCCAGGGGCCGGTCAACGACGTCTATACCGCCGACAACCTGCGCCGCGCCTACGGCGGCCAGATCGCCCTGCTCGACGATGTCACCGGCGCCATTCCCGCCGAGCGCGAGCTCGCCGGCCAGCGACCCGAGGCGCGCCCGCAGCAAAGCCGTGAAGAGGTGCCGAGATGAGCCTGAACGCCCTGCTCGGCGACTACACCCTGCAGAACGTGGTGATGGGCGCGGCGATGCTGGGTCTGGTCAGCGGCGTGCTCGGCTGTTTCGCGGTGCTGCGCAAGCAGAGCCTGCTCGGCGATACCCTGTCCCACGCGGCGCTACCCGGTGTCTGCCTGGGCTTCATCATCGCCGGGGGCCGCGAGATGGGCAGCATCCTCGCCGGCGCGCTGTTCACCGGCTCCTTGGCGGCGCTGGTGATGCTGCTGCTGACCCGCATGAGCCGGCTCAAGACCGACGCCGCCCTTGGCATCTCGCTCAGCGTGTTCTTCGCCATAGGGGTGGTGCTGTTGACCTATATCCAGGGCACCGGCAACGCATCCCAGGGGGGACTAGACGCCTTCCTGTTCGGCCAGGCCGCCGCCACCCTGCGCAGCGACCTGTGGATCATGGCCGGCGTCAGCGGCGTGGCGCTGGTGCTGGTCGGCGGGCTGTGGAAGGAATTCAAGCTGGTGTCCTTCGACGCCGAATTCGCTGCCACACAGGGCCTGCCGGTCACACTGCTCGAGGCCTTGATGACGGTGATGATCGCCCTGGCCGTGGTGGTCGGCCTGCAGATGGTCGGCGTGGTGCTGATGGCAGCCATGGTCATCGCCCCGGCGGTGGCGGCGCGTCAGTGGGCCAACAAACTGGAGACCATGGTCATGCTGTCGGCGCTGTTCGGTATCGTCGGTGGCGTCACCGGCGCCTTGATCAGTGCCCTCGGCCCGGGGCTCGCCACCGGGCCGCTGATCATCCTGAGCCTGTCCAGCGTGGTGCTGGTATCGCTGCTGTTTGCGCCTCACCGGGGCTTTGTGTGGGAAATCCTCAAGCTTCAGCGTGATCGTCGCCAGCTACGTCACCAGCGCGTGCTCACCACCCTCTACCAGCTCGCCAGCCACCACGCCGATCGCCAGTATCGCTCCGAGAAACGCATGGTGGACGCCTACCTGGGCACCGACAGTCGACGCGCGCTGGAGCGGTTGAGCGCCCGTGGCCTGATCACCCAGCAGACGCCGCCGTCCCACGAACCCGGTGACCACAAGCGCTGGGTACTGACGCCGGAAGGCTGCCGCGAGGCCGAACGCATCCTCGATGACCTGGGCCGGGGAGGCCGCGCATGATGGCATCGCTGTTCAACAATATTCCGCTGATGATCATGCTGGTCGGCGCCCTCGTCGGCATCGCCTCCAGCCTGGTCGGGACCTTTCTGGTACTGCGTGGCACCAGCATGCTGTCCGACGCCATCGGCCATTCCATCGTCTTCGGCATCGTGGTGGTGTGGTTGCTGACCCACCAGGCCAGCGGACCGCTGCAGATCATCGGCGCGGCGCTCACCGGCATCTTCACCGTGTTTCTTACCGAGCTGCTGGTGTCGACCCAGAAGGTCAAGAAGGACGCCGCCATCGGTCTGGTGTTCCCGGTGCTGTTTTCCCTCGGGGTCCTGCTGATCAACCTGTACGCCAGCGACGTGCACATCGATGCCCACACCGTGCTGCTCGGCGAGATCGGCTTCGTGTGGCTCGACACCCTGCCTATCGGCGGTGTCGAGGTGCCCCGGGCGCTGGTCTCCATGGGGGCCATGACGGCGCTGAACCTGGCCTTCGTGGCGGCCTTCTACAAGGAGCTGAAGCTCGCCACCTTCGACAGCGCCCTGGCCAAGGCGCTGGGCTTCGCGCCGACCGCGCTGTTCTATGTGCTGCTGCTGTTGACCAGCGGCACCGCGGTGGCCGCTTTCGACGCTGTGGGCGCGGTGCTGTTCGTGGCCTTTGTCATCGTGCCGCCCTCGGCGGCCTACCTGCTCACCGACCGGCTGTGGAAGATCTTCGTCTACGCCTCGCTGATCGCCGCCGCCTCCAGCGTCTCGGGCTACTATCTGGCGGTGGCCTGGGACGTCTCCATCGGCGGCATGATGGCAGTGATGACCGGCGTCTTCCTCGCCCTGGCCTTCCTCCTCGGCCCGCGCTACGGCGTCTTCGCTCAATGGCTCGAACGTCGCCGCCAGCGCGAGCTGAACGAGAGCCGTACCCTGATGGTGCACCTCTATCACCACGAGGACGGCCCGGAGAAGGCGGTGGAAAACGTCACCATGGCGCTGCGTGATCACCTGATGTGGGACCCCGCCCGTGCCGAGCGGGTGGTGGAGCGCTCGCGCCAGCGCCATCTGGTCGTCCAGGAGGGCGAGCGCCTGCACCTGACCCAGGCCGGACGCAACCTGGCCCGGGAGATACTCGAGCCCGGCGCCAAGGCCGAGACCGGGGCCTGAGCCTGAGCACCGCGCGGACCCGGATACGCCTCTGGCAGCGACATAAGCCCAGCTAGCGCAACAAAAAGGGCGGCCAATGGCCGCCCTTTTCGTGTTCCAACTACCGGTATCAAAGTCGCTTACTGGGCCTGGCGAGGGTCCGGCCAGGCCAGACCATCTTCAGATCTTGATGTCGTAGTCCACGTACTTGTGCATCAGCTCGTCGTAGGTGCCGTCTTCCTTGATCTCGGCCAGGGCCTGGTTGAACTGCTCTGCGAGCTCCTTGTCGCGGGGACGGAAGGCCACCGCCACACCATGGCCGAAGTACGACTTGGGCTCACGGATCAACTCGGAGCTGACCACCACCTCGCTGTCGGCCTCGTCCACCTGCAGATTGGCCAGCGCCAGCGGGTAGTACATGAAGGCGCTGTCCAGGCGTCCGGTCTTGACGTCCAGCGCCAGGTCCTCGGCGGTGGCGTAGCGACGAACCTCCATGATGTCGCCATAGGTGTCGGTGATGAAGCGATCGCGGATGGTGCCGCGCTGTACACCCACCGTCAGGCCTTCGAGGCTGTCGCGATCATCGGGGTCGATCTGCTGATCACGCAGGGTCACCCACACGCTGGGGTTGGAGTAGTAGGGTTCGGAGAACAGCACCTGCTGCCTGCGCTCCTCGGTGATCGCCATCGATGACATGATGGCGTCGTACTTGCGCGCCATCAGCCCCGGGATGATGCCATCCCAGCTCTGCTCGACCCACTCGCACTGGCGCTGGATGCGCCGGCACACCTCTTCCCCGAGCTCCACCTCGAAACCGGCAAGGGTGCCATCGGGAAGACGATACTCGAAGGGCTCGAACGGGATATCCACCCCCAGCTTGAGTGGCTCATCCGCCTGAACGGTGGTGGTAGCAAGGGCGGAGAGCCCGATCAGGGCGCCAAGCAGCAGGGGGCGGGAAAACGAT
Organism: Halomonas sp. DN3; assembly: GCF_024137905.1. Lineage (NCBI taxonomy): Bacteria > Pseudomonadati > Pseudomonadota > Gammaproteobacteria > Oceanospirillales > Halomonadaceae > Halomonas > Halomonas sp. DN3. The sequence goes on along the minus strand of NZ_CP099965.1, from coordinate 214,516 downwards.
CGCATCCGTGAGATTCCTTTTTTGCGTTATGGTTATTGATCTATGCCTTTTGGGCCTGATGAGTCTGCCACTCTCCGCCTGCGCCGCCAAGCCACTTGCAGGACAATGACAGACACCGCCCCACCACGACCAAGGAATTCCGATGCTCAACGGCCGTGCCCTGGCCTATCTGTGTGAAGTGCAGCGCCGTGGCTCGCTGCGCGCCGCCGCCGTCCACCTCAATGTGGACGTTTCGGCCATCAGCCGACTGATCCGGCGCCAGGAAGAAGAGCTGGCGACGCCCCTGCTGACCCGCCACCCCGACGGCGTCTCGCTGACCGAAGCCGGGCGCCTGCTGGTCGACCACCATCGCGCCCAGTGCGACGCCGAGAGCGCCACCCTATCGCGGCTCAACGCCCTGCAGAGCCTGAACAGCGGGGAGGTTCGTCTGGCGGTGGGCGAAGGCTTTATCGCCGATCTGATCAACGCCCCGCTGCAGACCTTCATGACCGCCCACCCGGGCATCGACATCGTGGTGGTGATGGCCGGCGTCAACGAGGCCATGGCCCTGATCCGCGATCGCGAGGTGGACCTGGCGCTGCTGTATGCCCCACCGGTGGACCCGACGCTGCACTGCCATGTCGAGCGCCGCCACCCGCTGGACCTGATCGTACCCGCCGACCACCCGCTGACGCGGCGCCAGACGCCGCTGACCCTCTACGAGATCAGCGACTGGCCGCTGGCGCTGATGGACAACCCCTTCGGCATGCGCCAGATGGTCGATCAGGTGGCCCACCAGGAGCGCCTGCATCTGACCTCACGGCTGCACACCAATTCGGTGGCGGTGCTGAAGAACTTCGTGCGCTCCGGGATCGGTGTCACCTTCATGCCGGAACTGACCGTTGCCGACGATATCGAGCAGGGGCTGATCCGGGTGTTGCCGCTGGCCCATCCGGTGCTCAATGGTGCCCGCGCCCAGATCGTCAGCCGCCAGGATCGACCGCTCTCGGTGGCCGCCGAGGCGTGCCTGTCCCATCTCAGACGAGGCATGCGCTTCTTTCAGGATGACGCCCCTCGCGTCAAGGCAGCTTGCCGCTACTGAGGCGTTGCCTGAAGATCAACGCTATAGGGTTTGATTAGTCAACGCGACAACGCCTAGTCTCGATATCGACTTGCAACGATGCCGTTTTACAACAACACGACAACACCGGAGAGTCCCATGAGCCTGTTTCGTCCCCTTCCCCTGGTCGCCGCCCTGTCCACCGCTGCGGCGCTGAGCCTGTCGGCCGCTTCGGCGCTGGCCGCCACCACCGTCAACCTGAGCTACAACGGCGCCCCGGATCCGGACAAGAACGCCGTCCACGTCTTCGCCACCAACCTCAAGGAACTGGTGGAAGAAAAGACCGGCGGTGAGCTCGAGCTCAAGCTCTACCCCAACAGCATGCTGGGTGAAGAGCAGGAGCGCATGGAGCAGACCATGGCCTCGCCGAGCCTGAACATCGCCTCCTTCGCCGGCATGTCGCCGATCGTTCCCGAGGTATTCGTCAGCGCCATCCCCTTCCTGTTCAAGGATTTCGATGACGCCCGCACCTTCTTCGACGAAGGCGCCTACTGGCAGGCGGTGAAGGACGATCTCGAGGGCCGCGCCGGGCTTGAGCTGCTGGCGGTGGTCGAGGAAGGCGGCTTCCTGGCCTTCACCAACGACAAGACACCGATCGCCGAGCCGGCCGACTTCGAGGGCCTGCGCTTCCGCGCCATGGACCCGAGTCAGGTGGCCCTGTACGAAGCCTTTGGCGCCTCCGGCACCCCGATTCCCTGGACCGAGGTCTACATGGCGCTGAAGACCGGCGTCGCCGACGGCCAGATGAACCCGCCGATGTACATCATCCTGGGCAGCCTGTACGAGGTGCAGGACTACCTGACGCTGGCCAACATCCAGTACTCCGACCAGTTCCTGGTGGGCAACGCCAGCATGATCAACGGCTGGGATGAAGAGACCCAGGCGGCCTTCCGCGAGGCGGTGGCCGAGGCCAACCAGCTGGCCCGTGAGCACAACCAGGCCAAGGTCGACGAGCGCATCGCCTACCTCGAGGAGCAGGGCATGGAGGTCATCCGTCCCAGCGCCGAGCAGCTCGAGGCCTTCCGCCAGCAGGGCCAACCGGCCTATCTGGAGTGGCTCAAGGACCAGAACATCGAGCAGCGCTACATCGACATGGCCCTGGATGACGCTGGCGTCGAGCTCAGCGGCGAATAACCGCTAGACCGTGCTCAGGCCCTGACGGGCCTGAGCCAGACAGCCCAAGCAAGCGCCTGGCGGCCATACCCGTCGACCAGGCGCTGCCCAGAGCGCGGCTGCCTTGAGCCCCTCTACACTGGGACTTTTCACTAAAGCCCGGTCGCTGGAAAGCCTCAATCTCCGGATAATCCTCGATTGGATGCTGCCCGAGGGCGCTCCGCCGATCTTCACCCCTGCCGTGGAAGCCTTTGCCAATGTCCTGGTCACTTGCCCACTCTCCGCCGCTGATGGCCCTGCGGCGACTATCGCTATGGGTCGCCAGCACCCTGCTGGTGATCGACCTGCTCGCCATGCTCTACGGCGTGCTCGCGCGCTACCTGGCCGGCGGCGCGCCGATCTGGACCGATGAGCTGGCCCGCTACCTGATCATCGGCGCGGTGATGCTGGCGCTTGGCAGCGTCTGGATCGAGGGCGGCCATATGCGTGTCGCTCTGATCGAGCGGCTGATTCCGCGCCTGGCCAGCAGGCTACTGTCCTGGTACCAGTGGCTGTTGACCCTGGTGCTGGCCATCGGCGGTGCCTGGTTCAGCTTCCAGTACGCCCAGTCGGTGGCCATCTTCCAGAGCCAGGGGCTTGGCATCAGCCGCGCGGTACCGGTGATGTCCGTGCCTATCGGGTTCGCCCTGCTGGCGCTGATGGCGCTGTGCCACGGGCCTCACCCGCTGCCCACCCTGGACACCGAGGAGCCGCACTCATGACCCTCGCCATGCTGGCAGTGTTTATCATCCATGTGCTGCTCGGCCTGCCGCTGTTCATCTCGCTGCTGGCCACCGCGGTGGTCGGTTTTGCCTTCGTCGACCTGTCGATGATCCCGCGCATGATGCCCCAGCAGTTCTTCGGCGGCATCGACGCCTTCTCGCTGATGGCCATCCCGCTGTTTATCCTGGCCGGCAACCTGATGAACGCGTCGAAACTGACCGACCGGCTGATGGCCCTGGCGCGCCTGCTGGTGGGCCACCTGCGTGGCGGCATGGGCCACGTCAATGTGGTCTCCAGCGTGTTCTTCGCTGGCGTCAACGGCTCGGCGGTCGCCGACACCTCGGCGCTGGGCTCGCTGCTGGTACCGGCCATGCGCAAGGAAGGCTACTCCACCGCCTTTGCCGCCGGCCTCACCGCCGGCAGCTCGCTGATCGGGCCGATCATCCCTCCCAGCATCTTCATGATTCTGTACGCCTCGCTGACCAATACCTCGGTGGGTGACCTGTTTCTGGCAGGCGTCATCCCCGGGCTGCTGCTGGGCGCCGCCTTCATGGGCATGAACGCCGTCTACGCCAGGCGCAAGGGCCTGCCCAGGGGCGACGGCTGGCCCGGGGCACGCCAGCTGGGCATCGCCGCCCTGGGGGCGCTGCCCGCGCTGATGGCGCCCTTCCTGATCGTCGCCGGCATCGTCATGGGACTGGTCACACCGACCGAATCGGGTGCGCTGACCGTCGCCTATGTGGCGCTCTACGGCGTGCTTGCCGGCAACCTGAGCCTGGCCGGGCTGTGGCGGGCCTGCGTGGACACCACCCGCCTGACCGCCGCCATCTTCGTGATCATGGCCGCTTCCAGTACGGTGAGCTGGCTGTTGTCCTACGCCCAGGTGCCGAATCAGTTCGTCGAACTGCTGACCCCCTACGTCGACAACCCGGTGGTCATCCTGCTGCTGCTGAGCCTGATCACCTTCATCACCGGGATGTTCATGGAGGAGGTCTCGGCACTGATGCTGCTGACGCCGATCTTTGCCCCGGTGGCAATGATGGCGGGTATAGATCCAGTCCATCTGGGCATCATCATCACCCTCAATATCACCATCGCGCTGATCACGCCGCCCATGGGCGCCTGCGTCTTTGTCGCCGCCGCCGTCAGCCGGCTCGAGATCACCGCGCTGTTTCGCACCATCTGGCCCTTCGTGGTCATCGCCCTGCTGGTCCTGGTGGCACTGATCCTGGTGCCCTCACTGACCCTGTGGCTCCCGACCACCCTGGGATGAGGCAACCATGACCCAAGATCGCTCTTCTCGTGATGCCTGCCGCGATCCGCGTCACACACCGATCCCCCTCGCATCGGAGCCGGCCTGGTCGCAGCTACGCCAGATTGCCATCCAGGGGCTCGACGAACCGCTGGTACCGATGAGCCTGGCACCGGTGCCGGTGAAGGTATTTCCGGCCTACGCCCGCCTCGGCATCCCCGGGGCGATCAACGAGTGCTACGTGCGCGAAGGCGTCTACCGCCGGGTGCTCGCCGCGGCCCGCTCGCTGCCCAAGGGAGTCGGCTTGATCGTGCTCGACGGCTGGCGTCCCTGGCGGGTCCAGCAGTACCTGTTCGAGACCTTGATGGAGGCGATTCGCGGCAATCACCCCGACATCGCCGAGGATGAACTGCTCGAGCGCACCCGGGAATTCGTCGCCGAGCCGAGCACCAGCCCGACCGGCCCCAGCCCGCACTTGAGCGGTGGCGCGGTCGACGTCACCCTGTGCGACGAAGACGGCCTGCCGCTGCCCATGGGTACGCTGTTCGACGAGGCGATACCGGCCTCCCACACGGCCTTCTACGAAGCCAAGGAGGCCCCCGACGCGACAGAACGCGAGGTCCGCGACAATCGTCGCCTGCTCTACCACACCATGGCCGCCCAGGGCTTCACCAACCTGCCCAGCGAATGGTGGCACTTCGACTTCGGCGACCAGCTATGGGCGCACTACGGCGGCCACCCCCAGGCGCTGTACGGCCCGGCGGAACTGGATACCATCGAGAATCGCTGGCGGCGCCAGCTCTAGGGAACTGACTCAGCGCAGCGCCACGGCCTCGAGGGGGCCAGCAAACCACTGCTGGCGCAGGCCGCGCTGCTGATCGAGGATCAGCGCGAGGTAGTCGCGCAAGGGGTGAGCGGCGCTCAGGCCCTCGCGATGGCGCCTGAGCGCTGCCTGGTGTGGCATCTGCTCGGCGGGCTGGTGCAACCCGCTGGCCTTGTGATTGAGGGTAGCAAGCGACGGCAGCAGAAGGTGGCTGGCGCCGCTCGCCAGGGCGATGGCGATACCGGCGGCGTCGAAGTCCCCGAGATACAGGTGCGGGCGCTGATCACGAAAGCGCTCGCCCCAGGCCGCCCCCAGGGCATCAAACCCCTGGCGATAGAGGGTGTCGCCACGATAGACCACCAGCGGGGCGACGACCTCGCCCAGCGCCCCCAGGGTGCCATCCAGCTCATAGAAGCTGTCCAGGTTTTCTACCTGCACCAGGGCGTCGAAGGCGGCCAGGCTGAGGTCGCGCCAGTCCAGGTCGCGAATCTCTCGCGGGGTGGTGGCAAGCCAGGCCGGCGTTGCCGAGGCCGGGGCGCTGGCCAGCACCCTGGCCTGGCGGGGTGCTGCGCGATTGGCCTTGTCCTCGTCAAAGCCGTGCGCAGCCTGCTCTCGGGTGGAGCGCCCACGGGTGGTGGCGTCGATGGGCCTATGCCCCAGCTCCTGAAGCGTCGTGTCGATGGCTTCAAGCAGGCGCCGGTCAAAGCGCAGCGTGGCCCCCCGGCGATAGTCATCAAGCCTGATGTCATGCGCGTCGCAGAACGCCTCGATCGCCACGATCGCCTTCAGCGAGCGGTTGCGCTCCACCGTCCGGGCAGCCTTTAGCTCCCGGGCGATACGCGAAAGCACCGCGTAGTCGGTCGGCTTCAATGCCCCTTCCGCCACGCCTAGACCACCAGCGCCAGGCTGACGTCGTGGATCAACTGGACGTCGTTGAAGGGGCCGGCCGGGCTCTCGTCGGGAATCAGCCGAAAGGCGCGCTGCTCCTCGCGGGGAAGGCCCTGGTACTCGGCGATGACCTGAAACAGCCAGATCTCCGGGTCCCACTCGAGTTCGCTCTCGGCCAGATACGCCAGGGCACTGGTGCCCGACGGGGCGCCAGCGGCGGGCGCCTGCTGGTCGACCACGTCCAGGTAGAAGCGCTCCACATCCTGCTTGAGCGCCTGCTGACGGGCCTCCACCATGCTCTGCGCCTCGACCATGGCAGGGCCTGCCACCTCGGCCTGTTCCGGCCGGTGGACCGCCACCGGCAACTGGTGCAGCAGCCCCGTGAGCACCTCGGCGTCGCGATGGTGATCCAGCGCCGGGGCGGCGGCGGCGTGCAGCGGGCTTGAGTGGTTGAACAGCTCCGGCACCTCGCTGCGGCGGGTGTAGTTGCCCGGCACAAAGCCCGGATGCTCACGCAGGAAGGCGGCCATGCCGGCCACCAGCCGGCTCTGCTTCTGCTGCTGGCGAAAGCGCGCCATCAGCTCGATCAGTCGTCCCTGGACCTCGCGCAGGTTGGTGTAGTGCTGGCTCAACTGCTGCTGAAGCTGGCTGATCAGCAGCTTGCGCAGGGCGCCGTCGCTGCCGACCAGATCGATCAGCTCGTCGAAGTCGATCAGCGCCATGCCGTCGAGCAGGCGCACGATCTGCTTCTGGGCGCGGTCGTTCTCGCGGATCTTGTCGTTGAGTCGGCTGACGAAGCCGAAGTCACTGTTGAGCCGCTGCCACAGGCTGTCGATGGCGTCGGCAAAGCGGCCGTTGAGGTCGTCCACCTCCTGGCGCAGGCGCAACATCAGCGGCCCCTGCTGCCAGTGCTCGCCCAGGCTGACCGCCTCGCGGTAGCTCTGCACCAGGTTGCGGATCTGCTCCAGGGTCTCGCCGACGTCGGCGTTGACGTGGCGGCGGGTCTCGTCGGCCAGCATCTCGGCGATCAGCTCGCGCACCTTGGGGGTCAGCTTGACCGCGCCGTGCTCGTCGGGCCGCCACAGAATCCGCGCCGCCAACAGCTTGCGCAGAGCGCCTTCGGTCAAGGTCTCCAGCGGCACCTCGTCGCGGGTATAGCCCTGCATCAGCAGGTCGGCGTAGCGCCCCAGCAGCGACAACCGCTCGGTGCCGGTGGCAACCAGCCGGCTCTCGAGCGAGTGTTCCTCGCTCATAGCAGCGTCTCCTGGCGGGCCGGTGCCTCGTCATCCACCGGCAGGTTCTCCTCGTCGCGGATAAAGCGCACCAACTCCACCAGGTAGTCGATCTTGGCGGTCACCAGAAAGACCTGGCGGTCGGCGTGGGGCTGCAGCAGGTAGCCGTGCTCCTTCAGACGCTTGAACACCTGCTTCATCTGGGCGTCGAGCTGCTCGCTCTGGGAGCCGAAGAAGGGATCGGTGGCCAGCCGCTCCAGGCGCTCGCGCAAGCTCTGGTTGTCCTCGCACTTGGCGCTGAACTCGGCGGGCTTGAGCACGTCACCGGGGGCCGCCAGGGAGTCCTGGCCCAGCGCCTCCTGCACCAGTTGCAGCCATTCGAGCAGCGGCAGCAGGCTGTTGACGGTCTCGCCGAGCTGGCGCGAAAGCTGCTCACGGGCGTCTTCGTTGAGCTGACGCCAGGCCAGAAAGTGGACGCTGCGATCCTCGTTGGTGGCCAGGCGGCGGTTGAGCGGGCGCAGGTAGATGTCGATCTGCTCGCGCACCTCCTCGTCCTGGAGCTTGCGAAAGGCGCTCTCGTCGCTGACGGCGCAGATGAACTCGCCGGCCAGCAGCCGTTCAAGCAGGGGACCATGTTCGATCATTGGGTGACCTCCTCGGCGCTGCGCTGCTTGAGACGCTGAGCCAGCTTGCTCAGGCGGGGTTCGATGCGCTTGAGCCGGCGCCGGCCCGGCTGGGCGGCGTCACGGTCGATCAGGTAGCGGTTGTGGAACAGCAGCAGCACGTCGGACTCCGGGTTGGGGAAGGCGCCGACGATGTGGATATGGTTGCTGTCGCAGGCCTCGAACAGCTTCTCGACGTTGTGGTAGGCCAGGGTGCCGATCTCGTCAATGGGCCAGTGCACGCTGATCTCGGCCTGGCCGCGCAGCAGTCGGGTAAAGGCCAGCAGGAACTTGCACAGGATCAGGTAGGCCATGCCGTGGCTCGATGATTCGAGCAGCTGGCGATCGTTCTTGATCACAAGGTCAGTGCCGCCCTCGTTGAGGTGCAATTCCAGGCGCAGCAGGCTCTCGAAGCTGTACTGCTGGTCGCTGCGCAGCAGGTCGACCACGTCGGCCAGGGCGTTGAGGTAGTCGTCCCCCGGCAGTCCGCCGGCCTCCTGCCAGTCGCGATAGTCTTGGGCGAAGCGCTTGAGCGGCTCCCAGAAGCCCAGCTCGTCGATGGTCGACTGAATGCGCACTTCGGCCTTGGTGATGCCCTCCAGGCGCAGGTCGTCGGCGACCTCTTCGGACAGCCGCCGACTCTGGGCACTGATGCGCCGATTCAGGTCACGAAAGACGGTAAAGAACTTGTCCAGATCGGCGCCGAGATTGCGCCCCTGCTGGACCAGCTGCTGCTGCTGGTCCTCGAGCAGCTTGAGCATTCCGCGCAGCAGCGGCAGCAGCCGGCGCGGGCTGGGCTCGGCGCCGTCGGCGGCGTCATCCTCGCGCAGCTTGGCGCGCTCGGCGCTCATGGTATCGACAAAGCCGGTGCTGGCGCCCTTGATCAGCTCGCTTTCGACCTGCTCGCAGCCCTTGCGCAGGGCGTCCATCTCACGAGCACGCTCCGACAGCGCCTGGCGGGTGCGCTCGATGCGCTCGTGGACGTCGCCGGGGGCATCGTGCCGGGGCGCCGGAGAGGGGTCCAGCGGCAGTTGCTCGACCTGCACCAGCAGTGGCTTCAAGGCGTCGATCACCTCGGCCTCGGCGCTGCGTCGGGCCTTCAGTTCGCCCAGCGCCTGCTGGTGGGCGGCGCGGTCGGACTGGAATTCGGCCTTGCGCTGCTCTCGTTCGCGCTCGGCACCCTCCTTGTCGCGTACCAGCCGGGTTTCCTTGTCGACCAGCTCGGGCTTGCGCTGGCCCCAGTCCAGGCGCATGAAGCGGCGATAGTCTTCCAGCTGCTCCTGGCGCGAAGCGGTCAGCCGGATACGCTCGTCCAGCGAGGCCAGTCGCGCCTTGGTGTCCTTCAGCGAGGCCAGGTCCACGCCCTGCTCCTGCAGTTCACGGTCGAAGGCCGCCTCGAGCTCCTGGCGCTGGCGCTGATGCTCGCTCTTCTGGTCGCTCTGGTACTGCTTCAACTGGCGGATCTGGTCATCGACGCCGTCGAGGCGGCTCTGGCCGTCGGCCTTCACCTCCAGCATCTGCGCCTGGTGGGTCTTGGCCAGGGTATCCAGGGCGGCGCGCTTCTCCTCCTTCAGCCCATCGTGGCTGGCGCGCTGGGCGGCCAGCGCCTCCTCCAGGCCCTGACGCCGCGCCTTCTGCTGGCGGGCGTGACGCTCCTGCAGCTGGCTACGCGCGTCGCGGGCGTAGTCGACCTCGGACTCGGCGCGCTTGAGCTCCATGCGTGCGCGACGTAGCGCTTCCTCGGCGGACTGTACCCGCTCATTGGCCGCCTTCATCTGGCGCTCGGCGGCCTGCACCGCGCTCTCGGCACGCACCTCGGCGGCCTCGGCCTGCTCGATGGCGGCCAGCAGACTGGCCTCCTCCTGGGCGTACTCGGGCACCTCGACCGCGGCCAGATCCAGGCTCACCCCGAACAGCTCGTCGTGGTCCTGCTCGCCGACACGGGGCGACAGGTCGCGGCGCTCCAGCAGCTCCGGCGCGATCACCTTGCCCAGACGCTGCTCCCAGCCGGGACGATGGAAGCGCAGGAAGTGGCGCAGGGTGCCCTGGGCCGGGTCACGTTGCTGGTGCAGGCCATAGGTGTGAGCTTCGGCCCTGGAAAGCTGATGGCGGGCATCATCAAGTTCCTTTTCGGCCTGATCGCGGGCGCGCTTGAGGGTGTCGAGCTCCTCGCGCAGCGCCCCCAGCGTCTCGCTCGCCGCCTCGCGGTCGGTCTGGGCCTGGTCGAGGCGAGCCTGGGCCAGCTCCGCCTCCTGGATTTCCTCGGCGCTGGCAGCGCTGGCGGCCAACTGGGCCTTAAGCTCGGCCAGCCGCTCGACGCCGCTTTCCAGGCGCTCACGGTAGCTCTCGTCGAGCTCCTGGCGCTGCTGCTGGTAGCGCTGTTCGAGCTCGCTTTCCTGACGCCACTGCTGGTCACGCAGCTCTTCGCGGGTCTCGCCCAGCTCGTCGATGCGCGCCTGGGTCTCCTCGGTCTGGCGGGCCAGCTCATCGCCCAGCTCACGCAGGCGTCCTTCAAGGCGTGACTGGCTTTCCTGGAAGGCGTTCTGCATCACCGCCAGGTGCTCGCGCAGCTGCTGGCTCTGGTCGCGCCACTGGGGCAGCGCCTGGACGTCACGCTCCAGCGCCGGCATGTCGGCCTCCTCGTAGGCCTCGAAGGTCGCCTGCAGGTCAGAAAGCTCGCGCTGGGTCTGCTCCAGCTCGCTGGTCATCTCGCTCAAGCGGTCGTTGAGGGCGTCGCGGGCCTGTTCGTAGGCGGCTTCACGCTCCTGGAACTCACGCTGGCGGTTGCCGATCTCGGCCTCGGCGTCGGCCAGGGTGCGCTCGGCGCGGTGGCGGTCGGCCTCGAGCTGGGGCTTCAACTGCCACAGGGTCGTCTCGCGCTCGGCGATCTCCTGATCGAGCTCATCGAGCTTGCCAAGCGATCGCTCCAGCGGCTCCAGTCGCTTGGACTGGCGCATCTGGGCGATCCACTCCCGTGCCTTGGTATTGCGGATGCGGGTCACCGGCAGTTCGACACCGTCCTCCTCGAAGATCGCCGCCAGCATGGTCTTGAGGGTATCCATCTTGCCCTCCTTGGCGTGCACCGCGCTGATCAGCTTCTCCATGTGGCGGATGCGATGCTCCGGCTTGACCAGGCTGAACTGGGCGGCCATCTGGCGAAGACGCAGGCTTTCCTTGCGGTTGCCCTGCTGGTGGGTGAAGTCGTTCTGGATCACCGAACGAAACTCCGAGGTGGCACCCAGCTTGGGCGACACCGGAATACCCTCACGACGCAGCTGGCTGGCCCAGTCGCCATAGTCCAGCGCCGCCACCCCAGCCTCACTCTCCACCAGGTAGTGCCCGGGCTGGTAGGGCGCACCGACGAAGCGATACTCGACGCCACCGTCGCTCTTGCGGGTCAGCACCGCCTGGCAGACGTTGCCCGCCTCGCGGCGGTACTCGTAGATCAGGTAGCTGTTGCGGTTGGGCAGGTAGAAGGCGTCAAACTTCTTGCGAGTCTTGGGCACCACCTTGTTGGGCAGCTCACCGTAGAACACCGGGACCAGCCGCTGCAGCGTGGTCTTGCCCGAGGCGTTGGTGCCGCAGATGTTGGTATGGCCGTCGACGTCCAGCTCGACCACCCCCTCGAGGTGGCCGTGGATCATCACGATGCGCAACAGGTGAGCCATTGGGATTCCTTGGTCGCTTGCCCGGTAGGAGGGCTATTCTGCCAGAGACGAAGCGCCCTGACAGTGCGACCAGAGTTGCCCGACAGCAAGCTTTCGCCTACAAGGTTCCTGCGACAGGGATAGCCCGACACGCCCCCGTCACCCCGAACGACTCCTTGCTCCGCATCCATCCATCGCTATCCACGCACCACACCACAGGGAAAGACCGCCATGCACTTCGCCACCCTCGGCCCCGAGGACAGCAACCACGCCCTGGTGCTCGCCCGCTATCTCGACGATCGCAGGCTCAAGGAGCCTGACCTCGCCGACATCGAGCCCCGGATCAGCCTGGTGGATGACTTCATCGGCGCCTTCGAGGAACTGGTCGCCGGAGGCTACGACTATGTACTGCAGGTCAGTGCCCACCCCAGCCACGCCGACTGCGTCGGGCGCTTCATGCATCGCGCCTTTCCGGTGGACGCCTTTATCGCCCCCAGCCGCCCGCTGGCGCTGGTAGCCCGCGCTGACGTGGCCCAGCCGAAAAGCGTGCTGCGACAGCCCGCCACCCGCCACTACACCGACCTTTCGGCCTTCGCGGAACACGACGCCCCCACCATCGTCGCCGCCCTCGAGCAACTGCTGGACGGCCAGGCCGACGCCGCCATCGTCGCCGAGGACGCCATCGAGCGTCATCCCGACCGGCTGCGGCTGATTCAGCCCCTGGGGCCCGCCCTGGATACCTGGATCCTTTACGCCAATCGGCCCCTGTTCCCGGACAGGGAGCAGGGGCCGATGCTGGGCGCCAACGACGCCATGGCAGAGCACTTCGCCGAAACAAGGGCACGCAATGCCGGCAAAGGGTGATATCTGGCTTCCAGGTTTAAGGTAGACGTGACCACCTGAAATTTCGCAGTCATTACGGATGCTACGGTTGTATTAGTCGACGTAGCTTGCAAGCCCGATTCACGCCAAGAATCAGCAGCCGGCAACGCCTGTAAAGCAGCTTAATTCGGCAATATAAATATCACTATTAATTGAAATCCACCAACCAAGAAACCTGGTCAGTTGCTGAGGCGATGTTACTCCAGCAAAGACAATCAATTTGTACGAAATTGCTCACAAGATATTGGTCATAATGGTGATAAACTTCCCAATCGCACTGACAATGCCTTGGAGACCCACCGTGGAAGGGATCTATCGATTTGGCGCCTTCGTTGTCATCAGCCTGGCCCTGGCTGGCTGTGATGACGTCTCATCTCAGGCAATGAATGGAACAGAATCATCGGATCAGGACAATGTGCCTCCCAACCAGGAAGCCGTCGCAGCACTGGTCCAGAAAACCATGGACAATCTGGTCTTTGTCGAAGGCGGAAGCTTTCAGATGGGAGACTTCGGACCCATCGACCCCAAGGCTGAAGGCTTGTACTATACGGCAGATACAGACGACGAGCCTGTACATAAGGTAACCTTGGATAGCTACTCCATTTCCGCCTACCAGGTCTCCTACGCTGATTTCGATATCTATACCGAGGCCACGGGACAGCCACAGATCAATATTGAAGGAAGAAATGTCGAATATCGAGCGCCTGATGTCCCCGTCGGTGTCGACTGGTATCAGGCGCGGGATTACTGCGAGTGGCTGGCAGATCAGACGGGACTTCCCTTTGCCCTGCCCACCGAAGCCCAGTGGGAGTATGCGGCACGTTCCCGGGGACAATTTCAGCTCTTCGGGACGTTTGATGGAAAATATATGAACCCAGGAGTCAATTTCCCTACACGAGAGGAGATAAAGTCTAGTACACCTTCTGGGCGGATAGGGCCGCACACTATAGGGCTTTACCCTGCCAATTCGCTCGGTATTTACCAAATGGGGTTGAATGGATTTGAGTGGGTCAGCGACTGGTATGACGAAAATTACTACGAGATAGCACCAGAAGAAAACCCTAGCGGCCCAGATAATGGAAACACCAAGGTTTTACGGGGAGCTTCTTTTTCAGAAGGAGACAGGGAAAAACTTTTAATAAATAGGCGAAATTCTGTTCCAGACCTCTCTTATGATCATCCACAGGGAAATTTAACACATAGACCTTTTAGGCTATTTACCGTCAGGTGCGCTGAAAATTCTGAAAAAAAGCCCTAGTCTTTCGGACCAGAAAGCACATTACAACATCCTTACAACTAAATATGCATCATATGTTCACCGACCTATCTAGCTTCATGAGTAGTCTCGCTCACATCTTCCACAACACAAATTGAATCATTTCCGCAAGGTGTTCCAAAGTCGCGCGCCACGTTTCCTTGCATAAAATACTCGCGACTGTCGTTTCTATAAATTTCAACGCCAATAGAAGCCTTTTCACGTAGCCTTGCCCGAAGATAGACCAAATCACTTTCGAAATGACTCGATAGCGGTGGCGGGAGGTCTTTCTCTCCTCTAGCCAAAAATTCTGATACTGCTTCTTGGCCTTTCTCCCACTCAACAAACTTCCCCACTTCGGGGGTCACGGCGGTCTCAATGAGCAAGTGCAACACCTGATCGATCAGGTACGCTATCGCTATGACTCATTGCTACCACCACCTTACTGCTGAAGAACGTGCCACCATCATGCTGATGCGTGAAGGTCACTCGATACGCTCCATCGCCAAGTTCCTTGGGAGAGCTGCCAGCACGATTTCTCGAGAACTGGCTCGGCATGCGGTACCTTCTCATGCTGGCTATGACGCCAGTCTGGCGGGTTTCAGGGCCACGCTGACGCGACATCGAGCACGACGACAATCGAAGTTGCGCCTTGGTACGCCTCTCTTCGATCTGGTGACCTACCTGTTGCGCAAGTACTGGTCTCCTAGGCAGATAGCCATCACACTGAAGCGCATGTATCCAAATGACCCTACACGTCAGGTCTCCCACGAGGCCATCTACAACGCGCTCTATGTGATGCCCCGAGGCTCGCTGAAAAAAGAGCTCATTGCTTGCCTTCGGCAGGGGAAGGGAAAGCGGCGTCCACGCAGTCGTGGCAAGGATCGTCGCCGCCAAATTCCTGACTTGGTCAGTATTCATCTCCGGCCGCCTGAGATCGAAGATCGGTTGATGCCCGGGCATTGGGAAGGCGACCTCATCATGGGGGCCAGCAACCGTTCTGCCGTAGGCACGTTGGTTGAGCGCACGACACGCTTCGTCATCCTGGTGAAAATGGACGGTACGACCGCGACGGATGCGATGGTCGGCTTTAGTGACAAATTGAACCGTGTTCCACGCTCACTACGGCTGTCGATGACCTACGACCAAGGGAGCGAGATGGTCAAGCATGCCGAAATAACCCAACGTACCGGGACAGCCATCTACTTCGCCGATCCACACAGCCCGTGGCAACGTGGGTCTAACGAGAATACCAATGGTCTGCTTCGACAGTATCTGCCCAAAGGAACGGACCTATCGACCTACACCCAGGAGGAGCTCGATGAGATCGCAGACTCACTCAATACCAGGCCTAGAGAGACGTTGAACGCCAAGACGCCTCTGGAGGTATACGCGGAGGTTCTCCAGAAATCAGTGCCCGGATCTCCGGCACTCCAATAGTGTTGCGCTTGTAGGTTGAGACCGCCCACTCTTTTCATTACACTTTTAAACTCGCTTTTTGACTGAATCAAGCGAAGAATGTTCATTATTGCTTCTTTCCGGTCGTTCATAAACCCAAAAAAACTTGGATTTTCCCACCACCCTTCCAAGTCACGATTCCCCGGGTATAGGCGATCGAACGCATTAGTTTTCATTAATTGAAAAATAATCATCCCCTTGGTATCAGGGGTGGAATACCTAAGAATCCATGGGTCCTCATTGATCTTTTCCGCAAGGCTTCCTCTTTGATAAGCAGATCCAATACTGTCAGAGAACTCATTAAAAATACTTACTGTAACATCATGTATTTCATCTGCTGTTTCTTTAAGGTAGCTTCTCAACTCATTCCCGCAAACTGTCGAAGCAGCAATAATGTTTGAAATTGAAAAAAACGCATCTTCACTTATAAAGAACAGCTTTCCATAGTCAATATTCTTCAGCTGGTATGCCACCCATTTTACGAACTCCAGCAAAAGACTCGCATCCACCTCGAAATCGACTTTTCCCTTTGCACCAAAACCGAAACAAAAGCCCGCCTTGGCGGAGATTCGGAACTTTCCATTTTCGTAGCGGACGCCAAAATTGGCCCCACCACCAATGCCTGCAAGGGCTGCGCCTCCTGTCGCTGTCTTGGCGAAGTGCTTGAACTTATGGCCTTCCTCGGGGTTCTTCCATTCCAGTTGTACACCGACGATAGCTTCCAATTGCCCGCCGGCAAAGGCCGCCATACCTGTCGCCGCCTCGGTATTGTCGGGGCTGCCATTGTCGTTTTCTCGCAGGATAACGCGCTGCTCACCGGGCAGACCGAAACGCACCAGTTCTCCCTGTACACCGTTGGCCTGCAGCTTTCCCTGGCGCATTTCCACATTGAGGTTGAGTTCTGCAGCGATACTGGCGCCTACGCCTCCTGCAATGGTCATCAGGGTGCGGCTTCTGATCATGCCGAGGTCCAGGGTTTGTTGCCCGGGCAGCTCACAGGCCAGCATCAGACCGCCAGCCGGCGTACAGTAATCCAGTGTGGCCTTGGCTTCCGCCAATACGAGTTCTGCCTTGGCGTCTGCCTTTAGCGTGGCCTTGCCGGTAAAAGGGTTGAACTCGCCAGACAGGCCACTGGCCCCCGATGTCCAGCGCATCAACTGGGCTTCGGCGGATAGCTCGACACGATAGCTGTCGCGGTGATGTTCCTCACCTTCCACGATCTCATGCTTTGCGGACAGATTTCGGTTGATGGCCTCGGACCACTTGAACAGGTCAAGGGTTTCCTTGTCTTTCTTGAGCCAGTCCTCAAACCAGGGGAAATCGACCTTGATCTTGGCCTGTCCTCGAACATTCGTCATCTGGCGAATCAACTTGTCGCTATCGACTCGACCACCGGTCAGCACACTCTCACTGGCGTTGGCACCACCACTGGCAAGGGGAATCTCTTCGGCGAAAGCCCTGATGATGTGTGAACGCGCGTAGGCCAGGCGGAAGTGTTGGGTGCGTGAACCTCCGCGGCGAATCGGGATCAGCTCCATGACCTTGTTGGTTTCGCTGCTGAGCTCCGTCAATGGCTCGATGACGTTCTTGAGTACTTGGTTCTTGTGCTCCACCTTGCGCTGCGCCGCCACGATTTCGCCCTGAAGCACTTCCTTGTCCAACAGGAAGCGATGATCGCGACGCGCCGACATCATCAGTGCCATATAGTTGCTGTTGGCTACTGACAGTTCGGCAAGGGCGTCCTGGTATTCCTCGACCACCATCTCCATCAGCCGACATTCTTCAACAAAGCTGGCGGCGGCTTCGGCCGGGACGCTCAGCAACTGGTCGCGTCCCACTGCGTAGAACAGCAGTGGAGATTCACCTACATGGACATCCTGTCCTTGCGGCATCAATCGGGTCTGTACGGCTCCATCCGTCATCTCAAGCGTCTCCCTGCTGGTCAAGGATATCATCGGCATCATCGAGGCGATCAAGCACGGTGACGCTCAGGCGCTCGGGTTGGCGGGTGACCACATTGCGTGTGCGTCCTTCGCCATCGCTACGCCCCTCGATCACTTGACCTTCCGATGTTTCGATCCGGTAGTGGGCGTATCGCAGGGGGGCTTGGGTTCGCTTATCGCGAAGGATGAAGTACTCGGCGAAGATTCCCTGTGGCGGGGGAAGCGGTTGCAGCACCTGCTGGATACTTGCCGGCCCACCAAACAGATGCTGCCCGCCCTTGACGTCGATCATTCCGGGTCCATGGATCTCGATGTTGCCGCCTTTCCGCAGAAATTACGGGCACTACGGTTGTATTAGTCGACGTAGCTTCTAAGCCCGATTCACGCCATAAATCAGCGGCCAGCAACGCCTGTAAAGCAGTCTATTTCGGCAATACAGGCACAACTATTAAGCGAGACCCACCAATCAAGGAAACTGGTCAGTTGCTGAGGCGATGTTACTCCAGCAAAGACAACCAGTTTGTAAGAAATTACTCACAAAGGTTTGATCAGCGAGGTGATAAAATTACCAGTCGCACTAGACAATGCCTTGGAGACCCACCATGGAAGGGATCTATCGATTTGGCGCCTTCGTTGTCATCGGCCTGACCCTGGCTGGCTGTGATGACGTCTCATCTCAGGCAATGAATGGAACAGACTCATCGGGTCAGGACAATGAACCTCCCAACCAGGAAGCCGTCGCAGCACTGGTTCAGAAAACCATGGACAACCTGGTTTTTGTCGAAGGCGGAAGCTTTCAGATGGGAGACTTCGGACCCATCGATCCCAAGGCAGGTGGCCTACCATACAGCCCCTATTCCGATAACAAGCCATTGCATGAGGTAACGCTGGATAGCTATTCCATTTCCGCCTACCAGGTCTCCTACGCCGACTTCGATATCTATACCGAGGCCACCGGCCAGCCACGGATCAACACCGAAGGTTTTGAGGTGGAGTATCGGGCTCCCGATGTACCCGCCGGTGTCGACTGGTATCAGGCCCGGGACTACTGCCAGTGGTTGGCAGATCAGACGGGGCTTCCCTTTGCCCTGCCCACCGAGGCCCAGTGGGAGTACGCCGCCCGATCGCGAGGGCAGTTTCTTCCGCTAGCAACCAACGATGGTTATATTCGCCGTGGTGAAAATTACCCTTCTCGCGAGGAAATTATTGCCAGCACTCCGTCTCCTCACGTTGGTCCACAGACTATAGGCCTTATTCCCCCCAACCCCCTTGGAGTGTACCAAATGGGTCTAAATGGTTTTGAGTGGGTAAATGATTGGTACAGTGAGGACTACTACGATGTATCACCAGAGGTGAACCCTACAGGACCTTAGTCCGGAGACCTAAAAGTCCTGCGCGGCACGGATTTTGGCGAGGGCAATCGTTCCAATTTAGTAATAAATAGACGAAAGAGAACTCCCGATTTGTTCTATGATGACCCTAGAGGTTTAACCGATCACAGCGCTTATCGTGTAAATACTGCCAGGTGCAGCTTGAATTTAAAAGATAAATTGTGAGATATTCTTTTCTATTCAACAATAATTAATTTTTCATGAGTTTTATCAGGATTGAACTTTTACGATGCACTGTGAACTGTTCTCGCAGGCTCTGGAAAAGTAACTTGAAATAGATCTTTGTGATCTGTATTCTTGCCTATCGTTTCTTACAATCGGCATCCCCACTCTGCTCTTTTCCCACAATCGAGCTCGCAGATGAATAAACTCTCTGGCGTAGTGTGAGGAAAATGGTCTTGGCAGCTCTTGTTCTCCACGGCCCAAAAACTCCTCGACTATCTGTTCACCGTCTTCCCAGTTGATCGTCTCGCCCACTCTTGGTACCACCCTTTGCATGACGTTGCGATATTCATTGATTGACTGGACCAGACGTAGAACATTCATGATCGCTTCTTTACGGTCGTTCATAAACCCGAAAATACTGGGGTCTTCCCACCACCCCTCCAAATCACGATTTCCGGGGTAAAAACGATCAAAGGTGTTGGTTTGCATTAACCAATAAATGGTCACGCCTTTTGCATCTGGAGTGGCATACTTAATTATTCCCTCTCCCGAGTTTATACGTTCTGCCAAGTCACCTCTTTCTGCTGCGGACTTTATGTTTTCGTTTACCACATGAAACATACGGTTAAGGTCGTCAATGATATCTGACACATCTTCCCGAAGATGGGTGCTCAGCCGCTTTCCATCTATGGCGGCCATAGTCACTATTCCTGTTATTGCATAAAATGCATCGTTTTCAATGAAAAACAACCTTCTATAATCAATGTTCTTCAACTGGTATGCTACCCACTTTACGAACTCCAGCAAAAGACTCGCATCTACCTCGAAATCGACTTTTCCCTTTGCTCCAAAACCGAAACAAAAGCCGACTTTGGCGGAGATTCGGAACTTTCCATTTTCGTAGCGGACGCCAAAATTGGCCCCACCACCAATGCCTGCAAGGGCTGCGCCTCCTGTCGCTGTCTTGGCGAAGGGCTTGAACTTATGGCCCTCCTCTGGGTTTTTCCATTCCAGTTGTACACCGACGATAGCTTCCAATTGCCCGCCGGCAAAGGCCGCCATACCTGTCGCCGCCTCGGTATTGTCGGGGCTGCCATTGTCGTTTTCTCGCAGGATAACGCGCTGCTCACCGGGCAGACCGAAACGCACCAGTTCTCCCTGTACACCGTTGGCCTGCAGCTTTCCCTGGCGCATTTCCACATTGAGGTTGAGTTCTGCAGCGATACTGGCGCCTACGCCTCCTGCAATGGTCATCAGGGTGCGGCTTCTGATCATGCCGAGGTCCAGGGTTTGTTGCCCGGGCAGCTCACAGGCCAGCATCAGACCGCCAGCCGGCGTACAGTAATCCAATGTGGCCTTGGCTTCCGCCAATACGAGTTCTGCCTTGGCGTCTGCCTTTAGCGTGGCCTTGCCGGTAAAAGGGTTGAACTCGCCAGACAGGCCACTGGCCCCCGATGTCCAGCGCATCAACTGGGCTTCGGCGGATAGCTCGACACGATAGCTATCGCGGTGATGTTCCTCACCTTCCACGATCTCATGCTTTGCGGACAGATTTCGGTTGATGGCCTCGGACCACTTGAACAGATCAAGGGTTTCCTTGTCTTTCTTCAGCCACTCCTCAAACCACGGAAAATCGGCCTTGATCTTGGCCTGTCCTCGAACATCCGTCATCTGGCGAATCAACTTGTCGCTGTCGACTCGACCACCCGTCAGCACACTCTCACTGGCGTTGGCGCCACCACTTGCGAGGGGAATCTCTTCAGCGAAGGCCCTGATGATGTGTGAACGCGCGTAGGCCAGGCGGAAGTGTTCGGTGCGTGAACCTCCGCGCCGAATCGGGATCAGCTCCATGACCTTGTTGGTTTCGCTGCTGAGCTCCGTCAATGGCTCGATGACGTTCTTGAGTACTTGGTTCTTGTGCTCCACCTTGCGCTGCGCCGCCACGATTTCGCCCTGAAGCACTTCCTTGTCCAACAGGAAGCGATGATCGCGACGCGCCGACATCATCAGTGCCATATAGTTGCTGTTGGCTACTGACAGTTCGGCAAGGGCGTCCTGGTATTCCTCGACCACCATCTCCATCAGCCGACATTCTTCAACAAAGCTGGCGGCGGCTTCGGCCGGGACGCTCAGCAACTGGTCGCGTCCCACTGCGTAGAACAGCAGTGGAGATTCACCTACATGGACATCCTGTCCTTGCGGCATCAATCGGGTCTGTACGGCTCCATCCGTCATCTCAAGCGTCTCCCTGCTGGTCAAGGATGTCATCGGCATCATCGAGGCGATCAAGCACGGTGACGCTCAGGCGCTCGGGTTGGCGGGTGACCACATTGCGTGTGCGTCCTTCGCCATCGCTACGCCCCTCGATCACTTGACCTTCCGATGTTTCGATCCGGTAGTGGGCGTATCGCAGGGGGGCTTGGGTTCGCTTATCGCGAAGGATGAAGTACTCGGCGAAGATTCCCTGTGGCGGGGGAAGCGGTTGCAGCACCTGCTGGATACTTGCCGGCCCACCAAACAGATGCTGCCCGCCCTTGACGTCGATCATTCCGGGTCCATGGATCTCGATGTTGCCGCCCTTGAGCCGGATGTAGCCGCCGCCGCTGGCCAGCAGAATTTCCTCGGCGGCGGCGATCTGTACGGTGTCCTCTGTGGAGGTGATGGTCAGGGTCTTTTCTGCGGTCAGCGCCATCTCGTCGCTCTGGGCCTGCACCTCGACCTTGCCCTGGGCGGCAAACAGCTTGATACCCCGGCGCTGCACGAACAGCGAAAGCTTGTCCGACAGGGCGCCGATCAGGCTTCGGCCGGCGGCCAGGTTGATATCCTCGCCGCTGGATAGGCTTAGCGACTTGCCCTGGGCAAGATGGGTGGATTGGGGGGTACTGGCGACGATGCCCGCCGGTGAAGCCAGGTGCAGCCAGGGCTGCTTGAGCATTCCTGCCTCACCGCGACCGGCCTGGCTGGCGCCTCTGGCGGTGGACTGATCGCTGTCTTCAGGGGGCGGCGCGGCGGCCTGCCCGTAGCGGCCCTGGGCGTCTTCGCCGGCCTGTCTGAGGTTGTCGCGACTATCGAGCGCCTCGGCGTCGTGTTCGACGGCGCTGGTGCTGAGGCCGTCGGCCAGTTGCCAGGCGCTGGCAAGCTCCCGGTAAGCCGGGGCCAGCGCCAACTGTTCGCCGTTGACGCCGAGCTGGCCCCAGCTGGTCAGCAGCAGGCCCTGGTGGGCACGGACGGCCCCGTAGGCGTCGCTGCGCAGCTCGAAGCCGGTGCCGCGAAAGTCGCCTCGGGTGTTGCCGTGCTGGTGGATCAGGTAGCCCAGGTTGAGCTGGCTCCTGGCGTGCTCGGAATTGAGCCGTACCCGCTCCTGGTCGGTGGCGTCGTCGAACACCAGTTCGTTGTACTTGCCACCTCGGTAGGTCTTCGACTTGAAGCCCGACAGCAGACCGTTGGAGTGCCACTCGGGACGCTGATCTCCGTTGTAGACGCGCCCGGTGATCAGCGGACGATCCGGGTCACCTTCGAGAAAGTCGACGATCACTTCCTGACCGATACGCGGGACGAAGACGCCACCCCAGCCGGCACCGGCGTTGGGCTCGGACACTCTCAGCCAGCAGCTGGGGAGGGCGTCACGCTGGCCGGAGCCTGGCTGGCCGCGATCCCAGTGAAACTGTACCTTGACCCGGTTGAGCCGGTCGGTGTGGATCTCTTCGCCCTCGGGACCGACCACGATGGCGGTGTGGGGGCCACCCATCACCGGGCGCGGATGATCCAGCGACGAGCGATAGGGCTGGCTCAGGCGCTGGGCTTCGAAATCGACCAGGTAATGGCCGGTGCCGGCGCGCTGGTAGTCGTCGCGGTGGAGGCTGTCGTCTTCAAGGCCATGGGCTCGCCGGGCAAGGTCCAGCTCGTCTTGCAGGCTACCTGGGAGGGTGGAGAGATGGGCCGATACCGGCAGGGAATTTTCGGCGTGCAGGGTGAGGCCCAGCACCAGAAACTCGCGTTCGGGTAGATCGCCTCGCTCATGCTGGCGGTGCTGGGTCAGCTCGAAATGCCGCCCCACCTGCAGTTGCCGCGCGCCACCGGCGCCGAAAAAGCGCTTGGCGCGGGACTCAAGCGCCTGCAGGCGATGCTCGGTCAGCCGCTCACCGCGAGGATGATCGCGATAGTAGTACTCGCCGGGAGTGTCGTAGACCTCCTGGTCACTCGGCTTGCCCTGGTCGGGGTGGGTGTCGAGTGCGGTGCGCTTGATCAAACGGGGCTGCTTGTAGTCGTAGGTGGCGAGACTGACCCGCGTGGGCTGCTGCTGGCGACGACCACCCCACTGGGTGATGGCGTCCTCGCTTTCGGTGGCGCCCTGGCGATGAAAGCGGATCTGGCGCGGTGCCACCGGCGAGCAGGTCGCCACGTCGTCGGTGATGATCAGTCGGTGGCCCGTTTCTCTGTGACTGAGCCCGCCGTGGACGGATGGGGTGGAGCCTGTTGCGTAGCCCAATTCCGCGTCGTCTGCCTGTTGGTGCTCGACGTAATAGAACAGGCCTTCCTGCTCCATCAGGCGGTTGACGAAGTGGTAGTCGCTCTCGCGGTACTGCACGCAGTAGCTGCGCGCGGGATACTCGCGGCGCAGGTCGAAGCGCCAGCCGCCTCGGGCGATGGGGTGCTGGGCAAAAACCGCCTCGATCACCTCAATGACACTCAGGTCCTGAAAGATGCGGCTGTCGCGCCCGAGGCTCAGCATCGTCAGCCAGGGCACCAGTGTCAGCTGGTAGTAATAGACGCCGCCGTCCTCGCCGAGCAGGGCCGCCGACTCCACCAGGCCGGAGTGTTGGCGATACTGGCCGTCGGCCTGACGAATGGACAGCGTGGCGGGCTGGGCCATCAGCGTCTTGAGTTCGATATCACCTCGCTGGGAGATGACGTCGAGGCGGTAGCGGAAGGGCCGGGACATCGATTCTTCGCCCACCAGACGGTGGGGGATCAGCGACTGGCCGGCCATTTTGAGCTTGAGCAGCCGCTGATCCTGCGACAGCGCGACGTCGAAGGTCTCGCGTAGTGAGTGCCACCAGGAAGGCTCGTTCATGGCGCCCCACCCTCCCGCACGCGCGGCGAACGGCCTGGAAAGACGGCGGGGGAACGGCTACCGCAGGTTGCCGCTGACGGGCGGTAACCCGAAAATGCACACCTTGACGACATGAGAGGTCCTCCTTGACCAATACAAGAAGATCCTACTCAAGCGCTCTACGTTAGCCATTGCATCTCCCGTATTTTCCGAGAAGGCCACAAAACTTTCCGGAAAATTCCTACAAATTCACCCGATACACCCACCATCATCACGTCTCGGAAAAAGGCACCTGAACCGCCTTTGCCCGCCGCCCCAACAAGGGACGGCGCAAGCCCCACTGCCGCGCCGGCAGGGATCGTCACACTGGCCAGGGCACGAAGATGACGCCGAGCCCGAGCGCCACCAGGGCTGCCCTTAGCCACCAGGCGAAACGCCCGATCAGTCCGTAGGAGACAAGGCCGAGGCCGATCAGCACGCCCAGGGTGGTGGCCAGGGCAGCGAAGACGCCGGAGCCAAGGTCGAGCAGCGCCGGGTGCGCGACCATCGCCAGCGGAATGACGTAGAGCCCGACCCCCAGCGCCATGGCCTTGCCCGCCACCTTCAGCCAGTTCTCGTCGGCCATGCCGGCGGCGATGAACACCGCACCGCACACAGGCGGGGTGATGGTGGACAGCAGCGCGAACCAGAACACGAACAGGTGGGCGGTCAGCAGCGGCAGACCCAGCTCGGTCAGCGCCGGCCCCGCCACCGAGACGCAGATGACGTAGGCGGCGGTAGTCGGTACCTCCATGCCCAGCACCAGGCAAGCCAGGGCGGTGAGCAGCAGCGCCGGCCACAGCTGCCCACCGGACAGCGACAGGATCGCCGAGGTGACCTTGACCCCGAGCCCGGTCAGCGACAGCACCCCGATGACCAGGGAGGCGCACAGGATGATCGCGCCGATGACCGCGATCTGGCGCCCGGCGGTCAGCGCTGCCTGGGCCAGGCGGGCGCGGAACTCCGCCCCCGACACCTTCAGCTCGGCGTTCATGGCCAACAGCGCAAGGCCTGCGAAGATCGCCACACTGGCGGCGTACTGGGGGGTATTGCCGGCGTGGAAGATGCGCTCGAGCAGGATTGCAAAGGGCACCGCGAAGAACAGTGCGGTGGTGATCACCTCACGCGGTGCCGGGCGGTCCTCGGCGGCCACCGGCTTGAGATCGAAACGGGTGGCGAAGGCGTTGATGCCGAGCCACACCGTGGCGAAGTAGAGAAAGGCCGGCAGTAGCGCCGCGGCCATGATCTCGGTGTAGGGGGTGCCGGTCAGCTCGACCATGACGAAGGCCCCTGCGCCCATCAACGGCGGCATGATCTGGCCCCCGGACGAGGCCACCGCTTCCACCGCCGCCGCCAGCGAACGTGGATAGCCGAGCCGCGCCATGGACGGGATGGTGATGGCTCCGGTGGAGGCCACATTGGCCGACGCCGAGCCCGAGATCGAGCCCATCAGTGCGCTGGAGATCACCGACACCTTGGCGCCACCACCGGTCAGGCGGCCCGCCGCGGCGCCGGCCAGGTTCATGAAGCCACGCCCCGCCTCGCCCGCGTTGAGCACCGCACCGAAGATCACGAAGATCGCCACCACCGAGACGCTGACCCCGGTCAGCTTGCCCCACAGCCCGCCCTCGGCGATGGTCAGTGAACCGACCAGGCTGGCCATGGGCAGGCCAGGATGACCAAACTCGCCGGGCACGTACTGGCCCAGGGCCGCATAGCCCAGCGCGATCGCGGTCACCAGCGGCAGCGGCCAGCCGATGGCACGCCGGGCGGCCTCCAGCGCCACCACAATCAGCAGTAGACCCACCGCCATCTGCAGGGGGGTGTCGATAAAGCCGTACTGGCCGCTCAGGGCGTCCTCGTTCAAGGCGATATAGCCGCAGGCGGCGATACCGAGGGCGGTCAGCCCCAGGCCGCTGATGCGCTGCCACGGCGTGCGGGCGGCAAACACCAGCACCCAGGGCAACACCAGCGCCATATGCAGTGGCCGACTGATCAGCGCTGGCGTCAGGCCGTGGAAGATCAACCCCAGGTGAAACACCACCGACAGGGCACCGAGCGCGATCCAAAACGGGCCACCCGGCCACGGCGAACGAACAGGGTCACGCGCGTCGGCCGGTACGGCCGACGAAGAAGCGTCGCTTGAGTTCATGAAATCAGCACATCATCGATGAAACGGAGCGGGCCCGCAGGGGCCCGCCGGGTCGAGTCCTGGGCAGGATCGTCTCAGCGCAGGGCCTCGGGCACCTGCACGTCGACCTCGTCGTAGTAGCGCAGGGCGCCGGGGTGCAACGGCCCCTCGAGGTTGGTCAGCATCTGCGGCGAGATCGCTTGCCACCAGGGCGAGGTCTCGGCCATGGCCTCGCGGCGCTCCCAGAAGGTCCTGGTCAGGGTGTAGGCGGTGTCCTCGTCCATCGCGCTGGTGGTGTAGGCCACCACCGGCAGCGAGGTGGTCAGCACGTCCTCGTCGATGCCCGCGTAGGTGCCGGCGGGGATGGTCTGGGGGGCGGCGCCGGTGGCCTCGACCTGTGCTTCCGTGAACGACACCAGGCCGACATCATGGCTCGCGGCGGTCTCGATCACGTTGGGTGCAGGGAAGGAACTGGCGGTGGCGAAGGCGTCGATCTGGCCGTTCTTGAGCGCGTCGGGAGCGCTGCCCACGTCGGCGTCGTCGACCTCGACCTGGTCGGTGAGGTCGAACAGCTCGAGATAGCGTGCGGCCTCGCGGGCACCGAAGGAGCCCTGGCCGATCAGCAGGTGCTTGCCGGCCAGTTCATTGATGCCGAGGGTGTCCTGCTCGCCCGCCACCACGAAGTGCATGGTCAGCGAGGGAATCGGGAAGAGTGCACGAATGTCCTGCAAGCGCGGATGGTTGCGACTCTCGAAGGGGCCGGTACCCTCGCGGGCGCGGGTCACCAGGCCGGGCGGCGAGGTGAAGACGTAGTTGCCGGGACGCGCCATCACCTCCATGACGTTCTGCACCGAGCCCTGGCTCTCTTCCAGGGTCAGGGTCATGTCACCCTCGGTGCCGGCCTTGATCGCCTCGGACAGCTCCACTCCCATCTGGTAGTAGGCGGTGCCGGCGGAGGCGGACTTGTAGGTCAGGCGGGTCTGGGCGTGGGCGCTTGCGACGGTCAGCACCATGCTACCGGCGAGCACAGCCGTCAGGGCCTTGAGGCCACGGCTTCGAAGATGACGCATTGAGGGGGTCTCCAGTCGACAGCGGGCGTGGCCAGTGCCTCGTTTTGCTTATGCTCCCGCCAGGCTTCAAGGTCTGGCGGAAATGGCCGGCCAACAGCATATTCGACTGGCGCGATTCGTGCCACGGCGCCCGCTCAGGTGTTGTCGGTCCTCTTGCGTCTGCGCGCCAGGACCGGCGCGTCGTGTCGCCAGTGAAAGTGCGCTGCTTCAAGCAGCCTGGGTAAGGGTCTCAGGTTTTCAGGGCACCAAGGAGCGTCTCTCTCTTTGCCCCACGCTGCCGTGGGGCTTTTTTATGTCCATCTTGGATTTGCCTCTTCCACCTGACTTCGACGAACAATTAACAGCCATTTTCGATCCACCTCTAGACCTCTTCGAGCCGCACCGTTCGACCTTCCCTGAACGAGATATTCGCTGCCTCGGCCAGCCTCAATGCCTCTACGCCGTCGGCGATGCCGGCGCGAGGCGCACGGCCTTCCCGCCAGCTCTGGTAGAAGTCGTCGAGCTCACGCCGAAAGGCCTCGGCATAGCGTTCGAGGAAAAACCAGCGTGGGGCCTCCTCCAGCTGGCCCTGCCTGCCGACGAACTTGAGCCGGGTGTCGCTCTCGTTCTGGGCCTGCAGCATGCCATCACTGCCAAAGGCCTCGATGCGCTGGTCATAGCCGTACACCGCACGCCGGGAATTGCTGATGGTGCAGATGCGACCGGAGGTCGTTTTCAGTATCGCCATGGCGGTATCCACGTCGCCGGCGTCGCCAATGGCGGGATCGACCAGGCAGCTTCCGCAGGCGTGTACGCTCTCGATGGGCTCATCAAGCAACCAGCGGGCCATGTCGAAGTCGTGGATCATCATGTCGCGAAACAGCCCACCGGAACCCTTGACGTAGGCAAGCGGCGGCGGCTCGGGATCGCGACTGGTGATCGCCAGCGTCTCCAGCTTGCCGATGCGACCCTGCACCAGCTGATCCTTGAGTGCCGAGAACTGCGGGTCATGGCGACGATTGAACGCCAAGGCGCAGTGGCTTCCCGCCACCCTGGCGGCGCTCGCGCGGGAGGCCGCCAGATCGAGCGCTATGGGTTTCTCGCACAGGATGGCCTTGCCGGCCGCTGCGGCGCGCTCCAGATAGTCGATATGGGTCGCGGTGCTGGAGGCGATCAACACGGCGTCGATCTCGGAATCCTCGAATACCTCGTCGATGCTCCTGACCCGGGAGTCAAAGTCTCGGGCAAGCGCCTCGGCACCCTCGAGATAGGCATCCACTACCGCCGCCAAGGTCACCTCCGGATGGGCGGCAATGGACAACGCATGCACCCTGCCGATCCTGCCCGCTCCGATCAATGCCAGCTTCATCGCCTGCTCCTTGTCTGGACGTCTGTTTGATTCGCATCCGGCCGATCAATATTGGCGTCTTCGGCCCAGCAAGAGCATAGAAGTGTTGAACGGTAGGCAGTGGGTCGGCATCGCGATGCCCGCAACTACGTAAGATATCTCGTCGCAGTAGTCAGCCGGGTCAAGCTAGTGTGATCGGCAGCTCGGCGACCGGTGTGAACCGGGTGTCTTGAAAGGCGCCTGCCCCCATCTGGCCGCAGTCAATTCCAACACTGGCGCTTTCAAATGCTCCCTGCGAGCACGCAAAAAAAACCGCTTTATCGACGGGCTTTTTCCGCGTTTTCTACCACAAGGTGCTCTTGGCTACGTGGACGATCGGCAAAAGGTGACCTCACGCGTGACGCGGGCTGTGCAGGCGCCTCTGCCACGCCCACAGGGCGCTACTGGTGCCCAGCGAGGCGGCCAGGGCGAGGCCAAAGGACAGCACGGGGGAAAGGTGCGCGGCGGTTGCCGCAAGAACGGCGCTGAAGGCCACCAGGCTGAGCATGCCAAGCTGGGTGTCGGCCAGGGTGGCCCGGGCGACCTCGGCGCCGTAGCGCTGGTGCAGGGTCAGGGCGATGGTCAGCATGCCGATAGGAAAGCTCAGGGCGACGCCGGACAGCGCCGGGGCGATATCCGCCAGCACCACGGTCGCCAGACACACGATGCCCCCGGCCAGGGTGCCGCGTATCAGCAGGTCGGCCCAGACTAGCGGCGCCGACACCGCCGCCCGCGACAATCCCAGCGAGCGCATCAGCCGCATCGCCAGGGCCAGGCAAGCGATGAACAGCGCAAGCGCGAGACCCGTGCCGCCTGGCAGCACGGCAGCCAGCGCCGCCACCGGCAGCCATAACACGGCGGCCAGGGCGACAGCCGCCAGCGCGCCCTGTCGCCCCGCCAGCCACACATACGCCAGACAGAACGCCAGGGTCGCGAACATGGCGTGCAGCGAGCCCAGCGCCGCCTCGGCAACGAAGGTCCCGGGCTGCTCGCCCAGCATAAAGAAGTAGCCGGGCCCCAGCACGATAGGAGTGCCGGCCAGCACTCCACCCAGGCGTGGCCCCAGGCGCACCACCGCCACTGAGACGCCGATCACCACCAGGGCGGTGGACAGCCACTTGACCAGCAGCAGGGTGAGCATTCACGGACTCCTGTCTGGCCGCTACATCACGTCGCCGCTATTGGGCCCAAGGGTCTGGCCCAGGTACAGGTCGCCATCCGGAGACGCCGCCAGCATCAGCGCCGAAGGCGCCACTTCCTCGGCCCTGCCGAAGCGTCCCAGCGGCAGTTCGGCCTCCTTATCGGCGATCCATTCCGGGCTCAGCCCCTCGAGCATCGGGGTCAGGATGGGGCCAGGCGCGATGGCATTGGTCAGTACGTTGAACTGCGCCAGCTCCCGCGCCATGGACTTGGTCAGGCCCAGCACCCCGGCCTTGGCGGCGCAGTAGTGGGATAGCCCCATGCCGCCCTTGAGCGCCAGCTGCGAGGCAACATTGATGATCCGCCCGGCCTTGCGCTCGACCATATGTGGCGCCACCTCGCGGCTGACCAGGAAGACCCCGCGCAGGTTGATGCCGATCATGCGGTCGAAGGTCTCGCTGGTCATCTCGAGAAACGGCGTCTCGTCGAGGATCCCGGCGCTGTTGACCAGCACGTCGATCACCTGGTGGGTGCTGATCACCTCGTCGACCATGGCCTTCACCGAGGCCTCGTCGGAAACGTCGACCCGGTGGGTGCTGACCCGGGCACGCAGCGCGCGGGCCACCTGATCACAGGCATCGGCGTTGAGATCCGCCACCGCAACGGTGGCACCTTCGGCGTGGAACAGGTTGGCGATGGCACGGCCGATTCCGCTGGCGCCGCCCACCACCAGGGCAACCTTGCCCTGAAGTTTCTGTGACATGGGTTTCTCTCCACTCGCTGGGGGCACGAGGCGAGGGCCGCCGCCCTCGCCTCGCGTCGCTGGCTTGGATGCGCCTTGGCCGGCGCCTTGACGGCTGGCCTCAGCTCGGCCAACGCACGGTCAAGCCGCCGTCCACGATCAGTTGCTGGCCGGTCACGTAGGAGGCGTCGTCACTGGTCAGAAAGCGCACCGTACGGGCGACCTCATCGGCGTGGCCGACCCGGCCGGCGGGGATCACCTTGCCCGCGGCGGCAAGGCCATCCGGGCCCAGGGAGTTGACCGGGTCCAGCGACTGCGGGGTCTCGATCAGCCCGGGAATCAAGGTATTGACGCGGATGCCCCGGGGGGCAAGCTCCACCGCCAACGACCGGACCAGGCCCATCAGCCCGCTCTTGGCGGTAGCGTAGTGGGCGTGATCGTCCCAGCCATAGACGCCGCCAGCGATGGACGACACCGCGACCATGGCGCCAGGCCCCGTCATCACCCGCGCCGCGCTGCGAAATATCCGCATCACGCCGGTCAGGTCCACCGACAGCATGTCGTTCCAGGCGTCGTCGGTCAGATCCTCGAGCGCTGCCTGACGCAGAATGCCGGCGCCGGCCACCGCGATATCGAGCCTGCCGAAGCGGTCGATGGCGGCCTGGGCCAAGGCGTCGCACTGGGCGCCATCGCGCACGTCCAGCGCCACCGCCACACACTCGCCGCCGGCCTCGGCAACCGCCGAGACGGTCGCCTCGACGTCATGGGGGTCACCGGGGTAGTAGCCGGCGACCACCTTGGCGCCTGCCCTGGCGTAGCTGACCGCCAGCGCCTGGCCGATGCCACTGGCGGCACCGGAGATGATGGCGACCTTGCCGGCCAGACCATCGTCGCGTGTCAGAGCGCTCATGCCACCGCCTCCTCGAGGGTGTCGTGTTCACGATGGTCCACATGACGGGTGCCGAACATCAAAAGTCCACTGAGCACCAGCGGCAGCGAGCCCGCCAGGATCGCCGACCAGGTCATGCTGACGCCTGCAGTAAGCAGCACCGACACCAGACCGGAGCCGACGATGGCCCCCACCGGCGCCATGACATGGGCCACGTTGGCCCCGGTGCCACGCACATGGGGCGGGAAGGATTCACCCATGTAGAACAGGATGGCGGCGAACGGACCGAGCAGGAAGAACAGGGTGACGGCGTACATCAGGTAGACGAAACCGTCGCTGGCCGGACCCAGCAGCATCAGGATGCTGGCGACGCCACCGAGCAGAAAGCCCATCAGCACGGTGTTGCGCCGACCGATGCGGTCGCCCACCCAGCCGTGGCTGAGGTAACCGACAAAGCCCACGGCATTAGCCAAGATCAGCACGTACAGCGAGCTTTCGAAGCTGACGCCCTTGGCCTCCACCAGCACCGTGGTGCCCAGTACCGCGAACACCTGGATCGCCATCCAGCTGAACAGCCAGACCAGCGACAGCGAGATGGTGTGACGACGCAGTTCCGGCGCAAACACGCCCTTGAGGCCCAGGTTGCTGCCGGTATTGACCTCGAC
Organism: Halomonas sp. DN3; assembly: GCF_024137905.1. Lineage (NCBI taxonomy): Bacteria > Pseudomonadati > Pseudomonadota > Gammaproteobacteria > Oceanospirillales > Halomonadaceae > Halomonas > Halomonas sp. DN3. Next base: position 182,849 of record NZ_CP099965.1, on the reverse strand, counting down.
GTCGTGCTCGGCGGCAAGCTGGGCGGCGCCCTCGGCGTCACCCGCCTTGCGCCGCCGCTCGACTTCTTTGATCGCGGCGAACACCGGCGACTCGGGCAGCTTGACCGCCATCACGATAACGATGATCGAGGCGCAGGCGGCGACGAAGAAGCTGCCGCGCCAGCCGACGATCGGCAGCAGCAGCGAGGTCATGCCGGCGGCCAGCAGGGCACCGACCGGCCAGCCACTCTGCACCAGGCTGTACATGAAACCGCGACCCTTGGCCTTCTTGTAGATCTCGTTGAGATAGACGGCGTTGACCACCTCTTCGGAGACCGCAAAGCCAGAAAAAGCGCGAATGATCACCATCGAGGCAGCGCCGATGGCGATACCGGACAGGCCGGAACTGACGGCACCGCCGATCACCAGCAGGATCAGCGTCTTCTTGCGGCCAAAGCGATCGAGCATGGTGCCGACCACCAGCGATACCAGGAACACCCCGATGGTGGCCCAGGTGTTGATGGCGGTGGCCTTGGCGGTCGTCCAGCCGAAGTCCTCGGCGATGACCGGTAGCAGGGTGCCGAACAGGGTGTAGTCGTAGACCGACGCCACCCAGGCGATAAAGCAGACCAGCGAAGCATAGCCGATCTGTTTCTTGGTGATGACAGCGTTCCAGGGCTCGTCCGCGTCGGGACGGGCCCCGGAGGGCGCGGTTTGGGTTGGCTCGGTCATTGACGTCACCCTCTTTCGTTATCGTTGTGGTGTGGTTGTCAGGGGAGGCGCGATGGCGCGTTCAGCCGCGTGGATGGCGGCTGGCGAAATCGTCGGCGATCTCGTCGAAGGTGCAGAAACGCACGCCTTCGTGGCTCTGCATATGCTCGATCAGTCGCTCGAGCATCATCAGCACCTGAGGACGGCCGGAGACGTCGGGGTGGATGGTCATGGTGAACACCGCGTAGTCGTTCTCGCGGTAGACCCAGTCGAACTGGTCCTGCCACATCTCGCCCAGCTGGCGCGGACTGACGAAGCCATGACTGTTGGGGGACTTCTTGATGAACATCATCGGCGGCAGGTCGTCGAGGTACCAGTTGGCCGGGATCTCGATCAGGTCGGTCTCTTCGCCGCGTACCAGCGGCTTCATCCACTCCTTGGCCGGCTTGGAGTAGTCGATCTTGGTCCAGGAGTCACCGACGCGCACGTAGTAGGGGTGGAAGTCGTTGTGCATCAGGCTGTGGTCGTACTTGATGCCACGCTCGAGCAGCAGCTCGTTGGTCACCGGGCTGAATTCCCACCAGGGCGCCACATAGCCGGTCGGCCGCTTGCCCGACAGCTGGGTCACCAGCTCGATGTTGTAGTCGAGCACGTCGCGTTCCTGCTCGCGGGTCATGGCGATGGGGTTCTCGTGGCTGTAGCCGTGGACCCCGACCTCGTGACCGGCGTCGACCACCGCCTTCATCTGCTCGGGAAAGGTCTCGATGCTGTGGCCAGGAATGAACCAGGTGGTCTTCAGGTTGTAGCGCTCGAACAGCTTGAGCAGGCGCGGTGCACCGACCTCCCCGGCGAACAGGCCGCGGGAGATATCGTCGGGGGAGTCCTCGCCGCCGTAGGAACCGAGCCAGCCGGCCACGGCGTCCACGTCGACACCAAATGCACAGAGAATCTCTTTCTTCGCCATCTTGAACACCTCGTCTTGTTGCTTGGTCTTGTTGGGGCTTGCGGTGGCGCCGCTGGCCCTGGTGTCGGTCGTGCGCTTGCTGGACTACCGACGAGCCATCGGTCCCGCGGCGGCAGCGGTTGTGTCGACCGCCATCAATTGAAGACTGGATACAAAGGTCATTTTTGTCAAGACAGAGATTTCAGGCGTAGAGCAGCACGTCGCGACGCTCGCCAATAGCCAAAACCTGTGCCCCAGGCCCATTAATAGGCAAGACTGGCGATACAAGCCCGACCATTCGGGCTTTCAGCAACAGCCAAAAGTGCAAATCTTCTTCGACCAATGGGTAAGAACAGGCGAGCCCGAAAAATGCCGATCGAATAAAACGTCATTTTTTATGGACGCGGTATCCAACTGACATTTTCTATCTCTAGACCAGGGGGGGGGGCGACAGGACAGCACGCCGGCCTAGGCAGGCCGAGCGCAAGAAATGGCGAAAGACCACAGGAGGAAAGGGAAAGGAGAAAACGGGTGCGGGAAATACAGGTGGGCTGGGTGCAAAGCGGCGCCGACGCTCGCCTTGCGCCCCGCGCTTGCGTCAGACGATACGCTGGAGGTAGGGGGGAAGGTCGGGTTCGGGGAACACCGACAGCACCTTGAGCCGACGACGGGTGCGCTCGGCCGCCGCCTGGAGGTGGGACTGCAGACTCGAGGCGGCGGCGTCGAAGGCGCCAAACAGCAGGTGATCGATCACCAGCTTGTGCTCCATCAACAGGGGCTCGTCCCGAGGAACCCCCAGCGTCTGGAAGAACATGCGATTGACGATGACCGGCAACTGGCTCTGGGCGATCATCTCGCCGGCCTTGCGATTGCGGTAGTGGCGCAGGCAACTCTGGTGCAGGTCACGTTCCAATCGAGCGATGGTCGCGGCAGACTGCTGCTCGGGGTGGTCGATCAGTCGCTGCACCCGGTCGCGCATCAGCTCGAGCTCCTCACGTTCGATCAGCGGGCCGGAGGCCTTGAGCGCCGCCGGCTCCAGCAGCACTCGAATCTCGTAGTCCTCGGCCACCGCCTGGGCGGTCAGCGGCCCCGCCAGCCAATGGGAGTGGCGATCCTTCTCGATCAGCCGTTGGCTGCGCAGCCGTCCCAGCACCTCTCGCGCCACGGTGCGGCTGACGCCGTAGTAGTCGCTGAGGCTGGTCTCGACGATGCGGAAATGACCAAACGCCAGACAGGTGGCCACCGCCTCCTCGACCTCGGCGTGGATACGCTCGGCCGCCGGACGGGTATCCACCACCGGTGACTCATCGATGCCGAGACCAAGACGCTCAGGGGTCAGCGCCTCCCGCGCCGGCTCCACCGCCTCGGGGTCAGGTGTCGCCAGAAAGCCGCGCCCTTCAAAGCGGCTGATCAGGCCCTGCTGGTGCAAAAGCTCCAGCGCCTTGCGCACCGGCCCACGACTGGTGCCGAACAGCCGTGCGATAGGCCCTTCCAGCAACACCTGATTGGGCGGCACCCGCCCCGACTCGATGGCTTCTCGCAGTGAATCCTGGATCAGCGCGTAGCGGGGGGCGCGACTGCCCTCCTGCCTCGACCTAGCTGGCGTACTCAGCACCCGTTCCTCCCTGACGTCCAATCACCTGACCTCTCGCTTACACGCCACCGATGTCCGGCAGCCACGATCCAAGGCCCGGCAGCCGGGCAACAAGCGCCCATCTTGACACCTCTTCAGGACCCTTTCGAGCCACTCGGAAATGACGTTTGTTGCCAACTTCACAAGATCCATGCCCGTCTGCACGAACACAAAAAAGCCTTTTTACCGGAAAACAGCCTATTACAGATTGTCCTCGGCCCCTATGCGGCTTAAGGCGCAGGACGGCCCTTGCCAAAAAATGATTTTTGTATCCATACTGCATTTATGCGAAACGGAGATATCTCTTCGTCCGACGTCGCTATCGCCTCCAACAACAACCAACGACATTCAAGGAGCGCTCCCGTGGCCACACCACAAGACGCCCCCACCCCCGCCACTTCGGCGGCAGCCCGCAACAGCGGCGACCACCTGCTGGAAGCGGCGATCCTGCCGGTCTGGCTGAATCAACGCACCATCGGCTTTTTTGGCTTCATCTGGCTATGGATCGGCATGGCGGTGATCATCGCCACCTTCCAACTGGGTGCCGGCGGGGTCGCTGGCCTTCCGCTGATTCAGGTCGTCGCCATCATCTTTCTGGCCAATCTGGTACTCGGCGTGGTGATGAGCCTTACCGCCGACATCGGTACCGAACATGGACTGTCGTTCGCGGTCTACCTGCGCGCGCCCTTCGGGCTCAAGGGCACCCATCTGCCGGCGGTATCCCGCGGGGTGGTGGCCGCCATCTGGTTCGGCGTGCAGACCTACCTGGGGGCGCTGGCCCTGAACGGCATCGTCGAGTACCTGTGGGGCCTGGACAACTGGATCCTGTGGTATGTGCTGTTTGCCGTGGTCCAGATCGTCAACACCGCCCTGGGCATCCGCGCGGTGGAGCTGCTGGCGTCGATCGCCGCCCCTTGCATCGTGGCCATCTCGGTGTGGATGTACTTCACCCTCGACGTGCTTGCCGAGACCCAGGGCATCAATATCTGGACCTTCGTCGGCGACCAGAACGTGGCCGCGCTCGGCCTGTTCTTCGCCAACATGGCGTTCTGGTCGGCGCTGGCGGTGGATATCCCCAACCTGACCCGCTTCCTCAAGACAAAAGGTGGCGAGCGCAGTTTCTTTCAGCGCAACAAGAACGTCTTCGTCGCCCAGTTTCTGGCGCTGCCGGCCACCCAGGCCTGGATCGCGCTGATCGGCGGCGTGTCATTCATCGCCGCCGGTGACTGGAATCCGGTCACCGTCATCCAGGGACAGGGCGGTGGTCTCACCCTGATCGCACTGCTGGCGATGGTGATCCTGGCCCAGTGGTCGACCAACAACGCGGCCAACCTGATCCCGGCGGCGCTGACCTTCGTCAACGCCGGCGCGCCAAGGGTCAGCTACCCGGTCGCCCTGGTCATCGCCGGCATCATCGGCACCGCCTCGATGCCCTGGCTGATCCTCAACAACCTGTTCACCTTCCTCAGCTACTACGGCGCCGTGCTGTCGGCGGTGGGCGGCATCATGGTGGCCGACTACTACCTGCTGCGTCGGCGTCGCCTCAACGTTCCGGCGCTGTACGATCCCAACGGCCAGTTCCGCTTCAGCGGCGGCTTCAACCCCGCCGGCCTCATCGCCTGGATCATCGGCGGCGGCCTGGCGCTGATCTTCCTCGAGTACGCCTACGCGGTAGGCTTCGGCTCGGCCCTGGTGGTCTATATCGTACTGATGAAAGCCTGGGTGCTGCGGCGCTATCCTCAGGAGGAGATCACCTCCGGCTACGACGACCGATTCCTCGCCACCTCGGTGGGCCGCAACTGGGTCTACACCGAAAAGGGACGCTTCGAACGCCTGAAAACCGGTGACATCCCCGACTCCGCGCTCAAGCGCGAGGATCGCTGAGTCGTCGTCTGGCGCCGCCCGCGGCGGCGCCCACCACCCGCTACAGGAGACGTGCATGCCTGCACAACCCTTCACCGCCCTGGCCATCGGCGAGGCCATCCGACACGGCGAACTCGATCCGGTCGCGTTGACCCGCCAATGCCTGACCCGGGCCACCGACAGTGACGCCGTCTTTATCTCGCTGACTGAACAACGCGCCCTGGTCGAGGCCGAAGCCTGTGCCGAGCGTCAGCGCTCGGGCACCCTGCGCGGGCCGCTGGACGGCGTGCCGCTGGCCTGGAAGGATCTGTTCGACATCGCCGGTACTGCCACCACCGCCGGCGGCAAGGTGCTGGGCAAGACGCCGGCTGAACGCGACGCCGAGGCGGTACGCCACGCAGCCGGTGCGGGCATGGTCTGCATCGGCAAGACCAACCTCACCGAGATCGCCTACTCGGGGCTTGGCCTCAACCCCCACTACGGTACGCCGCACCATACCCCTCCCCCCACCTCGAGCGAGCACAAAAGCAGAAACGAGAACGCGCCCAGGGCTCCCGGCGGGTCCAGCTCCGGCTCCGCGGTGGCGGTCGCCCAAGGCATCGTGCCGGCCGCCATCGGCACCGACACCGCCGGCTCGCTGCGCGTCCCCGCGGCCTTCAATGGGCTGGTGTCCTATCGTCCTTCCCAGGCCCGCCACTCGCGCCTGGGAGTGACACCGCTGGCCGACAGCCTGGACACCATCGGCGTCATCGCCAGCACCCTCGAGGACTGCCTGGCCATCGACGACACGATGCGCGGCAGCGCGCCGCTGGTTCGTGCCGCCGCCGTGCCCGAACAGTCGGTGATCGTGCTCGATGCAGGCTGCCTCGACGACCCGAGGGTATCCCGCGCCGTGGGCGACAATCTGGAGGCCTGCGCCAGCCGTCTCGAGGATGCCGGCTTCCACATCGTCCGCCGCCGTGTGGCGAGCGTCGCCGACACCCTGGAGGCCATCACCCGCCACGGCTGGCTGGGCGCGGCGGAGGCCTACACCGAGTACCGCGCCCTGCTGGAAGGCCCCGATGCCGAGGCCATGGACCCCAGGGTACGCAAGCGCCTGGAGGCCGCCCGCCAGATGCCCCCGGACAGCGTGGTCAGCCTGTACCGCCTGCGTCAGGCGCTCAAGACGCGGCTGCGCGATGAGCTCGCGGGCGCGACCCTGCTGACGCCCACGGTGGCGCATGTGGCGCCCTTGCTCGCGCCGCTGGAAGCCGACCCCGAGCACTTCGCCGAGGTCAATCTGGCGACGCTGCGCCTGAGCATGGTGGCGAGCCTGCTCGACTCGCCGGCGGTGGCGCTGCCCAGCGGGCGCGACGACGACCGCCAGCACACCAGCCTGCAGCTGAGCGGCCCCTGCGGCGAGGACGAAGCGCTGCTGCGGGTGGCCCTTGGCGCCAGCTCGGCGCTGACGGCATAAATCACATTCATTCGGCGCCGACGGCGCCATCGGAGGTTGGCATGTGCGGACTGTGCGGTGCACTCGGCGGCGAAAGCCACTGGAGCACCAACATCGAGGACCCCGAGCAGGCCCACTTCGCGCGCAGGCGCGCCCGCGCCTACCGGGTCACCCTGATCAATCGCGTGCTGAGCCCCCGCCGGATCACCATCGAGGACTTCCAGGCGGCGAGCTTCGTGCTCGCCACCGCCACCGGCAAGCGCGAGATCGTGCAGGATCTGGGCGGCGTATGGCTGCAGGCAGAACGCATGGGCGGTCATGAACTCGACCCGCTCGATCCCGCCTTCCTGGCCTCGCTGCAATGACGCCAGACCGCCACGACGAGGACACCACCATGAACGAGACGACACCCCTGGTGCCGGTGCACGTGATCTCGGGCTTTCTGGGCGCCGGCAAGACCACCCTGCTCAAGTCGGTGCTGGCCAGCGAAGCCTTCGGCGACAGTGCGGTACTGATCAACGAGTTCGGCGACGTCGGTCTCGACGACCGCCTGCTCGGCGAGATCGCCGAGGATGCGGTGCTGCTGTCCAGCGGCTGCGTCTGCTGCACCATCCGCGGCGAACTGTCAGAGGCGCTCAGACGCCTGCTGTCCCGACGCCAGGACGGCGAGATCCCGGCGTTCAAGCGGATCGTGCTGGAAACCACCGGACTCGCCGATCCGGGCCCGATCGCCTCGACCATCACCGCCGACCCGGTACTGCGCCACCACCTGCGCCCCGGCACCAACCTGACCCTGGTCGACGCGCTCAACGCCGTCGACAGTCGCGCCCAGCACCCCGTCTGGGAGGCCCAGGTGGCGGTGGCCGACAAGCTGGTGATCAGCAAGGCCGACCTGGTCGAGGAAGACACCCTGGCAGGGCTCGAGGCCATGCTGGATACGATCAACCCGGCAGCCCAGCGGCTGGGCGCCGAGGCGCTACGTCAGCCCAGTGATGAACTGTTCGCCAGCGGACCGCACCTGCAGCGTTTCACCCCCGGCCAGGTGAAGTCCTGGCTCGGCCCCTGGCGCAAGCCGCCTCAGCATGATCCGGACCATCTCGGCGACATTCGCTCCTTCCGCCTCGGCCTCGAGGGCGAGGTCGACTGGACCTGCCTCGGCATCTGGCTGTCGATGCTGCTCAACCGCCATGGCAGCGATATCCTCAGGGTCAAGGGCGTGCTCCACGTCCAGGGCGACGATCGACCGGTGGTACTCCACGGCGTCCAGCACACCATCCACCCACCGGAGCACGTGGAGGCCTGGCCTTCGGACGACCGCCGCTCGGAGCTGATCTTCATCACTCGGGACATCGACGCCGAGCGCGTGACACAATCGCTTGCGACCTTCATGGACAAGGTCAGCGACCATCCCAGCCCAAGGATCCTGCATGCCTGACACCGCCAAGCCCAGCGCCCCCTTTGTCCAGCGCAGTCCGGTCACCCTGCGGGTACTGGGCACCTCGGTGACACTGCTGGAGAGCATTCGCCAGCGCGCTCGCGAGGACCTGGGCCTGCGCCTGGAATTCACCGTCATGGACGGGGTGGCGGCACAGCGTGCGGGAGTGCTGGCACCGGACAGCTTCGATATCTACGACCAGTGGTTTCACAACGTCGATTTCGTGTGGCCGGCCGGGGCCATCCAGCCCATCGAGCTTTCGCGCATCCACCACTGGGATGCGATCAACGACCTGCCGAAGACCGGCCGACTGACGCCCCACGCGCCGCTCGGCGCCGGTGGTAATCCGGTCGACCGGCTCTATATCCAGGCCGACGGCAGCTGCGGCGCCCGTCCCAGCGAGCGCATCACCATGCTGCCGGTCAGCCACAACGTGGACAGCTTCGGCTACCGCCTGGACATGCTGCCCCACGGCCTCGACAGCGAGCAGGAAAGCTGGGGCTGGCTTTTGGACCCGCGCTGGCGCGGCATGGTCAGCCTGCAGAACGACAGCGCCATCGGCGCCATCGACGCGGCCCTGGCCGCCAAGGCCGCTGGCCTGGTGCAGTTCGAGGACCTGGGCAACCTGAGCGTCGCCGAGATCGACTGCCTGATCGATTGCCTGATCGAGCTCAAGCGGGCTCAGCACTTCCGCACCTTCTGGAGCAACCAGGACCAGGCCTCTTCGGACATGCTGCGCGGTCGCGTCGGCATCGAGAGCCTGTGGTCACCGGCGATGACCGACCTCAAGCAGCGCCAGCTCAAGGTGCGCATGGCGGCACCGAGGGAAGGCTATCGCGCCTGGTACGGCGGCATGTCGCTGTCACGCAGCATCGAAGGCCGCAGCCTGGACGCCGCCTATGAGTATCTCAACTGGTGGATCTCGGGCTGGCCCGGCGCCGTCATGGCACGACAGGGCTACTACATCTCGACCCCTGAATTGACCCGGCCCCATCTGTCTGCGGCGGAATGGGACTACTGGTACGCCGGCAAGCCCGCCGCGGAGGAACTCGCCGGACCGTCAGGCCCCTGCGGCATGATCCACAAGGGTGAGGTACGCGACGGCGGCGACTACATGACGCGCATGAGCCGTATCGCGGTGTGGAACACGGTCATGGACGAGCACAACTATCTGGTGCGGCGCTGGAACGACTTCATGTCGGCGTGAGCCCGCTACAGCCCGTCGCTCGGCTCTGTCCGAAAAGTCGGCGAGCGCAGGCACTTTTCAGGCGAGCCCTAGGCGAGCGCCTTGATGATCAACTGTACCCCGACCACCGCCATGGCCAGTATCACCAGCCGGTAGAACAACCGCTCGTTGACCCGGTGCTGCAGCCACAGGCCAGACCTGATGCCGAACCAGGCCACCGGCACCAGCGCCAGCGACGCCCAGATACTGGTCAGGTTGATCTCGCCAAGCCACAGGTAAGGCGGCAGCTTCATGGTATTGACCGCGGCGAACACCAGGGTGGTGGTGGCGATGAAGGTGGTCTTGGGCAGGCGCCTGGGCACCAGGTAGAGGTTCATCGGCGGGGCGCCGGCGTGCGCAACAAAGCTGGTGATACCGGTGGCGATGCCCGCGGGCCAGGCCCAGAAAGAGGCAATCGGCCTGGAGGCCGCCGGCTTCACGATCATGTAGGCGACAAACAACAGCGAGATCACCCCCAGCAGCAGCCTGACGTGGTCCTCGTCGAGGCTGCCCGCCACCAGGGTAGCCACCACCACGCCGATCGCCATGCCGGGGATCAATCGCTTCACCTCAGCCATATCCTGGTGCCCCCACCAGGCCTTGACCGCCAGAACATCCATCACCAGCAGCAAGGGTAATAACAGGCCAGCGGCGGCGATGGGATCGATCGCCAGCGCCATCAGCGGCACCGACAGGGTACCGAAGCCCCCGGCGAAGCCGCCCTTGGAGATGCCGGTCAGGTAGGTGGAGAGGATGATCAGGCCCCAGGCGAGCCAGGAGTATTCGGGCAGCATGGCATTCCTTGCGCGCAAAGACGCCGAAGCAGTGACTGCTTCGGCGTCTGTACCAATGATGGGGGCGGCGAATCGCCCCAACCATCAGAGTGCCACACCAGGCCCGCCGATGGCAGCGGGCGGGGGCTATTGGCTTACTTGGCGGCCTGCATGGCCAGGGCGGTATCCAGCATACGGTTGGAAAAGCCCCACTCGTTGTCGTACCAGGCCATGACCTTGACCAGGCGACCGTTGACGCGGGTGTGGTTGGCGTCGAAGGTCGAGGAGGCCGGATCGTGGTTGAAGTCGATGGACACCAGCGGCTGGGCGTTGACGTTGAGCACCGGAGAATTCTCCGCCGCCTTGGCCACGATCTCGTTGATCTCTTCCTTGGTGGTGTCGCGCGAGGCGTTGAACACCAGATCCACCAGCGAGACGTTGATCACCGGCACGCGCACGGCCAGGCCATCCAGCTTGCCGTTGAGCTCCGGCAGCACCTTGCCCACGGCAGCGGCAGCGCCGGTCTTGGTCGGGATCATGGAGTGGGTGGCGCTACGCGCGCGGTACGGGTCCTTGTGGTACACGTCGGACAGGTTCTGGTCGTTGGTGTAGGCATGGACCGTGGTCATCAGGCCATTCTCGATACCGACGGCGTCGTTGAGCGCCTTGGCCACCGGCGCCAGGCAGTTGGTGGTGCAGGAACCGTTGGAGACGATGGTATCGCTGGCCTTGAGCACGCCGTCGTTGACGCCGAACACGATGGTGGCGTCGCCGTCGGGGCTAGGCGCGGAGACCAGCACCTTGGCGGCACCGGCCTCGACGTGCTTGCCGGCGTCGGCGCGCGTGGTGAACAGGCCCGTGCACTCCATCACGATGTCCACGCCGAGCTTGGCCCAGGGCAGGCTGGCCGGGTCACGCTCGGACAGAATAGCGATACGGTCGCCATCGACGCTCAGACTCTCCTCGTCATGTTCTACCTTGAAGGGAAAGTGACCGTGAGCGGTGTCATGGCGCAGCAGGTGGGCGTTGAGCGAAGGATCACCGAGGTCGTTGATGGCAACGACCTCAATCCGGTCCCGGTAACCGTTCTCGTACAGTGCGCGCAGCACGTTGCGACCGATACGTCCGAAACCGTTGATGGCAACCTTGAGCGTCATAGCGAATATCCCCCTGAGCGGCGAAAGCGTTCTTGCGTGAAAGCTGGTGAGTCGACGGTAGGCGGATTCACGAAAGATGCAAATCCCCCGCAAGGACGTCGTCAGTGGGCACCAATGTGGTACAGACAGCGCCGGGACTCAAGCACTATTTTGTTAAACTTACAACATTTCTCCAAAAACATTGATGAAGGACACTCTAATAAGCACGAAATTTCGACAACTTACTGCCCACGCCTTCTCTATGAAGGCCCGCGCTAGACCTTAGTCGCATCGCCAGTCCGTAGTAATATTACCTTCAACGCTCTAAGGTATCCCTCATCCCGGTGACACCATTCACCACGCCTTTTATCCCGGAGGCCCCATGCCCCAACCCGCCAAGGAAGTCAGCCGCATTCTGCCGGCTCGCAAGCGCATCGCCCTGGTCGCCCACGACGGCAAGAAGCAAGAACTGATGGAGTGGGCCTCCCGCTGGAAGGACACCCTGATCGCTCACCAGCTGCTCGGCACCGGCACCACCGCCGCGCGGCTCAGCCGCACCCTGGGTCTGGAGGTGGAAGGCCTGATGAGCGGTCCGCTGGGAGGCGACCAGCAGATCGGTGCTCGCATCACCGAGCAACGCCTCGACCTGCTGATCTTCTTCTGGGACCCCTTCGCCCCCCAGCCCCACGACCCGGATGTCAAGGCGCTGCTGCGCCTGGCCGCCCTGTGGAACGTACCGGTGGCCTGCAACCCCTCCAGCGCCGACTTCATGATGAGCTCGCCCTGGCTCGGCCAGGACTACGAGATGCAGATCCCGGATGCCAACGCCTGGATTTCCTCTCGCAGCGATAACAACTGACCAATATCGAGGATTCTCCCGTGTTCCAGCTGACCCGAAGCGTGACCTGGCAGTCGCTGTTGAAGCTTCGCGACGAGACCGCCGACGACCGGATTCGCGACTACTTTGCCAAGGATCCGAAGCGGTTCGACAAGATGAGCCTGCGCGTGGGCGGGCTTTTTCTGGACTACTCCAAACACCAGATCTCCGACGCGGTGCTGGAGAAGCTGGTCGAGCTGGCCGAACACTCGGCGCTGGTCCAGCGTCGCGCCCAGATGTTCTCCGGCGACATCATCAACGTCACCGAGGACCGGCCGGTGCTGCACACGGCGCTGCGCAATCTGGGTGACAGCCCGGTCATCGCCGATGGCAAGGACGTGATGCCGGAGATCCACGCCACCCGCGAGCAGATCAAGCGCTTCTCCGAAGAGGTCCGCAGTGGCAACTGGAAGGGCTACAGCGGCGAGCGTATTCGCGACGTGGTCAACATCGGCATCGGCGGCTCCGACCTCGGCCCCAACATGGCCAGCCGCGCCCTGCTCAAGTACCGCCAGGCGGACCTGAACTTCCACTTCGTCTCCAACGTGGACGGCGCGCATATCCAGAAGGTGCTGAGCCGCCTCGACCCGGCCACCACCCTGTTCATCGTCTCGACCAAGACGTTTTCCACCCAGGAGACGCTGCTCAACGCCCGCACCGCACGGCGCTGGTTCGTCGAGAACGCCGGCGATGACGCCGACATCGGCGCTCACTTCATCGCCGCCTCGACCAACCGCAAGGCCGCCATGGAGTTCGGCATCCGCGAGGAGAACGTGTTCGAATTCTGGGCCTGGGTCGGCGGTCGCTATTCGATGTGGTCCTCGATCGGCCTGCCCATCGCCCTGGCGATTGGCTATGAAGGCTTCATCGAGATGCTCGAAGGCGCCTACGAGATGGACCAGCACTTCCAGAACGCCCCGCTCGGCGAGAACATGCCGGTGCTGATGGCGCTGATCGGTATCTGGTACATCAACTTCGTCGGTGCCGAGACCCAGGCCATCGTGCCCTACGACCAGGCCCTGCATCAGCTGCCGGCCTTCCTGCAGCAGCTCGACATGGAGTCCAATGGCAAGTCGGTCGATATCTTCGGTCGCCCGGTGGACTACAAGACCGGCCCCATCGTCTGGGGGCAGACCGGCTCCAACGGCCAGCACGCTTTCTTCCAGCTGTTGCACCAGGGCACCCGCTACGTGCCCATCGACTTCATCGCCTCGCTGAAGCCTGAGCCCGGTGTCGAGGATCACCACTTCGCCCTGCTCACCAACATGCTGGCCCAGGCCAACGCCTTTATGGAAGGCAGCAGCAAGGGCGGCGACCTGGACCCCTACAGCTGCCCCGGCAACCGCCCCTCCAGCGTGCTGTTGCTCGACGAACTGACACCGCGCAACCTGGGCGCGCTGATCGCGCTCTACGAGCACAAGGTGTTCGTCCAGGGGGTGATCTGGAACATCAACTCCTTCGATCAGTGGGGTGTCCAGCTGGGCAAGCGCATCGCCGGCGAGATCAGCGAGAAGATCGACGAGCGCAGCCAGGACTTCGACGCTTCGACCCAAGGACTGCTGGGCCTGGTGCGGGAGCACTTCCAGGCGCCCGGCAAGAGCGTGGAAAAGGCCGCCGAAAAGGCGGCGAAGAAGACCGCCAAGCCCGCCGGCAAGGACGCCAAGGCCAAGTAAGCAGGGCGGAGGCGGAAGGTGCCGAGCATCGAGTGCTCGGCACGGGCCCGCCATGGCGGGCACCCAGCGACGGGCAAGAAAAGATCGAGAATGACCAACGGGCCACCCCGGAGTCTGCGCTCCAGGGTGGCCCGCCTAGGTCTGGCTCGCACTGTTCTGGCTCGCGCTGGTCTGGCCCTCCGTCCGCTGGCTCGCGGGGGCTGGAATAGCGGGATTGCGCCTGGCGTGAGCGTCTGACACGAGCGCCTGGCTTGCCGAGACGAGGCCTTGACGACTCTGACGAGCGTCTGGGCTACTCGGACGAGCCTCTGACCAGGGCCCGCCGTGCGCTGACGTCACCGGCCCAGGCCGCCGCCAGCCATAGCGGCACGCTCAGCACCACATAGGCCAGCGCCAGCCAGGGGCTGCCGCCGGTGGCCAGGCGGGCCGCTTCGAGGCTGAACAGCGAAAAGGTGGTGAAGCCCCCACAGAAGCCCGCGACGACAAGCGGATGAAGGCTCGCCAGCCGAGGACTGGCGCTCAGGGCCGCATGGGTCGCAAAGCGGGCAATCAACCAGGATCCCAGCACGTTGACCAGCAGGGTCGCCCAGGGAAAGGACGAGGCCACCAGGCCCGAGACCGCAACGCCGGTCACAAGGCGACACACCGATCCCAGGGCGCTGCCAAGGCCCACCGCCAGATAGAGCCGCCAGACGCTTGTTGCCTGACTCATGCTTCTCCCCTCTGCCGACACCTCACAGGCCACCCCCGAGGGCAAGTCCCGCCACCACGGCGGCCAGGCCGGCCAGCAGCGTCACCGACACATTGAGCGCGGCCGCTGCATGACGACCTTCGCGCAGCAGGTCCAGGGTCTGCAGACTAAAGGAAGAGACCGTGGTGAAGCCGCCCATCAGTCCGCTCAGCAGCATCACTGCCGCCGTCGAGCCCGCCGACAGGCGACTGGCCAGCAGGCCGATAACAAAGGCCCCCAGCAGATTGACGACCAGGGTCCCCCAGGGGAAGCGCACTCCCCAGGCCGCCGCCGCCCGACGACTGACGAACAGGCGCCCCATGCCTCCTGCGGCGCCCCCCAGCGCTACCGCTGCCAGCGTCCACCACTCCATCACGACTCGCCTCGGCCAAAACCGACATGGTAGGCAAATACCAGGGCGATGTCGTGACCGGTGGCAATACCGCTGGACCTCGCCCTCGGCGTGGCGAAACGGGCTGATCGCAGATGGCCCGTAAAGCGACAAGGCACAGACAATGCCGAGCCTCGGAAGGCGGGAGATCAAAGATGCTGAAGGTGCTGAAAATCTAAAAAAAAACGCCGCCCGAGGGGGCGGCGAAGTTGTGCTTGCCTAGCAGGGACGAAGCGCATGGGATGCGTTCACGATCAATATGGCACAGAATTGGCAATCCGTACAACTTTTGTACATCCTTGATTGCGTACAAGCGGCAAACGGGCATGTTAGCCTGCGACAGATTCGTCCAAGGACGCCCCTCTGCCCCGACGGGCCCCACCCATCAAAGGAGAAGGTTTGCGTGATGCGATCACGACTCTGCTCTCGACTCTTCAGCGTGCTGATGCTCGCGCTCGTGCTGCTCGCGGGACCTGCCATCGCCCAGCAGGGCGGTGACGCCAGCGGCTCTGGCGGTTCCTCCAGTGACGGTCCGGCCTACTCGACCCTGGCCGACCTGCTGGAAAACGAACAGGCCCGCAGCCAGCTGATCGAGCAACTGCGACAGATGGCGGAAAACGCCCCCGAGCAGGCCCAGGCCGCCGGTGAACAGGCCGTCGACAGCGCCGCCGAGGCTACCCTGCCCAAGCAACTGGCGGACATGACCAGCCGCGTGGTCAGCGAGTTCGGCAATCAGTTCGAGAATCTCGCCGCCATCTTCGGTGGCATGATCGACGGCGCCCTGACCGAAGGCGAACTCAACTTCGATCTGTTCACCCAGGCGGCGATCAACCTCGGCCTGGTGATTCTGGCGACCTTTGTGCTGTTCGTGATCATCAGGCGTCTGGTCAGGCCACTGTTCACGCGGTTGAGCCAATATTCGCAGAACGGTCAGAACCTCAACCCCACCATCCGCCTGGTGCTGTGCGTGGTGCTGGCGGTGATCGTGGACGCCGCCGTGGTGGGTCTTGCCTACGTCGGCGGCAACCTGGCCGCCACCTTCGCCATCGGTGAGACGGGCAGCCTGTCGACCCGGGCGTCGCTGTTCCTCAATGCCTTCCTGGTCATCGAGCTGTTGAAGGCGGCCGTGCGCATGCTGTTCGCCTCACGCTATGAGGGCCTGCGACTGCTGCCCATCACCGCTCCCAGCGCGTCCTACTGGAATCGCTGGATCGCCCGGCTGATTGGCCTTACCGGCTACGGCCTGATGGTGGTGGTCCCGTTGATCAACACCTACCTGTCTTACCGTGTCGGTGAGGGCATCGGCGCTCTGATCATGATCGGCGCCTACCTGTACGCCATCACCGTGGTGCTGATCAATCGCAGCCGCCTGCGCGATGGGCTGTTCGATGCTGCCGTCAGGTCCAGCCTGTCGGCCTCCCGTGTCGCGCTGCGCCTGCTCGGCCGCATCTGGCATCTGCTGGCGATTACCTACTTCACCGTGGTACTGGTGCTGACCCTGACACGCCCCGAGGACGCCCTGCCGTTCGTGCTGATCGCGACCCTCAAGACCCTCGGTATCGTGCTGGCTGCCATGCTGGTGTCGCGCCTGCTGGCCCAGGCCATCGGTCGTCGCATCACCCTGTCCGGTGAGCTGCGCAAGAAGCTGCCGTTGCTCGAGGCACGCCTCAACTCCTATGTCCCGACGATGCTGCGCGCCTTCAACGTGCTGATCCTGATCGTCGCCGCCATGGCCCTGCTCAACGCCTGGGGCGTGTTCGACATGGCCACCTGGTACGCCTCCGAAGCGGGTCGCGTGCTGGTCAGCCAGGTGATCAACGTGGCCATCATCCTGATCGTCGCCGCGGCGGTCTGGATCGGCCTTGCCAGCCTGATCGAACACAAGCTGAATCCGACCACCGGCCGCGGCATGCCCTCGGCCCGGGCCCAGACGCTGCTGTCGCTGTTCCGCAATGCCCTGGCCATCGCCATCGTCACCATGACGGCGATGATCGTGCTGTCGGAAATCGGCATCAACATCGGACCGCTGATCGCCGGTGCCGGTGTGCTCGGTCTGGCCATCGGTTTCGGCGCCCAGAAGCTGGTGCAGGACATCATCACCGGTATCTTCATCCAGGTGGAAAACGCCATGAATACCGGCGACGTGGTGACCCTGGGCGGCATCACCGGCACCGCCGAGAAGCTCAGCATCCGCTCGGTGGGTATCCGTGACCTGCACGGCACCTACCATCTGGTGCCGTTCTCCAGCGTCGATG
Organism: Halomonas sp. DN3; assembly: GCF_024137905.1. NCBI lineage: Bacteria > Pseudomonadati > Pseudomonadota > Gammaproteobacteria > Oceanospirillales > Halomonadaceae > Halomonas > Halomonas sp. DN3. The sequence continues at coordinate 165,790 of NZ_CP099965.1, read as the reverse complement.
TGGTCTCCAACTACATGCGTGGCTTCGGCTACCATGTGGGCGAATACGGCGTCGCCTACCGCGAGAACGTGGACGAGGCCATCGTCGCCCTGCGCAACGCCTTCGACGAACTGTCATCCGACGAGGACCTCAAGTCCGAGATCCTCGAACCCCTCGAGGTGGCCGGTGTCATCGCCCTGGCCGACAGCTCGGTCAACATCCGGGTGCGCATCAAGACCACCCCGGGCAACCAGTGGGCGGTGGGCCGTGCCTACAACCGTCTGGTCAAGCTGCACCTGGACGAGGCGGGCATCGAGATCCCCTTCCCGCACACCACGATCTTCTTTGGCGAAGACAAGCAGGGCCAGGCGCCCGCCGCCAACCTGCGACTGGTCGAGAAGGATGTGGTGGCGACCGGCGAAGCCAGGGATACCGCACCGCTGCCCGGCGAGGACGGCAGTATCGACTCGCCCCGCGAGCACGAGACCCGCGAGGATGCCGAGACCAATGCCAAGTTCAAGGGCGACTACGACCCCGACGGCAACTGACAGGCCTTACCTGCAACGCTTCTGGGGCGGCCTACGGGCCGCCCCTTTTTATTGAACGAATCGCCAGGGTGCCGAGCCCTGACGCCACGCTCTGGCGCCACAGCTCTGACGCCACAGCCCTGACGCCACAGCCCTGACGACACAGGCGTGGCGGCAGCTGCACGCCGGGCCTGTACTCGCCTTCAGCATGGTGACGCCACACCGCAGCCCCCTTGGCTGGCGCTGCGCACGAGACCCATCCACCAGGACCACAAACGCCACGGGCGGGGCCGAAGCCCCGCCCGTGGCGTTTGTGGGTACTGCTTAGTAGATCGAACGCCTGGTTCAGGCCTGCTGAGCGTCGCTCGGCTGCGGCAACGAGGGCAGCGACTTGTCGAGCAGTTCGACGCTCTGGCGATAGTAGAGCTGGCTCTTGTTGTGCTCGCCCAGGTTGGCGTAGAGCCGCGCCAGCTCGGCACAGACCACTCCGCTGGGACGTTGACGCTGGCTCGCCTCGAAGTACTCCTGGGCCTTGCCCCAGTAGGCGTTGCGCAGCGCCAGGCGACCCAGGGTCAACAGCAGGTCGGGATCGTTGGGACGCTCCTGCAGCCACTTCTCGGCGGTCACCAGCTGACGTGAAGCGTCCACCCCGAGCAGGCCATAGCGCAGCACCAGACGGCTGTCCCAGTTGGTCTTGAGCGAGTGGCGCAGCAGTTTCTCGGCGATCACCTGTTCGTCGCAGCGCACCAGCGTCTCGACGTAGAGCACCAGCAGGTCGATGTTGGTGCGCAGGTACTCGGGCATGTCGGACCACAGGTTGCGCACCCGCTCGATATCCTCGGGATTACGCGTCTCCTGCAGGATCAGCTCGCGGTAGGCCTGCAGCTCGAGCTGTTCACGCTCTTCCCGGGCGATCAGCTGCTGGTCGGCCAGACGCGGCAGCAGGCGACGCAGGCCATCCCAGTCGCTGACGCTGATATAGGCGGCCTTGAGCTGCTTGAGCACCTGGGGATGGCGCGGCAGATGACGGTCCAGACGGGTCAGGATCGCCAGCGCTTCCTCGTACTGCTGGCGGTCCAGCATCAGCTGGGCCTGCATCATGCCCACCGCGGGATCGGCGCCGTCGGTGGAGATGTGGGCCCGCTTCAGCAGGGTGTCGGCCTGGTCATAGCGGCCCTGGTAGTGGGCCGCCAGGGCGGCAGACAGGTAGTTGACCAGCGGGGTGCTGGAGTCATCGGCGGCCTTGACCAAGGCCTTCTCGGCGCGCTTCCAGCGACCTTCGGCCAATGCCACCAGGCCGCGCACGGTGCGCTTCATCGCGGTGCGATTGCGTGCCCGCGAGTTCCACACCTTGAAGCGGCTGACCGGACGGCTCAGGCGGAACAGCACGCGCAGGGCAAAGTGCAGCACCATGAACAGGGCCAGCAGGATCACCAGGCCAAACCAGAACGAAGTCTGGAAGGAGGTGTCGCCCACCCGCACCAGCCAGTAGCCGGGCACCGACATCATCAGCTGACCAAACAGCGCCCCGAGCGCGAGGCCAACGACAATGAGCAGGATCAGCTTTCTCATGCGTTATCTCCCTGGCCGGAAGCGCCCGCTTCGAAGCGCTGCTCGATGAACCGGGCCAGCGCCTGCTGGGAAGCGCTGATATCGGGAAGCTCCGGGCGGATGGACTTGCCCTTGAGCTCGCCCAGACGAGCGATCACCGACTGCACCGACTCGTCGTCGACGTCGTAGTAGCCTTCGAGCAGGGTGATGGCCTTGTCGAGGCTGGCCTCGTACAGGCCGGTCTCTTCCTTGAGCAGGGCCAGCTGGGACTGCTCCAGCACCAGACGCAGGCTCTGACGCAGATAGGACTCCTGCTCCGGGGTGATCAGGGCTTCCAGCGCCTGGTCGTGGTGGCGTACCGTCACCAGCTCCTTGAGCTCTTCACCGACCCGTGCCAGCTGCTCCTGCCAGGCACCGGAAGGAGCCTCCTCGATGGTGGTATCGGCGGTGAACTGCTCGATGTCCTGGGCCAGCGGCAGACCAGCGATCTGCTCCTGCTGGGCGTTCAGGGCCAGGTAGAGGCCAGTCCGGTCAACCTTGGGTACCGTCTGCAGGGCGGCAAGCTCCTCGGCGATGGCGCGCCGTACCGGGACCAGTGCCGGATTGTTGGCCTCTTCCAGGCGAGCGTCGGCGGTGCGCAGCAGCGCCGCAGCACCTTCGACATCACGCTCGAGCTGCAGGCGCTGATTGGCCAGACGCAGCAGGTAGGCGGCCTCGGCGTGCAGCCAGTCACGCTCGTCGGCGTTCTGTTCCTTGGACAGCTCGGCCAGCACCCGATCCAGGGTCTGGTTGACGTCTGACTTGTAGGCGTCGAAGTCGCTCTTGATGCCGTCCACCGCCTGGCCCATGGTCTCGCGACGCTCGGCAAGGCCGCTTTCCAGCTGGGACGACAGCTCTTGGACCTCGGCCACGCTGGGGCTGTTCTGCTTGAGCTGGTCGATGCGCGCGGACATGGCCTGCTGCAGCTGCCAGCCCTTCCAGCCGACAAAGGCCACGCCGGCGATCAGGATGAGCACCAGCACCAGGGCCACGACGCCGGCCTTCCCTCCACCAGAGCCGCCGGAAGACGAGGTCGCGGCACCGCCGGCGCCGGCAGAAGCCCCACCGCTACCACCCTTGCCTGCCGCTGGGCTGGGCTTGTTGTCACTGGCTTTGGCGCCACTGGCCTTGGTGTCACTGGGCTTGCCATCGCCGGGCTTGCCGGCACTGGCCTTACCGCTATTGTCGGGCTTGCTAGCGCTGGGCTTGCTGTCGCTGGGCTTGCCGGCACTTGGCTTGCTGGCACTGTCCCCGGCGGCGCCCTTCGCTGCAACCGGAGCGGCGTCACTCGGCGTGGCCTTGGCGGTGCCTGCGCTCGACGACGTGGCGCCGGCAGGCGATGAGCCGCCCGTCGCCGCAGCGGGTGTGGAGGATGCCGCGCTGGCACTGGACGAAGTGGATCCGGTCGAGCTGCTGCCACTCTTGTCGCGACGCCGCGACCGCCGCTGGGAGCCCCCCTTGCCCGCGCCGCCCTTCGAGGCGTCCGTGCCTGAGGTCGCGCTTCCTGTGCCCTGCTGGCCGGAAGCGGACGGGGTCTGCTGCTCGTCCTGATCGTGCTGTTGGTTGCTCATCTGTCGCTAGCCCTTTTAGAGATCTTCATTCGCCATCCTCTGGGTCGCAGGTCCTTGCCACCGCGGCCGCCAGCGCCGCAGGAGACGCGCCAGACGCCACGACCGGGATGCGAAATCCCAGCGTTTTCGCCAGTGTAGCCAACCGCTGGCTGGATACGACAAGCGGTTGTTGAAAGGCGGCCTCTGAACACCATCTTGCCAGATGTTCAAGGATTTCTCCGCTACTGACCACCAACGCCTGATAGCCCCCTTGTTCGAGCCATGTTCTGGCCCCGGCGTCGGGAGTGATCAGGCGACGTCGATACACCTCGAGACGCGTGACACGCGCGCCCCTCTGCCCCAGGGTGTCGCCCAGCAGCGGGCGGCCACCTTCGCCCGCCACCAGCAGCACTCGCTGGTGCTCCAGGCGCTGCAGCGAGGCCAGCGCCAGCAAGGCCTCGCTGGTCTCTTCTCCGGCGGCGGGGGCAGGCACCCTCACCTTTAGTCCCAGCGCCTGGTGCAAGACCATCGCCGTGGCCTGCCCGACGGCGTACAGTTCAAGCCCCTGGGGCAGCTGTGGCCAGTAGCGATCCAGCGCCTCGACCAACCGCTCGGCGGCGGCGGGACTGATGACTACCACCTTATGAAAGTGGTCGATGTCGAGCCAGGCCGAGCGCACATCTGCCGTCTCTGGCACAGTTTCCTGCCGCATCACCTCGAGCCGCTCGGTGCTGAACCCCTTGCTTTCGATGGCCTCGGCCAGCGCCTGGGCGCGTTCGCCGGGCCGGGTGATCAGTACCTGCGTGCCCATCAACGCGGCCCGTAGACCTCGGCCAGGATATCCCCGGCGCCCTGCTCCAGCAGCTGCTCGGCGACGCGGATCCCCAGCGCCTCGGGTTCGTCCACCGAACCACGCCCCTCGGCACGCAGCACGCGGGAACCATCGGGCGTGCCGACAAGGGCTCTCAACCACAGGGTTCTGCCATCGTCCTGATAGATGGCGTGCCCACCGATGGGCACCTGGCAGCCGCCTTCCAGACGTGTATTCATGGCCCGTTCGGCACGCACTCTGGTCGCCGTCTCGATATCGTCGAGCGGTGCCAGCAGCGACACCAGCTCGGTGTCGTGCATGCGGCATTCGATGCCAAGCGCGCCCTGACCACAGGCCGGCAGGCAGATCTCCGGCGGCAGCTCCTGGGCGATACGTTCACCCAGCCCCAGCCGCTTGAGCCCGGAGGTAGCCAGCAGGATGGCATCGAATTCGCCAGCATCGAGCTTGGCCAGGCGTGTCTGGACATTGCCACGCAGACTGATGACCTCGAGATCCGGACGGGCCTCGCGCATCTGCAGTCCGCGGCGCAGGCTGGAGGTACCCAGACGGGCACCCTCGGGCAGGTCCTCGAAGCGAGCATAGTCATTGGAGACGAAGGCGTCGGTGGGCTCGGCGCCTTCCAGGATCACCGAAAGCCCCAGGCTCTCGGGAAACTGCATCGGCACATCCTTCATGGAGTGCACCGCGATATCGGCGCGGCCGTCGAGCATCGCCTCCTCGAGTTCCTTGACGAACAGCCCCTTGCCGCCAACCTTGGCCAAGGGCGTGTCGAGAATCTTGTCGCCGCGGGTCGACATCGGTACCAGCTCGACCTCGAGCCCGGGGTGAATCGCCATCAGGCGATCGCGAACATGTTCGGCCTGCCATAGGGCCAACTGGCTCTTGCGCGTCGCGATACGCAGCCTGGACATCTGTTGCACGTTGCTCTCCCTGGTCGGGCTTGCGACCAAATCGCCGCGTCCGCCATGTTAAATGAATGACGTCATCATAAAGCACGGTCTCCGTCAGTAAAATCGACGGCGACGGGACCCGTTGCCGCGCCTGCCAGAAGCGCCTGCTGCCACCCTCGTTTCAGGGGCTGATGCCGCACCGTCCTTGCCGGCCCGCTGCACCCTCGCCTCAAGGGCCGACTCTGGTACACTTTGGGCATACCAACGACAACGGCTGCCGGCTCCGTCAGCGCCCTCGGCGCCGGCCACCGATCACGTCGCCATCGCATCGTCATTCAGGAAGTCCATTCAATGAGCCAGACCACCAACCAGTCCTGGGGCGGCCGCTTCAGCGAACCCACCGACGCCTTCGTCGCTCGTTTCACCGCCTCGGTCGATTTCGACCAGCGCCTGGCCCGCCATGACATCCAGGGCTCCATCGCGCATGCCACCATGCTCGCCCAGGTTGGCGTGCTGAGCGAAGAGGAACGTGACGCCATCCTGACCGGGCTCAAGGAGATCGAGACGGAGATCGCCGAAGGGCGTTTCGAGTGGTCGGTGGCGCTGGAAGACGTGCACATGAACATCGAGGCACGGCTGACCCAGAAGATCGGCATCACCGGCAAGAAGCTGCACACCGGGCGCTCGCGCAACGACCAGGTGGCCACCGATATTCGCCTCTACCTGCGCGAGGAGATCGACCTGGTCGCCAGCGAGCTGGCGCGGCTGCGTGCCGGGCTGATCGAGCTGGCCGAGGGCGAGGCCGACACCATCATGCCGGGCTTCACCCACCTGCAGACCGCTCAACCGGTGACCTTCGGCCACCACCTGCTGGCCTGGCAGGAGATGCTGGCCCGCGACCACGAACGCCTGCTGGACTGCCGCAAGCGGGTCAACGTGCTGCCGCTGGGCGCCGCCGCCCTGGCCGGCACCACCTATCCCATCGATCGTCACCTGACCGCCGAGCTGCTCGGCTTCGAGCGCCCCGCCGAGAACAGCCTCGACGCGGTCAGCGATCGTGACTTCGCGATCGAGTTCACCGCCTTCGCGAGCCTGCTGCTGATGCACCTGTCGCGGATGAGCGAGGAGCTGGTGCTGTGGACCAGCGCCCAGTTCGACTTCATCGACCTGCCCGACCGCTTCTGCACCGGCTCCTCGATCATGCCGCAGAAGAAGAACCCGGACGTGCCCGAGCTGGTGCGCGGCAAGACCGGCCGCGTCTACGGTCACCTGATGGGCCTGCTGACGCTGATGAAGTCGCAGCCGCTGGCCTACAACAAGGACAACCAGGAAGACAAGGAACCGCTGCTCGATACCCTGGATACCGTCAAGGGCTGCCTGCGCGCCTTCGCTGACATGGTGCCGGCCATCGTCTCCAAGGGCGATTCCATGCGTGAGGCCGCGCGCAAGGGCTTCTCCACCGCCACCGACCTTGCCGACTATCTGGTACGCAAGGGCGTGGCCTTCCGTGACGCCCATGAAATCGTCGGTCAGTCCGTGGCCTACGGCATCGAGAGCGGCAAGGATCTGTCTGACATGAGCCTCGACGAACTGCGCCAGTTCTCCGACGTCATCGGCGAGGACGTGTTCGAGGTGCTGACCCTGGAAGGCTCGGTGGCCGCCCGCAACCATATCGGTGGCACCGCCCCCGACCAGGTGCGCGCCGCTGCCCAGCGCGCCCGTGAGGCCCTCAAGACCCTTGCGTCCGGCCAGGGAGGCGCCCAATGAACCGCCTCGTCAAGGTGCTGCGACCCGCCCTGTTGCCGGCCCTGCTGCTGGCTCTGATGGCCCTGTCGGGCTGCGGCCAGAAAGGCCCCCTGTACCTGCCCGGTGACGAAGAAGCGGCGGAGCGCTACGGCCCCCGCGAAACCGTCGAGGACGAACAGGGCGAAGAGGACAGCCAGGAAAGCGACCAGAGCGCGACCGAGGACGAGAGCTGAGCATGGATCACTTCAACTACCGAGACGGCGAGCTGTACGCTGAAGAAGTGCCTCTGGCCCGCATCGCCGAGGCGGTGGGCACCCCCTGCTACGTCTATTCACGTGCCACCCTGGAACGCCACTTCCAGGCCTACCGCGAGGCGCTGGGTAGCCACCCGCATCTGATCTGCTACGCGGTCAAGGCCAACAGCAACCTGGCGGTGCTCAACGTGTTGGCGCGCCAGGGTGCCGGTTTCGACATCGTGTCTCAGGGCGAGCTCGAGCGGGTGCTGACCGCCGGGGGTGACCCGGCCAAGGTGGTGTTCTCCGGTGTCGCCAAGCGCCCCGACGAGATGGCGCGCGCGCTCGAGGTCGGCATCAAGTGCTTCAACGTGGAGTCGCGCCCAGAGCTTGAAGTGCTCAATGAAGTGGCAGGCCGCCTGGGCAAGGTGGCGCCGGTGTCATTGCGGGTCAATCCCGACGTCGACGCGGGCACCCATCCGTATATCTCCACCGGACTCAAGGACAACAAGTTCGGTATCCCGGTGGATGAGGCGCTGGAGGTCTACCGCCTGGCCGCCGAACTGCCGCACCTCAAGGTCACCGGGCTCGACTGCCATATCGGCTCCCAGCTCACCGAGATCGCTCCCTTCCTCGACGCCCTGGAGCGTCTGCTGGTGCTGCTCGACCGCCTGCGCGAGGAGAACATCGAGGTCTCGCACCTCGACCTGGGCGGCGGCCTCGGCGTGCCCTACAGGGACGAGACGCCGCCGGCCCCGTTCGACTACGCCTCGAAGCTGCTCGAGCGCCTGTCGCGCTGGGACGGCGGCGAGCGCCTGACGCTGCTGTTCGAGCCGGGCCGCTCGATCGCCGCCAACGCCGGCGTCATGCTGACCCGGCTGACCTACGTGAAGCCCGGCGAAACCAAGAACTTCGCCATCGTCGACGCGGCCATGAACGACCTGATGCGGCCCTCGCTGTACCAGGCCTGGCAGGCCATCATCGAAGTCGACACTCGCCTGGACCGCGCAAGCGACGTCTACGACGTGGTCGGCCCGGTGTGCGAGACCGGCGACTTCCTCGGCAAGGAGCGTCAACTGGCGGTGGCCCCCGGCGACCTGCTGGCGGTGCGCTCGGCAGGCGCCTACGGCTTCGTGATGGCCTCCAACTACAACAGCCGCCCGCGTCCGGCGGAGGTACTGGTGGACGGCGACGGCTATCAGGTGGTGCGCCGACGCGAGACCCTCGAGGACCTCTGGGCCGGTGAGTCGCTGCCCGGCGAATCGCAACCGGGATCGGCATCGGGATCGACGTCAGGAGCACCGCGCTGATGCTTCTGCACTTCACCAAGATGCATGGCCTGGGCAACGACTTCATGGTGGTCGATCTGGTCACCCAGCGGGCCCGCATCGAGGCCGAGGAAATCCGCCGTCTGGCCGACCGGCGCTTCGGCATCGGTTTCGATCAGCTACTGGTGGTGGAACCGCCGCGGGACCCGGACATGGACTTTCGCTACCGGATCTACAACGCCGACGGCAGCGAGGTCGAGAATTGCGGCAATGGTGCGCGCTGCTTTGCCCGCTTCGTACGCGACAAGCGGCTGACCCACAAGCGCCAGATCCAGGTCGAGACCGCCGGCGGCCCGCTGGTGCTGGACGTGCATGACGACGAGCAGGTCAGCGTCGACATGGGTGCCCCGCGCTTCGCCCCGCCGAGCCTGCCCTTCGAGGCCGACGAGGACCGCCTGCGTCACACCCTCGAGGTCGACGGCGAGACCCTCGAGATCGCCGTCGCCTCCATGGGCAACCCCCACGCGGTGATCAAGGTCGACAGCGTCGACCAGGCGCCGGTGGAGCGCCTGGGACCGCTGGTCGAACACCACCCGCGCTTTCCCAAGCGGGTCAACGTGGGCTTCATGCAGGTGGTCTCCAGCCACGAGATTCGCCTGCGGGTGTTCGAGCGTGGCAGCGGCGAGACCCTGGCCTGTGGTACCGGCGCCTGCGCTGCGGTGGCCTGCGGCATTCGCCAGGGCCTGCTCGAAAGCCCGGTGACCGTCCACCTGCCCGGCGGCAGCCTGACGATCCGCTGGGAAGGTGGCGAGCGCCCCTTGATCATGACCGGCCCCGCCGAGCGGGTGTTCGATGGACGAATTCCGCTGCGTTGACCCCAGGCGCACAGGACTCGACGGGACTGGGCTAAGCTGCCAGCAAGGTACCGGTCCCTCGCGTTCCCGGAACCTCGATCCAGCCTAGACATTGAACTCCAACAGGAAGACGCGCATGCCTCAAGCCGCCCCAGAGCCCCGCAAGACGCTCGACCCGGACCGCGTCGCCGAATGGCTGGCACGCCACCCGGACTTCTTCGTCGGTCGCGAAGGCCTGCTGCAGAGCCTCACGATTCCCCACCCGGAGACCCAGGGCGCCACCTCGCTGCTGGAACGGCTGGTCCATGACCTGCGCAAGCGCGCCGAAGGCGCGGAACTGCGGCTCGAGCAACTGCTCGACTCGGCCCGCCACAACGAGGCGCAGTATCGGCGCACCCGCGAGCTGGTGCTGGCACTGCTGGAAGCACAGGACAACGACGCCCTGGGCCAGGCCCTGGCCACCCAGCTAAGCGAGCGCTTCCAGACGCCGGCGGTGTCGCTTTGGTGCCCCGCCAGCCTGACCGATCGCGACCCCAGACCGCCCCAGGCCCCGCGTCACGTGCTCGACGACCACACCGGCCAGCGCCTGACCGCGCTGCTCGATGGGCGCGCCAGCCGCTGTACCCGTCTTACCCCCACCGACTGGAAGCGCCTGCTGCCCCACGCCAAGGCGCCGACCAAGTCGGGCTCCTGCGCCATCGCCCGCATGACCCTGGGCGAGCCCCAGGGCTTTGTGGTGCTGGCAAGCCCTGATCCCGACCATTTCCGTGCCAGCATGGACACCCTGTTTACCGAGTACCTGGCCGAGGTGCTGGTGCGCCTGAGCGTGCGCCTGTGCGAGCGTGATGATGGCTGAGAAGGCGGCTGAGAAGGTGGCTGAAAAGGCGACTGAGTGGCAGCTTGACCGCGCGGTGGCGGACTTCCTCGATGAGCTGGGCCGCACCGCCAGTCCTGCCACCGTCGACGCCTACCGGCGTGACCTGGCGACCTTCGAGAACTGGTGGCACGCACAGGCGAACGAGACGGGCGCCAGGCCGCCGGATGATCAAGCACTGACCTCCCACACGCTCAGGCGTTTTCTGGCCGCCGAACGCAGCCGGGGCATGGCACCGCGCAGCCTGAAGCGCCGCCGCGCCGCGCTGTCGCGACTGTGTGAACACCTGGTGGCGGCTGGCCGGCTCGACTACAACCCGGTCGGCCTGAGCCGCGGCCCCCGGGCGCCGAAGGATCTACCGCGGCCGGTGGACGTGGACCTGCTGGCGCGCTTTCTCGACACCCCCCACGATGGCTCGCCGCTGTCGGTACGCGACCAGGCGATGCTGGAACTGCTCTACTCCAGCGGATTGCGGCTGGCGGAACTGGCGGCGCTGGATCTCCCCGACCTTCACGGCGGCCGGGTGCGTGTCCTCGGCAAGGGCAACAAGCCGCGCCAGGTGCCGGTGGGCTCGCGTGCGCGCCGGTCCATCGACCAGTGGCTCGGCGTGCGCTCGGTGCTGGCCGCCGACGGCGAAACAGCGCTGTTCGTCGGCCAGCAGGGCCGCCGGCTGGGCCATCGCGCCATCCAGGCACGCCTGGTCACCCAGGCCCGCCGGCGCGGACTGCCGGAGCACCTGCATCCCCACCGCCTGCGCCACTCCTTCGCCAGCCACCTGCTGGAATCGAGTCAGGACCTGCGCGCCGTCCAGGAGCTGCTGGGCCACGCCAACCTGTCCACCACCCAGGTCTATACCCGGCTGGACTGGCAGCACCTGGCCGAGAGCTACGACAAGGCCCACCCTCGCGCGCGGCGCAGCCGGAGCGACGACAGCCATCCCGGAGACACCCCTTGATCGACCACGCTGCAGCGGACGACTTCCGCCGACTCAAGGCCATCACCTTCGATCTGGACGACACCCTGTGGGATAACAGCGGCGTCATGCAGCGCACCGAGCAGGGCCACGTCGAATGGCTGACCGAACACCTCGGCGCCTGGCAGCGCGGCCGCGAGGAGCCGTTGACGCCCCCCATCGCGCTGGCGGACTACCTGCGCGAGCGCCAGGCCCTGGCCAGGCGCAGCTGGTCGCGGCGCGGCGACTTCAGCTGGCTGCGTGAGCGCACCCTGATCCAGCTGCTGGAAGAAAGCGGCGTCAACCGGGCGGCAGCCCACTGGTGGGCGGCGCTGGCGATGCAACGTTTTCACGCGCTGCGCATCCTGGTCACGCCGTTTCCCGACACCGACGCCATGCTGGAAAGACTAAAGGGCCGCTATCGTCTCGGCAGCATCACCAACGGCAACGTGGCCTTCCACCGTCTGCCGCTGGCCCGCCACTTCCAGGCGCGTATCGCCGCCGGCGAGATGTTCGCCCCCAAGCCCGATCCGCGGCCCTTTCTGGCGATGCTGGCACGGCTTCAGGTCAAGGCCTGCGAGACCCTGCACGTGGGCGATTCCTGGGAGGAAGACGTGCTGCCGGCGATTCGCCTGGGCTTGCGGGCGATCTGGATCGCGCCGCCAGAGGCCGAGACGGATCCCTTGCCACGCGGCGTGACCCGCCTGGCCCGGGTCACCGAGCTGGAAGCCCTGCTCGGTGAGCATCTGGATCAATAAAGCGAGAAAAACCCCGGCGGTCGCCGACGTCGCGTGGTAAACCGGCAGGCACCTGTGCCATGAGTGCCTGCTGCCATGCCCCGCCCGCTTTATCGCTTCCTTGCTTTATCACCATCGACCCGGCGTCGCCTGCGACGCGCCCTCAAGTTCGGGCTGGCGTTTGCACTGCTTCCGGGGCCGGGGCTTGTTTCAGGGCTTGTTTCAGGACTGGGACCGGGGCTTCCCTTGCCCCTGGGCATAGCGCCAGCCCTGGCGGCACGCCCTACCTGCGACACCGTACGTCCGCCCGGTACCTGCGGCCTCTTCAGCACCGGCATGTCCTACCCCTCGACCTTGTCCGGCACCACGCCGGAAGGCGACACCGCCGGGATAGCCTCCTTCCACACCACCTACGCCTGCCAGACCGGCAGCGACGGTCGTGTCTACATCCTGCTCGACACCCAGGGGGCCTACGACAGCGCCACCGGTGACGCCGAAAGCTCAGTGCAGGGCTTCTACTTCGACAAGGCCGACACCAGCATGGGCGGCCATCACCACCAGACCCTGGTCGCCTCCCTGCGCACCGCCAACCACGCATCTGGCTGCGTATCCGGCAGCGTCACGAAGGAGATCCCGATCGTGCGCCATGGCGATACCGAACCGGGCTTCTACAGCCAGTTTACCTACTCACCTCATACCCACGTGGCGACCAGCACCGGCGCCAGCGACAACTATACCGGCACGGTAGTCGGCCTTGGCGGCGGTTACGTCACCGTGATCGAGAGCACCTGCCGGATGTGGGTCCCCAACATCACCCTGCCCGACATCGACCTCGGTGAACTGCCAAGCACCGGATCTCGGGCGGGCACTACCACCGCCTACCTGAACTTCAACAACTGCGATGAAGTCAACATGGCGGACCTGTCCATACGCTCGGGCGGCGCCAGCGTCATCAACGCCAGACAAGGCATCCTCGGCAACGACGACACCTCAGGCGGCGGCGCCAAGGGCATCGGGCTGGCGCTGGAAATCGACCCATTTTCGGTCAACGCCTTCTCCCCTGTGGACCTGTCAGGCTCCCGGACGATTGGCCTGATGGGGCAGGCGCCCAGGGTTCCGCTGCGAGTCAGCTACTACCGCCATGCCGAGCAGGCATCCGGTGGGCGCGTCAAGGGCCTGCTGGAGGTCACCGCTACTTACAAGTAGTCGGCGGGCTCGTCGTGCCTACTGGCCGGCATGCTCAAGCCAGCCGTCCAGGCGGCGATGGGCTTCTTCAACGCCCTGACGCTTGAGCGCCGAGAACAGCTGCACGCTGACCAGATCCTCCCACTCCCGCAGTCGCGAGCGGACCTGCTGCAGGGCGTTCTTGGCGGCGCCCTGCTTCAGCTTGTCAGCCTTGGTCAGCAGAATGTGCACCGGCAGGTCTCGTTCATCGGCCACGTCCAGCAGCGCCAGGTCGAACTCGGTCAACGGGTGACGCACGTCCATCACCAGCACCAGTCCCTTGAGCGAAGCGCGCTTCTGGAGGTATTCGGCCAGGTGGCGCTGCCACTCCAATTTGACCTTTTCGGGCACCTTGGCGTAGCCGTAGCCGGGCAGGTCCACCAGCCGGCGTTCGCTGTCCTCGCCCAGCGAAAAGACGTTGATCAGCTGGGTGCGGCCCGGCGTCTTGGAGGTACGAGCGAGCGCCTTCTGTTGGGTGATGGTGTTGATCGCGCTGGACTTTCCGGCATTGGAGCGTCCGGCGAAGGCGACCTCGACGCCACTGTCTTCGGGGCATCGGGCCAGCGTCGGCGCACTGGTTAGGAATCGGGCCAAGGAGTAGTTGAAAGCCATGAGATGGAAGAAATCCTGACGGTGATCAAAGGTAGGGTCGAGGGCCCTGGCATTCCCGCCCCCGGGGTGTTTGGTTATAGTAAGCTTTGAGGCGGCTGCGACCCGGGGAATCATCATAACATTGTGCCGCTGTCGCCAGCGACCGGCCTCAGCGCGGGCGCTTCCCCCTGCAGTGAAGGCCATACCTTCCGCGGGACCGTGAAAACATTAAAAACGGCATAAGTGAACTAGCGATGAGACAGTTACTGGCAAGCCTGGCAATCTCCCTCGGCGTCGTCGGCGCCGCCCATGCCGACCTCCAGAGTGACGCAGACGCCGCCGCAGGACGCGACAAGGCCACCGCCTGCGCCGCCTGTCACGGCCAGACCGGCGCCAGCATCGCGCCGACCTTCCCCAACCTGGCCGGCCAGCAGGCCTCCTACCTGGCCAAGCAGATCATCGACATCCGTGACGGCACCCGTCCGGTGCCGCAGATGGCGGGGCAGGTGGACAACTTCAGCGACCAGGACGCCTGGGACGTTGCCGCCTTCTTCGCCGGCCAGGACCCGGTGGTGGGGCAGGCCAAGGACGACGAGGCGTTGCTCGAGCGCGGCGAGGCGCTCTACCGCGCCGGCGACCTGGCCAAGGGCATCCCGGCCTGCAGCGCCTGCCATGGCCCGACCGGCAGCGGCATCGGCTCGGCGGTCTATCCCGGGCTGTCCGGCCAGCATGCCGGTTACGTGGTCAGCACCCTGCAGGCATTCGCCTCCGGCGCCCGCGCCAACAGCCCCGGCGGCGTGATGGCCGACATCGCCGCCAAGATGAGCGATGCCGACATGGAAGCCGTGGCCAACTACGTCCAGGGCCTGCACTGATCGATTCGCCTTTCGATGCGTCCCGCGGGGCGGCCCTTGTGGCCGCCCCGTTGCGTTTACAAGCAAAGATCAACATATGCCGCCTGCCCATTCGGGATATTCGGGAACCCTTCGAACGTTGTAGACTCAAAACAGCGTTCGCTTTGCGGCTCCAGGTTCGTCGCGCCCACGCGCCGCCATGGCATGCCCGCCTCAATCAAGGAGAAAACATTCTATGCTGAAGTCACTGATGATGGGCCTCGCCGGCCTTGGCCTGTCGACCATGGCGGTCGCCGCCTCGATCACCGAGGGCGAGGACTACACCGTCGCCCCCAATCAGGTCGAGCTGGGTAGCGACGATGGCAAGATCAACGTGACCGAAGTGTTCTGGTATGGCTGCCCTCACTGCTACTCGCTGGAAGACCCGCTCAACGCCTGGGTCGCCGAGTTGCCCGACGACGTCGAGTTCGAACGCATGCCGGCCACCCTGGGCGAGACCTGGGTCAAGCACGCCAAGGCCTTCTATGCCGCCGAGCAACTCGAGATTCTCGACGAGGTGCATGAGGACTTCTTCGATGCCATCCATCAGGAAGGCGAGCAGCTTACCGAGCCAGCAGACATCGCCGCCTTCTTCAGCGACTACGGTGTCAGCGAAGAGCAGGCACTCAAGGCACTGGACGGCTTCGGCGTGAAGTCCCAGATCAATCGCGCCAGCGCCACCATGCGCAACCTCGAACTGATGGGCGTGCCCGCGCTGATCGTCGATGGTCGCTACATCGTCTCGCCGAGCACCGCCGGCAGCCTCGACAACATGCCGCGCATCGCCGAGGCGCTGGTGGAGCAGATCCGCAGCGAACAGGAGTCTGGCGCCCAATGAGTTCACTGGCCGAGGAACGCCACCCCACGCTGGACGGAGGTCACCTGAGGCTGGTGACCTTCAACCTGCAGGTAGGTATCCAGACCTCGGCCTATCACCATTATTTCACTCGTAGCTGGCAGCACCTGTTGCCTCACCCGCGTCGTCAACGACGACTCGACATGATCGCCGAGGTGCTGTCGCACTTCGACATGGTGGGGCTACAGGAAGTGGACGGCGGCAGCTTCCGCTCGAATCAGGTCAACCAGCTCGAGTACCTGGCGGGACAAGGCGGTTTCCCTCACCACTACCAGCAGCTCAACCGCAACCTCGGTCGGCTTGCCCAGCACAGCAATGGCCTGCTCTCCCGGCTGGCCCCCAGCCGCATCGAGGAGCATCGACTGCCAGGGACCCTGCCCGGCCGGGGCGCCATCCATGCTCGCTTCGGCCAGGGCCCCGAGGCCCTGCACCTGTTCGTCGCTCACCTGGCCCTGGGCCAGCGCACCCAGAACCTGCAGCTCGACTACCTCAGCGAGCTGATCCAGCCGCTCAAGCACGTGGTGGTGATGGGGGACTTGAACTGCACCCCGGATCGGCTGCACGCCCACGACCGCTTCTGTGCCTCGCTGCCGCTGCACCCGGTGCGACCGGCGCTGAGCTACCCTTCCTGGCGCCCCAGCCGAGCGCTGGACCATATCCTGCTGTCGTCGTCGCTGGAGGCCGACGAGGCCGAAGTGCTCGACCGCCTGTTCTCGGACCACCTGCCGGTGGCCGTCGATATTCGCCTGCCCCAGCCCTGCCTCACCGCCATCCAGGCCGATCAACCCGAACAGCCTGCCTGAGCTACCCGCCTGACCTTCCCACCTGACCTTCCCACCTGAGCTGCCCACCTGAGCTGCCCGCCAGAGCCACCCTGTCGGCGGCGGACGACGCGAGCGCAGACCTCGACTTTCGGTGTCATGACAGTGCTACCTCGACTGCCGTATAGTCAGCGTTGACGTGCACCGAGATTCGCTAATGTCTCCGCGTGCCACACTATCCGTGACTCCAGGCGCCCCCCGGCAACCCGACGTCCCGCCCTGGCGACGGCGTGCCCGGGCGCCAGCCTGGACAATGATCGCCCTGACACCACCAGCGAGTTCCTATGTCTACATCTTCCGGCTTGCCGGGGCCACTGGCGGCCCTGGACGCCTTCTCCGAACGCCTTGGCAGGGGCCTTTCCTGGCTGATCCTGGCGATGATGATCATCCAGTTCCTGATCGTGGTGCTGCGCTATGCCTTCAGCGTCAACAGTATCCCCATGCAGGAATCGGTGATGTACATGCACGCCTCTGTGTTCATGCTGGCGGCGGCCTACACCTTGAAGCACGGCGGACACGTGCGCGTCGACATCTTCTATCGGGCGATGTCGCCCAAGCGCAAGGCGCTGGTCGACCTGCTTGGCACCCTGCTGCTGCTGTTGCCGGTGATGGGCTTCGTGATCGCCACCAGCCTCGGCTACGTCGGCAAGTCCTGGGCCATCTTCGAGGGCTCGCCCGACGCCGGTGGCATCCCCGGCGTGTTCCTGCTGAAGACGCTGATACCGGCCTTCGCCGTGCTGATGATTGTCCAGGGGATCGTCGAGATCTACCGCAACGCCCTGATTCTGAAAGGACGTCTCGACCCCAACGCCCTTCCCCATGACGCCGACGAGGAGCACCTTTAAATGCTGGAGTTCATGCCCCTGGTGCTGTTCGGTGTCATCTGTACGGTCTTGATGTTCGGTTTTCCGGTCGCGCTGTCGCTGGCCGGTACCGCCCTGGCCTTTGCCGGGCTCGGCTACGGCCTGGAGTCCCTCGGCATCGATGCCAACTTCGACGGCAGCTACCTCAACGCCTTCCCCAATCGCCTCTACGGCATCATGACCAACACCACCCTGCTGGCGGTGCCCTTGTTCGTGCTGATGGGCGTGCTGCTCGAGAAGTCCAAGGTCGCCGAAACCCTGCTCGACGCCATGGCCCTGCTGTTCGGCTCGCTGCGCGGCGGACTCGGCATCTCGGTGACCCTGGTCGGCATGATGCTGGCCGCTTCCACCGGCATCGTCGGCGCCACCGTGGTCACCATGGGCCTGATGTCGCTGCCGACCATGCTCAAGCGCGGCTACAGCCAGTCGCTGGCCACCGGCACCATCTGCGCCACCGGCACCCTGGGTCAGATCATCCCGCCGTCCATCGCTCTGGTGCTGCTTGGTGACGTGCTGTCCAGCGCCTACCAGCAGGCCCAGCTGTCCATGGGCATCTTCAGTCCCAAGACGGTGTCGGTGGGCGATCTGTTCATGGGGGCGCTGGTCCCGGGCCTGATCCTGGTGCTGGTGTATATCGTCTACGTCAGCCTGGTGGCGCTGTTCAAGCCCAGCGCCGCCCCTGCCGCCGATCGCCAGGAACTGATGGCCGAGCTGGGCCACACCTCGGGCATCGGCCTGTTGCTGCTCAAGGGCCTGGTGCCGCCCATCGTGCTGATCGTCGCGGTGCTCGGCTCGATCCTGGCCGGACTGGCCACCCCCACCGAGGCTTCCGCGGTGGGTGCCTTCGGCGCCCTGGTGCTGGCTCTGGCCTATCGTCGCCTCGATCTGGCCACGCTCAAGGACGTGCTGCGCTCCACCACCCACGTCACCACCATGGTGTTCCTGATCCTGATCGGCGCGGCACTGTTTTCACTGGTATTCCGCGCCTACGGCGGTGAAGAGCTGGTCACCCATCTGTTCGAGAACATGCCTGGCGGGGTAGTCGGCGCCACCATCATCGTGATGCTGGTGATCTTCCTGCTCGGCTTTATCCTCGACTTCATCGAGATCACCTTCGTGGTGGTGCCGATCGTCGGTCCGATTCTGCTGGCCATGGGCCTGGATCCAATCTGGCTGGGCATCATGATCGCGATCAACCTGCAGACGTCCTTCCTGACGCCTCCCTTCGGCTTCGCCCTGTTCTATCTGCGCGGGGTGGCCCCGGAGTCGGTACCGACGTCCGCGATCTACCGAGGCGTCATTCCGTTCATCGTGCTGCAGCTCGGCATGCTGCTGGCCCTGTCATTCTTCCCGGAACTCGCCACCTGGCTGCCGGAGCAGTTCTGATGCCGAAAACCTCTGCGCCGGGCCCTTTCACTCTCGACGCTGGCCCGCAGCTCGCCACCTGGCTGCCGGAGCAGTTCTGACCCGGCGCGTTGGCGATGCGTGGACGGCAGCCCACGCCGGGGGGCGCCCCCGGCGTCTATAGTTGCCCGACGAGCCATCGCCCGCTTCACGGCGTCTCGGGCCATCCCGCGAGACGCCAACTACCCGCCGGCCCTACCCTGGCCGGCAGGTCCCGACAACGCCAATACCATACAAAGGGGACTTACATGCAACGCAGCTCAATCGCCAAGGCCATTACCCTCGCCGGTGCCTCCGGTCTACTGCTGGTCGGAGCCCAGGCCCAGGCCCAGGACACCTTCGAGTGGAAGCTGGTCACCTCCTGGCCGAAGAACTTCCCCGGTGTCGGCCAGGGTCCCGAGCGTCTGGCCAAGCTGGTCGAGGAAATGTCCGACGGCCGCCTGACGATCGAGGTGTTCGGTGCCGGCCAGCTGGTACCGGGCTTCGAGGTCTTCGACGCCGTCGCCGAAGGCACCGCCCAGATGGGCCACTCTGCCTCCTACTACTGGAAGGGCAAGGCGCCCGCCGCCCAGTTCTTCGCCGCCGTGCCCTTCGGCATGAACGCCCAGGAAATGAACGCCTGGCTGCACTATGGTGGCGGCCTGGAGCTGTGGAACGAGCTCTACGATGACTTCGGCGTCGAGGTCATGACCGCCGGCGCGTCCGGCGTACAGATGGGCGGCTGGTACAACCAGGAAATCAATTCGGTCGACGACCTGGACGGCCTCAAGATGCGCATGCCGGGCCTCGGTGGTGAGGTCATGAACCGCATGGGCGTGGCCATCGTCAATATGCCCGGCGGCGAGATCTTCACCTCGCTGCAGTCCGGCGCCATCGATGCCACCGAGTGGATCGGTCCGTACAACGACCTGGCCTTCGGCCTGCACCAGGCCGCCGAGTACTACTACTACCCGGGCTGGCATGAGCCGACGGTGATGTTCGAGGCCATCGTCAACGATGAGGCCCTGGCCGAACTACCCGCCGACCTTCAGGCGATCCTGCGCACCGCGGTACGCGACGTGAACCAGGACGTGCTGGACGAGTACACCGCGCGCAACAACGATGCCCTGGCCACCCTGATCAACGAACACGACGTCCAGCTGCGCAAGCTGCCCGACGACGTGCTCGCCCAGGCTCAGGAGATCTCCGCCGAGGTGGTGCAGGAACTGGCCGACTCCAGCGATATCGCCGGTCGCATCTACGAGTCGTACCGCGACTTCCAGGACAAGGTGGTGAACTACCACGCCATCTCCGAGCAGGCCTACTACAACGCCCGCAACCCGGACGGCGGCACCGACTTCGGCCAGGAGTAACCCATCCAAAAGGTGTCGAGCATTGCCGACACAAGCACCCAGGGGCCGCCTCGCGCGGCCCCTGTCCGTTTTCGGGGCACGGGCGGACATCGTGTCGACTCTCGAGCCTTGCTCAAAGCGCTCGCTCTCGAGCAGTGATCAGCCGCAGCTGAAATAGCGTTCGGCAAACCACAGCAGCACCGCGTAGCGCCCGCCCTTGCTGACGACGATCCACAGCGTGGCACGCCACCACGGCAGCCGGGCGATTCCCGCGAGTACCGTCAGCGGATCCCCCACCACCGGCAGCCAGGCCAGCAGCAGACTCGCTTCTCCGCCCTTGCGATACCAGCGCTGGGCTCGTGCCAGTCCCGCCCGGGAGGCGGGAAACCAGCGCCGATCCACATACTGGGTGGCGTAGCGGCCCAGGGCGACATTGACCAGACTGCCCAGGGTATTGCCCAGGGTGGCAACCAGCCACAGCGCCAGCGGCGCTTCGCCCCGGCACCACAGCCCGGCCAGCCATAGCTCGGACCCTCCGGGCAGCAGGGTGGCGCTGGCAAACGCCATGACAAACAGACTCAGCATGATGCGCTCGACATTGGCTCTCTCAGCGCCGCCTCTTGTATTCTGTGTCTTCTGCTGACTTTCGGGTGTCTTTCATGTCCCACACCGTATCCATCCCTCACACGCTGACCATCGCCGGCTCCGATCCTTCTGGCGGCGCCGGCCTCCAGGGCGACCTCAAGACGCTGTCGGCCCTGGGCACCTATGCCACCAACGTCATCACCGCGGTGATCGCGCAGAATACCTGTGGGGTACGCGAGGTGCACCCGGTGGCTGCAGAGAGCATCCGGGTGCAGCTCGATCACCTGCTCGACGACGTGCGCATCGACGCGGTGAAGATCGGCATGGTCGCCAGCCGCGAGGTCGCCGAGACCCTGCGTGAAGCGCTCGAGGCCAGGCGTCCCCGCTGGATCGTGCTCGACCCGGTGATGGTGGCCAAGAGCGGCGACATCCTGGTGGATGAAGCCGGGATCAGCGCGGTACGCGATGTGCTGGTGCCGCTGGCCGACGTGATCACCCCCAACCTGCCCGAGGCGGCGGTGCTGCTGGGGGTCGAGCCGCCCACCAGCGCCGATGCCATGGAGGCGATGCTGCCGGCGCTCAAGCAACTGTCCGCCCCCTATGTGCTGCTCAAGGGTGGCCATCTCGATGGTGATAGCTGTCCCGACCTGCTGGCCTCGCCCGGTGGCGATCGCTGGCTGCCGGCGCCGCGCATCGATACCCAGAACCTGCATGGTACCGGTTGCGCCCTGTCCTCGGCGATCGCCGCCAAGCTGGCCCATCTGCCCCAGGACGCCGACGAGTCGCAGGTCATCGACGCCATCGGCGACGCCAAGCGCTGGCTGCACCAGGCGCTCGACGCAAGCCGGCGGCTGTCGGTGGGCCAGGGGCGCGGCCCGGTGCATCACTTCCACGCCTGGTGGTAGCGGCAGGAGCAGTGGCGGGCGATGGCGGGCAGTAGAGGGCACGAAATGCCCAGTCTGATCTGATCCGAGCGCAGGACGGCGCTATCGTGCACTGACAGGGACTGACGACACCGTCGCTTGCGCGAATCGGCACGTCCGCCCATGCTGAAGGTTCACCCACTGGCGTCGTGAGGGCAGAGCCATGACTCGCACCCTGCTGTTTGCCTGTGACCTGTCGGCAGAAAACCGTTCCGCCTTCGGCCGCGCCATCCGCCTGGCCAACGAGATGGGCGCCCGTCTCGATGTACTGCACGTGCTGGATCCCTACCTGCCGCACCGGGTGCTGCGCGACCTGGAAGGTGCGGTAGTAGATGACATCCACGCCATCGCCACCGACCTGCGCGAGGACTACGCACTGGCCGAACCGCCGCTGCTGGTGCAGACGGTGACCGGCGCCCCCTACGCCGAGATCATCCGTGAGGCCCACGATCGCAACGCCGAGATGATCATCCTCGGCACCCATCGCAAGCGCGGACACCCTGACCTGATCGGCGGCACCACCCTGGCCCGGGTGCTGTTGAGCGCCCCCTGTCCGGTGCTGACTGTCAGCCAGCCCCCCGCAGAGCCGTGGAACGACATTCTGGTCCCGGTGGACTTCTCCCTGACCTGCCGTCGCACCCTGCGCGAGACCCTGCGACACTTTCCGGAATCCCGCCTCGAGTTGCTCCACGCCTGGGACGTGCCGGGCGAGCGCGAACTCGGCTCCGATACTGACTTCGCGCAGTGGCGCGATCGTGAGGTCATCCGACTTAGACAGCAGCTCGAACAGGAGATCGACCACCTGATGGCGGAATTCGATCGGGTGCCGGAACTGGAACTGGTGCTGGAACAGGGCGACCCCCTGGACGTGTTGATCGCCCATCTGCGCCGTCAGCCTCCCGATCTGCTGGCGCTGGGCAACCGCAGTCAGGCGGGCAGACGCAGTCAGATTACCAAGCGTCTGCTGGCGGAGCCCCGTTGCGACATCATGCTGTGCCGCGCCTGGTAGTCACGGGAAGAACGCTCTACAAAAACTGTACATAAGTCATATCTCGCGCCATGATGTGTACAACATCATGTCACGGGAGTTTCATCATGCCTTCGCGACAACCCCGACAGCACCCGCTGGTTCGGCTGCTTGCCGCCGTCAGCCTGATCACCTGTCTGACCCTGACCATGGCCGCGCCCCCCGAGGCCAACGCCCAGACGTTGACGCAGCAGGTCAGCGTCAAGAGCGCTAGCTTTGCCACCCAGATCGACGACGGCCGGCGCTACGAGATGATCGGCCACGGGCTCTTCACCTATCTGGTGTGGGACGCCTACGCCGGCGCCTACTACCAGGCCGCGGGGTACCCCCGCCCCGCTCCCGAATCCGACGTCCCGCGCCGGCTGGTGCTGCACTATTTCCATGCCATCGAGGCCGACGACTTCGCCAGCACCACCCTCGATACCGTACGCGAGCAGGTCGGCGCCGTGGACTTTCCGTCGATTCGCCGCCCGCTGACCGCGCTGGTCGACAGCTATCGCTCGGTCGCGCCGGGCGACCGCTATTCGCTGACCTGGGATGGCGAGAGCCTGATCCTGGCGCTTAATGGTGCCCCGCTGTACCGCTCCAACGACAAGGCGCTTGCCAACGCCATGTTCGCCATCTGGCTCGGTGAAGATCCCCTGGACCGCGACTTCCGCGACGCTCTGCTGGGGCGCTGACGCCGGCACCTCCCCGGGCGATCGAGCCCGTGCTAGGCTAGCGGGCCCTGCTGTGTGCAATCCCCCACCTGTTGCCAGAGGAAGCCCTGCATGAAAGCCCTGATCCAACGTGTCCGCCGTGCCAGTGTCGAGGTCGAGGATCGCACCGTCGGCGCCATCGACCACGGCCTGCTGGCCCTGGTCGGGGTGGAAAAAGGCGATGACGAGGCCTCGGCCGACCGCCTGTTGCACAAGCTGCTGCACTATCGCGTGTTCGCCGACGACCAGGACAAGATGAATCTCAATGTGCAGCAGGCCGGTGGAGGCCTCTTGCTGGTATCCCAGTTCACCCTGGCCGCGGATACCCGCAAGGGGCTGCGTCCCAGCTTCTCCAGCGCGGCGCCACCGGCCGAAGGCGATCGTCTGTTTCACTACCTGCTCGACCAGGCCCGCCAGCGCCATGCGCCGGTGGCCAGTGGCGAGTTCGGCGCCAACATGCAGGTGGCATTGATAAACGACGGGCCGGTGACCTTTCTCCTGGAGAGCTGAGAGCCCCCTCCTGGCGCCGAGCGCCAATAGGCAGCGCACGCGGCGTCCTGCCGCCTGTCTGATCTTCAAAAGCCCGATGCAACGCGATGTCGGCGGGGCGGTAAACCAGGCTGTCTCGTCTAATCCCGTCTCGCCTTGATGTTTATGGAAACATTTACCACAATCACCTGTATACAAAAACAACCGGTGATCGTATCCATGAGCAACGCCCGCTACCCCGCCAGCGTCTCGGTCTTCGACTTCCACGGCCGGCCACCACTGAGCCGTGCCCTGCCACTGTCGCTGCAACACATCCTCGCCATGATCATGGGTACCATCACGGTGCCGATCATCGTCTCCGGTGCCATCGGCGCCTCCACCGCCGAAACCCTGCTGCTGATCCAGATCTCGCTGGTGGCCTCGGCGCTGTCGACGCTGATCCAGCTGTTCGGCGTCTGGCGCTTCGGTGCTCGCCTGCCGACCATCTTCGGTGTCGGCTTTGCCTACGTGCCCACCCTGACCGCCGTGGGCGCCCAGTATGGCCTCGGCGGCATCCTCGGCGCCCAGTTGATCGGCGGCATGGCGATGCTGCTGGTCGGGTTCGGTATCCGCCCGCTGCGTCATCTGTTTCCGCCGGTGGTGGCGGGGGTGGTGGTGCTGGTGATCGGCCTGTCGCTCTACGACATCGCCATCCACTACATGGCCGGGGGCAAGGGCAGCGCCGACTACGGTGGCGGCAGGCAGTGGCTGGTGGCGCTGGTCACTCTGGCCGTGGTGCTGGCGATTTCCCAGTTCGGGCGGGGCTTCATCAAGCTCGCCGCGATCATCTGCGGCATCGTGGTGGGCTACGCGCTGGCACTCGCGCTGGGCATGGTGGACTTCACTGCGGTGCATCAGGCGGCCTGGTTCAGCGCGCCGCGCCCGCTCCCCGTGACGCTCGAATTCGCGCCGGTGGCGATCCTGTCCATGGTGATCATCTGCGTGGTCAATTCGGTGCAGACCATCGGTGATCTATCCGCTACCACCATCGGTGGCATGAATCGCGAGCTGGGCCATCGGGAGCTGTCCGGGGGCTTGCTGGGCAACGGCCTGTGCACTCTGGTCGGTGCCCTGTTCGCGGCACTGCCGACGGCGTCGTTCAGCCAGAACGTCGGTATCGTCGCCATGACCAAGGTCATCAGTCGTTCGGTGCTGGCACTGGCGGCGCTGTTTCTGCTGGCGGCGGGACTGATGCCGAAGTTCGGCGCGCTGATGACCACCATTCCCTATCCGGTGCTCGGTGGCGCCACCATCACGGTGTTCGGCATGATTACCATGACCGGTATCCAGCTGCTGACCCGCGACGAGCTGTCCGGGCGCAACATGACCATCGCCAGCCTGGCGCTGGCGCTGGGCCTCGGGCTCGCCGCGGCGCCGCAGGCCATCGCCGCGCTGCCGGACACGATCGAGATGGCGATCGGTGGATCACCCGTGGTGGCGGCGGCGTTCACCGCCGTGCTGCTCAATCTGCTGCTGCCTCACAAGAGCCTGGCCGACGAGCAGGCCGAGCGCGAGCGGCTGGCCGCGCGCATGGAAGCCAGCGACACGGCTCCCGCTAGCGTGCCCGCCTCATCCCGGTGCGACTCGCAATAGCCGTTCGCCACACCCACTCGCCCCGGCTATCGAGCGATCCGGCGACCCGAGGCGCTATCGAACCGAGCGTGGCTCAGCCCGATAGCGCCTCGTTCATTTCCTCGAGCGCCTCTTCGGCGGCGAGCCAGTCGGCCTCCAGCTCCTCGAGGCGCGCCTTGAGCTCGCCCTGGCGCGCCAGACAGTCGGTCAGTTCCTGCTTGCGCGCCGCGTCGGTGTAGAGCTCGGCGTCGCCGAGCTGCGCTTCCACCTCACCGAGCTCAGCCTGGACCTTCTCCATGGCCTTTTCGGCCTTGTCCCGCTCGCGCTTCAAGGGCCTGAGCTTCTCGCGCAGCTCGGCGGCGGCGCGGCGCGAGGCCTTGCGATCCTCCCGCGGGGCGGCCTGGCCAGCCTCGGCCCTGTCGGCCTTGTCTTCCCTGGCCGCGCGACGATCGCTTTCCAGGCGTGACTTGAGCCAGGCCCGGTAATCCTCCAGATCGCCATCGAAGGGTTCGACCCGATGGTCGGCGACCTTCCAGAACTCGTCGACGGTGGCCTTGAGCAGGTGGCGGTCGTGGGATACCACGATCACCGTCCCTTCGAACGACGCCAACGCCTCGGTCAGCGCCTCGCGCATCTCCAGGTCCAGGTGGTTGGTCGGCTCGTCGAGCAGCAGCAGGTTGGGCTTCTGCCAGGCAATCAGGGCCAGCGCCAGGCGTGCCTTCTCGCCGCCGGAGAACAGCTCGACCCGGGCAAACACGTCGTCTCCTGGAAAGCCGAAGCCACCCAGGAAGTTGCGGATATCGCTGTCGGCGGCCTGGGGCGACAGGCGTTGAACATGGGTGAAGGGGGTCGCCTTGAGATCGAGCCCTTCGAGCTGGTGCTGGGCGAAGTAGCCCACCGCCAGGTGCTCGCCGGGCACCCGACGGCCAGAGAGCAGCGGCAGATCGCCGGTCAGCGACTTGATCAGGGTCGACTTGCCCGCGCCATTGGGACCGAGCAGTCCGATGCGCTGCCCCGGCAGCAGGGTCAGCTTCACGTCGGACAGCTGGGTGCGCTCGCTGCCGTCCTCACGACGATAGCCCAGGCTGGCGTCATCGATCACCAGCAGCGGATGGGACGTCTTGTCCGCCGCCGGCAGGCTAAAGTGAAAGGGGGAATCGACGTGGGCCAGGGCGATGTCGCCCATGCGCTCGAGCATCTTCAGTCGGCTCTGGGCCTGGCGCGCCTTGGTCGCCTTGTAGCGAAAGCGGGCGACAAACTTCTCGATTTCCTCGCGACGCGCCTGCTGCTTCTCGGCCTGGGCCTGCTGCAGCGCCAGCTTCTCGGCCCGGGTCCGCTCGAAGGTGGTGTAGTTGCCCCGATAGAGCACCAGGCTGCGACGATCGAAGTGCACGATGTGGTCACACACCGCATCGAGAAAGTCGCGGTCGTGGGAGATCAGCAACAGGGTGCCGGGATAGCGCGTCAGCCACTGCTCTAGCCACAGCAGGGCGTCCAGGTCCAGGTGGTTGGTCGGCTCATCGAGCAGCAGCACGTCGGAGGGCATGAACAGGGTACGCGCCAGGTTGGCTCGCATACGCCAACCGCCGGAGAACGCCGACAGCGGCTTGTCCAGATCGTGCTGGGCGAAGCCCAGCCCGACCAGCAACTGGGCCGCGCGGGCTGGCGCGCTGTAGCCGTCCAGCGCCTCGATGGCGCCGTGAAGTTCGGCCTCGCGGTGGTGGTCACCGTCGGCCTGGGCAGAGGCGAGGGCAGCCTCGGTACGCCTTAGCTCCGCATCCCCGTCGAGCACGTACTCGATGATGGGGCGAGACAGCGCCTCGACTTCCTGCGCCATATGGGCGATGCGCTGGCCGCCACTCATCTCGACCGCGCCCTTGTCGGCGCCGATCTCGCCGAGGATCAGGCCAAACAGACTGGACTTGCCGGCGCCATTGGGGCCCACGATACCGGCCTTGTGGCCGGCGTGCAGGGTCAGGTCGCCACCCTCGAACAACGGCTCGGCGCCGCGTTGCAGGGTTACTTGGCGCAGTGCAATCATCACGGCTCCATCGGGATGAGCCCGCCGGGCCGGGCACCCGCGAGCTTCTCTAATAAAAGAAGGATATCGTCTTGGACCCCGATTCTACCGAATTCACCGCTCGCCTGCGCCCTCGCCTGGCGACTTCGCCGCTATGGGACTTCGCCCTGGTAATCTATGCCCGGCCAGGCGTCGAGCAAGCCTGCCTGACGCTGCAGGATGAGCACGGCTGGGATGTGTGTGAACTGCTGTGGCGATGCTGGCTGTATCAACAGGGCGCCCAGGCAGGTGCGCTGCCGTCAGAGGTCGCAGCCTGGCAGCGCGAGGTCACCCAGCCTCTGCGCCGACTGCGCAGGGATCTGAAGCCCCAGGCGCAAGCCGACTCGCAGGTGGCGAGCGTTCGCTCGCGGATCAAGCAGGCGGAGCTCGAAGCCGAGCAACAATGCCTGCAGATGCTCATGAAAATTAGCCTGAACGAACTGGCTTTCTCGCCGATACCCGCCAGACGCCAAGGTCTAGAAAATGTGCTGCTTTCTAGCCAACAACGGCAGAAAAAAACGCAACTTATGGCCATAAGAAGCGTGGAAAGCCAGCTTGACCCTCTTCCGGCAGCGCGCTAGCCTGACGTTAACTGCATGAGAATTCCTGCATTTTCTGCATGATCGATCTTGTTCGCGCCAATAGCACAAGGTCCGAGATTCCGAAGCGAGACACGAAGCAATACAACAGGCGAGCGCGATCCGCCCATAGCTCCAACACCTGCAGAGGAACCACAAGAATGAAGGCAACACAGCTGCTGACCACCGCCAGCATCGGCGCCCTGATGCTGGGTCTTTCCTCCACCGCCATGGCCGACAACTGGCGCTACGCCCACGAAGAGTACGAGGGCGATGTCCAGGACGTCTTTGCCCAGGCGTTCAAGCAGTACGTCGAGGAGAATTCCGACCATTCCGTCCAGGTCTACCGCTTCGGCGAACTGGGTGAATCCGACGACATCATGGAGCAGACCCAGAACGGCATCCTGCAGTTCGTCAACCAGTCTCCCGGCTTCACCGGCGCGCTGATTCCCGAAGCCCAGATCTTCTTCATTCCCTACCTGCTGCCCACCGACGAAGAAACCGTGCTGAAGTTCTTCGACGAGAGCAAGGCGATCAACGAGATGTTCCCCGAGCTCTACGCCGAGCACGGGCTGAAGCTGATGCAGATGTACCCGGAAGGGGAAATGGTGGTCACCGCCGACGAGCCGATCACCTCGCCGGAGGACTTCGACAACAAGAAGATCCGCACCATGACCAACCCGCTGCTGGCGGAGACCTACGACGCCTTCGGCGCGACCCCCACGCCGCTGCCTTGGGGTGAGGTCTACGGCGGTCTGCAGACCGGCATCATCGACGGTCAGGAAAACCCGATCTTCTGGATCGAGTCCGGCGGTCTGTACGAGGTCTCCCCGAACCTGACCTTCACCGGCCACGGCTGGTTCACCACCGCCATGATGGCCAACCAGGACTTCTATGACGGCCTGTCCGACGAGGACAAGCAACTCGTCCAGGACGCCACCGACTCCGCCTACGACACCACCATCGAGCACATCCAGGGCCTCGCCGAAGAAGCCCTCGGCAAGATCCAGGAAGCGTCTGACGAGGTCACCGTGACTCGCCTGGACGACGAACAGATCCAGGCCTTCAAGGATCGCGCTCCGCAGGTCGAGGAGAAGTTCATCGAGATGACCGGTGAAGGCGGTCAGGAACTGCTCGACCAGTTCAAGGCTGACCTGGAAGCGGTTCAGTCCGGCGAGGAGTAATCCTCGTCTGAGCCATCGCTCCCGAAAGGGGCAGCCCTACCCGGCTGCCCCTTTTGTGTTTCCAGAGCCCTGAATAGCGACCCGACAGTCGCCGCCACGCCAGGCGCGCTGCGTGCATCCAGCGTTGACCAGATGGCTGCGAACCGCGACCCAGAGGGCGTACGCTGCGATACAGGTACGTGCGTTTCTCCCGGAATTCCCGACCAAGGATCCCATCATGACCGAAGAAGAATCCGAACAGCACTACCACTCGGGGTTGCCTGGTTTTCTGGGCACCATCGATACGTGGATCAGCAAGCTGGAAGCCATCATTCTTGCAGTGGGTGTGCTGCTGATGGCGGCCAATACCATCGCCAACGTCGTTGGCCGCTTCGTGCTCGGCGAGAGCATCTTCTTCAGCGGCGAGATCAACCGCATTCTGATCATCATGATCACCTTTGCCGGTATCGGCTATGCGGCGCGCCACGGGCGCCATATTCGCATGTCGGCGATCTACGATGCCCTGCCGGTAGGTGGCCGCAAGGCATTGATGATCTTCATCTCCCTGTTTACCTCTCTGGTGATGTTCTTCCTGCTGTACTACTCGGTGATCTACATCGTCGACCTGTATGACAAGGGGCGCATTCTGCCCGCCCTTGGCATCCCGATCTTCTGGATCTACCTGTGGGTACCGCTGGGCTTTCTGATCACCGGTATCCAGTACCTGCTCACCGCCATCAAGAACCTGACCTCCCGCGACGTCTACCTGTCGACCGGCGTGCTGGATGGCTACAAGGATACGGAGACCGAAGTATGAGTGACGCGACGGCGGCAGCAGGAGGACAGCCCCAATGACAACCATAATGGTCACCACCATGATCGCCCTGCTGTTGCTGGGCTTCCCCATGATGATCCCGTTGATCACCGCGGCGGTCATCGGTTTCTTCATGATGTTCAACGGCCTGGACCAGATGGACACGCTGATCCAGCAGATGATGGCGGGCATCCGGCCGGCCTCGCTGATCGCCGTGCCGATGTTCATCCTCGCCGCCGACATCATGACCCGCGGCCAGTCGGCAGAGCGCCTGATCAACATGGTCATGGCCTTCATCGGCCACGTGAAGGGCGGCCTGGCGGTATCCACCGCGGCCTCCTGCACCCTGTTCGGCGCCGTGTCCGGCTCGACCCAGGCCACCGTGGTAGCGGTGGGCTCGCCGCTGCGCCCGCGCATGCTCAAGGCCGGCTACTCCGACTCCTTCACCCTGGCGTTGATCATCAACTCGAGTGACATCGCCTTTCTGATCCCGCCCAGCATCGGCATGATCATCTATGGCGTGATCTCGGGCACCTCCATCGGCGAGCTGTTCATCGCCGGCATCGGGCCAGGCCTGCTGATCCTGCTGATGTTCTCCATCTACTGCGTGCTCTACGCGGTGATCCGCGACGTCCCCACCGAGCCCAAGGCGTCCTGGAGCGAGCGTCTCTCCGCGGTGCGTCAGGCGCTGTGGCCGCTGGGCTTCCCGGTGATCATCGTCGGCGGCATCTACGGCGGCATCTTCAGCCCCACCGAGGCCGCCGCGGCCTGCGTGCTGTACGCGGTGCTGCTGGAGTTCGTGGTGTTCCGATCGCTGAAGATGAACGACATCTACGCCATCGCCAAGTCCACCGGCCTGATCACCGCGGTGGTGTTCATCCTGGTCGCCGTGGGCAACGGCTTCTCGTGGATCATCTCCTTCGCCCAGATTCCGCAGGCCATGCTCGAGGCGGCCGGGATCAACGAAGCGGGTCCCACGGGTGTGCTGATCGCCATCTGCATCGCCTTCTTCGTCGCCTGCATGTTCGTCGACCCGATCGTGGTCATCCTGGTGCTGACGCCGATCTTCGCGCCGGCCATCGAGGCCACCGGACTCGACCCGGTACTGGTGGGTATCCTGATCACTCTGCAAGTGGCCATCGGCTCGGCGACGCCACCCTTCGGCTGCGACATCTTCACCGCCATCGCGATCTTCAAGCGGCCCTATCTGGACGTGATCAAGGGCACACCGCCGTTCGTGTTCCTGCTGATCCTGGCCGCGGCCCTGCTGATCATGTTCCCGCAGATTGCGTTGTTCCTGCGCGACGTCGCCTTCCGCTAGGCGGCGTCTATCGGATGCGCGGAGACCAAGCTTGAGGAGAGACCGATGTTCAATCGAATCCTGGTGGCGGTGGACGGCTCCAAGGGCGCCCTCAAGGCGCTGGAGAAGGCCGTTGGGCTGCAGTACCTGACCGGCGCCGAGCTCTACATCCTGTGCGTGTTCAAACACCACAGTCTGCTCGAGGCCTCCCTGTCGATGGTTCGCCCGGACAAGCTGGACCTGCCCGACGATGCCCTCAAGGAGTACGCCTCGGAGATCGCCGTGCATGCCAAGAACCACGCGGTGGAACTGGGGGTACCGCTGGAAAAGGTGCGCGCCTTCGTCAAGGGAGGCCGCCCCTCGCGCACTATCGTGCGCTTCGCCCGCAAGCGCGAGTGCGACCTGATCGTGATCGGCGCCCAGGGCACTAACGGCGACGCCAGCCTGATCCTGGGCAGTGTCGCCCAGCGGGTGTCGGGGTCGGCGCAGTGTCCGACCCTGGTGGTCTAGCGCCACATTCATCACGGCTAGCACAGACGCAGCCGCAACCACAGGCCCGGGTCATGCCCGGGCCTGCCTCGTAGGGGGTAACGCGCGGCGGGTGCGGAACCCTTTTGCCCCTGTTACAGTCACAACAACGACATTCACACTACGGCCAACGCGCCAGCCAAGGATTTCCATGAAGACACTGCTGACTTCCGCCTCCCTGATCGCCCTGCTGGGCGCCGCTCCCATGGCCTTTTCCGCCCCCGAGAGCGACCAGGAAAAGCTTAGCTACAGCCTGGGTGTGACCCTGGGCCAGAGCATCAAGCAAGACGTGGAAGACCTCGACACGGATGCCTTCAGCGAGGCGATCAAGGACGTGTTCGCCGACGACGGCCTCGACATGACCGACGAGGAGATCGCCGCCGCCCTGACCAAGTTCCAGGAAGAGGCCATGGCCAAGCGTGCTGAAGAACAGCAGCAACGTGCCGAAGAGATGGCCCAGCAGGCGGACGCCAACAAGCAGGAAGGCGAGGCCTACATGGCCGAGAACGCCGACAAGGACGGCGTTACCACTACCGACTCCGGGCTGCAGTACAAGGAGCTCGAGGAAGGTGACGGCGCCTCCCCCGAGGCCGGCGACACCGTGCAGGTCAACTACGAAGGCAAGCTGATCGATGGCACCGTGTTCGACAGCTCCTACGAGCGCGGCGAGCCGGTATCCTTCCAGGTGGGCCAGGTCATCGAGGGCTGGCAGGAAGCCCTGAAGATGATGAACGTGGGCGACACCTGGGAAGTCGTGATTCCGCCGGAGCTGGGCTACGGCGCGCGTGGCCAGGGCCCCATCGGCCCCAACGAGACCCTGATCTTCAAGGTCGAGCTGCTTGACGTGAACCCCAGCGACGAAGGCTGAGTCGATGACTCACCTTAGTCGTGCCAACGCCAGCCTCCTCGCGGGGCTGGCGTTTTTCGTGCTGGCACCTCAGGCCACGGCCGACTCCCCCGACGCCCTGCCCGCGCTGGGTCTCTCGAAGGACCGTCTGGCCACCATCGGCGTCTCGTCCGGCGGCTACATGGCCGCGCAGCTGGCGGTGGCCTGGCCCGAGCGCTTCGATGCGCTCGGGCTGGTCGCCGCCGGCCCCTGGGGCTGTGCCCGGGGCGAGCTGGGAGTGGCGCTGGGTCAGTGCATGTTCACTCGCCTTGGCGACCCCGACCTGGCGGCGATCGACAGCCGCCTTGCGGACTACCGCGAGCTCGATCGCGCGGGTAGCGCTGAATCGCTCGACGACCTCAAGGTGTATCTCTGGCACGGTGAGGACGATGGCACCATCGATCCCGACGTCGGACACGCCGCCGCTCGACAATGGCGTGACTGGCTCGCCGACGATGAGCAACTGAAGGCGGTGTTTCAGGACGGCGCGGGGCACGGCTGGCCGGCGCTGGACGCCGCTGGCGAGGCGGACCTGGCCGACTGCGAAGAGGGCGGTGCGCCCTTCCTGCTCGACTGCGGCCTGGACCTGGCCGGCGAGGCGCTGGTCTGGTGGTGGGACGATCTGGCGCCTGCCGGCGAGGCCGACGACCAGCGCCTGCTGGCCTTCGACCAGAGCGAGTTCGACGCCAAGGGACTCGCCGACACCGGCTTTGTCTATCTGCCGAAGCAGTGCGAGAGCGGCGACTGCGCACTGGTGGTGGCGCTGCATGGCTGCCAGATGGGCGTGGACGACGATGAAGGCGCAGCGACGCCATTCACCCGGGCAAGCGGCCTGAACCGTTACGCCGAGAGCAACGACCTGGTGGTGCTCTACCCCCAGGCCGAGGCCAGCCTGGCCAATCCCAAGGGATGCTGGGACTGGTGGGGGTTCAGCGAGAGTACCTGGCAGCGTGATCCTTTGCATGACAGCCGGGACGGTCGTCAGGTCAGCGCCCTGATGCAAATGGTCGACAGGCTGCAGGAAGTTAGTTCAACACCCGATCCAGCGCCGCCGAAAGCGGCCCCGGGGTCGGCGCGTGCAATACCCGTTCGATGATTTCGCCGCTGGCGTCCACCAGATAGAGCGAGGCCGAGTGATCCACCAGATACTCCACGGCGGATTCCGGCGTCTCGACCTTGCGCCAGACGACGCCGTAGCGCTCGCCGATATCGGCAAGCTCGGCCTGGCTACCGGTGGCGCCGATGAAGTCGTCGCCAAAGGCCTCAAGGTACTCCGACAACCGCTCCAGGGTGTCACGCTCGGGGTCCACCGAAATCATCAACGGCACCACCCGCCGACGCTGCTCTTCGGGCAGTGCCTGGCGCGCCTGGCGCACCACCGCCAGGCTCATGGGGCAGACGTCGGGACACCAGGTGTAGCCGAAGAAGATCACCGCCAGCTGGTCATCATCGAGATCGCTCAGCGCAAAGTCGCCCACGGTCGACGCCAGGCGTATCTCACCAGCGACCAGCCCGTCCTGCTCGGCGGGCTGCCAGGGCTTGAAGGTCCACAACAGGGCCGCCGCCAGCATCACCACCGCCGCCAGGACCAGCCCCAGGGTCCGTCGATCGAAGCCGTGTCGTCGTTGCTGCTGTCGTTGCCGTCGGGTCATGGCAGGCTTCGCTCCACGTCCAGATCGAAGGTACTTCCGAGACGCCCACGCGGCGCATCGAAGCTGACCCGGGCACGCCAGGTCATGCGCTCACGGGTGCAGATGCCGAGCTGTCCCATCCCCTGAAATCGGCCCGGTTCGCCGCCTTGCACGGCGTCGAGATGGAAGCGATGCTCGCCCATGTCCATGCCGACCCCTTCGAACACCACCCGTACGTTCTGTGCTTCCACGCCGTCGATGCGCACTTCGAGGGGCAACGACTCCAGCGGGCGAATGTCGCCCTCCACCGGGATCGCCAGGGTCAACCGCTCATCCTCCTCGAGGCCGACGCTGCAGGGCCCCTGGTGCAGATCGCAGCCGGGCGCGGCCGGATACCAGGTCGTCTCCTGGTGATCGCCAAGCTCGTAGCGCAGCAGGTACCATAGGGCGATCAGCAAGGTGACCACGGTCACCGTGATCAGCAGGCGAAGCCGAGGACGACGGGCGCCGCGCGAGGCTGGGGACTGGCGCGAATGCATGTCGGAGGGCTGCCTCCAAAGGGAATGGGCGTAGGGTAAGCTTATCAGCAAAACTCCGACGCCCCCTGCGCGACAATGTCGCAGCCGTCAACGCGCGCTTACTCACGCTCGACGGCGCACTATTCTGCCACCGGCCTCGCCCGGACAAGGAACGTACATGGCCTCCATCACTGCGGCCCTGGGCCCGCTTTTTCTGCTTATCCTGCTTGGCGCCGTGCTGGGTGTCGGACGCATCCCAGGCGGGGACTTCTGGGCGCGCATGGAGCGCCTGATCTACTTTCTGCTGTTTCCCGCCATGCTGGTGGCGACCCTGGCCAGGGCGGACATCAGCCAGGTACCGGTGGCCAGGCTCGCCCTGGTGCTGCTGGGCACCATGCTGGTGCTCTCCGCTCTGCTGTGGTGGCTCAAGCCCCGCCTGAAGCTCGACGCCGCCGCCTTTACCTCGGTCTTCCAGGGCGCGGTGCGCTTCAACACCTATGTCGGCGTCGCCGGTGCCGCTGCGCTGCATGGCCCCCAGGGCGCCACGGTGGCAGCGGTGGCCCTGGCGCTGATGATTCCCACGGTCAATGTGCTGTGCGTGCTGACCTTTATCGCCGCGGGCACCCTCGGCCGCTCGGGTCTATGGCGCTCACTGCTCGCCCTGGCCCAGAACCCGCTGATCCTCGCCTGCCTGATCGGTATCGGGCTCAATCTCTCGGGTATCGGCCTGCCGGGCTGGTCGGCGGGAACCCTGGAGCTGCTGGGACGAGCGGCGCTGCCGCTGGGGCTGGTGGCCGTAGGGGTGGCACTGCGACCCCAGGCCCTGCTGAGGCGCGATCTTGGCCTGTGGGTCTCGAGCCTGGTCAAGCTGGTGCTGATGCCGGCGCTGGTGCTGGTGCTGGCGTGGCTGCTGGGCCTCGACCCTGTCAGCCAGGATGTGGCGCTGCTGTACGCCGCCCTGCCCACCGCCACCTCCGCCTATATTCTGGCACGCCAGCTGGGGGGGGACGCTGAGCTGATGGCCGGACTGATCACCGCCCAGACCCTGGCGGCGATGATCAGCCTGCCGCTGTGGATGCAGCTGACCTGAGGGCAAGTCGAGACCAGGCCAGGCGAGACCAGCCCCCGGCTTTATTAAAAAATATTCTCGTTTGTGTTGACGAAACAAATGAGAATGATTTACGCTGAGATTGTCGGCGTTGATGAGTCGCCGGCGCCAGATACCAGACATTGCCAGTCGCTATCTGGTTTCTCCTCCTCATTGCTAGTCACGGTCCTTGCGCCGCTTCCCTCTGGAAGCGGCTTTTTCATGGCCGCTTGGTTCGGTCCCGTGGCCAGCGCTCCTTCGCCTCGTTGCTCAAGACGTCCTGCCACCGCTTGATTCCGCCATCCCGAGCCTCTGCCCGGTTTCGCCTGCTGTCTTGGCGCCGCCCCTCGCATGCGTCCCCCTTGGCAGAAAGTTAGCGAGGGTGAGCGGAAACATCGCCTTAATAAAAAATATTCTCGTTACGCTTGACGAAGAAAATGAGAATGATTTACGCTGAGGTTGTCGGCGTTGATGAGTCGCCGGCGCCAGATACCAGACATTGCCAGTCGCTATCTGGTTTCTCCTCCTCATTGCTAGTCACGGTCCTTTCACCGCTCCCCCGGGAGCGGTTTTCTTTTTTCTGGCCATCGACGCTTCTGGTCAACCTCGCCCCAGGGCCTTGGCTCCTGTTCGTCGCACCGCTCCCTGCGTCTCACCGCTCTCGTTCATCTCACCCCAGTGCCAGCGGCCTGGCCTCGCGGCTATTCGCAGCCCAGGGGCCTGCACCGCTCAGACGCTGGCGCAAGAGCCCCGCCAGGGCTTCCACCGCCGGCCAAGAGGCTGCGGCGATGCGCCGACTGAAGTACAGGCAGGCGTCACTGGTACCCAGGTGGGGCAGGCCCTCGGCCTCATCCAGCACGCGCATGCGCGGCGTCAGCCGCTGGCGATCGAGGATGCTCACGGCCAGGCCGACTTCCACGGCCTTTTCCACCGCATGGATGCTGGTACTGGTGAAGACCGCGTACCAGTCGCGCCCCTGACTCTCCAGGGCCTCGACCCCGAGCGAGCGGAATGGGCAGTCCAGCGGATGGAGCGCCAGCGGTAACGGCGCCTCGTCGGCGACGCGAAACTCACGGGACGCCGCCCACACCGGCGAGGTCTGCCACAGCGTTTCGCCATTGGTCAGCTGATGCGGACGGTCCAGCGCCACCGCCAGCGACAGCTCACCGCGCTCCAGGCGCCGGGCCAGCTCTCCGCTGGGCGCCGTGACCGCCTCGAGCAGCACATTGGGGTGGCTGGCCAGAAAGTCAGGCAGCACCTGCTCGACCAGATGCGGGGCGTAGCCCTCCGGCATGCCGAAGCGCACCCGCCCGCTGAGTCCCTGTCCGGTCAGTCGCGCCACCAGGCCGTCGTGCTGGCGCAGCAGCTCACGCGCCTCCTGCAGCAAGGCCTCGCCGGCCGGCGACGGCGACACTCCGCGCGGCCCACGGATCAGCAGGCGCGCATCGAGACGCTGCTCGAGGCGCTTGATCTGCATGCTCAAGGCACTGACGGTTCGGTGTCGCAACTCCGCCGCCGCCGCCAGACTGCCCTGCTGGGCCACCGTCACAAAGCTGCGCAGCGCCTCCAGATCCAGCGCCGCGCCCGTGTTCTCGGTCATCGTTGCTCCCCCTATGGCGCCAGACCACCCTACCCGAAGACTTCAATATTATTGAAGTCAGCGTGAAAAACGTTTCGCTACTCGAAAGGCTAGCACCACGGCAGACTGCTCATCCAGCGCTTCCTCTATCCAGCGCTGCCGTCATCCACCCGTGCTCAAGGAGGCCCCATGCAGACGCTGCTACCCCGCCTGATCCCCCTGCTCCACCAGCTTCCCCGGCAGCTGGGCAAGCACTCGGGTGCCCTGATGGTCGCCACGGGCTTCGTGGTCTGCTGGAGCAGCGGTTTCGTCGGCAGTCGCATGGCGGTGGACCTGGACTTGCCGGTGATGGGGCTCTATGCCTGGCGCTTTGCCCTGGCAACCCTGCTGGCCTGGATGCTGGTGGTCTGTCGTCTGGGCCATCCGGGGCATCGCCCGAGCTGGCGCCAGGCAGGCCACGAGTTGCTCACCGGTGGTCTGACGGTGGGCGTCTACCTGCTGACGATGCTGGTGGCGGTGGCCGAAGGTGTGAGCGCCTCGGTGGCGGCGCTGATCGGCGCGCTGCAGCCGCTGGCGGCGGCGCTACTGGCACGGCACCTGCTCAAGGAGCGCAGCGACAGCGCACAATGGTGGGGCATGGGGGTAGCGACGCTCGGCGCCATGGCGATGATCGCTGGCGACATGCGCAGCGTCGGCGGCGCCCCCTGGTGGGCCTACCTGCTGCCGCTGGTCGCGGTCGCCGCGGTATCGATCGGCAGCATCCTGACGCCGCCGGCGACCGCCAGGCCCGGCGAGGAGAATGGCGGTGTGGTGCCGCTGTCACTGATCACCCGCCTGGCGCTGCAGCTGAGCGCGGCAACGCTGGTGTTCATGCTGGCGGCGGTGATGCTCGAACCAGGCCTGCCGGCGCTGCCTCCGGCGACGCTGGACGCCTGGCTGACCATTGGCTGGCTGGTGGTGCTGGCCACCTTCGGTGGCTACGGCTTCTTCGTGGCGTGTCTGGGGCGCTTCGGGGTGACCCCGACCTCGGCGCTGATCGCGCTGACCCCGGCGGTGACGCTGTTGATGACGCTTTCGCTGTTCGGCGAGCGCCCGGATGGGCTGGGCCTGGCGGGACTGGTGCTGTCTCTGGGTGGCGCCCTGTGGGCGCTGGCGGCCGGGCGACGCGGCCAGGGCCGCGCCGCCGATGCCGGCGTCAGTCGACGCGGCGGAAGATCAGGTCCCAGACACCGTGACCGAGCCGTTCGCCCCGCGCCTCGAACTTGGTCAGCGGACGAAAGTCGGGACGCGGCACATAGGGCGCCGTCTCCGGGGTCGCGGTATTGAGGTAGCCCGGGGCTGCCTCCATCACCTCGGCCATCCATTCGGCGTAGGCTTCCCAGTCGGTGGCCATGTGCAGGGTTCCACCGCTGGCCAGGCGAGTCCGCACCAGCTCGACGAACGCCGGCTGGACGATGCGCCGCTTGTGATGCTTCTTCTTTGGCCAGGGGTCGGGGAAGAACAGCTGCAGGGTGGTCAGGCTGCCCTCGGGCAGGCACTGCTCCAGCACCGCCAGGGCATCCTCGCGGTAGACCCGCAGGTTGGTCAGCCCACGCTTGTCGGCTTCGTCGAGCAACTTGCCGACGCCCGGGGCGTGTACCTCGATCCCGATGAAGTCGGTGTCCGGGTGGGTCTCGGCCTGCTCGATCAGCGAGGCTCCCATGCCGAAGCCGATCTCGACCACCCTGGGCGCCTGGCGGCCGAACAGCGCATCGAGGTCCTGGCGCCCCTGGGCGAGGGTCAGTCCCAGCCGCGGCCAGACTTCCTCGAGCCCACGGGTCTGCGCCTGGGTCATGCGCCCGGCCCGCAGCACATAGCTCTTGATACCACGGCGATGCAGCGGTGCGTCCGGTCCTTCCGGGCCGGTGGTCTTGCCCTCGTCGGGGCGATCTTGGTCGGTCATGATGATGTCTGGGGGCGTGGTGAAAGTGTCAGGGCGAGGAAGCTGAGCAGGAGCGGCAGGCTGGGCCTTGCCGCTCCTGCGGGCTTCAGGCGTTGATGCGGCCGGCGAACGGCGATGACGCCTCGGCGCCGCGACGCGGCATGCGACCGGCGAGAAACGCCTGGCGTCCCGCCTGCACGGCATGCTTCATGGCCTCGGCCATCAGCACCGGCTGGCGCGCGTGGGCGATGGCGGAGTTCATCAGCACGCCGTCACAACCGAGCTCCATGGCCAGGGCTGCCTCGGAGGCGGTGCCGATCCCGGCATCGATCAGCACCGGGACCTTGGCCTGCTCGATGATCAGGCGCACATTGTGCGGATTCTGGATGCCGTGGCCGGAGCCGATCAGCGAGCCCAGCGGCATCACCGCGCAGCAGCCGATGGCCTCGAGTTCCCTGGCGACGATGGGGTCATCACTGGTGTAGACCATCACGTCGAAGCCATCGGCGACCAGCGTCTCGGCGGCCTTGAGGGTCTCCACCACATTGGGATAGAGGGTGTTGTCGTCCCCCAGCACCTCGAGCTTGACCAGCTTGTGGCCATCGAGCAGTTCCCGCGCCAGCCGACAGGTGCGCACGGCATCCTTGGCGTTGTAGCAACCGGCGGTATTGGGCAGCAGGGTATAGCGCTCCGGCGGCACCACGTCGAGCAGGTTGGGCTCACCGGCCTCCTGACCCAGGTTGGTGCGACGCACCGCGAAGGTCACGACATCGGCGCCACTGGCGGCGATCGCCTCGCCGGTCTCGTCGAAGTCCTTGTACTTGCCGGTGCCCACCAAGAGACGCGAGGAAAAGGCGTGGTCGGCGACCCGCAGCGGGCTGTCCTGAAAGATGTCGGTCATGCTCAAGTCCTTCTCACGAAACGGAACCAGGCCGCCTTCGAGCGGCACCTCTAAAGTCGTCGGTATCTGCTGGCGGGTGGTTCGCCTCAGCCGCCGCCGATGGCATGGACGATCTCGATGCGATCGCCATCCGCCAGGCGGGTCTCGCCGTGCTGGCTGCGCGGCAGGATGTCCTCGTTGAGCTCGACGGCGATGCGGCGCCCGCCCAGACCCAGGGCGTCGATCAACTCCGCCACGGTCTGCTCGCGGTCGAGGGCGTGGGGCTCACCATTTAGCTGAATCTGCATGGCCACCTCATTATCAAGATGTCGCGGGGGCAACATTGTAGCGGCTCGGGCCGCCGCGGGGTACGGTTGAGGGCAGATTCCTCTCTCTCGTCGTCAAGGAGCCTCGATGCCGGATCGTCACTGGTGGATCACCCTCGCCCTGTCCGGCGCCCTGGTGGTGGCGCTCGGCGCCTTCGCCGCCCATGGCCTCGACGGACGCCTGCCTGAGCGTCTGACCGCCGCCTTTACCACCGGGGTGCGCTACCAGGCCTGGCACACCCTGGCAGGCCTGGCGCTGCTGGCCTGGCGGGCCCAGCAGCCGCTGGCCGCCCAGCTGACGGCACTGAGGCTGTGGTCGGCAGGTATCCTGCTGTTCTCGGGTTCGCTGTACGCCATGGCCCTGGCCGGGCTCTACGGCGTCGGGCTCGGGCCGCTGGGGCTGATCACACCGCTCGGCGGCGTGCTGTTGCTGCTTGGCTGGCTGGCGCTGGCCTGGGGACTATGGCGAGCCCGCGTGTGAGATAGCCTCTCAGTCGTTATCGGGCAGTACGTAGGTCGCCGTCACGTGCGCCACCGGCGCCTCGTCTCCGTCAGAGAACAGCTCCACCTCACCCACCGCCAGGCGGCGTCCCAGCTTGATCAAGCGGGCGTTGGCGATCAGATCGCGATCACCCCGGGCGCGCCGTAGAAAGTGGCAGTTGAGGTTGCTGGTGACCGCCATGGGCTCCGGCCCGATCTGGGCCAGGATGGCCACGTACAGGCAGACGTCCGCCAGTCCCATCATGGTCGGGCCGGAGACGCTGGCGCCGGGCCGCAAGTGTTCATCCTCGATGGCCAGGCTCATGGTGGCCCGCATCTCCGAGACGGCTTCGATGGTGCCCATGCGCTGGGGAAAGACGTCGTCCAGAAAATCCTCGATGGCGGCGGCGGTCATCACGGTCATGGTTCTCTCCCTGAAGGCAATCCGGCTCGTGATAGCTTCACCATAACTCAAGCCCGGATACGACGCCTCAACGCCCTCGCTGCTGTGCGCTTTCCCCTCGACACAACGACACACCCCCGGGGAGGCCCGGGGGTGTGTCCAGGGAAACGCCGCCTGGATCGCGGCGTTTGCTTGGCGTACTCGGTGGCGTCCCGAGTGTGTTACTTCGCCTTGTGGACCTGACGCCAGTGGTGCAGCAGCGGTTCGGTGTAGCCGGCCGGCTGCTCACGCCCCTTGAAGATCAGGTCGCTGGCCGCCTGGAAGGCGGTGGACTTGTCGAAGTCAGGGCTCATCGGGGTGTAGGCCGGGTCGCCTTCGTTCTGACCGTCCACCACCTTGGCCATGCGCTTGAGCGTCTCTTCCACACGCGCCGCGTCGACTACGCCGTGGTACAGCCAGTTGGCGATGTGCTGGCTGGAGATCCGCAGGGTAGCGCGGTCTTCCATCAGGCCCACGTTGTGGATGTCAGGCACCTTGGAGGCGCCGACGCCCTGCTCGACCCAGCGCACCACGTAGCCGAGGATGCCCTGACAGTTGTTGTCGAGCTCCTGCTGGATCTCGTCGTCGCTCCAGTCGGCGGAGGCGACCACCGGCACGGTCAGCAGCGCCTTGAGCAGATCATCGCGCTGCTCGCTTTCGTCCAGCTCCTCGAGTTCGCGCTGGACCTGGGCCACGTCGACCTGGTGGTAGTGCAGGGCATGCAGCGCTGCAGCGGTGGGAGACGGCACCCAGGCGGTGTTGGCGCCCGACTTGGGATGGCCGATCTTCTGCTCGATCATCGCCGCCATCAGGTCCGGCATGGCCCACATGCCCTTGCCGATCTGGGCGCGTCCGCGCAGGCCACAGGCCAGTCCGACCAGCACGTTGCTGCGCTCGTAGGCCTGAATCCAGTCGGCGCCCTTCATGTCGCCCTTGCGCAGCATGGGGCCCGCCTCCATGGCGGTGTGCATCTCGTCACCGGTGCGATCGAGGAAGCCGGTGTTGATGAACACCACCCGGCTGGTGGCCTCGTTGATGCAGGCCTTGAGGTTGACCGAGGTGCGGCGCTCCTCGTCCATGATGCCCATCTTGAGGGTATTGCGGGCCATGCCCAGCAGGTCTTCGACACGCCCGAACAGGGTGTTGGCGAAGGCTACTTCCTTGGGACCGTGCATCTTCGGCTTGACGATATAGACGGAGCCGGTGCGCGAGTTGCGCGGCTGATCGTCACCCTTGTTGAGGTCATGCAGGGCGATCAGCGACGTCATGATGGCGTCGAGAATGCCCTCGGGCATTTCGTTGCCGTCGGCGTCGAGCACTGCCGGGTTGGTCATCAGGTGACCCACGTTGCGCACGAACAGCAGCGAGCGTCCCGGCAGGGTCAGCTCGGAACCATCCGGCGTGACGTAGTCGCGATCCGGATTCAGGCGACGGGTGAAGGAACTGCCGCCCTTGGCCACCTCGGCGGTGAGGTCACCCTTCATCAGGCCCAGCCAGCTGGCGTAGACGCCCACCTTGTCCTCGGCATCCACCGCCGCCACGGAGTCTTCGCAGTCCATGATGGAGGTCAGCGCGGCTTCCACCACCACGTCCTTGACGTGGGCCGGGTCGGTCTTGCCGATGGGGTGGCTGTCATCGACCTGGATTTCCAGATGCAGGCCATGGTGGGACAGCAGCACGGCACTCGGCGCGGAGGCGTCGCCCTGGTAGCCCACCAGCTTGCCCGGCTCCTTCAGGCCGGTCTCGCGGCCGCCGTCCAGAGACACCACCAGGTGGCCATCGCGCAGGAAGTACTTGACCGCGTCACGGTGGGAGCCGGTCGCCAGCGGTGCCGCCTGGTCCAGCACATTGCGGGCGTAGGCCACGACCTTCTCGCCGCGCTTGGGGTTGAAGCTCGAGCCCTTCTCGCAGCCATCCTCTTCGCTGATCACGTCGGTGCCATACAGCGCGTCGTAGAGGCTACCCCAACGCGCGTTGGCGGCGTTCAGCGAGTAGCGTGCGTTGTTCACCGGCACCACCAGCTGGGGACCCGCCTGGGAAGCGATCTCGCGGTCCACGTTTTCGGTGGTCACCTCGACCTTGGCCGGCGGATCGACCAGATAGCCGATTTCCTTGAGGAAGGCCTGGTAAGCGGCCATGTCATTGACCGGCCCCGGGTGCTCACTGTGCCAGGCCGAGAGTTTCTGCTGCAGCGCGTCGCGCTCGGCCAGCAGGGCCTGGTTGGTCGGCGTCAGGTCGTGGAAGATGGCATCGACGCCCTTCCAGAAGGCATCGGCATCGATCCCCGTGCCAGGCAGCGCCTGTTCGGTGATGAACTGGTCCAGCTCGGCGGCCACCTGCAGGCGATGGCGAGAAATGCGTTGCGTCATTGGGTCTAGCTCCTCGTTGGGCCTTGGGTGCCCCCCTGGCACCTTCCAGCCGGACAGGGGAAAAGGTGACTGCTCCAGAATGATTTTGTGGAAAATCATTCCATTTGTAAACCGAAAACCCCGCTCTACCGCTCAAGGCTAGACCAAATGATTAGCTGTCGAGGGCCTTGTCGATTGGGAAACAGTGGTGCCGAACTCGCTGGGTCGCTAGCATGGAACAGGCAAGGAAGCCCAGACAGGAAGGTGTTGACGTGTGCTGGCGACTCCCTCATCTGACGCCGAAGGCCATACCTCCATGGCACAGGTGAGCAACGACGGCCTCCGGACGGTGTCAGAAGAAGCAGGTGGCCAACGATCGGTCAGGGTGCAATCAGGCGCAGGGTGATGACGCTACCCTCCACGCCATCTGGCCGTCCCAGCACAACCGAGTGCCGAGCAACGCACGCCACCGCCCCTTCCCAGCGGAGGACGCTATGACCGACTACACGCCCCTTGAGACCATCGAACGGCTGACCCCGGTGGCAAGACAAGGCGAAGGCTTGGTGGCGACAGCCGCCCCGGCCATGGCAACGACCCTTGAACGCTATCTGGCGCACTATCGGCTCGATGTCCTGCTCACCGAAGGGGTAACGCTGCACGCGGGTAATATCGAGACGCCACGCTTCCGCCTGTGGACTCAGGTATGGCGCCCGCCCCACCCGCGGGGCACCGCGGTGGTGGTTCACGGCTACTACGACCACCTGGGCCTGTACCGC
Source organism: Halomonas sp. DN3 (assembly GCF_024137905.1). Classification (NCBI taxonomy): domain Bacteria; kingdom Pseudomonadati; phylum Pseudomonadota; class Gammaproteobacteria; order Oceanospirillales; family Halomonadaceae; genus Halomonas; species Halomonas sp. DN3. The sequence continues at coordinate 121,126 of NZ_CP099965.1, read as the reverse complement.
CACCTGCTCGAGCTGCTGCTGGAACTCGAGCTCACGGTGGTGCTGTGGGATCTGCCGGGACACGGGCTGTCCAGTGGGGATCGTGCCGACATCGACGACTTTGCCGACTACGGCGACTGCCTGCGTACGCTTCAGCAGCACCTGAGCGAAGCCGGCCTGGCCCAGGGACCTTGGGTCGGCGTCGGCCAGAGCACCGGCGGCGCCATCCTGGCCACCGATGCCCTGAGCCGGGGCGATGACGGCCACTGGTCGGCGCTGGTGCTGCTGGCGCCCCTGGTCAGACCTTGGGGCTGGACCCGAGCAGCCTGGGTCCATCGCCTGGTCAGCCCCTTTGTCTCCAGCGTGCCGCGCAAGTTTCGGGCGAACACCAATGATGACGACTTCGCCACCTTTCTGCGTGAACAGGACCCGCTCCAGCCCGTGCGCCTGCCCACCGGCTGGGTCAGCGCCATGCGCCGCTGGATGCCCCGCCTGATGCAGCTGCCCCCGTGCCAGCTACCGACCCTGATCCTGCAAGGCGAGAAGGACCTGACGGTGGACGGGCCCTGGAATCTGGCGGTACTCGGCAAGAAGTTTCCCGGCGCGCACATCTGCTGTCACCCGCAAGCCCGCCACCATCTGGTCAACGAGGCCGAGGCCATCCGCCTGGACCTTTTCGCCGAAGTGCGCCAATTTCTGGAACAACAGCTCAGTGAAGGGCCTCTACCGAAAAGGATGTCATCTCAATGCCCAGACGCTTGACCCGACAGACGGTACACCGCGCTGGCAGCCACGCCTCCTTGCTGCCCTGGCTGGCGCTGGTGCTGCTGGTCTGGCTGGCCGGCTGTGCCAGCGCCCCCGAGCGCCCCGAGACGCTGCGCCAGGCGCTGCTGGGCCTTGGCCAACAGGCGGCCGAGCGGGTCGCCGAGGCGCCGGCCCTGGCAGGGGAAACCCTGGCCGATCAGGTGCTGCTGCTGTCCCCGCCCAAGGTCGACGAAAGGCTGGAGCTCGGCGTCGGCCGTGTCCAGGAGAGCCTGACCCGTGGCCTGCTGGCGATCGACGACGGCCCCCAGGTGCTGGACTGGCAGCCCGGTGATACCCCCGCCGCCGATACCAATCAATGGCTGGTCGATAGCCGACTGATCGCCGATGGCCCACGCCTGACGCTGTCTGACCGGGAGCTTCTGCCCTACCGCTTCGAACTCCGCCTGCGCCGCCCCGGCGACGGCGCCGCGCTGTGGTCCACGGTCATCAGCGGCGCCTTCGACGCCGACGCGCTCTAGGGCTTGCTGAAAAGTGCCTGCGCTCGTCGACTTCTCGGGCAAGGCCTGGACCCGGGCAGGGGCCATGCCTGGCGATAACGGGTGCATGGAACGACCGTGCGGCGCCCGTCAGCCCTTGCGCAACAGCCGATCCAGCTGGCGATAGCCGATGGCCTCGATCAGGTCATCACGGCACGGACGTTCGCGCCCGGCCAGGTCGGCCAGGGTCAGCGCCACCCGCAGCACCCGGTGGTAGGCCCGGGCGGACAGCCGCAGGCGCTCAAGCGACTGCGCCAGCCAGGTGCGCTCGGCCACATCCAGGGCGCAGGCGCGCTCCAGCGCTGCGCCGGCGAGCTGGGCGTTGAGCGTCCCCCTCTGCTGCTGACGCTGACGCGCCGCCATCACGCGTCGGCGCACCATCTCGGTGCTTTCCCCCGGCTGATGCGACGTCAACTGTTCCACCGGCAGCGCCGGCACCTCCACCTGCAGGTCGATGCGATCTAGCAGGGGGCCGGACAGGCGCGCCTGATAGCGCTGGATCTGGGACGCGGTGCATACACAGTCCTGACGCGGATCACCCAGATGGCCGCAGGGGCAAGGATTCATTGCTGCAACGAGTTGAAAACGAGCAGGAAATCGCCGCTCGTGGCTGGCCCTGGCGATATGGATCTCGCCGCTTTCCAGCGGCTCGCGCAATACCTCCAGCACCTGGCGACTGAACTCCGGCAACTCGTCGAGAAACAGCACGCCGCGATGGGCCAGCGAGATCTCGCCGGGCCGCGGACGCGAGCCGCCACCGACCAGCGAGACCGCGCTGGCGGTGTGGTGGGGCGAGCGAAACGGACGACGGCCAAAGCCATCGGACAGGGGAAGCGCGCACACCGAGCGAATCGCCGCTACCTCCAGCGCCTCGTCATCGCCAAGCGGTGGCAAGAGCCCGGGCAGTCGGCTGGCCAGCAACGTCTTGCCGGTGCCGGGCGGCCCGGCAAACAGCAGGTTGTGCCCACCCGCCGCCGCCACCTCCAGCGCTCGCCGGGCCTGATACTGGCCACGCACATCGCACAGATCCAGCGCCGCAGGCCCGTCTTGCGGCGGTGCGGCGGGTAGGTGAGCAGCGAGGGGAATGCGCCCGACCAGGTGGGCGACGACGTCGAGCAGGTGTGCCGCCGGCAGCACCTCCAGGCCGTTGACCAAGGCCGCCTCATCGGCGTTGGCCTCGGGCAGAATCAGGCGCCGCCCGGCCTGACGGGTGGCCATGGCGAAGGGCAGCATGCCGGTTACTGGCCGCAACCGACCATCGAGGGCCAGTTCGCCGGCGCACTCGACACCCTCCAGTGCGGCGGCGGGCAACTGACCGGAAGCCACCAGCAGACCCAGCGCGATGGGCAAATCGAAGCGTCCACCCTCCTTGGGCAGATCGGCGGGAGCAAGATTCAGGGTAATACGGCGTAACGGGTAGTCGAGGCCGCAGGTGGCGAGGGCGCTGCGCACCCGTTCGCGGCTTTCGCGCACTGCGGTCTCGGGCAGGCCGACCAGGGTCATGCCCGGCAGGCCGTTGGCCAGGTGTACCTCGACCTGCACCTCGGGGGCGTCCAGCCCCAGTCCCGCACGGGTGGCAATGATGGCAAGCGTCATGGGCTCCCTGCCTGACGGAAGGCTCATGACCAGTAGAGCACGCCGACCTCACCGGCGCCGCATGCCGGCCCCCCGCCAGGGCGGGCCGGCATATCTTGTGACGTTCTGCGTCCGAAGCCTCAGGCGGAGGGCTTGTCGGCTGAACCGCTCGATGCCTCGTCCTGCTTGCCCTGTTCCGGCGGCACCGGCACCTCGGCAGCTTCCTCGGCCACGGCTGGCGCCGCGGTCGTTTCGCCAGCGGGCGCTGCACGTTCCTCGACCAGGCTCTCCAGCGCCGCTACCTGCTTTTCCAGCGCCTCGACCCGGGAGCGGGTGCGCTGCAACACGTCCATGAGGATGTCGAAATCCTCGCGTGACACCAGTTCGAGACGATCGAAGGCGCCACGCACCACCTGCTGGACCCCCTTCTGGATGTCTTCCGGGGCCTGGGAGGCGCCCTGCAAGCGCTCGCCGATCTGCTGTGCCAAACGGCTGATGCGATCCTGACTGACCATGATGGCTCTCCTTGAAACGTCGATGGGAACTCCGTTGCCGACAGGATACGCAAGCCGGGCGCCCAACGCATGCTTCGTGGCCCTTGCCCATTGGCGCCCGGCGCATTGGCGACTCCCTGATACCAACAGGCTACCCGGCACGCGGCTCAGCACGCGACCCATTGCTCCACCCAGCACAACATGCTCGCCAATGACGCACCACTAATACGCGCCAGCACCAAAACAGTGCATTAACTTTGATGCAGTGCCGCAAACTCGCGGGTGTTTTTCGTCTCTCGCCTTCCAAAACAACCACAAGCCATTGTAAACAAAGCTTTTGCCAAATTTATGGCACGTATATCGCTATGCATAGATATCCATGCACCGAGCGGAAACAAGCCGCCACCTTATGCACGTAGGGAGCCATGCCATGAAACTGATCACCGCCATCATCAAGCCCTTCAAGCTGGACGACGTCCGCGAGGCGCTGGCCGACAACGGCGTCCAGGGCATCACCGTGACCGAGGTCAAGGGCTTCGGCCGCCAGAAGGGCCACACCGAGCTATACCGCGGCGCCGAGTATGTCGTCGACTTTCTGCCCAAGGTGAAGGTCGAGGTTGCGATCGACGAGGCCCGACTGGACAGCGTGCTGGAAGCCATCTGCAACGCGGCCAACAGCGGCAAGATCGGTGACGGCAAGGTGTTCGTCACGCCGCTGGAAGACGTCATCCGCATTCGCACCGGCGAGCGCGGCTCCGACGCGGTCTGATCCCCGTCCCCTGACCCGACTTCCGATAAAAATATAGCGAGACACTTCCATGGTCGATATCAGTGAACTCAGCTACGCGCTGGACACCTTCTACTTCCTTATCTGCGGCGCCCTGGTCATGTGGATGGCCGCCGGTTTTGCCATGCTCGAGGCCGGCCTGGTCCGGGCCAAGAACACCGCCGAGATTCTGACCAAGAACATCGTGCTGTTCGCGGTCGCCTGCACCATGTATCTGCTGGTGGGCTACGCCCTGATGTACTCCTCCGACGCCGGCGGCTTCATCCCCAACCTCGGCTTCTTGATCGGCGCGGAAAACAGCGTCGATGCGGTGCTGGCAGGTGGTGAAGACGCACCCTACTACTCGGCCCGCGCCGACTTCTTCTTCCAGGTCGTGTTCGTGGCCACCGCCATGTCGATCGTCTCCGGCGCTGTCGCCGAGCGCATGAAGCTGTGGGCCTTCCTGGCCTTCGCCGTGGTCATGACCGCCGTGATCTATCCGGTCTCCGGCTACTGGACCTGGGGCGGCGGCTGGTTGTCCGAAGCAGGCTTCTCCGACTACGCAGGTTCCGGCATTGTCCACATGGCGGGTGCCGCTGCAGCCCTGGCCGGTGTGCTGGTGCTCGGTCCGCGCAAGGGCAAGTACGGCAAGAACGGCGCCATCTACGCCATCCCCGGTGCCAACATGCCGCTGGCGACCCTGGGTACCTTCGTCCTGTGGCTGGGCTGGTTCGGCTTCAATGGCGGCTCCGAGCTCAAGCTCTCCGACGTGTCTTCCGCCAACAACATGGCCCAGGTGCTGGTGAACACCAACGCTGCCGCCGCCGGGGGTGTCATCGCCGCGCTGATCCTGGCCAAGATCTGGTTTCGCAAGGCTGACCTGACCATGGCCCTGAACGGCGCCATCGCTGGCCTGGTCTCCATCACCGCCGACCCGCTGTCCTCCACGGCCCTCGGCGCCACCCTGATCGGTGCAGTCGGCGGTGTCCTGGTGGTGGTCGCCATCGTGGTCCTCGACAAGCTGCGCCTGGACGATCCGGTCGGTGCCATCTCCGCCCACGGTGTGGCCGGTATCTGGGGTGTCCTGGCGGTCCCGCTGAACAACGCCGACGCCACCTTCGGCGCCCAGATGCTCGGCATCATCGGCATCTTCGCCTGGGTCTTCATCGCTAGCCTGGTCGTGTGGCTGATCATCAAGGCAATCATGGGTGTGCGTGTCAGCGAAGAAGAAGAATACGAAGGCGTCGACCTGGCCGAATGCGGTCTTGAAGCCTACCCCGAGTTTAACGTCGTCAAGAAGTAAGCTAGAGCTTACCGCGACACCAGTGAGCTGGCGTGCTCCTCCTGGCCCCTTCGGGGGCCTTTTTTATTGCTGTTCGCCAGGGGTATGCTTTGTCACACTAGTCAGGACAGGCGCAACGGCGCGCCGCCAACGGGTTGGCGCCAGGCACGACCGACGCCGCCCCCACACGGACAGGATGAGGAACCCGCCATGAAACTGGTGACCGCGATTATCAAGCCATTCAAGCTCGACGACGTCCGCGAGTCGCTCTCCGAGATCGGTGTTCAGGGCATCACCGTCACTGAAGTGAAGGGCTTTGGCCGTCAGAAGGGCCACACCGAGCTGTACCGGGGAGCCGAGTACGTGGTCGACTTTCTGCCCAAGGTGAAGCTTGAGGTGGCGGTCGACGACGGTATGACCGAGCAGGTCATCGAAGCCATCGTCCAGGTCGCCAACACCGGCAAGATCGGTGATGGCAAGATCTTCGTCACTCCCCTTGAACAAGTTATTCGTATCCGTACCGGCGAGACCGACAAGGACGCTGTCTGACCGACGATGGCAGCTGTCTTCAGCCACCCCCCTCGAGCAAGTCATTCGTATCCGTACCGGCGAGACCGACAAGGATGCTGTCTGACCTCGACCGACAAGGACGCGGTTTAAGCTAGACCGACAAGGGTGCGGTCTGACGACGGCGACCGGTTCTCCCCGCCAGGTGGCGCCGCTCAGCCGCGGCGTCGCAACGGCTCCAGCAGGTCGCTCAGGCCGTTGTGGTCGATCTCGTGCATCAGCGCCAGCAGGCGTCCGATCTCTCCGGGGGGAAACCCGACCCGGGCAAACCACGCCAGGTAAGGCCCGGGCAGATCGGCGATCAAGGTACCTTGATGCTTGCCGAAAGGCATCGGCAAGGTAACCAGGCGTTCCAGGTCCTGAGGATTCATCGCTGCTCCTGAGCGGGTGGGTGAGGGAAAGACGCACAGGGTACTGGCCTGCGGGCGGCGTCGCCATCGATTCGCCTCCCCATTGAAAGTCTCCCCGTTGAAAGTCTTCCCCATCGACGCCATGGTTATTTCCAGGTATCGACAAGGAGGCCGACATGACCACACTCGTGATAGGTGCCAACGGCCAGATCGGCCGCCAGGTCTGCGCCATCGCCCACCGCCAGGGACATCCGATTCGCGCCATGATCCGTAGCGCCGAGCAACGCGACTGGTTCGAGCAACAAGGTATCGAGACGGTCGTCGCCGACCTGGAGGACGACTTCGCCTCCGCCTTCGAAGGTTGCGATCAGGTGCTGTTCACCGCCGGCTCCGGCCCGAACACCGGGCCCGACAAGACACTGTTGATCGACCTCTACGCCGCTACGCGGGTGGCGGACGAGGCCAGCCGCCAGGGGCTGGATCGCATGCTGATGGTCAGCGCCATGCGCGCCGAGCAGCCGCTGCAGGCGCCGGAGAAGCTCAGGCCCTACATGGCCGCCAAGTTCGCTGCCGATGCCTACCTGCGCAGCAGCAAGGTGGACCACGTCATCGTCAAGCCAGGCCGGCTCACCGACGACGACGCCACCGGCCGCGTAGCCACGTCGCTGGACGAGACCGGGGGCAACAACCAGATATCCCGAGCCAACGTGGCCCAGGCCCTGGTCTATCTATTGGGGCAACGAAAGATCCGTAATCACGAGACGGTACTCCTGGACGGCGAACGCGAGATCGCCGAGGCTCTCGGCGACTGACCACCGCCACACCGGCCAGGCGATTCAATCCGCCAGCAGCAACGACGACGCCGATGGCAAGTGGCCATCGGCGTCGTCGTTTGCGGCGTCCTGTCGTGGGGTCTTACTTCTCCACGAAGGCACGCTCGATGACGTAGTCGCCGGGCTCGCCCATGCGCGGAGAAATATTGAAGCCGAGCTCGTCGAGCAGTGCGCTGGTGTCGTCGAGCATGGCCGGGCTGCCGCAGATCATGGCCCGGTCCTGCTTGGGATCGATGGGCGGAAGCCCCTTGTCGTCGGTCAGCTTGCCGGTGCGGATGTGATCGGTCAGGCGGCCCATGGTGTGGAAGTCTTCACGGGTCACGGTGGGGTAGTAGACCAGCTTCTCGCTGATCTCCTCGCCCAGGTACTCGTGCGCCGGCAACTCCTTGGTGATGAAGTCGGCGTAGGCCAGCTCGTTGACGTGGCGCACGCCGTGCACCAGCACTACCTTTTCGAAGCGCTCGTAAACCTCGGGGTCCTGGATCAGGCTGAGGAAGGGCGCCAGACCGGTGCCGGTGGACAGCATGTAGAGATTGCGCCCAGGCAGCAGGTCGTCACATACCAGGGTACCGGTAGGCTTGCGGCTGACCATGATCTGATCGCCTACTTGCAGGTGCTGCAGGCGAGAGGTCAGGGGACCATCGGGTACCTTGATGCTGAAGAACTCGAGGTGGTCCTCGTAGTTGGGACTGGCCACTGAGTAGGCACGCATCAGCGGCTTGCCGTTGACCTCGAGACCGATCATCACAAACTGGCCGTTCTTGAAACGCAGGCTACGCTCACGGGTCGTGCGGAAGGTGAACAGGGAGTCGTTCCAGTGATGAACGCTCAGCACTTCTTCCAGGGCAAACTTGCTCATGCCAACTCCTTAAAATGCGTGGGCTTATTCCTGAAGTGAATAAAGCCCGATATCAAGTCTTGCGGATAATTCTAAGACCGGCCATATTATCTGTTAAATGGATTGTATGGATAACGCTTATCCAATTCATTGATATAGATGCCCATCGCCGACGTCTTTACCCCTATCGCGCCGGAGAGCCCGTGCCATGCGCTACACCCTTCGACAGCTGGAAGTCTTTGTTGCGGTCGCCCAGCACGAGAGCGTGTCCAAGGCGGCGCGCGCCCTGGCCCTGTCGCAGTCGGCGGCCAGTACCGCGCTGTCCGAACTCGAGCGCCAGTTCGACTGCCAACTGCTCGATCGCATCGGCAAGCGCCTCAAGCTCAATGCACTGGGCTTCCAGCTGCTGCCCAAGGCGGTCGCCCTGCTCGATCGGGCCGAAGAAGTGGAAGAACTGCTCAGAGGCCAGCAGGGCATCGGCAATCTGGATGTCGGCGCCACCCTGACCATCGGCAACTATCTGGCGACGCTGTTGATCAGCGACTTCATGCAGCGCCACCCCGGCAGCCGGGTACGGCTGCAGGTCCGCAACACTCGCTCTATCATCGATGCGGTTCGCCATCACCAGCTCGACCTGGGGCTGATCGAGGGGCAGTGCGAGGAGGACGAGGTCATCACCCAGCCCTGGGTCGAAGACGACCTGGTGGTGTTCTGTTCGCCCCGTCACCCGCTGGCCAACCGCGGGCCGGTGGAGCTCGACCGCCTGCTGCGTGAAGACTGGATCATGCGAGAGGAGGGCTCAGGCACGCGCCTGACCCTCGAACAGGCAGCCCGCCATCGACGTGGTCGCTTCAATATCCTGCTCGAACTGGAGCATACCGAGGGCATCAAGCGTGCGGTGGAGTCGGGGCTGGGAATCGGCTGTGTCTCACGCCTGGCGCTGCGCGACGCCTTTCGGCGTGGCAGCCTGACCCCACTGCCCACGCCGGAACTGGACCTGAGTCGGCAGTTCACCTTTATCTGGCACCGTCACAAGTACCTCACCGCAGGCATGCGCGAATTTCTACGCCAGTGCCGGCAGATGACGGAGGGGATCCAGCGCAGCGACGAGATCGATCTGCCGCAGGTGCCCTGAACGGCAACGACTAGCGCTATGCAGGAGAGAGCCCGCCGCGGACGGCGGGCGGCACAGATCAGCGCAGATCGTCGACGGCGTCGGTGATCTTGTCGCAGTCGGCCTTGGTCAGATCCTTGGAGAGGGAGTGGATGACCAGTTTGGCGGTGGGAGCATCGAGCTTGTCGCGCAGGTGGCCAAGAAAGCGCGGCGGCGCCACCATGATCAGCTTTTCCATGCTGTTGTCGACACGGGCACGATACAGTCGATCGGCTACCTCTCGGGCAAAGATGACTTCATGGTGCTGGGTCGCCACCTCCTCGCCGCCAGCCTGACGCGAGGCGGTAGCACTGGATTCATGTACGTCACCGCCCTTGTCGGTCACCAGATCGCCTTCGTGGAGCCGCCCTTCGGCGTGCACCAGGCTCTCGACTTCATTCAGCTTGCGTCCTGTCCGAGTGAAGATTCGCGCACGCGACGCATCGGCTACCACGATATAAGTCGTCGTCATGGTCGGTCCTCGCCTCCCTGTGTTCAGACTTCCCGGCACAATGACCGGTACAAAGTCACCATGGCAACGGACCCCGGCAGCGTCAACTGGTGGTTATTGGCGACACCGGCGTCGCCCTCCACGGACACTGACGAGCCCTGCCTCCTTTGGGGTAGCATGCAGGCATCTGTTACACGCCCCGGCGGCCTGCGGCCCTGTCCGGTTATCGCCTTTGCCTGCGCCGCACCGCTGATACTCGCGGGCCGCCCATCCTGGCGCCCTGCGAGTTCCCCTGCTGGAGGACCTCAACCATGCGCCAGTTCTTCTTTCCCCGCGCCCCACTGGCCCGGCGCACCCTGCTGAGCTGTCATTTCATTGCACAGCTCGGCGTTCTCGCCGCCGGTCTGTGGTGGCTGATCCCCCGCACCCCCTGGGTCGCCATGACCACCTGGAGTGAGAGCTGGCCTCCCCTGGCGCTGGGCGCCGGCCTCACCCTGCTGACCATGGTCGCACTACGCCTGCTGGCCGAGCTGTGGTTGCTGCCCCATCACCTGGGCAGTCAACGGCCCGGCTTCGCCCCCGGCGCGGTGGTCACCCGCTCCTACGATCGTCGTCCGGCGGTGCATGATGACGACAAGGCCTGGACCTCCCAGGCCCGGCCGCTGGAGGACGACGACACGGTGGTCGGCGATGCTCGGGTGACGCGCAAGGCCGAACCGCTGAGCAAACGCGGACATCGCGAGCCCGGCCTCGACCTGAACCGTTCTTCTACCGGCGAGCCCGAATCACAAAGGGTCCAGAAGCCGAGTCGCCAGGAGCCAAGTCTCTGACGCGGTCGACGCTTTGACCGGGATGACGCCGCGGCTCGGTGTCCCCGCATGGCCGACATTGTGCGCCTGGACGCTTTCAGGGCGTTTCCCAGGCGTCATTGAGGCTCAAGGGAGCTAGCCGAAAGTCAGCCGACTTCCAGCACAGAGCTTTTTCAGGACAGAGCTTCAGCGGCGAGCGCGCTGCCGCCATCGGCACCACAGCCAGACCGACCCGACACCGAGCCCTGCACCCAGGGTATTGGCGACGATGTCCCAGACATCGCCGCCAAGACGCCCGGGTACCGGGATCTGGGCGAACTCGATGGCGACGCCGTAGGCCACCGCCAGTGACATGGACAGCCCGCTGCGCCCGCTCGCCAACGCCAGCAGTGTTGCCAGACCAGCGTAGGCGATCAGGTGGTTGGCCTTGTCCCAGGGCAGATCTTCAGGCAATTCGCTGGCGGGCATCAGGCTACCCCAGGCGATGACCAGGGCGGCGGCCACGGCCAACGCCCACCACCACCGCGCGAAGGCTGCCCGCCTGCCCGAGACTTCAGCCTGAGGCGATCTGGGCATGGTAGGCCGGGCTCAGCTCGTGCAGCGCCTCCATGAAGGCGGTGACGTTGTCGGGGTTGGTAAACTGGCTGATGCCGTGGCCGAGATTGAAGATGTGGCCCGGGCCGTGGCCGTAGCTGTCGAGGATACGGCCGACCTCGGCACGAATCGCCGAAGGGTTGGCGAACAGCACATTGGGGTCCATGTTGCCCTGCAGTGCCACCTTGCGGCCCACCCGGCTGCGCGCGCTGGACAGCTCAGTGGTCCAGTCCAGCCCCAGGGCGTCGGCGCCGGTGTCGGCCAGATCCTCGAGCCACTGCCCGCCGTTCTTGGTGAACAGGATCACCGGTACCCGGCGTCCGTCCTGCTCGCGAATCAGCCCCGCCACGATCTGTTCCATGTAGCGCAGCGAGAACTCGCGATAGGCCGGCGTCGACAGCGTCCCTCCCCAGGTATCGAAGATCTGTACCGCCTGTGCGCCCGCTCGGATCTGCGCATTGAGGTAGTCGGTCACCGCCGTGGCCAGGGTATCGAGCAGCTGATGCATCACGTCAGGGCTTGAGTAGAGCATGCCCTTGACGTGGCGAAAGTCCTTGCTGGAGGCGCCTTCGACCATATAGGTCGCCAGGGTCCAGGGACTGCCGGAGAAACCGATCAGCGGCACCCGACCGTTGAGTTCGCGACGGATGGTCGAGACCGCGCGCATCACGTAGTCGAGGTCGCGTTCGGCGTCGGGCGCCGTCAGCGCGGCCACGTCTTCTGCGCTGCGTACCGGCTTGCGGAACTTGGGACCCTCGCCGGTCTCGAAGTACAAGCCCAGCCCCATGGCATCGGGGATGGTCAGAATATCGGAGAACAGGATGGCGGCGTCCAGCGGATAGCGTTCCAGCGGCTGCAGGGTGACCTCACAGGCGCGGGCGGTATCACGACACAGGTCCATGAAGCTTCCCGCCTGGGCGCGCACTTCCTTGTACTCCGGCAGGTAGCGACCGGCCTGGCGCATCATCCAGACCGGAGTGCGATCCACCGGTTGACGCGCGAGAGCGCGCAGAAATCGATCGTTCTTCAGTTCCATGCAGGCGTCATCCAGGGAAAATGTGCGACTCATTGTACCGCAATGACTCCCGAACGCGTGGCCTCCTGCGACCCTGTGTCGTCGGCAAGGTGTCGTGAGCCTTGCACGACTTCCTGATAAACTGGGCGCCCCCTTGACGGCGCTGCCGTTGTTTCGACTCCGAGGTACCCCGTGACGATTCGCTTTATCGCCGCCTCTCGCCTGCCCACCCCCTGGGCGACCTTCACCATGCACGGCTTCGAAGACGAGGCCACGGGCAAGGATCATATCGCCCTGACCCTGGGGGAGATCGACGATGGCGCTCCTGTGCTGGGACGGGTGCACTCTGAATGCCTGACCGGCGACGCCCTGTTCTCGATGCGCTGCGACTGCGGCTATCAGCTTCAGGAAGCGCTCAAGCGTATCGCCAGTGAAGGCCGCGGTGTCATCCTCTACCTGCGTCAGGAAGGCCGCGGCATCGGCCTGCTCAACAAGATTCGCGCCTACCACCTGCAGGACCAGGGGGCCGACACCGTCGAGGCCAACGAACGCCTGGGCTTCGCCGCCGACCTGCGCCGCTATGACCTGTGCGTGCCGATGCTCGAACACCTGGGTGTCGAGGGGCTCAAGCTGATGACCAACAACCCGCGCAAGGTCGACGCCCTGACCCAGGCCGGCGTTCAGGTGGTGGAACGCGTCGCCCTGACCACCGGGCTCAATCCCCACAACGAGCACTACCTGTCCACCAAGGCAGGCAAGCTCGGTCACATGATGGCGCTGGGTGACTTTACCCAGGCTGACGACGTGGATATCGAAAAAAAATCATAGGCCGCGTAAGGAATCCGGCCCACCCTCGACTCAAGATCAAACGCAACATTACGCTCCATTGATCTTGACCTTCGAGGTGCCGACATGAAACTCAAGCTGCTTTCGATTGCCGCCATTGCCGCCGTGACCACACTTCCGCTGACGGCCCAGGCCGACGCCCGTGCCACCGACCTGGCCCGCGCGCTGAACAGCCAACCCCTGTCCATGCGCGACGCCATGCCCCAGCAGGGCCATGAAGTGATCAATGCCCACATCGCCAGCGACAGCACCGAAGCCCTGCGCAAGGCTCGCCTGCGGCTGCAGTCTCGCCATGTGGAAATGACCGACTTCATGCTCAATCTCGACCTCGGTCGCGCCGCCACCAAGTAACAGCAAGAAAAAAATGCCTTTGTTTTTGCACCGCTACAGGCATACGACCGTTTTAATAGAGCCGCATTATCGAAGCCATAAAAGCGATTACCTGGCACTTTCGATAGAACGCTAACAAAATACACACATCGACAGCGGGTGACGCCACCCGCTGAAACCGGAAGGAGCTTCGACATGAAACCCACCTTGATCCTCGCTGCCCTGATCGTCGCCTCTCTGCCCGCTCTGGCCCAGGCTGCACCACCCAAGTACGCCCTGGCCCTGAACGAATCGCCCTTGACCGACCAGGCCCCGTTGGTCGATGACGTGCTGGGGCAGCAAGTTGCCGATGTCGAGCCTCTGGCTATCGGTGGTCAGCGTATCGGCAATACCGCCGCCTCGCCCCATGATGGCAAGACGCTGGCAAACGCCAGGCTGCAACTGCATCGCGACCAGGCCCAGGCCGCTCGCTTTTTGCAGCAGGACGGACGACGTGTCGCGGTGACCATCTAGGGCTTGTCTGAAAAGTGCCTGCGCTCGGTAATACGGCGTTAAAAATCGGATCAAAATGCTCATTTACACCCCGTAAACTGCGCTTTCTCACCGATTTTTGCCTTGTCTAACCTTCGCTCGTCGACTTTTCGGACAGCGCCTAGGCTGCGCTGTGTAAAGGCGACTTAGACCAAGGTCGAATCGGTATTTGACATTCCGTTAGCCTGTTAATATTATTGCCGCAAGTTTTCATGCAGTACCCGTTGGATACATCCTTCGAACGCCGGACAGAGTCAGCAAGGTCCAGGCAGACAAGGATGACAAGCTGCAGAAAAGGCAGGCCCTGAGGGGCCAAAAAATGCCAACAAAATTAAAACGACCGTTTTATTTTTTAGCTCGGTCGAATTCAAGAGAGACAAGGGCCACGAGGCCCAATAGGAGAGACACCATGAAAGCCACTACCAAGATCGCCGCTACTGCCCTGCTCGCCGCTGCCCTGCCGCTGACCGCCCAGGCCGACCGCGCCAGTGACCGTGCCCAGGCGCTCAACGCCGAGCCGCTGTCCAGCCTCAGCGTCGCCGCCCTCGACGCCGCCCATCAGGTCGGCAACGCCCATATCGCCGACAACGGCAGCAATGCGATGGCCAACGCCCGCCTGGAGCTGCTGCGCGAACAGGCCAAGCGTACCGACTTCGCCATGAGCGAGCATGACCTGGACCTGGCCCGTCAGGCCACCACCGGCTAATTTTTGCCGGCCAGATTAAAACGACCGTTTGACTTGATAATGACCGGCAACGTCCAAATGACGCCCGGCGTCATCTCCAACAGACGATCGCGAAGGCCAGCAACACAGGCCCTTCGACAAAGACTGCAAGACGACCGCTGAAACCGACATACGCGATGGCCAAGGGCTCACCCAGAAGCCCATCAGGCCTACAGGAGAGACACCATGAAAGCCACTACCAAGATCGCCGCTACTGCCCTGCTCGCCGCTGCCCTGCCGCTGACCGCCCAGGCCGACCGCGCCACTGACCGCGCCCAGGAGCTCAACGCCGAGCCGTTGGCTCAGGTCAGCGCCAGCGCGCTGGAGGCCGCCCATCAGGTCGGCAACGCCCATATCGCCGACAACGGCAGCAACGCCATGGCCAATGCCCGGCTGGAGCTGCTGCGGGTTCAGGCCAAGCGCACCGACTTCGCCATGAGCGAGCACGACCTGGACTTGGCCCGTCAGGCCACCACCGGCTAAGCGCACCGATCCGATGGGTGCCCACGGGTAAAGACCCCGGGTACCAACGCAAAGGCCCCGCCGACGTGATGTCGGCGGGGCCTTTTTATGTGCCGGGTCTTTTTGTGCTCGGCCTCTTTGTGCCGAGTCTTTTTATGCTCGGCCTGGGGAAGGGTCTACCGGACACGGGGCCAGGTGCGGGACCAGGCACTCAGCGACCCGGCCGTCGAGGCTGCGTCAGCGTGTCTGAGGCGCGGAATCGACCTGCCGTGGCTGCCACAGCGCCTTCATCACCAGCGCGATGGTCAACATCACTGCGACACCGCTGATCGCTCCGATCCAGGTGGTACCGGTGACACCGGCCACGAAGAAGGCCACAAGTCCTGCGACACCGGCTGTCACCGCGTAGGGCAGCTGGGTGCGCACATGGTCGATATGGTCACAGCTCGACCCCGCCGACGACAGAATGGTGGTATCGGAAATCGGCGAGCAATGATCGCCGAAGATGCCGCCGCTCAGCACCGAGGCGATGGCCAGCGCCATGGGCAGGTCCATGGCCGCCGCCACCGGCATGGCGATCGGAATCATGATGGCGAAGGTGCCGTAGGAGGTGCCGGTGGTGAAGGCCACCACGGCGCCGATCAGGAACAGCAGCACCGGTACCAGGCTGGGCGGAATGCTGGCCTCGGTCAGGCTGACCAGGTAGTCGGCGGTG
This sequence comes from Halomonas sp. DN3, assembly GCF_024137905.1. Classification (NCBI taxonomy): domain Bacteria; kingdom Pseudomonadati; phylum Pseudomonadota; class Gammaproteobacteria; order Oceanospirillales; family Halomonadaceae; genus Halomonas; species Halomonas sp. DN3. The sequence continues at coordinate 105,511 of NZ_CP099965.1, read as the reverse complement.
CCAAGCTCGGAGGTGACGCTGCCGATGGACCAGGCCAGCGCCAGGATGATGTAGACCAGGGTCATGCTCTTGATGCCCTCGACCACGATATCCATGGCCTCGCGGAAGTCGAACAGACGCTGACTCATGCCCATGGCCAGCCCCGTCATCACCGCCACCAGGGTGGCGATCAGGATCGACTGACCGCCGTCGGCGTTGCCCACCGCAGTCACCAGGTCATTTTCCGGGAAGTTGCCGGTCCACAGAAACAGCGGCGGAATCATCGCCAGCAACACCCCGATCGGCACCAGCATGTTGCGCTTGCGAGCGGTGTCTTCCGGCGCCTTGAGCTCCATGGCATCGGTCTCGGAAGGCGGCTTGGCGGTGTCTTCCATCAACTTGCCGGTCTCCCGGGCGCGACGTTCCGCCCGCGCCATGGGACCGAAGTCCCACTGGGTGACGACGATATAGAAGATCATCCCCAGCGCCAGCCAGGCGTAGAAGTTCAGCGGAATCGAGGACAGGTAGATCAGGTACTCCGATCCGCTCACCTCCATCTCGCCCAGCTGAGTGCCGATCAGCCCCATGACGAAGACCACCCAGGTGGACACCGGGCCCAGCAGGCACATGGGGGCCGAGGTGGAATCGACGATGTAGGCGAGCTTCTCGCGGGAGACCTTCATGCGATCGGTGATCGGACGCATCACGCTGCCCACGGTGAGGGCGTTGAAATAGTCCTCGAAGAAGATCAGCATGCCAAGGCCAAGCGTGCTGCCCTGGGCGCCACGGGCGCTGGCGACCTTGCGCGAGATGGCGCGGGCGATGGCGTGGGCGCCACCGGTACGCTGCAGCACGCTGATCAAGACCCCGAACAGGCCACAGTAGATCAGCACGGTGGCGTTCCACTCGTCGCCGATGCTCGGCACGATAAAGTCAGAAAAACTGTTGTAGAGGCCGGCGGCAGGATTGTAGCCGGCGAGCATGGTCGCCCCGAGCCAGACGCCGCAGAACAGCGCGGGAATGACGTTGCGCGTCGCCAATGCCAGCAGGATGGCCAGCAGCGGAGGCAACAGGGATAAGAGTCCGAAGGACATCGGGAGTCTCCTGGGTTCTTGTCGGTCTTGGCCCGAGGGGATGACGCCGGACGGCGTCGTGCGGGCAGCGGGGCATCCTAGGCGCTTGCGGCACAAACGGCAACCGCGCTGTCACATCCCCGCAACCGCCGTTCCAGAAGTACAAGCCGGCGCCGGCCTGCAGCTAGCTGACCACCCTGAAAATTCCCCTCGGACATCGGGTGACGGCGCCGACAGATACCTCCATCACCCCGCGACCCGCCTCCCCAACACCGACAGCCGATACCCTCTCTGGAGATACACCAGGCAACGTCCCGACGGCCCTCGCCTCAGTCAGAACGTCGGGTCTCCACCTCCACCCCCTTCATGCCCTGTGCCGTGTAGCGCTCGCCGGCAACGACGTCAGGCGCCAGGCCAGTGCCACTTGGCCCTGGGGCCGTCAGGCCTGACCGCGGGCCTGGCGAATACGCTGGTAGGCGTTGCCGATCTCGACGGTGCGGGCCTCGGCGACCTCGCGCATGCTGTCGGGCAGGCCACGACTGGCCAGCTTGTCCGGGTGGTTCTCGCTCATCAGCTTGCGGTAGGCGCGCTTGACCTCGGCGTCACTGGCCTCGTCGCTGACACCGAGCACCTTGTAGGCATCTTCCAGCGGGCTCTGGCTCTCCTGGGTCGCGCCGGCACCGTGGGAGGCGCCGCCCCGAAGCATGGCTTCGATCTGGGCGATCTCGGCCTCGCTGCAGCCAAGCCCGCGAGCCACCCGCATCAGCATGCTGTGCTCGGCCGGGTGCAGCACCCCATCGGCGGCGATGGCGGAAAGCTGCACCTGCAGGAAGATCTGGCGCAGCGCGCTGCGCCCGCGTGTCAGCCGGGCCACCCGGGCGATCTCGCCGTCGAGATCGAAGTCACTGGCGCGCCCGCGCTCGAAGGCGGCGCGGGCGCTGGCACGGGTGCTTTCCGGCAGACGCAGGCGCACCAGCAATTGCTCCAGCACCTGGCGCTCCTCGCCGCTGACCTGACCATCGGCCTGGCACACCGCCCCCATCACCGCGAAGGTGGAGTCCATGAACTGACGCTGCATCTCGGCCAGGCCCTTGCTGAGCATCAGACCGCCGCGCAGGCGCCCGCCCAGCCACCAGCCGATACCGCCGCCGATCAGCATGCCCAGCGGCCCACCGGCCAGGAAGCCCACTACCGCGCCAATCACGATGATGGTCAGCATAAAATCCTCTCTTGTGCGCTACGTCGCCAAGCGGCGGCGCCACGTCTTTTTCTGTTTCGGCCCTGGCCAACCGTCGCGGCGATGCCAGGTCCCGCCAAAGGGGTATGAGCAGGCAGCATACCATCGCCGTCGAGCCGGCGGCGAAGGTCCAGCCTTCGCTGTTTCATCGAATGGTCATCTGCAAGCGCGACACTGCACGCCATTTCAAGCCGCTCGGTTCACACTCCCATGCGACTATCGATCACTCGCCTTGCCATCGTCGGCGCCATCGCTTGCGCCAGCATCAGCGTCAGTCTGGCCTCCAATGCTTCGGTATTCCCCTGGCAGGGCTTGCTGGGAGTGGGCACGCCGCCATCTGACACTGCCAGATCCGTCATCGAACGCCTGGTCGAAAGCGCCAGCCATCGCTGAGCCTGCTCCCATACGCCATCGGCCCCCTGGAGCGGGGGCCGATGGCATGACGGACATACTTGCGCCGTGCGCGACGCAGGCACCCTCGCTCAGCGCTTTCGGTGCTTGTCCAGACGGCGACGAATCGCCGCCTCGATACCCTCGGCATCGAGGCCACAGTCACGCAGCAGCTCCGCTGGCTTGCCGTGTTCGGCAAAGACATCGGGCAGGCCCAGGTTGAGCACCGGCACGGCGACACCCTCGGCCAGCAGCAGTTCGTTGACGCCACTGCCGGCGCCTCCGGCCACCACGTTTTCTTCCAGGGTGACCAGCAGGTCGTGGTTGCGGGCGGCCTCTAGCACGGCGTCACGATCCAGCGGTTTGACGCTGCGCATATTGATGTGGGTGGCGTCTAGCCGCTCGGCCACCACCCCGGCGGGGTCATTGAGGCTACCGAAGGCCAGCAGCGCCACGCCCTTGCCCTGACGCCGCGGCTCGGCCACGCCGATGGGCAGCGGCTCGAGGTCGGCGGGAATGGGCACACCGGGACCGGTACCGCGGGGATAGCGCACCGCCGCTGGGCCCGGATGATGGTAGGCGGCGCTGAGCATGGCGCGACACTCGGCCTCGTCCGCCGGCGCCAGCACCACCATGCCCGGTACGCAGCGCAGGTAGGTCAAATCCAGGGCGCCATGGTGGGTCGGGCCATCCTCACCGACCAGGCCGGCACGATCGATGGCGAAGGTCACGTCCAGCTCCTGCACCGCCACGTCGTGGATCAACTGGTCATAGCCGCGTTGCAGGAAGGTCGAGTAGATCGCCACCACCGGTTTCATCGCCTCGCAGGCCATGCCGGCGGCCAGGGTCACCGAGTGCTGCTCGGCGATGGCCACGTCGTAGTAGCGCTCGGGGTACTCCTTGGAGAAACGGATTAAATCCGACCCCTCACGCATGGCCGGGGTGATACCGATCAGACGTTCGTCGGCGGCGGCCATGTCACAGATCCAGTCGCCGAACACGCTGCAGTACTTCTTCTTCGGCGGCGCATTCGACGCGGTCGCCGGGGGCTTGGCCTTGGCGGCCTCCGGCGTCTCCAGCTTGGTGATGGCGTGGTAGCCGATGGGATCGGACTCCGCCGGCAGGAAGCCCCGGCCCTTGCACGTCTTCACGTGCAGAAACTGAGGTCCGTCCAGCTCACGCATGCTGGTGAGGGCATCGGTCAGGGCGTCGATATCGTGGCCGTCGATGGGACCGACATAGTTGAAGCCCATCTCCTCGAACAGGGTGGCCGGACTGACCATGCCCTTGACGTGCTCCTCGGTACGCCGCGCCAGCTCCAGCGCACCCGGCAGGTGGGACAGCACCCGCTTGCCGTTCTCACGCATGCTCAGATAGGGCTTGCTGACCAGAATCCGTGCCAGGTAGCTGGCCACGCCCCCGACGTTCTCGGAGATCGACATCTCGTTGTCATTGAGCACGACCAGCAGGTTGGCGTTGACGTGGCCGGCGTGGGCCAGGGCCTCGAAGGCCATGCCCGCAGTCAGGGCGCCGTCGCCGATGACGGCACAGACGCGCCGCTCCTGCTTCTGCGTGCGCGCCGCCAGGGCCATGCCGAGGGCCGCCGAGATGGAGGTGCTGGAATGGCCGACGCCAAAGGTGTCGTACTCCGACTCGGCACGCCGGGGAAAGGCCGCCAGACCACCGTAGCGGCGAATGCTGGTCATGGCCTCGCGGCGGCCGGTCAGAATCTTGTGGGGATAGGCCTGGTGGCCCACGTCCCACACCAGGCGATCGTGGGGCGTGCGGAAGGCGTGGTGCAGCGCCACGGTCAGCTCGACCACACCAAGGCCGGCGCCGAAGTGGCCGCCGGAAACACCGACGCTGTACAGCAGATAGGCGCGCAGCTCATCGGCCACGCGCTTGAGCTGCTCTGCGTTCATGGCACGCAGCGCAGCCGGGGTATCCAGAGTATCGAGCAGCGGTGTCGCCGGCCGCTCGGTGGGAATCGTGTCGAACAGCTTCATGTTAGCCCTGTGGTCGTCAGTGATCGCGCTCGATCATGTAGCGGGCAAGCCCGGCCAGAGGCGCCGCCGCCTCGCCCAGCGGGGCGATGGCGTCGAGTGCCTCGTCGATCAGCGCACCGGCCTTGGCTCGGGCGCCGTCAAGCCCGAGCAGGGCGGGATAGGTCGGCTTGTCGCGGGCCGCGTCGGCCCCCGAGGTCTTGCCGAGGGTATCGGTGTCGCCGGTGACGTCCAGCACGTCGTCATGCACCTGAAACGCCAGGCCCATGGCCGCAGCATAGGTGTCCAACGCCCCCAGACGCGAATCGTCCTCGGCCACCGCCACCAGCCCACCGAGGCGAACCGCGGCGCGAATCAGCGCACCGGTCTTGTGGCGGTGCATGGTTTCCAGCATCGCCAGGTCGGGACGTTCGCCCACCACCGCCAGATCCAGCGCCTGGCCGGCGGCCATGCCGTCGCGACCAGACGCCTTGGCCAGGGTCGCCACCAGGGCACCCAGGCGGGGCGAGCGAGAGCTCGCCAGCAGCTCGAATGCCAGCGTCTGCAGGGCGTCACCGGCAAGAATCGCCGAGGCCTCATCGAAGGCCTTGTGCACCGTGGGCTGGCCACGTCGCAGGTCGTCGTCATCCATCGCCGGCAGATCATCGTGGACCAGCGAGTAGGCGTGGATCAGCTCGATCGCGGCGGCGGGGATATCCAGCTCGTCGTCGTCGGCCCCCAGCGCACGCCCTGCGGCGTAGACCAGGATGGGGCGCAGGCGCTTTCCTCCGACCAGCAGGCCGTGGCGCATCGCCGCCTCGAGCCGGGGTTCGACGACGTGGCGCTGTTCGAACAGTCCCTCGAGGCAGCGGTCTACCCGCGCCCGGTCTGCGGCCAGGCGGGCCAGCATGGTGTCAGCGTTCACCCGGTTCCTCCCCGATATCAAAAGGCGACAGCTGCATGCCACCGTCGGCGTTCTCCGTCAGGCTGCGCACCTTGAGTTCGGCCTCGTCGAGCCGCTTCTGGGCATCTCGCGTCAAGGCCACGCCCTGCTCGAAGGCCTTGAGCGACTCCTCCAGCGTCAGCTCGCCGGACTCCAGGCGCTCGACCAGTGTCTCCAGCTGGGTCATGGCCGAGGCGAAGTCGAGCGACTCGTCATCTTTCTGTGTTGGCTGGCGGTCCTGCGTTGCCATGCGCCCCTCCAGGCGGCGGGTCAAAGGCTGACCCGAGATTGCGAGTTCACGGCCGACGATGGGCCACCCGGGAAACGCAGGCTCGCTGACGACGTCCGGCCTTTCCCCAAAGGGCGACAGTATACACGCTCTCCCCCCGGGGTCGTCTGCCCTGGCCCTTATCCGCGGCCCGCGAAGCGCCCCTCGAAAGGACGGCGGTACATGCAGATGGCTCATGCTGCGGTGCAAGGATTTTCAACGTGAAAATGCCGCCCTGTGGTACTCTATGGACCCTGATTTTTCGCCTGCCCCACCACACAGCCGCTGGCTGCCGCCAACTCCAAGAGGTTGATTCGACCATGGCCAAAACGTCCCTGGACAAGAGCAAGATCAAGATCCTGCTGCTCGAGGGCGTCCACCAGAGTGCAGTGGACAATTTTCTCAACGCCGGATACACCAATATCGAGCATATGCCGACCTCGCTCGACGAAGAGTCGCTGATCGAGAAGATCCGTGATGTTCACTTCATCGGCATTCGCTCCCGCACCCAGCTCACCGAGCGGGTGTTCGCGGCGGCCGAGAAGCTGGTGGCGGTCGGCTGCTTCTGCATCGGTACCAATCAGGTCGATCTCACGGCGGCGCTGGTGCGCGGCATTCCGGTGTTCAACGCCCCCTACTCCAACACCCGCTCGGTGGCGGAGCTGGTGCTGGCCGAGGCCATCATGCTGCTGCGCGGGATTCCCGAGAAGAACGCCCGTGCCCACCAGGGCGGCTGGCTGAAGAGCGCCAAGAACAGCCACGAGGCCCGCGGCAAGACCCTCGGCATCGTCGGCTACGGCAGCATCGGCTCGCAATTGTCGGTGCTGGCCGAGGCGCTTGGCTTCGACGTCATCTACTACGACGTCATCACCAAGCTGGCCATGGGCAACTCGCGCCAGGTCGCCAGCCTCGAGGAGCTGCTCGCCCGCTCCGACGTGGTCAGCCTGCACGTGCCCGACCTGCCGTCCACCCGCTGGATGATCGGTGAGGAGCAGATCAGCCTGATGAAGCCCGGCGCCATCCTGATCAACGCCGCCCGTGGCAGCGTGGTAGTGATCGAGGCCCTGGCCGAGGCGATCAAGGAAGGCCGACTCAACGGCGCCGCCATCGACGTCTTCCCGGTGGAGCCCAAGGGCAACGCAGACGAGTTCGAAAGCCCGCTGCGTGGCCTCGAGAATGTCATCCTCACCCCGCACATCGGTGGTTCCACCCTGGAGGCCCAGGAGAACATCGGCGTCGAGGTGTCCGAGAAGCTGGTGACCTTCTCCGACAACGGCACCAGCATCACCTCGGTCAACTTCCCCGAGGTGGCACTGCCGGCCCACCCGGACAAGCACCGCCTGCTGCACATCCACGAGAACGTGCCCGGCGTGATGTCCGAGATCAACCGGGTGCTGTCGGAAAACGACATCAACATCTCCGGCCAGTACCTGCAGACCAATGAAAAGGTCGGCTACGTGGTCATCGACGTCGACAAGGCCTACGGTCCCCAGGCGCTCGAAGCCCTGCGCGAGGTGAACCACACCCTGCGCACCCGGGTGCTGTACTCCGAGACCAACTACGCCGACTGAGCGGCGGACGTAGCGCCTGCTCGCGGCGAGCTATCCCGCGCGGCAGCTATCGCACTCGGGATGACGATGAGGCTCCGCTCTCCTTCGGGAGGGCGGCGCCTTTTTACTCGCAGGCCTTTTTACTCGCTTAACGGTCGCGCCCCGTTCGCGCCCCTCAAAAGCCGACACCCAAAAGCCTGTGGCTCAGCGAGAAAACGCCTATCCTGAGCGTCTTCCCGATGACCTCTTCAAAGGATGCACGATGCCAACCGGACTGGCCTATCTGATCGTGGTGCTGGTGTGGGCCTCCACCCCGCTGGCCATCAAGTGGAGCGCCGAGGCCGGCGCCCCCATCGGCAGCGTGATGCTGCGCATGGGCCTGGCGCTGGTCGCCGGCGCTCTGATCCTGCTGGTGCTCAGGCGCGGCGTCCGCCTCGATCGCCGCGCCCTTGCCAGCTACGCCGCCGCGGTGCCAGGGGTGTTCGGCGCCATGGCGCTAAGCTACCACGCCTCCCAGTTTCTGCCCTCGGGCCTGCTGTCGGTGATGTTCGGCATGGCGCCGTTGATCTCCGGCTTCATCCTCCAGGCCCTGCCCGGCAGCACCCGGCTCAGGCGCTGGCACTGGATCGGCTGCGGCCTGGGGGTGGCGGGGCTGGCGGTGGTGTTCGCCGACAGCCTGACGCTCGGCGGCGGCGCCCAGGTGCTGGCACTGGCCATGATGCTGTCGGCGGTGACCCTGTTCAGCGCCAGCGGCATCGCCGTGCAGCGGGTGGCCGCCGGGCTCGACCCCTTGCAACAGACCGTGGGGGCGCTGGCCGGCTCCATGCCCTGCTTTCTGGTGTTATGGCTCGCCAGCGGTGAACCGCTGATGATTCCACTCAGCCCCCGTGGGCTGTGGGCGGTGCTTTACCTGGCGCTGTTCGGCTCGCTGATCGGCTTCCTTTGCTACTACCTGATCCTGTCTCGGCTGCACGCCGCCAGCGTCGCCCTGGTGACCCTGATCACCCCGGTACTGGCGCTGACCCTCGGCATGCTGCTCAATCAGGAAACCCCTTCGCCTTCGATGCTGCTGGGCGCGCTACTGATTCTGGTGGCGCTGGGTGCCTACCTGTTCGGGGACCGACTGAGCCGGCGCCGAGCCGCCCGCGAGGCCGCCAGGCCCTGAAGCAGAGGGACACTTGACAAGCCCTGACGTCACGGCCATTTTGTACACAATAACGGTCATATATTGCGCACCACAATGGTACACAGGCCGCTCGATATCGGTGCAGCGTGAACCGTGAAACTGATGACGCTCACCGCCCTCGGCGGCTGTCACTGAAGGCACCTGAACCAGGTATCCGCTACGCGACGAGCCCTCGCCCTCCTTGACCAAGGGACGGCGTCGGGAGCAGGGCACGATGCTTGGGTAACCCTTCGCTCGGCGAAGCCAACCCAGGAGAACTGCATGAGCTCACATCCCCCCGTCACTTGGATCAAGCATCCACTGGCCGCCAGCGACCCTGACGCGGCCGGTGGTGTCGTCGTTCAGGACGGCCGAATCATCGAAGCCGTGGCCGCCGGCCAGACGCCCCGAACCCGCGTCGAGCAGACCTTCGATGCCTCCCGCCACGTGCTGCTGCCGGGCCTGGTCAACACCCACCACCACTTCTACCAGACCCTGACCCGGGCCTACTCGCCGGCGCTCAACAAGGAGCTGTTTCCCTGGCTCACCACCCTTTACGACGTCTGGGCCAACCTCGACGAGGCCCAGCTGGCGCTGGCCAGTGAGCTGGCCATGGTGGAGCTGCTGATGAGCGGCTGTACCACCGTGGCCGACCATCACTACGTGTTCTCCGGCGCGCTCGAGCACGCCATCGACGTCCAGGTGGAGACCGCGCGTCGGCTCGGTGTGCGCGCCGCCCTGACCCGCGGCTCGATGAGCGTGGGGCGCGAGCAGGGCGGGCTGCCGCCCCAGTCGGTGGTGCAGGATGAGGCGACCATCCTCGACGAGAGCACCCGTCTGATCGACGCCTACCATCAGCGCGGCGAGGGCGCCATGGTGACCCTGGCGCTGGCGCCCTGCTCGCCCTTCTCGGTCAGCCGTGAGCTGATGGTCGACAGCGCTCGCCTGGCCGAGCAGAAGGACGTGCGCCTGCACACCCACCTGGCAGAAACCGAGGACGAGACGCAGTACTGTCAGAAGCTGTTCGGGATGCGACCGCTGGACTACCTCGAGGCCACCGGCTGGCTCAGCGATCGCACCTGGCTGGCCCACGGCATCCACTTCAACGACGACGAGGTCGCCCGCCTGGGCCAAGCCGGCACCGGCATCGCCCACTGCCCCTCATCCAACATGGTGCTGGGCTCTGGCATGTGCCGCACCCTGGAACTCGAGGCCGCCGGCTGCCCGGTAGGCCTGGCGGTGGACGGCTCGGCCTCGGCGGATCACTCCAACCTGGCCGAGGAGATGCGCCAGGCGATGCTGATCGGCCGCCTGCGCTACTCGCCCAGCCAGGTACGTCACCAGGACGTCATCCGCTGGGCCACCGAAGGCTCCGCGCGTTGTCTGGGGCGCAGCGACATCGGCGGACTGAAGGTTGGCCAGCAGGCCGATCTGGCGCTGTTCCGGCTGGACGAGCCACGCTTCTCGGGCGCCGAGAACCCGCTGGCCGCGCTGCTGCTGTGCGGTGCCCACCGTGCCGACCGAGTGATGGTGGCCGGCCAGTGGCGGGTGGCCGACGGCCAGCCGCTCGACGTCGATCTGGGCGAGCTGATGGCCCGCCACAACGCGGCGGCGGTGCGGCTAAGGCGTGCGGTCTAGGAGGCTCGGGGCGCGCCTGGACGCACACCTTCGAACAGGACGACGGGAAGACAAGAGGCAACAACAGCGAACGACGAACGGATCTCGAGCGCAGCGCGGCACCACGGGCCAGGGCCGACGCTGCCGCCCCCTGACAACGGTCGCCGTGCCACGGCAGTCAGCACAGACGGTCTGACACCTGTCACGGTCTCCGGGGTTTCGCCGCCGACGCTCCGACAAGGACGCCGGTGCTACAACGACAACAGGAGAAAACCCTGCCATGCCCACCCACGACTCCTCCGGGGACACCCTGGAAAGCGCATCTGTGCGCTCGACCCATGACGTCAACGCCATGCCGCCCCTGGGGCGCGCCATTCCGCTGGGCCTGCAGCACGTGCTGGCGATGTTCGTCGGCAACGTCACGGTGCCGATCATCATCGCCGGCGCCGCCGACCTGCCGGCGGACCAGACCGCCTTCATGATCCAGGCGGCGATGTTCGTGGCCGGTGTCGCCACCCTGGTGCAGTCGCTGGGGATAGGCCCCATCGGCGCCCGCCTGCCCATCGTCATGGGCACCAGCTTCGGCTTCGTCCCGGTGCTGATTCCCATTGCCGTGGGCATGGGGCTTCCGGCGGCCCTTGGCGCAGCCCTGTGTGGCGGGGTCGCCATGGCCCTGGTGGGCATGTTTCTGCCGGTGTTCCGGTTCCTGTTCCCGCCGGTGGTCACCGGCACCTTCGTGGTCATGCTCGGCACCCTGCTGATGCCGGTAGGCTTCGCCTACTGGGGCGGAGGCTTTGGCGCCGCCGACTTCGGCGCCACCCACCACCTGCTGCTGGGGGCGCTGGTACTGGTGGTGACCCTGGGCCTGCACCAGTACGGCCGCGGTATCTGGTCCGAAGCGGCGCCGCTGATCGGCCTGATCACCGGTTACGTAGTGGCCACCATGTTCGGCTATATCGACTTCTCCACCATCGGTGACGCCGACTGGCTGTCACTGCCGGTGCCGCTGACCATCGGGCTTGAATTCCATCTGGCGGCGATCCTGCCGGTGGTGCTGCTGGCCGTGGTCACCTGCGCCGAGTCCATCGGCGACATCGTCGGCACCACCGCCGGCGGCATGGACCGCGAGCCGACCCACAAGGAGCTCTCCGGTGGGGTCATGGCCGACGGCCTGTCCAGCGTGTTCGCCGCGATCTTCAACGCCTTCCCCCAGATCAGCTTCAGCCAGAACGTGGGCATGGTGGCGCTGACCGGTGTGGTCAGCCGCTATGTGGTGGCCATCGGCGGCGCCTTCCTGCTGCTGGCGGGCCTGATCCCCAAGCTGGGTGCCATCGTTTCCAGCATCCCCAATTCGGTGCTGGGCGGGGCGGTACTGATCATGTTCGGCATGATCGCCAGCGCCGGCATCAAGATGCTTTCCCATATCGACTTCAACAAGCGCAACATGGTGATCATCGGGGTCTCGCTGTCCGCCGCGGTGGGCCTGCCGGCCCAGGAAGGGCTCTACGCCAATCTGAGCGACAACCTCCAGGCCATCATCGAGTCAGGGCTGATCCCCGGCGCGCTGTTTGCCATCGTGCTCAATCTGGTACTGCCCAAGGCCGATCGGGTCTTCCGCGACAGCGTCTGACACGCCACACCGTCCCCTCGAGGACACCATGACGCCACTTTCGGGCCCGCCACGCGGGCCCGCTTCGTTTCCCCAGGACAGGGACGCAGCCCAGGCTCAGCAGCTTCTGACTTCACGGTAGCGATGACGCCTGTAGACCTTCACTCGCTGGCCCTCGAGCGTCGTCATCCCTTCCCACACAAAGCCCGCGTTCTGTGCCACTCGGCTCGACGGCACATTGGTGGGATCGACCACCGCCACCAGCGACTCGCAGTCGGTGATGGCAAAGGCGTGGGCCACCACCGCCAGGGCCACCTCGGTGGCAAGCCCTCTACCCCAATGATGCACGGCGTAACGATAGCCGATGGCCAACTCCCGCTCGCCGTCGAGGATCTCGTGATCGAAGCCGCAGAAGCCCATCAACGCTCGCGATACCGGGTGCACCACCGCCCAGTAGCCAAAGCCCTTGTCGGCGTAGCTCGCGCGACAGGCATCGAGAAAGCGACGGCTCCCCGCCATGTCCTGCACACCGTGGAGCGAGTGACGCATCACCCGGGGATCGGCCAGCAGTCGGCTCAAGCCAGGCAGATCATAGCGCTCTAGCGGGCGCAGCCGGCTACGCGGCGTGGCCAGCACGTCGCCCTGCATCGGCCTGGGCCTCAGCCTGTCGTCCTGCATCATGCGCCTCTCGCGTCGTGGATCGCTTGTGCGAATGTACGCCATCCTCCACGGCCATGACCACGGACGCTAGCCGCCAGCAAGCCGCCCCTGTCGTCGTCCTGGCGCTACTCTGACGCCGCTCTGGCGTCAACCAGGGAGGCCAGGCCACTCTTCCCCTTTGGTCGAAGCAGGCCCCGAAAAGGCGTCATCACGCGCTAGGCTTGCGAAGTTTTCCCTCGTTGGAGCCATGACGATGCCCGCCTCACCTTCCGCCCAGCCTGACACCGGTGACCTCGCCGTGGTGCGTCACGATGATCGTGGGGTCGTCCATCTGACCCTCAACCGCCCGGCAAGCTTCAACGCCCTGTCCCGGGACATGCTCACCGCACTGGATGATGCCTTTGCCGCAATCGACCCCGATCCTTCGTTGCGGGCGGTAGTGATCGCTGCCGAGGGCCGCGCCTTCTGCGCCGGCCATGACCTCAAGGAGATGCGCGAGCTCGGCGACGAGGACGACTATCGACAGCTCTTCGCCCAGTGCTCCCGGGTCATGCAGCGCCTGCAGGACTGTCCGGTGCCGGTGATCGCTCGAATTCAGGGGCTTGCCACCGCCGCCGGCTGCCAGCTGGCAGCCAGCTGTGACATGGCGGTGGCCGCCCGCTCGGCACGCTTCGCCGTCTCCGGTATCAAGGTCGGGCTTTTCTGTTCCACCCCGGCGGTGGCGCTGACCCGCAATATCGGTCCCAAGCAGGCCGCCGAGATGCTGTTTACCGGCGAGTTCATCGACGCCGACCAGGCGCTGGAGTGGGGCCTGGTCAACCGGGTCGCCGAGGACGACGCCCTCGACGACAGTCTCGAGGTGCTGCTCGACAGCCTGCGCGCCAAGAGCCAGGTGGCGCTGTTCACCGGCAAGGCCATGCTGGCCCGCCAGCGTGCCCTGCCGCTGGGCCAGGCCTACGCCTACGCAGGCGAGGTGATGGCCGCCAACATGATGGCCGAAGACGTGGCCGAAGGCATCGACGCCTTCGTCGCCAAGCGCGCCCCCCACTGGCGCCATCGCTGAGCGCCGGACCAGGCTCAGCCAAGGCAGGGCCGCTTGTGGAAGCCTTTTCCGCAAACGCGACAAGCGGCCGCGCCAACAGGTATGCTAAGGACTGTGCCAAACGGTTGACCCAGGAGATGCAAGGTGACGGAAAGCAAGCGCAGAACGGCCGGCCGACCGGCCAGCGGCAAGGCCAGCGGAGGCCACAGCCAGTCGCTGGTGCGGGGACTCAACCTGCTGGAATTGCTGGCGATGCACCCGGGCGGCCTGGCGCTGTCCGACATCGCCGAACAGGCCGATCTGGCACCGTCCACGACCCATCGCCTGCTGCAGGCCCTGCTGAGCCAGGGCTTTATCACCCAGGACGAGGAACTCGGCGTCTGGCGCATCGACGTCAAGACCTTTCGCATCGGCAACAGCTTTCTCGAGGCACGCGACTTCGTTGCCACCAGCCGTCCTTACCTGCGCCGACTGACCCGTGAGACCGGCGAGACCGCCAATCTGGGCGTGCGTGAAGGCACCACGGCGGTGTTCCTGGCGCAGAGCGAATCTCCTCAGATGATGCGCATGATCACCCGTCTGGGCTCACGTGCCCCGCTGCACGCCTCGGGCGTGGGCAAGGCGCTGATGGCCTGGCTGCCCGACGACGACCTGGAGCGGGTGCTGGCCGAACGCGGTCTGGACCGCGTCACCGTCAACACCCTGTCGAGTCCATCCGAGCTGCGTCGCGCCATGGCCGAGATCCGTGAACGCGGCTACGCCTGTGACCGCGAAGAGCATGCCATCGGCCTGCACTGCGTCGCCGCCTGCATCCATGATGAACTGGGCACGCCACTCGCAGCCATCTCGGTCTCCGGGCCGGTGGCGCGCATCCCCGACGAACGCCTGTCCCAGCTCGGTGAGCTGGTGCGCGACACCGCTGCCGAGATCACCGCCCAGCTAGGCGGACGCATTCCCGCCGCCGAGGACTTCAAGCCCTGACGCCCGGGTTCACCGGCTCCCCCAAGAGATCCCCCGATGACCGACGCCTGGCGCAAGTACAAGAGCGCACCACCGCCCGGGACCGCCGTGCTGGAATCGACCAGCCTGGCCCCGGGCGAGAGCCGCTGCCTCAATATCGAGAGCGACAACGGCCGCTTCCCGCTGATCCTCGCCCGCCACGCCGACGGTCAGGTGCACGCCTACGTCAACGCCTGCCCCCATCAGTACCTGCCGCTGGACGGGCGCGGCAGCAACATCCTCAGCCGCGACGGCGAGCTGTTGATCTGTACCCACCACCAGGCCTGCTTCCGTCTCGACAGCGGCGAGGGCATCTCTGGCCCCGCCCAGGGCGAGGCACTGGACCCGGTACCGGTGGAAGAGGTCGATGGCTGGTGGGTGATCGGGGAGTGAGGGGGCGAATCTGCCCGTCGCAGTGGCGACTTGACCCTTATCCGCAGTGAGGACCTGCCCTCGATCCCGGCCCCAAGGCCAAGCATGGGATTGACGCCCTTGATGCACAACGACGCTGGTTTGACCCTCTCCTTATCGAGATCCCCGCCAAGACGCCCGACGAACCTGGATTGCTGGTTATTGGCTCGATCGAAGGCAAGCACTGTTCTGCCGTTGTAACGCCGCGCGACCGGGCTACGCATCATCTCTGTAAGGCGCTCGCGGAAGGAAGAGGTGGAGCTCCATGAAAGCCAGGACGCTTGATCAAAAATTCGATGATGGCAAAGACGTCTCGGAAGCCCTCGGCCTGTCCAGGACTCGGCGCCCAATCAGACACAAGGACGGGTCAACGTCGACTTTCCTGTGTGGATGATCGAGTCTCTCGACAAGGAAGCCAGCCGCCCGGGAGTGACTCGCCAATCGATCATCGAGGTGTGGCTGGCCGAGCGCCTGGAGCAGTGCGCGAACAGGCCCTAGCGATCCTGATCGAGCTCGGGAGAACCCGGCGTCTCCATGGGATCGCCGGAGCGGTCCTGGGACCAGGGGCCACTGCCCTGCTCCAGCCGATCGAGCTGGCGCTCGAGCTTGCCGATCACGCTTATCAGTTGATGACACTCGCCCTGAGAGAGAGCGGCCACCACATCGGCCTCCCATTGCAAGGCATCGGGGATCAAGTCGGCCAGTAAGGCCTGCCCCGCCTCGGTCAGTCGCAGGTGCTGTACACGCTGGTCACTGGGCGAAGGCGTTCTTCGGATCAGACCACGCTCTTCCAGGGCCTGTACGGCCCGAGAAATACGCACCTTATCCATGCGAGTAGCTTGGGCGATCTGCTTGGCCGATAGCTCATCCAGGTGCGACAACCACGCCAGCACTCGCCACTGGGCAATGGTCAACTGGTAACGTTCTGCGTACATCTGCGAAAGCGCCTGACTCAAACGGTCCGCCAGACTGTTCAGCCGGTACGGCAGGAACTGCAAAAGATCCAGATGCGGTACCCCGCTGCTGGTCGGTGTTTCTCGCTTACGCGAGCCCATGGCCTCGTCCCCGTGGTCAGCGTCCATCGCGACAGCGCCACGCCAGCGTGGCACGCCACCATCCGTCACTGACGATAACCGGGAACGCCAGAACCGGCAACGTAGCTCGCGACCTTACCATCAGCATCGCTTTCGCACTCACGCCTGGCTCTCGCGACAGGCTACTACCTGGTCTCTGCCGTCACGCTTGCCGACGTAAAGCGCCTTGTCGGCGCGATGAATCAGCACTTCCAGATTGTCCTCATCGGGCCGGGCTTCGACAATGCCGATGGTAACGGTGACCGCCGCCCCCCTCTCACCCCCCTCAAACGGCAGCGCCAGGTCGGCGACCGCTCGATGCAGACGTTGTGCGACCGGCAAAGCGTCACTCAAGGAGGTATCAGGCAATGCGACCACGAACTCTTCGCCGCCGAAACGCGCGATCAGATCATGGGAACGCAGTGACTCGGCACACACTCGGGCGATCTCCATCAGCACTCGGTCTCCATGACTGTGGCCCCAGGTGTCATTGATAGTCTTGAAGTGATCGACATCCAGCATAAACAGGCTGAAGGGCGCCTGTGCTTCCCGGGCAGACTCAAACATGCTCTGGGCCCGCTTCATGAAGTGCCGACGATTGGCGAGACCGGTCAAGGCATCGCGCTCGGCCAGCTGTCTCAACTGACCTTCAAGGGACTGACGATGCGCCATCTCACGAAGCAATTGTCGGTTTTGGTCGCGCTCTTCGCTCAATATCGCGAACTGCTTGCGCTGCAGGCGCTCTACCCGCAGCAAGGTGCAGAACCCGACCGCATTGGCCATGATCAACAACAGCGCCATGCGCAACACATCGACGGGCGAACTGTCGGCAAAGATGGCAGAGGCGCACAGAAAACCGATACCCAGATACAGGCTCGCCATCGCCACCACGGTGAGCAGGTTGGGAATCAGCAGATAAAAGGCCATGGTAGCAACGATGACAGCCATCATCTGCGTCGAAAGGGAGTCCGGACGTAGCGGAACAATCAGGATGATGCCCGTCGCCATAACCCACAACGGCAAAGCATGCAGCCAGAGGCGCTGCGAATAGCTTCCCCATCGACCAATCGCCCAAGCCAGAAAAAGACAGCTACCGACGACGACCACGCGCATGGCCAGCAACAGGTAGAGCTCGCGGCTCTGGCCGACATAAAAGTAATCGGAAATCGAGAACATGCCGAATATCAATGCGGCAAGCATCCAGGCCAGTCGTGACTCGCAGCGCACCCTCTGCTTGATCGCGCGGCGATACCAGGCTTCTCGCTCAGTTTCACGAAACTGTCCAGTTAACCAATGCACCAGATGGGGCATCTTTGCCATCGACACTTGCTGTTCTCCCTGTGCATAGGCTCGACGTCTGATGACCGATGCCCACTACCTTCGTCATGTCGAGATCGAAGGGACTTTTGTCCACTTCACGTTGACGGCGTCTTATTATTTTTTAAACAAACGCTTATATGACTTTAAGATAACTCAATAACACGATGATAACGTTACTTTTCGTGGCAGCACTGCCCAATTCTATGCTTTTCGCGGCAATGGCACAGCGTCTGTCATGCTCTCTCGAAGTCCACTTCACTTGCAGGGAAGTAGCCCCCATCTCGTATTGCGGCCTTCACACCCCGCTGGCTATCACGACGCCGATCCACACTTGCCCAACGTGGGTGGGCGCGGTCTAGGCGACCTTTCCCCTGCGCTCATACCGTCGCCTGGCCCCTTGGGGATAGTGTCTACACCGCACCCAACCGCCAAGTGAAGCTTCGCACCACGGTATTGCTATAGACGTATGTCTTATCCCATTAATCTCATGTTTTTAAAGGGTAAATCAGATACCGGTGGGGTTGGCACCGTCTCTCTAGCGATAAGGCCTGGAATATAGTTTCAAATGAAACTATATTCCAGGCATGCCATAGCGATGATGTGACCGCCTCGACCCGAGCTTTATCACAGGACTCAGTATGCAGTGGGGCGGCGAGCATCCCGACACGACACCTCATCATCCTGAGCGGAGGATTTCCCGATGTCCCGACGTCTCGACCAGACGCCGCTTGCGTATCAAAGCGGTTTTCGTAATCACTTCGCCAGCGAAGCGCTGTCCGGCGCCCTGCCTCAGGGGCAGAACTCGCCCCAGCGCTGCGCCTACGGGCTCTACGCCGAGCAGCTCACCGGCTCGGCCTTCACCGCGCCGCGCAGCCATAACCTGAGAAGCTGGCTCTACCGCATCCGCCCCTCGGTGGCCCAGAGCGCCTACCGCCCGCTGGAGCACGGCGGTCTCGCCACCGCACCGCTGTCGCGTCCCGCCGCGGACCCCAACCAGATGCGCTGGGACCCGGCTCCCCTGCCCGAGGCGGCCACCGACTTCATCGATGGTCTTGCCACCATCGCGGTCAATGGCGACGCCGGCACCCAGGCCGGCTGCGGTGTCCATGTCTATGCCTGCAACCAGGACATGACCGAACGCTTCTTCTACAACGCCGACGGCGAACTGTTGATCGTGCCTCAGCTGGGCACCCTGCGCCTGGGCACAGAGTTCGGCGCGCTCGAGGTGGGCAACGGCGAGATCGCGGTGGTCCCGCGCGGGGTCAAGTTCCAGGTCCGCATCAGTGAGGGCGACCAGGCCCGGGGCTACGTCTGCGAAAACTACGGCAGTCCCCTGGAGCTGCCGGAGCTCGGCCCCATCGGCGCCAACGGCCTGGCCAACCCGCGCGACTTCCAGTCGCCGGTAGCCGCCTACGAGGACCTCGAGGGCGACTTCGAACTGGTGGCCAAGTTCTCCGGGGCACTGTGGGCGACCCGGCTGGACCACTCGCCGCTGGACGTGGTCGCCTGGCACGGCAACGTGGCGCCCTACAAGTACGACCTGGCCAACTTCAACACCATCAATACGGTCAGCTTCGACCACCCGGATCCTTCGATCTTCACCGTGCTGACGTCGGCGTCGGACACCGAGGGAATGGCCAACATCGACTTCGTGATCTTTCCGCCGCGCTGGATGGTGGCCGACAACACCTTCCGCCCGCCCTACTTCCATCGCAACCTGATGAGCGAGTTCATGGGCCTGATCCACGGCGAGTACGACGCCAAGGCCGAAGGTTTCCTGCCCGGCGGCGCCAGCCTGCACAACTGCATGTCGCCCCACGGCCCCGACGCCGAGACCTTCGAGAAGGCCTCCGACGCCAGCCTCGAGCCTCAGTATCAGGGGGCGACCCTGGCCTTCATGTTCGAGAGCCGCTACGTCTTCCAGCCTACCGAAAAGGCGCTGGCCGCCGATTTCCGCCAGCGCGACTACGTGGATGTGTGGAAGGGACTCAAGTCCCACTTCGATCCGACGCGGCCCTGACCGACCTCTGCTTTGACCACAAGGAACCCTCTGATGAAACTGGCCACCCTCAAGAGCGGACGCGACGGCGAGCTGATCGTCGTCTCCCGCGACCTGACCCACGCCGTACGAGTGCCGCAGATTGCCACCACCCTGCAACAGCTCGTCGAAGACTGGGACGAGCTGGCCCCGCGCCTTGAAGAGATCTACCAGCGCCTCAACGACGACGCCGCCGAGGAGGCCTTCGAGCTCGACCCCAGCGCGCTGCACTCGCCGCTGCCGCGCACCTACCACTGGGCCGACGGCTCGGCCTATCTCAACCATGTGCAACTGGTGCGCCAGGCGCGCAACGCCGAGATGCCGGAGACCTTCTGGACCGACCCGCTGATGTACCAGGGCGGCGGCGACAGCTTCATCGGTCCCTATGACGATATCGAGGCGGTCAGCGAAGACCACGGCATCGACTTCGAGGGCGAGATCGCGGTGATCACCGACGATGTGCCGATGGCGGTGAGCCCCGAGCAGGCAGCCGGCCACATCAAGCTGCTGATGCTGGTCAACGACGTCAGTCTGCGCGGCCTGATCCCCGGGGAGCTGGCCAAGGGCTTCGGCTTCTTCCAGGCCAAGCCGGCCTCTAGCTTCTCGCCGATCTGCGTCACCCCGGACGAGCTGGGCGAGGCGTGGAAGGATGGCCGCGTGCACCTGCCGCTGACGGTCCATCTGAACGGCGACAAGTTCGGCGAGCCCGAGTCCGGCCCGGACATGATCTTCAACTTCCCGCAACTGGTGGCCCACGCCGCCCGCACCCGCTACCTGGGCGCCGGCGCGGTGGTCGGCTCCGGCACCGTGTCCAATCCGGACCCGGATGGCGGCCCCGGAAAGCCGGTGGCCGACGGCGGCGTCGGCTACAGCTGCCTGGCTGAGGTGCGTATGGTCGAGAAGATCCTGCACGGCGACAGCAAGACGCCCTTCCTGCGCTTTGGTGACCGGGTGCGCATCGAGATGTTCGACAAGGCCGGCCAGAGCATCTTCGGCGCCATCGACCAGCGGGTGGTGAAGTACCAACCCAAGGACTGAGCCAGCCCCCTCAAGTCCTGGGGCGGACGTCCACCACCGTCGACACCTCGGCCCTCGACGCCCGCCGTCCCCGGCGGGCGTCCCGCCACCGCTCGGGCCGCCACACGAGCATCTGGCCCGCCCCCGCCAATTTCTGGAACCTGCCATGCAACTCTACGGTTACTTTCGCTCTTCGGCGGCCTATCGCGTGCGCATCGTCGCCAATCTAAAGGGCATCACCCTCGACCATCACCCGGTCAATCTGGTCAAGGGCGAGCAGCGTGATGCCGACAATCTGGCGCGCAATCCCCAGGGCCTGGTGCCGACCCTGGTCACCGACCAGGGACAGGCGCTGACCCAATCCCTGGCGCTGTGCGAATACCTCGACGAGCGCTACCCCGAACCACCGCTGCTGCCCGGCTCCGCCGAGCATCGGGCGAAGATCCGGGCGCTGGCCCAGGCCGTCGCCTGCGAGATCCACCCGCTGAACAATCTGCGGGTGCTCAAGCACCTGACCGGCGAACTCGGACTATCGGATGACGCCAGGCTCGCCTGGTACCGCCACTGGGTAGCAACGGGGCTGACCGCCGTCGAGGCGATGCTTGAGCACACCATGGGCGACTTCTGCGTCGGCAATGAGCCGACCCTGGCCGACGTCTGCCTGGTGCCCCAGGTGTTCAACGCCGAGCGCTTCGAGTGCGACCTCGTGCCCTTTGCGCGAGTGCGCGCGGTATCGGAGCGAGCGCGAGCGCTGCCGGCCTTCGACAAGGCGGCACCGGGTGTTCAGCCAGACGCTGTGTGAGATCGGCTACAATAAGCCGACTAAGGAAACACTGACGGAACGATGTTTGCCTCCAAGCAGCAGCATCGACACCGCGAAGGGAGCGCGAAAAGCGCTCCCTTCGCTGTCCCTGACCCGACCGTCACCGTACCTGACACCAAGGAGTTGCGTGTGCTGAACCCGACCTCCCGCGCCACCGTGGCCCTGCTGGCGGCGCTGACCGCCCTGGGCCCGCTGGCCACCGACATGTACCTGCCGGCCATGCCAGCCATGCGCGAGGCGCTGGGCACCGGAGCCGATCAGATCCAGCTGACCCTGTCGCTGTATCTGATCGGCTTCGCCATGGCGCAGCTACTGTGCGGTCCGCTGTCCGATCGCTTCGGTCGCAAGCCGGTGCTGGCACTCGGGATGGGGGTGTTTCTGCTGGCGAGCCTGGTCTGCGCCTTCGCGCCGAATATCGAGACGCTGCTGGTGGCGCGCTTCTTCCAGGCCCTGGGTGGCTCGGCGGGGCCGGTGCTGGGCCGCGCCGCGGTGCGCGACATCCACGGCCCCTTCGAGGCCAGCCGCATCCTCTCCTACATGGCCAGCGTCATGGCACTGGCCCCGGCGCTGGCCCCGGTGGTCGGTGCGGGGCTACTGGTGTGGTTCGGCTGGGACGCCATCTTCCTGCTGCTGGCGCTCTACGCCGCCGCCATGCTGGGGCTGATCGCGATGATGCCCGAGCCGCTGCCACGGGACCGACGCCAGTCGATCAAGCCCTCGGCGCTGGCCCTCACCTTCCGCTCGCTGCTCGGCCAGCGCGACTTCGTCGGTTATACCCTGGCCAACGCCGCTGCCTTCTCCGGCCTGTTCGCCTTTCTGTCGGGTTCGTCGTTCGTGCTGATCGACTACATGGGGGTCAGCCCCGACGTCTACGGCTACCTGTTCGCCGCCATCGTGCTCGGTTTCTTCATCGGCTCGCTGACCAGCGCCAAGCTCAGCCGTCGCCGCAGCCGCCATCAGCTGCTGGTCGCCGCCAGCCTGATCGCCGCCCTCGGCGGCTCTGCCATGGCGCTGCTCGCGCTGGCCGGGGTGCATACCCCCTGGGCGGTCATCGGCCCCCACATGGCCTACATGATCGGCTTCGGCATCATCATGCCGCAGACCATGGGCGGCGCCCTGGCACCCAACCCCCACTGCGCAGGCTCGGCCTCGGCGCTGTTCGGCTTTATCCAGATGAGCATCGCCGCCGGCGTCGGCGCCCTGGTCGGCCAGTTCCACGACGGCACCTCCCACAGCATGGCCATCGCCATCGGCCTGTCCGGTGTGCTGGCGCTGGTCTGCTACCACTTTATCGTCACCGACAAGGGCGACCTGGAAGCGCAGACGGCGTCGGCCTGACGACCAAGCGCTACGGGACCCGCGAACCTTAACGACAGCGGCCCCGCCTGTTTTCAGACGGGGCCGCTGTCGCTTCAGCAGGGCGCATCTACTGACGCCAGGCGCGCACGAACATCCAGGTGCCGAGGCCCCAGGCGCCGTTGACCATAAAGCCGATGGGGAAGATCGCCGGGTCGATGCCGCGCCCCTTGAGCGGGAACACCACCAGCATGGCCACCAGGGTCAGGGCGATGCCGCCGAACAACCCTGCCTTCCACCAGCCCCCCTGATCGATCCGCCTGAGCGCGAACACCAGCATCATCACAAGCCCCCAGACGCCGCCCCAGAAACTCGCCGAGAACCAGGCCGGCACGCCCAGGGGGGCGGCGGGTGAGGTGGAATAGGGGGCAAAGGGGATCACCCCGTAGGCGTGCAACAGCCCCACTACCGGCTGGTGGAAACACAATACAGCGAGAAAGCCGGCAACGAAGGCCAGAACAAGATGACGGGTCATGCAAGACTCCAGAAAGTGCAGTGACAGGGTGGTAAAGGCACGGGCTTCGGTGACACCTCGATCACCAAGGACGATGCCTCAGTCACGAGGATAGAGACCGCCCTCACCCATCAGCACCGCCTGCCCCGCGATCTCGACGGTGACCTTGTCCTTGTCGTCGCGGGTGGCGCGGGCGTGGATCTGGCTTGGGCGGTGCATCGCCTCGCCCTGGTGGATGCGCCAGTTGTTGCCCTGGCTCTTCGACTGCTGTCCCAGAAATCCCGCCAGCGCCGCCGCCGCGCTGCCGGTGGCGGGGTCCTCGACAAAGCTGCCGGCGTGGCGCGAGAACATGCGAGCGTGAATCTCGCCGGATTCCTTGGCCTCGCGTACATAGAAGTAGACCTGCTCCACGGCGCTGGGTGACACATGCCGCTGCCAGGCTTCGCCATCGAGCGCCAGCCGCGCCAGCGCCTGGACGTTGACCAGTTCGACCAGGTGAAACGGCAATCCGCAGGAGGCCTGGACCGGGTCCGCGGCGACGTCATCGAGCTCGAGCCCGGCCAGCTCCGCTGCGCTGGACTGGCCCAGCGTGCTGGTGCCGACCTCCGGCGCGCGCGCCATCTTGAAGCGTGCCAGGTCGCCCTCGTAGGTCACCTTGAGCGGCCCGCCAGCCAGATCCAGGATGACCGGGCTATCGGCGCTGACCTCGCCGGTGTTCACCAGTCCCTGGGCGGCGATCAGATGGGCCACGCCGATACTCGGATGGCCGGCAAACGGCAGCTCGCGGTGAGGAGTGAAGATACGTACCGGAAAATGCCGGCTCGCCTGGGCCCGCCCGACGAAGGCCGTCTCGGCCAGGTTCAGCTCGTTGGCGATGGCCTGCATGCGCTCCCCCGCGATACCGTCGGCGTCGAGAAACACCGCCAGTGGATTCCCGGCGAACGGTTGGTCGGTGAACACATCGAGCAGGTAGTAGCGGGTCAGGGACGGCAGCATAGGCGGCTCCACTTGGACTTGGTAGACCAGGGCCAGGCTACATGCGCCCGACACCGGTGGCGCCTTCCAGCATAGAGGCCCCGGCGTCCACCTTGCCAGCGCGCGAACGAGCAAACCCCTCTACGGCAAAGTCAACGCTAGAGCGTTGGCAAGCATCCGTCACTGCCTTGACGGCCTCCCTAATCTGATGAGGGGCACGGCAAGCGCTCTTCGAGGCTGAACTCAGTGTGCACCAGCGGTACACTAGCGCCCGTTCCCACTGCCGAGGCCGCCGTGATGTCCCACCTGCTCTCCATCGACTCCCTGTCCCGCGACGATATCGATCACCTGATGCGGGTGGCGGCCACCATGGAACCCGTCGCCCAGCGACGCAAGGTCACCCGGGTGCTGGAAGGCGCGGTGCTCGGCAACCTGTTCTTCGAGGCCAGCACCCGTACCCGCGTCAGCTTCCACACCGCCTTTTCGCGGCTCGGCGGCAGCGTCTGCGATACCACCGGCTTCACCTTCTCGTCGATGGCCAAGGGCGAATCGCTCTACGACACCAGCCGCGTAATGGCAGGCTACTGCGACGCCATCGTCATGCGTCACCCGGACCAGGGCTCGGTGGCCGAGTTCGCCGGCGCTACCCACGTACCGGTGATCAACGCCGGTGACGGCCCCGGCGAGCACCCGAGCCAGGCGCTGCTGGACTTCTACACCATCGACAAGGAATTCAGCCGCCAGGGCAAGACCCTCAAGGGTGCCCACGTGCTGATGACCGGCGATCTGAAGTACGGCCGTACGGTGCACTCGTTGATCAAGCTGCTGGCGCTCTACGCGCCCATGCGCGTGACCCTGGTGGCGCCGCCGGGGCTCGAGATGCCCAACCACCTGATCGAGCGGGTCAGCCGCCAGGGCCTGGACGTGGAGGTACGCGAGAGCCTGGCCGGGGACTTCTCCGATGTCGACGTGGTCTACACCACCCGCATCCAGAAGGAGCGCTTCACCGCCGAGATGAGCGAAGGCTTCAACCTGTCGCGGGACTTCACCGTCCACCGCGCCTTCATGGACAGCCGCTGCAATCCGTCCACCATCATCATGCACCCGCTGCCCCGGGACAGCCGTCCGGAGGCCAATGATCTGGATGTCGACCTCAACGGCGACCCGCGCCTGGCGATCTTCCGCCAGACCGACAACGGCATTCCGGTGCGCATGGCGATCTTCGCCACCCTGCTCAAGGTCGAGCACCTGATCGAACGCGACCTGCGCGACGTGCCCTGGTTTGTGCCGGGCAGCGTCGGTGTCGACGACGCCAAGTTCTAGCTGCGGCGGTGCCGGGCGGGAGCCTGGCGCCGGCGCCACAGGTTCAGGGGCGCTCCTGCCAGAAGCGCGAGAAAAGCTCGGCCTGGGTGTTGATCCCGAGCTTGGCGTACAGGTGCTTCTTGTGGACCCTGACGGTCTCCACCGAGATGGACAGGCGTCGGGCGATCTCCTTGGTCGACCCGCCGCCCAGCATCAACTGGCTCACCTCGCGCTCGCGATCGGTCAGCCCGAAGCGGGTCGCCGTCTCTTCGACGCCACCTCGGTGCGGATGCCAGGGGTGGGGGCCGGGCGTCTCGCCGCAGCGCTCGAAGTGCATGCGCAGTCGCATCAGCTCACCGAGCCAGGGCTCGACCAGATGCAGCAGGCCGATTTCGCTGTGCAGGAAGGTTCGGGTGGAACCCAGCGACAGGCACAGGGTACGACCAGCGCCCAGTGACCGATTGATCTGCACCTCGTCACTGACGATATTGCGCCGGAAGTAGCGCTGGTAGTACTCGGTCGCGGTGAACCGTGCCGGGGCCACGTCATCCAGCGTTACCAGGCCATCGAGACCATTGTCGCGGGCGGCGACGTAGAAGGGATCCAGCAGATACAGGCCGCGCTGGTAGTCCTCGAACAGGCTTTCATCGGCGCCGTCGTCCTCGTCGCTTTCGGCCAGGATCGTCGGCGGCTGGTCGGCGTGGAAGACCAGCGCCACCCAGGTGTTGTAGACGATGTGGCGCGCCAGGGTGCGGCTGACGGCCTCCCAGAAGTCTTCACTTTCCAGGCGTGCCAGCAGGCGCGCGAAGTCGCGATGCCAGCCCATCGCCTCGAGCATTCCCGTGGTTCCTTCCTCACTGTTCTGCGACATCTGACGGCGCCTCACCCTATGGGGGTAACCCTGCCATGGAATAGGCAGCCTCGGTGAATAGAGGATACTGACATTCTATAAAACGCCAACCGACAACAACGGCTGTGGAGTCTTCCATGCAGATAGCCCTGGCACAACTTCCCGGCATCGAGGGAAACATCGAGGCCAACCTGGACGCCGCCCTGAGCACCCTGGAACGACACGGCGACCAGGTGTCGCTGGTGGTCTTTCCCGAGACGCATCTCAGCGGCTTTGCCGAACAAGACCACGTCGACGATCGTGCCCTGGCGCTCGATGGTCCGGAGGTGGCTCGTCTGATCCAGGCCAGCCGTGACCACGACTGCGCCCTGGCCATCGGCCTGCTCGAGCGGGCCGCCGATGGTGTCTACAACACCACGCTACTGATCACCCCGGAAGACGGCATCGCCCTCACCTATCGCAAGACCCACCTGTGGCCCGATGAGCGGGAGCTGGTCGGTCTGGGACAGCGCATCGGTGTCACCCGCTGGCGCGGGCTGACCCTGGGGCTGATGATCTGCTACGACATCGAATTCCCCGAGACCGCACGGGCCCTGGGCGCGCTGGGCACCGACCTGATGCTGGTGACCAACGGCAACATGGACCCCTACGGCCCGGTACACGCCCGCGCCGCCCAGGCCCGCGCCCAGGACAACCAGTGCTTTGTCGCCATGGCCAACCGCTGCGGTGAGGGCGCCGGCCTGACCTTCGCCGGCCACAGCGCTGCGTATTCACCGCTAGGCGAGACCCTGTTCGAGGCCGATCGCGACACAGGGGTACACCTGGTATCGCTCGACCTCGAGCTATTGAATCGTGCCCGGCGGGACTATGACTACCTGGCCGATCGACGCGTCTCGCTGGACCTTCAGCGCGACGACGACTCACGAGGCCCCGGTTTCCGCCTCATCTGACCCGGCCTTCCTGACCATGATTGCATGACCATGTTTGCCTGGCCATGGTTGCCTGACCCGACTGTCCATCACCAACAACCATAACGCGAGCCCCAAGATGTCTCACTCCAAGCCCCAACTCGGCCTGTGGCAGGTCGTTCTATTCGGCCTTGCCTACATGACACCGATCATCGTCCTCGGCACCTTCGGCGTGCTGGCGGTGGTCTCCGAAGGCGCGGTATCCGGCGCCTACGCGGCGGCACTGATCGCCATGCTGTTCACCGCCCACAGCTATGGCCGCATGGCCAGCGCCTACCCGGTGGCCGGCTCCGCCTACGCCTATGTGCGCCACGCCATCAACGATCGACTGGGTTTCATGGCCGGCTGGGCCATCCTGCTGGACTACCTGTTTTTGCCCATGGTGATCTGGCTGATCGGTGCCGCCTATCTGCACTCGGCCTTTCCGTCAGTGCCGGTGCCGGTGTGGCTGATCGCCTTTATCGCGGTCACCACCTTCATCAACATCATCGGCCTCAAACTAGCAAGCCTGGTCAACAGCGTGCTGATGCTGGTTCAGGTGCTGGTGATCGCCGCCTTCGTCGCCCTGGCGGTGCACTACGTGCTAGGCGACCCCAGCCAGCCGCTGTGGAGCCTGACGCCCTTCCTCGGCAGCGCCGACAGCCCCCAGATGCCACTGCTGATGGCGGGCGCCGCCGTCGCCTGTTACTCCTTTCTCGGCTTTGACGCGGTGACCACCCTGACCGAGGAGACCCGTGACGCCGAGCGGACCCTGCCCCGCGCCATACTGCTGATCACCCTGCTGGGCGGCCTGATCTTCATCCTGGTGTCCTATTTCGTGCAGCTCGCCGCGCCGGGCTACGAGTTCGCCAATGCCGACGCCGCCGCCTACGAGATCGCCCGCAATATCGGCGGAGACGTCTTCGTCTCGATCTTTCTGATCGGCCTGGTCGTCGGCCAGTTTGCCTCCGGCATCGCGGCCCAGGCCAGCGGCTCGCGACTGCTTTACGCCATGGGCCGCGACGGCGTCCTGTCGACCCGCCTGCTTGGGCGCCTGGGACGCTTCGGCACGCCTACCGGTGGCCTGATACTCAGCAGCGTGGTGGCGCTGCTGGCGTTGACCATGGACGTGCTCTCGGCGGCTTCCTTCATCAACTTCGGGGCCTTCCTGGCCTTCGCCCTGGTCAACCTGTCGGTAATCGCCCACTACTACATCAAGCAGGGCCGACGCGGCCTGGCCGACAGCCTGTACTTCCTCGTCGCGCCGACCATCGGTCTGCTGGCGATCCTGTGGCTGATGGCCAGCCTGGACCGCTCCGCGCTGATGCTGGGCGGGATCTGGCTGGCCTGCGGCCTGGCGTGGCTGGCCTGGCTGACCCGCGGCTTCCGCCAGGCGACACCGGAGCTAAGCCTGGAGGGTTGAACCTGCCTGGGTCGATTGCCCCGAAAAAAGCCCGAGGCCATGGCCTCGGGCTTTTTTTGGTGCTTCACAAGTTCGGTGCAACAGTGGCAACCTCAGCGGCTCGGCAACCCTTCCTCCCGGGCAAAGAAGCCTTCCAGGATCAGCACCGCAGCGATGCCATCGACGCTTTCCTTGCGGTAATTTCCCCCGTGTCCCTGCTCCCGGGCGATGGCCTTGGCCTCCCGGGTGGTGCCGCGCTCGTCGAACATCTCGCACTCGACCCCGTAGCGGCCAAACAGCCGCTTGCCGAACTTGCGCGCGCGGGTGCTCATCTCGCTCTCGCTGCCGTCCATGTTGAGCGGCAGGCCGACCACAAAACGATCGGGCTGCCACTCCTCGACCAGCGCGCTCACCCGTTGCCAATCGGGAATGCCATCCCGGGCCGGCAGCGGCTCGAGCTCCCTGGCGCTGCGCAACAGCTCGTTGCCCACCGATACGCCGATGCGCCGGGTGCCGAAGTCGAAGGCCAGGATCAGGCGCTCGCCCGGCTCACGCTTGCGACTGGCCATCAGCCGTGCCCGGCCTCGCGGGTCATCAGGTTGAGATCGATCCCGAGGATCCCGGCGCTGGCCGACAGGCGCTGCTCCGGCGGCGTCTCGAATAGCACGTTGGCGCGGCCTTCCACGGTCAGCCAGGCGTTGTCCATCAGCTCGTTCTCGAGCTGACCGGACTCCCAGCCGGCGCAGCCCAGGCACACCAGAAAGCGCTCGGGGCCCTCGCCCTTGGCCAGCGCCTGGAGCATGTCCATGGAGGTGGTCAGGGCGATATCGTCGGTGACCTGGATGCTCGAATCCCAGGGTTCGGCGGAGCCCGAGTGCAGGATAAAGCCACGATCCTTGTGCACCGGGCCACCGTAGTACACCGGGGCCTGGGCGTTGGCCGCTTCCTCCACGCTGATCTCGAGCTGCTCGAACAGGGCGTCGAGGGTCAGATCGGTGGGCTTGTTGACGATCACGCCCATGGTGCCGTTCTCGTCGTGGTCGCACAGATAGCTGAGCGTCCCGGCGAAGTTCGGGTCTTCCAGATGGGGCATGGCCATCAGGAAATGGTTCTTCAAGCTTTGCATGTGACTCCCAGGCGGTCTTGCGCGCCGTCCAGATGCGTGGCCAGGCCTCAGGGCGAGTCGTCGCCCCGACGGCCCGGCAGGATGCCCCCAGTGTACCATCCGGGGGCATGGCGCTCAGTGACTGTGGGGAAAACTCGACGTGATCGACGGTCTAGCCGCGCGCCGCCAGGCGACGCTCGATGGCGTCCATCAGCAGGCCGGCGATGTCTGTGCCGCGCTGGTCATCGATCTCGCGCACGCAGGTCGGGCTGGTGACATTGATCTCGGTGATGTAGTCACCGATCACGTCGAGCCCGACGAACATCAGGCCCTTCTCCTTGATCACCGGCTTGACCTGCTCGACCAGCCAGTAGTCGCGATCGGTCAGCTCGCGGCTGACGCCGCGACCGCCGGCGGCCAGGTTGCCGCGGGTCTCGCCGGCGGACGGGATCCGCGCCAGACCAAAGGGCACCGGCTCGCCGTCCACCAGCAGGATACGGGTGTCGCCGTCCTTGATCTCCGGCAGAAAGCGCTGAGCCATGATCTGGCGCCGGCCGCGTTCGGTCAGGGTCTCGATCACCGCCCCCAGGTTCCGCCCCTCGGGGCCGATGTGGAAGATGCCGCTGCCACCCATGCCGTCCAGCGGCTTCAAGATGACGTCGCCGTGCTCGGCCTGGAAGGCGCGGATCTCGCTGTCGCGACAGGACACCAGGGTCGGTGTGCAGCACTGCGGGAACTGCTGGGCGAACAGCTTTTCGTTGCACTCGAACAGCGGCCGGGTCGGGTTGACCACCAGCACACCCTCGCGCTCGGCGAAGGCCAGCAGATGCACAGCGTTGAGGAAGTGGCCATCCACCGGCGGGTCCTTGCGCATCAGGATGACGTCGAGCTCCGCCAGCGGCCGCGACTCGACCTCGCCCAGGTCGAACCAGTGCTGCGGGTCGCGATGGACCTTCAGCGGGCGCTGGTGGGCATAGGCGCGGCCTTCCTTGAGGAACAGGTCCTCCTGTTCCATGTAGGAAAGCGTCCAGCCGCGGTCCTGGGCGGACCACAGCATGGCGAGACTGGTGTCTTTCTTGTAGGTCAGCTGGTCGATGGGGTCCATCACCACGCCGACACGAAGGGGGCGATTGATCATTCGGGGGGTCGTCCGCTAGCGGTTGATGCCGTCAAGTATGCCCGACACCCCAGGCACCACCAAGGTCAGTCGCTGTCGGTGCTCCTGTTTATCCTGCAAGGCCCCTGTTCGCCGCCCAGCGCCATTACCTCAACCGCTTTCATCGGTCGTGGTGGTGCCGGCATCCCGGGGCGCCAGGCGCACCCCGCTGTCCTCGATGATGATCAGGCGTCGCTTGTAGAGCCTACCGATGGCCTGCTTGTAGGCATTCTTGCTGACGCCCAGGCGCGCCTTGATCTCGGCGGCCTGACTCTTGTCCGACAGCGGCAGGTAGCCGCCAGCGTCGCGCAGTGCCTTGAGCACCTGCTCGCCGACCACGTCCAGACGGGCCGAGCCCGGCGGCAGCAGCGACAGGTCCAGCCGGCCATCCTCGCGCACCCGCTTGACGTAGCCTGTCAGGCGCTGGCCGCGGCGCAGCGGGCGACTGATCTCATCGTGATAGATCAGCCCCCAGCAGCGGTGATCGACCACCGCCTTGACCCCCAGGTCGGTGGTGTCGGCGATGACCAGGGCGACCTCATCGCCGGCACGATGGTCATCGCTGTGATCGGTGATGTAGCGCTCGAGACGCTGGGAGGCCACCGGCCGCCCGCTGCGGTCCTCGCTGACCTTGACCAGTACACGCCGGCCCACGGCCGGCGTCAGGCGCTGTTCGCTGAGTGGCAGCAGCAGGTCACGCTCGTGGCCCCAGTCGAGAAAGGCGCCGAAGTCGGTGACCTGCACCACTCGCAGATCCGCCACCTCACCCATGGCGACCTTGGGTGAGCCGTGGCCCTGACGAGATCGTCCCGACGAGGTCGACCGCGAGGACTTGCCGGCAGCACTTCGAGAGCGGCTGTTCGCAGGGTCGTTCGAGGCGCTGTTCGAAGAGCGATGCGAAGACGGCTTGTCGTTGCTGGAGCGCGGCGGAGAACCGCGACGGCGGGAATCGGACATGGAGAGGGGTTCCGCAAGAATGTGCAGCCCCATTATGGCGACTGCCGCGGGCATATGATACCGCCCGCGGCACTTGCCTTGCTGACGCCTGCGAGCTGACGCCTGCAAGCTCAGACCCGCAAGCTCAGACCCGCAAGCTCACACCCACAAGGTCAGGTCCACAGACGGCCTGTACCCTGCCTTTGAGACGAACGCCTGTGAAACGACGCTCAGGTCGGCCAGCTGGGCCCTCGCTTGCTCAACCGCCGGGTGTTGGAGGATGTCTTGCGTCCCAAGGGTTTGATCGCCGCCGTCAGCACCTGGTCGGGGCTGCGGCCACTGATCGCCGCCCGCTGGGCGGCCATGGCGGCCTGGGTAAAGGCCGTCATCTTCTCGGTGACCATGCGCAGGTCCTCGCCGGGAGCCACCGACCAGAACCCTTTCATCCCCATCAGTCGCATGCCGATCACCATCTGAGCCTCGACCAGCATCTGGGTCATCTTCATCCCCATCATCCAGTAGCCAAGGGGCGTACCCCATTGAGCCATCGGGGAGGCTGCACGACGTCTCGCCATCATCCTTCTCCTTCATCAGCGGGCAGGAATACCCATTTCAGGGTAGTTGGGTAGACGCTATCCCTTACAAGCTACTCGATCTGCTTGCCCAGCGCTCACCTCAATGACGGTGATTTTCCTCATCGCCCGCGACTGATGGGAAAGGCTCAGCTCTCGCGCTTGCCATCCACCAGGCGGCTGGCGTTCAGCGGATTGCCGTCCTTGAGCGCCTGCGGCAGCAGGGCGTCCGGCAGGTTCTGATAGCACACCGGGCGCAGGAAGCGGTGGATGGCGGCGCTGCCGACCGAGGTGGTGCGCGAGTCCGAGGTGGCCGGATAGGGGCCACCGTGGACCATGGCGTGGCACACCTCGACCCCGGTGGGCCAGCCGTTGGCCATGACCCGACCGGCACGCCGCTCGAGGATCGGCAAAAGGCCACGGGCTGCGTCGATATCGCCGTCGTCCATCTGCAGGGTCGCGGTCAGCTGGCCCTCGAGGCCCTCGGCCAGTGCCTTGACCTCGTCCAGGTCAGCACACTCGACCACCAGCGAGGTCGAACCGAACACCTCGGCCTGCAGCGCCTCATCATTGAGGAAGTCGCTGGCCTTGGCCACGAACAGGCCGGCCTGGCACTGGTTGGGTCCGTCGCCCTGGGGGCCGCGCGCCACTTCACGGGCCTTGTCGCTGCCGCCCAGGGTGTTGACGCCCTGGGTGTAGGCGTCGTGGATGCCCGGCGTCAGCATGGTCTGTGCGCCGGCACCCTTGACCGCTTCGGCGGCGGCCTCGACGAAGCCGTCGAGCGCCTCGCCCTTGACCGCGATCACCAGCCCCGGGTTGGTGCAGAACTGACCGGCCCCCATGGTCAGCGAGCCGACGAAGGCCTCGCCCAGCGCCTTGCCACGTGCCTTGAGCGCCTCGGGCAGCAGGAATACCGGATTGATCGAGCTCATCTCGGCGTACACCGGGATCGGCTCGGGACGCGCCTGGGCGGTCTTCATCAGGGCGGTGCCACCGCTGCGCGAGCCGGTGAAGCCCACCGCCTTGATCCGCGCGTCGCTGACCAGCCCCTGGCCGACCTCGCGACCGGAGCCGAACAGCAGCGAGAACACGCCTTCCGGCAGTTCACAGCGGGCCACCGCCTTCTGCAGCGCGCGGCCGACCAGCTCCGAGGTGCCGGGGTGGGCCGAGTGGGCCTTGACCACCACCGGGCAGCCGGCAGCCAGGGCCGAGGCGGTGTCGCCGCCGGCCACCGAGAACGCCAGCGGGAAGTTGGAGGCGCCGAATACCGCCACCGGACCCAGCGCGATGTGGCGCTGGCGCAGGTCGACCCGCGGCATCGGTTCGCGCTCCGGCAGGGCCGGATCGTGCCGCACGTCGAGCCATTCGCCGGCGCGCACCACTGAGGCGAACAGACGTAGCTGGCCGCAGGTACGGCCGCGCTCGCCCTCAAGACGTGCCTGGGGCAGGCCGGACTCCTGCATGGCCCGCTCGATCAGGGCGTCACCGAGCGCCTCGATCTCATCGGCGATGGCCTCGAGAAAGGTCGCACGGGCCTCGAGGCCGGTCTCGCGGTAGCTATCGAAGGCCGCCCAGGCCAGTTCGCAGGCGCGCTCGACCTCGGCCTTGGAACCTGCCTTGTAGCCAGGCTCGAGGGTCTCGCCGGTGGCCGGATTGACGGCGTGGATGGGCTCGCCCTTGGCCTCGATGGCCTGGCTGCCGATCAGCTGCTTTCCTTCCAGGGTCATGACTCTGCTCCTCGTCTTGTCATGAAAAACGTCGATCTCGTGAAAAAGGTCGATCGAATAGTTGCCACGCCCCTGGTTCAGGACGCTTGCTCGTTGATATCGAGGCGATAGCAGCGTACGGCGTTGTCGTGCAGGATCGCCTGTCGGGCCTCGGGCGCCACCTGGGCGATGGCCCGCTCCACCATGGCAAGCCAGTCGGCGTAGCTGGCGTTGAGCCCGGTCACCGGGAAGTTGCTGGCGAACACGCAGCGATCAGGCCCGAAGATCTCGATGGCCTCGGCCAGGATGGCGACGTTGGCCGCCTCGTCCCAGGCCGCCATGGGACTGCCGAGTTCCGACAGCTTGACCGTGACCCCGGGATTCTCGGCCAGGGCGCGCATGCCATGGCGCCACTGCGCTAGCCCTTCGTTGGACCGATCCCAGGGCAGCCCGGTATGGTTGAGGATGACCCGCAATTCGGGCGTCGCCTCCAGCGTGCGAGCGGCTGCCGACAGGTGCCAGGCCGGTACCCGCAGGTCCCAGGAAAGCTCCCGCTCTTCCAGCAGACGCAATCCCCGGCACCAGTCGGCGTCCTCCAGTGATCCGGGCTGGCCGTGGACCTCGGCCAGCCTGTCGGGCCGAGCAGCGGTGATTGGCTTGGCGCGCACGCCGCGAAACAGCGGCGAGGCCATCTGCGCTTCGAGCTGGGCCTCGCAGCCGGCATCCAGAAAATTGGCCCAGCCGACCAGTGCGATAGGCAGCCCGTAGCGCTCGGCGTGGGCGGTCAGCCAGTGGGTTTCGCGCTCGGGTTCACGGCGATCGGCCTCTGCCTCGCAGTGCACCGTGCCGACCAGTCGATAACCGTCCGGCACCAGTGCCTTCAAGTCCGGCGCCTGAAACGGACGCCGAAAGGCCGCGTAGTCACCCAGGAAGAAGTGAGGGTCGATCTCATCCTCGAGCCAGGGGTAGTGCACGCTGCCGTCCAGGGCCCAGAAGTGATGGTGCGCGTCGATCAAGGGTTGTGTCTTCATGCGGTCTCCTCAACCGGCCAGCCAGTAGAGCGGCGCGGTGATGATCTGGGGGAAGGCCACGAACAGCAGCAGGATGACCACGTAGGCCAGGGCGAAAGGCATGACGCCGGACACCGCCTTCTCGAACTTGAGCTGACCGACGCTGGTGATCACGTTGAGCACATTGCCCACCGGCGGGGTGATCAAACCGATGGCACAGTTCAGCACGAACATGATGCCGAAGTAGACCGGATCGATACCGGCCATCTTGACGATCGGCATCAGGATCGGGGTCAGCACCAGGATGGTCGGCGTCAGATCCATGACCATGCCGACGATCAGCACGATGGCCATGATGGCAAGCATCAGCAGGCGCGGGTCATCGGCCAGCGGCGACAGCAGGTCCGCCACCATCATCGGCAGCTGGGCGATGCTGATCAGCCAGGACGCCACGCTGGCGGCGGCGATCAGGAACATCACCACGGCGGTGGAGCGCGCCGCCTGCACCAGCACCTGGTAGAGCTGGGCAAGGCTCAGCTCGCGATAGATCAGCGTCGATACCAGGATGGCGTAGACCGCGGCCACCACCCCCGCCTCGGTGGGGGTGAAGATGCCAGTCTTGATCCCGCCGATGATGATCACCGGCAGCAGCATGGCCCAGAAGCTCTGGCGCAGCGCCTTGAGGCGCTCCTTGCCGGTGGCCTTCTCGGCCACCACCAGGTCTTCCTTGCGGGTCATGAACAGCCACATCAGCACCAGGGTCACGCCCATGATCAGCCCCGGCACGATGCCGGCCAAAAACAGCTTGGTGATCGAAATACTGCCGGCCACGCCGATGATGATCAGCGGAATCGACGGGGGAATGATCGGCGCGATGATGCCGCCGGCCGCCATCAGCCCCGACGAACGCCCCAGCGGGTAGCCGGCCTCGCGCATCATCGGCAGCAGCATGCTGGCAAGCGCTGCGGTGTCCGCCACCGCTGAGCCGGACAGGCTGGCCATGACGATGGCGGCGAAGATGGCGACGAAGCCGAGCCCGCCCTTGCGATGGCCGACCAGGCTCATCGCCAGCACCACGATGCGCTTGGACAGGCCACCGCGCGACATCACTTCGCCGGCGACCAGGAAGAACGGAATGGCCAGCAGGGTGTAGCTGTCGGCGCCGTTGACCAGGTTCTGGGCCAGAATCTGGGAGTCGAACAGTCCCAGGTGCAGCATCAGCACCACCGCGCTGACCAGCAGCGCAAAGGCGATCGGCAGACTGAGCCCGATGGAGGCCAGCAGCGAGGTCAGAAAGAGTCCGATGGTCATGACAGCCCCTCCACGGACGGGGCCGGCCGCAACAGCGAGGCCGGGGCCAACAGCCGGAAGACCAGGATCACCGACATCAGCGCACCGGCGACCAGTCCGGCCAAGTAGAAGACGCCGACCGGTATGCCGCTGATCGGCGAGACATTGCTCCAGTTGAGCAGCGTCTGGGCATAGCTGCCCTTGAGCAGCATCAGGCAGCAGCCGAGCATGACCAGGGTCACCAGCCGCGCCAGCACCGCCTGCAGCGGCGCCGGCAGGCGATCGCTGAAGGTGGTGACGCTGAGGTGCTCATGACGCATCAGGCAGACCACGGTGCCGAGAAAGGTCACCCAGACAAACAGGAAGCGCGACAGCTCGACGCTCACCGAGATGCCGCTGTTGAAGCCGTAGCGCAGCACCACGTTGGTGAACACCAGCGCGATCATGACCACCAGCGCCATCACCATCAGAGCGTTGAGCAGCCGCTCGGTCCAACGCGACAGTCGCGCGAGAAACGTCGCGGAGCCGGCGCTGTCGCCCTCGCCTCGGTGCTCCGGGGTGGAATGAGTGGAACGAGAGGATTGCGACATGGCGTCGACCTCCTGAAGGAGGGGGCGGCGACGCCGCCCCGAAGGTTTCCACGTCAACCTCAGCGGGCGTCCGCCAGGGCCTTTTCGAACTCGGCGACGAAGTCCTCGCCGAGCGCCTTGCGGTGCGCCTCGATCACCGGTGCCAGACGCTCGCCCATGGCCCGACGCTGCTCCAGCGGTACCTCGTTGATCGCCATCTTGTCGGACAGCTCCGCCAGCAGGCTGGCGTTAAGTTCACGGCTGGCCTGGCGCTGATACAGGGTGGCCTCGCGGGCGGCCTCACTGACCGCCTGGCGCTGCTCGTCGCTGAGGCTGTCCAGGAAGCTTTTCGAGCCGATCAACACCTGGGCGTCGTAGGCGTGGGCGGTCTGGGACAGGTACTGCTGGACCTCGAAGAAGCGCTTGGTGTCGATCACGCTGTAGGGGTTTTCCTGGCCGTCGACAGTGCGCGTCTCCAGCGCGGTGAACAGCTCGTTGACCGGCATCGGCACGGCGTTGGCACCGAGGCCATTGAACATGTCGATGTACAGCTCGTTCTGCATGGTACGGATCTTCAGCCCCTCGACATCTTCGGCGGTCTGCACCGGACGGCGGCTGTTGGTGATGTGGCGAAAGCCGTTTTCCCAGAACTCGAAGCCGACCAGGCCCTTGTCGTCGAGACTGGCCAGCAGGTCGCGCCCGGCCGGGCCGTCGAGCACCGCGTCGGCGTGCTCGCTATCGTCGAACTGGAACGGCAGGCTGACGATGCTGAAGTTGGGGTTGAGACTCGCCAGGGTGGCGGTGGACGGCGCGGTAAAGGCCAGGGTGCCTGCCTGCAGCATCGAAGTCATGTTGACGTCGTTGCCGAGGATACCGTTGCTGAACACCTGAACCTTGACCTCTCCTCCGGTCTTTTCCTCGACCAGTTCGGCGAACTTGTTGGCGCCCAGGGTCTGGGGATGGGTGTCGGGCAGGCTGGTTCCCATGCGTGCGGTGACCGCTGCCTGACTGGTGATGGCGAGACCGAGACCGGCCGTCAGCAACGAAGTGAGTAGTGCCTTCTTTATCATCTTCATCTTGGGGCTTCCTTTTATGTTATTGCTTTTTATGCATTATTCGTTTCGATGCGCGAGCCGTTGTCGCCGAGCGCTCAGCCAGGACGGCGGCTGTCACCCAGCAGCACCGGCATCGTCACTGGTGACGCTGAACGCGTCGCCGTCGAGGCCATAGCAGCGCAGGGCGTTGTCGCAGAACATCGCCAGGCGCTGCTCCCGGGTATAGTCCGCGCTCACCGCCTTGAAGGCGTCGAACAGCTCGGCGAGATCGACGACCAGGCTGTCCACCGGGAAGTTGCTGGCAAACATGCAGCGCTCGGGGCCGAACAGCGCGATGGCGGTGCACAACAGCTCGCGGTTGTCGGCGAGCCGCCAGGGTGCGTCAGGCAGCCCGATACCAGACAGCTTGAGCATGACCTGGGGAAAGGGCGCGACCCTCGCCAGCGCTTCACGCCAGCCGGCCAGGGTGGCCGGCGCGCGGTCCCCGGGTACGCCGGCGTGGTTGATCACCACCGGCATCTCGGGATGACGCTCAAGCAGCGCCACCAGCTCGCCCAGATGCCACCAGGGCACCTGCAGCTCGAAGATCCAGCCACGCCGCGCCAGCGACGCCACCCCTGCCTGGTAACGCGGGCACTCCAGTGAGCCGGCCAGGCCATGGCCCGGCCGATAGTCCTCCTGCGGCAGACTCGCCGGCTTGTGGCGCACGCCCTTGACCAGCGCAAAGCGCGACAGCGCCTCCAGCTGGTCCTCGACATCGTCACGATCGAGCCAGGCCTGGGCCAGCATGGCGTCGGGCCAGCCCGTTGCCTCGTGCAACTGCTGGATCCAAGCCGCCTCCTCCACCGCCTGGCCCTGCGCCCACTCGGCCTCCATGTAGACGCAGCCCATCACCCGGTGGGGGCCTGCCAGCCGACGATACTCGTCGGGCAGAAAGGGCCGCCGGATGGCCCCGTAGTCGCCGTAGCGAAACGGGATCATCGGCTCGTCGCACAGCCAGGGATGGTAGTTGTGCGTCGGGTCCCAGAAGTGCAGATGGGCGTCCACCATCGGCAGGTCCCGGTCATCGCCGCTGTCCAGAAAGCGCTGACGCGCCTTTCGCAGATGCATCGCCCTTCTCCTGTCTGTCGCCAGGCTATTCGGCGGCCTTGGCGGCCAGAATGGCGTCGATCAGCTCGCTGCCGTACTCGTCGGCGAAGGTTGCCTGCACCGGGTCGGCCACCGCCTCGCGCATGGAGTCGCGATCCGGGGCTTCCACCACCTGCATGCCCTGGTCCTTGAGGAAGGCCAGGTCATCGGCCATGCCTTCGGCAAGCAGCTCGCGCTCGTAGCTGGCAGCCTCGCGTGCGGATTCCACCAACAGGGTCTGAAGCTCCTCGCTGAGTCCGTCGAAGCGCGCCTTGTTCATCACCAGCGGCGCAGCGGTGTAGGCGTGAGCGGTCAACGACAGATGATCCTGGACCTCGTAGAAGTTGGCCGAACGAATCAGGCTGACCGGGTTCTCCTGACCGTCCACGGTGCGGGTCTCGAGCGAGGTGAACAGCTCGGTGAAGGGCATCGGGGTGGGATTGGCACCGAGCGCCTGGAAGGCGGCGATATGGGCCGGGTTCGGCGTGGTGCGCAGCTTCAGTCCCTCGATGTCAGCGGCAGACTCCACCGCTCGACGAGAGTTGGTGAGGTTGCGAAAGCCGATCTCCCAGAAGGCGAGGCCCGTCATGTCGTGCTCGCCGAGCTTGTCGAGCAGCGACTGGCCGACCTCGCCGTCCAGCACCCGATAGGCGTGCGCATAGTCGTCGAACAGAAACGGCAGGTCGAGCACGTTGAGCTCACCCACCAGACCGGTGTAGTAGGGGTTGCCGGTCAGCGCGATGTCGACGCTGCCGCTGCGCACGCCGCTGACCAGGGCGGTATCGCTGCCGAGCTGGCCACTCGGGAAGACGCGCACGTCGAGTTCACCGCCACTACCCTCCTTGACCAGCTCGGCGAAGTGTTCGGCGGCCTTGTGCTGGGCGTCCTGCACCGGGTGGGTATGGGCGAAGGTCAGGGTCGCGGCGGACACCGAGGCGGCGCCCAGCGAGAGTACACCGGCCAGGGCGGCGAGTGCGGTGAAACGAACCGTTGGAGCAAGGGCGTTCAGGGGCTTTGTCATTGTCGGGACCTCGTCTGAGGTGGAAGACACCGCCACGCCTTCCCGGCGTGGCAGCGACCTGCTCGACGCTCGTCGGCGCCTAGAGCACGCTAGGCCGAATCTCGGCCTCGGGGGCTGCCTCTTCCTGAGCCAGCGGATTACGTAATGGACGCCCGAAGGCAGGCAGTTCGATCTCGAAGCGATCCCCAGGCGCCACCTGGATACCGTCGGCGAAGCTCAGGGTGGCGGTGCCGAAGAAGTGCACATGGACATCGCCGGGCTGGCGGAAGCCGTCGTACTTGAAGTGATGACGCTCCAGGTTGGCAATGCTGTGGGACATGTTGGCCTCGCCGGTGAGAAACGGCTTCTCCCAGCGCACCTCGCCACCACGGGTGATGCGGCTGACGCCTTCCAGGTGGTCGGGTAGCTCGCCGATCACCAGCTCCGGGCCGAAGCTGCACGCGCGCAGCTTGGAGTGGGCCAGCCACAGATAGTTGTGGCGCTCGGTGACGTGGTCGGAGAACTCGTTGCCGACGGCGAAACCGATCCGATACGGACGCCCGTCCGGGCCGATGATGTAGAGCCCCACCAGTTCAGGCTCTTCGCCGGCGTCCTCGGCGAATGCCGGCGACGGCAGCGCGGCTTCCGGCGCTACTACCCAGCGCCCGTCACCCTTGTAGAACCACTCCGGCTGGGCGCCGCTCTCGCCGGGGCCCGGCTTGCCGCCTTCCACGCCCATCTGGAACATGCGCATGGAGTCGGTCAGCTCGGCCTCGCTGGCCCCCTCGATCTTGGCGTGCATGGCGCTGCGGGTATCGGCGCTGCCCAGATGGGTCAGGCCGGTGCCGGTCACCAGGCAGTGGGCCGGGTCCGGGTGGGTCACCGGCGGCAGTAGCCGGCCTTCGTCGACCAGCGTCTGATAGTCGAGGGTCGTCGCCTCGAGACGGGCCTCGATCACGCTCTCGAGCGAGGCGCCCTGGTCGATGGCAATCCGCGCCAGGCCAAGCACACCGTCCTCGACGGCGATGGGCACCACCTGCTCGGGGCTTATGACCTTGGCCGCGCGCAGGCGGCCCTGGTCGTCAAATTGAATCACGCGCATGGTCGCCTCACTCGATGATGGTGAACTGGTCGAAGTACTCTTCATTGAGCTCCAGCCCCAGGCCCGGCAGGTCGTCGTCCAGGTCGAGGAAGCCATCGACCGGCTCGGGATCGCCCTTGAACAGGTAATAGAACAGCTCGTTGCCGATCTCGACGTCGTGCACCGGGAAGAATTCCGCCATCGGTGAGGCCAGGGTCGACATGGTCAGATGGTAGTTGTGCATCTGGCCGGCGTGGGGAATCACCGGCACGCTGAAGGACTCGGCAATGGCGTTGATCTTGCGTGCAGCGGTGATCCCGCCCACCCGGTTGGTGTCATACTGGACCACCGACACCGCACGCTTCTCCAGCAACTGGCGGAAGCCATAGTGGTTGAATTCATGCTCGCCGCCGGAGATCGGGATACTGGTCAAGGCGTTGAGTTCGGCGTAGCCGTCGACATCGTCGGCCAGCACCGGTTCCTCGAGCCAACGCGGCTCGAAACGCTCGAGCTTGGGCAGGATGCGCTTGGCGTACTCCAGGTTCCAGCCCATGTAGCACTCGAGCATCAGGTCGATGTCGTCGCCGATCACCTCACGCACCGCGGCCACGCTGTTGAGGTTCTCGCGCACCCCCTCCGGGCCGTCCTTGGGGCCATAGCCGAAGCGCATCTTCATCGCCTTGAAGCCCTGGTCCAGGTAGGACTGGGCCTCGCGCTGCATCTCGTCGAGGTCGGTGCGGTAAAGCTTGGAGGCGTAGCAGGGGATCTTCTCCTTGGTGCGCCCGCCGAGCAGCTTGAACACCGGCTTGCCGACGGCCTTGCCCATGATGTCCCAGATCGCGATGTCGACGCCGGAGATGGCCGCCATGCCGATACCGCGTCGCCCCCAGGCGTGGGTCGAGCGGTACATGCGCTGCCACAGGTACTCGTAGTCAAAGGGGTCCTGGCCCACCACCAGCGGCGCCAGGTACTGGTCGATGATGGCCTTGGCGATGCGCGGCGCCAGCGCCACGTTGCCGAGCCCGACGATGCCGCTGTCGGTCTCCACCTCTACCGTGGTCCAGCCGTGGAAGCGGAAGGTGCCCATGGAGTCGCCCTTGTCCCACAGCTCGTCCATGGCGTTGGAGCAGAAGTGCGCCTGGGGGGCGACGGTGTGGCCCTTCCACTCGAACACTCGGGTGCGTACGTTGGTGATCTTCATGTCGATTCCTGTTGCCTTGTTATTGTGCCGCGGGACCGCGACCTGGCACTGATCAGGCCGCCGCCCCGGCGCCGTGTCAGTGCTGGCACATGGCCTTGACCAGGTTGGAGGCGTTGCGCGTCGGGGTCAGATTGGCCTTGCCCTGGCCTGCGATATCGAAGGCAGTACCGTGGGCCGGGGAGCCCACCGGTACCGGCAGCCCGCCGAGGATGGTCACG
This sequence comes from Halomonas sp. DN3, assembly GCF_024137905.1. NCBI lineage: Bacteria > Pseudomonadati > Pseudomonadota > Gammaproteobacteria > Oceanospirillales > Halomonadaceae > Halomonas > Halomonas sp. DN3. The sequence continues at coordinate 63,002 of NZ_CP099965.1, read as the reverse complement.
CCGCGATCGAAGCCCAGCATCTTGATGGCGATCTGGCCCTGGTCGTGGAACATGGTCACCACCGCGTCGAGATCGCCGTCGCGGGCCTTGAGGAAAATGGTGTCGGCGGGATAGGGACCGACGATGGGGTAGCCCTGGGCCACGCACTTCTCCACCGCAGGCGCGATGATGTCGACTTCCTCGCGTCCGCAGGTGCCGCCCTCGCCACCGTGGGGATTGAAGCCGGCGACGCCGACCCTGGGCGCGTCGAAGCCGGCCTTCTTGAGGGTGTCGTAGATCAGGGTGGCAGCGGAGATGATGCGATCTTCAGTGACGTAGGTGTGCGCTTCCTTGAGCGGAATATGCGACGAGATGCGCGAGGTCCACAGCGTGCCCAGGGTATTGAACTCGCTGAAGAAGGTGGTCACGCCGAATTTCTCGACAAACCAGTGCAGCTCGTCCTCGTGGCCCAGGCCGCCGAGCTTCATGGCGTACTTGTTGAGCGGCGCAAAGCAGATGCCGTCGACCTCGCCAGCCTTGTTGGCCTCGATGCAGCGCTCGAGCACCGCCAGCACCGAGGCGCCACCGGCGGCGTTGGCCTCGGCGTAGGCCGTCTGGTCCCGGGACACCGTGTCCATCTCGAGAAATACCGGGCCGGCGTGATCGCGCGCCTCGCGGAAGCTTGTCACCTCGGGCAGCTCGAGGCTCACCCCGGCCACCCGCTGGCCTTCTTGCCACAGCCAGCGGTCACCGATCAGCACGGTGTGGCAGTCTTGGGTGGCTTCGCCCTCGGCCAGCAGTTTGGCCACCAGTTCCGGGCCGATGCCACCAGGGTCGCCGAGGGTCAACGCAATCACGGGAGTCGTCTGGGTCATGTCAGGGTTTCCTTGTCGGGTTGGAGGCATGCGGGCACTAGCCGTAGAAGGCATGTACCAGGCTCATGGGAATCGCCGGCACATAGGTGACGAGCATCAGCACCACGAACAGCACGAAGATCATCGGCAGATTGACCTTGGTGACTTCCCACATGTCGGTCTTGGCGATGGAGCAGGAAGTGGCGAGTACCGAGGCCACCGGCGGTGTCTGCTGGCCGATCGCCAGGTTCAGCGTCAGGATCAGGCCGAAGTGGATCGGATCGATGCCAATCTGCTGTACCAGCGGCATCACGATGGGCACCACCAGAATGATCGCGGCGGCACCGTGGAGGAACATGCCGAGCAGCAGCAGCAGGATGTTGAGCAGCGCCAGCACGGCCACGGGATCGCTGGTGATGGCGGTGATCTGGCGCGCCAGCTCCTGGGGCAACTGCATCTCGGTGAGAAACAGTCCCAGCACCGCCGAGGTCGCCACCAGCAGCATCACCACCGCGGTCTGGATGACGCCTTCGATCACCGCGCGGTAAAGAATCTTGAGATTGAGTTCGCGGTAGACCAGGCCGCCGATCAGCAGCGCCGCCAGCACCGCGATGCCCGCACCCTCGGTGGCGGTGACGAAGCCACCGAAGATACCGCCAAGGATGATCACCGGCAGGGTCAGCGCCCAGAAGGCGTCCTTGAAGGCCTTGCCCAGGCGCGACAGAGAGAACGCCTCTTCCCGCGGCAGATCGTACTTCACCGCGTAGTAGTAGCAGGCCAGGGCCAGCCCGACGCCACCGAGGATGCCCGGGATGATGCCGGCCACGAACAGCTTGACGATAGAGGTATCGGCGATGGCGCCGTAGAGAATCATCGACAGCGACGGCGGGATGATGATCGCCAGCGACGCCGACGACGAGGTGATCGCCGCCGAGAAGTTGGCGTTGTACTTGCGCCGCTTCATTTCCGGGATCAGCACCGAACCGGTGGCGGCCACGTCAGCCACCGCCGAACCAGAGATTTCGGCGAAGAACATCGAGACGCCAACGTTGACCATGGCCAGGCCCCCGCGCACGAAACCGACCATGGCCGAGACCAGGTTGATCAGGCGCAGCGAGATGCCGGAGGTATTCATCAGGGCCCCGGCGAAGATGAACAGAGGAATGGCGATCAGCGGGAACTTGGTCGCTCCGGTGAACAGCGTCAGCGGCACGTTGACCAGGGAGTCGACGCCCATGAAGACGGCGACCCCGACCACCCCGACGGTGCCGATGGCCACGGCGATAGGCACATTGATCAGCACCAGGGCGAACAATGCGGCGATCACGATCAAGAGAGTCATGAGCGGTGCTCCTTCAGGTCTTCCTCGGCGATGCGGATGGCCTCCTCGATGGCCTCCTCCTCGCTGTCGATGCCCGCGCGCACCTTGTTCCAGGCCACCGGCAGGCTCAGCAGTTCACACAGGATGAACAGCGCAGCGCTGATCGGAATCACCGACTGGGTCACATCGAGCCCCACCGACGGCAGTGCGACCAGCCTGTCCCAGGCCAGGATCGGCAATACCTTGTAGCCGTAGTAGCCAACCACCACGAAGAAGCCGATGACGATGGCCTCGGAGATCACGAACAGCGAACTGCGAAGGCCGGGGCTGGCCTTGGCCACCAGCCCGGGAAAGCCCATGTGGGCGCGTTTGAGCGCGGCCAGGCAGGCGCCGTAGAAACTCAGCCAGGCGAGGTTGATGGAGGCCACCTCGTCGTACCACGGCAGGTTGCCGCCAAAGGTGCGCAGCGCCACCGCCACCAGCACGATGGTGGTCAAGGTCAGCAGCAGGGTGACGGTGAAGCACTCGAGCAGGCGCTCCAGCCAGCGGCGTGCGGTATCGAGCGGTGTCATGCTCTCGATCTCCTGGGGATGCAGATGGACGGTCGGGTCGGCAAGGGGCGCCACCTGGGCGCCCCTGCAAGCAGGCACTCGCTCACTCTTCGGCCAGCGCCATGGCGCGGTCGATCAGATCCTGGGCACCGTCCACCTGGTTGGCGAAGGCCTCGTACACCGGCGCGCTGGCCTCGACGAAGGCGCCACGATCGACCATGTTGACGGCCATGCCGCCCTCCTCGAGCACCGAGACCAGTTCGCTGTCGAGCTGCTCGCCCTTGGCCAGCGCCCAGCCCTGGGTCTCCACGGCCACCTCCTGAATGGCGCTGCGCACGTCTTCAGGCAGCTTCTCCCAGCCGCCCTTGCCGGCGGTCAGCCAGATCGGCGAATAGACGTGGTTGGACAGCGACAGATAGTCCTGCACCTCCTGGAACTTGGCCCCGTTGATATTGGAGAGCGGGTTCTCCTGGCCGTCGACGACGCCGGTCTGCAGCGCCACGAACACCTCGGAGAAGGCCATCGGGGTGGGGTTGGCGCCCCAGGTCTCGAACATGCGGGTACGCCACTCGCTCTGGGGGGTGCGCAGCTTCAGGCCATCGAGGTCTTCCGGCACATTGATCGGACGCTCGTTGTTGGTGATCTGACGGAAGCCGTTCTCCCAGGTCGAAACGATCTCGAGCCCCTGCTCGCGGGCGTCCTCGGCCAGGTCGGTCATCACGATGTTCTGGTCGATGGCCACCAGGTGATCGCGATCCTTGACCAGAAACGGCAGGTCGAACAACGCAAAGCTCGGTGATACCGAGGACATGATCGAGGAGATCGCCGCCAGATCGACGGTGCCCAGGCGCAGCTTCTGGATCAGCTGGCGCTCATCGCCGATCTGGCCGCTGTGGTAGTACTCCACCTCGTGGGCGTCGCCCAGACGCTCCTGCAGGGCATCGGCGAAGTACTGTGAGGTCTGGCCCTGCAGACTGCCGGGAGGCCCGCCGATGGCGAAGACGATCTTGTCGGCCTGGGCCGCGGTGGACGCCAGGGCCAGTGCCAGAGCGGAGAGAGTCAGCGTGCACTTGTTCATGGAGGTGCTCCTGTGACGTTGTGTCGTTGTTATGGGTGGTGCCTGCGAAAGACGCCGGAGTCACCTGCTGGCCCTGCCGTGGTGAAGCTCCGCCGCACTCTGGTCTAGTGGTTGGATTACCAGACCAGTTGAAACGAAATCTAGGCGGGGTGTTCCGGACCAGTCAACCTGTTCGAGCAAAAACTAGACCTTTGTCTAGCAGATAAGTGAAAACGACAAGGAGTAAGTTTCGACAGGTGACGATCTGGTCTAACATTCAGACCAGATAACCAGGCCGACGACCCCATCGAAAGTCCCGGTTAGGCCACACCAATAGCGAGACGAACACGTGACTCGGCAGCACCAGACGCTTGGTCGACATCGTCGAGCAACGCCGACGCATCAGGGAGACCACGCCATGGAAACCTCGGCCTTCGCCTTCGAGAAGACCCTGAAGAACAAGACAAAAAAGGACATACTGGCGGACAAGCTGGTGGGCATGATTCTGGATGGCCTGTTGCGCGACGGCGACGTGATGCCAAGCGAGCGGGACCTGGCGCAACTGTTCGGCGTCAGCCGCGAGACGGTGCGTGGCGCCATGTCGCTGGTCAGCGGCTACGGCCTGATCAGCGTGTCCCACGGGGCCAAGACCCGGGTGTGTGCCTCGGACAAGGCACTGGAGGCCTATCGTCGTCAGCATGGCTTCGACGAGGGCCACGCCGTCAATCGACACGACGTCGACAGCGTGTTCGAGAGCCGCATCGTGGTCGAGGCCGCCATTGCCCGCAAGGCCGCCATGAACATCGACGACGATGGGCTTATGCGGCTGGAGCGGTTGCTGGAGGCCCAGGCAGCGATGTTCGACTCCCCGGTGCCCTTCCAGCTGTCGGACCAGAACTTTCACAAGCTGATCTCGGAGTACGCCCACAACGAGATCCTCGCCGGCTACAGCGAGGAGCTCTACGCCTACGGCCTCAATGTGCGCCGCCAGGTGATGATCGAACCCGGCGCCATCGAGCGCAGCTATCGCGAACACTGCCATATCCTCGAAGCCTTGCAGCGCCGTGACCCAGACGCCGCCGAGCGCGCCATGCTGGCCCACCTCGACAGCGTCTACCGCACCACCCGGGCGAAGCTTGGGCAAGACCAGGGGCAGTAACGCCCATTGGCAACCCGCACCGGGACGAGCCGGAGAGAACCGCTAGAAAGCTAGAAGGCGAGCATGCCCCCAAGCCCGGATACCCAAAGGCCAATACCAAAGCTTGCGTGTGCCGTCAGGCTGCGAAGCCTGGCGATGTTTGGCTGAGGCGTCCTGCGCGCGGCGATGCCTGCGCCCAACCCCGGTTGCAGCACCAGAAACGGGGCGAGCACCGTCACCACACCGAACACCAGCGCGGACACGAACGCCGGTCGTTGCTGCCAATCCGATCCGACAAGTACCAGAAACACCAGGGCGAGGCGGTCTCAACCTACAAGCGCAACACTATTGGAGTGCCGGAGATCCGGGCACTGACTTCTGGAGAACCTCCGCGTATACCTCCAGAGGCGTCTTGGCGTTCAACGTCTCTCTAGGCCTGGTATTGAGTGAGTCTGCGATCTCATCGAGCTCCTCCTGGGTGTAGGTCGATAGGTCCGTTCCTTTGGGCAGATACTGTCGAAGCAGACCATTGGTATTCTCGTTAGACCCACGTTGCCACGGGCTGTGTGGATCGGCGAAGTAGATGGCTGTCCCGGTACGTTGGGTTATTTCGGCATGCTTGACCATCTCGCTCCCTTGGTCGTAGGTCATCGACAGCCGTAGTGAGCGTGGAACACGGTTCAATTTGTCACTAAAGCCGACCATCGCATCCGTCGCGGTCGTACCGTCCATTTTCACCAGGATGACGAAGCGTGTCGTGCGCTCAACCAACGTGCCTACGGCAGAACGGTTGCTGGCCCCCATGATGAGGTCGCCTTCCCAATGCCCGGGCATCAACCGATCTTCGATCTCAGGCGGCCGGAGATGAATACTGACCAAGTCAGGAATTTGGCGGCGACGATCCTTGCCACGACTGCGTGGACGCCGCTTTCCCTTCCCCTGCCGAAGGCAAGCAATGAGCTCTTTTTTCAGCGAGCCTCGGGGCATCACATAGAGCGCGTTGTAGATGGCCTCGTGGGAGACCTGACGTGTAGGGTCATTTGGATACATGCGCTTCAGTGTGATGGCTATCTGCCTAGGAGACCAGTACTTGCGCAACAGGTAGGTCACCAGATCGAAGAGAGGCGTACCAAGGCGCAACTTCGATTGTCGTCGTGCTCGATGTCGCGTCAGCGTGGCCCTGAAACCCGCCAGACTGGCGTCATAGCCAGCATGAGAAGGTACCGCATGCCGAGCCAGTTCTCGAGAAATCGTGCTGGCAGCTCTCCCAAGGAACTTGGCGATGGAGCGTATCGAGTGACCTTCACGCATCAGCATGATGGTGGCACGTTCTTCAGCAGTAAGGTGGTGGTAGCAATGCGTCATAGCGATAGCGTACCTGATCGATCAGGTGTTGCACTTGCTCATTGAGACCGCCCGAACACCACTCCCGTGAGATAGTGAAACGTCCACCCCAGCGCCGCCTCTGCGCGTATCGGCGCGCTTCCCGAGATGGGGCGATGAACGATAGTGCCTCCCGCCAGGTGACCCAGCCAGCGCCCCACCAGGGCGTAGTCCAGGGAGGGAATGCCGAGTACCCGGCGCTGCACCAGCGCGACGACATCCATGAAGGCGGTCGCCCCCACGCCAAGCCAAAGGGCATCAACCAGAAGTTCTGCCACTGCACTACTCCTTCAGCAAAGAGAGCCCGCTGTCGAGCCGATCGAAGAGAAACGCATCCTGAGGATCAAGAGACGGCAAGGTCGCGCGCTCTCTTGCAGATTCAGGCAAAGCCGAAGTAGCTTACGACCTCAAGTAAACTTGAGGTCAAGCGCCATGCTCGACATCTCCGAGGTCTCCCGGCAAAGCGGCGTCGCCGCGTCGAAACTGCGCTATTACGAAGAGATCGGGCTGATCCGCTCGATCGGACGTAGTGGGCTGCGGCGGGTCTTTGCGCCGGACGTGCTGTCACGCCTGTCGCTGATCGCCCTGGGACAGGCAGCCGGGTTCTCGCTGGCCGAGATAGGCGACATGCTTGGCCAGGAAGGCAAACCCGACATCGACCGCGAAAGACTGGGTGCCAAGGCGGACGCCCTGGACCGGCGCATCAAGCAATTGAGCGCGATCCGCGATGGCCTGCGCCATGCCATGACCTGCACCGCACCTCGCCACCTGGATTGCCCCACCTTTCAGCGCCTGATGCGCATCGCGCTTGCCAAACAGTCAGCGCGGGGGCCTGGGCGACAAGGGGCGAAAGGGGCAAAAGCAGCGAGAGGGGCGAGAGGGGCGAGAGAGGCGAGAACCCAGCATGGACGAACAAGACTGAGGCGAGATGGCTGAACGGATCTCTGCCACTAGCGCAAAAAAGGCCCGACTCCTCGAAACAGGAGCCGGGCCTTTTTCGACACGCGGATCAGGATGCCGGATCGGGTCAGCCGGGACGACGCTGAGCACCTAAAGTAAGCACTTACATATCCCCGAAGCGCGATTGCAGAAGCGTCATCGCCACCACCGGGGCGGTTTCGGTACGCAGAACCCGTGGCCCCAGGGTCAGCGCCGCAAACCCTTGTGCCGTCGCCGCCTCGACCTCGCGGGGGGACAGGCCACCCTCGGGGCCGATCAGCACGCAGGCGCTGGCGACGCGCTCGGCTCGCTCGAGCACGCCTGGCGTACCCGGGTGGAGCACCAGCCTGAGCGCCTCGTCACGCTGGCCCAGCCACTCGCTCAGCGACTGCGGGGCCTTGACCTCGGGCACCGTGGCGCGGCCGCACTGCTCGCAGGCGCTCACCGCCACCGCCTGCCAGTGGGCCAGCTTCTTTGCCTCACGCTCGCCCTTGAGGCGCACATCGCCGTGCTCGGTGTACAGCGGAGTGATCGCGGCGACGCCGAGCTCCACCGCCTTCTGGATGGCGTAGTCCATTCGATCGCCCTTGGAGATCGCCTGGCCGAGGTGCACAGACAAGGGCGATTCGCCTTTGCCATCGCGCACCTCGAGTATGTGAACGCTTACTTTCTTGCGATCGGACTCGGCGATGTCGGCACGGGCTTCGCGACCCTGACCGTCGAACAGCACCAGGGGATCACCGGGCTTGAGCCGCAGCACGCGCCCCACATGTCGCGCGGCTCCTTCGGGCAGAACGACGTCGCCGCCGGCGACAAGCGCGGCGGCGACGTGGATGCGGGGGCCCTGGAAGGCGGCGTCGCTCATCAGTGGGCGGTCGGCGCCTGCTCGCCCTGGGCAGTGCCCTGAGCATCGCCCTGCTCGGCCTCGCGGCGCTTCTTCTGGGCGTAGAGCGCCTCGAAGTTGACCGGTGCCAGCATCAGCGGCGGGAAGCCGCCACGATTGACCAGGCTGTCGACACACTCGCGGGCGTACGGGAACAGCACGTTGGGGCAGAAGGCACCCAGGGTGTGGTCGAGCTGGTCACCTTCGATGCCGGTGATGCGGAACAGGCCGGCCTGTTCGATCTCGGCCAGGAAGCAGGTGGTGCCGCTCTCGCTGTGGGTGACCTGGGCGGTGACCTTGATCACCACCTCGAAAAGGCCGTCGGCGACCTTGGTGCTGCGGGTGTCCAGGTCGAGGCCGACCTTGGGCTTGAACGGCTGACCGAAGACGCCAGGTGAGTTCGGCGCCTCGAAGGAGATGTCCTTGACGTAGATGCGCTGCAGCGAGAACTGCACCTGCGGCTTTTCCTGATCCTGCTGACCGGCGGCCTGGGCGCCAGCGTTCTGGTTGTTGTCGTCTGCCATGAGAAAGATCCTTGAATCGGGTAATCAGAAATCGTGCGGACGGTCACTTCTTGACGATGGGCAGGTTATCGGTCTGCCACTGGGTCATGCCACCCTTGAGCTTGAACACGCGCTCGAAGCCAGCCTTCTTGAGCTTGGCCGCCACGGCACCTGAGCTCTGGCCGTGCTTGCACACCACCACGATGGGCGAGGCCTTGACCTTGTCGAGCTCGTTGATACGGGAATCGAGGCTGCTCTGGGGAATGTTGCGAGCGCCGGCGATGTGTCCCGCCTTGAAGTCGTTCTTGTCGCGAACGTCCAGAATTACCGCGTCTTCGCGGTTGACCATCTGGGTCGCTTCGCTGGTGGTGACGCCACCGGCGTTGGCGTTGCGCAGCTCATACAGCAGCCAGGCCGTCAGCACGGCCAGGAAGGCAGCCACCAGCAACGGGTGATTCTGCACAAATTCGAACAGCTGATCGATCATGGGGTCGGCTAACTCTCGTCGGATGCAAAAATGGTGGTGGCCTGGGTGGCGAAATCGGCGTCCATGGCCTTTGTTACAAGATCTATGTCACAAGACCGGTGCCTCAAGGCCGGTGTTGCGAGTCCAGTCTACAGACCGGACGACGCGAGACGCAGGTACGTTGCCCGCGCTCGATCACCGCTACCCGCCGCAGGGCGGCCAGTATACACGACTCGGGGGCGATGCCGCCTGCCTCCGGACACTGCCTCGTCGGGTCAATGACGACCGCTGCCAGCGTGCGATATGATGCCGCAAGGAGGATCGTGTCGCGAGCCTGAAACCGCAAGCCACGAGACTCACGAAGACGCGCCGATCTTATTGTCGGGCGCGCTTCCCGAATCGCCAGGCACCAGCGTTTACCCACGACACCCCAGGACATCCGGCGACGACGCCAGGCGTCGAGCGCCAACAAAAGGATGCCGGGCGAGGTCATCTTGAGCTAGAGGCAATTCCTCATGACGGATACTGCGACCGCACCGCGCCCGGTGGCGCTGATCATCCTCGACGGCTATGGACACAATGAAGACGCCGCGTCCAACGCCGTCGCCGCCGCCGACACCCCCAACATGGACCGCCTGTGGCAGCAACGCCCGCACACCCTGATCCACACCGATGGCCGCCACGTGGGCCTGCCGGACGGTCAGATGGGCAACTCCGAGGTCGGTCACATGAACCTCGGCGCCGGGCGCATCGTCTACCAGGACTTCACCCGCATCACCAAGGCCATCGAAGACGGCGAGATCGACGACAATGCCGTGCTGACCGCGCCCATCGACGCGGCGGTGAAGGCGGACAAGGCGGTCCACCTGCTCGGCCTGCTGTCCCCCGGTGGCGTTCACAGCCACGAGGATCACCTGCTGGCGGTGGCCGAGATGGCCGCGCGGCGTGGCGCCAAACGCATCTACCTGCACGGTTTCCTCGACGGCCGCGACACCGCGCCCAAGAGCGCCAGAGCCTCCATCGAGCGCGCCAACGCCAAGCTTGCCGAGCTGGTGGGTCAGGACAACGGCTTCGTCGCCTCGATCATCGGCCGCTACTTCGCCATGGACCGCGACAACCGCTGGGACCGCGTCGAGAAGGCCTATCGCCTGATCACCGAGGGCCATGGCGAGCACCAGGCCGAGAGCGCCGAAGCCGGCCTCGACGCCGCTTATGAGCGTGGCGAGACCGACGAATTCGTCGCCGCCACCAGCGTGCGCCCGAACGGCAAGCCAGTCGCTGCCGAAGACGGCGATGCCGTGCTGTTCCTGAATTTCCGCGCCGACCGCGCCCGCGAGCTGACCCGTGCCTTCGTGCTCGAGGACTTCGACGGCTTCAACCGTCAAGTACAGCCGACGCTGGCCGCCGACGGCCTGGTCATGCTGACCCAGTATGCCGCCGATATTCCCGCGCCCTCGGCCTTCCCGCCTGCGGACCTGAACAACACCCTGGGCGAGGTCATGGAGACGCGCGGCAAGACCCAGCTGCGCATCGCCGAGACCGAGAAGTACGCCCACGTCACCTTCTTCTTCTCCGGCGGCCGCGAGAAGGAATTCGAGGGCGAGAAGCGCGAGCTGATTCCTTCACCCCAGGACGTCAAGACCTACGACGAGAAGCCCGAGATGAGCGCCTTCGAGCTCACCGACACCCTGGTCGACGCCATCGACGGCGGCAGCTTCGACCTGATCATCTGCAACTACGCCAACGGCGACATGGTCGGCCATACCGGTGACTTCAACGCCGCCAAGGCCGCCATCGAGGCGGTGGACAAGTGCGTGGGTCGGGTGGTCGAAGCGATCGAGCGCGCCGGCGGTGCCTGCCTGATCACCGCAGATCACGGCAACGCCGAGCAGATGGTGCACCCCGAGACCGGCAACCCCCAGACTGCGCATACCACCTTCCCGGTGCCGCTGGTGTACGTGGGCAGCCGCGAGGCCCGGCTAAAGGACGGCGGTCGCCTGTGCGACCTGGCGCCGACCCTGCTGACCATGATGGGCGAGTCGGTGCCGGAGGAGATGACCGGCGAGGTACTGATCGAGCTGTCGTGAGACCTCTGCGCACCGCAGCCCCAGTCGCGCCATCGAGGCGCCAGCCCGGCAGCTGCCCACCACCACGTACGACGCCGCCCCGCCCGGGGCGGCGTTGTGGGTTTGTCCGCGCGGCTGTCGCCCTGGGCGCAGCGGTCCTGTGGCTGGGTGGCCTGCCGCTCACTCCTGTGACGCAGGCCGGCCTGCCGCTCGCTCAGGCCAGTCCCAGCGAGCAGCAGGCCAGGCAAAGGCTCGACGCCATCGGCGAGCGTATTCAAGAGGCCAGTCAGCGCCTGGCCAGCACCGATAGCGCCCGCGACCAGGCCAGCGAGGCCCTGCGCGAGGTGGAAACGGCACTGGCCGAGACCCACCAGCGCCTGGATACGCTGCAGGCCGAACGCCGCCGGCTCGATCAGGAGATGGCCGAGCTTGCGCATCGCCGAGAACTGATGGAAGCCGAACGCCGGGAGCAGCGGGCAGCCCTGGGTCGTCAACTCGATGCGCTCTATCGCATGGGCCTGACACCACAGTTGAAGCTGCTGCTGAATCAGGACGACCCAGCACGACTGGACCGCCTGCAGGCCTATCTCAACCATCTTGCCGACGCCCGCAACGAGCGCCTCGACCTGCTCGCTGAACTGGACCAGCGTCTGGAGGACAACCGCCGCGAGCTCGAACACCGCAGCGAGGAGCTGGCTTCCCTGGAGGCCGATGTGGCGGCCCGTAGCCAGGCCCTGGCCAGGCAGAGCCGCGAGCGCCAGGCGCTGGTGGCACAGCTCGACCAACGCTACGACACCGAGGCCTCGAAGCTGGCCTCGCTGGACCAGGACCGGGCCCACGCCGAGCGGGTCCTGCGCGAGGTGCAGGAAACCATGGCACGGCTCGAGCGCCCGCCGCCGTCCACCGCCATCGAGCGCACCCGAGGCGACCTGCCGTGGCCGGTGCAGGGCATGATGCTGTCGCGCTTTCGCGAATCCCGCGGCGTCCACCGCAACGGCATCCTGATTCAGGCGCCATCCGGGACTTCGGTCGAAGCGGTTCACCCCGGCCGGGTAGTGTTCGCCGACTGGATGCGCGGCTTCGGCAATCTGCTGATCGTCGACCACGGCGACCAGGTGATGACCCTCTACGCCCACCTGCAACGCTTCGAGACGGAGGTCGGCAGCCGTGTGGAGCGTGGCCAGACACTGGGCCGCGTCGGCGTCAGCGGAGGCCGCGACGCTCCGGGGCTGTATTTCGAGGTACGCCGAGGCGGAGACCCCATCGATCCTGGTGGCTGGATCGCGCGGCGCTGAGCACACGCCATTTTCAACCATCCGGCCTAAGGCTATGCTTGAACCTTGCCCCTACGTCGAGCGGAGACCGCATGACCGAACCCCGAGCCGCCCACCGTCCCTCGCGCCTCAAGACACTGACCGGGACTTGCCTTGCGTGGTGCCTCGCCGCGTCCCTGGCCTGGCCTTCGCTGGCCAGCGCCCAGGCGACCGACGATGATCTGCCGATCAGCGAGATCCAGGCCTTCTCCGAGGTGTTCGAGCGGATCAAGCGCGGCTACGTGGAAGAGGTCGATGATGCGACCCTGCTCAAGAACGCCATGCGCGGCATGCTCTCGGAGCTGGACCCCCACTCCAGCTACCTCGACGCCGAGGCCTATCGCAACCTGCGGGAGACCACCGAAGGCGAGTTTGGCGGGATCGGCATCGAGGTCGGGCTCGACGACGGCCAGCTGACGGTGATCTCGCCGATAGACGACACCCCGGCCGAGCGCGCGGGACTTCAGGCTCAGGACGCCATCCTGCGCATCGACGAGACCCCCACCGATCGGCTATCCCTGCAGGAAGCGGTGGACATGATGCGTGGCGAGCCAGGCACCGAGATTCGCCTGACAGTGGTCGGCGCCGGCGATGGTGCTCCACGTGAGGTCACCCTGGCCCGGGAAATCATCCGTACCGACAGCGTGAAGAGCGACATCCTCGAGCCCGGCTACGGCTATCTGCGCATCAGTCAGTTTCAGGCCCGCACCGGCGAGCAGGTCGAGGATGCCCTGACCGAATTGCGCGACCAGGGGGCCCTGTCAGGCATCGTGCTGGACCTGCGCAACAACCCCGGCGGCGTACTGCAGTCGGCGGTGGACGTGGCCGACGCCTTCCTCGACCGTGGCCTGATCGTCTACACCGAGGGGCGACTGTCCGATAGCGACATGCGCTTTTCGGCGACCCAACGCACCGCGGCGCCGGACGTGCCGCTGGTGGTGTTGATCAACGGCGGCAGCGCCTCCGCCGCAGAGATCGTCGCCGGCGCCCTGCAGGACCAGCGCCGAGGCGTGGTGATGGGCACCGAAAGCTTCGGCAAGGGCTCGGTGCAGCAGATCATGCCGCTGGGCAATGGTGAAGGGCTCAAGCTGACCACCGCGCTCTACTACACCCCTAACGGTCGCTCGATCCAGGCCCAGGGCATCGAGCCCGACGTCGAGGTCGTGCGCGGCCGGCTCGAGGTCGCCGATACCAGCAACCTGCGCATTCGCGAGTCTGACCTGGAAGGGCACCTTGGCGATGGTGGAGATCGCGCCGACAGCAGCCGCAGCGATCGGCTGGACGGCGACTACCAGCTGGGCGAGGCACTGAATCTGCTGAAGGCGCTGAATGTGATCAGTCAGCGCGACACGCGCTAGGGCTTGTCTGAAAAGTGCCTGCGCTCGGTAATACGGCGTTAAAAATCGGCTGGTGCGCCAGCCCGGTCAAAATGCTCATTTACACCCCGTAAACTGCGCTTTCTCACCGATTTTTGCCTTGTCTAACCTTCGCTCGTCGACTTTTCGGACAGCGCCTAGGCCGGGCGACAAGGCCCCGGCCTGCACTCTGCCTGCCCCCTAGCGACAGCTAAGCGGCAGGCGTCCGCGTGAGCCGGTGGCCTGCTGCATGATCAGGCGCTTGATCGGAGACAGCCGGTCGACGCCGGAAAGCCCCAGGTTGCGCGCCAGCGTCAGGCCCGGGTGGCGGCTGCCGAACAGACGCCGAAAGCCTTCCATCAGCACCAGCATCATGGCGTTATCACCACGCCGACGTCGCTCATAGCGTGCCAGCAGGCTCAAGCCACCAGGTGCCACACCGCGACGGCGCCCGTTCAGCAACTCTTCGGCCAGTACCGCCGCGTCGAGAAAGCCCAGATTCACCCCCTGGCCGGCCAGGGGGTGAATGCTGTGAGCGGCGTCGCCGATCAGCGCAAGCCCCGGCAGGTGGTAGCGCTCGGCGTGGCGCTGGCTGAGCGGGAAACTCCTGGCCTCATCCAGCACCTCCACCGCACCCAAGCGATGATCCAGCGCCTCGGCCATGGCCTGGCCCAGCGCCGCCGGCGAGAGTGCCGCAAGACGTTCGGCTTCCTGCGGGGTGGTGGACCAGACGATCGAGCAGTAGTGGCTGTCTCCCGCCACCGTCAGCGGCAGGAAGGCCAGGGGGCCGGTGGCCAGAAAGGCCTGACGGGCTACACCGCCGTGACGCCGCTCGGTCTTCACCGTGGTCACCAGCGCGCACTGCCCGGTGTCCTGTTCACGTACCGCTATCCCGGCCAGTTCGCGCAGCGGTGAACGTGCACCGTCGGCGCCGACCACCAGCGGGGCGGCCAGCACGCTGCCATCATCCAGGGTCACCCGCCGACGAACGGCGCCGTCGTCCAGCGCCACCACCTTGCGACCATGCAGGCGTTGCACCTGAGGCAGCCTCGACAGCTCGGCTTCCAGCGCCGCAAGAATCACATCGTTTTCGACGATATGGCCAAGCACCGGTACGCCGGCCTGATCGGCGCGGAAGCCGACCTCGCCGGAGCCATCGGCGTCCCACACCTGCATGGCGGTGTAGGGCGTGGCGCGCCAGGCGTCGATGCGCGGCCAGGCACCGAGGCCTTCCAGCAACCGTCGAGACACCGGGGTCAGGGCGCTGACGCGGGGCGCCGGCACACTGCCCGGCAGGTCATCCGAGTCCAGCGGGCCCGGACGCGGGTCCACCATGGCGACCGTCCAGCCTTCCCGTGCCAGCAGCACGGCCAGTACGGCACCTACCATGCCGATACCGGCGATCACCACATCGACTCCCGTCGGCGCTGCCTTGGCGGCTGAACCCTCTGCCTGCTCCTTCATCGGCGTCTCGCTCTCCCAGTCTTCCTGACAATCACTGACTCGCTTGCACCACGTGCCTTTGCGGATTCGCCCTCAGGGGTCCTTTGCGGATTCGCCCTCAGGGTCGCGGCAACGCAGCGCACCCAGTGTACCGCCAAGGGCAATCCTATGCTCGACCGCCAGGCTTTCAGGGGCAGTGCCTGAAGGCTGCCTGACGCCATGGGAAGGCCCTGTGAGCCAGATGACACCAACGGGCCAGGGTTGCCCCTACCCAGTTATCGTTCGCTGCCCATGGCCCGCCTGGCGAGGCCCCGCCTCAGCGGCCCTGCGAGGTTCAGGCCAATCAGTCCCGCGGCACGGGCGTGGGACAGCAGTGGCTGGTCGATGCCGAACAGCCGAATCAGGCCGTCGCTGAAGCGCACCACATTGCGCTGGTCCGTTTCGCGGCGTCGCTCGAAGGCGGCCAGGGTCGCCGCGCTGCCAGGCGCCTGGCCGGCCTCGAGCCCTTGCTCGATGGCCTCGACCAGGTCGATCACCCCTCGCAGCGCGAGGTTGAAGCCCTGGCCCGCCACCGGGTGCAGGGCGTGGGCGGCGTTGCCCAGCACCGCCAGTCCCGGCCGTGTCGTCTCCCGCGCGGTGACCAGCGACAGCGGGTAGACGTGACGCTGGCCGACCTTGACGAAGGCGCCGGCTCGATCGCCAAAGGCGGCCTGCAGCTCTTCGAGAAAGGCGCGGTCCGACAATGCCAGGCGGCGCTGTTCGCTGCCCTTTTCATGGGTCCACACCAGCTCCATGGCCTGTCCCGGCAGCGGCAGCAGCGCCATCGGGCCTTGCCGTGTGAAGCGCTCGTAGGCAACGCCCTGGTGAGGGCGCCCGACCGCGACATTGGCGATCATTGCCACCTGATCGTAGGGGGTCGCGTCGCTCTCGATCCCCAGCGCCTCCTTGAGGCCAGAGCGACCGCCGTCGGCCAGCACGGTCAGGCCGGCCTCCAGCACGCTGCCGCTGGACAACCACAGACGATGGCCTGCGGCCACGGGTTCGATACGCTCCACCCGAGCCGGACAGTGCCAGTCGAGCGGCAGCTCGGCCAGGCGGCGGTGCAGCACCCGCCCCATCCAGGCGTTGGGTACCACGTAGCCGAGCGCCTCGACGCCCATTTCGTCGGCACGCAGGCGCGTCGCACCAAGGCGCCCCTTTTCGCTGACATGGATCAGCGAGATCGCGCTGGCCTTCGCGGCCATGGCGGACCACACCCCGAGACGCGAAAAGTGCGCGGCGGAGCCCGCCGCAATGGCGCTGGCGCGGGCGTCGAAACTCGGCTGCCAGGCGTCGTCTTCTCCCGCCGAAGGCGCCGCTTCCTGCGGCGACGGTGCGAGCGGCGCCATCGGTGCGGCCTCGACCACCGCGACCTTGAGGCCGGAATGTTCGATCAATTCCGCCAGGGCCGCCCCCAGGCTCGCCCCCACCAGCCCCCCGCCGATGATCGCCACATCGACCCGCTCGACCGCATGGCCACCTTCCTGGCAAGACGCCTGAACCTGGCAAGACGCCTGAGGGGCGTTCGCTGAAAGGCGGCTTGCCGTTGGTTCCACAGTGCTCTTGGGGGTGTCTTGCGGCATTACTGTATTCCTGTAATAACTTTACGTAATCAAATATTTATTAGCGTGCAAAGTGGCCATAAAACCACCAATCGCCCTGGCGAAACAGCACCCTGATTTGTACCCCAGCCACCGCCATCCCTCCCTGAACGAAGGCTTCGACAAGACGCAAATGCAGGGAAACGCTGGCATGCCAACACTCAAGACAATCCGACGATCATCCAGTCCACGACGCTCCGGTCACCGACGAGCGTCGGCGCCCCAGAAAAGGGCGAGACGAGCCCACGGCACCAGGGACACGCACCGATAAGACAGGTGTCATCGCCGAGAAAGGCATGATCGACAGTGGCAGGTCAGCGGCCGATGCGCCGGCGATCCGAGCCCTGAAGCACGACGCCAGATCAATCACATCAACCAGCATAGCAGGCTATGGCGACGGGAAAAGGAGGGAAAAATCCCGAACTTTGCAGGCATCGTTCGGGACTTTGGCAAACGTCAGTGGGTGGTGGGAGGCGTCTCGTCGACCTGCTCGACCTGCGGGGTGCCCGGGTGCTGTTCGGTATAGAGCAGCATCGCCGCCATCCGGGCGTGTTCGGTCAGGGCAAAGAGGTCGTTCTCGTTCTCGGCGCTGTCGTCGATATCGGTCTCGATGGCGGCCAAACCCGCGAGATCCTCGATGGCCTCCCTGAGCGGCTCGGACCACTTCTTTCTGGGCGCGTCGCCCGCGTCCTCCACCACTTCGAGAAAGCCGAGGGTCCACTCCTTGAGGCCCTGCGCCCGCTCGGCCAGCGAGAACATCTCGTCAGGCAGCAGCGGTTCGAAATTGAGCTCGGTGCTGGCCAGGGCGTCCAGGGTCTGGCGGCGCCAGCCGAGCAGGCGTTCAGCGCTGGGCTCGTCTCTGGGCTGGTCGACCCCGAGGGTCAGGCAGACCTCCTCGAGCCAGGCCTCGGCGGTGAGGTCGTGCAGGCCGAGTGCCGCGCACAGGCGCCCGTCGAGGAAGGCCGGCGACTGCATGCTGCCATGCAGCAAAAAGGTGTCGGCGATGGTGGAGAAGTCCTGGCGTTCGTTGATCAAAGACATGATGATATCCGCTGAAGAAGAGGTTCAGGGTGGCAATACCGCGGCGCCCCCGGGGTGACCAGAAGCCGCTTGCCCATGGCATCGGCAAGCGCCGCCGATGCTCCCGTCTTGAGGTGTCGCGTTGACCCCCCGCTGAAGGCTCTCTTATAGTGACTCGCAATCGATCCCCGATGGTAACGCATCCTGCCCGTTCGGCGCTGCGTTAGCCAAGGCCCGCCCCGGAGCCAGGCCCATGAATGACACCAAGCGGCATACCACCGACATTACGCTGCTAGAACGCCCCTACACCATCGCCTGTGCCCCCGAGGAGCAGGAGGGACTGGAGCGCGCTGCCCGCTATCTGGACCAGGCCATGCAGGGGATCCACGCCCAGGGCAAGGTGGTGGATCGGGAGAAGATTGCCATCATGGCTGCACTCAATCTGGCCCACGAACTGCTGGGCCTGCGTGACGAGAAGCGTGCAGGCGAAGCCAGCCTGAGCGAGTTGAATACTCGCCTGGAGCAGGCGCTCGCCAAGGCGCCGAGTCGCGATTCCGACGTCTGATCAAGGCTGATCAGGGCTTTCGGTACCTGAGCCCGCACCACGTCCCGCACCGCCACGGTGGTCCGCGCCCCGCCTCATCTGCGAGAGCCGTGCCAGCACCTCATCCCCTTGCTGGTGTCTCGCGACCAGCGCGCCTGGTCGACACTGCCTCCCCAAGCACTCGAAGGCATCTTCACTTTGGCGCCAGGCCCCGGTCTGGTAGCATGGAAGAGTTCCCTGGGGTGTGCGCCAGTCGTTACAGTCCCTCGAGCCTATGCGCAGTACCCAGGGGGCCAAATGCTAGCCGGGCCCGTGTGCAAGTCCGTGCGACGGAAAGCCTGACGGCTCGGCTGCGGCCACCCACCTTGAACCTATGGGTTCAAGGGCCAGAACGACAGCGGCACTCTGGGGAACCTCGAATGAACGATCTGCGCTCTTCCATTGACGCACAGATGACGCTCGGACACTTGTCACGTACCGAGCTGCGACGCGAACTGCGACGCCGCCGCCGGGCCCTGAGCCCGCGCCAGCAGCAGGCCGCCAGCCAGTCACTATTGGCTCGCCTGCGTCGCCTTCCTGAACTGCTGAGTGCCCGTCGCGTGGCGCTCTACCTGCCCAATGACGGGGAGATCGATCCTCGTCCCCTGCTCGACTGGCTACGCCAGCGGCGCGCCCAGGCCTATCTTCCGGTGCTGCGCCCCCTGAGCGACAATCGCCTGTGGTTCGTCCGCTACGACGAGCACACCCCCATGGTCGCCAATCGCTTCGGCATCAGCGAACCCTGCAGCCGTCACGGCGCCCATCCGTCGCGTCGTCTGCCGCCCTGGGCGCTGGACGCCATCCTTCTACCGCTGGTGGGCTTCGACGACGCCGGCCAGCGCCTGGGCATGGGTGGAGGCTTCTATGATCGCACCCTGGCCTTCGCCCATCCCGACAGCGGGCAGGGCGGCCCCAGGCCACGCCTGATCGGCCTGGCCCATGACGTCCAGCGCGTCGAACGCCTGCCGGTGGCCTCCTGGGACGTGCCGCTGAACGCCATCGTCAGTGATCAAAGAGTGATCCGCCCTGCCTGAAACGCCTCCGGCCGCCCCTGAGGGCGGCCGGAGTTGGATCTATGCCGATGTCGTGACCATGGTGCCTGGTGCGTCAACCTCCCACCAGCGCCTGGGCGTAGCCGGTCGCCACGACTCCCAGGCCGAACACCAGCACCAGTGACATGATCAGATCGGGCTTGCGTTTCATTCCTGACTCCCTTCATACGGCCGCTTGCCGTATTGTCTTGATGTTGTGGTCAAAGCGACTGACTCAGACTATAGGGTGATCACCCATGTATGGCAATCATCACGCTTCCACGATGAAGCCCGTCAGCCAGGCGTCATCATGCCCAGCAAGTAAGTCAGCGCTTGCGCGCGCAGGATACGCCGCTTTGCCTCGACTTCCAAGACGTCATCCCGCCATGGCTATGCCATGAACAGTTGGTAGGCGGGATTGTCACTTTCCTTCCAATAGCGATAGCCAATGGCGTCAAAATGTTCCTCGACGTGGGAACGATCCCCGTTGGGAATCTGCATGCCGACCAGCACCCGACCATAGGCAGCGCCGTGGTTGCGGTAGTGAAACAGCGAGATATTCCAGTCCTGGGGCAGGTGGGTCAGGAAGTTCATCAGCGCGCCGGGGCGCTCGGGAAATTCGAAGCGATAGACTTCCTCGGTGAACTCGGTACGGGGCCGGCCGCCGCCCAGATGACGGATATGCAGCTTGGCCAGTTCGTTGTCGGTCAGATCCTCGACCGGGTAGCCCGCCTCGATCAGTTTGCCGATCAGCGCCTGGCGATCCTCGCCGCCCGGCTTGACCTGTATGCCGACGAAGATGTGGGCCTGGTCGGCATCGGCGTAGCGATAGTTGAATTCGGTGACCATGCGCTTGCCGATGGTGCGGCAGAACTTCTTGAAACTGCCAGGTCGCTCGGGAATGGTCACCGCCAGGATCGCCTCGCGCTGTTCGCCGAGTTCGGTGCGCTCGGCGATATGCTGGAGCCGATCGAAGTTGGTGTTGGCGCCGGAGTTGATGCATATCAGGGTCTGGCCCTCGGCCCCGGTCTCCTGGATATACTTCTTGAGACCGGCCAGCGACAGCGCGCCGGAGGTCTCGGACACCGCCCGGGTATCCTCGAAGATATCCTTCACCGCCGCACACATCTCATCGGTGTTGACGGTGATCACCTGGTCCACCAGATCCCGCATCAGGGAAAAGGGAATCTCGCCGATCTGCGCCACCGCCACGCCCTCGGCGAACACCCCGACCTGTTCAAGGATGACCCTTTCACCGGCCTCCAGCGCGGCCTTCAGGCAGGCGCTGTCCTCGGCTTCCACCCCGATCACCTTGATCTCCGGGCGCAGGTACTTGATGTAGGCCGCCATGCCGGCGATCAGGCCACCACCGCCCACCGGAATAAACACCGCATCGATGGGGCCGCTGTGCTGACGCAGGATCTCCATGGCCACGGTGCCCTGTCCGGCGACCACATCGATATCGTCAAACGGCGGGATATAGGTGTAGCCGTGGGCCTCGACCAGCTCCTGAGCGTGCTCTGCGGCGGCGGCGAAGGCGTCGCCCTTGAGGATGACCTTGGCGCCCCAGCCGCGTACCGCAGCCACCTTGATCTCCGGGGTGATGCGCGGCATCACGATCACCGCCTTGACGCCCATCTGCTTGGCCGCCAGCGCCAGGCCCTGGGCATGGTTCCCCGCGGAGGCGGCGATCACGCCCTTGGCTTTCTGCTCATCAGTCAGGTGGGCCATGCGATTGTAGGCACCGCGCACCTTGAAGGAGTGCACCGGCTGAAGGTCTTCACGCTTGATCAGAATCTGATTGTTGAACCGTCGCGACAGCATGGGCGCAGGTGAGATCGGCGTTTCTCGGGCGGCTTCGTAGACCCGGGCCTGGAGAATCTTCTTGACGGTAGCTTCGAGCATTCTGGTATCCAGCGTGAGGGAGGCGGGCAAAACCCCTATTGTTAGCATCGCCTCACGCCCAACGTCCAGCGCCAGCCACCCCAGGCAGACATTGCTTGCCTCAGTGCCGAGCTGCCGCGACCGCGATGAAGGCAGAAACGGGCGGAGCCCAGGCACCACGGTGACACGCCAGACAGCGTTTCTTCCGTCTTTCGCGATGCCCTATAATGGCCGCAGCTTTCCTCTTCTCACGCTCCCCATCGCAGGTATTCCATGACCCAGGACGAACTCAAGGACGCCGTCGCTGCCGCCGCCATCGACGAGGTCCGCCCGATGCTCGGCCGTGACATCGTGATCGGTGTCGGTACCGGCTCCACCGCCAACTGCTTCATCGACCGCCTGGCAGAGCTGCGCGGGGACTTCCGCGGAGCGGTGGCCAGCAGCGAGGCCAGCGCCCAACGATTGAAGGGGCACGGCATCGACGTCTACGAGCTCAATGAAGTCGGCACCATGCCGGTCTACGTCGACGGCGCCGACGAAGTGAACGCTCACTTGCAGATGATCAAGGGTGGGGGGGCCGCGCTGACCCGCGAGAAGATCGTGGCGGCCTGCTGCAAGACCTTCATCTGCATCGCCGACGCCTCCAAGCGGGTCGAGCGCCTGGGCGACTTCCCGCTGCCCATCGAGGTGATTCCCATGGCCCGTTCCTACGTCGCCCGAGAACTGGTCAAGCTTGGCGCCGATCCGGTCTACCGCGAGGGCGTGGTCACCGACAACGGCAATCAGATCATCGACTGCTACGGCCTCGACATCGATGACCCCGTCGCCCTGGAGACCCGCATCAACGCGATCGTCGGGGTGGTGACCAACGGCCTGTTTGCCGCTCGTCCGGCGGATATCCTGCTGATCGGCGGCGCCGACGGCATCAGCCGGCATCTTCCTGCCTGAGCCTTGCTGACCGAGCCTTCCCGTCCACGTCATCTTACTTGTGCACGTGGGCGGGATCGCAGTCCCGGGACCCTGGTCGCGCTTCGCTTCTTGCTGCGTACTTCTTGCTTCTTGCTTCTTGCTTCTTATTGCCCGCGCCCCTTGTTGTATCCCACCGCTGAAGCCGGTCTGAGCGTCCCCGTTGCCAGAGACACGGGGGCGCGTTCTTTGAAATGACCACCTGATAGCCAACATTCTTTGCATGCCCGCCAAACCACGCCCTTCGCGTCTCGCCTTCACCGCTTGCTGACCTGTCCTGACGATATACCTTGACGTTCTTTTGATTAAAGAAGGCAAAAATGTCATTTCGGCTACGTGAAAGACGCTTGAAACACCGTTCAGGGGAAAGCATCACCAATAGTCATCTGCAAATAAGCACAGAACAAAGTCATAAGCCCCAAATAGAAAACCTCATATCAAATCAATAAAAAAGACAATAAAAACAACATAAAAATTATACAACAATTATTTTAACCTCTTGTTATAACTAAGCATTTTAAATTCTTTTTTGCTTATTTAGTCATCATGTACCTTCGGGCATTGTGTCGCTTTCACAGCGACAAATATGGTGCTTCACATGGGTCCGGGAATTTTCGACGAAGCGTATCAATCCTTCCAGTGGCCGCCTTATTAACGGCGATCGACAAGCACCTTCTGCTTCGTCAAGACCACCCCCGGACACCACCTTCGAACACCATCTGGGGGAACCAGGCAATGTCAGCGACCATCCTTGTCACCGGTGGAGCAGGTTTTATTGGCTCCCATAGCGTCGACCAGTTGCTATCGGAAGGACACCATGTGCGTGTCCTGGACAACTTTTCCAGTGGCAAGAAGCGCAATCTGCCTGAGCATCCCCGACTCGAGATAGTGACCGGTGATGTACGTAATCGGGCCGATGTGGACCGTGCCATGGATGGCGTCGAGCGCTGTCTGCACCTCGCCGCTCAGGTGTCGGTGGCGCGCTCCGTCAGCCACCCCGACGAATCGGCTCAGCACAACGTCATGGGGACGCTACAGGTGCTCCACGCTGCCTGCCTGCATGGCCTGTCACGTGTGGTCTACGCCTCTTCTGCGGCGGTCTATGGCACCCCCGAATCCCTGCCGCTGAGCGAGGGAGCAAGACTCCGTCCGCTGTCCCCTTACGGCCTCGAAAAGTGGATCAACGAGCGCTACGCCAGCCTCCAACACCAGCTCCACGGTCTATCGACGTTGGGTTTTCGCTATTTCAACGTCTATGGCCCGCGTCAGGACCCTCAGTCTCCCTACGCCGGTGTCATCGCGCTGTTCGTCGATGCCCTGCGTCACAACCGCGCCCCCACGGTCTTTGGTGATGGCGGCCAGACCCGCGATTTCGTCTTCGTGGCAGACGTCGCGCGAATGAACGCCCGCGCGCTGTTCAGCGAACACCAGGGAGTCTGCAACCTTGCCACAGGCAAGGCCTCGTCACTTCTGGATCTGATTGCAGCTCTGAACACACTACTGGAAAGCCAGCAGGTTCCCCGCTTTGACGCCCCTCGCAGCGAGGATATTCGCCACTCCCTGGGCGCCACCGCTCGCCTGCATAAATGGTTCGGCCTCAAGGAGCCGCGCTCGCTGGAAGACGGTCTGAAGGCCTTGATCGAGCACGACGCACGCTGGACAGCACAGGGGCCTCAGGAGGGCCAGATGGCATGAGCGGTACCCGAACTTCGGCTGGATTCCGCCATGCCTGCACCTGGCTGGCGGCTCTGGCGACGTCACTGCTGGGGCTGACCGCCCAGGCAGCTACCCAGCCCAGCGTCGCCTTCTACTACGAAGCAAGCCCCCCTGTGGAGCTGCTCGACCAGTTCGATTGGGTGGTGGTGGACGCCGACGCTGTCACCGAACGCGAACACCGAGGTCTGGCGGCACATGGCGCCGAGGTCTTTGCCTACCTTAGTGTGGGCGAGTGGGACGCCGACAGGCCCACCGACGCGCAAGCACCCCAGGCAGCGCTGGTCGGGAGCAATCCCGACTGGGACACCCGTATCGCCGACCTGAGCGACGATGGCTGGCGCAACCATCTCCTCGACCAGCGTGTCGAGGTGCTGATCGATGCCGGCTACGATGGCCTTTTTCTGGATACCCTGGACAGCTACCGGCGCTTTGCGCCGGATGGCCCGGCCGCCCACGCTCAGCAACTGGCGCTGGTATCACTGATCGACGAGATCCATAGACGTCATCCGAACCTCAAGCTGCTGCTCAACCGGGGCTTCGAGGTGCTCGGCCAGGTCCATGACAAGATCGCCGGTGTCGCCGCCGAGTCCCTGTTCCGTGAGTGGACGCCTGCCACCGGCGTCTACGGCGGCGTCACTCCCTCCCGCCAGCAATGGCTGCAGCAGCAGTTCGAGCGTGTTCGTGGTTATGGTCTTCCGGCGATTGCCATCGACTATGTCCCCGCCGCGAATCGGGAGCTCGCGCGTCAGACCGCTCGGCGTATCCTCGATATTGGTGCGATTCCCTGGGTCACGACACCCGGCCTCGACCAGATCGGCGTCGGACTGATCGAGCCGATCCCGAGAAGGATCCTGATCTTCTATGACGCCGATACCGCGGAAAAAGGCGACGTCAGCAACCTGGACGCCTTTCGCTATCTCGCCCCCATCCTCGACTACCTCGGTTACTCGGCGGAGTATCGGGACATCGGAACCCCTCCTCCCCCCGGCATCATGCAGGGGCGCTATGCCGCCATCCTGAGCTGGTTTCCCTCTCCGCCAGCGCGCGACACCACGGCCCTGTCCGCCTGGCTGTCCGCCCAGGTGTCGTCGGGCGTTCGGCTGATCCTGATGGGCGATCAGGGTATCGACCTCTCACAGGGGCTGGGGCAGCAGCTCGGCATCATCAACGTCGAAAGCGTCGAGACTTCCAGCCTGAAGATTCGACAGCACGATGCGCTGGTCGGCTTCGAGGGCATGCCGGAGGGACCTGGCATCTATCCCGCCGGTTACCGCCTGCTGGCCGAGACCAACACCGCCCACCTGACCCTGGCCGACCGCAACGGTGTCGAGCTATCGCCGGTGGTGACCGGTCCCTGGGGCGGGGTGGCGCTGAGCCCATGGTTGTTCCAGGAGGCAAGCGACAGCCAGCAGCGCTGGATCCTCGATCCCTTCTCCTTCATTGCCAAGAGCCTCGGCATGGAGGATTTTCCGGTCCCAGATGCCACCACAGAGAACGGTTCCCGCCTGTGGCTTACCCATATCGACGGTGATGCCTTCATCAGCCGCGGCGAATGGCCTGGCGCTCCCTTCACCGGTGAAGTGATGCGCGACAGGATCCTGAAGCGCTATCGAGTGCCCACCACGGTCTCCATCGTCGAGGGCGAGTTCGGCGAAGGCGGCACCCATCCTGAATTGAGAACGCAGCTGGAGCCTCTGGCGCGGGAGATCTTTGCCCTTCCCTGGGTCGAGATCGCTACCCATACCTACAGCCATCCCTTCGACTGGCTCGATCTCAAGGAAGGAGATCTTGCCGGCCAGGGCCGAACGCCGGCGGGCTTTCCCTTCAACATGCCGTTGGCTGGCTATCACTTCTCGCTGGAGCGAGAAGTGGCGGGCTCCACCGCCTATATCAATCACGACCTCGCTCCCCCGGGAAAGAAGGTCACGACGATTTTGTGGAGTGGCGACGCCGTGCCGCCCGAGAAAGCCCTGGCCATCAGTGAACGCCTGGGACTGACCAACCTCAATGGTGGCAATACCCACATCACCCGGGACAACCCCTCTCTGACCCAGGTATCGCCGATGCTCAGACCCATCGGCCACTACCTGCAGGTACTCGCGCCCGAAATCAACGAAAACGTCTACACCGATCACATGACCACGCCCAAGTGGGGTTATCGGCGGGTACTGGAAACCTTCGAACTAACCGACCTGCCTCGGCGGCTCAAACCCATCAACATCTACTACCACTTCTACAGCGCAGCGTATCCCGCTTCACTGCGCGCCCTCGAAGAGGTCTACGACGCCGTACAGCAGCAGGACACCCTGCCGCTGTACGCCAGCACCTACAGTGACATCGCCACCCACTGGTACGACCTGGGCGTCGCCCGCCGACTGGACGGCGCCTGGCAGATTACCGGTGGCTCGAGCCTGCGTACCCTGCGCTTGCCCGCGTCCCTTGGCTGGCCTGACCTGGGGCGCTCCATCGGGGTGGTCAGCGTCACCGACATCGAGCAGGGGCGCTACCTGTCGCTGGACGGGCAACAGCGCCAGATACTGTGGCTTGGTCAGGCATTTCCCCACCAGCCTCACCTGCGTCGTGCCAATGGGCGAACGACGGCCTGGCATAGAGCCACGGATGGCGGCTTCTCGCTGACCCTGGAAGCCGAACAGGTCGCCCTTGAAGCCGAGCTGACCGGGCTCGGTCAGTGTCACGTAAAGGCACCCGGTGCCCGCCAGCACCGCCAAGGCGACAGCCTCGTGCTCGACTACTCGGGTCCCGGCCCCGCCACGATCGAGGTGTCCTGTGGATAGGCCACGCGAGTCGTTGCTGCCTCCCTGGGTATTCAGGCTACTGGTGCTTGGGCTGGTGCTGGTGCTGATCGGTTTCCAACCGGCGCGTCACCTGCTGTCCCAGGCCAGCATGAATGCCGAGAACGATCGCCACGCCGCCTTGTTGCTGGCCAAGGCACGCCTGGACGCCGACCCTCAGCGTCGCGATCTTCGCCTGGCACTGGCCAGGCTTCAACTCGAGGCCCAGCAGCCTGGCGCGGCCGGTGAGACCCTGGCTCACCTCGAGGATGATACAGACCCCGAGGTTCAGTGGTGGTTGCTGGAACAGCGTTGGCAGGCCATCAATGCCCTCGAGCCAGGCGATCCCCATGACGCGACCCTGCGCCGCCATCTGGTCGAGCGCTTCTACGACATCCATGCCTGGGCCGGCATCGATGGCCCGGGCGAAACCGATCCGCGTCTTTCCACCGATCGACTGACACTGATGGCGCATCGCTGGCTGTCCCTCGAACATCCTTGGGAGGCCGCGGAATGCTTCGAGGCCCTGGCCCGGCGCGATCAGGATCGACGCTTCCACTGGCTCAGGGAAGCCGGGCGTAGCTGGATGCAGGCCGGATCACCGATACGCGCCTCATCCGCCTGGCACAGGGCTTGGCTGGCGCGAGATGTGGGCGCCTCTCCACTTGGCTGGCTCGATCTTGTCATCCCGCCGGCCCAGGCCGCGGACCAGATCGAAAGTCCTGACCGGCAAGTCGCCAGACAGTCGCTGGAGGCGGCATTCCAGAGCGACAGTCAGCAGGGCATCAACTACGCACGACAGTATCTGGAGGCCTATCCGAACGACGCGGAACTGATGGACCTGGCCATTCGCCTGGCGCTGGCCGTCAATGACGTGGACCAGGCGCTCACCTGGGCCACCAGACTGCAGGCGCTGGACGCGGACGACCCCGAGCGCCTCGAGCGACTGGCGGCGGTCGCCCTGGCGGCAGGCAAGCCAGAGCTGTCGGTAGCGCCGCTACAACGACTGAACGCCACCGATCCAACCACCTACGCCCATCAGTTGGCCAATGCCCAACGCTGGTCAGGCGATACACCCGGCGCCATGGCAACACTGGAAGCCCTGGCGACGTCATATCCGGATGCGGCAGCAGATCGCCAACTGGTCGAACTGGCACTGGCCGGCTACGACCGTGTTCGGGCCCGCGCCGCCCTCGAGCGCCTGAATGCACGGGACGAACTGACCGCCGTGGAGCAAGGTCAACTCGTCGACGTGCTTGATGATCTGGGCGAGCCCGACGCGGCCATCGCCTATCTGCGCCACTGGAACAGCCAGGGACAGCTCTCTCTTCTGCTCAAGGTGCGTCTGGCCACTTTGCTGGAGCAGACCGGTGCACTGGCGGACGCCGAAACCCAGTGGGCAGCGCTGCGTCAGGCGTCTTCCTTCGATCACGATGAAGCGGCTCGCCAGCAGGGCCGACTGCTGCGGCGCCAGTGGCAACTGTCCGATGCCCTCGCGGTGCTGCCTGCCGATAGCCCCAGCACCTGGCAACAGCGCGCCGAGCTGGGTTGGTCAGCGGGTCACGCCCAAGAAGTGATCGATTCCTACCGCCGACTGTCCACCCGGCGAGAGCTGAACGAGCAGGAAAGCCTGCGCCTGCTTCACGCCGCCGTGACTGATGGAGATGCCGTACTGGTGGAAACCCTGGCCACACAGCGCTGGCAGCGATTCAAGGATACCGACGCCATCCTGGCCGGATTTCACACGGCCCAGGCGCAGCACCGACCCGACATTGCGCGTCGCTTGCTGACGCTCGCCAGGCAGGACCCCGAGCGGTTTGCCGATTCTCCCGCCTACTGGGGCTTGATCGCCGACAGCGAACTGAAAAATCTCAACCCCCGGGACGCACTGAACGCACTCCGCCAAGGGCTTCGTCTGGCCCCCGCTGATCCGAGCCTGCGGGCAGGCGAGATCTATGCGCTGACCATGCTTCAGCACCGAGAACTGCCACAGCGTCTGGCCGAGGCGGAATCCCTGGCGTCGACCAGCCAGCAGTTGAACCTTGCGGTGGCCGGCGGCTACCGGTCCATCGGTGACACCCAGCGAGCACGACTGTGGTATCGCCGCAGCGCCCAGGGCCCAGCCCCCGGGCCTGAGGTGTTGATGGAAATCGCCGACGTCCTTGCCCAATCCGGCCATCCCGGGGTCGCCCTGGGGCTGCGCAGGCGAGCGGTGGCCCTGCTGGCACCTCAGCTTGCCAGTCAGCTGGATCCGGCTCGCAGCCTGGACGAATCGATCCTGGGGCGACAGCTGGAAGGGCTCACCTGGTCGGCACCACAGATCGGCGCCGAGCCCGCCGCGAACTGGTACCAATCGCTGGCCGCCCACCTGCCCTTGCTGGACACAGAGGCCCTCTCCAGTGGTGTGCGCAGCCTTGATCTGCTGGCGCTGCTCGGGTGGCAGGCGCGCTACCGCTATCTGTGGCTGCAGCGGCACCACCTGGGCCTGCCCACCCCCAGCTATCACCGCCTGAACGTCGCCATCGCCCAGCTGGACCATGCCACCGTCGGCCAGATGCTGGACGATCCTGGCCAGCCCCTTGCACCCAGTGATCGACTGGCCGGCGCCATGGCCCTGGAGCGACGTGGCGATGCCATGCAGCACGCCCTGCTCCTGCATCGTCGTGGAGCCGATCAGCGCGGGGAAATCGTCAGCCTGGCAAACAAGATGCCGCAACGCGCCAGTATCGGCCATCGCTACCAGGAAATCGGCGAACTAAGCCTGGAGCACACCCAGGCCATCTTCGAGCGCACCAGTGAACGCTGGGGCGCAGAGCTCGCCATCGGCAGCATTTCCCTGGACGAGGATGATCTCTCTCCCAACCTGACCAGCCACGACCTGGACGAGGAGCGCCTGGTGGCGTTGAGCGCCACCCATCGTGGAATTCGCAGTATCACCCGGCTCTCCGTGGGTAGCCGTGACAGTGACGCCGAAAACCATCTAGAGGCTCAGCTCGGCCATCGCTACAACCTCACCAGCCGGCTCAGCGCTCGCTTCAAGGCAGACTGGCAACAGCCTTCCACGGCCAACGACACCTTACGCCTGCTGGCCACCGAAGACCGCCTGGGCATCGGCCTGGACTGGATGCCAACGCTGCGCGACAGGCTCAGCCTCGATGCTCGCCATACCCGCTATCACGAGCGTTTCGACGAAAACGGGTTGGGTAGTGGCCGATACTTCGAGTCCAGCTGGGAGCACGCTTTGCTCCAGGGAGAGACTCGGCGCCTTGGCCTGCGTCTCTTCGCCACCCACGAGAACCAGGACCCCGATGGTCACCTGCCAGGTGTGCTTGCCGACCGCCTCGGCCCGGACATCGATCCCGACGCCCTGTTCAACGACGACGCCAGTGTGCTCGGACTCGGTCTCAGCCTGTCTCGTGGTGCCCCTGGCGCTCCCTACCCCCAGGTGGCCTCCCCTCGCTGGCAGCTGGACGTGTCGGGCGGCCATCGCTGGCCCAGCCGCGAGCTGGCGGGCAGTGCCTCGCTGATGGTCGGTACACGAGTGTTCGGAAGTGACGAACTGTCCCTGGAAGCAG
Organism: Halomonas sp. DN3; assembly: GCF_024137905.1. NCBI lineage: Bacteria > Pseudomonadati > Pseudomonadota > Gammaproteobacteria > Oceanospirillales > Halomonadaceae > Halomonas > Halomonas sp. DN3. Next base: position 32,544 of record NZ_CP099965.1, on the reverse strand, counting down.
GGATCGATCGCGGGACCGGGACCGATGAAAGCACCCGGCTGAATGCCGCGCTGAACTACCAGTACTTTTTCGGGCCCTGAGCGCCCAGTTTACCAAGGAGTTTTCCATGACGATGCGTTCCTGGCTGTTCCCTCTCGTGCTCTCGCTGACCTTGTCGGCCTGCGCTTCCACCACCCAGGTACAGACGACGACACCTCTGGACGCCAGCGCCGGCTGGGCGCTGGCGCCACTGGCCAACCACTCGGAGACGCCCCTGGCCGGCGAGCGCGCCCAGGGCACCCTGCTGACCCTGCTGCACCGCCACGGCGTCATGCCTCTACGAGAAGTGCCTCGCAGCGGCCCGGTCAATCCCCTGGCGCTGGACAATGGCGCCGACCGCCAGGCAGCACTCGGCTGGGCCCAGCAACAGGAGCTGGCCTATGTGGTCACCGGCGCCATCGACGAATGGCACTACAAGACCGGGCTGGACGGCGAACCCGCCGTCGGCATCAGCCTCCAGGTGCGCGACGCCAATACGGGGGAACTTCTATGGAGCGCCAGCGGCAGTCGCGGTGGCTGGGGGTTCACCACCTTGAGCGGCGTTTCCAGCGACCTGATGGCCGAGCTGGTCGACGCCCTGCCACTTGCCAGGTGAGCGACTCATGAGCACGCCATTGATCGACCACGAGCCACTGACGCCCATCGACGGTACTCCGGTGAGCGGCCTCGATGACCTCCATGTCAGAACGCCGGGCCACCCCAGGCGCATGACCGAGACACTGGTGATGGCGGGAATCTTCGCCGCCCTGGGGCAGCTGCTGATGGCCAACGCCGCACCGATGCTGTCGCCAGGGGTTCCCTGGTGGTTGCTGGTAGCGCCTCTGTTGTGCGGACTGCGCTACGGCAGTGGCTACGGCATCCTGGCCGCCGGCGTCGGCAGCGCCGTGGCCTACTGGGGGCCGACACTGCTGTCCACCCAGACGCCCGGCGCACTGGCATTCGCTGGGGCATCGCCGCTGATCACCGCCTTCGGGCTGGCGCTGGTCGGGCTGGTCAGTGGCGAGATGTGCTCGCACCTGCGCCGTCGCCTCGATCAGATGCACACCCTGTGTCAGCTGCAGCTCCATCGTCACAAGGCGTTTCTACGCCACTACCACGTGCTGCGCGTCTCCCATGACCAGCTGACCGAGCGACTGGCTGCGGCTCCCTTCACGCTACGCGACACCCTGATTCAACTGGAACGCGACTTCGGCGAACGCCCTGGCACGCCACCTGCTGCTGCCGATGAACACGGCCTGCAGCAGATCGCCAGCGAGCTTGTGTCCTTTATCGCCCTGCATAGCCGGGTGCAGCGCGCTGCCCTGGTGGCAGTGACCGACGGCAAGCCGCTGTCGACACCTCTGGCCTGGCTAGGCAGTCCCGGGGAGCTGGACCTTGAGCATCCGATGATCCAGGCATGCCTCGAGCATGGTCAGCTCGTTTCCCTGCGCGATGTCCTCACCGCTTCCTCGGATGCGCCGGTGGCGGTGATCCCGCTGAGCGATCTGGATGATCGTATTCATGCCTTGCTGCTGGTCATGGACCTGCCCTTCATCGATATGGATGAAGGCCAGATGCAGCGACTGGCGATCATCGGTGCAAGCCTCGGCGAGATGATCGCTCGCCGCTGCCTGCCAGCCCCCAGCCTGGCACGCAGCCTGGAACAGTGGGTCAGGCACGCCCGTCATCAACGTCTACCCTCGTTGATTGTCGCACTCGATCTGCCCCCCACACTGGCACCACGTCTGCCCGACATCGTCCAGCACTTCGAAGGTCGACGCCGCAGCGTCGACGAAGCCTGGCCGCTTGCCCTGCCCGACGGCCACCATCGTCTGCTGATCCTGATGCCGCTGGCAGGTCCCGAAGCGGGGCGCGCCCTGCAACAGCGGCTGTCAGTCGTGCTGGAGACGTATCTCGACGACGCCTCGACACTGCTGAACTGGAAGACCTGGGCCATCGACGGCTCCCGCTCCAGCAGCGACCTGATCGATGCCCTGTGGCCACAAGGAGCGCCCCATGTCCTGGCCTAGAGCCTTGCCGGCCACGGCGGCCATGACAGGACTGGCCGCTCAGGCACTCGCCCTGTCCCTCTGGCTGGCTCCGGAAACCCTCCTTGCCGGACTGCCCGGGGTATTGATCGGCACGCCTATGGCCCAGGGATTCCTGTTGCACGGTGCCGGCACCCTGGCGCTGTTTCTTGGCCTTCGCTACCTGGGACAACCAGGCGATTGGCGCTTCAACACGGCCACCGCAGCCGCACTGCCGGTGGTGGGCGGTCTCGGCCTGCTGCTGACGGAGGCTATCGTACTGCTGCCTCGCCAGGATGACCGTCAGCCAGCGTGGCGCCGCCACCCTTTGCCCTCGCTGCCCGACAGCCCGGTAACACCACCGGACGAAAGCGGCCAGGCGCTGCGAGAAGGGCTCGCCAGCGTACTGGCGCAGAGCCAGGACAGCCACCTGCGACAGGAAGCCCTGCTACAGAGCCAACACCTGCCCATGCGCACCGCCATCTCGCTGATGCGGCGAGGACTGGCCGACGATGCCGACGATATCCGACTGCTCGGCTACTCGATGCTCAACCGCCTCGAGAGCCAGCTCGAGCAGCGGATTCAACACCTGCGTCAGGTCATCGACAAGGAAGGGGACGCCTCGGGCCGAGCCCATGAGGCACTGGCCTGCCTGTACGCCGAATACGCCTATCTGGAGCTCGCCCAGGGGAGTGCCTGCGAACTGATGCTCAAGCAGGCTCTGGACAGCCTCGACCACGCCATCGACCGCGCCCCCAGCGCCGAAAGGTGGCGCCAACGCGCCAGGCTGGGACTGCTCCAGAGGCGCCCGCAGCAGACACGCATCGACCTCGACAAGGCCACCGCCCAAGGCGCGCCAGACCTGGCCGTGGCCACACTATCGGCGGAGCTTGCCTACCTGGAACGTGACACTGTCGGCTTGCGTGAAACGCTGGCTACCCTCGCCGACCACCATCATGTTCCGCCGCGCCTGCAATCACTTCGAGAGTTCTGGCAATGACCTTTCCCCGACTTTCCGCTACCGACGATCCCGCCGACGTGGTGTTGCTGCTCGAGGGAACCTATCCCATGGTGCGAGGCGGGGTGGCGGGCTGGCTCGACCAGTTGATCCGCGGCCTGCCACAGTATCGCTTTGCCGTGGTGTTTCTCGGCAGCCGATCCCAGGACTACGAAGGCCTGAAGTATGAGCTGGCCGACAACGTGGTGCATCTCGAGTGCCACTACCTGATGGGATCGACGCTCACACGATCGGGCCGTCGCCCAGGCGGCTGCCCGAGAGCCTTCGAACGCTCCCGTGCGCTGCACGACCGACTCGGCCAGCCGGGAGGGGACATCGATGACGCTCTGGCAGAAGTCGCCGCCCTGGTGGGACAAGGGTCGGGGCTGAGCCGCAACGACTTCGAGGGAAGTCAGCTGGCCTGGGACGAGATCGTCGAACGCTATACCACCTGCTACGACGAGACGTCCTTCCTCGACTACTTCTGGTCGGTACGAAACATGCACTCGCCCTTGTTCATGCTGGCCGATCTGGCCCGCCGCCTCCCTCGCGGACGCTGCCTGCACGCCATCTCTACCGGCTATGCGGGTTTTCTCGGCGCCCTGGCACGCCACCAGACGGGCACACCATTGATGGTTACCGAGCACGGCATCTACACCAAGGAGCGCCACATCGACTTGCTGGAGGCGGACTGGATTCATGCCCCGATGGATCCCTTGAGCCATGGTCTCAAGGCCGAGAGTGGTTACCTTAGACGCCTGTGGATCCGCTTCTTCCACAGCCTGGGGCGCATGACCTATCAGGCCGCCAGCGATATCACCACCCTGTACGACGGCAATCGTCGCCGACAGCTCAACGACGGTGCACCGGCAACCCGCTCCCGAGTGATCCCCAACGGCATTCGCATCGAGCGCTTTCGCCCGCTGCGCGAGGCGACCCAGGCCAATACCCGGCCGGTGATGGTGCTGCTCGGGCGGGTGACTCCGATCAAGGACATCAAGACCTTCCTGCGGGCCACCCGCCAGCTCCAGCTGCAATTGCCGGAGCTGGAGGCCTGGGTCGTGGGCCCTGACGACGAGGACCCCCTGTACGCCCAGGAATGCCGCGACCTCGCCGAACAGCTCGAGCTCGGCGAAAACCTGCGATTTCTCGGTTTCCAGAAGACCGAAGACATCCTCGCCCAGGCACGCCTGGTGGTGCTGACCTCGATCAGCGAAGCGCAGCCGCTGGTGGTACTGGAGGCACTCGCCGCCGGAGTCCCAGTGGTCACCACCGACGTCGGCGCCTGTCGCGAAATGGTGCTGGGAGATGGATCCCCCGAACAGGCCGCGGGCCAGGTGGTACCGATCGCCAACCCACAGGCCACTGCGGCAGCGGCGGCTACGCTGCTCAAGGATACGGCTGCCTGGCAGGCGGCGCGGGAGGTGGGCATCGAAAGGGTCGAACAGCACTACACGGAAAAACTGATGCTCGAACGCTACGCCGAGCGCTACCAGGTGGCCATGGAGGATGCCATGGCCGACAGCGAGGCGCCGGCCTGCGCAACAGCACGACATGGGCACAACATTGACGCTTGAGCGCTACCGGGTGGCCAGGACAGCGGCACGACTTTCAATTGAGGGGTAATCATGGCGGGTATCGGCTTCGAATTGCGGCGGCTGCTCAAGCAGGACAGCTATCTTGGTCTGTTGAGAGCCTACGGCTACGCCGCCCTGATCGGTTCAGGCCCCTGGGTGATATCGATTCTGGCGGTGATGACGCTTGGCATCCTGGCGGCCGCGGGCCAGGGCGACTCCCCGATGTTCATCACCGATTTCCTGGTATCGGTGACCTGGCTGGTAGCCGGCTCGCTGATCTTTACCGGGCCACTGCAACTGACCTTCACTCGCTTTACCGCAGACCGACTCTACGAAGGCCGAGACGACGAGGTGCTGCCCAGCCTCAAGGCGGTGCTGACCCTGACCACCGTCGCCGCGCTGCTGGCTGCGATTACCATCGCCTCGACCCTGGCCGATGCCAGCCCGCTGGCCTATCGCGTACTGATGGTCATGGGCTTCGTACTGCTGTGCAATCTCTGGTGCGTGGCCGTCTTTGTGGCCGGGGTCAAGCGCTACCGGCAGGTACTGGCGGCCTTCGCCCTCGGCTATGCGACCACGCTCGGCCTCGGCCTGTGCTGGCAAGGCCTTGGCATCACCGGCCTGCTCGGTGCCTTCGTCATCGGTCAGACACTGTTGTTGTTCGTGCTGCTGGCCATGGTGACTCGCCACTACCCCAGCCAGCGGCCCTGGTCGCTGGCCTTGCTGATGCACGGCCGATGGCAGCCAAAGCTGGTGGCGATCGGACTGTTCTACAATCTGGGGGTGTGGATCGACAAGCTGGCGTTCTGGTTCCACCCCGCCACCTCGGTGCCGATGATCCCCCCCCTGCGTGCGGCACCGCTGTACGACCTGCCGCTGTTCCTGGCCTATCTGTCCATCGTGCCCGGCATGGCGATCTTCCTGATGCGTATCGAGACCGACTTCGCTCTCAACTGTCAGCGCTACGACCTTGCCATCCGCAGCGGCCGCTCGCTGGAGGAAATAGAGTCCTGGCGCAGGGCCATGGTGATCAGCGTGCGGCGCGGCATCTATGACATCATCAAGGTCCAGGGTGTCACCGTGGCGGCTCTGCTGCTGGCGGGTCCACACCTGCTCGAGGCGCTGGGTTTCTCCGACTGGAACCTGCCCATCTTCAACCTGCTGCTGGTGGCAGTCGCCATCCAGGTACTGTTCCTGGCGGTCCTCAATGTGCTGTTCTATCTCGACCGGCTGACACCGGCCCTGTGGCTATGCGTCGCCTTCTGCGCCAGCAATCTGGGCTTTACCCTGATCACCCAGCACCTGGGGCCCGACTACTACGGCTACGGCTATGCCCTGTCGCTGCTGCTGGTCGCCGTCATCGGCCTGCTACGCCTGGACCAGGAATTCCAGCGTCTGACCTTCCATACCTTTATGCGTCGGCGCTGAAACCGGGTACTCGGTCGGTCGGCAAGCATCGACTAAAAGTAAGCGCTCGCAAACTCCCGGGATCCCACAGATATTGACAGAAAGGGAGGAAGACGGGGGCTACGTCAACCGCGAGAGAATGCCAGCAGCCGGTCGAGGCCGTCGAGGGTGGCCTCCAGGGCGCCCCGGTGGGTGTCGATGACATCTTGACCGGCCTCGCTCAGCCGCTTGCGCTGTTCTGCGTCCTCAAGCAGCGCGGCGACACGCTCGACCAGCTCGTCGGCGTCGGCGATCTCGACCAGCGCGCCGGCGTCTCTCAGCAGCTGGGCCACGTCCTCGAAATTGTCGATATGCGGACCGGTCACCACCGGCACACCCATCAGCGCGGGTTCGAGCAGGTTGTGGCCGCCGATGGGCACCAGACTGCCGCCGACGAAGGCCAGGTCCGCGGTGCCGTAGAGCGCCTGCAGCTCACCCATGCTGTCGCCAAGATAGACCTCTGCCCTGGCGCTGGGGACGCGCCCCCGGGAGCGCCTGACGGTCTCGAAGCCGGCCTCCTGGCACAGCCTGGCGACCTCCTCGAAGCGCTGCGGATGGCGCGGCACCAGCACCAGCAGGATATCGGGAAAACGCTTCTGCAGGCGGCGCTGGACCCCGAGCAGCAGCTCATCCTCACCGGGGTGGGTGGACCCGGCGACCCAGATCGGGCGATGCCCGATGGCTGCGTGCAAGCGCTCACTCACCTTGAGAGATGCATCATCAAGGGCCATGTCGAACTTCATCGATCCGACGACCTGGATGTGGTCGGACGCCATGCCCAGTTCGACGAAACGCTCGGCATCCTCACCGGACTTGGCCGCCAGCCAGTCGACACAGGCCAGCGACTCGGCCATCAGCGGTCTCAGGCGCCGATAGCCACGAAAGGCACGGGGTGACAGGCGACCATTGACCACCGCCACCGGGATACCCCGCCTGGCGCAGGCTCTCAGCAGGTTCGGCCACAGCTCGGTCTCGAAGAAGATCGCCTGGCGAGGGGCCAGACGCTGGACAAAGCGGCGCGCGGCGCCGGGAAAGTCGAGCGCCACGAAGACATGGCTCAGGGGAGCGGCCGCCTCCGCCTCGGGAACGTCGTCCACCAGCGAGAGCACTCGTTCGGCACCGGTGGCGGTCATGGTGCTGACCACCAGTCGGTGATCGGGATGGCGCAGGCGCAGGGCGCGTATCAGCGGGCGTGCCGCCACCACCTCGCCCACCGAGGCGCAGTGCAGCCATAGCCGCGGACGCTCGTCGGCGAAGGGCCGCAGACAGCCCATCCGCTCGCCACGAGCGCGATCCGGCAGCTGTTCGCGCCAGACCCGTCGCCAGATCAGCGGCGACAGCAGTCCGATGGCACCTGAATAGGCGAGCCGTGGCCAGCTCACCCTCAGCTCTCGCGATCGAGGATGGTCGAGATCATGGCGGTGGTGGAGACGCCATCCTCGAAGCCGAGCACCTTGACCTCGCCCCCGGCGTCACGCACCGCTTCGCCGCCGGCGATATCCTCGGGCCGGTAGTCCCCGCCCTTGACCAGCACGTCCGGCAGCACCGATTCGATCAAGCGAGCCGGCGTATCCTCGGCGAAGGGCACCACCCAGTCCACCGCGCCGAGCCCGGCCAGCACCTGCATGCGGCGATTGAGCGGATTGATCGGCCGCTTGGGGCCCTTGAGCCGACGGATCGAGGCGTCGTCGTTGACCGCCACGATCAGCCGGTCACCGAGCTGGCGGGCGTGCTCCAGGTAGGCCACGTGGCCGGCATGAAGAATGTCGAAACAGCCGTTGGTCATCACCACTCGCTCGCCACGGGCCTGGGCGGCGCGCACCGCCAGCACCAGCGGTGATTCCTCGATGACGCCGAATTCGGCCAGCTTGTCGCCGTGCAGCGCGGTGTAAAGCTCGGCGATGGACAGCGTCGCGGTGCCGGGCTTGGCCACCACCAGACCCGCCGCCAGATTCGACAGGGTCATGGCCTCGGCGAAGCCGTGACCGGCAGCCAGCGCCAGGCCCAACACCGCGATCACGGTGTCGCCGGCGCCGGTGACGTCGTAGACCTCACGGGCCCGAGTCGGCAGGTGCAAGGGGTCATGGCCTTCGCGAATCAGCGTCATGCCCTTCTCGCTGCGGGTGATCAACAGCGCCTCGAGCTCGAGCTCCTCGCGCAGCGCTTCGCCCTTGGTGGCCAGGATGTCGTCGCTGGGGCAGGGCCCGACCACCGCCTCGAATTCGGCCAGGTTGGGGGTGATCACGCTGGCACCACGATAGCGCCGGAAATCGCTGCCCTTGGGGTCCACCAGCACCCGCTTGCCGGCCCGGCGCATCTCCGGGATCACCATCTCGACGTTGGCCAGGGTGCCCTTGCCGTAGTCGGACAGGATGATCAGGTCGAAGTTGTCGGTGGCCTCGATCAGCCTGGGCGCCAGCTCCGAGGTGTCGATCTTGTCGAGTCCATCCTCGAAGTCCAGCCGGATCAACTGCTGATTACGGCTCATCACCCTGAGCTTGGTAATCGTGGGCATGCCGGGGGTACGGTGAAAGTGAGTACTTACACCCACCTCCTCCAGGCGCGCGGTCAGACGGTCGGCATTGTCGTCGTCACCGACCAGTCCGGCCAACGCCGCGTGGGCGCCCAGGGAGGCGATGTTCAACGCCACGTTGGCGGCGCCGCCCGGACGATCCTCGCACTCTTCCACGCGCACCACCGGCACCGGGGCCTCCGGCGAGATCCGGGAGGTGCCGCCGTGCCAGTAGCGGTCCAGCATGACGTCGCCCACCACCAGCACGCGGGAGCGCTCAAGCGCGGTCAGATCAAGCTTCATCGGGTGACTCCCTATCGAGGTCGGTGCGGTGTTGCGAGGCGGTGTCGGCGAGCAGGGTATCGAGTCGCTCGATCACGTCGTCGGCGCGAATCAGCGACATCGCATCGGGATGGCGGACCCGCTGGCCCCAGGTGATGGTGTCGGGATCCGCCTGGAGGAACTCCCGGACGGCGTCAGGGTAGCGATTGACCACGTAGTCGCGCCACAGGTAGGGCGCGGCGCGATCGGGGTTGGTGGTGGCAAACAGGCCCACCACCGGGGTAGCCAGGGCGTTGGCCATGTGTACCGGGCCGGAATCCGGCGCGATCACCACCCGGGCGCGGTCAATCAGCGCCAGCAGCCCCTTGAGCGAGGTGGCGCCGATGGCGTCGATCACCGCCTCGGGGTGACACAGCGACTGAATGCGCGAGCCCATCTCACGCTCCTGGGTACTGCCGCCCCCGGTCATCACCGTCTTCAGACCAAACTGGGTCCAGGCGTGCTCCACCACGGCGGCGTAGCCTTCCGCCGACCAGTTGCGAAAGTTGCGCAGGCGCGGATTGGCACAGGGACTGATCAACAGGTAGGCGCTGTCGCCGGTGAGCTCCCGGGCCTCGGCGTAGGCGCTGTCCGGCACCGGCAGTCGCCACTCCAGCGAGGTATCCTCGACTCCCAGCAGGCGCGCGAAGTCCATGAACGACTCCAGCACGTGGGCCCGCTCACGCGGGGCCAGCTGACGGTGGGTGAACCAGTATTGGCGGTCCTTGGCCCGGGCCGGGTCGAAGCCCACCCGCACCTTGGCCTTGAGTCCCAGCGACAGCACGCTGGCTCTGAGCGCCTGCTGCATGTGCAGCAGCACGTCGAAGCGTGTATCGGCCAGCTCGCGCCATAGCGCCCGCATGCCCTTGAGGCCGGTCGACTTGTCGTAGACGACAAACTCGACCCCTGACAGGCCGGTCAGTAGACTGTATTCGCCCTTGCCGACGATCCAGGTGATCCGCGCCTCGGGCCATTGGCGCTGCAGGGCTCGAACCGTGGGCACCAGATTGCACACGTCTCCCAGGGCAGAGAGACGCAGCACGCCGATGTGGGCAGGACGAGCGGGCAGAGGATGCTTCATGCGGTTGGCAACGTATCAGTCAGGAAAGGTGGGCATTTTATACGATGCCACCAGTTTATGTGACGCTGTACCGCGGCCACAAATCGGACCCGCTCTGCTGGCGCCAGAATACTGGCGCGAGGCAGGCCTGGTGACCGGACAGGCGCCGGGTCGCGGCCAGAGTCTGTTTCTCGAGGTGGGCGATCGTCAGTGGGTGCTGCGGCCCTACCGCCGCGGCGGTCTCGTCGCCCGGCTATCGACCTCCCGCTACCTGTGGACCGGGCTCGAACGCAGTCGCGCCTTTCGCGAAGTGCGTCTGACGGCGCGGCTTTACCAGGCCGGCCTGCCGGTGCCGCGGCCGGTGCTGGGAGGCGTCGTTCGTCATGGCCCAAGCTACGAGGCCGCGCTGATCACCGAACGCCTGCCGGCCACCCGAGCGTTGGCAGAGCATCTCGGCAGCGGTGATCTGGCCCCGGGCCTGCTCCATGAAGTGGGCCAGGTCATCCGACGCTTCCACGATCATGGCCTCGACCATGTCGACCTCAACGCCCGCAACCTGCTGGTCGACGACAGCGACCGGGTCTGGCTGATCGACCTGGACCGCTGTCGCCTGCGCGCCCCTGGCAAATGGCGCGAGGGCAATCTGGCGCGACTGGGACGTTCGCTGGCCCGCTTCTGCGTCGACGAGAGGTCGGCCCAGCAGGCGCTCGAAGAGATCCGCCGCGGCTATAGCGACGCCTAGCCTGTGATCGATAGCGGCCTTGATCGATAGCTGCCTGTGATCGATTCTCGGCTTCAAAACACCTTTACAGCACCACCCACATCGATAGCGACCGCTTACTCACATCTCTGAGCAAGCGGTGTCACTCGTCAGACGGCAGGCCGGCCAGCGAGCACGTCGTCATAGACCTGAGTCAGCCCCTCAACATGCTGTGACAGCAGGAAGTGCTGCTTGACCCGACGTCGCGCCTCTTCGCCCAGACGTCGCCTGAGCTCGCCATCTTGCGCCAATTCCAGCATGGCGGCGGCCCATTCGGAGGCGGATTCGGGGTCTGCCAGGCGGCCACTGTGAGCGTCGATCAACTCGGGGATGGCGCCACTACGCGAACCAATCACCGCCTTGCCGGCGGCCATGGCCTCGATCACGGTCAGGCCGAAGGCCTCGTTGCGCGACGGCACACAGACCACGTCGAGCACCTCGAACAACCGCGCCAGGTCACGCCGAAAGCCGGTAAAGGTGATGCGCTGCGACAGTCCCTGCTCGGCGACCAGCGCCTCGAGCTCGGCCACGTACTCCTCACGACTGCCCTCCTCGGCGCTGAGTCCACCGATGATGACCCCATGGATATCGAGCGCCGGATGCTCGGCGATCAGTCTCGCCAGGGCCTCGACGAACACCCGCTGGCCCTTGCCGGGCGTCAGTCGCCCCGCCACTCCGATGGTGGTGGCCGACGCCGGCAGCCCGAGGCTTGTGCGCAGGGCGCGCCGCTCGCCGGCGTCCAGACGCGGCGCCAGCGGCGCCGGGTCGATCCCCAGGTACAGTCGCTGGATACGCTCGGCCGGCAGAGCGAAGGCCTTGACGTTACGTCGCCGGGTCGCCTCGCTGATGGACAACAGCCGCGACACCCGTCCGTAGGCCCAGCGGTGATACAGGTCCTTCTTCGGCCGGGTGACCCCCATATGGTCGGTGAACACCACCTTTAGCCGAGGACGCAAGGTCGCCAGCAGAGCTGCCAGGCGCAGGTCGCTGGACTTGTGGCAGTGCAACAGGCGGATGTCGTGACGAGCCAGGTACTCAAGCCACCGGCGCACACCGAAAAGCGCCGAGCCTCTGGAGCGGGCAGTCAGCGTCGGCACACCGGCATCATCGAGGCTCCTGGCCACCCGCGACCCGCCCAGTGCCAGGGCATGCACCTGCCACCCCTGAGCGGCAAGCTCCGGTATAATCCTCGAAGGATACATTTCCAGTCCGCCCCAGCCGTCCGACAGGCAGATGTGCATGACCTTGTGACTCAAGGTGGTCTCCTTTCCGATAGCGGGGCTCGGGAGCCCAAATGACAGCAACGACGGCCTCGGCCGACGCTCGTGCCCCTCGACTGCTGGTGGTACGCAACGACAAGCTTGGCGATTTCATGCTCGCCTGGCCAGCACTCGCCGCCCTCAAGAAGGCCAAGCCCGCCCCTCATGTCAGCGTGCTGGTACCCGCCTATACGGCGCCGATGGCAAGGCTCTGTCCGTGGATCGACGACGTCGTCATCGACCCGGGTGAACAGGCGCCGAAGGATGCCCAGCGCGCCCTGCTGGCGACGCTGCGCCAGAGCAGTTTCACGGCGATGCTGACGCTCTACTCCACCACCCGCATCGGCTGGCTTGGTCTTCGCTCGGGGATTCCCCTGCGCATGGCGCCAGCCACCAAGTGGGCCCAGCTATTCTACAACCGTCGCGTCACCCAGCGCAGATCCCGTTCGGCCAAGCCTGAATACATCTACAACCTGGAACTGGCCGAGGCCATGATTCAGGCGCTGGGACTCTCGTCAGGACAGCCGTCGCAACAGCACCCCGCGCCCCCCTACTGGCCCCTGGCCCCGCAACAACGTGACGCTCAGCGTAGCGCGCTGGGCCGGGCGCTGGGGCTCGACGACACGCGCCCTTGGGTGTTCCTGCACCCGGGCAGCGGCGGCTCGGCGGTCAACCTGACTCCCGAGGCCTACGCCGGGCTTGCACAGGGTATCGATCGGCGCCTGGCCGAGTCGGGTGAGCGTCCGCCCCACTGGATCCTCACCGCCGGCCCCGGCGAAGACGCCGTGGCCGAGGCCCTGGTCAAGACGCTGGACGAGGCTGGGCTCAGTGCTTACCGACAGCCGGCCTGCGCAGGGCTCGCCGACTTCGCTCGCAGTCTGGCGGCGGCCGACGCCTTTATCGCGGGTTCCACCGGCCCGCTGCACGTGGCAGGCTGTCTCAACCTGATCACCGTCGGCTTCTACCCGTCCCATCGCTCGGCCACCCCGCTGCGCTGGCAGACCTGCAACGACGCCGACCGGCGACTGGCGTTTCATCCACCGACGGATGCAGCTCACCAGGACATGTCGGCCATCGACCTGGAGACCGCCGCCGCCGCCACTGCAGCGCGTCTGAGGAAGGTCAACCACCATCGGTCGACGGCATAGCAACAGCGTATCGGCGCATCCCACTCGCCACAGCGTATCGGTTGTTGGCACCAGCACCCCATCAAGCCCTTCGTATAGGCAGGCCCCATGACCCCGATTACCGGCATCATCATTACCCTCAACGAGCAGGACAACGTCGAGGAGGCCATCGCTTCGCTGGCTCCGGTGTGCGACGAGGTGATCGTGGTCGATTCCGGCAGCAGCGATGACACCGTTGCCCTGGCCGAGGCCGCCGGCGCTAGAGTGATCCATCAGCCCTATCTGGGCGATGGCCCGCAGAAGGCCTTCGCCGTCCCCCAGGCGTCACATGACTGGATCCTGGCGCTGGATGCCGACGAGCGCCTGGACGACGACGCCGTGGCGGCGATTCGCGAGCTGTCGCTGGACGACCCGCGCAAGGCCTACCGCTTCAAGCGTCGCAACTTCGCCGGCCGCCACTGGATTCGCGCGGCGGGTTTCTACCCGGACCCGGTGACCCGGCTGTACAACCGCACCACCTCGGGCTATCTGCCCAAGAAGGCGCATTCCTCGGTCCAGGCACCGGAGGTGGTCGACGTGGACGCCCATCTGCGTCACTTCACCTACCGTGACCTGTCCCACTGGATGCAGCGCATCGATCAACTGTCGACCCGCGACGCCTGGGCGATGAAGGAACGTGGTGTCACCCCCTCGTCGACTCGTCCCACGCTGCACGCGATGACCGCCATGCTGCGCAAGCTGGTGCTCAAGGGCGGGCTGCTGCAGGGCCAGGATGGCATGACCGTCGCCATCACGACGGCATTCCATGCGTACATGAAGTATGCAAAGCTGAACGAACTGTACGAGAACGAGCGAGCCGATCGCTGATTCGTATCGGTTTCACGGAACGACACCTGGCGCCTCGATCATGCCCCTGCACCGCCCCGCCACCTCGACCTGGCTTCGCTGGGCCGTCCATCTGATTCTCGGCCTGTCCGTGGGCCATGCCCTGGTCATGGTCACCCGACTGCCCGGCTGGTGCCTGCCGCTGCCGGCACTGGTGTGGTGTGCCCTGGCCGGATGGAAACGCTGGGGCGCGCCACCTCCGCCACGGCTGCGGGTGCAGGTGATCCCCTGGGCGCTGGCGCCACTGGCCTTCTGGGGCATCTACGTCTACCTGGCCAACAGCTTCGGCCAGGTGGACATGGGCGCGGTCTATTTCCACCTGCAGGCGGGCATTGCCAAGCACGGCGGCAGTGAGCGCAGCGTGGCGGCGATACTGTACACCGCAGCCATGTTGCTGATTCTGGCGGCCTACACCTGGCTGGTGCGAGCCGACTACCGCTGGCAACGCTGGGACCACTGGCTGGCCTTCGTGCTGCTGGTCGCCAATCCGATGTTCTACTCCATGGGCCAGCGCGGCGCGGCGGTGGTCACCGATCCCGGCACCTGGCTGGAGCGTCGCTACGTCGAACCGGTGATCCTCAAGGCGCCACCGCAGCCTCCCAACCTGCTGTTGATCTACCTGGAGAGCCTCGAGCGTACCTACGCCGACGAGGCCCGTTTCGGCGACGCCTACGCCGACCTGGCCGCGTTGGAAGCGGATGCTGTGGTGTTCGACAACGTTCGCCAGCTCGACAACACCGGCTGGACCATGGCCGGCATGATCGCCAGCCAGTGCGGCACACCGCTGATGCCCGCCGGCCTGCTCCACGACAGCCAGTTCGAGCCGCTGCACCACGTGGTACCCGGAGTCGCCTGCCTGGGAGATCTGCTCGCGGGGATTGGCTACCGCCAGACCTTCATGGGCGGCGCCAGCACTGAATTCGCCGGCAAGGGGCTGTTCTACGAAGACCACGCCTACGACCGCGTGCTGGGGCGCGAGCAGCTCGCAGGCCGCCTCGACGACCCGGACTACCTCAATAGCTGGGGCCTCTACGACGACAGTCTGTACGCCATGGCGGAAGAGGAAGCAAAGCGCCTGGATCGTCAGGACGGTCCCTGGAACCTGACCGTGCTCAATCTGACCGCCCACGCCCCGGCGGGCTATCCGGCCAGGGCCTGCCAGGCCAATCAGGGTGAGCACGACGGTGTGGATATCCTGTACGCGGTGAAATGCTCGGCCTGGCTGACCCGCCGGCTGATCCAGCGCCTTGGCGACCAGGGCCTGCTGGAGGACACCCTGGTGGTGATCGCCAGTGACCATCTGACCATGCGTGTCTCGGCCTGGGATCAGCTGATTCAGACGCCACGCACCAACACCCTGATGATGATGGGCAATGCGCTGACGCCCCAACGCATCTCGACCACCGCCACCACCATGGACACCCTGCCGACGCTGCTGGAGGCGATGGGCTTCACCATCGACTGGCACCGCGCCGGACTGGGCGTCTCGCTGTTCTCGAACGATCCGACCCTGGCCGAACGCTACGGCCTGGAAGCACTCAACGGGTACATGCGTGAAGAAACCGCGCTGCAGCAGCGCTTGTGGCAAGGCCTGGCCCCGGCGTATCGCAACGACGGACAGCCCGACAGCCCGCCCGAGGCGCCCCAGCAGCCTTGACCTTGGCGTCTACCTGCCTGGGCGCCCATATGAAGAGTAGCTGGCGACAGGGCGCCTGGATGACGACCAGGACGGCTGGACAAGGCTTCACAGACGACACCTTGCCCCGGATCACTCGTTGCTGGCGTCGATCCGGTTCGGGGCCTCGTCTGTCAGGATCGCCTCCAGCACGCTGTCCACAGTGATCTGCTTGAGGCAGTTGGTATGCCCGAGCGGGCAATGTCGCTCGAAGCAGGGCGAGCAGGACAAAGCCAGATAGTGAATCCGGGCGTTGTCGGTCAGCGGCGGCGTATAGGCCGGCGACGAGGAGCCATAGATCGCCTGGATACGCGTCCCTACCGCGGCGGCCACATGCATCAACCCGGAGTCATTGGTCACCACCTGACGACAGTCGCCAAGCAGGTCGACGGCATCCTCCAGGCGGGTCTCGCCACACAGGTTGTGGGAATGCTCGAGACCGGTCACGATCTCCTCGCCCGCCGCGTGATCCTTGGGCCCACCCAGCACCCTTACCTCGAACCCTTGAGCAATCAGCTCCCCGGCCAGGCGATGGAAGTAGGCCAGCGGCCACTGCTTGGCGGGGCCATATTCCGCCCCTGGCATCAGGCCAATGGCAGGACGCACGCCGAGTCGATGTTCATCATGCAACCGCGCCAGGTTGATCGCATCCTGACGCAGCCGTGGCTGGGGAATCTCGAAGTCGCCGGCAGCGGCAGCGTCCGCCGGCAGCCCCAGCGAGACGAAGCGCTTGACGGTCTGGTCGAGCACATCGCGCTGCAGCTCACGGCGCTCGTTCAACAGGCCAAAACGGTGTTCCCCGGTGAACCCGGTTCGCCTGGGTATCCGCGCCAGAAAAGGCACCAGTGCCGACTTCCAGGAACGCGGCAGCACGATGGCATGATCGAAGCGTCCCTTGAGCGACCTGGCCAGCCGTCGTCGGGCGGAAAACCCAAAGACGCCGTGTCCGACGCCCAGCTCGACGACCTCGTCGACCTCATCCATGCGCTCGAGGATCGGCCTCGACCAGGCAGGAGCCACCACCGCCAGGGCGGCGGCGCCCTGCTGCTTCAGCGCCTTGAACAACCCCTGGGCCATGACCATGTCACCGACCCAGCTGGGACCGACCACCAGCAGCCGCTGGCCCGCCAGCCGCGGCTGCGCCATGACCGGCGCAGCTTCAGCCATTCAACCACTCCAGGTAGCGGGTCACGCCCTCGGCCACGGTGTGGAATTCCTTGTCGTAGCCGGCCTCGCGCAGCCGCGAGATATCGGCACGGGTGTAGCTCTGGTAGCGCCCCTTGAGCTCTTCCGGGAAGTCGATGTAGTCGATGCGGCCCTTGCCGTAGAAGTCGATGACCGTCTCGCCGATGGTCTTGAACGGCTCGGCGCGGCCGGTACCGAGGTTGTAGATTCCCGACACCTCGGGGTTGTCCAGAAACCACAGATTGACGTCGACCACGTCGCCGACATAGACAAAGTCACGGCTCTGCATGCCCGCGTCGTAGCCGTCCCAGGCGCCGAACAGGCGCAGGTTCTCGCCGGCGCTGATCTGGGTGTGGTGATGGAAGGCCACGCTGGACATCTTGCCCTTGTGCTGCTCGCGGGGGCCGTAGACGTTGAAGTAGCGAAAGCCCACCACCTGGGTCTTGAGTTCGGCCTGGCGCGAGCGCACGTACTGGTCGAACAGCAGCTTTGAGTAGCCGTAGACGTTGAGCGGCTTCTCGTGCTCGGGGGACTCCACGAACACTTCGCTGCCGCCGTAGGTGGCCGCCGACGAGGCGTAGAGGAAGGGAATGCCCTCCTGCTCGCAGAAGTGCAAAAGCTCCTTGGAGTAGGTGAAGTTGTTCTCCAGCATGAAGCGTCCATCCCACTCGGTGGTGTCCGAGCAGGCACCTTCGTGGAAGATCGCCTCGATGGGCGGAAGCTGGTTCAGCTCGCCGCGCATGTGGGCCTTCACCCGGGACAGGAACTCGTCCTTGTCCATGTAGTCCCCGAGGGTCAGGTCCGCCAGGTTGACGAACTTGGTGCCGTCCCGCAGGTCATCCACCACCAGGATGTCGGTGCGCCCCCGGTCATTGAGGGCCTTGACCAGATTTGAACCGATGAAGCCGGCTCCGCCTGTCACTACGATCATGGGAAAACCTCTGTTGGCGCTGTGCCTATAACCGAATTGCCTGTGATTGTATACTTGACGGCTCGTGAATTCATGGCCAACGGTGCTTCCCAATGACACAGTCGACGCCAGACGTGGCAACCTTCCAGGGCCTGATCCTCGCCCTGCAACAGTACTGGGCCGAACAGGGCTGCGTGATCATGCAGCCGCTGGACATGGAAGTCGGTGCGGGCACCTTCCACCCGGCCACCTTCCTGCGCTCCATCGGACCCGAAACCTGGAACTCGGCGTACGTTCAGCCGTCTCGCCGTCCCACCGATGGCCGCTACGGCGAAAACCCCAATCGCCTGCAGCACTACTACCAGTTCCAGGTGGTCATGAAGCCCTCCCCGGCCAACCTCCAGGAACTGTATCTGGGGTCGCTTGAGCGTCTCGGCATCGACCCGCTGGTCCACGACATCCGCTTCGTCGAGGACAACTGGGAGTCACCGACCCTGGGTGCCTGGGGACTCGGCTGGGAGGTCTGGCTCAACGGCATGGAGGTGACCCAGTTCACCTACTTCCAGCAGGCCGGCGGCATCGAGTGCTTCCCGGTCACCGGTGAGCTGACCTACGGCCTCGAGCGCATCGCCATGTACCTTCAGGACGTGGACAGCGTCTACGACCTGGTATGGACCATCGCACCCGACGGATCCCGCGTTACCTACGGTGACGTCTACCTGCAGAACGAGCGCGAGCAGTCCACCTACAACTTCGAGCATGCCGACGTGGACGCCCTGTTCGGCAACTTCGACCACCAGGAAAGCGAGTGCCAGAAGCTGCTCGCCGCCAACCTGCCGCTGCCGGCCTACGAGCAGGTACTCAAGGCCTCCCACACCTTCAATATGCTCGACGCCCGCCACGCCATCTCGGTCACCGAACGCCAGCGCTATATCCTGCGCGTGCGCACCATGGCCCGCGACGTGGCCCACGCCTACTACGCCTCACGCAAGGCGGCCGGTTTCCCGCTGGCCCCGGAAGCGCTGCGACGTGAACTTCTCGACGACGAACCCCTTGCCGCACAGGGAGACGCATAAGCATGGCCGCCCACACCCTCTTGCTTGAACTCGGCGTGGAAGAACTTCCGCCGGGAGCCATCGACACTCTCTCCGACGCCTTCGCCGAGGGCGTGCGTCGCGGCCTCGCCGATGCCGGCGTCGACTTCCAGGGCGTCACCGCCTACGCCTCCCCCCGCCGGCTGGCGGTACGGGTCGAGGCACTGGCCGACAAGCAGCCCGACCGCGACGTCGAAAAACGCGGCCCTGCCCTGGCGGCAGCCTTCAAGGATGGCGAGCCAACCAAGGCAGCCCAAGGCTTTGCTCGCTCCTGCGGCGTCAGCGTCGACGACCTGATCCATCTGGAGACCGACAAGGGCACCTGGCTCGGCTACCGCGAACAGCAACAGGGCGAGGCCACCGTCGCCCTGCTGCCCGCCATCATCGACAAGGCTGTGGCGGCCCTGCCGGTGCCCAAGAACATGCGCTGGGGCGCTTCCCGCATCGAGTTCTCCCGCCCGGTTCACTGGCTGGTGGCGCTCTACGGCGACGAGGTCGTACCCGCCACGGTGCTGGGCCTTGAGGCCGGCCGCGAGACCCGCGGACACCGCTTCCACGCCCCCGAGGCCATCGTCCTGAAACATGCCGACGACTACCTCGGTGCCCTGGAGGATGCCTGGGTGCTGGCCGATCGCAGCAAGCGTCGCGAGCGCATTCGCGAACAGGTACTGGCCGAGGCAGAACTGCTCGAAGCCACCGCCGTCATCGACGAGGACCTGCTGGAAGAAGTCAGCGGTCTGGTCGAGTGGCCGGTGGCGCTGACCGGCAGCTTCGACGAGCGTTTCCTCGAGGTGCCGGCGGAATGCCTGATCTCGTCGATGAAGGCCAACCAGAAGTACTTCCACCTGCTGGATGCGGACGGCAAGCTCAAGCCCGCCTTCATTACCGTGTCCAATATCGACAGCCGCGAGCCGGACAAGGTCATCGCCGGCAACGAGAAGGTGATTCGCCCTCGTCTGGCCGATGCCGCCTTCTTCTACGAGACCGACCGCAAGCGCCCGCTCGCCGAGCGCATCGAGGGCCTCTCGAGCGTGGTGTTCCAGAAGCAGCTCGGGACCCTCGCCGACAAGGCCAGACGCAGTGCCAACGTGGCCGCGCACATCGCCAGCCGGACCGGCGGTGACGAGTCCCGCGCTCGCCGTGCTGCGGCCCTGGCCAAGTGTGATCTGGTCACCGAAATGGTGCTCGAGTTCCCGGAGCTTCAGGGCATCATGGGGCGCTACTACGCCGAGCACGATGGCGAAGACGCCGAGGTCGCACGCGCGCTGGAAGAACAGTACCTGCCGCGGTTTGCCAGCGACGCCATCCCCCAGACCCTGACCGGTCAGGCGCTGGCCATCGCCGATCGCCTGGATACCATCACCGGGATCTTCGGCATCGGCCAGCGCCCCAGCGGTACCAAGGACCCCTTCGCCCTGCGCCGCGCTTCCATCGGCGTGCTCAATATCCTGGTCAAGGGTGAGCTGGATCTGGACCTGCGCGAGCTGCTCGAGCTGGCCGTGGCTCAGCATGAGGCGCTGCCCAAGGCAGACGGCCTGGTCGATGACGTCCTTGGCTACATGCTCGATCGCTTCCGTGCCTGGGCCCAGGACGAAGGGATCGGTGCCGAGGTTTACCTGGCGGTACGTGCACGCCCGGTGACCCGCCCGCTGGACTTCGCCCGTCGCCTGCGCGCCGTGGCGCAATTCGCCACGCGTGATGAAGCCGCCGCCCTGGCCGCCGCCAACAAGCGTGTCGGCAACATCCTGTCCAAGCAGGATCACGATGGACGCACCGAGGTCGACGAGAGCCTGCTCTCCGAGGACGCCGAGAAGGCCCTCAAGAACGCCGTGGCAGCTTGCCAGGAGCAGGTCGCTCCGCTGTTCCAGCAAGCCCGCTACAGCGACGCTCTGGACGTGCTGGCAAGCCTTCGGGCACCGGTGGATGCCTTCTTTGACCAGGTGATGGTCATGGCCGAGGACGAAGCCGTTCGTGCCAATCGTCTGGCCCTGCTGGCAAGCCTCCAGGCGCTGTTCCTCGAAGTAGCGGATATCGCCGAACTGCAGCAGTAATCCTGCCCCTGGTGGTAACGAGGCCGGCCCCGCAAGGGGCCGGCCTTTTTTATATCGACAGGCTGAGCCCGCCTGGCCCACTGCCCCACGGCCCCAAAGCTCCTGAGCCCTTCATAGGGGATACCACGGCCGCTACGAACGCAGGAGTGAGCCAATGGGATGTCGCATGGAGAGTCAAACCTGGCGATGCAGAGTGTGGCACTCGCCACCGACGTTTCACGTGGAACATTGCCCAGATAGTAAGCGCCGGCGGCGACAATGTTTCACGTGGAACATACCGGAGTACAGGCAAGGACAGGCGCTCGTGTTTCACGTGAAACCCGCCCCGCTTGATGTACCCCCCAGTACGCCGCCTGGAGCTTGTATCCCGGAGCCCGCCCTGAGCCTCACGCCCGCTGCTTTTCTTGGCGCCCGCCTTCGTCGCTTTACTCAATGCCCCGACTCTGCCGCTTTACTCAGCGCCCCGATTCCGCCGCTCTACTCTGCGCCCCGACTCCGCCGCTTTACTCAGCGATACGTTCCGCCAGCCGCTGATCCATGATCACTACCGTCTTGCCCAGTTCAAGATCATTGTCTTGCGAGTCCGTTGCCGGCAGGCCCACGCTCGGGTGACGGGCGGCTATGGTGCCCGAACGCAAGCCACTGCCCATGGCGCCGTTGGCGAGCCACTCAGACAAGTCGTCGGCGCTCAGGCGACGTCCGATAGCGGGCCTGAGTCCGTGGCGATCCATATAACCGAGCATGGCCTCCAGGTCGTCACGGCTGCCGACGCTGATCCCTTCCAGATGCAGCAACTTGCGAATCGCCGGTCCCACCAGATAACCCTCGACACGGCCACTCTCGAGAAAGCCCACCAGGGCGATATGCCCATTGGTAGCCATTGACGGCAGAATGGCATCGACCAGAAACTGCCCGCCCACCACATCGATGGCACGCCCTACGCCCACAGACTCGGTGATGGCCATCACCTGGGACACCACGTCGGCCGCCCCGCCCTCCCGACCGATCACCGCTACCGCGCCTAAATCCCTGAGCCGCGCTGCCAGAGCGGGTCGCGACGTCACCACAATAGGCCGAGCACCGGCCGCAGCCGCCATCTGCAGGGCCTGCAGCGACACGTTGCCGGTTCCCGCCAACAGCAGGTAACGGCCCTTCAGCTCATCCAGGTCGCCAAGCGACTTCCAGGCCGTGACGCCGGAGATCGCCAATGCAGCGGCTTCATCGAGCCGCCAGCCAGATGGCACGGCAACCAGCGCACGACGCGGAACGATGACCTCCTCCGACAACCAGCCATCACCAGGACCGCCCAGCTTTGAGGCGTGGTAGGACTCCTTGAAAGCACCAGATATCCAATCGATGGTGTAGTGGCCGAGCACCGGTTGTCCCACCTCGAGATCAACGACATCCCTTCCCGTTTCCAGCACCACCCCAGAGCCTTCAGACAGCGGCACGAAGGGGCGTGGCATCTGCGGCAGATAGCTGCCGTCCTGCAGCGCCCTGTCGCGGTAGTTCAGCCCCACCGCAGCGACCCTGACACGCACTTCTTCGCTGGCCAGGTCACGACGTGCTACCTGGTATTCATGGATTCCTTCAGGCCCCACCCTGTCAGAGCGGAATTGACGAAAGTGACGTAGCGATACCAATGGGCGTAGACGAGCTTCCAGTAACATGGGAACAACCTCCTCGTTGGTCTTCCCCTATCCTGGCCCGTCCGAGACCAGCGCAGTAGCGAAGCTCACGGAGTACTGTCTTGCACTAGACTCAACAATAAGGCCCCGACACCCACCCGACGCCTGGACCTTACCGCGCCTAAGCAAGGTCATGGTCTCTGAAAGGTGGTCATCCACACCAGGAGTTCGCCCGTCGTGTCGCCACACGTGCCTCTGTTTACGTGAGGTCGGCAGGAAGACTTGGGCGAAACCGACTGCATCGACCCTGGCCCCATGGCGACTCGTGCAATGACCAACCCCTGCCTCTGGACGAGAGTGCACCATGCCATCCCATCACGACACACTGGTCGCTGGACTGCTTGCCCTGGTTGAAGTGGCAAGATATGGCTCACTGCGTGCGGCCGGCGAGCAACTCAACCTCACCAGCGGCGCGGTCAGTCGCCGCCTCGATGCGCTGGAGTCTCGGCTCGGGACGAAGCTGTTGCACCGGACCACCCGTGAGGTTTCACTGACCCTGGCGGGCCGCACCTACCTGGAACGCGCCGTCCCTGCTCTACGGTTACTCGACAAGGCGGCGGATACCTTGCAGGACATCAGTGACCGACCGCGAGGACTGATCCGCCTATCACTACCGGTCAATTTCGGCCGAATCCATATTGCGCCCTTCCTCCCCGAATTTCTCGATCGTCATCCAGACATTGAAGTTGACGCTGACTTCGACGATCGCTTTGTCGATATCGCCTCGTCCGGGCACGATCTGGCAGTGCGAGTCGGGGTGCTCGAGAACTCTCGCTTGGTCGCCCATCCCTTGGCCGCAGATCAGCGCATGCTGGTGGCGTCGAAGGCCTATCTTCAACGCCAGGGTGTACCGCGTCACCCACTGGACCTGCTGCACCACAACTGCCTTCACTACACACGGTTCCAGGGTATTCAGCGCTGGCCACTTCGCCGTGGCGACGAGATTCACAACGTGCCGGTCAGCGGAAGCTACAGAGCGAACTATGGGCACGCACTGGTGATCGCGGCAGAGGCAGGTATCGGCATCCTTCATACCTCCCGCTCCATCGTCGGGGCCTCGCTGGAAGCCGGCAGGTTGCTCCCCGTGCTCGAGGACTGGTCGCTGCCAGACATCAGCATCCACGCGCTGCTTCCAGGACGGGATCCGCCAATGCGGGTACGAGCATTGCTCGATCACCTGAAGGACTCGATACCCACAGCACTGGCGACAGCCGGCGCGACAGGCTTGGACACCGACACTACGTCGCCACCACTTTTGGACTAGGCGCTGTCCGAAAAGTCGACGAGCGAAGGTTAGACAAGGCAAAAATCGGTGAGAAAGCGCAGTTTACGGGGTGTAAATGAGCATTTTGATCCGATTTTTAACGCCGTATTACCGAGCGCAGGCACTTTTCAGACAAGCCCTAGGGTGTTGCCAGCGACAGCTAAGGGGGCTGGGGTCGCAGCGCTCTGTGTCTTACCGAATACGGAGGAGCCTGGGATAGTTGTCGCTGGAAAGGGCTTGCATGAGACCCTTGCATGAGCCCCTTGTTACGCCCTCGACATGGCGGGAATAGCACGAGCTTCCACTGGCAAAGGGTGTGACAGGCAGCAACAGCGGCGGGGTTGGCAAGAACTGCAACGAGGGCCACGGACACGGCCTCGACAGCACCTGATTGTTTCACGTGAAACATGCCCCTACACTGGACCGATTGCGTGACAGCAACCACCCTTACCCATCGCACAGACCAGGTAGACCCATGGCCCCACGACTCGTCATTCTCGACCGTGACGGAGTGATCAATCAGGACTCCGACAACTATATCAAGTCGCTCTCCGAGTGGGTTCCCTACCCCAGCGCCATCACCGCCATCGCCCGTTTGTCCCAACAGGGCTGGACCGTCGCTGTTGCCACCAACCAGTCAGGCATCGCTCGCGGCTACTACGATGAGGCTACGCTTGAGGCCATGCACACCAGGATGCTGAGCCTAGTGGAGGCCGAGGGCGGTCGGATCGAGCATATCGCCTACTGCCCTCACATTAGCGAGGACCGCTGTGATTGCCGCAAACCCTTGCCCGGTCTGCTCCGCCAGATTCAGGCTGCGCTTGCACTCGACAGCCTGGAAGGCGCCTGGATGGTGGGCGACAGCTACCGGGATCTCGAGGCAGGCGCTGCCATGGGCTGCCGCCTTGCATTGGTGCGTACCGGCAAGGGCGAGCGCACACTAGCCAAGCATCCAGAACTTGGCCGGACAGACAGCGAGGCAGAGGTCCATGACGATCTCGCTGGTTTTGTCGATCAACTGCTGCAAGGAAACCTGGATACCTGAAACGACCCTGCATCAGGCTCGCCCCCTCGTCAGCCCTCGGCGAGGCTCCAGGCCTGGCCGACGACGTGGCTCTCCTTTCATCTGTCTACAACTGCCGAGCCGCCATGTTTCACGTGAAACATGGCGGCTCGCATTCTTCGTATATCAACGTCCAAACAACAAGTTAGAGCACGGGAAAGCTCTTGCGACTTACCCGCCGGGAGAGGACATGGTGCTCAATTGTCGGTCTTTCTGTGATGACTGCGAGTGCAATGTATCGAGCCCCCTCCGGACAGGTTCCCGCACGTTCCATATACTTCGACAACCAAGCCATCCAGTCTGAAGCGTGAGACTCATCAGGTCCAAATAAGAGGAGGCGGATAACAAGCCGCGGGTAACAAGATCCAGGCAACAAGACACAGATGGCAAGACGCCGATCGCAAGATGCGGATAGCCAGACACGGTCCCAGCCTTGGAATCTCAGGCCTGATGCCGTGATGTTTCACGTGAAACGTTGCGGAGGAGCGAGGCCACGGACGCAGCTCGATTATGGCTTGCCGTACGCTCTCGTCTGCCCCCCCTTCCCACCATCCCTTCCCCCCCCGTACCAACAGCTCCTTCCAACAACACCTCCATTCCTCCCTTTCTGATTCCCTCCTTCCATCCCCTTCTTTGAGATGACGCCAGGAGTATCGATACGCCGCCTTTTCGACCACTTCACATGTCAGCACGCAAGCCAGATACCTTCCTCCGAGTATCTGCCTGAAGCTCGGGTACTCCCCGTACTCGGCACGAATGCTGATATCGACCAGACATTTGATATCAAAGAGGCGTGAGTCCTGGCTTGAGCAGCTGGACCTTATATCGCCAGATGTTTCACGTGAAACGTGCAGGCTGCGCCGCTGTCCTCAAGCGCCTGCCCACCGTGCAACCGCCATGGAGACACCGCGCCTTCGTCTTTCCTCTACTGACGTCCATCGACGTCCACTGACTTCCATCGGACACACCGCGCCCACTCACCACCCACTCACCGCGTTCGCCAGCAGAATCGGACTACCCCAGCGTATGGCGTGTTGTCAGATCTGTCTTTGCACATTCGCGATACACCCTCGCCGGATGGCAATAGAAGCCTGGTGCACCCCGCCCTCTCATAGCGGGCCTTTCAAGAAACCAGCCACCCAGCCATCCAACCATCCGGCCGCTGGCAAACTACTGATAATAAAAAAGAAAAAACCCCGATCCTCAAGATCGGGGTTTTGTCGCGTGATGTTTCACGTGAAACATCGAGGCCATGGGCCTGGGACTTCCTGCTGCACTAGATGTCCAGATTGGCCACCAGAGCGTTGCGCTCGATAAAGTCACGACGCGGTTCGACTTCATCACCCATCAGGGTGTTGAACATCATGTCGGCGGCAACGGCATCTTCGATGGAAACCCGCAGCATACGCCGCGTATTGGGATCCATGGTGGTTTCCCACAACTGCTCCGGGTTCATCTCGCCCAGGCCCTTGTAGCGCTGGATCGACAGACCACGCTGTGCCTCGTTCATCAGCCAATCCAGCGCCTCATAGAAGGTCTTGACCGGCTTCTTGCGCTCACCACGGGCGATATAGGCGCTCTCTTCCAGCAGCCCATCCAGTGTCTCACCGAGGCCAGCGATGGCGCGATAGTCGGCGCTGGTGAAGAAGTCCAGGCCCCAGACGTAGTCGGTGGTCACGCCATGGGCAATCAAGGTTACCGCCGGCAGGAAGAACCCGCGTTCATTGTCTTCCTGCAACGAGAAGGTGTAACGCGGTCCACCCTCGTAGGCCACCAGATCGTCCATTTCCTTCTGCAGGAACTCGATCCAGTTCTGCATGGTGCCGCGATCACGGAGGCTATTTTCGCCGTCAAGATGTGCCGCATGGACGATCTTGCGCAGCACCTCGCTGGGATAGACCCGCGACAGACGATCGATGCGCTTCATCACATCACGGTACTGGTTCACCAGAGTCTCGAGCTGAGCCCCGCTGATTCCAGGCGCATCTTCACTGACGCACAACCGCGCCCCGTCCAGGGCGGTGGTGGTCAGGTAGTCGATCATCGCCTGCTCGTCCTTGAGGTAGAGCTCCTGCTTGCCACGCTTGATCTTGTACAGCGGCGGCTGGGCGATAAACACATGCCCGCGTTCGATCAACTCCGCCATCTGACGGAAGAAGAACGTCAGCAGCAGGGTCCGAATATGCGAACCGTCCACGTCCGCATCGGTCATTATGATGATCGAGTGATAGCGCAGCTTGTCCGGATTGAACTCCTCACGGCCAATGCCACAGCCCAGGGCAGTGATGAGCGTCCCGACTTCCGCAGACGACAGCATCTTGTCGAAGCGTGCCTTCTCGACGTTGAGGATCTTGCCTTTGAGCGGCAGGATAGCCTGGGTACGCCGATCACGCCCCTGCTTCGCACTACCCCCGGCCGAGTCACCCTCGACCAGGTAGAGTTCGGACAGACCGGGGTCCTTTTCCTGACAGTCGGCCAGTTTGCCGGGCAGCCCTGCGATGTCCAGGGCGCCTTTGCGGCGGGTCATATCACGCGCCTTGCGCGCCGCCTCGCGGGCCCTGGCAGCGTCCAGCATCTTGTTGACGATGGCCTTGGCTTCGTTGGGCTTCTCTACCAGATACTCCGAGAAAGACCGCCCAAGCTCCTGTTCTACCGCGGTTTTTACCTCGGAAGAGACCAGCTTGTCCTTGGTCTGGGAGGAAAACTTCGGGTCCGGCACCTTGACCGAGATGATCGCGGTCAGGCCCTCACGGGCATCGTCACCGGAGGTATTTACCTTGGTTTTCTTCAGCAACCCTTCCGCTTCAATATAGTGATTGAGCGTACGAGTCAGTGAAGCGCGGAAACCGGCCAGGTGGGTACCGCCATCCCGCTGAGGGATGTTGTTGGTGTAGCAGAAGATGTTCTCGGCGAAGGTATCGTTCCACTGCATCGCCACCTCGACCGCCACGCCATCTTCCCGCTCCACATTGAAGTGGAAGACGGGGTTGAGAACGGTCTTGTTGGTGTTGAGGTGGTCGACGAAGGCCTTCAGGCCACCTTCATAGTGAAACAGCTCTTCCTTGCCGCTACGCTCGTCCAGCAGGCGGATAGCCACACCAGAATTCAGAAACGACAGCTCACGCAGACGCTTGGCCAGAATATCGTAGTGAAACTCGATATTGGCGAAGGTCTCGGGAGACGGACGGAAGTGCACCCGCGAACCGGTCTGCTCGGTCTGCCCCACCACAGCCAGCGGCGACTCGGGAACACCGTGACGATAGATCTGCTCGTGGACCTTGCCGGCACGCCAGATGGTCAGCTTGAGCTCTTCAGACAGCGCATTGACCACCGAGACACCGACGCCGTGCAGGCCGCCAGATACCTTGTAGGAGTTGTCATCGAACTTACCGCCCGCGTGCAACACCGTCATGATCACTTCGGCCGCCGATACGCCTTCCTCTTCATGAATATCGGTAGGAATGCCACGGCCATTGTCACTGACGGTGATCGACTCATCCGGATGGATGATCACCCTGATCTCGCTACAGTGGCCGGCCAGCGCTTCGTCGATGGAGTTGTCCACCAGCTCGAACACCATGTGATGCAGGCCGGTACCATCATCGGTATCGCCGATGTACATCCCGGGCCGCTTGCGTACGGCATCCAGGCCTTTCAGTACCTTGATGCTCGATGAGTCGTAAGCATGTTCGCTCATTGACCACTCCGTCGTGAAGTCTGTCTGTCTATGGCCTGCAGCTGGCCGAAGCCGTCAGCGTCTTGTTTCACGTGAAACATTGCCATCGGCGTATCGGGTTGCCACAGGTCGGCCAGTACCTCGTGATCCACGCTGGTGATGAAGGCCTGGCAGCGCATCCGCTCCAGCCACTGGCAAAAGATCCTTCGGTGGTTCTGGTCCAGTTCGGCGGGCAGATCGTCGATCAAGTAGAGACAGGTCCTGCCTGTCATCTTCTCGAGTAACCGTCCCTGGGCAAGCTTCAGTGCGCTCACGACGAGTTTCTGTTGTCCTCGTGAAAGCACTTCGACCGCTGGTCGTCTGCCGAGGCGAATCGCCAGATCCGCTCGCTGGGGCCCCTGCTGGGTAAAGCCCATCTGACGATCGGTGTCGCGTCCCTGCTCGAGCACCTCGGCCAGATCTCGCTGTCGATCCCAGCCACGGCTATAGCGCAGCGTCAGCGATGGCAGTGAAATCAGCCCTTCCAGCGTTTCCTCGAATACCGGGATAAAGGTATCGATCCATTCCCTGCGCAGGATGTCCATGCGCTCGCCCGAAAGCGCCAGCTCATGCTCCCACACTGACAGGGATTGAGGCTCCATTCTACCATGCCTGAGCAGGGCATTCCGATGTTTCAGGGCGCGACGGAAACGCTGCCAGGCCTGCAGGAAGTCATGTTTCACGTGAAACACTCCCCAATCCAGGAACTCCCTCCTGCCGGCGGGAGATCCCTCCAGCAGGCGGAATGCGTCGGGGTTGATCAACTGCAGGGGCAGGGTCTCCACCAGACGAGACACCCTGTCGAGTCGCTCACCGCCAATGCGCAGCGTCAATTCGCGCTCCTGACGCAGGCGGCGCAAGCCGATCGATACAGGGGGATCACCGGCAAGGCGGCCATGCAGGACAAGGGCGTCAGCATCGTGGTGGAGTACCTGGGACAGCCGACGCGCCCGAAAGGACCGCCCCATGCCCAGCAGGTGGATACCTTCGAGCAGGCTGGTCTTGCCGCTGCCGTTGCTTCCAGTGATCAGGTTGATCCCGGAAGATGGTGAAATATCAAAGGCCTGCAAGTTTCGCAGGCCTTGAAACATCAAGCGGTCTAGCGCCATGGGAAGGCCTTGCTGGCAATGAATACCGTCACAGGCGCATCGGCATCACGACATAGAGGGCATCGCCGCCACCGGGTTCTTCCATCAGCGCGCTACTGTTGGGATCGCCCAGCGTCATCTGCACGCGATCCTCACCCACGGCGTTGAGCACATCGATCAGATAGCCGACGTTGAAGCCGATCTCCATGGCCGGCCCGCTGTATTCGATGGCGATGTTTTCCTCGGCCTCTTCCTGCTCCGGGTTGTTGGCCATCACCCTCAGGTTGCCCTCTTCCAGATTCAGCCGCACCCCACGGTACTTCTCGTTGGAGAGGATGGCGGTACGCGACAGCACCTGACGCAACTCCGAACGTTCGGCGATGAAGACCTTGTCGCCGCCCTTGGGCACGACCCGCTCGTAGTCCGGGAACTTGCCGTCCACCAGCTTGGAGGTGAAGGTGAAGTCCCCGGTGTGAGCACGGATATGGGTAGAGCCCAGGGTCAGGCTGACAGGCTCTTCGGAATCGTCGAGCAGCCGTACCAGTTCGAGTACACCCTTGCGCGGAACGATCAGCTTCTGGGCCGACTCAATGTTGATCTCCACGGGGCGACAGCTGACCGCCAGGCGGTGGCCGTCGGTAGCCACGGTGCGGACCAGGTTCGGGGCGAACTCCAGCAGCAGGCCATTCAGATAGTAGCGAACGTCCTGCTGGGCCATGGCGAAGGAGGTGGCGTCGATCAGCTGCTTGAGGGTCCCCCGCGGCAACGCCAGTTCGACACTGCTCTGACCATCTTCAATATTCGGAAACTCGGCGACCGGAAGCGTGGACAGGGTAAAGCGTGAACGGCCACTGCGCAGCACGGCCCGCCCGTCCTCGATGGACAGCTCCAGCTCGGACTGGTCTGGCAAGGACTTGCAGATGTCCATCAGCTTGCGCGCGGGCACCGTGATGGCGCCAGGCTCATCCACCTGGCTGGCCACGGTGCGGCCGACCAGTTCGACTTCCAGGTCGGTGCCGGTCAAGGCGACCTCGTCCTGTTCGACCTGGATCAGCACGTTGGAGAGCACCGGTAACGTCTGACGGCGCTCGACCACACCGGCCACCAGCGTCAGCGGGCGCAGCAGCGCTTCGCGGGAGATGGAAAATTTCATGTCGGCTCCACTTCTTGTCCGGGAGAGTGAGACGGTCACGCGGTTGATGACGTAGAGACGTTAACTGGTCAAAAGCCGCAACAGATTCTTGTAGTCTTCACGAATATCGGCGCTTTCTTCCTGCAGCGCCTGCACCTTGCGACAGGCATGTAGCACGGTGGTGTGGTCTCGGCCGCCGAAGGCGTCGCCGATTTCCGGAAGACTGTGATTGGTCAGTTCCTTGGCCAGGGCCATGGCGACCTGTCGCGGGCGCGCCACGGAGCGTGAACGCCGCTTGGACAGCAGGTCCGCCAGCTTGATCTTGTAGTACTCCGCCACGGTACGCTGGATGTTGTCCACGCCTACCTGCTTGTCCTGCAGAGCGAGCAGATCCTTGAGCGATTCGCGGATGAAGTCCTGGGTGATCGACTTGCCCATGAAGTGGGAATCGGCGATGACCTTCTTCAGCGCCCCTTCCAGTTCACGCACGTTGGAGCGAATCTTCTGGGCGATGAAGAAAGCCGCATCATGGGGTAGATCCACCTTGGCCTGGTCGGCCTTCTTCATCAGGATCGCCACCCGAGTCTCGAGCTCAGGCGGCTCTATCGCCACCGTCAGCCCCCAGCCAAAACGGGACTTGAGGCGCTCCTCGACGCCGCTGATTTCCTTCGGGTAGCGATCCGAGGTCAGGATCATCTGCTGGCCACCCTCAAGCAAGGCATTGAAGGTGTGGAAGAACTCCTCCTGGGAGCGCTCCTTGCCGGCGAAGAACTGGATGTCATCGATCAACAGCGCGTCGACGCTGCGATAGAAGCGCTTGAAGTCATTGATGGCGTTGAGCTGAAGGGCCTTGACCATATCGGCGACGAAGCGCTCCGAGTGAAGATACACCACCCGAGCGTTCTCGCGACGCCCCGCCAGGGCATTGCCCACCGCATGCATCAGGTGGGTCTTACCGAGGCCGACGCCACCATACAGAAACAGCGGGTTGTAGGCTCCCCCTGGGTTCTCCGACACCTGGCGGGATGCCGCCCTGGCAAGCTGGTTGGACTTGCCCTCGACAAACGTCTCGAAGGTGAAGTTGGGATTCAGGCCACTGGAGTGCTTGAGACTGCCCTCGACCTGAACCTGACGCTCACCACCGGGTGGACGCGTGACCGGCGCCTCACCGCCTTCGTCGCGCAGGCGGTCGACCTCGCGCTCATCCCCCACATCGCCGCGGGAGCTGGTGTGCACGGCCGCCGAGCGGGCCGGAGCGGCGGAGACAGGATCGCCGAGTTCGCGAGTCTGGGGTGGGGCCGGCGCAGCACGACGACTGCCCACGGTCAGCATCACCTTGGGCGGCTTGGCCGGCGCCAACTCCCGCATCAGTTCACTGATACGCTTGGCGTACTTGTCACTGACCCAATCGCGCACGAAGCGGTTGGGTGCCAGCAGCCTGAGCTGATTGGACTCCCCTTCTTCCGCCTGCAGAGGGCGAATCCAGGTGTTGAACTGCTGCGAGCTCAGTTCATCCTGAAGGGTTTGTAGACACTGTTGCCAGAGAGCGAGCGACACGCGAGCTACCTTGGTTGAAGAACGACCGCACATTGTAGCCTTGTCACCACGAGTTATCCACACGAGAACGGCACCGAAACCTAGCTGTGGAAAACCCTTGTACGCCATTCGGAGTTGTGCTGGAACAACTTGC